>CAWASO010000001.1:0-1585138 GCA_963784655.1 Vulcanimicrobiota bacterium
ACCCTGCCGCTGACCGGCAAAGGGGTCGTGCACGAGATCATCACCGACCTCGCGGTCATCGAGGTCACCCCCGACGGCCTCGTGCTGCGCGAGCTCGCCCCCGGCGTGACCGTCGACGAAGTGAAGGCCGCGACCGGCGCGCCGCTCCAGGTGCCGGTCGAGCCGCCGGCGATGCGCATTCCCAGCGCGGTCTAGCGCGGACCGCGCGGCATCTCGGATGAGATTGCACGTTCGCGTCCCGCGGTACGCCGGGTCGACCGTCGAAGTCCGTTCCGACCAGGGTCACGCCGTGCTCGACGGGTGCGACGTCGTCGTGCCGAACCGCTGGGATCTGCCCCCGCATACGGTCGCCATGATCGGCCGGCGCGCCGTGTGGCTCGGCTTCGACTTCCTGCGCTGGCATTGGGAGCTGGACATCGGCGGACACCTGTTCTTGGCCGTTACCGGCGCCGACGCGTCCACCGCGGCGATCGTCGAAGCCGGCCCCGTGCATCCCAACGGAACCGGCGCGCTGGTGCCGTTCCGCTATCCTGAGGACGTCTTTGCCGAGCACAAGATCACGGACTTCCAGCCCGAGATCATCGCGCCGCCGAACGGGCTGAGCCCGGAGTTCTTCGCGGAATCGGTTCGCGCCGCGCAGCGCGAGTACGACGGCGACCAGCGCTATCTCGCGGTGGAGATTCCGTTTCTTCGCGTGGGCCGGGATTCCAACTCCTATGTCCTGGGCGTGCTGTCGTGCTGCTGCGTGGACCCGCGTTCTCTGCCCGCGGGGCCCAAGCACATGATCCATCGCGAGCTGACCGGCTATCCCGGCACGAAGGACCCCGTGCACCGGGCGAACTTCGGCGTGTATCTCGGCGCGCCGACCCGGCTCGACCGGGACGTCGCCGAGGTCGCGTACCACAAGGCCGACGGCAGCGTGCTGGCCGTCGTCGTGGGCGGCAAGCCGAACGGCCGCGCGCGGCTGCCGGACGGCACGGAGGTCGAGCTCGACGCGTTCGGGTGCATCGCTTTCTCGCCCGAGGATGCCCGGCGGCACGGGATGCCCAGCGTTCATACCGATCCGCCCGAGCACATTCGCACCCGCCGGTTCTTTCCGCACGACCCGGCACCGGCGGGCGCGCAGCTCACGATTCTGGTCGAGAAGCCGGCCGACCGCGCTCTCGCCCGGCGACCGCTACCGCGGAACGATCGTGGACCGCCACGACGCGCTCGGGCTGGCGACGCTCCGCACCGGCACGGCCAACTGCGTGTTTCCGCTGGCCGAGTTCGGGGTGGAAATGCGCGACCCCAAGCGCGTGGACGCGCTCCTGCGCGTCGGCAACGAGATAACCGTCGGCCTGCACCGTGACCGCCACCCGAAACTCGTCCGGCACGGCCCCGCCGCGGTCGCCGACAGGCTCGTCTGGCGCCGCTTCCACGCACCGCGCCCGGTGAACGTCATCACGACGCTCGCAGTCGGGGGGCTGGCGCTCGCCGCGGCGCGCCGCCTGGTGGCGTTTCCGAACGCCCTGAAGCGGAACGTCCCGGCAGGGGTCGCGGTCCCTGGGCCGACCGGGGCCTCTCCGGGCGGCGTCGAAGGAGGAGTCATGGCCATTGCACCTCCCCGTCCCGACGTGTCCGACGAAGAGGCCATGATCCTCGACGTCGTCCGCCAGCTCGTCAAGGAACGCGTCGAGCCGCGCGCGGCCGAGATCGACGAAAAAGGCGAGTTCGCCTGGGACATCAAGAACCTGTTCGGCGAGAACGACCTGCTCGGCATCCCCTTCCCGGCCGAGTACGGCGGGCTGGGCGGCTCGTTCGTCACCTACGTCAAGGTGGTCGAGGAAGTCGCCAAGGCGTGCGCCTCGTCGGCGCTGATCATCGCGGTCCAGGAACTGGGCGCGCTGCCGATCATGATCGCCGGCAGCCACGAGCAGAAGCAGCGCTGGCTGCCCGACCTTGCCAGCGGCGAGAAGCTCGCCGCCTACGCGCTGACCGAACCGGGTTCCGGCTCCGACGCGGCCGGCTCGATGCGCACCAAGGCCCGCCGGGACGGCGACGAGTACGTCATCGACGGCGGCAAGATCTGGATCACCAACGGCAGCGTGGCCGACGTGATCACCGTCTTCGCGGTCACCGATCCGACCAAGGGGCCCAACGGCATCAGCGCCTTCGTGGTCGAGAAGGGCACGCCGGGCTTCACGGTCGGCAAGCTCGAGAAGAAAATGGGCATCCGCGGGTCGCCGACCGTCGAGCTGACCTTCGAGAACTGCCGCGTTCCCGCCGCCAACCTGCTCGGGCCCGAAGGCGACGGCTTCAAGCTCGCGATGAAAGTGCTCGACAAGTCGCGCCCCGGCATCGCCGCGCAGGCGCTGGGCATCGCGCAGGGCGCGCTCGATTACGCGACCGAGTACACCAAGCAGCGGGTCGCGTTCGGCAAGCCGATCTCGCAGCAGCAAGGCCTGCAGTTCATGCTGGCCGACATGAAGACCGAGGTCGAAGCGGCCCGCCTGCTGCTCTACGAAGCCGCGCGCAAGTGCGACGAGGGCTCGGCCGACGTGACGACTTGGGCCGCGATGGCCAAGCTCAAGTGCGGCGACGTCGCGATGAGCGTGACGGTCGACGCGGTGCAGCTGCTGGGCGGCTACGGCTACTCGACCGAGTATCCGGTCGAGCGCATGATGCGCGACGCCAAGATCACCCAGATCTACGAAGGAACGCAGCAGATCCAGCGCCTGGTCATCGCGCGCTCGATGGTCGGCAAGTGGAAGGCCCCGGCCGCCACCTGAGTTCCCAACCGTTCGCCAGGCGCGCTGGGTAGAACCCCAACGTCGTGGCGACCGAAGCAGCGCTCCCGCGCGTATCGCTCAGCCGGCCTCAGTGGGTCCGGCTGAGCGTGGTCGCCTTCCTGGTTCTGATCGCGGTCGGGCGGGTCGTGCCCGACTTCGTGCGCGTCGTCTACCCGCTCAGCGTGTTCGGCTACGTCACCAACGGCAACGGCGTGGTCGTCTCGGCGCCGCCCGCCATTCCCAAGCCGCGGCCTCGCCTCGCCCTGCCCGGGTTCGGGCACCGCGGCGCCAAGCATGCCGCGCCTAAAGCCAGCCCGCCGCCGCGCAAGGGCGACTTGATCCGGGTCGGCGACCGGGTGCGGATCGATCGGATCACGCCGTTCGACCGCAAGCCGGGCTTGGCCGGAGTCGGCTTCACCTACGACAACCCCGACCGCTATCTGCCGATCGAGCGGGCCGGCCGCGAGCGCGTGCTGCACCTCGTCGCGCAGACGGAATCACCCGCGGCGCGCTTTCTCGAGATCTTGCGCATCCTGCTGTTCCTGACCGCAGTCGGCGCGGGCGCGATCCTGTTCCTGGTCAAGCCCGGCATCGCGACCGGCAGCTTCTTCCTCTTCTGCCTCGGGACGGCGGCGCCGTCGACCTACATCGACACCGTCATCCCCAACCCGTGGCAGCCGATTCCGGCCTGGATCGACGAGACGCTGCGCGGCATGGCGCGGCCGGCGCTGCTGCTGTTCGCGTTCTGCCTCATCGACGGCGACGACGACGCGGCGCGCGAGCGGATGTTCGCCGCGATCATGGCCCCGCTGGGCTTCGCGATCGGCACGCTGCAGGCGTACGGCCATTGGCGGCTGACGTACGCCGGTCTGCCCGCGCAGGCGGTCATCGATGCCTACCAGCACGTCTCGAGCGGCGTCACCGCGTTCACGCTGCTGGTCTTCGCCATCGCGCTGGTGCGCGGGCGGGGCGACGAACGGCGCCGCGCGGCCTGGATCGCCGCATCGTTCGTGCTCGCCAGCGTCGCCCGGCTGGCCTCGGACGCGCTCTTCCCGAGCCGCATCCCGCTCTGGTTCAACGGGCTGCTGCTCTCGGCCAGCATCGTCCCGATCGCCGCGGTCTGGGTCGCGGTGGTCAGGCACAAGTTCTTCAACGTCGATTTCGTCGTCAGCCGCGGCATGGTGTTCGTGGCGGTGATGGGCGCGCTCGTCACGGTCGCCTGGACGATCGAGGAGCTGATCACGTACACGTTCCTCTACAACAGCAACCTCAACCTGACGTACCTCGTGTTCTCGGCCATCTCGATCGTGTTCGGGCTGCTGTACGGGCAGGTGCAGGACCGGGGCCAGAAGCTGGTCGACCGCTTCGTCTTCCGCGACCGCCACACGCAGCGGCTCGCGCTGGAGTTCATCGGCGGTTACATTCTCGACGCCGAGACGACCGAGGACGTCTACCGCGCGCTGCTACAGGACGCGCCGCACGCGCTCAAGCTCTCCTTCGGCGGCATCCTGGCCCGCCGTGACGACGGCAGCTTTCAACTCACCGAGAGCCAGAACTGGCCGCCGGACTGCCAGGTGCGGCTGGCGGCCAGCGACGAGCTGATCCGCGGCATCAGCGCCTCGCGCGGCGCGCTCAACTTCTCGGGCAAGCAGTCGCGCTTGATCCAGCGCTCGTTTCCCAACGAGCCGCTGGTCTTCGCCGCGCCGATCTTCACCGACCGCCAGGTCAGCGCGATCGTGGTCTACGGCCACAACGTGAGCGGCCTGGACCTCGACCCCGAGGAGCGCGAGCTGCTGGTGCGCGTCGTCGGCAACGCCTCGATCGCGCTCTCGGCGATCGAGCTGGCCCGCTACCGCGCCGCCGCCAGCGCGCAGGCGAACCCGGTCAATGTCCCACTCCTTGGTAGCGGTTGAGGCCGACCCGCCAGAACAGGTACGCGACCGTCACGAACGCCAGGCCGATCAGCGGCGTCAGCAGCCCGATCCCGGGCGCCAGGCCCAGCCCGTTCTCGGTCTTGTGCAGGAAGAACGTCGCCGGGAAATAGTTCATGAACGCGAACGGGAACACGACGGTCAGCAGCAGCCGCACGCCGCGCGAGTAGATCCCGATCGGGTAGCGGGTGAACTCCTGTTCGAGCTGGAGCACGATCCAGCGCAGCGCGTCGACCCGCACGAACCAGAACGCGACCGTCGCGATCATCAGGTCCAGCCCGAGGTCGATCAGCGCGCCACCCAGTGCGACCAGCGGCACGAACACCACGAACACCGCGTCGACGTGCACGCCGCTGTACCAACTCGCCGCCGCGAAGGTGCACAGCGCCAGCACCAGCTCGTCGGGGAAGACCTGGCCCGGCGTCACGATCACCTGGAACAGCGGGTCGAGCGGGCGCACCAGCAGCCGGTCGAACTCGCCGTCGCGGATGTGCTCGGGGATGTCGCCGACGTTGGAAAAGAGCGTGTTGTGCAGGGCGTGGCCGATCATCCACAGCCCGTACAGAAACGCCATCTCGCGGAAGTTCCAGCCGTTCATCGACGGGAAGCTGTGCAGGATCACCGCCAGCGCGACCAGCGCCGAGCCGTGGTAGATCACCGTGAAGGCCAGCCAGAGCAGGAAGTTCTCGCGGTACTCCAGCGTGGTCAGAACGTTGATCCGCCAGTACTCGCGGTACGCCCCCCACATCTTGTGGGCGGCTCGGCCGAAGGCCGAACGCGATGGATTCGCGGAACGCGAATCCACTAGCCGCCCTGCACCACGACGCGGCGCGCGCCGGCGCGCCACATCAGCGTCGCGATCCCGCCCAGCACCACCAGCCAGAACGCTTGCAGCGCCAGCGCCTGGAGGTAGTGCGCGGGCGGGATGACCCGCACGTAGATCAGCAGCGGGGTGGAGAACATCGCCGCGAACGGCAGCAGCATCAGGACCTGCTGGATGCCGGCCGGGAACAGCAGCAGCGGCACGATCTCCCCGCCGACGAGGTCCGTCACCCAGGTCACGATGAGCTGCACGGCGTGGATCTCGAGCGTCCAGAAGGCGGTGCAATTCAAGATGAAGTTGATGCAGAAGCCGACGAAGTAGCCCAGCACGAAGCTCAGCCCGAAGGCGGCCAGCACGCCCGGCGGCGGCACGTCGATGTGCACCAGGAACAGCGCGAACAGCAGCGACGGCACGATCAAGAGGGCGTGGAACAGCACCTCGCCGGTGCCGTCGGCGAAGAAGTACAGCGGCACGACGATCGGCTTCATGAAGTCGGTCGCGATGCTGCCGTCGTGCAGCTTGTCCTTGAGCGCGCGGGTTTGGTCGATGTCCATCACCAGGCCCATCAGCAGCGCCACCGTCGAGTAGGTGATGATGGAGTGCAGCGGCAGGTTCTCGGGCGCGGCGTTGCGCGCGTAGAGTGCGACCCAGACCATCCGCAGCAGGTACACCCGGATGACCAGCGACGCGATGCTGGTGAACACGTCGAAGCGGTACGTCGCCTCGCGCGCCATCGCGACCTTGGCGAACTCGACGTACGGCTCGAGCCGCAGGCGCGGCCGGGGCGGCGCTTCGGTCACGACGGCGCCCCCACCGTGCCTTCGTGGTAGCCTTCGAGGTAGATGCGGCGCACGATCGTGTCGATGTCGGGCTCGATGATCGACACGTCGCTGACCGTGCAGAGGTCCATCACGCGGCGGATCAGCGCCTCGGCCGAGAGCACGCGGCGGTCGAAGCGCAGCCGCAGGAGGTTGCCCTCGCGGCGCTCCACCTCGACCCCGGGGATGGCCAGCTCGTTGCAGGACTCGGCCAGGGTGACGACCAGCGTGCGGTGCGTGCCGTACTCGGTCCGCAGCCGCTCCAGCGGGCCGTCGAAGATCACCCGCCCGTCGTCGATCAGGATGATCCGCCGGGTCAGCCGCTCGACGTCGGCCAGGTCGTGGGTGGTCAGGATCACGGTCGTGCCGCGCTCGCGGTTGACCTCGGTGATGAACTCGCGGATCGCTTCCTTCGCCACCACGTCCAGGCCGATCGTCGGCTCGTCCAGGTAGACGATCTTGGGGTCGTGCAGCATCGCCGCCGCGAAGTCGCCCCGCATCCGCTCGCCCAGCGACAGCTGGCGCACCGGCGTGTCCATGAACCGCTCGAGTTCGAGGATCGCCGAGAAGTGCTCCAGGTTCTGGCGGAAGCGGTCGCGCGGGACGTCGTAGATCGAGCGCAGCAGCGAGAACGACTCGCGTAGGGGGAGATCCCAGTAGAGCTGGCTGCGCTGGCCGAACACGACCCCGATGTTCTGCGCGTTCGCCTGGCGGTGCTGGTGCGGCACGATGCCCGCGACGCGAATCGAGCCCGAGCTGGGGACCAGGATGCCGGTGAGCATCTTGATCGTGGTCGACTTGCCGGCCCCGTTGGGCCCGAGGTAGCCGACCAGCTCACCCGCTTCGAGCGACATCGTGACGTCGTCGACCGCGACCTTGTCCTCGTACTCGCGCGAGAACAGCGCGGCGGCCGCGCCGGCGATCCCGGGCCGCCGCTTGATCGAGCGAAAGACTTTCCTGAGTTGCGCGGTCTGGATGATCGCCATGCGGCCGACTGGCTTTCCCCGGTCTCCTGAGCTCCCCTTGACGGGACCTTGACGCTGACGCGGCGATTGCCTCGTGCGTCCCGAAGGTCTTACCCCTTCCGGGAGGGAACCCGCCGGGACCGGCACACGTTGTCGGTGCAAGGACCGGCCCCGTTCGGAGCCGTCCCGAGTCTGACTATGAATGGGGGTGAGTTTACAACATGGCAGCAAAGAAGAAGGCCGCAAAGAAGAAGGCCGGCGCGAAGAAGGGTGGCAAGAAGTAGTTCTTCCACTCAGACCCTAGGATTCTAGATAGATAAAACGGATTTTTCTGTTCTCATCCATACCGATTGCGCGGCCCTCACCGGCCGCGCTTTTTCGTTTCCGCTAGGCTTCGGCCGCCGCGAGCGCGCCGAGCCGCTCCAGGCTGGCGGCCATTCCGCCCGCGATCCGCTCCGCCGCGCGGCGCAGCAGCAGGCCCGCCAGCGGGCCGCCGATCTCCACCGTCTGCGCCAGCGCCGTGCCGTCGCCGGCCGGGGAAAGCTCCCAGCGCAGCCGCATCGTGGCGACCGGCCCGAACGTGACCGCCAGCGCCAGCCGGCGCGCCTCGACGACGCTCTCGATCCGCAAGGCGGTCTGCGGCGCGCCCTTGGGCTTGAGCGTGACGACCGTGCCCGGCGCGAGCTCGCCCTCGACGGTCATCCACTGCACGCCCGGATTCCAGTCCGCCCAGCGCCGCCCGTCGAGCAGGCGCCGCCAGACCGCCGCGGGCGGCGCGGCCGAGGTCGCCGTCGCGCTGCGCTCCCAGTTCATTTCAGCGTCGTTTCCCACCACTGCAGCATTTTCGCGTCGAGGTGGCGCGTGGCCGCGATCCCACGCACGCCGTGGCGCGCTCCCGGGTAGACGAAGTAGTCGACCTGCCGCCCGGCCCGCACGAACGCGTCGAGCAGGCGGATCGAGTTGCTCAGGTGGACGTTGTCGTCGCCGCTGCCCTGGAGCAGCAGCAGCCGCCCGCGCAAGTTCCCGGCCGCCGGCAGCACCGAGGTGCGCGCGTACGCCGCCCGCTCCCGCTGCGGGAGGCCCAGGTAGCGCTCGGTGTAGGCCGTGTCGTAGAAGCGCCAGTCGGCGACCGGCGCGCCCGCGATGCCGGACCGGAACACGCCCGGGGCGTGGGTCAGCGCGAACGCGGTCAGGTAGCCGCCGTAGCTCCAGCCGAACAGGCCCAGCCGGCTCGCGTCCACGAAGGGCCGGCGGCGCAGCCAGTCGGCGCCCGCGAGCTGACCGGCCAGCGCGATCTCGCCCATGCTGCCGGCGTAGCGGCGCGCGTCGGCGCTGCGCTCGACCCGCGAGGCCGGGCCGTCGACGGTGAAGACCAGGAAGCCGTGTTGCGCCAGCAGGTGGTCGTAGAGCCCCGGCCAGCGGTCGTCCGAGGGCAGCGCGTAGGCCGCCCCGAGCGGCCCGCCGTAGGCGTCGACGATCACCGGGTAGCGCTGGCGCGGGTCGAAGCCGGGCGGCTCGATCAGGTACCCGTCGAGCGGGCCCCAGCGCGAGGGAATCCGCAGCGCGCGGGTCGTGCCCAGGTCGAAGCGCGCGAGCGACGGGGTCGCGAACACGGTGACCGCCGGGCCGCCGCGCAGCGAGCGGCGCACGATCCGCGGCGGGGCGGTCAGCGACGAGAACTCGTCGATGAAGCCGTCGCCTCGCTCGGGCAGAACGACCGTGTGCGTGCCGGGCTCGGGGGTCAGGTTGCGGGCCGGGCCGCCGCTCAGCGGCAGGCGCAGCAGCGCGCGCTCGCGCCGGGTCGGGTAGCGCGCGGAGACGTAGGCCGCGCCGGCCGCCTCGTCGACCCGGAGCAGCTCGGCGACGGCGTAGGCGTCGCTCAGCCGGCGGACCGTGCCGCGGGCCGGGTCGACCAGGTCCAGCCCGCGCACCCCGCCGCGGTCCGAGAGCCACGCGAAGCGCCCGTCGCGCAGGAAGCGCGGCGGCGGGGGCAGGTCGACGAAGACCGGCTCGTCGTCGCGCGCCAGCGTGCGCGGCGCGCCGCCGGCGCGCGGAAAGCGCACCAGGCGCAAGTGGCGCTGCGCGCGGTCGAGGATCTCGTCGACCACCGCCCGCCCGTCGGGCGTCCACGCGAACGAGAGCACGTACTCGTCGCGCGGCCCGCCGTCGTAGAGCGTGCGCACCGCGCCACCGCGCACGTCGGCCAGGCGCAGCATCACGCGCGGGTTCTTCTCCCCCGCCAGCGGGTAGCGCTGGTGCTCGACGGTGTTGTCGCGCGGCAGAAAGTTCTGGATCGGGAAATCGGTCACCGCCGACTCGTCGAAGCTCAGGAACGCGATCGCGTCGCCGCGCGGGGACCAGCGATAGGCGTGCGCGACGTCGAGCTCCTCGCTGTAGAGCCAGTCGGGATCGCCGTTGATGCGCGTCGCCGAGCCGCCCGTCGTGACGCGCGTGACGTGCCCGCCCGCAAGCGCGACGACGTACAGGTCGTTCTCGCGCACGTACGCCAGGCGCGTGCCGTCGGGCGACCACTGCGGGTCGTCGGCATCGCGCGCCAGGCGCGTCTCGCCGCCGCCGTCAGGGTTCGCGACGGTCAGCGTGCCGGCATCGAGAAAGGCGATCTTGCGGCCGTCCGGCGACCACACCAGCTGGCCGATCTCGCGCGAGCGCGAGCCGCGCGCGGCCGAGCGGGCCGCAAACAGCACCCGCTCCGCGCCCGTGCGCTGGTCGTGGACGTGCAGCACCGGGGGGTCCTTCTCGCGCGCCCCGGGAAGCGAATACACGTAGCGCGAGCCGTCCGGCGCCCAGCCGAACCCGCTCGGCGGCGTACCGGAGACGGGCGCCCGTGCGACGATTCCCTCGATCGTGAGCGACTCGCCCGCGCGCGCGGCGAGCGGCTGCGCGAGCAGCGACGCCAGCGCGAGCGCACTCAGACCACGAACGAACCCAGAGATCACGAGAACTCCCCGATGGACGACGAGCAACCCAACCCGATCGTCGCGATGGCGATGAAACTGCGCGCCCGGCGTGACCTCGGCGCGGCGATCGATTCGGCGACGGCCGACGCGCCCCCCCGGCGCGGCGACGACGCGGCCGCGCGCTTCGACGCGCTGGCCGAGGTGCTGGCCATCGGCACCAAGCGGCTCAACTCGATCCTGGGCAAGCGCACCGGCGTGACGTTCGTGCGGCTCGAGAACCCGCCGCGCCTGCGCCTGCGCTTCCGCGACAAGCGCGTCGCGCTCGATCTCGACGCGAGCCGCCAGCTCGGTGCTGATCGCCGGCGCGGAGCTCGACGGCGAGTACCAGTTCGTCGACGGCGACGTTCCGGCGCTGATGAACCTCTCGAAGTTCTCGACCGACGCGGGCTACCGCGACGCGCTGACCGGCTCGGAGCTGCTCAAGACGATCTCCGCGGACGCGCAGTCTGCCGCGGCCGGCGCACTTGGACGAACCCGGCCCGATGCGCTTTTGAGCTTGGCCGCGAAGGCTTTCGCAACCAGCGGCCGGGTCGGGCACATCGTCACCGGGCAGCGCTCGCACAGCGGCACCGGGGCCTTGCAGATCTCGCGCCCGTGCAGGATCAGCCAGTGGTGGGCGTGGCGCCACTGCTCGGGCGGCACCAGCTTGGTGACGTCGTCCTCCACCCCGCGCGGGGTGGTGGCCAAGGTCAGCCCGAGCCGGCGCGAGACCCGGAAGACGTGGGTGTCGACCGCGAACGCGGCCTCCTCGAAGGCCACCGACATCACCACGTTGGCGGTCTTGCGGCCGACCCCGGGCAGCGCTTCGAGCGCCTCGCGGGCGCTGGGCACCTCGCCGCCGTGCTCGGCCACCAGGCCGCGCGCGGCGTTAATGATGTTCTTGGCCTTCATACGGAAGAAGCCGGTCGACTTGACGATGACCTCGACGTCGGCCTGATCGGCCGCGGCCAGGGCCGGCGCGTCGGGGTAGCGGGCGAACAGCGCCGGGGTGGTCAGGTTGACCCGCACGTCGGTCGTCTGCGCGCTCAGGATCACCGCGATCAGCAGCTCGAACGGGTTGCGGTACTCCAGCGCCGTCACGGCGTCGGGGTAGGTCCGCGCGAGGATCGCGAGCTCCTCGGCCGCCACGGCCCGGGTCACCTTGCGCTTGGGAAACGGAATCGTCACGGAGCGGAACCTTCGCGCGGGCACGGCGAATCCTAGCTCGCATGCCGTTCTTCAAGCAGAAGGACCCGACCGTCCCGCCCGGCCAGCACGTGACCGACGGCTTCCCGGTGCTGCACGTGGGTGACATCCCGCCGATCGACCCGGCGACCTGGCGCCTGCGCGTCTTCGGCCTGGTCGAGGAGCCGTTCGAGCTCAGCTTCGACGAGCTGCGGGCCATGCCGGCGACGGAGTGGCGGGGCGACATCCACTGCGTGACCCGCTGGTCCAAGCAGAACACCTACTGGGTCGGGGTGAAGTTCGCCGACCTGCTCGCGCGCGCCAAGCCGCTGGCGAGCGCGACCCACGTCGTGCAGCACGCCGACAACGACTACACCACGAACCTGCCGCTGGCCGACATGACCGGCGACGACGTGCTGGTGGTGTACGAGTTCGACGGCCAGCCGATCGAGCCGATCCACGGCGGCCCGGTCCGCCTGCTCGTGCCCAAGAAGTACTTCTGGAAGAGCGCCAAGTGGGTGCACGGCATCGAACTGCTCGACCACGACCAGAAAGGCTTCTGGGAAGTGCGCGGCTACAACAACGGCGCGGACCCCTGGAAGGAAGAGCGCTATTCCGACCTGCCGTCCTGGTTCGGCTAAGACACCGGCACGAACGAACGACGAGAAACGAAGACGCCGGCCGCTGAATGCGGCCGGCGTCTTCTTCAGCCCGAGAGCGACGGCGGGCGGCTCGGCCGAAGGCCGAACCCGAAGGATTCAGCGGAACGCTGAATCCACTAGAGCGTGTCGAAGGTGCCGATCAGGGCTGCGCCCGAGTTGCACTGCACGCCGGACATCGAGGCGACCGCCGCGCTGGTGCAGTCGATCGCGAAGAGCGAGGTGCCCGCGGTGCTCGGGTAGTTGAGCGTGCCGGCGGTGTTCGGCTGCGTCAGCGAACCGGACGAGAACAGGTTGCGCGCGTCGAGCGTATCGGTCGGCGCGATCGTCGCGCCGGCGGTGTTCGCGCCGATGACGAAGTTCACGTCGGAGGTCGGGTTCTGGATCGGCCCGGCGGGCTGCGCCGCGGTGAACGTCGCGGCCGGCGCGGTCGCGCTCATGCCCAGCGTGGCGACGTTCGACGAGCTGTACGGCGCGGGCGTTCCGGGATTGGTCGAACCGTAGGCGATGGACGCGCCGAGGGTCGAGGCGGCGTCGTGGACGCGGTACTGCACGCCGGTCGAGTAGTCGAAGTCCTGGAACAGGCGGCAGGTGTGGCCCGCGGCGTTCGTGCCGGAGATCGACCACGGTGTACTTGCGCGTTGGTCGAGAGCTGCGGAATCGGGCACGACAGGCCGGCCAGCGCGGCCGAGCTCGACGATGCGCCGGTCGCGCGAACGACGGCCGTGTACGCGACCGTCGGCTCCTGAACGAAGAGCGACGGCTGACCGTACGGCATGTTGGTCGTGCTGGGGGCGGCAGGCGCGGACGCCGCCGCGGCACCGACCGCGGTCAGGTAGACGTCGATGTTGCTGCCCAGGTCCGGCGAGCCGTTCACGAAGCGGATGTTCGCGGTCTGCCCGCCGGTGCCGACGTTGTTGCCGAGCACACCGGACGAGCCGCCGCCGCAGGCGGCCAGCGAGAGAGCGGCAGGCACTGCCACGAGCGCAGCGAGACGGGTCAGAGTCATACGAAGGTCCTATCGGAGAGGTGTGTTGCGTAAAGTGCGGACACGGAGAGAACGCACGAAACGTACCATTGGTCGCGCCGCGGTAAACGCGTAACCCGTGAGGGCGGGGTTAGCGTTCGCTCGGATTTTCCTGAGCCGGCTTAGCGCAAGCGCACGGCGTGTGCGACGCGGGTCACGATCCCGTCGCGCACCAAAGCGTCCACTATGCCGGGAAGCTCGTGCAAGCGGTCGGCCGGAACGATGGCGGCCAGATCGCGCTCCAGCGCCTCGATCGCGAGCGTCTGGCGCGGCGGCACGTCGCGCAAGCGGTCGATGATTCGCCCGCGCAGGAAGCGCGTCGTGCGCTCGAACGGTAACGCGCTTTGCGGCGGTTTGCGCTTGGCGTGCGCGCGCGCGCGCTCCGCCAGCTCGTACGGATCGACCGGCGCGGCGGCGCACGCTTCGCGCAGCGGGCAGACCAAGCACTTCGGCGCGCGCGCGGTGCAGATCGTCGCGCCGAGATCCATCAGCGCGGAGTTCCAGTCGTGCGCCGCGTCGCCGGGCACGGCGGCGAGCGCGAGCGTGTCGAGCGCGCGCGCGTCCGCCAGCGGCGGGTGTTCCAAGCCGAAGCGCACGCGGTGCACGACGCGGCGCAAGTTGACGTCCATCGCCGCGTCGGGGCGCTCGAACGCGAACGCGCGCAGCGCCGCGGCTGTGTACGCGCCGACCCCCGGCAGCGCCAGCAGCGCGTCGGTCTCCGCAGGCAGCTCGCCGCCGTGCCGCTCGACGACCGCGCGGGCGAGCGCGTGCAGCCGCACCGCGCGGCTGTTGTAGCCCAGCCCGCGCCAAGCGCGCACGACGTCGCCCGCGTCGGCCGCGGCGAGCGCGGCGAAGCTGGGCCAGCGCTCCACGAACGCTTCGTAGAGCGGGATCACGCGCTCGACTTGCGTCTGCTGCAGCATCGACTCGCTGACCACGATCCGGTACGGGTCGCGCGTCGCGCGCCAGGGCAGGTGGCGCCGGCCGTGCGTCGCGTACCACGCCAGCAGCGCCGCGGAGGGAAAAGGCGTCACCGCGCGGCGTCGCCGATTCGGCGGATGCCTTCGGCGATCGCGGCGCGCGGCACCGGCGTGATCGAGAGGCGGAAATTGTGGTCGCCGCCGGCCTGCGGGAAGAACGCCTCGCCGAACAGGAACGACGCGCCGCGCCGTTCGGCGGCCGAGAGCAGCGCGCGGGCCCGGATTTCCCGCGGCGCGGTCGCCCACAGGTAGTAGCCGTCGCCGCCGGTCAGCACGCGCATCGGCGCGGGCCAGTGCCGCTCGATCGCCGCGTAGGCCAGCGCGCGGCGCTCGCGCAGGTCCTCGCGCAGCGCGACGACGTGCGCGTCGTACCCGCGCTCGAGGTAGTCGCGCACCCCGGCCTGGATATACATCGACGAAGCCATGTCGTAGGACTGCTTGCGCAGCAGCAGCCGCTCGTAGATCGTGCGCGGCGCGACCAGCCAGCCCAGCCGCAGCGACGGCGCGATCGTCTTGGAGAACGACGAGATGTAGATCACCGACTCGCTGTCGCGCGCGCGCAGCGGCGCGTTGGCGGGCGGCGCGAGCGCACCGTAGGGATCGTCCTCGACCAGCGGCACGCCGTGGCGGCGCGCCAGCGTCACCAGCCGGTCGCGCCGGTCGGCGTTCATCGTGACGCCGGTCGGGTTGTGGATCGAGGGCATGGTGTAGACGAAGCGCGGCTTTCGCGTGCGCAGGATCGCCTCGACGTGGTCGACCCGCATCCCCTCGTCGTCGAGCGGCACCGGGATCGCGCGCAAGCCCGCGATCTGGAAGATCTGCAGCGCGCCGGGATAGGTCGGCGCTTCGACCACGATCTCGTCGCCGGGCTCGGCCAGCGACTGCGCGACCAGCGTGATGCCCTGCGTCGAACCGGTCAGCATCAGCACGTCGCGCGGGTCGACCGCGCAGCCGCGCGCGCGCATGCGCAGCGCGATCGCTTCGCGCAGCGGCGCGTAGCCCTCGGAGTCGCCGTAGGTCAGGACGTACTTCATGTCGCCCCCGACCCGGGCGAACGAAGCGGCCAGGTCTTCCAGCGGCGACGGCTCGGCGGGCGGCACGCCCTGCACGAAGGCCACCAGGTCGCCGTGCTCGGCCGCGGCCAGCTCGCCCAGCACCGAGGGGAACTGGCCGACCCGCCAGGGCGGCAGGGTGACCCACCACGGCACCTCGGCCGAGCGGTCGGGCCGGCCGCCTTCGACCAGCGCGGCGACCCGGGAGCCCGAGCCGACCCGCTGCTGCATCAGGCCGTCGGCCACCAGATCGCGATAGGCGTGGACGACCGTCGAGCGGTTGACCTCGAGCCGCTCGGCCAGCGCGCGCTCGGGCGGCAGCCGGGTCCCTTCGGGCAGCGCGCCGGCCAGGATCTGCTCGCGCAGGCGCTCGTAGATCTGGCGGTAGATCGGCACGATGCTGCTTCGGTCGAGCTCGACGGCGAGCTCCGACCACCCCGTCCGCATCCCGGCCATTTCCGATTCGGGACCATCCAATCCCGCCGGCGGAGCGGAATGGATCGTCATTGGATGGTTCGCCGCCCGGAATGGCGGACGGGCGCCTTGCCGGTCCACGCTACACTGCATGGCGAACATCCCGCGTCTCCCCCGTTCCGGAGCCCGCCATGATCGACACGCCCATCGAAGCCAAGCCCGACACCGACCCCGCCGCCGCGCCGGCGGGCGCCCAGCCCGACCCGCAGGAGACGCGCGAGTGGCTCGACGCGCTCGACGGGGTGATCGACGCCGAGGGGGCCGGCCGGGCCAGCGAGCTGGTGCGGGCGATCGTCGAGCGGGCCGCGACCCGGGGCGTGCGCACTCCGGCGGCCCAGACCACGCCCTACGTCAACACGATCGCACCCGAGAACCAGGCGCACTTTCCGGGCGACGACTCGATCGAGTCCAAGATCCGCCACTACGTGCGCTGGAACGCGATGGCGATGGTGGTGCGGGCCCAGAAGGACCACAGCGAGCTGGGCGGCCACGTCGCGACGTTCTCGTCCGCGGCGACGCTCTACGACGTCGGCTTCAACCACTTCTGGCGCGGGCCCGAGCACGCCGACGGCGGCGACCTGGTCTACTTCCAGGGCCACTCCTCGCCCGGCGTCTACGCGCGCGCCTTCATCGAAGGCCGGCTGAGCGAGGCCCAGCTCGAAAACTTCCGCCGCGAAGTCGACGGCAAGGGCCTGACGTCGTACCCGCACCCCTGGCTGATGCCGGACTTCTGGCAGTTCGCCACCGTGTCGATGGGCCTGGGCTCGCTGCAGGCCGTGTACCAGGCGCGCTACATGCGCTACCTGCACGACCGCGGCTTGGCCGATACGTCGCAGCGCAAGGTCTGGGCGTTCCTGGGCGACGGCGAGATCGACGAGCCCGAATCGCTCGCCGCGCTGGCGATGGCCTCGCGCGAGAAGCTCGACAACCTGATCTTCGTGGTCAACTGCAACCTGCAGCGGCTCGACGGCCCGGTGCGCGGCAACGGCAAGATCATCCAGGAGCTCGAAGGCGTGTTCCGCGGCGCGGGCTGGAACGTGCTCAAGGTGATCTGGGGCTCGCGCTGGGACCCGCTGCTGGCCGCCGACCACACCGGCACGCTGGCCAAGCTGATGGCCGAGACGCTCGACGGCGACTACCAGACGCTCAAGTCGCGCGACGGGCGCTACGTGCGCGACCACTTCTTCGGCAAGTACCCCGAGACCGCGGCGCTGGTCGAGCGCATGACCGACGATGAGATCTGGGAGCTCAACCGGGGCGGCCACGACCCGTACAAGGTCTACGCCGCATACAAGGCCGCGACCGAGCACAAGGGCGCGCCGACGGTGGTGCTGGCCAAGACGATCAAGGGCTACGGCATGGGCACGGCCGGCGAGGGCATGAACATCGCCCACCAGCAGAAGAAACTGCTCGTCGAGCAGCTGCGCTTCTTCCGCGACCGCTTCTCGATCCCGATCTCCGACACCGACCTCGAAAACGTTCCGTTCATCAAGCCCGCGCCCGACAGCCGCGAGGCCGAATACCTCAAGGAGCGCGTCAGCAAGCTGGGCAGCGTCCCGCGCCGCCGGCGCAACGTCGAGAAGCCGCTCGCGGTGCCGGCGCGCCAGGCGTTCCACGCGCTGATGGAGTCGACCGGCGAGCGCGAGATCTCGACCACGATGGCCTTCGTGCGCTCGCTCTCGACGCTCTTGCGCGACAAGCAGATCGGCCCGCGCGTCGTGCCGATCGTCGCCGACGAATCGCGCACGTTCGGCATGGAAGGGATGTTCCGCCAGCTCGGCATCTACTCCAGCGTCGGGCAGCTCTACCGCCCGCAAGACGCCGAGCAGCTGATGTGGTACCGCGAGGACAAAGCGGGCCAGATCCTTCAGGAAGGCATCACCGAAGCGGGTGCGATGTCGTCCTGGATCGCGGCGGGCACCTCGTACTCGACCCACGGCGTGCAGACGCTGCCCTGCTACATCTTCTACTCGATGTTCGGCTTCCAGCGCATCGGCGATCTGGCGTGGGCGGCGGGCGACATGCGCACGCGCGGCTTCCTGCTCGGCGGCACCTCGGGGCGCACGACGCTCAACGGCGAGGGCTTGCAGCACGAGGACGGCCACTCGCACCTGTTCGCGGCCGGCATCCCCAACTGCATCCCGTACGACCCGACCTACGCCTACGAGGTCGCAACGATCGTGCAGGACGGCGTGCGCCGCATGCTGGGCGAGCAGGAAGACGTCTATTACTACATCACCCTGCTCAACGAGAACTACAGCCACCCCGCCCTGCCCGCGGGCGCCGAAGACGGTATCCTGCGCGGCATGTACCTGCTGCGCGACGGCGGTCCGGCGACGCAGGGCGCGCCGCGCGTGCAGCTGATGGGCAGCGGCTCGATCCTGCGCGAGGTGCTGGCCGCGGCGGACCTGCTGCGCGACGACTTCGGCGTGAGCGCCGACGTGTGGAGCGCGACCAGCTTCACCCTGCTGCACCGCGACGGCGAGGACGCCGTGCGCTGGAGCATGCTCCATCCCACCGAGGAGCCGCGCCGCGCGTACGTCGCGCAGCAGCTCGACGGGCACGAGGGGCCGGTCGTCGCCGCGACCGACTACGTCAAGACGTTCGCCGAGCAGATCCGGCCGTTCGTCGAGCGCCGCTTCCACGCGCTGGGCACGGACGGTTTCGGGCGCAGCGACACGCGCGCGAAGCTGCGCGGGTTCTTCGAGGTCGACCGGCGCTGGATCGCGCTGGCCGCGCTCAAAGCGCTCGCCGACGAAGGCACGATCGACCGCGCCAAGGTCGCCGAGGCGATCGCCAAGTACGGCATCGACCCCGCCAAGCCCGAGCCCACCACGGTTTAAGCAGCGGGTTACGCAGATGGCAGCAATCGAGATCACCGTTCCCGACATCGGCGGCTTCGCCGACATCCCGGTCATCGAGGTGCTCGTCGCGCCGGGCGAGACGATCGCCAAGGACGCGCCGCTGGTCACGCTCGAGTCCGACAAGGCGACGATGGAGATCCCGGCGTCGGAGGCCGGCGTCGTGAAAGACATCAAGGTCAAAGTCGGCGACAAAGTTTCGCAAGGGTCGGTGATCGTCACGCTCGAGTCCGCCGACGCGCAGCTCTCGCAGGACGCGCCGCCGGTAGCGGCCGCGACCGCTGACCCGGTGAAGAACGATCCCGCGGGCGTCGTCGCCGACGCGGTGGGCGCGGCCGAGGAGGACAAGACGCCACCGTCCCCGGTCGCGACCGGCGAGCCGGCGGAAACCGTCGTCGATCTCGTCGTGCCGGACATCGGCGACTTCGCCGACATCCCGGTCATCGAAGTCCTCGTCGCGCCCGGCGACAAGATCGCGAAGGACGCGCCGCTGGTCAGCCTGGAGTCCGACAAGGCGACGATGGAGGTGCCGGCCTCGACCGGCGGCGTCGTGCGCGAGGTCAAGGTGAAGGTCGGCGACCGCGTCTCGAAGGGCAGCGTCCTAGCCAGCGTGTCGAGCGACGCGCCTGCCGCCGCGCAACCCCAGCAGGGCACGAAGTCGAACGTGACCACCGCATCCCCACCGGCCGCGTCCGGGACGAGCGCGCCGCCGGCCGGCAACGGCCGTCCTGCCGCACCCGCGAACGGCGTGCCACTGAACGGCACGCCGCCCAGCGCGGCGGCCACCGCCGCACCGACCGGGGCGCCGGTGCACGCGTCGCCCGCGATTCGGCGTTTCGCGCGAGAGCTGGGCGTCGAGCTGGCGCACGTGCGCGGCAGCGGACCCAACGGCCGCATCACCCGCGACGATGTGCAAGCATTCGTCAAGACGTCGCTGCGCAGCGCGCCCGCGACGGACGGCGCAGCGACCGCTACCGCGCCGGCGCAGACCGGTCTGGGCCTGAACCTCCCGCCCTGGCCAAAGGTCGACTTCGCGCGCTTCGGCGAGATCGAGCGCGTGCCGCTCAGCCGCATCCAGAAGATCAGCGGCCCCGTGCTGGCGCGCAACTGGGTGATGATCCCGCACGTCACCCAGAACGACGACGCCGACGTGACCGAGCTCGAAGCGTTTCGCAAGGCGATCAACGGCGAGCGCAAGGACGTCAAGGTCACGATGCTGGCCTTCCTGATGAAGGCCGCGGTCGCGGCGCTCAAGCGCTACCCGCAGCTCAACGCCTCGCTCGACGGCGACGAGCTGGTGCTCAAGAAGTACTATCACCTCGGTTTCGCCGCCGACACCCCGAACGGGCTCGTCGTCCCGGTGATCAAGGACGTCGACAAGAAAGGGCTGCTCGAGATCGCGCGCGAGACCGCGGAGCTCGGCGCCAAGGCGCGCGAGGGCAAGCTGGGGCCCGCCGACATGAGCGGCGCGACGTTCACGATCAGCTCGCTGGGCTCGATCGGCGGCACGTATTTCACCCCGATCATCAACGCTCCCGAAGTGGCGATCCTGGGCGCCTGCAAGGCCGAGATGCGCCCGGTGTGGGACGGGTCGGCGTTCGTGCCGCGCCTGGTTCAGCCGCTCAGCCTGTCGTACGATCACCGCGTGGTCGACGGCGCATTGGCGGCGCGGTTCACGGTTGAGATCAAGAACGCGCTGGCCGATTTGAGGCGGACGCTGCTCTAGAGAGCCGCCGGGCACCACGAATGCCTCGGCCTTGACCAGGCTGGTCACCTAGCGGCCGGCATCTCGTCCGACCGGCTTTGCTTGCAGCCTTCTTCCGCTTGGCGGCTCGGGCCGGATTTTCGGTCTTCTCGCGTGGGTACGGTTCTGAAGCCTGCCCGCTCGCTCGCACCCGGAGGACCGTTGGCCGCCAACGCTGCTGGAAAGCTCACTACCGACATCCCGTTCCGGCTCGACCGTCTACCCTGGGCAAAATGGCACTGGGTGATCGTGATCGGCTTGGGGATCACCTGGATCCTCGACGGGCTGGAGGTCACGATCGTCGGCACCATCGGCCCGACGCTGACCTCCCGGCAAGGCCTGAATCTCAGCGACACCCAAGCCGGGCTGGCGGCCACGACCTACCTGGTCGGGGCCTGCGTCGGCGCGCTGGTGTTCGGCTACCTGACCGACAAGTTCGGGCGCAAGAAGCTGTTCCTGATCACGCTGGTGTGGTATCTGGTGAGCACCCTGCTGACCGCGTTTTCTTGGGACTTCTTGAGCTTCGCGTTCTTCCGCATGCTGGCGGGCGCGGGCATCGGCGGCGAGTACAGCGCGGTCAACTCCGCCATCGACGAGCTGATTCCGTCCGCGCGGCGCGGCGTGGCCGACATCGCGATCAACGGCTCGTGGTGGATCGGGACGCTGCTCGGCTCCGTGCTCTCGATCCCGCTGCTGGACGGCAGGTTCATCCCGCCCTCGCTCGGCTGGCGGCTGGCGTTCGGTTTGGGCGTGGTGCTCGCGGTCGCGGTGCTGTTCGTGCGCAACGGCATCCCGGAGAGCCCGCGCTGGCTGCTGACCCACGGGCGCGGCGACGAGGCGGAGAAGATCGTGGTCGGCATCGAGGACGAGATCAAAAAAGAGACCGGGCGCGACTTGCCCGCGGTGGGCGACCGCAAGCTGTCGTTCGACGCCTCGCTCCACAAGAGCGTGTTCTTCGACGCGGTCAAGACGATGGTCAAGACCTATCCCAAGCGCACCGTGCTGGTGCTGGCGCTGATGATCACCCAGGCGTTCCTCTACAACGCCGTGTTCTTCACCCAAGGGCTCACGCTGACGACCTTCTTCAAGGTGCCGGCGGGCGACGTCGGGCTGTACATCATTCCGTTCGCGATCGGCAACTTCTTGGGCGCGCTGGTCCTGGGGCACTTCTTCGACACGGTCGGGCGCAAGATCATGATCTCGGGCTGCTACATCGTCAGCGGGCTGATGCTCTTGCTGACCACCTACCTGTTCCTGCACGGCAGCTTGACCGCCACCACGCTGACCGTCTGCTGGTCGGTGATGTTCTTCTTCGCCAGCGCGGGGGCGAGCGCGGCCTATCTGACGGTGAGCGAGATCTTCCCGCTCGAGACGCGCGCGGCCGCCATCGCCGTGGTGTACGCGGTCGGCACGCTGGTCGGGGGCGCGATCGCGCCGCCGATCTACGCCCACCTGATCGGCACCAAACAGCCCTCGGCCATCGCGCTGGGCTGGGTCATCGGCGCGGTGCTGATGATGATCGGCGGCGGCTTCGAGATCGTGCTCGGCGTCGACGCCGAGAACAAGGCGCTCGAAGACGTCGCCGCACCGCTCACCCAGTACGAACCGCAAGCAGCGTAATTGCGCAACCAGGATGATCTCTGGTACCGCGACGCGGTCGTGTACCAGACGCACGTCAAGGCCTTCCAGGACTCCAACGGCGACGGCATCGGCGACGTCCGGGGCCTGACCGCGCGGCTCGACTACCTGGCGGAGCTGGGCGTCACCGCGCTCTGGCTGCTGCCCTTCTTCCCCTCGCCGCTGCGCGACGACGGCTACGACATCGCCGGCTACACCGACGTGCACCCCTCCTACGGCACGCTCGCGGACGTCGAGCGGCTCGTCGCCGAGGCGCACGCGCGCGGCATCCGGGTCATCGCCGAGCTGGTCGTCAACCACACCAGCGACCAGCACCCCTGGTTCGAGCGCGCCCGGCGGGCGCCGCGCGGCTCGCCGGAACGGGCCTGGTACGTCTGGGCCGACGACGACAAGCAGTACCAGGGCACGCGCATCATCTTCACCGACACCGAGCACTCGAACTGGTCGTGGGACCCGGTCGCCGGCCAGTACTTCTGGCACCGCTTCTTCGCCCACCAGCCGGACCTGAACTTCGACAACCCCGAGGTGCTCGGCGCGATCGTCGACGTGATGCGCTTCTGGTCGGAGCGCGGCATCGACGGCTTCCGGCTGGACGCGGTGCCGTACCTGTGCGAGCGCGAGGGCACCAACAACGAGAACCTGCCCGAGACGCACGCGGTGATCAAGATCCTCCGCGCCGTGCTCGAGAAAGAGTTCCCCGACCGGATCTTCCTGGCCGAGGCCAACCAGTGGCCCGAGGACCTCAACGCCTACTTCGGCGACGGCGACGAGTGCCACATGAGCTTCCACTTCCCGCTCATGCCGCGCATGTTCTTGGCCGTCGCGGACGCCGACCGCTACCCGATCTACGACATCCTGCGCCAGACGCCGCCGATCCCCGAGGGCTGCCAGTGGGCGGTCTTCCTGCGCAACCACGACGAGCTGACGCTCGAGATGGTCAGCGACCGCGAGCGCGCGCGCATGAACCAGGTCTACGCGGTCGAGCCGCGCATGCGCATCAACGTCGGCATCCGCCGCCGCCTGGCGCCGCTGCTCGAGAACGACCGGCGCCGGATCGAGCTGATGAACGGCCTCCTGCTCTCGATGCCCGGCACGCCGGTGATCTACTACGGCGACGAGATCGGGATGGGCGACAACCTGTTCCTCAAGGACCGCGACGGCGTGCGCACGCCGATGCAGTGGTCGCCCGACCGCAACGGCGGCTTCTCCGAGACCGAGCCGGTGCGGCTGTACGCGCCGCCGGTCACCGACCCGACCTACGGCTACGCCGCGGTGAACGTCGAAGGGCAATCCAAGACGCCCAGCTCGCTGCTGAACTGGATGCGGCGCATCATCGCGGTGCGCAAGGCGGCCAAGGTGTTCGGGCGCGGCAGCCTGACCCTGCTCTATCCCGCCAACCGGCACGTGCTGGCGTACCTGCGCGAGCTCGACGACGAGACGGTGCTGGTGATCGCGAACCTGGCCGGCAACGCCGAGGCGGTGCAGCTCGACTTGGCCTCGTTCGCCGGGCGCACGCCGTTCGAGATGCTCGGCTCGACCGCGTTCCCGCCGCTCACCACCGCGCCGTACACCGTCACGCTGGCGCCGTACGGGTTCTTCTGGTTCTCGCTGGTGCGCGACCCGGCGAACACCGATGCGCCCAACCGCGCGCGCGCACTGCCCGAATTGCCGACCGTCGTCGTACCGCGCGCGGGCCTCGCGTTCGACCGCTGGGCGCGCGCGGTGATCGACGCCGACGTCCTGCCGCGCGCGCTGGGCGCGGGGGAGCACGGCCGGGTGCGCGACGCGCTGGCCGACCGCGAGCTCGACCCCGAGCTGGCCTTCCTGTTCGTCGGCGACGAGCGGCGCGTGCTCTCGCTCCCGCTGCGCTTCGTCTGGAACGAGCCGGTGCGCGAGGACGCGCTGGCGCGCGCGCGCAGCGGCCCGCGCGAGGGCTGGGTCGTCGACGCCGGCGACGACGGCACGACGGCGCTGGTCGTCGAGCGCGCCATGCGGGCCGGCACCGTGCTGCGCGACGGGCGCGAGCTGGTGTTCGCGCTCGAGGGCGAGGCGCCGCGCGAGGCGGCCAGCTCGCAGCGCTTGGGCTCGGCCTCGGGCGCGCAGCGCTGGATCCTCGACGACGAGCGGCTGGTGACGCTGCACCGCGCGATGCCGCGGGTCGAGGACTCGTCGGTCGCGTTCCTGCGCCACCTGCGCGAGGTCGGCTTCCGCTTCGTTCCCGCGCTCTACGGCACCGCGCTCTACGTCGACGAGGACGGCTCCGCGCGGGTGGCGGCGACGTCGCAGAGCTTCGTCAGCCACCCCGACGACGCCGAGAGCGCGCTGCGCGCGCTGCTGGACGCCGGAACGGTGGACGAGCGGCTCCTGCGCAGCGCGGAGATGGTCGCCGACGGGCTGGTGCGCGCTGCACCGCGCGCTGGCGCTGCCCGGCAGCGACCCGAGCTTCGCCGCCACGCCGCTGGGCGAAGCCGACCTCGCGCGCTGGCGCGCCGAAGCGCACGCCGAGCTCGACGCGCGTCGACGACCCCGAGCTGCGCGCGCGCGTCGCGCGAGCGCTCGACGCGCTGCCGGCGCGGGTCGAGCGCGGCGACCGGCCGCGCGCACGGGCGGCTGACCCTGCGGCGGGTGCTGCTGGTCGACGGGCAGCCGGTGTTCGTCGGGTTCGGCGAAGCCGTCGCCGAGGCGTCGTCGCCGCTCAAGGACGTCGCCTCGCTGACCCGCTCGTTCGAGGCGGTCGCGCGCGAGAGCGTCAGCGCGTCGGCGCACGACCCCACCACCGACATGGCCGAGGCGCGCAGCGCCGCGGCCGACATCACCGGGCGCGCCCGGGAGATGTTCCTGCGGCGCTACTTCGACAGCGCCGCCGGCCTGCCGACCGTTCCGGCCGACCCGGCCGAGCGCGAAGCCTTGTTCCGCTTCTTCCGCGTCCGCCAGGCGCTGCGCGAGGTGCGCGACGCGCGCCGGCGCGGCAGCGGAACGCTCGCCGCCGCGCTCGACGCGCTGGCATCGGAGTGCCCGTGACTCGCACCTCGTTCCACATGCCGTTCGGCGCGGAGCTGCGCGCCGAGGGGGTGGCGTTCCGGCTCTGGGCGCCTGCGCAGGCCACCGCGCACGTGGTGGTCGACGGGGCCGAGCGGCCGCTCGAGCGGCGCGAGGACGGCTGGTTCGAGCGGGTCGTGGCCGAGGCGCACGCCGGCTCGCGCTATGCGTTCGGCTTTCCGGGCAGCGACGTGCGCGTGCCGGACCCCGCCTCGCGCTTCCAGCCCGACGGCGCCCACGGCGCGAGCGTCGTCGTCGACCCGAACGCGTACGCCTGGCGCGAGACCGGCCTGGCGCGGCCGCCCCTGGCACGAGGCCGTCGTGTACGAGCTGCACGTCGGCACGTTCACGCCCGAGGGCACCTACGCGGCCGCGGCGGCGCGGCTCGGCGAGCTGGCCGAGCTGGGCGTGACCGCGGTCGAGCTGATGCCGGTCGCGCAGCCGGCCGGCGAGCGCAACTGGGGCTACGACGGCGTGCTGCCGTTCGCGCCGCAGCGCGCCTACGGCTCGCCCGACGAGCTCAAGGCGCTGGTCGACGCCGCGCACGCGCGCGAGCCTGAGCGTGCTGCTCGACGTGCGTGTACAACCACTTCGGCCCCGAGGGCAACTACCTGCACCTGTTCGCGGGCGACTTCTTCACCGAGCGCCACCACACGCCGTGGGGCGCGGCGATCAACGTCGACGGCGAGCGCGCCGGCACCGTGCGCGAGTTCTTCATCCAGAACGCGCTGTACTGGCTGCGCGAGTACCGCTTCGACGGCCTGCGCTTCGACGCGGTGCACGAGATTCGCGACGACTCGCCGCGGCCGTTCCTCGACGAGCTGGCGGCGCGGGTGCGCGCGGCGGTCGAGCCGGACCGCCACGTCCACCTGGTGCTCGAGAACGACGCCAACGTGGCGGGCCTGCTCGACCGCTACGACGCGCAGTGGAACGACGACGCGCACCACGCCTTCCACGTGCTGCTCACCGGCGAGCGCGACGGCTACTACCGCGACTACGCCGACGCGCCCGCGCAGCACCTGCGCCGCGCGCGCTGGCCGAGGGCTTCGCCTACCAGGGCGAACCGTCGCAGCACCGCGGCGGCGCGGCGCGCGGCGAGCCCAGCGCGAGCTCTGGCGAGCCACCGCGTTCGTCGACTTCCTGCAGAACCACGACCAGATCGGCAACCGCGCCTTCGGCGAGCGCATCTCCGCGCTCGCCCCGCAAGCCGCGCTGCGACGCCGGCACGGCCGTGCTGCTGCTCGCGCCGGCGATCCCGCTGCTGTTCATGGGCGAGGAGTGGGCCGCCTCGACGCCGTTCCTGTTCTTCAGCGACTTCGGGCCCGAGCTGGCCGCGGCGGTGACGGAGGGCCGGCGCAAGGAGTTCGCCGCCTGGGCCGCGTTCAGCGATCCGGCCACGCGCGAGCGCATCCCCGACCCGCAGGACCCGGCGACGATGCGCGCCTCGATCCTGCGCTGGGACGAGCGCGCGTGAGCCGCCGCACGCGCACGCGCTGGCGCTGCACCGCGAGCTGCTCGCGCTGCGCGCCGCGGCGATCGTGCCGCACCTCGCCGGCGGCGCGCACGGCGACGGGCTGGGACACGTTCGGCGAGACGGCGTTCGCCGTGCGCTGGCGGTTCGGCGACGGCGCCCGCTTGGCGCTGATCGCGAACCTCGGCGCCGAGCCGGTGCGAGCCGACTACGCGGTCGACGGCGAGCCCGTCTTCGCGCTGGGCGACCCGCCGCGGCGCGGCGGCGTGCTGCCGCCGTGGAGCGTCGGCTGGTTCCTCGCGGCCGCCTCGTGACGCCGCGCGCGACCTACCGGCTCCAGCTCCACGCCGGCTTCCGCTTCAGCGACGCGACCGCGCTCGATCCCGTACCTGGCGGACGCTGGGCGTGTCGCACGTCTACGCGTCGCCCTACTCGAAGGCGCGGGCCGGCTCGACGCACGGCTACGACATCGTCGACCACAACCAGCTCAACCCCGAGATCGGCACGCCCGAGGAGTACGCCGCGTTCGTGGCCGCGCTGCGCGCGCACGGCATGGGCCACATCGTCGACTTCGTGCCCAACCACATGGGCGTCGGCGGCGACGACAACGCCTGGTGGCTCGACCTGCTGGCCTGGGGCGAGGAGTCGCACTACAGCGACTACTTCGACATCGACTGGAAGCCGCTGCGCGCCGAGCTGCGCGGCAAGGTGCTGCTGCCGTTCCTGGGCGGCCAGTACGGCGACATCCTCGACGCGGGCGAGCTGCGCTGGGAGTACGCCGAGGGCGGCTTCGCGCTGCGCTACTACGAGCACCGCTTCCCGCTCGCGCCGCCGAGCTACGGGCTGGTGCTCGACGGCGCGCAGCCCGCTTCGCTGGCCTCGTTCGGACCGCTGTTCGCGGCGCTCGAAAGCCTGCCCGAGCGCGCCGCCAAGCGCGACGGCGCGGCCTCGCTGCGGCGGCTGCTCGCCGAGACCGAGGACGCCGGCGCGCGCGCGCTGGTCGAGCGGCTCGACGCCGAGCGCACCACGCCCGCGGGCAAGGCGCTGATCGAGCGCGTGGTCGAGGCGCAGCGCTGGCGCCCGACCTCGTGGAAGGTCGCCGCCGAGGAGATCAACTACCGCCGCTTCTTCGACGTCAACGGCCTGGCCGCGATGCGGATGGAGAACGCCAACGCGTTCGGCGACGCGCACCGGCTGCTGTTCGAGCTGATCGCGCGCGGCGACGTCGACGGCGTGCGGCTGGACCACGTCGACGGGCTGTTCGACCCGATCGGCTACTGCGCGCTGCTGCGCGAGCGCGCCACGCTGCTCGGCCAGCCGATGTATCTGGTGGTCGAGAAGATCCTCGCGCCCGGGCCAGGAGCTGCTCAAACGCTGGCAGGTCGACGGCACGACCGGGTACGAGTTCATGAACGCGGTCACCGGTCTGGCGGTCGACGGCCGCGGCGAGCGCGCCTTCGACCGCCTCTACCGCCGCTTCACCGGCGACACGGCTTCGTTCGCCGAGGCGGCGTACAATGCCAAGCGGTTCATCCTGATCAACGCGCTGGCGGCCGAGCGCAACGTGCTCGCGATGCGGCTCGACCGTCTCGCGCAGCAGGACCCGCACACGCGCGACTTCACCTTGGGCGCGCTGACCCGGGCCCTGGTCGAGACGATCGCGGCCTTCCCGATCTACCGAACGTACGTGACCGGCGCGACGGTCGAGCCGCCGGACCGGCTGTTCATCGAGCGCGCGATCGAGACCGCGCGCAAGCGCGACACGACCAACGAAGGCTCGATCTACGCGTTCTTGCGCCGCGTGCTGCTGACCGAAGCGGACGACGACGCGCTGCGCGAGCAGTACGTCGACTTCGCGATGCGCTTCCAGCAGCTCACCTCGCCGGTCACCGCCAAGGGCGTCGAGGACACCGCCTTCTACCGCTCGCTCCGGCTGACCGCGCTCAACGAGGTCGGCGGCGACCCGGGCCGCTTCGGCACCACGGTCGAGCAGTTCCACCGCCAGAACCTGCGCCGCGCCGCGCACCACCCGCGCGCGCTGCTCGCCACCGCGACGCACGACATGAAGCGCGGCGAGGACGTGCGCGCGCGCCTCGCGGTGCTGTCCGAGATACCCGACGAGTGGCGGGCCGCCATCGCGCGCTGGTCGCGCCTGAACCGCAAGCACCGCGGGCCGGTCAGCACGCTGGCCGAGTACCTGCTCTACCAGACGCTGATCGGCGCCTGGCCGGCGGAACTGCTCGGCCGGCGAGCTCGACCCCGGCGCGCTGAACGGCTTCGCCGACCGCATCGCGGCGTATCAGCTCAAGGCCGCGCGCGAGGCCAAGCTGCGCACGAGCTGGACCAACCCCGACCCCGACTACGAGGCCGCCCTGGAACGCTTCGTGCGCGCGCTGCTCGACCCGCACCGCTCGCGCGCGTTCCTGGACGACCTGCGCGGGTTCGCCCACGGCGTCGCGGCGAGCGCGGTCGCCAACAGCCTGGCCCAAGCCGTGCTCAAGACCACCGCCCCGGGCGTCCCCGACACCTACCAGGGCACCGAACTGTGGGACCTGAGCCTGGTCGACCCCGACAACCGCCGCCCGGTCGACTTCGCGGCGCGCACCGAGATGCTGCGCGCCCTCGACGCGGCCGTCGCCGACGACACGGCGGCCGGCTCCGGGGCCGCGCAGCGCGAGCGGCTGGCCGCCGAGCTGCTGGCCGGCTGGCGCGACGGCCGGATCAAGCTGTACGTGCTGGCCACGCTGCTGCGCCACACCGCTGCCGCCGGCTGGCCTGCCGACGCGTACGCGCCGCTGGACGTGTCGGGCGAGCGCGCCGAGCACGTCGTGGCGTTCGCGCGCGGCGCGGCGCTCGTCGTCGTTCCGCGGCTGCCCCGCACGCTGGCCGGCGAGGCGTCGCCGCTGGGTGACGTCTGGGGTGCGACCGCCCTGGCGCTGCCCGACGGCGCGGCCGCGCGCTACCGTGACGTGCTGACCGGCCGGATCGTGGCGGCCGCCGAGCGCGACGGGCGCAGCGTGCTGCCGCTCGCCGAGGCCCTCGCGGTGCTGCCGGTCGCGGTGCTCGAACCGGCCTAGCCGCCGGGGACGCCGTGCGGCCCGGCGCGAAGGCCAAGCGAAACCGCCCGTGCTCGCGTGCCGGTCATGACGACCGGCCCACCGTCCCCCAAAGGAGAACCTGTCTCAGTCATGGCTTCGTACAACGTCGACGCGATCGTCATCGGCGCCGGCCCGGGCGGCTACCACGCCGCCATCCGTCTCGGCCAGCTCGGCAAGAAGGTCGTCTGCTTCGACCGCGACGAGGTCGGGGGCGTCTGCCTCAACTGGGGCTGCATCCCGACCAAGGCCCTCCTGCACGTGGGCGAGATCTCGCGCCAGATCGACCACGCCGCCGACCTCGGGCTGAAAGTGCCCAAGGCCGAGGTCGACCGCGAGGGCGTGGCGGCGTTCGCCGACAAGGTCGTCAAGGCCAACGTCGGCGGCGTGAACCAGCTCTTCAAGGCCAACAACGTCGAGTTCGCCTACGGCGACGCGTCCTTCAAGTCCAAGAACGTGGTCGCGCTCAAGAAGAAAGACGGCAGCACCGACGAGTACACCGCGCCGGCGATCGTCATCGCGACCGGCAGCGCGCCGATCAACGTCGGCGCTTGGCCGCACGACGGCGACACGATCATCAACTCCGACGACGCGGTGCGCATCAAGCGCATCCCCAAGAACATGCTCATCGTGGGCGGCGGCGTGATCGGCCTGGAGTTCGCGACCGTCTACACCCGCATGGGCGCCAAGGTGCTCGTCGTCGAGGCGATGCCGCAGCTGCTCACCGGCACGGACCTGGAGATCAGCAAGACGCTGGGCCGCATCCTCAAGAAGCAGGGCATCGAGATCGCGCTCAACACCAAGGTCGAGACGGTCGAGAAGACCGGCCCGCAGGCGGTGAAGGTGACGATCAACGGCGAGTTCACCAACAAGAAGCCCGAGACGCGCGAGTTCGACCAGGTGCTCGTCGCGGTCGGCCGCAAGCCGATCACCGACACCCTCAACCTCGCCGCGGCCGGCGTGCAGACGACCGACAAGGGCTTCATCGAAGTCGACGCGCAGCGCCGCACGAAGGTCGAGGGCATCTACGCGATCGGCGACATCACCGGCGCGCCGATGCTGGCCCACAAGGCGATGAAAGAAGGCGTCGTCGCGGCCGAGGTGATCGGCGGCGACCGCGCCAGCGCGTTCGACCCGGTCGCGATCCCGAACTGCGTCTACACCGACCCCGAGGTCGCGACGATCGGCCTGTCCGAGGAAGAGGCCAAAGCCGCCGGCTACGAGATCCGGGTCGGCAAGATGAACCTCATCGCCTCGGGCCGCGCGCGCACGATGAACGAGACCGACGGCCTGATCAAGCTGATCGGCGACGCCAAGACCGACCTGCTGCTGGGCATGCACATCGTCGCCCCGCAAGCCGAGTCGCTGATCGGCGAGGGCGTGATCGCGCTCGAGATGGGCGCGACGGTCGAAGACATCGGCCTCTCGATCCACCCCCACCCGACGCTGACGGAGTCGATCATGGACACGGCCGAGTTCATGCACGGCAAAGCGATCCACATCGTCAACGCCAAGCCCGCCAAACAGCCCGCCGCGGTCTGAGCAGCGAAGCACTGTCGCACGAAAGCCGCCTCCTCGGAGGCGGCTTTCTGTTACGGCGGGGTGACCGGTACGGCTAGGACGCTCGCGATCCAGCTCTGCCAGGCGTCGTCCGCTTGCTGCGAGCTGAGCGCCTTGCTCGTGTCCGGACCCATCGTGCGCGCCTTCATCACCTCGGCGACGGACTTGCAGACCAGCGCGGTGCGCTGACCCATCATCATCGCGGTCGGCTTCTCGTCGGCGCGCGCGGTGCGGCAGACCATCGTCGCCATCATGTCCCGCGCCGGCATCGCACGACCGTTCGTGTCGTCGGCGAAGCTCGCGCTGGGCGCGAACACCGCCGCGACGACCGCCGCGGTCAGCACCATCTTCATCATCGTCGTTCTCCACAGCCGGCAGCAGCGCCGGTTCGTCCCCGCAGCATACGCCGCTCGGGTCGCCCGGCGCGGTAAGCCGCACTACGCTAGTGAACGCCGATCGCGAAGGTCGTGACGGTGACCGAGATGGTCGCGCTCTGGTGGTTGCCGCCGGTGACGGCGATCGTCGTCGTGCCCGCGCCGACCGAGGTGACGGTTATCGTCGAGCCGGAGATCGTCGCGGTCGCAATGCTCTTGTCGGCGCTGGCGACGGTGAACGGGCCGCCGTAGCCGGCTTGCGCGACGGTGGTCGTCATCGTCGCGCCCAGGCCGTCGAAGCTCATCGTCGGCTGCGAGAACGTCGGGCTGCCCGGCAGGTCGACGGCGACCGCGATGGTGGCCTTCTGGCCGCCGGCGCCGGTGACGGTGATCGTCGCGCCGCCGCTGGCCGCGCCCGACTGCACCACGATGAAGCCGCCGTTCACGCCGGCCGTCGCGACGCTCGGGTTGCTCGAGGTGAGCGTGAAGCCACCGCCGCCGGCCTGCGCGACCGAGGATGTCTGCACCGCGAACGCCGAGGTGAACGTCATCGACGTCGTCCCGAGCAGCACCGGACCCGGCGTCGGAGCGGGCGTCGGCGTCGCGCCGGGAGCCGGCGGACGAGGTCGGTGCCGGGCTCGGTGCGCCCGAAGGCCCGGCCGACGGCGTGGCGGTCGGTTTCGCGGAGGGTGACGGCGAGGGCAGCGGCGGCGGGGTGGGCGGCACGACGCCGGCCGGAAGCGCGTAGAGCGTCACGATCATGCGCGAGCCGGCCGGGAACCGGATCGGCTGGCCGCCGGCGAACGAGACGACGTTGCCGGCCAGCGTGCCCGGCCCTTCGAAACCGTACTGCCAGCCCAACCCGCTGTTGCTCACGTCGAACAGCGCCAGCCAGTACTGCACGCCCGCGACCAGCGCGCGCTGCGGCAGCGTGAAGCGAAACTTGGGTGCGCTGGTGAGCGAAACGTTGACGTTGCTGACGACGCTGAGCACGAACAGCGGCGTGCTCGGCAGCGATTCGGTCGCCCGCAGCGCGGCGGGCGAGCGCCCGCGAGCGAGCGCCGGAATGTCGTCGGGCACTGCGCTGCTCGCGACCACCGTGAAGTTCGCGCCCGGGTCCGAACGGCGCGTCGAGCGCGGACAGCTCGATCGTCGGCGCGGCCGGGAAGTCGCCGCCGTAGGGCAGTGCAAGCTGCGTGTCCGCGGCGAGCAGCACGGTCGCCGGCGCCGAGACGAAGCTCGTACCGGGCGCGATCACCGGTGGCGTCGGTGATGCGGTGGGCTGCGGCGACGGGGTGGAAAGCGGCGCCGGCACGCTGCCGCCGCCTCCGCCACCGCCGCACGCGCACAGCGCGAGCGCGGCAACGCAAACGAGCACCGGCCGTGAAACGAACGAGCAAAGCACGAACGCGAGTCTACCACACGGGGCGCAGCGACCGTGCGGCGCGCGGTCGCATCCGCGCCCAGTCGTGGTAAAAGATTGGTAATCAATTCGTTCGGCCGCATCCCACCGCAGGCGGCCTGCGCGAGCGCCGAGTATCCACGGCGAGCGCCCCGCCCTGTGTGAGCGAGGCGCTTCACGCGTGTCGACGACGCGCATTCTGCAAGGAGTTTGGTTTGCAATTCGGATTACGGACGATCGCGGCAGCCGCCGTGGCCGTGGCGTTCGCGGGATGCGCCGGAGGCGGCGGTAAGGTCGTCCCGGCAGCCGCGACGCCGGGCCAGCAGCCGCCGACCACCGTCAGCGGGACCACGAAGGTAGCGCTGTCATTCCACCTCCCGGCCCGCAAGCGCATCGCCGCGGCGTCGCTGAAGCGCCCGAGCTACGTCACCGGCGCGATCGACGGCTTGGCCATTCGCGCCGCCGCGACCGGCGGCAGCATCGGCAGCGCGGCCTGGCAGCTGTTCGATCTCTCGCCCAGTTCCGCGCTGTGCGCGGCGCAGCCCGACGGCAGCCGTAATTGCACGCTCACCGTGTACGCGCCGCTCGCGTCCTCCGGCCAGGACGAGTTCCAGATCGCTTCCTACGACGCGACCTCGGCCCCCGGCGCGACCGCGCCGGCCGGCAACGCGATCTCGGCCGTCGACGCGGTCGAGCCGATCTCGGTCGGTACCGCCAACACCTTCTCGATCCAGCTCGATCCGGTCGTCGCCACGGTCGCGACCGACAAGCCCACCTACTACACCTGGGCCGCCCCGGGCCAGAGCAACAACGTCGCGCTCAGCCTGAGCCCGGCCGACGCCGACGGCGGCGCCATCAGCGCCGACACGCCGACCGCCGCGCCGTACGCCGCGCCGATCTCGTTCACCGACACGCTCTCGCCCTCGCCCTTCACCTACACGCCGATCACGACGCCCGGCGCTTCGACCGTCCGTCGCCTCGACGGTGAAGTACACCGCGCCCGCGGCCGGCACCGCGCCGCCCGCCAGCGCGACGATCTCGCTCCACGGCGGCGCGCCCGCCTGGGTTCCCGGCGCGAGCACCAGCGCCGGCACCTTCACCGTCGTTCCGCTGATCCTGGCCGGCAACGCCGCGAACGTCGCGGTCGCGCCGAACGGCCCCGGCGTTCCGGTCACGATCGCGGAAAGCGGCGCGACCGGCGCGTACACCGTCGCGGTCTCGGCCTCGAGCGCGGCCGGTGAGACCGTCTCGCTGGTCGACGCGAACGGCAACCCGATCACGTCGGTCAGCCCCGACGGTTCGGGCAACGCGACCGCCTACGTCAAGGTGACGGCGAGCGGCAGCGTCGACGGCGCCACCAGCACGCTGACCGTCACCGACGCGCACGGCGTCGCCGGCACCGTGCCGCTCGCGATCGCCTCGACCACGACGGTCGTCATCGGGCTGCCCGGGCAGACCGGCACCAGCGTCTACTACAACGTCACCGGCTACCCGAACACCGGCTCGGCGATCGCGCTGGCCGGCTCGCCCGCGAAACCGTATATCCTCGTCGGCGACGGCTCCTCGCGCAAAGCGGTCTCGCTCGGCGGCAGCCCCGTGAGCGCGACCGACGCCGGCGCGGTCGGCATGGACACCGACCAGCTCGCGTCGGACGGCACGAACCTGGCCTTCACGAAGTACTCGACCAACAACCTGTTTCAGCAGAACTTCAACACGCCGTTCAACCTCGGCGCGGGCAACTCGCTCACCGTCCCGTGCGACGTGATCTCCAGCGGGAGCGGCGTCTTCTACTGCGAAGGCAACGGCTTCTACGGCGGCGCTGACGACTACGTCGGCTTCATGACCACCGGCGGCGGCAACTACAACCAGTTCACGCACTACACCAACAACTCGAACGACCCGGGCCTGCACGTGTTCACCGCCGCGCCCGGCGGCGTCTTCTACGGCGGCACGCCCGCGCAGCTGTGGAGCGTGACGAACGTCTACCCGTCCTCCGACCCGGGCTACACCCAGCTCCCGATCGCCGGCGTCGGCTCGTTCGACGGGCTCACGACCAACGCCAACGGCGACCTGTTCGTCGCCGACGGCACCAACAACAAGCTCTGGAAGATCGCGGCGCCGGTCAGCGCGTCGTCGACCCCGGTCGCGGTGCCGGGCCCCAGCGGCGGCTGGCGCCACCCCAACGGCGTCGCCTACGACACGAACTCGAAGATCCTGTGGGTCGTCGAGGGCGCGAACGGCACCAGCCAGGGCCGCGTCGACAAGGTCACCGGCTACTAGAGCCCGACGACCACAGGCCGTCCCAGCGGGTCGCCGTGCAACGCACGGCGGCCCTTCGCGTTCGCGCCCTGCATGCCGCCCGCGCGGCAACTCCGCATCCGTCCGGGGTGGTCTCATCAGCGGATGGCACAGACGGCGCGCCTGCTCGATCTCGGCCGCCGGCGCTACGCGCCGGTGCTGGAGCTCCAGCGCGCGCTCCACGCCGCGGTCGCGGAGGGGCGCGTGCCCGAAACCTGGCTCGTGGTCGAGCACGAGCCGGTCGTCACCCTGGGCCGTAACGCGAAGACGGCCAACCTGCTGCTGCCGCGCGAGCTGCTCGCCGCGCGCGGCGTGGACGTGGCCGAGATCGAGCGCGGTGGCGACGTCACCTACCACGGCCCGGGCCAGGTCGTCGTCTACCCGATCCGCAAGCTGGCCCGCTTTCGCGAGGTCGTGCCGGTGGTCAACGCGATCGAGGGTGCGGTCGTCGATGCCCTGCGCGCGTTCGGCGTCGAGGCGCACCCGCGCAGCGAGCACCGCGGGGTCTACGTCGGGAACGACGCGATCTGCGCGATCGGCCTGGCGGTCAAGCGCATGACCACCCTGCACGGCCTCGCGCTCAACGCCTGCACCGCGCTCGACTACGACCGCCTGATCACGCCCTGCGGCACCCCCGAGTTCGGCATCACCTCGCTCTCCGCCCAGCTCGGGCGCGAGGTCTCGTGGGCCGAGGCGCGCGACGTCCTGCTGGAGTCGCTGGCCGGCGCCTTCGGCGTCGAGCTCGTGCCCGAGGCCGTCGAACCGGGGGCACCGTTGCCGTTTCCGTCGAACCCCGTCCCGGAGCCCGCATGACCACCATCGATCTGATCAGCCCCGAACCGCCCCGCCGCAAGCCCGAGTGGCTCAAAGTCCGCTTGCCCTCGGGCGAGAACTACGAGCACGTCAAGGACGAGGTCAAGCGGCTCGACCTGCACACCGTCTGCCAAGAGGCGATGTGCCCCAACATCGGCGAGTGCTGGGGAGCCGGCACGGCGACGATCATGATCCTGGGCGACACCTGCACCCGCGGCTGCCACTTCTGCAACGTCAAGACCGGCTCGCCCAAGGGCGAAGTCGACTGGCTCGAGCCCAAGCGGGTCGCCAAGGCCGTCGCCGAGCTGGGCTGGCAGTACCTCGTGCTGACCGCCGTCGACCGCGACGACCTGGCCGACTTCGGCGCGGCGATCTTCGCCAACACCGTGCGCATGATCCACAAGAGCTCGCCCGGCGCGAAGGTCGAGTGCCTGACCGGCGACTTCGCCGGCAACTTGGCCTCGCTCGACATCGTGCTCGACGCGCGGCCTGAAGTGCTGGCCCACAATCTCGAGACCGTCGAGCGCCTGCAGTCCACCGTCCGCGACCGGCGCGCCGGCTACCGCCAGTCGCTCAGCATCCTCGCGCACGCGAAGGAATCCGGCAAAGTCACCTATACCAAGACTTCGCTGATGCTGGGCCTGGGCGAGACCGAGACCGAGGTCGAGCAGGCCATGGACGACGCGCGCGCGATCGGGGTCGACATCTTCACCATGGGCCAGTACCTCCAGCCGACCAAGCGCCACCTGAAGGTGGAGGAGTTCGTGACGCCGGCCAAGTTCGCACGGCTCAAGGCGCTCGGCGACACCAAGGGCTTCGTCCAGGTCGTCGCGAGCCCGCTCTCGCGCAGCTCCTACCACGCGGAACAAGCGTTCGTCTGACGGCAACGGAGCGGCAATACGAATCATGTCTGATAGCAGCGTGACGGACGAACACATCATCGCGGGCTTCAAGGACCTCCACGAGGCCATCACGACCGGCTTCGACTCTCTGCGCGAAACGCTCCGCAAAGAGATGAACGAACGCTTCAAAGAGGTGCATCAGCGCATCGGCGATCTCGACCACCGCACGATGAAACGCTTCGACGGGGTCGACGAGCGCCTCGACAAGGTCGAAGGGCGGCTCGACAAGGTCGAAGGGCGGCTCGGCAGCGTCGAAGCCAAGCTCGAAACACGGCGTTCGAAACGCGGCCCCGATCGTAGCTGAAGCCGTCCCCGACGGTTTGCCGCGCGCGCGGCGGCGGACCGCGTTTCTGGCGCTGGCCATCGCGGTGGCGATGTCGGTGCTGGACGGGTCGATCGCCAACACCGCGCTGCCCTCGATCGCGCGCGACCTGCACGCCTCGCCGACCGCGTCGATCTGGGTCGTCAACGGCTTCCAGCTCGCCGTCACCGCATCGCTGCTGGCGTTCGCCTCCTTGGGCGAACTGCGCGGGGCGGCCAAGATCTACCGGGTCGGGGTGTGGCTGTTCATCGCCGGTTCGCTCGGCTGCGCGTTCGCGCGCACGCTGCCGCTGCTGATCGCCGCGCGCGTGCTGCAAGGCTTGGGCGCGTCGGCGGTCATGGCGATCTCGCCCGCGATCCTGCGCGAAGTCTTTCCGCGCGCGCAGCTCGGCCGTGCGCTGGGGCTCAACACGCTCGTCGTCGCGACCAGCGCGGCGGCCGGGCCGACGATCGGCGGCTTCATCCTGGCGGTCGCGCCGTGGCCGTGGCTGTTCGCGATCAACATTCCGTTCGGGCTGGCCAACGTCGCGCTCAACCGTGCGCTGCCGCACGACGACCGCGACGGCGGGCCGCTGGACATCCCGAGCGTCGTGACCAGCGCGCTGGGCTTCGCGCTGACGATCTGGGGCCTGGACGGCTTCGCCCGCCACGACCCGGCCTGGACGATCGCCGCGCGGGTGGTCGTCGGCCTGGCCTGCGCGACGGCGTTCGTGCGCCGCCAGCACAGCCTGCCGCGGCCGATGATCGCGCTCGACCTGTTCCGCATCCCGGCCTTCTCGAGCGCCGGCGTGACGTCGCTGGTGACCTACGTCGCGCAAGGGCTGGCGTACGTGGCGCTGCCGTTCTACTTCCAGGAGGCGCTGGGGCGCACGCCGCTCGAGTCCGGCCTGCTGCTCACCTCGTGGCCGCTCTCGATCGCGGTCATGGCGCCGCTGGCGGGCCGGCTCTCGGACCGGGTCTCGGTCGGCGTGCTGGCCACGGCCGGGCTGTCGGTGCTGACCGTCGGCCTCGCGCTCTACGCCACCCTGCCGCCCAACCCGACGGGGCTCGACATCGTGCTGCGCGGGATCGTCTGCGGCCTGGGCTTCGGCTTCTTCCAGTCGCCCAACAACCGCGAGATCATGGGCAGCGCGCCGCGCGAGAAGAGCGCCAGCGCGGCCGGCTTGCTGGCCTCGGCCCGGGTCGGCGGCCAGACGCTGGGCGCGGCGCTGGTCGCGATCGTGTTCGGCCTGTTCGGCGCCGAGGTCGTGAACGGCGCGGGCGCCCACGAGGCCGTCGCCCACGCCGCCCCGGCCGCGCTCTGGCTGGCCTGCGCAGCAGCGGGCGCCGCCACCGTGGCGAGCGCCTTGCGCCTGCGGCCCAAGCGCGCCTAGCGGCCCAGGCTCGCGGTCGCCAGATCCAGCCCGGCCGCCGGGACGAAGACCGCATCGGGATACGCGGCCACGAGCGCGGTGCGGAACTTCGCCGCGTCGCCGACCACGACGATGGTCGGCGGCACCGCCAGCGAGCCGTGCGCGAAGCGCGCGACGGCGCTTGCGTCCACCGCGCCGAGCCCGGCGGTGAGCCGGTCGAGCTCGTCGAGCGGGAGCCCGTTGAACGCGTTCGCCGCGACCGCGCGCACCAGGCCGCCGGTCGTCTCGACGGAGCCGGCGATCCCACCCAGCAGCGAAGTGCGCCGGGCCGCCAGTTCGGCCGCGCCCGGCGCCGACGTACCGTCGAGCGAGCCGAGCGCGGCCAGCACCACGCCCAGCGCCTCGGGCACCTTGGCATGCTCGACCAGCGTGCTGGCCGTCGTGCTGCCCGCGTAGCGGCCCGCCCCCAAGACCGAGCTGGCGCCGTACGACAGCCCGCGCTTGATCCGCACCTCGCTGTTGAGCCGGCCGGAGTAGCCCGCCAGCACGGCGTTCGCCATCGTGGCGACGGCGTAGTCCGGCGAGGTGCGCAGCGGCGCCGGGCGGGCGACGACGATCGCGCTGCGCCCGGCCGACGGCTGGTCGACCACGATCACGCGCGGCTTGGCGAAGGCCGCCGCCGGCAGGGCCGGCGCCGCCGCCGCATCAGCGGCCGCCCAGTCACCGAACGCCGTGCGCGCCAGCGCGAAGGCGTCCTCGGCGGCAAGGTCGCCGCCGATGGTGAGCAGCGCTCCGCCGGGCCGGTAGTACGCCCGGTGGTAGGCCACGATCGCGTCGCGGCCGATCCCGGCGATCGTGCGCGCGGTGCCGCCGACCGGGCGCCCGAACGCGCCCGCGAAGAGCGCCCGCTGCGCGACCAGCGCGGCCAGCCCCGAGGGCGAACCGGCCTGCTGCGCGGCGGCGCTGGTGGCGCGCTGCTTGGCCAGCGCGATCTCGTCCGCCGCGAAGGCCGGTTCGCGCACCGCTTCGGCGAGCAGCGTCAGCGCCGCCGGAAAACGGCCCGCGATCGCTTCCGTCCCGACCTCGCTGCGCTCGGTCAGCGCGTGCCCGTCGAGCAGCGCGCCCAGGCGGTCCTGCGCCAGGCCGAACTCGCGCGCCGAGCGGTGCAGCGTGCCGCGCGCCAGCAGCCCGGCCGTCAGCGCGGCGACGCCCGGGCGCGTCGGCCGGATCGGCGGCCGCGCCGCCGGGTACGCTCAGCGAGGCGGCGACCAGCGCGCTGCCCGGCACGCGCACCGCGACGACGCGCAGCCCGTTGGGCAGCACGGTCTGGACCGGCAGCGGGTAGCGCACGGCGCGCTCGGGGCCGGGCGGCGGCGGGGTCGACGCCGCACCCGGCAGCACGACGTTCTGCTGCGCGGACACGGCGCTCGCGCCGGCGAACGCGGCGACCGCGCCCGCGAGCGCGGCGGTCATGACGAACGCGCGCCGGTCAGCGGCCCAACGGCGGATCACTTGGACGCTCCTTGCGCCGCGGCGGTCGCGGCGGTGTCGTACTCGACGGTGGTCGAGTTGGCGCTGGTGAGGTACGCGCGCGCGACGCGCCGCACGTCGGCGGCGGTCACGCCCGCGTAGGCGGCCGCGTCGCGGTTGACCGCGCCCGGATCGCCGTCGATCACCGCCGCGCGCACGAGCGCCTGGGCCAGGTTGTCGTGCGTCTGGCGCGACGCGCACGAGGTCGCTGACCGCGAGCGTCTTGGCCTTGTCGAGCTCGTCGGCCGGCACGTCCTCGTCGCGCAGCCGCGCGACCTGCGCGAGCAGCGCCGGCTCAAGATCGCGCGGCGTCTTGCCCGCGTTGGCGACCGCCCACAGCGCGAACAGCCCGGGCTGCTGACGCTCGTCGGAGACCACCGAGACCTGCGACGCGACGCGGTCGCGGTCGACCAGCACGGTGCGCAGCCGCGCGCTCGCGCCGTTCGCGAGCAGCGCGTCGATGATCGAGAGCACCGGCGTGTCCGCCGAGCGCGCCGCCGGAACGTGGTACGCGATCAGCGCGCCGGGCAGCGGCGCGCTCTTGCTGACGTAGCGCACCCGGCGCGGCTGCGCCTGCGCGGGCTCGACCGCCGTCACGCGCGGAATCGCCGCGCCGGGCTTGCGCAGCGGCCCGAAGTAGCGGTCGACCCACCCGTTCGCCTGCGCGGGATCGAAGTCGCCCGCGATCACCAGCACCGCGTTGTCGGGCCGGTAGAACGTGGTGTGGAACGCGCGCACGTCGGCCAGCGACGCCGCGTTGAGCTGCTCGGGATCGCCGATCACCCCGCGCCGGTACGGGTGCACCGCGTACGCCTGGTTGATGAGCTGGAACACCATCCCGTACGGGCTGGCGAGCACGCGCTGGTCGTACTCGCCGATCACGACCTTGCGCTCGGTGACGAAGTTCGCTTCGTCCACGGTCAGGTTGGCCATGCGGTCCGCCTCGGCCCAGAGCAGCCGCTCGAGGTGGTTCGCCGGCACCGTCTCGTAGTAGTTGGTGATGTCGTACGAGGTGTAGGCGTTGTTCGAGCCGCCCACGTCCTCGGTCAGCCGGTCCCACGACTCGGGCTGCGTGTTCGAAGTGCCCTTGAACATCAAGTGCTCGAACAGGTGCGCGAAGCCCGAGCGCCCGGGCGGATCGCTCTTGCCGCCGACGTCGTACCCGACGTCGATCGCGACCGTCGGCGTGCGGTGGTCCTCCGCCAGCACGACCCGCAAGCCGTTGGCCAGCGTGCGCTGCGCGAACCGAATCGGCGTCACCGCGAGCGGCGCAAACTCCTCGGAGGGCGCGGGAGCGGCGGCGAGCACGGGCGCCGCGGTGAGCGCGAAGGCTGTTCCGAGCGCGAACGCGCGGACGATGGAATGCATGCGCCCTGCTACCAGGGCGCGGGTGCCCCGTCCCGCCAGAAACGTCCGGTCTCGCCCGCCGCGCGGGTGGCGAGCCGGTACACCGCCTCCGCCCCGTCCTCCGGCGCGAGCGGCGCGTTCGCCCCGCCCATCGCCGTCCGCACCCACCCCGGGTGCAGGCTATCGACCAAAATCCCGCGCGAGCGCACCGCATTCGCCAGCGCCGACGTGTACGCGTTCACGGCCGCCTTGCTCAGCGAGTACGCGACCATCGTCGCCGTCATCCCGCCCGGCTTGCCGAACTGCCCCAGATCGCTCGACAGGTTGACCACCCGCCCCCCGCGCGGCACCAGCGGCAGAATCGCCACGCACACCGCGGCCGTCCCCACGACGTTGACGTCGAGCGTGCGCCGCAGCAGCTCCGGATCGAGCTCGTCCGCGCGCAAGCGCGTAGTCCCGCTCCTCGAACACCGCCGCGTTGTTGACCAGCACGTCCACCCGCCCGAACCGCTCCCGCACGCGCTCCGCCAGCCGCTCGACCTGCGCCCGCTCGCGAACGTCACACCGCTCCACCACCAGCCGCGAGCCTGCCACTCCCGCCTGACCGTGCTTACCGGCCGATGCTTCACCGTGCTCGCCGGCCGTGCCTCGTGCAACTCGCGCTCGCCGTCGGCGCTGCGCACCGTCGCGACCACCGTGTCCCCGGCGGCCAGGAACCGGCGAGCGATCGCCCGCCCGATGCCGCGGTTGGCGCCGGTGACCAGGACGATCCGCTCGTTCGGTTCCCTCATGCTCCGGGTAGAGTACCCACGATGGAGACGACGGTCGAAGAACTACGCGCGCTGGGCCAGAACGGCGCCACGATCATCAACGTGGGCCACCACCAGGGCAAGGCCGAGATCCGCGGCGCGATCCGCTACCGCCCGCACGACCTGCTCACCCCGAGCCACCTGGCGCTGCCGATCGCCCCGGAGCTGCCCGGTCGTGCTCTACGACGAGCACGGCAAGAGCGACGACACCCAGCAAATCGCCGCCCGCTTGGAAAAGGACGGCTTCAAGGACGTCCGCATCCTCCAAGGCGGCTACGCCGCCTGGGAAGCCGCCGGCGGCGAAACCCAAGAAGCAACGATGGAACAAGTCGTCCCCCCGAGCAAACCCTCCGAAGTCCAAGAACTCGACCGCCGAGTCTAACGCCTAAGCCGCCCCCGACCGCGCCCCAACCGCGCCCATGTCGCGGGAGCGACGCGCGGCGACGGCGGGCCGTTGAGAGCGAGCGAAGCGCAGGATGCGCGAGAGCGAAGCGAACGAGAGCGGCCCCGGACACGATGTCCGGGGCCGCGTGCCCGCAGTCGCCGCGCGTCGCTCCCGCGACTACGCCACAAGCCCTATGCGTACGTCCCGCGCAAATTCATGCTCTTCACGACACGGTCGATCGCAATCATATAGGCTGCGGTCCGGTACGTGATCCCGCGCTGCTGCGCGATCTCCCGCAACGCCGTCGAAGTTCTCGATGAGCTGATCCCGCAGCCGCTCGTTGACCTCTTTCTCTTTCCAGAAGAAGCCCTGCCGGTCCTGAACCCACTCGAAGTACGACACGGTCACGCCGCCCGCGTTGGCGACGATGTCGGGAATGACGACGATCCCGTTGCGGGCGAAGATGTGGTCCGCCTCGGGCGTGGTCGGCCCGTTCGAGCCCTCGACGATCAGCTTGGCCTTGACCCGCGAGGCGTTGTCGACGGTGAGCACTTTCTCGAGCGCCGCCGGGACGAGCACGTCGCAGGGAACCTCGAGCATGGCCTGGTTCGACATCCGGTCGCCGCCCCGGAAGCCCTCGAGCGAACCGTGCTCCTGGGCGTACGCGGTGGCGTTGGCGATGTCGATGCCGGTCTCGTTGACGTAGGCGCCGGTGACGTCGCTGATCCCGATCACGCTGCAGCCGCGCGTCGGCGAACATCTTCGCGGCGATGCCGCCGACGTTGCCGAAGCCCTGGATGACGACCTTGGCGCCCTTGGGCTCGATCCCCAGGCGCGCCATCTCGTCGAGCGCGACGATCGAGACGCCGCGCCCGGTGGCCTCGACCCGCCCGCGCGAGCCGCCGATCTCGACCGGCTTGCCGGTCACGACGCCGGGCACGTTCTGGCGCACGTGCATCGAGTAGGTGTCCATGATCCAGGCCATGTGCTGCGGGGTGGTGTTGACGTCGGGCGCGGGCACGTCTTTGTCGGGCCCGATCACCTCGACCAGCTCGGCCGCGTAGCGGCGCGTGATCCGCTCGATCTCGTTCATCGAGAGCGTCTTGGGATCGCAGGTGACGCCGCCCTTGGCGCCGCCGAACGGCAGGTCGACCACGGCGCACTTCCAGGTCATCCAGAAGGCCAGCGCGGTGACCTCGTCCAGCGTCACGCCGGGGTGGAAGCGGATGCCGCCCTTCGACGGCCCGCGCGCGAAGTTGTACTGCACGCGGTAGCCGGTGAAGACTTCCATCCCGCCTTTGTCGCGCATGAACGGGATCGAGAAGATGATCTGGCGGGACGGCTTGGTGAGGATCGCGCGCATCCCGGGGTCGAGGTTGAGGAGCTCCGCCGCCTCGTTGAAGTACGCGATGGCGTCACCGAAGACGCTGACGTCGCGGACCGCGGGGGTGCCCGATACGGCTGTGGACATCGAGAAAGTGGCCTCCTAGCCGTCCAGCGACTTTAGGACATTGAGCGCAAAGACCTTGCGTCAAGTGATCCAAATGTCGAAACCGCACCCATTTGCCTGACAACTCGGCGGGACGCTCGCTCGCTTAGGCGAAGCGAGCCTCCATGAACGTGCTCGCACAAACCGACCCGGACACCCGACCCGACCGCCGCGATCGCCGCCATGGGCGGAGCGTTTCTGCTCGTCGGGCTGGTCTTTTTCGCCCTCACGATCGCGGCCTACTACGTGATCCTCAAAAAGACCGGCTACAACCCGTGGCTGTCCCTGCTGATCCTGATCCCGGGCATCGGCAGCCTGATCATCCTGCTCATGCTGGTCTTCACCGAGTGGCCGGTCCAGCGCGAGGTCAAGCAGCTGCGCGCGCAGCTGGCCATGGGCGGAACCGGCGGCTACCCGCCCACCGGCGGCGCGATCGTCTACCCGACGGCGTAATTCGCCGCGCTGACCCCGCTGGTGCGTACGGTCACGCGCTCGGCCGAAGGCGGCACGGCGCCCGCGGTGAACGCCATCGCCTGAGATCGGCCTTCGATCTCAGGAGGGTGTGTATCTTGAATCGATCGTTTGGGACCGCGTGCTCTGCCGCGGTCATCGCGCTCGCGTTGAGCGCCTGCGGCGGCGGCGGCTCCGGCACCGTGCCGGCCACCGCCCAGGCGCCGCAGACGTCGAGCGGCGCCGCTCGCCACGCGAGCAGCACCTGCACGCCGGACAGCTACGGCTACTGCCTGGCGTACACCGGCTCGCACACGTACTACCACTATTACTGCTACACCAGCGACGGCTTCGCGCTGCACACGTCCACCGACACGACGACGTACGAGCTGTACCACGGCTCGACCGACAGCGGGCAGTACACGCAGGACGTCAGAACGACGTGCGACGGCACGGACACGACGTGGACGCCGCAGGACCCGCGCACCGCGACCGGCGACCCCAACCTGCCCTAACTCGCGCATCGTCGCGCGCGAACCCACGCCACGCTTTCAGATGAGAAGGTGCATCATGAATCGATTCGTCCAGCGCACGGCGGCCGTAGTCGCCGCCGTGTTCGCCCTGGCGGCCTGCGGCGGCAGCGGCGGCTCGTCGCCCACGCAAACCGTACCGCAGACGGTGCCAAACGGCGTCGCCCGCCACGTCAGCAGCACGTGCACGCCGGACAGTTACGGTTACTGCCTGGCGCTGGTGAGCCAAGAGCAAGACTTCGGCGTGTGCGGACCGCACGGTTTCGAGTACCAGATCGAGAGCGACTACTACCAGCTCTTCCACAACGGCGCGTCGGCCGGATACTACACCTACTCGAACAACGGCCACAGCGCGTGTCCGCCGCCGTACCTGTGGACGCCCCGCGATCCCAGCGCCGCAACCGGCGACCCGGACCTGCCCTGATGTCCTGTAACCGCACGATCTCCGGAGGGTGTTCATGAATCGTTTTCTTCGCACCGCGTCGCTGGCCGCCGGGCTCGCGCTAGGACTCGCCGCCTGCGGCGGTCAGGCGCCGGGCTCGCTGCCCGCGACCACCCCGCTGCAAGCGCCGCAGGGCCGCGCGCAGCAAACCGTCCAAACAGGCTGCACCCCTGACAGCTACGGCTACTGCTACAAGACGGGCAGCACGACGTATGCCAAAACGACATGCCAGCTGAGCAGCGGCCTGGTGTCGTATCCATCCCGCGCCATGACCACGTACCAGGTCTTCGATGCGTACGGCGATTGGACGTACTACACGAAGACGGTGTGGCCGGAATGCAACGGCGCCCTGTCCTACACGACCTGGAGCCCCGACGAGCCCAGGGCCGCGACGGGCGACCCGAACCTGCCCTAGCCGCGGGCGGCGGCGTCAGACGTTGAAGCGGAACTCCACGACGTCGCCTTCCTGCATCACGTAGTCCTTGCCCTCGGAGCGCAGCTTGCCGGCGGCGCGCAGCGCGTCGAGCGTCTTGTACTGCACGTAGTCGTCGTACGAGATGCACTCGGCGCGGATGAAGCCGCGCTCGATGTCGGAGTGGATCTTGCCCGCCGCCTGGGGCGCCTTGGTGCCCTTCTCGATCGTCCAGGCCCGCGTCTCTTGCTCGCCGGTGGTGAGGAACGTCATCAGCCCGAGCAGGTCGTAGGCCTCGACGATCAGCCGGTCCAGGCCGCCCGACGTGATGCCGTAGTCGGCCCGGAACATCGCCTCGTCCTCGTCGCTCATGCCGGCGAACTCCGACTCGATCTTGCCGTTGAAGGCGATCGCGCGGCTGTTCTCGCGCTTGGCGTGGGCGAACACGGCCTGCGCCATCGGGCCGGGAGCCCCGATCTGGGCTTCGTCGACGTTGGCGACGTAGAGCATCGGCTTGGCGGTGAGCAGGAACGACTCGCGGGCCAGCGCCATCTCGGCCGAATCGGGCGGAAAGGCGCGCGCCGGGCGGTTGGCCTCGAGTGCGGCGATCAGGCTGTCCAGGGTGGCGAGCTTGGGCGCTTCCTTGGGGTTGGCCCGGACTTCGCGCTGCAGCTTGTCGCGCCGGCGGGTGAGCGAGGCCAGATCAGCCAGCGCCATCTCGATCGAGATGATCTCGATGTCGCGCAGCGGGTCGGGCGCGCCCTCGACGTGGGTCACGTTGCCGTCCTCGAAGCAGCGCACGACCATCGCCACCGCGTCGGTCTCGCGGATGTGCGAGAGGAACGCGTTGCCGAGCCCTTGCCCGCTCGCCGCGCCGCGCACGAGGCCCGCGATGTCGACGAAGCGCATCGTGGCCGGGACGATCTTGCGCGAGCTGCTCAGCTCCGGCCAGCACGCCTAGGCGCGGGTCCGGAACCGGCACCTCGCCGATGTTGGGTTCGATGGTGGCGAACGGGTAGTTCGCCGCCAGCGCCTGCGCCGAGCGCGTGAGCGCGTTGAAGATCGTGGACTTGCCCACGTTGGGAAGGCCGACGATACCGCACGACAATGCCACGGGTCGCGTTCGTACGAGAACCCGGACGATTCGCCTGCGCGCTCGCTCCCGAAGGAGTTGGTCGCGGAGGCCCCGGAGTATCAGGCGATGCGGCAGATGAAGGTCGACAAGCTGGGGATCGATCTCCTCACGCACGACCCGGTCGTCATCCTCAAGGACCTCGAAGGGAAGCGCTACCTTCCTATCCTGATCGGTCCGTTCGAGGCGACCGCGATCGCGTTGGCGCTCGAAGGGACGGCGGTGCCGCGCCCGCTCTCGCACGATCTCATGCGCAACCTGCTCGAGGCTCTTTCAGCGAAGCTCGAACAGGTCGTGGTCCACGACATCAAGGACTCGACCTTCTTCGCCAAACTCGTCGTGCGCACCAACGGCGAGGTCCAGGAGATCGACGCTCGCCCCTCCGACGGGATCGCGCTCGCGCTGCGGATGAAAGCCCCGATCTTCGTCAGCGACAAGATCGCCCTCGAGGAGACGGTCCCCGACAAGGCCGGCGAGCCCGAGGACACGGGCAAGTTCAAGAGCTTCATCGACAACTTGAAGCCGTCCGACTTCCTGGACTAGAGGGTTCGCGCAAAGTGCGCGAACCCGTCCGCGCCTCCTGCGTGGACTACCAGCGACAGGCCTGGCGGCGACTCCGTCTAACCTAGCGCGTCGCAATGGACACGAGCAAAGAAACCGCCGAGATCGGGGTCTACGGCGGCTCCGGCTTCTACTCGCTGATCGAGAACCCGCGCGAGGTCTGGGTCGAGACGCCCTACGGCCTGCCCTCGGACAAGATCGCGCTGGGCGAGATCGCCGGCAAGAAGGTGGCCTTCCTGCCGCGCCACGGCAAGGACCACCGCTTCCCGCCGCAGTCGATCAACTACCGCGCCAACGCCTGGGCGATGAAGGCGCTGGGGGTCAGCCGGATCATCGGGCCGACCGCCTGCGGCTCGCTGCAAGCGCACGTCAAGCCGGGCTCGATGGTCGTCGCCGACCAGATCGTCGACCGCACGACCGGCCGCAAGGACACCATCTTCGACGGCCCGATCACGACCCACGTCTCGTTCGCCGACCCGTACTGCCCGCAGCTCCGCCCGCTGGCCGTCGACGCGCTGCGCGGGCTGGACATCGACACCCACGACAAGGGCACGATCGTCGTCATCCAGGGGCCGCGCTTCTCCACCCGCGCCGAGTCCAAGTGGTTCAGCTCGCTGGGCTGGGAGGTCATCAACATGACCAACTACCCCGAGTCGTACCTGGCCCGCGAGTTGGAGATGTGCTACGTCAACATCTCGCTGATCACCGACTACGACGTCGGCCTGGAAGGCCAGTCGGGGATCGAGCCCGTCTCGCACGCCGAGGTGATGAAGTTCTTCGCCAGCAACAACGAGCGGGTGAAGGGCGCCATCTTCAAGCTGATCGAGGCGATCCCGGCCGAGCGCACCTGCGCCTGCGGCAGCGCCCTCTCGGGCGCGCGCTGAGCCGAGCCGGCTAGCATGCGGCGCGCGCCGGTTCCGGGCGTGGACCTCTCCGTCTACGTCAAGGCGCTGCCGCTGCTGGTCCGCAACCCGGCCATCATCGTCGTGCCGCTGCTGACGCTGGTGGTCGGAGTCCTGATCGGCCTCGCCCTGGCGCCGGGCAGCGGCGGCGTGCTCGGCTCGACCACGCTGGGCCTGGGGCAGCTGCTGTCGTTCCTGCTCGCGCTGTTCGGGCTGGGCTCGGCCTGCATCATGGCCGACGGCGCCTGGCGGCGCGGCCGCATGTCCTTCGACGCGGCCTGGACCGAGACGCAGCGCAAGGGGCGGGAGATCCTGTTCGCGGCGATCGGCGTCTCGCTGCTGCTCTCGGTCGGCCAGTACGTCGCGCAGTTGTTCGGCGGCCTGGGCTTGCTGCTGATGGCGGTGATCGTCTACTTCCTGATCTGGGCGATTCCGGCCGCGGCGGCCGGCAGCGCCCCCGGCGGAGCGGCGATCCAAATTTCGGTCGAGCGGGTGCGCGCGGCGCCCCTCTCGGCGGCGCTGGCGACCATCGTCACCCTGGCCCTGGTCTTCTACGCCAGCGGCGCGCTGGCGGTGCTGCTCGCCGGGCTGCTCGGCCCGGCCGCGAGCGGCATCGTCGTATCGCTCCTGTTCGCGCTGATGCGCTCGATCGCGATCGGCTACGTGGCGCTGGTCCTGACCAAGACCTACACCGACGCGGCGTTCACGCGTCCGCCCTGGCTGTAGCCGAACCGTCGAGCCAGCCGTCCATCAGGCGGCGCGCGATCGTGTCGAAGTGGGGCGTCGCCGCGCGCTGCCGCTCGCGCAGCGCGCGCAGCTCGGCCCGGCTGAACCAGCGCGCGTCCGCGAGCTCCTCGCCGGCGACCGGCGTCTGGCCGGGCTCGGCCTGGGCGTAGAAGCCCAGCATCAGCGAGCGCGGGAACGGCCACGGCTCGGAGCCCGCGTAGCGCGCCGTGCCGGGCAGCACGCGCACCCCGCTCTCCTCGAACACCTCGCGGGCGACGGCCGCTTCGGCCGCCTCGCCGGGCTCGACGAAGCCCGCCAGGGTCGAGTACATCCACTCGGGCCAGGCGGCCTGGCGGCCCAGCAGCGCCCGCTCGCCGTCGAGCACCAGCACGATGATCGCCGGGTCGGTGCGCGGGAACTCGCGGTGCGCGCCGGCCGGGTTGGCGCACGACTTGGTCGTCGCGCCCTCGTCCCAATCCAGGGCGGAGCCGCAGCGCGGGCAGAACCGCGCGCCCTGCGACCAGTTGGCCAGCGCCAGCGCGGCGACGACCTGCCGCCGCGTCTCCGGCTCGTAGCGGCCCAGCTCCGTCATCACCGGGGCGAAGCGCGCGCCGGCCGCGGCCGGGCCGAGCTCGGCCAGCGCGGCGGCTTCGTCCGGCGCGGCGAGGTCGACCACCGGGCGCGGGTCGGCCAGCGGGCGCGGCGTGACGCCGTCCGGCTCGACCAGCAGCCGGCCGCGCCAGACCGCCAGCGCGCTCACCGGGCGGGCGGCGCGAGCGCCATGCGGACCAGGTCGGCGACCAGCGGCGGGCTCACGTTCGTGCGGGCGATCCGCTCGGCGTCGCCGATGGCCCCGAGCAGCCGGGCGAACGCGGCCGGCTCGCGCGGCGGCAGCGCCGCCAGCCGGGCGCGCTGGTCGCGGGCCAGCAGCGGCACCGTGCCGCCCAGCCCCAGCGCGACCCAGTCGCGGGTCAGCGTCTTGACCGTCTCGAGCCCGGCTTCGAGCGTCGGGCGGGTGGCCCAGCCGGACGCGTCGGCCTCGCCCCCTTCCGCGGCGGCGAAGAACCACTCGACCGCGGCGTCGCGGGTCGCCCCCTCGCCCTCGTCCAGGTAGGCCAAGGCCCGGGTGACGCTGCCGTTGGACAGCGCCGCCCCGCGCGCGGCGTCGTCGCCGGTGATGCCGCGGCGGCCGAGCACCTCGACCACCTCGGCCTCGCTGAGGAGCGGAAACGTCACCTCGACCAGCCGCGAGCGGATCGTCGGCAGGATCCGCCCGACCGCGCTGGCGGTGACGATCAGCAGCACGCCGGCCGGCGGCTCCTCGAAGAACTTGAGCAGAGCGTTGGCGGCCTCGCGGGTGAAGTCGGCGTCGCCCAGCACGAACACCCGCTTGCCCCCGGCGTACGAGTGCAGCGAGAGCTGGCGCACCAGGTCGCGCGCGCTGAACTCCTCGGACTCGTGGAAGCCGCCCCCGCCGGAGTCGCCGATCTTGACCTGGCCCTCGGTCCGGTAGAAATCGGGGTGGGTGCCGGCCGCGACCCGGGTGCAGCCGGTGCAGTGGCCGCACCAGCCGAGCAGGCTCCGCTTGGGCGTGACGCAGAGCAGCGAGCGGGCCAGCTCGGTCGCGAAGGTCTTCTTCCCCACCCCCGCCGGGCCGCTGAACAGGTAGCCGTGCGAGAGCGTCGCCGGGCTGAGGTGCTCGAAGAACGAACGCGGCCCGGCCGCGCCGACGACCTCGAACCGGCCCTCGATCACGCGGGCTGCGCCCAGCCCGCGCGGCGGTCGGCCAGGACCGCAAAGGCCGAGTCGGCCAGCACCGCGGGCGGCATCGTGCCGTCCAGCACCACGATGCGCCGGAAGCGCTCGGCGAGCTGCAGGTAGCCCTCGCGCACCCGGGCGTGGAAGGCCGGGCCCTCGCGCTCCAGCCGGTCGGCCTGGCCCCGGGCCCGCACCCGGGCCGCGGAGACCTCGACCGGAACGTCGACCAGGAAGGTCAGGTCGGGCGCGATCCGGCGCGTCGCAACCAGGCACAGCTCGAGCAGCGACTCGACGTCCAGGCCGCGCCCGAAGCCCTGGTAGGCCACCGTCGCGTCGAAGAAGCGGTCGCACAGGATCGTCCCGCCGGCTTTGAGGGCGGGCTGGATCACTTCGCCGACGAGCTGGGCGCGCGAGGCGTTGAGCAGCATGACTTCCGCCACGGGATCGATCCGGTACGCCGGGTCGACGAACAGGGCACGTAAAGAATCACCCAGGAGGGTACCGCCCGGCTCCCTTGTCACCAGGACGTCCTCCCCGGTGTTCCTAAGCCTAGCCGCCAGCGTCGCGATCAGCGTCGACTTTCCGGCGGCTTCGATGCCTTCGAAGGTCACGAGCACCGGGTGTTCTTCGCGGCGCCGGTGCTTGGGCCATCGCGGAGAGTAGGATGCTCAACGAACTCGTGCGGAGGATGTCGGCCGGCAAGCCGGACCGGCGCGGCGCGGAGCGCTTGCGCAAGCGTTTTCCGATCGCCTGGCTGCGCGGCGGCACGCTCGTGCCCGCCCTGGGTTTGGAGATCAGCGAGAAGGGCGTCCTGTTCGCGACCAAGGACCCGCCGCCCGGCACCAGCGTCGACGTGGCGATGGACGTCGGCCAGCGCCGCATCCGGGCCCGGCTGACCATCGCCCGCCAGGGCTCGATGGCCCGCGAGGGCGTGGAGTGGGCCGTGATCGCGGGCGTGTTCCAAGGCATCGCCGCCGACGACTGGGACGCGATCGTGCGCTTTTGCAAGAATGTTGCCGATCCCACCAACAAGGGGGCCGAGGAACTGGCCGCGATCGCAACCGCCGACGACGACGCGTACCGCTTGCTGCCGCTCAAGGTGCAAGAACGGGTGGTCAAGGCGCTGGTCGAGGCCGGGCGTCTCGCCCCCGAGAGCGACGCCAAGAGTCCGCTGCTGCGGATGACGTACGCCGGCAAGACCCGCACGGGCGCGCACCGCCTGGCGGTTCGCAGCCGGCGCAACCTCGACGGCGAGGTGCTCAATTTCGACTCGTTCCTGGCCGTCGACGATGCGGGTAACGTCGCCCTAGATCGCTGAAGCGGAGACTCGACCCATGGATGGATACCGCCAGATCGCAGCGCGCTTCGCGCGCCGCCGCATCCTCACGATCGCCGTGTCGTTCATCGGCTCGGTCGCGTTCATCTTCCTCGCCGGCGACTACACCGCCGCCGAGATGCGCTGGTGCATCGTGGTCGGGCTGGCCGGGGCGCTCGTCTTCCCGCTGACCCAGACGATCGCGCTGCGGCGCGCGCTGGCTCCCGTGCGCGCCGCGGTCACGACCGGTGAAGGCGACGCCGAGCGCATCGCCCGGGACCTGCGCAAGCTGCCGCGGCGCTTCGCCTTCTGGTGGCTGGTCTCGTTCCAGCTGATCGCGCTGAGCGCGATCGTGTGCGGCAACCTGCTCGCCGGGTTGCCGCCGACCCGGAACATGCTCGACACGGTCGCGGGCGGTTTCCTGTGCTGGGCGATGTACGCGACGCTGCTGAGCCTGGCGTTCGAGCACGCGCTGGCCTCGTTCGCCGCGCTGGCCGCGCGCGCGACCGGCGGCAGCTTGCCGGCGCCACGCCTGACCACCGGCGGGATCGCCGGCCGCATCACGCTGGTGATCGTGGTGACGGTCGTGTTCGTGACCGCGGTGACCGGCATCATCACCATGCACGGCGCGAACGCGACCGCGTTCGTCATCACCGGGTTCGTGATCGTGATCTACGGCGCGCTGGCGGCGATGTTCCTGGCCGAGTCGATCGCCGCGCCGATGGCGCAACTTGCGCGCGCGCTCGACCGGGTCGCCGAGGGCGACCTCGACGCGCTGGCCGAGCTGCGCGCGACGCCACGCGTCGAGCACGAGGTCGGGATGGTGCTGCACGCCTTGGCCGGCGCCGAGTCTTCGCTGCGCGCCAGCGCCGACGCCACCGCGCGCCTGGCCGGCGGCGACCTGGCGACCACGATCGCCCCGCGCGGCGCGGGCGACTTCCTCAACCGCGCGCTGGCCGCGCTGCTCGGCTCGGTGCGCGAAGTGCTCGGCGACGCGCGCGGCGCGGCGCGCGTGCTGGCCGACGGCTCGGCGCGCATCGACGCCAACGCCGGCCGCCTGCGCGGCGCGGCGACCACCATCGCGGCCGACCTGCAAGCGGCCTCGGCCAGCGTCGAGCGGCTCGAAAACGCGACGGTCGACGCGGGCGCGGCCAGCATCGACCTCACCACCGCCGTGAGCGACGTCGGCACCTCGGCCGACCTGCTCGACGACGCGGTGCGCGAGACCGCCGCCGCGCTCGAGGAGCTGGCGGCGACGGTCGAGCAGCACGCCGAGATCGCGCTGGCGATTCGCGGCATCGCGCACAACGCGACGACCGTCGCGGCCGGCGCCTCGCAGGCGCTCGCCGCCGCAGCCGGCGCGGGCGATACCGCGGTCGGCGCGCTCGGCACGACGCGCGGCGGCATCGAGGCGCTGCACACCGCGTCGGAACGGATCGGCGACATCACCCGCACGATCGACGAGATCGCCGACCAGACGAACCTGCTCGCGCTCAACGCCGCCATCGAAGCGGCCCGCGCGGGCGAGCACGGGCGCGGCTTCGCCGTCGTCGCCGACGAGATCCGCAAGCTGGCCGACCGCTCGGGCGCCGCGACGCGCGAGATCGCGGCCGTGATCCGCGACGTTCAAGCGCGCACCGGCGCCGCCGTGACCGCCACGCGCGAAGGCGACGCCGCGGCGCGCACCGCGCGCGAGAGCACCGCCAAGGCGGCGGAGGCGCTCGACGCGATCGTGGGCGACGTGAACGAGGTCGCGCGCCGGCTCGACGACGTCGGCCGCGCGCACGAGGAACAGCGCGTGACCACCGGCCAGCTCGTGCGCGCCACCGGCGCCGTACGCGACCAGGCCGCGCGCAACCGCGACGTCGCGAGCGGCCTGGGCACGCTGGCCGACCAGCTCGCGACCATCGCCGCGCAGGGCGCGCAGGCCGCGGACGAAGCACGCGAGCGGGTCGCGACGGCGGTGCGCGCGGGAGCCGACGTGGCCAACGAGGCGACCGGGCTGAGCGAGCTGACCACCGGGCTGCGCGACGCCTCGGGTCGGCTGGACGATGCGATCGCGCGGTTCAGGGATGATGCGCCGGCTGAATCGCAGCTATCGCACGGAGAAGCGCTCGCGGAACGGCTCGCCCTTCGGTAACACCCGCGCGCGCGTACCCCTCGGGTGCCTCGTGCGTACCATACCGACGCAATGACAAAACGAGCCCGCCGAAGTATCGGCGGGCTCGTTGTCTGCGGCCGGCAGATGAGTTCTAGACGTCAGGTCCCTTGAATAGCCGGACCCGCCGGTTCGGCTCCAGGCCAGTGCTGCGCGACTGGACTCGGTACCGCTCCGCGAGCTGGTGCTGCATCCGCCGCACGTACGAGGTCTGGGGCGTGAGCTCCACCGCGCGGCTGTCGAGCAGCACCTGGTACACGGCCTCCTCGGCCTCGCGCATCGCGATCTCCTCGACGTCGAGGGCGGGCAGGTTGAACACGTCCTTGAGCGCGTTCTGGATCTGCGTCGTCGTGTTGGTCTTGATCGAGTAGATCGGGACGTTCTCGGCGGCGATCGTCTTGAGCCGCTCGGACTCCTTGCGCTCGAGCGTCTTGAGGGTCAGCACGACGTCGGCGTCGTCCCACTTGCGCGCGATCGAGGCGTGCACGCGCAGGTTGTGTACCGCGCGCTCGATCTTGTTGCGCGACACGCCGTAGGGGAAGATCAGGAGCGGCTTCGCGTCCTCGCCGATCGCTTCGCCGGCCGCGCCGAAGAGCGCCATGTCGTCGTCGCGCGGCTGCTGGGTCAGCGTGCGCACCTTCTCGGGCGCGATCGCGGCCGGGTTGGCCTCCTGCACGATATCGATCGCGCCGCCCGCGGTGCGCTGGCGCACCTCGGGCTGCGGCTGGTAGCCGCGCAGCAGCGCATCGACGACTTCGCCGACGTTCTGGTGGATCGCCAGGCGGTCGCGGTCTTGGATCTCGACCACCACGTCGAAGGTCGGCGGCTGCTTGCGCTCGAGCACCGTCTTGCGCGTGCCGCGCCGGCGCGCTTCCTCGTCCGACAGCGTGACGGACTGGATGCCGCCGCACAGATCGGACAGGGTCGGGTTCATCAGCAGGTTCTCGAGCGACTGCCCGTGCGCGGTGCCGATCAGCTGCACGCCGCGCTCGGCGATCGTGCGGGCGGCGAACGCTTCGGCCTCGGTGCCGATCTCGTCGACCACGATGACCTGCGGCATGTGGTTCTCGACCGCTTCGATCATCACGTTGTGCTGGAGCTGCGGGTTGGGCACCGGCATGCGGCGCGAGTGACCGATGCCGGGGTGCGGCACGTCGCCGTCGCCGGCGATCTCGTTGGAGGTGTCGACGATGACGACCCGCTTGCGCTCCTCGGCGAGCACGCGCGCGCACTCGCGCAGCATGGTCGTCTTGCCGACGCCCGGCCGCCCGAGCAGGCAGATCGACTTGCCGCTGCGGATCACGTCGAGCACGATGTCGATCGTGCCGTACACCGCGCGCCCGACGCGGCAGGTCAGCCCGACGATCTTGCCCGTGCGGTTGCGGATCGCGCTGATGCGGTGGAGCGTCTGCTCGATTCCCGCGCGGTTGTCGCCCCCGAACGGCGAGAGCCGTGCGGTGACGTGCGCGAGGTCCTCGTGCGTCACGTTCGTGTCGCTGAGGAACACGAAGTCGTCGTCGAAGCGCGCTTCGGGCGGACGGCCGAGGTCCAGCACCACTTCGATGACGCGGTCGAGATTCGTGAGACGAACGAGCGCTTGGCGGATCGGGAGGGGAAAAATGTCCAGGAGCTGCGTCAGCTCCCAGTTCGGCACGAAGGACTCGGCGTTAAGTGCCAACCTGTCTCCTCGTCGACGTCTGTTTTGCGTCGCCGCCCCCGTCGCCGGAGATGTCGCGACGGAAAATCGGCTTCCCGCCTGCCTGCTCGATTACCTGGAGCATCTTCTCTCCCAATACCCAGCCGGGAAGCACGGGTTTCGGTCGCTCGGCCCTAGAGAACGGCGAGGGCCGTGCCGATATTGCGGAGCCTGCCCGCCGCGCGGCGAAGCGCGTCGCATGAGGCGGTATTTCGAAGACTACGAGGTCGGCAGCAGCGCGGAGTTCGGCGCGATCGAGGTCAGCGCGGACGAGATCGTCGCGTTCGCGCAGCGCTACGACCCGCAGCCGTTCCACCTCCCCGGAGCGGACGAGTCCTCGCCCTACGGCGGGCTGATCGCCAGCGGCTGGAACACCGCGGGCCTGGCCATGCGGGTGATGGTCGAGAACGTCATCGACGGCGAGACGAGCCTGGGCTCGCCCGGCTTGGGCCCGATCCGCTGGCCGAACCCGGTGCGCCCGGGCGACGTGCTGCGCGTGCGCGTGAACGTCGTCGCCGCAAAGCCGTCGACCAAGAAGCCCGACCGCGGCGCGGTGACCTTCCGCGTCGAAGCGCTCAACCAGAACGACGAGGTCGTGCTGGTGGTCGAGGACTGGATCGGCATCGTCAAGCGCCGGCCGTCCTCGAACTAGGCGGCTCGGCCGAAGGCCGAACGCGATGGGTACGGCGCAGCCGAACCCACTAGAGCATCACCAGGCCGAGCCGGATTCCGAGCGCGACGGCTTCGGTGCGGGTCGCGGCGCCGAGCTTGGCCAGCACCGCGCCGACGTGCGCCTTGACCGTGTTCTCGCTGATCGCGAGGCGCTCGCCGATACGCCGGTTCGAGAGGCCGCGGGCGAGCATGGCCAGCACGTCGCGCTCGCGCTCGGTCAGCGCGTCGACGCCGGCCGGGGCGACCGCCACCGCGCGCGGGCCGAGCGCGTCGCGCGCCGCCCCGTCGACCACGACTAGGCCGGCGGCGACTGCTTCGAGCGCGGCGAGCAGTTCGCGCGCCTCGCTCTGGCGGGCCAGCACCGCGGCCGCCCCGGCGGCCAGCGCCGCGCGGGTCAGGTCGGGGTGCGGGTCGTCGACCAGCAGCAGGGTCGGCGCGGCGAAGCCGGCCGCGATCGCGGCCAGCGCCTCGCGCGTGCCGGCCGCGTCGACCACGACGACGTCCGCGCCCTCGCGCGCGACCGGCTCGATCCGCCCGCCGAGCAGGCGGGCCAGCCGCTCGCGGGCCGGCTCGCCGCCCTCGAGCGCGACCCGCAGCACTGCCGGCGCGCCGTCGCGGACCCGCCGCTCAGGCAGCGCGGGCGCTCTGCGAGTCGGGCGGCAGCGGCACCACCACCGGCACGCCGCCGCGCAGCACGTCCAGCGCGCTCGCGAAGCGCAGCCGGTCCGGCTCGCGGGCCAGCAGCGCGTCGCCGACCCGCAGGCCCGCCCGCGCGGCGCGGCTCTCCGGCTCGATTGCGAGCACGACCAGCGCCTCGCGCCCGTCGCGCAGGCGGGCCGGGGCGACGTGGACGCCCAGCGGCGCCTGCGCCGGGAGCGCGCCCACGAAGCGCTGGACGTCGTCGCTGGGGACCGCCAGCGCCAGGCCGCCGACCACCATGCTGTTGATCCCGACCACCCGGCCGTGGACGTCGGCCAGCGGGCCGCCGGAGTTGCCCGGCAGCAGCCGCAGATCGGCCTGGACGAAGCGCCGGCGGCCCTCGCCCGGCGCGGCGTGCGCGATCCCCATGCTGATCGCGTTCGGCACGCCCAGCGGATGTCCGACCGCGACGAGCACCTCGCCCGTGCGCAGGTCGGCCGGGTCCCGCACCGCCGCCGGGGTCAGCCCGTCGGCGGCGATCCGCAGCAGGGCCAGGTCGCGCTGCGTGTCGCGCCGCTCGACCCGGGCCGCGAAGCTGCGCCCGTCGCTCAAGACCACCTCGGCCGTCGGCCGGCTGGCGACGTGGGCGTTGGTCACGATCGCGCCGTCGGCCGACCAGACCACTCCCGAGCCGGCCCCGGCCCGGCCCAGCCGCACCGCGACGGTCGACGCGCGCAGGCCGTCGGCCAGCGCTTCCAGGTCGCGTTCCAGCGCGCCCATCAGCGGCCCCACCCGCCGTGCTGCCGGCGCCGCCCGCGCTCGCGCCCGCCGTGCTCGTGGCCGTCCTGTTCCTCATCGTCGGGCCGCGCGCCGACGGTCACCTCGACCCGCTGCGGCGTGCCGCCGCGCAGGACGTCGAGCGCGATCGTCCGGCCGACGCTGCCCGCGCCGAGCCGCGCGTGCACGTCGTCGGCGTCGCCGACCGGCGCGCCGTCGAGCGCGAGCACGATGTCGCCTACGATCAGCCCGCCCCGGTCGGCCGGAGCGCCGGGCTCGACGCCCAGCACGATCGCGCCGCGCGGGTCGCCCTCGCGAGCCGGCGCGAGCGCCTGCAGGGCCACCCCGAGGTAGCCGCGCGGCACCCGGCCGCCGCCGCTGAGCAGCGTCTCGACGACGCGCTCGATGGTGCTGGCCGGCACGGCCAGGTCCTGGCGGCGCGAGAGGCCGCCGGTGTTCATCCCCAGCACCGCGCCGGTCACGTCGACCAGCGGGCTGCCCGAGAAGCGCGGGTAGAGCGAGAGGTCGGGCCGCACGAAGCGATCGATCTCGCCGCCGTGCCAGGTGCGCCAAGCGCCGCCGACCGCGCTGAGCACGCCCATCGAGGCCGCCACGTCGCCGTCGTCGTCGCGCGTGACCGCCAGGGCGATCGCCCCGACGCGCAGCGCCTCGGCCGGCGCGAAGATCAGCGGCGTGCCGGTTTGCGTCACGCGCAGCAGGGCCAGGTCGGTCGAGGGATCGCGCCCGGCGATCGTCGCCGGCACGCTCTCGCCGTCCGCGCCGACCACCTCGACCTCGTCGCTCTCGAGCGCGTGGTCGGCGGTCAGGATCAGGTCGGGCCGAACGTAGAACCCGCTCGAGCCGATCCGCGCCCGGCCCTCGACCGCGACGACGCTGGGCGCGGTGCGCTCCACGGTCGCCGCGATGTCGTTGGAGAGCGCGACCAGCGCGCTCGTTTCGGTTGCCATGCCGGAATCGTACGCCGTGCGGCGCGGCGCCGCATCACCCGATCGAGCTACCTCGCGGCGCTCGGCTCCAGCATCACCTTGCAGTCGTGCTTGGACGTCTTGAGCGCTTCGAAGGCGGCCGGGAACGCGGCGAACCCCACCGTGCGCGAGATCATCGGCAGCGGGTCGAGCCGGCCCGCGGCGAGCATGTCGATCGTGAAGGCGAAGTCGGCCCGGCGGTAGCCGAACACGTAGTTCACCTGCAGTTCCTTGGTGACGGCTTTGACCGGCAGGATCGTGTCGGGCTGCATGCACACGCCGACCACGACGATCCGGCCGTCGGTCGGCGCGTAATCCATCGCGAGCTGCTGGCTGCCGGGAACGCCGACGCAGTCGAACACGACCGGCGGGCGCGCGCCCGCGCTGCGCTTCACCTCGCCGATGACGTCGCCGCCGCGCGCGTCGATGCAGGCCGTGGCGCCGAGGTTCGCCGCGCGTTCCAAACGCGCCGGGACGAGATCGCTCACCACGACGGCGCGCGCGCCGAAGAAGCGGCACCAGGCGGCGACCGCCAGTCCGATCGGCCCCGCGCCGACGATCAGCACGCTCTCCGCGCGCTCGAGCCGTGCGACGTGCACGGCGTGCAAGCCGACCGCGAGCGGTTCGACCAGCGCGCCCGCGCCGTCGCCGACGGCATCGGGCAGCGCCAGCGTCTCGCGCGCGCCGACCCGGACGTACTCCGCGTACGCGCCGGGCAGCCGTCCCAAGCCGAGCTCCACCGCGCGGGCGCAGCGGCCCGCGCCCGACACGCACGCCGCGCAGGTGCCGCAGCCGACGTACGGCAGCGCGGTCACGCGCGCCCCGATCCGCCAGGCGTCGCGCACGGCGCTTCCGGCCGCGACGACTTCGCCCGCGAACTCGTGTCCCATCACCGCGCCGCGCGGCAGTCCCGGCATGCCGTCGCCGCCGCGCACGTCGGCCAAGTGCAGGTCCGAGCCGCAGATCCCGCAGGCGGTCACCCGCAGGACCAGATCGTTCGGACCGGGGGCCGGATCGGGAACGTCTTGAACCGCAGCGGCCGGCCCGCCGCCTCGAACACCGCCGCCTTCACGTTGGGCTTATCGCCGCGCGGTGCGGCCGTTCAAACGCGTCGCGAGTCCGCCCGCCAGCTCGTTGAGGCCGAAGCGCATGGTCGTGAAATCGCCCTTGTAGCCGGCTTGCAGCACCGGCAGGGTGCGGCCGCTCGCGACGTCGACGATCTGGGCGTCGGTCGACCAGATCATCGCCATCTCGCGGGTCGCCGCGCCGACCACCACCCGGCGCGCGCCGAGCAGCGCGCCGATCTTGCGCGCGCACTCCGGCTCGGTGCAGGCCCGGTTGGGGTCGTGCTGATCGAACCCCGCCCGCCGCACCGCCCGCACGACCGCCGCGGGATCGGCGAGCGCGACGTGGCGCGCGCGCAGGTCGTGGTCGAGCGTCGCGGTCAGCTCGTCGAGCTCGGCCGGCGACGCCGTCGGCGCGTACGGCATGCCGGTGACGTGCGCTGAGAGCGGCAGCACCGCCACGTCGACCGCCGCCGGGTGCGCGAACGCAGCCGCCGGCGCGACGATCGACAGCGCGACCAGCGCCGCGATCGTCCGTCCGAGCGTCACTTGTAGGATCGGACGAGCACCTTGGACGCGTTCGCGCTCGCGTAGGTCAGCGGCTTGGAGCCGGCCGGGTAGCCGTTCTTGTTGAGGATGTAGCTCAGGACCGCGACGTACTGGTCGTGGCTCAAGCTGGCCGGCGCGTTCATCGGCATGTTGGACACGATGTAGCCGAACATGTCGCCGACCGTGAGGTGCGTCTTGGTCCCCAGCGTGGTCATGTTGGGACCGCTCAGCGGCGGGCCCGCGCCGCCCTCCAGGTTCGCGCCGTGGCACAGCGAGCACTTGGACTCGTAGGTCTTCTCGCCGGCGGCGGCTTGCGCTTTCGCGTAGAGCGCCGGCGCGCTCGCGCCGGCGCCGTTGGCGGCGAGCGGGACCAGCGCGCCGATCGCCAGCGCGCCGAGCACGCCCAGAGCCGCTCCTCTCATCGCGCCTGCGCTTGGGCGTGCAGCTCGTCGAGGTCTTCGAGCGTGTTCAGCGTGACGGCGTCGCTGATGTGGTCGTGCGGCACGCCCGACGCGGTGCGCATCGACTTGGCCAGGTCGTCGGCGTGGTTGTAGCCGCGGATCGCGGCGTTGTGCGCGTCGATCTTCTCCTGGGGAATCGAGCCGCCGTTCTGCGCGACCACCCACTGCTCGAACTGCATGTAGGTCGGCTTTTCTTTGGCGATGTAGTCGATCACCCGCTGGCGGTCCAGGCCCAGCGCGGAGATCGTCATCTGGTCGAAGCCCTGGCCGCACGAGTCGTAGCCCTCGGCGAGCTTGCCCGAATTGTGCAGGGTGAGCTTGGCCCACAGCCGCGGGAGGTGGATCGCGCCGAGCGGGCCGGCGGTGGACGGAGCTGACGAGCGGGACGACGGTGGAACCGGTGGCGCTAGCCATGATGAAAATTCTCCTGATGGTGGTGCGGGGAGATACGATTGCGGTGCGGTGCGCGCTCAGGTCGGTTGCGCGTGCTGCGCGCGCCGCTCGGGGAAGGTCAGCTCGGCGACGGCGGACTTGTCCAGTTCGCCCAGGCCGAGCGCGACCAGGCGGTCGTACTGCGCTTTGCTGGCGGCGGCCATCGGCAGCGCGAGGCCGCGCTCGCGCGCGAGATCGAGCGCGATGCCGGAGTCCTTGGCCGCGTGGGCGGCCGAGAAGTAGACCTCGTGCTCGCGGTTCTGCATGTCCTCGCCGTCGGTCTCGAGCACGCGCGAGTTGGCGCCGGTCTGGGCGAACACCTCGCGCAGCATCGCGACGTCCAAGCCGAGGTCGGCGCCCAGGCCCAGCCCTTCGGCCAAGCCCGCGGTGTTGATGTTCATCACCATGTTGACCAGCGCTTTGACCTTCGCCGCTTCGCCGGCCGCGCCGACGTAGCGCAGCGAGGCGCTCATGCTCTCGAGCAGCTCGCGCACCCGGTCGAAGGCGATGCGCCGCCCGCCGATCATCAGGTAGAGCGTGCCCGCCCGAGCCTGCGCGATGGAGCTGGCCATGCAGGCCTCGACGCTGAACGCGCCGTTCGCTTCGGCCAGCCGCTCCACGTCGACGTGGACGTGCGGCGAGACGGTCGCGCAGTTCACGAACGTGCGGCCCTTGGCGTCGCGCAGCAGCGAGTCGCCGGACTCGGCGAAGATGCCGTACATCGCCGCGTCGTCGGAGACGACCGTGATGACGACGTCCGAGGCGGCGGTCACGTCCGCCAGCGTCGTCACCGCGCGCGCGCCGGTCGCCTCGGCGGCAGCGCGCGCGGCTTCCGGCCGCACGTCGTAGATCGCCGCGATCTCGTAGCCGACGTCGCGCAGCCGCTGGGCCATGTTGGCGCCCATCCGGCCCGCGCCGACGAAGCCGACCCGCGGCTTGGCCGCCGCGTCGTCCGACGCGCTCACGACTGCGTTCCGACCGGGTAGAGACGCACCCCGTACGAGCTCAGGATCGCGTTGAGCTCGGTCTTGTGCTGGGCGATCGCGCGCTCCAGGCGCGGCGCGAGCGTGGTGTCGCCGGGCCGGGTCGCCATCGACATCGGAAACACGTACTGCTCGGGCGAACCCTGCGAGCGCGAGTTGGGTACCGGCACGACGGTCAGCTGCGGGCGCGAGCGCAGGAAGTAGCCGATCGAGGGTTCCCAGGTGACCGCGACCGCGATCTTGCCCGCTTGCACCGCGTCGAGGATCAGCGCCGGCGAAGCGCCGGCCTCGTCGCCGATCTCGAACGGGTCGGCGTGCACGATCAGCGCGCGCAGCTTGAGCCCGGTCTCGGCCGGCGTCTCGGTCTCAAAGCCGATCCGCACGTTCTTGAGCGCAGGCGAGTCCATCGAGGTGATGTCGAGGTGCTTGGCTTTGGGATAGACGAACACGTACGAGCCGACGTAATAGGGGCGGGTCACGGTCAGGTCGTTGCTGGCGTACGGCACGTCGACGACCATGTCGCACAGCCCGGCGCGCAGCGTGGTGCGCAGGAAGCGGTCGTAACCGCCCGGGCCGCGCGTCGAAGCCCAGGTGTAGCTGACCTTTTGGCCCAGCGCGCGCCCCATCGCCTCGGCGATCTTGTTCTCGAACCCGCGCCCGTCGCGGGTCGAGTAGGGCAGGTAGTTGGGGTCGGCGCAGACCCGCAACGTGCCGCTGTCGCCCGCTCCGCGCGCCGCGCCGCCCGAGAGCGACGCGACGAGCAGCGCGAGCAGCGCGCCCAGGGCCGGCAGACCCCGGCGCGCCTTGCTGCGTGCGATCATCAGAGCGAGAAGACCATCAGGTCGCCGCCGAGATTGGTGTAGTTGCGCAGGTCCATCGCGGCGTTGACCGCGCCCAGACCCGCCGTCGGCTCGGTCAGCCCGGCCGCCAGGCCCAGACCCGCCCAGCCGCCGACGCCGTCGAAGACCGCGACGTACTGCTTGCCGGCGTGGGTGTAGCTGATCGGGTTACCGATGATGCCCGAGGCGACGTGGAACTTCCACAGGTCCTTGCCGGTCTTCGCGTCGACCGCCTTGAACCAGCCGTCCATCGTGCCGTAGAAGGCCACGCCGCCGGCGGTCGTGAGCGTGCCGCTCCACGCCGGGAAGCGCTCCGGGTGGCTCCAGGCGATCTCGCCCTTGATCGGATCCCAGGCGATCACCGCGCCGCGATTGCCGCCGGGGCCGGGATACATCTTCACGATCGCGCCGACGAACGGGAACCCGCTCTTGTACTTGGTCGCGAAGGCCTGGTAGTCCATGCAATTGTGGTTGGTCGGAACGATGAAGTAGCCCGAGACCGAGTCGTACGACGCGGGCTGCTGGTCCTTGCTCCCCATCGCGGCGGGGCAGATGTTCTTCACGTTCTGGCCGGCGTGGGTCGCCTTGCTGGCGACGACGTTGGGCCGGCCGGTGGTCATGTCGATCGACGACGCCCAGTTGACGGACGGGTCGAACTTCTTGGCCATCAGCAGCTTGCCGTCGCGGCGGTCGATCTCGTAGGCGAAGCCGTTGCGGTCGAAGTGCACGAGCGAGGGAATCGTCTGGCCGTTCAGGTTGAGGTCGACGAGAATCATCTCGTTGACGCCGTCGAAGTCCCACTGGTCGTGCGGGGTGAGCTGGCGCGCCCAGACGGCTTGACCGTTCCCGGGCCGGCGCGCGAACACCGTCATCGACCACTTGTTGTCGCCGGGGCGCTGGGTCGGGTTCCACGTGCCGGGGTTACCCGTGCCGTAGTAGATCAGGTCGAGCTTGGGATCGTAGGAGTACCAGCCCCAGGTCGTGCCGCCGCCGACCTTCCACTGGTCGCCGTGCCAGGTGTTGACGCCGGCGTTGTGCGGGCCGTTGAAGTTGGCCGGGATCAGGGTGTCGCTGTCGGGGCCTTCGCTGTAGGCTTTCCACATCTGCTTGCCGCTGCCCAGGTCGAACGCGGTGAGATAACCGCGCACGCCGAACTCGCCGCCCGACACGCCGACGAGCACTTTGTTGCCGACGATCAGCGGCGACGCGGTCAGGGTCTGGCCGCGTTCCGGATCGGCGTTCTTGGCCTTCCACACCACCTTGCCGGTCATCGCGTTGAGCGCGATCACCTGGCCGTCGAGCGCGTCGACGATCACCTTGCCGTCGGCGTAGCCGACGCCGCGGTTGACCAGGTCGCAACACGCGACCGAAGTGGAGAACGGGTCTTGCTTGGGCGTGTACGACCACTTGATGTGGTAATCGCTCAAGTCGACCGCGTAGACGTTGTTGGGATACGCGCTCTCGAAGTACATCGTGTCGCCGATGACCAGCGGCTGGCCCTCGTGACCGCGCGTCGCGCCGGTCGACATGGTCCAGGCCACCTTGAGACCGCCGACGTTCTCGGTGGTGATCTCCTTGAGCTCGCTGTGCCGGGTCGAGGCGTAGTTCTGGCTGCGGCATCACCCACTGCGCCGGGTCCTCGGCCATCGCGGCCAGGGAGGTCTGCTGATGGGTCGACATCCGGGCCTGCGCCACCGACTGCTGCGCGACCGTGTCTTCGGCGGACGCCACCGGCCGGTGAGTCGTGACCCCCCTGCCGATCAAAGCCGATCCGAGCAATGCCGCGGCGACCGCGACGACGAGGGCCTGACGCTTCATACGACGACCTTTCCAAGCCAAAAATGACGAACGGAACCCGGGAACCGGAGGTCTCAGAATAGGCGCCGAGCGATTACCGTCGCAAGTCAACCACTTGGTTGATGGAGAATGGTACCGCCTGAAGAGCACGCGGGACGGAGGAAGATTGTTGATCCAGGCGGGCACGATCACGGTTCTCATCGTCGCCGACCGAGAAACGACTCGGGAGGCGCTCGCTCACGTGCTCGCGGCCGACCCCGACCTTCAGGTGGTCGGCGAGGCGGCGGACGCCATGCACGCCGAGCGGCTGCTGGCATCCGCGCATCCGCGCGTCATGCTGGTCAACCTCGGCCTGATCGGAAACGACGCCCCGGGCCTGGAGCTGATCCGCCGCACCAAGGCCATGCGCCCGGAGATCGGCATTCTCTCGCTCAAGCGGCAGGTCGAAGAGCACTTGCTCCGCGCGGCGCTCGACGCCGGCGCCGACGCCTGCTGCCTGGCGACGACCAGCGAGTCGCGCCTGCGCAGCGCGATCAAGGCGGTCGCGGAGGGCGCGACCTGGCTCGACCCCGAGATCTCGCAGATTCTGCTCCACTCGCACCCCACCGAGCCGGCCGCCGGCCCGAGCGCGCCGCCCGACGCCGGCGAGCCGCGCCTCTCGCCGCGCGAGACGGAGATCTTGCGGCTGGTGACCGAGGGCTACACCAACGACGAGATCGCGACCCACCTCAGCTGCGCCGAGGCGACGGTGAAGACCCACCTGCTGCACCTGTTCAAGAAGCTCGGCGTCCACGACCGGGTCAGCGCCGCGGTGCGCGGCCTGCGGCGCGGCATCGTCTGACGCGCAATGCGTCAGCGCACCACGCGGATGAACTTGAGCTCGTCGTCGTAGGGACCTTGCATCTTCACGCCGGCGCGCTTCTCGAGCAGCAGGTAATCGATGATGGCCGGCATGATCTCCTCGCCCGGTGAGATCACCGGGATGCCGGGCGGATAGGGCGTGATGACCTCGGCGCAGATGCGCCCGGCGCTGCGCTTGAACGGCACGAACTCGGTCTCGGCCAGGAACGCGTCGCGCGGCACGAGCCGAATCGGCGGGATCGGCGGGAGCTTGTAGGTGCCGGTCTTCACTCGCCGGTCGAGCACGCCCGAAGGCGAGAAGATGTCCAGCGGCCGGTCCTCGCGCGCCAGCTCGCTCACGCCGCGGATCAGCTGGTCCGACGCTTCGGGGGTGGTGCCGATCGTGTAGAGCGCGACGACGTTGAACAGGTCGGCCAATTCGACTTGCACGTTGTAGCGGCGGCGCAAGATCTCTTCGGCCTCGTAACCGGTGTAGCCGAGGTCCTTGACCGTGATCGTGATCTTGGTCGGGTCGAGATCGAAGACGCCGGGCCGGCCTTCCAACTCTTCACCGAAGCAGTACACGCGCGGAATCTCGTTGAGCCGGGTGCGCGCGTCGTTCGCGATCTCGATCGTGCGCGACAGCAGCGCCGGCCCGTCGAGCGCCATCTGGCGCCGCGCGACGTCGAGCGACGCGACCAGCACCAGGTTGGGCGACGTCGACAGGAACAGCTTGTAGACCGCCTTGAGCCGGTCGATCCGAATGCGGTTGCCCTGCACGTGCATCATCGCGGTCTGCGAGAGCGAGCCGAGCATCTTGTGGGTCGAGTTGATGCACAGGTCGGCCCCGGCTTGCATGGCCGAGAGCGGCAGCGCGGGGTGGAAGTGGAAGTGCGGCCCCCACGCTTCGTCGACCAGCAGCGGGATGTCGTGCGCGTGCACGACCTCGGCGATCGCCTCCAGATCGGCCGCGACGCCGTAGTAGGTCGGGGTCACGATGTAGACCGCTTTGATGTCGGGGTCGCGCTCGAGCGTGGCGCGCACCGTCTCGGGGGTGACGGTGTGGTCCATGTGCAGCGCCTCGTCGACCTCGGGCTGCATCCAGACCGGCGTCGCGCCGGACATGATAAGGCCGCCCATCGCGCTCTTGTGCGAGTTGCGCGGGATGGCGATCTTGTCGCCCGGGTTGAGCGCGGCCATCATCATGCACTGGTTGCCGCTGGTCGAGCCGTTGATCAGGAAGAACGACTGCTCCGCGCCGAAGCACTCGGCCGCCAGCTCTTGCGCTTCGACCAGCGCCTCCTCGGGCTGGAGCAGGTCGTCCAGCCCGCGGATCTGGGTCAGGTCGATCGCCAGCACGTTGTCGCCGACGAAATCGCGAAAGGCCCGCTCCATCCCGATGCCCTGCTTGTGGCCCGGGGTGTGGAACGGGATCACGCCCCCGTCGACGTAGTCCAGCAGGACCTGAAAGTACGGGGCGCGCGTCTGGTCGAGCGCGGCGGCGGCGGGCTCCCGGATCACAACGCGAGCGAGTATAGCACGGCGAGGTGCCGATCCAAGGGGTCGCACGTCGCAAGCCGAACCGGGCGGGCGATGATCTCCGCCCGCTCCCGCTCGCTCTCCCCCGCCGCCGCGCTCGCCCGCAACGCCGCGCTGGTGCTGGCCGGCTCCGCGCTGATGGCCGCCTCGGCCCAGGTCGCCGTCCCCGCGGCAGCGCTGTGGGGCGTGCCGATCACCCTGCAGACCCTGGCCATCCCGCTCGTCGTCGCGCTGCTCGGGCGGCGCCTGGGCACCGCCGCGGTCGTGGCCTACCTGGCCGAGGCCGCGCTCGGGCTGCCGGTGCTGCAAGGCTTCGCCGGCGGCTTGATCAAGTTCGCGGGCCCCACCGGCGGCTACCTGATCGGCTTCCCGCTGGCGGCCTGGCTGGTCGGCACGCTCTACGAGGGCGGTCTAGCCGAGGGCTACGCCCGGCGCTTCGCCGCCGTCTTCATCGGCACGGCGGTGGTGTTCGTCACCGGCGCCGGCTGGCTCGCCTTCGGCCTCCACCTCGGCCTGGACAAAGCCCTCGCGGTCGGCGTCGCGCCGTTCCTGATCGGTGACGTTGCGAAGTGCCTGGTGGCCGCGGGGCTGCGGCCCCGGCGCCTCGGGTAGGATCGTCAGCCGCACGTAGACCCCGTCCCGCCCGCGCGTGGTGACTTCCCGCAGCCGCGCGGCGCGGTCGTAGACGACGCGCACGCGCGAGCGGGCGTCGAAGGCCCGCCGGTCGCCGGTCTGGGCGTCGACGTGGACCGGCAGCGGCACGTCGCCGTTGGCCTCGGCGTAGCAGTCGAGCGCGTCGTGGCTGATCTCGACCGTCACGAAGCCGTTGGAATAGCGCAGCGCCAGTTCCGGCGCGCCGGGGTCCTCGACCAGCGGCACCAGCCCCTGCGCGCGCTTGGCGACGCCCAGTTCGCGGGTGGTGCGGAGCGGCCGCTCGATGCGCCGGATCACGCGCCGGGCTCCTCGGTCAGCAGCCCGCGCTCGATCGCGATCCGAGCCAGCGTCTCGCGCGCGCCCCGCTCCGCCTCCTCGGCGGCTCGCAGGGCGTCCGCGATCTCCTCGGCGCTCGCGCGGCGCCGGAACAACACCCGTCCGGAGGCGTCCGTCACGGTAACGTAGGCATCCATGCCGTCGAGGTACCCTTCCTAGGCTTCGATTTTCTCTTCGATCGAGACGTTGTAGAGGAACAAGAACTGGTGCCACTCGCCGGGGAGCGTGTTGCGCTTGACCCGGATCCACGGAATGTATTTCGGCGCCTTGGGCCGCCGCTTGAGCTTCATGTTGGCGTGCTCGGGCGTGCGGTTGTTCTTGCGGTTGTTGCAGCGCATGCAGGCGCAGACCAGGTTCTCCCAGGTCGAGGGGCCGCCTTTGCTGCGCGGCAGCACGTGGTCGACGGTCATCATCCGCTCGCCCTTGAGGCTGCAGTACTGGCATTCGTAGTTGTCGCGCAGGAGCACGTTCTTCTTCGTCAGCGCGACCTTCTGCATCGGGCGCTTGATGTAGTAGAGCATGCGAATGATCGACGGCAGCTTCATCTGGTAGCTGGTCGACTTGATCAGCTCGTCGCGGCGGTGGACGATCTCGGCTTTGCCCGAGAAGAGCAGCTTGACCGCGCGCTGGAACGAGGTGATGTTGAGCGCTTCGTAGGTGAAGTTCAGGACGAGGACGTCGTTCACGAGTGCTCCCGTGCGAAGGCGGCAGTCGAGGTCGTGGAACGCAAGAAGCGAGGCGCGTGGGCGGCCTCGCTTCTTCTGTGGGACGTGACGATCTGGCGGAACGGACTGCGAGAGTCGTTCCAGTCGGACGGCCTGATTCGGTGCGCGGCACCGGGCCGTGAACCCCCGACGGGCGTCGCCATGGAGCAGGATTCGCCCCCTTGGCCGGGGTTCACCTCGTCATGATCCCCGCGCTCCTGCTCGCGGCGCTGGTCGGCACGACGGCCTCGCCCGGCGCGCCGCTGTCCGCCGGCACCCGGCTGGCCGCCGTCCAGGCGCGCTACCGCCGCCTCGTCCGCAGTCCTCGAACCAGCCGCGGGTCATCAGCCCACAGACCCGGGCCGCGCTGGAAATCCGCTTCCAGTCGGCGCGCGAGAACGTCGAAACGCTGGCCGCCACGCCCAACGAGGCCCGCCTCGGCGACCTCGAGCGGACCGAGGAGCTCGACGCGCGGATCGTGCCCGAGCTGCTGCGCGGGGTGAGCGACCCGATCGACGCGACGCCCGGCGCGCACGTCGGGCTGGCCCGGGCGGGTGACGCGCCGGTGCCGTTCGCGTACTGGGTCCCGGCCGGCTACGACCCGCGCCGGCCGGCTCCGCTCGTCGTGCTGCTGCACGGCGCGGGCGAGCCCGAGAGCGACGTGATCGCGCGCCGCTTCCTGCGCGAGCTGGCCGACGCGACCGGCACGGTGGTGCTGGCGCCGGGCGGCGAAGATCGCGACGGCGACGCGATGGCCGCCGGGCTGGAGGCGGCCGAGGCGGCGCTGAGCCCGGCGCTGGCGCTCGACCCGAAGCGGCGCTATCTGGGCGGGATCTCGCGCGGGGTGTTCGGCGCATTTCATGCGGTCGCGCGAGCGGCGGAAGCGCCGGCCGGATTCCTCGGCATTGCCGGGGTGCTCGACGATGCGGACGCGGCGGCGGTGGAGCGGCGCCTGCGCGGCAAGGGCGTCTATCTGGTGATCGGCAGCCGGGACGAGGCGTTCGGGACCGCGCCCGTTCGCGCGAACGTGCGCACTTTGCGCGCCGCCGGCGTCCGCGCGCGCTACTACGAAGTACCCGGCGCGGTTCACGGCCTGGGCCCCAACGCGACCGGCATCGTGCGCGCCTGGCACGACATGCTCGCCGGCGTGGTAACCGTGCAGGAGGATGGCTTGGGGCGATGATGCGCTCGGGCCGCTACCCGCCTTGTCATGGATTCGTTGAAGCGACTTCGTCGTATCCATGACAGGCTGACGACCGGCACGGCGGCGCTCGTGCTCGCACTGGTCGTCGCGACCGCGCAAGCGACGACCGCGCAAGCGACGGCGCAAGCGGTCCCTGCGGCGGCACGGCTCGACGCGCTGCGGGCTCGCTACGAGAAGCTCAACACCGCGATCGCGGAGCCGCGCATCATCGCGCCGGCGGCGCGCGAAGAGCTGCTGGTGCGGCTCGGCTCGGCGGCGCAGACGGTCGCGGCGCTGGCGTCGGGCCCGGACGAAGCCGTGCTGGCCGATCTCGAACGACGCGGCGGACTTGGACGAGCGGTCGTGCCGCAAGTTCTGCGCGGCAGCGGCGAGCGCGCCGAGCGCGGCGCCCGGCGCGCACGCCGGCGTGGCGAAGGCCGGGAGCCTGCCGGTGCCGTTCGCATACTGGGTTCCTGCCGGCTACGACGCGCGCCGGCCGGCCGCGCTACTGGTGCTGCTGCACGGCGCGTCACAGCCCGAGAGCGATCTGATCGCGCGCCGGTTCGTACGCGAGCTGGCCGACGCGACGGGGACGGTCGTGCTCGCGCCCGGCGGCGACGACCGCGATGCGGACGCGATGTTCGCCGCGCTCGACGCATCGCAAGCCGCACTCGCGACCGGGCTCGCGCTCGACCCGCGCCGGCGCTACGTCGGCGGCTTCTCGAACGGCGTCTTCTCCGCGTACCACGCGGTCGCGCGCGACGCGCGCGGCTATGCGGGTTTCATCGGCATCGCCGGGTTTCTGCGCGGTGAGGACGCGCGCGCCGTCGGCCGGCGGCTGCACGGCCAAGGCGCATATCTCGTGATCGGCGCGAACGACGAAGTGATCGGCACCGCCGCGGTTCGCTCCAGCGTCCGCACGCTGCGCGGCGCGGGCGTCTACGCGCGTTACTACGAGGTTCCCGGCGCTCCGCACGCGCTGCGACCGCTCGAAGCCACGATCGCCCGCGCCTGGCACGACATGCTATCCGGCGTGACCAGCATCGAGAACGACGGGCTCGGAACCGTCAGCGAGTCGCTTTAGCCGAGCATCCCGAGGAAATACCCGTGCACCCGATCGTCCCCCGTCAGCTCCGGGTGGAACGACGTGCCGAGCACGTTCTTCTCGCGCACCATCACGCCGTGCCCGTCGCGTTCCGCGAGCGTCTCCACCCCGGGGCCGGTGCGCTCGATCCACGGGGCGCGGATGAAGATCGCGGGGAACGGCTCAGCGCCCAGCGCGTCGATCGCGAGCGGCACTTCGGCTGAGTCGACCTGGCGGCCGAAGGCGTTGCGGCGCACGGTCACGTCGAGCAGGCCCAGCGACGGCTGCTCGATGTCGGCCACGTCGTGCGCGGCGACGATCATGCCCATGCAGGTGCCCCAGAACGGCATCCCGTCCGCGACGCGCTGCTTGATGGGCGCGATCAGGCCGAAGCGGTCGAGCAGCTTCATCACCGTCGTCGACTCGCCGCCGGGCACGACCAGGGCCTGGACCCGGGCGAGGTCCTCGGGCGTCCGCACCTCGACGACGCGAGCACCTGCCCGCTCCAGCGCGTGCACGTGCTCGACGACATCCCCTTGCAGCGCGAGGACGCCCACCGCGGGCGCCTCGCCGTTTCCGTGCTGTTGCGTGGCCCTAATTGCCGCGGGTGGCGAGGAGCTCGTGCGGCGCGAGGGTGCGGATGTCCAGCCCGTCCATCGCCTTGGCTGCCTCGGGGATCGACTGGTGCGCCTTGAGCACCACGTCGGCGTTCTGCCAATGGGTCGTGGCGTCGACGATCGCGCGAGCGAACGCCTTGGGGTCGGTCGACGCGAAGATGCCGCTGCCGACGAAGATGCCCTCGGCGCCCAATTCCATCATCAGCGCGGCGTCGGCCGGCGTCGACACGCCGCCCGCGCAGAACAGCACGACCGGCAGCTTCTTGGCTTCCGCGACCTCGGCGACCAGTTCCAGCGGCGCGCCCAGATCGCGCGCGCGGGCGACCAGCTCTTCCTTGGGCATCACCGAGAGGCGAGCGATCTCGTCGCGGATGGTGCGCATGTGGCGGACGGCCTCGACGATGTTGCCCGAACCGGCCTCGCCCTTGCTGCGGATCATCGCGGCGCCCTCGGCGATGCGGCGCAGGGCCTCGCCCAGGTCGCGCGCGCCGCAGACGAACGGCACCTTGTAGCCGTGCTTGGCCAGGTGATAGAGGTCGTCGGCCGGCGTGAGCACCTCGGACTCGTCGATGTAGTCGACGCCGAGCGCTTCGAGCTGGCGGGCCTCGCCGATGTGGCCGATGCGCACCTTGGCCATCACCGGGATGGTGACGGCCTTCATGATGTTCTCGATCATCTTGGGGTGGCTCATGCGCGAGACGCCGCCCTCGGCCCTGATCTGCGAGGGGATGCGCTCGAGCGCCATCACGGCGACCGCGCCCGCCTCCTCGGCGACCTTGGCCTGCTCGACGTTCATCACGTCCATGATGACGCCGCCCTTGAGCATCTGCGCGAGGCCGCGCTTGACGGTCTCGGTCCCGGTCTGGTGCTGCGACTGTCCGTTCATCCGTCCCATTGTCCTGCCTTGGGCGCGCCAGTTCAACCAGGACAATAGCGACAACTCAGAAGTGTGGCGGGGTCGCGCTCACCGACGGCGGGACGTTGGAGCGCTCCTGCGGCGACAGGGTCGGCGGCTCGGTCTCCGTCTCGCCCGGAGCGTGGGTCGCGATCGGGATCGGCAGCGGCGGCGAGGTGTAGGTGTTCTCGGCCGGCGGCGGGGTCGGCGTGCCGACGGCCTCGGGGATCGGGGTCGGGCGCGGGCGCGGCGTGCTGGCGACGAAGGGCGGCGGGGTCGGGGTCGGCGGCCGGGTCACGCGCGGGTCGGGGAAGGCCGGGTCGGTCGCGACCGAGACGACCTGGAGCCGCTTCCAGTTGCGCAGGTTGCCGTTGTCGCTGGGCTGCGTCTGCGGGACGGGGGTGATCGCGCCGCCGGCGATCGGGATGCGGCGCTCGGTCTGCAGCAGGACCCGGTCGCCGAGCTTCTGGCCGATCAGGATCGAGACGAGCAGCACCACGGCGCCCGCCACCAGGAGCACGGACGTCTGCGGACGGCGGTTACGCACGGGCCGGGAGTTTGGCCGTGGTCTCGTCCGGGCCTGCGGCGGCGCCGGGCTCGTGGGTCGACATGGCGTCGACCAGGGCCGGCTCGCCCAGCACGATCTCGACCATCCGCCCGGCGTGGACGTGCCGGCGGTGGGTCTGGCCGCGGAAGGTCAGCACCACGTCGCGCGCCCGCTCGGCGTCGTTGCAGACGAAGATCCGCACCCCGCCGGCGGCTTCGAAGGCGACCGCGCCGACCTCGACCGGCGAGGTGCGGACCTCGTCCGAGACGTCGCGCCCGGCGTAGAACACCCGGTACGGCTCGTCGGCCGAGGCGAAGTCCATGTCGCCGATCACCAGCTTGCGCTCGGCGTCGATCACGTAGCTGTGCCGGGTGCCGCCCCAGTGGACGCGCACCGCGGCGGTCCAGGTCCAGTCGTCGGGCAGCAGCGGCGCGATGTGCAGCCGGCCGCTGGTGCGGTAGCCGTCGATGCCGCAGACCGTCTCGGCCACCGCCCAGAGGTACTTCGCGCCGGTCCAGGGCGAGAGGTACATGCCGCGGTTGGTCAGCGAGCCGCCGTCGAACCACTCGCCGAACTGACCCGGCACGGTGTTGCGCGCCGCGCCGGCCTCCATCGTGCGGTAGATCGACTCGAGCCAGCGCACCGCCTCGTGCGGGGCGCCGTTGCGCGCCAGCGCGACCGCGAACCACAGGGTGAGGTCCGGCCACACCCCGCCCAGCAGCCCGAAGCCGTGCGAGGGAAAGTACCACGCGTCGGCGGTCGAGGTCGTGCGCAGGCCCACCGGGGTGGTGAAGTCCGGCTCGAGCAGGCGGGTGAGAATGGCCTTGCGCACCGCCGGTTCGGCGACCTCGAACAGCACCGGGAAGATCTCGTCGGCGGTGAAGTTGTCCTGGTAGTTGCCGTCCTTGTCGTAGTTGAGCACGAAGGCCGACGTGTCGGCGTTGAACAGCTTGCTCAGCATCGCCTCGCGCAGCGCGGTCGCCTCCTGCGAGAACCGCTCCCAGGCCGCACGGTCGTCCACGAGCGCCGCCAGCCGCGCGGTCGCCTCGAGCGCGAAGTACGCCTCGGCGTTGATCTCGGTCACCGCGCCGTCGAGCGTGTAGTAGGGGATGATGTTGCGCCACGAGGTGATGCCGAACATGTCGACCCCGCCGGCCTTGCAGAACAAGAGCCCGTTGGCGTCGCGCTGCGAGAGCATGTAGTCGGCGATCTTCACCACCAGCGGGTACACGTCGCGCAGCCAGCCGTCGTCCAGCGTGGCGTTGTAGTGGTGCAGGATCGCGATGATGTGCAGCGGCGTGTCGTCGTTGACGTTGAGATCGTACGACGTCTTGAACCCGTTCACGCCGCGCACGTACTCGACGACTTGGCCGCTGGGCTCGAGAAAGCTGTTGAACAGCTCGATCGCGTCGCGCGAGAACCAGGGCAAGAAGTAGTCGTAGCCGTGCACGAACCACGAGGTGTCGCGCGAGACCAGGATGTCGGAAGGCGGCGAGTTGGTCGAGCCCCAGCCCTGCGGGTACTCCTTGACGACGCGCAGCATGTTGGTCTTGGCCCACACCACGCCGCGGTTGATCAGACCCGACGGGGTGAGGAAGCGCGCGTCGGCGAGCTGCTCGGCGTAATAGCGCTCGGTGGCAGGCAGGGCGTCCTCGTCCCCCAGCAGCTGCTCGAGCACGGGCTTGGACTTGGCGTCGCCGTCCTTGTGGAACACCACCGCGATGCGGAGCGACTCGCGCGCGCCGGGCGCGACCTCGAGCGCGTACTCGAACGCGCCGAAGATACGGCTGGAGGCGAACTCGGCCAGGTGCGGCGTGATCTCGCCCAGGTGCTCGCCCGCGCCGAGCGTGCCGTTGGTCATGCCTTGCAGCAGCGTTTGCTCGCGCACCGCGACGACCACCGCCTCGGGCGTGCGGCTGCCGCCCCACCAGCGCACCCAGCCCGACTGCTCGCCGTAGGAGCGGATGAAACGCTCGCCGGCGTTGGCCCGCACCTGCTTCTCCGGCTCGCCGTAGAAGCGCTGGCCGATCAGCAGCGCCCAGGGAAAGACGCGCACCCGGCGCGCGCTCGTTCCGGCGTTGTGGACCGTGACGTCGACGACGAACGAGACGACCCGGTCGTGCGCGGGGCCGTGCGGAACGTAGAACGCCTCGGTCACGCGCACCTCGGGCGCGAGCGCGAACGCGCCGATCTGCGCGTACGGCAGAAAGGTGAACTCGCGCTCGATCTGGTGCGGAAAGCGGGTCGGCTCGTCGTCCAGCCGGTAGGCGATCTGGTGCGCGCCGAAGATGATCTGGTCGGTGTCGGCGTCCCACAGCCCGCGGATTCCGCCCTTGCCGGTCGACGTCGCGTAGGTCTTGAAATTGGCCAGCGTCAGGCCGAACGGTGTTTCCGCCTCGGGCAGGACGTAGGCGCTGAACTCGTTGCGCTGGGCGTCGAAACTGGGTACCACGGCGTCCTCCTGTACCCGCCCACCGCCCCGGGGCCTGCTCCGGGGAAGCGAGCGCGCGCAGCGAAGCTCCCTCGCCGTGACTGCCCGCTCGCTCGCTCTCGCCCCCGCCGCGAGCGCACCGTGACCGTCTCGGCCCCGGGGAAGATCAACCTGACGCTGGAGATCCTCAACCGGCGCGCGGACGGCTACCACGCGCTGCGCAGCGTGATGGTGCCGATCGAGCTGGCCGACGAGCTCGGCTTCGCGCCCGCCGCGCGCTTCGAGTTCACGTGCGAGCCCGCCGCGCTGACCGCGGACAACCTGGTGACGCGAGCCTTCGCGCGCATCGGGCTGGCGGACGCGCCGACCGCGGTGACGCTGCGCAAGCGCGTGCCGGTCGGGGCCGGATTGGGCGGCGGCTCGAGCGACGCGGCGGCGGTGCTGCGCGCGGCGATGGGCGGCGCGTTCGGGCCCGCGCCCGAGCGCGACTGGCTGGCCGACGCGCGCGCGCTCGGCTCGGACGTTCCGTTCTTTTTGGTCGACGGTCCGGCGCTGGTCGAAGCGACCGGCGAGCGCGTCACCGCGCTGGGCCGCCCGCCGCCCTGGTGGGTAGTGCTGCTCGTGCCCGCCGCGCACGTCGCGACCGGCGCGGCGTACGGCGCGCTGGCCGCCGAACGGCAGGCCGCGCCTGCGCCGAGCCGGGCGCGCAGCGGCTCGGTGACGTTGCGCTGCGGCGAAGCGTTGCAGCGGCATGATTACCCCGGCGTGCTGGCGGCGATGAGCAACGACTTCGAGCCGGTCGTGCGGGCCGCGTACCCGCCGGTCGACGCGGCGCTGCGCTCGCTGAGCGCCGCCGGCGCGCCGGGCCGGGCGATGCTCTCGGGCTCGGGCGGCGCCTGCTTCGCGCTCTTCGAAGCGGAGGATGTCGCGCGCGGGTTCGCCGCGCGGCTCGCCGTGCCGGACGGCGCGACGCCGCACGTCGTGCCGTTCGCGCGGGGGACCGCGTGGCGCTAGATGCGGTCGTGCTCGCCGGCGGACCGCCCGACGCGGTGGCCGCGCTCGAGCCGGGCGCGCCCAACAAGGCGTTCGTGCGGGTCGGCGGTACGGCGCTGGTCGCGCGCACGATCGCCGGCCTGCGCGCGTCCTCGCGCATCGATCGCATCGTCGCGGTCGCGCCGCCGGCCGCCGCCGCGCACGCCGCGCTGGCGGGCGCGAGCGAGGTGCGCGGCGACGGCGCGCGGATGATCGACAGCCTGCGCTCGGGGCTGGCGGGGTTCGTCGGCGACGAGCTGGTCGTCGTCACGGCCGCCGATCTGCCCGCGCTCGACGCGCCCGCGGTCGACGAGTTCGTCGACGCGGCGCTGGGGCGCGATCTCGATCTCGCCTACGCCTGCGTCGAGCGGCGCCACCACGACGCGGCGTTCGGCGAGTTCCCGCACACCTGGGCCCGGCTGCGCGAAGGCCGCTTCTGCGGCGGCGGGGTGGTCGCGCTGCGCCCGCGCGTGCTGCCGGAGCTCGCGCTGCTGCTCGACGCGCTGGGCGACGCGCGCAAGTCGCCGTGGCGGCTGGCCGGTCTGTTCGGCTGGGACGTGCTGGCGCGCTTCGCGCTGGGCCGGCTCTCGATCGCGCAAGCGGAAGCACGCGGCTCGCGCCTGATCGCAGCGCGGGTTGGCGCGATCCGCTGCACGCGCGCGCAGATCGCGCTCAACGTCGACCGCGTCGAAGACGTCGCCAAGGCGAACGCACGCTTCGCGGCGGCGGAGCGTTAGGGAAACGATGCGCTCCTCGATCGCCGCCGCCGTGCTCTCGCTCGCCCTCGCCACGCCCGCGCTCGCGCAAACCGCGCCGCCCGCGGCGTCCGCTGTGCCGGGCGCGGAACCGGCGCCCGCCGCTTCGTGCGAGCGGCGCCAAGCGAACCTGGGCGGGGTCGGGCGGGCCAGCGTCGTGGCGTTCACCGGCGCGATCTTCGGCGACCGGGTCTGCGCGACGGTGGCCAACGTGTCGCTCGACGGCGTCGCGGCGCGCATCACCGACACGCCGGCGGCCGAAGCGCTCGCCGTCGCGCCGCTCGGGAACGGCACGGGTGCGACGCTGGTGCTCGCAGGCGACACGCCCGCCGTCGTTCCGGCCGGCGCGGCGCCGCCCGCGGCCGATGCGGCGGCGGCGGCGGTCGGCCCGTTCGTCATCGCACCCGGCGGCCAGATCCCCAACTTCGGCGGCGACACGACGGCCGAACCGCGCGCCGTGCTCGCCTACGCCGGCCAGCGTTTGCTGCTGATCGGCACCTCGGCGGTGACGCTGGTCGATCTGGCCCGCGCGCTGCGCGATCAGCCCGACCTGTTCGGCGCCGACGCGGTCGAGCGCGCCGTCGTGCTCGCCGGCGGCGCTCGCGCGAGCGTCGTGCTGTACGCCGCCGACGGTACGCTGGGAACAGCCGCGCCGGCGGCCCGTTATCTGATCCTGCTCAAGCGCTGAACGCACCGAGCGTGAGCGGGCTCACGAGGAGAACCGAGCGCACTGCACGGTGAACCGGCAACGCGCGGCGGGCGCCGCTGAGAAGCAGCTTCGGCTCGCTCGCCCTCAGCCCATTGCCAGCCCAGCAGGGTACGCCCTTTTGCATGCCCGCCATCACGGTGCTGTGCGACCGCGTCGGAGACGTCGGCGGCGCCGAGCGCTACTGGGAGACTGTTCTCCCGGCGCTCGCGCGTCGCGGCGTCGCCGTGCGGCTGCTGGCGCGCGAGGTCGGCGACGCGGCCGGCTTCGGCGTGCCCGCGCGGGCGCTGGGCTGGGCTAACGAAGACGAGGCTCCGTCGGCGGAGGCGGCCCGCGCGGTCGCGGCCGAGGTCGCGCGCGAGCGGTCCGACGCGGTCGTCACCGCGAGCGTGTTCGACCCGGCGGTGCTCGACGCGGTGCGCGCGGCGGCGCCGCGCTGGCTGGCGCGCATCCACGACCACCGCCCGTTCTGCCCGACCGGCGACCGGGTCTACCCGCAGTTCGAGGCGCCCTGCACGGCCGCGATGGGCCACGCCTGCCGTGCGGCGACGGTGCTGCGCGGCTGCGTGCACGGCCCGCGCGCGGCATCGTTCGCGCGCATCACGGCGCGCGAGGGCGTGCGCGACCGGCTCGCGCGGGCCGACCGGGTGCTCGTCTCGAGCGCCCACATGCGCGCGACCTGCGCCGCCAACGGGGTCGACGGCGCGCGCGTCGCGATCACCCCGCCGCCGCTGCCCGACGAGGCGTTCGCGCGCGATCCCGCCCCGCGCCCGGCGCGCCCGACGCTGCTGTTCGCCTCGCGCCTGACGCCGCGCAAGGGGCTGCGCTCGCTGCTCGGCGCGCTGGCCCGGCTCGGCCCGCGCGAGCGGCCGCTGCTGGTGGTCGCGGGCAATGGCGAGCGCGAGGAACGCGACGCCCGCGCGCTCGCCGCCCGGCTGGGCGTCGAGGTGGTCTGGCGCGGCAAGCTCGCGGCCGCCGCGCTGCGCGACGCGATCGACGAGGCGTGCGCGGTCGCGGTGCCGTCGCTCTGGCCCGAGCCGTTCGGGCTGGTCGGGATCGAAGCCCAGGCGCGCGGCCGGCCGGCCGTCGCCTACGACGTGGGCGGCATCGGCGACTGGATCGGCGGCGCCGGGATCGCGGTCCGGCGGGCCGACGAGCGCGCCCTGGCCGAGGCGATCCAGACCGTGCTGGGCGTGCACCGCTGGCCGTCGTACGCGAGCGCCGCGCGCGCTCGCGCGGAGGCGTACCGGCTCGACCGGCACGTCGACAACTTTTTGCAGCTCGTGAAAGGAGCATGATGAACACCCTGGTGCTCGGCGGCGACGGTTATTGCGGGTGGGCGACGGCGCTCCACCTCTCGCGGCGCGGCCACGACGTGACCATCGCCGACAACCTCGCCCGCCGGGCCTGGGACCGCGAGCACGGGCTCGGCTCGCTGGTGCCGATCGCCGCGCCGCCGCACCGCGTCGTGGAGTGGGAGCGGCTGACCGGCCGCACGATCCGCTTCGAGCCGGTCGACGTGACCGACTACGCTGCGCTCTGCGGGTTGATCGAGGACGTGCGGCCCGACGCGGTGGTGCACTTCGCGCAGCAGCGCAGCGCGCCGTTCTCGATGATCGACCACGAGCACGCCTTGCGCACGCACCTCAACAACACGGTCGGCAACCTCAACTTGCTGTGGGCGCTGCACGAGTGCGCGCCCGGCGCGCACTTGGTGAAGCTCGGCACGATGGGCGAGTACGGCACGCCCAACATCGACGTCGAGGAAGGGTTCATCACGATCGAGCACAACGGGCGCAGCGACCGGCTGCCCTACCCCAAACAGCCCGGCTCGTTCTACCACCTCACGAAGGTCAGCGACAGCGATCAGATCCACTTCGCCTGCCGGACCTGGGGCCTGCGCGCGACCGACTTGAACCAGGGCATCGTCTACGGCACGCGCACGGACGAGACCGCGCTCTCGCCGGTGCTCGCCAACCGCTACGACTACGACCACGTCTTCGGCACGGTGCTGAACCGCTTCTGCGTGCAGGCGGCGCTCGGCCACCCGCTGACCGTCTACGGCGCGGGCGGGCAGACGCGCTCGTTCCTGGACATCCGCGACACCGTGCGCTGCGTCGAGATCGCACTGGCGAACCCGGCCGGGAACGGCGAGTACCGGGTCTTCAACCAGTTCACCGAGCTGTTCTCGGTCGGCGAGCTGGCCCAGCGGGTCGCCGACGTCGCCCGCGCGCGCGGCCTGCCGTGCCGGATCGCGCACCTCGACAACCCGCGCACCGAGCGCGAGCAGCACTACTACAACGCGGTCAACACCAACCTGCGCTCGCTGGGCCTGGAGCCGACGCTGCTCGCCGACGCGACGATCGGCGAGCTGATCGGGCTGGCCCAAGCGCACCGCGCGCGGATCGACCCCGCGCTGATCCCGCCCCAGGTCGCCTGGCGCGGCGAAGCATCGCCCGCCGCGCAGGCCGACTGAGCACGCGGTGGCGACCTAGCGCCGGCGCGGGGCGGTCGCGCGCCGGTCACGAAACCGACACGCGGAGGCGTGAGACTGGCGTGAGTGATATGTTTGCCGAAACCGAACCGCACTTCCAACCGCCGCCGCGCCCGATGGCGCGCGCGTGACGCTGCGCTCGGTGACGGTTTGCGCCGTATGCGCGGCGCTCGGGGTGAGCGCCGTTTCGTCGGCCGCGCGGGGCGCGCCGCCGGCCCACCGTAAGCCTGCCGTGGCGGCGAAACCGGCCACCGCGGTGCGCGCGCAGATCGTCACGGGCACGCCGCAGAGCGCGCACGCGTACGTCGCGCCGGCCGCGGCGGTCTACGTCACCGAGTTCAGCCGCCCGCTCGTCGTGCGCGTGAGCGGCACGAGGAACGCGAAGATCGGGGTGCGCTTCTTCTGCGTCACCAAGGGCTGCGAGCTGCCGCCGCAGACCCAGCCCGACGAGGTGAAGCGAATCGACCCGCGCACCTTCGAGGCCCAGTCCAAGGACGGCAAGGCGACGATCAGCCTGACCGTGTCGACCGACACGCCCAAGACGGTCGAGGTGATCGCCGAACCGGTCGCCGGGCCCGGTGAACGCGCCGTGAAGAGCGCGCCGTTTCGGCTCAGCGCGCAGTGACGGGCTGACCCGGTCCAGCTCGACGCGCTAGGCGCCGGTCCAGCGCGCGAACAAGCTGTTGTCGATCCCGAACTGGTCGAGCGCCTTGCCGACCGTGTGCAGCACGATCTCCTCGACCGACTTGGGCCGAGTGTACATGCCGGGGATCGGCGGCAGGATCACCGCGCCCAGCTCCGCGAGCTGGGTCAGCGTGCGCAGGTGGCCCAGGTGCAGCGGCGTCTCGCGCACGACCAGCACCAGGCGGCGCTTCTCCTTGAGGCAGACGTCGGCCGCCCGCACCAGCAGGTTGGCGTTGAAGCTGTAGGCGATCGCCGAGGCGCTCTTCATCGAGCACGGGATCACCAGCATGCCGTCGGTCTTGAACGAGCCCGACGAGATCGAGGCCGCCAGGTCGCTGTCGCGGTGCACGACGTCGGCCAGCGCCTCGACCTCCTCCGCCGTCGCGTCGGTCTCCAGCGCGATCGTCTGGCGGGCTTGGCCCGACAGCACGAGGTGCGTCTGGACGTCCGGCACGGCGCGCAGCGCGCGCAGCGCGGCGATCGCGTACGCGCTCCCGCTCGCTCCCGAGACTCCCACGATCAAGCGCTTCACGCGCGTCTCGTCCGGTCCGTCACCGTCCACCGCTTCCACATGCGTCCACAGATTCCGCAGAGTCCGACGCCGCCGAGGGTCGCCCGCGCGCCCGGCCCGAACCCGCAAGGGGTGCTCCTGGTCGACGAACGCCGCCTCCCCGCGGACGATGCGCTCTCTCCGGCCGCGTTCCTGACGCGGCTGGTCGGCCGGCGCGTGCTCGGCGACGGCGAGCGGCGCGCGATCGTGCGCCGCCTGGCGGCGACCCGCGAGGACGTCGGGCTGCCGGCCCACGTCCGCAGCTCACCCTCGTTCGCCGGGCGGGTGCTGAGCGCGCTGGACCGCGACGCGGTGCCGGCGCCGTTCGAGACCCTGGCCGGGCACGTCCGCACGCTGGTCGCCTTCGCCGACGCGCTCGACGTCCGCACGGCGGTGCGCCAAGGGCTGGGCGGCGCGCAAGCCGCCGGCGGCGCGGAGCGGCTGGCCCTGGACGCGGCCTTGCTCGCCGGTGACGACGACGCTTTCGCCTGGCGCCGCCTCGCGGCCGAGGCCGGGGCGAGCTTCGAGGTGGTCGACCTGGGCCCGCCGCAGCCGCCGCCGCTCGACCTGGCCGCGGTCGACGGGGTCGGCGCGCTCCTGCGCTACGCGCGCTCGCAGGCCGACCCCGACGCCCGGCACGCGATCCTGGCCCCGCAAGCCGGCGTGCGCCCCGACGACGCGCGCACGCTGCTGACCGCCGCCGGCGACCGGGCCGACCTGCTCGAGGTGATCGCCAAGGGCGCGGTCGCCGAGGCGAACCGCTTCGCGCACGGCCTGGCGACGGTGAGCGCGGCCTACAAGACCCCCGACGCCTCGGCGGCCAGCGTCCTGGCGGCGCTGTTCGCGAGCTTCCCGCTCGCGCACGCGCCGACGCGCGCCGCGCTGGAGCGGATCGCCTGCGACTTCGACGCCGCGCGCGCGTTCGCGCCGCAGTGGGAGGCCGACGACCTGCTGGCCGAGATCGACGCCGAGCTGGCGAACGCACCGCGCCGGGCGGCCGCGCTGCCGCCGACCGATCCGGCCCCGCCCGCCGAACCCGAGGACGAAGCGCCGGTGCCGCTGCGCAAACTGTCGTTCAGCGCCTCGTCGCTCAACGCGTACGCCGAGTGCGCGCGCAAGTGGTTCTTCCGCTACGCCTGCGCGGCGGTCGAGGACCGCGGCTCGTCGGCCTCGTTCTACGGCATCGCGTTCCACGCCGCGCTGGAGGACTTCCACACCGCGCACGCGCGGTTCGGGGCCGAAGCCGGCGCGGATGCGGCCGCGCTGGCGAGCGCGCTCGACTACGACGTCGCGACCGCGTTCGACCGCTATCGCACCCGCTTCGACGCGCCGGTCGAGTTCGAGCTGCAGAAGCGCCGCGCGCGCCGCACCGCCAAGAAATATCTGGGCTGGCTGCTCGAGCGCGCGCGCCGCGCGCCGTTCGAGGTCGTCGGCAACGAGACCGCGATCGACCTCGAGCTGGGCGGCCACCGCTTCGTGGGCTACATCGACCGGCTCGACCGCGACGAGCGCACCGGCACGGTCACGGTGGTCGACTACAAGACCGGCGCGATCGCGACCAGCGCCGAGGAGTACCTGGCCGAGGTGCGCGCGTTCCGCGAGTTCCAGCTGCCGTTCTACTACTGGGCCCGCACGCAAGCCGGGGACGTCGTCACCCGCCTCGCACTGGTGCCGCTCAAGGACGCGCTGCTCGACGTCGCCCCGGTGGAGCTGGAGGTCGTGACGACGTCGCGCCCGCCGCGCAGCAAGGGCCCGACGGGCGAGATCGCGGTCGCCGAGCTGGCGCGCGCGCGCGACCGGATGATCGCGCTGGCGTCCGAGATCGCCGCCGGCGCGCGCGCGCACTGGCCCGCGACCGACGACCCCGGCGCGTGCCGCTACTGCGCCTACGCCGAGGCCTGCCGCGAGCGGCCGGTCGAGCTCGAGGAGCGCTTCGGCCGCTGAGGACACCGCCGTCGCGGGGGCCCGCGACGGCTCGTATGCCGACCGCGGCCGGCTCGTGCACCGCGTCCACACCTCTCCACAGATCGCGCGGCCGGCCCGGCGCAACGGGGGCCGAGCGCGCACGGCGGCCGAATCGGATTGGGTGCCACCTCTCGCCGAACGCAGGCCCGGCCGGTGATCGCCAGCCTCGCGCTCGAGCGCGCGCTCGAGCTGCCTGCCGCGCACGGCTTGGTCGCGTTCACCGGTCCGCCGACGAGCGGCAAGACCGCCGCCCTGGTGCGCCGTTTCGCCGCGCTGGTCGCAGCCGAACCCGCGCTGGCCGAAGCCGCGATCGTCACGGCCGCGCGGGCGGACGGCGCGCGCGCGCTCGCGGCGCGCATTCACGCCGCGAGCGGGATCGCGGTGCGCGGCGCGACGCTCGACGCGCTGGCGCTGGAGCTGTTGCGCGCGCACCCGCTCGAGACCGGGCTCGCGCTGGACCTGGAATTGATCGACCCGCTCGACGCGCAGGAGATCTTCGAGCGCGCCGCCGCGCCGCTGTTCTCGGCCGAGTGGAGCGACTGGCTGGGCGCCGACGTCGACCCCGAGATCGCCGGCCTGCGCACGCCCGGCCGCTTCGCGGTCGCCGCGCTGCGCCTGATCCGCAAGCTGCGCGACGCGGGCATCGACGACGCGTCGTTCCTGCAGACCGCGCTGCGCGGCGCGGCGACGTTCTACGCCAGCCCGCCCAACCTGGCCTCGCCCGCGCTGCTCTCGGCGACCAAGGACGAGCACCGCGCCTCGCTGGCGGCGGACCCGTCGGAGCTCGACCGCCAGCGGCGGCGCGAGCTGGACCTGGCCAAGATCCTGGCCCGCCTCTACCGCGCGTACCTGGACGAGCTGGTCCGGCGCGGCTGCCTGACCGGCGCCGACGCGCTGGCCGAGGCGACCCGGCTGATCGAGAACCGGCCCGCGATCGGGCGCGCGCTGCGCACCCGCCTGCGGGTCGCGTTCGTCGACGACGCGCACGACCTGCCGGCCGCGGCGCTGCGCTTCTTGCGCGCGCTGTTCGGCGACGCGCTCGACGGCGTCGCGGTCGCGGGCGACCCGCAGGCGGCCACGCAGACCTTCGCCGGCGCGCGGCCCGAGCGCATCTTCGGCCGCGCCGCGACGACCGTGCAGCTCGCGCCCGGCCCGCTGCCGGCCCAGATCCTGATCGCGATGCGCGCCGTCGTGACCGGCGACCCGGCGCTGAGCCTGCCCAAGGGCGACGCGCTGCGCGTGCTGCGCACCGCCACCCGGGCCGACGAAGCGGCGGCCGTCGCGGACAGAATCGCCGCGCTGGTGCGGGCCGGCACGCCGCCCGGCCGGATCGCGCTGCTGCACCGCACGCTGCGCACGCTCGCGCCGTACGAGGACGCGCTGGTCGAGCGCGGCCTGCCGGTCGCGCTGGCCGGCGACCCCGCGCTGTTCGAGCGCGCCGACGTGCTCGACGCGCTGGCCCTGCTGTGGACCGCGGTCGATCCGTACCGGCACGTCTGGGTGCTGCGCACGCTGCAGACGCCGATGCTGCGCCTCTCCGACGCGTCGCTGGCGATCCTGTGCGGCGAGCCGGCCGATCCGCAGCCGGCGCTGTTCGCGCTGCCCGAGGGCGACACCACCGGCGACCGGCGCTGGGACCGCAAGCGCGACGTGCGGCTGGGCACCAACCTGCTGCGCGGCGAGCGCGACGCCGACCTGAGCCCCGCCGCGCGCGAGCGGCTGATCGCCTTTCGCGCCCGGCGCGCGCGCTGGCAGAGCTGGCTGCGCGAGACGGACGTCGCGAGCGCCGCGCGCGCGATCGTCGCGGACGGCGGCCTGCTGCTCCCGCGCGACGGCGAGACGGCCGCGCGCGCCGCGCGGCGCGCGACGCTGATCGGGCGCGCGCTCGAGCTGATCGAACGGCACGCCGCGAGCCACCCGTTGGAAGATTTGGGTGCGGCGCTGGCGTACTGCGAGCGGCTGGCGGCCGCCGAGAGCGGGCCGGAGCTGCTCGACGAGCGGCCCGACGCGGTCGCCGTCGCGGCGGTGGAACGCGCGCTGGCGCGCCGCTTCGAGCACGTCTTCGTGGTCGACGCGCGGGCCGGCGCGTTCCCGCCCTACTACGTGCCCGACGCTTTCTTGTTCAGCCCGACCTACGGCATGATCCCCAAGGACGCGGCGGGCGACGCGACCGCCGCGCGGACGGCCAAGTTCAGCTGGTACGAGCACCAAGCCCGGCCGCGCGCCGCGTACGTCAAGGAGCAGAAGCGCCTCTTCGCCCAGGCCCTCGGCCGGGCCGACGTCAGCGTGACCGTGTCGGCGAGCGGCCGGGCCACGCGCGGCATCGCAGCGCCGGAGCTCGCCCACGAGCTCCAATCGCTGCTGGACGGCCGCGGCTAGGCGCGGCAACGAGAGCAGTCGGCGCCGACGTCTCACCGTACTCTCACCCGAACCGCGGGCCGCTGGGCGATGATGGAAGCTCTCAGCCCGTTCCAAGGTCGTCGTGCCAGCTATCGATACTTCGACCGATCCGCAGGTCGGTTTCCGGCCGCCCGGATCGCTCGACCCCAACCCGCTCGGGCCGTACGCCGGCCGCCTCACGCCGCGCCAGGCGGCGCATCTCTTGCGCCGGGCCGGCTTCGGCGGCACGCCCGCCGACGTCGCGCGCACGGCGGGGCTGAGCGCGGGCGGCGCGGTCGACGCGCTGCTCCACCCCGGCACGCCCGAGCCCGCCTTCAGCGACTATCCCGACGGCGGCCTGCTGTACGACCCCAAGAAGGCGCGCCAGACCGTGCAGCTCTGGTGGCTGGACCGGATGCTGCGCACGAACCGGCCGCTGGCCGAGAAGATGACCCTGTTCTGGCACGGCCACTTCGCGACGTCGCTGCAGAAGGTGCCCCCGCAGCACATGGTCCGGCAGATCGACCTGTTCCGCGCGCAGGGCCTGGGCCGCTTTCCGGCGCTGCTCTCGGCGGTGACGCGCGACCCGGCGATGCTGATCTGGCTGGACAACCGCTACAACTACAAAGCGCACGCGAACGAGAACTACGCGCGCGAGGTGATGGAGCTGTTCGCGCTCGGCCTGGGCACCTATAGCGAAGACGACGTCAAGGAAGCCGCCCGCGCGTTCACCGGCTGGACCGTCGACCGCGACGGCAACGCGCTGTTCGATCCCAAGCGGCACGACGACGGCCTCAAGACGTTCCTGGGCAAGAGCGGCGCGTTCGGCGCGGACGACGTCGTCGCGATCGTCGTGTCGCAGCCGGTGCACCAGCGCTTCCTGGCCCGCAAGCTGCTCGAGTTCTTCGTCTACAGCGATCCCGAGCCCGAGCTGGTCGAAGCGGTCGCGCAGACGTACGCGCTGGCGGGGTTCGACCTGGCCAAGACGGTCGGCACGATCCTGCGCTCGAACGTCTTCTACTCCACCCGGGCCTACCGCGCGCTGCCCAAATCGCCGCTGGAGTTCGCGCTGGGCACGCTGCGCTACATCGGCGCGAGCGCGGTGCCGCCCAACCTGCCCTATCAGCTCGCGCGGATGGGTCAGGAACCGCTGCTGCCGCCCAGCGTCAAGGGCTGGGACGGCGGCCCGGCCTGGATCAACACCTCCACGCTGCTGGCGCGCTTCAACTTCGTCAACGGGCTGATCGCCCAGACCGCGCCCGGCAAGAACGGCGTCGCGGCGGTCGGCGCGCCCAACGTCGCGCCCGACGCGATCGTCGCCCGCACCGGGCTCAACCCGGCCCACGTCGCGGCGGCGATCGTCGGCGGCGCGGTCCAGGACGACGTCACCGCCGACGTGCGCGCGGCCCTGGTGGGCTACTTGGATTCCGCGCAGCCGGCGGGCGCGCCGGCCAACCCGCTCCCGTTCGGGCCCGAGAACTACCAGGACAAGATCCGCGGCGCGCTCGCGCTGACCCTCAACCTCCCCGTCAACCAGTTGAACTAGGACAGGCATGAAGCGTCGTTCGTTCGTCAGCTCCGCCCTCTCGGTCGCGTTTCTGGGCGGCAGCGGTTCCGCCGCGCTCGCGCAGGCGGTGGGCGCGCCCGCGCTGCCGACGCTGGGCGGCACGGTCGATCCCGACAACGTGCTGGTCGTCGTGCAGATGCAGGGCGGCAACGACGGCCTCAACACGGTCGTGCCGTGGAGCGACGACGCATACCACCGCGTGCGCCCGGCGATCGGCATCGCCGCCGCCCAGGTGCTCAAGCTGAACGACCGGATCGGCTTCAACCCCGCGCTCAAAGGGCTCAACGAGCTCTACAAACAGGGCCGGGTCGCGCTCGTCCAAGGGGTCGGCTATCCCAACCCCAACCGGTCGCACTTCGAAGCGACGCAGATTTGGGAGACCGCCTCGCCCGACCGGCCCCAGCAGTACGGCTGGATCGGGCGCTATCTCGACCGCCGCTTCGCGAGCGCCAAACCGGCCTCGCCGTTCGAGGCGGTCGCGCTGGGCGACACGCTGCCCGCGGCGATGGTCGGCGCGCACGTCGAGGTGCCGACGATCGCCGCGCTCAACGCCTACGGCTACAATACCGGCCGGGATCTCGCGTCCAAGCAGAGCGCGGGCGTGCTCTACGACGGCGCCAAGGCGGGCCAGTCGCCGTACCTGGCGCTGATCGCGAACACCGCGCGCGAGGCGTACCACGGCGGCGATCTGCTCCGCGCGCAAACCGCCGCGTTCACGAATGCGGCGACGTACGCGAGCAACGGCTTCGCGCAGCAGCTCGCGCTGGCGGCGCGGCTGATCGGCTCGCGCGCCGGCTCGAAGATCGTCTTCGTCTCGCTCGGCTCGTTCGACACCCATGCCGGCCAGCGCGCGCAGCAAGACCGGCTGCTGGGCTACCTGGGTGACGGGCTGCTGTCGTTCTACCAGGACCTCGCCGCGCACGGGCTGGACCGCAACGTGCTGACGCTGACCTTCAGCGAGTTCGGCCGGCGGGTGCAGCAGAACGCCTCCAACGGCACCGACCACGGCACCGCGATGCCGCTGTTCGCGCTCGGCGGCAGCGTGAAGGGCGGCGTCTACGGCGAGCACCCTTCGCTGACCGACCTCGACCACGGCGACCTGCGCTTCTCGCAAGACTTCCGCTCCGTCTACGCCACGGTGATCGCGAAGTGGCTCGGGCGCGACGCCGCCGGAGTACTAGGCGGCGCAGTACCCGACCTTGCCTTCGTCTGACCCGGGCTGCCGGGCCGGCGTTGGTGATGATGGCGGCGAGCTAGGACTCCACCGCGGCCGGGATCCAGCGCTCGGTGATGCGGCGCAGGTCGCCCAGCGTGACCGGCTTCGAGACGAAGTCGTCCATGCCCGCGGCCAGGCAGTTGTCGCGGTCTTCGCCGCGCGCGTTGGCGGTCATCGCCACGATCGGGACGTGAACCTGGGTGCGCAGCTCGCGGCGGCGGATCGCCGCGGTCGCCTCGAAGCCGTCCATGACCGGCATCTGCACGTCCATGAACACCAGGTCGTAGCGGGTCGCCTCGCTCGCCGTGACCGCTTCGGCGCCGTTGCCGACCACGTCGGCGGCGAAACCCAGGCGCTGCAGCTGGCGCATCGCCAGGCGCTGGTTGACCGCGTTGTCCTCGACGATCAGCACCCGCTCGCGGCGCGGCTCGACCGGCGCGGCCGCCGGCGCGCGCGCGGCGCGCCGCTCGCGCTCGTGCACCACGCCCGCCACCGCGCTGTAGAGCGCCGCCTGGGTGACCGGCTTGACCAGGTACGCGGCGAAGCCGGCGTCCTTCGCCGCGGCGGCGCGGCCGGCGTCGTCGTACGCGGTGACCATCAGCAGCGCGGCCCGGTCCAGGCGCGCGTTCTCGCGGATCGCGCGGCCCAGCGCGACGCCGTCGATCGACTCGCCCAGCTCGTAGTCGATCAGCGCGTTGTCGTACGGCTCGCCGCGCTCCGCCGCCCAGACCAGCCGCTCGAGCGCGCTCTCCGCGTCCGCCACCGCGTCGGCGACGACGCCCCAGCCTTCGAGCGTGCGGCGCAGCAGCTCGCGCGCGCGCGGGTCGTCGTCGACGACCAGCGTGCGGGTGCCGCGCAAGTCGGCCGGCGCCGCCTGGCTGCCGGCATTGAGGCTGCGCGCGAACGGGATCGTGCACCAGAACGTCGAGCCGCGCCCGGCCACGCTGTCGACCCCGATCTCGCCGCCCATCAGGGTCACCAGCCGGCGCGAGATCGCCAGGCCCAAGCCGGTCCCGCCGAAACGCCGGGTCGTCGTCATGTCGGCTTGGCTGAACGGCTCGAACAGCCGCTCGCGGTCGCCCGGCTCGATGCCGATCCCGGTGTCGGCGACCGCGAAGCGCAGGCACACCGCGGCGTCGTCGTCGCGCTCGACGGTAACGATCGCGGTCACGCTGCCGCGGTCGGTGAACTTCACCGCGTTGCCGACCAGGTTGGTGAGGATCTGGCGCAGCCGCAGCGCATCGCCGACCAGCACGCGCGGCACCGCGGAGTCGACGTAGGTCAGCAAGTCCATCTGCTTGGCGCGCGCCTGCGGGGCGAGCAGCGAGGCCACCGATTCGACCAGCGGCACGAGCTCGACGTCGGTGCGCTCGATCTCCAGCCGCCCGGCCTCGATCTTGGAGTAGTCCAGGATGTCGTTGATGACGCCCAGCAGCGACTCGCCCGAGTAGCGGATCGTCTGCGCGTACTCGCGCTGGCTGCGGTCGAGCGCCGTCTCGAGCAGCAGCTCGGACATCCCGATCACGCCGTTCATCGGGGTGCGGATCTCGTGGCTCATGGTCGCGACGAAATCGGACTTCGCGCGCGAGGCGTCCTCGGCGCGGGCCAGCGCCGCGCGCAGCTCGTCCTCGCGGGTGCGAATGCGCTCGGCCATCGCCCGCAGCGTCCCGTCCAGCGCGGCGATCTCGTCGTTCCCGCGGACCGCGTCCTCGGGCGCGATCGTGTCGCCCCGCGCGTAGACCTGGGCGTGCGCGCCGACCCGCTCGATCCGGCGCGTCAGCGCGCGGCTCACGACGATCGCGAGCAGCAGCGTGACCGCCAGCCCGACCGCGCCCAGCGCGGCCAGGAGCGTGCCGGCGATGCCCCAGATCGCCGCCAGCGCGGCCCGGTTGCGGCTTTCGCGCGCGTGCAGCTCGGCCTCCAGCGCGGTCGTCTCGGCCCGGAAGTCGTCCATCACCCGCTTGCCGCCGCCGCCGCCGGCGTCGGCGATCGCCCGGCGCGCGGCGTCCAGCCGGCCCGCCCGGGCGGTGGCGACGTAGCCGTCCAGGAGCGCGAGCTCGCGCCGCGCGAGCCCCGCCACCCGCTCGACCCGGGGAACCAGATCGGGCTGGCCGCGCGCCGCACCGCGCAGGTCGTCCAGCTGGTCCGCCAGCACGCGCCGGGCGACGTCGTAGGGCTCGCCGAAGCGCGGGTCGGCGGTCAGGATGAAGCCGCGCGCGCCGGTCTCGGCGTCGAGCAGGCTCTCGAACACGCCGTCGGAGGCCGCCAGCAGCGTCGTGGACTCGCGGCTGCGCGTCTCGACCGCTTGCGTGCGCAGGCCCAGGAACGCGACGAGGGCGACCAGGGCCAGGACCAAGGTCAGCGGTACGACCACGAGCGCCACCAGGCGAACACGCAAGGACACGCACAACGCCTACCCGCGCCGGAGGGCGGCGTACCGGCGCCGAACGGCGCCCCCGATGCTGGCTCTCGCGACCTTGCCGCCCGAGGACTACGTGCGCCAGGTGTTGCCGCGCTCGCAGGCGCTGTGGGCGGGGCGGCGCAGCTTCGAGGAGTACGTGGCGGAGTTCCGCGCGACGGCCGGCTCGGGCTGGGGCCGGCGCCGTTTCCGGACCGTCGGGCTGCGCGTCGACGGCGTGCTGGTCGCGTCGTGCAAACGCTACGCGCGCGTGCTGCGCTGCGGCGAGCGGAGCTTCAGCGCGGCCGGGATCGGCGCGGTCTTCACCCCCGACGAGCTGCGCGGGCGGGGCTACGCGACCGCCCTGCTGGGCGCGTTCCTGGACGCCGAGCGCGCCGCCGGCACGGACCTCGCCTACCTGTTCAGCGACATCCACCCGGCGTTCTACGAACGGCTCGGCTTCGTCGCGCTGCCCTCGCGCACGATCACGCTGCGCGCCGACGCGCTGCCGAGCGAGCGCATCGAGGTGGTGCCGCTGGGCGAGGCCGACGCGGGCGCCGTGCGGCGCTGCTTCGACGCGCTCGACGCGCGCCGCCCGTTCGCCTTCGCCCGCACCCCGCTGGACTGGGAGTGGCAGCGCCTGCGCGCCGCCTCGCGCGAGCACGCGGGCCAGTTCGTGCAGCTCGGAGTGCGGCGCGGGCGCACCCTGGCGGCCTACGTGCTGGGCCGGCGCGTTCCGGCCGCCGACGCGTTCGTGGCCGACGAGTACGCCTTCGCGCGCGACGAGGACGCGCGCTGCATTGCGCCCTTGCTGCGCGCGGCGGCCGGCGATCTGCGCAAGGTGCAGGGCTGGCTCCCGCCTGCGCCCGCGCGCCGGGCGCTGCCGGCCGGCGCGATCCGCCGCCGCAGCGACGCGATCGCGATGGCGGTGCCCTTGAGCGCGCCGTTCCGCGCCGCCCTGCGCGCCGCCCCGCACGACGGCGACCCGGGCTGGAGCACGGACCACATCTAGGGCGCGCTGCGCGGCTGCGGCATGACCGTCGCCTGCTTGTCGCCTTTCGCACCCGCCTTGTTCTTGACGGGCTTGGCGCCGGACATGCGCACCGGAACGATCTGCTTGAGGATATCGAACCAGAACGGCGCGCCCAGCAGCGCGGCGAACGTCGTGATGACCAAGCCGCCGAGCTTGGCCAGGAAGAGCGGAATGCTTCCGAACGGCGGGGCCGACCAGCCGATGGATAGATCGGCTGCGCTGAATTTGCCGAGCAGTGCTTGAATGTCGAGGTTCGTCCCCTGGGCCGATTGCGCCGCGTTGGTCAGCGCGGGCGCCAGCGCGGATGAGTGCAGCAGCTGGTTCGCGATCGCGATCGTATCGGCGTTGAGCACGCCCACCACCACCAGCGCGATGACGATTTGAATCTTGGTCGACCAGCGCTTGTACGTCCCGGCGATGCGGTCCATCTGCAGGTCGAACCAGGTGTCGATCGCGCCGAGCGCACTGGTATAGTCGGCTTGCCCCTCGTCGAGCAGCGTTTCCAGACTCGACCGCAGCGTCCCGGCGGGCAAGTTCGCGACGGCCGTGCGCAGGGCGTTCCAGTCCGCCGCGCCTTTGGTGAACGGGTTGGCGGCCACGGGCGGCGGATTGCTCGCCGTGAACGACGTGATCGCGGCGACGAGCGAAAGCGTGAACGTCCGGCTCGGTATGTAGCTGGGAAGACGGCCGTCCGCGCCCAGGTTGCCGATCAGCGGGTGCTGGTACAGCTGGGACACCAGGGCCGCGGGATCGCGCTTGTCAGCGGCAGCCGCCGGGCCGGCCGCCGGCGGCGGGGTATCTGCGTTCGCCGCGGCCGCTCGCCCGGCGAGCAGCGCGATGATGGCGCGTTCGAGCAGCTTGCCGCGCTGGTTGACGATCGACGAGAACCACTCGCCGACGTGCGAAACGATCAGCGCCAGGATGATATACACGGAGATCAGGCCGGTCGCGACCGAGAGCAGCTGCGTCATCGAACCCTCCGCAAAACGACGAATCGCGGCCCGCACGAAGAAGAGGCGCGCCGCGAGATCACCTTAGTTCTACCGAAGATCAGCCTGCCAAGTCAAGCTGCCCCCAGCTCAGAACAAGCGCAGCTCGCGCTCGGGCTCCTCGGTCAGCGAGGCGACGCGCGTGCCGAGCAGGCGGATCGGCACGCCGCGCATCCCCGCCCGCTGCCAGCACCAGACCGAGGCGGCCAGGATCGCGCCGGCGTCGCTGGTCGCGACCGCGAGCGAGGTCTGCCGGCCGGTGACGGTGTGGTCGGCGCGCTTGATCTTCACCCCCACGGTCGCGGCGCGCAGCGCTTTGGCCTTGAGGTCGGCGGCGAGCTCGTCGGCCTGCTCGCGCAGCAGCGCCAGCACGCGCGCTTCGTCGCGCTCGTCGTACTCGAAGGTGTTCTCGGTCGAGATCGACTTGCGCTCGCGCGAGCCGTCGACGTCCCGCTCGTCGATCCCGCGCGCGAGCTCGCGGTACACCACGCCGCCGCGGCCGAACAGCGCGTAGAGCCGCTCGTCGTCCAGCGCCGCGACCTGGCCGATGGTGCGAATGCCGGCCGCTTCCAGCCGCGGCTGCGTCTTGGGCCCGATCCCCCACAGCCGGCCGACCGGCATCGGGGCGAGGAACTCCGCCTCCGTGCCGGGCGGGACGACGGTCAGGCCGTCGGGCTTGTCCAGGTCGCTCGCGATCTTGGCGACCATCTTGCCCGTCGCGACGCCCGCGCTGATCGTCAGCCCGACCTCGTCGCGCACGCGCGCGCGCACCCGGCGCGCGAAGGCGACGGCCTCGCCGAGATCGTCGCCGGGCACGTCGACGAACGCCTCGTCGAGCGACAGCCCTTCGACCGCGCGCGCGCCTTCGGCGAAGATGTCGAACACGCGCCGCGACGTCTCGCGGTACGCCTCGAAGTTCGGCGGCACGACGACCAGCTCGGGGCACAGCTCGAGCGCGCGGTAGAGCGCCATCGCGGAGCGCACCCCGAACGGGCGCGCCTCGTACGACGCGGTCAGCACCACCGAGCGGCGCGTCGCCCAGCAGATCGCCAGCGGCACCCCGCGCAGCGCCGGATCGTCCCGCTGCGCGACCGACGCGTAGAATGCGTCGAGATCGAAATGGCAGATCACGGCACGCCGCTAGGCGAGCGCGCCTGCGAGCACGGTGCGCAGCGCGGCGACGTTGCGGGCGTCGTCCGCTTCCTCGCCGGGCGTCTCGAGGATGGCGACCTTGCCCTGCACGCCCGGGTGCGCGACGATCGCGCGGAAGCCTTCGATGCCGATCAAGCCTTCGCCGATGTGCCAGTGCCGGTCGCGGTGGCCGCCCAGCGGCACCTGCGTGTCGTTGAAGTGGAACATCACCACCCGGTCGAGGCCGAGCTCGCGCTCGACCAGCTCGAAGAAGCGCTCCACCCCGGCGCGCGTGTCGATCGCGTAACCGGCCGCCCACGAGTGCGCGGTGTCCAGGCAGAACGCGAGCTGCGGGTGGTCGATCGCGCGCACGATCGCGCCCAGCTCCTCGATCGTGCCGCCGCACAGCTGGCCCGCGCCGGCGCTGTTCTCGATCACGAGATACACACCGGGCTGAATGTTTTCGAGCGCGGACTCCAGCGCCGTGACGACGCTGGCGAAGCCTTCGCTGCGGTCGCGCTTGCCGTACGAGCCCAGGTGGGTGTTGACGTAGGCGATCCCGCCGGCCGCCGCGACGGCGAGATCGTTGTTCAGCAAACGCAGCGAGTTGCGGACGGTCTTGGGATCTTCGCTGGCCAGGCTGATCAGGTAGGACGTGTGGATCGCGACCGGACCCATCCCCGCCTCGGCCCGCGCGGCGGCGAAACGTTCCAGCGCCGGCGCGTCGATCTTCCCGGTCCGGTACGTCTTGGGATTGCCCGAGAAGAACTGCAGCGAGCTGCAGCCCAGCCGCCGCGCGTACGCGGCGGCTTCACCGTAGCCCGTGTCGGTGCGGACGTGCAGGCCGATGTGCACGGCTCAGCGCCGGCTGCGCCCGAAGTTGAACTGCCGCGCGCGCATGCCCGCGGGGAGGAACGTCTGCGCGCGCGCGGTCGGCATGGCGCGCGACGGGTTGCGCTCGAACGTGGTGTTGGTCAGCAGCACCGCGTCGCTGGGCCGCTCGCGCCGCCCGACCCGGCCGATCAGCTGCTCGACCTCGGCCTCGCCGAACGCGTCGGAGTCGGTGATCACGATCAGGTCGGCGGCCGGGATGTCGATCCCGCTCCCGACCAGGTTGGTCGCGGCGAGCACCGCGGGCGCCTGCGAGCGGAAGCGGTTCATCATCTCGACCCGCGTGCCGACCTCGTTGACCTTGACGCCCTTGCGGCGGTGGCGGCGGCCCTGCTCCTCGGTGTCGGCCATGTCGCCGCGCAGCTGCTGCACGTCGATCTTGTAGGTGTCCTCGAGCCGCTGCGCCAGGCGCGGCACGTCGCCCCGGGTGCGCCCGATGACGAAGATGCGCGAGCCGCGCTCGATGTGCTCGCGGATCAGCGCGTCCGCGCGCGAGAGCTGCTCGGCGGGCGGTTCGCCCCACACGCCCTCGACCTTGTGGACCTTGGTCGGGAGCACGTCGAACGGCATGCCCTTCATCGCGATGACGTTCTTCATCGCGCCGACCCGCTCGAGGAAGCGCTGCAATTCGGCCGGCGTCGCGCTGGCGAACAGCATCGGGCAGTCGAGCGTTTCGAGCAGCTGCAGGTGCTCGCGCTCGTCGAACGCGTTGACGTCGTCGACGATCAGCAGCTGGCTCTTGTCGATCAGGTCCCAGTAGCGGTCGATGGTGAGCATCATCGCCGAGCCGACGATCACGCTGACGCTGCCGTCGCGCAGGCCGCTCTCGTCGTCGCGGCGGTCGCCCGGGGCGGCGCCGCCGTGGATCTGGCCCACGCCGATGCCCGTGCCGGCGAGCCGTTCGGTGAAGTAGGTGACGTGCTGGCGGATCAGGTCGCGCGTCGGCGCGATGATCACGACGTGGCCGCCGGTCTCGAGGATCGTGTCGACGGCCACGCGGAGCATGACCTCGGTCTTGCCCGACCCGGTCGGGGCCTTGAGCAAGAACTCGTACTTGCCGTCGTCGAGTCCCTCGATCAGGGCGTCGATGGCGACTTTCTGGCCGTCGGTGAGGCGGAAGTTCTCGCCGGGCTGGATCAGCTCGTGGATCAGCGCGACGCGCTGGCAGTTCTGGTCGATCGTCCGCCAGACATTGGCGGGGGTGAGGTCGGCGGTCACGCCGTCGACGGGTGCGGCTCCGGTGATGGCTGGGGCTCCGTTTCTGGTTCTGCGACGATCGTTTCGCCGACCGCCGTCTCGCTGGCGGGCGCCGCGACCGCGGCAACCTCGTCCGGGGGGTTCTCGACGCGGTCGAGGGTCATCGCTCGCGTGGTCTCGGCGACGATTTCGTCGCGCGAATCTTCATCGACGGCGGCTTCGGTCGAAGCGTCGTCGGAGGTGGGCTCGGACTCACCCTCGTCGCCGTCGTCGACGGGCGCGGGCGGGACGAGGGCGGTCGGGATGGGGAGGGCCAGCTCCATCGGCACGGCGCCGTCGACGTCGACCGGCGGCAGCTCGTCGAGCGAGCGCAGGCCGAAGACTTCGAGGAAGTCGGGGGTCGTCTTGTAGAGGGTCGGCCGGCCGGGCGTGTCGCGCTTGCCGGCGTCGGTCAGGAAACGGCGGTCGACCAGGGTCGCGATGACGCTGTCGGCGCTCACCCCGCGGATGCCCTCGACCTCGCCCTTGGTGACCGGCTGCATGTACGCGACGATCGCCAGTGTTTCCAACGCGGCCGCCGAGAGGTTCGTCTTGGGCGGCATCAGGTAGGCCTCGACCGCGTCGCGCGCGGCCGGCGCGCTGGCGAAGCGGTAGCCGCCCGCGATCTCGCGCATCACGATCCCGCGCTGGGCGAACTCCTGGTCGATCTTCTGCAGCGCGACGGTGACCGCGCTCTCCTCGGCTCCCGTCAGCTTGGCGAGCTGCTTGATCGAGAGCGCCTCGGAGGCCACGAACAGCAGCGCCTCGAGGTCGCGCTGGAGCTTGCCGGTCTCGACCAGCTCGGGCTGAATGAACGCCGTCTGGACCGGCTCGGTCTCGGCAGGCTCGGTCTGGGGCAGGTCGGTCTCCAGCAGGTCAGGCTGCATCGGCGGTGGCCATCGGGAGGAGGGCGATGTCGGCGAAGGCGGTGTCCTGGGCGACGCGCACGCGCTCGCGGCGGACCAGCTCGAGCACGGCCAGGAAGATGACGATGATCGCGACCCGGTCCTGGCCGTCGCACAGGGCGAAGAACGAGGCCCGGCCGTCGCGCCGCACGATGCGGGCCACGACCTCCATCTGCTCGACCAGCGAGACCCGCTCGCGGATGATCGTGCGCTTCTCGGGCTTGGCGGCGCGCAGGGCGGCGGCCAGCGCCGCGGCCAGCTTGAGCGCGTCGATCTTGTACTTCTGCTGCAGCGCGGCGGTCGGGTCGCCGCCGTCGGGGCGCAGGTAGTAGGCCGAGGCCTCGGCCGCGCGCGCCTTGAGGTCCTGGCCGGCCTCGCGGTACTTCGAGTAGGCGATCAGCCGCTCGCGCAGGCGCTGCTCGATCGCCTCGGCCGACTCCTCGGGGTCCTCGAACTCGACCGGGATCGGCGGCAAGAGCGCCTTGGACTTGAGGAACACCAGGGTCGAGGCGACGACCAGGTAGTCCGCCGCCAGCTCGACGTCGATCGCCTCCATGGCGTGGATGTAGGCCAGGTACTGGTCGCAGAGCTTGGCCAGCGGGACGGTGGCGATGTCGAGCTGGCGCTCGCGCACGAGGTTGAGCAGCAGGTCGAGCGGGCCGTCGAAGACGTCGAGCGAGACCCGCAGGGCCTTGTCGTCGGAGACCGGGGCGGCGGAGGGGTTCACGAAGTCAGGCGCTCGTGCCCCTCGGACGACGACGCGGCGACGGTCTCGGGGTCGAACAGGCCGCGGCCCTCCGCTTGGAGGTACTCCAGGCCCAGGTCGACCAGGCGCTTCTCGTTGACGTACTTGAGTGCTTTCTTGGCTGCCTTGATCTCGAACCAGCGCGCCTCGTCGACCTCGTGGTCGTGGTTGGCGGTGTCGCCCGACAGGTAGCGCATGAGGTAGAAGTGGACCGACTTCTTGTGCTTGGTCCGGTTCAGGTAGAACCAGTACGAGATGTCCGACAGCTTGGACAGGATCTCGGCCCAGCAGCCGGTCTCCTCGCGGACTTCGCGCAGCGCGGCCTGCTCGTGGGTCTCTCGGGCCTCGACGTGGCCCTTGGGCAGCGACCAAACGCGGGGCTCACCCCGCCCGATCAGCAAGGCCTCCAGCGAATTCCCCTGTCGCCGCAGGACCAGCCCGCCGGCGGAAACCTCGTATTTGATCCGCATCGTCGATTCCACAAAAAAACCGCCCGACGAGCCGAGCCGGTCACTCCAGTATAACCCGGAGCCCCAAGAAGAAAGAGAGCTCGTCGGACGCTGCTACGGGTTCGGGGCCGGCGAGGGGAGGCGGATCCAGAGCATCGGGACCCGGCTCAGGTCGGCGCCGCCGCCGCCGGCGCCCGCGTCCGGGCTCCCCGGCGAGGCGAAGGCGCTCGTTCCGAAGCCGTCGGCCGCGCCGGTCTTGGGCGCCAGGCAGGTCCGGCACGGGCGGCGCGGCGCCGGCACGTAGGCCAGCAGCTGCGGGCTCACGGCGCGGCGGGCGGAAGCTGCGGCGCGGTGCGCGCGGCGCGCGGCGCCGGCGGCAACGGTGCGCTGTGCGCCGGCCGCGGTGCGCTGTGCGACGACGTGCGAGCCCGAGACGGGCGCCGCCGCGGCCGGCCGCTCGGCGGTGGAGCGCACCGGCGCCGGCACGGCGGGCGAGACGGGGGCGGTGAGCGCCACCTGGCGCGGCACCGTAACGGCAGGACGCGGCGCGGCAAGGGCCGCGCGCGGCGCGCGCCGCTGGGCCGGGACGGCGGCGACCGGCGACTGCGGCGCCGCCGGATGGCTCGAGCGCGCGGCGAGCGGGCGCGCGGCCGGCCGGCGGGTGGCGGCGATGGCAGGGGCCGCAGGGCCGCTGGAACGGGTACCGGGGACGGCGACCAGCGCGCCGAGCACGGCCGCCAGCGCGGTCGCGCTGAAGGCCCCCAGCGCGGCGGCGCGGGCGATCCGGCCGGCGCCGGTGGCGGGGCGCAGCAGCCGCTCGACCCGGATCGCGACGTGGGACCGGCGGCCCCAGAGCGCGGGTGCGATGCCGCCCCAGCGGTCGCGGCGGTCGGTGGCCAGCCGCAGCAGGCAGGCGGCGTAGCGGCGGGCGCCGCTCGCCCGGGCGGCGCGCTCGTCGCTGGCCAGCTCGCGCTCGAGGTCGAGCGCCCGGCCCAGCAGCCACAGGCCCGGCAGCCACCAGCCGGCCCGCAGCAGCGCGCTCTGGAGCGCCTTGGCCCAGTCGTCGCCGCGGGCCAGGTGGGCGCACTCGTGGGCCAGCACGGCGTCCCACTCGCCCGCGTCGACCCGCTGCTCGAAGCCCGTCGGCACGATCACGGCCGGGTGCAGGTAGCCGATCGCGGTCGGGGTGGCGACGGCGGTGGAAGCGCCCAGGCGCGCACCGCGCACCGGGGCGAGGCCGAACATGGCCGAGCGGCGCTTGATCCGCAGCACCCGCACGACGTCGCCCGCCAGCGCCAGCAGCAGCAGCGCCGCCACCGCGACGGCGGCGACCACCAGCGGCAGCCCGACCGCCGCCGCCAGCGGCGCGGCGAGCGCATCGAAGCGGCCGGCCGCACCGGCCGTCTGTCCCGGGGCGACCGCCGCCGAGCGGAACAGGGCCGCGGCGAGAGCTAGCGGCGCGACCGCGGCGACCAGCCCGAAGGCGGTGCCGAGCAGCCGGTAGCGCACCGCGGCGCGGGCATAGGCACGGGCCGCGAAGAGCGCGCAGGCGGCCAGCGGGAGGCTCGCGGCGGCGGCGGTCAGCCCGGCCAGGGCGGCCGCGTCGAGGACCTTCAGCGCTCGTCCTCGAGCAGCGCGCGCAGCCGCCGTTCCTCGTCGGGGTCGAGCCGCTCGGTCTGGAGCAGGTTGAGCATCAGCACCCGCGGCGAGCCGTCGAAGAAGGTCGCCAGGACGTTCTCGATCACGCTGCGGCGCGCGTCCTCGCGCCCGACCCGGGTCTTGTAGACGTTGGCCTTGCCGCGCATGGTGTGCCGGACGTAGCCCTTGCGCTCGAGGATGGTGAGCGTCGAGAGGACCGTCGTGTAGGCGATCGGCCGGTCTTGCAGGCGCGCGTGGATCTCGGCCACGGTCGCATTACCGAGGTCCCACAGGATGTCCATGAGGCGATACTCCGCCTCGGTGAGGGTCGGGGACGGCCGTCTGGCCATGGGGCAGACTACGACGCCGGGCGGCCGGACTCCGCGTCGGCCAGCCAGCCGTCGACCCGGCGTTCCAGCACGTCGAGCGGCAGCGCCCCTTGCTCGAGCACGACCTGGTGGAACGCGCGCACGTCGAACGCCGCGCCCAGCCGCGCCTGGGCGCGCGCCCGCAGCTCGAGGATCTTGAGCTGGCCGATCTTGTACGCCAGCGCCTGCCCGGGCATGGTGATGTAGCGGTCGATCTCGTTCTCGACGTCGAGCCGCGTCTTGGCCGCGTTGTCCAGAAAATAGTCCACCGCGCGCTGCCGCGACCAGCCGCGCGCGTGCAGGCCGGTGTCGACCACTAATCGCACGGCGCGCCACATCTCGTAGGTCAGCGCGCCGAACTTGTCCTTGGGATCGTCGTACAGGCCCATCTCGTCGCCGAGCGATTCCGAGTACAGCCCCCAGCCCTCGGTGTACGCGGTGTAGGCCAGCGTCGCGCGGCGGAAGGCGGGCAGCCCGGTCAGCTCCTGCGCGAGCGCGATCTGCAGGTGGTGGCCCGGCACCGACTCGTGCAGCGACAGCACCGGGATCTCGTAGATCGGGCGCGCCTCGGGCCGGTACAGGTTGACGTAGTACATGCCGGCGCGCGACCCGTCCAGCGCGCCGGGATAGTAGTAGGCGGTCGTCGTGTCGGGCGCGAGCGCAGCGCCGATCGGCACCACCCCGTACGGCAAGCGCGGCAGCAGCGAGAACACCCGCACCAGCTCGGGATCGATCCGCTTGGACATGTCGCGGTAGGCCAGCAGCAGATCGGCGGCGGTCGCGCAGTAGTTGGCCGGGTCCTCGCGCAGCTGGGTGAAGACCTCGCGCAGCGAGCCGCGGTAGCCGGTGCGCGGGGCCAGCTCTTCCATCGCCGCGCGAATGCGCGCCACCTCGCGCAGGCCCAGCTCGTGGATCGCGTCGGGCGTCAGGTCGGTCGTCGTCTGCGTGCGCACGTAGTACGCGTAGAGCTCGTCGCCGCCCGGCAGGTGCGCGAGGCCGACCTCGTTCGGCGCGGCCGGCAGGTACTGTTCGACTACGAACGCGCGCAGCTCGCGCAGCGCGGCGGTCACGCCGCCCGCGATCGCGCTTCGCGCCCGCTCGCGCAAGCGCTCCGCCTCCGCGGCGGGAAGCGCGGCCGCCGGCTTGGCGAACGGGGCGTAGAACGGCGACGCCTCGGGCTCGACCAGCAGCCGGTCGAGCTGCGCGGGCAGCCGCTCCATCGACGAGCGCGGCCACAGCAAGCCGCGCCCGATCGCTTCGCGCAGCAGTGCGATCGTCTGCGCGACGGCGCGCGGATACGTTTCGAGCCGGGCCAGCCAGCCCTCGTAGTCGGCCGCGCTCGCGAAGGGCAGCAAGCTCGCGTACTGCGCGTAGGTCTGCACGCCGTCGCGCGGGCTGAGCGCGAGCAGGTGCGTGCCCAGCTCGTGGCCGCGCAGCGCGTCGCGCAATTGACCCGCGTACAGCTCGCGGTTGAGCCGCCCGGCTTCGCTCAGCGGCTCGCGCGCGAAGCCCTCGAGCCGCGCCAGCACGTCCCGCTGGTGCGCGGCCTCGGCGGCAAGCGCTTCGGGCGAGCGGTCGGCCCAGCGATCGTCGGCCGCCCGCTCGCCGTCGAGCGAGGCCGCGACCGGGTAGCGCTCCTGGTAGTCGCGCCAGTCGGCCGCGAGAAGCGCTTCCAGCCGGGCGTCGGCTTCCGCGCTCGCGCCGCCGGCCGCAGGCAAGTCCACACCGTGCATCCCGCCCGCTTCCCCCGGCGCGCGCGCACGCCTTTTCGGCCACCGCGCCGGTAGCAGCCCAAACGGCAATCGCGCTCGGCGCGGCGTATAAGCGCGGGACATGCTCGGTTCCGTTCTCCTCGCCGTCCTCGCGCTCGCGCTAGCGACGCCACCCCCGTTCACCGTCGATATGTCGACCCCGGCTCCCTCGGCGAAGCCGCTCGCATTGCCCGAGATCGGCCGCACCCGCTCGAACTCGCGCGCGTGCACCGCGTATCGCGAACTGGTGGTGCCGTCGCTGTCCGCGGTCATGCGGGCGGACGCTCGCTTTACGCAAGCGCGCGATCATATCGGCGCGTACGGCGACCGGCTCAGCGATCCGGGGATGACGGGCAACACCAAGGGCCGCATGCTCGACCTTATCGACCGCGACGGCCTCGCGATGCTCAAAGAGAGCATGAGCGTCAGCCGAGCGCTGGGCGACCCCCGGCTCGCCCACCCGAGCGACCCCGACCTCCAAGCCGAGCGCGCCGCGCTGCAAAAGCTCTACGACGCGCAGCACGCGCGCGCGTTCGTGCTGATCAATTTCAGCCGCGAGCTCCAGCGGAACGATTTGGGCCGTCCCGAGGGCCCGGACCCGTTCGGCCGCCACAACCCCGACAGCAGTCAGGATGCGGGAACGCAGTCGACCCCGCCGCCCGCGCCCGATGCCAGACCGACCCCGGACAACGCCTTCCCGCAGCTCACCGGCATCCCGCTGACCGACAAAGCCGCCCTGCGAGACTGGAGCTCGGAGCTAGGCAGCGAAATTCGCAGCGCCGAGATCGGCGTCGCCCCGACCCTGGTCCGCATCTCGCGGGGCTGCCGCTAGACCTAGACCGGCGCGGGAGCCGCCGGCTTCCAGCGCAGGTCGGGCTGGCGCGCCGCCCGGGTCTCGTCGATCCGCCCGACCGCGGTGTTGACCGGCGCTTGCAGCACCGTCTCGGGGTCGCTCTTGGCGGTCGCGACGATCTCGCGGAACGCGGCGATGAAGCCGTCGAGCGTTTCCTTGGACTCCGTCTCGGTCGGCTCGATCATGATGCACTCCGGAACGATCAGCGGGAAGTACACCGTCGGCGCGTGGTAGCCGCGGTCGAGCAGGGCCTTGGCGATGTCGACCGCGCGCACGCCGGTCTCGCGCTTGAGCGACTGCGCCGAGGCGACGAACTCGTGCCGGTTGATCTCGTCGTAGGGGACGTCGATCACGTCGTGGATGCCGGCCCGGATGTAGTTCGCGTTGAGCACCGCCAGGTGCGAGACCGCGGTCAGCCCTTCCGCGCCGTTGGCATAGGTGTAGGCCAGCGCGCGCACCATGTGGGCGAAGTTCGACCAGAACGAGCGCATCGTGCCGATCGACTTGGGCCGCTCGAAATCCAGCGCGAAGGTCAAGTCGTCGCTGGACGTCCAGCCCGTCGCGGGCGACTCGGCGCCGTCCGCGCCGTACGCGCGCACGACGGGCGCCGGCAGGAACTCGACCAGGTGCGCGGCCACGCCGACCGGGCCCGCGCCCGCGCCGCCGCCGCCGTGCGGGATCGAGAACGTCTTGTGCAGGTTGAGGTGCATGAGGTCGAAGCCCATGTCGCCCGGGCGGGTGTTGCCCATCAGCGCGTTGGCGTTCGCGCCGTCGTAGTACATCAGCCCGCCGGCCGCGTGCACCACCTGCGAGACCTCGGTGATGCGCGGCTCGAACAGCCCCAGCGTGTTGGGGTTGGTCATCATGCAGACGGCCGTCTCCGGCCCGACGACCTTCGCGAGGTCGGCCGGGTCGACGCGGCCCTTGTCGTCGCTCTTGAGCGAGATCACCTTGAAGCCGACCATCGCCGCCGAGGCGGGATTGGTGCCGTGCGCGGTGTCGGGCACGACCACCACGTTGCGCTGCGGCTCGCCCTTCGCTTTGAAATATGCCTTGGCGATGAGCAGCGCGGTCAGCTCGGCGTGCGCGCCGGCCGCGGGGTTGAGCGAGAACGCGGCCATCCCGAACAGGGACGCGAGCGCGCGCTCCAATTCCCACATCACCGCCAGCGCGCCCTGCGCCGCGTGGTCGGGCGCGAAGGGGTGCAGGTCGCGCAGCGCGGGCAGGTTCGCCAGCGCGTCGTTGATGCGCGGGTTGTACTTCATCGTGCACGACCCGAGCGGGTAGAACGCGGTGTCGATGCCGTACGTCTTCTGCGAGAGGCGGGTGAAGTGGCGCACCACGTCCAGCTCGCTGTTGTCGGGCAGCGGCAGCTCGGCGCGCAGCGCGTCGGCCGGCAGCAGCGTGTCGAGCGCGGGACCCGACGGCAGGTAGCGGTTGGCCCGCCCGTCCTGGCCGGTCTCGAAGATCAGCGGGGTATCAAACGCGGGCAGCGGCACGAACGGGAATCTCCGAGAGCGCGGTGACGAGGCGGTCGACGTCGGCGCTCGTGGTGAGCTCCGTCGCCGTCATGAGGATGCAGTCGGCGAGTTCCGGATAGAAGCGCCCGAGGTCGAGGCCGCCCAGGATCTTCTTCTGCTCGAGCGCGGCCAGCACGTCGGCCGCGCGGCCCGGCACTTGCACGACGACTTCGTTGAACGTCGGGCGCGGCGAACTTCGCCGCGAAGCCGTCGAGCGCGGTGACTTTGTCGCGCAGCTCGTTGGCGCGCGCGACGTTGAGCGCGGCGCAGTCGCGCAGGCCGGTCTTGCCCATTGCGGCGAGATAGATCGTCGCGCAGAGCGCGCAGTGGGCCTGGTTGGTGCAGATGTTCGAGGTGGCTTTCTCGCGCCGAATGTGCTGCTCGCGCGCCTGGAGCGTCAGCACGTACGCCGTCTTGCCCTCGGTGTCGACCGACTTGCCGACCAGCCGGCCGGGGATGCGGCGGACGTGCTCCGTGGTCGAGGCGATGAAGCCGACGTGCGGCCCGCCGTAGGCCATCGCGACGCCGAACGACTGGCCCTCGCCGACGCAGATCTCGGCCCCCCACGAGGCCGGCGCGGCGAGCGCGGCGAGCGACATCGCCTCGGCCACGACGCCGATCACGACGGTCTTGGTGGCCTTGATCGCGGCCGCGACGCCGGCCGGCAGCGCGTCAATTGCGCCGAACACGTTGGGCGACTGCACCACGACCGCGGCGTAGCGCTGGTCGGCCAGCTTGGCTTCCAGGCCGCTCAGGTCGGTCCGGCCGTCGGCGCCGTAGGGCAGCTCGTCGACCGTCAGGTCGAGCCCTTCGGCGTACGTGCGCAAGACCGCGCGGTAGTTGGGGTGGACCGCCGCCGAGACGAGGACGCCCTTGCGCCCGGTCGCGTTGACCGCCATGATCGCGCCCTCGGCCAGCGCGGTCGCGCCGTCGTAGACCGAGGCGTTCGCGACGTCCAGGCCGGTCAGCAGCGCGATGTAGGTCTGCCACTCGTAGATCGCCTGCAGGTACCCCTGGGAGACCTCGGCCTGGTAGGGCGTGTAGGCGGTCAGGAACTCGCCCCGCATCGCCAGCGCCCCGACGACCGGCGGCACGTAGTGCCGGTACGCGCCGGCGCCCAGGAAGGCGGTGTAGCCGCCCGCGGTGGTGCGCTCGGCGAAGCGCCCGAAGCGCTCGGCGATCTCGATCTCGGCGAGCTGCGGCGTGACCTCGACCGGCGCGCGCAGGGCGATGTCGTCGGGCACGCGGACGAGGTCGTCCAGCGACTCGACGCCCACCGCAGCGAGCATCGCCTCGATGTCATGAGGAGTATGCGGCGTGTAAATTTGACGGCGCTCCGGCCCGGGTTTTCCGCCGTCCCGCAACCCGAACGGGACTGGTCGGACACTCGGGCCCATCACGTGATAGTAGTACGGCCACGGCTTCCCACCGGGACCCGTGACACCATTTTCTGGACCGTCCCGAGCGGCCGGTGGTTCCGGCGGGCTAGGCCTCGTTGATCAGCTGCTCGTACGCCTCGGGCGACATCAGGCTCTGCTTGGCCTCGTCCACGTCCGTCAGCTTGACCCGGTAGAACCAGCCCTCGCCGAACGGGTCGCGGTTGACCAGCGCCGGATCGCCTTCGATGGCCGGGTTGATTTCGGTGACCTCGCCGCCGACCGGCGTGAAGATGTCCGAGACCGCCTTGACCGACTCGACCACCCCGATCGAGTTGAACTGGGTCAGCTCCGCGCCGACGCGCGGGAGCTCGACGTAGACGATGTCGCCCAGCGACCCCTGCGCGTAGTCGGTGATGCCGACCGTCGCGACGTCGCCGTCGAGCTTCACCCACTCGTGGTCTTTGCTGTAGAGCAGTCCTGCCGGTTGTGCCATCGGTCCCTTCAGTGTTGGTTGATGCGTTGGGAGACCTTCCGCGGTCTCAGGCGGCTCGCGCGCAGCGCGAACGCGACGGGTTCGGCCGCAGCCGAACCCTCTACTTGGGACGCTTGTAGAACGGAAGCGGTGCCACGACGGCGGGATGGCGCGTGCCGCGCACCTCGACCTCCAGCGGCGCGCCTTCGGCCGCGGCGGCCGGCTCGACCAGCGCGGTGGCGATGTTCTTGCCGACCGCCGGGCCGAACGAGCCGCTTCGGATCTCGCCCACGCGCTTGCCGTCCGCCAGGACCGGATAGCCGGCCCGGGCCGGCACGCGGCCTTCCATCACCACGCCGACGATGCGAGCATAGTCGCCGCCGTCGCGCTGGGCGAGCAGCGCCTCGCGCCCGGTGAAGGCCGGCTTGTCGAACTTGATCGCCCAGGCCAGGCCGGCTTGGAGCGGGGTGATCTCCTCGGTCAGCTCGTGGCCGTAGAGCGGCATCCCGGCCTCCAGCCGCAGCACGTCGCGCGCGCCCAGACCGCACGGCTCGAGCCCCCGCTCGCGGTTCTCGGCGAGCAGCGCGTCCCACACCCCGGTCGCGGCCTCCGAGGGCAGGAACAGCTCGAAGCCGTCCTCGCCGGTGTAGCCGGTGCGCGCCAGCAGAACCTCGCCGCCGCCGCGCACCCGCGCCTGCGCGCACGAGTAGTACTTCATCGCGCCCAAGTCGGCGTCGACGTAGGGCTGCAGCAGCTCCACCGAGCGCGGGCCCTGGATCGCGATCAGCGCGCGCTCGCCGTGCAGGTTGGTGAGCCCGACGTCGCCGGAGCGCTGGGCTTGGACGTGGGCCCACATCTTGTCGGCGTTGCCGGCGTTGACCACCAGCAGCCAGCGCTCGTCGGACAGCCGGTAGAAGATCACGTCGTCGTGCGCGCCGCCCTGCTCGTTGGTGAAGATGTTGTAGCGCGCCTGGCCGGGCTTCATGTTCGCGACCTTGTTGACGGTCAGCGACTCGGCCCAGGCGCCGACGTCCGTGCCGGTGATGGCGATCTGCGCCATGTGCGAGAGGTCGAACAGACCGGCGGCCTTGCGGACGGCGTCGTGCTCCTTGAGGATGCTCGAGTACTGGACGGGCATCTCGAAGCCCCCGAACGGCACGATCCGCGCTCCCAGCGCGAGGTGCGCATCGTAGAGGGCGGTACGGCGAAGGGTGCCTGAGTCGGTGGTCATGGTGGATCGGGTGCTACGCGGGGCAGCACCCGTCCTGTGCGCGGGCTAGAGCGGTTCAGCCCAAGTTCGCGAAGTTCAGCGTCGCGTGCGCGACGACGCGGTCGTTGCTCGTCACGCTGACTTCGCCGTAGACGATGCGCTTGCCGGGTTTGATCACGGTCGCCGTTGCCAACAGGTCGTGCGGCGGCCGGGCCGCGGCCAGGAAGCTGCAGGTCAGCGTCGCGGTCGCGGTCGGCTGCTCGGGCCCGTAGATCGATGCCAGCGCGACGTAGAACGCGGAATCGCACAGGCTGACGACGGCGCCGCCGTGGATCGAGCCGCCCCCGTTCATCAAGTCCTCGCGGAACGGCATCCGCACGACGCACGTTCCGCGCTCCACCGACTCCAGCTGCAGCCCGAGCAGCTTCACGAACGGCCCGCGCCCGTCGTCGAAGATCCGCCGCGCCATCGCCATGTCGATCATGCGAACACGTCTCCTGCTTGCGCCAGCTCGCGGCGCAGGTACAGCGGCAGCGCGAACAGCCGGCGGTGCGTCTCGGCGTCGTAGAACCAGTTCTCGCCGCGCAGGCCGGTGACGTACGCGTCGATCCGCGCCGGATCGGTTGCCGCCACGTCGGCTTCGTCGCTGCAGGCGATGAAGGCCCAGTCGTTGTCGAATGCCGGCACGTGCGTGTAGAAGCTCCGCACGTATGTGAAATGGCCGCGCAGCGAGCGGGCCATCTTGGCGTGCAGCGCCATGTTGTGGAAGCCGGCGGTCGAGGCTTGCAGCACGTACACGCCGCCCGGCGCGAGGCGCGTCTTGATGTCGCGGAAGACCTCGCCGTTGAAGAGCGGGAACGACGGCGAGTCGGGCAGCGGCTCGGTCAGATCGCTCACGATCACCCCGTAGCGGTCGCGGTCTTCCTTCAAGAACGCGAGCGCGTCGCCGATGATGACGCGTGCGCGCGGGTCGTCGAACGCGCCGGCCGACCACTCGGCCAGATACTGCTTCGACAGCTCGACCACTTGGCCGTCGATGTCGACCATCGTGCAGCGCCGCACGCTGGGGTCGCGCAGCACCTCGCGCAGCGTCGCGCCCTCGCCGCCGCCCAGGATCAGCACGTCCGAACGGTCGGGCGCCGCGGCGAGCGCCGGGTGGACCAGCGACTCGTGGTAGATGCGCTCGTCGGCCTGCGAGGACTGGGTGTCGCCGTCGAGCACGAGCAGCTTGCCGAACACCGGCGTGCGCAGCACCGCGACCGACTGGAACGGCGTGCGCCCGCTGTAGTACGTCTCCTCGATCGCGTGCGCGTGCAGCTCGGTCGGGGCGAACTGCTCGGTGTACCACTGGTAGTGCTCGGTCTTGGGCATCGCGCCGAGTCCGGTTGGTCGGGCGGGCGCGATGCCCTGCCGCAGCGGCTAGCCGCTCAGCGCCGGCGGCGCGCTTGGAAGCCGATCGTCGAGGCGGTGAGCTGGACCGTGAGCTGCGCGCTCGTGCCGCCCGGGCGCGGGTCGCGGAACGCGATCGTCGCGGTGCCGCAGTAGGGCGGGTTTCCGGTGCTCGCGCCCGAGCTCACCGTGAAGCTCGTCCCCTGGCCGGGCGAGACGGTGATCTCGGGCAGCGTGCAGCCCGAACCGGGCTGGAGGCTCGTCACGATCGCACCGAACGGCCCGGCGTAGTTCGCCTCGGCGACCGCGACCGTTGCGCTCTGGCCGGTGCCGGTGAACATCAGCACCGGCATCACCGTCGCGTCGTAGTACGGACTGGCCGACGACAGCATCAGCGCGGACGGCGCGGGCGTGCCGACCGGCGTCGGCGCCGGCGTGGGAACCGGGGTCGGGGTGGGAGCCGCCGTCGGGGTCGGCGACGGCGTCACGACGGGCGCCGGCGTGGCGGTGGGACGCGGGGTCGGCGTCGCGGTGGGGCGCGGAGTCGGCGTCGCGGCTGGTGGCGCGGGGGTCGGAGTCGGACCGGGCGCCGGCGTCGGCGTCACGGCCGGTGGCGGTGCGGGCGACGGGGTGACCACGGGTCCCGGAGCCGGCGACGGGGTCGCGGCCGGAACGGGCGTCGGCGTGGCGCCCGGCGCGGGCGTCGGCGACGGGGTAGCCGGGCTGGGCGGCTCGGGCGTCGGGGTCCCGGCCGGGGCGGGAGTCGGGGTCGGGCCGGCGCCCGGCGGGGGCGTGGGGGTCGAGCCCGCGCCGGGCGCGGCACTCGGCGTCGGCGACGGCGACGGCGGAGCGCCGCTCGGGGCGAACGCGACCAGCGCGAACCAGTACTCGGCGTTGGGCTGGAAGGCGAAGGCGGAGCCGCCGCCCGGGAAGGTCAGGGTCGTGCCGTCGACCGCGGCCGGGCCCTGCCAGCCCAGGTTCCAGCCCTGCGCCCAGAACGCGACGTAGTAGGTCGCGCCGGGGACGAGGCTCGCGGCCGGGACGGTCAGCGAGAAGGCCGGACTCTGCGGAAGCTGCACGACCCGGTCGGCGCTCAGCCGAACGTAGAGGATCGCGGTCTGGCCCGAGCCGCGCACCGCGCGCAGCGCCTGGGGAACCCGTCCGGCGTCCAGCGCCGGGATGCCCGCGCCGGTCGGAGCTTCGTTGGTCAGGGTCTGGGTCAGCGTGGTGCTGGTCGCGGCCGTAGGCGGCGGGAGCGAGACGGTCCCGCCGAAGCCCGCCGCGCTCGGCAGGGCGACCGGCACGCTCGCCCCGGCGAAGGTCAGCGCGGTCGAGCGGGTGACCGAGAACGGCGCGCCGGCGACCGGCGCCGGGGTCGGCGTCGCGGGCGCGACCGGCAGCGGCACCGGCCCGCTCGCGGCCGAGCCGCCTCCACCACCGCCGCCGCACGCGCTCAGCAGCGCGGCCATGCCGAACGCCAGCAGGCTCAGAATTCGAGACCGTCCCTGTCTCCCGTGCACGCGGCACCTCCGTCTCGATGTTCCTTCGACAGTTCCGGCCGGCATGTGAAGGGCGAAGCGAGCGTGCCCGGCGTGAAGACGAAAGCCCGCTGCGCGGGCGCAGCGGGCTTCGGGGGGTTCTCTCCAGCCGGGTTTCCCTGAGGAGTTCCGGGACGGAACGGGAGCTAAGCCGTGGCGGCCAGCTCGCGAGAGTCGAGCTCGGTCGTGACGACGTGGGTGAAACGGCCGGCGGCGGCTTCGACGCCGCGTTTCACCTCGGTAGTCAAGATGGATGTGGCGCCCATCGCCTCCGCGGCGTACTCGCACGCCGCCCACGGATCGGTGTGGTCGCCGCACGTGTAGAAATCCATCGCCGCGTAGCCGGTCTCCGGCCACGTGTGGATCGACAGGTGCGACTCTTGGAGCACCACCACTCCGGAAACCCCTTGGGGCTCGAAGCGGTGGAAGGCCGTCGTCACGATGGTCGCATTGGCCGCCAGGGCGGCGTTGCGCATCATCGTGTGGACCGCGTCGACATCGGAGAGCTTGGCGGCGTCACAGCCGGACAGCTCGCAGACGATGTGCGTGCCGAGTGCTTTCAATTCTTTTCCTTGACTCCTCGAGAGATCTTTCGGTTGGGAGAATCCCACCTCCAGGCATGTCGTCCGACGTGTGCGGTACACCGTCTCGTCGTCGACCTTTCAGCGAACGCTTGCCGGCACGGTTCCTTCGTTCCGTACGGACGGTCCACTGCGATGGCGCGTAGGGCGCGCCGTCCCTCACTGGACTAGACGAGACCCCGGCATAACGCACGGGGTCCCGTGAAGACCGTAGGTGATCGTACCCCCCGGCGGGTCTGTTGTAAAGGCCTCAAGTCGGCGGTTTTAGGGCAAAGACGAAGCCGGCTTGGTCCGGCCAATCGATCGGTACGGCCGCTCGCTTGCCCCGCCGGGACCTCCCGCACGCGACGGGTGCCACCTGTCAGACGTCGAACGGGTTAGAAAGTCCAGAAACGTCTGCACTATCTTGACTCAAGGTCGTGCCGACCGCTACGCTGAGGAACTGATGGCCGCTGCACCCGACACCCTGATCGAAGAGTACCGACACGGTTTCCACGATTCGGAAGAGACCTACCGCTTCAAGTCCGACAAGGGCCTGACGCGGGAGATCGTCGAGCGCATCTCGGCGATGAAGAACGAGCCCGACTGGATGCTGCAGTTTCGCCTGAAAGCGTACGACACGTTCCGGGCCAAGCCGATGCCGCGCTGGGGCGACAGCGAGTTGCTCGACGCGATCAACTTCGACGACATCCGCTACTTCGTCAAAGCCGGCGACAAGACCGAGCAGAACTGGGACGACGTCCCCGAGGACATCAAGAAGACGTTCGACCGCTTGGGCATCCCCGAGGCCGAGCGCAAGTTCTTGTCCGGCGTCTCCGCGCAGTACGAGTCCGAGGTGGTCTACCACTCGGTCGTCGAGGCGCTCGAGAAAGACGGCGTCATCTTCTGCGACATGGACACCGCGCTGCGCGAGCATCCCGAGATCGTCAAGAAGTATCTCGCCACGGTCATCCCGGTCGCGGACAACAAGTTCGCCGCGCTCAACTCGGCCGTGTGGTCGGGCGGCTCGTTCGTCTACGTGCCCAAGGGCGTGACGGTCTCGATGCCGCTCCAGGCCTACTTCCGGATCAACACCGAGAACATGGGCCAGTTCGAGCGCACGCTGATCATCGCCGACGAAGGCTCCAAGGTTCACTACATCGAGGGCTGCACGGCACCGCAGTTCTCCACTTCCTCGCTGCACTCGGCCGTGGTCGAGCTGATCGCGATGGAAGGCGCTTCCATCCGCTACACCACGATCCAGAACTGGTACCGCAACATCTACAACCTGGTCACCAAGCGCGCCGTCGCGTACAAGAACGCGACCGTCGAGTGGGTCGACGGCAACATCGGCTCCAAGCTGACCATGAAGTACCCGGCCATCTACCTGATGGGCGAGGGCGCGCGGGGCGAGATCCTCTCGGCCGCGTTCGCGGGCGAAGGCCAGCACCAGGACGCGGGCGCCAAGGTCATCCACGCCGCGCCCAACACGACCTCGGTCGTGACCAACAAGTCGGTCACCGCGCACGGCGGCAAGACGACGTACCGCGGCCTGGTCGAGATCCACGCCGGCGCGACGGGCGCCAAGACGCGCGTCAAGTGCGACGCGCTCATCATGGACGACAAGTCGTCCTCGGACACCAAGCCGACGATGAAGATCGACGAGCAGCAGTCGACCGTCGAGCACGAGGCCTCGGTCTCGAAGATCGGCGAGGAGCAGCTCTTCTACGCGATGAGCCGCGGCCTGAGCGAGGCCGACGCCACCGCGATGATCGTCAACGGCTTCTTCGACTTCTTCGTCAAGGAGCTGCCGATGGAGTACGCGGTCGAGCTCAACCGCCTGATCAAGATGGAGATGGAAGGCTCCGTCGGCTGAAGCAGCCGGCGGAACCGCGTTCGGCCGGCTAGCCGAACGTGCGTGAGAAGCACGAGAGGCCGCCGTCGTTGACGGGGCCTTTTTCGTTGTACCGAGCGTGGCTGGCGAAGCGGCGATGATGGCTCGAAGGCGAAACGGCGCTTCCGTGCGCGCTCGATCGATCCTCGCCCTGGCGAGCGTTGTAGCCGTCTCGCTGGGCCCGGCTCCGGCTCGGGCCGAGCGGATCTGCGCGTTTTCGATCCCGGTCGAGATGGTCGACAAGGTCTATTCCGGCAACGCCCGGCCCGGCGCGCCCTTCCGCTTCCGCGTCGTCGCGGCGGCTCAGCTCGACGACGGAACGCCGGTCCCGGCCGAGACGGAGGGGTACGGGATCGTCCGCTCGGCCAGCGCGGCGGGGCGGCACAACCACGACGGCATGCTGGCGATCGAGCCGCGCTACCTGGTGCTGCCGGCCAAGAAGAAAGACGGTCCGGTGCGGATCGTCGCGGTGACGATGAACCCGCAGCTGCCGGTCGCCTGGAGCCCGTCCGAGCCGCTGCTCCAGAAGGGCGCCTCGCACATCCCGCTGCCGGTGCCGGGCCTGGCCATGAGCGCTATCAACACCGTGCGCTGGGGCCGCAACATCACGCTCGGCCCCGGCTTCACGTTCACCGTGCTGCCGGTGGAGAATCTGGCCAGGGGCCCGGTCTGCTGAGGGGCGGCTTTTCGCCTACTTGACCCCGAGCAGCTCGACGTCGAAGTCGAGCACCGCGTTGGGCGGAATCACGCCGCCCGCGCCGCGCTCGCCGTAGGCCAGCTTGGCCGGGCAGACCAGCTTGCGCCGGCCGCCGACCCGCATGCTCGCGACGCCCTCGTCCCAGCACGCGATCACCCGGTGCTGGCCCAGCGGAAACTCGAACGGCTCGTTGCGGTCGCGCGAGCTGTCGAACTTCTTGCCGTCGGGAAACGTGCCGGTGTACTGCACGACCGCGGTCTGGCCGGCGGCGGGCTTCGCCCCCGTGCCGACCTTGACGTCGGTGTACTTCAGGCCGTCGGCCAGGGTGACGGTCTTCCCGGCCTTGGCGGGCGGAGCGGCGTGCTTGGCGGAGGCCGCGGGTTTGGCCGGGGCGGGCGCGGCGAGCGCCGCGGCCGGCGCGGCGAGCAGGAGCGCGAGGGCGCAGATGGCGGGACGGGTCATGCCGCGCCATTCGCGAACCCGGCCGTGTGCCCCACCCGATCGCCAAGACGTCCGACATCCCGCCCGGAACCGCCAAGCGTTTCGAGGTCGACGGCGTGGAAGTGCTGCTGTGCAACGTCGGGGGCGCGTTCTACGCCGTCGAGGACGTCTGCACGCACGACGGCGGCCCGCTCGACCAGGGCGAGCTGGAGGGCTGCGAGATCATGTGCCCGCGCCACGGCGCGCTGTTCGACGTGACGACCGGCAAGGCGCTCAGCCTGCCGGCCGTCGTTCCGCTGCCCACGTACGCCGTCCAGCTCGACGGAGACGACATCTCCGTCGAGCTCTGAACGGCGGTCTAGGCGTCTAGGCGGTCTAGAGGAACGCGAGCGCGAGCGGGGCTAGCTTCTCGACCGCGCCCAGGATGCCGTCGGCTCCGCCGCCGCCCTGACCGCCACCGCCGCCGAGCAGGCTCGCGATGTCCTGGCCGAGTCCGCCGCCGCGCCGCCGCCGCCGCCGAGCAGGCTGGTCAGCTCGCTCAGGATGTCGCCCGCGCCGCCCGCGCCCGAGCTCTTCGAGCCGCCCGCCACGTCGCCCAGGAGCGCCCCGCCGAAGCCGACCGCCGCGCCGACCGGGCCGCCCATCGCGAACCCTTCGACGCCCTTGACGATGTCGCCAAGTATGTTCATTGCCTTCCTCCTCGCTGTCTGGGCGCACCGCCCTCACGTCATCTCAGCGCAAGGCGGCGCGGCAGCAAGACCGGCTAGAGGTGCTGGTCGGGGTCGGCCCGGTTCATGTCGGCCTGGTCGTCGGCGTTCTGGTTGTCGTCGGTGTCGGCGTAGACGACCGACGGCGTGGTCGAGATGCCGGCCACGTCGGCTTCCGCCCGGCTGAGCGTCGGTTCGTCGTCGCCGCGGGTGCGGAGCTGGCGCGGCATGCCGGAGCCGGCGTGATCCGTGACCTCCGACGGAAGCGCGTTCTTGTAGTCGCCCTGCTGCTCGGTGTCGGTCGATCGTTCCATACCGGCGAGCGTACCCACGGCGGGTGCAGGCGACCCCGGCGACGCTAACCGATTGTCGAACGACGGCTCGCTCGCGGCGCGCTACGATGGCTCCATCATGGCGACGAGACTCCTGGTCTGCCCGCCCGCGCACTACGACGTGCGCTACGCGATCAACCCCTGGATGAGCGGGCACGTCGGCGACGCGGCCCCCGACGCCGTGCGCCAGTGGGAACGCTTCGCCGAGCTGCTGGGCTGCGTCGCCGACGTCGAGCTGGTGCCGGTGCGGTCGAGCGAGCAAACGCCCGACCTCGTCTTCACCGCGCACGCCGCGCTGATGGTCGACAACCTCGCGATCGTCTCGTCGTTCCGCCACGCCGAGCGGCGCCGCGAGCAGCCCGTCTACCGCGCCGCGCTGGCCCGGGCCGGCTTCGCCACGACGTTCCTGCGCCAGACCTACTTCGAGGGCGCGGGCGACGCGCTGTTCGACCGCGTGCGGCCGCTGCTCTACGCCGGCTACGGCTGGCGCAGCGAGCGCGGCGCGACGCTGCAGCTCCAGGAGATCGTGGGCTGCCGGGTGCTGCCGCTGCTGCTCGCCGACGAGCGCTTCTACCACCTCGACACCGCGCTCTGCCCGCTCTCCAGCGGCCACGTGATGGTCTACATGGACGCCTTCTCGCCCCACGCGCAAGCGCTGCTGCGGCGCGCGATCGAGCCCGGCTACCTGATCGAGCTGTCGGTCGAGGACGCGCTGCACCTGGCCTGCAACGCGCTCGAGGTCGGCGACGCGCTGATCCTGCACGAGTGCTCGCGCCGCTTGCGCGAGCGGCTGCACGGCGCGGGCTACCGCGTGTTCCGCACCGACCTCTCCGAGTTCCACAAGGCGGGCGCCTCGGCCAAGGGACTGACCTTGCGCTTGGACGACGGCCCGGTCGCGCTGGCGGCGGCGGCGACCGCTTAGAGCAACTCGCTCGCCCGCGTGCCGTCAAGAGGAAACTCGCTCGGCCCGCGCGCGGTCAACCCGTTCATGAAGAGCCTCACCATCAACGGGACCGCGCACGACGTCGACGCGCCCGACGAGATGCCGCTGCTGTGGGTCATCCGCGACATGGTCGGGTTGACCGGCACGAAGTTCGGCTGCGGCGTCCAGCAGTGCGGCGCGTGCACGGTCCACCTCGACGGTGAGGCGGTGCGCTCGTGCACGACCAGCGTCGCGCAGGCCGCCGGCAAGAAGATCACCACGATCGAGGGCCTGCCCGGCGACGGCAACCACCCGGTGCAGCGGGCCTGGATCGAGCAGGCGGTGCCGCAGTGCGGCTACTGCCAGTCGGGCCAGATCATGTCGGCCGCGGCGCTGCTGGCCAAGACGCCCAAGCCCGGCGACGCCGAGATCGACACCGCGATGAGCGGCAACATCTGCCGCTGCGGCTGCTACGTGCGGATCAAGTCGGCGATCAAGCGCGCGGCGGAGCTCGCCTGATGCGCCGCGACGCATTCCTCACCGTCACCGGCACGCTGGGGGCCGGGCTGGCGCTCGCGGTCGCCGGCTGCGCGCCGCGCAAGATCGCGACCGTCCCCGACTACCAGCCCTCGCCCGAGCCCAGCGTCACCTTCGCGCCCAACGCCTGGGTGCATCTGCGCACCGACGGCACCGCGCTCGTGATGCTCAACAAGAGCGAGATGGGCCAGGGCGTCTACACCGGCTTGCCGATGCTCGTCGCCGAGGAGCTCGACCTGCCCTGGGACCGCATCCGGGTCGAGATGGCGCCGGCCGAGAACCAGTACGCCGACCCGGTGTTCAAGGACATGACCACCGGCGGCAGCACCAGCATGGCGGTGATGTACCCGCTGCTGCGCGGCGCGGGCGCCGCGGCGCGCGCGATGCTCGTCGCCGCGGCGGCCAAGCGCTGGAACGTGCCCGCATCCGAGTGCACGACCAAGGACGGCGCGGTGCACCACGCCGGCTCGAACCGCAGCCTGTCGTACGGCGAGCTGGCGGTCGAGGCCGGCACGATGCCGGTGCCCAAGCAGGTCCCGCTCAAGGAGCCGGGCCGCTTCTTCCTGATCGGCACCTCGCCCAAGCGCCTGGACGTCGAAGCGAAGTCGCGCGGCACCGCGCAGTACGGGATCGACGTCAGCGTGCCGGGGATGGTGTACGCCAACGTGCTCAAGGCGCCGACCTTCGGCGGCACGATCGCGAGCGTCGACGACGGCGCGGCGCGCAAGGTCGCGGGCGTGCTCGACGTGGTGAAGATCTCCAGCGGCGTCGCGGTCGTCGCGACCAACACCTGGGCCGCGATGCAGGGCCGCGACAAGCTCGCCGTCACCTGGCACGACGGCCCGGCCGCGCACATCAGCACGCCCGCAGATGTTCGCCGACGCCGAGAAGGCCGCGCGCACGAGCGGCGTCGTGGCGGGCAAGCACGGCGACGTCGACAAAGCGCCGGGCCGCGTGCTCGAAGCGGTCTACAAGGGGCCGTATCTCGCCCACGCGGCGATGGAGCCGATGAACGCCACCGCCGACGTGCGCGCCGACCGGTGCGAGGTCTGGGCCCCGACCCAGGTGCAGACGCGCAGCAAGACGGCCGCCATGAAGATCACCGGCCTGCCGCAAGAGAAGGTCAACGTCCACACCACCTTCATGGGCGGCGGCTTCGGGCGCCGGCTCGACGCCGACTACGTCGTCGACGCGGTCGAGATCTCCAAGGCCGTCAAGAAGCCGGTCAAGGTGACCTGGCGGCGCGAGGACGACATCAAGAACGACTTCTACCGCCCGATGAGCGTCAACGTCGTGCGCGGCAAGCTCGCCGGCGATAAAATCACGGCCTGGGAGCACCGCGTCGCATCGCCTTCGATCGTCAAGCGCTGGGCGCCGCCGATGTTCACGCACGGGGTGGACTTCAGCGCGGTCGACCAGGTCACGCCCGAAGCGTACGCGTTCGCCAGCGCGCGCACGACCTACGCCGACTTCGATCCGGGCGTGCCGGTCGGCTTCATGCGCGCGCCGGGCGCGAACTGGAACACCTTCGTGACCGAGTCGTTCATCGACGAGCTGGCCCACGCGGCCGGCCAGGACCCGCTGGCATTCCGCCTCGCGCTGCTCTCGCCCAAGGCGACGCGCGAGCGCGCCGCGCTCGAGACGGTCGCGAAAGCCGCCAACTGGGGCCATCCCAAGACGCCGGGCGCCGCGCACGGCATCGCGCTCACGAACTGGGGCGGCAGCATCGCCGCGCTGATCGCGGAAGTGTCGATGAAGGGCAAGGACATCGTCGTCCACCGCGCGACGATCGCCGCGGACTGCGGGGTCGTCGTCCACCCGGACATCGTCAACGCGCAATTGCAGGGCGCGATCATGTACGGCATGGGGATGGCGATGTCGGCCAAGATCACGCTGACCAACGGCCGCATCGACCAGAACAACTTCTACGACTACACCGTGCTGCGGATGGCGAACGCCCCCGCGATCGACGTCCACATCATCAAGAGCACGGTCAAGCCGACCGGCATCGGCGAGCTCGGCACCCCGCCGATCGCCCCCGCCATCGCTAACGCCGTGTTCAAGCTGACCGGCAAGCGGGTGCGGCAGCTGCCGTTCAGCGACGCGCTGGCGTAAACACCGATAGCTCCCTTGGAGAGACCGGCGCTGTACCCGCGCCGGTCTCTCGTCATTCCGGCTCGTCCGTGCGAAGTCGCCGCCGGCTCCACGCGGGCCGGCCTTCGACCTCGACCGGATACCACTGGGCGAACGGCACCCGTTCCGCCCGGGTGACGGCGCTCAGCGCCGTGTCGAACACCACGAGCTCCTCGCCCTCGACGAGATCGTGCGTGTGTTTCACGGCGTCCGCCGTACGGCACGCGATCCCGTTCTCGCCCGCCGCATATGCGCGAGCACCGATGCGCCGGCAGGCCGCCCACGTCGCACCGGCAGGATACGAAACCGGCAGCCGCAACGATCGCAGGCCGGCATCCGTCACGCCGTCCACGACGCGAATCGGGCGGACAGTGACGAGCTGCAAGTCAGGCCGCTGCTCGGGCAGCAGGTCGAACAAGGTCGCGATCTCGCCTTCGTACGCGCGGCGGGCGTTGCCGGCGGCGACCGCGACCGTCGCGTTGAGGTACAGCACACCGAACGAACCGGGGCCGTTCCAGCGCCCGCCCTGGCGCTTCGAATAGGACGTGTCGAGCGGGTCGGCCCAGCCCGGGTCGCAGACGCGAAAGTGCAATCCGCCGCGCTCGACATGCTTCATCGGTCAGGAGTACGCTGCGCTGATACTAGGCCGCGGTGTACGAGAACAGCCGCTCCAGGTAGGCGTATACGGGCTCGACGCCGCTGTGCGCGATGACGGTGAGCACGGTCTTGCCGCCGAGGCCCTTGCCCGGCGTGCGGACGATCTGCGGGATGCGCACGGCGACGAACCGCCGGGTGAAGTAGGCGGCGAGCTCGCGGACCCGGTCGACGTCGGCGACTCGCTCGACCGGCACGCCGCGCAAGCGCCACTTCGCGATGGACGGGCGCGTCACGCCCAACAGGGCGGCCAGCTCGGTCTCGCTCAGCCCGAACGTCCGGCGGATGTCGTCGAGCGCATCGCTCCCGAAAGAATGGATCGCGGCCACGGCCATATCGCTATTGTACCGCATTCCGCCCTGGGCGGCAACCTTTCGGCAACCCAAGGCTTAGCCGCGCCTCCGCGGCGGTCCACGCTTCCGGGGTGTCGACGTCCGCCACGTACGCCTCATCTCGTTCTTCGAGCGCGACGGCGCGCAGGGCCGGGTCGCGGCGAATGCGGGCGGGAGGCTCATCGTCGCGCAGGGTCGGGATGCGGGTGCGGGCGCGGGGGGACCAGATCACCGGGTGCCCCGGGACGCGGTTCACCACCGGCCAGGCGAGGTCCGCGTCATCCGGCACGCGGGCGACGAATGCGCGCACCCGCTCCGCGTCGAGCAGCGGCATGTCGCACATCACCACCGCCAAAGCGAGATCGTGCGGGATCGCGGCGTGCGCGAGCGCGAGCGTCGCGCTCGGTCCGGCCGTCGGCGCGGTGACGACGAGCTGCAGCGCGCGCAAGTCGCCGATGACGTCCGCGACGCGGTATGCCGCGACGAAGAGCGGCCGCAGTTCCGCCAGTCCGAGCGCGACGCGGCGGGCGAGCGGGACGCCGGCGAACGGCGCGGTCAGCTTGTCGAAGCCCATCCGGCGCGAGCTGCCGGCGGCCAGGACGACGACTCGGACGCGCGCGATGTCCACCCGCGCCCGCTTCGCTAGACCGTCACGGGAGCCCCGGCGAGCAGCTTCTCCGGCACGATCGGCAGGTCGCGCACGCGCACGCCGCTGGCGTGGTAGACCGCGTTCGCCACCGCCGCGGCGACGCCGGTGATGCCGATCTCGCCCATCCCGCGGGCGCCGAGCGGGTTGAACGTGTAGTCCGGCTCCTCGACGAAGAGCACGTCGATCTCGGGGACGTCGGCGTTGACCGGCACGTGGTAGTCGGCCAGGTTGTTGGTGACGACCGCGCCGTAGCGGTGATCGCGCACCGTCTCCTCCATCAGCGCCATGCCCAGCCCCCAGGTGATCCCGCCGATCATCTGCGAGCGCGCGGTCTTGTGGTTGAGCACCCGGCCGCAGTCGAAGACGCCGACCAGCCGCGTCACGCGCAGGCGCGCCAGCTCCTCGTCGTAGCGCACCTCGCAGAACTGCGCTCCGAACGAGTGCAGCGAGTAGTCGTCCTGCTCCTTGCCCGGACCGGCGACGCCGAGCGCTTCGAGCGACGACGTGCCCGACAAGCGCACGACATCCGCGTACGACAGCGTGCGTGCCGGCTCGTCTTTCGCGCGCAGCACGCCGTCGCGCACTTCGACCGCGTCGGCGGCCAGGCCGTGCAGCGGTGAGGCGCCGTGTGAAGTCGCGATCGCGACCGTTTGGCGGCGCAGGCGAGCGGCGCCGTCGGCGATGGCCGGGCCGACGCTGGCCGAGCTCATCGAGCCGCCCGCGACCGGGGCGCGCGGCAGCAGGCTGTCGCCGATCCGGACGTGGACCGTGCGCGGGTCGACGCCCAGCCCGTCGGCCGCGATCTGCGCCGCGATGGTGTACATGCCGGTGCCCAAATCGTGGGTCGCGCTGGCGACCTCGATCGCGCCGTCGGCGCCGATGGTGACGCGCGCGTTAGCCGGGAAACGCATCGCCGGATAGGTCGCCGTCGCGACGCCCCAGCCGATCAGCTCGCCCCCGTCGCGCATCGAGCGCGGCGCATGGCTGCGCCGCGCCCAGCCGAAACGCTCCGCGCCGCGCGCGTAACACTCCAGCAGGTGCTTGCCGGAGAACGGTTTGCCGGACTCGCCGTCGCGCTCGGCGTGGTTGCGGCGCAGCAGCTCGAGCGGGTCGAGCCCGAGCCGCTCGGCCAGCTCGTCCATCGCGCAGCCCAGGCCGTAGCTGCCGGTCGCCTCGCCGGGCGCGCGCATCGAGGTCGGGGTCGGGATGTCGAGCCGCGCGACGCGGTGCGACATCGACACGTTCTCGCAAGCGAAGAGCATCGGGCTCACCTTGCCCGCTGTCTCGACCTGCATGCCGACGCGCGAGCTCGCGGACAGGACGTCGTGCACGATAGCGGTCAGCTTGCCGTCGGCCGCCGCGCCGAGCCGAAGGTGCTGCTGGGTCTCGCTGCGGTGGCCGCACGAGGTGAACATCTGCTCGCGCGCCAGCACCAGCTTGACGCTGCGCCCCGTCACCTTCGCGCCCAGCGCGGCGAGGATCGCGTGCGGCCAGAAGAAGCCCTTGCAGCCGAACCCGCCGCCGAGGTACGGCGCCAGCACGCGCACCTTGACCTCGTCGAGCTCGAACGCGGCGGCGAAGCCGGCCCGCGTGCCCATCACCCATTGGGTGGTGTCGTGGACGAGCAGCTCGTCGCCGTCCCAGGTCGCGCTCGTCGCCGACGGTTCGAGCGGGTTGTGGTTCTCGGCCGGCGTGCGGTACGTTTCGTCCAGCTTCACCGCGGCCGCCGCGAACGCGCTCTCGGCGTCGCCGCGGTGCGACTCGGTCGGCTCGCCGAACGAGACCGGGTTCAGATCGATCTGGCCCGCCTCTTCGATCCGCGTCACGGCCGGGCCGGCCTCGTAGGCGATGCGCAGCACGGCCGCGCCCTCGCGCGCCGCCTCGAACGTCTCCGCGATCACCAGCGCGACGTGCTGGCCGTCGTAGTGGACCTCGTCGCTCTGCAGCGGCGCGAGCTGTTCGGCCGCCGGCACGCCGGTGAAGTCGAACTCCAGCACCGGCACGTGCGGCGCGTTGCGGTACGTCAGGACTTCGACCACGCCCGGCACCGCGCGCGTCGCGCGCTCGTCGATCTCGCGGATGCGGCCGCGCGCGATCGTGCTCTGCACGATCAGGCCGTGCAGCGGCGCGCTCAAGCCGGCGTCGGCGGTGTAGGCCGCGCCGCCGGTCACTTTGGCCCGGCCGTCGATGCGGTCCAGCGGCCGCCCGATCACCGAGCTCCGTCGTCGTCCCGTCGACCGACGCGCTCATGAGGCACCTCCGCACAGCTCGCGCAGCACGCGCACGATCGCGCGCCGCGCCAATTCCGCTTTGAACCCGTTGTGCGCGCGCGGCCGCGCGTCCGCCAGCGCCGCGTCCGCCGCGCGCCGGAACGTCGCGTCGTCGGCGCTCGCGCCGGTCAGGACGTCTTCCGCCGCGAGCGCGCGCCAAGGCACCGTCGCGACGCCGCCCAGCGCCAGCCGCGCGTTCGCAATTCGATCACCGTCGAGCTCGACGCCCGCCGCGACCGAGACCAGCGCGAACTCGTACGAGGCGCGGTCGCGCAGCTTGAGGTAGCGCGAGCGCTCGTGCGCGGGTGCGAAGCGCAGCTCGACCGCGCTGATCGAGCTCGCCGTGCGCGAGCGAGGTCTCGTGCTGCGGCCGGTCGCCCGGCAGCAGGTAGAACTCGTCCAGCGGCACGATCCGCTCGCCGCGGTCGCCTTCGACCACGACCTGGGCCGACAGCGCCGCCAGCGCGACCGCCATGTCGCTGGGGTTGGTCGCGATGCACGCCTCGCTCGTGCCGAGCAGCGCGTGCGAGCGGTTGAAGCCGTCGAGCGCGTCGCAGCCGCTGCCCGGCTCGCGCTTGTTGCAGCGCCAGCGCGTCTCGCGGAAGTACGTGCAGCGCGTGCGCTGGAGCAAATTGCCGCCGATCGTCGCGGCGTTGCGGATCTGGCCCGACGCGCCGCTGAGCAGCGCTTGCGCCAGCGCCGGGAAACGCGCCGCGACGGTCGCGTCGTAGGCGACGTCGCTGTTGCGCGCCAGCGCGCCGATGCGCAGCCGGTCGCCCCGCACCTCGATGCCCGCCAGCGGCAGGCGCGAGATGTCCACCACGCGCGAGGGGACCTCGACCCCGCTCTTCATCAGGTCGACCAGGGTCGTGCCGCCGGCGTAGAAGCGGGCGTCGGGGTCGGCCTGCACCAGCGCACGAGCCGCGGCGGCCGACTCGGCCTCGACGAACTCGAAGCGGCGCATCAGGCGCTCCCGCGCGCGGCCTGCACCGCCGCGACGATGTTCGGGTAGGCGGCGCAGCGGCAGAGGTTGCCGCTCATCGCCTCGCGGACCTCGTCGTCGGTTTTCGCCCGGCCCTCGCTCAGCACCGCGACGGCCGAGAGGATCTGTCCCGGCGTGCAGAACCCGCACTGGAAGGCATCGTGCGCGACGAACGCCGCCTGCACCGGGTGCAGCTCGTCGCCCTGGGCCAGCCCCTCGATGGTGGTGATCTCGTCGCGCGCGTGGGCCAGCGCCAGCGCCAGGCACGACAGCGTGCGGCGGCCGTTCACCAGCACGGTACAGGCCCCGCACTGGCCGCGGTCGCAGCCCTTCTTCGTCCCGGTCAGGCCGGCGCGCTCGCGCAGCAGGTCGAGCAAGGTGACGTGCGGCTCGACCGCGGCTCGGACCTCGCCGCCGTTGATGTGAAACGTCAGAACGGCCGCCGCCGGAGCGGCGGCCGGAACGATCGTGGCCATAAGAGTCTCACCGTACCCGAGCGTACCGAACCCATGCCGGCCCACCGCCGGGCAAGCCGAAGCAGGTGCCGGCGAGGGCTCGGAAGCTGCGGCCGGCGCGCCATGCGGCCGAGCGCGCCGGAATGGTCGTTGACGGGCGGCCCGGCGGCGTGATAAGGTTCCCAGGTTATGTCGTACGCGATCATCGAGACCGGCGGAAAGCAGTTCCGCGTCTCGGAAGGTGACATCATTCGCACGGACCTCCTCGAGTCCGAGGTCGGTTCGTCGGTCATCTTCGACCGCATCATCCTGGCCTCGGGCGATGGCGGCGACGTCTCGATCGGGACGCCCGTGGTGAGCGGGGCGGCCGTCACGGGGACGGTCCTGCGCCAGGCCAAGGACAAGAAGATCCTGGTCTTCCGCTACAAGTCCAAGAAGCGCGTCCGCACGCTCAACGGCCACCGCCAGCGCTTCGCCGAAATCCGGATCGACAAGATCAGCCTGTAGCACTGCGGTGCTCGTGGTCCGATTTCGCAGGGACAGCCGGCAACGGCTGTCTTCTGTTTTGGCCGCCGGGCACGCCGAGCAGGGCGAGCCGGGCGAGGATATCGCCTGCGCCGCCGTGTCGGCCCTGCTCCAGGCCGCCTGGGCCGGGCTGGCCGAGGTCGCCCGCGTGCCCGTCGAGGGCCGCCGCCGCAGCGGCGACCTGCTGATGCGCTGGCCCGAGGAAGCCCGCGGCCGGACCGACGTCCACGCCATCGTCGCCACCGCCGAGCTGGCCATCGAGCAGATCGCCAAGCAGTACCGCGGCGCGATCCGCTGCGTTCGCGAGGACGAACCCGCACCGTAGCAGCGGGGCGCAGTTTCCCAGTGCTCTCGCGTGGAAAGGAACCGGACGATGAACGACGCCAGCAAACCCCTCCACGGCGAGCTCCAGCAGCCCGGCCAGCCCACCACGCCTGGCGCGGGAACCGATCCCGGCCGCACCGTCCTCGTGGGAGTCCTCGGCGGGATCGTCTCGGCCGCCGGCTACCTCGTGTACCAGCGCCTGCCCGACGAGCAGAAGGACCGCCTGCACAAGCAGGTCCGCGGCGTGCTCGAGTCCCGCATCAACGAGCTGCGCTCCAACTTCAACCTCTGATCGCGAGGCGGTAACTCGCCGGCGGAGAGCGCGGGCACCGGCAGCGGTGTGCGCTCTCTCGCCTTGCTCGCGCTCGCCGTCGCGCTGCTCCGCGCCGCCCCGGCGGGCGCTTCCGTGCCACCGGCTACATACACCACCATGCCTCCGGCCTACGGGGTCTTGCTGCCGGTATACGCGAGCGCACTGCGCGCCTTCGACCGCGGGCTCGATGCCGGGCAGGCGTTGCGCCTGGCCTGGCGCGTCGTTGCCGAAGCCGACGCGGCCGGCCTCGACGCCCGGCTCGTGGTCGCGCTCGTCGCGGTCGAGTCGTCGTGGAATCCCCACGCGCGCTCGCCGGCGGGGGCACGCGGCCTAGGCCAGCTGATGCCGGCAACCGCGGCCGGCCTGGGCGTCGACCCGGACGATCCCGCGGCCAACTTACACGGCACGGTGATCCACCTGGCCGGACTGCTCGCCCGCTACCAGCGCTTCCCGGGCCGCCAGCGCTACCCGCGCGCGCTCGCCGCCTACAACGCCGGAGCGGGCGCGGTCGAGCGCTACGGCGGCATCCCGCCCTACGGCGAGACGCAGCTATACGTGCGGCGTGTGATCGCGCTCTGGAACCGGCTCAGCGGCGTGTGACAGACCCTCGTTCTCCGCCCGGTCGAGCGCTTCGCGGGGCTCGGCCAGCTTCTCGCCGACCGGCGACCCGGTCTGCCATTCGTGCAGGACGTCGTAGGGGGCCGGGTCCGGCGCGGGCGGCTCGTACGGGGTCGCCGGCTCGTACGGGACGACCGGGTCGTAGACCGACGGGCGCGGGGCCTCGGCGAGGTCCGCGGCGCGCTCCATCTCGCGGATGAAGGACGAAGACGTGTTCTGGATCTCCCGCATGACGTTCCCGGCCTTCCGCGCCACGCGGGGGAGCTGTTCGGGACCGAAGAGCAGGAGAGCGGCCGCTCCGAGGAGCGCCATGTCGGGGATCGAGAGCATCCGGAGGGTTTCTTCCCGGTCCCGTGCAACGGCACATGCCCGCGCCGTGACGAGGCCGTCCCGGCGGGAGATCATTGCGCGAAGGCCGGCACACGACCTGAAGATCATCTACACCCGCGGCAACCGGACCGAGACCCTGGCGTCGATCTCGACGCTGCGTAAGATTCTCAACCGTTTCGTCGCGCACCGCGTGTTCTACGAAGTCAGCTCGCGCAACAAGCTCGGGCATGAGTTCTTCTCGGCCAAAAACACCTTCGTGGTGGGCTCGATCGAGATCGTCAACCGCGACTACCTGACGATCACGATCTTCGACGCCCACAACCCGACCCACTCGATCGAGATCCTCAACCCGGCCGCGATGCGGATCTACGACGACACGCTGGGTAAGGGCTTCGCGGTCTCGTTCCTGAGCGAGGGCACCGGCGGGGTCGAGTCCCGCTGCTACCTGCGCGACGAGGGCGAGGAAGGCGACGGAATCAAGGCCCGCAGCGCGCTCGAGAAGATCACCCTGCCCCAGCTCTTCGAGTACCTCGAAGACATCACGAGCACCGACGTGATCGGCACCCGCACCCTGTAGCGCAATCCACTACAGCGCCGCGATCGCCACGCTGACGTCTTGCGGGTTGGCGCCGAAGAGGGCTAGGATGTCGCCGTCCTTGACCGACTCCTCGGCGAAGCCCAGGGCCAGGTGCTTGGGATGGTACACGTCGTCGGCGCGGCGCGCGCCCTCGATGAACAGGTGGTGCGCATCGGCGTCGAGGTAGAGCGAACGCGCGCCGTCGGGCGAGCGGAACGCGAAGGTGTCGTAGCGCGGGAACGGCGGCGGCCCGACGGCACCCGCGCTGCCGGGCGGCGGTGCGTCGTCGGCGATCTCGGCGACGCCGGGCGGCTTGTCGGAAGCGGCCAGGGCGGCTTTGGCCAGCCGTTCGTGCGCGACCAGGCCGGCCAGCACGGGACCGACTTCCGGGTCGGCGAGCAGGGCCCGCAGCAGGTCCGGCGGCGCGACGAAGCGCCCGCCGCGCTCCAGCGCGTGGGTCACGCCGGCGCGCAGCACGGCCAGGAGGTCGGGCGCGAGCCGCAGTTGCTCGTGGTCCATCAGCGCCTGATGCGCCCTTCGAGCCTGGTCGCCTTTCGCAGCATCCGGACCGCCTCGCTCTTGCGGCCTTGCCGGTGCAGCGCGACGCCCAGGTTGTGGTACGCCGGACCGTAGTCCGGGTCGATCAGCAGGGCGTACTCGTAGTGCTCGACCGCCTCGGCCACGTCGCCGTCCTCGAGCAGGAGGTTACCGACGGTGACGATCGCCGCGACCCCGCGCGGATCGGCTTCGAGCGCCAGCACGAGCTCCGCGACCGCCTGCTCGCGCGCGCCGCGCTGGATCGCCACGATCGCGCGCTTGTTGCGCACCGCGGCCAGCTCGGCCGGGGTCGCCGCGGCAGCGAGCGCCTCGGCGAACGCCGCTTCGGCGGCGGCCAGCCGGCCGCGCTCGAGCAGGTGCGCGCCGCGCGCGAAGGGCTCCGCGGGAGCACGGCCGGGAAGCACGCGGCGCAGTCGGTCGAAGAGGCCCACGTGGGAGTCTTGCACGTCGACGTCGTGACGCTTTTCCCGGAGATGTTCGCGCCGGTGATCGGGCTCTCGATCGTGGGCCGCGCGGTCGAGCGCGGCCTCGTGGAGGTTCGCCTGCACGACCTGCTCGACGCGCTGGAAGGCCGCGAGCGGGCCGACGAGCGCCCCTACGGCGGCGGCCCCGGCATGGTGCTGCGGATCGAGCCCCTGGCCCGCACCCTCGACGCGATCCTGGCCGCCGCGCCTCCCGGCGAGCGGCGCCGGATCGTGCTGACCTCGGCCAGCGGCCGGCTCTTCCGCCAGGCCGACGCGGCGGCGTGGGCCCGGCTCGACCGCCTGATCCTGATCTGCGGCCACTACGAGGGGGTCGACGAGCGGCTGCGGGCGCTCTATCCAGTCGAGGAGATCGCGCTCGGTGAGTTCGTCCTGACCGGAGGCGAGCTGGCCGCCATGGCCTACCTGGACGCGACGGTGCGCTTGGTCGAAGGGGCGATCGATGCGGATTCCGCCGCGGCGGAGTCCTGGGGGGCGGACGGCGCGCTGGATCACCCTGCCTACACGCGCCCGCCGGTCTTCCGCGGGGTCGACGTCCCGGCCGTCCTACTCAGCGGCGACCACCAGCGGATCGCCGCGTGGCGCCGCGAGCAGTCTCGGGCCCGCACGACGGCCCGCAACACCGCCGAGGCCGCCCAGATCGCCGAAGCTGTCCAGGCCGCCGAGACCGACGATACCGCCAACCAGCTCGAAAACTGAAGCCGGACCGCTCATTCGCCGTGCCGACACCAGCGGGCGGTCCGTTCCCGCGCGTGGAACCTGGGGCGCATGACACGCGCCTTCGTCGCAGCGTGCGCGTTCGCGTTCGCTGCCGCTCCGCTTTCCGCCGCGGCGGCCGACCCCGCGCCGGCCGCCGCCCCGCACACCTTGCCCCGCTCCCTGGTGTTCGCGGTGCAGTACTCCGAGCGCAGCGAGCGGCGCGTCGCGACCTCCGGGCTGGCGAACTCCAACGGCAGCGGGGTCAGCTCGACCCCCACGAGCAGCACCGATCGCACCCAAGACCAGAGCGGGAGCGACGGCACGATCAAGGTCGACATCGTGGCCGTGCCGGCCGACGGCATCGTGGTCGACATCGCCGAGGGACGGGACGGCCGGCTCGGCACGCCGGCCCGGATCGGCATCGAGATGGACGGCAAGCTCCTCTACGACCCGGCCAAGACGAACCTGAGCCCCGAAGAGATCGCGCTGCTCCAGTTCTTCAACCGCGGGCTGGTCGAGAACCACGACGCCGACGGGGCGAGCTGGACGGTGGTGCACGACGGCCGGGGCATCAAGGACCGCACGGACTTCCGCATCGTCTCCTCCGAGCCCGGGCCGGTCCTGCACATCGACCTGCAGCGCACCCTCTCGGCCGCGGTCGCCGGGCGCCCGCTCGACCTGTTCGAGACCGGCTCGCTGCGCTACGACGAGGTGAAGACCATCCCGCTCGACGGCTCCGTGCGCGGCCATCGCACGACCCACCAGACCGGCCAGCTCGACACGGTCGACTCGACCCTCAGCTTCCGCCTCCTGACCGACAGCTGGCACCTCAAGGGCTGAGCCCGCTGTGTAACCGGCCGCCCTTGCCGGGGTAGGGGCTCCGTGCTATACTCCCGAGGTTGCCCGCCGCCCCCGTGCGGCGTTTTCGTCGTCAGAGAGCTGTCATGAACGTACTCGACCTGATCCAGAAGGAACAGGAAAAGCCGTCCGTCCCGGACTTCCGTCCCGGCGACACCGTCAAGGTCTATTCGAAGGTCGTCGAGGGCGGCAAGGAACGCGTCCAGATGTTCGAGGGCGTCGTGACGGTCCGCCGCAACGGCGGGCTTCAGGAAACGATCACGGTCCGCCGGGTCGCCCACGGCGTCGGCGTCGAGCGGTCGTTCCTGCTGCACAGCCCGCGCGTCGACCGGATCGAAGTCTCCAAGCGCGGCATCGTCCGCCGCGCGCGCCTGTACTACTTGAGCGATCGCGTCGGCAAGGCCGCGCGCATCAAGGAGCGCAAGGTCGACCGCAAAGCCGGTTCCAAGACGGAGAGCAAGACCGCGAAGTAACGCGGTCTTCCCGTGACTCCCCTCGAACTGCTCGCGCTGATCGCGGTCTTCGCGATCGTGCGCGTGGCGATCAGCATCCGGCCCAGGGAAACGGTCGCCGTCCGCGGCGGACCGGCATACGAGACCGCGGCCGAGTCGGCCGCGCACCCCTCGACCCGCACCGTGATCCGCGAGTACCTCGACGCGTTCATCGTGGCGGGGCTGGTCGCGCTGTTCCTCATCACGTTCGTGGTGCGGACGTTCTTCATCCCCAGCGGGTCGATGGAGCCGACGCTGCAAGTCCACGACGTGCTGCTGGTCAACGAGTTCGAGTACCGCTTCGGCAAGCCGCACGACGGCGACATCGTCGTCTTTCCGCCCCCGATCCCCAGCTCGAACGACTTCATCAAGCGGGTCGTCGGCTCGCCGGGCGAGCAGCTCCGCGTCCACGACGGCACGGTGTACCGCAACGGGCAGCCGCTGACCGAGCCGTACATCGCCTCCAAGCCGAACTACGAGCTCGAGGTGCGCGACTACGGCGTGTTCGTCGACGGCGTGCGGCTCGACCCGGCGATCTCGAACATCCCGCCCAAGGAGCGCTGGTCGGCGCCCGACCGCATCCCGGCCGGCTTCTACCTGATGTTCGGCGACAACCGCAACAACTCCGAGGACTCGCACATCTGGGGTTTCGCGCAGCCGAGCGGCACCTTCGCGACCGGTCAGCGCGCGGGCCAGAAAGCCGGCTTCACCGGCCACGCCTTCGTGATCTTCTGGCCGCTCGACCGCATCCGCATCCTGAAGTGAGCGGAGGCCGCTCCGGCGGAGCGGCCGAAGGGTTCTCCCCGTGGCGAAGGCGCCCCGATTGGTTTCGCTCTCCGTGCAGTTGCTCGTGCTGGTGGTCATCGCGGCGGCATTCTTCATGCGAACGCCGCAGGTGGACGGGCTCTCGATGGAGCCGCGCGTGCACGCCGGCGAGTTCGTCCTGATCAACACGCTGGCGTACCGCCTGGGCCCGATCCGGCGCGGGGACGTGATCGCGTTCCGGCACGACGCGCCCAACCCCGAGACCTACATCAAGCGCATCGTCGGGCTGCCCGGCGAGCGAGTCGAGGTCCAGGACGGCGCCGTCCGCGTCGACGGCCGCCCGATCGACGAACCCTACGTGCGCTACCGCGATCGCCGCAGCGCGCCGACCGTCGTCGTCCCGCCGCACTCCTATTACGTCCTGGGCGACAACCGCGCCGACAGCGACGACTCGCGCGACTGGGGCGTCCTGCACGACACCGACGTCACCGGCCGCGCCGTCATCGGCATCTGGCCCTTGCGCAAACTCTGATGCCCAACGAAGACACGCCTACCGCGGACACGATCGCGGAGCTAGCGCAGCCTGGGCCGGGCCGCGTGGCGCTGCAAGCGCCCATCAACTGGTACCCCGGGCACATGGCCAAGTCGATGCGCAAGCTGGGGGAGCGGCTGGGCATCGTGGACGCGGTCATCGAGGTGCTCGACGCGCGGCTGCCGCGGGCCAGCTCGAATCCCTACCTCGACCTGGTGGCCGGCAAGAAGCCGCGCATCGTCGTGCTCTGCTGCGAGGACCTTGCCGACCCGCACGCGACGCGTGAATGGCTGGCATGGTACGAACGACGCGGCCGCACCGCGCTGGCGGTGAACGGCAGAGAACAGTCCTCGGTCAAGAAGCTGCTCCCGGCCTTGAGCTCCCTGGTGACCGGGAGCGGGACGACGCGGGCGATGGTCGTGGGCATCCCGAACACGGGCAAATCCTCGATCATCAACGGCATCGCGCGCCGCACGGCGACGCGCACCGAAGACAAGGCCGGGGTGACGCGCGCCCTGCAGTGGATTCGCGTCCAGCCGAAACTCGAAGTGATGGACACACCCGGAATCCTCGTCCCGAAGATCGCGACGCCGGAGGCGCAGTGGCAGCTCGCCTTGACCGGTGCGCTGCCGCGCGAGCGGTTCGACGGCGAGGAAGTGGTGGGCCGGTTCGTGGCCTGGGCGCGCGCCGAGCGGCCGAACCTGGACGTGCCCGACCTCGAGACGTTCGCCCGGGCGCGCGGCTTCGCGCGGCGCGGCGGCGAGGTCGACCTGCACAACGCCACGGGCGCCTTCCTCAAGGACTTCGGGGACGCCAAGTTCGGCCGCATCAGCTTCGAGCGGCCGGAGCCCGCGTAGATGGCTAGCGCCGAGGACGTGCGCCGCCGGCAGCGCAATGCCGCCGCGCGCGAACGCCGCCGCCTGGACCGCCTGCACGAGTTCGAGGAGCGCGCGCGCGCCGCGGGCCACCTGCTGGTGGGCGGAATCGACGAGGTCGGGCGCGGCCCGCTGGCCGGCCCGGTCGTCGCGGCGTGCGTCGTCACCGACGGGCCGCTGCGCCTGCGCGGGCTCAACGACTCCAAGCAAGTCCCGCCCGAGCTGCGCGACCGAGCTGGCGGCCGAGATCAAGACTGCGCTGCGTGGCCTGGGCGGTCGGCGAGGCCAGCGTGGGCGAGATCGACCGGCTCAACATCTACTGGGCCTCGGTGCTGGCGATGGAGCGCGCGCTCGCGGCGCTGGCGATCGCGCCGGAGTACCTGCTCACCGACGCGGTGCGGATCAAGTCGTGGAGCGCGCCGCAGGAGCCGGTGATCAAGGGCGACGCCAAGTGCGCCACGGTCGCCGCGGCCTCGATCGTGGCCAAGGTCCATCGCGACGCGCTGCTGGTCGCGCTCGACGCGCAGTACCCGCACTACGGCTTCGCGCTGCACAAGGGCTACGCCACGCCCCAGCACATCGCGGCGCTCGAGTCGCACGGGCCGTGCGCCGAGCACCGGCGCGGCTTCTGGCGCGTGCGCGCCGCGATGCTGCCGGGGCTGGAGGCCGAGGCGTGAGCGGCCGCACGGCGGCGCTGGGCCGGGCCGGCGAGGACGCGGCGGTGGCGCTGCTCGAGGCCCACGGCTACCGCATCGTGGCGCGCAACGTGCGCCTGCCCGGGCGGCGAGATCGACGTCATCGCGCGCGACGGCGACACGGTCGTGTTCGTCGAGGTGAAGGCGCGCGCGTCGGGCTCGTTCGGGCGCGCGGTCGGCGCGGTCGATTTTCGCAAGCGCGCCGCGCTGCGCGCGCTCGCGGCCGACTGGCTGCAGGTCGCCGCGCCGCGCGCGCAGGCGCGCTTCGACGTCGTCACCTTCGACGCGGGGCGGCCGCGGCTGCACCGCGGAGCGTTCGCGTGACGACGCTGGCCGGCCACACGCTGGCCGGGCGCTACCGCGTCGACGCGCTGATCGGCCGCGGCGGCATGGCGGACGTCTACCGCGGGATCGACGTGCTGCTCGGGCGCCCGGTCGCGATCAAGATCCTGACCGGGCGCGACGAGCGCGAGCGCGAGCGCTTCCTCAAGGAAGCGCGCGCGATGGCGCAGCTCAACCACCGCGCGATCGTCGCGGTATACGACGCGGGCGTCGAGGGCGACTGGTCGTTCATCGTGATGGAGCTGGTCGACGGCCGCACCTTGGCCGCGATCCCCGCTTCGCCGAGCTCACCGTGCACAGCGCGCTGCGCCACTACATCGAGATCCTCGAAGCGCTCGCCTACGCGCACGAGAGCGGCGCTGATCCACCGCGACGTCAAGCCCTCCAACGTGATGGTGCTGCCCAACGGCGCGGTCAAGGTGATGGACTTCGGCCTGGCCCGCAACGCCAGCGAGATGTCGAGCGTGACCAACGCGGGCGAGATCGTCGGCACGATCGCCTACCTGCCGCCGGAGCGCTTCTTGGGCAAGCCGGCCGACGAGCGCGGCGACCTGTACTCGGTCGGCATCATGCTCTACGAGACGTTCACCGGCACGCTGCCCTTCAAGAGCGAGAGCGACGATCTGGTCGCGGTGATCTTCGGCCACGTCAACGAGCCGCCGCCGCTGCCGCGCTCGATCAACCGCGCGGTGCCGCCGCAGGTCGAGCGGATCGTGATGAAGCTGCTCGAGAAAGAGCCCGACCGGCGCTACCAGAGCGCGGCCGAGGTGGTCGCCGCGCTGCAAAGCCTGCTCGGCCCGGCCGCGCCGGTGCCCAGCGACCCGGCGCTGCAGCAGCCGCCGTCGGCGGGCACCCGAGCGCCCGACGCCGCCCAGCAAGGCCGAGGTCGACGCGCGCGCCATGCTCGACAAGACGTTCGGCAAATCGCGCGCGGTCGATCTGGGCTACTCCGAGACGCTGGCCGGGATGCTCGCCACGCGCAAGCGCGACTACCCCGAGGCGCTGCGCGCGTACCGCGCCGCGCTGGCCGCGTTCGCGCAAGGCCGGCAACGAGATCGAAGGCGCGAAGACCGCGGTCAAGTACGGCGCGATGATCCTGCAGAAGAACAGCGAGGGCGACTTCGGCAACCGGCGCGAGCTCTCCGACGGGGTGGACACGGTGACCGACGCGCTGCCCAGCTTCCGCGGCCGCAAGATGCTCAAGGAGCTCGAAGAGGGCGAGCGGCTCCTGTACGCCCTGCAGCGCCTGCTGATCCGCAACCGCTGAGCGAGGGTCTCACCGTGAAACGCATCGACCAGAGTACCGTGCTCGGCTACCGCGCCATGTTCGGCGTCGGCTTCCTCGCGCTGGGCGGGGTCACGCTGTGGCGCATTCTGATCACCCCCGCGCCGGGCGCGAACAAGACGCTGGGCCTGCTGCTGGCGGTCGCGATGATCGGCCTGGGGATCACGCGCATCGCGCAATACGTGCGCGCCCGCAACACCGCCCGGCGGTGACGATCGACGCGGTCGAGCACCGCGACACCGGCGCCGCGCTGCGCCGGCTGGCGACGCCCAACGCCCTGGCGCTGCTCAGCGACCAGCTGCTGAGCATCGTCGACACGATCGCGATCGGGGCGCTCGGCACCGCCGCGCTGGCCGGGATCACCGGCGCGACGGGCGTCTTCATGGTGCTGGGGATCGGCCTGGCCGCTTTCTTCACCGGGCTGCGGATCGTCGGCGCGCAGGCCATCGGGGCGGGCCAGAGCGAGCGCTTCGGCGCGGTCGTGCGCGCCGCCGCCGTCGCTCCGCTGGCGATCGCGCTGCTCGCCGTGCTGGCCTCGCTGTTCGGCGCGCGCCCGCTGCTCCACCTGATCCTGCCGCCCGACGCCGCGCTCGACGCGGCCGCGCGCTACTTGACGCTGCGCAGCGTGTGCCTGCTGCCGATGGTCTGCAGCGGTTTGCTGATCACCGCCTTCGCGACGGCGGGCGACTCGGGCTTGGCGCTGCGCGTGCTGCTGGTGATCAACGCGGTGCACGTCCCGCTGGTGTTCGTGCTGGCGCTGGGCGCCGGCACGCACCACCCGCTCGGGCTGACCGGAGCCGGCCTCTCGTCGCTGATCGCCGAGTCGGTCGGCCTGGTGTACGCGGTGCGCGAGACGCGCCGCCGCCCGGAATTCGGCATCTTTCGCTCCTGGCGGATCGACCGCAAGCTGGTCGCCGCGACGACCTCGCTCTCGTGGCCGGAGTTCGTGTTCCTGACCTTGCAGATCGCGCCCGAGCCGGTGACGGTCGCGCTGCTGGCGCCGGCCGGGGCCGAGGCTGTCGCGGCGTTCCGGGCCATGTCGCTGGTCAGCGACGCGACGTGGGCGATCCCGGGCTCGCTCGGCGACGCGACCGAAGTGGTGCTCGGCCAGCGGATCGGCGCGCGCGACTACGCCGGCGCGCGCGCGTTCGGGCGCGAGGCGATCCGGATCTCGCTGCTGGTCGGAGCGGGGATCGGGCTGCTGGTCGCCGCGGCGGCCTGGCCGCTGGCCGCGCTGGTGACGCTCAGCCCGGTGTTGGCGAGTCTGGTCGCGCTGCCGCTGGCCCTGCACGTCGCCGTGACCTTGCCGCTCAAGTGCTACGCCATGACCGTGCTGGCGCCGATCCGCGCCGCCGGCGACACCCGCTTCGTGATGGTGATGGGAATTGCGACCTGCGTGGTGGTGCTGGCCGGCTTGGTGCTGCTGATCCGCGGGCTGCACCTGGGCCTGTGGGGCTTCGCGCTGGCCTGGATCGCGACGTGGCTGGTGCGCGGCGGGATCACCGCGCTGCGCCTGCGCTCGGGCGACTGGGAACGCCGCCGGCTGGCGGTCTGAGCGCCGCTAGCGGGTCGGCTGGCCGAAGGCGTCCGCGTCGTCGGCTTCGAGCACGTCGAGCACGCGGTCAAGCTCGGGCCGCTTGGCCATCACCGGGTGCCGCTCGCGAATGAGGACTTGGTCGTCGGCCGACATGCGGGCGACCGTGAACGACTCGAGCTTGCGGTTGACCTCAGCCGCGGTCTCGGGGCTGACCCGCTCGCGCAGCCAGACCACCACCTCGTCCTCGTCCCGGGCGGAGGCGACCACGGCGCGCAGTCCCTCCATGTCGATCCCGGCCCGGCGCAGCGCGTAGGCGCTGAAGCCGTGGTCGTGGTTGAGGTAGCGCGCCGACGCGGCCGCCGGGCAGCTCGGCGCGCAGCTTGTCGATCGTGCGCGGCAGGAACATCAGGCCGAGCAGGGTCTCGCGCGGGCCGCGCGGCGGGCGGGTGGTCAGATCGAGGGGTTCCATGGCTGAGCGCCGCACTTCGTGCCGACCCCGCACCGTTCCCCGAACGAGGAGCTTCCGCATGGCCTGTCCGCCGCAGATCTTCGCCGACGTCTCGGCCTCCGCGTGGAGCTGTCTGCAAAACGCGGTGGCCGAGAAGCTCGGCATCGCGGTCTCGGGCGACAGCGGCCAGGCCAGCAAGATGGGCGTGACCATCGGCTGGAACTACGACCCCGCGGCGCAGCGGCTGAGCCTCACCTGCCTGGACAAACCGTTCATCGTGTCCTGCGACTACGTCAACGGGCAGATCGCCCAGGCGGTGAACGGCTCGGGCTGCCTGTAGCGCATTAACCACATCGTAACCGGCGTGGCGCAGACTGCGGTGCAGGAGGCCCACGATGAACGAGCCGCTCAGCGATATCAGCCGCAGTCCTTCGCGCGGCACGGTCCATCAGCTGCGACCGTGCGCGCACGTCCTGGAGTCGGTCACGTTCGTTCTAGGCGGCCGGCTCCTGGGGACGTTCATCCTCAACGCGCCGTACGCGGGCGGCGAACCGCTCCGCCTGTACGTCGTACCGCAGGCGAACGACGGCGAGCGCGCGCACCCGCCGACCGCCGACTGCCTGATCAGCGACGCGGACCTCGGCTGAGCGCTGCCTCGCGGGCTACCGGGCCAGGTAGCGCTTGCGCAGCTCGTCGATCACGACCGCGAGCAGGATCACCACGCCCAGCACGATCTGCTGGGTGTAGGACTCGATGTTGAGCAGGTTCATCACGTTGTTGAGCACGCCGATCAGGAGCGCGCCGAAGAACGTGCCGACGATCGTGCCGCGGCCGCCCATCAGCGAGGTGCCGCCGACCACGACCGCCGCGATCGCCTGCAGCTCGTAGCCCGTGCCGGTCTGCGGCGAGCCCGACGCGAAGCGCGCCATCAGCAGCAGCCCGGCCAGCGCCGCGCAGCCGCCCGAGATCACGTAGACCAGCGTCTTGACCTTGCGCACGTCGATGCCGGCCAGGCGCGCGGCTTCCTCGTTGCCGCCGTCGGCGAGCACGTAGCGCCCGTACGCCGTGCGCCCGAGCAGGATCGCGAACACGACCGTCACGATCGCCATCACGACCACGATCCAGGGAACCGTGCCGGCCAGCGTGCCGGTGCCGAGCCAGTCGAACGGCTTGCTGTCGACGAGCGGAATCGGCTGCCCGTGGGCGAGGATGTAGGCCAGCCCGCGCGCGACCTGCATCATCGCCAGCGTCGTGATGAACGGCGGCAGGTTCAGCTTGACGACCGGCAGCGCGTTGATCCAGCCCGCCGCGCAGCCGACGGCCAAGCCGGCCAGCAGCGTCACCGCGAACGTGCCCGGTCCGCCCAGGTGCAGCGAGTTGGCGACGAGCGCCATCACCACGCCGGCCAGCCCGACCAGCGAGCCGACCGAGAGATCGATCCCGGCGGTGATGATGACGAACGTCTGCCCCACCGCCATGATCGCGTTGACCGAGATCTGGCGCAGGACGTTGGTCAGGTTGCCGGTGTTGAGGAAGTTGCCGTGCGTCAGCACGTTGACGACGACGACCAGCACGACGAGCGCGCCCGCCAGCCCGGCGGTGCGCAGCGTGGCGGCCCGGCGCTTCTTCGCCGCGACGTCGTCGCTGCGCGCATCCATGACGGCTTTGACCTCGACCACCTTGGCCGGGTCCGGCTGCGGAACCGACATCAGGCCGCGACCCCGGTCGCGACGGCGATCACCCGGGCGGGCGTCGCCTCGCCTCGTGGCAAGTCGGCGCGAACCTGCCCGCCGCGCACGACGAGCACGCGGTGGGACATGCCCAAGACCTCGGGCAGCTCGCTGGACACCATCACGATCGCGGCCCCCTGCCGCAGCAGCTCCACCATCAGCGTGTAGATCTCGGCTTTCGCGCCGACGTCGATCCCGCGCGTCGGCTCGTCGAACAGGAACACCCGGGCGTGGCCGATCAGCCACTTCGCGAGCACGACCTTCTGCTGGTTGCCGCCCGACAGGTTGCGCACGGTCTGCTCGCCCGAGGGCGTGCGGATGCGCAGCTCGGCGATCTCGCGGCTGGTGGTCGACGTCTCCGCGCCGCGGTCGACGAACCCGCCGTGCACGAACTGGTTGAGGTGCGCGAGCGTCGTGTTCTCGCGCACGCTCATCCCGAGCACGAGGCCCTGCGCTTTGCGGTCCTCGGTGATCAGCGCGATGCCCGCGCGGATCGCGCTGCGCGGCGAGCGCACCACGGTCCGCTCGCCGCCGACCCGGATCTCGCCCCGGGTCGGGATGTCGGCGCCGGCGATGGCGCGCACGATCTCGGTCCGCCCCGCGCCGACCAGCCCGGCCAGGCCGACGATCTCGCCCGCGCGCACCGCGAACGACACGTCGGCCACGCCGACCCCGCCGGCCGACGACAGGCCGCGCACGTCGAGCACCACCGGCGCGTCGGGCGCGACCGGCGGCAGGTCGGGAAAGTGGTTCTCCAGCGCGCGGCCGACCATCAGGCGGATCATCTCGTCGCGCGGCAGGTCGGCGATGGCGCGCGTCTCGATCGCCTTGCCGTCGCGCAGCACGGTCACCCGGTCGGCGATGCGCGGCAGCTCCTCGAGCCGGTGCGAGATGTAGACGAACGCCACGCCCTGCGCCCGCAGCCGGCCGATCAGCGCGAACAGGGCGTCGGTCTCGCGCTCGGTCAGGGCCGCGGTCGGCTCGTCCATCACGATCAGGCGCGCCTCGCGCACCAGGCACTTCGCGATCTCGGTGAGCTGCTGCTCGGCCACCGCGAGCCGGCGCGCCGGCCGGTCGAGCGGCAGCGCGATCCCCAGCTCGGCGAGGACTTCGGCGACGCGCGCCGCGGCCGCCGGGCGGTCGAGAAATCTTCCCTTGCGCGGTTCGACCCCGAGCACGATGTTCTCGATCACGCCCAGGTCGGGCACGAGGTTGAACTCCTGGTAGATCATGCCGATGCCGAGCTTGGTCGCGGCGTTGGGCCCGTCGATCGTGACCGGCTGCCCGTCGACCAGGATCGCGCCGGAGTCGGCCGGCTGCGCGCCGGCCAGAATCTTCATCAGCGTCGACTTGCCCGCGCCGTTCTCGCCCACGAGCGCGTGCACTTCACCCGCCCGCACGTCGAAGCTGACGCCGTCCAGCGCGCGCACGCCCGGAAACGTCTTGACGATGTCCCGCATCTCGAGCAAGGTTTCACGGCGCTCGGCTCCCGGCTCCGCGCCATTCCCCGAGGGGCCCGGCAAGATTACTTCGCGTCGGCCTTGGTGTAGGTGCCGACGGTGACGGCGATCTTGGCGGGCGGGGTCTTGCCGCTGAACGAGTCGTGGATCGCGTCGATCGTCTTGGCGCCGATCTGGTCGGGGTGCTGGATCGCGTCGCCGTACATCGAGCCGTTGCCGATCGCGGTCCGCGCCTCGGGGGCCGCGTCGTAGCCGACCACCGCGATCGCGCCCTTCTTGCCGGCCGCCTCGATCGCTTTGGCCGCGCCCAGCGCCGAGTCGTCGTTGATCCCGAAGACGCCCTTGAGGTCCTTGTGCGACTGGAGGATGTCTTCCATCGACGAGGAGGCCTTGGCGCGCTCGCCGCCGCCGTCGATGTCGGCCACGATCTTCACGCCCGGGCAGCCCGCGGCGAGAGCCTGCTTGAAGCCTTTGACGCGGTCCTGGACCGAGGTCACCTCGGGCTCGTCGATGATCGCGACCGAGCCGCTCTTGACCGCGGCGCACATCAGCTTGCCGGCCTGGGCCCCGCCCTGGACGTTGTCGCTGGCGATGTGGGCCACGACGGTCCCGTTGCTCGACGCGTTGGCGATGTCGGCGGTGAAGACCGGGATGTTGGCCTTGTTGGCCTCGACGATGGCGCTGCCGATGGCCTTGGAGTCGTACGGGGTGAGGACGATCGCGTCGACCTTCTTGGAGATGAAGTCCTCGACTTGGTTCTGCTGCTTGGCGTTGTCGCGGGCGGCGTCGACCACGTTGACCGTGTAGCCGAACTTGGCCGCCTCGGCCTTCATCCCGGACTCCATGTCCTGGTAGAACTGGGCTTCGCGGTTCTGGACCGAGAAGCCGATCGTCTTGCTGCCCGACGAGGCCGCGGCCCCGCCGGCGGCGGGCGACGCGCCGCCGGCGTCCGGCGCAGCGGAACTGGCCGCGGGCGCGGTGCTCTCGGTCGAGGTGGTGGTCGTCGTGGTCGACGTGTCGGACGACTTGGCGCAGCCGGCGAAGGCAACGGCGAGCGCGCATGCGAGAACCAGGGGCTTCTTCATACCGACGAACTCGATGCGGGAGCGGGGGGCGGAACCCCTGCGAACGTAGGTTTTGCCAGTGCTCTTGAGACGAGTTCTCAACTGGCATGGCCGTGCGGACGAAAGCGGGACCGACGGCCCAACGCGCCCGCTAGGACCGTCGAAACCGGCATGGGGGCGACGCCGTAGACGGCGCTCGCGTCGCGGCAACCGAACACCGGTCCTGCCGCTAAACCGAAACAACACGCACGAAGTACGGCTCTCTGAGACGCGCACGGTACCGTGGCGTACCGAACATCCGGCCTCGGGCGCGATTCGCGCTGCGCGAGACATCCCGCACGACGGGGAACGGCGGCTCGTGTACCCACCCGCGGGCAGGCTGTCCGAAGGCGAAAAACGCCGCCCGCGGTAGCATTTGAGCCACCGCCGCCAAGGTTATCCACAGTATTCGCGCTCGCGGCTGTGCACCGTGTGGAGACCGATTCGCAGATCGGATGCGGCAGTGGGATGCCGCACCGGCCCGGGAGAGCCCGGTCGGGAAGTGTCCGCGCCGGTGCTAGCCAGCTCGACAGCAGACCAATGAAGGTAGCGCTCGCAAACCGCGCCAATGGGGTTTCGATGTCCGCTCTCACACGGCTGTTCTTCCGCGCGATCCTGGGCTTGCCGCTCGCCGCGATCGTGCTCGGCACGATGCCGAACCCGGCGAACGCGTGGCCGGCCGTCGAGATGCACGTCGGCCTGCGCAACGATTCCGACGCCTGCATCTGGGTGACGCCGTACGCCGCATCGTTCATCACCCCATGGCGGATCATCAGCCACGGAGGCAACAACCGGCCGCATTTCGTTTCGCCTCGCCATACCGCGTATTGGTCGACGCCGATCGAGCAGCCGCTGAGCCCGCTGGGCGCGAAAACGCCGGTCGAGATCAAGGTCCTCGCCGAACGAACGGCACATGCGAATTGCTCCGGCTCCAACGTGACACGATACCAAAAGGAAAACAAGGGACTTTTCGCCGACCACGGGCTCGGAACGTACGGCAGCGTGTACACGATCTTCAGCGGAGCGCAAGGACACTATTCGCTGCACGATCTGAAGCAGCCCATTCCGAAGCCGTTCTGAGGCATATCCGGGCCAGGTAGCCGCCGGAACGCCGGTTCGAGCGCGGCCGGCCGGCCCGGCCCCTTGCCGCCCGAGCGACTCGGCGTGAAGGCGGGGCGATGCTCGCCCTCGCTTTTTCCGCCGCCATCGCCGGGATCGACGCCCACGTCGTCCGGGTCGAGACCGACTCCGCCGCCGGCGTCCCCAACTTCGCCATCGTCGGCCTGCCCGACCGCGCCCTCAACGAGTCGCGCGAGCGGGTCCGGGCCGCGATCGTCAACTCCGGCTTCGGCTTTCCGCCCGGTCGGCTGCTGGTCAACCTCGCTCCGGCCGACGTGCAGCAAGAGCGGGCGTCGGCGTTCGACCTGCCCATCGCGCTGGCGCTGCTGGCGACCGACGAGCAGATCGACCGCGCCGCCCTGCGCGACCACGTGATCTGCGGCGAGCTGGCCCTGGACGGCAGCCTGCGGGCGGTCCCGGGCGTGCTGGCGATGGCGCTGGCCGCCAAGCGGGCCGGCTTCGCGAGCATCGTCGTGCCCGCCGCCAACCGCGACGAGGCGGCGCTGGTCGACGGGATCGACGTCTACGCCGTCCCGGCGCTGGCCGACGCGATCGCGGTCGTGCTGGGCCACGGAGCGAAGTTCCGCCGCCGCGGCGCGACCGTGCTGGAGGAACCCGAACGGGCCGACGTGGGCGACTTCGCCGACGTGAAAGGCCAGACGCTGGCCAAGCGCGCGATGGAGATCGCCGCGGCCGGCGGCCACAACCTGGTGCTGGTCGGCCCGCCGGGCTGCGGCAAGTCGATGCTCGCGCGGCGGCTGCCGTCGATCCTGCCCGCGATGAGCAGCGCCGAGGCGCTCGAGGTGACCAAGGTCTACAGCATCGCGGGACTGCTCGCGGCGCGCCCGCGGGTCGTCGCGACGCGGCCCTTCCGCGCCCCGCACCACACCGCCAGTCGCGTATCGCTGGTCGGCGGCGGCACCGTTCCGCGGCCGGGCGAGATATCGCTGGCGATGAACGGCGTGCTCTATCTCGACGAGCTAGGCGAATTTCCGCGCGCGACGCTCGAGGTGCTGCGCCAGCCGCTCGAAGAAGGCGCCGTCACGATCGCGCGCGCCGCCGGCACGCTGACGTTTCCGGCGCGCTTCACGCTGGTCGCCTCGATGAACCCGTGCCCGTGCGGCTTCCGCGGCGTGCGCGGCTCGGACTGCCGCTGCGACGACGCCGCGGTGCAGCGCTATCTGGGCAAGCTCTCGGGCCCGCTGCTCGACCGGATCGACCTGCACGTCACCGTGTCGCGCGTCTCGTTCGACGAGCTGGTCGACGTCGCGCCGGCAGCCGAGACGTCGGCGGCCGTGCGCGCGCGGGTCGAAGCCGCCCGCGCGCGCCAGGCCGAGCGGTTTGCACGCAACTGCCCGCCGAGCAGCAGTGCGAGCGAGATGACCGGCGGCACGATGACCGGCGGTGCGACGACGAACGCCGCGATCCCGGCCGCCGCGGTGCGCCGGCTCTGCCCGCTCGATCCGGCCGCGCTCGCGCTGGTCGAAAGCGCCGTCACCCGCGGCGCGCTGAGCGCGCGCGCGTTCGACCGCATCGCGCGCGTCGCGCGCACCATCGCCGACCTCGCGGCCGCCGAGCGCATCGCCCGCGAGCACGTCGCGGAAGCGCTGGTGTACCGCGGTTTGCAGCCGCGCTAACAGCTCAGCGGCAGCGGCGTGCCCGCGATCGTGTACACCACCGTGTTGTCGCCGAAGAGCGGCGACAGGAACGTGACGACCCGTTCGAGATCGGCGTTGTGCAGGCGCGTGCAGCCGTCGGTCTTGCACAGCGGCTGGTAGTCCGCCAGCGGGTCGGGGTCGTTCGAGCCGCCGCCGTGGATCATGATCGCCGAGCGCGCGTACTTCGCCAGCTGGCCGATCGGCTGCGAAATGCCGCCGATGGTGAGGCTCGATCCGTCCCGGGCGGCGTCGTGGGCCTCGACCAGCCGGTCCGCGACCGCGCTCGGCATGTCGGCGACGGGCATCTGCCAAGCGCCCTCGGCCGCGCTGGGCGGAGCGATCGATTGCGGCGCTTCGAGCACGTAGTGTCCGGGCGGGCAAGGCCACAGATGCCCGTACGGTCCGTCGGCGATGGTGCCGTCGCCCCAGGCGTCGCCGCCCGCATCGAGGGTGCCCCAGAGCGACCGGTCGGGCTTGAAGAGCTTGAGCTTTCCGGTCGGCCGGTCGAACACGAGATGGATCACGTACGGCTCCTGACGACACCCCACGGGTCGAAGCAACGGTTGCGAACCGCGTCGTTTTGTCCAAATCCGCGGCGGTCACCTCGTCGCGCGCGTGGAACGTGCGCTCCATGCGCACGCTGCTTTCCGGCGGTTCGGCCTACGAGCGCGAGTACGGCTACTCGCGCGCGGTCGCCGACGGGGATTTCATCTTCGTCGCGGGCACGACCGGCTTCGACTACGCCACGATGACGATCGCCGACGATCCGGCCGAGCAGGCCCGGCAGTGCTTTCGCACCATCGCCGCCGTGCTTGAGCAGGCCGGCGCGTCGCTGGCCGACATCGTGCGGACCCGCTATTACGTGCCCGATGCGGCGGACTGGCCCGCGATCGGCGCCGTGTGCGGCGAGGTGCTGGGCGATATTCGTCCGGCCGCGACGGCGCTGGTGTGCGGCCTGATCGACCCGCGCATGCGGATCGAGATCGAGGTCACCGCGCGCCGCCGCGAGCACGGCTGAGCGCTATGCCAGCGCGCCGCGCATGCGAACGATCTCGCGGTAGAGCTCGGGGTGCTCGCCGAACGGCTCGCGCCCGTGCAGCCAGACGTTGTTGTTGAGCATCAGGATCGAGCCGACCGGGATCGTGACGTACTCGATCGCCGCGACGGCGTGCATCGAGGCGTTCAGGTCGCGCAGGAACAGCGCTTCGGCCAGATTGCGCGGGTGGACGAACTGGTCGACGAAGCGGATGCACAGCCCGTCGTTCCAGTCGAAGAAGATCGGCCGCTCGCGCACCTGCGAGGTCGCGTGGTTGCCCCACTGCTGCTGGCGCGGGTCGCTGGCCGGCGGCAGCTTGAAGCGCAGCGGCGTGCGCCCGAGCGGGTCGGCGGCGAAGCGGCCGGCCTCGCTCCAGTCGTCGAGGTGCAGCAGGATCGAGCGGCCGCCCGACGCGTCGCGCTCCTCGGTCTTGGCGAAGGCCAGCCAGTCGGTCGTCTCCGCCGCCGCGGCCGCGCCGTCGGTGTGCAGCGCGAAGGTCAGGTAGGGCTGGTAGAGATTCGCCGTGTCGCGGGTGACGTCGCGCGCGGTGACCTTCATGCGGCCGTAGAACGTGCCGGACAGCACGTCGTCGTCGGGCTGGCCGACCGCGTAGCGCGAGCGCGGTGGTCAGCTTGAGCAGGTCGTCGGCGTCGGGCCGGTAGCCCTCGATGTCGATCCGGAAGCCGGCCGAGCCGGCGGTCGAGCAGCAGCCGGCGCAGGTCGGCGGCGAAATCGGCGCCGAAGGCCGCCAGCAGCAGCGGCACCAAGCCGAACCGGGTGTACGGGACGTAGTCGAGCGTAGCGTAGCGAAACGTCGCTGGCGAGTTCGAAAAAGCGCGCGACCGCACCGCCGTCGAGGACGATTCGCGACCAAGCGCTCCGAATCGGCCAGCTTCTCGAGCCCATACCCAGCGCACCGCGCCCCGGCGATGAGGCAGACGAACCTATTCCATCTCCACCCTATATCGGCCGCCGGGTCCGCGCGACCTAGGCGCGTTCGTTAAGCTATGCCAGCATCCGGCGCCCCCGAGGCTTCCGCGCGGTACCGTGAGAACCTCATTCCACGGCTGGGCAGAACGACACTCAGGTTGCCTGCTCGCGAGCGTCCGGCGGCCGGCGCGAGGCGAAAGGCCCCTGGGTGCATTCCGAAGCGCAGCGGCTGATCGCCGCGTTCCGCCTCCAGCCGCATCCCGAGGGCGGCTGGTACCGCGAGACCTACCGCAGCGCCGAGCGGGTGACGACGGCCCGCGGGCGCAGTCCGCGCGGCGACCACCTCGATCTACTTCCTGCTCACCGCGCAGACAGTTCTCGGCCTTCCACCGCCTGGCGTCGGACGAGACCTGGCACTTCTACCGCGGCGACCCGGTCGACGCTCGAGCTGATCGACGCGGCCGGCCGGCACGAGCGGCGGGTGCTGGGCGCGGGCGACGAGCTGCAGACGACGATCGTCGCCGGCACGCACTTCGCCGCCCACGTCGACGCGCCCGACGGCTGGGTGCTGGTCGGCTGCGACGTCGCGCCGGGCTTCGAGTTCGCCGACTTCCACTTGACCACGCGGCGCGATGCTGCGCGCCGCGTACCCGCAGTTCGGGCCGCTGATCGCGCAGTACACCCGCTGAGTGGGTTCGGCCGCGACCGGCTACGCCGCCGAAGCGGCTCCGCCAGCGCGTAGGCGATGCGGGTCGGGCCGCGCCGTCGCGCGCGACGATCCCGCGCACGCGCAGGTGCTCGAGGTGCGCCAGCGTCTCGGCGACGGCGAACTGCTGGTGGGCGGGGTGCAGCGCGCTGAACGGGTCGCCGCGCCGGCGCCAGGGCAGTGCGGCCGCCACGCCCGCCGCGCTGGCCGCGCCGCGCTCGAGCGCGGCGAGCACTTGGCTGCTCGCGCGCGGCCTCGTGCGCCAGCAGCTCGTCGACCCGCCGGTCGAGGTCGGGGAAGGGCTCGCCGTGGGCGGGCAGCGTGCCGCCGGGACCGTGCCCGCGCACCGCGTGCAGCGAGCGCACGTAGTTGCCGAGCGGGTCGGCGCGGTGCTCGTGCCAGATGCCGACGTGCGGCGTCACCGGGTCGAGCACGTGGTCGCCGGTGAGCAGCTTGCCGCTGACGCGCGTCGGCGAAGCACAGGTGCCCGGGCGTGTGGCCGGGCGTCCACATCGCGCGCAGCCGGCCGACGCGGTCGCCGTCGGCCAGCAGCCGCGTCGGCGCGACCAGATCGGAGCGGTGGTGCTGCAGGTCGTCGGCCATCGGCTCGGCGATCGCGAAGCCGTTGCGCTCGATCCACGCGTCGGCGTCGGCATCGGAGCCTTCGAGATCGGCCAGGTGCACGCGCGCGATGTCCCAGTCGGCGGCGTGCATCATCAGCTCGGGCACGCCCGCGGCGACCAGCGTGCCGGCCAAGCCGTAGTGGTCGAAGTGGAAGTGCGTGATCAGCAGCCGCCGCACGTCGCGCAGCGCGCGGCCGTTCTCCGCCAGGCCCGCATGGAGGGCGGCCAGCACGTCGTCGGCTTTCCAGCCGCAGTCGACCAGCGTCAGGCCGTCGTCGTCCTCGAGCAGGTAGCCGTTGACGTAGCGGAGCGGGTTGCCGGCCATCGGCAGGCGGATCTGAACGATGCCGTCACCGAGGACGGACGTGAGCGCGAAGTCGTCGTGGGGCATGCCGTACGCCCGCTTCGCGCTCGCCGTCCGTCTACCGTTTCAGGCTCGCCGCGTTCGAGGCGATGATCTCGGCGAAGCGCGCCAGCCGCTCGCCTTGATGGCGCGCCGCGCCCAGCACCGCGTCGGGAATGACGCCGTCCTCGGTCGCGGTGAAGCTGGTGCCGTACGGGTTGCCGCCGGCCCCGAAGATGACCGGGTCGGTGTAGCCCGGCGGCACGATCACCGCGCCCCAGTGGTAGAACGCGTTGGAGAGCGCGAGGATGGTGCTCTCCTGGCCGCCGTGCGGGTTCTGCGCGCCGGTGAACGCGGTCGCCGCCTTGTCGGCAAGCTTCCCCTGGAACCACAGTCCGCCCATCGTGTCGATGAACTGCTTGAGCTGCGCGGCCGGGCCGCCGAAGCGCGTCGGCGTGCCGAACGCGAACCCGTCGGCCCACTCCATGTCGTCCGGCGGTCGCCTCGGCGACGTGCTCGGTCGCGACGCGGTGGTCGACCCAGCCCTGCTGCGTCGCGATCACCTCGTCGGGCGCCAGCTCGCGCACCTTGCGCAGCCGCGTCTCGGCCCCGGCCGCTTTCGCGCCCTCTTCGATGGCTTGGGCGAGCCGGTACGTGTGGCCGTAGGTGCTGTAGTAGATCACGGCGATCTTCGCCACGTGGTTCTCCTCGTCGTCGGGTGGTGACGACCGCGAGGACCGCGCGGCGGAGATCGCGGTTGCTTCGGTTACCGCGCGGTAAGCGCGCTCATTCGGCCGGCGTGCTCGCGCTCGCGGCGGCACCGGTGTCGGGGCCGATCCACACGGTCTGGACGTTGACGAACTCGCGGATGCCGAACGCCGGCCAGCTCCCGCCCGTGGCCGCTCTTCTTCACCCCGCCGAACGGCAGGCGCGGGTCGGACGACGGTCATGCCGTTGATGAAGACGTTGCCCGACTCCAGCCGCGCCGCGAGCTGCTTCCGCGCGCGCGATGTCGCGCGTCCACAGGTTGCCGCCCAGGCCGTAGCGGCAGTCGTTGGCGAATTCGAGCGCGTGCTCGGCGTCGCGCGCGCGCATCAGCGCCGCGGCCGGGCCGAACGTCTCTTCGTCCGCCATGCGCATGCCCGGCGTGACGTCGCCGACGACGGTCGGCTCGTAGAACGCGCCCGCGCGGTCGGGCTGCTTGCCGCCCAGCAGCAGCTTGGCGCCCGCGCGCAGCGTGTCGTCGACCTGCTTCGGCCAGCTCGTCGCGCAGGTCGGCGCGCGCCAGCGGCCCCATGCTGCGTGTCGCGCTGCGCCGGGTCGCCGGGCTGCAGCTTGCGCGCTTGCTCGCACGAACAGCTCCGCGTAGCGGTCGTACACGGCGTCCTCGACGATGAAGCGCTTGGCCGCGATGCAGCTCTGGCCGGTGTTCTGAGAAGCGCGCGCGGACGCCGATCTCGCGGCCTCTTCGAGATCGGCGTCGGCCAGCACGATGAAGTAGTCCGCGCCGCCCAGCTCCAGCACGGCTTTCTTGATCGCCTTGCCGGCCGCCGCGCCGACCGCCGCGCCGGCGCGCCTCGCTGCCGGTCAGCGTGACGCGCGGCGATGCGCTCGTCGAGCACGATCGGCTCCATCTCCTTGCTGCCGACGAGCAGGGTGGTGAACGCGCCCGCGGGCAAGCCCGCCGCGCGGAAGATCTCCTCGATCGCCAGCGCGCAGCCGCTCACGTTGGAGGCGTGCTTGAGCACGATCGTGTTGCCCGCCATCAGCGCGGGCGCGGCGGCGCGAAATGCCTGCCAGTACGGGAAGTTCCAGGGCATGATCGCCAGCAGGACGCCGAGCGGCCGGAACGCGACGTAGCTGCGCGTCGCGCTCGAGGGCGCGTTTTCGTCGGCCAGCAGGCGCGGCGCCGTTGTCGGCGTACCAGTCGCAGGCGATCGCGCACTTCGCGACCTCGGCCTCCGACTCGGCGATCGGCTTGCCCATCTCCGCGGTCGCGAGCGCGCGCCCACTCGTCCTTGCGCTCGCGCAGCACGCGGGCCGCCGCGCGCAGCTGCTCGGCCCGCTCCTCGAACGAGGTCGTGCGCCAGCGGCGCTGCGCGGCGACGGCCGCGTCGAGCCGGCCGCCGAGACGGCGGCCGCGGTCGTGGGCGGGGTAGCGTTCCAGCACCTCGCCCGTGGCGGGATTGCGCGTCTCGATCGACGCGCTGTCGGAAACCGTGGTGCTCATGCGATGCTCTTTCCCAGGGATGCGGGCTCGGGCTCGGGCCGGGCGGGTTTCCGTGCGCGCGACCGCTGTTGCGCGGCGGTGAGCGCCCGGTGACAACGCCGGGCAGAGCGTCTCGAGGTTGTCGAGGTGGTGCGCGCAGGACAGCACGCCGTGCTGCCCGTCGCAGGGCACGATGTGGTTGACCTCCAGCCGGGCGGTGCTGCTTCTCCGCCCGCCAGGCGCGCATCGCGCTGAAGTACGACGGCCGGCGTGCTTGAAGGCGGTCTTCACCGGGCGCTTGGGCGGGGCGGCGCCGCAGCTGCCGGCAGCGGTACTTGTCGCGCCGCTTGACGGTCCGGCGCCCGACCGAGAACCAGTGGTTGGCCCAGAACGCGTCGCCGCAGCGGTCGCTGCACCAGGTCCGCCGGCGCGGCGGCAGCGCGCTCCCGCACCACGCGCAGGCGCCTTCGGCCAGCGGGGGCGCGAGCGAACAGACCGCCAGCAGCGCGGCCGACTTCACGCCGTCCTCAGTCCCCGGCGGGCGCGACGAGTTCCAGGCGCGTGCCAAGCGGATCGGTCGGGAACGGCATCAGCGCAGCGCCGCCGCGGCGTCCTCGCGCAGCAGCGCGGGCGAACCTTCGCCGGCCAGGAACACGCCGAGCTGCGCGACCGAGAACTGCATCCCGGTCCAGAACCGGCCGAACTCGCCGAAGCGCGAGGACGCCGCGTCGAAGCGCATGGTGTAGACGAGCTTCTTGAACACCAGCGGGTCGTCGGCGTACAGGTCGACGCCCCACTCCCAGTCGTCGAAGCCGATCGAGCCGGAGATCACCTGCGTGACCTGGCCGTGGAACGAGCGCCCGATCTTGCCGTGCTCGAGCATCAGCTTGGCGCGCTCGTCGTACGGCGTGTCGTACCAGTTGTCGGCCCCGGCGCGCTTCTTGTTCATCGGGTAGAAGCAGGCGTAGCGGCGCGGCGGGATGCGCGCCCACAGCCGCGCGGCGTTGCGCGGCTCGCTCCCGACCGCGGCGAGCTGCTCGTCGAAGGCCGCGTTCCACGCGTCGGAGTGCGGCTTGAGGCCGCGGTCGCGCAGCTCGGCGTGGATGCGCGCGGTGTCGCCGTAGAGCCCCAGCTCGAGAATCGAGACGTACGAGTCGCCCGGCTCGAGGTAGTCGCGCAGCGCGAGCTTGTCGACCCGCGCCTGCACCTCACCCAGCGCGTCGAAGCCGCGCGCGTAGTGGGTCAGCATCAGGTCGGCTTTGTGGCCGAGCAGCTGCGCCAGCCCGAGATCGCCGTCGGCGTCGCTCGCCAGCGCGGCGAACGCGGCCTGCGCTTCGGCCTCGATCGCTTCGCGGCGCGCGGGCGCGAGCGCGTCCCAGCGCCGCCGGTCGAAGCGGAACATGCGGTGCAGGATCGCCCAGCCGTCGAGCGACTCGGGGACGTTGGGGTGTCTCACGCCGGTTACGTCAGGCGCCACGCGTGGCGCCACCTCCCCGCCGCGGCGGGGCGGGCGACGCGGCCGCGACCTCGGCCAGCAAGGCTTCGGGGCGCTCGCGGTACTTCGCCCACATCTGCGGCATGTGCGCGATGTCGCTCACCAGGCGCGCGTACACCGCGTTCACCGGCGCCGCGAGACCCGCTTCGCGCGCGGCCCGCGCGACCGCGCCGTTGAGCGCTTCGACTTCGGTCCGGCGCCGGCCGGCGCGCAGGTCGAGCAGCAGCGAGGGCGGCTTCTCGCCGCGCGCGCCGGCGATGCGGTTGGCCAGGATGCCGCGCGCGACCGGCGCGGGCAGCCCGGCGACGCCCTGCAGCGCGCGCACCGGGTAGCGCGGCAGGTCGATCGGGGCGATGCCCAGCGCCTTCATCGTGTCGCGCACCTCGCGAATGGCGCGCAGCTCGAGCGCGAACACGCCCTCCGCGCGGACCAGCCGCTCGGGCGTCAGGTCGAGGATCGCGCAGGCCGCGTTGGCGATCACGTTGAGCGCGAGCTTGGACCACTTGAGCGAGCGGTGGTCGGCCACCGCCGCGGTCGGCAAGCCGGTCGCGCCGAAGGCGGCCAGGATCCAGTTGTGCGCGTCGCCGCTGCCGACCGGGGCGAAGGCGATCCCGCCCCCGCGCGCCGCCACCCCGCGCCCGTGCGGGCCCAGCTCGACCGGCACGGTCAGCGCGGCCGCGACGACGTTGTCCGGCCCGAACGCCGCCGCCAGGGCCTCCTCGTTGCCGACCCCGTTCTGGGGCGTGACGATGGCGGTCGCGCTCGGGTCGCGCAGCGCCCGGCGCAGCGTCTCGATCGCGCCCGGGGTGTCGTACGCCTTGACCGTGACCAGCGCCAGGTCCGCCGCCACCGGCTCCACCGCGGCCAGGTCGCGCGGCGCGTAGACCACCTCGTTGCCGATTCCGCGCAGCAAGTCGCCCAGGTACGTCCGACCCACCGGCCCCGGCGCGCCGACGACGTAGATCTTCATCGGCCGGTCGAGCCGAAGCCGCCCTGGCCGCGGTCGCTCGCCGCGAGCAGATCGGCTTCGCGGAAGACGGCCTGGACCACCGGGGCGACCACGAGCTGGGCGATCCGCTCCCCGCGCCGGACCACGAACGGCTCGCTGCCCAAGTTGACCAGGATGCACGCCCAGCGGGCCGCGGTAGTCGCTGTCGATCGTGCCGGGCGTGTTGAGCAGGGTGACGCCGTGCCGGTGCGCGAGGCCGCTGCGCGGGCGGACCTGGACTTCGTAGCCGGGCGGCACCTCCAGCGCCAGGCCCGTCGGCACCAGCGCGCGCGCGCCGGGCGCCAGGACGAGGTCTTCGGCGACCGCCGCCACCACGTCGGCGCCGGCCGCGCCGGCCGTCATGTACGCCGGCAGCGGCAGCCCCTCGGCCTCGGGCAGGCCGAACCACCGCGACGGTCGGCGCGCGGGCTCACTTGGAGAGCAGTTCGGCGAGCTCCGCCTGGAAGCTGGCGACGTCGCGGAAGTCGCGGTAGACGCTGGCGAAGCGCACGTAGGCGACCTCGTCGACGCGCTTGAGCGCCTCCATCAGCTTCTCGCCGATGAGGGTGCCGGGCACTTCGTTCTCGCCGCGCGCGAACAGCTCGCGCTCGATCGCCGCCACGATCTCTTCCATCTGGGCCTCCGCGACCGGGCGCTTCTCGCACGCCCGGCGCAAGCCCGACAGGACCTTGTCGCGATTGTACTGTTCGCGGCGGCCGTCTTTCTTGACGACGAACAGGCGCGGGGCTTCCATCCGCTCGTACGTCGTGAAGCGGTGCTTGCAGCCGAGACACTCGCGCCGCCGGCGGACGGAGTTGTCGTCGTCGCGCGAGTCGACGACGCGGGTCTCGTTCTTGCGACAGTGCGGGCAGAGCAGGTGGGGTCGGTCCTCTCGGGGGCGGCACCACCCCCTACATGTTGTGGTGCCCTACCAGTATACGCCCTAGCGCGCGGAATCCCAAGGCCGGCGACCGCCGGCCTCACGAGCCGCCTGCTACTTGGCCGAGCCGATCTTGAACATCTTCGTGCCGCAGTGCGGGCACTGAGCCCTGCGTCGCGGGACGCCCGTTCTTCATCGTGATCTCGACCGCGTCTTTGATCTCGCGCTTCTGTTTGCACTTCACGCAGTAGGCTTCGGCTGCCATTCGCTCGCTCGCTTTCTTCCTCGGAACCGCCGTCCGAAGGCGGACGGCCGGTGTCGCCCGGGCCGTTACGGGGGGCGAGGCGGGAATCCTTGGAGGTCCGTACCCTCGTCAGCGCGGCTCCAGCGCGTGAACGTACCTGCGTGGACGAATCAGTACGCCGCTGGGTGCCCCGGGCGGAGCTCGACTTGGTGTGCGGCGAGCGCTTGGGCGACGCTCGCTTGGACGGGTTATGGGTCGCGGGAGGGCTGGATTTCCTGCGGGCGCCGTGCGTCGCCGTGGTCGGCACGCGCGCGCCCTCGGACGACGGCCGCCGCCGCGCGCGGCGGCTGGCGGAGGAGCTCGCGCGGGCCGGGGTGTGCGTCATCTCGGGCCTGGCGCTTGGGCATCGACGGGGCCGCGCACGAGGGGGCGCTGGCCGCCGGGGCGCCGACGCTCGGCGTGCTGGGCGGCGGCCACGACCGCTTCTTCCCGCCCCGCCACCGCGAGCTGGCGGCCCGCATCGTCGCGGGCGGCGGAGCGGTCGTGTCGCCGTTCGCGCCCGAGGTCGAGCCGCGCCCGTGGCAGTTCCTGGCCCGCAACGGCGTGATCGCCGCGCTGGCCGACGCGGTGCTGGTGGTCGAGGCGGCCGCCCGCAGCGGCGCGCTCAACACCGCCGGCCACGCCGCCGACCGCGGCATCCCCGTGCTCGCCATCCCCGGCGACGTCGACCGCGCCAAGGCGGCCGGCTGCAACGGCCTGATCCGCGACGGCGCGATCCTGGCCCGCGACGCCGAGGACGTGCTGGCCGCGCTCCCGCTGCCGCTGGCCCCGCCGCCCCGGCGCCGGCGGGCGCCGGGCACACCGCCTGCATGGTCGGACGGGTGCGCCCGGCGATACGCCGGAGGTGCGCCGGATCGTGGCGGCCCTGGCTGAGCAGGGCTGCGATGCGGCCGCGCTCGCCGACGAGCTCGGCCTGCCGCCGTGGCAGTTGCTGCCACTGCTCACCGAGCTGGAGCTGGCGGGCCGCATCGTGCCGGGCGCGGACGGTTACGCGCTCGTGCGCCGGTGAGGCCGTGGCGTTACGACCCGCACGCGCTGGCGCGGATGGATGCGAGAGAGGCGACGTACGCCGAAGTCGAAGAAACGCTGCGCGACCCGTTCGCCACGCGCCCGGCGCGCGAGCGGCGAATGCACTACTATCGTGCCGTCGACGGATTTCTCATCCGCGTAACCGTCATGCCGCGCATCCGCCTCATCGTGACCGTCTGGAAGGAGCCGCTGCCATGAGCCTGCGTCAGCCGATCGACGTCAAGCGTTCCGCCGAAGCGGCGGTCCTCTACGTCCGCTACAGCGAGGAGCCGTTCTCCCATACGCGAGCGGTCGATCCGGAGGGCGAGATCCTGGCCGACTTCACCAGCGACGGCCGCGTGCTCGCGATCGAGTGCTTGTCGATGGCTCCCGACCTGCGTGCCGTGCTGGCCGCGTTCGCCGCGCGCCACGACCTGTCGCTCCCGGCCGAGGTCGACACCTTTGCCGCCTGAACGTTGACCATTCGACTGATCGTCGTCGGCAAGGTCCGCGAGCGCTACATCGCCGACGCGGTGGCGGATTTTCGGACCCGGCTGCGGCCCTACCACCGGCTCGAGGAGGCCGAGGTGCGGGCCGCGGACGGCGGCGATCCCGAACGGGCGATGCGCGCCGAGGGCGAGGCGATCCTCAAGCTGCTCGACCCGAGTGACACCGTGTGGCTGCTCGAGCGGAGCGGCAGCTCGTTCTCCAGCGAGGAGCTGGCGCGGCGGATCGAGCGCTTGCCGCACGAGGGCGTCGCGCGCCTCACCGTGATCGTCGCGGGGACCTACGGGGCCTCCGCCGCGCTGCTGGCGCGGGCGGATCTGCGCTGGTCGCTCTCGCCGCTGACCCTGCTGCACGAGTGGGCCCGGGCGCTGGTGCTGGAGCAATTGTACCGCGCGGCGAAGATCGCTCGCGATGAACCCTACCACCACTAGCGGGCTCGCTGCGACCAATGTCGGCGATAGCTCGCTGGACGTCGTCGATGACGAACCGATGTTGACCCTGGACGAGCTGGCCGCCCGCTTCGCCGCCGCCGCGCGCGCGCTCTATCCGGGTGCGGAGCCGGTGGTGGCGTTCGAGGCTCCGCGCCGGACCGAGTTCGGCGACCTGGCGACCAACGTCGCGTTCGGGCTGGCCAAGGCGGCCCGCAAAGCGCCGCAAGCGATCGCCGCCGAGATCGCCGAGCGCGTCCTGACCGATCCCGCCGTGCGCGCGACGGTGGCCGAAGCGACGCCGCTCGCCGGCTTCATCAACCTGCGGCTGGTGCCCGGGTTCTGGCAGCGCGTGGTGGCCGACGTTCTGCGCGCGGGCGCGGACTACGGGCGCGGGGCGCCGACCGGCGAGCGCATCTCGCTGGAGTTCGGGAGCGCGAACCCGACCGGACCGCTGGTCGTCGTGCAGGGCCGCACGCTCTCGATCGGCGACAGCCTGGCCAAGACGCTGCGCCACGCCGGCTACGACGTCTTCACCGAGTGGATCATCAACGACGCCGGCTCGCAGATCGACGTGCTGGGGCGCTCGGTCTACGCGCGCTACCGCCAGCTGTTCGATCCGGCCTACCCGTTCCCCGAGGAAGGCTATCCGGGCGACTACCTGATCCCGATCGCGGAGCGAATTCGCGCGCGCGACGGCGAGCGCTGGCTGACCGTTCCCGAGGACCGAAGCCGTGCCGCCGCTCGCGCAGTTCGCGCGCGACACGCTCGTCGCCGAGCAGCAGGCCGTCGCGCACCGCTTCGGGGTCGACTACGATCTGTGGCAGTCCGAGAAGGCGCTGCACGAGTCGGGCGCGATCGAGCGCGGTATCCAGCGCTTGCGCGACGCCGGCGTGCTGTACGAGCACGACGGCGCGACCTGGCTGCGCACCAAGGACGCCGGCGACGACGAGGACCGGGTGGTGATCCGCAGCGACGGCCGGCCGACGTACTTCGCGCAAGACGTGGCCTACCACTACGACAAGCTGCAGCGCGCGGACCGCGTGATCGACATCCTCGGTCCCGACCATCACGGCTACATCGGGCGCTTGAACGCGCTGGCCAACGCGTACGACCGGCCGGGCGCGTTCGAGGTGCTGATCGCGCAGCTGATCACGCTCAAGCGCGGCGACGAGATCCTCTCGATGTCCAAGCGGGCCGGCACGCTGCTCACCCTGACCGACGTGATCGACGAGGTCGGGGTGGACGCGGCGCGCTTCTTCTTCGTCATGCTCTCGACCGACCAGCCGCTGACGTTCGACCTCGAGCTGGCCAAGAAGCAGTCCAACGACAACCCGGTCTTCTACGTGCAGTACGGCCACGCGCGCATCGCCTCGGTGCTGCGCAAAGCGCGCGAGAGCGCGCCCGAAGCGCTGGCGGCGGCGGAACGCGGCGAACACCTCGACCGGCTGGTCGAGCCGGCGGAGCTCGCGCTGGCGCGCCGGCTGGCGGACTTCGGCGCGACCGTCGCCGGCGCCGCGCGCGCCCGCGCGCCGCACCGCCTGACCAAGTACGCGCGCGACCTGGCGGCCGAGTTCCACCAGTTCTACGACGCCTGCCGCGTGCTCACCGAGGACGTGCCGCTGACCACGGCGCGATTGGCTCTCGTCATCGCGACCAAGACCGTGCTCGCCACGACGCTCGCGCTGTGCGGCGTCAGCGCGCCCGAATCGATGGAGCGCGCCGCACCGGAACCAGCCGCATAGTGCGCGTTCTGATGCTGGGCGGGACGGTGTTCCTGGGCCGGCACATCGTCGAAGCGCTGCTGGCGCGCGGGCACGAGGTCACGCTGTTCCACCGCGGCCAGCGCGGGGCGGACCTGTTTCCGCAGCTCGACCGCGTGCTGGGCGACCGCGCGAGCGATCTCGACCGCCTGCCGGCGGGCGCGCGCTGGGACGCGGTGGTCGACACCTCGGGCTTCGTGCCGGGCGTCGTGACGACCAGCGCGAGCGCGCTGCGCGAGCGCGCCGACCAGTACGTCTTCATCTCGACGATCGGCGTCTACGACGCCTCGCTGCCGGCGCTCGACGAGGCGAGCCCGATCGTGGAGCTGCCCGAAGGCGCGTCGCGCGAGGTGATGACGCTCGACACGTACAGCCCGCTCAAGGCGCTCTGCGAACGGGCCGCTACCGACGCGTTCGGGGCGGAGCGCACGCTGCTCGTGCGGCCGGGGCTGATCGTCGGCCCGCACGATCCCAGCGACCGCTTCACCTACTGGCCGCTGCGCTTCGCGCGCGGCGGGGACGTGCTCGTGCCCGACGACCTCGGCGCGGCGGTCCAGATCATCGACGTGCGCGACCTGGCCGACTTCGTCGTTCACGCGATCGAGCGGCGCACCACCGGCGCGGTGAACGCGGTCGGGCCGGCCGAGCGGCTGACGCTGCGCGCGCTGCTGGAGGCCTGCGCGGCGGCGAGCGGCGTGCCCAGCCGGATGGTGCCGGTCGGCTTGGCGACGCTGGCCGCGCACGGGATCGGGGAGTGGATCGACCTGCCGGTCTGGATCGCGCCGGACGGCGAGAGCGTCGGCATGCGCGCCGTCTCGCCCGCCCGCGGCCTCGCCCTGGGGATGCGCTACCGCCCGCTCGCGCGGACCGTCGCCGACACCCTGCGCTGGGCGCGGGACGAGCGCGGCGACGCGCCGCTTAAAGCAGGCTTGACACGAGAGCGCGAGGCGGCGGCGCTAACCGCCGCCTCAACCGGGTAAGCGCCAGGCGACCGGTCCCATGTGCCGCAGTGGCCGGTCGATTGCCGCGCGGCGCGGGGGATCGCATGCTCTACCACGGACGGTCGCTGGTCGCTGCCGCGCTGCTCGTCTGCGCCGCCGCCCTCGCACCCGGCCCCACCGGGGCCGCCGGCCGACCGGTCGCCGCCGGCGGACGCGTGGTGGGCCCCGGGCCGGCGTTCGGCCAGCCGGCGGCGCTCGCGCGCGACACCCGGGTCGGGGTGAGCCTGAGCGCGCTCGAGCCGGGCGCGGGCGGCGGGGTGGTGTTCGTGGACGCCATGAAGCAGGCCGCGCCGTGGTCGAGCGCGCGCCCGCTGGCGCTCGACGGCGCGGGGAACGTGGCCCGCCTCGCGCCCGGCCAGAGCGCCGAGACCGCGGTCTACGTGGGCGAGCCCTACCCCGGCGGCGACTACGTGCTGCTCTACGACGGCAAGGGCCGGATCGAGATCGACCCGCGCTCCGGCGCGGTGGTCGCCGAGCGGCGCGGGCGGATGACGGTCCGCGTGACACCCGACTGGAGCTACGGCATCCGCCTGCGGCTGAGCGCGACCGACCCGGCCGACCACCTGCGCAACCTGCGCCTGATCTTGCCGGGCTTCGAGCAGAGCTACGCGGCGCAGCCGTTCCACCCGCTGTTCCTGCGCGCGCTAGGGCCGTTCGCGCTGCTGCGCTTCGAGCGCTGGATGCACGCCGGCACGCCGAGCGCCTTGGCCTGGGACCGCCGCACGACCCCGCGCAGCGCGACCCAGGCTCGGGCCGAGGGCGTCGCGCCCGAGTACCTGGTCGCGCTGGCGAACGCGACCGGGGCCGACCCCTGGTTCGCGTTTCCGGCCGGGGCCGACGACGACTACGTCGCGCGCTTCGCCGCGCTGGTGGCGGCCCAGCTCGACCCGCGCCTGACCCCGGTGTTCGAGTGCGGCAGCGAGGTCTGGCGCACCGGTACGCCGGCCAACGCGGCCGCCTTCGCGAGCGGGCTGCTGAACCGGGGCCCGCGCGGCGCCCAGTCGCCCGCGCTGGGCTGGTACGCCGCCCGCTCGGCGCGCGTCGCGGCCCTCGTGCGGCAGGCGTTCGCGGCGAGCGGGCGGCGCCCGCAGATCGTCGTGAGCGGACCGCTGGCCCTGCCCGGCACCGACGGCGAGGCGCTGGACCGCGCCATCCTCGCCGCGGCGGCGGGCGTGGCGGACGCGTTCGCCGTCTCGGCCGCGAGCGGTGCGGACACCGCGGCGAACGGTGGCAACCTCGCCGGAACGAGCACGTTCGCGGACGGCGTGGCGACGAGCGCGCGGCTGGCGCGCGCGGCGCGGCTGCCGCTGATCGCGTACGAGGCGGACCCGTTGGGCGTCGCGCACCTCGCGCTGCCGCCGCCGCTCGCCGCGCAGTATCTCGCCCGGGCGCGCTCCGCGCAAACCGGGGCCCTGTACGCGAACGCGCTCGAGACCTGGCACGGCGCGGGCGGCGGGCTCGTCGTCACCGAGCCGCTGGTGCAGGCGGCGTACGCCGCGCCCACCGGCGGGCTGCTGGAACGGGTCGACCAGGACCCGCTGACGGCACCCAAGTACCGCGGCGTGCTGAGCTACGTCGCGCGCCACCCGGTGCCGCGCGTCGTGCCCGCGCCGCAGCCGCCGGGCGGCGTGTCCGCGCCGTCCGGCGCCGCGGCCCCGTCCGCGGGCGCCGCGGCGCTCGCCGCGAACGTCTTGCGCAAGGCCGGCCGCACGCGCGCCGTGCCGCCGCGGCGCCCGGCGCCGGCGAGCGGGGCGCCGCGCCGGCTGCGCGCCGCGGTCGCGCCGAACTCCTACGTGCAGGCGATCTTGGCCGACGGCCCGCTCGCGCTCTACCAGCTCGACGACAGCGGCTCGGTCGCGGCGGACAGCTCGCCCAACGGCTTCGACGGCAGCGTCGGCACGGGCGTCGGCGAAGGCGCACCCGGCCTGCTGACCTGCTGCAGCGCGGCCAAGGCGATGCTCTTCCCCGGCACGACCGCCACCGCCGGAACGGTGCTCGTGCCGCGCAGCACGGCCTTCGAGCCGAGCGCGAGCGTCAGCATGGAGGCGCTGCTGCGCTTCAGCGCCGCGCCGGCCGACTACAGCGTGCCGCTCGGCTACGGCAGCGACTCCTCCTATGCGCCCTACGACCTCTACTTCACCCGCAGCGGCCAGCTCAACGCGCAGTTCAACCTCACCGGCGGGCCGCTGGTCGCGACGATGGCGGGCGCGCTGCAGCCCAACGTCACCTACCACGTCGCGGCGACCTACGACGGCGCGACGGCGCGGCTGTACGTCAACGGCAGCCAGGTCGCGAGCGCCGCGCGCGCCGGCACGCTGGCGGGCTACGATCCCCAGCACGGCTTCGCGATCGGGGACGACGCGGGCTTCAGCGATCCCGGCTTCGGCGGCACGCTGAGCGACGTCGCGGTCTACGCCAAGACGCTCGGCGCCGCGCAGGTGCAGGCCCACTACCAGGCCAGCCGCACCGTCGCGATGCCCGCTCCCACCCCGACGCCCGCGCCGGCCTCGTACGTCAGCAGCGTGCTCGCGAGCGGGCCGGCCGCGTACTACCGCCTCAACGACGCCGGCCCGAAGGCCGCCGACAGCGCGCCCAACCACCTCGACGGCACCAGCGGCGCGAGCGTGCACGGCGGCGCACCGAGCCTGCTCGCGACGACCGCCGACCCGGCGACGTCGTATCCCGGCAGCGCGAGCGCGAGCGGGGTGACGCTCGTTCCGCCCAGCGCGCTCTTGCGGCCGAGCGGCGCGGTCACGATGGAGTGCTTCCTGCAGTTCGCGAGCGTGCCGGCCGCGTGGACCGTTCCCCTCGCGTACGGCAGCGACGTCAACTACGCGCCCTACGACCTCTACTTCACCCGCAGCGGCACGCTCAACGCGCAGTTCACCCTGACCAGCGGGGTGCTGGTCGTGAGCGATCCCGCCCCGCTGCGCGCCAACACGCCCTATCACGTCGTGGCGACGTACGACGGCGCGGTGGGGCGGCTCTACGTCAACGGCGCGCAGGTCGCGAGCGCCGCGCAGAGCGGCGCGCTGAGCGACTACGACACCACGCACGGGCTGGCGATCGGGGACGACGCGGGCTACAGCGACCCGCCCTTCGCGGGCACGATCGAGCAGGTCGCGATCTACGCCAAGGCCCTGAGCGCGGCCGACGTCGCGAACCACTACACCGCGGCGAGCGGCCTGCCGCCGCAGGCGCTGGTGGACTGGCCGACGTTCCACGCCGACACGCTGCGCACGGGCTGGAACTCGCACGAGTCGCAGCTCACCGCGTGGCAACGTCAACCCGGCCGGCTTCGGCCTGCGCGCCTCGCTCGCGGTCGACGGCCAGGTCTACGCCGAACCGCTGGTCGCGGCGAACGAGACCGTGCCCGGGATCGGCACGCAGAACCTGCTGATCGTCGCGACCGCCAACGACACCGTCTACGCCTTCGAGGCCGACACCGGCGCGCCGGTCTGGACGCGCAGCTTCACCGGTGCGGGCGTGACCGCGGTGCCCTGGACCGACACCGGCTGCGACAACGTCGCGCCGACCATCGGCATCATCTCGACCCCGGTGATCGACCGCGCGCGCGACACGCTCTACGTCGTCGCGGCGACCGACGAGACGGCCGGCACGACCACCACCACGCACATCCGCCTGCACGCCCTCTCGCTCCAGAACGGGGCCGACAAGCTCGCGCCGGCCGACATCGGCGGGAGCGTTCCGCAAAGCGGCGGCGGCACGATTCCCTTCCTGCCGCAGTGGCAGATGAGCCGGGCCAGCCTGCTCGAAGCGAACGGCGCGATCTACGTCGCGTTCGCCAGCCACTGCGACTACGGCGGGCAGCGCGCGCACGGGTGGCTGTTCGCCTACGACGCGGGCACGCTCGCGCCGTCCGGCTCGATCTTCAACACCACCACCGACCCGACCAGCGGCGAACCTGACGCTGGGCAGCGATCTGGGGCTCGGGCTTCGGCCCGGCGGCCGACGCGCGCGGCACGCTCTACGCCTCGACCGGCAACGGCACCGACTACGACGGCCAGCGCAACCTCTCGCAGAGCGTGCTCGCGCTCGCGCCCGGACTCGGTTTTCCGACCCTCTCGTCGTTCACCCCGAGCAACCAGTCCAGCGAGAACGACGGCCGACCACGACCTCGCCTCGGGCGGCGTGCTGGTGCTGCCCGACAGCCCGGCGCGACGCCGCACCTGGCGGTCGCCGGCGGCAAGACCGGCGTCACCTACGTGCTTAACCGCGACGGGCTGGGCGGCTACGTGCCGGGCGGCCCGGACGACGCGCTCTACGAGGCCTTCACCAACTACGGGGTCTGGGGCGGGCCGGCGTACTTCGTCGGCGCCGACGGCAACCCGTACCTGATCATCAGCGGCGGCAGCGCCGGTACCGACACGGTGCAGCGCTACCGCTTACAGACCTCGCCCTCGGTGGCGCTGGTGCCGGCCGGGCAATCCGTCCGCGCCGATCGGCTCGGTGGAAGGCGGCACGATGCCGGTCGTGTCGTCCAACGGCACGCTGCCCGGCAGCGCGGTGGTGTGGGCGCTCTCGCGCCCGAGCGACACCACGACCCCGATCGTGCTGAACGCCTACGACGGCGCGAACCTCTCGCGCCTGCTCTTCCAAGCTTCGACGCACCCTTGGCCGAACGTCCACGGCGACGCGTTCGTGACCCCGACCGTCGCCAACGGCAAGGTCTACGTCCCGACCGGCAGCACGGTCGACATCTTCGGCCTCAAGTAGCAGCGAGCGAGAGAGAAGTGAGCGAGAACGCCATGCGAACCATCGCCCTCAGCGCCATCCTGCTCGGGCTCGTTCCGACGACCGCGGGGGCGCAAGCGCGCGACCCGCACGTCGTGGTGCGCGCCGCGTTGCCGGCCGGCGGGCTGCACCAGATCAGCGGCACGATCCGCGGCATCAGCGGCACCCAGCTCGTGCTGCAACTGCGCGACGGGCGCAGCGTGCTGGTCGACGCCGCGCGCGCCGAGCGCGAGCAGCGCGCGACCGCGCTGTTCGCCGGGCGCCCGGTCAGCGTCTACGGCAGCTACACCGGGCCCGGGAACATTCGCCGCCTGGTCGGTCCAGCGCGCCCGCGCGCACCCGCGCGGCTGGGCTCCCGACCGCTGAGCGGCTCAGAGCGAGAGCGGCTTGGTCAGCATGCGGCGCTCGGTGACGAAGCCGGCGCCGTCGTAGAGCGCGCGCGCGGCGCGGTTCTCCTCGGTCACCATCAGGCTCACGTATTCCAAGCCGCGCGCGCGCGCGGCAGCCTCGGCGGCATCCATCAGCGCGCGGCCCGCGCCGCGCCCGCGCGCGAACGGCTCGACCGCGGTGTACGCCACGAAGGCCTGCTCGCCCAGCGTCACCTCGTCGGGAATGTCGAACAGCAGCAGCAGGAAGCCGACCTGCACGCCGTGCTCCTCGGCGATCAGCACGACGTGGTCGCGGGTGAAGACGAACTCGATCAGGCGGTCGAACGAGGCCACGACGTCGTCGTGGCGCGCCGCGCGCACGGGCGAGACGCTGCTCCCGCCGCTGCGCCGGCCCAGCTCGCGGACGAAGTCACGGTCGCGCTCGCCCCCCGGGCGGACCGTGACCGCCGCGTTCATGCGTGGGCGGGAACCAGCGCGGCCAGCGCGTCGACCACCGCCGCATTGTCCTCGGGCGTGCCGATGGTGATCCGCAGCCGGCCCGGCATGCCGAGCGCGTCGCCGCTGCGGGTCACGATCCCGCGCTTCATCAGCGCCTCGTAGGCTTCGGTCGCCGTGCCCGGCACCGAGACCGCGTAGAAGTTCGCCGCGGTCGGGTACGCGTGCAGCCCGATCCGCTCGAACGCCGGGTAGAGGTAGGCTTTGCCCTGCTCGTTGACGGCCAGCGCGTGGGCGGCCCAGGCGTGATCGTCGAGCGCGGCCAGCGCGGCGGCCGCCGCCGGGCGGGCGAGGTTGAACGGCAATCGCACGCGCTCGGCGTAGGCCAGCAGGGCCGGGTCGCCCAGCGCGTAGCCGAAGCGCAGCGCGGCTAGGCCGTAGATCTTGGAGTGCGTGCGCAGCACGATCGTGCCGGGACGCGAGCGCACGTAGTCGGTGCCCTCGACCGAACCGGCCGGCATGTACTCCTTGTACGCCTGGTCGATCATCAGGATCACGTTCTCGGGCAGTGCCTTGGCGAAGCGGTCGAACGCGTCGGCCTCGACCCGCGTCGCGGTGGGGTTGTTCGGATCGACCACCACGACGAGCTTGGTGCGCGGGGTGACCGCGGCCAGCATCGCGTCGAGGTCGTGCACGCCGTCGCGCAGCGGCACCTTGACCGGCGTCCCGCCGAACACGATCGTGTCGATCGGGTAGAGCGAGAAGGTCGGGTCGGCCACCACCACTTCGTCGCCGTGCGAGATCAGCGCGGTGAAGAGCGTGCGCACGACTTCGTTCGAGCCGTGGCCGATCATGACGTGCTCGATGCCCATGCCGTACGGCTCGGCCAGCCGCGCGCGCAGCTCGCGATGGTCGTCGTCGACGTACACGTGCAGGTCCGGCATCGCCCGGAAGGCCGCCTCGGCCAGGGGCGAGGTCCCGAGCGGGTTCTCGTTCGAGGACAGTTTGATGAAATCGTCGAGCCCGTACTGCGCCTTGGCCTGCGACACGGTGGTGCCCGGCTTGTACGGCTTGAGCGAGGTGATCTCGGGGCGAACGAGCTTGCTGTAGTCCACGGAGCCTACTTCGCGCTCAGGAAGCGCGAGCCCGGCTCGCTCAGCGCCAGTCCCGCCGCACACTGCGGGCAGTGCTCGGGGTCATACGATTCGATCGGCAGGTCGAGCAGGGCGTGGGCCGGGACGCCGAAGTCGGCCGGCGCGCGCTGTACGATGACTCCCACTCCGACAACGGTCGCACCGCGCGCGCGCACGACCGCGAGCACCTCGCGCACCGAGCCGCCGGTGGTGACCACGTCTTCGACCACGTAGACGCGGTCGTTCGGCCCCAGCGCGAAGCCGCGCCGCAGGGTCGGCACGCCCTGCTCCTTCTCGACGAAGATGCCCAGCGTGCCGAGCTGGCGCGCGGTCTCGTAGCCCAGCACGATTCCGCCCACCGCCGCGCTCACGACGACCGTCGGGCTCAGCGGCCGGGCCCGCTCCGCCAGCGCCGCGGCGACGCGCTCGACCAGCTTGGGGTCCTCGAGGATGCGGAACTTCTGCACGAAGCGGTCGGAGTGCCGGCCCGACGAAAGCCGGAAGTGTCCGCTCAGGATCGCGCCGCGCGCTTCGAGCGCTCGCGCAGCAGCGTGTCGCCCGTCGCTCATCCCGCCAGCTCCGCGAGGATCGCGCGCGCGGCCTCGAGCGGGTTGGCGTCCTCGACGATCGGCCGCCCGACCACCGCGTAGTCGACCCCAGCCTCGCGCGCCTCGCGCGGCGTCGCGGCGCGCTTCTGGTCGCCGTGCGCGCTGCCGCCGGGGCGAATCCCGGGACAGAACGCCTCGAACTCGGTCCCGAAGAAGGACTTGAGCTCGGTCGCCTCGCGCACGCTGCAGACCACGCCCGCGCAGCGCGCGTCGCGCGCCAGCGCGGCCAGCCGGGTGACGTTCTCGCCCACTCCGCCGCTCGAGCCCCAGTTCGCCCAAGTCCGTCTCGCTCAAGCTGGTCAGGACCGTGACCGCGAAGATCCGCGGCACCGGCATGCTCAGCTCGGCCGCCCGCTCGCGCGCCGCCTCGACCGCCGCTTCGAGCATCGCCGCCCCGCCCAGCGCGTGCACGGTCAGGATGCGCACCCCCGGCCGCAGCACCGCGCGCACCGCGGCGTGGACGGTGTTGGGGATGTCGTGCAGCTTCAGATCGAGCGCGTAACCCGCGCCGTGCGCCTCCAGCGCCGCCCCGATCCGCTCGCCGTAGCGGTAGTACGCCTCGTATCCAATCTTGAACAGCACGCCGAGCGGGGCGAGCGTGTCGACTAAAGTCGTAGCACGTATCGGGGTCGGGCACGTCGAGCGCGACGACGAGTGCGGGGAGCGATCATTGTCACAAACTTTCTCTTAATCGCTTGCAAGAACTTCGTGCCTGCCGATAACGTTAGGAGTGTACCGGTCTCGGAGGAGGCCGGAAAGGAGAAACGAGATGCCTGGAATCCAGGTCTTCAAGACGCTGGCCGACGCGCTTCGAGCGGGCTATCACGTCTACGACCGCACCGAACACGGCTATCTCGTCCGCACGCGGACCGCTTCCGGCTGGGCGATGGCCCTGGTCAGTTGCCGCTAACGTAACCCACGCGCGAACGGAAACGAAAGGGGACGAGCCGCCCAGGCGACTCGTCCCCTTCGTCATTTCGCCGGCCGCGCTCAGCGCAGGTCGGGCGGGCCGCGGCGGCTTGCCGATCTCCTCGAACGGGCGAGCGGCCCGGCTGCTGGGGCTGCCAGGGCGGCGGCGCCCCGCCGAAGCCCGGCGGCGGCGGGGGCGGCATCCCGGGGCCGGGCGGCGGCGGCGGCGCGTAGCTCACCCCGCGGTTGGGGCCGACGCCGGGGAGCTGGGCGCCCGAGAGCAGGGCGATGATGACCTGGGCGATCCCGACGAACATCGGGATCAGCCCGCCCAGGAGCCAGGGGCCGCCGTGGAAGCCCGGCGTGAGCGGGGTGCCGCCGATGAACGACAGCCCGACCAGGATCGCGAAGCCGACGAAGGCCGTCCGGATGCCCTTGTAGAGCGCCCGCTGGGGCTCGTCGTCGTAGCCGGCCCAGCCGCCGACGGGGCCGGGGCCGGCGGTTTGGGACTGCGCCTGCCACGAGCCGGCGGCGCCCCAGCCGTTCGCGCCCTGCTGGCGGCGCCAGTCGCGGTAGGCCTTGCGGCCGGCCCCGGCCGGCGGGACGATTCCGTGGCGGATCATCTCCAGCCGCTCGCGGTGCGCCAGCACCCGGGTCACGATGAAGGCCAGCACCGGCGCGCCGAACAGGAAGAAGAACAGGGCGATCGGGACGAGGACGTTCTCGAGCATGGCTAGACTTGCGCTCCCTGGGTGATGGTGATGGAACCGTCGGCGCTCGAGACCTCGAAGCGGCCGCGGCCCGCGCCGAGCCGCACGACCCGCTCGTGGGGACCACGTCGCCGTCGCCGGTGGAGGTGGGCGTGGACTCGCTCAGGCCGGCCGGCAGGTCGATCCGGCCGTCGCCGCGTGCGGGCGGTCAGGGTCGCGTCGCTGTCGGGCGTGTAAGCGACCGGACCCGCCCGTCCTTGGTGCTGATGGCGCCCTCGCCCAGGTGGACGTCGGTCGCCTCGATCCGGCCGTCGTCGGTCCCGGCGGCCAGCCGGTCGGCCACCACCCGGGTCAGGCTCAGCCGGCCGTCGGCGGTGTGCGCGCTGACGTCGGCGCCTCGCACGTCGATCAGCTCGATGCATGCCGTCGCCGGTGGTGAGATCGAGGTCGCCGCGGTGGTCGCGGACGTGGAGCGAACCGTCGCCGGTGTGGGCGGTGAAGCGCGCTCGCAAGCCGCTCGCCTCGACCCGGTCGTCGCTGGTCACCTCGATCAGCGCCGTGGCCGGGACCGTGACTGGACCAGGTGGACGAAGCCGCCCATCATGACGTGCGGGCCCTCGTCGCCGGGCGACGTGACGCGCACGCCGTCGGCGGTCTGCTCGACCGCGACCCGCCCCACGTCGCCGCTGACCCAGCCGTGCTCTGCGAACCTGCTCGACGACCCGCACGCCGGGCCCGGGCGCGGTCGCGATGACCACCCGGACGTCCTCGACGTCGACCACGACGTGCGGGGCGAGGCCGGTCGCGAAGTGGCGGTCGAGCGGGGTCGTGACGGTTCCGCCGTGGCTGAAGTGGCCGTGGCCGAACGCGCCGGCCGAGTGGGGGTTGTAGTCGCCGGTCAGCGAGCGGATCGCCGCCCCGACGATGCCCAGCTCGACGACGACCAAGGCGCCGATGAGGGTGGAGCGAGAAATCATGCCCCATGTACGACCCGGCCGGCGGCGAGTTTCGCCCCCGGCCGAAACCGGCCTGCCGCTCGCGCGTACATGCGGCGCATGGGAGCGGCGCTCGCGGTGGATCCACCGGTAGCCGCGCCGGTCGTCGACGACCAGGCGCTGATCGCCGCTGCCCTGGCCGGCCACGGCGAAGCCTTCGGGGAGCTCGTCGCGCGCTACCAGCGCGCGGTCTACAACCTCGCGGTGCGGACCCTGCACGACCGGACCGAGGCCGAGGACGCGACCCAGGAAGCCTTCATGCGGGCCTACCGCGCGCTGGGCTCGTTCCGGCCCGGGGCCAAGTTCTCGACCTGGATCTTCACCATCTGCTACCGGGCCTGCTGCGACCGGCTGGCCAAGCGCAAGCGCCTGTCCGGCGACGAGCCGGCCGACTGGGCCGACCCCGCGGCCGGGCCCGCGGCGCTCGCCGAACAGAACGACGAGGCCCGCCGGCTGCGGGCCGCGATCGACGCGCTGCCCGAGAAATACCGGACCGTCGTGACGCTCTACCACTTGCAAGGAAAGCAGTACGAGGAGATTGCAACCGTCTTAAATCTTCCGCTCGGAACCGTGAAAACGCACCTCTTTCGGGCCAAAGAACAGTTGCGGAAAGCATTAACCCTATGATGTACGACGACGACGCCCTCGACCGCGCCCTCGCGGCGCTCCCGCTGGAGGAGCCGCCGGCGGACCTGCACGCGCGCATCATGGCCGCGACGGCCGACGCGCCGGTTCCGGCCGCGCTGCCCGCTGCCCGGCTGGGAGCTGTGGCTGGTGGCGATCCTCTCCAGCCTCGCGCTGTGGCTGGCCTGGGTCTTCGTGACCGACCCCGCACGTCGTCGAGCGGCTCGCCTTCGCGATCGACCGGCTGATCGAAACGGGCGGCGTGAGCTCGGCTTCGACCGTGCTCTGGGTCGCGGTCGGCGTCTCGGCCGCCTGGTGGGTGACCCAGATCAGCATCCCGCAGCCGCAGGCTGCAGCAAGACCCGCCCGCGGTGAAGGCGACCCCAGGGACGGACGCGGCGCTCAACGGAGCCGGCGAGCGCAAGTACAAGATCCTGCTGGTCGAGGACGACGCCCAGATCCTGCGCGTGCTGAGCCTGGAGCTGCAGCACGAGGGCTACGAGGTCGAGACCGCCAGCGACGGCCTCTCCGGCCTGGAGAAGGCGCTCAAGGAACCCGACCTGGTCGTGCTCGACCTGATGCTGCCCAAGCTCGACGGGCTCGAGGTCTGCGCCCGGGTGCGGGCCAAGTCGCGCGTCCCGATCATCATGCTGACCGCCAAGGACCGCATCCCCGACCGGGTCGCCGGGCTCGACCGCGGGGCCGACGACTACGTGGTCAAGCCGTTCTCGATCGAGGAGCTGCTGGCGCGCATCCGGGCCCGCCTGCGCGAGCGCGCCCCGCAAGAGAACCTGCTCAGCGGTCAAGGACCTGACCATGGACCGCGACCGCCACGAGGTCGTGCGCGGCGGGCAGCCGATCCACCTGACCGCCAAGGAGTACGCGCTGCTGGAGTACCTGCTGCTGCACCGCAACAAGGTCCACTCGCGCGACGAGCTCTTCAACGGCGTCTGGGGCAGCGATTTCCTGGGCGACTCCAACCTGATCGACGTCTACATCCGCTACTTGCGGGGCAAGATCGACGACCCGTTCGAGGACAAGCTGATCCAGACGGTCCGCGGCGTCGGCTACGCGCTCAAAGATTAGTGGGCTCGCCCACCGGATCAACCTGACCACCAGCCTTCGCGCGCGCATCGCGGCCTGGTATGCCGCGCTCATCGTGGTCGTGGTCGCGCTGGGCGCGGTCGCGATCGATTTCGCGTTCCGCTCGCTGCTGATCGACCAGGCGCAGCTCGCGATCGCAGCAGACCGCCGACCAGATCGAGCGCACGGCGGTCGCCGCGGCGACCTTCGCCTTCACCGAAGGGCCGCTGGTGCTGGTGCTGTCCGACCGCCCGACGCTGGACCGCTGGGCCTCGGCCAACGAGTTCGTGCAGATCGACACGCTGCGCGGCCAGGTGCTGGGCAAGAGCTCCAACCTGGGCGGGCTGACCTTTCCGCCGCTCCCCGGGCCGCGCGGCGACCGCCAGGTCCAGATCATGCGCGTGCCGGGCGACCCGCCCGGCTCGATGCTGGTGCTGGACCGGGTGCTGACCGACACCGGCGGGCACCCGATCGCGGTGGCGCACGTCGGCGCGCGGCTCGACGACGTCGACGCGCTGACCCGGCGCGCGCGCACGATCCTGCTCTTCGTCACGGCGGGCGCGCTGCTGATCATCCTGGTCGCGTCGTACTTCATCGCCGGAACCGCGATCGACCCGATCCAGCGCCTGACCGCGGCGATCGACGAGATCGGCTCCGAGCGGCTCGACCGCCGCCTGCGCTGGCGGCGGCGCGACGAGGTCGGCCGGCTGGCGGCGGCCTTCGACGCGATGCTCGACCGGCTGCAGTCGGCCTTCGCGCGCGAGCGGCAGTTCATCAGCGACGCCTCGCACGAGCTGCGCACGCCGCTGACCGTCATCAACGCCAACGCCCAGATGCTGCAGCGCTGGGGCGACCGCGACCCCCAGGTGCGGACCGATTCGATCGCCGCCATCGCCGAAGAGAGCGGCCGGCTGGCGGGAATCGTCTCGGGCATGCTGACCCTGGCCAAGGCGGAGTCGGGCGACGAGATCCCCAAGGAGCCGCTCGTGCTCGAGCGGCTGGTCGACGACGTCGTGGCCCACGCCCGCGAGCGCGCCCAAGCGCGCGGGCTGGCGCTGAACGCGCACCATCCGGCCGGGGCCGCGACGATCGTCAGCGGGGACGCCGGCCTGCTCCGCCAGCTGGTCGGCAACCTGGTCGACAACGCGCTCAAGTTCACCAGCGCCGGCGCGGTCGACGTGACGGTCGCCCGGGACGGCGACCGGGCTCGGATCGAGGTCGCCGACAGCGGGCCCGGGATCGAACCCGCGGCGGCCGAGCGGCTCTTCGACCGCTTCTTCCGCGGCGACCCCTCGCACGCGCGCACCGTCGAGGGCACCGGCCTGGGCCTGGCGATCGTGCGCAGCATCGCCCGCGTCCACCACGGCACGGTCGCCGCCCGGCCGCGCCCCGAGGGCGGCTCGGTCTTCACCGTGACCCTGCCGGCCGAGCCCGAAAGCTTCACGGCCGATCAATGACCAGCGGCCGATCCGGGCGGTACCATCGGGTGGTGGACGTCCTCCGGTTCCCGGTCCTGCGGTGGCTCGCCGCAGGGGTGGGCACGCTCGCGCTCTGGTGCGCCGCCGCCCCCGCGCCGGCGGCCGCGGCGACGTCCTCGTTCGACGTGGGCGACCAGGCCTGGATCCAGATCACCGTGCGCGGCAAGGGCAACGACCTGGCGGTGCGGACCTGGGACCGGCCCACCGTGCAGGTCGACTCGGGCGACGACGCGCCGGCGATCGAGCGGCGCAGCATCGCCACCGGCACGCCGCAGTACCCGGTCTCGGCGCTGATCCCGCCCTTCGCCTGGACCCAGGGCAGCGGCGGCCAGGCCAGCCAGGGCATGTTCCCGCCCGAGGACTTTCCGTTCGCGCCGCTCAGGCCGGGCGCGCACGACCTGATCCGGGTGACCGCCGACGAGGGCGCGCACCTGGTCGTCACCGTGCCGGCCGGCACCGGCGTGCTGCGGCTGCTGGTCGGCGGCGGCACGACCACGGTCGACGGCTACCACGGCGCGAACCTGTTCGTGATCCAGAACGCCGGCCGGGTTCAGCTCAACGGGGTCGGCACGACCGTGTTCGGGCAGATGAGCCACGGCATGCTGTACGCGAACGACTCGGCGTTCGAGCGCATCCGGGTGCGCGCGATCGACACGCACGTCGTGTTCGAGCACTGCCGCAGCAAGCAGATCGAGACCTCGACCATCAGCGGCAGCATCGTCTACGACGGCGGCACCTTCGACCCCGGGCTGGCGCGCTTCGAGTCGCAGAGCGGCAACATCGCGCTGGGTGCGGCCGGTGCGGCGCAGCTTTCCGGCCGCTCGGGCGACGGGCACGTCTACACCCGGGTCGAGCGCGGCGCGACCGCCGACCAGCACGGCGACGGCGACGCCAGCGTCACGGTCGGCAGCAACGGGCCGCTGGTCAACGCGATCAGCAACCACGGCAACGTCTACCTCTACGACGGCACGCTGGCCTCGCGCCGCAAGCTCGCGCCGGAATGGCGCGGCGTGCGCCAGCTCTTCACCAGCCGCCGCCGCGCGGCCGCGCCTAGAGCAGGAATTTTCGTCAAGACCGCGACGTCCAGCTTGAAGGTGTGCTGCGGCAGCACCGCCTCGACCAGGTAGCCGCAGGCCAGGAAGAACCGCTGCGCCGCGCGCTCGTGGAAGACCGGGACGGTGATCTTGTGGCAGTTGTAGTAGTTCGCGACCTCTTCCGCGCGCGCGACGAGCCGGCGCGCGATCCCGCGCCGGCGCCGCGCGGGCAGCACGTAGAGCGCCTCGAGGTGGCCCAGCGACGCCGCGATGCGCAGCCGCAGCGCGCCCACGATCGCGCCGTCCTCGCGCGCGATCAGGTCGTGCGTCTGCTCGTGCCAGACGACGCGGAACTCCCACAGCTCGCTGCGCCAGTCGCGGTCGTGCGCCTTCCAGAACGCGTCGGTCTCGCCCGGCTTGGCGCTCTCGATCTCAACCGACATCGTACGTCCAGCCGTCGTAGGCGGCGAACGTCTTGACCCCGGTCGCGTCCTCGAGCTCGTAGGCCAGCTTCGCCGGATCGCGCTCGAGCATGCGCGTCCCGAAGTGGGTCATGATCGCCGCGCCCGGTCGGATGCCCTCGATCAGCGTGCGGGCGTCGTCGAAGGTCAGGTGGTCGACGTCCATCGTGTCGCGGTAGCGCAGCACGTTCATCACCAGCACGTCCGGCCGCTGCGCCGCGTAGTCGGCCACGATCTCGTCGAAGTAGCGCGTGCAGGGCAGGTACGAGACGGTCGTGCCGGCGGCGGTGCGCGCGTGCAGGCCGTACGCTTCGACCGGGTGCTGCAGGCGCAGCGACGAGCGCAGCTCGACGCTGCCGACGGTGAACGGCCCGCCGTTCGCCTCGACGACCCACTCGCGCGGCACGAACTTGCGCGCGTAGGGAAACACCACCGGCTGCTGGGCGGGGTCGAGCGCGTCGAGCGGGGCGCAGAGCGCGCCGCGCGGCCGCCAGCCGCCCTGGCACATCGCCTCGATCACCGCGTTGACGTCGCCGGCGTGGTCGAGGTGCTTGTGCGAGAGCACGATCGCGTCGAGAGTGGCCGGGTCGCAGGGCGGCAGCGCGCTCAGCGCGCGCACCAGCGCGCCCGGCCCGGGGTCGACGTGGATGTTCGTCCCGTCGGCTTGCAGCCAGAACCCGCCCGAGGCGCGGATCTGCTTGGCGACGACCCAGCGCGCGCCGCCGGTGCCCAGAAATCGCAGCGAAACCACCCCGCCGCGTTCGCAGCCCAACGCCGAACCTCCGCCGGCCCCAATCCCAGGCCGCTCAGCAGGCGCCGGGGAGAGCGGCGGCGCGTTGCCCAGCCATGAAGACACGCCAGCTCGCCTCCATCATCGGCGCATTCGCCGTCCTCACCGCTCCCGTCGCCGCGTTCGCCCAGCAGCAGCCCTACGGCTGGTCGCAGAACGCGAACGCCCAGGTCAGCGACCGCCAGTTCAACGAAGCGGTCCGCGCGCTGAACCTGCGCCCCGACCAGCGCACCCAGATCCGCTCGATCGAGCGCTCGGGCAACGGGCAGGACGTCCGGCGCCAGATCGTCGGCGTGCTCGACGAGAACCAGCGCCGCGAGCTGTTCCGCAACCTCGGCTACGCCAACAACGGTAACGGCAACGGTTACGGCAACAACGGCAGCGGCTACGGCAACCGCCGCAACGGCAACAACGGCTACGGCAACAACGGCTACGGCGGCAACGGCAACTGGAACGGCCAGGGGCAGTACGGCGACCGCCGCGGCGGCATGCGCGACGGCCAGATCAGCGGCGTGGTGTCCTCGTTCGGCGGCTACAACCTGCAGCTGCGCAACGGCACGGGCGTCTCGCTCCACCAGGGGACCGTCATCAACCCGACCGGCACGACGCTGGCCCCGGGCATGCGGGTCGCGATCCGCGGTTCGCGCAACAGCGCGGGCGGCTTCAACGCCGACGAGATCGACGTCATCAACCGCTGACCTCGGCTGACCGGACCGGGCGCGGCGGCCTTGCAACCGCGCTCGGCGTCCGGCTGTCGCGCGCGGTGTGAACGAACCGGCGCGTTCGAGCGAGACGGTGACGGCGGCGATCGTCGCCTTCCTGCGCGGGATCGGGCTCGAGGTGCGCTTCGGGCCGGTTCCGGCGGACACGGTGCTGCCGGGAATCGACGTCGAGCGCGGCGTGCTGGCCGTCGACGAGCCCGCGCTGCTCTATCCCGGCGACCTGCTGCACGAAGCGGGGCACCTAGCCGTGCTCTCGCCGGCCCGCCGACGCGAGGCGGGCGGCCGGCTCGATGCGCAGGACGCGCAGGAGATGGCCGCCATCGCTTGGTCGTACGCGGCCACGCTTCACCTGGGAATCGACCCCGCGGTGGTGTTCCACCCGGCGGGCTACCGCGGCAGCAGCGAGTCGCTGATCGACTTGTTCGCGGCCGGCGCGACGTTCGGGTGGCCGGTCCTCGGCTGGCTCGGCATGACCGAGGCCTTCCCGGCAATGACGGACTGGCTCAACCGGCGCAGCGACGCCTGGCCGGGCGACGAGATCTTGCCGGGAGAGGATAGGAGCGCCTCAGCGTCAATTAGGTCTTCCTAATATAATCGTTAGGAGGTCCTCGTGCGATTGTCCGGGTCGTTCGCCGGCGTTCTTCTCGCCGCTGCGGCGCTGTTCGCGCCCCGGCCGGCGGAGGCGATTCCCGTGTTCGCGCACCGGTACGGGCTCTCGTGCCAGGCCTGCCACACCGAGGTCCCCCACCTGACCGCGTTCGGGCAGACCTTCCTGGCCAACGGGTACCGTATCCCGGGGCTCGCGCCCAAGCCGGTCTTCCCGGCCGCGGTGCGGGTCGAGACGAGCTACGCCAGCGGCGGGGGCCGCCGACCCGGACGAAGCCCGGAGCGGGCCGCTGCCCAAGACGATCGTCGACGAGGTCGAGTTCCTGATGGGCGGCTCGGTCGGCTCGCGCGGCTCGTACTGGGCGGAGATCTACGCCGTCGACGGCGGCGAGCCGGGCCGGGCGCGCGACGTCTGGTACGCCTACCGCGCCACGCCCGACGGCGCCAGGACGCCGGTCACGCTGCGCGCGGGCCAGTTCACCCTGCCGCTCCCGCTCGACCCCGAGACCTTCCGCGAGACGACCCAGCCCTACGCGGTCTGGAGCCAGCGGGCGGGCGACAACCCGTTCACCTTCTTCGATGCCGAAGATCGGCGGCCAGATCGTGGTCGGCAACCCCAGCCGCCAGATCGGCGGCACGGTCTCGTTCCTCCAGGGCCACGACGTCGCGTCCGGGCTGGGCGCTCACGGCGTCGACACGATGGTGACGCTGCGGCGCGACCTGGGCGACTTCAGCTTGCAGGCCTACCGCTACGACGGCAGCCGCGCGCTGACCGGCCTGGGGTTCAACGACACGCAGTCCTTCAGCGGGATCGGCGACCGCTTCCACCGCCAAGGGCTACGCGCTCGGCTTCGCCCGGCGCGGCACCGAGGTCGACGCCGTCTACCAGACCGGCAACGACAGCGCGTCCGACGTCTACGGCGACGCGCTCCAGAGCAGCGGCGGCTTCGTCCAAGTGCGCCAAGCGCTGGGCGCGCGCAGCTTCGCCATCGCGCGCTGGGACGCGACCAAGGACACCGCGTTCGCGCGCACCGTCACCGCCGGCCTGGGCTACCGCTTCTCGCGCAACACGCGGCTGACGGTGTTCGACACCGGGCAGCGCGATTACACCGGCCGCCTGTTGCACGTCGTCTCGTCGAAGTACCTGTTCGCGCTATGAGACCCGCACTGCTGCGCCGCATGGCCGCGCTCGCGAGCTGTCTCTTGGCGCTCGTGTCCTGCGGCGGCGGCCACAACGGCACGGTGACGCTGCCCCCGCCGCTGCCCGGCGCGGGCGGAACGTCCCAGCCGCAAGCGTTACCGATTCTGCCCGAGGTCGCCAGCGTCAACGGCGTCGCGCAGCTTTCGCTCGAAGCGAAGTTCGACCCGAACGGCCGGCCCGCGTTCTTCTTCAACGGCGCGCAGGGCGCGCCGACGATCCGCGTGCAGCCCGGCGACACGATCCGCCTGCACCTGCAAAACGCGCTGCCGCAGTACTGCGGCATCGGCGTGGTGTCGAACTCCAACCTGCACTTCCACGGCCTGTCGTCGGCACCGGTGCAGCCCGGCGACGAGGTCATCGCGACCAACGCCGCGCCGGGCGGCGCGGTCGACTACGTCGTGCGGATCAACCCCGACCAGCCGCCCGGGCTGTACTGGTACCACCCGCACCCGCACGGGCTCTCCTCGTACGAGGTCGGCAACGGCATGGCGGGCGCGATCGTCGTCGAGGGCATCGCGTCGGAAGTGCCGCGCACGGCCGGCTTGCGCGAGCGGGTCATCGTCCTGGGCGACGTTCCCAACGACCCGTCGTTCGCGGCGGGCGAGGCCGCTCGCCGCCGGGCCGTGATGGCGGCGCGCCGCCGCGCGCGCGGCGACGACGAGAACGGCAACGCCTGCGGGCCCGAGGACGGCACGCCGACGATCAACGGCCTGCACCTGGCGACGATCGGCATCAAGCCCGGCGAGACGCAGCTCTGGCGCATCGTCAACGCCTCGGGCCACCGTCACTTCGACCTCGCGGTCGACGGCGCGCCGATGACGCTCGTCGCGCAGGACGGCGTGCCGCTGCACGACTATCCCGGCGGGCCGGAGTCGGTCCGGACGAACGATGTCGTCCTCGACTCCCGCGGGGCGGGTCGAAGTGCTGGTGACCGGACCCAAAAACCCGGCGGCGCTGGTCTCCAAGTGCTTCGACTCCGGCCCGGGCGGCGATCCCAGCCCCGAAGCCGTGCTGGGCGTGCTCGCCGACGACGGCGGCGCGAGCTCGGCCGCGACCGCCACCGCGCGGGTGCGCGCGGCCGGCGCGCTGCGCCGCTCGCGCTTCTACCGCAGCGCGCTGCCCGCGCCGGCCGTGCAGCGCACGATCCACTTCTCCGAGGACGACAACGGGTTCTATCTCGACGGCAAGGCCTACGACCCGGCCGGTCCGCCCAGCATCGTCGCGCAATCCGGCACGGTCGAGGAGTGGACCCTCGAGAACGACTCCGAGGAGATCCACGCCTTCCACATCCACCAGGTGCACTTCGTCGTCGAGAGCGTCAACGGCGTCGCCCAGGCCAACCCGCACTGGGTCGACACGTTCGACATTCCGCCCCAGGGCCGCGGCAACCGAGGCCAGGCGCACCCCTCGCAAACCAAAGTCCTGATCGACTTCCGCGACCCCACCGTGCGCGGCACGTTCCTGTACCACTGCCACATCCTCGACCACGAAGACGGCGGGATGATGGCCAAGATCGAGGTTCGCTAGCGCCGCCCGGCCCGGCCCAGCAGCACGCGCACCGCGGCGTCGAGCTGCGGGTCGTCGCCGCGCTCGGCCGCGCCGGGCGGGTTCTCGACCCGCACGTCGACCGGGCGCGGGTGCAGCTCCATGTCGACCCCGTCCTGGGTCAGCACGCGCGTCGAGGGCAGGCGCAGGGTCGAGCCGTCGGCCAGCGTGGTCTCGCTGGTGAAGATGATCCAGCCCGCGGTCGGCACGCCGACGATCTTGCCCGCGCCCAAGCGGCGGTAGCCTTCGGCCATGTTCTCGCCGTCGGAGAGGGTGTGCTCGTTGGTGACGAGCACCGTCGGCCGGTCGAGCGCGCGCTGGCCCAGCGCCGTGCGCTCGGGCGCATCGAAGCCGAAGCGCGAGGCGAAGCGCAGGTACTCGCGCCGGGTGATGACGTCGAGCGCGTAGGGATCGACGAAGCCGCCGTTGTTGTTGCGGATGTCGATCACCACGCCCGCGCGGCCGCGGTTCTGCACGTCGAGGTCCTGGTAGAACTGGGTCAGCGACTCGGGGCCCATGTCGTAGAGGTGCACGTAGCCCAGCCGCCCGCCGCTGACGCGCTCGACGTACGCGCGCCGGCTCGCGACCCAGCTTCGGTAGAGCAGGTTCTTCTCGCTCGGGCGGTCGATCGGCAGCACCGGCACGGTCGCGTTGCGCGAAGCGCAGCTCGGTGCGCTTGCCGATGCGGTTGGCGAGCAGCGCGTCGAGATCGGTGCGGCGGTCGAGCGGCGTGCCGTCGACCGCGAGCAGCTCGTCGCCGACCGCGACCCGCCCGGCGAGCGCGAGCGGGCCCAGCGGCACGATCTCCGCCACCCGCAGGCGGCCGGTGCGCTCGTACTCCGCCGCGTTCCAGCGCACGCCGATGCGCCCGACCGTGACCGGCGACGTGCCCGGCGCGGGCGCGCCCGAGATGCCCAGGTGCGAGGAGTTCAGCTCGCCCAGCATCAGCGAGACGACGCGCCGGAACTCCTCGGGCGTGCGCGCCGCGAGCGCGTGCGGCTCGTAGGTGCGGCGCACCGCTTGCCAGTCGGCGCCGTGGAACTTCGGGTCGGCGTACCAGCGCTCGAGCAGCGACCAGGCCTGGCGGAACAGCAGCGGCTTGTCGCCGGTCGAAGTCGGCGTCGAGCTCGGCCGCGAGCGCCAGCGCGTGCGGCGGCTTCTCGCCGTCGAGCGGGACGGTGTACGCGCGCCCGGCGTCGAGGTAGAACACGGTCTGGCTGTCGGGCGAGATCGCGATCGCGCTCTTGCGGCTGGGCGTGCTGGTGAGCTGGTGCGCGACCGCGTCGGCCTTGGCCGTATCGTCGATCGAGAACGCGTAGAGGTTCTCCTGAGCCGCGGCGGTGGCGACGAGCACGAGCTGCTTGCCGTCGGGCGAGACGCGCACGCGCGAGACGTCCAGGCCGGTCGGCAGGAACGTCACCCGCTCGCGAATGCCGTCGAACACGATCCGCGTCTCGCGCTTGCGCGCGCCGGGCGCGCCGGGTGCGGCGGACGGCGAGGGCGACGGCGACGGGGAGCCGCTCGCCGTGGGCGTGGGTGCGGTGCTGGGCGGCGCGGTCGGGATCGCGCGCGAGGGCAGCTCGGGGAACAGCTCGCGGAAGGCGTCCTCGCGGAACTTCGGCGCGCGCGGGATCAGATCGACCTGCGCGACGGAACCGTTCTCGGTGCGCTGCGAGGAGACGATGAAGAGCCGGGTGCCGTCGGGCGCCCAGGCCAGCGGGCCGCCGTTGCCGTTCGAGAGGGTGGTGATCGCGTGGCTCTCGCCGCCGCCGGGCCGCACGACGCGCGCGTTGGCGAAGCCGCTGCGCTCGTTGTCGACGTACGCGATCCAGTCGCCGGCCGGCGAGAACGCGATGTCGTCCTTGTCGCCGAACGGGCGCCGGTCGAGGATACCGCGCGCGATCACCCGGTCGGCGCGCGTCGCGACGTCGAGCGCGTGCAGCTCGCGCCCGTCGCGCACGAACGCCAGCGTGGCGCCGTCGGGCGACCAGTGCGGGTAGTCGTCGTGGTGGCCGGGCGGCGTGACGATGCGCTCGCCGCTCGCATTGTCACCGGCGCCGAAGTCGTAGGTCGCGACGGCCTGCTCGGTGCCGCGGTCGACGACGTACGCCAGCCGCCGGCTGCCGGGCGCCCAGACCGGGATCGGCGTACGCGGCGCCCGCGCGGGTCGTGACCGGCTGCGCCTCGCCGCCTTCCTTCGCGCCGGCGGCGAACACGCGCCCGCGCGCGACGAAGGCCAGCTTCTTGCCGTCGGGCGCGAGGTCGAGCCCGGCGAAGCGGCTGGTCTGGGTGAGGTGCTGCGGCTCGGTGCGCGAGGGCAGGCCGCGCGGCGCGATCGCCAGCCGCTTCGTCTCGCCGCTCGCCGTGTCGCAGGTCCAGATGCCGAACTCGTGCTCGAACGCGATCAGCCGGCCGTCGCGCGAGATCGTCGGCCAGAGAACGCGCTCGCGGCCGGTGAGCGCGGTGAGCTTGCGCACGCGCCCGTCGGCGCGGGCGTAGAGCTGGTCGCCGCCGTCGCGGTCGGAAACGAAGTACAGCGTGCGGCCGTCCGGCGCCCACATCGGCCAGCGGTCCTTCGCGTCGCCGTTCGTGACGGACTCGTAGCGGTGCGCGGCGAGGTCCTCGATCACGATGTTGCTCTGGTCGATGTGGCTGTGGCCGCGCCGCCACCACTGCGCGAAGCCGTTGCGCGAGAACGCGATGCGCGTGCCGTCGGGCGAGGGCGCGGCGTCGCGCTCGTCGACGTAGCGCTCGTCGAGCACCGGCATCGGCGTGCCGCCGTCCACGCTGACGCGGTAGACGTCGGCCGCCGAGCTGATGTTGCGCGCGTTGCTCGAGAAGTAGAGCGCGCGCGAGTCGGCCGACCACGCTTCGAGCGTCAGCGCCGCGTCGTCGTGGGTCAGCCGGCGAACCTCGCCGCCGTCGAGCGTGATGACGTAGACCCCGATCGCGCCGGCCCGGGTCGACACGTACGCGAGCCGCTTGCCGTCGGGCGAGAACAGCGGCCGCGCCGCGGTCCCGCCCACGTCGGCCAGCAGCCGGGCCGTGCCGCCCGCGGAGGGCACGCTCCACACGTCGCCGCCCTCGACGAAAGCGATCTCGCGTGGTCGGGCGAGATCGACGGCTCGGCGAACGACGGCGCGGGCGCGGGCGGCGCGGCGTCCTGAGCGAGCGCCGCAAAGGGCAGCCCTGCCAGAACGAACGCGACGAGCGACGCGATGGAGACAGCGCGACGGAGAAGCATCCGGCGGGATTCGGAGCAGGCGGGGCCGAGCCTCCGGATTCTTACCGAGATACGGAACTTGTACGCCCGGCGGGTTTAGGTTAGGATATCCCTTGGATATACAGGAGGCGAACTGGTGGCGATCGCGACCATCTCCCGCTGGGGCAACAGCGTGGCCGTTCGGATTCCCCGCTCGGTGCTGGAACGCAGCCGCCTGCACGAGGGCGACTCGGTAGAAGTCGAGGCCGGTGCGGACGGCGGCCTGGTGCTGCGCCCGGTCCGCCGCAAGAATTTGAGCGACCTGATCGCCGCCATCACCCCCGAGAACGTGCACGGCGAAACGTTCGCCGATTCGCCGGTAGGCGCCGAACGCTGGTGAAGACCGGCGAACCGGCGACACCGTACGTGCCGGACGCCGGGCACGTCGTCTGGCTCGAATTCAACCCACGCCGCGGACACGAGCAGGCCGGCCGACGACCAGCCCTCGTTCTGTCACCAGCCGGCTACAACGACAAGACATCCTTGTGCATCGTCTGCCCGATCACCAACGAAGTGAAAGGCTACCCGTTCGAGGTCCCGGTAGGCGCCAACGCCGACGTGACGGGCGTCGTGCTTTCCGATCACGTGAAATCACTGGACTGGCGCGCGCGCAAGGCCGAGCACAAAGGGATGATCGAGGGTTCGGTAGTCCAAGAGGTCCGGCAGAACATCGCCGCGCTCATCGGAACTCCAGTCTAGCTCCCTGATAAAGCTATGAAGAAGCGCGGCTTATCTACCTAACTGGCCAGCCGGTCGAACGATCACCGTCACACAGCCGGTGCCAGTGATGCGCTCCACAAATCCACCGTCTCGCGCGTGCCGTGTCTAGGCCTTCGCGTCGCCGGCCCTGAAGACTGCGTGCGCGCACGATCGCGCAGAAGGGTGATAGAAACCATGCCGCCGACCGAATTATTCGACGAACTCGATCTCCGCGAGGAGCCCAGCCGCGGCGCCGAGCCGGACGCGTGCTCCGAGTCCACCATCGTCTCGCAGTCCTGCCTGAAGACGAAACGCTGCTCGGATCCCTGCTGCGCGTAAAAATCCGCGAGCGCCGGGCCGCTCGCCCGGACAACACCGAGGCGCTTCTATGACGAGGCGCCTCGGCTCGTTTCAGCGCCGCGTTCGTTCGTTTCGGCGTCGCCGCTCAGAAGCCCGGATGGGTCCCCTGCTTGCGGCCGCTCGAGACGTGCACGTACTCCCACACGATGCGCTCGCCGCCGCGCAGCACGTAGGCGTCCGGGCCGACCGGCGGCTCGTCGCCGTCGACGAGATACGCCCAGTGGTGCCCCGTCTCGCGGTTCTGCTCGACCCCGCCGATCCCGGTGACGTAGAGATTCGGCCCCTGGCCCTGCGCGCTCGGCGCGAGGCGCGGCTGGAGCGATGCGGCGTCGAGCACGTCCCACACCGTCGCGACGCCGACCGCGACGCGGATCGCCGCGTTCTCCTGGCGCGCCGGGTCGTGCGCGCCGTCACCCCAGCTCACGACGTGATCGACGGTGGCGACCTTGGCCGGCGAAGCGCTCACTACGCCAGCAGCGGCAGCTGCGAGAACGTTCCGCCCACGATCGCCGCCGAGGGCCGGCCCAGCCAGCGCTCCAGCACCGTCGCGTATACGGTCCGGAAGTCCGTCGTGTACGCCAAGTTGCCCATGTTCAGCCGCGCGAGGTCGGGATGCTCGCCGTAGAGGCCGCCCTTCACGCCGCCGCCGATCAGGAACACCGGCGCGGCTTCGCCGTGGTCGGTGCCGCGGCTGGCGTTCTCGGGGACGCGCCGGCCGAACTCGCTGAAGGTCATCGCCAGCACGCGCTTGTCGTTGCCGTGCGCGGCGAGGTCGGCGTAGAACGCGCTGATGCTGTTGGCGAAGTCGGTCAGCAGGCGGTCCTGGGTCTGCTTCTGCGTGGTGTGGGTGTCGAACGAGCCGTGCTGCACGTAGATCACCCGCGTGCCGAGCTTCGAGCCGACGATCTGCGCGGCCAGCGCGAGGCTGCGGCCGAGCGCCGTCGCCGGGTACGTCGCCTGCTGCTGGTAGCCGGCGATCAGCTTGGGCAGCTCCTGCGCGCCGCGCTGGGCGTGGTCCTCGATCGCCGCCACCTGCGCCAGGAACGGCGACTTGAACGGCACCGTCGTGTCGCGGACGAACTCGTGGAAGGCCTCGCGGTCGGCACTGTTGCTGGTCGCTGCGCAGGCCGTAGCCGCGCAGCGCGTCGATCGCCGGGACGTCGGTCTGCTTGGCGATCAGCGCCTCGGGCAGCACGTTGCTCAGCGCGACCGCGTTGAACAGGTTCTGCTTGGGCAGGCTGGCGTCGTCGAGATAGCGCCCCAGCCAGCCGGTGGCCTCGTACTTGCTCGGCGCGGCGGTCTGCCAGATCTCGGTCGAGCGGAAGTGCGAGTGGTCGGGCTGCGGGTAGCCCACGCCCTGCACGACCGCGACCTTGCCCGCGTCGTACATCTTCTTCAGCGGCGCGAGCGCGGGGTTCAGGCCGACGGTGCCGTCGATGCGCAGCACGTCGTTCTGCGGGATGCCCAGCGTCGGCCGGTAGCGGTAGTAGTCCGGCATGCCGTGCGGCACGACCGTGTTGAGGCCGTCGTTGCCGCCCTGGAAGTTGATCACCACCAGCACGCGGTCGCTGCCGCCGGGCAGGCCCGCCAGCGGCGTCTGCGCCAGCGCCTGCGCGAACAGCGAGTCGCGTGCTGCCGACGACCGCGAGCCCGCTGAGCGCGCCCAGGAGAAAGTTCGTGCGTTTCATGTCGTGGTGTCCAACGTCAGGGAAGCGAGGGTGAAAGATCGTGCACGGCAGCGCCTATGCCAACTGGTAGGCGGGCATCGCCATGGTGAGGTACGCGGCGCCGCGGACGCGCTCGTCGGCGTTCTCGGGCGAGAGCTGGGCGAGCGCGGCCTGGCCGCTGCCGCCCAGGTACGCGACGAGCTGCGCGACCGAGGCCGGCGAGACGTCGCCTTGCAGCATCGTGTCGGTCAGCGTCTTGGCGACCGCGTGCGGGTCGTTCGCGCGGAACGCCGGCGCGATCCAGGTCGCGTTCGCGGTCGCCTGCGGGTTGCGCACGAGGGCGTTGGCGAAGTTCTCGCGGGTCAGGATCGTCGCGCTGTTGACCCACGCCGCGCCGCCGTCCCAGCCCTTGACGTTGGGCGGGTAGAACAGCACCTGGCCCATCGCGCGCAGCGTGGCCAGCTCCGTCGGCAGCCACCTGCGGCACGCCGAAGAGCTGGTGCGTGCCGACCACGAACTCGACCGGGCTCTTGACCAGCGCGCGGTACGCGCGGTCGCTGAAGAACACGTTGCTGCGCAGCAGCGTCGCCATCACCGGGCGCAGCTCGAAGTTGCTGCGCACGAGCAGGCTCGCGACCTGGTCGACCAGCTGCGGCTCGGGGTCCATGTAGACGAAGAACGCGAGCAGCTTGCGGGCGAACCAGCGCGGCGCGGCCGGCTGCTCGAAGATCGATCCGCACCACGTCGTCGCCGTCGAAGTTGCCGCTGCGGCCGAGGAACGTCTTGCGCCGTCGTCGTGCTGGTTGCGGTTGTCGTAGAACGAGCCGGTGCCGTCGGGGTTGCGGCGGAAGGTCCAGCCGGTCAGCGCGCGCGCGCCCTCGCGCACGTCCTGCTCGCTGTAGTTGCCGATGCCCAGCGTGAACAGCTCCATCAGCTCGCGGGCGTAGTTCTCGTTGGGGTGCGCCTTGACGTTGACGTTGTTGTCGAGGTAGCGCAGCATCGCGGGGTCCTGCGAGACGTGCAGGGTCAGGTCGCGCACGTTGCCCAGCGCGTACTCGCGGAAGAGCTGGTTCTGCATCAGCATCTCCTGGCCGCTGATGCCCTTCTGGTTGACCGCGCTGGTGAAGTGGCCGTGCCAGAACAGCGCCATCTTCTCTTGCAGCGGCGCGGGGCTGGCGATCATCCGCTCCAGCCACCAGCTCTGCAGCGCGATCAGGTTCTGGCGCCGCGCCCGGCCGAGCTGCTGGCGCACTTCCTTGAGCTGCTCGGGGGTCGGGTTGTCGCCCAGCATGGCGCGCATCTGCCGGCGCTGGCGGGGCGGGGGCGGGGTGCACGAGGTCGGGCATGCCGGCCAGGCGCGAGGTGTCCGGGAAGCGGAGCAGGCTCTCGACCGCGTCGCCCGACCGGGAGCGCCGGCGAGCCGGTCGACGTCGGCCGGGCGAGCCGCCGAAGCCGGCCCGGCGCAGCAGGTGCGCCGCCAGGCGGCGGTTCCAGGGACCGTTGTACGGCAAGCAGGGCGGTCGACGCGTCGAGCGCGCCGGCCGGGCGATAGGATGAGGGGGCAGTCGTCTGAGCGGCCACGGTGCCATGGTAACGCCTGCGAGCCGCCTGGCGAGCCGCTAGACGGATAATCTCACGCAGGCTTAAAAACGTACGGTCGTGAGCCTCCTCGCGACCCGGATCGATCGCCACGCCTCCGACTTCGAGCGCAACGCCGCCGCCATGGCCGCGCTCGTCGACGACCTGCGCTCCCAGCTCGCCCGCGTGCGCGGCGGCGGCGGGCCGGTCGCGACCGAGCGCCACCGCAAGCGCGGCAAGCTGACCGCCCGCGACCGGATCGACCGGCTCGATCGACCCCGGCACGCCGTTCCTCGAGTTCTCCGCGCTGGCCGCGCACGGCATGTACGCAAGACGCCGCGCCGGCGGCCGGCATCGTCACCGGCATCGGCACGGTCGAGGGCACCGACTGCGTGATCGTCGCCAACGACGCGACCGTCAAGGGCGGCACCTACTACCCGATGACGGTCAAGAAGCACCTGCGCGCGCAGGAGATCGCCGAGCAGAACGGCCTGGCCTGCATCTACCTGGTCGACTCGGGCGGCGCGTTCTTGCCGCTCCAGGACGAGGTCTTCCCCGACCGCGACCACTTCGGGCGCATCTTCTACAACCAGGCGCGCATGAGCGCGCAGGGCATCCCGCAGATCGCCGCGGTGATGGGCTCGTGCACCGCCGGCGGCGCCTACGTGCCGGCAATGGCGGACGAGTCCGTGATCGTCAAGGACCAGGGCACGATCTTCCTGGGCGGCCCGCCGCTGGTGCAGGCCGCGACCGGCGAGATCGTGACCGCCGAAGAGCTCGGCGGCGCGGACGTGCACACCCGCATCAGCGGCGTGGCCGACCACTACGCCGTCGACGACGAGCACGCGCTGGGCATCGTGCGCCAGATCGTGGCCCACGTCGACCGCCGCACCTACGACGCCTGGCCGGTCAGCGCGCCGCGCCCGCCCGCGCGCGACCCGCACGAGCTCTACGGCATCATCCCGGCCGACCCGCGCCAGTCCTACGACGTGCGCGAGGTGATCGCGCGCATCGTCGACGGCTCGGACTTCGCCGAGTTCAAGGCCCGCTACGGCAGCACGCTGGTGTGCGGCTTCGCGCACATCGAGGGCCACCCGGTCGGCATCCTGGCGAACAACGGCATCCTGTTCAGCGAGTCCGCGCTCAAGGGCGCGCACTTCATCGAGCTGTGCGCGCAGCGCGGCACGCCGCTGGTGTTCCTGCAGAACATCACCGGCTTCATGATCGGCAAGGAGTACGAGAACCGCGGCATCGCCAAGGACGGCGCGAAGCTCGTCACCGCGGTCGCCTGCGCGGAAGTGCCCAAGTTCACCGTCGTGCTCGGCGGCAGCTTCGGCGCCGGCAACTACGGCATGTGCGGGCGCGCCTACTCGCCGCGCCAGCTCTGGATGTGGCCCAACGCGCGCATCAGCGTGATGGGCGGCGCGCAAGCCGCCTCGACGCTGCTCACCGTGCGCATGAACGCCGACGCCGAGAAGCACAAGCCCGCGCTCTCAGCCGAGCAGCAGGACGCCTTCAAGGCGCCGATCCTGGCCAAGTACGACAGCGAAGGCCACCCGTACCATTCCAGCGCGCGCATCTGGGACGACGGCATCATCGACCCGCTCGACACGCGCCGCGTGCTCGCCATCGGCCTGCGCGCCGCCCGCTACAAAGCGCCCAAGGAAACGAAGTTCGGCGTGTTCAGGATGTGAGCAAGGGCGCGGGGCGCCGGTCACCAAAGGGGAGCGCGTGCGGCAGACCCTTCTCGGACACGCTTCTTTTCCGCGCTCGCGCTGACGGTGCTGCTCGCCGCGTGCGGCGGCGGCGGGGGCTCGAGCGCGATCGTGGCGCCGCCCGGCCCGACCCCGACGCCGAACCCGCGTCTCGTCGGGCTGGCCGACGGCGCCAGCACGTCGTACGACCGCACCGACGAGGCGACCGTCACGGTGACGACGGTCGGCGGCGGCGTGCCCATCATACCGGCGCCGAATCCGAGCCCCACCACGACGATCGTCGTCTCGGCCTACCGCGACACGGTGACCGTGACCGGCAACCAGAGCTTCGGCGGGGCGAGCGGGCTATACGACGTCCGCACGAGCACGGTGCCGACGGGGACGTCGGGCTTTCCCTACACGAGTTACAGCAACGTCGTCGATACCTACGAAGGCCTGATCGCGACCGCGGCCGGTTTCGACCTCGTCTCGTACGGCTCGGTTTCCAAGCAATCCAGCACGACGTCGTTCGTCTCGACCGACACGTTCAGCAGCACGGCGACGTCCACGAACACCGTCCCGCTGCGCTTGGTGCAAGTGCCCGCCGGCGCGCCGTTCGACCCGGTGTTAGCCTACAGCGTGACGTCGACCAGCCAGTCCGCGAGCACGCTCCCGCCCGGCACGAACTCGACCGGCCCGACCAGCACCACGGGCAGCGGCACGATCGCGCTCGGTGCGGACGGCGCGCTCCATGCCGGCTCGGTGCTCACCGGCAACGACGGCTCCTCGTCGTCCTCCGACGAGACGATCGCCGGGCCGGGACTGGCCGGAACGATGGTCAACAGCGCGAGCAGCCCGCGCTTCGGCAAGAGCGGCACGACCATCACGACGGGGCCGCCGACCGCGGCCGGCGGCGGTTACACCGTTGCATTCGCCGTGACGTATACGGGAAGCGGCGCACCGCAGCCGGTCGCGACCACCGTGCCGCTGTGGTATCCGGACGGGCCCGCGCAGCGGCCACTGGCCGTGCACGTCACCCCGCTGGGCGCGCAGAGCGTCCCGGCCAAATGCGCCCTTCCGAGCGGATTGCCGGCCGGCGGTCAGGCGACCGAAACGGTGACGACCACCGTCGTGCCGTTCTACGGCGCCGTCAGCCGCATCGACGAGACGCGCTGGGACGCGCCCAACGTCGGCACGCTGTGCTCGATCGCGAGCGAGACCTACACCCAATACGATCCGGCGACGGGCGCGAAGAGCGGGAGCAGCATCTTGACCACGACGCGCGCGCTGCGCGCGGCGACCGTCCCGGCCGCCTGGCGCCGGCGCGCGAGCGCGAGCGGTGCGGTCCCCTTTGTCCTGCCGCCCGCGCAGGCACGCTTGCCGCAGCTCGTCACGACGCTGGCGCGGCACGCTCGGGCAACGGGCAAGCGCACGTAGCGCAAGCGGCGCAACCGCCCGCCGCCGGGGGCGTTCATGGACCGGGATGCTCCGAATCGTCGTCGCCTATGCCGTGATGTGCTCGATTTGGGGGACGACGTGGTTCGCGATCAAGATCGGCCTGCGCGGCTTGCCGCCGGTCACCGGCGCCGGAGTGCGCTTCATCGTGGCGGCGCTGTTCCTCTGGCTGCTGGCGCGCGCCGTGCCGGGCCCGCGCGGGCCCGCGCCGTCGCTGCGGCTGGTGCTGATCCTCGCCCTGACGCTGTTCGGCGGCAACTACGCGCTGACGTACTACTCGGAGACGGGCCTGGCGTCGGGGCTGGTCGCGGTGCTGTTCGGCACCTTGCCGTTCTTCGTGTTCGGCTTGAGCGCCGTGCTGGCAAAGGAGCGCTTCGGCCCGCTGGCGGTGGTCGGCGCCGGGCTGGCCCTGGCCGGCGTGGCGACGATCTCGCTTGGCTCCGACACGCGCGGCTCGCTCCCGTTCGTGCTGGCGGCGCTGGGCGCGTCGGCGCTCTCGGCCTTCGCCAACGTCGAGCTCAAGCGCGAATCCCAGGCCGACCCGTTCCGCACCCTGCCGCCGGCCATGCTGCTCTCCGGGGTCGTGATGGCGCTCGCCGGGAGCCTGTTCGAGCACCCGAACTGGGCCCGCGGCGCGGCGCCGGCCTCGATCGGCGCGATCCTCTACTTGGGCGTGCTCGGCAGCAGCGTCGCCTTCTACCTCAATCACTGGCTGCTGCAGCGGCTGCCGACCTGGGTCATCGGGCTCTCCGCGCTGATCATCCCGGTGATCGCGGTCGCGGTCGGCGCGCTGTTCGCGGGCGAGGCCTTCGGCCCGCGCGAGCTGCTCGGCGCCGGCCTGGTGATCGCCGGAATTTGGCTGGCCCTGCGCTCCCCGCGTGAAGCGGCGCCCGTGACGGTGTCCCGCCGAGCGAGCGCCTCGCACTCTTAGCCCCTCGCACCTCGCCGCGACCGGGGCGGGAACTAAAGTTGGGTCCGCGGGCACCCGACCTTAGGGCCATGATGAGGGCTAAGATCGGGACCCAGATCGCCGCCGGCTTCGCCGTCCCGCTGGTGGCGCTGGCCATCGCGGTGGTGGCGGTCGTGATCGGGTTCGGGCAGATGAAAGCCGCCAAGGACGACGTCCTGCTGCGGACGAGCATCCATGCCAAGGCGACCGACATCCGCCTGCAGACCGCGCTCGAGCGCGAGGCCGTCTCCCGCTTCGCGCTGAGCCGGCGCGACACGGAGCTGGGCGCCTACCAGGCCGCCGAGAAGGCCGCCGACGAGGACATCACCTTCATCCTCGATCACGGCAGCGTGCAAGGCTCGGGCAAGGAAGCGATGGCGACGATCACCGGCCTGCTGGGCGGAATCGCGAAGCGCGACCAGGACATCATCAGCGCGGCCACCCACGACGCCCCCGCGGTGATCGCCGCATACGGCGGCACGTCGGGCGGGGCGTCGGAGAAAACCTTCGCCGCGCTGGGCCAGAACAACGACGACCAGGCGCAGCTCGACACGACCCTCGAGGTCGTGATCCGGATGGCGAACACGGCCGCCACCGCCGCCAGCGACAACTTCGACCGCCAGATGCGTCTGGTCGAGCTGGGCCTGATCGCGCTCGCGCTCGCGGCGCTGGGCGTCTCGGCGGGGCTGGCCTTCGTGCTCGCCCGCCGCATCCGGCGCCGGCTGGGCCGCGTCGCGCGCCGGCTCGACGCGATCGTGCACGACGACTTCGCCCGCCTCACCTCCGCGCTCGACCTGCTGGCCGAAGGCGACCTGCGGGTCACCTTCAGCTCGCAGCGCGAGACGCTGCAGGACCCTTCGAACGACGAGATCGCCGACGTCGTGCACGCCCACGACGCGCTCGTCGAGGGCTTCGCCACCATCGGCGAGCGGCTCACCACGGCGCTGGCCAAGCTCAGCGGCGCGATCGGCAGCGTCGCTCACGCCTCGCGCGGCGTCGCGCTGGCCAGCGACCAGGCCTCGGCCTCGGCCGTGCAGGCCGCCGACGCGGTCGAGACGATCGCGCGCAGCGTCGACCGCGTCGCGGACGGCGCCCGCGACCAGGCCGGCAAGATCAGCCAGGCCAGCGCCGCGATCGAGGAGCTGGCCCGTTCGTCGTCCGCCATCGCCGACGGCGCGAACGCGCAGGCCACCGCCATCCAGGAAGCCGCGGTCGCGATCGAGTCGCTCGACCGCGAGATCAGCGCGCTCTCGCAGACCGGCGTGTCGCTGCTCCAGGCCGCGCGCGGCGCGTCGGGCGAGGCCAGCGCCGGCGAAGAGGCCGTCTCCGCCACCCGCAAGGCCATGCGCGAGCTTGGGCGACGTCGTCGCAAAAGGCCGCCAGCGCCATGGTCGCGCTCGAGGAGCGCTCCAACGCCGTCGGCGAGATCGTCTCGACCATCGAGGAGATCGCCGACCAGACGAACCTGCTCGCGCTCAACGCCGCGATCGAAGCGGCCCGCGCGGGCGAGCACGGGCGCGGCTTCGCGGTCGTCGCCGACGAGGTGCGCAAGCTGGCCGAGCGCAGCGCGATCGCGACCCGCGAGATCTCCGGCATCCTCTCCGCGATCCGGCGCGAGACGCTGACCGCCGGCAACGCGATGCGCAGCTCGAGCGCGTCGATGGCGGACGGCGTCGCGGTCGCCGAGCGTGCCTCCGCCGCGCTGGGCGCGGTCGCCGAGGCGATCCGCACCACGACCCGCGTCGCGGACGACCTGGCGACCCGCGCCGGCGCGATGCGCGACGCTTCCAACACCGTCACCGACAACATCGCCAGCGTCGCCGCCGCGATCGGCGAGAACGCCGCCGCCGCGGGCGAGATGCGGCTCACGACGCAGAGCGTGACCGAGACGATGCTGCCCGTCGCGCGCACCGCCGAAGAGCAGTCGCACGCCTCGCAGAACGCCGCCGCCTCGACCGGCGAGCTCGCCGCGGGCGTGCAGCAGATCGGCGCCACCGCGCGCGCGCTGCGCGCGCAGACCGAGGCGCTCGACGCGCTGGTCGATCAGTTCCGCATCGCCGCCGTGTCCGACGAAGCCGCCGACGAGGCGCTCGCGGCGGTCGAGGACGCGGGAACCGACGACGCGGGAACCGACGACGCCGCGGGCGAGGCGCTCGACGCGCCCGACCCGGTGCTCGCCATCACCGGCTAGGCCGGAACCGCCGCCTCGTGGGCCGCGATGAAAGCGGCGATGCGGGGCTCGATCGCGGCGCGCCAGTGGCGCCCGCTGAAGACGCCGTAGTGGCCGACGCCCGGCTCGAGGTGGTGCTCGTGCAGCGCCTCGGGCAGGCCGCTGCACAGGGCGTGCGCGGCGTAGGTCTGGCCGGGCGCTGAGATGTCGTCGCGCTCGCCCTCGACGGTCAGCAGCGCGGTCTTGCGGATCGCGCCCGGGTCGACCCGGCGGCCGCGCCAGGTCATCGTGCCGTGCGCCAGCGTCGCGCGCTGGAACACTTCGTCGACGGTCTCGAGGTAGAACTCGGCCGTCATGTCCATCACCGACAGGTACTCGTCGTAGAACGCGCGCCGGGCCTGGGCCGACTCGCCGTCGCCCTTGACCAGGTCGGCGAAGATCTTGGCGTGCGCGTCGACGTGGCGGTCGGGGTTCATCGACATGAAGGCGCCGAGCTGCAAGAAGCCCGGGTACACCCGCCGGCCGGCGCCGCGGTACCAGGCCGGCACGGCGGCGGTCAGCTCGCGCTCGAACCACGCGAGCGGCTTCCCGGCGGCGAACTCGGTCGGCGCGGTCGGCGCGACGCGCACGTCGACCGGGCCGCCCATCAGCGTCATCGAGCGCGGCTGGGCGGGATCGTTCTCGGCCGCCAGCAGCGCGACCGCGGCCAGCACCGCCGGACAGGGCTGGCACACGCCGACGACGTGCACGTCGGGGCCGAGCAGGCGCAGGTAGTCCATCAGGTAGCCGATGTAGTCGGCCATGCCGAACCGGCCGGCGGCCGGCGGAACGTCGCGCGCGTCGGCCCAGTCGGTCACGTAGACGTCGTGCTCGCCCATCAGGCCTTCGACCGTGCTGCGCAGCAGGGTCGCGTAGTGCCCGCTCAGCGGCGCCACCAGCAGCACGCGGGGCGCCGGGCGCGCGAGCGCGGCATCGGGCAGGAAGCGGATCAGCCGCGCGAAGGGCCGCTCGTCGACCACCTCGAGCGTGGCCGGCAGATTCCAGGCGGGCTTGCCGCGGCGGGCCGTGAAGCCGCTGAACACGTCGGCCGAGGCATTGATGACGCGGCCCGGCAAGGTGTACGCGAGCGGCGAGAGCGGGTTGCCGAAGACGAGCTGGGCGGTCGCCGCCGAGAGGCGTGCGGGCGCGAGCGCGAGGTGCGCCGCGTCGTAGAATTCGTAGTAGATGGGCAGCCTCCGGCGGAATTCGTTCCCACAAACGTCCTGTTTGGAACACCGAAACCTTCCGGGCTTGGCCAAAAAGCCCTCGCCTGGCTGAGCACGGTCCGAGAGGGAAAGGACGTACGCGGACGCACTACCCTGAGCACCGGAGGTAGACAAAAGTATGTTTGACGGTCAAGTCGCGCTCGTCACGGGCGGCACACGCGGCATCGGCGCAGCGATCACCACCATGCTGGTCAAGAACGGCGCGCGGGTCGCCGCCGGCTACAGCAAGGGCCGTGAAACCGCCGAAGCGCTGCAGCAGCAGCTCGACCCGAGCGGCGAGCGGGTCTCGATCCACCAGGGCCGGGTCGACAAGCCCGAGGACTGCCAGCGCGTGGTGGACGAGGTTCAAGCGAAGTTCGGCCGGATCGACTACCTGGTCAACAACGCCGGCATCACCGTCGACAAGACCGTCCGCAAGATGTCGCACGACGACTGGCACAGCGTGCTCGACGTCAACCTGTTCGGCGCCTTCGCGATGACCAAGGCCGTGCTCGAGCACATGATCGAGCGCGGCTCGGGCCGCATCGTCAACATCAGCTCGGTGATCGGCGAGACCGGCAACGTCGGCCAGGCCAACTACGCCGCCTCCAAAGCGGGCCTGTTCGGCTTGACCAAGAGCCTGGCGCTGGAGATGGCGCGCCGCGGAATCACCGTCAACGTCGTCTCGCCCGGGCTTCATCGAGACCGAGATGGTGGGCCAGATCCCCAAGGCCGCGCTCGACGCGGTGATCGACAAGATCCCGCAGCGCCGCCTCGGCCGGCCGGACGAGGTCGCGCGCGTGGTGCAGTTCCTGCTCGAGGACGAGTCGAGCTACATCACCGGCGCGGTCTACAACGTCAACGGCGGCTTGGACATGTGATGAGCGCCGAAACGCTGTCGGCCGACGAGTTCGCATACGGCCTGGACGTCGCCGGCCTCGACATGGGCTCGCTGGCCGAAGCGCTGCGCGCGGTCGTCGCCGACGCGATGGCCGATCCGGCCCGCATGACGACCTGGCTGACCGACGTCACGCTGGCCGACCAGGCGATCGGGATGAACGTGCTGCGCCGGCTGATGCTCGAGCCGGTCGACCCGCACGCCGCGCCGGCCGCCAACGACAAACGCTTCCTCGACCCGGCCTGGAGCAAGAACCCGTTCCTGGCCGGGATGCTGGAGTCGTACCTGGCCCGCGCGCGCGCCGCGCTGGCGCTGGTCGAGTCGTCGCGCCTGCCCGAGCCGACCCGGCGCAAGGCCAAGTTCATCCTCACCATGCTGACCGACGCGGTCGCGCCGACCAACATCCCCTGGGTCAACCCCACCGTGGTGAAGGAAGCGATCGACTCCGGCGGCGGCAGCTTGATGCGCGGCATGCAAAACTATCTCGACGACGTGCGCACCAACAGCGGCAAGCCGCGCCAGGTCGACACGTCGAGCTTCGAGCTGGGCCGCAACCTCGCCGCGACGCCGGGCCGGGTCGTGTTCCGCAACGAGCTGATCGAGCTGCTCGCCTACGAGCCGCAGACGCCCACGGTGCACGCCGCGCCGCTGCTGTGCAGCCCGCCCTGGATCAACAAGTTCTACATCATGGACCTCGCCCCGAACCGCTCGTTCGTGGAGTGGGCGGTGCGCCACGGCCACCAGACGTTCATGATCAGCTACCGCAACCCCGACGCCTCGATGCGCGACTTCGGGCTGGACACCTACCTGAAGCTGGGCCCGCTGGCCGCGCTCGACGCGGTCCAGAAGATCACCGGCGCACCGAAGGTGGACCTCGCCTCGCTGTGCCTGGGCGGCACGATGACGATCCTGCTGCTCGCGTACCTCGCCGCGCACGGCCAAGCCGAGCGCATCGGCGCGGCGACGCTGACCAACACGCTGATCGACTTCGCCGAGCCCGGCGAGCTGGGCGTCTTCACCGACGAGACGACGATCACCAAGCTCGAGCGCGGCATGAGCGAGCGCGGGTTCCTCGAGGCGGACCAGATGGGCGGCACGTTCGACTGGATGCGCGCCAACGATCTGGTCTGGAGCTACGTGGTCAACAACTGGTTCATGGGCCGCAAGCCGCCGGCGTTCGACATCCTGACCTGGAACAGCGACACGACCCGCCTGCCGGCCAAGATGCACTCGCAGTACCTGCGCTCGTGCTATCTGAACAACGCGCTGGTGGAGCCGGGCGAGTTCGTGATCGACGGCACGCCGATCGATCTGGGCACGATCGCGACGCCGCTCTACGTGCTGGGCGCGGAGGGCGACCACATCGCGCCCTGGCGCTCGTCGTACCAGACGACCCAGCTCGTCAAGAGCGCGGACGTGAAGTACACCCTGAGCAACGCGGGCCACATCGCCGGCATCGTCAACCCGGTCGGCGGCAAGAAGGCCTGGTACCGCACCAAGGACCACGCGGTGCACGGCGAGGGCCCCGACGCCTGGATGGCCTCGGCCCAGCGCCACGAGGGCAGCTGGTGGGAGGACTGGGCCGCTTGGGCCGCCACGCACGCCGGCGACATGGTCGCGCCGTACGAGCTGCCGCAGGGCGAGGCCGCGCCGGGCCGCTACGTGCGCAACGAGACCCCGTCGTGAGCGACGCGAACGACCGGGTCTGGGGCAGCGTCGGCGAGTTCATCAAGAGCCAGCGCGAGCTGGCCAACCTCTCGCTGCGCCAGCTCGCCGACATCGCGAAGATCTCCAACCCGTACCTGAGCCAGGTCGAGCGGGGGCTGCACAAGCCCTCGGCCGACGTGCTCAAGAGCCTGGCCTCCGCGCTCAAGATCTCGGCCGAGACGATGTACACCCAGGCGGGACTGCTCGACGCCTCGGCAGCTCAAGCGAGCGGTGAGCCGCAGTCAGCCGGACCCGGCGTCGAGGACGCCATCCGGGGCGACGCCCGCTTGAGCGAGGACCAGAAGGACACCATGCTGCGGATCTACCGCGGCTTCGTCGAGCGCGCTTGAAGAATCTAGCGATAGCGACCGAAGTCGCTTGACGCGCCTAGCGGCGCTTGGTATAGTTAGCACATGCCGACGTACCTCGACACCATCGCCAAGCTGCAGCAGCAGGGCCTCGAGACCCTCCAGCAGATGCAGAACGCCCAGCTCTCGACCCTGAACTCGGTCCGCGAGATCGTCTCGACGGTCCCGACCGTGCCCCAGCTGCCGACCTTCGAAGGCGTGCCCAGCCTGGCCGAGCTGACCGAGCTGAACACCAGCTTCGCGCACAAGCTCCTCGAGCAGCAGAGCACCTACGCCCGCCAGCTCGCCACGATCTTCACCAGCGTCCAGCAGGCCGCCGCGCAGACGACCGACCGCGTCGTGAAGAGCGCGACCGCCGCGACGACCAACGCCGCGACCACCGTGACGAACGCCGCCACGACCGCCCCGACCGGTTCGAAGAACTAACTCAGAGCCCCATCGGTCGCTTCGAGAGCCGCCCGCTGCTAGCAGCGGGCGGCTCTTTCGTTTGCGCGCGAGGGCTGCGCGTCGCGGGCCCGTAGTGCCAAAGCCTCGCCGCCGAGTAGGCGCGTATCCCTCGTGTCACGATAGCGAAACGCTATCCTGGAAGTTCTCCGTCCGCGAGGTTACGATGGCCTGGGTTTTTCTGCGACCGCTGACTGGGGGCGGCGGCGGTGGCGCCGTGCACCGGGGCGCGTACCGGCGTGACATCGACGGTCTGCGCGCGATCGCGGTCGTCGCGGTCGTCCTGCACCACCTTCGCACCGGGATTCTCCCACGGCGGCTACGTCGGGGTCGACGTCTTCTTCGTCATCTCCGGTTACCTGATCACCGGGATCGTCCACGAAGAGGTCGTCGAACGGCGCTTCTCGCTGTCCGGGTTCTACGAACGGCGCGTCCGCCGCATCTTTCCGGCCCTCTTCGCCCTCGTCGTGACCTGCGTCGCGGTCGGCTGGGTGGTGCTCCTGCCGGGCGAGTTCGAGACGTTCGGGCGCAGCGTCGTCGCGACGACGTTGTTCGCTTCGAACTTTTTCTTCATGTCGCAGCAGGGCTACTTCGACCCCGGCGTGGCGGCCAGACCGCTCCTGCACACGTGGTCGCTCGCGGTGGAAGAGCAGTTCTACCTCGTGTTCCCGCTGTTCTTGGTGCTCGTCTTCCGAGCGTTTCGCGAGCGCTTCGTGCTCTGCACCGCGATCCTCGCGCTGCTCTCGTTCGCCCTGAGCGTGCTGCTCGTCGCGCGGAACCCGGATGTGGCGTTCTACTCCTCGCCCGGCCGCGCGTGGGAGCTGCTGCTCGGCGCGCTGGTCGCGCTGCGGGCCTTTCCCGTGCTCGCGAACCGGCTCGCCGGCGAAACGCTGGGCGTCGCCGGTTTGGCCTGCCTGGCGGCGAGCATCGCGCTCTTTCGCGAGTCGACGCCGTTTCCGGGTGCCGCCGCGCTGGTTCCCACGGTCGGATCGGCCCTGATCATCTACTCCGGCATGGGGCGCACGACGCTGGTCGGCGCGCTGCTCGGCACGCGCGTCTTCGTCTTCTTCGGCCTGATCTCGTATTCGCTCTACCTGTGGCACTGGCCGATCGTCGTGTTCGGCCGCCTCGTCGCCGGGCACGAGCTCGGCAAAGCGCAGAAGCTTTCCGCGTTCGCGGCCTGCATCGTGGCCGCGACGCTCTCGTGGTACTTCATCGAGCGGCCGTTCCGCAAGCGCGGCCGGCCCGTCGCCTGGCCGCTCTTGGCGCGCCTGTCCGGGGCGGCGATGGCGGCGTTCTGCATCGCCGGCACGGCGATCGCGCTCGCGCACGGCATGCCGGGGCGGTTCTCCCCGCGCGTCAACGCGCTCGCCGCGTTCGCCGAATACGACGCCTCGGCGCTCTACCGGCAGGACCGGTGCTTCCTCACGCTGCGCTCGCCGGCCCCGCTGAGCGCCGGCGAGTGCCTCACGCTGGACGACCGGCGGCCGGATTTCTTGCTCATGGGCGACAGTCACGCCGCCGATCTCTGGCCCGGCCTGTCGAAGACGTTTCCGAAGATTCACTTCTTGGAGGCGGCCGCGACGAACTGCAAGCCGCTGCTGGACGACACCGGCGCTCAGCCGTGCCGCGATCTGATGCAGTACTTGCTGCGCAGGTACATCCGCGAGGCGAAACCGGACGCCGTCATCATCTCGGTCGACTGGACGCTAGCCGATCTCCGGCCGCTGCTCGCGACCGTCGCGAGCGTCCAGTCGGCGGAGCGGCCGGTGATCGTCTTCGGTCAAGTGCCCAGCTACCAGATCAAACTGCCTCGGCTGCTCGCGATGGCCGCCGTGCGCGGCGACTCGTCGGTCGTCGCGGCCGGTCGCACGTCGGGCATCGCGGACATCGACCGCGAGTTCGCGCGAGCGCTGCTCGCGGCGGGGATTCGCTACGTCTCGCTGTACGACGCCATGTGCGCCGCGGAGTGCGCGAGCGTCACCGAAGACGGCATCCCGCTGCAGTTCGACGAGAGCCACTTCACCGAGGCCGGCTCCGCGTGGGTCGCCGCCCGGGTTCGCAGAAGCGGCCTCTTTCCGTGAGCGCGGCGCCCCGGGATCAGATCCCGGCGTACCACTCGTAGCCTTGGTCTTCCCAGTAGCCGCCGGCGCCCGGTAGCGCTGGCCGCTAGCTCGATGCGGCCGACCCACTTGGCGCTCTTGTAGCCGAGCTGGGTGGGGATGCGCAGGCGGACGGGGGCGCCGTGGTCCGGGTCGAGCGGCTTGTCGTTGAGGTCGAGCGCGAGCAGCGTTTGCGGGTGCGCGGCTTGCACCAGGTCCAGCGACTCGTAGTACGGCGTGCCGGATTCGTCGCGGTCCTGGCAGCGGAAGATCGCGTAGCGCGCGTTGGATTTGGGCTGCGCCAGCGCGAGCACCGTGGCCAGCGGGACGCCGCGCCACTTGCCGATCGCGCTCCAGCCCTCGACGCAGTCGTGGCGGGTGATGTGCGTCTGCATGCCCGCCGCGCGCAGCGCCGCCAGCGAGAGCTTTTGCGGGCGGTCGACCAGGCCGTCCACGACCAGGTGGTAGTCGCGGAAGTCGCCGGCGACCAGCCCGGCGTACGTCGCATCGGTCGGCGTGGCCAAGCCGTTGACGCGGAAGTCGGCGTTGACGTCGGCGTCGCGGTATTCTTTGGCCAGGCCGCGGGTGCCGATCAGGCCGTGGTTCCACGACTCCGCCGAGACCAGCACCTTGCGGAACGGCCCGTTGGTCAGGTCGCTCTTGATCGCGCCGCACCCGGCGAGGCCGAGCGATGCCAGCGAAGATGCGACGAAGAGACTTGCCGGTTCACGGTCCGACCCCGTCGTGTTCTTTGAGGGTGTACCAGCCGGTGATCATCGAGCGCATGTTGTTCCAGGCTCCGGTCGTTGCGACGAGCGCGAGGTGGCCGAAGAAATAGGCGATGAAGATCGCCATGAACGCGAAGTGCCAGGTGCGCGCGAACTGGCGGCCGCCGAAGGCCGCGGTCAGCCACGGTACCGCCGCGTCGACGCCGGGCGAGAGCGTCAGGCCGCTGATCACGATCAGCGGGAAGAGCCCGAACAGCACCGCCGTGTAGGCCGCTTTCTGGAGCGGGTTGTAGGTGCCGTGCGGCGGCGGTTCCTTGCGCAGCTTGAAGTAGTACGCCTGCATCGGCCAGAGCTTGGGCAGGTCGGACGGCCGCAGCACCAGCTCGCGCAGCGTGCCGCGGATCGCCGCCGAGACCAGGTAGAGCCCGATCGACACCACCAGCGCCCAGCCGAACAAGCAGGTGCCAGCGGCGGCCGTCGGCGAGGTCTTGCTCGCCGGGGAGCGTCAGCCAGCCGGGGAACGCGCGCGGCGCGCGGGCGCCCATGCCGTCGTCGGTGTAGCCGAGCAGCCCGGTCGTGGTGAACGCGTGGCCGAACACGATCGTCGTGCCGACCGGCTTGCCGTTCTGCATCTGCGCGTCGAAGGCCAGCACGCGGCGCTGCGGGTTGCTCTTGTCCGAGGCGTCCAGGTACGGCGCCGCGTTGAAGATCTGCAGGCCGCTCATCACCAGCACGATCATCGCCAGGAACCAGCCCCAGTGCGCCGTGCGCGCCACGATGCCGTGCCGGTACACGCGTCGTCCTTCCACGTTCGTCCCCTCGCGAGAGAACGCGCGCGGAAGCGCCTCGGATGTCATTTCTCGGCCGCCAGCTCGCGCACGGTGCGCTCGAGCTGGGCGTCGTAGCCCTCGCCCACGTACGTCGCGCGCAGCTTGCCGTGCTTGTCGAACACGAGCTGGGTCGGCCAGGCGTTCACGCCGTACCGGTTCCAGAGCGAGAAGTTGTCGTCGTAGATCACCGGCCAGGCGATGTCCTGGTCCTTGAGCGCCTGCACGACGTTGGCGTGGACGTGCTCCTCGGGCAGCTCGGGCGCGTGCACGCCCAGGATCGCGAGGTCGGCCGGCGCGTACGCGCCGCGCAGCTTGCGCAGCTCGGGCGTGACGTGCTTGCAGTTGATGCAGTCGAAGGTGAACACGTCGACGATCGTCACCCGGTTCGCGGTCGGCGGCGGGCCGGCGGCGTTGACCCAGGGCGCGACGGCGGTGAGCACCGGCGCGAGCGTCGTCGCGGCGGCGAGCAAAATGGCGGCGAACATCAGACGTTCTCCTGGTGCGGCAAAACGATGGCTCGGCCGTCGAGCCGTAGCCGGCCCGGCGTCGACGAGCTTGCCCAGCTCGAGGCTGACGGTCTCGCGCGTGCTGCCGATCAGCGAAGCGATGTCGGCGTGGGTCAGGCGCAGGTCGATGCGCGTGCCGCCCGGGACCGCGACGCCGTGCTCGGCGGCGAGCTTGCGGAAGAGGTGCACGAGGCGCTCGGGAACCTTGGCGTAGGCCAGGTCTTCCATCGTGTCGCGCGCGTCGTCGAGGCCCTTGCTCAGCACCTTGGCGACGTTGAGCGCGAGGGTCGGGTCGCTGGCGAGCAGCGCGAACAGGTCCTCCGCGCGCGCCTGGCAGAGCAGCGCGTCCTCGACGATCACCGCGACCGTGGTGCGCGGGCGGGCGTCGAACAGCGTCTCCTCGCCGAACATGTCGCCCGGGCCGAGCAGCGCGACGGTGACGTCCTTGCCGTCCGCGGTCTCGCGGCTGATCTTGACCGCGCCGCGCTTGACGAGGTACACGACCCGCGTCGGGTCGCCCTGGTCGAAGACGCGCGTGCCGCGCGGCATCTCGCACATCGTGAAGATGCCCTCGCTGCGCTCCACGCCGGCCTCGGTCGCCTCGGCGAACAGCCGGTTGCGCTGGAGGTACCAGACCTTGTTGGCGTCGTCGCCGCCGGCCGGCGCTTTTTCCGGTCGCAGGTGTGCGAACTGCTCGATCGCCGATCCCAAACCGCTCATGCCCGGATGCTACCACGGCGGGCGGCATCCGGGGTGTGGGCGGCCTTACGCGGCGCTATTTGCCGGCTGGGCCTTGGACCACGCGGACGAAACCGGCCGGGCGGATCCACTTGGCGAACGCCGCGCGCAGGCTCTCGGGGGTGGCCAAGAGCTGGGCCCGGGCCTCGATCCGGTCCTGGTCCAGCGGGCGGCCGGTCGAGGCGTAGGCGAGCAGCTGGCCGGCCAGGCCGTCGTAGGACTCCTGGCGCACCGGCAGCTCGCCGATGACCAGCGCCTTGGCCCGGGTCAGGCGGTCGTTGGGCAGCGCCTTCTTCTGCAGCGAGGTCAGGTCGTCGACGACCAGCTTCGCGGCGCGGCTGACGTTCTGCGGGTCGGCGCCGTAGTTGACCGTGAACGAGCTGCGGTTGTGGCCGCCGCTGAAGTTGGAGTCGACGCTGTACGCATAGCCGTGCAGCTCGCGCAGATCGTGGAACAGCAGCGAGGCGTAGAAGCCGCCGGTGAGCACGGTGTTGCCCAGGCGCAGCACCGGGTAGTCGGGGTGGTTGTAGGTGATCGGGATCGTCTCGCCCAGCGTCACGTCGGACTGGATGCGGCCGGTGGCCGGGACGACCGCCTGGGCCGGCTTGTTGGGCGGCACCGCGGGCGGGAAGACGTCGGGCGTCGGGCCGCTCGCCTTCCAGGCGCCGAACGCGCTCTCGATCGCGCTGCGCGCGTGTTCCGGGGTGACGTCGCCGACGACCACGATCGTGGTCAGGTCGGGCCGGTAGGTCGCGGCGTAATACGACTTCACGTCGTCGAGCGTCACGCCGGTCACCGTTTGCGGGGTCGCGGTGCGGCGCGACGGGTCGCCGGCCGGGTAGAGCGCGTCGGCCAGCGCGCGCTGGGCCTTGTAATCGGGGCTCTTGACCGTGCCGGTCAGCGTGCCGACGGTCTGCTGCTTGACGATCGCGAACGCCTGGGCCGGAAAGGCCGGGTGCAGTTCGTCGTCGGCCAGCAGCGCGATGCCGCGGTCGAAGTTGCTCGAGAGCACGTCCAGGCCGAAGCCCTTGCCGGCGCTCACGCTGGCGGCGATCTTGTCGAGCTCGGTCTGGTACGCGATGCGGTCGTAGGTGGTCGTGCCGAACGGGAACAGGCCGTCGACGATGCCGTCGATGCCGTCCTTGCCGGGCGGGTCCTGCAGACCGGGGTTGCCCAGCACCGTGCCGCGCACGACGACCGTCTTCGAGATCTGCGACGGCACGACGACCAGCTTGATCCCGTTGGGCAGCGTCTGCAGCACCGGCTTGACGGTCTGCTCGGGCACCCGCAAGTTCGAGAGCACGCTGCGCGCGAACGCCGGCAGCGCGGTGTGCTCGGTCGGCACGACGGTGTTGTCCTCGCCGCCGCGCCCGCCGAAGGCCGAGCCGGCCGCTTCCTTGGGCGTGGAGATCGCGACGGTCGCGGTCGTGTTGTCGAAGTACGTGCGCAGGACGCGGTTGACGTCGTCGACGGTCACCTTCTGCAGGCCGGCGAGGTCCTCGTCGGGCGTGCGGTGCTCGACGGCCAGCGTCTGGCTCCAGGTCGAGGCCAGGCCGCTGATCGAGTTGAGCGCGAACTGCGCCTGCGCGACCTCGCGCTGCTTGGCGACTTCCACCAAGTCGGCGGGCAGGCCGGTCTGCTTGTAGCCCTCGATCACCGCTTTGACGTCGCTCACGGCCTGGTCGCCGGTGGTCGTCACCGGCACCGCCGAACCGACCAGCGTCATCCCCGCCTCGGGATACGTCTGCGACTGCGCGAACGTGCCCAGCGCTTTGCCGCTGGCCTGCAGCTCGTAGAGCGCGCCGCGCTGGCTGCTCAGCACGTCGTTGAGGATCTGCGAGGCGAAGTAGTCGGGGCTGGTGTAGCCCGGCACGCGGTAGGCGACGAAGCCCAGCGTGATCGGGTCGGAGCTGTTGTCGCGCAGCGTGGTCGGGGTGAGCGCGCCGAGCTTGACCGGGCGGCGCGCGGGCAGCTTCGCGGCGGGCAGGTTCGCGTAGAGCGCCTTCACCTTGGCGATCGTCGCCTGCGGGTCGACGTTGCCGGCGATCACGTAGATCGCGTTGTTGGGGTGGTACCACTTGGCGTAGAACGACTTGAGGTCGGGGGCCGCGATCCGCTTGAAGCTCGCCACCGTGCCCAGGCCGAAGTCGGCGTACGGCGTGCCGGCGAAGACGTGCTCGATCGCTTTGGCGTAGAGCCGGAAGGTCGCGCTGGAGTTGTCGCGGGTGACCTCTTGGGTGATCGCGCCGCGCTCCTGGTCCCACAGCTTCTGCGAGTCGAGCACGTTCGCGGCGCGCCCGCGCTCGAGGTTGAGCGCGATGTCGAGATACTGCGAGGGCATCTCGAAGAAGTACTGGGTCATCTCGTTCTGCGTGTCGGCGTTGAACGTTCCGCCCGTGATCGCGGTCGTGTCGGCGAACTGCGACGCCGTCAGCGTCTTGCTGCCGCGGAACAGCATGTGCTCCTGCGCGTGCGCCAGACCCGTGATCGGCTCTTCGTCCGAGCCGGTCAGGTAGTTCATCCAGGTCGAGACGACCGGCGCGAGCGTGTCGCGCAGGACGACGACCTGCATGCCGTTGGGCAGCGTGGCGCGGGTGACGTCGACCGAGCCGGCGGGCGTCTGCGCGCGAACGGGGAGCGAGGGGCCGATCAGCAGCACGGCGGCGACGGCCGCCGCCAGAAGACCGCGAACACTTCTCATGGCGCCAGGATTCTCGCCGGGCGCGAACCCGTCCCTCCGGATTCCTTAGTAGGCAAAACCGCTCTGGTGACGAGGCCGCCCTGCGCGGATCGTGGAACGAGCCCGCTCGTGTCCGAGCCCGTTTTGAGCCTGACCCGCGACGGCGGCCGCGCCCGCGTCACGCTGACCCGCCCCGCCGTCCGCAACGCCTTCAACGCCGAGCTGATCGCGCGGCTGCGCGACACCTTCATCGAGCTGGCGGCCGACCCGGCGGTCCGGGTGGTCGTGCTGGCGGGCGAGGGCAAGACCTTCTGCGGCGGGGCGGACGTGAACTGGATGCGCGGCTCGCTCGAGCTGTCCGAGGCCGAGAACGTGCGCGACGCCGAGGCGATGTCGGACATGTACCGGGCCATCGACGGCTGCCCCAAGCCCGTGATCGCGCGGGTCCACGGCGGCGCGCTGGGCGGCGGGGCCGGGCTGTGCGCGGTCGCCGATGCCGTCGTCGCGTCCGAGGAGACGGTTTTCGGCTTCACCGAGACGCGGCTGGGCATCATCCCGGCGGTGATCTCGCCCTTCGTGCTGGCCAAGATCGGCGTCTCGCACGCGCGCCGGCTGTTCCTGAGCGGCGAGCGCTTCGACGCGCGGCGCGCGCAGGCGATCGGCCTGGTCCACGAGGTGGTCCACGAGGACTCGCTCGACGGGACGGTCGACGGGATCGCCGAGGAGATCGAGAGCGCCGGACCGGGCGCGGTCGCCGCGGCCAAGGCGCTGATCCGCGCCGTGAGCGCGGCGTCGTACGAGGACTCGCGCGGGCTGACCGCGCGCGCGATCGCCAAGCAGCGCACCACGCCCGAGGGCCAGGAAGGCTTGCGCGCGTTCCTGGAGCGGCGCGCGGCGAGCTGGACCGCGCGATGATCCGCCGCCTGCTGATCGCCAACCGGGGCGAGATCGCGCTGCGCATCGCGCGCGGCGCGCGCGAAATGGGCATCGCGCCGCTCGGGGTCTATTCCGACGCCGACGAACACGCGCTGTTCCGCGCGGCGATGGACGCCTCGCTGCGGATCGGACCGGGCCCGGCGAGCGAGTCGTATCTCGACGGCGAGCGGATCGTCGCGGCCGCCAAGACGCTGGGCGCCGACGCGGTCCACCCGGGCTACGGGTTCCTGAGCGAGCGTGCCTCGTTCGCCCGGCTGGTGGTCGACGCCGGGCTGACGTTCGTCGGCCCGACGCCCGACGCGATCGCCGCGATGGGCTCCAAGATCGACGCCAAGCGGCGGGTGCGCGAGTTCGGCGTTCCGGTGGTGCCGGGCTACGACGGCGACGACCAGAGCGAAGCCCGCCTGCGCGAGGAAGCGGCGCGGATCGGCACGCCGCTGCTGATCAAGGCCAGCGCCGGCGGCGGCGGGCGCGGCATGCGGGTGGTCGACGACCTCGCGCGCTTCGACGAGGCGCTGGCGAGCGCCAAGCGCGAGGCCAAGGCGGCCTTCGGCGACGACAGCGTGCTGCTCGAGCGCTACCTGCGCCGCCCGCGCCACGTCGAGTTCCAGATCCTGGCCGACAGCCACGGGAACACCGTCCACCTGGGCGAGCGCGAGTGCTCGATCCAGCGCCGCCACCAGAAGGTGATCGAGGAAGCGCCCAGCGTCGCGCTCGACCCCGCATTGCGCGCGCGCATGGGCGAGGCCGCGGTGAACGCCGCGCGCAGCGTCGGCTACACCAACGCCGGCACCGCCGAGTTCATGCTGGAGGAAGACGGCGGCTTCTACTTCCTCGAGATGAACGCGCGGCTGCAGGTCGAGCACCCGGTGACCGAGCTGGTCTACGGCGTCGACCTGGTGCACGAGCAGCTGCGCGTCGCGAACGGCGAGCGCTTGCGCTTCACGCAGGCCGAGCTGGTGCCGCGCGGCTGGGCGATCGAGGCGCGCGTGAACGCCGAGGACCCCGCGCACGACTTCCTGCCGCAGTCCGGCACGATCGCGGCGTTCGACGTGCCGCGCGCGCCCGGCGTGCGGGTCGATGCGGGCTTCGCGGCCGGCAGCGAGGTGCCGGTCTACTACGATTCGATGCTGGCCAAGATCATCGTCTGGGGGGCCGACCGGCCGGCCGCGATCGCGCGCATGGACGCGACGCTGCGCGAGACCACGATCGCCGGCGTCGCGACCAACCTGCCGCTGCTGCGCGCGATCGTCGCGGACGACGCGTACCGGGCGGGCGACACGACGACCAGCTTCCTCGACGAGCGCATGCCGCACATGCACCTGGGCGCGCGCGAAGCCGACGAAGCGACGCTGCGCCGCGTCGCGGCCGCGCTGCTGGCGCGCTCGGGCGCCTGGCGAATCGGCGCGGTCGGCGTGCCGCTGGCGTTCGCGCTGGACGGCACGACGGCGCACGCGCACGCCGCCTACGACGGCACGCGCTGGCAACTCGAAGGCGACGTCGCGGGTACGGTCGAGGCCGACGCGCGCGACGCGACCTTCGACGCGCAGGGCGGCACCGTGCTGGTGGGCGGGCGGACCGTGCGCTGGACCTATCCCGCGCCGCCCAGCGCCGACGCCGAGCACAGCGCGCACGCCGCGGCCTCGGGCGACGTGACCGCCCCGATGCCGGGCAAGATCGTCAGCGTCGCGGTCGCGCCGGGCGCGGCGGTCGAGCAGCGCGCGCTGCTGGTCGTGCTCGAGGCGATGAAGATGGAGCACCGCATCGAGGCGCCGGTCGCGGGCACCGTGCGCGAGGTGCTCGTGCAGGCCGGACAGCTCGTGACGAGCGGCGCGAAGCTCGTCACGATCGGCGCCTGAGCGGGCCGGTACGATGCGCGTGATCCTGCTCGCGGGCTGGAACGAAGCCGTCAAGTACCTGGGCACGCTGGCGAACGGCCGGCACGGCATCGACGGGCTCGCCGGCCTGGGCTTCGACTGCACGATCTTCCCCAAGACGCACGGCACGATGCGCGAGCGGGTCGAGCACTTCGGGGCGTTCCTCGACCAGCTCAAGACCCGCGAGCCGGGCGCGTTTCCGGTCGCGACGCTGGGGTTCTCGGTCGGCGGCCTGATCAACCGCGGCTTCCTGCGCGCGCACCCCGAGCGGGCCGGCGAGATCGCCGCCACCGTGCAGCTCGCCGCGCCCAACGGCGGGCTGATCACGAACTATTTCTCGCGCACGATGCGGCTGGTCGGCATCCCCGACCACGTCATGTCCGACATCGACGTCGAGTCAGAGTTCATGCGCTGGCTCAACGACGCCGGCGGCCACTGGGAGACCGACCCGGACAACAAGTCCAAGAAGCGCTGGCACCTCAACGACAGGCCCTGGATCGCCCCGCCCGGCCACCGCATCTTGCAGATCGCCGGCCGGATGCCCAAGTACCACCTGCAGAGCGACGGGGTGGTGATGGTCGAATCGGCCAACTTGGACGGGGCGATGCCGACCAGCTACATCGACGGCAACGAGGCCAACCACCTCAACCTCGGCGCCGTGTCGAACACGTTCGCCACGATCTTCCGCCGCTTCCGGCACGACGACACGGCTTGGCCGCGCGTCGTCGACATCGCCGCCCGCTTTCTCCGCTCGGAGCCACTGCCGTGACCAACCCGTTCGCCTCCCTGCCCAGCCGGGTCACCATCTGCGAGGTCGGCGCGCGCGACGGCCTGCAGAACGAGCCCGTGCCGATCTCGACCGACGACAAGGTGCGCTACTGCGACCTGCTCTCCGAGGCCGGCTTCCCCGAGCTCGAGGCGACCTCGTTCGTCAGCCCCAAGGCCGTGCCGCAGATGGCCGACGGCGACGAGGTCTTCCGCCGGATCGCCAAGCGTCCCGGCACCGCGTACCTGGCGCTGGTGCCCAACGAGCGCGGCCTGGACCGCGCGCTGGCGGCCGGCGTGCGCGCGATCGCGATCTTCACCGCGGCCAGCGAAGCGTTCGCGCAGGCGAACACCCGCACGACCATCGACGCCTCGATCGCGACCTTCACCGGGCTCGTGAAGCGCGCCAAAGCCGAGGGCATCTTCGTGCGCGCGTCGGTCTCGACCGCGTTCGGCTGCCCGTTCGAGGGCCGGGTCGCGGTGGCGGACGTGGTGCGCGTGTGCGAGCGGCTGCTGGAGCTGGGCGCCGACGAACTGAGCGTCGCCGACACGATCGGCGTCGGCACGCCCAATCAGGTCGTCGAGCTGGTCGGCGCGCTCGAGCGAATCCGTGCCGCTCGACAAGCTGGGCTTGCACTTCCACGACACGCGCGGCACGGGACTGGCCAACACCGCCGCGGCGCTGGCGATGGGCGTCCACATCTTCGACTCGTCGGCGGGGGGCTTGGGCGGCTGCCCGTTCGCGCCCGGCGCGACCGGCAACGTGGCGACCGAAGACCTGCTCTACCTGCTGCACGGCATGGGCATCGAGACCGGCGTGGACCTCGACAAGGTGCGCGCGGCCTCGCGCTTCATCGCCGCAAAGCTGGGCCGGCCACTCGCCTCGCGCGCCTTCACCGCGCTCGAAGCGGCGGCGGCGCGCGCGTGAACGCCGAGCGCTTTCCGGGCGTAGTCGCGGCGCGCCGCGAAGGCCGCGTGCTGGCCGACAACGGCGCGGGCGCGCAGGTTCCGCGCGAGTGCCTCGCCGCGGTGGCCCACTTCCTGGAGTTCGACAAAGCCCAGAAGGGCGCGCCGTTCGCCCGCAAGGCGCGCGTTTCGGCGCTGATCGCCGAGGCGAAGGACACCTTCGCGGACTTCATCGGCGTTCCGCGCGGCACGATCGGCGTCGGCCTCAACGCGACCTCGATCGCGTTCGACCTCGCGCGTTCGCTCGCGCACACGATCCGCCCCGGCGACCGGGTCGTCGTCACCGACAGCGACCACTACGCCAACGTGATCCCCTGGCGCTGGCTGAGCCGGTTCGGCGCGGAGGTCGACGCGATCCCGGTCGACGCGCGCGGCGAGCTCGACGAAGCGGCCTTCGCCGCGGCGCTGGCCCGCGAGCCGGTGCTCGTCGCGCTGCCCTGGGCCTCCAACGGCACCGGCAACATCTTCGACATCGCCCGCTACGCCGCCGCGGCGAAGGAGGCCGGCGCGCTGGTGATGATCGACGGCGCGCAGTCCGCGCCGCACCTGCGGCTCGACATCCCGCCCGAAGCCGACGCGGTCTTCTTCTCCGGCTACAAGCTCTACGCGCCGCACTTCGCGGCCTGGTACGCGCACCCGGAGTTCGCGCGCCGCTTCTTCACCGCCGACGAGCCGACGATTCCGAGCGCCCCGATCCACTGGTCGATGGAGACCGGCACGCAGAACCACGAGGGCCTTGCCGGCTGGCTCGGCACCGTGGCGTACCTGCGCAGCATCGGCGACGGCGACACGCGCGTCGCGATGGACCGCATCGCGGCCTACGAGCGCGAGCTGACCCGCTACGCCGGCGCGAAGTTCGCGGAGCGGGCGGATCGGATCACGCTCTACGGCCGCGGCGGAAACGAGCCGCGCCTGCCGGTGTTCGGGTTCAACGTGCGCGGCGAGTCGCCCGAGAGCGTTGCGCTCGCGCTGGACGCAGCGAAGATCGAGGCGAGCGTCGGCGATTACTATGCCCCGCGCTTGATTCAGACGCTCGCGCCCGAGACCGGCGGCAACGCCGTTCGAATCTCTTTCGCCCACTACAACGACACGGACGACGTGGACCGCTGCTTTGCAGCCATCGATGCGGCCCTGACGGCTAGGGTGTGAGCGCAGAGGGCGAGCTTTCCAGGAACCAGATCGATCGCCTCGGATCGCGTCTTCGCAACAGCGCCGAGCCGAGCGAGGATGATCTCCGAATGCTCAACCGCTATCGCGAACGATTCATTCCGGTTCATGACAGCATCGTAGAAAATCTTCAACGCCATCTTGAATACCCCGGATCATTGAGACCTTGAGGGTACAATGATTGATGTCGTTGTGGCATACGACCGGACTTCTGCCCAGGTATTGGAACAAATCACCTATACCAACGAAGCAAAATTGGCCTTTGCGAAGCGACTAGAGCTTGAGCTCCTTTATCGAGCTCGGACCGATGTCGAAGTGGTGTTGCTTCGTGCTAACCGTATCGAGGACTTAAAGCTCTCGCATGCCCGCTACTTCGCTCCCGAAAGCATTAATACAAATGAACTCATCCGCTACTCTGAAGAAGTAAAACGATACATTGCTTAGATCTGATCGGCAGCACTTGACCTGATCGGACACCCTCCCTGTGATCGCCGAGGACCGGCTCCCCGGCTGGCGTAGTAGGTTCATCCTATGCGATTTCTCGTGTTCGTGGCGGCGCTGCTTGCGGCCGCGGTGCCTGCGCTTGCCTCGGCGGCGACTTTCAGCCCGGAGGACGAGGCGCGGATCGTCGCCCTCGCCTCGCCGGTGTTCTCGCCCGACGGGAAGCGGATCGTGCTGGTTCGGAGCGATCAGGACGTCAAGGCCGACACCGCGCACACCACGCTGATCGCGGTCGACGTGGCGGGCGGCCTGCCGCGTGAGCTGACGCACGAGCGCGAAGGCATCGCGCAGCCGCAGTTCTCCCCCGACGGCAAGGAGCTCGCGTTCCTCGCCTTCGACGCCAAGAAGAAGCGGCAGATCGAGATCATGCCCGCGGCGGGCGGAACCGCCCGCGCCGTCAGCGCCGCCAAGGAAGGCGTGCAGCAGTTCGCCTGGCGGCCCGACGGGCACGCGCTGGCGTACCTCGCCAGCGACGAAAAGCCCGCCGGCGTCGGCGAGCACCACGACTTCTTCGAGATCACCAACGACGACTACCTGACCCGCGCGAACGACCCGCCCTCCCGCCTGTGGCTGGTGAACGCGAACGGCACGAGCGCGCACCGGCTCACCTCCGGCACGTGGAGCGTAGCCGTCTCGTACCCGCCGGGACCGCCCGCTTCGCCGCTGTCGTGGTCGCCCGACGGCAAGCACCTCACCTTCGCGCGCGTGCCCAACACCCACGACGGCGACGCCTACCTGACCGAGATCGCGGTGCTCGACGTCGCGAGCGGCGCAGTGCGCGCGCTGACCGGCCGCCACAAGCTCGAGTCGTTCGCCGCCGTCTCACCCGACGGTCGCCGCGTCGCCTATCTCGCCTCGCGCGGCGACGATCCGAACAACGAGAACGACCTCTTCGTCACCAACCTCGCCGGCGGGCGCGGGAGCGACATCTCGGCCAAGCTGGACCGCAACATCTACCGCGCGATCTGGGTCGACGGCCACACCCTGCTGGTCGGCGCGCACGAGGGCTTGAACCAGGCGATGTGGCTGCTGCGCGACGACGGCTCGGCGCAGCGCGTGCAGACCGGTCCGGCGCAGCCCAACCAGGGCTACTGGCTCCAGGCGGCCGTCGGGCCGAACGGCGCGCTCGCGTATGCCGGCGTGACCGCCGATCATCCCACCGAGCTCTGGTACCAGCCCAGCCCGGCCATCGCGCCGCGCCGGCTGACCTCGGTCAACGACGCGGTCGGCGCGCTGCAGCCGGCCAAGCTGCAAGCCGTCACCTGGAACGGCCCCGACGGCTGGGCGCAAAACGGCACGCTGGCCTACCCGCCCGACTACACGCCGGGCAAGAAGTACCCGCTCGTGCTGGTGATCCACGGCGGCCCGACGGGCGCGGCCACTCTGGCCTACGGCGGGCTGACGCAGGCGCTCGCGGCGCGCGGCATGCTCGTGTTCGAGCCGAACTACCGCGGCAGCGACAACGGCGGCAACGCCTACCAGCGCGCGATCTACATGGACGCCGGCGACGGTCCCGGGCGCGACGTGATGGCCGGCCTGGCGGCGGTCGAGAAGCTCGGCGTCGTCGACGAGTCGCGCATCGCGCTGAGCGGCTGGAGCTACGGCGGCTTCATGACCTCCTGGCTGATGACGCACTACCACCCCTGGAAGGCCGCGCTCAGCGGCGCGGCGGTGAACGACTTCGTCGACATGTACGACCTCGGCGACAGCAACGTGCAGATCGGCTTCGGCTTTCGCGGCTCGCCGCACGTCGGCAACAACCTGGCCGACTACCGCGCGCAGTCGCCGATCACGTACGCGCTGCAGGTGACCTGCCCGGTGCTGATCGTGCACGACATGGGCGACGCGCGTGTGCCGGTCACCCAGTCGTTCCGCATGTACCGCACGCTCAAGGACAACGGCAAGCAGGTCCGCTTCATCGGCATCCCGGTCGACGGTCACAATCCCGGCGACATCGTGCGCCGCATCGACCGCGAGAAGCTCTGGGTCGACTGGGCGGTCGACGGCTTGAAGTAACCGTTCTTCCCGGCGCCCGGGCCGCCGGGAAGGCCGGCCCGACGCCGCCTGCGTAGACACGGCGCATGCGCATTGTCATCCGCACCGGCAAGTTCTACGACGGCAGCGCCGCCGCGCCGCGCGAGAACGTCACCCTCGTGGTCGAGGACGGGCGGGCGCGCGTGGCGGCCGACGGCGAGCGGGTCGAGGGCGAGCGGACGTACGAGGCGGCGGCGGTTACGCCGGGGCTGATCAACTGCCACGTCCACCTCGAGATGAACGGCGAGCCCGACACGCAGACGTTCTACATCGTCCGCAACACCAACGAGCGGGTGCTCTACGCGGCCCACAACGCGCGCCTCGCGCTGGAAGCGGGCGTCACGACGGTGCGCGACCTGGGCGCCTCGGACGGGATCGCGATCGCGGTGCGCGACACGATCGCGCGCGGCGAGCACGCGGGGCCGACGATCCTGCCGGCCGGGCGGGCGCTGTGCATGACCGGCGGGCACGGCTTCTTTCTCGGCCGCGAAACGGACGGCCCGTGGGACGCGCGCAAAGGTGTGCGCGAGCAGCGCAAAGCCGGCGCGACGGTGATCAAGCTGATCGCGACGGGCGGCGTGCTGACCAAGGGCGCGGTGCCCGGCCAGAACCAGCTCTCCGAGGAAGAGATGCGCGCGGCGGTCGAGGAGGCCCACACCCACGAGATGATCGTCGGAGCGCACGCCATCGGGACGAGCGGCATCAACAACGCCTTGCGCGCGGGCGTCGACTCGATCGAGCACGGCCACCTGCTCGACGACGAGTCGATCGCGCTCTTCAAGGAGCGCGGGGCCTACCTGGTCCCGACACTCGCCGCGGTGCAGTGCATCTACGAGAACGCGAAGACCGGTGCGCAGCCCGACTTCGTCGTGCGCAAGGCGACCGAGATCCACGCGAAGGTGGCCGAGAACATCGGCCGCGCCTGGCGCGCGGGGGTGAAGATCGCGGGCGGCTCCGACGCCGGCACGCCGTACAACTACCACCAGGCCTACGCCTACGAGCTGGAGCTGATGGTGAGCATGCTCGGCATGACGCCGCAGCAGGCGCTCACAGCGGCGACCGCAACCGCCGCGGAGCTGCTGCGCATCGACCCCGCCGGCGACCTGCTGCTGCTCGACGCCGACCCCGGCGCGGACATCCGCGCAGTGCGCGCGCCGCGCGTGGTGATCAAGCACGGCACCGTCGCGCACGAACGCGCGTGACGACGAGCCGCCGGGATGGGTACGAGGCGCGTATGAACAGCGAGACCGCCTCGAACCAGCCCGCCGGCACGAGCGCGTCCCCGACGAGCGAACCCACCTCCGACGCAGGCCTGGAGACCCATCCCAAGCACGGCAAGCCGGATGAGATCCAAGAGGACTGACGTGCGCGGGGGCTAGGCCCCTAGCGGCTCGACGGGACGATCAGGGCAGCACGAACCCCGCTCGCTGCGCCGCGCGCCGGCGTGCGCGCGAGTACAGAACGGTCCATGCGATCAATCCACCGATGCAGAGGGCCGCGATGAACGGCGAGGCCCCGGCCGCCGTGCGCACGGGCAGCGTGAAGCTCACCAGCACCCGCAGCAGCGCTTCGCCGAGCAATCCGAGCCCCCAGACCAGCGTCATCAAGCGGAACACCGAGCGGAACGCGGCGCGCTCGTTCCAGACGGCCTGGAGCGCGGCCTCGGCGCTGCGATCGAGCATTTGCCGGTACAGCCGAAAGACCAAGGGCTGCGAGCTTGCGAGCGAACCGAGGAAGAGCAGGCTGAACACCAGGGTGAACGCGGAATCCTTGAGGATCGCGTAGAGGGCGTTGCCGGTCGCGAACGCGAGTCCCAGCCCGGTCAGGATTGCCGCCAGCGAGACCGCCGCGATGATGCTCACGCTGCGCGACTGGAGGATGCCGAGCACCGTATCGGCGAGCGGAAAGAGCGCCGCGATCGCCAGGGCGACGACCGGGGTGAGGCCGGCATGCAGCCCGGTCTGGACGGCGACGAGCGGCAGCACCACGTCCAGCGCGAGCATCCGGTACAGGCCGAAGAACCGGTTCGCTCGAGGACTTTGCGAGGCAGTGGACATGGTTGCCTTTCAGCTCGAGCCGAGTGGCGGAGCCACGCCTACCGTACCACCTCCACCTGCCCGACGATAGTGTCCCGCGGGCATGAAGGCGGCGCTCGGGTCCCGTATCGAGATCGTATGGACATGCGCGGTCTGCGCGTCGCGGTGCTGGCCCCGATCTCGTGGCCCACGCCGCCGCCCGGCTACGGCCCCTGGGAGCAGGTCGCCTACAACATCGCCTCGGGCCTGGTCGCGCGCGGGCTCGACGTGACGCTGTTCGCAACCGGCAACTCGCAGAGCCCCGGCAAGCTGGCCTCGGTCGTCCCGGTCGGCGTCAGCGAAGATCCCGCGCTCGACGGCAGCGTGCTCGAGCAGATCCACATCGCCTCGTGCTTCGCGCGCGCGCGCGAGTTCGACCTGATCCACAACAACCTCGACTGGAAGCCGCTCCTGCACGCGCTGGGCACGGCGGCGCCGCCCTTGGTCACAACCGTGCACGGTTTCTCGTCGCCGCCGATCCTGGGCGCGTACTACGCCGGGGCGTCGCGTTCGTTCTACTGCTCGATCAGCGACGCCGACCGCGATCCCGGGCTCGACTATCTCGCGACGACGTACAACGGCATCGACCCGGGCGAGTGGACGTTCCGCGCGGCGCCCGGCGACTATCTGCTGTTCCTGGCGCGCTTCCATCCCGAGAAGGGCGCGCACCTCGCGATCGAGGTGGCCAAGCGCGCCGGCGTGCGGCTGAAGCTGGCCGGCATCCCGCAAGACGACGCGTACTTCCGCGAGCTGGTCGAGCCGCACATCGACGGCGACGCGGTGCAGTTCCTCGGCCACGTGAAGGGCCAGGCGCGCGACGCGCTGGTCGGCGGCGCGCTGGCGCTGGTGCACATGACGACGCGCCCGGAGCGCTTCGGCCTGACCCTGATCGAAGCGATGGCCTGCGGCACGCCGGTGCTCGGCGCGCGGATGGGCTCGATCCCCGAGATCGTCGTGGACGGCGTGACCGGCTTCCTGTGCGACGGCGTCGCCGACGCGGTCGCGCGCGTGCCGCGGCTGGCGGAGCTCGACCGCCTCGCCTGCCGCGCGCGCGTCGAGACGACGTTCACCGTCGAGCGGATGGTGGACCGGTATCTCGGCGCGTACGCCGCCGCGCTGCGGCTCGGCCTGCCGGAACCGCCGAGCGACGAGCGGCTGCGCTGGCGCCGCCACGACTGGTGGGACCGCCCGCAAGCGTTCACCGACATTCCGCCCAAACCGGCTCACGCGATCGACATCGCGAGCGCGTTTCCCGCGCCGCACGGCGCACGGAGCCCAGCACCGACATGAAGACCAGCGACGACGTCACCACCCGCGCCCGCGCGCTGCTCGCCCGCATCGCCGCAGCTCGACCCGCAGCTGAACTGCTACGTCGCGCTGGACGAGGCGGCGGTGCTGCGCGAAGCGGCGCGGCTGGACGCGCTGCCGCCGGGCGCGCGCGGGCCGCTGCACGGCCGCACGCTGGCGGTCAAGGACCTGATCGACGTCGCCGGCTTGCCGACCCGGGCCGGCTCGGGCTTCTTCCGCCGCGACCCGGAGCGCGACGCGCCGGTCGTCGCGGCGCTGCGCGCGGCCGGCGCGCTGGTGATCGGCAAGGCGAACACGCACGAGTTCGCCTGGGGCATCACGACCGAGAACCCGCACTTCGGGCGCACCGGCAACGCTTGGGACCCCGCCCGCACCCCGGGCGGCTCGAGCGGCGGCTCCGGCGCGGCGGTCGCCGCCGGCTTGGCGGACATCGCGCTGGGCACCGACACGCATCGGCTCGATCCGCATCCCCGCGGCGCTCAACGGCGTGAGCGGGCTGCGCCCGGCGACCGGCGTGCTGCCGGTCGACGACATCGTGCCGCTCGCGCTCGGCCTGGACACGGTCGGCCCGTTCGCGCGCGATCTCGCGACCGTGCAGCTGGTGTACGACGTCCTCGCCGCGGCGCTGGCGCGCCCAGCGCACGCGCCGTCGCGCAGCGCACGGCCACGGCGCGTGTGCCGTCTGCGCGGCGCGGGCTGGGACGGCGTCGAAGCGCCGGTCTCGGACGCGCTCGACGCGGTGGTCGGCGCGCTGCGCGCGGCCGGGATCGCGGTCGACGACGTGGTCTGGTGGGACGATGCGCTCTCCGGGGCCACGGCGGTGCTCCAGCAGCGCGCCGCCGCGCAGGTGCACGCGCCGATGTTCGACGACAACCGCGACCGCTACGGCGAGGACGTGCGCGCGCGCGTCGCGCAGGCGCTGACGATCGACGCCGCCGCGGAGCGCGACGCGCGCGAAGTCGTCGCGCGCGCCCGCGCGGCGTGGGCGGCAGCCTGCGCCGGCTACGACGTCGCGTTGGCGCCCATCGTCGGCAGCGAAGCGCCCCTCTCGCCGGTGCAGCCGGCGTTCCGCGCCGCGACGCTGCCGCTGGCGACGCCGGCCGCCGCCTTCGGGCTGCCCGCCGCGGCCATCCCGATCGGCTTCGGTCCGGCCGGGATGCCGCTGGGCATGCAGGCTCATCGCGCTCGACGGCGACGCGGCGAGCGCCTTCGACGTGGGCCTTCACTACCAGCGCCTGACCGATTGGCACCGCCGCCGGCCCCCGCTCGCCGCCACCGTACCGGGAGATCACGATGACCACCGCTGACATCGATCGCGAGCGCATCTCGCAAGCCCACGAGCGCATTCGGGCGTACGTCCGGCGCACGCCGGTGCTGGAGATCGACGCGGCGGAGTTCGGCCTCGCGCCGGCCGCGCTGACGCTCAAGCTCGAGTTCTTGCAGTGCTCGGGCTCGTTCAAGGCGCGCGGCGCGTTCCTCAACCTGCTCACGCGCGGGCCCGGCACGGCCGGCGTGGTCGCGGCGTCGGGCGGCAACCACGGCTCCGCGGTCGCCTACGCGGCGCTCAAGCTCGGCATTCCCGCGCGCATCTTCGTGCCCACCGTCGCCTCGCCGGCGAAGATCGAGCGCATCCGCGGCTACGGCGCGGAGCTGGTCGTCTCGGGCGACCGCTACGCCGACGCGCTGGCGGCCAGCGAGGAGTGGACGCTCGGCTCGGGCGCGCTGCCGGTCCACGCCTTCGACCAGGCGGAAACGCTGCTCGGGCAAGGCTCGGTCGGCCTCGAGCTCGAGCAGCAGGCGCCGCAGCTCGACACCGTGCTGGTCGCGGTCGGCGGCGGCGGGCTGATCGGCGGCATCGCGGCCTGGTACGCCGGGCGCACGCGCGTGATCGGGGTCGAGCCGGTCGCCGCGCCGACGCTCACCCGCGCGCTCGAAGCGGGCCGCCCGGTCGACGCGCCGGCCGGCGGCATCGCGGCCGACTCGCTCGCGCCGCGGCGCATCGGCGAGCTGGTGTTTCCGATCGCGCAGCGCTTCGTCGAGCGCGTGGTGCTGGTCGAGGACGAGGCGATCCGCACCGCCCAGGAGACGCTCTGGCGCACCGCGCGCATCGTCGCGGAGCCGGGCGGCGCGACGCCGCTGGCCGCGCTGCTGGCCGGCGCCTACGTGCCCGCGCCGGGCGAACGCGTCGGCGTCGTCCTGTCCGGCGCGAACACCACGGCGGTGGACTTCAGCCGCTCACGCAGTCGACTTCAGCCGCTGATCACTTCACGCCGCAGGTGCCGAGCTGCGCGTTGGTAGGCTTGGCGCCCGCGACCGGGCCGAGCTTGAGCTTGGCGAACGACGGGTCGTCCTTGGCGGGGAACGGTTTGCTGCCCGCGGGGTAGCAGTTCGAGGCCAACAGGAACGCCATCACCGAGGCGTACTGCGCGGGCGGGAGCGAGCCGGGGTCGCTGAGCGGCATGTTCTCGAACACCAGCGTGCGCAGGTCCTCGAGCGACCAGCCGTTCTTGCGAACGGTGCTCAGGAACTCTTTGCCCGCGACGCCCGGCGCGGCGGTGCCCTGCAAGTTCGCGCCGTGGCACGACAGGCACGAGGTCGCGTACACCTTCGCACCGGCGCGCGCTTGCGCGCTGGTGTACGGCGCCGCTGCGCCCGCATGCGACGCCGGAGCGACGGCCCGCGTGCGCGCGCGTTGTTGCGCACGAGCACGTTCGCGCGTGCGCTGCAGGCGATGCGCGGCGGTGCGCTGCACGCGGTGCGACGCGGTGCCGCAGAGCGACGCGGTGTCGTCGGCGCGAGTGTAGAGCACGACGGCGGCGGGGGTCACCACCACGCGGCCGACGCTCAATTCGGCGGGCAGCGTACCCGACGCCGCGCGCGGGAGCGCCACGTACGCCAGCCGGCCGCGCACGACGCCGTACGACGGCGCGCGGGCGGGCGGGGCGCAGCCCGACACGGCGATGCCGTTGGCCGGGACGGCGAGCACGGTGTTGGCGAGCGCGCCGTCGATGCCGCCCAGCACGCCGGTGACCGCGGGACGCCCGACGACGAGCGCCAGGTTCGCCAGCGCCTGGGTGAGATCGCCCTGGTAGTCTTCCATCTGCTTCTCGCCCAGCGCGTCCTGGACGTTCTGCGCGGCGGCGAGCAGGTTGATCTTCGCGCCCTGGATCGCGGGCGTCCAGGCCTCGACGGCGTTGCGGTCGAGCAGCGCGTCGAGGTGGCCCAGCGCGCCGGTGCGGTCGCCCGGGTCGCCGGCCGCGGCGACGTAGCCGGAGTCGCGCCGGCCGACGAGCGCGTTGAGCGCGCGGTGCGCGGCGCGCTGGTAGGCGGCCGGCCCGACCGCGTCGCCGTCCTCGATCCGCACGATCTCACCGATCGCGGCGCGGATGTCGGCCAGCGATGCCAGCGCGCGGTCGTGATCGGCCGGCCCGGCCGCGCCCGCGGCGACGCTCGCGTTCCCGAACGCGAACGCCGCCGCAACGGCCAGTGCGAGTCTCTTGCGCCACATCGTCGGCCTCATGCTACGGCAGGGTGAAGGCGGTGATCATCGAGCCCGCGTTCTTCTTGGAAAGCTCGGGAACCGTTTGGTTGCCGGGCTGCCCGGAGCCGACGATCAGGTACTGCTTGCCGTCGGCCATGTACGAGGCCGGCGGGGCCTCGATCGTCGAGCCGGTGGCGTAGTGCCACATCACGTTGCCCGTCTCGGCGTCGTAGGCGTCGAAGTTGCCGTTCAGCTCGCCGGTGAACACCAGGCCGGTGTTCGTCGTGAGCGCGCCGCCGACGCCGGGCAGCGCGAGGTGCTTGCGCCACTTGAACTTGCCGGTGTCGACGTCCACCGCGCTCATCCAGCCGGTGTTCGGTCCCGACAGCTTCGGAAACGAGCCGCCCAGATAGAACTGTCCCGCGAGATAGGTCGCATGGCTGGAACCTTTCCAGATCCCGCACTCGTCGACGCTGGGCACGTAGAACGCGTTCGTCTCGGGCGAGTAGCTGCCGCCGTTGAACTCCACCCCGCCGTTGGTGTTGGGGCAGGCCAGGTTGCCGGTCCGGCTGGGCTCGGTGTTCTGGCCCTTCTGCGTGCTGACCACCACCTTGTGGACGACGTTGCCGTTGCCGGCGTCGAGGACCCAGAAGTTGCCGGCCTTGTCGCCCGCCGCGACCAGCGCGCGGTCCGCGCCGCCGACCTTGCCGTGGAAGAGCACGGGCGGCATCGCGGGATCCCAGTCGTGCGTGTCGTGCGGGAGGAACTGGTGGTACCACTTGAGCTTGGGCTTGGCGCCGGAGATGTCGAGCGCGACCATCGAGTTGGTGTAGAGGTTCGCGCCCTTGCGCACCGTGCCCAGGAAATCGGGCTGCGGGTTACCGAGATCGGCGTAGAGCGTGTTGCTGCCCGGATCGATCGCGACGCCCGACCAGAGCGCCGCGCCGCCGCGCTTCCACGAGTCGCCCGCCCAGGTGTTGTGGCCCGGCTCGCCCGGGCCGGGGATCGTCTTCCACTCCCATACCCGCTTGCCGTTGCGCGCGTCGAACGCGGTGATGTAGCCGATGCCGCCCCAGTCGCCGTTGGACGCGCCCAGCAGCAGCATGTTCTTGTACGGCACGGGCGACATCGTGTAGAACGTGTTCGTCGTGTCGTGCACGCCGACCACGTCCCAGGCTTTCTTGCCGGTCGCCGCGTCGAGCGCGATCAGGTGCCCGTCGAGCGTGCCGAGAAACACGCGCCCGCCCATCAGCGCCACGCCGCGGTTGGCCGAGAACGCGATCACGTGCGGGTGGTAGCTGAAGGCCCACTTCCGGGCCCCGGTCTTGGCGTCGAGCGCGTAGACGTTGTCGTGCGCGGACGTCACGTACACCGTGCCGTTCCAGACGATCGGCGCGACCTCGATCGGGCTGTCGTCGGGAATCTTGAACTTCCACGCGGGCTTGAGCGTGGTCACGTTGTCCTTGGTGATCTGCGAGCTGGCAAGGTAGCGGTTGCCGCTGTAGTCGCGTCCCGGCAGAACCCAGTTGTTCGCATCGGTGCCGGCGCTCGCGAACGTGTCGGCGGTCGGCCACGTGCCGTCGGCCGCGCCGGCTCGCGGAGCGCCGGCGAGCGCGATACCGCCGGCTGCGACCAGCACGGCTAAATTTCGCAGCAATGTCGATCTCATCGCAAGCCTCTTTCTGTTCGCCGCCGCACCGGCGGCCGCCGGGAGGCTGTACGTTTGGCCATGCCGGGCGGTCTCCCTTCGCTGGGCGAGCGCGACGGCGTTTCGGAACGCCGCGCGCTCAGAGCGAGCCGGTCGAAACGTCGGGCGGCGGTTCGCGGAGCTGCTCGGATCCCACGCTCGGACAGCTCGCGACGATGCGCGGATCGGATTGCTGCGACTCCTTGAGCCAGCACCCGCCGACGATCGAGCAGTAGCAGACGCGCAGCCCGACGCGGCCGGTCTGCCGCGCGAGCTTCGGCGCCAGCACCGCGCTGGTCAGGTGGAACATCGTCACCGAGCCGCCGACCCGGATCACCGTCCCCGCGCCGGGCGCGCCCATCGCGAGCCCGTGCGCCTGGCCGCCCATCCGGCCGATCAGCGCGTGCATCGCATCGATCATCGTCCGCTGCGGCTTGCCGTCCACCGTCAGCACGACGCTGCGGATCACGGCCGGCCCCAGCCCGTCGTTGCTGATCGCGTACGAGACCTCGCCGTTGCTGAGCGTGCCGGTGATCGTCAGGTACGGCCAGACCTGCGCCTGGAGCTGCTGGGCGACCACGTGCGTCTGCCACCAGCTCGCACTGGTCGCCAGGGCGCTGACCAGCAGCGCGCACACCGCGATGACCAGATCGAGCCGGATCGCCTTGCGCAGTTTCGCCGGCTCGTCGGCGCTCATCGCAGCGCCGCCGCGCGGTCGTCGACCCAGTGCAGAAGCGTGCGGCCGCGCTCGGCCTTCTCCAGCGCGTCCTCGACGCTGTCGGCCGTCACGGTGAAGTGGCCCATCTTGCGGCGCAGCGCGGCGTGGCTCTTGCCGTAGAGGTGCAGCTTGAGGTCGCGCTCGCGCAGCAAGTCCGTCGACCCCGCCCAGCGTGTCGCCCGCGTTGGCGCCCAGGATGTTGGCCATCACGGCGGGCCGGAACTGGCGCGGCTCGACCAGCGGCAGCCCGCAGATCGCGCGCACGTGCATCTCGTACTGGCTGATCTGCGTCGCGTCGAGCGAGTAGTGGCCGCTGTTGTGCACGCGCGGCGCGATCTCGTTGACCAGCAGGTCGTCACCGGCCTGGAAGAACTCGACGCAGAACGTGCCGACGATCTCCAGCCGCTCGGCGATCGTCGTCGCGTAGCGCCGCGCGCGCTCGGCGATGCCGGGCGCGATGCGGCCGGGCACGATCGTCGTCGCGAGCACGCCGGTGTCGTGCTGGTTCTCCGAGGTCGGGAAGGCGACGATCTGGCCTTGCGCGTTGCGCGCGGCGATGATCGAGAGCTCGCGCTCGAACGGGATCAGGCGCTCCCAGATCAGCGCGCGGCCCTTGGCTTCGGCGAACGCGCGCTCGGCGTCGGCGCGCGAGCGCACGACCCACTGGCCCTTGCCGTCGTAGCCGCCCATCGTGGTCTTCAGCACGCCGGGGTAGCCGATGCGCGTTTCGGCGGCATCCAGCTCGTCGCGCGAGCGGACCGGCGCGAAGTCCGCGGTCGGGATGCCGCACTCGCGCACGAACGTCTTCTCGAGGATGCGCTCTTGGGTGATCCGCAGCGCGTTCGAGCCGGGGTGCACGATGCGCCGGTCGTTCTCGAGCGCCAGCACCGACTCCAGCGGAATGTTCTCGAACTCGTAGGTGACGACGTCGCTGCGCGCGCCCAGCTCGCCGATCGCGCGCAGGTCGTCGTACGCCGCGACGATCTGCTCGTCGGCGACCTGGCCGCAGGGCGAGTTCGGCAGCGGCTCGAGCGTGGTGACGCGGTAGCCCATGCGCTTGGCTTCGAGCGTGAGCATCCGCCCGAGCTGCCCGCCGCCGAGGATGCCGATGGAGCGGATCACAGGACGGTCGCCTCGACTTGCGCCGCGATCCGCGCGACGCGCTCGGCGAGCTTGCGCGCGAGCTCGTCGTCGTGCAGCGCGAGGATGCGCGCGGCGTAGAGCGCCGCGTTGGCGGCGCCGCCGATCGCCATCGTCGCGACCGGCACGCCGGCCGGCATCTGGGCGATCGAGAGCAGCGAATCGAGGCCCTTGAGCGCCTTCGATTCGACCGGGACGCCGATCACCGGCAGGTTGGTCTTGGTCGCGACCATGCCGGGCAGGTGCGCGGCGCCGCCGGCGCCGGCGATGATGACCTCGATGCCGCGCGCCTTCGCCTCGCTCGCGTAGCTGAACATCAGGTCGGGCGTGCGGTGCGCCGAGACGACCCGCAGCTCGAACGGCACGCCCAGCTCCTGCAGCGTCGTCGCGGCGGCGCGCATCGTCTCGAGGTCGGACGTCGAGCCCATGATGATCCCGACGCGGGGCGGTGCATCCATCGGCACCGGCGTTCGGCGCTGGCCCTCGGATTGACTGGTTCGGGTCAATCGACGAGGCGCGTAAGCGGCTCCCGAGCGGTTGGGGTCAGTAGGACGCGAGCGTCCAGCGCACGATCGCGGTCGTGTCGGACCCGCCGGCGTGGAGGGTCGAGGTCTGGGTCCCGCGCGCGCTCGCCAGCCGGCCGTCGCGGAACACCGACTCGACGTGCAGCACGACCGTCGCGGGCACCGTGCGCCCGGCGGCGATGCCGCCGCTTCCGTCCGGGGAAGACTGGCCCCCGCTCTGGCCGCCCCGGCGCGACGGGTACCCGCCCTGGCCGCCGCCGGGATAGCCGCCGCCCTGGGTGCCGCCGCGGCGGCGCGTTCCGCCCGTGCCGCGCCCGCCGTAGGCACCCGGCGAGCCGCTCGCGGCGGCGAGCTGCACATCGCCGCGGCCGTCCGCGACGACCGTCTCGACCAGGCCGTTCTGCGCGGTCGTCGCGCGCGCGGTCAGCGCCAGGAGCGGGACCGCGCCGGTGCCGGCGGGCCCGACCGGGGCGGAAAAGGTCCAGCTCGGCGTGGTCGTGCCGCCGGTGGCGCGGAACGCGAGCAGCGACGCGAGCGCCGCCCAAGCCGGGGTCTGCGCGCCGCGCCCGCCCGCGGCGCCCGTGCCGGCCTGGCTCGCGCCGTTTCCGCGCGGGTCGTCCGGCAGGCCGCCCAGCGGCGTGTCCTGCGGAACGTCCGCGGCGCTCGCGCCCGCCCCGCGCTCGTCGGTGGGAGTATCGAGGTGCAGCGTTCCGTCGGTGGCGATCCGGCCGACGAGGGCGGTCGGTTCGCCCGTCTCCGGGGTCAGGGTGACCGTCACGCGATCGCCGGCCACGCGCGTCAGCGCCACCGACGCCCGGGTCGTCGTCGTGCCGCGCGGGCCGGTCTGCTCGAGCTCGTACCGGTAGGCCAAGGACATGCCGACGTGGACCGGGACCACCGAGGCCGTCGCGCGAGGCGGGATCACCCGCGGCGCCGGAACCGCGGCCGATGCCGGCATACCGGCGAGGGCGACCGCGACGAGCGCCGCGAGGCCGGTGCGTGGAGGAGCAGGCATGCCTCCATCATCCCACCGTTTGCTCGGAATCACCCCGCCGCCGGCGTGCGAGCGCTCGCGCGGGAACGGCCGACCGCCGTCGAAGCGCGGACGAGCATGAACGACACCGATCACTTTCAACCGCTGCGGCAGCGGATGCTCGCCGGCGAGTCGGTGCTGGGCGCCTGGCTGCAGTTCTCCGACCCGTTCGTCGCCGAGGCGATGGCGCACACCGGCTGGGACTGGCTGCTCGTCGACATGGAGCACGGCCCGGTTTCGCTCGACGACGCCGCCGCGATGGTCACCGCGATCCGGACCACCCGAGTCGCGCCGATCGTGCGGCCCGCCTGGAACGAGAGCTCGCAGATCCAGCGCGCGCTCGACCTGGGCTGCGCCGGCATCATCGTGCCGGTCGTCAACACCGCCGACGACGCGCGGCAGGTCGTGCGCGACGCGCGCTACCCACCGCTGGGCGAGCGCAGCCGAGGCGGGGTGCGCCCGCAGCTCGCGTTCGGGATGGACGCGATGACGTACTTCGAGCGCTCGAACAGCGACGTGCTGGTGCTGGTGCAGATCGAGACCGAGACCGCGGTCGCGAACGTCGCCGAGATCGTCGCGGTCGAGGGCGTGGACGGGGTGTTCCTGGGGCCCGAACGATCTGGCGGCGTCGGGCAACAAGCGCTGGCCCGACGTGTGGAACACCGATGCCGCGTACATGGACGCCGTGGCGCACGTCGCGGCGGTGACGCGCGCGGCCGGCAAGGCCGCCGGGTTTCTGGCTCGCGACGCCGCGATGGCCAAGCAAGTCGTCGACATGGGCTATCGCTTCGTCGGGGTCAGCAGCGACATCAACTACCTCACCGGAGCGGCGAAGCGCGCCGCCGAGGCGACCCGGGCGGAGCTGAACCGATGAGCGTCATGCTGATCACCGGCGCGTCGTCGGGGATCGGGCGCGCGCTCGCGCTGCGCGCCGCGCGGGCCGGCTACGACGTCGTCGCGATCGGCCGCAACCGCGACGCGCTGGCCGCGCTGGAGAACCGCGTGCACGCGGAGAACGCGCGCATCGTCACCGACGCGATCGACGTCTCCGACCCGGCCAACGCGCGCCGCATCGTCGAGCTCGCGCGCACGGCGTTCGGCGCGCATCGACGTGCTGGTGAACAACGCCGGCCAGGTCGCGGTCGGGCCGCTCTCGGAGCAGAGCGACGACGCGCTGCGGGCGCAGTTCGGCACCCACGCGATCGGCCCGATCGCGCTGGTGCGCGAGGCGCTGCCGCTGCTGCGCGCCAGCCGCGGCCACGTCTTCATGCTCGGCAGCGGCGTCGCGCGCGTCCCGGTCGGCGGCTTGGGCGCCTACGCGCCCTCGAAGGCGGCGACCCGTTCGGCGACGTCGATCCTGCGGCGCGAGCTCAAACCCGACGGCATCGCGGTGACCTACGTCGACCCCGGCGCGGTCGACACGGCGTTCATGACGCGCGCCGGCATGCCGGGTGCCCCGGCCAACATCCTCGCGACGCCCGAAACCGTCGCGCGCAAGATTCTCACCGCGGTGGCCACCCGGCCGTACGAGCTCAACGCCGTGCCGTGGCAGACCGCGTTCGTCGGCTTGGCCGAGTTCTTCCCGCGCATCACCGACCTGATCCTCGAACGCAATCCCGCCCTGGTCGGCACGCAAGACGTCGCGCTCCCCGCCGCGCAGCCGGCACTCGAATCAGCTCCTGCGGCCTCGCAGCCGGAGCCTGAGGCGGCGGATCGAGCGAACCCGCTTTCTGCGTCAACGACGCCCGCTTCACCGGCGGCGAGCGACCTCGACGCGTACGCCTCCAGCGACGAAGGCGAAGCTGCACTCATCGTCCCGAATGCATCGAGCGAATCGAACGCGCCCAGCGGTCTCACCGAGACGGCGCAAACCGAGCCGAGCGAACCCAGGAGCTGACGTTCGACGAAGCGCTCGAGCCGGTGCGCAAGCGCATGGAGCGGGTCAAGCTGAACGCCGACTTCCTGCGCCGGCTCGTGCACGAGGGCGCGGTACTCGACGCAGGCGAGGTCGCGCTGAGCTGGGCCGGCATGCCGAACAAGAACGAGCGCGCCGCTACCATCGAAGTGCTCGACGCGCTGACCGACGCCGGCTTCCTGAGCCGCGACGGCGAGAGTTATCGGGTGCTCCGTATCCCGTAGTGGCCGGGTGGATGGCCGTCGCGAGCGGCGGCCTACCAGTACGCGACGTCTTTCTGCTTGGTGTCGGTGTACTTGGCGAAGGTCTGCGGGTTCTCGCGGAACAGGCGCTGCAGGTCGGAGATGCGGTTGGCGTCGACCGGGTGGTCGATCAGCCAGTGGTTTTGGCCCGGGCCGTACGTCTCGGTCATCGTCTCGAAGAACCAGATCATGCCGTACGGATTGTACGTTTTGGTCGCCGCGACGATGCGCGCGCCTTCCTCGTCGGCTTCGGCTTCGACGTGGCGCGACAGGTTGGCGTCGGTGCCGGCGTAGAGGTTCTGCAGCGCGTAGTCGGTGCCGATGCTGGCGATCGGGCCGAGCAGGATCTGGCCCAGGATCGAGCCGATGCTGGCCAGCGTGCCCATCTTGCTCGAGCGCGAGATCTGCTTGGCGACGTGGTGCAGCACCATGTGGCCGGTCTCGTGCGCCAGCACGCCGGCCAGCTCGTCCTTGTTCTTGGCCAGGCGCAGCAGCGGCTCGTTGACGTAGATGTTGCCGCCCGGCACGGAGAACGCGTTGGCGTTGTCGCCGCGCACGACGTAATAGCGGATCGGGTAGGGATAGCGCGAGCGCACGGTGTCGGAGATGACCGAGCCGATCTCGTTGAGGTGCTCGTAGTAGACCGAGTCGAAGAGGAGCTCGCCGTCCTCGCGGAGCTGGGCGAAGACCTCGCGCCCGATCGAGGCTTCGTCCACGGCCGCCGCCGCCGGGAGGGCGGACGCGAGCTTGCGTGCCGCGCGGCGGTGGCGATGAGACTGCTGACGAACGCTCTGCGTTGCACGGACGGACCCCTTCGGAAAGGACGCGGTTGACCAACAAACGCTTTCGCTGGATTCTCGGTTGCGCGGCGCTGCTACTGTCCCTCTCGGCCAGCTCCCAGCCGGCCCGCGCGGCGAGCTCGCGCGTCACCGTGCCCTCGGGCGCGTTCGCGGGCATGCGAGCGGGCGGACCTGCCGAGGGCAAGGCGCTGCTGCGGATCGCGATCGAGCTGCAGCCCAAGGGCGACTTGGACGGCCTCGCGGCACGGGTCAGCGACCCCACCGCACCCGAGCACCGGCAAGTCCTCACGCCGCGACGAGTTCGTCGCGCGCTTCGGCCGCACGCCCGACGCGCGCGCGCTGGGCCAAGCTGCTGCGCGCCGCCGGCGGCACCGACGTCGAGGTAGCCGGCGACGGCTTGGTCGCCGGCGCGATCCTGCGCGTCGATCAGGCCCAGAAGCTGTTCAACGCGCGCTGGATCAGCTACACCGACGGGACGCGGACGGTCATAGCTCCGGCCGGGCCGCTGAGCGTGCCGGCCGCCGGCGTGCGCGACGTGCGCGGGGCGGTCGTGGCCAGCACGCCGCGGCTGGCTGATACCCGGCCCTCGTTCACCTATTTCCGCGGCGACTGGTACGAGCCGGCCCGCTTCCGCTCGATGCTCGACGCGGTGGCCGACGGCGGCGCCGGCCAGCGCATCGTGCTGGTCGAGGACGCTTCGGACCGCTTCGACTTGAGCGACGTGGCGAAGTTCCTGGCCGCCGGCGGCCGCACCGCCCGGCGCGGACGTTCACCGGGTCAGCGAGCGCAGCTTCGTCTTCAAGTCCGCGTCGTCCGAGTGCGGGCGCGACGACCGCGGCCAAGAAGCCGCGCTGGACGTCCAATCGGCGCTGACGATGGCGCCCCGGGCGGAAATCGTGGCCGACTACGACGACGTCTGCTCGGCCGGCAACGACGGCACGTTCGCGCTGGCCCGCGCGCTCTCGCTCGACCCGACCGTGGTCGTCTTCCCGTTCGCGGTCGGGCCGGTCGACACGACCGTCGCCGCGCGCTACGGCCAGGTTCCGCTGCCGCAGCTCGAGGCGCTGGTGCGCGGCATCCCGCTGGTGGTGCCGGCCGGCGACGACGGCGGGTACGGCTACCGCGAGAAGGGCGTCGAACGCCCGCGCGTGGCCTGGCCGTGCGCCTCGTCGTACGTGATCTGCACCGGCGGAACGCAGCTCGGCGACCGCGACAACCTGGTCGACGAAGCGCCCTGGAACGACCTCGAGCACGCCGGCGGCGGCGGCATCACCGGCGAGCCGCGCCCCGCCTGGCAGAACGCGCCCGGCGACTTCCTGTTCTCCAACGCGAACGTCAAGAACCGGATCGTGCCCGACGTCGCGGCCGACGCGGGCGGTCACCTGCGGGTGTACTGGCACGGCTACGGCCTGGGCGGGGTCGGCGGCACCAGCGAGAGCGCGGCCCTGGTCGGCGGCGAGCTGGCCGCGGTCAACAGCCTGGTCGCGCCCGCGCGCCGGCTCCAGTCGGCGGGCGATCTCTACGTGCTCGCGCGCAACACGCCGGCGGCGTTTCGCGACGTGCAGCGCGAGAACGACCGCGGCTGGAAAGACAACACGCTGCGCCCGCGGCGCGACCCGCTGCCCAAGAACTACAAGGGCATCCTGCCGACGCCGCCGCCGTTCGTCAAGGGCTGTCCCGATCAGCAGCCCGACGGCTGCACCGTGACGCAAGGGTTCGACGCCGTCACCGGCATCGGCAGCCTCAAGGAGAGCGCCGCGGTCTCCGCATTGCGCTGACGCCGAGCAGCGCGCGAAGAAGACCAGCGTCGCGAGCAGCACGATCGTCGCGCCGCTGGCCGACTTGAGCCAGTACGACGCGTACAGCCCGCCGACGCACGAGAACACCCCGAACGCGCCCGACAGCAGCAGCATCGGCACGAAGCGCCGGGTGAGCTGCGCGGCCGCGGCGGCCGGCGTGACGACGAGCGCGGCGACGAGCACGATGCCGACCAGCGGCAGCGAGACGATGATCGTCAGCGCGACGACGACCAGCAGCGCGTCCTCGACGAAGCGCGCCCGGATCCCGGCCGCCTGGGCCACGACCGGATCGAACGAGGTGTAGAGCAGCGGCCGCCAGAGCGCGCCCACGACGAGCGCGACGATCACGCCCAGCCCGACGACCAGCCCCAGATCGCCCGGCCCGACGCCCAGGATGTTGCCGAACAGATAGCTCTGCAGGTCCACCGTGGCCCGGGTCGAGCGCGACATCAGGAACACGCCCAGCGCGAACGCGCCGGTGAACAGCACGCCGATCGTGGTGTCGAGCGAGATGCGCGCGCGGCGGTGAACGACCCCGATGCCCAGCGCCGTGATCACCGCCGCGACCGTCGCCCCGGCCAGATAGTTCGCGCCGCGCAGATACGCGATCGCGATCCCGGCGAACGACGCGTGCGCCAGGCCGTCGCCGATGAACGCGAGCTTGCGCAGCACCACGAACGTGCCCATCGTCGAGCACAGCGCGCCGACGATCAGCGCGGCGACGAACGCGCGCTGCATGAAGTCGTATTGGAACGGGTCGAGCAGGTGCACTGCAGCGCTTGTGCCCGTGCGTGTGGGTGTGCTCGCGAATCGCGGCGTACGCGCCCGACTCGAGCACGTTCTCGGGCGTGCCGTCGGCGAGGATGCGCCGGTCGACCACGATCAGGCGGTCGAACCAGTCCGCCGCGCGGTCGAGGTCGTGGGTCGTCATCAGCACCGGCAGCCCGTCGGCCACGAGGCCGCGCACGAGCCGCAGCAGCGACTCCTCGGTCGCCGCGTCGACCCCGGTGGTGGGCTCGTCGAGCAGCAGCAGGAGCGGCTCCTGAGCGATCGCGCGGGCGACGAAGACGCGCTGCTGCTGCCCGCCCGAGAGCTCGCTGATGTGCCGGCCGGCCAGCTTGCCGAGGTCGAGCGCCTCGATCGCGCGGTCGACCGCGCGCCGGTCGTGGGCCGAGAACGGCCGGAACGGCCCCAGGCGCGGGTAGCGCCCCATCGCGACCACGTCGCGCACGCTGACCGGGAAGCTCCAGTCGACGTCCTCGATCTGCGGCACGTAGCCGATCGTCCCGGGCGCCAGCCGGTCGGGCGGCTTGCCCTGGACGCGCACGGTGCCGCTGGCCGGCTCGACCAGCCCGGCGACCGTCTTGAGCAGCGTGGACTTGCCCGACCCGTTGGGCCCGACGATGCCCATCGCCGTTCCGCGGGGCAGGTCGAACGAGACCCCGGCGAGCGCGGTGACGCGCTCGTAGCGGACGTGCAGGTCGTGGACTTCGACGGCGTTCACTTCAGCGCGGACACGATCGTGTCGGTATCGGTGTCGATCAGGCCGACGTAGCTGGCCACGCCGGGCGCCGTGCCGAGCGAGTCGTCGTAGAGGAACGCCACCTTCAGGCCGCCGGCGCTCGCGGCCAGCGTGCGGGCCAGCCGATCGCTGTACTCGTGCTCGGCGAACACCGCCGGGACGTGGTTGGCCCGGGCCAGCCGGACGAGCTCGGCGACGTGGGCCGGGTTGGGCTCCGAGCCGGCCAGCGGCTCGATCGCGCCGACCACCCGCAGCCCGAAGCGGCGCGCGTAGTAGTCGAAGGCGTTGTGAAAGACGATCATCACCCGGCGGCCGGGCGGGATGGCCGCCAGCTTGGCCCGGGTGCGCGCGGTCAGCGCGGCGAGCCGGCCGTCGTAGGCGGCGGCCGAGGCGCGGTAGGCGGCTGCGTGCGGGGCGTCCGCGGCGACCAGGGCGGCCCGGATCTTGGCCGCGTAGGCGCGCGCGTTCTCCGGGTCCATCCAGAGGTGCGGGTTGCCGTCGATCGCCGGCAGGCCGGTCGGCGCAGACGACGACCCGCAGGTGCGGGTTGGCGGCGTTGTGGAGGGTGGCCTCGAGCCAGGCCTCCAGGCCGGCCCCGTTCTCGACCAGCACGTCGGCGTCGCGCAGGGCGGCGATGTCGGCCGGCGCCGGCTGGTAGTCCTCGGGCGAAACCCCGACCGGGACCAGCGCCCGAACCTCGGCGGTCGCGCCGGCCGTCTCCCGCGCGATCGAGGCGAGGGTCGAGGTGGTCGCTACGATCCGAAGGGGCCCGGGGGGCCGGTCCGAGCCGTGCGAACACGCGGCGAGCAGGAGCGCGAGCGCTACGGCCGCCGAGCGGGGAGAGGGCATCGCCGTCTCTCTCGCCGGAATGCCGACGGGTCCCTTTGACAGCGGGCATCGAAGCCTGCTAGAATCCCCGACGGCCCGTGGGGGTGTAGCTCAGCTGGTAGAGCACTTGCTTCGCATGTAAGGGGTCAGGAGTTCGAGTCTCCTCACCTCCACCACGACCGGAGAGCCCGTCACCGTAAGGACCGACGGGCTTTTTGCTGCCCGCTCAACGGCGTAAGGTCCCAGTTAAGAATGCCTCCCTCGCCGAGGGGGGCGGCGGAATTCGGGCAAGTAGGGGACGTTGGCCGCTCTTTATTGAGCCGGCTTTCCCTCGTCATCGAGTCTTCCGTCCTAGGGGAGAGTACACGTGCGCACCGAGCAGCGGGTGAAAAGCGAAGAAGATCGGTCTCCGGCGGCCTCGCTGTTGGAAATCTCCCGCGCGCGCGAGGGGCCGCAGTTCTTCATCGTCGACGCGAACATGACGGTGCTCCACCAGCACGTCGACATCGTGCTGCCCGGCCACCGCGGCGAGCTCCCGGGCGACGTCGCGCTGACCGCCATCCGGCTCATGCGCGGGCCGCTGCAGCGCCGCAGCACCGACGTCGCGCTGGTGCGCCCCGACCTGGCCCTGCGGATGATCCGGTTGGCCGAGGACGGGAGCTGTTACGCGCTGTTCCTCGAGGCCTACCAGGCCCGCGATCTCGTCCGGACCGCCGTCCAGTGCTACCACCTCTCGGTCCGCGAGAGCGCGGTGCTGGACCGCATGCTGCACGGCCATCCCACCGTCGCGATCGCGGCGGAGCTGGGGATCGAGCCGACCACCGTGCTGCAGCACATCAAGAACATCGGGCTCAAGATCGGCGTCACCAAGCGCAGCGCGATCGTCGCGGCCGTGCTCGGCACGATGCCGGTCGCCGTCGAAGACGACGAGCCCGCCGGCCGCCAGCGCCGCGCCCGCAGCGCGTAAGCCAGCCGCTCGCCCAGCGGGGCGATAACCCGAGCCAGGTAAAACGAGAAGGGCCGCGGATTTCTCCGCGGCCCTCGTTCGTTCGCTGACGCGACGAGCCCTTAGGGGTTCGTGGCGGTGGCCGGGTCGCCGGCCTGCGGGATGCCCGGGTGGAGCATGAAGTTGGTCGCCTTGGGCGTCCCGTTGCCGACCACGTAGTCGTAGTCGTTGTGCGTCGGGTAGCCGTTGTTGCCCGGCGGGTGGCGGTACACGCTGTTACCGAACGCGAACGCTTCGGCGTAGATCAGGATGTTGGCGTTGCCGAGGCGCACGCCGCCCAGACCTTGTTCGGTGACCGCGAGCAGGCCGGCGAACTCCGGCGCCGAGGCGCTGGTGCCGATCACGCCGTAGTTGGCGTTGTTGATGCGCACGATGTCGGCGCTGCGGTCGGGACCGCAGGGCGTGACCGCGCCGGACGGGCAGCCGCCCATGTGCATCGAGATGTCGGGGATGGTGCGCTGCGTGGCGTTGCGCGTGTTGACGACGTACTGGTAGGCGGGCTTGGAGTAGTAGGTGCTGATGCCGCCGCCCGAGCCCCAGATGTCGTTGGGGTAGCCGCTCGCCGCGGGCTGGAACTGGTCGTCGTAGGCGTTCTCGCTGACGTACTGCGAGGTCCACTGGTACTTGGTGGTCGCCGTGCTCGGCGGAACGGTGGTGGTGACCAGGTTCGTGCCGCCGACCGCGGTCACGTTGGGATCGTTGGCCGGGTTGGAGACGCCCTGCTGGATCTTCGCGGTGTCGGCGACGTTCGCGCACTCGTAGGAGCCGTGATCGCCCGACGAGGCGACGAAGGTGATGCCCTGGGCGTTGCCCTGCTTGAACGCGTCGTGGAACGCGTCCATGTAGAACGTGAAGTCCTGGCCGCCGTTGTACGCCGCGGTGTAGTACAGCTCGCACAGGCCGAACGACGAGGTCACGATGTCGGTCCGGTTCTCGGTGACGATCTTGTTGTAGGCCGCCAGGATGTTGTCTTGGCTGAGGTCCGGCAGGCTGTACATGATCACGTGCGCACCCGGAGCGCTGCCGAGCGACTGCTGCGCGTCGAGCGAGGCTTCGACCGAAGAGCCGTTGTTGACGCCGCCGAAGGGCGCGCCGCCGTTGACCTTGACGTGCTCGATGGTCGGGATCGGGGCGAAGTTGTCGTACAGCTCGTGGTGGAAGTACGAGGTGATGTCCGAGTCCTGCGCGTCGGTCGCCATCACGATGCCGATCGTGCGGCCCGAGCCCTTGTACGACTGGAACGTCGGGTAGCCGTAGGCCTGTTTGAGATCGGTGAACCAGTACGGGCCGTCGGGGCCGTAGCGGTTGTCCGGGTACTGGCCGGCGTTGCCGCCCGCGACGAGCTGCGAGTGCGTCTTGTAGACGAAGTTCTTGAGGCTGACCGTCGCGCCGACCTTGGTCAGCGCGTCGGGGAGGCGCGGCGCGCGATCGGTCGTCATCGTCGCGCGCTTACCGTCGGCCGGCGAGATCTTCACGCCGAAGGCGCGCTCGACCGTGGCTTGCGGCGCGGAGGCGAAGACGTTCTGCTCCGTCGCCTGCGTCTGGAAGCCCAAGTTCTTGAGCGCGGTCTCGGCGGCCGCGACGTCGGCGGCCGGCGGCGCGTAGCGCTCGCGGAACTGCGCGGGGGTGAGGAAGTGGCCGAACTGCGGCGACTTCTGGTCGCTCGAGGCGGCGATGAGCGCGTCGAGTTCCTTGACGTTGCGGAGCGGCAAGTGGACGGCCACCATCGTGCCGCGCAGGACGCCCTGGCTGGTTGTGGGCGGGGTGCCCGGTGCCGCGTTCGGCACGCCGGGGACGGCGTGCGAGCCGCCGCCACCGCAAGCGGCTACCAGCGGTGCGACAAACGCGACCGCGGCCAGCCGGAGAATATGTCGAGTCATCGACGGCCTCCAACGAAACCTGAGTTTTGAGGTCGTTCGGGTTGGCCGCCGTCGGCGCGACTCCTACGCAAATTCTAATAAGGGGAAACAAGTCTCCAGGACCTGGGACGCCCGGACTCCCCTAATCAGAGGACCCTTTCGCCGGGCGTAAACATTGCGTTCGAAACTCGCGCTTCAGAACACGAGCGTGACGAAGACCGGTCCCTCGCTCGTTCGCTGCGCGGCGACGATCGCCGCCTCCGCCGAGCGGCTGTCGGTGTAGCGGCGGTCGGCGCCGGCTTCGCGCACGTAGACGTGCACGTCGCGCAGGTCGACCGGCAGCCCGCCGTCGTCGGTGACCGCGAAGCGCGAGCCGGCCGGGTTGCGCGGCTCGAAGTGCGTCTGCGCGCCCGGCAGGATGGTCAGCGTGACCCGCACCGTCTTGGCGATCTCGCTCGCGCCGACGGCTCCCGCCGGGGCGAGCGCGGCCAGGGCCGCGGCGACCGCAAGCGGCCGCTTCATGAATCCGTTCATAGCACCGGAATCGGCAGAACCTGACCAGACATTTACACGGCCCGGACGCCCGGCCGTGCCCACGGTGGGCCGCTATCCTAGAAAGTGAGGATACCGGCCCGCCCCGCTCTCGGTGTACAACCACAAGACCCCTGTGCTCGCTGTCACACCGTTTTTGCGGTGTTCGAGTCCGGGCCGCCTTTGCATTGACTCGGCATCGGGTCAGAGGAGTCACACCTTTTGAAACGCTTCGCGCGATATGCCATGGCGCTCGCGATGGTCGCGGCGACGACGACCACGGCGATGGCCCAATCGCTCTCGGACAGCAGCCCCAAGACGGGCGGCTACGGAGCGCAGAACCTCTACCTGCAGAACGTCGTCCCGGTCACGCTCACGATCAACCCGGCCTGCACCTCGCTGGACACCACCAACGCGATCAGCTTCGGGAGCACGCAGCCGACCACCGCGACCCCGCTGCAAGCGCCGTTCGGCGTGCTCTGGAACTGCTCGCAGGGCGTCAACCCGCGGCTGTACTTCCAGTCGTCCAACGGCTTGGCCAACGGTAACTCGAACTGCCTGCTGACCAACGGCTCGAACCAGATCGTCTACACGGTCGTGGATCAGGCGGACGGCGCGAGCGGCGCGAACTACTGCCAGGGCTCCGGCTTCAATCCCAGCCTGCTCGACCCGCACGTCGGCGCCGGGAGCGGCGCGGAGTTCTTCAACGCGCAGATCCCGCAGCTGATCTCCAACAGCGGCTTCTCGTACCCCGCGACCGGTAACTACACCGACAACCTGAACGTCTACCTGGAGTTCTAGATCCCGCGCGCCCGAGCCGCTCGCGCCCGACGGCCGAGCGGCTCGGGCGCTTTTTGCAAGGAGGCTCGTCCATGATCAAGGTGCTGGCAGGCGTCATCGCCTGCGCGTTCGCCACGGCGCCCGCCGCGCTCGCCGCCGGCGCGCCGCGCCCGGCGCCGGACGGCCTCACCCGCACGCTGCTCAGCTGCGCCGCGACCAACGCCGGAACGCTGCGCTTCGGCAGCATGACGATGGCGGGCGACCGCGCGACCTTCAGCGCGCCGCTGACCGTGCGCTGCGACGAGAACGCCACGTACCGCGTCCGGCTGACCTCCGCCAACGAGTGCCGCCTGCTGGGCCCGCGCGCCGACGGCATCCGCTACGCCATCTACACCGATGCCGGCCACCGCCAAGGCGCGCTCGACTGCAGCGCCGGGCCGCTCGAGATCGCCGGCCACGGCACGATGACGTTCCACCTGTACGGCGAGACCGCGCCGCTGATCAACGCCGCCGCCGGCGCGTACGCCGACAGCGTGAGCGTGCAAGTCATCCTCGACAGCCCCAGCGGCGGGCGGTAGTAGCGCATGCGCAAACACTTCGCCTTCGCCGCGGCGTGCGCGCTGCTGCTCGCGACCGCCGTCACGCCGCCGGCCGGGGCCTCGTTCGGCTTCAACCCGATCACGCTCACGCTCGACCCGCGCTCGCCGATCGGCACCTTCACGCTGACCAACAACGAGTCGGTGCAGAAGATCATCCAGATCGAGCTCGACCGCTGGGAACAGAAAGACGGCAAGGACACGCTGACCAAATCGGACGACCTGATCGTCTCGCCGCCGGTCTTCACGATCGGCGCCAACGACCGCCAGGTGATCCGCATCGGCACCCGCGCCCGGCTCGGCGGCGGCGCCGCGCCGAGCACCGAGAAGGCCTACCGCATCCTGGTCAGCGAGGCGCCGGTGCTCAACCAGGCCCGGGTCGGGATGTCGGTCCAGATGCGCATCAACGTGCCGGTGTTCGTGTCCGCGACGACCGAGAGCGCCGCCAAACCCGACTGGCGCGTGCGCCGCATCGACGCCACCCACGTCGCGGTCGGGCTCGACAACGTCAGCCCGACCCACCTGCACGTCGTGCGGCTCGAGCTGCAGCAGGGCCGCACGTCCCTGGGCGCGCTGCGCGACGGCGCGTACGTGCTGCCCGGCGAGCGGCACGAGTTCACCGTCGAGCTGAACAAGCCGCTCCAGCCCGGCCCGCTCAGCGTCAACGTCACCAACGACTACGGCACCTCGAAGTTCTCCACCACGGCCGGGCCAGCAGTGAGCGCGCTGCTGCGCCGCCTCCTGGCCCTGCTCGCCGCGCTCGCGTTCTGCGCCCAGCCGGTTCTCGCCGCCGGCGAGACGCCGCACTTCTACGCGGTGCTCGTGAACGGCCAGAGCGCCAGCAGCGGCGCCGTGATCCTCGAGCGCCCCGACGGCTCGCTGCTGGCGGCCGAGGACGACCTCACCGCCTGGGGCTTCGAGCTGCGGGGCCACGCCCCGGCGCTGGTCTACCAGCAGACCCCGTACTACGCGCTGCGCGACTTCACCGACCTCAAGACCAACCTGGTCCCCGCCACCCAGACCCTCGAGCTGCAGGCGCCCCCGGCGCTGTTCGTCCCGACCCGGATCCGGCTGCCGGGTCCGCTCGGCGGCCGGCCGGTGTTCGACCGCGGCGCGTACCTGAACTACGACCTCGACGCGCAGCACGTCAGCGCGGGCACGAGCACCTCGAACCTGTTCACGCTGGGCTACACCGGGCTGCCGGGCGGCGCGGTCGTCACCAACCGCTTCGCCGAGTTCGGCGCGGCCGGCGGCGCGCCGAAGTGGGCGCGCATCGCGACGACCTTCCAGCGCGACAACCTGCAAGGGCTGGGCACGCTGCGGATCGGCGACGCGGTGAGCAGCGGCGGCACGCTCGGCGCGCCGGCGGCGTTCGCGGGCATCCAGCGCTCGACCGAGTTCGACATCGATCCCAGCCTGGTGATCTTTCCGACCCTGAGCGCGGGCGGCGTGTCGCAGACGCAATCGACCGTCGACGTCTACGTCAACGACGTGGCGCAGGCGCGCCGCGGCGTGCCGGCCGGGCCGTTCACGATCTCCAACCTGCCGACCCTCGACGGCCAGGGCAACGTGACGCTGGTGGTGCGCGACATCTACGGCCGCGAGCGGACCATCGTCACCCCGTTCTACTTCTCGCGCTCGCTGCTCAAGCCGGGCCTGTCGCAGAGCAGCTTCGAGGCCGGCGTCCTGCGGCGCGACTTCGGCACGGGCCTGGGCTCCTACGGCGGCGGGATGGCCTCGGGCACGCTGCGGCGCGGCCTGAGCAACAGCTTCACCGGCGAAGCGCACGTCGAGGAATCGGGCGCGGTGCGCCTGGTCGAGCTGGGCGGCGACGCGGTGGCGGCGCGGCTGGGCGTGTTCCACTTCGCCGCCGCGCAGAGCTGGACGCCGGGCGAGACCGGCCTGCGCGGCCTGCTCGGCTACGAGTTCTCGTCGGGCCTGCGCGGCGCGTCGGCGTTCGCGACCGTCGACGCGCAGAGCGAGCACTTCGCCTCGCTCGGGCGGCCCGCGTTCGGCGAGTCCGTCACCACCACGCTCGGCCTGCACAAGGCCTTCCGCGGCAGCCGCCAGGTCAGCCTGGCCGCGCGTCAGCCGCAACCAGGCCGGCTTCGCTTCCACCACCGCGATCTCGGCCGGCTACGACACCCCGATCGGGGCCGGAAGCTGGCACTTCGCGCTGACCAAGGCGCTCTCGAGCGGGACCACCGGCGGCTCGGTGCAGTTCTCGCTCTTCCCCGGGCTGCGGCGCAACGTCGACGGCCAGGCGAACTTCGGCAGCGCCGGCAGCCTGGCGCGGGTCGCCGCCCACCAGAGCGCGCCGCCCGACGGCTTCGGCACCGGCTACGACCTGGGCGTCGGGCGCAACCCGGCCGCCGAGATCGACGCCAACATCTACAGCCGCTCGCCGGTCGGGTCGGCGAACGTGGCCCTGATCCACTCGGCCGGCGACGAGGGCACGTCCTACGACGTGCGCCTGCTGGGCGGCCTGGCGCTGGTCGACGGCCACCTCAGCCCGACCGACCAGGTGACCTCCAGCTACGGGCTGGTCGAAGTCCCCGGTTTCGCCAACGTGCGGGTCTACAACGGCTCGCGGCTGATCGGCCGGACCGACGCGCGGGGCCGGGTCTTCATCGCCGACCTCGTGCCCTACGAGCCAAACGAGATCACCCTCGACGCGCGGGACTTGCCGCTGACGGTCAACTTCGACTCGATCACGGCCCGGGTGACGCCCTACGCCCGCAATGCGACCGTGATCCGCTTCCGCGGCCACCCGGCCGGCGGGGTGCTGATCAGGACCGTCGACGCGGGCGGCGCACCGCTGCCGGTCGGCACCGCGCTGGCCGCACCCGGCACCAGCGCCGCCTGGACCGTCGCGCGCGACGGCGTGGCCTACCTGCGCGGCGTGCGGCCCGGCCCGCTGCCCATCGTGGCGACGGCCGACGGGCTGACCTGCCGCTTCACCGTCCAGGTCCCGGCCAACGCGGCCGACATTCCCGACCTCGGGCCGCAGGTCTGCGCCGCCTCCCCGCAAGCGGTGTCGAAAGCGGCCCTGCTGCCCTGATCCGGTCCGCAGGTTTTCGCGTCGGTACGGTGGGCATAATGACGTCGGGCAGCGTCATCACTGACCGCCACGACACGCCGCCGATCATCCTTGCGAGCCGCGAGGCCGCCTACACCCGGGGATGGTCGGCGGCGCTGCCGTTCCCGGCCCCGGGTGAAACGCCCGCCGGCGTCCAAGCGAGCGCGACGATGCTTCGCAGGAGAGACGAGTCATGAGCGACGGCGAGCGCTGGAAGTTCGACGGGGTCCGGGTGGTCAGCGGCTGCGAGCTGGACCCCAACACCCCGCAGACGGCGGGCATGAACCGGGCCGCGGCGATCACCGCCGCCAGCGCCGGAGCGCAGAAGCTGTGGGCCGGGACGGTCACGATCGACCCCGCCGCCAAGACCGGCGCTCACCACCACGGCGACCTCGAGAGCGTGATCTACGTGGTGCGCGGGCGGGCCCGCATGAAGTGGGGCGAGCGGCTGGAGTTCACCGCCGAGGCCGGCCCGGGCGACTTCATCTTCGTGCCGCCCTACGTGCCGCACCAGGAGCTCAACGCCTCGGCCGGCGAGCCGCTGGAGTGCGTCCTGGTCCGCAGCGGCCAGGACCCGGTGGTGGTCAACCTCGACATCCCGGTCGCCGAGGCGCCCGAGACGGTGCGCTGGATCGACGACATCCACCGCTCCTAGGGCCGGAGAGGCTGAAGAACGGACGAGGCCCGCGCTCTTTCGAGCGCGGGCCTCGCGGTTGGTACCGACCGAATTCGGTCAGCCGAAGCAGTCGAACGTGTGCTGGACGGTCGTCGTCGGGCAGTTGTGCCCGCAGCTGCAGGTTGCGGTGGCGGGCCCCATCTGGGCCGACCTGGCCTCGGGCCGGGCCGGTTCTTCGCGGAGGTCGAGTTCGTCGAAACGGGATTCGATCGGCATCAAGCATCCTTTTCTGCGCGGCACGCGGGGCCGCACGAGACCTGTTCTTCCCGGCCGGTGGTCCATTTCACCTAGCCCGTACCACGGTGTGACACAGGCTCTAATGTGGGACAAACGTGTGGTTTCGGCCAGGACGTTCGCCCCCCGGCAGGGTGCCGGGGCGGCGTTGCGAACCCGTCGGCGATGCTTCGCCCTCGATCGCTGCTTCTCGCAGCGGCGCTCTTCACGTTTTCGAGCTCGGCCCTCGGGGCCGCTCCGGCGTGCGCCGCCGAGGCCTCCCCCGCGACCGAGGCAACCTATGCCGGCGTCCTGCGCACGATCAACCCGAAGCTGCCGCTGGCCAAGGCTCGCTCCTACGCCCGCTCGGTGATGGCGGACGCCTGGCGCACGCACCTCGACCCGCGCTTCATCATGTCGATCGTCACGGTCGAGTCGCACTGGCGCGCCAACGCCGTCTCGCGCGTCGGCGCACGGGGCCTGGGCCAGCTCATGCCCGGCACGGCGGCCCGGCTGGGCGTCGCGAACTCCTGGAACGCGGCCGACAACCTGCGCGGCACCTCGCGCTACCTGCAGACGCTGATGAGCCACTTCGCCGGCAAGCCGAACGCGGTGAAGCTGGCGATCGCGGGCTACAACGCCGGCCCCAAGGCGGTCGAGCGCTTCCACGGCATCCCGCCCTACGCCGAGACCCAGAACTACGTGGTCCGGGTGCTGCACGTCTGGAACCAGCTCAACGCCCGCGTCGGCGGAGCCTTCACGACCGCGCCCGACGCGGTGCACGTCGCCGAGCGCGCCGCGCTGACGCCCGAAGAGCGCCAGTGGCTGAGCGACGCCAACCAGGTTCTCCCGACCGAACCGGCCGTCGAGGTCCCGGCCGACGCCGCCCTCACCGGCGGCACGCCGGCCGGCAGCGCCGCCGCCCCGGCGGCCGAACCCGCGAAGTAGCGCTCCGCGGTCGCTTCTTGCGCGGTGGTTCTTCTCGTTTGCTAAAACGGGCACGCGCCTAGTCACCGCCGGCTGCCCGCGTGAACGCAGGGTGTGCGAGAACATGACGACTTCGACGGCGAGCCGGGCACCGGCGGCGGATACGACTGGGTGATCGAGGCGAAGCTTCCGGGCGGCGACGCCATCGTGCGGCGCATGGTCGTGCGCTTTCGCGGCCGGCCTCGCACCGGCCGGATCTCGGTGGTGCTCGAAGAGGTCCGTAGCGGAGAGTTCGGGGTGCTGGTCCGCTACGACGACGCGCACTGCCGGTTCCACCGCCATGCGCCTGGCTGGCCCCGGCCACGAGACCGCGTGGACGCATTTCTCGACCGCGTTGCGCTCGAGATGCGCGCGCGCTACGCCATGGACGAAATCCGGGCGCGGTATACTGAATGGGAAGCCCAGGTTTTCGGGTCCGCAGGAGAACCGATTCGATGATCAGCCAGGCCGCGCCGAAAGCGATCGGCATGCATCCCATTAGGAACACGGACGACGGGTTCGCCGCAGCGGCCTTGCTCGCCGAACTGGCCGGTCATGACCTCGAAGTACTCGACCGCATCGCGCCCGGAGCGACATCGTTCGATGCGGTCGCGCTTGCCGACGACGAGTCGGTCGCGGTGTTCGACGCGTACCTGAAGAGCAGTTGGGACCCCGGCGAGCGCGGCGAGCCGGTCGCGCGGATCGTCATCACCCTCTGAGCGGGCGGCCGCTCGTCGCTTAGGCCAGGAGGCCGTCGAGCAGCGATGACGCGCTCGGCGGGGATCGCGAGCAGGCCGGGGTCGACCCGGGCCGTTCGTCCCGATGGTTGGGTGATTCGCGGGGAATAGCCTACCCGAGGTGTGTCCGACGACACTCGTTTAGAACACGCTCTTTCGCCCGGAGGCCTGTTTTGCGGTATCTCGCTGCGGTTTTCGCGCTCGCGCTCGCAGGCTGCGGCGCGGGCAGCGCGCTTTCGGTCCCGCCGCCCCCGGGCGCGGACTCGGCCGGCAGAAGCGCGGCGGCCACCAGCGGCACCGTGCCGACCCTGTACGTCGCCGGCCCGGATCGCATCGTCGCGTTCGCGCCGACGGCGAGCGGCTACGCCGCGCCGCAAAGGAGCATCACCGGAAGCGCCCTGTACGCTGCACCGACGGCGCCGGGAGCGGACCCCTACATCAGGCACGCCGTCGCGGGAATCGGCACGGGCCTGGGCGGGATGCTCGACGCGATCGTCAACGAGCAAGACGGGACGAACGCCTTCAGCTGCACGATCCTGGTCTACGGGCCTGCGGCCAGCGGCGACGCGAGCCCGCAGCAGACGCCGGCCTGCAGCGGCTCGCGGCCGCACGCCGTCGTGGGCCGCCCGAGCGGTGCGATCGACTATCTCGATACCACGTCGACGGGCTACCCCAGCGGGGGCGACCAAGTCGCCCGCGTCCAGGCGAACGGGAACGCGCTGGTCCGCGGCACCCTGACCGGCTCGGCGCTCACCCACTTCGGGCTGGCGGAAGACGCGGCGGCGAACGCCTACGTGAGCGGGTCGAATCCCAACCGCGTCGACGAGTACGCGACCAGCGGGGCCGGCCTGACCTCCGCGCCGGTGCAGTCGTTCGCGCTGCGGGCGAACCCGGGCGCGGTCGCGGTCGCACCCGACGGCACCGTCTACGTCGCGATCGCCGTCCCGAACTCCGACAACCCCAACGTGTTCACCGGGTTCGTCGAGGCGTTCGTCCCCGGCGGCACGTCCGCGGCGCGCGAGATCGGGCCGTTCCCCAACCAAGTCGCGGCCCTGGCCGTCGACAGCGCGGGCGAGCTGTTCGTCGGCATCAACGCGCCGGACAACGTCACCAAGGTGAAGGTCTACGCCGCGAACGCCAACGGCTCCGCGACCCCGCTGCGGGTGCTCCAGAACCCCTTGCCGGCGAACGCCGCGGCCGGGGCGACGATCGTCGGGCTGGCGCTCGCCGGTTAGGCCGGGAGGCCGTCGAGGGCGGCGATGACGCGCTCGGCGGGGATCGCGAGCAGGCCGGGGTCGACCCGGTCCGCGTGCGGGTCCCCGACCGTGCCGCTCCAGAGCACCCGGTGGTACGGTCGCTCGGGCGGGCCCCACGCGGCGGGTGCTACCGGGCCGAACAGCACGACCGAAGGCCGCCGGTAGGCCGTGGCGAGGTGGGCGATCCCGGTGTCGCCGCAGACCACCCGCCCGGCCGCCGCGACCAGCGCGGCCAGCTCGCGCAGCGAGGTGCGCCCGGCGTAGACGTGGGTCGAAGGCACCCCCGCCGCGTCGGCGATGGCGCGCGTGCGGGCGACCTCGTCCGGCCCGCCGGTCAGCACGACGGCGTGCCCGAGCCGCTGCTCGGCCCGCGCGACCTCGGTCCAGCGCTCGACCGGCCAGCGGCGCGACTCGCTCGACGCGCCGGGGTGGATCAGGGTCGCGCCGCGCAGCCGGCGCGGGACGAGGACCGGCGGCACGGCCAGGTCCAGCTCGCTCGGGTCGGCCGGAATCCCGGCTTCGGCGAGCAGCCGGCACCAGCGCGCCACCTCGTGCTCGGCCGGGTCGAAGCGCGCCCCGTCGCGGCTCGCCGCGACCGCCTCGTGGCGGAACGCGATCAGGCGGCGCGGGCCGCGTCTCGAGCAGCAGCCGGTGCGACTGCGGGCCGCGCCCGTGCAGGTTGACCGCCAGCGTCGGCACCGTGCAGCTCGTCGGGAAGCCGGCCCAGCTCGGCGGTGCCGGCGATGCGGTCCAGCGCGCCGCCGACGCAGCTCGACCAGCGGCGCCAGCGCGCGCGGTGCGGCCAGCACGATCTCGGCCGCCGGGTAGGCCCGCCGCAGCGCGCGGTAGGCCGGCACGGCGGTCAGGAAATCGCCCAGCTTGAGCGCGCGCAGGACGACGACTCGCACCGCGCGCCTCAGCTTCCCAGCGCCAGCTCTTCGGCCGGGGTGGCGACCAGGCCGCGGTAGACGTCCAGCGTCTCGGCCGCGATGCGCGACCAGGAGTAGCGCGCGCGGACGCGCTCGACGCCCAGGCGGCCGAGCATCTTGCGGCGCTCCGGCTCCTCCGCCAGCGAGCGCAGCGCGTGACCCAGCTGGCGTGGCGACTGGGCCGGCACGTGCAGGCCCGTCATGCCGTCCACGACGGTGTCGACCAGCCCGCCGACCGACGACACGACGACCGGCACGCCGCAGGCCATCGCCTCGAGCGGCACGATGCCGAACGGCTCGTACCAGGGCGTGCAGACGACCACGTCGGCCGAGCGCAGCAGCGCCGGGATGTCGCTCCGCTCCACCCGCCCGCGCAGGTAGACGCGGTCGGCGACGCCGAGCGAGCGCGCGAGCGCGGACAGGCGCTGGGCCTCGGGGTCGGAGATCAGGTCGGGTGCTTCGCCGCCGCCCGCGATGACGAGCTCGGCGTCGGGAACGCCGACCAGCGCTTCGACCACGTCGCCGATGCCCTTGCGCGGCACCAGGCGCGACAGGGTGACGATGCGCATCCGGTCGGCCCGCCGCTCGTCGCGCGGCCCGTCGGGCGTGAAGCGGTCGAGGTCGACGCCGCAGGGGACGATCTTGAGCGTGCGCGGGTTGGCGCCCATGCGCAGCAGCTCGAAGATCTCGGCGCTCGCGGTCGCGACCACCCGGTCCGCCTCGCGCACGATGCGCGCTTCTTCGGCCAGGCGCGCGTCGGGCGAGGTGTCGGCCGAGCCCTGGTGGCGCTTCTTCTCGACCCCCAGCGCGTGGAACGTCTGGACGACCGGGATGCCGAGCGGTTTGGCGGCCAGGATCGCGGCCAGGCCGCTCATCCAGAAGTGCGCGTGCACGACGTCGGGCCGGTCGAGCAGCCACGCCCGGCGCAGCCGGGCGGCGAACGCGCCGACGTGCGGGTAGATCGCGTCCTTGGGGATGACCCGCGCCGGGCCCGCCTCGACGTGCTCGACCACGACCCCGGTCCCCATCACCACCCGGGTCGGGAGATGGGGATCGTCGCGCCGGGTGTAGACCGTGACGCCGTTGCCGAGCTTGGCCAAGCCGAGCGCGAGCGCGGCGACGTGCACGTTCTGCCCGCCCGCGTCGACCCCGCCCAGCGTCGCCAGGGGACTCGCGTGCTCTGATACCATCGCAATTCTCATGCGACCACCTCCGTGAAGAGCGCGTCCCAGGCGCGCAAGAAGTTACCAAGACCGTAGCGCGCGAGCGCGTAGGCCCGCGCGCGCTCGCCGTCGGCGCGGGCCGCGGCGGGGTCGGCGGCGTAGCGGCGCAGGGCCGCGCACAACCGCTCGACGTCGGTCGAGATGACCCCACACCCCGCGGGGACGGCCTCGACGGCTTCGGTCGTCGCCAGCGCGACGACGGGCATCCCGAGGTGCATGGCTTCGATCAGCGCGAGGCCGAGCGACGTCCAGCGCATCGGGTGCAGGTAGACGCGGCGGCGCGGCATCTGGGCGTGCAGCAGCGCCTGCGGCGGGTCGTCCACGCCGCCCAGGGCGCCGGCGTCCATCCCGAACAGATCGAGCGGAATCGCTTGGGCGAACCGGGGCAGCAGGTCGGTGCCGGTGACGCGCCCGCGGCGGCGCGCCTCGTTGATCGCCACGGCGGCGCGCGGAAGCTCGCCGCTGTAGCGATAGCCGGGATCGACGACGCCGTGCTCGATGACGCGCGCCGGCGTCGTGCCGCAATCCCAGAACAGCTGGTTGAAGTGGGTGACGTGCACGACCGTGAGGTCGGGCCGGTCGGCGGCCGGGTGGCGCATCTCGGTGATGCGGCCCTGCGGCGCGTTGTGCTCGAGGTAGATCGCGCGCACGTCGCGGCCCGGCGCGCGGCCGAGCCAGCGTTCGGCCAGGTGCTCCAGCTCGTGCGGGCGCTGCAGGACGACGACGTCGACCTCGAGCTCGCGCGCCTGCTCGGGCGTCACCTCGATCGCGTTGGGCGGCCACTCCCAGGTGCGGGCCCGGCCGCGCCCGTCGGGACCGCGGTCGGGCAGCACCGGCACGTAGTAGGTGTGGCCGCCCTGCACCAGCGCGGTCGCGTACGAGCCGTGCACGTGCCACAGGAAGACGCGCTTGGTGCCGACGCCGGCGCGCGGCTGCGCCGCGATCATCGCGCGAGCTCGGCCGGCGCGCGCAGGCCGTCGAGCGCGCGCAGCACGTCGTCGACCGTCACCACGCCCAGGCACGGCTGGTCTTCGAGCGGGCACGCCCGCGCGCGGCAGCCGCGGCAGGCGATGTCCTGATCGCCGAGCAGCGCGTGCGGCACCAGCCAGGGCCGGAAGCGCACCGCCGGAATCGTCGGCGGAAAGAGCGAGACGGTCGGCGTGCCGACCGCGGCCGCGACGTGCGCCGCGCCGGTGTTGCCGACCACGATGCGCGCTCGCGTCGGCGATGACGCGGGCGAGGGTGCTGAAGTCCGTCGCGCCGCTCAGGTCGTGCGCGTCCGTTCCCGCGACGTACGCGCAGAGCGCGCGCTCGCCCGCGCCGCCGGTGACGACGACGGTCTCGCCGCGCTCGGCGAGCGCGCGCACCAGGTCGCGGTTGGCGTGCGGGTCCCAGGCCCGCGCGGGCACCGTCGCGCCGGGGTGGACGACGACGTACGGGCGCAGGTGCGCGACCGGGTTGGCGCCGGCGACGCGCATGGCGAGCCGGCCCTCGTCGTGCGGCGGCAGCGCGAAGCCCGCCGCGTTGGCCAGCGAGAGCGCGCGCTCGACCTCGTGGATGTCGTCGGGCACGCCGCGGTGGCGCAGGTCGAGCAGGCCGCCCGGGTAGTCCTCGCTGATCGCCGCGACGTGCGGCACGCCGGCCAGGCGCAGCAGCAGCGCCATCGGCAGCGGGCTCTGGTGAAACGAGGTGAAGACCAGCGCCCGGTCGATGCGCAGCGCGGCGACGCGCGCGACGAAGGCGTCGACCGCGGCGCGCGTGACGGGCCGCGGCTCGGCTTCGATCCACGCCGCCTCGAACGCGATCACGTCGTCGACGCCGGGCAGCGACTCCGCCGCCGCGCGCCCGGACGGCCCGCACACCAGCGTCAGGCGGGTCGCGCTCGCCGCGACGGCGCGCAGCGCGGGGCCCGCCAGCAGCACGTCGCCGTTGTTGTCTTGCCGAACGGCGAGCACGTTCACGCCGCACCCCGGGTCAAGATGAGGTCGACGGCTTCGTCCAGGTCGCGCGCGACCAGGGGCGCGGCGTCGATCTCGGCGCGCAGCGTGATCGAGGTCGGAACCAGGATCGCGCGCGCGCCGGCCGCGCGGGCCGCGTCGACGTCGGCCCCGATGTCGCCCACCACCACGCAGTCGGCCGGCGCGACGCCCAGCGCGCGCGCGGCGTCCTCGATCAGACCGGGGGCCGGTTTGCGGCAGCGGCAGCCGGCGCCCGGCGCGTGGGTGCACACCAGCACCGGGCCCAGCGGGCCGAGCAGCGCGGCGACGCGCGCGTTGACCGCGTCGACCTCGGCCTGCGTCAGCCGGCCCAGCCCGACCCCGCTTTGGTTCGAGACCATCGCGGTCGCGACGCCCGCCGCGCGCAGGCGTTCGAGCGCGGCGCGCGCGCCCGGCATCGGCTCCACCAGCGCCGGGTCGCCGTTGTACGGCACGTCGACGACGAGCGTTCCGTCGCGGTCGAACAACACCGCCCGCGGTTGGGGCTGCGGCGCGCGCCGGCTGTCCTCGAGCAGCGCGCGCAGACGCATGCGGCCGCGCAGGCGGTGATACACCGCGGCGAACGGGATCGCGGCCGAGGTCGCGAGCAGGCCGCGCACTTCGTCGCGCGTGCGCGGGCCGGGCGCGATGCGGCGCCAGGCGAAGCGGCCGGCTTGCGCGGCCCAAGCGGCGCCGAGCAACGCGCCCGCGCGCGGCTTGCGCGCGGCGAACGCGGCCAGCGCGAGCGCCGCCGCCGCGACGGTCAGCGCGTGCGCGCGGTACGCGCCGCGCGGCGCCGCCGCGCGGGCGCGCCAGTCCGGCCCGTGCAGCGCGTCCATCAGCACGTCGTCGGCGTTGCCGGCTTGCAAGCGCACCGATACCGCCCAGTCCGCCGGGCGCACCGGGTGGTCGATGCGGCGCTGCGCCGCGCACGATGCGCCGGCCGCGCGCGACGATCCGCAACGCCAGGTCGGCGTCTTCGCGGTACGCGCGCGGAAAGCGCTCGTCGAAGCCGCCCACCGCGAGCAGGTCGGCCCGCCGGTACGCGCAGTCGGCGGTGATCCACTGCGACGTCGCCAGGCCGGCGACGTTGCGTTCCCAGTCGGTCGGCTTGCGATCGGCCGGGAGCGGCACGCGCACCTGCGCTTGCGAGCCGGCGACGTCCGCGGGCAGATCGCGCAAGTCGCGCTCCAGGTCGGCCAGCCACGTCTCGCTCAGCAGCACGTCGTCGTCGACGAACGCGATCCAGTCCGCGCGCGCGGCGCGCCAGCCGATGTTGCGCGCCGACGCGGGACCGGCCGATTTTCCGGCCAGCACGATGATGCGGGCGGCGAGGTCGGGGTCGAGGCCGGCCAGGTCGAGCGGCGCGCCGCGGTCGCGGCGGTCGTCGACCAGGATGACCCGCGCCGGCCGCGGGCCGGAGCAGCGCGCGAGCGAAGCGAGCAGTGCCCGCAGCGAGGGGCGACCGATGGTCGGAACGACGAGCTCGATCACGGTCGTCAGGCCACGGCGGAGACGGCCGCGGCGCCGCGCGCGTAGTTCTCGCGCTCGAGCAGGAACGGCCCGATCGCCAGCGCGTCGACCGGCGCCGAGCCGAAGCACTCCAGCGCGTCGCGCGGGTCGTCCACCATCGGCCGGCCGGCGGTGTTGAGCGAAGTGTTGACCACCACCGGCAAGCCGGTGCGGCGCCCGACCGCGTCGAGCATCGCGGCGACCAGCGGCTCCTCGGCCCGGTCCACGGTCTGCACGCGCGCCGTGCCGTCGACGTGGATCACCGCGCCCAGCCGGTCGGCGTACTCCGGCACGACGGTGTGCACGAACAGCATGTACGGCGAGGGGAAGGGGCCGCGGAAGATCTCGGGCGCGCGCTCGAGCAGGGTCATCGGCGCGACCGGCCGGAACTGCTCGCGGCCTTTGACGTCGTTGATCCGCCGCAGCGTCTCGGCGTGGCGCGGGTTGGCCAGCAGCGAGCGGTGGCCCAGCGCGCGCGGGCCGTACTCGCTGCGGCCTTGGAACCAGGCCACGATGCCGTCCCGCGCGATCACCTCGGCCACCGCCTCGGCGATGTCGCGCGGGCGCGTGTAGCGGACGTTCGCGGTGTCGAGGAACTGCTGGATCTCGGCGTCGCTCCAGCCGCGGCCGAGCGCCGCGCTGCCCATCGGGCGCACGTCGTCGCCCAGCGACTTGGCGACGTAGAGCGCCGCGCCGAGCGCGGTGCCGGCGTCGCCCGCGGCGGGCTGCACCCAGACGTGCTCGAACGGGCCGCGCTCGGCCAGGTAGGAGTTCGCCACGACGTTGAGCGCGACGCCGCCCGCCATGACCAGCGCCTTCATGCCGGTCCGCGCGTGCAGCCAGCGGGCGCACTCCAGCATCGTTTCCTGCAAGCGCGGCTTGCAAGCTGGCGGCGAGGTCGGCGTGGCCGTCGGCGAACGGCTCGCCCTCGGCCCGGGCCGGCACGAAGCGGCCGAAATCGACCGGCAGCGCGACGAACCCGCCCTCGCCGTCGTGGTGCATCGCCGCGCGCAGCTCGGCCAGCCAGCGCGGCTTGCCGTACGACGCCAGCGCCATCACCTTGTACTCGTCGGAACTGCGCAGGAAGCCGACGTGCATCGTCAGCTCCTCGTAGCGCAGGCCCAGCGAGTGCGGGATCGCGACCCGGCGCAGCACTTCGAGCTCGCCGTTGCGGACCACGCCGCAGAGGTACGAGGTCTGCTCGCCGCGGCCGTCCATCACCATCACCGCGCAGTCGCGGTACGGGCCGGCCAGGTACGCCGACGCGGCGTGCGCGACGTGGTGCGGCACGTAGCGGACTTTCGCGCGGTCCAGCCCCGGCAGCAGCGCCGCCATGAAACCGGGCGCCTTGCGCACGAAGTAGGTCCGCAGCGCTTCGTACTCGTTGTCGTGCAGCTCGGGGCCGTCGGGCAGCGCCAGCTCGGGGTCGTACGAGTACGCGATCGCGTCCAATTGATCGGGCCGTACGTTGGCGTACCGAAGCGCCCAGCGCGCCGATTGCTCCGGCAGTTCCCAGGTCGAGAACGGCACGCACGGCTTGCCGTGCTTGCGCCGCGTGAACCGCTCTTCCTCAGCCGCGGCAACGGTCCGGCCGTCGACCACAAGGGCCGCGGCCGGATCGTGAAACACGGCGTTGATACCGAGTACTCGCATCCGCAAGAACCGATACCCCTAGGGCATAAAAGGGGAAACCCCCTTACCCGAGGGGTAAGCAGGCGTCTACGCCGGCTGGCCTTCCGGCATTTGCTGCAGCTGCGTCTTGAGCTCGAGCATCTGCTGGCCCATCTGTACTAGCTCTTCGTCGTCGAACAGCTTGCGCAGCCCCGGGAACATCTCTTTCTCTTCTTCCTTGACGTGCGAGTCGATCAGCTCGGAGAGAACTTTGAGCTTGGGCTTGTAGCTCTCGTCGCTGCCGTCGATCGCGCGCAAGTCGGCGATCACGTGCTTGGCGAGGTGTGCTCTTCGTACGACTCGAGCACGAGGTCGGACTCTTCTTTGTTTTTCTTCTTGCCGGCGCGCTCTTTGGTGCGCGGGTAGAGGATCTGCTCCTCGATCTGGGTGTGGACCGTGAGCTCCTTGCAGATCTGGTCGCCGAGGCGTTTGGCGCTGCGACTTTGGCGCGGTCGGAGAGCTCTTCGGATTCCTTGAACAGGGCTTTGACGGTTTTGTGGTCGGCTTTGAGCAGGGCGATTGCGTCCTGTTGCTTCATGGCCGCATCGTACCCGCTCGTCACGGCTCACGAGCGGGGGTCGGTGTGACCAGAGCTGCGCGCCGTAGCTGGCGTGCGGGTCGCCGGCGCGGCGCGCGCGCGAACGCGGCGCCGTACCAGATCTCGGCCGGGTCCGACGCCTGCTTGTAGGGAGGTGGTTCGGCTGGTACGAATAGGCCGGCCCGGTCCAGACCGCGCACTGCTGGAAAGTCTTGCTCGCTGTGCATCGGCGCGCTCATGCCGGCGAACACGTACTGCGAGGCGGGCGGGTTGGCGAACAGCGGCGTCGGCGTGTCGGTGCTCTGCGCTGCCTCTTCCTGCGGTCACGGCGCGCGCGTCCTCGAGCAGCAGCTCGTCCGGGAACCAGCGGCCGCAGGCCGAGGCTGCTGCGCCCGGCGTTCGCGCCGGCGAGGCAGCCCAGTCTCGTCGGCGCTCGAGCGCCGCCAGCCGGAACGCGCCCGACCGAGCTGCGCCGGCGCGTAGGTCACGTCCGGCTGCGGCCTGCGGCGCGGGCGCGGTCAGCGCGTTGCTGCCCGCCGCCAGCGTCACCGCAGGTGGAACGTCGCGCGCGCGTCGCCGGCGTTGTCGGCGCCGACCACCAGCAGGTAGCGGCCCGCGGCGACCGGCGGCGTGGTGAAGCTGCCGTCGGCCCGGGAGGCGGTGGTCGTCACGGGACTCGCCCCGGCGACGAACGGTTCGAGCGCGATCGAGGCGCCCGCGAGCGGCGCGCCGCTCGCGCCGTCGACGACGGTCCCCGCGGCGACCGCGAGCGGGCCGGGCGGGGCGAGCGTGGGGAGCGGGCCGGGACCGGTCGAGCCGCCGCCCCCCCCGCCCCCGCAGGCGGCCAGCGCGAGGACGAACGAGGCGGCGGCGAGAGACGAGCGAGTGCGCACGTCAGGTCCGTACCCGGCAGGACCTAGGTCCTACCGCTCGCTAGGACGCTTTCGGCGCGGGCGTGGCGGCCGCGCCGCTCGCGGCGGCCGGGGGGCGATGCGCCGCCGCTCGCGGCCGGAGCCGGCGCGCCCGAGCCCTTCGCGGCCGGCGCGGCGGAGCCGGCGCTCTTGGGCGCCGGGCGTGGCGGACGGGTGCGGCAGCGCGTAGAGCGCGAAGATCAGGGGCCGGTTCGCGACCAGCTTGAGCGGCGCGGCGGTACCGGCGAAGAGGATGCGCTGCGGAGGCAGCGTCGCGCTCGCCTGCGGTACCGGGCCGTTAGGGCCGCCGATCTGCCCCGGGACGCCGGAGCCCGAGGGCCGCGCGCCGGGCGAGCCGCTGGCCACCGGCGAGGGGCTGGTGCTCGCCGTCGCGACGGGGCGCGGTGCGGTGCTGGGCCGGACGATCGGCGGCGGCGAGGCGCTGTCGCGCTCCGCGACCGCGAGCCGGTACTTGCTCTCCTTCTCGCCCGCGTTCCAGAGCGCCAGGCCGAACTCGCCGTCGCGGTACTGCGCGGCGATCTCGCGCGGCACGTCGAGCGCGATGCGCGGATAGCTGTCGAGCGTGATGTCGTGGGTCGGCAGCAGCTTCACGTAGACCAGCGCGCGGGCCGGCTTCTCGCGGGTGCGCTTCTTCTTGCCCTTGCCGCTCTCGAAGTTGAGGTCGGGCCCGTCCTCGGGCTTGACGGTCGAGAGCGAGGCTCCGATCGCGATCGACTCCGGCGTCGGCGCCGCCTCGGGCGACGGGTTGCCCTTACCGCGCTTGCCCTTGGCGGCCGGGGCGGCGGTCGCCGTGCCGGGCGGCGGCGCGGTCGGGAGGGCGATCGCGCCGGAGTAGCCGCCCACCTCGGGCAGGTTCTGGAACGCCGCCGAGTCGCCGTAGGTGACGATCACGCTCGAGGTGGTCGCGGGCGGCGTCGGCGAAGCGACGCCGCTTCCGCCAAGCGAGCCGAGCGGCTGCGGGATCCCGGTTCCCTGGCCGAACGAGCCCGAGCATGCCGCCGCAGCCGCCCCGAGGACGACGCAAGCGAACGCGACGGTGGAAGCACGCGCGATTCCCATTACGAAAAGCGGCGTTCGCTGCCGCGCGGCCGCCCTCCGTTCACCCGCCCGCGGCGGAGGTTACGATTCCGTGAGCACCGGCGCCGTGCCGGCGGGCTCCGCCTCGACGTAGACCTCCGCGCCCTTGGCCAGGAACTCGGCCGACTTCTCGGCCATGCCCGAGGCGGCGTAGTCGCGCACGTCCTGGGTGATCTTCATCGAGCAGAAGTGCGGGCCGCACATCGAGCAGAAGTGCGCCACCTTCGCGCCCTGCGCGGGCAGCGTCTCGTCGTGGAAGCTGCGCGCGGTGGTCGGGTCGAGGCTGAGGTTGAACTGGTCCTCCCAGCGGAACTCGAAGCGCGCCTTGGACAGCACGTCGTCGCGGTGCCGGGCGAGATGGTGGCCCTTGGCGATGTCGGCGGCGTGGGCGGCGATCTTGTAGGTGATGACGCCGGTCTTGACGTCGTCCTTGTTCGGCAGGCCCAGGTGCTCTTTGGGCGTGACGTAGCACAGCATCGCGGTGCCGAACCAGCCGATCATCGCCGCGCCGATGCCGCTGGTGATGTGGTCGTAGCCGGGCGCGATGTCGGTGACGAGCGGGCCCAGCGTGTAGAACGGCGCCTCGCCGCACAGCTCGAGCTGCTTGTCCATGTTCTCCTTGATGAGGTGCATCGGGACGTGGCCCGGGCCCTCGATCATCACCTGCACGTCGTGCTTCCAGGCGATCTTCGTCAGCTCGCCGAGCGTCTCGAGCTCGCCGAACTGCGCCGCGTCGTTGGCGTCGGCCTGGCAGCCGGGGCGCAGCCCGTCGCCCAGCGAGAACGTCACGTCGTACGCCTTCATGATCTCGCAGATCTCGTCGAAGTGCGTGTAGAGGAAGTTCTCCTGGTGGTGCGAGAGGCACCACTTGGCCAGGATCGAGCCGCCGCGCGAGACGATGCCGGTGACGCGCTCGGCGGTCAGCGGAACGTAGCGCAGCAGCACGCCGGCGTGCACGGTGAAGTAGTCGACGCCCTGTTCGGCTTGTTCGATCAGCGTGTCGCGGTAGATCTCCCAGGTCAGGTCTTCCGCTTTGCCGCCGACCTTTTCGAGCGCCTGGTAGATCGGGACGGTGCCGATGGGGACCGGGCTGTTGCGCACGATCCACTCGCGCGTCTCGTGGATGTTCTTGCCGGTCGAGAGGTCCATCACGGTGTCGGCGCCCCAGCGGCTCGCCCAGACCATCTTCTCGACCTCTTCCTCGATCGACGAGCCGATCGCGGAGTTGCCGATGTTGGCGTTGATCTTGACCAGGAAGTTGCGCCCGATGATCGTCGGCTCGAGCTCGACGTGGTTGACGTTGGCCGGGATCACCGCGCGCCCGCGCGCCACCTCGTCGCGCACGTACTCGGGCCGCAAGCCCTCGCGGATCGCGACGAACTCCATCTCGGGCGTGATCTCGCCGCGCCGCGCGTAGTGCATCTGCGAGACGTTGCCGCCCTTGCGCGCGCGCCGGATCGCGCGCGTGCCGGGAAAGCGGATCGCGTCGAGCTCGCTCATCGCCTCGCGCCCCAAGCGGTAGACGGACGAGGCCTTGCTCAGCGTGTCGGTGTCGGCGCGCTTGGCCAGCCACGGCTCGCGGATCGCCGCGATCCCTTGCCGCAGGTCGATCCCGACGTCGGGATCGGTGAACGGCCCCGAGGTGTCGTGCACGGTGTGAACCGTCCCGTCGGTGACTTGGATGGCCCGGAACGGGACGCGGATCGTCGGATCGCTGCCCTCGGCGTAGACCTTGCTCGAAGCCGGGAACGGCTCGCGCGACAGGACGTCGTTCGACGGGGGGATCATGGTTGCCATCGTGCACTCCTCTTCGCCGGCATGACCCGGATCAGGTGGTAACGGTCGACGGTGCAAGGCACCGCCCTCTCAGCCTCGCGGCTCCCGTAGCGTACAGACGACGCTACGTCTCCGCGCTCCGATTGTCAAGAACGTGCAGGTCGTAGGGCGGCGAGGGCGGCCGGTCGTACCTCTGCGCTCATGGCATCCGAGGGCCGCCTCTGGCGTGTGGCCCGTCCCCTCCAGCAAGGGACCGCCGCCGGCTGGATGCGCACGTACTACGATCACCTCTACGAGCTGTTCTTCGTCGCCCGCGACATCGACGAGGTCGCCCGCGCCGCCATCCGCCACGCCTACGCCGCCTTCCGGGCGCCGATCATCGCCGTCGCGGTGGCCGAGGGCGAGAACTGGCACATCCTGCCGTGGCGCCCGCCCGAGCTCCAGGTGGAGGCGCTGCGCATTCCGCGCCAGACCGATCCCGAGGGACCGACCTACGAGCCGGGTTACATCGTCGAGATCCCCGACATCCCGGCCTTTTCCGAGCGCTTCGCGTCGATGCGGCCGACTGGCCGAGCTCGGGATGCGCTCGATGGTCGGCGCCGCGTTCGGCACGCGCATCCACGAGCGCGGCTACCTGGCCTTCGTCTCCGAGGGCGAGCAGCACTACAGCGACGACGAGCGCACGCTGATGGCGCTGTTCGCGTTCGCGGTCGGCATCGCGCTCGACCGGGTCGGGGTCGTGGCCGGCTGAGACGGCGCGCGTTTTTCCTCCTCGCGGTCGCGCTGATCACGATCGGCGCGTCGGCGGTCCTGGCGCGCTACGCGCTGGCCGGCGGCGGGCCGCTGGGGGTGTCGTTCGCGCGCCTGACGCTGGCCGCGATCCCGGTGCTCGTCGTCGCGGCGCTGCGCGGCAAGCTGCGCGTGCTCGACCGGCCGACCGAGTGGCGGCTGATGGTCGCGGGCGGGCTGCTGGCGCTGCACTTCGCGACCTGGATCGCCTCGCTGAACTACGCCTCGGTCGCGATCGCGACGCTGCTCGTCTGCACCACGCCGATCTGGACCGAGCTGTACGTGGTGCTGCGCCGGCGCAAGGTCGACGCGCTCGCGGCGGCAAGCGTGCTGGGCGCGCTGGCCGGGGTGGCGATCGTGGTCGGCGTGCCGGACCGCGCGAACGCGCCGCTGGGGATCGCGCTCGCGCTGGCGGGCGGAATCGTGTTCGGCGGCTACCTGCTGGCGGTGCGCGCGACCGACCCGCGCTACGGCACGCTCGCGGTCACCGCGCGCACCTACACCTACGCGGCGGTCTGCCTGGGGATCGCGACCGCCGTCGCGCACGACCGCGTGCCGCCGGCCCACGCGCTCGGCCCGTGGGCCGCGATCGTCGCGATGGCGCTGTTCTCGCAGATCTTCGGCCACACCGCGCTCAACTCGGCGGTGCGCGTGCTCAGCGCGACCTTCGTCTCGACCGTGACCTTGTTCGAGCCGGTGATCGCCGCCGTCTTGGCGGCCTGGCTGTTCGGCGAGCGCCTGGGCTGGCCGACCGCGCTCGGCGGGGCGGTGATCCTGGGAGCGATCGCGCTAGCCGCGCGAGCGACGTAGCTGCGACGGTGTCGGCAACGCCGAGGTGAGCTGAGGTATTGACAACCGCGCCGCATGTGGTGACAGACTGGCGTGGAGAATGCGCCCCCTTGACGATTCCGTCCGCCGTCGTGAACGAGGGGCGTGAAGGAGCGAACGCGATGGCAATTACCCTCAAACCCGCGGACTGGCGGAACCTCGAAGGCGCGACGGAGATCGCCCCGCCGCACCCGGTCGACGACAACGTCCTCATGGCGCTCAACGAGCGCTACCGCCCGTTGGGCATCGAACGCTTCGGCGACGGGACGCTCCTGGTGAGCCCGCCGGCCGGCTTTCGCAGCAGTGCGAAAAATGGAGAATTGTTCGGACAGATCTGGCTCTGGAACCGCACAACCGCAGGCGGCATCGTCTCCGAATCCAGCGGCGGGCTGAAGCTGCCCGACGGTGCGGTGCTCGCGCCCGACGCGACCTACGTCTCGCCCGAGCGCTGGAGCAGCGCGTCCGATGCGACATATCCGGTCCTCGTCCCCGATGCTGCATTCGAGCTGCTGTCGCCGTCGGACCGGCTGCGCACGACTCGCAAGAAGATTGCGACGTACCTGCGCAACGGCGTGCGGCTCGCGGTGCTGATCGATCCCATTCGCCGTCGCGTCCACGTCGGCCGCGAAGGCGACGACGATGCCCACGACATCGGCGAGATCGCATTGCTCGACTGCTCCCCGGCGATGCCTGGCTTCATCCTCGACGTCGCGGCCGTCTTCGCTGCGGGGCGCTAGCGCTCGTCCAATAGCGTCAGCACGGCGAGCAGCTCTCCGATGCTCCAAGCTTGGGCGGGGCAGCCGCGGGGCGCATGGGGCGGGTCGCCGTCGGCGATCTCGCACAGCGTGCCGATGGCGTCGAGGTCCAGCGCGTCGAGCAGTGGTTCGATATAGGTTCGGGCGCGGGCGGGGTCGCCGTACGCGCGCAGGTGAGCGCGGACGAAGGGGCCGAGCAGCCAGGGCCAGACCGTGCCCTGGTGGTAGGCGGCGTCGCGCTGGGCCGGCGGGCCGCTGTAGGTACCGACGTAGGCCGCATCACCGGGCGCCAAGCGTGCGCAGGCCGAGCGGCGTCCACAGGTGCGCCGCGCAGACGTCGACGATCGCGCGCGCCTGCTCCGCGTCGAATGCGTCGCCCGCGAGCGAGATGGCGAAGAGCTGGTTGGGGCGCAGCGCGGCGTCGTCGCCGTCCGGCCCGTCGAGCACGTCCCAGCACCAGCCGCGCTCGGCGTTCCAGAAGCGCTGCAGGCCGGCCGCGGTGCGTTCCGCCAGCGCGCGATACGGCTCCGGCGCGCGGCCGAGCTGCGCGGCGAACGTCTCGCACGTGCGCAGCGCGGCGTACCAGAGCGCGGAGATCTCGATCGGCTTGCCGCGGCGCGGGGTGATCACGCGGTCGCCGACTTTCGCGTCCATCCAGGTGAGTTGCACGCCCTCGGCGCCGCCGCGCACCAAACCGTCGTCGTCCACGCCGATGCCGTAGCGCGTACCGGCGCGGTAGCCGGCGATCACCGCTTCGAGCGCCGGGAAGATCTCGCGCAGAAAGGCCGTGTCGGCGGTGTGCGCGACGTAGGCGCGGACCGCCTGGACGAACCACAGCGAGGCGTCGATCGTGTTGTACTCGGCGGGGCCGCCGGCGTCGGGGAAGCGGTTCGGGCACGAGGCCGTCGGCGATGCGCGCCGGCGAACGTGCGCAGCACCGCGGCCGCATCGGCCGCGCGGCCGGTCGCGAGCAGGAGCCCGGGGAGCGCGATCATCGTGTCGCGGCCCCAGTCGGTGAACCACGGGTAGCCGGCGATCACCGTCGTTCCCGCGCCCGGCCCTTCGCCGCGCGCGACGACGAACGCGTCCGCCGCTAGCGCGAGCGCGCCCAGCAGGGGCGTGCGCTGCGCGTTCGCGCGAGCCCGGTTCGCCGCGCGCCGCTGCGCGACGACCTCGCCCGCATCGGGCGGGACGCTCGGGTCGAGCGTCAGCACCACGCCGCCGTCGTGTCCTTCGCGCAGCTCCCAATTCAGGCGTCAACACGTGGGCGTAGTCGTCGACGTCCTGCAGGCCGCGCTCGGTCTCGCGCGGCAGCGCGTAGCCCGCGTAGCGTTCGCTCGCGGCTTCCACCGCCGCGCCGGGCGCGCGGACGTAGAGGGTCCGTCCCGAAGCCGGCAGCCTATCATTGCACGGTCAGCACCGCTCACGTCGGCCGCACGGTCGGCATGGTCCAGGCCGTCCGCACCGATGTTCACCGCGAACGCCGCCGGGTCCGGCAGCTCGCCGCCGTGGTGGTCGCGGTCGGCCACGATCAGCCGGCCGCGCACCGCGAGCGGACCGCGGGCGCGTGCCGCGCGCAGCGACGACGGCGATCGCGTCGGCGCCCAGCGGCATGGCCAGGGTGAGTTCGAGCAGCGCGTCGCCCAGCGCGTACGTCCACGTCGGCAGGCCGTCCTCGAGCGCGAACGCCTGCACGAGCCGCCAGCCTTCGGGCACGATCGCGCCGGAGCGCCAGCGGTTCGTCGCCAGCGCGTAGGAGCGGCCGTCGTAGCGGACGTCGAGGTCGAGCCGGGCGACCACCAGCCGGCGCCCGACCGGCGGGTCGACGGCCGCGACGAGCAGGCCGTGGTAGCGCCGGGTGAGCGTGCCGGCGACGGTGCCCATCGCGTACCCGCCGCGGCCGTTGGTCAGCAGCCACTCCCGCGCCTCGGCCGCGGCGAAGTCCCCGCACAGCGCGCGTCCGTACCTCACCCCCGGCATCTGCGCGGGAAACGACAGGAAACCTCGGCTCGGGTCGGCGAGGAGCGGACATGGATCGCAATCCCGAGCGCGCGCGGGTCGAGGCGGCGGCGCGGCATGCCGAGCACTGGCGGCGCTGGGGACCGTACCTGAGCGATCGCCAGTGGGGCACCGTGCGCGAGGACTACAGCGCCGACGGGACCGCCTGGGACTACTTTCCGTTCGAGCAGGCGCGGCTGCGGGCGTACCGCTGGGGCGAGGACGGCATCCTCGGCCTGTCCGACAACCACCAGCGGCTGTGCTTCGCGCCGGCGCTGTGGAACGAGCACGACGAGATCCTCAAGGAGCGGCTGTACGGGCTGGGCGGACCTCAGGGCAACCACGGCGAGGACGTCAAGGAATACTGGTGGCACCTCGACGCCGTTCCCTCGCACGCGTACCTCAAGGGGCTGTACCGCTACCCGCAGCGGGCCTTTCCCTACGCGCAGCTGCGCGACGAGAACGCGCGCCGCGGGCGCGAGAGCCGTGAGTACGAGCTGGTCGACACCGGCATCTTCGCCGACGACGCCTACTTCGACGTGGTGGTGGAGTACGCCAAGCGCGACGTCGACGACGTGCTGATCCGGCTCACCGTCACCAACCGCGCCGGCGTCAGCGCGCCGCTGCACCTGCTGCCGCAGTGGTGGTTCCGCAACGAGTGGTCGTGGAAGGCGGGCGTGCCGCGCCCGTCGCTGCGCGAGGCTACGCCGGGCGGCGGCGTGCTGATCGCCGAGCACGCCACGCTCGGCCCGCATTGGCTCTTCAGCGACGGCGGCGCGAGCGAGACGCTGTTCTGCGAGAACGAGACCGACTACGAGCGCGCCTTCGGGGTCCCGTCGCCCTCGCCGTACGTCAAGAGCGGGATCGACCGCGCGGTGCGCGGCGAGGACCGCCACGGCATCAACCCCGGCCGAACCGGGACCAAGGCCGCGCTGCACTACCGCTGGACGCTCGAGGCGGGCGAGTCGCGCACGGTGCGGCTGCGCCTGTCCGACGATCCGCACTGCGGCGGCATCGACGCCGACTTCGACCGCTGCTTCGACACGCGCATCGCCGAAGCCGATCGCTTCTACGCCGCGCTGAACCCGGTGCTCGACGAGGAGGCGGCGGCGATCCAGCGCCGCGCCTTCGCCGGGCTGATCTGGTCCAAGCAGTTCTACAACTACGTCGTGCGCGACTGGCTCGACGGCGACCCGCTCGAACCGGCCCCGCCCGCGTCGCGCAAGCACGGCCGCAACGCGCACTGGCGCCATCTCTACAACGACGACATCCTCTCGATGCCCGACGGCTGGGAGTATCCCTGGTTCGCCGCCTGGGACCTGGCCTTCCACGTGATCGCGTTCGCGCTGATCGATCCCGACTTCGCCAAGACCCAGCTCGTCGCAGCTCACCCGCGAGTGGTACATGCACCCCAACGGCCAGCTGCCGGCGTACGAGTGGGCCTTCGACGACGTCAACCCGCCGGTCCACGCCTGGGCCGCGCTGCGGGTGTACAAGATCGAGGCCAAGCGCAACGACGGGGTGGGCGACTTCACGTTCCTCGAGCGCGTGTTCCAGAAGCTGCTGCTGAACTTCACCTGGTGGGTGAACCGCAAGGACCTCACCGGCCGCAACATCTTCCAAGGCGGGTTCCTGGGCTTGGACAACATCGGCGTGTTCGACCGCAGCGCCGCGCTGCCGACCGGCGGCTACTTGGCGCAGAGCGACGGCACGTCGTGGATGGCCGTCTACGCGCTCAACATGTTCGCGATCGCGACCGAGCTGGCCAAGGTCGAAGACGTCTACGAGGACATCGCGAGCAAGTTCTTCGAGCACTTCTTGTACATCGCCGACGCGATGAACGCGCAGCGCGACGAGGACCAGGGCCTGTGGGACCCGGGCGACGAGTTCTACTACGACCAGCTCTTCCTGCCCGACGGCGAGCGCATCCCGCTCAAGATCCACAGCGTGGTCGGCATCCTACCCGTCTTCGCGGTCGAGACGCTCAACCCGGGCACGCTCGAGCACTTGCCGCGCCTCAAGAAGCGGGTCGAGTGGTTCCTGCTGAACCGCCCGGAGCTGGCCGAGAACGTCGCCCGCATCGAGCTGAGCGGCATGCGCGAGCGGCGGCTCCTGGCGATCGTCAACCCGGAGCGGCTGCGGCGCATCCTGCGGCGCGTGTTCGACGAGAACGAGTTCCTCTCGCCGCACGGCATCCGGATGCTCTCGCGCTTCCACCTCGACCACCCGTACGTCCTCAAAGTCGGCGGGGCGGAGTTTCACGTCGACTACGAGCCGGCGGAGTCGACCAGCGGCTTGTTCGGCGGCAACTCCAACTGGCGCGGCCCGGTGTGGTTCCCGCTCAACTACCTGCTGATCGAGTCGCTGCAGAAATTCCACTACTACCTGGGCGACGATTACAAGGTCGAGTTCCCGACCGGCTCGGGCCGCATGCTGACGCTGTGGGAGTGCTCGCTGGAGCTGGCCCGGCGGCTGGTGGCGCTCTTCCGCCGCGACGCGAACGGGAAGCGCCCGTTCAACGGCGAGGACGCGCTGTTCCAGACCGACCCGCACTGGCGCGATCATATCCTGTTCCACGAGTACTTCCACGGCGACACCGGCGAAGGACTCGGCGCCTCGCACCAAACCGGCTGGACGGCGCTCGTCGCAAAGCTGATCCAGCAGCTCGCCGACTACGCTGACGCTCACCACGCCCGTGTCGCGGCGGATTTCGAAGTCACCGCACGGATGTAGCCGGTCTGGTTTTCGTAGCCGGCTAGCGGCTGGCGTCCGCGAAAAGCGGGTGAAAGGCGGCGAGTCGGAAACGGTCGTCACGAGCGTTCTGACCCGCGGCAATTTCACAGGAGGGCCCACGATGTCCGACATCACCGAACTCATTCTCGACGATCACGAAACCTTTCGGCGCCGGTTCTTCGCGCTCTACACGGCGTCCGAAGACGGTGCCTTGCCCGGCCTGTGGCAGCCTCTCGCGGAGCTTCTCGAAGTCCATGCCGTAGCGGAAGAAGAGATTTTCTACCCCAGCCTGCTCCACCACGGCGAGGACGCGAAGGCTGAAACGAAGGACGCGATCAAGGACCACAACAAGATTCGCGATGCCATCCGCGACGCCGAACGATGCACGATCGGCGAAAAAGACTGGTGGGCCGCGGTCGGCCGGGCACGCGCCGAGAACGACGAGCACATGACGGAGGAAGAGCGCGAAGGGCTGCCCGACTTCCGGCGCAACTCGTCGGACGCGTTACGGGCGGACCTCGGGGCTCGGTTCGTGCAGTTCAAGGCCGACCACCGCGGCGCGCGCGGAATCGACCGCGAGGACAAGAACCCGCGCCGCTACATCGCCGAGCACACCTGAGCGCCGGCGAGCTGCCGAGCTCGCGCTAGTGGAAGCGGCTTTTGGCTTGGGCGACGGCGCGGTACGAGGCGACGCTGCGCAGGCGGGTTAGCTCGCGCGCGACGCGCCACGCGCGCGGCGGCAAGTTCGCGATGCGTTTCAACAGCGGGCGGGCGGGCTCCGGCGGTTCGGTTTCCGCGGCGCTGTCTGCGGGCCGGCGCGCGCGCGCGAGAGTGCCCAGCGCCCAGCGCGCGTAGACGCGCGGGGCGAACACTTCGAGCGTGAAGCGAGCCGGGCTGCCGTGGCGCAGGACGTCCTCGAAGTGGCGTTCGAGCAGCAGCGCCTCGGCGCGCGCGGGCGCCGGCAGCGAGCCGGCGAGGTGGGCGTGGCCGCGGCCCAGCGGGTGGTCGGGGTTGCGGCGCAGGACGCAGGCCCAAGCGGCGAGCAGGGACGTCGCCAGGCCGCCGGCGCGCGCGGTTTCCAGCAGTTCGCTCAAGGACGTGGGAACGCGGCCGTCCTCCCACCACAGCATGAGGTCGCACAGGTCGCGCACCGCGTTCTCGGGCACGAACGAGCCGCGCAGCGCGTGGTGCACCGCGATCAGCACCGCGTCGACCGGGTTCGCGACCCGGATCGTTCCCGCACCCGCCGGCACCTCGACGGCCCGCTCGATCAAACGCTCCGCGGCTAGCGCCGGCGGCGGATTCGGCCCGAAGCGCCAGTGGAGGTCGACTTCCAGGTCGCCCTTGCGGAACGTGCGCGCGACGTTGTGGAGCTGCGGGCTGAGCGCGATGTCGCTCATGTGCCGGTCGAAGGCGGGGTCGAGATCGGCATAGCCGTGCGCGCGCAAGAGCGCTCGCGCCGCCGCCGCGTCATCCTCCCGGACGACGAGGTCGAGGTCGTTCGTCGTGCGCGCCGCGCCGCGTTCGCCCAGCGCCGCGAGCGCGCCCACGCCTTTGATCGCGATCGCCTCGATCCCGCCCTCGCGCAGCAGCGCGAGCACGCCCGCGCCCTGCTCGAGCACGTGGCGCGAGCGCAGGCTGCCGCGCAGCGCTTCGACGCGCAGCGCCGCCAGCACGCCGGGCGGCGGCTGCATCGCCGCGTCGAGGCGGGCGTGGAGCCGGGCCGGCACGCCCCAGTCCAGCGCGCACGCGAGCGCCTCGGACCAGGCCGCGCCGCCGCTCAGCCGATCGGCCGCCTCGCGAGCATGCGCGGCGTCGCCGACCACCAGCGCGACGACCGCCTCGCGCACCCAGCCCTCGGCGACCATGCGCGGCACCGCCGCGCGCTGCTCGACCGCGCTCATCGCACGAATCGCAGCTCCCGGAACGTCGCCAGCACCGCCTCGACGTCGGGCAGCACGCGCTCGGGCGGCGCGCCGGTCGCGGCGGCGAGCGAGGCGGCGATCGCGGCCGGATCGTGCGCTCCGTCGCACAGCTCCAGCACCGCGCCCGCCGCGCGGTTCAAGACGTGGATCTGCTCGCTGGACGGATCGTGTACGATGACGTCGGTGCCCGTCTGGCGCACTTCGAGTCCCGCGACGGCGACCGGTTTGAGCGACTCGGACATGTTAGGTCTCCCTGGTGCGCAGGCGCCGGGCGCGGCCCGCGATGCGGCGCGCGACGAGGCGCGCGGTTCTGAGGTGCGCGTAGAGCAGCCCGCGCAGGCGGTGGAGGGCGGAGTCGACGCGCAACGCCGCGGGCGAGGCGTCGCTCCAGACCGCTTCGACGAGGCCCAGGACGTCGGCCGGCTCGACGCGTTCGACCACGTCCGGCTGCCCGTCGCCGCTGGTGAGATACGTTTCGCCCGCGCTGCCGACGACGCGGTGCGCGATGTAGGCGTCGCCGGCGCGGAACACGAGCACGTCGCCGATGCGGGCCCGGCGCCGGAGCGCCCGCACGTCGATCGTCATCGGCTCACGCAGCATCGGCAGCATGCTGCGGCCGCGGATCGCGAGCCGCGCGCAGCTGCCACGCTCCACCGCGAGCCGCGCGACGGCCAGCCGGGTCGCCGCACCGAGCTCGGGCGTGACGCCGGCGGTCATGCGGCGCTCAGTTCGTCGACGCGGGCGAGGACATGGCGCGCGGAATCGGTCGGCGAGCCGAGCACCAGCTCGAAGCACGCCACCCCGCGGAAGAACTCCAGCAGCGCGCACACTCGGTCGATGCCGCGCGCGCAAACGTTCGCGCCCTGTTCCGCCAGCGGCAGCATCTCGACCGGTGCGATGCGGCGGCTGCGCGGCTCGGCGTCCCGCCCGGCGATGGCGAACAGCGCGCGCAGCGGCGCGGGCGCGGGCAGCGGAGCGGCGCCGAACAGCTCGTCGAAGCGGACGCCCTCCCAATCGCCGCCGCGGTGCGGGGCGAGGCGGCGGCGCAGGTCGCAGTCGGGCAGCGTGTCGAGCAGCAAGTCGAGCCCGCCCTCGCGCACGTTGATCGTACGCGGAAACGGGATCGCGCCTTCCTCCGTGGTGACCACGCAGCGCTCGTCGGAGTAGAGCCGCGCGCCGGCCGCCGCGCAGGCCAGCGCCGTGGTCGACTTGCCGGCGGTCGAAACGCCCGTCAAGGCGAAGGCGACGTCGTTCCAGCGCAGGGCGGCAGCGTGCAGCGACACCGCCGCCGGCAGCGACGAGAGCAGCGCGTGGGTCGCGAACGCGTCGGCGAAGAACGCCGTGACCCGCCCGCTCAGCGGGCCGTGCGGCCAGCGGTACGCCGGCCCGCCGTCGGTCCAGAAGTGCGGCCGGCCGGCGTCGTCGCGGACGGCGTACACCGGCAGCGCGGCGGGCTCGTCGCGCCGCAGCGCGCCGTAGCGCCGGGCCGAGCTCGAGCGCCCCGGAGGCGTCGTCGAAACGCGCGCTCACGCCCGCGCCATGCAGGCCGTAGGAAACGACGTGGTGCGCGCGGCCGCTCAGCGCGCCGCGCTCGGAAAGCGACAGCTCGGCCGGGAGCAGGTCGGCGACGGTGATCGTATCGTGCATGCTTTTTTCGTTGCGCTCGGCGTGCGGCCCGGGCGAGCGCTCGCGCACCGCCCAAGCCGCCGCGATCCGTGCGGATCAGGCCGAGCAGTGGCTCGTGCAGATCTGCGCGAGTGCTTGACCCAACAGCGCTTTGCTGTCGAACGACGCGATCACCGCGGGCGATTCATAGCGGATCATCGTCGTCATTCCTTGCAGTTGCTGGTGCAGTAGAGGGCGAGCGCTTCGCCCAACAGCGCCTTGCTGTCGAACGACGCGATGACCGCGGGCGATTCATACCGTTCCATTGGGACCTCCGGGATGCGGGAAGCCGCGCGTGTCAGTACGCGCGTAGCAGCTATCGTAGAGCCGGTGCCTGCCGGCCGATAGGGCCGTTGTGCGGGACCCTTCCCGCCTCGTGCCCTATGGCGGGGGACCAGCGGCCGGAACGGCGTCTCACGCGCCGCCCGGCCGCCCGGCCGCGGGCGATCAGTCCCTGATGCAGCTTCCGCCGAGCCCGGCGAGCGCTTCGCCCAACAGCGCCTTGCTGTCGAACGACGCGATCACCGCGGGCGATTGGTACTGGTCCATGTGTCCCTCCCTCCGTTTGCATGGCTTCGCTCGTGCCTTCACGCGCGTACCAGCCATCGTACGGGCGAGCGAGCGCGAGCCGTGAGGGTCGTTGTGCGGCGGCTCGACAGCCTCGTGCCCTACGCGCTGGGACCAGCGGCCCGAGCAATCCGCCCGGGTCGGAGCGGCTAGGCGATCGCCACGACCGTTCCGCTCGGCGTCGCGATCCGCGCGCGCAGCTCCGGCGCGCCGGCGTGCCGCACCGCGACGCGGTCGTCGGCCAGACCGAGCGCCGTGAACGCCTGCCGCAGCCGCTCGGGCCGCGGGTGGCCGAGTGCCAGGCCGGCCAGCCGAAAGCCGAGGTCGGGCATGCGCGACGCCGGGTGCGGCCGGGTCAGCCACTGGATCAGGGGCGGCACGGTGCCGCCCTCGCCGAGCGCGCCGTCGGGCGGAATCGTGATCAGCCACTCCAGCGCGCCGCGCCGCATCGGCTCGACCGGGCCGCGCACCAGCGGCGACGCCGCCGCGGCGCGCCCGACGTCGTCGCTCGCCGCGACCCAGGCGATCAGCTTGGGACCGCGGGCGAGCGCGGCGCGCATCCCCGGCTCGTCGAGCCCGAACCAGCGCGGCCGGCCCGGCGGCGAGGCGTCCGGATCGACCGCGATGATCTCGAGGTAGACCGCGTCGCCCAGCCGCAGCACCCGGTTGTGCGTGCCGAGCCGCTCGTGCTTGCCGCCCGCCGGAACGTCCGACCCCCAGGCGCTCGCGCGCCCAGCGCGCGCCGTCCTCCAGCGTGGCGGCCGCGACGACCAGGTGATCGAGGACGATCACGAGCCGGGTACGCGGGCGCGGGCCGGGAAACGTCTGACGGCGTCCATGCGCGCCTACTTCTCCACGCGAGGAACCTGTCATCGCACGCTACGATCTCGCCGTCATCGGTTCCGGGCAGGGCGGCGTTCCGCTCGCCCTCGACTTCGCCCAGCGCGGAAAGCGGGTCGTGCTGTTCGAGCGCGGGCTGCTCGGGGGAACCTGCGTGAACGTCGGCTGCACGCCGTCCAAGGCCTTCCTGGCGTCGGCGCACTGGGCCGGGCGGGCGCGGCGCGGCGCGGCGCTGGGCGTGCACTGCGAGGTGCGGGTCGACGTGCCGGCGGTGATGGCGCGCGTGCGCGGCGTCGTCGCCGACTGGCACTCCGGGGTCGAGACGAAGCTGGCCAAGAGCACGGTCGAGCTGGTACGGGCCGAAGCCTCGTTCGACGCGCCGCACCTCGTCCGCGCGAACGGCGACGTCTACGAAGCCGAGACGGTCGTGCTCGACACCGGCACGTCCGCCGTCATCCCGCCGGTCGAGGGATTAGCCGGCACGCCGTACCTGACCAACGCGAACTTCTTTCTGCAGGACACGCTGCCGGCGCGGCTGATCGTGCTCGGCTCGGGCTACATCGGCCTCGAGCTGGGCCAGGGCGCGCAGCGGCTGGGCAGCAGCGTCACGCTGATCACGCCCGACGACCGCATCGTGGCGCGCGAGGAGACCGACGTCTGTCACTGGCTCTCCGAGTCGGTCGAGCGCGACGGAATGGACGTCCGGCTGGAGCACCGCGCGGTGAAGGTCGCGCACGACGGCGCAGTCTTCACCGTCACGCTCGACGACGGCGCCGTGCTGCAAGCCGAAGGGCTGCTCGTCGCGATCGGCCGCAAACCCAACGTTCCGCAGGGGACTGTCGAGCGGGCCGGGATCGCGCTCGACGAGCGCGGCTTCGTGCGCTGCGACGATCGCTTGCGAACGTCGGTGCCGGGGCACTACGCGCTGGGGGACGTTGCCGGGCAGCCGCAGTTCACCCACGTCGCGTGGGAAGACTTCCGCCGCCTCAAGGCGATCATCGCGGGCGACGACTCGCGCACGCGCGCCGACCGCGTGCTGGGCTATGCGATGTACACCGAGCCGCAGGTCGGGCGGGTCGGGCTGAGCGCCGACCAGGCCCGGGAGCGCGGGATCGCGCACCGCGCCGTCACGCTGCCGCTGGAGAACGTCGCGCGCGGCCCGGAGTGGAACCTGCCCGAGGGCTTCTTCCGCTTGGTGGTCGATCCGGCGAGCGATGCGATCCTGGGCGGCACGTTCGTCGGCTACGAGGCGGGGGAGCTGATCCACGTGGTCCTCGCGCACATGGAAGCCGGCTCGACCTGGCGCGTCCTGGAACGCTCCGTCCACATCCACCCGACCTTCGCCGAGGGCATCCCGTCGCTGGCGAGACTGCTGCTGCAGACCGAACACCGATAAATCGTCTCTACGCGGATTGCGAGCGGCGGCGTACGCTCGCGTGACGCCATGGCTGATTTCGAGCTAGCCGCCATCGCCGCGCCGGTATCGCAGGAACCGGCGCGGCTCGTCGTCGCACCGCCGCTGGCGGACTCGCTCGCGCGCGGCCTCGCGGTCATCCGGTACCGCGCCGAGAACCTCCGCATCCTTCCCGTCTTCGGCCCGGCCGCGCGCAGCGTCGTCCCCCGGGTCGGCCACCTGCACGTCACCGTCGACGGCGCGCCGTGGCACTGGGTCGACGCGAGCGGCGAGCCGCTGATCATCCAGGGCTTGCCCCCTGGACCGCATCACGTGCTGATCGAGCTGGCCGATCCGACGCACCGGGTGATCGATGCCCAGACGGTCGCGTTCGACATTCCGGAACGGCGCTAATCTCACCCCGACAGGAGCCATCATGAGCACGATCACGACCAAAGACGGAACGGAGATCTACTACAAAGACTGGGGCTCGGGCCAGCCCGTCGTCTTCAGCCACGGCTGGCCGCTGAGCGCGGACGCGTGGGAAGACCAGATGTTCTTCTTGTCTTCCCGCGGCTATCGGTGCATCGCGCACGACCGGCGCGGCCACGGGCGGTCGAGCCAGCCCTGGAACGGCAACGACATGGACACCTATGCCGACGACCTCGCCGAGCTCGTGCACGCGCTAGATCTCAAAGACGCCGTCCACGTCGGGCACTCCACCGGAGGCGGCGAGGTCACGCGCTACATCGGCCGCCACGGCACGTCGCGCGTCGCCGGCGCCGTGCTCGTCAGCGCGATCCCGCCGCTGATGCTGCAAACGCCCGCTAACCCGGCAGGCTTGCCGATCTCCGCGTTCGACGAGTTGCGCGCCAGCGTCCTCAAGGACCGCGCGCAGTTCTGGATGGACTTGAGCGCGCCGTTCTACGGCGCCAACCGGGCGGGCTCGAGCGTGTCGCAAGGGCTGCGCGACTACTTCGTGCTGCAGAGCTTGATGGCGGGCTTTCCGGCCTCGTACTTCTGCATCAAGGCCTTCTCCGAGACCGACCTGACCGAGGACCTTCGCAAGTTCGACGTTCCGACCTTGATCGTGCACGGTTCCGACGACCAGATCGTGCCGATCGTCGCCTCGGCGATGCTCTCGTCGAAAATCGTGCGCGGCGCGACCCTGAAGGTCTACGACGGAGCCCCGCACGGTCTGCCCTCGACGCTCAAGGATCGGCTCAACGCCGACCTTCACGAGTTCGTCGGGTCGCTGCGCGCGACCGCCGCGGCGCGGTAGAGCGCCGTGCACAACGTATTCACAGGCGTACTGCTCGCCGCCGCGCTCGTCGCCACGGCGACCGTGACGGCGAGCGCGCAAACCGCGCCGGCTTCCGGCGCCAAGCCGACCATCATCCTGGTGCACGGCGCGTTCGCCGAGAGCTCCAGCTGGAATCCGGTGATCGGCAAGCTGCTGCAAGACGGGTACCCGGTCATCGCCGTCGCGATCCCGCTGCGGGGCGTGAAGTCGGACGCGGCCTACCTTTCGTCCGTCATCGGCTCCGTGCCCGGCCCGATCGTCCTGGTGGGACATTCCTACGGCGGCGAAGTCATCTCGGGCGCGTCCGATCCGGCCGGAAAGGTGCGGGCCCTGGTCTACGTTTCGGGCGTCGCGCCGGAGGTCGGCGAAAGCGCGAACATGATCGTCGGACGCTTTCCGGGCAGCACGCTCGGCCCCACGCTGGCGCCGCCCGTGCCGCTGCCGGGCGGCGGCAACGACCTCTACATCCTGCCCGCGAAATTCCACGCCCAGTTCGCCGCCGATCTCTCGGCCGGCGATGCGGCCGAGATGGCGGTGACCCAGCGCCCGATCACCGAGGCCGCTTTCAGCGAGCTCGCCGTCGCGGCGGCGTGGAAAACGGTGCCGTCGTGGTTCATCTACGGCTCGCTCGACAAGAACATACCGCCCGCCGCTCACAGCTTCATGGCGCAGCGCGCGCATGCCCGAGAAGCACTGGAGGTGCCGGGCTCGTCGCACGTCGTGATGCTCTCGCACCCCAGCGAAGTGATCGGGCTCATCGAGCGCGCGGCGAGCGCGACGTGATCTCCCGCTGAACGGAGCGGCGCCGCGCTATCGCGACATACCGCGGTAACGGCTGGGCGTCGCTCCGACGTGGCGGGCGAACTGCCGCGTGAAATAGCGGACGTCGTTGAACCCGACGTCTCCGCAGATCTCGCTCACGGCGGCGCTGCTCTCGCGCAGCAGCCGCTGCGCTTCGGCGATCCGCCGCTGGATGATCCAAGCCGTGACCGGTACTCCGAACCGTTTGCGGAACATGCAGGTGAGGTACGCCGGCGAGTAGCCCAGCGCGGCGGCGACGTCGCGAAGCGAGATCTGCGACGCGTAGTTCACCTCGACGTACTCGACGATCAGCGAAATCGTGCCGCGCTCGAACGCTTCGTTCCGGCTCTGGTGGTGCACGTCGTGTCCCCCGGCAGGTCCTTGCTTGGGGGGACATAATAGCCGATCTCCCAGGCCGAGTCTGCCAAGCACGAGTTCCGGTTTAGGCCGGGTCTCGCTCGCCTGGGTGGAGTGGGGCGAATGAGATGGATGCGCAGAACCCGCCGACCCGCCGCGAGCGGCTAAGCAGCCTCCTGAAAGCCTGCCGCTCGCGCATCGACGCCGAAGCGCGCCTGCTGGGCGGCATTCCGCGGGATTCGCACCGGTACGGCAAGCGGGTCACCCAGGACGAGCTCGCCGCAGCGATCGGGATAAGCCGGCAGTGGTACGCCGAGCTCGAACGCGGCGGGGAGGCGCGGGCATCGCCGGTCGTCCTCGGCCGGCTCGCGGACGCGCTCGCGATGAGCACGGTCGAGCGCGAGACCCTCTTCGCGCTCACGATCCCCGAGCTCGAGCACGCCGGGCTCACGACCGAGGCCGCCGCCTTGGCGCAGATCGGCTCGCTTCGCCCTTTGGTCAGACGCCTCTGGTCGGCGACGACGGAAGCCGAGGCCCTCGCGCTCATCCTGGAAGACTGCTCCGCGCGGTTCACCGGCATCGACCTCGCCATGTGCGACCGCCGCGTCGCGGAAGGACGGTGGGAGTTTCCGGTGATGTTCGGCGCACCCCGAGCGCGCGCGCTCTTGGCCGACCTCGCCGCGAGCATCAATGCGGACCTGTCGCCCGCCGAGCTCGACGAATGCCATCTGCACCGCGTGCTCACGCAACCGGGCCAGAGCGGTATCTTCAACCTGCTGTACCCGCAGCTGACCGTCGCGCCCAGGCTCGACCACGAGCTGCGAAGGTGCGGTCTCGACGAAGCGACGTTCTTGGTGGCATGCGTGCGAACGACCCAAGGCTACGAAGCGATGCTCACCGTGTACAGAAACGCGCGCCAACCGGCGTTTTCGCAAGCCGAGACGCTGATGTTCGGTGCGCTCGCGGGGCTCGCTTCGCTTGCGCTCGGAGGAGCCGCCGGAACGCGATGAGCGCCGCCGAGCCGAAGGCGGACCGACCGCCTCGTGAGATCCGTCTTGAGAAGCTGGCGAACGCGCGTTCACCCCGAAGCGCGATCGCTCGGCACCGCGCTGCGCGCCGTGTCTCGCATCGGAAAGGCCGTGACGCAAGCGGAGGTCGCCGGCGCCGCCGGCATCAGCGTCCGATGGTACGCGGCGTTCGAATCGGGCGCCGCGCTCCGCACGTCGCCCGTCGTGCTGGGACGAATCGCCGAGGCGCTCATGCTCGCCGACGACGAGCGCCGGCAGCTCTTCACGCTCGCGATCCCCGAAATCACCGGATCGCCGCTCCGGATTGGTTCGGCGCCGAATTTCGCGCTCGCTTCGCTGAACGCGACCGTTCGCCGGCTCTGCGCGGCGACCACGGAGGACGACGTCTTGACGGTCCTGGCCCAGGACGTTGCCGAGCGCTTCGCGCACGCCGATTTCGTCGGCGTCTTTCGGCGCTCGGCCCCGGGCCGGTGGGAGTTCCCGGTCATCGTCGGCGACCCGCGGTCGTACGCGCCGCTGCCCGGGATCCAGCTCGAGCTCAACGACGGGCTGAATCCTCTGCAGATCGACGAGGCGATGCTGCACGGCGTTCTGCTCCGGCCGGGAGACGTCGGAACCCGCCGGGAACTGCACCGGGATCTCACCGTCAAGCTCCGGATCGATCGCGCGTTCTCGGCGGGCGGGTTCGCCGACGCGGACTTCCTCGCCGCCCACATTCGGTCGAACCGGGGTCTCACCGCGAACCTCTTCGTCAACTGCGTACACCCGACCGGCGCGTTCACGGAGTACGACCGCGTGCTGCTCGCGGCGCTCGCCGAGCTGGCATCGCTCGCCCTGTCGGACGTGCCCGAACGCGCGACCGGCTGGCCGCACGGTCGCTTTAGCATGAGTGAATAACCAAGCGCGTACGGGCCTTCCAAGCTGGGTAAACACGGTCTCGTGAAAGCGAACGGCCGATCGTCTCACAGACGTTCCGCGGGCCTGCCTGCAATCTCGGCGCCGCCGGCCGACAAGATCCGCTCGGCGTGGTGAGCGCGGGCAAGCCGCGGATCGAGCCGGGCGTCCCCTACCCGCTCGGGGCGACCTGGGACGGCGCGGGGGTGAACTTCGCGCTCTTCTCGGCCAACGCCGAGAAGGTCGAGCTGTGCGTGTTCGACCAGCGCGGGCGGCGCGAGCTGGCGCGCATCCCGCTGCCGGAGTACACCGACGAGGTCTGGCACGGGTATCTGCCCGACGCGCGGCCCGGGATGCTCTACGGCTACCGCGTCTACGGCCCGTACGACCCCGCGCGCGGGCACCGCTTCAACAACAACAAGCTGCTGCTCGACCCGTACGCCAAGGCGCTCACCGGGCGGGTGACCTGGAGCGACGCGAACTACGGCTACCGCATCCGCTCGCCGCAGGCCGACCTGTCGTTCGACCGGCGCGACAACGCCTCGGGCATGCCCAAGTGCGTGGTGGTCGAGAGCGCGTTCACCTGGGGCGACGACAAGCGGCCCGCGGTGCCCTGGACCGACACGATCTTCTACGAGATGCACGTCAAGGGGTTCACCGCCCAGCACCCCGGCGTGCAGCCCGCGCTGCGCGGCACCTTCGGCGCGCTCTCGACGCCGGCGGTGATCTCCTACCTGCACGACCTGGGCGTGACGACGCTCGAGCTGCTGCCCGTGCACGCCTTCGTCGACGACCGCTACCTGGTCGAGAAGCGGCTGCGCAACTACTGGGGCTACAACTCGATCGGCTTCTTCGCGCCCGACCCGCGCTATCTGAGCGGCGATCCAAACGAACTCAAGACGACCGTCAAGCACCTGCACGAAGCGGGGATCGAGGTCGTGCTCGACGTCGTCTACAACCACACCGCCGAGGGCAACCAGCTCGGCCCGACCTTGTCGTTCCGCGGCATCGACAACGCCTCGTACTACCGCCTCGCGCAGGACCCGCGCTACTACGAGGACGTGACCGGAACCGGCAACACGCTCGACCTGCGCCACCCGCGCGTGCTGCAGCTCGTCACCGACTCGCTGCGCTACTGGGTCGACGAGATGCACGTCGACGGCTTCCGCTTCGACCTCGCGCCGGCGCTGGCGCGCGAGGACCACGGCTTCGCGCGCAACGCCGCCTTCTTCAAGGCCATCGCGCAAGACCCGGTGCTCTCGCGGGTCAAGATGATCGCCGAGCCGTGGGACGTCGGCCTGGGCGGCTACCAAGTCGGCAACTTCCCGCCCGGGCTGGTCGGAGTGGAACGGCAAGTACCGCGACGTGGTGCGCAAGTACTGGCGCGGCGACATGGGGATGCTGCCGGAGCTGGCCTCGCGCCTGGCCGGCTCGTCGGACCTGTTCGAGCACCAGGGCCGCCGCCCGCGCGCGAGCGTCAACTTCGTCACCGTGCACGACGGCTTCACCCTGACCGACCTGGTCTCGTACAACGAGAAGCACAACGAGGCCAACGGCGAGGACAACCGCGACGGCGCCGACGACAACCAGAGCTGGAACAGCGGCGCCGAAGGCCCGACCGACGACCCCGACATCCTCAACCTGCGCGAGCGCCAGAAGCGCAACTTGCTCGCGACGCTGCTGCTCTCGCTGGGCGTGCCGCTGATCCTGGCCGGCGACGAGCACGGCCACACCCAGGGCGGCAACAACAACGCCTACTGCCAGGACAACGAGGTCAGCTGGCTGGACTGGAACGGGCGCGGCCCGCGCGACCTCGCGCTCGAGGAGTTCGTCAAGACCGTGCTGCGCCTGCGCCGCCGCCACCCGGCCTTCCGGCGCGACGCGTTCTTCCGCGGCCAGCCGGTCGACGCCAGCGGGCGCAAGGACATCGCCTGGGTCAAGCCCGACGGGCACGAGATGCGGCCCGAGGACTGGTCGCCCGAGCGGCGCACGATCGGCTTCTTCCTGGGCGCGCACCCGATGCTGTTCGTGGCGATGAACGCCGCGCCCGACGACGCCGCGTTCGCGCTGCCCGACGTCGAGCGGGTGACCTGGTCGCTGGTGCTCGACACCGCGATCGAGGGCGGCCAGCGGCGCGACGTGCCCGGCGACGAGATCGTGAACTACCCGATGATGTCGCGCTCGCTGGCGGTGTTCGCGGGCAGCGTGCGGTGAGCGAGCCCAGCCGCGTCGCGCGCTCGTACGTCGACGCGCTGGGCACGCCGCGCGCGGCGTCGCCCGAGACCGTCGCCCAGCTCGAGACCCTCCTCGACGACGGCCCGCGCCCGTTCGCGCCCGGTGCGCTGGTGCTGCGCGAGGGCACGCCGCTGGCGCTGGAGGTGACGCTGCCCGCGATGAGCTGGCCCGAGCCGCTGCGCTGGGCGCTGGCCGGCGCTGAGGGCGAGGACCGGGGCGGCGAGGTGGCGCTGCGCGACGCGCCGGTGGTCGCGGTCGAGCACCGCGCGCAGTCGACCTACGACACGCGCCGGATCGAGCTGGGGCCGGTGCTGCCGCTGGGCGTGCACCGCCTGGACTTGCGGGTGGGCGGCTACGCGCGCGCCTCGGTCGCGGTGGTCGTCGTGCCGGAGCGGGCGGAGCTGCCGGCCGGGCGCACGTGGGGGATCACGCTGCAGCTCTACGCGCTGCGCTCGGCGCGCAACCACGGCATCGGCGACTTCGCCGACCTGCGCGCGGTGTGCGCCCTGGCCGGCGACGGCGGCGCGTCGTATCTGGGGGTCAACCCGCTGCACGCCTCGTTCCGCAGCGATCCCGAAGCGGCCAGCCCCTACGCGGCGGCCTCGCGGCGCTGGCTCAACTGGCTCTACATCGCGCTCGACGAGGTGCCCGAGTCCGGCTACGCCGCCGTGCGCGCCGTCCTGGCCGATCCCGCCACCCAGGCCGCCGCCGCCGCGGCCCGGGACACCGCGAACGTCGACTACGGCGCGGTCGCGGCGCTCAAGGACGCGGTGCTGCGCGCCTGCCACGCGGCGCTGCCGCGAGGACGCGGTGCGCCGGGCCGCGTTCGAGGCGTGGTGCGCCGAGCAGGGCGAGCCGCTGACCCGCTTCGCGGTCTGGGAGACGCTGGTCGCGCGCTACGGCCGCGACCGCGCGGCCTGGCCGCAAGCGCTGCGCAGCCCGGGCTCGCCCGACATCGCGCTCTTCGCCGCCGCCGAGTCGGACGAGATCGGCTACGCGCATGTACCTGCAGTGGCTGGCCGCAACCCAGCTCCACGCGGTCGCCGAGGACGCCGCCGCGCACGGCGTGCGGCTGTACCGCGACCTCGCGGTCGGCGTCGACGAGAGCGCGGCCGACGTCTGGGCCGACGCGCAGGCGTACGTGCGCGGGGTCTCGATCGGCGCCCCGCCCGACATCCTCAACACCCAAGGGCAGGACTGGGGCCTGCCGCCGCTCGACCCGCGCGGCTTGGCCCGCGAAGGCTACGCCGAGCTGCTGGAGCTGCTCGACGCGAACTGCCGCGACGCCGGCGCGCTGCGGATCGACCACGCCATGTCGCTGGCGCGCCTGTACTGGATCCCGCACGGCCACGACCCGCGCAGCGGCACCTACGTCGCCTACGAGCTGGACGACATGCGCGGGATCGTCGCGCTGGCCAGCCGGCACGCGCGCTGCGTCGTGATCGGCGAGGACCTGGGCACCGTGCCGGACGGCTTCCGCGAGGCGATGGCGGCGACCGGCATCCTGTCGTACCGCATCCTCTCGTTCGAGCGCACGCAAGGACGGGAGGTTCATCGCGCCCGAGGACTACCCGGCGCTGGCGCTGGCCACCTCGGGCACCCACGACCTGCCCACGATCCCGGCCTGGCTGCACGCCGAGGACGTCGAGCTGCGCGCGAAGCTGGGCCTGCTCGAGACCCCGCTCGACGCCGAGCGCGCGCAGCGCGAGCGCGAGCGCGAGCGGCTGCTGGACGCGCTGGTCGCCCACGGCGACCTGGCCCCGGCGGCGCGCGAGCCGACGAGATCGCGGTGGTGATCGCGGCCAACCGCTACCTGGCCGCCACGCCCTGCGCCATCGTCATGGCGCAGCTCGACGACATGCTGGGCGAGCGGGCGCCGGTCAACGTCCCGGGAACCTCGACGCAATACCCGAACTGGCGACGCAAGCTCGCCACGCCCCTGGAAGCGCTGCGCCGCCGACGAGCGCCTGACCCGGCTCTGCACCACACTGCGCGACATCCGCCCGAGAACTGCAACGTGAAAGCTGTACTCATGGCCGGCGGCGAGGGCTCCCGGCTCCGCCCGCTCACCTCCCGCCGTCCCAAGCCGCTGGCGCCGGTCGCCGGCAAGCCCGTCGCCGAGCACATCGTCGATTTGCTGCGGCGGCACGGCTTCACCGAGATCGTCGCGACCCTGCACTACCTGGCCGACGAGATCGAGACGTACTTCGGCGACGGCAGCGCGCTCGGCGTGCACGATGCACTACGTCGTCGAGGACACGCCGCTGGGCACCGCGGGCGCGGTCAAGCTGGCCCACGAGCACCTGGCCGGCGAGCCGTTCCTGATCATCAGCGGCGACGCGCTGACCGACGTCGACCTGACCGCGCTGGTGCGCCACCACCAGGAGCGCGGCAACGACGTCACGATCGCGCTGCAGCGGGTGACCAACCCGCTGGAGTTCGGGGTCGTCGTCACCGACGAGAACGAGCGCATCGTGCGCTTTCTCGAGAAGCCGTCGTGGGGCGAGGTCTTCTCCGACACGATCAACACCGGCATCTACGTGCTGCAGCCCGAGATCCTCGAGCGCATGACGCGCGGCCGCGTCTACGACTGGTCGAAGGACCTGTTTCCCGAGATGCTGCGCGACGGCGCGAAGCTCGGCGGCTACGTGATCGACGCGTACTGGACCGACATCGGCAACCTCGAGCAGTACCAGCAGGCCAACTACGACGCGCTCGCGGGCAAGGTGCAGCCTCGAGCTCGCCGGGCGAGGAGATTCGGCCCGGCGTGCGGGTCGGCGAGGGCGCCCGCATCCACCCCGAGGCGACACATCGAGGGCCCGGTGATCCTCGGCCGCGACGTGCGCATCGCGGCCGGCGCGTCGATCTCGGGCCCGACCGCGATCGGCGACCGCGCGATCGTCGAGCGCGGCGCGAGCATCTGCCGCACCGTGGCCTGGGAAGACGTCTACGTCGGCGAGGAGGCCTCGCTGAGCGACTGCACGGTGGCCGACCGCAACACGATCGAGAAGCGCGCCACGGTCCACGAGAACACGGTGATCGGGCGCGGCTGCACGATCGGCGCCGGCGCGACGGTCAACGCGCACCTCAAGCTGTGGCCCGACAAGTGGGTCGGCGCCGGCTCGATCGTCTCGATGTCGCTGATCTACGGCCAGAAGTGGCCCGGCTCGCTGTTCGGCGCGACCGGCATCAGCGGCTTCGCCAACCTCGAGATCACGCCCGAGTTCGCGCTCAAGCTGGGCCAGGCGTTCGGCTCGTGGCTCAAGCCCGGCCAGGCGGTGATGACCAGCCGCGACACGCACCCCGCCTCGCGGGTGATGAACCGCTGCGTCATCTCGGGCTTGCTCTCGGTCGGCGTCAACGTGCTCGACCTGCGCTCGTACCCGCTGCCGCTGGCGCGCTACGCGGTGCGGGTCGGCGGCAACGGCGGCGTGCACGTGCGGATCGCGCCCGACGACTCCAACTCGCTGGTGTTCGAGTTCTTCGACGGCACCGGGATCGGGATCGACAAAGGCGCGGAGCGCAAGGTCGAAAACCTGTTCTTCCGCGAGGACTTCCGGCGCACGCCGATGGACGAGCGTCGGCACGCTCGACTTTCCCTCGCGCGCGCTCGAGCGCTACACCGGCGCGCTTCGCCACGGCGCTCGCACGCGCAGGCGCTGCGAGGACGCGAACTTCCGGGTCGTGATCGACTACGCGTACGGCAACGCCTCGATCGTGCTGCCCAAGATCCTGGGCGATCTGGGCGTCGAGCAGATCGCGCTCAACGCGTACTTCGACGCCGGCAAGGTGCGCACGTTCCGCGACGACCGCGAGCGCCATCTCGCCCAGCTCACCTCCGTCGTCACCTCGCTCGAAGCGAACCTCGGCGTGCTGATCGACGCCGACGGCGAGACCGTCACGCTGGTCGACGACGCGGGCCGGATCGTCGGCCGCAACCGGCTGATGGCGCTGCTCACGCTGCTGGTCGCGCGCGCGCAGCCCGGGCGCGCGGATCGCGCTGCCGCTCACCGTGCCGTCGGTGGTCGAACGGATCGCCGCGGAGAACGGCGCGACGATCGTGCGCACGCCCAGCGACCGCCGCTCGCTGATGGGCCTGGCCGAAAAAGAGGGCTCGGCGCTGGCGCTGGCCGGCGGGATGAACTACGAGCTGATCTTCCCCGAGTTCCAGCCCGCCTTCGACGGCATCTACGCGACGGCCAAGATCATGGAGCTGCTGGCCGGCCGAGCACCGCAAGCTGTCCGAGCTGGTCGACATGATCCCGCCCTGGCACGTCGCCGGCCGGGTCGTGCCGTGCCCGTGGGACCGCAAGGGCGCGGTGATGCGCTCGCTGCACGACGAGGCGACGCACGGCGGCAACGGCAAGGTCGAGACGCATCGACGGCATTCGCCTGCCGCGCGACGGCGGCTGGGTGCTGGTGCTGCCCGACGCGACCGAAGCCTCGGTCAACGTCTGGGCCGAAGGCACCAGCGACGAGCAAGCCGCCCACTACGCCGACGAGATCGCCCACCGGGTGACCGCGATCGCGGCGGGTTAGCACGACCGGCCCAGGCCGGGGGACGTCCGCAAAAGCTCAGTGGGAGCCGGGACCCGAAGGGCTAACTCGGTAGGATATGGCGCTGATCGAGCGGACGACCTACGAAGAGGTCGAGCAGCTCGCCGAGGAGTTGGCACCGGGGCTGCGGTCGGCCGGCTCGTTCGAGAATGCCGCGCAGTGGTTCGCCGCGCAGCTTACCGCTCGCTTCCCTTCGATCGTGCTCGCCCGGGTGTTCGCGACGGTCCCGCACGCGCGCTTGCCGGTGCCGGAAAGCACCTTCGCGGCCTCGGCCGCCGGGAACGTCTCGCTCTTCCCCACGACCGAGGTCCTGACGCTGTTCGGGACGGCCGGAAGCCGGCCCGAGTGGAACGCGCGCCGGCGGTCGCGGGCGCACCTCGCGCTGCCGCTGCTGAACCGCGGGCAGATCGACGAGACGCCGATGATCTCGCGGCTCTTGAGCGATCTGCGCTTCCGGCTCGAGACGGACCCCAGCGACGCCGCACCGTTCGTCACGCGCGCGTTCGCCAACGCGAACGGTCTGTTCTACGTTTCCGATGCCGCCACGACGCTCGACGACAAAGGGCGCCGGGTCGTGCCGGCCGCCGACTTCGTCAGCGAGCACCGGGATCGGCACGGTGTTCGGGTTCGGCGGATCGTACGTGGTCCAGCCGATGTTCGTTTCGACGATCCTCTTCACGCAGGAACGCATCAGCAAGCAAACGGCGATGCACTTCCTGCAGCTTTCCAGCACCTTCAAGGGCGCGACGAGCCGCTTCGTCACGCGCGGCTTGCTGTTCGAGCGCGAACGCGTCGCCTCGCAGAACGGTTAGCGCGTGAACCTCGATCCGCACCTGCGGGCCGCGCTCGAGCTCTTGCCGGTGATCGCGTTCACGGCCAGCGAGCAGGGCGCCATCGACTGGGTCAGCGAGCGCTGGTACGACGCCACCGGCATTCACCGCGACGCGGTACTCGGAGAAGCCTGGGCCCGCGTCGTCCATCCCGACGACATCGAAGAAGTGGTTTGGCGCTGGACCCGCGCGCTCGACACGGGCACCCCGTGGGAGGCGACGCCGCGGGTGCGGCATGCGGACGGCACGTACCACTTGTACTTCACCCGCGCCGAGCGGGTCGCGAACGCACCCGGCGGACCGCTCTGGATCGGGACGACGATCGAGCTGCCCGCGCTCGCGCAGGCAAAGCTCGGCTCGGCCGCGACGTACTTGTCTACAACATAGACAGTCCGAACGGCGTGCCGACCCGTTGGGTTGGTAGCGTGGCGGAGCACCGTCGCACGTCCCGACCGGAGGGTCGCTTTGCCGTTCGCCATCGCGCTGGTTCTGTTCTTCGCGTCCATGGGAAGCGTTGTGCTCGCGCAGCAAGCCGGGGTCGTACGCCCGAGCCCCTCGCCGGCGGCCGGCGCTCCGCCGGAGATCGGCCGGGTGCGGGCCGAGGGCCGCAAGGACAACCTGGTGGGGAAAGCGCTGTCCGCCTCGCAGGGGACGATCAGCCAGGCGCAGATCGAGACGCGGCCCATCGCCCGGCCCGGCGAGGTGCTCGAAGCGATCCCGGGCGTCATCATCACCCAGCACAGCGGCGAAGGTAAAGCCAACCAGTACTACCTGCGCGGGTTCCAGCTCGACCACGGCACCGACTTGTCGGCGACGGTCGTCGGCGAACCGATCAACTTCCCGACCCACGCGCACGGTCAAGGCTATTCCGACATCAACTGGCTGCTGCCGGAGCTGGTCAGCTTCGTGGAGTTCAAGAAGGGCCCGTACTTTGCCGACGAGGGCGATTTCTCGACCGCCGGCTCCTACAATCTGTTCTACCGCAACACGATCCCCGGCACGCTCGAGCTCAGCGGCGGCACGAACGCCTTCGGCCGCATCCTGCTCGCCGGCTCGCCGAAGCTCGGCGCGGGCAACCTGCTCTACGGCCTGGAGGCGTACCACAACGACAGCACCTTCGACCGCCCGGACAACTACCGCCGGCTCAACGGCGTGCTGCGTTACAGCCGCTCCACCGGGAACGACGACTTCAACGTCACGCTGCTCGGCTACGACGGCCACTGGAACTCCACTGACCAGATCCCGCAGCGATTCGTCGACCAAGGCGTCATCGACCGCTACGGTCTGATCGATCCCAGCGACGGCGGCAGCACCTACCGCTACGCGCTCTCGACCCAGTTCGAGCACCGCAGCGGCAACGCCACGACGAAGTTCAGCGCGTACGCGATCCACTACTCGCTCGACCTGTTTTCCAACTTCACGTACGAGCTCGACGACGCGACCGACTACTTCAACGTCACGGCGAACCCGGTGACCTGCAGCCCCGCTTACAGCACCTGCGCGCCGGGGGCGAACCACCTCGCCGGCTACACCGCGTTCTGCCCCGCCAACGCGGCGCCGCCGGGACCGGGCGGCGCGCCGCGACCGTTCGCCTTCGCCTGCGGCGATCAGCGCGAGCAGCAAGACCGCCGCTTCGTGAGCGGGTTTCGCCTCGCGCGGACCTGGCAGACCCCGAGCGCCGCCACCACGCTCGGCTTGGGTCTGCGCAACGACAACATCGCCAACGTGGCGCTCTTTCTGGATGCGGCGCGCAGCCGCGATCCCGCGGGAACGCTGACCGACGACCACGTCGTCGAGCGCGAAATGAACGCCTACCTGCAAACCGAGCAGCGGCTCGGCGCGAAGCTGCGCCTGACCGCGGGCGTCCGCGGCGAGCTGTACCGGTTCGATGTCCACGCGTTCGACCCGCGCAACTCCGGTGCCGCCACGGCCGGCCTCGTGCTGCCCAAGCTGAGCTTCGCCTATCGCACGTCGCCCAGCCAGGAGCTCTACCTCAGCGCGGGCGAGAGCTTTCACAGCAACGACGGGCGCGGCACGACGGCTACCGTCGACCCGCAGACGCATGCGGCAATCGACACGAGCGGCGCGGCCGTCGAACGCGTGTCGCCGCTGGTGCGCGCGAACGGCGAGGAGGTCGGCTACCGCTACGCGACGTCGAAGCTGAACACCACGCTCTCGCTGTGGCGGCTGGGCATCGCGTCGGAGCTGACCTTCAGCGGCGACGCCGGCACGACGTCGGCCGGGCGTCCCACCGTGCGCAAGGGGATCGAGATCACCAACTTCTACACCCCGACCCGCGACCTCACGATCGATGCGGACTTCGCGACCTCCACCGCGCGCTTCACGACCGATCCGGACGGGATCGGCACCGGCGTCCCCGAGACGCTCGCTTCCGTCGCGGCGCTGGGCGTCACCGTCGACCGCCCGGCCTACGCGGCCAGCTTGCGCATGCGCTACTTCGGCCCGCGCAACTTGATCGAGAACGGCAGCGAACCCAGCCGGCCGACCACGCTGCTCAACGGCCAGTTCACCGCGAAGCTGGCCCACGGCCGGCGCCTGACGCTCGACGCGTTCAACATCCTAGGTGCGAACGCCGACGACACGACCTACTACTACAATTCCTGGACGAAGCGCGACGCCGCCGATCCCGCTCTCACCTCGAATCCGGCGGTCAACCCCGCGCTGGGCGGAAGCGGGGTCGCCGACTTCCACTTCCACCCCACGCCCAAGCGCTCGTTTCGCCTGAGCGTCAGCACCCGTTTGTGAGCTCGGAACGGCCCGCTCACTCAACCAGCAGCGTCGCGTAGGAGTCGGACTCGGCGCCCACGCACGCGGCGACGAGCAGCGTAACGAGCGGCCGCGCGAGGCCGGCGGCGCTCCACCGTCGCCGTCAGCGCGTAGCGCAGGACGGCCAGCGCCAGCGCGGCGCCCGCGACCTGAGCGACGACGAAGCCCGGGACGTCGGCCGGCCGGATGCCCGTGAACGTGTCGGACAGCGAGCGCGCGAACGTCACGGCGGGGTTGGCGAACGACGTGGAGCTGGTGAACCAGTACGCGGCGGTGATGTACGCCGCCACGACGTAGGGCACGGCCGCCGGGCGGGCGCGCGAGCAGACGAAGATGACGAAGACCAGGCCGAAGGTCGCGACCGCTTCGCCCAAGAGCTGCGCCGGTCCGGAGCGGACGTGCTGGGCCGCGAAGAGCAGCGGCTTGCCGAACATCGCGTTCGCCACCGCCACGCCGGCGAGCGCGCCGAGAATTTGGGCCAGCGCGTACGGCAGCACTTCGGACCACGGCCGCAGGCCGGTGAGCGCCTCCGCCGCGGTGACGATGGGATTGAGGTGCGCGCCGCAGAGCGGGCCCAGCGACGCGATCAGCGCGACCAGCGCGCCGGCCGTCGCGAGCGTGTTGCACAGCAGCGCGAGGGCGTGGTTGCCGCCGGCGAGGTTCTCCGCCATGATCCCGGAGCCGACGACGGCCGCGAGCAGCAGCGCCGTCCCCACGAACTCCAGGACGGCGCGCTGATCCAAGCGCAGCGGCGTCACGCGTCCTCGCTTCGGCACCAGCGCTCGTGCAGGACCGCTCTGAGCGCGCTCGCGAGGCGAGCGCGCATCCTCGGCTCGAGACGGTAATAGCCCCACGTGCCCCTCCGCTCGCCCGTCACGATGCCGGCGTCCCGCAAGACGGTGAGATGGTGGGAGACGGACGACTGGTTGATCGGCAGCGCCGTCGCGAGCGCGCGAACGCTGACCGGCCGCGGCGAACCGACGAGCGTGGCCACGATCGTGAGCCGGTGCGGATCGCCCAGGGCCTTGAAAAACGCCGCCTCGCCCGAGAAGTCTCGCGTGACGACCGTGGTCCGCCGGACGAAGCGTAGATTCGTCATCTCCGAGCATCGTAGCGTTTATATCGATTTTCGTCAATGCGCCGCGAGCTCGGCGTGGCAGGCGTGCTGCATCGGGTTCGCGGCGTTGAGCCGCCACAGGTACAGGCCGAGCGCGCCGAAGACGAGGTTGAGCCAGAAGGTGTAGTTGAACGAGAACATGGTCAGGTCGCGGCGGATGTTCGGGTTGGGCTTGGGCACCATGTGGAGCGCCGAGAAGGCGAGGTCCATGGCGATCGCCGAGACGACCATCGTCGCGAAGAACACGCCGAAGATGTAGAGCATCATCCGCACGCCGTAGTACTTGCGGTAGACGTCCAGCAGCGGCAGCACGATCAGGTCGGCGTACAGAAACGCGAGCACGCCGCCGAACGAGATCCCGCTGGCCCACAGGATCGCCGCCATCGGCACGTTTCCGATCGAGCAGACGAACGACAGGATCGCGATGACGGGTCCGATGACGGCGTTGCCGACGAGCTGGACGCCCGGCGCGGCGCCGGTGAGGAACAGCGCTTTCCACGCGCCGCCGGGAACGAACGCGCCGAGCGCACCGGCGATCAGGAACCCGGCCAGCAGATCCTTCCAGAGCATCGAGAAGTCCATCGCGAAGTTTTGCGCCACGGCGACCCGCGTGCCCGGATCGCGCAGGCGCGCGACGATGCCGCGGCCCTCGCCTTCCATCGAGCCGTGCTCGTGCCCGCCCGTCTCGTCGACGTGCCGGCGCGCTTCCTCGACCAGCCGCTTGGGGTAGGTCAGCTTCACCAGCAGCGCCATGACCGCGACGAGCACGAGCCCGCCGATCCACTCCGCCGCGGTGAATTGCCAGCCCAGCAGCAGCCACAGGATGACGCCCAGCTCCAGCACGAGGTTGGTGGACGAGAACAGGAAGGCCAGGCTCGGGATCAGCCCGGCGCCCTGCTTGAAGAGCGTCTTGCTCAGCGCCGCGGAGGCGTACGAGCAGCTCGAGCTCACCGCGCCGAAGCCGGTCGCCAAAGCGATTTCGCGCACGCCGTCGCGGCCGAGCAGCTGCTGCATGCGCTGCTTGGAAACGACGGCTTGCACGAGGCCGGAGAGCGCGAAGCCCAGGATCAGGCTCCAGCCGACCTGCCACATCATGCCGACGGCGAGCACGAGCGCTTCGCCCAGGCGGTGGAGCAGCATCAGACGGCCGCGTCCGCGTCGCCGGCCTTCAGGGCGTCGACGAACAGGCTGCTGGTCTTCTCGCGCTCGACGGATTTCTTGGCCATCGGCGGGATCGTACCGCACCTGGGGTGTCCATGTCTGCCGCTCGGCGCCTTTGGGGTAGATGAGGGCGTGCCGTTCATGCCGTTTGCCGTGTTGCCGATGTGGATTTTCGGCCTGATCTCGCTCGGGCTGCTGTTCGGCGGCGGCTACATCGTCTACGAATGGTGGCAAGGGGTCATCGTGTCGACCGCCGTCCTGACGGCCGGCATCGTGATGCTCGTCATCAGCTTGCTGGGCCGTTTCATCGTGCTGGCCTTCCACCGGGGCGGCCGGGACGACCCGTCGTGGGCGCACGCCGCGGAGACGCTGCGGCTGGAGCGCCCGGACGGCACGGTGCTGCACGTCGAGTCGTCCGGGCCCCAGGGGGCGCTGCCGGTCGTTCTCGTCCACGGCTGGGGCGTCGACAACCGGGCGTTCTACTACACGAAGCGCTCGCTGGCGGCGCGGCACCGGGTGATCGCCTGGGACCTGCGCGGGCTGGGCCAGTCGAGCCGCGCCGGCAAGGACGGCTACTCGCTGGACGCGATGGCCGACGATCTGGCGGCGGTCGTCGACCTGGCCGGGGCGCCGGCGGTGGTGCTGGGCCACAGCATCGGCGGCATGATCGCGCAGACGTTCGCCCGCCGCCATGCGAACCGGCTGGGCTCGGACGTCGTCGCGCTGGTGCTGGTCGGCACCACGTACACGGATCCCACCCGCACCACGCTGGGCGCGCCGGTGATGCACGCGCTCGAACGCCCGCTGTTCACGCCGCTCATGTACCTGACGATCGCGCTGGCGCCGCTCGTCTGGGGGATGAACTGGCTCAGTTACGTCAACGGAACGCAGATCGTGGGCACCGCCTTGACCGGCTTCACCGGCGCCGAGTCGCGCGGACAGCTCGACTTCGCGACGCTGTTCTTCGCCAAGGCCCCGCCCGGCGTTCTGGCGCGCGGGATGCTGGCGATGTTCGAGTTCGACGAGACGTCATCGATCGGAAACATCGCCGTACCGGTCCTGGTCGTGCCCGGCGACCGGGACCCGGTGCTGCTGCCGCGCGCCAGCGAGCACATCGCGGCGGTCGTGCCCGACGCGACCCTCGCCGTCCTGGCGCCGGGCAAGCACATGGGCCTGATGGAGCGCCACGAGGAGTTCGACGCCGTGCTCGCGCGCTTCATCGACGCGCGAGCGGCGGTTCACGTTCGCGCCTGAGCTCAGACCAGGGCGAGATCGTCGGCGGGCGTCGGTGCGGGCCAGCGCCGTCACGGCTTCGACGACGCGCTCGGGCGCGAAGTAGTGCACCATGTGGCCCGCGCCCTCGACGAGATCGGCGTCCTGCTCGAGGAGCAGGTGCGCGAGCCGGTTCGACTGGGCGGACGGGTTGGCGATGAGATCGCCGCTGCCGGCGACGATCGACACCGGCAGGCGCAGCTCGCCGTAGCGCGCTTGCAGCAGCATGGCCGACGGCACCATGAGCAGCGCCTCTTCCGCCGACGCGCGCAGCTGCGAAGGCCGCAGCGTCATCGCGAGCGGGAACTGCGCGAAGCGCTCCGGGACGGGCGCCGGCGCGAACAGCTGCTTCACCAGCAGCGGCGACATCAAGCGGCCGACGATCGGTGAGACGGTGTAGCGCAAGAGGTCGCCGAGCAGCGGGGTCGCGGGCGCGCCCTGCAGCGGCACGTCCAGGCGCAGCGACGGAAAGTAGTAGCCCGAGAGCAGCACCAGGCGCGCGACGTCGGCGGGGTGATCGAGGGCCAGCGCGAGCGCGACCAGCGTGCCCCACGAGTGGCCGACCACGACCGGCCGCACCACGCCGAGCTGCGCGAGCGCGCCGTGGATGAGGTCGGCTTGCGGCGACCGGGGTCCACACCGTACCGCGCGGGCGCTCGCTGTAACCGTAGCCCGGCCGGTCGAACGCGATCACCCGGTGGTTCGCGGCGAGCGCGTCGAACACACCGCTGACCTCCCAGTCCTGCGCCATGACGCCGTTCCCGTGCACGCAGCACGACCGGGCTGCCGCTCCCGCGCTCCATGTAGTGCAGCTTGACGCCGTTCACCTCGACGAAGCGGCCGGTGGGCGGGTGGGCGCGCTCGGTGGCACGCGCTGATCGGGCCACGAGGGACGCGATGCCCGCGAGCGCCGCGACCGCGCCGGCAATGCCCAGCAGCAGGCGGTCGGACGGCATGCCGTCGGGTCGATCTGATTTCATCGATATGACGTACCCACCGGATCGCCCGGCGTGCGCCGCTGGGACAAAGCACCGGCCGGCCCACCCGGCTGCGGTGCTTTGCATCGGGCCCGGCGAATGCGAAGCTCAGGCATACTTCATGTTCGGATGGTAAGACAACGGCGATGGAGATACTGAAAAGATTGCCGTACCTGGAGGGCCGCGCCGCGGTGGGATTGCTCGCCCTGCGAGCGATCGTCGGGCTGGCGTTCGTGTTTCACGGCTACCCGAAGATCCAGCACCCGACGAGCTGGATGACGCTGGGCATGGGGCCGCACGCGTTCGCCCCGAGCTGGCTGCAAGCGGTCGTCGCCGTGGTCGAGTTCTTCGGCGGCATGGCGCTCATCGCGGGGCTGGCGACGCCGCTGGTCGCCGCGCTGATCTTCTGCGACATGCTGGTGGCGATCGTCGCCGTCCACCTGCCGAGCGGAGGGCACTTCGTCGGCGGCCCGGGGTCCTATGAGACGCCGGCCGTCTACTTGGTGACGATGGTAGCGCTGCTCCTCACCGGCCCGGGAAGCATTTCGCTGGACCGGCTGATCGCCGCCCGCTCGGCGGCCGGACGGCGCTGAGAGGCACCTCGGCCTCCCGCGGCCAAGGTGTTAGGCGTGCCGAAATCGAGAGTTTGGTGTGCCTCGCTCGGGCTGCCCCCTTCACTAGCCGCTCTGGTCGTGCTGCTCGTTCTGTTCTTCGGTTTGGCGCCGCTGTGCGCGAGCGCCGACGCCGACGCCCCGATGGCGGGGGTCGATCCCACCACGGTCGGCCTGCAGCCGCTGCGGGGGGCCATTCCGGCCGCGACGCCGGCGCCCGGCGAGTCGCGGCTGACCCGGCGTGAGGACGGCACGTTCGCGGCCGTGCCGGACGCGGCGGGCCCGACGGCGACGTTCCACCTCGTCGCGCGCCAGGCGCCCTGGACCCTCAAGCCCGGGCTGACCGTGATGGCCAAGACGTACGACGGGGTGGTCCCCGGCCCGACCTTGGTCGTCCACCAGGGCCAGCGGGTGGTGATCGACTTCCGCAACGCGATGACGGTCGCGGACACGCTGCACCTGCACGGGATCCACGGCATTCCCGACTCGATGGACGGCGTGGCCGGCATGTCGCAGCCGATGGTCGAGCCCGGCGGGCGCTTCCGCTACGCGTTCACCGCCAACCAGCCCGGCACGTTCATCTACCACAGCCACGACAACGAGGAGATGGTGAACAGCGGCCTCTACGGCGCGATCGTGGTGCTGCCGGCGCACCCCCGGCCCGAGGAGCGCGTGCAGCGCGACGACGTCGAGATGCTCTCGTCGTGGTCGATCCAGAACGCGGCCGAGAACCACTTCACGATCAACGGCAAGGAGTACCCGGCGACCGTTCCGATCGAGGTGCGCAAGGGCGACCGCGCGCGGCTGCGCTGGATCAACATGTCGTCGGAGAACATGCACACCATGCACACGCACGGTCACGACCAGCTCGTGATCGCGCGCGACGCGCAGCCGGTGACGGGGCGCGATCTGGAAGACACGGTGATGCTGGGGCCCGGGCAGCGGCTCGACACCGTCATCGTCGCCAACCAGCAGCCCGGCAACTGGGCCGTGCACTGCCACGTGCTCGACCACACCGAGGACGGGATGGGCATGCCGGCCGGGCTGGTGACCTCGATTCACTACGCCGGCACGCCGAACAAGCTGGCGCTGATGGGCGCCGCGATGCACCGCCACATGGCCGACTCGTCCAGCGGCAACCCGCAGGGACCGCTCTCGTTCGGCACGACCGCGCTGCTGGGCGCGTTCGCCGGCCTGTCGATCTTTCTCGGGCTGCCGATCGCGCGGGCGCGGCGGCTCTCGCCCGCCACGATCGGCGCGCTCAACGCGCTGGCGATCGGCATCCTGGTCTTCCTGATCGTCGAGATCGCGAACAACGCCACCACGCCGCTGGTCCGGTCGCTGGGGAGCTGGCACCGCGGCACGACCGGGCACGGCGCGCTCTCGCCCCTGCCGCTGGCGATGCTCGTGGCCTACGTGGCCGGCCTGCTGGCCGGCATCGTCGGGCTGGGCGTGGTCGCGACGCGCATGGCCAAGGCGGGCGCGTCGGCGCCGGGTGCGGAGAAGCCTCTCGTGCTGGCCGGCATGATCGCGGTCGGCATCGGCGCGCACAACTTCGCCGAGGGCCTCGCGATCGGCTCGTCGGCGGCGTCGGGCGCGACGGCGATCGCGTTCGGGCTGATCTTGGGCTTCGCGCTGCACAACGCGACCGAAGGGTTCGGGGTCGCCGCGCCGCTGGCGGGCCGCGGCGCGACGCCGACCTGGGCCCAGATCGGTTTGGCCGGCCTGGTCGCGGGCGGGCCGACGTGCCTGGGCACGATGATCGGCTACCACTTCTCCTCGCCGATCCTGCAAGCGTTCTTCCTGACCACCGCGGTCGGCGCGCTGGTGTTCGTGGTCGGCGAGCTGTGGGGCGTGCTCAAGCGCAGCGGCCTGACCATCACCTCGACCTCGATGCTGGCGGCCGGCTTCGTCGTCGCGCTCGCGACCGAAGTGCTGCTGGACTTCGCCAGCGGCTAGCCGGCTCGGCGCTCTTCCGCGGTGATGCCGAGCAGCTCGCGCACCGTCGCCATGGGTATGAAGAGTTTGAGCGCCTGGGGTTCGAAACGCACGAATCCGAACTGCTCGTAGAACGCTACGACCGCTTCCTCGAGCGCGTCGATGACGATCGCCACCCCGCCGATCTCGGCGGCGACGCGCGCGCACCGCGCCAGCGCATCCATCAGCAAGAGCGAGCCGATGCCTCGGCCTTGGGCGTCTTCCGACACCGCCAGCCGCGCGACCAGCGATGCCGGCAATTCTCGTTTGGGCAGCTTCAGCGTTCGGACGAGCGTTTCGGACAGTTCGCCGGCAACGATTCGCGTCGTCGTCACGGTGTAGTAGCCCAGGATCGTCGTCTCGTCGTTTTCACCGACGGCGACGTACGTTTTCGATAACCCCTTGGCCGCGGCTTGGTGCGCGTGCTCGTGGATGAAGCGATCCAGCGGCTCACGACCGCATGAGAAACCGAGGCGGTGATGCTTGTCGCGCTGCAGAGACTCGACGATCACGGCCTGCTGGTCACTTCGCGTGCGTAGCGCTCCATCAATGCGACGAGGCGATCGTTGGGCTTGGGCGGCCGCGCCAAAGCGGCCAGAAACGACTCCCGAGCTCGGCCGTCGAGCACCATGCGCTCGTTGTCGGCGATCACGCGCCGAGCCCGGTCTTCCACCGCCGTGCGCATGAAGTCCGACAAGGTTTGCCCGGTCATGCTCGCCGCACGAACGAGCAGCTCTTTCTGCTCCGCCGTCGGCCGATATTGAGCCCGGTCGCGGATTTTCGCGGCAGGCCCGGGCTCCGGGCCCGCGCCGTCATGGGACTTGGAAGCGGGGGACATCGAGCTCTCCTCTGGCCATGCCAGGCACCTACTGTACGCCATATTGGCGTACAGGTCAAACCCCCGTGGCGGTCGACGCCCCGCCTGGACTTGCCAACCGGTAGTATGATCGCGGAGGAAATCTTCGCTTGCCGTTCGTCCGTTTCGTCCCTATGTGGGCCATCGCCGCCACCCTAGCCGCCGCTGAGCCCGCAAGCGCTGCCGCAATGGCGCCCATGCCCGGCATGACGATGGCCCCGTCACCCAGCCCGACCGCGCCGACGATGCAGCCGATGCCGGGGACGAGCGGAGGTGGCTCGAGTTCGACGAGCGCGATGGACATGCGCTCGGCGACCGACCTCGCCGATCCGATGAGCCAGGACGGTTCGGGTACGTCGTGGGTGCCGCGCTCGACCCAGATGTTCGGCTGGATGCGCCAGGGCGGGCGCGACGTGCAGATGAGGCACGGTGCGCTGTTTCCGCGCTACGTGTCGTCCGGCTCGCCGCGCGGCGACCGGCGGGCCGACGCGCCCAACTGGCTGATGTTCATGGGCACGCATGCGATCGGCGCCGCGGCGCAGTTCTCGTACACGGCGATGGTGAGCGCCGACGCGCTGACCGAGAACCAGAGCGGGTACCCGCTGCTGTTCCAGACCGGCGAGACGGCGCACGGCGCGCCGCTGCACGACCACCAGCACCCGCACGACCTGTTCTCCGAGCTGGCCGTCGACTATTCGGCCCGCACCGGCAAGACATCCTCGGCGTACCTCTACCTCGGCTATCCGGGCGAACCGGCGCTCGGGCCGCCGGCGTTCATGCACCGCCGCATCGCGTACGACATGCCCGAGTCGACGATCGGTCACCACTGGCAGGACGCTTCGCACATCCAATTCGGCGTCGCGACGGCCGGTTTCGCGCCCAGCTCGCGCTTCAAGCTCGAGGCCAGCACCTTCACCGGCCGCGAGCCCGACGAGGTTCGCACCAACTTCGACCCGGTGCACCTCGACTCGTACAGCCAGCGCCTCTCGTGGAATCCCGGCGCCAACGCCGCGGCGGAGGTCTCGTACGCGTTCATCAAGAGTCCCGAGGCCGCGGACCCGAACGTCGACCAGCACCGCCTCGTCGCATCGCTCTTGCTCAACGAGCCGCTCGGGACCGGCCGCAACTGGTACAACGGCTTCGTTTTCGGCCAGAACATCGAGAGCGGCGGCGCGCGCACCAGCTCGTATCTGGCCGAGACGGACTACCAGGCGGGCCGCAACACCCTCTTCGCGCGCGTGGAACTGGGCACGCGCACGGCGCGCGATCTCGTCATCCCCGGCGCCGGCCCGAACGACGTGTACCGCGTCGGCACGTACGCGCTCGGCGCCGTTCACGATCTGACGCGCAACCCGGCCGCCGCGAACGTCGGCCTGGGCGCCCAGATCACGCTGGGATCGAAGAGCGCGGGCCTGGATTCGGCCTACGGAACCGGAACGCCGGTCGGGTACCAGGTCTTCTTCCGCATCCGCCCGCCGGACATGGCGCACGCCATGAAAATGACCATGCAACGCTGAGCCGACCCGTTTCGCTCCCGTACGGCACCACGTGGGGTCTCGGGGCAGCGGGGACGAATCGGCCCGGCATGCAGTCGCCACCGGCCAAGACGCCGGCCAAGGTCAAGGCTTCGGCGTGCCTGGTGAACCGGCACGGAGCGCAGGCGCGCGAGATCGTCGATCTCGACCAGATCAGCGACATCCTCAAGGAGACGGACTCGTTCGTCTGGCTGGACGTGGCCGATCCGGGGCCCGACGACCTCCAGCTGATCCAAGAAGAGTTCGGGCTGCACCCGCTGGCGGTCGAGGACGCGGTCAAGGCGCACCAGCGGCCCAAGCTCGAGGCCTACGACGACGCCTGGTTCATCATCGTTCACGGCGCGACGCGCGCGGGGGACGAGCTGCGCATCCACGAGGTCGCGATCTTCGTCGGCGCGCGCTACGTCGTCACCGTGCGCGACGAACCGCTCTACCCGGTCGACGAGATCCAGCGCCGCTGGCACGCCGGCAACGGGATCGGCGGCGGCACCGGCGCGCTGCTCTACACCATCCTCGACACGGTGGCCGACGGCTACACGCCGATCGCCGAGGCCTTCGAAGACCGGGTCGAGGTGCTCGAAGAGGAGCTGCTGCGGCGCGGCACGCGCACCGAGAGCGTGCTGCTCGAGATCTACGGGATGAAGAAAGAGCTGGCCCGCTTCCGGCGCGCGGTGCTGCCGATGCGCGACATCCTGACCCCGATCATCCGCGGCGACGTCGCCCTGCTGCCGCGCCGGGACCTGCCCTACTTTCGCGACGTGTTCGACCACGTGGCGCGCGCGGTGGACCAGCTCGACGACGCGCGCGACTTGGTCAACAGCGCGCGCGACACGCACATCTCGATGGCCTCGAACCGCCAGAACGAAGTCGCCAAGCAGCTCACCATCGTCGCCACGGTGTTCCTGCCGCTGACTTTCATCACCGGGTTCTTCGGCCAGAACTTCGGCTGGCTGGTCAACCACATCACCAGCCCGGCGTCGTTCCTGGTGTTCGGGATCGGGAGCGAGGTCGTCGGGTTCGCGGCGCTGCTCGGGTACTTCCGCTACAAGCACTGGTTCTGACCCCCGCGGTACCGAGGCGCTCTAGCCGCGCCTGGGGCTCGCCCCCAGAAAATTCGCAGAAGTAAAAATTGGGTGAAGGTTTTCTGGCATTTTGCCTAGGATTGGGGCATCTGCCGGGCTGTCGCATGGCGGCGAGCACCGGAGCTCAACTCAGCTCATAGGAAGTCGGGTGTATTGATGCATCTTCCGAAACGTATGTGGTCCGCGATGTCGGCCTCGGGCGCCGCGCTCGCAATTCTTGCCGGCGGCCTGGCCGGCTGCTCGGGCGGCGGATCGAGCGTGGTGACGCCGATCCCGCAGAACGCCCCGGCCGCTCCGGCGACCGCCCAGCGCGACACCGAGACCATCGCGATGACCGTCGACCCCGCCGCCGCCCCCGCGGTCGCCGCGCTGACGAGCAACGCGCACGTCCACGCCTACCCGCTCAAGGGCAGCCAGGCCAGCAGCAACGGCCGCCACGCCATGACCGGCGGGTACTACGACCTGGTATACTACGGCGGGCCGTACCTGACGTCGGCCAAGAACCACAACATCTACGTCAACTGCAGCGCGGGCAATTGCTGGGGCACCGTTCCGACCACGTTCGAGAACAACTACAGCAACAGCAGCATGATCCACATCACCGACCAGTACGTGCACACGACGGCAAACAACCGCTATCCGGCGGGCACCGCGTACGCCTCGAGCTACAGCACGTCGGGCACGCTGCAGGACCAGGACATCTACAACATCGTCCACTCCGCGGCGGTCTCGGGCGGCACCGGCTACGGGCACATCTACCACGTGTTCCTCAAGAGCGGCGTCTCGCAGTGCAGCAGCAGCGCCGGCGGGTGCTACGCGCAGCAGTACTGCGCCTACCACGGCAGCGTCGACTTCAGCGACATCGGCCACGCGCTGTACTCGGTGGAGCCCTACCAGGGCATCAGCGGCTGCTCCGTCGGCAGCCTGACCAACTCGACCTCGTCGACCCTCTCGCACGAGACGACCGAGGCGATCACCGACGCGGACGTCGCGCAGAACAATCTCGCCTGGTACAACAACGCGGGCGGCGAGATCGGCGACATCTGCGCGGGCAGCAACGGCAACGTGACCCTCAACGGCACCAGCTACTACATCCAGAGCGAGTACTCGAACAAGTACAGCGCCTGCCGCTTCGCACCCTAAGACCTCAACGCGACCCAGGTTCGTGGAGCGGCATCCCTCGCGGGTGCCGCTCCTTGTCGTTTCCCCGGCGGGCGATCATCTGTACGCTTGCGTACTGTGTCCGGTTTCGGACCGACCGCTGGAACTGCGCCTGATAGGCTCAATGGATTCGCTATTGACTCGGCCGCCGTAGGCCGCCGGGCGGAAACCGAGCCATGTGTCCCAGGCGTACGAAGGCGGGAACCGCCTTCTCGATTGCATCCCACCTGCCGAGCGGCCTATCTTCCAAAACGCGCTGCACGTCGATACGTTCGCAATTCGCGATGAAGTGCTAACGCTGGACGAGAGTCCGCACGAGGTGATCTTTCCGATCGACTGCATCTTCTCGATCGTGGCGCTGCTGCAAAACGGCACCACGATCGAGGTCGGGACGGTGGGCCGGGAAGGATTCGTACCGGGCGAAGTGATCGCGGACGCGCCGCTCGCGCTGCGCTCGACGTTCTGCCAGGTGCCCGGCCGGGCCGCGGTGATGGAGCGGGGCGTGTTCGAGCGCGCGTTCGCCGCCGGGGGAACGTTCGGTCTGCTGGTCCGGCGCAACGTCACCTCGCGGCTCTACGTCTCCGAGCAGCTCACGGCGTGCAATCTCTCCCATAGCATCGTGCAGCGCTGCGCGCGCTGGCTGCTGATGATGCGCGACCGGGTGGGCCGCGAGGAATTCCCGCTGACGCACGAGTTCCTGGCCATGATGCTGGGCGTGCGGCGGGCGGGCGTGACCGAGGCGGCGGGCCAGCTCCAGGCGGAGGGGGCGATTCGCTACCGGCGCGGGCACATCACCCTGGTCGACGGCGAGCTGCTGCTCGCCCGGTCGTGCGAGTGCTACGCGGCGACGACCGCCATCGTGGAAGCGGCCCTGGAATGCCCCCCCCCGACCCTCTCCTCAACTCGACCAGCACAGAGGGTATGATTTCCATATGACCGAGCGGAGGGACGCGTGAAGGGCCAAGAAGGGCAAACGCAGAGGTACATCGGCGGAAACGCCTTTCTCGACGCGCTGCCCGCCGCCGAACGCCGGCTGCTGACCGACGAGCTGCGCGTCATCGAGCTCGACGCGCGCGAAGCGATCTTCAGCCGGGGCGGCGAGATCGCGCAGGTCTACTTTCCGATCGACGCCTTGTTCTCCATCACCGCCGAGCTGCGGCGCGACGAGCACGTCGACGTGTACGAGGTCGCGGCGGTGGGACGGGAAGGCATCGTCGGCTTCGAGGTCGCGCTGGGTTCGGAGTCGTCGCGCCGCTTCGTGCTGGCCCAGGTCGAGGGCCGGGCGGCGGTGCTGCCCAGCCGCACGCTGGCGCGGCGGGCCGGCGAGAGCGCGGTGCTGCTGGCGGCCGTTCACACGTACCTGCTGAGCAGGATCTATGCCGGGGAACAGCTCATCGGCTGCGCGTCCGCGCACAGCCTGACCCAGCGCGCGGCGCGCTGGGTCGCGACCGTCGCCGACAAGGTCGGCCGCTCGGACTTCATCCTCTCCCAGGAATTTCTGGCGATGATGCTGGCGATCGAAACGCGCGCCGTACGCGGCACGCTGGCCGAGCTGGCGAACTCGGGCGCGCTGCGGTACGACAGCGAGGAACGGCTCACGATCCTGCGCCCGGAGGTGCTGCGCGCAGCGGTCTGCGAGTGCTTCGAGGCGCTCAGCGAGGACGGCGACCTCGGCCCCGACGGCCAGATCTAAGGCCGGCGCTCACAGGAGCGAGGCGGCGAAGACGGCGCGGCAGGCGCCGTAGCACTCGCACGAGGCCGCCTCGAGCAAGCCGCGGTCGACGACCGTGATGGTGCCGCGGCGGTACTCGATCGCGCCCAGCCCCTGCAGCGCCTCGGCCGCCTCCGAAACCCCCGCGCGGCGCACGCCGAGCATGATCGCCAGGAAGTCGTGCGTCATGGCGAATTGCGGCGCGTCGACCCGGTCGGCCGTCATCAGCAGCCAGCGCGCGCAGCGCTGGACCACCGCGTGCTTGGCGTTGCACGCCGCGAACTGCTGCGCGGAGAAGAGCGTCGCGCTCACGCTGTGGCGCATCAAGCGCGCGAACGACGGGCTGGCGGCCATGCGCGCCTGAAAGCGCGCGATCGGCATGCGGCCAACCTGCCCGGCCACCTGGCAGAACGAGCTGCGCGGAGCGATCAGCAGATCCAGGCCCGCATCCGCTTCGACGAAGCTCTCGCGGCCGACCGCGCCGACCTCGACGGTGTCGCCGTTGGCGAGCGTCGTGACGACCGAGAGCACCGCGTCGATCGGGAAGTCGACGTGGTCCATCGTCTCGCCGGCGGCATGCGTGAAGCGGGTGGCGGGCACGAAGACGACCTGGACGTCGGCGTCGAGGCCGATCGCGTCGAGCGCGGGCAGCGCGTCGAGGAGGCGGTTTCCGCAGGAATACCCGCTAGGTAAGGGCATGGCCCCCATGGGGTCTCCTTGGTACCGAGCAGCACTGCGCCGTTCGAAGAACGGTGCGGCGGGACGGCATCTGAGTATACCACGTTTGGAATCCTTCCGTACGCTGGCGGACACAAACTCACCTGAACCAACGAGCAGGCGGCCTGCCGATAGCGGCGTCCGCGCAGGGCTCGGGCCGGCGGCCGGTGCACGGGCGGGCAGAGATGACGGCGAACGACGTGCCCGCCCCCGCGCTGACCGGTAACCAGTTCTTGGACTCGCTATCGCCCGATGCGCGGCGGGGCTGCGTCGAACGCGCCCGCCCGGTCGCGCTGGCGGCGGGCGTGGTGGTCGCCCAGCGGGGCGACCCCTTCACCGACGTCCTGTTCCCGCTGCACGGCGCGATCTCCGAGGTCGAGGAGGGACGGGACGGCGGCTCGGTCGAGGTGACCGCGGTCGGCTACGAGGGCGTCAGCCCCATCGAAGCGCTGCTCGACGCCGACGCCGAGCAGTTCCGGCGCATCATCCAGGTCCCGACCGGCGCGCTCGCCGTTCCGCTGGACGCGCTGCGGCAGCTGCGCGACGACGACGCGAGCCTGCACCGGCTGGTCCACCGCTACGCGGCCGCGCGGCTGCGCGCGGCGGGGATCACGATCGGCTGCAACGCGCGCCACGAAGCGCCCGCGCGCCTGGCGCGCTGGCTGCTGCGCATGAGCGACCGCGCGGGCGGCGCGGATTTCGAGCTGACGCACGAAACGATCGCGCTGATGCTGGGCGTGCGCCGCCCGACGGTCACCCGCGCGATCGCGCTGCTCGTCACGGCGTGCGCGATCTCGTCGGGACGCCACAGCGTGCGCATCGTCGACCGGCCGATGCTCGAAACGCTGACCTGCAGCTGCTATCCCGACTCGCGCGAGGTCTTCAGCGAAATCTATCAAAACAGCCATCGTAGGACCGAAATTTGAGCGCGTCGGTACGATCCGTACCGTAGGGACGAGCGAGTCCTTGGCGGCCTAGCGGCCTAGCGTGTTTTTGCACCGCGCGCATCGTGCAAAGACTGCGACGTGGAGCAACGCGGACGCGGCCGGACGGCGTCGGCCGGAACGCTCGCCGCGACCGGCGCGGCGTTCGCGGTCGGCATCGGATACATGGACCCGGGCAACTGGGCGACGGATCTCGATGCGACGCGCTACGGCTTCGCGCTGCTCTGGGCGGTGCTGCTCAGCGGCTTCGCCGCCGTGCTGCTGCAAGTGCTCGTCGTGCGCCACGCGGCCGCGGGCGGCGAAGACCTCGCCGTCGCGATCGCGCGGCGCTGGCCGCGCGCGTCGCGCTGGCTGTGGCCGCTGTACGCGCTGGCGATCGTCGCGACCGAGATCGCGGAATTCACCGGCGTCGTGCTCGGCTTGCAGCTCGTGCTGCACCTGTCGCGCGGCACCGCGGTTGCCGCGGCCGTCGGGCTGTTCTTGGCCTTGCTGCTCGCGGGCGGCACGACCGCGCGCCGCTTCGAGCGGTTCGCGATCGCGACGACCGCGCTGCTGGCGATCGCGTACGCGTTCGACTGCGCGATCCTGCAGCCGCCGCTCGGTGCGGTAGCGGCGGGCGCGCTGATCCCGAGCCTGCCGGGCGCGGGTGCGCTGCTGGCGGTCGTCGGCATCGTGGGCGCGACGATCATGCCCCACAACCTGTTCCTGCACGGCGGTCTCGTGCTCGACCGGCTGGGCCGCGCGCCGGCCGCCGAGCGGCCCCGCATCGAGCGGCTCGCAATCCGCGAGACGGTGCTCGCGCTGGGCATCGCGACGGTCGTCAACGCAGCGATTCTCGTCGTCGGCGCGACCGTCAAGGCGAGCACCGTCGAATCGGCCTTCGCCACGCTCGTGCCGGTGGCGGGGAACGGCTCGGCGCTGCTGTTCGGCATCGCGCTCATCGCCGCCGGCCTCGCCGCCACGGCCAGCGGCGCGTGCGCGGGCGACATCATCTGCCACCGCGGCGCGCCGGTCCGCCTGAGCCCCTTGGCGCGGCGCGCGCTGGCGCTCGGTCCGGCCGCCGCGCTGCTCGTCTCGGGCGCCTCGCCCACGCTGCTCTTGCTGGCCTCGCAGATCGGGCTCGGCCTCATCCTGCCGGCCGTCGTCGTGCCGCTCATCGCGCTGGCCGCGGGCCGCGCGTCGCAGCGCACGCGCGGCGGCCTTCTCCTGTTGGCTTCGACCACCACGGTCGTCGTCGCCGCTCTGCTGTGCGACGGCGTCCTGATCACTTCCATCTTCGCTCACACCTGAGGTAAGCATGCTCTTTCACAACAAGAAACTCCAATACACGGTCCGCATCGGTGAGTCCAATCCCGCCTTCGCGAAGATGTGCCTCGAGCAGTTCGGCGGGCCCAACGGCGAGCTCGCCGCCGCGATGCGCTACTACACCCAAGCCTGGGGCGAGAGCGACATCGGGCGGCGCGACATGCTGCTCGACATCGCGACCGAGGAACTGTCGCATCTCGAGATGATCGGCCAGATCATCGCCGGCCTGCTCAAGGGCGCCAAGGGCGCGGGCGCGATGATCGACGAGGTCGAGGGCTCGTACCTCGGCGACCTGATGGACGGCAAGTCCGAGCAGTACCAGCAGCTGGCCTGGAACTCGATGACGCCGATCCTCACCGGCGGCTCGGGCATGCGCCTGACCGACTCCATGGGCACGCCCTGGACCGCGGCCTACATCGACACGATCGGTCACCCGCTGGCCGACCTGCGCTCGGACATCGCCGCCGAAGCGCGCGCCAAAGTGGTCTACGACCGCCTCATCAAGCTCTGCCCCGACGCCGGCGCGCGCGACGCGCTGACGTTCCTGATGACGCGCGAAGTGGCGCACCAGAAGATGTTCGAGTCGGCGCTGGCCGCGATCGCGAACAACTTCCCGTCGTCCAACGTGCCGCCGGACGAGCGCTTCACGCACACGTACTTCGACGAGTCGACCAACGGCAAGAAAACCAGCGACGGCTTCGAGCTGGTGAACTCGCAAGGTCTGTGGGACTTCGAGCTGAGCCAGCCGCACGCGGGCGGCACCGAGCCCGACCTGCCCGATCCCAAGCCGTCCGTGATGAGCATGGCCGGCCCGCAGCCGGTGGACCCGGCGCTCAAGGAGACGAGCCGCGTCACCAAGGGCGAGATCCAGGGCGACGCCCCGGCCACGCCCAAGGGCAAATCAAAGACCTCGTAACGGCAACCCGGCCCGGGCGGCGGATCTCCGCCGCCCGGGCACACTGAACGTGCCGGTCGGACCGCTCGCATACCAAGTCATTCTCGAGCTCGACGTACCGCCGAGCGTCGCCGGCGATGGAGACGACGAGGCTGGTCATGCTTTCGACACGACGGGAGAGGGGGCAGACGGAAGCAGCCCGGCCGCCGCGCACTTCGCGACCAGGGCCGAGCGCGTCCGGACCTCCATCACCTCGTACACCCGGCGGGTCTGGTTGCGGATGGTGTTCTTGCTGCGGCTGAAGCGCGCGGCGATGTCGGCCGTCGAGCGCCCTTCGCAGATGGCGTCCATCACCCGCCGCTCGGCCGGGCTGAGCCGCGCCGGGCCGAGACTGCGCTCCAGGGCTTCGTAGCGCCGGCGCAGCCACGACCGCGGGGCCGGCCGGGTCAACTCGTCCGCACGCCGCAGCGCCGCCTCGTCTCCTTCCGACGCCAGCTCCAGCACCGCCTCCGCTTCGGCCCAGGCGTTCCCGGCGGTGCGCGCCGACCGCACCGCATGCTCCAGCAACGTGGTCCTCTCCGCCGGATTTTCGTGCGCCAGTGCGGCGCGCGCGAGGGCCAGTCCGACCGGCTCGTCGAGCGCCTCAACGCCGGCGGTCGGCAGCATCGCGTACACGCGCAGTAGCGCGCCAGCCCGTGCGCCCGCGAGCGGCGCGAGGGCACCGGCGAGCCATAGCAGCACCAGCCGGTCCTCCGCGCCCGGGCGCGCCCAGTCCGCGTGGTCCGCCTCGTCCGCCGCCGCCAGCGTCAGCCGGGCGGGCGTGAACCTCTCCCCTCCCGCTTGCGCGGTCAGCGCCAGGCCGAGCGACGCCCCGGCGCGCGCGATACCGGGCGGCGACGAGACGAACGTGTTGAAGGCGATGTCCCAGGCCCGTTCCGTCTCACCGCACAGCAGTTCACCCCGCACGCGCACCCGCTGAATCACGACGTGCTGCGGCTCGAGGCGTTCCACCGTCGCCAGCCGCGCGCGCACGCGCTCGAATAGGCGCGGCTCCAGCGTCTCCACGGCCACCACGGCGACCTCGTGCAGCAGCGCGTTTCGCAGTCCGTGGTGCGGCTCATCAGCACGCTCGAGCGCGGCCAGCGCATCGAGGAAGTAGCGGCCGGCGACCACGCGCCGTCCGCGCGCACGCTCCATCCGCCCATACAGCGCGAGACCTCGGGCGGCACGGTGCGGCTGTCCCTCCCCTTCGCCCTCGAGGAAGGGGGAGAGGACCGTCTCCGCATCGTCGAGCCGGCCTGCGCGCAGGTACGCTTCGGCCAGCTCGCACCGCGCCTCGTTCCGCACCCGTTCGCTCCCGGAGCCCAGCGCGGGCCATAGGGCCGCGATGCCGTCGTCCAGCCGGCCCAGCGCGACGAGCGCCGCCCCGCGCAGGACAGCCGCGTCCCAGCGCTCTTCGTCGCGCAACGCGTGCGCGATCGCGTCGAGCGCCGTGAACACCCGCTCCGGCTGTCCCGCGTGCAGCATCGCCCTGGCGTGCACGAATGCGCTCGCAGCCGTCGGCCCGCGTCCGACGCGACGCGGCGCGGGCGCACGCTCGGCGGGCTCGACTACGTGCTGGTGTTGAAGCAAAGACGTCCTCCCCGCGCAATCATCCGCCGACGACGGCGGTTGGCGCTAGTGGGACGGGCGACCCGGGTCGTCCACGATGCCCAGCCGAACGAAGACGGCAGAAAGCTGTCGGCGACCCTTGATGCCCAGGAACTCGTAGAGATCGGACATCATGTTGCGCACGGTGTAGAACGAGCGACCTTGCGCGGCGGCAATCTCTTCGTTCGTCAGACCCCTACACGCCAGAACGAGCGTCTCCCGCTCGAGTTCCGTCAGTTGCGCGACCTTATGGTCCACCGTCACGCGGTTCTGAGCAAGCGCCCTGCGCCGCATCCAGAACGTGGGCGCGAGCCCCTCGGTCGCGTCCAGCGCGTAGAGCCGATACCGCTCGCTGCGCGTCATCTCGGTCAGCCGCAGCGCGGCGAGCGCCGCCCGGCGGCGGTAGCCGACCCGCTCGAAGATCTCGAACGCGTCCAGGAACGCCCGCAGCGCCGCCGGCTCGTCCCCGCGGACCGCGAACACGTGCCCTTCGGCCACCCGCTCGTAGCCCTGGCGGCGCACGTCGGAACTGACCGCGAGCATCCCGGTCGGGCGTTCGACGGCCCGGTACAGCGCCAGCGCCTCTTCCGCCTTGGCCCGGTCGCCGGCCAGCGCGAACTCCTCGGCGACGGTCAGCGCGATGTAGAGCGCGTCCCCTTTGAGGTCGCCCGGGGGCATCCGGCGCAGCAGCAGGTCGGCCTGATCGACGAACGCGACGTGGGCGGTCGCGTCGCCGCTGCCGCGCGCGACCTCCGCCCGGCGCAGCACGGCTTGCGCCCGCTGCGCGTCGTTGCCCGCCGTCAGCTCCGCCTCCACGGCGCTGCGCATCGCACCGCGCGGATCGCCCTCCGCCTCGGCGAACACGGAGCGGAACAGCGCCAGGCAATAGCGCGGGCGGGTCAGGCCGGCCGCGGACCAGTCGAACCGCTGCGCGCGTTCCACCACCCGTGCCCAGGCCGCCGAATCGAACCGCTCCGAGGCGATGATGCCCAGCGCCATCAGCGCGTTCGCCTCCAGGTAGCGGTCGTAGTGGCGCGAAGCGTCGAGCTGCGCGAGCGCCGCCTCGAAATGACCGGCGGCGGCCGTGTCGTCGGCCCGGACCGAGGCGATCCAGCCGCGGTACTCCAGCGAGCGCGCGTAGATGATGTCGCTGTCCGGCGCCACGTGCTCGAGTTGCCGCTCCGCCTCGTCGAACGACCGCATCCCGTAGAACGCCAAACCGGCGGTCAGCGCGATCTCCGAGCGAATCGTGGTGTGGACTTCGCCGGGCACCGCGCGCGCGTCGTCGAGCAGCGCCAGGCCGCGCGCGTAGTCGCCCAGCCGCACGTGCGCCGCGGCGGCGAGCATGAGCGCGCTGGCGGCGACGTCGGGCTGGGGGTGCAGCGAGGCGCGGTCCCGCACCTGCTCGAGCGCCGCGTCCGCGCGGCCCAAGCGCAGCAGCGCGCGGGCGCGCAGCAGCCGGACCTGGGTCGCGGTGAGCGCGTCCCGCGCCGCGACCGCGTCGCACACCTCCAGGCAGCGCTCGAACTCGCCGGAGAACCACGCCTGCATCGCGTCCGAGAACGCGGCGCCGGACGCCGACAGTCGCCTGTTCTGTGGAATCTCCGCCTCCGCCGCCGTCACGAACGCGGCACACCCGCGGCCGCCATAGTCTTCTGTACTGGCTTCTAGGCCCTGGGGCGAAGTCCGTTCATGCCATCCGTCACGACGGCTCGCCGATGATGATCACCACCGGCGACGGGGTCGGCAACGGCGGCGCCGGGTCGCCCGCGGCGCGTGCCGCCCCGGCCGAAGCCAGCGCCGGAACAGCAACGGCCGCCACGAGCGCGGCGATCACGATGACTCGTTTCATGGGTTCGCTCTCCTCCCGGCCCAAGGGCCGGAACACGACCCGGGTCAGACAACCCGGGTCACCGGAGAGCGTTCGCGTATCACGCTTGAATCGGACTGTTGCCTTGGCAGCTACGAACGTACAGCTGGAGGTTAGTCCAATCCGATCATCACGCCGAGTTGCGCCATTTCAGCGGCCACACGCGGACGCAAGTCCATTGCGACCCCACGCGCGTGGTGCTCGGTCGCCCGATGGAAGGCGTGCGCGCCGCGCGCGTAGCGCGCGTCCACCTCGGTCGCGATGCGGGCGCGCGAAGTGGTGCACCAGAAGATGTTCGAGTCGGCGCTGGCCGCGATCGCGAACATCACGCACACGTACTTCGACGAGTCGACCAACGGCAAGAAAACCAGCGACGGCTTCGAGCCGCGTCACCAAGGGCGAGATCCAGGGCGACGCCCCGGCCACGCCCAAGGGCAAATCGAAGAGCTAGTAACGGCAACCGGCCCGGGCGGCGATCTCCGCCGCCCGGGGCTCTCAGGTTCGGACTTTGGAAAAGGGCTGGAGACCGATTATGGCTGCCTCCTGCGTGAAGCGATCGCCCAAGGCGAGCCGCTTCGCGCTGTTGGCGGCCGTTATCGTGCCGTTGTGAATCGAGCCCAGCTCGGACCAGTCGATCGGCGTCACCATTCCGAGCTCGGGCGTCCCCGCAAGCGTGTACGGCAGCGAGCTGCAGCGCCCCACCGCGTTGGAGGAGACCGCGATGTGAATGCGCGCTTCTTCGGGATGTGTCTCCGTGGTGAGTAATGCGGGACTGTGTTCCGCCGCCGCGTTCGCGACGGCATGCAGCCAAAGCCGCACCGCCTCGTATGCGGGCAGGTCCGCGAACGGCACGAACAGCGCCGCGCCGTGCCGCCCGTCCAGGATAGCGATCGCCTCGGCGTGGCGCTCGCGCAACTGGCCGCGCAGGTCGAGCATCGCGTACGCGAGCTGCTCCTGGGTCGCGCCGTTGCGGGGCGAGAGCAGGACGCGCGCGTAGCCCACGCTGTCGGGATCGCGCGGGCTCGGCGTCCACGACTCGAAGCCGACCGCACCGCGGTGGACGAGCCAGAGCAGCGCATTGCGGTCGATCGCGGCGTACCGTTTGAGCGCGTTCGCCGGTCCGACGTCGACGTAGGGGATCGTCTTGGGCAGCGGCTGGTGCCAGGATGCCGTGTAGCTCGGGTCTTCCCCGAAGCCCTTGGGGTAGCCGATCGCAACGACCGGTGCGAGGGGAAAGTCCAGCGCGATCACTTCGGCGGCGTGCTCGTAGTGGGCCAGGACGGCCGCTCGCGTCTGCGGCGGCAGCGGCGATTCGATGACGGTTTCCATCCCGATCCGTATCGTCGAACGTGGTCGCCGACTTTAGCCTATAGGCAACCAGGAACTTGACGGCTCGGCGTGCCACTGGAGCCGGAAATGCAGGATGAAGCGCTGTCCCCAAGAAGGGCTTGAATCAAGCTTGGTTCCGCTGCTCGACTTGGCGGTCGGCCAGGACGTTATCGGGGCGGCGGTGAGCGTTCTGTCGGACGGCAAGCCTCGCAAAGTCGCTGAGATCTGCGCCGATGCGTTGCAACGCGGGCTCCTCAAGCCGGGGACGACGGCGCAGCGGATCGATGCGGTCCTCACCCAGTACATCGCCAGGACGCTCGTGCGCGGCAACCGCCCTCTGGTCGTTCAAAGCACGACGGGACACTTGTTCCGCATCAATCGGCCGCCCGATGATTGGCCGAGCTTCGAGCTGCCGCCGCGGCCGCGCTACACCAGTCGGCCGGAACTCGAGGCGATCTCTGGGCGGCTCCGCTCGCTCGCGACCGGCGCGGACCCGACGGCCTTCGAGCGGGCGGTCTGCGACGCGTTCGCGCTGCTCGGCTTCGTCGTGAACCACCTCGGCGGCCACTCCGACCCGGACGGCACGCTGGACGCGCCGCTCGGACCGCTCGCATACCGAGCCATCCTCGAGTGCAAGACCGCGCCGGCCAGCGGAGTGGTCAACTTGCCGCGTCCCGAAGAGCCGGCCAAGTTTCGCGATGCTCGCGGGGCGGATTTCGCCGTCATCGTCGGCCCGGCGTTCAGCGACGGCGCGAACCTGGTGAGCGAGATCGGCATCCATCGGGTCAGCGTGTGGACCGTCGAAGACGTGATCGCGGCGATCGCGAACGACGTGGATGCTTTGGAGTGCCGGGACTTGTTCGCGCCGGGGTTCGTCAACGATGCGCTGGGTGACGTCGTCTGGAGCCGGACGCACGGCAAGGAAAAGCGCCTGGCGATCTTGCGCGACATCCTGCGGCGCGAAGGGTACGACGAGCAGTGCAAGCTCGTCGGGCATCTGAAGCCGGCCGATATGCCGGTGCTGACGGTCGATGCGGCGATGATCTTGGTCGAAGCGGGGATGCAGAAAGCCGGAGCGGTTGCCGCGCCGAGCCGCGACGAGCTGCAGCAGGCGATGACGGACTTGGTTCGCGCTGACGAAGCGGTTGTAGTCCCGGGGCGGGATGGGATCGTCATTCGCCGCGGCGTACGGAAGACGTCACCCAACATATCTGGCTAGAACGCTAGCGGCACCAGTTATCCGGCTATTCAGCGCCGCAATCCCGCGCTGACGCACAACGGAGGCTGTCCGCCCGTTGAAAGATTTCGTCAAGGGTCACGATCCGCCGGCGAAGGCACTCTCTCATGAGGTCGTACTCGGTACGGACTCCAAGCCGGTCGCGAACGTGCCGCACGGTATTGAAGATCGTCGAGGGACGCCGGTCCGTATCGACTGCGATCTCGCTCTCGCGGCTTCCCGCGAACAGCCGGATCAAAATTTCGCGCTGGTTCTTGGTGATCTTCACGACGGAACTGTCGGCTGCGGTCCGAGTTCGATCCGGCCGCAGCGTCACTCGATCGAGCCGGCGGGCGACCTTCCCGAATGGGAAAGCCGCACCACCGATCGCCCCGGGTGTAGGCGAGCGTGGCTCGCAAGGACGACCGGTGGTGAGCTGCCGCGAACCGCGCGTGAGCGCGGCGGCGGACGCTTGGCGAGGCGTTCGTATTGCCCTCCACGGCATCAATCATGCGGTAACGATGAAGAGCGGTCGATATCCCGGTCCGGGTAGCTGTCCACTGCGCGCATCCCGAGATCGCGGTACTCTCGAAGCCCACCGAATGTTGAGAAATACCCAGCGGTCCAGCTCAGGGGTGCAGGGCGGCGTCGAACGCCGTCGTCCGAGACGGGGTTCGCGCTATGATACGTTTCTAGTCGATTCTACTACCCACTGAGCACGTAAAGGAGAACCCTTCGATGAGTATCCCGGCCCTCTTGTTGACACTTCTCGCAGCTATCGGCACGGTGGCGATAAACGACTACGCGGGCGGTGGCCCCGTGAAGACGCCGTCCGCTTCCGTCGTCCCATCACACCCTAGTGGCGCGATCGGTGGCGCTCTTGTAGCTGCGCCCCGTTCCCGTGGAGGATTGACCGTAGACGATTATGCAGGAGGCGGGCCAGTCTAGGCGGTCTTCTCACTCGTGGGGCAGGAGGACGGAGGCGTGAAATGGGAATCGTCCCGCTCAAGCCGACGGAGTGCCGGCTTAGCTAGGTATATCGCGCTCGGGTGACGCTCGCACATCGCGGCGCCAGTGACGATAGCGTCTTCGGCGTCCTCCCCACATCCCCCATCACAGCCGCTCGCGAAGCTTCGCTCCGTGGCGATTTCGAGGCATGTCACGCGCTGCTCGACGGCGGCGTCGAGCCCGAAGGGCTGCGAGCGGAAACGCTGTTCCTAGGAGCGCGCGCTCTCCTCCGCTTACAGCGGCCACAAGACGCCGCACGCCGGCTCGAGCCGGCTCTGGGAACCTTCAGCGGCGTCGACGAGGATTGCACGGCAAGGATGCTCTACGCTCATGCTCTCGCGCGGGCCGACCGGGATTCGAGCCTTGGCTCGAGGATGCTCGAAGAGATCGCGGTCAGCGCCGCCTTCGCCGAGCCGATCGCGCGATCAGAGCTGAGATCGCTTACTATCGAGCGCTGGCACACTGGGTGCGGCGCGAGTATGCCGAAGCGGATCGGTTAGCGGCTGCGGTCGAGACCGCTCACGCCGACGTGCTATCCGTTCGCGCTACTCAGCTTCGAGCGTTCGTTGCTTCCGCAAAGGCGAAGGTTCCCAAGCGTAAGCACTGTTCCGGCGGGCGCAGGTCGCGTAAGCCTCGCCCCGCGGGAGAGACATCGACCTCGCAACGCAGATACTCTTGCAGATAGCGTCGCTCGAAATGACGCTGCGGTCCGCTGCGGTGCCGGGTACCCACGCAAAGCCGGGCGGTCGGACAATTGCCGGAACGACGTGGGGTCCCGCAGTCGCTTCGCCGGCTCGAATGTTTCTTTCTTTTCATGATGCATGGCTTTTCGCCCACGATGGCGATCATCGGCGTGCTTACTCAGAAAGCGCGCGAAACGGAGGAGGTCGCGCCCAGCGTCGCTTGGCGCGTGTGGCCGTTGTCGTGCCGCGCAATCATTGCAACGGTGTTCGGCGAAACCGCGGCGGGACGCGACTTCGCGGACAGCGCGCGCGGCCTCCAGAGCGCCGTCGATTGGAACACGACGACCACGAGGAACGGATCGGCCTGCTGCGGCTTACCGAGGTCTATGCCTACGTCGCGCCTGACGAGGCGGTCTCGGCCTTCGCGAGCTATCGAGGCGGTCTCGGCGAAGATGGACAGCCAGCGCATGGCCAGTGTGGCACGGATCTCGCCCGGCGGGCTGGGAGACCTACGTTCTGGGGGCTGGTCGCGCGGTGCAGCGGCGATGCGTTCCACGCGGACGTGCACCTGCGGGCGGCGGTCGAGACGTTCCGGTCCTGCGGTTACCTGTGGCGGGAAGCGTTCGCGCTGATCGAACTGGACGCTACGCCAGCGGAGACGCGGGGTAACGCCTATCTGGAGACGGCGGCCCGTAGAACATCCGGGACCACTTCCCGCGCTCGTGCCTCGCCCGTCGGCTCGGCCCGTCCCGCGCGGATGTAGCGACCCAAACGCCTCGACGCTGGCGCCGCGCTGCCAGACGGTCAACGGCACCTGCTCGGCGGGCTCAACCCGCGCGAGATCGCCGGAACGGACGAATCGTGCTCCAGGCACCGTCGAGCACCACGTGAAGCGCCTGCACGCGGCCTTCGGCACGCATTCCGTCGGTCAGCTCTTCCATGAATGCGGGCGCCGAGGAGATCGGAGCGCCGACCTGGCGGATGGAGCGCTCCCACGACGAGCGGGCTGCTCGGCTGCGGAGGAGAGCGGAAGTGCCAGCAAAAGCCTTGGCGCTCGGTTTGGCGAGGAAACGCTCCACCAGTGCCTGAGGCTGGTCTAGCGCCTGCGGAGCGATGGACGGCTGATGGGACCGGGATTGGGTTGTACGTAAGAAGACATGCTGTTGTGGCTCATATAGAACTTTATTGTCACAGTACTGAAATAATGCATAGAGCATATACAAGTGCTGGAAGTGCATAATAGCACTAGGACACGAATACTAGAGTGCGTATATCGCTCGGTGGTCAACCGGGAATAGGTTGACGAGCATGGCGTACATGCACGTATCGCAGTACGTTGGTATAGATACAGGAGGTAATGAAGATGACGCATGTAAGGACATTTACAGAGACGAGGAGTATGACTCGCTAGACTTAGTAATATATATCTTCTCGAAATATGTGCGCAGCTTAAAGGGCAGCGCATCGTACTGCAGCAGCGCCTCTACGGGGTGCCGGACGAGATAGAGCACAGCACGGCGTATGCAAACGACTGCCGAATCATTGTGAGTAGCTGCCGATCAATGCACTCGCGGAGGATCGCGAGGGTAATGAAGCGGACGTCGTATGAGAGCAGCAGCAGATATGTAAGCCAACAGCCGAAGATCCGAGGCCGATCCCACGCGGAGGCGCCACGGCGAAACTGTATGCGCGATCGCAGCGCGCACAGGCGACCGTACTTGTAGGTGCGAAAGAGCTCGGCCGAGCTGGAGCGTCTATTAGCGCTGCCTAGGCAGGTCTCGTTTCTAACAAGTTCTCAGCGTCAACTAAACCGTGCTGCAACACCTGTTCTTGAGGATAAACGGCGCGTTCGACAAAATCTCTAATAACTGCAGAGTATCAGCTTAACCCTTGCTGGAACGCCTCATCTTTGAACGAGTCAACGTAATACGTCTATCGCCGTCATTTAGTTAATCCTTATATTTCTGCCGGCCGACTTCATCATTTTAAGTCTCACTAAGGATTAGGTCAATGTCTCCGCCTATGCGTCAGTTTGACGTTGAATCATATACTTGAGTCCGGTGGACGACAACCGTAGAGCTCTCGGTATTGAGCTCTAGATGAAAAAACGTCTGCTCAGAGTAGACCCTCGGGCGACTATCACTCCTTGAGGTCACTAGGATTCATATTCCACAAATCAGAGCTCCATCTGGCGAGGATGTTTATGTGATCAAGCTGCGTCAAGCTTATTATGACGTTTCCGTAGCATGAACCCTCTCGGAAGCGCGGCCTGCTCTCGTCCGTCCTCGGGCGAATACACTTGTTGAGGGTCCGCTATAAGCACACCATATCCCGCCCGTTCGACTACGCCTGGCAAGAGATGTTTTATTTGATCGAGTGCTCTTTGGAGCTTATATTGAGCGTTCGGAATCTCATGATGCAATATCGGTGCAGTAGCCTTTCAGGATAAATTAAAGATCGAGAAATTCGGCTCCAGAAGTGCTAGCTAATACGCCAGCGCCGCTCCGGTCGGCCGGCGGTCATCGTGCGCGGCGACGCGCGTTCCGTCGGGGCGGACCACGATCGCGTTTGCCGAGCGAGCCCATCGGGGCGACCTTGAGGGTGTAGCCCATGCCGGTCAGGGTCGCGGCGTTGGCGTCGGTGAAGGCGCCGGCTTCGGCGTAGACCACGTCGGGGAGCCACTGCTGGTGCAGGCGCGGGGCGTTCATCGCGGCGCCCGCGTCCATGCCGAAGTCGAGCACGCCGCGCAGGATGTCCATCGTGGTGGTGATGATGCGCGGGCCGCCCGCGGCGCCGGCGACGAGCGCGACCTTGCCGGCCGGGTCGACCACGATGGTCGGCACCATCGACGAGAGCGGGCGCTTGTGCGGAACGATCGCGTTGGCCGCGCCCTGCACCAGGCCGAACTGGTTGGGCACGCCGGGGGCGCTGGCGAAGTCGTCCATCTCGTTGTTGAGCAGGATGCCGGTGTCGCCCGCGACCAGGCCGCTGCCGAAGGTCGAGTTGAGCGTGTAGGTGACGTCGACCGCGTTGCCGGCCGCGTCGACGACGCTGAAGTTGGTGGTGTTCGTGCCCTCGTGGATCGGCATGCCCTTGATGGCCGACGACGGGGTGGCGCGGTTGGGCTGGATCGAGGCGCGCTGCTGCGCGATGTAGCTCGGCGCGAGCAGTTGCGCGACCGGCGGTTTGACGAAGTCGGGGTCGCCCATCGCGCTGCTGCGGTCGGCGAAGGCGCGCCGCTCGGCTTCGATCTCGCGGTGCGCGTCGGCGACGCTGTGCATCGCGCCGGCCGGCGTGTCGCCCAGGATGCCGAGCGTCTCGCAGATCGCGACCCCGCCCGAGCTGGGCGGCGGGGCGGTGAACAGGCGGTGGCCGCGGTGGACGCACTCGACCGGCGCGCGCTGCTCGACCTTGTACGCGGCCAGATCCGCGGCGGTCATGATGCCGCCGGCGGCTTGGATCGCGGCCGCGATGCGGCGCCCGACGTCGCCGGTGTAGAACGCCGGCGGGCCGTCTTTGTCGATCGCGCGCAGGGTCTTGGCCAGCGCGGGCTGGCGCAGCGTTTCACCCGCGCGCAGGGCGGCGCCGTTGTGGGTGTAGACCGCGGCGGTCGACGGGAAGCGCGCCAGCAGCGCGTCGTTGGCGGCGAAAACTTGCGCGTCGGCGTCGGTCAGCTTGAAGCCCTCGTCGGCCAGCGCGATCGCGGCCGACATCAGCTCGTGGCGGGAGCGGGTGCCGTAGCGCTCGCGCGCCAGCTCGAGGCCGGCCACGGTGCCGGGCACCGCGACGGCCAGCGCGCCGATCGTGCTGCGGTCGGGGACGACCTTGCCCGAGGCGTCCTGGTACATCTTCTCGGTCGCCGCGGCGGGCGCGACCTCGCGGAAGTCGACGAAGCGCGCGGTGCCGTCGGCCAGGCGGATCATCATGAAGCCGCCGCCGCCGATGTTGCCCGCGCTGGGGTACGTCACCGCCAGCGTGTAGGCGATCGCGACGGCCGCGTCGACCGCGTTGCCCTTGGCCTGGAGGATGCCCAGACCGACCTGCGAGGCGATCGCCTGATCGGTCGCGACCGCGCCGCTGGCGCCGCTCGCGGTGGAGGCGGCGGCGGCGAGGGGAGCGGCGGCGAGCAGGCCGGCTAGAAACGAAGCGGCGAAACGCATGGGTCGCGTTTCGCCGCCGAGGGTGGGTCGCCTACGAGGCCGGTTCGGCTAGCGGCCGCGCCGCTTGCCGGCCACGTTGCCGTGGCTGCTGCCGTTGAACTTGGCGTCGCCGTTGCCGCGGAAGCTGTGCGGGCCGTTCTGCGGCCGCGCGGCCGGGGTGAAGCGGCGGGCGGCGTTCTGCTGCATCTGGCGCCGTTCCGGGCGCTCGGGCGGCATGCCGGCGGTGGCCAGCGCGTCGGGGAAGCTCGGGCGTCTTGGAGCGGTCGATGCGGCGGCCGACGGCCTTCTCGATGTCGCGGAAGAGCGGCTCTTCCTCGCGCGAGACGAACGTGATCGCGTCGCCGGTCTGCTCGGCGCGCGCGGTGCGGCCGACCCGGTGGACGTAGTCCTCGGCGACCATCGGGACGTCGAAGTTCACCACGTGGCCGAGGTCGACGACGTCGATGCCGCGCGCCGCGACGTCGGTCGCGACCAGCACGCGCAGCTTGCCGCGCTTGAAGTCGGCCAGGGCGCGGGTGCGCTGGGCCTGCGAGCGGTCGCCGTGGATGCGCTCGGAGGAGATGTTGTGCTTGGCCAGCGCCAGCGCGAGCCGGTTGGCGCGCGCCTTGGTGCGCGTGAACGCGATCGCGCTGTAGATGTTGTTGTCCTTGAGCAGCTCCAGCAAGAGATCCGTCTTGCGCACCTGGTCGACGGTGTACGCGGTGTGCGTGATGCCGGTCGCGGTGGTGGAGTTGCTCTGCGGCACGGTCTCGACCCGGACCGGGTCGCGCAGCAGGTCGCGGGTCAGCTTGAGCACTTCGGGCGCGATGGTGGCCGAGAAGAACAGCGTCTGGCGGGCGGCCGGGATCTTGGCCGCGATGCGGCGGACGACGGGCAGGAAGCCCATGTCGAGCATGCGGTCGGCTTCGTCGAGCACGAGGATCGAGACGTCGTCGAGCCGGGCGTTGCCCTGCTGCATGAGGTCGAGCAGGCGGCCCGGGCAGGCCACGATGATCTCGGTGCCGCGCTGGAACGCGGCGATCTGGGCCCCGAAGCCGACCCCGCCGTAGACGGAGGCGACCCGCAGGCCGGTGTGCTTGGCCAGCGCGGTGAGGTGCTGGGCGATCTGGGCGGCCAGCTCGCGGGTCGGGGCCAGGATCAGGGCGCGGGTCTTCTTGCGGCCCAGCGGCGCGAGCCGCTCGATCAGCGGGATGCCGAAGGCGGCGGTCTTGCCGGTGCCGGTCTGGGCGGAAGCGAGGACGTCCTTGCCGGCCAGCGCGGCCGGGATGGCCTGCTCCTGGACCGGGGTGGGGATCGTGAAGCCGAGCTCGCGCACGGCTTTAAGGAGCGCCGGGCTGAGGCCCAGCGCGTCGAAATCGGTCTGCAATCGAATCTTTCGAAGAGAGCGCGAGGTCGCTCGTCGGATTCGAGAGATCGCGCAGGGTGTTGGCCCGGCTGAATACCGGGCGACATGTCAGTCTACCATATATCGGCTGAAAGATCGAATGGCCGACGGGCCGTTCGGGGCGGAGGAAAGTTTCACGCGGCGGCTCGGGCTCGCCGCCAACACATCAGAGGCCTGGGCGGCTCTGTAGGGGCAGTAGCGTGCTCTTACGAGCGGAGGACTCGATGGCGATCCCAGTCCCGGCGGAGCTCGTCGCGGCCGCCCAGCAGGGCGGTGCGGTGGAGATCGAACGGCTCGTGCAGACGATCTGGCCGGATGCGTACCGGTTGGCCAACGCGATCCTGGGCGACCGGCAAGGCGCCGAGGACGCGGCCCAGGAGGCGTGCATCATCGTGTACCGGACGATCGCGTCGCTGCGCAGCGCCGCGGCCTTCCGGGTGTGGTTCTATCGCATCGTCGTGCGCGAAGCGTCGCAGCTCAAGCGGCGCCGGTCGCGGAGCGAACCAGCGGCGCCGGCGGAACCGGAGCGCACCGACCAGGCCGCGGCGATCGACGTCTGGCGCGCGCTCGCGACCCTGCCGCACGACCTGCGCGAGGCGGTCGTGCTGCGCTACTTCGAGGATCTTTCGAGCCGCGAGATCGCAGCGGTGCTGCGGGTGCCGGCCGGCACCGTGCGCTTCCGGCTGATGATCGCGCGGCGGCGGTTGCGGCCGCTGTTGAGCGATGGCTCCGAACTCACCACTCACGCCGCCGGCGAGGTACGAACGAATGCGATTTGATCTGGAGTCGGCTTGCCGGGACGCGCGTGCGGGGATGGCCGTTCCCCCGGTGCCGCTCGGCGCGATCCGCGCCGGCGCGGAACGCCGCCCTGCCGCGAGCGGAAAGCAGCGGCGCAACGGGCTGGTCGCGGCGGTGCTGGCGGGGGTGTCGGTCGTGGCGGTTGCCGCGGCGGCGGAAGTCCTGAGCGGCACGCACGTCTCGGTCGTGCCGTCCGGGGCCGTGCTCGTGTCGTCCGAGCGGCTCACGTTCGCGAAAAACCCCAGCGCCGATAAGCTGCGCGCGGTGACTCGTCAGGCGAGTTTCCCGGTGGTTCTCCCGGCCGGGCTGCCCGAAGGGACGAAGCTGCACACGCTGGCGCTGACCGGCTCCAGCGCGGTCTTGTTGCAATACGATCTTCCCGGCGCGTGGCGCCGGTCCAACCACGTCCTGACGATGGTGCTCGCGGATCACAAAACGCTCGGCGCGGCACCGAAACGCGGGCGGCCCGGGTACGTGCTCGAGCTGGGCGGCACGCCGGGCAACGGCGCGGTGCGCTGGACGGTCGGCCGTGAGGAAGTGTTCGTCTTGCCGGGCACGCTCAGGCCCGCGGAGCTGGCGCGCATCAAGCGCGCGATGGGCGCGCGGACCAGCCGCGCGGAGGCGAGCCGCTGACGAGCGCGCTTAGCGGCCGCCGCCGATGTCGACGATCGCGCCGGTGACGTAGGAGGCGGCGGGCGAGAGCAGCCAGAGGATGCCGGCGGCGACCTCGTCGGCGGTGCCGGCGCGGCGGAGCGGGATCGTCGCCGCCATCGCGGCCAGGCGGTCGGGGCGGCCGTTGCGGGCGTGGATGTCGGTTTCGATCGGGCCGGGGGCGACCGCGTTGACCCGGATGCCCTCGGGGCCGACTTCCTTGGCCAGACCGCGGGTCAGCGTGTCGACCGCGGCTTTCGAGGCGGCGTAGTGGACGTACTCGCCCGGCGAGCCGAGCGTCGCGGCGCGCGACGAGACGGTGACGATCGCGCCGCCGCGGCCGCCGTGCGCGGTCGACATGCGGCGCACCGCTTCGCGGCAGCACAGGAACGCGCCGGTGACGTTGACCGCCAGCACGCGCTCGAGCAGCGCCGCGTCGACCTCGTCGACGCGCGAGAAGCGGCCGGTGATGCCGGCGTTGGCGACCAGCGCGTCGAGCGGCCCGAAGCGCCTCGTCGACCGCGGCGAACGTGCGCACGACGTCGGCTTCGGACGCGACGTCGGCCTGGATCGCGAGCGCGCGCGCGCCGGCGGCTTCGACGTCCGCGACGACGCGCTGCGCGGCGTCCGGTTCGGCGACGTAGGTGAGGGCGACGTCGTAGCCGGCGCGGGCGGCGTGGAGGGCGGTGGCGGCGCCGATGCCGCGGCTGCCGCCGGTGATCAGGACGGTGGGCATGCTATTTCACGATCGCGTCGACGTAGGCGATCTTGCGGTCGAGCGCCTCGAGCGCCTGGTCCCAGGTGTAGCGGGCGGCGGTGTCGGCGCCGTTGGCGCGCAGCGTGTCGGCCAGCGAGGGGTCGGCGAACAGCGCGCGCAGGTACGCGGCCAGCTCGCGGCCGTCGGCGGTGTCGCAGACGATCGCGTTGACGAACGGCTCGGCGTACTCTTCGCCGGTCGCGCCGCAGACCGCGATCCCGCCGGCCGCCATCACTTCCAGGCCGACCAGCCCGAAGGGCTCCTTGCCGCTGTTCGCCAGCACCGCGTCCGCCGCCGCGTACAGCGCGTAGAGCGTCGCCTCGTCGAGGAACGCGCGCACGTGCACGACCGGCGCTTCGGCGACCGCGAGGCGCGCGGTGAACTCGCGCCAGTCGCTGCCCTCGTACGCGAGCCGCTCGACCGCGAGCCCTTTCTCGCGCGCGCGGCCCAGCACGACGTCGCCGTACGGTTCTTTCCCGCCGCGCACGATCAGGCGCGCGTCGATGCCGCCCGCGCGCAGTTCGGCCAGCGCGTCGATCGCCTGGAGCCAGTTCTTGTCGGGGTCGAAGCGGCCGACCTTGACGCAGGTCGGGCGCTCGCCGAAGGCCGCTTTGAGCGCGGCGGTCTGCTCGGGGTCGGCGCCCGCGAGCAGCGCTTCGTCGATGCCGTTGGGGATGACCAGCGCGTGCACGCTCCAGGCGGAAAGCTCGAACTTCATGTACTTGCTCACCGCGGTGACCGCGGCGGCGCGGGTGAGCGTGGGCCAGTGGATGCGCTCGAAGCCGTAGGTGTTGTTCGCGTTCCACATCAGCGTCAGCGCGCCGCGCACGCCGCGCTCGCGCGCCAGCCGGTCGAGCGCGATCGCGACGTTGGCCGTCTGCCACTCCTCGCAGATCACGAGCACCCGCTCGCCCGCGGTCTGCGCGGGGACGAGCATCTCGTCGACGATCCAGCGCGGCAGGCTGACCTCCCAGTCGTGCACCTTGGCCGGCTCGCCGTCGTAGGCGTTGCGCGGGTGCTGGCGCGAGAGCCACTGCGACCAGCGCCGCAGCGTCACGCCCGGGTCGGACGGCTCGACGGGCTTCGCGTTGGGGTCGCCGACGAAGAACAGCTGGACGTCGTGGCCGGCGGCGCCCAGCGCGCGGGCGAGCTGCGTGACGCGCGTGCCGAGGCCGCCGATCGACGCGTAGCGATCCGGGCCCTCGAACGAGAGGAGCGCGACCTGGCGGGGGATCATCGCGGCTCCTACGCTATAACGGTGGCGAATACCGCTGCGTCGATGTTGCCGCCCGTCAAGATCGCGGCCACCCGCTTGCCGTGCAGCCGCTCGCGCTCGGCCGCGACCGCCGCCAGCGCGGCCGCGCCGGCCCCCTCGGCCAGGTTGTGGGTGTCGGTGAAGAGCCAGCCCATCGCTTCCCGGATGCCGGCCTCCGAGACGACCGCGATGCGGCTCGCGCCGGCCCGGATCAGCGCCAGCGCGGTGGGGTCCGGGATACGGCAGGCGATCCCGTCGGCGATCGTCGCGCCCGGCCCGCCGACCACCGCCTCGCCGGCCGCGAACGAACGCGCGTAGGCCGGGTACTCCTCGCAGACCACGCCCACGACCTCGGTCGCCAGGCCGAGCAGGTCGCGCACGGTGATCACGCCGCTGATCCCCGAGCCCAGGCCGATCGGCACGTAGACCACGTCGAACGTGCCGGCCGCGAACAGCTCGCGCGCGTAGGTCGCCACGCCGACGACGAGATCGCGGTGGTACGACGGCACGAAGCGCGCCAGCGGGTCGCTCTCCACCAGCGTCGCGGCGTAGGCGCGGGCCTCGTCGAAGTCCGCGCCGTGCACGAGCAGCTCCGCGCCGTGCGCGCGCATCGCCGCGTTCTGCGAGGGATCGTTGCCTTCGGGCACGACGATCGTCGCGCGCAGGCCCGCCCGCGCGGCGGCCGACGCGATGCTCTGGCCGTGGTTGCCGCGCGTCGCGCTGACGACGCGCGTGACGTGCGGCTCGCGCCGCCGCAGCGCGTCGACGTACGTGATCCCGCCGCGCACCTTGAACGCGCCGACCGGGGTGTGGTTCTCGTGCTTGAGCGTGAGGTCGAGCCCCAGCCGCGCGCACAGCAGCGGCCAGCGGTAGGCCGGCGTCGGCGGCACGACCTCGCGCACCAGCGCGGCGGCGGCGTCGACGTCCGCGAGCGTGATGTCGAGCGCCGCCGTCGCGGTCACGTCAGGCCGTCGCCAGCGAGCGCAGCACGTACTGCAGGATGCCGCCGTGGCGGTAGTAGTCCGCCTCGTCGGGCGTGTCGATGCGCAGCAGCGCGTCGAACGTCTTGGCCGTGCCGTCGGCCGCGGTGGCGGTGACCTTCACCGTCATCCCCGGCTCGAGCTTCGCCGCCAGCCCTTCGATCGCGAACGTCTCCTCGCCGGTCAAGCCCAGCGACTCGCGCGTCTCGCCCTGCGGGTACTGCAGCGGGACGATGCCCATGCCGATCAGGTTCGAGCGGTGGATGCGCTCGAACGACTCCGCGATCGCCGCCTTGATGCCCAGCAGGTACGGGCCCTTCGCCGCCCAGTCGCGCGACGAGCCGCTGCCGTACTCTTTGCCGGCGAGCACGACCAGCGGCGTGCCGTCGGCGCGGTACTTCTCCGAGGCGTCGAAGATCGACATCCGCTCGCCGGTCGGCAGGTAGCGCGTCACGCCGCCCTCGATGCCGGGCACGAGCGCGTTGCGCAGCCGGATGTTGGCGAACGTGCCGCGCACCATCACCTCGTGGTTGCCGCGCCGCGCGCCGTAGGAGTTGAAGTCCGCCGGCTGCACGCCCTTGGACATGAGGTACTTCGCCGCCGGCGAGGACTTCGCGATGTTGCCGGCGGGCGAGATGTGGTCGGTGGTGACGCTGTCGCCGAGCACCGCCAGCGCGCGCGCGCCGACGATGTCTTGCACCGCCGCGGGCTGCTTGGGCATGCCGTCGAAGTACGGCGGGCGCTTCACGTACTCGCTGCTTTCGTCCCAGGCATAGCGCTCGCCGGTCGGCACCTGCATCGCCGACCAGCGCGCGTCGCCCGCGAACACGTCGGCGTAGCGGGTGCGGAAGAGCTGGTCCGACACCGCCGCGGCGAGCGCCGAATCGACCTCGGTGCTGGTCGGCCAGATGTCCTTGAGGTACACGTCCTCGCCGGTCGTGCCGCGGCCGAGCGGTTCGGTGGTGAGGTCGACGTCCATCCGCCCGGCCAGCGCGTACGCGACGACCAGCGGCGGCGAGGCGAGGTAGTTCGCCCGCACCTGCGGGTGGATGCGGCCCTCGAAGTTGCGGTTGCCCGAGAGCACCGCGGCGACGATCAGGTCTTCATCCGCGACGGTCTTCGCGACGTCCTCGCCGAGCGGCCCGCTGTTGCCGATGCAGGTCGTGCAGCCGTACCCGACCAGGTTGAACCCGAGCGCGTCGAGGTACTGCGTCAGATCGGCCTTGAGCAGGTAGTCGGTCACGACTTTGGAGCCGGGCGCGAGCGACGTCTTCACCCACGGCTTCGCGGACAAGCCCTTCTCGACGGCTTTCTTCGCCAGCAGCCCGGCGCCGATCAGCAGCGCGGGGTTCGAGGTGTTCGTGCACGAGGTGATCGCGGCGATCACGACCGCGCCGTCGGACAGCTGGGTGCGCGGGTCGACCGCGACCGCCGTGCCGCCGCCGTTCGCGCTCGCCGGCGCCGCGGGCGGGGGCGTGGTGCCGCGCGCGCTCTGCCACTCGCCCAGCGCGGTCGCGAACGACGTCTTGACGTCGGTCAGCGGGACGCGGTCCTGCGGCCGGCGCGGGCCGGCCAGGTTCGGCACGACCTCGCCGAGGTCGAGCCGCAGCGTGTCGCTGAAACGCGGCTCGGGCGAATCGTCGGTGCGGAACATCCCCTGCGCCACGGCGTACGCGCGCACCAGGTCGATCTGTTCCTTCGAGCGCCCGGTCAGGCGCAGGTAGTCCAGCGTGAGCTCGTCGATCGGGAAGATCGCGACGGTCGAGCCGTACTCGGGCGACATGTTGCCGATCACGGTGCGGTCGGCGACCGGAAGCTGCGACAAGCCGGTGCCGTAGAACTCGACGAACTTGCCGACCACGCCCTTCTTGCGCAGCATCTGGGTGATCTGCAGCGCGAGGTCGGTCGCGGTGACGCCCTCGCGCAGCTTGCCGGTGATCTCGAAGCCGATCACCGACGGAATCAGCATGGTGACGGGCTGGCCGAGCATCGCCGCTTCCGCCTCGATCCCGCCGACGCCCCACGCCAGCACGCCCAGGCCGTTGGCCATCGTGGTGTGCGAGTCGGTGCCGACGACGGTGTCGGGATACGCGACGGTCGGGCCGTCGGGATGCGCTTCGCCCGCACCGCCGGCGCCGAAGATCACCCGCGCGAGGTACTCGATGTTGACCTGGTGGACGATCCCGGTGTCGGGCGGCACGGCGCGAAACCCGTCCAGCGACGACTGGCCCCACTTGAGGAACGCGTAGCGCTCGCCGTTGCGCTGGAACTCCAGCTCCGCGTTCTGCTCGAACGCCGCGTCGCTGCCCCAGGCGTCGACCTGCACCGAGTGATCGATCACCAATTCGACCGGCTGGAGCGGGTTGATGCGCTTGGGATCGCCGCCGAACTGCGCGATCGCGTCGCGCATCGCGGCCAGGTCGACCACGCACGGCACGCCGGTGAAGTCCTGCAGCAGCACGCGCGCCGGCCGGTAGGCGATCTCCTTGGCCGCGCCCTTGCCCGGCTGCCACGAGGCCAGCGCCTCGATGTCGGCCTTGCCGACCGAGCGCCCGTCCTCGAAGCGAACCAGGTTCTCGAGCAGGATCTTGAGCGAGTACGGGAGCGTCGCGAGGTCGTGGCCCTGCTCGGCCAGCGCGCTCAAGCGGTAGTAGGTGTACTCGCGGTCGCCGACGCGCAGCGTGTCGCGCGCGGAGAAGCTGTTCGGATGATCCTGCTGCATGACGTCGATGGGGTTCGCCGCCCCGCCGACAGGGTGCTCCCCCGGACCGTTCCCCTTTGGTTGACACGTGTCCTAAAATCCGGAACAATCGAACCTGTGCGAGACGACCTCCGCCCGGCCCTGTTCGGCACCGTCCTGCGCGACCGCGTCCTGACCCGCCTCGCCCTGACCGAAAACGGCCTCCACGTCCGCGAGCTGGCCCGTCAGATCGACGCCAGCTCGACCGCCGTCCACCGCGCCGTGGTCGCGCTCGAACGGGCCGGCGTGGTGGTCTCGCGCGAGATCGGCCGCTCGCGCGTGGTCGTGCTCAACCGCCGCTGGTACGGCGCGGTCGAGCTGCGCGCGCTGCTCGAGCGCCTGGTCGAAGCCTACCCCGAGGTCCGCGAGCGCGCCCGCACCTCCCGCGAACGCCCCCGCCGCATCGGCAAACCGCTGTGAGCGAGCGCGAGAACCCGCTGTGACGCTAGACGACGGCGCGAGCTTGGTCGACGTCGCCTTCGCAGCCTGTACCGTGCTCGACAGCGCGGGCGAGACGGCGGTGCTGTGCGGCGGCAGCGCGGCGGCGTACTACGTGCCCGAGCGCTATCAGTCGCTCGACGTCGACTTCGTGCTGCACGTCGGCGCCGCGCGCCACGTCGTCGACCGCGCGATGGCGACCATCGGCTACCTGCGCACCGAGGACTTCTACCGCCGCGAGGGCCTGCCGTACACGATCGAGTTCCCGCTCGGCCCGCTCGCCGTCGGGCGCGAACCGGTCACCGCCTGGCGCACCGACCGCCGCGCCGCCGGCCTGCTCCACGTCCTCACCCCGACCGACGTCGTGCGCGACCGCTTCCTGCACTACTGGGCCTGGGGCGACCGCTCCGCGCTCGACGTCGCGCTCGCCGTCGCCCGCGCCCACCGCCCCGAGATCGACCTAGCCGCCTTCCGCGCCTGGACCGAACGCGAACGCGCCGCCGATCGCAGCTACGACCACGCCCGGGTGGACCGCTTCTTCAGCCTGCTGGAGCGCTGAGCAGGGCACACAATCTGGCCGGTTCGCTCCAGCAACTGCTACTTGACCAAGCTATACGACCAAACCAACCTGCCCTCTATCGTGCATCGTGCCAGACTACCCCTTGCGTGCTGGTCATGATATGATGGGTGCTCGTGTGATGCCACAAGGTAAAATCGTGAGTTGGATCGCAGAGCCACGAGACCGAATGCTCCGATACCGTTTCCATCAGCAAGCGATTGATGGACCGCTGCGCACTCCTTCACCTCACACCGTTGCGTGAAAAACGCTGGAGAACCGGCGGCTATTGCATGCCGCCTCGTCGTCACGCGCGCTGCAGGAGCCGACCCGGCACGAGCGATCCTCATGTTCGTCCATAACCAGGGCGCATGGAGTATTCAGATTGAAGCGGTGGACTCCAAGTTCGCCGACATCATCCAATCCGCGCTTGCACACCTTCCGCCTTCCAACCAGGCGGAGGAGTGTCGCCATGATCCATCGCGACCACGCCAATGGGCCTCCATTATCGCTCAATTGGAAAATTCCGGCCTTGAAGTCACGGAATTGCCCCCAAGAGATCACCGCGTCACTGTCACGTTCAATACCCGAACTGGGCATCAAGTTGCTGCTTACGAACCACTGCACTTGTTCGCAGCGCCTGACGAGGGCCTTGCGAACCGGATCACCGAGGTAATAGCACAGACGTTTGCGGCTGGCGCGACTGGGCTGACACAGCGCATTAGGGCGTCACTACAAGAAGGTGACCATGCCGGGGCTGCAATTGCAGTTCGCGAGGCACAAGCGAAAGGCGTGTTTGTCCTTCCGCTCAATGCGGATTTGCTTGACTCGCTTACCGCCATCGATCATCGCGTCCTCCCGCCGGACGAACGTCGTCTTGTATTGCGCTGCGTCGCGGTGACTGCGGAAGCGCTGCAGCGGCAAGAGCGGGGCCGGGAGGCCGCCGATCTGCTGCTTAAGGATACTGATGCCGGGCTGACGGAGCCTGATCGAGCAGCATTCCAGATGCTCCAAGCCGTTGCAATGATCAAGAGCGGAACGACGGAGTCGGGGCTTATGATGCTCCGGCGGCTATCGCGTCGCACCAATCTACCCGCGATGACGCGTGCGTGGACATGGCGAAATATCTCGCTCGCGTTGCCGCCAGAGAACGGCGAGACTCGGGTCGCCGCTGAGCGTTCCGCAGATGCGTTCCTTGAGGCGGGTGAAAAGGTAGAAGCTGCACGCAGCTTAGGACGCGCTGCCCTGTGCGCGATGCCTGACAAACCTACCGAGGCCTTAGCCACATTTGACCGTATCCTTACGCTAATTGACGGTCACGGCTTAGAAGACCGCTCTTTGCAAGCATCGGTCCTGCACGAAAGCGCGCAGATGTTGTCGGCCATGGGCCGACATTCAGAAGCATTCGACCGTGCTGCGCGAGCCGCCACCCTGCGGTCTGGCCTGCTCGGACACAAGCGTAACCGAGTCGCGTCCTCTTACCTTGCAGCATTCGAGGCAAGGGCATCCGGCCTAAGCGAGATAGCGGACAAATTGGAGCGTGAAGCAAGCGATTTAGCACGGCGTTGCGAGGTCGTGCGTGCGGCCTTGGCGGACCGGATGCACGAGCTCTTCCAGTCGTATTCTCCAGAGGCAGCCGATGCTCTTTCGAACGACGCACTAGCCGCGGGCGAACTACAGGTTAACGCTGCAGTTGCGATCGCGCGGGCGACACTGGATAAGACTCTTTCCGACGAACGTAAGATCGAAGCACTTGAGGAACAACTAAACCACGTCAAAGGCGGCGATCGGGTGTCCCGCGTGATGGAGCCTCCGCTGCTCGCCGCAATGGGAACATTGCTCGATCAGATTGGCGAGCGTGATCGCGCCGCACCCTGGCTACGTCGGGCCCACGAAGCTGATCTATGGAACGTTCAGCTGCTTGCGCGCTTGATCCAGAATCTCTGGGATCGTGAGCGGTGGGGTGAAGCCGTTGTCGTCATCGAGAAGCAGCTCCAGCGGGTCGGCGAACTCCGTGGGCTTGTTTACGCGTATGCAAGGTCGCTATTAGAGGCAGGTAGCATTTCAAAGGCAGTGCCTCGGCTGCGACGGGCGTACGAGCTGCACGAGGATCAACCCGAGTTGCAGAAGTTCATTTTTTCGCTCCTAGAGCGGGCTTTCATGGTGGCCGGCACCGAAACGGACGTGGTGCGCGAGGCGAATGAATTCGTCGCGCTCGACGAGGCGACAAGCGCGCTGCGCGAGTTCGCTTCGTTCGTTAGTGCCGTGAAGCGGATGCGTTTCTGGACGCGTACGACAGACAAAGCGCGCGTATGGCGGGAGAGGCCCGAGCAGTACGCTCAGGACCTTCTCCACACATATTTTGAAGCTCGGTTCGGGGTTCGTGCTCAGATCCTCGAGGAGATACCCGCCGGCTGGGGCCGGGTAGACCTCCTCGTGCGGTTCGAAGGTGGGCTCACTGTCATGGTGGAGCTTAAGATGTGTGGGCTTACATACTCGAGTGCGTATGCGGCTGCCGGTGAGGAGCAGCTTAATCACTACATGGCCAACCGCCGCACCCATATCGGCCTTCTCGTCGTCATCGATGGGCGCATAAAGGATTTTGGTAAATCGGTGATTACTGGCGTGAACCCAACCATGACGATCAACGAGATATTCATCGACGTGCGCCCGACGCGCGAAAGAGGGGCAAAAACGTGACAAAATCGGCGGTCGGGCGATCCAATGGGCAGTCAAAGCGAAAAGCGACTACTACGGGCGCGTCAAAGCCGGCAGCTACTACCAAACCGCGCCGGTGGCCCAAGCCGGAGACGCTGAAGCTCGCGCCGGAGATCGAAGAGGCGCTGGCCAAGGTCCCGACGCTGGCGGACAGGGCGCGCAAGAACCCCCGGTTCGCGGCCAAGACCGCCGCGAAAGCCGCTAAGTTGGAACGCAGTCCGAGGTCGGAAAGCAGATCGTGGGCGTGATGGAAGCGCAGCACGTCAACGGCAACAGCTCGCAGACAGGCCGGGGCGTGGAGGCTCGTCCATCTCGCGCGACCTGAACCGCGGCTTCAGCCGGGCAGCATCTCGCAATAAGCGAGATCGCGGGCACGCTGCGCTGCCGTTTCGCCCCGTGCTCGTTCCCAAGGACTACAGGCAGCCACCGCGGCGGATCTCACTCGACATCACTATCGACGATTCGCTAAAAGTAACGACTTCACGCGGAGCCTGAGGCTTCGCGACTGCTTACTTGCTGAACTGCGGCGAGGCTACGATTCCCGAGGCAGCAACGAGGTACGGCGTCGGTACTCTAGCACTGGATTAACTCGCTAAGCCAGTTCATCGCGACATCCATATTATCAACGAAGCGGTTTACGCGGAGGACTAGATGTTCAGACCCAAGCGATCGTATGCCTTGCCTCGTCGTGGCGTAGCGGAACGCAGTCGATAATCGATCAAGCGGTTGCAACTCTGAGACAATTTCGTTTACTCGTTTGAACGCTTGAGGCTTAGTTCAACGAACTGCCGAAAGCACCAAAGCATTGGGGTAGCAAGGGCCCTCACTACGCGGCCCTGATTTGTTGACGATACCGACCGCTATAGTATAGGCGGCTTGATAGAAACCATTCTGATACGATCAAATCGTCAAATTGCCAATTGAGCAAGGGCGACGGCTCGTCCCATGTTCCGTCGGGTCTCATCACCATCGGTTCGTATGCGTCGTCGAGCGTGCATCTTACGGGTATGTCATCGTCCACGAGAGCTTATGCGTCCTGAGATACATGGGTGTCCTGCCTAATACTGTTCGGCCGAGCGGGTCAATTCACAGTTCCGTTATTCCATGTTAATCTGGGCTCTAGCTTGATGCAGTGTTAAATGGAGATTGACTTTAAGCAATGGAAGCACCCGTCCAAGGTTAGTCGCGTGACGATCGCCGGGCAGGCTGGGGCACCGCGACGGTATATGGAAGACGGCATCCCGGTCCCGAGCCCACGCCTACGTGCGTCGCGACGGATGAACGCGCCCAGCGGTGCGCCGCCGTTCAGCGGCGCCCGATGCCGCCGAACCGCACCCGGGTGAATTCCGGGTTCGGGCGCAGCGTCGCGCGCTGCTGGTGCGCGTGGTCCAGCACGGCCGGGTCCACCGGCACGGTGGGCTCGGACTCGACGTAGAGCACCGCCGGGAACGGGTCCTTCGGATCGCCGGCGTGCGGGTTGGGCCGCGCCTCCACCACGCCGAGGTCCCCGAACTGCGTGATCATGCGCGCGATCTGCGGCAGGTACGGCCCGTCGTAGTCAAAGCCGCGCAGCCAGCGCACGCGGTGGTAGAACGCGTCGAGCCGTTCCGTCATCGGCAGCTTCGCGTCGACGACGAGGTCGTAGCGGTGCTCGGTCATGACGTCGTTGGGCACGCGCGAGGGCCAGAACGTCGGAATGAACGTGTCCGGGTACGGGTTGCCGTTCCACGCATAGCCCGAGCGGCAGCTCGCGGTGTCGGTCTGCCACGGCACGGCCATCCAACGCGTCAGGTCGCCCGGTCCGTTGGCCGCGAGCGGGCCGAACGGCGCCGACGCGATGGCCCAGGTCAGCACCGGCCCGAGGTCGGGCTCGAGCGCGCCGGCGGGCCGCTCGGCGATGCGCAGCGGCGCGCGGTACATCGTCGCCTGGCGCATCGGCCACGTCAGCTCGCAGCCGGGATGGAACGGCCCGCCCATGCACCAGTGCAGCGCCGAGCGGTCCAGCGTCGCCGGCTGCTCGGCCAAGGGCAGCTCCTCGAGTTGCGCCACGGTGGCCGGCACGTCGTCGTAGTCGTCGACGAAGTCGCCGTTGGCCCACTTCTCGAGCAGCAGCCAGCGGGTCTCGGTGACGGTGAAGTACACCCGCGGGCTGTCGTCGTAGTTGCCGAACGCGTCGCCGTAGATCCACGGCCAGAGCAGCGGCTCCTGCAGCGCCGCGCCGGGCTTGCGGATCTGGTAGAACATCTGCCGCCGCAGCTCGCCGTAGCGGTCGTCGCTGCCGCGCGGCTTGCGCGAGAGCTTCCACAGCACGTCGCCGCGCGAGAAGTCGTTGGGGCCCTGCCAGCCGAACTGCGCGAGAAAGCCCGCGTTGACCCACTGCGCGTCCACCATCTGCTTGAGCAGCGGCAGGATGTCCCGGCGGAACGAGGGCGTCCACTGGCCGGGCGTCTTGGCCGAGCGCGTCCACTTGCCGGCCAGCGCGTCGGCGATCACGTCGTACATGGTCTGCGGCGTGATCAGGTCGGGCGCGTAGTTCGGCGGCGCGACGACGACCCAGGCCGGGTCGGCAGCGAACGTCGTGCCGCCGACCGTGACCGTCGCGCGCACCGGCCCGTCCGCGGTGTCGTCGTGCCAGCCATCGTTGTTGGCGAACGTGATCGGGTTGGGATTGCCGGTGTAGCTGGCCGAGACGCCGCGCCCACCCAGGAACAGCAGCCGCCCCGCGCCGTCGGTGCGCAGCTCGCCCAGATAGACCGGCCGGCCGACGAACGTCCCGCTGTCGAACGGCTCCGGTCCGGCGTTCGCGCCGCTCACCGAGCGCGCGCCCGGGTCGATCACGAGCGACTTGCGCTGGTCACCCACGAAGTTCGCGTTGCGGCGCTGCGACTGCTGGGTCGCCGCTTCCGGGATGTCGAGCGCGACGTCGAAATCGTACCAGGCGCTCTTCTTGTTCGCGACGTGCACGGTCCACTCGATGTCCGCGTTCGCCCCCGTCAGCTCGGCGACGACGTTGCCCTGCGCGTCGTAGCCGTAGACACGGAACAGCGCCGCCTGCCGCTTGAGCTTGCCCGCCGCGTCTTTGTAGAAGCCCAGCGGCCTGGGCTGCGGGTACGGCAGCTCGGGCCCGACGAAGAACTCGTCACTGTTGCCGACCCGCGCGATCCCGATCGCGGGGTGAATGCGCACGCTCGCGATCGATCCGAGTTCCATCGACACCTCACGACGGCAGTAATCGCCCCGCGCGGAGCGCGAAGCCGGGCACATGACATTACAGCGGGTGGACCGGCGAGCCTTCCCCCCGGGACTCTATGGGTAACTTGAGCGCTCGCGACATCGTCGTGCTGGGTGGCGGGCCGGCCGGCGCGGCGACCGCGCTCGAGCTCGCCCGGCGCGGCCGCGACGTCGTCCTGCTCGAAGCGACGCGGTTCGACGGCCCGCGCGTCGGCGAGACGCTACCGCCCGAGGCCAACCCGCTGCTGCGCCGGCTCGGCGTGTGGGACGCCTTTCTCGCGACGCAGCCGCTGCCGTCGCCCGGCACGATTTCGGCCTGGGGCTCGCCCCACCCGGCCGAAACCGATTTCATCACCAACCCGCACGGCAACGGCTGGCACGTCGACCGCAACAGTTTCGACCGGGTGCTGTGTGACGCTGCCGCGCGCGCGGGCGCCGACGTCCGCCCAGGCACCGCTGCACGCCGCTGCACGCGCAAGCCCGACCGCACCTGGACCGTCACCACCACCGCGAGCGGCACGGCTCCCGTGACGGCGCGGTTCGTCGTCGACGCGACCGGCCGCAACGGCCTGCGCCTGGACCCGAACGACGGCCGCGACGTCGACGACGCCTTGATCGCCATTTTCGTGCGCTTTGCCCACGACGACGTGCCACAATCGCGCGATCTACGAACCCTCGTCGAAAGCACGCAAGACGGCTGGTGGTATGCCGCCCCGCTGCCATCCGGCGAGACCGTCGCGGTCTTCACCGTCGAACCTGACTTCTACGTCACCCAGGGCGTCCTGCTAGGTGAACAGCTCGAGCGCGCACCACTTACTTGCGCGCGCATCGGCCAGGCGCGGCTCGTCGCCTCGCGCACGGCGCACGTCTCGTCCTCGCTCCGCCGCTCCGCGGCGGGGCCGGGCTGGGCGGCCGCCGGCGACGCCGCAGCCTCGTACGACCCGCTCTCCGGCTTCGGCATCGTGAAAGGCCTCCAGGACGCGCTCGCACTCGCCGATGCCCTCGAGTCGAACGCGTGGGACGACTATACCGCCGCGCACCACCGGCGCTTCACCGCGTACGCCCGCCAGCGCCGCGCATACTACGCACTCGAACGGCGCTGGCCTAACCAACCTTTCTGGCGCAATCGAGTCGCGCACCCCGTTTTCAGCGGCTCTTGACGCAGCTGCACCTCGCCGGCATGGTCCATGACGGCATCGAGATTCCCGAGCCGACCCCAACGTTCGTCGAGCCGATGAGTGTGGACGCCGCCGCATAGACAGGCCCGGCGGCGACCGCCTCTAGCCGAACACCGTGCGCGGGTTCGCCTCCAGATAGCCCGCCACGCGCAGCCCCTTCTCGCCGGTCAGCAGCGACCACAGCGGCTCGACGATCAGCTCGCGCCGCCACGGGTTCAAGTCGACGATGTCCGCCAGCGCGTCGGGCGACGGCGGCGCCTCGCGGGCGATCTTCTCCAGCGCCGCGCGCGGCAGCAGCATCGTGGTCGGCACGTCGTTCTCGGCGGCCAGCGCGCTGACCAGCACCGCCATCGTCGAGACCAGCGCGTCGCGCTGCGGGCCCAGCGGCTTGGGTGCGCGCGGCGGCAGCTCGTCCTCGGGCAGCGCCTCGCCGCGCGCGACCGCCTCGATGATGCGGTCGCCCAGATTGCGGCGCGTGCCCGAGTCGATCCGGCGCAGCTGCGACAGCTCGTCGACCGTCCGCGGCCGCAATTGCACGAGGCCCACCATCACGTCGTCGGGCAGGACGTACTTGAGCGGGATGTTGCGCTCGCGCGCGTAGCGGTCGCGCAGGTGCGCCAGCTCGTTGAGGATGCCCAGCTCGCGCCGGTTCATCCGCGCGTTGCCCGAGATGCGCAGGTAGAGGCGGCGCGGGTCGGGCCGGTACGCGCGCAGCTCGACCAGCGCGTCCATCTCCTCGTCGGCCCACTCCTCGCGCCCGCGCGCGCGCAGCTTGCCGCGCAGCTTGTCCTCGAGCTCGAACAGGTAGCGCACGTCGTCGACGAGGTACTCGACTTGCTTGGGGCTGAACGGGCGCGTGCTCCAGTCGCTGACGGTCTGCGACTTGCGCAGCGTCACCCCGCACAGGTCGCGCACCAGGTCGAGCAGCGAGATCGACAGCCCGTAGCCGACGAACGCCGCCGCGACCTGGGTGTCGTACGCGGCGCGCGGCAGGGTTTCGAACGCGTCGGCCAGGATGCGCAGGTCCGAGCTGAGCGCGTGCCCGACGATGCGCGCGCCGGCCAGCGCGGCGACCAGCGGGCGCAGGTCGCGCAGCGCGAGCGGGTCGACCAGCGCCACCCCGTCCTCGAACAGCAGCTGCACCACCATCAGGTGCGGCGTGTACGACTTCTCGGTGTGGAACTCGGTGTCCAAGCCGACGCGCGGCGCGAGCGCGATCCGCTCGCACAGCTGGGCGAGCGCCTCGGGCGTGTCGACGACGACGACGTTGCTCTCGGCGATCATTGCGGCGGCGGGCTCGCGGGCGCGGAAACAGGCGGGCGGTGACGACGGTGTGGCATGTGCAGGTGATGCTTCTCCGCGTAGTGCTGAGCGGGGGTGACGATGCGCGTTTCGATCTGGATCGAGAGCCAGTCGCCGCCGATGGCCAGCGCCGTGCAGAGCGGCACGGCGATCGCGCACATGGTGTAGATCTGCCGGAAGAGCGGCACGCGCAGCGCGGCGGCGGTCTGCGTTGCGATCGTGCCGCCCAGCCCGGGCAGGATCCGCACGACGATCAGGAACATCGGCGAGCCGATCTGGAAGCGGCGCGTCCAGCCCGGCAGGCGTTCGACTTGCGCCTTCACGTCGAACGCGTCCGACGTCCGCAGCGCGACGTAATAGCCGAGCACCGCGGCGAGCACGAGGCCCAGCGCGTTGACGATCGAGCCCCAGAGCGGGCCGAACAGCACGCCGTTCATCACCGCCAGCGCGTCGGTGACGGAGAACGGCGCCGAAGCGACGATCGCGAACACCAGCACCGAGAGCGGCACCGCGAGCCAGCCGATGTGGTGCAGGATGTGCTCCACCAGCATCCGGTGCGACACGACCAGTGCCGCCAGCACGAACGAAGCAACCAGGATACCGACCGCCTCCACGCGGCGCACCAGCGTGCCGTTGACGCTCACCGAGTGGTCTCTTGGCCGGAGCCCCGTGGACGCCTTCGATTCCTCCGAATTGGGGGATTGACCCGACTTTTCTCGGGGTGTACCATGCATTCACCTCGAGGACAGAAACACTCGCGACTCACGGGAGGGCGGCTTGACGCCGGAAGATCCACCCCGTTACGTGGCACCGCACGGCTGAATGCGCGCCGGAGCGGTGACGAAGAGATCGTTCACTTAAGCGCAACTGCGTCTGAAACGTTCAGGAGGGCGGCCCACTTGATGGACCCGCAAGATCCACCGAACAGGACATCGTCGTAGCGGCCGGTTGGCTGCTGCGACAAACCTCAAGATGACGGAAGGGCCACGCCGAATCGGTGTGGTCCTTTCGATTTTCCGGTCGGTTGATTGCGAAGAGCCGCCTCCGATTCGGGGCGGCTCTTCAGCAGGGAGGAACGCCGGGTCTTAGAGACCGTAGGCGGCCTTGAGGTCCTTGAACACCTGCAGGGTGACGACGTGGTACGTCGCGTCGGCCTTGGCGCCGTACTTGGCGTCGATGTCCTTCATGACCTGAACGTGGACCGGGTGGGTGACGAGATGGTCGAGCATGTACTCGACGTTGTACGTGCCGGTCGACTTGTCGACGCCGTCCATGTAGAGGGCGGTCGTGAGCGCCTTACCGTTCTTGGGGCTGGGCGCGGGGCTCTTGGGCAGGGCCACGTGCGCGGCCGTCACGATCTTGAGCGAATCGGCGACGACGAAGTCGAACACCGACAGGTACTGCTTGACGCCGGCCGCGCCGTACATCTTGGTCAGCTTCGCGACCTCGGGACCGGCGGCCGGCCCGGCCAGGCTCTTCACGAGCGTGGTGGTGTGGAAGTTGCTGGGGCCGCCGCCGGCGACGACCAGCGAGAGCGTGTTCTGGAGCGCCGGCCGGCCGGTGTAGACGCTGCCGCCGAAGCGCGCGCCGCCCATCGAGCCGCTCTTCATCATCGAGCCGCCCTTCATCATCGAGCCGCCCTTCATCATCGAGCCGCCCGAGCTCATCGGAGCGGGCGACGCCATCGGCATCGGCGAGGACATGGTGGTCTGAGCGAAGGCCGGAGCCACGCACATGACGGAGAGGGCCGCGCCGGCGAGCGCGGCGATGGAACGTTTGATCAAGCGAGATTCTCCTAGCTGAGCGATTATGACGCCGAAAGAACGCGCGGCTCAGCTGGATGGATTGCGGCCTAGCGACCGGCCGCGTTTTCCTCGTGGCGCCGGCGCAGGCTCAGCGGGCGCATGTCGGTCCAGGTCCGCTCGACGTAGGCCAGGCACTCGTCCTTCTCGCCCTCGAAGCCGGCCCGGTACCAGCCCGGCGGCAGCTCGCGGTCGGCGGGCCAGGTGGAGTACATCTCTTCGTCGTTGAGCACGACTACGTGGCGCATGCGGCGATCTCCAGGGCGACCTCGTCGTCGGTGAGCCGCTCGACCTCGTCGAACGCGCGCTCCGCCTCGGAAGCGGGAAGTTGCTCGGCCAAGCCCGCGATGACCGTGCGCGCGAGCTTGGCGACCGTCGACGGCTGCTCGAACATGCGGCGCAGCGGGACGTCGACCGCGAACTCGCGCCGCAGGCGCGAGACGACCTGGGTGGCGAGCAGCGAGTGCCCGCCCAGCTCGAAGAAGTTGTCCTCGGCGCCGACCTCGGCCGCGCCCAGCACCTCGCGCCAGATCCCGGCGATCGTCGCTTCGAGCGCGCTGCGCGGCGGAACCGGCGCGCGCTCGGCGTGCTGGCTCGCCTCGGGCGCGGGCAGCGCGCGCCGGTCGACCTTGCCGCTGGGCGTCAGCGGGAGCACGTCGAGCTTCACGAACGCGGCCGGGATCATGTGCTGCGGCAGCCGGTCGGCCAGGAACTGGCGCAGGTCGGCGACGGCGGCCGGCGCGTCGGGCGCGGCGACCAGGTACGCCGCCAGCGAGACGATGCCCGTGGCCGGGTCGCGCGCGTCGATCACCGTCGCGTGGCGCACGCCGGGGAACTCCAGCAGCACCGCTTCGATCTCGGCCGTCTCGATCCGGAACCCGCGCACCTTGACCTGCTGGTCCAGCCGGCCCAGAAAGGCCAGATCGCCGTTAGGCAAGAGGCGCACGCGGTCGCCGGTCTTGTACATCCGCGCGCCGGGTGCGCCGAACGGGTCGGGCAGGAAGCGCTCCGCGGTCAGCGCGGGCCGGTCGAGGTAGCCGCGCGCGACGCAGTCGCCGCCCATGTACAGCTCGCCGACGATCCCGACCGGCACCGGCCGCAGCCCTTCGTCGAGCACGTAGGCGCGGGTGTTGTCGATCGGCCGCCCGATCGGCGGCACCGCCGGCCAGCCCGCCTGCGGGCCCGCGAACGGGTAGTCGGTGCAGACGTGCGTTTCGCTGGGCCCGTAGTGGTTGCGCAGGCCGACGCCGAGCTGCGCGAGCGCGCGCAGCGTCACCGGCGTCAGCGTCAGCTGCTCGCCGACGCACACGATCTCGCGCAGCGCCAGCGGGCGGTTCGCGTTGACCAGCCCGTCGAGGATGCCGGGCAGCGCGACCGGCGGGAGGAACATCCGCTCCACCGACTGCTCGGCGATCGTCGCGGCCAGCGCGTCGAAATCACCCCGCCGCTCGTCGTCGACCAGCACCAGCGTGCCGCCTGCGGTCCAGGTGAAGAACATCTCCTGCAGCGACACGTCGAAGCTGAGCGCCATGAACTGCAGCACGCGCGCGCCGGGCGCCAGCGCGTCGGCTCGCGCCTGCCACTCGACCAGGTTGACCAGCGGGCGGTGCGACATCGCCACGCCCTTGGGGCGCCCGGTCGAGCCCGAGGTGTAGATCACGTAGGCGAGGTTCTCGTCGCTCGCCGCGCAGGGCGGCGCGCTCGGCTCGTGCGCCGCGATCGCCTCGCGCTCGGCCTCCAGCACGACGACGCGCGCCCGCGCGGGCGGCAAGCGGTCGCGCAAACCGGCGCGCGTCACGACCAGCGCGGCCTGCGAGTCCGCGAGCATGAACGCCAGGCGCGCGGCCGGGTAGGCCGGGTCGAGCGGCACGTAGGTGCCGCCGGCTTTCCAGATCGCCAGGATCGTGACCAGCATGTCGAACGAGCGGTCCAGGCACATCCCGACCCGCACCTCCGGCCCGACGCCCGCCGCTTGCAGGTAGCGCGCGAAGCGGTTGGCGCGCTCGTCGAGCTCGCCGTACGACATGCGCCGCTCGCCGAACAGCGCCGCCGCTTCGTGCGGGCTGACGCGCGCGCGCGCTTCGAACAGCGCGTGCGCGCCGACGCGCGGCACGTCGGCGCGCGGCCCGCTCCACGCGTCTTCGAGCGCGCGCCGCTCGGCCTCGTCCATCAGCGGCAGCTCGGCGATGCGCTGCTCGGGCTCGCTCGCGAGCGCCGCCAGCGCGCGCTGGAAGCGCGCGATCAGCCGGGTGATCGTCGCGGTGTCGAACAGGTCGCTGTTGTACTCCAGCTCGCCGGCGAGCCCGTTGTCCACCTCGGCCATGAAGAGCGACATGTCGAAGCGCGCGTTGCCCGGCACCACCGTCGGCTCGCCCGACTCGCCGTGCTCGCCGCCGGCCATGCCGTTCACCATGGTGGGCAGGTTCTGGAGCGCGAACAGCACCTGGATCACCGGCGTGTGGCTGGGATTGCGCTCGGGCTGCAGCTCCTCGACCAGCTTCTCGAACGGCAGGTCCTGGTGCGCGTAGGCTTCGAGCGTCACCTCGCGCACGCGCTGCAGCAGCTCGCGGAACGTCGGGTCGCCCGCGAGGTCGGTGCGCAGCACCAGGGTGTTGACGAAGAAGCCGATCAGCGGCTCGATCTCGGCCCGGTTGCGGTTCGCGATCGGGGTGCCCAGCACGATGTCGGTCCGGCCGGTCCAGCGCGCCAGCAGCACCTCGAACGCCGCCAGCAGGGTCATGAACGTGGTCACGCCCGACTTGCGGCCCAGCTCCGCGAGCTGCTGCGCGACCAGCTTGGGGACGAGAAAGAGCTGCGTCTCGCCGTTGAACGTCTGCAGCTTGGGCCGCGGGCGGTCCGTCGGCAGCTCGATGACCGGCGGCGCGTCGCCCAGCTTGCGGCGCCAGAAGCCGATCAGCTCCTCGAGCCGCTCGCCGCGCAGCTCGTCGCGCTGGCGGCGCGCGAAGTCGGTGTACTGCAGCGCGAGCTCGGGCAGCGGCGACGGGCGCCCGCTCGAGAACGCGCCGTAGAGCAGGTCGAACTCGTGCAGCAGGATGCCCATCGACCAGCCGTCCGAGACGATGTGGTGGGTGGTCAGCAGCAGCACGTGCTCGGTATTGTCGACCCGCACCAGGCTGGCGCGAAACAGCGGCCCGCGCACCAGGTCGAAGCGGTGCTCGTGCTCGGCGGCGGCGAGCCGGTCGAGCTCGCGCCGGCGCTGCGCCTCGGGCAGCCCGCGCAAGTCGACCAGCGGCACCTGGAACTCGCCCGGCGGCGCGACGTGCTGCACCGGCTGCCCGTCGACCACCCGGAACGTCGTGCGCATGGCGCCGTGGCGGCGCACGATCTCGCCGATCGCGGCCTCGACGGCGCGGTGGTCGACCGAGCCTTGCAGCGGCATGCGCAGCGGGATGTTGTAGATCGGGCGATCGGTCTCGTACTGGTCCAGGAACCACAGCCGCTGCTGCGCGAACGAGAGCGGCGGCGGGCCGTCGTCGGCGCCTGCCGCGGGCTGCGCCGGCTGCTCCTCGTGCGGCAGCAGCTCGCCCAGCAGCGCGCGCCGCTTGGCGGTGAGATCGAGTCGTTTGGCCATCGTCAGGCGCCCGCGCCCCCGCTCTCGCCCAGCATGGTCTCGACCTCGTCGTCCGACATCGCCGCCACTTGGAGCAGGATCTCCGCGGTGCGCTCCACGCGCGCTCCGCTGGCCTCGTCGGCCAGCATGCTCTCGGCCAGCTCGGCCACGGTCGGCGTCTCGAAGATGCGCCGCAGCGGCAGATCGACCCGGAACGACTCGCGCACCCGCGACACCACCTGGGTCGCCAGCAGCGAGTGCCCGCCCAGATCGAAGAAGTCGTCGTGGATGTCGACCTGCGCCAGGCCGAGCACGTCGGCCCAGAACCCGGCCAGCACTTCTTCGAGCGGATTGCGCGGGCCGTGGAACGGTTTCTCGCGCGCCACCGCGTCGGGCGAGGGCAGCGCGCCGCGGTCGATCTTGCCGTTGGGCGAGATCGGCAGCGCGTCGAGCTGCACGAACGCGGCCGGCATCATGTAGTCGGGGAGCTGGTTGCGGAGGTGGCCGCGCAGCAGGTCCACGTCGAGCTCGGCGCCGTCGTGCGAGACGACGTAGGCCACGATGCGCTTGTCGCCCGGGCCGTCGGCGCGCGCCACCACGATCGTCTGGCGCACCAGCTCGTGGCGCTGCAGCGCGGCCTCGATCTCGCCCAGCTCGATCCGGATGCCGCGAATCTTGACCTGGTTGTCGGTCCGGCCGCGGAACTCCAGCGCTCCGCTCGGCAGCCGGCGCACCAGGTCGCCGGTGCGGTACAGCCGTTCGCCCGCGGCGTACGGGTTGGGCACGAAGCGGTCCGCGGTCAGCCCCGGCCGCTCGAGATAGCCCCACGTCACGCACAGGTCGCCGATGTAGAGCTCGCCCGGCACGCCGACCGGCTGCGGCTCGAGCGCGTCGTTGAGCACGTACACCTTGGCGTTGTCGATCGGGTAGCCGATCGGCAGCGCGTCGAGCTCGAGCAGCTCGTCGCGGGCCGGGAAGTAGGTCGTCACCGCGTCCGAGCACTCGGCCGGGCCGTACTCGTGGACGAAGCGGCAGTTGCAGTTCGGGCTGGCGACCCACTCGCGGAAACGGCGCGCGTCGCTCGGCTCGCCGCCGACGTAGAGCGCGCGCATCGTCGATAAGCTGCGGTAGCTCTCGCCGCGGGTCGCCTCGATCAGCGCGTACAGCAGGCTGGGGGTGGTGAACGTCACCGTCGCGCGCTCGCGCGCGATGCAGTCGATCAGCACCTGCATGTCGTGCTTGAAGTCGTCGGCCAGGATCAGCGTTCCGCCCACGGTCAGCGGCGCCATGATGTTCTTGAACGAGGCGTCGAAGGTGAACGGGGTCATCAGGATCGCGCGCGACGCCGCGTCGATCGCGCAGCTCTTGATGAAGTACTGGATCAGGTTGACGTAGCCGCGCCCGTGGCCGAGCGTCCCCTTGGGCTTGCCGGTCGAGCCGGAGGTGTAGAACACCACCGCGACGTCGTCGGGCGTGACGTCCGTGTGCGGGCGGCTGTCGTCCTCGGCGGCGATGCGCGGCCAGTCGGCGTCGAGGCGCAAGACCTGCGCGCCGGCGCTGGGGATGTCGGCCGCGTGCCGGTCCATGGTGAGCAGCACCGGCGCGCGCATGTCCTCGATCAGGAACGCCAGCCGGTCGCGCGGGTGGGTCGGGTCGAGCGGCACGTACGCCGCGCCGGCCTTGAACGCGCCCAGCACGCCCACGACCATCTCGAGCGAGCGCTCCAGGCACACGCCGACCCGGCTCCCGGGCCCGACGCCCAGGCCGATCAGGTGGCGCGCGAGCTGGTTGGCGCGCCGGTCGAGCTCGCGATAGGTCAGGCTCGCGCCGCCGAACACCAGCGCGGTCGCGTCGGGCGTGCGGTCGGCCTGCGCGTCGAACAGCTCGTGCAGGCAGCGCTCGGCCGGGAAGTCGGCCGCGGTCTGGTTCCAGTCGACCAGCGCCTGGCGGCGCTCGGCCGGGGTGAGCATCGGCAGCTCGCCGATGCGCCGCTCGGGGTCGGCCGCGATGGAGGCTAGCAGGGTGCGCAAGTGCCCCACCATGCGCCCGATGGTGGCGTGCTCGAACAGGTCGGTGTTGTACTCGAAGCTCGCGCTGAGCATGTCGCCGGACTCGGTCAGCGAGAGGGTCAGGTCGAACTTCGCGCTGCCCGGATAGGGCTGCGGCGGCGGCTCGTCGTCGGCCGGTTCGGGCATCATGACACCGGGACCGGCTTGTCCCGAGGGCGCGTTCTGGAGCGCGAACATCACCTGGAACAGCGGGCTGTGGCTGAGATCGCGCTCGGGCTTGAGGTCCTCGACGATCTTCTCGAACGGCAGGTCCTGGTGCTCGTACGCCTCGAGCGTCACCTCGCGCACGCGCCGGATCACGTCGAGCGCGGTGGCGTCGCCCGACAGGTCGGTGCGCAGCACCAGCGTGTTGACGAAGAAACCGATCAGGGCCTCGGTCTCGGCCCGGTTGCGGTTGGCGATCGGGGTGCCGACGACGACGTCGGTCTGGCCGGTGTAGCGCGAGAGCAGGATCTTGAACGCCGCCAGCAGCGCCATGAACAGCGTGACCCGCTCGCGCCGGCAGATGCGCTGCAGGCCGGCCGTCGTCTTGCTGCCGATGAGGAACGACTGCCAGGCGCCGTTGTAGGTCTGAATGCGCGGCCGCACGCGGTCGGTCGGCAGTTCGAGCACGTCGGGCGCGCCGCCCAGCTGCCCCTTCCAGTAGCTCAGGTAGCGCGTCATCGCGTCGCCGGACAGATACTCGCGCTGCTGGATCGCGAAGTCGGCGTACTGCAGGCTCAGCTCGGGCAGCGGCGAGGGCTGCCCGGCCGCGAAGGCGCCGTAGAGCGTGACGACCTCGCGCATCAGCACGCCCATCGACCAGCCGTCCGAGACGATGTGGTGCATCGTCAGCAGCAGCACGCTGTCGTACTCGTGCAGCTTCACCAGCAGCGCGCGGAACAGCGGCCCTTCGCTCAAGTTGAAGCGGTAGACGTTCTCCTGCAGCGCCAGGCGGGACGTCTCGGCGTCGCGCAGCGCGGGCGGCATCCCGCTCAGGTCCGCGACCGGCAGCTCGAACGGGCGCGCGGGGTGGATGCGCTGCACCGAGACCTCGTTCTCGGTGTGGAAGGTCGTGCGCAGCGCTTCGTGGCGGCGCACGATCTCGCCGAGCGTCTTGCGCAGCGCGGGCTGGTCGACCGCGCCCGGAAAGCGAATCTGGAACGGGATGTTGTAGATCGGGCCGGGATCGAACTGGTCGATGATCCACAAGCGCTCTTGCGCGAAGGACATCGGATACGGCCGCGAGGTGCGCACCTTCTCCTTGAGCAGGCGCGCGAGGAGCTCGCGCTTCTCCTCCGGGGTCATCGTCGCGGTGGTCGGGCCGTTGCCGTGGATCGTTTCAGACATCGCTCATACGTCGGAGAGCTGGGCGAGGAGGGCGTCGACGTCGTCGTCAGCGAGCTGGTCGATCTCGGCCAGCAGCGCCTCGGCGCTCGCCGAGTCGACCGGCGCGCTCGTATCCCGCGCCACGCGCAGGCTCGCGCCGGACTCGAGCTGCCCCAGCAGCAGTTCGACGTCTTCATCGGAAAAGGATTCGACCGCCGCCAGCAAGTCCTCGGGCGTTTGCGCGGGGAGCGGCGCGGGCGGCGTCTCGCGCTGTGCCGGCTCGGACTGTGGCGTCTGGGGTTGGGGCGGCAAGCGGCGCACGAGCTCGTCGTAGCGGGCCTGCAGCCGGCGCACGAGCGCGGCGACGGGCGGCGCGTCGGCCGGGCGCAGAACCAGCACTACCAGGTACTCCGCTTCATCCAGGCGGGCCAGCACGGCGCGGACCGGCCCGTCCTCCGCGGCGGCCGCGCGTCCGCGCCGGCGTGCGCCCCTGCGGCCCGCAAAGCCTCGCCGTAACGCTCCGCGACCGGCCGGCCGCGCAGATCCAGCTCGTGCGCCGCGGGCGGCGGACCGCCCAGCTCGCCGGCGAGCCGGCGAGCGCGCGGCGCAGCGCCGCGGGATCGAGCGCGCCACGGAAGCGCAGCGGCACGAGGAACGGTTCGGCCGACCACGTCTCGGGCGGCGGCGCGCTCGCCCCAAGCGCGCGCGCGACCGCGGCGCCCCCGGCCGGTGCGGGGCGCAGGGCGTTGAGGCGGTGCAGTAACAGGTCGAGGCGCTGCGGCGAGATTCCACGGACCCGCTCCGTGAAGTCGGGCGTCACGTCGACGCTAGCGGGATCGAAAGGCGGCTTGGAATACGGTCGTCAGCTCGCTCGGCTCGCGCACGAGGTCGCCGAGGCGGCCGCGTACATCATGGTCTGGGCGATCGAGCTGAGCGTCGCGGCGTCGAACGTCGCCGGGTCGGCCGAGGTGAAGCTCTCGTGCAGCGCTTCGACGTAGTCCGCGTACGCGGCTTCCCAGCGCGTCTGGAGCTCGGCCTGGATCGCTTGCATTTCCTGAGCATAGGCCTGGTTGGCCGCATCGACGGCCTCCTGCGTCGCCTGGGCCGCGGCTTGATTCGCTTCCTGGTAGTCGGTTTGGGCGCGGTAGAGGTCGGTCCCCGACGCCGCTTCCGGATCGACTTGCGCGCGGTGGAACTCCTTGACGTACTCCAGGTACGCGTCGCGCGCCACCTTGGAGTTGTCCGTCTGCGCGGCCGCGACGGCCTTGGAGTACGTCGCGCCGGCCGCGTTCTGGCGGTCCGTCGTGTCGCGCTGCACCTGAGCCAGGGCGGCCTGGTAGTCGTTGTAGACCTGGGTCGCGCGCCCGCCCGGGTTGTCGGCGGCCGTCGCGAACGGCGTCGCGCGCGGCCGACCGGTATCGGTCGTGGCCGTCGTGGCGGACGTATCGTCCGCGGTACTCGAAGCCGGCGCCGGAGCGGCCTCCGTCGACGTGGTGGTCGTCTCGCCGGAATCCGCTTGTGCTGTCATGTGCCTGTGCCTTTTACGGTGTGCCGCTGACATGTGTCGTGCCGTTTGGTATGGAACGGTGCCGGTCCCGCAAACGATAGCAGCGCATGCGGCCATGAGGCCCAATGCGCAGGGACCAGAAAAACCGAATCCCGAACCCTACCTGCCGGCAACCTCCCTCGGGAAGTCCGAGAACGCTCGGAGTGCTGAAGGTAGCAAGGAGCGTAGCACTCCGCTGGGCGCCAGTCAACGCCTCGGCCGGCTGGAGGGTGTTTGGTACATACATTCCGATTCGCGAGCACGGTAGGCAAAACGAACCGTTCTGCCGTGACAGCGAACGGCGTGTCCCGCGTTCGGTGCGCCCGGTGACGAGAGAACTGTGACGGATGAATTTCGAGCCGCGGCGCGAGGGCTGCATCCCGCTTATCCGATCGAGACGACGAACCTCGCGCTGCGGCCGTTCGGTCCTGGCGACCTGGACGACTTGTACGACTACCACTCCCGGCCCGAGGTCGTTCGCTATCTCTACTGGGAGCCGTGCGATCGCGCGCAAGCGCGGGAGGCGCTCGAGCGCAGAGCGCGCCAAACGGCGCTCGACGCGGAGGGCCAGAGCTTGGTGCTCGCCGTCGCCTTGCGCGACGTCGGCCGGGTGATCGGCGAGGCCCGGCTGCACTGGCTCCACCGGGAACACCGGCAAGGCGAGATCGGCTTCGTCGTCAACTCCGACTTCCAGGGCCGCGGCCTCGCAACCGAAGCCGCCGCCGCGATGCTGCGGCTGGGCTTCGAGGGCCTCGGCCTGCACCGCATCATCGGCCGCTGCGACGTGCGCAACCACGCCTCGGCGCGGGTGATGGAACGCCTGGGCATGCGCCGCGAAGCGCACTTCGTGCACAACGAGATCTTCAAGGACGAGTGGGGCGAAGAGCTCTGGTACGGAATCCTCGAACACGAGTGGCTCGAACGCGTGTAGAATCTGGGCGATGAGGGATTCGAACCCCCGACCATCTCCGTGTAAAGGAGCCGCTCTCCCGCTGAGCTAATCGCCCGCCGCGCTCGATGATTCGCTGCGCGAGGCCGCGCTTCCCGGGTTGTGCGCCGGCGTCATGGGCCGCTTCGCGAGCAGGCCTTGCAGCGATGCCTTCATGTTCGCGACGAACGCCTCGCGCGTCACGTCGTCGAGCAAGTCCAGCGACAAGTACGGGTTGTGGTCCTCGACTTCGACCAGCAGCAGTTCGCCGGTGCGGGTGCGGCACGCATCGACGCGCTGGATACCGTGCGCGATCGCGTTCCAGGCGACGAAGCGGCGTGCGAACGCGACGTCCGCCGCCGTGGGCTCGTAGCGCTCGAGCTTCCAGCGCTCGCCCGTATCCGGCGTGCGGAGCGCGTACTGCAGCGCGTCGTCGATGAAATAGAACGACACCTCGTACGCGAAGTCGACCAGCGGCTGAATCAGCATGCCGTCGAAAGTACGGGCCACCAGCTCGCCCCGCCCGAGAATCTCCAGCCCCATCGAATCACACCCGGTCTTGGGCTTGACGACGTAGCGCTCCACGCGCGGCAGGCGGTCCAGATCTGCGAGCCGGTCGACCGTGGGAATGACGGGATACCCCCGCGCGAACAAGTCCACGATATACTGCTTGCCCGCCATGTCGGCCTTGCCGGTCAGCGTATTGTATACGCGCGCTCCCGAAGCCAGCGCGCGCTCGCGGAAGGCGGCGTACTCCGGCTGGTACTGCACGCCGGGCCCACAGTTGCGGATCACCACCGCATCGAACGCGTCCATGAGCCGCGCCGCCTCGTGCGGGTGGCACAGCGCGACGCCGAACGTCTCGCGCAGCCGCTCGGAGAGGTCGATGTCCTCGTCGCAGTAGCGGCGCGCGGGCGCTTGGTACGCGAGGTCGGTGACGTACAGGATCGTGGACCGGGCGGACGAGCGAGCGGACTGCATTGCCGGCACCGTATTTGCGCCGGAAGGGTCCGGCTTCCCGTCGCGGGCATAGTTCCCGCGATGCAGCGCCGCGGACCCGTCATCGACGACTCGAAAGCCATCTGGCGCTCGATGCTCCTGTTCCTCGTCCCGCTCATGCTGAGCAACGTGCTGCAGTCCGCCTCGGCGACGCTCAACAGCATCTACCTGGGGCGGCTGATCGGGGTTCAGGCGCTGGCCGCGGCGGCGGGCTTCTTTCCGATCGTCTTCTTCATGATCTCGTTCTTCATCGGCATCTCCAGCGCCAGCTCGGTCCTGATCGGGCAAGCGTACGGCGCCAAGGACGACGCGCGGCTCAAGGCGGTCGCCGGCACGACGCTGACGCTGGCGCTGGTCAGCGGCCTGGTCGTCGGCATCCTGGGCGTCGTCTTCGCGCCGCAGCTGCTGCACGTGATCGGCACGCCGGCCGACATCTTCGCGCCCACCATGGCCTACGCGCGCATCACCTTCGCCGGGCTGCCGCTCCTGTTCGTGTACCTGGCCTACACCACGTTCGTGCGCGGCACGGGTGACTCGACCACCCCGTTCGTGGCGCTGATCGTCAGCACCGCGGGCAATGTGGTCGTCACGCCGATGCTGATCCGCGGCTGGTTCGGGCTGCCGCACCTGGGCGTCAGCGCGGCCGCGGTCGCCAACCTCACGGCCAGCATGCTGGGCCTGGCGTACCTGCTGGTCGCGCTGGCGCGCGAGCGCAACCCGCTCGCGTTCGGGCCCGCGATCGCGCGCGACATGCGGCTGGAGCCCAAGCTGCTGGCGACGCTGGTGCGCATCGGCGTCCCGACCGGGATCCAGTTCGTCATGATCTCGCTGGCGGAGATCGCGGTCATCTCGCTGGTCAACCGCTTCGGCTCCGACGCCACGGCCGCGTACGGCGCGGTCAACCAGATCGTCTCGTACGTGCAGTTCCCGGCGATCTCGATCGGGATCGCCGCCTCGATCTTCGGCGCTCAGTCGATCGGCGCGCGGCGCTTCGACCGGCTGCGCTCGATCGCGCGCGCCGGCGTCGCGCTCAACTGGGTCATCGGCGGCGTGCTGATCTCGCTGGGCTACCTCTTCTCGCGCGCGATCCTGAGCCTGTTCATCACCGACGAGCACGTCCTCGCGCTGGCCCACGACCTGCTCGCGATCACGCTCTGGAGCTACGTCATCTTCGGCACCTCGAGCGTGCTCTCGGGCCTGATGCGCTCCAGCGGCACGGTGCTCTGGCCGACCCTGCTCTCGATCGTCTCCATCTGGGGCGTCGAGGTGCCGGTCGCCTACGCGCTGGCGCCGCACTACGGGCTGCGCGGGGTGTGGTTCGCCTACCCGGTGGCGTTCTGCGCGAGCCTGACCTTCCAGGCGGCGTACTACTTCGGCGTCTGGCGCCGCAAGCGGCTCACGGTTCTCCTGGACGACGCGACGACGGCTCCAGCGGCGACGTAGCCAGCTCGGAGTCTTCCTCCGTGATGTCCTCGGCGTCGCCGGCGAAGCGCTGCAGCCCCGTCTCGGCGATGTCGAGCGTGAGCTGCAGCCGGCGCAGCACCTTGTTCTCGATCTCGCCCCGGCGGCGCAGGTCCAGGATCGCCGCCCGCTCCGCTTCGAGCAGTTCCAGCTCGACCGCGTAGCGTTCCAGCACGGCGCGCCGCGCGTCCTCGCCGCCGGCCTCGTAGCGGCGGCGCAAGTCGCCGTAGCGCGCGCGCAGCAGCGCGGCGTGCGACTGGTCGACGCGGCCTTCGCGCTCGAGCTCGTCCAAGCGCCGCAGCGCCGCCTCGGTCGCCGCGTGCAGCGCCCGCCGGACTTCCTGTTCCTCGCTGTCGTCGCCGGAGATGTGCAGCCGCGCGATCACGAGCGGCAGCGAGAGCCCGCCGACCACCAGCGAGCCCAGGATCACCGTGAAGGTGACGAACACGATCAGGTCGCGCTCGGGAAAGCCCGCGCCCGAGCGGATCGTGAGCGGCAGCGCGAGCGCCGCGGCGAGCGAGACCGCGCCGCGCAAGCCGCTGAACGTCACGACGAACAAGTGCTTCCACTGCTCCTGCGTCTGGTCCGCGATGCCGGCCGCGCGCGCGACGGCGGCCTGCGCGTAGACCCAGCCGAAGCGCACGATCACGACCGCCGCGTTGACCGCCGCCGCGACCCACAGCAGCTGCGACCACGGGTGGCCGTGCGCGAGCGCCGTCGTCACCACCACGCGCAGCTGCAAGCCGAGCAGGATGAAGATCACCGCGTTGGCCAGGAACACGGTCGTCTCCCACCAGCCGACGAGCTGCAGCCGGGCCGAGGGCGTGATCACCTTGGGCGTGTAGCGGTTGACGAACACCCCGGCGGTGACCACCGCAAGGACCCCGCTCCACTGGAGCTGCTGCGCCGGAACGTAGGCGACGAACGGCAGCAGCACCGAGATCACCGCCTGCAGGCGAGTGTCCTGGAACTGGCGCCAGGCCCAGATCGCGGCCCCGCCCGCGAGCAGGCCGAGCACGACCGCGCCGACCGCCGCCAGCACGAAATCGAGCGACGCGTGGGCCCACGAGAACGTTCCCGTCACCACCGCCGCGACGGCGGCGGCGTAGAGCACCAGCGAGCCCGCGTCGTTGAGCAGCGCCTCGCCTTGGATGATCGCGGTGACGTGGCGCGGCACGCCGAGCCGCTCGGCGATCGGCACCGCCGCGATCTCATCGGTCGGCGCGACGACCGCGCCGAGCACGAACGCGGCCGCCCAGCCCAGCGCCGGCACCAGCGCGTGCGCGACGAGCGCCACGACGGCGGTGGTGAGGATCACCAGGCCGATCGCGAGCGGCCAGATCATGCGCGCGTTGGCGCGCATCTCGTCGGTCGGCGCGGTGATCGACTCCCAGTACAGCAGCGGCGGGAGAAAGATCAGCAGCACCAAGTCGGGCGACAGCTCGATCCGCGGCAGGCCGGGCACGAAGCCCAGTCCCAGGCCGCCGATCACGAGCACGATCGGGTAGGGGATCTGCCAGCGCCGGGCCAGGCCGACCAGCGGGATCGCCGCGATCAGCAGGCCGACGAACACCTCCACCCGGTCCATCGACATTCCCCCGTTCGTTCCCCGATTCGCGGGAAAGAACCATGTCATGCCCGCCGCGACCGCACCGCGCCTCGCCAAGTCCTACGCGGCGAACGTCGTCCTGGTCATCCTGACGCTCTTTCCGGGTTTGATCAACACCAGCGCCGTCGCGCTCGCCGCGCCGGTGATCGGGGCGGACCTGGGCGTCGCGCCGGACGCCGCCGCGGCGCTGCCGCTGATCAGCGACGCCGCGCTGGCGTTCGGCTGCCTGTTGGGCGCCGAGCTGACGCGCCGGTTCGACAACCGCACGCTCTACTTCTGGCTGCTCGGCCTCACGCTGGCCACCTCGCTCGCGAGCGCGCTGGCGCCCGCGTACGGCGTGCTGCTCGCGGCGCACGTGCTGCACGGCCTGGCCGGCGGGGTGCTCTTCATCGTCATCCTGCCCTCGCTGATCACCAACTTCGGGAGCGAGAAGCTCGGCGCGACTGCCGGGGTGATCGTGCCGGCGCTGTTCGGCGCGGCGACGCTGGGCCCGCTGGTCGGCGGCTTCGTCGCGGTGCCGGGCCTGTGGCGCGCGATGTTCGCGGCGGAAGCGCTGCTCGCGGTGGGCGCGCTGGCGCTGGCGACGATCACCATGGAGAAGCGCGAGCCCCAGGGCAGCGACGAGCCGGTCGACTGGACGGCCTTGGCCGTGGCGGCGATCGGATCCGGTTTCGTGTACTTCGGGGCCGGGGCGCTGGCCGGCCACGACTGGTCGTACCCGCCGGCCAGCGTGCCGGTCGCGCTGGGCGTCGCGCTGTACGCCGTGCTGATCGTGGCCGAGGCGCGCAAGGAACACCCGCTCGTGCCGGTGCGCAAGCTGTTCACCTCGCTGGCGCTGGTCGGCACGATCGCCACCGTGCTCGGCAGCGTGACCTTCAGCGCGCTGACGCAGTGCTTCTCGCTCAGCCTGCTGCGGGTCGACGGCCTCGCTCCGCGCGCGGCCGGCTTCGCGTTCTGGCCCGAGTTCCTGACCGCGGTCGCGGCGGGCTTCGTCTTCGGCCGGCTGGTTGCGACCAAGTGGGTGATCGTGCTCGGCGCGGTCGGCTTGGGCTTCATCACGCTGGCCGCGCTGCTCGCGCGCGCGGTCGCGCCGGTCGACGCCGGAGCGGTCGGCTGGCTGTGCCTGATCGGCGGTTTCGGCGCCGGGCTGAGCGTGTCGCCGGGCCTGTTCGTCATCGCGCTCTCGTTCGAGAAGAAGCTGGTCGGGCGCGCGATCGCGCTGCTCAACCTGTTCCGCCTGACCGCCGGGTTCGTCAGCGCGCCGGGCGTCGAGCACACCATCGGCTCGCGCGCGCGCGACAAGGTCGTGGCGCTCGATCCCGCCGTCGCGCACTCCGCCGACGCCGCGGTGCGCGCGTTCCTGACCGGCCGCTCGCACCCCGCCGGCGCGGAGCTCGACGCGCTGCGCCGCGCGCTCGCCGCGGCGATCTCCGACGCCTACGTCATCGTCGCCGTGCTCGGCCTGATCGGCATCGCCGCCGTCGCGGCGGTGCTCGTCGCGACGCACGTGAAGCTGCGCGCACCGGACCTGAAAAAGTTCGACGACGGCAAGCCGGCGCTGGAAACGCCGGCCCTCGCTTAAACCCCCGCGCCGCCGCCGGTGCGCAGGACGTACTTGAGCACGACGCGCTGCAGGGTCGTCGGCGCGGCGGGCGTGCCGTAATTCACGAACAGCTCGCTGTCGTTCTTGAAGCGGTGGTGGAGCGAGCCGGCCAGGTTCAGGCCGGGCTGGGCGAAGCCGCCGGTGCCGCTGATCCCGCGCAGCGAGAGCGAGAAGTTGGTGTTGGCGTCGATGTTCTCGCCGACCGTGACCCGGCGCAGCCACTGCCCGTCGGTCGGGCCGCCGAACGACGGCCGCTCGCGCGTGCCATCGATCTCGCCCCCGATGCTCCAGCGCGTGCCGATCGCGCGCGAGGTGCTCAGCGAGACCTGCTGCAGGAACAGGTCGCCGAACGGACCCCACGAGAAGCTCGCGTTGTACGGCGCCGGCGTGCCCTCTTTCCAGCCCAGGTTGACGCTGTGCTGGTTGTACGTGCGCGTCACCCCGCCGGTGTAGAACGGGTAGCCCACCAGCCCGCTGTCGTACGTGCGCAACTGCGACAAGTACGGGCCGCCCGAGAGGTGCAGCCCGTTCTTGAACTGCAGGTCCAGGTTGACGTTGGCGTCGGACTGGTGCGCCGCGCCGCTGCGGTCGACGTAGCGGTCGGCGGTGATGAACAGTTCGGCGCGCTTGACCGGGCCGTGCGGCGCGAGCGTCCCTTGCAGGTCGAAGAACGCCTGCGGGCCGCGAATGTCGGGGTCGACCGTGAAGCCCAGCACCGGCGCATAGCTCGGCCCGATGTCGTGGTAGCCGGCGTAGACTTCGTAGTTGCGCTGGTGCACGTCGACGAAGTCCTCGGTCTTGTACGCCAGCCGGTAGTCGCCGACGAAGCTGCCCCCCTCGCGCGCGTAGTCCAGCGCGTACACGAAGCCGGTGTGGTTATTGCGCCCGCTGAGCTGACCCTGGAAGGTCGTGTCGGTGCCGGCCCGCTGGTCGATCGTGTCGTTGCCGAGCCTGGTGGTGCGTCTGGACCGCGTCGAACGACCACGCGAACGCGCGGTTGGGGATGGCGTGCTTGTAGCCGAAGACCAAGTCGTCGAAGCCCGCGCCCTGCGTCTCGAGCGCGCCGAACGACTGGAAGCCCTGCGTGCCCTCCAGCTTGAGACCGCGGTCGAACGGCCCGATCGCGGGCGAGTAGAAGATCCGGTTGGGCGGCGCGTTGATCCCGGTCAGCGAGATGGGATCGAAGAAGGCCGCGCCTTGGGTGAAGAACGGCCGGTACTCGGCCAGCGCGCGCCGGAACTCTTGCGGGGCGATCGTCTGCTGGTCGACCTCGACGTTGGAGAAATCGGGTGCGAACGCGGCCACGAAGGCCGCCGTGCCGGTCAGCGGCACGACCACGTCGGCGCCGGCGTGGCGCGCGCCGGTCACCACGAAGCTGCCGTCGGCGGCCTGGAAGCGCTGGCGGTCCGCCCCGGCGCCGGCCAAGCCGTAGACTTCCGCCCGCGGCGGGCGGCGCGCCGGCGTGCCGCTGAAGCGCAGGTCGGTCAGCCGCGGCCAGAAGCGCGCGTCGCCGCTGTTGGGGAAGCTGCCGACCCCGCCGCCGCCGTCGTTCATCACCGGGTCGTAGGCCCACGACTCGTTGACGTTGAGCGCGGCGACCCGGCGCACGAAGTCGAAGCGCCAGTTCTGCACCGCGCCCGCCGGCCGGCGCAGGGCCGAGAGCGGGATGACCAGCATCGCGTTCCAGCCCTCCGTCGTGCGCGTCGCGACGGCGTTCCAGGGCGGGGCGAAACGAACCGACTCCGAGGACTGCTGCCAGCGCGTGCCCATCGGGTTGGTCATGAAGAAATAGACCTGCCCGGCGTTGCCGCTCGGGTCGACCCCGATCCCGGCGAAGTCGTCCAGCCCGAAGCCGACCCCGTTGGCGCTCTGGGTCGCGGTCAGCACCGCCCCGCGCTGCTCCAGCTTCATCCCGACGTAGAGGTTCGCGTCGTCGTAGAGCAGCATGAATTGCGCCCCGAACGGGCTGGGCTTCTGCGTCGTGACGGTCTGCATGCCGTTCACGGTCAGGGCCTGGGCCCAAACCGGATCGGTCAGCGCGGCATCGAGCGGCGGCGCCTTCGAGACGCGGACCCCGGTGAACGACCCGGCCGGCCCGGTGACGGCGAGCGCCGGGCCGGCCGGGATCACGGTGGTCGCCAGGATGACAGCCAGCCCGGCCGCCCAAGATAGGCTCCGCAATCGCATACCCCTCATACGCGACCTACCTCCGTATTGTTTCGGAGGCCAACGGGCACGCTCGATCGATAGCAGCAATCGTCGTGCCGTAAATCGGAGCCGCGCCCGCCGCTCGGAGCGGGGCTAGCTCACCAGTCTTCGCTGCCCGGCTCGCCTTTGATCGGCCCGGTGAGCGCGGCGGTGACCCAGCCGCCGTAGAAGCCGCCGGGCTGCGGGCGGACCCGCTCGTCGCCCAGCCAGCACGCGTCCATCGCGCCGGCGTAGAACGCGAACCAGCCCGCGATGCGGGCGTAGCCCATGCCCAGGTCGTCGAGCGGCTCGGGATAGCTCCAGGCTCCGCCGCGCGCGACGCGCTCGCCGGCGACGACGTCGTAGGCGTACGCGACGCCCTTCCACTCGCAGACCGTCCAGCGCGCGGTGCGCACCAGCGCTCCCGGCGCGCAGTCCTCGGGCGGCACGTAGTAGCACGGCGCGCCGGCCGTCTCGACCACCCGCAGGGCGCGCGTGCTGTCGGCGATCACCCGCCCGCCGAAGGCGACCCGGACCGGCAGCGCGACCGCCTCCACCCGCGGCGGGCGCGGAAAGTCCCAGACCGACTCCTGGCCCGGCCCGGGCACGGCGATCGAGGCGCGCGGCGGGCCGGCCGTGCGCGCGGCCCGCGCGCCCGCGACCAGCGGCAGCAGTTCCCGGGGCGAGGGCGGTCGGCCTGAGCTCATCGCTGCTAGGACGCCGCCGGAGGCCGGCGCGGTGGCACCCGCCTGCCACCTTTTCCACCCTGCTCGCGTCCTGTTGGGCAACGCAGCCCTTTTCCCGTGGAGGATACCCGTTGGGAATCTCTCGTCTTCGCTATCTCGTCACGCTCGGTGCGGCACTGGCGGTCGGCGCTTCGGCGGTCGGCGCGTCGGCCGCGGACCAGAGCGTCCTCGCTCAGGTCAAGCAGCGCGGCACGCTGCGCATCGCGCTCGAGGGAACGTACCCGCCGTTCGACTTTCAGGACAAGGGCGGGAAGCTCGTCGGCTTCGAGGTCGACCTGGGCGACGCGCTGAGCAAGCGCCTGGGCGTCAAGCCCGAGTACATGCCGACCAAGTGGGACGGCATCCTGGCCGGCCTGGACGCCGGCCGCTACGACGTCATCATGAACCAGGTCACGATGACGCCCGAGCGCATGAAGAAGTACGACTTCTCGGAAGCCTACACGGTCTCGGGCCAGCAGCTCATCGTGCGCAAGGGCCAGGAGTCGAAGATCACCAAGCCGGCCGATCTCGCCGGCAAATCGGTCGGCGTCGGCCTGGGCACCAACTACGAAACCTGGCTGCGCAAGAACGTCCCGCAGGCCACGGTCAAGACCTACGACGACGATCCGACCAAGTACCAGGACCTGCGCGTCGGGCGGACCGACGCGGTCGTCGCGGACCGGCTCGTCTCGGGCTATCTGATCAAGCAGTCCGACGGCCAGATCGTCGCGGCGGGCGAGCCGTTCGCCAAGGAGAGCCAAGGCATCGCGGTCCGCAAGGGCAACACGGACCTCGTCACGGCGCTGAACAAGGCCCTCGACGACCTGCACAAGGACGGCACGTTCAAGCAAATCTCCGAGAAGTGGTTCGGCACCGACGTTTCCAAGTAACGTCGTACCGCCGGCTTGAACGCGCAAGTCCAACTCCTGATCGACTCGGCGCCCCTGCTTTTGCGGGGCGCCGGGTACACGCTCGAGCTCAGCGTCGGCGCGATGGTGCTGGGCCTGGCGCTGGGTCTGGCCATCGCGCTGCTGCGGCTCTCGCCGTTCCGCGTGCTGCGCATCGTCGCGGGCTTCTACGTCTCGTTCATCCGCGGCACGCCGCTGCTGGTGCAATTATTCGTGATCTACTATGGCCTCGCGCAGTTCGGCTGGCGGATCGACCCCATTCCCGCCGCGCTGATCGGCCTGACGCTCAACGTCGGCGGCTACGCGTCCGAGACGCTGCGCGGCGCGATCGCCTCGATCGAGCGCGGCCAGTGGGAAGCGGCCTACTCGATCGGCATGACGTCCTCGCAGGCGATGCGGCGGGTGATCCTGCCGCAGGCCGCGCGGGTCGCGCTGCCGCCGCTGGGCAACACCTTCATCAGCCTGATCAAGGACACGTCGCTGGCGGCCACGATCCAAGTCCCCGAGCTGTTCCGCCAGGCCCAGCTCATCACCGCGCGCACCTACGAGGTGTTCACCATGTACATCACCGCCGCGGCGCTGTACTGGATCATGTCGAGCGTGCTGGCCTGGCTGCAGCACCGCGCCGAGGCGCGCGCGTCGATGCACGTCGGAGGCCGTTAGCATGAGCGCACGCGACGCCGCTGACCGCGGTTCCAGCGCTGGTGCTTCGGGCGCTCCGAGCGAGATCGAGGTGCGCGGGCTGGTCAAACGCTTCGGTGGCAACGAGGTGCTGCACGGCGTCGACCTCGACGTGGCGACCGGCGAAGTGCTGGCGATCGTCGGCCCGAGCGGCTCGGGCAAGACGACGCTGCTGCGCTGCCTCAACCTGCTCGAGACCCCGAGCGGTGGCCGGATTCGGGTCGGCGACATCGAGATCGACGGTGCGATTCCGCCGGCGCGCCAGAAGCAGCGCGTGCGCGCGCTGCGCCAGCGGGTCGGCTTCGTGTTCCAGAGCTTCAACCTGTTCCCGCACCGCACCGCGCTCGAGAACGTGATCGAGGGCCCGGTGATCGTCAAGGGCGAGCCGCGCGCCGCGGCCGAGGCGCGCGGGCGCGCGCTGCTGGCCAAGGTCGGGCTGGCCGAGAAGGCCGACGCCTACCCGAGCCGGCTCTCGGGCGGGCAGCAGCAGCGCGTCGCGATCGCCCGCGCGCTGGCGATGGAGCCCGAGGTGCTGCTGTTCGACGAGCCGACCTCGGCGCTCGACCCGGAGCTGGTCGGCGAGGTGCTGGCCGCGATCCGCGCGCTGGCCGCCGAGCGCCGCACGATGATCATCGTGACCCACGAGATGACCTTCGCGCGCGACGTCGCCGACCGCGCGATCGTGATGGACGAAGGGCGCATCGTCGAGCAGGGCCCCGCTCGCGAGGTGTTCACCGCGCCGCGCGAGGAGCGCACGAAGCGGTTCTTGAGCAAATTCCTAGATAACCAGCGCTGAACCCAAGAGCCGCACCGCGTGGCGGAAACCGCCCGGGGCTCGCGAACACGTGCAACATCAGATGGCGACCTTGTTTTGTGTCCGGCCCGCGACGCGCAACATCGGCAACGATCTCATCAACAGGGCGACCTCCGACCTCATCTACTCGGTCTTCGGGCCCGACACGGCGATCGTCAACGTCCCGGCGCTCAAAGGCCCGCAGTACGGCGGGCTGACCGCGGCGCAAGTCTACGACATGAACCGGCTCGCCGACGGCGTCGTGGTGGGCGGCGGCAACCTGTTCGAGAACGGCCAGCTCACCGTCGACACCCAAGCCCTCGCGGCGCTGCACGTTCCGCTGATGCTGATCGGCATGTCGCACGGGCGCATCTACGATGCGGCGGGCGATCTGCGCGAGCGGACGGACGCGCTGGCGCCCGCGACCATCCGAGCGCTCGCCGGCAAAGCGTGCGTCGTGCTGGTGCGCGACCACGGCTCGCAGCGGCTGCTCGCCGAGCTCGGGGCGGACGCGGAGGTCGGCGGGTGCCCGTCGATGTTCTTTCCCGCCAACCCGCGCGCGCAGGCCCTGGGCGAGCGGGTTCTGCTCTCGATCCGCCACCCCGCCCGCATGAGCGTGCCGCCCGCGCTGCAATGGCGCGTCGCCGACGACGTGCGGCGGCTGATCGCGGCGCTCGAAGCGGTCTACGGCAACGTCGTCTCGCTGGTCTGCCACGACTACCGCGACATCGAGTTCGCGAAGGCCTTTCCCGGCACGCCGCTGCTGTACTTCGACGACGTCGACCGCTACATCGCCGCGCTGCGCACTTGCCGCCTGAGCGTCTCGTACCGCTTGCACGCGTTTCTGCCGTGCTCGGCGTTCGGGACGCCGGCGATTCACCTGTCGTACGACGAGCGCGGCGCGGAGATGCTCGCCACCGCGGGCATGGCGGAATGGGACATCGACCTGACCTCCACCGGCGACGTCGTCGCGGCCGTGCTGGACCGGATCGCCCGAATCGAGCGCTACCACGAGCTGTGCCGCGCCGCGCGGCCGGCGGTCGCCGCGCTCGCGGCCGTGTCGCTCGCGGCGCTGCACCGTTTTCGGGAGCGCGTGCTGCAGCCCGAACCGGCGGCGATCGCTTGGTGAGCGCCGAGCACTCCGGAGCGGCGCTTCCGGCGCGGCGTTTCTGGCGCGCGTATGGAGCCGACTCCGTTCCGGGCGCGCTGCGGCTGCACCGCGCGCTGCTCGCGCACATCGCCGATGCGGTCGGCGAGATCAAAGGTCCGCCCGCGGCCGCGACCCTGCGCACGGCCGGCGTGGAGATGCTGCACACCGTCATCGACGCGGGCGACCTGGGCCCGCTGCGCGACCGCGTGCTCGACCGCCTGCGCGACGATCTGCTCGCGCTCGCGGTGACCGTCGGGCGTTCCGTCATGGGCTGGGACGGCGAGTTCTACGTCGACGACTACCTCATACTGCGGGTGAACCTGCCCTACGAGGTGGCGCGCGCGGCGGACGGCGCGACCGAGAATCCCGGCATCGGCCGCTTGAGCCCGTCGGTGCGCGAAGCGGCGGCCCGGCGGCGGGTGAAGGACCCGGTGTACGACCCCAAGGCGTACCACCGCGGGCACCCGCCCGCCGCCTGGGCGCACGGGCCGCACGTCGACAGCTGGTCGGGCCATTCGCAAGACGGGCTGAACGTCTGGTGGGCGATGTGCGACGTGCCGGCCGAAGCCGGCATGGTGCTCTACCCCGAGCTGACCGGCGCGCAGCTCGCGTGCGATCCGCGCACGCTCTACCTCCGGCCCGGGCACCGGCTCCCGGCGCCGACGTTCGTGCCGCTGGCGGCGGGCGAGATGCTCGTCTTCGATCCCGAGATCCTGCACGGCACGCACCTCAACGTCACGCCGCGGACGCGCGTCGCCGTGTCGCTGCGCCTGAACGCGCACCTCCCGACCTTCGAGCCGGCCTGCTTCTACGCGCGCGAGTTCTGGCGCCGCGCGAGCGACATCGAGGCCGGCCCGAGCGACGCCGTGCTGCATCTCAAGCGTGAAGAGCACCTCGCGCCGCCCGCCACGCGCGCGCCCGCGCCGCCCACCCCGCCGCGCACGCTCGATCTGAGCGCGAATGGCGACGCGGTCTCGGTCGAGCTCGGACCGTCGTCCGCGCTCGCCGAGGGCGAACGAATGGTCGCCGCGCTGCCCGATCGGCGCGTCCTGATCGTGCGCTCGGCGGGGGAGCTGGCGGCGTTCGACGCGGCCTGTCCGCACTACGGCGTCGACCTCGCCGACGGCGCGGCGAGCGGCGGCGCGATCCACTGCCCCGGCTGCGTGGTGCGCTTCGACCTGCGGACGGGCTGCTCGCCGGCGCCGTCGCTCGCGCTGACGCGCTACCCGGTCCGCGAAGACCGGCGGAACGATGGTGCTCGACCTTGGCCGATGAGCCGGCGCCCGCGCGCGGCTACGTCATCTGCGCGACGCAGCGCAGCGGCAGCACGTATCTCAGCCAGCTCCTGACCTCGACCGCGGTACTCGGGAAGCCGCTCGATTTCTTCAACGCCGCCGGGCGGCGCGACAAAGGCTGGCACGACTACCCCGACGCCGTCGAGGAGCAGCTCGCGCTGGTCCGCTCGCACGGCGCGACCGCGAACGGCATCTACGCCTGCAAGGCGTTTCCCGAGTACCTCGACGCGCTCGCGGCGGCCGGCTGGACGGACCGGCTGCCCGGTTTGCGGTGGGTGTACCTGCGCCGCACGGACCTGCTGGGCCAAGCGATCTCGCTCGTCATCGCGAGCCAAACCGGGCGCTGGCGCTCGTCCGCCGCGGCGCACGGAACGCCGGCCTACGACGCGGGCGCGATCGAAGCCGCGCTGGCGGAGCTGGCGCGCGGCGACGTGCGCTGGCGCGCCTACTTCGCCCGGCACGGAATCCGCCCGCTCGAGCTGAGCTACGAAAGCGTCGCCGCGCATCCGCCGGCGGCGCTGCAAGCCGTCGCTACGCTGATGGCCGTCGACGGTCCGCTCGCCGCGGACCCGTCGCTCGTCGAGGTCGCGGTCCAGCGCGACGGCGTGAACGCCGAATGGCGGACGCGGTTCCTCAGCGACCAGGCCGAACGGGGTTCGCAGCCCGCGGCGGCCCCCGAAGCGTGGGTCTCAGCACCCACTCTCGTCGCGCGCAAGCCGCGGCTCACGGTCGCCATCACGACCCGGAACTCGGCGGCGACGCTGCCGCGGCTGCTCGCGGAGGCCGCCGAGTATGCCGACGAGATCGTGGTCGGCGTCGACGCGTCGTCCACGGACCGCACGCTCACGGCGGCCACCGCCGGCGCCGACGTGGTGTACCGCTTTCGCCTGGCGCAGCGCGGGCAGCTCGCGCCGGCGCGGCTGCTGCCGTTCGAGTACGCGAGCGGCGACTGGATCCTGTCGCTCGACGACGACGAGAGCATGGAGGCATCGTTCGACTCCCTGGCCGAGGAGCTGCTGCGCGCGCCCAACGTGACGCACTACTACTTCCCGCGCAAGTGGATCGTCAACGACGCGCCCTGGGAGTATCTCCACGCGCCGCCGTGGTTTCCGAACTGGTCGCCGCGCCTGTTTCGCAACGACCGCAGCCTGATCTGGAAACCCGCGCTCGCGCACAGCATGTACCAGCTCCAGGGGCCGGGGTTCTACGAGGAGCGCACGTCCATCTTGCACTTCGAGCCGCTGTGGTGCGCGCCCGAGGAACGCGAGCGCAAGCTGGCGTCGTACCGCGCCGCGGGCGCGGGCGCGCACACCGAGGAGTACTACAGCCCGCCCGCGCACGCGCCGCGGCGCACCGTGACCCTGCGCCCACCCGCGCGGTCCGCCTCCGCCCGCGCGCCGGGCGTGCTGCACGCCGAGGTGCGCGAGTTGGCCGCCGCGGAGCTGCCGCCGTGGTGCTCGGTCATCTCGGACGTCGACCTGCCGCGGGAACTGCGCGCGGGCGAGCGGGTCGTCGTGCAGGCGACCGCGCGCAACACCGGCACGCTGGCCTGGTCGCCGACGTACGCGCAGTGGCCGGCGAACCAGTGGCCGCTGCTGCGGCTGAGCTATCACCTGTTCGCCGCCGACGGCACGTTCGTGGCCGAAGGCGACCGCACGCAGCTCCCGCGCCTCGTGCCCCCCGGCGGAGAAGTCACCTTCATCACCGAGTTCCCCGCCCCGGCCACGCCGGGCGAGTACGTGGTGCAGTGGGACATGATCAGCGAGAACAGCTGCTGGTTCGCCGCCTGCGGCAGCACCGTCTACCGCAGCTCCCTCCGCGTCTGCCCGTAGCGCGAGGATTGCCGGCGGCGGCGTACCGCCGCCCCTGCCGAGGCGCGCATTCACCGAATTGCAGTATGGCGGAGCCTGTGTGGCAATGCCATGATGTTCTCGCGCCGGCTGTGACCCCGTAGGAGCCCCGGTCGGCCGCCGCCAGGCCGGCTTCCTTGCGAGCCACGCTCGCCTACACCCGGGGAAGCTGGTCTGGTCGGTTTTCGCAGGCTCCGTAGGTCCACGATGGGGCGCCGATGCCGCGCCGTGCACACGCCACGACGAGCTGGTGCTCGGAATGCGTTCCGAACGCACGGTGCAGCGCCTGGATATGGGTCCGGACGGTATTGTACGAGCGACGCGTCAGCGCTGCGATCTCCGGTCCCGTGTGACCCTCGAGCAAGAAGCGCAGCACCTCGCGCTGAGCCGGCGTGAGGGAGCTCCCAACCGGATCCAAGCTCGCTCGCGCCCAAGCACCGAAGCGGCGAACCAGGAACGAGCGCGGAAAATTGGTGCTGACGATCTCGAAGGCGCGTTCGAGCGGCTCGCGTTCGCGAGTCGTCATGCTGAGTTCGATCAGCGCGTGCGCCTCACGCCAAAGGTATCCGCTGAGACGGAACACTTGAGCCGCTTTGCTGAAATGCGTTGCCGCGATGTCGCGCTGACCTTGCGCGCGCCACACGAGTCCTCGCACGAACGTGTCCCAGGCGAGTAGCCGCGAATCGCTGCTCCGATCGCGTAAAACTCGAGTCCGGTCCATCGGCGCCGTGACGGTGTCGTACCGCCGGAGTGCATCCGATGCGGTTTCCGGCGCGACGGCGGCACGAACTTCAGCGAGCTGAAGCAGCGCAAGCCGTTGGTTGTCGCGCGTCGCGTTCCAGCTCACCGACACCGCTAGGTCTTCTGCCGCTTCCACGAACCCGAGCGCACCGGCATGCTCTCCGAACGCAGCCGCAATCGCCGCCGCGTTTCCCAGCGCCCAGACCCGCCAGGGGGCCGAATCGAGAGCCTCAGCCAACACCGTCACCTCGCGCGCTTTCCGGAATGCGGCCGGCGCCTCGCCGTCGAGTGCATATAGCCAGGCATCGTTGTAGGTGATGCTGAGGCGGTCCGGTGTCACCACAACCGGCTCGAGCCCTTCCCCCGGGAAGGTTCGTTTGCGATGCGAACCCGTCTCCGTCGCCGACCGCAATGTCTGCTCCAGCGAGGCGATCTCATGGGCGATCGTAGCTGCCAGATCGGCGTCGCGCTCGATGCAGCGACCGTAAGCGCGGGCGGAAGCACGAAAAAGGAGCAGGGCGCCATCATAGCTGCACTTTGACATTGCAATGAAACCACGCAAGGTCATTGCGCGCACCGCGAGCACATCACCGGCGCTCCACTCGACAGCACACGCAAGCTGCGCCGCTTCGTCTAACTCTCCTGTGCTCCAGTGCGCGAGCGCCCGGAAATAGGTGATCTCCGCACGGACCGCTGTTGCTATTCGCAACGGTTCGATTTCAGCAGCGAGCGCAGCGAGCACCGCGGCGCCCTTGGATGCGTCGATACGCGCCAGCGCATGTCCGCGAAGCATCCGTGCGGTCGAGCGTATGTCAGCGTCGGTGAGCGCGAGAACTTCGCGTTCCGGCAATTCGGCGAGAGCGTCCTTGGGTCGCTGCAATTTCAGCAGAGAACGCGCACGCAGCAACCGTGCCGGAAGCGTGCGCTCGTCCCAAACCTCCGCCGAGGCGGCAGTGAGTTCCAAGACGGTCCGAAAAATCACCGCGAAACATGCAAGTTCGCGGTCAACGTGGAGAGGACACCGGCCTCCGCCGCACGCCCGTCGATTGAGCCAAGATCACCCTCACTCTCGGCAAGCGTATTTGCCGACGGTCGGCGCGGCGTCCTCCCGTTGTTTTTAGCCCGGGCCGCCGCCCGTCACGCTGCTCGGCGCCGGGGCGCCCGGGCCGCCGCCCGTGACGCTGCTCGGTTGCGAGCCGGGCGTCGGTATGATACCGCCTAAGATAAATGTGAGGGCGAGAAGTAACGCTGGAATAATGTGAGGAGCTCCTTGTTACGATGTAGCTGGTGCGGCCTATAGTGGCAGCACCCATCGTGACGGGTCAGCGTTCCTCACGCCTCGCACCTTCCGCACCCCAACGCGTCAGCGGGTGGATGAAGCCACGTCTAACCCGATTGGCCTACCTCAGGAGCAGTACCAAATAGCTATTTTGACCAAGTGTATTTCTTCGGCTCACGGAATTCCAACGAACATGCTGTTTACTACTTCGCGTCGATGGCCGGGCGGAGATCGTTGTTCTCCTCGATGCGGAGCATGCGGACGTCGCGCGCGACCGCCGCGAACCAGGGCAGCTCGCGGGTGAGCCGCTGCGCGGTCAGCACGCACCTCACCGGGTTCACCGTGTCGTCGCCGAAGTACACGCTGCCCTGGCGCCAGATGAAGCCCTCGGCTTCGAGGATGCGCCGCACGTCGCCGTAGCCGTTCTGCCACGAGGCGGCGGGATAGTGTTCCTGGAGCAGCTCGGTTTCCAGGTCGAATGCGATCGCGTACATCGTCTTCCGGTTGGGCGGGGGCGGCAGCGGAGCGAAGAAATCCTCGCTCGCGCGCGCTGACGCATCGGCCATCATGGCTCAAAGCGTACCACACCCCGCTATCACGACGACCAAACCGCGTGACAAGCCGGCTTCAGGCAGAAGTCCCGTCATAGCCTGAAAGCGATCTAACGACAAGTTGCGGCTCGCGTGAACGATGCCCGAGATGCGGACGATCCGATTCGACTCGTGGACTTCGTAGTAGACGGTGAACGGGTAGACCGGGTACTGCCGGATTCCGGTTTGGAGCTCGTCGCGCCGGCGCCCGATGAACGGTGCGCGGGTCAGATGCTCGACGAGCTTCTCGAAGTCCTCGAAGAACCGATCAGCTCCGGCCGGATGACGGGACTCGTACCAATCCGCAACCTCACCCAGCGACCGTTTGCCGTTGGGCGAGATGCGAATTTCGTAGTCCGGGTTCAGGCGAGCGTCGCCGTGCGGTTCCGCGCACGCTGTTTCGCGTCGTCCGCGAGGGCGCGGAGCAGTTCGCGCGTGAGCGGCTCGGACTTGCCGGCGTCGAACTCGGCGCGGCTAGCCTTGAGCTCTGCCAGCAGCGCGCGCTGCTTCGCCGTCCGGACGCGCAGCAGCGAGAGCCCGGCGCGGACGACTTCACTATGGTTGCCGTACTCGCCGGCAGCAATCTCATCCGCGACGAACTGCATGAGGTCCGGCGTAAGGTTGACGTTTTTCGTCGGCATAGACACATGATACCCCGGCTGCCAACTGTTGGCAACCAACAGCGCTAGCCGACTCGTGGTACTTTGATCGAGAAGCAAGGCAAGAAGGGGTCCGCATAAGGCTGACGCCGAATCAGCCAGACCCCTTGACGCCCGACATTCCGATGCGCTTGAAGCCCAGCCCGCTCGTGCCCGGCCTGTGGCAGACCGAGAGCTTCCAGCCGCGCTGCTCGGCGACGTACGCGTTCGTCGTCGGAGCGAGCCGGTACGTCAACTTCGAGCCGCCCTCGCCCGAGAGCTTCGGGATGGGATCGCTGGCGGTGTCGGCGCTGACCGCGTACCGCTTCTTCCGCTGGCTCGGCACGCGGTACCGCACCGACGACGACCCGGCGCCCGCGGTGCAGTGCCGGCTCCTCCTGAGCCCGACCGAGGACGAGCAAGAGCTGCTGGACCACGGCTCCGACAAGATCGTCGTGGGCGATGCCCCCGGCAGCACCGCGCGCGCACCGACGCTGATCGCGCTGATGAGCGGCCTGCAAGCGTGGTTCAACGAGCTGACCGCGGTCAAGGACGAGCAGGCCGAGCGCAGCCGGATCGTGTTCTTCTACTCCGGCCACGGGCTGGAGATCGACCCCGGCCGCCAGCTGCTGCTGCCCTGCGACTACCGCTACACCGAAGCGGAGCAGAACAACGCCATCTCGACCGAGAACATCCGCGACGCGATGCGCAAGCTCGCGATCTGGAGCCAGTTCTTCTTCCTGGACGCCTGCCGCAGCGACATCGCGAGCATGCACGAGCTGGCCAGCGCGTCGGGATTGCCGGTGCTGCCGGTGAGCCGGATCCGCAACCAGCGCAACAGCGCGCCGGTGCTGTACGCCAGCGCCAGCGGCGACAACACGTACCAGCCGCCGCAGGCCAAAGCGCTCGACGATCTCGGCAGCGTGACGTTCTTCGGCAAGGCCGTCTTGAGCGCGCTCGAGCTGAGCAGCGCGGTGAAGCCGCCGTTCGCACCGGTGGTGAGCGGTCAGCCGCCGCTCGGCGCGATCACCTACAAGCCGCTCTCGACCCACGTCAACGACGTGCTGACCGCCGAGCTGCGCAGCTGGAACATTCGCATGCTCGGCGATCCGGTCGTCGTGGACGGCCTGCGCGGCGACCCCGCTTTCTGCGCCGTGAACGTGCCCAGCGTGCCGGAGAGCGCGCCGCCCGAGCGCGCACGGGACGACGCGGCTTCGTACGTTCGTGGATTGACGGAAGCGCGCAATGACGACTTCAGCCTGGCGTTCGTGAAGAGCATGAGCGAGCGTACGCAGAACTTTCTGCGCTCGCTCGTGACCCCCGAGCCCGCGACGCCCACACCGCCCGGGCTGCGCTCGGTCGGCGGCGTCGCGCCGGACGAGCCGACCGCGGCGGCGACGCAGCGGCTCGGTCTGCGCTCGCTGGGCGGGTTCTTGCTCGACGCCACCGTGTTCGTCTGGTCCGCGGCGGGCTGGCAGCCCGAGCCGAGCGCCGGCGGCGGCCGCGCGTACGACGTGATCGACATCGAGACCAACGCCGATGCCGGGCGGCTGCGCGCGCACGTGCGCTTTTCCGCTCCCGGCGCCTGGCACTTCGTGCAGACTGCAGCAGCCCGACCGGCCGGCGTTCGCGTTCATGCTCCCGCCTGGCTCGCCGGCCGAGGGGGAGCCGGTCTTCGCGATCGACCTCGTGTGCGATCACGACGAATCCGTCATCGAAGCGCAGGCCTTGCTCTCGGCCCGCAACAGCGGACCGCTGGGCGCGCCGCGGAGATGTATGCCGCGTCGCTGCGACCGGGTGCGGCGCCGCCGTTGGGCGACGACGTTCCCGCCGACGCGCCGCTCGCCCGCACCGTCGTCGCCATGCTCGCGTTCCGCAACGACCGGCTGGCGCAGCTCGACCCCGCCAGGATCGACGAGCTGGCGCTGAGCAGCGCATATTCCGACGCGGCGGTGTTTCGGCTGCGCACGCTGGTCGACCAAAGCGAGAACTTCGACACGCGTGCCGCGCTCCCGTACGTCACCGCCCTGGCCCGCAACGGCTCGCCGTTCACGACCGAGGGCTTCGGCCAGATCGTGCGCCTGTTCGAGCTCTTCTTCACCCCCGGTCCCGGCGGCGAGCCGCCGCTGCTCGACGCGCACGACGAGAGCCTGCTGCCGGCGACCTGGCAACGCTTTCGCGAGCACGTCGCGGCGATCGCGCGCTCGTTCCGCGGCAGCGGGCTGTTCGTGTCGTTCGCGTCGACCGCCGAGCAGATGAAGCTGATCCTCGGCTCGATCGTGTAGCGTCGCTCGCGGCGCGGCGTTCAGTCCACTCGGCGGACCAGATCGGGGTCCGCGAACGCCAGCCCCGGCGTGGCCAACCGCAGCCGCGCGGTCAGCGTGCTGCCGCGCTCGAGCCGTGCGTCGCGCACGGTGTCGCCCGGCAGCTCGACGGTGACCGTCGAACCGACCCGCTCGCGGAAGAAGTTCGGCATGGGCGCGACGTCGGCGGCGTGCTGCACGGCCAGCTCGATGCGCTGGTAGCCCTCGCCGGCCGGCGCGATGGAGAGCACCCGGCCGGTCACCTCGGCCCAGTTCTCGCGCCCTTGCACCATGCGTTGCTCCTACGGCGTGCAGTCCGCGCTGATCGACGGTGAAGCCGCCCGAATCGCCGCCAGGCTGATCGTCGATGGAGAGGTACCGTACGATGCGATCGCCGGCGCCGTCCCCGGGCCGAACGCAGTATTTCCGGTCGAGCCGGGATACGGGTCGCCGGGATCGCCCCGGTTGATCCCGCGCTCCAGCTCGCCGCGGTCATCGGCCTGCACCAGCATGACCTTGAAATTGGGCCGCTGGTTGTCGGGGCGGTTCTCGTCGACGTGCCACACCAGCAGCCCGGCGCCAGGCAGCGAGCGGTCGAACCCGAGGCCGGCGCGCTGCTCGACCAGGTAGTACTCGTGACGGCCGACGTCGAGCTGCAGCACCGCACCCGGCGCGCACTCGTTGGGGTCGAACGTCACCGTGGTGGGCGCGGTGATGCGCCGCACCGGAACCCAGCCCAGCTTGCGCTTGCACCAGGCCGACGGGTGCGCGGGCAGCGTGCCCGGCGGCGTGCCGTTCCAGCTCCCGCCCGCCATCAAGCACCAGTTGCCGATCCCGCTCGAGCGGTTCGAGATGTCGTAGAGATCCGGCAAGCCGAACAGCAGGTGGCCCAGCTCGTGCGCGCACACGCCCAGCCGCGCGTCCTCCGAAACGGTGAGGAACCCGTACAGCTTGGTGCCGTCGGCGCCGACGAACGATGCGCCGGGCAGCGTCCACTTCAGCGACCACGAGCTGGTCCTTGCGCAGCGTCTCCGCCGCGTCGCGGCCGGCGTGCACGATGACGAACGCATCGACGAAGCCGTCGCCGTCGGTGTCGAACTGCTTGTACGGAAGGGCGCCGCCGGCCAGCGTCAGCACGTGCGCCGCGAACGTCTGCAAGTTCGGTTGCGTGGGGCACTGACCGGCCTGGTTGTTCGCATAGTACGCCATCGGCTGGGGCAGCGTCACCGGCCCGTACACGCTGCCCTGGATGTCGACCGCACCGCGGCTCACCTCGGCGTAGTACTCGCGCACGCTGCCCGTCGGCACGACGCCGGTCGAGAAGAACAGATCGCGATAGTGTTCCGGCGGCTGCGCGATCGCGGCGTCGCTGAAGTTCACCAGCACGACGAGCACCTGGCGAATGCGCGGCAGCGCGCCCTGCGCCAGCGCGCGCCGCGGCTCCTCGCCCGGCGGGTAGATCAGCGCGTCGCCCAAGCCCGGCGGCCGCTCGTTGCGCCACGGCCGAACGAGATCGAGCACCTCACCCCCCGGCCCTTGCGCCAGCGGCCGCTCGAGCAGCGCGAGCGCATCGGGGCTCGGCGCGACGGCGCAGAAATCGCTGTAAACACCCACGATCATACAAAGCGCCCTCAGGATGGGGCGTGGACGTTCGGTCCTCCTATTTTGCTTCCCTAGCAAGTAGCATGCGGGGCAGGTGGGCTTGCTCGCGCCGCGGCGATGCTGTGGAGCAGCTTGCGCGTGAGCCGCCCGCACTTGTCGACCGAATCCTGTCCGGCTGGCCTCCCTTCTGTAGTACGGGGCAATTGCTCTCACTGGGCGCCCCCAGGACTCGCTCGAACGCTGGGATTTTGCTGGTGCTTCAGGCGGGCGATTTGCCGGGATAGCCGAATTGCTTGCACGATGGATGCGCGTGCTGCTATCTCGAGCGACAGTGCTATCGTGGATCATTCGAAAACCGCTCGTTGGGATGACGCATCGCCGCCCAGCAGCCTCTTGTTCTGCGCGCATCCCGGGCACCAAGCTTCGCGTCTACGGCTGGCTGAAGGCAACCCGTCCGACCGTATGCTTTCTCACGGACGGTTCGGGCTCGGCGGGAGCTTCGCGCATCGAGCATTCGAATAAGCTGCTCGGGCTGACCGGCGCAGTTGCCGGACCCATGTATGGCGTAGCGGCCGACCGCGAAATCTATCGCGCGCTCCGGGCGGGCGACGTGGGTTTCTTTTGCGACTTGGCGCGGAGCTTGAGCGACGTTCTGCTGGCCGGGAAGTACGCCAACGTCGTGGGCGACGCCGTGGAATGGTACAATCCCAGCCACGACGTAGCCCGGATGGTCATCGACGCGGCGGTACGAATCGCGAACGGCCGCGGCGGGCGCATCTCGAACTACTCGTTCCCGCTCGTCGGCGATCCTCGGTTACCGCCGCCGGGTTCGCAGCCCGACTCGCTCGCCGCCACCCTCGATGGCGCGACGTTACAGGCAAAGATCGAGACGGCAAGGGCATACGCGCGCGGTAGCGCCGACGCCTTGGTGACCGAGGTGGACGACGCGATCGCCCGGTTCGGCATCGAGGCCTTCGGCGCCGAACGCCTTTTTGCGGCCGCTGGGCCCATAGCGCTCGAACCGGGAACCGAAAGGCCGTTCTACGAGACATACGGCGAACGGCAAGTGGCGGCCGGCTTGTATACCTCGGTCCTGCGTTGGGAAGACCACGTTCGCCCGGTCGAGATCGCCTTGCGTCACATCGCCTGATCGCTTCCGCGCGAGTCGGTGACCGCGATCTGAAAGAACATCAGCCCCAGCCGCCGGCGGTCGTCGTTTCCCCCGAGCTCGCTGGGCGAGCGCGGCGCGCGGAACGTGAAGCCTACCACAAGGACCCCGTTCGCCGACGCCACGCCCGCACGGACTCGCCGCCACGAGGGCGATGACGGATACGCGAACGACCACGTTTCGGCCGCGGCACCGTTCACCGTCACGTCGACCTCCAGCAATGGGTTGGCGGGATGCGTGAACGCGTTCACCAGAAACGCTACGCCGACGGTCTCGTCGAGCGCATCGACGTGCAGCACCATCAGGGCCTGATCGCCGTCCGTCCAGACGCCTTGGGCTTCGGGGTAGCTGAAGCCGGCCGCCAATTCGACGCGCGGCGTTCGCTCGAGGCCGAGCGCGATCGTCTCCCCCGGCACGATGCGCCTCGGTCGCCCGAGCGCCGCGTCGAGCTCGTCGATGAGCCGGCTGCGTTCGATCAGCCACGGCCAAGCGGGTCCGACGCGCGGCCCCCACGTCTGGAGATGTCGTGCGATGGCCCGCGAGTGGCTCGATTCCTGTCCCGAACGCGGTTCCGTGATGCAGGATTCGTACAAGGCGACATAGCGTTCGACGGATTCGTCCATGCCGGCGGTGTTTCGAACCAGGCCGGATACCTCAGCCGCTGCGCGCGGATCGTACCGATCGATCTCGGCGCTGAGCGACCGCCGCGGTGACCGGCTGGGTCAGGCTGCGCAGGCCGAAGTTCAGCCGGCGCCAGCGCTCGAATCGTTCCGGCGTCACGAAACCCGGCGACGCCCCGCGCATCGCAGACGATCACCGCACAGCCGCATGCCATCGCCTCGAGGGCGGACAGCGCCGAAGTGAAAACGAGGTCGTAGCCCGCAAACACTGTCTCGGGAGCATCCACGCGCACACCGGCCGCGGTTCCCACCGTGTCGAGCGCGATTCCGCGCGCGGCGCACGCGGCACGCACGGCCGTCAAGTGGGTTATGTGCTTCACGAAGGCGAGGGCTCGCGCCGGAGCGTCCGGGAGGCGGCGCTGCGACGCCGTGAACCGGCGCAGGTCGACGGCATTGAGGTGCACGGCCACCCGTTCCGGCTCGATTCCGGATTCGGCGACCAGACGGTCGGCATTCGTATCGTCGATCGCGACGTAGCGGCGAATCGAAGGGAAGTGCGGCGGGGCATCATGCCAGGCGGTGAAATCGTGGCACACGAAGATCGCGGGAACCTCGGGAAACCGCGCGATCGCCGTGGCGAGAGGCGCATTGTGATGTCCGTGGATGACGTCGGGACGCACGGCGATCGCGTCGATGTCGTCGGCGACCGGGACCGAAGCGGCGCGGAGCTCGTCCGCCAAGCCGCCCCGCGCTTCCGGCGCATAGACCATCGGCCGGTGCCCTCGGCGCAGCAGCCCCAGCGCGAGATCCCGCGTTACGATCTCGGTTCCGGTTCGGCCCGTGAGAGTTATGTTCGTCAGCAGGACCCGTAGCGAGCTCACGTCCACTCTTATAGCCGATCCCATGCGTGTTTTCATCCCGAGTTCCACGGCTATTCGCCCGGCGAAGGCCTGACCAGTGCAAGCGCTGATGCCGGTCATCGTCGGTGCGCCGCGATCCGGCACGACGCTGTTGCGGCTCATGGTCGACGCGCACCCGGCGCTCGCGATTCCGCCTGAGACGCACTTCTTGCCGGCTTGCGCGGAACTCGCTCGCCGTCCGGAGGCGACGCCCGAAGAGGTCATCGCGTCCATCACGCGCTGGCCCGAGAGCATGCCCACCTGGGTCGACTTCGGCTTGGCGGAGTCGGCGCTCGCCCGAGCCGTACGCGCTCTGCCGCGGCCGGTTTCGGTGCGCGACGGCGTCCGCGCGTTCTATCGGCTCTATGCGGAAAAGCACGGTAAGCCGCGGTTCGGCGACAAGACCCCGGGCTACGTGCCGGCGCATCGCCGATATCAGCGAGCTGCTGCCGGAGGCGCGCTTCATCCATATCATTCGCGATGGCCGCGGAGCGATGGCGTCGCTTCGGCCGATGTGGTTCTCGCCGAGCCGCGACATGGCCGATCTCGCCCGGTTCTGGTGCGACCACGTTACCGCCGGAAGAGCTGCCGCCGCCGCAGGCTACCCCGTTCTCGAGGTTCGGTATGAAGCGCTGCTCGAGACCCCGGACATCGAGCTGCGCCGGGTCTGCGCGTTCGTCGATCTGGACTTCGACGAAACGATGCTGGCGTATGACGAGCGGGCGGCTTCAAGGCTAGCGGAACATCAGGGCCGCAGCCTTCCCAACGGCGACGTCTTCTTGACCCGGGAACAGCGGCTCGCGCAACAGGCATTGGTCACGCAGCCGCTCCAGCTCGCTCGGCGCGATTCCTGGCGGCACACGCTCACCGCGCCCGAAGTCCAAGCCTTCCAAACCGTCGCCGGCACGTTGTTGACCGACCTGGGTTATCCGCTGGTCGAGCAGGAAGCGACCTAACCTGCGCTGGAGCGCAGCCGCCACGAGCGACCGTGCCCACGCGCTATCGGAGGGGCGCCGTCACCGCGCCGATGGGGCCGGACCGCAGCGTCGCCGCGCTGCTTGCGCCCGGAGCGACATAGAACAACGTGGCCGGCGCGAAGCGGTCGGCTGACGACGGCCGCGCGAGCACGTACGCGCTGCCGCCGCGGTCGACCGCGATGTCCGCGATCTGGAGTCCCGCCGGCAGGGGCAGCGTCCGGCTCGGGCCCGCGGTGCCGAAGCTGCCCGCCGGCCACACGCCGACCGTTCCGGCGTAGGCCGCGAACAGGTTGCCGGAGGGATCGACCGTCAGCGGCCCCGTGGCCGTCGCGTCGGTCGCGAGCGGGGCGGCGTTGCCGTTCGCCCCGGGCGCGTACATCGAAACGCTGCCGAACCGGGTGCCGGTAAGTTCGACGCTGCAGCACGTCGCGACGTACAGGTTGCCGCTGCCGTCGAACGACCGCAGCGCCCCGGGCAGGTCGATCTCGCCGGCGCTCGACCCGTCGGTGCGGCGCCGCCGCCTTGACCGCAGCCCCCCAGAGCGAAGGCGAACGCCGCCATCACCGGCCAAACGACTCGCACCCGCACCTGTCGTACATCGCCTTCCGGTTGGCGGAGGCGGCAGCGCAGCGAAGAGACCCTCGCTCGCGCGTGCGGACGCGTCGGCCGTCATGGCGCGAAGCGTACCACACCCGCCTTCACGATGAGGGAGCCGGCCGACGAGCCGCTGACGAAACGAACGGGCCCGAGGATCGTGCGATCTTCGGACCCGTGCATGGTAGCGCCAACGGGAGTTGAACCCGTCTCTCCGCCTTGAAAGGGCGGCGTCCTAACCGATAGACTATGGCGCCGCGGACCGCACCAGTTACGACACGCACGCTCCGAATGCCCGCCGCAGTGGGCGGCTCGGGCCCGCAGGGCCCAAACGCGAAGGATTCGCCCGCAGGCGAATCCACTGGGCCCGGCTGGATTCGAACCAGCGCGCTACCAGTTATGAGCCGGCTGCTCTACCGCTGAGCTACGGGCCCGTAGCGCCTAGCCCTTCGACAAGGCGACGAAGGCACTCTTCCCGGGGTAGCGGGCGATCCGGCCCAGGTCCTCGGCGATGGCCATCAGGCGGTTGTACTTCGCGACCCGGTCGCTGCGGGCGAGCGAGCCGGTCTTGATCTGGCCCGAGCCGGTGGCCACCGCCAGGTCGGCGATGGTGGTGTCCTCGGTCTCACCGGAGCGGTGCGAGATCACGGTCCGGAAGCCCGCCTTGTGGGCCGTCTCGACCGCGTCGAGGGTCTCGGTCAGGGTTCCGATCTGGTTGACCTTGATCAGGATCGCGTTGGCGCTGCGCTCGCGGATGCCGCGCTCGAGCCGCTCGACGTTGGTCACGAACAGGTCGTCGCCGACGAGCTGCACGCGCGCCCCGAGACGCTGGGTCAGGAGCTGCCAGCCGTCCCAGTCGTCCTCGCCCAGGCCGTCCTCGATCGAGACGATGGGATATTTGTTGACCAGGCCCTCGTACAGCCCGACCATCTCGGCGGAGCTCGAGCGGGTGGTCGTCGGGCTTGTGCGGCCAGTACTTGCCGTCGCGGAAGAACTCTTGCGAGGCCGGGTCGAGCGCGATCGCCACGTCGCTGCCGGGCTTGTAGCCCGCCGCCGTGATGGCGTCGACGAGCATCTGCAGCGCCTCGTCGATCGAGTCCAGGCGCGGCGCGAAGCCGCCCTCGTCGCCGACGAGCGTCGGCTGGCCGGCGTCGTGCAAGAGCTTGCCCAGCGCGTGGAAGACTTCGGAGCCGTAGCGCACCGCCTCGGCCATCGACTCCGCCCCGACCGGGACGATCATGCACTCCTGGAACTGCAGCGCGCCCTCGGCGTGCTTGCCGCCGTTGATGAGGTTCATCATCGGCACCGGCAGCGTCGCCGCGGACGGCCCGCCGAGATAGCGGTAGAGCGGCACGCCGAGCGACACCGCCGCCGCGCGCGCGACGGCGAGCGACACGCCGAGCAGCGCGTTCGCGCCGAGGTTGGCCTTGTTGGGCGTGTCGTCCAGCTCGATCAGCGTGTGGTCGATCTCGCGCTGCGCGGTCGCGTCCATGCCCTCGATCGCCGGGCCGACGATCTCGTTGACCGCCGCGACCGCCTTGAGCACGCCCTTGCCGCCGTAGCGCGACTTGTCGCCGTCGCGCTTCTCGACCGCTTCGTGCGCGCCGGTCGAGGCGCCCGAGGGCACCATCGCCTCTTCGACCGCGCCGAACGACGTCGCGACGGTGACCGCGACGGTCGGATTACCGCGCGAGTCGAGGATCTCGCGCGCGCGCACGCTCTCGATCAGGGGCCGGCCGCCGCCGCGCAGCGATTCGATCGACATCTACCGTCATCTCCACTACTTGGCGGCGACCCAGTCGCCGAGGACGCTGGGGCGCGGGAACAGTTCCTCGTCGCGGAAGAAGATCTTCACCTCGCGCTCGGCCGAGGCGGGCGCGTCGGAACCGTGCACCAAGTTGCGGCCGATCGTCTGGCCGTAGTCGCCGCGAATCGAGCCCGGGGCGGCCTTGATCGGGTTGGTCGCGCCGATCGTCGAGCGGCAGCCTTCGATCGCGTCCTCGCCCTCGATCACCATCGCCACGATCGGCGTGCCGGTGATGTACTCGACCAGCCCGGCGAAGAACGGCTTGCCCTCGTGCTCGGCGTAGTGCTGCTTCGCCTGCTCCTGCGTGACGTGCATGAGCTTGAGCCCGAGGATCACGTAGCCGCGGCGCTCGAAGCGCGCGAGGATTTCGCCCACGAGGCCGCGCACCACCGCGTCGGCTTTCGCGAGAATCAAGGTCCGTTCGACTGCCATAGCGGAGGGGAGATACGTGCCGGAAGACGACGCACCTCTCCTGGACGCCGCGCGCGTGCGCGCCGCGCTGGCCGGAACGCGCTTCGCCGACGTGCGCCCGCTCGCGCGCACCGCGAGCACCAACGACGACGCGGCGGCGCTGCTGGGCGATCCGGCGGCGGCCGGTGCGACCTTGGTCGCAGAGTTCCAGACCGCCGGGCGCGGGCGCAAAGCGGGCCGGGCCTGGATCGCGCCGGCCGGCAGCGCGCTGCTGTTCACGACGATTCTGCCCGAGCCGGTCGCGGCGGCGGCGCTGTGGGCGGTGCCGTTCTGGGTCGCGCTGGCGGTCGCCGACGGGGTCGAGGCGGGCTCGGGCGTGCGGCTCGACCTGCGCTGGCCCAACGACCTCGACCTGGCCGGGCGCAAGGCCTGCGGCATCCTGTGCACCTCGCGCGTCGCCGGGGCCGAAGCCCACGTCGCCTGCGGGGTCGGGCTCAACGTCCGCCGACCGGCCGCGGCGGAGCTCGCCGCGATCGAGCCGCCCCCGGCGTACCTGTCCGACGCCGCCCCGCGCGTCGCGCGCGAAGACGTCCTGGCCGGCATCCTGGGCGCGATGGACGCCCTGGTCGACGTGCTCGACCGGCCGGCCGAGGTCGCGCGGGCCTGGGAGGAGCGGGCCGGTCTGCGCGGGCGGCCGTACCGCCTGCGGCTCGACGCCGACGGCAGCGTCATCGAGGGCAGCGCGGTGCGGCTGGACCCGGAGGGCGGGCTCGTCGTGGACGTGGACGGCCGTGAGCGCGTGGTCCATCTCGCCGACGCCCGCGTGTCGGCTAGCGCGACACCTTCGGGCACGCCGCGCTAGGCGGAGCGGTTGGCTCGGCTGCGGCGCTCGCAGGTCTCGCAGAAGTGCGAGTACTTGTTGTCGGTGTCGAAGACCGAGTTCGAGTAGTACATCGCGCAGCGCGCGTTGTAGCAGTGCTTGAGCGCGAGCGCGTGGCCGATCTCGTGCACGCTCTCCTTGAGCAGGCGCTGGAAGAGCGCGTTCTCGTCGGCCGGGTCGCCGTAGAACTCCGAGCGCAGGCGGTGCAGCGAGACCGCCGCGCAGCGCTGCGTCTCGCTGGCCGAGCCGAACACGAACTGGTGCGAGGTCTTGTAGAGATCGAACTCGGTGATGCCGAGGATCAGCTCGTCGCGCCCCTCGTGCACGGCGGCCAAGCGGGTCGCCAGCGAGCTGAAGAACAGCTGCCCGCGCGTGCTGTTGAGGGCGCTCTTGGGCACCTGCACGGGCGCGCGCACGATGCACGTCGCGAGGAACCGCTCTTCGAGACAGAGCGCGAGCCGGGTCAGCAACCCGGATTCGATCGCATTGATCGGGACGATGCTGATCTCACGCACCTCGAACGCAGGTTCGGTTCGCGCGCGGGGCGGTCCTGGGCCGGGAGCGAAGCGCGCGGCGATGCGAGCGGTGACTGCGGCCCAGATGCGGGCCATCGACGCGGCGGCGGTCGCGCGCGACGGCGAGATCGGGCTGATGCGGCGCGCCGGCGCGGCGATCGCGGCGCTGATCGACCGCTACGCGCGCGGCGCGGGTCCGGTCGTCGCGCTTGCCGGGCCGGGCAACAACGGCGGCGACGCCTACGCGGCGCTCGCCGCCTACCGCGGCGCGCGGCGGCGGATCGTCTACGGCGCTCCGGGCACGGGCGGAAGCGCGGCCCGGCGCGATGCGCGCGAGCGGGCCCTGGCCGCTGGGGTCGAGGAACGACCGGGGGCTCCGCCGGCCGGACGTACTGCGCGAGGCGGCCCTGGTGCTCGACGGCATCCTCGGCGTGAACGCGCGGCTGCCGCTCGACCCGGGCAGCGCGGTGCTGGTGGACGCGTTGGCGGCGGGCACGGCGCCCGTAGGCGGACGGCGTCCGCGCTCGGCACGGCGTCCGCGCACGGCGACCGTGCCCGTGCTCGCGCTCGACGTGCCGACCGGGATCGACCCGACCAGCGGCGCGGTCGGCGAGCAGGTCGTCCACGCGACCGCGACGATCGCGCTGGGCCGGCCCAAGCTGGGCTGTTTCCTCGAACCCGGCCGCGACACGGTCGGCGAGCTCTGGTGCGCGCCGATCGGGATGCGCGACGAGGACGCGCCCGGCATCGGCGATCCGCCGGCGGAGGTCCTGGTCGACGCGGAGTTCGCCGCGCTGCTGCCCGTCCGGCCGGCGGAGTCCGACAAGCGCACTTCCGGCGCGCCGCTGATCGTGGCCGGCTCGACCCAGTTCCCCGGCGCCGCCGTGCTGAGCGCGTGGGGCGCCGCACGGGCCGGGGCGGGCTACGTGACGGTCGCCGCACCCGAGGGCGCGGCGGCGGCGCTGCGCGCGCACCTGATCGAGCAAGTCGTGGTGACCTACGACGAGCGCGACCCGGCCGGCGCGGTCGGAACCATCCTCGACCTGACCGGCCGCTGCAGCTCGATCGGCATCGGTCCGGGGCTCGGGCTGTCGGACGCCTTCGGCGAGATCGTCAACGGGGTGCTCGGCGCGACCGAGCTGCCGGTCGTGGCCGACGCGAGCGCGCTCTACCATCTGGCCAAGCGGCTGGGCGCGTACCGCGACAAGCCGCTGGTGCTCACCCCGCACGCGGGCGAGTTCGCCCGCCTCAGCGGCAAGGGCACGATCGCGCCGGGCGAGCGGCTGGCCCGCCTGCGCGAGTTCGTCGACCGGTGCGGCATCACGACCCTGCTCAAAGGCCGCACCACGCTGATCGGCGCGCGCGACGCCACGCACGTCAACCCGACCGGCACCAACGCGCTCGCCACGGCCGGCACCGGCGACGTCCTGACCGGCGCGATCGCGACCCTGCTCGGTCAGGGGCTCGCCCCGGTGGACGCCGCACGGGTAGGCGCGTACTGGCATGGGCGAGCCGGCCAGGTCGCGCTGGCACAGCGACACCGCGGGGTGATCGCGCACGACGTCGCCGAGGCGCTGGGCGAAGCATCCGTCGTCGCGCCGAGCGACTCGGAGCTGGTCCGCATCTTCTGAGCGGTGAGGTATTGACGTTCGCACGTGGGCGCGTGCTAGCGTTAGGGGCTTGTCGTCCGCACGCCGGCGCGTGAAAGCGGGGCGTGAGGAAAGAGAGATACCGATGCAACGCGAGATCGTCGTCCCCGAAACCGAACCGGCTACGGAGTGGATCCTCGGCCGGGCGGTGCAAAAAGTGAGCCCGCAGCGCCGGCACGGCTTCATTCAACTTTGGCTGGGCGCCCGGCTCCAACAGTGGGCTCAAGAGCGAGGAGCCGTCTCCAGCGAGTGGACGTTTCGCCTCGCTCCGCCACGTGAGCTGATTCGGACGTTCGTTCCCGATATCGCCTACTTGTCGCTCGAGCGAATCGGCGATACGGACGAAGAGGACGTCGAAGCATTCATCGGTGCCCCCGACGTCGCGGTTGAGATCCTTTCACCCCATGACAAGCCCGCTCACGTCAGGCATAAGATCAGCGTGTACCTGGCTGCCGGAACCAATGCGGTCGTCATCGTCGACCCGCTTGAGCGCAGTGTGACCGTCCACGATGCGCACGGCGAAATTCGCTCGTTCGAGCACGGTGATCGCTTCGAGCACCCGACTTTGCCCGGATTCGCCTTCGACGTCGGCGAGATGTTCGACATGATGCGCCTGCGGAGGTGAACGACCGCGAGATCGTCCTGCCGGATCGGAAGCCGTTCCAGGAGTCTGTATTCCGGCAGCGTCAGCGTGCACGGCGCGAGGCTCGCTTTCCGGCGAGATCAAGTCCCGTTGGCGAGTAGCTCCCGCAGGCCCGCTTCGTCGAGGACCGGGATGCCGAGCGACTCCGCCTTGGCGAGCTTCGTGCCGGCCTCTTCGCCGGCGACGACGTAGCTGGTCTTCTTCGACACGGCGCTGCTGACTTTGCCGCCCGCCGCGACGATCAGCTCGGCGGCCTCGTCGCGGGTGAGGGTCGGCAGCGTGCCGGTGAGCACGAGCGTCTTGCCGGCCAGCACGCCGACCGGCTCGCGCGGGCGCAGCGGCGCGGTCACGTCGACACCGGCCTGCTTCAGCCGCTCGACCATCACGCGGTTCGGCTCCTGGGCGAAGAACAGCACCACGCTCTGGGCGATCTCGGGACCGATGCCCTCGCTGCGCAGCAGCTCTTCCTCGCTCGCCGCGGCGAGCGCGTCGATCGTACCGAAGTCGCCGGCCAGGATGGCCGCGTTCTGCGAGCCGACGAAGCGGATGCCCAGGCCCGACAGCAGCCGGGCCAGGCCGCGCGACTTGGAGCCCTCGATCGCGGCGAGCACGTTGGAGGCGGATTTCTCCGCCATGCGCGGCAGGGTCAGCAGCGTTTCCAGATCGAGGTGGTAGACGTCGCTGACGTCGCGCACGCGGCCGGACTCGACCAAGGCCGCGGAGAGCTGGTCGCCGATGCCTTCGATGTCCATCGCGCCGCGCGAGGCGAAGTGGCGCACGCGCTCGACGAGCTGCGCCGGGCACGAGGCGTTCGTGCAGCGCGCCAGCGGCTCGCCTTCAGGGTGGTCGACGTCCGAGCCGCACACCGGGCAGTGCGCCGGCAGGGTGTACTCGGACAGTTCGCCTTCGCGCAGCTCCAGCACCGGTCCGACGACGCGCGGGATCACGTCGCCGGCGCGGATCACGGTCACCACGTCGCCGATCCGGATGTCGTTGTTGCGGATGTAGTCTTGGTTGTGCAGGGTGGCGTTGGCGACGGTCGTGCCGCCGATCTGGACGGGCTCGAGCACGGCGTTGGGGTTGAGCACGCCGGTCCGGCCGACGCTGACCGTGATGTCGAGCAGCTTCGTCTGCGCGGCGCGGGCACGGAACTTGTACGCGACCGCCCAGCGCGGGTCTTTGCCGGCGTTGCCCAGGCGCGCTTGCAGCGCCAGGTCGTCGGCCTTGATCACCACCCCGTCGATCTCGTAGTCGAGCGACTCGCGCTCCTCTTCCCACTTCGTGACGAACGCGACCACGTCGCGGATCGAGCCGACCCGCAGCGCGTTGGGGTTCACCGGAAATCCCAGCGCGCGGACGTAGTCGAGCAGCCCGCGCTGGGTCGTCGGCGGCGCGTCGGTGTCGATCTCACCCAGCGCGTAGGCGTAGAACGACAGCCGGCGCTCCGCGGTCATCTTCGGGTCGAGCTGGCGCAGGCCGCCGGCGGCGGTGTTGCGCGGGTTGGCGAAGGTCGCCTCGCCGCGCGCGGCGCGCGACTCGTTGAGCCGGGCGAAGTCGCTCTTGCGCAGGTATGCTTCGCCGCGCACGTCGACGTGGCGCGGCACAGCGACTTCGCCGGCGCGCAGCTTGCGCGGGATCGACTTGATCGCCAGCAGGTTCGGGGTGATCTCCTCGCCGACATTGCCGTCGCCGCGCGTCCCGCCGGCGGTGAGCCGGCCCTCGTCGTAGCGCAGCGAGATCGCCAGGCCGTCGATCTTCAGCTCGCAGACGTACGGGACGTCGACGTCGTCGCCCAGGCCGCCCAGCTTGCGCACCCGCGCGTCGAACGCCAGCAGTTCCGCCTCGTCGAAGGCATTCGCCAGCGACAGCATCGGCCGGGCGTGGACGTAGGGCGGAAAGCCGCTCGCCGGCGCGCCGCCGACGCGGTGCGTGGGCGAGTCGGGCGAGTCCAGCTCGGGATGGGCCTGCTCGAGGTCGAGCAGCTCGCGCAGCAGCGCGTCGTAGTCCTGGTCGCTGATCTGCGGGTCGTCCAGGACGTGGTAACGGTAGTTGGCGTCGTCGATGCGCGCGCGCAGGTCGCGCGCGCGGGCGGCTAGGCCCGCGTCGCCGGCTCGGCTCGCGTCTTTCTTGCGTGCGCTCACCGTCGCGAGCTCAGCGGGATTGGCGCGGCGTGGCGACCTGGATCGGGTAGCCGTCGGGGTCGGCGACCACCGCCAGGCGCCCGAAGCTCTCGTCGTGCGGCTCCTGGAGGATGCGCACGCCGGCGGTCCGGGCGTCGGTGACGAACCGGTCGACGTCCTCGACGTAGAAGCCCAGCTGGACGGAGCCGGGCTTCACGGTCAGCGTCTCGCTGGCCGGGTGCAGTCCCAGCAGCTGCCCGCCGCCGAGGTCGAAGTCGACCCAGTGCGGGGCCGCATCCGTCCCCAGCTTGAGCTCCAGGATGGTCCGGTAGAACTGCTTGGAGCGCTCCATGTCGGAGCAGACCACCATCGCCATCGCGAACTTCGCCACGATACGGGAGCTTCGCCATCGGCCGATCCGATCTTCGCGCCCGGCCCGGCGGCGGTGATCTTCCGCCGGGCCGGCAGACCGCTATTCGGGATCGTGAGGGGTGAGCCGGCGGTGAACGCGGCCGTCGAGGCCGACGTAGAGAATCGTGCCCGCGAGGTTGACCTGGATGAACGGATAGTAGCGCGACATCGACTGCCGGCACGGGCGCCACACCAGCGCCGGGTGGATCGTGAACAGGTGCTGTGCGAGATCGGTCGGTCCGAGGAGGTCGCTGAGCGAGTCGGCGTGGCCGGTCAACGCGTCCATGGCGATCGCTTGCATCTCATCCGGGCCGGGCATCGCGACGGCCGGCGCCTGGATGCCGAGGAACGCACCGGTATCCGCATCGACGGATGCCGTGCCGACCTGCACGCCGGCCTGCATCAGCCGAATCTGATACGAGTGCCGCGGCGGGTTGCCCAAGCTCGGTGTGAAACGTGACGTCGCCCAGCTCGTAATCCGCGAGACAACCGGCCAGCGGCCCTTGTTTAGCGAGCCGGTGGTCGCAGATGCCTCGCCACGCCGCGAATTTGGCTTCGGTGATACGCCGGTCAGGCTCGACGACCGTGCGTTCCGCGAATACGACATCGGCCAGTACCAGCTGACCTGCCGAAATGGTGATGAAGCCTGCTTTTTTCTCGATGCGGCTGGGTTTGTACCAGTACGATTTTTTCCACTCGTCGAGCGGAACGTAGATCGGTGCACCGTACACGTCGCCGCAGCCGCAATGATCGCCCTGCTTATGCTCCATGGGAGGCGGTACGATGTCGGCCCGCTGATCGGCAGCATAGAACATCGCGGCAGTTATCGGCTCCGGGTCGTTGACGTAGAACCCGTCGATCGCGTACGGCGGTCCTTGCGGGTCGTCAGGCAACTGTGCACCGGTCACGACGACCCAGTGGCTGCTGCCCTTAACGAGTACCGCCACACCGCTCGGCGACTGGGCCATCAGCGCCATGACGATGCGCTGGCAGCCGGCGTCCGCGGTCGAATCACAATTTTCGGTGAAGTGCATTCCCGGCTGCGCCTGACTGAGGACCCTGCACAGCGCCGAGGGCGGCGTACCGCCGTTGACGGACGGGCTCGACAAGCCGGCAGCCGCGAGCTGCGGCTGCGGCTGAACCGTTCCGCTGAGCCCGGCGAGGATCATCTGCGCGCTCGCCGGGCCGCAGTACACATCCGTGTCCTGCTGATGATACGGTACCGATGCACCAATGAAGGTCATGTGCGATCCTCGGCTGGAGAAGGTGAGAAAAGCGAGGCGCGGGCATCGTAGCGATACCGCTTCACCCGTTCGCCACGCTCGTACACGATGTTCGTCGTGGCGTGCGGAACGTGCGCCGCGGCCGTCGAGCCGAAGACACCCGCTTGCACCCAGACGTGCACCGTGTCGAAGTGCGCGAATTCGGCGCCCACGCCGGGCGGCAGCACGACGGCGTTGAGCGGCGCGGTGACCGGCACCGCATCGACCGTCGCGGCTTGGAGCAGGCCGAACGCAGCAGGCACAGGCGAAACGTTGCGAATCTCGTAGTGGCGGCGTGGCAGCTCGGCGGCCGCCATCGGCGGCGCGAACGCATGGCCGAGAAAGGCATAGACCGCCCGCTCGACGGCTGGATGCACCGCGGCCACGACGTGAATGCGCGCGCCGCTTCGCTGCGGGATCGCGCCGGCGTAGAGACCGTACGTTTCCGTCCAGACGACGGTCGTCACGGCGGCCGGCGCCCACGCTAGCCAGACGGCGTTCGGCGGCGCGCCGCCGCTGGATTTCGCGAGTACGATACGGCTCTTGCGCGCGCTCAAGGCGTGCACGTCCGCTTCATCCAGCTCGAGCACCAGCGTACGGGTCGGTGGAAGCGCGGAGCCAACCAGACGGCGCACGGCCATGTCTCTGATCTCCTTGTCTGCTGTCGAGACGTCGCCGAGGAGCGGTGATCGCCGCGACGGCGTCGTAAGAAGATCAACCGACGCTAAACGACGGCTTCGCGGAGTATGGTGGCTCGGATGACGCTCGGACCGGAACCTCGGGAGTTCGCGGCTTCCATCGCCGCGATAGACCCGCGCGTTCTCGTCCTGGCGGCGCCGCCCGGTTACGGGAAAGCGGCCGTTCTCACGGCCTACGCGGCGCTGACCTGCCCGCTGACCGTGTGCGAGCTGCCCGCCACCGATCACGGCGCCGATCTGGCCCGGGTGGCGCTCGACGCGCTCGTCGCTCAGCAAGGCCCGCGCGCCGCGCGCTCCGCCGCCGACCGGCTGGCGCAACGGCGTGAGGTCGCGGCCACGGCGTCGCGCGAGAGCTTGCGCCGCGAATGGCAGGACGATGAGGACGGGATCTTCGCCCTGCACGATCCCGGCGGAACGCTCGCCACGCCGGCCGGCGTCGATCTGATCTCGGAGCTGATCGCCACCATGCCCGGCCGGCGCCGGCTCGCGCTGAGCACGCGCTCGGCCCTGCCGCCGGCACTGCAGCAGCTCGTTTCGCGCCACCGAACCGTAACGGTCCGCGCCGAGCAGCTCGCGCTGCGGCCTGACGATGTCCGGCAATTGGCAGGCAGCGTGGGCGCGCCGCCGGCGGCCGCGGCGGCGATCTACGCGCTCGCGCAGGGCTGGCCGCTGGTGACCCGGCTCTTGCTCCGGTTGTGGCGCCGCGAGACCGCGGAAGAACTGTTCGACGCGGCCGCGGCACTGCCGCACGAGGCGCTGCTCGCGTTCACGGCGCATCGCACGATCGCGCAGTCGAGCGACCGCGTGCGCGACGCACTCGCGGTAACGGTACTGCTGCGTGGAGCGGCGCATCTCGACCTCGTTCGCGTGCTGGGCGACGCAGTGCGACGATGCGGTCTTCGCCCGGCTGACCGAGCTTCCGTTCGTGGAGTCGCACGGCGGCCGGGTGGCCGTGCACGGTGCGATCGCGGCGCTTCTGCGAGCGCGCTTCCAACCGCTGGTCAGCGGATTGTACCAGCGGACGCTGCGCGTCCTGACCGGTGACGGCGCATACGTCGAAGCTGCCCGCGTGGCGCTGGACGCAGGCGATGTCGAGCGCGCGGCCGCCATCATCGACGCGGCGCCGCCCTACACCGCGGCGGCGGTTCCGCTCGGCGAATACGAACGCATCATCGACCAGATCGACCGCAATCTCATCACCCGCTATCCGAACCTGTGGATCGCCACCATCCCCTACCGCTCGTTCTCGGTCGAGCCCGCCGCCTACGTCCGGGAAGCCGAAACGGTCTACTACTGCCTGCCCGCCACGGCCGGACCGGATCAACGGGCGGTGGTGCTGATGCTGCTTGGATCGGCCTACGCCAACGTCGGCCGAACCGCCGACGCGGACCAGGCGATCGACGAAGCGCTGCACGGCTTCGCGGCCGAGAGTTCCTCGGCGCGCGCCTCGATCCTCAACTTCGCCGCCGCCCTGCGCGGCATCGAAGGGCGCTTCACGGCCGCTCGCGTCCTCGCCAACGAAGCCGCCCGCATCTCGAACGACGCCTTCGGCGAGAACCAGCGGCTGCACTATATCGATTCGCACGAGGCGACGTACCGCGGCAAGCACGATCGCTTCATGGTCATGATCGACGAGGTGCTGCGCCGCCGGGCGCGCGAGGACATGCCTCTCTATCTCGCCTACGCGGCGGCGAACGGCGCCATCTTCTCGTGGGCGGCGGGCGACGACACCGCGTTCGCGCGCTACCTGACCGTGCTGGAGGATGCGTTCACACCCGGGCTCGAGGCCGGTTTCGTTCCGATCATCGATGCGGGACGGGGGCGGCCGATCCAGCTCGACGACGACTACCCGTTTCTCGAGACCGCCGCGATCGCCCAGCTCTATCGACTGGGCAACGCCGTTACCCGCAAGGAGGCGCTCGATGCCGCTCGGGCCGCGGCGCGCGCGGCGGACCGGCGCAGGGACCCGTTCTTGCAGATTCTTGCGCACGTGGCGATCTACGTCCTGGATGAAACGGCGCGCGCGCAGGAGCGGGCGGCGCTGACGACGATCGTGGCGCCGATCGAGAGCCCCGAGCTGCACGCCGCCGTCGCGAACGTCCTCGGCGGCGGTTCGGCCGGCATGCTCGAGCCGTTCGTCAGCCGGCGCGTGCGGCGCGAGCGCGTGCAGCGCGAGCCGCGGCTCGCGATCGAACTGCTGGCTGGTCGTGTGACCACCGACGGGGTCACCGTCCGGCTCACCGACAAGGAGTTCGAGCTGCTGGCCCTGCTCGCTTCGACCCGCGGCATGCTCTCGCGCGAACGCATCGGCGAGGCCTTGTGGGACCACCTCGATCCCGGCGAGTGGGCGAACAACTTCAAGGTCACGCTGTACCGCGTGCGCACCAAGCTGGCCGTGCGCGACGTCGTCCTGGCCGACGAAGGGCGCTATCGGCTCGCACCGACGATCGACGTCGACCTTCGCCGCGCCGAGACGATCGTTCGCGAGCGAGCGCGGCAGCCGCTGGACGACACGACCCGCGAGCAAATCCGCGCGATCGTCGAGACGTTCGCCGCCGGGGCCGCGACTCGGTACGACCGCTTCGCGTGGGCGCAGCCGCTGCTGGCCCGCATCGCGGACGTCGGCTGCGCGGCCGGCATCGCGCTGGCGAACGATGCGTGGCGCCGCGGCCGGCACGATGAGGCCTTGAGCTACGCCGCCAGCGTGAGCGCTGCCGACCCCTTCAACGAGCAAGCTTGCGAAACGGCGATCCGGGTGTCGATCGATCGCGGCGACCTCGACGGCGCGCGGCGCGAGTACCAGCGCTACGCGACCGCGCTGGCGAATGGGCTCGGCACGATCCCCTCCCGGTCGCTGACCGACCTGGTTCGCTTGCGCGCGTGAAACGTCTGCCACGGTGACGTCCGCGGCCCTTACGGGGTCGCGAGCCCCATCGGCCCCATTGCACTCGCCGGGTCGGAACTCGGTTCCACCACGCTCGCCTCGGTGCGAAGCGAGGGAACGTCGATCACGATGGGATTTTGAATCCACTCGAGCCGGTAGCGCGGCTCCTCCAACGACGTCTGCTGAACGAGCACGAACGCGAGCCGCACCGCATCGCCGCTCAACTGCGGTCCGCGATCGTCGATGACGAGCTGGGCGTCCGTCAGGTCGGAGGACACCAACACTCGCGGGTTGATCGCGTGACCGGCATACGTTATGCCGGTCACGGTGAACGGCGGCAGGTGCACGTCTCGGTAGGTGATGACGACCAGCGCTTGCGTCGCCCCCGCCGCGGTCTTGTTATCGGGCGCGAACGTCTCGTCGACCGTGATCATCAAGAGATCGCCGCTCTTCTTGACGTGGCAGAACAGGTTCTCGCCACGATATTCCGGCACGGATACGGTCTGCATGGTGGGATCTCCACCATTCAAAGAGAGGCTGACCGAACTGATCTTAGCGGTCAGCGGGGGCTTACGGTTGCCCATACGGAGAAACTCCTCGTTCGTAACGATGTGGGAATCAAGTTGCGTGAAGTGGTTCGGCACCGGCTTGGAGCCGGTAGAACGCGTCGGCGACGGACTGCACGATGTCGCCCGCGTGCTCGGCGATGACGCGCATCGCCGTTGCGTCCCGCTGCAGCGTGACGCAGGACTGGCAGATCGAGGCGGAAGGGGGAAGCGCGTAGCCCGGAACGTGGCTGGCGACGAAAGTCAGCGATGCCGCTCGGACCCGCGACGTGCAGCCACATCTTGAGCAGTTCGTTGGGCGTCTCGGCCAGCACGTCATCGAGCGCGCGGTCCGCGACGGACCCGATGCGCAACTGCGGCAGCTCCTCGAGCGGAAAGCCGCAGCACGAGACGAGCTGCTGATCGGGCGTCACCGCGATGACGGTGAGGACGTGCGTGCAGCGGCCGGCCGACCGATCGTCGCGCTCGGACAGCCAGCGCTCATGGCTGAGCGGCGTCTGGCCTCGTCCGCCGGCATCGGTGGTCCACGGGCTGTGCCCGAGGTGGATTCCGTTGCCGGGCGATCGGCTCGGCCAATTCGGCGAGCAGAAGCGTGTCGTCGAAGGTGGACTGGTCGCATACCTCGACCGAGATGCGGGTCAAAATACCCGCCTCGGCCGCCGCCCGCGCCGCGTTGATGACGCGCTCGACCGGCACGAAGCGCTGGTGGAACGTCCCGGTCGAGAGCATCATCTCGTCGAGCCCGCGCGCGCGCAAGCCGCCGATCCGCTGCCGCGCGGCGACCGGGTTGACGGCCCAGTAACCGTTGCTGATCACCCGCGTGGTGAAGCCGTTCGCTTTGGCATGGCCGACCAGCGCGTCGAGCTCGGTGCCGAGCAGAAAGCACTCGCCGCCGGTGAAGCCGATCAGCTCCAGCGACGGAATGCGGGCCGCCTCGTCGATGAGGCGGTGGATGCGCTCGACCGGGATCGCCGCCGTCGCGCGCGGGCTCGCTCCGACGCAGCAGTGATCGCAGGCGGCGGTGCAGCGGCGGGTGGTGAAGATCGAGAGCATTCGCGGTCGGACGAACATCGAGGCACTTCCTTTTCACCCCGCACGGCGGAGCAAAAAAAGAGCGGTCGCGAGCTTGAGCTCGCGCCGCTATCGTGCAGTACCTTGGTAAAATTCCGGTTACAGCATCCGAAGCCTAAATTCGGATAGTTATTGAGCTGGCGCTCGCTTATGCCTCGACCGGGACGCGGGCGCGGCCGTTCTTCGTCAGCTCTTCGCAGCTCGTCGAAGTTGGTTCGCTCCAGCTCGGCGATCCGGGTGGCATCGACGCGGATGCGGCCTTGGGCCCGCTCGTCGGACAGCACGGCCCGCAGGTAGGTGCCGGTGTGGGAGGCCTCGTTGGCGGCGATCTGCTCGGGGGTGCCGGTCGCGACGATCGTGCCGCCGCGGTCGCCGCCCTCGGGGCCGAGGTCGATCACGTAGTCGGCCGTCTTGATCACGTCGAGGTTGTGCTCGATCACCAGCACCGAGTTGCCCATGTTCACCAGCCGCTGCAAGACCTCGAGCAGCTTGTGGATGTCGGCGAAGTGCAGCCCCGTGGTCGGCTCGTCGAGCACGTAGAACGTGCGCCCGGTCGCGCGCCGCGACAGCTCGGTCGCGAGCTTGATGCGCTGCGCCTCGCCGCCCGAGAGCTGGGTCGCCGGCTGGCCCATCTGGATGTAGCCCAGGCCGACCTCGTCGATCGTCTTGAGCCGGTTCGCGATTTTCGGGATGGTGGAGAACAGCTCGGCCGCCTCGTCGACGCGCATGGCCAGCACGTCGGCGACCGACTTGCCCTTGTACTTCACTTCGAGCGTCTGGGCGTTGTAGCGCTTGCCGTGGCAGACCTCGCACGGCACGTACACGTCGGGCAGGAAGTGCATCTCGATCTTGATGATGCCGTCGCCCTGGCACGCTTCGCAGCGCCCGCCCTTGACGTTGAACGAGAAGCGGCCCGGCGTGTAGCCGCGCATCTTCGCCTCGGGCGTCAGCGAGTACAGCTCGCGGATCAGGTCGAACGCGCCGGTGTAGGTCGCGGGGTTCGAGCGCGGGGTGCGGCCGATCGGCGACTGGTCGATCACGACCATCTTGTCGAGCGCCTCGGCGCCCTTGACCTTGCCGTAGGTGCCGCCGGCGGGCTGGTGGTGCAGGTGCTGGTTGAGCGCCTTGACCACGACCTCGTTGACCAGGGTCGACTTGCCCGAGCCCGACACGCCGGTCACGGCGGTGAACGTGCCCAGCGGGATCTCGACGTTGACCCCGCTCAAATTGTTCGCGGTCGCGTTCTGGACGAGCAGCGAGCCGCGGCCTTTCTTGCGGTGCTTGGGAATCGCGATGAACTGGCGCCCGCTCAGGTACGCGCCGGTCAGCGACTCCGGGTTCTTCATGATGTCGTCGATGTCGCCGACGGTCAGGATGCGGCCGCCCTCGGCGCCCGCGCCCGGGCCGATGTCGACGATCACGTCGGCCGCGCGCATGGTGTCCTCGTCGTGCTCGATCACGATCAGCGTGTTGCCGATGTCGCGCAGCGTTTCCAAGGTCGCGAGGAGCCGGTCGTTGTCGCGCTGGTGCAGCCCGATCGACGGTTCGTCCAGGATGTAGAGCACGCCGACCAGCGACGAGCCGATCTGCGTCGCCAGGCGAATGCGCTGCGACTCGCCGCCCGACAGCGTCGTGGCCGAGCGCGACAAGTTGAGATAGCCCAGACCGACGTTCTTGAGGAAGCCCAGCCGGGCCCGAATCTCCTTGAGGATCTGGTTGGAGATCTGCTGCTCGCGCTCGCTGGGCTCGAACTCGGCGAAGAACTTCTGCGCGACCTCGACCGACATCTTGGTGGTCTGGTCGATGTTCTTGTCGGCGATCGTCACGCCGAGCGCCTCGGGCTTGAGCCGCGCGCCCTTGCAGACCTTGCAGAGCGAGGCCGACATGTACTTCTCGATCTCTTCCTTCACGTAGTCGGAAGAGGTCTCGCCGTAGCGGCGCTGCAGGTTGTTGACCACGCCCTCGAACTGCGACTCGTACTCCCAGGCGTGGCCCGAGCGCGACTCGTAGGTGAACTTCTGCTTCTTGTCGGTGCCGTAGAGGATCATGTCGACCAGATCCTCGGGCAGCTCCTCGACCGGCGTCGTGGCCTTGGCGCGGCGCGAGCGCAGCAGCCGCTCGACCTGCTGCATGTAATACGGGTTCGTCGACGGGAAGCGGCCGGTGCCGAGGTTCTTCGACCACGGCACGATCGCGCCGTCCTTGATCGACTTGGTGCGGTCGGGGATGACCTTCCACTCGTCGATCTCGATCTTCTCGCCCAAGCCGCTGCACGCGGGACACGCGCCGAACGGCGAGTTGAACGAGAACAGCCGCGGCTCGAGCTCCTGGAACGAGATGCCGCACGACGCGCAGGCGAACGACTCGCTGAACGTCGCTTCCATCCACTCCGTCGACGGCTTCTCGGTGCCGGCGTTCGCGACGGCCTGGTAGAGCACCGTGACCAAGCCCGTCGCCAGGCGCAGCGTCGTCTCGACCGAGTCGGTCAGGCGCGTGCGCACGTCGGGCTTGACCACGATGCGGTCGACCACGACCTCGACCGTGTGCTTGCGCTTCTTGTCGAGCTCGATCTTGTCTTTGAGCTCGCGGATCTCGCCGTCGACCCGGACGCGCGCGAAGCCCTCCTTGCCGATCTCCTCGAACAGCTTGGAGTACTCGCCCTTGCGCCCGCGGATGACCGGCGCGAGCAGCTGGATGCGGGTGCCTTCGGGGAAGGCCAGGATCTGGTCGACGATCTGCTCGGGCGTCTGCGCGGAGACGGGCTTGCCGCACTCGTAGCAGTGCGCCTTGCCGATGCGCGCGTAGAGCAGCCGCAGGTAGTCGTAGATCTCGGTGACCGTGCCGACCGTCGAGCGCGGGTTGCGCGAGGTCGACTTCTGGTCGATCGAGATCGCCGGCGAGAGGCCCTCGATGTAGTCGACGTCGGGCTTCTCCATCTGGCCCAGGAACTGCCGCGCGTACGACGAGAGCGACTCGACGTAGCGCCGCTGCCCCTCGGCGTAGATCGTGTCGAAAGCGAGCGAGGACTTGCCCGAGCCCGACAGGCCGGTCATGACGATGAGCCGGTTGCGGGGCAGGGTCAGGTCGACGTTCTTGAGGTTGTGTTCGCGCGCGCCCTTGATGACGATCGCGTCCAAGGCGTGCGGAGTCCCGTCCGGCATAACTTCTGTATGACCCCGTGGGCTGGTGCTTCGTTGCGGCTGCTACGGCAGGTGAACCCTACCGAGGGCCGGTCCGCGTCTACAACGGGTCCGCGGGCGGAGGTGACGGCGGCGGCGGATAGCTCGGCGGCACGGTCGGCGGCGTATACGACGACGGCGGCACGGGCGGCGTGTACGCGCTGGGAGGCGGCGTGTACGGCGGCGCGGAGGGCGTATACGGCGGCGGGCCGCCGGCGCCTGAGATCAGGCTGGAGCCGCGGAAGTTGAGGTACTCGCCGACGATCACCAGGGTCGCGAACGCGACGAAGGCTTGGATGATGCAGGCGCCCAGAATGGGGCCGATCAGCGGCGCGAAGCGGAGCAGCCCGGCGAGCAGCGCGACGACGAACGAGATCGCGCAGATCAGCACCGCCACGATGAGCGTCGGCATGAAGCGCGCGCGCGCGATCGCGAACGACTCGGCGATCGACGAGAAGCCGGGCCGGTTGCCCACGATCGCGGCCGGAAACGCGTACAGCGCGAACACCAGCAGCGCCAGCAGCGACAGCCCGAGCGTGAACGGGGCCAGGACCACCGCGACGGCGCCCAGCACGAACAGGCCCAGCGCGGTCATCACGATCCGCCCGGCGTCTTCTTGGAACGACGCGGCGCCGTCGGCCAGCGTCGTGGTGCCGCGTTCCCACGCGGCGCCCGCCATCCCGGTCGTGTACGCCTGGTTGGCGATGAAGGCCAGAACCGCGAGCGAGAAGCCGACCAGGCCGCGCGCGATCCCGCCCAGGAACGAGCCGCCCATCACGACGACGCCGGCGTCGGGATCGACGTACGTCGGCGGGGCCAGCAGCTGGTTGATGATCCCGACCACGAGGCCGATCACCAGGCCGGGCACGATGATGATCCAGTTGCGCTGGAGCAGCGCCCAGGACCGCGCGAAGACGTTTTCGACCGGCTGTTCCGTCACCCCGGCTCAGTTCGCGTTCGGCGCGCCGCCCTCCCTCGGCGGGGCGAGCGGTAACACGCCCAGCACGTCGGCGATCGTCGGCACGACCGCGTCGGGGCGCGGCGCGCCCTCGGGCAGCGGGATGGCGTGCACGTCGATCAGGACGGTGAACAGCCCGACGTCCTGGGCGCCGCGCACGTCGCGGTTGTAGCGGTCGCCGACCATCGCCGTTCGGGCCGGCGTGCTGCCCAGCGCCTCGCACGCGTGCAGAAAGAGCGCCGGGTCGGGCTTGAGCATGCCGACCTCGTCGGCGATGAAGAAGGCGTCCATCCGCTCGCGCAGGCCGAGCCGGTCGATCTTGTCGTGGTGGGTCGCGGCGAAGCCGTTGGTCACCAGGCCCAGCTTGCAGCCGCGCCCGCGCAGCGCGACGAGCAGCTCGAGCGCGCCGGGGAACAACTCCAGCCCGCCGGCCCGCGCTTCGGCGTAGGCCTGCGCGGCGCGCGCCGCGAGCGCCCGGTCGTCGATGCCGACCAGCAGCAGCGCCTCGTGCCACATCCGCTCGCGCTCGTCGCCGATCGCGAGGGTCAGGTGCTCCGCGCTCAGCTCCGCCCAGAAGCCCATCGCCGCGCCGTCGTAGGCGTCGGCCAGCGCGCGCGGATCGATCCCCCGCTCGCGCCCGACCAGCTCGGCGACCGCGCGCGCGGCGTTGCGGTAGGCGGTCGTATCGTCGTGGAGCGTGTCGTCGAGGTCGAACAGAACCGTGTCGATGGTGCGGGGCATTGCGCCCGGGGCGTACCGCATCCGGGCCGGGAAGGCCTCCAGTTTGGTACACTAGCGCCAGCCACCATGAAACACCGCCATCTGACCGACGACGCGGGCCTCGTCCCGGCCGCCATCGACGACATCCTGGATCGCGGCGACCCCGCCGACTGGACCGAGCTCTGGCGCGTCGTCGAGGCGGACCCGTTTGGCCGGGTCGCCCAGGACGTGCTGCGGCTCTGCGAAGTGCACGCCATGTACGGCACCTCGCGCCTGTGGCCCGCGATGATCGCCCGCGCCAGGGAGGACGCCCGTGCCGGATGACGGCGCCTCACCCCGCCTGCGCTCCGCGGAGACGCCCGAGGAGTGGGAACGCGTCATTCGCGCGGCTGCCCGGGTCCAGGCCATCGTGCCCGACGCCATTCTGGTCGGCGGTACGGCGGCGGCCATCCACGCGGGACACCGCTTCTCGATGGACGACGATCACATCGTGCGCGACCTCAAGCCGCGTTACGAGGAAATCCTCGTCGCGCTCGAAGAGGCCGCGGGCTGGCGCACCAAGCGCGTCCAGTACCCGGTGCAGATTCTCGGCCGGCTCGAAGGCGTCGACACCGGTATCCGTAATCAGCGGCGCGTCGCACCGCTGGAGACGACCACCTGGGAAACCGCGTACGGCCCGGTCGTGCTGCCGACATTGCCCGAGATGGCGCGAATCAAAGCATGGCTCGTCGTCGACCGCAACGCCACGCGCGACTATTTGGACTTTGCGGCGCTCGCCGAACGGCTGCGCGAGCTGGCCGGCTCGGATGCGCTCGTGCGCGCCATCATGCCTCTGGACCGCCTCTATCCGCAGCCGGTCTCGGGTGAATCGGTCGTGCGCCAACTCGCACGCCAGCTCGCTGAACCTAGACCGCACGATCTGGGCGACAACGACCTATCCAGCTACCGGTGGATCGCCGACCGCTGGCGGTCGTGGGACGAGGTGCGCGACGTCTCGCTGCGACTCGGCGCGGAACTCGAATCGGCACGCAATCGTGCGGCGTCCGACATGGGCCCCGGCACCGAGCTCTAGAACTCTACCAAAAACGACCGCAGCGCGAACGCCCCCAGCTCGAACACCAGCGCCTCCTCCTCGATCGTGCTCGCGCCCGGAACGGGCCGCTCGGCCGCATCGATCGCCGTCGCGGCGCGCATCCGGCCGCCGCAGCGCAGCGCGACCCGGCGCGCTTCGCCGTCGCACTCGCGCACCCGCACGATCACCCCGCCCGCGTCGTCGGACGGGATACGTCGCGACGATCAGCACCGCCGGGTCGTCGCAGGTGAACAGCCGCACCCGCTCGCGCGCGGCGTAGGTCTGCCAGGCCTGCTCCAGCGCCGACACCGACGCGCCGGCGGTCGGCACGAAGGCGTACGCCAGCCGCTGCTCGCCGCGGTCCGCGCCCGGGTCGGGCCAGGTCGGCGCGCGCAGCAGCGAGGTGCCCAAGCGCACGCCGCCGTTCTTGAGGCCGACGCCATTCCAGCCGTAGAGGTCGGTGACGAACACCGCCAGACCGTTCTCGCCGTCGCGTCACGTGAGCCCAGCGCTGCGCGGGGACCTCGAACTTCGCCCGCTCGGCGTCGTTCGCCGGGAACGCCGGGCGCAGCAGCGTGCCGTGCGGCTGGCCGTAGCGAACCTCGCGCGCGTCGAGCGTCAGACGGTGCTCGGCGCGCAGCAGCACGTGGTCCTCGTGCCAGGCGACGGCCAGCTCGACCCGCAGCCACGGCTCGTCCTCGTGCAGCGCGAGCCGCATCGTGATGCGCGAATTCTTGCCGACCGCCAGCCGCACCACGAGCCCGCCGTCCTCGACCACCGCGCCCTGCGGCTTGACCGCGACGCGGGCGTTCGCGTACGACGGGTCGACGTTCCAGGCGTCCCACCGCTTGGGCTTGTCGACGTAGGCGGAGATGCCGTTGGCGAGCGCGGCGACGCTGCGGCCGGCGGCCGCACCGAGCTCGACGATCGTGCCGTCGTCGCGCACCCGCGCGCGAACGTACGCGTTCTCGAACAGCCAGGCGTCGCCGTCGCGGCGCGGCGCCAGCGGCGGGGGCGGCACCAGGCGCAGGTCGCTGCGGGGCAGCACCGAGCGCGCCGCTTCTTCCACCCGCGCGGCGATCGCCTCGGCGCGGTCGTACTCGGCGTGCACGTCGGCGTACACGGCCGGGATCGCGGTGCCGGTGACGACGTCGTGGAACTGCGCGCGCAGCACGATCCGCCAGGCGGTGCGCAGATCGTCGGCCAGCGAGCGGCGCACGGTGACCGGCGCGCGCACGGCGACGCACCACGCCGCCAGCTCCTCGGCGTGGTCGAGCGCGAGTTCCAGCGCGGCGTTGCGCGCCTTGACGTCGTGGTGGGTGGTGTACGTGCCGCGGTGCGTCTCGAGGTACAGCTCGCCGCGATGGTCGGGCAGCGTCTGCTCCGCGACGCGGGCGAACCAATCCGCGGCGCGCGTCCACGGCCGCGACGCGGGTGCGACGAAGGCCAGGTCCTCGTCGGTCGGGCCGCCGCCGCCGTCGCCGTAGCCGTGGATCAGGATCTCGGCGCGCTCGCGCGCGGTGGCTACGCGCTTGTCGTCGAGCGGCCCGTCGTACGCCGCGATCACCGCGGAGACCAGCACCGAGCCGTCGTCGCCGTGCCAGCGGAACTGCGGGTACGGCCAGCGGGTCGTCTCGTTCCACTGCAGCTTGGTGGTCGCGAAGTACGGCACGCCGGCGTGCGCGGCCAGGGTCGGGAAGGTCGACGGAAAGCCGAACGTGTCGGGCAGCCAGGCCACCGTCGGCTCCAGGCCCAGGTTGGCGCGCGTCCAGCGGATGCCGTGCGCGAACTGGCGCAGCAGCGACTCGCCGCTGGGCGCGTGCGCGTCGCTCTCGACCCACAGCGGCGCGACGCTCGCGTCCCAGCCGGACGCGGCCCGCACGCGCTCGAACAGCGCCTTGTCGGCCGCCTGCACCCAGGCGTAGAGCTGCGGCATGCTCTGCGCGAACACGAAGCGCTCGTCGAGCTCGATCTCGCGCAGCGCGGTGGCGAACGTGCGCAGCGCCTTGCGCTTGGTCTCGCCGTACGTCCAGAGCCAGGCGACGTCGAGGTGCGCGTGGCCGATCAGCGGGACGTCGACCGGCTTGCCGGCGTGCGCGCGGGCGTGCGGCTCGATCTCCAGGTGCTCGTGCGGCTTCTGCTCGGCGCGGGCCAGCATCCAGCGCCAGCGCACGCCGTCGCCGGCCGGCAGGCCTGCGATCGGCAAGCTGCGCCGCTCGACCTCGAGCGCGATCTCGTGCGGGCCGGGCAGCGGCGGCAGCTCGATCGCCGCGTGCTTGCCGTCGAACGCGCCCCGCGCGACGCCGTCGATGCGCAGCAGCGCGCCGGTCCGGGTCGGGTACGACAGCCGCAGCGGGCCGGCGGGGAAGGTCGCGGTGCCGACGAGCGTGACGGTCGCCTCGTCCTGGGCCCGCGGCGCGAGCCGCACGCGCATCAGAGGGTCGCGGAGACCCGGTCGTTGGCGCTGACGCAGTTGTCGCGCGCCGCGTCTTGCTTGGACTCGAGCACGTAGTGGAACGCGACCGGGAACGGCGCGCGCTCGCGCTCGTGCGGGAGCGAGACGCGGAACGCCGCGGCGTACCGCTCGTCCCGCGCCAGCGACGGAATCGGCTGCGCGCCCAGCGGCTTGCCGTTCTGCAGCAGCTCGAGGTGCTGCTTCACCCCCGGCGTCTGCCCGGCGCTGCCGTGGTTGGTCACGTCGACCGTGACCACGTAGTCGTCCATGGAACGGTCGGTCGCCCGAACGACCTTGAGGCGCGGGCTCTCGACGACCAGATCGGCCGGGCACGGCTTGGGTGACGGAGCGAGCACCGACGAAGCGGCCAGGAGCAGCGCGAGCATCGCCCCAGCGTTCAGGCGGCGCTAGGCCCTTCCTGCGTGCGACCAGGTTCGGGCGCCGCGCGCACGAACGCCTCGCAAACGCAGCGCCGCTCGGCACCGCGGCGAACCGGATGAGGTGGACATGGCGGTAACGCGAGTCGGAACCCTGAGCGCGGCCCTGTTGTCGATAATCTCGTATTACGACGAAGCGAACCAGCCCGCGCAGAAGGTTCGGATGCAGAAGGCGCTGGCGAGCATCCAAGCGCCGGTGAACGGCCCCTGGGCGCTGACCTGGGGACCCGCGGTCAACGACGGCGTGCTGGCGTTCGTCGCCCGCGGCGCCGACGGGCGCTACGCGCTCGCGCTGCGCGGCACGCTGACCGACTGGGACGCCAAGGGGCTGTTCGACAACATCCTCGAGGATCTCGACGCGCTCGTGCTCGTCCCGTTTCTCTACCCGCAGAGCGCCAATGCCAACGTCGCGGCCGGCTCGAACGCCGCGCTCGCGCTGCTCGTCGCCGCGACCGATCCGGCCACCGACCTGAGCCTGATCGACTACCTGCGCCAGACCGCGGCCGCGCAAGGCGGCAAGCTCGTGCTCGACGTGGTGGGCCACAGTCTCGGCGGCGACCTGGCGAACCTCGCCGCGGCGTGGCTGGCCGACCAGTTGCCCAAAGCGGCGAAACTGCAGCTCACCCTGACGCCGTACACGTTCGCCGCGCCGACGACCGGCGATCAAGGCTTCGCGAACCTCTGGAACACGCTGTTCGGCACGAGCTCGTACGCCTGCGTGAACGCGCAACGACATCGTGCCGATGGCCTGGAACCAGCTCTGGACGGTGCAGAGCACCTACGGCCCGCAGAACGGGCCGACCCTGTGGGACTACAGCGTGACGCTGTGGGGCACCGTCGGCACCGTCGCGGAATACTTGCAAACCGCTTCGATCGCGTACGTGCCGGTCACGCCCAGCAGCGCCGACGGCTTCACCGGCCCGGCGTTCCTGCCCCAGTACACCTGGGCCGACTGCGTCGCCCAACAGCACGGCCTCACCTCGGCCTACGTCCCCCACGTCTGGTTCGGCTGGGGCGGAGACCTGAGCGCCACGCCGCCGCCGGACGCTGCGGTAGGCGGCTAAGCCGCGGCACTTCCTGCTTGCGCAGGTGAGCGAGCACGAAGCGCACGACCTCGTCAGGCCGTTCTCGCTGCAGGAAGTGCCCGCTTCCCGCGATCAGTTCGACGCGGTACGGGCCGGTGAACAAGGCCTCCTTGCCGTCCGCGCTCGACGGCAGCGTCGCGCCGTCGTCGGCGCCCATCAGCACCAGCGTCGGTGTGGCGAGCGGCGGTACGCGCGCGAGCGTTTCGCGGTCTGCAGAATAGGCGTCGGCGCCCGGTACGAAACCCCAGCGCTGGCGGTACGACGACAGCACGACCGCGACGAAGTCCGGGTTGTCGAACGACGCCGCGGTCGCGTCGTACTCCGCGTCGCCGAACGACCAGCCCGGCGACCAGAAGCGCCACAGCGCGCGGCAGAACGCGTGCCGGTCGCGTTCGAGCTCGGCGGCGCCGCGCGGGGTGGCGAAGTACCACTGGTACCAGTACGCGCGCGTCTGCTCGACCGGCATGGTCTGCGCGGCGTGGTTGGTGCCGTACGCGACCGCCAGCGCGGTCAGCGACGCGAAGCGCTCGGGCGCGAGCGCGGCCGCGGCGTAGCCGGCCCGCGCGCCCCAGTCGTGGCCGACGTAGTGGAACTGGCGCAATCCGAGCGCGTCGGCGAAGGCGAGCACGTCGCGCGCCAGCGCCGCGACCTCGCCCGTGCGCGCCACGCCGTGGGCGGCGAAGCGCGTCGGCCCGAAGCCGCGCACGAACGGCGCCAGGGTGCGGTATCCGGCCTCGGCGAGCGCTGACGCGAGGCGGTCCCAGGTGCGGGCGTCGTCGGGAAAGCCGTGCACGAGCAGCACCGGCGGACCATCGCGCGGCCCGCGCTCGAGGTACGCGATCTCCAGCTCGCGCGTGCGCACCCGGCCCTCGCGTTCGGGCGCGCTCACCGGACCTGCGCGCTCGGCTCGGGCGGCGTTTCGGCGGCGGGCGTCTCGCCGTCGAAGTATTCCAGCGGGGGTTCGTCGGTCGTGAGCAGGTTCGTGCCGCCGACCACGTGCTTGCGCGAGTCGGGGTAGAAGCACGAGTCGGTCGTTTCCTCGTTGTTGGCGATCAGCAGCAGGTGCGCTTCCTCGGCGGAGTCGTTCTGCAGGCGGTGCGCGCCGACTTCGCCGGTCGGGAACGCGATGACGTCGCCCGCCCGCAATGCGAACGTTCCCTTCGGCGTGCGCAGCGTCGGCGTGCCCGAGATCACGACGAACAGCTCTTCTTCACCCGTGTGCCAGTGGTACGGGCAGGAGACTTGTCCCGGAGCGAGCTTGACCGCGGCGTAGCCGAGCTTCTCCGCGCCCAGCAGCAGCCCGACCTCGGCGTCGCGGCTGCCGAACGGCGGCGGCGCGACGGAACGGCGCGTAGGCGAGCTCGTGCAGGTTGACGCGGTTCGTCAGCACGCCGGGACGCGCGTCGATCATGCGCGCCGATCGCGGCGTGCGCGGTGCCGAACACGCACGCGCCGTCGCCGACCAGCAGGTGGTCGAGCCGCAGCGCGCGCAGCGCGCGGGCCGAGAGCGCCGCGCGCGCGGGATCCGCCAGCTTCGCGTCGGGCATCAGCGTCAGCGCGCCGGCCGGCGTGCCCCACAGCGCGTCGCCGACGATCGCGGTGCTGCGCGCGGGGTCGTGCAGCGCGATCTCGCCCGGCGTCTTGAAGCCGTCCAAGCCGATCACCGTCCAGCCGTGCACGACGTCGCCGGGATTCACCGTGCGGTCGACGCGCTGCGTCAAGCTCGGCGCGTCGAGCGCGCTCGGCGATCACCTGCGCGCCGGTCGCCGCGACCACCGCCGCGGTCGCGCGCTCGTGGTCGCGATTGGTGACCACCACGGCCGCCACGCCGCGCTCGCGCAGCGCGGCGAGCGTCGCCTCGTCGGGCTCGACCGGGTCGACGACCAGATTACCGTCCGCTCCCTCGACGAAGAAGCCGTTGAAGTCGAGGCCCCGGTCGGGCTGCCAGCGCGACCACGACCAGACCCCGGGAACCACCGTTTTGCGCATCCCGCAGCCTTCCGCCGCCGGCGGGCGCCGGGGTCCCTCACGGCCCGGCATCTGGCCGCAACCAAGTACATAGCCAAGCTAATCATAAGCAGTGCTATGCAGATTTCGGAAGCCCGGGACGCCGCGACGGCCGTCGCGCGCCTGGTGCCGCGGCTGGCGCGCTACGCCGGCAACCGCCTCGACCAAGAGAACCCGCCGCTCGGGCTGACCCAGTTCTACGTCCTCCAGCGCATCGCCGAGGGCACCCGCCGCGGGACCGAGCTGGCCCGCCGGGCCGGCGTCTCCGGCCCGACCATGAGCGGCGTGATCGACCGCCTGGCCGCCGCCGGGCTGGTTCGCCGCGAGGCCGATCCGGCCGACCGGCGCGCCTCGGCCGTCACCCTGACCGCGCGCGGCGAAAGCGTGCTGGCCGCGGGCGACCGCCGGCTGGTCGACGCGATCGACTCGCTGCTCGAGGGCGCGCCGCAGCGACGACCGCGAGGCCGTGGTGCGCGCCTGCGCGCTGATCGAGCGCGCGCTCGACGCCCGGGTCGCGCAGCGCGCCGCCGAGGTGACGGCATGAGACGCCCGCCCGCGACCGTTCTCGCGACCGCGTTCGCGACCACCATGGCGTTCCTGGGCATCGGCGTCATCGACCCGATCCTGCCCCTGATCTCGCACGAGCTCGGCGCATCCAAAGCGCAAGTCGAGCTGCTGTTCACCGCCTACATCGCGATCATGGCGGTCGCGATGCTCGTCGCCGGCGTCGCCGCGACGCGCCTGGGCGGGCGCAAGACGCTGCTGTTCGGCCTGGGCTGGGTCGCGATCTGCGCGTTCCTGTGCGGCCTCGCGCAGAACGTGCCCGAGCTCGCCGCCCTGCGCGCGTTCTGGGGTTTCGGCAACGCGCTCTTCGTCTCGACCGCGCTCTCGATCATCGTCGGCGCGTCGACCGGCACGCACGAGGACGCGATCACGCTCTACGAGGCGGCGCTCGGCTTCGGCATCGCGACCGGCCCGCTGATCGGCGGGTTCCTGGGCGGCTTCGGCTGGCGCTTTCCGTTCTTCGGCACGGCGGCGTGCATGGCGATCGGCTGGCTGATCGCGTACCGCGGCGTCAAAGAGCCCGCCCGGCGCGAGCCGCCGCGGCGCGCCAAGGACGTCTTCGCGGCGCTGCGCCACAAGGACGTGCTGACCAACGCGCTGGTCGGGCTGTGCTACTCGTACGGCTTCTTCACCGTGCTCGCGTACGCGCCGCTGGCGCTGGGCATGAGCCCGCTCTCGCTGGGCTGGACCTTCTTCGGCTGGGGCGTGCTGGTCGCGTTCTCGTCGGTCGTGCTGGTGCGCGTGCTGCAGAAGCGGGTCGGTCTGACCGCGCTGCTGGCGGGCGTGATCGTCACGCTGACGCTGATCTTCGCCGGCCTCGCGAGCGTGCACGGCACGGGCGCGGCGATCGCGCTGGTCGTGCTCACCGGCATCCCGTGCGGCATCGCCAACACGCTGCTGACGACGCTGGCGATCGACGTCTCGCCGTTCAGCCGCTCGATCTCCTCGGGCGCGTACAACTTCCTGCGCTGGAGCGGCGGCGCGGTCGCGCCGGTGCTGGCCGGCCGCTTGGCCGACACGGTCGGCATCCACGCCCCGTTCGCCGTCGCGGCCGGCGTGCTGGTCGTCGCGCTGGGCATCGTGCTGGTGCGCGGGCGAGCGCTCAGCCTGGCCCTGCACCGCAACGTCGAGCGCACCGCCGCCGCGGCGATGGGCTGGCCACGGCACGCGGCGGGCGGGCTGCGGCTTGTAGATGCACGCGCCTGCCTGGCGTAGTAAGCGGCGTCGTGGAGGGTCACCGCGACCGACGCGCTGTGATACGATTCTGCGCTGATATCGGCAGAAGGAAGTCAGACTGCCGAAATTGGCCAGGCGCTGGTAACCTCGTCGCAAGGTCCGAACCGAACGAATCCGCCCTCACGCGTGTGATCTAGCAGATCCTTGGCCTGAAGGCAACGCGAGCCTACTCTTCGTACTGATCTGACAACGCTGCCTAGGATCATGACGTCCGGAAGGCGGTGGCCGCGGTCCTACCCAATGGGTGGCTGACACGCGCCACTTCACATAACCACAGGGTATCGGCCTCAAAGCATTAATGCGACTCGTTACAGAACTCTCGACCCAAGATCATAAAGCCCAAAGGATTCGCCACAAGGAGGCGTGCAGGGCCGTCCTCGGCATAATCGGGTGGTCGAAAACAGGTCCGATCAAAGGCACGTCCGGAAAGGATGGCGTCAGGTCTGCAATCGAGTTCGTCCCCGGTGGTCGCAAGTGCGCCCTCTACAAGGTGGCCAATGGCTAACAAGAACATCCTGCTGATCGAGCCGGGCTACAAGAACAAGTATCCGCCCCTCGGTCTGATGAAGATTTCCCAGTACCATGGTCCCCGGGGGAAGCGCGACCGCGTCCGTTTCATAAAAGGAGAGGACAGATCCGTCTTGTCGCAAGCGTGGGACCGCGTCTATGTCACCACGTTATTCTCGTTTGAATACCCTAAAATCGCTCAGACGATCGATTTTGCGCTCGAAGTAGCAAATGGACAAGCTGACAAAGTGTTCGTGGGCGGTATCGCAGCTTCGCTTATGCACAGCCGCTTTCTCAACGAGCGCCGATGGCACGGAATACGCTTCATCAAGGGGCTGTTGTCAGAGTCACCCGCCGTGGCACTTCAGTTAGACGAATTCTCGGAAGAATTGTACGCGGACGATGTCAATGGCCGGCCCATTGAGGATCTGGTCCCAGATTACGATATCCTGTCACAAATAGACTATAAATACCCAGTCCATGACGCCTACTTTGCCTACACGTCACGTGGCTGCATCCGTAAGTGCCATTTCTGCGGTGTGCCAAAGCTTGAAGGAGGGCAACGTGATACGGAATCGCTAACCGTTCTTGTTCGAGCTATCGATGAGGCCTACGGACCGAAGAAGGACCTTATCCTGATGGATAACAACGTAGTGGCGTCACCTCGGTTCAAAGAGATCATTGCGGAAATTCGCGACCTCGGGTTTACGCCTGGAGCAAAGTTACAGCGCAAAGCTATGCGTATCCCAGTGCAGCGCCGCGTCGACTTTAATCAAGGCGTTGATGCTCGCATCCTTTGCAAAGACCCGATGTATCTGCGCGAACTGTCTACCATCTGCTTGAAGCCGCTCCGGATCGCGTTCGACAATCTAGGCCTAAAGAAGCCGTATGAGCAAGCCGTGCGGTATGCAGCAGAGTTTGGTTTAACTGAGCTGTCGAACTATATGCTGTACAATTTCCATGATGGACCTTCCGACCTCTTTGAGCGAATGCGGCTCAACGTCACTCTCAACGAAGAATTAGCGGTTCGGATTTGGTCCTTTCCTATGCGTTACCAGCCAACAGACCGGCCGGACCGGGGCCATATCGGTGAGAAGTGGTCACGCTATCAGCTTCGGTCAATGCAAATTATCCTCCAAGCGACACACGGCATTGTTAGCGGCGAGCCTACCTTCTTTAAGCGCGCATTTGGCGATACGTTTCAGGACTACGAACGCATCCTGCTAATGCCGCATGACTTTATCTTCAATCGTGATTGGTACGAACGTTTTGATCCAGAGGGCCGCCTAGCGGAGTATCAGTCTGAGGTCGGAAACCTTTCAGATTGTGAACGCGCGGAACTCATTGAGCTCCTTTCGTCTTGCAATCCCCACGAGTTTGACATGCTCACCAACCAAGCCACGACCGGCAGGCTGAAGCACCTCCTGCGCTTCTACGTCCCTCTAACTAGAGAAAAGCTGCTTGATATCTGGGCAAGACAGAAGGAACTCACGCGCGGAGAAGTTGCGGCGGAGTTAGAGTTCGCCGAGGATGAACGAGTCGAAGACGCCGGCCTTGATCATGAGGACGAACCGATACCGCCGCCACCCGCTAAAAAGAAAGCGCGAGTGAGGGTTGCCGCATGACCGCTCAGCGCGTAGCCAAGGCGAGTGGCCGAGGAGCCGTCCAAGGCAGCCAGCCACATGCAATTGGACTTCAGGACATCGTAATTGGGCAGGACGTCCTTGAGCTTATATCGAGCGCGATGTACGTGGATCCGATGACCATTTACCGTGAGTACATTCAGAACGCGGCGGATGCGATTGACGACGCAAGGCGCCAAGGACTGCTCGGTGCGAGTGATGCCGGACGAGTGGATATCGCAATTGATCCACTAACGCGCAGTGTACGCATTCGGGACAATGGCGGCGGAGTGGCTTGGCCCGATTTTGTACGCAAGCTGACGGCTCTCGGCGCGAGTACGAAGCGAGGTACGCCAGCGCGGGGTTTTAGAGGGGTAGGGCGCCTAGCTGGGCTGGCTTACGCACAGGAGTTGATCTTTAGATCTCGCGTCGCCGGCGAGACACACGTTTCCGAACTTCGTTGGGACTGTCGTGGGCTCAGGGTTGCCTTGCGCGCTGTAGGCGCGGATAATGGTGCGGCCGCGCTCATCCGCAGCATTATCATGATCGACCGCATCGAAGCGACCGGCTATCCAAAACGATTCTTCGAGGTAGAACTCAAGCGAGTAGTACGGCTTCGAAGCGACCGCCTAATGAGTCCAGGGGCCGTCTCGGATTATCTGAGTCAAGTAGCGCCTGTTCCGTTCGCACCTGACTTCAAGCTTGGAAAGACAATCACTGCGGCCCTTCGTTCCCGGATGGAAATTAGTGAACTCGATATTCGCATCGAAGGCTTGGACGCACCCGTCTATCGCCCCCATCGTGATCAGTTTGTCGATAACAAGCATCTGATCAAGTTCGAAAGCGTGGACGTTATCGAGGTTCCCGGGCTCAATAGCGAAGTCGCCGCCATCGCGTGGATTCTGCACCATGATTACGAGGGTGCTGTCCCCACCGATGCCCTAGTCAAAGGATTGCGCCTACGTTCCGGTAATGTACAGGTCGGTGATCATGCGCTTTTGGAAGAACTTTACCCAGAGCCACGTTTTAACATCTGGTCAGTAGGCGAGGTGCATGTGGTAGACCCGCAGATCACACCGAACGGGCGTCGAGATCACTTCGAACAAAATGCGCACTTTCACAATCTATTGAATCATCTTGCTCCGACGACTCGCGACATTGCTCGTCGGTGTCGTACAAGCTCAAGCAGACGCAAGTGGCAGCGAGAACTTGAGCTAAGTCGAGATTCGGTCCTTGAGACGATTGATGTAATTGCACAACGCAGCGTCGGTCGAACTGAGCGTCAACGTCTCGCTCTCTCAGGCTGAGCAGGCATTGTTGCGGATGAACAAAATCGCTAATATGAATTTGTTGGCGTCCGAGGGCCGTGCGGAGACAGAAGCCGAGATCAAGCAGTTAAAGGGCGATCTCGGCCGAGTTATGAGAGATAACTCCATCATATCGCCGCCCCTTATGCGGCTATCGAAGGCGCAACAGAAAACTTATCAGCATTTCTTCGAACTAGTCTATGAATGCTCAACAAACCGGATGGCAGCAAAAACGCTGATTGACAAGATACTTCTGCGACTGCAGTAGAGCTCAGGGGAGGATGTTTGGTGAAGGTCATGCCAGAGGCTTCGCTTCGAACAGGCGTCAAGGCGCCTGCGGTTTTAAACTAACGATGCCAGCGGTGCAACCGCTGCTCACTATACCGAGCGAAAGCGAGAGTTCGGCGGCGTTTAAGGAACGCGTGGCGGCTATAATCCCTTCTTTAACAACATACGTTTATGTCGACACGTCCTTTCTGATGTGGATGACGAAGATTGGCACCAAGTCCCGAAACGAACTCCTCGACTGGCTGGATGGCGCCTGCCCTGGTCGGGTGCACGTTCCGATCTGGGCCGCCCACGAGTACCTCCGCCACCACGTCGCGGGCACTATCGTGAGCGAACTGTCTGAGAAGACGAAGGAGATCGCCGATCTAGTTGGGCGCACTTATTCCTATTTTCGCCCTTTTGTGGATGAGCCGATCGGGGGCGGTTCGGAAGATCCGGCGACTCTGAGGGCAAGTACCCGCGACGCCCTCAATGGTCTGGAACATTTGGCAGAGGTCACGCGGCAATGGCACAAATCCTATCAGAGTCATGCCACCGAAGTTATTGCATTTATTAACGCACACATCCCAAGCACGACCGACCTATATAGCTACTTTCCGACCATCGCAGCCCTCGGCACTGGCCGATATGTGGGCTCAGTGCCGCCTGGTTTTCAGGACAGACGGAAGAAGGGAGCAGTTGTGAATGATGCGCAAACCGTGTCAGACGAAGCCCCTTCCGGCAGTAACCGCTTTGGAGACCTTCTATTTTGGAAGGAGGTACTCGACCACGCAAAAGCATCCAAGGCAAAATGCATCATCATCTTAACGAACGATCGTAAGAACGATTGGCTCCTCCGACGTGGCGATACGGCAAATATCGAGCCAGGGTTGTTGGCCTTGCGAAAGTCGTGGAACCCTGTTCCGCGTGCTCATCCAATGCTGGCACTTGAAGCTAAAGTCGTTGCCGCAGTCGACGACGTAATTTTGTTGGATAGCCTATATCTTGCGGTTTTGTTGCGCGAACTCGCGCTCGAACAAGTACGCGCCTTTGCTGACGTCGCGATAATTCCCGATACGCCTGATCTCGAGAACGAGGCGGATCGCCGAGATAATGCACTCCAATGCAGGCTCGCTGCTGACGCCGAAGCAGCCGATAGAATAGCGGCACAACGGGGAATTCGCTTCCTCGATGACCCGTGTGTGCAGTTTTCACCCGGCGCATTAAGGCGTGCATTACTCGAAAGTCGCAGTAGCGTCGGCCAGGCTGAGGCAGTGCTTCTTGACGCGCTACATTCGGATGTTGGGCCGAGCCCCCCGCTAAGCGAGATTCTGACGCAGGAGCGACTTAGCGGCTTGGACCACAAGCAGCTTGTAAGATTTGCGCGGGAGTTGCATGACCGTGTGCTGAGTGAAGAACCTGGCTATGTCGAGACTCTGACCGACCTCGTATCTCTAATCGATGAGTTCCCAGTTTACAGTGCTGGATGCCTATATTTCGGAATGCTGGCCTCGATGTTCCTCGTGCGCGAGACCAACCTCGCGCGTTTACCACCTAAAAGCCCCGTCGCCCAACTTCTCTTCGCTCGCCAAGCAGCACCTTACGCCGCCTTACCAATCGACTCGCTTGTTGCCCGATTGAACGACTGCGACAAACAACCCTTATACCACCCGAGCGTAGATCGCCCATCGGTTCAGGCTGTATTCGATGTCGAACCTCACAGTGATTTGATGGACGAACTTAGAAGCCTTCGAATCACTGGGGTCGAGGTTCTAACTCCCGCTCAAGAGGACCCGGCGCTCAGCCTAGCAACGTTGTTCGCTCCAGAAGCAACTGTTAGTGCCACAGTTATTCTCACTAAAGCGTGTGAACTATTCGGCATCCCAACAGTTCAAGTCGAGCCAATAGACAAGCCCGCCCCCATGTATGCGCTGACGCCAACGATCGGTTTCAAGCGCCCGCAGACTGTATTCGTCCCAAAGGAGGAGCTCGCTTGACTGACAACCAGACTCCCGTTCCCTTCGAGCCATTCTTCGGTGGGTTCGTGCTCGAGACGCTCACCATTGGTATGTACGGCGAAGCACGTAACGCTATACGCGAGTACATTCAAAATGGCTTTGACTCGATCCAGAGAGCGATCGAGGATCTAAACCTCTTGCGCCCAGGCGAAGGCCTCATCGAAATTGAGCTTGCGCCTGACAAAAAGACCTTAATCATTCGCGATAATGGAGCTGGCTTGTCGGTGAAAACTGCGGCAACGGTCCTCACACGCGTTGGGGCGTCGAGCAAGAACCATCGTAAGAATGCGGGTTTTCGTGGTATTGGCCGCTTGGCAGGAATTGTCTTCAGCAACACAGTGACATTCACGACAAAAGCGAAAGGCGAGCGCGAGCAGACCACAGTGGTGTTCAAGGCGAAGGCAATGCGGACCGCAATGGCGCCAGGAAGAGGCAGCTCTAAATCAGCCGAAGCATTGCTCCAGGAATCCGTGATTGCCTATAAGACACCAGCCCGCGAATCATCTAAGCATTTCTTTGAAGTTAAACTCGAGGGACTCACTGACCCTCCAGACGAGTGTGTGTCAGCGCTCGCACTAGAGAGTTTTGTCAGTCAAGTTGCGCCAGTTCCCTATTCCCGACGATTTCCGTATAAAGCAGAAATAGACAATGCCGCGCGTGAAAATAATATTCTCATCGAAGAGGTCAAAATCACAATCCGGGACGGAACAGCTAAGGCTAAGCCTGTGACCAAACGCTACGTCGACCAATATGCGTTCGAATCAGGCGATATCGCCCTGACTGGCTGTTCAATCTACCAATCCCCCACTAAGCTCTGGTGGGCCTGGGTAGGCAAGAAGAATGAGTCTGGAGCATATACGGACCCTCGTGTGCGCGGCCTTCGCGTGCGCGTGCGGAATATTCAGATCGACGGCACAGAGATAATTCGCGAAATCTTTCGAGATCACGCGAAGTCGTTTGTCCGCTTTCAGGATTATTTTCTCGGTGAGATTTTAATTGAACCGAGCGCCCTTGTGCCCAATGCTAGGCGGGACGGCTTTGAAGAAGATTCTATGTGGAAGCGTGTACGAAAGGAGCTCGCATCAGTTGTAAAGTCGCTCGGTAAAGAGGCGTATGCTCTTTCGGCCGGCGGACAGGTCTCCATTGATGTCCAACGTAAAAACCTCTTGAGTGCGAAGAAGGAACTACGCCAGCTTCAACGTACGAACTTTGCCAATAGCGATAAGGCGGTAAAGCTCTCAACAAGCATTACGACCTATCAAAAGCGAATTGCGAAAGGTTCGCTAGGTGCGGACATGCCCACTCTTGCGGCATTTCAGGCTGTCGGCGCCGAACTGACCGATATTAAGCGCGAAATTTTGAGCCATGTCGGTGGTGCGGCAGCTGCGATTGATCGCGAGAAGGTTCAACAGAAAGCACGTGATGAACTGTTGCGTGAGATCATGGCGATACTCGATCAGGAGCTTTCTCCTGTCTGCCTAGAGGAGGTCCGCGAAATCCTTAGGTCGCAATTCGGCGATGAACTGTAGCGTGCACGAATGGTGCTCAAATTCGAATGCATCTACCTTGCTGGCCTCATATCTGAATTCATACTGGTCGACATGGCACGCATTTCGATTTCACCTAGGAATTTACCGAGACACTGCTCGTGCAAGCGAACTGATACACCTGCCGCGGAGTTAGCGAAGACCCCTGACGTTGCCCCAGATGTCAGGCCGCGACTGACCGTGAGTTTAAGGTAGTACGATGATGCTCGATGAACTCGGCTGGCGTCAAGCCGCCGAGCGCGGTATGCGGGCGGCAGCTGTTGTAGTCAAGGCGCTCACGACGCTCAGCGTTAACATCGTGTCCACAGTCCGTTGACGGCCCGCGCTGGATCTGACCGCGTCCCCTGTAGAGTCAGACGACTGGCGATCGACGTCTCGCCGTTCAGCCGCTCGATCTCCTCGGGCGCGTACAACTTCCTGCGCTGGAGCGGCGGCGCGGTCGCGCCGGTGCCGGCCGGCCGCTTGGCCGACACGGTCGGCATCCACGCCCCGTTCGCTGTCGCGGCCGGCGTGCTGGTCGTCGCGCTGGGCATCGTGCTGGTGCGCGGGCGAGCGCTCAGCCTGGCCCTGCACCGCAACGTCGAGCGCACCGCCGCGGCCGCGATGGGCTGAGCTCGAGCCGCAACTCGAACCGGGCAAGGAGTGAGCGCGCGCACGCCGTGCGCCCGCCCGCGACGTGCGGTAAAGGCGGTACGTTGGGTACTGACGTGACGAGGAACATGATGATGAAGAACCGGCTTGCCTGCCTCGCGCTGACCGCGGCCCTCGCCGCGACCGCGATTCCCGCCGCGCCGGCGCTCGCCGACGGCGCCGCCAGCACGCGCAACATCATCCTGGGTGGCGCCGCGGCGACGCTGCTCATCATCAACCACAACCGCAAGGTGCACCAGAAGTACGCCGAGTACGACCGCCGCCAGGCCCAGACCCAGTCCGAAGCGTCGAACGCCGAGGCGGCGTACCAGTCCGAGCGCTCGGCCTACGCGCACGAAGCGGCGCTGGTTCAGGGCTATCAGCATGAGGTCGCGGTGCAGCACCACGAGGTCGTCGTGCTGCGCCGTCAGCTCGCCATGGCGCAGAGCCGCGCTCACGCGCAGCACGTCGCCGCCACCCAGGCGCGCCCGGCGTTCCACCCGCTCGTCGCCGCCGCGCGCGTCGAGCGCCGGCCGGCCGCGCCGGCCCGCCAGGTCGCGACCAGCAGCACCTCGTACGGCTGGGGCGCACTCTAAGCCGGTGGGCGCTCGCGCCGTCCTCGCCGCGGTCGCGCTCGCGCTCGCGCTCGCGGCGTCCGCCTGCGCGGCCAAGCCCGCCGACCCGCAGGCGGTCGCCGACCAGACGACGCGCGCCGTCTACGACGTCGACCTCGACCGCACGACCGCGCACTTCGACGACGCCCTCAAAGCCCAGGTGACGCGCGCCTCGATCGGCGACCTCTCCGACAAGATGCACGCGCTGGGCACCTACCGCGGCCTCAAACCACTGACCAGCGAGCCGGACAAAGGCCGCTACGACTACGTGGCCGCCTTCGACAAGGGCACGATGCGGGTCGAGCTGCGGCTCGATCCCAACCAGAAAATCGGCGCCTACCGGGTGATCCCGCAGCCCGCGTCCTAGGTGCCCTTCTCGGCGCCGAAATAGTGGATCAGCTTGAGCACGAACTGGGGCAGCGTCGAGAGCTGGCTGGCATCGCCGTAGGCGACGTAGAGCTCGTCGTGCGGCAGCCGGCGGTGGTAGGCGAACGTCAGGTTCCAGGCGCTGGTGAACGACGGTAGGCTGGTCGCGTCGAGCACGGGGGGCGTGCCGATGATGCGCCGCACGCCCAGCGCGAACGACGAGTTCTTGCCCGTCGCGTAGGTGTAGCCCAGCCGCTCGAGCCACTGGACGTTGGTCGCGCCGGCGTCCTCGTAGGCGCGCGTGTCGTCCAGCTCCAGGCCCAGCGTGCCGCGCGGCCCGGCGACCATCGTCGAGCTGCGCGTCCACGAGTCGACCCGGCCCGGGCCGAAGCGGCCGGTGTTGTAGGCGAACGCGGTCGGTGTCGAGGACGAACCGTGGAAGCCGTTGCTGCCCGGATTGTTCGCGGTACCGCTGTGCCAGGTCGCGCTCACCCCGTTCTGCGAGATCGGGGTGAAGACGCCGCTGTCGAGCAGCAGGTAGCTCGAGCCGATGTTGCCTTGCACGTCGATCCGGCCGCGCGTCAGCACGTCCAGGAACAGCGTGTTGTCGGTCTGGTCGAGCGCGCCGGTGCGGGCGTGGTAGCGGTCCATGAAGCCGCCGAACTGGATGCTGTTGAGCCACGACTTGTCGCTGAAGAGCCAGATCTTGTTCTCGTAGAGCGCGTAGCCGGCGATGTCGGCGTGCTGCACGAACCCGTCCACCGGCTCGTAGTAGCGCCCGACCTTGCGCGCCGACGCCGCGAAGCCGAAGGTGTTGGTGTAGAGGAACGTGCCGACGTCGTAGCGTTGCGCCTGGCCGCCGTCGAGCACGTTGCTGCCGTGATCGGTGCCGTAGTTGAAGTAACCGCTGACGTGCTTGTTGTCGTTGTACGAGATGCCGGTGGTGTCGACGTGGTCGGTCACGCCCGGGATGTTCGCCGCGACGCTCTGCGCGGTGAGGCGCCAGTGCGAGTCCGGCGTGCGATACGTCACGGCGGTCGCGCCGTCGTTGCGGCTGTCGCCCACCGCGTCGAAGCCGGCGAAGCTGAACTGGCCCTGCTTGCCCTCGAACGCGTAGCCGTCGCGCGGGGTCGGGATCGCCGGCGTGTAGAGCTGCGAGATGCCGGGGCACGCGTCGCAGTCGAAGCTGTCGTAGAAGTTTGCGCCCTGCGTGAAGAACGGCCGAACCTCGGTGAACGAGCGCTGGTAGGCGGTCGGGGAGATCGTCTGCTGGTCGATCTCGACGTTGGAGAAGTCGGGGTGGATCGTGCCGTAGATCGACGACGTCGCCGTCACCGGAAGCGAGAAATCGCCGCCCATGCGCGAGGTGGTCAGGCCCGCGGCGGACGAGCCCGCGGCGCCCAGGCCGTAGAGCGCGACCCGCGGGCGCGGGCGCGAGGCGGTCGCGCTCGTCAGACCGCTGAGCGCGCCGGCGTAGGTGACGTCGTCGCCGTTGGTCTGGGCCGGCCCGTAGTTCCAGATCTGCCGCTCGCCGGTCGAGCGGACGATTCGCACGAGCTGGGCCTTCCAGTTGCCGCCGCCGTTGCCGCGCAGCGCCCGCAGCGGAATGCGCATCGTCACCGTGAAGCCGCCGGCGCGCGCGCTGCCGGCCGACTCCCAGGTCGGCGCGTAGGCGGTGTTCTCGGAGGAGTACTGGTAGTGCGTGCCGTTCGACGTGGCCGCGAACTGGTAGTAGAAGCCGGCGTTGCCGTTGGGCCAGAGGTCGATCCAGACCTCGTCGTCGGTCCCGTCGCCGACGTCGTTGGTGCGCTGCTGGGCGAGCAGCGGTTCGCGCTGCTGCACGTCGAAGCGGACGTAGATGTTCGTCCCGTCGGTGGCGAGGCGCGCGGTGGTCGGCTCGGACGCCGGCCGCTGGTGCTGAACGTCCCACGGCAGCGTGACCGTCGCGCCTTGGCTCCACGCCGCCGCCTCGGCCTTGGGATCGAGCGGCGGTGCGGCGGAGAGAACCGGCACGGCGATCGTGCCGGCATTCGCGCTCACCGCCTGCGCTTGGGCGCACGCAGCCGCGCCGGCCCATAGCACCAGCCCGCACGCCAACATCCGAACGATCGCTACCGATCCGCTCATCCTGATACCGCTTTTCCGCTTCGCTCTTGGCAATGAGGTCTGGCGGAGTTAGGCTACTATGGAATTAATAGTTTCGTCAAGCGCGGCCCATCCGGATAAAGCTGCCCAGCAGCAGCCCGCCGACCGGCACCAGAAAGGTCGGAACGTGCCCGCAAGTGAGCCTCAGTCCACCGCCGCGAGCTGCTCGTGGATCAAGTCGGTGACGAACATGTGGCCCGGCTCGTGGGTGATCGCGAACGGCAGGCGGCTGGCGACGATCACGCTCTGCGGCGTGACGCCGCAGCCCCAGAAAACCGGCACGTCGCCGGGCTCGAGCAAGGGCGGGTCGCCGTACTCCGGCCGCGCGAAGTCCGCGATGCCGAGGCGGTTGGGTCGCCCCAGGCCACCGGCTCGCCATGCGCGACGCGGTACGGGCGGGTCGCGGCGCGCACGCGCTCGATCTCGGCGGCCTTGTACGGCCGCATGCTGACGACCATCGTGCCGGTCAGGCGGCCGGCGGCGGCGAGCGGCACGCGCGTGCGGTACATCGGGACGTTGCGGTCCTGCGCGTAGTGGCGCGGCGGGAGGCCCGCTTGGGCCAGCGCGTGGTCGAACGTGAACGAGCAGCCGATCAGGAACGCGACGAGGTCGTCCGACCACAGCCCGAGCACGTCGCGCGGCTGCTCCGCCAGCGCGCCGTCGCGCCAGACGCGGTAGCGGCCGAGATCGGTGCGCAGGTCGGCGCCGGGCGCGCAGCGCGGCGCGAACGCGCCCGGGGCGAGTTCCTCCACCAGCGGGCACGGCACCGGATTGCGCGCGCACAGATCGCGCAGGTCGCCGGCGTACGCACGCGGGACCACGATCAAGTTTGCCTGCACGTGGTCCGGCGCGAGCCGCTCCGTCGGACCGGTTAGCGTCCCGGTCCGTAATGCGGTGCGTGCCTCGGCGGCAGTCATCGCGCGTTCGTCCCCGTGCCCGGCGTCATTCCGCCGAGGCGATGCCGTCACGAGCGTCGCGCTCGCGGGCAGCCGGCTCGCGCTGCGCCGGCGCGCCGTAGCCGCCGCCGCCCGCGGTGCGCACGATGATCGCGTCGCCGGGCTCCATCGCGACCGTCGTCTTGGCGGGCAGGTCGCGCGTGGCGCCGCCGCGCTGGACGAAGACGTGCGCGCCCGGCGCGCCGTCGCCGCCGCCTTCCGTGCCGTGCGGGCGCACCGCGTGGCGCTCGGCCAGCAGCGACGCCGTCGCCGTACCCTCGCGCAGCGCGAACGCGCGCACCAGGCCGCTGCCGCCGCGGAAGCGGCCGTCGCCCGAGCTCTGCTCGGCGAACTCGTACGCGGTGATCAGGATCGGCATGGTGCGCTCGATCGCCTCGATCGGCGTGTTGAGGGTGTTCGTCATGTGGACGTGGATGCCGTCGATGCCGTCGGCGTCGGGGCGCGCGCCCATGCCGCAGCCGTTGGTCTCGTAGAACGCCCAGCTCTTGCCGGCCCCGTCGAGCCCGCCGATCAGGACGTTGTTCATCGAGCCGCCGCTCTGCGCGGGCACCCGGCCCGGCGCGAGCTTCGCCAGCGCGCCGAGCACGAGGTCGGCGTTGCGCATCGAGGTCTCGACGTTGCCCGCGCTCACCGGCGCGGGGCGGCGCGGGTTGAGCAGCGTGCCCTCGGGGACGTGGACGCTGATCGGGGCGAACGAGCCGTCGTTCATCGGGATGCGCGGGTCGGTCACCGCGCGCACCGCGTAGTACACGCCCGAGAGCGTGACGCCGTAGACCGCGTTGAGCGGCATCGCCCGCTGCGGCGTCGTGCCGGTGTAGTCGAGCGCCAGCGTATCGCCGCGCTTCTCCAGCCGCACCCGGAGCACGATGGACGGCTTGCCGTGCTCGTCCTCCATCACGTCCTCGTGCTCCACCACGCCGTCGGGCAGCGCGCGCAGCGCGGCGCGGGTGCGCCGTTCGCCGTCGGCGAGCGCTTTGTCGAGCGCGGCTTCGACCAGCTCGATGCCGTAGCGCTCGACCAGCTCGATGAAGCGCCGCTCGCCGACGACGTTGCCGGCGATCTGAGCGCGCAGGTCGCCGGCGCGCGAGTCGGGCGTGCGCGAGTTGGACTTGATCAGCTCGATCGTCTCGTCGACGACCCGGTCGTTGCGCATCAAGAGGGTCGGCGCGATCACGCAGCCCTCGGCGAACAGGTCGCGCGCGTCGGGCGGCATCGAGCCCGGCACCGCTCCGCCGACGTCGGTGTGGTGCGCCTTGTTGGCCGCGTAGCCGACGTGCCGGCCGGCGTGGAAGATCGCGCGGATGACGGTGACGTCGTTGAGGTGCGTGCCGCTCAGGTACGGGTCGTTGACGACCAGCATCTCGCCCGGCTCGAGCTTGCGCTCGCGCTCGGCGAGCCAGGCGACGACCCGGCGCAGGCCCCACGGCAGCGAGCCGAGGTGAACCGGGATGTGCTCGGCCTGCGCGACCAGCCGCCCGCGCGCGTCGAACAGCGCGCACGAGTGGTCCAGGCGCTCCTTGATGTTGGGCGAGTACGCCGCGTCGCGCACCGCGATCCCCATCTCCTCGCTGGCATAGATCAGTGCCGAGGCGACCAGCTCCGCGGTGATCGGGTCGAGCGTTGCCGCGGCTTTCACCGTTGCGGTATTCGTGGTCGTGCCTTCGCTCATCGTGCCTGCTCCATGACGAGGTTGCCGTACTCGTCGGTGCGCGCGGACCAGCCCGGCGCGACGTAGGTGGTGGCGTCGTACTGCTCGACGACGGCCGGGCCGTCGAACGCGTCGCCCGGCCGCAGCGCGGCGCGCCCGTAGACCGGCGTGTCCACGAACCCCGTGCCGTCGAACACCGGGCGCCGCTCGCGCAGCGCGCGCTGCTCGGGCGCGCGGCGGGCTGGCGCGGCCGCCGCGACCAGGCGGGGCTTGGGCGTCGTGCCGATCGCGACCACGCGCGCGGTGACGATCTCGACGGGGTCCTGGCGCGCGGCGAAGCCGTAGCGCTGCTCGTGCCGGGCGTGGAACGACTCGACCGCTTCCTCGAGCGAGCGCGGCGCGGTGACGACCAGCTCGGTCGACTGGCCGACGTAGCGCAGGTCGAGCTCGCGCACGAAGCTGCGGTCGGCCTTTGCTACGCCCTGCTCGCCCAGCGCCGTGTCGCCCTCGCGCGCGAGCGCATCGAACAGCTTGCGGGCGCGCTTCCACGTTTCGTCGTCGGCGGGTGCGACGAGCGAGCGCACCGCGACCTGACGAACATCCGCCGCCAACAGCCCGTAGGCCGAGAACACGCCCGGCGCGCCGGGCACGACGATCCGCCCGACGCCGATGTCCGCCGCGACCGCGCAGGCGTGCAGCGGCCCGCCGCCGCCGAAGGCCAGCAGGGTGAAGTCGCGCGGGTCGTGGCCGCGCTCGACCGACACGATGCGCAGCACCTTGGCCATCTCCGCGTCGACCAGCGCGACGATGCCCGCCGCAGTGCGCTCGACGTCGCCGCCCAGCGGGCCGCTCACCGACGCGACGGCCGAGCGCGCGCGGTCCTCGTGGATCGGAAACGCGCCGTCCAGCAGCGCGCGCGGGTTGAGCCGGCGCAGCACGACGTTGGCGTCGGTGACGGTCGGCCGGTCGCCGTTGCCGTAGCAGGCCGGCCCCGGATCGGCGCCGGCGGAGATCGGCCCGACGCGCAGCGTGCCCGCCGCGTCGTTCCAGGCGATGGTGCCGCCGCCGGCGCTCACCTCGGCCAGATCGACGAACGGGAAGCGCACCGGGTAGCCGCTGCCCTTGACGGAGCGCCCGCTGTGCGTGGAACCCGCGGCCTCGAACGAGGCGCTGACTTCCGGCACGCCGCCGAAGACCGTGCCGGCCTTGGCCGTCGTGCCGCCCATGTCGAACGAGAGCACGTTCTGCAAGCCGAGCGCGCGCCCGAGGTAGGCCGCGCCGATGACGCCGCTGGCCGGACCGCTCTCGATCAACGTCGCCGGGCGTCGCGCGGCGGTCTTGAGCGCCGCCATGCCGCCGTCGGAGCGCATGACGAAGATCGGCGCCTGCACGCCCAGCGCCCGCACCCCGCGCGCGACCCGCTCGAGATACGCCCGCACGATCGGCGACAGCGCGGCGTTGACGACGGTGGTCGAGAAGCGCTCGTACTCGCGGTACTGCGGGTCGATCTCAGACGACAGCGACACTTCGACGCCGGGAATGGCGGCGGTCAGCGCGTCCGCCGACCGCCTGCTCGTGGGTCGGATCGACGTCCGCGTGCAGCAGCCCGACAGCGACGGCGGTGATGCCGCGGTCGCGGATCGTCGCGACCGCCGTGTCCACCGTGCCCCGGTCCAGCTCGACGATGACCGCGCCGTCGTGCGTGCGCCGCTCGCGCACGACGAGCCGGTCCTCGCGCCGCGCCAGCGGTTTGGGCCGCGTGACGTTCAGGTCGTAGATCGCGCTGCGGTTCTGCCGCCCGATCTCCAGCACGTCCCGGAACCCTTCGGTCGTGATGAACGCGACCCGCGGCAGCTCGAGGTGAACCTGGCCGAGCAGTGCGTTCGTCGCGATGGTGCTGGCATGCGCGACCAGCGCCACTTCACCCGGCGCGACGTCCGCGAGCAGCGAGCGCAGCGACTCCAGCAGCCCGTCCTCCGGCGCCTGCGGCGTCGACGAGACCTTGAAGCGCACGAGCCGACCGTCGTCCTCCAGCGCGACGAGGTCGGTGAACGTCCCGCCGATGTCGATGCCGATGCGCCAGCTCATGCCGCACCGATTCCGAGAAATGCTTCCTGCACCAGCGGGTCTCCGATCAAGTCGCTCGCCATACCCTCTAGAACCACCCTTCCCGTTTGTAGCACGTAAGCGCGATCGGCCAGCTTCAACGCCTCGCGCACGTTTTGCTCCACCAGCAGCACCGTCGTTCCCCGGGCCGCGATGGCCCGGATGCCGGCGTAGATCTGCGGGATCAGGATCGGCGCGATGCCGAGCGAGGGCTCGTCGAGCATCAGCAGGCGCGGGCCGCTCATCGTTCCGCGCGCGATCGCGAGCATCTGCTGTTCACCGCCGGAGAGGGTGGAGGCGCGCTGGTCGAGCCGTTCGCGCAGGATGGGGAAGGCCGCGAACGCCGCTTCGAGGCGCTCGCTGCGGTGCGCGGCGTCGCGGTCGACGAACGCGCCCAGCAGCAGGTTGTCGCGAACGGTCGCGCTGGCGAAGACGCGCCGGCCTTCGGGGACGTGCGCGATCCCGCGCGCGACGATGCGGTGCGCCGCCACGCGGGTGACGTCCTCGCCGGCGAAGCGAATCGTCCCGCGCTCGGCCCGCACCAGGCCGCTCACCGCCCGCAGCAGCGAAGTCTTGCCGGCGCCGTTCGCCCCGACCAGCGCCACGATGCTGCCCGCACCGGCATACAGCGAGACGTCCTGCAGCGCGCGCATCCCGTCGTAGGCCACGGACACGCCGGCGACTTCCAGCAGCGGGTCGCTCACGAGACCTCCTCGGCGATCGGCGAGCCGAGGTAGGCCTCGATCACGCGCGGGTCGCGCACGGCGTCGTGGGCGTTGCCGCGGAAGATCGTCTTCCCCGCCGCGATGACGACGACGTAGTCGGCGATCGGCATCAGCACCTCCATCACGTGCTCGACCATCAGCACGGTGATCCCGCGGGCGAGGATGCGCCGCAGCAGGCTCACCGCGTCGCGGCACTCGGCCGGGGTGAGCCCCGCCATGACCTCGTCGAGCAGCAGCAACGACGGCTCGGTGGCTAGCGCACGGGCGACCTCGAGCCGTTTCTTGTCGGCGATGGTCAGCGCCCGGCCGAGGCGGTTCGCCTTCTCCGCCAGGCCCACGAAAGCCAGCGTCTCGCGCGCGTGCTCGATCGCGTCGGCCAAGCGCGGCTTGCGCAGCAGCGCGCCGACCGTGGTCGCTTCGAGCACGGTCATGTCGGCGAACGTCTGCACGATCTGGTACGTCCGCCCGATACCCAGCGCCGCGACCCGGTGGTACGCCATCCCGGCGATCTCCTCGCCCCGAAACCGCACCGAGCCCGCACTCGGCTTCATCGCCCCGGCGATGCACCCGAACGCGGTCGACTTGCCCGCGCCGTTGGGCCCGATCAGCGCGGTCAGGCTGCCCGCGGCGACATCGAGGTCGACGCCGTCGAGCGCGCGCAGCGAGCCGAACTGCTTCGTCAGCCCGCGCACTTCCAGCAACGGCCCGCTCATGCCGCGCCCCCCGGCGCGCTCGCGGCAGACGCCGGAGCTGCCTCGGCTCCGCGCCGGCGGCGAAGCGCGTCCACCACCGTGCCGACGATACCGTACGGGCGCAGCGCCGCGATCAGGCAGATGATCGCGCCGTAGATCACCAGGTCGTAGCCCTTGCCGGCGCCGCCGAGCTTCAGCGCGACGCCCTTCGCCAGCGCCACGTACACGAGCGCCCCGGCCGCCGGGTCCCCACAGCGTGCCGATCCCGCCGACGACGCCGATCAGCGCGATGTCGATCGAGATCGCCCAGCGCGATGGTCGAGGGCGGGTCGACGAACAGCGTGTATTGCGCGTAGAGCACGCCCGCCACCGCCGCCATCGCGGCCGATGCGGCGAACGCGAGCAGCTTCCAGCGCCGCTCGTCGATCCCGACCGACGCCGCGGCCGCATGGTTCGCCCGCAGCGCGCGCAGGTAGTAGCCCATGCGCGAGCGCTCCAGCCAGATCGTCGCGAGCTGCACCAGCCCGAACAGCGCCAGCGCGAGCAGCACGTACGGGCCCTTCTCGCGGGAACTGCAGCGCCGGCCAGCCGCTCGCGATCGGCAGCTCGAACCCGTTGGCTTTTCCGAGCCACGATTGCGTGCGCACGAACGCGTCGACCAGCGCCGCGACGGCGATCGTCGCGATCGAGAAGTAATGCCCGCGCAGCGCCAGCGTCGGGAAGCCGGTCGCCAGCGCCAGCACCGCGGCGACCAGCATGCCGGCCGGAATCGCCAGCCACGGCGACACGCCGTGCGTCACGCACAGCCCCGACGCGTACGCCCCGCAGCCGAAGAAGATCGCGTGCCCGAACGAGATGTTGCCGGCGTACCCGCTGATCCAGTTCCACGACTGCCCCAGCACCGCGTACAGCAGCAGCGTGAACACCAAGTCCAGCACGACCGCGTTGTGCAGCCCGAACGCCGCGACCAGCCCCACGACCACGATTGCCGCGAGCGCGATCAGGTGCGGCTTCGCCGTCCCAAACGCCCGCGTCATCGCCGCCCCAGCAGGCCCTGCGGCCGCACCAGCACGACCACCAGGTACGCCAGGTACACCGGCACCATCTTCAGCTCGGGCGACAGGTAGAATCCGCCGAACACCTCGAGCAGCCCGACCAGCAGCGCGCCGACCAGCGCGCCCTGGATGCTGCCGAAGCCGCCCAGCGCGACGACCACGAACGCGGTCAGCGCGAACGGCGCGCCGGCCGTCGGGTACACCGGGTACGACAGCATCAGCAGCGACCCGGCCGCGCCGACGCAGGCCGCGCCGATCCCGAACGCCAGCGCGTTGGTGCGCTGCACGTCGATCCCCATCAGCGTCGCCGCCACCCGGTCCTCCGCCACCGCGCGCATGGCGCGCCCGGTCTCGGTGTACTCCACGAAGGCGAACAGCACCGCGGTGAGCACCAGCGCGCCGATGCCCTCGACCACGCTGGCCTGCGACACCGCCACCGGCCCGAGGTGCAGCGTGCCCGCGAACGGCCGGTTCGGCGCCGAAAGGAAGTCGCTCGAGAAGAACGCCTGCGCCAGCCCTTGCAGCAGCACCAAGAGGCCGAACGTGCCGAACACGGTCGCCTCCGGCGGCCCGTTCAGCAGCCGCCGCACGAACAGCCGGTACACCACGATCCCGAACAGGAACAGCGCGACGACCACCAGCGGCAGCCCCAGCAGCGGGCCGATCCCGAGCAGCGCCAGGCCGAACGCGCCGTACATGGCCAGCATGAGGAACTCGCCGTGGGCGAAGTTCACCACGTCCATCACGCCGTACACCAGCGTCAGGCCGACCGCGACGAGCGCGAAGACCAGTCCCGTCAGCAGCCCGCCGACGAGCAGTTGCGCGAAGGTGCTCAGCGCTTCCACCCCGGCATCGGCCAGATCGCCGGCTTCACCGCGACGTCGAACGGCCACACGGTCTCGTACTTGCCGTCCTGCACCTGCTCGATGATGCCGGCCCCGCCGACGTTCTGGCCCTGCGCGTCGAAGCGGATGTTCTTCCACGGCATCAGCGTCAGGTTGCCGGGAATGTTGGTTTTGGTCAGGGCGGTGCGGATCGCGTCGGGCTTGGTCGAGCCGGCGCGGTCGATCGCGTCGGCCAGCACCAGCACGCCCATGAAGTCGCGCGCGGTGTTGCCGTCGAGCGGCTTGCCGCCGAAGCGCTGGCGGAAGAGCTGGTCGATCAGCGGCACGGCCTGGTTGCGGTGCTTGATGTCGAGCGAGAACACCTCGCGGGTGAACACGCCCTCGGCGTCCTTGCCCTCGGTCTTGATGAAGCCGGGGTCGATGAAGCCCGCGTCCTGCGCCAGGATCGCCTTGGGCTGCACGTTCTGCTCCTTGTAGCCGCGCATGAACAGCAGCGCGTCGGGCAGGTACGAGGCCTGCATGACGACGTCGGGGTTGGCCGATTTGACCTTCTGCACTTCGGCGTTGACCTCGGTCGTCGTCGCGGCGTACGCGACCCGCGCCGCCACGTCGTAACCGTACTTCTTGCCGGCCGCTTCTTCCGCATCGCCCGCGCCGGTGCCGAACAGGCCGTCCTCGCCGACGATCGCGACCCGCTTGGCGTCGACGTGCTTGGTCTTCTTGAGGTCGTTGAGGAACTGGTAGAAGTTCTCGGCGAAGGTCGCGTCGCTGGGCGTCGTGCGGAAGAACCACTTGAGCCCGCGCGTGGTGAGCCCGGGCGAGGACGAGTCCGGGTTGAGGTATGGGATGCCGTAGCGCTCGGCGACCTGCGAGGCGGTCGCGGTGGTCGACGAGGTGTACGCGCCGATCAGCGCCACCGCGTGGTCCTGGGTGATGAGCTGCTCGGCCGCGGCGCGGGCCTGATCGGGCTTGCCCTGCGAGTCCGCGAACACCAGCTTGATGCGCGCTCCGCCGGCGTGCGGCAAGCCGTTGTGCCCGACCGCCGGCAGCGGGTAGCTGACGTGCCCGTTGACCAGGTCCTGGGCCAGCTCTTGCGCCGCGCGCAGGCCGGCCCCGGTCTGCGCCGAGGCGCCGGTGAGCGGCAGCACCGAGCCGATCACGATGTCGGGCGGGCGCCGCACGCAACGGCGCGGCCGGCGCGGCGAGCGCGAGGGCGACGGCGGCGGCGAAAACGGCGACCGGGCGGCGGACGTGCATACGAATCCTCCTCGATGTGATGGCGCGACGGACCGCATCACGCGCCAACCCTTGCGCCGAGCGCCGCCTGGCTTCCCCCTGCGCCGCGGCGTCTCAGAATCGCCCGCGGCCGGCTCGAAAATGCATTCTGAGTCGCGGCTGCGCACTCGGAGCCGTATCGTCGGCGCATGTTCTCTCCGACGCACTCCGCACGCGCCGCCCTGGCCGCGCTCGCGCTGCCGGCCCTGCTCGCGCTTGCCGCCGCGCCGGCATCGGCCGCGCGGCCCACGGCCAGGTGGATCGCCGGCGCCGAGCTGCGAGCCGACGTGGCCGTGCTCCGGCGCACGTTCGAACGGCTGCACCCCGGCCTCTACCGCTATACCAGCCGGGCTCGCATGGGCGCGCGCTTCGCGGCCCTGGACCGGCGGCTCGCGCACGGCGCCACCCTGCCGCGCGCCTACCTCGCCGTCACGCAGTTCACCGCCGCGGTCGCCTGCGGGCACACCTATCCGAACCCGCTCAACCAGCCGCGCGCGGTCCGCACGGCGGTGCTCGAATCGGCGCCGCGGGTGCCGTTCTGGTTCCGCTGGATCGGCGGCCGGATGATCGTCACCCGCTCGTTCGGGCCGGCCCGGCTGGCCCTCGGAACCGAGGTCCTGGCCCTCGACGGCGTGCCGGCCGGCGCGGTCCTGCGCCGGCTGCTGAGCGTCGCCCGGGCCGACGGCTCGAACGACGCCAAGCGGGTCAGCGATCTCGAAGTCCGCGGCGCCGGCGAGTACGAGGCGTTCGACGTCTACTACCCGCTGTTCTACCCGCTGCGCCCGGACCGCCTGGACCTGCGCGTCCGCGCGCCGGGCCGAACCGCGGCGCGGACGCTGGCGGTGCGGCCGCTGACGTTCGCCGAGCGCGTCGCGCCGGTCCGCGCCCGCACCGCCGCCGCGCACGGCGGGAGCGAGCCGCTGTGGGCGTTCCGCTTCCTGGGTCCGCGCACCGCGTACCTGCGCATGCCGACCTGGGCCGTGTTCGACACGCGCTGGAATTGGAAGCGCTTTCTGGCGCGCGCGCTCGACGAGACGGTGCGCCGGCACGCGGCAAACCTCGTCATCGACCTGCGCGGCAACGAGGGCGGGGCCGACGTCGGGGACGAGATCTTGGCCCGGCTGACGGCTCGGCCGCTGCACGTCGCGCAGTACCGCCGGCTGGTGCGCTACCGCCGCGTCCCCGCCGGGCTGCGCCCGTACCTGCACACTTGGGACGCCTCGTTCGCCGACTGGGGCGCCGCGGCGGTGCCGTTCGACGCGCGCTTCTACCGCCTCACCAAATACGACGACGACACGGGCGGCAACCTGATCCGGCCGCTGGGGCCGGAGTTCCGCGGGCACACGTACGTGCTGGTCGACGCCGCGAACAGCTCGGCCACGTTCCAGTTCGCGCAGGTCGTGCAGCAGCGCCATCTCGCCACGCTGGTCGGCACCCCCACCGGCGGCAACCGGCGCGGCATCGACGGCGGCGCGTTCTTCTTTCTCACCTTGCCGCGCTCGGGGATCGAGGTCGACCTGCCCCTGATCGGGTTCTATCCGCCCGGCGCGCAGCCCGACGCGGGCTTACGCCCCGACCTGCTCGTTCCGCAGACTGCCGCCGCCGTCGCGCACGGGGTCGATCCCGAGCTGCGCTTCCTCGCCGCACGTCTCGCGAAACCGTGACGGCGTGACGCCGGCGTAGGCTTTGAAGGCCCGGTTGAAGCTGGCCTTGGAGCTGAAGCCGGCGTCGAACGCGATCGCGAGCAGATCGCGCCGCCCCGCGGAATCTCGCAGCGCTGCCTTGACCGCCTCGACCCGCAGCCGGTTGATCGTCTCGTTGAAGTTCCGCCCCAGTCCCGCGTTGAGCGCGCGCGACAGGTGCGCCGGCGTCGTCCCCAGCGTCCGAGCCGACAGCGCCAGCGTGAGCTGGGGGTCGCGCCACGCTTCACTGCGCGCGAGCGCGTCGTGCCAGCGCGCGCCCCCGGCGGTCCAGTCGGTCTCGTCCGCGCCGTCCGCTTCGAGCGCGGCCGGTACGGCCTGCGCGGTCGGCGGCACAGCCGCGGCAGCGGGAACGCCGGAGCGCACGGCGCTCGTTGCGACGAGCGGGTACACGCGCCCGGCGTTGCGCCAGCCTTCGAGCGCGAGGTAGTAGACCAGCGCGGCGTACCACACGTACGCGCCGAAATACTGGAAGTAGCTCAGCTTGCCCACCGCGGCGCTCAGCAGATCGAAGCCGAGCATCACCGCGACGGTCAGCGAGAACGCGGCCAGAAAATTGCGCGCCCAGGTCAGTTGCCGCTCGTCGCGGTCGCTGACGTTGTCCGCCAGCCAGCGGTCGTACCGCGCATAGCGGCGAACCGAGGCGGCGAGATAGACCGCGAGCGACAGGTAGGTGAGCCCGGTCAGGAGCGGGTCCACCAGCGGCTCGTGCACGCGCGCGTCCCAGGCGTTCTTGAACCCGAGCGGCTGCACGAACACGACCGTCAAGTACGCGAGCTGCAGCCCGGCCGGAGCGAGGTGCAGCCACCAGCGCCGCGGCAGCGCGGGCGCGCTCAGCCGCGCGACGTAGAGCCAGATCAGCGGGCCGTAGGCCAGCGAGAGGTCGAACGGCGCGAACGACAGCCACGGGTAGGCGTCGTAGAACCCCGCGTAGCCGATCACGAACGGCACCAGCCGCAGCACGAAGGCCAGCATCAGCCCGGCCAGCACGCGGTTGGCGACCCGGTTCTCGGCGCGCGCCAGCAGCATCGCGGCGACGACGATGCCGTTGAGCGCTCCGAACAGCAGCACCAGGCTGTACCAGCCGAAGTGGATCAGAGCGACCACTCCCAGGCGTTCCAGTCCTCGACCATGCCGTTGGGGCGGAAGTTCTTGAGGTTGGCGTTGACCGCTTCGATCTGGCGCGGCCACCAGAGGTACACGAACGGCGCGTCGCGCGCCAGCAGCCGCTCGATCTTGGAGTACGCGGCCTTGCGGGTCGGGCGGTCGTAGTGGGTCAGCGCTTCGGTCTGCGCGGCGTCCATCTCTTGGTTGCAGTACGCCGGCCAGTTGAAGCCCTTGGGCCGCACCTCGCGGCAGATCAGCTGGGTCGAGTTGTCCGGATCGGTGCCGGCGAACCAGGTCTGCAGCGCCATGTCGTAGCGCCCGCTCGCCATCACGCCCGTGCCGGGCGGGCCGTAGAGCAGCGCGGTGGTGTAGCCTTTGAGCTCGGTCTCGATCCCGGCCTCTTTGAGCATCGAGGCGATCTGGACGCCGCGGTTGCGGTCGGTGCTGCTGTCGCTGCGGAAGGCCATTCCCAGGCTGAGCCGTTTCCCGTTTCGCGTGCGGATGCCGTCCGCGCCGGCGTGCCAGCCGGCCGCGTCGAGCAGCGCCTGCGCGCCCGGCAGATCGCGCTGGCTGGTGCCGGCGTGCGGATCGTACGCCCACATCAGCGGCGGCAGATCTTCTTGCGCCGGAACCGTCGTGTCGAAGGTCACCTCGCGGACGAGCCGCGGTTTGTCGATCGCCAGGCCGATCGCCCGCCGCACGCGCGGGTCGCTGATGCGCTCGGTGTTGAACGAGATCGCGTCGTTGCCGTTGAACGGCACCAGGTGGACGTCGACGCCCGGAATCGCTTTGAGCTCCGGGTACACCTTGGGGGTGGCGAGCACCACCCAGTCGACCTCGTGCGCGCGCAGCTGGTTGGTCGCGGTGTTCTCGTCGGGAATGATGCGCAGCGAGATCTTGCGCAGCTTGGGCTTGCCCAGGAAGTAGTCGTCGTTGGCGACGTACTCGATGCGGTCGCCGCGGTACCACTTCACGATCTTGAACGGCCCGGTGCCGATCGGGTGCTCGTTGAACGCGACGTGGTTGAGGTTGGGCTCGCGCTCGAGCAGGTGCGCGGGGATGATGAAATACGGCGCGTCGCTGTGGGCGAAGAACGTGTTGACCGCCGGCGCGAAGGGCCGCTTGAGCCGGAACACCGCGGTGTAGGGGTCGGGCGTGTCGACCCGCGCGATCTGGTCGTAGCCGTGGCGGCTGCCGACCAGCGTCTTGGGGTTGTTGAGCGCGCTGACCGTGAAGGCGACGTCGTGGCTGCTGAACGGCGCGCCGTCCTGCCACTTCACCCCGTGGCGCAGGTGGTAGGTGATCGTCAGCCCGTCCTTCCCGATCCCGCCGTTCTCGAGCGTGGGCACGGTCTGGGCCAGGATCGGCACCAGCCGCCCGTCCGGCTCGGTCGCGATCAGCGGGTCCATGATGAGCGCCTCGGGCGTCACCTCGACCTCCTGGGTCGACAGGATCGGGTTGAGCGAGTTGGGCGACCCGGTCATCGCAATCCGCAGCACCCCGGGCGGTCCCCAAGGACGCGCGCCACCGGCGGACGACCCGGGCGTGTCCGAACCGCCGCTGCGCGTACACCCGGCCAGCGCCAGCACCACAGCGACCAACGAGAAGAGCGCTCGATACCTCACCCAGCGCCCGTTCGCGAAACGGGCGGCGGCTCCCCGAGCGCGCGCCGCGGGCTATGTCCCGATCAGCTCGCGCAAGGCGTGCTGGAAGATCTTGGGCGCTTTGCCTTGGAACAGGACGCTCTCGTTGCCGCCGAGCTGCTTGCGCAGGTTCACCAGCTCGTCGCGCAGCGCGGCGGCCTTCTCGAACTCCAGGTTCGCCGCGGCCTCGCGCATCTTGCGCTCGATTTCCTTGGCCATCGCCTCGGCCACGTCGCGCGGCAGCTTCTCGGCCCGCACGGCGTTCGCGGCGTCGGTCCCGCCCTCGGCGCCGCCCAGCACGCTCAGGATGTCGTGGACTTCCTTGCGGATCGTCTTGGGCTCGATCCCGTGCTCGAGGTTGTACGCGACCTGCGTCTCGCGCCGGCGCTTGGTCTCGCCCAGCGCCTTGGCCATCGACTCGGTCACCGTGTCGGCGTACATGATGACCTTGCCCTCGACGTTGCGCGCCGCGCGCCCGATGGTCTGGATCAGCGACGTGCCCGAGCGCAGGTAGCCTTCCTTGTCGGCGTCGAGGATGCCGACCAGCGACACCTCGGGCAAGTCGAGCCCCTCGCGCAGCAGATTGATGCCGACCAGCACGTCGAACTCGCCCTTGCGCAGGTCGCGCAGGATCGCGATCCGCTCGAGCGTCTCGATCTCGCTGTGCAGGTAGCGCACCCGGATGCCGTTCTCGAGCAGGTAGTCGGTCAGGTCCTCGGCCATCTTCTTGGTCAGCGTGGTGACCAGCACGCGCTCGTCCTTTTCGGCGCGGGCGCGGATCTCGTCCATCAGGTCGTCGACCTGGTGGCGCGTCGGGCGCACTTCGACCTCGGGATCGACGAGGCCGGTCGGGCGGATGATCATCTCCGCGATCTGGCTGGACTTGCCCATCTCGTACGTCGCCGGCGTGGCCGAGACGTAGAGCACCTGGTTGAGGTGCTGGTCGAACTCGTCGTAGGTCAGCGGCCGGTTGTCGAGCGCCGAGGGCAGGCGGAAGCCGTGCTCGACCAGCGAGAGCTTGCGCGAGCGGTCGCCGCCGTACATGCCGTGCACCTGCGGCAGCGTGACGTGCGACTCGTCGACCAGCAGCAGCCAGTCCTTGGGGAAGAAGTCCAGCAGGCACCAGGGCGTCGAGCCCGGCTCGCGCCCCGAGAGCGGGCCCGAGTAGTTCTCGACGCCGTTGCAGTAGCCGACCTCGCGCAGCATGTCGAGGTCGTAGCGCGTGCGCTGCTCCAGCCGCTGCGCTTCGAGCAGCTTGCCCTCGCTCTTGAAGAACTTGAGCCGCTCTTCCAATTCGTTCTCGATCGAGATGACGGCGCGGCGCAGCTTCTCGTCGGGCGTGATGTAGTGCTTGGCCGGGAAGATCTTGAGCTCGTCCTTCGACGTGACGTACTCGCCGGTGAGCTGGTTGACGACGTTGATCGCTTCGATCTCGTCGCCGAAGAACTCGATCCGGTGCACCAGCTCCTCGTCGACGCCCACGAACTCGAGCGTGTCGCCGCGCACCCGGAACGTGCCGCGCACCAGGGCGAGGTCGTTGCGGCGGTACTGCATGCCGATCAGCTTGCGCAGGAAGTCGTCGCGGTTGATGGACTGGCCGACCCGGATGTCGGCCGCCATCTCCATGTAGTCCGAGGGCGAGCCCAAGCCGAAGATGCACGACACCGAGGCCACGATCAGCGTGTCGGGCCGGGTCAGCAGCGACTGCGTCGCGGAATGGCGCAGGCGCTCGACCTCGTCGTTGATCGAGCTGTCCTTGGCGATGTAGGTGTCGGTGTGCGCGATGTACGCCTCGGGCTGGTAGTAGTCGAAGTACGAGACGAAATACTCGACCGCGTTGTGCGGGAAGTAGTCGCGGAACTCGGCGCACAGCTGGGCCGCGAGCGTCTTGTTGTGGCACAGCACCAGGGTCGGCTTCTGGACCAGCTCGACGACCCGCGCCATCGCCATCGTCTTGCCCGAGCCGGTCACGCCGAGCAGCGTCTGCGCCCGGTCGCCGCGCAGGATGCCGTCGGCCAGGGCCTGGGTGGCTTTGGGCTGGTCGCCCGCCAGCGGGTACGACGAAACGAGCTCGAACTTGGGCATGCGTTGCCATAACGCCGGCACCGGACACGATGGTGGCAGGGCCCATCCGGGCCCGCGCCCCTGCTCGAGGCCCGAGCCTTAAGCCCTCTTAAGCCAGGACAAGAGGGCACCGAGCACCAAGCAGGCACGTCTTCCCCCTGTTTGCGCTCGGGCTCCGGCCCGAGGCAGAAGAGAGAGAAAGCCGTGATCTCGAACCAAGCGCCGCTGCTCTTCAGCGGGACCTCCAACCGGCAACTGGCCGAAGAGATCGCCAAGCGGATGCAGACGCGCGTCGGCAACGCGCTGGTCGACCGCTTCAAGAACGAAGAGTGCCGCATCGAGATCCGGGAGAACGTCCGCGGGTCGGAGGTCTTCGTCATCCAGTCGCTCTGCCGCTCGCCCCAGGGAGCGACGGTGAACGACTCGGTGATGGAGCTGCTGCTCATCATCGACGCCTTGCGCCGCGCCTCGGCCAACCGCATCACGGCCGTGATCCCGTACTTCGGCTACGCCAAGCAGGACAAGAAGACCAAAGGCCGCGAGCCGATCTCGGCCAAGCTGGTCGCGAACATGATCGAGCGGGCCGGCGCCGAGCGGATCGTCACGCTGGACCTGCACGCGGCCCAGATCCAGGGCTTCTTCGACATCCCGGTCGACAACCTGATGGCCGCGCCGACCCTGTGCAACTACCTCAAGAACCAGGATCTGCAGGGCGACCGGATCGTGGTCGTCTCGCCCGACGCGGGCGGCGTGCCGCGGGCCGAGATGTTCGCCAAGCGGCTCAAGTCCAATCTGGCGGTCATCATCAAGCGCCGCCCCGAGCCCGACGTGTCCGAGGTGACCCACATCGTGGGCGACGTCCAGGGTAAGATCGCGGTCGTGGTCGACGACATGATCTCGACCGGCGGGACGCTGGTCAAGGCGGCCGAGGCCCTGCGCAAGCGCGGCGCGATCGACGTCTACACGCTCGCCACGCACGGCATCTTCGCCGGCGACGCGATCGCCCAGTTCGAGAACTCGGAGATCAACCGGGTGATCGTGACGAACACGATCCCGCGCACGATCGACTCGACCAAAGTCGAGCACCTCACGATCGCGCAGATCCTCGCGGACGCGATCAAACGAATTACCTCCAACCGCTCCGTCTCGGAGCTCTTCAACGCCGACGACACCGAGCCGACTCCGCCTGCCCCGCAGGCCGAGCGCGAGACCGCGGTCGCGGCACTTTAGGACGATTCAGCACGACATGGCCAAGAAGCACACCCTGACCACCCTCACCCTCGAAGCCCGCGACGGCGCCGGCACCACCAAGTCGCAGGCCCTGCGCAAGACTCGGCAAGGTTCCGGGCGTGGTCTACGGCCACGGCGACCCGACCCCGGTCTCCGTCGACGCCAAGCAGCTCGCCGAGCTGCTCCTCTCCGGCAACCGCTCGCACATCGTCGAAGCGACCGTGGCCGGCAAGCCGGACTCGGTGCTGATCCGCAAGATCGAAGCCCACCCGCTCACGCGCAAGGCGCTGGCGGTCGATTTCCAGCGCGTGACCGCAGGGCGAGGCGATCACGGCCAGCGTGACCGTCACGACCACCGGCGTGGCGCGCGGCGTGAAGGACGAGGGCGCGGTGATGGACATCGTCACCCACACGCTCGACGTCAAGGGCCCGGCTCAGTCGATTCCCGACCACCTCGAGATCGACGTGACCAGCATGGGCGCGCACACCCACGTGCTGGCCGGTGAAGTCAAGCTGCCGGAGGGCTTCAGCCTGCTCACCCCGCCCGACACCGTCGTCATCTCGGTCGAGATCACGCGCGCCGCCGTCGCCGAGGGCCCGGCCGAAGAGACGACCGCCGAGGCCCAGCCGGCGGACGCGCCCACGGCGTAGTAGACCGCCCTGGACGACCTCTCGCTCATCGTCGGGCTCGGGAATCCGGGCCCGCGATACGCTCGCACGCGCCACAACGCGGGCTTCATCGTCGTCGACGCGCTGGCGCAGAAGTGGGGCCTGGGCAAGCGCGACTGGCAGAAGAAAGGCGAGGCCCGCTTCGCGCTCGACCGCGCGCGGCGGGCCATCCTGGTCGAGCCGCAGGCGTTCATGAACCTCAGCGGCCCGCCCACCCAGGGGCTGGCGACGTTCTACAAGGTCCCGCCGCCGCGCATCCTGGTGGTCGTCGACGACCTCGACCTGCCCTTCGGCACGCTGCGCATGCGGGCCGACGGTTCGAGCGGCGGCCAGAACGGGCTCAAGTCGCTGATCGCCGTCTTCGGAACGGGCTTCCCGCGCCTGCGGGTCGGGATCGGGCGCGACCACGAAGGCGACGCGATCGACCGGGTGCTGAGCGAGTTCGACCCCGACGAAGCGGCCGCGCTGCCGGGCATCGTGGACCGCGCGGTCGAGGGAATCGAGCTCTGGCTCGACGGCGGCGTGGCCGCGGCCATGAACCGGGTGAACGTCAAGCCCCCAAAGTAGTGACCTCCATCATGTGTGATGCGAAGGGCCTCAAATCCCGTTTGCGGTAAACCGATGACCTTCATATGCACCGTGTCGCTGCGTTTCTCGCGGCGCTCGTCGCGCTCGTTCCTTTGGGAACCGGCGCGGTCGGCGCGTCCGAAGGGGAGTGCATTCAGCTTGCGTTCGTCAGCCGCCAAGCACCCCGAGTCGAGGCCGACGACGCCCACGCCTTGTTCAGCGACGTGAACGCGGTTCGCGCTCAGCACGGCCTTCCGACCCTCACCGAGGACCAGCGCCTGGCCCGCTTCGCGCTGCAGGTCGCCCAGCAGATGGCCGCGCGGCACTACTTCGGCCACACCGACCCGGCCGGGATCACGTTCCAGGACCGCCTCAAGGCGGCCGGCGTGCCGTACCGCGTCGCGGCCGAGAACCTGGCCCTGGACCAGGACGAGCAGCACGCCAACGCCGCGCTGCTGGCCAGCCCCGGCCACTTGGCGAACATCGTCGACCCGCGCCCGCGCCGGCTGGGCACCGCGGTCGTCGCGGCCGGCGACGGCCAGGTCTTCTTCGTCGAAGAGTTCGCGGATTACGAACGCTTCGGGCTGCGGGTCCCGCGTTCTCTAGGGAACAAGGGGGCAGCATGGACCTGCAGGGCCGTACCATCGTGATTCGCCTCGACGACGCCACGCTCGGGCGCCGACGGCGCGACCTTCTTCTCCGACCTGGTCTTCCTGGGCAATCTCGGGATGCGGCCGGTGGTGGTGGCGCCGACGGCCGACGCCGCGCGCGCGGTCGTCCGAACCATGAACCGCAGCGGCGACACCGCGGTCGGCTCTGACCGGCGCCGACGCCGGCATGATCCCGGCCGCCGCGGGCGAGACGATCGGCAACGTCGGCACCAAGCTGCTGCGCACGCTGCTCGACGCGGGCTACGTGCCGGTGATCGAGCCGCTGGCCATGAACTTCGCCGGCGACGACGTGGCGGTCGGCGCGGACGACGGTCGCCCAGGCGCTGGCCAGCGCCGTCGGCGCGGCGCGCGCGATCTTCTTCCACGACCGGGGCGGCGTGGTCGACGCGACCACCCACGAGCTGGTCGCCCAGCTCACCCCGGCCGAGGCGCTGACCGATCGCCGAGGACGCCGCGCTGCCGGTCGACCTGCGCACCGCGATCCGGGCCGCCGCGCTCGGCGTGCGGGGCGGGGTCGGCGCGGCCCAGATCTGCGACGGGCGGGTCGCGCACGCGGCGATCGTCGAGTTCCTGACCGCCCGCCACCTGGGCACCCAAGTCGCGGGTACGGTGTACACCGGATGAAACTGCGCGCGACTCGCCGCCTCGGCGGCCCTTCTCCTCGCCGCGCCGGCCTGGCTCGGCGCGACCGCGGCCGTGCCCGGCCTGCGCTCCAGCGGGACGCTCGTCGTCAGCGCCAACGTCTCGGGCGAGCCGATCAACGTCGGCGGCAACGTCGCGCTCTACCACAAGGGCACGCTCTACCGGCTCGACGTGCTCACGCTGGGCTTCCCCGGCACCTCGGGCGGCCTCTCGGCGCTGGCCTCGACCCTGATCGGCCCGGGCGGCGTGTCGCTGCTCTACGACGGCGCGACCGGCGCGACGACGGCCTGGTCGAACCAGAACAAGACCTACTACCAGATGGCCGCCCCGCGCGCCGCGTCGGCCGGCGCGCCCGCACCCGCCGCGCCGAGCGCGCCGGCCGGCCCCACCGACCCGCTCGCCGGCCTGGCGAACCTCGCCACGACCCTGCACGACGTGCAGACGCGCGACGATCCAGCTCACCGGCCACAAGACGGTCAACGGCCACCCCACCACCGACATCGACGTGCAGATGAAGCGCCAGCTGCCCGGCAAGCCGCTCGAGGACTACCACGCCCAGCTCGCGCTGGCCGACGACCTGGGCGACTTCCCGGTCCAGATCGCCTTCGCCAGCGTCCCGGCCACGAAGCGGCCTTCGGCGGCACGATGAAGCTCGACCTGACCAGCGTGGTGCGCGAGACGCCCGAGGACGCGATCTTCGCCGTCCCGGCCGGCTACACGCGCGTGACCTCGCTCTCCGGCGTCCTGGGCCACAGCATCGGCGGCTAGCGCGGCGTCTCGACCAGGCCGACTCGGTTGCCGGCCGGGTCCTTGAAGATCGCGAACGTCACGACGTTGGGCACCACGGTCCGCGGGATCACGACGCTGCCGCCCGATCCGACGATCCCGGTCAGCGTGGCGGCGATGTCGGGCACGCCTAGGTAGACCAGTGTCTCGGCCGGGTCCTGGCGCAGCGTTCCCTTGAGATTCGGCGTGGTGATGCCGTGCGCGCCGTCGATCGACCAGCCGAAATTTCCGGCATAGAACGTCTTGAGCGCGTTCGCGTCGGGACCCGCGACGTCGAAGAACACGATCGGCGCCGCGGACGACGCCGAGTTGACGGGCTGCTGCACGATTGCTCCCGCGAAGAAGATGGCACATACGGCCGCGCAGATCTTGACCATCGGAATGACCTTTCGGTGCGCCGAGTGATGCGGCACATGCTACCAGCCGCCGGCCGGGTTTTCAAGCAGGCTCACGGACGCGGCGCGGTCGTCGCGGGGCCGCCGCCGGGACAGGGGTCGGCGGTGCCGGAGATGGCCGCGATGCGCCCGCCCAGGGCCGGGAAGTCGTCGAAGTACCAGCGCACCGAGCGCCGGTCGCAGAGCGGCACGAGGTCCAGGTCGGCGTAGCGGACCAAAGCCCGCACGGCCTCGGCCCGGTTGCCGAGCGCCGCCAGCGACTCGCGGTCGGCCCGCGTCTCGAGGTTGCGCGCGTAGGCGTTGTAGAGCGGGTAGGTCACGATCGTCACCAGCCCGAGGAAGGTCGCGACCAGCGCCAGGCGCGAGAGCGCGTCGTCGTCGCGCCGGAAGCCGACCCGGTCGCTCAGCAGCACCGCCGCCGCGGCGCCGAGCACGAACAGGGTCACCGCGATCAGCGTCTGGCGCAGCTTGTCGGCGTAGCGCACGTGGACGAAGGCGCGCGCCAGCACGGCGCTCAGCTCGGGCGGGGTGAGGTGGACCAGCGTGACGTCGCCGACGACCGCCCGCGCGGTCGGCCCGATTCCGGCCGCGCCGGTGCTGATGACGTTCGCGTGGCGCGAGGTCGCGATCACCGTCACCGGCGTGCCCGGGGCGCCGGCTTGGCGCGCGACCTCGGCGCCCAGCGCGGCGACCGTGCGCGGGGTGGTCTTGTGCGGGGTGCCCAGCGGCAGCACCGGCTGCAGCATCACCGCCGCGAGGGCGCCGCCGTAGAAGCAGCGCCATCACGACCAGGTACCAGACCCGCACCCGCTCGACCAGCGCCAGCACGACCGTGACGATCAGCGCGCCCAGCACCGCGTCGAGCGCGATCCGCACCAGGTACTCGAGGAACCACTGCGGCAGGCGCTCGTCGCTCAGCCCGGCGCTGAAGCCGATCCGGTAGCTGGCCAGCGCGAACGGCAGCGCGACGAGCGGGCCGAGCCCGCCCAGCACCGCGCCGAACACCGCCCGCTGGGCACGGCCGGCTGCGGGTGCGGCGGCGCATCGTGTCGCGGACGCGCGCCGCGGCGCCGGAGCGCCAGAGCCACCAGAAGGCCAGGATCTGGACGATCCCCCAGCCGGTCGAGGCGACGTGGCGCAGGTCGGCGATGGCGCGCGCCCGCCGCTGGCGGGCCGTGGTCGACCAGCCCTGGCGGGTCGTGGCCGAGCAGGACGGCCGGAGGCCAGCGCATCGACCCGCGCGTCGAGCCGGGTGCGCGCCTGAGCCGGCGCCGCGACCAGCAGCACGAGGCCGGCGAGCACGGCGACCAGCAGCCGCCGCAGGGCGATCAGGATAGCGCCGGTTCCTGGCCGGCCGGCGAACGAGATGGCGTACTCGGCCGGGAAGCGCTTGCGGAACTGCTCCCAGCCGCGGAAGTTGCCCGACCAGGCGTCCGGGTCCGCCAGCGGCGTCGCGACGTGCTCGAAGGGCGACCAGTGGCCGTTGGCGCCGCCGCCGAGCAGCCGCTCGTAGATCTCGATGTCCTTGGTGTGGTCGCGCACGCCGTCGTGCGAGAGGTACGAGATGCGGGCGCTGCGGGCGACGGAGATCTTCAGCCGCAGGTCGAGCGGGAGCGCCGCCTCCTCGTCGGGCTGGATCAGCGGGGTGTGCCAGTCGCCCACGCCGAGCGAGCGCGGCTCGCTGGCCCGGTAGGCCGCCAGCATCAGGTCGGCGGTGTGCTTGAGCTCGGGCTGCGCGTCGGGGTGGGTGCGCTGGGTGAAGAAGTTCGCCCACTCCGTCGCCGTCACGAGCACCGTGATCCAGGCGAACGGTTCGAGGATCCGGTTGACCAGCTGCTTGTGCAGGTCGATGTCGGCGGCCGCGAGGCGTTCGGCGGTCGCGAGCGCGTTCTCGAGCGCGCGCCGCCACTCGGCTTGCGCGAGCGCCTGCGCCGTGGCGTCCAGCTCCTCACGAGCCTGCATGCCGCTCTGATTGCGGCCCCACCACAGCGGCATGGCCGGCTCGGCCCGCACCGCGTCGATCATCTTGCGGATCGGGATAGCCCTCGACGACGCGGCATTTCTTGAAAAGACGCGGTGAGTCATTACCTCACTGTGGATGAAGCGCGGGTAGCGGACCTCCATCGTGGTGAGCCGGACGCCCGCCGACGAAACGCTGTCGAGGAGAACGCGCGCGGAGAACGGCATCCCCGCTGGTTCGCCGCCGAGTCCCGGCAACCCCAGCCGCCGGGGTCGCCGGGCACACACCTCGACCGCCGCGCAAGAAGCCCTCGCCAGGCTCGCGAAAGCCCAGGGATGTGGCATGAGGTCATCCGGCCGGTCTCTCTCGGCGAGGCGCTGGGCGTGCTCGCGGAGCGCGGTTCGGCGTGCGCGCGTCGTCGCGGGCGGGACCGACGTCCTGGTCGAGCTGCAGCGCGGGGTCAAGCCGACCGCGACCTTGATCGACGTCTCGGCGCTGCGCGAGCTGAAGTACGTCCGCCGGGCGGGCGACACGATCGCGCTGGGCGGCCTCGCGACCCACAACGACGTGCTGGCGGCGCCGTTCGCGCAGAGCGCGATGCTGCCGCTGGCCCAGGCCTGCGTCGAGGTCGGCGCGCCGCAGATTCGCACCCGCGGCACGATCGCCGGCAACCTGGTCACCGCCTCGCCGGCCAACGACACGATCGCCCCGCTGATCGCGCTCGAAGCCGAGATCGTGCTCGCCTCGGCGCACGGCGAGCGCATCGCTGGCGCTGGCGGATTTCTACACCGGCTTCCGGCGCACGGTCGCTGCGCGCCCGACGAGCTGGTGCGCGAGATCCGCTTCCGCGCGCTCGGCGACGACCGGCGCGGCATCTTCCTCAAGCTCGGGCTGCGCCGCGCGCAGGCGATCTCGGTGATCGACCTCGCGCTCGTCGTCGAGCTGGCCGCCGACGGGACGGTGCGCGAGGCGCGCATCGCGCTGGGCTGCCTGGCGCCGACCGTCGTGCGCGCGCCCGGCGCCGAAGCCTTCCTGCGCCGGCGCGCGGCTCGACGCCGCGACCTGCGCCGAGGCCGGCCGCCGCGCCTGCGCGGACGCCGCCCCGATCGACGACGTGCGCGGCTCGGCGGGCTACCGCCTCGCGACGCTCGCCGCGCTGGTCGCCCAAGGCCTGGAACGGATCGCCGACGGCCGCGAGGCCGGCCGGCTTCCCGGCCCGCCCGGTGCTGCTCGAGACGCCGCCGCTGAGCGGTACGGTTCAGCGCGGCACGGCGCCGCGCTTCAGCGGCTCGATCGCGACGACGATCAACGGCGTGCCGCACGTGCTCGAAGACGCGCAGCGCAAGACGCTGCTGGACGCGCTGCGCGAGAACGCCGGGCTGACCGGCACGAAGGAAGGCTGCGCCGAGGGCGAGTGCGGCGCGTGCACGGTCTGGCTGGACGGCGCGGCGGTGATGTCGTGCCTGGTGCCCGCGCCGCAGGCGCACGGCGCGGCGGTCACCACGATCGAAGGGCTGGCGAACGGCGACGACGCTGCACCCGCTGCAGCAGGCGTACATCGACTGCGGCGCGGTGCAGTGCGGCTTCTGCATCCCCGGCATGCTGATGGCCGGCGCGAAGCTGCTGGACGAGCGGCGCGCGCCCGAGCTGGACGAGCACCGCGCGGCGATCAGCGGCAACATCTGCCGCTGCACCGGCTACCGCAAGATCCTCGACGCGATGGAGCAGGGCGCGCGGGAGCTGGCCGCCCGCGAGCCGCGCCCGGAGACGGCAGCGCCGGCGGTGCGCCGCATGAATCTCATCGGCGCACCGGTCGCGCGACCCGACGCGCGCGCGAAGGTCACCGGCGCGGCGCGCTACCCGGCCGACCTGGTGCGCGCCGAGATGCTGCGCTGCAAGGTGGTCTTCGCGCACCGCGCGCACGCGCGCATCGTGCGGCTCGACACCGCCCGCGCGCTCGCGCGTGCCCGGCGTGGTCGCGGTGCTGACCGCCGCCGACGTGCCGTTCAACCGCTACGGCCTGATCGACGCCGACCAGGCAGTGCTGTGCAGCGAGCGCGTGCGCTACACCGGCGACCGGGTCGCGCTGGTCGTCGCCGAGACGCGCCGAGGCCGCGAGCGCCGCCGCCGCGCTGGTCGAGGTGGAGTACGAAGACCTGCCGCTGGTCGGCGACGCGCTCGCGGCGCTCGCACCCGGACGCGCCGCTGGTGCACCCGGAGCGCGGCACCAACGTGCTGCTGCACCAGAAGATCCGCAAGGGCGACGTCGAGGCGGCCTTCGCCGCAGGCCGACGTCGTGCTGAGCGGCACGTTCACCACCTCGTGGCAGGAGCACGCCTACCTCCAGCCCGACGCCGGCATCGCCTACTACGAAGGCGAGCAAGCTGGTCGTCGAGACGGCCGGGCAGTGGCTGCACGAGGACCGCCGCCAGATCGCCGCGATGCTGGAACTGCCCGAGGACCAGGTCGTCGTGCGCTACGCCACGATCGGCGGCGCGTTCGGCGGGCGCGAGGACATCTCGATGCAGCCGCTGCTGGCGCTGGCGGCCTGGAAGCTGAAGCGCCCGACCGCGCATCGTGTGGAGCCGCGAGGAGTCGATGGTCGGCCACCACAAGCGCCACCCGTTCCACATCGAGACGCGCTGGGGCGCCATGCGCGACGGCACGGTCGTCGCGGTCGAGACGCGCACCGTCGCCGACGGCGGCGCCTACGCCTCGACCAGCGTCGAGGTGCTCAAGTGCGCGACGCTCTTCGCCCAAGGCCCGTACCGCGTGCCCAACGTGCGGACCGACGGCTACGTCGTCTACACCAACAACGTGCCCAGCGGCGCGTTCCGCGGCTTCGGCGCGCCGCAGGCGCAGTTCGCCGCCGAGTCGATGGTCGCGCGCCTCGCGCACGCGCTCGGGCTCGACCCGGCCGAGGTGCGCCGCCGCAACCTCTACCGCGAAGGCGACATCGAGGCGACCGGCAACGTGCTGCCCGCCGGCGTCAGCGCGCTGCCGGTGCTGGAGCGCTGCGTCGAAGAAGCGCGCGCGCACGGCGTAGGGCTCGGCGCATCCGCGTCCGGCGGTGTGCGTCCCGGTGCGATGCGTGGCGCGCACGATCCGCGCGCGACGAAACGGCGCGGCTTCGGCATCGCCTGCGGGATCAAGAACGTCGGCTACTCGTTCGGCTTCCCCGAGCAGGCCACCGCGACGGTCGAGCTGGTCGCGCCGCCGCAGGGACGGATCGAGCGCGCGATCGTGCGCGTCGGCGCGGCCGACGTCGGCCAGGGCGTGCACCTGATCCTGCGCCAGATCGCCGCCGAGGCGCTGGCGCTGCCGCTGGACGCGGTCGGCATCGTGAGCGACGACAGCGCCGAGGCGCCCAACGCCGGGAGCGCCTCGGCCTCGCGGCTGACGCTGATGGCCGGCCGCGCCGTGCACGACGCCGCGCTGGCCGCGCGCGCGGCGTGGGAGCGCGGCGACGCACCCGAGGCGACGGTGCAGTACCGCCCGCCCGCGACGACGCCGCTCGACCCCGACACCGGCGCCGGCACGCCGAACTACTGCTACGGCTACGCCGCGCAGGCGGTCGAGGTCGAGGTCGACCTGACCACCGGCGTGGTCGAGGTGCTGAGCATCATCAGCGTGCACGACGTCGGCCGCGCGATCAACCGCCAGCAGGTCGAAGCGCAGATCGAAGGCTGCCTGGCGCAGGCGCTGGGCTACGCGCTGACCGAGAACTTCATCGTGACCAACGGCATGGTGAAGACGCCGTACTTCAGCACCTATCTGCTGCCGACCGTGCTGGACATGCCGGCCGAGATCGTGCCGGTGATCCTGGAGCTGGCCGATCCGAACGGCCCGTACGGCGCGCGCGGCGTGGCCGAGATGCCGCTCGTCCCGTTCGCCGCCGCCGTCGCCGCCGCGATCCACGACGCGACCGGCGCCTGGGTCAGCGACCAGCCGATGACGCCCGAGCGCGTGCTGAACGCCATCCGCAACGTGCGCGAGCAAACCGTAACGGCGGCTGAAGCAGCGCTGCGCTGAACCGCCTAGCCGGCTACGGCGCGGCTTTGCGGTAGTTGGGCGAGAGCTGGCCCGCCACGTCGCGGTAGAGGTGGCGGGTCGCTTCGGTGAACAGCGAGGCGATGCGGAACAGGCCGTCGCCCGAGATGCGCATCGCGGTCCAGGGGGTGCTGCCGTGGCGCTGGACCAGCATATACGTCTGGTCGCCCACCGGGTAGATGGCGAACTGGTCGGACTCGGCGATCGGCGTCAGACCGGCCAGCCGCGCGACATCGATTTCCGTCATGACGTCCATACCGTCAACGTCTCACGCCGCGCCCGCCACGTCAAGCGGCTCAGGGGCGGTTCGAGTCCCGCATGCGCTGCCAGCCGTCGGCGCGCTGGCGCAGCTCGTTGAGCTGCAGGACGTGGACGAAGCGGTGCAGCTCCTCGCGCAGCGCCGGCGGCACGTTGACGAACTCGACTCCGCTGGCGGGCTTGTGGTGCTTGGCGTCGTGCTGCGTGCTGACCAGCTTGACCGGGAGCGTCATCTCGCCGAAGGGCGCGGGCGGAACGCGCAAGCGCTTGCGGATTCGGCCGCGCAGGGTCCGCTGCTCGACCTCGCGCTCGAAGCGCACGTCGCGCACCAGCTCGTTGGGCAGCGAGAAGCGCACGTACGCGATGCCGCTGCCCAGCGCCAGCGGCTCGTCGCCCACGATCCGCATCCCGCCGGCCGAGACGTTCTTCACCACCGCGCTGTGCGCTTCGCCCTGGCCCTCGACCACGTACGTGACGGGGAACTGCACGTCGGCGCGGTACGACCGGCGCTTCTCGTTGGCGACCTGGCTCATGGCCTGACTCCGTTCGGCTGGGATGAAGGCGCCCCCGATCCTGGGGACGCCCCACCAGTATGCCGCAGCGCGCCGCCGCCGCCACCCCGCTTGCCCCAAGGCCTACTCGCCGGCCAGGCCATTCGGCCCTAACTAGAGCGATTTAGGGCCGGCCGCCCTACGCGGGCTCGTCCGCAGTACCGGCCCGTCCGCGCTCGCCGGCGGCTAGTCGACCTGGATGATTCCCATCATCCCGTGGTCCTCGTGGAACAGCATGTGGCAGTGGAACACCCACGTTCCCGAGGGGACGTTGCGGAAGTCGATCTCGATCTCGGTCTTCGACGGCAGCACCATCGTCGTCGCTTGGGTGCTGTTGGGCGAGCGCGGCACGCAGGCGCTGCCCTGCACGATGCACGGCATCCCCGGAATCAGCGGCGTCGTGTCCTCGAAGACCTTCGTCTGCTCGGGCTCGAACGGGTTGTTCAGGGTGACGAAGGTGAGCTGGTGGATGTGGAAGGCGTGGATCTGGGTCGCCGCGTTCACTAGGGTCCAGTGCTCGATCTGCTTTTTGTGGACGTGGATCGTCGGCATCAGGTAGCCGTGCGGATCTTTGGGCGGGCCCAGCCAGAACGGCCGCTCGGTGAAGTTCGCCCGCGGGTGCATCGGATCGTCGCCTGACGTCTCGGTGACGTAGAAGCCGCTCATGCCGGTCGTCCAGTACTGCTGGAACGTGATCGTGCGGTGCGGCTGCGAAGCTTGCGTCGCGAGCGCCAGCTTGAGGAACTTGTCGGCATCCGTCAGGCCCGGGCTTGCGATGGTCGGCGTCGCGGCGGGCGTCTTCGCCAAGGCGTTGACGGTCGTGGCGCGCGCGCCCGCGGCGAGGACCGGCGGGGCCATGATGCGCAGGATCTCGCGGCGCGGGGTGAAGTCGCCGTTGTTGCCGCCGCAGAAGTCGCCGTCGGCCACGATCGTCTGCGGGTTCGCCGAGCGCGCGACGTCGATGTCGAGCCGGCCCGCGGGCGGGACCAGCACCTTGTCGCGGTACACCGCGAGCGCGTTCTGGCCGACGTCGACGCCGTCGCGCGCGAGGACGACCAGCTTCTTCTGGACCTGCTTGCCGGCGATCGTCTCGAACAGCTTGACGTTGAGGTAGTCGTCCGCCATCCCGTCGATGATGCGGTACCGCTCGTGCGCCACCGTTTGATAGGTGACCGGCACGGGCCGGTTCTCACCGGGATTCGGGATCTGCACCCCGTCGATCTGGATCGGCTGGAAGGTCGCGTTCGGGGCCGGCGTCGCGCCGTGGCAATCGTTGCTCGCGGGGCCGAGACCGGTCGGCGAGTGCCACGCCGGCGGGTTCGCCGGATCGACGTTGGGCACGGGGGTCAGCGCCGCCGCTGGTGCGGCGGACGCCGGAGCGGCGCCGTTCGCGGCGAGCACGCGCCGCGCGGCCGTCGCGAACAGGGCGTTCTTCTGCCGTGCTTCCGAGGTGTCGCCGGCCTTCACGCGGTCCTTCACCAGCAGGACGCGGCCCATGCGCGGCTGCGGCTCGTCGGGCAGCACGATGAGCGCGCCGGCCAGTCCGCCGCTGACCTGCTTCTCGGCGATGCCGTGGAGGTGCGCGTGATACCAGTACGTCCCCGCGTGCTGGTGCGGGTACAGCGCGATGTGGTACCGGCAGGTACCGTCTTTGGAGGCGACCGTCGACTTGAAGACGTTGTCCTCGAGCGGATCGGTGTCCAGCCCGTGCGTGTGCACGTTGGTGTCGCCCGGGTTCATGCCGGGCATCGGCATGCCGCTGGGCATCGGCGACTCGACCGAACGCTGGCGGTTGAGGTACGACAGGAACGGCGTGGGCACCGGCGAGGCGGCGAAGTCCTCGCCGGTGGGGCTCTGCGGCATCGGCGTCGCCGCTTCGACGGGCAGCACCGGACAGTTGCCCTCGAAGCGGTACGGCGACGGGCGCGGCCCCGGGTGCGGCAGCAGGTTGACGAGCCGGAAGTTGAAGTAGTCGTGATTGCGCACGACGATCGTGGGCGCTTCACGGTAGACGTCGCCCGGGTTCTGCTTGTAGCAGTAGTGCGTGCCGGTCGGGTCGGTCAGCACGTAGAGCGTGATGTCGTGCGGGTTGGGCGCGACCGGCGGGTCCTCGACGAGGTTGCCGTTGGTGTGCGGCGTGCAGATGCCGGGTCCGGCGACCGCCACCGCGGCGGCCGGCCTGGGCGCGGCCCGGCTCGGCAGCGCGGCGTTCACCGCCAGCGCCGTGAGAGCCGCGAGGGAAAGGACGAACATGCCGCGCTGCAACGCCATCGACAACACCTCATCGATCGGTTCTGATTGCTCTGCCGCCCGCCTGAAACTCGTACGCGGTGCGGTAGACCTCGGCTGCGTTCACGTTGGGCGCGAGCGAGACCTTGCTCGCCGCGAAGAGCAGCTATGCACGCATCCCGCCGATCAGCCGGAGTCGCCGACCAATGCGCGCGCCGCGCGGTCGTGGCGATCCACCAGCGCCGCCACGTCGACGCCGACGAGACGGCCGTCGCGCACGCGCACCGCGCCGTTCACGATGCTCAGGTCGACGTTGGGGACGCGGCAGAACACCAGCGCGGCGAGCGCGTCGTGGAGCGCGCCGCCCGCGGTGGGCAGGCCGTCGACGCGCACGCCGATCAGGTCGGCCGCCATGCCCGGGGCGAGCGCGCCGATGTCGTCGCGGCCCAGCACGCTCGCGCCGCCGCGGGTCGCGAGGCGCAGCGCTTCGCGCGCCGTCAGCGCGGCCGCGCCGCGCGCGACGCGCTGCAGCAGCATGGCGTGGCGCACCTCGTCGAGCATGTGGGAGCCGTCGTTGGAGGCCGAGCCGTCGACGCCCAGGCCGACGCGCATCCCGGCGTCGCGCTGGGCGAGCACCGGCGCGATGCCCGAGCCGAGCCGCATGTTCGAGGTCGGGCAGTGCGCCACGCCGGTGCGCGCCGCGCCCAGCCGCGCGAACTCCGCCGGCGCCATGTGGATCGCGTGCGCGTACCACACGTCCGGCCCGCTCCAGCCCAGCGACTCGGCGAACTCGACCGGCCGCGCGCCGTAGCGCTCGACGCAGTAGCGTTCCTCGTCCACCGTCTCGCACAGGTGCGTGTGCAAGTGGACGCCGTCGTGCTTGCGGGCCAGCTCCGCGCTCGCGCGCATCAGCTCGGGCGTCACCGAGAACGGCGAGCAGGGCGCGATCACGACGCGCGTCATCGCGAAGCGCGCCGGATCGTGGTGCGCGCGAATCACCCGCTCGCTGTCGCGCAGGATCGCATTTTCGTCCTCGACCGCCTCGTCGGGCGGCAGGCCGCCCCGCGAGCGCCCCAGCGACATCGAGCCGCGCGAGGCGTGGAAGCGCAGCCCCATCTCGCGCGCGACCGCGATCTGGTCGTCGACCCGCGCGCCGTTGGGCCAGATGTAGCCGTGGTCGGCGGCGGTCGTGCAGCCGGACAGCAGCAGCTCGGCGATCGCGGTCGCCGTGCTCGCGCGCACCGCCGCGGGCGTCAAGCGGGCCCAGATCGGGTAGTGCGCCACCAGCCAGTCGAACAGCTCGGCGTCCTGCGCGGCGGGCAGATTGCGGGTCAGCGTCTGGTAGAAGTGGTGGTGGGTGCAGACCAGCCCGGGCAGCAGCACCAGGCCGCGCGCGTCGACCACCTCGTCGGCCCGTCCCGTCAGCTCGGCGGTCGGCCCGACCGCCTCGATCGCGTTGCCGCGCAGCAGCACGGCGCCGTCGGGAATCTCGCGCCCGGCGTCGTCGAACGTGGCGACCAGCGTCGCGTGACGGAGAAGCAGCGTGCGAATGGAAGACTCTCCGCGATGACGAGCATCGCCGCGTTGAACGCAGCGGACCGTGCCGCGTTCGTCGCCGCGGTCGGATTCGCTTTCGAGCACTCGCCCTGGATCGCCGAAGCGGCCTGGGAACGGCGCCCGTTCGCCGACCTGGGCGCGCTGCACGCCGCGCTGGTCGGCGTCGTGGCGGCCGCGCCCGTGGAACGGCAGGTCGCGCTGATCGCCGCCCATCCCGACCTGGCCGGGCGGGTCGCGCGCGAGGGCCGGCTCACCGCCGCCTCGCGCGGCGAGCAAGCCGCGGCGGGGCTCGACCGGCTCACGCCCGAGCAGCACGCGCGCTTCGACGCGGCCAACGGCGTCTACCGGGCCCGCTTCGGCTTTCCGTTCGTGATCTGCGCGCGCGAGCACGACACGGCCTCGATCCTGGCCGCGCTCGAACGGCGCGCGGGCGCCGCGCGCGAGGTTGAGATCGCCACGGCGCTGGCCGAGATCGGCAAGATCGCCCGGCTGCGGCTGGCCGGCGCGGTGAGCGACGCGGTGCGCGCCTGATGCCGGCCTACGCGCTGGACTGGGCCAACCTGCTGGTGCGCTGGGCGCACCTCATCGCCGGCATCTCGTGGATCGGCGCGTCGTTCTACTTCGTCTGGCTCGACAACCACCTGACCGCGCCGGCGAAAGCCGAGGACGCGCGCAACGGCATGGCGGGCGAGCTGTGGGCGGTGCACGGCGGCGGCTTCTACCACAACCAGAAATACCTCACCGGGCCCAAGCGCGAGCCGCTCCCGCTCGACCTGCACTGGTTCAAGTGGGAAGCGTACTCGACGTGGCTTTCGGGCATGGCGCTGCTCGCGGTGATCTACTGGGCCGGCGCCTCGACCTACCTGATCGACAAGAGCGTGCTCGACCTCGCGCCGCCCGCCGCGATCGGGCTGAGCATCGCCTCGATCGCGGTGGGCTGGTTCGGCTACGACGCGCTGTGCCGGCTGCTCGGCGCGCGCCCGCGCCTGCTCTGGACCGCCGTCGCGGTGTTCCTGCTGCTGATGGACTACGCGCTGTTCCACGTGTTCGGGGGCCGCGCGGCGGCGCTGCACGTCGGCGCGGTCGTCGGCACGATCATGGTCGCCAACGTCTTCTTCGTCATCATCCCCGGCCAGCGCCGGATGCTGGCGCAGATCCGCGCCGGGCGCGCGCCCGACCCGCGCCCGGGCCAGCTCGGCAAGATGCGCTCGGTGCACAACACCTACCTGACCCTGCCGGTGCTGTTCACGATGATCAGCAACCACTACCCGCTGACGTACTCCGGCTCGTACGGCTGGCTGGTGCTGGCGGGGCTCGGCGCGGCGGGCGTGCTCGTGCGGCGCTTCTTCGTGCTCGGCCACAAGGGCCGCGTCGTCGTCGCGCTGCCGGCCGCGGCGGCGCTGCTGCTGGTGGGGCTAGCGGTCGCGCTGGCGCCCCGGCCGGCCGGGCCGGCATCCACCGCTGGGGGCACAGCCCCGGGCGCCGCAGCGATCACGTATGCCGCGGTCGCGCCCATCGTCGCGCAGCGCTGTGCCGTCTGTCACGCCGCGCACCCGACCCAGCCCGGATTCAGCACCCCGCCGCAGGGCGTCGTGCTCGACACGCCGGAGCACGTCGCCATGAACGCGCAGCGGATTCGGCAGCAAGCCGTCCTCACGCACGCCATGCCGCTGGGCAACGTCACCCGGATGACCGATGCGGAGCGCGCGGCACTGGGGGCCTGGATCGACGCCGGGGCGCCGCTGCGATGAACGCGCGGCTCTCGACCCACGTCCTCGACACGGCGCGCGGCGTCCCCGCCGCGGGAATTGGGCTGCAGCTGTGCCGGATCGAGGGTGAGGAGCGCAGCATGGTGATGCGCGCGGTCACCAACAACGACGGCCGCACCGACGCGCCGCTCGCGACCGCGCTGCCGGCCGGCACCTACGACCTGGTCTTCGAGGTCGGACCGTACTTCGCGCGCACCAACACGCCCTCGCTGTACGACGAGATCGCGGTCCGCTTCCGCATCGACGACGCGGGCGGGCGCTACCACATCCCGCTGCTGCTCGCGCCCTGGGGCTACTCCACCTACCGCGGCAGCTAGCGTTTCAGACTGGCCTTGTACGCGGCCCAGCCGCCGTGCGCGGAGACGTCCTCGTAGCGGCGCTGCTCGATCAGCTCGCGCGGGTAGATCATCGCGCTGACGCTGCTGCCGTCGTCGAGCTTGATCGGCGCCTCGTACAGGTCGGGCGGCTCGCTGGCCAGCAGCGCGGCGTGCTGGTCGTCGGTGAAGTCGTACACCTCGCCGGCGATCGCGACGCCGCCCTCGCCGACCTCGTAGATGCCGGGGTGCTTGTCGGCCACGGAGTGCAGGCGGTACAGCGGCAGCGTCTTGGCTTCGCGCACGAGGCGCGCGCCGCCGAGGTTGCCGTGGTCCGGCTGACCGGTCAGCGCCGAGCCGCAGATGAAGAACAGCATTCGATCCTCCGATGCGGGCGTTGTCAGGGTAGGGCGCGCGCGACCGCCAGCAGGGCGGCGGCGAGCGCTTCGACGCCGAGTTCGAGGTCGGCCGGCTCGGTCCGTTCGCTGCCGACGTGGCTGCGGCCGCCGATGCTGGGGACGAAGATCATCGCCGCCGGCGCGACCTGCGCGACGCACATCGCGTCGTGCCCCGCGCCGCTGGCGATGTCCATCGCGCGCGCGTCGAGCGGCACGCAGGCCGCGCGCACGATCGTGCGCAGGTGCGCGTCCATCGGCACCGCGGTGCGCACTTCGAGCGGCTCGACCGCGATCCGCACGCCCCGCTCGACGGCGAGTTCGTGCGCGCGGATTCGCAAACGGTGCTCGATCCGGACCACCTGCCCGTCGTCCACGGAGCGCGCGTCGACCCGGAAGACGACGCGCCCGGGGACGATGTTCGTCTGGTTGGGTTCGACGACCAGGTGCCCGACCGTCGCGACCGCGTCGTCCTCGTCGCGCGCGGCCCGCTCGACGGTGAGCACCAGGTCGCTGGCCGCGCAGAGCGCGTCGGCGCGGCTGCGCATCGGGATCGTGCCGGCGTGGCCGGGAACGCCGTCGACCGTCACCCGCAAGCGGCGCTGGCCCGCGATCGCCGTCACGACGCCCAGCCGCACGCCGGCCCGTTCCATCACCGGCCCCTGCTCGATGTGCAGCTCGAGGTACGCCGCGGGCGGCGGGAAGCCGTCCCGCACGGGAACGCCGTCGAGCAGCCCGCCCGGTCCGTGCAGCGCGTCGGTGAACGCCACGCCGTCGTCGCCGACCAGCGCCGCGGCCTCGTCGTACGAGGTCAGCCCGGCGTAGACCGCGCTGCCGAGACAGCCCAGCGGAAAGCGGCTGCCCTCCTCGCCCGCCCAGGCCACGACTTCGAGCGAGCGCGGCGGGCGTTCGCCCGACAGCGCGATCCGCTCCAGCGCGTCCAGCCCGCCGACCACCCCGTACGCGCCGTCGTAGGCGCCGCCGTTGCGCACGGTGTCGAGGTGCGAGCCGCACTGCACCGGCGCGCCGTCGTCGGCGCCGACCAGCCGCGCGAACACGTTGCCGACCCGGTCCTGCTCGACGCGCAGTCCCGCCGCGCGCGCCCAGCCCGCGAAGCGCTCGCGCGCCGCGCGCTCGGGCGCCGTGAAGAGGGCGCGGTCGATGCCGTCCGCGGTCGCGCCCAGCGTGGCGAGCTCCGCCAGCCGGGCATGCAGCGCGCTCATTCCGCCACCGGGAAGTTCGCGATCCAGTGCCGCGCGATGTCGACCCGGCGGCAGATCCAGACGTCGTCGCGCCCGACGATGTGGTCCAGGAAGCGCTCCAGCGCGGCCGCGCGCCCGGGCCGGCCCGCGAGGCGGGTGTGCAAGCCGACCGACATCATCTTGCCGCCTTCGCGGTAGAGCACGTCGAACGCGTCCTTGAGGTACTGGAAGAAGCCCTCGCCCGACGTGAAGCCCGGCGAGACGGAGAACTTCATGTCGTTGTTGTCGAGCGTGTACGGGACGACCAGATGCGGCTTGTCGCCGACCTGCGTCCAGTACGGCAGGTCGTCGTTGTAGGCGTCGGAGTCGTACAGGAAGCCGCCTTCTTCCACCACCAGGCGGCGCGTGTTGAGCGAGGGCGCGTAGCGGCAGTACCAGCCGTACGGCCGGGTACCGGTGGTGCGCTCGATCGACTCGACCGCGCGCCGCATCTGCGACCGCTCCTCGTCCTCGCTCATGGTCTGGAAGCCGATCCAGCGCCAGCCGTGCGAGCACACCTCGTAGCCGGCCGCGGCGATCGCGCGCGCGGCCTCAGGGTTGCGCTCGAGCGCCAGCGCCGCGCCGAACACGGTGATCGGAACGTCGCGCTCGCCGAACAGCCGCATCAGGCGCCAGAAGCCGGCCCGGCTGCCGTACTCGTAGACCGACTCGACGATCAGGTCGCGCACGCCTGGGCCAAGCGTCGCGCCCGGCACCTCGGTGAGGTAGGTTTCGGACACGCCGTCGCCCTCACCGATCGCAGTCTCCGAGCCCTCCTCGTAGTTCATCACGATCTGCACCGCGATACGCGCGCCGCCCGGCCAGCGCGGGTTCGGCGGCCGAGAACCGTAACCGGTGAAGTCGCGCGGGTGATCGTACAACGGCGGATCCTCTCGCGTGCGATGCGGCTAAGACTACGGTGCCCGGTGCACCAGCACGCGCGACAGCCACGTCGCGGCCAGCGCGGGCTTGGCGGCGCCGCGCAGCTCGACCTCGACGTTCCACGCGATGTCGGCGCCGCCGGCGAAGCGGCGCAGCGAGGCCAGCACGAACGCTCCGCGCAGCGCCGATTCGGCCGGGACGGGTGCGAGGAAGCGGACGCGGTCGAAGCCGTAGTTGATCGACGCGCTCGCGAACGGGAACGCGAGCGTCCGCTGGATCAGGGTCGAGAGCAGGCTCAAGGTCAGGAAACCGTGCGCGATCGTGCCCCCGAAGGGGGACTCGCGCCGGGCGCGCTCGGCGTCGAGGTGGATCCACTGCCGGTCGCCGGTGAGCTCGGCGAACTCGTCGATCATCGTCTGCGTGACGGTCAGCCAGTCCGAGCGCAGGCCGGGCTCTCCGACCGCGCGCTCGAGCGCGTCGAGGTCGGCGAAGCGGGTGATCGCCGGCGCGGCGCTCGCGGTCTGGTCGTGCATCGGGACTCCTTGGCGAAACGCGCCGCCCAGCCTGCGGGCCGAAATTGACACCGGCGCATTTCTGGGGCAAGATCGGCTTCACAATGAGCGCCGTCTTCGAGAAGCCTTCCGCGCCGGTTCAGGCGCTGCGCGAGCGCCTGGCGGCGTTCATGGACGCGCACGTCTACCCCAACGAGCGCCTCATGCGCGAGCAGATCGACGGCGGGCCGACGCGCTGGGTCCAGCCGCCGCTCATGGAAGAGCTCAAGGCTCGCGCGCGCGGCGAGGGACTGTGGAACCTGTTCCTGCCCGAGAGCAAGCGCGGCGCCGGGCTGACCAACCTCGAGTACGCGCCGCTGTGCGAGGTGATGGGCCGGGTGGCGTGGGCGCCCGAGGTGTTCAACTGCTCCGCGCCCGACACCGGCAACATGGAAGTGCTCGAGCGCTACGGCGCGCCCGAGCAGCAGCAGCGCTGGCTCGAACCGCTGCTGGCGGGCGAGATCCGCTCGGCTTCGCGATGACCGAGCCGGCCGTCGCGTCGTCGGACGCGACCAACATCGAGACCCGCATCGAGCGCGACGGCGACGACTACGTCATCAACGGCCGCAAGTGGTGGTCGAGCGGCGCGATGCACCCGCACTGCACGTTGCTGATCGTCATGGGCAAGACCGATCCGTCCGCGGCGCGCCACCAGCAGCAGTCGATGATCCTCGTGCCGATGGACGCGCCGGGCGTGGAGGTCGTGCGCCCGCTGACCGTGTTCGGCTACGACGACGCGCCGCACGGCCACGCCGAGGTGGTGCTGCGCGACGTCCGCGTCCCGGCGAGCAACATGCTGCTGGGCGAAGGGCGCGGCTTCGAGATCGCGCAGGGCCGCCTCGGGCCGGGCCGCATCCACCACTGCATGCGCTCGATCGGCGTCGCCGAGCGCGCGCTCGAAGCGATGATCGAACGCGCCGACGCCCGCGTCGCCTTCGGCACGCCGCTCGCGGACAAGGGTATGGTGCGCGAGGCGATCGCGCGCTCGCGGATCGAGATCGAGCAGGCCCGCCTGCTGACGCTCAACGCCGCGCACCTGATGGACACCGTCGGCAACAAGGCCGCCCGCAAGGAGATCGCGATGATCAAGGTCGTCGCGCCGCGCGTCGCGCTCGATGTAATCGACCGCGCGATGCAAGTACACGGCGCGGCCGGCGTCAGCGACGACTTCTTCCTGGCCGAAGCCTACGCCGGGCACCGCACGCTGCGCCTGGCCGACGGCCCCGACGAAGTCCACCTCGAGTCGATCGCCAAGCTGGAGCTGGATCAGGCCCGCGCGCGCCGGTAAGCACTGATTGTCAGGAACCTTACCGCGCTGGCCGGCGCGGCGGTGCTAATCTCCGGGGCAACGGTGCAACTCGCGCCGTGCCCGGAGGAAAGCCATGACGAACCTGATCCGCGCGACCCTGATGGGCGCGCTCGTTAGCCTGCCGCTCGCCGCTCCCGCACTGGCCGCCGATGCGCCGGCCGCCGCTCCCACCGGCCTGGCGACGATGGTCTGCCGCGCTGCCCACACCGGCGAGGCGCCGACCGCGACGCTCGTCGCCGAGAAGACGGCGCTGGTTTGCAAGCCGGTCGCCGGCATGATGAAATCCAAGCCCAAGATGACCGCCGACATGACGGCCCAGCAAGCCGACGCGGCATGGCAGGCGTGGACCGCCAACGTGTTCGCGGTCTCGGTCTACCAGAAATAGCCGCCCCGCGCCGGCCGGGCGCGGGCTATGTCTGGGCGGGTTTCTTCGCGATCGAGCGAGCCGGGTTCCCGACCACCCTGTCGCCGGCGGGAACGTCGCGGATCACCACCGCGCCGGCGCCGGTGACCGCGCCCTCGCCGATTGCGACCGGCGCGACCAGCGAGGAGTTCGAGCCGATGAACGCGTCGGCGCCGATCGTGGTCGCGTTCTTGCGCACGCCGTCGTAGTTGCAGGTGATCGTGCCGGCGCCGATGTTCGCGCGCGGGCCGATCGTCGTGTCGCCCAGATACGTCAGGTGGCCCGACTTCACGTCGTCGCCCAGCGTGCTGGTCTTGATCTCGACGAAGTTGCCGATGTGGACGTCCGCCCCGAGCACCGCCTGGCGGCGCAGGTGCGCGAACGGGCCGATCGTGCTGTGCGCGCCGACGGTCGAGTCCAGCACGACGCTCTCGGTGATCTGCACGCTGTCGGCGATGCGCGCGTTGCCGAGCCGGCTGTTGGGGCCGATGCGGCAATTCGCGCCGATGGTCGTGCTGCCCGAGATCGTCGTGCCGGGGTAGATCACCGTGTCGGCCCCGATCGCGAGGTCGGGCTCGAGGTACGTCGCGGCGGGATCGACGATCGTCACCCCGGCCCGCATGTGGCCTTCGCACAGGCGACGGTTGAGCACCGCGCGGCGCGTTTGCCAGCTCGACCCGGTCGTTGACGCCCAGCACGCTGTGGTAGTCCGCTACCGGCACCGGCACGACGCGCTTGCCGGCCGCGATCAGCAGCTCCACCGTGTCGGTGAGGTAGTACTCGCCTTGCGCGTTCTGGTTGCCGACCTGCGCGATCGCGCTGCGTAGCGCGCGCTCGTCGTACGCGTAGATACCGGCGTTCATCTCGTCGAGGGCGAGCTGCTCGGGCGTGCAGTCCTTGGCCTCGACGATCCGCTCGACCGCGTTTCCGGCGCGGACGATGCGCCCGAAGCTCGACGGCAGCGGCATGCGCGCCGTGACCAGCGCCAGCGCGGTTCCGGCGCCGGAGTCGACCGCGGCCTGAACGTCTTCGAAGATCGTGTGGTCGACCAGCGGCATGTCGCCGTACGCGACCACCAGGCAACCGTCGCCCGGCGCCATCGCGTCGAGCGCGATCTTCACCGCGTGCCCGGTGCCGAGCTGCTCGGCTTGGATCACCGTGCGCACGCCGAACGCGCCCAGCATCGGGTCGACCTCGGGGTTGGTGACGACCGTGATGTCCGCGACGCCCGCGGTGCGCAGCGCCTGCAGCACCCACCACAGCATCGGCCGGCCGCACAGGTCGTGCATCACCTTGGGCTGGGCGGAGCGCATCCGCGTGCCCTTGCCCGCGGCCAGAACGATCGCGCGCGCGCTCATGCCGGCACCGCCTCCTTGGCTTCAGGCGGGCGCGCTTGCCACTCTTTCTGCTCCTTGCCGCTCACGCCGCCGAGCGCGTCGAGCGCGACCCGGAAGCGCTCGCGCACGATGTCGCGCCCGAGCAGCTCCATCGAGTCGAACAGCGGGAGCGAGGTCGGGCTGCCGGTCATCGCGACGTAGTAGACTCGCGCCAGGTCGCGGAACTTGCGCCCCAGCGACTCGCCGACGCCCTTGAGCACGCGGTCGATCGTCTCGTGGTCGAACGTGCGCTCCGCGTCGAGCCGCCACATCGCCAGCGCCAGCGCGCGGCGCAGCTCGTCGCCGCTCAGCTTCGCGCCCGCGAAGTCTTCGGGCTTGATGGGCAGGCGGCCGGCGAACAGGAACGCCGCCATCGGCACGATATCGCTCAGCCGCTCGACCCGCGCGTGAGCCAGCGCGGCGATCTTCGCGATCCGCGCCCGGTCGAAGCCCCAGCTCTGCGTGCGCGCGATCAGCTCGTCGGTCGAAATCTCGCGCAGGTACTTGCCGTTGAGCCAGTCCAGCTTCGCGACGTCGAACACCGGGCCGCCGAGCGACATCTTCGCCAGGTCCAGCCGCTCGGTCAGCGCGGCGACGGAGAACACTTCCTCGCCCTCGGCCGCGGGCGAGATCAGCAGCCCGAGAAAGTTCAGCAGCGCCTCGGGCAGATAGCCCATGCGCTGGTAGAACAGGATGCCGGTCGGGTTCTTGCGTTTGCTGAGCTTCGATTTGTCGGGATTGCGCAGGAGCGGCAGGTGCATCAGCGCCGGCGGCTCCCAGCCGAAGTAGCCGTAGAGCAGCAGGTGCTTGGGAGCCGAGGGGAGCCACTCCTCGCCGCGGATCACGTGCGTGATCTCCATCAGGTGGTCGTCGACGACGTTGGCCAGGTGGTACGTCGGCAGGCCGTCGGCCTTCATCAGCACCTGCATGTCGATCGTCGCGTACTCGAACGGCACCGGCCCGCGGGCCAGGTCGTTCACGATGCAGACGCCGTCGCTCGGCACCTTCATGCGCACCACGAACGGCTCGCCGGCCGCCGCGCGCGCCGCGCGATTCCGCGGGCGGCACGCTCAGGCAGTGGCCGTCGTACTTCTGCGGGATGCCCGCGGCGCGCTGCGCGGCGCGCATCTCCTCCAAGCCGCGCGGGCGTGCAGAAGCAGCGAAAGGCGTGACCGTTCGCCAGCAACTCGTCGGCGTACTTCGTGTAGATGGCGCTGCGCTGGCTCTGGCGGTACGGGCCGTGCGGGCCGCCGATGTCGGGCCCCTCGTTCCAGGTCAGCCCGGTCCAGCGCAGCGCGGCGAGAATCGCCGCCTCGGACTCCGAGGTCGAGCGAGCCTGGTCGGTGTCCTCGATGCGGAGCAGAAAATCGCCGCCGTGCTGCTTGGCGAAGCAGTAGTTCACCAGCGCGACGTAGGCGGTGCCGACGTGCGGGTCGCCGGTCGGGGACGGGGCGACGCGCGTGCGAACTCGGCGCGCGGAGTTCGCACCGTCCGGGGCGGCGGCTGCGCTCATGCTAGCCGACCAGCTCGCGGCGTTTGCCGCACTCGCGCTCGACGAACTCGATGATCTGCGAGAGCGGCGCGCCGGGGGTGAAGATCTCGCGCACGCCCAGCCGCTTGAGCTCGGCCGCGTCGTCGTTGGGGATCGTGCCGCCGCCGAAGAACACGATGTCGGCCGCCCCCTGCGCCTTGAGCTGCTCGACCACCAGCGGGAAGAGCGTCATGTGCGCGCCCGAGAGGATCGACAGCCCGATCCCGTCGGCGTCCTCCTGGATCGCGGTCTGGACGATCTGCTCGGGCGTGTTGAACAGGCCGGTGTAGATCACTTCCATCCCGGCGTCGCGCAGCGCGCGCGCGATGACCTTCGCGCCGCGGTCGTGGCCGTCCAGGCCGGCCTTGGCGACGATGACGCGAAGCGGGCGCGCGGGGGCGTTGGTGGTCGTCATGTTAGAACTGCGTGGTCTCCGTGTAGCGGCCGTAGACTTGGACCATCGCCTCGACGATCTCGCCTTCGGTGGCGACCGCGCGCACGCAGTCGATCAGCCGGGGCATGACGTTCTCGTCGCCGGCGCAGGCGCGCTTGAGCGCGGCCAGCGAGGCTTCGACGGCGGCGCCGTCGCGGCTTTCGCGCACCGCCTGGACCGAGCGGGCCTGACCGCGCTCCATCTCGGCGCCGATCTTGAGCAGGTCCGTGGCCTGCTGCTCGTCCGGCTTCTGGAACGCGTTGACGCCCACGATCACCCGGTCGCCGGCTTCCACCGAGCGCTGGTAGCGGTACGACGCGTCGGCGATCTCGCGCTGCGGGTAGCCCGCCTCGACCGCCTCGATCATCCCGCCGAACTCGGCGATGCGGTCGAAGTACTCGAGCACCTGGCGCTCCATCTCAGCGGTCAGCGCTTCGACGTAGTACGAGCCGCCCAGCGGGTCGACCACGTTGGTGACGTTCGTCTCGTAGGCCAGCACCTGCTGGGTGCGCAGCGCGATCTCGACCGACTTCTCGGTCGGCAGCGCGAGCACTTCGTCCATCGAGTTGGTGTGCAGCGACTGCGTGCCGCCCAGCACCGCCGCCATCGCCTCGAACGCGACGCGCACGATGTTGTTCTCGGGCTGCTGCGCGGTCGCGCTGCAGCCTGCGGTCTGGGTGTGGAAGCGGCACTGCCACGAGCGCGGGTCCTTGGCGCCGTACACCTCGCGCATGCGGCGGGCGTAGATGCGGCGCGCGGCGCGGAACTTGGCGATCTCCTCGAAGAAGTCGCTGTGGCTGTTGAAGAAGAACGACAGCCGCGGCGCGAACGCGTCGACGTCCATCCCGCGCGCGATCGCCGCCTCGACGTACGCGAAGCCGTCGGCCAGGGTGAAGGCCAGCTCCTGCGCGGCGGTCGAGCCCGCTTCGCGGATGTGGTAGCCCGAGACCGAGATGGTGTTCCACTTGGGCATCTCGGCCGTGCAGAACTCCATCATGTCGGCGATGATGCGCACGTGCGGGCGGGGCGGGAAGATCCACTCCTTCTGCGCGATGTACTCTTTGAGGATGTCGGCCTGCAGCGTGCCGCCCAGCTTCGCGCGCGGGGTGCCCTTGTTCTCGGCGGTGACGATGTACTGCGCCAGCGCGATGGCGGCCGGGCCGTTGATCGTCATCGAGGTCGTGATCGCGCCCAGGTCGATGCCCTCGAAGAGCGTCTCCATGTCGCGCAGCGAGTCGATCGCCACGCCGCACTTGCCGACCTCGCCCAGCGCCTTGGGCGCGTCGGAGTCGTAGCCCATCAGGGTCGGCATGTCGAAGGCGACCGAGAGCCCGTGCTGGCCCTGCGAGAGCAGGAAATGGTAGCGCTCGTTGGTCTGCTTGGCGTTGCCGAAGCCGGCGAACTGGCGCATCGTCCACAGCCGCGAGCGGTACATCGTGGGGTGGATGCCGCGCGTGTAGGGATACTCGCCCGGCACGCCCAGATCGCGCGCCAGGTCGAGCTGCGCGACGTCCTCGGGCCCGTAGAGCGGCTTGAGCGGGACGTCGGACAGGGTCCGGTCGGTCGCGCCCGAGCCCTTGTCGCGGCGCGCCGGGGCGGCGCCGGACTTGGTCTCCCAGGTCTCCTTGAGCTCGCGGTATTCGGGCGTCACGTCCGGGCCCAGCCCGGACGGGCGTTCGATCATCTTGGCCACGTCTGCATTTACCTCTCGGGGCGTCGACCCGTTCCGTTCGACGTGTTCCCCGGCGGTTCCCGACCCGCCTCAGCATACGGGCGCCCGCCTGTGCGGAAAGCCGTTGGCGGTGCTACACTTCCCGCATGCGCTCCGCCGCCTGGATCGCTGTCCTCGCCGTGGCAGCACTCCTCTGGGGAACCGCCGTCACGGTCTTGACCGATGATGCCGGCTGGCCGTGGTTCGCCGCGCCGGCGAGCATCGCCGCGCTGGCCGGCGCGTTCGGCTGGCTGCGCCGCGGCCGCGACATCGCTCCGGTCTTCGGCCTGGCGTTCGTGCTGTCGTACGCCGCCATCGCGGGCCTCGCGCTGGTGCGCTTCGGCGAGCTGGACCCGTGGGAGGCCACCGCGCTCGTCTACCCCTACACCGCGCGCTGGCCGGCGATCGCGATCGGCGGCATCCCGTTCGCGCTGATGTGCGCGATCTTCGTCGCCATGCCGGCTTCGCTGTTACCGCACAGACGGCGCGCGAGCGCCGCGGGCGAGCGGTTCTGGGCCTTCATCCACGAGCGAAACGCGGCGCTCGCCGCAGCGAACGCGCCGCCGTCCGAACGCAGCTGCTGATCAAGCCAAGAACGCTTCCAGATCCGGAATGAAGCGGGCGAACGCGTCGCGCTGCAGCGAGTGGCTCGCGCCCTCGTATTCCGTCAGGCGCACGTTGGGGCCGCCGCGCTCGCGCGCGTAGTCGCGGTCGCCGGCCGAGAACACGCTGCGCTTCTGGCCCGCGACGGCGAGCCAGAGCGGGCGCGGGTAGTCGTCGAGCAGCGCGCGGAAGTTCCAGCGCCCGTCGTCGATTCCGTTCTCCGCGCCCAGCGCGACGATCGGCGCGAGCGCGATGTGGCGCGCGGCGTGCAGCTTCGCCTGGATCTCGACCGCGGGCAGCTCCGCGTTCGCGACTTGGATCAGCGCTTCGCGCTCGCTCAGCGGCGGCCCGAGCAGCTCGACGTACTGCGGGATCACGCTGCTCGCCCACACGCCGGCCGAGGCGTTGAGCATCGGGTCGACCGCGACCACGCGCGCCACGTCGAGCTCGCGGCCCGCCCCGATCGCGATGGCGCCGCCCCAGGAGTGCCCGAGCAGCGCGTGCACCGGCTCGCCCAGCGCGGCTGCGACGTCCGCCACGTCCGCGACGCTGCGGGCGAACGTCATGTCGCCGACCTGCGCGCTGTCGCCGTGCCCGCGCTGGTCGAACGCCACCGTGCGATAGCGGCCGGCGAGGTGCTCTCCGATCCGCGCCCAGCCGAAGCGCGACGCGCCCAGGCCGTGCAGCCCGACCAGCAGCGGCCCGCGCTCGCCCCACTGCGCCAGCGTCGTCTCGGCGCCGTCGGAAAGGCGAACGGTTCGCTCGGCATACGTCATCATTTTCGCGGACGACCCGGCGCCGGCCGGCAAAGTTTCGGCGCGCATCGCGGCCTAGGCCGAACGGGCCGGCGGCATGGGGTCGATGCGGAAGATCTGCGCGAACCGCGTCAGCAGCGCGGGGTCGCCGGTCAGGTGCACGGTGCCGTTCGCGATCGCTTCGCGCGGGCTCAGCTCGCCGGCCATGAGGGCCCGGATGCCGGGGCCCGCTTCGATGACCAGGTCGGCGCCGGGCAGCGCGCCCGCGGCCACCGCGACGCGCCCGTCGTCGATGCGCGCGTGGAGCACGACCGGGCCGACCCGCAGCTCGTAGCCGGCATGCAGCCCGCGCGCCGGCTCCGAGCGGAACGTCGAGCGCAGCGCCATGATCAGCGAATCGACCGTCACCGTTTCGTCGGGCCGGAGCTCGCCGAGCGCCTTGGCGCCCCAGCGGCCGAGCTGCACGACGACCGGCTCGACTCCAGGCCGTACTCGGTCAGCTCGTAGACGACGGCCCGAGCGGGCCGAGGCAGCACCCGGCGCCGCACGATCCCGGCGTGCTCGAGCTCCTTGAGGCGCGCGGTCAGGACGTTGGTCGGGATTCCCGCCAGCCCGCGGAGCAGGTCGGTGAAGCGTTTCGGCCCGACCAGCAGATCGCGCACGACGAGCAGCGCCCAGCGCTCGCCGACGACCTCGAGGGCGCGCGAGAAGCCACAGTACTGGCCGTACACCCGGGCCTTCATGCTTGCGTGGCTAGCATACAATTTTTATACCGCATAGTACTTGCTTTTTGCAACTATGCTCGCTAGAATCGGCGTGCGCGGCTCACCGGGCCCGCCGCGCATCCATTCCACCCCCCAAGCGCGCCCCCGCGCGCGATCAAGCCGGAGGATCATCATGGCGACGCCGTTACAACCCTACATCTTTTTCTACGGGCGCTGCGAAGAGGCGCTCGAGTTCTACAAGGGCGTCTTCGGCGGCAGCTACGAGTTGATGCGCGTCAGCGAGACCCCGGTCGCGAGCCAGATGCCGCCCGATTCGGGCAACCGCGTGATGCACGCCTCGTTCACCGCCGGCGACATCTCGTTCATGGCGTCCGACGGCCAAGACGTCAAGCCCGTCGATCCCGACGCCGGCAACGTCTCGCTGGCGCTCGGTCTCGAGGACGCAGCGCGCGGCGAGCGCATCTTCGAGGCTCTCTCGGCGGGCGGCAAAGTCGGCATGCCGATCGGCCCGGCGTTCTGGGGCGGCCGGTTCGGCATGGTCACCGACAAGTTCGGCACCGAGTGGATGATGACGCTGCCGTGATCCGAAAGATCACGCCGTTCCTGTGGTTCGACGGCCAGGCCGAGGAGGCCGCGAACTTCTACGTCTCGATCTTCGACAACGCGAAGATCTCGAGCGTCTCGCGCTATTCGGAGGACTCGCCGGGAGCCGCGGGGACGGTGATGACGGTCGCCTTCGAGCTCGACGGGCAAGAGTTCGTCGCGCTCAACGGCGGGCCCGAGTACGCGTTCACGCCGGCCGTCTCGTTCTCGATCGACTGCAAGACGCAACAGGAAGTCGACAAGTTCTGGGACCGGCTCTGCGAAGGCGGCCGTCCCAGCCAGTGCGGCTGGCTGCAAGACAAGTTCGGCTTGTCATGGCAAGTCGTGCCGTCGCTGCTGCCGGAGCTGCTGCAAGACGACGACGACGAGAAGTCGGGCGCCGTCATGCAAGCGATGCTCGAGATGACCAAGCTCGACATGGCGGCGCTGCAGCAGGCGTACGACCGGGCGTAACGCTAGCCGTGCTCGTGCGCGGCGCCGTGACCTTGGAACAGCTTGAGCGCGAGCGCGCCGTGGGTGACCGCGGCGCCCGCGCGCAGCGCGGCGGCGATGAAGACGGTCTCGGCCAGCTCCGCCTCGCTCGCGCCGGCTTTGCGGGCGTTGCGCGGTGTGCACGTCCAGGCAGTACGGGCACTGCGTCGTCAGCGCGACGCCCAGCGCGATCAGCTCGCGGTACTTGCGGCGGCACCGCGCCGTCGGTGCGCCCGACGATCTTGTCGAGCTCGACGAAGCCCGCGAACTCGGTCGGAGCGAGCTTGCGCAGCTCGCCCATGCGCCCGAGATCGGCATGTTCGCTGTAGTCGGCCATCGCAGTTCTCCTTCGGAAGTCTTCCGAGCCTTGGGCCGCGGTTAGAGCCCCTTGACGGTCGCCCGCATGTCGGTGCGCGACGCGGCTGTTGCCCACCACGTTCGGCGCCGCCGCTGACGCCGAAACGGGCCAGCACGTCGTCGGCCGCGGCGTAGGGATCGAGGTCGTCGGGCAGCGTCGCGATGACCTCCTCGATCCGGTTTTCCAGCGTCCCCAGCGCGAGATAGCGCACCCGGTGGGCGAAGGCGATGCGGCGCTTGGCTCGGATCGCGCCGCTCTCGCGCAGCCAGGCGTCGTGCGCGACGATCGCCTCCCAGAGCTCGGCGACGCCCTTGCCTTCGAGGGCCTGGGTGCTGACCAGGGCCGGAATCCAGCCCGCGAAGTTGAGCATCTCCATCATCGAGCGGATCTCGCGCTGGAGCTGGAGCGCCATCGGGTGGTCGGCCTTGTTGACCACGAACACGTCGGCGATCTCGAGCACCCCGGCCTTGAGCACTTGGACCGAGTCGCCGCTGCCGGGCTGCAGCGCGACCAGCGTCGTGTCGGCGATCTCGGCGATCTCGATCTCGCTCTGGCCCACCCCGACCGTCTCGACCAGCACCACGTCCTTGCCGAAGGCGTCCATCAGCGAGACGGCGTCGGCGGTCGCCCCGGCCACCCCGCCCAGGTGCCCGCGCGAGGCCATCGAGCGAATGAAGACGTCGGGGTCGACGAAGTGCTCGGTCAGGCGAATCCGGTCGCCCAGCAGCGCACCGTGCGAGAAGGGCGAGCTGGGGTCGACCGAGATCACCCCGACGGTCTTGCCCAGCCGCCGGGCGTGGGCGACGATCGCGCCGGCCAGGGTCGACTTGCCGACTCCCGGCGGGCCGGTCAGGCCGATCGTGAGGGCCCGGCCGGTGAGCGGGTAGAGGGCCCGGATCAGGTCGGCGCCGCGGCCCGACTCGCAGCGCGAGATCGCGCGGGCCAGCGCGCGCGGGTCGCCGGCGCGGAAGGCGCCGAGGAGGTCGGTCTGCAGAGCCGGGGCGTCCATCGGGCCACGGCGTTCACGGGCGCGCGGAGCGGTTCCCGTTCCGCCTACGCCGTCTTCTGGCGCGCCACGACCCGCTCGACGGCTTCGGCCAGCTCGTCGACGGCGTGCTCGAGGTTGTTGAACTTCGCCGCGACCTTGCGTCTGGTCGATCCGCCCGGTGCGCGGCTCGGTGACGTCCTGGACGAAGGTGCGCCGCTCGACCCGCTGCCGGACGTCGTCGATGAGCTCTTGGACCGTTCGCTCGTCGTTCATGCGGCAGGGTCGTCCCCTCGCCGGGTCAGCGACCAAACGGCACGTAGGACCGACCTCCCGGGTGCTCCCTGGGACCTTCCGACCCGGCCCGCGTACCTGAGGGGGGTGAACCTAGCTGGATACGTGCGCACCCCGACGATCGCGGGCGAGCGGTTGGTCTTCGTGTGCGAGGACGACCTCTGGACGGTCGGCACCGAAGGCGGCATCGCGCGCCGGCTGACGACCGCCGCCGGGGAGTGCTCGCTGCCGCGCCTCTCGCCCGACGGCACCCGCCTGGCCTACGTCGGGCGCGACGAGGGCCACGCCGAGCTGTACGTGATGGACGCCGAGGGCGGCCCGCCGACCCGGCTGACGTTCCTGGGCAGCGAAGTGCTGCACTGCACCGGCTGGTCGCCCGACGGGCGCAGCGTGTACTTCACCTCCGACGCGGGCTCGCCGTTCGTCAAGGAGACGCTGGCGTTTCGGATCGACGCGGCGGGCGGCGAGCCGGTCGCGCTGGGCCTGGGCCACGCCATGACGATCGACGTCGCGGCCGGCGGCGCGACCGCGATCGGGCGCAACGCGATCGACCCCGCGCGCTGGAAGCGCTACCGCGGCGGCACCGCCGGCCAGCTCTGGGTCGACGCGCGCGGCGACGGCGCCTACGCCCGCATCCTGCGCGGAGCTCGAACGGCAACCTGGTCTGGCCGCTGTGGCTGGGCGGGCGGATCTTCTTCCTCTCCGACCACGAGGGGATCGGCAACATCTACTCCGTCACCCCGGACGGCACGGACCTGCGCCGCCACACCGAGGAGCGCGAGTACTACGCCCGCTTCCCGGCCACCGACGGCACCCGCATCGTCTACGCCTGCGGAGCGGAGCTGGTGCTGTTCGACCCGCGCGACGGCAGCGTGCGGCGCGTGCCGGTGCGCACGCCCTCGAGCGCGCCCGAGACCGCGCGCCGCTTCGTCGACGCGGGCGAGCTGCTCGAGACCTGGCAGCCCTCGCACGACGGCACGGCGCTGGCGCTGGTGTCGCGCGGCCACGCCTTCACCATGCCGCTGTGGGAAGAGGCCGTCACGCTCTACGGCGGCGACGGCGCGCGCCGCCGCCTGGCCGGCTGGCTGCCCGGCGACAAGCGCCTCGCCTACGTCGACGACACGGCGGGCTACGAGCGCATCGCGCTCGCGCCGGTCGACCAGAGCGCCCCGCCGGCCTACGTCACGGACGAAAACTACGGCGTCCTGCACGAGCTCGCCGTCGCGCCGGCCGGCGAGCGGATCGCGTTCGCCACCAACCGCCACGAGCTGTGGCTGCTCGACCTGGGCGGCGCCCCGCGCCGGCTCGACACGAGCGTCGGCGAGCGGATCGCGGACCTCGCGTTCTCGCCCGACGGCGCGTGGCTGGCCTACACCCAGTCGCCCAAGGCCCACACCAGCATCATCCGCCTGGCGGAGTGCGCGACGCGGCCGGCTGGTCGACGCGACCACCCCGCTGCGCGAGGACCGCTCGCCGGCCTGGGACCCCGCCGGCGACTACCTCTACTTCATCTCGACCCGCGACTTCCACCCGGTCTACGACGCGCTGCAGTTCGAGCTGAGCTTCCCCGAGGCGTCGCGCCCGTATCTGCTCACCCTGCGCGAGACCCTGGCCAACCCGTTCACCCCCAAACCGGCCGCGCTCCACAAGCCGCACGACCACGATGACGACGACGAGGACGACGACGACGCCAAGGACGACAAGGGCGAGCCCAAGCCCAAGCCGCCGGTCGTGGTCGAGGCCGACGGGCTGCCGCTGCGCATGCTGGCCTTTCCGGTGGACGAGGGCAGCTACGACCGCATCGCCGGCGCGCGCGGGCGAGCCGTCTTCAGCCGCTACCCGGTGCACGGCATCCGGCCCGGCGAGCGCGACCACGAGCCCGAGTCCGAAGGCGAGCTGCTCGCCTACGACTTCGAGGAGCAGCGCGGCGCGACGCTGGCGACCGAGATCGACGACTTCGTGCTCGGGTCCGACGCGCGCACGCTGGTGTACGCCGCGCACGGCAAGCTGCGCGCGATCGACGCCGGGGGCGACCTGCCCGAGGAGGGCGACGACGACAAGCCGCCGGCCGAGACCGGCCGGCGCAGCGGCTGGCTCGACCTGAGCCGGGCCAGCGTGCCGGTCGAGCCGCGCGCCGAGTGGGCCCAGATGCTGCGCGAAGCCTGGCGCCTGCAGCGCGAGAACTTCTGGGATTCCGCGATGAGCGGGATCGACTGGGACGCGGTGCTGGCCCGCTACGCCGCGCTCGTGCCGCGCCTGCGCACCCGCAACGAGCTGTCCGACCTGATCTGGGAGATGCAGGGGGAGCTGGGCACCTCGCACGCCTACGAGAGCGGCGGCGACCGGCCCCTGCCGCCCCAGTACAAGCGCGGGTTCCTGGGCGCGGACGTGGTCTGGGACGAGAGCGCGGGCGCCTACCGGGTGACCCGCATCCTGCGCGGCGACCCCTGGAACCGCGAGGCCGACTCGCCCCTGGCCGAGCCCGGCGTCGACGTCAAGCCGGGCGACTTCATCGTCGCGATCGGCGGCCGCCCGCTCTCGGCGGGGGTCGGGCCGGGCGCGCTGCTGGTCAACCAGGCCGGGCGCGACGTCGTGCTGAGCGTGGTGCGCGGGGCGGGCAGCGCGCCGCGCCGGGTGCTGGTGCGGACCCTGCGCGACGAGCGCATGCTGCGCTACCGGGCCTGGGTCGAGGCCAACCGGGCCGCGGTCCACGCCCGCACGAACGGGCGGGTCGGCTACGTCCACATCCCCGACATGGGGCCGTGGGGCTTCGCCGAGTTCCACCGCGGCTACCTGAGCGAGTTCGACCGCGACGGGCTGATCGTCGACGTGCGCTACAACCGCGGCGGCCACGTCTCGGCGCTGCTGCTCGAGAAGCTGGCCCGCAAGCGGGTCGGCTACGACATCTCGCGCTGGGGCCCGCCCCAGCCGTATCCCGAGGAGTCGGTGGCGGGCCCGATCGTCGCGCTGACCAACCAGTTCGCGGGCTCCGACGGCGACATCTTCAGCCACTGCTTCAAGCTCTACGGCCTGGGGCCGCTGGTCGGCATGCGGACCTGGGGCGGGGTGGTCGGGATCAACCCCCGCCACATGCTCGTCGACGGCACCCAGACGACCCAGCCGGAGTACTCGTTCTGGTTCAGCGACGTCGGCTGGCAGGTCGAGAACTACGGCACCGACCCGACCCACGAGGTCGACGTCGCCCCGCAGGACACGCTCGCCGAGCGCGACCCGCAGATGGACACCGCCCTGCGCCTGATGGACGAGGCCCTGGCCAAAGCCCAGCCGCGGCCGGAGTTCCACCCCAGACCGAACCGGGCGCATCCCCGCGGGTGAGGCAAAAAAGGCGGCGGCTTACGCCGCCTTTACGCGCGGGCGACAGGGCCGCATGCTCCTCTGGGCTGAAGGACCCGGGTAGAATGCTTCACATCGGCGCGCGCTTGTTGTACGATCCAGCGCGGTGAGCCTCGTTCCCCCGGCCGAGTCCCACGCGATCGACCTTCATGGCGGCGCGCTTTTGGCATTGATCGATTTGGCCGCCTCGACCGACGCCGAGCACGGCCGGTCGCTGCACGCGCTGGTCAGCGCGGCGCTGGATGCGATCGGGGCCGAGGCGGCGATCGTGCTGGACAACGACGCGGTGCTGCTGGCGGTTCCCGAGCGGGTCGACTGCGGCGAGCTCAAGCGGGCGGGCCGGCTGGCGCACGAGGCCGGCGGGCGCGCGGGTCTGGTCAGCACGGTCGCGCTGGGCGAGAGCTCGAACCGGCGCCTGGCGATCCGCTGGCGCGAGCAGGGCCCGCAGCGGCACGACCTGGTCGCCACGGTCGACGAGCTGGTCGGGCCGGTGTCCGACCCCCTGCCCGCCGTGGCGCGGATGGACGGCCTGACCGGCCTGCCCGACCGGGTCGCGACCCTGCAGCACCTCGACGAGGCCCTCCACCGGGCCCGCCGGGCCGGCCGCCCGGTCGGCGTGCTCTACATCGACCTGGACGGCTTCAAGGCCGTCAACGACGCCTTCGGGCACGCCAACGGCGACCGCGCGCTGAGCAGCGCGGCGCGCTCGATGCGCGAGGCGCTGCGGCGCGGCGACGTGGTCGGGCGGGTCGGGGGCGACGAGTTCCTCGCCGTCATCGACGTCATGGGCGACGAGTCCGAGATCGCCGACGCGGCGGAGCGCTTCGTGCGCCTGCTCCAGATCGCGGTCGAGTTCGACGGCGCGACGCGCCAGATCGCGGCCAGCGTGGGGATCGCGGTCGCGCCGCACGACGGCGACGACGCCCAGACCCTGCTGGCCTGCGCCGACGCGGCGATGTACGCCGCCAAGAAGCGCGGCGGGCGCGGCGCGCGCTGGTACCGCGACGGCGTCGGCGAGGCGCTCGACACCCGCCGGGCGCTGCGCGAGAGCCTGCGCTCGGGCGACCGCGAGCGCGACTTCCTGCTCTGCCTGCAGCCGATCGTGGCCGCCGCCGACGGGCGCGTGGTCGGCCTCGAGTCGCTGGTCCGCTACCGCCACCCGGTGCGCGGCTGGCTCTCCCCGCGCGGCTTCATGGACGGCGGGCTGAGCCCCGAGACCGCGGCCGCGATCGACGCCTGGGTGATCGAGGAGCTGGCCGAGCTGGCCGAGCGCTGGGGCGAGGGCCACGACCTGCGCCTGCACGTCAACCTGTCGGGCTTCGACGACGCGCTGCTCGACGATCTGATCGGCGACGCGGTGGTGGCCGGCGCGTACGGCCGGGGCTTCCTGCGCCGGCTGGCGGTCGAGGTCCAGGAGTCGGCGATCCTGGCCGACCCGGTCCGGGCGCGCAACGCCTTCGACGCGCTGGCCGAGCTGGGCGCGACGACGGTGATCGACGGTTTCGGGGCGGACCGCTCGTCGCTGGCGGTGCTGGCGACGCTGCGCATCGGCGGGGTCAAGCTCGATCCCAGCCTGACCGCGGCCGTCGCCACCGACGAGGTGGCGCGGCGCAAGACGCGCGCCGCGATCGCGATGGCGCGCGCGCTGGGCGCGGTCCCGAGCGCCGACGGGGTGGCGACCCAGCCGCAGGCCCAGTGGCTGGCCGAGAACGGGGTCGAGGAGCTGCAGGGCTACTGGTTCGCCCAGCCGATGGTCGCGCCCGACTGCGCCGCCTGGCTGGGCTCGTCCGCGGCCCTCCCGGCGTCACGCCGTTAACGCACCGTTCGCAAGCGAGCGGTGATTCGAGAGCTCTCCGGGAGACCGCGCTCTAGGGTGGGTATGGCGCGAACGCGGGTGGCGCGTTTTTCACGGAGGAACATGCTGGTGTCAATGCCGCCGGGTCACACATCTTGATCCCCGTCGTGTCCGAGCACCGCCTGGCGGACCCGGACAGCGAAGGGCTGCGGCCGCTGTTCGCGGCCGCGCTGGAATCGGGGCGCTCGCGCGCCGACCTGCTCGGCACCCTGCTGAGCGCCTCGCTCTCGCTGGCGGGGGCCGATCTGGCCGTGGTCTGCTCGCCCGACGGCACCCCGCTGGCCTCGGCCCGCGAGCCCGACGCGGTGGGCGACGTGCCGGAGTTCATCGCCCGCGCGCTGGGCGAGCCGGCTCCGGGCGGCCCGGCCCAGGAGGGGCTGTACCTGATCCAGCTCGCGGTCAGCCCGCCGGCCTACCTGGCCGTCCGCTGGGCGCGCGCCCGGCTGGCCCGGCCCGACGTGGTCCAGGCCATCGCGGCCGCTTGCGCGCGCCTGCTGGCCTCGCCCCAGCGCGAGCTGCCCGGGCGGCCCGAGGACGGCCACGCGGCCGCCCTGCGCCAGCTCGGCGACGCGCTGGCCGTCGCCGAGCGGGCCGGCACCCGGGTCGGGGTGCTCTCGATCGGCCTCGAGGCGTTCGGGCGCGCCGGCGCCGCCGGCGACGCGATCGCGACCGCCGTCGCCGGCTTGCAGGGCGCGCTGCGGCGGGGCGACGTGCTGGTTCGGGTCGCCGCGGACGAGCTGGTCGCCGTGCTGGGGGTCGTGCGCGACGAGGCCGAGCTGGCCGACGCCGCGACCCGCTTCGTGGAGCGCGCCGGCCGGCCGCACGACCCGGCCGGGCCGGCGCCGAGCATCGGGATCGCCGTCTCGCCCGACGACGGCACGAACGCCGAGGCCCTGCTCCAGCATGCCGGCCAGGCGCGCACGGGCGGCGATCCGACCCACCCGGTCAATTGGTACCGCGACGCGGTCGGGCGCGAGCTGATCGCCCGCCGCGCCCTGCGGGCCCGCCTGCACGGGGCCGACCTCGAGCGCGACTTCCTGCTCTGCTTCCAGCCGATCGTCGCCGCGGCGACGATGCGGGTGGTCGGGGCCGAGGCCCTGATCCGCTGGCGCCACCCCTCGCGCGGCTGGCTGGCCCCGCGCACCTTCCTCGCCGCGCCCGTCGCGCCGGTTCTCTCGCCCCGCCTGCAGGGCTGGGTGATCGAGGCCATCGCCCAAACGCTGCGCGCCTGGGGCCCGGCGGCCGAGCTGCGGGTGCACGTCAACCTCCAGGCCGGCGACGCCGAGACCCGGGCCGAGCTGGAACGCGCCTTCGCGGCGACCGGGGTCGACGCCGCGCGCTTCGCGGTCGAGACCAGCGCCGGCGCGGCGCTGGCCGACCCCGAGGCCAGCGCCGCCTTCCTGGGCGGCTTGCGCGAGCGCGGCGTGGCGATCGGCCTGGACGGCATCGGGCTGCCCGGAACGCCGCTCGAGGCGCTCGCGCTGATCCCGCTGGACTTCGTGAAGATCGCGCCCCAGGTGACCCAGCGCGCCGCCGCCGACCCGGCCGCGATGCGCACCGCCCGGGCGGCGCTGGGCGCGGCGCGCGGGCTGGAGCTGCGCACGATCGCCGACGGGATCGAGAGCTTCGAGCAGGCCCGCTGGTGGACCGCGAGCGGGGTGACGGAGCTGGCCGGCTACTATTTCGGCCAGCCGATGACCGCTCCGGATTTCAGCGACTGGCTGGCCTCGGCCCACCTGAGCCTGCGCAAGGCGCAGTAGCGCTGCGCCGGCTCGTCGAGGACGCCACGGCACCGGCCTGGCTGCACGACGCGACCGGGGCGCTGCTCCACGCCAACGCCGCCTGGCGAGCCGCCGCCCCGCCCGGCGCCCGCACCCTGCCCCAGGCCTGGCTCGCGCTGATGCCGCCCTACGATCTCGTCCGCCACCTGGACGCCTTCGGCGCCGCGCTGCGCGCCGGCGCGCCGTACGCCTTCGAGCACCGCCTGGCCGGGCGCCCCGACGACGAGTGGTACCTGACCCAAGCCGCGCCGGTCTGCGCCGGCGGCGAGCTGGTCTGGTTCGGCACGACGGCCCCGCTCGCGGCCCCGGCCGCGCTGCCTCGGCTCGCGGGCTTGCGGCTGGAAGCCGTGGCGGACCCGGACGCGGCCGCGCGCGGCGCCTGGTACGACGCCTTCACCCGGGACGACGGCCGGCTCGTGCTCTCCGTCGGCCAGGTCGCCGGCCAAGCCCCTGCCGGGGCCGGCGGCGTCGTGGCCCTGCTGCGCGGCGCGATCCGCGGCGCGGCGCTGGCCGGGGCGGCGCCGGACCTCGTCCTGGCGGCGGCGGACGGGGCGCTGACCGGCGCCGAGCCCGGGCGCTCGGCCACCGCGCTGCTCGCGCTGTACGACGCGCGCACGGGCCTGCTCGACTACGCCGGCGCGGGCCACCCGCCGGCCCTGCTCCACGACGGCATCCGGGCCGGCGCGCTGGTCGCGCTGCCGCGCCCGCCGCTGGGCCGGCCGGCGCGGGCCGGCGCGGAGGTGCGGACCGCCCGGCTGCGGCCCGGCTCCCGGCTGCTGCTGCACGCCGGCGGGCCGCTCGGGACGGGCGATCCGGCCGCCGAGCCCGGGGCCGCCTGGGAGGCGCTGCTCGCCGCCCGCGCGAGCGCGCCGGGCGGGGCTGTGATCCTGCTCCTGGGCCGCGACCTTGACGGTCCGGGGCAAGCGTGATAGGCTACGCGAGCCGAAGTAGGGTGGGTCCAGCCCCTGGCTGAGCCCGAGCCCTCACCGGATGCCCTCGGGCGATCCGGTCGTTTCTCGAAAGCGGGGACCGCTTCGGCGTCTTCGCTATTTTTATATTGTTCTTTCCGGAGAGTTTGTCATAGCACGACCGCTGCGCATCAACGAGCAGATCCGTATCCGCCAAGTCCGCGTCATCGACGACGAGGCCAATCAGCTCGGCATCATGCCGACCGAGGAAGCCCTCAACATGGCCCGGACCAAGGGTCTCGACCTCATCGAGGTCAGTCCCACGGCGGTTCCGCCGGTCTGTCGTATCGGCGACTACGGTCGCCTCAAGTACGAGCAGTCGAAAAAAGACAAAGAGGCGCGCAAGAAGCAGCGCAACTGGGAGTTGCGCGAGGTCAAGCTGCGCCCCAAGATCGACGTCCACGACTACGAAGTCAAAGCGAAGATGGCCGAACGGCTGCTTCTCGACGGCGGCAAGGTCAAGGTCACGATCATGTTCCGCGGACGCGAGATCACGTACACCGCGTTCGGGAAGCGACTGCTGGACCGGGTGGCCAAGGACCTCGAGAACTCGGCGATCGTGGAACGCGAAGCCAAGCTCGAAGGCAAGAACATGTTTCTCATCATGGCTCCGCGAGCCACCCCGCTCGGTCCGCCGCGATTCGTCCACCTCAAGACGGACACGGCGCACCACGAAGCCGAAGCCGTGGATCATTCCGATGACCACGACGACGACGCCGATCACGCGAGCGAGAACGGGGCGGACGCGGTAGCTACCATCGGGGGATCCAGTGCCTAAGATCAGAACGCACCGCTCGACGGCGAAGCGGGTCAAGGTGACCGCCAACGGCAAGGTGCTGCACCGCCACCAGTTCTCCGGCTGCGGCCACATTCTCAGCAAGAAGTCGCGCAACCGCAAGCGGAAGTTCCGCAAGGACCAGGCGACGTTCAAAGGCGATCTCAAGCGCTTCGCGCCCCAGATCCCGTACCTGCTCTAAGGAGACGCTTCGATGGCAAGAATCAAGCGTGGCCTGAACAAGATCAAGCACCGCCGCAAGGTGATGAAGCTCGTCAAGGGCTTCCGCGCCGCGCGCAGCCGCAACTACCGGGTCGCCAACGAGGCGCTGCTGCACTCGCTGAAGTACGCCTTCCGCGACCGCCGCGTCCGCAAGCGCGACTTCCGCTCGCTCTGGATCGCCCGCATCAACGCGGCCGCCCGGCGCGAGGGCGTCTCCTACTCGCGCCTGATGGCCGGGCTCAAGAAGTCGGGCGTCACGATCAACCGCAAGGCGCTGGCCGACCTGGCCGTGCACGACGCGGCCGCCTTCGCCCGGCTCACGACGCTGGCCAAGGACGCGGTCGGCGGCGTCACCACCGCCGCTTAGCCGCCTCGAGACCCGAGATGCGAAAACGGCGCCCCCGCGAGGGGGCGCCGTTCTTGCGTTCGATCGGCGGGTTTTACTTGAACGTGTTGTTGAGGTCGAGGTGGAAGGTCGCGAGGACGTCCCACGAGCCGACGTGGATGGCGTTGGGCGAGGGCAGCGGCACGTTGACGATGCCTTCGTGGAAGTCCGAGTGGCGCAGCGCCAGCGAGAAGCCCGGGGTGAAGCGCTTGTTGAGCTGATACGTCAGCGCGCTGTCCCAGTGCCACGGGTAGGGCGTGTTCTCGTAGAAGTTCAGCGCGCCCCAGCGCTCGTTGAGCGTGAACGACGTGCCGTGCTTGGGATCGACCGGGATGATCCACGTGACGCCCTGGGTCGACTCGTAGTAGCGGTCCTTGGTCGGGTTCTCGTCGACGTAGTAGATCTGCCCGGCGCCGGCGCCTTTGCACGCCCCGGCTTTGAACAGCGCCGCGCTGCACAGCGTGCCGACGTGGTGGTCGACGTTCTGCGCGTCGCCGGTCAGGCTGAGCGCGAAGCTGGAGTGCAGCAGGCCCGGGATCGGCGGGGTGGTGTAGGTGACGCCGAGGTAGCCGAAGTGGTGCTCCGACGAGCTGTTCGAGACCGGGAACGCCGCGTTGCTGGGGCCCGACGGGATCGTGCCGTTGGCGTTGGGCTCGGTGAAGATGCGGTGGCGGAACGAGAGCCCGGCCTCGATCGTGAAGCGCTTTATCTGCTGGTCGATCCGGTACTGCAGCAGCGAGTCACGCGTCACGCCCGGGTAGTTGGGCACGTTGACGGTGGGCGCGGCTTGGATCAGGGCGCGCTCGAGCGGCTGGTTGAGCGTGCCGCCGATGATGCGGTCGAACGAAGCCGAGAAGTTGCGCGTGATCGGGATGCGAACCGTGCCGCCGATGTCGAGCGGGTCGTAGACCTTGACCTGCTGGTTGACGTTGTAGTACGCCGGCTGGGTGAAGACCAGCACGGCGTCGATGATCGGCAAGTGGCCGAGCGGCGGCGGGGCGGGGCGCGCCGGGCTGGGCGCGCGCGGCGACGCGACCGGCTGCGGCACGGAGGGCTGGCCGCCGACCGGGTTGGTCGCACCCGAGCTGGCCGGGCTCGAACCGTTGGTCCCGGGCGGGATCGGCGCGCCGGCGGGCTCCGCGGGCGACGCCGAGGGGGCCGGGCTGGGAGCGGTCTGCGCCCACGCGCCCGCGCCTGCGCCGGCGACGAGCGCGGCGGCGGCCAGCGCGACGACCGCGCAGCGGCGCCCGCTCGCGACGAGGGCAGCCAGGGGATGCGGACCGGCTTGCGGAGGCGTCAACGCCTCCGAGCGAACGTCCATAGCGAAGGTCTCCTTGTAACAAGCCTACGCAGCGTGGCGGCTCTCTCGTCCTCGAATCGGATCGCGAGCGAGCGCAGCGAGCATAAGCGGCCGTTAAATGGGACTAGGGTGCTTTTTGGATGCCGAGCACGGAAGAAATATCCTCCATATCGGGGCCTGGTCGGCGCGAGAACTGACGCATTCCTGACGAACCGTGCCCGTCGCGAGACCGAAGGAACCTTGTACCGCCATGAGAATACCTCGCGCGGATTCCGTATCCTTGGATCCAGAATCCTCGAACGCAAACTTTTCCCGGAGCGAGGGAGAACTCATCACGACGACCGCCGGGCAGGCTGCGCGGACCGGGTCGGTGCGCGAGGTGACGCTGGCACTGCTCCGCGAGCTGGGGATGACGACCGTCTTCGGCAACCCGGGTTCGACCGAGCTGCGCTTCCTCAAGGACTGGCCGGCCGATTTTCGCTACGTGCTGGGCTTGCACGAAGGCTGCTCGGTCGCGATGGCCGACGCGTTCGCGCAGATCACCCGCAACGCGGCGTTCGTCAACCTGCACTCCGCGGGCGGGGTCGGCAACGCGATGGGCGCGATCTTCACCGCCTACCGCAACCAGGCGCCGCTGGTGATCGTCGCCGGGCAGCAGACGCGCGCCATGCTGAGCAGCGAGCCGTTCCTGTTCGCGCAGGACGCGGCGGTGCTGCCGCGGCCGTACGTCAAGTGGAGCAGCGAGCCGGCTCGCGCCGAGGACGTGCCGGCGGCGATCGCGCGCGCCTACCGCAGCGCGATGGAGCGGCCGTACGGGCCGGCCTTCGTGTCGGTGCCCGAGGACGACTGGGACCGCCCGGCCGCGCCGCTCGCGCCGCGCCGCATCTACGCCGACGTCGCCCCCGATCCGGCCGCGACGGCGGAACTGGCGGCGGCGCTGAACGCGAGCACGTCGCCCGCGCTCGTGGTCGGGGCGGGCGTCGACCGCGACGGCGCGGCGGAGCTCGCCGTGCGCCTGGCGGAGCGAATCGGGGCGCCGGTCTGGGCCAGCGCGCTGGCCGGCCGCTGCGGCTTTCCGCAGGACCACCCGCTCTACCAGGGCGCGCTGCCGCGCGTGCGCGACGGGGTGGCCGCCGCGCTGCGCGAGCGCGACCTGGTCGTCGTGCTGGGCGCGCCGGTGTTCAACTACCACGTCCACGCCGAGGGGCCGTTCGTCCCCGCCGCCACGGCGGTGTTCCAGCTCACCGACGACCCGGGCGCGGCCTCGTTCGCGGTCGCCGGGACGAGCATCATCACCGCGCTGCGGCCGGCGCTCGAAGCGCTGCTGCCGCAGCTGCGCATGCCGCAGCCCGCGCTGCCCGCGCCGCGGCCGCGGCCCGAGGCTCCGGCGAGCGAGCCGCTCTCGATCGCGTACGTGCTGCAGTCGCTCGCGCGCGCCATGCCGGCCGACGCGATCGTGGTCGAGGAGACGCCTTCGTCGCACGGCGTGCTGCACGAGTATCTGCCGCTGTCGCCGGGGCGCTATTTCGCCGCCGCCAGCGGGAGCTTGGGCTACGGGCTGCCGGCCGCGGTCGGCGCCGCGCTCGCCGCGCCGGGCCGGCGCGTGATCGGCTTGATCGGCGACGGTTCGAGCTATTACGGCATCCAAGGGCTGTGGACCGCGGCCCAGCAGCAGCTTCCGATCACCTACGTGATCGTCAACAACGGCGGCTACGGCGCGATGAAGTCGTTCGGCGACCTGATGGGCTCGCACCGCACCCCGAGCTTCGACATCGGCGGGGTCGACTTCGCCGGCCTGGCGCGCGCGTTCGGCTGCGCGGGCACGCGCGTCGAGCGCGCCGCCGAACTGCTGCCGGCGCTCACCGCGGCCATGACGTCGACCGGCCCGGTGCTGCTCGACGTCGCGGTGGACACCGCCGCCCAGGTGCTGAGGTGACGCGATGAGCGTGACGCGCACCCAGGTCGCGATCGTCGGCGCGGGCCCGGCCGGGCTGCTGCTCTCGCACCTGCTGCACCTGCACGGCATCGCGTGCGTGGTGCTCGAGGCGCGCAGCCGCGCGTACTGCGAGCAGCGGGTGCGCGCGGGCGTGCTCGAGCAGGGCACCGTCGACCTGCTGCGCGAGACGGGCCTGGGCGCGCGCCTGGACCGCGAGGGTCTGGTGCACCACGGCACCGCGCTGCGCTTCGGCGGGCGCAGCCACCGGATCGACTTCAGCGCGCTGACCGGCAAAGCCGTCACCGTCTACGGCCAGCAGGAGGTGGTGCGCGACCTGATCGCCGCGCGCGCCGCGGCCGGGGCCGACCTGCGCTTCGAGGTGAGCGGCGTCGCGCTGCACGATCTCGCGAGCGAGCAGCCGCGGGTGACGTTCCGCGACGCGAACGGCGCGGAGCACGAGCTGCGGGCCGACTACGTCGCCGGCTGCGACGGCTTCCACGGCGTGTCGCGCTCGGCCGTTCCGGCCGGCGTGCTGACGGTGTACGAGCGGGTCTACCCGTTCGCGTGGCTGGGCATTCTGGCCGAGTCGCCGCCGGTCAGCCACGAGCTGATCTACACCAACCACCCGCGCGGGTTCGCGCTGTTCAGCTGCCGCTCGCCGAAGATCTCGCGGATGTACCTGCAGTGCGCGCCCGACGAGGACGTCGCGCAATGGCCCGACGAGCGGGTCTGGGAGGAGCTGCGGACGCGGCTCGCAGGCGAGGACGCGCCCGAGCTCGTGCCGGGCCCGGTGCTGCAGAAGGGCGTCACGCCGATGCGCAGCTTCGTCGTCGCGCCGATGCAGTACGGGCGGCTGTTCCTGGCCGGCGACGCGGCCCACATCGTGCCGCCGACCGGCGCCAAGGGGATGAACCTCGCGGTCGCCGACGTGGTCGTGCTGGCGCGCGCGTTCGAGCACTTCTACCGCACGGGCGGCGGCGAGCGGCTGGCGAGCTATTCCGCGGTGTGTCTGCGGCGGGTCTGGAAGACGCAGCGCTTCTCGTGGTGGATGACCTCGATGCTGCACCGCTTCGACTCCCGGAACGCCTTCGACGAGCGCGTGCAGCAGGCCGAGCTCGACTACGTGACCAGCTCGCCCGCCGCTGCGACCAGCCTGGCCGAGAACTACGTCGGGCTGCCGCTCGAGCTCGACGCGGTCGGTGCGGCGTGAGCGCGCCGACCACGATTCCGCGGCTGGTGCAAGCGGCGGCGGAGCGGTTCGGCGACGCGCCGTTCCTGCGCGCGGACGACGGTACGCGCACGTTTGCCCAGACGGCCCAGCGGGTCGCGCGCGGCGCGGCCTGGCTGCGCGCGCGCGGCGCCGCGCCCGGCGAGCGGGTGCTGATCAGCGCCGGGAACGGGATCGCGACGATCGAGGGCTGGCTGGCGGCGGTGCACGCCGGCGCGTGGCCGGCCGCGGTGAACCCCGCTCTGACGGCGGCGGAGCTGGAGTACGTCGTCGACGACTTGCGCCCGTGCATCGCGCTCGCGCACGCCGACACGATCGAGCTGGTGCGCGCCGTGTGCGAAGCGCGCGGCATACCCGTCGCATCGCTCGCAGACGTCGGCAGGGACGCGCACGGCGCCTCGCTCGCGGACGCGGATGCAACGGATCCGCGTTCCCGCCGGCGGACGCGCAGCCGAGCGACGTCGCGGCGATCGTGTACACGTCGGGCACGACGAGCCGGCCCAAGGGCGCGCTGGTGCGCCATCTCGCGTACACCGGCGCGGGGCAGTCGATGCCGGCCTGGATCGGCCTGGGCGCGGACGAACACCTGTGGTCGATCCTGCCCTTCTTCCACATCAACGCGCAGGCGTACTCGCTGATGACCGCGCTCGCCAACGGCTACCGGCTCACCGTGGGGGCGAAGTTCCGCGCCTCGACCTTCTGGCGCGACGCCGCCGCCCTGGGCGTCACCGAAGTGAACGTGATCGGCGCGATGGTCGCGATCCTCGCCCGCCAGCCGCAGGACGCGTTCGTGCCCGGCAGCCTGCGCACGCTCTACGCCGCGCCCGCCCTGGAGCCGGACGAGAACCGCGCGCTGGAGCGGCGCTTCGGGCTGCGCATCGTGACCGGCTTCGGGATGTCGGAGAACACCTTCGGCACGGTCGAGAGCGACACGTCGCGCGCCAAGCGCTCGAGCATCGGCCGCCCGCGCGCGCACCCGGGCGGCGCGGTGCCCAACGACATCCGCATCGTATCCTTGGAAGGCGAGGTCCAGCCGCGCGGCGCGGTCGGCGAGTTGCAGTTCCGCAACGCCGCCGTCACGCCGGGCTACTGGAACGCGCCCGAGATCACCGCCCGCACGCTGCAGGACGGCTGGCTGCGCACCGGCGACGCGGGCTACGTCGACGACGACGGCGACGTGGTGCTGGTCGGGCGCTACAAGGAGATGATCCGCCGGCGCGGCGAGAACATCGCCCCGCGCGAGGTCGAGGACGCGCTCGAGCTCCACCCGGGCGTGCAGCAGGCCGCGGTGATCGGCGTGCCGTCGGCGCTCTCGGAGGAGGACGTGGTCGGTGCGGTGATCCGCGCGCCGGGCGCGACCGTCGGCGAGGACGAGCTGCGGGCGTGGTGCGCCGACCGGCTCGCGCCCTACAAGATCCCGCTGCGCATCCTGTTCGTCGAGGCGTTCCCGCTCACCGCGACGATGCGCGTCGCCAAGGAACGGCTCAAGGCCGAGCTCCTGCCGCTGCTCGCCCAGGCGCCCCGATGATTCCCGAACGGCCCGAACTGGCCGGCGTCACCCCGATCGCGCTCGAGCGCCAGCCGCGCATGAAGGAAGGCATCGTCGACCAGCTGCGCCGGCTGATCCTCGACGGCAGCCTCGCGCCGGGCACGGTGCTGCGCCAAGAGCACCTGGCGCGGCAGCTGCGGGTCAGCCGCACGCCGCTGCGCGAGGCGCTCGACGCGCTCGAGCGCGAGGGGCTGGTCGTGTACTCCGCCACCGGCGCCGCCTCGGTGATCGCGCTGGAGCTGGACGACGCGCGCGAGATCTTGGACCTGCGCGAGATGGTCGACGGCCTGGCCGCGCGGCTGCTCGCCCAGCGCGGGCTGCCGCGCGAGGTCGACCGCGAATTGACGGCGCTGGCCAAGCGGATGCGCGCCTATGCGCCGGCCGACAAGCACCACTACCTGGTCGCCAACGCCGACTTCCACGTCAAGATCGTCGAGGCGACCGCGCACGCGCGGCTGCAGCAGTTCATCCCGCTGGTGCGGATGTCGAGCGAAGTCGTCTACATGCGCTTGCAGAACCAGGGCCGGCGCCTGTCGCGCTCGGCCGGCGAGCACAGCCTGGTGCTCGACGCGATCCGCTCGGGCGACGCCGTGGCCGCCGAGCGGCTGGCCCGCGAGCACGTCCGCAACGCCGCCGACCACTGGCTGAGCGAGCCCGGCGCCGAGCGCGCCGGCAAGGAAGGACGCTGACCGTGCCGTTCGTGCGCTGCGCCGACCTCGTGACGCACTACGACCTCAGCGGACCGGCGAACGCCCCGGTGGTGCTGCTGGCCAACTCGCTCGGCACGACCGCCCACATGTGGGACGCTCAGCTGGACGCGCTCGCGGCGGCGCACCGGGTGCTGCGCTACGACATGCGCGGCCACGGCCTCACCACGTCGGGAGCGAGCGACCGCGAGCGCGGCACGACCATCGCGCAGCTCGCGGACGATGCCGCCGCGCTGCTCGACGCGCTGGGCATCGAGCGGGTCCGCTTCGTCGGGCTGTCGATCGGCGGGATGATCGCGCAGCGCTTCGCCGCGGCGTATCCGGCCCGGGTCGAGGCGCTCGTGCTGTGCGCGACGGCGAGCCGGATCGGCACGCCGGAGAACTGGAACCAGCGCATCGGCCTGGTCGAGCGCGAGGGGCTGGCGCCGATCGTCGAGCCCGGCATGGGGCGCTGGTTTTGCGCGCGCACCCGGCGCGAGCAGCCCGACCTGGTGCGCGGCTTCGCCACCATGCTCGGCCGCACGCCGGCGCTGGGCTACGTCGCGGCCTGCAAGGCGGTGCGCGACGGCGACCTGCGCGCCGACCTCGCGCGCATCGCCTGCCGCACGCTCGTCGTCGCGGGCGCGGACGATCCGGTGACGACGCCCGCCGACGGCGCGGAACTACAAGCGGCGATCGCCGGCGCGGAGCTGCTGGTGCTCGCCGACGCGGCCCACATCCTGTGCGCCGAGCGGCCCGACGCCTTCAACCTCGCCCTGCTCGCGTTCTTGGAGAGCTGAGATGGCCGAACACGATGCCGAATCCGACGCGCAAATCGAGCGCGGGATGGCGGTGCGCCGCGCGGTGCTGGGCGACGCGCACGTCGACCGCTCGCAGGCCGGCGGCGACCGACTTCACCGCGCGACTTCCAGGAGTTCATCACGCGCTACGCCTGGGACGGCATTTGGAACCGGCCCGGCCTGGACCGCAAGACGCGCAGCATGCTGACGATCGCGATGATGGCCGCGCTCGGCCGCTGGGACGAGCTGAAGCTGCACGTCCGCGCGACCCGCAACACCGGCGTCACGCGCGCCGAGGTCCGCGAGATTCTGATGCAAGTCGGCGTGTACGCCGGCGTTCCGGCGGCGAACAGCGCGTTCCACCACGCCGCCGCCGCGTACCGCGAACTGGAGGGAGAGGCATGACCGTGCGACCGGCCCCCTACGCGCCCGAACGCGAGGGCGGTCAACCGCCCAACGACTACCCCGCGTACACCAGCACGATCAAGCGCCACCCGCTGCGCGCGCCGTTCGCGCTGCCGCACTCGCTCTCGGAGATCACCGGCCCGACCTTCGAGGACCTGTGGTGCGGCCCTAACGCGACCGACATCTCGCGCGTCGGCGGGCGCGAGGCGCAGGGCCAGCGCATCATCCTGGCCGGGCGCGTGCTCGACGAGGACGGCCGCCCGGTGCGCGGCACGCTGGTCGAATTGTGGCAGGCCAACGCGGCCGGCCGCTACCACCACGACGCCGACCAGCACGACGCGCCGCTCGACCCCAACTTCACCGGCAACGGCCAGGTCGTGACCGACGACGAGGGCCGCTGGCGCTTCCTCACCATCCGGCCCGGCGCGTACCCCTGGCGCAACACGTACAACGCCTGGCGCCCGGCGCACGTCCACTTCTCGGTCTTCGGGCCGAGCTTCGCGACCCGGCTGATCACCCAGATGTACTTTCCGGGCGATCCGCTGCTGGAGACCGACCCGGTCTTCCACAGCGTCCCCGACGCGGCCGCGCGCGAGCGCCTGATCTCCAGCTACGACGCGAACCTGAGCGAGGCGGAGTACGCGCTGGGCTACCGCTGGGACATCGTGCTGCGCGGCCGGCTCGAGACGCCCGCGGAGAGCCGCTGATGAAACTGATTCCGACCGCGTCGCAGACGATCGGCCCGTTCTTCCGCGAAGGGCTGACTCGCCCGGCGTGGAGCGACCTGACGCGCGACGGCGCCGACGGCGAGCCGGTGCGGATCGAGGGCACGGTGCGCGACGGCGACGGCGCGCCGGTCCCCGACGCGCTGCTCGAGATCTGGCAGGCCGACGCGCGCGGCCGCTACGCGCACCCCGAGGATGCCGCGCCGGTCGCCGGCGTGCGGCTGTTCCGCGGCTTCGGCCGCGCCTGCACGGACCCCGACGGCCGCTACTGGTTCCGCACGATCGTCCCGGGCCCGGTCGCGGCGCAAGCGCCGCACGTCAACCTGTCGGTGTTCGCGCGCGGTTTGCTCAAGCGCGTCGTCACGCGCATCTACTTTTCCGATCATGCGGCGGAGAACGCGCGCGATCCGGTGCTGGCGTCGGTCGCCGACGAGACGGCGCGCCGCACGCTGATCGCGGCCCGTGCGGAGCACGAGGGCGGCGTGCCGGTCTACCGCTTCGACGTCACGCTCCAGGGCGAAGGCGAGACCGCCTTCTTCGCCATCTGACCGTGCACCCGAGCGGCACGGCGCTCTACGGCGAGCTGTACGGCACCCGCGCGATGCGCGAGGTGTTCTCGCTGCGGCGCCGGCTGCGCGCGCTGCTCGACGTCGAGGTCGCGCTGGCCCGCGCGGAAGCCTCCGGCGGCGTCATCCCGGCCTCGGCGGCCCAGGCGATCGCCGCGGCCGCGAGCGATCTCGACCGCTTCGACCTCGACGCGCTGGTCGCGGGAACGGAGAACGTCGGCTACCCGGTGGTGCCGCTCACCAAGCAGCTCGCCAAGCTGGCCGGCCCCGAAGCGGGGCGGTACGTGCACTGGGGCGCGACGACGCAGGACATCGTCGACACCGCGACCGTGCTCCAGCTGCGTGAAGCGTTCGCGCTGCTCGACACCGATTTGGGCGCGACCATCGACGCGCTGGCGCGGCGCGCGCGCGAGCACCGCGACGACGTGATGGCCGGGCGCACGCACCTGCAGCACGCGCTGCCGATCACCTTCGGCTACGCCTGCGCGCTCTGGCTGGCGCCGCTGCTTGCCGCACCGGGCGCGGCTGCGCGCGGCGGCCGAGGAGGCGGCGGTGCTGCAGTTCGGCGGCGCGGTCGGCACGCTGGCGTCGCTGGGCACGCGCGGGCGCGAGGTCGCGCTGGCGCTCGGGCGCGAGCTCGACCTGCGCGTGCCCGACCTGCCCTGGCACGCCGACCGCAGCCCGTTCGCCAACGCGGTCGGCGCGCTCGGCCTGACCTGCGGCAGCCTGGCCAAGTTCGCCGCCGACGTCGTGCTGCTGATGCAGACCGAGGTCGCGGAGGTCAGCGAGCCGCACGCGCCGGGCCGCGGCGGTTCGAGCACGATGCCGCAGAAGCGCAACCCGATCGCCGCGGAGTACGTGATCGCCAACGCGCGCGCCGTGCGCGGCCTCGTGCCGCTGATGCTCGAAGCGATGAGCGGCGACCACCAGCGCTCGACCGGCCCCTGGCAGACCGAGGAGCTCGCGCTCCCGCCGGCGTTCGTCGCCGCCTCGGCCGCGTTCGCGCAGAGCGCGGCGATCGCGCGCGGCATGACGGTCGACACCGCGCGCATGCGGCGCAACCTCGCCGCGTCGGGCGGCCTGATCGTCGCCGAAGCGGTCGCGATGGCGCTCGCGGAGCACCTCGGGCACGAGGAGGCGCACGCCCTCGTCGCGCGCGCCGCTGGCGATGCGATCGAATCCGGGCGGCCGTTCCCCGACGCGCTCGCCGCGATACCCGAGATCACCCGTCACCTCGATCGCGCCGAGCTCGAGCGTCGGCTCGACCCGGCGCGCTACACCGGCGAGGCGCAAGCCGTCGTCGACCGCGTCACACACCTCGCCCAGCGCAGTGGAGAACACCGATGAAACGTACCAGCTTCCTCGCCGCCGGCGCGGCCGGCGCCCTCGCCGTCGGCGCGCCGCGCTTCACCCTCGCCGCCGGTCCGGCCGCGACCGTCAAGGTCGGTTTCCTCGACTCGTTCAGCGGCATCTTCTCCGACCTCGCCTCGTACCACAAGGCCGGTGCGCAGCTCGCGCTCGAGGACGCCAACCGCACCGGCCGGGTCAAGTTCGAGTTCGCCTACGGCGACGACGCGTCCAAACCCGCCATCGCGACCAGCGAGGCGCGGCGCCTGGTGACGCAGGAGAACGTCGACGTGCTGTTCGGCGGCACGTCGTCGGCCAACGGCCTGGCGCTCAACGCGCTGGTGCTGGAGCTGGGCGTGTTCAACCTCTTGATCGGAGCGCAAGACTCGAGCATCACCGGCGCCAACGCGTCCAGGCTGACCTATCGCTTCGGGCAGAACGTGCGCATGCTGCTGGCCCCGGTGATCCGCCGCTCGCTGGCGCTGGGCAAGAAGTGGTACTTCATCCAAGCCGACTACGCGCTTGGCAAGGACGCCTACGCGCAAACGTCGGACGCGCTGCGGCGCGCGGGCGGCATGGAGATCGGCCACGACATCGTGCCGCTCGGCACCTCGGACTTCTCCTCGCAGCTCACCAAGCTGCGCAACAGCAACGCCGACGTGCTGATGCTGTGCAACAGCGGCCTGGACGCGGCGAATACGATCAAGCAGTTCGTCCAGTTCGGCCTCAACAAGAAGATGAAGCTGTCCGGCATCTCGCTCGAGGACATCTACTACAAGGCGCTGCCGCTGGACGACATCGTCGGCGCGACCTTCCCGGTGCTGTGGGCGCCGTCGGTCTCGCCGGCCGCGCAGAAGCTGGCCGCGCGCCTGCGGCGCGACATCCACGGCCCGGTTTCGGGCCGCCACTACATCGGCTACATGGCGGCCAAATCGCTCTTCGACCGGATCCGCAGCGCCGGCACGACCAAGGCCGACAAGCTGGCCGACGCGTTCGCCAACTACAGCTTCGACGCGGCCAAATCCGGGCGCGCGGTCTATCACGGCTGCGACCACCAAGCCGCGCACGACACCTACGCCGGCTCGAGCGTCTCGTCGAAGACGTTCGCCCGCACGCAGTTCATGTACGACATCGTGGGCGAGGTGCCGGCCGCCGAATCCGACGGCAACTGCGACTCGCCCTGGGCCAAAGCCGCGACCGAGAACTTCGCCAAACAGAAGATCACCGAGCGCCCCAACTACACCGCCAAGACCTTCTGATTCCAGGGCTCGCTCCCGGCCACAGCCTTGGCCGGATCGCTCCGAAGATCCCGACCGCGCTCCGGCGCGGTCTTTTTTTGGCCGTCCGCTCGCCCGTCCCGTCCCTTGACGCGACACGACTTTAGTCGTACTCTTTATATCAGATATGCTGATATAAAGAACTCGTAGGACAGACGTCCGAAGGAAGCATCATCATGAACACCATTCTCAGCGCCGCCATCGCGGCTACCGTCCTCGCCACCAGCGCGATCCCCGCGCTCGCCCAGCCGGCGCCCGAGGCCCCCGTCGCGGTCACCAGCTGCGCCATCGGCGCGGCGGCCCGGCCCTACAACGAAGGCCCGCTCCAGGCCGTCGAGGGCGGCGACATCGCGATCAGCTTCGTGAACCGCGCCGGCGTCGAAGCGAGCGGGGTCCGGTTCTTGGTCCGCACCGGCCGCACGGTCCAGACGATCGACGACCAGGGCAGCTTCGCCAGCGGCACCCGGATCGACCGCATCTTCACCCCCGCCACGGCCTCCTACGACGCCGGCAGCGCCTCGTGCGAGGTCGAGTCGGTCAGCTTCGCCGACGGAACGACCTGGCAGCGCTGATCCCGCCGAGCATCCCGGCTCCGTGCCGGGATGCGGCAACGCCGTTCGGGAAGAGAACGGCGATGGCCGGCCGCCGCGCTAGTTCGGACAAACCGGTGAACGCGCTGCGCGGTCACCTGCTCGCGACGCTCAAGTACGCCGCGGGCGCGTCGCGCCTGGCGCTCGAGGCCGAGTTCGGCCGGCTCGGCATCACCCCGCAGCAGTTCCTGGCCCTGGTCGCGATCGCCGAGAACGCCGACATCTCCAACGCCGAGCTGGCCCGCCACGGCTACGTCTCGGCCCAGAGCATGAACGCGATCGTCGGCCGGCTCGAAGCGGCCGGGCTGATCCGCCGGATCCCCTGCCCGACCGGCGGGCGCACCCTGCAGACCCGCATCACCGAAGCCGGCCGCACCATGCTCGACCGCGCCACGGCCCACGCCTACGCGATCGAGAAGTACGTCCGCGAGGCCCTCGGAGGCGACGAGTTCGAGGCCCTGACGCGCTCGCTCGAGCGCTTCACCGAGGCCCTCGCCCGGGCCGAAACGGTCAGCACGACCACCCGGCCCTGGAACGCCTACCTGGCCGAAGCCGAAGCCGAAGCCGAGCTCGCCAAGCAGCCCGTCCCCTAGCCGGCCGCGGCGGCCCGCGCCAGCCCGGCGATCGCCACCGCGACGTGGGCCTCGATCCCGGTCGCCATGGCCTGTTCGTCGATGTCGAAGGCCGGGTGGTGGTTGGGGAAGGCGTGCGCCGCGTCGGCCCCGCCCAGGAAGTAGAAACACGCCGGGACGGCCTGGGCGAAGTACGAGAAGTCCTCGCTGCCCATCACCGGCGGGCTCTCGACGACCCGCTCCGCGCCGAGCGCCGCACTCAGCGTGTCGTGCACGAAGGCCGCCTCGTCGGGGTCGTTGACCGTCACCGGATACGACGCGTGCCAGGTCAGCGAGCAGGTCGCGTTGGCCGAGGCGCAGGTGTGCTCGGCGATGCGCCGGACGCGCCCTTCCATCGACTCGCGGGTCGCCTCGGCGAAGCTGCGCACGGTGCCCTTGAGCGCGACCCGCGGCGGGATCACGTTGTAGGTCGTGCCGCCGTTGATCGCGCCGATCGTCACGACCGCCGGCTCGAGCGGGTCGATCTCGCGGCTGACCACGCGCTGCAGCGCGCCGACGACCTCCGCCGCGACGACGACCGGATCGACCGAGCGGTGCGGCATCGCGCCGTGGCCGCCGACCCCGTCGACGACCAGGTCGAACGAGTCGACCGAGGCCATCAGCGGGCCGGGCCGCAGCCCGATCTGCCCGCTGGGCAGCATCGTGACGATGTGCAGCCCGTAGGCGCGCTCGATCGCGAAGCGCGCGATCAGGCCGTCCTCGAGCATCGCCTTGGCGCCACCGCCGCCCTCTTCCGCCGGCTGGAACACGAAGGCGATCCGCCCCTGGAAGTCGCCGGCGCGCTCGCGCAGCACCCGCGCCGCGCCGAGCAGCATCGCGACGTGCGCGTCGTGGCCGCAGGCGTGCGTCACGCCGGCGTTCTGCGACACGTACGGGACGTCGTTCTCCTCGGGCATCGGGAGCGCGTCCATGTCGGCCCGCAGCATGATCGTCGGCCCGGGCCGCCCCCCGGCCAGCAGCCCGACCACGCCGGTCCCGCCGACCCCGGTGTGGACCTCCAGCCCGAGCGCCCGCAGCCGCTCCGCGATGATTCCGGCCGTGCGGTGCTCCTCGAACGCCAGCTCCGGGTGAGCGTGCAGATCGCGCCTCAGCTCGATCGTCTCGGCAAGGAGCGCGGGCGGAACGGCGAGCATGGTCATGCGCCGCGCTTCGCCGCATCTTGGGATGAAGCCGCCTGTCAGAAATTCGCCTTGACAACCCGCCCGCCGCCGTGGTCTACTCGGCTCACATGTCCGCCTGCTTGGGGTATCGCTGGTATTACGGCTCCACGGCCTTTCCGTGGCGGTCGGTCTCGGCGTTCGCGTAGGTAGGCGGCACACTGCACACCACGAGCCTCTCGCCGATCCGGCGGGGGGCTCGTTCGTTTCGAGCGGCAAGCACGACCACAGATGACGGCCACCACAGGGTCCTCCAGCCTCCGCGTCCCGGGCGACAAGTCGATCGCGCACCGGGTGCTGATGCTCGCCGCGCTGGCGAACGGCACCTCGCACCTGCGCGGCCTGCCGGCCGGGCTCGACGTCCGCTCGACCCGCCGCGCGCTCGAGGCGCTCGGGGTCACCATGCGCGACGAGGACGACGCCGTCGTGGTCGAGGGCCGCGGCGGTGCATTCGACGCTCCGGCCGGGCCGGTCGACTGCGGCAACAGCGGCACGACGATGCGCCTGCTGGCCGGCATCCTGGCCACCCGGCCGCTGAGCGTGACGCTCGACGGCGACGCTTCGCTGCGCGCCCGCCCGATGCGCCGGGTGACCGAGCCGCTGACCGGGTTCGGTGCCCGCTTCGAGCTCGCGCCCGGCGGCACGGCGCCGCTGCTGGTGAGCGGGAATCCCGCCGCGCCCGGGATCGCGGCCGAGGTGACGATCGCCAGCGCGCAGATCAAGTCGGCGCTGCTGTTCGCCGCGCTGGGCGCGCACGGCCGAACCGAGCTGCGGGGCGCGCTGGCCACGCGCGATCACACCGAGCGGCTCTTCGGCACCTTCGGCGTGCGCTGCGGGCGCGAGGCCGGCGCGCTGGTGGTGGACGGCCCGGCCGTGCCGCGCGCGCGCGACGTCGACGTGCCGGGCGACTTCTCCAGCGCCGCGTTCTTGCTGGCTGCCGCGGCGGCGGTGCCGGGCGGCTACGTCGCGATCGACGACGTCGGGCTCAACCCGACCCGGACCGCGTTCCTGGGCGTGCTGCGGCGCTTCGGCGCGGAGATCGAGCTCACGCTCGACATCGTGAACGAGGAGCCGCGCGGGCGGGTCGCGGTTCGCGGCGCGGCCCTGCAGGCGGTCGAGATCGAACCGTACGAGGTGCCGGTGCTGATCGACGAGTTGCCGCTGGTCGGCGTGCTGGGCTTGTTCGCGCGCGGAACGACGGTCGTGCGCGGCGCGGCGGAACTGCGCGTGAAAGAGAGCGACCGGATCGAGACGTTCGCCGCCGCCGCCCGCGCGCTGGGCGGCGAGGTCGAAACCACGCCCGACGGCTTCGCGGTGCGCGGGCTGGCGCGCTTGCACGGCGGCGCGATCGTCACCGCCGGCGACCACCGCATCGCGATGGCCTTCTCAGTCGCGGCGCGCATCGCGGGCGTCGCGCTGACGCTCGACGACCCGGACTGCGTCGCGGTGTCGTTCCCGGGCTTCGCGCGCGCGCTGGACGGGGTGGCGTGAGCGCGCTGCGCGCGGCCGTGATCGGCCGGCCCGTCGCCCATAGCCGTTCGCCGGAACTGTTCGCGCGCTTCGCGGCGGCGCACGGGATCGACTTGCGCTACGACGCGGTCGACGTCGCACCGGACGACTTGGCCGCGACCCTGGCGCTATGGAAGCGCGATCCGCAGTTCGTCGGCTGCAACGTCACGCTGCCGCACAAGGAAGCCGCGCTGGCGCTGGCCGACCGGGCCGAGCCCGCCGCGCGCGATTGCGGCGCGGCCAACGTGCTGACCCGGGTCGGCGGGGAGCTCGTCGCCGACAATACCGACGTGAGCGGGGTCGAGCACGCCTTGGCCCGGCACGGGGTCGAACTGCGCGGCGCGCGGATCGCGCTGCTCGGCGCGGGCGGCGCGGCGCGCGCGGTCGCGGCGGCGGCCCGGCGCGGCGGCGCGGCGTCGCTCACGATCGCGGCCCGGGTGGTGGCGCGCGCGCAGGTGCTGGCCGACGATTTCGGCGGCACGGCCTGCGCGTTCGACGCCGTGCCGCCCAGCGACATCTACGTCAACGCGACGCCGCTGGGCATGGTCGGCCAGCCGCAAGAGTCGCCGCTGCCGCCGGACGCGCCGCGCGGCGCGGCGGCGTTCGACCTGGTCTACACCCCGGCGGTGACGCCGTTCCTGATCGACGCCGGCGCGCGCGGGCTGCGCATGGTGCCGGGCACGGCGATGTTCTTCGCCCAGGCGGCGGCGACGTTCGACCGCTGGTTCGGCATCACGCCCGCGGAGGTGACCGCGTGAGCGCGCTGCGCTTCCTGACCGCCGGCGAATCGCACGGGCCGGCGCTGGTCGGCATCATCGAAGGGCTGCCCGCCGGGCTGAGGATCGACGCGGAAACGCTGCTCGCGCAGGCGCGGCGGCGCAAGCTGGGCTTCGGGCGCGGCAACCGGCAGAACATCGAGACCGACGAGATTCGCATCGTGGCCGGCGTGCGGCGCGGCGAGACCATCGGCGCGCCGGTCGCGCTCTACCTCGAGAACCGCGACCACGCCAAGTGGCTCGACATCATGCGCGTCGACGCGCCGCCCGACGACGCGCCCGCCGCGCGCCAGATCCACGTCCCGCGCCCCGGCCACGCCGACCGCATCGGCGGGATCAAGTACGGCCGCGACGACCTGCGCGACATCCTCGAGCGAGCCAGCGCGCGCGAGACCGCGATGCGGGTCGCGCTCGGCACCGTCGCCCGCGCGCTGCTGGCGGAGCTGGGCGTGACGCTGAGCAGCCGCGTGGTGCGCATCGGCCGCGCCGTGGACGAGACGCCTTGGCGCGACGTGCCGCCCGCCGAGATCGACGCCTCGCCGGTGCGCGCGCTCGACCCCGCGGCCGCGGCCGCGATGGTGCGGGAGATCGAGCTCGCGAAAGCCGCCGGCGACTCGCTGGGCGGCGTGTTCGAGGTCGTCGCGCAAGGCGTCCCGGTCGGCCTGGGCTCGTACGCGCAGTGGGACCGCCGGCTCGAAGCCGAGGTCGGGCGCACGTTTCTCGCGCTCAACGCGATCAAGGGCGTCGAGCTGGGGCTGGGCTTCGGCGCGGCGGCGCGGCGCGGCTCGGAAGCGCACGACGCCTACGAGCCCGGCGGCGACACGCGCACGCGCTACCGCAGCAACCGCGCGGGCGGCATCGAGGGCGGGATGTCGACCGGCCAGCCGATCGTGGTCCGGGCCGCGATGAAGCCGATCGCGACGCTGATGAAACCGCTCGACTCGGTCGACCTGCGCAGCGGCGACGCGGCGCTGGCGCACATCGAGCGCGCCGACACCTGCGCCGTGCCGGCCGCGGCGGTGATCGGCGAGTCGCTCCTGGCGCTGGTCTTGGCCGAAGCCGTGCTGACGAAGTTCGGCGGCGACTCGCTGGACGAGCTGCGCGAGCGCGTGCAGGCCTGGGACGAGCGGGTCCGTGCGCGCTAACGTCTGGCTGTGCGGCCCGCCCGGGGCCGGCAAATCGTCCGTCGCGCCGCGGCTGGCGGAACTGCGCGGCAGCACGGTGCTCGACGTCGACGCGCTGATCGAGCGCGAGGTCGGCCTGACCGTCGCGGCGCTGGTCGAGCGCGACGGCATCGCCGCCTTCCGGACCCGCGAGCGCGCCACCATCGCGCGCCTGGCGGAGCTGCACGACACGGTGATCGCGCTGGGTGCGGGCGCGCTGGAGGACGAGGCCAACCGGCGCGCGATCGGGCTGAGCGGAACCCTGGTCTTCCTGGACGCCTCGCTGCCGACGTGCGCGGCGCACACGGCGTATTCCGCCGGCACGCGCCCGCTGCTGCGCGGGCCCGGCGCGCTGGAGCGCCTGCACGCCGGGCGGCGCCCGAACTACCTGGCCGCGCAGGTGCGGGTCGCGGTCGACGGCTTGGACCGTGACGCCGCCGCGCGCGCGGTCGACGCCGCGCTGCGCGCCGAGCGCATCGTGCGGGTCGCGACGGCTCGGCCGTACGAGGTCGCGCTCGGCGCGGGCGTCGTCGACGCGCTGCCCGAGCGAGCCGCGCCGCTGCCCGGCGGGCGCGTCGTCCTCGTGACCGACGAGCGGGTGGAAGACCTCGCCCTGCGCGCGGCGCGCGCGTACGATGACGCCGGGTTCGCGACGACCGTGCTGCGCGTGCGGGCCGACGAAGAGCTCAAGTCGCTGGAATCGCTTGCGACGCTGTACGAGTTCTTCGTCGCGACGCAGCTCGACCGGCGCGGGATCGTCGTCGGCGTGGGCGGCGGCACGATCGGCGACGCGGTCGGCTTCGCGGCCGCGACGTTCCAGCGCGGCGTGCCGTACGTCGCCTTGCCGACCACGCTGCTGGCCGCGGTCGACGCGGCGATCGGCGGCAAGACCGGGATCAACCTGCCCGGCGGTAAGAACCTGGTCGGCAGCGTCACCCAGCCGGCCCACGTCGCGATCGCCCCCTACGCGCTGCGCTCGCTCGACGCGCGCGACGTCGTCTCGGGCTACGGCGAGATGCTCAAGTACGGGCTGGCGCTCGACGCCGAGCTGTACCGCGCGCTGCGCGCCGGCGAGGCGGCCCTGCTGGCCGACCCGGCGACGGCGCTGGACGCCATCGCGCGCTGCGCGGAGCTCAAGGCCGACATCGTCGCGCGCGACGAGCACGACCTGACCGGCGTGCGCGCGGTGCTCAACTTCGGCCACACCGTCGGCCACGCGCTCGAGCGGGTCGCCGGCTACGGCGCGCTGCGCCACGGCGAGGCGGTGATCGTCGGCATGCGCGCCGCGCTCGCGCTCTCGACCGCGCGCGGCCTGCTGGCCGACGCGGTGCGGGCCGAGGCCGACGCGCACCTCGCCGGGCTGCCCGTGCCGCCGCTCTGGCGCGAGCTGGATGCGCACGCGGTCGCGACAGCGACCCACGGCGACAAGAAGCGCCACGCCGGCGGGACGCGCTTCGTGCTGCTCGACGCGCTCGGCAGCGCGCGGCTCGACGACGGCGTCGGCGAGCGCGACCTGCACGCCGCGCTCGCGGAGCTAGGTCTGCGATGAACGTGCTCGTCGTGAACGGCCCGAACCTCAACCTGCTGGGCGAGCGCGAGCCGGAGATCTACGGCCGCACCACCCTGCGCGAGCTGGAGCGCAAGGTCGCCGCGCACGCCCGCAAGCGGCGCCAGCGGGTGCGCTTCTTCCAGTCCAACCACGAAGGTGCCATCGTCGACGAGCTGCACCGCCGGCGCCGCTGGGCCGACGCGATCGTGATCAACCCGGCGGCGTTCACCCACTACTCGTACGCGCTGCGCGATGCGCTGAGCGCGGTCGCGCTGCCGGCGGTGGAGGTTCACCTCTCCGACGTGGACGCGCGCGAGGAGTTCCGCCGCATCTCGGTGGTGCGCGACGTCTGCATCGCGGTGCTCGCAGGGCGCGGGGTCGACTCCTACCTCGACGCGCTCGACCTGCTCGCCGAGCGCGCACGATCCGACCGCGAGCGCGCGAAGCCCGGCCGCACGAAGCGCGCGACGTGAGCGAACCAGAGCCGCCCCGGCGGCAAGAGTTGCCGCGGCAGCGCCGCATCGGCCGGACGGACCTGATAGCCGGCCCGATCGCGCTGGGGTGCATGGGCCTGTCCGAGTTCTACGCGCAGGTCGACGAAGCGGACGCGATCCGCACGATCCAGCGCGCGCTCGACCTCGGCCTGACGCTGCTCGACACGTCCGATATGTACGGGCGCGGCGCCAACGAGCGGCTGGTCGGGCGCGCGCTGCGCGGGCGGCGCGACCGGGCGGTCGTGGCGACCAAGACCGGCATCGTTCGCCGTGACGACGACCCGAAGTACCGCGCCGTCGACGGCCGCCCGGAATACGTGCGGGCGGCCTGCGACGCTTCACTGCGCCGGCTCGGCCTCGACGCGATCGACCTCTACTACCTGCACCGGGTCGACCCGAAGGTGCCGATCGAGGAGACCGCCGGGGCCCTGGGCGAGCTGGTGACGGCCGGCAAGGTGCGCGCCATCGGGCTTTCGGAAGCCGCGCCCGACACGCTGCGCCGCGCCGTCGCGGTCGCGCCGCTCGCCGCGCTGCAGAGCGAATACTCCCTCTTCACCCGCGACGCCGAGCGCAACGGCGTGCTGGCGACCGCGCGCGAGCTGGGCCTGACCTTCGTCGCCTACTCGCCGCTCGGCCGCGGCCTGCTGACCGGCGCGGTGCGCTCGCCCGACGCGCTCGCGCCCGACGACCTGCGCCGCGCGCTGCCGCGCTTCGACAGCGACAACCTCGCCCGCAACGTCGCGCTCGTCGACGCGCTCGCCGCGCTCGCCGCCGAGCTGAGCTGCACGGTCGCGCAGCTCGCGCTGGCGTGGGTGATCGCGCAGGGCGACGACGTGGTCGCGCTGCCCGGCTGCCAGCACGTCGCGCAGGTCGAAGAGAACGCCGCCGCCGCGCGCATCGCGCTCGACGCGGCGACGCTAGCTCGGATCGACGCGCTGGTACCGCCCGGCGCCGCCAAGGGCGCGCGGCTGCGGGACCTGCGCTTCGTCCACCGCTAGAGGTCGAGCAGCTCCCACCAGCCGGGATCGAAGCGCCAGGTTTCGATCTCGGGCTGCCGCAAGCCGTGCGCGAGGTGCCGCTCGAACTCCGCGCGCGGCACGAGCCGGCCGCCGAGCGAGGCGAGGTGCGGGGAATAGAGCTGGCAGTCGAGCAGCTCGATGCCGTGCTCGCGCCCGAACGCCACCAGCGCGGCGAACGCGATCTTCGAAGCGTCGTTGCGCTGCGAGAACATCGACTCGATCGAGAACGTGCGGCCGAGCTCGATGCCGAACAGACCGCCGACCAGCTCGCCGTCCATCCAGGTCTCGAAGCTGTGCACGCTGCCGGCGCGCCACAGGTCGAGGTAGGCGCGTTCCAGCTCGGGCAGGATCCACGTCGGCCCGTCCTGGCCTTTGCGCCGGGTCGTCGCGCAGCCCGCGAGCACGCGCTCGAACGCCGTGTCGACCCGCACTTCGCAGTCCGGCTTGCGGATGAAGCGGCGCAGGGTCGGGCGCATGGTGTGCGAGAGCCGGACCTCGGCGACCGGGATCACCATCCGCTCCGCGGGCGCCCACCACATGACGGGCGTGTCGGTGTTGTAGAGGGGGAACACACCGTGTCGCGCGGCTTCTTCCAAGCGCGCGGCGCTGAGCGTGCCGCCGACGGCCAGCAGTCCCGGCGCCTCGCTCGCGTCGTCGAGTGCGAGCGAGGTCGGCGGGAACGGCTGGCCGTCGTCGACCCACGGTGCCTTCGTCAGCGGAGCCGCGCTAACAGCAGCCGCCGCTGGACGACGACGGCTCGCAGCAGGCCTCGCTCGCCGTCGGCTCGCAGCACGAGTCGCTCGCCGACGGTTCGCAGCAGCCGCCGCTCGCCACCCGCGTGGTGCTCTTGGTCTGGGCCGGCGAGCGCGCGCCGGGCGCGCAGTCGAACGACCCGGCTTCGTCGAGCGGGACTTCGACGTAGGGCTGCACGCCCGCGATCTGCGCGCGGTACGGCTCGCTGGTCAGGATGGCGTAGGTCTTGTCGCACACCGCGGTGCGAACGCCGCGCTCGTAGACGTGACCGTCGTCGTCGTAGACCTTCTTCCACGGGCCGAGGTAGACGGCGGCCTGGAAGCGTTCCAGGCACGGCCCCTCTTTGCCGCGGTTCGCCTCGATGACGAAGGTGCGGAACTCCAGCCCGTCGCGGACCGCGACCGGCGCGCTGCGCTGCGCGATGCGGATGCCGTAGAAGCCGGCCGCGGCCAGCTCGTCGAGAAAACCGGTCTCGGTGAAGTAGGTCAGCCCGTCCGCCGGCTCGTCGGCCAGCTCGACGGTGAAGCGCGCGACGCCGCCGCGCGCCAGCACGCGGAACACCTCGCGCAGCACCTTCGCCTGGCGCTCCAGGGTCGGCGCCAGGCCGCGCGGGTCGGCGCAGTACACGACCGCGAAGGACTGCTCGGCGATCGCCGGCGTGTCGCTCGCGCGCCGCTCGGCCGCGGCGAACAGCGCCTCGGCGTCGTCGAGCGTCGCCGGCTGGAGGGTGTCCCAGTCGCGCGCCAGACGGGTCAGGTCGAGCCGCAGGTCGTCCGGCCGAACCCGGCGGCAGTCGGGCTGCCGCGCGCCCGCGGCGAGCATGCTCAGCAGCGACTCGCGCAGCCGCTCGCCGTCGGGATCGGCGACGACCAGCGCGCCGTGCGCGGCGGCGAGCTGCTCGCTCGCGGCCGGCAGCGCGCCCAGCACCAGCACCGGGCCCTCGGCGCCGCTCGGCGCCGCCGGCGTCCAGCCGGCGACGACGCGCGTGAGCTCGAGGGTTCGGCCCTGCTTGGCCGCGACGGAGAGCACTTGGCCCTGCAGCATGGCGATGGCACTCATCGAATCGATACCTCGTCGGTGACGGTAGCGGTTAGCACTTGAGGCAGCAGCGGGTCGAGGTGTCCTGGGGCATGGTGGCGCGGATGCCTTCGAAGACTTGCTCGACCGCCGGATCGGCGTGCTTCCACTCGTAGTTGAAGCCGTTCTCGACCGTGATCTGGTTCTGCACTTCGACGTTCTGCAGCAGCGGCGAGCCCTTGTAGAGCCACAGGCGCGTCTGGAACTGGATCGCCTCGACGTCGTCCTCCAAGCCGTTCGCGGCGATGAAGTCCGAGAACGTGCCCAGGTCCTCGAGCGAGATCCAGGGGTTGAACATCAGGAAGGTCGGGTTGAGCGTGATGCCGGCCTTGCGGCAGACCACGATCGCCGCGGCGATCGTCTCGACCCCGAAGCCCTTGTTGACGGCCTCGAGCACGCGGTCCGACGGGAACTCCAGCGCGCTGGTCAGGAACTGCGCGCCGTACGAGACGAGCCGCTCGATGCGCGACGGGTCCTCGATGATCAGGTCGCAGCGGGTGGTGAAGTCGAAGGTCAGCTCGGGGTGCTTCTCGTGCATCTTCTGCGCAATCTCGAGCGCGTGCTTGGGCGCGTTGAGGAAGTCCGCGTCGATGAAGCAGATGTGCTGCGCGCCGGCCGCGACGACGTTGTCGATGTCTTGCAGCACGACGTCGACCGGGAACGGCACGACCTTGTTCTTGTAGGCGGCGAAGACCGAGCAGTACTTGCACGAGAAGCGGCAGCCGCGCGCCGTCTCGACGTTGCCGACCACGACGTCGCGCTTCATGCGCGCCTTGGCCTCGGCGTAGCCGTACGAGGTCAGCGGCGGCAGGATCGAGCGATCCGGCACGAGCCGGCCGGTGCGCAGGTACGTCGGGAGCGCCTTCTTGCCGGTGGTCGAGATGCCCGGCGCGTCGTCGAACGCCTCGCCGCGCTCCAGCCGGCCAGCGACGTCGACCAGGACGTGCTCCCAGTCGCCTTCGATCACGGCGTCGGCGGCGGTCGAGAGCACGTGCTCGCTGTTGAGCATGGCGTACGAGCCGTAGAAGAGGATCTTGGCGGACAGCTCGCGGCGGCGAATCTCCTGCGCGATCTCGATCGCCTGCGCGGTCGAGTCGAAGAGCGGCACGCTGAACGTGACCAGGCCCGAGCGCTCGACGGCGGCCCAGTCCAGCTCTTCGAGGGTCAGGTCCTGCGCGCGGACCGTGTGCCCGGCGTGAGCGAGGTGAGCGGCGGCGCCGGCGATACCGAGCGGCTGCATTCCGCCCTCGTAGGTGGAGATCAGTGTGACTTGCATGCGATCGCTTTCAGCAGCAGCCGGTCTTGGCGGAGCCAGGACTGTCTGCGACGGCTTGGGAGGTGGTTTCGCTCACGGGTTCGGTCTGCAGCCGAAGGAGCGATCGGATCTTGCGCGCGGTCGACCACGCCGTGGTGGCGTCGTCGCCGAAGGCGAGGATGCGGCCGAAGATGCGGCCGCGCGGGTCGTTGACGGGATAGACGGTGCTGCCGGACGGGACGTCGAGCTCGAGGATCGGCGCGGGCCAGACGTCGCCCAGCTCGATCGGGTCCTGGCCGTAGCGGACCACCGACGGCACCTCGACGGTCAGGCAGTGGTACACGCCGACTTTCGTCTCGGGCGTCCGGGGCGCGCGGACCGGCCGGCCCAGGGCGAGATCGAGCTCGACCGCGGGCAGGTCCCAGCCGGTGACGGTGGCGACCAGGTCGGCCAGCTTGCCGCCCGCGACGCGCAGGTTGACTTCGATGACGTAGGCCTGCTCGTGGCGCACGCGCAGCTCGACGTGCGCGACGCAGTTGTCGGCGCCGAGCGCCGCGACGGCGGCCGTCGCGGTGGCCTTCAGCTCGGCCGCGAGCTTGTCGCTCACCGCGGCCGGAACGGCGTGGGCGATCTCGACGAAGAACGGCGGCGGGCCGAGCGCCTTGGAGCAGATCGCGACGACGGTCCCGGCGCCGCGCTCGACGAACAGCTCGACGCTGTACTCGGGACCGTTGACGAACTCTTCGATCAGGATCTCGGGCAACAGCGGCTGACCGCCGGCGTTGAACTCGGCCTGGTGGACCGCCGCCAGCGCGGCTTCGACGTCGTCGCGGTTGCGGCAGAGCCGCACGAAGCGGCTGTTCTGGTCGTTGAGCGGCTTGACCACGACCGGCCAGCCGATCTGCTCCGCCGCGGCGACCGCTTCGCGCGCCGAGCCGGTGGCATGGTAGCGCGGGCTGCGCACCCCGGCCGCGTCGTAGCGGCGCCGGGCGAGCAGCTTGTTCTCGCCCCGTTCGGCGGCTTCGACCGAGAGCGCGTGCGGCACGCCCAGAATCGCGGCGCACTGGGCGGCGGCCCGCACGAAGGGACCTTCGCTGGTGGTGACGCCCGCGATGTCGTGGCTCGCGGCCAGCTCCCCGAGCAGCTCCCGGACCGCGGCTCCGTCGGCGAGGTCGACGGGATAAAAAGGACAATCGCTCGGCCTGTTACCGTCGGGGCCGATGATCGCTACGCTCAAGCCCAGCGCGGTCGCTGCGGCGATCGTCTCGGCCGCCGGCGCGATCGTGACGAGGAGCGCACGGGCCAGCTCCGGCTCGCGTTCGCGGACGAGTTCGTTCGTGTCCAAGGAGTACACCCTGCGCCTGGCAGATGGACCCGCTCGCCAGCGAGCGGGCCGAGAAAGGAGTGAGAGAGCTGGGGTCAGCCCTTCGGGTTGCGGACGCAGCAGATGGCCGGTCCGTGGCCGCTTCCGGCCGTGCTCGTCTTACCGTCGGTAACCTCGCTGTCGGATACCTTGCCGTCGGCGGCGGTCGCGTAGGCCGACTTGATGCCGGCCGGCGCGGTGTACGGCATTCTTGCCATGCGGAATCTCCTTGCGGTAAAGCACCCGTTCGGGCGTCGGAGAATCGATTCTCTTCGATCCAGTCGCAGTATAGACCAGATTCGATATGCGGCACAAGTAGGCCGGGCGGTAACTTTATGCGGCTGGGCACGGCGCGCGCGAACGCCGCTTACAAGTTGCAACTTATCGGACACACACAGCCGGGTCCGGCGCGCTTTAGACCGCGGCTCGAAGCGCGAACAGCGAGCGCGTCGTCGCCTCGACGTGCGCGAGCGCATCGGGGGCGAGCCGGTAGTACACCCACGTGCCGCGCCGCTCGGATGCGACCAGGCCGGCCTCGCGCAGCACCTTGAGGTGGTGCGAGACGGTGGGCTGGTTGAGCGGCAAGGCCGAGGTGAAATCGCAGACGCACACTTCGCCCGCCGAGCCCGCCAGGGTTGCCAAGATCGTGAGCCGGTGTGGGTCCGCGAGCGCCTTGTACAGGCTCGCGGCCGTGGAACGATCGCTCGCGTCTACCGGTGCCGGGTCGCACTCTCGCTGCATCACCATGAAGTTCGATAACCCATCGGCTTTGGCCCCGGCACGGCTCGACGATGCACATTGATTGAATTCAATGTGGTGTCCGATACATTGTCGTTCGAGCATCGATTAATATCGATCAATATAGTCTGATCGAGCCGGTGGCAACTGACTGGATTGATAGCGGTCAAAGTATTTGGTAACGATACCTTGTATTTTGCCTAACGACTGGTTATCATGCGCTAACGATGGCAATGGGTGTATTGATCCTCGTCCTCATCGGCGTGCTCGCGGCGGTGAACGGGGCCAACGACGTCTCCAAAGGCGTCGCGACGCTGCGGGGCAGCGGTTTGGCGGGATATCGCACGGCGATATTCTGGGGCGCCGTAACGACGCTGGCGGGCTGTCTTTTATCAGCCGCGCTGGCGCACAGCATGCTCAAGGTCTTCACCGGCGGCGCGATCACGCAGCCGCCGACGATGGTCTTCGAGGCGGCCGCGCTGATCGGCGTGATCGCCTGGGTGGTCGTCGCGACGGTGCTGCGCTTGCCGGTTTCGACGACGCACGGTCTGATCGGCGCGCTGATCGGCGCCGCCTTGCTGTGGGCTCCCCACGCGATCGGCTGGGGCGTCATCGCGCAGCGGCTGGTGATTCCGCTCCTGGTCAGCATCTTCGTCGCGTACGGTGTGTCCGCGCTGGCGAATTATTTCGCGCGCCGCGTGCAAAAAGCCGCGCCGCGGCCCGCACCGGCGGCCGGCGAGCGCCGCTCGCTGTGGGGCATGGACGGCCTGCACTGGCTGTCCGCAGGCGGGGTCGGTTTCGCGCGCGGTCTGAACGACACGCCCAAGATCGTGTCGCTCGGCGTGGCCGTGCAGAGCGTCGACGTGATCTGGCTGTTCGTGCTCGTCGCGGCCGCCATGTTCGTGGGCAGCCTCGTGGCCGGCTCGCGGGTCGCCAAAGTGCTGGCCGAGGATCTCGTCAAGATGAACCCGGCTGAAGGCTTCACCGCCAACATCACCACCGCGCTATTGGTCGGATTCGGCGCCAACCTCGGCTTGCCGATGTCGACCACGCAGGTTTCCACCGGAGCCATCGCCGGCATCAGCGGCGGGAGAAAAACGGCATGAGCCAAGAACGCACGATCGACGTCCCGTTTCCCGCGAGCCGGAACGGCGCCGCGACGGCGCCGAGCGCGGGCGAGCTCGCCGAACGCCGCGGCGGCCTGAACCGCGACACGGTGGTCAAGCTGCTGATCGCCTGGACCGTGACGCCGATCTTCGCCGGCGTGGTCGCGGCGCTCGCGTACTTCGTCCTCAGCAAGTTCTGAGCCCAGCTCGAACAGGCGACCCGTTCGTACGTTGACACGCAGAGGCGACCGGCATACCATCGATATATGTCGATAGAACGCTGCGGCCCGCTCGCGCCCGTGGATGCGACGGACCGCACGGCCGAGGCCGGGGTCTTCAAGGCGCTGGCCGACCCGCACCGGCTGGTCATCCTGGCAACGCTGGCGCGCGCCGACGACGAGTACTGCGTGTGCGATTTCACCGCCGCGCTGCCGCTCAACCAGCCCACCGTCTCGCACCACCTCAAGCTGCTGCGCACGGCGGGTCTGGTGACGTGCGAGCGGCGCGGCACGTGGGTCTACTACCGGCTCGCCCCCGACGCCCGGCGCCGGATCGACGACGTGCTCGGTGCAGTGCTGCCGGTGGCAGTGCCGGCGTGACCGTGCGGGACGCGGCGCTCGCCGACGCCCCGGCCATCACCGCGATCTACAACGAGGGCATCGCGAGCCGCCAGGCGACGTTCGACACCGAGCCCTGCTCCGTGGCCGAGATAACCGACGACCTGCGAGCCGACATGGCGACCCACCCGACCGTCGTCGTGCTCGACGGCGCGCGCGTGGTCGGCTTCGCCTGGGCCTCGGCATACCGCAAGCGCGCCTGCTACGAAGGCGTCGCCGAGTTCTCGGTCTACGTCGCCGGCGGCGCGCGCCGGCGCGGGGTCGGGCGGCAAGCCATGACGGCGCTGATCGAGCGCTGCGAGAAGCTGGGCTTCTGGAAGCTGCTCTCGCGCATCTTCACCGACAACCTGGCCAGCCGCGCGCTGTGCGCGGAGCTGGGTTTTCGCGAGGTCGGGGTGTATCGCCGGCACGGCCGGCAAGACGGCATCTGGAAGGACTGTACGATCGTGGAACTGCTGCTCGGGGAAGCCGCGCACGACGCGGCGCGTGACGCAACGTGACCGCCGTGGACTCGGCGCAAACGGTACTGTTCGTGTGCATTCACAACAGCGCGCGCAGCCAGATGGCCGAAGCGTTCGTCAACGCGCGCTGCGCCGGCACGCTGCGCGCCTACAGCGCGGGACTCGAAGCGGGCCGGCTCAACCCGGTCGTGGTCGAGGCGATGCGCGAGCTCGGCCACGACCTGAGCGGGAACGCGGCCAAGAGCTGCGCCGATCCGGCGATCGCCGCGCGCGAGTACGACTACGTCGTCACCGTCTGCGACGAGGCCAGCGCGGAAGCGTGCCCGGTCCATCCCGCGCGCGGGGAACGGCTGCACTGGGGTTTTCCCGACCCGTCCTCGTTTCGCGGCGAGCCGGCCGAGGTGCTAGAGCGCACCCGCGAGGTGCGCGACGCCATCGCGGAGCGGGTGCGGCGCTGGTGCGATGACGAGAAGGCCTGCCGCTGAAGGCGGCGGCTCGGCAAACGCGCAGCGGCGTCGCTGCTGACGACGTGATCGGCGCGCCGCCGGTGGCGCTCCGCCCACGGTTTCCACGCGCCCGCGCCCGCGACGAACCACGAGTCGTCGACCCGCCGCAGCTCGATCCCGGCCGAGGTCGACTCGAACACGATCGCCGCCGGGCGCAGCCGGCGCGCCGCGGCCAGGCCGCGCGCCAGCCCCGCCCGCACCGCCGTGCGCGACACCGTCACCCAGATCACGCACGCCGCGCCGGCCGCGAGCAGCTTGCCGGTGTCGCGCCGGTGCTCGGCGTCGTCGCCCGGGCGCAGCGTCAGCACGACGGTCTCGCAAGCGCGCTCGCGCACGCTGACCTTGACCGCGACCGTCCGGCCGCGGGCGGCATGGCGGCGAATCAAGCCCGTCGCGAGCGTCGTCTTGCCGACGTTGGAGGCGCTGCCGCCGACCACCACGACCGTCACGCGCGCTACGCCGTCTCGATGACCGGGATCCAGCTCAGGTGCCGCTTCACCGACGGCAGCGAGCCGATCTTGCGAATCCCGGCCGCCGAGCCTTTGTAGTACGGGATGGTGGTGGTCGGATCGACGTACGGCGTGGTCAGCGAGTTGGCCGTCCCGCGCGGGTGGGCGAACTGCATGAACACGATCCCGGGCTTGACCGACGGCGTGACGTACGCGGCGGCGTCGGCCGAGCCGTAGTCGTTGTAGACCTCGACCAGGTCGCCGCTCTCGACGCCCAGCTTGCGCGCGTCGTCGGGATGGATCTCGAGCCAGGCCGTCGGCACGCGCTCGTTCTGGAGCGGCATGCGCTCGTCGTTGTACATGGTCTGCCAGGCCACGTTGATGCGCCCGTTGGTCAGGAAGAACGGGTACTTGTCCATCTGCGCTTTGACTTCGGCCGGGTAGCCGGGCCAGGCGTAGCCCTTGAACGTCGCCTTGCCCGACGCGGTGCGGAACGGCTCGCCGTGCTCGAACAGCCGCACGCTGCCGCGCAGCGCGCCGTTCACCCGCTGGACCGGCGTCTGGATGCCGTCGTGGCCGAGCCCGCGCAGCGCCGCGTACGTCATGCCGCGGTAGTTCTCGATCGGGCCGGGCTTGGTGTAGCCGCCCTCGCCGTGCACCGGCGGAAACGACTGCCCGCCCTCGAGGAAGACCTCTTCCGCGCCGCGCCAGCCGAAGCCGTCGAAGCGCGCCGCCATGGCGGCGTTTCCTTCGGCGGCGTAGAGGCTGTGCAGCTTCTGCGCGACCGTCGCCATGATCGCCCAGTCGGGCTTGGCGTCGCCGGGCGGGTCCTGGATCTGCTCGTAGAGGCGCAGGCGGCGCTCGCCGTTGATCGAGGTGATCGGCGACTCGCCCCATGCGGCGGCCGGGAACACGACGTGCGCGCGCTCGGCCGACTTCGTCAGGTAGAGGTCTTGCGCGACGACGAACAGGCCGCCGCGGTCGAGGGCGTCGGAGATCGCCGCGATGCGCTCTTGCTGGCTGCCCGAGCGAACCTTGTCCAGCGCCTTCTTGACGATCGCGCCGCGGTCTTCGAGCACGTCGCGCATGCGCTCCGCGTCGAGCGTCGCGACCAGCGGGTTGCAGCCGCCGAACCAGAACACGCGGCCCTTGCCCGCGGCCAGCGCCGCATCGACGTAGATCGCCGGGCGCGGTCCCTTGTAGTCGGGCCGCACGTAGCCTTCCTGGTGGCCGCCCAGGCGGCTGCAGCCGACGCCGGGTTTGCCGAGGTTGCCGGTCAGCAGCGCGAGGCTCACGATGCTGGCGATGTTCTCGTAGTTTTTGAGCCCCCAGATCATGCCTTTTTCGTAGTGGAACAGCGTCCGGGTGCGCGCGCCGCCGGCTTTGGGCGCGGCGATCCAGCGCGCGGCCGTCTCCATGTCGGCGCGCGGCACGCCGGTGACCCGCTCGGCATCGGCCAGCACGGCGTCGAGCGGCTTGGCGAGCTGGAGCCCGTCGCGCTCGTAGTCGGCCAGCTTCTCGGTGCGCGCGTCGATGAACGCCTGGTCCTGCCATTTGCGCTCGTGCACGATGCGGCCGATCGCGTTGAGCAGCGCGATGTCGGTGCCGGGCTTGAGCCACAGGTGCAGCACGTGCTCGGGGCCGGCCGCGGCGCGCGCGGTCGCGATCGTGGTCGTCGTGCGCACGTCGGCGACGATCATGCGCGCGGGCGCGACGGGCTCGCCGGGCAGGGCCGTGCGCTTCTTGGCCAGCGTCGAGCCGTTGAGGTTGGGGACCATGTGGTTGAGGAAGTAGTTGGTCTGGGTCTCGTACGAGTTGGCGCCCCAGATGACGAGCGTGTCGGCCAGCTCGGCGTCCTCGTAGCTGTGGTTGAGCTCGGGCACGCCCATGTCGCGGCTGCTGTGGACCTCGGAGTTGTAGGCCGGGCGGTTGTGGATGCTCGCCATCACGGTCTGCACGCCCGAGAAGAAGAATTTCCCGACCGCCCAGTTGTTCTCGAAGCCGCCGCCCCCGCCGCCGTGGTCGAAGAACTTCATGAAGACCGAATCGGCGCCGTGCTTGTCGATCGAGTCCTTGATCACGCCCGCGACCAGTTCCACCGCGTCGTCCCAGGAGGTCGGGTTGCGCTCGCGGCTGCGGTAGACCAGCGGGTGGTGCAGGCGGTTCGCGGTCGGCTTGTCGGGCGCGTACAGCGACGCCGCCAGCGTGCCGCCGCGCACCGACGAGAGGCCGGAGTTGACCTTGGCGTGCTTGTTGGGGATGATGACGACGTTGTAGCGCCGGCCGTCGCGCTCTTCGACCACCGTCTGCTGCTCGGGGCTGATCCAGGTTCCGGTTATCGGCGGCTGCGGCTTGGTGAAGTCGACGCCGAGCGCGTTCTGGTGCGGGCGCGGCCCGCCGTCCGCGCCGTTCTCGGGCCATTTGTAGACGTCGTAGCTGCAGCCGACGATGCAGTAGTGGCAGACCGTCTTGAGGTGCTGCGCGCTCGCGGGCGGCAGCGGGACCGACGTCTTGGCGCTGTGATAGACACCCATGACCGCTCCTTACGAGAACCGCTGCGCGTTGGTCTGGCGGCCCCAGATCAAGCCGCGGATGCCGACCGCGTAGACGTTCTCGCCGCGCGCCTCGAGCACGATCTGCGGCAGGTTGGTCGAAGCCTGGCCGACGATCTGCAGCCCGCCGTGGGCGGGGTCGAACGAGCTGAAGTGACACGGGCAGGCCAGCAGCTTGCGCTCCGGCTTGTACGTCACGGGACAGCCCATGTGGGTGCAAAAACTGCTGTAGGCGACGATGTCGCGCTCGGGCCCGACGCCGTCGTCGACCGGGTGACCGAGCTTGAGCACGATGATCGGCGACTTCGGGTCGGGATACGCCGCCGTGACCGGCCGGCCGGGGTGGAGATCGCGCAGCTTCGCGACCGGCATTTCGGGCGCGGCCCGTTCGGGCATGGCTTCGGCGCGCGCCGACGCACCGGCCGCTGCCGCGGCGGCGGCGCCGGACGCGCCCGCCAGCCGCAAAAAGCGACCGCGCCCGAGCTGGCTGTCACTCATCGTCGTCACCCTCACCCTGCGATCGGCTCGAACACCCGAGCCTTGGATCGACCACAATCAATCCGGTATGTTCTGCCCTATCTCCTGCGGCCGTACGTCGTATTGCCCACCGTCTCGTCGACGACAGGGCCGTCATGCCAACGACAGGCCGCCAGCACCCGCGAGCCCTGCCGCTCGTTTCAACCGCCGGAGAACGCGCGCGCGTATGTCAGCGTGACGGGCGACACGGCGGCGAGCACCGCGGCGGTCGCATCCCGCTGGCCGACCGGCCCCGACGATTCCACCAGCGCGGCATCGACGATGTCGGCGTAGGTGCGGCCGCACAAGGTCAGGTGCGCCAGCGCCGCCTGGAGCGGCGACATGCTCGGGTTGAACGCGGCGCTCTCGGCGTAGCGGCCGTCGTAGAGCGCGCCGTCGGCGGTGCGCAGCGCGACCCCCGCGTACGTCTTGCCGTACGGCGCGTACGAGGCGTTCGCCGCGGCCAGCGCGGCGGCAACGGTTGCGCCGCCCGCGTTCGGCGCGAGCACGAGATCGTGGCTCTGCGGCTGCATCAGGCCGCCCGCGACACCGAGATCGCGCGGGCCGAACGCGCCCGGCAGCAGCGCCGTCAGCGGCGTCGCGGGCCGTTCCGGCAAGAGGATCTCCAGCCGGTCGGCCGTGACCAGCTCGTAGAGGAACTGGCGGCAGTAGCCGCACGGCGCCGCGCTGACCGCGAGCGTGTCCAGGCCGCGCTCGCCGTGCACCCAGGCGTTGGTCACGGCGCTCTGCTCGGCGTGCACCGAGCAGCTCAGCGGCAGCCCCGCGAACTCGAGGTTCGCCCCGGCGTAGAGCGCGCCCGACAACCCGCGCGCAAGCGCGCCGACGCGGAAGCTCGAGATCGGCACGCCCGCATAGCACGCCGCCCAGCCCACTAGGCGCAGCATCAGTTCCGGCACGCCGACGGCGAGCAGCCGCGCCCACGCGGCGGCTTCGTCGGCGCCGATCACCGCGCACGCCCCGGGCGTCGCCGCCAGCTCGCGCAGCCGCCGCGCGATCGAGGCGGGAAACGGTTCCACCGCGCGGTCCAGCGGGGTTCGCAGCGAATCCACCTCTAGCGCCCGCACATCAGCGGAACGAGCGCGAACTGGCGCTCCAGCGCGGCGACGAGCTCCGGATCGGGAATCGTCGCCTTGAACGCGGGCCAGACGTCGCGCAACCGGCCGGCGACTTCATCGGCGAGAACCATCGTCCGGCGCACCGAGATCTCCGCCCGCTGCGCGAACGCGCGCAGCACGTCGCGCCCGATTCGCTCGAAGGCACGCTCGCCGCCGATCGTCAGCGCGAGCGGGGCGTTGGGATAGTAGAGCCGCGTGCAGACATAGTCGTAGAGCGGGGCCAGCCGCGCCACCCGCCCGCCGGGATAGATCAGGGCCCAGTTCTTCAAGTGCATGTCGTTGTTGCCGGTGCACACGCCGAACACCAGCCGGCGCACGAACTCGTCCACGTCCGCGCTTTCGCACAGCGTCGCGACGACGCTCGCGATCCAGTGGGTCGCCTTGCCGTCGTACTTGTCCGCGGGCTGCTGGTCGGCGATCTGGTTGAAGTCCTCGAAGTGCACCCGTTCACCGTCGGGCAAGCGGTCGAAGCGCGCGATCGCGTACGCGATGCGCGGTTCGTCGGGGCGCAGCGCCGGGAGGTCGGCGGGAAGACCCTCCACGGCATCCAGCGCGACCAGCGCGGTCCGCGGCACGTCCAGGCCGATCGCGCGCGCGAGCTCCATCAGCGCGTACTCGTTCTCGGGCAGCCGGGGAAACGCGTTCGTCGGCAGCTTCACGATCCACGAGCCGCCGATCCCCGCAAGCGGTATCGTGAGCCGGTTCGCCACCATGCCGGCACTGAACTTGAGCTGTACGCCGGCCAGCGAAAACCGCAGCGGCCGCTCCGCGGCGCTCGCCGGCTCGGGCGGCGGATCGTCGGCCTCGTCCACCTGCAAGCCGTCGCCATGCCGCAGCACGACGGCCCCAGGCAGATCCCGCCCGAGCACGTGCAGGAACGGGAAATCGCGGGTGCGATTGATCCGGTACCGGCGCGCGACGAGCGCGCGCAACGGCGCCCCGTCCTCGGGCAGCAGGTTGGCGAAGAACGGCGGCGCGACGCGATGCGTGCGCGGGATGATGCGCAGCACCGAGCCGCTGCTCCCGATGAAGCTCTGGCTCAGCACCGGGGCGGCGCGGTCTTGCGCGTACTCCTCGTCGAAGCTGAACAGGTTGTAGTCGCCCGAGAGGTTCGCGAACGTTCCGACGCGGCGCTCTCCGAGCAGCACGTCGAGCGCGTCGGGCATCAGGCGAACCGCCCGCGCTCCGGCCGCTCCGGTGCGTCATCTTCGACTTCCGCGACGAGCAGCGCGCGCACCGTCGCCAAACGCTGCTTTGGAACCAGGACCGGCTCGAGCTTCAGCTCCCGCGCCAGGTCCAGCAGGGTCGACACCCGCAGGTCCGCCCCGTGCTCGATCCGCGAGAGGTGGGGGCCCGACATGCCGAGTCGCCGGGCCAGCTCGGCCTGGCTGAGCCCGCGCTCCCGCCGAGCGCAGGCCAGCAGCGAGCCTAGCGAGCCCGGGTGGCGGCATTCCTCAACCATTGCCTTATAATGCACGATCCGTCAGCTTTTACCAAGTAAGGCAATAGATTTTATGGAGTAAGCAGTAAGACTTTATTTAGAGGTGGTTAGAGTTTCGAGTACATGTCGAGAAGATCGAGCAAGCCTATGGTCGCTACTGCCCGGCGTCGATGGTCAGGTCGCGGTCGGCCGGCGGGCCGTCGAGCAGCGCGTGGAGGTGGGGCAGAAAGCGCAGCGCCGGGGCGCGCGGGCGCTCGGGCTCGATCACGTCGTGCGAGGGGCCCAGGCCGACCAGGCGGTGGACCCGCACCCGCTCGCCGCCGACCGCGCGCCAGCGCTCGACCAGGTCGTCGATGGTGCGGTTGTTGACCGAGGTCTCGCCCGCGTTGCGCACGATCTCGACGTGGCGCGCGCGCGGCGGGCCGGCCCGCGCGTCGGCGCGCAGCGCGTCGGCCAGCGCGAGCCCCGCCGCCAGCGCGCGGGTCGTGTAGCGCGTGTAGCCGTGCTCGGGCAGGCCGCGGCCCTTGTCGATCGGGTTCCAGTACAGGAAGCGGTTCGGGGCGCGCTCCAGCAGGTTGCGCGCGAAGGCGTGCCAGTCGTGCGGCAGCGCGAGCAAACCCAGGAACGGCGCGACCGCGATCGCCCGGCCGACCCGCGCGTCGCCGTGGGCGACGTGCAGCGCCAACGAGCCGCCCAGCGAGAAGCCGACTACGACGATCTCGTCGCCCAGCGCGGCCGCCGCGTCGAGGATGCGCCGGCCGGACTCGCGCAGCTCGTCGGCGTGCAGCCCGGCCAGCGCGTCGGTCATGCGGTCCTGGTGGCCGTGGCGTGGCAGGCGCGGCACGAGCACGGTCTCGCCGCGCGCGAAACGGACGCCGGCGAACTCGCGCCAAGCGCGCGGGCTGGCGGTCAGCCCGTGCAGCAGCACCACGACCCGCGCCGTTCGCCGGCCGTGGTGCAGCAGCAAGCTGCGCATCTCGCTGCCGAGCAGGTCGTCTTCCGCGCCGTCGAGCGACGCCACGACGGCGTCAGGATCGATCATGCGTTGGCGAGCGCGATGAGCGCGAAGGTGCGCTCGTGGTCGCTCAAACCCTCGCTCCGCACGATCGTCCCCAGCATCGTCGCCGTCTCGTGCGCGAACGCGCCCGCGCGCGGCGAGCCGAGCTTCGCGACGCTGGTCGCGACCGCGATCAGCGAATCGACGCCGCGCGCGATGCCTTCGTGAATCGCGCGCTCGGCGTCGGCGGCCGGAATGCGCGCGCCCGCGCTTTCGGTGACGAGCATCAGCACGTAGTCGAGCGCGGCCGCGGTCGCGAGCACGCGCTCCTTGTGCGGCGCGAAGCCGGGCGCTTCGCCGAACTCCGAGACCGCGCGCAGCAGCGTCCCTTGCAGGACGACGACTAAGCGCGCCCGTTCAGCGCCCACAGCACCGCAATCTGCGTCTTCGCATCGGGCAGTTCGTCGAGCTGGATCTTGCGCCACAGCGTCTCGAGCGCGAACACGCCGAGCTCGATCTCCTCGTCGGCGTCCGGCTGGGGCTCGCCGATCTCGTAGCCGTCGACGACGCAGAAGTGCAGCAGTTCCTCGCAAAACCCGGGCGCGGTGTAAGCCGACCAGAGCCGCTCGACGCGCCGCGCCACGTAGCCCGTCTCCTCGCGCAGTTCGCGCGCCGCCGCGTCCTCGGGCGACTCGCCGGGGTCCATGCTGCCCGCCGGAATCTCCCAGTTCTCGCGCCCGAGCGGCCGCCGGTACTGCTTCACCAGCAGCAGGTGCCCGGGCTGCGGCCGCACGATCACCGCCACCGCCTCGACGTGCTCCACGACCTCGGCCTCGTGCGGCTCGCCGTCGCCGCTCCGCACGGTGTCGACGCGCAGGTTGACCACCTTGCCCTCGTAGACCCGCCGGGTCCCCAGAAGCTCCATGCGCGTCTTATCGGATCGCCCCCTCGGCGTTCCCTGCCTCACGTCGAGCCTCGACCCTTCATGCCCTCGAATCTCGAACCAACCGCGGTTGGGGACGCTGGCGAACGCCAGGCCTCCGCGCCGCTGGTCCGCGTCGGTCTCTCGCTAGGAGCTTCTGACACGGACGGTGTTATACTGTAAGAAACCACATGAACCAAGCAGCGCGGGAGTTCATTCGCAACCCACCCGAAGGATCCAAGACGCGGGCCGCATTGGACTTCGGGATCGACTTGACGCTGGTGTACCAGAACTTGCTGCTGACGCCCGAACAGCGGTTGCGGAAAACCGAGGCCACCCGTGCGTCGGTTCTCTGGCTCGACAGCATCCGAGCAAAACGCAAGTCGTGACAGAGCTGCGTGAGGTCCTCAGCGCGCTCGTCGCCGAAGCAGCACGCTTCGTCGTGATCGGCGGCGTGGCTCTGCGGCTTCACGGCTCCGCGTACATAACGGTAGACCTCGATCTTGCCTACGAGCGGACGCGCGACAACGCACGGCGCATTGCAAGCGCGCTCGGCCGGTTCGCGCCGCGCCCGCGCGACTTCCCGCCCGACGTGCCGTTCATCTTCGACGCGCAGACGCTGATGTCGAGCGAGGTGCTGACGCTCGCTACGACCGCAGGCGAAATCGATTTACTCGCGTTCGTGAAAGGCCTGGGAGACTTCACGAAGGTTGACGCGGCGGCCGAGACCATCGACTTCGACGGGTTTTCGTTGCGCGTGCTCTCGGTCGACGGCTTGATCGCGGCGAAGACCGCCGCCGGGAGAGAAAAAGATCGCCTCGGGCTGGTCGAGCTCGAGGCGATCAAGGAACTGCAGCGTCTGGAGCGCGGCGACTAGACTCTACACGACCGTCGTGTTCGACAGCTCTTCGAGCAGGATCGGACGGTGCGGTTCCCAGCCGAGCTCGCGCGCGGCGCGGGTGCTGTCGATCTGCAGGTCGCAGGCCAGCGCGTCGGCATACGGGCCCATCGTGCGGCGCGCGTCGTCGAGCGGCAAGAATTCGATCCCGCCGTCGCCGCCCGCGGCGCGCGAGGCGGCCCGGGCGATCTCGACGTAGGGCACGGCCGCGCCGCGGGTGGCGTTGAAGACGCCGTGCGCTTCGCGGTGGTCGACGGCCAAGCCGTAGAGCTCGCCCAGCGCGTCGTGGCGGACGGTCGGCCAGCGGTTCGCGCCGTCCCCGACGACCCGCAGCGAGCCCTTGCGCGCGTCCTCGACCATGCCGCCCGGGATGCCGCCGCCGTCGCCGTAGACGATGCCGGGCCGGATCACCAGCGCGCGCAGCCGGCCGTCCTGCGAGAGCACGAGCTGCTCGTGCGCGGGCCGCCAGGCGACCAGCGCGAGCGGGTTGAGCGGCGCGTCCTCGCCGACCACCGCGTCGCCGCGCGAGCCGTAGACCCAGCAGCCGCTGGTGTAGACGAAGGCCCGCCCGGGGCGGACGGCGTCGAGCAGCGCCTCGAGCGCGGCCCGCTCGAGCGCCACCGTCTCGGGCGACATCTCGAACGCGCAGTGCACCACCGCGTCGGCGCGGGCGGCCTCGCCCCGCAGCGTATCGAGGTCGCGCAGATCGCCCCGCACGGGCTCCGCGCCCAGTTCCTCCAGCGCGCGGGCGGAGGCCTCGCTGCGCGCCAGCGCCCGCACCGTGTGGCTGCGGCGGCGCAAGTCGCGTACGACGCTCTTCCCGATGAAACCCGTACCGCCCGTGACGAAGACCGGCATGCTCGTTTACTGCTCCTCCGCGATACGCGGTCTGGCCGCGATGCTGACGATGTCGAAGATCAGCGCGACCTCGGCCGCGACGATCGCGATGCCCTCGTGCTTACCCGTCGCGACCGGGATCAGTGCCAGCAGCGCGGCGCAGCAGTAGGCCGCAGCCTTGGTGACCTCGCGCCGCGCGCCCGGCACGGCGGGATCGTAGGTCCGGCGGATGGTCATCACCGTAGCGAAGATCGCCGCGGCCACGATCCCCAGGCCCAGCGGCCGGTGCTGGGCCAGCAGGTGCAGCAGGCTGAAGCCGCCGACCGCGACCAGCAGCGCGATCACCGCCAGCCAGGCGATCTCCGCGATGCGCGTATCCTTCACCCGGCGTCCTTCGCGGCACGGGCAGGCGCACCCGGCCGTCGAACCGGGCCGGGTGCCGACCGAGCTGAGCCCCCACAACCCGCGCGTCGAGCGGGTCCGCGAGCTGCGCACCCCGCGCGGCCGGCGCGAGCAGGCCCGTTTCGCGGCCGAAGGCCCGACGCTGCTGGCCGAAGCCGAGCGCAGCGGCGTCGCCATACGAGAACTTTACACGACCGCCGCCGGCCTGGCACGGTTCGACGCGAGCCGTTTCGAGGCGGCCGGAACGCCGGTCTACCTCGTCCCGGAACGGCTCTTCGCGCGCCTCTCGGACGTCGAGACGCCCAGCGGCGTGCTGGCGGTGTGCGATCTCCCGGCGCACGAGCTGGCCGCGATCCTGGCCCGGCCCGGGCCGGTGCTGCTGCTGGCCGGGCTCAACGATCCCGGCAACGCCGGCACGCTGGTGCGCTCGGCCGAGGCCTTCGGCGCGGCCGGGGTGCTGTTCGGGCGCGGCGGGGTCGACCCGTACGCGCCCAAAGTGGTGCGGGCCGCGATGGGATCGCTGTTCCGGCTCCCGGTCGCGCCGGTGGAGGCCGAGGAGCTGCTGGCCGCGGCGGCCGCGGCGGGCCGGCCGGTGGTCGCGACCGGGGGCGAGGGCGAGGACCTGCGCGCGGCCGGCCTGCCGGGCCGGGCGGTCCTCGCGGTCGGCAACGAGCGGCGCGGGGTGGGGGACTGGCTCCCGCGCTGGGACCGGCTCGTCCGCATCCCCCACATGGGACCGACCGAGAGTTTGAACGCCGCGGTGGCGGGGAGCATCGTCCTGTACGAGTCGTCCCGCTGTCAAGACCCCTGTCAAGTCGCCGAAAAAGCCTGATCTGTCAAGACTTGGCGCGCATTAAGAGCGGTGCTATAGTAACTTCGCCGACGCGGACCAGACCCCGCGCGAAGCTGGAACGACAGGAGAGGAACCGCCGCCGAACATGCGCACTTCGGAATTCTTCTGGTCCTTGTTCTCGAGCACGGGCTCGATAAGCGCGTATCTGATGTACCGGCAATTGAATCCTTCGCCCACGGCGTGACGTGGGCGGCGTCCGAAGCGGACGCACGATGGAGAATCGAGAAGAACCAAGACGCCCGGTCGCCAGGATCGGGCGTTCTTTTTGCTTATGACGACGGCGGGAATGACTGAACTCGAATCGACCCTCGCCTCGCTGGCCGCGCGTTTCGACGCCGCGGTCGCGAGCGCGTCCGACGCCCGCGCCCTCGACGAGGTGCGCGTGGCGTTTCTCGGCCGCAGCGGCGAAGTCACCGCGGTCCGGCGCGGCATCGGCAAGCTGCCGCCGGCGGAGCGCGGCGGGGCGGGCAAGGTGATCAACGCGGCCGTCGAGAGCTTCGAAGCCAAGCTCGCGGACGCTACGGCGCGGGTGGAACGCGCCGCGCTCGACGCGTCGCTGGGCGACACGATCGACGTGACGTTCCCTGGTCCCGCGCCGCATCTCGGCGCGATCCACCCGGTGCGCCAAGTCGCGCTCGACGTCGCGCGCTATTTCACCCGGCACGGGTTCGCCGTCGTGCTCGGGCCCGAGATCGAGACCGACGCGAACAACTTCGACGCGCTCAACATCCCGCCCGACCACCCCGCGCGCGAAGGGCTGGACTCGTTCTACCTGCGCCCGGATCTGCTGCTGCGCACGCACACCTCGCCGATGCAGGTGCGTACCATGCGCGCCAACCCGCCGCCGCTCGCGGTGATCGTGCCGGGGAAAGCGTACCGGCGCGACGCGGTCGACGCGCGCCACGCCTACATGTTCCACCAGGTCGAAGGCTTGATGGTCGGGCGCGGCGTGCACTTCGGCCACCTCAAGGGAATGCTGGTCGGGATGACGCGCGAGCTGTTCGGGCCCGACGCCGACGTGCGCTTCCGGCCGTCGTTCTTTCCCTTCACCGAACCGTCGGCGGAAGTCGACGTGAAGTGCCCCAGCTGTCACGGCAACGGCGGCGCGTGCCGCACCTGCGGCGGCAGCGGCTGGATCGAGATCGGCGGGAGCGGCATGGTGCACCCCAACGTGCTGCGCTCGGTGGGCTACGATCCGGACGAGGTGACCGGCTGGGCCTTCGGCTGCGGCTTGGAGCGGATCGCCATGAAACGGCACGGGATCAACGATATTCGGGCCTTCGTCGAAAACCAGCCCGGCTTCGCGGAGGGCTTGGCGTAACATGCGCGTTCCGATCATGTGGCTGCGCGACTATGTTACGCTGCCCGAAGACGCCGATGCGATCGTGGCGCGCCTGGCGACGCTGGGCTTCCCGGTCGACGAGGTCGACGCGCGCGAGGAGCTGACCAGCGTCGTCGCCGGCCGGATCACCAAGCTCGCGAAGCATCCCAACGCCGACCGCCTCAACCTCTGCACGATGGACGTCGGCGACGGCACGCCGCTGCTCATCGCGACCGCCGCGACCAACGTCGCGGAAGGCCAGGTCGTGCCGGTCGCACGCATCGGTGCGAAGCTGGCGGGCGGGCTGCAGATCGCGCCGCGCAAGATGCGCGGGATCGACTCCGAGGGCATGCTCTGCTCCGCCGCGGAGCTCGGCCTGCCCGAGGACTGGTTCGAGGACGGCATCATGCAGCTCGAGCCGTCGACGCCGCTCGGCACCGACGTCGTCGCGCTGTTCCGGCTCGAGCGATCCGGTGCTCGAAGTCGACGTCACGCCCAACCGTCCCGACGCGCTGTCGATCGTCGGCCTGGCGCGCGAGCTCGCCGCCGCGTTCGGCGTGCCGCTGCGCGAGCCCGCGACCGGCGTGCGCGCGAACGCCGGCAACGGTCCGAGCGATGCGAACGACGCGAGCGGCACGAACGACGACGTTCGGGTGACGATCGAGACCGTCGACTGCAAGCGCTTCGTCTTCCAGCGGGTCGGCGGGTTGCAGGTGCGCCCCGGCGCGACCTGGATGCGGGTCCGGCTGGCCCTGGCCGGGCAGCGCCCGATCGACAACGTGGTCGACATCTCCAACTTCGTCATGCTCGAACTGGGCCAGCCGCTGCACTTCTTCGACCACGCGCGCATCGCCGGCGCGCACCTGGTCGTGCGCGACGCTCGCGACGGCGAGCGCTTCACCACCCTGGACGGCCAGGAGCGCACGCTGGATTCGCGCATGATCGTGATCGCCGACGACGACGGCCCGACGTCGCTGGCCGGCGTGATGGGCGGGCAGCGCAGCGAGGTCCAGCCCGACACGACCGAGGTGCTGATCGAGGCCGCGACCTGGACCGGCCCGCGCATCCGCCGCACCAGCACCGCGCTCAAGCTGCGCAGCGAGGCCTCGAGCCGGTTCGAGAAATCGCTCCCGCCCGCCCTGACCGACCTGGGCGCGGCCCGCGCCGCCCACCTGCTGGAGGCCGAAGGCGGCACCGTCCGAGCGCCCCGGGCCGCCGGCGCGCCGGTCGCTCCGCCTGCCCCGGTCGCGCTGCGCACCGCCGAGGTCGGCCGGCTGCTGGGCTTCACCGTCGACGCGCCCGAGATCGAGCGCGCGCTGGGCTCGCTCGGCTTCGCGCTGACCCGCGACCCGGACGGCTTCGCGGTCGTCCCGCCGTACTGGCGCAACGACGTGCAGATCGCGGCCGACCTGGTCGAAGAGATCGCCCGCGTGGTCGGTTACGACCACGTCCGGGCCGAGGTCCCGCCGGTGCAGCCGCAGGCGATCGGCAGCGCCGAGTTCGAGCGCGAGAACGAGCTGGCCGCGACGCTGGCCGCGCTCGGCTACACCGAGTTCCTGACCCTCTCGCTCCAGCCGGGCAGCGTCGCGAGCACCTGGCGCGAGGCCGGCCTGGCCATTCCGGAACCGGTCGAGATCACCAACCCGCTCTCCGAGGACCAGCGCTGGATGCGCTTCGCACTGGCCCCGGCGCTGCTGGAGTTCGCCGCCCGCGACCGGGTCGTGCGCCCGTACCGCGTCTTCGAGCTGGGCCACGTCTTCGCCGACGCCCAGCCCGCGCCGGACGAGCGGGTCGAGCTGACCGCCCTCCACGCCGGCGGCGCCGAGGCCTTCGGGCGGCTGAAGTCCGACGTCCTGGCGCTGCTGCGCCGGGTGACCGGCACGGACGCGCGGGTCGAGCGCGGTGAGTACGCCTCGCTCCACCCGGGCAAGACCGCCGCGCTGCGGGTCGGCGAGACGCTGGTCGGTTACGTCGGCGTGGTGGACCCGCGCCTGGCGCGAGCCTACGACGTGCCCGAAGACACCGCGCTGGCGATGCTCTTCGTCGCCGCGCTCCCGGCCACGGCGGTGCGGCAGTACGCCGAACCGTCGAAGTTCCCGCCGGTCGACCGCGACCTCGCGGTGGTCGTGCCGCTCGACGTGCTGGCCGGCGACCTCACCGCCGCCGTCCGCGCTGCTGAGGAACTGGTGCGCACGGCGGCGGTGTTCGACGAGTACCGCGGGCCGCAGGTCGGCGAGGGCAAGAAGTCGCTCGCGCTGCGGATCGTGCTGCAGAGCGACGAGACGACGCTGACCGACGAGGCCGCCGAGGCCGCGCTGGGCCGGATCGTCGCCGCGCTGCGCGAGCGCTTCGGGGCCACCCCGCGCACGTGAGCCTGACCTGGCCGGACCTCGTCATCGGCGGCATCGCGCTGCTCTTCACCCTCAAGGGCTGGAAGCGCGGTTTCGTCGGCGAGATCAGCGGCGCGATCGCGCTGGGCGCGGCGTTTTGGGCAGCGCTGCGCTACCCCGGCACGCTCGACCCCTACGCGCGCGACCTGCTCCACGTAGGCGCGGGCTCCGCGCATGTAGTCGGCATGATCACCTTCGCGGTCGCGGTCTACATCGCGCTGATGGTGCTCGCGGCGCTCCTCGGACGAATCGCGAAGCTGCCGGTGATCGGCATCGGCAACGGCCTCGGCGGCGCGGCGATCGGCCTGGCGAAAGCGCTGTTCGGTATCTGGGCCGTCCTGTACGTCGCGCTCTTCTTCCCGCTCGGCGCCGACCTGCGTGCGGACCTGCACCGCTCGCAAGCCGTCGCCTTCGTCACCGGCCCCAACCGCTGGATCGACAACGTCGTCGAAGGCACCGTCCCGTCGTTCATCAAGCCGATGGTCGACCCGGTGTTCCAAGCGCACCGAGTGTAGCCCCGCGCGGACACGGCTCTCCATGCCGGAGCGCACGACGCCGACATCGGCCGCTTCGAGGTCGGGAACTAGCGCCAGAGGCGGCCGGAGATGTCCGGGGCGGCGACGCGGGCGACGAACTGGGCGGCGGTCTCGACGCCGATTTCGTCCAGGCGGGTGGAGGCGAGCTGGCGCAGGGGCAGGCCGGCGCGGGTGGTGAGCTTACCGACGGCTTCGTCGTTGCCGGAGGTCCAGACGCGGGCGACCCCGCCGCCGCTCAGCCAGAGGGTGGCCTTCAGGTCGGGCTCGACGATTAGACCGCGGCCGGCGATCGGTCCGATGACCTCACGGGCGCGGGCGTCGACCGAGCGCGAGAACTCGGCGAAGCTCATCGGGGCGATCACGAGCTGGCGGCGCATCGGCGTGCGGTCGGAGCGCGCGACGCGCTCGCGGCCCGCGCGGTCGCGCAGGGGCAGGTAGGGTTTACCCAGCCGCAGCGCCGCGAGCGGCACGCCGCAGAAGAAACCGGTCAGGTCGGCCACGAGGTCGTCGGTCCGGCCGTCGAGCGGCGCGAGCGTGCGCAGTGCGAGGCGGCCCTGGTAGAGCCAGCTCACCACCGCGCGGGCGTGGTCGAGCGGATCGATTCGCGCGCTCAGCGTGCCCCGGCGGAGAGCGAAGCCTAGCGCATCCTCATCGGGCCGAACCTGCGGCAACAGGGCCGGCAGCTCGTCCCGTAAGTGGGCGACGAGCAGTTGGTACGTTTGGGGCAATCCAGCCGCGTCCATGGCATCAAGCCTCCTCGCGAATCACCCGGGATCAGAACGCTAGCACAGCAGGCGAGCCGTCGGAAGTCCGATTGCATAACTTTTACAGCCGACATCCGGCGCGCGTCGCTGGGCTGGGTACTTCACACGGTTGCGGCCGCTGCGACCTCGCGCGAGGTGACCCCGGCCCGGGCCGCGGCATAGCGGCGCAGGTGGTAGTCGGCGTCACCCAGCAGCCGCTCGACCAAGGTCATCCGCTTGAAGTAGTGGCCTACCTTGTACTCTTCGCTCATTCCGATGCCGCCGTGAAGTTGGATTGCCCCTTGGCCGACGAAGCGCCCGGAGCGTGCGATCTGCACCTTGGCCGCCGAGATCCCGCGCCGCCGGGCCGTGTCGTCCGGCTCGTCGAGCGTGATCGCGGCCAGGTAGGCCATCGAGCGGGCCAGCTCGACCTCGATGAACATCTCGGCCATGCGGTGCTGGAGCGCCTGGAACGAGCCGATCGCGACCCCGAACTGGTGCCGCTGCTTGGTGTAGTCGACGGTCGCCTCGAGCATCACGCTCATCAGCCCCACCGCCTCGGCGCACAGCCCGGCGACGGCGTGGTCGAGCCCGCGCTCGAGCAGCGCCAGCCCGCCGCCCAGCGGGCCGATCAGCGCGCTCGCGTCGACCCGCACGTTGGACAGGCTCAGGTCCGCGACGTCGTGGCCGTCCTCGGCGGCGTACGGCGTGCGGGCGATTCCGGCCGCGGCGGCCGGGACGGCGAAGAGCGAGATCTCGTCGCCGGTGCGGGCCGAGACGAGGATCGTCCCGGCGGTGCCGGCGTCGAGCACGCGCACCTTCGTGCCGCTCAGGACGAACGCGTCGCCGTCGCGCACGGCGCTGGTCGCGACCGCGGCCGGGTCGTAGCGCGCGTGCGGGTCCTCGTAGGCGACCGCGAAACGCTGCTTGCCCTCGACCAGCGCTTCGAGTAGATCGGGGCGCTCGGCCGCGCGCAGGATCGTGCCGGCCAGCACGACCTGCGGCACGTACGGCGTGTTCACCAGACCGCGGCCGAGCTGTTCGAGCAGGATCAGCGTCTCCACCGGGCCGCCGAAACCGCCCAGTTCCTCGGGCGCCCCGACCGCCAGCCAGCCCAGTTCGGCGAACGTCGCCCAGTGGTCGCCGTCGGCGTCGGGCTCGGCGGCGAAGCGCGCGACGCTGTCCTTGATCAGGAGCTGCTCGGGAGAAAGCGTGAAGTCCATGTGCGTGCCTGCCTAATGTCTCAGAGTTTCAGGATGCGCTTGGCGATGATGTTCTTCTGGATCTCGTTCGAACCGGCGTAGATCGAGGCTTTGCGCAGGTTGAAGTACTTGGGCGCGAGGTGCCGCTCGGCGTACGGGCCGAGCGCGTCGAGCGCGAGCTCGGTGATGCGCTGCTGCAGCTCCGTGCCCTTGATCTTGAGGATCGAGGACTCGGGGCCGGGGCGCTTGCCGGCCGACTCGGCCGCCAGCGTGCGCAGCTCGGTGAAGGCCAGCGCTTCGAGCTCGATCTCGACCTCGGCGATGCGGTCGTTGACGCGCCGGTCGTCGATCCGCTCGCGGGCCAGCAGCTCGTGCAGCTGTTCGAGCTGCTGGCGGCAGCCGGCGATGCCGGCCGTACCGGTGCGCTCGTGCTCGAGCAAGAACTTGGCGTAGGTCCAGCCGCCGCCCTCGACCCCGACCAAGTTCTCCAACGGGACCTCGACGTTCTCGAAGTGGACCTCGTTGATCTCGCGCCCGCCGTCGATCGTCTCGATCGGGCGCACGCTGACTCCGGGTGTGCGCATGTCGGCCAGGATGAACGAGATGCCTTCCTGTTTCTTGGCGCTCGGGTCGGTGCGCGCCAGCACGAAGATCCAGTCGGCCCACTGCGCGGCGGTGATCCACGTCTTGGTGCCGTTGATGACGTAGCCGTCGCCCTTGCGCACGGCGGTCGTCGAAACCGCCGCCAGATCGGAGCCGGCGCCCGGTTCGGAGTAGCCCTGGCACCAGAAGTCCTCGCCCGAGAGGATGCGCGGCAAGTAGTGCGCGCGCTGCGCGTCGTTGCCGAACTCCATGATCACCGGCGCGACCATCTGCAAACCGAACGGCAGCAGGCGCGGGGCCCAGCCGTACGCGATCTCCTCGCGGAAGATGTGCTTCTGCACCGCGCTCCAGCCCGGCCCGCCGTACTCTTGGGGCCAGTTCGGCGCGACCCAGCCTTTGTCGAACAGGATGCGCTGCCAGCGCGCGTAGTCGTCCTTCTCGAGCGGGTCGCCCGCCTGCACCTTGCGCCGGATGTCGTCCGGCAGGTGCGCCGCGATGAACGCGCGCACCTCGTCGCGGAACGCACGCTCTTCGGGGCTGAATGCTAAGTCCATCGCATACCTTCGCTAGGGGAGAGCCGCATGTTCGATCTGTCGGGTAAAGTCGCGCTGATCACCGGGTCGTCGCGCGGGATCGGGCGCGCGATCGCCGAGCGGATGGCGGAGTTCGGCGCGAAGGTGGTGATCTCGAGCCGCAAAGCCGAGGCCTGCGAAGCGGTCGCGGCGGAAATCAACGCGGCCGGCGGCACGGCGCTCGCGCACGCCGCGAACATCTCCGACCGCACCGCGCTGCAAGCGCTGGTCGACCGCACGCTGGCCGCGTGGGACCGGATCGACATCCTGGTCTGCAACGCCGCGGTCAACCCGTACTTCGGGCCGCTGCTGGGCATCAGCGACGAGGCGTTCGACAAGATCATGGCCAGCAACGTGCGCAGCAACCTGTGGCTGTGCGCGATGGTGATGCCGCAGATGGCCGAGCGCGGGGACGGCGCGGTGATCGTCGTGTCGAGCGTCGCCGGGCTCAAGGGCAACACGGCGCTGGGCGCCTACGGCATCTCCAAGGCGGCCGACATGCAGCTCGTGCGCAACCTGGCCGTCGAGTGGGGTCCGCGCAACGTGCGCGTCAACGCGCTCGCCCCGGCCATCATCCGAACCGATTTCGCCCGCAAGCTGTGGGAAGACCCGGCGATCTATGCCAGGGCCACGCAAGGGTACCCGCTGCGCCGTATCGGCGAGCCCGACGAGGTCGCCGGCGCGGCGATCTTCCTGGCCTCGAGCGCGGGCGCGTTCATCACCGGCCAGACGATCGTGATCGACGGCGGGATGACCATCGCCGGCGGCGAGTGACCGCCTCACGCGACCTCGAACAGAGCTGCCGCGCCCTGGCCGCCGCCGACGCACATGGTGACGACGACGCGCTTGGCGCCGCGCCGCTTGCCCTCGATCAGCGCGTGGCCGACCATCCGCGCGCCGCTCATCCCGAACGGGTGGCCGATCGAGATCGCGCCGCCGTCGACGTTGAAGCGCTCCAGCGGAATGCCCAGCGTCTCGCGGCAGTACAAGGCTTGCACGGCGAACGCTTCGTTGAGCTCCCATAGGTCGATGTCGTCCACCGACAGCCCGTGGCGCTCGAGCAGCTTGGGAATCGCGGTGACCGGACCGATGCCCATCTCGTCGGGCCGGCAGCCGACCACGACCATGCCGCGGTAGAACCCGAGCGGCTCGATCCCGCGCTCGCGCGCGAGGTCGGCGTCCATCACCACGCTCGCCGACGCGCCGTCGGAGAGCTGGCTGGCGTTGCCGGCGGTGATCGTCTTGCCGGCGCCGCGCACCGGCTCGAGCTTCGCCAGGCCGGCCGCGGTCGTGTCGGGCCGGTTGCCCTCGTCCTTGTCCAGCACGACGTCCTGGTACGACACGTCGCCGCTAGCCTTGTCGACGACCGCTTTGCGCGCGGGCAGCGGCACGATCTCGGCGTCGAAACGGCCCGCCGCCTGGGCCGCGCCGGTGCGCTGCTGGCTGAGCAGGGCGAACTCGTCCTGGCGCTCGCGGCTGACGCCATAGCGCTCCGCGACCACTTCGGCCGTGTCGATCATGCCCCAGTAGAGCGCGGGCTCGTGCTCCTCGATCCACGGGTTGCGCAGCCGCGTGTCGTTGCGCTTGACCAGGCTGATCGACTCGACCCCGCCCGCGACCAGCGCCGGCACGCCGTCGACGATCACCCGCTGCGCGGCGGTGCTGATCGCCATCAGGCCCGAGCTGCAAAAGCGGTTGATCGTCTCGCCGCCGGTGGTGATCGGCAGGCCGGCGCGCACCGCGGCGATGCGGGCGACGTTCTGGCCGGTCGTGCCCTCGGGCACGCCGCAGCCCAGGATCACGTCCTCGATCTCGTTGGGGTCCAGGCCGCTGCGCTCGACGGCGTGGCGGATGACGTGCGCCGCCATGTCGGCGCCGTGGGTGTCGTTGAACGCGCCGCGCGCGGCTTTGCCGATCGGCGTGCGCGCGGTCGAGACGATGACGGCCTCACGCATGCGCGGGCGCCGCCGTGCCGGCCGAGGTCTTCTCGGCGGTTGCCGTGCCGGCGCGCTTCCACGCGCCGAACGTACCGCCCGTGTCCGCGAGCTCGCGCAGCAGCGGCGCCGGCTCCCACACGTCGCCGTACGTCTCTTTGAAGGCCAGCATGTCGTCCACCACCTTGCGCAAACCGACCGAGTCGGCCCAGCGCAGCGGGCCGCCGCGGAAGGCCGGGAAGCCGTAGCCGTACACGTACACCACGTCGACGTCGCCCGGGCGGGCCGCGATGCCCTCGGCCAGGATCTTCGCCGCCTCGTTGACCAGCGGGTACATGCAGCGCGCGACGATCTCGTCGTCGCTCATCTCGTGCCGCTGCACGCCGTTGGCGGCGGCCGATTTCGCCGCGATCTCCTCGACCAGCGGGTCGGGGATCGGCGTGCGGCCGTCCTCGTAGCGGTAGTAGCCCGCGCCGGTCTTCTGACCGAAGCGGCCCATTTCGCACAGCGTGTCGGCGACCGTGGAATAGCGGCCGGCCGGCGGCTTCTCGGCGTTGCGCCGTTTGCGGATGCGCCAGCCGATGTCCAGCCCGGCGAGGTCCGACATCGCGAACGGTCCCATCGCGAAGCCGAACGCTTTGATCGCGCGGTCGACCCGCTCGGGCGGCGCGCCTTCCTCCAGCACGAACTCCGCTTCGCGGCGGTACGGGTAGAGCATGCGATTGCCGATGAAGCCGTCGCAGTTGCCCGACACGACGCCGACCTTCGCGAGCTGCTTGGCCAGCGCCAGCGCGCGCCCGAGCGTCTCGGGCGAGGTCTGCGCGCCGCGCACGATCTCGAGCAGCTTCATCACGTTGGCCGGGCTGAAGAAGTGCAGCCCGACGACGTCCTGCGGGCGCGAGGTCGCGTTCGCGATCGCGTCGACGTCGAGCGTCGAGGTGTTGGTGGCCAGCATCGTGCCGGGCCGCGCGATGCGGTCGAGCTGGCGGAAGACGTCCTGCTTGACCGCCATGTCCTCGAACACCGCCTCGATCACCAAGTCGACGGCGGCCGCCGCGTCGAGCGATTCGGCAAAGCCGATCCGCCCCAGGCGCGCGTCCATCTCGGCCTGCGCGAGCTTGCCCTTCTTCACCGTCGCGGCGTAGTTGCCCGAGATCGTCGCGCGCGCGCGCTCCAGCTGCTCGGGCTTGACCTCGACCACGGTCACGCTGATGCCGGCGTTGGCGCAGGCCATCGCGATGCCCGTGCCCATCGTGCCGCCGCCGATCACCACCGCGCTGCCGGCGCGCCACTTCGGCGCGGCCGAGCCGTCGGGCAGCTTGGCCGCCTCGCGCTCGGCGAAGAACAGGTGGATGCGCGCCTTGGACTGCTCGGAGCCGACCAGCTCGACGAAGCGCTCGCGCTCGCGCGCCATGCCCTCGGCGAAGGGCAGCTGCACCGCGTCCTCGACGCAGTCGATCGCGCGCCGCTCGGCCAGGCCGCCGCGCGCCTCGGGCGCGGCCTTGCGGCGCGCCGCCTCGATGGCGTCCGCGCCGCCCGCGGCCGTCATGTCGCTCGCCCGGCGGCGCGGGCCGCCGGCCAGCGAGCGCGCCAGGCGCAGCGCCGCCTCGAGCACGTCGCCCTCCGCCACCTCGTCCACCAGCCCGATCTCCCGGGCCCGCGCGGCGCCGATGGGCTCGCCGCCCAGGATCAGCGGCAGCGCCGCCTCGACGCCGGCCAGCCGGGGCGCGCGCTGGGTGCCGCCCGCGCCGGGCAGCAGCCCGCGCTTGATCTCGGGAAAGGCCAGCTTCGCGCTCGGCGCGGCGACGCGCCGGTCGCAGCTCAGCGCGACCTCCAGCCCGCCGCCCAGGCAGTTCCCCTCGATCGCGGCGACGACCGGCTTGGCCGAGGCATCGAGCCGCTCGAGCAGGTCGCGGATCGTCGGGCCGGCCGGGGCGGTGCCGAAGCCGCGCATGTCGGCCCCGCCGCTGAAAGTTCCGTTCGCGCCGACCAGCACCAGCGCGCCGACCCGCGGGTCGTCCTGGGCCTGGGCCAGCGACGCCAGCAGCGGCGCGATCGACGGCGCGCCCAGCGCGTTGACCGGCGGGTTGTCGATCGTCAGAACGGCGACACCGTCACGAAGCGTCAGCGACACGTTTTCTCCCCTAAGCTCGACTCGGCCGGAAGTGCTTGGACCGGCGGAACTAAAAATCTTCTTTTTTGGAGCGTTCCAGGCCCAGCGTGCGCACCCACAGGGTGGTGATCTGGTCGACCATCGCTCCCACCGCGGGCCGTGGCGTAGCCAATACCCACTCGACCAGCAGGGCGTTGGAGGCGCCCGCCAGGGCCACGCTGAGGAGCCGGAAATCGACCCCCTCGACCGGCCCGTCGGTCTCGACCCGGCGGGCCGCCTTGGCCGACTGGCGCACGAACGCTTCGCGCTGCTCGCGCCGGTGCCGCTCGTGCTCGGGGCTGATCCCGACCACCTCGAGGGCGTAGATGCGCGCCCGGCGCGGGTCGCCGGTGAGGTACTCGAAGTAGACTTCGTTGGCCACCCGGACCCGCTCGCGCATGCTCGCCTCGGGCGCCTTGAGCACCGCTCGCACTCGCCCGAACACGTCGTTTGCAATTTGATCGTAAAGCGCGGTCAGGACCGCTTCGCGCGATGGGAACTCGTCGTAGAAGTGGGCCGTCGTGACGCCCGCCCGGCTGCACAGCTGCGGAATCGTCGTCTTCTGGAAGCCGGCCGTGCCGAACAGTTCGAGCGCCGCGTTCAGCAAGCGCAAGCGGCGCGCGGCGCGCCGCTCGGCGGCTGAGAGGCCGCCGTAACGGCGCTCCGATGACTGCTTCGGCACGACAGGAACCCCCGGAAGGCTTGTCACAAAGAAGTTTTCTCCATTCACGGGGTACCGCGTTGCATCTTTTCTTCCAAGAGCTGATCAACGGCCTCGTCGTAGGCAGCCTCTACGCATTGGTGGCGCTCGGCCTCGCGCTGGTGTACGGGACGATGGGTATCCCGAACTTCGCGCACGGGCACCTCTACATGCTCGGCGCCTACGTCGCGTTCGCCGGCGTGACCATCGCCCACATCGGTTACTGGCCGGCCCTGCTGCTGGCGGTCCTGGTGCTCGCCGGGCTGGGCGTCGTGCTCGAGCGCGTCGTCTTCCGGCCGCTGCGCAACGCGCCCGAGGTGAACGCGATCATCGCCGCGGTCGGGGTGCTGTTCTTCCTCCAGACGCTGGCCCAGGTCTGGTTCGGGGGCGACTTCCGGGTCCTGCCCACGCCGTACGACGTGGCGCTCCACCCGTTCGGGATGACGATCACCGAGCAGCAGCTCATCGTCATCATCGCCGCGGCGGTGCTGATGGTGCTGCTGTTCCTGTTCCTCAAGCGGACGCTGATGGGCGCGACGATCGAGGCGGTGGCGCAGAACCGCGCCGGCGCGGCGCTGGTCGGGATCGACACCGACCGCGTCTCGATGCTGGTGTTCGCGATCTCGGCCGGGCTGGCCGCGGCGGCCGCGACGCTGATCGCCTCGATCAGCCTGATCTCGCCCACGATGGGCTTCTCGGTGATCCTCAAGGCGTTCGCGGTGATCGTGCTGGGCGGGATGGGCAGCATCCCGGGCGCGATCGTCGGAGCCTTCATCCTGGCCTTCGCGGAGAGCTTCGGCGGCACGTACGTGTCGACCAGCTACCAGGACGTGATCGCGTTCGCGGTGCTGGCCTTCATCCTCGCCGTCAAGCCCACCGGGCTGTTCGCGAAGGGGACCTGATGCGCCGGCTGCTCTGGACCGCCGTCGCCGCCATCGCGCTGGGCCTGCCGCTGCTCGTCGGCAACTCGTTCTACCTGCACATCCTGGCCGGCGCGTACATCACCGCGATCGCGGTCTACGGGCTCAACGTCATCCTGGGCTGGACGGGGCTGCTCAACCTCGGCCACGCCGCCTTCTTCGGCGTCGGCGCCTACGGCGTCGCGCTGCTGGAGACGCGCCTGGGCTGGCCGTTCTGGCCGGCGCTGCTGGCCGGCTGCCTGGCCGCGATGGTGCTGGGCCTGCTGGTCGGGCTGATCGGGCTGCGCACGCGCGGCAACTACTTCGCGATCTTCACCGCCGCGATCGGGGTCATGATTGCGACCGTCTTCACCAACTGGCAGGAGCTGACCGGCGGCAACATCGGGATCGTCAACATCGCCCCGCCCACGCTGGGCCCGTACTCGCTCGACAACGACGTGGCGAAGTACTACCTGGTCGTCGTGGCGCTGGCGTTCGCGATCCTGGTCTGCACGCTGGTGCGCCGCTCGCTGGTCGGGCGGACGTTCCTGGCGATCGCGGACAACGAGTCGCTGGCGCGCGCGACCGGGATCGACGTGCCGCGCACCAAGCTGGTCGCGTTCGTGCTCTCGACCTTCCTGGCCGGGCTCGCGGGCGGCATCTTCGCGATGTACCAGGGCAACCTCGACCCCGGTTCGAGCGGGCTGGACATCACCTTCGAGCAGCTGCTGTACCTGGTGATCGGCGGGATCGGCACGCTCGCGGGGCCGCTGCTGGGCACGCTGGTGCTGGTCGCGGTCTCCGAGCTGCTGCAGGGCATCCAGCAGTACCGCTTTCTGATCTTCGGGCCGCTGCTGGTGCTGCTGGTGATCTTCTTCCCGCGCGGCATCGTGGGCGTGTTCGACCGCCTGGTCGCGCCGCGGCTGCGGCGGCAGCCGGTCGGACCGGTCGGCGACGCCGAGGCGGCGCTGCGCTGATGCTGCTCGAGGTGCGCGACGTCTCCAAGCGCTTCGGCGGGCTGGTCGCGGTCGACAGCGTCAGCTTCAGCGTGCCGGCCGGGCACATCAAGGCCATCATCGGCCCCAACGGCGCCGGCAAGTCGACCCTCTTCAACGTCATCTCGGGGTTCTATCCGGCCACCTCCGGCGGGCTGACCTTCGACGGCGCGGACATCACGCGCGAGCCCATGCACACGATCGCGCGGCGGGGCATCGCCCGCACGTTCCAGACCACCAGCCTGTTCGCGCACCAGACCGTGCTCGACAACGCGATCGTGGGCTACCGCATGCACACCCGCAGCACGATCGTCGACGCGCTGCTGCGCACGCCGCGCACCCGGCGCGAGGAAGCCGAGAGCCGCGAGCGGGCCATGGAAGCGCTGCGCTTCGCGGGGATCGCGCCGCTGGCCGCGCGGATCGCCGGCTCGATTCCGCAAGAGGCGCAGAAGCGGCTGGCGATCGCGATCGCGGTCACCGCCGACCCGAAGCTCGTGCTGCTCGACGAGCCCGTCGCCGGCGTGACCTCCGAAGAGACCGACGAGCACGCCGAGCTGATCCGAACCATGGCGCGCAAGGGCTACACGATCTGCCTGGTGGAGCACAAGATGAGCCTGGTGATGGGGCTGGCCGACTCGATCGTCGTGCTGCACCACGGCAAGAAGATCGCCGAGGGCACGCCGGCCGAGGTCCAAGCCGATCCGGCGGTCATCGAAGCGTACCTCGGAGCGGCCACCCATGCTTGAGGTGCGCGGGCTGCGCGTGCGCTACGGCAGCGCCGCGCCGGCGCTCGAGGGCGTCGACCTGACCGTCGAGCCGGGCGAGTGCGTGACCCTGCTGGGCGCCAACGGCTCGGGCAAGACGTCGCTCTTCGGCGCGCTCAGCGGGCTGCTCAAATCCGAGGGCGAGATCCGCTTCGGCGGAAAAGAGCTGCGCCGGCTGCACCCGGCCGCCATCGTGGCACTGGGCATCGCGCAGTGCCCCGAGGGCCGCAAGCTCTTCCCCGACCTGTCGGTCGAGAAGAACCTGCGCTTGGGCGCGTACGTCGGGCGGCGCGACCGGCGCGGCACGCAGGAGACGCTCGAGCAGGTCTGCACGCTGTTCCCCGACGTGCGCGACAAGCTGCGCGCGCCGGCCGGCGCGCTCAGCGGCGGCCAGCAACAAATGGTCGCGATCGGCCGTTCCCTGATGGCGCGCCCGAAATTGCTGCTGCTCGACGAACCGTCGCTGGGCCTCGCCCCGCGCATGGTGGCGGCGATGCTGGACGCGATCGCGGCGATCAACCGCGCCGGAACGATGGTGCTGCTGGCCGAGCAGAACGCGTTCGCCGCGCTGTCGATCGCGCACCGCGGCTACGTGCTGGCAAACGGCCGGGTGGTGCTCGAAGGCTCGGCGAGCACCTTGCAACAGAACGAGCTGGTCAAAAAGGCGTTCATCGGCGCCTGACAGAGGAGGGATCCATGCTACGTACACTTCGAGCAGCGGTCGCAGGCGCGTTGGTCATCGGGATCGCGTCCACGCTCGGCGCCACCGCGCAGACGTCCGACACGATCACGATCGGCTACACCGGCCCGCTCAGCGGCGGCGCCGCGGCCTACGGGCTGGACGTGCAGCACGGCCTGCAGATGGCCATCGACGAGATCAACGCCGACGGCGGGGTCAAGGTCGGCGGGCAGAAGCGGACCTTCAAGCTGGTCTCGCTCGACGACCAGTACCGCCCGCCCAACAGCGTCAGCAACGCCAAGCAGCTCGTGCAGCGCAACGGCGCGACGGTCGTGTTCTGCCCGCACTCGGGCGGCATCTTGGCGATCGAGGCGTTCAACGACAAGTCGCCCAAGTTCGTGCTCGGCGCCTATTCCAGCGAGCCGGCGATCCTCACCCAGAAGAACACCATGACGGTCATGATCCCGCCGGCGTACGACGCGTACTTCAAGCCCTACGCGAACATCGAGATGAAGCGCTTCGGCAAGCGGCTAGGTCTGCTCGCAACGACGACCGCGTACGGCAACGCCTGGACCAAGGGCTTCTCCACCGAGTGGCAGGCCGAGGGCGGCACGGTGCTGGGTAACAACAGCGTCGACTACAACACCACCACCGACTTCTCGGGCGCGGTCAGCAAAACGCTCGCCGACAAGCCCGACGTGATCCTGGTCGGCGGACCGTCGCAGCCGACCGGCCTAGTGATGAAGGCCGCGCGCGACCAAGGCTTCAAGGGCGGCTTCGCGATCATGGACCAGGCCAAGTTCGACCAGATTCAGCAAGTGATCCCGACTGCCGGCGAAGAGGGCTCGGTCGGCGTGGTGCCCTTCGCCGACTACCCCGGCAACGGCGTCAAGGCGTTCCTCGACGCGTACACCAAGAAGTTCGGCACCTCGCGCGGGCCCAACACCGAGGTCTCGCTCAACTACGAGGCGATGCACGTCCTGGGCGAAGCGATCGGGCTGGCGGGCAGCACCGATCCGGCGGCGATCATGAGCAAGGTCTCTCAGGCCTCCAAGCAGATTCCGTCCAAGTACAGCCCGGCCACGATCCACAGCATCAGCAAGGCCGGTCACATGGTGATCGACAACTACGGCGCCCAGGTGCTGCACGGCAAGTACGTGCGCTTCCCGGTTCCCTTCACGGAGTAGACCAACCGATGCGCGGCTCGATGATGGAGACCCCACTGCTGGTGAGCTCGATCATCGAGCACGCGTCGCGCTTCCACGGCGACGTCGAGATCGTCTCGCGCAGCGTGGAGGGGCCGCTCCACCGCACCACCTACCGCGCGGTGCGCGGCCGCGCCGCCCAGCTCGCCAACGCGCTGCGCGCGCTCGGCGTGCAGAACGGCGACCGGATCGGCACGCTGGCCTGGAACACCTACCGCCACCTCGAGACCTACTACGGCGTGTCGGGGATCGGCGCGGTGTGCCACACGATCAACCCGCGCCTGCATGCGGACCAGATCGCGTACATCGTCAACCACGCGGACGACCGCTGGATCCTGACCGACCTGACCTTCGTGCCGCAGCTCGAAGCGCTCCAGGACCGGCTGCCCGGCGTGCGGGGGTTCATCGTCCTGACCGACGAGGCGCACATGCCGGCCACCACGCTGCGGGGCGCGCTGTGCTACGAGACGCTGATCGCCGCGCAGCCGGCGGACATCGCCTGGCCCGCGTTCGACGAGAACAGCGCCGCGGCGATGTGCTACACCTCGGGCACGACCGGCGACCCCAAGGGCGTGCTGTACTCGCACCGCTCGGTGGTGCTGCACGCCATGGCCGGGGTGATGGCGGAAGCGTCGCGGCGGCAGATCAGCAGCGCGTCATTTTTGCCGATCGTGCCGATGTTCCACGTCAACGCGTGGGGCTACCCGTACTCCGCGCCGATGATCGGCGGCAAGCTGGTGTTCGCGGGGCCGCTGAACGACCCCGAGAGCTTGTACGAGCTGCTCGAGGCCGAGCAGGTGCAGACCGCGGCGGCGGTGCCGGTGATCTGGCTGCGGCTGCTGGCGTACTTGGAAGAGAGCGGGAAGCCGCTGACCGCGCTGCGGGCGCTGCGCGTCGGCGGCTCGGCCGCGCCCGCGTCGATGATCGAGGCGTACGAGGCGCGCGGGGTGGAGGTGATCCACGGCTGGGGGATGACCGAGACCAGCCCGATCTGCACCACCGGCTCGGTGAAAGCCAAGCACCGCGACCCGTCGATCCGGCTGAAATACCAGCGGCGGGCGGGGCGGATCATCTACGGCGTGCAGATGCGGATCGTCGCCGACGACGGAACGATCCAGCCGGACGACGGCGCGTCGGAGGGCGAGTTGCACGTGCGGGGGCCGTGGGTCACCGGCGCGTACTACGACAACGCGGAGGCGACGGCGGCGCAGTTCACCGCGGACGGGTGGTTCAAGACGGGCGACATCGCGACGTTGGATAGCGATGGGTACCTGACGATTCGGGACCGCAGCAAGGACCTGATCAAGTCGGGCGGCGAGTGGATCAGCTCGATCGACCTGGAGAACGCGGCGGTCGGCCATCCGGAGATCGTGGAAGCCGCGGCGATCGCGGTGCCGCACCCGACGTGGGCGGAGCGGCCGTTGCTGGTGGTGGTGCGGACGCCCGGGAGCGAACTGGAGCGGGAGGGCGTGCTCGCGTATCTAAGCGACAGGGTGGCGAAGTGGTGGCTCCCGGACGACGTGGTGTTCGTGGACGAGCTGCCCCACGCAGCGACGGGCAAAGTGTCGAAGCGGACGCTGCGCGAGCAGTTCGCTGAGCGCTGATCGACCGAACCGGACGATCGTCGGGTACGAATCGCGTCGCTCGCCAAACGCCATATGCTGTGGCGGGGCCGAGTCGACGAACGACGAGCCGGTTTCGGCCTGAAAACCCACGGGTTCACTGGCCCGGATCACCGGGCGCATCAGTCGCTCAAACCCTTTGCCGGTGTGACGGTGCACTGCACGCTGGACAAGCGTTGCTTGAAGTCCGCGCTTGTGATGGTAGGGCAAGCGAAACTATTCGGAAACAAACCCGTCTACCCACCCAGCTTGGTCGATGACCGCGCTATCGAACCGAAACCCGTTGACATCATCACGAAAACCTGGTTTCTGTGAAAGCTGCGCGACGATTGCTTGTGCACGTCTCGACGGACGAGAAAATACCAATAAAGAACCGCGTTGTATTCTCGTCGTCGAAATAGTCTGGGTCACCGGGTATGGTTCTAGTATCCTGCTCTCCATCGTCCAGCTTGTAGTAGGAAAGCTCCCAAACAGTTTTACCTGCAAGGTTATCCGTATCATTAGACGACATGTAGATTTCCTTCCTAAACTTGCCCAGCAAAGACGTCAGCCTCAATCAGGTATCCAATTATTTTCCCGTTGGTTCATGAGAGAGACTCTGCGCGCACGCGCGCCAGAAACGCTTTAGCACGCTCTCCCAACGCTGCTTCTAGCAACTCCCCAACCGGACCATAGGAGCGGTAAAACAGCGGCTCGAGCAGTTCGATAGTCGCAGCCGTCTCCACGTCCTCATCGTGCGTGTATGCCCATTCAATAAAGTCGCTTACTCGACGTAAAAGGTCCGGATCATTTTCCCCGCGCTCCATAACAAGCAAGCATACCCGCGATAAAGGCAAATACCAGCCATGCTCGTATTCGCCTGCCGGAGCCTCCGCCTCGGCACTGCGAAATTCGGGTATAAAGCGACTGATCTGATCAGCTATCTTCATAATTGGCTCTACTTTTTGTGCGACGGTGGCGGGACGTTGCTATCGATGATACGATTGGGATCGTGTGAACCATACGCGTCTAACAGATTTTGCTTCTCTCGCTCCAAATTCTTCCGAGCCGAGTCAGAAAGGCCGTTCTCGCCCAAGGCCCGATCGATCACCCGTATCGTTTGTGCGCCCTTCTGCAAATGAAACTTTCCTCCCGTAGGCTTTCCAGTCGCCAATTCGCTCTTGATTGCCTCTGCAGTACCCCCTCCCCCGTGGTACAGAGAGCTGAAAATACCGCTTACGCGACGCTCTAGCTCGGCGAATGGATTATTTCCGCGCTCATGCGGGGCACGTTTTGCACCGTTCTCACCACCACCATTATCGCCGAGACGTCGCTTCTCCAATTGCCAGCCAATAGGATCATAACCGCTCGGATCGCTATACTCGTACGGATTATTTCGGTCCCACATAAACGGCTTTTGGCTCATCGGATCATGAATATCGCCGGCATAGGCGTCCGGCGTCGTCCACTGGCCGGTAGCGCTATCGATGACCCGCGCGCCTTGGATCGTCAGCGCACTCCACTGGAAGCCCTCAAGCCGTTATACGGTAGGAAGCTCGGAAGATCTACATGGGTTGATGCATGAGGGCGCGTTCGCGGAGCCGCTGAAGTAGACCGGGGAGGAGGGATTGGTCGATTGACCTTTGAGAGCAGGCCACATGGCGGTTCCAAAAGCCACGCCGTAATAGATGCTGTTGTTGTGCCCGCTCGTGCGCACGCCGCTAAAGTCGCGGTCCCATGCGGTGAATTGCCGCTCTTGTCGATATCGCCCAGGGTCTCCATCTTGACATTCAGGAGCGCGCCTTGGCCATTCGTGACGACGAGGGCATCGTGCAGCCGGACGACGGCGCGTCGGAGGGCGAGCTGCACGTACGCGGGCCGTGGGTCACGGGCAAATGTTACGACAACGCGGAGGCGACGGCGGCGCAGTTCACTGCGGCGGCTGGTTCAAGACGGGCGACATCGCGACGCTGGACGGCGATGGATATCCGACCATTCGCGACCGGAGAAATTGGGCGGCGAGTGGATTAGTTCCATCAACCTGTAGCGGGATTCGGTGGGAGGCGTAGCTTCGGCAGGAGCGGGTCACGATGAACCTGAGCCTGACCCGCTTTTACGGACAGTCAGCTATGCTGCCGTCCGCAGCAACGACTCGGATTGGTTCGGACTGACATAGGCAACCTAGAGCCAAGTGCCGGCGCCGGGATTATACCAGGCTTCGAAATAGTCGAACACGGCTGCACGCGCTGCCTTAAGTTCCCTCGCCGACGGAATGCGATACACCAAGTTCGTTACGGTCGAGAATGCAGAGCGCTGCTGGACGACACCGTTGAGTATGTCGGTCGTTTCGCCTTATCTGGAGGCGGCGCGGATAGACCGACCATCGGTATCTTCCCAAACGACGCCGCGATCGTGCGCCTTGTCGGCACCCTACTGCTTGAGCAGATCGACCAGCTCTACGTGAGCGGTTACGCGGATGCGGTGAAGCAACGGGCGGTTGAGGCTCATAGGCAACCTGCTCGCGGTATGCGTTATTGCTCTCTAGGAACAATGTAGGGCGCTCTAACCGAAATGTCTAGCACATCCAGCTCGTTAGCCTCAACCAACACCGCCTCGCCGGCCCGGATGTCAACCACGCTGACCGTACTACAACCGCATAGACATAGCGAAACTCGCGGAAACATCCGTCGACAGTTACGAAATCAAAGAGAGCTGAGAATCGAAGGTCGAGGCTGCCAGTTTTCAAGACCCTTTCCGTCCATTTTCGACTGTTGTCAACAACTTCAGCGCAAAGAACCCGTAGCCCGGCTGGGCCGCTAAGGGGATGCACACAAAGGTAGTCGTAATACCTTTCCCTTCTAGACATTTCCGTTAGTTGCGGCTTCTCGGGCTGAGGGTTCTCGCACTGAGATAGCACCATAGCGGAAAATAGCGCTGAATCCACATCCCCAAGTTCATGCTCACCATCATCGTAAGTACGAAGAAATGCATTCCATGTCATGCGCAGGCATTCACGGTAGAGAAGGAAGGAGTTGGTGATCTTGTTCATAGTTTACCCGTGGCATTCAGAAAGCCGAGCAGTCGACGCCTTGGTCACGGCTGCGATGCACCCTGAGGGCGGTTTGCCGCATCCTGTACCTCCTGGGGCGAGGAAGGATTAACGTCTTTTGGGTTTCCAGGATGCTTATTCCCATCCCCGTCTGTATTAGGACCACCAAACTCGACTGTATGCGGCGTCCCAACGCCATGTCGATCCGGCTGAAGTACCAGCGCCGGGCGGGGCGGATCATCTACGGCGTGCAGATGCGGATCGTCGCCGACGATGGAACGATCCAGTCGGACGACGGGGAGTCGGAGGGCGAGCTGCACGTGCGGGGGCCGTGGGTCACTGGCGAGTATTACGACAACGCGGAGGCGACGGCGGCCCAGTTCACCGCGGACGGGTGGTTCAAGACGGGCGACATCGCGACGCTGGATAGCGATGGGTACCTGACGATTCGGGACCGCAGCAAGGACCTGATCAAGTCGGGCGGCGAGTGGATCAGCTCGATCGACCTGGAGAACGCCGCGGTCGGCCACCCGGAGATCGTGGAAGCGGCGGCGATCGCCGTGCCGCACCCGACTTGGGCGGAACGGCCGCTGCTGGTGGTGGTGAAGACGCCGGGCAGCGCGCTGGACCGGGACGGCGTGCTGGCGTACCTGGGCGACAAGGTGGCGAAGTGGTGGCTGCCCGACGACGTGGTGTTCATGGACGAGCTACCCCACGCGGCGACGGGGAAGGTGTCGAAGCGGACGCTACGTGAGCAGTTTGCCGGCTAGCCAGCACGCTGCATAGGTTCAGCGCACGCTACAATAGGTTCAGCGGCTCGGGCTTTCGGATACCTTCATTGATCGTTCTTCGAGTAAGCACGAATCGCCAAGTCTGGGTCGCGAAGCTTGCTCATGATCGTATCTCTCAACGCGGCAGATAATTCCGCGTCTACGACGATGAAACGCGCAGACTAGCTCTCAAGCGACTCTTCGGATGGGAAGTCGACAATGAACATGTCGAGCACAGACTGCTCTATTGAATATCGCCCGGACCAAAGCGTCAGCGCGAACACCCGCGCTCGGTTCAAAGCGTCGTCCAAGAGGTCGTAAGTACGCTCAGATTCGGGTCCGAATATGCGCACCAACACTGGTGACAATGCCACAATGGCGTCGATCGATCTAGAAAACGAGGCCATCGTATACGCGGATTCATCCTGGCCGGTAAGGAACCACGAAAGGCTAAAATTTTGCGGTGCTTGTGAAAGCAGCCCGGAAATTCGTCTGGCTTAGCGATCTCCACTGTCGCGGGCAATCCCTCGTATGACGGTAGGCGCTCGATGGTCATTTTCGTTGAACCGCTCCTGATGGGGTGGAACGCCCAGGGGGCCACTGAAGCGAGCAGCCCCACGATGCATGTTCCATCCGATACCGGTGCTGTGCCGCTCAGGTAAGGCAACGTAACTATGACGCCTCCGCATCGATAGCCTCAATGAAGTCAGCCGCTGCGCGCTGCACTCGTGACCAATCGGACGAACCTACAACATCTTGGCTTACTGCGCCAGGGTGCTGATCGGCGAAATGGGTAAGGTGCATCACGAACAGGCGCAATTTCTCAGCTTGATGCTCGGAAAATCCGTATTTCGCGGCATTGTTGACGGCACGATGAACGCCATAATCGCCTAGAGTGCCTAGAACGCCTTCCTCATAGGAGGACATTACACCCGGTTCCGAGTCATTGATCCATACCCGTTGTTGAAACTCTGGATCAGCAACCTGACGAGCAACATCTACGATGCCTGCAGCTATGTTTATATACGCCTCCGGGGGCATCCATGAGCCTTCTTCGTTCATGTCGTCTCTCATCACTGCTTCTGTGGTGGAGTAGGCGAGTTTATCGCTTCGATTTCTTCAGGTGAGCGATATTGATATTCGCCTATGGGGATATGCCCGGCCGGGTCTTTATTATCAACGTATTTACCGTCCTTATCAACGTACTGACCGTTGACAGTTTGACGAACGTACGGCTTTTGTTGACTTTCGTTGGAACTGAGGGGGTTCCCCTGGCGAAACACGGACGGTATTCCCGGTGTTTCTCGGATCGATGTACCTCGTGCCTACTTGGCTCTTATCGGGTTTGGCTTGCCAATTGACGGAACGCCTGAAGGACGGACATCAACATTTTGATTTGCCGCTCTCATCCTTCGAATCAACTGGCGGAGCTGAGCACGGGCCACAGCGCCTTCCTCGCCCGTGAGGAGTAGGTTCTCCAGCATTTGCTCATTCTTTTGCTCAGACTCATAGCCGCTCGGATCGCTATACTGATATGAATTATTTCGATTCCACATGAACGGCTTCTGCGTCATAGGATCATGCACATCGCCGGCGTAGGCGTCTGGGGTAGTCCACTGGCCGGCGTTGGGGTCGTAGCTGCGAACGCCCTGAAGCGTGATCACGTCTGCGACGTAACCGTCGCTGCGAGGCATCAACCCAGCGCCGACCGCACCGTCGCCGTTGCTCGAGGTGGGGTACAGCTTGGAAACGCTACCGTTCTTGCACGTGACCTTAGCCGCTGGCCCCTGGCCCTGCCACGCCCCGTAGCCGTAACCGTAACCGTCAACCCGATGGCTCGAGACGACGGTACCGGTCCAGTCGCGATCGTACACTGATATGACGGTGCTCGGTATAGTCGTCGTGGTCGAGAACGCCGCATCTTTTCCTGCATACACGGTTGCATTTCGCTGTCGGGGCCGCTCGGTGGTACATAATGCTGCGAGGTGAAGAGCAGGTCGTTTCTGTCCCAATGCCAGGTGTACGATGCGCCGGCTCCAGATCCTGAAGCGTTGCTACCATCGTCCGAGTCATTGACATTCGCGGCGTGTCCCTCGGGCCAGTACGAGAAGCTCATCGTTGTAGGATAATACACCGCCGGCGTGGTGGCCGGGCCTCCCGTACACTTGGTGAAGGCGATCGTGTAGGGGTTTCCTCCTGACGTGCTTACAGTCTGCGTGCGGATGCGGTTTTCGGCATCGTAGGTGCGCATATAGGAAGGCGACACGAAAACGGGGTTCAATGTGCCAGCCATATATCGGTTGACCGATCCGGTAAGGCGGCCTGCTGTGTCGTACTTGAAGTCGGTGCCAGCGTAAGCCTCGTTCAGGTAGCCGTAATTTTGGCCGCTCCGAAGATCGCTCTGAGTACCGGCTGAGGCGGGGAAGCCGTTGAAATACTGCTTTGGTGCACCGCTCGTCGCACAGGCCGTCGCGCTGGGGCATGTAACCAAATCGACAATCGCTTCTCCCCGGGCGGTGTAGGAGATCGACTCTGTGGCGCCCGGGTAATCGCTTCCCGGTATCGCGTAGGCAGCAAAGCCAGTCACTTCGCTTTCGGGGTCCCGCGAGAAACTCGAGTACGAACCTCCGCGGGGGATCGTCATGGCGTTGAGATTACCGTTGCCATCATAGCCGTAGGTCTGTGACACGAAGGTCGTGGCGGGCATCCTCCAGGTCGTACCGTCACCGTTGTTACCGCCGGCGGCCGGGGCGGTTTTGCCCGTGAGCGGGTCGGTTCGCTGGCGGATCCGCCCAGCCGGTGAGTATGTCATGCCGAAGACGTATGGCCCGCCTCCGTACTGATTTGAAAATGATTCCGTTTGCAGGTTGCCGTCGTTGCGATATGTGTACGTGAGTCCAACTGGCTGTGAAAAGGCCGGTGCCGCGATCGCGAGTTTGCTGCGTGTTCCATTGGGATAGTAGGAGTAGGTGACCGTAGCCGGGGAGTCCACGGCGCCGCCGGAGGGTTCAGCCATCGACACCTTGTGCCCCTCGGCGTCGTAGGCGTAGCTCTGGGTACCCAAATCAGAAGTGGTGATGTCGGCATTCTGACCGGTCACGTCGTACACGACCGACCGGTTGGGAGTCAGCCCATTATCGCCGCTGTAGGTATCGGAGAGCTTACGGCCCAGCGCGTCGTATGTCATCGCATCGGACTGACCGGTTACCTTGGTGGTGGTCGACATGAGACCGAGCTGACCGCCGGCGTCGTATTGATTGGCCTGCTTGGGCGCACTCCCGAACGCGGCCTCATACGCGGCCGTGGGGCGGTCGAGTCCATCGAATGCGTTACCGCGCAGATCGATCCACTGCGGTGAGAGCGACAAGTTGGTCGGCTGACCTGTCGTGGTCGGGGGCATGTACTCTTGCGTTTTGACCAAGTTGCCGTAGCCGCTTACGGTCGTGCCGTTGATCTGTGGTGCCAGAGCCCCCGGTGCGCCCTGTGACAGGTCATAGATGTAGCGGGTCATCCAGGAATAGGTCGCCAGATCGGTGGTATCGTGCGGCTGAGCGACTTCCACGAGCCGATCGGCTGGGTCGTACCATTTGGTGGTCGTACCGGCGACGTTGCCGAAGTTGTGCATCTCGGACACGGGGTTCCCATCCGCGTCGTAGCCGTAGGTAACTGCGCGAGGCCCGCACCTTGTGCCATCGAGCGCGTACTGCAGTGCGCTCTGCTTAGCTCTGACGCTGCCGTCGGGGAAGTAGCAGGTCTGCGTCATCACGTTATCGGGGTCCGTTGCCGTCACGAGCCGGTTCAATGTGTTGTAGGTCAACGACCAGGAGCCTTGACCCGTGCCGTAGCCGGTCAGATTGCCTTTGGCGTCGTAGGCGAACGTCTTGCTTTCGCTAAACTGCGTCCCGTCGGTTTGGGTGAACGCTCGTCCCGTTACCGTCAGGGGCAAGCCGTAATCCGTCGAGCTGGTCGCGTAGCCGAACGCCCGTGCATAGCCGAGTTGGGATGTTGCCGTGGTCAACTCGCCGAACGGTTCCTGCGCGGGGTATTGGTACTGATAGACGATCGGACCGGGCGCTGTCGATGAACCTACCGTTCCCGGGCACAGCGAGTCCGAGGAGGTGGGGGTGCCGGTCGCGTTCCAGTCGTGCCCATTCGCGTGCGACCACCGTGTATCGCAGGTGCTCGTGAGGTTGTTAAACGCGTCGTACGAGTAGAGCAACGTTGGCCGAAACGTCCCTTGTGCCAGGGTTACCGCGGGGTTTCCCACCGCGACGGTATTGCCGTTACCATCGTAGACGTAGTCCGTCTCGTTGTTGCGCGGGTCCGTCTCGGCCACGAGGTTGTTGTGCGAATCCCACGACTGGTTGGTCGTCAGCCACGTCGAACCCGTGTACTCTTGACGCGAAACCGGCCGCCCGAGTCCGTCGATGTAGACGATTCTTTGGTGGCCGTCGCTGTCGGTTATGCTCGTGTGGTCGCTGTAGCCGGCGATCGCGGTGTGCTGATACGGGTTTGATAGCCCGTCGACGGCCGAGTAGGGGGTGCTCGTATTGTCACTTGGGGTGAAATTCATGACCCCGTAGTTCGAGATGCCAACGACCTGCGCGTTCTTGTAGCCGCTCATCGTAAAGGCTACGTAGCCGCCGTCCGTAGAGTTCGACCCGTTCCACGAGGCGTTCCAGCGTGGTCCGCTCACCGTCATCCCCGCCGCGGTTCTGTAGTTACGGTAGGCAGTCCACTTCGCTCCTACGGCGTTGTTGCCGGGGAGATTCGCACTCCACAACGTGCCGGTCGCGTCATAGGAATACGTTGCCTGTTGGCCATTTGGGTATGTCAGGCTGCTGCACAACCGCCGCCCGCCGAAGTCGCTGAACGCAAGCGTCGCCTGCATCGCACCGCTCTCGGTCATGACGTAGAGCGCGTTGAGGTGAGCGCTCGTGGACGAGTCGCCGTTATCCCAGCTATAGCTGAACTGAAGGTAATTGTTGCGGTTGCGCCCGCGCAGTTGGTACATTCGTCCGAGTACGCCGCCCACTGCGTGCTGTAGTACGGGGCGTAGAACCCGTACTGCGTTCCGCTCTTCTTGGTCCAGTTGAAGTAGCCGCCATCGGCGGTCGGTATGAGCGACGTTCCCTCCATCCCGGGCGGCGGGGTCAGGTTGCCGCTTGCGTTGTAGCAATAATCGTACCGCGCGCCGTCCACGTCGTAGACCGAGAACCCGCCGTAGCCGTTGAACGTGGAGCCGCTGGCCGGGCAGTTATTGGTCGACATGTGGGCGTCGAAGGTGTTGGTCCAACCCTGACCGTATTGGCCGATCTCGCTCGCGCCGTCCGTGTCCTCGTAGTCGTGGTCGCTCAACGAGTTGTAGGTCCGCCGAAACGCTAAATCGACCCCACGGTACGGGATATCCATATCGGTGGCTTGGATGATGAGATTCTGCCAGTGCAGGTTGACCATCCAGCGGCCGACGCCCGGAATCGTTCCCTCTTCGTACTCCCACCACCGGTTGATCCCCGTCTTGTTCAACTGCGACAGATCGACTGACGCTGCGGCTCGCAACACGTTCGGCTTGCGCGCGAGCGCTGGAGACCCGCCGGAACTCGTAGGCGCCATCATGACGGGAGCGCGACGAGGTATGCCCGTGCGAGAAGGGGGCGTGCCCATGCGACTGAGAAATCGCGTGACGCGCGCATGGGCCGATTCGCGCGTTGCTTGCACCCCGGTTGGATCCTGAGGCGGCGGCGGACCCGCAATCCGAATGCCTGGGCCAGGAGGAACCGCGACTACCGGGTCAGGACCGTGCCCCGTCGGCTTGACATGAGGTGGCGCCGTGGGTCGCGGCAGTGCGGCAACAGGGCCCTTCGGCACGGCAACCGCGGCGGCACGGTGCTCCGCCGGACGCGCTTGCAGCAGCGACGGCGTCGCGGCTCCTTGCAGCACGAAGACCGCGGCGATCGTTACGGCGACCGCCACGCGGCGATGGTTCACGGAGCCTCCTCACCGGGGCGCCAAAAGTCGACGGCCATCTAAGCGAGGTCGTCGATTCGGCAAAAGGCGCTTTCCGGTAGATGCATTTTGTACGGCCTCTTGCCATGCGTTGTCAAGATGGCACATAGAGATACCGTATCGGCGGTACGCCGCAAGTTGGAGTGATCGGCCGATAAAAGCCGCGCGAAATTGACGCGGACGATTTGTCCGTGTAGGATTGGACGACATCGTCAAGCTAGCTTTAATTCAAGAGAGCGGGCTACTTTTGCGTTGGCATGGCCGCCGGGTCCGCCGCCCTTTCCTCCGACCGCTCTGTATCGTCGCGGTCATCTTTACGCTGGCCGGCGTTCGTACCGGTGCCGTCCCGGCTCCGCACGCCGACGGCCACGTGTCGCTGCGCGCGCGCAACGAGCCGGTGCAGGCGGTGCTGCTGCGGCTCGCGCGCGAGAGCGGCGCGAGCATTACCGTCGGTCAAGGGGTGAGCGGCTACGTCACCGTCTCGCTGCACGCGGTCACCCTGCCGCAAGCACTGGCGGCGATTCTTACCCCGCTGGGCGATACGTTTCGCATCCGCGGCGGTGTCTACGACGTCGAAGCCGGTACGGGAGGCCGCTCACTGCCGCCGGCATGACCCCATCCGTTCTGCCCGTCACGGTGATCCCGGTGCAGCGCGCCGCAGCCCAAATTCGCGCCCTATTCCCCCAGGCGTCCGTGCGCGAGGACGCCCGGTCGAACGCCCTGCTCGTCGTCGCACCGCCAGCCGACGTTCAAGCCATGCGAACGGTGCTGCAGGGCATCGACGTCCGCAATCCGACTACCCCGCTCACCGAAGCCATCGGAACGCGCAGCGTCCGGGCCGACGCGATCGTCGCGCAACTCCACGGCAGCTTCCCGGCCGCGCGCATCGCCGTCGTCGGCCCACGCCAGCTCCTCGTCACAGCCCTGCCATCTGACCTGGCGCAAATCCGCACCGCGCTAACCGCGCTGGACGCACCGACGGTCACGCCGCCGCCCGTCGCGGTCGGCTCCGACGCCGTGCGGGTGACGCAGCGCCGCCCGGCGGACGTCGCCCGCGCGCTCGCGCGGCAAGTCGCGGGCCTGCGCGCGTCCGTTTCCGGCAGCACGGTGATGCTCGTCGGGCCGCCCGAAGCGGTCGCTCGCGCCAAAGCGCTCGTGGCGCAGCTCGACGTCCCGGCCTTCGATGCCCGCTACACGCAGATCTACCGCATCCGCAGCCTCGACGCGGGCTCGGTCGCCGCGCTCGTGCGGCGCAGCTTCCGCGACGTCGAGGTGACCGTTGACGCGGCGATCAACGCGCTCGCCGTCACCGCCACGGCGGCCGAGCACCAGCGCCTCGCCGACGCCGTCGCACAGCTCGATCCCGCGCCCGGTGCGCCGGGCAGCTTCGGCTCCGGCTCGCTGGCGGCAGGCTCGTCGACGGAACTCGTGACCCTGAAGTCCGCCGTGCCGGGCCAGGCCGCAAATCGCCCGATGCGGTCGCCGCGATGACCCAGGCGCTGCAGCTCGTCGTGCCGGACGTCAAGGTGATCGCGCTGCCCACCCCCGGGCAGCTCGCGCTGGTCGGACCGCCGCCCAGCCTGCGCACCGCGCGCGAGTTCATCGAGAAGGTCGACGTCATCGCGCCCCAAGTCGTGCTGGACACCGAAGTGCTCGAACTCGACGAGAGCGCCGCCAAGAACCTCGGCATTCAGCTCGGCACCACCGTCCTGAGCACCACCTATTCCGAGACGACGCCACCGCCCGACGCCAACGGCACGATCCCGCGCATCGGCCGCCTGCAAGCATTCGCGCGCACCCCGCTCTCGTTCACCGCGCAGCTCAACCTCGCCATCTCGAGCGGCCGCGGCCGGGTACTCGCCGACCCGCGCATCACCACCCTCTCGGGCCGCACCGCGACGATCCGCGCCGGCGACACCCTGTCCATCCTCACCACCACCGCCGGCAACGCGGGCACCATCGCCACCACCCAAGTCCAGAGCTTCCAAACCGGCGTGACGCTGGACATCACACCGCTGGTCGACGCCGAAGGCGGCATCACCGTAGCGCTGCACCCGGTGGTCAATAGCTTGATCGGCCTGAGCTCGGCGGGCGTACCGGAGATCAGCACCCGCGACACCCAGACCACCGTCCACCTGCGCGACAACGAGACGCTCGTCATCGGCGGCCTCATCCAAGAGAACGAGACGCGCACGAATACCAAGATTCCCGTCCTGGGCGACGTGCCGCTGGTCGGGCGCGTCTTTCGCAACGAGCAGCGCACCAGCTCGCGCAACGAGCTCATCATCGTCGTGACGCCGCACCTGCTCACGCCCGGCAGCGCGACGCTGCCCGGACCGCCGTTGCTCACGATCCCAAGCCCCCAACCGCTCCCGACGCTGCCGGCGAACGCGACCCTGCCCGTGCCGTCGGGATTGCTGCCGCGCTCGCGGCCCGGCACGCAGCTCACCCCAGCGCCGGTACACGCGCCCTCGACCACGGGCCAGTTCGACGCTCCGAACGGCGCCGCAACGTTCGCTCCGAACACCATGCCGGCTCCGGCGGGCAACACCACCCCCGGCCCCGCACCGACCGCCTTCGCACAGACGAACGTCTTCACGTTCGGGTCCGCCCCCCAGAGCAACTTCGCCAAGAGCACCGACCCGGTGCAGATCTTCTACGCCACGTTCTCACCGACCGTGGTCGCGAGCGGAACGTCGGTTCGGGTCGCCGCCGTCACGACGAGCAACGTCAACACGGTGAAGCTGCTGCTCGGCAACCAGACCTTTGTCCTCGCCCAGACCGCGCGCGGCCAATGGCAAGCGGGCTTTCCGTTCCCCGCGGCCGCCGTCCCAACCGGCCAGACCGCGCTCACCGCCTCGCTCGTCGCGAGCCGCGCCGACGGAACGTCGTCGACCGTCACGATCCCGCTCAACATCGGCGCGAACTGACGTCCGCGTCGCGGCGAGCACATCGAGCTGCGAAGCGTTAGCGCGCTTCGATCAACAGCGCCTGGCTGCCGATGCCGAGCGTTCCCTCGCGGTCCGCGTAGCGCGCGCTCGTCACGCCCAGCCCGTCGCCGGAGAGCGTCGTGCGCGCGTCCATATACGTCCACTCGCCGGCGGGATAGCGCTGCAGCGCGATCGACAGCGAGGGCGGTACGAACAGCCACTCGCGCATCGGCAGCTCGCCGCTGATGCCGTTGGCCGAGTCGGCAACGAGCAGCAGCCGCTCGAGCGGGCCGAGCGGTTCGCTCGCGAGCAGCGGAATGCGGACCCGCGTCCACACGCCCGCGTGGCCGAGCGAACCGAAGCCGCCGCTGGTGAAGCGCCACTCGATCGCCGCGCCGTAGCCCCACTCGCGCAGGCCGAAGAAGGACCCCTGCGGCTGTTCGTCCGGCAGCGCGGGCACGGCGTCGTCGGGCGTGACGCCGGCCGGAACGCTGCCCGCGGTCTGCACCGCGATCCGCCACGCGCGCGCGGTCACCACCTCGCGCCCGCCGCTCTCGAGCGTGCCCTCGAGCAGCTCGATCCGCTTCCCGGGCCGCACGACGCGCGTGCGAACCCGCATCTCCTGGCGCGGGATCGGGCCCAGAAAGTCGACCGCGATGCGCGCGATGCGAACGTCGTCGCGCGGATGGCGCTCGGCGAAGGCGTGCGCCATCAGCGTGGTCGGCGGGCTGCCGTGCTGCAGCCGCTCGTCCCACGGGCTGGTCGTCGCGGCGGACGGAACGAAGCTGTCCGCCCCGCTCCGCTCGTAGAACGCGTCGGGCGGGTTCAGATCAGACCGCCGCCGGCTGCCCCGCGTCGAGGAACACGCGCAGCGCGGCCTGCACGCCGACGCCGGCGTGGATCGGCGCGCCCGCTTCGAGCAGCGCGATCTCGACCGCGCCGAGCGCGCCCAGCACGTCGGTCTGGGTCAGGTCGCCCATCGTGCCGATCCGGATCAGCTTGCCCTTGAGCTCTTTCTGGCCGCCGCCGATCACGATGCCGCGCTCCTCGCGCAGCGTCTTGCGGATCGCGTCGGCGTCGATGCCCTCCGGCATGCGAATCGCGACGACGGTCAGCGAGTGCGCGCCTTCGCGCGAGTACAATTCCAGGCCGTGACCCAGCGCGAAGGCTCGAATCGCGCGCGCGTAGCGCTCGTGGCGCTCGTAGATCGCTTCGGCGCCGGTCTCTTCGTAGGCGGTCGAGCGCGGCGTCGAGCGCGAAGGCGATCGACACCGGCGGCGTCCACGCGGTCTGCCCGAGCGCAGCGAACTCGCGCGCGGTCTTGAGGTCGAAGTAGAAGCGCGGCGCGCCGCTGGTCTCCATGCGCTGCCAGGCGCGCGGCGAGACCGCGACCATCGATAGCCCGGGCGGGGCCGCGAGCGCCTTCTGCGAGGCCGCGACCACGACGTCGAAGCCCCACGCATCCATCCGGAACTCGCTCGCGGCGAGGCCGCTGACCGAGTCGACCACCACGTACGCGTCGTGGCCCCGGATCGCGCCGGCCAGCGCGGCCATGTCGTTCTGGGTGCCGGTCGAGGTCTCGTTATGGGTCAGCAAGATGCCGGTGATGCGGCGCTCCGTGTCGGCCGCCAGCCGCGCGCGCAGCGCTTGCGGATCGACCGCATCGCCCCAGGCCGTGTCGAGCACCTCGACCTCGCAGCCGAAGGAGCGCGCGATCGCGATCAGGCGCTGGCCGAACACCCCGATCGGGCACGCCAGCAGCCGGTCACCGGGGCCGAACAGGTTGCCGACGGCCGCTTCGAGCCCGCCGGTGCCGGACGAGCCGAGCACGACCACCTCGCCCGACTCGGTGCCGAAGACCGGCTTGAGGCGCGCGGCGATGCGCTCGAGCAGCACTTTGAACTCGGGGCCGCGGTGGTCGATCATGGGCTTGGCGCCGGCGGCCAGCACGGCGTCGGCGACGGTCACGGGGCCCGGGATGAACAGCAGGTTCTTGGACACGGTCTACTCCGGCGGACGTTCGTACTGCGGTGTTGTATTCGACGGGCATGGAGTCCCCCGGGCGCCGCATTCGCCTCACCGCCTATTCTTCGTGCGCGGGTTGAGCGAGTAAAGTCGGCGCCGCCGACCTGGCGCAGGTCCTGCGCCGCTTGCCTCCCATCACGGATCCCAACGTCCTGGTCGGTCATGCCGCCAGCGACGACGCCGGCGTGTACCGGCTCAGCGACGACCTGGCCCTGGTCCAGACCGTCGACTTCTTCACGCCCGTCGTCGACGACCCGTACGACTTCGGCCGCATCGCCGCCGCCAACGCGCTCAGCGACGTCTACGCCATGGGAGGGCGGCCGCTGAGCGCCCTGAACATCGTCGCCTTCCCGGTCGAGGAGCTGGGCACCGAGATCCTGGGCCGCATCCTCGAGGGCGGGGCGGCGGTGGCGACCGAGGCCGGGGTGGTGATCCTGGGCGGTCATACCGTCAAGGACGACGAGCCCAAGTATGGTTTGGCCGTCACTGGAACCATTCGCCCGGATCGGGTCGTTACAAACGGCGGAGCCCGTCCCGGCGACCTGCTGCTTCTCTCGAAACCCGTCGGGACGGGTGTCCTCACCACCGCCCGCAAGCGCGACCTGATCGACGAGGGGCAGCTCGCTCCCGCGATCGCCTCGATGGCGCGCCTCAACGACCGCGCCGCGGCGGCCATGCTGGCCCACGGCGTGCACGGTGCGACCGACGTCACCGGCTACGGCCTGGTCGGGCACGCGGGCGAGATGGCGCGCGCATCGGGCGTCGCGCTGGCGATCGACGCCGCCCGGGTGCCGCTCTTCGACGGGGTGCTCGAGCTGGTCGCTCAGGGGGTCGTGCCGGGCGGCAGCCAGGACAACCTCGCCGATCACGCCCGCTTCGTCGAGTACGCCGACCGGGTCGGCGCGGCGCTGCGGACGGTCCTGTCCGATGCCCAGACCTCGGGCGGCTTGCTGATCGCGATCGCGCCCGCGGGCGCGGAACGCGTCCTGGCCGACCTGGCCGGCCTCGGCACGGTGGCGGTGATCGGCGAGGTCCTCCCCGGTCCGGCCGGAGCGGTGCTGATCCGCTAGCGCGACTCCGGCACGATCACGCCGACATCGGTCAGCGCGAGCATTCGCATGGTGCGGCCGGTGCGGTCGCCGTCCTGGAGCACGAACGCCCGGCGCGACGAGACGTGGCTCAAGAAGCCGCAGCACAGCTCCGCGCCGCCCGCGTCAAGTACGCGGATCCGGCGGCCTAGCCACAGCGATGCGGCGGCCTCCGTCACTCCGGCCGCCCGAACGTCCTCTTGCATGGCCTGCAATCATACTTCTTAGGTGACGCTACGTCTGTACGCTGGCGCACGCCGCCCGAGCGGTGAGCGGCGACACGCGCCGAAGCCGGCGCCATGCGGTACGACGCGATCGTCCTGGGTCTAGGCGGCATGGGCAGCGCCGTCGCGGCCCACGCGGCGGCGCGCGGCCTGCGCGTTCTCGGGCTGGAACAGTTCGGCCTCGCGCACGCGCTGGGCTCCTCGCACGGCGAGACCCGGATGATCCGCCAAGCCTACTTCGAGTCCCCCGCGTACGTGCCGCTGCTGCGCCGCACCTACGCGCTGTGGGACGCGCTCGAAGCACGCACCGGCAGCACGCTGCGGGTGCGCACCGGCGGCATCTTCGTCGGCCGGCCCGAGACGGCGGTGGTCGCCGGTGCGCTGGCGAGCGCGCGGGAGTGGGAACTGCCCCACGCGCTCTACGACGCGGCCGAGCTGCGGCGGCGCTTTCCGATGCTGCGCCCGCGCGCCGACGAGGTCGGCGTGTACGAAGCCGTCGCGGGCGCGGTCTTCCCCGAGGCCGCGATCCGCGCGCACGTGCGTTTGGCCGCGGACGCCGGCGCGGAGCTGCGCTTCGAGACGCCGGCCGCCGGCTGGGACGCAGGCGACGGCGGCGTGCGGGTGACGCTGGCGGACGGCGAGGTCGTCGAGGCCGAGCGGCTGGCGGTCTGCGCCGGGGCCTGGTTCACGCGCCTCGCGCCCGACCTCGGGCTGCCGCTGCGGGTCGAGCGCAACGTCCAGTTCTGGTTCGCTCCGCGCGACCTAGCCGCGGTCGCTCCCGGCGTGCTGCCGGTCTACGGGCTCGAGCGCGACGGGGCGCGGATGCTGTACGGCTTCCCCGACCTGGGCGAGGGCGTCAAGGCCGGGGTCCACGGCAGCGGCGTCGACGCCGACCCCGATGCGCTCGACCGGACCGTCACCGCCGCGGAGGGCGAGCGCATGCGCGGCAAGCTGGCGGACTTCATCCCCGCCGCGGCCGGGGCGTTCGTCCGCGCGGCCGTCTGCATGTACACCTTGACCCCGACGAGAACTTCGTCATCGGCGCTCATCCGCGGGCGCCGCGGGTCGTCGTCGCGGGCGGCTTCTCCGGGCCACGGCTTCAAGTTCGCCCCGGCGGTCGGCGAGATCGTCAGCGCGCTTCTGGCAGCCGACGACCCGGGCTTCGATCTGGCGCTGTTCGCGCCGGACCGCTTCGCGCGGGCAGCATCATGAGCGCCACGCCGACGACGATGACGGCGCTGGCGACCGCTTCGAGCGGGGTGAGGCGCTCGCCGAAGAGCACGAAGCCCAGGATCACGGCGACGACCGGGTTGACGTAGGCGTAGGTCGAGGCCAGCGCGGTGCTCGCGTTCTGCATCGTGTAGAGGAACGCGCTGTAGGCGACCAGGCTGCCGAACAGCACCAGGTAGACGAAGCCGCCCAGCGACAGCGCGCTGATCGCGTGCGGGTCGAAGGCGCGCCACTCGCCGGTCAGCGCCGCTTCGAGCATCAGCAGCAGGCCGCCGGCGAGCATCTGCAGCGCGGTCGAGACCAGCAGGTCGCCCCGCGCCGTCCGGCGCTGGTAGATCGAGCCGAACGACCACGACACGCTGGCCAGCACGGCCAGCACCGCCGGCCAGAGCGGGATCGCGCTCGTGCTCGTCGGCCGCAGCACGAGCAGCGCCAGGCCGGCCAGGCCGATCAGCATGCCGACCACCGCGATGCGGGTCGGCCGCTCGCCGTTCCAGACGAACGCGATCAGGGCCATCCAGATCGGCGAGACGCTCAGCAGCAGCGAGTTGATCCCGGTCGGCAAGAACTGCACCGTCCAAGCCGTCATCCCGTTACCGAGCAGCAGCAGGGTCGTGCCGGTGATGAACGCGCGCACGACATCCGGGCGGGTGACCCGGACTCGCCCGCGCAGCGCGCACACCGCGAGCAGGATCGCACCCGCCACGAAGAAGCGGGTGCCCGCCATGGCGAACGGCGGGATCGTCCCGACCGCGAAGCGCATCGCGGCGAAGGTCGAGCCCCACACGACCCACACCGCCGCCACGGCAGCCACCAGCCGCACGTTGACGCGCGGGCCGGTGTTCGGTATCTCGGTCGCTCCGCTCGCTGCCAAACTAGCGGCGGGTGCTCGTGCGGCCGGTGCCGCGCCGGGCGCGAGCCGCCGGGCTACTGGCCTTGGCGGCCGGGCGCAGCGCGACCACGTTGTTCGTGCGCTTGGGCTCGGCCGCGCCGAGCAGCACGGGCGCGATCACCCGCTTGCCCAGCGCCGTCGCGAACACTTCGCTCAGCTCGTCGACGAAGACGAACGTCATCGTGTCGCGCACTTCCTTGGGCACGTCCTCGAGATCGATCTCGTTGCGGCGCGGCAGGATCACTTTCTTGATCCCGGCCCGCTTGGCGCCGAGCACCTTCTCCTTGACGCCGCCGATCGGCAGCACCTGACCGGTGAGCGTGATCTCGCCCGTCATCGCCAGCTCCGGATCGACCTTGAGGCCGGTCAGCAGCGAGACGATCGAGGTCGAGAGGCTCACGCCCGCCGACGGCCCGTCCTTGGGGATCGCGCCGGCCGGGATGTGGATGTGCAGGTCGTGCTTGGCGAACCAGTCGTCGGGCAGGCCGAACTCGCTCGAGCGGGAGCGCAGGAACGAGATCGCCGCGGTCGCCGACTCCTTCATCACGTCGCCGAGCTGCCCGGTCAGGGTGAACTTGCCCGTGCCCGGCATCGCCGTCGTCTCGATGAACAGGATGTCGCCGCCGACGGGCGTGTAGGCCAGCCCCGTCGCGACGCCGACCGATGCCGTCCGCCGCTTCACTTCGTTGTAGAAGCGCGGCTTGGACAGGTAGTCGACGAGGTTGTCGGGCTTGATCCGCGCCTTGTACTTCGAGTCCTCGGCCACCTTACGCGCGACCTTGCGGAAGATCGTGCCGATCTCGCGCTCGAGGTTGCGCACCCCGGCCTCGCGGGTGTAGTCGCCGATGACGGCCTTGATCGCCGTGTCGGCGATCGCGACCTGGTTCTCTTTGAGCCCGTTGGCTTTCTTCTGCTTGGCGACCAGATAGCGCTTGGCGATCTGCATCTTCTCGAGCTCGGTGTAGCCCGAGAGCTGGATGATCTCCATGCGGTCGCGCAGCGGCCCGCTGATCGAGTCCAGCGTGTTGGCGGTGCAGATGAACAGCACGCGCGACAGGTCGAACGGCAGGTCGAGGTAGTGGTCGCGGAACGAGTTGTTCTGCTCGGGGTCGAGCACTTCGAGCAGCGCCGACTGCGGGTCGCCGCGGTAGTCGCCGCCGACCTTGTCGATCTCGTCGATCATCATCACCGGGTTGTTGGTCCCGGCGTCGCGCAGCGCGCGCACGATCGTGCCCGGCATCGCGCCGATGTAGGTCCGGCGGTGGCCGCGGATCTCGGCCTCGTCGCGCACGCCGCCGACCGAGAGGCGCACGAACTTGCGGCCCATGGCCTTGGCGATCGACTGCCCGAGCGACGTCTTGCCGACGCCCGGCGGGCCGACGAAGCACAGGATCGGGCCGGTCAGCTTGTTCTTGAGCTTGCCGACGGCCAGGTACTCGACGATGCGGTCCTTGATCTTCTCGAGGTCGTAGTGGTCCTCGTCCAGGATCGCGCGCGCTTTCGCGATGTCGATCTGATCGGACGTGGAGACGCTCCACGGCAGCTGCACGATCCAATCGAGATAGGTGCGGATGACGCTGTACTCGGGACTCGCCTGCGGGACTTTCGCCAGCCGGTCGAGCTCGCGGTCGGCCGACTTCTTGACGTCCTCGGGCATGTTGGCTTCGTCGATCTTCTTGCGCAGCTCGGCCGCTTCGGCTTGCTGCGGATCGCCTTCGCCCAGCTCTTCCTGGATCGCGCGCATCTGCTGGCGCAGGTAGAAGTCGCGCTGGTTCTTCTCCATCTCGCGCTGGATGTCGGACTGGATCTTGTGACCCAGCTCGACCACCTCGAGCTCCTTGGTGATGAGCATCGTGAGGCGGCGCAGGCGCTTGCCGGTGTCGCGCTCCTCGAGGATCGCCTGGCGGTCCGCCGTCTCCAGCCGCATCGTCGAGGCGACGAAGTACGACAGCAGGTTGGGATCGGAGATGTTGTTGACCTCCATCTCCATCTCGCGCGGGGCCTGCGGCAGGTAGCCGAGCAGCCGCTGGAAGAGCGTGCCCAGGTTGCGCTGCATCGCGACGAGCGCGTCGTTCTCGCGCGTCACGTCGGGCATCTCGGTGTAGGTCGCGGCCAGGTACGGCTCGCTCGCGACGAACTGGTCGATGCGGAACACCGGCCCGCCCGCGACGATGCAGCGCAAGGTCCCGTCGGGAACCTTGAGCATCTTCTGGATCGTGCCGATCGTGCCGAAACGGCGGACGTCGTCCGGCCCCGGGTCCTCGGTCTCTTTGTCCTTGAGCACGACGAGGCCGATCTGCTTGCCTTCGCGCAGCGCTTCCTCGACGAGCTGGATGCCGGGGCGCTTCACCACCGCCAGCGGGATCACGGTATTGGGAAACAGCACCGCGTCCTGGAGCGGCAGGATGCCGAGGATTTCGGGCGCCTTGTCGGGTTTCGCCATCAGGCTAGGGTCCTTCTGACCGTCATGCGGACCTGGGTGCGCACGATGGGGTATTTCGTGGTTTGGGCGAGCGGAAGACGGATCGTCAGGATGCCGTCGCGGTAGGCGGCGCTGGCGCCGTCGGCGTCGATCGGAATCGGCAGCCGGATGCGCCGGACGAAGGCGCCGGACTGGATCTCCTTGCGCAGCAGCGAGGCATGGCGCGAAACGGCCCGCGTCTCGCGCTCGCCGGCGATGGAGAGGTCCACGTCGTCGGCGAAGACGCGCAGCGAGTCGGGATCGGCGCCGGCCAGCTCGACGTGCACGACGAACGCGCCGCCCTCCTCGTCGAGGTGGACGTCGGTGTTGGGTTCGAAGCCGCCGTGCCCGCCGCGCGGTGCGAAGAGCCGGTTGAACTCGATCAGCTCGTCGTGGTTACGCACGAGCTCGAATACCTGTTCCGTTCATGTTAGCACTCTCTGCAACACACTGCCAAAGGCGGTGGTTTCCGCTCCGCCGGCCGTACCCTCCCGGCCCCTGCCGCAGCCTGCGAGAGGAGGCGCTCGTTCGATTGCTACCGTTCGGTAACGTACCGACAGAATCGACGGCGCTCGGCTAGAGTGGAGCCTTCCGGAGTCCGCCGACGGCCTGTATGCCGTGGGCATGCGTCGCGTTCCGAGGTCTCTACGCTCACCCTCGCTTCGAACCAGCTCCTCGACGTGCTCCCCGACGACGCCCGCAGTGCGGTGATGCGCGAACTCGAGCGGGTCACGCTGCCGCTGCGCACCAAAATCTACGAGCCGGGCGGGCGCGTCACGCAGGTGTACTTCCCGATCGACGGGATCATCTCGGTCGTGACGGTCATGCGCGACGGGACGCAGATCGAAGTCGTCACGGTCGGCCGGGAAGGCGTCAGCGGCGCTCAGGCGCTGCTGGACGGCGGCGGTTCGGAGACCTCGCTCACGTACGTCCAGATCGCGGGCGACTTCTATCGCCTCTCGTTCGAGCGCTTCGCGGCTCTCTGCGCGCGCCATGCGCCGCTGCGCGAGCTGGTCCAGAAGTACCTCAGCGCGCTGCTCGACGTGACGGCGCAGTCGATCGCGTGCAACCGCCTGCACTATGTCGACCAGCGCTGCGCGCGCTGGCTGCTGACGACCCACGACCGCGTCGGGCGCGACGAGTTCCGGCTCACCCACGAGGCGCTGGCGACGATGCTGGGCGTGCGGCGGGCCGGGGTCAGCATCGCCGCGGCGGGGCTCCAGCAGGCCGGCTGCATCAGCTACGCCCGGGGCCGCTTCACGGTGGTGGACCGGGCCGGACTGGAGCGCGCCGCTTGCGAGTGCTATGCGGCGATCGAGGATGCCTACGCACGGCGCCGCGCCTGATCCGGGCATGATGCTGTCATGGACGCTGCGCAACCCTACCTGCGGGCGCTGGGCATCGGCCTGGTATCCGGCCTGCGCTCGATGACCGGCCCGGCCGCGACCCGCATCCGCGGGGGCGGAATGCCGGCCCTGGTCGTCCCCCTGCTGGCGCTGGGCGAGCTGATCGCCGACAAGCTGCCCGGCATACCGCCCCGGACCTCGCCGCCCGCGCTGGCGGTGCGCGTCCTGGCCGGCGGCTTCGCCGGGTCGAGCCTGGTCGGCGACGACGGCGACCGGCGGATCGGCTTCGCGCTGGGCGCGGCCGGGGCGGTCGCCGCGGCCTACCTGGCGCTCCGGCTGCGCACCGCGGCGGCGGCCAAGACCGGGCTGCCCGATCCGGTGATCGCGCTGGCCGAGGATGCCGTCGCGCTCTCGGCCGGGCTGCTGCTGACCGCGTAATCCACACCATCCACAGCCGTGTGTGTAAAGTAATCCAACGTTAACGTGACGGGCGCGACGGGGAGCGAACCAGTGGTCACGAAGTCCGAGCGACCGCGCTCCGACGGACTCGCATACCGAAGATGGACCAGCTCGAACTCGACCCGCGCCCGGCCGGCGACGTCCTGCGGACGCCGCTGGTGGAGCGCGTGCGGGCGGCGCAGCCGGTCATCGTCTCGATCGTCGCCCCGGCCGGGTTCGGCAAGTCGACCCTGGTCCGCCAATTGCTCGCGGACTACCCGGCGCGCGGCGTCTGCGACTGCCGGGGCGTCGCTTCGGACGTCGAGCTGGCCCGCCGGCTGCTGCCGGCGCTAGCCGACGAGAACCCCGAGCGCAGCCTGAACCTCTCGCAAACCGAGACCATCATCGGCGACGGCCACGGCTCGGCGGCCGACCGGCTCGACGTGGCGCTGGCGGCCTGGCGAGTCCACGGCCAGCGCTCGGCCTTCGTGTTCGAGAACGCCGAGGACGCGATCCGCGAGCCGGGCGCGTGCGACTTCCTGGCCCGCCTGCTGGCCGCCCGGCCGGCGGGCCGCACGATCGCGATCTGCTCGCGCGAGCCGCTGCGGGTGCACCTCTCGCGTTTCGCGCCGCCGCACCAGATCCTGACCCTGCGGGCCGGCGACCTGGCCTTCCGCCCGGCCGAGATCGCGGCCATCCTGGCCCCGGCGGGGGCCGGTCCCGCGGCGATCGAGCGGGTCGCGGCGATCTCGGGCGGCTGGCCGATCGCGGTGCTGCTGCTGGCTCGCTTCGCCCACGAGGGCCGGCTGGAGCCGCTGCTCGACCGGCTCGACGACGTCGCCTACGAAGAGCTGCACGAGTACCTGACCGATCAGGTCCTCGGCCACGCCCCGCCGGCCGTGACGGACGGCCTGCTGGCCTGCGCCGCGATGCCCGAGGCCTGCGAGCGCGACCTCCGCCTGGCGATCGGCGAGGCCGGCTACGAGCAGTTCGCGGAGTTCCAGAAGACCTCGCCGTTCGTGAGCCGGGACGCGGACGGCGTCTTCACCGTCCACCCGCTGGTCGCGTCGACCCTGACCGAGCGCCACCCGACCCGCATCGCCGCGCTGCTCGCCCCGGCGGCGGGCACCTACGAGACGGCCGGCGAGTTCCAGCGCGCGGCGGAGATCCACCTCGCCCAAGGCGACCAGAGCGCCGCCGCCCGGCGCTCGAGCACCTCGAGGTGATCGAGGACGCCGCGCCGCCGCTGGCCTACGCGCGCGTGCTGGCCTCGCTCGACCGGGCGATCGTGATGCGCTACCCGCGCCTGTGGGCCGTGACGGCGATGCTGCGCACGTTCTCGGTCGACTCGCGCGCGATGCTCGAGGAAGCCGAAGCGATCTGGCAGCGCCTGCCGCCCGACGCGAGCCCGATCGAGCGCATCTACCTGTACGTGTTCCGCGTGCTGTTCATGAGCTATCTGGGCGAGTTCGAGCGCGCGCTGGCGCTGGTCGACGACTTCCGCGCGCAGATCGCCGCGCCCGACGTGCCCAAGACGCGCATGCACGCCTGGCTGCTGTACCTGCGCTCGCTGATGACCGCGCGGATGGGCCGCTTGAGCGAGGCCGAGCGCGACCTCGAAGCCGCCTGGCCGTTCGTCAACGCCATGCACGTGATGGGCTCGGGCACGCTGGTGACGCTGGGCGCGGACGTCGAGCGGGTGCGCGGCAACCGCGTCTCCGAGCGGGAGAAGCTCGAGCGCGCGATCGAGCACAGCCGCAAGTCGGGCTTGAGCAACTTCATCGCGCGCGACGAGGCCGAGGCGGCCTTCGGCGCGTGGCTCGCCGGCGACGACGCCGACTACACCCAGCACGCGTTCGCGCTGGAAGCGGAGGTCGAGCGCGAGGGCGTGCGCGGGTTCGCCTTCTTCGTCGCCTGCATGCGCGGCCACGAGCGCGCGCCGCAGCCGACCGACAACGTCAAGTGGGTCGCCTGCGGCCACCTGATCGCCGCCGCGAGCGGCGACGACGCGGCCGCGCGCGTGCGCCACGCCGACCTCGCGCGGGAAGCCGCCGCGCTCTACCGCTCGCCGTTCACCCAAGTGCTGGCCGCGCTGGCGGTCGCCGAGCTCGACCCGCCGCGCCGCCGCGCACTGCACGCGGAAGCGGCGTCGATCGCGCAGCGCATCGACGCGCCGGCGCTGCACGAGGCGCTGACCGCGCTCGCGCGCGGCGAGGACGGCGGGTTCCTCGCGCCGTTCGTGCGCCGCTACCGCCCCGCCGCGGAGGCGCCGCGGGCGGGCCTGGCGATCGAGCTGGTCACCGGCCGGGTGCTGCGCGACGGCGCGCCGGTGACGCTCGCCGAGCGCGAGCACGCGCTGCTCGTCGCGGTCGCGATGCGGCCCGAGGCGCTGGCGCGCGAGCGGCTGACCGACATGCTCTGGCCGGACCTGGGCGAGAGCGCGGCCCGCAACGCGTTCCACGTCTGCCTGCACCGGCTCAAGTCGCGCCTGGGCGACGACAACGCGGTGGTGCGCACGCGCGAAGGCTACCGCCTGGGCAACGACGTGCGGGTGGACCTCTGGGAGATCGACCGCACCGCCGCCACGCTGCGCGCCGCCGAGGTGCTCGACGCGCGCCAGAGCACCGCCCTGCGCGGGCTGTACGACGGCCTGCGCGCGGCGCGGCCGGCGAAGTTCGAGGCCTGGGAATGGTTCGAGCCGACCGAGCGCCACTTGCGCGAGCTGCACTGCGAGGTCGCGCAGGCGCTGGCGAAAGCCGCGCTCGACGAAGGCCGCATCCAGGACGCGCTCGCCCTCGCGCACGAGATGATCGCCTACGACCCGTGCGACGAGCCGGCGCGCGAGATCGCGATCCGCGCCTACCTCAAGAGCGGGGACCGCGCCGCCGCCCTGCGGCACTTCCGCCAGTACCGCGACACGCTCGACGCCGAGCTGCAGTGCGAGCCGTCCGAAGCGCTGGCCGCCCTGGTCGGCGCGACGCGTTAGCGTCTTCGGCGCTTCAGCGCCCGGGTGCGCTACAAGCTGTCGATGACGACGCTGAAGAGATACTTCGACGGAACCGGGATGCAAGCGCGCAAGGCGGGCTGATACGCCGACTTCTTCGCCGCGTCGAGCGCCGCTCGGTTCAGAATCTGCGACGACGAGCGCTCGATGCGCGTACCGGTGACGCGGCCCTGCGCGTCGAGCGAGACGAGCACCCGCACGACGCCGGTGACGTGGCGCTCGCCGCCGAGCGGCGGCAGGTCCGGCTTGACGGCGCGAATCACCACGGCGGGCGCGTCCGGCGTCGTGCAGCCCGCCGCTGCGGGAGCGGGTGAGGACGCGGGCACGCCGGGAACGGGCGAGGCGGCGAGCAATCCGACGGCGAGGAGAACGGCCGGAATTTCCATCTCCTTTCAGTCAACCTCGCGGGCGTTGAGATCGACCAGCGCGCCGTTGATGCCGCTGGCACGGTCGCTGGCCAGGAACGCCAGCGCGTCGGCGACTTCCTGCGGCGTCGCGGCGGCGGCGAAGTCCGCCGGGTCGAGGTAGCCGCGCGCCGCTTCGGTCGCCACGCCGCCGAGCACCAGCGCGTTGGCGACGATGCCGTCGGCCTTGTGCTCGCGCGCGATCGCCTGCATCAGCGCGTTGACGCCGGCCTTCGCGACCGCGAACAGGCCGCGCCCGGGAGCGGGATCCTTGGACGAGCCGGCGGTGACGGTGACGATCCGGCCGCGCGAGCGCGCGCCGTCGCGGTACGGTTGCGCGAGCATGGCGCGCAGCGCCGGCAGCGCGAGATTGTACGCGGTCTGGGCGAACGCCGCCAGGTTCGCGTTCAGGTCGGGCGGAGCCGATTCGACGAGCGCTTTCGAACCGATGCCGCTGCCGGCGAGGTTCACCAGCGCGTCGATGCGCCCGTAGCGCTCGACCAGCGCGTCGACTGCTGCCGAGGCCTGCGCCGGGTCGCCCAGATCGGCCGCGAAGGGGATCGCCGCGGCTGCTTCCGCATCGTCGAGCACGCTCTCGATCGCCTCGCGCGCGCGGTCCAGCGAGCGCGACACGACCAGCACCCGCGCGCCCTCTGACACCAGCGTCGCGAGCGTCGCGCCGCCGACCCGCCCGGTGCCGCCGGCCAGCAGGATCGCGTCGCCCTCGAACAGGCGCATCAGCGGCTCGAGAACGAGACGGAGAAGAGGTAGTCGCTCGGCACCGGGACGCAGTCGCGCAGCGCGGGCTCGTAGGTCGAGCGCCGCGCGGCGGAGATCGCGGAACTGTTCAAGATCGCGGAAGGCGACTGTTCGATTCTGACGGCGACCGGCTGGCCGCCGGCGTCGAGCGACACGCGCACCCGAACCGTGCCGAGGATGCCCTGTTGCTGCGCCAGCGGGGGCGTGTCCGGCTCCACCGCTCGAACCATGCGCGGCGGCACGTCGTGGGCCGCGCACAGCGAGGATGCAGGCGGCTCGTCGCCGCGCGTGCACACCTCGCCGTCGGCGACCCGATGCTCCGGGCCGTAGGCCACCGTCCGCCTGATCGTGTTCGCATCGACCCGCTCATACGAGATGCGTTCGGGCACGGCTTGCGGCGCGTACGCCGGCGGTGCGGCGACCGCGCTCCCGTCGATGTCCCACGTCGCGCCGGTCCAGGCCGGCGCCGAGCCCGAGAACGTCCGGCTTTCACCGACGCTGGTGACGAGCCAGCCGGCCTTCACCGGCACGTAGCGCTGCGGCGGCGAGACTTCGGCACCGGCGCCCGGTGCCGTCTCGTGCGCGACGAGCGCGGTGCCGTCGGCGCTGAACGCCAGCCGGGTCAGCTTGCCACGCGGGTCGCGGCAGGTCCAGTTTCCCACGAGCGTCCCCACCCGGTCGCCCGGTGCGGCGGCCGCCGGAGACGGTGCGGGGACGAGCGCCGCCGCGAGCAGCGCGACGGCCTGAAGAGCGGCGAGAGGGCGCATCATCCGTGCCGATACGCCGCGCGCGCGGCGGCCACCCGGTGCGGGATGGGCCCGAAAGCACGTCGCGGCGTGATCGTCCACCACCCCGACGGCCTGCAGGAGCGCATAGCAGATGGTCGAGCCGACGAAGCCGAACCCGCGCTTGCGCAAGTCGCGGCTCAGCCGGTCCGACAGCTCCGTCTTGGCCGGCACGTCGCCGGGCTCGCGCGGCCGGTTCACGAGCGGCTTGCCGTTAACGTAAGCCCACAGGAATGCGTCGAACGAGCCGAATTCCCGCTGCACGTCGAGAAACGCCTGCGCGTTGCGGACGGACCACGCGATCTTCCCCGCGTTGCGCACGATGTTCGCATCCGCCAGCAGCCGCGCGACGTCACGTTCGCCGAAGCGCGCGACCTTGGCGGGGTCGAAGCCGCGGTACGCGCGCCGATACCCGTCACGCTTGCGCAGGATGGTCGACCACGACAGCCCCGCCTGCGCGCCCTCGAGGATCAGGAACTCGAACAGCACCCGGTCGTCGTGGACCGGCACGCCCCATTCCTCGTCGTGATAAGCGATCATGGCCGGGTCAGTTCCGGCCCACGCGCAGCGCTCCATGCACGAAGCTTCGCGAGCGGGCGAACGATACCGGCTCCGATATCGATGAGCGACCGCCGCACGGCCGCTCGAGCATACGCGGTCATCGCGGCTAAACTCGATGCGCCCGGACTGCGCGTCCGCGTCAAATCTTGCCGTAAAAATAAACGTGAGGGATGCGGTTGCCCGCTTCCCTCACGCCGACCAGGTATTCCTAATCCGAAGCTATCGTATCAAACCACGTCAAGTCCCTTGATAAAAACGGCCCCCGAAGATCGCTCTCCGAGGGCCGTTCTGCATTCGCAGCTTCGCTGGTGGCGAAGACTACATCATGCCGTAGTCGCCCATGCCGCCGCCGGGAGGGCCACCGGCGCCGTTCGAGCTCTTGGGCTCGGGCTTGTCGGCGATCAGGGTCTCGGTGGTGAGCACCAGGGCGCCGATCGAGGCCGCGTTTTGCAGCGCCGAGCGGGTGACCTTGAACGGCTCCACGATGCCGGCCTTGACCATGTCGACCAGGTCGCCGGTCATGGCGTCGAAGCCTTCGCCGGGCTTGGAGTTCTTGACGCGGTTGACTTCAACCGAGCCTTCGAAGCCGGCGTTCTCGGCGATCTGGCGGAGCGGCTCCTCGAGCGAGCGGCGGATGATGTCCACGCCGATCTTCTCGTCGGGGCTGTCGACCGTGACGTTGCGTGAGCGCCTTGAGGGCGTGCACCAGCGAGCTGCCGCCGCCGGGGATCATGCCTTCCTGGACCGCCGCGCGGGTCGCGCTGAGCGCGTCCTCGATGCGGTGCTTCTTCTCCTTGAGCTCGGTCTCGGTGGCCGCGCCGACCTGGATCACCGCGACGCCGCCGGACAGCTTGGCCAGGCGCTCCTGGAGCTTCTCGCGGTCGAAGTCGGAATCGGTCTCCTCGACCTGCCGCTTGATCATCTCGATGCGGCCCTTGATCGCGTCGGGCTTGCCCTTGCCGTCGACGATGGTGGTCTCGTCCTTGGTGACCTTGACGGTCTTGGCCTGACCCAGGAGGTCGGGGCTGACCTTGTCGAGCTTGAGGCCCAGCTCTTCGGAGATGACGGTCGCGCCCGTGAGGGTGGCGATGTCCTTGAGCATCTCCTTGCGGCGGTCGCCGAAGCCCGGCGCCTTGACGGCGACGGTGGTGAACGTGCCGCGCAGCTTGTTCACGACCAGGGTCGCGAGGGCTTCGCCTTCGACGTCCTCGGCGATGATCAGCAGCGGCTTCTGGACCTGGACGATCTTCTCGAGCAGCGGCAGGATGTCGGCGATCGCCGAGATCTTGCGCTCCGTCACGAGGATGTACGGGTCGGTCAGCTCGGCCTGCATGCGCTCGGAGTCGGTGACCATGTACGGCGAGATGTAGCCCTTGTCGAAGAGCATGCCGTCCTTGGTCTCGACTTCGGTCTTCATCGACTTCGACTCTTCGACCGTGATCACGCCGTCCTTACCGACGGCCTGCATGGCCTCGGCGATCAGCGAGCCGATCGTCTTGTCGTTGGCCGAGATCGACGCGACCTGCGCGATCTTCTCGGTCGTGTCGACGGTCTGGACCATCTTCTGCATCTCGGCGACGGCCGTCTCGACCGCCTTCTCGATGCCGCGCTTGATCAGCAGCGGGTTGGAGCCCGCGGTGACGTTGCGCAGACCCTCGCGGATGATGGCCTGGGCCAGCACCGTCGCGGTGGTCGTGCCGTCGCCGGCGATGTCGTTGGTCTTCGACGCGACTTCCTTGACGAGCTGCGCGCCCATGTTCTCGAACGTGTCGGGGAGCTCGATTTCCTTCGCGATCGTCACGCCGTCGTTGGTGATCGTCGGCGAACCGAACTTCTTGTCGAGGACGACGTTGCGGCCCTTCGGCCCGAGGGTGACCTTCACCGCGTCGGCCAGGATGTTGGCGCCGCGCTCGAGCGCGCGCCGTGCGTGCTCGTCGAATACTAGCTGTTTCGCTGCCATGTCTGCTTCTTAAACTCCGGCGCCGACCTTCTCGTCCGTGAACACGGCGAGAACGTCTTTTTCCGAGATGATGAGGTACTCTTTGCCTTCGACCTTGATCTCCGAGCCCGAGTACTTCGAGTAGATGATCTTGTCGCCGGGCTTCACGTCCATCGGCCAGCTTCGTGCCATTGTCGAGCGTGCGACCGGTGCCGACGGCGAGGACGCGGCCTTCCTGCGGCTTTTCCTTCGCGGTGTCGGGTAGGAACACGCCGCCGGCCGTTTTATCGGCTTGTTCGACGTGCTCGACGACCACGCGATCGCCAAGTGGCTTGAGATTCACGAAAACCATCCTCCGAAAGCCTGATGCTCCCGGTGAGGGAGAGGCGAAATGGGCTTTGGCACTTCCAGCACGAGAGTGCCAGCCGGAGCACAACTTTAGCAGACTGAGCAGCTTGAGTGCAAGAGGAAGCGGCTCGGCGCAGAGCGACCTCCTGGGTACGCTCGGTATGTGCCGCGTCATCTCCCGCGTCTCGGTCGAGCGCTTGGTCCAGGTGCCCGTTCTCCGTCGCGCACGACTACGCCGAGGACTTCTTCCGAGCGGCCGAGCGCGACGTGGAGGTGCGGGTCCCGCTGCGCTTCGGCTTCGGGCTGTCCGCCGCCGCATCCAGCGCCCGGTCGACCTGGTCTTCGCCCTGCACCCCGACGAGACCGACGAGGGCCGGGTCCACGACGCGATGCTGATCGAGTGGAAAGCCGGGACGCGGCTCTTCCCCGACTTCCACGGCACGCTGCGGATGCGGATCGCCTCGGTCGAGGCGACCCGGCTGACGCTCGAGGGCGCGTACGTGCCGCCGTTCGGCCCGCCCGGCCTGCTCTTCGACCGGCTGGTCGGCCGGCGCATCGCCCGGGCCACGATGAACGAGCTGCTCGAGCGCTTGGCGCTGGCGATGGAGCAGCGCGAGGACGACTACCGCGCCGGCGAGGCGGTAGCGGCCGCCGTCCGGGAGCACCGCCTAGGGCTCGCGAACCGCAGGGGTCGTGGCGCGAAGCCTCGTTCTGCGCGACCAGCTCGTCGCCGGCCTGATCGCCGGCCTGGCGGGCGGCGTCGTCATCGCTGCTCTTCCTGCTCGCCGTCGGGGTCGCCGGCGGCAAGGGCGCCGGCCGACGCGCTGGCGGCCGACACCTGGACCCTGGGCGCCCCCTCCCTGGCCGGCGGCTTGGCGCTGCACTTCTTCATCGCGGTCGCCTGGGCGCTGGGCTACGTCTACCTGCTGCGCACCCAGCCGCAGCTGCTGACCCGGCCCTGGGTGTCGGGGCTGGGCTTCGGCCTGGTCGTGTACGTGTTCATGGGGGTGGTGCAGATCATGGCCGGGCGCTACCACCGCCCCAGCCCGACCCAGTTCGAGGTCTCGCTGATCGCCCACGTCGTGTTCTACGGGCTGCCGGTCGGGCTGATCGTCGCGCGCACGCTGCGCCGGGCGTGATCGCGGAGATCGCGGTCGACCTCGACGCGATCGCCCGCAACGCCGCCGCCCTCGCCCGGCTGGTCGCGCCGGCCAAGCTGAGCGCGGTGGTCAAGGCCAACGCCTACGGCCACGGCCTGGTGCCGGTGGCGCGGGCGCTGGCCCCGCACGCCGCGCGGCTGTGCGTGTACGCGCTCGAGGAGGCGGTCGAGCTGCGCGAGGCCGGCATCGCGGCACCGCTCCACGTGCTCGGCCCGATCCCGCCCGGCGAGCTCGAGCTGGCCCACGCCGCGGACGTGGCCGTGACGCTGTGGGACCGCGGCCTCTACGCCCGCCAGGTCGCCAGCGTGGCCCGCCGGCGGCGCCGGCGCGACGGCCGTGCAAGCCAAGATCGAGACCGGCGTCGGGCGGCTCGGCTTGGCGCCGGCGGACGCCCCGGCCGCGCTGGCGCGCTACGCCGCGACGCCCGAGTTCGAGCTGGCCGGGGCGTTCACGCACCTGGCCGCCGGCCGAGGAGCTGGACTCGTCGTTCACCCGGGAGCAGCTCGCTCGCTTCCAGGCCGCTACCCGGCGCGCTGCCGGTCACGGTCGAGCGGCACGTCGCGGCGACCGCGGCGGCGATGCTCTGGCCCGACACCCGGCTGGACGCGGTGCGCTGCGGGATCGGGCTGTACGGGATCTGGCCCAGCGCCGACAGCGAGGCGCTGCTGCAGCGCCGGGGGCTTGGAGCTCGAACCGGCACTGAGCTGGCGGAGCCGGGTCGTCGCGCTCCACGGGTCGAGACCGGCACGACGGTCGGCTACGGGCGGACCTGGACCGCCGCCCGGCCGTCGCTGATCGGCACCCTGCCGATCGGCTACGCCGAGGGCCTCCCGCGCAGCGCGGGCAACAGCGCACGGGCGCTGGTGCGCGGGCGGCGCGTGCCGCTGGTGGGGCGAATCTGCATGGACATGAGCTTTCTCGACCTGACCGACGTCGCGGGCGCCGCGGTCGGCGACGCGGTCACCCTGATCGGCCGCGACGGCGGCGAGCGCATCACCGCCGAGCAGCTCGGGGCCGCCTGCGGCACGATCGGCTACGAGATCGTCGCGCGGCTGCCCGCCCACGTGCCGCGCACCTACGGCGGCGTCGCCGCGGAGGGCGCGATGAGCGCGGGAGGGATCCGATGATCGCGGCAGCGGCGCTGACCTTCGCGACCTTCACCGTCACGCTCGGCGGCCGCACGGTGCTGCCGCGCACCCGCACCGCCGTCGTCGGCGGCCGGGTGCTGCTGCCGGTGCGCGCGGTCGGCCGCGCGCTGGACGCCGACGTCGGCTACGACGCCGCCGCGCGGGTCATCACGCTGCAGCGCGGCACGCGCGTCGCCCACCTCCCGGCGAGCGGCGCGGTGCGCGTCGTCGCCGGCCGCGCCTACGCGCCGCTGCGCGCGCTGGCGAACGCGTTCGGAGTCGGCGTGGCGTACGACGGCGCCACGCGCACCGTGGCGCTGCGCGACGATGGAAACGTTGCGCGCAACGAGCGCATGAGTACGGCCGGAACGGGGACCGCACCCGGGATGTCATCCGCACAGGCAACGAACGGCGGCCCCGGTGCCGGCAACGTCCCCGGCACGACGGGCCTCTCCGCGGCGGTGGTGATCACCGGGCTGCAGCCGGCGGACGGTGCCGTGGTGCACGAACCGTATCCGGCGATCGCGGCGCGAATCGACGGCGCCGCCGCGATCGACCGCGCCGGCCTGCGGCTGCTCGTCGACGGGCGCGACGTCACCGCCGATGCGAACGTCGTCGGCAACGCGGTGCTCTACACGCCGCGCACCGCGCTGCCACCCGGCGACCACGCCGTCGCGCTTTCCGCCAACGGGCTCTCGCGGCGCGTGGAAGTTCGGCGACAGCTTCGTGTTCGCGACGCCGCCGCCGGGCACGTTCTTCGGCCTGACCGGCGGCCCGGCGGTCGAGGCGATCTACTTCGACCGCTACGTCGGCCCGGGCACGAACGCGTTCGACGTGATCGTGCGCGGCGTGCCGGGCCTGGTCGGCGTCGTCGCGGTCGACGGCGTCGGAACGCTCTTCCCGCTGCGGGTGGCGACGACGGACGCCTACGTCGCGCACGTCGTCCTGCCGCCTGGCGTTGTACCAGCCGTTCGCGCGCGTCGCGATGCGCCTCACCCTGCCCGGTGGCGAAGCGCGCACGATCGTCCTGCCGCAGACGGTCACCTTGCAGACCGCCCGCCCGCCCGCCGCGCCGCGCCCGCGCCGAGCGCCGCGCCCGAGATCGCGCGCCCGCGCGCGACCCTCACTCCCGCCCCGGTCGCCCGCCCGCGCACGGTCCACGCGACGCCCGCACCGACACCCACGCCAACCGCCGCGCCGGCGGCAACCCGTCCGCCGTCGGCGACGCCTACGCCGTCCACGGCGACCAAAGCGCCGTCCGCTGCGAGCGCGCCGCCGGCGCCCGCGCCGAGCACCACGCCGACGCCCGCCGCGAAGAAGCGCGTCATCCTCAAGCGCCGCCCGTCGCCGACGCCCGAACCAGGCTAGACTACTTCAGCAGTTGCGCGAGCTGGGTGTCGAAATAGCGGCGCGCGTTCGCTTCACAGGGCATCTTGGCGATCTTGGCAGCGACCCAGCCGCGCTCTTTGGGCGCGTCGTTCGCCGCGAACTCGGCTTTCTCGGCGTCGGTCGCCTTCGCGAGCGCGGCGGCGGACGAGGCGTCCTCGACCGCCTTGAGCTTGGCGATCGTGGCCGCGTCGAGCCAGCCGCACCGCAGGCCGATCGCCTCGGCGGTGACGGCGCGCGTCCAGGTCAGGTCGGCTTGCTGGTCGATCGCCGCGGCCGCCGGTCCGGTGAGGGCGAGCACGGCGAGCGCCGCGAGCGCGAGCTTCTTCATGGCAGTCCCCATTCGTCGTCGGCAGCGCGGCGGCGCGTCAGCCCGGCGTCGCCTGTCGGAATCGTGTAGTCGTAGCGGTAACTGTGCCCGCCGGTCAGGCGGCCGTAGACCGACCACTCCCATGGCCACACGCCCTTGTTGCAGGTCAAGCCCACGTTGTCGTACCCGTGCTCGCATTCTTTGAGGCAGTCCTCCGACGCCTGGTCGTCGCCGGCCAAGCACTCCGACTGATAGCAGCCAGCGTGATCGAAGCGGTACGTCGGGCTGCCGTCGCAGGCGGTCTCGTTCGCGACGGGCGGCTCGGTCGTCGGGTGGCGGCTGACGCCGTCCGGACCCCAGACGAAATTGGCCAGGCGATCGGCGGCGATCCACGATTCGTCGTTCTGGTCCAGGCTGATCAGGTTGCGCCAGGTGTAGAGCATGTCGGCGCTCGAGACCGGGTTGCGGAAGTCGCCGTAGTAGAAGCACTGCGAGAAGCCCTCGCTCTCGTTCGTGTTGCCGTAGTAGGAGCCGCTGGAGTTGTGGTACGACCCGTGCGCGATCTTGCCGGGGTACACGATCGGGTGGTCGCCGTTGCGGCCGAACCCGTGCGACCCGCCGCAGCGGCCCGTCCCGTCCGGCGTGCAGGGCGCGTCGCGCGGGCCGGCGATGCGCGTGTAGTGCCCGCCGTGCTGTCCGTAGATCACCGCCGCGACCGCGGTCTGCTGCCGGTTCAAGATGACTTGGACGTTCTCCCAATCGCCGTTGTGCGCGCCTTGGCCCTGAAAGCACGGGTGCTGGTAGCCGTAGAACCACCAGTAGTTGATGCGCGTCTGACCGCCGAACGTGCGCTCTTGGAAATAGGTCGGGACCGTCGCGCCCCCGAGCGTCGCTTTGTTGGTGTTCTCGATCAGTTGGAACGGCGCACCTTGCTGCGCGCGCCGCGCCGCTTCGTAGAAGCTCTGCGCGGACTCCGGGTAGCCGACCGCTTCGCGCGCGAACCACAGGAGCGGCGCGAAGCGTATCACTTCGTTCGGGATCGGCACGGCGCGCGGGATCGGAGGCAGCATGATCGGCGCGGTCGGGGCGTCGAGATCGACGATCTCGTTGACGCAGATGCCGGCCGTCCCGCTGCGGAAGCCGAGGAGCTCGACGTGCTTCTGCTGGCGAAACATCGTGTCCACCGCGACCTTGCCGCACGAGAGGATCGTGATCTGCTCGCCCGTGCCGTCGACGACCAGGGAGTAGTAGCCGGGCAAGTCGCCCCGGAAGCCGCGTGTGTATGCGATCCGGCCCGTGCCGTCGAAGGCCGGGGTTGGGATGCCGGTGCTGGGCGGCTCCGTCTGCTGCGGCGTCTGCGCGGCGGCCGGGTGCACCGCCGCCGCCAGCATCGAAACGAGCGCTCCGAGAAGAGCGGCCGCGTGCGTCGCTATCTTCATTACCGTGGCGGCGTTCTGCGGTGGCGCAGGCGTGCCTCCGGCAGCGGCGGCACGCTGAAGCTCAGCCCAGCGCCCCCAGCGCTTCGCTCAAGTCGATCGTGCCTTCGTAGAGCGCGCGGCCGACGATCGCCGCGTCGACGTTCTCCGGCGTGCCGGCGCGCAGCGCGAGCAGGTCGTCCAGCGTGCGCGCGCCGCCGCTGGCGGTGACGCGGACATCCGCCAGCGAGGCGACGTGGGCCAGGGCGGGGATGTCGTAGCCCGCGCCCATGCCGTCGCGCGCGATCTCGGTGAAGACGATCCGGCCCACGCCCCACCCCGCGACCGTGCGCACCAGCGCGTCGCGCGACATGCCGCTCTCGGCCAGCCAGCCGCGCGTCGCGACCGCGTCGCCGCGCGCGTCGATTCCGGCCACGATTCGCGTGCCGTACTCACCGGCCAGCGCGCGCGCCTCGTCGGGGCGCTCCACCAGCAGCGTGCCGAGCACCACCGCGGCGGCGCCCGCCTCCAAGCGCGCGCGCACGTCGGCCCGCGCGCGGATGCCGCCCCCCGTCTGCACCGGCACGTCCACCGCGGCGCAGATCGCGCGCAGCGCGGCCCCGTTCTCGCCGGTGCCGAACGCGCCGTCGAGGTCGACCACGTGCAGCGCGCGCGCGCCGGCCGCGACGAAGGCGCGCGCACGGGCCACCGGGTCGGCGTCGTAGCGGGTTTCGCGCGCCGGGTCGCCGCGCTCGAGCCGCACGGCGTGGCCGCCGCGCAAGTCGATCGCGGGATAGAGCGTCAGCGCGCGTGTCATCCGGGCGAGCTTCGCGCTCGCGAGGCTAGCTCCGCCGCGGCAGGCGCAGCAGCAGCGCCATCGGCAGCGCGACCAGCGCCGCGAGCGCGATCCAGCGCGTCACGTCGCCGTACGCCAGCACCGTCGCCTGGCGCGCGACGAGCGCGCCCAGCGCGCTCCCGCCGCCGGCGCGCACGAGCGTCGCGACCGCGGGCGCGTGCAGGCTGACCGCACCCGCGAGCTCGGAGAGATGGACGGCGTTGGCGAGGTCGAGCAGCCGCTGCGAGGCGGCGTTGGCGAGCGCGCCGGCCAGCAGCGGCGCCATCTTGAAGACGACCGCGCCCATCGGCGCCTGCTGCGGCGTGAGGCCGCCGAAGATCAGGGCCGGCAGCGGCTGGTTGGCCACGCCCTGCACGAAGCCGATCGCCAGCGTCAGCGGCACGAACGCCGCGAAATCGCTGCCCGAGGTCATCAGCGTCGTGCTCAGCAGCAGCCCGCCCACGAACAGCGCGAACGAGACCATGAAGCCCCAGCGCGCGTTGGTCCAGCCGGCCAGCACGGCCAGGCCGATCGCCGGCACGCCCAGGCAGACCGCGATCACCCGCAGCCCCAGCGCCCAGCCGGCTTCGGTCGGCGAGAACCCGGCCCCGGTCTGCGCGTACTGCACGAACAGGGTCGAGGTATAGCCGGCCGCCGCGACGACCGCCGAGATCGACGCCCCGACCGGCGAGATTCCAGACCGTCAGCACGCGCAAGTCGACGAACGGGTGCGGCGCCAGCCAGAGTTTCCAAACCGCGAACGCCGCCGCCAGCCCGGCGAACGCGAGCGCGGCGAACACCACGCCCGGATCGGCGAACCAGTCGCGCCGCTCCGCCTCGTTGACCAGGTACTGGAACGGGACGAAGGCCGCGAACGCGAGCGCCAGACCGATCCAGTCGAAGCGCACGCGGCGCTGCGTCCGGTCCAGCGGCAGCGCGACGAACAGCACCGCCGCCGCGGCCAGCGCCATCAGCGCCGACCAGCCGAACGCGCTCTCCCAGCTGCCGAACTCCACCAGCGAGCCGGCCATCAGCGGGCCCAGCGTCGAGCCCGCCACCGACACGATGGAGAAGCCGAAGAACGCGCGCGCCATCTCGCTCGGCTGGTGGACGGTGAAGATGATCATCGCCGAGGTGGTGAACAGCGCGCCCTCGGCCACGCCCTGCGCCATCCGCAGCGCGATCAGCGCGGTCGCGTTGGGCGCCAGCACGCACAGCAGCGTGAACGCGGCGTAGGCGAGCAGCGCGCCGAGCAGCAGCCGCTTGCGGCCCAAGCGCGCGATCATCCAAATGCTGGCCAGGATCGAGGTGTAGTACGACGCGTTGAACAGGGTCAGGAACCACGAGCCCTCGTCGGGGCCCAGACCGAACGCGCCTTGGACGGGCGCCAGCGCCGACGTGGCGACCGCCGAAGCCGACTGGTCGATGAAGATCGCGCCCAGCGCGGCGCCGAGCACCCAGGCCCGCCGCGCGCCGGCCAGCGGCGTGGGCGCGATGTCGAGCCGCACGTGTTGCTGCATGTGCGCGGGTTCGATTCGGCGGCCGGTCAGGTCGCGGCGATGCGCAGGAAGTTGTCCAGCAGCCGCGCGCCCGTGAGGCGGCTCTTCTCGGGGTGGAACTGGGTCGCCATGACGTTGTCGCGCGCCACGACCGCGGCGAAGCGCTCGCCGTAGTCGCAGGACGCGACGAGCGCGTCGCCCGCGCCGGCCACCCGGTACGAGTGCAGGAAATACGCCCACGCGCCGTCGCTCAAGCCCGCCACGAACGGATGCGTGCGCTCGATCACCAGATCGTTCCAGCCCATGTGCGGCACGCGGGGGGCGTGGGTGAAGCGGCGTACCTCGCCGGGTAGAATTCCCATCCCGAGCGCACCGCCGTACTCGTCGCTGGAGTCGAACAAGACTTGCATTCCCACGCAAATGCCGAGAAACGGCCGCCCCGTGCCGATCGCGGCGCGGACCGCATCGTCCAGACCGCGCTCGCGCAGGGCGTCGAGGGTAGCGCCGAAGGCGCCGTCACCGGGCAGGATCGCCGCGTCGGCCCGCGCGACGTCGCGCGGGTCCTCGGTCAGCGCGAAGGCCGCGCCGCGCCGCTCGAGCGCGGCGATCAGCGAGCCGACGTTGCCGCCGCCGTAGTCGATCACCGCGATCTTGGGAGCCGTCATCGCAGCTTGCGTTCGGTGAGCGGCGCGCTCGTGCTTGCCGCGGCGCTGGCCGCCTGCGGCGCCGGCGGGAGCGGCATGTCGCCCATCGCCGGCCCGGGCGGGGTCGAGCCGCCGGTGCCCTCGACCGGCCCGGTGATCGTGCCCAGCAGCCAGCCCAGCGGTCTGCCGACCGCCTCCCCGGCGTCGCCCGCGCCGAGCGCGCAGCCGTCGAGCGGGCCGCCGGTTCCCTCGCCCGCGCCGCCGACCGGCGGCCCGACCGCGGCGCCCGCCGACGCGCGGCTGCACGTGCCGGCGGGCTTCGCGGCCAGCGCGATCGCGCACGTCGGCGGCGCGCGCGAGCTGGCGGCGCTGCCCAACGGCGACCTGATCGTCGGCACGAGCGGCTCCTCGATCGCGATCGTTCCCGGCGCCGACGACCCGGGCGTGGCGGGCACGCCCGCGACGTTCGCCTCGCTCGCCGAGGGACCGGCCGAGGGCGTCGCGTTCGGTTCGGGCTACGTGTTCGCGGCCACCAACCACGCGGTGTGGCGCATTCCGTACGCCAGCGGCGCGCGCAGCGGCACCGCGCAGCGCATCGCGAGCGTGCGCAGCGGTCCCGTCGCCCCCAACTCCGACGGCGACGTGCACAGCTCCACCTCGCTCGCGGCGAGCGGCGGCACGCTCTACGCCGGGGTCGGCTCGTCGTGCAACGCCTGCGCCGAAGCGGACCCCACCCGCGCGACGATCCAGACGATGGGCCTCGACGGCAGCGGCATGACGACCCGGGCCAAGCGCTGGCGCAACGCGATCGCGCTGGCGACCGACCCCGGCAGCGGCGCGGTCTGGGCCGGCGGCGCGGGCCAGGACAACCTGACCGCCGGCCACCCGTACGAGTTCATGGACGCGGTCTCGGCGCGTCCGGCCGGGGCGGACTACGGCTGGCCGGACTGCGAGGAGAACCACGTCGCGTACACGTCCGGCGCGAACTGCGCGAGCCAGGTCGTGCCGGCGCTGGAGTTTCCGGCCTACTCGACGATCATCGGCGCGGCGTTCTACCCGGCGGCGCAATCGGGCGCGTACGCGTTCCCGGCGGCCTACCGCGGCGGCTTGTTCGTCAGCATCCACGGCTCGTGGCACCAGCAGGGCGGCACGTACGCCGTGCCCCCGCACGTCGCGTTCGTGCCGTTCGCCGGCGGTGCGCCCGCTCGGGCGGTGAACTGGAGCGACCCCGGCGCGCAGTGGAACGACTTCTTCACCGGGTTCCAGGACGCGGCCGGCAACCGGATCGGCCGCGCGACCGGCGTCGCGGTCGGCCCGAACGGGAGCCTGTTCGTCGCCGACGACCAGACCGGCACGATCTTTCGCATCCGCCCGGCGAGCGCCACGACCGGTTCGAGCGCCAAACGGGAACACTAGCCCAATGCAACCCCGTCCCATCCTCGCCTGCGCGCTGGCGCTGGCCGGCCTAGCCGTGCTCGCCGCGCCGGCCGCGCGCGGCGCCGACCGCTCCGGCCTGACCGTTCCCAAGGGCTTCAGCGCCGAGAAGATCGCCACCGTCTCGGGCGCGCGCGAGCTGGCGGTCGCACCCAACGGCGACCTGCTGGTCGGCACGAACGGCAACACGGTCGCGATCGTGCCGAGCGCGCAAGGCAAGCCCGGCGCGGCGCAGACGTTCGCCACGTTCGACGACCGGCCGGTGGCGGGCGTGTTCGTCGACGGCGACACGCTCTACGCCGGCGGCCAGTTCGGCGTCTACCGCATGCCGTACCACGCCGGCGACCGCGCGGCGCGCGCCAAGCCGCAGAAGATCGCCAGCCTGCGCACCAGCGGCCGCTCGCGCGACCACGTCACGACGACCGTCGTCGCCACCAAGGGCAAGGTCTACGCCAGCGTCGGCTCGTCGTGCAACGCCTGCAATCCCGAGCTCGACCCGACCCGCGCCACGGTGCAGGAGATGAACCCCGACGGCAGCGGCCTGCGCGCCCGCGCGGTCGACATCCGCAACGCGATCGCGCTGGCGGTGCAGCCCGGCACGGGCGACGTGTGGGCCGGCGTCGCGGGCCGCGACGACCTCGAGCACGGCCACCCCTACGAGATCTTCGACGACGTCAGCGCGCACGCGGGCACGCCCGATTACGGCTGGCTCAAGTGCTACGACGACCGCAAGCCCATCAGCGGCGCCAACTGCGACGGCGTGGTCGTGCCCAAGAGCGTCTTCCCGGCCTACGACACGCCGATCGGCGCGGCGTTCTACCCCGCCGACGGCAAGGGCGCGCACGCGTTTCCCGCCGCGTACCGGGGCGGCGCGTTCGTCGCCCTGCACGGCTCGTGGCACACCCCACCGGTGCCGCCGCGCGTCGCGTTCGTCGCCTTCCGCGGCAACGACCCGGCCAAGGGCATCGACTGGAACGATCCCGGCACGCAGTGGCGCGACTTCGTGAGCGGCTGCCAGACCGCCGACGGCTCGCGCGAGTGCCGCCCGACCGGCGTCGCGGTCGGCACCGACGGCTCGCTGTTCGTCAGCGAGGACGACGGCGGGAACATCTACCGCATCCGGCCCACCGGGCGCTGATTTCTTAGGATACTAGTTGACAGCCAGAACCGGGCGGCGTAAGCTCCTCTTACGAATCTAGGAGGAACGATGCCGCGCAAGAAATCGCTCGTGCTCACCGATCACGAGCTGCGTCTGATGGAAATCCTCTGGGCGAAGCAGCAGGCCACCGTGGCCGACGTGACCGGCGCGCTGCGGCCGCCGAACCTGGCCTACAACACCGTACTGTCCACCCTGCGAACGCTCGAGCAGAAGGGCTACGTCGCGCACGAGGAGGTCGGTCGAGCGTATACGTATCGCCCGCTCGTCGAGCGCGGCGCCGCGGCGAGATCGGCCGTCAACCACGTCCTCGCGCGCTTCTTCCAGAACTCGCCCAACGCGCTCGCGGTGGCCCTGCTCGACGACGTGCCGCTGCGCGACGCCGACCGCGCGCAGATTCGCACGCTGCTCGAGCGCAAGCCGAAGGGGCGCGCGTGAACGCCGCGCTCGCGCGTCACCACGGCGCTGTTCGATAGCCTGTGGGAAGGCCCGCTCGTCGCGGGCGTCGTGTGGCTCGGCGTACGCTGCCTGCCTCGGCTCGGCGCCGCCACCCGCCATGCGATCTGGCTGTTCGGGCTCGCCGCGCTGGTCGTGATTCCGGTCCTCACGGTTAGCGTCGCCGGCCCCGCCGTGCCTCACGCGGCAACGAGCGACACCGTGCGCGGCGGACCGATTGCCGCCGCCGTCGCACCGTCCCGTTCGGGATCGCGCGTCACGGCGCCGCGCGTCGCGGCGCTCGAACCGAACGTCTCCGCCGAACGCATCGGCGCGGCGCCCCCGGAGCGCCCGGCGCGCGTGCGCCGCGGATCGCGATACCGCACGCGGTGGGGAAAGCCGTCGCGCTCCTCTGGCTGCTGGTCGCGAGCGCGCGCCTCGCGTTGCTGGCGCTCGACCTTCGCGCGATTGCCGCGATCCGCCGCCGTGCGCGGCCCTACTCGGCCGCGCACGAGCATCCGGTTTTCATTTCGGATGGCGCGCGCGCTCCGTTCGCGGCGGGCTTTTTCCGCCCGACCGTCATCCTGCCCGCGCGCCTGGTCGCGGAGCTGCGGCCCGAGGCGGTCGAAGCGATCGTGGTGCACGAGATCGCGCACCTGCGCCGCGGCGACGTCTGGACGAACGCGCTGGCCCGCGTCGTGCTCGCGCTCCTCGCGTTCAACCCCGCCGCGTGGTTCGTCGTGCGGCGCCTCTCCATGGAGCGCGAGATCGCGTGCGACGACTGGGTGGTGGCGCGGACGGGCGCCGGCGAAGACTTCGCCCGGACGCTCGCGGCGCTGGCGAACGGGGTCGGTTCGCGCGCACCGAGCGCCGCGCCGAGCGCGTTCGGTTCGCGGCACGCGATCGTGGTGCGCGTCGAGCGCCTCCTCGACGCGCGGCCGCGCCGGCTGCGCACGTCGCCGCCGGCGCTCGGCGCGGCGCTCGTCGTGCTCGCGGCCGTCGCGCTGGCGGTGCGAGCGGTCTCACCGGTCGTCGCGTACGCGGCCGAGCCCGCCGCGCGAGCGAGCGAGCCGCTCGCCGCGGCCGCCTCGGGAAGCTGCGCGATACCGAACCGCGGCGTCCGCCTCGCGTACCTCTGGGGCCCTCACCGCAACGTGCGCGGCGCGCGGCCCATGGACACCGAGCTGCCGAACGCGCGCGAAGCGATCGCGCGCGCGGGCGCGGCCCACGTCGCAACGGTCGATCTGACGGTCGACGCGGCGGGAAAGCCGCGCCGCGTCACGGTCGTCTCCGCGCCAAGCGATCCTCCCGGTGAGGCGGCGCACGTCACCCGGCTCTTGCTGGCCAGCACGTACCAACCGGCGCTGCGCGACTGCGTCCCCGTCACGGTGACGGTTCGCACGGGCGTGCCGGTCCACCCGGAGCGGTATACGGCCTCCGTCATCGTGCCGGTGTATCCCGCGGGCTGGAGCGCGGCTCACCCGTCCGCGTGCAAGGTTCCGACCGTCTCGCACGCGCGCTTTCGTCCCGGCTTCGTGCCGCCGACGGCGTACACGAACGTGCTGCCCGCCTTCCCTCCCGCGCTGCACGGCGTGCCGGTCGATGCGGCGTACACGGCGTCGGCACGGGTGCACGCCGATGCCGCCGGCGCGGCGACGAGCGTGGCGCTCGTTCGGTCGAGCGGGCAGCGCGCGTTCGACGACGCGCTGCTGACGGCCGTGCGCGAAGCGAGCTTGCCGCTCACCGCGACGAGCTGCAAGCCGCTGCCGTCGGACTACGTGTGGACGACGACGTTCGCGACGCAGTCGCTCCCGTAAAGGACGCTCGCGAGAATCGTACGCGCCGGGCGAGCGCGCGGCTCAGGCCGTGCGCTCGCTCAGCGAACCCTTCGTGGACGGCACCGCATCGCTCGCGCTGACGACCTTGGCCTGCGCGAAGGCGCGGGCGAAGGCTTTGAACGACGCTTCGCACAGGTGGTGGTTGTTCGTGCCGGACAGCCGGATCAGGTGCAGGTTGAACTTGCCGTGGTCGACCACGCTGCGAAAGAAGTGGCCGATCAGCTCGGTCGGCAGCGCGCCCAGCGCCGGGACCGTGAACGGGACCTCGAAGTTGAGCCAGGGGCGGCCGCTCAGGTCGACCGCGCACTGCACCAGCGCGTCGTCGAGCGGCACGGCGATCGAGCCGAAGCGCGCGATGCCGCGCTTGTCGCCCAGCGCCTCGTCGATCGCGCGCCCGAGCGCGATGCCGACGTCCTCGATCAGGTGGTGGTGGTCCATCCCGTCGCCGTGCGCGCTCAGCTCCAGGCCCCAGCCGGCGTGCGTCGCGAGCGCGTTGAGCATGTGGTCGAGGAAGTCGACGTCGGTCGCGATCGCGACCGGGCCGCCGTCGAGCGCGAGGCGCAGGTCGATCCGCGTCTCGCGCGTCTCGCGCCGGACTTGCGCGCGGCGCTCGCCGTTGGGCGGGTTCAGGACGTGACGCTCCCCGCGGCCTTGCCGTTCGACTTGCCGTTCTGCCCGCGGCGCTCGCCGATCGGCTCGTACGGGTGCACTTCGGGGCCGACGTAGGTCGCCTGCGGGCGGATCAGGCGGTTGTGCGCGACCTGCTCGAGCACGTGCGCCGACCAGCCGGCGATGCGGCCGCAGGCGAACAGACAGGTGAACTCGTCCGACGGAATGCCCAAGCTCGAGAGCGTCGGCGCGGTGTAGAACTCGACGTTGGCGTAGATGCGCTTGCCGGGCTTCACCTCTTGCAGCACCTTGTTCGACGCGTCTTCGAGCGCGCGGGCGATCAGGTACCACTTGGTGTGCGACTTCTCGGTCAGGTTCTTGGCCATCTGCTCGAGCTGCTCGGCGCGCGGGTCGCGGATCTTGTACTCGCGATGACCCATGCCCATGATCTTCTCGCCGCGCCCGAGCAGCTCGCGCACGAACGGCTCGGCCTTCTCGGGCAGGCCGATCTCCTCGAGCATGGTCATCACCTTGCTCGGCGCGCCGCCGTGCAGGTCGCCGGCCAGCGTCGCGACGGCCGAGGCGATCGCGCCGTAGATGTCCTCGCCCGTCGAGGCCGTCACGCGGGCGGAGAACGTCGAGGCGTTGTACGAGTGGTCCGCCAGCAGCACGAAGTAGGTGTCCAGCGCGGCGGTCGCCTCGGGGATCGGCTGCTCGCCGGTGCGCATGTACAGGAAGTTGGCGGCGTGGTCGAGCTTGGGATCGGGCGCGATCGGCTCGAGGCCGCGGCGCAGGCGGTCCCACGTCGCGACCAGGGTCGGGAACTTCGCGACCAGGTCGAGCGCGGCGTCGACGTTGGTCTCGTGCGAGCCGTCGGGGCGGTGCGGGATGAAGTGCGGCACGGCCGAGACGCCGGTGCGCAGCACGTCCATCGGCCAGGCTTCGCGCGGGACCGCGTGCAGCATCGCGACCAGGCCGCTGGGCAGCGCGCGGCGCGCGACCAGCCGGGCCTTGAGGTCGATCAGCTCCTGGTGCGTCGGCAGGTGGCCGTACAGCAGCAGGTGGACGATCTCTTCGTACGAGGCGTTGGCGGCCAAGTCGTGGATGTCGTAGCCGCGGTAGGTAAGCCGCCCGGCTTCCCCCTCGACGTTGGAGAGCACGGTCTCGCCGACGACGACGCCTTCGAGACCCGGATTGACAACGGTGGACGGCATAGCGTGACGAACTTCTCCACCGTGCGTCTCGTCGCCCTCGCCCTGGCCGTGCTCCTGACCGGCGCCGCCGCGCCCGCTCCCTCACCCTCCGGCCTCGCCGCCACCGCCGGCGCGACCGTCCCGGTCAGCTCGGAGGGCGGGCACCTGTTCGCCGAGGTCCGGCTGGACGGCTCGGCGCCGCTGCGCTTCGCGGTCGACACCAGCGGGGGCGAGATCGTCGACCAGGCCGTCGCCGAGCGGCTCGGGCTGAAGCTGGGCCGGCAGGTCAGCCTGGGCGGGGTCGGCGGGCACAGCGAGGCCGCCCGCCGGCTGACGATCGAGCGGGTCGAGCTCGGCGGGGCGCGGCTCGACCGGGTGCGCTTCGTCGCGCTGCCGATCGCGCAGAGCTTCGGCGTCGCCGAGAGCACCCACGTCGACGGCATCATCGGCCCCGCGCTGCTGGCTCGCTTCACGGTCACCATCGACGCGGCCGGCGGGACGATGACGCTCGCGCCGCGCGGGAGCGGCCCGCTGGGCGACCTGCCGCTCGCGCTCGACGGGTCGGGCCACCCGGCCACGCCCTGCACGGTGGCCGCCCTGCCGGCGCACTGCCAGCTCGACACCGGCTCGCGCCTGGCGGTCTCGCTGATGCGCCCGTTCCTCGACTCCCACCCCGCCGTCGCGGCCCGCGCGACGACCGCCGAGGGCGTCCAGGGCTACGGCATCGGCGGGCCGGCGCGCGGCAAGCTCGGCCCGGTCGAGGTCGGTCTGGGCGGCCGCACGGTGAGCGTGATCGGCGACTTCACCACCCAGCGCCGCGGCGCGTTCGCCGACGGCTCGGTCGAGGCCAACCTGGGCGAACCGCTGCTGCGGCGCTTCGTCGTGACCTACGATCTGGCGCGCGGCCGGGTCCGGATCGTGCCCTCCGCCGCGATCGACGAGCCGCAGGTGCTCGACCGCTCGGGCCTGTTCGTGATCCGCCCCGACCCGGCGAGCACGACGGTGCTCGACGTGCGGCCCGGCACGCCGGCCGCCGGCGCGGGCGTGCGCGCCAACGACGCGCTGGTCGCGCTCGACGGCACGCCGGCGGCGGCGCTCTCGCTGGGCGACATCCGCACCCGGCTGGCCGAGCCCGGCGGCACGCGCGTCGTGCTGCGCCTGCGCGGCGCGGCGGGCGAGCGCGACGTGACGCTCACCCTGGCCGACTACGCCTGATGTCCCGGCCGGCGCGAGGAGCGCACCGACGTTTGTCACAATGGGCCTAGCGACCAGGCGCTGAGAAGAGGTCCACCATGACCCGTTCCGATCTCACCCGTCGTTCCTTCGTCCGGCTGGCCGGCGCGGGAACCGCCGCCGCCGCGTTCGGCATCCCGGCCTATCTGCCGCGCATCGGCGAGGCCGCCGACACCATCAAGATCGGGCTGCTCGAGCCGTACACCGGCGTGTACGCCGCCCCCGGCGAGAACGAGACCAACGGCTTCCAGATGGCGGTCGACGCCTGGAACAAGCGCGGCGGCGCGCTGAACCGGCGGATCGAACTCGTCAAAGAGGACGAGCAGAACGATCCGGGCGTCGCGGCGCAGAAAGCGCGCAAGCTGATCAACCAGGACAAGGTCGTGGCGCTGGTCGGCACCGTGTCGAGCGCGGTCTCGCTCTCGGTCGCCGGCGCGGCCAACGCGGCGAGCATCCTGTTCATCGACTCCGGCGGGCACACCGACGACGTGACCGGCAAGGCCTGTCACTGGAACGTCTTTCGCACCTGCCACAGCACCTGGATGGAGACGCACGCGACGGGCTACTCGCTGCAGAAGCGCTTCGGCAAGCGCTGGTTCTTCATCACCCCGGACTACGCGTACGGCCACGCGCTCGAGGCCGGCTTCAAGGACGTGCTGGGCCGCATCGGGGGCGAGGTCGTCGGCAACGAGCAGACGCCGCTGGGCACGACCGACTTCAGCTCGTACCTGACCAAGATCGACGCCGCCAAGCCGAACCTCGTGCTCGTCTTCGTGCAGGGCGACGACTACACGAACTGCCTCAAGCAGATGAACCAGTTCGGCCTGCTCAAGAAGTACGCGGTCGGCGGCCCGCAGGTCGAGCTGGAGTCGCTCTACGGCCTGCCGCCCGAGGCCCGCGGCGGCTACTGGGGCATCGAGTGGTACTACAAGAGCGACAAGACGCTGGGCAAGAACAACAAGCTGGCCCATCAGTTCGTGGCCGACTACACCGCCCGCTTCAAGAAGCCGCCCACGGCGCGCAGCGCGTTCGGCTACGTCACCGCCGACCGGCTGATCACCGCGATGGCCGAATCGAAGTCGACCGAGTCGCCCAAGCTCGCGCACGCCATGGAGAACACGCGCTTCAGCTCGATCTTCAACGGCCAGGGCTACTACCGCAAGGAAGACCACCAGCTGATGTGGCCGATGTGGGTGGCCAAGATCCGCCCCAACGGCACGCCGGGCGACAAGCTGGACCTGTTCGACGTGACCGACATCAACGCGCCCGAGGCGGTCGAGCAGAGCGTCGCCGAAAAATCCAAGGTCTGCAAGCTCGACTATCCCGGCTGAGGTGAGGGCGTGATCGAGCACCTGGCGCCGCAGCTGTTCAACGGGCTGGTGCTCGGCGCGTTCTACGCGATCGTGGCGCTGGGGCTCTCGCTGATCATGAACCTCACCGGCACCATCAACATGGCGCACGGGAGCTTCATGACGCTGGCCGGCTACGTGGCGTACACGATGGTCGCGCGCGGCACGCCGTTCTGGTTCGCGCTGCTGGTCGCGCCGCTGGTCGCGGTCGCGATCGGCGTCATCGTGGAGCGGACGCTGGTGCGCCCGCTCTACAAGCGCGAGCCGTTCTACAGCCTGCTGATGACGTTCGGGCTGTCGCTGATCGCCGAGGAGATCTACCGCTTGATCTGGGGCTCCAACGGGGTCCCGTTCTCGCCCCCGGGCTGGCTCAACGGCACGGTCGGCCTGGGCTTCATGAGCTTTCCGGTATTCCGGATCTTCATCGCGGTGGTGCTGATCGTCGCGATCGTGGCGCTGGCGCTGTTCCTGACCCGCACGCGCTTCGGGCTGCGGCTGCGGGCGGCGGTGCAGGACACCGAGATGATCGCCGCGCTGGGCACCAACACGCAGCTGCTCTACGCGGTCAACTTCGGCCTGGGCATCTTCTTGGCCGGGATCGCGGGCGTGCTGGCGGCGGGGATGCTCGGCCTCTCGCCGACCAGCGGCAACGCGCTGCTCATGCCGGCCTTCGTGACCGTCATCATCGGCGGCATGGGGAGCTTGTTCGGCAGCATCGTCGGCGGGCTGCTGATCGGTCTGGCGATCTCGCTCACGACGCTGTTCATCCCGGCGGCGAGCGAGGTCTCGATGTACGTGCTGATGGCGATCGTGCTGATGGTGCGCCCGCGCGGGCTGTTCGGCGAGGAGGGCATCTTCGGGTGAGCCGCCGCAACGAGCTCGCCGCGTCGCTGGCCGTCATCGCGCTGCTCGCCGCGGCGCCGCTGCTGGCGCCGCTGATCCACCTCGACATCTCGATCGTCAGCGAGGTGCTGCTGTTCGCGCTGGCGGTGATGAGCGTCAACCTGCTGCTGGGCTACACCGGGCTGCCGGCCTTCGGCAACGCGGCGTACTTCGGGCTGGGCGCGTACGGCGCGGCGCTCTCGATCAAGTACTGGCACGCCGGCTTCATCGTCGCGACGCTGGTCGGCACGGTCGCGGCGGTGCTGGGCGCGCTCGTGCTGGGACCGTTCCTGCTGCGCCGGCGCGGGATCTATTTCGGGCTGCTCTCGATCGCGTTCGGGCAAGTGTTCTACTTCATCGCCTACCGCTTCAACGACGTGACCGGCGGCGAGGACGGGATGAACTTCGCCCGGCCGCCGCTGAGCCTGCCGGGCGTGCACGCGACGCTCAAGGAGCAGGGCTTCTACTACACGGCGCTGGTGGTGTTCGTCGTGGCGGTGGTGGCGTTTCGCGCCGTGGCGAGCTCGCCGTTCGGCCGCACGCTGGTCGCGATCCGCCAGAACGAGGCCCGGGTGCGCTACTTGGGGCTCGATACCGACCGCTTCATCTTCGTCGCGCTGCTGATCTCGGCCACGATGGCGGGCGTGTCGGGCGCGCTGTTCGGGCTGCTGATCGACTTCGCGTACCCGCTGATGCTGGACTGGCACCAGTCGGGCGACTTCGTGCTGATGATGATCCTGGGCGGCGCGGGCACGGTCTGGGGCTCGCTGGTCGGGGCCTTCATCTACGTCATCGGCAAGGACATCATCTCGACCATCACGCCCGCTGTGGCAGATCTTCCTGGGCGCGCTGTTCGTGGCGTGCGTGCTGGGCTTCCCCAAGGGCATCCTGGGCACGATCGCCGCGCTGCGGCGCGGCCGGCCCGTGCTGCCGCAAGCCGGCGACGACCCGCTCGACGCGCACACGCCGCTCCCGGGAGGCAACCGTGTCTGAGACCGTGCTGCTCGAAGCGACCGGCATCTCCAAAGTGTTCGGCGGCGTGCGCGCGGTGGACGACGTCTCGCTGCGCGTGCGCGAGGGCACGATCCACGCCCTGATCGGCCCCAACGGCGCCGGCAAGACGACGTTCTTCAACGCCGTCTCGGGCTACGCGTTCCCCGAGCGCGGCCGGGTCACGTTCCGCGGCCGCGACGTGACGCGCACGGTCAACTGGCGCCGCATCGCGATGGGGATGGGGCGCACGTTCCAGACCCCCAGCGTCTTCCCCGAGCTGACCGTCGACGAGAACGTGCGCCTGGGCGTGCGCGCGCACGCCGGGCAAGCGTTCCGCCTGCGCACGCCGCGCGGCGCCGCGCGGGCGACGGTCGACACGCGCGTCGACGAGCTGCTCGGCTTCGTGAACCTGACCGCGCAGCGCGACCGCCCCGTCGCCGAGCTCGCGCACGGCTCGCAGCGGCTGTGCGAGATCGCGATGAGCCTCTCGACCGACCCGGTGCTGGTGCTGCTCGACGAGCCGATGGCGGGCCTAGCCGAAGCGGAGACCGACCGCATCATCGGCGTGATCCGCGACCTGCGCGAGCGGCTCGGCCTGACCGTGCTGTTCGTCGAGCACAACATGCGGGTCGTGCTGGCGCTGGCCGACCGCATCACCGTGCTCGACCGCGGCAAGCTGCTGGCCGAAGGCAACCCGGCGGAGATCGCCGCGAACGAGGCCGTCCGCAGCGCGTACCTCGGGGAGGGCGTGCTCGACCATGTCTGAACCGCTGCTGAGCCTAGCCGGCGTCTGCACCGACTACGGCAAGATCCGCATCCTGCGCGACGTGTCGCTGACGGTCGGCGCGGGCGAGGTCGTCGCGCTGCTCGGCCTCAACGGCGCCGGCAAGACCACCACGATGCGCAGCATCCTGGGGCTGACGCCGCCGCGCAGCGGCACGGTGCGCTTCGACGGCCGGGACATCACCGGCTGGCCGCCGTACCGGATCGCGCGCCTGGGCGTCGGCTACGTGCCCGAAGGCCGGCGCATGTTCAAGGAACTGACCACGCTGGAGAACCTGCAGCTCGCCGAACAGGGACGCACGGGCGACTGGACGATCCCGCGCGTGCTCGAGCAGTTGCCGAAGCTCGCCGAACTGCGCGCGCGCAAAGCGGGCCGGCTCTCGGGCGGCGAGCAGGAGATGCTCGCGATCGGCCGCGCGCTCGTCGCCAACCCGCGGTTGATCCTCGTCGACGAGCCCTCGCAGGGGCTCGCGCCGCTCGTCGTCGAGGACGTCTACCGCATCCTGGCGGAGCTCAAGCAGACCGGCGTCGCCGTGCTGCTGGTCGAGCAGAACGCGCTGCTCGCGCTGCGCATCGCCGACCGCGCCTACGTGCTCGACAGCGGCCGCGTCGTCCACGCCGGCCCGGCCGCCGAACTCGCCGCCGACCGCGACCGCATCCGCACCTTGATGGGCCTGGAAGTCATCCCGCGCTGACGCGCGATTACGGAATCTGCGTCTGGCGGATCGCGGGCGTCCAGGTGTCGCCGTCGACGCCGTTTGCGACGGCTTGGAACTCGCGGTAGAGGCGGATCGGGTCGCGCATGTCGCGGATGGCGGGGCCGATGCCGCCGCCGAGCACGATCGAACCGAAGCCGAGCATCCGGCCGAGGATACCCTGGGACATCGTCGAGCCGGCCAGACCGGTGTTGCCGAGCGGGTCGACTCGCCGGCCAAACAGGCCCTGGACGATGAAGATGCGGCGGTTCGTCGAGACGATGCGGTAGCCGAAGTAGCGCACCGCCCGCCCGGCCAGCGTGATGACGCTCCGCAGCAGCAGCAGTGCGGCCACGCCGAGCACGACGAGGCGGCCCGGTCCGCTCACGAGCGGCACGAGGATGTGGTGACCGTGTACGAGCACCAAGAGCCGCCAGCTCAGGACGGTTGCCAGGAGCACGAGGACCGCCACGATCTCCGCGAGCGGCCGCACGAACACGATCCAGTGTGGCGAGCTGGCGAACACGACGTGCTCGGTCGGCAAGAGCATCCCGGCCAGCTCGGCAGCGACGGGCGGCGCCGGCTGCCGCATGACGACCGGCTGCCCGACCGCGACGCGCGCGAAGGGCTGCGTGTCGCCGGGCAGCGGCAGGTCGACCGGCACGGCATCCTGCGCGGCCGCGCGCGAGGGTTCGAGCGGCCGGTTCTCGTTCACGAGCCGGCCCCCCAGCGGGGCGGGCGCCGCGCACGGAGCATGCGTGCGAGCATGTCGTCCTCCATCCCGCCGGCGAGGCGGAGCGCTCCCTTTCACCCGCTGAACTGGGCGACCTTTACGGCGGCTACGCCAGCCGGCCGGTGTGCTTTTCCAGCGCGCTCCACGCCGTGGGGCCGAATTCGCCTTTCCAGCGCGCGTAGTACGGGCCGAGTTTGGCGCGCATCGACTCGGTGTCCACCTTCACGAAGGTCAGGCCGACGCGCTGGAGCTTGTCGGCGATGGAACGGTCGCTGCGCTTGAGATCGGCTTGGGCGAGCTTGGTCGCGCTGGCGACGTTGCGCTCGAGGATTTGCTGCACGTCGGGCGGGAGCGCTTTCCAGGCATCTTGGTTGGCCACGTTCCAGAAGCACGTCCACATGTGGTTCGACATGCTCAGGTATTTCTGCACCTCGTAGAAGTGCGCGCTGTTGATGACCGCGTACGGCGTTTCCTGGCCGTCGACGACGTGGGTCTGCAGCGAGGTGTAGACTTCGCCGAAAGCGACCGGCGTCGGCGCCGCGCCCAGCGTTTGGAACAGGTCCAGCGCGATCTTCGCGGGCGGCGTGCGAATCTTGAAGCCGGCCAGGTCGCCCGCGTTGCGCACCGGTTTCGAGCCGGTGATCTGGCGGAAGCCGATGTCGAACACGGGCCGCATGGCGCGCATGCCCTTGGCCTCGATCTCCTTGCGCACCACGTCGCCGAGGTCACCCTCGAACGCGCTCACCGCCTGGTCGTTCGACTTGAACGCGAAGCCGATCCCGTCGAGCATCGCGAGCGGCACGACGCTCGAGAAGTTGAGCCCCTGCATCGAGAAGAACTCCAGCGCGCCGCTGCGGAGCTGGGTGAGCATCGCGGGATCGTTGCCCAGCACGTTGTTGCCGTGGATCGCGATGTCGAGCCGGCCGTTCGTCTCGCGCTTGACGGCTTTGCTCATTTGCACCAATCGGACGTGCATGGGATGGTCGAACGGGATGTCGTGCCCCCACTTGTACGCGAACTGCGCGGCGGACGCGCGGGCGGGCAGAATCGCGACCGAGGCGAGCGCCGCGGCCGAAACGGTGACGAAGGACTTGCGGGTGACTGCGCTCATCGAACATTCCTCGGTGGCTGGGGATTCGGCTGCTCACCCCTCTGCAGCTCGTGGTAACCGTGCGCGCTGCGCGCGTGGTCGAGCCGCCCGCCCGCGGCGACGGCGGTGACGATCGCGCGCTCGCGCAGCTCGATCGCGCGAGCCCGCTCGAGCACCTGTTCGCGCCGGTCGCGCGGCACGACGACCGCGCCGTCGTCGTCGCCGACGACCCAGTCGCCCGGTTTCACCGTCACCGTGCCCATCACGACCGGAACTTGCACCGCTTCGATCTGCACCCGGTCCTTGCCGGTACGCATGAAGCGCCCGCGCGTCACCAGCGGGTAGCGCAGCTCCAGTGCCGCCGCGACGTCGCGGCACACGCCGTCGATGACGGTCCCGGCGATGCCGCGCTGCGACGCCACCGCGGTCAGGATGCTGCCCCACACGGTGCAGTCGGTGCGGCCGGCGTTCTCGATGCAAATGACGCTCCCGGGCGGCACGTCATCGATGAAGTCGCCGACCGTGCCGGGTTCGGCGTCGGCCGGGCGGTAGCGGATCGTGTAGGCCGGACCGGCGAAGCGCATCCCGTTCCAGAGCGGGGCCAGGCCGAGCACCTGGCCGTGGATGCGCAGCGCGTCCAGCGCGTCGGAGACGGCGGCGGTGGAGAGGCCGCTATCCAACCCGGCCGTCGTTCGCGCGCTCCAGCGCGTAGTGCAGCAGCCGGTCGACCAGCGCTTCGTACGAGATGCCGATGCAGGCCGCTTCGTCGGGGATCAGGCTGGTCGGCGTCATGCCGGGCAGCGCGTTGATCTCCAGGATCGTCGGGCGGCCTTCCTTGCTCAGGATGAAGTCGGTGCGCGAGTAGTCGCGCAGGCCGAGCAGCTTGTGCACCGAGACCGCGAGCGTCTGCAGGCGTTTGGTGAGGTCGGGGTCGATCGGCGCGGGAACCAGATGGCGCGAGCCGCCCGGCTTGTACTTGGCGTCGTAGGTGTAGAACTCGTCGCTGGTCGCCAGGATCTCGACCACCGGCAGGGCCTGCTCGCCGAGCACGCCGCACGTGAACTCGCGCCCGGGCACGTACTCCTCGGCCATCACCTCGGCGGTGCGGGTCGAGGCGTCGATGATCGCCCGGGTCCACTCCTCGTGCGTCTTGACGATCGCGACGCCGGCGCTCGAACCGCTGTTGCGCGGCTTCACCACCAGCGGCAGGTTGAGCGAGCCCGGCAGCAGCGGCAGCGTGCCGCCGGTCAGGTCGAACACGTCCCAGGCCGGGGTGGGCAGGCCTTCGGCGGCGAGCAGTTTCTTCGTGACGTGCTTGTCCATCGCCAGCGCGCAGCCCGCGATGCCGCTGCCGGTGTACGGGATGCGCAGCCAGTCGAGGATGCCCTGAATGGTGCCGTCCTCGCCGCCCGGACCGTGCAGCGCGTTGAACACGACGTCGGGCGCGATCTCGCGCAGCGCTTCGATGAAGCGGCCGTCGAAGTCGAGCGAGCGCGGCTGGTGGCCGAGCGCGGCGAGCGCGCGCATCACGCCGGTGCCGCTCTGGATCGAGACCTCGCGCTCGTCGCTCGGACCGCCCATGACGACGGCGATTTTCAGACTTGGCATGCGGTGTCTACGAATTCTCCGACGAGGTGCACTTCGAGGTGGAGCGCGACGCCGAACCGCTCCTCCACCGCTCGCCGCACCCGGGCCAGGAGCGTTGCGACGTCGCGCGCGGACGCGCCGCCGGTGTTGACGATGAAGTTGGCGTGCAAGCCGGATACTTCGGCCCCGCCTTCACGCCAGCCCTTGGCCCCCAGGGCCTCGATCAGCCGGGCGGCGTGGTCGCCGGGCGGGTTGCGAAAGCACGAGCCGGAGTTGGGCAGCGCCACCGGCTGGGTGGCCTTGCGCCGGACCAGACGCGCGCGCAGCCGCTCGCGGACCTCGGCCGGGTCGCCGCGCTCGAAGCGCAGGCTCGGCCCGGGCCACGATCGCGTCGGGCGGGAGCGAGGTCTGGCGATAGCGCCAGGCGACGTCGATCGGGTGCGGGTCGGGCTTGGCCGGCGTCTGGACCACGACCGCGCGGGCGAACTCCCCGATCTCGCGGTCGGTCCCGGCGTTCATCCGGACCGCCCCGCCGACCGTCGCCGGGATGCCGGCCAGGCCGTCGATCCCGACCCCGCCCAGCGTCGCGACCTGGGCGCAGAGCGCCGGCAGCGAGGCGCTCCCGCCCGCCTCGACCAGCACCGCGCCGTCCGCCTCGCGCACGTCGATGGCGGCGAAGTCGCCCTCGAGCCGCAGCACGATGCCGCGGATGCCGCCGTCGCCGACCAGCAGATTGGAGCCCGAGCCGAGCACGAACATCGGCAGCCGGCGGCGCAAGACCCGGCGCAGCACGAAGGCCAGCTCGGCGCTGGACTCGACCTCGACCAGCGCGTCGGCGGGGCCGCCGATCTTCCACCAGGTGAACGGGGCCAGCGGCTCGTCGAAGCGGGCGCGCGGGCCGAACTGCTCGCGCAGCGCGGCGCGGTCGCCGTCGTCGAGCAGCGGGACCGTCTTCACCGCGCCAGCGGCGCGGCGGCGACCCGTTCGCCCAAGCGGTGCGCGACCGACGAGATCGAGCCCGCGCCCAGCATCAGCACCAGCGCGCCGGCCGGAGCCTCGCGCGGCACCGCGTCGAGCAGCGCCTCGACGTCGTCGACGTACGTCACCGGCGTGCCGGCCGCAGCGAGCGGCTCGCCGATCGAGCGTTCCGAGACGCCGGCGATCGGCGCCTCGGAGGCGGCGTAGACCGGCGCGAGCAGCACCCGGTCGGCCCCGGCCAGCGCGCGCGCGAACTCGGCCTGCAAGTACTGCGTGCGGGTGTAGCGGTGGGGCTGGAACGCGACCACCAGCGGAACGCCGGGCGCGGCGTAGCCGCGCGCCGCGGCGATCGTCTGCGCGATCGCGGTCGGGTGGTGGGCGTAGTCGTCGATCACGGTGATCGCGCCGCGCCCGACGACCTCGAAGCGCCGCTGCACGCCGCGGAAGTGGGCCAGCGCTTCGGCCACGTCGGCGAACGGAATGCCCGCCGCGCGCGCCGCGCCTAGCGCGCGCGAGCGCGTTTTGGACGTTGATCTCGCCCGGCACGCGCAGCGCGATCTCGCCCTGCGGCACGCCGTGCTCGCTGACGATGAAGCGCGCGCCCAGATCGGCGTACGAGATCTCGTCGACGGTCAGGTCGGCCGCGACGCCCTCGCCGCTGGAGAACGTCGTCAGCGGCACGCGCGCGCGGCGGCCGAGCTCCGCGCTGGCGCGGTTGTCGTTGCCGACGATCGCGCGGCCGGCCGGCGGCACCTTCTCGATGAACGTGGCGAACTGCGCGCGCAGCTTGGGCAGTTCGGCGTCCGACGCGATGTGGTCGTTCTCGATGTTGGTCACGATCGCGACCGTCGGGCTGAGGTGCAGGAACGAACCGTCGGACTCGTCGGCTTCGGTGACGAACCACGGGCCGCTGCCGGCGCGCGCGTTGCTGCCGGTGTCGACCCGCACGCCGCCGACCGCGACCGTCGGGTCGAGCCCGGCGCGCTCGAAGATCGTCGCCAGCATGCCGGTGGTGGTGGTCTTGCCGTGCGTCCCGGCGACGGCGACGAGCCGGTGCCCGCGGGTCAGCTCGGCGAGCATCTCGCCCCGGGTGACGATCCGTACGCTGCGCGCGCGCGCGGCGGCGTACTCGGGGTTGTCGCGCGCGATCGCCGATGAGACGACGACGGTGCCGGCGTCCGCGCCGAGGTTCTCCGCGCGATGGCCGACGCTGACGCGCACGCCCTCGCTCTCGAGGCATGCGACCAAGGCCGAGCGTCCGACGTCGGAGCCGCTGACGCGCGCTCCCCGCGCGAGCAGCAGGCGCGCGATCGCGCTCATCCCGATCCCGCCGACGCCGACGAGATGGTAGGTCGAGTCCGTCACGGGCGCTATTCGTTCGCCGAAACGCCCGCGCCGACCCGCGGACCGTTCGCGCCGGTTGCGCGCTCGATGCGCTCGGCGATCGCTTCTGCCGCGTCGACCGGAGCCAGCGAGCGAGCGGCGTTCCGCATCGCAGTGTTGCGGGCAGGGTCGAGCACGGCGTGCAGCGTCTCCAGCAGCCGCCCGCCGCCGAGCGTGTCATCGGGTACCACGACGGCCGCGCCGCCGGCCGCGAACAGGGCGGCGTTGTGCGCCTGGTGCTGCTCCGCCGCGAACGGGTAGGGCACGAGCACGGCCGGCGTGCCCGTGACCGCCAGCTCGGCCAGGGTCGAGGCCCCGGCCCGGGCGACGACGGCGTCGGCGGCGGCGTAGGCATCGGCGGGATCGGGCAGGTACGGCACCAGGCGAACCCGGTTGCCCGGTATCGCCTGGCGGAGTCGTTCGTCCATGGACGCGTGATCGCGTTCCCCGCTGACGAGCAAGACTTGCCAGTCGGCCGGAAGCGTGCGCTCGGTCACAAGCTCCACGACGGCCTGGTTGATCGAGCGCGCCCCCTGGCTGCCGCCCATCACGACCACCGTCCTGCGCGCGGGATCGAGCCCCAGCCGCTCGCGCGCGATGTCCGGCGGGGCGAGATTCCGCAGCGCGGCGCGGGTCGGCGTCCCGGTGACGACGGTCTTCGCCCCGAACGATTTCGCGGAAGCGGCGTAGGTCGCCCAGACCTCGTCGACCAGCGGCGCCAGCAGCCGGTTCGTCAGCCCCGGCGTGGCGTTGATCTCGAGCAGCGCGATGCGCGGCCGCGCCACGCGCAGCAGCCGCAGCACGCGCGCCGCGACGACGACCGGAAAGCCCACGTACCCGCCGGTCGCCACCACCATCGCCGGGCGAAAGCGCGCCAGCCCGCGCAGCGCGACGAACACGCCCGCGGCGTTGGCGAGCACGGTGCGCAGCGTCCCCAGCGACACCTTGCGCTGCAGCGCCGCCGACGGCACGAACGACAGCGGCATGGTCGTCACCAGCGACGTCTCCAGTCCGCCGCGGTTGCCGAAGAAGCGCGCCTCGTACGAGCCGGCCGGGTGACGCGCGCGCAGCACGCCGTCGATCGCCAGCGCCGGGTAGATGTGCCCACCCGTCCCGCCGCCGGTAAAGGCAACGCGTAGCGTCACGCTCATGCCCAATCGTAGGGGAAAAGGCTGATCGACCGGCCCAGCGGTTTGCGAAAGCGCGTCTTGATGCCCAATCTTCCGTCGTTGTTCAAGATCTTCTTGTCGACCGTGTACAGCACGTCGACGTTACCGAAGTCCGCCGTCGCGACGTAGATCGCATCCATCGTGTGCAGTTTGCTGCCGTTGGCGATGGACCGCTGCCGGATCTCCGCCACGCGGCGCGCAACGGGCACGGTGAGATCGACCACTTCGACGTTGTCGCGCTGGAGAGCGTGGAACAGCCTGGTGATCGCTTCGGGCCGGTGGTGTGCCGGTAGCAGCTCGACGAACAGCGCTGACGGGGCGACCAGCACGATGCGCTTTTTATCGAGGTCGTCGAGCAGTTCGAGAATTCCGTCCCACTCTTGGGTCGTGCGGTGACCGTTTGCGTTGCCGTCGAGAATATCGATCACGATATTCGCGTCGACCGAACACCTATTCATCGCCCTCCCGCAACGAGGCGAGATAGTCCTCGCTCGACATGCCGCCGGTTGCGCCCTGGCTCGAACCGACCAGAGCGCTGAACAGCGGCAGATCGCTGTTCGGCGGCAGTTCTTCGAGTTCGAGAATGCGAACCCGCACCGGGCGGTTCGAGTTGAGGCGGCGCGTCAGCAGGCCGGTGATCCGAACCCGCTTCTTCAACGCCGCCTTGACCGCGCTCAGCGCGGAGTCGGCGAACTCGCAGGCGACGGAGGTTCCGTCGCCCGGATACAAATACGCCAGATTCGAGGAGTGCACGTTCAGCCCGTCGAGTCGTCCGGTGATGCTCCCGACCGACTGGACCTCGCCGCCGATGAACTCGTCGATCGCACGCCGGAACGCGTCGTCGATCTCGACACGGACCTCGCCCGCGGTCAACTCGGCCGATGCGACGTGCTTGGGGGTCTCGGACAGCTCGCGAACTTTTTGCAGCACGTCGAGGGTCGCCCAGGCCGGCGGCGCGGACCGGCTCTTCGCCGCCGCCAACAACTCGCCGAAGGGCTCCACGGGCGAGTGAAACCGGTGTCGCCGCTCCCATTTCGACGGCTGGACGACCGGTGCGACCGCCCCGGCGGCCGACGCCGTACGCAATTCCGTGAGCCGCAAATAGTAGGCCGGCTTGTCGTTGAGCGCTTCGTCGACCGCCCCTAGACAGGCGATCAGTCGCTGCAAGAACATGACGAAGTCGCCCGCTCGAACGAGGTCGCTTCCCCGGTCGTCTCCCTTTAAGATGAACGAGATGCTGTCCCTCACGGCGCGGTCTTGTAGCGGCCGACGTTGGCGATCAGGGCGACGGCGACCAGCGACACGATCAGCGAGGTGCCGCCGAACGAGATGAACGGGAGCGGGACGCCGGTGACCGGCCAGGACGACGTCACCACGCCGATGTTGATGAAGGCCTGGATCACGATCAGGAAGGTGCAGCCCAGCGCCAGCAGCATGCCGAAGCGGTCCGGCGCTCGGGTCGCGATGCGCACCGCGCGGATCGCGAACAGCACGAACAGCGCGATCACCAGCAGCCCGCCGAGCAGGCCCAGCTCCTCGCCCAGCACGGCGAAGATGAAGTCCGTGTGCGCTTCGGGCAGGTAGAAGTACTTCTGGCGCGAGGCTCCCAGGCCCAGGCCGAACAAGCCGCCGCTGCCCAGCGCGAGCAGCGACTGCACGATGTGGAAGCCGGTGTTCTGCGCGTCCTTCCAGGGGTCGAGGAAGGCGAACACGCGGGCCCGCTTGTAGGCCGACGAGCCGACCGCCAGCGCCGCCATCGGCAGCATCGCCAGGCCGCACATGACGATGTGCTCCATCCGCGCGCCCGCGGTGAAGAGCAGCGCGAACGCGGTGAAGATCAGCAGCGAGGCCGTGCCCATGTCGGGCTCGACGAAGATCGGCATGGCCAGCAGCGCGGTGACCAGCAGCGCCGGCACGACGCCCTTCGAGAGCGAGCGCACGCCCTCGCCCAATGCCGAGAGCTTGGCGGCGAGGAACAGTACCAGCGCCAGCTTCGCCAGCTCCGACGGCTGGAACGACAGCGCGCGAAAACCCAGCCAGCGGCGCGCGCCGCCCGACACGAGGCCGACGTGCGGGATCAAGGTCAGCACCAGCAGCACGACGGTCACCCCGACGAGCCCGGGCGCGAGCTGCTTGAGCTTGGGATAGTCGACCCGGTACGCGCCGTAGGCCACTACCAAGCCCGCGATCAGGTAGGCGAACTGGTGCTTGAGGAAGTGCGCGGTGTCGTGGTGGAAGTCGGAGTACGCGGTCGCGCTCGACGCGCTGAACACCATCACCAGACCGAGCGCGACCAGCAGGGCGACGGCGCCCAGCAGCAGCGCGTCGGGCGGGCGCAGCGCGGGCCGCTCCCGCTCGCGCCCCTGCGGGCGCGCCGGGAAGCTGGGACGCGAGCGCAGCGGGTTGGCGTTCATCGTCGCTCCTACCGGGCGCCGGCCGCCGGCGCCAGCGCGCGCACGGCGCCCGCGAACAGCTCGCCGCGGTGCTCGGCGGAGTCGAACATGTCGAACGACGCGCAGCCCGGCGAGAGCAGCACGACGTCGCCCGGCTCGGCCAGCCCGCGCGCCAGCGCGACGGCCTCCTCCATCGAGCCGGCCCGCTCGACCTTGGCCCGCCGCACCACCGCGGCCAGCGCGTCGGCGGCCTCGCCGATCAGCACCGCGGCCTTCGCGCGCGAGCTGATCGCCTTGCCGAGCTCGGCGAAATCGGTGCCCTTGGCCTTGCCGCCGGCGATCAGCACGATCGGGCGCTCCTCGAAGGCGCGCAGCGCCGCGATGACCGAGCCGGGGTTGGTGGCCTTGGAATCGTCGACGTACTCCACCCCGTCGATCGTCGCGACCGGCTCGAGCCGGTGCGCGAGCGGCGTGAAGCCGCGCACGCCGGACCGAATCGCCTCGACGTCGAGCCCGGCGGCCAGCCCGACCAGCACGGCCGCCATCGTGTTCTCGACGTTGTGCCGGCCGCGCAGCGGGATCTCGTCGACGCCCATGATGCGCACCGGACGGGGGTCGCCGGTCGGCGGCGCGTACACGATCGTCTCGCCGTTGCGCAGGTAGAGCGCCGACTCGCGGTGCGGCTCGGCCGAGAACCACATGCTGCGCGCGTGCACGCGGTCGTGCTCGTCGGCCGGCGCGTCGGGCGCCTTGCGCACGCCGGCCACGATCGGGTCGTCGAGGTTGCCGACGAAGGTGTCGCCCGGGCCCTGGTTTGCGAAGATGCGGAACTTGGCCTCGGCGTACTCTTCCATCGAGTGGTAGCGGTCGAGGTGGTCGGGCGTGATGTTGTTGATCAGCGAGATGCGCGGCTTGAACGAGCGGATCGCCTCGAGCTGGAACGACGAGACCTCCGCGATCACCCAATCCGAAGCGGCGGCGCGCGCAGTTTCGCGGATCAGCGCGTTGCCGATGTTGCCGCCGACGCGCACGGTGTGGCCGGCGGCGGCGAACAGCGCGCCGACCAGCGCGGTGGTCGTCGTCTTGCCCTTGGTCCCGGTGACGGCGACGATCGGCGCCTTGCAGATGCGGTAGGCGACCTCGACCTCGCTGAACACCGGGATGCGCGCCGCCTGGACCCGGCGGACGAGCGATCCGTTGAGCGGGATGCCGGGCGAGAGCACCGCGACGGTGGTGCGGGCGAGCGTCTCGGCGAGCGCGTCGGGCGCGACGAACGGCACGTTCGCCGCGCGCAGCTCGCCCAGCGCCTCGTGGAGCGATTCGGGCGAGCCTTCGTCGGTCGCGGCGATCGAGGCGACGCGCGAGCGCAGCACCTCGACCGAGGCGCGCCCGCTGCGCCCCAGGCCGATGACGAGGACGTGGTCGTTGTGGTCGAAGCGGCTGGTCGATGCGTTCATGCGGTGCGTGAAATCAGGGCCAAGCCCAGCAGCGAGAGCACGAGCGAGGCCAGCCAGAAGCGCGCGGTGACCGCCGTCTCCGGCATGCCGCCCAGCTCGAAGTGATGATGCAGCGGGCTCATCCGGAACACCCGCCGCCGGGTGGTCTTGTACGATGCGACTTGGATGATGACGCTCAGGGTTTCGGCCGCGAACACGCCGCCGATCAGCAGCAGGAGCAGGTGCGCGCCGCTCAGCACGGCGACCCCGGCGAGCGCGCCGCCCAGCGCGAGCGAGCCCGTGTCGCCCATGAACACGCGCGCCGGGTGGCGGTTGTAGACCAGGAAGCCGAGCACCGCGCCGACCGTCGCCGCGCCCAGCGCCGCGACCCCGAACGGCGCCCCCACGATGCCCGCCGCGCAGATCAGCACCAGCAGCGGCGGCACGACGGTCCCGCTCGCCAGGCCGTCCAGGCCGTCGGTCAGGTTGACCGCGTGCGTGGTCGCCAGCACGACGCACACCGACAGCCCGTACCAGAGCCAAGCGGGCACGACGCCCAGGCCGAGCAGCACCGGCGGGTGCGGCCCGGCGACGAGCAGGAACGCCACCGCGGCGACCGCCGTCAGCGCGAACTTGGGCAGCGCGCGCAGACCGTGGTTCTTGCGCTTGCGGATCGAGGCCAGGTCGTCGACCGCGCCGATCGCCATGCAGCCGTACACCAGGACCGCGAGCGCCAGCGTCGTGCGCGACGGCACGACCAGCAGCGCGACCAGCGGCGCGAGCGCGAACAGGATCCCGCCCATCGTCGGCGTGCCGGTCTTGGCCTGGTGCGTCTGCGGGGCGTCCTCGTACGCGGTCTGGCGCGCCGAGGCCCGCCGCAGCGCGTCGATCAGCGGCCGCCCGAGCAGCACGGTCAGGACGAACGCGGGCAGCCCCGCCACGAGCAGGCCCACCGCCAGCGTGCCCAGCCCCGCCGGCCAGGCGAAGATCGCGAGCAGCGCGACGACGTAGTGGGCCGGATACGGCCCGACCATCAGCTCGGCGAGCGCGCCCGCGCCGGTCACGCCGTCACCAGCGGGTGCGGGCCGGCGCCGCGCCAGGCCAGCACGACGAGCGGGGTCTGCTCGTCGCCGTTGCCGTGCGGGTTGCCCAGCAGCGCGCGCTCGACCGCGCCGCGCTCGATTTTTTCGGAGGCGCCCAGCGTCTTGGCGCGGCGCAGGTCGTTGGCGTCGACGATCGCGACGTGCAGGCCGAGCGCGGCGGCCAGCTCGCTCGCGACGCGGTCGGGCTCGGCCGGGCCGAGCACGATCGCCCGCTCGTAGGGCGGCAGCGTGCCGGTGTAGCCGTCGATCGCCGCGATCGCCTCGCCCAGGATCTCGTAGAACACGCCGCGCCGGCCGCGCAGCCGGCCGACGACGTGCGCGAGCGCCGCGTAGAGCACCCGGCGCGGGCCGACCTGGTCGATCACGAGCTGCAGCGACTCGGGCTGGCTGACCGTCGCCAGCGCGCCGGCCTTGCGCGCCAAAACCAGCGCCAGGCGCGACGGGCGGATGAACTCGGCCGGAATGAAGCGCGACTGCGCGATCGCGACCGCGGTCTCGGCGACCGCGAGCACGTCGCCGGGGCGGGCGATCCCGCGCACGGCGGCGGCGACGAGCGCGGTCAGATCGTCGCCCGGCGCGATCAGGCGGGTGCGCACCGGGATCGCGACCAGCCCCTCGGGCAGGCCCTGCTCGCGGACCGCGACCGGGATCACGCCAGCACCTGCGCGCCCAGCGCCTCGGCGATCTGCTCCATCTTGTACACCCGCGAGCCCTTGAGCAGGATCGCGTCGCCGGCCCGCACGTTGCTGCGCAGCCAGGCCGCGGCTTCGCCGTTGTTCGCGTAGCGCACGACCGCGCCGCCGGCGCCGGTCACCCCGCGCGCCGTGTCGGCGGCGTACGTGCCCCCGGCCAGCACGACGTGCGCGCGCTTGGCCGCGATCGCGCCGATCTTCTCGTGCATCGCGGGCGCGTCGTCGCCCAGCTCCGCCATGCTGCCCAGCACCGCGATGCGCCGCTCCGCCTCCTCGCGCCCGAAGGTCGCCAGCGTCGCCAGCGTGCCCGAGAGCGAGGCGTTGTAGGCGTCGAAGATCACCCGCACGTCGCCGGCCACTTCGATCGCTTCGTAGCGGCCGGGCGGCAGCGCGAGCTGCGGCGACCGCGCGCGCCAGCGCGCTCGCGTCCGCTCCGCCCGCGACGCTCTCGCAGCACAGCAGCGCGGCGGCGAACGCGCCGGCCAGATTGCGCCGGTTGTGGTCGCCCGGGAAGCGGACCTCGATGCGGTGCGTCTCGGTCGTGCCGTCGGCGGCGACCGTCCAAGCGGCGTCGGGGCCGATCACCACCGCGCGCTCGCCGTGCGGCGGGCGGTCCTCGTCGATCCCGTACCACAGCGGGCGCGCGGCCAGCTCGGGCGCCCGCGCGCGCGACACCTCGTCGGCCAGGTTCAGCACCGCCGCGCGCGCGCCCGACGGCACGGCCCACTTCGTCTCCGCGATGCGCGCGTGCGAGCCCATGATCTCCAGGTGCGCCTCGCCGACGTTGGTCAGCACGCCGACGTCGGGCCGCGCGGCGGCGACCAGCACGTCGAGGTCGCGGTACTTGCGCGCGCCCATCTCGACGATCGCCACGCGCGGGTCGCCGTCGTCCAGGCCGCACAGGAACTTGGCGACGCCGACCTCGTTGTTCTCGTTCTCCGGCGTCGCCGCGGCGGGGACGCCGGCCGCGCGCAGCAGCCCGAGCAGAAACTGCTTGGTCGTCGTCTTGCCGGTGCTGCCGGTGATGCCGACGACCGGGCCGCGCAGGCGCGCGCGCGCCACCCCGGCCAGGTCGAGGTACGCTTGCAGCGTGTTCGCGACGACCAGCGCCGGCCGCCCGGCCGGCACGACCGCCGCGTCGTCGACGACGACGCAGGCCGCGCCGCGCGCGAACGCCTCCTCGACGTACGCGTGCCCGTCGAAGCGCTCGCCGCGCAACGCGAGGAACGCCGCGCCGCGCTCGATCGCCCGCGTGTCGGTCTGCACCGCCAGCGCCGCGGGCAAGCCCGCCTCGTTGAGCGCGCGCGCCTTCGTCGCGGCGATCGCCTCGCGCAGCGGCAGCTTCATCGGCGCTTACCGTCTCCGCGCGGGCGGCGAAGGCGTGGCGGACCTCGTCGCGGTCGTCGAAGGGGTGGGTCTCGCCGCCCACGATCTGGTACGCCTCGTGGCCCTTGCCGGCCACCACGACGACGTCGCCCGGCTGGGCTTCGTCGATCGCGCGCCGGATCGCGCTGCGCCGGTCGAGCTCGATCTCCAGGCCGAAGCCGTTGGCGACCGCGCGCGCGATGGAGAGCGGGTCCTCGCCGCGCGGGTTGTCCGAGGTCACGATGACCCGGTCGGCGAGCCGCTTGGCGATCGCGCCCATCTCCTCGCGCTTGCCGGGGTCGCGCTCGCCGCCGCAGCCGAACACCACGATCAGCCGCCGCTTGGCCGTCTCGCGCACCGCGCGCAGCACGTTCTCGAGCGCGTCGGGCGTGTGCGCGTAGTCGACGATCGCGTCGATCCCGAACGCGCCGATGCGCTCCATCCGGCCCGGCACCGCGCGCATCGCGGCGAAGCCGCGCCGCACGTCGGCGAGCGACGCGCCGACCCGGGTCGCGATGCCCAGCGCCGCCAGCGCGTTGCGCACGTTGAAGCGGCCCGGCAGGTTGATCGCGAACTCCGCCTCGCCGACGCGGAAGCGCGAGCCGTCGCCCTCGAGCCGCACCTCGGTCGCGCGCAGCGCGGCCGGGGCGTCGATCGCGTAGGTCAGCGCGCCCGACAGCTCGGCCGCGAACGCCGCCCCGGCCGGGTCGTCGACGTTGAGCACCTGCAGCGGCGCGAGCGCGAACAGGCGCCGCTTGGCGGCGACGTAGCGCTCCATCGTGCCGTGGAAGTCGAGGTGGTCGCGGGTGATGTTGGTCAGCGCCGCGACGTCGAAGGCGATGTCCTCGACCCGGCCCAGCGCCAGCGCGTGCGACGACACTTCCATCGCGACCGCTTTCGCGCCGGCGTCGCGCTGCGCCGCGAGCAGCGCCTGCAATTCGATCGCCAGCGGCGTGGTGTTGGCCAGCGGCCAGCGCCGCTCGCCGAACGCGCCGCCCAGCGTGCCGATCACCGCGCACGGAATGCCCGCCGCGTCGAGCGCGGCGCGCACCAGGTGGGTCGTGGTCGTCTTGCCGTTGGTGCCGGTCACGCCGGCCAGGATCAGGTCGCGCGCGGGGTAGTCGTAGAACGCCGCCGCCAGCTTCGAGGCGGCGGCGCGCGTGTCGGGCACGCGGATCACCGGCGCCTTCGAAATCGACCTCGCGCTCCACCACGACCGCGACCGCGCCGCGCACGAACGCCTCGCGCACGAAGTCGTGGCCGTCGTCGCGCTCGCCGCGCAGCGCCACGAACAGCGTCCCCGGCCCGACCTTGCGCGAGTCGCTCGCGATCGCGTCGACCGCCGGCGGGAGCGCTCCCGCTGACGCGCGCGCCCGGGAGGGCCGCGACGAGCCGCGAGGTCTCTCTCATCAGCGCGCCCCGTTCGCCGCGGGCGCGCGTCGGACCAAGCGAGGCGTCAACTCGGGCATGACCCCGGCGTGCAGCATCGCGGCCCGGGCGAGCGCCGCGAACACCGGCGCGGCGACCTGCGAGCCGTAGATCGAGCCGTGGGGCCGCTCGACCTTGACCAGGATGACGTACTTGGGCCGCTCGGCCGGCACCATCCCGATGAACGACGCGATGTACGAGCCGGGCTCGTAGCGGCCGTTCTCGACCATCTGGGCGGTGCCGGTCTTGCCGGCGGTGGTGTAGCCGGGGATCTCGGCCTTGCCCTTGGCCGTGCCGTGCTGCACCACCGCGCGCAGGTAGCGCCGCAGGGTCGGCCGCGGTCCGGGCCGAGATGGCGCGCCGCTCGATCTCGGGCGGGTAGCGGTAGATCGGGTTGCCGCTCGCGTCCTGCCAGCGCGTGCACGATGCGCGGCCGCAGCAGCATCGCCGCCGTTGGCGATCGCGGCGTAGGCCCGGATCATCTGCCAGCGGCGTGGCCGAGATGCTGTGGCCGAACGCGATCGTCGGCAGCGACGAGCCGCTGAAGTCCTTGGGGTCGATCAGCAGGCCGGGGTTCTCGCCCGGCAGCTCGATCCGGGTCGGCGTCGCCGAAGCCGAAGGCGTGGATCGTGCGGTACATCGCCTTGGCCCCGGTCGCCAGGCCGATCTCGGCCGCGCCGACGTTGTGCGAGAAGGCGATGATCTGCTCGATCGACTCGCTCGGGCCGATGTCGCCCGCCATCATGCCGTCCTCGGCGTTGTGGATGACCCGCCCGCCGACCTCGAGCGCGTCGCGGGCCGGAAAGCGCGCTTCGGGGCTCGATGCCCTTCTCGAGCGCGGCCGCGGCGGTGATCAGCTTGAAGGTCGAGCCGGGCTCGTAGGCGTCCTCGATCGCCCGGTCGCGCCACGCGTCGGGGCCGAACGCGCCGTAGCGGGCCGGATCGTAGTCGGGCACGTTGGCGACCGCCAGCAGCTCGCCGCTCCAGGGGTCCATCACGATCGCGGTGGCGCTGCGGGCGTGCCACTGCTTCGCGCTGGCCCGCAGCAGCCGCTCGGTCTCGAACTGCAGGTAGGGGTCGAGCGTGGTGACCACGGTCCGGCCGGGGACGGCCCGCTCGACGATCTGGGTCAGGCCGAAGGGGATCGAGTGGCCGAAGTTGTCGGTCTCGATCCGCATCCGCCCCGTCTTGCCGTGCAGCAGCGAGTCGAAGCCGTATTCCAGCCCGGCCAGGCCGTTCTCGTCGGTGCCGGTGAAGCCGATCACCGTCGACGCCAGGCGGCCCGAGGCGACGAAGCGCAGCCCGGTCTCCTCGGGCTTGGTCTCGATCCCGACCAGGCCCAAGCGCGCGCACCCGCTCGGCCTCGTCGTGGCCGACCTTGCGGGCCAGCCAGCGGAACTGCAGCTTTCCGCCCAGCGCCGCTTCGAGCTTGGCCGCGGGCTGGTGCAGCACCGGCGCGAGCTTGCGCGCCGCGTCGTGCGCGTCGGTGACGTCGGTCGGCACCGCGAAGATCGACTCCGAGGGCAGCGAGCGGACCAGCACGCCGCCCTCGCGGTCGAGGATCGCGCCGCGCTTGGCGAACGACTCGACCGTCTCGTCGTGCTGGGCCAGCGCGAGGCGGGCCAGCCGCGGGCCCTGGTGCACCTGCACGTCGCCCAGCCGCAGCCCCAGCGCGCAGGCCAGCCCGACGACCGCCACCAGCGCGATCTTCGCCCGCGCCGGCGCGACGCGCGCGAACGCCCGCGCCGCCATCAGATGGTCCGCCGCGGGCGTCAGCGCGTGGCGCTCGCCCCGCTGAACCACGAGCCCAGCAGCGCGAACCCGGTCGGGCGCGGCTGGGGCGGTTTGATCTCGGGCACGCGCACCACCGCGTAGACGTGCGGGTCGTGCATCTTGAGGCCGGCGGCGAGGTTGGCCAGCCGCTCGGCGGAGGTCAGCCGCACGATGCGGTCGTCCAAGCGCTGCGTCTCCTCGACGAGCGCGGTCTTCTCGTGCGTCTCGCGGGCCAGCGCGTAGTTGAGCGAGGTCAGGTTCGCGGTCAGCGTGACGTAGGCCAGCAGCGGGACGAGGATCGCGCACACCACGGTGAACACGAACGCCACCGGGCGGTGCAGCTTGCGCCGGTTGCGGCGCGCCCGCCGGACCCGCTTGCGGGTGACGTAGGGCGAGGGCACCGCGCGCTGCGGCTGGGCGGCTGCGGCTGGTGCTGGGCCTGCGCATCGCAGGCCTCCACCTCGACGCGCTCGGCGACGCGCAGCTTGGCGCTGCGCGCGCGCGGGTTGGCCGCGATCTCGTCGGCGCTCGGGCACGATGCGGCTTGCGCGTCACGGCGCGCGCGCGCGGGTCGTCCTTGAACGTGTGCTTCACGATGCGGTCCTCGAGCGAGTGGAAGCTGATCGCGGCGACCCGCCCGCCGATCGTGGTGCGCGCCAGGGCGGCGTCGAGCCCGGCGCGCAGCGCGCCCAGCTCGTCGTTGACGGCGATGCGCAGCGCCTGGAAGGTGCGCGTCGCGGGGTGGATGGCGGTGCGGGACTTGGCGTGCGCGGGCCGCCCGACGGCGCGCGCCACGACGTTGGCCAGGTCGACGGTGTCGCGCACCGGCGTGCCGGCGTTGCGCAGCCCGACGATCGCGCGCGCGATGCGGCGCGAAGCCCGCTCCTCGCCGAACTCGTAGATCGTGTCGGCGATGGTCTTCTCGTCGCGCGTGGCCAGGAAGTCGGCCGCGCTCTCGCCCGCGGTGGGATCGAGCCGCATGTCCAGCGGCGCGGCGACCCGGAACGAGAAGCCGCGCTCGCCCTCATCGAACTGCATCGAGCTCACGCCCAAATCGAACAGCACGCCGTCCACCGCCGCGATGCCCAGCTCGTCCAGCGCCTCGGCCAGCGTCGCGAAGTTGCGGTGAACCAGGGTGAGCCGCGGGTCGGGCAGCGCTCGCGCGCCCGCCGAGGGGTCCGCGTCGAGCGCCACCAGCCGGCCCGCCGCGCCCAAGCGCGCCAGGATCAGCGCCGAATGCCCGCCCGCCCCGAACGTCGCGTCGACGTAGGTGCCCGCGGGCCGCGATCGCCAGCGCGTCGATCGACTCGCCGGCCAGGACCGATACGTGTTCCGGCATGCACTAGAACAAGCCCAGCTCGGACGCGAGGTCCGGCAGCTCGCCGCGCTCGCCGACGTGCCGCGCGTAGCGGTCCTTGGCCCACAGCTCGACCCGGGTCAGCGAGCCGATCGAGACGACGTCCTTCTCGATCCCGCGTACGCGCGCAGCACGGCCGGCAGCACCAGCCGCCCCTGGCGTCGACGCTGACTTCCTCGGTGTGGGCGAACAGGTGGCGAACGTAGTCGCGGAAGCGCGCATCCTTGACCGGCGCGGCTTCGAGCTTGGCGCAGAACTCGGCCCAGGTCGGGGCGGGATAGAGCGCCAGGCACGGATCGGGCTCGGCGATGGTCAAGAAGAACCCGGCCCCCAGCCGCTCGCGGAAGCGCGCGGGCACGACCAAGCGGCCCTTGTCGTCGAGGCCGTGCTCCACCGAACCCGTGAAGAGTGGCCGATCCATCCTGCGGACCTCCACTACGCCCCACTTCGAGCCATTTTGGACCACTATATCCCACCATGTGGGCGCGGACAACTAGCGCGTGTGTGAATTGTGAGCGCACGGTGTGCCGGCTCGCATCGCCTCGAACATACGTTCGCATCGATCACGGCTTCAGCGAACTCGCAGTAAACGTTCAGCCGCGATGGAGCCCGCGCCGGTACGGTGCGAGCCTGCACTCATTCCGGAGCATCGCGTGAAATCAGACGAAGGCCAGTCGTTCAGCCGCGCCACGGCGCTGCGTTTCCTCGGCGGTACGGCGGTCGTGCTCGCCGGCTGCGGCGGCAGCGGCGGCGCGAGCAGCATTCCCGCGACCGCGGCGACGCCGGCGCCGTCGGCCGCGCCGGTCGGCACGTCCGGCGCGTGCGCCGTCACGCCCGAAGGCGAGATCGGCCCGTACTTCGCGGACGACAGCCTGAGCGGCTTCAATCGCAGCAACATCCTGGCGAACCTCGACGGAACGTCGGTCCAAGCCGGCGTGCCGCTGACGCTGACCGTGCAGGTCTACGACACACAAGCGAGCTGCGCCGCGATGTCCGGCGTGCAGATCGACGTCTGGCACTGCAGCGCGGCGGGCGTCTACTCCGACGAAGCGAGCGAGAACACGTCCTCGCAGACCTGGCTGCGCGGCTACCAGGTCACCGGCAGCGCCGGCACGGTCACCTTCACCACGATCGTCCCCGGCTGGTACGCCGGCCGCACCACGCACATCCACGTCCGCGCGCGCTCGAAGTACAACTCGGCCTCGTCGACGAGCGACGGGTCGAACACGACCCAGCTCTTCTTCCCCCAGGCGATGGTCGACGCGCTGAGCAGCTCGGTATCGCCGTACAGCGCGCACGGGGCCAACCCGACCACCAACGCCGCGGACCGCGTCTACGCGTCCCAGACCAAGGGCAAGATGGAGCTGGTGCTGTCCGGCACCGCCGGCTCGGGCTACGTGGCGTCGGTCGCCATCGGCTTGCCGATCGCATAACCGCGGGCCGTGGCCGCGCGCCTGCTCGTCAGCCCGCTCGCTCGGGCGCAAGATGAGAACTTTCGTATAAAGCGTGTCTCCTCACATGCCCCGGACAGGCCGGGCTCCCGGGGCGCGCGAAACGGCCCGGGTAGTGTCTCACCGCGCTCTTTGGATCACGGTCGTGCTCGCCGTCGCCGCCCTCTCAGGGTGCAGCGCCGGCGGCTTCGTGCCCGGTGGTCCCGCACAGCCTCGGCTCCAGGGCGGCTCGACGCCCTCGTCCGCTCCTCGGCCCAAGCGAACGCGGTCGACCCGCGGCTCGTTTTCGCGGTGATCGACGCGGAATCGCACGGCGATCCTGCCGCGGTGTCGCGCGTCGGCGCCCAGGGACTCATGCAGCTCATGCCCGGCACGGCCGCCCAGTACGGGGTGGTCAACTCGTTCGACCCGGCCGCCAACGTCCAGGGCGGCACGCGCTACCTGCACGACCTGCTGCGGCGCTACCGCGGCAACGTGAGGCTCGCGGTGGCCGCCTACAACGCCGGCCCCGGCGCGGTCGACGCGGCGCACGGCATCCCCGCCTTCGCCGAGACGCGCGCCTACGTCGACCGGGTCGTCTCGCAGATCCGCTAAGGACATGGCCGCGTACCCGGGTGTCCGGTCCCCGGCGTTCGCCCGCGCCGCCAAGCCCCCGCCCTTCCGCGTGCTGCGCATCCTCGACGGCTACGTGCTGCGCGAGCTGGCCGGCCCGTTCGCCTTCGCGCTGGCGGCGTTCTTCCTGTTCTGGTTCGCCAACATCTTCGTGCTGGCGGCCGACTACATCGTCAACAAGGGCGCCTCGATCTTCCTCGTGCTGCGGTTCCTGACGTTCCGCATCCCGCAGGCCACCCCGCTGGCGTTCCCCTTCGCCTGCCTGTTCGGCACGCTGCTGGGCATGGGGCGCCTCGCGGCGGACAACGAGATCAGCGCCATGCGCACCAGCGGCGTGCCGTTCCGGCGCATCATCCGCCTGCCGCTGATCGCGGGCGCCGCGGTCGCGCTGCTCTCGTTCTACGTCAACGAGAAGATCGCGCCGGTCACCACCGACCTCTCGACCCGCAGCTTCTACCAGATCATCTACAAGACGCAGTCGCTCCCGATCGAGCCCAACATCTTCCGGGCCGATCCGTCGAGCGGCAAGACGTACTACATCCAGTCGGTCGGGCCGGACGGCAAGAGCATGCAGAACGTGATGATCTTCGAGCCCGACCGGACCTCCGCGCTGCAGACGATCACCACCGCCAAGAGCGCCCACATCGCGGGCACCTCGATCGTCCTCGAGCACCCCGTCAAGACGACGATCAAGCCCGACGGCAACATCAACGCCGTCTCGCTGGCGGCGAACAGCGCGACCTTCTCGCTCCCGATGGGCGACAACGGCCAGAGCTTCCTGAGCGGCGCCTTCAACGACACCTACTCGATGGACTCCAAGCGGCTCTCGCAGGACATCAAGTTCCGCAAGCAGACCGGCCAGGGCGGCACGGACCTGGCCGGGCGCGAGGTGGCGCTGGGCCAAAAGTACGCCTACCCGCTGGCCTCGTTCATCGCGGTGCTGGTCGCGGTGCCGTTCGCGGTCCGCTTCGGCAAGAAAGGCCGGACCCTGGGGATCGCGATGTCGATCGTGATCCTGTTCGTCTACTACATCCTGGGCGCGGTGGCGCAGGCCTTCGGCCGCAACGGCACGATGGACCCCTACCTGGCGGCGTGGGCGCCGAACATCGTCATGGCCGCCGCGGGCGGCTGGCTCGTCTGGCGCGAGGACCGGTGACCCGCGCGCTGCTGCGGCGTTTGGGCGTGACGTGCATCGCGCTCTCGTTCACGCTGTCCGTCATCCCGGCCCGAGCGGGCGCCGGCAGCGCGCCGGAGGGCGCCGCGGGCGTCGCGGCCCCGTCCAGCGCCGCCGACGACGCACGCGTGCTGGCCCTGCTGAACTCGAGCTGCCTCCCCGGCGCCCCGGCCGGGGCAGCCGCGCGGCTGGCGCAGGCCGCGACGTCGCCCGCGCCCGACGCCAGCGGCTCGCCCCTCGCCAACCCGACCAATCCGGCCAATCCCGCGCCCGCCGCGAACTCACCCTCGGCCGCGCCGACCCCGGCCCCGTACATCGGGCCGCCGGTCGCGCCGGCCGGGCCCGAGATCCTGATCCCGCGCCCGCTGGCCAGCACCGGCGCGACCCCGCCGCCGATCCCGTCGTACTCGCCCAGCCCGGCCGGCTCGCCGGCCCCGCAGGTCATCGCGCCGGTCACCGCTCCGCCCGAGAACGCCTCGCTCTCGCCCAGCCCCGTGCCCAGCTCCGGGCCGATCGAGTCGCCCTCCCCCAGCGCCTCGCCGTCGCCCGAGCCGGGCGAGACGCTCGGACCCAACGACTACGCGATCCTGGGCGACACGCTGACCGGCAAGAACCTCTCGGGCCAGCCCGAGGACCTCGACGGCCACGTCAACATCATCTACCAGGACGGCACGCTCTCGGGCGACCACGCGCACTACGACGGCAAGCGCTACATCGACGTCACCGGCAACACGTTCGTGCGCAACCGCGCCGGCGACACGACCTTCTTCGCCGACGCCGTGCGCTTCGACACCCAGACGCAGAAAGCGCAGCTCGATCAACGGCCGCGGCGTGACGACCCAGGGCGTCGAGACCGGGCGGCTGCACTTCACCGCGCGCAACATGGTGACCGACCGCGGCGGCGTCACGCACGGCGACCGCGCGTCGCTGACGACCTGCGAGAACGCGCGCGGCGGCTACCACGTCGAGTCCAAGACGCTCGACGTCTACCCCGGCGACAAGGCCGTCGCGCGGCACGCGACGGTGTACCTCGGCGCGCTGGCGATCTTCTACTTGCCCGTGGTCGTGATCTCGCTGGCCGCGCAGAAGATCGGCGAGCGGCGCCAGCCCGGCTTCTTGCCGCTGGTCGGCTACTCGCAGGCCGAAGGGTTCTACATCAAGGCCCGGCTCGGGTTCTCGCCCAGCGACTACTACTACGGCTACTACCGGGTCGAAGCGTACACCAAGATCGGCTTCGGCCTGGGCTATGTCGGCACGATCAAGCGGCGCGACGGCAAGCGCCAGACCGACATCAACTTCTTCCGCCTCAAGAACAAGATCGACGGCAGCAACAACAACAACTTCGCGCTGACCGACCAGGAGAATTTCTCGCGCTCGCTGCGCGGCTCGTTCGGCTTCAACTACACCGGCAACTACGGCCCGCTGGTGAGCCTGCCCCCGCAGTACGACCTCAGCGCCGCGGTCGACCACGGCAACGAGCGCGGCGACCGCCAGAACTACAGCTTCCGGCGCCAGTCGACCGGGTCGTTCTCGCAGAACAACGACTTCGGCTTCACCGACCACCACGCGTTCTCGCAGAAGCTGTCCAACGACGTCGCGATCTCGTACACGACCAGCGCCTCGGACGCGGGCTACGCGGCGGCCTCGCACACCCTGCACTACAACACGCTGACCCACTTCAGCGGCAACTCCTACGACTACGACCTGACCTTCGACAAGTACGACTCCACGCTGCAGAACAACGTGCAGAAGGAGCCGGAGCTGATGATCCGGCCGCGCAACCCGCTCTTCCCCGGCTTCAAGCTGCTCCCGATCACCGCCCAGTACACCGTCGGCGAGTACTCGGACCCCAGCGCCGGCGACAACGCCACCGGCTTGACGTCCTCGCGCGCGGAAGGCCGCTTCCAGTTCGGGCCGGGCCTGGCGCACGTGCTCGGCAGCGATCTCTCGGCCCAGTTCACGGTGCAGCAAGACATCTACGGCACGGGCGACGAGAAGGCCCAGATCGGCCAGCAGGCGACCCTCACCACCCCGCTGTTCGGGCACGTGCTCAACACGATCTCGTACAGCGAGTCGCACGTGAACGGCCCGCTGGCCCAGCCGTTCAAGACCATCGACGTGCTGGGCAACGGGCTCAAGCAGGCCAACGACGTGCTGCGCATCTACAACGGCGACGTCTACTCGCTCTCGCTGACCGCCTCGACGTACTTCAACCGCCAGGCCCAGTCGGTCGGCTACCAGCTCACCTCGCGGCCCTCGCCGCGCTCGTCGCTGCTGATCGGCGGCAGCTTCCTGCCCGGCCCGGGCAACGGCTTCGACCGCACCAGCGTGCAGGTCGCGACCCCGTTCGGGCGCGAGAGCGACCTGCAGATCTCGACCTTCATCGACTGGAAGAACCACGCCCGGCTCGAGAGCAAGAACATCTACTACCGCCACATCGTCGGCGAGTGCTACGAGATCCGCGCCTCCTACAACGAGGATCTCAAGCAGGTCAACCTGACCGTCAGCATCCTGGCCTTCCCCTCGCGCGCGGCCAACTTCGGCATCGGCCAGTCGGCCTCGCTGGGCTCGATCATCCCGCAGAACTTCGCCAGCGGCGGCTCGTTCTTCGGCGGCGGCCTGCCGGGTGCGCCCTGAGCGCGATTCGGTGGTAAAGGGGTGGCATGAACGCCACCTACACCCAGCCGTGCGAGTACCAGGAGTGCAACTGCCAGGTCACCGGCGCCGTCCAGGGCGCGGCCTACTGCAGCGACGTCTGCCAAGAGCGCGACTCGACCGACGAAGAGATGGAACTCGTCTGCGCCTGCGGCCACCCACCGTGCGATGCAGAATAATCGCGACCGCAAGGCGGCCGGGAACGTGAAGCCGCTAAGGCGTGTTGTAGACTTCGATGCCGTGGATCTGCGCGGACGGGTTCTGCGCGGTGACCCCGCCGGCGGGCTTGAAGTAGAACTTGTCGTTGAGCACCGTCGCGGTGTCGATCAGGAACGGCGGGGCCGAGGTGTCGCTGGGGCCCTGCGAGCCGAGCGAGTCGTTGACCGTGCTGGTGTTGTCGACGGTGAAGACGTTGATCGCCCAGCTCGGCGCGATGAACTGGAACGGCGGGCAGACTTGCCCGCCGCTGGGCGCGGGCGGCGGGGTCGGCCCGGGCGCGGCCAGATCGAGGATGCAGCGGTTGAAGCGCACGCCGAAGCCGTACGGCGAGTTGCTGGTCTGGATCGTCGGCAGGAAGGTCAGCGCGCCGGTCGGGTACGGCCGCGTGATCGGCTGCACCCCGCTCGAGGTCTGCGGGTTCTGGTAGAACTGAATCAGCTGCGGCTGCGCGGCGTAGCCGGCGCCGCCGCCGACGGCGATCGCGAACGAGTAGTCCTTGTAGTTCGAGTTGTAGCCCAGGGCGACCGGCTCGTTGTTGTTGCCCGAGGTGTTGAACACGATGAGATACTCGTAGTTCTGGAAGTCCGGCTGACCGTTGGTCTCGAAGTAGACCTCGGTCTGCCCGGACGGAATGACGCCCCCGCCCCCGGGCTCGTTGAGCCCCGTGACCTGACGCCCGCATCCAAGGTTGAGAACCGCTATCATCGCTGCCAGAACCACAGCCGTACCGAGCCGACGCACATTTGCCTCCGCGACCGTCACCACGACGGTCGTCGCGTGTGTCTGCGCGTTCGCCCTGCACCTCGCCTTCCCGCTGAGCGGCTGGTGGTGGATCGCGCCGTTCGCGCTGGCCGGTCTGTTCGGGGCGTGGAGCGTGCTGCCGCCGGGTCGCGCGGCGCTGGTCGGCTACCTGAGCGGGATCGTATTCTTCGCCAGCGGGTTCGCCTGGTTCGCCGAGACCGTCGGCGGCATCGTGGGCCCGCTGTTCGCCCCGCTGATCGTGCTCGGGCCGGCGGCGCTCGAGGGGCTGGCCTTCGCCCTGGTGGCGGCGCTGGTCTCGCTGGCCGCGCGGCGCTGCGACGTGCGCGCCGTCCCGTTCGCCGCCGCGGCCGCCTACGCGCTGGTCGAGCAGCTGCGCTCGACCGGCACCTTCGGGGTGCCGTTCTCGCAGCTCGGGGTGGCCCTGGTCGACTCGCCGCTGCGGCCGCTGGCCGCGTTCGGCGGCGGCTACGCGCTGACGTTCGCGGCCGCGCTGCTCGGCGCGGCGCTGGGCTGGTGGCTGCTCGACCGGGCCGACGCCCGCCGTGCCCGGGTCGCGCTGCTGGCCTGGGCGGCGGTCGCGCTCTGCACGGGGCTGGCCTGGGCGGCCTGGCCGGCCCGCCACGCCGCGCCGCCCACCCGCCGGGTGGCGGCGGTCCAAGGCGGCATCGCGCAGACCGTCAAGCGCAGCGAGGCCGGTCTGGCGCTGGCGATCGGCCGCTACACCGCGCTCACCGCGAGCCTGCGCGCGGCGCGGCCCGAGCTGGTCCTCTGGCCCGAGACGGTCATCACCGCCGACCTCAGCCAAGACGCCGCCCTGCGCCGGCGCTTCGCCGGGCTCGCGCACGGCCTCGGCGCGACGCTGTACGCCGGCGCCTTCACCAACGACGGCGGGCGCGAGCAGAACGCGCTGTTCATCTACGATCCGCGCACGAACCCGTACGACGCGGCGGCCGTCTACGTCAAGGAGCAGCTCGTGCCGTTCGTCGAGTACGTGCCCGGCCCGGCCTGGCTGCGCGCGCTCCCGGCCGCGCAGCTGACCGGCGGCCTCGCGCCGGGCCACAACGCGCTCGAGACGCGCGACGGCGTGACGCCGCTGATCTGCTGGGAGTCGGTCTTCGCCGACATCGCCCACGACCGGCTGCGCGACGACCCCAGCCTGCTGCTGATCGCGACCGACGACGCCTGGTTCGGCACCACCCAGGGTCCCTACGAGCACGCCCAGGCGGCGACGCTGCGCGCGGTCGAGACCGGGCGCTGGGTGCTGCGCGCGGGCGCGACCGGGGTCAGCGGGATCGTCGCCCCCGACGGCCGCTGGACCCGCCGCACCACGGTCTCCAGCGTCCCGGCGACGGTCGTGGGCGAGGTCGGCCGGCCCGCGCCCGGGCCCTACGCCCGCATCGGGCCGACCCCGGTCGGGATCGCGCTGGGCCTGGTCCTGCTGCTGCCGTTCGTGCGCCGGCGGCGGCGGGCGCGATGAGCTGGCGCTTGCCGGTGGCCGTGGCCGTGCTGGCCCTGCTGGGCTGGCTGGGGTTCGAGATCGCCCGGGCCGGCAACGACGTGATCCCGCCCCGCATGGCGACGCAGTCGACCCTCGACAAAGGCACGGTTTCGAGCAAACGCATCGACGGCCGCGCGTGGTCGCTCGATTACGACCGGGCGACGATGAGCGCGGACGGCTCGTTCGCGACGATCGCGCACGTGCGTGACGGCCGCTTCCACCGCACCGGCAAGCCCGACGTGCTGATGAAGGCCGACGACGTCACCGTCAACACGCTCACCAACGACCTCACCATCCGCGGGCCGCTGGCGGTCAGCGAGCCGCTCGCGCCGGGCCGGACGCGCACCATCACGACCGTCGGCGCGCGCTACAGCGGCGCCACCCGCACGCTTCAGCTCGACCATACCGCGACCATCACCGATCAGGGGGCGCGGGTGACCGTCGCCAGCGCGACGGTCGACTTTCGTACCGGCGACTCGAAATTCGGCCGGATCGAGGGCACCAAACCGGGAAGCTCACCCTGATGGCCGCCCAAAACAAATCGCGCGGGGCCGTCTGGACGGCTCCGCGCGCGTTTTTGCTAGGTCTCGCCGCCGCTCTCGGCGGCACTCTTCTTCGCGTCGGCGATCAACTTCTTGACCTTCTGGCCGCCCTTGTGGCCGATCTGCTCGTAGAAGTTGGGGCCGTACTTTTCCTTGACGACCTTGCCGCCTTTTTGGCCGATCGACTCGTAGAACTCAGCCCCGTGGCGCTCGCGCGTCGCCTGGCCGCCTTTGCGCCCGATCTCCTCGTAGAAGCCCGAGCCGTAACGGTCGCGGACGGTGTCGCCGCCCTTTTTACCGGCTTCGCGGACCGACATCTCGCCGTCGACCTTTTCGGTCTTCGCTTTAGGGACCGACGGTTTCTTGGCGTCGGCCATGACTCACCCGCTCGATTTCGTCGTGCGTTTGAGCTTCTGCCCGCCTTTGGCGCCGATCTCTTCGTAGAAGGACGGACCGTATTTGCTCTTCGTGGCCTCGCCGCCTTTGCGCCCGATCGCCTCGTAGAACTCCGACCCGTACTTGGCCTTGACGCGGTCTCCGCCGCGCTTACCGGCCTCGCGGACACTCATCCCGCCGCCCGCGTTGGTCACGTTGTCATTGGTAGCCATGTTGGAATCAAACCCCCTGAGCTATCGGCCCACCGTCTGCCTCGTACCCGGCGAAAGCTAGGTTAAACGCTGCTCCGGACGATCTTCGAGCGACCCCGCGTCTACGACGGACGCGGTGGGGAGCCATACACCACCGACGTCGCCGTTGCCGACGGCAGGATCGTCGCGATCGGGGACCTATCCGACCGCGACGCGCACGAGCGCGTCGCATGTTCCGGCTTTGCGCTCGCGCCGGGCTTCATCGACGTTCATTCCCATTCCGACGAGCTGTGGCTCGTCGATCCGCGCTGCGAGGGAAAAATTCGTCAGGGTGTGACGACCGAGATCGGCGGGAATTGTGGTACGTCGGTCGCGCCTCTGTACGGTGCCGCACTCGCGGCCAAACGGCGCAGCGCGCGCGACTACCGGCTCGACGTGCAGTGGACGTCGTTCGACGCGTTCTTCAGCCTGATCGAGCGCGAGGGCGTCGCGCTCAACGTCGCGTCGCTGGTCGGTCTGGGCACGACGCGGCTGTGCGTCGCGGGCAGCGACGCGCGCAGACTGGAGCGCGAGGAGATCGAAGCCCAGAACCGGCTGATCCGCGCCGCGGTCGACGAGGGCGCGCTGGGCGTGTCGAGCGGCTTGATCTACGAGCCCGGGCGCTACGCGGATCTGGCGGAACTGGTCGCGAGCGCGAGCGCGGCGCGCGCGAGCGGCGCGCCGCTCTACGCCTCGCACGTGCGCGACGAGGGCGACGCGCTCGAGGCGGCGATCGACGAAGCGATCGCGGTCGGCGAGCGGGCCGAGGTCGCGGTGCAGTGCTCGCACCACAAAGCGGCCGGCAAGCGCAACTGGGGCAAAGTCCACCGCTCGCTCGCGGCGATCGACCGCGCGCGCACGCGCGGCATCGGCGTCGCGATCGACGCCTATCCGTACGTCGCGTCGTGGACCGAGCTCGCGACGGTGCTGCCGCCCGCCGTGCGCGAGGGCGGCGACGAGGCCGCGCTCGCGCGCCTGCGCGATCCCGAACAGGCGCTCAGCGCCGCGCTGCAGATGCAGATCGCGCGCGATCCGGCGCTGGGCGGCGACGGCTGGGACACGATCCTGGTGACGGACGTCGGCAGCGAGCGCAACGCGGACGTGGCCGGCATGCGGCTCGACGCGATCGCGCGCATGTGGCGCACGTCCGCGCCGCGCGCCGCGCTCCGCTTGCTGGTCGAGGAAGAGATGCGGGTCGAGTGCGCGTTCTTCTCGATGAGCGAGGACGACGTGGCGAGCGTCTACAGCGCGCCGTTCTGCTGCGTCGGGAGCGACGCGTCGGCGCGCGCGTTCGCCGGGATCACCGCGCGCGGCGTGCCGCACCCGCGCACGTACGGCACCTTCCCGCGCGTCTTCGGGCGCTACGTCCGCCAGCGGCGCGTGTTCGACACCGCCGAAGCGGTGCGCCGCATGACCTCGCTCCCGGCGCAGCTGTTCGGCCTGCACGAGCGCGGCACGATCGCGCCCGGCCTGCACGCCGACCTGGTCGTGTTCGACCCCGAGCGGATCGTCGACCGCGCGACCTACGAGCGCCCGTTCGCACCGCCCGACGGCGTGCGCGACGTCTACGTCAACGGCCGGGCCGTGCTGCGCGACGGCGCGCTGACCGGCACCCGCCCCGGCCGCCCGCTGCGCAACGGCCGATGAACCTCGCCGACCTCGCGCCCGACCGGCGCGCGGCGCTCTTGGCCGGCGCGAAGCGGGTGCGGATCGCGCGCAACGAGCCGGCCTACCTGCCGGGCGATCCCGCCGACAAGATCTACTTCGTGCGCAGCGGGCGGGTGAAGATCGTGCGCACCAGCCGCTCGGGGGCGGAGTCGATCGTCGGCATCCGCACGGCGGGCGACGTGTTCGGCGAGCTGAGCAGCGTGGACGAGGGCCTGCGGCGGGCGACCAGTGCGATCGCGATCGAACCGGTCGAGGCCGACGCGCTGGCCGCGGCGGCGTTCGGCGCGGCGCTCGAGGGCGACGTGGCGATCGCGCGGGCCTTCGCCCGCGGCGTCGCGCGCCGGCTCGCCGCGGCCGAGCACGAGCTGGCCGAGCTGGCCGGCAAGAGCGTGCCCGGGCGGCTGGTCGACGCGCTGGGCCGGCTGGCCGCCGAGCACGGCGTGGCCGAGCCGGGCGGCACGGTCCGGATCGGGATCAACCTGACCCATAAGGACCTGGCCGACCTGATCGGCACCAGCCGCGAGACGCTCACCAAAGAGCTGGCCGTGCTGGCCGACGTGGGACTTCTGCGGGTCGCGCACAAGACGGTCACCCTCGTGCAGCCCAAAGCCTTTCCGTTCGCCCGCCGCCGTGACCCGAGCTGAGCTGATCGCCGCGGCCCTGGCCGCGGCCGCCAGCCCGCGGCCCAGAGCCGGCGTCTGGGCCGAGGTCACCCTGCAGCGCGAGGGCAGCGCGCTGCTGGCCCCGTTCACGGTCGCGATCGCGCTGCACAACCAGAACAACCGGGTCGAGCGCTTGCGCTTTCCGACCGCCGACCTGTTCCGGGTCGACGTGCTGCGCGACGAGCTGCCGGTCTGGTCGTCGGTCACCGGGCACAAGCCGATTCCGATCACCCGCCAGCTCGACGTGCCGGCCGGCACGCTGCGCCTGGCCCAGGTGATCGTCGACTCGACCACGGACGACCGGCGCGCGTACGCGCCCGGCCGCTACACCGTGCGGGTCGCGATGCTCGGCACCAATTTCGGGGTGGTGGTCGACCGGCCGATCAGCTTCGACCCGCCCGACACGATCGCGCGCGCGCTGGCCGCGCGAGCCGGCAGCGTGCTGACGATCGCGGGCGAGCCGTACGTCGACGGCAACACGCCGCGCTTGCGCGACGCGACCGGCACGATCCGCTTGTCGCGGGCGCTCGGCCTGCGCCCGGCCGGCACCTACGTGGTGCGCGGCTTCATGGACGCGGTCGGCGACGAGCGCGTGTTCGACGTCGGCCGCAGCGCGCCGGCGTTCGAGAACGCCCCCACGCCGGCCCCCCGTTGAATCAGGACCAGCGCAGCAGCAGGCCGCACTCCACCAGGCCGCCGCCGAAGCCGTAGAGCAGCACGGTGTCGCCGCGCTTGACGCGGCCGTCGGCGAGCGCCGGCGCGAGCGCGAGCGGGATCGACGCGGTCGAGGTGTTGCCGCACGACTCGATGCTGGTCAGCGTGCGCGCCAGCGGGATCCCGGTGCGCTTGCAGATCGCCTCGATCATGCGCAGGTTCGCGCTGTGCGGAACGAACCAGTCGACGTCGTCCGGGCTCAGCTCGGCGCTGCGCGAGCAGCTCGCCGACGCCGGCCGAGACGTTCTTGAGCACCCACTCGTAGACCGCGCGCCCGTTCTGGCGCAGCAGCGGTTTGGGATCGATCACGCCCTCGACGTCGGTGCGCAGGCCGGTGCAGTACAGCTCGCGCCCCGCCGCGCCGTCGCTGTTGATCCGCCGCGCGAGCACGGTCGGCTGCGGGTCGTCGCTGTTGCCGACCAGCGCCGCGCCGGCGCCGTCGCCGAACAGCACGCAGGTCGCGCGGTCGGTGTAGTCGGTGATCTTCGAGAGCGTCTCGCCCGCGACGACGAGCACCTTGCGCGCGCGGCCGGTGGCGACCAGCGCGTCGGCGTAGTCGAGCCCGTACACGAAGCCCGCGCAGCCGGCGCCGATGTCGACCGCGCCGACCCGGCGCAGGCCCAGCCGGTCCTGCAGCCGCGCCGCGACGCTGGGGAAGCGGTAGTCCGGCGTGACCGTGCAGGCGACGAGGTAGTCGACCTCGTCGAGCGAGCCGCCCCGTGCCTCGAGATCGCGCACGGCCGCGAAGCACATGTCGCTGGTGAACTCGTCGGGCCGGGTGATGTGCCGCTCGCGGATACCGGTGCGGCGCACGATCCAGGCGTCGTCGGTGTCGACCATCTGGGCCAGGTCGTCGTTGGTGAGCCGTCGCTCCGGCACGTACGTTCCCATCGCGGCGATCGCCAGCGACGAGTGGAACGTCCGAGCGCGGGCGGGGAGGACGGCACTTTGCTGCATCAGTAGGCCTTCGTTACCCCGGACGCCCCGTCCTCAGTACGCACGGGGCTCGTTCGCCCGGGGAAGCCTTGCCAGGTCGCTCAGCAGTGCGGCGTACAAGCGCTCGCTCGCCTCGCGCAGATCGGCCAGGCCGCCGTCGTTCTCGACCACGTAGTCGGCCCGCCCGCGCGCCAGCTCGGGCGCGATCTGCGCCGCCATGCGCCGCTCGACGGCCGCCCGCTCGGTCGCGTCGCGCGCGACGACGCGGGCGATCCGCACGTCGTCCGGAGCGATCACCACCACCGTCTTGTCGCAGCGGCGCCAGAAATCGCCCTCGAACAGCAGCGGCACGACGTGGACCACCACCCCGGCCGGGGCGGCCCGCTCGAGCCCCTCGGCCCGCTCGCGCACCCGCGGGTGGATGATCGCGTTGAGCCGCGCCCGCGCCGCCTCGTCGGCGAAGACGATCGCCGCCAGCGCCGGGCGGTCGAGCGCGCCGTCCGGCCCGAGCGCCTGCGGCCAGAGCGCCTCGATCGCCCGCAAGCCGTCCGAGCCGGGGGCGACGACCTCGCGCGCCAGCAGGTCGGCGTCGATGACCGTCGCGCCGCGGTCCGCGAGGAAGCTCGCGACCGCGCTCTTGCCCGAGCCGATCCCGCCGGTCAGGCCGACGCGCAGTTTCGCCATCACCGCCAGAATGACGACGAGCCGGCCCCGCGCGCCTTCCTCGCCCGCGGCGAGAGTTTTCCGCACGCCCGCGCGCGAAGCGCCCGAACACGATCATGCACGACTCCGACGCGAACGCCCCGACCAACGACCGCCTCGTCGACGCGCTCCGTAGCGACGTCCCGGCCGGCACGCCCGCGGTAGCCGAGGCCGCCCCAGCGCCCGAACCGGTAGCAGCCGAGGCGGCGACGGCCGAACCAGCGGCGGAGCCGGCAGCCCAGGCCGAGCCGGCGGCGCCCGGGGACGGACTCGAGCCCGAGCGGCCCGTGGCACCGGGCGAGGCCGTCGACCAGAGCGACGACCGGCTCGTCAACGTGATGGCGACCGACGTGCCGATGGGCACGCACGTCCCCGATCCGGCCCCGGCCGCCCAGCTCACGCCGGACACCCCGACGACCGGCGGCATCGCGGCCATCGGCGCCGTCGACCCGGTGCCGGCGAACACCGAACCCACGCCGCAGACGAACGCCGAGCCCGCGCCACAGACGCATGCCGAGACCGTGCCGCTCGCGCACACGACGCCGGGTCCTGACGCGCAGCCGGTCAGCGGCCCGGATCAGGCCGTCGAATCGGTCGCTCCGATCGAGCGCGGCGTGGCCGCCGATCTCGGTGCAATCGAACAACCCGCCGCCGCAGACGCACCGACGGCGGAAGCCGCTCCGACGGCGGAAGGCGCGCCGGCGGCCGGTGCGGTGCAGCAGCCACGGCAGCCGAAGCAGTCCAACGACGAGCGGCGAGCGCGCGCGCAGGCGGCGTGGGAGCACGTCCTCGCGGCGAAGGAGAGCGGCGAGGTGCTGACCGGCACCGTCACCTCGGCGGTGAAGGGCGGCCTGCTGGTCGACGTCGACGGCATTCGCGGGTTCTTGCCGGCGTCGCAGACGCGCGTGCCGCAGGGCAGCGCGATCGAGTCGCTGGTCAAGACCAAGGTTCCGCTCAAAGTGATCGACGTCGACGGCGACCGGCGCCGGATCGTCGTCTCGCAGCGCCGGGCGATGCAGGAAGAGCGCGGCGCGAAGCGGCGCGAGCTGCTGGCTTCGCTCGCGGTCGGTCAGGTCCGCGAAGGCGTCGTCGTGCGGCTCGCGGACTTCGGCGCGTTCATCGACTTGGGCGGCATCGACGGCCTCGTCCCGATGCGCGAGCTCGCGTTCGAGCGGGTCGAGAAGGTCGGCGACGTGCTCAAGGTCGGCGAGAAGCTCAACGTCGAGGTGCTGCGCATCGAGGAGAACGGCAAGAAGATCTCGCTCTCGCGCAAGAACGCGCTGCCCGATCCGTGGCGCGACCACGCCAAGGTGCTCCAGCGCGGCAGCACCGTCGAAGGCAAGGTCGTCTCCAAGGAGCGCGGCCTGAGCGTCGAGATCGCGCCGGGCGTGGTCGGCAACGTGCGCGAGGACGAGATCAACCCCGACGACTACGCGCTCGGCGAAACGGTCGAGGTCTCGGTCCGCAACGTCGACCGCGTGCGCCGGCGCATCAACCTCACCACCCTGCACGGCGCGCAAGCCACCGCGATCGCGAGCGCCGCGCCGAGCGGGTCGTCGAGCGGCTTCGCCCCGCTGGGCGCGGAGCTGCTCAACCCGAAACCGTCGAACCGCGGCCGCCGCCGCTAGAGCGGCGTGCCGGGTCGATCACCGCAGCGCCGCAGCCTACCCGGGCTGCGGCGCTTTCGTTTCTAGAGCAGCTTCCCGTCGTCGTCGGGGCCCAGCAGCAGTTGCCGAACCGATGCGATGGGCGGGTTGCCGTGGGCGAGGAAGGCGTCGTGGAACTTCTGCAGGGTGAACGCCGGGCCGAGCTTCTTGCGGTAGTCGTCGCGCAGCTTGAGGATCTCGAGCTTGCCCAGGGTGTAGTAGCCGTAGAGCGGGTCCTGCGTGCCGCGCAGGGCTTCGCGCCGCGCTTGAATCTGCGGCATGAAGGCGTTGTCCTGGAAGAAGCGCGTCGCGTCGTCGACCGTCATGCCTTGCGTGTGCTCGCGCAAGCCGACCAGGTAGCGCGCCTCGCGCTGCAGCGCGTTCTGCAGCTGGGCCAGCCGCACGCGCGGGTCGCCGTTGCCCCAGCCCTCGTCGACCATCATCTGCTCGTCGTAGTGCGCCCAGCCCTCGCTGTACGAGGCGTTGCCGGAGAGCGCGCGCACGAGCGACAGATGCTCGGACTTGTGCAGCACGAAGTTGACGTAGTGGCCCGGCATCACTTCGTGCGCGCTCACGATCGGGAACGCGTAGACGTTGTAGAAGCCGAGGTGCTCCTCTTGCTGCTGCGGCGTCCAGGCCGGGTCGGCGGGGGTGACGTAGTAGTACGCCTGCGTCGCGACGTGCTCGAACGCACCCGGCGTGTTCATCGACGCGAACGACGTCTGGCGCCCGAAGATCGGCGTCTCGCGCACCTGCACGTCGAACTCCGCCGGCAGCGTGACGAGGTGCTTGGCCAGCACGAACGCGCGCAGCTGCGCGAGCAGGTTCTGCGCCGTCGACAGCAGCGCATCCGACGACGGGTGCGAGCGGCTCAGCGCCTGGTAGACGTCGTATGGCGGCTTCGAGGGGTCGATGCGGTGCGCGGTGGCGACGAACGCGGCCTTCGTCTGGTCCAGCGCTTGCTGCCCGACGCGCTCGTACACGTCGAGCGGGATCGCGCGGCCTTCCTGCAGCGCCAGTCGCGTGGCGTACGATTGCGCGCCGATCGCGTACGTGCCGCTCGGGTGGGCCAGCGGGCCGGCGGTCATGAACGCCGCGTAGTCTTGCAGCGCCGCGACCGCGGCCGCATTGGCCGCGGTGAGTTGCGCGCGCAGCGCGGCGTCGTCGAGCTTCGCGAACGCCTCGGGCACGGTGGACTGGAAGAACGACACGGCGCCCGCGATGTCGGCTTTGGCGATCAGCGCGGTGGTGGCGTCGACCGTCGTGACGTTCGCCTTGCCGGCGGCCAGCAGCGCAGGGATGGCGCGCTCCCGGGCGATCGTCGACCGCGCCCGCTCCGCGAGCGGAGCGAAGTCGCGCGAGAACAGCCCGTAGATCGCGTACGAGGCGTTGCTGGTGTACGTCGCAGGCTCGTGCCGCCAGCGCTGCTCCGTCTCGTCGTCGAGGATCTCGCGCTGCAGCGCGGAGCGCATGATCCCCACGTCGACCCGGTCTTCGGCGGACAGCGTCTCGCCCGAACGCTCCAGCGCGTCGAGGTCGGCGAGCTCGCGCCGCGACGCGGCGACACGGCGCGCGTACCCGGCCGCGCTCAGATCAGGCAGCCGCGCGTCCTCGCCGTGCATCCCGGCCTGTGTCGCGGACGACGGCTGCTCGCGAAAGAGGTTTTGCACGTAAGCCGTTTCGAGCGTGCCCAATCGTGCTGACGACGTTCCGGCGGGCGGCAGCGTGCCGGGCGTGTCTTGTGCGACGGAGGCGAGCGGTGCGAGCAGCGCTGCGGCGCCCAGGAGAACGGACAGGATGCGTGAGTTCACGGTCGTCACTACACCGAGACCGTGGCTGGTTCCGCCCCGGAGTCGAGCCCGGCTCCGCGCTCGGGCTAGTACTCCGCGAACAGGCCTAGTACGAGGACGAACCGACCGTGGTGTTGGTCACCCCGAACCCGAGCGACGCGTTCGAGCTGGTGCGTCGTGCGCGCACCGTGGCGGATGACGTCCTCCGCCTCGAACCGCAGGCCGTGGCCGATGCGCCTGGTGGCGGCCACCGTGAGGCTGCGGTCGAAGGCTCCCGACGTGTCCGCGACGCCGTCGTAGCGGACGATGCCGAACGTCGCCGCATCCAAGCGGTAGCGCAGCTGCGCGTATCCTCCGCTCGAGGCGATGCCGGTGCCGTCGCCGTTGGGGCTCGAATCGTAGCCCGTCTGCAGCAGCGTCTCGATGGCCCAGCGCTTGCGGTACGCATTCAGCGCCACCGCGTGGCGCGAGAACCGGTCGACGACCGGACCGAGCTCGCGCCGGCCGTCGTAGGCGTAACCCGCGAGGGTGAGACCTCCCAGCGCTTCTTGCGCGTACAGCATGCGGTCCATCCCGGTCGCGGGCAGGCCCGAGTGCGGGTCGTGCGCCTGGACCGCGGCGGCCATCAAGCTCGGTCCCCGGACTTCGTTGCCCAGGCCGGCACTGACCGCGTTGTGCGGGTCGATCAGCGTGAACGGGTTCCCGCCGACCGTCTGATCGAAGACCGCGTAGTGCTCGTTCGTCTGGCGGAAGGTTTCCGGATCGACCGGGAGCGGCAGGGTGATGGAGCCGGCGGTGAGCCGCAGCGGCGCCGAGCCGAACTTCCCGGGTGACATGTACTGGACCCAGGCCTCGCGCATCGACCCCGGGCGGCCGCCGTCGACGACGTACGGCTGCACGAACACGCTCACGTCGCGCGTCACGTGCCCGCTCAGGAAGACCTCGACCTCGTCGAGGGTCGCCTTGGGAAGACCGCTCTCGTCGGGCTCGCTCGAGTACGCGAACTGCCCGCGCACGCCGACGACCGGCCGGCCCCGCGCGCCGAGGTTCGGCAAGCGGTACGCGTTGCGCGCAAACGTCTCGCCGAGATCGTTGACGTCGCGCATGCCGGTATGGCAGGCATCGCACGAGACGCCGGTGCGCGCCGCGAACGCGGGCGTCGCTTCGGCCGCGCGCATGCCGAGCACCACGAGCGTTGCCGCGAGGGCGGCGGTCCAGCGGGCATTCATACCAGTTCTCCTTGCAGCGCCGGCACCGGATCGGTGGGCTGCGGGTTCGCCTCGTAGGTGAAACCGGCGGTCAGCTGATCGAGCAGCTCGGAACGCTCGCGGGTCGACGCCGCCGAAGCGTCGATCCGCTGGATTTCGTCGGCCAGGCGGGCGGAGGCGGTCGACATCTGCTGCGACATCACCGCGTGCGTCATGGCGACCGAGAGCACGTGGGTGACCCGGCCGCTGACGGCTTCGCTCATGTGCAGCATCTGGGCCACGGCGCCGGCGTTCCGGTCGGTCGCGTCCGCCACCGCCGAAATGCTCAGCGAGAGCCGCTTGGACTCGTGCCGCATGACGGCCGAGCGCGCGGCGACGTCGTTGGCGATGCCGCTGGTCCCGCCGATCGCTTCGGCGATGCTGCTCAGCGTCGCCTCGGCGCCGCTGGCGAGCCGGCGGCCTTCGGACGTCTCGCCCACCGCTTCGCGCATGGAGTCGCCGGCGTGGACGGTGTCCTTGCGGATCGCGGCCAGGACGTGGCCGATCTCGCGCGTCGCGGACGCTGAGCGCTCCGCGAGCTTGCGGACCTCGTCCGCGACGACCGCGAAGCCGCGCCCGCTCTCGCCCGCGCGCGCGGCCTCGATCGCCGCGTTGAGCGCCAGGAGGTTCGTCTGGTCCGCGATCTGGTCGATGGTGTCGACGATCGACGAGATCGCGGCGGACCGGCTCTCGAGGACGTGCATCGCTTCCGCGGTCGCCTGCATGCGGGTTTCGAGCGACGAGAGCGCGTCCGCCGTGCGGCGGACCGCGGACGTTCCGTTGGCCGCTTGCGACAGCGCGCCGCTCGCCGACGCGGTCAGCTTCGCGCCGAAATCCTCGAACGCGGCGATCTGCTCGTCGAGCCCGGCGACCGCGCGAGCCGCATCGGCGCCGTCCGTCGCCTGCACGGCCGACGCTTCCGCGATCAGGCGCGCTTCGGCCAAGAGCGCGTCGAACTGCGCGCCCGCGTCGCCGAGCGACGTGGCCTGGTCCTGGGCCGCCGTCGCGGCCGCTCGGGCGGACTCCGAGATCTGCTGCACCGCGACGGCGGCGTCCGCCGTCGACTCGGTCACGTGCTGGCTGACCGAGGCCAGGTCGCGCGCGACCCCGCCGATCCGCTCGACCACCGAGCGGACGTTGTCGGCCATGCGGTTGAAGGCCAGCGCGATCCGCCCCAGCTCCAGGATGAACTCGTTGTAGTTCGCGCCCAGCGACGCGATCTCGTCGTGACCGGTCACCGGCAGCGGTGCGCGCTCGACCGTGAAGCGCTCGCTCAGCGTGCCCGCCGCGAGCGCGTCCAGCGAGGCCGCCAGCCGGGTGACGTCCGTCGCCGCAACGTCGCGCAAAGCGGCCGTGACGATCCGCAAGCGCCGCGCGATCCCTCCGCCGACGAGGAAGGCGACCAGCAAGGCGATCACCATCGCGCCGATCGTGCCGCCGGTCACGGTGGCCCCGATCGTGACGCGCGACCGGTCGAAGGCGATTTCGGCGGCGTGGGCGCCGTCCGCGGTATAGCGGTACAGCACCGCCGCCGCGCGGCGCACCGAGTCCGAGGCAGCCCGCTCGGAGCGGAAGAACGTGCGCGCATCGCCGCCGGCGTGCGTGCGCGCGAGCAGCAAGGTCTGAAGCTGCTTCGCGCGGTCTTCGACCTCTTGCTCGTCGATGTCGACCTGCTCGAGCCGGTTGGGCGAGATGGCATCGGTCTGATCGCGTTTGCGCAGCGTGGCGATCCGGTCGTCGAGCCGCTTCGCGAGCGCCGTGGTGTCGCGCGTGTAGGAGGCGTCACCGGTCACGGTGTACGCCTCGACGTCGTTCTCCATCAGGCCCAGGGTCGAGACGATCTCGCGCGTGTCGTCGCTGATCGCCGAGAGCGCGCGCGCTTCGGCGGTGATGCGGCTCATGCTCGCGAGCTGCACGGTGACCAGGACCGCCAGGGCCGCCAGCAGCGCGACGGCGACCGAAAAGCCGAGCGCCAGCTTCGCGGCGACGTTCAACCGGACGCGCACTCAGTGCTCTTTGGCGACGCCGCACGCGGCGACCGTCGCGATGTCCGTCAGCGAGCGGTGCACGTTGATGACCAGGTCGCCCTTGGCCAGCGTCTCGAGCGGCACGTCCAGCGTCGTGGTCGACTCGCCGTTGACGATCGATTGCAGCATGTAGAGCGGGCGCGGGGAGTACTTGTCGCACGTTCCGCTGTGGAAGTGCGAGGGCTGCGGGTCGGCCGTGCCGCCGCTGACCTTGATCGTGACGACGGTCTTGGCGCCGGACGCCTTGAGCACCGCGACACCGTGCTCGCTCGAGCCGCCCATGCCGGCGAGCGGGACTTCGAGCGTCGCGGGCGCGCCGGCCGCTGCCCCCGCGGCGACGAGCAGCGCCGCCATGCCCGCGGCAAAGGACACTACGACGGTGTGTGGGCTGATCGTTCGCATCGGCTCTCCATAGCTTGCTCGCTATTACGTCGGCTCCGCCGGAGCAAACGTTGAGGCCCGTGTCCGCCGGCGAGCGCAAAATTTTACGCCGCCGCTTCGTACGATCTCGCACAAAAAAGAGGAGGCGTCTCCGCCTCCCCTTTCATTGCGGCTCGGCGCAAAGCGCCGAACGCGACGGATTCGGCTACGCCGAATCCACTACAGCGCGGGCGTGCCCAGCTCCGCGCCGAGGGTGCCGAAGCCTTCCTCGGCGACGGTCGCGGTGAGCTGCTCGAACTCTTCGGGCGCGACATCGGCCACGTGCTGGATCGAGCCCGTGATGCGGCGCGTGCCGTGGTTGATCGTGAGCAGCGTGACCTCGACCTCTTGGCCGGGGCTGTACTGCACGCCGGCGTCGAACTCGCCCTTGGGAACCATGGCGAGAACGCCGGGGACGATCTCGACGAGCAGGTAGTTCGGGGTGACCTTGACGACCTGCGCGATGAGCTTGTTGTCTTCCCACAGCTTGTCGGCGTGCTCGACCCACGGGTCGGGCAGCGCGTGCTTGAGCGAGAGCGAGACCTTCTTCGCCTCGGGATCGAACTTCATCACTTCGACCGAGACGGTGTCGCCGATCTTGACGACCTCGGACGGGTGCTTGATGCGCGCGTACGAGAGCTCGGAGTTGTGGATGAGGCCGTCGATGCCGCCCAGGTCGACGAACGCGCCGAACTCGGCCAGCCGAACGACGACGCCTTCGCGGATCTGACCGACCTGCAGCGTGCCGAGCAGCTCCTGCTTCTTGGCGTTGAGCTCTTCCTCGAGCACCTGGCGCTGCGAAAGCACCACGCGGTGGCGCTTGTGGTCGAGGTCGATGACCTTGAGGCGCAGCTTCTTGCCGACCAGCTCGTCGAGGTTGCCGACGGGCTGGCGCCGGATCTGCGAGGCCGGGACGAACCCGCGCATGCCGAGGTCGACCAGGACGCCGCCCTTGACGACCTGCGTGACGGTCGCTTCGATGACTTCGTCGTTGTCGTGGGCTTCGATGACCTTTTCCCAGGTCTTGAGCGCGCGGGCGCGGCGCTCGCTCAGGTACAGCTGACCGTCCTGCTCGTCGATCCGGTGGATCATGACTTCCAGGGTGTCGCCGACCTTGAGCTCCTTGGGCTCGATCGCGAGCGAGAGCTCGCGGAAGGGCAGGATGCCTTCGGACTTGCCGCCGATGTCGACCAGGAGCTCGTCCTGGTACTTGGCGACGATGACGCCGGTGAGGACCTGGCCCTCGTCGAGAACCTTGAGGCTCTCTTCGTAGAGGCGCTGCTCGAGGGCGAGCTGGTCTTCTTCCTCGGGCACGGCCGCCGGAGCGGGGGCCTGAGCCTGGGGAGCGGCGGTGTCGGTGGTTGCGACCGCGTCGGCGGCGTGTTCGGTGGTTGCGACCGCTTCGGTCGGCTCCGTCGGGGAGGTGTGCTCGGCGACGGGTTCGGTGGGCTCGATGGTGGTGGAAATGGTGAAGTGTCTTCCTTACTCTATATTTTTATTTTTGGCAGCCTCGGCACCACCAGGTGCCGCGCTGACCGATGACCGTTCGGACGATGCGGCTCGCGCACCGGGGGCACGGTTCACCGAGGCGGCCATAGACGGCGAGCTGGTTTTGAAACCCGCCTTTGAGCCCCTCGGCATCGACGTAATCGTCCACGCTCGTCCCGCGGGCCTCGACGGCTCGCTGGAGGATGCTTCGGATCGCGCCGTGCAGCCGGCGTGCCGCCGGCTTGCTGATCTTGTGGGACGGGCGGCTCGGCCGGATCCCCGATTCCCATAAGGCTTCGCACGCATAGATGTTGCCGACCCCCGCGATCCGGGCTTGGTCGAGCAGGAACGTCTTTATCGGCGTACGACGCCCAGAGAGCATACTGAGAAATTGCTCGGAGGTAAAGCCCTCGGAGAGCGGTTCGACTCCCCCGTCGGCATCCCAGGGGTCGCCTGCTTCGAGCAGCCGCATGCGCCCGAACGTCCGCATATCGGCGAAGCACAGCCGCGTTCCGTCTGTAAAGGTTAGGAGAACGTGGGTGTACGGGTGCTTGTGGGCCGTGCCGGGTGCCTGGACGACCAGCTGCCCGGTCATCCGCAGGTGGACGGTCACCCGCCGGCCGGATGCGAGCCGGATCACGATGTACTTGGCCCGCCGCCCGACCTCGGCGACGGTCTCCCCGACCAGCGCCTCGGCGAAGGCCTGGTCGGGCAGGCCGACCGCGATCTTGGGCAGCGTGACCTCGACCGCCGCGACCGTCTTGCCGGTGACGGCATTGGCCAGGCCGCGCGCGACGGTCTCGACTTCGGGTAGCTCGGGCACTTCAGGCTATAACCCTGGACCCGGGCGCCCGCGTTGCGCTCAGCGGACGACCAGCTCGGCCGCCTTGGGGCTGGAAGCCGGCGCCCAGCGCGGCCGCCGGGGCGCCGGTCAGCAGGCGCGGGGCGGGCGCGCTCGAGGGCTGGAGGTGGAAGGTCTTGGCCGGGTCGAGCAGCGCCGCCACCACCTGCGGGTCGGCCTTGATCCCGACCGTGCAGCCCTGGGGCTGGACCGGGGCCGGCGAGACGCAGTCGCCCCACAGCGGCAGGCAGACGTTGAACTGCATCCCCGCGCCCATCTTCATGCCGCCGCCGTGGCGGGTGATGAAGAGGTCGCCCAGCCGGTGCGCGCCGTGCTCGGGCGAGCGGACGTAGAGCGTGTAGTCGTCCTCGGCCGGAACCGGCACGCCGGCCAGCGACACCTCGCCGTAGCGCGCGGCCGCGACCGCGCCGGCGCTCGCCGGCGGCCGGCGCGCCGGCCCGCAGCCCGCCGCCCAGCAGGTCGATCCGGCGCATCGCGGAGGCGCGCATCCCGGCCGACAGCAGCTGCGGCGGCGGGGCGATCTTGGTCTCGTAGCGGACGCCCAGCGCGCGCTCCATGTCGGCCATCTGGCGCACGGTCATCTTCGTCCACTTGCCGTGCTCGTCGAAGAACGACCAGGCCAGGCTCGACCAGGCGGGGTCGGCCGGGTCGTGGTTGCCCGGCGTGGTCTCGTACGACCACCACAGCCGGTCGAGGTTGGCGTGGTGGGTGTAGAAGATCGGGTCGTTGGCGGCGGTGTTGAGGATCGCCATGTCGCCCGAGCACGGCAGGTTCTTCTGGTAGCGCGTGGCGTCGCCGCCCGACGAGACGTGCACGAAGCCGTGCGAGCCCGACTCGACCACGCCGCCCGCCGGCCCGGTCGTCGCGCCGGAGGTGGACACGCCGAAGAACTGGCTGGTCGGGCAATCCAGCAGCCGGTGCACCAGCGAGAGCTGGTAGTAGCGGTGGTCGCCGGTGTTGTAGTTGGTCAGCACCCGCTCGACGGACATGCCGCCCTGCAGTAGCGCAGCTTGTCGAAGAGCGGGTTGGAGCCCGCCGGGGTCCGCGTAGGCGGGCGCGACCGCGCCGTGCTCCCAGACCTCCCAGTCCCAGTACGGCAGCCGCAGCGAGAAGTCGTTGATCAGACCGCCCAGGATGCGCTCGTGGAAGTACAAGAACATCCGGTGCCAGGGCAGGAAGTTCCAGCTCCCGTGGATGTCGCCGCCGGGATAGCCGGGCGCCGGCGGCGGGCAGGTGACGCAGTAGTAGGCGTGCAGGTTGCGCTGGCCCTGCAGGCTGCGCCCGTCGGTCGGCGGCAGCGCGCGCATGCGCTGGTAGGCCAGCCGCAGGCGCGCGATCTCGCCCGCGCTCAGCCCCCAGGCCGCGCGGCGCGCGGCCAGCACGGTGTTCGCCGGGCGCACCCAGGGCGTGCCGTCGCCGGGCGCGGGCAGCGTGCAGCCGTACGGCGTGCAGGTCGAAGGCGAGGGCGTGGGCGCCGGCGACGGCCCGGCGGGCGAGCTCGACGGGCGGGGCGACTGCGCCAGCGCGGGGGCGCCGAGCAGCGCGGCCGCGCCGGCGGACGCGGCGAGCGAGATGAACCGGCTCCGGTTCGAGGACGTCCCGTTGGTGGACACGGAGAAACTCCTTTTGTCGCGAGCGGCCGGACGGCGCCGGTCCTACTCCGGAGCTTCGGCGCGGTGCATACCGTAGGTCTTCGGCTGGAAGTACCAATCGGGTAAGCTCGCCGGGAAGCGCACGTTCTCGAACGCGAAGTCGGTCGCGAAGCCGCCGTCGCGCGTCTGGCCGTGGATCGACGCGATCAGCGGCAGGCCGTCGCGCGGGCTGAAGCGGACGTCGAACTCCTCGGGCAGCGACTGGCCGGTCAGGCCGAGGTAGAGGTGGTCGCGCACCTCCATGCGGCGCACCTCGTACGACGCCGCGTCCACCCACAGCTCGTCGATCCGGTTGCGCTCGGGATCGCGGCGCGGGCTCAGCCAGAGGTGCCAGTCGGCGCCGTCGCGCGCGACGCGGTCGACGCGGTAGTCGTAGTCGGTCGTCACCACCACGCCGCCGATCGGCTTGAGGTCGCTCGGCAGCGGCGCCGGCGTGGGCGAGACGGTAGGGCGGGCGTAGAGCGCGCGCTCGAAGATTTCGGCGGTGGGCGGACCGGGATCGACGTAGCCGTCGAAGGCGATCGTGTCGTTCTCCAGCTCGCCGACGGCGCGGCCGTTCCAAGCCTTGCGCAGCAGCGCGGCGCGGTCCGCGGTGCGGCACCAGATCATCAGCGTGTAGCTGTTCTCGAAGTCCGGCATGCCGTTGCGGCTGTCGCGCCGGCGCAGCGTGTAGGCGACGAACGGCGGGCGCACGTGCGCGCGAGAGACGGACTTGGCGCGAGCGAGAATTTGCTCGCCCGTCAGGTCGGAGCCGGGCGCCGCGACGCCTGCGCACGCCAGCGCGACGGCGAGCGCCGCTAGCGCGATTGCGGCCCTGCGCACGGTTAGGCGCGGGAACGGCGCGGCACGGTCTGCGAGGGCGGAAGCCACGCGGGTCGCTTCTCCGCGGCGGCGCCGCTCTCATCGACATGCTTGGCCATTTAGCCACGCGGCGGGCGCGCGGTACGGCTCAAACTACCCCGAGGCGGTAGCGGTGCGCGCTACATCCGCGAACTGGTGGAGAGCCGAGCTCTCCGCCATTCCGCACCCGCCAGCACGAAGCTGCCGAGAGCGATCAAGGCGAGGACCGCGACGAGGCTCAACTCGACGGCTCCGCTGCCGCCGTCCGGGTCGACGCCCCAGAGCAGCTCGATCCAGTTCGGCCGCGTCAGCGTGACGACCAGAAGAACCGAGCTCACGAGCCCGAGACCGGCTTCGATCCAAAAGCGTTTGCCGAAGCGAGACACGTCGCGTACCTCCAGTCGGAGCCGTCGAGCGGAAGCGTTCGACCGAGGGAGCGCCGGGTAGGCAGGAATTCAATGCTCCCCAAGTCTAGCGGTACGACCGTCCTGCTGCCTTTTAAGGTGAACTAGAGAAGGCCTGCAACGACGCAAAGGAGACGCGAGTGGCCGTAACTGTCTTTGCCGATGCGAACTTTGCCGGCCGGAGCAAGACCCTCGACGTCGGCTCGTACCGGTTCCAGACGCCTGACGACTTCAACGACGTCATCTCCTCGATTCGCGTGCCCGCGGGTCTTGCCGCCATGCTGTTCGAGGACGCGGACGACGGCGGCGGTTTCGGTCGATCGGTCGACCTCTTGGAAGACTGCCCCGACCTGTCGACATACGATTTCAACGACAAGACGTCGTTCGTCGTCGTCTTTTCCACGGTGCGGCCGGGGTTCGTTTGGGTGCGCAACAGCATCCAAAACGGCGCGTTCGTCAACGGTCACTGGGAGCGCGAGCGCGCGAGCGGACCGCCCCCGCCCAATCACACCGCCGTCGTCTCGCCGCCGCTACCTCCGCACGCCGCCGCGCCCAAACCGACGGTCGTTCAGGTGACGGGCGGCCGCTCCGTCATCACGCAGTTGGGCTTTCAGACGGCGCTGGACGCATCCCAATGGGACCATGCCGTCACGCAGCAGATGGGCGTGCTCGGGAGCGACTTCCGAGGCGTGGAAGAGATCGGGTCGGCCGCCTTCGAGCGAGCCTCGAACAACCCCGTGATCCCGGACTTCCTCAATTTCTGGTATCCCCAGAAGCAGCCCAACGACCACCGCAGCGTCGTCTATTTCAAGCGCACGCTGGCCGGCAAGCTGAAGGAATCCCATATTTCGGAGATCACCGGCACCTACCAGGATTTCGACCTGAACATCGACATCACGCCCAACCCGCCCTACCAGTACCTGATCGCCGACGCACACCCGCGCGAGTATACCGACATCATGCACGCGCAGTGGACGCTGAGCGCCCACCAGCTCGGCCAGCCGAACTGCGACGACGCCGCCAGCAAAGCCGAGTTCACCTTCGTCGAAGCGGAAGTTCAGCCGAGCGCCGACGTCAACGGCACCACGCCGAAGACGCTGAACGACCTGATCGCCGCGCGAGGCGGTCGGGACATCTGCGTGTACGGGCCGTGGATCTACGACAAAGGCCACTGCTGTCACGCCGAGATCCACCCCTCGGAGCAGATCTGGTGGCGAGACGACGTCAACGACAACCAGAAGAAGTATACGTTCAGCGTCATCTGCGACGCCTCGAAGCGCTTTTGGTGGCGCGATCAGATGGACGACGGCACGAAGCTCAAGCCCTGGGGCGCGCCGCCGATCCGGGGCGTCTTCGCGATCGCGTTCGAGACCCGGATCATCGAGCCCACGATAACGTTCGAGGTATCGCACATCGACGACTACAACGTGGCCGCCGTCCCGAACGCCAGCCAGACGTACGACCTCGTCTACGGCAACAAGGTGCTGGTGTCGTTCGTTCCGCACAACGCCGCGTTCAAGGTCTCCTACGAGCACGTCGGCCTGGCCGGGATCGAAAAGGTGCGGGGCTTCCTGGTCATCGAGACGACGGTCGGAACGGTGCGGCAAACGAAGACTCAGGTCACCGTCGACGGCTCGACGGTCACGATCCCGCCGGGATCGAACGTGAACACGGTCGACCAGCGCTACGAGCGCCTCGCCTTCGAGAAGGTGGAAGGGCACTACATGTTTACCGTGCTGCAGACCACGCCGCCGCTGTCGGTGTCCCCGATCCACGGCGACGTCCTGCACGAACGGCTCGAAACGCAGCCCTGAACCGGCAGACGAAGCGCTATCCGGGCCAGAGCGTCGGCCAGAGCTGCTGCATCCGGCGCGGGAACGAGCGCCGGACGTCGTCGACTTCACCCCACGAGAGGTGGCGTGTCAAGACCGTAAAGACGGCCCGGGCGATCGCCGGCGGGTCGAGCGGGCGGTCATCGGCGGCGAAGGCCTCGACGACCCGGTGGAGCAGCACAGCTTCGTCGCGGTCGGTGATCGGCGTGCGGCTCGGGTCCCACTGCTCCCAGTAGATGCCGCGCACGAGCGTCGGAAGCTGGGCCGAGAACTGCGCGCTCTCGTCGAGCGAAACGCGGTCGCGGATCAAGTGCAGCACGCCGCGCAGCGCTTGCAAGGCTCCCTGGCGATCGTCCCACGCCAGCTCCTCGTCGATCTCGCGCAGCCAGTGATTCGTCTCCGAAACGGTCCTACCGATCAGATCCACGGTGTCGGTCGCCATCGCTCAGCCCTCTCGAAACGACGTACCCACCACCGCGGTCTCCACGCACGCTCTTCCGCCGCACGGCACGGCGGCCTATCGGTCTGACGAGACTCGCGCAACCGTGCAGTCGTACGCGCGCGCTCGGCCTGGAAGTCGTGCTCGTGCCGCGCAAGCAGCTCGGCCGCGTGCGGGCGATGCTCGGCAGCCAAGCCGCACCTGAGGAAGACGACTGCTCGCGCTTCCCGTGCCTGGCCGACCTCGTCCGCGACGCGTCGGACCCCGAAAAGCCTTAGGACTCGGCACCAGCTTCGCGTTCGACGAGGAGTACGTCGCGGATCCCCGGCGCCCGACGCTCAGCCAGAGCATGCTCGACCGGCACGGTGAACCGCGCGCTCCCCGGCAGGTCGCAGTTCGGCGCCCGCTACGTGCAAGGCGACGGTTTCGCGATCCCGCTCGTGCGCACGAAGCGCTGGGAAGCGATCACGGAGAACGAGTTCGCCGAGCCTCGCGGAAGCGGCGGGACTTTCGCGTCACGCGACGATCTCGACGGTGCGGGAAACCGCGGCCCGAATGCGCCCCGCCTGGCCGTCGATTCGCGAGAATGGCAGGTTTCGCCGAGGCGATGAAAGCTCTGATCGAGCGCCACTTGGCGCGCGTGCCGCTACTCGGCGGGACGCCGAAGGCAGCGCCACGATCACCTCGATCGCGCAGGTAGTAGTCAGCCGGCGCCCGTGCCGCGCTCGCCGCCGTCGCTGTGCTCGTGACGACCAATCGGCCGACGCGGAGCTCGCCGACATGGAGCTGGCCAATGACGACTCGCTTGATTGCGAGCCGGCGATCGCAAGCGTGCCAGTCGCAGCCGATCCGACCGCAATTGCGCCCGATGTCATGGCCGGGGTGGTAAGCATGATTTCTTCTTCATGTCGCGCAGCATACACCCCAGCCGCGTGCAACCGTGTCAATTGGGGTCGCCGTGCCATCCCGGACCGCGCTGGTCGACACGTTTGAAGGCAGAGGGCCACGTCTGCGATCAAGGCGGCGAACCCACACAAGCCAGGGACGGTGCTATGATAGGCGAGGAGCAGCCACGGCAATGGCACCGACGGCTTGGCCTAGGTACGTCGCGCTGGAGTCAATCACCAGCCGGCAGTCGGTCCTGCTTTCCGTCGGACGTTCAGTTCATGTGCTAGTGAGAGGCGTTGTTATCAACACCGGCCTCGGTTGCATAGATATAATACTTATCGTCACTTTTATCGGCCGGGCCCATACGTATCGCTTTGGGACGACCGGCTAGCGCCGCTTTGCCAAAAGTCGGCATGTACCCAAGGTCCGCCCTCTTGTGACACCAAGGCATGATCTGAAAGCCGCTTGAATATTTCGTCAACAGGGCGTTCATCTGGTATCTTCACTTTTCGTCGAAGACTTGCGCGAACGATCCGCTCTAATATTTGTAAAGCAACGCTAAACCAGACATTGGGTTTGCCTTCATGCAGCATATCATTTCGAACTGTCCAAATGTCCGCAAGAGCCGAGCGAATCAAGCTACGGTCGACTTCCGTGAAGTCCATTTTTAATGCGTCTGCTGCACGGTCGATAAATGCCACACCTTTCCGGCGTGGCACTAGCATATCGAGAGTTACGAATAGTTTAATAAATTTGTCGATACTGTCGTCCTCGTTGACCGCATTCTTATACCAGCGGAGCGCACGTCGTATAAGTTCGTCTCCTTCGCTATCGCCGGTAGGTAGCGACGATTTTTGGACCTGCTCACGAAGATGCTCTTGTTCTTCTTGTCCCGCCACATCGACTCTGTAAACCACCACGGCCGGCACAATAACTTTTCCTGGAGGCTCCTCTTCAGTTGGTTCCTTTGGCCGCACCCCCTCCGTACCAAGCTCGAAGCGATGTCCTGACGCAAGAACCGCGACATTAGCTGCAATCTCACTATAGCCTCGCCCGATTGCTAGCGCTTGATCCAGCGTGACAGTGTCAATATCAACATAGAGAAGAAATGGCCACGAGGTTTGCTCACCTTCATTGGCACTGATTACTCGCTCAAGCTGCATGGGACCGATTGTCAACTCGAAATCCGGCCCCCAATTGCGATATGACTCGCCGTCCCGAATGTATCGATATATTGCCATCGTCGGTTACCTTCAGCGTAGTCCGTGGTGCAACTCAGGTATGCTCAAATCGCCTATTGTCGGCTGGCGCCCAAGGTAATCGCCAAGATTCCGGCGCAGGTGTCCGGCCTGTATCCGAGACGTCAGCGCGGTTTCGACTGGTGCAGCCAGACCTGGTTGCCGTCGGGGTCCTTCACCACGGAGATGAAGCAGACCGGCGTCTCGTGGGGCTCGTTGGATTCGTAGCCGCGCTCTTTGAGCATCGGCGCGGAACTGCGTCATGTCGGCGACTTCGACCGCGAGCGACTGCGCCGTGCCGGGCTTGCCGGCCGGCTCGAAGGTGCCGACGCCGAACGTCGTGCCCGCGACCTCGAACTCCACCCAGTAGGGCTGGTCGATCCCGGACTTCTGCAGCCCGAGCACGTCCTGGTAGAACGCGATCGCGCGCGCCATGTCGGTGACGGGATACATGATGAACGCAATTCCGGTGACCGTGGGCATCGTGGTTGTCTCCGTTTCCGCCGCAGGCGCGGCTCAGACCTCGGCTTCGACCGCTTCCAGTTCGAACGAGGCGACCTCGTACCAGTTGCGCCCCGTCTTGAGCGTCGCTTCGAGCGGCACGGCCAGCTCGTACGCGTTTTCCATCTCGTGCTTCACGATCCGCGCCACCGCGTCGAGGTCCGCGCGCGCCACCTCGAAGATCAGCTCGTCGTGGATCTGCAGCAGCATCACCGCGTCGAGCATCTCCGCCGTCAGGCGGCGGTCCAGGCGCACCATCGCGAGCTTCATCAGGTCCGCGGCGCTGCCTTGGAGCGGGGCGTTCGTCGCTTCGCGCTCGGCGGCGGCGCGCAGCATGTGGTTGGGCGAGCGCAGGTCGGGCATGTAGCGGCGCCGGCCGAGCAGCGTCTCGACGTAGCCCTTCTCGCGCGCGGTGTCGAGGCTGCGCTCGATGAAGTCGCGCACGCCGGGGAAGCGCGCGAAGTACGCCTCGGTCATCGCCTTGGCGGTGCCGCGGTCGATCTCCAGCCGCTGCGCGAGGCCGAAGTCCGACATGCCGTAGAGCAGGCCGAAGTTGACCGACTTCGCCATCCGGCGCTGGTTGTGGTCGACCTCGGCGAGCGGGCCGACGTCGAAGATCTGGCGCGCGGTGAAGTCGTGGATGTCCTGGCGCTCGTGGAACGCGCGCCGCATCGCCTCGTCGCCCGAGAGGTGCGCCATCAGGCGCAGCTCGATCTGCGAGTAGTCCGCCGCGAGCAGCACGCGGTCGTCCGAGGGCGCGACGAACGCTTTGCGCACCTGGCGCCCGAGCTCGGTGCGGACCGGGATGTTCTGCAGGTTCGGATCGGTCGACGAGAGCCGGCCGGTCGCGGTCACGGTCTGCTTGAAGAGCGTGCGCAGCCGGCCGTCGGGGCCGACGAGCTGCGGCAGCACGTCGATGTAGGTGTTCTTGAGCTTGGAGACTTCGCGGTACTCCAGCACCTTCGCCGCGACGGGGAAGCTGCGCGCGAGCGCGCCGAGCACTTCGACGCCGGTCGCGTAGCCGGTCTTGTTCTTGCGGCCCGACGGCAGGCCCGAGCTTGTCGAACAGAATCCGCCCGAGCTGCTGCGGGCTGCCGAGGTTGAACTCCTCGCCCGCGATGTCGTAGATCTCGCGCTGCAGGCGCTCGACGTCGGCGTCGACCGTCACCGCCAGCTCGCGCAGCACCTCGGTGTCGAGCGCGACGCCCGCGCCTTCGAGCTTGGCCAGCACCGAGACCAGCGGCAGCTCGACGTCCTCGTAGAGCGCGTGCTGGCCGCGCCGCTCCAGCTCGGCCCGCGTCGCGCGCGCCAGCAGGCCGGCCGCGTCGGCCGCCGCGGCCTGGTCGTCGGGGAGCTTGCGGGCGAGGAACATGCCCGCGGCCTGCTCGACGCCGGCGATCTTGTCGGTGTCCTCGAACTTGCGGCTGGGGTCGAGCAGGTGCGCGGCGACCATCGGGTCGTCGCCGAACAGCCGCGGCGCGAGGCGCAGCTCGCGCACGAGCGCCTTCGCGTCGTAGGCGACCAGGTGCGGCACGCCTCCCCACAGCGCCTCGAACGCCGCCCGCACGCGACTCGATCTCCAGCGCCGACTTGAGGATCGCGAACGCCGTGCCGTCGCCGGTCGAGATCGCGACCGCGTCGCCGCGCGTCGCCACCGCGACCCGCTCCTGCGCCGCGGCGGCGTCGAGCAGCGCCACGATGCGCACGTAGTCCGACGGCTCGGTGACCGACGGTGTACGACTCGTACTTGCCTTCGAGCACGTCCTCGGTCTCGACCGGCTGCGGGGTCGCGGGCGGCTCGAGCTTGTTGAGCAGCGTCTTGAACTCGAGCTCGCGGTAGAGCTTGTAGAGCTCGTCGTTGGAGGCCGGGGTGTAGCGCGCGGACTCCCAGTCCAATTCGAGCGGCAGGTCGCGCTTGATCAGCGAGACGTCGCGGCAGACGCGCGCCACCTCGCCGTGCTCGCGGATCAGCGCTTCCCACTTCGGCTTGCCGGCCAGCGCCGGGTCGGCCAGCAGCGCGTCGAGCGAGCCGGCGTTCTTGATCAGCTGGATGGCGGTCTTCTCACCCACGCTGGGGATGCCGGGCAGGTTGTCGGACGGGTCGCCCTTGAGGCCGCGGTAGTCCGGGCAACTGGCGCGGGTCGAGCTCGTAGCGCTCGCGCACCTTGGCCGGGTCGTAGCGCGCCAGCTCGCTGATGCGGCGGCGCGTCGTCAGCACGGTGGTGTGCTCGTCGACGATCTGGAGCAGGTCGTTGTCGCCGGTGACGACGAGCACGTCCTTGCCCTGCGCCTCGGCCTGCGCGGCGAGGGTCGCGATCACGTCGTCGGCTTCCTCGCCGTCCAGCTCGACGATCGGGATGCCGTAGGTCGCGAGCACCCGGCGCACCAGCGCGAACTGCGAGCGCAGCTCGTCGGGCGTCTCGGTGCGCTGGGCCTTGTAGTCGGCGTAGAGCGCGACGCGCGAGCGCGGCAGGCCCTTGTCGAACGCCGCGATGACGTGGGTCGGCTTCTCGTCGGCGATCAGCTTCTGGACCATCATCGCGAAGCCGTAGGCGGCCTCGATCCGCATCCCGCGGGTCGTGGTCAGCGGGGGCAGCGCGAAGAACGACCGGTACACCAGGCCGTACGAGTCGAGCAGCATCAGCCGCGCCGCGGCGGGCGCGGGCACGAGCGAGGTCTGTTCGCTCATCTCACGTCCAGCGCGAGGGTGGCGGCGCCGACGTCGCCGTCGTCGGAGATCTTGAGCACGGAGACGACGTAGCGGCCGGGCTGCTGCGGAACGGGCACGTCGAACCCTTCCCGCTCGGCGCGGTCGATCTTCCAGAACAGGGCCCGCTCCGAGGCCGCGCCGAGCGTCTCGGCGGCCGGCGCGGCCCGCTCGTTGGCGCCGTAGTCCAGCGCGGTCGAGCGGCGCGGGGAGACCGAGCCGTGCCAGGCCGGGTCGAGCGAGGCCGGGTTCTGGGTCGTGGTGCCGGTGCCGGCGAGCACGCCCGGCGCGTCGGCGAAGGCGGCGCCGCCGGTCGGCGGCTGGTCGGCCAGGCGGACCGCCAGCGTCGCGCCGGCCCGCTGGTTGCCGTCGGCGATGGTCAGGTGGGCCACGCTGCCCGGCGCGTAGGCGGCGCGGTCGGCCGCCAGCGCGGTCAGCCGGGCGTGGCCCGGGCCGTCGATGTCGATCGCCCGGGTCGCGTACTCGAGCGCGCCGTCGCGCACGAAGGCGACCCCGATCGCCGCGTCGCCGACCGTCTCGGGGACGGTGAACGTGGCGCCGGCGTGGCCGCCGCCGGCCGAGACGGTCTGCTCGCCCATCGGGCGCGCGCCCTCGAACGTCACGAAGGCGTCGCCGCTCGCGCCGGCCAGCGAGGCGTCGACGGTCAGCCGCTGGCCGACCCCGTAGCGCGCCTTGTCGGTCACGATCCGCGTGTCGGCGCTGCGCCGGGCGCGCGCGCCGAGCAGCGCCTGCGGTTCGACCGTCACCGCGTCGACGTCCAGCGCGGTGCGGCCGTCGGCGTCGGCCGAGGCGTAGACCAGGTTCGTGCCCGGCACGGGGCTGCGGAAGCGGGCCTGGGCGCGGCCGTCCGTGTCGAGGGTGACGGTCTGCTCCTGGGCGGTCGGGCCGTGGACCAGGCGCAGCCGGACGGGCTGGCGGGCCGCCGGCCGGCCGTCGGCGGCGTCGAAGCCGCGGACCTCGAACGTGGCCGCGTCGCCGATGTCGATCGCGTCGCGGTCGGGCACGACGCGCAGCGCGATCCGGGCCGTCGCGGCCAGCACGCGGGCCGAGGCCGAGGCGGCGCCGCTGGTCGCCACCACCCCGTAGGTCGAGGCCAGGCCGTCGGTGGGGGCCGGGATGGTGAGCCGGGCCTGGCCGGTCTCGTCGGTCTTGAGCCGGACGTCGGCGATCGCGGTCGTGCCCCAGCCGGCCGTCTCCTCGTGGGCGTCGGGCGGGAGCAGGTGCGGCGAGCGCACCACCCGGACCCGCACGTCGCGCCCGGCCGCCGGCGTGCCGTCGGCGCGCTTGGCCGCGACGGTCACCGGGATCGGCTGGTCGGCCGGGCAGGCCGTGCCGCAGGCCGGGCTGACCGCCAGCCCGACGTCTCCGACGCCGTCGACGTGGATCGCCGCCCCGCCGCTCGCGCCGCCGGCGGTGGCGAGCACGGCCGCGTCCCCGGCCGCCGCATCCGGCGGCAGCGCCAGGTCGGCGGCGAACGCGCCGGCCCGGTCGAGGCGCGCCTCGGTCTGAGCCAGGGTCCGGCCGCGGGCGAGCACGCTGACCCGCACCGCCCCGGTGGCCGGGCGGTACGCCGTGCCGACCCGCTTGCGGGCGAAGCCGACCGCGTGGACCCGCTCGCCGGCCCGCACGGTGGAGCGCTCGGTCCGCACCCCGACCAGCGCCGCCGGCACCGGCGGCTGGGGCAGGAAGGCGACGAAGGTCTTGCTCTTGCCCCACTCCGCCAGCGCGAAGCGCGGCCGGCCCTTGCCGCTCCAGCGCGCGATGCCGTGCGCGTCGGTCTTGCCGTACTGGAAGGCCGCGCCGACCAGGTAGGTGATCCGCATCCCGGCCAGCGCCTTGCCGCGTGCGCAAGTCGGCCGCGTAGAGCACGACCCCGCCCGGCGACTCCTTGGTCAGCAAGCCGACCCGGGTCAGGTCGAGCCAGGTTTGCTGGACCGCGTCCCCGCGCCGCGCCTCGACGACGAAGAAGCCCTCGCGGTTCTGGAGCGGGACCTCGACGTCGTTGGGGGTGTAGCGCGCGCCGGCCGGCGGGGTGAACCGCCAGCGCGCGACGGCCGTGCGGTGGCTCGTGTCGAGCGGCCGCGCGCGCGGCTGGCCGGCCACCAGCACGTCGGCCGGGTCGACCTCGTACGCGGTGAAGTCGACCGGCGCGCCGGAGTAGGTGTCGAGCCGCAGCGCGATGCGCTTCCACGGCACCGCCACGTCGCGCGCGTAGAGCGCGAAGGTGCGGTCCCACTTGCCCGAGTCGGGCAGCGGGCGCGCGGCGCGAGCCGGCGCGAGCGCGCCCGCCAGCGCGAGGACGAGCGCCAGGGCGAGCGCCGCGCTACGGGTTCGTTTTATCGTAGTAGATCGAGCCGGAGATGTTCGGGTCGCTGGTGCGGAAGCCGACCGTGTAGACGCGCTTGTCGTCTTTCTTGAGCACTTCTTGCGAATTGCTGATCCCGGTGAAGACGGCCGAGCCCGAGTCGTGGGCCTGGTAGTGCGTCCCCGCGCGGTCCTCCAGAACGAAGTTGGAGATCCTGGGCGTGGTGTCGGTGCCCAGATCGTTGGTGAACTCGATTCGGGCGATGACGTAACCGAGCGTGCCGGCGCCCGTCGAGGCCGAGTTGTCGCCGCTGGGCACGAGCCGCGCGTCGAGGACCTTCACGTCGCCCAGGCCCTGGAAGAGTGAGGTGGCGACCGGAACGTCGTTCTGGTTGCACGCCGCGAGGCCGGCGCCCAGCACCAGGATGGCGGCGAGACGTGTGAGCATGACGCGCCGTCCGTTCGGCGGCTGGCGGGTCGCGTCCCGCGCAACTCCAGGCGCACCGGCGCGAACGGGGAACAAGGGCGGAGTGGAAGACGAAGCCTCGGGGGGGAACTCGACCTCGACCCGCTGCCGTTATTGCGGGAGTGATGACACCGAGAAGCGCTCGAGCGAGCTGCGCGAGCGCGGCGCGACGTTCCAAGTGATCGTGGCCTGCGCGTCCTGCGGAGCCGCGTTCGCGGCCCTGTCGCGGAACTAGCGATGCGCGTTCTCGTCTTCGCCGTCGCGGCGGTCCTCGCCGCGGGCGCCGTCGCGTCAGCCGCCACCCCGCCGCCCAAGCAGACCGCGGCGCCCCGGCCGGCTCAGAACGCGACCGGCAAGCCGGCTCGCAACGCGGTGCCCAGGCGCATCAACGTCGAGCAGATCACGCCCAAGACGCTGCTGCCCAAGAAGAACGAGCACACCGAGTTCGTCGTCGAGATCAACAAGCTGGGCCAAGTCGCGCGCGTGCGCTCCGGGAAGTCGTCCGACTTTCCGCCCTTCAACGCGCAGACGTACGGCAACGCGCTGCAAGCGTTCATCCGCACGCCCGACGGCAAGGCGATCCCGGGCACCTATCGCCTGACCTACGATTACGACGTCAAGTCGTCGCGCGTTCGGCGCAACGTCGCGCTGCTCCACGCCGGCGGCGTCAACCCGAACGCCGCGGGCGCGGCCGCCGACATGATGAAGATCGCCGCGAAGAACCGCAACCGCACGCCGCCCCCCGGCCTGATGGTCACCCCGAGCCCCGCCCCCAGCGTGAACATCCAGCGCATGCCCGACCTCCCCCAGGTCATGAAGAGCCCGACCCCTCACTGACCGCGCGCTACGCCTAGCTACGTCTGGGCCACGATGTCCGGCCCATTAGCGACGGCGAGCGGTGGCGGGGCGAACGGGACGGGCACAGAGCGACCGACCGCGAACTACGGCGGACCGACCATGCCTGGACGAATCATCATCCCGACCGACGCCGAGATCGCGGCGGCCTTCCCTCCGGACCTTGTCGATGACGTCGCTCCGCGTGATAGCCATGCGTGCCGAAGATTTTCGAACGAGATGGTTACGCGGTCTACGTCTATACCAACGAGCATCCGCCGCCGCACGTCCACGTCGCCAAGGCGGGCACGCTCATCGCGGTGTTGTTGAAGGGCGGGTCTGGGTATGGCGGGGAGATTGGCGCCGGAGGCGTCCGTCGTCGCGCGAGATCAGGCGAGCGGAAGAGATCGTGACGGACTGCATCGACGCGTGTATCGAGGGCTGGATGAGGATTCATGAAACGGGCAGCTGACATGACGGACGACGAGATCAACGCGATACTCGACAACCCGCCGCCGCGCATCGGACCGTATGCGACCGCCGTGCGTTACGCGCCCTCGCGCGACGAGATCGTGCTCGGCCTGGACACGGGCGTGACGCTGACCGTGCCACGCGCCGCCATCAGTGAGCTTCGCCTGCTTCCGAAGGCGCAGCTCAAGCAGCTGGAGCTGATGGGAGATGGTGACGCCATCGCACTTCACAGTGCCGACGTGCATATCAGCGTCCGCGGGCTGGTGGGAAACCTGATCGGCCTGGACCGCGCACGGCCGGCGGCGCACGCGAAGCGCAGGCCCCACCGCAAGGATTCGGCGGCATAGGTCCATGCCGCGACGCAGCCGGCCGCCGCGGAAAGATGGCGAGCCGGACGGGTTGATGGAGTGGTACCTCAAGAACCGCCAGCTCACCGACGCGGAGATCGACCGCGACGTCGCGCGCTCGTGCACGTCCAAGCAGCAGTACGCCGACGAGATGGATGCCAAAGCCCACGCTCTGATGAACGGCATGGGCGGCGTACTATTCTCCTACGAGTGCCGCTACTGCGGCTTCTGGCACCTCACGCGGAGGCCGAACAGCGGCGGATGACTCCGGCGAAAGCGCGTTCCGCGCGAACGGTTCGCGCGGCTACCGCGGCATCGTCTTGACCGCCTCGGGGTTGGCTGGGTCGAACATCCAGGCGTCGTCAATCTCGAAGATCTCGAACCAGTTGCGCAGCTCGGGGCGCTCGCGCAGCATCGGGTAGCGCGGCAGCACGTCCGCGAAGTGCGCCTCGTCGCGGATCGCGCGCTCCGACATCCGCTCGTTGATCGCCGGGAAGGTCGTCGTGTCGCAGTGCGATGTGATCCACTCGGCGACGTCGGCTTCGCCGCGCGCGGTGCGCACCGCCTCGGTGAACTGCTCCTCCGTGATGCCGAGCCACTCGAACAGGTACGCGCTCATGCCCGGCGCGATCTTGTAGAACCCGAGCGTGCCTTGCAGCTTGGCTCGAATCTTGTCGATCGTGCGCGGGAGGAACACCAGCCCGGCCAACTGCTGGCGCGGCCCGCGCGGCGGGTGCGCGCGCAGGTCCGCATCGGGATACGGCAGCGCGCCGTCGGTGCTCACGACGCGCTGGCCTCCGCGCGGTACGCGCCGATCGCTTCGAGCACCGGGCGGTCGTCGTAGCGGAACAGGTAGCTGTTCTTGAGCGCTTCGTGGCGGTACGGCAGCCAGGCCGGGATGCAGAACGTGTCGCCGCGCTCCCAGCTCAGCGTCGTGTCGCCGATCTGGGTGTGGCCGCGGCCCTCGTAGACGTGGTAGACGATGCCGGCCGTCTCGCGCCGCGAGGGCGACCAGGCCGCCTTCGCGAGCCGTTCGGCGGCCGCGCCGATGACGCGCGAGATCGGCCCGCCGGTGTGCTTGTGGACGTACTCGGCGAACGCGTACGGACCGGGCTCGGCCTCGAGCCGGGCCTGCATCTCGTCCCACGGGTAGCGCAGGTGCGAGTCGTCCGGGGCCGGTTCGCTGGGGAAGCGCTCCTCGCTGTGCGGCTGGGCGAAGTTGGCCGGGAAGAACTGGTAGACCGGCAGGTCGAGCCCGTCGAGCCAGACCATCGGGCCGGCGCCGTCGTGGCCGTGGTCGTGGAACTCCCACGACGGCGTGAGCACCAGGTCGCCGCGGCGCATCGTGACCCGCTCGCCGCCGACCGCGGTGTACGCCGCGTCGCCCTCGACGATGAAGCGCAGCGCGAAGGCGACGTGGCGGTGCGCCCGCGCGACCTCGCCCGGCAGGATCAGCTGCAGGCCGGCGTAGAGCGTGTCGGTCGTCTGGGGCGCGCGCAGGGCCGGGTTGACCAGCATGAACACCCGCCGCTCCGCGTCCGCGGTGCCGATCAGGGCGCCGGCCCGCTCGAGCAGCGGGCGCAGCTGGGCGTAGCGCCAGACGTGCGGGACGGCCTTGGGCTCGGGTTTGGGCGGGACCATCGCTTCCATCACGGTCCACAGCGGCTGCGCCTCGTGCGCGGCCGCTTCGGCGAACAACCGGTCGAGGGAGTCGGTCGGGGCGATCATTCGCGCGGGAACTCCTTGGGGCGAGGGTGGGAGCGGGGCGGCGGCGGCGGTTCGGGAAGAAAATTCGTGTGTCCGTCGTCCCCCCTAACCCGCGCCGGCGCTCGGGTGTGCAATCGGTCGAGGTAGGTGCTTCGCTCCTGCGGGCGCTGGCCGATGCCGACGGCCCGCAGTCGCTCGGCGTCCTGGCCCGTGCGGCCGGCATGTCCTCGGCCAAGGCCCACCGCTACCTCGTCAGCTACGTCCAAGCCGGCTTGGCGGTCCAGAGCGAGCGCAGCGGGGCCTACGACCTGGGACCGCTGGCGGTGCGGGTCGGGCTGGCCGCCATCGAGCGGTTCGACGTGCTGCGGCTGGCCGGCGAACGGCTGGGCGCGCTGCGCGACGAGGTCGGCCAGACCGTGCTGCTCTCGGTCTGGACCGACGCCGGACCGACCGTGGCCCGGATCGAGCTCTCGGGGCACCCGATCACCCTGGCGGTCCGGGTCGGGACGGCCTTCCCGCTCCTCACCTCGGCCACCGGGCTGATCTTCCTGGCCTTCGCCCCCGACGTGGTGCCCGCGGAGCGGGTCGCCGAGGAGCTGGCCGCCGCGCAGACGGCGCGGGTTTCCGGCATTCCGTGCGACGCCGGCGCGGTCGCTCGCCTGCGCGCCGAAGTTCGGGCCCAGGGCTTGGCCGCGGTGGACCAGACCTTCATGGTGGGTATCTGCGCGCTGGCCGTGCCGCTGCTCCACGGCGACGGCCGGCTGGCCGCCGCGCTCACCGCGATCGGCCGCCCCGGCGGGCTGGATCGCGACCCCGACGGCGAGGTCGCCCGCGCGCTGCGCGCCTTCGCGGGCGCCGGCACAGTTTCGCCCCCCTGAGCATCGGCCGGAAGGACCGCGCTTCTTCCGCAATGGACGATGCATTCCGCAATTCGGAGTACACACGTGCGATACGTCGTTTTCAGCACCCGCTCGGCGGGCCCGCGCCTCGGTCTGGCCGCCGGCGACTCGATCCACCCGGTCGAAGGGCTCAGCTCGCTCGAGGAGCTGCTCGCGCTCGACCCGGCCCAGCGCTCGGAGGCCACGGACCGCCGCGGCAACCCCGTCTACCGGGGCGAGGCCCAGCTGCACGCGCCGGTCCGGCCGCGCAAGAACGTGTTCTGCGTCGGGCGCAACTACCTCGGCCACGCCGAGGAAGGGGCGCGGGCGCGCGGCGAGGAGCTCAAGCTGCCGCCGGTGCCGACCATCTTCACCAAGGCGCCGACCGCCATCGCCGGCCCCGAGCAGACGCTCGAGCTCGACGGCAAGCTCTCGCAGAAGTACGACTGGGAAGCGGAGCTGGGCGTGGTGATCGGCACCCGCTGCAAGAACGTCTCGGAAGCCGACGCGCTCTCGGTGGTGTTCGGCTACACCTGCATCAACGACGTCAGCGCGCGCGACCTGCAGAACGCCACCACGCAGTGGTTCAAGGGCAAGACGCTCGACGACACCTGCCCGATCGGACCCTGGGTCGTCGGCGCCGACGAGATCCCCGACCCGCAGAAGCTCGACGTGACGCTGCGCCTCAACAGCGAGGTCAAGCAGCACGCCAACACCTCGACGATGATCTTCGACGTGCGCCGCATCATCGCGTTTCTCTCGGCCGGGACGACGCTCGAGCCGGGCGACGTGATCGCGACCGGCACGCCCGAGGGCGTCGGCTTCGCCCGCACCCCGCCCGAGTTCGTCAAAGATGGGGATATCATGACGGTCGAGATCTCGCAGATCGGCCTGCTGCGCAACCCGGTGCGCATAAGCTGACGCGGTAGGAGGGACCCATGCACGCGCACGCGATCGAGCTCGAGTGGGAGACGGGCGCCTGCGCGCGGGTGCCGTACCGCCTCTACACCGACCCGGACATCTACGCGCGCGAGCTCGAGCGGCTCTTCTACCGCGGGCACTGGTGCTACGTCGGGCTGGCGGCGGAGATTCCCAACCCGGGCGACTTCAAGCGCAGCACGGTCGGCGAGCGCGACGTGATCGTGGTGCGCGACCGGGACGGCGCGGTGAGCGTGGTCGAGAACCGCTGCGCGCACCGCGGCGTGCAGTTCTGCCAAAAGCCGTACGGGCAGGCGAAGACCTTCGTCTGCCCCTACCACCAGTGGAGCTACGACCTGCGCGGCAACCTGATCGGGGTGCCGTTCGGGCGGGGCGTGCGCCAGGGCCCGCGCGTCAACGGCGGGATGCCGGCGGACTTCGCGCCGGGCGACCACGGCCTGACCGCGCTCGCGGTCGAGGTCTGGAACGGCGTCATCTTCGCCTCGTTCGAGCGCGACGTCGAGCCGCTGCGCGACTTCGTCGGGCCGGAGGTCGGGCGCTACTTCGAGCGCATCTTCGACGGGCGCGCGCTGACCGTGCTGGGCTACTCGCGCCAGCGCATTCCCGGCAACTGGAAGCTGATGCAGGAGAACATCAAGGACCCCTATCATCCGGGGCTGCTGCACACCTGGTTCGTCACCTTCGGGCTGTGGCGCGCGGATTCCGAGTCGCGCATGGTGGTCGACGCGCGCGGCCGCCACGCCGCGATGGTCTCGCGCCGCAACACCGGCGGGAGCGGCCCCGTCACCGCCGGCGTGACGACGTTCAAGGAGAACATGGTGCTGCACGACGAGCGGGTGCTCGACGTGGTGGTCGAGCCGTGGTGGAACGGCCCGACGGTCACCATGCTGACGCTCTTCCCGAGCCTGATCGTGCAGCAGCAGGTCAACTCGCTCTCGACCCGCCACATCGTGCCGCGCGGACCGGACAGCTTCGACTTCGTCTGGACCCACTTCGGCTTCGTCGAGGACGACGCGGCGATGACCCGCCGCCGCCTGCGCCAGGCCAACCTGTTCGGCCCGGCCGGCTACGTCTCGGCCGACGACGGCGAGGTGATCGAGATGGCGCAGCGCGGCTTCGCCCAGCACGCCGAGCTGGCGACGGTGTGCGAGCTGGGCGGGCGCGGCGGGGGCCCGGCCGACCACAACGTGACCGAGACCCTGATCCGCTCGATGTACGGCTACTACCGCACGGTGATGGAGCTGTGACCGAGCCCGCGGTGGGGATCGCGGACCGGCTGCGCATCGAGGACCTCTACGCGGCGTACGCGGCCTGCCTGGACGACGGGCGCTACGACGAGTGGCCGAACTTCTTCACCGACGCCTGCACCTACCGGGTCGTGCCGCGCGAGAACTACGACCGCGGGCTGCCGCTCGCGACGCTCGCGTTCGAGAGCAAGGCCATGCTGCGCGACCGCGTGTACGGCATCAGCGAGACGCTCTTCCACGAGCCGTACTACCAGCGCCACCTCGTCTCGGGCTTCCTCGTGCGCGCCGAGGCCGGCGGGTTCGCCGTGCGGGCCAACTACCTGGTGATCCGCACCAGCGCGGGCGCGCTCTCGCAGGTCTACAACGCGGGCCGCTACGTCGACCGGGTCGTCGCGGAGGGCGGCGGCTTGCGCTTCGCCGAGAAGCTGTGCGTGTTCGACAGCGAGCTGATCCCCAACTCGCTGATCTATCCGATATGAGCGCGTTTCGCTCCGCATGGCGGAGCTTCTTCACCGTTGCGTTACGAAACGCGGGGGGCCGCCGAGCCGGTTCGACGCACAAATGATGCGATGACTGCCGCGGACCGCCGGGATCGCTACGACGTCGTCGTGTGCGGTGGCGGAGCGGCCGGCGTGGCGGCGGCGGTGGGCGCCGCGCGCTGCGGGGCCCGGGTCGCGCTGCTGGAACGGGCGCCGTTCCTGGGCGGCGCGGCGACGGTGTCCGGCGTGCTCACCTACTGCGGTTTCTGGACCCAAGCCGATCCGCCGCTGCGCGCGGTGGCCGGGGTCGGCGGCGACGTGCTGGCCGGGCTCACGCGGCTGGGCGGAACCAGCGGCCCGACGCGCACCGGCAGCACGCACGTCGTGATCGAGATCATCGACCCCGAGGCCGTCAAGCTGGTGCTCGACGAGATCTGCGCCGAGGCCGGCGTCGACGTGATCCTGCACGCCTCGCTGACCGCCGCGCACGGCGCGGACGGGCTGGTGCACGAGGCGGTCGCGAGCGACCACGGCGGCAGCTTCGCGTTCGAAGCGGCGGCGTTCGTCGACGCCAGCGGCGAGGCCGACTTGGCCGAGCGGGCCGGCGCGGCGACGCGCTACGGCGGCCTCGACGGGCGGGTGCAGAACGGCACGCTGGCGATCCGCTTCGGCGGGATCGACCCGGCCGCGGACGTCTCGCGCGCAGCCTGGGCGCGGGCGATCCAAGCCGCCAAGGCCGACGGCGAGGACGAGCTGTCCAAAGAGAACGGGCTGGTCGCGCGGCTGGCCTACGGGACCGACGTGGTGGCCTTCTTGGCCGACGAAGCCTACGACGTGCGCGATGCCCGCTCGCACAGCGCCGCCGAGCGGCGCGGGCGCCGCCAAGCCTGGGCGTACCTGCGCGCGATTCGCGCCCTGCCCGGTCACGAGCGGGCCTACATCGTGCAGACCGGGCCGGCGATCGGCACCCGCGAGTCGCGCCACGTCGTGGCGCGCGCGATCCTGCGCGACGACGACGTGCTGGCCGCGCGGGTCCCCGCCGACACGGTCGCGCTGGGTTCTTGGCCGGTCGAGAACCACCCCGGGCCGGGCCGGCCCAGCCTCTGGATCCGGCTGCGCGACGAAGCGGCCTACGGCATCCCGCTCGACACGCTGCGCAGCGCCAGCCATGCCAACCTGTTCGCGGCCGGGCGCGTCATCGACGCCCAGGTGAACGCCTTCGCCTCGGCGCGCGTTATGGGAACGGCGTTCGCGACCGGCCATGCCGCCGGCGTAGCCGCCGCACTGCACGCAGCCGGCGGGTCGGCCGATGCTGATAGCGTGCGGGCCGAACTGATCCGCCAGGCCGCGATCCTCGATCTCTCGACCGCCTCAAGGAGCCCCGCCGCCGTATGACCACCCGCGCCCGTTTCCTCGCCAGCGCCGCCGCCGCGCGCCGCCGCGAGCGCGTTCCCGACCGCGATCTTCGCCCAGAGCCGCAAACCGCTCACGATCGGCTACGTGCCCTCGACGCTGTTCGCACCGGTCTTCGTCGCGGCCGAAAAGGGCTATCTGCGGGATGCCGGGTTCGAAGCCAACCTGACCCCGATCGTCGCCGGTCAGGACTCGATGGCGCTGGTCGCGCAGGGCCAGCTCGACATGGTCGCCGCGGCGCTGTCGGCCGCGTTCTTCAACGCCGTCAACCGCGGGCTGGAGGTGAAGTTCGTCGCCTCGACCGGCTACCAGCCGCACAAGGGCCATCCCTCGGCCCTGCTGATCCGCCAGGACCTCTACGACGGCGGCCTGCGCTCGGTGGCGGGCCTCAAGGGCAAGAAGATCGGCTGGATCGGCGGCGCGGGCGCGGCCTCGGCCTACTACGTCGCGCGCATCCTGCGCTCGGCCGACCTGCACATCACCGACATCGACGGCATCAACATCGCCAACCCCGACCAGGAAGTCGCGCTCGAGCGCAAGGCGATCGACGCGGTCTTCACCTCGGCCCCGTTCACCGAGCTGTTCGAGCAGAAGCGGCTGGGCAAGATGGCGGCCTTCGTGCCGGTCGGGATCGCCGCCTCGGGCGTCTTCTTCGGCCCCAACCTGCTGCACAACCCCGACAACGCGCGCGCGATCATGACCGCGCTGCGCCGCGCGGCGGCCGAGATCGTCGGCAACGGCTACTACGCCCCGCAGAACATCGACGCGTACGCCAAATACACGAAGCAGCCCACCGAGCTGCTGCGCAAGGCCGACCGCTACGACTTCAAGCCCGACCTGCGCATCGACCAGGGCACGCTCGAGGACATGCAGCGCGAGTTCGTCACGCAGGGCATCCTCACGTACAAGCAGCCGCTCAACGAAGTCCGGCTGGTCGCGCGGTTCTAGCTCAGACGCGGTAGCGCGCGACGGCCGCTTCGTCCCAGCGCACGCCCGTGCCCGGTTCGTCCGCCGGCGTGACCGTGCCGTCGCGCACGACGAGCGGCGCGGCGAGGACCGGGCTGGCCCAGTCGACCACCTCGAGCCGGTCGCGGGTCGGGGTGGCGGCCAGCAGGTGCGCGCTGACCTCGGGGAAGAGGTGCGAGGACACCGGCAGCGCGGCGGCTTGCGCGTCCGCCGCGGCCGCGCGCCAGCCGCTGACGCCCTCGATCCGCTGCAAGTCGAACATCACCAGGTCGCTCGCGCGCGCGGCGAGCGCGGCGCGCAGCGCGTGCGGGCCGAGAAAGTTCTCGCCCAGCTGGATCGGCGTCGCGGTGGCGCGCGCGAGCTGGGCGTACGCGGCGAGATCGTCGTGCAGGATCGGCTCCTCGATCCAGCCCAGGCCGAACGCGTCGAGCGCGGGGCAGCGCCGCAGCGCTTCCTCGAGCGAGAGCATCTGGTTGTAGTCGCTCAGGATCTCGACGTCCGGGCCGACCGCGTCGCGCACCGCGCGCACGGCGGCGAGGTCTTCCGCCAGCGTCGGATAGCCCAGCCGCAGCTTGATCGTGCGGTAGCCTTCGGCGACCAGCTCGACCGCTTCCGCCCCGACCGCGGCCGGGCCGATCAAGCCTAGCCCGTTGCTGTTGTACGCGCGCAGCGCGACGACGTCGCCGCCGAGGTGGCGCGCCAGCGGCATGCCCGCCGCTTGCGCGAGCGCGTCCCAGACCGCGATGTCGATGCCGGCGAGGGCCATCGCGATGACGCCGCGCGCGCCGAGCAAACGGTAGCGCCGGGCCAGCACGTCGCCGACCGCGAGCGGGTCGAGCGCCAGCCCCGCCACGAGCGGCGCGGCGTCGGCGAGGACCTCGCTCAGCAGCCGGTGCCCGAGCGCGTCGTAGCCGAACACGTACGCGCGGCCGACGACGCCTTCGTCCGTGCGCAGGTCGAGCAGCAGCAGCGGAGCGGTCGGGATCACCCGCGCGCTGGTGCGCAGCGGGCGGCGCAGCGGCACCTCGACGGCGCGCACGATCAGCTCGCGGATCGTCAGGCCGGGAACCGTCACCCGGGCACCGGCGCTCCGCCCGCGTACACCGAGAGCACGTCGAGCACGAACGCGTTGGCCGGCGTCGGCACGTTCGCGGCGCGGCCCATCTCGACGACCGCGCCTTGCAGCCAGGGCAGCTCGAGCCGGTTCCCGCGCTCCAGGTCGCCGTGCATCGACGAGGTCATCGCGCCGGGCAGCGCGTCCGCGAACGCGAGCCGGTCGTCGGCATAAGCCGGATCGATGTGCACGCCGCGCGCGCGGCCGACCGCGACCGTCTCGCGGAACAACGCGTGCAGCAGCGCGCGCGCCCGCGGGTCGGCCCGGATCACGCCGACCGGCTGGCGGATCGCGCAGGTCGAGCCGCTGTGGCCGACCAGGAACACGAACTTCTCCCACAGCGCGCGCTCGATGTCGGGCGCGACCGCGATTTCGATTCCCGCCGCGGTGCAGGCGGCGGCGAACGCGTCCAGCCGCGCCGAGCCGGGCGCGCCGTACTCGCCGACGGTCATCCGCTGCAGCGTGCCGGTCTGGCGGATCACGCCGGGCCGTTCGATCACCGCCGCGATGTAGCACAGGCCGCCGACGACATGCTCGGCGCCGACCGCGGCGCGCAGCAGATCGTCTTTCGCGACCCCGTTCTGGAGCGAGATCACCGCGGTGCCGGGCCCGAGCAGCGGCCCGATGCGCGCCAGCGCGGCCTCGGTGTCCCACAGCTTGACCGCCACGATGACGACGTCGACCGGGCCGATCTCGGCCGGATCGTCGACCACTCGGACCGGCACGACGGCGTCGCCGTGCGGGCTCACGATGCGCAAGCCGTCCGCTCGGATCGCGTCGCGGTGCGCGCCGCGCGCGACGAACGCGACGTCCGAGCCGGCCGCCGCGAGCCGGCCGCCGAAGTACCCGCCGACGCCGCCGGCTCCGATCACCGCGATGCGCATCGCGTCCCGGCTTCTCTCAGGGTAGGCCTTTTCCTACGAATGCGAGCATCGCGGCGTTGAATTGCTCGGGCCTCTGCAGCGGCGCGAAATGGCTCACGCCGTGCAAGATGACCAATTCGGCGTTCGGTAATGGTACGAGCGAGATATTCCGCGTGCTCGCGCTTGATGAACTCGTCGTGCTCGCTTTGAACGATCGCGACGGGGACGCCGATCCGGCCAAATCGTGGGCCGAGTAGTTGGGCTGCGTTTGCATCATCAGGCCGACCGCTGCGGTGAACTGCCTCGAATCGGTCCGGCGTGGCCGATAGCTCGGGCGTAGTCCTTCGCGTGCCGGCCGAAACACCGGTTCAGGACCTGGCTGGGTTCCATGATCTCCTTCGTGCCGCTCGGGTCCATGTTGCAGCCAAAGAAGAACACGCCCGCGACGCGCGCGGGAGCGTTCATGGCGAGGATCAGGGCGATCGTCGGCGCCGTCGCTCCAGCCCACCAAGCTCGCCTTTCGAGGTGCAATGCGTCCATCACCGCGAGAACGTCGGAGGCCATCAGCTCGTAGGCGAACGGGCCGCGCGTCGCGCGTGCTGCGGCCGTGGCCGCGGCTATCGATCAGCACGGCACGATGGCCGCTGCCGACCAGCGCCGGCACCTGATAGCCCCAGTTGCCGCTGTGGCCGAGGCCGCCGTGCAGCAGGATCACGGGCGGGCCGGATCCGTACGCGGCGTACCAGATACGCGCGCCCTCGTGTTCGGCGTAGCCCTCATCGCTCGGCACCGGCAGCGGCGGGGCGCCGTCCGCGGCGAACTTCATGAGGTCGTCGTCGTAGACTTCCATTCGCCGTTCGACGTACGTTGAGCGGATCGCCGCACCTGTTCAGCAACCGCAGGATCGTGCCGCCGGTGATCAGCGCCTCGTCGCGCGGCGCCAGGCGCAGCAGGCGGATCTTCTCCAGCTCGAGACCGGGGTGCAGCCAGGGGCCGTCGCTGCCGAAGATCAGCTTGCCGGGGCCCGCCCGGCGCACCGCTTCGGCCGAGGTAGTCGAACCGCCGCACGCCCGAGGTGTCGGCGTAGACGTTGGGCAGGCGCGCGATCTGGTCGATCACGGTGCGGCTGCGCGCGCCAGTCGTCGGCGAAGCTGCCCAGGTGCGGGACGATGAACGTGACGTCGGGATACTGCGGCGCGAGCAGGTCGATCGCGTCGGGCCGCGCCGACGACGTCGTAGAGCAGCGGCAGGCTCGAAGCGCGCGCGCCGCCTCGCACAGCTCGCGCGTCGACGCGGCCGTCGATGCCGTGGGCCTTGATCCCGCGCAAGCCGTGCCGCACGCACCGCTGTCCTCGACCAGCGCGTGGATGCGGCCGCGGTCGCGGGCCGGCGCGACGAAGGCGAAGCCGATCAGCCGCTCGGGATCGCGCGCGACGATGCGCGCGGTGTTGGCGTTGGCCTTTCGGTAGTCGCTGTGGAACGGCGCGAACACGACCGTGCGGGCGATCCCGGCGGCGCGCGCGCGTGCGCAGGTATGCGCCCGAGCGGCGCGTCGGTGTCCCACGGCCCGGTCAGGCCGTCGCCGGGACCGGCGTGAGCAGTGTGCGTCGACGATCATCGCGCGAGCTCCGCGTAGAAGCGGATCATCGTTTCCACGCCGCGGAAGAACTGCGCTAAGTCGAGCCGCTCGTCGGGGCCGTGGATCGCGTCGCTCGGCAAACCGAAGCCCATCAGCACCACCGGCGCGCCGAGCCGGCGGTGGAGCTGGCCGACCAGCGGAATCGAACCGCCGCTGCGCAGCAGCGCGGGCCGCGCGCCGTACGCCGCGCGCAGCGCGCGCGCCGCCGCGCCGAGCGCCGGGTCTTCGACCGGCAGCAGTACCGCCGGCGACGCGCTTCGCAGCGCGAGTTCGAGCCGCACGCCGCCGGGACGTGGGCGCGGAGATGCGCGCGCAGCGCGTCGGCGATCGCGACGGGGTCCTGTTCGGGCACCAGGCGCGCGGTGAGGCGCGCCGACGCGCGGGCCGGGATGCTGGCCTTCGCCTCGGCGCCGCGCGCGCCGCCGGCGATGCCGGTGACGATCAGCGCCGGCCGGATCGTGGTCCGCTCGTACGCGGTGAAGCCGTCCTCGCCCGCCGCCGGCACGACGCCGGCGTCGGCGGCGATGCTGCGCCTCGTCGGGACCGTCGAGCAGTCGCACGCGTTCTTCCGGCGCCACATCGCGCACGCGCGTCGTAGAAGCCGCCCACCGCGACGCGGCCCGTCGGCGTCGTGCAGCGACGCGACGAGCGCGGCGAGCGCGTGGACCGGGTTGGCGATCGCGCCGCCGTAGCGGCCCGAGTGCAGGTCGCGCGCCGGTCCGCGCACGCTGACGTCGAGCACGACCGAGCCGCGCAGACCGTAGATCAGCGCGGGCCGGTCGCGGCGACGCCATCTCGGTGTCGGAGACCACGACGACGTCGGCGCGCAGCACGTCGAGGCGGCGGTCGAGGAAGAACGGCGCGCACGGCGAGCCGATCTCCTCCTCGCCTTCGAACCACACCGTCACGTCGAGCGGCAGCTGCGGCCCGCGGTCGCGGCATATGCTTCGAGCGCGGCGAGGTGGATGAACAGCTGGCCCTTGTCGTCGCTCGCGCCGCGGCCGTACAGCTTACCCTCGCGCACGACCGGCGCGAACGGGTCGCCGTGCCAGCCGCCGCCGGCCGGCTGCACGTCGTAGTGGCCGTAGGCCAGCAGCGCCGGCCCGCCCGCCGCCGTGGGCGCGGCCGACGACGTGCGGCGCGCCGCCGCGCACGCTCTCGAGCGCGACCTCCAGCCCGGCGCGGCGCGCCAGCCCGGCCAGGTGCGCGGCTGCGCGGCCGGACGTCGCCGCGGCGGGCGCGGCTCGGCCGAGACGCTCGGGATCGCGATCGAGCGAGGCGAGCGAGCCGACCCAGCGCCGCCGCACCGCATCGTCGGCCGCGTACGCGAGCGCCGCGCCGCACGCCGGCTCGCGCCCGCAGCGGAACGCTCACAGGCCGGGCCAGGACAGCTCGGGTACAGCCGAGCGCGTGGTGCGGTGGGCCGGGTCGAGCGGCACGAACGACGCGCACGTAGCGAGCGAACAGCAGCGCGCGCGAACCGGCTTGGTCGTGCCCGGGCGCGGCCGCGCGCGAGGAGCACGTGCAGGAACGCGGTGCTGGCGCGCTGCGCGGCCCGCGCCGCGGCGCTCGCGACCGCGATCAGGTCGCGCTGGTCGCCGACGAGCTTGTGCTCGACCGGGCGCGGCTTGCCGCGCACGCCGTAGAAGCGCACGAAGCGGATCGCGCCGGTTGGTCCGGCGGCGGTGTGGACGCGCTCGGTGTGGGCGTCCGAGAACGAGTCCTGGATCAGGTGCAGCGCCTCGCCGGCGTGGTGGAAGCGGCTGCGCCCCCTCGCGCCTGACCGCCGCCTCGAAGCGGTCGTAGAGCCGCGCCAGCGCTTCGCGGTAGGCGCTGGCGCACCGGCTGGCACACGTCGCGCGCAGGAAGTGCTGGCGCTGCAGGCTGGGCAGCGCGCAGGCCGAGCAGGTTCTCGTCGACGCTGCGCACGCCGGCGACGAGCGCCGCGACGTCGGCCGGGGTGAGCCGGCCGGCGGCGGCGAGCGGGCCGCGCCGCCCGCCGGGTGATGGTCTCGTGCCCGGCCGGGAAGCACGGTTTTCCCGAGCGCCCGGAACTCGATGGTGAACGGATCGCTCCGCGGTGCGACCACGCAGGTGCGGCGCTTCGAAGAGCACTGCCATCGTTCGCTCCTCAGCGCGCCGGCTCGAAGACCGGCGGCGCGCGAGCGGCGAGCGAACGGCGGGGTCGGTGCCGGCGAAGACGTGCCGCGGCGGCGGGGTGGCGCGGCTCAGGCGCATCCCCTCGGCCGAGGAGATCCACTCCTCCGCGGCCTCGCCGATGCGGAACAGCAGCGTCTCGAAGTCGGTCCGGTTCTTGGTCAGCACGAACGGCTCGCTCAGCCAGCGCAGGATCTCGCGTCCCGCCACGGCCATGCGGTTCATGGTGCTGGCCTGCACCGTCTGCTGGAAGTGCTGCCAGAGCACCAGCTCGATCAGGTCCCAGGCGTTCTCCGCGCCGAACTGCGCCCGCAGGTCGGGCGCTTCGAGCACCCGGAAGCTCTCGTCGAGCGCCTGCGAGGTCTCGACCCGCATCACGTTGACGTTGCCGTAGGAGCTGTTCTTGACGTTGTTGCGCAGGTCGAGCGCGGCCCGGCGCACGATCGCGATCGAGCCGAAGGTCGGGTCGTTCGCGCGCTCGCGGATGACCTCGCTGATGCGCTTGTCGCGCCAGTACTTGGCCGTCTCGGACACGAAGTGGTGGAACAGCCCGCCGAACTCGCCGTTGGGCCGCGCGCCGCGCCCGGGCGGCACGTTGGTGAAGCCGAACACGCGGCGGTAGGTCTGCATCCGCTCGCGCAGGCCGTAGCGCACGATGCCGTGCTTGTCGAAGCGGTACAGCCCGATCGCGCCCGGCCCGCCCGAGATGCGCAGCGTGCCGGCCTGGAACTGCTCCTGCAGCTTGTCCATCACCCGGAACACGCCCAGGCGCTCGTGGACGTAGATGTAGTACAGGTCGGCGGTGGCCAGGATGCGGTCGCTGACGACGGTGTCGTCGTAGTCGACCACGCCGGTCGACACGCGCGTCTCGCCCAGCGTGGCGGGTGCGCTCGCGCCGAAGCCGATCAGATCGCTCAGAGCCGCCGTCGGCGGCGTGCCGTGCCGTTCTGGCTGGCCGACGTACTTGCCGATCTCGCCGTCGACCACGCGGTTGAGCACTTCGGCGAGCTGCGGGTTGCCGACGAGCTCGGGCCCGAGCTGGCCGATCGCGTTCTGCAGCAGCGCCGCGACGCGGTCTTGGAGTTGGTCGTAGTCCTTGGTAGTCGTCATCGGTGGTTACCTCAGGCCAGGTTGGCGAGCGCGTTGAGCTGGGTGAGGAGATCGTCGAGCGCCCAGCTGACGCGCTCGTGGGTGAGCACCTGGACCAGGACTGTGGGTCGCGTTGAGATCGAGGCTGGTCGACTTCGTGTACGCGAGCACGGGAGGATCTGCCAGAACAGCGTGTTCGCTTGCAGCGTGACGAAGCTCGAGGCCGTACTGGCCGGCGTCGGCCAGCGCGGGCGGCGCTTCGGTCGTCACGAAGCGGTCGATCCAGTCGGTCAGGTCGTAGACGGTGAGGTCGGGCAGCGCCAGCACCGGCGGCGTTCCCGGGCCGGCCGGGGCGGGCGGCGGCGCGCCGGGCAGCGACGTGAAGGTAGGCAGGCTCGTCGAACGAGGTCGATGATCGCTCAGGCGCACCGCGCTCGAGCGGCGCTCGTTCTCGGAGAAGCCGATCGGAGTCCATCGCCGCCATGAAGTTGCCGTTGCCCTGCGCGAGCACGGTCAGCAGCGTGCTGGCGCGGGCCAGCCGTTCGCTGAAGTTGGGGAAGCCCAGCGTGTCGGCGCCGCCGTGCGCGTCGTACTGCTACCACGCCGCGAAGAGCAGCTTGCAGTACGAGAGCAGCAGGTCGAAGCCGGCGATCTGCGCTTCGTCGTCGAGCGTCGCGGGGCTCGGTGATTCCGCGGTCGAGCAGCGCGGCGCGGCCGAGCTGCGCGAGCTGGCCGCCGACCGGCGCGACCGGGCGTGCCGTCGAAGCCGCCCATCAGCGCTTGGAAGTAGTCGCCGACCAGCGCCGAGCGCGGTTCGTCGACGCGCCGGAACTCGTCGTCCAGCCGGGTCAGGGAGTTGGCGACCAGCGCGCGCAGCGCTTCGACGATGTCGGTCTCGGCTTGCGGCGAGAACGGCTGGAGCGAGGCGAGCACCTTGCGCGCGTCGCCGACGACGACCGCCGACTGGCGCGAGAGCGAGGCCTGCTCGGCCGAGATCTGGCCCAGCGTGCCGGCCGAGATCGCGCGCGGAGCTGCCCGCGCTGCCGTCGGAGAAGACGCCGCTGAGCTGGACCGAGCCGCGCTGCGGCACGAACGTCATCCTGCCGTTCTGCAGCGGTCGGGAACGTCTCGATCAGCGCCGTGCCGAAGGCGTCGTCGCGCGTAGCCCAGCCCGCGGCCCGAGCACTTGGCTCATCGCCCGCTGCACCTGGCGCTCCAGCGTGTTGGAGCGTGGTCGTCGCCGAGGCGTTGGCGGTGCCGCTCTCGTACGCGGTGGCTTGCGTCTGCGCGTAGCGGCTGAAGGTGTTGGCCAGGTGGCGCAGCGCCGGGTCGCCCGATGCTCGTGCGGCGGCGTCGGCTGGAACCGTAGAGCGTGCTGCATCGCCGTCGCGCGGCTGATGCGCAGCGACTCGACTCGCATGCGCTCCAGCCCGTCGTCCAAGGAGCATGGCCGTGTATGTCGTCATGGTCGTGCTCTCCTCAGGCGATCTGGAGCTGGGGGGCGTACGGGATCGCGGTCGCGCGCGGCGCCGAGCAAGGCCTGCGAGCGCGGCGAGCAGCGCGTCGCGCACGCTCGATCTGGTAGGCGATCGGCTCTTGACGTCGCCTGGATCGACGTACGGCGGGTACGTGCCGGCGCGCAGCGCGAGCATCGCGCTCTTGACCTGGTCGGCGTAGGCGGCGATGTCGTCGTCGCCGAGCTGCCGGGTCGCGCCGGCGATGCCGCTGACGACCAGCAGCAGCGCCGCTTGCGGATCGGTGACCGGCGGCTGCGGCGTGGGGGTCTTCACGACCGTCCCGGCTTGGCGCGCGAGCGGTTTGCGGCCGGCCCGGTTCGCGCTCGCGTCGAGCGCGGTCACGCGGTCGCGCAGGTCTTTCATGTCCGCGTAGAAGGTGCGCAGCTCGCCGAAGATGCTCGCGAGGTCCGACTGGATGGCGGCATCGATCGTGCCGGACGCGGCCGGCGTCGTGTCCTGAGTGTAGTCGTCCGACATGGATCAACGTCTCCCTAGCGTGCGGTAGAAGGTGTCGGTGATCGTCTGCGGCGTTGCCAGACGCCGGTCGATCGCGTGGCGCGCGGCGCCGATCAGGAAGCGGGGCGGAACGGTTCCGGGGTCCTCGCCGGCGCCCAGGCGGCGGGCGGTCTCGGCGATCATCGCCTGCTGCGGCGGCCCGAAGACCAGGATCTGGGCCAGCGACTTGCCGCCCAGCTGCGGATACGGCTGGAAGGCGATCGTGTCGATCGTCAGCCGCGCCGCGGTCGGGAAACTGCTCGTGATCGCGGGCGGAATGCTGGTGGGCGGAACGCCGGGTACAGGCGCGACCAGACCCGGTTCAGGTCGCCGGCGAGCTTCGCGAAGCCCAGCCGCTCGAGCAGCACGAGGTTGAGCGGAACGCGCAGGTACGGGGTGGGGTGAACGCTCAGCGGGCTGAACGCGAACGTGCTGGCCGGCGAGCGGCCCACCACGTCCATCAGCGACTCGATCGCGGCCGGCCCGCCGAACAGCAGCGCCAGCACGTCGGCCGTCGTCTCCTTGTGCCAGCGCGCCCAGACCCGGGCGACCGGCTCGGAAGCTTCGCCTCGCCGGTGAGGCGGGCGAAGATGCGCTCGGGGATCGCGTCCCACAGGCCGAGGTCGGCCTGCAAGTTGTGCGAGACCTCGTGCAGCACGCTCGACATCGCCCAGACGTTCTCGAGCCGGTGCTGCGGCAGCATGACGAGCGGAAACGGGTTGGGGTGCTTGCGCAGCCGCGCGATCGGCACGCCGCGGCGGAAGGTCGCGGGGCTGAATCCCGAGGCGGCGTAGCTGAAGGGCAGCAGCGCCGGCGTCGGCTTGGCGGTCCCCATCCCGACGTAGAGGTCCTCGTAGCAGTTCGCGCCGATCCGGTCGACCGCGCGCAGCCGCTCGCCGAAGCCGAGAGCCGCTGCACGAACAGGTCGAAGAAGAAATCCCACAGGCCCTCGACGTAGAGGACGCGGTTTCCGACGGCTTGCTTGCGCTCGAGCAGCACCCGCAGCCGCGCGCTGCTCGGTTCGCGCCGGGCCGCCGCGGCGGCGGCCTCGACCCAGCGCGTGCGCTCGACCAGATCGCGCCGGAAGCGGTCGACGAAGCGGTTCGCGGCGTCGACGTGCGCTTCGCTGGGCGCCTGCGGGCCGGCTGCCGAACTCGTCCTTGCGGAACGGGCGCAGCGAGCGCGCGTGGCGGTCGAGGTTGAGCGCCTGGATGGCGACCCAGCGGTCGAGGAGTTGCGCGTCGTTCGCGCCGCCCGCGCGCGCCGCCGGAGCGGCGGGCGGGGGCAGCGCGGCGGCGCGCGCCGGGGCGGCGGCGGTCATCGCGTTCTCCGTCAGACCCGGCGGCGGGCCAGGCCCATGCAGTTCGCGCACATCGACGGCGCGAAGCCGTTGCTGCGCGCTGCGGCGGTGCGGCGGCGCGACCTTCTGGCGCAGCGCGATGTTGCGCGTGATCGCGCGCGCGACGAGCGGGCGGGTTGCCCAGCGTGCGGCGCGCGGCGGCGGCGAACGTGCGCACCGCGAGCTGCGGGGTGATCGGCTGGCCGCGGCGCGCCGCGGCGCGCAGCGACGCGACGGTGCGGCGCTGGATCGTCGGGATGGTGCGCAGCAGGTTGCCGCCGGCGGCGCCGCCTTGGCGGCGCAGCGTGCGGGCCAGCGTGCCGTTGGCGGTCGCGAGCACCGGCATCACCCGGCGCAGCGCGCGCCGGCCGCCCATGATCGTGATCGTGATCGGCAGCGTGGCGCCGATCGCGGCCTCGGCTTCCGCTTCGTGCGTGGCCTCGGCGGCCTGCGCGGCGAGCACTTCGGTGAGCATCGCCTCGTGCGCGCGACTCGTTCTCCATCTCGCCCTGCGCCTGCGGTCGAGAACAACTCGGCTTCCATGGCGCTCGCCTCGGCCTCGCCCTCCTGGACCAGCGTGCTGACCAGCTTGCCGGCCAGCGGGCCGGCGATCGCGCCGACGCCGGGGATCATCCCGACCAGCGCCTTGGCGGCGAACGGCGCGAGCCGCTTGGCGATCGGGGCCGCGATCTTCGCGACCTTGCCCAGAATGCTCTTGAAGCGCTTGAAGAAGAACTCGCCTTCGTCTTCGGGGTTGGAGTAGTGCCTCGTGCGCTTCCCACTCGTTCGGGGTTGGAGTAGTGCGACTCGTGCGCTTCCCACTCGCTTCCGGGTTGGAGTAGTGGGTCTCGTGCGCTTCCAGCTCGGTTTCGGGGTTGGAGTAGTGCGTCTCGTGCGCTTCCCACTCGGCCTCGGGGTTGGAATAGTGGGTCTCGTGCGCTTCCCACTCGGCCTCGGGATTGGAGTAGTGCGTCTCGTGCGCTTCCCACTCGGCTTCCGGGTTGGAGTAGTGCGCCGCCTCGCTCTCCCACTCGAGCTCGGGGTTGGAGTAATGCGTTTCGTGCGTGGCCTCGTGCGAGGCCGGCGCTTCGAACAGCGCGTTGGACGTGGCCATCCGGTGTATCTCCTACTGGCGTGCGGTGATCGCGGGGTGTCGCTCACGATAGCAGCCCGCCGAACGCGGCCGAACGTCGGAATGCTCTTGAAAGTTCGGCCGAGGCGTGCTATGCGCGCCGAGCGTCCGCGAGGCTGCCACGGAAATGAAAGAGCCTCGCGCATCGATCGCGATGCGCGAGGCTCTCGCTGGACGCTTCGACCCGCGAGCGCGAGCGCGCCGTGGCCGCTACTTGCCGGGCCGGCCAGCCGTTGTCGAACTGGACGCAGGGCGTCACGCCCGGCGGCCAGCCGTTGTGGGCTGATGGACACCTCGAGCGGGTAGGCTCGTACTGGACCGAGACGAAGCCGTCCTGGTCGACGTCGACGGTCACTCGTGCCGCCGAGGCTGCAGACGCGCAGCTGGGTGCCATCCTCTGGTCGCCCGGCGGGGCGAACCTGGACCTTCGTTCTTCGACGGTCGGTGAGACGGAACGTGACCGTGCCGTCGCGGGCGACGTCCAGGTGATCGGAGTCGGTGTTTGTGTGTCCGAGCTGCCGGGTTGTCGGGATCGCCTTGCGGCGGTCGCTCGGGTGCGGTCGTTGCTCATGCGGGGTCTCTTTCTTCACGGTGTGCGGGTCGCTCCGAGATGATGCGCGACGGCGTCCGAAAAGCGTCCGACCGCGGTGCCGCTCTCGTATTCCGCCACCAGCTCGCGGTTGAAGGAGATGGCGAGGAAGCTGCGGCGCGACGTCCGGCGTCCGGGAATCGCGTCGGCCCGCTGCCGGAGCAGCTCGTGCGCGCGGCGCAGGCACTCCGCCGCGCGCGCGCGGGTCCGCGCCGCGGTAGCTCTGCGCGGCGACCCACAGCGAGAACTGCGGCGTAGCTGACGTTGGCGTCGTCGAGGATGCCGAGCATCTCGGCGGCCACCAGGCGCGCGTCGGCTCCGAGCCGGCCGGCGCGCCGGTAGGTCTCGGCCAGCTGCCCGAGAGCGTGCTGGCCAGCGTCGCCGGGTCGCCGCGATCCGCCGGGCATGCGCGAGCCCGCCTCCAGGTGCTCGGTGCGCGCCGTCGAGCTGCGCCGCGCTCGCGCTCGGCGATGGCGAGGTTGATGAGCGCCTGCGAGATCGAACGGTGGGCGCGCGCATGCCGGCGCTCAGCCGCACGCCCCGCTTGGCGGCCCGGTACGCTTCGTCCAGATCGCCCGGCAGGCGGCGGCGTACGCGGCGTTGATCGCCCCGATGGCCTTCATCGCCTCGTAGCCGATCGCGGCGGCGAGCCGCTCGGCCTCGCGGTGCGCGGCGACCGCCTCGTCCAGGCGCCGACCTTGAGCGCCAGGTTGCCGCGCACGGTGAGCGTGCGCACCACGTACGCCTTGTCGTCGAGATGGGTGAAGAGCCGCTCAGCCTCGGTCAGCGCCGCCGGGCCCGCGCGACGTCGAAGCGCCAGTGGCGGCCACCCCCGCGTAGTAGAGCCCGATCGCGCGCGACGCAGGTCGCCGGTCGACCTCGGCCACCTCGAGCAGCTCCTCGGCGCGCGCGCGACGGCGGCCGTAGTCGGAGCGGCCCAGCGCCGAGGTGCAGTGCTCGATCAGCAGCAGCGCGTAGCCCGGCGAGGCCCGGCCGCTCGACCAGCGCGCGGGCCTGCTCCAGCCAGTCCTCGGCCTCGGCCTGGTCGCCCGCGGAAGGCCGCGATGTGCACCAGGTAGCAGCGCGCACTGCAGCGCGACCTCGCGCGCCGACCGGCGCCGCCAGCGCGAAGCCCTCGGCCAGGCACGGCTTGCCTCGTCGTAGCGGCGGGTTCCGTACCACAGGTACGAGCCGCGCGCCAGCGCGGCGACCGCGGCTGGCTGCGGGTCGCCCGAGCGCTGCGCGAGCGCGTGGAGCTGCTCGACCAGGCGCGCCTCCTCGCGGCGCTCGCCGAGCGCCTGCGCCAGCGCGCAGCGCCGGCGGACCAGCTCGAAGCGGTCGGCCTCGGCCAGCCGCTCGGCGTCGGCCTCCAGCGCGGCGAGGTCGGCGCGCTGGGCGGCGCGCTCGCCGCGCCGGCGGTTGGCCTCCTCGCGCAGCGAACAGCAGCCGGTGCCGCACCGCCGGGTCGCCCGCCAGCGCCAGGCCGCGGCCGGCGAAGGCCAGCGCGTCGTCGTTCGCCAGCAGGTCGAGCGCGTTCGCCGCGGCGCGGGCGAAGTAGCGGGCGGCGGGCTCCGGCTCGGCGCCGGCGTCGAAGTGGTGCGCGATCTCGATCGCCAGCTCGTCGACCCGCGCCGGGTAGAGCTCCTCGAGCGCCCGCGCCACCCGGCGGTGGCGGCGCGGGCGCTCGGCGGGCGGCGTCCGCTCGTAGGCGCCGGCCTGGATCAGGTGGTGCGCGAAGGCGTAGTCGCTGCCGCCCGCGCCGGCCTCGCGCACGATGCCGCGCTCGACCAGCTCGTCGAGCGCGTCCAGCAGCTCGCGCTCGCGCCAGCCGCCGATCGCGCGCACCAGCTCGAGGTCGAACGCGCGCCCGATCACGGCCGCGGTCGCGGTCACCGCCCGGGCCGGCTCGCTCAGCCGGCCCAGGCGCGCCGCGATCGTCTCGTGCAGCGCGGGCGGGGTCGCGTCCTCGCCCGCCGCGCCGCCCGCCGCGACCCGCTCGAGCCGGTCGCGGACCAGCTCGCCCAGGAAGAACGGGTTGCCGTCGGTGCGCGCGTACAGCTCGCGGGCCAGCTCGGGCCGGCCGCGCCTCGGGGACGAACGGGACGATCGCCGCCTCGACCTCGCGCTGGCTCAAGCGGCCGACCGAGACCCGGTCCACCAGCCCCTCGCGCAGCAGCCGGCGGCGCACGTGGCGCAGCGGGTGGCCGCGCTCGAGCTCCTCCTCGCGGTAGGTCGCCACGACCAGGATCGGGTGGCCGGCCAGGTTGCGGGCCAGGTCCTCGAGCAGCCGACCGTGGCCGGGCCCGCCCAGTGCAGGTCCTCGAGCTCCACCAGCAGCGGCCGGGCCGCGGCCAGGCGGGTGAGCGCGACCGAGATCGCCTCGAACAGGCGCCGCCGGTCGCGCTCGGGATCCAGCTCGGGCAGGCTCGGCAGCGCGGGGTAGCGGCGCGCGAGCTCGGGCACGATCGCGGCCAGCGCGGCCAGCCAGATCGGCTCCACCACCGCGCCCTCGAAGGCGTCCAGCGCGGCGCCGATCGTCTCGGCCACGACCTGGTAGGGCGAGGCCTCGACGATCGGGGTCGTGCCGCGCAAGCCGCAGCATGCCCTGGCGCTGCGCGACGGCGCTGAGCTCGGCCAGCAGCCGGCTCTTGCCCGCGCCGGCCTCGCCGCCGATCAGGATCAGCCGGCCGTAGCCGCGCGCCGCCCGGCTGAGCGCCGTCTCGAGCCCTTCGAGCTCGAGCTGCCGGCCGACGAACGGCAGCTCGAAGGGCGCACGCCCGGCGGCCCGCGGGGCGGGCGGCTCCGGCGCGCGCGGCGGGTGGTCGTGCAGCACGCTCTGGTACTCGGCGACCGTCTCGGGCATCGGGTCGACGTCGATCTCCCGGCGCAGGCGCTGCGCGAAGCGCTCGTACTCCACCAGCGCGCCGGCCCGGTCGCCGGCCCGGCGGCGCAGCCGGATCAGGTGCCGGACGGCGTCCTCGCGCCAGGGGTCGCAGCGCAGCATGGCCTGCGCGTACGCGATCGCGAGCGGGGTGTCGCCCGCCGCGACGGCCCGGGTCAGCAGCTGGTCGAGGTTGTCGAAGCTGGAGCTGCGCCAGGCGCAGGCGCCGCTCGGCGATCCAGTCGTCGTCGAAGCCGAGCATGAACTCCGCGCCCTGGAGGGAGACCGCCCACTCCAGCTCGGTCGCCCGCGGCGATCGCCGCCTCGAACGCGACCACGTCGACCCAGGCCGGTGCCTGCGGATTCCAGGCCAGCGTCGAGGGGGTCGTCGAGCAGCCACGGCTCGCTCCCGGCCGGGCGGCAGCGCGCGGGTCAGCAGGTGCACGTGGCGGCGCAGGTTGGCCCGCCCGTCGGCCTCGGGGGCGTCGGGCCAGAGCAGCATCGCGAGCCGCTCGCGCGCGACCAGCTCGCCGGGCCGGATCGCCAGGTACGCCAGCAGCGCCAGCGCACGCGGCGGCGCCGCGAGGGCGCAGGGCAACCTCGTCTCGCGCCACGCTCGGGACGCCGAACAGCCGAATCGTGATCACACGTTCGCCTTGGGCCTCGAAGGGAGAGCCCGGCGGGTAGCAGTACGGCCCGGGCGCCCGGCGCGCCTACGGAACAGTGCGGGAACGGACGATTTTCGGACGCGCGGTTCGGCTAGGCTGGCCGCACGATGACCAGGACCGGGTACCACCACCCCCGCGGCGGTGCACGATCTGACCGAGCTCGAGCGCCGCATCCTCGCCGCGTACGCGGACGGCGCGCGCCGGGCCGAGATCGCGGCCCGGGTCGGGCTGGCCGACCGGACGGTCGGGACCTACCTGACCGTGGTCAAGGAGAAGCTCGGCGCCCGCACCCTGGCCCACGCGGTCGCCCTGAGCCGCTGTCGGCCTCGACACCTGAGTTGCACCGGCCTTGCCTCGCGAGCGGACTTCACGCCGCCCGGCGTCCAAACCGTCCGTCATGGAACGTACGCTCGGCTTGGGATTCGCGGCGCTGTTTCTCGCGATCGGGGGCGGGGCGGTCGTCGCGCCGCGCTTCTCCGCGCGGCAATACGGATTGCCGAGCGAGGATGCGGCGGCGCTCGCGTTCGTGCGCGCGACCGGCGCGCGCGACGCGCTGCTCGGCGGGCTGATCCTCGCGTCCCGAGGCGATCGGGCCGGGCTGCGGCGGACGCTGGCGTGGTCGTCGCTGGTCGGCTTGGCCGATGCGGGCATCGTGTTCGCGCGGCGCGGGCCGCAGCTCCAGCACGCCGTCCACCTGGGCGGCTTCGCCGCGCTGGCGCTGGCCGCGCTGGCGCTGCGCGACGAGCCCGCGCGCTAGGTCCTCGCACCGCCGCGAAGGGACGGCCGGTCCGAGGTGCGATACTCCCCGCATGAAGATCGCCGTCCCGCAGGAACGCGCTCCGGGTGAACGCCGCGTGGCGCTCGTCCCGGACGTCGTCGCCAAGCTGATCGCCGCCGGCCACACCGTGACGGTCGAGCGCGGCGCCGGCGCGGCGGCGTTCTATCCCGACGCGGCCTATGAAAAGGCCGGCGCGGCGCTGGCCGACGGCGCGGCGGTCTACGCCGGAGCCGAGATCGTGGCCCGCGTCGCCCGGCCCAGCGACGACGAAGTGGCGGCGATCCCGCGCGGCGCCACGCTGGTCGGGTTCCTCGCGCCGCTGGGCGACCCGCGCTCGGTGGAACGCTACGCGGCGGCGGGCTTGTCGGCGCTGGCGATGGAGCTGATCCCGCGCACCACGCTGGCCCAGTCGATGGACGCGCTCTCCTCGCAGGCCTCGATCGGCGGCTACAAGGCCGTGCTGCTGGCCGCCGAAGCGCTGCCCGAAGTACTTTCCGATGCTGACCACCGCGGCGGGCACGGTGCAGCCGGCCAAGGTGTTCGTCATCGGCGCGGGCGTCGCGGGCCTGCAGGCCCTGGGCACCGCGCGCCGGCTCGGCGCGGCGGTCACCGGCTACGACGCGCGCACCGCGGTCAAGGAACAGGTCCAGTCGCTGGGCGCGAAGTTCTTCGAGATCGCCCGGCATCGAGGCGACCGGCCAGGGCGGCTACGCGCGCGAGCTGACGCCCGCGGAGATCGACATCCAGCGCGCCGCGATGGTCAAGGCGATCGGGGCGTCGGACGTGGTCATCACGACCGCCGCCGTGCCGGGCCGCAAGGCGCCGGTGCTGGTCACCGCGCGAGGCGGTCGCCGCGATGGCGCCCGGCAGCGTGATCGTCGACCTGGCCGCCGAGACCGGCGGCAACTGCGAGCTGACCGTGGCCGGCGAGACCGTCGTGAGCGACAACGGCGTGAGCATCATCGGCGCGCTCAACCTGCCCGCGACCGTGCCGAACAACGCCAGCCAGCTCTACGCGCGCAACGTCCAGGCGCTCTTGACCTACTTGATCAAGGACGGCGCGCTGACGCTCGATCCCGAGGACGAGATCGCGCGCGGGGCGACGATCGTGCGCAACGGCGAGATCGTTCACGAACCGACCCGCGCCGCGCTCGCCAGCGCCTAGCACCGCACCCGCCACACGTGACGACGGAGCCCGCATGACCGTACACCTGCTCACCGAGCTGACGATCTTCATCTTGGCCGTGTTCGTCGGCGTCGAGGTGATCTCGAAGGTGCCGACCACGCTGCACACGCCGCTGATGTCGGCCACGAACGCGATCCACGGCATCGTGCTGGTCGGCGCGATCCTGGTCGCCGGCACGGCCGACGCGCCGCTGGGCCAGATCCTCGGCTTCGTGCTGGTCGTGCTGGCCTCGCTCAACGTCTTCGGCGGCTACACCGTCACCGAACGGATGCTGCAGATGTTCCGGCCCAAGGTGCAGGCGCCGCAAGGTCCCGGCGGACGGCGCGAAGTGAGCACGGCCGACACGCAGCTCGTCAACCCGGTCGACATCGCGTACCTCGTCACCGGGATCCTGTTCATCGTCGGCCTGCGCTACCTGGCCTCGCCCAAGACGGCGCGGCTGGGCAACCGCATCAGCGCGGTCGGCATGCTGGTCGCGGTCGTCGCGACGCTCACCCAGGGCATCGCCAACTGGGTCGTGATCGCGGCTCGGCCTGCTGGTCGGCGCGCTGGTCGGCATCGTCTCGGCGCAGCGCGTCAAGATGACCGCGATGCCGCAGATGGTCGCGATCTTCAACGGCGCGGGCGGCGGCGCGGCCTCGCTGGTCGCGGCGGGCGAGCTGCTCAAGTACATCAACTCCGGCACCGCGATCGGCTACGACGTCTCGTTCACCAGCATGCTGACGGCGGTGATCGGCGCGATCTCGTTCGCCGGCTCGATCGTCGCCTTCCTCAAGCTGCAGGAGCTGATGACGGGCCGGCCCGATCACCTACCCCGGCCAGCAGGTCGTCAACGCGCTGCTGCTGCTGGTCATCCTCGTCGCGTGGGGCCTGGTCGTGGCGGGCTACCAGCCGATGCCTGGAGTGGTTCTGGATCGCGCTCGGCGGCGTCGTTCGTGCTCGGCGTCCTGTTCGTGCTGCCGATCGGCGGCGCCGACATGCCGGTCGTGATCTCGCTGCTCAACTCGTTCACGGGCCTGGCCGCCGCGTCGACCGGCTTCGTGCTCGGCAACAACGTGCTCATCATCGCCGGCGCGCTGGTCGGCGCATCCGGCACGCTGCTCACCGTGCTGATGGGCAAGGCGATGAACCGCAGCGTCACCAACGTGCTGTTCGGCGCGTTCGGCGCGGTGAAGGCCGACCGCGGCCGGCGGCGGCGCCAAGAGCGGCGGCAACGTCCGCAGCGCGAGCGCCGACGACGTCGCGGCCATGCTCGCCTACGCGAACCAGGTGATCGTCGTGCCGGGCTACGGCATGGCGGTCGCGCAGGCGCAGCACTCGATCCGCGAGCTGGCCGACCAGCTCGAGAAGCGCGGCGTCGAGGTGAAGTACGCGATCCACCCGGTCGCCGGCCGCATGCCCGGCCACATGAACGTGCTGCTCGCCGAAGCCAACGTGCCCTACACCTCGCTGCTACGACATGGACGACATCAACCCCGACTTCGAGCGCACCGACGTCGCGCTGGTGGTCGGCGCCAACGACGTCACCAACCCCGCCGCGCGCAGCGACAAGAGCAGCCCGATCTACGGCATGCCGATCCTCGACGTCGACAAGGCGCAGAACATCGTGGTCCTCAAGCGCTCGATGAACAGCGGCTTCGCCGGCATCGACAACCCGCTCTTCGACGACCCCAAGACCGTGATGCTCTTCGGCGACGCCAAGAAGTCCATCGACGGCGTGGTGGCGGGCGTCAAGGCGCTGTAGCAGCCAGAGCGGTTCGTTTCAGCCGCAGCGCCGAATCCGGTCCTCATGGTTCTCGCCGCGATCCTCTCTGCGTGGCTGCAATACGCCGCCGACGGCAAGCCGCACGCGCGCGCCGTCGTGAGCGACGCCGCGTGCCCGAGCGCGAGCGCCGACGGGCGCGCGCTGCCGATGCAGCGCCGCGCCGGCACAGGCGGACGGCTTCGCCGACGTCGTCTGCGACGCGCCCGTCCCAGCGAGCGCCAAGCGCGCTGCGCGTCGGCGAGCGCGAACTGCCCGCGCCGGCGCACGATCCGCAGCGGATCGTCGTCCTGGGCGACACCGGGTGCCGGCTTGCACGGCCCGCTCCAGTCGCAGGCCTGCGACGATCCGGCCGCCTGGCCGTTTCCCCGTCATCGCGCGCGCGATCGCGGCGGTGCATCCCGATCTGGTCGTGCACGTCGGCGACTACCTGTACCGCGAATCCGCCTGCCCGCCGCTGGTGCGCTGCGGCGGCAGCCCGCACGGCGACGACGCGCCGGCCTGGTATCGCCGACTTCCTCACCCCCGCCGCGCCCATGTTCGCGAGCGCGCCGCTGGTGCTCGTGCGCGGCAACCACGAGGAGTGCGACCGCAACGGCACGGGCTGGTTCCGCTACTTCGACCCGCACCCGAGCACCGCGTGCGCCAACGAGACCGCACCGTACGCGGCCGACTTCGGCGACCTGCGGCTGGTCGTGTTCGACTCGGCGGTGGCCGAGGACCGCGTTCCCGACCCGCACCACGACGCGGTCTACCGGCCGCAGTTCGCGCGGGTGCGCGAGCTGGCGCAGGGCGCGCGCACGGCCTGGTTCGTCACCCACCGCCCGCCCTACACCAACGAGGACGAGCGGGACGCGATGGACGGCGCGCTCGATTCGTTCGGAGCGGTGCTCGCCGGCCACATCCACTTCTTCGCCGCGCTCAACGTCGCGCCGCCGCTCCCGCCGCTGCTGATCAACGGCGAGGGCGGGACGGTGCTCGGGCCCAACCTCGCACCGGTCCTGCGCTTCGCCACCGGCGACGTCAAGGTGGTGGGCGACGTGTTCGGCTCCGCCCACTTCGGCTTCGCGGTCTACACCCGCGAGGGCGCCGGCTGGGCGATCTCGCTGCGCGACGCCGACGGCAAGGAACGAACTCGCTGCACGCTCGTCGAACGGACCGTGCGATGCTCATAGCGACCGTCCTCTCGGCTTGGCTCCAGTACGCGGCGGACGGCCAGCCGCACGCCCGGGCGGTCGTCACCGCCGACGCCGCCTGTCCCAGCGCCGCGGTCGACGGCCAGGCCGTGCCGATGGTGCAGCGCGCGGGCCCGAGCGCCTCCTACGACGACGTGGTGTGCGACGCGCTCGTTCCGGCGACCGCCAAGAGCGTCGCGGTCGGGCCGCGCCCGCTGCCCGCGCCGGCCGGAGCGCCCAAGACGGTGGTCGTGTTCGGCGACACCGGCTGCCGGCTCAAAGGCGACGAGATCCAGAAGTGCAACGACGCGACCGACTGGCCGTTCCCGACGGTCGCGGCCTCGATCGCCGCCGCGCATCCCGACCTGATCGTCCACGTCGGCGACTACTACTACCGCGAGACGCCGTGCACGCAGGCGAACTGCGCCGGCCCGTACGGGGACAACAGCTTTTCCTGGAACGCCGACTGGTTCGGCCCGGCCGCGCCGCTCTTCGCCAGCGCCCCGCTGGTGCTCGTGCGCGGCAACCACGAGGACTGCCAGCGCGGCGGACCCGGCTGGTACCGCTATCTCGAACCGCACGCGCTGAGCGCATGCGCGGCCAACAGCGACCCGTGGTCGGTCGCGTTCGACGGATTGCAGCTCGTCGTGGCAGACTCCGCCACGGCGAGCGACACGGTCCTCGATCCGACGCAGGTTGCCGCGCTGACCGCCGAACTGGCCCAGGCCCGCGCGCTCGCCAAAGGCGCCGCGCGGGACACGTTCCTCGTGACCCACCGGCCCCCGTACACCAACGTGAATATACGCGCGGCGATGGGGGCGAGCTTGGCGCCGTACGGCGGCGTGCTGGTCGGTCACGTTCACACGTTCTACGCGATGAACGTCACCGGGCCCAACCTGCCGCCCGACCCGCTCCCGCCGTTGGTGGTCAACGGCGAGGGCGGCGACAAGCTCGATACCGGGGTAGACAAGATCATGAGCTCGGTCGGCGACCTGCACGTGGTCGGGACGCCGTTCGATAGCGGCCACTTCGGCTTCGCGGTCTACACCAAGACCGCCGTCGGCTGGGCGATCTCGCTGCGCAACATCGATGGCAGCGAGCGAGCGCGCTGCACGCTGGCCGCGGGGAGCGTTACCTGCTGACCCGCGTGACCGCCGACGGCAAGGAACGAACTCGCTGCACGCTCGTCGAACGCACCGTGCGATGCTCATAGCGACGGTTACCCGATGCTGATCTCACACGTCGACCTGCGGGTGCGGGACCGCGCCCGCGGCGAAGCCTTCTACGACCCGATCTTCACCTTGCTGGGCGCGACGATGTCGCACGGGAAGACCTTCACCACCTGGGAGGTCGAGCCCGGCGGCGACGGGGACTGGCTCGGGATCACCGAGGACCCCGAACTCGTGCCCAGCCCGAACCGCATCGCCTTGCTCGCCCCTTCGCGCGCCGTGGTGGATGCGATCTTCGCCAAGCTGCCCGCGCTCGGCGCGCGCAACATCGAGGCCCCCGACGAGGCCTACGGTCCCCAGTACTACGCTTGTTTCTTCGACGATCCCGACGGCAACCGGCTCGAGGTCTGCGCCTTGGGCTGACCCTTGCGGGCGCGCGGTTTCGGCGCGGCCGGCGGCTCCGGGCGGCGGCGGTCGAGCCAGGTCGACGCCATCGCCACCGCGACCAGCGCCAGCATCGCCACGACGGCCGCCGGCCGCGCGGCGTAGTGCAGCGGCACCGAGCCGATCAGCGCGATGGCCGCCGCGAGCGTCAGCACCTTGGAGCGCTGCGAGAAGCGGGCGGCGTTCTTCCCGCGCGTCATCGTCAGGAAGAACACGTAGTACAGGAGCCCGGCGAGCTCGTAGGGGTAGCCGGATTGGATCAGAGCATCCACGATCGACCTGAGGTTCGCCGGGGCCGCGCCGGTCCCATGGAATACCGGCGCGGCTGAGCACCGGCTCTACCGCGACGCCGCTTATCGGGCGTTCGCACCGGCCGGCGCCCAGCGGTAGGCGTCCCAGGTCGGGTTGAAGGCGTTCGGGTAGAAGCCGCCCAGCGCGTCGCGGTACGCGTACGAGTACGACGGGTTGAACAAGTACACGATCGGCACCGCGTCCGCGACCCGCCGCTCGATCTGCGCGTAGAGCCGCTTGCGCTCGGTCCGGCTCGGCGCGACGAGGGCGCGCCGCTCGAGCGCGTCGACGGCGGGATCGCACCAGCGCATGTAGTTGGCGTTGCCCTTGCACGAGAGCAAAAACGAGTCGTCGGGGTCGGCCCCCATCGGCCAGGGCACGTAGGCCAGGTCGAACGCCCCGCTCGCCAGCGCCCCGCCCTGCGACTTGGGCAAGAACAGCTGCGCGTTCGAGAGCGCCTTGATCGTCACCGCGAAGCCGCGCGCGTTCAGTTGGCTCTGCGCGACGACCGACACGCGCACGCCGGTCTGCGACTCGGGGAACTGCACGTAGGTCAGCGCGAGCCGTTTGCCGTTCTTCACCCGCACGCCGTCCGGCCCGCGTTTCCAGCCCGCCGCGTCGAGCAGCGCGTCGGCGGCGCGCGGGTCGTACGCCGGCTCGCGCACGCCGGGGTCGCGCGCCCACGAGCTCAGCGGCTGCGCGGTGTCGACGACGGGATAGCGGCCGAAGGTGATCTTCTTCGAGATCGCCTCGCGGTCGAGCGAGGCCGCGATCGCGCGCCGCACGCGCACGTCGTCGAACGGCGGGTGGGTCGTGTTGATCGCGATCCCCGCGACGAGCGCGAGCGGCACGGTGCGAAAGCGCAGGTGCGCGGGCGTGCCGAGCGAGGCCCGCTGCGAGGGCGAGAGCAGGTTCCAGTCCAGCGCGCCGCTCTGCAGCAGGGTGAAGTTCGTGCCGGGGTCGGGCACCATGCGCAGGTCGAGCCGCGCGACCTTGGGCGCGCCGCGCCAGTACGCGGGATTCGCTTCGTACACGAGCCGCTCGCCGCGCGTCCACGACACGAAGCGGTAGGGCCCGTTACCGACCGGGTGCGCGCCGAACGCCGGCGGTGTCGAGCCGGCTCTCCTTCATCAGCAGGTGCGAGGGCAGCACGTACTGCGGCGCGGTGCCGTAGCTGAACAGCGTCGCGACCGCCGGCGCCCACGGCTCCTTGAGCGTCACGCGCACGGTCCGCAGGTCGACCACGTCGGCCCGTGCGACGCGGTCGTAGCCCGCCCGCGAGCGCACCGGGTTGCGGTCGTCGAGGATCGCGGCCAGCGTCCACACGACGTCGCGCGCGGTCACCGGCACGCCGTCCTGCCACTTCACGTTCGCCCGCAGGTGGTACGTGATCGTGCGGCCGTCGCGCGAGACGCCGCCGTTCTCCACGGTCGGGATGCGGTCCAGCAGCACCGGCACCGGCGTGCCGTGCTCGTCGACGTCGATGAACGGCTCGAACGCCAGCCGCGCGACCTGCTGCTCGACGCTGTTGGCGTCGACGTGCGCGAACAGCGGGTCGAGCGTCTGCGGATCGGCCGCCAGCGCGAAGCGCACCGTGCCCGCATCGCTCGGGCCCGCGGCGCCGTTCGCACCGGGCGAGCCTCCCGGCCGCTCGTGCGCGCAGGCGGCGAGGGCGGCGGCCAGGACGAGCGCCGCGACGGCGCGCAGCGGTGAACGAAGACGCATCGGCCGATCCGTTTGCGGGCGGGCGAGCGCACCCTGTCGCGTGCCCGGCGTTGCGGGCGGCTCGTTCCTTCCATACCGGGGAATCGAGGAGATCGCCGAAGAATATACGGCTCTATGATCGCCAAGCCCGAACCGATCGAGGCTCGAAACGGTAGAATGCCCCCAGGGCATCCGCCGGAACTCGACCGGACCGACTTGCGCCTGCTCGAGGCGCTGCAGCGCAACGCCCGCTCGACCTATGCCGAGCTGGGGGTGCTGGTCGGGCTCAAGCCGCCGGCGGTCCACGACCGGGTCAAGCGGCTCGAGCAGCGCGGCTTCGTGCGGGCCTACTCCGCCCAGCTCGACGCCCGCCGGGTGGGCTACGAGCTGACCGCCTTCGTGAGCGCGTTCTGCGCCCCGGATCTGGACTACGACGCCTTCACCGCCGCCGCGCAGGCGTTTCCCGAGATCATCGAGGTCCACAGCGTCGCGGGCGACGAGACCTTCGTGCTCAAGGTCGTCACCCGCTCGACCACCCACCTGGACGACTTCCTGACCCGCATCAAGCGCGTGCCCGGCGTGGCCCGGACCCGCACCACGATCGTGCTCTCGACCCCGTTCGAGCGCGGCGGGCTGCCGGTGGAGGCGCTGGCATGACCCAGATTCTCGACGACGCCCACCTGATCGCGCCGCTGGGCAGCGGCTGCCGGCTGGGTTCGCACCGCGTGCTCGAGCCCAAGGGCGCGCTGCCGCAGGCCGCCTGGCGGATCGACAACAGCCCGCGGGCGTACGCCAACGAGATCCTCTGCGCGGTCGAGACGCTCAACATCGACTCGGCCTCGTTCAAGCAGATCGCCGACGTCTGCGGGGGCGACCCCGGCGCGATCGCGGCCCACATCCTGGCCACGGTGAACGAGCGCGGCAAGCAGCACAACCCGGTGACCGGCAGCGGCGGCATGTTCATCGGCCGCGTGCTCGAGATCGGCCCGGCGCTGGCCGCGCGGACCGACGTCGCGCTCGGCGACCGGCTCGCTTCCCTGGTCTCGCTGACCCTCACCCCGCTCCGGCTCGACGCGGTCGAGGGGGTCGACGTCGCGACCGGCCAGGTCCGGGTGCGCGGCACGGCGGTCTTGTTCGAGAGCGGCATCTACGCCCGCTTGCCCGGCGACCTGCCGGACGCGGTCGCGCTGGCCGTGCTCGACGTCGCGGGCGCGCCGGCCCAGGTGCGGCGCCTGGCCAAAGCCGGTCAGACGGTGTGCGTGATCGGCGCCGACGGCAAGAGCGGCATGCTCGCCTGCGCGCAGGCCCGCGACCGGGTCGGGAGCGAGGGCCGGGTGGTCGGCATCGTGCCCGACACCACCACGCCCGCCGCGGTGTTATTGCAAGAGCACGGCTACGTCGACCAGCTCGTGCAGGCGGACGCGCGCGACACGATGGCGATCCTGGCCGCGATTCCCGACGCGCTGCCGCAGCTCGCGGACCTCGTCGTGAACTGCGTCAACGTCGCCGGAACCGAGCTCGCCTCGATCCTGTGCTGCAGGGACGAAGGCACGGTCTACTTCTTCTCCATGTCGACCTCGTTCACGGCCGCGGCGCTGGGCGCCGAGGGCGTCGGCAAAGACGTGAACATGATGGTCGGCAACGGCTACGCCAAAGGCCACGCCGCCGTCGCGCTGCAGACCCTGCGGGCCCACCGCCCGATCCACGATTACTTCGCCGCCCGCTACGCGGCGCGACCCTAACCCAGGAGCCTCACCCGTGCACCACGTCAAACCGCCCGTCGATCCCGCCCTGCTCGAGCACCGCAACTTGCGCCAGGGCGAGTTCTGGCGCGAGGTGCCCAAGTACGAGCACGTCGACGAGAAGACGTTCCTCGACCACATCTGGCAGGGCAAGAACTCGGTCAAGACGGCCGAGGAGCTGTTCGAGACGATCGGCGCGATCGTCGACCCGACGTTCCTCGAGGACGCGAAGGAAGGCTTCCGGCGCGCACCGATGGCGGTCCGCGTCTCGCCCTACATGATCGCGGCGATCGACTGGACCCGGCCCTACGAGGACCCGATCCGGCGCCAGTTCATTCCGGTCGCCTCGCGGCTGCTGCCCGATCACCCGCGCCTGACGCTGGACTCGCTGCACGAGCAGGACGACGCGCCGGTGCAGGGCCTGACCCACCGCTACGTCGACAAGGCGCTCTTCCTGCCGCTGCAGACCTGCCCGGTCTACTGCCGCTTCTGCACCCGCTCCTACGCGGTCGGCCCGGACACCGAGAACGTCGACAAAGCCGCGCTCGCGAAGACGACCGACCTCTGGAAGCAGGCCTTCGAGTACATCGCCTCGCGCCCGGAGATCGAGGACATCGTGATCTCCGGCGGCGACACGTACCAGCTCGCGCCCAAGAACATCACCCTGATCGGCGAGTCGCTGCTGGCGATCCCGCACGTGCGGCGGATGCGCTTCGCGACCAAAGGCCCGGCCGTGATGCCGATGAAGATCCTGACCGACCACGCCTGGACCGACGCGCTGACCGCGGTCGTCGACAAGGGCCGCGCGATGGGCAAGGACGTCGTGCTGCACACCCACTTCAACTCGCCAAACGAGATCACGTGGATCACGCAGAAGGCGATGGACGAGCTGTTCCGGCGCGGCATCACCGTGCGCAACCAGAGCGTGCTGATCCGCGGCGTGAACGACGACGCCGAGGTGATGACGCGGCTGGTCAAGCGCCTGTCGTGGCTCAACGTGCACCCGTACTACGTCTACATGCACGACCTCGTCCGGGGCGTCGAGGAGATGCGGACCTCGGTCCAGACCTCGATCGACATCGAGAAGGCCGTGCGCGGCACGACCGCCGGCTTCAATACCCCGCTCTTCATCTGCGACGCCCCCGGCGGCGGCGGCAAGCGCGACATCCACTCCTTCGACTACTACGACCGGGAGAACGGGATCGTGGTGTACACCGCGCCCAGCGTCAAACCGGGCGAGTCGTTCCTCTACTTCGACCCGGTCGACACGCTCTCGCCCGAAGCCCAAGCTCGCTGGGCCGTCCCCGCGCTCCAGGAACGGATGATCGCCGAAGCCGTCGCCAAAGCCGGCGGCAAGGTCGCGGCGCTGGCGTAATCCAAGCTCGTTCGCGATGATCCACGTTCGCGCGCTCGACCACATCGTCTTGAACGTCGCGGACGTGGACCGTGCGCTGCGCTTCTATGCGGACGTACTCGGGCTGGCTCCCGAGCGGCTCGCCGAGTACCGGCGCGGGGAGTGTCCCTTCCCTTCCGTGCGCGTCAGCGCGGACACGATCGTCGACCTGTTCCCGCCCGTGATGCGGGAGAACGCACCCGCGAGCGGCGAGCGGATCAACCTCGATCACTTCTGTCTGGTCGTCGAGGAGTCGCTCGACGCTGTGCAGGCGCACCTCGCGAGGCTCGGCGTCGCGGTCGAGACGGGGCCGGTGCGCGTGTTCGGCGCGCGCGGAACCGGCACGTCGGTCTACGTGCGCGACCCCGACGGAACGCTGGTCGAGCTGCGCAGCTACGCCTAGCTGCCGGCCGGAGCCGGAAGACGCCGGGCGCGCCCGGCGCGTGTGCGAGGTACCAGGGTAACTCGCGCGGGCGTCACAACCGTCCTCTCATGGAACCGCTCGACCTTACTTCGACCCCGCCGCGGAGCCCGCGAGCGACGTACCTGGGCTGCATGATGCTGCCGCGCACGGTGGACAAGATGCGGGCCGAGCAGCCCGGCGGCGCCGCCGGCCCGTACTTCGTGCTCGGGCCTTCGAGCCTGAGCGGCTACGTGCTGCACAAGCTGGGCATCGACGTCGACGCGATGCGCGCCGTCGTCGCGGGCGCGGCGAGCGAGGACGACGTCGTCGCGTGGCTGCGCCCGCGGGTCGATCCGGCGCTGGGGCCGGTCATCAACGCCAAGCTCGAGGGGATGCGGCCCGACGGCTTCACGCCCGAGGTGCGCGCGCAAGTGGACAAGATCTATCCCAAGGTGAGCCACCGCGAGGATATCGCGACCATCCTCGACCTGCTCGAAGCCGACGACGCGGCCCTCACCGTGGCGTAGCCGATCGCCGCTCCCTCAACCAGCCCGCATCCCGCCCGAGGTCCATCGATGAACGCACTTCGCATCGCCGGCATCGCCCTTCTGACCGTGCTCGTGCAGCCGCTGCCGGCACCCGCAGCACAGCCCAGCCCGCATCCCTGTTCCGCGCCGAAGTACCACCAGTTCGACTACTTCCTGGGGCGCTGGACGGTGACCGATCCGGCGGGCAAAGTGATCGGGACCGACGTGGTGGAACGCCAGCTGCGCGGGTGCATGCTCGTGGAGCGCTATTCCGATGCCGGCGACGACGGGCAAGGCTACGGCATCATGGGGTTGCGCGGCGGCAACGGCACCTGGCACCAGACGTTCATGGACGACGGCGGCACGCTGCTGACGTTCGACGGCCGCATCGTGCGCGGAGCGATGGTCATGGACGGCGTCGACTACCGCTCCACCGGCGCAAAACGGATACACCGCGTCTCGTTCGTGCCCAAGCCGAACGGCAGTGTCGAGCAGCTCTGGCGCGCGTCGGTCGACGGCGGTCGCACCTGGAAGACCGTGTTTCACGGGTTCTTCACGCACCGCGCGTAGCGCGAGCGCCGCGCCGTCAGAGGCGGTTGGCTTCGTCGTACGACGGTGCGTCCGCCGCGAACGTCGCCGTGCCGGGGCCTTGCAGCTCGGCCGCGATGCGGCGCAGCAGCCCGAGGGTCGCGCGCGCCGGAGCGGACCCGGTGCTGAGCCGCTTCACGCCCGCCGCGGCCAATTCCGATACCGGCGGGACGCGTGGGCCGGCGAGCACGTTGAGCGGCGCTTGGATCGCGTCGACCGCGCGACGGATCTGCGCCGGCTCGCTCAGCCCGGGGATGAAGATGCCGTCGGCGCCCGCGGCGACGTAGGCGCGGGCCCGCTCCAGCGCCATCTCCAGCCGTGATTCCAGCGGACCGAGTCGCAGCCAGAACACGTCCGTGCGCGCGTTGATGAACACGGGAACCTCGAGCGCCGTGGAGAGCCGCTTGAGCGCGCGTATCTTTTCGCAGTGCAGAGCCGGGTCGGCGGCGCCGTCCTCCAGATTGAAGCCCGCCGCGCCCGCTTCGACGAACGCGGCGGCGTTCCGCGCGACTTCGGCCGGGTCGTCGGAGAAGCCCGACTCGAAGTCCACGCTGAGCGGAACCGACAGCGCCCCGGTCATGCGCCGGACCATCGCGAGCGTCACCTCGAAGGCGTCGTTGGCCCCGTCGCGGAGCCCGTGCGCGCGCGCGATTCCGAAGCTCGTCGTGCCGATCGCCGCGAACCCGCAGTCCTCGAAGGCGCGCGCCGTCATGACGTCCCACGCATTCGGCAGGACGAGCACGCCTTTCCGTTCGTGCAGGGCGCGGAAGCGCTCCGCCGCTGGAGCCGCGGTCATCGGGCGGCCACCGGGCTGCAGAAGTTCGGGATGCGCGCGTTGGCCGACGGCCGGTACCCGTTCGTGAACACGGCCTCGGGCGCGATCCCCGTATCGAGCAATCGCTGCACGCCGGCGCGCGCTACGGCGATCGCGATCGCCGCACCAGGGCACGCATGCGTGCCGGCGCCGAACGTGTACGACACGCGCTCGTTTCTGAACGGATCGAACCGATCGGGCCGGGAGTTCCTTGCGGGGTCGCGGTTGGCCGCCGCGAGGACGACCAGGACGGCGTCACCCTCCGGCACCGGCGCGCCCATGATGTCGACGTCCGCAGCCGCGAATCGTCTCGTGTTCTGGACCGGCGAATCGTGGCGAGCGACCTCGGCGATGAAGTCGGCGAGAAACTCCGCTCTGCCGCGCGCGTGCTCCAGATGCCCGCGCTGGGCCGAAAAGAGTGCCGTCAGGGTGGTCGCGATGAGGCCTGCGGCAGCATCGTATCCTTGCGAGAACAGCCCCACCAAATTGGCCGCGATCGTCATGTCGTCAGCCCCGAGCGACCGCGCCTCTCGAACGAACGCCGGCGCAAACGAGCTGCCCGGCGGATGCGCACCCAAGGCAACCTCCAGCGATCCGCGCAGGGCCGTCACCGCCGGGATGCCGCGCGCGACGTCGTCCGGCGCGCTGCTCGGGACGAACGACCGCGCGAAATCCCCGGTCCATCCCGCCGCTTGCACGAGCGCTTCGTCACGAAACCCCAGCAGCGAGGCCATGACGGTCGGGTAGATCGAAAAGACGTACGCACTCAAGTCGTCCGGGTCGCTGGTCGGGCGCGATCGATGCGTCAGCAGCCGCGCGCAGCGTTCGCTCGTTGCGGCGACCGTCTCGCTGTCGAGACCTTTCAGCGCCAGCCGAAGCGCCGGCTTCACCGCTTCATGCGGCCGGCCGTCGTTCCAGCGGACCATGCGGCCGAAGACGTCCGCTACCGCCGTGCCGGCGATGGCACGCGGAATCGGTTCGGCCGGCGGACGCGTCCGCATCGCGGGGCTGCCTAGGACGGCTTCTACCGCCTCGGCGCTGGACGCGATCCACATGCCCAGGGTGTCGGCGCGGTAGAACGGCCGGCGCGCAACGAGCGCCGCGTAGAACGGATACGGGTCGGGCGCCGTCACGGCGCTGAGAGGCGTCAGCCGGTTCATCGACACCGAGTATAGAGCGCCATCGCTTCACACGCGGGTGAAACGTCAGCGCTCCAGCCGGATGCCGAAGCGCCGGTCGAGCTCGAGCCGGCCCGCGGCGGTGACGCGCAGCGAGCGGTCCGCGTCGTTCCGTTCGATCCAGCCCGCCGTGAGAAACCGTTCGCGCACGCTCGCACCGAGGCTGCCGGCGAGATGCGGCGTCCGTTCGGTCCAGTCGGTGCAAGCCCGCGCGAACGCGCGCCGCTGCGCGCTCGCGCGCGCGAGATCGACTCCCAGCGCGGCGAAGAACGACCCGCTGTGCGCCGTCAACGCGTACGTTTCACCGCTCGGGCGGAGCGCATTCCGGGCGACCAGCGAGCGCGTCACCGCCACGCCTAGCCGGCCCGCGAGGTGATCGTAGCAGGAGCGGGCGTGCCGCAGCCGCTCGAGCGCGGTGTTTTGGCTCAGCGCGACGATGCGCGCCGGTTTCGCGATCGCGGCGAGTGCCTCGATCGCGTGGGCCACGTCGGCTCCGGACAAACGGTACAGGCGCTGCCGGCCGGCGGCTCTGACCGTGATGAGCCCGCCCGCGGCGAGCTTGCCGAGGTGCGCGCTGGCAGCTTGCGGTGACGAGCCGCTTCGGGCGGCGAGCTCCGAAGCGGGCAGTTCGCTGCCGTCCAGCAGCGCGAGCAGGATCGCGGCTCGCGCGGGGTCGCCGATGAGGGCCGCCGCGGCCGACACGTCGGGGTCGGCGCGATACCGGATGGGGGTTCGCTTCGCCATGCGTTCATGGTAGCACGACGACGTTTCACCCTGGCATGAAACGTCGTTGGGTCAACGGTCAGCGGTCGCGCTTGCCGGCCTCGACCCGTTCGTGCGCCTCGTGCAGCTCGGTTCCGACGCCGCTCAGCAGAGCGCTCAAGGTCGCGTGCGCGATGCGCCGGCCGACCAGCTCGTCGAACGCGCGCCCCACGGCGCCGCCGGGCGGATCGTACCCGCCCTCGAGCTTGAGCTCCGTCTCGCCGTAGTCCTCACCCGCGCGGAGCGTGAGCGTTCCGGTGAAGGCCGGGGTCGGGATGCCGCCGGCGGTCAGTCCCGCGTCCCAGCCGATGCGGTAACGCGAGGTGTAGTTCGCGGAGTGCGGGAGCCGTTCCGAGGTCGCCGTCACGGCCCGGGCGATCTCGCGCCCCTGAGCGGCCGGAAACGCGAGGGTGAGCAGACACGTCCCGCCCGTGCCGGCGGGCGGGAAGCCCAGCCGGCGCTCGAAGGCGCCCACCGCCTGGGTGTACGGAGCTTCGATGTAGAGGCGTTCCTGTACGACCGACATGGTGAATCTCGTCTCCTCAGCGCTTGGGCTCGTCCTCGCTGTCGCGCGGAAAGGCGCCGAACGCGTTTCGTTCCCCAGCATACCGCGCGAATGTGCGCAAGCCGTGAACGAACCGGCCCCGGAGGGCTCCCCGGAGTCGGGGCCCGGCGATACCGGTGAACGCGGGCGGAACGCGCGTTCACGCCGCGTTCGCAAGCCCCGGGCGACGTCACCGGTAGGATCGGTTCATGGAACCTCAGCGCGACGAGCCGCTTCCCGCGACGCTCGCCTTCGTCTCCGGCCTGGGAGCCTTCATTTTCGTAGGCTGGTTCGCCATGTACGTTCTTCTCCGGGCGAGGTGGTGACGTGCACGTTCACCGCCAAGAGCGCATCTGGATGGGGTTCGGCCTGGCGATGCTGGTCGTCTTCCTGGCCGTCATCACGACCGCCGCGGTCGTCGACGGGTTCGTTCCGCCCAGCCACGTCCAGAGCATCGATCCCACCAAGGTGTCGCAGACGCCGCCGTTCGACCACCCGGGCCTGCGCAAAGTCGCCCCGGGAGCTTACGAGGCGTACTACGTCGCGCGCATCTTCTCGTTCACGCCCGCGTCGATCGAAGTCCCGGCGGGCTCGCGGGTGACGTTCTACGTGACCAGCGCGGACGTCGAGCACGGGTTCAGCATCCCGGTGACCGGCGTCAACACGATGGTCACGCCCGGCTGGGTCAGCCAAGTCTCGCACACGTTCAAGGACCGCGGCACGTTCCTGCTGGTCTGCAACGAGTACTGCGGTTCGGGCCACCACCTGATGGCGGCGAAAGTGGAGGTGAAGTGATGGCGACGGCAACCGTGCTCACCGGCCGAGCGCGCACCACCGACGACGCGCTCGAGCTCTCGCGGGCCAGCGGCGACCTCCTCGTGCTCGCGCACCTCTACACGGCGACGCTCGTGCTGGGCATCGGCGCGCTGTTCGGGATGCTGCAAGGTCTCTCGCGCGCGAACGCCATCGTCATGCCGCCGGCGTTCGACTACTACCGCATGCTGACCGCGCACGGCGTGCTGATGGCGCTCGTGTTCACCACCTTCTTCATCACCGGGCTGTTCACGTACACCGCGTACCGCACCATTCCGCGCGTCCGCTCGACGAAACTCGGCTGGATCGGGTACTGCGTGATGCTGGTCGGCACGGTGATGACCGCCGTCGCGATCCTCGACGGCAGCGCCAGCGTGCTGTACACGTTCTACGCCCCGCTCAAGGCCAGCCCCGTGTTCTACTTCGGCGCGACGTTCCTGGTCTTGGGCACGTGGTGCGTGGCGGCCGACATCTTTCTCAACGTGGCCTGGTTCAAGGCGCACAACCGCGGTCAGCGCATTCCGCTGCCGGCCTTCATCGCGACCTGCACGATGACCATGTGGATCATCGCGACGCTGGGCGTGGTCGCCGAGATGGCGCTGCTCATCCCGTGGTCGCTCGGCTGGACGGCGGGGATCGACGTCGGCTTGACCCGGATGTTCTTCTGGTACTTCGGCCACCCGCTGGTGTACTTCTGGATCATGGCCGCGTACGCGATCTGGTACACCGTCGTGCCGGCGACGTTCGGCGGACGGGTCTTCAGCGACGGCTTGACCCGCCTGGCGTTCATCATGCTGCTGTTGCTCTCGACGCCGGTGGGCCTGCACCACCAGTATCTCGATCCCGGCATCTCGGCGGGCTGGAAGTGGCTGCACACCGTCAACACCTACGGCGTCGTCATCCCGTCCTTCATGACGGCGTTCGCGATCTTCGCGTCGTTCGAGATCGCCGCCCGCAAGGCCGGCGTGCAGCGGCTTCTTCAAGATCGTGCGCTGGCTGCCGTGGAAGAACCCGGTCTTCGCCGGGCCCGGCGCTGGGCATGATCCTGTTCATCTTCGGCGGCTTCGGCGGCATCGTGAACAACTCGTACTCGATGGACGTGCTCGTGCACAACACGATGTGGATCGTCGGCCACTTCCACATCACGGTCGGCGGTCCGGCCGCGCTGACGTTCATCGGCGCCACGTACGGCCTGGTGCCCGCGCTGACCGGGCGGGCGCTGTTCGCCCCGCGGCTGGCCTTGATCCAGGTCTACACCTGGTTCTTCGGCATGAGCATCATGTCGATCGCGATGCACTGGGCCGGTCTGCTGGGGTCGCCGCGCCGCACCGCGGACGTCAGCTACTTCGGCGCGCAGGGCGCCGCGACGTGGCACTGGCACATGGTCTGGGCGGCGGTCGGCGGAACGATCGTCGCGATCTCCGTGCTGATGTTCATCGTCGTCGCGACCGGAACGTACGTCGCCAACCGGCCCGCCGAGAAGCGGCCCGCGTTCGAGTTCGCTTCGACCAACGAGGACGCGCTCGAAACGCCGGCCGTGCTCGACCGCCTGGGGCGCTGGGGCGCTCTCGCGCTGGCCCTCGCGGTGCTCGCCTACGCCGGCCCGGTCATCCAGCAGATCCAGGCCCACGCCTACCTCGCGCCCGGTATGAGGACGTGGTAGCAGCGGCACCGCCCGCGATGACGATGGCGATGCCCACGCCGCGGCCGCGGCCCTACGTTCCGGTGCTGCGCGAAGGGGACGCCGTACCGGCGGCGGCGCTCGTCGACCAGCGCGGCCGGCCGTTCTCCTTCGCGACCACGGGCGGGCGCACGACGATCGTGTCGTTCATCTACACCCGTTGTACCGACGCGCGAATGTGCCCGCTCGTCGCGGCGAAGTTCGCCCGGATGCAGCGGGAGCTGCACGGAACACCGATCCGCCTGGTGACGGTCACCCTCGATCCGGCGTACGACACCCCGCCGGTCCTCGCGCGCTACGGCGCGGCGTACCGCGCCGACCCGGCGGTCTGGGCGCTCGTGACCGGACCGCCGGCGGCCGTCGACGACGTCGTGAGCCGCCTCGGCATTCTGGTGGAGCGGCCCCGCCCGGGCCTGATCGTGCACGGCGAAGCCGCCGTGGTCCTCGACGCGCACGGGCGGGTCGCACGCTTCATCGACGGCGCGGCCTGGCTACCCGACGACCTGCTCGGCGCGCGCGCCAGGTGGCCGCGCTCCCCGCCGACCCGCTGAGCCGCTTGCGGCTGTGGCTCGCGAGCAGCGCGAGCGCGCTCTGCGGCGGCCGCGGCGCGACGCCTCTGACCGTCGGCGCAGGGCTCGCCCTGCTCCTGACCATCGGCACCGGCCTGACCTTGGCGTTCGGACGAGCATTTCGTCACGAACGCGGTACGCCGGACCCCTCGTGACGCTCTCCCGGCGCCAGATAGGCGTAACGCGCGAGTTGCCACCCCTCGCGCGCGCCGACGACGAACACACCCACCCGCGAGCGGTCGCTCGAAATGCGGCCGTCGCCGTCTGCCGCCGCGTTGCGCCGGTCGTCGAGTTCCGCGCCGGCCGCGGCCGCGCCGAGGACCGCGGCAGCACGGATCTCCGGCGCGTGCTCTCCGATCCCGCCGGTGAAGACGAGCAGGTCCACCCCGCCCAGCACGCCGATCATCGCGCCGACCGATGCGCGCAGCCGCCAGCCGAGCACGTCGAGCGCGAGCCGCGCGCCGGGATCGCCGCGCGCGGCCAGCAACTCGCGCACGTCACCGCTCCGGCCCGAGATGCCGAGCAGCCCGGAGCGCCGCTCGAGCATGTCCCCGAGCTCCTCCGGCGTCATGCCTTCGCGCAGCAGGTGTACGAGCAGCCCCGGATCGACCGAGCCGCTGCGCGTCGCCATCGGTAACCCTTCGAGCGGCGTGTAGCCCATCGTCGTGTCGACGCTCGCCCCGCCGGCGATCGCGCACAGCGACGAGCCGCCGCCCAAGTGCGCGCTCACCACGCGTGCGCGGCCGGCATCCAAACCGGCCAACGCGCACGCGCGCTGCGCGGCGTACTCGTGGCTCAGCCCGTGATAGCCCAGCCGGCGCAGCCCGCGGCGCGTGAGCTCGCGCGGGATCGCGTACGTCGCCGCCGCCGCGGACAGCGTGCGGTGGAACGCGCCGTCGGCGACCGCGAGCTGCGGCGTTGCCGGACGCAGCCGCCGCACCAGCGCAACGGCGGCCAGCGCGCCGCCGTCGTGCAGCGGCGCCTCGGCCCCGACGCCCGCGATCGCACGCTCCGCAGCGGCGTCCAAACGCAGCACGGCGGGCGCACCGTCGGGAAGGCGCACGAAACGGTGCGCCACCGCGTCGACATCGACATCGGCCCGCAGCGCCTCGGCCAGCGCATCCGGCGCGTCCGCCAGGGCGGCGTGCCGCTCCCAATCCGGCGCGGGCGGATCGGCGAGCGGCGGCAGCGGCAGGCCGAGATCGTAACGCTCCAGCTTGACGCTGGTCGAGCCCGCGTTGACGGTCAGGACCTTCATCGCGTCCGGACCCTCATCGGGCCGCGGCTTCGAACCTCCAGCCGGTGATCTCGGGCATGTCCCGGCCCTCGGCCACGATGTAGGCGGCGTGACGCCGCAGCGCGTCCTCGCAGAAGGCGCGCGCGGCCGGCGGGCACCGCGTAGCCCACCGTTTCCTCCGCCCGGCGCAGCGCGTCCAGCGCGAGGTGAAAGCGGCTGGTGCGGTTGAGCACGACCATGTCGAACGGCGTCGTCGTCGTGCCTTCCTCGATGTAGCCGCGCACGTGGAAGCGTTCCGGCGCGGAACGCCGGTAGATCAGCTCGTGGACCGTGCGCGGGTAGCCGTGGTACGCGAACACGACCGGCCGCTCGCCGGTGAAGAGCTCGTCGAAGCGCGCGTCGCCGAGCCCGTGCGGGTGCATCTCGGGCGAAGCCAGCGCGAAGAGGTCGAGCACGTTCACGACCCGCAGCCGCAGCGACGGTGCGTGCTCGCGCAGCAGCGAGACCGCGGCGAGCGTTTCGAGCACCATCGCGTCGCCGGCGCAGGCCAGCACGACGTCGGGCTCGGCATCGTCGGCGGCCCAGCTCCAGCGGCTCGCGCCGGCGGCCGTTTCGCTGCGCGCCTGCGCGAGGTCGAGCCACTGCGGGGCATCCTGCTTGGGCGCGACGACCACGTTGATCCGGTCGGTGCTCACCAGCGCCCGCTCCATCACGCACAGCAGCGTGTTGGCATCGGGCGGAAAGTACACCCGCACGAACTCCGCCCGTTTGGTGAGCACGGTGTTGACGAAGCCGGGGCCCTGGTGCGAGTAGCCGTTGTGCTCTTGGCGCCAGACGTGCGACGTCATCAAGAAGTTCAGCGCCGAGAGCGGCTCGCGCCAAGTCGTCTCGGCCGCCATCTTGAGCCACTTGGCGTACTGCGCGACCATCGAGTCGACGATCGGAACGAAGCCCTCGTACGAGGCGAAGAGCCCGTGCCGGCCCGAGAGCAGGTAGCCTTCCAGCCAGCCCTCGCAGGTGTGCTCGCTGAGGATCTCCATCACCCGCCCGTCGGGCGCCAGGTGCTCGTCGGTCGCGACGGTGGGAAGCATCCACGCCCGCGCGGTCTCCGTGAAGACGCCGTCCAGTTTGTTCGAGGACGTCTCGTCGGGCGAGAAGAGCCGGAAGTTCGCGCTCGCCGCGTTGGCGCGGAAGACGCCCGCGAGCCAGTCGCCCAGGCGGTGGGTCGCCGAGCACGTCGCCGCGCCCGGCGCCGAGAGCGGCTCGGCGTACGGCTCGAGCGCGGGCAGCACCAGCGGAACGCGGCGCGCGCCGCCGTTCGCCCGCGCGTTGCGGCCGATCAGGCGCGAAGCCGGCGGCAAGAGCGCGGCGATGTCCGCGCCGGGCCGGCCCGCCGCGTCGAACAGCTCCTCCGGACGGTACGAGCGCAGCCAGGCCTCGAGCGCGGCGCGGTGCTCGCCGTTGGTCGCCGGGTCGGCGATCGGGATTCCGTGCGCGCGCGGCGTATCGAGCACCGGCTTGCCGTCGAGCGTGCGCGGCCCGGTCATGCCCTTGGGCGAGCGCAGGACGAGCACCGGCGGTGCGACCGGCGCCCCACCGCGCAGCGCGGCGGCGCGGCGCCGCGCGAGCCGCTCGTAGGCCGTGTCGAACGCCTGCCAAACGCGCTCGTGCATCGCGTCGCGCGGGTCGTCCTCGTGCACGGCGACGACGATCGGCTCGTAGCCGACGCCGCGCAGGTACGCGCGCAGCTCGTCGTCGCCCATGCGGGCGAAGACCGTCGGCCCGGAGAGCTTGTAGCCGTTGAGGTGCAGGATCGGCAAGACCGCTCCGGACGCCGCCGGGTCGGCGAACGCGTGCGAGAGCCACGACGCGGCGAGCGGTCCGGTCTCGGCCTCGCCGTCGCCGATGACGCACGCGACGACCAGACTCGGGTCGTCGAGCGCGACCCCGTAGGCGTGCGAGAGCGCGTATCCCAGCTCACCGCCCTCGTGCAGCGCGCCCGGCGTGTGCGCGGTGAGGTGGCTGGGCATGCCGCCGGGCCAGGAGAACGCGCGCGCGAGCGCCGTCGCGCCCGCTTCGTCGCGTGCGTAGCGCGGGTCGAACGCGGCGAGCGTCCCCTCGAGAAAGAGGTTGGCGTAGATCGCCGGCGCCCCGTGGCCGGGCCCGACGACGAGCAGCATGTCCGCGTCGCGATCGGTCACCAGCCGGTTGAGGTGCGCGTAGATCAAGTTCAAGCCCGGCTGCGTGCCCCAGTGGCCCAGCACGCGCGGTTTACAGTCGGCGGCGCTCAGCGGGCGCCGCAGCAGCACGTTGTCGCGCAGGTAGAGCTGCGCCGCGCCGAGGTAATTGGCGGCTCGCCAGTAGCGGTCGAGCGCGCTCAGGCGCGCCGCCGCGGAAGGGGCGCGCATCTCGGTCATCATCGAACCAATCTAACCGGGCCGGCCTCCGGTCGTCGTGAACGCGGTGAGAAGCCGGCGCGCGACCCGTTCGCGGGGCCTTCTCACCGACCGGCCAGCATCGGTGGATGAAGCCGGTCTTCCAGCACATCACCGTCCCCGTCGACGGTTCCACGACGTCCGAGCGCGGCATCGCGTTCGCGCTCGAGCTGGCCCGCGACGGCGGGCGCGTCTCGTTCTGCAGCGTGGTCGATCCGGTGCTCGTCTGCGCGCCCGCGCTGCAAGGCGCCATGACCGATCCCGGGCCCATGCTGACCGTGCTCGACGAGGATGCGGCCCTCTTCTGCCTGCGCGCGCACGACCAGGCCGCCAAGCAAGGAATCGCCTCCGACGTGCAGGTGCTGCACGGACCGTGCACCGCCGAGATCGGCTCCTTCGCGGCCCGCAACGGCAGCGATGCGGTCGTCATCGGAACCCACGGCCGCAGCGGCCTCTCCCGGGCCGTGCTGGGCAGCGTGGCCGAGGGGATCGTGCGGCGCTCCGACGTGCCGGTCGTCTCGGTCCACGAGGACGACGCGATGCGGACCGGCCCGCTCGCGGTCGCGCTGGACGGGTCGCCCGGCGCCCAGGCCGCGCTCGACCTGGGGCTCGCGATCGCCGCCGCGCGCGGCATGCCGTCGATGATCGTCTACGTCTGCAACGCGGCCCCCGTCCCGGGCCCCGTCAGCGCGCTCCTGGACCGAGCCAAAGAACGGGCGCACGACTACGGCATCGCGACGACGGTCGTCTTGCGCGAGGGGGACGTCGCCGGGGAGCTGCTCGCCGCCGCGGACGAGGACGACTGCTGCATGATCGTGATGGGAACGCACGGCGGCTCGCTGCTCGGGAGCTTCGTCCTGGGCAGCGTCGCCGCGGCGGTGATCGAGCGCGCGCACGTCCCGGTCGTCACGGTGCGCCGCGCGGCGGCCTGATGGCAAGCCCCGACCCGGGACCGGTGGCGGCGCTCTCCGAAGCCGGTGAGGCGGTGACTACGACGACGAGCCGGACGGTGCTCCTGGTCGACGACGAGCCGGCCTTGATCGACGTCCTCGAACAATACCTGCGCAACGACGGGTTCGAGGTCGTGCGGGCCGGCGACGGCCCGACCGCGGTGGCGCTGTTCAAGAAGCACGTCCCGGATCTCGTCGTCCTGGACCTCAACCTGCCCGGGTTCACCGGGACCGAGGTGCTGCGCCAGATCCGCGCCGTGCGCGACGTACCGGTCATCATGCTGACCGCGCGCGTCCACGAGATCGACCGCGTCGTCGGGCTCGAGCTCGGCGCCGACGACTACGTCGGCAAGCCGTTCAGCCCGCGCGAGGTCGTCGCGCGCGTCAAGAGCGTGCTGCGCCGCAACGAGCGCAGCGAGCAGCACCAGCCTTCTTCGCACGAGAAGCGCATCGGCGCGCTCGTGATCGACACGCTGGGGCACGAGGTGCACGTCGACGGCAAGCTCGCGACGCTCACGCCCACGCAGTTCAAGATCCTCGACGTCCTCTCGTCGCACGTCGGGCAGACGTTGACCCGCGACCAGCTGCTCCAGCGGGTGAACGCCGACGGCGACGTCTTCGACCGCACCCTGGACCGCCACATCGCGAACCTGCGCGCCCGGGTCGAGCCCGACCCGGCCAACCCGCGCTACATCGTGACGGTGTTCGGGGTCGGCTACAAAATGGTGGACCCGTCGTGAGACGCGTCGTCCACGAGATCCGCAACCACCTCGCGGTCGCGATCGCGAACGTCGAGGCGTTCCGGGACGGCGTCCTCGAACCGTCGCCCAAACGCTTGGCCGCCGTGCTGCAGGCGCTGGGCGAGGTGGAGACCCTGCTGCGCGAGCTGACTCCCGGGCAGATGTCGTCCGAGCCGGCGCTGGCCACGCATCGCCGCACCATCAACGTGTGCGACGTCATCGCCAACGAGGTGCTGGCGTTCGAGGCGATCGCGACGGAGCACGAGGTCGCGTTCCGGGTGCAGCAGTGCACGGCGCACGAACCGGCCTGCGCCAACTTCGCCGGGGATCCGGTGCGCGTCGCCGAGATCGTCAACAACGTCGTCTCCAACGCCATCCGCTACACGCCGCCGGGCGGGCGGATCGACATCGACTGCCGGCCCTCGGACGGAACTCTCACGCTGACCGTCACCGACGGCGGGCCCGGCGTGCGCAGCGACGAGCTCGGCAAGATCTTCGAAGCCGGCTTTCGCGGCGCGGCCTCCGCCGGCACCACCGGCAGCGGTGAGGGGCTGGCGCTGGTGAAGCGGTTCGTGGCGGAGCACGGTGGGACCGTCGAGGTCGCCAACGTCGCGGATCGCGGCGCGCGCTTCACGGTCCGCCTGCCGGGAACGCCGCTCGACATGTCGGCCCGGGCGCGCGAAGACGGCACGATCTCGCTGCTCTGACGTCGGGCTTCAGGGCTCGGGAGTACCGCCCCGCCGCGTCGAAGCGTAGCGCGATGCTGGTCAACGCGGTGCTCTACACGATTCCGGCGGACAAAGCCGACGAGGTCACCGCGATCTTGCGCGAGCTTGCGGCCGCTTCGCGCGCCGAGCCCGGCTGCCTGGGCTTCGAGGCCGCGCGCGGCGAGGACGGAACGACCTTCGTGCTCTACGAGAAGTGGCGCGACCAGGCGGCGCTCGACGCGCACTACGCGAGCGAGCACTTCGCGCGGCTTGGCACGAACGGCTTGCGGGCGCTCGCAGCCGGCCGCCAAGCGGTCAAGGGAAGCTCGATCGACTGATGCGGGTCTGCGTCTACTGCGGTTCGTCGGCGGGCAACGACCCGGTCTACGTCGAGACGGCGCGCGCGTTCGGCGAAGCGCTCGCGCGGCGCGGCATCGGCGTCGTCTACGGCGGCGGCCGGGTCGGGATGATGGGCGCGGTCGCCGACGCGGCGCTGGCCGCGGGCGGCGAGGTGATCGGCATCATCCCGCGCTTTCTCGAGGAGCGCGAGGTCGCGCACACCGGCGTGCAGCTGCACGTGGTCGAGTCGATGCACGAGCGCAAGGCGATGATGGCCGAGCTGTCGGACGCGTTCGTCGCCCTGCCGGGCGGCTTCGGCACGTTCGAGGAGTTCTTCGAGATCACGACCTGGGTCCAGCTCGGCCTGATCGCCGCGCCGTGCATCCTGGCGAACCTGGACGGCTATTACGACGGCATCGTCGGGGCGATCGACCACGCCCACGCCTGCGGCTTCATCAGCGAGCGCAACCGCGCGATCGTCGAGTCGTTCAACTCGGTCGGCGCAGTGCTGGACAGGCTGGCCTCGCTCGTCTGAGCAAGAGGCGAGCCCGTATCGCGCCCGCCGCCTCCGGGCACGATCGGAGGGTCATGAAACGAACCATCTCGATCGCCGCCGCCGCGCTCGTGCTGCTGACCGGAGCCGTGGCGACCAACGCCCAGGTTCAGCCCGGTACGCCGAGCACGCCCAATTCGCCGGGATCGCCCGGGTCGAACACCCCGAGCGCGCCGCCGATGGCTAGTTCACCCGGCCCGACCGACTCGCCGATGGCCTCGCCCGAGCCGGGCGCTTCGGGCTCGCCCACGCCGTAGCGCAGCGCCCGGGCACGGTCGGGTCGCCTTCGCGAGCTTAGCCGGAGAACTCCTCGACGTAGAACGTCTCGCCGTCGCCGACGGTCACCACCGCGACGCCCAGCCGGCGCTCTTCGGGGTCGAGCACGTTGGCGCGGTGCTCGGGGCTGTGCATGAACGCCGCGTGCGCGTGGAGCTCGTCCTCGTCGAAGGCCAGGTTCTCCGCGGCGCAGCTGAACTGCAGGCGCGCGGCCCGGAAGCGCTCCTCGAAGGTGACCCCGTCGGGATCGGTGTGGCCGAAGTAGCCGCGAGTCGCCATGTGGCGGGCCTTGGCCTGGGCCAGCCGGTCGAGGTTCTCGTCGCGCACCAGCGGCGCGAGGCCGCGCCGGGCGCGCTCGGCGTTGACCGAGTCGAACAGCTCGCGTTCCTGAGGGCGGAGCGCGGCGGGGGCGTGAGGCCTGACGAAAGCGATGGCGATCGGGGCGTCCGGCCCCTCCTGCGCGCTCGCCCCCAGCGGTGCGAGCGACGCAACCGCCGCCATCATGGCAACGATCCGTTTCATGCCCCCGGTGATCGGTCGGGGGCGCCCTGGTCCTTACCCTAAAGTCCTAGTTTGATCCGCGTCACACTGGTTTTAGCGGGTCGCCTGGGCCGCGCGGGATCCCACGGATCAGCTCGCTACGTCGGGGCGTCGTTCTGGTGCGCGGCGTAGGTGTGCGCGTCGAAGTACCAGGCCGGCAGGCTGGCGGGGTAGGTGATGTCGCGGAAGTGGAAGTCGACCTCGCGGCCGTCGTCGTTGTAGCCGTCGCCGACCACCCCGTGCAGGTCGGTCACCGCCAGGTGCCCGCCGACCTCGGCTAGCGTGGCGGTGAAGATCACCCCGAAGACGCGCTTGTTGGTGAGATCGAACAGCTTGTCGGTGGCGACCAGCCGGCGCAACTGGTACGTGGTCTTGTCGGCCCACAGTTCGCGCAGCCGGTTGCGGTCGGGATCGCGGAACGGGGTCAGCTTGAGGTGGACCAGCTCGCCCTCGACGTCGATCGAGTCGACCCGGTAGTCGTACTCGCCGGCCGTGACCGTCGAGCCGATGACCTGAAGCTGGGTCGCCATCGGCTCGGGGGTGGGGACGAACTCGACCGGATGCGGCTTGAGCGGCGCGGGCTGGAACAGGTCGGCGGTCGGCGGGCCGGGATCGCGGCTCTCGTTGAAGGCCGGGCGGTCGAACTCGAGCGGGCCGCGGGCCTCGTCGCGGAAGACCAGCCGCTTGAGGGCGGCCCGGTCCAGGTTGCGAACCCAGACGTGGTACGTGTAGCTGCCGACCGGGTCGACGTAGCCGTTGGTCGCGAGCTGGTGCCGCTCGACGGTGTAGGTCTCGTAGGGCGGCGGCGGGCGGCGGGCCCGGAAGGCGGCCCGGATCAAGCCCAGCACGCGCTGCGGCGAGGGCGTCGGGTCGGATGTCGCGGCGGCCGCGGGCGCGGCGCGCGGGGCGGGGGTCGAGGCGGTACGCGGGGCGGGTTTGGCCGGCGCGGCGGCCAGCATCAGGGCGAACGTGAGCGCGACCAGCACGGGCGCGGGCAGGGCCTTCATGCCCTAAGCATACACGGCTTGTCTGAGATGGCCCGCAAAGGCCGGGGTCGCGCGCGGCCGAGCCCCGAACACCAGTGCAGTCGATCATGGAACTCCTGCGCTTCTCCTCCCTTGCCCGGCACTACGGTGCGAACGAAGTCTTCGCCGATCTGGGCGGCGTCATCCGCGCCGGCGACAAGATCGGTCTGGTCGGCCCCAACGGGGCGGGCAAGTCGTCGCTGGTGCGGCTGCTGGTCGGGCGCGACGAGCCGGTCGACGGCGGCTCGCTGGTGCGCGCGCGCGACTCGCGCCTGGGCTACCTCGCGCAAGACGCCTCGGAGAGCGGCCCGGCCACGCTGCGCGCCGCGTTCGACGAAGCGATGGCGCGCGGCACCGCCCAGGAGTGGGAGATGCGGGCCACGCTCAACCGCTTCGATTTCGCCGAGAGCGATCTGGACCGGCCGCTGCGCGCGTTCTCGGGCGGCCAGCGCACCCGCGCGCTGCTGGCCCGCACGCTGCTCGAGCAGCCCGACTGGCTGGTGCTCGACGAGCCGACCAACCACCTCGACCTCGACACCGTGCGCTGGCTGGAGAACTTCGTCGCGCGCGATCCGCGCGCGTTCCTGATCGTCTCGCACGACCGCTATTTTCTCGAGACCGTCTGCACGCAGATCTGGGAGCTCGACCGCGGCGAGCTGGCGGTCTACGACGTCAAGCAGGGCAAAGCGTACACGCAGTACGTCGAGCAGCGCGAAGCGCGGCGCGAGCAGCAGCGGCGCGACTACGAGAGCGCGCTGGCCGAGCGCAAGCGCCAGCGGGCGGTGATCGACGAGCTGCGCACCCACGGCTCGCACAACTACAGCGCGGTCTGGAGCCGCGAGAAGCAGTTCGCCAAGCTCGACGCGGTCGACGCCCCGCGGGCCGAGAAGCGCAGCATCTCGGTCGCCCTGGCCTCCGCGCGGCGCGCGACCAACGGCCCCGCCGTCGACGTCAAGGGCCTCACGAAAGCCTACGACCGGACGCTGTTCTCCAACGTCACGGCGACGTTCTACCGCGGCGACCGGGTCGCGATCGTCGGCCCCAACGGCGCCGGCAAGACGACGTTCCTGCGCATCATCGCCGAGGAGATGCCGCCCGATAAGGGCAGCGTGCGCTACGGCAGCGGCCTGCGCACGGCCAGCTACTCGCAGAGCTCGATCGACGACCTGCGCGCGGGCGACACCGCGTCCGACGCGGTGATGCGGATGGGCGTCACCGACGAGGAGGCGCGCAGCCTGCTCGGGCGCTTGAACCTGGGCGGCGACTCGGGCGACAAGCCGGTCGAGGCGTTCTCGGGCGGCGAGCGGCGGCGCATCATGCTGGCCCGGCTGATGGCGCAAAAAGCGGACTGCCTGTTCCTCGACGAGCCCACCAACGACCTCGACATCCCCAGCCGCGAGGCGCTGGAGGACGTCCTGGCCTCGTACGCGGGCGCGCTGTTCGTCGTCTCGCACGACCGCTATCTGCTCAAGCGGCTGGGCGAGCGCGTCGTGGCGATCCGCGACGGCAAGCTGACGATCCTCGACGACGGCTACGATGCATACGAGCGCAAGCAGCACGAAGCCGTCGGCGAGAACGGTGCTAGCGGCAAGAACGGCACGAACGGCAACGGCAGCGGTGCGCGCGCGACGGTGGCGCAGAAAGCGGCGAAGCAAGACCGCGCGGCCGCGCACGAGTCCAAGCAGGAAGCGCAGCGCAAGAAGCGCGCCGTCACGACGGCGGAGAAGCACGTCGCCGACCTGGACAAGGAGCGCACGGAGCTGGAGCGACAGTTCGCCGCGCCGGACCTGTACGACGACCCGGCCCGCGTCGTACGCCTGACGCACGAGCTGGAGCGCGTGCGCAAGGCGAGCGAAGCGGCGATGGACGCCTGGCTCAGCGCGTCCGACGCCTGGGAGGCCTACGAGGCCGGGACCTGACCTAGGCCACGGCCGCGGCGGGTTCGCGCCGCTCCGGCGCGACGTCTTCGCGCTCGGCCGGCACGGTGTCGGGCGGCAGCGCCATCGCGCGCAACTGCGGCGCGATGGCCACGGCGGCGGGCAAGAACGGCACGATCTGCGTGCGCACGTCGATTCCCGGCGCGACTTCCGTCACGACGAGCCGGCTATCGCGCCATTCCAGCACGCAGCGCTCGGTGACGACGGTGAACGAGCCGCCCGTGGTGCGCATGTGGGCCGGGTCGAAGCAGACCGGGTCCACCGCGTCCACGAGCTTGCGCAGGCTGCCCTCGCGCCGCACGACGACCCGGCCGTTTTCCACCGCGACGTCCAGCCCGACCGCGGTGAAGGTGCCGCAGAACGTGACCTGCTTGGCCGACTGCGAGATGTTGACGAAGCCGCCCACGCCCGGCATGCGGTCGCCGAAGCGCGCCACGTTGACCCGCCCCTGCCCGTCCATCTCGCCGAAGCCCAGGAACGTCTGGTCGATGCCGCCGCCGTCGTAGAGGTCGAACATCTCGGCCGCGTCGACGATCGCCTCGGGGTACGCGGTCGCGCCGAACGAGTTGAAGCCGGCCGGGCGGCCGCCGATCGCGCCCGACTCGAGCGTGACCGTCGCGTCGGGCCGGCGCAGCGCGCCGATGCGCCGCCCGACCTCGGACGGGATGCCGATGCCGAAGTTGATGATGCCGCGCGGTGCGGCGAGGAACTCGTGCAGCGCGCGCTCGACCACGATCGCTCGCGCGCCGGCGCTGGGCGGCCCGTCGGGCATGCTCGCCGCGTCGCCGCGGCTGACGTAGGCGGGGTTGAACGGCTCGGCATAGGTCTGGTCGGCGTCCGGCCCGTCGACCACCGTCACGTAGTCGACCAGAGCGCCGGGCACGCACACCGCGTGCGGCGCGAACTCGCCCCACTCGGCGATCCGGCGCACCTGCGCGATCACGATCCCGCCCGAGTTGTGCGCCGCCGCGGCCAGCGCGAACGCGTCGGCGTACGACGCCTCGCCGTCGAGCACGAGGTTGCCGCGCGTGTCGGCCGCGCTCGCGCGCAGCACGGTCAGGTCGACCGGCAGCGCCGGGTAGGCGATCGCGTCCGCCCCGCGCGCCCGCACCCGCTCGAGCAGCTGCGCGCCGCGGCCGGGGCCGATCCGGCCGCCCGCGTGGACGGGGTCGATGAAGGTGCCCAGGCCGATGCGCGTGACGTAGGCCGGCTGGCCGGCCGCGGTGGCTCGGAACAGCCGGCTGATCACGCCTTGGGGCCAGTTGTAACCGTCGATCTCGCCGGCCAGCGCGAGGGCGGCCAGGCGCGGGACGTAGTCCCAGTAGCCGCCGATCGCGCGCCCGACCAGCCCCGGGTGAGCCAGCCGGTTGAGGCCGCGCTCGCCCCGGTCACCCTGGCCCGAGGCGAACAGCAAGGTCAGGTTGCGCGGGGAGCCGGTCCGCGCGAAGCGCTCCGCAAGCGCGCGCGTGACGGCTTCGGGGTGGCCGCAGCAGCCGAAGCCGCCGGTCGCGACGGTCATCCCGTCGCGCACGAGCTCGGCCGCCTGCGCGGGCTCGAGGACCGTCATGGCGTGGTGCGGTTGAGCTCGAACTCGGGCAGGGGCGCGTCGGCCCGCGTGACCGGCTTGTCCCACACCACCAGGAACACGCAGCCCTCGGGGCTCTCGAGCCGGTGGCTGCTGCCGGGCGGGTAGACTTCGAGCGTGCCGCGGCGGTGCGCGCCGGTGTCGTTGACCAGCGTGCCCTCGAGCACGAAGATGAACTCGTAGCCGCCGTGGACGTGGCGCGGTACCACCGCGCCGGGCAGGTAGCGCACGATCGCGGCCGCCGCCCCGTCGGCTTCGTCGTCGCGCGTGTCGTAGAGCGGGATGATCTCGACCCCGACCCGGCCGTCGACGTTCATCGGCTGGAACAGGAGGCGCCGGTCGAGCTCCGCGAGGTCGAACAGGTTCTCGAAACGCTGCGTGATCTGAGCGAGCATGATGTCTCCCTTGCGCTATTTGCGGGTGCTCAAGTACACGCCGACCGCGGCCAGCGCGAAACCGATGATGGTGGGTAGGGTCAACGTCTCGTGGAGCAGGCCGGCCGACATGAGCGCGGTCACCCCGGGGATGAGGTAGAACAGGCTGGCGACGCGGGTCGACTCGCCGCGGCGGATCATCATGAACAGCAGGCTGATCGCGCCGATCGAGTTGATGACGCTCATCCAGGTCCAGGCGCCGATGAAGCTCCAGGTCCAGTTGACCGAGAGCGTCTCGGTGCTGACGGCCAGGATGCCCAGGATGATCGTCGCCACGGTCAGCTGGATCACGCCGCCGGTGCGCACGTCCATCGTCTTGCAGTAGCGCTTCTGGTAGAGCGTGCCGCTGGTGATGCCGAACAGCGCGCAGCCGACCGCGGCGTAGCCGACCAGCGGCGCGGCGTGCGCGGCGGCGAGCTTGTTGCTGACCACCAGCGCGACGCCGACCAGGCCCAGCCCCAAACCAAGCCACTGGTAGCGCCCGATCTTGTCGCGGAAGATGATCGAGGCGAAGACGGCGGTCCAGATCGGCATGGTGCCCACGATCAGCGCCGACACGGCGGCCGACACGCCCAGCTTCATGCCCGAGTACAGCCCGCCGAACTGCACCGCTTGGATCAGCACGCCGACGACCACGATGTGGCCGAACTCGGCCCGCGTCGCGGGCCATTTCGCGCGCATGACGAGCGCGACGGCCAGCAGCACCACCGCGGCCAGCGCGAAGCGCAGCGTCGTCATCAGGAACGGCGGCGCGTAGTGGATGCCGATCGCGCCGGCGATGTAGCCGGAGCTCCACATCAGGATGAACAGGGTCGGCCGGGACCAGCCCAGGGCCGTGGGGTCCGCCGTGACGCCCGCCGGCACGGCCTTCGGGGTCACCCGCGGTGCGAGAGTGGTTTCGGTCATGCCTCGACTCCAATTTCAGGAAGGACGGAATAGCGCATCGCCACGTCGCCGATCAGCGGCGCGTCGGCGATGGTCGCGATGATGTCGCGCGCGCTGCGCGCGGCGTGCCGGACGTTGACGTCCAGCGCGCTGGTGAAGAAATGCACGCCCGAGGTGACGGCGCCCACCGCGAGCAGGTCGCGCTGCGGGACGCCCGCGGCGTCCAGCGCGCGGCCGGTGTCGAAGTCGACGTCGATGCCGCCGTGATGGTGCTCGCGCAGCAGGCCGCGCCCGTGCATGCGCGCCAGCAGCGGAATCTGCTCGAGCGCGCTGCCGTTGTCGAACCCGGTCGCGTTGATCAGCGCCGTGCCGGTCAGGATCACCGGGTTCGCGCCGGGCGCGCGCAGCCGCGCCTCGAAGCGGCCGCTATCCGGCCCGACCTCGATCCGCTCGAGCCCGCCGTGCACGGACAGCCGCCCCTGCGACATGGCGCGCGCGATCTTGCACGCGTTCTCGACCGGGATCGAGACGCGGTAGGTCAGGAACTCGGACCGCAGCGCGCCGTTGAGGCGGCGCCGCTCGTCGTCGCGCAGCACCCGCCAGAGGCTCGTCGATCACCTCGTTGAGCGCGTAGACCAAGCCCTGCCACGGCCGGGCCCGCCCGGCCGAGGCGAAGATCTCCTCGAGCATCCAAGCGTAGGCGTCGAGCCCGGGGCGGACGACCTCGTCCCACTCCAGGCTGCAGGCGCTCGCGCGCGCCTCGGCCAGGCACAGCTCGCGGATGTCCTCGAAGCCCAGGCCGCCGCGCTCCGCGCCGAGTTCCCGGATGCGGTCGCGAGTGATGTGGCGCAAGGTGTGCGCCTCTTGCGCGCCGCGCACGCTGGGCAGCATGCCGCCGCGCGAGACGAGCTTGACCCGGCCGCGAAAACGCTCGCTCTCGAGCAGCGCGATCGCCGCGTCGATCGCGCTCAAGCGCGAGCCGAGCACGATCACGTCGTCGTCGGCGCCGATCGAACGCAGCAGCGCGCCCGTCGGGTACGGCGAGTCGTAGTACCCCGGCCGCCCGGCGAACTGCGGGAACGGGTCCAGGGTGGTGTTGCCGGTGCAGATCGCGACGACGTCGGCCGCGATGCGCGCGCCGCCGGCGGTCTGGGCGACGAAGCCCGTCTCGCCGCGCGCGACGTCGGTCACGTCGTCGTTGAGCGCCGTCCAGCCGATGCCCGCGGCGCGCGCGCGGCGCTCGGTCTGCGCCGCGACGTCGCGCAGGTACAGCCCGAACAGACCGCGCGGCAGAAACGCCGTCGGGGCGGGGCGCACGGCGGGGAACGCGGGCCGCCACAGCTCTTCGTTGGCCAGCAGCCAGCGGTAGAAGTGCGGCTTGTCACCGTAGACCGCCGAGATGCCGGCGGCGCGCGTGTTGAGCAAGTGCGTGTCGACGTCGAGCTCGTAGGCGACGCCCGGACCGACCTCGGCCCGCCGTTCGACCAGCACGATCTCGAGCCGGCGTGCGGCTCGCGTTGCGAGAGCTTCTTCGACCACGTGGTGTGCGATAGAGACGCCTACGGCGCCGCCACCGACGATCAGCACCCGGGCTGAGTCTTGGCGCATGAACACTGTCCTCGTGTGGAGGGCGATGGGCAGGAGCGATGGGGGCGGTAGCAGAGAGGTGCGCGACCGTCACGAAACCCGGCAGCCATAACCCATATAGCCGGTTTATGTAGTTTATGTCAAGACGAGCAAGGGTTTAATGAACTATTGACGACAACCAGCTCAGCCGGTTATACTAGCCCCTCATGCCAGCTCTCGGAGCGGCGCCGTTCAGATTCGACTACGGCCGCCTCTCGCTCGATCTCGTCGCCTCCGTACGGCGCCGCCAGTCGTCCCCGGTAGACTTGCTCGCCGACCGTGCGGCCGCCGCCCGCTGGCTGCGCGCCGCCGGCCTGGCCCCCGAAGGCACCCCCGTCATCGAGGAGCAGTTCGCCCGCCTGGTCACGCTGCGCGAGGCGATCAACGCGCTCTGCCGGGCCGCTCTGGCGGGCTCGCGCCCGAACCGGCGCCACATCCACGTCGTGAACGACGGCGCCGCCGCCGCAATCGAGCGCATCGAGCTCGACGCGCGCTGGCACGCGCACGTGCGCAGCAGCGACCCGGTCGAGCTCGCGATCGCGCGCATCGCGCGCGACGCGGTGCAATTGCTGGGCACCGACGAGACGCGCGAGCTGCTGCGCTCCTGCGAGCAGGACGACTGCGGCACGCTCTTCGTCGACACCTCGCCCGGCCGGCGCCGGCGCTGGTGCAGCATGTCGCGCTGCGGCAGCCGCGCGAAGGTCAAGGCGTTTCGCGAGCGGCACCAGCACGCGAGCTGAACCGCCCGGACGGCGAGCGATGGAGAGACGGTGATCACACTCGCGTTCGAACGCGTGAAATTGGAGCGCTCGCGCGTGCGCTACCGCTGCGCGGCACCCTTTCCCGGGACGGCGATCGCGGACTGCAAAGCCGTCGTGAGCGGCATCGAGCTGGCCGGCGAACGGGCCGAAAACGGCGCCGTGCTGGCCTTGTTCGGCCAGTCCGAGCCGCGCACCGTGCTGACGTTTCGCAACGGTTCGGGCACGGTGCGCACGATCGAGATCGAGGTCGCGCTGGTCGATCCTACGCCGCTCTCGGCCGAAGCGCTCGTCACGCTCTCCGCACCGCTGGACGGCGAAGGCTGGCTCCAGATCTTGTTCGTGCTGGAGCTCGTTCCCGCGTGAACGCGATGCGACCGCATCCGTATATAACGTCATCGTAACACCTCAGGCCGAAATGGCACCAGCCCAGTTTAGTGCTCGACGATGAAGAAAGCCTGAAAGCGGGAACCGGTTAACCTGGTTTACGCAGCGTGAACACCAGCAACTGCGCGTGCGAGGGGTCGAGGGTGCGCGCGAGGTGCTCGTCGAGCACGTGCAGCCGCTGCTCGCCGAACACCGTGCGCCAGTCCTCGAAGAAGTCGTCGGGCAACAGGCAGACCGGCCGCACCGCGTCGACCGCGAAGCCGCCGGCCGCCCCGAGCCGCTCGATCTCGGCCGCGTCGCGCGGCGCGTTGGCGCGCAGAAAGTCCAGCTCGTCGGGCGAGTACAGGTCGATGAACGAGAGGTGCGGGCAACCGGCGTTCCAAGCCGAGCCGATGAAGATCCCGCCCGGCCGCAGGCTGCGGTACACCCACGCCAGCAGCTGCTCGTGCCGCGCGCGCGGGATGTGGTTGAGCGTCCCCATCATGCACGTGACGATCGCGTAGCGCTCGGGTTCGGGCGCGGCCTCGAGCACGTCGCGCCGCTCGAACGTCACGTGCGGGTAGGCCCGGCGCGACATCTCGATCGCGTCGGCGCTGATGTCGTAGCCCGCCGCGTCGAAGCCGAGCCCGGCGAAGTAGCTCGGGTACCGGCCGGTGGCCGAGCCGATGTCCAGCGAGCGCAGCGGAAACGGGTTCGCACCGCTGAAGCGCGCCACGATCGCGCGCATGCGGCTCATCTCGAGCGCCTTCTTCGCGTCGTCGGCGCCGCTCAGACGCTCGTACGCCTGCAGGCGGTCGCCGTACAGCGGAAACGAGGTCAGCACGGCTGCGTTCGACACCACTATCCCCCGCGGCACACCACCGCTCAGCAAGGCGAGCGTTGGCGCTTCGCGCCCCCGGAAGGGATCGCCTGGCATGCCCTACCAGGCGTGCCGACTACACCGCGGCCGGTACCCCGGCTTCGGGCATCACGAAGTGCTCGTACACCCAGGTCTGAAGCTCCGCTAGCCGCGCGCGGACCTGCGTCTCGGTCTCGCCCCGGATGACGTAGGTGGCGATGAAGTCGGCGTTGTTGGTCGCGGCCGGCAAGATCTGATCGGGCTTGACGGTGTAGCGCGCGTCGATGATCCAGTCGAACGGGGGTGTGGCTGGATCGGGATAGGCGAAGCGCGCTCCTTCGTGGCCCGGGATCGCCAGCCAGCCGAGCTGTTCTGAGGGCAGCACTTCGGGATCGTCCAGCGCGGCGGGGATCTCGAACGGCAGCCCGCACAGGTTGCGCACCCAGCCGCTGTTGCCGTCGATCCCGAAGCCCAGCCGGAACATGTCGGCCACCCGGTTGCCGCCGGTGCGGCTGGCGATCTCGCACAGCAGCAGCCGGTCGTCGGTGGTGTGGAAGACCTCGCAGTGGAACGTCGTCGCGAACGGGGTCGGGAAGCTCGCGATGATCGTGCGGATCATCCGCTGCAGGCGGACTCGCAGCGGGTGGTCGGGCGCGAGGATCGCGCTGCCCAGCGGGCGGTCCTCCGAGAACGACAGCGAGTCGTTGTAGTACAGCGCGGGCCAGGTCACCACCAGCCGGCCTTCGAGCACGATGCCGTCGCAGTGGTACAGCAGGCCGTCGACGTACTTCTCGACCATCAGGTCGGGGATCGCTTCCATGTTCGGCCGCAGCCCGGCGGCGAGCAGCGCTTCGAGCTCGGCCGGGGTGCGCACGATGCGGATGCCCAGCGACGCGCCGCCGTTGCGCGGCTTGACCACCACGGGCAGGCCGTGCTCGGCGACGAAGTCGATCAGGTCCAGCGCCGACGCGATGCGGCGGTACGGCGTGACGCCAACGCCGGCCGCGCGCGCGGCGTCCTTCATCACCGCCTTGTCGCGGTAGACGGTCGCGCTGTGGACGTCCTGCCCCACGAAGCCGAAGCGCTCGCGCAACCGCGCCGCGCGCGCCAGGTCGAACTCCCACATCGCGATCACTTGCGTGAAATGATATTTCTCGTGGAGCTGCACCGCGCGCAGCTCCACCGCGTCGTTGAGATCGTAGTTCTCGAAGGTCTCGATCTGGTAGCGCGCGGCGTAGTCGGCCGGGCTCTCGCCCAGCGCCCGCATGCGGGCCGCATCGGCGAGCATCACCAGCGGTCCCGATATGCCCTCGAGCATGCGGTCGTAGGGGACGGCCGCGAGCGACGCGCGGTTGAGGATCAAAACGCTCATCGGGGTGTCGTTCCTTCCGGGGACTCAGACTGCGGCGGGCACCCGGCCCGACAGCGCGCTCCCGTCGGGCATCAGGAAGTGGTCGTAGACCCAGCTCTGCAGCACGACGAGCCGCTCGCGCACCTGCGTCTCGCTCTCGCCGCGGATGATGTAGTAGGCGACGTGCTCGGAATTGTTGGCCGCCGCGATCATCACCTTATTGGGCGCGATCTTGTAGCGCGTTTCCATGATCCAGTCGAACGGCACGGTGGCCGGGTCGTAGTCGAAGCGGGCTCCCTCGTGCCCGGGCACCGCCAGCCAGCCCATCGGCTCGTTCGGCAGCACGCCCGGATCGCTCAGCTTGGCCGGCACGTCGACCGGTAAACCGCACAGGTTGCGGATCCAGACCTCGCTCATCTTGATGTCGAAGCCCAGCCGCAGCATGTCGGGACAGCCCGAGCCGCCGGTGCGGCTGGCGATCTCGCACAGCAGCAGCTCGTCGGTGTCGGCCTTGTGGAAGACCTCGCAGTGGAACGTCGTCGCGAACGGGGTCGCGAAGCTCGTCACGATCGTGCGCGCGAAGTCTTGCAGGCGCACCCGCAGCGGGTGGTCGGGGGCCAGGATCGCGCTGCCCAGCGGCCGGTCCTCGGCGTACGAGAGCGAGTCGTTGTGGTAGAGCGAGGGCCAGAGCACGACCAGCTTGCCGTCGAGCACGACGCCGTCGACGTGGTACATCAGCCCGTCGACGAACTTCTCGACCATCAGATCCGGGATCGCTTCCATGCTGGGCGCGAGGCCCGCGTCGAGCAGCGCCTCGAGCTCGGCCTGGGTGGTCAGGATGCGGATTCCGATCGACGCCGCGGCGTTGCGCGGCTTGACCACCACCGGCAGGCCGTGCTCGGCGACGAAGTCGATCACGTCCAGCGCCGACTCGATGCGGCGGTAGGGCGTGACCCCGATGCCGGCCGCGCGCGCGGCATCCTTCATCACCGCCTTGTCGCGGTACACCGTCGCGCTTTCGACGTTCTGCCCCGCGAAGCCGAACCGCTCGCGCAAGCGCGCGGCGCGCGCCATGTCGAACTCCCAGGTCGCGATCACCTGGGTGAACTCGTACTGTTCGTGCAGTTGCAGCGCGCGCAGCTCCACCCGGCCGTTGAGATCGTAGTTCTCGAAGGTCTCCAGCGGCGCGTAGCGGTGCGCGTAGTCGGCCGGGTCTTCGCCGTTGAGGCGCAGCCGCTCCGCGTCGGCGAGCATCACGAGCGGACCGCTGTGGCCCGCCAGCATCTGGTCGTATGGGTACGCGGCCAGCGGCCAGCGGTTGAGGATCAGAACGCTCATGACAATTCCACCCTTCGTCATCAGTAGCGGTTGCCGCGCGCCGGCGGCCGGTGATGGGGCTTAGTAGCGGTAGCGCTCGGGCTTGAACGGGCCCTCGGGCGTGACGCCGATGTACGACGCCTGCGCGGGCGTGAGCTTGGTCAGCCGCGCGCCGAGCTTCTCGAGGTGCAGCGAAGCGACTTCCTCGTCGAGGTGCTTGGGCAGGACGTAGACCTTGTTCTCGTAGCGCTCGGCGTGCTGCCAGAGCTCGATCTGCGCGATCGTCTGGTTGCTGAACGAGGTGCTCATCACGAAGCTGGGGTGGCCGGTCGCGCAGGCCAGGTTGACCAGCCGGCCCTCGGCCAGCACGATGAGGCGCTTGCCGTCGGGGAAGACCACCTCGTCGACCTGCGGCTTGACGTTCTCCCAGGTGTACTCGCGCAGCGCCGCGATCTGGATCTCGCTGTCGAAGTGGCCGATGTTGCACACGATCGCGCCCGACTTCATGCGGTGCATGTGGGCGATCGTGATGACGTCGATGTTGCCCGTCGCGGTGACGAAGATGTCGCCCCGGTCGGCGACGTCCTCCATGGTGAGGACCTCGTAGCCTTCCATCATCGCCTGCAGGGCGCAGATCGGGTCGGCCTCGGTCACCACCACGCGCGCGCCGAGCTGCTTGAGCGCGGCCGCGCAGCCCTTGCCGACGTCGCCGTAGCCCGCCACGACCGCGACCTTGCCCGCGATCATCACGTCGGTCGCGCGCTTGAGGCCGTCGACCAGGCTCTCGCGGCAGCCGTAGAGGTTGTCGAACTTGGACTTGGTGACGCTGTCGTTGACGTTGATCGCGGGGACCTTGAGCGTGCCCGCGGCGGCCATCGCGTAGAGCCGGCCCACGCCCGTCGTCGTCTCCTCGGTGATCCCGCGGATGCCGGCGAGCAGCTCGGGGAACTTGTCGTGGACGAGCGCCGTCACGTCGCCGCCGTCGTCGAGCAGCATGTTGGGGCGCCAGCCGTCGGGGCCGATCACCGTCTGCTCGGTGCACCACCAGAACTCGTCGTTGGTCATGCCCTTCCAGGCGAAGACCGGCACACCGGCGGCCGCCATCGCCGCGGCGGCCTGGTCCTGGGTCGAGAAGATGTTGCACGAGGCCCAGCGGATCTCGGCCCCCAGCGCGATCAGGGTCTCCATCAGCACCGCCGTCTGGATCGTCATGTGGAGCGATCCCGCGATGCGCGCGCCGGCCAGCGGCTTCTCGTGCTCGTAGCGGCGGCGCAGGGCCATCAGGCCCGGCATCTCGCCCTCGGCGATGCGAATCTCTTTGCGGCCCCAGTCGGCCAGCGAGATGTCGGCGACTTTGTAATCGGTGGTGCGGTCGGTGATCATGGTTTCCTCTGGTCGTGGTGAGTCATGGTTTAGACGCCCTTCTCCGCGCCCACGTAGTAGATGAGCTTGAAGATCAGCTGCGGCGTGGTGCTCACCGCGGAGGCGTCGCCGTACACGATGTACAGCTCCTTGGTGCGATAGCGGCGGTGGAAGGCCGCGGACAGGTTCCAGTCGTTCTGGTACGGGCTGGGAACGCCTAGCGTGGGAGCCTGCCCGATCAGGCGGCGGACGCCCAGGCCGAACGTCGTGTCGGGCCCGGCCTGGTAGGCGTAGGTGACCCGCTCCAGCCACTGGGTGAGCTTCGGGCCGCCGTCGCGCGGAAACTGGACCGTGTCGTCGCCCCGCAGGGCGAGCGAGCCCAGATGACCCAGGCGCAAGGTGGTCAGGCGGGTCCACGACTGCAGCGTCCCGTCGCCGAAGCGGCCCTGGTTGAACGCGAAGCCGGTCGGGGTGTCCGTGCCGCGCTTGTAGTTCATCGCGAAGCCGTTCTGGGTCACCGGCGTGAACGTGCCGTCGGCCAAGCGCAGGTAGTCCGAGCCGAAGGTGACCTGCATGCGGTACAGCTTGAACGTGTTGATCTCGGCGCTGATGTAGTTGTCGGTCTGGTCGAGCAGCCCGGTGTGGTCGTGGTAGCGGTCCAGCTCGCCGGTGAAGATCAGGTTCTTGATCGGGCCGCCGACCGGGAAGTTCACGTCGCGCTCGAAGTTGACGTCGTAGCCCGCGATGTCGGGGTGCGACACGAACCCGTCGACCGGGTTGTAGTACGCGCCGACCTTGCGCAGCGAGAAGCCGGTGTTCCAGTTCGAACCGTAGAGCTTGACGCCGCTCTCGAGCCGGTTGCCCTGGCTCACGTCGCCGACGTTCGAGCCGCGGTCGACGCCGAAGTCGACGTAGGCCAGCCGGTTGGTGTGGTTGTCGAGCGTCACGCCGCCCACGACGGTCTCGTCCTTGAGCCCCGGCAGGTCGACCGCCACCCGCTGCACGCTCGCGGTGAGCATGTTGTTGGGCGTGTGGTAGCTGACGACCGAGGCCACGTCCGAGCGGTCCTTGCCGACCGAGTCGAACGCCGCGTAGCTGAAGCCGCCCTGCTTGCCCTCGAGCGCGTAGCCGTCGCGCGGGGTCGGGATCGAGGGCGTGTAGAGCTCGGTGAGCGCGGTGCAGCCGATGCACGAGCTGAGCGTCGCGAAGGGGTTGTAGAAGCTCGCCGCTTGGGCGAAGAACGGCCGGTAGTCGACGATCGCGCGCCGGAAGGGGGTCGGGAAGATCGTCTGCTGGTCGGCCTCGACGTTCGAGAAATCGGGGTGCAGCGTGGCGAAGAACGAGGTCGACGAGGTGATCGGGAGCGACAGGTCGGCGCCCATCCGGGTGGTGTTGCCGCCCGCGACCGGCGCGGCGGCGTTGGCCAGGCCGTAGAGCGCGGCCCGCGCGCGCGGGCGGGCCGCCGCGCCGCCCCCGAACGCCAGGCCCGTCAGCGAGCCCGCGTAGACGATGTCGGTCGGATCGCTCTGCTGCGCGCCGTGGGTCCAGACGTCGGTCTCCAGCGTGCTGCGAGTTGAGCCGCACGAACTGGGCCTGCCAGGTCGCCGCGCGCGCGCCGCGCATCACCGCGAACGGAATCCGCATGGTGACGACGTAGCCGTCCGGCGTGATCGTGCCCTGCGCGTCCCAGCGCGGCGCGAACGACGCGTTCTCGGACGAGAACTCGTAGCGCGTGCCGAGCGGGTTGGCGACGAAGGTGTAGGCGAAGCCGCTCGAGCCGCTCGGCCACAGCAGCACCTCGACCTGGTCGTCCGAGCCGTAGCCGATGTCGTTGGTGCGCTGGCTGGCGACGACCGGCCCGCGCTGCTTGGCGTCGAACGCGACGTACAGCGCCGTCTGGTCGGCGGTGACGTACACCCGCGTCTGCTCGCGCGCCGGGCGGGTCAGGTGCAGGTCCCAGCCCAGGTTGATCGGGGTGAGCGCGGTCCAGGCGTCGCTCAGCTTGCCGTCGACCGGCGGCGCGGCCGTCACCGGCGCGATCGGAATCTGGTTGGCGGGCGTCGGGGGGCCCGCGGCCGCGTGCGCGGCGCCCGGCGCGACCGCCAGCCCCAGCGCGAGCAAGGCGGTGACGAGCGCCGCGCGGCGGGGCAGTCGTAGTCTCATGGTCGCACCCGAACGAGCACCGCCTCGCGCGCGGCCGCTTCGGACCGCTCGCTCAGCGCGGAGATGATGGCCAGCACCAGCGGGCAGCCCAGCGCGGCGATGATCGCGGCGTAGGCCAGGAACAGGCTGTGATCGCCGATGAAGCCCGCGCCCAGCGCGAACACGATGCCCAGCCCCATGTTGAGCATCTGGACGGCGCTGCTCGCGCGCCCGATGTAGGCGTGGTCGGCGCGCCGGAAGAGCATCGCCTTGGCGAAGACCTTCATGTTGCCGATGAAGATGCCGACCGCGACGTAGGCCAGCGACGCGGTCAGCACGCTGCGCGAGCCGGTGAAGGCGAACAGCGACAGCCCCAGCGCCGCGGTCGAGAGGATGTAGTAGGTGTAGCCGAGCCGCTCGCGCCGGGGCAGCACGATGCACAGCCCCGAGGCGATGATGCTGCCGACGCCGCAGGCCGCGTCGACCACGCCCAGCGTGAACGACGTGCCGTGCAGCACGCGAAAGATGAACGGCGCGATCAGCACGTTGATGCCCATGTAGAACGGGAACAGGACGCCGTTCATGAGCGCGATGGCGACCATCGTGCGCGTCGCGGAGATGTAGCGGAAGCCGTCGGCCAGGTCGCGCAGGTAGGCCCCGACGGTGGTCAGCGCGGGCGGCGTCTCGACCGGGTGGATGAAGCGCAGCCGCAGCAGGCACAAGCTGCCGACGACGATCAGCGCCGCGACGACGAAGAACGAGGCCGGGATGCCGAACAGCGCGATGACGCCGCCCGCCAGCAGCGCCGCGCCCATGTTGCCGAACTGGCTCGCGGCCTGGGTGATCGAGACGCCGTGCAGGTATTCCTCGGGCGTCAGCAGCGCCTTGAGGATGCCGTCCATGTTCGGCTGCGAGACGTACCACAGGACGTAGTACAGGGTGATGACGGTGTAGAACAGCGGCGGGCTGAGCAGGCCGGCCAGCGCGCCCAAGCCGAGCGCGACGGTGAGCACGAAGCGCAGCGCGTTGGCCCAGACCCCGATGACGTACTTGTCGTAGCGGTCGATCAGCACGCCGGCGAACGGCATCAGCAGCAGCGACGGCAGCATCGTGAGCATCACGAAGAAGCCCAGCGCGGACGGCGCGCCCTGCTTCTGCGCGACGAACACGATCCCGGTCAGGTCGAACATGACCCCGGCGATCGGCGCCAGCAGCGTCACCGCCAGGAAGAAGATTCCGGTCTGGCTGCGCCAGAGCTTCACGGCGAAGGCTCCGGATCGACCACGACCTCGACGCTCGCGGCGTAGCGCGCCGCGGCCGCCGCGGCGCTGGGGGCGTCGGGGCCCTCGACCAGCACGTAGCCCGGCCGGCCGTTGTTGTTGTCCCGCGTGCGCGGGATCGTGCCGCCGACCGGAACGGTCCAGTCCAGCTCGACCACGTCGGGCTGGGCGCGCAGCTCGTCCAGGCCGCGCACCGAGCGCAGCGTCCCGGCCGGCGGGATGAAGAAGCGGATGGCCGAGCCGCCGCGCACCGCGGGGGCCTCGAACGGCTCGATCATCCCGCAGGCCCAGGCGAAGGTGGTCGCGACGATGTCGACGCCGTAGGCCAGCCGGACCAGCTCGTTGATGTGGTCGCCGCCCATCCGGTCGTGGCCCTCGATGATGCGCGGCCCCTGCGGGGTCAGCTTGATCTCGGTGTGCGACGGCCCGTCGGTGTACTTGACGATCTCGAGCAGCCGGACGGTGAGCGCGGCGACCTCGGCCCGGGTCGGCGGGGTCGAGCTGCGCCGGGATGGCGTGGCCCAGCTCGAGGAAGCCCTCGGCCTCGGTCGTCAGCTTGTCGGTGCAGGCGATCACGACGTGCTTGCCGGCGAAGCTGAACGCCTCGACGCTGATCTCCGGCCCGGTCAGGTACTCCTCGACGATGAACGAGCGCACGCCCAGCTCGTGCAGCCGGGCCAGGGCCGCCGCGGCGTCCTCCGGCGTGCCGACCAGCGCGATGCCGAAGCTGCCGCCGCCGTCGATCGGCTTGAGGATCGCGGGCGAGGCGACGTCGCGCAGGAAGGCCTCGATCTCGGCCAGGGTCGTGCCGGCCGCGGCGCGCACCGGGCTGACGCCGTGCGCGGCGAGCAGCTGGCGCATCGCCCACTTGTCCTTGAGCAGGCTGCACGGTCGAGGGGCGGGTGAAGCGCAGGCCCAGCTCGATCGCCACCTTCGCGGCGGTCGGCAAGCCCGGCTCGGTCAAGCAGATCAGCGCGTCGAACGGCTGCGCGGCGTGCATCGCGCGCACCAGCGGCATCAGCGCGGTCGTGGTCGGTGTAGTCGAGCAGGTGCACTTCGAGCGTGCCGCGCTGGCGCGGATCGGCCATGTGCGGCTTCTGGATCTGCACGACGTCGATGCCGAGCGCTTCCGCCTTCTCGAACATCGTGCGCTCGTCGAGCTTGGCGCCGAGCGCAAGGACTCGCTTGCGCGCCGGCCGGTCGAGGGCCGACACGGCGCCGCGCGTCATCGTATCGTCAGACATGATCCACACCTTGAAAGCGTTCGCAACGATCGTATACAAGCCGGAGGTCGCCCACGGCCAGCACGCCGCCCGCGAGAACGGACGAAGCCACCCACTTCACGATCTTCTCGCCACCCCGCGAAACCGGAATTCCGACTAGCGCCGTTTGATGGTCCGACAAGCCGGTCCTTCGCACGAGGACGCGGCGGCGCTCCTGCGGACGGCGCGCACACCCGCGCGCCGCCCGCCGCTGCGGCGAATCAGCGCTCGGTGAGCGCCTCGCGCACGATGCGCTCCTGCTCGACCGCGTGCGCGCCCGGGTAGCCCTCCGAGGGGCTGGCGCGGTAGGGCCGGCCGACGTAGCCGACGTCGCTGATGTGCGCCGGCAGGCCGTCCATCAGGCGGCGCCGCACGTGCGCGCGCGCGCCCATGTTCTTGGGCTCTTCCTGCGCCCACGCGATCTCTTCGAGGTTGGGGTAGCTGGCGATCAGCGCCAGCAGCTCGGCCTTGGGCAGCGGCGCCAGCAGCTCGACCCGCGCGATCGCGGTGTGCGCCGCCTCGCCGTAGAGCGGGCTGGCGATCAGGTCGTAGTAGATGTGGCCGCTGCACAGCACCAGGCGCTTCACCGCGCGCTTGTCCTGCGCGTAGCGCGCGTCGTCGATCACCTCGCGGAAGCGGCCGTCGGCGAGCTCGTCGAGGTTGCCGTACGCGGCCCGGTTGCGCAGCAGGGACTTGGGCGTCATGACGATCAGCGGGTGGGCCTGCTTGGCCTTGGCCTGCGCCCGCAGCAAGTGGAAGTACTGCGCGCTCGTCGACGGGTTCGCGACGCGCAGGTTGCCTTCGGCGCTGAGCTGCAGGAAGCGCTCCAGGCGCGCGCTGGAGTGTTCGGGTCCCGCGCCTTCGTAGCCGTGCGGGAGCAGCAGCGTCAAGCGCGTCTGCTGGCCCCACTTGGCCGCGCCCGCGGCGATGAACTGGTCGATGATGATCTGCGCGCCGTTGTTGAAGTCGCCGAACTGCGCTTCCCACAGCACCAGGGCGTTGGGCAGCAGCGCGCCGTAGCCGTACTCGAAACCCAGGCACGCGTACTCGGACAGCGGGCTGTTGTAGATCTCGAACGACGCCTTGGCGCCGTCGAGGTGCTGCAGCGGGGCGTACTTCTCGCCCGTCTTGGTGTCGCGCAGGACGGCGTGGCGGTGCGAGAACGTGCCGCGCTCGGTGTCCTGACCGGTGATGCCGGATCGGCGTTCCTTCGCTGATCAGCGAGGCGAAGGCGAGCGCTTCGCCCAGGCCCCAGTCGACCTCGCCGCTCTCCTTGAGCGCCTGGGTGCGCTTCTGGAACTGCGAGACGAGCTTCTTGTTGACCGTGAAGCCGTCGGGTGCGTGCACCACCGCGTCGCTCCAGCGCAGCAGGCTGCGCGCGGTCGACCGCGGTGGCCGGCGCGGGCTCGCTGCGGTTGAGCGCGGCTTGCGCCGCCAGCTTGGGCTCGGGCGTGCCGCCCTTGACGTTCTTGTGGGCCTGCGCGATGTGCGCGGTCGCGGCGTCCTGCATCTCCTTGGCCTGGTCGCTGCGTGATCACGCCCTGCGCGACGAGCTGCGAGGCGTACAGCTCGCGCACGGTCGGGTGGGTCTTGATCAGCTCGGTCTGGCGCGGCTGGGTGTAGGCCGGCTCGTCCTGCTCGTTGTGGCCGAAGCGGCGGTAGCCGATCAGGTCGACGATCACGTCGCGCCCGAACTTGCGCCGGTAGTCGATCGCCAGGTGGACCGCGGCGATGCACGCTTCGACGTCGTCGGCGTTGACGTGCACGATCGGCAGGTCGTAGCCCTTCGCGAGGTCGGAGGCGTAGCGGGTCGAGCGCGCCTCGTAGGGATCGGTGGTGAAGCCGACCTGGTTGTTGGAGATGATGTGGATCGTGCCGCCGGTGGCGTAGCCCGGCAGCGCCTGGAGGTTGAGCACCTCGGCCACCACGCCTTGCGCGGCGAAGGCCGCGTCGCCGTGGATCAGGATCGGCGCGGCGAGGTCGGTGTTGAGCGTGGCCGGGTTGACCGCGTGGTCGGTCTGCAGGCAGCGCGCCATGCCCTCGACGACGCCGTCGACGGCTTCGAGGTGCGAGGGGTTGTTGGCCAGCTCGACCGCGATCTTGGTGCCGACCGGGGTGGTGTACTCGCCGCGCGCGCCGTGGTGGTACTTCACGTCGCCCGTCGCGTCGGAGTCCTCGGGGTTGGGCATCGTCTCGCGCAGCGCGGCCGACTCGAACTCGCGCCAGCAGCTCCTCGTAGGGGCGGTTGACGACGTGGGCGATGGTCGAGAGCCGGCCGCGGTGCGCCATGCCGAGCACGACGGTCTTCGTGCCGTCCTCGGCGAGCAGCGAGATGAGCTCCTCGAGCATCGGCACCATCACGTCGAGCCCTTCGATCGAGAAGGTCTTCTGCGACATGAACTGCTTGCGGAAATAGCGCTCCATCGTCTCGACCTTGGTCAAGCGCTGGAGCACCTGCGCCTTGCGCTGCGGCGTGAGCTCGCGCCGGTGCAGGCCGCTCTCGATGTACTCGCGCAGCCACTCGCGCTGCTGCGTGTTCGAGATGTGCTCGATCTCGTAGGCGATGGTCGAGCTGTAGGTCTCGCGCAGGCGCGGCAGCACGTCGCCCAGCGTGTTGCCGGGCACCTTGACGCGCAGGACCGAGGCCGGGATGGCGTTCATCATCGCCGGGGTGAGGTTGTAGGTCGCGGGGTCGAGCGACGGGTCGCCGGGCGGCGGCGAGCCGAGCGGGTCGAGCGTCGCGCCGAGGTGGCCGTGGCGGCGGTAGGCCGACACGATCGCCATCCCGGCCGCGATCGCGCGCAGCATCTCCTCGGACGGCAGGCCGGCGATCTCGGCGGTGACGGGCGTGGCCTGGTGGGCCACCCCGGTCGAGGCCGAGGCGGAAGCCGCGCCGTTGGTGCCCGAGGGGCGGACCGACGCGTTGGCGCCGATCTGCGCGAACAGGTCCTCGTAGAAGCTGCTCGCGCCCGCCAGCAGCTCGTCGACCCGCTTGAGGTACTCGCCCGACTGCGCGCCCTGGATGACGCGGTGGTCGTAGGTCGAGGTCAGGGTCATGACCTTCTCGACCCCGAGCTGCTCGAGCGTCGCGCGCGGGGCGTGGGCGAAGCCCGGCGGGTAGGCGATCGCGCCGGCCGCGATGATCGCGCCCTGGCCGACCATCAGGCGCGGCACCGAGGCGACCGTCCCGATCCCGCCCGGGTTGGTCAGGGTGAACGTCGCGCCGGTCTGCTCCTCGACCGAGAGCTTGCCGTCGCGCGCCTTGACGACGAGGTCCTCGTAGGCCGCGCGGAAGCCCGGGAAGTCGAGCTTGTCGGCGTTCTTGATCACCGGCACGACCAGGAAGCGCGCGCCGTCTTTCTTCTGCGCGTCGACCGCCAGGCCGAGGTTGATCCCGGCCTCGACCCGCTGCGGCTTGCCGTCGCTGCGCCGGAACGAGGCCGTGATGGCCGGGATCTCGCGCGCCGCGCGGGCCAGCGCGAAGGCGATGATGTGGGTGAACGAGACCTTCTCGGGGCGGCCCTGCGCCTTGAGCGCGGCGTTGAGCTCGGCCCGGCGCGCTTCGAGCGTGCCGACGTGCAGGGTCCGGAACGAGGTCGCGACCGGGATGGTCAGCGACTGCTCCATGTAGGTGGCCAGGGTCGCGACCGAGCCCTTGAGGTCGGTCACCTTGGCCTGGGCCGCCGGGGCCGGGTACTGGACCGCGGGCCGGGGCCGCCGCGCCGAGCCAGCGCCGCCGCTGAAGGCGACCTTGCCCGAGGCGATCGCGCTCTCGACGTCCTCGCGCAGGATCAGGCCGTCGGGGCCCGTGCCGGTCAGCTTGGAGGGGTCGACGTGGAGCCGCTCGACCAGCCGGCGGGCGTGGTGCGAGAGAACGCCCCGCAGGCGCCCCGTTGGCCCCATTGGTGCCGCCGCGCTCGGCAGGCGGCGTCCCGGCGCCGGCGGCACCGTAGGACGCGGGCGTGACCAGGCTCGGCTCGGCCGGCTTCGCCGCGGCCGGCGAAGCGGCGGGCGCCGGCGCGCCGGCTGCCGGCCGGTTTGGCCGCCGTCGTGTCGATCTCGGCCAGGACGGCGCCCACGGCGACCGTCGCGCCCTCGTCGCCGTGGAGCGCGGCCACGATCCCGCTGGCGAGCGAGGGGACCTCGACGTCGACCTTGTCGGTCGTGATGTCGACCAGCGTCTCACCTTCGTCGACCCAGTCGCCGACTTTCTTGCGCCACTCGACGATCGAGCCTTCGCTGACCGACTCGCCCATCTCGGGCAGGGTGACGTTCACGAGCGTTTGCAATCGAATCTCCGGGGCGGTCTGACGACGGGAATCTGGGAGACTTCGGCCCCGCCCGAAGGGTCCGCCTCCCTCATCCGACCATGATACGCCGCCCCGCCCGCGATGGGAAATTGGCCTTCCCTATCGCAGACAGAGGGCGGAGCGATCGGCCCGGGCGCTCGCTTGCGCGTTACCGCACGCTTACAAAGCGCGCTTGGTGCGCGGCACGTTCGCGTCGTAGTACGTTCGCCTCTCGCCGCTGTCCCAGGAGGCGCTTTCGTGCGTGCTCGTTCGCTCGTTCTCGCGCTCCTGGCTGCAACCGCGCTCGCCGCTTGTGGGGGCGGGGGCGGGGGAACGTCGCCCGTCGTCGGGCCGTCGCTGGCCCCCGCGTCCGGGCGGGCCCGCCTGACGATCACCGTGCCGCGCGCGCCGTCCGCGGCGGCCGCCGCGCGGCGCCGCCCGGCCTACGTCTCGCCCGCCACCGGATCGATCGCGATCGTCGTCTCCGGCGGCGCGCGCTACACCAGCCCGCTCTCCGCCTCGACCCCGGGCTGCGCCCCGGGCAGCGCGGGCTTGGTCTGCACGGTCGAGTTCCCCGCGCCGCTGGGCACCGACACGGTCTTCGTGTCGACGTACGCGAGCAGTGACGCGAGCGGTGCGCCGCTGTCGGTCGCGCCGGTCACCGTGACCGTCGTCGCGGGCCAAGTCAACACCGCGAGCGTGACGCTGTCGGGCGTCGTCGCGAGCCTCAAGCTGGCCGGCGCCGCGGTGATCCTCAACGCGGGGACCGCGTCGAGCGCCCCCATCACCGTCGAAGCGCTCGACGCCGCCGGCCAGGTCATCGTCGGCCCGGGCGGCTACGTCGACGCGAACGGCAACCCGGTCACCATCGCGCTATCGGACTCCGACACCTCGGGCGCGACCTCGCTCACGCCGGCGAGCGTCGGCGCGCCGAGCACCGCGGTGACGCTTGCCTACAACGGCGCGAAGATCGGCAACTTCACGATCACCGCGTCCGCCGCCGGCGTCGCTTCGGCGACGCAGTCGATCACCGTGAACGTCGCGCCGCAGTTCGCGTACGTCTTGCAAGCCGGGCTCGCGCGCCATCCGGAAACGCCGCTCGACGTGTACCAGACGCTGGGCGGCGGCGCGGGCGTCGGCCTGGGCACGACGAACGGCACCATCGACGGCGGACCGCTCGGCGCGTTCGTGAGCGCCGGCCGCACGGGCGCGCTCTACGCCGGCGGCGGCGGTTCGCAGGCCGTGCTGCACTACGCGCCGTTCCCGACCGCCGGAACGCCGCCCGACCGCACCATCCAGAGCGGCAACCTGCCCGGCGGCCTGGCCGCCGACTCGGCCGACGGCGTCTGGATGGGTTTCGGCACGACGCTGGCGCACTTCCCGGCCGGCGCGTCCAGCGCTGATCGGACGATCACCGCGATCGCCGGCTTGCCGCCGAGCTACACCTGGAACGCGTACGCCGTCGCGGTGGACTCGCAGGACCGCGTGTACACCATCGCCGGACCGGCCGGCTCCTCGAGCTGGCGCGTGTACGTGCTGCCGGCGAACGGCAGCGGCGCGGTGACGCCGCTCGCGAGCTACCCGTACGACCGCGTGCTCAACTACGACCGGCAGGGTTCCATTCCGGTCGGCGACGTCGCGGTGGACCAGCACGACGACACGATCTGGGAGTTTCCGGCCAACGTCTATTCCGACGGGACGGCGCTCGCGCCGGCGCCGGGTGCGACGCCGGTCGCGATCGGCTTGGTCGCGTACAAGCAGAACGCTGCCACGTCGTACCGCGCGCTCGCCAACGCCGGCTCCAACAACCGCCCCTACGGCGTGGCCTTCGACGATCGCCAGAACGTGTTCGTCGCGGACGACACCGGAATCATCGTCTACGACCCGACGCAGCACGGCGTGGTCGCGACGCCGGCGCAGTACACCACGATCGACGGCGCGACCGGGATCGCGATTCCCGTGACGTCGCCCGCGCCGGTATCCGCGGCCGGTCCGCCGCTCACGAGCAACTCCGCGATCGCGCGCTCGCCCGGCGCCTTCTCGTTCCTGGCCAGCGGCCCGGCGTACGCCGCGACGCTGACCGTGAGCGAGCCGAATTACGGCGGCGGCTTCACGGCGACCAGCGCCAACACCGCGATCGCCACGGCCGCACCGGGTTCGAGCGCGAACAGCTTCACGGTCACGCCGGTGAACGCCGGCACGACCAGCGTGCGGGTCAGCGACGCGAGCGGCGGCTACGCCGACGTGCCGGTCACGGTCTCGATCACCGGGCTGACCGTGCAGGGCCGGCGGCGCTGAGCTCGCGCCCCGCGTAGCGAAGGCCGCCGGATGGAACTCCGCGACCTTCGCTCCTTCGTCGCCGTCGCGCAGCACCGCAACTTCAGCCGCGCGGCGGAGGCGCTGCACGTCTCGCAGCCGGCGCTCTCCGAGCAGATCCGCAAGCTCGAGGACGAGCTGGGCGCGCCGCTGTTCGAGCGCACCAGCCGCGGCGCGCGCCTGACCGACGCCGGCGAGGCGCTCCTGCCGCAGGCCCGCAGCGTGCTGGCCCAGGCCGACGTCGCGGCGGAGGCGGTGCGCTCGGTCGCGCACGGGGTGGCCGGGACGCTGACCCTGGGCTTCATCGACTCGGCCGCGCTGGCGATCTTGCCGCCCCTGATCCGCCACTTCGCGCAGCGCTATCCGGGGGTCAAGCTGCGCCTGCGCGAGCTCGGCACGCGCCAGCAGATCGAGGCCGTCGAGCGGGGCGAGATCGACGTCGGGATCGTGCGCGGGCCGGTCTGGAACCCGCAGCTCGCCGGGCGCCGGATCGCGACCGAGTCACTGTTCGTCGCGCTGCCGGCCGGCCACCGGCTGGCCGGCGCGAGCACGATCACCCTGAGCGCGCTGCGCGAGGACGGCTTCATCACCTATCCGCCCGAGCGCGGCGCGGCGCTCTACGAGGAGACGCTGCGGCTCTGCCACACGGCGGGCTTCGAGCCGCGCATCGTCCAGGTGGCAAGCGAGATCTCGACCATCTGCGCGATGGTCGCGGCGGGCCTGGGCGTGGCGATCGTCCCCTCGTCGGCCCGCGCGGTGGCGCTGGACGGGGTGGTCTACCGCGCGACCGACGACCCGCGCGCCGAGCTCGAGCGCTGGGCGGTCTGGCGCGAGCGCGCCCCGCTGGCGGTGGTCCACGCCTTCGTCAGCTCGCTCGCGGCGGACGCCGACGCACCCGATGCCGACGCGCCCGGGGAGCCGGATTCCTCGCCCGGGTGAGCGACAGAACCGCGGCGCGCCCGGCGGCGTTCTAGGGGTATGCGCACTCTCGTTCTCACGCTCGCGGCCGCATTCGCGCTGGGCGGTGCGGCCACGGCCCAGACCTACGGCCCCAGCCCCGACCCGAGCCCCGCCGCGACGGCGGCGCCGAGCGCGGTGCCTTCACCCGCGGCGGTGGTCCACATGCGGGATTTCGCGTACACGCCCGCGACGGTGACCGTCGCGGCGGGTCAGCCCGTGCAGTTCGTCCAGGACGACGCGACCCCGCACACCGTCACCGCCAGCGACAAGTCGTTCGACAGCGGCAACCTCGACCAGCACGCGACCTGGAGCCACACCTTCGCCAAACCCGGCACCTACGCGTACTACTGCACCTACCACCCCAACATGAAGGGCACCGTCGTCGTGAAGTAGTTACAGCTCGGCGGCTTGGTGATCGTTCCGACGCCATCGGCCAGCGTCGCAGGGAAGCTGGCACGCGGCGAGCGCGGAGGAACGGAACGTTCGACGAGGACGTAGCCGCACGCGTCAGCTCGCGGACCGGCCGCCGCTGCGGGTTGAGCGCTTAGGCGTTCTTACCGAAGTCGCCGATCGCGATCTCGAGCGGCTTGACCAGAGTCGCTGTCGTTCGAGAGTGACGACGGCGTCGGAGAAGAGATCGCAACGCCGCATCGCGGACCAGAAACGATGCAAGGTTCACGTCGGAGCCTTTCTCATCGTATTTCCCGAGGAATCCGTCGGCCAGCGCACGATGATGTTGCTCGGCGATGCCGGCGTGCCGCCGCGCCGCTCGAGCGCCACGGAACGGCACCGAAACTTGAACGGTGCCGAGCTGGACGTCACATCGGCGGGCGCTCGCAAGCGCTCGAAGATACGTCTGCTGTCGCACGGGAATGGTCGGATGTGCGGTCGTCGCCTTGACCAATGCGGTGAAGTAGCCGAAGCAGTGCCGATCGGCGGTAGGGCTGGGCCACACATGCCGCACGAGCGCTTCGATGTCGAGCCAGCGATACAGCACGGGCGGTTCACGGACTTGGCGCGCTTTTCCGAACAAACCGTAGTACACGTTGAATCCGTCGACGTAAACCGCCGTACACATTTCGGCAACACACCCCTGGAAATGCCCAAGGCCGCCCTCGAGAGGCGGCCTTGGTACCCTGCCACCGAAGCGAACAGGGGGATCAGAGCGCAAGTATACGGAGGCATGGCCGCCGCTGTCAATACCTTACGCACACCACGCGCGTCGGCTCTGCTCCATCGCCGGGAAACGAAAACGCCTCGCGGATTGCGAGGCGTTTCTGTTCGCCGCGGGGCTGGTCGCGTTTGTCGGCGTGGGTTCCGCCGCGCAGGATCGTCTGCGGCGGAGGACCGAGCCGGCCCGCGATCGGCGGCGCGGGCGCGTTCTTCTTCTTGGCCATGGAAAACCTCCGTGTTCTCCAACGTGCCGCGGCGGACGAGAGTTGCGTGCGCTACGGCGACGCGGACGGTTGCGGTGCCGGCGATTGCGGCGGCGGAACGGCCGGTGCTTGCGACGCCGGCGGCGGTACGGGCTCGTTCGCGGCGGGGATGCGGCACGTGCCCATGGCGGCGTCGTCGCCGATCACGATCGCCAGGCGCGTGCCGCGCTGGATCGTGACGTCGTGGCCGTGGTGGATGAACCCGTACGGGCCGGTGACGTAGCCGACGAACGGCACGGCGTTGACGACGCCGGGGATGTTGCCCGAGCCGCCGGTCGCGATCGCGTTCGTGCCGCGCACCGGGTCGATCGTGACCGGCACGTGGGTGCCGTTGGCGAGCGCGAGAAAGCGCGCGTCGAGCACCAGGTAGCCGCCGCGCCCGCCGCGCTGCGCGTGTTGCGCGACCTGCACCGTGCCGTAGCCGAGCGTTCCGGCCGGGATCGCGGTACCGTCGGGCGCGCTCGCGTCGCTCTCGATGCGGAACGAGAACGAGTCGCCGGCGAGGACGTGCGCCGAGTCGACGTCGACGTCCATCGCGATGATGGCGCGCCGGCACTCCGGCTTGGCCGCAGCGGTCACGCCCGCGTTCCGCGCGCCGCCCGGCGCGGCGAGCGCGGCGCCCGGAAGCGCGACGGCGAGCAGCAGCGCGCCGGGGACGAAGCGACGGAGCATGGCGTTCGGCATCCCCGAATGAACGCAGCGCCGCGCGAGAACGATCCGCACCGCTACGGCGAGCTCGTGGGAGCGGGCGTCGGCGCGACCGTGGGTACCGGCGCGGGCGGCGCGGTCTCGCCGGGGTGCGGCGAACGGCAGGCGCCCAGGGCGGCGCCGTCGCCGAGCAGGACCGGGATGCGGGTGCCCTTGGGGATCGTGGCGTCCTTGCCGTGGTGGAGCGAGTCGTAGCCGCCCACCGCGTAGCCGACCAGCGGGATCATGCCGAGCAGCCCCGGCGCGTTGGCCGATCCGCCCAGAGCCACGGCCGCCGCGTCCGAGCCGCGGTCGATGACGACCGGGACGTGCGGGCCGCTCGCGGGCGCCAGGAAGCGCGTCTCGAGCACCAGGTAGCCGCCCTGGCCGCCGCGCCCGGCGTGCGAGGCGATCGCGACGACGCCGTAGCCGATGTTGCCGGCCGGGATCGGCGTCCCGTCCGGCGCGGTCGCGGCGTCGACGATCCGGAACGCGAACGGGTCGCCGGCGTGCGCGCGGCTGGAGTCGATGTCGTCCAGCACCGCGACCAGCGCTCGTGCGCACGGCGGCCGCTGTTCGAGCGGCAGCGGCGTCGCCGCTTCGGCCGGAGCCGGCGCGGCGGTCGGCACGGGCGCGGGCGAGGTCTGCGCGCCGGCGGGCTCGCGCGCGGTCAGCGCGAGGGCGAGCGCGGCGAGAACGGTGAGGCGTGAGGGACGCACCTCAGCCACGTACCCGCAAGAGCACCCACGCTACCCCGTACAGCAGCCAAGTGGCGCCGCACAGGGCGGCGGCCGTGTCGGTCACGACCGCCAGCGCCAGACCGGTCGCGATCCGGGCCCGCGACGCCTCGAACCGGCCGGGGCCGATCCGCACCGCGATCGCCCAGCCCGCGGTCGACTCGATCACGGCGGCCACCGCGGCGACCGTCACGGTGAGCCGCACGTCGAGCAGCGCGACCTGGACGAACAGCCCGAGCAGCAGGTAGAGCAGCCACATCGGCCCGGTCAGGTTGCCGTAGCGAAAGCCGAAGCGCTTCGCCGCCAGCGCGCCGAGCGTCTCGAACAGCAGCACGGCCGCGACGGCGATCGCCATCGCGATCCAAAACGCGGAACCCCGGTTCGCCAGCATACCGCCCTCTTTTCGGGCCGGCGCGCGAAGCACTGCCCGGGTCTTGCAGGCGCGCCCGCGCGGTGCTAAAAATTTGCCATGACGGGCCGCCGGCCAGAGCGGCCCGACCACCGACGATGAGATTGCGATGATGGAGAACACGCAACCAACGCCCACGACGTACTCGCTGGCGACGGGGGACGGCGCGATCGTCCTGACCGTGCGCGGCGACATCGACGCTCTGGATATCCGCGAGCTCCGCTCGAACCTGATGATCGCGGAAGTGATCCCGCACCGGCACCTGATCGCCGACTTCTCCGCTGCCGGCGGGCTGTCGCCCCGCGCGCTCGGCGTGCTCGAATCGCTCGGGGCCCGGCTCGCGGTCGAAGGCCGCCGCTTGGTGGCCGTGCTGAACCGCACCTCGGCGGCGTCGGCCCGCCGGCTGATGTTCGCGCACCCGATCGCGTCGACCGTCGCGGACGCGCACGGCATCCTGGGCCTGCGCGCGCCGCGCGACACGGCCGACGCGGCGGCGTAGGGTCAGGCGCCCGGCGCGAGCGGTTCAGCGCTGACGGCGTCGAACCGCCTGGGCGTATGAAGAACCGCTTCGCGCGAGCCATTCGCAAACCGCTGCTCGCCGCTTTTGCGCTGTCGCTCGCGCTGCTCGGCGCACCCGGCGCGCCGGCGCGGGCGAGCGACGCGGCCTCGGCGGTGAAGATCCTCTTCGTCGGCAACAGCTTCGTGCACGGCGCCTTCGAACCGGTGCTCTCGTACAACACGCAGGGGGTGACCGACGAGAACGCCGGCCTGCCGGCGAGCGACCCGCGCTCGGAGAACCGCGGTGGGAAAGCGAGCGGCCCGTGGGGCGGCGTCGCGGCGATCTTCAAGCGGCTCACCCAGGAGGCGGGTCTGAATTACGACGTCCACGTCGAGCTCGCCAGCGGGATGCCGCTGCGCTTTCACTACGAGCACGCGCTCGAGCGTCATCGCGCAGCCGCAGTGGAACGTCGTCGTGCTGCAGGAGCTGAGCACCGGTCCCGTGCTCGAAACGAAGACCGGCAGCCCGGCCGATTTCGCGCGCTACACCGAACTGCTCGAGCAGGCGGTCCATCGGGCCAACCCGGCCGCGCGCGTGCTGTTGTACGAGACGTTCCCGCGCGCCGACCTCACCTACCCGCCCGGAGCGCCCTACGCCGGGAAGAGCATCGACGTCATGGGCGAGGCGCTGCACGCCGCGTACTACCGCGAAGCGCAAGCCGAGGGCCACGTGGCGGGCGTCGTGCCGGTCGGCGACGCCTGGCTGCGCGCGATCCGCGCGGGCGCCGCCGAACCGAATCCCTATGCGCCCGAGGCCGGCAAGCTCGACCTCTGGAACGTCGACAACTATCACCCCAGCAAATGGGGCGCATATCTCAACGCCTGTGTCTTCTTCGAGCGCCTGACGAACCGCGACGCGCGCACGCTCGGCCCGAGCGAACGCGCCGCCGCCGATCTCGGCATCAGCCCGGCGCAAGCGCAAACGCTGCAGCGCATCGCGCACGAAACGGTCAGCGCGGCACCCTGACGGTACCGCCCGAGGACCACTCGTGCACCGCGCCTCCTGGGCCGATTAGGCCAAGGCCGTCGCGACCGAGGTTCGAAGTTGGGTACCGCCGCTCATGCGGCATATCGAGCCGTCGCCGGGAGTGAGCCGAATGCCGATCAGGATCGTACTGCGCCGCGTGCTGGAGGGCGATGATATCCTCGCGGATGTCGTCACCCTGGTTCTGTCCTATGCGTTCATCTTCTTCGGGGCGTGGGACGACAGGCTGCTCGGTTTTGCGCCGAACGCCGCAACGTGGGCACTCGAATGGACGCTCGCGCTAGGGCTGGCCGCCGAGATCGTTCTGCGCCTGCGCTACGCGCGGGAGCGCAAGTGGTATTTCTACCCCCTGATCGCGATCGACGCGGCCTCGGTGCTGACCGTGATTCCCGGGCTCGTCTTCGTCCAGTTCGCGCGCGCCGTTCGCATCGCGGTAAGCGGCGGCCGAATGCTGCAGCTCATCGACGGAATCTCGCGCAAGCGCGGAAACCCGTATCTGATCCTGCTCGTGTACCCATTCGTGGTGCCGATCTTCGCCGCGTTCTTCTTCTATGTCGAGCACCATGCCAGGAGCGCGCAGGTTCACAACTACGCGCAAGCGTTCGCGTCGATGCTGTCCTACTCGCTCACCGTAGGACTCGCGGCGAGCCACCCGGTCACCTACACCGGCAAGGTTCTCGCCGGCATCATGTTCCTCACCGGGCTGATGTGCGTGTCGATCATCGGTAACGCGCTCTCCGAGCGGTACAGCAAGCCGGTCGTCGTGTCTGCCGACCCGAACGCCGCGCCCTGACGACGCATCGGACATGTCCGCTTACGTACTGCGCATTCGCGTAACCGTTGGCTCACGCCGGGCGTGCAGGTGCGATAATTTTTAGCCGGTAATGGTACGGGTGACGCGACGCGGCGTCATTCGGCGCTCGCGAGGACGCGTCGATTGGGTGTGAGATTGACATGACTCGATTCTGGCATCGACCCTTTTCCCTTGCGCTCGTGCTCGCGCTGAGCGCGGCGACCGCCGGCCCCGCCGCGGCCGGCGAAGGCGAGTTCGGGCAGACCGCGCGCGTGCGACTGAGCGACGTCGCCGCGGTCGCCGCGCACACCGACCAGTTCGTGGTCGACAACGTTCCCCTCGTGCTGACGTCGCATCTGCAAACCGTGCCGTTCGTCGCGGCGCGGCCCGGCAGCCCGAACCAGGGCGCGACCTCGATGACGACCGTGCCGTACCGCATGGTGCACGTCGCGGCGATCCCGTACGGCTTCGGCGCGCCGGCCGAGGCCCACGTCGCCGCGGCGCCCGGCGCGGCCGGCACGATGGCGAGCGCAATCCGCCGCCTGAGCGGCGCGACGGCCTCCGCGCTGACGCCCGCCGTCAGCGCGCGCATCTTCGGCCGGACGGTCGCCGGCGACACCACGCTGCAGCCCAACCGCGACGACCCGACCCACGGCACCTACGTGGCCAGCGCGAGCTTCGTGACCGAGGCCGGCGCGCGGCTCTGGCTGGTCACGGTCGCGCAACAGCTTCCCGGCGGCGCGCAGCGCGACGCGGCGATGCGGACCTTCGTGCACGACGCGCTCGACGGGCTGACGATCGAAAGCGCCGGACTCGCTCGGCCGACGACGCGCCTGCGCGAACTCGGACCGCTGCAGCCCAAATCGTATCCCGGCGCCGCGCAACGGGTCGGGCCGCGAGCTTCACCCGATGAGCTATACCGGCTGGAACGTCGCCAGCCCGCCGAGCTGGTGGAACGGCCAGAACTGCGACTACAGCCACTACTACAACAACACGCCGGCGAGCGTTCCGGCACCCTTTCTGCTCACCGCCACTTCGAGCGTCCCCAATCCCTGGCACGGGCTGCAAGCTTGCGGCCCCAATCCCTACGCGTACGCCAACGCGGACGTCCTCGAGACGTTCTACGGCGGCGCTTGGGGCGAGTACGAGTGGGAGTGCGTCGAGCTGGTGATGCGCTGGATGTACCAGGCCTACGGCACGCACCCGTACGGCGCCAACGGCAACCAGGTCGCCGCGAACTACTCCTCGTCCTACGGCGGCAGCATGAGCTACGTCTACAACGGCTACGCCGCGCCGCTGCCGTCGATGGGCGACGTGCTGCAATACCAAGGCGGCACGTACGGCCACACTTCGGTCGTCGTGTCGGAGTCGCACAACAGCGCGGGCAACGGCGGGCTCTACGTGATCGAGCAGAACGACGGCAACTACGCCGGCGACTACCTGTCCGAGAGCAACTGGCACGTCAACTGCAGCGCCTACAACGGCCTGTGCCCCAACGCCTGGCTCCACCGCAACTGAGCCGATCCGGCGGCAACGCGATCGCCGGGAAACGAAAGGGGAGCCGGTTATCCGGCTCCCCTCGACGTCAGCGGTTCGAACGATGTCGGCGCTCACGTGCGTCAAGCGCCGGCGCCATCAGCGCGCCGCGGGAAGCTTCCAGACGTACAGGGCGGAGTCGTCCTTGACGCTCTTGAGCCACGGCGTGACGGTCGGGTAGAAGATCGGCAGCAGGCCGCTCTTGCCGGCCTCGACCGCGACGTACTGCGTGCCGTTGACCGCGTAGGTGACCGGCGGGGCCGACACGCTGGACGACAGCTTCGGGCTGCTCCAGGCGAGCTTGCCGGTGCTCTCGTCGAGCGCGACGAGCTTGCCTTCGGGCTGGCCCGCGAACACCAGGCCGCCGGTCAGCAGCAGCCCGCCCGCGGGCGGTGACTGGAAGTGCGTCTTCCAGAGCTGCTTGCCGCTGGTGAGATCGAACGCGACGATGCTGCCGTGCAGCAGCTCGCCCTTCTTGAAGCTGAAGATGCCGCCGATGTTGAATCCGGCCAGCGTCGGCTTGGCGGGCGACGCCTTGGGGTTCATGATGTTGCTGCTCTCGAACACCGGGATGACCAGGATGTGCTTGTCGGCGTCGTACGCGACGGGCTGCCAGTTGTGCCCGCCCTCGGTGCCCGGGGTGTAGTAGAACGGCTTCATCGCGCGCGCCGCGGCGTAGAGCGCCTGGTTGGGGTGAACCGTGCCGTCGCGGTCGATCTTGGCCCAGTTGACGCGGTCGACGAAGGGCACCGCGTAGACCAGCTTGCCGTTCTCGCGGTTGAGCACGAACAAGTAGCCGTTGCGGTCGGCGTGCGCGATGGCCTTGACCGTCGTGCCGTCGCTCATGGTCAGGTCGGCCAGCACCGGCTCGCTGACGCTGTCGTAGTCGAAGTAGTCGCTGCTGGTGTACTTGTGGTACCACTTCACGCGCCCGGTATGCGGGTCGAGCGCGAGCGTGCAGTCCGAATAGAGCGCGTCGCCGGCGTAGGCGCTGGGATCGAAGTCGGGGTTGGGGTTGCCGACGCCCCAGTAGACGGTCTTGAGCTGCGGATCGTACGTACCGGGCAGCCAGGTCGGCGCACCGCGCGGCGCGCTGCCCGCGCGCAGGTGCCAGGTCTTGGCCAGCGCCGTGTTCGCGGCGGGCGCGGTGTAGGTGCGCCAGAGCTGCTTGCCGGTGGCCGGATCGTAGCCCGCGATGAAGCCGCGGTTGCCGTACTCGCCGCCGCCGACGCCGGTGATCAGCACGCCGTCGGCGAGCAGCGGCGGGCTGGTGATCGTGTACGACTGCGCGTACGGCGCGACCGTCGTGTTCCAGCGCACCTTGCCGGTCGCGGCGTCGAGCGCGACCAGGTGCGCGTCGAAGGTCGGCGTCACGACCAAGTCGTTGACCAGCGTCACGCCGCGGTTGTTGACGTTGCAGCAGCCGCGCGCGCGCATCGCCGAGGGGTACGCGTAGTCCCATTTCTTCGCGCCGCTCGCGGCGTCGAAGGCGAACACGTGCGCCAAGCCGGTCGTCACGTACATCACGCCGTTGCGGACGATCGGCGTGCCTTCCATCGAGATCGGCTTGCCGAGCTGCTTGTGCCAGGCCGGCACGAGCGTGGTAACGGTCGACGGCGTGATGCCGTCCAGCGCGCTGGCGCGGTGCGCGGCCAGGTTGCCGCCGTACATCGGCCAGTCGCCCGTACCGGCGGCGGCGGTATCGGCCGCGCGGGCCGGCGGGACGCCGGCGAGCGCCAGCGCGAGGGCGAAGGTTGCGCACAGCGCGCGAACGAGTTGCCGGTGGTGAGTGTCGGGCATCCCATCTCCAACGTGGCGTGTGGCTCGAGCGCAACCCCTCCGGCGCTGGTTCTCTATGGCTCCCATGCAGCGCAGTTCCCTGCCCCGGACACCGCAGGGGAACAAAGGACCGGGCGGCTCGCCGGGGGTAGGCCCCGAGATGATCAAGGACATGGCATTCGTCGCGTACTCGGTCCGCGACGTCCCGAAGGCGCGTGACTTCTACCGCGACGTCATCGGTTTGACGCCCGGCGACTCGTTCGGCGACGAATGGGCCGAATTCGACGTCGGGAGCACGACGTTCGGGCTCGGTAACGGCGAGCCGCTGGGCATTCCGCCGGGCTCGACCTTCGCGGCGACGTTCGAGGTCGACGACCTGGCGGCCGAGCGCGAGCGGCTCGCCGCGGCCGGCGTGGAGATCACCCAGGTGCACGAGACACCCATCTGCTGGGTGGCATTCGCGACCGACCCGGAAGGCAACAAGTTCGGCCTGCACCAGCGCAAGACGAGCTGACCGCCGCCCGCCCCGGTGCAAAAACGAAGGCCGCCGTTTCGCACGGCGGCCTTCGTTCGTCCTTGGTGCCCAGGAAGGGACTCGAACCCCCACGACCTCGCGATCACTAATACCTGAAACTAGCGCGTCTACCAATTCCGCCACCTGGGCGCGGACCGACCGACCACGATTCACCCTCGCCCGGTCCGTACCCTCCGTCCCGCGCTCAGGGTGCCGGCGCGGCCTCGGGCGCGGGTCCCGCCGGCTTGCCCAGCGCGAAGCGCAGGCGCAGCACCGGGATCGTCGCCAGCAGCGAGAGGCCGGCCATCAGCAGCCAGGAGGCGTGCAGCGACGCGTGGTCGGCCAGCGCGCCGAACACGAACGGGGCGAAGGCCGAGGCGCCGTAGATCGCGGTCAGGGCCAAGCCCAGGGCGCTGGCGGCGCGCTCGGTCCCACCGACCTCGGCCATCGCGGCCGCCATCAGGCCGTTCCAGCCCGCGCCCGAGAAACCGAGCAGGCCGGCCGCCAAAAACAGCGGCAGCACCGCCCCGCGCCCGAGCCAGCCCAAGGTCGCGCAGGCCAGCGCGGCCAGCACGCAGATGATCGCCAGCGGCACCAGGCGGTCGTTGAAGACGCGGTCGCTGGCCCAGCCCCACGACAGCCGGCCGACCGCGGCCATCCCCTGGGCCAGCGCAAACGCCAGCGCGGCGAGCGCGGCCGAGACGCCGACCACCGTCACCGCGCTGACCGTGACGAAGGCGTTCATCGCGGTCTGCACGCTGACCAGCACCATGCAGGTCAGCGTCACGCCGACCAGACGCGGGTCGCGGGCCAGCACGCGCATGCCGCGCAGCAGCGTCCGGGTCGACTGCGGCGCGACCGTCTCGTCGCGCGCCTCGCGGTAGCCGTAGTAGGCGATCATGGTCGGCACCGCGACCAGCACCGCGGCGATCAGGAACGCGCCGCGGAAGCCGAGCGCGTGCGCGGCCGCGGGCAGCATCAGCGCACCCAGCGTGCCGCCGACCGGCACGCCGGTCTGGCGGATGCCCATCGCGAAGCCGCGGTCGCGGTCGAACCAGGCCAGCACCGCGCGCCCGCCGGCCGGGGTCGAGGCGGCGTAGCCCGCGCCGAACACGGCCATCGTCGCGACCAGCCAGCCGTAGCTGGGGAACAGCGGCGCGGCGAGCAGCGCGAGCGTCATCGTCGCGCCCGAGAAGAACACCATCCGGCGCTCGCCCCAGCGGTCGGTCAGGATGCCGGCCACCGCGGTGAACGCCGCGCAGCCGCCCATCAGGGCGGTGAACACCACCCCGAGCTGGGCCTTCGAGAGGTCGAACGTCGTGACCAGGGTCGGCGAGAGCGAGCCGAGCGCCTGCTGCACCACCGATGCCCCGGCCTGCGCGGCGGTCATCAGGGCCAGCACGCGCCAGCGCGGGCTCACGCGCGCTGCGCCAGCGAGATGCCCAGCGTGATCGCGGCCAAGCCGCCGACGTCGCGCAGGCCGACCGGCTCGTGCAGCAGCAGCGCGGCCAGCGCCAAGCCGAACACCGGGGTCAGAAAATAATACGCGCTCACCCGCGAAGCCTCGCCGTGGGTGAGCAGCCAGAACCACAGCAGCGACGCGCCGATCGACATCACCAGCACCACGTAGACGAACGAGGTGATGAACGCGGGTGTGAGGTCGGCGCGCGGCGCGCCCTCGAACAGCAGCGCGCACGGCAGCAGGATCAGGCTCGCGGCGAGCAGCTGCAGGCCCGTCACCGCGCGCAGGTCCAGGCCGGCGCACCACTTCTTGTAGACCACGGTCGAGGCCACGCTGCCGAGCACGCCGGCGAACGCCAGCCCGATGTCGGCCGGGTTCGCCGTGCCGGTGCCCAGCCGCGCGAGCACGATCGCGATCACACCGCCGAAGCCGAGCACCATCCCCACGATCTTGCCGCGGGTGAGCGGCTCGGCCAAGAGCCAGGGCGCGATCAGCGCCAGCACCAGCGGGTTGGTCGAGGCGACGATCGCTCCCACGCCGGACGCCAAGTGGAGCAGCGCCACGTAGGTGAAGCCGAGGTAGACCGCGTTGCCGAGCCCGCCGAGCAGCGCCGTCGCGGCCCACTCGCGCCGGGTGCGCGGCAAGCGAGCGCCCAAAGCCAGCGCGAGGATCAGCGCGAGCAGCCCGGCGACGCCGAAGCGCACGACGAGGAACCACAGCGGTGGTGAGCCGAGCGCGCCGATCTTGCTCGGTACGTACGCCGACGCCCACAAGAAGACGTAAAAAAGCGCCGCCGCGACTCCTACGGCCCGTCCGTTCACGGGTATCACCGTACGGCGGTGCAATCGACGGATGCACCCACCTTCGTCGGAATCTCGGCCCACGATCGTGGGTGGGCCGCCTCGGCCGGACTCCGACCTTTCCCCGCTCTTCCGGGGAGGCACACATGACCGCGACCGCGACCCGACCGATCAACATCCTGCTGCAGACGACCATCCGCTACGACGAGGACGACTGGCACGTCGGCCGCTTCTCGATGCTGCGCGACTACATCGCCGGGCTGACCGGCGCCGACGGCGAGCCGCTGGCCCGCGTCACGGCACGCGACCGCCATCCCGGTCCGTCGGGCCAGGACCCGGTGCTGAGCTCGATCGACTCCAGCGACCAGGACCAGGTCTGGCTGTTCGGCGTCGACGTCGGCGCCGACACCGGCATCAACGGTCCGGAATGCCGCGCGCTGACGAGGTTCCGCGAGCGCGGCGGCGCGATCGTGGCCAGCCGCGACCACCAGGACGTGGGGGCCTCGCTGTGCACGCTGGGCGGGATCGGCAAAGCGCATTTCTTCCACTCCATCCATCCCGATCCGGATCCCGCCCACCGGATGCGCGACGATCCCTACACCACCTACATCGACTTCCCGAACTTCCACTCCGGCGACAACGGCGACGTGCAGCGCGTGCGCGCCGTCGAACCGGTTCACCCGGTGTTTGCCGCCGGCGGCATGGTCGAGTTGCTGCCCGCGCACCCGCACGAAGGCGACGTCGGCAAGCCCGCGGACGACGACAGCGCGCGCGTCGTCGCGACCGGCACGTCCGCGGTGACGGGCCGGCCGTTCAACGTCGCGGTGGCGTTCGAGAGCACGCACGGCAACGGGCGCGGCTGGGCGGTGTCGACCTTCCACCAGTTCGCCGACTTCAACTGGAACCCGCGGGCGGGCTGCCCCTCGTTCGTGACCGAGAAGCCGTCCGAGGTGCTGGCGCGCGACCCCGCGCTACTTGCCGACACCAAGCGCTACGTGCGCAACCTCGTCGCCTGGCTGGGACGGCGCCCGGGCTGAGCGAAGCGGGCGGCGATGAGCGAACCGACGACGTACCCGCCCGGCTTCACCCTCAGCCACGCCGCGGACGGCGCGTGGGACGACGGCCTGCGCGGCTTCTTCGCCTACCGCGATCTAGGCGTCGCGGCGGCGACCGCCGGCCGGGTGGGCGCGCACGTGATCCGCGCCCGCGGCGCGTCCGACGCGCCCGGCGAGCAGCACCGCCACGCGCTCGAGTTCCAGCTCGTGTACGTGCTGCGCGGCTGGGTCGAGTTCGACTACGCCGGCGTCGGCCGGGTGCGGCTGGAGGCGGGCTCGTGCGTCACCCAGCCGCCCGGGATCGCGCACGCGGAGCTGGCCCACAGCGCCGATCTCGAGATGCTGGAGATCACGCTGCCGGCCCGCTTCGCGACCGAGACGGCGGGCTGACGCAACCACCTTCAAGGGAGCGGCGGCACGCAACCCGTAGGCACCCGCGTTAGCCCATCTCTCGAGAATAGGTGCCACATAACCATGACCGACGAGGGTGTCGTCCTCCTGATCGGTAGCGGCGTGCAGCGCTACCGCGAATACCTCCTGGCGGGAGCCGCGCGCGGACGACGCATCTGGCTGATCGACGCCGCCGAATCGACCTGGCAGAAGCCGTACGTCGTCGGCACGACGGTCGTGCCGCTGCTCAACCCCGCCCGCCTCACCCCCAACAAGGAAGCGCTGATCGAAGCCGCGCTCGCGATCGCCAAGCAGCAGCGCGTCGTCGGCGTGTTCTCCTACGACGAAGTGCTGATCGTCACGACCGCGCACATCGCCGACCAGCTGGGCCTGCCCGGCAGCACCATCGACGGGGTCGAGAACTGCCGCAACAAAGCGCGCAACCGCGCGGTGCTGACGCAAGCCGGGCTGCCGCAGCCGCGCTTCGAGATGGTGCGCACCCTCGCGGAGGCGCAGGCCGCGGCCGAAGCCACCGGCTACCCGCTCGTGCTCAAGCCGCAGGGCATGGGCGCGAGCATCGGCGTGATCCGGGTCGACGGCCCCGAGCAGCTCCCCGACGCGTTCGCGATGTCGCTCAAGTCCAGCTACGGCGGCAACCCGACCTACGAGGGCGGCGTGCTGGTCGAGGAGATGCTGGTCGGGCCCGAGATCAGCATCGACGGCGCGGTCTTCGACGGCGAGTACATCCCGCTGTTCCTGGCCCGCAAGAGCGTCGGTCTGCCGCCGTATTTCGAGGAGGTCGGGCACGTCGTCGACCCGCACGACCCGCTGCTCGCCGACCGCGAGTTCCTCGACGTGCTCGCGCGCGCGCACCAGGCCGCGAAGTTCCAGTACGGCATGACCCACACCGAGGTGATGCTGACCAAGCGCGGGCCGGCGATCGTCGAGATCAACGGCCGGCTGGGCGGCGACCTGATCCCGTACCTGGGCCAGCTCGCGACCGGGATCGATCCCGGCGCGGTCGCGGCCGACGTCGCGTCGGGCATCCGGCCGACGGTCGCGCCGACCCTCGACCGGGTGGTCGGCATCCGCTTCGCCTACCCGCCCGAAGACTGCCGCGTGGTCGCGACCTCGGTGCCCGAGCCCGGCTCGCTGCCGGGGCTGCTGGAATCGGCCGCGATGGTCCCCGCCGGGCGCGAGCTGCGCCTGCCGCCCAACGGCTACCTGGGCCGCTACGCCTACGCGATCGCCACCGCCGACAGCCCCGCGGAGTGCGCGGCCCGGCTCGACGCGGCGATCGCCCAGGCCCACCTCGAGTTCGAGGCCCCGCAGGCGGACCCGGGCGAGCTCTTCACCCGCTGAGCCCGGCCGGGGTCTTGCCGACGAGGCGGACGTCGATCTTGCCCATGAAGTCGTTCATCTTGGACATCACGTCCTCGAACGAGTCGCCCTTCATGCCCAGGAAGCCGAACACGGTGTTGCCGTCGGGCGGGCGTTTGATGACGTCGCCCGGCTTGACGATGATCCGGAAGAACGCCACGTCGGGATCTTCGTACAGCTCGGGCGGGACGATGACGTCCTCGATCACCCCGGCCGGGCAGATCATCGCGACGCCCGAGCAGTGCACCCCGGTCGGCTTGAAGTGGCCGACCCGGGGCTTGCGGCCGACCGCGATGTCGGCCACCGCGACGATCGGGTCGTAGTCGCCGATCACCTCGGACATGCTGTTCAGCCCGCCGCCGCCGGGCCGTGCCGCGGCCTCGAGGATGTACGGCTCGCCCTGGTGGAAGCGGATCTCGACGTGCGCGACGCTGCGCTCGAGCCCTTGCGCGCGGACGGCGCCCGCGGCGACCTCGTACAGCTTGGCGTACTTCTCGGGGCTCAGGCTCGTCGGCGCGTGGTGGACGTCGTCGTCGAAGGTGTCGCCCTCGACCGTCACCCGGTCGACCACCGAGCCCAGGTAGACCTCGCCGTCCCACACGACGGCCTCGATCAGGTGCTCGTGCCCGTCCAGGAACGACTCGACCAGCAGGCCGTTGGGGCCCAGCTCCATGCCGTCGGCTTCCATCGCGGGATAGAACTTGTCGTCCAGGATGCCGCGCGCGGCCTGCTCGTAGCGCAGGGCGAGATCCTCGGGCGTGTCGCAGCGGAAGACGAAGCCGCTGGCCCCGCCCAGGGTCGGCTTGACGATCGCCGGGTAGCCGAACTCCGCCGCCGCGGCGAGCGCCTCGGCCTGCGTCTCGACGTAGCGGAACTTGGGGTGCGGCACGTTGCCGCGCTCGTGCGCCTGGCGCATCAGGTACTTGTTGCGGCTGGCCAGACCGGCCTCGACGCTGATGCCGGGCAGCCCGAGCTCCCGGGCGATGTGGGCGGTCACGATCACCCCCATCTCCGAGAGGGTGAAGACGCCGTCGAACGTCTCCTCGGCGTGCCAGGCCTTGGCGGCCGCCGTCATGTCGGCCAGGGTCTTGGAGCCCAGCGAGCGGTGCTTGTGGATGGGCCAGGTGTCCGGGGTGCCTTCGCCGGCGAGCAGGTACACCTCGAAGCCGTGCTTCTCCATGTGCTCGTACCGGGGCATGAGGTAGGTCCCCCACTGCCGCGCCTCGATGGCAAGTAACTTCACGTCTGCGGTCCTCTGTTAAGCGGCCGGCGCGGGTGCCGGCGGGTCGAGAGTGGGATCGGGGCCGGGGCGGCTGTGGGTGCGCCAGAGCAGCGCGACGGCGACCACGGCCGTGCACGCCACCCCCGCGCCCAGGACCGACCAGCCGGTTTGGACGGTGCTGTGGTCGACGAGCCGGGAGATGCCGATCGTGGCCGCCACGCTGAACATCAGCCCGACGGCGTTGGTGGTGCCGAACACCCGCCCGGCGCGGTTCTCGGGCACGGCGTGCAGGAGCATGGTTCGGGCCGCCACCCGGCCCACCCCGAACATCATCGCGCCCAGCGGGTAGAGCAGCATGAAGACCCACACCCCGAAGTGCGTCTCCAGCGCCAGGATGGTGCCGCAGGCGACGTAGCCGACCAGCGCGATGCGCAGGTTGGGCTGGCGCGGGCTGACCCACTTGTAGAGCGCCGCGGCGGCGATCACGCCGACCCCGGCCAGCGAGTCGGCCACCCCCAGGATGCCGGCCTTCTGGTTGTAGGCCTGCAGCAGCAGCACCACGATCAGCGTGTTGACCACGACCACGATCGGCTGGCCCAGCGCGTAGAGCAGCCCCAGGCGCGCGAGCGGCGCGTGGCTGGGCGCCGCGCTGACCGGCAGCGGCGCGCCGGTGACGTCCGTGCGCCCGATCCGGCGCCCCATCAGCACGAAGCAGACCATCGACGCGATGAAGGTCGCGGCGTTGAAAAAGAACAGCGGCGCGGCGCCGTAGAACTGGACCAGCACGCCGCCGATCGCGGTCGAGAGCAGCGTGCCGGCCTGGGTCGCGATCTCGAAGTTGGCGTTGAAGGGCCCCAGGCGCCGGTCGGCCACCCGCTCCTTGATCAGCGCGTTGCTGGCCGGGACGAACATCGCCCCGACCGCCGCCAGCAGAAACGTCGCGGCGTAGATGCCGACGTTGGGCGCGCCGCCCAGCAGCAGCCAGAGCGGCAGGGCCGCGGCGACGAGCGCGCTGACCAGGTCGCACAGCAGGCACAGGGTGCGGCGGTCGAAGCGGTCGACCAGCGGCCCGAAGACCAGCGAGAGCAGCGTGGCCGGGACCGAGAACGCGACGAACAGCCAGCCCACCGCCACGGTCGAGTGCTCGCTCTGGAGCATCACGATCGAGGCCGCGGTGAGCTGGATGCTGTTGCCCAGGTTGGTGATGAAGGTGGCGGGCAGCAGCAGCCGCTCGGCACGGCGCGATACGGGGGTCTCGGCCGCCGGAGCGTCGGCGGCAGCCAGGCTAGTCATCGAATTCCTTTGGAGCGCCGGCGGCGGCGTAAGCACGCGGCGCGGCGGGTGCGACGGCTGCGACGCGCGCGGCCAGCGAGCGGGCGATCAGCGGGGCGAACTTGAAGCCGCCGCCGCCGCACGCCGCATGCGACCAGACGGTCGCCGCTCCCTGCCCCAGCGCGACTTCGCGCGCGCCGCCCGTCGCGGCGTCCGCGAGGTAGTAGCAGTCGCGCGCGGCGGCGACCCAGCCCGGCTCGAAACCGTCCACCTGGGCCGCGAACAGCGCGCTCAGGTGCGCGCGCCAGCGTTCCGGCGCCTCGTGGCCGGCGAGGCCGGGAACGGTCCGGCAGGCGCTGGCGGCGCTGAGCTTGAGCTGCGTGCCGGCCACCGGCGGGACGAGCCAGGTGCCCGCGGCCGGGTCGAGGCTCAGCACGACCGGGGTGCCTGCCCAGGCCGCGCGCCGCCCGGCCGGCACGTCGCAGTAGAGCATGGTCTGGCGCGCGAGGGCCAGTTCGCCCGCCACCGCGGCGGGCAGCAACGCGCGCGACCAGGCGCCCGCGGTCAGCACGATCCGCCCGCGCAGGGTCGCCCCACCCGCCAGCGACACCGTGCCGGCGGCCGGGTCGACCGCCGTCACCTCGTGGTGCGGCCGCAGCTCGACCCGCGGCTGCGCCCGCAGCCAGCCGGTGAGAGCCTCCAGCGCGCGCGCGGCCAGCACGATCCCGGCTTCGGGCTCGAGCAGCCCCGCCGCCCCGGCCGGGAAGCGCAGGTGCGGCCAGCGCCGCGCTAGCTCCGCCGCGGCGAGCAGCTCGCCCCGCCCGCCGGCGAGCGGCAGGGCGGTGCGCGCGAATTCGACCTGCTCGGGGCGCAGCACGGTCAGCACCCCGGTCGGGTGGTAGAGGCGCTCGCCCAGCAGCTCTTCGAGCTCGCACCAGGCTCGCTGGGCCGCGACCCCGCGCCGGGTCGCCTCAGGGTCGCCGTGGTGCAGCGCGCGGACGATCCGGTGCTGGTCGTGGGAGCTGGCCTCGGGGTTGGGGAGCGGGCCGCGCTCGAGCACGGTGACCGGCGCCCCGGCCGCCGCGCAAGCGACGGCCGTCAGCAGCCCGAGCACACCACCGCCGACGACGACGATCTGCTCGGGCGCGGTCACCCGACCATCTCGGCCGCGGCCGTGGGCAGGGCGGTCAGGCTCAGCGCCGGGAAGCGGAACACGACCACGTCGCCGGCTTCTTGAGCCGCCGGAATGGTCAGCGGCAGGCCGCTCCGGGCGCGGATCTCCTCGGCCAGGTCGATCAGGATCGGCGAAGCGCAGGCGGCCAGGGTCAGCAGCTCGTGGCAGAGCGCGGCGACCTCGGCGACCGCGCCCGGCCCGGTCAGCCCGCCGTTCGCGACCCGCCGTTCGAGCCGGCCGAGCTGGCTGACGATGGCGTCGGCGGCCCGGGTCGGGCTGAAGCCGCGCAGCTCGTAGAAGATCCGGAAGCGCTCGACCACGGTCCCCGCCCGCTCCAGCGCGGCGGCCGGCACCGGCAGCGAGCGGCCGTCCAGGCCGAGCCGGTCGATCGCCTCGTCGAGCGCGCCGACGACCCGGTTCCAGGGCTCGACCAGCCGGTCCGCGCCGACCTTGAGCGGCGCGCTGCGGCTGAAGTTGGTGCGCTGGTGCTCGGGTGAGGTCATGGCCAGGTAGAAGCGGGCCAGGTCGCGCGGCACGTCGCGCATCAGGTCGCGCATCCAGATGACGTGGCCCTTGCTGGTCGAGAACTTGTCGTGCTCGAGCTCGTAGAACTCGTTGCAGACGTAGGTGTCGGGGATGACGTAGCGGCCCTCGTGCGCGAACATCAGCGCGAGGTCGGTCATGCCCCAGTACCAGACGTTGTCGAAGCCGTAGAAGTAGACCGGCGTCGCGCCGTGCTCGGCCCGCCACAGCTCGTCGCTGGGCGCGTCGGGCAGCCCCATCGCCTCGGCCGCCGCGAAGGTGCACATCATCGAGGCCGGCATGCCCTCGACCCAGGCGTTGATGACCTGATTGGGCGTCTCGGCGAAGGGGGCCGGGATGCCCCAGTCGTGCGGGTAGGTGACCGGGTAGTCGGGCAGCGGCTTGGCCAGCACCTCGCGCACGAGCTGCATCATGTGCGGCCGAAAGCGCGCCTCGCGGGCGTCGTAGTAGGCCGTGAGCTGGGCCCGGTACTCTTCCATCGGGAAGACCAGGACCGTCGCCTCGCGGTAGGTCAGCGGATCGTCCGGATCGACCGTCGAGCGCGGGTTGAGCAGCTGGTCGAAGTTGTTGGGCTGGCCGCAGTCCTCGCAGCAGCCGCCCCGGCTCCAGGCCAGGCAGACCGGGCAGTCGCCCGCGACGAGCCCTTCCATCAGGTACTCGCCGGTGGCCTCGGAGTACGGCAGGCGCACCGTCTTGAGCTTGAACTTGCCGGCCGCGTGGAGCCGGCTCACGAAGTCGACCACCCGCGCGTTGTAGCGCTCGTCCATCCGCATGTAGCCGTCGAGCGAGCAGCCCGCGACCTCGAGCGAGCGCTGGATGTCGTACCAGCAGCGGGTCGCCAGGGCTTGGGGCGTGATGCCTTGGCGGCGCGCGCTGGCGACCACGAAGGTCTGGCTGTCGTCGGTTCCGGTGGCGTAGATCACCGGCCGGCCGCAGGCCCGCAGGTAGCGGGCGTGCATGTCGCTGGACAGGTACGGCCCCGCCAGGTGGCCGACGTGGAGGTCGCCGTTGGAGGTCGGCGGGGGCGGAATGATGAGGACCGGTCCCCCGCCCGCGGGGCCCGGCACCTAGTCTCCGCTCTCGTGGCGGGCGGTGAAGCGGGCCGCCATGTCGGCGTCCCACCACACGCAGTACATCTCGAAGTCGCGCCCGCTCTCGTTCACCACCGAGTGGCGCTCGTTGGGCTGGAACTGGACCACGTCGCCGGTCTTGAAGGGCGTGCGCTTGCCCTCGGTCTCCAGCGTCGCTTCACCGTTGATCGCGATGAAGATCTCGTAGTCGTGGTGGGCGTGCGGGGTCGAGGCGGTGCCGGGAGCGATCACGCACCACGAGCCCTCGAAGGGCGCGTTGAGCGCGGGCCACGGCAACAGGCGCTGCGCCTCGAGGTTGTTCTCGTGGTTGAGGCGCGCGCGGTCGAGACTGCGAAGTTCCAAGGTATCCTCTCGGCGTCGGTTCGGGCGATCAGGGTCGGGAAGCGGCCATCATCTCGGCCGGCACCGCTTCCGCGGCTTGCGCCGCCCGCTCGGCCATGACGTCGAGCACGATGTCGGCCGAGCGCGCGCCGATGACGCTCAGCAGCGAGTCCGCGATGCCGTGGGTGGCCTCGTTGACGCCCTGCAGGTAGCAGGCGGCGCCGCTGACCGGCTCGTCGATGACGAGGCGGTAGTTGCGGGTGACCTCGACCCGCGGCACGCCCAGGTCGGCCGCCAGCCGGCGCACCGCCAGCGGCATCTGGCGGATGAAGCCGGTGCCGAGCAGGACCAGGTCGCAGCGCACCTCTTCGACGTAGCCCGTCTTGCGGTCGCTGACCTCGAGCACGATCTCGTCGCGCTCCATGCGCGTGGCGATCACGTCGCACATCGTCTTGATGCGCAGGCGCTCCTTGCCGCTCAGGCGCTCGAGGTACATCGTGCGGTAGAGCTCTTCGAGCAGCGCCGGGTTGAGCCCGGCGTAGTTCGTGTTGTGCATCTCGCGCAGCATCTGCTCTTGCGCCTCGGGCAGCGCGTGGTAGAAGTCGTTCACGAACGACGGGTAGTACAGCTCGTTGGTGAACTTGCTCGTCTGATATGCGCTGAAGCCGGCCGAGCGCATGAGCAGCGTCGGCTGGCAGCCGGGCAGATCGCGCATCACGGAGTACAGCATCTCGGCGCTGCTCTGCGCGCCGCCGATCACGACCACGCGCTGCGGCCGCTCGTCGGGCGGCTTGGCCGCGAACTCGCTGATGCGCGGCACGTACTGCGTGCTGTGGATCAGCCGCTCCGCCGGCAGCGGCGCGAACTCGGCCGGAATGTTGGCGTCGCGGCCGATGCCCAGCACCAGCACCTTGCTGCGGATGGTCGAACCGTCCGCGAGCCGGGTGTACCAGCCGGTCAGCGTTCCGTTGCCGTCACGGCAGGGCTCGATCGCCGTGCAGCGGCGCCCGTACTCCACCCGCACCGTGCGCAGCGACTCGGCCACCCAGCGCAGGTAGTCCGAGATCTCGCGCCGGTACGGCGTGAAGCTCGACAGGTTGATGAACTCGTCCAGCCTGCCCATGTGGTGCAGGTAGCTGACGAACGAAAACCGGCTTTGCGGATTTCGCAGCGTGACGAGGTCCTTGAGGAACGACACCTGGCTCTGCGCCCACGGCATCAGCATCCCGCGCTGCCACGCGATCGCTTCGTCCTTCTCGATCAGGAGCGAGTTCGCGGCCAAGTCCGGCGCGAGCTCCTCCAATGCGACCGCCAACCCAATGTTGGACGGCCCGGCTCCAATAGCCAGCAGTTCGATTTCCCGATCCGCCATGCAGGTCTACCCCACCCTCTCGTTGGCCCGGATCAAATAATTATCTGCCGCTAATTCGGACAATTGACGACGATACCCCTGTAATTTACATCACGGGACCCCGACGAATGTACTATCGGCGCGCGCGTGCCGAGCGGGGCTTGCCGAGCGGGGTTTTGTATACATCGCGGCGCGAGGACGCCGGCCGCCAACGCCGAAACGGCGCCCGCTTCAGCGCACGTCGGCGCCGGCGACATCGTCGATGCGCTCGACGATGCGGAACAACTCGGGAAACCGGACGATGTCGAGCACGCGCCGGATCTGCACCGACGGCACCACCAGCACGACGTTGCCCACTCCCGCGCGCTTGGCGAGACGCGCCAGTTCGCTCAGCCCGCAGCCGTCCAGAAAACCGACCCCGCTCATGTCGACGATCGCCGGGCCCTCGATCGCGTCGAGCACGCGGCAGGCCGCCCTCGCACCGTAGACGTCGAGTTCGCCGGAGAGCAGTATCACGGGCCGGAACATGGGCCGTCGGCCTTTCCAGAAAAGCGCGTCCGCGCCGGCGCCGGAATGCAAAAACGGCTCAGCGCAACAACCAGAACTGTCCGGTAAGTATAGCATCCTGGAGGCGCGCGGTACGTACGTAGGCGTACACGAGCCGAGCACGGCGCCACCCGTTTCTGGTCACTCAGCCGAGCAGCTTTACCGGGCCCCGTGAACGCGCAGTTTGAGCGATTTCCGTCACACGGCGGCCGGCGCGGGCGCTTCCGTCCGGGGTGCGGCCGGCCTACGCCGGCGAAGATCACCGGGTATCGTCACCAACCGCACCGGCGGGCGGTTCGAGCACTTGAAGAGGGAGAGAGAGTCGGGCCACCGATGGAGCGCGCGCTGAGCGCGGCCGGAACCGCCCGGCCGCAGCCGATCTGATGCTGACCGACGAGGCGATCTTCTACCGCCGCTTCGTGGCCGACGTGCGCCACTGTGCGAGCGGCCAGTCGCCTGCCTACGTGGCCGAGATCGAGCGCCGGGTGCGGGTCGCGCTGATCGCCCCGCCCTCGCTGCGCGAGCGCCGCTGGGCGCGCGTGGTGGCGGCGGTCGACGAGCTGCTGGCGGGCTTGGGCGGCGAGACCGCGCGGGCCGCGCACGCTGCCCGGCTGCGCGCGTTCGTGCGCGAGAACGCGGACCTGGGCCGCCCGCGCGATCTCGCGATCACCGACTTCCGCTTCGTGCCGCAGGACCAGAGCGTCCTGACCGACGGGCAGGGCCGGAGCTACCTGGTGTTCGGACGGCTCGTGCGCGCGGCGGGCTCGCTGCCGCTGCCCGGGCTCGACGAGGTGGTTCCCGGGCCGACCCGCCGGCTGGCCGAGTGGGCGGTGTACGCGCTGTGCGGGGGTGCCGCCGTGGCGGCGCTGTGGGTCGCGTTCGTCCTGCCGGTGTAGCGAACCGGCAACTCACCGGTCGACCGCGCGGTTGGCGAAGGCGATGCAACGCGCGATGTTCTTACGGCTGCTGCCGATCCTGGGCATCACCTTCATCGACATCCTGGGCTTCAGCATCCTGATCCCGCTCTTGCCGTTCTTCGTCAAGAAGTTCGGCGCGTCCGATTTCACGGTCGGGGCGGTGTTCGCGACCTACTCGCTCTGCCAGCTCTTCGCCGGGCCGGTCTGGGGCAACGTCAGCGATCGCATCGGGCGCAAGACGGTGCTGATCGTCTCGCAGGCCGGGGCCACGCTGGCCTGGCTGCTGCTCGGTTTCGCCCCCTCGCTGCTATGGGTGTTCGTCTCGCGCGCGCTCGAAGGGTTCAGCGGCGGCAACCTGGGCGTGACGCAGGCCTACGTCGGCGACCTGGTCCCGCCCGAGAAGCGCGGCCAGGCGTTCGCGTACGTCGGCGCGGCGTTCAGCCTGGGCTTCGTGTTCGGCCCCGCGCTGGGCGGCTGGCTGGCGACCGCGTACGGCTTCGCGCTGCCGTTTCTCGTCGCGGCGGGTTTGCAGCTCGTGACGCTCGGGCTGACGATCGCGCTGTTGCCGGAGTCACGCGGCGGCGCGACCGACGAAGCGAAGAACACGGTCGGTTTGCGCGACATCGCGCGCTCGCTCGCCGACCGGCAAGTCGCGCCGGTGCTGTGGCTGCGCCTGGTGTACGTGCTCGGGATGTACGGCTGGTTCGGCGCGATGGCGCTGATCCTCAACCGGCAATTGGGCTGGGGCGTCGCGCAGACCGCGTACGTGTTCGCCGCGTTCGGCGTGCTGCAGGTGCTGCTCTCGGTCGCGGTCGTCGGGCGCATCACCGGCGCGCTGGGCAACCGCGTCGCGACGAACGTCGGTCTGGCGCTGTGCACCGTCGCGTTCGCGCTCGTGCCGTGGGCGACGACGATTCCGCTCGCGGTCGTCGTGCTGACGCTGTTCGGAATCGGGATCAGCATCGAGAACGCGGCGTTCCCCGCGCTGGCCAGCGACGTCGCGCCCGACGACCGGCGCGGCACGGTGCTCGGCGTCGTTTCGGGGCTCGACAGTTTAGCCGGGTTCGTGATGCCGCCGATCGTGACCGGCGTGCTGGGCGCGTTCGGCGTCGGCCCGGCCGCCGCGATCGTCACCGCGCTGGTCGGTATCGCGACGGTGTTAGGCGTGGTCCAAACACGCCGCGCAGGGCTATACTTACCTAGTGCCTGCTAGAGTAAATGCTGGACTAATTCACGATGCAATTGTGGCCGCTTTTCGAAAGGTTAACGATCGGGTTAAGGGCAATAGAGCGGCCTTCCACTTCGATCTCCTCTGGGTGATGGAGTTCTCATATGTTCCAAGCACGTCTCTTAGCAGTGGCCGTGGCTGCTGCATTGCTCGCCGCCTGCGGTGCGGGCGGTAACCAGGTCGTGCCGGCGCAGTCCGGCAACGTGGCGCCCAGCTCGAACGAGCTGACCACGCTCTCGACCTTCACGGCGCGCGACAACGCGACCGGTGCGCTGGTCCACATCCTGCCGACCCGCGACGTCTTCAGCTCGATCCGCGGCAACGGCCGCGAGGCGATGGCCGGCAGCAACCTGCTCTACGGCGGCGGCAACGTGCAGACCGCTCCCAAGATCTACGTCGTGTTCTGGGGCTCGGCCTGGAACGGCAGCGGCGACCCGAACGGCGAGAAGACGCTGCTCACCAACTTCTACAGCGCCATCGGCGGCGGCCGCTGGTTCAACAGCGTGACCCAGTACACCCAGTCGGGCGGCGCGCACGCCGGCAACCCGACCGGCATGCTGGGCGGCACCTGGGTCGACACCGGCAGCACGCCGCCGACCCACCCGACCCAGTCGCAGATGGCCGCGGAAGGCGCCAAAGCCGCCGCGCACTTCGGCGCCAAGGGCCTGACCATCGGCAGCTACGTCGTCGCCATGCCGCACGGCATCTCGCCGTCGGGCTTCGGCACGCAGTACTGCGCCTACCACAGCACGACCAGCGCGAGCGGCACCACCATCGCCTGGACCAACCTGCCCTACATGTCCGACGCCGGCACCTCGTGCGGCGCGGGCTCGGTCAATTCCCCCGGCACCGAGGACGGCGTGACGATCGTCGGCGGCCACGAGCAGGCGGAGACCGCGACCGACCCCAACGCCTCGAGCGGCTGGATCGACAGCTCGGGCCAGGAGAACGGCGACAAGTGCGCCTGGGTCAGCCTGATCAACAACCCCAACGCGGGCGGCTACCCGACCCAGCCGCTGTGGAGCAACGCGTCCAGCAGCTGCGTCCAGAGCTACTAGCTCCGGTCCAGCGCCAACGCGCAGCACGAGAGCCCGCCGGACTTCCGGCGGGCTCTTTCTTCTCGGAGGACCGGCGGCATGAACGCGACCTGGGTCGATACGCTGCGCTTGTCCGGGCGCAAGAAGGCGGCCCGGCCGGGTTCGCCGGCCTACTCGCGCCCGGGGGTTCGGTTCGTCGCGACGCCCCAAGCCGCGGTGCGCGTGCGCGTGGCCGGCGCGCGCGACCCGGGCGCGCCGACCGTCGTGCTGGTGTGCGATCCGCCCAACGTCGTCGAGCACTTCGACGCGCTGCTGGCGCTGCTCGCGCCGCACGCGCGCGTCGTCTGCCTCGAACCGCCGGGCTTCGGCTTCTCGGTCCCGAACGGGCGGTTCGGCTTTGGCTTCGAGGACTACGCGGCGTGCTTCGCGCACGTGCTCGAAGCGCTGGACGAAGGCCCCTATCTGCTCGCGTTTCCCTGCATCTGGGGTCACCTCGCACTACGGCTCGCGGCGCGGCGGCCCGACCTCGTCCACCGGCTGATGCTCTGGCAGACCGCAGGCTGGGAGCAGCAAGTGCGCTGGGCGCGCGCCGCCGATCCGGAGCGCATGCTGCTGCGGCCCTACGTCGGCCAAGCCAACATGGCGTTCCAGCCCGAGAAGATCGCCGTCTTGTGGTACCGCGCCGCGCTGGGCAAAGGCCGCGCCGCCGAGCTCGTGCCGACGCTGCACGCCGCGCTGCGGCAGGGCGCGTTCTGCTGCCTGGGCTCGGTCTGGCAGCGGTGGTTCGAAGGCTTCGCGCCGGAACCCGTACGGGTCGCGCAGCCGACGCTGCTGGCCTGGGGCGCGGCCGACCGCAGCCACCGCGAGACCGACCGCTTCGGCCTCGCCGCGCACGTCCCTGACGGCGCTCGGCAACACGTGTTCGAAACCGCGGGGCATTCGCCGGAGCTCGAGACGAGCGCGGCCTACGCCGAGGTGTTGCTGGACTGGCGGCGTGAATAGCCGACCCCATGCCTTCGGCTCTCAGCCACCTCGAATGCTCGGCCTGCGGCGAGCGCTACGACGCCGACGTTCCGCAACAGCTCTGCCGCGACGGTAAGCCGCTGCTGGCGCGCTACGATCTCGCCGCCGCCGCGCGCACGCTGAGCGCGGACGCGCTGCGCGCGCGCGAGCCGAGCCTGTGGCGGTACGAGGAGCTGCTCCCGCTGCGCGACCAGAGCCACCGCGTGAGCCTGGGCGAAGCGATGACGCCGCTCTTGCCGCTGCCGCGGCTGAGCGCGCGCTACGACGTCGACTTGTTCGTCAAGGACGAAGGCTTGCTGCCGACGGCGAGCTTCAAGGCGCGCGGCGCCGCGGTCGGCGTCTCGCGCGCCAAGGAGCTCGGGATCGCGGAGTTCGCCATGCCCACCAACGGCAACGCCGGCGGCGCGTGGGCGGCGTACGCCGCGCGCGCCGGCTTGCGCGCGCACGTCGCGATGCCGCAAAGCGCGCCGGCGATCAACCGGCTCGAGGCGGTGATGGTCGGCGCCGACGTGCGGCTCGTCGACGGGCTGATCAGCGATGCGGGCGCGATCGTCGGCCGCGCGGTGGCGCGCAGCGGCTGGTTCGACGCCTCGACGCTCAAAGAGCCGTACCGCATCGAGGGCAAGAAGACGATGGGCTTCGAGCTGGCCGAGCAGCTCGGCTGGCGCGTGCCCGACGTGATCGTCTACCCGACCGGCGGCGGGGTCGGCCTGATCGGGATCGACAAAGCGCTGCGCGAGCTGCACGCGCTGGGGCTGATCGGTGCCGCGCTGCCGCGCATGGTCGCGGTGCAGTCGACCGGCTGCGCGCCGGTGGTGAAGGCGTTCGACGCGCGTGCCGACCACGCCGAACCGTGGCCCGACGCGAAGACCGTCGCGTTCGGCATCACCGTTCCCAAGCTGCTCGGCGACGCGCTGGTGCTGCGCGCGCTCTACGACACCGGCGGGACGGCGCTGGCGGTCGGCGACGAGACGATCCTCGCGCGTCAGCGCGAGCTGTCGAGCGCCGAAGGCGTGTTCGTCTGCCCCGAGGGCGGCGCGACGCTGGCGGCGGCGATCGTGCTGCGCGAGCGCGGCTGGATTCGCGCCGGCGAGCGCGTGCTGCTGATCAACACCGGCAGCGGCCTGAAATACCCGGACGTTCCCTACGGCGAGCTGCCGCTGCTGGCGAAGAGCGACGAGCTCTAGCGCTCGTGCACGCCAGCCTCATCGATGTCGAACGCGGCCAGGTCGCGGGCGGCGTACAGCGGGCCGGCGTACCGGCCGCGCACGATGCTCAGCGCCGCTTCGAGCTCCGGCTCGATCGGCGGTAGGAAGTGCGTCGCCAGCAGCGCGCGCGCACCGGCCTCGTGCGCCACGCGCCCGACCGCGGACGGCTTGGCATGGAGGTTGCCGTGGGGCAGGTCGCGCTCGGGCAGCGCGAGGTCGTGGACCAGCAGATCGGTCTCGTGCGCGAGCGCGATCAAACCTGACGCCGCTTCGGCGACGTCGCCGCTGATGGTGAGCGAGCGCCCGCCGTGCTCGATGCGGTACGCCGTCGCCGGCATCATGCCGTGCGGCACAGCAGCGGACCGGATCCGCACGCCCAGCGCCGCGAGGCCGGTCCCGTCGAGCGGCACGTCGTGAACCGCCGGCTGCGCCGGATCGCTGGGCACCTCGCGCGCCGTGATGCCGAACCCGTCGAACGTGTGCAGATAGCTCCACGCGCCGTCGCGTCCGAACAACAGCTCGGTGAAGCGCCCGCAGCCGGGATGGATGTCGCGCCCGGCCGGTCCTACCACCGCGAGCGGCCGGCGGCGGTCGTTCATGTACAGGTCGAACACGACCGGCGCCAAGCCGCCGCTGTGGTCGATGTGAGTGTGGGTCAGCAGCACCAGCTCGAGCGCGCTCAGGTCGGCGCCCGCGCGGCCGAGCCGTTCGTACGTGCCGCCGCCGGCGTCGACCAAGATGCGCGCGCTGCCGTCGACGGCGATCAGATACCCGCTGGACGCGCGGCGGGGATTGGCGATCGGACCGCCGCTGCCGAGCACGGTGAGCGTGAGAGCCATGCTGCCTGGTTCCCACGCGCGAGCCGCTCTAGCCGCGCGAACGTCGCTCACGTGAACCGCACGGTCAGCAGCGTGGTGTCGTCGCTCGCCGTGCTGCGCGCGAATACCAGCCGCATGATGTCGTCCGCCGGGGTCGGGGAATCGGCCGCCGTGACCGTCCGAACGGCTTCCAGCAAGGCCGCCTCGCCCGCGACGACGTCGCGCCGGTGCTCGAGCACGCCGTCGGTGTAGAGGACCAGCAAAGCCCCGGCCGATGCGCTGACGGTGCGCGTCTCGTAGGCCGCGTCCGCCATGACGCCCAGCGGCAGCGCGCCGTAGGGCAGCATCCGCACGGCGCCCGCGGCGGCCAGAATCGGCGGCGGATGGCCGGCCGAGGCATACCGCACGGCGCCGCTCGCCGCATCGACGTAACCGCACAGCGCCGTAGCCATGCCGCCGCCTTGCAGCAGGATCGCCGCGTTGACTTTGCTCAAGACCGAGGCCGGGTCGTCGTCGCTCAGCGCGGCCGCGATCATCGACTGGCGCGCCCGGCTCATCGCGACGGCCGCGTCGATCCCGTGCCCGGCGATGTCGCCGATCGCGAAGAACACGCGCCCGCCCGGAAACTCGTACGCGTCGTGCCAGTCGCCGCCCGCGCGCGCGTCGGAACCCGCGCCCAGCGTGCGCGCCGCGAAATGCAGCGACGGCAGCTCCGGCAAGGCGTTGCCGGCGAAGGCGCGCTGCAGCACGCTCGACACGCGCTTCTCGAGCACGTACGCCGCGCGCAGCCCGTCGGAGTACACGGCCAGCGCCAGGAGCGCCAGCGAGCCGAACGCCGCCAGGACCATCGTGCGGTTGACCGCGCGCCGCGTCCGCGCGGCGGCCACGACCGTGTCGATGCTCAAGCGGTTCTCGACCGCCGCGCCGTCGGCGCGCAGGTGCCCGTCCAAGCCGTTGACGGCGCCGAGCGCGCGATGTGCCGCGGCGCGCGAGGGGTGGCGCACGACGGGTTCGACCAGCACGTTCCAGCGGGCGTTGTCGGCCGTGAAGGCCCGCGCGGCAGCCGACGCACGCGGCAGACCGCGACCGGCCAGCCCGCCCGACAGTCTGGCCGCGACGGCGTCGGCGCGGACCATCGTCTGCGCCAGCGCACCGAGGTACGAGGCGTCGCCGGTGGCCGCGAAGTTGCGCAAATAGGTCTCGTCGTCGAGCTGCAGCCGCAGCGCCAAGCGTACCCTTCCTTCGGCCGAGCGGAGATCGAGGCTGCGGTCCATCGTCGTGAAGATGAGGTTCCGAACGAAGACCGCGCCGACCAGCAGCACCAGCACGGCGACGGCCACGACCGCCGGCGTCAGGACGCGCGGGAGCCGGGTCCCCGGCGGCGGGATAGCCCGAAAGCGACGGCCTGCGACGGACATCATGCCTTCGAATCTACCATGCCCAGCCTGGGAAGCTCCCTGCGCCCAGCCTAGGAAGTTCCCGTCCCGGCGGCCGCGCTACATTCCGGCGTCGATCGTCACGCCGCCGTCGATCAGGATCGTCTGGCCGGTGACGTAGGCGCTCGCGCGCGAAGCCAGGAACACCGCCGCGCCGGCGACGTCGTCGGGCTCGGCCAGGCGGCGCAGCGCGGTGCGGCGGATCGTCGCCTCGGCGATCTCGGGGTTGTCCCACAGGGCCCTGGCGAAGTCGGTCTTGACGATCCCGGGCGCGAGCGCGTTGACCCGGATACCGCGCGGGCCCCACTCCACTGCCAGGCTGCGGGCCAGGCCGATCAGCGCGGTCTTCGAGACCGCGTACGCGCCGATGACGCCCGTGCCGCTGACGCCGACGATGCTGCTCAGGAACATCGCGCTACCGCCGCCGCGCTCGGCCATGTGCGGAAACGTCAGGTTCGCCAGCCACAGCGCGCTGCGCACGTTGCTGTTCATGATCCGGTCCCAGGCCTCGTCGCCGATCCCGCTCAAGGGGCCGTAGTACGGGTTCACCGCCGCGTTGCAGACCAGCAGGTCGATGCCGCCCCACTCCGCGACGGTGCGCTCGACCAGGTTCTGCAGCTGCTCTTTCTTGCCGACGTGCGCGGCGACCGCGATCGCCTCGCCGCCCGCGCCGACGATCTCCTGCGCGACGGCGGCGCACGCGTCGGCGTCGCGGCTGGAGATCACGACCCGCGCGCCGCGCTGCGCGAAGCGCTCGGCGATCGCGCGCCCGATGCCGCGCGTCGAGCCGGTCACGATCGCGACCTTGCCGCTCAGGTCGAAGAGGTCGTCGGTCTTGCCGTTCACGGTGCGCCCCCGTTTGCCGCGCTCACAGCGCGCCGCCCTCCGTCAGCGCGAGGCCGCGCCGCATGAGCGCGTTGACGACGGTGCCGAAGTCGCGGAAGCGCTCGTCGTGGGTTTGGCCGCGCACGTAGCGGACGTAGATCTGCTGCAGGATCACCGCGTAGCGGAAGACGTTGAACTGCACGTACCAGGTCAGCTCGCTCAGGTCCGCGCCGGAGCGCTGCGCGTAGCGTTCCACCACCTCGCGCCGGTTGGGGAAGCCCGCGTACCAGGTCGGCATGCGGCGGCCCATGCTTTCGCCCTCCTCGCCGCTTTCCGACCACAGGGCGAGCAGTTGGCCCAGGTCCATCAGCGGGTCGCCCTGGGTGCACATGTCCCAGTCGAGCACCGCCACCGTGCGGGCCGGGTCGGCGGGGTCGAGCAGGGTGTTGTCGAGCTTGTAGTCGTTGTGCACGAGCGCCGTGCGGCGCGAGGCCGGCAGCCGCTCCGCCAGCCGCGCGACGAACGCCTCGCCGCGGTCGACGTCGTCGGTCAGCGCCTTGGACCAGCGGTCCGTCCAGCCGCGCAGTTGCCGCTCGACGAAGCCCTCCGGCTTGCCCAATTCGCCCAGACCCACGCTCGCCGGATCGACCGCGTGCAGCGCGGCCAGGTTGTCGACCAGCGACAGGCCGACGCCGCGCAGCACGTCGGGCCGCTCGGCCCACGGCGCCGGGATCGTGGCGCGGAACGCGAACCCGTGCCGCCGTTCCATCACGAAGAAGTCCGCCCCGATGACGTCGTGATCGGTGCAGAGCAGGTAGCTGCGCGGGGCGAGCGGGTAGCCGGCGTAAAGCGTCGAGAGCACGCGGTGCTCGCGCCGCATGTCGTGCGCGCCCGGCGGCACCGGGCCCAGCGGCGGGCGGCGCAGCACGTACTCGCGCGCGCCGAACCGCACCAGGTAAGTCAGGTTCGCGTGGCCGCCGCCGAACTGCGCGATCTCCAGCGGCCCGTCGGCGTCGGGCAGGTGCGCGCGCAGGTACGGTTCGAGCCGGGCCGTGTCGAGCCGCTCCTCGGCGCGAACCTGGATCGTCTCGGGATCGGACTCGATCATCGGCGGCTGCGCGAGGGGATGTCGCGCAGGTGGGCGGTCTCGTTCGCGCTCACCAGCAGCCGCCGCTGGGCGCTGACGCGCACGACCGAGATCGACGCGTTGGCGAGCGGGAAGACGAAGTCGTGCGACGTGCCGGCGATCGCGCCGATCGCCGCGTTGATCGCGCCCGCGTGCGAGACGACGACCACGCGGCCGCCGGGGTGCTCGGCCGCGATGCGGTCGAACGCGTCGAGCATGCGCGCGCGCACCGTCTCGGACGGCTCGGTGCCCGGGATGCTGCTCCACGAGCCGTCGCGCATCGCGATCGTCGCCAGCGCCGCGAGCTGCTCGCGCAGGTCGCCCTCGTGCTCCAGCGCGCCCAGCGCGATCTCGCGCAGGTCCGGCTCGGTGAACACCGGCAGGCCGACCGGGCCGGCGATGGCCTGCGCGGTCTCGCGCGCGCGCCGAATGGGGCTCGCGTACACGGCCGCGACTTCCAGCCCGGTGAAGCGCCCGGCGACCGCCTCGGCCTGCGCGCGGCCGCGCTCGCTGAGCGGGTGCTCCTCGTAGTTGTCGTAGGCGGCGTCGGCGCTTCCCTCGGGCACGGCGTCGCCGTGGCGCACCAGGTGCAGCTCGGCCGCGCCGCGGCGCAGGCTCAGCTCGAGCGCGTCGAGCGGGTCTTGGCGGGTCATCGGGCCGCCTTCTTGAGCTCGCCCTGCGCGATCGAGGCGAGGTGGACTTCGTCCGGTCCGTCCACGATGCGCAGCGTGCGCGCGTTGCCGTAGGCGTGGGCGAGGAAGGTGTCGTCGCTGACGCCCTTCGCGCCGAAGGCCTGGATCGCGCGGTCGACCACCCGCCCGACCATCTGCGGCGCGGCGACCTTGGCCATCGCGATCGCGTAGCGGGCCGCCTTGTTGCCCGCGCGGTCCAAGTATTCCGCCGCGTCGTAGGTGAGCAGCCGCGCCTGGTCGATCTCGATCCGCGAGTGCGCGATCCACTCCATGATGACGCCCTGCTGCGCCAGCGGCTTGCCGAACGCGGTCCGCTCCTTGACCCGCGCGACCATCGTCTCGAGCACCCGCTCGGCCAGGCCGATCGCGCGCAGGCAGTGGTGCAGCCGGCCCGGTCCGAGGCGCCCCTGGCCGATCTCGAACCCGCGCCCTTCGCCGAGCAGCACGTCTTCCGCCGGCACGCGCACGTTCTCGAAGCTGATCTCGCAGTGCCCGTGCGGCGCGTGGTCGTAGCCGAACACGGTCAGTGGGCGCACCACCGTCACGCCCGGCGCGTCGATGGGGATCACCAGCATGGTGTGCTGGCGGTGCTTCTCGGCGCGCGGGTCGGACCGGCCCAGGAAGATGAGCACCTTGCAGCGCTCGTGCGCCGCGCCGGTGGTCCACCACTTGCGCCCGTTCACGACGTAGTCGCCGCCGTCGCGCCGGATCTCGGCGCTGATGTTCGTCGCGTCCGACGAAGCGACGTCAGGCTCGGTCATCGAGAAGCCGGAGCGGATCTGCGCGTCGAGCAGCGGCGCGAGCCAGCGCTCTTTGTGCGCGTCGCTGCCGTAGCGCTCGAACACTTCCATGTTGCCCGTGTCGGGCGCGCTGCAGTTGAAGACTTCCGAGGCGATGAACGAGCGCCCCATCAGTTCGCACAGCGGCGCGTACTCGCGGTTGCTCAAGCCGGCGCCCAGGTGACTGGCGGGCAGGAACAGGTTCCACAGGCCCTGCGCGCGCGCTTTTGCCTGCAGCTCGTCCATGATCGGCGGCTGCGCCAAGCGCGAGCGACCGCTGTGGAGCTGTTCCTCGTACACCCGCTCGTTGGGGTAGACGTGTTCCGCCATGAAGGCGGCCAGCCGTTCGGTCAGGGACGCGGTCTCGATCATGCGTCCTCATTTCCCGAGAGGACGCCGAATACCGCGCGCTCCATCACTTCGGCCGCCCCGGCGATGCGGGTCTCGTCCAGCGCCGTGCCGTCGACCACCGCCTCGCGGTAGAAGCCGTCGAGCATCGCGAACAGCGCGCCCGCGGTCGCCTCGGGGTCGGCGACCGTCGCCAGCCCGCGCGCGCGGAGCGCCGTGAGGTGCTCGCCCAAACGCTTGCTCGCCGCGGCCTTGCGCTCGCGCCGCTCGCCCGCGAATTCCTCGTCGCGCAGCGAGAGCGCGTAGTAGGCCCGCAGCAGCGCGGGGTGCTCGGCCGGCGAGCGGAGGACCGACTCGACCAGCCGCCGGATTCCGGCCCGCGCCTCGCCCACGCTCGCGACGTCGTCCGCAAGGGCGTCCAGCGCCGGCCCGCGGCCCTCCCGCACCCGCTCGAGGGCGGCCCGCAGCGCGGCGCGCTTGTCGCGAAAGTGCCGGTAGAACGTGCCGTGGGCCAGGCCGGCCTCGCTCGCGACCGCGTCGGCCGTCAGGGCGGTGAAGTCGCGGCCGTCGAGCAGCCGCTCGAGCGCGTCGAGCAAGCGTGCGCGGGCGTCCCCGCGCGGCTTGGCGGCCGGCCGGGCGGCCCGCTCGTCCTCGGCCCGGCCCAGATACGTCCAGCGGCTGCGGCGCTTGCCGCTGGCGGGATCGCGGACGCTCTCGACCTGGTAGCGGTACCTGCGCCCGGCGATGGTCTTGGTGACCTCGTACGCCATGTGTGGTAAGATGACTTGGCCGTCATGTTCGATTTACCCTGCACGAGACGCCCGGAGGGCCGGGCGTCATGAGCGCGTCCCTGGCCGAGCGCCCGGTCGCCGCCGCCCCGATCACGGCGGCCGAGCGGCGGGCGGAGCGCAAGGCGAACCCGCCCCTGATCATGATCACGCTGACCGTCATGCTCGGCCTGATCATGGCGATCATCGACACCTCGATCGTCAACGTGGCGCTGAGCGACATGGCCGGCAACCTGGGCTCGTCGATCGACGAGATCGGCTGGGTCGCGACCGGCTACATCCTGGCCAACGTGATCGTCATGCCGCTCAACGGCTGGCTGACCGCGCGCTTCGGGCGGCGCAACTTCTACGCGACGTGCCTGGTGATCTTCACCGTCGCGTCGTTCCTGTGCGGCACGGCGACCAGCGTCTGGATGCTCGTGTTCTACCGCGTCATCCAGGGCTTCGGCGGCGGCGCGCTGCAGCCGACCGCGCAGGCGATCCTGTTCGAGTCGTACCCGCCCGAGAAGCGGGCCGGCGCGATGGCGATCTTCGGCCTGGGCGCGATGGTCGGGCCGGCGATCGGGCCGACGCTGGGCGGCGTGATCGTCGACAACTACTCCTGGCCGCTGATCTTCTACATCAACATCCCGATCGGGATCGTGGCGTTCCTCATGACGCTGCGCTACATCCGCGACCAGTCGTACGTCAAGCGCGACACATCGCCGGTCGACTTCGTCGGCCTGGGCCTGCTCACCGCGGGCGTGGCGTCGCTGCAGTACGTGCTCGAGCGCGGGCAGCGCGAGGACTGGTTCTCGTCGTCCACGATCGTGATCCTCACCGCGGTCGCCGCGATCTCGCTGGTGGCGTTCGTGTTCAAGGAGCTGCGCGACCCGCGCCCGCTGGTCGACCTGACCGCGTTCCGCTCGCGCTCGTTCAGCGCGGGCAACGTGCTAGGCATCATCACCGGCTTCGGCCTGTACGGCACGGCGCTGATCCTGCCGCTGTTCTTCCAGAACGTGCTCGGCTTCAGCGCGACCCAGACCGGCATGGCGCTGCTCCCCGGCGCGATCGCCACCGCCTGCTCGATGCCGCTCGCCTCGCAGCTCATCCGGCGGATCGACGGGCGGATGGAGATCGCGTTCGGGCTGGCGATCTTCGCCGCGTCGGCCTGGTGGCTGGGCGGGATCAACCAGAACGCCGGCTACTGGGACGTGTTCTGGCCGCGCGCGCTGCAGGGCTTCGCGCTGGGTTTCATGTTCGTGCCGCTCTCGACGTTCACGCTGGGCGACATCCGGCGCGAGAAGATGGCCAACGCGACCGGCCTCTATACGCTGCTGCGCCAGCTCGGCGGGTCGCTGGGCATCGCGATCCTGCAGCTGCTGCAGACGCGCTACCAGGACACCGCCTACGCCGCGCTGGCGGCCGGCGTGACCCCCGCCAACCCGAACATCGGCACCTACATGCGCGACCTGCACGGCAGCGCGCTGGCGCTCTACCAGATGGTGATGGTCAACGCGACCGTGATCTCGTACGACGAGGTGCTGCGGCTGTGCGGGATCGTGTTCGTGCTCTCGATCCCCTTGGTGCTGCTGCTCAAGCGCAAGCGCAACGACCCCGCTGAGGGCCCGACCCACGCCGCCTGGCGGAGTAGGTAGCGTTCATGGCGGCGTGAGCGGTCAGCGGGCCGGCGAAAGAGATGCGCATGCGCTTCCTCGCCGCCCCGCTCGCCGCGCTGGCGCTCCTGGCCGCCGCCCCCGTTCCTTCGGTTCCTTCGGTTCCTTCGGCCGCCCCCGACTTCGCCTACGAGCCCGCCCGCTGCGTGCTGCCCAACGGCGTGGTCGTCGCTCCCCAGCGCGCCCCGAAGCTGGCGCCGGGCGTGCTGTGGGTGCACTGGCTGGGCGAGCCGGCGACCACCAACCACACCGAGTTCGTCGACGACGCGCGGGCGCTGGCGGTGCACGGGGTGGTGTCGCTGCTGGTCGACATGCCGTGGTCGCAGCCCAAGTGGTTCGAGGCGGTGCGCAAGCCCGAGACGGACTATGCCGACGTCGTCGCGCAGGTGGTCAGCCTGCGCCGCGCGCTGGACTGCCTGAGCACGATGCCCGGGGTCGACCCCGCGCGGATCGCGTACGTCGGGCACGACTTCGGCGCGATGGACGGCGCGCTGCTGCTCGCCGCCGACGAGCGCCCGCGCTACGCCGTGCTGATGGCGCCGACGCTCTCGTTCTGGGAGTGGGATCTGCTGGGCGCGCAGCCGGCCGACCGCGCCGCGTACGTCGCGCAGATGAGCGCCTTCGACCTCCCGCGCTGGCTGCCGCGCGGCCACCAGCGCGCCACGCTGCTCCAGTTCGGGAACAACGACGCCTACGTCTCGCAATCGACCGCGCTCGCTTTCCGCAACGCGGTTCCCGACGTCGACCGCACGTTCAAGCGCTACGACATCGACCACACCCTGGCCGACCCGCAAGCCGTCGCCGACCGCCGCGCCTGGCTGATCGCGCACCTGGGCGTCTGAGGCCGGCGGCCGCACCCGGGCGAGCAGGCATAGCGCCGCCGTCCGCGGGGGACGACGCTTTCATGCGCACGTCCTTTGGGCGGATCGCCGCTCGCTCGCTTCTAGCTCTCGCCGTCGTTTTCAGCGCGGCGGCGAAACTGGCGTCGGCGCAAGCGATCGGCGACCAGAAGACCGGCACGCCGGGCGCGCTGACGGTCGAGATCGTGCCGACCTACACGCGCAGCATCGGGCGCGACGAAGCGCCCAGCTCGGGCGATCCGACGAACCCGTTCGTCGCGGGCGACTACCGCCTGAGCGGCACGCTGAGCTGGCAGCTCACCAAACGCGATACCCTCACCTACGACCACAACGGCACCGCCTCTGACGAGACCGCCGGCCGCGTCACCGACCTGCAGGGGAAATATTTCTACCCCGGCTCCTCGCGTGACCAGAGCGACACGCTGGAGCTGCACCACGTGCTCGGCCCGCAGTTCGGAGTATACGCCGGCACGTACTATCGCCGCCGGGTGTGCTGCCCGTCCAACGGCGATACCGTCGGCAACGAGAACGGCGTGCTCAACGGCCTGCTGCACGAATACCACCTCGAGGTCGACTACATCAGCCCGCAGCTCGGACCCGGCAAGATCCAAGTCGGCGCGGGCGTGCGCGGCATGCTCGCCCCGCACCACGTCAGCGAACCGTACCTGAGTTACATCAACGGCCCCGGCGGAGCGAAGATCGGCCAGCAGTTCCACGATTACTCGCGCACCCAGCCCGGCGCGTCGGGCAAGCTGTTCTTGCGCGTCCCGCTCCCGCCCAAGACGAAGGTCTCGCTGTTCGGCACGTTCCAGTTCGGCGGGGGCGACTGGGAGCAGTACGCCCCGATCCAGTACCTCTACGACATCTTCGACTACGGCTTCGACCGCCAGCTCGGCAAGAACGCCTCGCTGCGCGCGTACATCGACCAGCTCACCCAAACCAATCAGGGCTACCCGTTCGTCCCGCCCAACGAGATCCACCGCGTGAAGCTGGTGGTCGAGCTGCACCTCACCGGCGCGCTCAACCCGCAAGCCCGCAAGCAGCTCCAAGACCAAGGCGCCGCCCCCAAGCAGAGAGACCACCAACCAAACCGGCGGCCAGAACGGCTCGGCTCCCCGACCCGGGTGATCCAGAAGCTTGGCGCGTGGGAGCACGCCGCCGGCCGGCCTGCGCTTCGACCTCGACGCGATCTTCGACGCAGGCTGACCAGCAGCGCGGCTACGCCGCGCTCTTTTTCCGTTTCGGTTTGGCGGCGTGGGCGGCGGTGGCGCTCTTCTTGCGGGTGCCGGTGCGCTTCGTTTTCGCGGACGCCTCTTCGTCCTCGTCCTCGTCGTAGGCCGCGGCGGCTTTCCCGCGGCGCGCTTTGGTCTGCTCGAGCGAGCGCTGCAGGACGTCCATCAGGTTGACCACGTTGGTCGCGGCGGGGCGCTCGACGCTGGGCGCTTCGACGGTCTCGCCGTTGGCGCGGGCCTCGATCATCGCCAGCACGTCCTCGCGGTACTTGTCGTGGAAGTTCTCGGGGTCGAACTTCTCGGCGCTCATCGTGTCGATGAGCATCTTGGCGACCTTCTTCTCGGCTTCGGCGACGTGCTCGTTGAGGGCCGGGAAGTCGAACCCGCCGGCCGCGACGAGCTCCTCGCTGAAGTGCATCAGCTCGAGCACCAGCGCCTCGCCGTTGGGCTTGACCGCGGCCAGGTGCTCGCGCGAGCGGATCACCACCCGGGCGATCGCGACCTTGCCGGCGTCCTTGAGCGCGTCGCGCAGCAGCGCGTAGGCGTGGCGGCCCTTCTTCTCCGGCTCCAAATAATAGGGCGTGTCGAAGTACATCGGGTCGATCTGGTCGAGCTCGAACGAACTCGACGATCTGCACCGACTGGGTCGCCTCGGGCCGAACGGCCTTGAGGTCGTCCTCGGTCACCTCGACGTAGCGGCCCTTCTCGTACTCGTAGCCGCGCACCAGGTCGGCGTACTCGACCTTCTCGCCGCAGACGGTGCAGTGCCGCTCGTTGTAGATCCGGCCCTCGTCCTTCTTGTGCAAGAAGTTGAACTTGAGGTCGTTGCCGCGGACGGCCGAGTAGAGCTTGACCGGGATCGTGACGAGCCCGAAGTTGATCGCGCCGGACCAGATCGCGTGAGCCATGGTATCAGTTCTCCGTCCTATTCCCAGAGCGAGCGAGCGCGGGACAGTGCGCCTTCGAGCGACTGGGGCTCCCATCCCTCGCGCCGCCAGGGGTCGCCGGTCTTCGCCAGCAGGCCGGGGACGTTGCGGATCGTCCACCGCCGCATCTCGGCCGTCGTCTCGGGCGCGCGCTTGCGGCGCATCGCCTCCACGTCCGCCCAGCCGAGCGGCATCGAAACCGGCGCCCCGTCCCGCGCCCGCACGGTGAACGGCGCCACGTACGTCTTGCCCTTGCCTACTTGGACCCAATCCAGGTAGACCACGTCGTCGGGCCGCCGGGCGATGGTGCGCTCCAAGGTCGTGTCCTTGGGCAGCACGGTGCTGATCCGGTGGGCCAGCAGCTCGGAGACCCCTTTGGCGACCTCGTAGTCGTAATGGGGCTCCAGCGGCACCAGCACGTGCATCCCCATCCCGCCGGTGGTCTTGACGTAGGGCCGCAGGCCGATGTTGCCCAGCTCCTCGCGGAAGGCCAGCGCGACCCGGGCCAGGCGCGCGAGCGGGCACCGCTCGCCGGGGTCGAGGTCGAACAGGATCACGTCGGGGACGTCGAGCGTCGGGACGTGCGAGTACCAGATGTGGAGCGTGATCGCGGCCAGGTTGGCCAGCCACACCAGCGTCGCTTCGTCGTCGCAGACGACGTAGGTCACCTCGCGCGGCTGGCCGGTCGAGGGCGCGATCGTGACCCGGCGCACCCACTCCGGCGTCCCGCGCGGGGCGTGCTTCTCCCAGATCCCGCGCGCCACCGCGATCCCGTCGGGGAAGCGCTCCGTGGTCACCGGGTTGTCGCGCAAATAGGGCAAGAGCACCGGCGCGACGGCCCGGTAGTACGCCACCAGATCGCCCTTGGTGTAGCCGTCGCTCGGGAACAGCACCTTGTCCTGGTTCGACAGCACGACGGTGCGGCCGCCGATCTCGATCGCGGTCTTGGCCGCCTTCACGCGTCGGGGTCCGCCGGCTGCTCGCGCTCGCGCACGACGGTCGTGGGGTCCTTGTCGCTGCGCAGCCCGACGAAGACCGGCTGGCGCAGGATGCCTTCCTGGGTCCACTCGCCGAACGCGACCTCGCACACCAGCTCCGGCTCGACCCAGTGCGCGGGCTGGTTCGTCTTGGGCCGCACCGCGAACGGCGTGGTCTTGCGCTCGAGCGGCTTCAGACGCTGCATCAAGTCGCGCAGCAGCTCGTTGTCGAAGCCGGTGCCGACGTGGCCGGCGTAGACGAACTTCGCGCCTTCGTACACGCCGACGAGCAGCGCGCCGAACGCGGTGCGCGACCCGCGCGGCTCGGTCCAGCCGCCGATCACGAACTCCTGGCGCCGCTTGACCTTGATCTTCACCCACTCGCGCGAGCGGATCGAGCGGTACGGCGACGTGCGGACCTTGCCGACGATGCCTTCGAGCCCGCGCTGCTCGGCGACCGCGAACAGCGCCGTGCCCGTGCCGAGCACGTGCTTGGAGAACATCACCCCGCGCTCGGGCACGATGATGCGCTCCAGCAGGTCCTTGCGCTCCTCGAGCGGTTTCTCGCGCAGATCGCGCCCGTCGGCGTAGAGCAAGTCGAACGCGACGAACGTCACCGGGGTGGGCTTGCGGCGCTTGTGCCCGGGCAGCGGTTTTTCGCGCTGCTGCAGGGCTTGGAAGTCCGGCCGGCCGTTCGCGTCGATCACGCACAGCTCGCCGTCCACGACGACGGGCAGCGAGCGGAACGCCGCCGGCAGGTTGGCCATCTCGCGGAACTGCGGCAGCATGTCGTTGCCCTTGCGCGAGGTCAGCGTCACCGCCGTCGTGCTCGATCGTCGCGATGCGCGCGGTAGCCGTCCCACTTCACCTCGAACAGCCAGCGCGGGTCGTCGAACGGCGCATCGACGAGCGTGGTGAGCATCGGCTTCACCTCGCGCGGGAGCGGATCGGTCTTGGCCGCCTTCGCGCGCGCGGCGCGCTTGACCGCGGTGCCGTCGGCCGACGCGGCGCGGTTGCTCTTCCAGATCGGCGCGTCCTTGCGCGACGCTTGCAGCTGCGCGAGCGTCTTGCCGGTCTTGACGCTCTCGGCGTGCTCTTCGACTTTCCAGGCCGCGTCTTCGTACTCGTCGTGGTCTTTGAACAGCAGCCAGGGTTCGCCGTGCTCGCCTTCGCGCGGCTTGATCTTGACCAGCGTGAACAGCCCGCGCAGCTTCTTGCCGGCCAGGACGAACTTGAGCTTGCCCCGGGCGATCTCGGCCGCCGGGTCGTCGCCCTCGGCCAGCGCGTAGAAGCCGGCGTCCCAGACGATGACCTCGCCCGCGCCGTAGTTGCCCTCGGGGATCACGCCCTCGAAGGTGCGGTAGTCGAGCGGGTGGTCCTCGGTCTTCATCGCCAGGCGCTTCTCGAGCGGCACCAGCGTCGGCCCTTTGGCGACCGCCCACGACGGCATCACGCCGTCGGCTTCGAGCCGGAAATCCCAGTGCAGCCGCGTCGCGCGGTGCTCTTGCACGACGAAGCGGAGCCGCTTGGAAGCGCTCCGCTTTTCGCCTTTCGGTTCCGGGGTGGCCTTGAAGTCGCGCTTGCGCGCGTATTCGGCCAGCCGGTCCGGCGTCTTCGTGCTCAGTGCCGGCGAACCGCGCTCAGATCCCGTCCTCGGTGCGCTCCGCGCCGTCGCGCAGGTCGCGCTTGCCGCGGTCGTAGTCGGCCTTCAGGTCGTGACCCATCTCCTTGACGTGCGAGCCGATCCGCTCGCCCAGCGGCATGCTGTCGCCCTCGACGGCGCGCTTCATCTTCTCGCCGCCCGCCTTCAGGCGCTCCTTGGCTTCGTCGAGCACGTCGTGCGTGTCGCCCTTGATCGTCTCGACGCGGTCTTTGTCGGTGCGTTCCATGATTAGTGCGTCCCTCCACCGGAATTGGTAGCGCCGGAGGTGTTCCCGCCCGTCGTCGTGCCGGACTGGGTGGTGTCGGTCGTCGTGCTGCGCGTCGCGGTGGTGTTCCACGGCTGCCACACGAAGAGCGCGATCAAGGCGACGACCACGATCACCGCGACCAGGCTGAAGGTCGCCAGCGACCCGCCGCTGTCGCGGTCGACCGTTACGTTGCGTTCTTCCATTGCGTTCCCCCCATCAGTTGCTGAGGTGTACCCAGGAAGCGCCCGGACCGTAACTCACAGTTGGCCCGGCCGGACGAAGACGTTCCAGTACCAGCAGCCCCAGGCGCCCGCCGCCGCGCTCCAGACGATCAGCGCACGGCCCAGCGCGGGCAGGCCCCGGCGCACCGCGAGGCCCATCAGGGCCAGCGCGAAGGGCTCGAAATCGAGCGCGTGGCGCATCCCGAACTGCGAGCCGCCGTTGGCGTAGTAGAGCAGCGACGGGCCGGCCACCAGCAGCACCGCCAGCCAGAGCGAAACGACCAGCCGGCGCGGCTCGCGGGCCAGAAAAGCCAGCCCCAGCGCCGGGCTGGTGAACCACAGCGCCGTCCCGACCGCGAGCGGCACCACGTACGGGTACTCCGGCCCGAACTGCGGCGGCTGGACGAAGAACGACCACAGCTGCACCGGCACGTTCGCCAGGCCGAACGGCGAGCCGGTCGCGGAGCCCATGTACGGGTCCTGGTGGTAGAAGATCGTGTGCCCGGCGTCCCACGGCAGGTGCCAGCGAGCCTCGTTGTAGCCCACCCACAGCAGGACGAACGGCACCAGCGCGGCGAGCGCGGCGAGCAGCTCGCGCGGGCGCCGCTCGCGCTCGAGAAAGCCGTCCCGGACCCACCACAGCACGACCGGCAGCGCCATCACCACGGTGAAGCGCGAGCCGACCGCGAGCGCGAACCACAGCGCGACCAGCCAGCCGCGCCGCTTGCCGGCCAGTTCCACCAGCGCCAGCAGCGTGAACGCGACGCACGATGTCTGCGCGACGAACCACACGTCGCCCAGCATCGAGCACCACAGCAAGTCGGTGCCGAGCAGGAAGAACACCGTCAGCCAAACCGAGACGCGCTCGTTCACCCCCAGGCGCGCGAGCAGCTCCCACGCCGCGCCCAGCGCGACGCCGCACAGCAGGCACGCCAGCAGCGTCTCGTTGGCGCGCGTGCCGACCAGCGCGACCAGCGGCAGGATCAGGACGCCCGGCACCGGGTCGTTGACGATGTAGCGCTTGCCCTCGAACAGCACCGCGTCGATCGATAGCCCGGGCCACTCGCGCAGATAGAGCTGCCCGTGCCGCAGCGCGTCGGCGAACAGCACGTAGTTGTCGTACGGCGTGACCCGCCCGTGCGCCACCAGCAGCGCGACGATCGCGCCCAGCAATCCCACCATGAGCGCGTTCATGGCGCGACCGCGTTCATGGTGCGATCATCTCGTACACGGGCGGGTCGCCCGGCGAGAGCAGCCGGCTGCGCAGGCCGGGCACGAGCGGCGGCGCGTCGCCGACGACCGCCACCTGGCGCGTGCGCAGCCAGCGCGCGAAGAGATAACCGAAGTCGCCCGGCAGCGAGCAGACGACGACGCGCCGCCCCAGACCGTGCTCGACGTACGCGCGGTAGGCCAGCGGGGTCGCGACGTCCCAGGTCGCGACGACGACCGCGCCGTCGCGCGTCGCGCCCACCACGCGGTCCGCCAGCGCCGCGGCGTCGCGCTCGCCGCGCACGGCGACGATGTCGCCGCCGCGCGCCAGCTCGCGCGCGACGGCCAGCGCCAGCAGCGCCACGACGACGACGCCCGCCGTTCGCGGCGCCTCGTGCCCGAAGGCGCGGATGGTGCGGCTCGCCGCCACCGCCAGGCCGACCGCGAGCACCGCGTAGAGCGCGAACACGTAGCGCGAGGGATCGGCCTCGGCGTCGTACGAGGCGCCGAACAGGGCCGGCAGCAGTCCGGCCAGCGCCAGCCCCGCCACCGTTACCGGGACGGCACCGTCGGCAACCGGCCCCACGCCCGCCGCCGAAGCCGTGCCTGCGGCCAGCACGAGGCCGAGCGCCGCGGCGGCCAGCAGCCCGGCCGGGAGATCGGCCTCGAGCGCGGGGCCGAAGCGGGTCCAGGCGGAGCGGACCGTGCCCAGCGTGAGCAGCTGGACGACGGTGTCGCCGGGGCCCCAGTCGCTGCCCGTGACGAGGCGCACGAAGCCGTGCCGGTCGGCGGGGTGGTGGTCGTCCCAGAACGGCCGGCCGGGCGGGATGCCCAGCGCCAGGGTCGGGTCGACCCGGGCCGCGCTGAGCTGCGCGCTGCGCAGCGGCAGCCAGGCGTACGCGCCGCCGACGAGCAGCAGCGCGACGGCCAGCCCGCCGGCCACCGGCCGCACGGGCAGCGGCCGGCCCAGCGCCGCGACGACCCCGCCGGCCAGGATCAGCACGGTGGTGTTGTCGATCGCGAGCGCCGCGCCGCCTAGCCCGAGCGCGGCCGCCAGCGCCCGGGGCTCGCCGCGCAGGCTCCAGCGCAGCGCCAGCGCGACCGCCGCGAAAGCGACCGCGAAGCCGAGCGGGTGCACGTCGGCGTAAGTCGCCCGCAGCCAGACCGGGTGCGCGAAGGCGAACGCCCAACCGGCCAGCAGCGCGACCGGCGGGGCCGCTTCGAGCAGCAGCGCGAGCCCGGCCACGATGCCGGCGCCGCTCGCGAGCGCGAGCGCCGAGAGCGCGTTGAGCCGCGCCGCGACCGAGCCGAGCGGGACGAGATGGGTCCACAGCCAGCCGGCGAGCACGTAGCCGGGAAAGCCCGTCGGGTACGGGATGCCGGCGATCCAGGCAACGGTCTGCAGATCGCCGGTGTCCCAGAAGCCGACCTCGGTTCGCACCGAGGCGAGCAACACGACGAACGGCACGGCGAACGCGAGCGCGACCGCGGGTGTCTCACGAAGGCGGAGGGTCAAGCGCGTGCAACTACGCCCGATCATGCAGAGCGGCCTGTCACGACCGCGGGTCGTCGTCGCGGAGTCGTTCGCCGAGAAGGGCCTGGCGGTGCTGCGCGACGCGGGCATCGAGGTGGATTCCCAGGTCGGGCGCCCGCGCGCCGACCTGGTCGCCGCGCTGGCCGGCGCGGAAGGCCTGATCGTGCGCTCCGAGACGCGGGTCGACCGCGACCTGCTCGCGGCCGGCGGGAACCTGACCGTGGTGGCCCGGGCCGGGGTGGGCGTCGACGCGATCGACGTCGACGCGGCGACCGACGCCGGGATCCTGGTCCTCAACACGCCCGGCGCCAACACGATCGCCGCGACCGAGCAGACCTTCGCGCTGATGCTCTCGCTGGCGCGCCGCACGCCCGCCGCGGTGCAGATGCTGCGCGAAGGCATCTGGGACCGCAAGCCGCTCGTCGGCAGCGAGCTGTACGGCAAGACGCTGGGCATCGTCGGCCTGGGCCGGATCGGCGGCAACGTCGCCACCCGCGCCAAGGCGTTCGGGATGACGATCCTGACCCACGACCCGTACATCACGGCCGCGCGCGCCGACGCCTTCGACGCCCGGCTGGTCGACCTCGAGACGCTGCTGCGCGAGAGCGACATCGTCACGCTGCACGTCCCGCTCACCCCGCAGACCGTGGGTCTGATCGACGGCGCGAAGCTCGCCCAGCTGCGCCCGCACGCGTACCTGATCAACTGCGCGCGCGGCGGGGTGATCGTCGAGCGCGACCTGCTCGCCGCGCTCGACGCGGGCACGCTGGCCGGCGCGGCGATCGACGTCGTGGCCCAGGAGCCGCCGCCGCCCGGCGGCAGCGGCGCGGCGCTGCACCGCCACCCCAAGGTCTTCGCGACGCCGCACCTGGGCGGCTCGACCCACGAGGCGCTCGAGCGGATCGCGACCGAGCTGGCCGAAGACGTGGCGCGCGTGCTGCTCGGCGCGCCGGCCAACGCCGCGGTGAACGCGCCCGTGCCGGGCGGGCCCGAGGCCGAGCGGGTGATGCCGTTCCTGGCCGTCGCGCACCGGCTGGGCCGGTTCTACCCGCAGTACGCGCGGCCCGAGCGCTTGCCGCCGATCGCGCTGGTGCTGGGCGGCGCGCTGGCCGACGTGCCGCCCGAGCCGCTCGTGCGCGCGTTCCTGAGCGGTTTGCTGCAAGCGACGACCGACCGCCGGGTGAGCGTCGTCAACGCCGAGGCGATCGCGCGCGAGCTCGGCATCGTGGTGGAGGCGCGCGGCGACGCGAGCGCGTCGAGCTACGCCTCGTCGCTGCGGCTGGTCGCCGGCGGCACCTCGATCACGGCGACCTCGCTGGCCGGCTCGCCGCGCATCGTCGAGCTCAACGGCTACGAGATCGACGCGATCCCCGCCGGCGCGATGCTGATGACGCAGCACCGCGACGTGCCCGGCATGATCGGCCGGGTCGGCACCGTGCTGGGCGACGCGGGCGTGAACATCTCGACCATGCAGGTCTCGCGCAACACCGTCGGCGGCGACGCGATCATGGTGCTGGCCGCCGACCGCGCTCCCGGCGACGCGACGCTGGCCGCGCTGCGCGCGATCCCCGGCATCGGCACGGTCCGCTCGCTCTCCCTGTAGCGCGCGGCACGGGGTACAAGCCCCGCATGACGACCATTCCGCGACGCCGTTTAGGCCCTTTGGAGACCTCCGCGCTGGGCTTGGGCTGCATGGGCATCTCGTTCGCCTACGGACCGCCCGCCGAGGAGTCGGGCACCGCGGCGATCCGCCGGGCGCTCGACCTGGGCATCACGCTGATCGACACGGCCGAGATCTACGGGCCGTTCCGCAACGAGGAGGTCGTCGGCGCCGCGATCGCCGGGCGCCGTGACGAGGTCCAGCTCGCAACCAAGTTCGGCTTCTCGTTCGCCGACGGCGAGCGCATGAGCGGCGTGGACGGCTCGCCGGCGAACGCCCGGCGCGCGCTGGAGGGCTCGCTCAAGCGCCTGGGCGTCGACCACGTCGACCTCTGGTACCAGCACCGGGTCGACCCGAAGGTTCCCATCGAGGAGACGGTCGGCGCGATGGCCGAGGCGGTCGCCGCGGGCAAGGTCCGCTACCTCGGCCTCTCGGAAGCGTCGGCCGCGACGATCCGGCGCGCGCACGCCACGCATCCCATCGCCGCGGTGCAGAGCGAGTACTCGCTGTGGTCGCGCGACGTCGAGGACGAGGTACTGCCGGCGCTCCGCGAGCTGGGCATCGGCTTCGTTCCCTACAGCCCGCTCGGGCGCGGCTTCCTGACCGGAACGGTGACCGCAGAGGCATTGCCCGAGAGCGACTTCCGGCGCAACCACCCGCGCTTCGCGGGCGACAACGGCGCGCGCAACGCCGCGATCGTCGACATCGTGCGCGAGGTCGCCGGTAAGCACGGCGCAACACCGGCGCAGGTGGCGCTGGCCTGGGTGCTGAGCCGCGGCGAGGACCTCGTTCCGATCCCCGGGACCACCAAGGCCGCGCGCGTCGACGAGAACGCCGGCGCTCTGGACGTGCGGCTGGACGAGGACGACCTGCGCCGCCTCGACTCGATCGCGGAGCGCGTCGCCGGCGAGCGCTACAACGCCGGCGGGATGGCCTACATCGAGCGCTGAGGAGGCGCGCCGGCGCTGAGAGTCACGGCGCGCCGGTGTCGGGGGTCACGCGCGCCGGTGTCGGGGGTCACATCGCGGCCGGCGGCGGAGGTCGGCCGGCCTGGTCGCTCCATATCCTTGCAACCGAGCGCTCGTGCCTATCGGCACGCCGTCGCTTCTCGTGTCTTCCGATGGATCGGGGTCGCCAAAGTGAACGCCGTCGTTCGTGCCGTTCCGGTTGCAATTGCGCTGCTGCTCGCCGCCGGCTGTTCCGGCGGCGGGTCGTCGTCGGTCCCGGCGGCTCGCACGCCCGCCGCCGGCGAGCGCGCGGCCCCGCCACCGCCGCCGCCCCCGCCGGCGCCGCCGCCACCCGTGCGCGTGCCGCCGACCCCCAGCCCCGCGCCCTCGGTCGGCGGCTTGAGCGCCGCGTCGGCCGCCTATCTCGCGCTCGACCTCACCAAGCTCGCGAACTACGCCCGCCCGGTCCTGCCCGCGTCGTACGACGCGCAGGTGCGCGGCGGCGACAACACCCCGCCGGGAAACCCCGTCACCGACGCGGGCGCCACGCTCGGGCGCGTGCTCTTCCACGACAAGCGGCTGAGCACGACCGGCGCGATCTCGTGCGCGTCGTGCCACCAGCAGAGCATCGGCTTCAGCGACGGCGCGCAGTTCAGCCAAGGCGTCGTCGCCGGCTCGCTCACGGCCAAGCACGCCATGCGGCTGGGCAACCTGCGCTACTACGCGCCCGGCACGATGTTCTGGGACAAGCGCGCGGCCTCCGTCGAAGCGCAAGCCGCGGGACCGATCACGACCACCAACGAGATGGGCTACGACGCCGCCCACGGCGGCTTCGCAGCCTTGACGAAGAGCATGGCGGCGCTGCCGTACTACCCGGAGCTGATGCGCTTCGTCTACGGCGACGCGGCGATCACTCCGGCCCGCATCGAGGGCGCGCTGGCGCAGTTCGAGCGCAGCATGGTCACGACCGCAAGCCGCTGGGACGCCGGCTACGCGACCGTCTACAACCCGGCCGCGCCGAACAAGAACCTCGACCTCGACCTGCCCGCCCTCACCGCGCAGGAGAACCGCGGCCGGCATCTCTTCGTCGCCGGTCCCGGGCAGGGCGGGGTGGGCTGCGCGGCCTGTCACGTTCCGCCGACCTTCGCGCTGAGCGCGAACGCGCGCGGCAACGGCCTCGACGCCGGTCAGACGACCGTCTTCAAGTCGCCCTCGCTCAAGAACGGCTCGCGCGGCCCGTACATGCACGACGGCCGCTTCGCGACGCTGGCCCAGGTGGTCGACCACTACGACCGCGGCGTGCTCGCCGGGCCGGCGCTCGACCCGCGCCTCACCCGCAACGGCGTTCCGCTGCGGCTCAACCTGACGGCCGCCGACAAAGCGGCGCTCGTCGCGTTCCTCGCGACGCTCGACGACCCGGCCTTCGTGGCCGACCCGCGCTTCTCGAGCCCGTTCAAGAAGTGAGCCGGGCGCGCACCTGAAATCCGAGGGCCGGCTCGCGCGAGCCGGCCCTCGTTGCGCTCAGTGGCCGGTGCGCGGGTGGCCGCCCATCCGCATGGCCGGCATGTGGGCCTTGCCGGGGGCGGGCGGGTGGGCCGGGTCGTCGACGATCTGGACGTTGGCCATCATGCCGGCGTCCTCGTGGTCGAGGATGTGGCAGTGCAGCACGAACTCGCCGGTGTAGCGGGCGTAGTGCGTGCGCAGCACGCACGTCGTAGCCGTTCTGGATGAACAGCGTGTCGCGGAAGACGTGGTACATGCCGCAGTACTGGTCGGCCAGGGTGGACGGATCGCTGCCGATCACCGACGCCTTGCAGGTGCCGTCGGGATTGTAGATCGAGGTGCGCGTCACGCCGCTCGCGCCGGTCGTCACCTTGTAGACGTTCATCACCTCGAACGGGTTGACGTGGATGTGGAAGATGTGCGGCTCGGCGGCGGGACCGGCCGTGACGTTGACCGTCCAGTCGTCGGTCGTGCCGACCTTGCGGATCAGCGTCTTCTGCACCGTGTTGGGATCGTACGACTGGCCGTTGACGGTGAAGCCGGTCGGGTTCGTGCTGACGTCGATGTTGAAGTGCGCGTACGGCGGGGCGGTCGCGCCCGGCGCCGGCGGCGCGAGCTCGGTCGAACGGCGCCCAGGGCGCGGTGTTGCCGGTCAGCAGGCCGCTGCGCACGGCCGCCGGGAGCGTGCGGGTTGCCGGCGTAGAGCGTCTGCTCGACGTAGGTCTGCAGCTCGTCCTTGGGCACGCTGTGGCCGGCGGTGACGTGCACGTAGGCCAGCAGCTGCGGGATCGACGGGCCCTGCCCGCCGCCGCCGCCGTTGTTGACGCGCTCCGAGGGCGGCGCGGCCTGGTCGAGCAGGCAGTAGTCGCCGTCGGGGCCGGGAACGCGACGAGCACGTCGCTGCGGTAGCCCGGCTGGAGGTAGTTCGAGCCGTACATCGGCGGCGCGGTGGCGACCGGAGCGGCTTCTGCCGGCCGGGTTGACGGTGCGGATCTTGGTGCGGGTGAGGCCGTCGCTGGCGATCTCGAACTGCGGGATCAGCGTGGCGGAGCGTGGCGCCGCAAGCCTGGCTCACGAGCGCGGCTTGCGCGCGGCGCGTCTTGCCGAGCAGCCGCGACGCGAGCCGGCCGCTCAGAGCGCCTTGGCGCGCCTGCGTCATCGCGACGACCTGCAGGTTGATCGTGTCGTGCAGGCCGCCGTGCACGAAGCGCCAGCGCTGGATCTGTCCGGCGGGCACCTCGATGAGCGGCTGGACCTGGCCGTTGATGCTGGTGAAGCGCCCGTTGGTGTCCCAGATGGTGGGCGAGAAGAGCTGCGGTCTGGAAGTTCTCGACCACGCCGCGGGCTGACAGCACTCTGCCCGAGGGCAGCGCCGAGCTGGGGCGGCAGGTCCAGGGCGCGCTCGCGCTGGGCGGCGGGCTGGCCGCCTGCGAGTCGGCCGTGGTGAACAGGCCGGCGGTGGTGATCAGGTTGTCGTAGGGCTTGCTGCGATCGGTCGTCCAGAAGCAGCCGTAGGCGAGCTGCTGGAGCACGAACACGGTGTCGGGGAAGGGCTGGCGGTCGGCGCCGTGCAGGATCGTGTCGATGTCGGCGACGGCCGGGCCGGCTTGGCCGGCGTCGTACGCGCGGTTGCCGCGCACGATCAGCGTCCCGGCCACCGCGCTGGACACGTCGACCGCGGTCGAGCCGTGCATGTGGGCGTGGTACCAGAACGTCCCCGCCGGGTGGTCCTTGGGGATGTCGATCACGTAGGGCTGCACGGTGGCGGGCGCGACGGCGAGCAGCACGTTGTCGCTGATGCCGGCTGGGCGAGACGTGGAGCCCGTGCGTGTGCAGGTTGGTGGTGTTGAAGCAGCCCACGCCGGGCGGCAGCAGCAGGTACGGCGCGGGCGAGGCCCCGCAGTCGGGTCGGTGGTCGAGAGCTCGTTGGCGAGCGCGATGTGCAGCGAGTCGCCCGGGACGGCGTCGATCTCGGGCGAGGTCAGGAAGCCGCTGTAGGTGCGCAGGTCGAGCGGGTCGGGCCGGCCCAGCGGGTCGGACGGGTTGTTGATCGAGGTCGCGACGCGCTTGAGGTGCAGCGCCAGCGAGACGACGTTGCCGCGGACGGTCGCGCTGCCCGGGTTGCACGTGCCGCCCGCCTGCGAGCGGCCCAGCGAGGCGGGCAGGCTCGCGGCCAGCGCCCCGGCGCGGACGATTCGCGGCACCGCGGCGAACGCCGGAACCGCGGGCGCGGGCGCCTGCGCGACCGCGCGCTGCGGGCCCCCGAGCGCGGCGAGCAGGGCGGCGCAGGGGAGCGCGATCGCAAGCGCGATCCGCCCGGCCCGGCGGGTGAGTGCGGTCGACGACCGCTGCGGATGAGACAAAGCCAACACCCTCGTGACGAAAGCGAGAAGCCGTCGGCGTTCTCCGCCAAGCTGAACGCCCCTCGCTTGCTTGGGCATCGCTACGGGACGGTTCGGGCCGTTCCGGGCGCCGATACGGATCAGGCCACCCACGGGTTTGGTTCGCCCTGGGCCGCCACGGGTTCGCGCGCGAGGCGCCGAAGACAGGAGCGAGCGCGCCCGCGCTCGTGAAGAGGAGCTTCCGGTGTACGTGCCCGCCCATTTTCGCATCGACGACCGCGCGGAGCTGCGCGCGTTCATGCGCGCGCACGCGTTCGCGGCGCTCGTCACGGTGGTCGACGGCGCCCCGTTCGCGACCCACCTGCCGCTGCTGGTCGACGGCGAAGGCGACGAGCGTGGTCCTGCGCGGCCACGTCGCCCGCGCCAACCCGCAGTGGCGCACGCTCGAGGAGCAGGAAGCGCTGGCGATCTTCACCGGCCCGCACGCCTACGTCTCGCCGAGCTGGTACACCGTCGCGGAGAGCGTGCCGACCTGGAACTACACCGCGGTCCACGCCCGGGCCGGGGCCGGCTCTTGACCGAGCGCGACGACGTGATGGACGTGCTGCGCCGCTTGACCGACACCGAGGAAGCGCGCTGCGCGCGGCCCTGGTCGGTGGACCGCCTTTCGGAAGACGTACCTCGCCGGCATGCGGCGCGCGATCGTCGCCTTCGAGATCCCCGTCACGCGCCTGGAAGGCAAGTACAAGCTCTCCCAGAACCGCACCGCCGCCGACCAGCGCCGGCGTCGCGGACGCGCTCGGCGCGAGCGGCGACCCGGCCGCGCGCGAGGTGGCGCGGCTCATGCGCGAGCAGCGCGCGGAAGCCGCACCCGGCTGATACGCGCTACGCCGTCGCCGAGCGGCTCACGATCCGAAGCGAGCGGAGGCGGCGGCGGATCGGACCGCCGGACGGTTCGGTACGAAACCGGCGCCGGAGCGTTCAGCGCATCGACCAGCGCGTGGACCGCCGCGGCGAGCTGCAGAAGCCGCGTCTCGCTTTGCTCGGCTTGTTCGATCTGACCGACCGCAACGCTGACTTGATTGCGAATGAGCGCCAGCATCGTCAGCGATATGATGAGCTGCACGACCGGTACGATCACGTTGGCGAGCCGCTGCTGGTCCGCGGCGGTCTCGGGGCCGGCGATCGCGATCGTCCGGACGGCGAGGACCGCGATGACCGCCACGATGACCACGATCGAATACGTCGCGACCCGTTCGTGCGACTTGGCTTGCTGCAGGGGAGTGCGGTTCGGTGCGCAGGTCGATACGAGCGTTCCATGAGCCCACTATACCGGCGCGCGCTTGGCGAACCCGCCGGAGGTGCTGCGAAACAGCGCTGACGGTCCGGTGTCGGGCCTGGAGCGCGCCCGCGCTCAGCCGATGGTCAGCGGGCGGTAGCGGATGCGGTGCGGCTTGGCGGCTTCTTCGCCCAGGCGCTGGCGCTTGTTGGCTTCGTACTCCTCGTAGTTGCCCTCGAAGAAATAGACCGAGCTGTCGCCTTCGAAGGCGATGATGTGGGTCGCGATGCGGTTGAGGAACCAGCGGTCGTGGCTGATGCACAGCACCGTGCCGGCGAACTCGCCCAGCGCGTCTTCGAGCGCGCGGAGCGTCTCGACGTCGAGGTCGTTGGAGGGCTCGTCGAGCAGCAGCACGTTGCCGCCCTCGAGCAGCGTCTTGGCCAGGTGCAAGCGCCCGCGCTCGCCGCCCGAGAGCGCGCCGACGGGCTTCTGCTGGTCGCCGCCCTTGAAGTTGAAGCGGCCCAGGTACGCGCGCGACGGCATCTCGAAGCGGCCGACCTTGAGCAGGTCCAGGCCGCCGCTGACGTCGTCGAACACGGTCTTGGTGTCGTCGAGCGCCTCGCGCGTCTGGTCGACCACCGCCAGCTTGACGCTGCTGCCGATGACGATCTCGCCCGCGTCGGGCTGCTCCTTGCCGGCGATCATGCGGAACAGCGTCGACTTGCCGGCGCCGTTGGGGCCGATGATGCCGACGATCGCGCCGGCCGGGATGCGGAAGTTGACGTCGTCCATCAAGAGCCGGTCGCCGTAGGCTTTGCGCACGCCCTTGAACTCGATCACCTGGTCGCCCAGCCGCTCGGCGACCGGGATGAAGATCTCTTGCGTCTCGTTGCGGCGCTGGTACTCGTAGCTGGAGAGCTCCTCGAAACGCGCGAGGCGGCTCTTGCTCTTGGTCTGCTGGCCCTTGGTGCCCGAGCGGACCCACTCCAGCTCGCGCTTGAGCGCCTTCTGGCGGGCCGACTCTTCCTTCTCTTCCTGGGCCAGGCGCTGGCCCTTCTGGTCGAGCCAGGAGCTGTAGTTGCCCTTCCAGGGGATGCCGCGCCCGCGGTCGAGCTCGAGGATCCACTCCGCCGCGTTGTCCAGGAAATAGCGGTCGTGGGTGACGGCCACGACGGTGCCCGGGAAGCGCTGCAGGAAGTGCTCCAGCCACTCCACGCTCTCCGCGTCGAGGTGGTTGGTGGGCTCGTCGAGCAGCAGCATGTCGGGCTCGGAGAGGAGCAGCCGGCAGAGCGCGACGCGACGCTTCTCGCCGCCCGAGAGCGGGCCGATCTTGGCGTCCCAGGGCGGCAGGCGCAGGGCGTCGGCCGCGATCTCGAGCTGCTGCTCGAGGTCGTCGCCCTGGGCGAACAGGATCGCTTCGAGCTTGGCCTGCTCCTCGGCGAGCTTCTCGAAGTCGGCGTCGGGATCGCCGTAGGCGGCGTAGACTTCGTCCGAGCCGCTTGCGCGCGGCCAGCTGCGCGGTGAGCGCTTCCTCGACCGTCTCGCGGACCGTCTTGTCGGGGTCGAGCTTGGGCTCTTGCGGCAGGTAGCCGATGCTCAGGTTGGGCATCGGGATCGCGTCGCCGTCGATCTCGGTGTCGAGGCCGGCCATGATCCGCAGCACGGTCGACTTGCCCGCGCCGTTGAGGCCGAGGATGCCGATCTTCGCGCCGGGCAGGAAGCTGAGCGAGATGTCCTTGAGGATCTGGCGCTTCGGCGGCACCATCTTGCCGACCCGATGCATCGTGTACACGTATTGCGTCACCGGGAACCTTAACTAGCGCCTCGGCGCGAAGGTTCCTGGCGCCAGCAGCCGAGCGAACCCGATCGTGCGGGTAGAGCAAGCGCGATGCGACGAATACCGCTTTCCGGCACCGCGGCCGACCGGGCTACGGCGTCGCTGACGTTCATCGGCAACGCCACCACGCTGCTCCGGCTCAACGGCGTGACGCTGCTGACCGACCCCTCGTTCCTGCACGCGGGCGACCACGTCCACGTCGGCTACGGGCTGTTCGCGAAGCGCCTGCTGGACCCGGCGCTGGAACTGGCCGACCTGCCGCCGCTCGACGCGCTGCTGCTCTCGCACCTCCACGGCGACCACTGGGACCCGCCCGCCGAGCGCGGGCTCGACCACGCGCTGCCGCTCATCACCACCAAGCAGGCCGCCAAAGTGCTCGCGAGCCGCGGCTTCACCCGCACCCACGGCCTCGACCACTGGGACGAAATCGCGCTCGACAAGCCGGGCGGCGGCGGGTTGAAGATCACCGCCGTGCCCGCTCAGCACGGGCCCAAGCCGGTCGCCGCGCTGCTGCCCGCGACCAACGGCCACATCATCGACGTGCCGCGCGAGGGCGGCCGCCCGCTGCGCGTCTACATCAGCGGCGACACGCTGGTCCACGACGCGCTGCGCGAGATTCCGCGCCGCTTTCCCGGCATCGACGTCGCCCTGCTGCACCTGGGCGGCACGCGCATTCCCTCGGCCAAGCTCGGCGTGCTGGTCACGCTCGACGCGGCGGGCGGGGTCGAGGCGGTCCGCATCGTCGACCCGCGCACGGTCGTGCCGATCCACACCGACGACTGGAACCTGTTCAGTTCGGGCCTGGACGAGTTCGTCGCGGCCATGCGCGCCGCCGGGCTGGCTGAGAAGCTGCGCGTCGTCGGCCGCGGCGAGACGATGAGCCTCTGATGCCCGCGCGCGGCCCGACAAATGCACAGAGGGCGCGCGCCGGGCGGCGGGCTAAGCGGAACGGGTGAACGTCTACCTGGCCCGGCACGGTGAAACGACCTGGAACCTCGCCGGCCGCTATCAGGGCCGGCGCGAGTCCGAGCTGACCTCGCTGGGCCTGGCGCAGGCCGCCGCGCTGGCCGCGGCGATGCGCGCCGCGCACGTCGGCCGGGTCGTCGCCAGCCCGATGCTGCGCACGACCGCGACCGCGCAGCCGGTCGCCGACGCGCTCGGCCTCGCGCTCGAGACCGACGACCGGCTGATCGAGATCGCGCACGGCACCTGGGAAGGACGCCTGCGCGACGAGATCGCGGCCAACGACCCGGCCCGCTATCACGCCTGGCGGCACGATCCCGCGAACGCCGTCTTCGCGGGCGGCGAGACGCTGGCGCAGGTGCGCGAGCGCTGGCGCGCGTTCGCGCGCTCATTTGCGAGCGACGTCCCCACCCTGGTCGTGACCCACGACGCGGTGGTGCGGGTCGCGCTGCTCGACGCGCTGGGGCGCGAGCTGAACGCGTTCTGGGACGTCGAGGTGGAGAACGGCGCCTACGCGCGTGTTCGAGGTCGAGGGCGGCCGCTGGACGCTGCTGGAGGAGTGCGTCCGCGCGCACCTCGGCGAGCTGCGCGCGCAGGTGGAGTCGCAGGCGCTCTGATCTAGTACGCCGGGACGCCGTGCGCGATGACCCGTCCGCCGGCGACGACGTCGATCTCGCCGACGCGGCCCGGCCTGCGCACGAAGCTCGTCGCCGGCGCCCCGTCGAGCGTACCCGCATCCCGCGCCGCTCGCCCGCTGCGCAGCACGACGTGCGCGCCGCGCGGAATTCCTTCGGCGACGACGTAGCACCACGCGCCGTCGCGCGCGTAGAGCGCCTTGGCCACGACCCCGCGCCGGGCGGTGAGCGTGACGTGGTTGAAGTGCGAGCCGGCGATCGCGACCAGCGCGCTATCCGTTGCCGCGAGCCGCGCCGACGCGGCGTGGGCGGCGACGCCCTCGACCGCCGCCGTCGCCGCGAAGACCAGCGCCGCGGCCGCCGCCAGCATGCCCCACGGCCGGTCGGCCGGCGCACGCGCTCCGCCCGGCGCTCGGGTCGCTGCTCGCGCCGCGTCCGACGGTACGACCTCGGGAACGGCCGGCAGCGCGCCGGCCAGCGACGCGCCCACCGCTTCGGCCGCGACGACGCGCGCGCGGCAGGCGTCGCAGACCGCGAGGTGCGCTTCGATCGCGGCGCCGCGGTCGGCGGGGAGCAGGCCCAGCGCGTAGAGTTCGGCGTCGTCGTCGAGATGCACGGGTCAAGCCCCTCCGGAGAGCGCGAGGTGGAGCCGCCGCAGCGCTTGCGAGAGCCGGCTCTTGACGGTGCCCAGCGGAAGGTCGTGCTCGTGCGCGATCTCCGCCAGCGTGTGGTGGCCGTAGTACGCGCGCACGATCACGTCGCGCTGCGCGGCGGGCAAAGCCGCAAGCGCGCGCGCGATGCGCTGCGCCTCGACCGGGTCGAGCGCGGCGGTCACGTCGGGCATGACCGGATCGCCAGCGGCCCGCGCCTCGCGCAGGTGCCGGCGGCGCGCGGCGCGCGCCGCGTCGAGCGCTTCGCGCCGCACGCAGGCGATCAGGAACGGCAGCAGCGCGCCGCGCTCGGGCCGGTACGCGCCCGCGCTCCAGACCCGCACCAGCGCGGTGTGGACGGCGTCCTGAGCGGCCTCGCGGTCGCGCAGCACGTCGTACGCGACCGCGCGCAGGCGCGGCGCGTACGCGCGGTACGCCGTCTCGAAGGCCGGCCCGTCGAACGCCACGCCCGGTGCTTCGACGCCGCTCAGCCCTGCGCCAGCGTCCGGTCGTGCCATGCCGCGGGCCGGTCGAGCTGCACCGTGCGGTAGCCGAGCACCCCGAGCAGCGAGCCCGGCGCGACGGCCAGCGGCCCCGGCTTGGCGCCCGGCGTGCCGGGCGCGGCCTGGGGGAACGCGGTCGCGCGCGCGGTGGCGAAGCGGATCGCGCCGTCCTGGTGCTCGAGCACCTGGTGGATGTGGCCGTTGAGCACGGTCACCGCGCCGAAGCGCCGCAGCAGCGCCAGCGCCTTGGCGCCGTCCGTCGGTCGTCCAGCCCCATTCCGGCGCGGCCGCGAAGAGCGGCACGTGGCCGAACACGACGACGGGCGTGTCGGCCCGGCGTGCGGCGAGGTCGTCGGCCAGCCACGCGAGCTGCTCGTCGCCGAGCATGCCCATCGTCTCGCCCTCGCCGACGTTGATCAGCGCGACGAAGTGCGCCCCGCCCTGGTCCCAGGACGACCACCCGCGCCCGCGCGCGTCGCTCCGCCCGAACGCGGCGGCGAAGCGCTTGGGGCCCTCGGCCCCGATCACGTCGTGCTCGCCGGGAATCGTCAGCAGCGGCGCCCGCAGACCCGACAAGATCGCGCGCGCGTCGTCGAACTCCGCCGCCTTGCTCAGGTGCGTGACGTCGCCGGTGTGGATCACGAACGCCGGCTGCACCGGCAGCGCGTTCACCGCCGTCACCGCTTGCTGCAGCGTGGCGCGCACGTCGGGATTGGCCGCACCCGGCATACCCGATGTGGCTGTCGCTGATCTGCGCGAACGCGAAGCCGCGCGGCGACGCGGCGGCCGGGCGGGCCAGCCCGTCGGCGCCCAGCGCGTAGACGATGCCCGCGCCCGTCCAGGCGACGTGGCGGACGAAGTCGCGCCGTCTCATCGCGCGCTCCGCACGACGATCGTCCCGTGCATGTGGGGGTGCACGGTGCAGTGGTACGCGAGCTTGCCCGGCGTGGCGAAGGCGTGCACCCAGCGCTCGCGGTTGGCGAGCCCCTCGGAGTCCCACGACCCGTCGTCCGCGGTCGCGGTGTGCGCGTCGTCGTCGTCGTTGACGAAGGTGACCTTATCGCCCGCCCGCACGGTGATCGTCGCGGGCACGAAGGCGTCGTCGTGAATGTGGACCGTGGCGCTCGGCGGCGCGGCAGCGCTCGGCGGGGCGGCGGCGCCGGTCAGGGCAGGGATGGCCGCGGCCACGAGCGCGGCTGCGATCAGCGTTCTCATACCTGCGGTACGCCGCTGCCACCCCGGGCGGTTCGGGTCGCATTCACCCCCGGCCGTACGACCGGGCGTCATGTCTGGTTCACGCCCCGGTAACGATCGGCGTGCACCATAGCGTCCGTGGCTCAGACGGTAGACCAGTTCAACGCTCTCTGCGAACGGCTCGAAGCCGCGGCGGCGGCGCTTCGCGAGCGCGGCTGCTTCCTTCAAGCGGTTGCCGACGCGCGAATTCCACGTTGCGACGCAGCGGATCGGTGACGTCGAATGCGACATCAACGAGGAATTCGGGGTCTGGGTGCGCGTTTTGGCCATTCCGGTCGGCCGCCGTTAGGCGTCAGGAATACGTCGCGCGCAGCTCCCGTTTGAGCAGCTTGCCGGCGGTGTTGCGCGGCAGGCTGTCGGTGAAGATGATGCGCTTGGGCACTTTGAACGGGGCGAGCGTCGCGCGGGCGTGGGCGAGCAGGTCGGCTTCGTCGGCCTGCTCTCCGGGGCGCAGGACGACCACGGCGGCGATCGCCTCGACCCAGCGCTCGTCGGGAAGCGCGATCACCGCGGCTTCGTAGACGGCCGGGTGGGTGAAGAGCGTCTCCTCGATCTCGCGGCTCGAGACGACGATGCCGCCGGTGTTGATGACGTCCTTGAGCCGGTCGACGACGTAGAGATAGCCGGCCTCGTCTCGATAGCCGACGTCGCCGGTGTGGAACCAGCCGCCCGCGAACGCCTGCGCGGTCTCGCCGGGCTTGTCCCAGTACTCGGTCAGCAGCTGCGGCGAGCGGTGGACGATCTCGCCGTTCACGCCGGGCGGCGCGTCCTGCATCGCCTCGTCGACGACGCGCGTCTCGACGTTGAGGATCGGGCGCCCCGCCGACGCCGGCCGCTCGTCGTGCTCCTCGGGCCGCAGCACGGTCGCGAGCGGGCCGATCTCGCTCTGGCCGTAGAGGTTCCAGGCCCCGGCCGCGGGCAGCCGGCGGCGCAGCTCCTCGAGCACCGGCACCGGCATGATCGAGGCGCCGTAGTAGACCTTGCGCAGCGTGCTCAGGTCGCGCCGGTCGAAGTCCGGATGGCGCAGCAGGCTGATCCAGACCGTCGGCGGCGCGAAGAACGAGGTGATGCGGTGCTCCTCGATCAGCCGCAGCACGGTCGCCGGCTCGGGCGCTTCGATCAGGACCGACGTCGCGCCCAGCAGCAAGTGCGGCATCAGGATCACGTGCATCTGCGCGGAGTGGTACAGCGGCAGCGCGTCGAGCGAGCGATCGGCGGCGGCGAGCTCGGCGCTGGCGATGCAGCTCGCATAGTGCGCGAGCAGCGCGGCGTGCGTCATCACCGCGCCCTTGGGCTCGGCGGTCGTGCCCGAGGTGTACAGGATCTGCGCGACCGGGTGCGCGTGGCGCGCAGCGAGCGGCGCCGCGTCGGCGCCTTCGTCGAGCGCGGTGGCGAGCACGTCGAACGTCCCGTCCTTCGCACCGGCGGTGAAGCGCCCGTGCACTGCGACGCGCGCGCAGTCTTCGCTGGCGGCGACGTTCGGCGCCAGCGCGCTGTCGCAGACCAGCGCCGACGCGCCCGACTGGCGCACGATGTAACCCAGCTCGCCGGCGGTGAGCGCGTAGTTGACCGGCACGTGCACGAGCCCGGCGCGCAGGCATGCCAGCCACGTCACCAGGTACGCGTCGGAGTTGCGGCCGTAGGCGGCGACGCGCTGGCCCGGCTCGAGCCCGGCATCCGCCAACCGGCGCGCGACGCGGTTCGCGGCCGCGTCGAGCGCCGCGTACGTCCAGCTCCGCTCGGCGAAACGCAGCGCGACGCGCTCGGGGTCGCGGCGCGCCGAGCGGCGCAGCGCGTCGGCGATCGATTCCCGGCGGGCCAGTGCGATGTCGCGGTCGGTCGTCATGGCGGCTCCTGAATCAGGGCAGGGCGGGCGGCGTGGTCGGCAGCGCGCGCGGCAGGGCGAACGTCGACGGCGGCAGCGACGGCGGAAAGCGCCAGCGCGAGAACGTGAGCTGCTCGCGCTCTTCCGCGCCGCCCGGCGCCCGCACCGACGCGTTCGCGCCGGCGGCCGTCCACCAGCGGTCGCGCCGGCCGAAGCTCACGCTGCCGCCGCCGCCGTGCTGGCGGGTGGCGAAAGCGACCGTGCCGGGCAGGAACGTCGCCCCGTCGACGGTCAGCTCGGTGAACGCGAAACCCGCCGGCTTCTTGGGCGTCAGGCGAAAGACGTAGTCGAAATGCCGCGCCACCCGGCGCGCCCCGACGTACTTGAAGTCGTACTGCGCGGGCTTGGGCGCCAGCGCCGCGACGGTGTAGCGATACGGGCGATTGCGGAACACCCGCACCTGCGGGCGCGTCAGCCGCGTGCCGTTGACCGCGATCGTCTCGTCGCGCTCGTCCTTGCCGCTGCGGAAGATGCGGTGCATCTGCTCGAGCGTGCGGGTCCCGGTCTGTTCGAGCGTGTACTCGACGGTGAAGACGCGCGGCTCCTTGAGCGTCTTGAGCGCCCCCGCGTACCGCGCGAGCACGGCTTGCGGCGCGAGCGGGGCCGCGGCTTGCGGCGCGCGCGAGGGAGCGGCTTGCGACGCGCGACGGGCGGATTGGCCCGGCGCCGGCTGCGCGGGCTGCGGCGCGAACGTTGCGACGGCTGCGGCCGCCAGCAGCGCGATCACGCCGCTTTGCCGGCCGCGAGCGCCTCCCGAATCGCGGCCAGCGCCTCGTCGGCGCCGGCGACGTTCTTGCCGCCGCCCTGCGCCTGGGCCGGCGCGCCGCCGCCCTTGCCGCCGACCAGCGGGGCGGCGAGCTTGACCAGGTTGCCGGCGTGCACGCCCGACTTCACCGCGTCGTCGCTGGCGCTCACGAACAGCGCCGCGCTCTCGCCGTCCACGCCGATCAGCGCGACGACGCCCGAGCGCAGCCGGTCGCGGATCGCGTTACCCAGCGCGCGCACCGCGTTCGCATCGGCCTCGCGCACGACCGCCGCGACGACGCGCTTGCCGCCCAGCTCCTCGGCGCGCTCGACGTAGGTCGCCGCGTCGGCGGCGGCGAGCTGAGCCTTGACCTGCGCCATCGCCTTCTGCAGGTCGCGCACGTCGGACTGGATGCGCTCGACCCGCTCGACGATCTCCTCGGGCTTGGTGGCGAGCGACTCGGCCAGGGTCGCGATGGTATCCTGCTGCCGCTCGACGTACGCCTCGGCCGCCTTCGAGACGACGGCCTCGATGCGGCGCACGCCGCTGCCGATCGACGACTCCGACAGCAGCACGAACATGCCCAGCTCGCCGGTGGTGTGCGCGTGGGTGCCGCCGCAGAACTCGACCGAGGGCCCGAACTTCACCACCCGCACGACGTCGCCGTACTTCTCGCCCGCCATCGTGACCGCGCCGGTGCGCTTGGCCTCCTCGATCGGCAGCTCGTTCATGTCCTGGTGGTGGTCGTCGCGGATCAGCTCGTTGACGCGCTGCGTCACGGCCCGCCTCTGGTCCGCGCTGAGCGCGCCGACCGGGCTGCGGAAATCGAACCGCATGCGGTCGACCCCGACCCACGAGCCGGCCTGCATCACTTCCTCGCCGAGCACTTCCTTGAGCGCGCGCTGCAAGAGGTGCGCCGAGGTGTGGTGGCGCCGGATCTCCGCCCGCCACTCGGGATAGACGCTGGTGTGCACCGCGTCGCCCGGCGCGAACGAACCGGCGGTGACGCGGCCGTGGTGGGCGATCGCCTCGCCGACGTACTGCGTGTCGGTCACCTCGAACACGGCCTGGCCGTCACGCGTCGTGATGCGGCCGTGGTCGCCGACCTGACCGCCCTTCTCGGCGTAGAAGGCGGTCCGGTCGAGCACGATCTGCGCCTCGGTGCCGGCTTCGATCGCGCCGTCGACGGGCTTGCCGCCGACCAGGATGCCGTGCACCGTGCCGTCGGCTTCCAGCCCGCCGTAGCCCTCGAACGCCGACGAGAGCGTCGGCAGGTCGGTCACGTTGACGACGGCGCGCTTGGCGGCCGCGTCGGCGCGCGCGCGCTCGCGCTGCTCGCGCATCTTCTGCTCGAACGCGACCGTGTCGACCGCGACCCCGCGCTCGGCCGCGATCTCGCGCGTCAGCTCGAACGGGAAGCCGTACGTGTCGTGCAGCACGAACGCGTCCTCGCCGCCGATCAGCATCGTGCAGTCGCGCAGCGCCTCGTCGATCTCGGCCTCGAGCAGCTCCATCCCGCGGTCGAGCGTGCGCAGGAACGCCGCTTCCTCGACCCGCAGCGCGCGCTGCACTTCGGGCAGCTTCGCGCGCAGCTCGGGGTAGCCGCTCGCCAGCGACGCCACCACCGCGCCGGCCAGCTCGGCCATGAACTCGCGCGGGTAGCCCAGCAGCCGGCCGTTGCGGATCGCCCGCCGGATCAGGAAGCGCAGCACGAAGCCGCGCTCGCTGTTCGAGGGATACACGCCGTCGGCGATCAGCATGGTGACCGCGCGGGCGTGATCGGCGATGATGCGCCGCCGCACGAGCTGGTCGGCGGGGAGCAGCGACGTCTGGCCGACCGCCGGCTGCGCCGCGACGATGTCGGTGAACAGGTCCGTCTCGTACATCGAGGTCATGCCGTTGGCGACCGCGAGCATGCGCTCCAGGCCCGCCCCGGTGTCGATCGACTTGCGCGGCAGATCGCTCAGCGTGCCGTCCGCGCCGCGGTTGTACTGCTGGAACACGACGTTCCAGATCTCGACGTAGCGGTCGCCCAGGTTCGGCCCGGTGTCCTCGGGCCCGGCGCTGTTGCCCTCACCGGTGTCGTAGAAGATCTCGCTGCACGGACCGCACGGCCCGGTCGGGCCCATGGTCCAGAAGTTGTCCTCGTCCCAGCGCGAGATGCGCGCCGCGTCAAGGCCGATCTCGGTCTCCCAGATCCGCTGCGCGTCGTCGTCCGAGGTGTGCACGGTGACGTAGAGCCGGGCCGGGTCGAGCTTCATGACCCCGGTGACGAAGTCCCAAGCGAACCGGATCGCCTCGGACTTGTAGTAGTCGCCGAACGAGAAGTTGCCCAGCATCTCGAGGAACGTGCCGTGCCGCCCGGTCCGCCCGACGTTCTCGATGTCGGACTTCGCGCCGGCCACCCGCAGGCAGCGCTGCACGGTCACCGCGCGCGGCGCGGGCGCCGGCGCATCGCCCAGGAACACCGGCACGAACTGCTCCATCCCGGCGATGGTGAACAGCGTGGTGCTCATCTCGTCGGGGATCAGCGAGGCGGACGGCACGGCGACGTGGCCGTTGCGCACGAAGAAGTCGATGAAGGCTTGGCGCAGTTCTTGAGACGTCATGGGCGATCCCAAGGGTTCGACGTACGTACTCGCTTTGCCGTTTCGGCCTCGAGCCTATCCCGGCGCCGCTTTACGCCCTCTCGGGTTACTGCAGGCGGTACATCAGCTGGGCGTGCGAGGTGATGCCGGGCTGGCCGGGGTCGGTGCCGTGCGCGGCACCGTCGCTGTGGTAGATGACCACGAGCGCGTTGCCGGGCAGGAGCGGGGCGCCCAGGGTGAGCTGCAGGGCGGCGTTGCCCTGCGCGTCGGCGCTGAAGGTCGTGCGGGCCCCGGTCGCGTCGAGCGGGGCGAAGGTGGCGGCGCCCGGCCCGCCGCGCCGCTCGAAGACCGAGTAGACCCCGCCGGGGTTGAGCCCGGCGAAGCCCATCGCGACCTGCGGCTTGCCCGAGGCCGGGTCGTAGACGATCGTCCCGCGGGCCCCGAACCAGGCCCCCAGGTTGAACCCCAGCGACTTGCCCTGGGCGTTGAAGGTCGGTGTTACCGGGTCGTCGGTCATCAGCGCCGGGCGCAGGCCGGCGGCGTGGGCGATGCCCTGCGCGCCGGTCACCGCTGCCGCCCCATCCTGGCGGACGAAGACCTGCGGGTCGGCCAGCTGGTCGGCGTGCGTCTCGAGCGCCGTCTGCTCGGCGCCGGTCACGAACGCGTGCGTCACGAACGCGGCCGAGGCGGGGCGGGCGGCGGCGCTGCACAGGAACGCCGCGGCTGTCATGGCGAGCACGAACGATCTCATCGTTCCGAGCTTACCAGGATCGCGCCCGGTCGTAACGCCGACCGGGCCGACGGCCCGAGCCTCGCTGGGCTATTTCTCCTGGAGGAAGTTCTTGAGCTTCTCGAGCGCCTTCTGCTGGAGGCGCGAGACGTGCATCTGCGAGACGTTGAGCCGCTTGGCGATCTCGGTCTGCGAGACGCTCTCGTAGAAGCGCAAGTACAGGATGACCCGCTCGCGGCCGGTGAGGACCTGGAACGCGCGCTCGAGGTTGGCGCGGTCCTCGAGCAGCTCGAGGCCGGCGTCGTTCTGGCCGACGTAGTCCGCCAGGGTCTGCGACTTCTTGTCGCCCTCGCCGTTGAGCTCGGTGTCGAGCGAGAGCAGGTTGTAGGCTTGGCCGAGCTCCTGGGCTTCGAGGATGTCTTCCTCGGAGGCGCCCAGGTGGGAGGCCAGCTCGGCGACCGTGGGCGAGTGGCCCAGCTTGACCGTCAGCTTCTCGATCGCGCGGTTGACGCTGAGGTTGAGCTCCTGCAGCCGGCGCGGGACCTTGACGGCCCAGCCCTTGTCACGGAAATAGCGCTTGATCTCGCCGACGATGGTCGGGGTGGCATACGTGGTGAACTCGACGCCGCGCTCCAAGTCGAAGCGGTCGATCGCTTTGAGCAGACCGACGGTGCCGACTTGGATCAGGTCGTCGAGGGCTTCGCCGCGGTTGGCGAACTTGACGGCGAGGTAGCGCACCAGGTTGAGGTGGGCGACGACCAGCTCGTTGCGCAAGCGATCGAACTCGCTGACGCCCGAGTGGTCGGGACCGCTGTCGAGCGCGCGATCGGCACGCAGCTCGGCGAACCGCGCGAACGCTTGCCGCGCACGGTTGCGGTCCCAACGTTCCTCGTCGACGTGGGGGACCGAGGAGCTCATTGGCTACCCCGTGACGCGTTTCGTCATGACGAGCTCCGTACCGCGGCGCGGGTCGCTCGAATAATCGACGCTGTCCATGAGTGCACGAATGAGAAACACACCGAGTTCTTCGGTGCGCCCGTCGTCGACACCGCCCGCCTTGACCGGCTCGAGGTGCAGACCCGGCGAGTGGTCGCGGACCGTCACCCGCAGCTCGTCCGCGAGCGCGTCGCAGACGATCTCGATCACCCCGGCGTCGACGCCGCCGGCGCTCTGGATCGAGTTGGTGCAGGCCTCCGCGATGGCCAGCTTGATGTCCTCGATCTCGTCGACCGAGAAGCGCAGCCGGCTGGCCACGGCCGCGACGGCGAGCCGCGCGACCGCGACCCACTCCGCCCGGCCGGGAATCTTGAGCTCGACCGTACCGTGGGACGACACCTGGAGGGGTTGGGTCGCCGGGTTCACACCAGCGCCTTCATCGCGCTCTGCTCGTCGTCGAAGATCCCGAAGATCTTGACCAAGCCCGTGATGTCGAAGATCTTCTTGATCTGCGGGTTCGTGCAGACCAAGTTGACCGAGCCGCCGTGCTCGCGCACGCGCTTGAGGCCGCCGATGAGCACACCCAGACCCGTCGAGTCGATGTAGCGCACCTTCTCGAGGTTGATGACCAGGTTGTAGTGCTCCTGATCGATCAGCTCGGTGATCGCGTCCTTGACCTTCGGCGAGGTGTAGACGTCGATCTCGCCCGTGAGGTCGACGACGTATGCGTCGCCCTCGGACTCGCGGACGTTGACTTTGATATCCACCGTATCTCCTAGCTTTCGTTCTCGAGGTTGCTGCGCTGCCGGTCCGCGGCGTCCTTGCCTTCGGCGATGGCGCCGTCGATGCGCGCCCGGGCTTCGTCGACGATCTTGCGGCCGCGGGCCAACAGGTCGCCGGCGTCTTCGGCGCCGTCGCGGGCCCTTTCGCCCGCTTCGCGCGCCTTGGCATAGAGGAGGTCCCGCGTGTCCTCGCCCGACTGCGGGGCCAAGACCATCGCGAGCACGGCTCCGGCAAGGGCGCCGATCGCGAGCCCGGTCACGAAACCGGGAACGCCGCCCCCGCCGCGTTCGTCAGCCACCGCCGACCTCGCCGGGGGCGGAGCCGCGCCGTCCGGTGACCAGCCGGCGCAGGCCGGCGCTGATGCCGGCCAGCGTCGCGCCGACGTTCACCAGCGCCGGAGCGACCGCGTCGGAGGCCAGCTTGGACGTCCGGCCGACCGTGCCCGCGACGCCTTCCAGCGTCCCGACGACGGCTCCGAGCCGCGCGACGGTCGCGTCGGCGGTGTCGGCGATGCCGCCGACGTGGCCGAGCGTCTCGACCACCGGGGCCGAGACCGCGGCGATCTGGCGGTCGACCTCGTCGAGCGTACCGTTCAGCCGCGCGAGCAGCTTGGCCAGACTCGAGCAGACAATGAAAATGCCCGCGCCGATCAGCAGCACGCCGATACCGACGCCGATATCCAAGACAATCGCCCAGTCGAAACCAGAACCCGCAGTCAAAAACCGATCCTCCGCGTGCTCGCTAGAGCCACGGTCGGCGCTTTCCCAGATAACCGTCTCACGTAACGGGCAGCGGTGTCCGAACGTCTGCCAGCAGAGCAGGCAAGCGTGCTGCGACGCGCTCGATCTCGGCCGCCGTGGTCGTGCGGCCCAGCGAGAAGCGGATCACCCCGAGCCGGTGGCGCTCGGCGAGGCCCAGCGCCGCCGCGACGTGGCTGGGCTCGAGCGAGCCGGCCGCGCAAGCGCTGCCGGCCGACGCCGCGATGCCCTCCAGGTCGAGCCGCATCAGGAGCGCGTCCGAGGGCACGTCCGCGAACGCCACCGACAGGTTGCCGGGCAGGCGCGGCGCGCCGGCCGCGTTCACCGTGACGTCCGGGATGCCGGCGACGACCGCCGCCTCGAGCCGGTCGCGCAGGGCGCCGATCCGGGCCGCCTTGGCCGGCCGCTCGGTCTCGGCCAGGGCCAGCGCGCGGGCGAAGCCCGCGATGCCGGCCAGGTTCTCGGTGCCGGCGCGCAGGCCGTGCTCGTGCCCGCCGCCGACGATCAGCGGCTCGAGCGGCGTTCCGCGCCGCACGTACAGCACGCCGGTGCCCTTGGGCCCCTCGAACTTGTGGCTGGACAGCGAGAGCAGGTCGACGCCCAGCGCCGCCACGCCGAGCGGCAGCCAGCCCGGCGCCTGGACCGCGTCGGTGTGGAACAGCACGCCGCGCGCGCGGGCGATGGCGGCGAGCTGGGCGATCGGCTGGATCACCCCGATCTCGTTGTTGGCCAGGATGATGCTGGCGAGCGTGGTCCGCGGGGTCAGCGCCGCGGCGAAGGCGGCCGGATCGACCAGGCCGCGCGCGTCGACCGGCAGCCGGGTGACCGCCCAGCCGTCCCGCTCGAGCACGTCGACCGCGTGCAGGACGGCGTGGTGCTCGATCGCGCTGGTCACCACGTGCCGCCCGGCGCCGGCGCGCGCGCGCGCCGCGCCGACGACCGCCAGGACGTCGGCCTCCGAGCCGCTGCCGGTGAAGACGATCTCGCGCGGCACGGCGCCCAGGATGCCGGCGACGGTCGCCCGCGCGTCGTCGAGCGCGGCGCGCGCGGCGCGGCCCTCGGCGTGCAGCGAGCTGGCGTTGTAGCCGCCGCGCAGCAGCGGCACCATCGCCTCGACGACCTCGGGGCGCACCGTCGTCGTCGCGGCGTGGTCGAGATAGATCCGGTCCATCGCCCCGTACGACTCCGGCCCGGCCGGAAAGTTGCGCCGGCAGCCTTACGGTCCGCTCGCCACCAAGGCGCGCGGCGGCTTGCCCGGGTATGCTGGCACGATGGAGCCCATGGACCCGCTCGGCGCACCGGACGACGACGACGACGACGATGATTACGAGGGTCCGCCCCAGTTCTACCTGACGACCTTCATCCCGCGCCCGGCCTGGTACGACTTGAACGCCGGTGAAGCGACCGAGTTCTTGCGCAACCGCGTCGCGCAGCTCAACGAGGCCTTCGTCGAGGACGACGAGGGCGTGATCTGGGCCTACCGCTACCACGTCATGGAGCGCGCGCGCGAGGTCGACGCGGTCGTGCTGCTGTGGATGATCACCTCGGACGAGGCGCTCGAGACGCTCGAGAGCACGCTGCGCCGCTCCGACGTCAACGAGTACTTCGACTGGAGCGTGATCGGCGGGCCGCAGAACAACGAGCCGCAGGACATCCTGGGCGCGTTTTTGGGCACGCTCGTGCCCGACGGCAGCACTTCCCCGCCGTCCAGCCCGAGCGAGAACTAGCGCCTCGGCGTCGCGCCGCGCCGGGCCGGGTACGTCTCGCGCATGGAAACCGACGACGACGCCGTCCGCAACGAAGACCAGCCCGCCCCCGAGCGCGAGACCGCGCGCAACGATCCCGCGGCGGGCGCGCGCGTCGCGCACGAGAACGCGACGCCCGACCCGCGGACCCAGGAAGCCGGCTAGGCCGTATACGGCTCGTAGGGCGCGACCGGGGCCAGGATGTCGTCCATCCGCGCGAAGATCGCCGGGTCGACGTCGAGGTCGGCCGCGGCGACGTTGTCGTCGACCTGCTCGGGCCGGGTCGCGCCGACGATCACCGACGCCACCACCTCGTCGCGCAGGCACCAGGCCAGCGCGAGCTGCGCGAGCGTGCAGTGCGCCTCGGCGGCCAGCGGCTTGAGGCGCTGCACCGCGTCGAGGACCGGCTGGGTGAAGTAGTCCTCCATCATGTCCGCCGAGCGCCCGGCCGCGCGCGAGCCGGCCGGCGGCTTGGAGGCGTCGGTGTACTTGCCGGTCAGGATGCCCATCGCCAGCGGCGACCAGACCACGTTGCCCAGGCCGTACTCGCGGCTGACCGGCAGCACGCGCGGCTCGACCCGGCGCCAGAGCGCGCTGTACTGCGGCTGGTTGGAGACCGGCTCGGCCCAGCCGCGGGCGCGGGCGAGATCGCAGGCGGCGGCGATCTGGTCGGGGTTCCACTCGCTCACGCCCCAGTACAGGATCTTGCCGGCCCGCACCAGGTCGTCCATCGCCCGCACGGTCTCCTCGAGCGGGGTGGACGTGTCGTAGCGGTGGCACTGGTAGAGGTCGACGTAGTCGACCCGCAGGCGGCGCAGCGACGCGTCGATCTGCTCGCGGACGTGCTTGCGCGACAGGCCGCGGTCGTTGGGGCCCTCGCCCATGCTGAAATAAACTTTGGTGGCGAGCACGATCTGCTCGCGCGGGAACTCGGCGATCGTGCGGCCGACGACTTCCTCGGCCCGGCCGCGCGCGTAGACGTTGGCCGTGTCGAAGAAGGTCACGCCGCGCTCGAACGCGCGCCGCATGCAAGCGCGCGCCGCGTCCTCCTCCACGCTGCCGCCGTAGGTCAGCCACGAGCCCAGTCCGACCGCGGACAGCTTGACGCCCCAGCGCCCGAGATTTCGATATCGCACGCCCTACCGTACCCAGCCCGGCCCGGGACGCGTACCTTTGAAGGCGCGCCCGGTGGGGAACATGGGGTTCCTATGAACGATCGCGACGCGGCCGAGGCCGATGTCCTCGCCGACGCGCACGTCCAGGAAGCCGACGTGCCGGGCGACGAGCTCGGCGGCGGCCTGGGCAACACATCCGAAGAAGGGGCGAGCGACGCATGACCGGTGGCGGTGACCTGGACGAGATCCTCGACGACGACGGCGCCGGGAGCGACCCGGGCAAAGAGGTCGATGCCGCCGACGGCGGCTTCCTCAAGGACTCCGACCCGACCGCGGGCGGCTCGGACGTCGGCGGCCGGGCCGGCGATGACGACGACGACACGCGCGGCGCGGACGGGCACGAAGTCGGCGGCGGACAGACCGGGATGGGGAAGGGCCCGACCGGTAGCTGAGCAGGCGGCGGCGCCGCGCCAGGTCGTGGTCGTCGTCAACCGGCACTCCCGGCGCACCGACAGCGAGCTCGGCCCGCTGCACGACCTGCTGGTCGCGCACGGCTTGCGCGTCATGGCCTTTCACGTCGCGGCCAAGGGCAAGGAATGCCGGCAGATCGTTCGGCGCGCCGTGAAAGCCGGGGTCCCCGAGATCGTGGTCGGCGGCGGCGACGGCACCATGACGCACGCCGTCGACGCGCTCGCGCACCGCGAGACGACGCTGGGCGTGATCCCGTTCGGCAGCGGCAACAGCTTCGCGCAGTCGCTCGGCATCCCGCCCGGCGATCTCGCCGCGGCGGTGGGCGTGATCGCGGCCGGGCACATGCAGCGGATCGACCTGGGCGTCGTCAACGGCACGCACTTCGCGAACTTCGCGACGGTCGGCATCTCCTCCATAATCTCCGACGGGACGCCGCGCGCGCTCAAGAAATTCTTCGGCGGCGTGGCCTACGGCTTGGCGAGCATCCGGCCGATGCTGACCCACCGCGCCTTTCGCGCGCGCATCACTTGGAAAGGCGGGCGGCTCGACGTGACCACCCAGGACATCATCGTGGCGAACGGCCGCTACTACGGCGACACGCCGCTGACGCCGGGGGCCACGATCGTCGACGACGAGCTGCGCCTGTTCACCACCGACAACGGCTCGGCGCTAGGCGCGGTGCGCACGTACGTCGCGCTCGCGCGCGGCGTGCAGGCGCACCTGGCCGACGCGCACACGGTCACCGCGCCCGAGTTCACCATCCGCACCCGCAAGCGCCAGCCGATCGCCGTCGACGGCTCGCTGCTCGAGAAAACGCCCGCGAAGTTCGCCGTCGCGCGCGGCGCGCTGCGCGTGTTCGTGCCGGAGGCCGGCGTTGCGCACGGCTAACCCGCTGGAGGCGCGGCTGCTGATCGCCGCGCTGCTGTGCGTCCTCGCGGTGCTCGCGCTGGGCGCGTTCGTCGCCCACCGCACGCCGACCCGGCTCGACGTCGAAGCCGGCGCGCTGCGCGGCGGCGGCGTCCCGCTGGCGCTCTTCTTCACCGGACTGGGCCGCTGGCCGGTGCTGCTCGGCTTGAGCGTCGCCGCGGGAGGCGTCGCGCTGGCGCTGCGCACGAGCATTGCGCCGGTACTGATCCTGTTCGGCACGCAAGTCGTGTCGCAGGGCGCCAACGCGCTGGTGAAGCTGGGCTTTCACCGCACCCGGCCCGATGCGTGGCTGCTGATCCAGGAAAAAGACCTCTCGTATCCCAGCGGCCACGCGGTGACCAGCATCGTGTTCTTCCTGGGCTTCGCGCTGCTGGCGTGGCATTCGGCGCTGCCGCGCCCGCTCGCCTTCGCGCTCGTCGTCGCGTGCGCGATCTGCGTCGCCGGCGTGCCGTGGTCGCGCCTGGCGCTCAGCGCGCACTACGCGACCGACGTGCTGGGCGGGCTGCTGTTCGGCGCGGCCTGGCTGTGCATCGCGCTGGTCGTCATCCTGCGCGTGCAGCAGCGGGTTTAGATCCTCGTTCTGCTGCCGCCGCGCTCGGCGGGGCGAGCGTTCCCTGGAGGTGCACAGCGACGTTCACCAGGACGAGCATCACGGGCACTTCGACGAGCTGCCCGATCACCGCCGCGAACGCTTGCCCCGACGAAATGCCGAACACCGCGACGCAGGCCACGATCGCAAGGCTGAAGTTGCTGCTCGCCGCGGTGAGCGCCAGCGAGGCCGTGCGAGCGTAGCCTGTGCTCGTGCGGCGGCTCATCCCAAACGAGACGAAGAACGTCACGACCGAGTAGATGACCAGCGGTATCGCGACGAGCAGCACGTCGAGTGGGTGGCCGTTGATGCGGTCTCTCTGCAGCGCGAACATCGCCACGACCGTCACGAGCAAACCGATTAGCCCGAGCGGCGCGGTCGCCGGCACGAAGCCCTGGTCGTATCGCCGCGCGCCAAGCCGGGGGCGCAGCAGCGCACGAGTCAGCGCTCCGGCGACCAGGGGAAGGCCGACGTAGAGCACGACGCTGCGCGCCATCTCGCCCAACGCGAAGTCTCCGGCTAGGCTTGGTAGTCCAACCAGCGGCGGCAGCAGGACCAGGAAGACCCAGGCGTATGCCGCGTAGGCGAAGACCGGAAGAATGGAATTGAAGGCGGCGAGGGCCGCCGTGTACCGGCGATCGGCGTGGGCCAGCTGGCTCCACGACGCAACCATCGTGATGCTGCGCGCAAGCCCGATCATCACCAGCCCCGCGAAGTAGTCGGGATAGCCGCGCAGCAGCAGCGCTGCGAGCGCGAACACGATCAAGGGGGCGATCACCCAGCCCTGGACGATGGAGAGACCGAATAGGCGCCGGTCGTCGAGGACGGCCGGCAATGCCTCGTAGCGGACGCGCGCGAAGGCCGGATACATCATCGCGATCAGCCCGATCGGCACCACCGCAGCCGGCAACCGCACTCCGATCGCGCTGAGCTCCACTCCAAAGGCAATGGCCAGGACGACCCATGCCGCGAGGTAGCGGTCGAGCAGCGAGAGCGTGGATTGCGAGGGATCCCGCTCGGATTCCATCGCTCGTACGCGTGCCACGGCGCTATGCGCAGCACGTGGCGCGGGGCGCCGGGGTTACCGTGTCGTCGCAGCACGTTCTCTGTGCTTCGTCGCGCGCTTCGGACTCCTCGTGCACGACGTAGGTTTCCCAGCGCCGGCCCTCGGGATCGCTCGCCCACACTTTGCTCTGCACGGCGTAGCAGCACGTCTCGTTGCGCTCGACGTCGATCGGGTAGCCGGCATCCGCCAGGCGAGCGGCGCTCGTATCCACGGTCGTGGCCGATTCGACCGCGATGCCGAAGTGCTGGCCGCCGCCGACCCGCGCGTCCGGGTCCAGGTCCAGCGCCAGCTCGAGCGCCGGCTGCTCGGTGACGAAGAGCGCGTAGTCGGAGAACTTCTTGGCCGGCTGCGCGTCCAGCAACGCGGAGTAGAATGCGATCCCCGCGTCGAGATCGCGCGTCGCGAGGTTGAGGTGGAGCTTCATGCGGGTGCCCTTTACGAACGACGGGCAGAGCGCGGCGCGCCACCGATGGACCACGGCGCTCGCACTCGGCACAGTTGACCCAAGCCGATCGTACACCTTATATCTATTTTCGTCAATATAGCCAGAAGCGGCCGATACTCGCCCCTTTTACGCCGCCGGGCGGTGCGAAAGCGCGTGACGTTTCGCGAAGTTCGCGCTCCTAGGACTCGAGCAGCTCGATCAGGCGGGGGTAGACCAGGTCGGTGCGGGACTGGGGAATCTCCGGCTCGATCAGATCGTGGATGTGCGGCACGTCGCGCCACTCGATCTCGTCGAGCGTCACGCCGCGCTCGCGCAGGGTGCGAAAGCGCCGCCGCGCGTGGGCGTTGTTGACCGCCGGGTCGTGGCCGTTGAGCACCAGCGCCACGCGGCCCGCGTGCGGCGGGCCCAGCGGCGGCGCGTCGACGTCGGTCGAGAGCTTCAGCGACGCGCCGATGGAGCGGGTCGCGAAGCGCGGGTAGCCGTGCTCGGGCGGCTGATCTCCCTTCGCGCGCGGGTCCCACCACGAGAACGCGTTGGGCGCCGCGCGCAGCAGCGCGCCCAGCCCGTCGTTGAGTGGCCCGGGCACCGCGCGGATGCCGCAGAACGGCGCGAGCGCCACCACCAGGTGGAGCGCGACGCGCGACGCGAGCCAGCCGGCCAATGCCGCCCCGATCGAGATGCCGCTGACGACGACGCGCTCGCCGCACAGTGCCGCCAGCGCGACCGCGCGCAGGGCCGTCTCCTCCATGTCGGGCGCGCGCAGCTCGGCCAGCGCATCGGTCATGCGGTCGCGGTGACCGTGCTGCGGCAAGCGCGGCACGATCACGGCGTGGCCGCGCGCGTGCAATTGCCCCGCGAGGCGCCCGTACTGCAGCGGGCAGTTGGAGAGCCCGTGCAGCAGCACCACCGCGCGCGGTGCGACCGCGTCGCCCAGCCACCAGGCGCTGCCCTTGCGCGGGTCGATGCGCGGGTCGGCGCGCTCCGCGGCGCGGATGGCTTCCAGCCCGGCGCGGGCGGTCGCCAGCCGGTCGCCGCTCACGCGCGCGGAACGCCGCGCAGGATGATGCGCTCGAGCCAGCGCAGCGGCAGCGTGTTGAGCGGGTCGTGCCGCACCAGCGGCTCGACCAGGATCACTTCCAGGCCGGCCAGCTTGGCGCCCAGCACGTCGGTGAAGAGCTGATCGCCGACCACCACCGCCTCGGCGGCGCTGAGCTCGAGCACGTTGAGGGCGCGCCGGAAGCCGCGCGGGAGCGGTTTTCGCGCGCGCGGAATGCACGGCACGCCCAAGTCCTGCGCGATCTGCGACGCCCACGGCGTGCCGTTGTTGGTCAGCACCAGCACCTTCAAGCCGGCCGCCTTCGCGGCGCTCACCCAGGCCGCGTCCTCGACCAGCGGCGCCAGCGTGCCCCAGCCCACGATCGTGTTGTCGAGGTCGATGATGACGCCCCGGATCCCGCGCGCGAGCAGGCGCGCCGGATCGATCTGCGTGATGCGCGGCGCGTACTCCGAGGGCCGAAAGAAGCCGAGCACGTCAGCGGATCGCCTGCACGCGGTCGGGCGGGACCAGCACCGCGACCGCTTCGCGGTCGACGCTGAACGTCACCGGCGTGTGGGTAGCCGGCTCGCTGTCGGCGTAGACGCGGCGGCGGCGGTGGGTGCGCACGGTGAAGCTGTGCCCGCGCAGCGCGACGACGTCGGGCGCGTGCGGAAAGCGGTGCAGCGCGATCGAGGCCAGGATGCCCACCACGCTCCACCAGTGCTTGACGTCGATCGCGTAGAGCCACAGCTTGCCGTCGTCGATCGAGGCCTCGGGGTTCTCGACCACGCCGCCGAAGCGGTAGCTGTTGGCGACGGTCAGCTGGAGCGTGCGGAAGCGCCGGGTCGTGCCGTCGTCGAGCTCGACCTCGGCGTGGAAGGGCCGCGCGTAGCGCAGCGCGCGCAGCGTCGTGACCGGAATCGCGAGCATGCCCAGGCGTTTCTTCACGGTGCCGGTCTGGATGCGCGCGACGCTGGTCGAGAGCCCGATCGAGGCTTCGTTGACGTAGTCGAAGTCGTTGGCCCGCGCGACGTCGATCCGGTAGGGCACGCCGTCGTCGATCAGCGCCGCGGCCTGCGCGAGGTCGAACGGGATGCCCAGCGTGCGGGCCAGCTCGTTGAACGTGCCCAGCGGCAGCGCGAGGAGCGGCAAGCCGGTCTGCCGCAAGCCGGCGACCGCCGAGATGATCGTCCCGTCGCCGCCGCCGACCGCGACCAGGTCGGCCTCGCCGGCACGTTCGACGATCGCTCGCGAGAGCGCGCCGGGCGCGCCGTCCGTCTTCAATTCCGTCACGGTGTGGCCGCGGGCGCGCAGCGCCGCCAGAGCCTGGTCCCGCGCGTCACGGCCGCGGCGCGCCTTCGTGTTCACCGCCAGGAGGACGCGTTTGGGCATGCGCAGACCCTTACCCCGGCAAGCGGATCGGTGAACCGGCGATCACAATTGCCCAAAATCGAACGCCCGCGGCGACCCGTCCGGAAGGCCCGGCCCGGCAGGCTGAAAAACGGTATCGGCCCTTTCTCCTCATGCGGCGGCTCCATATCGATGGGGCGCCCGGACTAGCCGGAGCAATGGACTGGGTGATGACGACGGGCAACCTGTCGTGAGCGATTTTCTGGTCCTGGGTGGGGGTATGGCGGGCGCGTGCGCCGGGTTCTTCCTAGCGGAGCACGGCCGGGTGACCGTGCTCGAGATGGAAGACGGGCTGGGCTACCACTCGACCGGGCGCTCCGCGGCGCTGTTCTCGGAGTACTACGGCAACCGCTGCGTGCGCGCGCTGACCGCCGCCGCCCGGCCGTTCTTCGACGCGCCCCCGCCCGGTTTCGCCGAGCACCCGCTGCTGACGCCGCGCGGGGTGATGGCGCTCGCTCCGCACGGCGCCGAGGAGCGCTTCGCCGCCGCGCTGGCCGACGGGCGGGAGTGCGTCTCGGGCGTGCGCGAGCTCGCGCTGGACGAGGTGCAGGAGCTGTGCCCGATCGTGCGGCCGGGCTGGTACTCCCGCGCGATGCACAAGCCGGGCGCGATGGACATCGACGTCGACGGGCTCCACCAAGGCTTCGTGCGCGGCATCCGGGCCAAGGGCGGCACGGTGCTGACCCGGGCCGCGGTGCGCGCGGTCGCGCGCCGGGCCGGCCGCTGGCACGTCACGACGGACGCGGGCGAGTTCGCCGCGCCGGTCGTCGTGAACGCGGCCGGGGCCTGGGCCGACGAGGTCGCGGCGCTGGCCGGGGTGCTGCCGCTGGGCCTCGTGCCCAAGCGGCGCACGGCCTGCATCGTGCCGCCGCCGCCCGGGCTGGACGTGACCGCCTGGCCGCTGGTGTGCGACGTCACCGAGACGTTCTATTTCAAGCCCGAGGCGGGCGGGCTGATGATCTGCCCGGTCGACGCGACGCCGGTCGCGCCGTGCGACGTGCGGCACGACGACCTCGACGTCGCGACCGCGGCGGCCCGGTTCGAGGAGGTCACCACGCTCGAGGTGCGGCGGATCAGCCACCGCTGGGCCGGCCTGCGGGTCTTCGCGCGCGACGACACGCCGGCGCTCGGGCCGGCTCCCGACGCGCCGGGCTTCTTCTGGCTGGCGGGGCTGGGCGGCTACGGCATCCAGATCGCGCCCAGCGTCGGCCGCGCCATCGCGGCGCTGGCGACGGAGGAACGCTTGCCCGACGAGCTCGGCCGGCGCGGCGTCGGCGCGGACGCGCTCGCCCCGGCCCGCCTGCTCGGCCAGCCGCTCGCGAGGTCCGCGGTAAGCGCCATGCCCGCCTGATCTCGCCGGTCTGCGGACCGGCTCGCGCTCAACCGGCAATCCGTGACTTTGAAGGGGTGAACGACGTTGCGACAAGTGCTCTCCGCGGACGCGATGGACATCGCGGGCTCCTATTCGTGCTCCCTAACGGTTCCGTTCGCGGACCTGCCGGCCGGGCTGCGCGATGACGCGCCGTTCGCGGCGGCCCTCGCGGCGGTCGAGCTGCTGGCCCGGCTGAACCGCCGGCTGGCGGTGCGCGTCGCGAGCGGGTCGCTGGGAGTCGGCTTGCGCCATTGGCCCGACGGCGTGCGGCACGGCAGCGGCGGCGACGTGCGGGCGACCCTCGCGCCGTTCGCGAGCCCGGCCGGCGAGGGCGCGCCCGAGCCGCACCTGGCGGTCACGCTGGCGCTGGGCGACGAGCCCGCGCCGGCCGGGGCGGCCGGCGGCCGGGCCGACGTGCGGGTGCTCTGCCGCATCGACGGCGCCGCGCTGCGGGTGGACCTGCACTGCGGCGAGGACGACCCCTGGCGCCGGATGACCGCGCCGGCGGCGGAGATCTTCGCCGAGCTGCTGCGCGAGCTGCTGAGCGACCCCGGCGTCCCCGCGCGCGCCGCGCGCGGGATCGGCGCGGCGTCGCGTTCGGTGGTGCTCGGACCGCTGGCCGGCGGCGCGGTCGGCGTCCCGTTCCGCGCCATCCCGCACGCCATCGAGGACACCACCGACCGCTATCCCGAACGCCCCGCGCTGTCGTACGGCGAGCGCAGCCTTGAGCTACCGCGCGTTCGACGAGCTGGCCAACGGCCTCGCCGCCGACTTGGCGCGGCGCGGCATCGCCAAGGGCGACGTGGTGCCGGTGGTGCTGGTGAACGGTCTGGAGATGCCGCTGGCCTACCAGGCGCTGATGAAGCTGGGCGCGGCGTTCGTGCCGTTCGACCCGGCCTGGCCGGCGGACCGCATCGCGGCGACGCTCGCGGTGCTCTCGCCCAAGCTGATCGTCTGCACCGACCCGGCCGCGCTCCCGCCCGCGTACCGCGAGCGCGCCCTGCGCGTCGCGACCGACGAGCTCGGTGCCGCGCGCCGAGCGGCCGCGCGTCGCGCTGGTCGAGGACGACCTGATCTACGGCATCTTCACCTCGGGCACGACCGGCCAGCCCAAGTGCGCGCTGAACCTGCACGGCGGCCTGGCCAACCGGTTCGCCTACATGACGCGCTATTTCGCCGCGACCGGCGCCGAGGTCGTGCTGCAGAACAGCAAGCACACCTTCGACTCGTCGGTCTGGCAGCTGTTCTGGCCGCTGACGACGGGCGCGCGCACGGTCATCCCCGCGCAGGGCGAGTTCCTCAACCTCGACCACACGATCGACACGATCGCGGCGCACGGCATCACCATGACCGACTTCGTGCCGAGCATCTTCAACATGATGGTCTCGATCGTCGAGCGCGACCCGGCCGCGCTGCGCAAGATCGCGACCCTGCGCGAGACCATCGTGGGGGGCGAGGAGATGAACCCGCAGATGGTCGCCAAGCTCCAGTCGCTGCTGCCGGTCGCGGTGACCAACGGCTACGGCCCGACCGAAGCCTCGATCGGGATGGTGTTCCACACCGTCGCGCCGGCCGACGGCGACCTCATTCCGCTGGGCCGCCCGATCGACAACTGCTACGCCGTCATCGTCGACGACGAGCGGCACCTGCTGCCGCCGGGCGCGGTCGGCGAGATCGCGATCGGCGGGGTATGCTTGGGCAGCGGGTACTTCGCCGACCCGGTTCGCACCGCCGAGCTGTTCGTGCGCAACCCGTTCGCGGAGATTCCGGGCGAGCGGCTCTACCGCACCGGCGACCTGGGCTATTTCGACGCGAACGGCAAGCTCTATTTCCTGGGCCGCAAGGACTTCCAAGTCAAGATCGGCGGGGTGCGGATCGAGCTGGGCGAGCTCGAGGTGGTGGCCGAGAACTGCCCGCACGTCCGCACCGCCAAGGTGCTGGTGACGCAGCGCGAGCGCCACAAGAGCCTGGCGGTGTTCGCCTCGGGCGACGAGGAGCTGACCGAGGCCGCGCTGCGCGAGCACATGCGCCGCGCGCTGCCGCGCACGAGCCTGCCGCGCCACTACTTCGTGCTCGCCGAGATGCCGCTGACCGACAACGGCAAGGTCGACCGGCGCGCGCTGCAGGACTTGCTCGACGGGACGATCGCCGGCCAGGCCGTCGCGCTGCGGAGCGCCGGCGTGCCGGCGCTCGCGCTCGACCGCGTGCTGCACACCTTCCGCGCGGTGCTGCACGCGCCCACGCTGAGCGCCGCGGATGATTTCTTCGACGCGGGCGGCGACTCGATCCAAGCGCTGGCCGCGGTGCAGCGCCTGCGTTCGGCGTTCGGCGTCGCGCTGGGCGCGCAGGACCTGTTCGACAACCCGACGGCGCTCGCGATGTGCCGGCTGATCGACGCCAAGCGCTCGGGCGCGCGCGCCGCGGATGAAGACGAGCTCGCGCTGATGGCGCGCGATGCGCTCGTGCCGCCGTCGATCGCGATCGCGCCGGCCGACCCGGCGCGGCGCTTGGAGACGGTCCTGGTCACCGGCGCGACCGGCTTCGTGGGCAGCCGCATCGTGCACGAGCTGCTGAGCCGCACCGCGCTGCGCGTCGTCTGCGTCGGCCGCGCGCCCGGCGATGATGCCGCCCGGAGCCGGGTCGTCGAGGCGCTGGCCGACAAGGGGCTCTGGCAGCCCGAGTTCGCCGCCCGGCTCGAGGTGTACGCCGGCGACCTCGCGCGCGAGCGCGTCGGCCTGACGGCGGCGGTCTGGGACGACCTCGCCGAGCGCTGCGATCTGATCGTCCACAACGGCGCGCTGGTGAACTTCCTGTTCGACTACCGCGCGCACCGCGGGGCCAACGTGCTGGGCACGCACGAGCTGCTGCGCCTGGCGATGGAGCGACGTCCCAAGCCGCTGCACTACGTCTCGACCCTGGGCGTGCTGGACTCCGAGGCGGCGCTGCGAACCCAGCCGCTGCCCGAGGCGTTCGACCCGGCCGACGCGGTGCTGCCGAGCAGCGGCTACAGCCGCTCGAAGTGGGTGGCCGAGCGCTGCCTGCTCGACGCGCGCCGGCGCGGCGCCGTGGTGACGATCGTGCGGCTGGGCGAGGTGATGCCCAGCGCCGACAACGGCCAGCCCAACCCGCACGCGCTGACGCACTTTCTGCTCGCCGCGTTCGGGCGGCTCGGGCTGTGCCCGGACGCGCCGCTGCGCTCGGACTACACCCCGGTCGACCACGCCGCCGCGCGGATCGCGGCGAGCGTGACCGACCCCGACGCGTGGGGCGAGACGCTGCACGTGTTCCACCCCGAGACGGTCGCGTTCGACGAGCTCCTCGCGCGGGCCGGGACGCCGCTGGAACGGGTGCCGTGCGGCGAGTTCCTGGCCCGGCTCGAGCGGGCCGCCGCCGTCGCGCCGGAACGCGAGCTGACCACCCTGCGCGCGCTGCTGCCGCAGGGTGGACAAGACGAAGACGCCCTGAAGGCGGCGTTCACCGGGCTGCTGGTGGACAACCCGCGCCTGTTCCGCAACGACGTCTGCCGCCGCTTCGAAGCGCGCTGGGAACTGCGCGACGAGGCGCTCGGCCCGGCGCTCGGCGCCTACCGGGACTACCTCGCGCGCCGCGCCGCGCCGGTCTACGCGCCGGCGGCGACGACCTCGTCAGCCGGCAGGTAAGCCCGCTCGGGCTCGTCTTCGCCGGGCGCGGATTGGGCCCAGGTGACCGGGCTGGGCGCGGTGGTGGTGTCGTAGACCGCGCGCTCGCACAGCGCGTTGACGATGTGGGCGCTGCGCCAGGACATCAGGCCGAGATTGGGTTCCGCCACGCCCCGAACGCTGCGCGCCATCCCGTGCACGTAGATCCGGTTGGTCGTTTCCTTGGACCAGGAAACGGAGAAATCGCGCCGCACGACCGGCGCTCCGGCGTCGTCGTGCTCGATGAGCGGCGTGAACGCAGCCAGATAATCGGGAATGCCGCTCTTGTAGCCGGTGCAGAAGATAACGGCGTCCACTCGGCGCTCTTCGGTCGCGTGATCCGTGCGGAGCTCCAAGCGCAGACCCGCCGCGTCGGGCCGAGCGTCGACGAGCTCGCGGCCCGGCAGGAGCTCGTAGCGCCGGTCGCCGCTTTCGATGAAATCGAGCTCGTACAGCCGCTGGTAGATCTGTTCGAGCAGGCTTTCGCTGATGCCGTCGCTGGCGAAGCGCTGGTCGTCGAGCAGCGCGCGGCGCGCGCCCGCCGGCAGCGAGTAGAAATGGTCGGCGTACGCGGGCGTGAAGTACTCGTTCGCGAACGGCGACTCGTCGAGCGGAATGAAGTTCGCGCGGCGCGAGATCCACAGCACGCGCGCGGCGGCGTCGTGTTTCGCGCGCAGCAGGCGGTGGACGATTTCCGCTCCCGTCTGGCCGCCGCCGACGACGGCGACGGTTTTGCCCCGCAGGCCGGGCTCGCGGTCGAGAAACTGGGAGGCGTGGAATGCCGCCGGGCCGAGCACCCGCGCCAGGCGCGGCGGAACGAAGGGCTGCGCGCCGGAGCCCACCACGATGTGCCGGCTGCGCACGCGCTCGCCGCCGGCGTCGATGCTGAAGGCGCCGTCTTCGAAGCGGACGTTGCGCACCGGCGCCGCGAAGCGAACCGCCGGGAGCGCTTTGGCCGCCCACCGGTAGTACGCCGCATACTCGCGCCGGCTGACGCTGGGAAAGTTCGCGACGAGAAAGCGGTACACGCGCCGGTTCTTGACCAGGAAGTTGAAGAAGCTGAACGGGTTGCACGGGTCGACCAGCGAGACGAGGTCTTTGAGGTAGGGCGACTGCAGGGTGGATTCGCTCATGAGCAGGCCGGGGTGCCAAGCGAAGTCGTCCCGCGCCTCCAAGAACAGCGACGCGATCTCCGCGACCGGGTGGAGCAGCGCCGCGAGGCTGAGGTTCGCCGGGCCGACGCCGATGCCGACGACGTCGAGCAGCCCATCGTGCTTCACGTTCATGCTCCGGTCTCCGAAGACGCCGCCTCGCGGCGCAGATCGAAGGGTACGCGGCGCAGCGCGACGGCGACCCCGATGGCGAGCGGGTACAGCAGCGCCCAGCCCAGGAACGGCGCCACGGCGACGCTCGCGACGAGGGCCACGACGGCCAGGGTGCGTTCCATCCCGCTGCGCGCCAGCCGCACGCCGGCCGCGCAGCCCAGCACGTAGGTCAAGATGAAGTTCGCGGTCGGCAGCGCGATCAGCGAGCGCACCGTGAGAACGCCGGTGAAGCTCAAGGCGAGGATGATCGCGGTGCCCGTGGCGACGACGACGAGCCCGCCGATCGGCGTTCCGTAGCGCTGGTGGGTCCAGCCCAGCCAGCTCGGCGCCATGTTCTTCTCGCTCAGCGCGCGGGCCAGGTGGGACGCGCCGCCGACGTAGGCGATGTCGACCGCGACGCACGAGCAAAAGGCGACCGCCCCCGCGACCGCGCCCGCGATATGGCCGAGCGAGGCCCGGATGACGAGCACGAACGATGCCGCGGTCGCCTGACCGCCGTACTGGCCGGTGCCGATGATGACGTACGCCGAGCCCATGTACAGGATCGCGACGACGAAGGCGGCGATGATCACCGCGGGCACGAGGTCCCGGCCCGGATCGGTGAACTCGCCCGAGAGATACGTCACCGCTTCCCAGCCGATGAAGCACCAGAAGAGCAGGGCCATCGCCTGCGCGACGCCCAGGATGCCGTGCGGCAGGAAGGGCTGGAACCGGGCCGCTTCCGTGTGCGGAAGCGCTCCCGCGATGGCCACCACGAGCGTCGCCGCGAGCGCGCCGACGACGCCCACCTGCACGAAGCTGGCGGTCCGAATCCCGAAATAGTTCGCGCCCAAGGCCACCGCCGCGATCGCGCACGCCAGCCCGACGCGGGTGCCGTCCGGCAGGCCGAACGCGATGCTGATGTACGTCGCGCCGATGATCGCGACCAGCGGCGTGCCGATCGGGACCGCGAGCAGAAAGAACCACCCGGTGACCGCGGCGGCCGTCTTCCCGAACGCCTTTTCCGCGAACGTCGCGACCCCGCCGCCGCCCGGAAAGCGCGCGGCGAGCGTCGTCATCGTGAGCGCCAGGGGCAGCGTCAGGAGCGACATGAGCGCCCAGGCGATCAGCGCTCCCGGGCCGGCGACTTCGGCCGACACGCCCGGGATGAGCAGCACGCCCGAGCCCAACACCGCACCGACGTAGAGCGCGACGCCTTGAACGCGGCCCAAGGCGCCGGTCGGCGCGGCCATCAGGCGACCCCGGCGGGCGCGGACGCGGCTTCGGGCAGATAGGTCAGCATGCGGTCGCAGACGGCGCCGGCCTGGTACAAGCGCCGCTCGACGCCGAGCAGCACCTCGCGCAGGGCCATCGGGTACGCTTCGAGCAGCGGCAGCACGACGTTGCGCATCCAGCCCGCCCCGTGCGCGATGTCGACTTCGGCGTGCATGGTCAGGTAGTGGATCTGGGCGTCGCTCTGGCCGTTGCGGCGGAAGCCCTCGATCTGGTGGTTGATCCGCCCCGGCACCATGGTCTCCGTCGCGAGCATCATGCCGATGGCTTGGAGCAGCTTGCCGCGGTTGGCGACGCTGTCGAAGTACATGTTGGCCAGCGCCAGCTCCTCGGCGCAGAAGCGCTGGATCTCGGCCACGTGCGCGTCGGTGTCCAAACCGAGGCTGCGAGCCGTGTCGATCCTGATCTGGCGGTGCATCTCGTCCGCGTGCGCGGCGCCCATCTCGTCCCAGAAGTTCTTGGCCAGCTCTTCCTTCATCACGCCGTAGACGCCCGGCATCATCATCGTGATGAGGTCCGCGTGGAAGATGTCGAACGGCGTCTCTTGGAAGAAGAACAGGCGCAGCTGGTCGAGCGTCGCGTCGTCTCGCAAGAACCGGAACAGCGGGTGGCTGACGTTCGAGCGGTGATCGCGAACGTGCTCGGTGATCCACTGCTCGAACTGCGCGACCGGCGGCGCCGCGTCGAGCACCGCCTGATGGCGCCGGCGCTCGTCGCGGTCCCAGGCGGTCTCGATCGAGCGGCGGATCTCGGCGATGAACGGGTGGTTGGCCTGAATCGCGGGGCGCTCCCACGGCAGCGCGAGCGAGGCGACGTTGATCGCGTACAGGATCTCGTGAACGCGCTGCTCGTCCGCCGCGGACCGCTCGTCGAAGCAGCGGCGCACCAGCTCGCCGATCTCCTCGCGCAGCCGGCGGAATTGGGGCTCGCCGAGCTGCCCGTCGATGTCGGGATGGTACAAGAGGGTCTCGATCCGCTCGAGGTAGCTCGATTTCTGTCCGTCCACTGTCTTCGATACCGTCCTTAGCGTGAGGGGAGAATGGCCGCCGCGCGGTCGTGCGGCGTAAAGTCGAACTCGCGAACGAGCTGCTCGGGAAGCGTGGGCCACCATGCGCCGCAGTCGTCCGAGACGATGCAGCCGCGGCCGGCGCGCGGGTCGTACACGCCCATGCCGCCGATCGGCGGAGCGTACGCGAAGATGGTGCTCAGGTGCTCGCCGGCCGGGCCGAGCGTGTGGATCGTGCCGTGCGGCATGAAGACCAGGTCGCCGGCGCGCAATCGCTCGCGCCGCTGCTCGCGCAGCGCGCCGTCGGCCGCGAACGCGAACAGCACGTGCTCGCCCTCGCCTTCGAGCACGTACACCCAGCCGGCCGAGCTGCCGTGATCGTGCGGCAGCCAGTCGCGCGCTCCGCCGAAGCACATGAGCACGATCTCGAGCGCCTCAGTCCGATGGAGGGCCGAGCGCCAGTACGGCTCACCGGGCGGCGGCTCGCGGCGCACGCGCAGCTCGGGAACCGTGCGGGCGATCTCGGCCAGCACGTTGCCGACGGGTTCGATGTCGGCGGTGGCCAGGCGCGCGACGGCGGCCGCGACCTGCTCGAGCGCCGCGCCCGAGAACGGCGACTCCGTCACGTTGCGCCGCCCGCCGACGCGCCGGCGAGCAGGGCGCCGGGCGCGTCGAGCGACAGGGCGGGCAATGCGCTCGGCGCGACCGCGTGCGAGGAGTAGCGCTCGTCCCAGCGCGGGACGCCGTCGAGGCCGAGCGACGCCGCCAGCTCGGCCGCGAAGCCCGGCATGATCGGGCCGCAAAAGGCCGCGAAGGCCGACAAGACGGCGGGGCTCGGCGCGGCGTCGGCGCGGCTCAGCCACCCGAGCGCCTGGACGACGATGCGCGCGGCTTGCCGCAGGCTGAAGGTTTCCACGCCGTAGTGCCGCTCGATCCGGGCGGAATACGCTTCGAAGCGGCGCCGCGCCGCCGCGTCGTCGAAGGCCCCGCCGGCCGCGCCGCGGATGCGCTCCCAGGGCCGCAGCACGTTCTCGCTCAGCCACGCCTGCATCTGCGCTTCCACGAAGTTGGTGCGCTGCAGCTCCGGGTTCGTGTAGGCCAGGTACAGGCGCACCAGGTCCACGTTCCGGCGCTCGAGGAAATCGCCGACCCAGACCGCGTGCTTGAGGCTGGTCGAGAACTTCAGGTTCTCCAGCTCGTAGAACTCGTTGACGACGAACGCCTTGGGCCGGATGCAGCGCGGTCCCGCGGCGAACAGCAAGCCCAGGTGCACGAAAAAGAAGAACGAGTTGTCGAATCCGAAGAACTGGACGAGCTCGGTGTTCGGCGGGGCGGGGTCGAACCGGCTGCCTGACGCGTCGCGGTCGTGCGCCGCCGCCGCGAGCGCGAAGCTGTTGATCAGACCGGGCAGCATCTCGCCCCAGGCGTTGAACCGCTGGCCCGCCAGGCCGCCGACGGCGACCGGAATCCCCCAGCCGCTCGGATAGGTCAGCCGAAAGTCCGGCAGCCGTTCCGCCAGCAGCTCGCGGACCAGCTCGAGCACGTGCGGGCGCCACACGACGTCCGTTCGAGCGAAGAAAGCTGCGAATTCGGCGCGGTATCGCTCGAGCGGCAAGAAGAGCCCCGGGGCGGCCTTGCGGACGAGCCGGTGGCGGCGGTCTTTCGTGCAGTACGGCTCGATCAGGTCGACCGGATCGTTCGGGTGGCCGCAGACTTCGCAGATGTTGCCGCGCGCCTGCTCGAAGCAGGTGGGGCACCCGCCGCCGACATAGGCCTCGAACACGAAGGCCGCGCACTCCTCGCAGAACAGGCACGCCGAGTCGCGCACGACGAGCTTGCCGCCGGCCAGCAGCTCGGCGAAGAAATCGCCGACGAAGCGCGCGTGCTCGGCGTCGGGCCGGTTGAAGGCGTCGAGCTCGATCCGCGCCAGCCGCAGCGACCGGCTGATGCGGCCGTAGTAGTCGTCCGCGACGGCTTCGGGCGCGCGCCGTTCCAGCTCGGCGGTCGCCACCACGTAGGTCTGGTTGTCGTCGCCGCTCGAGACGTAGAGCGCGTCGTCTCCGCGCGAGCGGGCGAAGCGCTTGAAGACGTCCGCGGCCAGATACGGCCCGGAGAGGTGCCCGAGGTGCAAGTCCCCGTTCGTCGTCGGGGGCGTGGCGGTGATGAGATAGCGAATGTCGAGCCTCCTCGTCAGTGCGGCAGCGGTTGGAGCGGATGGCGCTCGAAATCGGTCCACCACGTGCACAAGAACGCGAGCTCGTCGTGCGGCGCGAGGTTCTCGATGGTGTGCTCCCGGCCCGAGGGCAGATGCACGACGTCGCCGGCGCGAACGTCGCACGACTCGCTTCCCACCCGCAAGCGCCCGTGGCCGGTGAGGATGACGAACGCTTCGTCGTCGACGTGGCTGTGCGGGGTCGTATGCTGCGCCGGCGCGAGGTGAGCCAGCGCTCCTCCCCAGTCGACGGCTTCGCTCTTGGGAAGCAGCGGCAGCCGGCGGAAGCGCGTGTTGAACTCGTCGCTCAGCGGTGCATCGGCGTCGCGCTGGAGGACGACGCGCGCTGTCGCGGTCGCCGGCTGGCGCTCGAGCCAAACGGTCAGCACGCGCGCATCGCCGTGCGCGGCGCGCACGGTGCACGAGCGGGCATCGAAGACGAGTGCGGCATCGCCGGCGCCGAGCCGTTCGGGCTCGCGCTCGGCGTGCAGCTCGACTTCTCCCTCGAGCACGATGACCAAACGATCGCCCTCATCGGAAGAAAGCGGCGTTGCGGCATGCGAGCTGAGCTCGAACCATGCTGCGCCCACCGCCGAGCGCTGCGCTTGCGGCGCTAGCCTCAGCGCGCGCCGGCGGGAACCGGGCTGCGCTACGAATGCGGCGCCGGCGGATCGTTCAACATACATGCGCGTTCCTCAAGATGTTGTTAAGTTTTTATTTTCACCCACTCGTCGCGAGATGGAGCTCCGGCACACCGACCTACTGTGATCCCAATGGTGAATTATGCCTATCGACGAATCGAGCTTCATGGTACTCTAAGCCCAGCAATCATTGCGAGAGGAGCTTGTGCGTCTGCGATATCATGTGAGCGTCGTCACCTGCCGGTCAGCACGATGACGATGCATTCCGACGCGATCGTCATCGGTGCGGGACTCATCGGCTTGGCGATAGCCGACGATTTGGCGCGCCGCGGTCTCACCGTTCGCGTGCTCGACGAGCGCGCTTCGCACGAAGGCGCTTCGTGGGCGGGTGCCGGCATGCTGGCTCCCCATCCCGAGCGCGCCTGGCACGAAGCCTTCGAGCAGCTCTGTCTGCGCTCGTTCGAGCGTTATCCCGGTTTCGTCGCCGACCTCATCGAGCGCACGGGGCTCGACCCCGCGCTGCGGACCGACGGCGTTCTGATCGTCGCGCCGAGCGAGGCGGCTGCGGAACGGTTGCGCGCGCGCGTGCGCGAACTGCGCGCGCGCGGCGTCGACGCGACGTGGCTGGACGTCCCGCAAGCACGCGACGCCGAGCCTGCCTTCGAAGCGCACCAGCACGGGGCCGTGCTGGTCGCCGCGGGCGGCCAGATCGACAACCGTCTCTTGCTCGCGGCGCTCGAGGCTGCGTGCCGCCGAGAAGGCGTGACGATCGAGCGCGAAGCGCTCGGCGTTCGCGTCGAGATCGAGCACGACCGCGTATCCGCCGTGCGCACGAAGGGCGAACGCTTCACGGCCTCGACCGTCGTGAACGCGGCCGGCGCATGGGCCGGGCGCATAGCCGGGGTTCCCGCCGCCGCCGCGGTGCCGGTCACGCCGGTCAAGGGACAGATGCTCGCGCTTGCGTCCGCGTCGATCCGGCGCGTCACCTGGGTCGAAGACTACTACCTCGTTCCGCGCGGCGAAGGCCGTCTGCTCGTGGGCGCGACGAGCGAACAGGCGCAGTTCGACCAGCGCGTCACGGCCGGGGCGGTGCACGGCCTCCTGGCCTCGGTTCTCGAACGGCTCCCCGGGCTGGCTGATGCCGCCCTGCTCGAGACGTGGGCGGGCTTGCGGCCGGGAACCCCGGACGGGCTGCCGTATCTCGGCCCGACGCCGGTCGAGGGGTACGTCCTGGCCTGCGGGCACTATCGCAACGGCATCCTGCTGGCCCCGATCACGGCGTTCCTGATCGCCGAACTGGTGGCCGGGAAACGCGTCGAGCTCGACGACGGCTTCCTTTTGGCACGCGCGGTCCAACCCGCCGGCGACCTGCGTTCGCAGCCGGTAACCAGTCGCTAGATACGGCCGCCGCGCCGTGCCGCAGGGAGGACAGGGGCAGCGCGCCTAGCAATCAGCGTTCACCCGGTTGCTGGGTGGCACCGCGGCTGTTCGCAAACGACGCCGATGCGCCGGGCACTCCGGCGATCCGGGTCCGCTGAACGTTGAGGAGACGATGCGATACCGTACCTTCGGGCGACTGGGCTGGGAGATCAGCGAGGTCGGCTACGGCATGTGGGGCATCGCCGGCGGCTCGGGCGGCTTCACCGACGCCAACTACGACACCGCGCCGCAGTGCCTGGAGCGCGCGCTCGAGCTGGGCTGCAACTTCTTCGACACGGCCTCGTCCTACGGGGGCGGCCTGAGCGAGCAGATGCTCGGGCGGCTGCTGCGCGAGCACGCGGACCGGCGCATCTACGTCGCGACCAAGATCGCGCCCAAGAACCGCGAGTGGCCGCCGCGCCCGGGCGACACGCTCGACGACGTCTTCCCGCCCGACTACATCCGCGAGTCGGTCTACAAGAGCCTCGAGAACATGGGCGTGTCGCGCATCGACCTGATGCAGTTCCACGTCTGGGAAGACCGCTGGGCCGCCGACGAGCGCTGGCAGACCGCGATGGCGGAGCTCAAGCGCGAGGGCGTGATCGAGGGCATCGGGATCAGCGTCAACCGCTGGGAGCCGGCCAACTGCCTGCGCGCGATCGACAGCGGCCTGATCGACGCCATCCAGGTGATCTACAACGTCTTCGACCAGTCGCCCGAGGACGAGCTGTTCGCCCGCGCGCGCAAAGAGAACATCGGCATCATCGCGCGCGTGCCGTTCGACGAGGGCGGGCTGACCGGCACGCTGAGCGCCGGACACGACGTTTCCCGCGGACGACTGGCGCAGCACCTACTTCGGCCCCGAGAACCTGCTCCCGACCGTGCAGCGCGCCGACGCGCTCAAGCAAATTCTGCCGGCCGGCATGACGCTGCCCGAGCTGACGCTGCGCTTCATCCTGCAAGACCCGGCGGTGAGCACGGTGATCCCCGGGATGCGCCAGCCGCGCCACGTCGAGGCGAACATCGCGGCGAGCGACGGGCGCGCGCTCCCGGCCGACCTGATGGCCGAGCTGCGCCGCCACCGCTGGGACCGCACCCCGACGGCGTGGTCGGGCTGACCCGTTGAAGCTGATCGCGATGTGGGCGCACCAGCGCGCCGTCTCGACCGCGTTCCTGCGCATGATGATCGCGCGGGGCGACATCACGGTCGTGCACGAGCCGCTGGTGACGCTCACCGACGAAGGCGTGGTGCCGCTGCCCGACGGGCACGGCGGCACGGTCGAAGCGCGCTCGGCAGGTGACGTCCTGGCCCACCTCGCGGCCCTGGCGCGCGCGCGCCCGGTGTTCTTCAAGGACACGGTCGAGTACCGCTACCAGTACCTGTTCGACCACCCCGCGGCGATCGCCGAGATCGACCACACCTTCATCGTGCGCGACCCGCGCAAGGCGATCAACTCGCTCCAGGCCATGAAGCCGGGCTTCACCCGGCCCGAAGCCGGCTACGAGCACCTCTACGACCTGTTCCGGCTGGTCGAGTCGATCCAGGGCAAACCGCCCACCGTGGTGCACGCCGAGAAGCTGCTGCGCGAGCCGGAGCGCGTGATCGGCCGCTACTGCGCCGCGGTCGGCCTGCCGTTCGTGCCCGAAGCGCTGCGCTGGCAGCCCGAGGACCGCTCGGAGTGGCAGCGCACGCGGCAGTGGCACACCGACGCGAGCGCCAGCTCCGGCTTCACCCCGACCGAGAAGCAGTACGACGTGACGGTCGACAACGACGACCGCCTGCGCGCGTTCTACGACTACCACTACCCGTTCTACGAGCGCCTGGTCGAGCACGCGCTCTAGTCCCGTCCCGCTCTCGCACCACCGCAGCGATCCAAGGAGAAACGGCATGTCAGCCTCGGAAACGAGCACGGCGATCCTGTCCCCCGGCGAAGCGTTCGCCCAGGCGTTCGCGCGCGACGGCGCGCGGGCCGAAGTGCACTTCGACTTCACGATCACCGACGCGTTCAAACCGACGCAGGACCGGCCGCGCCTGACGGTGCGCAACTTGTTCAAGAAGCGCCCGGTCCGCGAAGAGATCACGCGCTTCTGGCAAGAGACGCGCCCGCCCAAGGACCAGACCAAGGCGATCCGCGAGGGCGAGCTGCGCCAGGAAGCGACGTTCCGCTTCGGCATGGGCGAAGGGCGGGTGTACCCGGTCACGGCGTGGGTGCAGATTCCCGAGGAACTGCTGAACGATCCCGACGGGCTGGCGGTCTTCATCGACTACCGGCTGCTGGTGCGCCTGGCGACCGCCGAGAACCAGGCCCTCACGCTGGGCGAGCACGGCCTGCTCAACGTGCCCGGCCTGACCCGGCTGCCGTACGGCGGCGACTACGTCTCGGGGATCATGGCCGCGTGCAACGAGATCGAGCAGAACGGCGCGACCGCGCACGCCATGATCGTCAACCCGTACGACTACTACAACCACCTGGTCGGCAACCGCGGCGTGCTGGGCGATCTGGCGCGCAACGGGACGCTGATCACCCGCACCCGCATGGTCGCGCGCGGCTGCGCGCTCGTCGGCGACTTCGCGGTCGCGGCGCGCCTGCTCGACCTCGAGAAGTCGGTCATCAAGGTGGGCCAGCCGCCGGAGGGCACGTTCGCCACGCCGGGCACCGCGGTGATGGCCGAGATCTACGAAGGCCTGGCGGTGCACCTGCCGACCCACTTCTTCCACGTCGTCCCGGTGTAGCAGCATGAGTACTGCCGCGCCGGCCCGCCCGGGCTGGCTCTTCGCTCCCTACATGCCGCTCTACGTCGGCTTGTTCTTCAGCTTCCTGGGCATCGGGGCGTCGCTCACCACGATCCCGTTCTACGTGCTGCGCACGCTGCAGCGCGACAGCGTCGCGGTCGGTACGGCGGTCGCGCTGCTCTCGCTCGCGGTGGTGATCGCGCGCCCGGTCGCGGGACGCCTGGCCGACCGCTACGGCTACAAGCTGATCATGCTCGCCGGCGCGCTGACCTGCGCGCTGGCGGGCGCGCTGTACGCCGTCGCCTCGTCGTTCGAGCTCGTGCTCGCGGTGCGCGTGCTGCACGGCATCGGCGAGGCGCTGACGTTCCAGGCCGGCTTGACCTGGATGGCCGCCATCGTCCCGCAGGACCGGCGCGGCCAGCTCATGGGTCTGCTCGGCGTCGCGATGTGGAGCGGCATCACGCTGGGCGGCATCACCGCGCCGCTGATCATGCAGGCGGCCGGCTTCGGCGCCGGTCTGGGTCTTCTGCGCGCTCACCCCGCTGATCGGCCTGGCGGTGATCGCGTCCAAGCCCAAGCCCGACCAGAAGTACGCCAACACCCGCCACGCGATCTTTCCGCCCAGCGCGCTGATCCCGGGCATCGCGCTCGCGCTGGCCTCGGCCGGCTACGTCGCGCTGGCCTCGTTCGTCGCGCTGCACCTCGCCCAGCGCGGCATCGTGAACGGGATCGTGGCCTTCAACGCGTTCGGTTTCACCTACGTCGGCGTGCGGCTCAAGTGGGGCCGGCTGTCCGACACGGTCGGGCCGTACCGGGTCGCGCTCTGGTCGGGCTTGGTCGAAGCGCTCGGGCTGCTGCTGGTCGGGATCGCCCCGAACCTGGTCGTCGCGGTGATCGGCGGCCTCGTGACCGGCGCCGGGCTGTCGCTGCTGTTCCCGGCCCTGACGCTGGTCGTCATGGACAACACCGAGAAGGCCCAGCACGGCACGGCGCTGGGCATGTACACCTCGTTCTGGGACCTCGGCCTGGCGGCAGGCGCGCCGCTGGCCGGCTTCATCGCCGGCCTGTGGGGCTATCCCGCGATCTTCTTCGTGATGATGGGGCTGGCGGTGGTGTCGGGCTTGCTGGGCAGCCAGAAGGCGGTGCAGCAACGCTTCGTCGCCTCGCTGCACCCGGCGGCCCACGGCCCGGGAAGCGCCTGACCGCCGCGAAGCGAAAGCCGCCGCGATGGCCCGCAGCTTCGAAGTCCACCTGGTCGACGCGTTCAGCGCGACGCCGCTGCAGGGCAACGCCTGCGCCGTCGTGCTGGACGCGCGCGGGCTCGACGACGACGCCATGCAGGCGATCGCGCGCGAGACCAACCAGTCTGAGACGTCGTTCGTCTTCCCCGGCGACGACGAGGCCGACTTCACGGTGCGCTACTGGACCCCGATCTTCGAGATCCCGCTGGCCGGCCACCCGACCGTCGCCACCACCCACGCGCTGCGCGAGAGCGGCGCGATCCCGCCCGAGCGCGAGCTGATCCGGCTCAAGATGCCGGCCGCGGTGGTGCCGGTGACGATTCGCCCGCACGCGAGCGCGGTGTACGCGATGTCGCAGCCGCCGCCGGTCTTCATGCGCACCGTACCGCGGGCCGATATCGCGGCCGGGTTGGGTCTGGACGAAGCGGACCTGCTCGCGGGAACGACGCCGCAGACGGTCAGCACCGGCGCGCCGCAGCTCATGGTCGCGCTGGCCTCGCGCGCGGCGCTCGACCGCTGCGATCCCGACCGGCGCGCGCTGTTCCGGCGCGCGGACTGCGAGTGGTCGTCGGTGCACTGCTTCATCCGCGGCGACGGTGCGCCGGGCGACGAAGAGGCGACCCTGGTCGCGCGCAACTTCGCCAACGACGGCGACGTGCCCGAAGACCCGTTCACCGGCTCCGCGACCGGCAACATGGCGGCCTACTGCGCGCGCTACGGCATCGTGCGCGAGCGCGCGTACGTGGTGCACCAAGGCGCGTACGTGCAGCGCCCGGGGCGGGCGGAGATCGAGGTCGGCGGCGAGCCGCCCGACGCGATCGGCCGCATCACCGTTGCCGGCTCCGCGGTCACCACGCTGCGCGGAACGCTGCTGCTGTGAGCGCGGTGCGGCGCATCCTGGTGCCGTACCACCATGCCGAGCCGCTGCCCGCGCTGGCCGAGGCGTTCGCCGCCGATGACGCCGTGGTGGTGTCGAAAGGGCCGCCGGGCATGATGCTCGCGCGCCTCTACGAACAGGTCGCGCGGCGCGTCGCCGCGGCCGACGGGCCGGTCGTGGTCGCGAGCGGCGACTGCACGACGGCGCTGGGCACGGTGGCCGGCCTGCAAGCGCGCGGACTGAATCCGAGCGCGCTGTGGCTCGACGCGCACGGCGACTTCCACACCCCGCGCACGACCCGCAGCGGCTACTTCGGCGGGATGGCGCTGGCGATGCTGACCGGCCGCGCCGGCGCGACGCTGGCGAGCGCGGCCGGACTGCGCCCGCTAGCCGACGAGAGCTGCGCGCTGATCGGCGCGCGCGATCTCGACCCGCCCGAGATCGAAGCGCTAGCAGCGTCGCACGTGCGGCAAATAACGCTCGCGGAACTGGCCGAGGCGGAGCTGCCGCCCTCGCCCTGGTACGTCCACCTCGACGTCGACGTGCTCGACCCCGACGGCCTGCCGGCGCTGCGCTTCCCCGCGCCCGGCGGCCCGACGCCCGAGGCGCTCGCAACCGCGCTGCGCGCGCTCGCCGCGCGCGGCACGATCGCCGCGCTGGGGCTGGCCTGCACGTTCACCGCGAAAGCACTGGCCGCGACCCGACCCGCTGGAACGCATTCGACCGCTGGTCGATGCGGCGCTCGGCTTGCCGTAGCCGCCCGCCAAGCTTCCCGCACACCTCGCGATCAGTGACGCTCGACACGGGCGGCGAGGAGAGATGAACCCGAGAACCGATCGCGCCGATAACCGGGAGACGCTCCCTTGATTCCACGGAAGGAACCGTCGTGCGCGTACAGGCTCTCGTCTTGGCGTTCGCCGCCGTCTGCTGCACCACGCCGGCCGCGAAGGCCGGCTCCCCGCTGCGCCACGTCGCGTACGCGGTCACCAGCGAGGTCGACGGGCACGCCTCGACCGCCCAGCTCGCGCTGGACCTGGTCGCGACCGGCGGCGACCGCGCGGTCACGCTCGAGCTGAGCGAACCCGACGTAGCCGAACCCATTCGCGTCGACGTCGACAAAGAGGGCGGCGCGACCGTCGCCGGGCACGTTTCGCTCAGCCGCGAGGCCGCGCTGCTGGTCTACTTCTTCGCCTTGAGCGCGCAGAACATGACGGGCCTGGGCCCCGGCGACGAGTGGGGCGCCGACGGCGACACCGGCGACGGCACGCGCCACAAGACGCGCTTCCGCGTGGTGCGCACGCCCGCCGAGGGCCGGCTCGACATCGCGTTCACCCGCACGCTGGCGCTCGCCGGCGAGCGCGCCGACTACCACGGCAAGCTGCTCTACGACGCCTTCAAAGTCGTGCCGCTGAGCTTGAGCGCCGAGGGCGAGTTCCGCGCGACCGAGGACGGCGTCGCCCGCACCCACGCGGTGCGCCTGGCGCTCACCCTGACCGGCGACTCCCAGCCGTAGCGGCCTCCGTTGCGGTTACCGCTCGGCAACCAGCGAGACGGTACCGTGCGCGGGCGGGTTGTCGAGGGAGCCATGTCCGTTCAGAACGACCTCTCCCTCCGCTCGCTCGCGCGAGTCATTCCCGCCGTCGAAACGCTCGAAGGCGGCGGCTTCCAAGTCCGCCGCCCGGTGCCCGTCCGCGGGGTCGAGCAGGTCGACCCGTTCCTGCTGCTCGACGAGCTGGGCCCGATGGACCACGCGCCGGGCGAGGCCGAGGGCGCGCCGGACCACCCGCACAAGGGCTTCGAGCTGATCACCTACCAGCTCGCGGGCGAGATGGAGCACCTGGACTCGCACGGCAACCACGGCGTGCTGCGGCCGGGCGACGTGCAGTACATGGCCGCCGGCAGCGGTCTGGTGCACTCGGAGATGCCGACCGCCGCGTTCCAGCGCACCGGCGGCACGCGCCACGGCTTTCAGATCTGGGTCAACCTCAAGCGGGCCGACAAGCCGATGACGCCGCGCTACAAGGACGTGCAGGCCGCCGCGATCCCGGTCGCCCACCCGGCCGAGGGCGTGACCGCGCGGGTGATCGCCGGCGAGGCGTTCGGTGCGACCGGTCCGGTCCACACCGTGTCGCCCTGGACGTACGTGCACGTCACGCTCGCGCCCGGCGCGAACGTGACCCTGCCGGTGGCCCGCGAGCTGACCGCGACGATCTACGTCTTCGGCGGCGTCGGCGCGATCGGCGCGCGCGAAGTGCGGCGCGGCGACTACGCGGTCTTCGCCGCCGACGGCGACGCGATCGCGCTGGCCAATCCCGGCCGCGAACCGCTCGACGCGCTGATCCTGGCCGCGCGGCCGACGAACGAGCCGATGGTGCGCTACGGCCCGTTCGTGATGAACACCACGGACGAGCTGCAGCAGGCCTTCGAGGACTTCCGCGCCGGCCGCTTCGGCGAGATCGCCCCGCTGGGCGCGGAGTAGGAGCCCCGGCGCCCAGCTATGTGCGAAGCTACGGCGTGTAGCTGGGCATCGGCGACTGGGGTGACGGCAGCACCGTCGGCGAGTAGCTAGGCGACGGGGGCGGCGACGGCGGGCGGCTCGGCGTGGGCGACGGGCTCGGCGACGGCGGGCGGCTCGGCGTGGACGACGGGCTCGGCGACGGGCTCGACGACGGCGGGCGGCTGGGCGTGGGCGTCGGCGACGGGGTGGACGACGGCGAATGGCTCGGCGTGGGCGTCGGCGTCGGCGACGGGGTAGACGAGGGCGAATGGCTCGGCGTGGGCGTCGGCGACGGGGTGGACGACGGCGACGGGCTCTGCGTCGGGGTCTGGGTGGGCGTCTGCGTCGGCGACGGGGAGGGCGACGGGCCGACCACGGTCACGGTGAGCACCGCTTGGTACGAGCTCGTGCCGCCGCGGTCGCCGATCGCGTACTGCCAGGTCCCGGCGGTGTTGCCGGCCGTGACGGTCGCGATGTTGCCGGCCGATCCACTGGTGCTGACCGACGGCGCGCCGGCCGGTCCGTTCAGGAGCGAGGCGGTGAACGTCTGCGCGTAATAGTTCGACTGCATGATCGTGATCGCGGTCGACTGGCCGAATTGGAGCGTCACGGCGCTGGGCGCGAGGGTGATCGGACCGGCGGGTGCGCACAAGTTGTTGACGATGGCGATCGCCGTTCCGGCCGCCGCGATGAGCGCGGTCGCGAGCGCTCCCCAGACCGCGGTGCCGCCGATCAGCTGAACGCCGCCCACGGTGCCGGCGGCGGTCGAGATCGACGTCGCGATCGACACGATGATCGGGCTCGCATACCAGAAGACCGCGAGCAGCCCGAGGACCGCCGCGACCGCCGCGACGATCGCCGCGATGCACAGCGGGTTCGAAAGATCTTTGGGGCTGCGCGCGTGCGAGCTGGGGATGAGGCCCGAGCTGATCAGGGTGGCCTGCGACACCGTGAACGTCGTGCCGTCGGGGAGCGTCGTCGTGTAGTCGCCCAGCGTCCCTTGCGACGTGGCGATCGTCACCACGCCGCCGTCGGTCTGATAGTTGCCGATGTACTGCGCCGCTCGACGCGTTCGACGACAGCGTGAGCGCACCGACGGTGGTCGTGGTGCCGTCGAACGCGCTCGCCGGTGCGATCGTCGACGAGCGCTGCGTGCCGTCCGGCGCGGTCATCGTCAGGCCGACGCCGTTTCCGTCCGCGAGCTGCACCGTGTTGATCGCCATCAGCGCGGTACCGTCCGAAGCGTACCAAACGCTGTTGCCGTTGCCGTCGGAGACGACCGAGGTGTTCGAGGCGCTGTCGTACGACGTGCCGCTGGCCGAGCGATCCACCGCCGTCATGTGGCGCCGCGGAAGGTTCAGCGGCGCGACCTTGCTCTTGACGACGCGGTAGTATTGCGTCGCGTCGAACCGCGCGCCCGGCTTGGTCCCGCCCGCAGCGGTCGGGACCAGAGCGCGGACGCCGGGGCTGCCCGCGCAGCCGGCGACCATGATGAGCGAACCGAGCCCAGTCAGCGCGTGCAGACGGGAAATCTTCTGGGACAAGGTCTCTCCAATGCCAAAAGTACTGGCATCGAAGACGGCGGACCACCCGGAGCGCACCGATACCAACAAGCGTCCGCAGAAAGCGTCTGCGATCGACTGGGCGAGCTTAGCACACTTCCGGCAAGGCACAATTCAGACGAAAGTCCCTATTTGCCACCGTAACCGAGCGGGGACTTGGTGGAACGCGGCTCAGACGTACGTGGGGCCGGCGGAAGCCTCAGCGCTTGGCCGCGCGCGCGGAGCGCTTCGGCGCCTTCACGGGAGGCGCCGGGCTGGGAAGATAGTCGAGTTCCTCCTCGTCGGCGGCGAGCAGGCGGCCTTCGAGGATGGGAAGCATGGCGTCTTCGCGGTCGAGGTCGAACGCGCGCAGCTTCACCCGCCCGGTCGGCAGCACGGCGTGAATCTCCAGTTCGCCGCCCAGCGCGCGAACGTAGTCGCGCAGCGTCGAAACGAACACGTCGGTGCGCCGCTCGATGCGCGAGACCTCGGACTGATCGGCCTCGAGAGCGCGCGCGACCTCCGCTTGCGTCTTGTGGAACGCTCGGCGCAAGTCTTTGAGCGAATCGTACTGCGCGGCCCATTTTCGAGCGACCGCTTCGTGCTCCGCAATCTGCTCCGGCGTGAAGTACTGCTTGCGGAGCTCGTCCCAAGGCGTCAACTTCATCAGTTCCGATCCTTTCTTCGTATGCCGTCGAGGTATGCGTCGTAGAGCTTGTCGGCGAACGGGATCATCCGGCTCGTAGAACCGCTTGTCACCACGCTTCTCGCCGCCGATCAGCAGAATGGCCGTTCGGTACGGGTCGAAGACGAAGAACGAGCGCAAGGTTCCCGTCCGCAATTCCTTCATGTTCGAGTACCGTGAGCCGGCAACGGTGTCTACGTACGGGCGACCGAGGCTTGGGCCCGCGAGCTTGAGCGCGGTCTAGATCGAATCGAGCGCCGCCCGCTCGCGTTCGGATAGCGAGCGAGACCAAGCCTCGAACTCGTTGGTCGTCTCTGTTTCCCAAGCCACTAGAGTATGCGCTCCAACGCATATGTGGTCAAGCGCATACCTAACCCAGGCTGCGCGAGCTGAGTCGCCGTCGGTTTCTCATCTTGACGGTCCATCACGCGGGCAGCTTCAGCCGGCAAGGGGGCCTGAGCTCGGGCTCGGCTCGGTTGCGGCCATCCAAGGGGTCGCTAGTACGCGGGAGCCATAGTCAACAGGATTATCGAACGTATGTTCGTATGATATACGAGGCCATGGCGAATGCCCCCGGCTATGCCGAGCTCCACTGCTGGTCGAACTTCAGCTTCCTCGAAGGGTCCTCGCACCCCGAAGAGCTGGTCGAGCACGGGGTGCGGCTGGGGCTGCGCGGGATCGCGCTGACCGACCGGGACGGGCTGTACGGGTCGGTCCGGTTCACCAAGGCGGCCGTGCCGCAGCCCGGCTTCGCGGCGCTGTGCGGGGCCGAGCTGACCCTCGAGTCGGCCGAGCCCGAGGCGATTCGGGCCAGCCGCCCGGCCCGGCCGGCCAAGGAAGTGCCGACCGACACGCCGCGCCTGGTGCTGCTGGCCGAGGACCAGCGCGGCTACGCCAACCTGTCGCGGCTGATCTCGACCGCCCAGCTGCGCGGCCGCAAGCGCGACGCGCGCCTGCGGCTGGACGACCTCGACGGCCGCACCGACGGCCTGATCGCGCTCTCCGGCGGGCGCAACGGCCTGATCGAAAAGGCGCTGCTGCGGCGCGACACCGACGGCGCGGTCGCCCTCGGCGCGCGCCTGCGCGACCTCTTCCCGGGCCGCTTCTACCTCGAGCTGCAGCACCACGTGCGGGCCGAGGACCCGGGCCTGCTGCGCGCCATGGTACACCTCGCGCAGCGCCTCGACGTGCCGTACGTCGCGACCAACGGCGTCGCGTACGCCACGCGCGAGGACGCGCAGCTCGCCGACGTCCTGGCGTGCGTGAAGTACGCCACGCCGCTGCAGAGCGCGGGCAACCTGCTGCGCCCCAACCACGAGCACTACCTCAAGACGCCGGCCCAGATGGCGCGCCTGTTCGCCGAGTTCCCGCTCGCGCTGAGCAACACGCTGGCGATCGCGGAGCGCTGCGCGTTTCGCCTGGGCCGGGTGACGGGCGAGTTCCCGCGCTTTCCGATTCCCGAAGGCGAGACGTCGGCGCAGTCGTACCTGCGCACGCTGACGTACGAGGGCGCGAAGAAGCGCTACGCCTGGCCGTTCGAGCCCAAAGTGGAACGCCAGCTCGACTACGAGCTGGGCATCATCGCGCGGATGGACTTGGCGGGCTATTTCCTGGTGGTGTGGGACATCGCGCAGGCGGCCGAAGTGCTGGGCGTGCTGGCGCAGGGGCGCGGTTCGGCGGCCAACTCCGCGGTCTGCTACGCGCTGGGCATCACCGCGGTCGATCCGATCGCGGGCGGCTTGCTGTTCGAGCGCTTCCTGAGCGAGGACCGGGGCGAGATCCCCGACATCGACATCGACTTCGCGCACCAAGACCGCGAGAAGGTGATCCAGTACTGCTACGAGCGCTACGGGCGCGAGCACGCCGCGATGGCGGCCGAGGTGATCACCTACCGCACCCGCTCGGCGATCCGCGACGTCGGCAAGGCGCTCGGCCTGACCCTGGGCCAGGTCGACGCGGTCGTGCGCGAGTACGATGCGCGCGAGTCGCTCGCCGGCGCGCTCGGTGCCGAGGCCGCGGCTGACGCGCCGCGCGCCGAGGCCGCGCCGGCCGCCGAGCGCAGCGCGGTCCACCCGCCCAAAGCGAAGGCGCGCGGCGGCCAGTACGGCTTCGTCGCCAAGGATTTCGGGCCCGATCCCGACGCGCATCTGCGCGGCCCGGTCGGCGGCGAGGTCGGCGCGCTGCTGATGGCGATGTGCCGGCGGATCGACGGCTTTCCGCGCCACATGGGGATCCACAGCGGCGGAATGGTGATCACCCGCTCGCCGCTGGTCGAGGTGGCGCCGGTGGAGTGGGCCTCGATGCGCGACCGCACCATCATCCAATGGGACAAGGACGATCTGGCCGAGATGGGCCTGATCAAGATCGACCTGCTGGGCCTGGGCATGCTCTCGCTGCTGCGCGACGCGTTCGCGCTCTACGGGCGGCGCTATCCGGAGCGCGCGCCCATGTCGCTGGCCGCCATCCCGCCCGACGACCACCCGACCTACGAGATGCTGCAGCGGGCCGACTCCATCGGCGTGTTCCAGGTCGAGTCGCGCGCGCAGCAGTCGATGCTGCCGCGCCTCAAGCCGGCCTGCTTCTACGACCTGGTGATGCAGGTCGCGATCATCCGCCCCGGCCCGATCCAGGGCGACATGATCCACCCGTTCCTGCGCCGCCGCAACGGGCTCGAACCGGTGACGTACCCGCACCCCAAGCTCAAGCCGATCCTCGAGCGCACGCTGGGCGTGCCGCTGTTCCAGGAGCAGGGCATGCGCATGGCGATGGAAGCGGCGGGCTTTTCCGCCGGCGAAGCGGACCGCTTGCGGCGCGCGATGGGCCACAAGCGCTCGCGCGAGCGGATGGTCGAGATCTATCCGCGCCTGGTGGAGGGCATGGTGCAGAACGGCATCCCGCGCGAGGACGCCGACAAGCTGTACCACATGCTCGAAGGCTTCGCCGACTACGGCTTCCCCGAGTCGCACGCGGCCTCGTTCGCGCTGCTCGCCTACGCCTCGGCGTACGTCAAGTGCCACGAGCCGGCGGTCTTCGCCGCGGCGATCCTCAACGTGCAGCCGATGGGTTTCTACTCCACCGAGGTGCTGGTCAACGACGCGCGCCGCCACGGCGTCGTCGTCAAGCCGATCGCGGTGAACGAGAGCGAGTGGTGGAGCTTCGTCGACCGGGACGGCGCGCTGCGGCTGGGCTTCCACCTGGTGCGCGGAATGGGCGAGGTGCAGCGCGACCGGCTCGAGCGCGCGCTCGCGTACGGCGAGGACGCGCCGCGCGAGGGGCGCCCGCCCGAGTACGAAGCCGGCGCACCGCGCGAGTTCGCCGACCTGGTCGACTTCGCGCGCCGCACCGGCCTCGAGCGCGAGGCGCTGGAGAACCTGGCCGCGGCGGGCGCGTTCGCGCCGTGGTACCCGACCCGGCGCGAAGCGATGTGGGCCCTGCGCGGCCTGAACGAGCGCGAGGCGCGCGGCGAGCTCGGCCGCGCGATGGAGATCGAGAACGAGCCGCTGCCCACGCTGCGGCCCTTGAGCCCGCTGGAGCAGACCACGCTCGACATCCACGCCACCGGCGTGAGCGACGTGCACCCGATCGCGCACTTCCGCCCGCTGCTCGACCAGCAGCACGTGCTCGCCGCGAGCCGGCTCCCGGCGATGCCCAAGAACCTGGTCTGCAAGATCGGCGGCATGGTGATCACCCGCCAGCGGCCGGGCACGGCGAAGGGCTTCGTGTTCCTGACCCTCGAGGACGAGACGGGCCTGGTGAACGTGATCGTCCGCCCCGACGTCTACGAGCGCAACCGCCGCACGATCCGCAGCTCGCCGTGCCTGATCGTCGAGGGCACGCTACAGAAAGAATACGGCTGCATCGACGTGATCATGAAGCGCTGCTGGGCCATGGACACGGCGGGAACGACGGAGAAGGTGCGGGCCCGGAATTTTCACTGAGCAGGCGAGCCAAGGGTCTCTTGCTCGCTAGCCCGAACGCGCCTCGATCATGCGGCGTGTATCGATCAAGGGCGTGCTGATCGGCGGTATCGTGGATATCGTCTCGACGACTATCTTCGGGCTGGTGGTGTTGGGAGTAGCCGGCGCGATCCTGGGCTCGCGGACGCCGCATGTGGACATCGGCGGCGCGACCCAATCTCTGGCGGCGAATCCCGGGGTGAGCGCGACACTATGGGCCGCTGGAGCCCTCGCTTCCGTGTTCGGCGGCTACGTGGCGGCACGGCTGGCGAAGCACGACGAGCTGCTCAACGGGGCGCTTTCCGCGTATTTGTGCGTGTTTTCCGGCGTGTTCGAATTGGCGACGATGGGCAGCCGCGATCGCATGTGGCCGGGGATCCTCATGCTTCCGATCAGCCCGTGCCTTGGACTGTTGGGCGGCTATCTTCAGCGCGCACGCGGGCGCCGGATCGCGGCTACCGCCGTGTAACGCACCGCGCAGCGGAGGACAGACGCTTGCCGGTACGGCGACCGGGCGGTCGACGAGCCGAAGGGCATCTTTCCCGAGCCGGCTCACCGGCGCGGCTTGCCGGAACTCTCCGCGCGGCCGTATCATGGGGCGTACCGGGTGCGAAGAGAGGTATCCCGATGCGTGCGTTCGTTGCCTGGGTGCTTTCGGTGCTGCTCGCCCTCACGTTCTTCTCGATGGGGGTGGAGAAGCTGATGGACGAGCCGATGATGGCCGGCTTGTTCCGCCTGTTCGGCTACCCGCCGTGGAGCATGACCTTGGTCGGGGCGGTCGAGATCGTGGGCGCCGTGCTCGTCCTGGTTCCGCGGCTCGCGCACGCCGGAGCGTTCCTGCTCGGGTGCATCATGGTCGGCGCGCTCTACTCGCACCTGACCCACGGGCAAGCCTACATGGTCGCCGGCCCGGCGCTGCTGCTCGCGATGACGATCGCGCTGGCCGCGCTGCGCCACTGGGGCCGCACGAAGCCGCAGCCGTACCGCGTCCGGGCGACGTAACGCGCACGCGCCTGGCGGCGCAGCGTAGGCCGCGTCTTGAGATGTTCCTGAGACGGCGGGGCGATACGGTGGCGGTGGCCGGGACACCGCACCATCCCCGATCAGGAGAATCGACGTGGCCGAAACCACCACCCGAACCTACATCGACTGCCGGGACGTCCCCAGCGATAGCGGCTGCTCGCTGCGCATCTCCGGCTCCCGGGACGAAGTCCTCAACGCCGCCGTCGACCATGCGGTCGCTAGCCACGGACACGCCCGCACGGCCGAGTTGCGCGACATGATCGCCGGAGCGATCGCGGAGGAGTCCACGTGAGCGCCGCGGCCACCTCGCCGGCCGGCGCTCCGCAGATCGACGAGGCCAAGCTGCACGCGTTCGTCGGCAAGATGATCGGCGACGTCGGCGCGACCCTCACCGGCGCGCTGGTGCTGCTGGGCGACCGGCTGGGCTTCTACCGCGCGCTCGCCGAGCACGGCCCGATGACGTCCGCCGCGCTGGCGCAGCGCACGGACACCGCCGAGCGCTACGTGCGCGAGTGGCTCGCGAACCAGGCCGCGAGCGGCTATCTCGAGTACGACCCGCGCACCGAGCACTTCACCCTGCCGCCCGAGCACCAGCCGGTGCTGGCCGACGAGTCCAGCCCCGTGCTGCTGTGCGGTCTGTACCAGGTCGCGCAAGTGTTGTTCGCCGACGAGCCAAGATCGCCGAGGCGTTCCGGAGCGGGCGCGGCTTCGGCTGGCACGAGCACGACGAGCGGCTCTTCTCCGCCACCGAGCGCTTCTTCCGGCCCGGCTACAACGCCAACCTCGTCTCGAGCTGGATTCCCGCGCTCGACGGCGTCGAGACGAAGCTGCGCCGAGGGGCGCGCGTCGCCGACGTGGGTTGCGGCTACGGCACCTCCACCGTCGTGATGGCGAAGGCGTTTCCCATGTCGCACCTGGACGGCTTCGACTACCACGCCGGTTCGATCGCCGCCGCGCGCGAGGCGGCCGAGCGGGCCGGCGTGACCGACCGCACGCGCTTCGAGGTCGCCTCGGCTTCGTCATACCCGGGCGGCGACTACGATCTGGTGACGTGCTTCGACTGCATTCACGACATGGGCGATCCGGTCGGCGTCGCGGCGCACATCCGCTCGACGCTCAAGCCGGACGGCACCTTCATGATGGTCGAGCCGTATGCGAACGACAAGCTCGAGGACAACCTCAACCCGGTCGGGCGCGTATTCTTCGCCGCCTCGACGCTGATCTGCACGCCGGCTTCGCTCTCGCAAGAAGTCGGGCTAGGGCTGGGCGCGCAGGCCGGCGAGGCGCGCATGCGGGCGATCTTCACCGAGGCGGGGTTCACCCGCTTCCGGCGCGCGACCGAGACGCCGTTCAACCTCGTGTTCGAGGCGCGGCCCTAGACGCGTTCGGCCTGCGGCCGAGCCGCCAGTTCCTCGCGCACGGCCCGGTTGAACGGGAGCGCGAGGAACGCCGCGCGGACGGCCGCATCGCCGAGCGCCGCCGCGCGCGCGTCCAGCACCGACTCCGCCCGGCGCAGCAGCGTGCGGGCTCGAGCGCCGTTGCCGCCGGCGAGGTTCACCCGCGCGGCGGTGAGCAGCCAGTCCACGGGTTGCGGCGGGAGCGCCGGGTGCGCGTCGTAGAGCGCGAGCAGCTCGTCGGCCGCGCGCTGCGCGTTGCGGCAGTCGCCCGCGCGCAGCAGCGCGGCGGCCAGCGCGCACAGGTTGTCGCCCAGCCGCGGCGTCGCGCCGCCGGCCGGCGCAGCGCCACCGCGGCGTGCAAGTGCGCGACGGCCGCGACGTGCTCGCCCAGCGCGCTTTCCGCCGCGCCCAGCACGCCCAGCGCGGCCGACTCCAGCGGCTGCGAGCGGATTCCGCGCGCAAGCTGCAGCGCGGATTCAGCCGCGGCTTTCGCTTCGGAAACGTCGCCGCGCAGACGCCGGCAGTAGCTCGTGTTCACCTGGTTCACGCAGGCGACGAAGCGGAACCCGATCTCCGCGCTCACCTCGCGCGCCCGGGCGTACAGGACGAGCGCGTCGTCGAGCAGGCCCAGCTCGGTGTGGAACAGCCCGAAGTCGACCGAGATGCTCGCGATGCCGACCCGGTGGTGGATGCGCTCGTACAGCGCGAGCGCTTCGCGGTAGTGCGCCCAGGCCTCGCCGGCGCGCGGCGTGTAGACCAGGCCGTTCGCGAGCGTGTGCAGGGCCAGCGCTTCGCCCTCGCGGTCGCCGATCGCCCGGCTGACGCCGTGCGCCTCCGTCGCCAGGCGCGACATCGTCTCGTAGTCTTGCGCGACGAGCGCGGCGCGCGCGAAGGCCATCAGCGTGCGCACGAGCGCGCTGCGGTGCCGTCGAGGTCGACCGCGGCGCGCAGCTCCCGCAGCGCGGCTTGCGCCTCGGGCAGCCGTCCCTCGTAGATGTAGCTGTCCGCGACGGCCAAGCGCGCCGCGACGTGCGCGTCGCGGTCGCCGCTTCGCTCGGCCAGCGCGATCACCGCCCCGAACGCCTGGCGCGCGCCGTCGAAGTCGTTGGCGCCGCGCCGGTAGCGCGCCTCGGCGCCGAGCGTGCGGATCTGCCGGGCGGCATCTCCGGAACGGCGCACCCGGCGGCGCAGCAGCGCGAGCAGCACCCGCTCGCGGCGCCGGTCGCTCGTCACGTTGGCGAGCTCGAGCCGGCGTTCGAGCACCGTGCACTCGGCATCGCTTTCGCCGAGTTCGCGCGCCAGCGATGCCAGCTCGTCGCAATCGCGGCGCTGCGCCTCGCGCTCGCCGGCGGCTGCGGCGATCCGCTCGCGCAGCAGCAACGCGCCCAAGCGCAGGCGCGGGGCGGCGGAAAGCGCGAGCGCGCGCGAGAGGTGCGCGTGCGCTTCCTCGTTGCCGTACACCGCCAGCGCGCGCCGGGCCGCGGCGACGTACTGCACGGCGGCCGGCTCCGGCTCGCCGCCGCGGTCCCAGTGCAGCGCCAGCTCGGCGGCGAGTTCCGCGCCGTGCTCGGCGTAGAGCGCGCTCAGCACGTGCGCCAGGCGGCGATGGCGCAGCGCCCGCGCCGCCGGTGCGATCCCGTCGTAGACGACCGCTTGCAGCAGGTGGTGGGTGAAGGCGTAGCCTAGGCTGCCGCGTGCGCCGCGCTCGCTCACGATGCGCCGGTCGACCAGCTCGCCCAGCGCGTCCAGCACGCTCGCCTCGGGCCAGCCGGTGGTCTCGCGCAGCAGCTCGACGTCGAACCCGCGCCCGACGGTCGCCGCGACCTCGACCAGCGCCGCGGCGCGTTCGTCGAGCCGGCTCAGCCGCGCCGCAACGGCCTCGCGCACGGCGCGCGGCACGCCGACCGCCGCGCCGGGCTCGTACGTCCACCGCCCCCGTGCGATGCGCAGGCTGCCGGTTTCGGCCAACCCGCGCACGAGCTCGTCGAGAAAGAACGGGTTGCCCTCGCTGTGCTCGTGCAGCATGCGCGCCACCCCGGCGGGCGCATCGTCGTCGGCGAGCGCGCGCAGCAGCTCGTCGACCGCCCCGCGCGACAGCCGCCCCAGCGCGACATGCCGGCCGACCCCCTCGCGCTCCAGCCGGCGGCGCAGCGCGCGCAGGCGGTGCCCCAGCTCGAGCTCGTCCTCGCGATACGTCGCGATCAGCAGCACGCGCGTGCGGGCGAAGCGGCGGGCGAGGTGCTCGAGCAGCGCGAGCGTCGCCGGGCCCGCCCAGTGCACGTCCTCGACGATCAGCACGAGCGGACGGCGCGTACCGAGGGCCTCGAACACGTTCGCCGCGGCCTCGAACAGGCGCAGCCGTTCGCGCGCCGGCTCCATCGGCGCGAGCGCGGGCAGCTCCCGCTCGGCATCGTGCAACGCGGGGGCCAGCGCGACCAGCGCGCTGAGCCAGAGCGGGTCGACCGCGACCGCCGGGAGCAGCGGCGCCGCCTGGGCCAGCAGCGCCGCGAACGGCTGGTACGGCACTGCTTCGGGGAACGTCGCCGCCGCGGCGTACACGATGCCGCCGCGCGTCTCGCAGCCGGCCGCGAACTCATACGCGAGGCGCGTCTTGCCGATCCCGGCCTCACCGCCGACCAGCACCAGCCCGCCCCGGCCCGCGGCTGCCGCCTCCCAGCCCTCCATCAGCGCCGTCCGCTCGGCGTCGCGCCCGACGAACGGCAAGGTCGCCGGCGCGCCCTCGGGCGCATACCGTGCGGGTGTTCGGGCTTGCACCGCGCCGGTGTCGCGCACGACCGAGGCGTATGCCGCGGCCGTCTCGGGCATCGGGTCGGTGCCCAGCTCGTCGCGCAGCGCGCGTGCGAAGCGCTCGTACTCCGCCAGGGCGCCAGCCCGGTCGCCCGACTCGTAGCGCAGCAGCATCAGCGTGCGCAAGGTGTCCTCGCGCCAGGGATCGTGCTGCAGCAGACGCTGCGCCGCCGCGATCGCCGGCACGTACTCGCGCGCGGCGCGCAGGGTGGCGACCAGCGCCGCGAGCGTCTCACCGTAGCGCGCGCGCAGCCGTTCGCGCTCGGGCTCGAGCCACTCGTCGTCCAGATCGCTCAGCAGGTCGCCGGCGTAGAGCGCGACGGCGTCGCGTTGGCGGTGCGGGAGCGCGGCGAGGCGCTCGAACTCCGCGACGTCGAGCCAGAGCGCGCAGGCCGAGCCGAACTGGATCGAGCCGCCGCCGGCGACGACCCACGGCCGGTCGGCGGCCGCCGGCGGCAGCACGTGCTGCAGGTAGTTGAGGTGGCGGCGCAAGTTGGCGCGCGCGCCGTCCTCGGAGTCGTCGGGCCAGAGCGCGCCGGCAACGGCCTGGCGCGGCAGCGCCGTGCCGCGGTGCAGCAAAAGGTAGGCCAGCAGCGGGACGACTTTGGGCCGGCTGGCCAGCGGAAGCGCGATCTCGTCGAGCAGCAAGCGCGGCCGCCCGAACAGGTGGACCCGCAGCATGCAGGATGCTTGCCCTGCCGGCGCGGCCTTTCCTCGTGCGGTCTAAGCGCGCCGCGGCAGCTTGGGTGCCGCGTACGACAGCGCGGCGCGATCCCAGCCGGCGGCCGAGACGCACTGCGCGTAGATCGCGTCGAGAAAGGCGCGCAGCTCGGCCGCCGGGTCGGCGGCGTTCCGAACGGCGTCGTAGGGCAGCACCCACTCCTTGATCGCGTCCGACCACGAGGCGCCCGCTGGTGCGATCGGCAGCGTCTCGGCGCCGGGCGGCTGCGGGACGATGTACCCGTAGAAGAACGGCGCGGTCGTCTCGTCGCCGTAATAGAGCCCGGCCGCCATCATCTCGGCGTCGAGATCGTACTTCATGATGTAGCCGCGATCGGTCGGCGGCGCCACGTGCTTGCCGCTGAACAGCAGCAGCGACACGTCGAGCGCGCCCCACCAGACCTGGATACCGGTGCGGCCGAAGAAGTGCGCGCGCCACTCGTCGAAGACGCCCGCCGTCGCCGTGGCGGCGCGGAACCAGCGCCGCACGGCGTCCGGCTCGTACTCCGCGGGGCGGCGATCCTCGGGCAGCGGCGTGGTGTCCGGGAGCTTCCTGCGGAATCGGGGAGATGGTGCACTCGACCCCGAGCGCCGCGAGCGCCGCCTGCAGCTCCGCGTGGACCTCCGCCACCGTCCGCGCCGGAACGAGCGCGATGCGCCGGGCTTCGCCGTTGCTGCGCTCGACGATCAGTTCGGACGAGAACACGTCGAGCGACGCTTCGACCGACGTGCCGCGCCAGGGCATCGGCCCCGTGGTGACGCCGCGCGCCGACAACAGCAGCGCGGTGAACATCCAGTTCGGCTGCGCGGGCGAGAGCGCGAGGCGCAGCTTGCCGAGCATCTGCGCGTAGAGATGGAAGCTCTTTTTCGTCGGCGCCCACGCCGCCACGTCGACGGCCGGCCAGATGGTGTCGTCAGTCATGGGAATTCCTGTCCGTGCCCCGCGCGTGCGCCGGGCTGGTTGCGGAGGGGCGGCCTGCGATCGCCGGTTCGAACCGGCGGTCGGGAATGAACCACAGGGCGGCGACGACGACGAACAGCACGTCGGAAATCTTCGGCGACACGAACGCGAAGCCGATCCCGCACACGTAGAGCGCGAGCGAGATCTTCCCTTTGGCGTCGGCCGCGACGGCGTGCGCGAAGGCCGTGCCGGGCCCGTTCACGGCCAGCAGCGCGTGCTCGAGCAGCGTGTACGCGATCGCGCACAAGAGCAGCACGAGCGCGTAGAGCGCCGTGGGAACCGCGGCCGACGGGTTCTCGCCCAGCCACGTGGTGGTGAACGGGACGACCGAGAGCCAGAAGAGCAGGTGCAGGTTCGCCCACATGGCGCGACCGTCGATGCCGCTCGTCGCGCGCAGCATGTGGTGATGGTTGTTCCAGTAGATGCCGACGAAGACGAAGCTCAGCACGTACGCGGCCAGCGTCGGCAGAATCGTCCGCAGCGACGCGAAATCCGTGCCGTGCGGCGGCTTGAGCTCGAGCACCATGATCGTGATGATCACCGCGATGACGCCGTCGCTGAACGCTTCGAGCCGGGCCGATTCCGTCGAGAATGCCGCTTTCATTGAACGCGGCAACCCGGGCGAGCAACCGGCGGATGCGGGCGCCGGCTGGAGGGAGCCGGGCCCGGTCGCGGTATTGCACGAACTCTCACCCGACGCCGGAGGAACGATGCCGGAAGCGTATATCGTGGCGGCGCTGCGCACCGCGGGCGGCCGCAAGGGCGGCAAGCTCGCGGGCTGGCACCCGGCGGACCTCGCGGCGCAGGTGCTCGACGCGCTGATCGAGCGGACCGGCGCGGACCCGGCGCTGGTCGAGGACGTCATCCTGGGCTGCGTCGGGCAAGTCGGCCAGCAGGCGATCAACGTCGGCCGCAACGCGGTGCTGGCCTCGAAGCTGCCCGAGAGCGTACCCGGGACGACGATCGACCGGCAGTGCGGGTCGTCGCAGCAGGCGCTGCACTTCGCCGCGCAGGCGGTGATGTCGGGCGCGATGGACGTCGTGATCGCAGGCGGGGTCGAGAGCATGACCCGCGTGCCGATCACCCTGTCGAGCGCGCTGCCGGCGCAGAACGGCTTCGGCACGTACAAGAGCCCGAGCATGGAAGCGCGCTACCCGGGCGTCGCGTTCAGCCAGTTCACCGGGGCGGAGATGATCGCGCGCAAGTACGACTTCTCGCGCGACGAGCTCGACGCGTACAGCTACGACAGCCACCGCAAGGCGATCGCCGCGACGCAGGCCGGGCTTCTTCGCGGACGAGATCGTTCCGCTCGACGTCGCGCTGCGAAGACGGCTCGACGGCGCGCCACGCGGTCGACGAGGGGATTCGCTTCGACGCGACGCTCGACGGCATCCGCGCGGTGAAGCTGCTCCATCCCGAGGGGCGCGTCACGGCGGCCAGCTCGAGCCAGATCTGCGACGGCGCGTCGGGCTGCATGGTCGTCAGCGAGCGCGGTCTCGCGGCGCTGGGCGTCGCAGCCGCTGGCGCGCATCCACCACATGAGCGTGCTCGGGCACGACCCGGTGATCATGCTCGAAGCGCCGCTCCCCGCCACGGAGCGCGCGCTGAAGAAGACCGGCCTGAGCATCGCCGACATCGACCTGTTCGAGGTCAACGAGGCGTTCGCGCCGGTGCCGCTGGCCTGGCTGCGCGCGACCGGCGCCGATCCGGAGCGGCTCAACGTGCACGGCGGCGCGATCGCGCTTGGCCACCCGCTGGGCAGCTCGGGCACGAAGCTGATGACGACCCTGCTGCACGCGCTCGCCGCGGCGCGGCGGGCGCTACGGCCTGCAGACCATGTGCGAGGGCGGCGGGCTGGCCAACGTGACGATCGTCGAGCGGCTCTGACGTGCGGCTCGACGCGAGCGTCGCCGCCGTCGTCACCGGCGGCGCCTCCGGCCTGGGCCTGGCGACGGCGCGCGCGCTCGCCGCGCGCGGGGTGAAGGTCGCGCTGTTCGACATCAACGCCGCGCAGGGCGAAGCCGCCGCGCGCGAACTGGGCGGCACGTTCTGCGCGGTGGACGTGACGTCGGACGAGCAGGTCGACGCCGGCTTCGCGCGGGCGCGCGCGGCGCACGGCCAGGAGCGCGTGCTGGTCAACTGCGCGGGAACCGGCAACGCGGCCAAGACCGCGGCGCGCGACAAGGCCAGCGGCGCGATCGCGCACTTTCCGCTCGACGCGTTCGAGCGCATCGTTCAGATCAACCTGATCGGAACGTTCCGCTGCATCGCCAAGTCCGCGGCCGGCATGCTCGCGCTCGACCCGCTCGCGGACGGCGAGCGCGGGGCGATCGTCAACACGGCCTCGGTCGCGGCGGTCGACGGCCAGATCGGCCAAGCCGCGTACGCCGCCTCGAAAGCGGGCATCGTCGGCCTGACGCTGCCGGTCGCGCGCGACCTGATGAACGACGGCATCCGGGTCAACACGATCCTGCCGGGCATCTTCGACACGCCGCTGCTGGGCGCCGTGCCGGAGAACGTCAAGACCGGGCTGGCCGCGTCGGTGCCGTTCCCCAAGCGCCTGGGCAGCCCCGGCGAGTACGCCTCGCTCGCGCTGCAGATGATCGAGAACGGCTACTTCAACGGCGAGCACGTCCGGCTCGACGGCGCGATCCGCATGGCGCCGCGCTGACCAGCGCGAGCGGTCCGCTGGCCGGCGTGCGCGTGCTGGAGTTCGCCGGGATCGGCCCGGCGCCGTTCTGCGCGATGCTGCTCTCGGACTTGGGCGCCGACGTCGTGCGAATCGACCGCGCCGACGCGCCGGTGCAGACCGACCCCGTCACCTCGCGCGGCCGCAGCGCGCTCGCGCTCGACCTGAAATCGCCCGCCGGCAGCGCACTCGCGCTGGCCGCGATCGAACGCGCGGACGTGCTGATCGAAGGCTTTCGGCCCGGCGTGATGGAGCGGCTGGGCCTCGGCCCGGAGATCGCGCTGGAGCGCAACCCGCGCCTGGTCTACGGCCGCATGACGGGCTGGGGCCAGAGCGGCCCCCTGGCGCACGCGGCCGGGCACGACATCGCGTACATCGCGCTCACCGGCGCGCTCGCCGCGCTCGGCCCGCCGGACCGCCCGCCGGTGCCGCCGCTCAACCTCGTCGGCGACTTCGGCGGCGGCGCGCTCTACCTCGCGTTCGGCATCGCGGCCGCGCTCTACGAGCGCGAGCGCTCGGGCCGCGGCCAGGTGATCGACGCCGCGATCGTCGACGGCACCGCCTCGCTGATGGCGATGTTCAGCGGCCTGATCGCGAACGGGCGCCTCACGCTGGAGCGCGAGCGAAGCCCGCTCGGCGGCGCCGCGCCGAACTACCGCTGCTACGCCTGCGCCGACGGCCGCTACGTCGCGGTCGGCCCGCTCGAACCGAAGTTCTTCGCCGTCCTGCTCGAACGGCTCGCCCTCACGGCACCGCACGCGGCTCTCGCCGGCGACTCGGCGGACTGGGGCCCGCAAGCCGACGCGCTGGCGGCGGTGTTCGCGACCAAGCCGCGCGACGAGTGGGCCGCGCTGCTCGAAGGCACCGATGCCTGCGTCGCGCCGGTGCTGGCGCTCGGCGAGGCGCCGGATCACCCGCACATGCGGGCCCGCGAGGTCTACCTCGAGCGAGACGGGGTCGTCCAGCCGGCGCCGGCGCCGCGCTTCTCGCGCACGCCCGGCACGGTGCAAGGGCCCGCACCCGAGCCCGGCCAGGGCGGGCGCACGGCGTTGCGGCGCTGGGGAGTCGAGCTCGCCTAGCGTTACAATTTGTCGCCTTCGCGCGCATATTGTTTGCGAGCGCGAACGGGCGCGCAACGGTCGCAATGTTACAACGACGGCATCGCGAGGACCGCAACTGTTGCGACCGCCGGTAGACCGGCTGGTCTACTTGGGGGCCACAGGGATTGTGCTAGTCGTTGCCGATAGTTCGTAGCAATCGAGGGTCTGCCGTTCGCTGGAGGTCGTCCGTGAACCATCCGCTTTCTCGGCGCGCGCTCTTGCGTGGCGTTTCCTCCGGCGTCGCCGCAGCGATGCTGCCGATCGCAATACCGCCCCTGCGTGCCGCGGCGGAAGGCACTCCGACCGCGAACGCCGACGAATTGGCCTGGATCGCGACCTCGGAGTGGATCACCGGATTCATCAAAAACAAGGTCGCCGAACTTGCCAAGGTCAACGGCGGGCTGGCGCTGGCATGGGTCTCCTCTGAGGTCCTCGGCGCCTTCGGCTTCGACACCCCGGTCAGCGATCTCGCGAAAATCAAATCGACGCTGGCGCAGATCCTCGCAACGCAGCAGCAGATACTCAGCAAGCTCGATCAGGTCTTGCTGGAGGTCCAGTTTCAACATCTGATCACGCGCGGCTTCGACGCCGTCCAGCGCATCGAAAACTTCGGCCAGCAACTGCAGCGCCTCACCCAGATCGAATCGCCCGACGAGCGACGCAGCATTGCGACCTCCCTGAGCGCCGCGATCTTGGATGTCAACTTCGGTGCGACCTACTCGCTCAAGGTGATCGCGGACGTGATGCTCGGCCGCGACACGCTTGGGCAGAACGAGCCCTTGATCAACCTCTTCGCCGATCGTTGGTTCAACGCGTATACGCCGACGCAGCTGGATCCGTCGGTCCCGCTGAGCCGATACCGAGATCTGTTGCGGTCCTGGCTGCACGGCGTTGTCATCACGCAGTACATCGGCCTGTCGGCCTTGGCGGCGGCGCGGCGGAGCGCTGGCCAGTTCTCCACGCTGCAGATCGAGTTGACCGCGGCCGCAAGCGATCTCGATCTCCAAATCAGCATGTTGAACGAGCAGATTCCGGACTGGCTTGCATCCTATCCCGACAGCCTCTACGACGGCCGCTGGTACCTGGTGCGAGGCGCCTACCTGCTACTCGGCTGGATCGACGACTCGCAGGTGATGTACGGCAGCCCGGCCGCGCAGAACGCCCCCCTCAACTACACGGTACAGTTTCGGGATCACAATTGGGGCAACGGGGACGAAGCTTGGCGTTTCGAGCCAACCGGCCGGACGGACACGTTCACGATTCGGGAGTTGTCCCGCCCAGGCTACATCAACAGAGATCACTACGATCGCGTCATGGTAGACCCGACCATCGGACCGGCTTCGTTTCGTATCGTCATGGCTCCCAGCCAGGATCCGGCGCTGCAATCGGCCTCGCGGCGCAAGCGCTATGTCCCGGTGATGGGACAAGTCGGAGCCGACGGCAGGTACGTCTCCTGGACACGCGGCGGCATCAACGTTGCGTGGTTCCGGTCGATCGACGACGCCGTGCGATTGCGGATCGTGCCGGCCATCCGCAACGACTTCACCGTTCCCACGGGATCCAGTGGGTTTGCCGCCAGCGTGGCGACGGATACCTGGAGCGTCATCAACAAGCCCTATACCGCAACCATCGAAGCGAAGGTGTTCTGGGACGGCTCGGGCGGACGTGCAGTCTTCATCAGCCGGCCGCTGCAAGAAATTGATAACGACGGTTGGGGATTGTGGGCCGGCTGGCAGTTCGTTCTCCAAGATGGGAAACCGCTCTTTCAGATCGGCAACGTGGGTGTGGACGTACAAATGAGCAGCACGCCGCCCGCCAACCCGATTCCGGCGAACACCTGGACGCACGTCGCGGTCAGCTACGACGGCACGAACGTCGTCATGTACGTCAACGGAGCGCCGGTATCGCAGTCGGTGTTCGGTCCTTGGCACTCGGCTATGAACAATTGGCCGGCGGGCAACTTGGTCATCGGGCGCCTCTTCAGGCAGGCGACTCCGTGGCGCGATACCAGCGGGAACCCCTATCCTCCACCGTTGTTCAGCGGCCGGTTGCGCGACATTCGCCTGTGGAACAGCGTGCTGCCCCCTGACGTGATTTCGCAATGGTGGTCGCAAGAGATCCTGCTCACGCAACATCCGTACTATACGGCCCTGATGGCACACTATCTGTTCCGTGAAGGCGAGGGTGGCACGGTAGCGGACAGCAGCGGCCACGGCCGTACCCTCCGCTTGGGAGGAGGCGCGACGTGGACGTCCACGGTCATGGCGTGAATTCGCCCGGTCGACGTGTGCGGTAGCACCCGCGGACATCCGAGCGCTACATCGCCGCTCCGCCGCCCGCGTAGACGCTCTTCCAGCCGCTGCCGCTGCGGCTGTAGACGACGTACGTGTTGGCGTCGTAGCCGATCTCGTTGGTCACGACGGAGAGCTTGCCGTCGCCCAGGTCGATCGCGTCGACCAGCACCTCGCCCGATTCTTCGAGGAGCGGCTCGGTGACGGCGATGCTCAGCACGTTGGCGAGCGTCGTGCGCAGCGCGCCGCCGCGCGGCTCGGCGATCAGGAACAACCGTTTGTCGTGCCGTTTCGCACCGCTGCCGCGCAGGTTGAGCGTGCCGACCACGGCCATGCCGCGGCCGAGGTCGATCGCGGTCAGGTTGCGCACGGTCAGCTTGGCGGGCGATGACGCGCCGACGGCTTTCGCGGCGAGCGCGAGCGCGGCGGCGCGTTCGGCGCCGTTCGGCGCGCGGCGCGCGGCGCCGGGATGGCCGCCTAGGGTCGGCGAGGCCAGCGCGGTGACGTAGCCGCCCAGGTGCAACGCGGACGGGGCCACGATGCTGGCCGCGCCGTTCTCGACCTTGGCCGGCACCGTCGCGATGGTGCGCCCGCCGAACACCACGTGCACCCGGCCGCCGCCGACCGCGAGCGCGGCGTTCGTCTCCATGCGCAGCTTCTCTGACGGGCCGCCGTCGTTCGAGCCGGGCGCCATGAACCGGCCGTGCCGGCGCAGCGCCAGCGGCTCGAGCCCGCCGCCCTCGCCGACCACGAAGATCGCGTCGCCCTCGCCCGTCGGCACCGGGTTGTTGAGGCTGGCCTGCGCGACGATCCGCGCGTTCGGCCCGCTCGCGGCCGGCGCGGCGCACGGCGAGAACAGCGTCAGCGCGCAGAGCGCCGCGAGCGTGGAGCGCCTGGTCATGCCGGCCCGGTTCGAACGCGCCGGTCGCTTCACCCTCCGGCACGTCGAGCAGCGGCGGTTTGCTCGCTGCCCTTCCAGGAGCGACCGTGCTCGCAGTGCGAAGAGCGTCTCGGGGTTTTCGCATACCGAAACGGAGAAGCACCATGCCGAACGCAGCGTCCAGGCGGCCTTCGCCCTCACCCGAACCGCCCGCCGGCCCGCCGCCGCGCCGACGGCGCACCGCCTGGAGCGCCCTTGCCGGCGCGCCGCCGCGTTGCTCGTGCTGGGCGGCGCGGCCGCATCCAGTGCCGCCACGAGCAGCGGCTACACGCCCGGATCGGCCTCGGCCGGCGCGAGCGTCTACGCGAACAGCTGCTCGCAGTGCCACGGCGCGAACCTCGGCGGGGGAGCCGGGCCGCCGCTGGTAGGCGCGTCGATCAAGAACGGCTACAAGACGCCCGCCGCGCTGTACGACTTCATCAAGACGCAGATGCCGGCCAACGCGCCTAACAGCCTGAGCGCCAAGCAGTACGCCGACGTCACCTCGTTCGTGCTGAGCAAGAACGGCGGCGCGCCCGGCAACAACGGCGCCACGCCCGGCAAGACGGGCGCCACGCCGGGGCACGGTATGAATCAAGATACGGCCGCCGGAACCAAGAAGGGCGCCCGCACGGGTGCCAACGCGCCCGGCAACAACCACCTCAGCGCGGAGATCATCCGCTCCGCGCCGCCGACCACGAAGCGCTTCGCCGCGTTCCCGGCCGGCGCGAACGTGTCGATCTCCGACGCGATGATGCGCGGCGCCGCGAACGACGGCAAGGACTGGCTGATCGACGGGCGGACCTACGACAACCAGCGCTACTCGCCGCTGACCCAGATCGACACCAAGAACGTCACCTCGCTGCTCCCCGTCGCGCTGGTGCAGACCGGGATCACGGCCAGCTTCGAGACCACCCCGATCGTCGTCAACGGCGTCATGTACATCACCACCCCGGTGGTCGAGAACAAGATGAAGATCTTGGCCGTCAACGCCGCCACCGGCGCGCGCCTGTGGGAGACGACCTACAACCTGGGCCCGTTCCAGATCTGCTGCGGCCCGGTCAACCGCGGCGCGGCCGTCGCGTACGGCCGCGTCTACGTGGTGACGCTCGACAACAAGCTGCTCGCGCTCGACGCGACCAGCGGCAAAGTGGTCTGGCAGAAGAACGTCGCCGACTCGCGCACCGGCTACTCCGAGACGATGGCGCCCGTCGCGTACGACGGCATGGTCATCATCGGCAGCGCGGGCGGCGAGTGGGCGATCCGCGGCTTCGTCGCCGCCTACGACGCGCGCAGCGGCAACCAGCGCTGGCGCTGGAACGCGACCGATCCCAAGACCTATGGCGGCACGTCCTGGCAGCGCGGCGGCGCGATGGTCTGGACGACGCCCGCGATCGACCCGCGGACGAACCAGGTCATCTTCAGCACCGGCAACCCCAACCCCGATCTCGACGGCACGCCGCGCAAGGGCGACAACCTGTGGAGCGACTCGATCGTCTCGCTCGACGTCCACACCGGCAAACTCAAGTGGTACTACCAAGAGGTCAAGCACGACGTCTGGGACTACGACGCGGTCAGCCCGGTGGTGCTGTTCGACGTGACCGTCGACGGCAAGACGGTTCCGGCCGCCGGCGAGGCCGGCAAGGTCGGCTGGTTCTACATCGTCAACCGGAACACGGGCAAGCTGATCCGCCGCTCCGACGGCTACGTGAAGATGTCCAAGAACATGTTCAGCCAGCCGACCGCCAAGGGCGTCAAGATGCTGCCCGGCGCCAACGGCGGCGCGGAGTGGTCGCCCCCGGCGTACTCGCCGCAGACCAAGAACGTGTACGTGCTGGCGATGGACCAGCTGATGAACTTCGCCACGCATTCGGTCGCGACCGCGCCCGGCCACATCCGCCTAGGCAGCGCGTTCAGCAACGTCATGCCGGGCGGGCTGCAAGACGGCCCGCTGGTCGCCATCAACACGGAGACGGGCAAGATCGCCTGGACCGCGATGACCAAGGACCCGCTGATCGGCGGCGCGCTCGCGACCGCCGGCAACCTGGTCTTCATGGGCGAAGGCAACGGCGACTTCGACGCCTTCGACGCGACGACCGGCCACAAGCTCTGGCGCTACAACCTCGGCGCGGGCGTCAATGCACCGCCCATCACCTACGAGGTCAACGGCGAGCAGTACGTCGCCGTCGCCGCCGGCGGCAACTTCCAGCTCAGCTACCCGCTCGGCGACACCGTCGCGATCTTCAAGCTGGTGAACGCGCCGGGCGCGAAGTAACTATCACGCACGACCGTGGGCACTGCTCCTGGTAACGGGCGACGTGCTCGCGGAGCTGTGAAGGGCCGCTACGTCATTGACGTAGCGGCCCTTCGTGTGGTAGGGTGGTGAGGCGGGGTGGGCCGTGATGAGTTCGACGGTTTTGAGTGGGATGATGGAAAGAGCGATCTCACTCTCCAGATTCGCGGCATCGACTTCGAGTTCGCGGCGCGAGTCTTCGACGGCGCCTACATCGAGTACGAAGACCGGCGCAGGCCGTACGGCGAGCAGCGCTTCGTCGTGACCGGCGAAGTCGACGGTTTCACGCTCACCGTCGTATGGACGCCACGGCCGCCGAACCGCCGAATCATCGCCGCCTGGCCGGCAAACCAACGGGAGACGCGCACGTTCAATGGCTACCGTCAAGCGCACAAACCAGCAGGTTCGCGAGAATAAGGGCACGATCGACCGCGCCAAGGCGAATACCGCGACGGAAGCCGACATCGAGCGGTGGAAGGATGAGGAGGGCATCGATGACGAGGCTCTTGTATTTACGCGGTTCGTGCCGCCGCTCACGGACGTGCGCGCACTTCGGGAACGGCTCGGTCTCTCGCAGGAAGAGTTCGCCCAGCGCTACATGCTTTCGCCGCGCACCATCCAAGAATGGGAGCAGCAACGACGCGAGCCCAGCGACGCGGCGCGTGTCCTGCTCTTCGCCATCGCCAACGATCCGGCCGCGGTCGCGGGCGCGCTCAGACCCGGCGAGAAGCCGGTTCTGAGCAAGCGCTGATACTGAACCGGCTGGACGTTCCGCGCTCGCGCCGCGTGCGGGCGCTCAGCCGATGCTTGCGGGCTGGCGCGTTTTCTGACGCAGCCGTTCTTCGAGGAGCTCGGTCCAGGCGTCCATCCCGGTTCCCGTCTTCGCAGAGACTTCGAGGATCGTGATGCCCGGGTTTACCTCGCGCATGCTCTTCAGCGCCGCGTCGCGGTCGTAGCCGACCGCCTGCGCGATGTCGGTCTTCGTGACCAGCGCGACCTGCGAGGTGTTGAAGGCCAGCGGGTACTTGAGCGGCTTGTCCTCGCCCTCGGTGACCGAGAACAGCACCGCGCGCACGTCCTCGCCCAGGTCGTATTCCGCCGGGCAGATCAGGTTGCCGACGTTCTCGATGAACAGGATGTCGAGCGGGCCCGCGTCCCAGCCAGCCAAGGCTTTGCCGATCATGTCGGCGTCGAGCCGGCACTCCGCGGCGGTCGTGATCTGGCGCACGGGCGCGCCGGCGCGGGCGAGCCGCACGGCGTCGTTGTCCGTCGCCTGATCGCCCACCAGAGCGCCGACGCGGTGGCGCGGCGCGAGCCGGTTCAGCGTTTCTTCGAGCAGCGTGGTCTTGCCCGAGCCCGGGCTAGAGAGCAGGTTCACTACGAGCGTGCCGCTCGCAGCCCAGCGCTCGCGCAGCGCGGCCGCGAGGCCGTCGTTCTTGCGCATGATGCTCTGCTCGATCTGGACCACGCGATACTTCATTGCGGAACCTCCATCGCGACGAGTTGTAATTCCCGGCCGCGCACGATCGTCGGGCACGCGCTACCGCAGTCAGGGCAGATCAGGCCGCTCGCGGCGCGCGGTTCGCGCTCGGCCGCGCAGCGCTCGCAGAACACTGCGAGCGGGATGGTCTCGATCCGCAGCACGCTGCCGGCGGCGATCGAGTCCTCGGTCGCCAGCTCCCACGAAAAGAGCAGCGCGTCCGGTGCGATACCGCTGAGCGCGCCGACGCGGACGTGGATCGCCGCGACGCGCTCGATCCCTTGCGCCGCGGCGGTTTCCTCGACGCCTTCCAGCAGGCCGAGCGCTACGGAAAGCTCGTGCACGCTCTCTCTCTTTCCAGCCGGCCAGGCCTCGGTTAGCCGCTCGTTTCCGCCCCTTGCGCTCCGACCTTAGTTGGAGTAGCGTAACCGTACGGACGGAACAAAACAAGGCATCCGTCGCCCAAAATGCTCTAGCGGTCTAGTCGCGTCGCACTTGCGCCCGCGGACCCTGACGCCCCCGACCTCGCGCCGCCCCGGCGCTTGATTTGTCGCGCCTCCGTTTCGCCTCGACGCACTGTTTTTTCGCGCCTAGCATGGAGGACCGGCACCTATGGCGAGTGCGAACGATACGGTGGTCAACGTCCTGTGGATACCCGCAGGACTGAGCTGCGACGGCGATTCCGTCGCCTTGACGTCCGCGATGCAGCCCTCGATCGAAGAGATCGCGCTGGGCGCGCTGCCCGGCTTGCCGAACGTCAAGTTCCACTGGCCGCTGATCGAGTACAGCCTGGGCGGCGCGGAGTTCCTCGAAGCGTTCTTCAAAGCCGAGCGCGGCGAGCTCGACCCGTTCGTGCTCGTCATCGAAGGCTCGATCGCCAACGAGTCGATCAAGAGCGAAGGCTACTGGACCGGCTTCGGCAACGAGCCGGGCACCGATCAGCCGCGCACGTTCGCGCGCTGGATCGATAAGCTCGCGCCCAAGGCGTGGGCGATCCTGGCCGCCGGCACCTGCGCGACGTACGGCGGAATCCACGCGATGGCCGGCAACCCGACGGGCGCGATGGGCATCCTCGATTATCTCGGCTGGGACTGGAAGTCGTCGGCGGGCGTGCCGATCGTGTGCGTCCCCGGCTGCCCCACGCAGCCCGACAACCTCTCCGAGACCATCCTCTACCTGCTGTGGCAGGCCAACGGCAACGCGCCGATGATTCCGCTCGACGAGGCGGGCCGGCCGACGTGGCTGTTCGGCACCACCGTGCACGAAGGCTGCGACCGGGCGGGCTACTACGAGCAGGGCCAGTTCGCGACCGCCTACGACCAGCCGACGTGCTTGGTGAAGATCGGCTGCTGGGGCCCGGCGGTGAAGTGCAACGTGCCCAAGCGCGGCTGGATCGGCGGCGTCGGCGGCTGCCCCAACGTGGGCGGCATCTGCATCGGCTGCACGATGCCCGGCTTCCCCGACAAGTTCATGCCGTTCATGGACGAGCCGCCGGGCGGCAAGCTGTCCTCGGGCGTGAGCGGGGTGTACGGCCCGGTGATCCGCCGCCTGCGCGGCATCACCATGCACACCCTGGACAAAGAGCCGAAGTGGCGCCACAAAGGGCCGCAGCTCACCACCGGCTATCGTCCGCGCGCGTAGCGCTTCGCATCCGCATAAGCTAGAGGAGAAAGCACCTTGGCTATTCAGGATCTGCCGGGCGCCACGGGCGGCACGGAAAAGTCACGGCTCGTCGAGATGTCGTGGGACCCGATCACACGCATCGTCGGGAGCCTGGGCATCTATACCAAGATCGACTTCGCGCAAAAGCGGGTGGCGGAGTGCCACTCGACCTCGTCGATCTTCCGCGGCTACAGCATCTTCATGAAGGGCAAGGACCCGCGCGACGCCCACTTCATCACCTCGCGCATCTGCGGCATCTGCGGCGACAACCACGCCGTGTGCTCGGTGTACGGCCAGAACATGGCCTTCGGCGTGCGGCCGCCGGCGATGGGCGAGTGGATCATGAACCTCGGCGAGGCCGCCGAGTACATGTTCGACCACAACATCTTCCAGGAGAATCTCGTCGGGGTCGACTTCTGCGAGCAGATGATCCGCGAGACCAACCCCTCGGTCTGGGACAAGGCGCAGCGCACGCAAGCGCCCAACGCCGCGATCCACGGCTACCGCACCATCGCCGACATCATGACGGCGCTCAACCCGTTCTCGGGCGAGTTCTACCGCCAGGCGCTGCAGATCAGCCGCTACACGCGCGAGATGTTCAGCCTGATGGAAGGCCGCCACGTCCACCCCTCCACGCTCTACCCGGGCGGCACGGGCACGATCGCGACGCACCAGCTCTTCACCGACTACTACACGCGCCTCATGCGCTACGTCGAGTACATGAAGGTCTGCGTTCCGCTCCACGACGACCTGTTCGATTTCATGTACGAAGCGCTGCCGGGCTACGAGGAGGTCGGCAACCGCCGCATCCTGCTCGGCTGCTGGGGTGCGTTCCAAGATCCCGACCACTGCGACTTCCAGTACCGCAACATGACGAACTGGGGCCGCAAGATGTTCGTCACGCCGGGCATCGTCGTCGACGGCAAGCTGGTGACCAACGATCTGGTCGAGATCAACCTGGGCATGCGCGTCCTGCTCGGCAGCTCGTACTACGACGACTGGGCCGGCCAGGAGACGTTCGTCCCCAAGGACCCGCTCGGCAACCCGGTCGACCGGCGCCATCCCTGGAACATGCACACCAACCCGACGCCCAAGAAGCGCGACTTCGCGAACCAGTACAGCTGGGTGATGTCGCCGCGCTGGTTCGACGGCAAGGATCACCTCGCGCTCGACACGGGCGGCGGCCCGCTCGCGCGGCTGTGGTCGACGGCGCTCTCGGGCCTGGTCGACATCGGCTACGTCAAGGCGACCGGCAACAGCGTCCAGATCAACCTGCCCAAGAGCGTGCTGCGCGGCCCGGCCTCGTTCGAGTGGAAGATCCCCAAGTGGTCCAACACGATCGAGCGCGACCGCGCCCGAACCTACTTCCAAGCCTACGCGGCGGCCGCGGCGCTGCACTTCCTCGACAAGGCGTTCGAGGAGCTCAACGCCGGGCGGACCCGCTCGTGGGAGCCGTTCACGGTGCCCGACGACGCGATCGGCGTCGGCTTCACCGAAGCGGTGCGCGGCGTGCTCTCGCACCACATGGTGATCCGCGACGGCAAGATCGCGAACTACCATCCCTGGCCGCCGACGCCCTGGAACGCCAACCCGCGCGACAGCTACGGGACGCCCGGTCCGTACGAGGACGCGGTGCAGAACACGCCGCTGTTCGAAGAGAACGGGCCCGAGAACTTCAAGGGCATCGACATCATGCGCACCGTGCGCAGCTTCGACCCGTGCCTGCCGTGCGGCGTCCACATGTACCTGGGCGGCGGCAAGACGATCGAGACCGTGCACTCGCCGCTGGCGCCGTTCGGCTAGATGCTCGCCAAGGAGGACGAAGCACCGCTGCGGAGGATGGCCGACCGCGTCGAGTCGTTGCTGGACGGCTTCGACGCGGTGTCGACGCCGCGCCAGGCGCGCGAGCTGGCCGACGAGCTCGCGCGCACGATCGTGAACCTGTACGGCGAGGGGCTCGAGCGGGTGCTGACGATCGTGCACGACACGGTCGGCGCGCAATCGCCCGAAGTCTTCGCGCGGCTCTGCGAGGACCGCTTCGTCGAGAGCCTGCTGTGCCTGCACGGCCTGCACCCGCTCTCGGTCGAGGACCGCGTGCACGCGGCGCTCGAGAGCGTGCGCCCGTACCTCAAGTCGCACGAGGGCGGGGTCGAGATCGCGAGCGTCGCCGACGGCGTCGTGACCATCACCATGCAAGGCAACTGCGACGGCTGCCCGTCGTCCGCCGCGACGGTGAAGACTGGCGGTCGAGCGCGCGATCCTCGAGCGCGTGCCCGACGTCCACACGGTGGTCGCCGCCGAGCCGACCGTCCCGGCCGCGGCCTACGGGCCGCTGCGCTTCGAGGACGGCTGCCTGTCGCTCGTCGACGCACCGGGGATGTAACCGTGGACCAAGCTCCCGGCGAGTTCGCCTCGCTCCGGCGCCTGCTCAGCAAACGCCCCCCGCCCGCCCCGGGCGAGCGCTGCGACTACTGCTCCGAGCCGCTGGCCGCCGAGCACGGCCACCTGATCGATCTCCAGGCGCGGCGCATCATGTGCAGCTGCCGGCCGTGCTACCTGGTGTTCGAGCCGGCCGGCGCGGCCCAGGGCCGCTACAAGACGGTGCCCACGCGCTACGCCGAGGTCGCCGGCTTCGCGGTCGGCGACGCGGCCTGGGAGCAGCTCCAGATCCCGATCGGCCTGGCGTTCTTCTTCCACAACTCGCTGGAGGGGCGGACGATCGCGCACTACCCGGGCCCCGCCGGCGCGACCGAGTCGCAGCTCGACCTGGCGGCCTGGAACGACGTGGTCGGCGCCGACCCGGTGCTGGCGACGCTCGAGCCGGACGTCGAGGCGGTCGTGATCCTGCGCCGGGGCGGCACCACGCGCTGCTTCGTCGTGCCCATCGACGCGGCGTACAAGCTGGTCGGCATCATCCGCATCGCGTGGCGCGGCTTCGACGGCGGGCCCGACGCGTGGGCCAAGATCGAGGCGTATTTCGCCGAGCTGCGCGAGCGCAGCGCCAACCGCGGGCGGCTGATCGCACGGAGCGGGCCGTGACCGAGCTGACCTTCTCGATCGTCGGCGCGCGGCCCGAGCTCTACGCGGCGACGCCGCAGCTCTCGCTGCGCGTGCGCGTGGCGGAAGCCAGCGGCGCGCAGGTGCACGCGATCACGCTGCGGGCGCAGGTCCGCATCGAACCGCAGGCCCGGCGCTACGACGGCGCCGAGTCGGGCCGCCTGGTCGAGCTGTTCGGCGGGCCCGAACGGTACGGCGACACGCTGCGGCCGCTGCTCTGGACGCACGTCTCGCAAACGGTGCTCGCGTTCGAGGGGCAGACCGAGTTCGATCTGGTCATCCCGTGCAGCTACGACTTCGAGGTCGCGGCGCACAAGTACCTCAGCGCGCTGGCCGACGGCGAGATTCCGCTGGACGTGATGTTCAGCGGCACGGTTTTCGTGCGCGGCCGGAACGGCGTCGAAGCGCAGCTCGTGCCGTGGAACTGCGACGCGCGCTACCGCGTCCCGGTCGCGACGTACCGCCGGACGATGGACGCCTTCTTTCCCGACAGCGCGTGGATCCGGGTCGACCGCGCGACCTTCGACGAGCTCTACCGCTTCAAGACCGCGGGCGGCTTCCCGACCTGGGAGCGCGCGCTCGCCCAGCTCTGCGCCGCGGCGAAGGAGCCGCGATGACGGCGGTGTTCGCGCCCGCGCTGGCCGTCGCCGACGCCGTGCTGTACGAGGGCTACCTGCTCTACCCGTACACCGCCTCGGCGCCCAAGAACCGGGTGCGCTGGCAGTTCGGCGTGGTCGTTCCGCAGGCGTACGCCGGCGCGGGGACTGGCGAGCCGGCAGAACAGCAGACCGAGGTGCTGATCGAGGCCGGCCCCGGCGCGGTCCCGCGCGTCACCGTGCTGGTGCGCTTCTTGCAGGTCGAGGCGCGGCGCGTCGAAGCGGCCGCCGGGGACGGGTTCGAGCCGGTCGCGTCGCTCGTCGTGGGCGGCACGACGTACGTGAGCTTCGACGAAGGCACCGAACGGCAGATAACGGCCACCGTCGACGCCGTGGCGGGCAGCGAGCGGGTCGTGCCGATCGAGATCGAGGCCGGCACCGACGTCGAGCTGCTGCGCGAGGACGGCGCGGTGCGCGGGCAGGTCGTGCGCGAGCGCTGGCCGCTGGCCGGGGCGCTGACGATCCGCTGCGACGCGGTGGCCGGCGCTCCGGCGCTGCGCAAGCTGCGCGTGCACGTCGAGAACCGCTCGGGGGTCGTCGCGGGCGAGCGCAGCGGCGCGCTGCGCACCGCGCTCGTCTCGACGCACGCGCTACTCGCGGTCGAGCACGGGAGCTTCCTGTCGGTGCTCGACCCGCCGCCCGCCGCCGCGGCGGCCACCGCGGGGCTGGCGAATCGCCACGTGTTCCCGGTGCTGGTCGGCGACGCGGACCGCGACGCGCAGCGCTCGGCGCTCGTGCTGTCCTCGCCGATCATCCTGTACGACTTCCCCGCGACGGCGCACCAGAGCGACGCCGACGCGTTCGACGCGACCGAGGTCGACGAGCTGCTGATGCTCAGCGTGCTCTCGCTGCCCGACGCCGAGCGCGCCGAAGCGTGCGCGACCGACCCGCGCGCGCGGGCGATCGTCGAGCGGGCCGAGCGCTTCGGGGCGGGCGAGCTGGCCCAGCTGCACGCCGCCACGCTGTACCACGCGAAGCCGGGCGCGGACGCGCTCCTCTCGCCGCATACGGGCCCGAGCGCGACGCCGGCCGGCAAACGCTCCGTGTTCCCGAACGACCCCTTCGCGGGCGGCCCTTTCGCGAGCAGCAATCGTTCGCGGACGGTGACCCGTTCGCGGCGATCGACGTGCCCGGGATCGACTGCGTCTTCGTGGACGGCGTCAAGGTGGCGAAGGGCTCGGCGGTGCGCCTGCACCCCAAGCGGCGCGCCGACGCCTGGGACATGTTCCTGGTCGACAAGATCGCGACGGTCCAGGCGGTCCACCAGGATCTCGAGGACGTGATGTACGTCGCCGTCACCGTCGACGACGATCCGGCCAGCGATCTGCACGAGTGGTACGGCCGGTCGTTCTTCTTCTATCCCGACGAGATCGAGCCGCTGGGGAGCGCGGGCTGATGCGCGTCCTGGTGGCCGGGATCGGCAACATCTTCTTCGCCGACGACGGCTTCGGCTGCGCGGTCGCCCAGCTGCTCGCGCGCGAGCCGCAGGCGCCCGACGCCAAGGTCGAAGACTTCGGCATTCGCGGGCTGCACCTGGCCTACGAGCTGCTGGCCGGCTACGACCGCGCGATCCTGATCGACGCGGCGCCGCGCGGCGGCGTGCCGGGCACGCTCTACGTGATCGAGCCCGAGGTCGACGTGACGGGCGCCGCGCCCGACGCGCACCGCATGGACGTGCAGAACGTGTTCGCCTTCGTGCGCATGCTCGGCGGCGAGCCGCCGCCGATCACGATCGTCGGCTGCGAGCCCGAGACGACCGAGCCCGGGATGGGCTTGTCCGCCGCGGTGACGGGCTCGATCGCGCCCGCCGCCGCACTCGTTCGCCGGCTGCTCGCCGAGCAGCGCGCGGCGCTCGTGCCCCAAGCCAGTGGAGGTATGCCATGAAGAAGTCCTTGATCCGCAGCGGGGCCGCGCTCGCGGTGGGCGTGTTCGTCGTGCGGCAGGCGCTCAGCATGAGCAAAGACGTCAGCCGCTACAACGCGATGCGCAAGATGTCGGGCGACGGCCCGCTGACCGCGGGCGACGTGCGCGAGGCGGTCCTCCCGACCCACACCTCCACCAAGCCGACCAACGCGCCGCACTACGGCGAGGACGCCAAGGCGCCCGGGCTGATCCAGTTCCTCACCAGCGTGCCGCAAGACATCGCCCGCTATCTCAAGATAAGCTCGATGTGACCGGCAGGAGACAGGGCCCCAACGCATGTGCCTAGCGATTCCCGGTCAGGTCGTCGAGCTCAACGCCGAGCAGCCGCTGCTGGTCAAGGTCGACGTCGCGGGCGTGCGCCGCAACGTGAACGTCGGCTTGCTCGAGGACGGTGAGGTCGGCATCGGCGACTGGGTGCTGATCCACGTCGGCTTCGCGCTGAGCAAGATCGGCGAGGCCGAAGCACAGGACCAGCTGCGCATGCTGCGCGCGATGGGCGAGGACGAGCTCGCGATGGAGGAGGTCCGCGGCTACACCTTCGCCGCGGACGGCGGTGACCGACCATGACACGACACGACCACGAGCAACGCCGCGACGATGAAATACGTCGACGAGTTCCGCGACCCGGCGCTGATCACGGCGGTCGCGCACGAGATCGCGCGCACCGTCGACCCGGCCCGGCACTACCGGATCATGGAGGTCTGCGGCGGCCACACGCACTCGATCTACCGCCACGGCCTGCGCGACATCTTGCCGGCCAACGTCGAGCTGGTGCACGGCCCGGGCTGCCCGGTGTGCGTGCTGCCGACCGGGCGGGTCGACGACGGCCTGGCGATCGCGGCGCAGCCGAACACGACGCTGACCTGCTTTGGCGACATGATGCGCGTGCCGGGCACGCAGGGCACGCCGCTGGAGCTCAAGGCCCGCGGGGCGGACATCCGCATGGTGTACTCGCCGCTGGACGCGCTCAAGCTCGCCCAGGATAACCCCGAGCGGCACGTCTGCTTCTTCGCGATCGGCTTCGAGACGACGGCACCGTCCACGGCGCTCACGCTGCTGCGCGCGCGCGAGCTGGGGCTGCGCAACTTCTCGGTGTTCAGCAACCACGTCACGATCGTGCCCGCGATTCGCGCGATCCTGGACTCGCCCGACATGCGCCTGGACGGCTTCGTCGGCCCGGGTCACGTCGCGACGATCACCGGCTGCCGGCCGTACGAGTTCGTCGCACGCCACTACGGCAAGCCGGTGGTGGTGGCGGGGTTCGAGCCGCTCGACCTGCTCGAGGGCATCCTGATGGTGCTGCGCCAGATCCGCGCCGGCACGGCGACGGTGGAGAACCAGTACCGCCGGATCGTGCCGTGGGAAGGCAACCCGGCCGCGCTGCGCGCGCTGGCCACGGTGTTCGAGCTGCGCCCTTACTTCGAGTGGCGCGGGCTGGGCTTCATCTCGCAGTCGGCCCTCAAGCTCAAAGACGCCTTCGCGCAGTGGGACAGCGAGGTGCGCTTCGCGGTGCCCGGCGTGCGCGTCACCGACCCGCGCGCCGCGCAGTGCGGCGAAGTGCTCAAGGGCGTGCTCAAGCCGCCGCAGTGCAAGCTGTTCGGCAAGGAGTGCGATCCCGAGCACCCCGTCGGCGCGCTGATGGTCTCCAGCGAAGGCGCCTGCGCGGCGTACTACCGCTACGCGCGGGTGGAGGAAGCGGTCCACGCCTGACATGACGACGGTTCCCTCGGCCCGGCCGCGGATGCGTTTCAACGACACGCAGATCGAGATGGCGCACGGCGCGGGCGGCAAGGCGTCGCGGCGCCTGGTGGAAGGGCTGATCGCGCCGGCGTTCGCCAACCCGGTGCTCGCCACGCTCGCCGACGCGGCGGTCTTTCCGCTGGGCGGCGCGCGCGTCGCGACGACGGCCGACGGCTACGTGGTGCGGCCGCTGCGCTTCCCGGGCGGCTCGATCGGCGACCTGGCGGTGAACGGCACCGTCAACGATCTCGCGGTCTCGGGCGCGCGCGCGGTCGCGCTGATGGCCTCGTTCATCCTCGAAGCGGGGCTGCCGGCCGACGTGCTGCGGGCCGAGGTCGAGGCGATGGCGGCTGCCGCGCAGCGGGCGGGCGTGCCGATCGTCGGAGGCGACACCAAGGTGGTCGAGCACGGGCAGTGCGACGGGATGTACGTCACCACGTTCGGCGTCGGCCTGGTCGACGAGCGGCTCGCGCTCGACCCGCGCGCGGTGCGGGCCGGCGACGCGGTGCTGGTGAGCGGCCCGATCGGCGACCACGGCATCACCATCCTGCTGGCGCGCGGCGAGCTCGACCTCGAAGCGGACCTGCGCTCGGACACCCGCTCGGTCTGGCCGTTCGTCGAAAGCCTGATCGCAACGTGCGCGAGCGGCCTGCGCTGGATGCGCGACCCGACCCGCGGCGGGGTCGCGACCGCGCTCAACGAGCTGGCCCGCGAGTGCGGGCTGGGCATCGTGCTGCGCGAAGCGGACGTGCCGCTGCGGCGCGAGGTGCGCGGCGCGTGCGAGGTGCTCGGCCTCGATCCGCTCCACATCGCCAACGAAGGCCAGCTCCTGGCCGTCGTCGCGCCGGGCGATGCGGAACGGGCGCTGGCCGCGCTGCAGGCGGTCCCGGGCGGCGAGGGCGCGCGGCTGATCGGCGAGGTGCGCACGGAGAACGCGGGCACGGTGGTCGGCATCACGCCCTACGGCGGCACGCGCGCGATCGACATGCTGGTCGGCGACCCGCTGCCGCGCATATGCTAGACGAGCGCGGCGGCACGTGCTGAGTCAACACGCTCACGGCACACTCGCCGTGCGGCTGGCGGACGAGCTGCGCGCGCGCAACCCGGTTCTGCGGGCGTTCTTCGAGCGCGAGGCGCCGCGGCTTGCGCGCGCGGCGCGCGAGATGGCCGAGCGCTTCGGGCGCGGCGGGCGGCTGTACGCGTTCGGCCACGGGCCGTATTCGACGGATGCGGCGCACGTGTCGGTCGAGTTCATCCACCCGGTGATCGTCGGCAAGCGCGCGCTGCCCGCGCTCGACGTGAGCGCCGCGCCCGCGCAGTTCGTCGACGCGCTGGCCGGCCCGGACGACATGGCGATCGGGTTCGGCCCGCCCGAGGGCGATCCGCACGTCGCCGGCGCGTTGCGCGCAGCACGCCGCAAGGGCGCGTTCACCGTCGCCTGGCCGGGCGGCGCCAACGATGACGCGGACTACGCGGTGCGCGCGCCGACGGACGACGCGCACGTCCACCAGGAAGCGTTCGAGGTGCTCGGCCACACGCTGTACGAGAGCGTGCACGTCTTTCTCGAGCACGGCCGCGAGCTCGGCGAGGACGTCGGTGCGTCGGCGTTCCTTTACCCGTACCTCGGTCCGGCCCAGGGCGAGGCGGTCGACATCGTCGGCGACGTCGCGGCCTCGGTGCTGACGAAGGCGCGCGACGGCGAGCGGTTGCGCGAGCAGGTCGCCGACGAGCAAGCCGGGGCGATCGCGGCCGCGGTCGAGGCGATTCGCGCGCGGCTCGGCGCCGGCGGGCGGCTGCTGATCTTCGGCAACGGCGGCTCGGCGACGGACGCGACGGACTTCGCGCTGGACTGCGTCGACGCGTCGGCCGGCCTGCGCGCGCTGCCGGCGCTGTCGCTGGCGGCCGAGCCGGCGGTGCTCAGCGCGATCGCCAACGACGTCGGGAACGAGCTGACGTTCGTGCGCCAGATCATCGCGCAGTCACGGCCCGGCGACGTCGCCTTCGCGCTGTCGACCAGCGGCGGCTCGAAGAACGTCGTCGCGGCGCTGATCGAAGCGCACGCGCGCGGGCTGCTGACCGTCGCGCTGCTCGGCTACGACGGCGGCGAGATCGTGCGGCGCGGTCTCGCCGACCACCCGCTCGTGGTCCGCTGCGACTACATCCCGCGCATCCAGGAAGCGCAAGCGGCGATCTACCACATCATGCGCCACGCGCTCGGGGAACCGGCGGCGACGGTCGAGACGGCGTGACGCCGGTCGCCGCCGCGCTCGACCTGCGGGTTCGCGGCGTCGTGCAAGGGGTCGGGTTTCGGCCCTTCGTGTACCGGCTCGCCGGCCGGTACGGGCTGACGGGCTGGGTGCGCAACGGCGCGAGCGGCGTGCTGATCCACGCCGAGGGCCCGCCCGATGCGCTCGATGCGTTCGCGCGCGCGGTAGCCGCCGAGGCGCCGCCGGCGGCGAGCGTCGCGTCGCTGGAGAGCACGCCCGGCACGCTCGAAGGCTTCGACGGCTTCGCCATCCGCGCGAGCAGCGGCGACGAGCCGCTCAGCGCGCGCATTTCGCCCGACCTGCCGGTCTGCGAAGCGTGCCTGCGCGAGCTGTTCGACCCGGCCGACCGCCGCTACGGCTACCCGTACATCACCTGCACCGACTGCGGGCCGCGCTACAGCATCATCCTGGGACTGCCGTACGACCGCCCGCTGACGACGATGGCCACGTGGCCGATGTGCGCGCAGTGCGAGGCGGAATACCACGATCCCGGCGACCGGCGCTTTCACGCGCAGCCGCTGGCGTGCCCGGAGTGCGGACCGACGTACGCGCTACGCGAACCGGCGGATCGGCGCAGCGCAGCACGGCCGGCCATGGACCGCCAGGCTGGCGGTAATCGCGAGCGGATGAATGCCGATGCACGCGGTACGGCAGCGATCGAGTCCGCCGCAGCATTCCTGCGTGGCGGAGTGATTCTCGCCGTCAAGGGGCTCGGCGGCTATCATCTCGCCTGCGATGCGATGAACGCCGGCACGGTCGCGGCCCTGCGCGAGCGCAAGTACCGCAAGGAGCGCCCGTTCGCGCTGATGGTGCGCGACCTCGCCGCCGCGCGTGCGCTGGTCGAGCTCGAGCGCCGAAGCTGAAGCGCTGCTGACCTCGAGCGCACGGCCCATCGTGCTCGCGCCCGCCCGCCGCGAGCTGCCCGGGATCGCGCCCGACAACCGCGAGCTGGGCGTGATGCTGCCGTACGCGCCGCTGCACCACCTGCTCTTCGCCGCCGGGGCGCCGGACGCGCTCGTGATGACGAGCGCGAACTGCTCGAGCGAGCCGATGGCGTACGAGGACGATGACGCCCTGGCGAGCTTGACCGGGATCGCGGACGCGTTCTTGATCGGCGAACGCCCGATCGCGCGCCGCGTCGACGATTCGGTCGCGCGGGCCACGGCGCTCGGGCCGGCGATCCTGCGCCGTGCGCGCGGCTTGGCGCCGCAGGCGGTCGCGACGCTGCCGACGGCCCGGCCAATGCTCGCCTTGGGCGGCGACCTCAAGAACACCGTCGCGCTGGTGGTCGACGGCCAGGTGTTCGTGAGCCAGCACGTCGGCGATCTCGACCACGTTCCGACCCGCGCGGCGTTCGAGACCACCGTGCAAGACTTGTGCGCGACGTACGGGCTCGATCCGGCGAAGCTGCTCGTCGCGCACGACGCCCACCCCGAGTACGCCTCGACCGCGTACGCCCGCGGTCTGAGCGAGACGCGCGTCGCCGTCCAGCACCACCGCGCCCACGTTGCGAGCGTGCTGGCCGAGCGCGGCGAGTGGGAGCGTGAGGTCGTTGGCGTCGCCTTCGACGGCACCGGCTACGGCGACGACGGCACGATCTGGGGCGGCGAGTTCTTCGCCGGAAGCGTCGCGGGCGGACTGCGCCGGGTCGCGCATCTGCGCCAGGCCGCGCTCCCCGGCGGCGACGCGGCGGCACGCTTTCCGGTCCAGGCGGCGGCCGGATTTTTGTACGAGCTCGACGGCCTGCCCGACCTCACGGAGGCTCCGTTCGGCTTCCCGCCGGAGCGCTACGCGCTTGCGCGCTCGATGATCGCCAAGAACGTGCGCACGTTCGCGACCACGTCGATGGGCCGGCTGTTCGACACCGTCGCGGCGCTGCTCGGTTTCACGCGCGAGATCACGTTCGAGGGCCAGGCCGCAATGTGGCTCGAACACCTGGCCTCCGGCGCGGTCGCCGTTTCAGCTTACGATTTCCCCTACGATGCGGGCGAGCTGGACTACAGTCCACTGCTGGGTACGGTGATCGCCGACCGGCTGCGTGGTCGGGACCTACACGAGATCGCGTACGCGTTCCACGCCGCGCTCGCCGATGCAGTGGTACGCGTCCATCGCGCGATTGATGCGCGTGCGCCGCTGGTTGTGTCAGGTGGCGTGTTTCAGAACCGGCTCCTGCTGGAGATGCTCCACGCACGGCTCGGCGAGTCGCTCTGGTGCAATCGCCTCGTTCCCGCAAATGATGGCGGTTTGTGCCTAGGTCAAGCAGCAATCGCCGCGCTCAGCCACGACATAGGCGCGACGAGCTGACCGCATCTGCAGAACGACTCGGCAGCAGCTAGCTAGCCCAGCCAGCTCGGGTTCTGGAACGTGCTGTCGAAGTAGCGTGAGGTCTTGTAGCGCTCGTATTGCCCGTCGCGAGCGAGGTCCGCGGTCTTGGCCAGGATCTCCTGAACCTTCTCGTCCGAGAGCGGCCGGAACGTCGTTGCCGCTTCGATCGCCTGGTCGAGGATTTCCGGTTTGTCGATGCCGGTGATGACCACGCTGGTCGGCAGGTTCATGCCGTAGTGCAGCATGTCGATCGGATCGACCACGCCGGCTTCGAGCAAGTTGTGGTCGCCGAAGGTCTTCATCGCCAGAATGCCCATGTCGAGTTTCTGGGCGACCGGGATCACCTTCTTGGCGAAGCTGTTGAAGTGGGCGTCGAAGACGTTGAGCGGCATCTGGACGGTGTCGAAGGTGAAGCCGTGCTGCGTCGCCAGGTCGATCATGTGCAGGTGGTAGTCGGGGTTCTTGTGGCCGGTGAAGCCGATGAAGCGCACCTTGCCGGCTTTCTTCGCCGCTAGCGCGGCCTCGAACGCGCCGCCCTCGGCGAAGATGCGGTCGGCGTCGTCGGGCCGGATGTTCTCGTGGAACTGCACCAGGTCGAGGTGATCGACCAGCAGCCGGTTCATCGACTCCTCGAGCTGCTGGTTGAACGAATCTTTGGTGCGCCCGTCGAGCTTGGTCATCAGGAACACCCGGTCGCGGTAGCCGTTGGTCGACAGCGCGCGGCCCATGCGCAGCTCGCTCATGCCGGAGTTGTAGTCCCACGAGTTGTCCAGGAACGTGATCCCGCGGTCGATGGCGGCGTGGATCAGCTTGATCATGTCGTCGTCGGGCGAACTGGGCGCGCCGATGTGAAAGCCGCCCATCCCGACCATCGAGACCTTTTCGTCGGTGCGGCCGAGCCGGCGCTTGGGGACGTCGGCGGTAGCGGGCGGGGCGGATGCGGACGCGCTCATGCGCTTGAGGATACCCGCCGCGACGGCTGCTCAAGACCGCGCCGCACGCCGGCCGAGTCAAGACCGGCCGGGGGCGCCGGCGCGGCCTAGCTCAAGAGCCGAACGACCGTACGCGCACAGTCGGCGACGGCACGATCGCCCGCGCCGCCGCCCGGCTGCCCGAACGCATAGCAGGCAATCGCGATCGGGGGCCCGCTCGGCGGGTAGAGCAGGCCGACGTCGTTGGAGGCGTTGTCGTAGGTGCCGGTCTTGTCGGCCACGGCCCAGCCCGGTGGTACGCCCGCCCGCAGGCGCTTGTCACCTGTCTTCGTCCCGCGCAGCCAGGTCAGCAGCAAGCTCGTCTGGGCCGCGGCGAGCGGCGAGCGCGTCACGAGCCGTTCCACCAGCCGCATCATCGCGTGCGGCGTACCGGTGTCGTGCGGGTTGGCGCGCACGGCGGCTGACGGCAGCTCGCGCTCGCGGTGGTCGATGCTCACGCCGTCGATGCCGAGCGTTCGCACGTAGCGGTTCACGGCGGCCGGCCCACCGGCCAGCGGCGCGAGCAGATCGGCGCCGGTGTTGTCGCTGTACGAGATCGTGCGCCGGCAGATCTCGCGCACGGTGAGCTTACCGCCCTGCGGGTACTCGTGCGCGATGGAGCCGAAGCGCGCGAGATCCGCGCTCGTGAATCGCACCTGCTGGTCCAGCGAAAGCGTTCCGGCTTGCGCGCGCGAGAGAACCACCATCACTAGCGGCAGCTTCCACGTGCTCGCCAGCGGGAACCGTTCTCCCGCCCGGTATTGGACGGAACGCCCGCTTCCGACGACGTGCGCCGCAACGCCCACCGAGCCGCCCCACTTCCGCTCGATCGCGGCGAACGGGCCCGGGCCGGCCGCCAGCGCGAACGACGGCGGCGCCACGACGGGCGCGACTCCGCACGCGGCAGCGGACACGATGAAACAACCTCTCTGCATGAGCGCGCTCTTCGCTTCGAGCGCCGTCCTTCATGCCGGCGATGACGCGCGCGCGAGATCGGACGCAGCGCTGCTCGCCTTCGCAACCACCGCGAGCAGCGGATCGCCGCCGACCGGGCTGCGGTCCAGCGCCTCGATCGCGGTCCATCCGCCGGCGTCGCGCAAATAGTTCGCGACGAGCTGCGCATGACCGCGATCGTCGTGCTGGTGCCACGCCGCGACGGCTTTGGTCGGAAAGCAGCGGTTCGAGAACGTGATCGCGAGCGGTGCCCCGGCCCGCAGCACCCGCGCGACGTCGCGCAGCACCTCGACCGGGCAGGTCAGGTACTGGATCGAGACGCAGATGAGCGCACCGTCGAAGCTGTTTGCGGCGAACGGCAACACCGGCTCGGCGTTGAGATCGTGCACCAGGCGTTCGTCCAGGCGCGGGTTGGCCGCCAGCTCGGCCTCGTTCATGCCCAGCCCCACCACCCGCCCGTAGGCGACGTCCGGCGGCAGGTGGCTGACCCAACTGCTCATGAGGTCCAGCAACTCGGCGCCAGGTGGGATTAGCTCGCGATGCAGTTGCGTCACGGCCGCGATCGCGCCGGCGTCGATGTGCTCGACGAAGCGCGGCTGACGGTAGAACAGCGCATCGGGCGACTCGTCGTAGCGGCGAAAGGGCGGAAACCGGAACACATCGCCTTTGACCGCGAAAAACGCCCACTGGTCGCGCCCGGCGTTTTTGACAGTCTGCCGCGCCTGTGGTATAAATGACGCGGAAGGGGCGTTATTTATGACATCGGCCAGAAAGCTGCCCCAGGAGGGGGTCACCCTCAACCATGCCGCGGCGGTCTTGCGCCGGAAGCCCAAGGTCATCGACGGTCTCGTGCGCCGGGAAAAGATCGTGCCCGTGTACGGGAAGCCTGGTCGAGGCGGCGAGTACCGTCTCGACCGGAAATCGCTCGTCGCACTCGACACCGCAGCCCGGCTCGAGGAACTGCACGTTCCGAAAGCGGCCATAAAACGTCTGGTGGAACGCCTACGGGAGCAACTCGACAGCGAAGGCGAGATCGCGTTGGTGTACTCGCCTGAAAAAGAAGCCGTCGTTCGGTTAGGGGCCGGTGCAGCGAACTTGCGAGACTTGATCGCAGGCGGGGTCACCGTCGAAGTCATCACACCGAAGGAACAGCGTGCGGAGTTCGAGCGTCGCCTCGCGCTCGAAGAGGCTCCGCGCCGCCGAGGGCGCCCGAAGCTCGATGCAAAGTGGACCGGTGAGAAACTCGACCATGCCGCAGCGCTGGGCGACGATGAAACGCCTTTCGATGAGGTTGCGCAGATGATCGGTGCGCGCGGGACGGCGCCGTGGCAGCGTGACCGCTGAAGAGATCATCGCCGTCCTCGATACCAGCATCTTGTACGGCAACGCCCTCGCGCCGAGCACTCGTCGAGGCGATTCGCCAGGGCCGCTTCGCCGGCGTCTGCGCGCCATCACCTCATTGGCGAGCTTGATCGTTCGTCATTGCTCATTCGATGGGTGCACAAGTGCGTCTCCGACGCGGCGTCGCTCAACGTCTTGAGTCGCGCTTCGAAAGACATGATGGGCGTGCTGGTGAAGGCGCTGACGCGTCATAGTCATTCTTGGCCGCCCTCTGATGAGTATCTCCGCGTCTGGACGACGCCGACGATTTTCACCGCGTGCGAGCGGCCCGGCTCGCCTGCCGGTTTCGTCGCCTCGGCCAACACCCGTGACTTTCCGCCCCAGGATGCGCAGAGCCGGCACGTCTTCGAAGGCATCGAGTTCATCGAGTGCGCGGCCTTCTTGGACAGGATCGGCGCTAACGAAGTACCGTGATGCTCCGCCGCCATGCCGGCGAGGCCTTTCTTGCTTCCTGGCCCTGCGCCCTTGCGCCGGGAGTTCCGCATGGGGTAGCGTAGCGTACGGGGTGGAACGAACGAGGGCCCGCACGGCGCTCGCGGAGGTGACAGATGGCGCTCGAACTGTACGGAACCCGAACCTGCCCGTACACCGCGGAGCTGCGCGAGGACCTGGAGTTCCGCGGCTGCAAGTTCGCCGAGTTCGACGTTGAGGCCGACGGCGCGGCGATGCGACGCATGGCGGCGCTTTCGGCCGGGGGCGCGGTGCCCGGTACTGGTCGAGGACGGGCGGGTGGTGCAGGTCGGCTTCCACGGCCGCTCCTGCTACGTCGCCGCGCGCGGCGACGAAGTGCGCTGACGCGCACGCCCGTTTGCAAACCGCGAGCCGCGGTGGCGTTCAGCGCGGGTAGCTCACCGCGGGGTCGAGCGGCCAGAACGCCGCGTTGGCGCGGGGCGGAAACGACTCCAGCCGCGAACTCATCAGGCCGGTCGCGTCCGCGGTGACGATGGCCGGCGCGAGGTGCGCGAAGCCCGAGCGGAAGTGGTGGCTCGACTTCACCGCCACGACGTCGCACGCCGCCGGGTCGATGCCGTGGAGCAGAAAGATCGCCGGATCGAACACCTGCGCGCGCCGGCTGCACACCACGATGGACAGCGAGCCCACGTCGAGCCGGGCGCACGGCCCGAACTCCAGCGCGTGGCCCTTGCGCATGCTGGTGCAGATCACGTGTCCGTCGGTCAGCGCGGCTACCCGTGCGTCTACGACGAGCGGCGTGCCGCTGGCCCAGCCGTGGCGCCCGCCGACCGCGAAGGACGCGCTCCCGCCGACGCCCACCTCGCTCGCGCGGCGGACCGTCTCCGGATCGTAGAGCGCGCCCACCGCGGCCCGCGCGCCCGCCCAGGCGCCGCCCGCGCGCACGGCGTTCAGCAGCGCGCGCGCCACGAACGTCGCGTCGCTCGGCGCGCCGCCGCCCGGATTGTCGGCGAAGTCGCTGATCACCACCGGCCGCTGCGTCCCACCGTGCGCCGCCGCCACCGCCTCCTCCGCCGACAGGTGGTGCGGCACGAACGCCGCGCGCTCGCTCCACAGCCAGGCCGCGACCTCGCGCGCGTAGTCGCGCAGCTTAGCGGGCGAGCCGGTGCCGAGCACCGCGACGGCCGAGCCCGCGTCCGGCACGTCGGCGTACGGAAAGCCGTGGAAGACGCTGCACGCCAGCACGTTCGGGCGCGCCTCGATCCGGCGCGCGTACTCCTTGATCAGCGCGCCCGGCGCGGCGTCGGTGGTGGAGGGCGGCAGCAGCAGCGGCAACTTCTCGTACGCGCTGACGACGTGCAGCTCGCCGCGCGCGCGGCGCAGCGCGATCCGGGCGGCGCGCGCGGCGCGCTCGGCCATGTCGACGTGCGGGTACTCGTGCAGGCCCACCACCACGTCGACCAGCTCGATCACCGCGGGCGGCAGGTTCGCGTGCAGGTCGAGCGTGATCGCGATCGTCGCCGCCGGTCCGACCAGCGCGCGCACGTCGGCGAGCAGCCGCATGTCGATCGGGTCCGGACTCCGCGGTCGCCGCGCCGTGCAGCTCCAGCAGCACCACGTCGACCGGCAGCACCGCCGCCAGCGCGCTCAGGAACTCCGCCCGCAAGCGCTCGTACGCCGCATCGGCCACGATCGCCGACGGCTCCGCGCGCGCGTACCAGAACGGCAGCACCGTGCAGCCGCCGGAAGCGCCGGACGGATCGCCGCCGTCCGCGGCGCACGCGTCGAGGTAACCGCCGATGTAGGTCGCCGTCCCGGCGAACGCGCGCCCGATTTCGTCCCCTCGCCACACCACGAAATCATCGTACGTCGTGAGCCCGAGCGCGACGTGGGCGAACGTGTTGGACTCGTGCGCGAACCCGCCCAGCGCGACCCGCAGGCGCGCGCTCACCTCACGCGCCGGCGGAGCCGGCGACCGGCACGGCTTCGACCGCCGTCCGCGCACCACCGCGCGCGTCGAGAACCAGCTCGCTCACGGTCTCGCCGGGGCCGAGGTGCGCGCCGATCCCGGGCTCGTCGAGCGGCAGCACGCTGCCGGGCTCCGCGAAGCGGACCGCCGGGAAGCTGGGGTCGTTCTCGAAATAGCGCGCGCTCGGCCCGACGTCGCTGGGCAGCGTGATGCCGGGCAGCGTGGCGAACGCGATGTTGGTCCAGCGGCCGATCCCGAAGTCGTACTTCGCGCCGACGAACGCATCCACGCCGGCCTCGCGGCAGAGCGCCAGGATGCGCAGCGCGTTGGCGATGCCGCCGACCCGCCCGAGCTTGATGTTGACGATTCGGCAGGCCCGCTGCGCGAGCGCGCACTCCGCGTCGTGGACGCTCTTGATGCCCTCGTCGAGCGAGATCGCGGTCTCCATGCGCGCTTGCAGCTTGCGCGTCGCCTCGCGCCGCTCCGCCGCGAAGGGCTGCTCGAGCCCCAGCAGCCCGAACCGGTCGAGCCCCGCCAGCAGATCGGCGTCGGCTTCGTCGTAGCCCGCGTTCGCGTCGGCGATCAGCGGCACGGCGGGGAACGCGGCGCGCACCGCGCGCAGCGGTTCGACGTCCCAGCCCGGGCGGATCTTGATCCGCACCCGGGGGAAGCCCTCGCGCACCGCGCGCCCGACCGCCTCGGCCACGCCGTCCGGCGTGGGGTGGATGCCGATCGTCGCGCCGGCCCGCACCGGGCGCGCGCTGCCGCCCAGCAGCGCGTAGAGCGGGCGGCCGGCCAGGCGCGCCTCGCAATCCCACAGCGCGCACTCCAGCGCGGCTTTGGCCTCTTCGTAGCCGTGGATGTGGGCCCAGCGGGCGGCCGCGTCGCGCGCGTCCGTCTCGTGCCCGAGCAGCAGCGGGGCGAGATAGGAGCGCGTCACCCACCAGGCCGTCTCGACCGTCTCGTAGTTGTAGTACGGGGTCGGCATCGCGGAGCACTCGCCAAAGCCGCTCACCCCGTCGGCGACCACCTCGACCAGAAACTTGTCCCAGCTCTCGAAGCGCTGCCAGCGGTTCTCGAACGGCCGGGTCAGCTTGGCCCGCCGAATCGTCAGGACGATGCGCTCGATCCGCATGCCGCTAACCGGTGCTGCGCACGGCCAGCTTCTGGCCGCCTTGGAACAGGTTGACGCGGTCGTTGAAGCTGGCCTTCGAGCCCAGCCCCACGCAGCGCCCGCCGAACACGAACGAGTCCAGGCTGATGTTCATCGGCGCAACCGTGCCCGTCTGCGGCGCGACGATCGGCAGCTTGAGCGGGGCGATGTACTCCTGCACGATGTTGCCTTCGGCGAAGCCGCGCTCGACCCGTTCCGCCCACACCGGCTGGTCGCACGAGCGGCCGACGGTGACGCCGTCGCCGCGGATGTCGTAGGGCTCCTTGAGCACGAAGCGGTGGCGCTGCGCGAGCAGCAGCGCGCGCAGGTCGCCCCGCGCGCCGCCGAACGCGACCTCCTTGCCGGCTTCGAGCTTCGTCGCCCAGGGCAGCACGCCGGCCAGAAACGCCCGCTCGTCGGCGGAGAACAGCGTCGCGAAGCGCTCCTCGTGCAACAGCGCCAGCGACCGTTTGCTCTCGATCACGAAGCGGGCCGAGAACGGGTTGAGGTGCAGGCACAGCCGGCGCGCGACGATCTCGCCCCAGCGCCGCACGACCGCGGGATGCGCGGCGGCGTAACGCCGCCAGCCGACCGTGTTGATCTTGTTCCAGACCACGTCGACCAAGCCGTCGGGCCCGCGCGCGGCGCCGTCCTCGATGACGATCTCGCCCGGGTCGCACATCACCGCCGGCACGCCGGCCGCGCTGAACGCCGCCGCCATCTCGCGGCTCTCGACGTTGGCCTTGCCGGTCTCTTGCAGGATCGCCAGGCGCGGCGCTTCCGCCCGCCCCGACCAGGCCCGGTAGGCGGCCCGGAACCAGTTCAGGATCGCCGCGTCGCCGTCGAGCGGAAAGGCGTGCAGCGTCACCCCGGCGGCCGCCAGCCGCGCGCCGGAGAGGTCGTCGACGAAGGCGTTCAGGCGCGGGGTGAAGAGCGTGCCGGCCGGCGCGTCGGCGTTGTTCTCGAGGATGCGCAGGGTGCCGTCCTCGGCCCGCAGGTAGCCGTCGATGCGCGCCACCGCGACCTCGCGCTCCAGGCCGGAATCGAGCAGCGCCAGCGCCTCCTCGTCCGGCGCGAGGCCGATGTAGGCCCGCACCTCCGCCGACGAGCGGTACAGCTCCACCACCCGCTCGAGAATCGCGGCGTAGCGCTCGATCCGCGCGGCGTGCGCGCGCCACGCCGCATCCGTCGTCAAGACCGGCAGCGGCGAAACGGCGTAGGGCGTGTTCTGGAACTTCGGCCACCCCGCCACCCGCGCCGCGATGGCATCCGCACCGAACGCCGGTCCCGCGCCGTCAGCCGCGGCGCCGTCAGGGCTGGTGAACGCCGCCAGCCCGCGCGCGTAGGCGTGCCAGTCGATCACGCAAGGGCACCGCTCGGCGTGCGCGCCGCCCGCGCGCGCGCGAAGTACGCCGCCATGATCCGGCGCAGCACCGGGATCGCGACCGCGTCGCGCAGCTCGACGCCGTCGAACGAGCCGATCGGCCCGAACTCCAGCCCCGTGCCGCACAGGAACGCCTCGTCGGCGAGGTACGCATCGGCCCGCGACAGCGAAACTTCGCGGTGCGGGATGTCCAGCTCCGCGCAGATCTCGAGCACGACCTTGCGCGTGATGCTGGGCAGCACCGCGTCCGAGAGCGGCGGCGTGCTCACCACGCCGTCCTTGACGACGAAGACCGCCGCGGTCGGCGCTTCGCACAGGTTGCCCTCGGGGCTGAGCAGCAGCACGCCGTCGAAGCCGGCCCGCACCGCGGTGGCGTGCGCGACGTAGGGGCCGGCGTAGTTCGAGATGTTCTTCGCCGCGGCGAAGAAGGCGGCGTCGCTGGGCCGCCGCCACGAGCCGATCTGCAGCTTCATCCGCTTCTCGTCGGCGATCCAGGGCTTGCGCCCCATCGGGCCGATGGTGACGGTCAGCGTGCTCTCCGCGCGCGTGCCCAGATCGCCCGGGTTCGCGGCGGTGACGCTCGGCCGCACGTACGCGTCGCCCGCGAGCTCGTTGCGCGCCACCAGCTCCTCGATGATGGCGGGGATCTCGTCGATGCCGGGATCGGGCAGCGTCATCAGGCGCGCCGAGCCGCGCAGGCGCTCGAGGTGCGCGGCTAGTTCGAAGGCGCGCGGCGGGCCGCCGGACTCGGGCGCGTAGAGCCGGATGCCCTCGAACACCGAGAGCGCGTAGCGCAGCGCGAGCGAGCCGACGCCGACCGACGCGTCGGCGAGCGGCACGTACGCGCCGCCGTGGTAGCAGATGCGGGGTGGCAGGGTACTTCTCCGATCCGGTTTTCAGCGCGCCGCGAGCGCGGGCTCCGCGCCGTAGCGGAACGGCGCTTCGGCCGGGTCGTAGAAGCGGTGGATCGCGTCGAAGTGCGCGTGGCGCCGCTCCAGCGCGCGGCCGAGGTAGAACACGGCCTGCTCTTGCAGCTCGGGCGTGTCGCAGTAGCGCGTCAGCAGCTCGCGCGCGGTCGCGGCATGATCGTCTTCCAGCTCGCTCACGCCGCTCGCGCCCGCGTCGGACGACGCGTGGTGGACGAAGAAGTCGACCCCCTCAGGCGGCAGCCCGTACACGTCGCGCATCACCGAGAGCATGCTGGTCTTGCCGGCCACGATCGGCGGCTGGCCTTCCATCAGCAGCAGCACCGAGGCCACGCCGGCGGTGAAGTGCACGCCGCTGTTGCAGACCTCGACGTTGTGGTCGATCACGGCCTGCGTCTGCGGGAGCAGCGCGCCGTTCTGCATCATGTCGTCGGTCGCGCCGACGGCGTAGCCGAAGTCGGCGAACGACTGCAGGTGGCGCTTGGAGCGCGACAGGTTGCCGGTCTCCTCTTCGTAGATGTTCTCGACCAGGTCGATGCGCAGCGCGTAGTCCGGCACGCGCGAGGCGATGCCCAGGATGTTGCGCGTCCAGAAGGCCTTGATCGGATAGCGGTGCACGACGAAGTTCTGCAGCAGCCGCTGCGTGGCGTCGCCGGCCATGATCGTCTGGTACAGGGGGCTGGTCATCTTGCGCCGCTCGTGGATCATCCGGTCGAGGGTCGCGATGAAGTCGGTCACAGGGGTCCTCCGAGGGGGGCGAGGTCGCGCTCTTCGAGGCGCTGCTGCAGCGCGGCCAGGAGCGCGGCGGGATCGGCCGCGCCGCCGGGCGCGACGCCGGCGAGCTGCTCGAGGTTGAAGTCCAGCGCGCCGGCCAGCGCGCCGCCGTAGAGCTCCAAGAAGCGCGGGTGGTTGTAGGCCTGGACGCTGCGCGCCGCGGCCGCCAGCGCGCGGTGGTCGAAGCGCCGCTCGCCGCGCTGCTGGAGGTGGACCGCCAGCAGCTCGAGGCGGGCGTTGCCGGCACCCTTGCCGATGCCGCCCAGCGTGCCGTCGATCCAGCTCGCGCCCGCGCCCAGGGCGGTCAGCGCGTTGCTGAGCCCCAAACCCAGGTTGTCGTGGGCGTGAAAGCCGAGCGGGACGCCGAGCGCCGCCGCCGCGTCCTCGACCAGAGCGTCGATCGCGCTCGGCGCCAGCGCGCCGTTGGAGTCGGCCAGGTAGAGCACCGTCACGCCCCAGCGCGCCGGCGCGCGCAGCGCGTCCAGCAGCCGGCCGCGCTCGAGCTCGCTGATCCGGATCACGTTCAGCGCGACCTCCAGGCCGCAAGCGCGCGCCGCCTCGACATACGGCAGCGCCGCCGCCAGCCGCTCGAGGGCCAGCGGGATGCGGACCAGCCCGACCCCGCAGGCGCGCAGGCGCGGCAGGTCGGCCAGGCTGAGGTCCGCCGGGTGGGCCATGACCGCCAGCCCGGCCGTGCCGCGGACCTCGGCCAGCGCCTCGATATAGTGCTCGGGGCAGTGCCCGGCCAGGCCGCGCGCGGACGCGCCGGGGCCGCGCCGGGCGTAGCCGATCTCGACGTAGTCGACCCCTGAGCGGCCCAGGTGCGAAACCAGATCGCGCCCCGCCGCGAGCGAGAAATCGTGCCCGTTGACGTAGCCGCCGTCCCGCAGGGTGCAGTCCAGCAGCGTCACGGCGGGCGCCGGCCGCGCGCTCACGGCTAGTTCGCGCGCGCGGTCGCGAGCGCCAGGTCGTTGTACTTGTGGCGCGCGCGCGCGTCGCGCAGCGGCACGCCGGCGCGCACTTCGTCGGCGATGCGGTTCTCGATCTCCTCGATCCGCACGATCAGCGCTTGCACCTCGGGCGCGCGCGCGGCCGGGACGACCAGCACCCCGCTCGGGTCGGCGCAGACGATGTCGCCCGGCTCGACCAGCGTGCCGCCGAGCGTGACCGGCACCTGGCGCGCGCTCATCATGACCCGGTTCTTGCCGGACTTCATGTAGCCGCGCACGGCCCACAGCGGGTAGCCGAGCTCCGTGATGGCCGCGACGTCGCGCGCCGCGCCGTCGATCACCGTGCCCACGACGCCGCGCTGCTGCGCGGTCAGCGCGAGCAGGTCGCCCCAGACGGTGCAGTCGGTCCGCCCGTGGTTGGCGATCGCGACCACGCTGCCGGCCGGCACGTCGTCGATGAACTCGGCCGCCGGCGCGCGCTCGCCGGCCGGCGCCGGATCGAACTGCACGGTGTAGGCCGGTCCGACCGTCATCGTCCCGGACACCAGCGCGCTCAGGCCGTGGCAGCCGCCGTTGATCCCGAGCATGTCGAGCGCGTCGGAGATCGCGGCAGTCGAAAAACGCCTCCACAGCGCGGTGTCGAGTGCGAGCTGATTCATTGATTCCACCCTATTGGCAACGCATCGCGGCTGCGCGGCAGGCCGGCTTTCAATGCGAGCACGTGACGACGATCACGCCGAGATCATCGGCGCTGCGACGCGCTTTGCGTCGGCTTCGATCGTCGGGTCACCCCACCCAACATTCGAAAGAGGCTACTGCGTGCGACGACGCGGCAGGCGATGTTCTGGACCCGTCACGGGCGGTCCTCCGGCGCGCGGTTACCGTGTGACGGCGGTCAACGCGTCCACGCGGGCGCCGGATACACCGGGGGGGCATCGGCGAGCCGATAGGGATAGATCGTGACCAGCTTCACGCCTTGAATCTGGTTGACCACCATCGGCTTGAACACGTTGAGCCCGCGCTGATCGAACTTGATCAATCCGAAGAAGGTCACGACGTCGAGCTGCGCGAGCGCGTCGCGGACCGCTTCGCGGTCGGTCGAGCCGGCGCGCTGCAGCGCGTACTGGAGCGCCAGCGCGGCGGCGGTCGCCTCGGCGTCGTGGTAGTCCGGTGCGTGGCCCACCTGACGCGTGAAGGCGTCCGCGTACGCGCGCGCGGTGGGGTAGAACCCGGCCTCGGCGCGGTAGGACACGGCCGGCGACCACTGCGCGCTGCCCAGCACCGCTTGCGCGTCCGCGCCCAGCGCGGCGCGGAACTCGGGCGTGTCGGGGCCGACCGAATAGCCGTAGATCTTGGCCGCGGCGTGCTGCTCCTTGAGCGCGCGGTGCACTTGCAGCGCGTCCTGGAGGTGGCCCGCGTTGAGCACGATGTCGGGCTTGGCGGCGGCGATCGCGCCGGCCGCCGCCGCGATCGAGGCCGGGTCGTCGCCGTAGTGGTCGGCGTACACGACGTGGATGCCGTGGTCGTTGGCCGACTGCACCGCGCCCTGCTGCACCTCGAGCGAGAACGCGTCGCCCGCGGCGCTGATCGCGACCGTCTGCGGGCGCGGTTTGCGCTTGGTCGCGTACTCGATGATGCCCACGAGATACTTGCGCGCCGGCGAGAGCACGCCGAACGAGTAGCGATAGCCCTGGTTGAAGATCCGCTCCGCCGCGCCGCTGCTGTCGAGCAGCGGCACGTGCCGCCGCTCGGCGACCGTCGCCGCGGCGAACGTCGTGGCCGAACCGTACGGCCCGAGCAGGAACTCGACGCGATCGGTATCGAGCAGCTTCTCCACCAGCCGCGCGGTGTTGGGCGGGCTGGACTCGTCGTCGGCGTAGCGGATCTCGACGGTGTACCGCAGCGCGCCGACGCGCAGCCCGCCGTGCGCGTTGACGTAGCGAGCCCAGAAGTCGTAGCCCTCCTTGGTGAGCCGGCCCTCGTTGGACAGCGCGCCGGTCTGCGACACCACCGCGCCGACGAGCAGCGTCGGCTGCGGCGCGGCGCCGGCCGGACCCAGGCCGAGCGCGAACGCGAGGAGGACGACCAGGCTGCGAACGGTTCGCATTCAGAACCCTTTCTTGGCGACGAGGCCGTCGCGCACGACGATCGCCTGCGCTTGGTCGGAGTGGGCGTAGCCGACGAGCCCGGCGGCGGCGCCGGGCGGGCTGCCTTCCGGCTCGACGGTGAGCGCCAACGCGAGCGGGTAGCGGTGCTGGGCGATCGACAGAACGCTGGGGGCGGGCGCGTTGCCCAGCGCGAGCACCTTGGCCGGCACTGCCGCGCTGAACGCCACCAGCCCGATCGCGTTGCGCCCGCTGGCGCCGGCCACGGTGCGCACGACGTCCGCGCTGGTGGGCAGCCGGCGCACCCCGCCGCCCAGCGTGACGCCGCGCAACAGCGTCGCGCCGAGCGCCCGCAGCTCGTCGGTCGCGTCGTCGGGCAGCAGCACGACGATCGCGCCGGCCTTGCCGCCCGCCTGGGCCCAGTCGGTCGTGCGGCCGCTGACGATGCGGCGCACCTGGTCCTCGCTCAGCCGCGCGATGCCGTTCTGCGGGTTGACGACGGCGACGATGCCGTCGTGGGCGATCGCGCCGGCGGGCGTGCCGGCGCGCGCCGCGAAGCGCACGTCGCACCCGCCGGACGCGTCGGCCGAGCCGAAGCGCGCGGCCGGCGTGCCGCTCGCGGCCGCGTACGAGCGCACGACGTCGCGGGCCAGCCGTTCGGTGATGCTCGACGTGCAGACGCGGACCGTGTCGGCGCCGGCCCGCCCGGCGGCCACCGGCCGCAGCAGCGCGAACGCGAGGCCGGCCACGACCACCGCGCCGGCAATCGCGGCCACGACGACGGCGCGCCCGGGGCGGCGCGGCGGCGGCGGCGGGCCCAGCGACGCCATCATTCGGTCGTGCGCCTGCTGGTAGGCTTCGCGCGAGATCAGCTCGCGCTCGGGCGGCCCGGCCGGCTGGGCCGGCTCGAGCGAGCCGCCGCACTCCGGGCAGTACTCGCCGGGACCGGGGTAGATCTCGATCGGTTCGGCACCGGCCGCTTTGGCGCAGTTCGGCTCGCGGCACAGGCCGATCCTCATGGCGCCTATCGCAGCGCGTTCCGAGCCGCGTCGGCCGCGCGCCGCTCGGCCGCGCGCTTGGCGTTCTGGCTGCGCGCTTCGAGCGCACGCAACTCCTCGAGCGGCGCCAGCGACGGAAACTCTCCGCTGAACCCGCTCGCGCGCTCTTCGGCCGCTTGCAACTGCGCCTGGGCTTCCTCGCGGGCCGCGCGCCGTTCGAGCACGATCCGCTCCGCCGCGGCCGACTCGGCCTGCGCCGCTTCGTCCGCGGCCACCGCCTGCGCCAGCCGGCCCTCCGCCTGCCGGCGCTCGTCGGCGGCGCGCTCGACGTGCGCCGCGCAGACCTCACGGTGGTTCTCGGCTGCGCGCTCGAGCGCCGCCGCTTGCTCCAGCGCGACCGCCAGCCGCTGCGCCGAGAGGTGCTCGTTCGCCGCGCGCGCTTGCTCGGTCTCCGCGCTCAGGCGCAGTTCGAGCGTGCGCGCTTCTTCGAGCAGGCGTTCGGCGACGGCGCGCTGCTCGGTTGCGCGGCGCCGCGCCTCGCCGAGCGCTTCCAGCGTGGCGGCCGCATCATGAACGGGATCTGGTTCTGTCACCCAGGCAACGTAGCGCGTGCGGGCACGCGGCGATACGGACCATCGCCGCACGTCACGGGCCGAGCGGCCCAGATACGCCGGACCGGCGCCGTGCGAGAGTCGTCTCGCGCTCACCGTAGAAGTCGAGCGTGATGGACACGACCGAACCGAGCGGCGACGGCTTTTCCGCGCTGGGCATCGATCCCGCGCTGGTCGCCGAGCTGACGGCGCTGGGCTACGAGGAGCCGACCGCGATCCAGCGCGAGGCGATCCCGCCGCTGCTGGCCGGGCGCGACGTGCTGGGCCAGGCCGCGACCGGCACCGGCAAGACGGCCGCCTTCGCGCTGCCGCTGCTGCACCGCATCGGCCGCGCGGGCAGCGAGCGGCGCCCGATCCGCGGCCTGATCCTGGTGCCGACCCGCGAGCTGGCGATGCAGGTCGCCGAGGCGGTGCACCGCTACGGGCGCGGCCTGGGCATCCGGGTGCTGCCGGTCTACGGCGGCCAGGCGATGCGCCAGCAGCTGCGCGCGCTCGAGCGCGGCGTGGACGTCGTCGTCGCGACGCCCGGCCGCGCGCTGGACCACCTCCGCCGCGGCACGCTCAATTTCGACGCCGTCGAGACGGTCGTGCTCGACGAGGCCGACGAGATGCTCGACATGGGCTTCGCCGACGAGCTGGAAGCGATTCTCGCCGCCGTGCCCGGCGAGCGCCAGACGGCGCTCTTCTCGGCCACGATGGCGCGCCGCATCCTCGAGATCGCCAAGCGCCACCTGCGCGACCCGGTGCGGGTGACGATCGCCGCCGAGACCGTCGCCAAGGGCGAAGCGCCGCGCGTGCGCGAGGTGGCCTACATCGTGCAGCGCCGCCACAAGGCGGCCGCGCTGGCGCGCGTGCTCGACATGGAAGCGCCGACCTCGGCGATCGTCTTCTGCCGAACGCGGATCGAGGTCGACGAGCTGACCGAGACGCTGGGCGGGCGCGGCTACAGCGCCGAGGCGCTGCACGGCGGCCTCTCGCAGGAGCAGCGCGACCGCGTGCTGCGCCGCTTCCGCGACGGCGCGGTCGGAGATTCTCGTCGCGACCGACGTCGCCGCGCGCGGCCTCGACATCGAGCACGTCTCGCACGTGGTGAACTTCGACGTGCCCTCGTCGCCCGACGCCTACGTGCACCGCATCGGGCGCACCGGCCGGGCCGGCCGCGAAGGCGTCGCGGTGACGCTGGCCGAGGCGCGCGAGCACCGCTTGCTGCGCAACATCGAGCAGCACACCAAACGCAAGATCTCGATCGAGTCGGTGCCGACCGTGCACGACCTGCGCGCGCGCCGGCTCGACCTCACCCGCGCCGCGCTCGAAGAGGCGCTCGAAGGCGGCGGGCTGGACGCGTATCGCCGCGTGGTCGAGGCGCTGGCCGAGGAGCACGACGTGCTCGACCTCGCCGCGGCCGCGGTCAAACTGGCCGACAACGCGCGCGACGGCGCGGCCGACGAGGAAGAGATTCCCGCCGTCGCCGCGCCGCCGACCCGCCAGAACGGCCCGCAGCCGTTCATGCGCCCGCACGGCGCGCGCGAACCGCGCGAGGCCCGCCCGTTCTTGGCCGCCGGCCGACCCGGCCCGGGCGCAGGCCCCGACGGAGGATCCGAGCGCCCGGCGCCCCCGCCGCGCGGTTTCGGCGACGGGCGCGACGTGGCCAAGATCTACATCGGCGTCGGGCGCGCGGCCGGCATCCGCCCCGCCGACCTGGTCGGGGCGATCGCCAACGAGGCGCACATCAACTCGCGCGACATCGGCGCGATCGACATCGCCGACAAGTTCTCGCTGGTCGAAGTCCCCGGCGCCATCGCCGAGGGCGTGATCGCCGCCTTGCGCGGCACCACGATCCGCGGCAAGAAAGTCACCGTCCGCCGCGACCGCGGCAAGTAGGTGGCGATGGACCAGGGGTTGCGGAAACCCAAGCCTGGGTTTATACTGCACGCGTGGGGAGTGCGCGGGTCGGTCAAGTTCGCTTTCAAGCGATCTCGGGTGACCACGCAGGGCGCGGCGACCCCACACCTTCACGCGTTCGTCGGCAGCGGTGAGATCGTGATCGAGCTGGTGGACGGAGCGGCGCGGCCGTCGCTCGCGCACGGTTCCCCGATCCGCGGTACCGTGACGCGCAACGAAGTTCGGCTCGTTCTCGCCGCAGCGGGGAGCGCGTACGACCGGCTCGTCGCCCTCTGGAAAGAAAGTCAGCCCTCATGACGCAACGCCGTGCTCAGCCGAAAGTCACCGACGCGCATATCGATGCGGCAATCGAGGCGGCTCGCAAACGCGAGGCCGTTGCGACGAAGATCGTCGGTGCCCGCTATGACGCCCAGCACGACGCAGTGGTCACCGATCTGTCGACCGGGTCTAGCCTAGTCGTGCCGCGCCGCGCCATCCCCGGATTCGCAAAAGCCGACCCCGCCTCGCTCGCCGATATAGCGATCAATCCCGGTGCGGAATCGCTCTGGTCCGACACGGTCGACGACGGCGTGCTGCTCGACCAGTTGTTGGAGATCGCCGCCGGCAGCGAGCACATCAAGACCCTCGGCGGACGTATCTCCGGGCGTGCGCGCACGCCGGCGAAAGCCGCGGCGGCCCGGGCCAACGGCGCGAAAGGCGGCCGCCCTCGCAAGAAAGCGGTGGCGAAAAAGCGCCCGCGCGCAGCGTGATGGACCTGCGCTTCGCCGTGACCGCGTTCGCGACGGCGTTCACCATCATCGACCCGGTCGGCATGATTCCGCTCACGCTGGTCGCGACGGCGGCCGTGCCCGCGCGGCGCCAGAAGATCGTGAACGAGGCCGTGCTGGTGGCCGGCGCGGTGATCCTGGTGATGGCGCTGATCGGGCGCCCGCTGCTGAACTACCTGGGCATCACGCTGCCGGCGTTCACGATCGCGGGCGGCATCCTGCTGTTCCTGATCGCGATCGACATGCTGTTCGCGCGCCCGACCGGCGCGAAGCAGACCGACGCGGAAGCGCGCGCGGCGGCGCGAAGCGGCGAACCCCGCCGTCTTCCCGCTCGCGATCCCGATGATCGCCGGCCCCGGGACGATCGCGACCGTGCTGCTGCTGGCCGGGCTCACCCGCGGCGAATGGGACCGCATCGTCACGCTGGCCGCGGCCTACGGCGCCGCGCTCGTCGTGACGTGGCTGTGCATGCGCGCGGCGACCGCCATGCAGCGCCTGATCGGCACCACCGGCATCCACGTCGTCACCCGCCTGCTCGGCATCATCTTGGCCGCGCTGGCGGTGCAGTTCGTGCTCAACGGCCTGCTCGAGACGCCCGTCTTCCACCGCGCCTAGAACGGGATCGGAGTCCGCTGCGGCCTCGCGCAACCGCTCGCGCAGTTTGCCTGGAGTTTCGCCGGTCACGCGGCAGCAGGCGTGCGTGAAGTGCGCCTGGTCGGCAAAGCCCGCGTCGAGGGCGATCTCCGCCAGCGATGCGGCCCGCTCGCGCAGGCGTTTGCAGGCGTAGTGGACGCGCAGGCGCTGGACGTGCTCGCAGAAACCGCGCTTACGAAAGCGCCGGAAGGTGCGGGTGAAGTGGAACGGGCGGACGCACCTGGCCGCAACCGCCGCGACCGCGATGCCCTCGCGAAAGTGCTCGGCCGCCCAGCCGGCCGCGGCGCCGAGCCACGGCGGTTCGGCCGGCTCGTCCGCGCGCATCGTGCTCGCCAGCGCGCACCTCGTACAGCAGCGACTCGACCACTTCGGGCGAGCGCGGCTCGAGAAAGCACTCCTCGTAGAGCCGCCACGCGAGCCATACCGCCGGTCCGCCGGCGAGCTCCGACACACGCGCGGGCAGCGCGGCCGGCCCGGCGATGCCGAACAGAGCGCCGCTCGAGCTCGACGATGAAGAAGCGCGCGCCGACGCTGCCGATGCGGTCGCGGTGCGGGCAGGGCGGGTGGGTGATAGGTGATCGTGAGCGGGCGGTAGCGCAGCGTGACGCCGTCCGAAGTCTCCTCGTACTCGCCGTCCAGCAGCAGGCAGAAGTACGCCGCCTCGTGCGCGTGCTCGTCCAGCACCCGCTTCCGGGCATGGGTCACGACCGAGAAGCGGGCGTCGCCGACGGTCACGCCCCGCGCGTCGCCGTAGAACGCGCCCAGACCGAGCGCCGCCGAAGAATTTCTCTGCACTACGCGATTCTACCGCATCGGCCGGTGTGCGGGACCGGCCCGGCAACCGAGAGTAACAGATAAAGTTTAGGCTCGTTGCATTGAGATATGGGCGGCCAACCTTAGATACGAGCCGTTTCGTAACAAATACTGCAAAACTTTATTGAGATACGGGCTAGGCCTTGGACGGGTCAAACTCAATGTCGGAGGCCTTGAACTCTCGCATCAATCGCATTTGCCAGTCTGAGCCAGGCTTATAGTAAATCGGGACCACTCCACCCATATCGCTTGGATACTCTGCGTCTGCCGTCAAGGTGGCATCCACGAATAAGACCGTGTTTTCACGACCGAGCCTGCCAATGAAGAAGCCGAGTTCCAGGACCGCGTTTTGCCGAGGACGCCGTTTCTCGTCCGCTGTCGGCGCGTCGTATGCTCGTCCGACGTCATCCGGAGAAAACAATATGATTGCAAACGGAACATCTGAGAATCGCTCGAACTTTTCGATGACTGTGTCGTTGCGGCTTGCTTCATCCATCAGGATGACTGGGTCTATGCCAATTTTGCGGACGAATGCCTCGACATCCCGCAGCATGCCGTGGTCCCTTCCATGGACCATGAAAACGCGATTCGTCTTCTTTTTCCCGGCCGAGGGTTTCGAGTTGACGGAGAATCGAAGGCTATGCTCAATGCTTTCGATCAGCGCGACATCTTGGCGGCGCCCTTCGGCTATGTGTTCAGGAGTATCATCCGGACCACCGATGGTGTATGCTATTGGATAGAACGAGACTTTTTCGATCTGCTCTATGTACCGCTCGGCCGCTGCCTCGTCCAGAACAGAGCGCACCACGTTTTCTAGTTCGTTTGTAAGCAGCGTACGTCCAGCGTCATCTCTCACAGACAAGGGACTTAAAGGCCACCTTGAGTCGCTCGAACTCGCTCTCGTACATCAAACGAGCTTCGGCACCGACGCGGACTTTTCCTAGATCCCGTCACGCCTTCCGTGCGACCACTCGATGACCACGGATGTTCGATTACCTATTCTTTCAACGCCGGGTACTGGGCCGTTGTTGGTATGCCACTCTGGGCTCAGACCAACGTCGCAGACCTGTACGAGATGTTTGGTATTGAGCGTCGCTCGGACAAGAAATGTCGCGGACCGGCCGCGACGAGATCACGCAAGGCCTATAACGGGCGACGGCGACCGCTGGTCGATGAGCTTCACCAGCGACGGCGCCGTGGTCGGCCGGCCAGGGCCCGGTCGATTTCCGCGTGGACGTGGTACAGGGCGTCGAGCGACCGGTACGATTCGTCGCTGGCGGTGAAGGCGGCCCTGCGTGGAAGCCGGTTCGCCTTATCCTATCGCCGCCTCAGCGAGCGCCGCTGACGCGTCGGTCCGTCACGATCGGTGAGACCGGACTGAGACGCCGCCTCGGTTTCGTACTCCCACTTTCCGATCTCGTGGTACTGTCGCACGTCGTTCGGAGCGCTCGGGTCGTGATAGTGCCGCGCCACGGTGCAGGATCACGTCTTCGACCTGTTCGGGCGACAGCCGGCCCAGCATGCGCGACAGATCGGCTTGGTCGATCGCGCGGGACGACGAACTTCATCGACGCGAGATAGGCGAGCGGGATGACCCGCTGGCCGTTCGCGTCACGCGATGCCGGCGACGGCGAACGCCTCGCGCGCACACGGTTGTCCGCTCGTGATCAGATCGATCTCCTGACCGCCGCCGCGCGGCGTCCACGCGCTGCCATGGAGTCCGAGGGCGGCATTCGGGAAACGCCGAGCGTCGCGTCTTCGACCACTCGCCCACGCGCAAGCGAGCTTGAGCGTCCTCGTAGCGCTCCGCGGCGACGAAATAATCGACGTCCTTCGTGTAGCGCTCGGGCGCATATGCAGCGGCAGCAAAGGCACCGACCAAGAACACCGGGACGTGACCGAAAATCGCTTCGACCATGCGCTGGCCTCCGTTGGTCGTACGCAGTATCTCCATGAGTCGGGCCATGTGGCCTGCCCGAGCGGCGGGTGTTTAAGCGCAAGGCGCAGACTCAGGAAGAACCGCCGGCATGCGGCGGCCGATGAAACGTCGAACTGGGGTCGCGGGTGCATCGCTGCGTCGCTCATTCGATTGCGGTCAGCATTTGACCGCCCGCGTCTCGGCGAAGCGGACGTACCAGTCCAGGGCCGACGGGTCCATCATCGCGTCGCGGCTGGCGACCTTTTCCGGCGGCTTGCCGGCCAGGATGCGGCGGACCGGGACCTCCATCTTCTTGCCGGTCAGGGTGTAGGGGATCGCGGCGACGCCGTGGATCTCGTCGGGGACGTGGCGCGGGCTGCAGTCGGCGCGCAGCTTGGCCACGATGCGCGCGCGCAGCGCGTCGTCGACCGGCGCGCCGCCGGCGGTGCGCACGAACAGCGGCATCCAGAACGCGCCGCCGGGCAGTTCGAGGCAGACGATCAGGCTGTCCGCGACCTCGTCGAGCTGCTCGACGGCGCGGTAGATTTCGGCCGAGCCGATCCGCACCCCGAAGCGGTTGAGCGTCGAGTCCGAGCGGCCGTAGATGTACACTCCGCCGCGCGCGTTGAGCTTGAGGAAGTCGCCGTGCCGCCAGACGCCCGGGAAGTGCTCGAAGTACGTCTCGCGGTAGCGCGCGTCGCCCGGGTCGTTCCAGAAGTGCAGCGGCATCGAGGGCGCGGGGCTGGTGACGACCAGCTCGCCGACCTCGTCGACGACTTCCTCGCCGGCGTCGTTCCAGGCGTGCACGTCCATCCCGAGCAGCCGCGCTTGGATCTCGCCCGCGTACACCGGGCGCAGCGGCGTGCCGCCGACCAGCCCCGCGCACAGCTCCGTGCCGCCCGACGGCGAGGTGACCCACAGATCGCGCTTGACGCTCTCGTAGAACCAGGCCGTCGCCTCCGGCGTCACGGGCGAGCCCGTCAGCAGCACCGTCTCCAGGTGCGAGAGGTCGAACCGCTCGCGCGGCACGATGCCGGCCTTGAGCATCATCTGCACGAAGGTCGGGCTGGCGCCGAACGAGGTCGAGCGCGCGTCGGCCGCGAGCTGCCACAGCAGCGCGCGGCGTCGGGTAGGCCGGGATGGCCGTCGTAGAGCACGACCGAGCGCCCTGCAGCAGCGCCGAGAGCAGCGCGTTGAACATCATCCAGCCGGTCGTCGTGTAGAAGAACGAGCGCGACTCCGGGCCCAAGTCTTGCCCGAGGCCGGTGCTCTTGAGGTGCTCGACCAGCGTGCCGACGTGGCCGTGCACGATCGCTTTGGGCAGCCCCGTCGTGCCCGACGAGAACAGCACCCACAGCGGGTGGTCCGAGCCGACGTGCTCGTACGCGAACTCCTCGCGCGCAACGGGCGGACGGTCCAGCAGCGCCGCCCAGCCGTGCGCGCCGGCGACCGGCGCGCGCGAGGCCGGATCGAGATACGGCAGCCACACGACGTGCTCGACGGTCGGCAGCTCGGCCAGGATCGCGCGCACCTCGTCCGTGCGGTCGAAGTCCTTGCCGCCGAAGCGGTAGCCGTCGGCGGCGAACAGCACGGTCGGGCTCGATCTGCGCGAAGCGGTCGATCACCGTGCGCGCGCCGAACTCCGGCGCGCGCGGACGACCACACCGCGCCGATCGCGATGGTCGCGATCATGGCGATCGCGCGTCTCGGGGACGTTCGGCATGTAGGCCGCGACGCGGTCGCCCGGCCGCACGCCCAGCGCGCGCAGCTGCGTCGCGAGCACGCGCACCGCGGCGCCCAGTTCGTGCCACGTCATCTCGGCCAGCGGGCGCAGCTCCGAGCAGTGCACCAGCGCCGCCTCGTCCGCCGCTGCGACGCGCTCGTGGCGCAGCAGGTGCTCGGCGTAGTTCACGCGCGAGCCGGGGAACCACACCGCGCCCGGCATGACGCGCGCGCTCAGCACGCGCTCGTACGGCTGGGTGGAGTGGACCTCGTAGAAGTCCCAGACCGCGCCCAGAAGCCCTCGAGGTCGCTGACCGACCAGCGCCGCAGCTCCTCGTACGCGGCAAAGCGCAAACCGCGCTCGGCGGCCAGGCGGCGCATGAAGCGCGCCACCTGCGATGCGTCCGCCGCCGCGGGATCGGGGGTCCAGAGCAGCTCGCCCTCGGTCATTGCGAGCCGATTGCCGCGCCATGGCGCCCCGTCCCTGTCGGCCTAGCGCGACAGCACCTTCACCGTGTTGTCGTTGTCGTCGTTGAAGTAGATCAGCGTGTCGGCGTTGCTCGTGCCGGTGGCGACGATGCCGAACAATGCGCCCGGCGCGCCGCTGTCGGCCAGCTTGGTGCCGACGAGCCGGCCCTGCGGCGTGATCTCGAAGAGGTTGTTGTCGCCCGTGTTGCCCACGACCAGGTTGCCGTTGGGGAGTAGAGCGGCGCTGATCGGCGCGTCGAGCGGACGTGCCCGCGAACACGACGCGGGCCGAGCCGGCCGAGCGCCGCCGAACGTGGTGCCGGTGACGGTCACGCCGCCGGCCGGGATCTGCGTCACGCCGGCCAGCGCGACGACCCGGTTCGCGTTGCCGTCGACGATGTAGAGCGTGTCGCCCGCGGGCTGGTAGGTCAGGCCCGCGGGGCGAGGATGTTGCCGGGCTGGCCGTGGTTCACGCTGAAGCCGGTCGCGATCTTGTCGAAGGTGAAGCCGCCGGTGGTGATGTTGATGCGCACGATGCTGCCGTCGCCGGCGTTGGACGAATAGAACGCCGAGGTGCCGTACGGACCGCTCGTGCCGCTGAACGCCTGGCCCCACGGGCCGTTCCAGACCGGGTTCGCCAGCGGCGTGATCAGCGCACCGGCCGGCGAGACGATCGGGTTGTCGTTCGCGCCGTACGCGGCGACCCACGGATCGCCGCCCGGGCCGTCCACCAGCGCCGCGCAGCCGCGCAGCGCGGCGTTGGCGATCATGTGCGTCGGCGTCGCGCCGACGACGGGGTGCAGCAGCACGATCGAACCGCCGGCGCCTTCGGTGTTGGCTGCATCGCTGAAGTTGCAGACGATGAGGTCGCCGGCCGTCTGCGCTCCGGCGCTGACCGGCGCGATCGCCAGCCCGTACGGGTTCTGGTCACCGTTGACCGGATCGACCGTCGAGCCGATCGTGCGCGTCGTCGTGAGGGCGTTCAGCACTGGCGCGGCTGCAGTGGGCCCGGCACGGAATTCGGAGTTGCCGTTGCAGCCGGCGAGCGCGAACGACGCGGCGGCAAAGCAGGCGGACAGGCGGTTCATCGACGCGCCTCCTACGTGGATGGCCACTCCGCAGCGGAATGGTCACTCCCAACGGTAGGCGACGCGGATGAAAGATTGCTGAAAGTCTCGGCTGCTCAACTCGGGCGCGAACGCCGGACGCGGCGTGGCGGGCGAGGTGCGCGCGCGGCGGCGAGCCGGCGCAGGTAGACCTCGTCGCGCTCGAACAGGCGCTGCGGTTCGAGCCGGTGCAGCTGCAGTGCCAGGCCCAGGCGGCGTGCCGCGCTCCAGTCGCCGCGCTCGACGCGCTCGCGGAACTCGGTCAGCATCTCGGGATCGTGCGCGAGCGGGTTCATCGGCTCACCTCCTCGCTTCGTTCGTACCCGCCCGGGCGAACCGTGCGGCACCCCAATTCCAGGGATGCGCGGCACGGTTGCCGCTCGCGGTGGCGCGTCGTGCTACGGCGCCGGATCGGTCGCCAGGCGGCCGTAGAGCAGGCCGTCGCAAACGCTCCCGTCGCGCTGCACGTACACGGCACGCCGTCGGCCTTCGAGCTGGAATCCCGATTTCTCGAGCACCCGCGCGGAGGCGGCGTTGGGCGCGAAGACCGTCGCTTCCAGGCGCCGCAGACCGCGCGCTTCGCTCAGCGCGTACGCCGCCAGCGTGCGCGCGGCGTCCGTGGCGAGACCGCGGCCCCAGAAGCGCCGGCCGAGCCAGTACCCGAAGATCGCGCAGCCCTCGTGCTCGCCGGCTTGCGGCATGATGCCGACCGCGCCCGCGAACGCGCCGCCGGCCTCGATCACGAAGTGCTTGGGTGGTGCGTCGGCCGCCGCGAGCGCGATCCACGCTTCCGCGTCGGCCCGCGTGTACGGATGTGGGAACATGGCGGTCATCCAGCGCGCCACCTCCGGATCGTCGGCGACCGCCTGCAGCGCCTCGGCGTCGGTCAGGCGATAGGGGCGCAGGCGGCAGCCCGCGCCGGCGAGCACGATCGAGTGTTCCACGCGCTCTCTATTATCGCGGCCGCGCCTCGGTTCCGTGTTCCCAGGCTGCGCGCTACGGCGCGTGCGCGCGGGCGAGCGCGGCGTGCACGTCGTCCGGGGTGAGGCCGTGGTGCTCGTAGCCGGCCAGGATGCGCGCCAGGTAATCGGGCCGGGGCGGGCGCGGATCGCGCGCGCGGCGCGGCGGCGTCATCACGTAGGCGAAGCCGTGCAACTCCGTCCCGTCGGGCAGCGTCGCGGCCAGCGGGAGCTTGAGGTAGCTCGGAACCGGCTGCCGGTTCGCGCCTTCGTGGTGGTCGAGCGCGCATTCGTCGTCCGGGTGGAGCCGCCAGGCCACCGCGTGGACGGTGCGCGCGGGATCGGGCTCGAGGTCGAGCGCGCCGAAGAACTCCAGCCGGTAGCCGGCGAGGCGCACCGGGCCCAGGCTGGTCGCGCGCGGGCAGCGGGCGCGCATCTGCTGAGCGTTGCAGTTGCTGCCGTAGGCGAACGTCACGCCGTAGAGTGTCGGGTGCGCGGACGCCGCGCTCGTGTTCGCAAGCGAGATGTCGCGCGCGGACGCCGCACGCACCGTCACCAGGGCATCGGTCTCCAGGGCATCGTTTTCCAGGGCATCATCGTCCAGGGCATCGAGGGGTCGATCCGTCTCGCGCTCAGCTGCGCTCAGGCCGCCGGTGGGGCGGCTGGCATCGCTGGAGCGAGGAGTGGAACGTGAGCGGCCACGACTGGCGCCGCACGCGCCACTGGGGCCGCGTTGGCGGCCAGGGTTGGCGCAAGCGCCGCTGGAGCCGGTGGCACGCGAGCGAGTGGAACCGCATCCGGTGGAACACCGGACTGTGGTACGCCCGCTGGGACCGCTGGTACCGGTGGCATGCTGGCTGGCACCGCTGGCATCCCCAACAGCGCCATCGCGCTTTCGCTCAGTGCTGGAGCAGCCGTTGCGAGATGCTCGGTCACTGGAGCGAGGGACGTGTGAACCGCTGGCATCGAGGCCAGCACTTCACGTGAAGTTTCCATGTCTTCATCACCTCCTTTCGTCGTGGGATTGACGAGCAGCGAATAAAGACGGAATGGCGCACCTGGCGGGATTCGAACCCGCACTCTCCAGTTCCCAAAACTGGTGCTTTCGGGGACGTACTAGGATCCGCTCCCTCATCGAGTCTTGCGCGCCGATGGTGATGCCCTGGAAAGCCATCGAATCGGTCGGCAGGGGTTGAGAGGTTCACGTTTGGTCCCGTTTACCGGTTAAGCTACAGGTGCACGCGGGGGTGGTTCAGCTCGGGGGCAGGTCATCGGGTGCGCGGACGTTCGGGTCGGTTCCCGCGGGGCGGGTCGCCGCACACGAACGCCGCGGCACCGTCACCAGGGCATCACGTTCCAGGGCATCAGTTTCCAGGGCTTCAGTTTCCAGGACATCATGGGTCTCACCATTCTTTCTGAATGCGAGGAGCGGGGTTACCCCGCTGGAGCGGCTGGCGCGCCGCCGGCTGGAGCGCCGACTGGAGCGACCATCACGCGCAGCGTTGGAGCACCGGGTGGAACCGTTGGAGCACCCGGTGGAACCGCCACCAGCGTTGGAGCGCTGCGTGGAACCGCGGCGACCAGCGTTGGCGTGCTGCGTGGAATCGTTGCCACGAGCGTTGGAGTGCTGCGTGGAACCGCCGAGACGCGCAGCGCTGGAGCGCCACCGGTTGGAGCCGGTGGAGCGGCCAGGACGACTGCGGCGCGTGCGGTCAGCATCGCGTTGAGCACTTCGTGAGCCATGATCATGTGTAATCACCTCCTTTCGTTCGTGGAATCGAGCCCTTCTCGGTGAAGAGAGTGGCGCACCTGACGGGATTCGAACCCGCACTCTCCAGTTCCCAAAACTGGTGCTTTCGGGGACGTACTCGGATCCGCTCCGACGAGCCGGCTCTCGCGTCGATAGTGATGCCCTGGAAAGCCACCAATCTGATCGCCAGGCGTCGTGAGGTTCACGTTTGGTCCCGTTTACCGGTTAAGCTACAGGTGCACGATGGTCCTCACAAGAGACGGCGCAAGGCCGAGAGCAGGCGTTCGACGTCCCCGACGTCGTTGTAGCCTTGGATCGAGACGCGGATGCGCGGCCAGTCGTCGAAGCGGTCGACCGAGACGTCGATGCCGTAGTCGAAGCGCAGCCGGCGCAGCAGCAGCTTGTCGTCGGTGGCGGGCGGCAGCCGCGCGCACACGATCTGCCCGTACCACTCGGGCCGGTCGGGATGGTACGGCGTGGTGCCGGCCAGCGCGGAGATCTCGCGCTGCGCGTACGCGGCGAGCTCCTTGCAGCGCGCGCGCACGCCGTCCCAGTCGTGGCGCGCTTGGAACGCCAGCGCGTCGGGCACGGCCAGGAACGACGAGATGTCGCGGCTGCCCTGCCACTCGTGGTACTCGACGTACTTCGAGGGCCCCGGGCACCTTGGGCTCCCAGCCCCAGCTCACGATCAGCGGGTCGAGCCGCGGCTGCGCGTCCGGCCGAGCGTACAGGAACGCGCAGCCCTTGGGCGCGCAGACCCACTTGTGCAGGATGCCGACGTAGAAATCGGGGTCGAGCTCGCGCAGCGAGAGCGGCAGCTGGCCCGGCACGTGCGAGCCGTCGATCACGGTGACGATGCCGGCCCGCCGCGCGCGGGCGCAGATTTCGGCCACCGGGAACACGAGCGACGTCGGCGAGGTGAGCTGGCTGAGCAGGATGACCTTGGTGCGCGGCGTGACGCCGGCCCAGAAGTGCTCGACGAACTCCGCGTGCGTCGTCACCGGGAGCGGGATGCGCCGCTTGACGTAGGTGAAGCCGAGCTTCTGCTGCATGAAGCGCCACAGCCGGTCGATCCCGCCGTGCTCGTGGTCGGAGGTCAGCACCTCGTCGCCCGGCCCGACCCACAGGCTCCGCGCGATGATGTTCATCGCGGTCGTGCCGTTGCTGACGTAGACCAGGTTGTCGCGCTCGGTGTCGACGTACTGCGCCAGCGCCGCGCGCGAGTGGGCGAGCCGCTCGGTCGCGTAGCGCGAGAGGAAGTCGACCGGCTCGCGCTCGAGCTCGAGCTGCCAGCGCTGGTAGGCCTCGAACACCGGCCGCGGCGTCGCCCCGTACGCTCCGTGGTTGAGGTACGTCACCTCGGGGTCGAGCAGGAACAGGTCCTTGAGCGGGCTGCGCTCCTGCGCGCGAACCGTTTCGATCATGGCGGCCCCGCCTCGTAGACGTGGCACTCGTACTCGAACGACCAGGCGCCGCACCAGCCGCAGCTCCGGGATACTCCGGCACGACGTGCGCGGCGTGGACCGGGTTGTTGAACGCGATCGTCAGCCGGCGCGGCGCGGCGCGCAAGCTGCGCCGGATCTCGTCGAACGTGCTGCGCAAGACCGCGCCGTGGAACGGGTTGTAGAAGTACAGCACCGTCGCGTCGTCGGGCAGCGCGAACGCCGCGGCGCTGCCCTGCCACAGCTCGACCTGCGCCAGGCGCGCCGGCGGCAGCGCGCGGGCCAGGTTGGCGCGCGCGCGGGCGACCAGCGCGGGCGCGATCTCGACCCCGATCAGGCGCCGGAACGGGTACTCCGCAGCGAGCGCCAGCGTGCGCCCGAGGCCCGCGCCGTAGTCGACGAAGACGTCGTCCGGGCCGACGGGCAGGCTGTCGAGCAGGGCGCGGAAGTGGGCGATCGTGCTGGGCCGGTAGTCGTGGCAGTCCTGCCAGTGCGGGATCAGCGTCTCGATCGCGATCACGCCGGCGGAGCGGAAGCCCAGCCCCTGCTCGCCCAGCAGGTCGGCGATGCGGTCGCCCACGGTGCGCACCGCGTGCGGCAAGCCCGCCCGCCGCCCCGCGCGCACGATCGACTTGCAGCTCGTAGAGCGCTGCGCCGATCATGCGTACAGCCGCTCCGGGGCCGCGCCGGCGTCGCCCGCGCAGGCCCGCAGCGCGGCGAGCAGATCGCCCGCCCGCGCCGGCTCGACGTCGATCAGCAGCGCGTCGAATCCGTCTTCGCGGGCGAGGTTCGGCAGCACCAGCACGCCGCGCGCGCGCTCGCGCGTGTAGAGCGCGCCGCAGGCGTCGAGCTGGGCCACGAAACCGGCCGGGTCGCGCGCGACGAACTCGCCGCGGTAGCCCAGGCTGAGCACGCTGCGCGGCTCGCGGCCCGCCGCGCGCAGCGCGTCGCGCACCGCCAGGGCCGGGAAGACCGCGCTCAGGCGCGGGTTGCAGTCGTGGATCAGCACGTAGCGGCCGTCGGCGTCGAGCCGGGCGTCGAAGTTGATCGGGCCGCGGTAGCCGACCGCGGCATAGCGCTCGCAGAGCGCATCCACCTGCGACGACAACTCCGGCGTCAGCACCGCCGCGGCGAGCGCGTCGTCGAGGTACGAGCCCAGGAAGTGGCGCCGCTCGGCGTCGGCGTAGATTTGCGCGGCCACCGCCAGCGGCGCGGCCTGCCCGGGGCCGTCGATCAGATAGCTCAGCCCGATCCCGCCGGGGCGCGGGTCGGCCGGGCGGGGTGCGACGTCGCGCTGCACCAGGATCGTCATCCCGGCCCGCCGGGCGGCCTGGCCGCGCGCGAAGTCCGCCAGGTCGCGCTCGCCCACCGGCACGCCGCGCAGCGACGGCGCGAGCGCGACGTCGGCGCGCAGCACCGCGACCCGCTCGGCCAGATCGCTCTGGGCGCCCAGCGCGCTGCGCCCGACCTCGCGCGCGAGCGCGGCGAAGCGCCGCTCGTACTCGGCCGGACCGAGCCGTGCCGCGACGTTGCCGCCCGAATCGCGCGACGACTTCACGTACAGCGACGCCGGTTCGCGCGCGTCGCCCGAGCGGGCGCGGTAGCACGCGACCAAGTCGGCCCAGCTTTCCAGGCCCAGGAACTCGGTCGGGGTGAGGATCGCGGTCTCGGCGTGCGGGGGCAGCGCGCCGCCGCCCGTGCCGCGCACGAGCGCGACCCCTTGCGCCTTGTCGTGGAAGAACAGCCCCAGCGCCCCGGCCGCGTCGCAAGCCGCGCGGTCGAACGCGGTCGCGACGCCCGCGGCGCGCAGCAGCGCGTCGATCTGCGCCGCCAGCCGCGCGGTGCCGGGCGCGATCTGGTTGAAGCACAGCTCGACCGGCGTGCCGTCCGCCAGCGCTCACGCGCTTGGCGCGCGAACGTCGCATTCGACGCGACCCGCAGCGTCGCGATGTCGCAGCCGGCGTAGAGCGGCTCGAGGATCTCGCTCTTCGGCAAGACGCCGGTCGGCGCGGTGACGGCGGCGTAGCGCTCGCGCTGGCGCGCGATCAGCGCCGCGTAGTGCGCCGCGTGCGCGTCGTCGCGCACGAAGAACACCGTGCGCAGCCCGAGCAGGCTGGTGTAGGTCAGGTAGCGGTCCTGGCAGCGGAACACGAAGCGTCGGGTCGGCCTCGCCGCTGTCGAGCAGCAGCCCGCCGCTGACGATGCCCAGGGGGCGCGTGGCGCCGAGCGTCGCGCCGCCGGGCGCGCCGAAGCGGAAGAACGGCAGGGTGGTCGAGGCCAAGCGCGGCGACGTGGCGATCACGCGACGGTGACCTCGGGCGCGCGAAGCTCGGCCACGCCGGCCTTGCGCAGCGCGCGCAGGGTGGCCTCGACCGAGGCCCGCTGGTCGAGCGCGGCGACCGCGCGCGGCTTGGCACTCGGCGGTGATGCGCCACGCGTCGCGGTCGGCGAAGCCGGCCTAGCGCGAGCGCGGCCAGCGCGAGCTGCGGGATCGGGCTCGACGAACGCCAGCGTCAGCGCCGACCAGTGCGGCGCGAGCGCGCGCCGCAGCGCCTCGTCCCACTGCGGCCAGACCTGGCCCAGCACCTGGCCGTAGAACGCGCTGTGGCGCAGCTCGTCCTTGTAGTGCTGGAGTAGGAACTCGCGCACTTCGGGCCGCAGGGCCTGGTCGTTCCAGTCCTTGAGCAGCGTCTTGGTGATGACCGTCTCGGCCACCACCGCGGCGCAGAACTCGACCTGCTCGGCCGGCACGCCGGCGCCAGCCGCTCGCGCAGCTCGCGCGCGTGGCGGATGAAGCGGTGCTCGGTGAATGCGGACCGGGCTCAGGCCGGTCTGGGCGTGCACGTGCTGGCGCAGCTCCTGGCAGAGCAGCGCGTGGAAGGCCTCGTCGCACTGCAGGCGCAGCGCGTCGCGCGCCACCTCGTCGTCGTAGCGCGGCGCCGAGCCGGGCCAGCGCGACGCTGCGGCTGGCCGGCCCGACGCACGACGACTCGAACTCGATGGTGAAGTCGAGGTAGCCCAGCAGCAGCCCGGCCACCACCAGCTCGCCGCGGCCCGACGCGACGACCTCGGGGTGCGCCGCGACGCTCCACTGCGTCGGCCGGGAACCACTGGCCGGCGCCGGTCGACGTCCAGTGCGCCATCGGCATCGAGCGCACCGCGGCCTTGTCGATCCAGGTCGTGAAGGGGAGCGGTAGGCTGCGGCATCATCGCGCGCGCACCCCACGCCGACGCCTTCGGTGCTCGCGAGCTCCGGGAAGCCGTCGAGCTCGCGCGCGGCGAGCGCGAGGAACCGGCCCGAGCTCGCCCAGCGTTGCGCGCGACGACCTCGGCCAGCAGCGGGTCGCCGGTCGCGTCGGACGAGCAGGACGTTGTGCGCGACGACGTACGCGCGCGGCGCGAGGTGCGGCAGCGCCGCGGCGAGCAGCGCGCGGTAGACGCCCTTGCCGCGCTGGTCGGGGTCGGGATGCGTGCGCGGCAGCTCGGCGTCGATCACGACCAGGTCGATCGGCGCGACGGTTCGGCGGCCAGCAGCTGCTTGCGCCGGTCGCGGCTGACGATTCGCACGGCGTCGCCGTACGGCGCGAAGTTGCGCCGCGCGACCGCGCAGGCGGTCGGGTCCGGGTCGACCAGCGTCACCCGGCCGCCGCGCGCGGCGACGGCCGGAACCGCCCAGGCCGCCCAGTAGCCGTAGTACGAGCCCAGGAACACCGCGTGCGCCGGCCGGACGAGGTCGGCGAGCGCGAACAGCAGGCGCCCTTCCTCGGGATAGATGTACGTGCCCAGGCCGCCGTGGTCGTAGCGCGCCGCCTCCGCCGCCGCCGCTTCCGCCGCCCGTTCGTCGTACGCACCCGAGTGCAGGACGCCGCGTTTTCACCAGGCGCGCGAGCGCGCCGCGCACGAAGCGCTCGGGCGCGCCCGGGAAGCGCTTGGCGAAGTGCGCGTCGTCGCTCGGCACGCCGGCCGCGCGCAATTCGGCCGCCGCACGGTCCAGGAACGCGTACCACGCGTCGGCCGCGAGCAGCCCGTCACGGTGCAGCGCGTACTCCGGGTAGCGCGCCAGCACGCTCGCGACCACGTCGAACAGCGGCCCGCGAAAGGACTTGTTCTGCCACGGGGCGTCGGGAGCCGCGATCGCGGCGGCTTCAGCGAACCGCATACTGAGCCTCGCGCCGGTGCGCCGCGCGGGCGGCGGGCGCGCTCGTCGAGCGGCTGCGGCCAGGCCGCCAGCGCGATGAAGCCTTCGCCGCCGCACCGTTCCCACAGCTCTTCGGCCAGGTGCGGCGTCAGCGGGGCGACGAGGCTGCAGCAGGGTGCGAATCGCGCTCGCCAGCGCCGCGTCGTCGGCACTCAGCTCGCCGACCCAGCCGGCCTCGCGCTCGAACTGCACCAGCCGCTCGAACAGGAAGCGCCGTGTTCTGCGCGGCCAGGTGGTACTGGTGGCGCACGTAGTTGTTGGTCACCCGCGCGCGGGCCGTGTCGACCCAGCCCGCGAGCTTGCGCCGCCGGGCGCTGCCCTCGGCGCGCGATCTCGCCCGGCGGCTGCGCGCGCACCAGCTCCGCTCGCGCGCCGACGAACGCGTGCACTTGCGCCAGCGTGTCGTGCGCGCGCCGCACCAGGTCTTCGCTCCAGTTGAAGTCGCTCTCGGGCGCGGCCGCGCCGAGAATGCCCAGCCGCACCGCGTCCGCGCCGTAGCGCTCCATCAGCGCGGCGAGGGTCGGCGTTCTTGCCGTCGCTCTTGCTCATCTTGCGGCCGTCGCTCTTGACCATCCCGATCGCGACCAGGGTGGTCGACCGGTTCCTCGACCTCGGCGATGCCCAGCCGCAGCAGCGCTTTGGCGATCATCCGAACGTGGAAGAAGCACGAGCGCGACCTGGTCCATTCCGCCGACCATGACGTCGACCGGCAGCCACGCCCGCGCGTCCTCGCGCGAGAACGGGTAGAGCGCGTCGGTGCTCTTGCACAGCCAGTGGTACCACCACGGGCTGGAGTACGCTTCGAGCGTGTCGGTGTCGCGCCGCGCGGCGCCGCCGCAGCTCGGGCAGGCCACCTCGGTGAACGCCGGGTGGCGCTCGAGCGGGTTGCCGGGCCCGTCGAGATCGACGTCGAGCGGGAGCACCACCGGCAGGTCGGCCGCCGGCACCGGCACCAGGCCGCACGCCGCGCAGTGGATCATCGGCACGGGCGGGCCCCAGTAGCGCTGGCGCGCGATGTTCCAGTCGCGCAGGCGGTAGCGCACCGCCGCGCGCGCCGCGCCGGCCGCCAGCAGCGCCGCGGCGACGTCGTCGCGCGCGCCGGGTGCCGGCTGGGCGGCGTAGGCGAGGCCCAGCGCGTCGGCGAGCTGCGCGCGCGAAGCGGTCGCGCAGCGGCACGCCCAGCCGCGCGCCGTCGGGCGGCGTCGCCGGATCGCCGCAGACCACGACCAGCGGGATCGTGCGGCCCGGTGAGCGGCACCTCCGCCTCGCACGCCCAGCGGCACGCCGTGGGCGTCGGGATGGTCGCTCACGTTCACGCCGTGCGCGAGCGCCAGCGGGTGCGCGTGGCCGAGCGCGATGAACGCCGCGTCCGGCAGCAGCGCCGGATCGTCGCTGAAGACCGAGCAGCGTCTCGGCCCCGGGCAGGCCGAAGTCGACGTCGAGCCCTTCGCGCCGGCCGATCCAGTCGCGGTGGATGCCCTTGATGGCGCTGGGCCAGCCGTCGAGCGCCGGCAATCCGGCCAGCATGTCGTCGGCGAAGTCGCTCTCGCGGATGAACCACTGCTCGGTCTCGCGCGGCACGGGCGTCGCCTTGCAGCGCCAGCACACGCCGTCGTCGATCAGGCTCTCGGCCAGCGAGATGTCGCAGCGCGGGCACCAGTTCACCGTCGCGCCGCGCCGCAGGCAGGTGCCCCGCTTCGTGCAGCTTGAGGAATACCCACTGGATCCAGACGTAGTATTCCGGAATGTGGTAACCGATGATGCGGCGCCGGTCGTGGCTCAAGCCGAAGCGGACGAACTGCTCGGCCATGATCGCGCAATAGCGTTCGGCGAGCTCGACCGGGTGCTCGCCGGCGGTGCGCGCGGCGGTCTCGTTGGGCAGCCCGAAGGTGTCGAAGCCGCTGGTGTACGACACGTCGTAACCGGCCATGCGGCGGAAGCGCGCGCCGGCGTCGGCGATGGCGTAGTTGCGCGCGTGGCCGAGGTGCAGGTCGCCGTTGGCGAACGGCGGCAGCTCCATCACGAACCACTTCGGGCGGCCGGCGGTGCGCTCGGTCCAGAAGATGTGCGCGTCGTCCCAGCGCGCCTGCCACGCGCGCTCGATGTGCTCGAACGCATAGTCTTGCGCCGCCGGCGCGTTCTCTTCGTGCCGCATCTAGGGCGCCAGCCTGACGCGCAGCACGTTCGCCATCGCGAGCAGCGTGTCGTTGCTCTGGAAGTAGGCGACCGCGCCGGAGCTCGGGATGGTCGAAGCGGCCGCGCACGACGTCGGCGCCCTCGTGCCACAGCGTGAGCACGAGCGTCGTGTCATCCACCGTCACGTGGCGGCCGTCCGCACTGCGCTCGATCGCGACGGCGACTTCGCCGTCCGCGAGCGGGCGCAGCGAAAGCAAAGCCGTCAATCGCTGCTCCATCGGGTGCCTCGTATACGTGGACGCAACGATACGGGCGGGTTCTCTCCCGGCGCTCTCCGCGCGCTCTCCCAGCCGGCGGCGGTCCGGTTGACCCGATTTGGGGGCGGTGCTAGGATGGCGTCACTCTTTTTGCGTGCGAGGGTGGGGTGTACACCAAGTGCAGTATTCGCCACCGGTGCTTTCCGGTTTGATCGACGAACTGGCGCAGCTCGTCGAGGGCGGCTCGAACGACGTGCGGCGGTTCGCGACCGTCGTGCACCAGCTTCGCTGTGCCGTTCCCGACGCGGCGGCGCGGCGCCGAACGCTCGTCGTGCGCTGCCTGGGCGAGTTCGCGATTCGCGACGGCGAGCACTGGCTGTCGGGCTCTTCGATCAAGAAAGGCCGGCAGCTGATCCAGTACCTCGTCGCGCACCCGCGCCGGCTGGTCTCGCGCGACGAGCTGGTCGAGGCGTTCTGGCCCGACTGCGAAACCGACGCGGCCGCGCACCGCGTGCACCTGCTCGCGAGCGCCGCGCGCGCGATGCTGCGCAGCGTGCTCGGCGGCTTCGACGCGATTCGCTCCGTGCGCGGCAGCTACGTGTGGAACGAAGCGCTCACGATCGAGACGGACTTCGCGCGCTTCCTCGCGCTCGCGCAGGGCGACGATCCGGCCGGCTGGCACGAGGCGCTGCGGCTGTACCAAGGCGAGTTCCTCAGCGGTGAGGACGCCGACTGGATCCTGCCGCTGCGGGTGCGCTGCGAGAGCGCGTTCGTGGCGGTGCTCGAGCGGCTGGCCGAGGACGCGTTCGCGCGCGGCGATCACGCGGTCGCGGTGACGCACGGTTTCGAGCTGATCGCCGCCGAGCGCGGGCACGAGGGCGCGGCGCGGCTGGTCATGCGCTCCTTCGCGGCGCTCGGCCGGCGCGAGCGCGCGCGCGCCGTCTACGACCAGCTCGCCGCGCACCTGCGCAAGAGCCTGGGCGTCGCCCCGACCGCCGAGACGACGCGGCTGATGCGCGAGCTCATCGCCGGCTGAACCCGAGCCGCGCCCGGCCGGAACCGCGAGGGCCACGAGTGTTCCCAGCGAACACAGGGGGCCCGCCGACCGATGCCGGCGCGAAGCGCTTGGAGGCCCCATGTTCCCTGCCGCGTTCGAATACCACCGGGCCGAGTCGGTCGACGAAACGCTCGCGCTCCTGGCCGAGCACGGCGCCGACGCGCGCGTGCTGGCCGGCGGCCAGAGCCTGATTCCCGCGATGCGCTACCGGCTCGCGCGCCCGGCGGTGCTGGTCGACATCAACCGGCTCGCGGAGCTGGCGTTCGTGCGCGAGCAGGACGGCATGCTGACCGTCGGCGCGCTCGCGCGCGACGCCGCGCTCGAGCACCTGGCGCTGATCGGCACGGCGTACCCGCTGCTCGCCGACACCTCGGCCGTCGTGGCCGACCCGGTCGTGCGGCAGTCCGGCACGGTGGTCGGCAGCTTGTGCCACAACGACCCGGCCGGCGACTGGGCGGTGACGGCGCTGGCCATGCGCGCGCAGGTCGTCGTGCGCGGCGGCGGCGGGGCGCGGACGGTGCCGATCGACGAGTTCCTGGTCGACTCGTTCGCGACCGCGGTCGGCGAAGGCGAGCTGGCGCTCGAAGTGCGCTTCCCCGCGCCGGGCGAGCGCACGTCGGGCTCCTACCAGAAGATCGAGCGCAAGGTCGGCGATTTCGCGACCAGCGCCGCGGCCGTGCAGCTCAGCCTCGCGGCGGACGGCACGATCGCGCAGGCCGGGGTGGCGATCGGGGCGGCCGGCCCGACCGCGACGCGGGTCGCCGCGGCCGAAGCGCTGCTGCGCGGGCAGCGGCCGACGGACGAGCTGATCCGCGCCGCCGCGGACGCCGCGCGCGCCGCGGCCGACCCGGTCGCCGACACCCGCGGCACGGTCGACTTCAAGAAGGACATGGCCGGCGTGCTGGTGCGCCGCGCGCTGCTCGCGACGCTGGCCCGGCTGGGCATCCCAGGAGTGCGATGAAGATCTCCGTCACGGTCAACGGTGCGAAGTACGAGCGCGAGGTCGAGCCGCGCACGCTCTTGGTGTACTTCCTGCGCGAGGCGCTCGGGCTGACCGGCACGCACGTCGGCTGCGACTCCTCGAGCTGCGGGGTGTGCGTGGTGGTGCTCGACGGCGAGCGCGCGGTCAAGGCCTGCACGATGTTCGCGGTGATGGCCGACGGCCACGAGATCACGACCGTCGAGGGCTTGGCCCAGGCCGGCAAGCTGCACCCGCTGCAGCAAGCGTTCTGGGACTGCCACGGCTTGCAGTGCGGCTACTGCACGCCCGGCATGCTGATGACGTCGCTCGTGCTGCTCAAGGAGAATCCCGCTCCCAGCGAGCCCGAGATCCGCGAAGCGCTCTCAGGCAACCTGTGCCGCTGCACGGGCTATCAGAACATCGTCAAAGCGGTGCAGCAAGCCGCCGCGTCAGGAGCGCCCGCATGAGCACCACGATCGAACCGGAAAAAGAGCTCCACGCGATGGGCAAGTCGATGAAGCGCAAGGAAGACCCGCGCTTCATCCAAGGCCGCGGGCAGTACCTCGACGACATCGTGCTGCCGCGCATGCTCTACCTGTGCCTGGTGCACAGCCCGTACCCGCACGCGCGCATCGTCAAGATCGACAAGACCGCCGCGCTCGCGGTGCCCGGCGTGAAAGCGGTGCTGACCGGCGAAGACCTCGCCGCGCACGGGCTGGCCTGGATCCCAACCTTTCACGGCTACGACAAGCAGATGGTGCTCGCGGTCGGCAAGGCGCTCTACCAGTACCAGGAAGTCGCCGGCGTGATCGCCGAGAGCCGCGAAGCCGCCCAGGACGCCGCCGAGCTGGTCGACGTCGAGTACGAGCCGCTCGACCCGCTGATCTCGCCCTTCGAGTCGATGAAGGACGAGAACGTCATTCGCGACGACCGCGAAGCCAAGACCAACCACATCTACCACTGGGAAGTCGGCCAGCGCGCGGAGACCGACGCCGCGCTCGCCGCGTCCGACGTACACCTCAAAGAGAAGGTCTACTTCCAGCGCTGCCATCCGGCGCCGCTCGAGCCGTGCGGCGCGATCGCCGACATGAACCCCGGCACCGGCCGGCTCACGCTCTACCTGACCTCGCAGGCGCCGCACGCGCACCGCACCGTCGTGTCGCTGGTGACCGGCATCCCCGAGGACAAGATCCACGTCATCTCGCCCGACATCGGCGGCGGCTTCGGCAACAAGGTCCCCGTCTACGCCGGCTACGTCGTGTCGGCCGCCGCGTCGGTCGTGCTCGGCGTGCCGGTCAAGTGGGTCGAGACGCGCACCGAGAACCTCACCACGACGGGCTTCGCACGCGACTACCACATGGAGGTCGAGATCGGCGCGTCCAAGGACGGCACGCTGACGGCACTCAAGGTCGCCACCGTCGCCGACCACGGCGCGTTCGACGCCGCCGCCGACCCGACGAAATACCCGGCCGGCATGTTCGGCATCGTCACCGGCTCGTACGATTTTCCGCTCGCCTTCACCGAGCTCGACGCCTACTTCACCAACAAGGCGCCGGGCGGCGTGGCCTACCGCTGCTCGTTCCGGGTGACCGAGGCGTCGTACGCGATCGAGCGCGGGATGGACATGCTCGCCGGGCGGCTGAACATGGACCCGGCCGAGCTGCGCCTGAAGAACTTCGTCACCAAGGAGCAGATGCCGTACCCCTCGCCGCTGGGCTTCGTGTACGACAGCGGCGACTACGAGCTGACCCTGCGCAAGGCGCTCGACACGATCGGCTACGCCGACTTGCGCAAAGAGCAGGCCGAGAAGCGCGCGCGCGGCGAGCTGATGGGAATCGGCATCTCGACCTTCACCGAAGTGGTCGGCGCCGGGCCCAGCAAGCACTTCGACATCATGGGCATCAAGATGTTCGACAGCGCGGAGATCCGCATCCACCCGACGGGCTCGGCGATCTTGCGCGCCGGCACGAAGTCGCAGGGCCAGGGCCACGAGACCACCTGGGCCCAGATCGCGGCCGAAGAGCTCGGCCTGGACCCGCAGAACATCATGGTCGAGGAAGGCGACACCGACACCGCGCCCTACGGCCTGGGCACCTACGCCAGCCGCAGCACGCCCGTGGCCGGCGCGGCGATCGCGATGGCCGGCCGGCGCGTCCGCGAAAAAGCGAAGAAGATCGCCGCCCACCTGCTCGAGGCCGACGAAGCCGACGTCGAGTGGGCCGACTACAAATTCAAGATCAAGGGCATCCCCGAGCGCAGCGTCACGATGCAGGAGTGCGCATTCGCCGCGTACACCAACCCCGCACCCGACAGCGAGCCCGGCCTCGAAGCGACCTACTACTACGATCCGCCCAACCTGACGTTCCCCTACGGCGCGTACATCGCGGTCGTCGACGTCGACCGCGAGACCGGCTTCGTCAACGTGCGGCGGTTCCTGGCGATCGACGACTGCGGCACGGTGATCAACCCGATGGTGGTCGAGGGCCAGATCCACGGCGGGCTGACCGAAGGCTTCGCGATCGCGTTCATGCAGGAGATCAGCTACGACGAGAGCGGCAACCACCAGCAGCCCAATTTCACCGAGTACCTGATCCCGACGTCGCTCGAGACGCCGGTCTGGGAGACGGGCAACACCGTCACCCCCAGCCCGCACCACCCGATCGGCGCCAAGGGCGTCGGCGAGAGCCCCAACGTCGGCTCGCCGGCGGCGTTCGTCAACGCGGTGATGGACGCGCTCGCGCCGCTTGGCATCGAGCACATCGACATGCCGCTCACCCGCTCGAAAGTGTGGGCGGCGATCAAAGCGGCCGGCGCGTGAACCTCGAGTACAAGGGCCGCGAGGAGATCCCGGCCCCCAAGGCTCGCGTCTGGGCCTTCATCACCGACCCGGCCGCGATCGTGTCGTGCATGCCCGACGTGATCTCGTCCAATGTCGTGGACGGGCGGACGTTCGACGCGGTGGTGCAGGTCGCGGTCGGCCCGGTGCGCGGCAAGTTCAAGTTCCACGTCACGCTCGACCCCGGCCCCGGCGGCGCGCACATGGGGATGAAGATCAGCGGCGGCGGCTTCGGCAGCGTGGTCGACCTGCTGGCAGGCGCGGACGTCGCCGCGACGGGCGACAGCGCGACGACGCTGGACTGGCAAGGAAAGGCGACGATGCGCGGGCCGGTCGCGACGGTCGGCGGGCGGGTGCTCGACGCGCAGGCCAACCGCATCATCAGCACCACCTTCGCCAACGTCAAGACGCGCCTGAGCGCGGCCCCGGTCTAGCGGAGCGCGCGCGTGTCGTTCTTCGCCCGTCTGGCCGAACTGGAGCGCGAGCGCGCCTGCTTCGCGGTCGCGACGGTCGTCGCGCGGCGCGCGCCGGTCAGCTCGCACCTGGGCGACCGCGCGCTGGTGTTCGCCGACGGCGTGATGGACGGCTTCGTAGGCGGCTCCTGCTCGCGCGACATCGTCCGCCGCGAAGCGCTGCGCGCGCTGCGCAGCGGCCAGCCGCGGCTGGTCCAGATTCGCCCCGATGCGGCGAACGCGGAGCCGCCGGCGGAAGACTGCGTGGTGGTCGCGATGGGGTGCGCGTCGGAGGGGGCGGTCGACGTGTACATCGAGCCGCACGTGCCGCTGCCGCGCCTGATCGTCGTGGGCGACACGCCGGTGGCGGACGCGCTGGCCCGGGTCGCGGCCCAGATTCGCTACGACGTGGTGCGGGTGGTGCTGGCCGGCGAGCTGGCCGCGCTCGCGCCGGTCGCGGGCGTGCGGCCGATCGCGCTGGATTCGCTTGCGACGCATCTGACCGACGCCGGGCGCGACGCCTGCGCGCAGCTCGTCGCGGTCGTCGCCTCGCAAGGCCACTACGACGAGGAGGCGCTGGCGCCGCTGCTCGCCGCGCGGCCGGCCTTCGTCGGCCTGCTCGCCAGCCGCCGCCGCGCGCGCAGCGTCGGCGCGGTGCTCGCGCAGAACGGCGTGCCGCCCGAGCAGCTCGCCACGCTGCGCACGCCGGTCGGCCTGGACATCGGCGCCCGCGGCCCAGGCGACGTCGCGATCGCGATCCTGGCCGAGATCATCGCCACGAACGCGGCCGCGAACGGCGCGCCGGTGGCCGATGCGCCCGAACCCACCGCGCACGTCCACGACACGGGAACGACGATCGATCCCGTCTGCGGCATGGAGGTCGACGTCGCGACCGCGCGCCACCGCTTGGAGCACGACGGGCGGACGTACGTCTTCTGCGGCGCGGGTTGCCGCGCGGCGTTCGCCGCGGACCCGGTTCGCGCGTGACGCTGGACCGCATCGGAGAGCGTTTCGCGGCGCGCGGCTACGTCACGAGCGACGACTTCGCCACGACGCTGGAGCTGATGCTCGCGCTGGAGAAGCCGCTGCTGCTCGAAGGGCCCGCCGGCGTCGGCAAGACCGAGAGCGCGAAAGTCCTCGCCGACGTGCTCGGCACGCGCCTGATCCGCCTGCAGTGCTACGAAGGGCTCGACGCCGCCAGCGCGCTGTACGAGTGGAATTACCCCAAGCAGCTGCTGCGCATCCGCCTGACCGAGCACGACGAGACCTCGGCCGAGGTACGCGAGGCGCAGATCTTCAGCCGCCCGTTTCTGCTCGAGCGCCCGCTGCTCGAAGCGATCACCCAAGACCGCGCGCCGGTGCTGCTGATCGACGAGATCGACCGCGCCGACGAGGCCTTCGAGGCCTTTCTGCTCGAGCTGCTGGGCGAGTTCCAAGTCACGATCCCCGAGCTGGGGACGGTGCGCGCGCGGGAGCGGCCGGTGGTGATCGTGACCTCCAACCGCACCCGCGAGCTGTCCGACGCGCTGCGCCGGCGCTGCCTCTACGCCTGGCTCGCGTACCCGACGCAAGCGCAAGAACTGGCGATCCTGCGCGCGCGCCTGCCGGGCATCGACGCGCGCTTGGCCGAGCAGATCGCGCGCTTCATGGCGTACTTGCGCGAGCAGCCGTTCCAGAAGGTTCCGGGCGTCGCCGAAGCACTCGACTGGGCGCTGGCGCTGATTCGCCTCGGCCGGGCGGCGATCGACGAGCGCACCCTGGAGATGACGACGGGCTGCCTGCTCAAAGTGCGCGAGGACTGGGACCTGCTGCGCAGCCAGCGCGCCCGCTACGAGCCGCTACTCAGCGATGCCGGTACCAGTACCGGGGCCGGTACCGTGCCGGTGCCGGCGTCCGACTACGGGCTGGGCTCGGTGCGCGCGAACCACGGGTGAGCGCCGACTTCACCAGCAGCGTCGCCGCGTTCTCCGCGCTGCTGCGCGGGCAGCACGGCTATGCCGTCGCGGCCGGTACGACGAGCGACGCGCTGCGCGCCGCCGAGGCCGTCGGCGTCACCGACCGGGCGCGCCTACGCGCGGCGCTGCGCGCGGTCTACTGCACCACACCCGACCAAGTCGCGCAGTTCGACCCGGTCTTCGATGCGTTCTTCACCGGCCCGCACGGCGTCGCGCAGCCGAACCTGGCCGCGCGCCACACCCGGCCCGATGACACCGGCGCGCCGCGGCCCGAGCAGCCGCGCGGCCCGTCCACTTCGCGCGACCGCCCGCGCACGCCGAGCGACGACCCGCACGCGACCGGCGAGCAGCGTCCCGCGCAAGCCGGCGGCGACGCGTTCACGACCTGGCAGATGCTGCGCGCGCGCTACAGCCCGGCCGCCGCGCGCGGTACGACCGCGCCCTCGATCGCGCTCGCTGGGCTGGACGCGATGCTGGTCGCCGCGGGCCGGCTGCTCGGGAGCGTTCGCCTAACCCGCTCGCGCCGCCGCACGCCGCACCACCGGGGCACGCGGGTCGACCTCCGGCGCACCTTGCGCGCGAGCGTCGCGACGGCCGGCGAACCGATGGTGCTGCACCGCACCAGCCGCGCGCGGCGAAGTGCGCGCTTCGTCGTGCTGATCGACGGCAGCCGCTCGATGGCCGAACACGCCGGACCGATGCTGCAGTTCGCCTACGCGCTCTGCCAGCGCAGCCCGCGCGCGCACGCGTTCATGTTCAGCACCGCGCTGCGCGACATCACCAGCGAGCTGCGCGAGCCCGGCCGCGCGGGTCGCCCGCTGGCCGGCCTGGACGAAGCCTGGGGCGGCGGCACGCGCCTCGGCGCGAGCCTGCTGGCGTTCGTGCAATCGCACGGCGCGCGGCTGCTGAACGACGAGACGCTGGTCCTGATCTTCAGCGACGGCCTGGACGCCGGCGACCTCGATGCGCTCGACCGCGCCATGCGCGCGATGCGTGCACGCTCGGCCGGCGTGGTTTGGCTGCACCCGCACGCCGCCGGGCGCGGCTTCACCCCGACCGCTGCCGGCATGCGCACCGCGCTCCCTTATGTCACCCTGCTCGCCCCAGCTCGCGATGAACGAGACTTCGCCGATCTCGGGCGCAGGTTGCCGACGTTCAAGTAGTTGCGGCGCGCCGAGCGCTGATCTTTTGTCCCACTCCTTTTCGGGCTCACGACACCCTGGCGCAGCGCATCTCCGTGCGCTATGCTAGCGTCCCGGGTGCCGTCGAGCGAGGAGCAACCTCATGAGCAGCGATACCACGCACGCCCCGGCCGCCGTACAAACCGTCACCGTCTACCTGCGCGTGCGCGGCGGGGCCGAGGCGGTCGCGTTCTACGAACGAGCCTTCGGTGCGGTCGAACAGCCCGGCCGCTTGCTGGGGCCGACCGGCAAGATCATGCACACGGCGATGACGATCGGCACCTCGGAGGTCATGCTCTCCGAGGAATCGGTCGAGTGGGACTCCCCCGGCCCGCAAACGCTGGGCGGCACGTCGGTGAGCATCTCGCTGATGGTGCCGGACGTCGACGCGGTCGTGGCGCGTGCGGTCGAGGCGGGCGCGACGCTACAATCCCCGGTCTCGGATCAGTTCTACGGCCACCGTGCGGGGCGCATCACCGACCCGTTCGGGCACGTCTGGGTCGTCAACACCAAGATCGAGGACGTGTCGCCCGAGGAGATGCAGCGGCGCATGAGCGCCTGGGCCGCGGAGAACGCGTAGCCGCGCCCACTACGGCGCGCATTCTGTGCGGTGTAGTAAGCGCGCATCAGCACCGGGCTGGAACGTCGGCTATTTCGGCGGTTTCATCGCTATCGCTACGGCTCGCGCGCAAACGTGCGTGACGGCGAACGACAAGCGCCCGGCGGTATTCGCTTAGCTGAGATTCGGCGTTCGACTACATCGCGCAATCCTGGTAATTAACTGTGAGAACAGGAGACGCGCGTACGAAAATTAGTGGCTCGTAGCACGAGGAACGCGGCACGACGACGACGATACTCTAACGGCATCCTCACTATCAGGCTCGATCGGCTGCAAGGCTCACTCGGGTGCTGTCATCGAATTTTAGAGGTACACGGGTGAATCGTTCTCTTCTTGGCGCGGTGTCTATTGCCGCGTTGCTTCTGGCGGGCTGCGGCGGCGGCACCGGCTCCATGATCCCGGCGAACACAGGCACGCCCACGACTGCGGCGAGCTCGGGCGACCGCGAGGTCACCGACTTCCAGCGCGGTCTCACGCTGGGCCATTTCACGCCCTCCTGCGCCACTGCGGCCGAGGGCGAAGCACGCTGCTTCGCCTACGCGCTCACGCAGAGCGGCCGGACCGAGGCGGCCCAGCGCGGCGTGATGTCCATCCATCCGGACGCGACGCCCAGCGGCTTCGGTCCGACGCAGTTGCGCGCCGCGTACAAGACCACCGGCCTGACCGGCGGTTCCGGCCGCACGATCGCGATCGTCGACTCCGGCAACAACCCCAACCTCGAGGCGGACCTCGGCGTCTACCGCTCGACGTACGGCCTCCCCGCCTGCACCACCGCGAACGGCTGCTTCAAGAAGGTCGGCCAGACCGGCACCTCGTCGCTGCCCGCCAACGACGCGTCGTGGGGCCAGGAGACGTCGCTCGACGTCGACATGGTCTCGGCCAACTGCCCCAATTGCAAGATCCTCGTGGTCGAGGTCAACTCCGCGACCTCCGCCAACCTCGCCGCGGGCGTGAACACCGCGGTCAGCCTGGGCGCGATCGCGGTCTCGAACAGCTACGGCGGCAGCGAGTCGTCGAGCGACGCGACCTACGCATCGTCGTACAACCACAGCGGCGTCGCGATCACCGCGTCCAACGGCGACAGCGGCTACGGCACCGAGACCCCGGCCGCGTACAACACCGTGACCGCGGTCGGCGGCACCTCGCTGAGCACCTCGAGCAACAGCCGCGGCTGGACCGAGACCGTGTGGAGCGGTTCGGGCTCGGGCTGCAGCAAGTACCAGGCCAAGCCGTCGTGGCAGCACGACACCGGCTGCGCGAAGCGCACCATCGGTGACGTCGCGTACGTGGCCGACCCCTACACCGGCGTCGCGGTCTACGACAGCTACGCCTACCAGGGCCAGTCCGGCTGGATGGTCTTCGGCGGCACCAGCGTCGGCGCGCCGGCGATCGCCGCGATCTACGGCCTCTCGGGCAACAACCAGAGCAACGCCTCGTACAGCTACAGCCACACCAGCTCGCTGTTCGACGTGACCAGCGGCTCCAACGGCTCGTGCTCGACCGCGTACCTCTGCCACGGTGAAGTCGGCTACGACGCGCCGACCGGCAACGGCACGCCCAACGGCGTCGGCGCCTTCTAAGCCCGACTCCAAAGCGAACCACGGCTGAAAAAGCCGGCGTCTCGATCGCGAGGCGCCGGCTTTTTCTTGCGCTCGGCGGGCTGTGCTCCAGCCAAGTGAGGAGTGGTACATGCTCCGCAGGGCGTGGCAACGCGGAAGGAGCGCGGTGTTTAACCGGCGATTAATCTCGGACACTACTTTTGTTGGCGCCGCGCTTCGTACGAGCTGGTGCTTGCTTATCCGTCAACGACGACGAGGTGTCCGGGTGAAACGTGTTCTTCTCAGCGCGCTTACGATGAGCGCGCTTCTCCTCGCAGGCTGCGGCGGCGCGACGAACGCGCTGCTCCCTTCCGGTGCGAACGGCGACCAGTCCACCAGCGCGAGCGAGCGCGGTCTCTCGGAGTTCCAGCGCGATCTAGCCGCCGGCAACATCGCGCCGTCGTGCGCGCAGGGCGGCAGCGACGAGGTTCGCTGCTTCGCGTACTTCCTGACCCCCAAAGGTCGCGCGGCGGCCGCGCAGCGCGGCACGCTGGCGGTGACCCCGAACGCCACCCCGTCGGGCTTCGGCCCCTCGCAGCTCCAGGCGGCATACAAAACCGCCGGGCTCACCGGCGGCACGGGCCGCCTGGTCGCAATCGTCGACGCGTACGACGCGGCGACGCTCGAGGCCGATCTCGGCGTCTACCGCGCGCAGTACGGCCTGCCCGCCTGCACCACGGCGAACGGCTGCTTCAAGAAGGTCGGCCAGACCGGCACCTCGTCGCTGCCGACCAAAAATGCGTCGTGGGGCCAGGAGACGTCGCTCGACGTCGACATGGTCTCGGCCAACTGCCCCAACTGCAAGATCCTCGTCGTCGAGGCGAACTCGGCCAGCTTCGCCAATCTCGCGGCGGCGGTAAACACCGCGGCGCGATTGGGCGCGGTCGCGATCTCGAACAGCTACGGCGGCAGCGAGTCGTCGAGCCAGTCGACCTACCGGGCGTCCTACAACCACGCCGGCATTGCGATCACCGCTTCGGCCGGCGACAGCGGCTACGGCGCACAGTCGCCCGCGACGTACAACACGCTGACCGCGGTCGGCGGCACCTCGCTCTCGACCGCCTCGAACGCGCGCGGCTGGACCGAAACGGTGTGGAGCGGCTCGGGCTCGGGCTGCAGCGCGTACGAATCCAAGCCCTCGTGGCAGCATGACACCGGCTGCGCCAAGCGCATGGAAGCCGACGTGTCGTACGACGCCGACCCGAACACCGGCGTGGCCGTGTACGACTCGACCGCCTACCAGGGTTACAAGGGCTGGATGGTCTTCGGCGGCACGAGCGTCGGCGCGCCGGCGATCGCCGCGATCTATGGCCTGGCGGGCAACACCGTCAGCGACGCGTCCTACTCGTACGCGCACACCGCGTCGCTGTTCGACGTGACCAGCGGTTCGAACGGCAGCTGCTCGACGGCCTACTTCTGCAACGGTGAAGTCGGCTACGACGGCCCGACCGGCAACGGTACCCCCAACGGGACGGGCGCGTTCTAACGACCGTACCGCCCTCGCAAGAGCCACGAAGCCGACGCCTCCGGGCGTCGGCTTCTTCGTTTCCCCAGGCGCCGGCCCGCAGGGCGGACAGACGTGCACGGTGCACAGGAACCGGGAACGATAGCGTTCTTTCAGCAGGAGGTTTCATGAAGCGCACCCTCGCCGTCCTCGCCGCGGCCTTGCTCACGACCGCCGTCGCGTCGGCCCAGTCCTACCCCGACGACTCGGGCGCCGGCACGCGGCTGGGCATCGAGCAGCTCAACACCTCCGGCCAAGTCGGTGAGGTCACGCTCTTCCGCGCCGATCCCAACGTGCGGGTCGCGGTGCGGATGGACGGCTCCCAGGGCCGGACCGAGGCCGTCCGCATCTACCGCGGCCAGACGTGCGAAGGGATGGGCAACGTCACCGGCCGGCCGGCCTACGTCCTGAGCAACCTTTCTCCGCAGGGCATCTCGCGCACCGTCGTGCACGCGACCGAGGACCGGCTGCTCTCGGGCAACTACAACGTGGTCGTGTTCTCGTCGACCGCGCCCGGCGCGCGCCCGGTGGCGTGCGGCCACTTGTACCGCTGACGTTCCAGGGAGACTCCTGATGGCGATCGATCTCACCGACCCGCTCGACGCGACCTCGCCCGATCTCTCGCGCCGCGGCGCGCTGGCGCTGGGCGCGGGCGCCGCGTTCTTCATCGGCAACGCCGCCGCCGCGCGCGCGCAGACCGAAGGCTTCGGCAAGCCGCACCCGCCGATCGTGGCCGAGGACGATCCGGCGATCGTCGTCTCGCGCCCGCGCCTGGTGCCCAGCGCCGGCGGCGGGATCGGCGCCTACGCGGCCGTGCCGCGCAGCGTCACGCCGCGCACGCCGGGCGTCGTCGTGACCCAAGCCATCTGGGGCGTCGACGCGCAGCTCCGCGACACCGTGCGGCGCTACGCGAAAGCGGGCTTCGTCGCGATCGCGCCGCAGCTCTACGACCGGCTCGACGCGCCCAGCGGCGACGGCGCGACCGATTTCAGCCCGTTCGGCGCGATCGCGCAGAAGATGACCGCGCAGGGCTTCGTCACCACCGACCTGCTGGCCGGGCACGACTGGATCCACACCCAGGCGCGCGACGCGTCGATCGGCATCACCGGCTTCTGCATGGGCGGCGGCATCGCGCTGCAGCAGGTGATCGGCGCGAACGGCTACGCCGCGGCTTCGATCTTCTACGGCAACGTGCGCCCCGGCAGCAAGAGCAGCGATCCGACCACCGCCGCGACGTTCGACTACACCAGCCGCATCACGACGCCGGTGATGGGCAACTACGGCGGGCGCGACACCTCGATCAAACCCGAGGACGTCCAAGCCGCGTTCGCGCGCCTGACCGCACCGCACGACGTGAAGATCTATCCCGAGGCCGGGCACGCGTTCTTCGACGACACGCGCGCGTCGTACGTCCCCAGCGCCGCGGCCGACGCCTGGGCGCGCACGCTGGCCTGGTTCCACAAGTACCTGGGGTGATGAACTCGGTCCTCGACGCGCTCGACGCTCACGCCGCCGCGCGCCCCGACTCGCTCGCGCTCGACGACGTCTCGTACGGTGCGCTGCGCGACGCCACGCTGCGCGTCGCCGCGCGCTTGCGCGAGGCGGGCTTGCGCGCGGGCGACCGCCTGGCGATCTACGCCGAGAACCGGCCGGGCTTCGTCTACGCGTATCTAGGCGCGCTGCGCGCGGGAGCGATCGTCGTGCCGGTCAACGTGCTCTACCGCACGTCCGATCTGGAGCACGTGCTCGACGATGCGACGCCCAGCGTGGTCTGCGTCTCGAGCGCCAGCGCGCCGTACGTCGCCGCGCGCGAAGGCCGCACCGTCGTCGACCTGGCCGACGTCGAAGCGTGGGCCCACGACACGTCGATCGCGCCGCTCGCCGACCCGCCCGCACCCGATCCCGCGGCCGGTGCGATCATCATCTACACCAGCGGCACGACCGGGCGCAGCAAGGGCGCGGTGCTCGGCCACGGCAACCTGGTCGCGATCGGCGAGCAGCTCGGCGAAGCGTGGCGCTGGACCAACGCCGACACGCTGCTGCTGACGCTGCCGCTGTTCCACGTCCACGGCCTGGGCGCGGGGCTCAACGGCACGCTGATCGCGGGCGGCCGGGTGCTGCTGCGCGAGCGCTTCGACGCCGCGAGCGCGATCGCGACGCTGGCGGCCGGCGAGGCGACGATGTTCTTCGGCGTGCCGACCATGTACGTGCGCTTCCTCGAGCAAGCCGGGCCGGACGTGCGCTTCGAGCGCGTGCGACTATTCGTCTCGGGCTCGGCCGCGCTGCCCGCGACCGTCCACGAGGAGTTCGCGCGCCGCTTCGGCGTGTCGATCCTCGAGCGCTACGGCGCGACCGAGTTCGGCTTCGCGCTCACCAATCGCTACGAAGGCCCGCGCCACGCCGGCACGGTCGGCTTCCCGTTCCCGCGCGTCGAGGTGAAGCTCGCCGACCCGGCGACCAGCACCGACACGCCGCCGGGCGAAGCGGGTGAGATCCTCGTCCACGGCCCCAACGTGTTCCTCGGCTACTGGCGCAACGAGAGCGCGACCGAAGCGGCGTTCGTGCGCGACGCGCAGGACCGCGCCTGGTACAAGAGCGGCGACCTGGCCAGCTACGACCCCGAGCGCGGCTACGCCATCAACGGCCGGCTCAAGGAGCTGGTGATCAGCGGCGGCTTCAACGTCTACCCGATCGAGGTCGAGACGGAGCTGCTGCGCGTCCCCGGCATCCGCGCCGCCGCCGTCGTCGGCGAACCGCACCCCGCCCGCGGCGAAGTCCCGGTCGCCTTCGTCGAAGTCGACGACGGCTTCGACCCGGAGGCCGCGCTCGCGACGCTGCGCGAGCGACTGGCTAGCTTCAAGGTGCCCAAAGCCCTCTACCCGATCGAGGCACTGCCCCGCAACGCGATGGGCAAAGTCGAGAAGCCACGCCTGCGCGCCATGCTGGCCGAAGGCGCGGCTTCACGCTCCTCCCAATAACGCGAGGGTGAGCCTACAAGAACTCACAGGGCGGAATATGCCGGAAGTCAACCCAACTGTAGATCCTCCGGAGGTCGGACGTTCGGTAGACCGGCCGCAGTAGAAAACTGGGCGCTGCAAGAGCGATCAGTCCAGCCAAGACGAGCAACAGCGTCGAAGTGACATCGTAGAAGTGGCGTTCGGTCGCGTCGGGCGTCATCGGGACCAGAGCCCAAAGAAAGACGCAGCTCCCGAGCAGGCCGGTGGTGGTGAGGAACCATGCCCGCTGGATGTGACCCATCTGCGGGTTGACGAAGGCGATATACGCATAGAGAGTCGTGACCAGCGTATTGGCCAGGACGAGGAGTACGCCGATGTAGAGCATGCGGCCATTGTCGCAGATCGCTCGCATCCTGGCAAAACGGGTGACGAGCGGCCGAGCCGTCAGACCGTAGACCGCGCCGGCGCGCCGAACCCCTCGCCGCCCGCCGCGTCGTACTCGGCGTGGATGTCGCGGCCGGTGTAGTCGCGCATCTGCGAGACCGCGGCGAACGAGATCAGGCCGCAGACCGCGATGAACACCGCGATCGCATAGCCGCTGTGGTAGGTCGTGAAGAGCCAGGCCGCGATCAGCGGGGCCGGGCCGCCGGCGATGATCGAGGCGAGCTGGTAGCCCAGCGACGCGCCGCTGTAGCGCAGGCGCGGGGTGAAGCTCTCCGCGATCAGGGCGGCCTGCGGGCCGTACAGCATGTCGTGCGGCACGAGCGAGAGGAAGATGCCCAGGAAGATCGCCGCCGGCAAGCCGGTGTTGAGCAGCGCGAAGTACAGGAAGCCGAACACCGCGGTGACGACGCAGCCGATCAGGTACATCTTGCGCCGGCCGATGCGGTCGGAGATGTGGCCGAAGAGCGGAATCCACAGCGCCGAGCCGACCGACGCGACCAGCACCGCGATCAGCAGAAAGTCGCGCGACTGGTTGAGCACGTCGACGCCGTACGAGTACACGAACGCGGTGAAGATGTAGAACGGCGCCTGCTCCGCCATGCGCGCCAGCGCCGAGAGCACGATCTCGCGGCCCTGGAGTTTGAAGACCTCGCGCACGGGCGTCTTCTCGCGCTTGTTCTCGTCGATCAGGCGCTGGAACGTCGGCGTCTCCATGATGCCCATCCGGATCCACAGCCCGATCCCGACCAGCACGATGCTCAGGAAGAACGGGATGCGCCAGCCCCAGACCAAGAACTGGTCGCCCGACAAGCGGCTGAACGCGAGCACCGCGAGGTTGGCCAGAAACAGGCCCGCCGGCACGCCGAACTGCGGCCAGCTCGCGATCAGCCCGCGCCGGTTGTTCGTCTTGGCCCACTCCATCGAGAGCAGCACCGAGCCGCCCCACTCGCCGCCCACGCCGACGCCCTGCACGAAGCGCAGGAAGGTCAGCAGCACCGCGCCCCAGATGCCGATCTGGGCGTAGCCCGGCACGAAGCCGACCAGAAAGGTCGCGACGCCCATCAGCGAGAGGGTCGCGATCAGCGTCGCCTTGCGCCCGATGCGGTCGCCGTAGTGGCCGAAGATCGCCGCGCCGACCGGCCGCGCGATGAAGCCGACCGCGTAGATGAGGAACGCTTGCAGCAGCCCCACGGCCGGGTCGCTCTTGGGGAAGAACAGCTTGGCGAAGACCAGCCCGGTCACCACGCTGTACAGAAAGAAGTCGTACCACTCGATCGAGGTCCCGATCGTACTCGCGATCACCGCGCGGGTGAGCATGTTGCGTTCGTCCGCGGGACGCGTCCCCGCGCTTGCCGTTGCAGCCATCGAACCCTCCACCGTGCGGCGCACGCCGCCGAACCAGCCGCAGACCGCTGAGGCCTGCACGAAAGCGATTACCCATGCCGTTCCCCACCGCACGGTATCGAATCCCGTGCGCGCCGGGCGGCGGGCCATCCCAGGGTAGCGCGGCGAACAAGACGGTCCATGGCGACGATCGTCCACGCCGCGGACGTGCACCTCGAGACCGCGTTCACCGAGGTGCGAGGCGGCGCGCGCCGCCGGGCAGCGCTGGCCGACGCGTTCGAGCGCGTCGTCGACCTCGCGCTCGACCGGCGCGCCGACGCGCTGACGATCGGGGGCGACCTCTACGAGGCCGAGCGAGCCGGCCCGCAGACCGCGCGCTTCGTGTTCGCCCAGCTCGCCCGCTTCGGCGGGCCCGGTGCTGATCGCGCCCGGCAACCACGACCCGTACTCGGCCCGCTCGCTGTACGCGCGGGCCGACCTGCCGCCCAACGTGCACGTCTTCGCCGAGCCGCGCTGGAGCGCGTACCCGCTGGGCGACGACGTGACGGTCTACGGCTTCGGCCACGCGCCCGCCGAACCGGGGCGCCCGTTCGCCGGCGCTCGTTTCGCGCGCGGCGGCACGCAAATCGCGCTCGTGCACGGCAGCGACGAGGACCGCTGCCCGCCCGGCAAGCGCGCCACGGCGCCGTTCACGCTGGCCGAGATCCGGGCTTCGGGCGCGGCGTGCGCGCTAGCGGGGCACTATCACAACGGCGCGGTCGTCGAAGCGCAGGGCGTGCCGTGGCTGGCCTACCCGGGTTCGCCCGAGCCGATCAAGTTCGGCGAGCGCGGCAGCCACGGCGCGCTCGTCGTGACCGCGGCGCACGGCCGAGTCGAGATCGAGCCGGTGCCGCTGGCCCGCACGCGCCTGGTCGACCTCGACCTCGCGCTCGAGGACGCGGCCAGCGAGCACGCGGTGCTGGCCGCGATCGAGCCGGCGCTGGCCGCCTACGGCCGCGACGACTACCTGCGCCTGCGCCTGCACGGCACCGTCGCGCCGAGCACCCGGGTCGACCGCGAGCTGATCCTCGACCGCTGCGGCGGCGCGCTCGGCGCGCTCGAGATCGTCGACGAGACGGTCGCGGCCGACTACGCCGCACTCGCGCGCGAGCCCAACGTCCGCGGCCGCGCGGTGGCCGATCTGCTCGCCCTGGCCGCCGAAGGCCACGCCGACGCCCGCGCCGCGCTGCGCTACGCGGTCGCCGCCTTCCACGGAACCGAGGTCGCGCCGTGAAGCTGCGCGCGCTGCGCATCGACGGCTTCGGCAAGCTCGCGGACCGGGCGTTCGCGTTCGGGCCCGGGCTCAACGTCGTGGTGGGGCCCAACGAAGCCGGCAAGTCGACCCTGGCCGCGGCGCTGGTGGCGTCGCTGTACGGGCTGCAGCGCGGCGAAAAGGAACGCTGGCGGCCCTGGACCGGCAGCGCGTTCGGCACCACCTTGACGTACGAGACCGCCGACGGCGCGCGCTGGGAAGTGCGGCGCGAGTTCGACCGCGACGCCAAGGGCGTGCGCGTCTACGACGCCGACGGCAACGACGCCGCCGCGCGGGTCGGCAAGGGCCGCTCGCTGGTACCGGGCGAGTCGCACCTGCAGATCTCCTACGACGTGTTCGTGCAGACCGCGTGCGTGCGCCAGCGCATCGTGGCGCTGGACGGCGCGGCGGGCGAGGTCTCGGCCGCGCTGGCCCGCGCGCTCGGCGGCGGCCCGAAGGAAGACGCCGCGATCGGCGCGCTCGCCCGGCTCGACGACGCCGTGCGGCGCCACGTCGGCACGCAGCGCGCGACCAAGAACGCGCCCTTGAAGAAACTGCGCGAGGACGAGGACCGCCAGCGGCGCGCAGCCGACGACGCGCGCGCCGCGCTCGACGCGCTGGCCACGCTGCGCGAGCGGATCGCCGCGCTGCGCGCGGAACGCGACCGCACCGCGGCGCTCGCCGCCGAGCTCGAACGCCGCACGCGCGCGCTGCGCGCCGGTCACCTGCGCGACCGCCTGGCCGCGCTGCGGGCCTATCACGACGACGTCGCCGCGCTGCAAGCAAACCGCTCCGCGTACGACGACGTAGCGAACTTCCCGGCCGAGCGCGTCGGCGAGCTCGACGACGCCTACCACTCCTGGCGCTCCACCGAGAGCGTCGCCGAAGCCGCCGCGCACGCCGCCACCGCCGAGGCGCTGAGCGCCGACGAACGGCGCGAACTCGCGGAGCGCCGCGACGACGCCGGTTCGCTCAGCGACGACGCGTTCGCCGCGCTGCGCGCCGCCGCCGCGCAAGCCGACGCCGCCCACCTGCGCGCAACCGCCGCGAACGCCGCCGCGACCGCGGCGCGCGGTGACGGCGACGACGGCCCCGCGCTGGCGCTCGGGCTTCCCGCAGCGACCGGCGCGGCCGCGCTGGCAGCGGTCGTACTCGCCGCTACGGCGTCGGCCGCCGGCGGCACCGCGTTCTCGCAGCGCTGGCTGTTCGTCGCCCTGGCGGCGGTCTTCGCGGTCGTGCTCGCGGCGGCAACGGTCGCGCGTGCGCGCGTTCGCGCCGCGCACCGGCGCGTGGCCGACGCGAAGCAGCGCAGCGCGGACGCCGCGCAGGCCGACGTGCGGCTCGCCGCCGGCACGGTCGCAAGCGTGCTCGCACGCCTGGGCGTCGCCTCGATGGACGAGCTGGCGCAGCGGCGCGAGCGCTGGCTCGCGCTGAGCGCGCGCGAAGCCGCCGCCGCCAAGTGCGCGGCGCGCGCGCGAACCGCGCGCGATGCGGCCGACGCGGAAGGCACGCGCTTCGACGCGCTCGCGCTGGCCCTCGTTCCCGACCTGCTCGGCACGCGCGAAGCGCGCCGCGACGCCGCCCGCACGCGCGCCGCGCGCCGCCGCGAGCGCGACGGCATCGACAACGGCCTAGCGATGCTGACCCTGCGGCGCAATCGCATCATGGGCGCCGAGGACGACTTCGCGCTGCAAGCGGAGTACGACGCGCTGCTCGTCGCCGGCGTCGAGCCGGCCGGCGCGGACGACACCGCCTCGCTGCCCGCGCTCGAGCGCGAGCGGGCCGAGCTCGATGCCCGCGCCCGCGATGCCGAGCGCGGCTTCGCCTCGCTCGAAGGCGAGCTGCGCGGCGCCGAGGAGACGATCCCCGACGTCGCCGCGCTCGACGAGGCGCTCGCCGCGACGCGCGCCGAGATCGCCCGCCTCGAAGCGTTCGGGCGCGCGGTCGAGCTGGCTCGGGCGACGGTCGAGAAGCGCAAGGACGAAGCGCACCGCGGCTTCGCCCGCCGGCTCGAGGAGTACAGCGCGGACGTGCTCGGCACGATCACCGCCGGCCGCTACGGCGAGATTCGCCTGGACCCCGCGACGCTGGCGATCCGCGTGCGCGTCCCCGAGACGGGCGCGATCGAGGACCTGGCCCTGCTCTCCGCCGGCACCCGCGACCAGGTCGCGCTGGTGGTCCGCTTCGCGACGGCCCGCATGTTCGCCGAGGGCTTGGAGACGCCGCCGCTGATCCTCGATGACCCCTTCGCGTACTGGGACACCGCCCGCATCGAGCGCTGCCTCCCCATCCTCACCCACGCGGCCGCCGAGGCGCAAACCGTCCTTTTCACCGCCAGCGCGGAGCTCGCCCAAGCGGCCGCGACAGCGGGCGCAACACGGATCGGCCTGCTCGACACCCTCCCGGTCACGGTTTAGGGCCTTCGGCTCGACCCAGCCGGGACATCCGTCCCGAGGCTCGGCGCTGCGCTAAAGATCGCAGTCCGGGCTGCCGACACGGATAATTACCCGGCGGCCGGAACCACCGTATTTCACGAGAGGAGTCCCCATGGAAATGGGAGATCGTCGTGCGCCCGCGACCCGCTCGCGAGCCGTCGCGCGCCCGCTGGTCGGCAGCCTGACCGGCTTCGAGCTGTTCATCCTGGGCTTGATCGTCGCGATGGTCGTCGACGTGGGCCTCTTCGCCTGGCTCGTCGTCCACGAGTTCACCCGCTGACGAGCTGAGTTCAGCGGGGCGCACCGCGCCCCACCGGTCTTACTTCGCGGCGTGCAGCTCGCGCAGCGCGCCCAGCGTCTTCTCGACGTGCTTGGACGGGTCGAGGCTGGTGTAGGCCAGCGCGATCGTGCCGTTGGGCGCGATCACGTACGAGGTCCGGTTCGCGAAGCCCGGGGCCAGCGCGCTGTCGTAGGACTTGGCGATCTTCAGACCCGGGTCGCTCGCGACGAGGAACGCCGAGCGGCACTCCTGCGTCGAGAACTTCTTCTGCGTCTCGATGCTGTCGCCGCTAACCCCGATCACCGACGCGCCCAGCTTGTGGAAGTCCGCGATGTGCTCGGAGAACAGGTGCGCCTCGACCGTACAGCCCGACGTGAACGACTTGGGGAAGAAGTAGAGCACGACCGGCCCCTTGGCCAGCGCGGTCTTGAGATCGACGGTCTCGACCTTGCCGCCAAGCGCGGCCTGCGCGCTGAACTCCGGCGCCGTCGCGCCGTGCTCGAGCTGCGCGCCGAGCTTGCGCGCGCCGAACGCCACCACGGCGACTACGAACAGGGACGCGACGACGGTCAGAATGAGGGAACGCGACATGGCAGGGGCCTCCTAGAGCCCGATCTGGCGGGCGATCACCAACCGTTGGACTTCGTTGGTGCCCTCGCCGATCTCGTTGATCTTCTGGTCGCGGTACATGCGCGAGACCGGGTACTCGTCCATGAAGCCGTAGCCGCCGTGGATCTGGACCGCCTCGTTGACGACCCGGCGCGAGACCTCGCCCGAGTAGAGCTTGGCCAGCGACGCGGTCAGCTCGTAGGGGCGGCCCTGATCCTTCTCCCACGCCGCCTTGAGCACCATCAGCTTGGCGTGCTCGATCTCCATCAGCATGTCGGCCAGCTTGAACTGGATCGCCTGGAACTTGGAGATCGGGCGGCCGAACTGCTGGCGCTCGCTGGCGTACTTGTAGGCCTCGTCGTAGGCGCCCATCGCCAGCCCGACCGAGAGCGCCGCGACCGAGATGCGGCCGCCGTCGAGGATGGTCAGGAACTGCTTGAGCCCCTTGCCGCGCTCGCCCAGCAGGTTCTCCTCGGGCACGGTGGCGTCGGCGAAGGACAGCTCGCGCGTGTCGGACGCCTTCCAGCCCATCTTCTTGTACTTCTTGGAGCGGCTGAAGCCCGGCGTGTCCTGCGGCACGACGATGTTCGAGATCTCGGAGCGGCCGTCGGCGTCGCGCCCGGTCACCGCGGTGATCGTCGTCCCGGCGGTGATGTCGGTGCCGCTGTTGGTGATGAAGGCCTTGGTTCCGTTGATCACCCAGCTGCCGTCCCGCAGCTCGGCCCGGGTCTGGGTGGCGCCGGCGTCGCTGCCCGCGCCCGGCTCGGTCAGCCCGAAGCCCCACAGCTTCTCACCCCTGGCCAGCGGAACGAGGTACTTCTGCTTCTGCGCCTCGCTGCCGAACAGGAAGATGGGCGAGGCGCCCAGCGAGACGTGCGCGGCCAGCGTGATGCCGGTCGAGGCGTCGGCCCGCGAGATCTCCATCACCGCCAGCGCGTAGCTGACCGTGTCCGCGCCCGAACCGCCGTACTGCTCGGGGAAAGGCAGACCCATCAAACCGAGCTCGGCCATCTTCGCGACCAAGTCGTACGGGAAGCGCTCCTCGGCGTCGTTGCGCTCGGCTTGCGGCGCGACTTCGTCCCGGGCGAAATCGCGGCACAGCGACTGGATCGCCTTCTGCTCGTCGGTGAGGTCGAAATTCATCTCGCGAAGGTATGAGCCACGGCCGGTGGAAACCCTGTCGCAACGTGACATGGTGCCAGCGGCAACCGCGTTTTCGCGCGCGCCCTCGGGGAATGTCAGAATGGCGATAGCCGTGAGCGTCCGGGCTTGATCCGGCTGCGTGGCGTCTCGCTCGTGTATCCCAACGGGACGCGGGCGGTGGACGATGTCGACCTCGAGATCGAGAAGGGCAGCTTCGTCTTCCTGGTCGGCCACTCGGGGACCGGGAAGTCTTCGCTGCTCAAGCTCCTGTACCGCGAGCAGAAGCCCAGCGGCGGCGAGGTCTGGGTGGACGGCATCCGGGTCGACCGGCTGCGCCGGGGCAAGGTGCCGGCGCTGCGCCGCAACATCGGCGTGGTGTTCCAAGACTTCAAGCTGCTCTCGCACAAGACGGTCTGGGAGAACGTCGCCTTCGCGCTCCAGGTCACCGGGACGCAGTACCCGGGACGTGATGCGCCAGGTGCCGCGTTCGCTCGACCTGGTCGGCCTCTCGCACAAGAGCCGCATGTTCCCGAGCGAACTGTCGGGCGGCGAGCAGCAGCGCACCGCGATCGCGCGCGCGCTCGTCTGCAATCCCAAGCTGCTGCTGTGCGACGAGCCGACCGGCAATCTCGATCCCTCGAACACGACCGAGATCATGGAGTTGCTGCAGCGCATCAACCTCAAAGGCACGACCGTGGTGGTCGCGACCCACAATCAAGCCGTCGTCGACCGGATGCGGCGGCGCGTCGTGCGCCTCGAGCACGGCCGCATCCTCCACGACGACGAACGGGGCTACTATTTCCGTGGACTTGGGCAGACTGCGGTTCTTCCTGGGTGAGGTTCTCGCGAACTTCACTCGCAACGCCGGCATGCAGTTCACGGCGATCGGGACCGTCGCGGTCACGATCGTCCTGCTCGGCAGCTTCCTCTACGTGCGCGAGACGCTGGCCACGTTCGGCCACGGCGTGCTCTCGCAGATCGAGATCGCCGTCTACCTGAAGGACGACGTGGACGACGCCAAGGCCAAGGACCTGGCGACGAAGTTCGCGCGCGACCGGCGCGTCGCGTCGGCGACGTACGTGCGGCGCGAGGACGGGCTCAAGCGGATGCGCGCGGTGCTGGGCAAGGACTTCGACACCTCGCTGCTGACCTCGAACCCGCTGCCCAACACCTACCACGTGCGGGTGGTGAACCCCGACTCCGTGCCCAACGTCGCGGCCTGGATCGCCAAGGACCCGCGCGTCGCCAAGACCGACTACGCCGCCGACACCGTCACCAAGCTGCTCAAGACCGCGGCGGTGCTGGGCAAAGCGGGACTCGTGCTGATCGGGCTGCTCTCGATCTCGGCCGCGATCGTCATCGCCAACACGATCCGGCTGACCGTCTTCGCGCGCCGGCGCGAGATCGAGATCATGCAGCTCGTCGGCGCGACCAACATGTACATCCGCATGCCGTTCATCGCCGAGGGCATGCTGGCCGGCATCCTCGGCGCCGCGGTCGCGATCGGCGCGCTCGCGCTGGCCGAGCACCAGATCGTGCCCAAGCTGGCCTCGACCCTGGCCTTCATCAGCTTCGGGGTCAACGGGGGCATGCTGTGCTTGGAGCTGCTCGCGGTCGGCGCGGCGGTCGGGCTGATCGCGTCCTGGCTGAGCGTCGGGCGGTACCTGCGCGCGTGATGGGTGGTCCTCGCTTGCGCTGCGGTCCACCCACGCTCGCTGCGCTCGCGATAGCGGTCGCGCTCGTGCCGAGCGCGAGTTATGCCGGCAGCCACGTCGACGACAAGATCCACCAGCAGCAGGCCAAGATCCACGACGTCCACACCAAGCTGCACGACAAGCAGGCTCAGCTCGAGAGCGCCCGGGCCCGGGTCGGCTCGATCGCCACGCAGCTCGCCGACACGAACCGCAACATCGGCAAGGTGAACGGGCGGATGGAGCGAGCTCCAGGGCCGGATCAAGTCCACCCAGCGCAAGCTGGCCTGGAACCGGGTCCAGCTCGGCGCCGCCAAGGCCACCCTCAAGCGCCACCAGGACGTGCTCAACCGGCGCCTGGTCGACGCCTACGAGCACGGCGACCTGGGCTACGTCGACGTGCTGCTGCGGGCCCGTTCGTTCTCGGACTTCGTCGAGCGCTGGAACGACATCCGCTTCCTGGTCAAATCGAACCAGTCCACGATCCGAGCCCGGCGCGCCGACCAGGCCAAGGTGGTCGCGATCGAGACCGGGCTGCTCGGGACCGCCACCGAGCTGCAGGGCCAGGAGGCGCAAGTCCGCCAGCAGCGCCTCGCGCTGGACGCCTTGGCCGACCAGCGCAAGGGCTTGCTGGCCGCGGCCGACGCGGAACGCTCGTCGGTCCAGACCCAGGTCGCCCAGCTCGACGAGATGTCCAGCGAGGAAGAGGCCCAGCTCGAAGCGCTGATCCGCCAGAAGCAGGCCGAGGCCGAGGCCGCGCGCGCCGCGGCTCGGGCCGCCCGGGCGGCGGCCCGGCGCGCTGCCCAGCTCGCCGGCGAAGGCCCCGGCCCGACCGTCTCCGAGGAGACGACCGGTGCCCCGGGCGCGCTGATGTGGCCGGTCTCCGGGCCTATCAGCTCGCCCTTCGGCTACCGCATGCACCCGGTCTTCCACCGCATGATCCTGCACGCCGGCATGGACATCGCCGCCGCCACCGGCACGACGGTCGCCGCCGCGGCCGCCGGAACGGTCATCATCGCCGGCTGGGGCGGCAACTGCGGCAACATGATCACGCTCGACCACCAGGGCGGGCTGTCGACCACCTACTGCCACCTCTCGCAGATCTTCGTCGGCACCGGCCAGGAGATCCAGCGCGGCCAAGCCATCGGCGCGGTCGGGGCGACCGGGGACGCGACCGGCCCGCACCTCCACTTCCAGGTCATGCAGAACGGCAACCCGGTCGACCCGATGGGCTATCTGCACTGACCCGCGCGGGGCCGGCGGCCCCAGCCGCGTCCAAGTGACGTGCGGCATCGTTAAAGGCCCATGATCGGGCGGAACAAACCGGGTACGGGGCGGGTTCTACCGTTCACACGAACCCGCCGCGACCCCCGCCTTCGAAGGACCGCCGTTTGACCGCCCGTACCCGTTTGTTGTCCGCCGCCCTCGTCGTGGCGCTCGCCGCCGCCGGCGGCGCCGCTTACGCGCAGCGCGCCGCGCCGGCACCGAGCGAGGCGGCGGCGACGATCACCGCCGACGGCCGCCGGATCGTCGGGCTCGATCTCGCCAGCCTGCTGGGCAAGGGCAGCTCCGACCGCCAGCTCGTGGAGCTGGCCTACGAGCGGGTCGAGCACGCCTACTACAAGCCCGTCGCCGACAACTTGCTGGTCACCGGCGAGGCGAAGGCGCTGTCCGACTTCCTCAAGCTCAAGAAGATCGCCAGCCCGCAGGTCCCGCGCAACACCGCGACCGGCGACCGCGATCGCGACCTGGCGATCCTCGAGAGCACGCTGACGAGCGTTCAAAAGCGCTACGCCGCGGTCGCGCCGCGCGACACGTACACCCAGGTCGCGCTGGCCGGCATGCTCGGCGGCCTCGGCGACCCCTACACGACGTACCTCTCGCCGCGCGAGATTCGCGGCCTGGACGAGCAGCTCCAGGGCGGCCACTTCGGCGGGATCGGCGTCTACATCATCCAGGACCCGCGCAGCGGCCAGTTCCTGGTCACCCCGATCGAGGGCAACCCGGCGATCAAGGCCGGCGTGAAGCCGGGCGACGTGATCCTGGCGGTGGACGGCAAGCCGGCCACCCACCAGAAGCCCGACGAGGTCGAAAAGGCCATCCGCGGCCCGCTCGGCTCGGTCGTCTCGCTAACCATCCAGCGCCACGCCAGCAAGACGACCTCGACGATCCAGGTCACCCGGGCCGAGGTCCACGTCCCCAGCGTGCGGGCCAAGCTCGAGGACGGCATCGCCTACGTGCGCCTGGCCGACTTCGGCTCCAGCTCGGCCGACGAGGTGCGCAGCGCCTTCTTGGACGCGAAGAAGCACGGCGCGCACGGGTACATCCTCGACCTGCGCAACAACGGGGGCGGCCTGCTCGACGCCGCGGTCGACATCTCCAGCCTGTTCATCCCGCAAGGCCCGATCGTCTCGACGATCGACCGGGCGGGCGACCGGGACGTGCGCAGCGCGACCGGCAAGACGATCGACGCCAAGCCGCTCGTCCTGCTGGTGAACAAGTACACCGCCAGCGCTTCGGAGATCACCGCCGGCGCCGTCCAAGACTATAAGGTCGGGACGCTGGTCGGCACCAAGACGTTCGGCAAGGGCGTCGTGCAGAGTCTCTACACCATGCCCGACCGGGGCGCGCTCAAGATCACGACCGCGCGCTACGTCACCCCCAAGGGCCGCGACATCCACCACAAGGGCATCGTGCCCGACGTGAACGTGCCGCAGCTCGTCGAGGGCACCGGCGCACCGATCATGGACACCGCCGCCGACAAGCAGCTCGCGGCCGCCAAGAAGATCATCCAGAGCAAGAAGGACGAGTGATGAACCGGTTGTTTCCCGCCGTGCTGGTCGCGGCTCTCGCGCTCGCGACGGCGCGCGTTCCGGCCGCGACCGCCGCGGCGCCCAGCGCCGCGATGTCGCGCGTCCAGAGCGAAGAGCTGATCACGAGCTACGCCCACCTGGTCGAGGACTTCTACAAGAAAGTCGACCGCCAGGCGGCGCTGACCGGCGCGCACGACGCGCTGCTGGCCTATCTCAAGGCCAACAAGGTCACCAACCCGACCTTGCCGGCGCTCAAGGCGACCGACGACGAGCAGACCAACATGCGCGCGCTCGAGCGCGAGGTCAACACCGCGGTCGAGAGCTACGGCACGGGCCTCAAGCCGGTCGACTCGCTCGCGCCGGCGGCCCAGCTCACCTACGCCGCGATCTCGGGCGTGCTGGGCTCGGTCAAGGACCGCTACACCACGTTCCTGACGCCCAAGCAGTTCGCCGACCTGAACGAAGGCCTCGACGGCACCTCGTTCGGCGGGGTCGGGATCTCGTACTCGCTCGACGAGAAGACGCACGCGCTGCACGTCGAGAACGTCATTCCCGACGGCCCGTCCGAGAAGGCGGGCCTGCAGCCCGAGGACACCATCGTGGCGATCGACGGTAAGCCGACCGCCCAGCTCCTGGCCGGCGCGACCGTCCTCGAAGAGGAACAGAAGCGCGTCACCAAGGCGCTGCGCGGCGAGCCGGGCACCAAGGTCAGCCTGACGGTCGAGCGCAACGGCAAGTCGCTCGGCCCGGTCGCGATCGTGCGCGACACCATCCGCCAGCCCAGCGTCACCGCCAAGATGCTGCCCGGTTCGATCGGCTACGTCCAGCTCGCGGTGTTCGGCCAGACCACCGGCCACGAGCTCGACTCGGCCCTCAAGCGGCTCGACGGCCAGGGCGCCAAGGCGTACGTCCTCGACCTGCGCTACAACGGCGGCGGCTACCTCAACGCGGCGGTCGACGTCTCCTCGAAGTTCATCTCGAGCGGGCCGATCGTGAGCGTCCAGTCGCGCGCCGGCACCGACACCGAGTACGACGCCGAGAACACCGCGATCGCCCCGCGCCCGCTGGCCGTGCTGGTGAACCAGTACACCGCCTCGGCCTCGGAGATCACCGCCGGCGCGATCCAGGACAGCGGCGTCGGCACGCTGGTCGGCACCAAGACCTTCGGCAAGGGCGTGGTCCAGTCGATCTGGGGCCTGCGCGACGGCTCGGCGGTGAAGATCACCACCGCGCGCTACTTCACCCCCAAGGGGCGCGACATCAACAGCGTCGGGATCGAGCCCGAGATCAAGAGCGAGCTCGCCAAGGACCAGAAGATTCGCCTGGGCGACCTCAAGCAAGACCCGCAGCTGGTCACGGCGGTGAACTTCGTGAACGGCAAGCTCGCCGCCCAGGTGGGTCGGCCATAGGCCGACCCGTCGCGTTCGCGCTACGCGCGAGCCGCCGCTAAGCGGGAAACAGCGCCCGCTCGACCTGGTCGAACGTGGCGAACGACGTGCACGCCACCCCGCGCTCTCGGCAGTACTGCTCGAGGGCGCGGTTCGTTTTGGCGAAGCGCACGTCGGCGGCGAGCGCCGCCTCGAAGTCGCTGATGCCGTCGCCGACGTAGACGGTCCGCGCGCCACGCGCCTTGGCCGCGCGCACCCGGGCGGCCTTGTCGTGGCCGTTGGCGGAGTCGTCGAGGAAGGTCAGCCGCCAGCCGTCCGGCTCGAAGTGCACGTCGTTGGCGAAGAGCGTGACGTCGACCCCGGCCCGCTCCAGCGCCGGGCCGATGATCTGCCGCAGCCCGGACGAGACGACGCTGACCTCGGCCCCGTGCGCGTGCGCGGTGCGCACGAACGGGGCGAAGGCCGGATCGACGCGGGCGTGCCGTTCGAGGAACGCCAGCGCCTCGGCTTTGGAGAGCCGGATCGTGGCGGCTTCGGCGGCGAGCGCTTCGCGGAGCGTCATCCGCCCCGCGGCCAGCGCGTCCTCGAACTGCCGCCACGCGCCGTCGCCGCCTGCGCCGGAACGAACCAGGACGTCGAAGGTGTCGACGTCCGTGATCGTCCCGTCGTAGTCGACGAAGATCGCGAGGGTCAGCGCTTCTTGCGCGACGGCGCGGCCTTCTTGGCCGGGGCGGCTTTGCGCGTACTCGTCGCCTTCTTGGCGCTTGCGGTCGCTTTGGGCGCGGACGCCTTGGCGGCGGTCGACTTGGCCGCGGTCGCCTTTTTCGCCGGCGCCTTGCGGGCGGGCGCCTTGGCGGCGCTCGCCTTCTTGGCGGCGGTGCTCTTGACGGCCGTGGCCTTGGCCGGGGCCTTCTTGGCGGCGGCCGGCGCTGCGGCCGCGCTGGTCTTGCGCGCCCGGGTCGTCGCCTTCACCTTGGGCTCCTCGACCGCAGCCGCGGCCTTCGGCTTGGCCGTCCGCGTCGTCGCGGTGCGGCCGCGCTTGGGCTTGGCCTCCGCGGCGGGCGGCGCTTCGGCGGTGGGTTCGTCCTCCGGGTCGGGGATGACCGGCGCGAACGCCGTCGCGACCGGAACCTCGCGCTCCGGCGCAGCCGGTTTGCGGCCCCGGCCGCGCGCGGGCTTGGCCGGAGCCGTCTCGGTAGCCGGGGCCGCGGGTGCGGTCTCGGGCTCGGCTTGGGCCCGCGGCTGCGAGGCCGAGGCCGGCAGAGCCGGAACCGGCGCGGCGGCCTCGAGCTGCCCGCCGTAGGCCAGCGCGCGCTCCTCGGGAGTGCGGCGGCGGCGCGACGGGCGGGCAGCCTTCACCGGCTCGGTCCGCTCGGGCGGAGCGGTGATGACCGGCGGCGGGGGCTCCACCGCGACGTCGCCGCGCTTGCGTTCCAAGGCGCGATGGCGCGCGAAGGAGCCGGGGGCGCGGTCTCGCCGGTCGGCTGGGCCGACCCGTCGCTGCCGACGCTGATGATTTGGCGGTCCGGCAGCGGCGGCTGCTGGGGCGTCTCGGCGGCGGCGGCCGCGCGGCTGGCCTTCGCCGGCTCCGCGGCCGCGGCGGCGACGGCGGCGGCGGCGCTTCTTGCGCTCGCCGTTCTCGCCCACCGCGCCCGGCTGATCGGTCGCGACGTGTGTGGCGCCGGTCTCGGCGTCGTCCTCGTCTTCATCCGGTTCGGCGTCCGCCGTGACGGCGGCGACCCCGGCGGCCGGAGCCGCGGCGCTGGCCGCGGTCTCGAGCCCGCCCCGGCCGCGTCCGCGGCGGCGGCGCCGGCGGCGGCCGGCCGGCTTCGTCCTCGGTCTCGGCCGTCTCGCCGTTGCGGGCGGCCGGAGCGTCGCCGCCGGAAGCCGCGCCGGCGGTGCTGCTCGCTCCAGCGGCCGCCGGAGCGGCGGCAGGGCGCGCGGCCGGCGCGGCGGGCGCCGGAACGGCGTGCAGCGCGGCGACCCGGTCGCCCGAAAGCCGCTCGCCCGGCAGCGCGCCGCCGACGGCGGTGCCGGAGGGCTTTTCGCCGGGCAGGGTCGTCATCGCGGGCCGGTCGGCCGGCGGCGCGCCGGTCGACGGCATCGCACCCGCCGGCGCGGAAGCGGAAAGCTTCTCGCCCGGCAGGGTGGTGACGGTGACCTCGCGGCCCTTGCGGCGCGGTGGTGCCGACGCCGTCGTAGGCCTTTTGCGCGGCCGTCTTGGGCGGCGCGTCCTCGGCCGGGGCGCTGGCGGAGATGCCGATCGGGGCGGTCCGGCCGCCGAGGCCCTTCTCGGCCTCCTCGGCCAGCTCGCGCAGTTCTTCCGCCTGCTCCTCCGCGGTCAGCGTGCGCTTGCGCCCGCCGCGGCGGCCGCCGCGGCTGCGCTTCTTCTGGCCCTGGCGCGCTTCGGCAGCCTGCTCCTCGAGCGGCGTGCGCGGCTCGGCCAGGATGTCGTTGCCGTCGACGTCGAGGACCCGGATCTTGATCGTCTTGCCGACCGCGTTGGCGGCGTTCTCCACCTCGACCAGGCGCCCGGCGACGACCGCCGCGGCGCTGGTCGCGGTCGGCAGCCGCAGGTTGAGCAGCTCGACCTCGAACTCGTCGCCGACGCGGATCGGCGGGAACTGCGGGCAGCCCGGCATCGCCGAAGACGACCCGCGGCTTCTCGGGGTGCACCGCCGGGTCGACGTAGACGTCGATCGGGGCGCCGATCTGGGCCGAGAGCTGCTCGCGCTCGTCCTCGTACCAGTAGTCGGCCTGCACGGCGACGCTCGGCGCGGCGGCGATGTGGACGTGCTGCGACGCGCCGTTGCGGTGCGACGCGATGCTGCGGAAGGCGTCGATCGTGACCGACTCGGGCGACATCACGCTGCCCAGGCCCTCGCAGGTCGGGCACTTGCCGCGCAGCTGCTGGCCGAGGTCCTTGCCGACCCGCTTGCGGGTGAACTCCAGCAGGCCCAGCGGCGAGAACGACTGGATCGTCGAGCGGGTGCGGTCCTTGCGCAAGCCCTCTTGCAGCGCCCCGATGACCCGGTTGCGGTCGGTCTCGGAGCCCATGTCGATGAAGTCGCAGACGATGATGCCGCCGATGTCGCGCAGGCGGACCTGGCGCGCGATCTCGCTGGCGGCCTCGACGTTGGTGCGCACGATCGTGTCGTCGAGGTTCTTGCCGCCGGTGAACTTGCCCGAGTTGACGTCGATGACGGTCAGCGCCTCGGTGGACTCGATCACGATCGAGCCGCCCGACGGGCAGCTTGACGGTCGGCTTCATCAGGCGCGCGATCTCGTCGTCGATCTTGAAGTCGGCGAAGAGGCGCTTCCCGCCCTCGTAGTACTTGATCCGGTCGACGTACTGCGGCCCGAGCAGGCGCATGAAGTCGCGCACGTCCTCGACCTCGTCGGGCGCGTCGAGCCAGACGTTCTGGACCTCGGGGGTGATGAAGTCGCGCGCGGTCTTGTAGACCAGGTTCATGTCCTTGTGCAGCAGGGCCGGCGCCTGGACCGACTTGTACTGCTCGAGGATGCCGTGCCACATGCGGATCAGCACGCCGAGGTCGGCGATCAGCTCGGCGTTGGAGACGCCGGCGGCCGCGGTGCGCACGACGGTCGCCATGCCCTCGGGCCGGATCGCCTTCATGATCGCCTTGAGCCGGTTGCGCTCGTCGGCCGACTCGATCTTGCGCGAGACGCCGCTGAACTTGCCGGTCGGCATGAGGATCAGGTAGCGGCCGGGGAGCGAGATGTTGGTCGAGACCCGGGCGCCCTTGAGCCCGCGCGGCTCCTTGACGATCTGCACCAGCACGTCGTCGCCGCGGCTGACCTTCTCGTTGATGGTGTAGCCGGTGCGGCCCGAGGTGACCTCGACGTCGCCGATGTTGAGCGGCGTCTTGTTGATGTCGTCGACGTAGAGGAAGGCGTTGCGGCCCAGCCCGATGTCGCAGAAGCTGGCGCCCATGCCGGGCAGGACGTTGACGACCTTCCCTTTGTAGATCGAGCCGATGACGCGCTCTTCGCGCTCGACGTAGATCTCCGCGAGACGACCGTCCTCGAGGATCGCGACGCGGTTCTCCCACGGATCGCTCGAGACGAGAATGTCGGTCGACAAAGTGTTGTGTTCTCCAGGACGTCGGCGGTCCGACCATCCGTGGGGCGCACTCGCGACGACGGTTCTCCGTCATCGAGCGGGCGTCACGGGCGGGCGCTCCCGTCCTCTGGTGTTCGTGAAATCGGTGTCGAGCCCGCGGGCCGATCCAGCGCGAACCCTAACGGCCCGGCGCGATCACCCCAACGGGTACTCTGTGGGCGGCTGTTCCGGTTGGGCCCGGAATGGTCCTTCGCAACGACGTAGGTCGTACCGATCACCGCACCGGCGAACGACCCTTCGCTCGCCTTAGGGTACGAGACCGAAGGACGGCGATGCGGCGGCAGCGCGGCCGCGACGGTCAGCGCCGGGCGTCGACGATCAGGAAGCCCGGGGCCTGGCGAAACTTGGCCGCCAGCGCGGGGTTGCGCTCGGCCATCGCGACGGTCGGCTGCGGCTCGTGCAGCCCGCGCAGCTCGAAGCCGGCGCCGAGCAGGTCGGCCACGATGCGCTCGAGCGGGCGGTGGTAGTAGCGCACCGCGACCGGGGCGGCGGCGAAGCCGTCCCAGGCGTCGTCGACCAGCCGCACGGCGTGATAGGCTTCGCCGGGCGCGACGGTGACGAACGGGTGGTGGGTCGAGAGCACGAGCCGCCCGCCGGGCCGCAGCACGCGCGCGAACTCGCGCAGCACCGGCAGCCAGTCGCGCAGGTAGTGCAGGGTCAGCGAGGAGACGATCAGGTCGAACGAGCCGCCCCCCAGCGGCAGCGGCGCGTCCAGATCGGCGCGCAGCACGCGGGCGCGCTCGCCCAGCCGCTCGCGCGCGAGCGCGACCATCGCCTCGCTGGCATCCAGCGCGATCACCCGCGCACCGCGCTCGCTCAGCCAGAGCGCGTGCTCGCCGGCCGCGCAGCCGGCGTCGAGCACGTCGAGGTTCGCCACGTCGCCGAGCAGCGCGCGCAGCGCGGGCCGCTCGTAGGCCGCGTTCGCCGCGTTGGCCGCGCTGACGCGCGCGTACGCCGCGGCCAGCACGGGCTCGTCGTAGAGCGAGCTGCCGGCCTCACTCATCGGTGATGTCTTCGGCGGTATAGGGATACCCGTCGAGCTCGTCGAGCGCGATCTTGAGCCGCATCTTCACCTGGTCGATGCGCCCCCGCGCGCCGACCTCGCCCCCGAAGGCCTTGGCTTTGAGCGCGACCTCGTTGGCGGTGGTCTCCACTTCGCGGCTCAGTTGTTCGAGATGCGCCAGCGTGCGCTCGACCTCAGCCTCTTCGTCCATGTTCTCCCTCATGCGCGGTTCGCGGTGGTGTCGCCGAAGACGAGCTTGTCTTTTTGCAGCACGATGTTGAGCAGGATGCCGACCGCGATGTAGTCGGTCATCAGCGCGCTGCCGCCGTAGGACATGAACGGCAGCGGGATGCCGGTGATCGGCATGATGCCGATCGTCATGCCGACGTTGACCACGATGTGGAAGGCGATCATCGTGACCAGCCCGACCGCGAGCAGCACCCCGAAGCGGTCCTTCGCGGCGAACACCGAGCGCATCGCCGAGCCGATCACGACCGCGTAGAGCGCCAGCAGCAGCAGCGCGCCGGCGAAGCCCCACTCCTCGCCCAGCGCGGTGAAGATGAAGTCGCGCGAGTTCTCGGGCACGAAGTTGAGCTGCGTCTGGGTGCCGCGGAAGAGGCCCTTGCCGAACCACTCGCCGCTGCCGACCGCGATCTTGGACTGGTTGAGGTTGTAGCCGACGCCCTGCGGGTCCATCTTGGGGTCGAGGAAGACCAGCAGGCGCGCGCGCTGGAACGGCTTGAGCATGTGCTCGCTGGTGAGCACGTACGCCGCGGCGGTCGCGATTCCGCCGATGTAGAGCCCGAAGTCGAACAGGTTGGGCAGCCCGAAGAACAGCTCGGCGGTCAGGATCGCGCCGATCACCAGCGTCGTGCCGAGGTCGGGCTGCTTGAGGATCAGCAGCGCCGGCACGCCGACCACGACCAGCGGCAGCGCCAGCTCCTGGAGCTTGCGGTACGAGCTGCGGCAGAGCAGCGCGGCGATCGAGATCGCCAGGATGACCTTGGCCGGCTCGGAGGGCTGGAACTGGAACGGCCCGATCGCGATCCAGCGCGCCGCCCCCAGGGCCGAGTGGCCCTTGAAGGTGATGAACACCAGCAGCCCCAGCGTGACCAGGTACAGCGGCAGCGCCCAGCGCCGCCAGAGCCGGTAGTCCAGGAACGCCGCGCCGACCATCATCCCGATCCCGACCAGGCCGTAGATCAGCTGCTTGCGCCACTCGTCGGCCGCGTACGGCTCGTGCAGCGTCGCCGAGCGGATGAAGACGATCCCGAGCACCGTCACCAGGACGGGCGCGATCGCCAGGGGCCAATTGAACCGGGTGTACCAGGGACGTTCCATGCGCTACCGTGACGGCCGTGAGGCCCGGGGAAAGCGCTTCTTTCCGCGCGGGCGGCGCCTTTTCAGCCCGGGACGGTGCGGAAGGTCAGGTTGATCCGGCCGCCCTGGATGCGGCGCTGCTTGGGGACGCGGTGGCGCCAGCGGTGCTGGGTCTCGCCCGCCATGACGAGCAGGCTGCCGTGCTCGAGCGGGACGGCGACGCGCTCGCGGTCGGCGCGGTGCTCCAGCTCGAAGGTGCGGGTCGCGCCCAGGCTGAGCGAGGCGATGGTCGGCTCGCGGCCCAGTTCGGGCTCGTCGTCGGCGTGCCAGCCCATGCGCGTCGTTGCCGCCGCGGTACCAGTTGAGCAGGACGCTGTTGAAGCGGACGCCGAGCCGGTCGGCCAGCCGCTCGCGCAGCTCGCTCAACTGCGGCGTCCAGGGCGCGGGCACGTTGAGCAAGCCGGAGTAGGCGTAGACCGCCTCGGGCTCGCCGTGCCACGCGGTCAGCCGCGGCAGCGGCACGCGCCGCCCGAACATCACGATCGACTCTTGCTTCCACGCCGCTTCCTCGGCCAGCGCGGCGTACGCGCGGTCGGCGCTCGCCGGCGTCGAGGAAGCCGGGCTCGTAGGTGACGGTCCCGTCCCGCGCCAGCACGACGCGCGGGCCCGAGTCGCCCGCGCCTGGTTCACCAGCGCCGAGGCCGAGTTGGGTCGGCGTACGCTACGTCGGCTGCGGTGAAGCCGAGCCGGTCGCCGCGGCGCGCTTGCGCCGGCGCCGGCGCTGCGAGCGCGATCCGCTCGTCGCCGTGCCGTCGGTCGCGGTCGTCGGGTGCGACTCGAGCACCAGCTCGGTCTGGTGGTCGTGCTCCGGCTCCGGCTCGTGCGCGACGGCCGCCGACGCGCCGGCCGTGCCGAACGACGGCGGCTCGGGCGCGGGCGATGATTCCGGCGCGCGAGCGGGTGGCGGCGGCGGGGCGGCGGGCGGCTGCGTGCCGTTCGAGCGCGGGCGCGACTGGCGCATCGCGAGGATCGGGATGTTGGCGAGCATCGCGACCGTTTGTCCTGCTGCTCGAAGGTCACGTCGCAGTTGGACGAGTCGACCTCGACGTAGCGCGAGATCACCTCGACCAGGTCGCGCTTGAGCGCTTCGACCACGTCGGGCGCGAGCGAGAGGTGGTCGCTGAGCAGCACCAGCCGCAGGCGCTCGCTTGCGCGGTCGTGCTGGAGGCCGGCTTGCCGAAGAACCGTTGAACGAACTCGAACACTATCGTTTGCTCCCGAAGAGCTTTTCGAGGAACGACTTCTCGCGCGGGATCTCCGGCGCCGAGCTGTCGGTGCCGTCGATGCGCCCGGCGATCGCGCGGTACGCCGCGCCGATCGGCGAGGCGGGGTCGAGCGCGACCGGCTCGCCGCGGTTGGTCGAGACGATCACGTCGGGCGCGTCGGCGATCACGCCCAGCAGCGGCAGGCGCAGGATGCCGTTGACGTCGTCGACCGACAGCATCTTGCCGCGCTTCACGAGGCTCGGCCGCAGCCGGTTGACGATCAGGCTTGAGCTGCGGTCGTCGCCGAGCAGGCCGACGACGCGGTCGGCGTCGCGCACCGCCGAGACCTCGGGCGTGCAGACCACGATCGCTTCGTCGGCGCCGACGATGGCGTTGGTGAAGCCCTTCTCGATCCCGGCCGGGCAGTCGATCAGCACGTAGTCGAAGCGCTCGCGCAAGCTCGAGATCAGGGCCGCGAAGGCCGTCGGTGTCGACGTCGTCCTTCTCGCGCGTCTGCGCGGCGGCGAGCAGCTCGCAGCGCTGGGCACGCGCTTGTCGGTCACCAGCGCGTCGTCGAGCGTGGAGACGCCCTCGAGCACGTCGAGCACGTGGTGGCGCACGCGCGCTTCGAGGCCCAGCACGATGTCGAGGTTGCGCAGGCCGACGTCGGCGTCGACCAGCACGACGCTTCGCGCCGGTCGCGCCGAGCGCGGCGCCGAGGTTCGCGGTGGTGGTGGTCTTGCCGACGCCGCCCTTGCCGCTGGTGACGACGATCGCCCGCCCGCGCTTGCGCGGCGGCGCGCTCGCCGCCGGCGCTTCGGGCTGCACGGACTCGTCCTCGTGCATGCGATCATCCTGCCTTGCGGAAGAGCGCGCCGAAGAAACCCGGCGCGCTGAGCTGGGTGAACGGCACCGAGCTCGCCGTCGAGCCGGCGCGCGATCTTGTCGTAGATCGCGGCCAGCCGCGAGTCGGGCTGGAGCGCGATCGGCTCGCCCCGGTTGGTCGTGTCGATCACCTCTTCGTCGTCGGGCACGATGCCCAGCAGTTCGGCGGAGAGGATGTCGGTCACGTCGTCGACCGAGAGCATGTCGCCGCTGCGCACCATCTCGGGCCGGATGCGGTTGACGATCAGGCGCAGCGGCAGGCCGCGCTCGTGCAGCTTGCCGATCACCCGGTCGGCGTCGCGGATCGCGCTGACCTCGGGCGTCGTCACGACGATCGCTTCGCTCGCGCCGGCGATGGCGTTGCGGAAGCCGTGCTCGATGCCGGCCGGGCAGTCGATCAGCACGAAGTCGCACAGCTCGCCGAGCTGCTCGACGACCTCGGTCATCTGCAGCTCGGAGATCGCGGTCTTGTCGCGCGTCTGCGCGGCCGGCAGGATCGAGAGGTTCTCCAGCCGCTTGTCCTTGATCAGCGCCTGGCGCAGCTGGCAGCGGCCCTTCGACGACTTCGACCAGGTCGAACACGATGCGCTTCTCGACGCCCAGCACGAGGTCGAGGTTGCGCAGACCGATGTCGGCGTCGACCAGGACACTTTCTTGCCGCGCTTGGCGAGCGCGGCGCCGAGGTTGGCCGTGGTCGTCGTCTTGCCGACCCCGCCCTTGCCCGAGGTGAGGACGATGCGGCGTGCGCTCATAGCTGCTTGTTCCTTGCGGAGATCCGCTGCGGCGAAGGGGACGACGACGATGCGGTCGCCGGCGATCGAGGCGTGCTCGGGGCCGCGCGGCTTCGCGCTCGGTTTCGCCGGCGGCGATGGCGGTCGCGATGCGCAGCTGGGTCGGCGTCGAGCTCGAGCGCGATCACCCGCGCGCCGCGGTCGCCCTGGGCGCCGGCGTGCGCGACCCCGCGCAGCGCGCCGAAGACGACGATGTCGCCCGAGGCGACGAGCTCCGCGCCCGGGTTGACGTCGCCGATCACGACCAGGTTGCCCAGGTTGTGCAGGGCCTGGCCGCCGCGCAGCGTGCCGCGGTGGTAGAGCGTCGCGACGCCGACCGGCACCGCCCGGGCGGCGGGCGGGAGCGCGACCGAGGCGCTCGCCACGCCGGCCCGGGTGGCGGAGGCGGCGACCCGGGCGGCCGGGCCGGCCTTGCGGCGGCGGACCATGTCCTCGCGGGCGCCGGCGAAGTCGGCCGCCAGCGAGCGGGCCTCCTCGGAGAGCCGGACCTCGCGCGGCGGGCGCTGGCGCGGCAGCACCGCGACGTCGCCGCCGCCCGCGCCGGCCGCGCCCAGGTAGGCCAGCTCGAGCTCGCGCCACGACGGCGGCGAGGGCGTCCGAGCCGCTGACGCCGTCGAGCGTGATGCCGTACTCGGCCAGCGCGTCGCGGAACGCGGCCAGCTCGGCGGCCGGCGGCTCGAGGAGGCCGAGGTTCGGCCACCGCGCGGCTGCCGCGGTAGAAGTCGGGCCGGGCGGCGAACTGCGCGCGCAGCTCCTCGACCGCGGCGCCGAGCGCCCGGTCGACCGCGATCTCCAGGTTCCGGCCGCGGCCGCGCAGCGTGCTCATCGGGGATTCCGGCTCAGCATGATCGGCCGCGGTTCCCACGCCCCGCCGGGCGGCCCTGCCCGCTCCACACGCAATGCACACAAATGTTCACTTCTCCACAACCGCCTCACAGCCAATTCCGTTAGGAGTGGAGAGTTCAGACCCGGCGTCGAATCCGATGACCCCGGCGTCGACCGGCCGTTCTCGTCCCGAGGTAGCCTCCGCCATGATGTTCCGCCGCATCGCAATCATCGCGCTCAGTATCGCGATGTGCAGTGCCACCATACCGGCACCTGCGTTAGCCTTGTCGACCGGTTCCGAGATCCAGATCGGTAAAGAGTACGACAAGCAGATCACCGACTCGTCGGTGATCGTCACCGACCCCTTGCTCAACCAGTGGGTCAACGACGTCTCGCAGCGGCTGTGGGCCCAGACCGCCCGCAAGGACGTGCCGTACTCGATCAAGATCATCGACGCCGGCGACATCAACGCGTTCTCGACCCTGGGCGGCTACATCTACATCAACGAGGGCACGCTGGACTTCGTCCAGTCCGACGACGAGCTGGCCGGCGTGATCGGGCACGAGACGGGCCACATCGAGCGCCGCCACGCCGTCACCGCCAACAACAAGGCCTCGATCATCAACGTGCTGTTCGGGATCGGCTCGCTGTTCTCGCCGATCCTGTACCGCTTCGGCCAGATCATGCAGGCCGGCGCGCTGGCCAAGATCTCGCGCGACGACGAGAGCCAGGCCGACAAGTACGGCCTGTTGCTGATGTCGCGCGCCGGTTACGATCCCGACGCGATGACCTCGTTCATGGCCCACCTCGGCGCGGTCGAGAAAGGCAGCCACGACGCGCTCAGCAAGTACCTGGCCGACCATCCCGACACGCAGCACCGCTCGGGCGCGCTCAAGGGCGACCCCGAGCTCGACCCGACCAAGCGGACCGACGACCAGCGGCTGGCGGCCGGCGTGCACGACCTCGACACGGCGCGCTACAACGTCGCGGCGCTCAAGTTCGCCGACATCCTCAAGCGCCGCCCCGACGACGCGACCGCGCAGTTCGACCTGGGCCAGTCGCAGCTCGCGCTGGGCCAGCTCAACAAGGGCGAGCAGAACCTCGCCGCCGCGGCCGAGAAGGTCTCGCCGCAAGCCAAGGCGCTGGCCGACGTGCGGATCAAGGCGCTGCGCGACTCCGAGCGCCGGCTGGACTTCCTGCACCCCGACCTGCGCCCGCTGCGCGACCAGCTCGCCACCGCGCAGGGCAACGAAACGCAGGCCGCGACCGCGATCACGACCCGCCGCCAGCAGGCGCGCGACCAGCTCAAGGCGCTCACCGCGCGCGCCCAGCAGGTGGTCTACGGCATCCCGAACTTCTCGCGCGTTCAGCCGCGCAAGGACTCGCGCCTGGACACCGTGATGCACAACCTGCTCACCATGCAGAAGTCGCTCAACACCGCCAGCGACAAGTCGCAGGAAGTGATCGGCGGCGTCGGCTCGGTCGAGCGCGGTAAAGAGGGCGGCGGGCTCAAGGAGAACGCCGACATCCTGGGCGAGCTGGCCGCGCCGCTCAAGCTCGACGCACCCCCGCCGCAGGCGCTGGCCACCTTCCCGGCCTACCCGCGGATGTTCGCCGCGCTGGGCGCGAGCGACGCCGACATGGTGCGCGGCGTCGACGCAGCGCGCGCCTCGCTCGCGCTGCTCGACCTCGGGCCTGGGCGACCTGGACAACTTCGTGCGCGAGCTGCAGCACAGCGCGCTCGACGGCACCGGCGACCTGGCGATCATGGACTACAAGCGGCTCGAGCCGTCGATGACCAAGGCCGTCGACTCGCTCAACAAGGCGGCGGTCGGCGCGGCCCAGGCCTCGCAGCTGTTCAACATGAGCCGCGCGCGCCAGCTCCAGGTCCGGATCGACCTGCTGGGCCTGGGCGAGTCGCCCGACCGCTACGCGACCTTCCAGCACGCGCTCGACACCCGCTTCCACAGCAAGGGCCTGGACTACGATCAGCTCGCGCGCCAGAACGTGACCCCGGGCGAGGTCGCGGCGGCCGTGATCGTGGGCGCCGACACCAACGCCGCCGCCCCGGCCGTGCTGGCCGAGGCCAAGGCGACCGGCAAGAGCATCGTCGACGTGGCCAACGCGCGCGGCATGTTCGCCCAGTCGCTCGAGATCTTCTTGGGCCTGGTCTACCTCGACTACACGGACGACCCGCAAAAAGAGGCGCTCGGCCGGACGTAACCCCAGGCGGCCGGACGGGGTACCACCCAGACGTGAACGCCACGTCCGCCGCCGTCATCTTCGAGCGCCTCCGGTCGCGGCTCAACGTCGCCGCCGTCCAGGCGGGCGCTCGGCGTCCGTTCAAGTTCTTCGTGTGCGGCGACCCCGCGCTGATCAGCACGCTGCGCGCGGTGCTGCTGGCCGGCCAGAACGGCGACTCGATCCCGCCCGAGGCCGCCGCGACGCTCGAGACGCTGAGCGACAACCGTGCCCTCGACACGAGCGACGCGCGGGCGGTGATCTGCGTCGGCCGCCCGACCGACCGCGGCCACTGGGGCCTCGAGCGCTTCGGCGCGCTCAAGCTGCCGGTGCTGCTGCTGGTGGTCGATCCGGACGTGACCGCGCCCAGCGGGCCGGCCCAGGCGCCCGGCAAGGGCGGGGTCGAGGAGTACGTGGTCGACCGGATCGCGGCCGAGACGCTGCACGGGCGCTTCCTGCCCCACCTGATCGACTGCTGCAAGGGCATCGAGGTCGCGGTCGGGCGCCGTTTGCCGGCCCTGCGCGACACCGTCGCCGGGAAGCTGACCCGGGACGCCGCCTCCAGCGCGCTCAAGGTCGCGGGCGCGAGCGCCGTGGTCGACCACGTGCCGTTCCTAGGGGTGGTGCTGGGCGCGTTCGCCTCGGGCGCCGACATGATGGCGATCACCGGCATCCAGATGACGCTGATGCTCAACATCGGCGCGACCTACGGGCGCGATCCGGACCTGGCCCAGATGTGGGAGCTGCTCCCGATCGTCGGCGGCGGGTTCGGCTGGCGCGCGCTGGCCCGCGAGCTGTCGGGCTTCATCCCGGTCGGCGGGGTGTTCATCAAGGCCGCGATCGCCTACGCCGGCACGGTCGTCGTCGGCGAGGGCGTGAACTACTACTACCGCAACGGCCGCCAGATGGGCGCGGCCGACGCGGCGAAAATCTACGACGACGCGAAGGCGTCGGCGATGACGTTCGCCCGCGAGCTGTTCACGCGCTTCCGCACCAAGCCCGACGGCGACGGCACGAGCGGTAACGGCGCCGGCGGCGGGAGCAACGGGAGCACCACCCCGGGCGCGTGATTTAGATGCGGCCGCCCAGCCGTTCGAGCAGCGCCTCGTCGGCGAGCCGGCGGTACTCGTCCGGTAATTCCGGGCGCAGCTTTTCAGCGATGCGCCCGGCTAGGCGCGTGCGCGCGGCAGGCTCGAAGGTCGCGCGGCGGGCCAGGAAGCGTTCCACCAGGAGGCGGTCGCTCTCGGTGAGCAGGCCGTTCGCCGCGGCCGGTGCGGCGAGGTAGGCGTCGAGATCGGGCACCGCGTCAGCGCGGTCGCGCACGACGATCGTGCCGGCGGCGAAGTCGCCCAGGCGCTTGTTCTCCGGTGAGACCAGCGCGCTGATCGCCGAGATCGCGTAGAAGCCGAAGGTCAGCTCGACCAGCCGCACCAGGTTGCGGATCACGGCCGCACCGGCGTCGATCGGGAAGCCGCCGTCGCGCACGACGCGCAAGCCCAGCGCGCGCTTTCCCGGCGTGCGGCCCGACCACCAGGTCTCGAAGACCACGAACCAGCCGAAGAAGACCGCGAACAGCACCAGCACGAGGATCGCGAGCTCGACCCCGACCAGGTACTTCGACGGCAGCGCGCGGGTCAGCGGCGGCGTCGCGAACGCGGCGCCGATGAAGAACGCGATCAGGATCGCGCCCTGCGCGAGCGCATCGACCGCGACCGCCAGGAAACGGCTCCCCAGGCCGGCCAGCTCGTACCGGATCGCGACGGCCTCACCCGTCCGGACGTCCACGGAGCGCTCCACGCCGCTCTCTTGCACCGGGGGCGCGCGCGTCCCCGCGCGAAGGACGGCGCGATGCGGGAACGGCGCTTCGTCATCGCGCGGCGAGCGCGCTGGGACCGGCTCGCGGCCCTGGTCGACCGGGCCGCCGCGCGCGGCATACGGTCGCTGCAGCCCGCGGAGATCGACGAGCTCGCCTTGGCCTACCGCGCGGCCACCAGCGACCTCGCCATCGCGCGCACGCGCGGCGAGGACCCGGTCGTGCTCGAGCACCTCAACCGGCTGACCGCGCGCGCCCACGCCGTGGTCTACGTCGCGACCGCGCGCAGCGGCTGGAGCCGGGTGCGGGAGTTCGTCGTTCACGGCTTTCCGCGCGAGGTGCGCCGCTCGTGGGCGCCGATCGCGTTCTGCGCCCTGGTCACCGTCGTCGCGGCGGTCGTGGCCTACGTCTCGGTCAGCGCCGACCCGAGCAACTACGCGGCCCTCATGTCGGGCCAGGAGCCGCCGGTCGTGAGCAAGTCGCTGCACGACTCGAACTTCGGCTTCGACCGCGCCTACTCGTCGGCGCAAGCGGCGCTCATCATCACCAACAACGTCAAGGTCGCGGCGATCGCGTTCGCGGGCGGCATGACCGGCGGGCTGCTGACCGGCTGGATCATCCTCGAGAACGGGCTGATGGTCGGCGCGTACAGCGCGCCGTTCGCGCGCGCCGGCTTCGGGGCCGACTTCTGGGCCACGATCGCGCCGCACGGCGTGATCGAGCTCGAGCGCGATCCAGATCGCGGGCGGCGCGGGCCTGGTGATGGCCGGCGGCTACCTGCGCCCGGGCCGCGGGCGGCGGCGCGAAGCGCTCGTGGTGGCGGCCCGGCGCGCGGGCACGCTGATGATCGGCGTGGCGCTGATGCTCTGCGTCGCCGGCACGATCGAGGGCTTCGTCTCGCCGCAGCGGCTGCCGATCCCGGTGCGAGACGCGATCGGCGCCTTCACCGCGCTGGTGATGCTGGCGTACTTCGTCGGCGGCTCGCGCCGCGCCGCGGCCGATACGTAGGGAAGCGGGCGGTCGTCGACCGCTCGTACCGGCACAGGGAACGGGCGGGACTGGGCGTGCGTTTCTGGGAAGCTCCCGGGTTGTCGGAATTCGACTTAGCAGCCGAGCGACTTTGACATTGCCCCTCCGCTTCTCTTCGCCTGAGCCCTCTGCAAAGAAACCGTGAACACTCGCTTCGTCGTCATCCTCGCCATCGCGTCCCTGCTGCTCGGCCGGACGGCCGCCGCCCAGTCGGTCGAGCCCCCGCCGATCCCGGCCGCCCCGCCGGCGGCCGCCCTGCCCGCGGCCGGCGTGATCCCGCCCAGCCTCACGCTCGACGTCACCGGCTCGCCGGCCGCCGACGGCAACGTGGTCTACGCGAAGATCCAAGCCGCGCTGGACCGCGCGATCCGGCCGACGCTGCGCCCCGGCGCCGGCCTGCGCTACGGCGCGGTCAACCCGTGGCCGCTCCTGCCGCTCCCGCTCGGCGCGCGCACCGCGGTGAACGTGACGACGACGATCGCGGGCGACGGCACGACCGTGCCCGTCAGCGGCACCACGACGGTGACGGTCGAGAACGTGCCCTTCACCCCGGCCCGGCCGCACGTCTTGTTCCTGAGCGACGACCCCGAGTACCTGATGAGCGACGGGCTCGTGTTCCGCGGCACCGTGACCGCCGAGCAGCCGGCGCGGATGTACTACTACCACTCCGACATCGGCATGCCGCGCGACGTCGACGTCGTCCTGACCGCGAGCGCGCCGGCGCGCGTGCACCTGCTCGAGTCCGCCGCCGGTCCCGATCTGGACGTCATGAGCGTCGGCCATACCGTGTCGCGCGACCTCCTGCGCTACCAGCAGTCCAATCAGGGAACGGTGGTCGACGTCGGGCCCGGGCAGCCGTTCGTCGTGCGGCACTCCTTGATTCTGCAAGGCGAAGTCGTCGCGGGCGCGATCGACATGCACGTCGTGAGCGGCGGCGCGGTGGCCGTCTCGGTGGTCGCCGCGCCGGCCGGCAGCCGCCCGGAGACGTTCTTGAACGGGCCGCGCGTCGCGTTCGACGGGCACAACCGGCACGGCGTGTTCGACCTCACGAGCATCGGCAGCATGGCGCGCTCGTACACCGCCGGCGGACCCGACGTCGCGGTGCAGTACGCCAACCGCACGGCGACGCCGCGCAACGTCGACGCCGCCGATCCCGGCCACGATTTCGGCGACTACGGCGTGGTGCACAACATCACGTTCTCGCTCGACAACCCGACCGACACGGCGTATCCGATCTACCTCTACGAGAAGCCGCTGGGCGGCCCGGTGCGCAGCAGCTTCGTGGTCGACGGCCAGCTCAAGGAGCTGGGCTGCGCCCGCGTGCCCAAGCCGTACCTGGTCGCGCAGTACCAGCTTCCGGCGCACTCCACCGGCGCGACCACGACCGTCACGATGACCGACGGCGGCTCGTTCTACCCGCTCGAATACGGCGTCACGAGCACGCAGCCCGTGCCCTACACGCCGCCGGTGGGCGCACCCGACGGCTGCTCGGCCAACGTCGCACCGTTCAACGAGCCAACCTCGTAGCGAGCGACCGGCTTCACAACAGCCCGCGCGTCTTGATGTCCACGTACGCGTCGAGCAGCGCGATCGTGAGCTCGGCCGCCGGGACGTCCACCACCAGGATGCCGCGCTCGCGCAGCGTGGCGATCGCGCGGCCGCGTTCTTCACCCAGCGTCGCGGCGACGGCGGCACGGTAGGCGTCGTCCGCGTTCTCGGGACGGCGGCGCAGCGCGTCGGTAACGGCGGCGTCGTTCATCAGCACGACGAGCACGAGGTGACGCGGCACGAGCAGCTTCGCCGCGCCGAGCACCGCCGCTGAGGCGACCGGGTCGAACAGGTCGGTGAAGAGCACGACCAGGCTGCGGCGGCGCAGGGTCCGGCTCAGGTCCAAGAAGGCGCGCTCGTAGTCCGACTCCTCGAAGTGCGGCTCGAGATCGCTCAGCACGTCGGTCAGCTTGGCCGCGTGCGCCGCGCCGCCGGCCGGCAGCACGCGCGCGAGCGTCGTCGCGGCGAAGGCGATCAGGCCGACCCGGTCGGCGGCGAGCCGGCCGATCGCGGCGATCGCGAGCGCGGCGGAGACGGCGTGGTCGAGCTTGCGGCGGTCGCCCAGGCGCGGCGTCATCAGGCGCCCGGCATCGAGCGCGACGACGATCTGCTGCGCGCGCTCGACCTCGTAGGTCGCGACCATCGCGCGGCCGCGGCGGGCCGACGCCTTCCAGTCGATCGCGCGGAACTCGTCGTCGGGCCCGTACTCGCGCAGGCTGGAGAACTCGCCGCCCGCGCCGCGCCGGCGCAAGCGCCGCAGGCCCGACTCGAGCAGCTTGGTGCGCGCGACCAGGTCGCCGCTGCGGTCGAGCGCGGACAGATCGGGCGACACGCGCAGCGCGACCGGCGCGCGCCAGGTGCGGCGCAGCTCGACGATCCCCAGCGGCGAGCGAATGCGCGCGTGGTACGAGCGCAGCGCGGTGCGGCCGCGCTCGCGCGGGAGGACGCCGACCTGCACCGTCACGCGCGCGCGCGGCGGGACCAGCGCGCGCGTCTCGGCCAGGTCGATCGCGAGCCGCTCGGCCGGCGCCTCGACCAGCGCGACGTCGAGCGGGACGCGCCCGCGGTTGGCGATCGCGTAGCCGAACGCGGCCCGGCGCGCGAGCGACAAGCGCGGCGGCTCCAGCCGGTCGATCCGCAGCTCGCCGCGCACTTGCGCCAGATCGTAGAGCACCAGCGCGACGAAGATCGCCGCCGCCAGCGCGAGCGCGAGCGGCCACGCCAGCACCTGCGCCAGGCCGAACGCGAGCAGCGCCAGCCCGACCAGCGCCGCGACGCCGCGCGGCGCGATCCAGAGCACTACTTCTCCGGCGCGGACACGCCGGCCAGCACGCGCGCCACGACGTCGTCGGCGGTCGTGCCGTCGAGCTCGGCTTCGGGCCGCACGATGATCCGGTGGCCGAGCACGGCCGGCGCGATCTCCTTGACGTCGTCGGGCGTGGCGAAGGTCCGGCCGTCGAGATACGCCGAGGCCTGGGCCGCGGCCACCAGCGCGAGCGCGGCGCGCGGGCTCGCGCCCAGCGCGACGTCGGGCGAGCTGCGCGTCGCGGCGACCACGTCGTAGAGATAGCCCTGCAGCGACTCGGCGACGTGCACCCGGCGCACCGCCGCCTGCGCCGCGACGATCTCGGCCGCGCTCGCCACCGGCACGACGCCCGCCGCGTCGAGGTCGCGCGCGTCGAAACCGGCCACCGCGCGGGCGATCAGCGCGCGCTCTTCGTCGGCGGTCGGATAGCCCGTGCGCACGCGCACGAAGAAGCGGTCGAGCTGCGCTTCGGGCAGCGGGTAGGTGCCCTCGAACTCGATCGGGTTCTGCGTCGCGCAGACCAGGAACGGCGCGGGCAGCGCGTGCGTCGTGCCGTCGATCGTGACGCGCCGCTCCTCCATCGCCTCGAGCAGCGCGGCCTGCGTCTTGGGCGGCGTGCGGTTGATCTCGTCGGCCAGCAGAACGTTGGTGAAGACCGGCCCGCGCCGCAGCGAGAAGGTCGCGCTGCGCTGGTCGAACACGGTCGTGCCGACCACGTCGGACGGCATCAGGTCGGGGGTGAACTGGATCCGGCTGTACTCCGCGTCGAGCAGGCGCGCGAGGACGCGCACGGTGAGCGTCTTGGCGGTGCCGGGCACGCCTTCGAGCAGCGCGTGCCCGCCGGCCAGCAGCGCGACGAGCAGCGCGTGGGCGACCCGGTCACCGCCGACGACGACGCGCCCCAGCCCCTCCCGTAAGCGCTGCGCGGCGTCGATCGGGGTTGTGTGCACGAACGGAGTCCTCTCTGGCGAGTCGGGCGAGCTGGGCGACCGCGACGAGCGCGGCGTCGTCCGGGGGAGCGGTGTGCGCGGCGCTTGCGATGCGTTCCGCCAGCGCGTCGTTCTCGGCGGTGCGCGGCGCGCGGTCGAGCGCGCGGCGCGCGTCGGCGACGAGCGCGTCGCGGGCGTGCGCGCGCGCGCCGGCCCGGCCGTACAGCGCGGCGACGGCGTCCAGGAACTCGGCCGAGGTCGGCTCGCGCGGCGCGAACAGCCGCACCGGCGGGCCGAGCGGAACGAGCCCGTACGCCAGCCAGAGCAGCCCGGCCAGCGCCGCGAGCGCCAGCGCCAGCAGCTCGGGCGCGGTGAGCGCGAGATACCACGGCTTGCCGGCCGCCTCGGCGCGAATCGTCTCGTCGAACGCGACCGCGCCGCCGGCGTGCCGCGGCTGCGCAACCAGGTACGCCAGCCGCGCCGCGTCGGCGTGGGCCAGCGAGCGGTTCTCGAACGGGCGCGGGTCCGCGACGCCGACGATCTCGCCCTTGCCCTCGCGATAGCGCACGACCAGCGGCCCCGCGCCGTCGGCGAGCAGCGTCTCGACGCGAGCGTGCGGCTTGATGTCCAGGCGCGACGTGCCGCGCTCGTCGAGCGCCGCGACGGCGCTCGTCCACGGCCCGCGCAGCGGCGAATGCGAGCCCACGGTGTCCTTGAGGAACACTTGGGCCGATTTGTCGTCGTCCTGCCGGGTGCGCGGCGTCTCGCCGATGTCGACCAGCTTGCCGCCGCGCGCGATCCAGGCGTGCACGGCGGCGGCGTCGGCGGCGTGCCAGGTGGACGGCAGCCCGGCCGCGGGAAAGGCGACGACCAGCGTGTCGATCCCCGCGCCGGCCAGCGCGGCGTGGTCGCGCCGGAAGCGCCGCACATCGACCCCTTCGCGGGCCAGCACGTCGTACCACGCGCGGTACCCGCCGAAGCCGAAGTCGGCGCTGGCGTGGCTGGCGAGCGGCGTCTTCTCCGCGGTGCGCGCGGTCAGCAGCGTGACGGCGAGCAGCAGCGCGACCAGCAGGCCGCCCAGGACGAGATCGCGTTTCACGCCGGCGTGACGACCCGCTCGTACGCGGCCCGCATGCGCTCGACCAGCGCGGCGTCGACCGCGCGCCCGCCGAACAGGGCGACCACCGCCTCGCGCGCCAGCGCGTCGAAGGCCGGGTCGCGCACCGCCCGGCGCCACTCGCCCGGCGTGCGCGCCGCGTCGTAGCGAACTTGCCCGCGCTCGTCCAGCGCGCGCAGCGCCGAGGCCCACAGCAGCGCCGCGGCGTCGCGGTAGCGGCCCTCCGCCGCAGCCGCCAGCGCCCGGGCGCGCAGCGTCGCCGCGTCGGCATCGTCGTGCAGCGGATCGGCATGGTAGCCCGCACCGCCGCCGTCCGTCCGGCGGCGAAACGGCGACCAGCCGAAGCGAGCGGCGAAGCGCACCAGCACGACGGCGAGGAACACCACCACCGCGAACAGGATCGCATAGCCGATCAGCGAGGTGACGGCGTCGTTGCCGAACACGTGCTTGAGCGAATCGAGGAACGCGCGCCACAGCGCGCGCAGCGGCCGCCAAAGAACGTCCCACCAGCTCTGGTCGCTCGGCCCGGGCGCCGCGCTGCGATAGCGCGGATCGGCCAAGACCGCCCGCGCGACGGCGCGCGGATCGCCGTGCGGCCAGACCGCGTTCATACCGCCGGCGCGGCGGTTGCGCCGAGGTCCGCGAGCGCCGCCAGGTCGAGCCCTTCGCGCCGCACGCGAACGTCGGTCGCGTAGACCACCACGAACGCGCCGAGCAGTCCTTGCACGAGCACGCTCGCGACCGCGCTGGCGGCGGCGGCGAGCAGCGGCTGGTGCGTCACCGCGCCCAGCAGCAGGCCCATCATGCCGGCCGGAATCGTGGCGCCGTAGACGAGCGCGACGTAGATCAGCCCGGCGACCAGCGTGCGCCAGCGCGTGCCGCGCCCGAAGGCGCGCCGCAAGCCGCTCGCCACGGCCGCGACCGGGCTCGGGCCTTCGGTCACGACCGCGACCGAGGCCAGCTCGTAGGCCATCAGCAGCCAGGCCGTGACGACCGCGGCGAACGCGATGAACCCCAGCCCAAGGATGATGCCGGCGATGATGGCGACCACTTGCAGCTTGGCCAAGCTCAGCGCCACCACGGCCGCGATGATCGCCACGTAGACCAGCCCGACCGGGATCAGCGCGACGAGCGTGATGCCGAAGAACAGCAGCCCGACCACGAACTGGGGGAAATAGCGCCGCACCGCGATCGCGTAGGCGGCGCCCGGCGACAGCGCGACCCCCGCATAGGCGCCGGCGATCACCGCGACCAGCGCGTTCCAGGCCAGGAGCCGCACCAGCAGGCCGCCCACGAGCACGCCGGCGACCGGCAGGGTGAACTGCGAGTCCCGCGCGATCTTCGCCAGCACGTTGCCCGATTTGGCGGCGTTACCGCCGGCCTGCATGACCTGCAGCAAGTCCTCGCCGATCCGGAACGACCCCGGCGACACCAGCGCCTGGAGCAGGAGGAGCGGGACGGTGATGATCGCCAGCACCGTTGCGATCGCGACGAAGCGGCGAACGTAGAGCGTCACCGCGCGATCGAGAATCTCTCCCGCACCCAGCGGGCGCAGCTCGATGTTCTGCACGCCGCGAGAGCGTTCGCGCGGGCCCGGCGCGAATCCCGGGGTGGTGGAGGTCGGCACGATCGCGTCGCTCTGGCGCTACCCGGTCAAGGCGCTGCGGCCGGAGGCACTTCAGCGCGTCGCCGTGCTGCCCGACGGGCTGGCCGGCGACCGCACCGCCGCGCTGCTGGTCGAGAGCCCGCTCCACCCGCGCGCCGGCAAGCCGTTCCGCGGCAAGGAGTCGTCCCGCCTCCACCTGACCGCCGACCCCGCGACCGCCGCATCCTACGCCGCCGACGCGGGCGTGCTGCTGACCCTCGACCGCAGCCGCCCGCGCTGGTTCGACCTGGCCCCGGTCTCGCTGCTGCTCGACCTCTGGGTGGCGGACGTCGAGGCGCTGGTCGGCGAGGCGCTCGACCCGCAGCGTTTCCGCCCCAACCTGTACGTCCGCACCGCGCCTGGGTTCGCGAAGCGCGAGCAGGACTTGGTCGGCACGACAGTCCGCGCCGGGGACGCCGTGCTCCGCGTGACCAAGGTGACGCGCCGCTGCATCACCCCTAACTACGACGTCGCAACCGGTACGAGCGGCCCCGACGTGCTGCGTGCCCTAGCCGAACACCGCGACGCCCGCATCGGCGTCTACTGTGACGTGATCACGCCGGGCGAAGTCGCCCTCGGCGACGAGTTGACGATCACGTAACGCTGGTTCGCCTCTATACGCCGAAGGGGATCGGCATCGCGGTCAACACGATGTCGAAGCGCTCCTGAACTTCGAGTTGCAGCCGGGATATCTGCTGGTCGACTTCGTGCAAGCGCGAGACCGCCACCGGCACGAAGTAATCGGACTCGTTATCTCCGGCCGTCACTGGAGCATCACCGACGATTCGCGCTAAGCTCGTCAGGAAGAACGCTTCCGCCGACCGCACGTCGCGCGGCGTTCTGGCAACCGAAGACTCGCTGGTGTTCATAGCAGTGTTCTCCAGATCATCGCCGAGCCGAATTGCGGCGCTTAGGCCGACTTGAGTATGCCACGGCGGAGCAACTCGTGCAATAGTTCGACCCGGCTTCGAACGTTGAACGCTTTGTAGATTTCCGTCATGGTCGCTTCAATCGTCTTGACCGATCGCAAGCGGCTATCCGCGATCTCGTCGATGCTCTTCCCCGTACACAGCAGGTGAAGTACGTCGCGTTGCGCAGGGCGCAAGCTCTTGATGATATGGTCGGTCGGCGCCCGTTGCACTTGCTGCCGAAGCCATGATTTCTGCGGAAGGTGCCTTGTTGCTTCGTCCGCATATGCAAAGAGATCGGCCGCGTTCAAGAGCCAGCCAAGGTGAAGCGCCGCATGCACCGCACGGCGCGTATAGCCGATCTTGCGATAGCCAGCCAAGGCGTCGAGATACGCGCTTCGGGCGGGCGCCTTTTGGCCGTCGGCCTCCGCGATCTCGCCCTCGACCAGCTTCTCGTACGCACGCTGTCGAGGGTCACCCGTAACGGCGAGCAAGGGCGACGTCTCAGAATGCTGGCGGTAGATGGAGTGAAGTTTCTTTGCTTGCGCGACTCGGCCTGACAGCGCGAGCTGCTTTGCCAGAATGAGCGATACGAGACGATCGTCACCTTGCAGACTCTTGGGATCGAGCGCGAGGTAGAGTTCGTAAGCTTCCTCCGTATGATCGCGCCGCGCTAGGCGTTCGTCAGAATGCCCTACCGTTGCGGCACGGCGGCAGAGCGCCTCGACTCGCGCGGCGGGAGTCGGCGCGATCTTTTCAGCTAGACGGCCTTCCCGAAGCGCCTCCAGCGGAGCGCCAGCGACCTCGAACGCGTACGTCGCGGCATTGATCGCGACCCAGAAGTGCGGCCGGGCAAGACCGCTCGCTGACCAGTCGATCGTTTTCACGCCGCTTGGCCACCGTAGCCCACGTCTCGGGTTGCAAGCGTTCCAGCGCAAGGTGCGCCAACGCTTGCAAAGCGTTGGCTTCCAGGAACCGGTCATAATGACGACAGGTATCGAGGCAATCCAGAGACGCCAGGAAGTATTCCACGGCGAGCGCGTAATCGACGCGAGCGCTCGCGATCCAGCCCCGGTATTCCAGCGCGCGAGCGAAAACGATGTCACTGCTCGGGCTGACGAGCGACAGAGCCGTTTCAGCGGTTGCCAGCTCTCGAAGGCCGAAGTACGCGAGCGCCCGGTTTAGAGCGATCTCGGAGCGAACGGTGGAGTGCGCATCGCCGGCGTCGCCCTGTGCCGCGGTCAGGATCTCCAAGCCATGCTCGAGCCGGCCGCCTCGCACGTACGCGGCACCGGTGAGCATCCGGGTAGTCAGGGCTTCATCGGTTTTTCCGCCACGCCGAAAAGCATCCGCCAGAACGGCGATGGCATCTTGCCATTGGCCTAGACGTGAATGCGCCCGGGCTCTGAGCTGCACGATCTGCAGCACCGTGGCGGGATCGGTCGGCTCGACCGAATCGCATAACTCCAAACAATGCTCGAAGTCGCCTGAGAACCAGGCGTCAAGCGCATCTTTTGCCGTTGCAGGTCGACGGCGCTTTGCGGCAGACGAGATGTCCTCCCGGGATATGAAAAGGAGAGACACTCGTCTGAGTGCCTCCCCGAACACCCACGGGTGACGCTTCGCTTATGTCGCTTTATTCCCCGTCACGGGCGGATGCGTGCCGACGGGCCGCCTTTCACACCGTCGAACGGCGTGACGGACGGACCACCGGCCACTCCATCCATCGGTGTAAGAGTCGTTCCCCCGATCAGCAACGCGGCAAGCGCCAGAATCCAAAGCATACTTCGTACCCTTCCGGCGCTCGGCGCCGACAGATCAAGGGAAATCCCTTGGTCCTCATTAGGATACACGAATCGAGCCGTATCGAGGGAATCCTCGTGCTGACAATGAGCGGCCTCCGTGCTAGCGTAAACGCATGCCGCGCTGAACGGCGCTACGACTCTTGCGTTGAGCGCAGGAGTCCATCAGACGTCCACTCGCCTTCGCTGTGCTAGTCGCAGTGAACGCGGCGTGGTACGGCCGACCACCGATCCGCCCTTGCGAGCCACGCTCGCCTACACCCGGGGGCGGATCGGGTGGACGTGCCGACGACGAAGCGGCGGGCTACGCGCATATTTCGTGACGACTAGAGCGTCCGGCAAATCAGCGAGGTTTTCGGTCGCTCTTTCGGGTTGTCCACCAAATCGCAACATAGGCCAGCCCAAGCACCGTATTGGCGATAGCGAAAGAGAGCGTAGTTTTATTGGATCTCGGGTGGGCGACGTCGACCCAATATCCGGCAGCGAGCAGCAAGAATATGATCGATATGGAGAAGCCGGTAGGCCCGCCGAGCCGAGCACGCCGCATGCGCCGCTATTCTACTCCATCATGCTGATGCACTGGGTGGTTCGTCCGCTACAGCGTGCGGCGGCCTTCGATCGCGCGGGCTAGGGTGTTCTCGTCGGCGTAGTCGAGGTCGCCGCCGATCGGCAGGCCGTAGGCCAGGCGGGTGACGTTCACGCCGCTCGGCGCGAGCAGGCGCGACAAGTAGAGCGCGGTCGCTTCGCCTTCGGCGTTGGGGTTGGTCGCGACGATGATCTCGCTGGGCGACTCCGCGGCGATGCGGTCGACCAGCTCCTTGATGCGCAGCTGCGCCGGGCCGATGCCGTCCATCGGCGAGATCAAGCCGCCCAGCACGTGGTAGCGGCCGTTGTACGCCGAGGTGCGCTCGACCGCGAACACGTCCTTGGCGTCGGCGACGACGCAGATCAGGCCGGCGTCGCGGCGCGGGTCGGCGCAGACCGCGCACGGGTCGTCCTCGGTGATCGAGAAGCAGCGCGAGCACAGCCGCACCCGCTCCTTGAGCGCGACGATGGCCTCGGCCAGCGCGTGCGCGTCGTCGCGCGAGCGGTTGAGCAGGTGGAACACGAGCCGGGCGGCGGTCTTGGGGCCGATCGTCGGAAGCTTGCTGAACTCGTTGATCAGCGCCTGAACCGGGCCCGCGATGGTGGTAGAGATGACTCGCTCACATCATTCCGGGGATTTTCATCCCGCCGGTGAGCGCGCCCATCTTGCGCGAGCTCGTCTCCTGCACTTTGCCCAGCGCGTCGTTGAGCGCGACGACCAGCAGGTCCTCGAGCATGTCGACGTCCTCGGGGTCGACGACCTCGGGCTTGATGGTGACCTTCTTCACCTGGAACTCACCGCTGATCGCGACCGTCACCGCGCCGCTCGCGGCCGTGCCTTCGATCACCGTGTTCGCCAGCTCGTCCTGGACGCGCGCCATCTCTTGCTGCATCTTCTTGAGCTGCTGCATCATCTGAGCTTGATTCATGTCGTCGTGTTCCTTCAATCGGGCGGCTCGGCCGAAGGCCGAATGCAACGGATTCGGCGGGGCCGAATCCACTCAAGTGAGTTTTTCCAGCGCGTAGCGCATCAGCTCGTCGCCGTCTTCGCCGTCGTCGGCGCTCATGCCGGTGTCGGGCGGCGGGGCGGCGGTGTTGACCAAGACGCGCACCTCGATCGCGCGGCCGGTGACCGCGGCGATCGCCTTCTTGACCGTCGGCACGTCGCGCTTGAGCATCTCGCCGGTCATCGAATCGGGCACGCGCAGGGTCAGCGTGTCGCCGTCCAGCGCGGCCACGGTCGCGCGCGACAGCCCCGCGCGCAGCGAGCCCTTCTCGCCCTCGGCTCGCGTCCGGATGCTCTGCCAGAGCGTCCGCAGCTTCTGCAGCGACAGGTCCATCGCCGGCACGGCGGGCTTCGCAGCCGCGGGCTCGGCGCGGTGTCTGCGCCGCGGACCGCTGCGGCGGTTCCGGCGGGGTCGCGCGTTCCGTCGGCACCGGACGCTCCGGCGCGGGCTCGGCGGCTCGTGCGGCAGGCGGGACGGGGGTCGGCTCAGGTGACCGCACGGGCGCGGGCTCTGCCGACCGAGCGGACACCGGGGCGGCTTTCGGCTGGACGGCTTGCGCCGCGGGTACCGCCGCCGCATCCGTGCGCGCAGCCGGCGCGGCCGTGCGCGGAGCTGGTACGACCGTACGTGGTGCCGGTGCCGCGCCGTCGCCGGACTCTAGCGCGGCGAGGCGGGCGGCGAGGGCGTCGAGGGTCGGGTCCTCGCCTTGCAGGACGAAGCGCAGGATCGCGCTCTCGATCTCCAGGCGCGCGTTGCCCGAGCCGCGCGCGGCGGAGAGGGCGTCGGCCAGCAGGCGCAGGGCGCGCACCAGGCGCGCCTGCGGGGTCGCGGCGGCGCGCTCGCGGGCGATCGCGGCGTCGTCCTCGGCCAGGTCGCGCGCGAGCAGCTCGGGGTTGACCCGGGCGACGAGCAGGTGGCGGAACTCGCCGATCGTGCTGCGGATCAGGCCCGTCATGTCGGCCCCGCCGTCCGAGGCCTCGTCGATGATGCGCAGCGCTTGGGCGGCGTCGCCGTCGAGCGAAGCGTCGCGCAGCGCGCGGGCGAACTCGCGCCCGGTCTGGCCGAACGCCGCATCCACGGTGCTCGCGTCGACCGGGCCGCCGGCGAACGCCGACACCTGCTCGAGCATGGTCAGCGCGTCGCGCAGGCCGCCGTCGGCGCGGTAGGCGATCGCGCCCAGCGCCGCGTCGTCGATGACGATGCCCTCGGCGTCCGCGATCTCGCGCATGCGCGCGATCATGGTCGGGATCGCGATCCGCCGGAACGCATAGCGCTGGCAGCGCGAGAGGATCGTCGGCGGCAGCGCTTCGGGCGCCGTCGTCGCCAGCACGAACACCGCCCACTCCGGCGGCTCCTCCAGCGTTTTCAGAAAGGCGTTGGCGCCTTCTTTGGTCAGCATGTGCGCTTCGTCGATGATGTAGACTTTGCTGCGCATCGTCGCGGGCGCGAACTTCACCGCGTCGCGCAGCGCGCGGATCTCGTCGATCCCGCGGTTGGACGCGGCGTCGATCTCGAGCACGTCCATCGCGGTGCCGTCGAGGATCGCGCGGCAGTTCTCGCAAGTGTTGTCGGGGTGCGCGGTCGGGCCGTTCACGCACTCGATGCAGCGGGCGAGGATCTTGGCGGCCGAGGTCTTGCCCGAGCCGCGCGGGCCCGAGAACAGGTAGGCGTGCGCGAGACGGCCCGTCTCGAGCGCCGTGGAAAGGGTCTTGACCACGGCGTCCTGCCCCACCAAGTCGGCGAACGTCCGGGGCCGCCAGGTACGGTAGAGCGACACCCGGTGTAGTTCGGGACGGCCCGGACCGCTCCCCGCGGGTGCCGGGCGTCACACGGCTCCGACGTTTATGGATTTCCGGAGCCGGGTAAGCGTCCCGTGTCGGCTTTGACGCCGCGGACGCCCGCTTTTGAGCGAGGCGTCGCGTCGCGTCCGCCGCAGAGGGACGATGAAGACCACGGTGGACTTGCGCGGCGCGCTGCGCGAGCATTTCGGATACGAGAGCTTCAACCCGGGCCAGGTCGAGGTGATCACCCGCGTGCTGGAGGGCGAGGACACCCTCGCGATCCTGGCGACCGGGCGCCGGCAAGTCGCTTTGCTACCAGTTGCCGGCGCTGCTGCTGCCCGGGACGACCGTGGTCGTCTCGCCGCTGATCGCGCTGATGAAAGACCAGCTCGACATGCTGGCCGAGCGCGGCATCACCGCCACCGTCGCCCTCAACTCGACCCTGTCCGAAGAGCAAGAGATGGCCGCGGTCGCGCGGATCGCGTCGGGCCAGATGAAGATCGTGTTCGTCACGCCCGAGAAGCTGGAGGACGACGCCTTCGTGTCGATCCTCCAGGAACTCACCGTGCCGCTGTTCGTGGTCGACGAGGCGCACTGCATCTCGCAGTGGGGCCACGACTTCCGCCCCGCCTACCTCAACCTGGGCAAGGTGATCGGCCAGCTCGGCCACCCCACCGTGCTGGCGCTGACCGCGACCGCCACCCCGGCGGTGCGCGAGGACATCCTGGCCCAGCTCGGCATCCCCAGCGTCAAGCCGATCGTCAAGGGCTTCGACCGCCCAACCTGCGCTACGAGGTCAAGCGGGCGGAGAGCGAGAGCGGCAAGCTCAAGATCCTGCGCGAGCTGTTCCAGACCGGCCAGCTCGACGGCACCGGCATCATCTACACCGCCACGATCAAGAACGCGCTCGAGGTGCAGAAGCACCTCCAGGACGAGCTCAACCTGCCGGTCGCGGTCTACCACTCCAAGCTGCAGAAGCACGACCGCACCGCCGTCCACGAGCTGTTCATGGGCGAGGCGATCCGCGCGGTCGTCGCCACCAACGCCTTCGGCCTGGGCATCGACAAGCCGAACATTCGATTCGTCGTACACTACGACTTGCCGGGCTCGGTCGAAGCGTACACGCAGGAAGCCGGCCGCGCCGGCCGCGACGGCGACCCGTCGAAGTGCGTGCTGATCTATCGCATGAGCGACACCCGGGTGCAGAACTACTTCCTGACCGGCAAGTACCCCGACATCGAGGAAGTGCAGAAAGTCTTCGGCACGCTCGAGATCTTCGGCGGCACGCAGGAAGGCGGCGTCAGCCTCACCGACCTGCGCAAGATCACGCAACTCCCGCTCACCAAGCTCAAAGTCATTCTCGCCCTGCTCAAGAAGGGCGGCTTCATCGAGAACTCGATGCGCAGCAAGTACGTGCTGATCGAAGCCGCGCTCGCCCAGCGCGACCGCGTCCTGAACCTGGCCAACTACGACACCAAGAAGAAGTACGACCAGTCGAAGCTGGCGATGATGCTGCAGTACGCCGAGACGACCGGCTGCCGCCGCCGCTTCATCCTGAACTACTTCGGCGAGGACTACGCGGCCGAGACCTGCGGCGCGTGCGACAACTGCCTGCAAGGCCACCGCGTGCTGACCTCGTCGGGCTACCGCATCGCCGACGTGGTGTACCATGCCAAGTTCGGGCAAGGCACCGTGGAGCGCGCCGAGAAGGACCTCGTCACCGTGCTCTTCCCGAACGTCGGCTACAAGACGCTCCTGGCGTCGGCCGTGTCGCGCGAGCCCGCCCAAAAGATCGCCTAATCCGCTCATCCAAGGAGTCGCTTGCGACGCGTCATCGCGCCGTTCTCTAGCTTCGCGCTCGTGTGCGCTCTGGCGCTAGCCGCCTCGGCGCAGGTGAATCCACCCGTGACGCCGCCCCCGGGCCCGGTCAACCCGCCGGGCAGCGTCGTCACGCCCGCCCCGCCCCCGCCCACACGCTCCCCCGGCGGGGTCGCCGGGAACGGCCCCCACGGGGACCCCCGTCGAGACCCAGCCGATTCCGGGCGCGCCCACCCCCGTCCCGACCGCCGAGCCGACCCAGCCGCCGATCGTCGTCGAGCCGCCTCAGATCGGGGTCGAGCCCCAGAAGCGCGCCTCGGCCCGCATCAACAGCTCGCTCGGCACGCTGACCGTGACGGTCGCCGACCCGACCGATCGCCGCGGCCGTGATCGACCAGCCCCAGCGCGTGCTCTACGTCGACGGCCTCAAGCTGGGCTCGACGACGGTCACGCTGACCGACGCCCGCGGCGTGAGCCGCACGATCCCGGTGCTGGTCGCCTACGCCGCCGGCACGGTCGCCGACGCGACGACGCTGCGGGTGACCGGCAACCCCGCCTCCGCCGTCTACCTGCGCGATGCGCTGGCCGAAGCCGCCGCGCGCGCCGCGACCATGCGGCCCGGCGCGACGATCCGGGTCAGCCCCGAGACGATCGCGGTCCACGGCGACCTCAAGCTCGACAACCGCGCCGCAGATCGACGTTCCGGTGACGATCGACGGCAACGGCTACTTCGGCGTGAGCGGCACGACCCACGTGATCGTCGAGAACGTCGCGCTCCCGCCGATCTTTCCCAACCGCCTGCTGGTGAGCGACTACCCCGAGCGCCTGACCGCCGACGGCGTCCTGTTCACCGCGCGCCTCGACACCAAGGCGCCGCAGCGCTTCCTGTACTATCACTACAACCCCGCGACCGAACCCGCGCGCCGCATCCTGCTCAAAGCCCGCAACGGCTCGAACGCGCCCGCCACCGTGCAGATGATCGCCGGCAGCGCCGGCCCGGGCGTCGAACGAGGCCGAGGTCGGCCACCTCTCGACCAAACGTTTCCTGGTCCACGAAGCCCGCAACGAGGGCACGATCATGACCGTCGCTCCGGGCGCGACGATGAACCTGGTCGACCACGCGCTCCCGCCGAGCAACGTGGTCAGCGCGATCCTGCAGCTGCGGCTGGTGAGCGGCGACCCGCTCGACCTGACCCTGGTCGCGCAGAACGCCAACGCTCCGCTCGAGCAAGACGTGAACACCACCCAATTGCTCGCCGGCGGCGCCCCGCACGCGCGCGGCGTCTACCCCGTGCCGACGTTCTACTTCGACCGCACCTACGACGTCGACGGCGCCGACCTCGAGATCCCGATCGGGCAGTTGCCGCTGCCCAACCTGCGCGAAGGCGAAGCGCTCAGCGGCGACTACGGCGTCGAGCAATCGATGACCGTCGTCATCAAGAACCAGACCCGCGGCCCGCGCAACGTCGCCCTCTACGCCAACCCGCGCGGCGGCAAAGCGACGGGCACGTTTCTGATCGACGGCACGCTCGTGCAAGCGCACGGCCTCGCCGCCTTCTCGAAGTACAAGCTCTGGCAAGAACGCATCAACCCCGGCACGTTCCGCCGCATCCACATCGTGACGATGCCCGAAGGCGGCTCTTCGTACCCGCTGCGCCTGATCTTCGCCCCAGACGACGGCAGCGTGCCGCCGTTCGCCCCGGGCTCGCCGATCTACTGACCGTATAGGCGCGGTCGGACGGGTGTGCCGAGCCGGATCAGCGGGCCGAAGCCGAGAAGGCCGAGCCCACCGCTTGGGCGAGCGTGGTTGCGATGAATTGGTTGAGGCTGATACCGTTGCGATTGGCCGCTTTCACCAGATCCCGATGAAGCGTCTTCGGGACGCGCACGACGAACCGGCCACTGAAGTTACCGGCGGGTTCGGGAATGCTTTCGCGGTCTTCGAGCTTGGCCTCGATCCACGTTGCCATCGCATCGTCGAGGTTCGCGAGCGCTTCCGCTTGCGTCTCACCGACGGTCATACAGCCTGGAAGCTCGAGAACTCGTGCGTACCACGTGCCGTCGTCTTCGGGAACGAGCTCTCGCGTATACGGCAACGCCAAGTAGCGTTCGAGCTCCGCAGCGACAGGTGCCATCTTCACGATCCTCCTCGGTCGTCGCACGGTAGAAGATCCTCGATCAGCACGAGCACGTCCTCGACATACCGCCGCTTGACGGGCCTGGCGCGAGGAACGGTGATTCGCAGTGGACCACGCTTGAACGTATAGTGCGAGCCGCCGCCTCTTGGCTGTCGCTCGACGAAACCCAGCGCCAACAAAAGCGCCGCAAGATCCGCGAATGCGCAGTCGTTCTTCGTTGCAACGACGCGGGCCGCAAGACGACGAACTCGGTCCACGCACTCATCTCCGGTCAGTATAGTACCATATACGGTACTAGTCAAGAACGTCAAGGGCATCCACCCTCACCAACCGTTCCAGTGCCCAACGAGAATTCGTTTGATTTCCCCACCGTGCCAGGGCGGGTGGCGGACGGCGCGGTGGCGGGGCGTCGCGGAATCGCGAAGCGCAGGATGCGCGAGAGCGATGGAGCGCCGAGCGACCGGAGCGCAGGATGCGCGCAGGGAGCGTCCCCGCCACCGCACCGTCCGCCACCCGCCCCGCCACCACCGCAGAACCTACGTGCCCACGACCCCCTCGTAAACCGCCAGCATCCGCCGCGCCGCCGTCTCCCACGCGAACCGCTCCACCGTCCCCCCGCGCAACGCATCCGCCGCCCGCTGCGCGCCCTCGCGATCCGCCAATAGCGCGCCGATCGCCGCGCTCCACTCGGCCGGCCGATCCGGATCGACCAGCGTCACCGCACCATCAGCAACTTCGACCAGCGACGACGAGCGCGCCGCGATCGCCGGCAGCCCCGCGCACATCGCCTCCGCCAGCGCGTAGCCGAAGCCTTCGTAGCGCGAGGGAATCAGCGCGCAGGCCGCCCGCGCGTAGAGGTCGTCGAGCTGCTCGGCGCGCACGTAGCCGCGCAGCTCGAGCCGGTCGCTCACGCCCAGCTCGATCGCGCGCACGCGGACGCGCTCGGCGTACGGCGTGTGCGGGCCGACCGAGACGATCCGCAGCTCCGGGTGCGCGGCCAGCGCGTCGACCAGCACCAGCAGGTTCTTGCGTGACTCCACGGTGCCGACGACGAGCGCGAACGGTTCGGGATCGGGCCGGCGCGCGAGCGCGGCGAAGCGCGCGTCGACGCCCGGGTGCACGACCTCGATCCGCGCCTCGGGGTCGATCAGCGCGTGGTACTCGTCGGCGGAGAACTGCGAGTCGCAGACGACCGCCGCGGCGCCGCGGTACGCGCGCATCTGGAGCGCGCCGAAGTAGGCCCGCGCGTAGGAGCGGGTGTGCGCCTGCACCCGCAGCCAGGCCACGTCGTGCACGGTGACCACCGTCGGCAGCGTGCGCAGCAGCGGCATGGTGCCCGACGTCGCGTGCAGCACCGCCGCGCCGCTGCGCGCGGCGGCGAGCGGCAGGAGCACCTGGTCCCACAGCACGCGCCGGTCGAAACGCCAGGGGTCGAGCCGCGGGCTGCTGAGCGCGCGCACGTCGGTGCCCGCGGCGCGCAGCGCGCTCGCCAAGTCGCGTGCGTAGACGCCGACGCCGGTCGCCGTGCCCAGTGCGAGCTGCGTGTCGAGCGCGACGATCACGGCACGCAGCGCCGCAGCGGCGGGCCCAGCAGCGGATCGTCGTGCGGGTCGCGGTCGGCCGGCGCGCGCAGGGTGCGCCAGCGCGCGTAGGACTGCGCGGCGCGCGCGCAGTCGCCGCGTGCGGCGGCGGTCAGCGCCAGCCCGGCGTAGGCGTCCTTGCTGTTGGGGACGATCTCGATCGCGCGCTGGTACCAGCGCAGCGCGTCGGCGGTGTGGCCGTTCGCCAAGGCTTGGTACGCGGCCGAGAGCAGGTACGAGTGGTCGTTGGGTGCGAGCGCCAGCGCGCGGCGGTACGAGCTCTCGGCTTCGCGCCAGAACGCCGCGCGGCGGGCCGGCTCGGCGTAACCGGCCTGGGCCTGCAGCACGCCCAGCCGCAGCCAGGCGTCGCCGGTCACTTCTTCCGCCCGGCGGTCGGCGGCCAGCGCGCTCACCAGCCGGCGCTGGTCGGCCAGCGCGTCGAGCAGGTCGGTCGGGGCGAGCGCGTCGATCAGCGCCTGCGCGTGCACGACGTCGCCGGCCCGCACGTAGGCCTGGATCGCGGTGGCTCGCTCGCCCTTGGCCTGCGCGATCTGGCCGCGCAAGTCGGCCGTTTCAGCGTCGTCGGGTGCCCCGGCGAGGAGCCGCTCCGCCTCGGCCAGGTCGCCGACGTGCACGGCCGCCGCGGCTCGCGCGCGCGGGCCGCCCAGGAACGGGCGCAGCAGCGCGGCGTCGGCGCCGTGCAGCCAGGCCGGGAACGACGGCCTCGCGGCCAGGTCCCCGTAAGCCGCGGTCGATGCGAGCTGGACGACACCCAAGAACACGGCCAGCACCAGCGCGGCGATCACGAGCAGCGGACGCACGATCCGACTGCTACAACGACAAGAGCCCGAGACCTCGCGGTCCCGGGCTCTTCCTGCGGCCTTGCGAGCGACGCAGTTCCGCTAGAAGCGGACCGTGAAGTTCAGGTCTTCGCGGTTCTGGTTGAAGTTGTACGACGGGATCACGTTGTCGGTGTACTTCTGGTTGCGGAAGAGCGCCGACACGGAGCTGGTCGTCTTGGGGATGTTGTAGGTGACCGTCGCCGAGTACACGTCCTTGCGCTCGGAGATGTTCTGGCCCAGCGTCGTGCCGTACGAGCCGTGGTACTTCTGGGTGTTGTAGACGATCCCGAAGACCACGTCCTTGGTGACCGGCAGCGTCGCGCCCGCGGCGTACGTGGTGTGGTACATGTCGATGTAGTTCGGGAAGAACAGCACCGGCGTCGCCCCGCCCGAGAGGTAGGCGTTGTTGGCCGCTTGCGCGCCGGGGTCGGGGCCCTGGGTGCCGGTGTTGAACGGCAGGTAGGCGTAGCCGGTCTTGTCGTTGCGGTTGAGGTGCTCGAGCGACGCGCTCAGGTTGAGCGCGGCCTGCTGGCCGAACACGGGCACGCCGAACTGCACGCCGCCCTCGAACTTGTCGAGCTTGAGCTTGGTGCCGCTCGCGAAGCCCGGGCCGTACGCCAGCTGGCCGAAGCCGTTGGGCGTCATCTCGGTGAGGTGCTGCGCCAGCCCGCGCGCGTTGACCGTGGTCTGGCCGATCTGGACCGGCGCGGTCAGGTTGAGGGTGCAAGCCCTGCGTGTTCGGCGCGAACGCGCTGAAGTACGAGGGTCCGCTGGCCACGAACGGGTTGAACACCGGGTAGATGTAGGTGTTCGCCACGGCCGTGCGCGTCGTCGTGCCGACCGCGCCGTCGAAGATCTGGTTGATCGCCAGGTTGTTCGCGAAGCCGAAGAAGCCCGGGAAATAGTTGCCGCGCCAGAACCCGAACGTCGAGGGCGCCGGACCGAAGTAGCGCAGCGGCGCGCCGCTCATGAAGTTCGCCCCGACCGCCTGGTACTGCAGCGTGGCGGTGGCCTTGGCGATCTTGAGCCGCAGCCCGACGACCGCGCCGCTGTCGGTGACCGCCGGCGTGTTGTAGAAGTCCGGCGTGTACTTGCTGTACGCGCCCTCGCCGAACAGCACCGGGCTGTTGGTCCGGTCGCGGCCGATGTGGATGAACGCCAGCGGCACCTGCGCGTCGACCCCGAACACGGTGTCGCTCACGACGCCGTAGCCGTTGCCGGCCGCGTTCGAGTTGGGCGCCGACTGGTAGAAGTTGGTGCCCTGCGAGTTCGACACGTCGGCGAAGTCGAAGATGCGGCTGAACGAGACGCCCAGCTCCGCGCCCGGCAGGCCCTTGAACTTCTGGTTGATGCGGGCGTTGGCGTGATAGCGCTGGTACTGGTCGTTGTTGGTGTAGGTCAGGCCGACGTAGGTGATCGCGACCGTCGTGCCGACCGGCAGCGGCGTCGTGAACACGACCTGATTGGTGTTGTCCAGGAAGTACCAGCCGCCGCCCGCCACCGGGCAGGCGCCGCCGGCCGGCGTCAGCGCCGCGCTGGTGCAGATCGTGCCGTTGACCGCCGAGATGTAGACGGTGCCGACTTGTGCCTTGCGCGAGAGGTAGACCGAGGTCAGCGGGCCGTTGGAGGCCGTGTAGACGTCGGTCTTCTGCGCGCCGGCGGACGAGTTGGGCGCGCCGGGCTGGACGTAGCTCGTCTGGGGCCGGGTCACGATGAAGAAGTAGTTGTTCTGAGCGAACTCGCCGGTCGGATCGGCGACGTTGGTCAGGGTGTTGATGTACGACTGGTCCAGGCGCGTCCAGGAGAACTGGAACTCGGTCAGGCCGTTGAGCACGCCGCCGATCTCGAAGCCCTTCTCGTAGGGCTGGACCGGGTTCTCGTAGCCGGGACCCTGCTGGGTCGCGTCGGGCGCGCGGTAGGTCAGGCCGACCCGCGACGACTTGAGGTTGTCGAGCTGGCCGTCGCGCAGCTGGACGTTGGTGAACGCGCCGCTGCGGGCGAGGTTGACCACCACGTCGGGCTGGATGGAGTACTTGGCCTGGGGCGTGAACTCGCCGCCGTACTCGTAGTTGATGATGTGGATCGGCAGCGAGACGCTCAAGTTCTCGTTGATCGTGTACGTGAAGTTGAGCTTGTCGTCGAAGCGCACGAGGTTGCCCGGACCGGCCTGCTCCAGCGGGCTGTTGCTGTCCGGCGCGGTCAGGAAGACCGAGACGAACGGGTCGGCCGCGCCGTGCGCGATGGTCTGCGGGACGCCGTAGCGCTGGCGGTACGAGTTGTTGTCCAGGATCGTGCCGTGGAACTGGATCGACTGCGCGAACTTGGTGCGCTTGTCGAGCGCGTCGAGCGCGTCCTCGAGGTTGGTGACGCGCACGCCGAGCGAGTCCAGCTCGTCCTTGAGCGCGTCGATGAGCTTCTGGAGCTTGTCGAGATCGGCTTTCGAGGCATAGCCCGCGCCGTTGGCCTGAAGCTTCGCGATGACGCGTGCGACGAGCACCGCCATCTCGTAGCGCGTCAGCGGGCGGTCGCCCTTGAACTTACCGTCGGGATACCCCTCGACCAAACCGTCGGCCGCGAGCGACTGGATTGCCTGATAGGCCCAGTGGTTCGCCGGCACGTCCGAAAACGGTGTGGCCGAGACGCCCTGACCCAACGCCAGCAGCGAGCCCAAACCGAAGCTCGCGGCGAGGACGAGGGTAGCGAGACGCTTCATCGTGTCCTCCGAGAAAGATGCGGCCTGCTGGTCCGTTCGCGGCGCGGCGTGCTCTCCGGACCGGGCGAGGTATCCATGTTACCCTCGGCCGCAGCGGCGGAAAGAACCCATCGCGGTTCCGACCGCGACAGGCACGACGACGACGCGCTCGATACGGAACGCATGCCGAGTTCGCTATACCGAGGTGGCGCTGAGGACTCCTCCCCTCATCAAGAACCCTTGAGGAAGCGTTCCGCGATCAGCAGGGCCGCATAGTCGTCGATCGGCCGGTCGGGGAGCAGCATCCCGCGCGGGATCAGGGCCCGCCAGCCGCGCGGCGGGTGGTCCTGGAAGTAGCGCGCGCGGGCTCGCAGGGTGGTCTCGTACTCGTCGACCAGTTCCACCCGCAGGCCCAGGCCGCGCACGACGTCGGCCACCGGGCCGGCGTTGGTGCCGCGCCCGATCGCGGCCAGCTCGACCGGCGTGGCGGCCAGCACCTCGCGCAGCCCGGCCTCGAGCTCGCCCAGCGGCACGATCTCCAGCCGCAGCGGCGCCGCGCCGAGCGCCGTCACGACGGCGATGCCGCACTTGCGCGTCCCGGGATCGAGTCCCAGAACGGTCACGGCCGGGCCGGGTCGACCGTGACGGCGAGGATGAAGCCGCCGGTGTGGGGGTAGACGTTGGTCTCGGAGCGGGCGACGAGGCGGAACTTGCCCTTCACCCGGGCCAGCTCGGCGTTCGCGGTCTGCAGCTTGACCGGGTCGAAGCCGCTCGTTCCCAGCGCGAAGAGCGGGGCGGGGAACTGGCGTTTGGTCATCTCCGCGAACGCGCGCGCCTGCAGGCGCTGGTAGTCGGGCGGCGGAATCGGCCGGCCGCCCTCGACGTCGACGCTGGCGACTTCCTCGCCCGCGCGCAGGAGCTGCTTGTCGGTCCAGGACGGGAAGTAGAACGAGATCGTCTCGCCGCGGAACAGATTCTGCGCCGCGACCGGGACGAACAAGGCCGGCGACGGGACGCTGCCCAGCGCCGCTTCGCGGTCGCGCGCGTCGTGCAGCACCTGGGTCAGGTTGGCCCGGATCTCCGGGTCGGTCGAGGTCTTGCGGTACGGCTGCAGGCCGACCCGGCCGTAGGTGCTGTTGACGTAGCGCACCGTCTCGTCGAAGAAGGTCGAGAACGCGCGCAACTGGTCGCGCTCGGGGCGCGACAGGTCGATCACCGCCGGCGGCGCGATCAGCTGGTGGTTGCCCAGCACGATGTTGTCGCTGCGCGTCTTCTTGAGCTCGTTCTCCTGGGCGAGGGCCTGCGACTGGAGCTGGTTGATCTGCGTGCTGAGCTGGCCGATGCGGAAGAACGCCGTGCGCACGTAGCTCGACGCGATCAGCGCGATGAGGGTGACCGAGAGCGCGATCAGCATCCCCGTCCCGACCGCGACGATCGTCGACGTGTACTTGGGCCGCAGGCCGAACATGGTCAGCCGCTTGCGGCCCACCTGGTGCCCGACCCGGTCGCCGATGTAGGCGATCCCGCCCGCCACCAGGGTGATCAGGATGACCCCGGCGATCCCCGGCAGTATCGAGAGCACGCCGCTAGACCCGCGAGGCGCGGCGCAGCAGCCAGGCCCCGATGACGGTGAACAGCAGGTTGGGGGTCCAGGCCGCGATTCCGGCCAGGCCCGTCGCGAGCGCGCCCACGCTCAGGAAGACCGTCGAGATCACGTAGTAGACGAACACGATCGCGACCGCCAGGCCGAAGCCCAGGCCCGTGCCGCCGCCGCGCACCGGGCGCAGCCCGAACGGCACCGCGATCAGGATGAACACGAACGAGGCGAACGGGCGGGCCAGCTTGGCGGCGTAACTGGCCGTGAACGACTTGCGCTGCTCGGGCGAGAGCTGGCCCGAGTCGAGCCGGTCCTTGATCTCGGCCCGCGAGAGCTGCTCGGGATCGGTGATGTTGAGGGTTTGCTTCGCGATCTGGTTGGGCCGCTCGCCGATGTCGACCGCGAGGGTGGGCGAGTTGATCGTCTGGGTCGAGCCGTCGGCCGCGAAATGGTAGGTCGTCGCGTTGTGAAAGGTCCAGGTCGGGGGCGCGTAGCGCGCGCTGTCCGCGATGACGAACTCCTGCGGCTTCTGGTGCGCGTCGTAGCGGATCACGGTGACGTTGAGCAGGGTCTGGGTCGGGACGTCCAAGCCGCCCGCGATGGTGACCTGTTTGCCGCCGCCGGGCAGCGCGGTGACCGCCGACAGATTGCCCGACGAGGCGGCCGAGACGTGCTCGATGGCCTGCTGGCGGACGTACGCGGCGCGGTCGTTGGCCAGCGGCACGAACAGCTCTTGAACGGCCAGGGCGACGCAGCGAGACGACGAAGCCGACCAGCAGCAGCGGCGCGACGATGCGGCCCAGCGAGATGCCGCCGGCCTTCATGGCGGTGATCTCGCTCTCGCTCGAGAGCCGCTGCATGGCGAGCAGCGTGCCGAGCAGCATCGCCATCGGGATCACCAGCAGCAGAAACTGCGGCATGTCCCACAGGAAGTACTCGACCGCCGCCCAGAGCGGGGCGTGCTGCTCGGAGACGAGCCGCCCGATCGCCAAGAGCTGGGTCGCGACGAAGATCAGGGTGAAGGCCGACAGCCCGAAAGCGAACGGACCGCCCAGCTCGCTCACCAGGTAGCGGTCCATGATGGTCGGCGGCCAGAGCGGCGAGTGCGAGCGCTCGCGGCCCAGGGCCTGGACTCCGGTCACAGCCGGAACCCCTCGCCCAGGTAGAACGTGCGCGCGATCGGCGAGTCGAGCACGTCCTGGGCCGAGCCGCTGACCTCGATCCGCCCGTCGTTGAGGATGTAGGCCCGGTCGACGATGGCCAGCGTCTCGCGCACCTGGTGGTCGGTGATCAGCACGCCCAGGCCGCGGTCGCGCAGCTGGCGGATCATGGTCTGGATGTCGGCCACCGCGATCGGGTCGATCCCGGTGAACGGCTCGTCGAGCAGCAGAAAGGCCGGCTCGGTCGCGATCGCGCGCGCGATCTCGACCCGCCGCCGCTCGCCGCCCGAGAGCGAGTCGCCCCGCGCGTCGACGAACTCGGACAGCCCGAACTCGGCCAGCAGCTCGGGCAGCCGGCGCTCGCGCTCGGCGGACGGGATGCCGTTCATCTCCCAGATCAGGCGCAGGTTGTCGCCCACGGAGAGCTTGCGGAAGATCGAGTTCTCCTGGGCCAGGTAGCCCAGCCCGGCGCGGGCCCGCTCGTGCATCGGCGCCTTGGTGATCTCGCGCCCGACCCCGTCGCGCTCGAGCACGACCGTGCCGCCGTCGGGCCGCACCAGGCCGACCACCATGTAGAACGTGGTCGTCTTGCCGGCGCCGTTGGGGCCCAGCAGCCCGACCACCTCGCCCCGCCGGACCTCGGCGCTGACGCCCTTGACGACGGTGCGCTGCCCGTACCGCTTGACCAGGTCGCTCATGACGATGCGGTCGCGCTCGGTCACCGGCGCGCTCCCGAGGTGATCTTCACGTCCTGCAAACGCACGTCGCCGGCGAGGTGGTCGCCGCCCAGCTCGAAGCCGTTGGGCGAGCTGAGCTTCACGTGGCCCTCGCCGCGCAGCCGCTCGGTCGAGCCGTCGTAGGTCAGCTCGTCGCAGGTCAAGACGTTGCCCTGGCTGGTGGTCGCGCGCACCCCTCCCGTCATCACCACGCTCTTGTCCCGCTCGGTGACTTGCGCCTTCGGCGCGTCGGCCACCGTGCTCGAGCCGCCGCGGTCGACGAAGGTCACGTGGGGCTGCTCGAGCGTCGCGACGGTCTCGCCCGACGGCTCGCGCTGCGCGACCGAGGAGAGGGCCCGGACGGTGTAGACCTTGCGGCCCCGCACGCTTTGCACGATGGTGACGTACTTGCCGGAGCCGCCCTGCGTTACGACCCGGATCGGCACCGCGGTCTCGCTCGCGCTCGGCGCGGGCTTCGTGGCGGCCGGCCGCCGCGCCCGAGGTAGCCGGTGCCGGCGAAGCCGACGGCGCCGGAGCCGTCGCGCGCAACCCGCCGCCAGCCCGGCAACCACCGCGAGACCGAGGGCGGCTCGGGCCTTATGCGGCATCGTTGCGGCCGACCGCGATCGCCAGCGCGACGCTCTGCAGCCCGAGCGGAAAGAACAGGCTGATGGTGTTGATGCTGACGTCGACGTAGAGCGCGATCAGGCCGGCGGCCAGGCCCAGCGCGAGCGCCTGCGGCACGGGCGAGGCGCCGCGCGCGGCCTGGAACGCGCGCCGCTGCATGATCAGCACCGAGGCGATCAGGGTCACCAGCGCGACCAGCCCGCCGCTGGCGGCGAAGGCCAGCGGGAGCGAGTGCGGGTCGAACGCGACCGGGGTGCGCGCGCCGGGCGCGTCGGGCGGGCGCAGCGCGTCGTAGGTCTTGGCGTAGGCCAGCGGCCCGACGCCCAGCAGCGGGAAGCGCTGGAAGGTGGTCCAGCCGGTCCGCCAGGCGACTTCGCGGGCCTCCGTGTCACGAGGATTATGATGCGTCGCGCCGGCCACCGCGTTCAAGCCGATTCCGATGAGGCCCAGCACGAGCGCCGCGGCGAGCAGCTTGCGGGCCCGGACCGCCAGCGCGTAGGCCGCCACCCCGCAGACCGCGCTCAGCGCGCCCCAGCGCGAGAACGTCGCGGCCAGGGTGACCGCCAGCACGACCGCCGTGACGAGCGCCAGCCGGTCGCGCCCGCGGGTCGCGATCGCCAGCGGCGCGGCGCAGCCCAGCGCGACCAGCGTGTAGGCCGCCAGCTCGTTGGGGTTGATGAACGTGCCCACCGCGCGGGCGTTGTCGTAGGCGTAGATCGCGGCCGGCCGGTGGCTGACCAGCATCGCCAGCGCCAGCAGCGAGGCGGCCAGCGCCGACCACAAAAAGGCGCGCACGCAGACCCGGGTCGTGGCCGCGTCGGCCGCGCTCAGCGCCAGGCCGCCGAAGCCGATCCCGGTCACCATGATTCCGAGGCCCAGGCCGGTCGGCGGATCGAAGCCGAACAGCGCCGCGACGATCGTGGCGATCCCGCCGCCCAGGAAGCCGAACCGGATCGCGGCCGGCTGGGGCGCCCGCAGCCCGGCCGGCACGACCACCACCAGCGCGGCCACCGCGAGCAGCGCGCAGGCCACGGTCAGCCCGTACGGCAGCAGCGGCGGGATCGGCGGCCGGCTGGGATCGAGCGCGACCAGCGCGCCGTACAGCGGAACGATCGCGAACAAGACCGCCAGCGCGGCCGCGGTGACGGGCGAAGTGGGCCGGCCGGCGGCCGTCATGCCGCTCGCGCCAGTTCGGCGACGGCGCGGGCGATGGTGGCCGCGCCGCCCGGGCCGCCCATCCGCTCGCGCCCGACCGCGCTCATCCGGGCCCGGCGCAGGTCGTCGCGCAGCAGCGCCCCGATCGCCTCGGCCGCGCCGGCGGGGTCGCCGGGAACGACCAGCAGCGCGTCGCCCAGCAGGCCCATCTGGCGCTTGCGGTACCAGGCGTCGCGCGGCGCGTCGGCCAGCTCGAGCGCGACGACCGGCAGCCCTTCGGCGGCGGCGGCCTCGTTGGCGGTGCCGCTCTGGCCGACTGCCAGCGTCGCGCCGTGCAGCAGCGCGCCCAGCGGACCGTTCCAGGGGCGCAGAGCGCCCAGCTCCAGCGCCGGCGCGAAGCGGGCCGGGTCGAGGTTCGGCGCGACCGAGAGCACCGCGTCCAGCCCGCCGACCCGCTCGCGCAGGCGCGCGACCGCCGCCGCGATGCGCAGCGCGTCGGCGTAGGCCCGCTCGCGCGAGCCGGGCAGCAGGGCCAGGCGCAGCGGCGCGCGCCAGGTCACGCGCTCCGCGCTCGCCAGCAGATCGACGATCACGTTGCCCGGCGCGTCGGCGTGCACGCCGCGCGCGCGCAAGGCGTTGGCGGTCGCGGCGTCGCGCACGAAGATCCGGCGCGCCGTGCGCAAGACCGCCCGTTCGCCCGGCCCGTACGGCGCGACGTACACGCTCTTGGCCGTGCCGACGATAGGCCAGCGGCGCGCGCGCCAGGCGCGCCAGCAGCAGCGCGTACACGTCGCCGACCGCGACGACCGCGGCGTAGCGCCCGCGCGCGCGCGCGCAAGAAGCCGAGCTGGCGCGCCAGCAGCCCGGCGAAGCCGGCGCCGAGATCGCGCGCGAACGCGCGCACGTTGCCCATCGCGACCAGCCCGCCCGACGGCATCGCGCGCTGCGGCCCGACGTCGGGGAAATTCGGTCCGCCCAGCCGCTCGCCGACCAGCCCGAAGTGCTCGGTGCGCACGTCGCCCAGCGCCCGCGTCTCCTGCGCGATGCGCGCGGCGATCGCGGCTTCGCCGTGGCCGTTGGTCACGAACAGCACCGTCGTCATCCCAGCGGTTCCAGCGCGAAGTCGGCGATGCGCGCGCGGCCGGCGCCGTCTTTGGCGAGCTCCGTGCGCGAGGCGTACTTCGCGTACGGGCCGGCGTGCACGATCGGAACGCCGCCGACGTACTCCGGCTGCGGCAGCGTGTCGTGGCTGTGGCCGCCCAGGATCAGGTCCAGGCGCGGGACGCGCTCGGCCAGGCTGCGGTCGTGCGGCAAACCGAGGTGCGACATGGCGATCAGCGTCGTCTCGGGCGGCGTCGTCGCGGCGATCCGCTCGGCGACCGCGACCGGGTCGAGAAAGCGCCAGCCGAACAGCTTCTCCCAGGGCGCGCCGGTCGGGTACTGCACGACCAGCAGGCCGAAGAAACGCAGCGTCCACGGCGTCCCGCCGTCGTCGCGCTCCAGCGTCAGGTCGGCCGCGAACGGCAGCGCGCGGCCTTTCGTGTCGACCAGGTTGGCGCACAGCAGCGGGTGGTGCATCTTGGCCGCGCGCGCGCGCACCGCGCCGAACACGTAGTGGAACTCGCGGTTGCCCATCGCCTGCACGTCGACGTGCGCGGCGTCGAGCTCGGCCACGATCGGCTCTTGCCGGTGGTACACGGTTTGCGAACCGCGCAGCGAGTCGCCGCAGTCCACGTACAGGCCCGGCCGCGCGGCGCGCAGCGCGTTCAGCGGCGCGGCGAGGTGCCGGTGGTCGTGCACGTCGGACGTGTGGTAGATGCGCACCTTACGGCGCGCGCTCGTGCGCGGCGGCGAGCACCCAGTCGGCGTTGCGCTGCAGCGCGTCGGGCGGGCCGAGCGCGGCCGCGCATGCGCGCGTAGCCGTCGCGCTGGCGCGCGGGCTGGGCGAGCAGCGCCAACAGCCCGTCGGCCAGGTTCGAGGGCGTCGCGGCTTCCTGCACCAGCTCGGGCACCAGCGGCTCGTCCAGCACCAGGTTCGGCAGCGTGATGTACTTGCCGCGGTAGACGCGGCGCGCGATCTTGACCTGCGCCGTGCTGAGCACGTAGAGCGCGAGCGCCGGCGTTTCGAGCAGCGCCGCTTCGAGCACCGCGGTGCCCGAGGCGATCGCGGCCGCGTCGGCTTCGCCCAGCACCGCGCGCGCGTCGCGCGAGATGTCGACCGGGAGCGGCGAGCGAAAGCCCAGCAGGTGCTCGATGTGGCGCTGCGCGTCGTCGTTCGCGGCGACGAACGTCGCGCGCACGTTGGGCCGCAGCCTCGCGCACGCGCGCCAGCGCGTCGAGCAGGCGCGGCGTGTGGCGCTCGATCTCGCCCGCGCGGCTGCCCGGCAGCAGCGCCAGGTAACCGCCGTCGGGCGGCGGCGCGGGCCGGGCCGGGCGCGGCGCGATGGTCGAGGCCAGCGGGTGGCCGAGGTAGCCGATCGGCAAGCCCAGCGAACGGTAGAAGTCGGCCTGGTGGCGGAACAGGGTCAGCCCGTCGCACAGCTCGGCGACGGCGCGCGCGCGGCCCGGGTTGTCGAGCCAGGCCGCCGGCGGCGCGTAGTACACGATCGGCCGGCCGAACCCGAGCAGCCGCAGGCTGCGCGCCAGGCGCAGGTTGAACGCGCCGAAGTCGACCAGCACGACCAGATCGGGCGGGTCGCGCCGCAGGCGCAGCGCGGTGCGCGCCATCACCGCCCACAGACCGGGGATCTTGCGCACCGCTTCGAGCGGCCCCAGCGACGCCCAGCCGCGCGTGCGCTGCACGATCCGCACGCCGGCGTTCTCCAGCCGCGTGTCGCCGATCGCTTCCGCCTGCACCGCGGTGCGCGCGCGCAGCGCGCCCAGCAGATCGGCCGCCAGCAGCTCGCCCGAGGCCTCGCCGGTGCTGAAGAAGATCGTCATGCCGCGCAGCGGCGCGCGTTCACCGCGCGCCGTACTTGAGGATCCCGCGCTCGGACGACGCGTCGAGGAACGCCAGCAGCGTACGGCCTTCGTCGCTCTGCACGCGCTCGCGCAGCACGGTGACCGCCTGCGACACGTTGAGCTCGGAGCGGTAGAGCGTCTTGTACGCGTCCTTGAGCTCGGCCAGCGCCTCGCGCGTGAAGCCGGCCCGGCGCAGCCCGACCGCGTTGAGCCCGTACACCTTGGCCGGGTTGCCGTCGCACAGCAGAAACGGCGGCAGGTCGCTGACGAGCTTGGTGTAGCCGCCCACGAACGCGTAGCGCCCGATGCGCACGAACTGGTGCACGCCGGCCATCGCGCCGACCAGCGCGTGGTCCTCGACCACGACGTGCCCGGCGAGCTGCGCCATGTTGGACATCGTGACGTGGTTGCCGACCTGGCAGTTGTGCGCGACGTGGGTGTAGGCCAGCAGCAGGCAGTCGTCGCCGACCGAGGTGACGCCGCCGGCCTCGGCGGTGCCGCGGTGGATCGTGACCCCTTCGCGGATCACGGTGCGCGCGCCGATCGTCGTGTAGGCCAGCTCGCCCTCCACGGCCTTGCGGTCCTGCGAGGGCGCGCCCAGCGAGGCGAACGGGTAGACGACGCTGTCCTCGCCGACGGTGGTGTGGCCGGTGACGACGACGTGGGCCAGCAGCTTGGCCCGCGCGCCCAGCGTGACGTTCTCGCCGACCACGCAGAACGGCCCGATCTCGACGCCCCGGCCGAGCTTCGCGCCGGGGTGCACGATGGCGCTGGGGTGGATCACAGGTGCAGCACCGTCGCGTCGTTGGCGAACGCGCTGGGGTCGGCCGAGATCGAGAACATCAGCTCGCCGGTGACGCAGGTCTTGCCGTCGACGCTGCCCTCGCAGGCTCACCCAGCCGATGTTGAGCTTGGTGCGGGTGACGCGCGCCTCCATGTCGAGCCGGTCCCCCGGCACGACCGGGCGGCGGAACTTCACCTTCTCGACCGCGGCCAGATAGGGCGTCTTGCGGGCCAGGTCGCCGGGCTGCATGATCGCCGCGCCGCCCAGCTGGGCCAGCGCCTCGATCATGTACACGCCGGGCAGCAGCGGGTTGCCCGGAAAGTGGCCCACGAACATCGGCTCGTTGGCGGTCACGTTCTTGTAGCCGCGGGCGAGCTTCATCGGCTCGAACTCGGTGATGCGGTCGATCAGCAGCAGCGGGTAGCGGTGCGGCAAGATCTTCATGATCTCGCGCACGTCGAGGATCGGCATGTCGGTTGTGCTTCCTATTGCTCCGCGGGGCGGCTCGGCCGCAGGCCGAACGCGAAGGGATCCGCGCGCTGCGCGGAACCCACCAGCTCGCGCACCGCGGTGCAGTGCAGCTTGTGCCCGCTCTTGACGGCGATCACCTCGCACTGCGGGTACGCCCCCAGCAGCGCGAAGTCGCCGACCAGGTCGAGGACTTTGTGGCGGACGGGTTCGTTGGGCGTGCGGAGCGGCCCCATCGGTCCGGCGCCGTCGAACACGACCGCGTTGTCGAGCGTGCCGCCCTGCGCCAAGCCGCGCTTGAGCAGGCTCTCGACCTCGTGGTAGTAGCCGAAGGTCCGGTTCGGCGCGATCTCTCTGCGGTAGGTCTCGGGCTCGATCTCGACGTCGACGTACTGCGAGCCGATCGGGGGGGCGTAGTCGACCGTCATGCGGACCCGGAAGGCCGGCGCCGGCACGACCACCAGCAGCTTGTCGCCGTCGCGAAAGACCCGCGGCTCGGTCGGGATCCAGCGGATGCGGGCCTCGTGCAGGGTCGCCAGGCCCACGCTGTGGACCGCGTCGGCGAAGACCTTGGCGCTGCCGTCCTCGACCGGAATCTCGCCGCCCTGGACGTCGATCAGGGCGTTGTCGACCCCGCAGCCGAGCAGGGCCGAGAGCAGGTGCTCGACCGTCGAGACGCGGTGCTCGCCTAGGCCGACCACCGTCGCGCGGGCCGTGTCGACCACGTAGTCGGCGCGGGCCGGGAACTCGACCGCGCCGTTGACGCGGAAGCGCAGCCCGTGGCCGGCCGGGGCGGGCAGAACGCGGACACGCGCCGAGGCGCCGGTGTGGAGACCGGCGCCTTCGAAAGCGATCGCATCACGCAACGTCGTTTGGTACTGCAAGCTTTCGGTTCGCCCTCAGCGCTTCTCGAGATCGTCGACCCTGGCGTACAATTTCGGCAGGCGCCGAATGTACGCCTGGAGGCGCAGCTCGTCGCGGTGGTTCTGGGCCGGCCGGCCGCTGAAGAACGAGCCCTCCGCGACGTCGCCCCAGACGTGCGAGCCGCCCGCGATCACCGAGCGGCTGCCGACCGTGATGTGGCCCTTGAAACTGGTCTGCCCGCCGACTTGGACGTAGTCGCCGATGATGGTCGTTCCCGCCATCCCGACGAAGGCCGCGATCGCGCAGTGCTTGCCGATCCGGCAGTTGTGCCCGATCTGGACCAGGTTGTCGATCTTGGTCCCCTCGCCGACCGCGGTGACGCCGGTCTGGGCCCGGTCGATGCAGGTGTTGGCGCCGACCTCCACGTCGTCGCCCAGCTCGACCGTCCCGATCTGGGGGATCTTGTTCAGCTTGCCGTCCAGGAAGGCCCAGCCGAAGCCGTCGCCCCCGATCGCCGCGCCGGCCTGCAGCACGACCCGGTCGCCCAGCCTGCAGCGGTCGGCGACGTAGGCGCCGGGGTGGAACAGGGCGTCCGTGCCGACGGTCGCCCCCGCCCCGATCGTGACGCCGGCGTACAGCACGCCGCGGTCGCCGACCCGCGCGCCCGGGCCGATGCTGACCTGCGGACCGATCCAGACCGCCGCGCCGAGCACGGCCTCGGGGTGGACCGCGGCGGTCGGGTGGACGAAGGGGCCTCGCGGGCGGGGCGGCTCGAGCGCCGCGAGCAGCGCGGCCAGCGCGAGCCGGGCCGAAGGCACCGCCAGGATCGGCTTGGGGTACGTCTCGCCGGCGGCGAGCAGCGCCTCGTCCGCCAGCACCGCGCCGGCCTTGGAGCCCAGCGCCGTGCGCAGGTAGCGGGCATCGGTCGCGAAGGTCAGGGTGCTCGGGTCGGCGTCGTCGACCGCGGTGATCCGCTCGACCGCGAAGCCGGGCTCGCCGACGACCCGCCCGCCGGTCCGCGCCGCCAGCTCGGCGAGCGTGCCGATCACGGCTTGGGGCTCGGCTTCTCCTCGATCTTGAGGATCTTCTCGACGTCGGCGGTGATGTCGACCCCGCCGTAACCCACGAACTGGCGGGTGAAGACCATCTTGAGGCCCTTGTCTCCGGCGACTTGCTGGGCCGCGCCCTTGACGTCGTTGGCCAGCTCCGTCTGGTCCTGGGCGAAGCGCTGCTGCAGCGCGCCGCGCAGGCGCGCTTTCTCGGCGTTGGACTTGCCCGAGCGCTCGACGGTCGCGGCGTCGTTGTTGATCTGGTTCTGGTAGTTCTGGAACTTGGGCCAGTTCGCCATGATGCGCTGGACGTCGACCAGGCCGATGTCGCTCTTGGGCGCCGACGAGCAGGAGCACAGCGCCGCCAGGAGCGCCGCGGCGAGGAACGCGCGTGGGGTGGTCATTCGTGTAGGCTCTCGATATCCTTGAGGGCGTCGGGCGTGAGGTCGACCCCGTCGACCGGCGCGACGACGTTCGATAGAACGACCGACACGCCGCGCTGCTGCGCGATCAGCCGCACTTCGCGGTCGATCTGCGCGGTGATCTGGTCGAGCAGGTCGGCCCGCTTCTTGCGCAGCGAGACGATCTGGGCGCCGGCGCCGGCCTGGCCGGCGGCATCGACGTCGTGCAGCTGCGCGTAGCGCCGGCTGAGGTCTTGGCGGGTCTTGGTGAAGTCCGCGATGGTGGTCTTGGCGTCGTCCTGGAAGCGCTTCTGGTAGTCCGAGTGGAGTTGCTGGATGCGCGAGCGCAGGGCCGGCGGGAGGTTCGGGTTGACCTGCTGCTGGGGCTTGCCGGCGACGACGGTGGTCTGCACCAGCGGACCGCTCGCGGCGCTGCTGCGGACTTGCTTGGCCAGCGCCCCCGAGCGCTGCGTCATCAGGCCCTCGGAGCGGTGCCGGATCGTCGCCACCTGGGCCGCGATGTCGCTCTCGACCTGGCGCTTGAGCTGGGCCTGGAGTGCGGCGAGGGCCTGCTGGTCCTGGTTGCGCTGAGCGCCGACGGCGTCGGCCTCCTTGCGGTCCAGCGCGGCGAGCTGCTTCTGCGCGTCGTCGCGCGCCGCGTCGTCGAGCGCCAGCGAGGAGAGCTTGGTGCGCAGCGCCAGCCGGGGCCCGGCGTCCTCGTTGGCCAGCCGCAGCGAGAGGGCCGACTCCTTGGACTGCAGCTCGTCGACTTTGGCCCGGTAGGTGCGGTCGGCCCGGTCGGCCAGCGCCTTCTGGGCGGCCCCGATTTGCGCTTGGTCCTGCTTCTGCAGGGTTTGCTGGTAGGCGGTCAGGTCGCGCTGGGCCTGGACCGCCACGCCGGCCTGCTGCGAGCGCGCGGTGGCATCGACGTTGCCCGCGATCTGGGCGGCGCTGGGGCCGCTGCCGCTGTTCTGCAGGGCGGCCGCGATGGCCCGGCTCTCCTGCGCTTGGTACTGCTTCTGCTTGTCGTCGAGCAGCTTCTTGGTCCGGTTCGCGGCGTCGTTGAGCTGCTTCTCGAGGTCCTTCTCGCGCGCGCGCAGCTGCGGGTCGGCGGCGACGGCGCGCGGCGCCGCGGCGGTCAGGTCGAAGGCCTCGATGCTGCGGTCGTAGCGCGCGAGCTGCGCGTAGAGCGGGTGCTTCTGGATCAGCTCGGGCATGCGCACGTAGCCCACGCCGTGGGTGGCCGGGGCCGGCGAGGGGGCGGTGGCCGAGCCGTGTCCGCACGCCGCCAGCGCCGCCAGGGCGGCGGCCGCGGCGGCGAATCGGAGCATCACTTCAGCTTGGACGTGACGTCGGTGGTGATGTCGGTGCCGCCGTAGATGATGTCGCCCTTGTCGACGACGAGCACCAGGTTCTTGGCCTTGGCGATGTCCGCGATCGCCCCGCGGGTCTGGTCGACCATCGGCTTGAGGGCCGCGTTCTGCTTGTCGTCGAGCGTCTTGCGGTAGTCCTTGAGGATCGCGTCGCGGTCGGCGTCGGTCTTGGCGCCCTTGAGCTTGTCGCCGGTGGTCTTGTCCTGGGCCTGCTTGAACTTGGCGAAGTCGTCGGTCGCGGCTTTGACCTTGGGCGTCGCGTCGACGGCCTGCTGGTCGACGTAGCCGACCGCCGAGGGAGGCGGGGTGGAGACCGGCGGGACGGGGTCGCCCACGCCGCCGAGCAGGTCGCGCACCGGCTGGGTGATGTCCTGGCCGCCGAACACGACGATCCGCTTGTCGACCACGACCGAGAGGCGCTTGGACGAGGCGACCGAGGCGATCGCGACCTGTGCCTTCTGGAACAGCGGGCCGAACAGCTGGCGCTGCTTGTCGGCCATCTTGCCCTGGAACTCGCCCGCCAGCCGCTGCTGCTCGGTCTGCGACGCGTGGGCCGCGCGGCCGGTATACTGCCGCTGCAGCGAAGCGCCGTAGTCGCTGAGCTGCCGGCTGGCGGCTTGGAACGCGGGCATCGCCCCGAGCGCGGCTTGGTCGATCGAGCCGATGTCGGTGACGTCGGTCGCGCCGATGGCCGGCGTCGCCAGCACGGCCGCCGCGAGGGCGAAAGCGAGCGCGGCGCTGCGGCCGCGCGTGAAGGGGTTGGTCATGGCTTAGAAACTCTGCCCGATGCCGAACGAGGTGTGCGTCCCCTGGCTGCCCTTCGCGAAGTCGAGGCGGAGCGTGTGCAGCCCGAGCTGCGGGACGTCGAAGCGGAGACCGACCCCGACGTCGCTGTGGAACACGAACTTGCTCAGGTCCGTGGTGGTCGTGCCGTTGCTCACCATACCGCCGCGGATCCGCACGCCGCCGCTCTCGGCGAAGGTCACGATGGAGAACTTGCGGTCGGCGGTCAGCGGGATGCGGTACTCGACCTGTCCCAGCAGCTGATCGGTTCCGTAGAAGGGGTCGGAATACCCGCGCAAGTCTTGGTCCGAGAAGATGAAGAGCTTGTTGGTCGGGATCGCGCCGGTCGAGAGCCCGGCCCGGCCGTGCAGCGCGAACGTCTGGTTCTTGCCGACCGGGAAGAAGCGCGCTCCGTCCGCGGTGATCAGCTGGTAGTTGAAGTCCGAGCCGAACTCGTGCCCGCTGATCTCGTCGCTGAGGGTCGCGTTGACGCCGTGGCGGGGGTTGAAGACGTCGTCGCGCGAGTCCGCCCCCAGGCCCAGGATCAGGCTGCGAACCTTGTAGGGCTTGTTGGAGTCGATCTGGGCGATCGAGGGCGCGTTGATGCCGTAGGCGTTGTTGAGCGTGTCGCAGGTCGAGCCGGTCAGCGGGTTGCTGGCCGTGCAGGTCGGGTTCTGGACCACGTTCTGCGTCTGCGGGGAAGAAGTAGCCGCCGGGCAGGAGGGCGTTGGCCGCGACGCTCTGGACGTTCGCCCCGACCGAGACTCGGAAGATGTCGGTCAGCCGCCGCCCGATGGTCGCCGACAGCCCGGTGTTGCGCGACTCGTAGGTCGAGACGACGCCGTCGACGAGCTGCGGGTTGAGGTCGTTGGTGACCGGGATGATCGAGACCGGGAAGGGGCCGCTCGAGGGGCAGGCCGAGGGGGCCACCACCGGAGCGGGCGTGGCGCCGGGCTGGCCGACGATGGTGCCGCCGGACGTGATCGCCCCGCAGTTGGCGTAGACCGGGTAGAAGTTGGTCGTCTGCTGGGTGAACAGGGTCACGCCCAGGCTGTACTTCTGCGACTTCTCGGTCTTGCCCAGATACGGGATCGTGCCTTGAATCTGAGCGCTGCTGACCCGCGTGCCGCGCTCGAAGCGCACCGAGCCGCCGTTGCCGGTGCCGTTGATGTTGTTCTCCTGGTAGGCCAGGTTGCCGGTCAGGCCGGTCCCGGTCAGGCCGCCGGAGTAGCCGGCGCCCAGGGTCGCGGTGCCGGTGCGCTGCTCCTTGACCTGCCAGTTGACGGTCACCAGGGCCTGGCGCTTGGGATCGGGCCCGGGCTTGGCCTGGAAGTCGACCTTCTCGAAGAAGCCCAGGTTGTTGAGGCGCTCGTAGTCGCGCTTGAGGCCGAGTCGGTGACGACCTGGCCCGGGCGCATGCGCAGCTCGCGCCGGATCACGTCGTCGTGGGTCTTGGTGTTGCCGGTGATCTCGACCGCGCCGACCCGCAGCACGCTGATCGTGTAGCGCACGTCCGCGGTGCCGGCCTTCTGGTCGATGGTGGCGGGGTCGACCCCGGCCTCGACGTCGCCGATCTTGAGGTCGTACTTCTCGTAGAGGGTCTTGAGCGAGTCGTAGTCCTTGTCGCGCTGCGACTCGGAGTACGGGCTGCCGGGCTTGGTCACCAGCGCGCCGGTGATCACGTTGGGCGGCAGGATCGGGTCGGCGTCGGGGGCCGGCGTGATGATGATGTTGCGGACCGTCAGCCCCTCCTGGAGCTTGAGGGTCAGCACGCCGTCGGGCGCGATGGTGACGTCGGTGACGTGCGAGGGCAGCTGGCCGCCGAAGCCGATCTTGTCGTAGTAGCTGTTGATCTTGAGGACGTCTTGCTGGTAGGTCTTGAGGTTGAAGACCTGGCCCGGCGCGGTGTCCATCAGGGCCAGCAGGGTGTCGGCCGAGACGCTGCGGTTGCCCGAGAAGCGGATCGCGGTCACGACCGGGTTCTCGATCACGCGGTAGGTCACCGCGACGCCGTCGGGGCGCTGCTTGACGATCGGCGGCGCCTGGTCGGCGAAGAAGCCGAGGTCGGCGATGGCGCGCAGGTCGGACTGCACGACGGCCGGGTCGAACGGGTCGCCGACCTTGGTGCGGACGACGGAGAGGATGCGGTCGGTCGGAACGTGGGCGTTGCCCGTAACCGACACGGCGACGACCGTGGGAGCCGTCTGCGCCGACTGAGCGGCGGGCATCACCAGACCGAGGAACGCGAGCACGGCCAGCGCGATGCGCGGCGTGCGACGGAGCCGTTGGAGCAAGCGGGAGACGTCCTTCGTCACGAGAGGAAGCCCTGGCAGCGCTCGCAGAGCGGCCGCCGGGCTGTTATCGGGTGTAACGCGCGAAGACTTCAGCGCGGTTCCCGGTCCCCCAGGGTACGACGCCTTCGCCCGCCACCGATCCTGAACGAGAGGCGGCTTGTCCGCAGCCCAAACGCTACGGGTTCGGCCGCAGCCGAACCCTTATGGGTACTTGCGGGTGATCGAGAAGGTGAAGCCTTGAGCGGCCGTTGAGCGGCTGGATGCCCTTGAGCCGCTGCGGGTTGGAGAACGGCGAGGTGCCGTTGGCGTTGGTGGTCAGCGCGTAGATCGCCGTTCTGCTGGAAGTAGTTGAACACGATCGAGGTCACGGCGTCGGGGCGCGAGGTGAAGCCCAGCGTGGTCCGGTTGGGCGCGGTCAGGGTCTGGCCGAAGCTGGCGTAGACGTCGCGGTGGTCGATCTGCTTGAGCGCGTTGTAGCCCACCCCGCCGCCGTAGTCGGTGGTCAGCTCGAGGTCGGTCAGCCCGAACCGGCCGGTGAAGAAGCGCTCGACCGGGGCCAGGAAGCGCTGGGTGAGCTGGCCGTTGAGGATCGAGAACGCCTCCTGGTTGAAGTTGATCACCCCGCTCTGGTAGGGCGTGACGCCGGGCGGGAGGAGCGGGTTGGAGATGCCGGGCGCGCCGCGCAGCGTGGTGCCGTTGTTCTGCGAGCCGAAGTTGACCGCGCCGAAGACCGAGGCGTCGAGCAGCAGCCCGACGATCTGCTCCTGGCCGTAGGGCGGGTTCGAGCTGAACTGGAGCGGCTGCGCGCCGCTGGCGATCTCGTCGGCCGGGCCCTGGGCCACCACCGTGATGTCGGCGCTGCCGATCGCGTTGCGGGTCGGGTCGGGGTCGGGGTTGGTGACGTGGGCGAAGGCCCGCAGGTCGACGTAGGGCATCACCCCGTCGGCGGCATCGAAGCGGACCGCCGCCTGCTGGACCCGGAAGACCCGGTTGTAGGTCGAGAAGATCCCGCCCGGGGTAGCGGTCAGCGTGCCGGCCAGCTTGGGCGCGGCCAAGGTGCCGGTCAGGTCGAGCAGGCCGGTCGCGCCGATGTCGATGATGCTCGACTGGACCCGCACGTTGCGGCCGGCCCGCGCCATCAGGTCGAAGGCCGAGGTTCAGCCCGGCCGGCTTGGCCGGACCGGCCGCCGCGCCGCCGCCCGCCCCGCGGGCGATCGCGGCGAAGGGGATCGAGGCGTTGGAGAGGGTCACGTCGCCCGAGAGGAGCGGCAGCGGGCGGGCGCTGACCAGGCGCAAGCTGCCGTCGACCTGGCCGCGTGCCGTACTGCGGCAGGTCGAGCCGGGCCCGGTGGGCGCTCAGGTCGACCGCGTAGCCGCCGCTGGGGGCGTTGGGGAAGGGCAGGTCCAGCCGGCCGCTGCCGTCGAGCGTGCCGCCGCCGACGCCGGCGTGCAGGGCCTGGAGCGCGACGCTGGTGCCCTCGAAGGCCAGGCGCGCGTTGGCCCCGCTGATCGCGGCCCGCTCGAAGTCCGAGACGTAGGAGCCGCCGGCCAGCGCGACCGAGCCGATCACCCGCGGCGCCTCGCGCGTGCCCTCGATCGCGACCCGCCCGTCGACCGTCCCGCCCAGCTTGGTGTGCGGACCGGGGACGAACGGCGCGAAGGGGGCCAGGTCCAGGCCGGTCAGCCCGACGGTGAACGAGAACGGCGCGTGCGCGCGCACGCCGGGCGGCTGGAGCGAGATCGGGAGCGAGCCGGCCAGCAGCACGCTGCCTTTGGGGAAGGTCGCTTCCACGTCGCGCACCTCGAGCGTGTTGCCGTCCGAGGCGACGTTGCCCAGGATGCGCGGGATCGTCAGCGAGGCGTAGCGCGCGCCCGTCGCGGCGAAGCCCAGCACGGCCCGCGGCGCGACCAGCGTGCCGCCGATCCGGGCGTCGGCCTGGAGCGCGCCCGCGACGTCGTAGTGGGCCTTGGGCTCCAGCCGCGCCAGCGCCTTGGCGATGTCGGTGCTCTGGAGGTGGATCGCCAGCGCCAGCGGGTCGCGCAGCCCCAGGCCGAACGAGCCGCTGGCGCTGAACTGGGCGAACCCGAAGTCGGCGCTGGTGTCGGCCAGCGCGATCCGCGCCCCGTCGCTGCGGGCGTGGGCGTGGGCCGCCTGGACGGCGTAGCCGTAGAGCGAGCCGTTGCGCAGGGTCGCGTCGGCGTCGACCCCCAGGCGCGGGTAGCGCCCGGCCGCGCTGCCGCGCAGGTCGACCTGGCCCAGGATCGGCGCGGTCAGGCCGAACGGCGGCAGCCAGGTGTTCAGGTCGATCGCCCGGGCGTCGGCCGAGAGCCGGTAGCTGCCGCCGCGCAAGGCCGCCGGCAGGTCGCCCGCGGCCGGCACGACCGTTCCGCCGGCGCGCAGGCTGCCGTGCTCGCTGCGGACGGTGAGGGCACCATCGACCGTCCCGCCGCGCTGCGACCAGTTCGCGGCGGTATTGCCGAACGGGAAGCGCCGGAAGCGCAGCCCGCTGACGTCGATCCGCCCGGTGGTGCGGGTGGTGCGGCCGTCGTTGGCCAGCGCGAAAGCGACCCGGCCCTGGCCGTCGAGCGTCTCGGCCGCGTCGAAGTAGTCGTCGAAGTCGGCCAGGTTGGCCCGCTCGGCCCGCACGTCGACGGAAAAGGCGCGGCCCAGCCACCGAGGTGTCGACCTGGGCCTGCGTCGTGCCGACCGTGATCGTGCCGTTGCGCGCCGCGACCGCGCCCGGCGAGGCGACCAGCTGGGCCCGAGCGTCGCGGAAGGCCAGTCCGTTGTACGAGCCCTCGGGCGCGCGCACGTCGCCCGCGACGCGCGGCCGGGCGCCGGTCCCGCGCACCCGCACGGCGGCCGAGAAGCTGCCCTCGAGCGCGTGCAGCGGCAGGTTCAGCACCCGCCGCACCTCGCTCACGTCGCCCAGCGGCACGCTGGCGTCGAGGTCGTAGGCCATCGCCCGGGTCCCGACCGCCGCGACGCTGCCCGCGAACGAGCCGTAGGTGGCGCCCAGCGCGGCCTCGCCGCTGCGGACCCGGGCGCCGCCGTCCGCGTAGGTGAGGTCGGCGTCGCCGCTGATCGGGTAGCCCCGCACGATTCCGTCGCTGAGCGCGACCGCGCCGTCGAAGCGCGGCTGCTTGCCGCGCAGGTCGGCCAGCCCGAACACGGCCAGCGCCCCGGCTCCCAGCGGCAGGCCGGCCCCGCGCAGCGCGGCCACCGGCAGGCTCGGCGCCGAGACCAGGAACGGGCCGCCCGCGTCCTGGGCCACGACTCGCCCGCCGCCCAGCGAGCCGTCGGCCGCCACGACGCGCAGGTTCTTGCCCTCGATCGCGATCGTCCCCGCCACCCCGTCCACCGCCACCCCGCGGACCTGCGCGCGGTCGAGGGCCGCGCCGTCGCTCTGGACCACGATCCGGTTCTGGCCCAGGGTGACCCGGACCGGCCCGTGCACGCCGCCGCTGGCCTTCTGGTCGCCGGTGAGCGGGCGCAACGCCTCGAGCGTGCCGTCGTAGCGCCCCTGCAGCGCGAACAGCTTGCCGGCGTACGCGCCGTCGCCGCCGAAGCGCCCCAGCGGCCCGTCCAGCGCGATGTCCGAGAGCCGCACGTCGGCGAACGTGCCGCCCAGCCGCACGCTGCCCTGGCCCAGGGCGTAGTTCTGGTAGCGCAGCTCGCGCCCGCTCAGGCGTCCGCTCAGCCCGAACTGGTCGGGCGTGCCCCCGCCGGCCAGGTCGCCGTCGAGCACCCCCGAGACCGGCGGCAGGCCCGGCACGACGGCTCCGGGCACGATCGCCAGCCGGCGCACGTCGGCCAGCCGGAAGCTGCGCAAGTGGACCCAGCCGGCGCTCTGCGAGACCGGCCGCTCCAGCTCGAAGCCGCCGGCCAGCGCCGAGCCGTCGGGCCGGCCGAAGTCGAACGGGCCGAACGCGCCGACCCCGCGCTGATCGACCGCGAACGTTCCCGCCCCGGCGGTCGGGCCGTCGGCCAGCAGCGTGCCGCGGGCGGTGAACTGGCGCGCGCGGGGCGGCTCGGCCAGCAGCACGGTCAGGTCGATCGCGGAGTCGGGCGCGATCGCGTCGGTGTAGGGCAGCGCCGCGCCCGGTCCGCGCGCGTTCACCGCCAAGTTGACGTCGGTCCCGCGCGGGTCGAACAGGATCCGCCCGCCCACCGAAACGTCGGCCGCGCCGTAGCGCGCGCGCACGCCCTGCACGAAGACGTCGCCGTCGAAGACGTCGGCCACGCCGTCGAGCGCGGCGATCGGAAAGCGGTCGTACGCGATGCTCGGCGCGGCGAAGACGTTGCGGATCAGCGGCTGGGCCAGCTTCGAGCTGAGCAGCGTCTCGACGTGGACCGGCCCGCGCAGCGCCAGGTGCGAGGAGAACCCGAACAGGCCGCGCAGCGCGGTCAGGTCGCCGTCGCCGCGCAGGCCCAGCCAGAACGCCGGCCCGTCGAACAGGCCGTAGAGCGCCCCCCGGCCGGAGAGCGGCAGGCCGCCGACCGTGCCGCTCAGGGCGGTCGTCGCCAGCGCGTCGTCGGTGATCGTCAGGCGGCCGCCCAGGTCGCGCAGCGGGCGCTGCAGGGCCGCGATCGCGAGCTGCCCGCCGCGCAGGGTCAGCCCGCCGCCCAGCCGGTAGGCGAAGGGCAGGCCCGGCTTGCCGATCCCGTAGGCCAGCACCGCGACGTCGTCGATCACCCCGTCGTCGAAGCGCACTGCCTTGGAGTGGATCAGGAAGCCCAGCGCGCCGCGCAGCGGCAGCTCGCGGGCGCGCACGGTGTTGAGCGCCAGCCCGCGCTGGGTGTCGATCGCCGAGCGGACCGTGAGCGGGAAGCGCTCGACCGGCGCGCTCTGGCTGCGCCGCGCGAGCAGCTCGCCGTCGACCTTGAGCGTCGTGCGCGCGTCGGACTTGACCGAGGCGTCGATCGAGACGTTCTCGACCTGCTGGTACGCCAGGTCGGCTTGCAGCGGCGCCTTGTCCACCAGGCGGATCGCGCCGTTGCGGACCCGCACGGTGAAGTAGTACGGCTCGGCGGCCTTGCGGGTCGGCGCCGGGGCGCCGCCCGGCGTGCCGCCGGCGCGGTTGAAGGTCAGCGTGCCGTCGGCGTGGCGGGTGATGGTCAGCACCGGCGACTGGATCGCGATGGCGGCGAAGCCGAAGCGGTGCGCGCCGCCGGGGAAGACGTCGCGCAGCGCGTAGTCGACGTCGACCCGCTGCGCGTCGAGCACCGGGTCGCCGTTCTTGACCACGTGGACGTCGAACAGGACCGCGTGCGAGGTCCCGATCCGCGACGAGCCGATCCGCACGTCGTAGCCGGTCGCGCTCGAGAGCACCGTCCCCAGCGTGCCGGTGAGGAGCGGGTTGCGCGCCAGGAACAGCACGGCCAGGAGCGCCACGACGCCGGCGCAGATCAGCACCGTCCGTCGCGACGCTCGCAGGCGCTTCACCGTCCCAGTCGTCCCCTCTGCCACAGCCGGGCAAACGTTAGCCGAGCCGGCTGAAGTTCATCTGGGACTAGAGATCCAGGTTGCGGACGGTCCGGGCGAACTCTTGGATGAAGAGCTTGCGCGGTTCGACCTTCTCGCCCATCAGCTTGGTGAACATCCGGTCGGCCTCGCCCAGCTCCCCGTCCGCCGCTTCCTCGAGCGTGACTTGCTTGAGCCGGCGGCTCGACGGCTCCATCGTCGTCACCGCGAGCTGCTCGGCGTCCATCTCGCCCAAGCCCTTGAACTGCTGGAGGGTGAACTCTTTGGGGTCGGCGCCGTCGTAGATCGCGTTCAGCTCGGCCTCGTTGAAGGCCCACCACTGCTTCTTGCCCTTGCGCACGCCGTAGAGCGGCGGCTGGGCGATGTAGACGTAGCCCTGCTCGATCAGCGGCCGCATCTGCCGGAAGAAGAACGTCAGCAGCAGGGTCCGGATGTGCGCCCCGTCGACGTCGGCGTCGGTCATGATGATGATCTTGTGGTAGCGCAGCTTGCCGGGGTTGAACTCCTCGCCGAAGCCCGTGCCCAGCGCCGTGATCATCGTGCGGATCTCTTCGTTGCCCAGCATCTTGTCCAGGCGCGCCTTCTCGACGTTGAGGATCTTGCCGCGCAGCGGGAGGATCGCCTGGGTGTTGGGATCGCGCCCGCCCTTGGCGGTGCCGCCGGCCGAGTCGCCCTCGACCAGGAACACTTCGGACAGGGCGGGGTCCTGCGTCTTGCAGTCGACCAGCTTGCCGGGCAGCCCGCTGCCCTCGAGCACGTTCTTGCGCCGGGTCAGGTCGCGCGCTTTCTTGGCCGCCTCGCGGGCGCGCTGCGCCTGCATGCACTTCTCGACGATCGCGCGCGCGATCTTGGGGTTCTCTTCGAGGAAGAAGTCGAGCCGCTCGGTGACCAGCGCGTTGACGATCGGGCGGATCTTGGCGTTGCCCAGCTTGGTCTTGGTCTGGCCCTCGAACTGCGGGTTCTCCAGCTTCACCGAGACGATCGCGGTGAGCCCTTCCATGCAGTCGTCGGTCGAGAGGTTCGCGTCGGCTTCCTTGAGCTGGCCGCGCTTGCGCGCGTACTCGTTCACCTTGCCGGAGACCGCGGTGCGGAAGCCGGTCAGGTGCATTCCGCCTTCGATCGTGTTGATGTTGTTGGCGTAGGCGTAGACGACTTCGTTGTAGCCGTCGGTCCACTGCAGCGCGCACTCGACCACCACGCCCTCGCGCTCGCCGTTGGTCGAGATGACCGGGGTCAAGCCTTCCTTGTTCTCGTCGAGCCACTCGACGAACGACACGATCCCGCCCTCGTAGGCGTACGTGACTTCCTTGGGCTCATCTTCGGGGCGCTCGTCGCGCAGCACGATCGCCAGGCCGCGGTTGAGGAACGCCAGCTCGCGCAGCCGGTTCTCGAGCGTCTTCCACGAGAAGTCGAGCGTCTCGAACACGGTCGGATCGGGCTTGAACCACTGCCGCGTGCCCGAGCCCTCGGCCCGGCCCAGCCGCTTGAGCTTGTTCGCGGTGATGCCGCGCTCGAAGGTGATCTCGTAGAGCCAGCCGTCGCGCTTGACGCGCGTGGTCATCTTCTCCGAGAGCGCGTTGACGACCGAGATGCCGACCCCGTGCAGGCCGCCCGAGACCTTGTAGCCGCCCTTGCCGAACTTGCCGCCGGCGTGGAGGATCGTCATCACGACCTCGACCGCGGGCAGCCCCTCCTCGGCGTGCATGTCGACCGGGATGCCGCGCCCGTCGTCCTCGACCGAGACCGAGCCGTCCTTGTAGATGACGACCGAAATGTTCTTGGCGTAGCCGGCCAGCGCTTCGTCGACGGCGTTGTCGACCGCTTCGTAGACGAGCTGGTGGAGGCCGCGATCGGACGTGTTGCCGATGTACATGCCCGGGCGCTTGCGAACCGCCTCGAGGCCTTTGAGAACCTCGATCTGCTCGCCGGTATAGTCTTGCATTCTTGGAACTAGTGTTCGACAAAAGGCAAGAAATTACCTTAATCCACGGTAATCGGTCGCTCGGCCTCGCCCGTCAGTCGGCCGCGCTCTCGATCGTCCGCACGAAGTCGAACAGCTCGCCCAGCGCGTTCTTGCGCAGCGGGGAGTCCAGTTCCAGGCGGTTGGGGTCGATCCGGGTCTCGAGCAGGACGAACGAGCTAGCCAGCTTGCGCAGGCGCGGGCGGTCGAGCGGCTGGCGCAGCCCGAACAGCTTGTGAGCCCGGCGCAGCTCGTCCCACCAGCTGCGCAGCAGCCGGCGCCGGATCGCGTCGTAGTCGTCGGCGCTCAGGCCCTCGACCGCGGCCAGCACGTCCTCCGGACCGAGCCAGGGCGCCTCGAACAGCAGCCGCTCGCAGGCGAAGCGGCGGCTCCGCTCGGCCTCGTCCCGGCAGGGCCGGCAGAGCGCCGTCCCGGCGTCGACGGCGGCCGCGCAGGTGGCGCAGAAGGCCCCGCCCGCGGCCCGGTGGGCGGCCCGGCCGCGGTCGACCGTCCGGCGCAGCCGGGCCAGCGCGTCGTCCAGCGTCAGGGCCGGGGCCTCGCGCTCGCCCGCCCCGTTCGCGCTGCGCGGCCCGCGCGGGCCTTCGGTGCCCTTGAGCGGACGGCGCAGCTTGCCGACCCGGAAGCGCAGCCGGGTCAGCTCGCGCGTCTCGGGCAGGGCCCGCAGCCCGCGCACGATCTGCGGCTCGAGGAACACCAGCTGCGCCGACCAGGCCGAGGAGCCGGTCAGCACGATCAGCGTGTCGCGCTCGATCGCGACCGGCTGGGCGGCCCGGGCCACGTCCGCTCCCACCAGGTCGGCCCAGGCGGCGCGGACCGCGACCAGCGGGTCGGAACCCGGGCCGGGCTTGGGCCGCCAGCCGTCCAGAATGCCGCCCAGGGCGACTAGCACGCCGTGACCGTCGCGGCGCGAATCGCCCAGACCGCCGCCGGACCGACCTCGGCCGGCAGCTCGGTCGTGGTGAGGAAGGCCTGCTCGAAGCCGCGCACCGCGCCCAGAAAGCCGCCCGCGCGCTCGGCGTCCAGCTCGGAGAGCACGTCGTCGAGCAGCAGGATGGGAGCGTCTCCGGAACGGGCGCGCATGACGTCGTATTCGGCGACCTTGAGCGCGAGTACCGCCGTGCGCTGCTGGCCCTGCGAGCCGAACGCCGCCAGCGGCCGCCCGTCGATCGTCAGCCGCAGGTCGTCGCGGTGCGGCCCGACCAGGGTCGTGCGCCGGCGCAGCTCCGGCTCGATCTGCGCGGCGAGCGCCTCGGCCACGTCGCCGGCCGGGTTGGGCGCGTAGCTCACCTCCAGCCGCTCGGCGGTGCCGCGCCAGCGCCCGTAGATCTCGCCGGTCGCGGCGGCCAGCTCGGCGACGAACGCGCGCCGGGCCGCGATCAAAGCCGAGGCCGGCCGCACCAGTTCGTCGTTGTAGGCCAGCAGCAGGTCGCGGTCCGGCGCGACCAGGCCGCGCAGCAGGGCCGACTTCTGCTGCACGATCTTGCCGTAGAGCGCGAGGTCGCGGTAGTAGGTCGGCGACAGCTGGGCGAGCGCGCCGTTCAGAAACGCTCGCCGCAGCACCGGTCCGCCGCCGACGAGCTGCAAGTCGGCCGGCACGAACGTCACCACCCGCGTCCGCCCGAGAAAGCGCGCGAAGCCGACCGCGCCGCCGTTGACCTCGAACGTCTTGCGCGTCCCGGCCGGCGTTTTCGCGATCGCGCAGCGCACGCTGATCGCGCCGGCCGCGATGCGCGCCTCGCCCGCGATCTGCGCCCGCTCCGTGCCCTCGCGCACCAGCTCGCTCTCGCGGTGGGCGCGAAACGACTTGCCGGTCGCGAGCATCGCCAGCGCTTCGAGCAGGTTCGACTTGCCCTGCGCGTTGGGCCCGACGAAGACGTTGAGCCCCGGCTCCGGTGCGAAGTCGAGGCTCGCGTAGTTGCGAAAGTCGGCCAGCCGGACTCGCTCCAAGCGCACCGCTGCGGCGTTCGGGGCGACGCCGCGCGCTACTGGCGCAGCGGCATCAGCACGTAGAGCTGCTCGCTGCCCTCGATGCTCTCCAGCGGTTTGATCGCCGCGGGCGAGAGCGGGCCGAGGAATTCGAGTACCGTCTGGGGCGAGTCGACGTGGTTGAGGATCTCCACCAGGTAGCGGGCGTTGAACGCGATCGCCAGGTCCTCGCCGGACTGCTCGACCTCGAGCTCCTCGTAGGCGTTGCCGGTCACTTCGGACTTGGCGGTGATCATCAGGGTCTGGTTGGCGACTTCCAGCTTGACCATCGAGGCGCGGTCGCCGGCGACCAGCTCGGCCCGGCGCAGGCCGCCGATCAGGCCCTGGGTGTTGACCACCACCCGGCGGTCGAACTTGGCCGGGATCACCTGGCCGTAGTTGGGGTACTGGCCGTCGACCAGCCGGACCACGATCGAGGTCGTGCCGGCGGTGAACTGGAGCTGGTTGGCCTGCGCGCCCAGCGCCGTGATCTCGACCAGCTCGGCGCCGCCCAGATTGCGCGCCGCCTCGGCCAGCGCGCGCGAGGGCACGATGTACTTGGCGCTGCCCTCGATCGAGCGCTCTAGCCCGGCGCTCCAGCGCGCCAGGCGGTAGCCGTCCGTCGCGACCATGGTGATCCGGTCGTTCTCGATCTCGAGCAGGGTGCCCATCAGCACCGCGCCGCGCGCCTCCTCGTTCGAGGCGGCGAAGATCGTCGCCCCGACGCCTTCGCGGAAGCGCTTGGCGTTGAGCGCGAAGCTCTGGCCCTTCTGGGCGGCGGGCAGCGGCGGGTACTCGTCGGCGGGCAGGGCGTGGAAGTCGTAGTTCGAGCGCTCGGCCTTGACCGAGGCGCGCGAGGGCGAGCCGGTCAGCTCGAGCAGGCCCGCCGGCAGGTTGCCGAGGTAGCCGCTGAACAGCCGGGCCGGCACGGTGACCGAGCCCTCCTCGGTGATCTCGGCCGGGAACGACTGCTCCAGGGTCAGCTCGAGGTCGGTCGCGCGGACCCGGATCGCGCCCTCGTCGGCCGAGAGCAGGACGTTCGAGAGGATCGGCACCGTCGTGTGCGCGTTGACGACCTTGCTCGCCGCGCCGACCGCGGAGGCGATGTCTTTCGTACTACACGTGAACTTCACTGATCCACCGTTCCGACGGCCCTGCGTCGCGGGTCTTTAAGTAAAAGAAGAATCGTCGTACTAGCAGTAAGGCGGTGAGCAGCGGGGATAAGCGGCTGAATCCGCTCGTACCACCGTTCCGCGCCCCGCGCGGCCTGTGTACGGAGGCGGCCGTGTATCCACGCCGTCCCCGTCCCGTGCGCGCATCCCGTTTTTCCACGGCGTCGAGCCGACCCTGTGAGCGGACGGCTGGGGAATCGAAAAGGGCCGCCTTTTCGGGCCGTCCAGAGCCGGCGGTGCCCACGACGGCCGCGTGCAGTCGTACCGAGCACGACGAAAAAGCCGGGGTACTCCCCGGCCTGGCGGCGTGCGTGCGCGGGGCGCGAGATCACTCGGATTGGATCTGCGCCACGATCGAACGGATCTTGTTGCGAAAGGCTTCGTCGGCTTCCATCATGTCGGCGATCTTGTCGCGCGCGTACATCGCGGTGGTGTGGTCCTTCTTGCCGAACTCGCGCGCGATCTGGGGCAGCGACGCGCCGGTGAGCTGCCAGGCGATGTACATCGCGATCTGGCGCGGCAGGGTGACCCGCTGGTCGCGCCGCTGGGCCTCCATCTCCTTGACCGAGATGGCGAAGGTGCGCGCCACGCGCTCCTTGATGCCGGGAATCGTGACCCGGTGCAGGGGCGCGGCCGCGACCGCGTTCTTGAGCACCTCGGCGGCCAGCTCGACCGTGATCTGCGACTTGGTCAGCGAGGCGAACGCGACGACCCGGATCAGCGAGCCCTCGAGCTCGCGGATGTTCGAGGGGATCACCTTGGCGATGAAGGCCAGCACGTCGTCGGGGACGGGGACCTTCTCGGTCTCGGCCTTCTTGCGCAGGATCGCTTCGCGGGTCTCGAAGTCGGGCGGCTGGATGTCGGTCAGCAGGCCCCACTCGAAGCGCGAGCGCAGGCGCGCTTCGAGGGTCTGGATCTCCTTGGGCGGCCGGTCGCTCGAGATGACGAGCTGCTTCTGCGCCTCGTGGAGCGAGTTGAAGGTGTGGAAGAACTCCTCCTGAGTCTGCTCCTTGCCTTCCAAGAACTGGATGTCGTCGATCAGCAGCACGTCGACGTGCCGGTAGCGGTTGCGGAACTCGACGGTCTGGTTGTTCTTGATCGCGATGATGAACTCGTTGGTGAACTTCTCCGACGAGACGTAGACGATGTTGGCGCTGGGGTTGCGGGCCAGCACCCGGTGCCCGATCGCGTGCATCAAGTGGGTCTTGCCCAGGCCGACGCCGCCGTACAGGAAGAGCGGGTTGTAGGCCATCGCCGGCGCCTCGGCGACCGCTTGCGCCGCCGCGTGGGCGAAGCGGTTGCTGTTGCCGATCACGAAGTCGTCGAAGGTGTAGCGCGGGTTGAGGTGGCCGATGCGCAGCTCGTCGACCGGGGCGGCCGGTTTGGCGGCCGGCACGGCCGTGGCCGGAGTCTGCGTGCCGGCGCCGGGATCGACCACGACGCGCAGCGCGATCTCGGCCCCGAGCAGCTCGTGCAGCACCGCGGTGATGTCGCTCTTGAGCCGGTTCTCGACCCAGTCGCGCGCGAACGTGGTCTGCACCGCGAGCACGATCTCCGAGGGCGTCAGATCGACCAGCCGCATCGGCTTGAGCCACATCTCGAAGACCGGTTTGTTGTAGCGCGGCTCGAGCCGTTCGAGCGCCGCGGACCAGAGATCGTGAGGGGCCGCCGTGCTGGTTTGCATTCCGTTACCTGCCGCATAGTCCAGGCCGGCGAGAGAGTACTCGTCGGCGGAGAATGAGGGTGGGGTGTTGGCCCGGCGCAGGTGCCTTCCTGCGCTGTTTTCCCCCGGAGTTGTGCACTTCTCCACAGGCGCGGAACACACGCTCCGCCGAGGTTGGGACGACGTATCCACGACCTTTCCGCACCGCGAAAAGACGGCAGGAACCCGGCTCCCGCGCGGGTCGGCGGGTCACTCGGCCACCCCGTTATGCACAGCTGTCTCCACAGGTGTGGACAAGTCAGGAACGGTTCGCATTTTACCTCGTTTCCCTTGACGGGGGCGGGGGCGGGCCCGTATACTTGGCTGTCGCACCCGGCACGTCTGGGCTGCGCGCACCTCGCCCCAGGAGAACTCGCTCGTGAAGCGGACCTATCAGCCGCACAACCGGCGCCGTAAACGCGTCCACGGCTTCCTCGCCCGTATGCAGACGAAGAACGGTCGCCGCGTCCTCGCCGCGCGCCGCAAGAAGGGCCGCCACCGCCTCAGCGTTTAGCCGCATGCGAGCGTTCGAGTCCCTCAAGAAGCGGGGGGACTTCGCTCGGGTGACGCGGCGCGGCAAGCGGGTCGCCGGGACGTACCTGACCTGCTTCGTCGCCGACGGCCGGGGGCGGACCCGGGTCGGGATCACGGTCGCCGGCACGGTCGGCAAAGCGGTCGCTCGCAACAAGCTGCGGCGGCGGATCAAGGCCCTCCTCGACGGGTACCCGCTGCAGGCGCCGCCCTGGCGCGACATCGTCTTCATCGCCCGGCCCGGCGCCGGCGAGCTCGCCTTCCCGGCTCTCGCGGCCGAGCTCGGGCGCGTTTTCGGACCGAGGCCCTGACCCTGCGAACCGTTCTGCTCGCCGTCCTGCGCCTGTACAAGCGCCTGATCTCGCCGCTGCTCCCGCCCGCCTGCCGCTTCGCCCCGACGTGCTCGGAGTACGCGGCCGAAGCGATCGAGAAACACGGGGTGCTGCGCGGTGGTACACTTGCCGCGCGCCGTCTGTCACGCTGCGGACCCTGGCACCCGGGCGGCTTCGACCCGGTCCCCTCCCGAAAGGCCCCCTGACGCGTGCTCGCCGCGAACTTCTTCGACCCGATCGTCCACGCGCTCGCCGTTGCGCTCGCCGGCCTGCACTCGATCATCCCGAACTACGGCTGGACGCTCATCGTCCTGGCCCTGGTGGTCCGCCTGGCCCTGTGGCCGCTGACCAACATCCAGTTCAAGTCGATGGCCGAGATGCAGAAGGTCCAGCCGCTGGTCAAGCAGCTCCAGGCCAAGTACAAGGGCGAGCCCCAGGTCCTCAACGCCAAGATGATGGAGCTGTACAAGGAGCACAAGGTCAACCCGCTCGCGGGCTGCGTGCCGATGCTCGTGCAGTTCCCGATCCTGATCGGCCTGTTCTGGGCCATCCAAGGCCAGATCAACGAGTTCAAGAACGAGCACTTCCTGTGGATCGGGTCGGCCGTCTCGCTGCACTTCCCGCAGTTCCTGGCCACCAGCCTGGCCGTGCCCGACCTGATCCTGCTCGGGCTCTACGTCATCTCGATGTACTTCACGGTGCGCTACGGCAGCCCGCCGTCGACCGACCCGCAGCAGGCCCAGACCCAGAAGATCATGGCCTTCATCTCGCCGGCGATGATCGCGTACTTCGGCTTTCGCTACCGCTGGGCGTCGGCGCTGTACATCTACTGGCTGGCGACCAACGTCTTCACCGTGGCCCAGCAGTACCTGATGTTCCGCCGCTACGGCCTGATCGGGGCGGGCGCCCGCGGGGCGAGCGTGCCGCTCGACGTCACCCCGCCCAAGCGCGGCGGCCGCAATGCCGAGCTGCCGGGCAAGCAAAAGGGTCTCAAGCCCGCCTTGGACGACGATACGCCCAGCAACGGCAAGACCGACGGCAAGCCGGGCAACGGCAAACCGGGCGCGAACGGGAAGCAGCAGTACGCCCGCCGCTCCAAGCGGCGCGCCGGTCGATAGAGAGAGGCAAGTGGACGAGTTCGAAGGCGGGCGCAGGCGCGCCCACGGTCAGCGGCGCCAGGCGGGGCGGAGCCTCGAGAAGCGCGGCCCGGCGGCTCAGGGCGGCGGCGGTGCCGCCGGCGGCGGCGAGCGCCGGCGCGGGCCCAGCCCGAGCCGCGGGCCGCGCGACTTCACGCCCGCCGCGCTGGCGGCGCCCTCGGTCGAGCCCGAAGCGGCCAAACCGGCGCGCGCGCTGCTCGAGGAGATCCTGGCCAAGATGGGCCTGGACGACGTCGAGATCGTCTACATCGCGCGCAGCGAGGGCGAGTACTACGAGGTCCGCGGGCCGCGCCTGGCGAGCCTGATCGGGCGCGAGGGCAAGACCCTCGAAGCGCTCAACCTGATCTTCAACAACATCATCAACGCGGGCAACCGCAACAACCGCAAGTACTACACGATCGACGCCGAGGGCTACCGCGCCCGGCGCGCCGACCAGCTCAAGACCCTCGCCCTGGCGACGCTCGAGCGGGTGGTGCGCGAGCAGAAGCCGATCAAGCTCGAGCCGATGCTGCCCTCCGAGCGCAAGATCGTCCACCTCGCGCTGTCCGACTCGCCCTTCGTGCGGACCGAGTCCGAAGGCGTCGAGCCCGAACGCCGGCTCGTGGTCTTCCCCAAGGCGCCCGAGTAACCTCAACTACTCCTTTGGGCGGACCGGAGCGTAGCGAGGACCGCGACGGCTTCGGCGGAGCCGAAGCCACCATCGCCGCGATCGCGACGCCGCCCGGGCGGGGCGCGATCGCGATCGTGCGCTGCAGCGGGCCCGATGCGCGCGCGATCGCCGGGCGGGTGTTCCGCAGCCGCGAGGCGCTGCGCGACCGGGTCGCGACCTACGGCGAGATCCTCGACGCCGCGGGCGAGGTGCTGGACCGCGGCCTGGCGCTGGCGATGGACGCCCCGCGCAGCGCGACGGGCGAGGACGTGGTCGAGCTGCACGTCCACGGCAGCCCGGCGGTGGCCGGCGAGACGCTGCGCGCGCTGTTTCACGCCGGCGCCCGCCCGGCCGGGCCGGGCGAGTTCACCCGGCGCGCGTTTCTCAACGGCAAGCTCGACCTGAGCGCGGCCGAGGCGGTGGCCGACGTGATCGAGGCCGAGTCGCGGGCCGCCGCGCGCGCCGCGCAAGCGAACCTGGCCGGCGGCCTGCGGGCCGCGGTCGAGGCGGCCCGCAAGCGCCTGGCCGCGATCCTCGAAGAGCTGTCGGGCGCGATCGACTACCCCGACGAGGTCCCCGAGCCGGCCCGCCCCGCGGTGGCCGCCGTGCTGGCCGAGGTGGACGCGCGGCTGGCGGGGCTGGTCGGCGACTGGGAGCGCGGCCGGATCGGGCGCGAGGGCCTGTCGCTGGCGATCGTCGGCCCGCCCAACGCCGGCAAGTCGTCGCTGCTCAACGCGCTGCTGGGCGAGGAGCGGGCCATCGTCGCACCGCAGGCCGGCACCACTCGTGACGTGATCGAGGAGCGCTTCACCATCGACGGCGTGCCGGTGCGGGTGCTCGACACCGCCGGCCTGCGCGCCAGCGACGACCCGGTCGAGCGGATCGGGATCGAGCGCGCCCGCCGCGCCCTGGCCGCGGCGGCCGTCGCGCTGGTGGTGATCGACGGGGCGGCTTCGCTCGACGCCGACGCCGAGGCGGTGCTGGCGGCGACCCGGGCCCGCCCGCGGGTGGTGCTGTTCAACAAGCGCGACCTCGGCACGGCCGGCTACGCCGCCCGCGCCGCGGCGGAAGCCGGCGCGCTGAGCGGCAGCGCCTACGACCCCGCGACGCTGGCCGCGGTGCGGGCCGCGATCGCCGCCGCGGGCTGGCAGGGCGAGACGCTCGACCTGGCCCGCCCGCACCTGGCCTCGGCCCGCCAGGCCGACGCCGTCGCCCGCGCCCGCGAAGCACTGGCGCGAGCGCACGCCACCCTCGCCGCCGGCGACCCGCTGGACCTGATCGTGCCGGACCTGGTCGCCGCGTCCGCGGCGCTGGGCGAGATCACCGGCGCCGCGGCGACCGAGGCCGTCCTGGACGGGGTGTTCGCGCGTTTCTGCATCGGCAAGTGAGCCCGGATGCGGCAGCAACGGACGGCGCGCCGAGCACGGTCGTAGCGCGTAGAGTGAGCGCATGACCACGCAGATCGACGACAACCGCTGGGCCGCGGTGCGCGACCGCCGCCCCGACCCGCGTTTCGTGTTCGCGGTGCGGACCACGCGCATCGCCTGCCGGCCGGGCTGCCCTTCGCGCACGCCCCAGCCGCGCAACGTCGAGTTCTTCGACGACTTCCCGGCCGCCGCGCGGGCCGGTTACCGGGCCTGCAAGCGCTGCGCGCCCGACGACGTCGCGGCCGACGCGGACCGGGCTCGCCTGGTGGCGCGGGCCTGCGCGCTGCTCGACGCTCCCGAGCCGCCGGCGCTGGCGGACGTCGCCGCCGCGGTCGGGTTGAGCCGGTTCCATTTCCAGCGCGTGTTTCGGGCGGTGGCCGGGGTGACGCCCGGCGCGTACCTGCGCGCGCGCCGCGCCGAGCGCTTCCGCGCCCGGCTGGCCGGCGGCGGGTCGGTGACCAGCGCGATCCACGACGCCGGTTACGGTTCGCCGAGCCGCGCGTACGCGGCCGAACCGCTGGGCATGACGCCCTCGGCGTTCCGGGCCGGCGCGCGCGGCGAGCGGATCGCGTTCGCGAGCGCGCCCTGCTCGCTGGGCTGGGTGCTGGTCGCGACGACCGCGCGCGGGATCTGCGCGATCGAGCTGGGCGGCGACGAGGACGACGTCGCGGCCGCCCTGGCGCGCCACTTCCCGCACGCCGAGCGGGTGCGCGACGACGTCGCCCTGCAGGCGGCGCTGCGCGACGTCGTCGCGCTCGTCGACGACCCGGCGAACGCCGCGGCCGCCGTCGCGCTCGCGCTCGACGTGCGCGGCACCGCCTTCCAGCGCAAGGTCTGGGACGCGCTGCGCGCGGTGCGCCCCGGCGCGCCGGTGAGCTACAAGGAGCTGGCGCGCGCGGTCGGTGCGCCGGGCGCGGCGCAAGCCGTCGGCGCGGCCTGCGCCGCGAACCGCTTGGCCGTCGCGATCCCGTGCCACCGGGTCGTGCGCGAGGACGGCGACCTGGCCGGCTATCGCTGGGGCATCGAGCGCAAGCGCGCGCTGCTGGCCCGCGAGCGGGCGTCGAGCTAGCGCGGCCGGCGAGCGTCACAACCGCGCCACGCCGGCTGCGGTCAAGTCGAAGCCGCGGATGCGCAAGGCGGCCTCGGGCCGCGCCGCGACGGACCGTTCGAGGTCCCTTCTTCCGCTCTCCATTGCCGCGATCTCCGCGTCCCACGCGCCGGCAAAGCGCACCTCGCCATAGAACGCGGCGCACGCGCGAAGATGCGCTGCCAGCGTGCGCTGCAAGCGGTTGCGATAATGGTCGAGCGCCTCGGCGGCGGGCAGGCCGTCTTCGATCCACCGCACGACCGCCGTCGCCAAGATCGCTTCCCGCAGGGCATGGCCGGTACCGTCGCCGCAGAGCGGGTCCAGCGAGAGCGCCTCGTTGCCGACGGCAATCCATCCGCTGCGGCAGAGATGGTCGCGTAACCGCGGGGCGGCGCGTGCGACCGTCGTCGTGCGCGGCGTCTCGCGCAGGCAAGGCGCGATGAGCGTCGTTTCGGCGAGCATGGCGGCGAGCTGGGCAGCGGGGTCCGCGGCGACGTCCGCGACCATGGCTTGCAGGGTCGCCATACCCGGAGCGTATGGAACAGGAAGAGCCAACCGTCGGTCGTCGCTTCCGTGAACGCGCTGGACGTCGCGGCGTCGCACGCCACGTCCGCGCTCAGTACGCAGCGCCGAAACCAGTTCCGGTACCCGGACCCGGCGGCGCTGCGCCCACGCGCCGCAATGACCCACCCGTCGCCGGCGAGCGGCTCCGCCCATTCCCTCTGGGTTCCGGCGCTTACGACGGCGATCCGGCCCGTCGCGTCGAGGACGCGCTCGCGCAGCCGGCGCCCGAGGACTTGGCTGGAGATCACGGTCGCCGGCTCACCGAAGAACCGTTCGCCGGACGCCGCATCCCAGCGCACGTAGCGGCCTCGCAGCGCGTGCGCCTCGGGCCACAGAGCGATGTTTTCGCCGAAGAGCTGGTTGACGAGCTGAACGGTCGTCACATTGAGGACCAGGCGCGGGCCGGCGGAGCTATCGCCGTCGTGTAGGTCGACCCGCCAGCCGTGACGTGCCAAGATGAGTGCCGAACAGAGCGCGGCGACACCGGAGCCCAGCACCGCTGCGGTCCTCATCGGCTGCCGTCAGCTCCGGTTCGTTACCTGCAGCGCGCGAACGCGGCAGAGATCGATCAGGAGCCGCCTCGTCTGGGAAGCGGCTTCCGCGCGGGTTTGCGCGTCCGCGTCCGGAGCGCACGAAGAGACGATCTCGGTTACGGTTCCGACCACGCCGCGGCGCACGAGGTCGACGCATTTCGCCAGGTGCGCGGCATCCGCGACGTCGACGATGTGACCGTTGGCCCCGATCGACAGCGTTCCGCCTTCTCTTCGCATCACCAGGAGCGGGCCGCCCGCTTCGGCCGAGAGCCGGTCGCCGTCCTCCAGCCCGGCGTTCTCCGCGGGCGGCGGAACGCTGCTGAAGCCGCTCGCCGACGCGCGCTGCAGCCATTGCCGCTGCGCGGCCGCAACGAGCTCGTCGCGCGCCGCGGCTTCGCGGTACAGCCGCGCTCCGTCGCGCAGCGAGGACGGCAGCTCGGCCAGTGATTCGGCGCCCTGCCGTTCGCCGAACGCGTCCACCGGGGCCGTGAGGGCGGCGCTGGTCGAGGCCAGGATCGGCGCGAGCACGTCGTGCGGAGACGCTTTTTGATAGAGCGCCATCGTGACGGTGGTGGGCCACCCGCCGTCCGAGACCCCGACGTGCCAGTAATTGCGCGGCCAGAAGATGATGTCGCCGCGCCGGGCCTCGATCGCGATCGCGTCTTGCGCGTAGGGCCGGTAGTCCATCGTCCGCAGCGTGGTCGCCCACTGCGGAACGCGGGCCGAGAAGTAGGAGTCCGGCCAGAACAGCATGGTCTTGCGGTCCGAGAGCACGTAGGAAAAATTCGCGGCGGTGTCTTTGTGGACGCCCCCGGGGCTCTGGTCGTAGCGGCCGAAAAACGTGTCGAGGTCCGCGCTGTCCGCCGCGAAGCCGACCCGTTCGAAAAGCGGGCGCAGAAACCAGCGCGCGCGCGTCCACAGGTCGAATGCGTAATTCTGGAGGCCGGCCACGGTGACCATGACGGAGCGGTCGCCGGCCAGCGACTCCAGCTGCGCACGGTAGTCGTCCAGCGAGCGAACCGCCGGGTGGGGCAGAAGCGGTCGACGTCGGCCAAGAGGCACGCGCCGTCGACGAAGACGGCCAGCGACACCAGCCGCTGGAAGGCGCGGTACGCGCTTGCCGCATCGGTCAGGATCGCGACCAGTTCGGCCTCGTCGACGAACGGCGCGGAAAAGGGATTAGGGATCAGACACGGCCGGCGGCTCCAGGACCGTTCCACGAAGTCGTCCCAAAAGCGGGCGGAGAGCGCGAACGCCGCGGCCGGTTTGGGTGTCGTGCCGATCATCGCTGCGCGTCCGCCTCGACGGTAGCCTTGAGCGCGCCGAAGAGCCGATCGCTGGATTCTCGGTGAGCGGCCGCGCGTGCCACGTCGGGTTCCGCCCCGGTGGCGACCACCCCATCGAGCGCGTCGGCGTGCTGCTCGGCACGCCGGTCGAGAACCTCGAGCGCGCCCGCGTGCGAGAGCGTCTGGTTCGGCCCGCGTGCGGCCAGCGATAAGCGCGGTGCGACGCCCGCCGCCGCCAGGATCTGGGCGACGTCGTCGAGCGAGCGCATCGATCGCACGGCGTCGCGCACGATGACGCTGCCGGCCTTGTCGCCCAGGGTGAACGTGATGTCGATGGCGTCCAAAACGGTGTGGTAGTAGGCATCGCACAGGTCGAGGTAGTGTTCGTGCAGGGCGGTCGTGGGCGGGCCGAGCGCGCGCAAGTAGCGCGCGGGCTCGACCGGCGCGAGCGTCTCCCGCAGCTCGAGAAACCTGCCGTGGTGCCCGGCGCCTTCGTCGATGATCAGCTTGATCACCGGCAGCATCGTGTCGCGCGCCGGAAAAACCGGCGGCTGGTCGCGAATGCTGCGCAGAAGCTCGACGTACATTCCGTCGATCCCCTCGTTGACGGCGCGGCTGCGCGCTTCCATCCGGACGAACCAGCTCAGCAGCTCGGGCGTGAACGGCTGCAGGGTGAACGGCACGGGAGCATAGCTCTTGAGCCCCGGCTTGTAGACCTTGCGCCCGCTGTCGCGTTCGGGCGGCGAATCGATCTCTCGGGCACGCTCGGTGGACGGGGCCGCCCCGAGCAGCTTGAGCAAGCGGTTCGCCCACATGAAATGGCGCATCTCGTCGATCGCGATGGCGAGCAGCTGACGGGACGCCGCGAACGCGGCCTTGGAGACGTCATCCGCTGCGCTGCCCGGCTGTTCGCGCGGAGCGTCGATCGAGTATCGCGCATAGAGATATTGCACCGTCAGCGCGTGCTCGACCGTGGCGAGGTACGAGAGCTCGCCGACCGCCTGGGCGTGCGTCAGATACGGGGTCGGGATCGTCTCGCGGTCGTTGACGACGACGGGCAGGCGATGCCACAGCTCGAGCATCGGCTCCTGGCTCAGCTCGGCCTTGTCCCGCTCGAACCACTTGGAAGTCCTGCGGCGGCGGATCGCTCTCGCGATCGGCGCGCATGAAGTCGAGATAGCGCTGCTTCCCGTCGGCGCTCTCGACGATGTCGGGCTTGTTGGAGGCCCAGTAGTAGCAGTAGCAATCGTGAAAATCGTAATCCAGGGCGCGCACATCGTTTTCGTGAGCTCGCCGGGAGCGTAGGCGCCGACGTCGATGACCCCGTCGGTCAGGTACGGGGACCGCTCCGCGGCGAGCACCGCGTACGAGAACTCGCCGCGCCCGAGCGAACGACGCGGCCGCGGTCCTCGGCTCGCGAGGCGTCGTGCGCGCGCTGCAGCTCGGCGAGCGCCGCCTCGGCGGTCAGCTGGCTGGCCGCCCCGGGGCCCAGGACGATCGCGACCCGCCCCGGCAGAAGGTCGCGCACGATCGCCCACACCGCCAGGCCGCCCAGGCCGTGCAGATCGTGGAGCCGCGGCCCCGCGTCCTGGTCCGCGGCGTACAGGTACCACAGAAAGAGCGGCGGGCCGGCTTGCGCGCTTTCCGGCACTGGGATGCCCGCCGGCACCTCGCCGGTGAGAGGCGCGGCCAGCACCGCTCCGTCGCTGCGGTAATACTCGAAATACAGCCCGGGAAAGAACCGCTGCTCGAGGTTGCGCTGGTCGAATTCCAAGCCCGGATAGCAGTTGTCGACGCCGCTCTCGGGCCGGCTGTTGGCCGGGTTGCCCCGCACGACGTAGTCCGCCCGGGCCGTGAGGTTGCGGGGAAAGATCTTCATTGCGGCGCCGCGGCGAGAAAATGCTCGGGCCGCGCGGCGAGCAGCTCGGCGTAGGCGCTCAAACAGAATTCGAGCCAACCGCGGATGTAGTCGCACCCGACGCGTCCACGCCGCGTCACCTCGTGCTGGCAGCCGCCTCCGCAGAGGTAGCGCGCCCAGCAGCCGCGGCACGGCTCGAGCGTATCGACGTGCTGCGCTCCAGGTGCGCGGCGCGCGCGGCGCGGTCGGAGCCGCCGAACACTCTTCCATCGCGAACCGCTCGTCATCGACCAGACGATGGCAGGCGAACAGGTCGCCTTTCGCGTTCGCGCTGAGATACGCGGCGCCCGCGCCGCAGGCGAACGGGCGGTGACCACCGCGGTGGATCTCCCACAGCGCGGTCTCGAAATTCGAGAACGGATACGCTCGGCCCGCGAGGTGCTCGCCCAGCGCCTTCTTTCCGCACGCGATCATCTGCGCGAGAAAGCCGTCGAACTGTGCGACGGAAAAGGCCTGGTCCGGTGAGGGCGACACGACGACGGGCGCGAAGCCGACGTCGTCGAAGCCCAGGCCGATCAAGTGGTCGAGCGTTTCGAGCAGGTCGCCGCTGGTGCGGCGTCACCGTGGTGCGCGCGACCAAGCTGCGCGGGCGGCCGACGCCGTTCATCAGCTCCACCGCGCGCACCACGCAATCGTAGCTGCTGGCGCCGTTCTTCATCGGCCGCGCGTCGTCGTTGCGCTCGCGCGGGCCGTCGACGCTCATCTGAACGCAATACGGAAACGCCGCGAACAGCTCGGCGTCGTGGGCCGTCAGCAGCGTCGCGTTCGTCGTGATCGAGAACCGCATCTCGTGGCCGCCGCGCGCCGCCGCGGCCGCACCGTAGCGGGTCGCGTGGTGAACGGCTTTGCGGTTGAGGAGCGGTTCGCCGCCCATGAACCCGAGCAGCAGCGGCGCGCCGGGGTCGGACTCGGCGATCAGCCGGTCGATCGCGGCCTCCGCCACGGCCAGCTCCATCGTGCGCGGCTTACCGCCGAAGCGCCCTTCGTCGGCGTAAAAGTAGGTGCAGCCCATGTTGCAGGCCTGGGCGACGTTGAGCGAGATCGACCGCACGTTCGGCAGCGGCGGCGCGGCATTCGTGATGCGCTGGGGCGCATCCCACAGCCCGAGGCTCGCCCAAAAGCCGGGATCGACTCCGACCGGGTCGTGCGCGGAGCAGGCGCGGCGTATCTCGCGCGCCGCGTCCTCGTCGATATCGTAGACCCGGCTGCCGTCGGCGACGAAGAGATGCATGCCGTGCGCGCTTTCGAAGACGCGCAGCTCGGCGGCCGGGTGTTTGGGGGCGCTGGAATGCATGTGCCTCAGGGTTCTTCTTGCAGCTTTCGCGCCCACGCGACGAGCAGATCGTACTGCCGGCGCGTGAGGTGCAACGGGTCGCCGGTCGAGCCGCGCATCAGCATCGGCATCTTCGGGTCGAAAAAGGGATCGCTCCCGCCCGGCTCGCGAATCCGCTCTTGGATCACCTCGGGGTGCTTGCGCACGTGATCGGCCAGCACGTCGAGCGAGAAGAAGCGGCGGTGGGTCGCACGCGCGTGGGCGGTCAGCGGCAGCGGATTGCTCGCCGTCGCCTCGATCGGTTCGAGCCGGTTGGCGGGATCGTAGGGGATGTTGCGCTGCCGCGCGATCCAGGGGTTCTGGACGTCGGACCGCAGGTTGTCGAGCGCGTCGACGTTCATGTTGCCCGCGGTCTCGAACGCGCGCTCCAGCAAGTCCTGAATTTCCCCGCTGACCAGCGCCATGTCGGCCACGTAGCCGGGATCGCGAACCTCCGCCCGGTCGACGCGGTCCTTGAGCCCGTCGGCGAGCGAGACCGGCGGGCGGCGGTCAGGCGCGTAATCCGGCGGGCCGACGACGATCCGCGCGACCGCGGGCGCCAGGTTCGTTCCGTCGATCGTGCAAGTGACGATCCCGTCGCACACGTCGTCGACGACTCCGAGGCTCGTCCCGTCGGGGTTTTGCGCGTACTGGCCTTTGGGAGCGGCGCGCGGGTCGCTCGGCACGGATTTCCAGCCGCACCAGGTCGAGGCGCCGTTGAGGAAGAGCTGTTCGGGCGGGAGGTGGGCTTTCCACGATTCCGGCAGGCTCGCCGGCCCGTAGAACTTCCCCCGGCCCGGCGTGAAGCGCAGCCGAAATTCCGGGAACCGATTGTTGGGGCGCGTCAAGCGCACGAAGCCGAGCGGAACGTGGCGATCCGGCGGCACCAGCGGGGTCGCCACGCCCTGCGGCGAGATCGGCCCTCGAGCTCGAAGGTGGCTGCGCATTCGTCGCCGTTGAGCGCAACGGTCGCCTGGATCTTCGTCCGCTCGTCCTTCGTCAACGTCGAACGGCTTGGGCGCGGTGATGCTTCACCGGCCAGCGAAGCCGGGCCGGGTCGACGCTGTCTGGGGTCAGCGGCACGACGATGTGTTCCGGTGTGGTCGCTCCACTCGCCGTGCAGTTCGAGGAACTGGCAGTACGGGCCTCAGCCCGACGTCGTCCTGGAAGCAAATGTGCGTCGGAAGCCACGAGAACACGGTCCCGTCGGCGCGGATCGACAGCGTCTCGGCGGGCCCGGGATCGAGGTCGTCCCGGTCCCCCGGGGCGTGGTGCTGTCGTTGGGTCCCCAATGAAAGTCATCGAGCGGCGTGTCGGCGTTGCCGAGGCGCGCGAACGCCAGCGGCGGATAGAGCCATAGCCGGGTCACCTCCGCCATCAGGCGGGCTCGAACGGGTGCAGGAAGCGGCGCTCGATCTCCGCCGCTCTGCGAACGAGCGCGCCGTTGCCGCTGCGCGCGGCGATCTCGGCGAGCCAGTCGTACATCGCCGCGCAGCCCACGTGCTTCTCGAAGTGGATCGTGCCGAGGACGTCGGCGATCAGCGTGAAGTTCAGCTCGGTCGCGATCCGCGCCAGCCCGTAGATCGCTTCGAGGGTGGCGTTCGCCGAACGGCTCTCGCTCGCGGCGGCGATGGTGGCGGCCAGCGCCGGGCGGTCGCGGAACAGGTTGGGCAGCGGAACGCCGGGATCGAGTCGAGCACGAGGTGGACGCGCGTGCCGTCCGAAGAGCACCCGCCGCTGTGCGGCCGGCTGGGGTCGACCAGCCAGATTCGCCGGCGCCCATGGAAGACCTCGTCGTCCTCGGAATTGAGGCCGCGCTCGTCGGTCTGCAGCGGGACGTGGATCCGGGTGTAGCGCGGCGCCGATGCGGGCCAGTCGCGGTGCGGCCGCACGTAGCTGCGGCGCTCGCCACAAGACCTGCGCGCAGTCCAGGGAGTCCAGCGCGAAGGTCGCGGCGAGCAGTTCCGCGATGTACCGCGCCCGGCGCGATCGGCAAGTGGGCGCCGCCTCCCGCCGCGCGCTCCAGCAGGATGCACTTGCGCCAGTTCCGAGCGCGTAGCCCACACAGGGCTGCATCTCCAGCGCCAGGAGCGCATCGATCGCGGGCGAGAGGCGCTCGGCATCCATCGCGAGCGTTCCGATGCGGCCGGCTCGGGGCGGGGACGCGATCACGCCGGCAGCCCCTCGCGCTCGCTCGGCGAGCCGACGTACGCATCCCTCAACCGCTCCGCGCGCTCCAGCAGGGGCGCGCTGCCCTCGGCCCGCGCGATCTCGAGCAGCCGTTCGTAGGTGGCGGAGCAGCTCGAGCGCCGTTCGAGTGCAGCGCGCCCAGCAAATTCGCGATGGTCCCGGGATTCGCGTCGGTCGCGATGACGGCGAGGTTGCGAATCGCAGCCGGGTCGTCGTCCGTCAGCGGCGCCCGTTCGACCGGGCTGGGCCGGCGCTCGCAGCGCGGCACGCCGGGATCGAACAACGCCTCGACCGGTACCGCCGGATCGAAGTCGACGACCAGATGGACGCGCGGCGCTCGGCAAAACAGCCGCCGCTGTGCGGGCGCGCGCCGTCGAGAAACCAAATCTCGCCGACGCGCATGTGGAACACGACGTCGTCCTCGGAGTCAACGCGCGGTCGTTGGTTGCAGCGGACCGTGAAAGCGGGTGAACACGCGTTCCCCTCCGGTCCAATCGCGGTGCGGGCGGATGAAGCCGCCGCGGCTCGCCGTGAAAACGCGCACGAGCGTGATGTGCTCGGTGCGAAACGTCCGGGCGATCAGCTCGTCCAGATATGGAAGCGAGCGGCGCGTTTCGGCTTCCACGGGCTCGGCGGCGCCGCCGTAGGTCTTCCACAGCGTGCGCAGCCGCCAATCGCCCACCGCGTCGTCACACGGGTGGAGTCGAGTGCGAGGATCGTCTCGACCTCGCGGGCGAGGCGGCTCTGGTCGAAGCTGACCGTTCCGAGACAGCGGGTCCCGGCCTGAACAGCTGGATGGTCGGCGGCCTAGCGGTCTTGCCGTTCGGCGCGCGGGCTCTGTCGTGACTCGGGGGCTTTGAAACCGGCTGTGCTCTCCGACATGCCCTCAGTGGGTCCGGCCGTGATGTCGGCGACTTTCCCGGCCGTCACGATCGTCGGTGCATCGTATGGTGGCCAACTGCTGGTTCGGCGATTCGAGGTTCATGGAGCGCTCGCTTTCAGCGTGCTGAGTGCGGGGCGAACGTCATCGTCGGAGCGCGGCACGCGCGCTCCGAGCGGTGACGCCTCGCTAGTCGCTGGTGTCGTCGTCGGTGTGAATCGGCACGAGCGCCCGAGGCTCTGGAACCCCCTGACGACTCGGACTTCTTCGTGATCGGACCCGCGGTGAGTTCGCTCACGACTCCAACGACCGTCATGGTCGGGCTCTCATAGGGCGTCTCTGACAGCGCGCGAGGGTTGTTCGGATTCATGCTATCTCCAATCGGGGCATGGTCGGAACTGCCTATGGCAGGTCCATCCCTACGCCGAAGTACCTATGGGGGCCTGCCCAAGCGCCGCGCGTTCCGCGAGACGAGAAGTCCCGCTCGGGCCTTCCAACTGCTGGAGCCAGACTTCCAGCGTGGCCGATGCTTGGAAGTATTTGAGACCCGGCATGCGCCCCAAGAAGCGCGCGAGCTGAACCGTCTCGCGCCATGCGTCGAGCCGCGCGTACCCGCGCTGCACGATGCGCGGGTTCGCGGTGAGGGCGTGATACCACGCCGGGCTGCTTTCGAGGCCGTCGATGTGCGGCTGGCAGCTGCCGCCCTTGTCGCGCCGCTGCAGCGTCCGCTCCGGAACCAGGCCGACCAGGGCGCGCCGCTGGAGCACGCGGTCCTGGTGCGGCTTGAAATGGACCGCGGGCGGAACGCGGAGCATGAATTCCACCAGCGCGCGGTCGAGCAGCGGGTGCCGGAACTCGGTCGCGATGTGGCGATCGTGCATGCTGCACGGCGATGATGTGCATCGCCAGCAGCATGCGCTGCAGCACGTACGCGGCCCCGACGGACGCCGCCGGGGGCAGCCAGACCGCGCGCCCGCGCCGCTCAAGCTGCGCGCGCCGCGCGAAGGCCTCGGAGGCCCAGGGGATGGGCGAGGGCCGGTACTCGAGCGGGACCGAGCGCAGGTAGCGCAGCGCGGGCCGGACGGCATAGGCGAACAGGCCGAAGGTTCGCGAGCGTTTCCCCACCGTCCAGTCGCCGACGCCGCGCCAGAGCCGGCCGAGCCGGCCGTGCAGCAGCAGGTCGGCGAAAAAGAACGGGAACTGCTCGTCGCCCAGCAGCACGGCGTCGCCGCCTTCGCCCGAGAGCACGACCTCGACGCCGTGCTGGTCGAGCAGCCCGGTGTAGACGCGTTCCAAGCCGGCGCGGGCAATCCACTCGTTCGGCTCGGCGTGCGGGCGGGCCGGCAGTTCCGAGAACGGCCGAACGGCGTCATGGTCGATCGGGTGCCACGGCACCGGGTACTCCCGCAGCACCGGTTCGATCCATTCGCGCTCGTCGGACATGTAGGACTTCGGAAAGACGAACGACGTCGCTTCGACGGCCGCGTTGCGGCGCGACGCGAAGGCCAGCACCGTGGACGAGTCCAGGCCGCCCGATAGCTCGCACCACACCTTCCCGGTCGCCGGCGTGCAGGCGTCCGCGGGCAGCGCCAGCAGCGAGCGGAAGTGCTCGTCGTACTCGCGCTCGTCGCGGTACTCGAGGGGCGGCAGGTTCCCCAGCGACCAGGTATCGGTCAAGCGCAGCTCGCCGCCGGTCCAGGTCAGGTTCCGGCCCGGCAGCAGCCGGCGCACGTGGCGGTGCGGGGTCCGCTCGCCGAAGTGGTCGCCGCGCGCGAAGTGATCGGCGATGTACTCCTCGTCGAGCTCGCCGGCGCCCGTCGCGCGCACGACGTCGTCGAGATGCGAGCCGAACACGATGCCGGCGCCGGCGGTGCTGTAGTACAGCGGCATGAGCCCGAGCTCGTCGTGCGCCGGCAACAGGCTGCGGGCGCGCGTGTCGTACAGCGCGACCGCGTACTCACCGAATACGTGCCGGCCCAAGTCCGCGCCCCAGCGCTCGTACGCCGCCGCGAACGCCGCGCCGTCCGAAGGGTCGGCACAGCCGATGGCGTCGCGGTTCGCGATGAACCCGCGGTGGAGAACGCGCAACGGTCCGAACGCCGCCGCCGTCGGCTCGCTGCCGAGGGACGGTTCGCGACCGGGGCGCAACGAGCCGATGAACGCTCCGCATCTCGGAAATCCGCGCCAGCTCGGCGAAGCCGCGCACGAAATCCGCAGAATCCAAGATCAGCCGAGCGCCGATTTGAACCCATGCGTGCGCCTCGAAGGGGTAGCGCGTCACCCCGATGCGGTGTTCCGCGGGAAGGCCGACCGAGCGCAGGAAGCGGTAGAGCGCCAAGGACCGCGGGAGACAGTCCCTGGGCGCGCTTCTCATCACGAAGAAGTTTTCCGCGGTCAGGAACGCGCGCTCGGCGCGGGCCAGCAGAGCGGCGGTATCCGCGCCCGCCGCCGGTGCGGCCATGCGCGCATACCGTCCGTAGGTGTGCTCGAAGCCGCGGCTCGCGAGCAGACCCACGGTGCACAGCAGCGACCACCAAGCGCGCAGCACCAGCGCGCCACCGGGGGCCGGCGCGCTTCGCGGCGGCGGCGGGGGCGGGGCTCCGGCCGGCTCGCGCTGGAGAAAACCGCGCTCCACGCAGGTGCGCGAGAACGCCTCGAGGTCGGCCGCGAGCACCGGTTCGGGCGCACCGAACGCGCGCTCGAGGGCGGGCACGCGCTCGGAGGGCGCGAGCCGCAGCAGGGCCCGCCACATCGCGGTCGCGACGCGATCGAAGATGACGTAGTCGCCCGACCGGAGGTCCAAGAGCACGACGAGTCCATCGACGATCCGGAAGCGCACCCCGCTCGTCGGAAAGTATGCGTCCATCGGCCCGTCTTTTTCCAGTAGTTGGCCCATTCCCGCCGAATGGCCGGGAGCGAGCGCGACCGGAGGGACCGAAGCTATGAGCGTGCCCGTCTACAAGCTGAGCCGCTTCGTCGGGCCCGAATTAGGCGGGTGCGGCGGCCAGTTCGGCGAGATCCAAGCATTTCTCAAGCCGAACTGCGCGCGGGCGCCGTACGGCGTGGCGAACGAATACATCTGCAACCGGCTCGGCCTGTTCCTCGGTTTGCCCGTGCCGCCCGGGGGCGTGGTCCGCGCCCGCGGCGGAGAGCTGTGGTACGCCTCGCTGGACTTCAACCTCGCGAACGCGGCGCTCTCCGCGGTGGACTTGGCCCGCTGCGCGCGCGAGCTGCCCAGGCTCTTCGCCGGCGTGCTGCTCTTCGACATCGTGGTGATGAACAACGATCGCGATCCGGAAAACCTTGCGGTCGACTTCGAGTCGGAGCCGCCGCGAATGAGCGTGTTCGATTTCAGCCATGCGCTGTTCGGGGCGGATGCCGGCAGAGACACCGGCCACCTGGCGGAATACCGCGATCGGCTCGGAATCGTCGGGCCTCCGCATCGGCACGATTTTCTCGACGTCGTCACGAGCGACGCTCACTTTCGAGAGTGGTTCAAACGAATCGCAGCCATCCCCGACTACGTCATCGCCGACGCCGTCGACCAGGCCCTCGATTTCGGTGCTCACCGAGCGCGAAGCCGCGGCTGCCGCCGACTGCCTGAAGCACCGGCGCACCAACCTCCGTGCGATCGTCGATTCGCACCGAAGCGAGTTCACCGGCATGACGTCCTGGCAAGCATAGCCGCGGAGCGCGGAAAGGGGAGGGAAGCGCGGCGCAGGAACGCGCGTGCCGCGGCGCGCAGCGGTGCGGATGCGGATCGCGCTGGAGGACGGCATCACGCTCGCCCCGCTCGCCGACGCCGACGCCGTGGAGTACGCCGCCGCCGCCGCGCTCGACCACGAGCGCTTGGCGCGCTGGTTCGTGTGGGCCAAGGAGCGGCCCGGTCCCGAGAACGTCCGCGCGTTCATCGCGGAGTCTGCGCGAGCGCCGCGCGAACGGCACGGCCGAGGAGTTCGCGATCCGGGTGGACGGCGCGCTGGCGGGCGCGGTCGGGATGCACGGCGTGTGGCGCCTGCACGACGTCGGCGCGCTCGGATACTGGCTCTCGGCGCGCTACGGCGGACGCGGGGTCATGACGCGCGCGGTCGAGGCCGTCGCCGCCGACGCGTTGGGCGACTTCGCGCTGCACCGGCTCGAGCTCCTCGCCGCGGACGGCAACGCGCCGCAGCCGCGCGGTCGCCGAACGCGCCGGCTTCGACCTTCGAAGCGATCGCTGCGCGACGGCCTGCGCGCCCCGCACGGCTACGACGACGCCGCGCTCTACGTACGTTTCGCCGGCGGAGCGCACGATACGGTGAAATCTGAACGGCGGCGAGATCTACGTCAACCGCGAGCGACGAGCGCGAGCAACTGCTGCGCGCATCGTGTCGCGTCGAGATGCGCGCGCTCGCCATATCCAGGCAGTACCCAGTCGAAGTCGTACGCGGGTCAGCTTCTCGACGGACCGCAGCTGCGTGCGCCAGTCGTACCAGCAGACGTCGCGATGCGCGCATCAAGGCGCTGCGCGTCACGGTCCCACGCGAGGTGGTCGCCGCTGAACAAGTACGTGCGATGGTGCAGCACGCAGTGGCCGCGCGTGTGTCCCGGCGTCGGGATCACCGTGACGTCGCCGAACGCGATCGGCTCGTCGCCGTCGACCACGAGCTCCGCGTCGGGCTGCGCGGCCCGTCGCGCGCGTGGATGATGCGCCGCGCGCCGAAGTGTCTCGCATAGCGCGCGCGCGTCGGCGACATCGTCGCGATGCGTGAGAAAGACGTAGCGCACCCCGCCGCGCGCTTCGATGCGCGCGCGCGAGCGCGGCGTTCCAGCGCGGCGCATCGATCATCCAATTTCCGCGCGCATGCTCGAGCAGATAGCGTTCGCGCCATACGAGTCGCGCGCATTGAAGCCGAGATAGCGACACCGGTCCGTCGATGCGCAGCGGAAATGCGGCGACCGCGGCGCGACGGGCCGGTGCGCGGCGTCGCCGATCGCGCCGACCGGGCACGCCACCAGCGCGCGCAGCGCCGCGGCGAGCTCCTCCTCGCCCCGCGGCTGCACCGCGACGGCCGAGAACTCGCCCCGTTCGGCGAACGTCGCGGGCGCGAGCTGGCGGCAGGCGTCGCAGTCGATGCACGAGCGCGTCGACGAAGAGCGCGCCCTCGGCGTTGCTGCTCAGGCGGCGGGCGGGATCGGCCATGCTGTGATCGACACAACCGTCGTACCCCGTCCCGTCCAGCCCGGTACGGTGGCCGGCGGTCACGCCCCTGATACGGTGGCCGATGTGCACCTCTCGTGTACATGGGCGGCGTTCCATGACCCGTGGGCGGTGACGACGCGGCCGTGATCGTCGTCGGCGGCGGCCATGCCGGGGTCGAGGCCGCGCTGGCCGCGGCGCGGCTGGGCGTGCCGACGCTGCTCGTGACCGGCGATCCGGAGCGGATCGGCACGCTGGCCTGCAACCCGTCGATCGGCGGCAGCGCCAAGGGACAGCTCGTGCGCGAGATCGACGCGCTCGGCGGCGAGATGGCGCGCATCACCGACCGCGTCGGCGCTCCACGCGCGCTTGCTCAACGAGTCCAAGGGCCCGTCGGTCCGCGCGCTGCGCGCGCTGGCCGACAAGCCCGCCTACGTGCGCGCCGCGGCGAGACGCTCGCGAGCGCAGCCGAACCTGCGTCGTCGCCGGCATGGTCGAGGATCTGGTCGTCGAGGCCGGCGCGTGCGCGGCGTGCGCTGCGCCGACGGCCGGACCTGCGCGCCGCCAACGTGGTGCTCGCGACCGGCACGTTCCTGGGCGGCAAGATCTTCCGCGGCGACGAGGTCCGCGCCGAGGGCCGCTTCGGCGAAGCGCCCGCGCTCGGGCTCTCCGCAGCGCTTGCGCCGCCTGGGCTTTCCCGCTCGGCCGCCTGAAGACCGGAACGCCGCCGCGCGTCGACGCGACCGGCGTCGACCTGCGCGCGATGGCCGAGCAGCGCCCGAGCCCCGTGCCGCTGCTCGTTTTCCTATCGCCAGCGCAGCGCGCGCTTCGCCGGGCCCGCAGCTCCCATGCTGGATCGTCGATACCAACGACGCGCACGCACGCGCTCGTCCGCGAGAACCTGCACCGCTCGCCGCTGTACGGCCTCGACCTGATCCGTGGCATCGGCCCGCGCTACTGTCCCTCGATCGAGGACAAGGTCGTCAAGTTCGCGCACAACCCGACCCACCAGATCTTCATCGAGCCCGAGGGCTGGGACGAGCCGACGTTCTACGTCGGCGGCTTCTCGACGTCGCTGCCCGGCCGACGTGCAGCTCGCGATGCTGCGCACGCTCCCGGGCTTCGAAGCGGCGCGCATGCTGCGCGCCGGCTACGCCGTCGAGTACGACTTCGTGCCAGCCGACCGAGCTGGACCCGACGCTCGAGACGCGCCGCGTCGCGGGCCTCTTCCACTGCGGCCAGATCAACGGCACGTCGGGCTACGAGGAGGCCGCCGCGCAGGGCCTGGTCGCCGGCATCAACGCGGCCCGGCGCGCGCACGGCCGCGAGCCGCTGCGCCTCGGCCGCGACGAGTCCTACATCGGCGTGCTCGATCGACGACCTCGTGACCCGCGGCGTCGACGAGCCGTACCGCATGCTGACCTCGCGCGCCGAGCACCGCGTGCGTCCTGCGCCACGACAACGCCGACCTGCGCCTGACCCCGACTCGGCCGCGACCTCGGCTTGGTCGACGACGAGGCCTGGTCCGCCTTCACCGCCCGCCGCGAAGCCCTGGCCAAAGCGCACCGCGCCGCGGAAAAAACCCGCCTCGGCGCGATCGCGGTGGAGCGCTCCGTGTTGCCGTCCCGGAACTCGTCGGCCCCGTCTCAGAGCGCGTCGTCCGACCCGTCTCATCCCCCGCCAGCTCGCCTGCCCAAGGTCCAGCCGACGCCCTTCGCCGCCCGGATCTGACCGTCACCGATGTGCTGGACCGCTTCCCGCCCGACACCGACCCCGAGATCGCGGCCCGGGTCGAGATCGAGCTCAAGATGGCCGGCTACGTCCGCCGCCAGCAGACCGCGATCGACCGCGCCGTCCGCGACGAGGCCGTGCGCTCTCCCCGCCGACCTCGACTACGGCACGATCCGGGCCCTCTCGCTCGAAGCCCGCGAGAAGCTGAACCGCACCCGCCCCCGCACGCTGGGCGCCGCCGCCCGCATCCCCGGCCTGACCCAGTCCGACCTAGCCCTGGTGAGCGTCCACCTCCACCGCCAGCGCGCCGTCGCCCCAGCCTCGGCGTGAGCCGCGCGACGCCGCTTCCCGAACCGGCGGCGTTTGCCGCCCTGACCGCCGCCGGCGTGGAAGAACCCCTGGCCGTGCAGCTTTCGGTGTACACCGCACTCGTGCTGGACGCGAACCGCCGCCTTAACCTGACCGGCGCCAAGGACGGCACCGCCTTCGCCGAGCACCTCCTCGACGCGCTGACCCTCCGCCACGACGTCACCGGCCCCCTAATTGATGTCGGCTCCGGCAATGGCGTCCCCGGCATCCCGCTCGCTCTCGCGACCGGCGCCCGCGTCGTCCTCCTCGAGCCGATCAAGAAGCGCGCCGCCTTCCTCACCACGGCCCTCGCCGCGCTGGGCCTGGACGGCGAAGCAGTCGCCGAACGCGCCGAAGACGCCGCCCGCAATCCCTCCTACCGCGAAGCTTTCCAAACCGCCACGGCCCGCGCGGTGTCGAGCGCCCCCACGGTGGCGGAGCTTACCGCCCCGTTCCTGGCAATCGGCGGCCGGGCGCTGCTCCAGCGCGGCTTGCTGGACGAGCGCGAACGGAACGCCGTAGCGGACGCGGCGCTCGTGCTAGGCGCGGAACTGGTCGAAGAGCGGCCGCTCGGCGGTGAGCGCCGACTCGTCATCCTGGAGAAGCGGGCCCGACCAGCTTCCGGTTTCCGCGAAAGAACGGCGTTCCGGCGAAGCGCCCGCTTTGCCTGACGTAACGGCGAGACTTAGGGCTTGATATCGGCTTTGTCTAGTGGCCTATCCGTGCGTGAAGCATATGTGTCGCGAAGGCGGCGATTGCGTAGCCGAGGCAGAGCGAACGTGGGAACGTCTTTAAGGCCGTACCGCTTCTTCATGGCAAGATAGCGCCCGTATGAGTGCTCGTCGATTTCAACCCGAGGGAGTCGACTCCAGCCACGGCATAAGGCCGTACTGGAGCTGAGTGCCGCGCCACATGAGTTGGTATGTACGTGCGCTCGTTGTGGGTGTACGGGCCGTAGAGCTTCGAGTACGGGAAGCGTTCTTTCAGCCACCGGAAGATGCGCTCGTGTCCTGACGTGCATGCGCAGCACGACCTGCGGCTGACGTCCGTCGCCGCCGAAATGACCCTCTCCGACGAGCAAGCCTAGGACGAAGCCCGCCTCAAATGCATCGATTTCCGGTCCCTGCGCGCGATGTTCCACGAGAATCATTACGGTGAAACAAATAACTATTCCTACTGTTTCACCGTAATGATTCTCGTGGAACATGGCGGAGGACGGGTTCTGCCACAATTCGTGGCTGGCTAGGGTTGAGCAGTGTACCTGTGTCCACCCATTCCCTCGACACCGTCCTGGCCGCCGCCCTTCCCACCGCCGAAGTCTACGCCGTGGGCGGCCGCGTCCGGGACGAGTTCCGTACCCGGCTCGACGGCATCGCCCGCCCGCCCAAGGACCTGGACTACGTCGTCACCGGCCTACCGCTGGACGAACTGCTCGCCGCGCTGGAGCGGGTCGGCCGGGTTGACGTGGTCGGGGCCTCATTCGCGGTGCTGAAGTTTCGCCACGCGGCCGGCGAGGCGGATATCGCGCTGCCGCGGCGCGAGCGGTCGACCGGCGTCGGCCACAAGGAGTTCGCGGTCGAGGCCGGGCCGGAGATTCCGCTCGAGGACGATCTGCGGCGGCGGGACTTCCGGATGAACATGATCGCCCGCCGGCTGGCGACGACGCGATCATCGACCCGTACGGGGGGATCGAGGACATTCGGTTCGCGCGGATCGACATCGTCGACGAGGCGACGTTCGTGGAGGACCCGCTGCGGATGCTGCGGGCGGCGCAGTTCTCCGCGCGCTTCGGCTACGGGCTGACCGAGCGGACTGCGGCGGCAATGGCGGCCTCGGCGGAGCTCGTCACGACTGTCTCGGCCGAGCGGGTCGGCGAGGAGATGCTCAAGCTGATGGCCGCGCCCGCGCCGTCCGTCGGGATCGAGATTCTGCGGACGACTGGGCTGCTGGCGCGGCTGTGGCCGGAGCTGGCCGAGGGGATTGGGGTCGATCAGAACGATTGGCATGCGTACGACGTGTACCGGCACAACCTCGCGACGGTGGATGCCGCGCCGGCGGACGACGTCACGTTGCGGATCGCGGCGCTGCTGCACGACGTGGGGAAGCCGCGCACGGCGGCGCCGCGGCCGGACGGGCGGGGGAACACGTTCTACCAGCACGAGCACGTCGGGGCGGACATGGTGCCGGCGATGCTGGCGCGGCTGCGGCTGCCGCGCGAGACGGTCGAGACGGTCGCGCACCTGGTGCGGCACCATATGTACTCGGCCGACCCCGAGGCGCAGGACAAGACCCTGCGGCGGTTCGTGCGGCGGGTCGGGGCGGAGCACGTGGAGCGGCTGTTCGCGCTGCGCTGGGCCGACATCGACGGGTCTGGGCTGCCCAAGCGGGACGACAGCAACGAGCGCTTCGAGGCCCGGGTCGCGGCGGTGATCGCCGAGCGGCCGGCTTTCAGCGTCAGGGACCTGGCGCTGACCGGCACCGACGTGATCGCGCTGTTCGAGCGCAAAGGGCTGGCCGGGTCAGGATTTCGCGGGGACCGGCGGGTCGGAGAGGTGCTGCAGGCGCTGTTCGAGGAGGTCACCGACGACCCGTCTCGGAACGAGCCGGGCTCGCTCGTCGAGCGCGCTGAGCGCTACATCGACGAGCATTTCTCTGCGTCAGCGTAGGTTCGAGCTTTGTCCGCGGCAGTTCCAGGCAGACGGCGAACGTCATCGCGATCGTCAACCAGAAGGGCGGCGTCGGCAAGTCCACGACCGCCGTCAACTTGGGCGCGTCCCTGGCGCTGCTGGGGCGGCGCGTCCTGCGTCGTCGACATCGACCCGCAGGGCAATACCACGACCGGGGTCGGGGTCGACAAGCGCGCGGTCGAGCGGGACGTCTACAACGTGCTGCTCCAGCACGCTTCGATGGCCGAGGTCACGCGCGGGACCGAGGTGGAGAACCTCTCCATCGTCCCGGCCACCCTCAACCTGGCGGGTGCCGAGGTGGAGCTCGTCTCGGCGCTGCAGCGCGAGGGCCGGCTCAAGACCGCGCTGCCCGGTGCTCGGCCAGTACGACGAGATCCTGATCGACTGCCCGCCCTCGCTCGGGCTGCTGACGATCAACGCGCTGACCGCCGCGAACGAGATCATCATCCCGGTGCAGGCCGAGTACTATGCGCTCGAAGGCTTGAGCCAGCTGGTGCGATCGTTCGCCGCATCAAGGAAGGGCTCAACCCCGAGCTGATCATCCGCGGCGTGCTGATCACCATGTTCGACGGGCGGACCAAGCTGGCGATCGAAGTGCTCGACGAGGTGCACCGGCACTTTCCCGAGCGGGTCTTCCGGACCCAGATTCCGCGCAACATCCGGCTTTCGGAGGCGCCCTCGTACGGCAAGCCGGCGATCCTCTTCGACGTGAAGAGCCGCGGCGCGCAAGCCTACCTCTCGCTCGCTCGCGAGCTGCAAGGAATCCCGCATGAGCAAGCGCGGACTCGGCCGCGGCCTCGGGCGCGCTGCTCGGCGAGGCCGGGACGAGCGATGTCACAACGCATACCACGACAGCCGCGCCCGCCGGCGGTGCCGCCGGCCGGCCGCCGCCGCGCCGCGCGAGGCTTGCCGCAGATTCCGGTCGCGAGCATCCGGCCCAACCCGTTCCAGCCGCGCACGACCTTCGCGCCCGAGGGGCTCGAGGAGCTGCGGGCTTCGATCGCGACCTTCGGCGTGCTGGTGCCGATCATCGTGCGCGAGCGGCCCGACGGCTACGAGCTGATCGCCGGCGAGCGGCGCTGGCGCGCGGCGCAGGCGGCGGGGCTGGAGACGATCCCGGCCATCGTGCGCGCGGCCGACGACCGCGAGTCGCTCGAGGTCGCGATCATCGAGAACCTGCAGCGCGAGAACCTCGACCCGCTCGAGGAGGCGATGGGCTTCAGCACTTGATGGAAGCGCACGACTTCACGCAAGAACAGGTCGCGCAGCGGCTGGGCGCAGCCGGCCGGCGATCGCGAACGCGCTGCGGCTGCTGTCGCTGCCGGACTCCGTGAAACAGCTCGTGCGCGACGGCAAGCTGAGCGCCGCGCACGCGCGCACGGTGCTCTCGTTTCCGCCCGAGCGGCGCGAGGCGATGGCGCGCCGCGCGGCCGACGAGCAGCTCTCGGTGCGCGCGCTCGAGCGGCTCGCGCAAGATGCCGCGCCCAAGCGCGCGCGCGCGAGCGCGACGGCGCGCGACGCGAACGACGAGTACGTCGAGCGGCTGCGCTATCGCTACGCGACGCAGGTGCGCGTGCTCGCGCAGGAGCGCGGCGGCACGATCGAGCTGCGCTACGCCGATCCGGCCGATCTGCTGCGCATCGTCGACCTGCTGCTCGGAGAGCAGCCGTGACCGCGCCGGCGCGCATCGCGTGCGCGCTGTCGCTGCTCGCCGCGCTCGGCGCGGCGCCCGCGCCGCGCTACGGGCCCGCGCCGCGCAACGCGCAGAGCGCGCTGGTGCAGAGATACGTCGACGCGCAGCGGGCGGGCCGGTATGCCGACGCCTTCGCGCTGCTCACCGCGGGCGAGCGGGCGTACTTCGGCGATGCCGACGCGTATCGCGGCGTGTTCGCCGCCGACGGCATCGCGCTGCGCGGAGCGCGCATCGTCGGCGCGCGCGGCGACGAGCGCGGGCGCGTCTTCTTCGTGCGCGAGCGGATCGCGTTCGTCGACCACGCGCACGACGCGCGGCGCGAGATCGAGGCGACCGTGCCGCTCGGCGTGCTCAGCGAAGGCGGCGCGCTGCGGATCAAGGACCCGGGCAAGCCGTATCGCGCCTTCGCGGCGAACGCGACGGCGACCGCGTCCGGGCTGCGCCTGACGGTGAAGAAAGTCGACTTCTATCCCGACCGCATCGACGTGGTGGTCACGTTCGTGAACACCGGCAGCAACTTCGTCACGCTGCTGCCGTACGGCAAGAGCGTGCTGCGCGACGACCGGGGCGGCATCTACCGGATCGCCGCGAGCAAGGACTGGACGATCACCGACAAGCACCTCTTCGAGGGCGTGCCGCTGGCGCCCAACGCGCAGTACACCGGCTCGCTGGCTTTCGCCGCGCCGCGGATCGGCGCGGGCAAGCGCGCCTGGTCGCTGACCGTATCGCCGGCCTTGCGCGAGGGCGGCGACACCCCGTTCGACCTGACCGTCGCCATCGCGCCGCGCGGCTAGGCTCGACGACGAGAGGAACCGCCCGCAGGGTCACGGAACGGTCGCTCCGCCCGGCGGCGACTTCTTCAGCAAGGCCTCCGGCGTTTTTCCGTTCTCACGGGAGTCGCATCCATGCGTCGCATCGTCCTCTCGCTCGCCGTCGCCCTCTCGGCCGCCCTTGCCGCGTGCAGCGGCGGAGGACAGGTTCTGAGCACCGGCGGCTCGGGCTCCGACCGCATCTTGATCACCACCGGCGGCCAGTCGAACATCCCGCGCGTCCTCGCCGGCAGCGGCATCGCGCTGAGCGCGCTGGCCCTGCGCGGCTCCCAGAACGGCGTCGTGGAGAACAACAAGTTCATCTGGCACGCGGCGATCGTGAACGACGTCAGCTACACCGCGAACACCCTGGGCGGGACGAAGGCTTGCGCCGCCGTGACCTCGGCGACCGCGGCGGCGGGCCCGTTCAGCGCGTACGCGCCCGACTACAGCATCTTCATCGCGATCGACCCGGTCAACGAGTCGAACGTCATCTTCGAGCCGCCGCTGACCATCCCGGTCCCGGCCGGCAGCTTCCTGGGCCCGCTCAGCGCGGCCAGCGCCTACTGCGCGATCATCACCGCGACCCAAGGGTCCACGACCGGTTCGCAGATCGTCTCGATCGTCGAACCCCGCGCTTCCGCAGCAGTAGGAACGCACCCGGCATGACCACGACGGCGAGGAGCGGTGACGCTCCTCGTTCGCGTTTGCACGGGGTCTACGCGCTGATCGACCCGGCGCGCTGCGAGCCCGTCGCGTTCACCGAGGCGATCCTGCGGGGCGGCATCCGGCTGGTCCAGATCCGGGCCAAGGGCGGGATCGACGCGGCGACGCTGCTCGCCATCGTGAACCGGGTCCGCGCCGCGGGCGGGCTGGCGCTGGTCAACGACGACATCCGGCTGGCCCAGCTCGCCGACGGCGTTCACCTAGGGCAGGAGGACGCGGCCGGGCTCGACCTGCGCCAGCTGCGGATCGGGCTGAGCGGGCGCATCATCGGGCTCTCGTGCGGAACGCCGGCCGAGGCCCGCGCCGCCGATCCGGCCCTGGTCGACTACGTCGGCGTCGGGCCCGTCTTCGCGACCGGCTCGAAGGGCGACGCCGGGCTGCCGATCGGCCTGAGCGGCACGCGCGCGGTGGTCGAGGCCACGCCGCTGCCGTGCGCGGCGATCGGCGGGATCGCGGCCGGCACGATCGGCCGCGTGCGCGAGACCGGCGCGGCGATGGCGGCGGTGATCTCCGCCCTGGCGATCGACGACCCGGAGGCCGACGCTCGCGCTCTGGTCGCGGCCTGGGAGGCTGGGTGACCGTCGGCGTTCGGTGGTTCCGGTGACCGTCGTCTGCACGGTCGGGACGACGCACCCGCTGGCCTTCGCTGGGCTGGGGTTCGCCCTGCTCGCGCTGGCCGCCGACGCGGTGCGGCCGGTCTGCGTGGTGGCCGGGGTGAGCGCGCAGAGCGCGGACCGGGTGCTGGCCCGCACGGCGCTCGATCCGGCCACGATCGCGGCCCAGTTCGAGGCCCTGCGCGAGGCCGGGGTGGGCGCGTTCCACGTCGGGGCGCTGCTCTCGGCCGACGCGGTGCACGCGGTGGCCGCCGGGCTGGCGCTCTATCCCGGCGTGCCGGTCGTGCTCGACCCGGTGCTAGCCGCGAGCGGCGGCGACGCGCTGGCCGACGACGCGACCCGGCGCGCGCTGCGCGACGCGCTGCTCCCGCGCGCAACGCTCGTGACGCCGAATCTGGGCGAGGCCGGCGCGCTGCTCGAGCGCGAGCTGCACGACGTCGCCGCGATGGCGGACGCCGCCCGGGCGCTGGTCGCGCTCGGCGCGCGGGCGGCGCTGGTGAAAGGCGGCCACCTGGCCGGCGACCCGGTCGACGTGCTGGCCGAGGGCGAACGCGTGCGCACGCTCGGGTCGGCGCGCGTCGGCGCCGAGCTGCGCGGCACCGGCGACCTGCTGGCGACGACGATCGCCGCCTGCTTGGCCAACGGCGCGCCGCTGGGCGAAGCGGTCGAGCGCGCGCGGCACCGGGTGCGCGAAGCGATCGTGCGCGGTGTGCCGTTCGCCGGCGCGCGCGTCGCGCTGCTGCGATGACCGCGCGCCCGCGGCTCGCCGGCGTGACGCCGGGCCGAGTTTTCCGCTCGCAATAGGCTTGCTCTCGTCGCGCCGAGTAATCTGAGAGAATGTCCAGCCCGACCATCTCCGCGCCGCCGCGCCCGCGCCTCATGTCGGGCATGCGCCCGACCGGGAAGTTGCACCTCGGCCACCTGGTCGGCGCGCTGATGAACTGGGTCGAACTGAGCAAGACGACCGATGCGTACTTCGAAGTCGCGGACCTGCACGCGTTCACCACCGGCTTCGACAACCCGCAGGCGATCCGCGACAGCCGCGACGACATGGTGCTCGACTGGCTCGCCGCCGGAATCGACCCGGCCCGCAGCACGCTCTTCCTCCAGTCGGCGGTGCCCGAGATCAGCGAGCTGCACGCCCTGCTCTCGATGATCGTCCCGGTGGCGTGGCTGCAGCGCGTGCCGACCTACAAGGACCAGATCGAAGCGCTCGGGCCGGAGATCGCGACGTACGGGTTCCTCGGCTACCCGCTGCTGCAGCTGTGCGACATCGCGGTGTTTCGCGGAAACGTCGTGCCGGTGGGCAAGGACCAGCTCTCGCACCTGGAGTTCGGGCGCGAGGTCGTGCGCCGCTTCAACCACCTCTACGCGCAAGGCGCTAGCCCGACGCTGGTCGAGCCCGAGGCGCTGCTGTCGGAGTTCCCCGCCCTGCCGGGCAGCGACGGGCGCAAGATGTCCAAGTCGTACCACAACACGATCGACATCGCCGACGACGAGCAGGCGACGTTCAAGAAGGTGCGCTCGTTCGTCACCGACCCGCTCAAGATTCGCCGCAACGATCCCGGCCGGCCCGAGATCTGCCCGGTGTTCGCGCTGCACCATCTCTCGAACGCGGCGCGCGTGCCGGAGATTCGAGCGGGCTGCGCCTCGGGTGCGCTGGGCTGCGTGGCGTGCAAGACCGAGCTCGCCGAGTCGCTCAACGCGTTCTTGCGTCCGGTGCGCGAGCGCCGCGCGGCGATCGACCGCGCCCGGGTCGCCGAGATCCTGCGCGACGGCAGCGCTCGCGCGCGCGAAGTGGCCAGCCAGACCATGCGCGACGTGCGCGCGGTGCTGCGCATCGCGGACGTGTGACCGCGGCGATCCGCCTAGGGCGCCGGCGTGCGATCCGAGGGCCGGTCGCGGGCTAGCAGGCCGTACGCGCAGAGGTCCTTGAACGCGCCGTCGGCGCCACGGTAGCCTTCGCGGAACGTGCCTTCGAGCCGAAAGCCTTCGCGCTCGTAGAGCGCCCGCGCCGGTGCGTTGTCCGCGGTGACTTCGAGGTATGCGCGGTGCGCACCCAGGCCGTCGAACGCGCGCGCCAGCATCCGCCGCACCGCGTACGCGCCGATCCCGCGCCGCGGCGCGAGCGCGATGATACGCTGCAGCTCGGCCAGCCATCCCTCGTGCACGGTCAGCAGCCAGAAGCCGACCGGCGTGCCGGCGCCGTCGACGATGATGCGCTGCTCGCGCGACGAGTCGGCCAGCACGGCGAGATAGCGCTCGTGCGCCGGCGTATCGGGCAGGTACGGGCGCGCGTGCGGCGCCGCGTGCAGCGCCGCGACGAACGCGAAGTCGTCGGCTACGGCTAAGCGGTCCGCGTACGGCGTGATGTGTCCTCTTCGTCGGTCGCGTGCATGGCGGCGAGGTGGCGTTCGTAGGAGTTGAGGACGTAGTCCGGCGTGCCGACGATGGCGCTGTAGCCGGGCAGGTACGCGTCGAGCTTTTCGCCCGGCTCGTACTCGTCGTAGCACGCGTCGATCCTGCGCACGACTCTCAGCGTATCCGTCCGGGGCTTCCCGTTGATGATCGGGATCGAGCGGATACGCGCATCGCCTTCTTCGGCCACGACGATCTCCCCGAAGCTGATGAGGGGCGGAATCCGTCCGTCGCCGTGCGGGCGCGGATCGAGGATGTCGACGATCGTCTTACCGATAAGATCCGGGCGGATCGTCTTGGGACATTCGTACACGGCGTCAGCGCTCCTCAACGGTCGGGTCCGCCGATTTCGTCCAACTTGTTCCAAATCCCGTCGAGCCGGCGCTGCATCCGGTTCTCCAGGTCGTCAAATGTCCGCGAGGTGGCTTGGGTATGTCCGGCGTTCGCACGGGCGCCAACGCATGGCGCCCGCACCCGGCGCGTCTAGCGCGGGTAGTTCGGGAGCGCTGCGCGGAGCTGGTCGAGGCCCCAGCGGATGTCTTCGACCGAGGTCGCGTACGAGAAGCGCAGGTAGCCTTTGCCGCCGGGGCCGAAGGCCGAGCCGCCCAGGCAGGCGACGCCGGTGGTCTCGAGCAGCCACTGCGCGAGGTGGCGGTCGTCGTCGGCGATCTGCGAGACGTTGGGGAAGGCGTAGAACGCGCCCTCGGGCGTCGTGCACGACACGCCGGGCAGCGCGTTGAGGCCGGCCACGATCACGTCGCGGCGCTCGCGGAAGATCTCGTTCATGCGCTGCACCGGGGCGTCGTCGCCCTGCAGCGCGGCGATCGCGGCGCGCTGCGCGAAGCCCGACACGCACGAGAAGGTGTTGTTGTTGAACAGCGTCACGGTCGACGCGATGGCCTCGGGCGCGAGGCAGTAGCCGACCCGCCAGCCCGTCATCGCGTACGCTTTCGAGAAGCCGCCGACGAGGATGGTGCGGTCGCGCATGCCGTCGACCTGGGTGATCGACTCGAACTTGGGACCGTACAGGTTGCGCGAGTAGATCTCGTCCGCCATCACCAGGAAGTCGTGCTTCTCGGCCAGCTCGGCGATGCGCTCGAAGTCCGAGCGCTGCAGCACGCCGCCGGTCGGGCTGTGGGGCGAGTTGATGACGACGACCTTCGTCTTGGGCCCCACCTTGGCCGCGAGCTCGTCGAGGTCGAGCCGCCAGTCGTTCTTCTCGAGCAGGTTGACCGCGATCGGCTTGGCGCCCAGGTAGCTGGCCGCCGAGGCGTACGCCGGGTAGGCCGGGTCGGCGTAGATCAGCTCGTCGCCGGGGTCGAGGATCGCCGCGAGCGTGTTCCAGATGATCGGCTTGGCGCCCGCGCCGACGACCACGTTCTCGCGCCGGTAGGCCGGGGTGAGGCCGCGGAAGGTGCTGTTGTACGCCGCGATCACGTCGCGCAGCTCGCTGATCCCGGCCGAAGGCGTGTAGTGCGTGTCGTTGGCCCGGATCGCCGCGATGCCGGCTTCCTTGATGTGCGCGGGGGTGTCGAAGTCGGGCTCGCCGATCTCCATGTGGACCACCCGCCGGCCCTGCGCCTCGATCGCCCTTGGCGCGGCCCAGGACCTCGAACGCGCTCTCGGCGCCGAGCCGTCCGAGTGCTTCGCAGAGATAGTCGGCGTGGTGGGCGATCGTCGTCATGGGTGAACCTGCACAAAGGAAGCGAGGTCGGCGGTCCGGGATCGCCGAACGCTGGCGGAACTGATGCGGACCCTGACGGAAGCTTTCGCGCCGGGCGCGCCGTCGTTACCCGAAGGGTTACGAACGCTCGTCGTTTCTCCCGACCGAACGGTCGAACCTGGGACGACCGTCCGCGCGATCTTCGCCTTCTACAACTTCGGCGGCGCCGCGGCGACCGGGCTGCGGGTTCGTTTCAGCCTGCCCGACGGGCTGCGCTACATCCCCGGCAGCGCCCGGGTCGACGACCGCGCGCTCGACGACGTGCGCGGCGAGACGGGGTTGCTGACCGCCAACGGCGCCGACGTGGGCGAGGTCCCGCCCGGGGTCGAGCGGCGCATCGCGCTGGCCTACGTCCTCACCTCGACGGTCGAGAACGGGGCCGTCTTCGACATCCAGGCGGCCCTGGTCGCCAACGAGACCGACGTCATCGGCTCCAACGTGGTCCGGCTGGTCGCCCAGAGCGCCCCGGTGCTGGACAACCCGGACACGGTCGCCTCGCTCGAAGCGGTGCGGGTCCCCGAGCCGGGCGAGGAGATCATCTGCTCCGCCCGGGTGCGCAACGCCGGCCACGCCACCGCCCACGACGTGGTCGTGGTGCTGCCGGTGCCCGACTTCGCGGCCTACGTCCCGGGCAGCGCCCGCATCGACGGGCGCGAGGTCGCGATCGACGAGCGCGGCGGCGACCCGTTCGGCTTCGGCAACGCGACCATCGCCAGCACGGCCCTGGCCGCCGGCGCGACGCTGGTGGTCGAGTACCGGGCCCGGATCGAGTCGCCGCTGGACGACAACACCCGCATCGGCCTGGGCGGCGCGGTCGCCTCGAGCGAGACCGCCGAGTTCGAGCTGGCCCGGGCCGAGCTGACCGTCCGCAGCGCCAGCCGCTTCGACACCGAGGCCACCCGCCTGATCGTCGACGCGCCGACCGAGGTCGAGCCGGGCCGGCGGGTGCGGGTCGCGCTCCTGGCCGAGAACGTCGGCACCTGCGCCGCGTCCGACATCCGCGTTCGCCTGACCCTGCCCGACGGGCTGCGCTACGCGCCGGGCTCGCGCGCCTTGGACGGCCGCTCGGTCAGCGAGAGCGACGACCCGGGCGCGTTCCTGTTCCCGCGGGTCGACGCCGGGCGGCGGGTCGAGGCCGCGGTCGACGCCTACGTCGTCTCGCCCGCGGTCGACGCGACCCCGCTCCCGATCGCCGGCTCGCTGCAGTGGTCGACCGGGTCGCGCCTGTTCGAGCGCACCCTGACCGTCCGCTCCGCGCCGCGCTTCCTCGAGACCCGCAACGTGCTGTTCCTCGAAGGCTCGACCCAGGTCGCGCCGGGCAGCGAGGTCCGGGCCAGCGTCCGGATCGCCAACGACGGCACCGCTCAGGCCACCGGCGTGAAGGTCGGCCTCGACGCCGACCCGGCCCTGCGCTCGCTGCGCTATGCCGAGGCGGGCGTCGAGGGCGAGGCCCGCGTCCAGCCGGCCGGGATCGACCTGGGCACCCTGCCGCCGGGCGCCGAGCGGACCCTGACCCTGATCGGCACCGTCGCCTCGCCGATCGCCGACAAGTTCGCGATCCGCCTGCGCGGCCGGCTCGAGAACGACCAGACCCCCGCCATCGCGCTGGGCGCGCTGGAGCTGATCGTCCGCTCGCGGCCCCGCTTCGCCCCCGCCAGCTCGACCCTGGCCTACCCCGCCGGCGAGCCGCTCCGCCCCAGCGCCCAGGGCGACGTCGCGGTGGTGCTGGTCAACGAGGGCACCGACGTCGCGCGCGACGTGCGGCTCCAGCTCGACGTGACCGCCGACGCCCGCATCGAGGCCGTCGACGGCGCGACCCGGGTCGGCAATACCCTGCTCTTCGGCGACGTCGGGCCCGGCGCGCGGGCCGAGGCGACGGTTCGCCTGCGCCTGGCGCGGCTGGTTGCGCGCGGCACGACGGTCACCGTCAACGGCCGGCTCGAAGCGGTCGGCCTGCTGCCCTTCGCGCTCGCCCCGGTCACGATCCCGACCGCCTCGGAGCCGCGCTTCGAGGCCGCGATGGCGACCCAGCCGAGCGAGTCGGTCGACGCCGGCGAGGCGCTCTACGTGCGGCTGGCGACGCGCAACACCGGCGACGGCGCCGCCGGCCGGCTCGTGGTGCGGGCCCAGCTCCCGCCCCACACCGCCTACCTGCCGGGCTCGACCCGGGTCAACGACGTGCCGCTGCTCGACGTGGACGGCGGCTCGGTGCTGTGGTCGCAGACGGGCCTCGTGCTCGAGGACGTCGACCCCGGGGTCGAGGTCGCGGTGCGCTTCGGCACGATCGTAGTCACCCCGCTGCCCGCCGGGACGCTGATCGCCGCCGCGGCCGAGCTGGCCTGGGACGGCGGCGGCGCGCTCGGCGTGTCCGCCCCGGCGGTCCGGGTGCGCTCGACCCCGGCTTTCGCCGTGCGCGCGACCGGCCTGCCGTTCTCGGTCTCGGGCGTCGCGCCGCGCACCGCGGACGTGCTGCGCGACATCGCCGAGCAGCACCGCGCCGCGCATCAGATCGCCCCCGCCCCCGAGCGCGCGGCGCTTCCGCCGGCCCCGTTCGACGCGCCCCCGACCGGCGCCGCCCGCCCCGCCGGAGCGAACGACGTTCTGGCCGGAACGCCCGGCCGCGCCGCCGGAGCGAGCCGCGCCACCGGAGCGAACTGCCCCGCCGGACCGCGCCACCTTCCGCTACGACGAGGAGGCGATCGAGGCGCGCTTCACCCCCGCGCCGCCCGAGCCGCCCAGCTTCGCCCCCCAGCCGCCGCCTGCGCCGGCCGTGGCCGAGCCCGCATCTGCCGCCGTCGTGCCCGAGCCCGCGGCCGCTGCGGTCGAGCCGCAGCCCGCCGAGCCGGCCGCCGCCGTCACCGAGCCGCAACCCACCGCACCGTCTGCACCGCCGGAGCCGGTCGCGCCCGTTCCGCAGGCGGCTGACGTTGCCCCCGCGCGCTCGGACGTCGCGTCGGCCGCGGAAGCCGCGCTGCGCGATCTCGCCGCCGCGGCCGCACCGGCCGCTCCCGAGCCGCCCGCTCCCCAGCCCGAGCCCGCTGCCGCGGCGGGCCTGCCGCCGGTGTCACGCCCGCCCCCGCGCCGGAAACGCCCGCGACGCCGGCGGAACCGGTTGCCGCAACCACCGCTCCGCCGGTCGAGCCGGTCGCCGCCGCACCGCAGCCCGAGCCGGTCGCGTCCGCCGTGCCGCCGGCCGAGCCGGTCGGCGTCGTGCCGCCGCTCGCGCCCGTCCCAGCCGCCGAACCGCCCGCCCCCGAACCCGAGCCGGTCGCCGCCACGACGGCGCCCACGCCGGCTGCCCCGCCGCCGGCCGCGCCGCAGCCCGTCGCGCAAGAACCCGCGGCGCCGACGCCTCCGGCTCGCCGAGTACGGCTGGTGTTCGCGCGCGACGCGCTCGAGCGGGCGCTGGCGTTCCTCGAACAGTCCGACTACGGCGGGCTCGTCACCCACGTGTTCGCGATCCGCACGCTCGTGCCGACCGTTTTCGCGGGCCTCAATGGCGACGTGCCCGGCAAGCTGGCCGCGGAGCGCGAGGCGCTGCAAGGCGTGATCAACCGCCTGTTCATCAAGATGCGGATGCCGCGCTACGCGATCACCGCCAAGGACCTCGAGGACCGGGCCAGCCGCTCGGCGCTGGTCGAGCTGGTCCAGGCGCTGCGCGACGCGCGCCCGGCCGAAGATTTCGAGCCGCCCGCCGACGCGATCGTGCTCGAAGGCCCGATCGACGTCGCGCGCATCGCGCGCCACCTCGACGCGCTCGAAGCCGAACCGCTCGGCAGCGCGCGCCCCTGGCTGGTGCTGGCCGAGCTGTTGCCGTCGCGCTTCGCGACGGCCGCCTCGGGCGAGGCGCTCAACGCCTACCGCAGCGCGCTCATCGCGACGTTCACCAACGTCACCGCGCTGCCCAACGAGGAATTCCACCGCGTGCTGGGCGGGACGCACAACGCCGCGCTCGACGCCGCGCTGCGCGACGTGCGCATGGCGCTGCGCGACGCGCTCGAAGCGACCGCCGCTCGCACGTAGTGCTCGCCCTGGACCTGCCGCACACCGAACTCGTCGTCCCGGGCCTCCTCTTTCTCATCATCGGCCTCGGCCTGATCGCCATCGCGCGCTTCTGGCCGGAGTCGTCGAGCGGCGTCGTCACGGCCGTGTGGCCGGTGAAGACGCGCCGCATCGAGACGATGCCGCTGCTCAACGTCACCCCGGCCGGCGCGGAAGCCGCGGCGCCGGGCGAATCCGCCGACCCGCTGGGACCCTTCGCGCGCGTCATCACTTGGCCGGCGTTGATCGACCCCGACGCCGGCCCGCTCAGCACCGACGAGCGCCTGCGCGTCATCGAGGGCTTGGGCATCGCGGGCGACGCCTGGTGCGCGAGCATCCTGCGCCACGCCTACGAGGAAGAAAACGACGAGCTGCGTGTCGCCGCGGTCGAAGCGCTCGGCGCGTGCGAGGGCGACCTTGTCCGCCCAACTCTGGAACGCGCGTACACGTCGAACGCGATCGCCGAGCGCTACGCCGCGATCGACGGCGCATCGCGCCGCGGCGACATCGCGCTGCTCGAACGCGCGCTCCACGACAGTGACGGCACCGTCGCGCTCGCCGCCGCCTACGGCCTCCAGCGCGCCAAGCGCGCCGACTTGATCGAGCGCGGCCTAGCGGGCCGCACCGATCCCCGCGCCGACGAAATCCGCCGCGTGCTGCCGATCCTGGCGTAGCGCCTGGGCCGGTCCTAGCATTGCGGCGCGCACGAAGGCGTTGACCTCGATCACTGAGAGTGGTAGCATAGAAGTGGGCTCGGAACCTCTCCCGTCGTTGGGAGATCTAGTACGGGCCTTTTCTCATTTGCTCATCGTTTAGCGAAATCGAATTCGCACGTGCGGCAGTGCGACGGAAGCCAGACTTCCGGGGCCAGAGCGGCTTTGCGGCTACCGCAATGCTCGGCCGTCAGTGTCGTGTGATGGGCGCCGCTCAACAGATCGCAGAGCTGAACCAAGTCATGGTCCTTGCTGGCAATCTCGCGAATCGTGACGAGCCCTCTGCGCGGAGTTCCGTCCGGGGACGAGGTCGTGTCGTAGTGAGCCCGCAGGCACTGGAGAAAGTCGTCCTCGTGAAGGCGCTGCTTTGCATCGATCGTGATGTCTAAGCCCGCATAGACGGCGATCCGCGAAAAGCGCAGCGCGCCGTCAATCGCTATCCGAACGAAGCGGTTGTATGCGAGGTGCGGCTTTCCGCCGAACGATGCGAGGTTTACTGCTCGTGCCTCGAAGCGTGTTGCTCTGAATTCCCACCCGCCGGCTACCCGAATCCTTCGTGCGACGTCTCGGTACACGCGAGCGCGCAGATCACTCTGCTTCGTCCAATGGATTTCATTTGTGAAATTGTGCATCGCACGCGCTTCCCGAACCGCGCGTAGGAGCTCCGCCGGGTCATTTGTGAGCAGCGCTCCAACGATGAAGTACGGTTGACGCCGGTTCTTATCCCCACCGTTGACGCGGCTGCGCCCCGCCTCATCGACATATACGTACGTAGTTGGCAAGCAGGCTCCGAAGAACGACCGAGATAGCCTATGTCAAGACGACACGGCCAAGACACGCTCTACACTACCGCCCGCTTGTTGCCACGTTGTTACCAAGTGCGAGCCCGTGAATGTGCCGCGATCAACGCTTACGCGAGTGCACACCTGGCCGGCACGAATGCCGGTCGTTAGCGTTGGGCTACCGCTTCGCCCGCGGCTCCGTGCTGGGGTCGATCGGCGGGAGTTTCTTGCCGAAGTACTCGGCGATGATGTGCTGGGCGACCGGGCCGGCGACGCTGGCGCCGTAGCCGCCGGATTTTTCCATGAACACGGCCATTGCGATCTTGGGGTGGTTCGAGGGTGCGTAGGCGACGAACCAGGTGGTGTTCGCGCCGTGGCCGCCTTCGGTTTCGGCGGTGCCGGTCTTGCCGCCGAACGGCACGCCTTCGACGGCCAGGCCGTAAGCGGTGCCGCCGGCGCTCGTGACTTTGTCCATGCCGCCGCGCACCTCGCGCAGCGCTTCCGCCGTCACCGGGACCTTGCGAATCACCTCGTGGTCGAACGTCTTGAGCACGCGCCCGTGGGGCGAGCGGATGTTCTCGACGATGTGCGGCCGGTAGAGCGTGCCGCCGTTGACCACGGTCGCGGTGACGTTGGCCATCTGCAGCGGCGTAGCTTGCATCGCGCCCTGGCCGATCGCGAGCTGGCAGACGTCGCTCGGCTCGAGGTGGTACTCCTTGCCGAACGTGCGCTGCGTCCACTCCTCGGTCGGCCAGTTGCCGGGATACTCGCCGGGCAAGTCGACGCCGAGCTTGTCGCCCAAGCCGTACTGCATGGCGTAGTAGCGCAGCCGGGTGTGGCCGAGCCGGTCGCCGAGCTGGTAGAAGTAGCCGTCCGACGACGCGGCCAGCGCGCGCACGAAGCCGGTCGAGCCGAGCCCGCCGCTGGCGATGTCGCGGAACGTCACGCCGTGGCAGAACCACGAGCCCGAGTCGTACAGCACCTGATTGGGCTTGATGACGCCGCTGGAGATCGCGCCCGAGCCGGTCACCATCTTGAAGGTCGAGCCGGTCGGGGACGCGGCGCCGATCGCGCGGTCGAACAGCGGGTTGAGCTTGTCGCTCAGCAGGTGCGAATACGTCGTCTCGTCGATCGGCGTCGCGAACTTGTTCGGATCGAACTCCGGCATCGAGGCCAGCGCCAGCACGCCGCCGTCCTTGGGGTCGATCACGATGACCGCGCCCGAGAGGCGCTGGCCGCGCGCTTTGCCCCACATCTTGAGCTCGGCGCGCAGGTTCTTCTCGACGATGCGCTGCAGGCGCCAGTCGATCGTCGTCACCAGCGTGTTGCCCGGCACTGGGTCGAGCGGTTTGAGCCGCCGCACCAGAAAGCCCGACGCGTTCACCTCGACCTGCTCGCCGCCGGCGCGGCCGTGCAAGAAGCGGTCGTAGGCGTTCTCCAAGCCATCCTTGCCGACGACGTCGTTGGGCGAGTAGCCGTTGCGCTTGCGGGCCTTGTACTCGTCCTCGTCGATCACCCCGACGTAGCCGAACAGGTGCGAGCCGTCCCGCCCGTAGGGGTAGTTCCGCACCGGCTGCTCTTCCATGTCGATGCCGGGCAGGTCGCTCTGGGCTTCGGCCAGGCGCGCGGTCTGCGCGGCGGTCAGGTCGCTGGCGAGGATCACCGGGCCGTTGGGCTCGTAGGTCTTCACCTGATCGAAATTGTCGTAGTTGATCTGGTGGTGGTGCAGCATGCGGTGGCGCAGCTTGGCGACCGGCACGCCGAGCACGTCGGCCAGGCCCGTCAGCGTCTTGTCGATGTCGACCACTTCGGACGGGATCAGCGCGCACACGAACGAGGGCCGCGAGCGCACCAGCACGGTGCCGTGGCGGTCCACGATCAAGCCGCGCGGCGCGGCGACTGGGATCACTTGGATCTGGTTGGCGCGCGCGGCGGCGGCGAACTGCTCGCCCTGCACGAGCTGCACCTGCACCAGGCGCGTCACGATCGCGATCAGCGCGATCGCCAGCACGGCGGCAAAGCCCAGCACGCGCGGCAGCGGCCGATCGGGCAGCGGGCGTTCAATGGTAGCCATGTCAGGCGCCTCGCTCCGTGGCGTTCACGTCAGGCGTACCGCTCGATGGTGGTCTTGTCGGTCACGAGGCGACCGCGCACGACCAGCCACAGGAACGCGACCAGCGCGGTGAGCGCGGCGCGCAGCAGCGCGGTGTGGAAGTGCGCCAGCGCGTAGCCGTGCGGGAAGCCTTCGATTCGCATCACCGACCAGAACAGGAAGTCGCGCACCAGCATCGCCATGCCGCACAGTACCGCCGGCACGAACGCGCCGTCGGCGAACATGCGCCGCGACAGTCCCCCGACCATCAGCGCGATCACCGTGGTCGCGATCGTCCAGCCGCCGCCGCTTCCGGCGAAGATGTCCTCGAGCAGCCCGGCCGGCAGGGCCAGCATCGCGCCGCGCCGTGCGCCGGCGCGCGCGGCGTACAACACGACTGCGATGGTGACCAGCGACGGCAGCGCGCCGCGGAAGACGAGCAGCGGCACGAGCGTGGTCTGGGCCAGGGCGAGCAGCGCGGTCCAGCCGAGGGTCGGCCAGTAGGCCGGCCCGACGGTGATCTCGACGCTGCGGTACTTACGACGGTAGAACGAGGACACGGGAGAGCGCGCTCAGGTCGGCGGCGGGCTGCACGACGGCGGTCTGGTCGAGCGCGCCCGCCGCGGCCGGCTCGACTTGCTTGATGCGCCCGATCAGCACGCCGGCGTGGAACGAGCGCCCCTCGCCGGTGACGACCCGGTCGCCCACTTTGAGCTTGGCGTCCTGCGAGACGTACTGCAATTTCACCCGGGTCGAGGTGCCGACCGCGATCGCCCACCAGCGCCCGTGCTGCACGACGGCCGGCAGCTTGGAGGTCGCGTCGGTCACCAGCAGCACCTTGGAGCTGAGCGGGCCGACCTCGACGATCCGCCCGACCACGCCGTCGCCGCTGATCACGCCGTCGTCGCGGTGCACGTTGTCCTTGGCGCCGCGGTCGATGGTGAGGATGTGGGTGCTGGCCTCGGGATCGTAGCCGATCACCGTGGCGGGGATGCCGTCGGGGTGGGTGAGCTGGGCGTGGACCAAGTCGGCCCCGGCCGGAGCCCGGGCGAGCCGTTCCTGGAGCTCGTCGTTCTGGCGCCGCAGGTGGCCGTTCTCGGCCCGCAGGCGGCCGTTGTCGGCGGCCAGGCCGGGCGTTGCGACGACCGTGGCGAACGCGCCGCGCACGCCGCCCACCACCGTCGCGACCGCGAGCTGGAGGTAGGTGCTGACCGAGGTGACGGTGACCGTGAGCGGCGAGGTGCGGCCGCTACGGGCGAAGTCGAGCTGAAGGATCGCCAGCAGCGCGGCCACGATGACCGCACCGATTATCGCGAATAGCCTTCTCTCATCCCGATACGTAATGACTGATACCACCTGATCGCGCGGTCCGCGTGCGGCCGCAGCCGTTCGAGCAGACCGGGCGACGCGAGAATCTCACCGGCGCCGCGCGCAACGCACCCCAGCGGATCGTCGGCAACCGTCGTCGGCACGTTCGTGCGGGAGCCGATCTCGCCTGCGAGACCGCGAATCAGCGCGCCGCCGCCGGTCAGCACGATGCCCGCTTCCATCAGCTCGGCGGCCAGGTCGGGCGGCGTCTGCTCGAGGATCGACCAAGCGGCGCGCGCGATCTTGTCGATCCCGTCGCGCATCGCCTCGGCGACGAGCGCTTCCTCGACCGCTCGCCGGCCGGGGCGCAGGCCCGCCATGTCGGTGCCCGCGACGTAGTAGGGATCGTTGCCGGGCGCGCGGCCGGCGTAGCCGCGCTCGATCTTGAGCCGCTCGGCGGTCAGCGGACCGATCGCGAACAGCTCCTGGCGCAGCCGCTGTGCGATCGCCGCGTCGAAGGTGTCGCCGCCGATCTTGATCGAGCCCATCGCGACCACGCCGCACAGCGTCAGCACCGCGATCTCGGTCGTGCCGCCGCCGATGTCGATCACCATCGCCGGGCGGGTGCCGGTGATGTCGAGCCCCGCGCCGACCGCGGCCGCGACGGCCTGCGGCACGAACGTCGTCGTGCGCGGGCCGGCCGCGCGAATCGCTTCCTCGACCGCTTTGCACTCGATGTCGGTCGCGCAGCCCGGCACGCAGGCGACGACCCGCGGTGCGAGCCGCGCGCCGCGCGCGAGGGCTCGGTCGACCAGCGTCTTGACCAGGGCGTGCGCGCCGCGGAAGTCGGAGATCGTTCCGCCGCGCAGCGGCCGCACGACGCGGATGCGGCCCGGGGTGCGCCCGTCGAGCTCCTTGGCCGCCGCGCCGACCGCAACGAGCGCGTCGTCGGTGGTGCGGTACGCCACGACCGACGGCTCGCTCACCAGCACGCCCTCGTCGTGCGAGTAGACGACCGTGTTGGCCGTACCCAGATCGATGCCGATGTCGGGGCTGAACGTCGCGCGCAGGGTTCCGCCGATGCTCATCAGGCGTGTACCTCGGAGTGGGGAGGCAAGAGTCGGTATCCGATGCGGGGGAGCGCTTGGGCGAAGGCTGCGAGCGGGAAGCCGACGACGGTGAAGTAGTCGCCCTCGATTCGCTCGACCAGGGTGGCGGCGAAGCCCTGGATGCCGTAGGCGCCGGCTTTGTCCAAGCCGTCGCCGCTCGCCGCATAGGCTTCGACCGTCGCGTCATCTAGATCGGCGAAACGAACGCGCGTCGTTACCCGCGCCTCGGTCGAAGCGCCGGCGCGGTCGCCGCGCAGCACGAAGGCGGTGTGGACCAGGTGCCAGCGGCCGGCCAGCCGGTGCAGCATGCTGCGAGCCTCGGCCCGGTCGGCGGGCTTCCCGAGCGCCTCGCCGTCGAGGTCGACCACGGTGTCGGCCGCGACGACGAGCAGGTCGCTGGGCGCCGCGCCCGCGGCTTTGCCGCGCGCGTGGATCAGCGCGACCTCGGCCGGCGCGACGCCGGGCAGCGGCACTTCGTCGTAGGCGCTGGGCACGACGGTGACGCGCAAACCCAGCGAGGCGAGTAATTCGCGCCGGCGGGGTGATGCGCTGGCCAGCGCGACGGCGTCGAGAATCTGGTGTCCGATGTCATCCAGTGTACGTGCGATCGTGCGCGGTGACAACGCCTATTCGCGAATTTGCCCGGCCCACGGCCGTTTTCAGCGCAAGTCGAGCCGCGTCACGTCCTCGGCCGACTCGCCGCGCGCCGCCCGCCGGTGGTGGCCGTCGCGCACGAACACCAGCGGCGGGCGGCCGAAGCGGTTGTAGTTGCTGGCCATGCTGTACGTGTACGCCCCGGTGTGGCGCAAGGCGAGCAGGTCGCCCGCGGCGATTCCGGCCGGCAGCACGTAGTCGCCCATCTCGTCGTTCTCGCACGAGCGCCCGACCAAGGTCGCAGGCTCGTCCGGTCCCAGCGCGCGCGCGCGCACCACCGCCGGCACGTGGCGCGCGCCGTAGATGATCGGGCGCGGGTTGTCGGCCAAGCCGCCGTCGGCGACGACGAACCGGCGCCGGCCCTGGGTTTTCACCGCCATCACGCGGTAGAGCGAGGTTCCGGCGCGAGCGACCAGCGCGCGCCCCGGCTCGAGCGCCAAGCGATAGCGCCCGGCGGCGCGCGCGGCGAGCTGCGCGGCGAGCCCGGCGACGTCGAGCGGGCGCGGGTCGCCGGCGTTCTCCTCGACCCCGATTCCGCCGCCGCAAATCAATTCCGCGACGGGGTGGCCGAGCGCGGTCGCGAGCTCCGCGGCCGCGAGCAGCTCGTCGAGATTGGCCAGGAACGGCGCGGGCTCGGAGATCTGCGAGCCGACGTGGGCGTGCAGCCCGATCAGGCGCAGCTGCGGCAGCTCCGCGAGCCGCGCCAGAAAGCCCGGCAGCGCGTCGCGCGCGATCCCGAACTTCGTGTTCTCGCCGCCGGTCCGCACGAAGGCGTGGGTGTGCGCCTCGATGCCGGTGTTGACGCGCACCATCACGTCGAGCGGGTCGGCCGCGGAAGCCAGCGGGGCCAGGCGTTCGAGCTCCTCGCGATTGTCGATCACGTCGAAGGCGACGCGCCGCTCGGCGACCGCGCGCAGCTCGGCGTCGGTCTTGCCGCAGCCGTGGAAGTAAAGCCGGCCGGCCGGGAAGCCGCCCGCTTCGGCGGTCACGAGCTCGCCCAGCGAGCAGACGTCCAGCCGCAGCGGGGTGCCGGCGAGGTGCTCGGCCAGCGCCGTCACCAGCAGCGCCTTGCCGGCGTAGCCGACCGCGATCCCGTGCGGTGCGCAGGCCGCCTCGAAGCGCGCGATCTCCAGGTCGAGCGCGTCGAGGTCGAGCACGAACAGCGGCGTGCCGTAGGTCTGGGCCAGCTCGCCGGCCGGCACGCCCCCGATCGTGCCGTCGACGGCGTACTGCTGGATGACGGTCATGCCTTATATAACGCGCGATCCGTGATGTAGCGGTGCACCGGCTCGGGAATCAGGTAGCGCACGCTCTTGGCGGCGTGCAGCCGCTCGCGGATCAGGGTCGCCGACTCGGCCACCAGCGGCAGGTCGAGCAGGTGCACCTTCTCGCGCCGCGCGGGGGCGAGGTGCGCGACGGCGGCCGCGATCTCGGCCTGGGTCACCTCGCCGCGCGGCGCGACGACGAACCCCTCGACCGCGTCGATCACCTCGTCCAGCCGGCGCCACTGCGAGCGCACCAGCGAGTCGCCGCCGACCACGAAGGTCAGCGCCGCGCCCGGGTAGCGGGCCGCCAAGCGCGGCAGCAGGTCGGCGGTGTAGCCGCTGGCGTCGGGCGCCAGATCGCTCTCGTCCAGCGCGAAGGCCGGGTTGGCGGCGATCGCGAGCCGCACCATCGCGGCCCGCTCGGCGGGGGGCGCGTTGAGCGCGCCGTTGCGGTAGTGCTTGCCCTCGCGCGTCGGTACGAACAGGACGCGGTCGAGTTCGCACGCTTCGCGCACGGCCTCGGCCACGAACAGATGGCCGTTGTGGACGGGATCGAAGGACCCGCCGAAGACGCCGAGACGCATGGTCGAAGCGGAGCGGTTCGCGCCCGGGGTCTTTCGTCCCGTCGTCATTTGGATTGGAACGTCGTCGCCGTGGGCAATTCGCTCGACCGATGGACGACGCGCGCTACTGGTCGTACGTCGGGAACCGGGTCGACGAAGCTTCCGACGTGCGAGCCGCGGTGAGGCGCTTCCTCGAAACGCAGGCCGACCGCGATCGCTCCGATTTGGACTCCGCCGAGCAGATCGTCGGCGAGCTGATGGCCAACGCCGTGCGCCACGGCGCGCCGCCGTTCGGCGTCTGCATCGACTGGGACGACGACCCGCCGACCTTGTGCATCGTCGACCGCGGCCCGGGAATGCCGCCGCTGTACGCGGTGCCCGAGGCGCAGAGCGAGCACGGCCGCGGGCTGCTGCTGGTGCGCGCGCTGGCGGGCGAGGTGCTGGTCGATTCGCCGGCCGGGACCCGGGGCGGCACGCGCGTGGTCGCGACCTTGCCCGTCCGCCGCTCCTCCGACGACCACGCCGCCTGACGGAACCATCTTGCCGCTGCGCCGGTCGGACTGGTGTTCGGCAATGTGGAGTGATGGAGCGATGGATGAACTGGTGCTGTGCCCGTGCGGGCACTCGATGGCACAACACGACGGCGGCGGCTGCCGCGGCGAGCGGCTGCGCCCGTGCCGCTGCCCGCGCGACCGCTACGCGGCGCTCGAGGCCGCGGTCGACAGCGCCAAGTCGCGCCCCTGGAGCAAGCCCGAGATCAGCCAGGTGTCCTAGCCGGGGCTAGCTGTAGTCGAACTCGACCCCGGCGATGCGGACCGTGTCGCCCTCGCCGATCCCCAGCTCGCGCAGCTTCTTATCGACGCCCATCTTGGCCAGGATCTGCTCGAAGCGCGCCAGCGCCTCGTCGTTGTCGAAGTCGGTCATCTGCGCGAGCCGCTCGACCCGCTCGCCGCTGACCACGTAGACCCCGTCGTCGACCCGAATCTCGAACGGCTCGTCGGGGGTGAGCTGGATCTGGGCCGGCTCGGGCTGGGCGACGGCCGGCAGCGGGGTGGCCCGGATCGTCTGCCAGACCTCGTAGACGAGCTCCTGGATGCCGAGGTTCGTCGCGGCCGAGATCCCGCGCAGGCCGGGGATGCGGTCGCGCAGCGCCTCGAACGTCGCTTGGGCCTCGGGCAGGTCGAGCTTGGTGATCGCGACGATCGTCGGGCGCTCGAGCAGGACCGGGTTCCAGGCCCGCAGCTCGGACTCGATCGTCTCCTTGTCGGCCAGCACCTCGGCGGGGTCTTTGTCGCCCGCGATCAGGTGGACCAGCACGCGCGTGCGCTCGACGTGGCGCAGGAACTGGTCGCCCAGGCCGGCGCCCAGGTGCGCGCCCTCGATCAGCCCCGGCACGTCGACCATCACGAACGACTCGAAGTCCGCCACCCGGACCACGCCGAGCTGCGGGTCCAAGGTGGTGAACGGGTAGTCGGCGATCTTGGGCCGGGCCGCGCTGACCACCGAGAGCAGGGTCGACTTGCCGGCGTTGGGCAGGCCGATCACGCCCGCGTCGGCGAGCAGCTTGAGCTCGAGCTTGAGCTCGCACTTCTCGCCCGGCTCGCCGTTGTAGGCGAAGCGCGGCGCCTGGCGCGCGGCGGTGGCGAAGTGCTGGTTGCCCAAGCCCCCGCGGCCGCCCTTGGCGACCCGGACCTGCTCGCCCGGCGTGCTCATGTCGGCGAACAGCCGGGAGTGCAAGGGCTTGCCCTCGGCGTCGAACTCGGTCCGGGTGACCAGCGTTCCGACCGGGACGTGGATCACGAGGTCGTGCCCGGCCGGGCCGGACTTGCGGTTCTGCGAGCCCGGCTTGCCCAGCTCGGCCGTGAACTGCTTCTTGAAGCGGAAGTCGACCAGCGTGCCCAGCTCGGGGTCGGCGAACAGCACGACGTCGCCGCCGCGCCCGCCGTCGCCGCCGGCCGGGCCGCCCTTGGGGACGTACTTCTCGCGCCGCCAGGCCACGATGCCGTCGCCCCCGCTCCCCGCCGCCACCGTGATGGTGGCCTCGTCGATGAACTGCACGGCTACAAAGCAAAAAGAGCCGCGGTTACGGCTCTTTCCGGACGGGGCTGCGAGCCGGGGTCAGACAGCGGCGGGGATGACGTTCACGTGCTTCCGGTTCTTGGAATGCGTGAACGAGACGTGGCCTTCGACCACGGCGAACAGGGTGTGGTCCTTGCCGATCATGACGCCCTGGCCGGGGTGGAACTTCGTGCCGCGCTGGCGGACGATGATGTTCCCCGGGATGACGAGCTCGCCGCCGAAGCGCTTGACGCCCAGCCGCTGAGCGTTGGAGTCGCGGCCGTTGCGCGTGGAGCCTGCGCCCTTCTTGGACGCGAAGAGCTGGAGATCGAACCGGAACATAGCCGCGAGATCATACCAGAGCCGAGGCTCCGGGTCAAACGCCGCACGGAGGTCGGCGACGCGCCGGCCCGGCTGCGGTACACTGGATGGTGATGAGGTCCGAGCTGCCCGAGGGCGATTCCGAGGCCGAGCCCCTCGCTCCGCCGGCCGGTCAGAAGAAATGGGAGCGCTCGCGCCTGCGCCGAGCGGCCGACCGGCTGGGCTGGAAAGCGGTCGGCAGCGGCACCGTCGAGATCCGCTGCGAGCGCACGTTCCAGCTAGGGCCGCGCACGGTGATCGTTCGCGGGCGCGTCCCGGTGGACGTGCCCGCCGAGCTGAGCGCCGCCGCCGGCGACGCGGCCGTCGCCCTGGTGGTGGACCCGACGGCCGGGCAGTTCCGCCACGGCCTGGAGCGGGCCGCGGCCAAGATTCTCAGCGAGCCCGACGACGTCGCCCAGCGGCTCGTGTTCGAGCGCTCGTCGTTCTTCAGCGCGCTCGAGGACGCCCGGCGCGGGCTCGTCCAAGCCTACCAGGCGCTGGAGAACCGGCGCGTCGACGAGCGGGTCGAGGCCCAGCTCGGGCTGCGCTTCTACCTCGAAGGCTTCACCTCGCAGGCGCGGAGGTTCGAGTACTTCGTCGGCCCGACCAACTCGGGCAAGACCCACGCCGCGCTCGAGCTGCTGCGCGACGCGGAGAGCGGCGTGTACCTGGCGCCGCTGCGGCTGCTCGCGCTCGAAGTCTACGAGCGCCTGGGCGAGCTGGGCGTCGCGGCGTCGCTGGTGACCGGCGAGGAGCGCGTCCTCCACCCGCAGGCCCGGCACGTCAGCTCGACGGTCGAGATGGTCGACCTCGGGCGGCGGGTGGCCGTCGCGGTGATCGACGAGGCGCAGCTGCTCGAGGACCCGCAGCGCGGCTGGGCCTGGACGCTGGCCGTGGCGGCGGTGCGCGCCGAGCGCGTCGTGTTGTGCGGCTCGGAAGAAGGGCTGCGCGCGGCCCGGCGCTTGGCCGAGCGGCTGGGCGTGCCGCTGGCAGTCCGGCGCTTCGAGCGCAAGAACCCGCTGCGCGTCGTGCCGGCGATCGGGCTGCCCGCGCTGCGGCGCGGCGACGCGGTGGTCGCCTTCTCGCGCAACGCCGTGATCGAATTGCAGGGCGAGATCGCGCGGCTGGGCTTCTCGTCCGCCGCGATCTACGGCTCGCTCTCGCCCGCCGTGCGGCGGCGCGAGGCGGAGCGCTTCCGCGGCGGCGCGGCCGACGTGCTGATCGCCACCGACGCGATCGGGCTGGGCCTCAACCTGCCGATCCGGCGCATCGTGTTCGCCTCGGTCGAGAAGTACGACGGCGTCGTGACGCGCGACCTCAGCGCCCAGGAGATTCGCCAGATCGCGGGCCGCGCGGGCCGCTACGGCATCCACGAGGAGGGCCAGGTCAGCGCGCTCGACGCGCGCGACGTCGGGGTGCTGCGGCGCAGCATCGAGCAGCACGAGACCACGCCGACCGAGGCGCCGATCTGGATCTCGCCGACCGACGACCACCTGCGCCGGCTGGGCGCGATCATCGGCACGACCCGGGTGAGCCGGCTGCTGCAGTTCTTCCAGACCCGCGTGTTGCGCGGCGAGGACACGGGCTTGCGCATCGCCGACCTGAGCGATCCGATCGAGGTCGCGACCGGGCTCGAGCAGTCCGACGAGTTCGAGGAGCTGCCGTTCGAGGTGCGCTGCGTCTACAGCCGCGCGCCGGTGAGCACGCGCGGCCCGGGCTTGCGCGTGCTGGCCGGCTGGGGCGCGCGGCACGCCCGCGACGGCATCGTCGACGGCGCGGAACTGCTGGCCGGCGGCCCGGCCCGCGACCGGCTGCTGCTCTACGAAGACCGCTCGCGCCTGGCGACGCTCTACCTGTGGCTGGCGCAGCGCTTCCCCGACGTCTACCGCAACGGCGAGGAAGTGCGGCTGATCCGCGAGAGCATCGACGACGACATCCAGAGCGCGCTGCTGCAGCGCGGCGCGCATTCCAAGAAGCAGCAGCGCAAGGCGGTGCCGCCGGTCCGCCGGCCGCCCCGCCCGGCGGACTTCAAGCCGCACAACTTAGGCCGCAAGCGGCGCTAGGCGGTCCCCGAGCCGGCGGGCGCCGGCCGGTCCGCTGGACGGGCTTTCGTACGGTGGCGCGCGAAGGACGGTCCGCTTTGCGGTCGCCCACCTCGGAAAGACTCTATGCTCGGTAGTATCCGCCCGCTGCTCAAACCGCTCGTCCTGAGCATCGCGACCCCGCTCGCGCGGCTCGGCGTGCCGCCCAACGCCTTCTCGGTCTCGGCCGTTCCGCTGGCGGCGGGCGCGGCCTGGGCGATGGTGGGCGGCCACTGGCTGGCGGCGTTCGTCTGCACCGCCCTCTCGGGGCTGGTCGACTTGCTCGACGGCTCGGTCGCGCGGCTGCAGAACCGCGAGTCGCCGTTCGGCAACTATCTCGACACGATGCTCGACCGGATCGTCGAGGTCGTCCTGTACCTGGGCTTGGTGCTGGTGTGGCCGATCCCGGCCGCGACGGCGCTGGCCTTCTCGATGCTGGTCAGCTACGCCAAGGCCCGCGTCGCGCTGGTGATCCCGACCGACGACCGCGACTGGCCGGGGCTCGGCGACCGGGCCGACCGGATCGCCATGCTGCTGGTCGGCCTGCTGGCCGCGAGCGCCGGCTTTCCACTGGTGCTGCGGGCCGTCGTCTGGCTGATCGCGGCCACGACCATCGTCGGCACGGTCCAGCGCATGGTGTACGCGCACAAGCTGATCGAGGAAGTCTTCCCGCGCGTCCCGCGCCCCGTCCCGGTGCGCCCGCCGATCCCGCGCGACATCGCTTCGTAAGCGCAGGCGCGGGGGCGAGCTCAGCGCTCGCGCTCGATCGCCTCGGCCGCCGCGCTCGCCGACGCGAACGCGCGCACGTTGCCGTAGGTGCTGGTCGAGGTGACCCGCCCGCGCAGCGGGCCGACGTGCCCGTCGAAGGTGCGCACGATGCGCGCGATGCCGTAGCGCCCCGCCGCGAGCGGCCCGAACGCGATCGACACGGTCGCCGCGCTGGCCCGGTCGGGCAGCACGGCCGGCTTGAAGTCGATGCTCGCGATGTGCGCGCCGGCCGGGTCGAGCACGATCTGGCCGTCGCCGTGGGCCTGATCGCGGACCCGGGCGTGGAACGGCAGCACCACGCCGTCGGCCTGCGGCTTGGGCGGGTCGAAGCTGTAGTCGGCCTGCGCGGCCGGATCGCAGGGCAGCCGCATGCCGAAGCGGCCCAGCGGCGACTCGGGCTGGGCGGCGCGCTTGTCCAGCGCGGCCCGGTCCTCGCTCTTGCCGCCCTCGCTGTGGCGCAGCACGACCTTGTGGCTCAGCTTGCCGTCCGCTTCGACGAACGCGGTGACGTCGAGGTCGTCGCGGTGGAACAGCCCGCCCCGGATCGCGCTGTTCTGCGTCACGTCGAAGGCGACCACGCCCCGCTCCTCGGTCTCGTACGAGACGGCGACGGCGCGCGCGAGCGCGCTCGGGTCGCTCGGCCACGCGGCCGCCAGCGCGGCGCGCGGCGCGAGCCCGCCGGCAGCGGAGAGCAGCGCGGCCAGAGCCAGGCACGGCAAGGCGCGGCGGCTGATGTCGGAACGGCCGACCGGGGTGGTGAATTGCACGAGCACCCTTATCTCCACGAAACGGACGGCTCATCGCGGCTTGCTCCGGCGCGCGGGCGCCCGTCAGCGCGCGATGAAGAACAGCCCGCCGATTCCCGCCACGTAGAGCACCAGCACCAGGATCGAGTCGATGCCCGCGCCGAGGACCATCTTCTGGGAGCGCAGGATCACGCCGACGCAGTAGACGGCCGTCAGCAGCGCGCCCAGCGCCGTCAGGTACAGGTCGGGGCCTTGCGCGTCGGGCAGCAGCGGCTGACCGCTGAGCAGCGTGCCGAACAGGAACAGCACCGGCAGGAACGCGTTGCCGGCGATGATGTCGCTCATGGCGAGCTCGTAGCGCCCGGCGCGCACCGCGTACAAGCCGGTGGTGAGCTCGGGCAGGGCGGTCACCGCGGCCAGGACCGTGGCGCCGAACAGCACGCCTTGGATGTGGAAGCGCGTCGAGAGCGCGTCGCTGGAGAAGGCCAGCACGACACCCGCCCCCAGCGTCGCGAGCGCCGCGAGCGCGAACAGCGCGACGACCTGCCGGAACGGCCGCTTGTGCGGCTTGACGAACGGGGACGCTTCAGCGATCTCCTCGCGCGCGGTGCGCCAGCCTTGGTCGCCCTCGTGGTGGCGGATGAGGAACAGGCTGCCGATCCAGGCCAGCAGGATCAAGATCTCGGCCGGCGTCGTGCGCGCGATGACCAGCTCGCGCGGGGAGAGCGCGCCCAGGATGCACAGCATCAGGATCGCGATCAGCACCAGCCCTTCGAGCGCGATCGTCAGCGACGGCACGAGCGACGAGAGCGGCGTCTTCGAGCGCAGCCCGGGTCCGTCGAGCAGCACCAGCACGACGGTCTGGATCGCGATCCCGCCCAGGATGTTGCCGACCGCCAGGCCCAGGCTGTGCGTGTACGCGCCGCCGGAGATGATCGCGACCTCCGGCAAGTTCGTCGCGACCGCCAGGAAGACGGCGCCGCCCAGCCCCTCGCCCCAGCCGAAGTGCGCGTCGATCGCATCGGTGGTCGAGGCGAGGATGCCGCCGGCCCACCAGATCAGCGCGCCGGCGGCGGCGAAGAACACGAGCAAGAGCGGGAGGGAAAGCGAAGCCACGGCGACCCTATGCCCAAGCGGCGCAAGCGCAAGCGTTCCGGCCGCGGCGACGGCGAGCGGTCGGGTCGGCCCGAGCACCCGCGTGCTACGGCGACACGAGCGCGCTCCACGATGCCGACCCGGCGCCGTGCGCGCGCAGCCCGGCGAGCGACGTGCGCGCGATTGCGCACTCGCTCACCGCGCCGGACCGCCCGCGGTAGAACGCCGCCGCGCGCAAGCGAACCGGCGCGGCTCCGAGCGCGACGGTGAACGGCGCGCGGTACGCGCGCGACCCGGCGGACGGCGCGCTGCCGTCGGTGGTGTAGCGGATCACCGCGCCCGTCAGCGGCACGCTCAGCGTGACGGCGAGCGCCGGCGCGCTGGTCCACGCGGCGACCGACTGCACGTGGCCGGGAACGGCTTGGAAGCGCGCCGGTCCGCCCGCGAGCGCGAACGACGCGTTGGGGATGCGAAACGGGTAGCCGTGCGCGTCGAGCCAGGCTAACTGCGCGGGCAGCCGGGTGAGAAACGAGTCCCAGTTCTTGCGCTCGCGCGGCGTCCAGAGCACTTCGGCCAGCGCGAGCTCGCGCGGCAGCGCCATGTAAAACAGGTGCTCCGGCGTCGCGACGTGCTCGGTCCAGAGGTTGGCCTGCGCGCCAAGCATATGGCCTGTTTCGCGTGCGCTCAGGCCGCTCGGCATCACGACGTAGTCGTAGACCTGCTCGAGGGTCGAGACGTGCGCGCTTGCGCGCGGCTCTTGCGCCGGGTCGCCCTGCGCGGCGTCGAAGTACAGCGCCCCGGAAGCGACGACGACGTCGTTGCCGTGCCGCACCGCTCGGGCGACGGCACCCTTGCGCGCGGTCCACACCATCACCACCGCGCGCGGCGAGAGCCGCGGGGTGAGGATCTCGTCCCAGCCGACCAGCCGCCGCCCGTGCGCGTTCAGGTAGCCTTCGAGGTCGTTGGTGAAGCGCGGTTGCGCGGCAAGAGCGGGCGGTGGAACCTCGTCGCCGCCCGCGTGCAGGTACGGCGAGGGAAAGCGCGCTGCCGCGTCGCCCAGCACGTCGCGTGCGAACGCGAGACCGGCGCCGGTCGTGCAGAGCGTGCCGCCGCCGCAGGCGAGGCTCGGGTACGCCCGCAGCGCTGCACCGGTGTGAGCCGGCAGGTCGATCTCCGGCACGACGGTGACGTAGCGCCGCGCCGCGTAGGCGACGATCTCGCGCACGTCGGCCTCGGAGTAGCTCTCGCCGCCGGCGCCGAGCGCGGGATAGCGGCGGCTGCGCAAGCGCCACGCCTGATCGTCGGTCAAGTGCCAGTGGAACGTGTTGAGCTTGTAGTGTGCGGCGAGGTCGATGTACCGCTCGACGACCGGCACGGAAAAGAAGTGGCGCGCGACGTCGAGGTGGATCCCGCGCCAGCGGTACTCCGGCCGGTCGACGATGGTAACGGCGCGCGTGCGCAGCGAGCCGGTACGCAACGGGTCGGCGCCAAGCGACGGCGTGGAAAGCTGCTCGAGCGTTCGCACCGCGTAGAACAAGCCGTGCTCGGTATTGGCCCGCAGCGTCACGCCGCGCCGGTCGACGCGCAGCGCATAGCCTTCGTCACCCAAGCGCGGGTCGGGCGTGCTCGCGATCCACAGCGTGATGTCCGCTTCGGTGCTACGCGATGGCGTCGCGGCGATGCCGTTCGCCGCGAACAGGGCGCGCAGCTCTCGCGCGGCATTGCCGGCACCGAGGCCCTGCAGCGCGACTCGCGCCCGGTGCGGCCAGGCGTAGAAACCGGGTTCGGCGCGCGCGAAGCGCGGGCGCGGTACGACCGGCACGTCCGCCGCGAAGCCGGCAACGGCGGGCATCTCGATCGCCGTGGGCGCCGCCGCGGTGGACGCCGCCGCTGCGCTGGGCACCGCGCTTGGGAGCGCACGGTTCGGTGCGCCCGCGTGCGTGCCCACGCAACTGACGAGCAGAGTGCCCGCGGCCGCGACCGCGACGGTCGCCCAAACGCCGCCGGCGACCGCCTGCAATGCCGCTTTCATGCCGAGCGTATTTTCCAAAGGGGCGGCGAAGCCGCTCGCCTCGCGCCGGCCGCGGGCCGGCGGTCAGCCGTTGACGACCGATCCGCCGTTGACGTGCAGCGTCTGCCCGGTCACGTACGAGGACTGGTCCGAGGCCAGGTACACGTAAGCCGGCGCGACCTCCGCCGGCTGGCCGGAGCGCTTCATCGGCACGCTGGAGCCTTGCGAGGCGGCACGCTCGGGCGGGAAGCTGGCCGGAATCAGCGGGGTCCAGATCGGCCCCGGCGCGACCGCGTTGACGCGGATGCCGCGCTCGACGAGCTGCTGCGAGAGCGAGCGCGTGAACGCGACGATGGCGCCTTTGGTGGCCGAGTAGTCGAGCAGCTCCGGGCTGCCCTTGTACGCGGTCACCGACGTGGTGTTGACGATCGCCGAGCCCGGCCCGAGGTGCGGCAGCGCCGCCTTGACCAGGTAGAACATGGCGAAGATGTTGGTCCGGAACGTGCGCTCGAGCTGCTCGGCGCTGATGTCGGCGATCGACTCCTGCGGGTGCTGCTCGCCGGCGTTGTTGACGAGCACGTCGAGGCGTCCGAGCTCCCCGACCGCGCGCGTGACGGCATCGCGGCAGAACGTCTCGTCGCCGATGTCACCCGCGATCAGCACCGCACGCCGGCCCTCGGCTTCGATCTGCCGCTTGGTCTCGTTCGCGTCGTCGTGCTCGTCCTTGTAGACGATCGCCAGGTCGGCGCCTTCCTTCGCGAACGCGATCGCGACCGCGCGCCCGATGCCGCTGTCGCCGCCGGTGATCAGCGCCGTGCGGCCCTCGAGGTGGCCGGCAGCCCGATAGCGCGGCGAAACGGCCTCGGGCCGCGGCGTCATCTCGGACTCGTGGCCGGGCTGCGTGGCCTGGTGCTGCGGCGGAAACTGCGGCTTGTCGCTCTCGTCACTCATGTCGCTTGGGTACCCCGCGTCCACGGGAGTGCAAGCACGGGCGAGGGAGCGTCCGCCGCACCTTGTGCCCGTTGCGTGAATGCGAGCCGATCGCTCTGCGGCCGAACGCGGCGTGCTAGGGCACGGCGGCGGGAACGCGGCGCCGCTCCTGGACCTGCATCACGATACTGCGCCCCGGGCGCAGCGTGACCAGCGGCTCCAGCGGCACCGGGGTCATGTCGGTCGCACGGAAGAGGAACCTCCGCGCCAGCGTTGCGAGGAGCAAGATCGCCTCCGTCCAGGCGAAGCTCTCGCCAATGCAGATGCGGTTGCCGCCGCCGAACGGGAAGTACGCGCCGCGTGGCAAGTTCGCGGTCTCGCCGTTGGACCAGCGCTCGGGGCGGAACGCCTCGGGCTGCGTCCAGTACGCGGGATTGCGGTGCGTCACGATCTCCGCCGCGACGACGATCGAGCCGGGCTCCAATTCCCACTCGCCCAGGCGCAGCGGCCGGATCACGCGCCGGCCGAGGATCCAAGCCGGCGGGCGCAGCCGCAGCACCTCGGCCACGACGTCGCGCGTGTACGCCAGGCGCGGCACGTCGGCGGGCACGGGGTCGCGCTCGCCCAGCACCGTGTCGAGCTCGGCGTGCAGGCGCGCTTCGGCGCCGGGCGTGCGCGCGAGCATGTCCCAGGCCCAGCTCAGCGCGTTGGCAGTCGTCTCGTGGCCGGCGAGCAGCAGCGTGAGCGCCTCGTCGCGCACCAGCGTGTCGGGCATCGGCCGGCCCTCGTCGTCGCGCGAACTCAACAAGATCGACAGCAGGTCGCCGCGATCGGTCGGATCGCTGCGGCGCTGCTCGACCAGGCGGTAGATCACCGCGTCGAGCTGGGCGCGGGCGCGGGTGAAGCGCCGCGTCGCGGGGTGGAACGGAATCAGGTCGAGCAGCTCGCCGAACGCGCTCAAGCTGGCCGGAAAGACGTCCATCGCCTCGGTCACCGCGTGGCCGATCGCGTCGGCGTCGTCGTCCACGTCGGCCGAGAACAATGTCGCGGCGGCGATCCGCAGCGCCAGGCGGTTCATCAGCGCGTCGAGCGCGACCGTCTCGCCGTCGCGCAACCGGTTCGCCGTGTCGGCGGCCGCGCCGATCATGGTCGCGGCGTAACCGGCGACCCGCTCGCGGTGGAAGGCCGGCTGCACCAGCCGGCGCTGGCGCAGGTGGAGCGGCTCGTCGCTGGTCAGCAGCCCTTCGCCGAGCAGCCGGCGCATGCGCTGCAAGCCGCGCCCCTTGACCACGTCGTAGCCGCCCGCGGTGAGCAGCTCGTCGATCAGCGCGGGGTCGTCGAGAAACCACATCCGCCGGCCGGGCAGCTGCCAGGACGAGATCGGGCCGTACTGCCGCGCCACCGACTCCAGGAAGGCCGGGATGCGGCTGAGGTCGTGGGTCAGCCGCATCCCGCGCAGCGCGGTCAGCGTGGAAGGGCCCGGCGGGTAGCGGCGCGCGCTCATACGCGGATGATACTTTCCGCCTCGGGCGCACGTTCCGCTCGGCCGGGAAGGTGTGCGCCGCCGACCGGTCAAGACGGTGCCGACCGTCGACCCGCGGTCGCGCGTCGAGAGGGGTGCCGATGGAACGCGATTGTCTCTTCCTCGAGGCCGGCATGTCCGGCTACGGCGCGCGCGCGGCGGACTGCGCCCGCGCGCTGGGCTACCGGCCGGTGCTGCTGGCGCGCAATCCCGCCGAGTACGCCGCCAGCGTGATCGATCCGCGCCCGCACATGGACGAAGTGGTGACGGTCGACACCTTCGACGCCGCCAAGCTGCTGCGGCTGGTGATCGAGCGCCGCCCCGGCGCGGTGATCGCCTACGAAGACTTCCGGCTGCTGCACGGCGCGCTGCTGGGCGCGTACGCCGGCCTGCGCGATCCGGCGCTGATCGAAGGGCTGGTCAACGTGCGCTTCAAGGACCGCATGCGCGCGCGCTTGGCCGGGACCGAATTCGATCACCCGTACGCGGTGCACGAGCTGGCGGACGGCGTGCCGCGCGCGTCGAGCGTCGGCTACCCGTGCGTGGTCAAGCCGGTCGACGACGGCGGCAGCACCGGCGTGCGCATCTGCGCCGACGAGGCCCAGTTCGCCGGCGCGATGGCCGAGCTGGCTCGGATGCTCGTCGCGCCGAATAACCGGGGCTTTCGCTCCACGCCCGCGATCCTGGTCGAGGCCTTCATCCCCGGCCAGGAGTACAGCGCGGAGCTGGCCTACGATCCCGCCGCGGCGCGCTGGCACCTGATCGGGGTGACCCGCAAGCTCGTCACCGAGCCGCCGTTCTGTGTCGAAGTCGGCCACGCGTTCCCGGCCGCGCTCGCCCCCGAGGCCCGCGCGCGCATCGCGGACGCGCTCGACCGGCTGCTCGACGCACCTCGAGCTGCGCGACACGACCGCGCACGTCGAGTTCAAGCTCGACGGCGAGCGGCTGCGGATCATCGAGGTCAACCCGCGGGTCGGCGGCGACATGATCGCCGAGCTGGTGGAGTCGGCGCTCGGCGTCGACATGATCTCGATCATCGTGCGGCTGCAAGCCGGCCATCCCATCGACGGCATGCTGGCGCCGACGCGCGACTTGGTCGCCGGGGTGCGGTTCGTCGTGCCGCCCAAGCCCGGCGTCCTGACCGAGCTGCGCGTTCCGCCCGCACCGGTGCCGGGCGAAGTGCGGCGCGTGATGGCCCCGCTGCCGCGCACGATCGGCACCGTCGCCAGCAGCTACGACCGGCTCGGCTTCGTCGTCGTCGCGGCGGCAGACGAGCGCGCGATGCAAGCCTCGCTCGACCGGTTCGTCGCCGGCTGCGAGTTCGTCTACGAGGGCGAAGGCGCACCGCTTTGACGAAGCAGGCGTGATGGCCGCCAAACCGATCCCGTCGCTCGCGCTCGCGCTCGCGGCGGCCACCAGTGCTTGGCTGCGGCTGGAGGAGCACGCCGCGGAGCTCGGCGAGCGGTTCGTCCCGGCGGTCGCCGCGCTCGATGCGGCGGACCGCGACTACCGCGGCGCGGTCGAAGCGGCGCTGGCGCCGGGGCCGGCCCGGGCGACGCTGGCGGCGATGGCCGCGTTTCGCGAGCGCGTGCACGCGATTCGCGCGCAGGCGCGGCGCGAGATCGGCGAGCTGTACCAGCGCTTCGGCCGCTCGTACGGCGACTTCGACCCGCTCGACCCGTATCTGCCCTCGACGGCGGGGCTGTCGCACGCCGACGGCACCCGCGTCGCGTCACTCGCCGACGGCGCGCGCTCTGAGGTCGCGGTGCTGCGCGCGCGGGCGAACCACGACGTCGTCACGGGCCTGCGGCCGCCCGACGTCGAGGCGCTGGTGGCCGCCAAGCGGCATCGCGGCGAGGTCTTCGAAGCCGTGCTCGGCCGGGCGCTCGCGACAGCCGTCGCACCGTACGCCACGCTCGACGCGACGGAGCTCGCCAAGACGCGCGCGCAACTGCTGCGCCTCGCCGACGGCTGGTACTGAACTTACGCGGTCAGGCGCGAGGAGCCGGCCCGTGTCCGCGCCGCTCACCAATCCCCGCCGCCGCCAGAGTCGCCGCCGCCCCAGCCGCCGCCCGAATCACCGCTGCCCCCACCGGAGTCGCCGCCCCAGCCGCCGCCCGAGTCACCGCTGCCGCCGCCGGAGTCACCGCCCCACGCGCCGCCCGAAACACCGCTGCCGCCACCGGAATCGCCGCCCCAGTCACCGCTGGCCGTGCCGCTCGAAAGATCCGGCGCGTTTCCGGCCGCATAATTTCCGCCGCTCGCGTTGCCGTAGTCACCGCTGCCCGGGTCGAAGCCGGCTTGATCGCCGCGGAAGCCGTCGTCGCGCCGCCCGCCGAACAGCTCGTTGCCCAGGAACGCTCCGCCCAAGCCGCCCAGCAGCCCGCTGAAGAAACCCCCGCCGCCGCCGCGCCCATAGCCATAACCGCCCGGCATCGGGCCGCCGTACCCGGGACCATAACCCGGTCCCTGGCCATAGCCCGGCCCCTGACCGTAGCCGGGCCCCTGACCATAGCCGGGTCCTTGGCCATAGCTCTGTCCGTAGGGTCCAGGCGCGCCGTACCCCGGGCCGGGCCCGTACCCCGGTCCGGACGGCCCGCGCCCGTAGCGCGGATCGTAGCCGGGGCCGCCGCGGCGGCCGCTGAGCCGCCGGAAGAACCAGCGGACGAGGAAGAACAAGATCCTGAACATGTGCGCTCCAAGGTCGCCGCGCTCGTGCCCGCGGCTGCCTCATCGTTTCCCCACTTTGACCGGACCGCACGGCGCCTCGGCCGCGGCCGGGGAGCGTTGACTTTCTCGGGCAGCGTGCTACCATGGTGCCAAATGGCAGAGCGTAAAGTGCCGAAGCGGCGCACTCCGAAGCCGGCCACCCAGCCGGTGGAAAAGATTCCGGGCGTCAGCGCGCTGATTCTCCCGGTCTCGTTTCGCATGCAGCTGACCGGCAGCACGGATAGCCTCGCCATCCGCGACACGATCACGCACAGCGGCGTGACCGGCGCCGTGCTCCGGGCCGTGCGCGAACGGCTCGGCCTCACGATCGCCGACGTCTCGCGCGTGCTCGGAGCCGGCGAGCGAACCGTGATCCGCAAGGAACAGCAGCGCGCGCCGCTCTCGACCACCGAGTCCGATCGGGCGTACCGGCTGGCGCGCGTCGCCGATCTCGCGCTCGAGATGATCGGCGACGAGCGCAAGGCCACGGCCTGGCTGCGCACGCCCAGCACGTACCTCGGCGGGGAGACGCCCGTCGCGCTGCTCGACACCGAGATCGGCACGGATCTGGTGGTCGAGTCGCTGTACGCGATCGGCCACGGCGGCGTCGCGTAGGTGCGGGTCTGGCGCCTCACCCGGGCGCCGTTCGCGCGCGCGCCGTTCGACGGGGTCGGGCCGGCGCGCGGCGGCGGCCGCTGGAACAGCCGCGGCACGTACGTCGCCTACGCGGCCTCGTCGCGCGCGCTCGCGATCCTCGAAGTGCTCGTGCACGTCAGCCGCGAGCAGGCCCCGACCGACTACGTGTTCGTGCAGGCCGAGCTTCCGGACGACGCCATCGAGCCGCTCGACCCCGCCGAGCTGCCCCGGGCTGGCAGGCTGAACCGCCGCCGGCCGACCTCCGTCTCATCGGCGACGAGTGGGCCCGCGCGAACCGCTCGCTGGCGCTGCGCGTCCCGTCCGCGGTGGTGCCGGAGGAAGCGAACTACCTGGTCAACCCGAGCCACCCGCGGGCCGGCGAGGTTCGCATCGTCGGTACGCCGACCCGGGCCGTCCTCGACCCCCGGCTCTTGCGCTGAGCCGCCCGGCCGGCCGCAAGGAACCGCCTCGTGCGGAGGTGTGGTCTGCCGTCCTTAGAACCCGTGGGAGTTTTGGAGAAACGCCGCGTCGTCATCACGGGGCTGGGCGCGATCACGCCGCTCGGCCGCACCGTCCAGGAATTCTGGGAAGGGCTGCTGGCCGGCCGCAGCGGGGTCGGTCCCGTCACGGCCTTCAACCCGGCCAAGCTGACCACCCGAATCGCCGCCGAGGTCAAGGACTTCGACGCCGGCGCCGTGCTCGGGCGCAAGGAGGCGCGCCGGATGGACCGCTACGCCCAGTTCGCGATGGTCGCGGCGCGCGAGGCGTGGGCCGATGCCGCCCTGCCCGACGACCCCGAGATCCGGGCCCAGACCGGGGTCATCATCGCCAGCGGCATCGGCGGCATCATCACGGTCGAAGAGACGACCCTGGCGGTCGGGCCGAGCGAGCGCTGGGACCGCATCTCGCCGTTCTTCGTCCCGATGCTGATGGCCAACGCCGCCTCGGCCCAGGTCTCGATGGAGTACGGCCTGCGCGGACCCGTGTTCGCGATCTCGAGCGCCTGCGCGAGCGGCAACGACGCGATCGTCGCGGCGTACGACAAGATCGCGCTGGGCGAGGCGCTCGCGATCGTCACCGGCGGCAGCGAGGCGACCGTCATCGCGACCGCGATGGGCGGCTTCTGCACGATGAAGGCGATGTCGACCCGCAACGACGACCCGACCCACGCTTCGCGCCCGTTCGACGCGGGCCGCGACGGCTTCGTGCTGGGCGAGGGCGCCGGCATCATGGTGCTCGAGGACCGCGACTTCGCGGTCGAGCGCGGGGCGAAGATCTACGGCGAGGTGCTGGGCTACGGCCAGGCCGCCGACGCCTACCACATCGCCCAGCCCGACCCCGAGTCGCGCGGCGTGATCCTGGCGATGGAGCGCGCGCTCAAGCGCAGCGGCCGCAGCCCCGAGCAGATCGGCTACATCAACGCGCACGGCACCTCGACGCCGCTGGGCGACGCGGCCGAGTCGCAGGCGATCGAGCGCGTCTTCGGCGCGCACGCCACGAGCGGGCTGCTGGTGTCGTCGACGAAGTCGATGCACGGCCACCTGCTCGGCGCGTCGGGCGCGATCGAGGGCATCGCGACCCTGCTCGCGCTGCAGAACGGCATCGTGCCGCCGACCACCAACTACGAAACCCCCGACCCCGAGTGCCGGCTGGACTACGTCCCCAACGTCCCGCGCAAGGCCGACCTGCACAGCGCGATGTCCAACGGCTTCGGCTTCGGCGGCCACAACACGTCGGTGGTGTTCGGAAAGCACGCGGCCGAGTAGCATGGCCGGCGAGAAGCGGCGCGCGCGGCTGCGGGCGCTGCTCAAGACGGCCGGGGCGGGCGACGTCGACCCGGCGCTGTTCGAGCAATCGTTCGTGCACGAGTCGGCGGCGCGCGAGGGCGCGGGCGCGTCCAACGAGCGGCTGGAGTTCTTCGGCGACGCGATCCTGGGCTTCGTCACCGCGCGCTGGCTGATGGACAAGTACGGCGGCGCCAGCGAAGGCGAGCTGCACCGCCGCAAGGCCGTGCTGGTCAGCGGCGACGCCTGCGCGCAGACCGCGCGCCGGCTCAACCTGCACGAGCTGATCGTGCTGGGCGTCGGCACCGCGCAGACCGGCGGCGCGGAGAACGCGACGATCCTGGCCGATGCGTTCGAAGCGTTTCTCGCCGCGCTCTACCGCGCGACCGATCTGGAGCGGGTCGCGCGTTTCATCGAGCAGGAGCACCTGACCGGGGCCGACCGCGGCGCGACCGGCGAGGCCGACGCCAAGACCGCGCTGCAGGAGCTGGCGCAAGCCGCGCTGCGCGTCACGCCGATGTACTTCGAGCGCGCCGAGGGCCCGCCGCACGAGCGCCGCTACACCTCGCAGGTGCGGGTCGGCGACGAGATCCTGGGCGAGGGGATCGGCCCCTCGAAGAAGGCCGCGCAGCTCAGCGCGGCGGCGATGGCGCTCAACGCCCTGCGCCAGCGCTACCCGCAAGCGCAGCGCCGCGCTGAGGCCCCGGCGCACCCGGCGGCGAAGGAAGACCGGGACGTGATCTCCCTCGACAAACGCCGCGGCGGCACGCGCACGCCGCGCAAGCCCCGCCCGGGAGCCTCCTCCTAGCGCATGCGGCTCAAATCGCTCAAGGTCTTCGGCTTCAAGACGTTCGCCGAGGCCACGACGCTCGAGTTCACCCCGGGCACGACCGCGGTGGTCGGCCCCAACGGTTCGGGCAAGTCGAATCTGGTCGACGCGATCCGCTGGGTGCTCGGCGAGCAGTCCTCGCGCAGCCTGCGCTCGCAGAAGATGGAGGACGTCATCTTCGCCGGCAACGCCTCGCGCAAGCCGCTCGGCATGGTCGAGGTGTCGCTGACCTTCGACAACGCGGACCGGACCTTGCCGCTGGGCTTCGACGAGGTGGCGATCACCCGCCGCGCCTACCGCGCGGGCGAGTCGGAGTTCTTCATCAACCGCGCGGCGGTGCGGCTGCGCGACGTGCACGAGCTGCTGATGGGCACCGGCCTGGGGCCGGGCTCGTACGCGATCGTCTCGCAGGGCCAGATCGACGCCATCCTGTCCTCGAAGCCGACCGAGCGCCGCGCGCTGTTCGAGGAGACGGCCGGGATCGGGAAGTTCCTGGCCCGCAAGAACGAATCGCTGCGCCGGCTCGAAGCCACCGAGCAGAACGCGATCCGGGTCAACGACCTGATCGCCGAACTGGAACGGCGCGTGCCCGAGCTCGACTCGCAGGTCCGCCGCGCGAAGCGCTACCGCAAGGTCACCGCGCGCGTGCGCGACCTGGAGATCCTGTCGTTCCTGCGCGCGTCGTCGTCGCGCCGGGCCGAGCGCGAGCGGGTCGCGGCCGAGCTGGCGCGCCACGAGAACGAGCGCGCCGCCGCCGCCGCGCGCGCCGCGCAGCTCGGCGCGGAGCTGTCGCAGCTGCGCGAGGCGCTCTACACCGTCGAGCTCGATCTCGATAAGCACCGCGCCGAGTCGCAGGGCGCGCGCGGCGACCTGGCCCGGATCGAAGCCGAGCTGGCCGCCGCGGTCGCGCGCCGCGACGGGCTGGAGCGGCAGTCCAACGCCTCGGTCGCCGACCGCGAGCGGGTCGAGGGCGAACGGATCGCGCTGCGCGCGCAGATCGAGTCGCTCGAAGAGCGGCTCGCGCCGCTGACCGCCCAGACCGAAGGCTCGCGCGAGCGCGAGCTGGCCGCCTCGGCCGCCGTCGCCGACGCGCGCGGCGCGCTCGACGCGGTCTACCAGGAACTGCGCGCGGTCGAGGCGCTGGCCGCCGAGCGGGCGGCGAGCGAAGCGCAGCGGCGCGCGCAGATGCACAGCGCGCACGCCGACATCGAGCGCCTGCAGCACGAGCACGCGACCGCGCTGGCCGAGCGCGACGCGCACGCCGCGCAAGCCGACGCCGCGCGCGAGCGCTTCGCGCAAGCCGAGACCCTGATCGCGCGCCACGAGACCGAGGCGACCGCGCAGCGCGAGCGCGCCCGCGCGGCCCGCGAGCGCGGCGAGGCCGCCGCCCAGCGGGTGGCCGAGCTCGAACGGCGGCGGCGCGAGATCGCCGCGGAGATCGCGGGCGCCGAGTCGCGCCTGCACACCATCGAGGAGCTCGAAGCCTCGCTCGAAGGCCACGCCCACGGCACCCGCGCGGTGGTCGAAGCCTCGCAGCGCGGGCACCTGCGCGGCCTGCACGGCGTCGTGTCGAACTTGATCGCGGTCGACGAGCAGTACGCCCGTGCGCTCGACGTCGCGTTCGGCGCGGGCCTGTCGAACATCATCGCCGAGACGTCCGAAGACGCCGAGGCGGCGGTGGCGTACCTGCGCTCGCGCGAGCTGGGTCGGGCGACCTTCCTGCCGCTCGACACGCTGGCCGCGCGCGAAGGCCACGAGCTGGGCCGGCTGCGCGGGCGCGCCGGCGTGATCGGCTACGCGCACACGCTGGTCCGCGCCGAGCCGCGGTACCGCGGCATCGTGGCCTGGCTGGTCGGCCGCGTGCTGGTCGTCGACGAACTGCGCACCGGCATTGGCCTCGTGCGGGGCGAGGGCTTCGGCGGCTCGATCGTGACGCTCGAGGGCGAGCAGATCCTGGGCGGCGGCGCGATCACCGGCGGCCGCTTCCGCAAGGAGCGCTCGATCCTGGCCCGCCGCGCGCAAGCCGAGACGCTGCGCGAGCGCATCCCGCAGCTGCGCGCGCAGCTCGAAGGGATCGAGCGCGACGGCCTGGCCGCCAAGGCGGAACTGGACGCGTCGAGCGCCGAGCGCGACGAGGCCACCCGCCTGGCGGGCGAAGCGGAGGTCGCGCTGCAAGACGTGCGCACGCAGCTGCAGGGCCTGGTGGTCGAGATCGAGCGGCTCGACACCGCGGTCGCGGCGGCCGGCACGCGGCTCGACGGGCTGCTCGCGACGCGCGAGGATGCGCAGTCGCGCCTGCACGCGCTCGAGCGGGTCGCCGACGACCACGTCGACTTGAGCGAACAGCGCGCCGTGCTCGAAGGCAATCTCGCGGCCGCCCGCGCGCACATCGCCGAGGTCGAAGCGGCGCAGAGCGAGGTCGCCGCGGCGGCCAGCGCGCTGCGCGAGCAGATCGCCGCGCTGAGCGCCGAGCGCGAGGGCGCGGTCACGCGGCTGGGGCTGCTCGACGCCGACGCGCAGCGCGCCGGCGCCGCGCGCGAGACGATGATGCGCGAGCTCGAAGCGCTGCGCGCGCAGACCGCCTCGCTCGAAGGGCTGCTGGGCAGCGCGCGCGAGCGGGTCACCGTCGCCGACGCCGCGGTCGAGCAGGCGCGCCGCGCCCGCGAGGCGACCGCCGATCAGGCCAACCAGCGCGAGGCGGACGAGCGGATCGCGCAGAGCGCCGAGCGCGACGCCGGCGCGGCGGGCGAGAGCGGCCGCCGCCGCCTGGCCGAGATCGACGCGGAGCTGGGCATGCTGCAGCAGACGTTCGCCCAGAATCCCGCCACCGACGAGGAGCAGGCCGACGTGCTGGCCCGCTTCGAGAGCGAGCCGGCCGAGGTCGTCGACGAGCTGCCGCGCCTGCGCGAAGAGCTGGTCCGGCTGCAAGCCAACGTCAACCTCAACGCCGAGGCCGACCGCGACGAGCTGACCGAGCGCGAGCGCTTCCTGCGCGAGCAGATGGACGACTTGCACCGCGCGCGCGAGACGCTGCTCGCCACGATCGCCGAGATCGAGACCTCGTGCCAGGTCGTGTTCAACGAGACGTTCGACAAGGTGCGGGCCAACTTCGCGCAGGTGTTCGGCGAGCTGTTCCCCGGCGGCAAGGCCGAGATGTGGCAGACCAACCCCGACAACCTGAGCCAGACCGGCATCGAAATTTCCGTGCAGCCGCCGGGCAAGAAGATGACCAACCTGGCCGCCCTGTCGGGCGGCGAGCGCGCGATGACGGCCTCGGCGCTGATCTTCGCGCTGATCGCGGTCAAGCCGTCGCCGTTCTACCTGCTCGACGAGGTCGATGCGGCGCTGGACGACGCCAACGTCGAGCGGCTGTCGGTCAAGATCCGCGAGGTCTCCTCGACGGCGCAGATGCTGATCGTCACCCACAACAAGAAGACGATGGAGCTGGCCCAGCGCATGTACGGCGTGACCATGCAGGAGCCGGGCGTCAGCTCCATCATCAGCGCCGTGCTGGACGACACCCCGCAGCTCGCAGCCGTCGCAGCCACCACCGAGCCTGAGCCGGAACCCGAACGTGAGCCCCAGCCCGCCCTCACCTGACGTCGCGCTGCTGTCGGTCTACGACCGGACCGGCGTCGTCCCGCTCGCCCGCGCGCTCGCCGCGCGCGGCGTCGTCCTGTACGCCACCGGCGGTACGCGCGCGCACCTGCGCGAGCACGGCATCGAGGCGCACGACGTCGGCGCGCTGACCGGCTACCCGTCGCTGTTCGACGGCCGGGTCAAGACGCTGCACCCCAACGTCTTCGGCGGCATTTTGAAAGACCGGGCCAACCCGGTGCATCTCGCGGAAGCCGAGCAGCACCGCATCCCGACCATCTCGACCGTCGTGGTCAACCTCTACCCGTTCGAGGCCACGGTCGCGCGCGAGGGCGCGACGCTGCAGGAGGCGATCGAGCAGATCGACATCGGCGGCGTGTCGCTGCTGCGCGCGGCGGCCAAGAACTTCGACCACGTCGCGATCCTGAGCGACCCCGCCCAGTACGACGAGTTCGCCGCGGCGCTCAGCGACGGCGGCGTCGACCACGCGACCCGGCGCCGCTACGCGACGCGCGCGTTCGAGCGCACCGCCGAGTACGACAGCGCGATCGCGCGCTACCTCGAATCGGGCCTGCTGGCCAACGAGCTGCCCGGCTCGCTGGCGCTGACGATCCCGATCGAGCAGCCGCTGCGCTACGGCGAGAACCCGCAGGACCGCGCCGCCTTCTACCTCGCCCGCGAGGCGCAGCTCCCCGAGCAGCTCGGTGGCAAGGCGCTCTCGTACAACAACCTGCTCGACCTGGACGCGACACTGCGCATGCTCGTCCGCGCGCCGCTCGGGTTTGACGATGCGGCGCTCGGGCAACGTGACGGCTTTGCGCGCGCCGCGATCGTGAAGCACACCGTGCCGTGCGGGATCGCGGAGCGCGCGACGGTCGCCGACGCGGTGCGGCTGGCGCTCGATGCCGACCCGGTCTCCGCATACGGCGGAATCATCGCGGTCGACGGCCCGATCGACGCCGCCGCGGCGGAGCATCTGGCCGGCTTCTTTCTCGAGATCGTCGCGGCGCCGGCCTTTGACGACGACGCGCTGGCGCGCTTGCGCAAGAAGAAGAACCTGCGCATCATGCGCTACGCCGCCGGTTTGCCCGAGCGCATCGCCGAGGAGCTGCGCGTGCGCAGCGCGCTGGGCGGCGTGCTCGCCGAGGACGACGACCCCCAAGCGCCGCCCGAGCGCTGGACCGTCGTCTCCAAGCGGCAGCCGACGGCCGAGCAGTGGCGCGACCTGGTCTTCGCCTGGGACGTCGTGCGCCACGTGAAGTCCAACGGCGTGGTGCTGGCGCGCGACGGCGTCTCGCGCGGCATCTGCGCGGGCCAGACGAACCGCGTCAGCGCGGTGCAGATCGCAGCCCACCGCGCGCACGCGTTCGCCGCAGGCGCGGCGTGCGCGAGCGACGGCTTCTTTCCCTTCGCCGACGGCCTGGTCGCCGCCGCCGAGGCCGGCTGCACGGCCGTCATCGCGCCCAGCGGCTCGATCCGCGACGCCGAGGTGATCGCCGCCGCCGACGAGCGCGGCATCGCGCTCGTGTTCTCGTCGTACCGGTACTTCCTGCACTAGCCGTGTTCGTCGCGTTCGTGATCCGGCTGGTCCTCTACGCGCTGCTGCTCGGCATCACGTCGCGCTTCGCGCAAGCGCTCTGGTCCAACCACGGCCTCGATAGCGTGCCCGACCTGCAATCCCTGCACGACGGCGGCGTCACCGCCCTGATGTTCGCCCCGGTCGTACTGGCGCTGATCGGCGCCGGCCGGATGCGCTGGATCGCGCTGTTCCTGGCATTCTTCCTGGCCGGCGTGGCGCTGACGGCGCCGTTCGCGTTCTCGCACCTCGTCGGCACGTAGCCCGAAGGCCCGCTTCCCGGCGTGACGAACGGGCGCGGCATGGGTGCGCGATTCATTGCGACGCTGGTCGCCGTGCTCGTGTTCGCCGCCGCGCTCGGGGCGGGCGCCGCGCGGGCCGACACGCTGCGCGCGCGCTTGAGCGGGGACGTCGTTCCGGTCGCCTACGATCTCACGGTGGCAGCGGATGCGGCCGCAAGGACGACGTCGGGCAGCGAGGTCGTGGACGTCGTCGTGCGCCGCCCAGTCGACGCGCTCGCGCTCAACGCGCACGGCCTCGTCGTCTCGCGCGCGGTCGTCGACGGCCGCCCGGCGCGCGTCGAAGAGCAGCCAACGATCGAGCAACTGCGGCTGCGCACGGTACAGCGGCTGCGGCCCGGGCCGCACCGGGTCGAGCTCGCTTTCAGCGGCACGCTGCGCGACGCGGGGCACCCCGGCGGGCTCTTCAGCGCCGACGGCGCGAGCGTGGCGAGCATGTTCGAGCCGTCGACCGCGCGCACGCTGTTCCCCTGCTTCGACGAGCCGCAATTCCGCGCGCGCTTCACGCTCCACGTGCGCGCGCCTGTGGCCTGGACGGTCGTGTCGAACATGCCGCTGCGCGCGCGGCGCGAGCTCGGCGACGGCCGGGCCCAAAGCGATTTCGAGCCGACCCCGCCCATGCCGGTCTACCTGCTGACCATCGACGGCGGCGTCTTCGCGCACGCCGACGGCCGCGCCGGCAGCCTTCCAATCCGGGTCTTCGTGCGGCCGGGACAGGAAGAGCACGCGCGCGCGATCCTGGCCGACACCCAACGGCTGCTGCCGTTCTACGAGTCGTTCTTCGGCGTTCCGTTCCCGCTGCCCAAGCTCGACGTCGTCGTGATGCCGGGCTTCCTCCAGGACGCGCTTGAAGGCTGGGGCGCGATTACCGCCTACAGCGAGGACGGCCCGTTCGGGACGCAGTTCGGCGGCGGTGCGCACGGCCGGCGCTTCGCGGCGGAGCTGCTGGCCCACGAGATGGCGCACCAGTGGGCGGGCGATCTGGTGACGATGCGCTGGTGGCGTGACACCTTCGTCGCCGAAGGGGTGGCGGAGTTCTCGCAGCGCGAAGCGGTGCGCGCGGTGTTTCCCGAGCTGATGTCCTGGCTCGACGACGACGCGGCCGTGTTCGCGGTTATGCGCCACGGCGTCTCGCGCGATTCGCTGCCCGCGCTGAACCCAATCGCGACCGATCTGGAAGCCGACGACTGGCAGGTTTTCGCCGGCGCTACCTACGACAAGGGCGCGACGGTCGTCGCGGCCTGGCGCGACACGGTCGGCGCCGCGTCTTTTCACGCCGGCCTCACCCGGTATCTGCACCGCCATGCGTACGGGAGCGCGACGTTCGAGGACTTCTGGAGCGCGCTGAGCGGGGCGGAAGGCGTCGCGTACGGGCACTCGTGGCTGGCCCAGCGCGGGTTCCCGATCCTCGACGTGCGCTCGTCGTGCAGCGGCGGAGCGACGTCGGTCGCGCTGACCCAGACGCCGTACTCCGCCGACCCGCGCATCGGCGCGGGCTATCGCGCGCAACGCTGGATCGTGCCGGTGACGATCCGCACCGGCGGCCAGGAGCGCCGCGTTCTGCTGCGCGAGCGCGGCGCCACCGTGCGCCTGAACGGCTGTGCGCCGGTCGCGATCGACCCCGACGACCGCCCGTACCAGCTGCTTCGCTACGACGATGCGACGTACGCCGGGCTTGCGCAGGGCGCCGCGCAACTCGGCCGCCGGGAGCGCGAACGACTCTATCGGGACGCATCGTTGCTCCACTCCGCGGGCGAGCTACCCGCAGCGACGTATCTGCGTCTGCTGACCAACACCGCGGAGCCGATGAGCGACGACGTCTGGCTGGCGCTGATCAACGAGGAATTGGCGCTCAACCGCACGATCCGCGGCTCGCCCGAAGCGGCCGCCCTCTACGCCTTGGAACGGCGTTCGCTGCAGCCGCTCGCCGCGCGCCCGCGTGCCGCTTCCGCCCCGCCGACGCGGCTCGAAGCCGCTGCCGCCCTCGTGCTGGCGGCCGGCGGTGCGGCCGGCTCGCCCGAGCCGCTGCCGACGGGAGCGTCGTTCGAGAAGCAGCAGGCCGAGCGCCGTGCGCTCGAACGCGCGCTGCGCGCCCTGAGCCCGTAGCGGGCCCCCGCGCCGGCACCGGGGCCCGAACCGGGTAGGAGAGTGTCGTGCTTCGCCTCCTCCGCGCGGCCGGCGTCGCCGCGTCGGTCGCCGTGCTCGCCGGCGCGCCGGGCGGCAGCCGCGCCCAGGTTCCATCCACGCTTGCGGAGCCGCGGCTGCTGCTGTACAGCGACGATCCGGAGTACGTCTCACAGGACGGGCTGCTGTTCCGCGGCGCAACGGCGCTCGCGGCCGGGGGCGCCGGGCGGGTGTACCTCTACCACGTCCTCCAGGACCCGGCCCAGCGTCTGGCCCTGATCGTCGAGAGCACGGGAAGCGGCTCGCAGGTGCAGTGGCTCGGCGGCGCCGCGGCCGGGGACGCCAAGCCGATGTACGTCGGCCACCGCGCGACCGTGGAGTACCTGCGCGCCCGCAAGACGGGCGCCGCCGTCGGCGCGAGCGTCGCGCCCGGCGCACCGTTGGTGGTGCCCGTCACCCCGAGCGCGGTGCTTGCGGACGGTTCCAACCCCGGGCGCCCGCTCGTGCAGGCGATCTACGACCTGCGCGTCCTGTCCGGCGACCCGGTCCGGGTCAGCGTCGTCGCCGTGCACGACGGGACCGACCCGCTCGCCGCCGCGGCGCAGCCGCTGCCCGGCGACGGCTATCGCCGCCGGGGCGAGTTCAGCCTGGCGGGCGTGGCGCCGGTGCGGCTGCGCTTCACGGTCGGCGACCCGTGCGACGCCGACCACGCCTGCGCGCCGTTCAGCGCCGGGATGGGAAGCTTGCCCGAGCTGCACGGGGGCCGGCCGCTGGGCGGCGAGTACGGCGTGCTGCGCCCGGTCGAGCTGACGATGGCCAACCCGACCGCCGCCTCGCGCGACGTCTATCTCTACGAGCAGGCCGGCACGGCGGGCGTCACGACCACGATCGCCTTCGACGGCGACGACGCGCCGACCGAGGTCCCGTGCCTGCATCGACCCCGACGGCCACTACCTGGTCAAGCGATTCGCCCTCGCGCCCGGGGAGCGGCGGGTCGTGACCGGCGCGTTCCTGACCGACGGCGGCTCGCACTTCCCGCTCGAGCTGGGCCTGACCGCCATCCCGCCCGCCCTCCCGGCCGACCAGTGCGGGCGGACCGCATCCCTCGGGGGCTTCAGCGGGGTCAGGCTAGGTTGTGCCTCGTCCGTCCCTCAACCTGATCCTGGTCCTCGCCGTCGGCTTGGGCTGGGGGCTCCTCGCGCCGGCCAGCAAGGCGCTCTTCGGCGCCCAGCCGGGCGTCTTCGACGGCATGACCGTCGCGCTGGCCCGCGCGCTGTGGGCGCTGCCGCTGTTCCTGATCGGCCTGGGCGTGGCGTGGCGGCTCGACCCGCCCCAGCTGGACGCGCGGCGCTGGGGCTACATCGTCGCCGCGGGCCTGATCTTCGGCTTGTTCGTGTCGACCCTGTTCACGGTCGCCGCTCAGCACACGTCGGTCGCCCACATCTCGTTCCTGGTCGGCATCTCGCCGGTCACCACCACCGCGATCGCCGCGCTGGTCTTCCGCACCCGGCTCGACCAGCGGGCCTGGCTCGCGCTCGGCCTCGGCGTCCTCGGGGTCGTGCTGCTGGCGCTGACCCAGCGCGGCGACGCCTCGGCGATCTTCGGCGACGTGCTCATGGTCGGCTGGCTGGCGGCCTTCGGCGCGTACGCGTGCCTGCTGCGCGCGGTCGGCCCGGGCGTCTCGGCGACCATGCTGATGTGCCTGGTCGGCACGATCGCGATGGCCGTGCTGATCGTGCCGGGCTTCGCGCTGGGCTACGGCGCGGCCGCCGCGCACGTGGCCGACACGCCGTCGATCGGCTGGTGGTTCTTCGGCGAGATCATCCTGGGCTCGACGCTGCTCGCCCAGACCGCCTACGCCGCCGCGGTGCGCCGGATGGGCGTGGCGCTGGCGACCATCGGCGCGGAGTACACCGCGCTCGCGGTCGGGGTGGCCTGCTCGCTCGCGGTGCGCGAGGCCTGGTCGCCGCTCACCGCCGTGGCCGGGCTGATCTTCTGCGCCGCCTTGGCGGTCACGTTCGCGCCGATCCCCGGCTTGCGCGCGCCCGAGCGGCAGACGGCCTAGCGCGCCGTCAGCGCCCGTACGAGACGCGCGCGTACGCGGCTAAGCGAACCAGCGGAATCGTCACGGCGCGGATGTTGATGCCCGGCTCGCCGCCCGGTCCGGCATGGCACGCGCCGTCGGCTGCGAACGGGCCGCGCAGGTCGATCCCGACGAGCCGTGCGCCGCGCGGAACGCGCGCTTGCGCCGCGGCCGCGCGAATCGTATCGCGCGCGAGCGCGCCGGCCGCGGCCTGGCAATCGTCGCGCTGCGAAACGATGCCGAAGCCGCCGTACCCCACGCCGGAAAGCGTTCGCAGCGCGTCGTTCGTGTCGGCGACGGTGCGCTCGCCGCGATAGGGAACCACCGCGACGAACCGCAGCGCATCCGGCTCGGGCTCGCCGTTGGGCCCGTTGTTCTGGGAGGACACGAACGCCGCCGTGTATTGCGCATCGTGGGCGCCGAGCCGCGCCGCGAGCGCCGCCGGGAAGCGGGGATCGATCGGCCGGAACGCGTTCGCGTTGTCGGGCGAGAGCTGCAGCGAGATGCGCACGCGCTGCGGCTCCAGCGCCCGTTCGCGCCGCGCCGTGCCGGTGCTCGCCGCCTGCGGGTACTCGACCGCCGGCGGCTGGAAGCCGAAGCGCGCCACGTAGCTCGTTTCAAGGTCGCGCGCGGGTGCCGACGCGCTCGGTCCGCGGACCCCGCGGTCGGCGATCGGGAACGACGCCTGCACCACGACGTCGTCGACGTCCTGACCGTCGCTGGGCGCGGCGCGAAGCGAACCCGACACGTGCCGAGAGAGCGATTCGGTGTAGGGCGCTTGCGCGGCCGCGTCGGCGGCGCAGCTGCCGAACGGAGCGCCGCTGCCGAGCGCCACGGCGACCGGGTGCGCGACATCGACGACCGTGCCGAGCGAGGCTGCGACGCGCTGGGCGCGCGCCGCGGCGTCGGCCAGCGCGCGGCCGACCGCCACAGCGTCGGGTGCGCACTGCCGGACCGGCGCCGCCCGCACCGCGTGCCGTTCGGCTTCGCTTGCGCCCGCGATCGCGTTCACCACGGCGTCTTGCGGCGTACTCGCTTTGGCGCGCACGCCGACGTACCAGCTGCCGCGAGACGGGTCGAGCTCGGTCGCGATCGCGCCGTCCGGAATGCCGAGTGCGCGCACCCGTGCGCGCGTCGCGGCGAGCTGATCCACGCTCACCGACCCGCGAAAATAGCGGCCGTTCGGCCCGCGATAGTCGTAGAACGTTTCGTCCGCGGTGCGCTCCGACGTCGCATGGCCTTCGAGCGTCAGCAGCGGCGAGTTCGAGCGCAGCCGAAGCCGCGGGCCCTGCGCCGGACCGGCCCAGAAGTCGGGAACGGCACGGGCGTCGGGATTGGGCCGCAGCGGCGCGAACCGCACCGGCTGCGCGAACCCGTACGTGCGGCGTTCGGTGAACGCGCTGCTCAGCGGGAGGTCGACGGCGGTCGGAAGCTCCAGACGCGCGTCGCGCCCGCAGAGCGGCCGGTCGGGCGCAGGTCCGTCGATCGGGTGCCCGGGGTACGTTTGGTCCGCGAGCACGTGCGGCGCGGTGGGCGTGCCGAGCGCCCGCGCGAGCTCGCGAACGCGCGCGGTCGCCGCGGCCGACGCGAGCGTCTCGAACGGCGCGCATGCGGCGTAGAGGTGGCCGACGGCGACGACCTGAGCCGACCTCGCCGGGTCCTTCGCGTCGAGCCGGCCGATCGCCGTCACGATTCGGTCGACCAGCCCGCGCAGCGCCGCGACATCGAGCGGGGCCGGCACGTCGACCCGCACGAAGCCGCCGTACGGGCCGCCGCCGAGGCGAAATGCACCGCCGCCGAGCCGGCCGGTCGGCTCGGGCGTGACCCGTAAGCCGGGCAGGGTCCGGCGCAGCAGCGCGGCCAGCGACGAGGTCCCGCCCTCGTTGGCCGCCGTGGTCGCCTCCGCGCGAACCGCGATCAGCAGTTGCGCCCGCTCGGCGGGCCGGCTGGCCGTCGCGGCAACGAGGCCGGCGACGACCGGGTGCGCGCCGTCGGCGCTGATGACGAGCGGCGGCGGCACCGCCGGCACTTGAGACGACCCGGCGACCGGGACCGCGAGCAAGGCCGCAGCAAGGACGGCCTCGCGCCGGCCGGGCACGATGGGCGGCTAGCGGCCGTCGAGCCGGCGCGACCCGTCGATCGGGTCGATCCGCCCGAGGGGATCGTCGCCGCCGCCGTCGCGCCGCCCGGCCCGCAGCAGGCCGATCGCGCGATAGTAGCGCTCCAGCGCGGCCTGCATGCCTTTTTTGCGCTTTTCGTCGGGCTGCTGCTCGGCCGCGACGCGCTGCCACAGCTCTTGCTCGCGTTCCGGATCATCCATGTCCGATCTCCTGTAACGTTTTCTTGACCGGGGAACCAGCTCCAAGCTCGCGGCGTCCTCATGCTCGACCGCTCTCCAGCCGACCATGGGAAGTACCCTTCCGCGCGCTGCGATAGGAGATCTGCGTTTTGGGCCCGGCTCGGCTATTTCGTTTCGACACCCTGGACAAGCGTCTGGGGGTGGGCTTGGGTGCGCTCATCATTTTGCTCGTCGCCGTCGCGGCGACCTCGGTCTACCAATCGATCGCCACCCAGACCGCGATCACCGGCATCGCGCGCAGCGCGTTCCCGGTCTACCAGGCTGCCGCGCGCGCGTCGCAGGCGGCCGTCGAGATCCGCGCCACCCAGATCGCGTACGCGACCAGCGGCGACCGCAAGGAGCTCGCCGCCACGACCGACGCCATCGCGCGCTTCGGCGCCGCCTCGGACGCGCTGCTCAAGACCAACACCGACAAGAAGCTGCGCGGCCAGTGGGAGACCGTGCTGACCTCCGAGGCGCTGCTCGAGGCCAAGGCCGGCGAGATGCAGGCGGCCGCCAAGAACGGCGACCACGCCGCGGTCCTGCGCGTGATCGCCGACGAGAACGCCTACTACGCGCAGATGGCCGACGCGCTGAGCGTCGTCGGCAAGGAAGAAGAGAAGCGCATCAGCGACGCGCAGGCCGGCGTGCTCGCCACCGCGCGCCTCTCGGCGATGACGACGCTGGTCATCACGCTCGGCAGCATCGTCGCCGCGATCGGAATCGCGCTGGCGACGATCCGCTTCGTCAACGTCCCGATTCTGGCCGTCGCGCGCCGCCTGCGCGACCTGGCCGACGGCGACGCCGACTTGAGCGCGCGCATCAGCGTGGCCAGCAACGACAGCCTGGGCAAACTCGCCGACGGCTTCAACGCCTTCGTCGCCAACCTGCAGCGGATCGTCGACGACACCCGCACCGCCTCGCGCACGCTGGGCACGGCGTCGGAGCGCCTCGTCGCGTCGTATCGCGGCCTGGACTCCGGCTTGAGCGAGCAGAACACCGCCATCGCCAGCGCGCGCGTCGCCGCGCAGCAGATCGCGGGCAGCGTCGAGCGCGTCGCCGAGGGCCAAAGCGAGCTGGACGGCGCGGTCGCCGACGCCGGCGCCACCACGACCGAGCTGGTCGACGCGCTCACGGCGGTCGCCGGCAGCGTCTCGCGCCTCTCGGCCGACGTCGCGGAGACGGTCGTCGCGTTCCAGGAGATCGACCGCTCCGTGAGCGAGGTCGCGATCGCCGCGAGCGAGGCCGCGACCAGCGGCCGGGTCGCCAACGAGAACAGCGCGCTGGGCGCGCAGGCCGTCGCGCGGCTGGCCGAATCGTCGCGCGGGGTCGCCGCGGTGCTGGGCTCGGTCAGCGCGTCCGTCGCGCTGCTGGGCGACACCGGGCAGCGGATCGGCGGGATCATCGAGACGATCGACTCGATCGCCGACCAGACGAACCTGCTCGCGCTCAACGCCGCGATCGAAGCGGCGCGCGCGGGCGAGCACGGGCGCGGCTTCGCGGTCGTGGCCGACGAGATCCGCAAGCTGGCCGAGATGTCGGCCCGCTCGACGCGCGAGATCGGCAGCCTGATCGCCGAAGTCCGCAAGCGCACCGACGCCACCGTCGCCGAGGCGACCGGCGGCGCGCAGCGCTCCGACGACACGCTGCGCGCGGCCGACGAGGCGACCGCGGCGATCGGGCGCTCGACCGAAGCCATCGCGCGCTCGAGCGACCTGGTCGAGCGCATCTCGCGCGCCGCGCGCGAGCAGGCCGACTCGACCCGCGCCGTCTCCGACGCCGCGACCCGCATGAGCGCAACCGCCGGCGATGCGGCCGAGATGCTGCGCCGCCAGGAGGCCGGCACGGCCGAAATCCGGTCCGCGATCGGCGCCATGCGCGACGTGCAGGCGCGGGTCGGCGACGCCGTGCGGGAGCAGCTCGGCGCGGTCAGCGCGGCGATCGTCGCGATCGACCTCATCCACGACGTCGCCGGCGCCAACGCGTCGGCCGCCACCGACGTCGACGGCGCCACGCGCGCCGTCGAGACCAGCGCCGGCATCCTGCTCGCGCTCGTCGACGGATTCCGCACCGACGCGGAAGCCGACACGCACCAAACGCCGGCCCTCGCGGCCGGCATCGCCTGAAGTTCACGGAGGATTTCGCATGGCTGCCGCCTGCCCGCCCACCCCGCCCGCCGTCGTCTCGCGCGTCGAAGCCGACTTCCCCGAGCTCGCCCGCAAGATGAACAGCGAGGGCGGGACCGCGATCGTCAAGCTGGATCTCGACGGGTCCGGGAAAGTCGCCAAGAGCTCGGTCCAGAAGTCGGCCGGCAACGGCGCGCTCGACGCCGCCGCCGTGAAGGCCGCGCGCGAGACCAGCTACAAGCCGGCGACCGAGGGCTGCAAGCCCGTCGCGTCGGTGTACCTGATGGTCGTCGACATGCGTCCCTAGCGGGGGAACGCGGCTGGGCCGGCGCGTAGCGCAGACCCATGCCGCGCTACCTGCACACCTCGATCTTCGTCAGCGACATGGCGGCGTCGATCGAGTTCTACACCGCCAAGCTCGGGCTCCAGCTCCTGGGCGGCCCGCACCACTACCCCGGCAACGCCGACATGGCGTTCGTCGGGGCGAGCTGGGACTCGTACATCGAGCTGGTCTACGATCTCGAAGACCACCCGCCGTACGCGCTGGGCAACCGCTACGAGCACCTCGCGGTCGAGGTCGACGGCGACCTCCCCGCCGTCCTGGCCGACCTGCGCGCCAAGGGCGTGAAGGTGACCCAGGACTACAAGAAGTCCCCCGGCGGCTCGCGCGGCATCGCCTTCGTCGAAGACCCCAACGGCATCCCCGTCGAGCTGCTCGAGCCCCGCGAGGGCCCGATCACGTAGCTGCGATCTACTACGTCGATGCTGGACTAAGCGAGGCCGGGACACGGCGGCAAAGGAGCCCTTGCTCGGGGTGCGCTGGCGGGCGAAATCGGGCGGGCGGCGAAGGCGGCGGGTCGATGGAGCAGGACGAAGCCGCCCGCGTGCGCGCCCTCGGCGAGATCGCCGCGGAGTTCGACCTGGACGCGATCCGCGTCCGGACCGGCGACACCGAGATCGAGATCGTACGGCGCGACCCCGCCGTTCACGCGGCCGGTCAGGTGGTCTACTCCGCCGCGCCGCAGACCGCGCCGCCGGGTCCGGCTGCCGCCAACGGCACCGCCGGAGAGGGTGGCGGCGTCCCCGCGGCGCCGACGGCCGGGGCGAACGTGCGCAAGGTGACCGCGCCGGTGGTCGGCGTGTTCTACCGGGCCGCTTCGCCCGGGGCGGACCCGTTCGTCGAGATCGGCCAGCGGGTCAGCGTCGGCCAGACGCTGTGCATCCTCGAAGCCATGAAGCTGATGAACGAGATCACGACCGACCACGCCGGCGTGGTGGCGCGGGCCCTCGTCGAGAACGGCGAGCTGGTCTCGCTCGGGCAGGAGTTGTTTTGGATCGATCCGTGATCGAGGGCAAGCGCGGCTTCGCGGCGCTGCTCGCCGACCGCAAAGGCCAGCTCGAGAAACCGCACTACGAAGCGCAGGTCGGCGCGATCGTCGCCGCGCTGGCGGACGCGTTCCGCAAGGGCAACAAAGTGCTGTGGTTCGGCAACGGCGGCAGCGCCGCCGACGCGCAGCACCTCGCGGCGGAGTTCAGCGGCCGCTTCCTGCGCGAGCGCGGCGGGCTGCCGTCCGAAGCGCTCACCGTCAATACGTCGGCCGTCACCGCGATCGCGAACGACTTCGGCTACGAGCAGCTCTTCGCGCGCATGGTCGAAGCGCTCGCGAAGCCGGGCGACGTCGTCGTCGGCATCACGACCAGCGGCACGTCGAAGAACGTCGTGCGTGGGCTCGAGCGCGCGAAGGCCGTCGGCGCGACGACGATCGCGTTCAGCGGCAACGGCGGCGGCCCGGTGGCGGAGATCGCCGATCTTTCGCTGATCGGTCCCGACGGCTACAGCGCGATCGTGCAAGAAGTCCACATCGTCATGGGCCACATCATCTGCGACCTGGTCGAACAGGAACTGCTCTTCGCGTGATCGTCGCCATGACGCCGCCGCCCGCCTGCTACGCCACCGTCAAGTCGTTTTACGCCGCGCGGTACCGTAAGGACACGCAGATCATTGTGGTGACGGACGGCACGTACGCGTACACGAGCTGGTACTGACAAGACCGGCGGCGGCAGCGGCGGTGAGGGTCTCTTCGAGCGGAGCGGCGAGCGCTGGTGCAAGGTCGTCAACGGCGGCGGCTCGATGGTCCGCGGCGGGCTCGAGTCAATACGGCGTTCCGCCCGCGGTCGCTCGGCGGCTCTACGCGAAGATGCGGCACGCTCGCGGGTGAGCCGGCCCGCGGTGTTCCTCGACCGTGACGGGACGATCATCGAGGACAAGGGGTTTCTGGGCGACCCGGCCGGGGTCGAGATCCTGCCGACCGTCGTCGACGCGCTGCGGCTTGCTGCGCGAGCGCGGCTACGCGACGGTCGTGGTGTCGAACCAGTCGGGGATCGCGCGGGGATACTTCGGGCACGACGCGGTGCGCTCGGTGAACGACGAGATCGCGCGACAGCTGGGCAACGACGGCGTCGCGATCGACGCCTGGTACTGGTGCTCGCACTACGACGACGGCTGCGACTGCCGCAAACCGCTGCCGGGACTGATCCACCGCGCGGTCGAGGAACAGGGCGTGCGGATCGCGGGCGGCGCGGTGATCGGCGACCGCGGCAGCGACGTCGCGCTCGGGCACGCGGTCGGCGTGCCGGGCATCCTCGTGCCGGGCCCGTACCCGTACACCGGGCCGGAGCCCGATCTGCGCGCGAGCACGCTGCTCGAAGCGGCGGAGTGGATCGTCGCTCGTGGCTGACGACGTACCGCGCGTGGTGAACGGTTCCGGCGCGGCCGCGCTCGCCGTGCCGCACGGGGTCGACGTGCTGCGCCGGATGGCGGGGCGGCGCGTCGTCGTGGTCGGCGACATGATGGTCGACGAGTGGATCTGGGGCGACGTGTCGCGCATCTCCCCCGAGGCCCCGGTCCCGGTCGTCGCGGTGCGCGACCATTCGTTCACGCTGGGCGGAGCGGGCAACGTCGCCAACAACCTGCGGGCGCTCGGGGCGCGGGTGTCGTTCGTCGGCGGGATCGGCGACGACGCGGAGGGCGCGCGCGCACGGGCGATGTTCGACGACCTCGGGGTCGACGCGCGCGGGCTGGTGACGCTGACCGACCGGCCGACGACGCGCAAGACGCGCGTGGTGGCGCACAACCAGCAGGTGGTGCGCGCCGACTGGGAGTCGACCGCGGCGCTGCGCGACGCCGACCGCGCGCGGGTGGTGGACTGCGTGCGCACGGCGCTGCGCGACTGCGACGCGGTCGTGCTGAGCGACTACGCGAAGGGCCTGCTCTCGCGCGACATCGTCGAGGCCGCGCTGGGCGCGCCGGTCGTCGTCGCCGACCCCAAGCCGCAGAACGTCGCCATGTTCGCCGGCGTGACGTGCATCGGCCCCAACGTCGGCGAAGCCTCGCGGGCGAGCGGCATCGCGATCGTCGACCAGGACTCGCTCGAGCGCGCCGGGCGCGCGCTGCTGACGCTGCTCGACTGCCGTTACGTGCTGATCACGCGCGGCAGCGAGGGCATGTCGCTGTTCGGCCGCGACGGCGAGCGGGTCGACGTGCCGTCCGTCGCGCGCACGGTGTTCGACGTCTCGGGCGCGGGCGACACGGTCGTCGCGGTCCTCACCCTCGCGCTCGCGGCCGGCAGCGACGCCGCGACCGCGGTGCAGCTGGCGAATTTCGCCGCCGGCGCGGTGGTGGAAAAGCTCGGCACCGCGACCGCCACCGCGGACGAGATCGTCGCCCTGATGGAGCACGACGGTGGAAGCTGAGACTCGTGCCGGTCTGAGGACCCGAGCAGTTCGCGGGCCTCGTGCTCGACGCGGACGGTGCGGTGGCCTGGCGCGAGGCGCAGCGTGCCGCCGGCCGGCGCGTCGTGTCGACCAACGGCGTGTTCGATCTGCTGCACGTCGGCCACGTCGGCTACCTGGCCTGGGCGCGCGCGCAGGGCGACGCGCTGATCGTGCTGCTCAACGCCGACGCGACGGTGCGCGCGCTCAAGGGCCCCGAGCGCCCGATCGTGCCGTTCGCCGACCGCGCGCGCGTGCTGGCCGGGCTGCGCAGCGTCGACGCGGTGGTCGGCTTCGGCGAGCGCACGCCCGAGGTGCTGCTCGACCGCATCCGGCCCGACGTGCACGTCAAGAGCGCGCAGTACCGCGTCGAGGAACTGCCCGAGCGCTACGTGGTCGAGCGCCACGGCGGCGTGCTCGTGCTCGCCCCGCACCAAGCCGGCCGCAGCACGACCGACCTCGTCGCCGCGATCCGCCGCCCGTGATCGTGCCCGGAGACCGCTCATTGCCGCATGATGATCACCGCGAACGGCCCCGGCGAGTTCGCGGGCTGGGTGCGGCCGCTCGTCGCCGCGCTGCGGCGGCGCGATCCGGCGGCCGAGATCCACGTGCTGGGCGTGCCGGACGACTTCGCCACCGGCCGCGAGGCGGCGTACGTCGAGGCGCTGTTCCCGGGCGTGCACGCGTACGCGCCGGCGGCGTATCTGCGGCTTGCGCTGAACCGCCCGGTCGACGGGCTTCCCGCGCGGGTCGATCGCGTGCAGTATCTCGGCGGCGATCTGGGCCACGCCGCGCGCGTGCACGCGCGTCTCGGCGGCGAGGCGACCTCGTACAAGTTCTCGCGCAAGAAGTACGCGCACGCGTTCGCGCGCGTCTTCGCCGTCGACGAGGCCAACCGCAAGCAGCTGCTGGACTGGGGCACGCCGCCCGAGCGCATCCGCACGATCGGTAACCTCGCGATCGACGGCGCGCTCGGCGAAGCGTCGGGCGCGTACGGCGACCCGCCGAGCGACGTCGCGCGCGACGGCGTGATCTTCTTCCCCGGCTCGCGCAAGGCCGAGGTGGCGAACGTCTTTCCGATGTTCGTGCGGGTCGCGCTCAACCTGCGCCGGATGCTGCCCGGCGTGCCGATCGCCTTCGCCGGCTCGCCGTTCGTGCCCGACGACGTGCTGCGCGCCGCGCTGCGGGCCGGCGGGCCGCACCCGGTGTCGTACGGCGTGCCGGCGGACTTGGTCGAGGGCGAGATCGTCGCCGAGGGCGAGCGCTTTCCGCTCGTGCGTGCGGCGATGCGGGCCGCCGCGACCGCCCGGCTCGCGGTGACGATTCCCGGCACGAAGGTCGTCGAGCTCGCCGCGCTCGGCGTGCCGGCCGTCGTCTGCACGCCGCTGCAGGCCCCCGAGCTGGTCGTGATCGGCGGGCCGTTCCAGTACGTCGGAAAGCTGCCGCTGATCGGCACCCCGATCAAGCGCGCCGCGGTGGGGATGGTCGCGAAGCGCTTCACCTACTTCGCGCAGCCGAACATCGATGCGGGCAAGCTGCTCGACCCCGAGCTGGCCGGCACGCTGCTGCCCTCGCAGGTCGCCCGCACGGCGGCCGAGCGCTGGAACGACCCCGAGTGGTGCGCGCGCACGGGAACCGAGCTGCGCGCGCTCTACGCGCACCACGCCGGCGCCGCGGAACGGATGGCGGCCTTCTTGCTCGAACCGGTCCAGCCGTGAGATACAGCGTCATCATCGCGACCAAGAACCGGGCGGAGCTGCTCGACGGTGCGCTGGCCTCGCTGCGCGCGCAGGCGAACGCGCCCGAGTTCGAGCTGGTCGTGGTCGACAACGGCTCGACCGACGCGACCAAGCAGGTCGCCGAGCGGCACGGCGCGGTGTACGCCTACGTCGCCGAGCCGAACCGCGGCAAGGCGCGCAACGCCGGGCTCGCGCGGGCGAGCGGCGACGCGATCGTGTTCGTCGACGACGACGTGGTGGTGCCGCCGCACTTCCTCGCCGCGCACGCGGAGGCGCACCGCGACGAGATCTTTCCGCTCGCGGTGTCGGGGCCGATCGTCAACGTGCCGTCGGCGGAGCACGCGCCCGAGCCGACCGCGGTCAACGCGTCCAACGCGTTCTTCGTCACCTGCAACGTCTCGGTGCGAGCGGCGTCGCTGCGCGCGGTGGGCGGGTTCGACGAGTCGTTCGACCTGTACGGCTGGGAGGACACGGAGCTCGGCGCGCGTTTGCGCGCGCACGGCGTGCGGCGTCACTTCGCCTGGGACGCGTATCTCTGGCACATCAAGCCGCAGACGACCGAGTCGCTCGATGACGCGCTCGGCAAGGCGCTCCAGAAAGCGCGCATGGCGGCGCGCTTCGTGCGCAAGATGCCGACCGCGCGCGTGAAGCTCGCTACCGGCGCGTACGCGCTCAACCTGCTCCGCGCGCGCGTGCTCGCGCCGCGTGCCGCGCAGCCGTTCCTCGCCGGCCTCGCTTCGAGCCCCAAGGCCCCGGCCGGGCTGGCCTCGCTCGCGCGCGGCGTGCTGTTGGACAGCGTCTACACCGACGAGCTGATCCGCTCGCTCCAGCAGTAGCCATGACGAACTCGGCGGAGCGCCGCTAGCCATGCGCGTGCTGCTGGTGCGGCTCGACGGCGTCGGCGACGCCGCCGCGTGCGTGCCGCTGGTTGCGGCGCTGCGCGAGGCCGGGCACGAGGTCGGCGTCGCGCTGACCACCCGCAACGCCGGGCTGTTCGCGCCGCACGCGATCCTGGCCCAGCACGTGCTCGAGCGCATTCCCTGGCCGGCGCACGGCTCGACCCCCGAGAGCACCGCGCGCGCGCACGCCGAGATCGCCGCCCGGCAGTACGACGTGGCCCTGATCGCCAGCGAAGAGCCCGAGGCGTTCGCGCTCGCGGCGCCGATCGCGACGCGGGTCGGCTTCACCACCGGTTGGGCGCGCCCGTTCAAGACGCTCTGGGTGCGCGCCCGCACCACCCGCACGGTCTCGCGCTCGCAGCGGCTGGGCGGCGAGGCCGCGCACGAGGTCGAGGTGCTGTACCGCCTGGGCGCGGGCCTGGTGGCCGAGCCCGCGCCGCCGGCCGACCCGGCCCGGCTGCGGCCGCTGCTGGTCGCTCCCCGGCCGGGAGGCGGCGGTGCGCGGCGGCGTCGTGCTGCAGGCCGGGCCGAAGTGGCGCGCGACCGGCGTGCCCGAGGTCGCGCTGGCGACGCTGGTCGAGCGGCTGCGGCCCTACGGCCTGCGCGTCTTCGCCGGCCCCGGCGAGGCCGAGGCGGTGCGCGGCGCGATCGGGGCCGACCCGGTCACCCCGGTCGACCTGCGGACCTGGGTCGAGACGCTCGACGGCGCGACCTGCGTGGTCACCGTCGACACGGGCGCGGCCCACGTCGCCGGGATGCTCGGCACGCCGGTGGTCGACGTCTTCCCCGACGCCGACTTCGCCGCGCAGGTGCGCCGCTGGCGGCCCTGGGCCTCGACGTACCGCGCCTTCCGGGCGAGCGACGTCGGCGACGGTGCGGAGCCGGCTTTCATCGAAGCGATCCTCGATGGCTTCTGAGCGCGCGCTGCTGGTCGCGGCCGGCGGCGGGATCGGCGACACGCTCCTGGCGGGCGTGGTGGCGCGCGCCCTGCGCACCCGCTACGCCGCGGTCGACGCGGTCGTGCTGCCCGGCCACGCCGACCTCGCCGCGCACATCCCGGCCATCGACACCGTGCTGCCGCTGGGCGCGCGCCTGCCCGCGCGCTACGCCGCCGCGGCGGTGACCTGGGCGACCACGCGCACCGCGCTGCTGCCCTGGCTGGCGCGCATCCCGCGCCGGGCCGGCCAGGCCCGCCGGCCCTATTCCGGCCTGTTCACCGACCGGGTCGTGGTGCGCAGCGAGCTGGGCGACCGGACGACCCACTGGACCCAGATCCTGCTCGACTACGCGCGCGCGCTGGGCTGCGACCTGGCCGACGCGGCGCCGGAGTTCGCGCTGCGCGACGGGGAGCGGCAGGCCGCCGAGACGCTCCTGCGCGTGCACGACGTGAGCGGCCCGTTCTACCTGCTCCACCCCACCCGCGGGCTCTCGGCGCAGCGCGCCCGCTGGCCGACCGCGGGCTTCGCCGCGCTGGCCCGCCGGCTGGTGGCGCGCGACGGCGTGCCGGTGCTGCTCAGCGGCGCGCCCGAGGACGCGGCGCTGGCCGAGGCGATCGCGGCCGAGGCCGGGCGCGGCGTGAGCACGGTCGCCGGCGCGACCTCGATCGGCTCGTTCGCCGCGCTGGCCGCCCGGGCGCGGGCGGTGGTCGCGATGGATTCGGGTCCGATGCACGTCGCGGCGGCGGTCGGCGCGCCGACGGTCGGGATCTTCGCGCTGCAGTCCGACGAGCCGGACCGCTGGGCGCCCGTGGGCCCGCGCGTCGCGGTGGTGCGGCCGACGTATGCCTGCCCGCCGGGGCACCGCAAGGAGACCTGCCCCGACTTCGCCTGCGTGCGCGCGCTCGACGAGGCCCGCATCCTGAGCGCGCTCGACGGATTGCTCGTCGCCACCGCCGAACGCTGAGCGGTGATTCAATACGACGACTTCGCGAAGGTCGACATCCGCGTCGGCACCGTGCTGAGCGCCGAGCCGCTGGCCGGCGCGCGCAAGCCGGCCTACGTGCTGAGCATCGACTTCGGGCCGGAGCTGGGCACGAAGAAGTCCTCGGCCCAGGTGACGGTCCACTACACTGCTCGCCGAGCTGGTCGGCTCGCAGGTCTGCGGCGTGGTGAACTTCCCGGTCAAGCGCATCGCCGGTTTCTCGAGCGAGGTGCTGACGCTGGGCTTCCCCGACGCGGACGGCGCGGTGGTGCTGGTGCGCCCGAGCAAGCCCGTGCCCAACGGCGCGCGCCTGTTCTGATGGCGGCCGTGCTCGGCGCGCCGGTGATGCGCATCCTCGACCCGGCCGACGAGGCGATCTGGACGGCGCTGGCCCGGCTGGACGCCGACGCGTACCCGATCCTGAAGATCGACCAGCGCCGAAGAGCTCGCGACCATGGCGGAACGGTTCCGCGGCCGGCGCCCAGGCCGGGCTGCCGGTCGTGCGCGACGTCGTCGCGGAGCGCGGCGGCGTGCTGGCCGGCGCGATGCGGCTGTACGACTACACGATGAACGTGCGCGGCACGCGACGCGCTGGCCGGCGGCGTCGGCAGCGTCGCGGTCGACCTCGCCCACAAGCGCCAGGGCGTCGCGCGCGCGCTGATCCGCTGGTATCTCGACCACTACCGCGAGCGCGGCGCGCCGTTCGCGATCCTGCACCCGTTCCGGCTGGACTTCTACCGCAAGCTCGGCTTCGGCTACGGCACGCCGATGCACCGCTACCGCTTCGCGCCCGCAACGCTGCGCGCGAACGACGCGCACCACGTTGTCGGAGCACACGGTATGGGCGACGCTCACGGTACGGCGCGCGCGTTCGTAGCGCGAGCGCTCGGACCGGCGGACGTGGATGCGGTGCTGGCGTGTACCGAGCGCGTGCGGCCGCACGTCAACGGTCTGATCGCCAAGCACCGCCACGGCATGGAGCGCGCGCTCGTCGACGCGGAGCTGCGCTACGTCGGCGTCGAGGAGGCGGGCGTGCTGCGCGGCTACATGCAGACCACGGTCGAGGTGGACATGGAGCGGCGGAACCGCGACGCGCTGATCGTGCGCGACGTGCACGCCGAGGACGACGCCGCGTTCGCCGCGCTGCTGGCCTACCTGCGCGCGCAGCAGGACCAGTTCGCCCGCATCGCGATCGAGTCGCAGGACGAGTCGCTGTACCTCGCCACGGCCGGCATCCGCGCGACGGCTCGGACGTCGCCGTCGCGCCGCCCGCCGCGCACCGCGTCGCCGAGACGGGCCTGGGGATCATGTACCGCGTGCTCGACGTCGAGCGCGCCTTCGCCCACCTGCCCGCCGCGGACGCACCGTTCACGCTGCGCCTCGAAGTCGAAGACGCGTTCTACCCCGCCACGAACGGCACGTGGACGTTCCGCTTCGGCCCGCACGGCCCCCCACGCCGCGCCGACGGCGGCGCGCTGCCCGATGCGACCTTGCGCATCGGCATCGCGGACCTGTCGTCGCTGGTGGTCGGCTCGCTGGACCTGCCGCGCGCTGGTGCGCCATCGCCTCGCGACGGTCGAACCGGCTTCCGCGCTGCCGCGTGTCGCGCGCGTCGTTCGCGGTGGAGCAGCGCCCGATCTGCAACACGCGCTTCTGAGGGATTCTTGAAGCTCACCATCCAGCTCTGCACCTACAACCGCGCGCACCTGCTGGGGCGGGTGCTGGAGGCGTGCTTCGACCAGACGCTCGCCCCCGACCGGTACGAGGTCGTGCTGGTGAACGACGGCTCGCGGGACGACACGCCGGCGGTGATCGAGCGCGCGCGGCGCATCGCGACCTGCACGTTCACCGTGATCGACCAGGCCAACGCGGGCCTGGCGAAAGCGCGCAACGCCGGGATCGCGCGCGCGACCGGCGAGCGCATCGCCTTCATCGACGACGACGTGCTGCCGACGCCGGTGTTCGCCGCCGAGCACCTGCGCTCGGACGAGCGGCACGGCGACGTGGTGGTGCGCGGCGCGGTCATCAACACCGAGTCGTTCGACGCCCTGCCGCTGCCGGTCTGGTCGCTCGCGGAACTACAGCGCGAACTGGTTCTGGACGTCCAACGTCGAGCGTGCGGCGGGCCCGGCTGGACGCCGTCGGCGGCCGCTTCGACGAGTCGTTCTCCGAGTACGGCTGGGAGGACATCGAGCTCGGGCCTGCGCCTGCGCGCGCTCGGCACGCAGGCGGTCTTCAACCGCCGCGCGGTGGCGTTCCACTGGAAGCCCGCGCCCAAGGGCACCAACGTCGCCGGCATGCTGCGCCAGGTCCGCGCGCAAGCGCGCACCGCGGTGCGGCTGGAAGCGCGCCACCCCGGCTGGCGCGTCGCGCTGGCGATCGGCGATACGCGCCGCAGCGCCTGCTCGGCGACGCGCTGCGCAAGAGCGGCCTTCCGGCCCGCCTCGAACGCCTCGTCGGCCCGGCCGGCAGCGGCAGCACAGCCGGCGACGCGACCGGCCCGGGTGCCGCGGGCGACGCGAAGCTCTCGCCGCCCAGCTCGCCGCGGCGCGCTGCTCGCGAGCGCCGCGTACTACGACGAGCTGGCGCGCGCGAAGGCTGAGCGCTGAGCGTGCGCCGCTCGAAAAGCAAGAGCGCCGGTGCTACACGCGAACGAGCCACGATGATGGGACTCCACCTCGCATGAACGACGGATCGATCCACGATTTCCTGGTCGAGCGCTACCAGCGCTTTCGCGCGGAGTCGTTCCCCGCGCGGCAAGATTTGTTCGAAGAGCTCGCCCAGGGCCAGAGCCCGCGCGTGCTCTTCATCACCTGCTCCGACTCGCGGGTCGTCCCGAGCCTGATCCTGGCCGGCGACCCGGGCGACGTGTTCGAGTGCCAGATCGTGGGCAACATCGTGCCCGCCTACGGCGACTCGTTCGGGGGCGTCTCCGCGACGCTCGAGTACGCGGTCACGGTGCTCAAGGTGCAGGCCATCATCGTCTGCGGCCACTCCGACTGCGGCGCGATGAAGGCCCTGCGCGATCCCGGGCAGTTCAAGGGCCTGACCGCCGTCGCGCTGTGGCTGCGCCACGCCGAAGCGGCGACGCGCATCGCGCGCGACGCCTCCGCCGGTCTCTCCGAGGACGAGGCGCTGCGCCTGCTCACGCGCGAGAACGTCATCGCCCAAATGGACAACATGCGCACCCACCCCGCCGTCGCCGTAGGCCGCCGCCACGGGCTCGAAGTGTTCGGCTGGCTCTACGACATCAAGACCGGCGCGGTCGAGAGCTACGACGAAAAGACGCGCACGTTCGTCCCGCTCGGCGAACGGACGCCGCTCTAGGTCAAGTCATGGCGGCTATGTCAGCGTCCCTAGTCTAGACCGTCGCCTGCGGCAGCAGGTCGAGGTACTGGTGGACGTAGGCGACCACCATGCTGCCCTCGCCTACGCCCGACGCCACGCGCTTGACCGAGGTGCTGCGGACGTCGCCGGCCGCGAACACGCCCGGCATGCTCGTCTCCAGCGGGAACGGCGCGCGCTGCTCGCGCCAGCCCTCGATGTCGCGCCCGGTGCGGACGTAGCCGCGCTCGTCGCGCTCGATCTGCGCCGGGAGCCACGCCGTCTCGGCGTCGGCGCCGATGAAGGCGAACAGCGCGTCGGCGCGCCGCTCGCGGATCTCGCCGCCGGGCTCGGTGCGGGTCGCGATCGTCTCCAGGTGCGCGCCGCCGCCGACCCGCACGACGGTCGTGCGCGGTTCGACCGCGATGTTGTCCTTGGTGCGCAGCTGCGCGATCAGGTAGTGCGACATGCTGCGCTCCAGCCCGTCCGCGCGCACCAGGATGGTCACGCTGCGCGCGTAGCCTGAGAAGAACATCGCGGCCTGGCCGGCCGAGTTGCCGCCGCCGACCAGGAAGATGTCCTTGCCGCGCACGCCCATCGCCTCGGTCCGCGCCGCGCCGTAGTAGATGCCGCGGCCGACGAACTCCGCCGCGCCCTCGGCGGGCAGCTCGCGCCACGTCACGCCGGTGGCGATCACGAGCGCGCGCGCGGTCACGCTCTCGTCGCCGTCGAGCGTCACCGCGTACCCGCCCGCCGCGGGCGCGATCGTGCGGACCCAGCGCGTCACGAGGATCTCGGTGTCGAAGCGCTTGGCCTGCTGCAGCGCGCGGTTGGCCAGGTCGCTGCCGGAGACGCCGGTCGGAAAGCCGAGGTAGTTCTCGATCCGCGACGACGTGCCGGCCTGGCCGCCCGGCGCTTCGCCCTCGATCATCACGGTGCGCAAGCCCTCGGAGCCGCCGTACACCGCGGCGGCCAGCCCGGCCGGCCCGCCCCCGACGATCAGCAGGTCGTACGCCGTCTCGCGCGGCGCGATCTGCAGGTTGAGCGCGCACGCGAGCTCGCGGTTGTCCGGCACCTCGAGCACGCGCCCGCCCGCGAGCAGCACCAGCGGGTACCGCTTCGCGCCGCGCGCCGGGGCCGGGATGATCTCGGCGTCCGCTTCGTCGGTCGGGTCGAGCCACTCGAACGCGATCTGGTTGCGCGAGAGGAAGTCGCGGATGTCGTGGCACGCGAAGTCCAGCCGGTCGCCGACGATCGTCGCCTGGGTGGGGTTCGCGGCCGCGTACGCGTCGCTGATGAAGGTCACGCGCCGGCTCAGCGAGCGGGCCATGATCGCCGCCGCCTCGGCCGACTCGGTCAGCAGCAGGTGGAAGTCGGCCGCGTCGGTGCGCATCAGGCGCGAGGGCCGCAGCGCGCGGATCGCGGCGAACGACTCGGTGCCCAGCATGAGCGGCACCTCGCCGAAGTACTCGCCGGGGTCGAAGGTCGTCATCTGCACGTCCTCGCCCGCGACGGTCTTCACCCGCTCGACCTCGCCCTCGAGCAGGGTCCAGAAGTAGGGCGGGTCGCCCTCGTAGGAGATCCACTCGCCGACGTTGGCCCGGATGTCGGCCGAGCGGGCGGCCAGGCGCGCCCGCAGCGCGTGCGGGATCGCCGCGAACAGCGGGATGTCGGCGAGCTCGGCGGGCGTGATCATCGCGCAGGGTTCCCCACCGGCGCGGAGCGGTACTCCAGCCGCCGTGCCCCGCCGGCGGATCGTGGCCGCCAGGCGGGTACAAGCGCGCGCATGAGCGTCACCGCACCGGACTTCACCAAGGCCCCGCCGCGCAGCGGCCGCGACATGCTGGGCGGCTACGCGTGGCTGGCGCGGCTGGCCGACAAGGCCCGCGCCGAGCAGGCCGGCACGCACGCCGACTACGTCGCCTACTGCCCGCTCTCGCAAGGCTTCCTCCATGCGGCGGGCGTCTCGGACCAGGACTTCCAGCGCCTGATCAGCGACGGCGCGAGCGACGACGACCTGGTGAAGTACTTCGACGAGCACGTCCCGGCCGAGCGCAAGACGGCGGCGAACCACTACGTGCTCGAGACCGTGGCCTCGCACCTCGACGAGCAGGACGCGGAGGAAGGGCGCCGCTAAGCTCGCGGGGGTCGTGCGGATCCTCCTCTCGCGCACCGATCGCGTCGGCGACCTGATCCTCTCCACGCCGGCGATCGCCTCGATCCGGCGCTCGTTCCCCGACGCCCACGTCACGCTGGCGTGCAGCCGCTACAACGCGGTGGTGGTCGAGCGCTCGCCCGACGTCGACGCGCTCGCGCTCTACCCCGAGGACGTGAAGCCCGAGGCGTTCGGCGCGCGCTACCGCGAGGTCGACCTGGCCGTCGCGCTGGCGCCGCGCGACGTCGACCACCGGATCGTCGCCGCGACCCGGGCGCCCAAGCGGGTCGGCTACACCTACGCCACCCGCTACCTGGCCCGCCTCGCGCTGCGCACCCGGCTGACCGACGTCGTGCTCAGCCAGGCCGACCCGGCCCTCTCCGAGCGCCACCCCGAGCGCGCGATCGCCCACGAGGTGGACCAGGTGCTCGCCGTGGCCCAGGCCGCCGGCGCGACGACCCTGGCCCGCGAGCTGGTCCTGCCCCTGAGCGAGGCCGACCGCGCGGCCGTGGCCGACCTGCCCGAGCGGCCGATCGTGGTCCAGCTCGGCAAGCGCTGGACCGAGGGCGGCTCGACCACGGCCAGCGTCCTGCAGCTCTTCCGCGACCTGCGCGCCCTGGGCCGCCCGCTGGTGGCGACCTACGCCGCCGACGGGCGCGCGCTGGGCGAGGCGGTCGCCGGCGGCCGGGCTGGCCGACGCCGTGCGGGGCGACCTGCCGTTCGGCCAGTGGGCGGCGGTGTTCGCGCGGGCCGCCTGCGTGCTCACGATCGACACCGGTGCGACCCATGTCGCAAGCGCGATGCGGGTCCCGACGGTGGTCCTGTTCGAGGACAAGTGGTTCCGGCTGGCCTCGCAGGAATGGTCGCCGTACCGCGTGCCGAACGCGATCCTTCGCAAACCGCCGGACGAGACCGAATCATCGCTGCGCGCCTCGCGCGCCGAGATCGTCGCCGCCGTCGCCTCGCTCTTATGACAGCACCGCGCATTTCCGTCGTCGTTCCGACGTACAACCGCCTCGACACGCTCCGCCACGTGATCCCGTCGCTGCTCGCGCAGGATCTCCGCCGCGGCGAGTTCGAGGTGCTCGTCGCCGACTCCAACTCCACCGACGGCACCAAGGAGTACCTGGCCGGCGTCCACGCCGACCACCCCTACGTGCGCCACCTGCCCGGCCCGTACACCGGCCGCGCGATGGCGCGCAACGCCGGCATCGCCGAGGCGCTGGGGCCGCATCGTGCTCTTCACCGACGCCGACATCATCGCGTCGCCCGACCTGCTCTCGCGCCACCTCGCCCACCACGAGACGGAGGACGCGCGCTGCGCCGTGGTCGGCATGGAAGTCCAGGTCGACTCGTACGAGGACTACCTGAGCAAGAAGTCCCACCGCGGCCTGCGCACGCCGCTGCACGGCACCAAGCCCAAGCGGCTGTCGTGGCTGTACTTCCTGACCGGCAACGCCTCGGCGCCCAAGGCCGAGCTCGACCGGGTCGGCCGCTTCGACGAGGACTTCACCGGCTACGGCCACGAGGATCTCGAGCTGGGCTACCGCCTGCAGCAGGGCGGCGTGCCGATCGTCTACGAGCCCAACGCCGTGAACTACCACTGGCACCCCGTGCCGTGGCAGGAACAGCAGCAGAAGTACGAGCTGGCCGGCCGCTCGACGGTGCGCTTCCACCGCAAGCACAAGGCCTTCGACGTGCAGTTGCGCCTCGGCATGACGCCCGTCTCGCTCGCGCTGCACGACCTCGTCGAGCGCAGACCGGCGCGATCAAGACCTGGATCGAGAGCGGCGCGCAGCGCCCCGGTCTCGCGCGCACGCTTTCGTATCAATACCACTACCTCACCGGAGTCAAGGCCGCCCTACGTGGATAGCTCATCGATCGCCCGCGCGTCCTGCGGAGCGCTGACCGCCGCCGACGCCGGCCGCACCGTGGAGCTGAACGGCTGGGTGCACCGCCGGCGCGACCACGGCGGCCTGATCTTCATCGACCTGCGCGACCGCGACGGGATCACCCAGATCACGTTCGACCCGTCCAAGGGCGAGGTGTTCCGCGAGGCCGAGTCGCTGCGCAGCGAGGACGTGGTGCGGGTGACCGGCACGGTGCGCCGCCGCCCGGCCGGCACCGAGAACCCGCGCCTGCCGACGGGCGAGGTGGAGCTGCCGGTCGACACGCTCGAGGTGCTCAACCGCTCCGAGACGCCGCCGTTCGTCGTCGCGGCCGAGGAAGAGCCGTCCGAGGAGCTGCGCCTGCGCTACCGCTACCTCGACCTGCGCCGCCCGCGCATGCAGCGCAACCTCACGCTGCGGCACAAGATCGTCAAGGCGTTCCGCGACTACTTCGACGAGCGCGACTTCCTCGAGATCGAGACGCCCAACCTGATCAAGTCGACCCCCGAGGGCGCGCGCGACTTCCTGGTGCCCTCGCGCGTGCACAAGGGCAGCTTCTACGCGCTGCCGCAGTCGCCGCAGATCCTCAAGCAGATCCTGATGATCGGCGGCCTGGGCCGCTACATGCAGATCGCGCGCTGCTTCCGCGACGAGGACGGGCGCGCCGACCGCCAGCTCGAGTTCACCCAGGTGGACGTCGAGATGACCTTCGTGCAGCAAGAGGACGTGATCGCGATGATGGAAGGCGCGATCCGGTTCGTGTGGGAGCGCGCGCTCGGGCTGGCGATTCCCGACCCGCTGCCGCGGCTGACGTACGCCGAGGCGATGCGGCGGTACGGCTCGGACAAGCCGGACCTGCGCTTCGAGCTGGAGCTGGTGGACGTGGCGGACCTGTTCCGCGGCGGGGCGTTCGGGCTGTTCGCCGGCCTGGCGGAGAGCGATGCGAACCGGGTGATCGCGCTGCGCTGGCCGGGCGGGGCGGCGCTGTCGCGGCGGGACTTCGACGCGGTGACGGAGCTGGCGAAGACGTTCGGCGCGAAGGGGCTGGCGTACGTGTCGCTGGCGGCGGACGGCGTGAAGGGCTCGATCGCGCGGTTCGTCGACGAGGAGCTGGCGGCGAAGCTGCGCGCGCGGACCGGGGCGCAGGACGGGGATGCGATCCTGTTCGTGGGCGATGCGGCGCTGCCGGCGTCCGATGTGGCGGGGCGGCTGCGGCTGGAGATCGGCGAGCGGCTGGGGCTGCGCGATCCGGCGAAGTTCGCGTTCACCTGGGTGCTGGGGTTCCCGCTGTTCGAGCGCGAGGAGAACGGGGAGATCACGTTCTCGCACCACCCGTTCACCGCGCCGCTGCCGGGCCAGGAGGCGCTGTTCGACAGCGATCCGCTGGCGATCACGGCGCAGCACTACGACCTGGTGCTGAACGGCTCGGAGCTGGGGAGCGGGTCGATCCGTAACCACACGGTGGAGTTCCAGCGGCGGGTGTTCCAGCGGCTGGGGCTGACGCGACGAGCAGATCGACGACCGGTTCGGGTTCTTCATGGAGGCGCTGAAGTACGGCGCGCCGCCGCACGGGGGGATGGCGCTGGGGATCGACCGAATCGTGATGATCGCGGCGGGGGAGAGCAGCATTCGGGACGTGATCGCGTTTCCGAAGAACCAGGTGGCGCGGGATCTTATGATGGATGCGCCTTCTGGGGTGCCGGAGGGGGCGATGCGGGAGTTGGGGTTGCGGGTCGTCCAGCAATAGGAACATAACGGAAGGTGCTAACACGTTCGAATCCCGTTGGGGCTACCAATCTTTCCCAGTAACCATGAGGGTTTCTGGCTCGCGTTTCAGATGTAAGGGGATCGAAATCTCACATCGGCAAGCGGAGCTGTTAGCCGACTAAACGCTCGAAGGCGCTGGCCGCTGCGGCGCACTTTTCTTTGTAGACCGTTAGGAAGCGGTCGGCCGTGATGCTGCTGAGGCCCAGGCACTCACTGATGACATCGTGTCCGATGCCCGCCATAGCAAGCAGGAACGCGTGAGTGTTATGGTGGTCATGTAAAGTGATCGAGGTGACGCCTACGCGTCGGACCAGGGTCTTTGAATGCCGCGCCGAATTCCAGGCCGTAACGCCATCGCCCGTGGGATCCGGCAATTCTTGTCGATCAAGCTTCGGTTGCGTACTCTGCGGCTTCCCGCGCTTCGGAAAAGTGCGTGCAGCCCGCGGCTCGCAATTGGTCGAGCATAGCCTTCTGGCCGTCCATGAACGCTCTTTCAATCTTTACGAGCATCACACTCGCCTCGCCGCCAGCGGCTCCAGCGTGCTGCGCCAGTGTGCGCTCAGGGTGATTAGCGAGCGAGGCACGAATTTTTTCTTTAACCACGGTGTTGCGTACGACTGCGCGCGGCCGCGCCTTCGCTGGTACATTCTCTTCAATTTCCAGCGGCAACCGTGGCACGGCGTCGCGACGCATGGTGAGATGCGTTAAGACGGTCTGCTGGCCCCATCCTGTTACGGCTGCGATGGCGCGCAATGATTCACCTCGCCTCGCGAGAGAAACGAACTCGTCGACGTCTTGCTCCGTCGGGCTCGGACGTCCCGAAGTTTTGATACGCTGGTCCTTGAGCACTTTGCTCACGAGCGCTCGCGAAGCTCTGATTGCATCGGCGATGCCTTCTTGCGTGAACCCGGCTTTAGCAAGCGACTCGATGTATTGATCGCGGCTCTTGTTTTGTTGGCCTTTGCTTGTTCCGGCAACCTCAACCGCAATGCGGTACGAGAGCGCTTCGAGCGGCGTCATTGACGCCGGAAAATCCTGGAAAAGCGGTTCGAGCCCGAGTTCCTGGCATAGCTCAAGGCGCGTGACGCCGTCAACAATGATCGGCGGAGCGCCGACTTGCCGCAACCGTAGGATTGGCGTGACCTGCCCGATGTTTTCGAGCGAGTCGCGTAGCGCCGCACGCCCTTCAGGGGTCGGCTTCTTACGTGAGAGGACGACGTCTTGGAGTACGCGACGGGCCTGTGATTGGGCGTCCGAGAACGTGTCGACGACGGCCTTTGCTCGTTGCTCGATCGTACCGGCGACGGCGAGACAGCCCAAGGGAGAATGCTGCGGCGGCGGATTTGCGGCGTCGATGGCGTCGCCCACGAGCTTGAGCCATCCGCGTTCGAGCCCTTGTTTTATGCCTAGCGTGAGATGTTCTTGCTTGTCTTCGAAGAGCATGCGACCTGTGATTGGCCCACGCTTCTCGTCAGGATTCCTCAGCGCATGCTCGCGAGAAGCGTCGCCCATGAAGTGCTCGAGTCGCTCGAAGAGCTTGTGCCTGGGTTTGCGGCCCGACGACGACGCAAGTGTCCCATATCATCTTCGCGAGGGGGCGTGGTTCGACCGCCAAGCGATCGAAAACCGGAACGACAAGGTCGTCGTTCCGGTTTTCGGCGGCGCTCACGACGCTTCGTTGTACGCTGCAAGCAGCGCTTCGAGACAGTCGCGTGCATGACTAATCTTCTCGACCCACTCTTCGCGAAGCTCAGCCTTGATCGGCACCCACGCCGACTTGTCGGGGTGTTTCTCGCACATAGCGACCAGCCGCCCGATGACCATAAGCGATTCCTGCGAGGGGACCTTAGCAACGTTGCGGCCGGCACGTTTCTGCGTGATCTGATCGGCGCGTTCAGCGCGCTGATCGGCAACGAGCTTGAGCCGTTCAGCTTCCGAACGGCATTCACTAGTCTCACGTACGATCCGGGACACGTCGGCGATCGCCATGCCCGAGTCGTCGGACAGGCGAACAATCGCTTCAAAGACGGAATTGTCGCTCACTTTGACGACCTGCACTTTAACGGATGTGGGCAGCTCGAGGTCTTCTATGCCGAGCGCCTCGGCGCGTCTGTCGAAGTCGGCACTCGCAATAAGCCGCGCAAGCGCACTCTGAGTCATGCCTAGCTCGCGCGCGATGGTTGTTGCCGAGTAATCGCGCTTGTGCATCGTGAGCGCAATTTTCTCACGCTCGGAGCGGGTGTAAGGATTACCGTTCCATGTGTTCGGAATCGCGGACGCGATGATGGCGTCCTCAATGTTCGTGATGTTCTTGATAATGTACGCGTCAATCGTACCGTTCGCATTGAGCTTGTTGTTAGCGGCGGTACGAGCGTTGCCGTCGAGCAACACGTAGTCATCGGGGCGGTTCGGATCAGCCCAGGCAAGGATTGGCGGAAAGACCGCTCCGGCTTGAATCTGTGTGGCATAAAGCTCGACGAGCTCTTTGGGTGAGTCTTCCATCCGAGCTTGGCTTTCAGGGTGCCGTGCGATGGCGCTTAGGGGCACCTTGGCAACATATTCATACTCGAAGCCCTTGTCTGACAGGCGTTGCTCCCAGGCGATATTCCGGTTGTTAACGACGCGGGAACGAGCCGAGGATTTAGCCATGACTGCTATTTCGGCCATTTTCCAAATACTCCTAGAAATGAGGCTGTGCCGAGCTAGTGCAGTCGGCGTTTCGTCATTCTAACAGCAAATGATTATTCACGCAATCGTGAGACGCAAGAAACTCATATCTCTAGTAGTGGAGGCAGCTTACTTGCATTGTTTAGATAGCTAGGCTGGATCTGACGCTGGGCCTTATCGCGCTCCTTGTGACGTTGCCTTCGGAAAGCGCCCTGAGCATGAGTTGAGAATCCGGGCCAAACGCCTGTAAAGGTCTCCCCCATGAAAAATCCCGGCTTACCGAAGAGTAGATCGTCGAAGTACTCAAAGGTCCGAGGCTGACGCCAAGATGCCTGACCCGTGCCGCACCCACCTCATCAGGCCCGCGACGTTCTACAAATGGGAAGTCAAACTTTTGATGGCCTCGAAATCGATACGTCGCCAAGATGCCAGTCCTTAGGACGAAAACCGCCGGCTAAAACAGACTGCGCGGCCCTGCACGATCTGGCCGGCGCCTACACGGAGCGGCTCAGCGCGGCCCTTTCCGCAACCTAGCGCGAGCCGTCCCCACCGAGCCGGCGACTTCAGCGGTCAAGGGAGCCATCTTCCCGCGGGGAACGTGCTGAGTCCAGCATGATTCTCGTTCGCCCCCGAGCCTGGTGGTTCAACAAGGTGCCGCTCTCCGTCACCTTGGTGCTGCTGCTGCTCGACGGCCGGCCGTTCTCGCTCGGCGCGCTCGCGGTGCTCGTGCTGGTCGTGCCTGACGGTCTGCGCCGTCGGCAACTACGGCTACGCGCTCAACGAGCTCTTCGACGTCGAGGAAGATGCCCGCTTGGGCCGCGCCAATGCGGCCGCATCCGCGGGCCCGCGGCGCATGTGGGGGATCATCGCCTTGTCGGCGCTCTGCGCGGAAGCGTTCGCCGCGGCCATCGCCGGCGTGCCCGGCGCGATCCTGACACTGCTCGTGCTCTGCCTGCCGCTGGCGTACTCGGTGCCGCCGCTGCGCATCAAGGAGCGCAAGTGGCTCGGGGTCTTCGCCGACGGTCTCGCCGCGCACGTCTTCCCGGCGGTGCTCGCGCTGCTCGCGGTCGCGCACTGGGCGCTTCGCCCGGTCACGACCGCCCTCGCCGTCTGCGTGTCGCTCTGGGCGGCGGCCGCGGGTCTGCGCGGGATCGTCTCGCACCAGCTCCACACGGCCGAACAGGACCGCGGCGCCGGCCTGCGGACCATCGTCCACGATCTCGGCAATGCGCGCGTGGAGAAGCTCATCGTCGCCGCCGTTCTCCCGCTCGAAGTCGGCGGCGTTCGGCGGCGCGCTGTTCCTGTGCGGCACGGGGCCGGTGCTGTGGCTCTTCGTCGCGCTGTACCTAGCCTACGAGGCGTTCAAGACGGCCAGCGGCCGTTTCCGGGTGACGGCCTTCCGACCCGAAGGCCAGCGCTATCTGCCGTTCGTCGAAGAGAGCTTCTACAAGACGTGGGGCCCGGTCGTGCTCGCGCTTGACGCCGCGCGCGCCGACTCTTCTACCTGCTGCTCATCCCGCTCTACGCGCTGCTGTTTCGGCCGCTGCTCGACGTCGAGCTGCACCGGCTGCGCGCAGTGCTGGCCGCGCTGCTGCTCAAGCGAGCCAGGGATTCTTCCGCCCGTTCCAGTGGAGAATCCTGACCTCGGGCAGCGCGGCGCGCAGCCGCTCGAGGAGACCGTCGTCCCAGGCGAGGATCTCGGCCGAGACCGGCGCGTTGTCGACGCAGAGGTTCCACAGCGGGGTGGGGAGCACGCGATCCTCGAGCCCGAGCGACTGGATCGCCCAGATCAGCGCTCCCTGGTCGTGCCAGGAGATGGCCTCGCGCACCGCCCGGTCGCGCGCCGCGGCCGCCACCGGGCGAACGTAGGCGTCCAGCGCGGCATCGTCACGGCCCCGCCGCCAGCCCGACACGCCGCCGTTCACGACCGGAACCTGCGGATCGAACTGCCGCCCGATCGGCAAGAGCTCGTACAGCGCCGGCTTGTTCGGCGTCGCGTGCGGCGCCTTGTTCTCGGGCGTGAACACCGGCCCGTCCGTCGAGCATCGCGAACAGCTCGTCCAGCCCGCGCAAGACGACCGCATCGCAGTCGAGCCAGAACACGTCCCGCAGCGGCGCGGCGCGGATCAGCAGCGGGCAGATCCAGAGCGGCCAGATGCGTTTGCCGGGTTTGGCCAGCGGGGCGGCGTCCCGCGTCGCCTCGACGAGCTCCGCGATCAGCGGGTCGGCGGGCAGGTCGAGCACCTGCAGGTTGTGGCGCCGGTTCGCATCGTCGCGCTGCGCCGCGCTCAAGCCGATGTCGTAGCAGAGCACGGGACAGGGATCGCTGGTCTGGATCGAGGCGTGCAGCTGGAGCAGGCCGGGATAGTAGTTGCTGTCGCTGAGCGTGACGACGCCGCGGTCGAGGAGGCGCTCGGCCTCGTCAGGCTTCACCTAACAAGCGTCCGACAAAACCTGCGTCCGAGAACCGAGCGCTGCGATCAGGCGCCGATCGCGCACGAGCTCGCCCGCGGCGAGACCGGCCGCGACCTGATCATCGGTTAGCAGCGCGCTGTCGTATGCCTCGTCCAATCGGCCTTCGAGGTGCAGCTGGTACAGGCGTCGCCAGGCCATCCCGTACCCGTAGGGGAGCTCGGTATTGCGCGCGTACGCCGCGCCGCCTTTGACGATCTTGTTGTGGAACTGCGCGCGCGATCGCACGGGGAAATGGAGGATGGTGATCGGCGCGGCCGCGCTCGGCGGAGCTCGCCGCCGACGAACACGTAGTGATTGCCTTGCGCGACGACGACGTCCCGGTACGGCCCGGTGCGCCGCCTTGCCGGGTAGCGGCTCTCCCAGCGCGTTCACAGAAACGACGCTCCGGACGTCCATGCGCTGCCAGAACGGCTGCCCGTTATCGACGCGGGTGACGAAGTTCGAGCGCTCCACCGTCGCGGCGATGGGCTCGGACCCGATCGACGCCAGCGCATCCTTGAGCGAGCCGGCGCGCGGCCACCAGAACTCGTCCGCGTCGTTGTTGATGACCCAATCGGCGCGGAGCTCGTCGACGGCGCGGCGCGCCATCTGCGTCACCCACCGGCCTTGCGAGTAGTCGTCCTGGGGCTGGAACATGTAGTGGAGGTAGCCGGCTCGCTCGTACTCGCGCGCGATGTCCGCGGTGCCGTCGACCGAGCGATTGTCCATCAGGATGATCTCGTCGACGCCGTGGGCGAGATGGAAATCGAGATTCTCGCGCAGGATGTCTTGTTCGTCCCGCACGAGGAGCGTCATCACCAGCTTCATCCCGGGACCGCACCTACACGTGATGGAGCGTACGACACAGGTACGCCCCATACGAGAAAAGCTCCGCACCTCCTGGGCTGTTTAGCGCGTGCCTCCGGGCGCGGGCGCCGTTCCCAAGTATGCCTGCGCGAGCTCCGGTTCCCCGATCGTACCGCCCGGTCCCGAGAGCGCGACTTCGCCCTGCACCAGCACCGTGATCCGATCCGCCAGCGGCAGCGCGTCCCGCACCGCTTGCTCCACGAGCATGATCGCCGGCCCTTCGGCGCGCAGGTCGCGCACGAGTCCGAACACTTCTTTTACAATTGCCGGCGCGAGCCCGGCCGACGGTTCGTCGAGCAGCAGCACCCGCGGCTGCGCGACGAGCGCCCGTGCGAACGCCAGCAGCATCCGCTGCCCGCCCGAGAGCGACCCGGCGCGATCCGCCCGCTTCTCGCCCAGGATAGGGAACCGATTGTACGTGGCCTCGATCTTCAGCCGGACGGCGCGCTGGTCGGCCAGCGCGAGCCCACCCGCGGTGAGGTTCTCCGCGACGGTGAGCTCGGCGAAGATGCCTCCGTTCTGGGGCACGGCCACGATTCCGGAGCGGATGTACCGGTACGGCGCGAGGGCGAGCAGATCGCGCTCGTCTAGCCGTAGCGACCCGCTCCACGGCGCGATGATTCCCGCGCACACCTTGAGCAGCGTGCTCTTCCCCGAGCCGTTCGGGCCGAAGATGCAGTGGATGGTTCCCGGCTCGAGCGTCAAGCTGACGTCGTTCAGAATCCGCGCCTTCCCGTAGCCGGCCGTGATCCCCGTCGCGACGAACGCCATGCTGCGCTACGCTCCCAGGTACGCGTCGACGACGGTCGCGTTGCGCGTGACCTCGTCGAACGTGCCGGCCGCGATGATCTCGCCGTGGTGCATCACCACGAGGCGATCGCACAGCGCGCGCACCCACTCCATGTCGTGCTCGATCAGCAGAATCGTCATCCCCTTCGCGCGCAGACCCTGCAGCAGCTCGACGATCTCGGCGCGCAGCACCGGGTTGACGCCCGCGACGCACTCGTCGAGCAGGATCAGCTTCGGCTCGGTCATCAGCGCCCGCCCGATCTCGAGCAGCTTCAGCTGGCCGCCCGAGCAGCTGTCGGCGCGCTCGTCGCTGAGCCGGGTCAGCTTCAGCAGTGCGAGGATCTCCCGCGCGCGCGTCTTCATCCGCTCGATCGGCTCGGGGCGGTAGACCGCCAGCAGGTTCTCGAGCACGGTCATCCGCGTGAACGGCGAGGGAATCTGGAACGTCCGCGCGAGCCCGATCCGCGCGCACCGGTAGGCCGGGATGCCGGTGATGTCGCGGCCGTCGAAGCGGATCGTCCCGCTGTTCGCCGGCAGCATGCGCGAGAGCAGGTTGAACAGCGTGCTCTTCCCCGAGCCGTTCGGGCCCAGGATGCCGACGATCTCGCCCGGCATCACCTCGAGGCTCACGTGCGAGACCGCGTGCAGCCCGCCGAAGTCCTTGCACAGATCGCGCGCTTCGAGAATCGGTTCGAGTCCCACGACCGGCCGCGGGTTGGCGGCAATCACGATACGCCACTCTCCTTGGGCGCCGCGGCCGAGACATGACCTTCCGCCGCGCCAACCGGCGGATCGTACGCGCTACCCGCCCGCCGCCGTTCGAGCAGCCCCACGATGCCGTTGGGGATGAACAGCGCCACCAGGCAGACCGCGATCCCCAGGATCACGATGTAGCCGACGTCGCTGCCCCACGACAGCCACACCAGCCGCCCGCCCAAGTGCACGACGAGCGCGCCGATCACCGGCCCCCAGAACGTCCCCAGGCCGCCGAACAGGCTCATCACGACGCCGTTGTCGCTCGCGAGCTGGCTGAACACCTCGTTGGGGTTGATGATCGTGATCCAGTAGCCGTAGATTCCGCCCGCCAGCGCCGGCACGATCCCGCTGAGCACGAACACGAACAGCTTCACCCGGAACACGCTCGATCCCCATCGCGGTCGCGACGTCCTCGCGCTCGCGGATCGCCACCAGCCAGTAGCCGATCTTGCTGCGGTGCAGCAGCACGTGCAGCCCGAGCAGCGTCGCCACGAACAGCCCCAGCATCAGGTAGTAGAAGATGCGGTTGTCGTCGACGGCTTGGAAGCGCAGCCCCTCGCTCCCGCCCGTCAGCGGTTCGGCGAGCAGCGCGATCTGGCGCATCGCCTCGGCGAAGGCCCAGGTCGCGATCGCGAAGTACGCGCCGCGGATGCGCAGCGTCGGCAGCCCCAGGAACAGCGCCAGCAGCCCGCCCACGACGCCCGCCAGCGGCAGCGCCACGCCGAACGGCAGGCCCACCTTGTACATCAGGATCCCGGTCGCGTACGCGCCCGTCCCGAAGAACGCCGCCAGCCCGAAGTTCAGGTAGCCGGTGTAGCCGCCGATCAGGTTCCAGCTCAGCGCGACGCACGCCCACATCAGCGTCTCGGTCGCCAAGCGCATCCAGAACACCGGCACGAGGGCCGGCAAGGCCAGCAGCACGACGAACGCTGCCGCCAGCAGCCACCACGGCGCGCGCCATGTCATGCCGGCGGCCGACACGGGGGGCCGAAGTCTGCGATCTCGGACGGCTCCGCAAGCATACCCGCCGCCGTCACGCCAGGCCCCGGCGCAGGATGCCGCGCGGCGACACGACGAGCACCAAGTACAGGATCGCGAACGTCGCCAGCGTGATGTAGTTCGAGCCGAGGTAGACCGTCACGTACGACTGGGTCAGGCCGAGCACCAGCGCGGCGACGATCGCGCCGGGCAGGTAGCCCATCCCGCCCAGCACGACGACGAAGAACGTGTAGAGCGAGTAGCGCAGCCCGATCTCGGGGTTGAACGTGAACAGCAGGCCGATGAACACCCCGGCCACCCCGGTGAACCCGACGTGCAATCCGTACACCAGCGAGTTGATCCGGCTGGAGTTCACCCCCAGCAGCGTCGCCGAGCCGACGTCCTGCGACACCATCCGAATCCGCAAGCCCAGCGGCGTGCGGTACAGAAACCACAGGAAGCCCAGCGTCAGCGCGAACCCGGCCGCGAACGTCGCCAGCCGCACGCCCGGCACCGCCAGCGGCCCGACGAACAGCGTGACCTCGCTCAAGCGCGACGAGAGCGAGTGGTTGTCGCGCCCGAACGCGCCCAGGCTGGCCCCGCGGATGATCTGCGAGATGCCGAAGGTGAACACCAGCCCCATCAGGTTCGCGTGCGCGCGCTTGCCGCTGGTCACCCGCTCGATCGCCGGCTGGAGCAGAAACCCCGCCAGCCCGAACACGACGAACACGATCGGCGTGACCAGCAGCGCGTCGACGTGCAGCCACCCGGTCAGGAAGAGCGCGGCGAACGCGCCGAGCATGAGGTACTCGCCGACCGCGAAGTCGACGATCCGCATCACCCCGAAGGCCAGCGACATCCCCAGCGACATCACGATCAGCACGCCGCCGATCAGCAGCCCGTCGATCGTGCTCTGCAGGAAGAAGCTCACCGTGCCTCGCTCAGGGCGCGCTCGCTCGGACTAGCTCAGCGCTTGTCCCACGCCGGCGCCGGGTAGCGCAGCGCCGCCTTCGTCGGCGACTTGGCTCCGACGATCACCACCTTGCCGCCCTGGATCTGGAACGGCTGCGGCTGCAGCGTGATGTCGTCGTGGTAGTGGTCGCCGGCGGTCTCGAACTTCACCGGCCCGTAGAACGTCGTGATGTTGATCTTCTCGAGCGCGTCGGCGAGCTTCTGCTTCCCGGCCGCGTCCAGACCGGGCTTGAGGTTCGCCGCCTTGAGCGCCGCCTCGAACGCGATCCCGGCCGCCGAGCTGCCGGCCTCGGTGTACTCCGCCTCGGGCCGCTTGAACGTCTTCTGATAGTCCGCGAACCACGCTTTGGACGATTTCCACGCGCCGGCATTCACCGTGTACTCGATCTCGGGCTGCCACACGGTCGCGTCGATCGCGTAGTCCGCGTCCTTGCCCAGCGTCTTGGTGTAGTCCGCGAAGCCAGGGCCGTTGTGCTGCACGAAGGCCTTCGCCCCGACCCGCAGCTGCTTGACGACCTTCATCATCCCGATCGCCTGTTCGGGCTGCGTCGCCATCGCGATGATGTCGGCGTTGGCCTGCTTCACCTTGTTGAAGACGGGCGTGAAATCGGCCTCGGCCGGCACGACGTCGTAGCCGACCACCTTCATGCCCAGCGACTCGCCCAGCCGCTTGAACTCGTCGGCGCCGGCCTTGGTGAACGGGTCGTCGAGCGCGACGATGTACATGGTCTGCGGTTTGGGCTTCACGTCCGCGAGCGCGCGCAGCGGCGCCGCGCCGATGATGTCGACGCTGGGGATCGTGCCGAAGACGAACTTGTAGTGGTCCTTCCAGATCTGCGGGTTCTCGGCCGAGCCGGTGATCATCGGCACCTTGTACTTGTCGACGATCGGGCCGCAGGCGCGCGTCGCGGAGCTCGCGTACGGGCCCAGGATGAAGTCGACGTTGCCCTGCGTGAGCATCCGCTCGCAGGCCGCCGACGCGCTCGCCGCCGACGACTGGTCGTCGAAGTACACCAGCTCGACCTTGTACTTGCCGCCGCCGGTTTGGATGCCGCCCTGCGCGTTGACCGCGTTCGCCCACAGGTCGTAGCCGCGTTTGGTCGAGGCGCCGCCTTGCGCGTTGTCGCCCGAGAGCGCGGTCACCACGCCGACCCGGAAGACTTGCGCCTGCGCGTTCGCCGCGCTGCCGTGCAGCGTCGCGACCAGCGCGCCGGCGGCGGCGAGGGCCAGCGCGCGGCCGGCGACGAGGGCGAGCGCGCGCGCCGCGCGGCCGATGCTACGATGAACCACGGAAGCCTCCTTGATTCGAACGGTCCCGCAACCGCAACGAGTCTTGACCTGCTGTTCGGGCCGAGCGCCGAAGTCCTGCCGCTTGGCTGGCCTCTGCGGCTACGCGGTCGCGGCCGTTGCCGAGACGAGCGCAGCTTCGAGCACGTCCAGTCCTTCGGCGAGCTGCTCGTCGCTGATGACGAGCGGCGCGAGGAAGCGGATCACGTTGTCGTACGTGCCGGCTTTGACCAGCATCAGCCCGCGCTCGAACGCGGCGCGGTGGATGCGCGACGTCAGCGCGCCGTCGGGCGTCTTGGCCGCGTCGCCCGCGACCAGCTCGAAGGCGACCATCGGGCCGATGCCGCGCACGTCGCCGATCGCCGGGAAGCGGCTCTGCCAGGCGCGGAAGCGCCCGGTCACCGTCGTGCCGATCCGCTGCGCGCGCGCCAGGAAGGCCGGCTCCTCGATCAGCTTCATCGCCTCGACCGCGGCCGCGCAGGCGACCGGGTTGCCGCCGTAGGTGCCGCCCAGCCCGCTCGGCCCCGGCGCGTCCATGATCTCGGCCCGCCCGACCACGCCCGAGAGCGGCATGCCCGCCGCGAGCGACTTCGCGACCGCGATCAGATCGGGCTCGACCGCGGCCTGCTCGCAGGCGAACATCGTGCCGGTGCGCCCGAACCCGGTCTGCACCTCGTCGGCGACCATCACCGCGCCGGTGCGGTCGCACAGCGCGCGGATCGCCTGCAAGAACGCGGCCGGCGCGGGGATGAAGCCGCCCTCGCCGGCAACCGGCTCGATCACGATCGCGGCCAAGCGGTCCGCCCCGATCTCGACGCCGACCAGCTCTTCCAGCCGCGCGATCGCGAACTCCGTCGACACGCCGCGGAACGGATAGGGCATCAGCGCGCGGTAGATCTCCGGCGCGAACGGTCCGAAGCCGCGCTTGTACGGCGCGTGCTTGGACGTCATCGCCATCGTCAGGTTGGTGCGCCCGTGGTAGCCGTGGCTGAAGACCACGATCGCGTCGCGCCCGGTGTGCGCGCGGGCGATCTTGACCGCGTTCTCGAGCGCCTCCGCGCCGCTGGTGAACAGCGCCGCCTTCTTCGGCCCCGCCCCGGGCGCGAGGCGCGCTAACCGCTCGCAGACGTCGACGTACGGCTCGTACGGCGCGACCATGAAGCAGGTGTGCGCGAAGCGCGCCGCCTGCTCGGCGATCGCGGCGGTGACGGTCGCGGGCGTGTGGCCGGCGTTCTGCACCCCGATCCCGCCGGTGAAGTCGAGGAACACGTTGCCGTCGACGTCGGTCACCGTCGCGCCGTGGGCCGAAGCGACGTACACCGGCAGGCCGCTCGCCACGCCCCGCGCGACGGCTGCCGCACGCCGCTCGCTCAGCGCGCGCGAGTTGGGTCCCGGAACGCTCGTCCGCAGCTCGATGGTCTTGCGCGTCTCGATCACGACGATTCACCGTCTCCCGCGTGCTTCACCCTGGCCCGGATCATAGCACACCGTGATCGGCGAGCAGCGTGGCGAACCGCGCGCGCAGGATCGCCTCCGCTCCCGTGCTCAGCGATGCGACGATCTCCGCTGCCGGGATGCCGCGCGAGATGAGCCCCGAGCTCTGGCCGGCATAGACGTTGGCCACCTCGTACCGGCCGTCGCGCTTGGCCTGGGCGAACTCGGCCGCGACGGCGGGATCCGCGAGCGCGGCATCTTCCTTGCCGTGCCAGCGGCCGGTGAAGTCGTTGCGCAGGGCGCGGCCGCGGAAGCGCTCGGGCCACGGGTAGCCTTGGAGGCGGTCGTACAGGCTGGTGAGCACGGTATCGGTCTCGCGGGCGGCGGCGATCCGCGCGCGCGCTCCGTCCGGCACGTTGGCCTCGGGCGCCAGCAGGAACGGCGTGCCGACCCAGGCCCCCTCGGCTCCGGCCGCCAGCACCGCGGCGAGCCCCGCGGGCGTCGCGATGCCGCCCGCGGCGATCACCGGAACCGAGGAGAGCCCGAGCGCGACCTGGAGCATGAGCAGCGTCGAGACGTCGCCCGTGTGCCCGCCGGCTTCCGTGCCCTGCGCGACGAGCAGGTCCACCCCCGCCGCCAGCGCGAGCTCGGCGTCGGCCCGGCTCTGCACCTGCGCGGAGAGCCGGATGCCGGCGGCGTGGATCTTCGCGGCGTACGGGGCCGGGTCGATGAACGAGATCGAGATCAGGAACGGCCGCTCGGCGATCGCGGCGTCGAGCAGGGCGGGATTCGCCTGGAGCGCCCAGCCGATGAAGCCGACGCCGAAGCGGCGCCCCGGATCGTCTTCGCGCGCCGCGGCGCACTCGCGCGCGACGTCGGCGGCGTTCCAGTCCTCGTCCACGCCGAGCATGCCCAGGCCGCCGGCGTCGCTGACGGCGCGCGCCAGCCGGCCGGTCGCGGCGGGGGTCATCGACGCGTTGAGGATGGGATGGCGCAAGCCCCACTCGCGCGTGAGAAACGTCGTAATCACCTTCGGGCTGATACGCTCGAAGCCGCCGCGGTCCTAGTTGGCACAATCGTTACACGACGTCACACGGCCTACTTGCGCCGCACGTGGCTCGCGCTCGCGCCCCAGGCGCAGGTCGTCCACGGCCGGCTCGGTACCATGCTGTCGCTGCTCGATCAGGCGATTCGGCCGCCGCGCGCGCTGGCGGACGGCGAGGTGCTCGAGCTGGGCGGCAAATCGGTGCGCTACATCGACACGCCGCACGTTCCTGGCTTACGGCTCACTACGGTCAAGCCTAGGAGGCGCAAAGCTTTCGCCTGGGAGCTTTTGAACTAACGAATCGACTTGATACTCGCGTTCTTCAATAATGCTTTCCCGAGCTGCTTCAGTCGTTTCGAAAACCAGGTCGATTATGCCATCGACTTTCGTATATTCCTGTGGTACAAAGATACGATGAACCTTACCAAGCGTCGCTTCGTCATCGATACCGACAGCCAGAAGGCGCAGCAGTGCTTGCACCGATATCATCCGTACGGTCCATGCGAATCGGGACCCGCGTATCTGCGCCTCGAAATCTTCGGTCTTCTCACGACCCACGACGACCAGTATCGAGGAGCGGTCTTCACTCAACTTTCCCGCGCTGATCAGCTTCTCACGATATGCTGCTATCGTCGCTAAGCGAATTTGGTATGTCGAGGTCGTCTTAACCTCGACAATCAGGGACCAACCATCAGGCGCCACCCAAAGCGCATCCTGATTTTCAGCATTCACCCGTCCGCGGTAAAAACCGGGCTGTACGACGTATCCGAGGCGAAGCCCAGCCTCGTTGACGATATCCTGGAGCGCAAACCCGCTCCCATCGAAGGACTCATTCAGGCATTCGTCAGCAAATCGTTGCAGGGCATCGATTGGAACGATGCGCAGCAGTGCGCGAAGCTCATTCGAAGTGACATTCCCGTCGCTTAGCTTTCCTGAGCCGGCAAACGTAATCAACTGAAAGAGCTTGCGGCTCTGCGTCTCTTCGCTGCGCCAAAGGTCGACCAGTCCCAAAGATAAGACCTCATTCGTGTAAGAGATCGTCGGTGTTATATGCTGATGGGTAGTGATCCTGCATCTAAGGCCGGTGTAGCCTCACCACTGTCGTACAGGGCGCTAGACTCGTGTACGGGCTGAACCCCTACGCTGGCACAATAGGCTCAGCGTCTTGCCGCTGCTTATTGCAAGGATGTGGCAATTATGAGTACCTCGGGGCAAGGCCGCTCAGCGGATGACGATGCTGTTGAACGCGTAGCGGTCCTTGCCGGTGCGCTTGGCGGTGTAGAGCGCGCGGTCGGCGGCGGCGATCAGCGCGGGCGCGTCGGAGCCGTCGATCGGGAACACCGCCACGCCGGCCGAGCAGCGCAGCCCGGCCTCGCGCACCGCGCGGTAGATGCGCTCGAGCGCGATCTCGGCCGCGGCGTGATCGGCCTGCGCCATCACGACCACGAACTCGTCGCCGGCATAGCGCGCGACGATGTCGCCCTTGCGGGCCGCGTGGCGCAGCGCGTCGGCGAAGCGCAGCAGCGCCGCGTCGCCGGCGGCGTGCCCGCCCGCGTCGTTGATCCGCTTGAGGTCGTCGAGGTCGAGCAGCACGACGGTCGTGAGCGCGTGGTAGCGGGCCGCGTTCCACAGCTCGCGCTCGAGCTGCTCGGTCAGCGCGCGGCGGTTGAGCAGCCCGGTCAGCGCGTCGGTCGAGGCCAGCGCGCGCGTCTCTTCGAGCAGCCGGGCGGACTCGGCGTGCAGGCGCGCGTTCTCGAGCGCGATCGCGGCCTGGGTGCCGAAGTCGAACAGGATCTGCAGCTGGTACTCCGAGATCGCCGCGGACGGCGGCCGGTCGGCGTAGAGGATGCCGCGCACCGCGCCCCGGCTGACCAGCGGCACCAGGCAATACGGGCCGTCGCCGTCATCCAGCAGCGGCGACTGGCCATCGCCCGCCAGGCCGATCGCGAACGTCGCCTTGCCCGCGGCCAGCGCGCGCATCGTATCTGTGAAGCGGAAATCGCCCGCGTCGGCGGCCGGCAGCACGTTCTGCGTGCCGGTGCTCTCCAGCGCGCGCGCGACGGACTCTCCGCTCACGTCGAACAGCACGATCCGCCCGAAGCGCAGCGCCTCGCGGATGCCGCGCAGCACCATCGCCAGGATGTCGTCGACGTCGAGCGCGGAGTTGAGGGTGGTGAAGATCTGCTGCAGGATCAGCAACTCGGCGCTCTGCTCGGCGTAGAAGTCGCGCTCGCGCTCGACCTCGGCCAGCCGGGCGGCGAGCAGGGCGATGCGCGCCTCGGCGCTCGGCTCGGCGGCGGCGGCGGGCGAATCCAGTCGGTCGGCGGGCAACGACGAAGCGGGCAAACGGGGGCACCCTCGGAGCGGCGGTTGGGGCGGCAGACGACGAAATCGCCCGCGCTCTACACCCGCTGGCTTGGCCCCTAGTCCCACTATCGGCAGCGGGCATGCGAATCTGAGCTGCCCGCCGGGAAACTTTCCCGGCGGGCCGGGCGTACCATAGCGGGTGCTCGCGTTCGAGAGCCGGGCACGCTTGGGAGGCCGGGAACTCATGAAGCAAGTTATCGCTTTCGCCGCCGCGCTGCTGTTGCTGGTGGCCAGCCGCGCGAGCGCGAGTGCGGCGCCGTACACGGGGCACTGGTCCCTGAGTGCGGGCGGCGGTGGCGGCGCGGTTCAGATTCGGCTCCAAGCCGAGCGCAGTGACCCCGACTCGCATCAGAGCTACGACATCTCGCGCACCGTCGACCTGACCGCGCTGCCCGAGCTTTCGCGCGCGGATCTCAGCGGGCCGCCGGCCCGCAAGCACTTCACGCTTGCGCGAAGAGGCGGGGCTCGCGCTCTGCGACGGAACGGTCGGCGGCGGCGGCGGGAGCGGCACGTTCGTCTTCGCGCAGAACCCGGCGTTCCGGCGCGCGCTCGCGCAGCGCGGGATCCCGGCGCCCAGCGACAAGCAGGCCTTCGATCTGACGATGAGCGGCTTCCGCATCGCCGACCTGGACGCGCTGCTGGCGAACGGGCTGAAGCGCCCGTCGCTCGACGACGTGACCCGCCTGCGCGAAAGCGGCGTATCGACGGACTATCTCGTCGGGCTGAACCGGCTGGGCTATCATTTCAGTGCGGACGAGATCGTGCGGCTGCACGAGCGCGGCGTCTCGCCGGAGTACCTGGAGCGCCTGCGCGCACGCGGCACGACCGGCCTGAGCGCGGACGCGATCGTCAAAATGTACGAGAGCGGCAGCTAGCCGCGACCGCCGGAGCGAGCGAAACCTTCGCCCGCCGCGCGGCGTACTCCAGGAGCGTGGAGCAGACCCCGTATCTCGAAAGCCATCCCAACCCGTTCGAAGCCGCCCGCTACGCCGACAACCCCGACCCGCGCTGCCCCTGCGTGCTGGTGCTCGACCGCTCGGGCTCGATGGCCGGCCAGCCGATCGCCGAGCTGAACGCCGGCCTGCAGCAGTTCCGCGCCGAGCTGCTCTCCGACGAGCTGGCGGCCCGGCGGGTCGAGCTGGCGGTCGTGCCGTTCGGGCCGGTCGGGCGCGGTTCGGCCTTCCACGCGCCGCAAGAGTTCCAGCCGCAGGCGCTGACCGCGGGCGGCGACACGCCGACCGGCGCGGCGCTCGAGTACGCGGTGGAGCTGATCATCCAGCAGAAGCTGGCCTACAAGCAGCACGGCGTGCCGTACTACCGGCCCTGGATCATCCTCATCACCGACGGCCAGCCGACCGACGACTGGCGCCGCGCGGCGCAGCTGATCCGCGACGGCGAGCAGCAGAAGGCGTTCGCGTTCTTCGCCATCGGGGTCAGCGGCGCGGATCTGAACGTGCTCAACCAGCTCGCGCCGCGCGGCGCGCTGCAGCTGCAAGGGCTGGCGTTCCGCGAGTTCTTCCTGTGGCTGTCGGCCTCGCTCTCGGGCGTTTCGAAGAGCACGGTCGGCGAGATCGTGCCGCTGCCGCCCCGCTCGGGCTGGGAATCGGTCTAGCGCCGGCCGCGTGACGCCCGAGCTCACCGTCTGGCGGGCGATCGGCGCGTCCGTCGCCGGAACGTCGCACGCCGTGACGATGACGCGCTGCCAGGATTTCAGCGCGTACGAGGTCGTGCGCCGGCCCGACGGCGGCGAGGTGCTGCTGGCCGCGCTCGCGGACGGCGCGGGCAGCGCCGTGTCGTCGCACCACGGCGCGCGCACCGCGGTCGAGGCGTCGCTCGCGGCGCTGCGCGCGCTGGTCGAAGCCGGCTACGACGTCGGCGAAGCCGAAGCGCTCGAAGCATTGCGCGCCGCGCGCGAGCGCGTGCTCGACGTCGCGGCCGAGTACGAGCACGCCGCGCGCGACTACGCCTCGACGCTGCTGCTCGCGGTGGCCGCGCCCGAGGGCGGCATCGCGCTGCAGGTCGGCGACGGCGCGATCGTGGTGGACGACGGCGCGCTGCGCGCGGCGACCTGGCCCGCGCAAGGCGAGTACGCCAACAGCACGCACTTCCTGATCGAGGCCGACGCGCTCGAGCACGTGCAGTGCGCCGCGCTCGGCACGGTGCGGCGGCTCGCGCTGTTCTCCGACGGGCTGCAAGCGCTCGCGCTGCACTACGAGTCGCGCGCCGCGCACGAACCGTTCTTCGCCCCGTTCTTCGCCTATTTGGAAACGTCGGAGAAAGCGGAAGCCGAGATCGAGGCCGAGCTGCGCGCGTTCCTCGAGTCGGGCAGCGTCAACGCGCGCACCGACGACGACAAGTCGCTGGTGCTCGCGGTCCGGCGATGAGCGCGCCCGTGCTGCTGGGCCCGGGCGGCACGCCGCTGCGGCTGGGTCCGGCGCTGGGCGGCGGCGGCGAGGGTACCGTGTACGCGCTGCCCGGTTCGTCCGACGTGGCGAAGATCTACGCCCGGCCGCCGTCGCCCGAGCGCGTCGCCAAGCTGGACGCGCTGGTGCGCCTCGCCACGCCGGAGCTGCGCACGATCGCGGCCTGGCCGCACGAGCTGGTGCGCGACGCGCGCGGCAACGCCGCCGGCTTCGTGATGCCGCGCATCGAGGGCCGGCTCACGCTGGCGTCCGCGATGAACCCCGGCAGCCGCAAGGCCAAGCTCCCGCAGGCGACCTGGGCCTGGCTCGTCCACACCGCGCGCAACCTGGCTGCGGCGGTCGAGTCGGTGCACCGCGCCGGGGCGGTGATCGGCGACGTCAACGACGCGAACTTCCTGGTCGGCGCCGACACCTTCGTGCGCCTGATCGACGTCGACTCGTTCCAAGTGCGCGAGGGCGCGCGGCTGTTCACCTGCGACGTCGGCATGCCGATCTACCAGCCGCCCGAGCTGTTCGGGCGCGGCTACGCCGGCCTCGAGCGCACGCCCGACCACGACCGCTTCGGGCTGGCGGTGCTGATCTTCCAGCTCGTGTTCATGGGCCGCCACCCCTGGGCCGGGCTGTGGAACGGGCCGGAGTACGCGTTCGAGAGCGGCGAGCTGATCGCGCGCCTGCCGTTCGCGTTCGGGCGCGAGGCGCCGGCGGTCGGTTTCCGGCCGCCGCCCAACACGGTGCGCATGGAGTGGCTGCCCGAGGCGACCGGGGCGCTGTTCGAGCGCGCCTTCGCGCGCACCGCCGCGCCGCGCCCGAGCGGCGCGGAGTGGGCCGCCGGGCTGGCCGCGTTCGAGGCCGCGCTCGAGCGCTGCACCGTCTCGCCGCTGCACCGCTTCGTCGCCGCGCGCGGCCCGTGCCGGTGGTGCGAGCTCGAGCGCCGGGGCCTGTTCCTGTTCGTCGCCCCGCTCGGCGCGGCGAGCGCCGCGGGCGGCCTGCTCGACGTCGCCGCGCTGGAGCGGCTGCTGCACGAGCTGCCGCCGCTGGTCTACGTCACGCCGCCCGAGCCGCGCGCGGTCGCGGTCGAGGGCGAACCGCTGGCCCGGCCGCTGCGCCGCCAGCGCCGGGTTTGGCTGGCCGGCGCCGCGGCCGGGGCGGCGGTCTGCGCGGTCGCGACCCAGCACCTCGGCTTCTCGCCGCTCGACCTGGCGGTGTACGCGGCGGTGCTGGCCGCGCTGCTGCCGACCCGCGCCGCGACCGGCGCGGTGAAGCGCGAGCGCCGCGCGGCCATGCTCGAAGCGCGCCGGCGCTACGACGACGCCGCGCGGCAGTGGCCCGCGCTGGCGGACCTGCGCGAGCTCGACGGGCGCCGCGCGCAGCTGCTCGGGCTGGCCGCGGCGTACCGCGGGCTGCCGGCCAAGTACACCGCCGAGCGCGCCCGCATCGAGGCCGACAAGCCGCGCCAGCAGATGCGCGCCTTCCTGGACACCTACCTGATCGAGGACACCGTCATCCCCGGCATCGGCAAGCGCCGCAAGGCCACGCTGCGCTCGTTCGGGATCGAGTCCGCGCTCGACGTCGAGGAGAAGCTCGACCGCATCGCGATCCCGGGCTTCGGCAGCGGCCGGCGCGGCACGCTCAAATCCTGGGTCTTCGTCCTCAAGCGGATGTTCCGCTACGATCCCGGCCGGCCGGTCGACGCGGCGGTCCTGGAGGACCTGCGGCTGCGCGAGAGCCGCGAGCGGACCGATCTCGAGCGCGAGCTGCGCACGGGCCCGCAAGCGCTCGTGGCGGCAGTCCGACAGCGTCTGACACTGCGGGACGAACTAGGCCGCGAGCTGCTCGTGCTCGCCGAGCTGGCGGCAAAGGCTCGCGCCGACTATGCCGCATTGCGCCGGCTCTAGCTGCGGCGCTGTCGTAGTACGCTCTTAGAAGGGGTGGATGTCGCGCCGGGTCTCGCGGAACAGCATCTTCTTGTTCAGCTCGCGCAGCGCGTCGATCGATTTCTTGTGCTCGTCGGAGCGCCCGTACTTGTTCGCCGCACGCAAGGACGCGTCCAGGCTCCGCTCGCGGGCCGCGTAGACGAGAAAGGCACTGAGGTCGCGGTCGTCGATGCGGTAATTCATGGTGTGGCAAATTGTATGCCCACCCACCATGAGAATATGCGTGCGCCAACGCAAAATCCGGGGCCTATTTTGTGTGATCGCGGTAACGATTTTGGACTCTGTGATGTGTCCCGATTCAATCCAGGACTTAAGTCCCTATGGCGTTAGTCTAGGTGTATCAAATCCAGTTCTAGCAACGATTTGGCGCGGGTGAAGACGGCGTCGAGCATCGGTTCGGTGAGCACGCCGGTCTGCGTGTTCTGGCGGCTGGGGTGATACGACGCGAGCACCGTGACCCCGCGTGCGCCCGGCAGGTCGACGAACGACTCGGCCAGGTGCCCGAACGGCGTGCGCGGCGCACGGTATGCGCCTGACTTCTTGACCAGCGCGTGGACGACGTCGTCGGCGAACCGGCCCAGGGTGACGATCGTGCGCAGGTTCGGCAGCGCCGCGAGCTCCTCGACCAGGTAGGGGTAGCAGCGGTCGCGCTGCTGGGGGGTCGGCTTGTTGCCGGGCGGCGCGCAGCGGACGGCGGCCGTGATCCAGCAGTCGTGCAGGGCCATCCCGTCGGCCCGGTCGACGGCCACCGGCTGGCTGGCGAAGCCGGCCCGGTGCAGGGCCCGGTAGAGCCACGCGCCGCTGCCGTCGCCGGTGAAGGGCCGGCCGGTCCGGTTGGAGCCGTGCGCGCCCGGGGCCAGGCCGACCAGCACGACCCGGGCGGCGGGATCGCCGAAGCCGGGGACGGGCTTGGCCCAGTAGTCGTGCTCGCGGAAGGCCCGCCGCTTGACCCTTCCCACCTCGGCGCAGTAGGCGCGCAGCTCGGGGCACCTGGTGCAGGCGACGACGCGCGCTTCGAGATCGGCCAACGTGGAATCGCTCACGCCGACGTGTTCCCCTCCTCGTCGGGCACCTCCGCGTCGCGCGTGCAGTGCGACCAATCAGGCGCAAGGTTGCCGCGGCACGATCGCCGACCTGGGTGTACGAGTCTACGCGTAGCGTCACGTGCCCCCGGAAAGGTCCGGATAGACCAGCTCGTTGCGGTGGGCTGCCTCGACGAATAGCCCGTACGGGGTGGCCGGCATGGTACCGGCGTAATGTACGATCTCGACCGATTCCAGCATGCCCGCTTCGTTAACGTTGAGCATGGTCTGGACGAATAGATCGGGGTATTCCGAGTCGCCCCTTCTCAGAGCCGGTCCGTCGGCATGGAAGCGGATCGGCGACGGAGGCCCCGTGAGAACGAGAACGTCACACCACCCCGTCGGATCGTAGTCCGCAACTCGACAAGACTCGATCTGCCGTTCGATCTCCGCGTGACCGCGCGAGGCGATTCGGAGAAAAGAGCGTTCGATATCGGTCGGGTCGCGAAACGTCTTCTGTGCCATCGTAATGAGTGTATCAACGCTCTACGGGCAGTCCGGCATTCCGACGATATATGCCGTCGGAACGTCGTAGAATGCGTTTGCAGACACCGCATATACCCGGTACGTCGTTTGCCAGCTCGTTCCGCCGTCGCTATAGCTGAAGGTATAATTCTTGTATGTCCCCTGCGCTGGCGCATTTCCGTAAGAGTAGACAGAGAGATAAAAATTCAGCGAAGCCGCTGATGCCCACTGATCCGGAGTCGAGTTCTTCAAATAGCAAGCGAGGTGCCTATTCCAGTAGTGCGTGGCATCGAATCGAATGACATAGTTCGCTTCGAAGAATAAGATCGGGTTGAACCAGGCGGCGTAGTTTTGGTCGAAGGCGACGCCGTCATCTTCGCAGCCGCCCGAGAAGAAGATGAAGCCGCTGGCGCACGATCCCTGCGTTCCGTACGGCGGTGGCGAAGACCCGCGGCCACCGCCACCGCGACTGCCACCGCCACCGGTCTGAAGGCATATCAAGTCGTCCGGCGCGCAGGGCTCGAGTTCGAGACAAGTATTCTTTCTTCCACTTTTCGCGTTGCCCGCAGGGCCGCCGCGTGGGACGATGGCGCTGATGGCCCGTCTCGACGTTCGCTCCATGGCTTTGCTCGCGACCGCCCACGTCGCCGACGACATCAACCAGAGCTTCATCCCGGCGCTGCTGCCGTACCTGATCGTGCAGCGCCACATCTCGCACGAGACGGCCGGGACGCTGGTCCTGGCTCAGGCCATCTCCTCGTCGGTGGTCCAGCCGGCGATCGGGCACCTGGCCGACCGGCGCGCGATGCCCTGGCTGATCGCGCTGGGGCTGCTGCTGGCCGGCGGCGGGGTGGCGGCGATGGGCGTGGTCCAGCCGTTCCCGCTGCTGTTCCTGGCCGCGCTGGTGAGCGGGATCGGGGTCGCGGCCTTCCACCCCGAGGCGGCCCGCTTCGCCAACTACGTGGCGGGCGAGAAGAAGGCCAGCGGCATGCGCTGGTTCGCGGCGGGCGGCAACGTCGGCTTCGCGATCGGGCCGGCCTTCGCGACCGCCGCGATCGCGGCGTGGGGGATGCACGGCACCCTGGCCGCGGCGATCCCGGTCGCGCTGCTGGCCGGGGTGGTGCTGCTCGAGCTGCGCCGGCTGGCGACCTTCGCCCCGGCGCGCCCCAAGCACCGGGCCCAGCACGGGACCGACGACTGGGCGGCGTTCGGCAAGCTGACGGCCTTCGTGGTGGTGCGCTCGATGGCGTACATCGGCTTCGTCGCCTTCGTCCCGCTCTACGTGGTCGAGGTGCTGCACGGCTCGCCGGCGCTGGGCGACGGGGTGCTGGTGGCGTTCCTTGCGGCCGGCGTCTGCGGCACGCTGGCCGGCGGCCCGATCGCCGACCGGATCGGCCGCAAGACGGTGCTGCTGTGGTCGACCGGGCTGAGCACGCTGCTGACCGTGGTGCTGGTCGCGCTCACCCACGACGGCGGGGTGGCGCTGGCGACCGGGCTGCTGATGCTGACCGGCTTCGTGCTGGTCGCCTCGCAGGCGTCGTTCATCGTGCTCGGCCAGTCGTTTCTGCCCAACCGCATCGGCCTTGCCTCGGGCGTGACGCTGGGCCTGGCGGTGTCGCTGGGCGGCGCCTTCTCGCCCGTGATGGGCGCGATCGCCGACGCCCACGGCGTGTCCGCGACCCTCCTGGCCGCCGGCGGCCTGACGCTGCTGGCGCTGCTGATCGCGTTCACGCTCCCCAGCGAAGCCCGCGCCCCGCGCCCGGCCGAAGCGGCGGCGTAGCCTGCGCGCCGGGCGCCGCCGAGCCGCCGCGGCTGCTACGCCTGGTACGCCGAGGGCTGCTCACGATGAGCGGACTCGTGCGCGGCCCGCTCGCCGCGCTCGTCGGAATCCGGTTCCCGTGCGAGGCCGTGCTTCACGATGACGTAGCCCGGGTTTCCCGGCTTGCCGGCCGTGCCGGGGTTGCCCGCCGGGCCGTGCTGGCCGGGCGGTGAACCGGCGCCGCCGTTACCGCCGTTCCCGCCCGGGCCGGCCGCGCCGCCGTCGGCCATCGAGCGGAACACCGCGATCTTGCCGTCGTCGACGTCGGTGCCGATGCGCAGCGTGATCGTGCCGCCCGTCCCGCCGTTGGCGCCCGGGCCGCCGTCGCCGCCCGGCCCGCCGTTGCCGCCCGCGGCGTTGCTGCCCGCGCCGCCCGCCCCGCCGGTGCCGCCCGCGCCGCCCGCCCCGCCGGCGCCCCCGGCCGGGCTGAGCTGCAGGTAGCCGGTGAAGGTCGCGAGGTTCATCGTGAAGGGCGCTCCGGCCGGGCCGGGCTGGCCCGCGCCGCCGCTGCGGCCCGGCCCGCCGCTCGCGCCCGGCCGGCCCGGTGCGCCGCTGGCGCCGACCTGGCCGTTCATCCCGGGCTGGCCGCTCGCGCCCGGCGGGCCGTACACCACGGACAGCACGGCGGACGGTTTGCCGTGCTCGTCGAGCGGCGCGTCCAGCGTGCGCGCGGTCAGCGTGCCGGCGCCGACGATCATGATCTGCCCGCCGGCCGCGATCGTGACGGTATCGTAGCTGAGGTTACCTTGTGCGCGGAACACCTCACCCGCGGCGACGACGAGGTTGTTGCTTGCCATTGCTGTCCTCCGGCGAGCGCAGTTCCGCTCCGCACCGCGGCTGCCTGCCGAACTCCGTGTCAGCGCTTGCCCATGACGCGCTCCACCATCCGGTACACGATCGAGAGCTGCGTGCCGCCGCGCAGGGCGTAGTTCGGGTCGTCGTAGCCCCACCAGTCCCAGCACCCTTGCGGGTTGTACGGGTTGGGGCCTTGGGCTTGCACCGCGTACGGGTAGAGCACGACGACCCGGTTGCCGTCGGCCCAGGCGTCGATGCCGCTCTCCGTCACGAACTTCTGCCCGATCAGGGCCTGGTTCTGCAGGCAGCCGTGCAGCGCGAGCACGAGGCCGCAGCTCGCGCCGCGCGCGCACGCCGCGGGCACGAACACGTAGCCGTTCGTGTCGAGCGAGTTGGCGGCGGTCGCGCCGAACTCGGTCTGGTCGAAGCGCCGCAGCGTGCCGCGCGCCGGGCCATCGTTGCGGGGTTCGAGCCGGCCGAAGAACTGCGTCATCCAGGTCTTCACCGAGTCGTACGGCCGCGCGCCCTTGTTGCACGCGATCATGTAGGGGCTGGCCGCGGTGCCGCACGCGACCTCGCCGTCCGGCGACTCCCAGCCGTGGTTCGCCGGGAACGCGTCGTCGAACGCGATGCGCGCGCCGTAGTGCGCGTACTCGCTGCGCAGGTCCGCCACGGTTCCCTGGAGACGGCGTTCTCAAAACCGGCTGGCCTCAGCTCGAAAACCAGCCGAGTTCAGCTCAAGCCGGGGAAATCCAGCCGTTGCAGCGCCGCGTACGCCACCACGCCGACCGCGGTGGAGAGGTTGAGCGAGCGCACCGCGCCGGGGCGCATCGGGATGCGCAACGCGCGACCGGGGTGCGCGTCGAGCAGCGCTTGCGGCAAACCGGCGGTCTCCTTGCCGAACACCAGCGCGTCACCGCGCGCGAACGGTGCTTGCGCGTACGTGCGATCCGCACGGGTCGAAAGCAGCCACAGCCGTTCCGGCGCGAACGCGCCCAAGAACGCGTCGAGCGACGGATGAATCACGACACCCAGCGCGTCCCAGTAGTCGAGCCCCGCGCGCTTGAGCTCGCGGTCGTCGATGCGGAACCCCAGCGGTTCGACCAGGTGCAGCGCGCAGCCGGTCGCCGCGCACAAGCGCGCGACGTTCCCGGCGTTCGGCGGGATCTGCGGGTTCGACGAGCACGATGTGCAGCGGTACGTCACGCACCGCATCCGCCGTGACGAGCCGGTCCTGCGGCTGCGCCGTCGAACCGTTCGGCGCCGAACCGTCCGGCTGCGCTTCCCTCAGGCGCGTACCGCCGGCTCGAGGCCGTTGGCGAGCGCGACCAGCTCGTCGCTGCGCTCGCGCGGCGCGACCAGGTACGCCACCGCGCCGTGGGCGAGGAAGACGCGCTCCAGCGCGGCCCGGTCGTAGCGCGTCACCACCGCCGCTTGGGCCGGGTCGTTGACCAGCACGTACGACGGCTCGAAGCCGCGCACGACGATCAGGTGGCCGTCGCTGTGCGCGAGCGGCGCGCCGGGCAGCTCGTCGCCCGTCCAGCTGATCGAGATCGCGACCGGCAGCCCGGCCGCGACGAAGGCCGCCACGTGGTCGAGCCCGCGCAGGTACGCGACGACGCCGCGCAGTCCGCGCGAGCCCGCGTAGGCGGCGTTGAACGCCCAGTTGCCGGTCCCGGCGTAGGCCGCGTCGAGCACGCCGCGCGCGACGGTCGCGACGTCGACCGCGACGCCGTGGTAGCGCAGCAGCATCGTCAGCGAGGTGGGCGAGCACCAGCGCGCGGGCCGACTCGGGGTGGCCGCGCACGGTCTGCGAGAGCGGCGGCACGTCGAGCGGCGCGACTCGGCGCAGCTTGGGCATGCGCGCGCTGCGCGGCGGCGGCACCGAGACGGCCACCGCGTCGAGCGAGACGGTGCTGGTGACGCCGATCCCCGAGAACGGCACGTCGCTGCGCACGACGTCGACCGCGATGCGGGTCTTGGCATCGGCTCCGTCGAGCGAGCGGCGCTCCTTGGGCGACCAGCGCGCGTAGAGCAGCGACTCGGCGACGCTGGCATCGCTGCGGTGCACCGAGAGCGCGAGCCCGCCCGTCGGCGCGTCGCCGTTCCACGATACGAGCGCGCGCGTCGAGGGCGGCACGCGCAGCAGCTCGTGGTGGCCCGGCCGCTCGATCAGCCTCAGCACGCGCGCGGGCCCGTCGAACCGTCCGGCGGCGCGCCTAGATCGACCACTCGTAGCAGTTCCAGAAGCTGGAGATGTAGGTCGCGGGCTGCCAGCCCTTCATGTCCATGTTGACGGCCGAGTAGGCGTTCTGCCAGTAGAAGAAGATCGCCGGCACCTGTTCGTGGATGCGCGCTTCCTCTTGCTGGTAGAGCGCCTTGCGCTTGACGCGGTCGTAGGTCAGCAGCGCTTCGTGGCTCACCCGGGTCACCAGCGGATCGCTGAAATACATCGCGTTGGTGCCGTGCGGGGGCAGGAAGTCGCCGCTCCACAGGCCTTCGTTGTCGGGGTCGGGGCCGTTGGTCTCGATGGTGAACTCGCTGTCGTACTTGCCGGTGTAGACCGGGCCGTCGCGCGCGAACAGCAGGCTGCCCGGGTAGTTCTTGATCTCCAGCGCGACCCCGACCGCCTTGAGCTGCTGCTGCATCAGCACCTCGGCCTGGATGTTGGACTGCTTCGACGGCGTGGTGGAGACGGAGAAGCGCAGCGGCATGCCGTTCTTGGCCCGGATGCCGTCCGGCCCGGGTACCCAGCCGGCCGCGTCGAGCAGCTTCTTCGCGCCGGCGATGTCGTGCGGGTAGTTCGCGACGCTGGGCGCGGCCCACGAGGTCGGCACGATGTCGCTCACCGCGCGCTCGTTGTAGCCGTGGAAGACGGTCTGGTTCATGCCGTCCCAGTCGACCGCTTGCGCGATCGCCTGGCGCACGCGCGCGGTCCGAGAGCTGCGGCTTGCGGGTGTTCATCGCCAGCCGGCGCCAGTTCGCGCTCAGCCGCTTGGAGATCACGATGCCGGGGATCTTCGGCAGCTCGGGGATCTGGTTCTCGCCCACGCCTTCGTAGAGATCGACCTCGTGCGTGCGCATCTCGGAGAGCAGCGTCTCGGCGTTGGGCACGAAGCGGTAGGTGAGGTGGGTCAGGCCCGGCTTGCCGCGCCAGTAGTACGGGTTGGGCACGAGCTCGAGCGCCGAGCCGTGGTTCCACTCGCTCAGCACGAACGGCCCGCTCGAGATGGGCTTGGCGTTGAACGCGGCGTGGTTGATGTCGGGCAGGTTCGCCAGCAGGTGCGCGGGGAGCGGCGGGAAGCCCGCCCCGCCGACCGCGAACGCGCCCAGCACGCCCGCGTTGACGTGCTTGAGCCGGATGCGCACGGTCTGGTTGCCGCGCACGAGCTCGCATCGAGGCGATGTCGTCCCAGCCGACCTGCAGGCGGGTGTTGTTGCGCGGGTTCATCACCGCGTGCCAGGTGAAGATCAGGTCGCGCGCGTCGTACGGCGCGCCGTCGGACCACTTCATGCCGGGCCGGAAGTGGAGCGTGATCGTCTTGCCGTCGCGCGCGATCCCGCCGTTCTCGGCGGTCGGCACGTCGGTCACCGCGGCGGGCACGAAGTTGCCGTCGGGATCGTAGCGGAAGACCGGCTCGAACACCGCGTAGGCGATGTCGTTGGCGGCCTGGGTGTTGGCGAACAGCGGGTTGAGGTTGTCGGGCTCGTAGGCCGAGCCGTAGCGCAGGTGGCCGGACTCGGTCCAGGCGTGGCGGGCGCCGTCCGCGGTGGCGGTCGACGTCGCTACGTCGGCTTTGGTGCACGCGCCCAGCAGCAGCGCGGCCGCCGCGGCCAGCGCGCTCGCCGCGAAGCGCCCGGCGCGCTCACGCATGCAGCACGGCCGTCTTGACGATGCGCGGCGCGATCGCGTCGTAGAGCGCGTGCGGGCCGTTGCGCACCACGTCGTCGGCCGGCAGGCCCGTCTCCGCGCGCGCGCGCTCGATCTCGGCCCGCGCCTCGGCGTCGCTGAGCGTGCGGGTGTTGAGCGCGATCCCGACCACCGGGGCCGGCTTGACCGTCGCGCAGAGCGCCTCGTAGGTGCGGATCAGCGCGCGGTAGCTCAGGATCGGCGTCTCGTACTCCATCGTCGCCGTGCGGGCGAGATCGTGCACGAGCAGCAGCGCGTCGGGCGCGCCGCCGTACATCAGCGCCAGCGTGACCGGACCGTAGGCCGGGTTGGCGATTCCGCCCTGGCCTTCGAGGAACAGCAGCTCGCGGTTGCGGCGCTCGCCCTCGAGCACCAGCTCCTCGGTGGCGCCGGGCGCGAAGTCGGCGATCACGCGGTCGATCGCGGTGCCCCAGCCGGCGATCGCGATCCCGATCTGGCCGGTCGCGATGAAACCGGCGTCGACCCCGCGCTCGCGCGCGGCGCGGGTCAGCTCCAGCGCGGCGGTCATCTTGCCGACCGCGGCGTCGCTCCCGACGGTCAGCACGATCTTGGCTTTCACGCCCCAGGCCGCGCCCGAGAAGAAGGGCGGGTCGGGCGGCGTCCGGCGCAGGTCCCAGATGCGCGCGCCGTGCGCGTGCGCCAGCGCGGCGAATTCCGCGTCCTCGGCCAGCATCTGGTGCAAGCCGCTGACCAGCTCCAGCCGCGCTTCCAGCGCGGCGCGGATCTCGGCCCGGAAGCTCGCCGGCAGCTCGCCCCCGGGCGGCGAGATGCCGACCAGCAGCGCCGTCGGCTCGTAGCGCAGCCCCTCTGCGACGGATGCGACGATCGGCGCGTCGCTGCCCAGGTGCGGCAGGATGTCGCTCACCCGGCGGCCGGCGTTGTCGGGATCGACCACCGCCACCACGCCGTCGGCCGCGTAGCGGATCACCCCGTGCGCCATCTTGCCTTCGCGCAGCGTGAACGCGTGCGGGGCGAGGATCAGGTACCGGCGCGTCAGCGGACGATCTCCGCCGCTTCGCCGACGCCCAGCCCCGGGCCGGCGGGCAGCACGATCTTGCCGCCGTCGTAGGTGATGCCGGTGAACGGATCGCGCGCGGTGAGGAACGGCCCGTCGAGATCGGCCCAGTCGACCAGCGGCGAGAGGTGCGCCGCGGCGGTGGTGAGGATCTGCGACTCGACCATGCAGCCCAGCATGATCTTGAAGCCCATCGCGCGCGCGGTGTGGATCATCGCCAGCCCGGCGCGAATGCCGCCGCACTTGACCAGCTTGACGTTGATGCCGTCGACGCACCCGAGTAACCCCGGCAGGTCGCGCGCGTCCTTGGAGTCCTCGTCGACGACGATCGGGATCGGCGAGCGCTCCTTGATCCAGCGCAGCTTCTCGGGCGAACCGGCCGGGATCGGCTGCTCGCAGAACTCGATCTCGTGCTTCGCCATCTCGGTGAGGAGCTGGACGGTCTGCTCGGGCGTCCAGCCCTCGTTGGCGTCGACCCGGATCGTGCCGGTGTAGATCGCGCGAATCGCCTCGAGCGTCTCGAGCTCGGAGCCCTTGCCGAGCTTGACCTTGATGACCGGGTGCGAGCCGACCTCGCGCACCTTGGCCAGCGTCTCGTCCGGCGAGGCGATCCCGATGGTGAACGAGGTCTGCGGGGTGCGGGCCGGGTCGAGCCCGAGCAGCCGCCAGAGCGGGCGGTCGACGTCCTTGCCGATCAGGTCGTGGAGTGCGATGTCCAGCCCGCAGCGCTGCGCGGGGGTCAGCCCGTCGAGCAGCGTTTCGAGCGCGTAGGGGTCGGCGCCGAGGTCGAGCCCTTCGAGGCCGGCTTTCACGCTCTCGATCGACTCGTCGTAGCGCGGGGTGGGCGAGCTCTCGCCCAGGCCCTCCAGGCCGTTCCAGCGCAGCCGCACCACGGCGGTGCGGGCGATCGACTCCGACGAGCGGGTGATCGTGAAGGGGTGAACGAGCGGCAGGTACAGGGGTTCGACCGCTAGGCTGATCGGCGTCACGCCGGAGGCGCTTCAAGAGGAGCGCTGCGCCGTCCCGCGTCGTCCAACTGGGGATGCACCCCGTCTCGCTGGTCTGGCTGCGGCGCGATCTGCGCCTGGACGACCACACCGCCCTGTTCCGCGCCGCCGCGGCGAGCGAGCGCGTCGTGCTCGCCTTCGTGCTCGACCCGCCGCTCCTGCGCGGGCCGCGGGTCGGGCCGCCGATCGTCCAGTTCTTCTTCGACAGCCTGCGCGCGCTGCGCGAGCGGCTGCGCGCGGCCGGCTCGGACCTGGCGCTGCTCGAAGGCGACTTCGGCGCCGAGCTGACCGGCTTGGCGCGCCGCATCGGCGCGAGCGCGGTGTTCTACGACGAGGACTACGACCCGGCCGCGCGCGAGCGCGACGAGCGCGTGACGCGCCAACTGCGCGCTGCGGGGCTCGACGTGCAGGCGTTCACCGACCACGTCTACTTCGGCGCGCACGACGTGCTGCAGGACGGCGGCAAACCGTACGGCGTCTACACGCCCTATCGCAAGAAGTGGAACGCGCGCTTCGCCGCGCAGCCCAACCCGCCGCTGCGCTCCGCGAGCGCCGCGGCCAAGAAGCTGCTCGCGCGCGCGGCGATCGGCGCGACGCGCGACGTGCCGCGGCCCGAGGACTACGGCCACGCGTCCAGCGCCGCGTACCCGGCCGGCGGCAGCGCCGAAGCGGAGCGCTCGCTCGAGCGGTTTCTGGCCGGCCATGCCGCGGAATACGCCGGCGCGCGCAACGTGCCCGCGCTCGACGCGACCTCGCACCTGTCGCCGCACCTGCGCGCGGGCACGATCGGCATCCGGGCCGTCGTCCACGCCGCGGCGCGGCTGCGCGAGCGCGCCGCCAAGCACGCCGCGAGCAACGTCGAGACGTGGCTGAGCGAGCTGGTCTGGCGCGACTTCTACCAGCAGCTGCTGATCCACCACCCGCGCGTCGCGCACGAGCCGTACGTCGAGGCCGCCAAGGACATCGCGTACACCGACGAGCCGGACGCGTACCGCGCCTGGTGCGAGGGCCGCACCGGTTACCCGATCGTCGACGCCGCGATGGCGCAACTCAACGCGACGGGCTGGATGCACAACCGCCTGCGCATGATCGTCGCGTCGTTCCTGACCAAGCACCTGCTGACCGACTACCACGAGGGCGAGCGCTACTTCGAGCAGCACCTCGCCGACGCCGATCTCGGCGCGAACAACGGCGGCTGGCAGTGGTCCGCCTCGACCGGCACCGACGCCGCCCCGTACTTTCGCGTCTTCAACCCGACGCTGCAAGGCAAGACGTTCGATCCCGACGGCGACTTCGTGCGCGCGTTCATCCCCGCGCTGGCGAAGGTCCCGGCGAAGTACGTGCACGAGCCGTGGACGATCCCGCCCCTGCTGCAAGCGGAGTACGGCTGCGCGATCGGCCGCGATTACCCGGCGCCGATCGTCGACCACGCCGCGGCGCGGCAGCGCGCGCTCGACGCCTACGGCAGCGTGCTCGCGCGCAAGCCGCTCGCGCCGCGCTAGGATTCGCGCGCGGCGCTACGTGCGGCGCGCGGGGCGCACGATCCAGACGAAGCCGAAGCCCACCGCGTCGGCGCGCGTGCCGAGCGTGGGCGCGAAGTTGTGCTCGTAGTCGAGATCGACCGCAAGCCGGCTGCCGAGTGCGTGCTGGAGCGCGACGAAGCCGCGGTTGCCGGCCGGCAGCGCCGGCCCCTGGCGCGACGTCACCGCATCCTGCACCAGCAGCGTCGTCGCCGCGTCGAGCGCGTAGCCGAGCGTGAACGACGGCGCGTAGACGAAGAAGCTGCGGTTCGCGCCGCTCGCGTCCGAACCGATCGCGGTGCCGAACACCTGGCTCGTCGCGAGCGAGAGCTTGGGGCTCAGCGCGAGGCCGAGGTTCGCGCCCAGCGAGTACGTCGGCGCGCCCGCGGTGAACGCGCCGCTGCCCGTCGGCGGGCTGTACGCCGCGCCGAGCGAAGCCTGCGCGGCCCCCGTGTCGAGCACGAGATACTTCGCCGCGAGCACGATGTCGGTCGTTCCGCGCGCCGCGCCGACCGCGGCCGCGCCGCTGACGGCGCGCGACTGCGGCGCGGGCGGCGCGACCGCGAGCTCCAGCCGGCGCGCGACGCCGAACCGCACCAGGCCCAGCGGCCCGCTCGCCAGCGTGCTGCTGCCGCCGGCGGCGCTGGTGATCTGCCGCCGCACGCCGCTCTCGAGGATCACCTCTCCGGGCAGCGCGACGCACGGCGCGCCGCCGCTCGAGGTGGTGCGGCCGGTGCCCGGCCGGTCGGCGAGCGAGGCCGCGATCGCCGTCGCGCAGGGCGGCGGTGTCGGATCGTCCGCGAGCGCCGCGGCGGGCACGCTTGCGAGCACCGCCAGCGGTCCCGCCGCCGCGCTCAGAAGCCGGAAAAGTCGCGTTCGCGAAACGGCCATTCTGTCAAGTCCTTGACGGCGGGTATACGATACCGGAGCGACAACAACTGCGGCGGTTCGCGTAGGTTCCTTAGTGGTAGACCAACGTAGAAACCCCGGGAGCACAAGCTCCGGATACGACCGGTTGCCCGGCCCTCACCGGCTGGACACTGGGCGCCCGGGCCGCACCCACCTGCGAGAACCGCAGGTCTTCAACTGGGCTCCAAACGGCCGCTGCGGTTGTGTCTCGTTTCTCTAGCCGGCGTGAGCCGGCGCTCGGCCCTAGCCCGCGATGAGCCGGTGCTCGGCCGCCGCGGCGCGCAGCGCGGCCAGCGCGTCGCCGAGCAAGTCCCAGGGCCGCTCCGCGGCGGGCGCGTCCAGGATCACCCAGGCCCGCTCGGCCGCCGCGGCCACCGCGCGGGGATCGTCGGCCGCCGTCGCCTCGAAGGCCGGGAAGCGCTCCTTGGGCCCCCAGCCCGCGCGCCCGCCGGCCGCCCGCGGGCACGCCCGCAGCCAGGCGCTGTCGACGTCCTTGATGAGGTGGTGCAGGCCGGCGGTATCCTCGGCCAGCGTCCCCGGCCGGGCGGCCAGCAGCAGCGTCACGTTGACTCCCTTGGCCGCCTTGGCGGCCGTCTTCGCGACCCCCGCCGCCTCGACGAACGCCGCCGGCGGCACGTCGCCCGGGGCGGGGAGCTGGGTGCGCAGCACGAGCGCGCCCAAGCCGCTCGCCAGCGCGAGCGTCGCCTCGCGCGCGCTCGGCTCGGCGGCCGGGTCCAAGAAGGCGGGCGCGTCCAGGCCGAACGGGACGATCCCCAAGTCGACCGCAACCTTGCGCAGCTGCGCGACGTACTCGGCATCGGTGCGCGGAAAATCGGCCAGGTCGCAGACGATCCCGTCCGCGCCCAGCCCGGCGGCGCAGCGCTCGACCCACTCCAGCTGGGTCAGCTCGCCCGCGGCGAACGGGCGCCGAAAGGCCGAACTCGAAAGAGCGATCCGCATCGCCGCACGCTTCACCGGGAGTCCGTCATAGACCGCCAAACGCTCGGCAACATCGTTCCCCTCGCCGCGGTCGCCATCGCGCTGGCCGAATACCTGTTCGACCACACGCAGCCGCGCTATTCCAGCCCGACCTTCTGGCTGGCGCTGGTCGCGACGGTCGGCCTGCTGATCCTGGTGCAGGTCCTGCGCTGGGGCGGGGCGTCCAAGGCGCCGGTGGCGAAGCCCGACTATTCCGCCACGACGCTGATCAAGCGCCGCAGCGACATCGACACCGACGACCGAGGCTGAACGCGACATGCAACTGCTCGAATCCCAGACGCTCGCCGCCGCCGATCCCGAGCTGTACGCCGCGATCGAGCGCGAGGAGCGCCGCCAGCGCGAGAACCTCGAGCTGATCGCCTCGGAGAACTACGCCAGCCGGGCGGTGCGCGAAGCCTCGGCCTCGGTGCTGACCAACAAGTACGCCGAAGGCTACCCGGGCCGGCGCTACTACGGCGGCTGCGAGTGGGTCGACGTGGCCGAGACCCTCGCCATCGAGCGGCTGAAGAAATTGTTCGGCGCCGAGCACGCCAACGTCCAGCCGCACGCCGGCGCGCAGGCGAACATGGCCGTGATGATGGCCGTGCTCAAGCCGGGCGACACGATCCTGGGCATGTCGCTCGCGCACGGCGGCCACCTCACCCACGGCACGAAGGTGTCGTTCAGCGGCAAGCTCTACAACGCGGTCGCCTACGGGATCCGGCGCGACACCGAGCTGATCGACTTCGACCAGGTGCGCGAGCTGGCGCGCGAGCACAAGCCCAAGCTGATCATCGCCGGCGCCAGCGCCTACCCGCGCACGATGGACTACGCGCCCTTCCGCGAGATCGCCGACGAGATCGGCGCGCTGTTCATGGTCGACATGGCGCACATCGCGGGCCTGGTCGCGGTCGGCCTGCACCCTTCGCCCGTGCCGCTGGCCGACTTCTCGACCTCGACCACCCACAAGACGCTGCGCGGCCCGCGCGGCGGCCTGATCGTCTCCAAGGCCGAGCACGGCCCGGCGGTCGACAAGAGCGTCTTCCCCGGCATCCAGGGCGGCCCGTTCATGCACACCATCGCCGCCAAGGCGGTCGCGTTCGGCGAAGCGCTGCAGCCCGCGTTCAAGACGTATCAGCAGACACGTCATCACGAACGCCAAGGCGATGGGCGAGGAGCTGACCCGGGCCGGCGTGCGGCTCGTCGGCGGCGGCACCGACACGCACCTGCTGCTGGTCGACCTGACCCCCAAGAACCTGACCGGCAAGGCCGTCGAGGCGTACCTCGACGAGATCAAGATCACGGTCAACAAGAACGCGATCCCGTTCGACCCGCAGAAGCCCGCGATCACCAGCGGCATCCGGATCGGCTCGCCGGCGATCACCTCGCGCGGCTTCGGCGAAGACGAAGCGCGCGAAGTCGGCCGGATCATCGGCGAAGCGCTCGACGACATCGAGACCGGCGCGAACAAAGACGCGCTGCGCGCCCGCGTCGCCGAGCTGACCTCCCGCCACGACGTGCCGTAGGGCGTGCGTGCGCGGCGATCCGCCGGGGCGCTCGCACCGAATGCCTGCACCAGCGCGAGGTGGATCTCCGCGTGCTGCTGGCGTACTACGCGCGCGACGACCGCGCTTCGCGCGCTGGGAGCCACGCTCTCGGCGATCTTGCGCCTCGCGAGTGGGTCCGCTGGCGGGCCACGGAGAGCTGGCACGGCGAGACCTCTCGTTCCTGGCCTTCGACCGCGAGCAGCCCGACGCGCTGGTCGGCGTCGTCAACGCTGCGGCATCTTGCGACCGTGATGCACGCCGCGATGGTGGCCACAACTTCGACGGCGCGTACGAGGGCCGAGGCAGGCGACGAAGCGGTCCGGCAGTGATCGCGCACCTGTTCAAGACGCTCAACCTCAAGAAGATCACCGCCAACTACCAGCCGACCAACGAGCGCAGCGGCGCGCTGCTGCGCCGGCTCGGCTTCATGGTCGAGGGCTCGCCGCGCGATCACCTCTGCCTGCGCGGCGCCTGGCGCGACCACGTCCTGACCTCGCTGACGAACCCCAACTGGAAACCGCCGGTGCGATGAGGCGGTGCGCGCGTGTCGTGGTACCGCCTTGGCTGGCATATTTTCTTGCTTGGCAAGACAAGCGTCAGAAAAGGTGATATGATTCGGTAGCAAATGGGCGGGCGTAGCGACGCGTCCGCTTTGCACGGGGTGTCGCATGAATTTTCGGGTATCGATATCGGTCTCGTTCGTGGCTACTATCGTCCTTGTGCTCGCGATGGCACCGCTGTGCGCTCCAGCGCCGAAGACCAGCCTCCCGAATCGCTGTGCGTCCGATCGAGTTCGGTGGCTCATGGTCCAGCGAGCCCGAGCGAGCGATCGCGCCGGCGCCACGCCGTCCCCTTCGCCGTCGCCGGCCCCGACGTGGCAATGCGACCGTTGGCTCTCGTATAGCGGCCTGATCTCGCACGAACAACGCCGCGGCGGTTCGCCCGCCCCGGCTGGGGTCGCGCCGTCCGATCGTCCGCCGCTGCAGATCGATGCGCAGTGCCGATCAGGAGCAATACCACGTTTCATCTGAGCGCCATCCAGAGCCTCACCGAGACGCTCTTCCGGAGCGCATCGGAGAACGCCGAGAGCGTCGACATCGCTTCCGACGTGTCCAAATGGTTCAATTGCGTTCTCTGCGCGAGCGGCGTCGAAGGCGACGAAAAACAGTTTCGAACACCAGCGTCGCCGATCGCGAAGTCCGAGGGACCGGAAAACTTACAAATCTTTGCCGATGTCTTCAAGGCCTCGACCGTCTCGGCTCGATGTCGCCGGGACGGTCGTGCAGCGAGCCGGCGGTGAGTGATGATGGGCAATGGCAGACCAGCCTCGGCTTCGTGCGATCGTGGAAAGAGGGAACCGGCATCGCGGACTTCATGGGGGGGCTGCGATCGCCCGAGAAACGGCGCATCGAAGCGACGGCGGCGTTTCTCGGCGCGAATCACACCGCGCAATTGCCGAAGTCGTCTTCGCCGGCGCATTCCCGGGACGTGACGGCGACGGTCGCCTACAATGGGCTATGGGCACTTGAGGCGAGCCCGGCGCCGAAGGTGGTGCCGGCCGTCCATGCCGCCAACACCATTGTGAACTACGGTTGGCACGATGGCGGCGGCGCGAGCGCGACCGTGGTCGAGGAGTTGCGCTACGAGGCGGAGCATGCGAGTGCCGCGGAGCCGGCGGCCGTCGCCGGCTCCGCGCACGATTACGCCGTGCGCTTCGGCTACCGGTTGCGGGGCAACGGATTTCGGCCGCCGGACGTTCCCGACGATCCACTGCTCGGCACGCACGGCTTCATCGGCACGGCCCAGTACGTGTTTCCGCTTTCGAAGACGCGGGTTTCCAAGGTGACGGTGAACAGCTTTTCGTTCTCGAACCAGAACCCGGTAGATCAATCCCTGCGCGGCTCCTTCGAGCTACCGCTTTCGGCACGCGGGTTGTCGCTCACCGTCCGCGGCTCGCGGGGTACGATCACCGCGCCGGTCGTCGCTCCGAATCTCACGTTCGCGCCATTCTCGAGTTTGGCGGGAGGCGCGGCTCAAGCGTTGATACAGTCAGTCGGCGGCGCCGACATCGGTTTGACGAGAAGTCTTCCCAAGGGGTCGCTCATGTTCGGTCTGAGCGCCGGCTATGCGAACAGCGTAGACCCGAGCTGCCCGACGGCGACGACGTGCGCGACCAACCGGCGCAAACAGTATACCTACGCCGCGTTCGTCGAGGGGCCCATCGGGTTCGTCGCGGGCTCGAGCTTTCCCAGCCGCGCGCTGGGACCGTTCGCGCCGCTGGCCGACGTGTTCTCCGGCGGTGCGAATCCCACGCAGGATGCCACCGACCTGGTCAACCGCACCCACTGGAGCTTCGACGCTGGTCTGCGCATTCCGAGCGGGACGGTGAGCTGCAACTCGTTGGTCGGGCATATCGAGAACAAACCGCCCGAGGCACTGGAGTGAAGCAACCGACCGCGGCTTGCAGGAAAGCATCTACCTGGGCTCGCGCCGCTGCGTGATTTCGCGAGCCCGAGACTCCGGCAACGCACTGCAGAACGTCGCGTTCCTGATCGGTGCGTCGCACTCGATCACAGCCGATGCCCAGCAGGCTTCGCCTCGACGCTCACCTACGAAACGAAGGTGTCATCGGCTCGCCACTTTTCGGTTATCATGCTGAAGTGGTGGGAAAGGAAAAGGGCGGCGGGCAGGGCAAGCGGCGGCCCGCCGCGATCATCACCAATCGTGCCCCAGCCGCTGATCGTCGACCATCCCGCCGTCCAGGACCGCCTGGCCCGGCTTCGTGACGCCTCCACCGCGACGCCGGTATTCCGCCGGCTGGTCGAGGAGATCGGCCAGCTGCTGGCCTACGAGGCGACCCGCGGGCTGCCCCAGATCGAGATCGAGATCCAGACCCCGGTCGCGCTGGCCAAGGTGCGCCGGATCGCGACCCGGCCGGTGGTGGCGCCGATCCTGCGCGCCGGGCTGGGCCTGCTGCCGGGGTTCCTGGCCGTCGTCGACGACGCGGTGGTCGCGCACCTGGGCTTCTACCGCGATCCCAAGACGCTCTCCGCGGTGCCGTACTACGCCAACCTTCCCGACGACCTGGGCGAGCGGGAGGTCTTCGTGCTCGACCCGATGCTCGCGACCGGCCACTCCGGCTCGGCGGCCCTGACGATGCTCGCCGAGCGCGGCGCGAAGTCGCCCGTGTTCGTCTGCGTCATCGCCGCGCCCGAAGGCATCGCCACGCTCGCCCGCGAGCACCCCGAGGTGCGCATCGTGACCGCGCACGTCGACGAGCGGCTCAACGACCACGGCTACATCGTCCCCGGCCTGGGCGACGCGGGGGACCGGATGTTCGGCTCGACGTCGTCGGTCCCGGTCCATGCGCGCACGAAGTCCGCACCGTAGCCGGCTCGAACCGCCGAGCGCGCTGCGCAGTAACGTCCACGGCTGAACGAAATCATCACCGCGGTGGAAAGCGACAAGAGCGGCAAGCGCCATCAGTTCGAGAGCGAGCGGCTGACGATTCGCTTGGCGGACGCGGACGACGCGGCAGACCTCATCGCGTACGACCGTCGCAACGCGGCGCACCTCGCGCCGTGGGAGCCGCGCCGCAATCCCGCGCTCGCGTACGACCTCGAATGGCGGCGCGGCGCGCTCGCGCAACGGCGCGCCGACGCGGAAGCGGACCGCGGTCATGCCTTTCTCGCCCGCATGCGGGACGGCGCGCGCACCGGCGAGATCGTGGCGAGCGTCACCCTGAGCAACGTCGTGCGCGGCGCGTTCCAAGCGTGCCACCTCGGGTACTCGGTCGACGCCGCGCACGAAGGGCGCGGCATCGCGTTCGAGGCGGTCGGCGCGGTGGTGCGCTTCGCGTTCGCGGAGTTGCGCCTGCACCGCGTGATGGCGAACTACCAGCCCGTCAACGAGCGCAGCGGCAAGCTGTTGCGCCGCCTCGGCTTCACGGTCGAAGGCTACGCGCGCGACTACCTCTTCATCGACGGCGCCTGGCGCGACCACGTCTTGACCGCGCTCTCCGATCCCGACTGGGCGGCTGGGCCGAACCGGCCCGCTGTTTAGGGGAATCCCCTTCCGGGGTAGCACCACCTTGGTTCCGCCGCGATCAGGAAGCGTTCCGCGACGAGGCCGCGTCGTGAGGAGACACAGCGTGACCAAACCCGTGCCGAGGCGCATCTCGACCGGCATCCCCGGGCTCGATGAGATCCTCCACGGAGGCTACATCCCGGGGCGCGCGTACCTGCTGAGCGGCCCGCCGGGCGGTGGGAAGACGACGCTGGGCTGGCACTTTCTCACCGCCGCCGCGGACGACTCGAGCCTGTTCATCACGTTCGGCGAGTCGCAGGCCGAGCTGCTGGAGAACGCGAGCTACTCGGGTTTCGACCCGAGCGGGGTTCACTTTTGCGACCTCAGTCCGGCTGCGGACCTGTTCGAGGAGGTGCGCAGCTACGACATCTTCCCGGCCGCGGAGGTCGAGCTCGAGCCGACCACGGCGCGCCTGATCGAAGCGGTGCAGCGGGTGAAGCCGCAGCGGGTCTTCATCGACTCGATGACGGCGCTGCGCTACCTGTACAAGGACGCGCCGGAGTTCCGGCGCCAGACGCTGTCGTTCTTGCGCTACGTCAAGCAGCGCGGCGGCTGCGTCGTGATGACCTCCGAGACAAGCGGCGAGGCGCCCGACGACGACCTGCGCTACCTGTGCGACGGGGTGATCGAGCTGGCGCCCAGCGAACGGGCCCGCTCGCTCACGGTCGCCAAGTTTCGCGGTTCGGACTACCACGCGGGCGAGCACACGCTGCGCCTGGGCGCAAACGGAGCGACCGTCTTCCCGCGCCTCATGCCCGAAGAGCACGGCACGGCGTTCGCCGCGGAACGCCTGCCCTGGGGCATCCCCGAGCTCGATGCGCTCACCTACGGCGGTCTGGAACGCGGCACCGTCACGCTGCTGACCGGTCCGAGCGGCGTCGGCAAGACGACCGTCGGCGCGCAGTTCATGAAGGAAGCCGCCGAACGCGGCGAGCGCTCCGCGATCTACACCTTCGACGAGCGGGTCGCCACCCTCACCGAGCGCTGCGAGAGCGTCGGCATCCCGGTCTCGGACAATGGTCGCGCGCGGCACGCTGTCGATCGTCGGAGTCGAAGCGCTCAAGTTCTCCGCGGACGAGTTCGCCAACCTGGTTCGGCGCGACGTCGAGGCAGAACGGCACGCGAGATCGTCATGATCGACAGCATCAGCGGGTACCGGCTCTCGGTTTCCGACCAGAGCCTCAACGAACGGCTGCACGCGCTCTGCCGCTACCTGCAGAACGTCGGCGTGACCGTTCTGCTCGTCAACGAGCTGATCAACGTCACCGAGTTTCGGATCAGCGAGATCGGCATCACCTATCTGGCCGACAACGTCGTGATGCTGCGCTACGTCGAGCGCCGCAACTCCTCGCACGCCGAGATGGGCCGCGTCATCGGCGTGCTCAAGAAGCGCTTGAGCGACTTCGAGAAGACCCTGCGCAAGTTCGAGTTCACGCCGCAAGGCTTGAAGGTCGGCGCACCGATGACGCACCTGGCCGGCATGCTGGGCGGCACCCACGATCCGGACGTCAAGGCCGGCGTCTGAGCCCGTGGACCGGATCGTCGTCCTGTTCTCGAACCGCGAGAACCGCAATCTGCTGGCCCAGGTCCTGGTCCCGCAGTACGAAGTGGCGTTCGAGCTGCCCCCGGAGTCCGACGATGAGGACGACGACGCGTTCGACGTCGATCTCGTCATCGTCGACGGCTCATCGCTCACCGCGAACGCCGCGCGCATCGCGCTGGAGCGCGCGCAAAACGAGCCGGTGCTCGTGCCGGTACTGCTGCTGAGCGACCGCCGCAGCGTCGGCCTGATGCCCAAAGAGCTCTGGCGGATCGTGGACGACGTCGTGCTGCGGCCGCTGGAGAAGCTGGAGATGCGCGCCCGGGTGGAGAGCCTGGTGCGGGCGCGCCGCCTGTCGCAGAAGCTCAAGACCGTTTCGCACGCGTACAAGCACGAGCGCCGGGTCGCGCAGCGCTTCCAGAAGGCGGCGCTGCCGCGGGCCCTGCCGCGCGTGCCCGGCCTGACCTTCGGCGCGTTCTACCGCCCGGGGTCGGACGAGGCCCAGATCGGCGGCGACTGGTACGACGCGCTCCAGCTCTCCGACGGCCGGGTCCTGTTCTCGATCGGCGACGTGTGCGGCTCGGGACTGGACGCCGCGGTCGCGATGGCCAGCGTGCGCCAGGTGTTCCGCGGCGCCGCGCACATCAACCCCGAGCCGGCGATGCTGCTGGACGCGGCCCACCGCACGCTCCACGCCGAGAACCCCGACAGCCTCGTGACCGCGTTCGTCGGCGTGTTCGATCCGATCACGTCGCTGCTGACCTACGCCTCGGCCGGGCACCCGCGCCCGCTGCTGCGCGGCCCGGACGGCTCCATCGTCGGAGCTCGTCTCGGAGGGCGGCCCGCTGGGCCTGCCGTTCGAGGTGGAGCGGACGGTCGGCGCGATCGGCATGCCGGTCGGGTCGCTGCTGGTGCTCTACACCGACGGCTTGACCGAGGCCACCCGCGACCCGATCGCCGGCGAGGAATGCCTGCGCCGCATGATGGGGGACCCCGAGGTGCTCGGCGCGCCCAACGTCGCGCTGGCGATCCACGACGCGGTCATCGAGGACGGCGCGCGCGACGACGTCGCGCTCCTCACGATCGCGCACGTCGAGCGCAGCGCCGCGAGCGAACGGCTCCTGCACTGGTCGTTCGACTCGCGCGATCCCGACGCCGCGCGGGACGTCCGGCGCGCGCTCCTGGCCGAGCTCGAGCGCGGCAAGCTCGCCGAGGCGAACCTGCGCAACGCCGAGCTGGTGTTCTCCGAGCTGCTCGGGAACGTCGTCCGCTACGCGCCCAAGTGGGTCGACGTCACGCTCGACTGGAGCGGCCCCAAGCCCGTGCTGCACGTCCTCGACGGCGGACCCGGCTTCCAGCACCTGCCCAAACTGCCCGAGAACGTCCTGAGCGAGCGCGGCCGCGGCCTCTTCATCGTCGCGCAGCTGACCAGCGAGTTCCACGTCACGAAGCGCCCCCACGGCGGCAGCCACGCCCGCGCGGTCCTGTCGCAAACGGTGTGAGCCAAACGCTAGACGTACGCCTGTAGTTCGACCGTTGCGACGCATTCTTGATCGGCTGGAAGCGGCGTGCCGACGCGCAAGCAGACCGCAGCTATGGATTCCTCACGAATCCGAGAGGGCGAGCGCGCAGAGGGGGCGCTCGCCAGTGAGATCATCGCTGGGAGCCGCGACGACGTTGCGAGCGTGAACTTGAGCAACGTCGTGCGCGGCATGTTCCAAGCCTAACATCTTGGATATTCGGTCGATGCCGTGCACGAGGGAAAGGGCATCGCCTCCGAGGCGGTGCCCGTTCGACGAACTGCACCTGCACCGCGTCATGGCGAACTACCAGTCCGTCAACGAGCGCAGCGTGAAGCTGCTGCGCCGGCTCGGCTTCATAGCCGAATGCTACGCGCGCGACTCCCTCTACATCGGCGGCGCCTGGCACGATCACGTTCTGACCGCGCTGACAACCGAGCTGACGCCGGAAAGCGAGGCGACGATCATGGGACACGATGCGATGCGCACGGTCATCGTCGGGCCGGTCCGGGCAGTGCAAACCCACGACGAACATCCTGGCTGACGAAGCGGAGCAGCCCGCAAACGCGATCAGTTAAGGACCAGTTCTCGCGCTTGCCGAACGTATGCGACGTTCTGGTGCTCGTGCCGAACACGCTGGCGAGCGCACCGGCGTAGGTCCGCAAGATGACGCGCACGGCAAATTGTCCAGGCTGGTCGGTATCGTCCACGATGACGAGTTTCTGCCCGGGTAGGAGGTTGTGGCACTCGATGACTTCGCGTGGGATCGTCATTTTATTTCTGTCGCGCATTGTCACTGCGATCTGCAGCATGGTCATGAATTGCACAATCCTTATATAGTTCGTACTATAGCAACCGATCAGACTTAGGAATCCATGCGGAACGCTCGACGTTTCTGGCAGGACGAGCCGCTCCGCCTGCCCAGACGAATGTCGTTCCCTTGGTGGTATTGAGGGACGAGCGAGTTTCCCGCCCCGGCAGGCAGGCCGAGGCCGCCCTGGCTGTCAGTTAGTATTTCTTAATCTGAATTTCTGAGTAAAGTCGAAATTCCGATGCATCGCATGTTGCGGCTTAGCACACTTGCCCAATGCCGGCGTGCCGAATTAGCTTTACCCAAGGCGCGGTAAGACCCGGTCCACGGTTCCGCAGCACCTCGCCGAGTTCATGTAGTGTGCTACTGTCTTCCGAACGTGATTGCAACGAATAGCTGCGGTGCAAATTTCGTCAGTGTTTGAATTTTGGTGTTGGGTGGAACAACTCGGCCTTCTTCGTAGCCGGGCGCCGTGGTGATCGTCTTTCCAAACTGCGCGCCTATGCTGAGGAACATCGTCTTCGAGAGAGAGAAAGAGACACCGGTGAGATAGTCCGCGGTGAGCTCGCCCGTATCTTTTTGGAGTACACCAAGTCCGAATGCTGCGTAGAGTGCTTCCTCGCTGCCGGGCGCCGAGAGCCGGACGTTATTCATGATAACCGCAGTCGGCCGTAGATAGCTCTGCGTTGTCGCGTGAATATGAGCGGTCGGCGCGGGCGTGGGCGGCGCGGTGCCGGTCGCCGGAGATGGTGGCGTAGTCGCAGGTGCATCCGGCACGGCTTCGTACGTCGGCTGGCTCAGTCCGGTGAACGCGACGCCGCCTGAAAGAACCATTCGAGGCTCGCACACGAGGTGTACCGTTGATGTCGCGCCGTCAAAAAGCTTGACGGTGTAGATCTTGTCTCGGCGGCTGCCAGATATACCCTTGCATGTCTCCTGATCTCGAAACGCAAACCGATCGAGCGTAGCACCCTGCACGTTCTTGATCACGACGCTTAGCGTGGCTTGACTCTTTGCGTAGCGCTGCGCCTCCGGACTATCGGCTGCAAATTGCTGGAGCCCGTGAGCTATGTCGAGGGCCTCTTTTTGTCTTTTGCTCCCATCATCCGTAGTTGCACGGACGAGTATCCTCCGCGTCTTTTCAGCACTATGTTGTGGTGCCCCGCTGCTCTGCCCGTTCGTAGATTCAGTGATCGCGTTTTGCGCTGCCAATTTTAGTTTTGCAGCGTAGAAGTCCGCGAGGTTGTTAGCCTGTGCGATCCTCAGCGCTATAAGTTGCCCGGGCCAATCCTCGACATGCTTTGCTGCATCAATCGTGAAGTCTGCTTCGCCATCCATGCGCTGCCCTTGGTCGTTCACGGACGCTTCAAACAGGCGCTTGGAGATTGCTTCCCGGTAAAGCGCGAATTGATCGTCGTTCGAGATGGTTCCAAACTGGCGGATGAGCGCATCGACTGTCGCGAGTAACCCGCGATATGCGTGAGTGGCCTTGTACAGTGCTGTCTCGCGTGCCCGGACGAGATCGGTGATCTCATTGCGCGCGGCTGCAACGACGGCGTAGCAGGCATTCGCCGCGTCGTCGGTGCTGTCGGAAGTCAACCCACAGACGTCTCCGCTGGCCAATTGTTTGTTCGTGATCGGAACGAAATCCGCGATGTCTACATCGGGCGGTGTCCCGGCGCTAAGATCCGTGCTCGCCGAGTCAGCCGGGCCGAACGGCGCGTTCACGACTGTTGGAAGGAGGTAGGCCGACGGCCCGGCGACGAGCTTGTCATCGATCTTCGCGGACCATTGCGGATATCGGTAAGGATTGATCCCAAAGAACAGCACTGCGCCCGGACCGACGACGAATGCATTCGCAATACGCGTCTGGCCTAAGTGATATGAATGGAGACCTCGGTCCGGCGGTGCCGTCGAGACCGCGAGCGGGGGGATGCTGATCGGCGGGTATCCTGCCTGGCTGGCGCTCGCTGGAGCTTGAGAGGGTTCCGCATGCGCCGTGCCGCACTGTGCCGCGCCCGACACGACGATGAGCGCCGCTGCACAAAATATACGAATCCGCGCCGTGAAAGTCGCCCGCATATCTCTCCCCTTGCCCTAATATGTTCTTGCCTAGGAGTATATCTCTACCGTCAATCAGCGTCATGCCTGGTTTGTACGGACCGTCTCGCCTTGGCATCAACTCTCTACGATAGCGGTTCTCGTCCGAATCGCGAGCCGATGGTGTAACGTTGCGACGCCGTGGGACTGGGTAGGAACACTCAATCCTTTGTCGTCGACGAGTGCAATCTTGACCTCGCCAAGTTCATCCGCGGCTATCCCCGTCTGTCGATCGATATCTCGGCTTAGAACGGGGCCGCGGACAAGAAACTTGTCGAGCACGCCGGCTGCCACGGGCGCAATCATTTGCCCAATAAGTTAAGTCCTCATACGGCGACACGTCCAGGTTAATCCGCGTAGGATGAAAGGTCGCCCTATCGCGGCATTGCCGTCGCCCAATCATGGGCCTCGTCCACCCCACTAAGTTATGTGCAAGGACGAGCGTTGACGATAAGGTTCATGCGCACCGGATGAGACTTGGAGGGTCGCATCGTTGTAAATGCTAGGAATGAACGGTCGCCCGTTGCTAAGCTGACCGTCACCCGTGGTCCTTGCAGCGCACTGAGTTGCACGTGCGCCACAACGACGAGAACGAACGCGAAAACCCGTCAGTTCATGAAAGAGAGCCAGATCTCGGGGACGTAACCGGACGGAGCCGAGTCGAGTCTGCACCCGCCCTGGTCAGCCGAGCCCAGGCTGCCACCGAGCCCGTCCTGACGAATAAGCAGAACTCGGTGCACCACGATGACCAAATAAGCGGAACCCGAGCAATATGACGCGCCCCGGCTGTGGGTTACCCCGGTTAATCTGAACTTACGGGGTCATATCGGGGGTTCCGGGGTCGAATTTCGAGGTGTGAATGTAACTGGGCCGCTAAAGATCTCCCCCGTCGGGTCCAGAATCGCAGTGAGGTTGATGGGTGTGCCCGATGCCCGCGGCTCAGGGCGCTTGTAGTCCTGTAGGAGACTGTCGACGAGCCGACGTGCATCCTCATCGTTCGCGATACCTTCCTGTGCCGCTAATAGTGCGAGCGATGATGGAAGAGCCTTGAGCAGTTGCTCAAGTTGGTCAACACGCGCACACAAGATTGCTAGGTCCTCGACGTACCGAGGAGACTCAATCTCTGTCTGATTCAGCGTCTCGAACTGCTGCCACCATGATCCGAGCCGAGACTCGAATTCCTTGAACGGGCGAGCAGCGTCGGGTCGTAGGTGCTTCACCGCGGTCCAGCGGACAACGAAGGCGGCGAAGGGACCGGCGCCGGGTATAGTCCCAATGACGCTTTCATCAAAGTTCACGACCGCGTGTCCACCCGCTTGTAGTGGCACCAATACGGTTCTGTCTGCGAGAAGGTCCGTCAGAGATCCCTTCAGGCCTTGAGCTAGCAACAAACCCAGACCCGAGATAGCGAATTTGACGATCGCCACCACCCGCAACATTCCCCACAGAGGTGGGGCTGGCGTCGTGCCGATGATCTCGGCGGAGAGTCATTAGCCGCAGCCAAGACGCGACGCATGAACTCGTCAAGCGACCCACCCGAGATGGCGATGTAGACATCGTGCGCGTTAGCCGTGGAGGGATCTGCGACGCCAACCATCCTCAAAATCTCCTGCGCCCCGATACCCAGCGGATGGGCAGACGCGCCTTTGCGTTGCCACTCATCTTGGTGTGCAAATGCGCTTCGTGCAGCCCATAGCACGCGCGAAAACGGCACGCCAGCAATGAGAAGCCCGCTATAAGATTTCGCACCTGTAGGCTTCTTAAGGATCGCCGCGTGGGATTCAAAAAGTGAGTAGACTATCTGGAGGACAGAACCGGCGCACCCATGCCGGATGACATCGCCCATGCCGCGCCTTAGACCTCGCGTGAAAGAGGTCATCGAACCGACAATCACCTCCTCGACGCTGCTAATCGGGACTTCCTGATCAGCGGCAAGGACATCCTGGTGGGCCAACTCGGCTTGCTGAAGGAGAAGTTTCAGCGGGTTACGAGCCTGCATGAGGCGCCACGCTAAATAACCATATGCGCCACGCGCGCACGCAGCACGTATCATATCAGCGGAAAAATGTTCGGGTGCTGCTGACAGCGAGTCCATCAATATCAAGGCGGCTCGGGATGGAAGATACTCCTTGTCATATTTCCCATCGAGAGACCATGCACCTAGCGAATCGGCTCGAACGCTGGCCGGAAGACGGAGAACGCCTCATCCTCGGGCCGCGGCTGGAAGGGGGTCACGAAACCCATGTCCACCGGCTGGTTGTAGTAGGCTGAGACCTTGACGATGGCGCACCAGTGTCCACACCCGCCGGCACAGCATCTCGTTGACGCACGACCGCCCGACGAACTGCTCCGTCGCGATAATCCAGGCCCGCTCGGCGTCCGACTCCGGCAGACTCGATTTCCGCCGGGTCGGGCTTAGCCTTCATCTGCTTGAGGCACCGTTCGGCCGCGGCGCCCTGGTTCGCGTGTGGGAGACGGACCTCGGCCCGGCCGTGATGCTGGACCGCAATCACCGCTCTACTTCCCCTCCGCCGCCTCCTGGTCGCGCTGGAGTGCTCCTATCCGCTGCCGTCCTACGTCTGCGCTACAAGGCGCCCAAGCCCCGCCGCGGCGCACGTGGTCGGTAACCGCGACGCCCTATTCGGCGGCATCATCCCGACGGTCCTGACCAGCGTCGGTTCCACGGATGGACGTTCGAGGTTCTGTGCTGCGAGGTGGCCGGCCACGACCGGTAGAGCATCGAGCATGCCTTGCAGAGGTTGGAGCGTGAGAACATGCTCCAGAGCGATCACCCCGCCGGCCCACGGTCCAAGGTCCGGGTGGTGACAATCGCGGACGGGTTCCCAGCCCGGCTAAGGCTGAACTCAAGGCGCTGCTGCGCGCCTACGTCGAGGTCTGGCCGCAGACCGCGACCGGGGTCCAGCGGGCGTTCGACAAGATCGCCCAGGAGCGGCCGCGGCGGCAAGGCTCACCTGATTGTGGCCGTACTGAAACCAGTGATTCGAGGTGCCGGTCTCCTGGCACAACAGGACCGTAAGATATAGTGGGCTGATGCCCGGATTACAGCAAGTTATGGTGCCGGAGCCGCAAGCGGCTACTGTAAAACTGTAAAATTGAGGTGCGCAGGATGAGCGAAGCAGAGGCGGCCGGAAGTAGAGAATCGGAATCACGAGAGCGGCTTGCAGAAGTACTGGCAATCGAGCCTGCTGGGCAAACTCTCCGCACTGGACGCGATGCCGGTGCTGGGTGAGTTGATCAACCTCGCAGACGTTCTCGGCGACGAACCTGCCTTCGACCGCGCACTGGCATGGAGTGAGCGGCTAGAGTTTTGCCGTCTTCCATCCGAACTGCACTTGGTCAATCTTTTCTTTCGATCGAACATCTGGGCAGGTCGCGCCGACTTGAGCATGCGAGACATGTGGGCATGGGATCAACCTGAACTGCAAGAGCAAGTATTGCTGTTGCGGCGCATAGTTTCCGATCCTGCGTTCCCGGCGATACAGCCCATGTATAGGACCCAAGTCCTTACTAACCTCGGTAATATTTTTAGCACACTTGGCCGTATTGTCGAGGCCGTCGAACTCCGCGATCGAGCACTGCAAATCAACCCGAAGTTCGGGATGGCTCTCGGCAACCGGGCCAAGAGCCTGGCCTATTACGGCGGTGCGCTTTATCAGAGAAAGGATCAGCGCAAGTTCATCGCTGCGGCGGCAACTGGATTTGCAGAGGCAACTGCTGAAGACGCATACTACGAGATGGATTACACTCCAACCATAAACCAATGGCGTGAGCAACGCGAGAAGTGGGATAGTTGGCTTGGGCAGAACCCATTGGAAACACCAAGAGACCGAAGTGTGTGGCCGGAGTCGTCTCATGCCTATCGCGACTGGTGTTCGATAGAGCGACTGTTTCTTGATCCGCTTAACGATCTCGGCGCCATCACGACGGCTGCTGGGGACCACCTCCACCTCCCGGCCATCGTCCCGCGTGACGCTCGCTCTGAGATGCTAATGGGCTATCTCGATACCATGAAACAAGAGTACGCTTCGGCTCGTTGGACGTTATACGAAGCGCTTACTTCGGGCGACGAGCATCCATCGGACACCGGCCTCGCGCCACACGACACCGGCGATGAACCGGTCTATGGTCTGCGCATCGAACGAATGAAAACGACGTACCGCACGGCGTATTCAATCTTCGATAAAATTTCGTTGTTCCTAGACGCGTACTTCAGTCTCAACATCAAGAGGGTGACGTTTCGGGAAGTATGGAAAAAAGCAAGAGAGACTCCGTTCGCATCAGCGCAGAATTGGCCCCTGCGCGGGCTATATTGGCTCTCGCGCGATCTTTTTGAACCAGAATTCATGGCAGTAACGGACCCGGATTCCCAGGCTGTCGCGGAAATTCGGAATCACTTAGAGCACAAGTACCTGCGCGTAGTACGCGACGGCGTGACGGACGGCGGGGCGTCAGCCACTGCAGACCCGCTTGTGTATATTGTGAAGCAGGGGGCATTCGAAAAGCGAACGTTGCGGCTTCTTAACCTTGCCCGCGCGGCCCTGATCTACCTCGTCCTTGCAATCCACGCTGAGGAGCATAGGAAAAAGAAGGCTGGCATCAGCGGCGCGAAAACAACGCTACCGCGTCTGTAGTAAACCCAAGCGAGCCAGCGTCAAGATAGCCCAAATTTCGAAGGGCAAGTGTGAAATACACGCCGGTAGCCGTCCCTACTGTGAAACAAGCCTCTGACCGTGAGACAACCCGCGATGCGGCATGACGCCATGCGTGACCAGTCTCAGTCGTGCGTGTTTGACATCGCGCGCCTCATTGTGATAGAAGGCGACCAATTTTGGGGTGGGATTCGTCGCGACGGGCCGCGTCCCCGTGCGTGATACCGTTTGCGAGATCATACACGGAGAGCGGTTACTGCTGCGCATCGAAACGCACGGCTGGTATGACGGATTAGCGGACGCCTGCACAAGGCGTGCCAACATCATCGAACCATGCTGAGCGGTCCATCACCTTCATGGTTTGCCGATGGCCGGCCAAGATTGTGAGCCGTGCGACGGTTACGTGCACTCGGCAAGAAACGAATCCGCTTTACGAGCGGTCCCGCTCCTGGGACAACTTAGGTTTCCGGATTGTTCGCTCTTAGGGTTTCGATTCCGTCCCGGATTGTTGCGTGGTACTCGGTGTCTGGATGCCCGATGGCATCCGTGACGCGCTGCACCATATCCAAGCCCTCGTCGAACGTCTCCGGATAGGCTTCGGTGGAGAACGTCTTGTTGTCGCCATCGTAGAGCGCAATCTCAAGTCGGTAAGGTAAACCAGTTGGATTTCCCTTGCTTACTTGCGCATGGATGGTGGTTTGTGTCGATTCGTTCATAATTTTCACCAGCAGAAATACGTGCTGTGAGTAACTTTCCGCAGTTCGATATACAAACCTGCAATCTTAGGTGGGCGGCAAAAGCGACAGACCCGACACTGCGTGCTTCGGTGAAGTGGTCGCTGATCTGGACGGCCCACAAACTCAAAAAAGCCTACTTTCTGCAGAGAAGCACGGAAGGCAAGCCCGCTGGAGGACGCGTTGATGGACCACGCGGTGTCGCGACGCATCCGTGCCGTGCATGCGTCGCAACACGAAAAGCGTTACGAAGACGTTCGTCGAAATCGCCGCGTTCCTGCCAGTCGCCGTCAACGACCTCCCCCGAACGCGAGCTGGTCACTGACGCGAACCTCGGGTACACCGTCCGCCGGCTCGTGGCGCTCGGTCTGGTCCGTCGGTACCGCAACTCACTCACCTCGACCGCTACTTCCTGACCCTCGACCGACGCCATCCGCTCGCCGAGCCTCGCCTCCGACGTGCTCAACAGCATCGCGGACGCGAACGGTCTGGCCTGTGGACACCCTCCCTCCTCCTTCCGAGACGATCTCGCCGTGGGCGAACGTCACGAACTTGCGCATCTTCGGCCGACCGCCGGGCGATGTCGAAACCATCTTCGGCCACCCCAACCGGACCAGTGCCGTCCTTATCGTCGCGGCCTTGGGGACGGCAATCCGACGACCATCGCCCGTGCCTCCGGCTTGGAGGTCGACACGGACATGCTGCGGCTGATGGACCCGCTCGAGGCGGACGGTCTGGTGATCAGCGAGATGGTGGGTTCCATCCGGCTCTACCGGTTGATCGAGGCGCCCTGGACCTCGGCGCTCACGGCGCTGGTCGACCCAGTCCTCGCCTTCATCTACCACTCGCCAGCCGGGTCGGCGCCGCACGGTCGCTCCTGGTGACCGGGTCCACCTTCGCCGTGCGCTGGACCTGGAGCCCCGAGAGGGCCTGGACGGGCCGCCGAGACGGCCCCGACGAATAAGCGGAACTCGGTGCACCAAGACGACGGAATAAGCGGAACCCGAGCAATATCCGGAACCACCCGTCCCGGCTGGGACGAGTACTTCATGGACATCGCGCGGACGGTGGCCACGCGGGCGACCTGCCCGCGGGCCAGCGTCGGGGCTGTGCTCACCCGGGACCGGCGCATCCTGACCACCGGCTACAACGGCGCCCCCCGCGGGGTCGCCCACTGCACCGACGCCGGCTGCATGATCGTCGACGGCCACTGCCTGCGGGCCACCCACGCCGAGGCCAACGCGATCGTCCAGGGCGCCCTCCACGGGGTCGGGATCGCCGGGGCGACAGCCTACTGCACCCACCAGCCTTGCTCGGGCTGCTCCAAGCTGCTGATCAGCGCCGGCGTGGTCCGGATCGTCTACGCCGACGCCTACCCCGACCCGGTCGCGCAAGCGCTGCTCGCCGAGGCGGGCGTGGCGCTCGAACCGTTCGTGCCCGAACCGGCCCGCGTGATCCCGAGGCGACGGGTATGAACCCCGCGATCATCGCCGTGGCGCTTGCGCTCGCGTTCGTCACCGCGCTCTTCACCACGCCCTACGTGCGGCGGCTGGCCCAGACCGTCGGGATGCTCGACGAGTCCGGCGAGCGCCGCATGCACGACGTGCCCAAGCCGCGCATCGGCGGCATCGCGGTCTACCTCGGCTTCGCGTTCGCGATGTTCTCTGCGCTGGGCTACCTCATCGCAAAGAACCAGTTCGGCAACAAGGACAACCTGCACGACGCGATCGGGCTGATCTTCGGCGGCACGCTGATCCTGATGGTCGGCATCTGGGACGACGTGATGGGCATGTCGCCGCGCGGCAAGCTGGTCGCGCAGATCGTCGTGGCCGGCATCTCGATGCTCTACGGCTTCGTGATCCCGGCGTACGTCACGAACCCGTTCCACCACGGCGCGCCGCTCTATCTGCCGGCCTGGCTGCCGATCCCGCTGACGCTGATCTGGTACGTCGGGATGATGAACGCGATCAACTTCATCGACGGGCTCGACGGCCTGCTCTCGGGGCTGACCGCGATCTCGGGCATGTCGCTGCTGGTCATCAGCCTGACCCACGGGCATCCCGAACTGGCGCTGATCCTGGCCGCGCTGGTCGGCGGCGTGCTGGGCTTTCTGCCGTACAACTTCAACCCGGCCAAGATCATCCTGGGCGACTCGGGCGCGCTCTTCATCGGCTACGTCTTCGCGACGGTCTCGATCGAGGGCGCGAGCAAGACCGCGTTCACCATCTCGCTGCTCGTGCCGCTGGTCGCGCTCGGCCTGCCGGTGCTCGACACGGCCTTCGCGATCGTGCGCCGCACGCGCGCGGGCAAGAAGTTCTACGAGGCCGACCGCGGCCATTTCCACCACCAGCTCATCTTCCGGTTCGGGCTCAACGTCCGCCAGGCGGTTCTTCTGATCTACGCGCTCTGTCTCGTCCTCGGGGTGGTCGCCCTCGTGTTGTCCGGCGTCGGCGGCGGGGTGCGCGCGCGATGGCAGCGCGCGGCTGAGCCAGCCGCTGCGCGTGATGGCCGTGATGGGCACGCGGCCCGACACGATCAAGATGGCGCCGGTCGTCCTCGCGCTGCGCGCCGCGCGGCCGGCCGTCGAGCCGATCGTCTGCGTCACCGCGCAGCACCGCGAGATGCTCGACGAGGTGCTGCGGCTGTTCGAGATCGTGCCCGACGTCGACCTCGACATCATGACCCGGGCCCAGTCGCTGACCGACATCACGACCCGGGTCCTGACCGGCATGGAGCGCGTGCTGGCCCAGACCAAGCCCGACGTGGTGCTGGTCCACGGCGACACCACCAGCTCGACGGCGGCCGCGCTGGCGGCGTTCTACGCCAAGATCCCGGTCGGCCACGTCGAGGCCGGCCTGCGCACCTCGACCATCACCGAGCCGTTCCCCGAGGAGGCCAACCGGCGCCTGACCGGCGTGCTGGCCTCGTTCCATTTCGCGCCGACCGCGCGCTCGAAGGCCAACCTGCTGGCCGAGCGCACCGACGACGCGCTCGTGGTCGTCACCGGCAACACCGTCATCGACGCGTTCCTGGCCACCAGCCGGCGGCTGGGCAACGGGGTCAGCACCCACGCGCTGGACGGGCTCGACCCGGCCCGGCCGATGATCTTCGTCACCGCCCACCGGCGCGAGAACCACGGCGCGATGGCCGACATCGCCCGCGCCGTCGGCACGATCGCGGGCTTCCCCGAGCGGCCGCAGGTCGTCTGGCCGGTCCACCCCTCGCCGGCGGTCCACCCGGTCGTTCACGCCGTGCTCGACGGGGTCGAGGGCGTGCGGCTGGTCGAGCCGCTGAACTACGCCGAGACCGTGGCCGCGGTGCGAGCCTCGCACTTCGTGCTGACCGACTCGGGCGGGCTCCAGGAAGAGGCCCCCACCCTGGGCCGGCCGGTGCTGGTCATGCGGCGCGAGACCGAGCGGCCCGAGGGCCTCGAGGCCGGCACGCTGCGCCTGATCGGCTCCGACTACGACGTCATCGTGGCCGAAACGCGCCGCCTGCTGACCGACGCCCAGGCGTACGGCCGGCTGGCGCACACGGCCAACCCCTACGGCGACGGGCGAGCCGCCGAGCGCATCGTCGGCTGGCTGCTCCACGCCCTGCGCGGCGGGCCGCAGCCTGATGAATTCCGCCCCGGTCCGGCCGCGTGAACCCGGCCCGCCTGATCGGTCTGGGCGCGCTCTTCGTCGCCTGCACGCTGGGCGGGTTCGCCCTGGGCGTGGTCGCCGCGAACCGAACGGGTGCGTCCTGGTGGGCCATCGTGGGCTTGTTCGCGGGGCTGGTCGTGGGGGGCGGAATCGCGGTTTCCCAGGTCGTCCGTTCGGTCAAATAGGGTCTCGTGCGATGAAAGTCCAGGAGGGGAGACCCGAAACCTGGGACAATACGGAGCGCGCCGACCAGACCGAGCTGCGCGTGTATTACGCGCGCAAACGGTCGGTCGCCCTACGCACGTCGCTGTTGCTCGCGGGGCTCGCCATCCTGGTGGCTCTCCGCTCTCCGCTCCTGGGTCTCGACCTGGCGCTCGGAGGAGGGTGCGGCGTCGTGAACATGCTGTTGATCATGCGCAACAACGAGCGCCTCCTGGACGGGAGACGCTCGCGTGGTGTGTACGGCCTCAACAACGTGGTCAGGGTACTGGGTGTCGGCACTCTCCCGGCTACTGCGGCGATCACCGGCCCCGTGTGGGCTCTGGCGATCTCCTACGCCGGATTCTTCGCGCCGCTGGCATCGTACGCGATCGTGCTGCGCAACGCATATCGACGAGGGACGTAGTGAAGGAACAAGTCGGCGCGCATCTGACCTGGCAGTGGCCGGTGATCGGTTCCGTGCATGCCGATACGATCTTGACGACCTGGCTCGTGATGCTCGTCTCGCTGGCCTTTTTCTGGTGGCTCGGCCGCTCGTACGCGACGCACCGGGTCAACAAGACCCAGGCGACGTTCGAGGGCCTGGTCAACTACTTGGCCGATCTCGCGGTGAGCACCATCGGCAAGCAGGGCGAACGGTTCGTCCCGGTCTTCATCGGGATGTTCTTCTTCATTTTCATCCTCAACCAGGTCGGCTTCTTCCCCTTCAAGCAGCTCGGGCTGCCGTTCGGCGGGGCGCCCACGGCCGACCTCAACACCACGGTCGCCTTCGCGCTGCTGGTGTTCTTCGGGATCTGGTTCGTCGCGATCCGCAAGAACGGCATCGGGGCGTTCGGCCACTTGTTCAAGCCGTTCGTGTTCCTGTTTCCGCTCAACCTGATCGAGGAGCTGGCCCGCCCGGTCGTCCTCGCGCTGCGGCTGTTCTTCAACATCTTCGTCGGCGAGCTGCTGCTCTTCGTCGTCGCGACGATCATCGCGTCGAACGTCTCGGTCGGCCCGGTGAACCTCTCGCTGGGCGCCGCCGTCGTGCCCTTCCTGCTGCAGTTCTTCAACTTCTTCATCGGCACGCTGCAGGCGTTCGTCTTCACCCTCCTCTCCATCGTCTATCTCTCCTTGGCGACGTCCGAGGAACATTAGACCCTCAATCGGCCGCCGGATCGCCGGCGGAAATTCCAGAAAGGCTCGACTCACGTGACCTCGGATGCTCTGATCCTCGCAATGATGGTGATCGGCTTCTCGCTGATCGTCGCGGCCGTCGCCTTCGGCTCGGCCATCGGCGACGGTATCGTCGCTTCGAAGGCCGTCGAGGCCATCGCCCGTCAGCCGGAAGCCCGCCCCAACATCTTCACGTTCTTCTTCCTGGGCGTCGGCATTCTGGAAGCGTTCCCGATCATCGGCCTGGGACTGGGTCTGTACCTGTTCTTCGCCGTCACCAACGTGCCGTCGCACATCCAGGCGATCGTCAAGTAGGGCCGTGTTTCTCTCGATCGACGGGACGCTGCTCGTCCAGGTCGTCAACTTCGTCCTCTTCATCGTCCTGCTGAACCTGGTGTTCTTGCGGCCGGTCGGCCGCGCCATCGCGCAGCGCCGGGCCTACATCGACGGCCTGTCGCGCGACATCGAGAGCGGCGAGGCCGAAGTGCGCTCGGCGCGCGGGACGGCCGAGGAGCACCGCGCCGCGGCACGGCGCGAGGCCGACGCGGCGATCGCGAAGGCTCGCGTCGCGGCGCAGAACGAGGCGGGCCAGGTGACCGGCGACTACCAGAGCCGGGCCCTGGCCATCGTCGAGGACGCGCAGCGCCAGGTCGGCGGCGAGATCGAGGCCGCGCGCGCCAACGAGGCGCAGATCGTCGACGGGCTGGCGCAGACCATGCTCGAGCGCGCGATCGGCTCGGGGGCCGGGGCCTGATGGAAACGACCAACCACTTCTTCGAATCGGTCGCGCTGTGGTCGCAGGTGCTGGGCGCGGTCGTCTTCCTGATCGTGCTGATCCTGCTCTTCCGCAAGTACCTGATCCCGGCCGTCGAGGCCAACGAGCGGGCTCGCAACGCCGAGATCGCCGAGGCCGAGGCGCGCCGCGAGCGGGTTCGCGCCGAAGCGGCCGCCGCGCGGGCCGAGGTCGAGAGCGCCCAGGGCGACGCGGCCGAGATCCGCGCCCGGGTAGACGCCGTCGTCAAGCGCGAGCACGACCAGCTCGTGGCCGAGGCCCGCGCCGACGGCGAACGCATGGTTCGCAACGCCCAGGGCGAGCTCGAACGGGCCCGCCTGGCCGCGCGCGACCGGCTCCGGATCGAGCTCATCGAGAAGGCGCTGCTGCAAGCTCGCGCGCAGGCCGCCGGCCGGGTCGACGAGCGCACCAACGCCCGCCTGGTGAACGAGACGGTCGACGATCTGTCCCGAGGGAAGCTCTGATGCCCAACGAGACCCTCGCCCGCCGCTACGCCACCGCCGTCTTCCAGCTCGCCCAGGAGGCGGGCAAGGTCGGCCCGGTCCAGCACGACCTGCACACCTTCGTCGCGGCCTTGGACGCCGACGAGGACGTGCGCAAGTTCTTCCGCTCCCCGGTCGTCGACCGCAAGGAGAAGGAGACGATCGTCGGCCAGGCCTTCTCGCGCCTGGACCCGATCGCGCTGCACACGATCCTGCTCCTGGTCCGCAAGCGCCGCGAGGCGATGGTGGAGGAGATCGTCGGCCAGTTCGACGTCCTCGAGCGCCAGGCGCGCGGCGCGCAGCCGCTCCAGGTCACCAGCGCCCGCCAACTCTCCCGGGGCGAGCTGGACGCGATCGTCGCCCGCCTCGCGGCGGCCTACCGCACCCAGTTCGACGTCACGCAGTCGGTCGACCCGAACCTGATCGGCGGCGTTCGCATCACGATGGGCGACAAGCGCGCCGACGGCACGATCGCCGGCCGCCTCGACGACATCGCCCGCCTGCTCAGCACGAATTAACCGGAGCCCAGAAAGCAAGCCATGATCAACGCCGACGAAATCGCCGGAATCATCAAACAGCGCATCGCCAGCTACGCGACGGGAACCAACGAAGCCGAGATCGGCACCGTCATCGAGGTCGGCGACAACATCGCGCGCATCTACGGCCTCGACAACGCGCAGGCGTCGGAGCTCGTCGAGTTTCCCAACGGCCTCAACGGCATCGTCCTCAACCTCGAGGAGGACTCGGTCGGCGTCGCGATCATGGGCCCCGACACCGACATCAAAGAGGGCGACAAGGTCCGCCGGACCGGCCGCATCGCGTCGGTCCCGGTCGGCGACGCCGTGCTGGGCCGGGTGGTCAACCCGCTCGGCCAGCCGGTCGACGGCAAGGGCCCGATCGCGATCGAGCCAGTACCGCACGATCGAGAACACCGCCCCGTCGGTGATCGAGCGCCAGTCGGTCAAGCAGCCGCTCCAGACCGGCATCCGCGCGATCGACGCGCTGATCCCGATCGGCAAGGGCCAGCGCGAGCTGATCATCGGCGACCGCGGCACCGGCAAGACGGCGATCGCGGTCGACACGATCATCAACCAAAAGGGCCAGAACGTCGTCTGCATCTACGTCGCGATCGGGCAGAAGAACTCGACCATCGCCTCGCTGCAGCAGACGCTCGAGAAGGCCGGCGCGATGGAGTACACCACCATCGTCACCGTCTCGGCCGCCGAGCCGGCCTCGCTCAAGTGGATCGCCCCGTTCGCCGGCTGCGCGATGGGCGAGTACTTCATGTACGAGGGCAAAGACGTCCTCATCATCTACGACGATCTCACCCGCCACGCCCAGGCCTACCGCGAAGTCTCGCTGCTGCTGCGCCGCCCGCCGGGCCGCGAAGCGTACCCGGGCGACATCTTCTTCCTGCACTCGCGCCTGTTGGAGCGCGCCGCCAAGCTGTCCGACGAGCGGGGCGGCGGTTCGATGACCGCGCTGCCGATCATCGAGACGCAGGCCGGCGACGTGTCGGCGTACATCCCGACCAACGTCATCTCGATCACCGACGGCCAGATCTACCTCCAGACCGGGCTGTTCTTCCAGGGCATCCGGCCCGCCGTCGACGTCGGCATCTCGGTCTCGCGGGTCGGCTCGTCGGCCCAGACCAAGGCCATGAAGTCGGTCGCCGGCCGGCTCAAGCTCGACCTCGCCCAGTACCGCGAGCTGGCGGCGTTCGCCAAGCTGGCCTCCGATCTGGACAAGGCGACGCAGCAGCAGCTCAACCGCGGCGACAAGATGACCCAGGTGCTCGTGCAGCGCCAGGGCCAGCCGCAGCCGGTCGAAGACCAGGTCGCGGTGATCTTCGCCGCGACGCGCGGCTACCTCGACAGCATCCCGACCAACCGGGTCGCCGACTGGGAGAAGCGCTTCGTCGAATTCCTCCACGAGCGGCACCCCGAGGTCAGCGACGCGATCCGCACGACGAGCGCGCTCTCGGGCGACACCGAGAAGCAGCTCATCGCCGCCATCGAAGAATTCAACAAAGGGTTCTAGGAACTAACCTATGCCGAGCGTTCGCGATCTTCGGGACCGGATTCGGTCGCTGAAGAACACGCAGCAGATCACCAAGGCGATGAAGCAGGTCGCGGCGGCGAAGATTCGCCGCGCCGAGGCGCTGCAGAAGCAGTCGCGCCCGTACGCGGACGCGATCGGTGCGATGCTGCGCGACCTGATCGCGAACGTCGGCGCGGTCGACCACCCGTTCATGAAGCCCGGGCGCGAGGGCGCGCCGGGCGGCGTGATCCTGATGACCGCGGACAAGGGGCTGGCCGGCTCGTTCAACGCCAACCTGATCCGCTCGGCCGAGATCCACGGCCGCGAGAACGCGAACCTGGTCTGGTACGCGGTCGGGATCAAGAGCCGCAACGCCCTGCGCCGCCAGAGCGGCGAGACGCTGCAGTTCTGGCCGCTCGGCGCAAGGCGACATGTTCGCCAACGCCCAGGAGCTGGCGCGGCGCGTCACCGACGACTTCACGGCGGGCCGCATCTCGTCGCTGACGCTCGTGTCGCCCAAGCTGGTCAACATGATGACGCAGCGGCCCGAGGTGCGGCAGATCCTGCCGATCGTGGCCGATGACGCCACGGCGCCCAAGGCCTCGGCCGGGGCGGTCGAGTTCGAGCCGTCGCCGGAGTTCGTGCTCGGCCGGCTGCTGCCCAAGTACCTCGAGTTCACCCTGTACTCGGCCATGCTCGAGACCAACGCCTCGTTCTACGCCGCGCAGCTCGTGGCGATGAACAACGCCACCGACAACGCCAAGAAACTCATCGACGAGAACACCGTCGAGATGAACAAAGCGCGCCAAGCCTCGATCACCAAGGAAATCCTGGAGATCGTCGGCGGCGCCGAAGCCCTCGCCGGATAAGAAGGAACCATACCGTGAGCGCCACCGTCACCCCCACCACCCTCGCCACCGGCAAGGTCGTCCAGGTTCTCGGCAACGTCGTCGACGTCGAGTTCCCGACCGACGCGCTGCCCAACATCAACAACGCGCTGTCGGTGCACATCGGCGGCGGCGCGAGCGCCGGCAGCAACGGCGCCGCGTCGCAGTCGCAGGAGAGCGGCATCAAGCTCTCGGGCACCGCGATGGCCGAGCGCGACCTCGTGCTCGAAGTGCAGGGCGAGCTGGGCAACAACCAGGTGCGCTGCCTGGGGATGGGCTCGACCGACGGTCTGGTGCGCGGCGCGGTCGTGCGCAACAGCGGCACCTCGATCACGGTCCCGGTCGGCGAAGGCACGCTGGGGCGCATCTTCAACGTCCTGGGCAAGGCGATCGACTCCGACGAGCCGGTCAACCACGCCGCGATGTGGCCGATCCACCGCGACGCGCCGACCTTCGCCCAGCAGGACCCGACCCCGAAGATCTTCGAGACGGGGATCAAGGTCGTCGACCTGATGGCGCCCTACACGCGCGGCGGCAAGGTCGGTCTGTTCGGCGGCGCCGGGGTCGGCAAGACGGTGCTCATCCAGGAGCTGATCCGCAACATCGCCGCGGTCCACAAGGGCTTCTCGGTGTTCACCGGCGTCGGCGAGCGCACGCGCGAAGGCAACGACCTCTGGATGGAGATGAAAGAGTCGGGCGTGCTCGCGCAGACGACGCTGGTTTTCGGGCAGATGGACGAAGCGCCCGGCGTGCGCTTCCGCGTCGCGCAGACCGGCGTGACGATGGCGGAGTACTTCCGCGACGAGCTGGGCTCGGACGTGCTGCTGTTCATGGACAACATCTTCCGCTTCATGCAGGCCGGCTCGGAAGTCTCCGCGCTGCTCGGCCGCATGCCGTCCGCGGTCGGCTACCAGCCCTCGCTGGCGACCGAGATGGGCGCGCTCGAAGAGCGCATCACGACGACCCAGAAGGGCTCGATCACCTCGGTGCAGGCCGTGTACGTGCCCGCCGACGACTACACCGACCCCGCCGTCGCGACGACCTTCGCCCACCTCGACGCGACGACCGCGCTGTCGCGCCCGATCTCGGAGCTGGGCATCTACCCGGCCGTCGACCCGCTGGCCTCGTCGTCGCGCATCCTCGACCCGGCGATCGTCGGCCAGGAGCACTACGACGTCGCGCGCGGCGTGCAAGAGACGCTCCAGCGCTATCGCGACCTGCAGGACATCATCGCGATCCTCGGCGTCGAAGAGCTCTCCGACGAAGACAAGATCACCGTCGGGCGCGCGCGCCGCATGCAGCGCCTGTTCTCGCAGCCGTTCTTCGTCGCCGAGCAGTTCACCGGGCGCTCGGGCAAGTACGTCAAGATCGAGGACACGATCCGCTCGTTCAAGGAAGTCCTCGACGGCAAGTGCGACGACATCCCCGAGCAGGCGTTCCTCTACGCCGGCGACATCGACGAAGTCCGCGCCGCCGCAGCGGAAATGGGCTCGCGGACCTGAGATGACGGCAATCGATCGAGCGGAGCGCCGTAGATGGCCAACGCGATTCCGTTCACCCTGATCACGCCGCTGGCGGTGAAGTTCGACGGCGAGGCGGAGCTCGTCATCGCCGTCGGGACCGAGGGCGAGGTCGGCATCCTGCCCTCGCACGCGCCGTACCTCACCGCGCTGCGGCCCGGCGTGCTGCGGGCGAACGTGCGCGAGGGCGGCGCGACGCGCCGGCTCGAGCTGGCCTGCAGCGAAGGCTTCATGCAGGCGCTGCCCGGCAAGGTCACGATCCTGGCCGACGCCGCGCTCTCCGCCGACGAGGTCGACCCCGCGCAAGCGCGCACCGACCTCGCCGCGGCGCAAGACGAACTCAAGAGCGCCGGAGATGTCGACGCTCAGCGCCGCGCGCAAACGAAGATCGATTTCGCCAACGCCAAGCTGGCGGTGCGAGCGGTCTGACGCTCGTCCGTACCGGATCAGAGGGGCCGTTCGCGCAGCGAGCGGCCCCTCTTTCTTGCGCGTGGCGAGAGCGAGCGAGCCCTGCGTCGCGGAGTGCGCGGAACGGTGCGATCCGCATGAAAATTCCTGTGCACGAGCAGTTGTAGAACGGCTCGAAAAAGGGCACACCTCGCCAGCCGTGTTCCGCTCCGCGAGAACACAACGAGCCAACCGTGACGAGGGATTTCGATGAACTACGATACCGGTACCGCGCGAGACGACGCATACGAGGGGCGAGCGCTGGTCGCCGCGTTCGCTGATCGCGAGACCGCCCACGCGGCGGCGCACGCGCTGCACGACGAAGGGTTCGGACGCACCTGGATCGGCGTGACGCACGCGAGCGAAGACACGACGGCGTACGCCGGAACGGGCACCGGCACGACGACCGGCCAGACGCACGTGACCAGCGACGGCGGCGATTCGCTGGGCGACAAGATCGGGCGCTTCTTCAGCGGCGCCAGCGGCGACCGGACGCTCTACGACGAGCTGGTGCGCCACGGCGTTGCTTCGAGCGAAGCGCGCCGCATCGACGGATCGCTCGCCCCGAACAGCGCGATCCTGACCGTCGACGGCCACAACCATCCCGAGCTCGCCGCCACGCTGATCGAGCAGAACGGCGGCCACATCCTGGCCGGCGAGAGCTTCGGCACCAGCAGCTATGCGAGCGACACGACCGCGAGCGCGGTCGGCGGCGGGCTCACCGGCGGTCTCGCCGGGACGACGGGCGCTAGCACCCTCGGCACGAGCGCGACGGGCGCTTACGATGCCGAGACCGACGCCACCACGCTGCGCGGTTCCCAGGTGCTCGGCTACGGCGACTCGTCCAGCTACGCGCGCGGCCAGCAGATCGACGAGGAGCGCCGGATCAAGCTGCGCGAGGAGCGCCTGAGCGTCGACAAGCAGCGCGTGCAATCGCGGTGAAGTGCAGATCACCAAGGACGTGGTGGAGCACCAGCAGGACATCGACGTCCCGGTCATCCGCGAGGAGCTGTTCGTCGAGCGCCGCCCGGTCAGCGAGACCACCGCGGACGCCGGCGAGATCGGCGAGATCGGCGCGGGCGAGACGATTCGCGTGCCGCTGATGCGCGAGCAGGTCGCGGTCACCAAGCGTGCCGTCGTGACCGGCGAGGTCGTGGTCGGCAAGCGCGAAGTCACCGAAACGCAGCGCGTCTCGGATACCACCCGCGAGGAGAAGCTGCGCGTCGGCGGCGACACGACCAACGTGCGCGCCTCGGGCTACGACGGCGACACGACGGGCACGACCGGGAGCACCGGCTCCAGCTCGATCTAGCCCAGCTAGTCCAAGACGGTAGCGAGCGGGTCGGCAGCGTCCGGCCCGCCGTGCCGCGCTCGCTGCGCGGGCGGGCGCGAGTTCACGACCAGCGCCGCCACGATCAAGCCGATCCCGACCAGCTCCGTGCCGGTCGGGATCTCGTGCAATTGGAGCGCGGCGAACGCGACCCCGAGCACCGGCGTCGCCAGCGACGCGATGCCGGCCACGCCGGCCGGCAGGCGCGACAGGATGAACAGCCACAGCACCCAGGCCAGCGCCTGCGACGCGACGGTCATGTAGGCCATCGAGAGCACGAACGAGGTCGTCCAGCGGACCTGCTCGGGCACCGCGAGCATCATCACGACCAGCGGGATCGCGCCCCACAGCATCTGCCACGCGGTGAGCGAGAGCAGCTCGACCTCGTGCCGCGCGCGCAGGCGCTTCGCCCAGACCGCGCTCGCCGCCCACACGATGCCGCTCGCGACGCCCAGAAGATCGGCCAGCACGGCGTGCGCGTTCAGCGGCGCGAGCACGAAGCCCAAGCCCAGCGCGGCGAGCGCCAGCGCGATCCAGCGCCCGCGGTCGATCCGCTCGCCCAGGAACGGCCAAGCCAGCAGCGCGACCCAGAACGGCATCGTGTACGCCAGCACCGCGACCTTGCCGGCGCCGGCGAGCGACACCGCGAGCGTCTGCAAGAGCGTGAAGCCGGTCGTCTGCAGCAGCCCCAGCACGACCGTGTCGCGCAGCGGCGTCGGCCGCAGCGAGCGGCGCATCGCGGCCAGCGCGGCGAACAGGCAGACGGCGCCGAGCGCCGGGCGCACCGCCGCGACGACCAGCGGCGAGGCGTCGTGGGTGGCGACCTTGATGACGACCCAGGTGTAGCCCCAGACCAGCGCCAGCACGGCCAGCGCGGCGTACGCGTCGCCGCGCGGACGGCTCGTGCTCAACGGGCGGCGGGCGTCTTGCGCAGCGGCGCGATCACGCCTTCGGCGAAGCGCTCCATCTCTTCGGCCTGCGGGCTGCACTGGAGCAGCAGCAGGTCCGCGCCGACCGCCTCGAACGCCGCGACCTGCTCGCGCACCGCGTCGGGCGTGCCGACCAGGCCGCTGCGCAGCCCGCGGTTCGAGACGCTGTACTCCTGCTGGGCGAGCTGGCGTGTCGAGCTGCGTGCCGCTCAGCCACTGCTGGAAGTTCGCGAAGCCGGCGGCGCTCGCGCGCACGTCGGTGATGCGGGCCAGCTCGCGCTGCGCGTCCTCGTGCGCGTCGCGCACGATCGTGTAGCCGGCGACGCCGTACGTCATCGGCCCCAGGCCCATGCGCTCGCGCCGGGCCCGCATGTCGGCGATCTTCTCGCCGACCCGCTCGGGCGGGTCGCCGTGCATCACGTAGGCGTCGCACTTGGCCGCGATCAGCTCCTTGGCCGCCTCGGACTCGCCGCCGGCGTAGATCACCGGCCGCGGCTGCGTCGCGGGCTTGGGCTCGCAGCGCCGTCTCGGCGACGGAATAGAACTTGCCCTGATAGCTGAAGCGCGGCTGCGACCAGACGCCGTCGAGCACGTCGAGCCACTCGGCGGTGCGCGCGTAGCGGTCGTCGTGCTGCTCGAAGCCGACCCCGTACATCTCGGCCTCGGTCTTCCACCACGACGACACGACGTTGAGCGAGAGGCGGTTGCCGCCGCCGATGCGGTCGATGGTGGCGGCCTGCTTCGCCAGCAGCGCCGGCAGGTGGAACGTCGGCCGCACCGCGACCATCAGCTCGAGCCGCTCGGTGACGGCGGTCAGCGCGGCGGCGGTCGACCAGGCGTCCAGCGACGGCGCCTCGACGCCCTTGATGTCGTTGAGGTTCAGCTCGGCGACGAGCGAGAGGTCGTAGCCGATCCGCTCGCTGCGGCGCGCGAGCGCCGAGACGTAGTCCCAGGTCGCGGGCATGCGCTCGTCCTCGACGTTGCGCAGCCAGCCGCCGAACACCGGCATCCAGTACCCGAAGCGCATCAGCGCGCGCCCGCCAGCGCCGGCACGCCGCCGCGCGCGCGCGTTTCGAGATACGCGCCCAGGCGTTCCCACGGATCGAAGCCGACCGTTTCGAGCGGGTTGGCGACGAAGTTCGAGAGCGCGTTGATGTCGTAGAACAGGCGCGTTCCGTCGCGCTCGTCGACCATGAACTCCACCCCGCCGACGTCGATGCCGGCCGCGCTCACGATGCGCACCGCGTCGGCGATCGCGTCGGCGGGCGGGTGCGCGCGCACCGCGGTGACGGTCGGCGCGGGCTCGGCGGCGCACGTCTCGCCGACCGCCACCGGGGCCGGCACGCGGCAGATGTCGGCCGGGCACAGATCGAACGTCTCGGCGCTGGTCGTCACGTCGATCGCGTACAGGTACTCGCCGCCCAGCACTTCCACGCGCGTGATCTTGTTGTCGCGCTTGGGGACGTACTCTTGCAGCAGCGCGACCGAGTCGAAGCCGAGGTCCAGCGCGCCCGCCGCGGCCGTCTCCGCCAGCAGCTCGGCGCTGTCGAAGCGGATCACGCCCGGCTCCGCGCCCGCCGATGTTGGGCTTGAACACGATCGGGAAGCGCAGGTCGCGCGCCGCCGCGGCGGCTTGGTCGGCGCGGTGGATGATGCGGGTCTTCGGGAACTTCAGGCCGAGCGAGTCGATCAGCGCGAGCTGCTTGGCCTTGGATATCTCGTAGGCGTAGGCGCGCGCGCCGTTGATCACCGGCACCCCGCGCAGCGCGTAGCCGGCCAGCACGTCGAGCGAGAAGGCCAGCCCGTCGGCGTGGTCGCGCGTCGCGGCCGAGGCGCTCATGCGGTTGAAGACCAGCGTGTTCGGCTCGGCCGGCGCGGCCGGGTCGAGGACGTGCTCGGTCGCCAGGACCTTGCGATACGGCAACCCGCGCCGGTCGAGCTCGGCGAAGAGCCGCTCGAACCACTGCGGGTGCTCGTAATAGACGACGATCGTCGCCGCTGCCTCGTGCGCCATACCGCTAGATCGACTCCTTACGGACGGGAGGGGGTTGCCGTCAGCCGAACAGCCGCAGGTGCGCGTCGACGAACGCCCGGTAGCGCCCGTACGCCTCGCGGTAGGCCGGGGCGAGCGCCGGGTCGGGCTGGGTCGGCGCGTCGTGGCCCAGCGCGCGCGCCGTGGCGGCGGCGTCGGGGATCAGCCCGACCGCTTGCGCGGCGAGCAGCGCGGCCCCGAGCGCCGAGGCCTCCTGCTGGTGCGGCTGCGCGGCGGGCAGGCCGAACACGTCGGCCAGCAGCCCGCGCACCAGCGCGGCCTTGGTCAGCCCGCCGGTGAGCAGCAGCCGCGAGGCCGCGCCGGTCAGCTCGCGCAGCACCTCGTAGACCGCGAACACGCCGAACACGACGCTCTCGAACCCGGCCCGCAGGATCGTGCGCCGGTCGTGGGCCAGGTCGAGCCCGTCGAACGCGCCGCGCAGCGCGCTGTTCCAGTACGGCGCGCGCTCGCCGGCGAAGAACGGCAGCACCACGAGGCCTTCCGCACCGGGCGCGATCTGCGGCCGCCAGCTCGGCGGCGCGCGCGAAGCGCTTCTCCTTGGGCAGCTCGGCCAGCAGCAGCCCGAAGATCCAGTCCAGCGACGCGCCGGCGGCGCTGGTCGGGCCGCCGATCACGTAGCGCGTGTCGTCGGCGCAGTAGCAGAACGTGCGCCCGCGCGGGTCGAGCAGCGGCGGCGTCGGCCAGCACCCGCACCGCGCCCGAGGTGCCCAGGGTCAGCGCGACGTCGCCGCGGTCCGTCGCGCCGACGCCGAGGTTCGCCAGCGGCCCGTCGGCCGAGGCCAGCACCACCGCGACGTGGTCGTGGAGCCCCAGCTCGCGCGCGACGCTCGGGCGGAACGCCCGCAGCGTCGTCGACGGCAGCGGAGGGACGCGAGAGCCGCTCGGGCCCGACCCCGGCCAGCTCGAGCGCGCGCGGGGACCAGTCGCGGGTGCGCAGATCGAGCATCCCGCTGGCCGAGGCGATGCCGTGATCGACCAGCCACTCGCCGGTCCAGCGGTAGACGATCAGCTCCTTGAGGCTGACGAAGCGCCGCGTGCGGGCGAACAGCTCCGGCTCGTGCTCGGCCAGCCAGCGCAGCTTGGCGACGGGCAGCATGGGGTGCATCGGCGCGCCGGTCGCGGCGTAGAGCGCGCTCCCGCTGCCGTCGGCGCGCCAGCGGTCGGCGACCGCGTGCGCGCGCCGGTCCATCCAGGTGATGACGCGCGAGAGCGGCTCGCCGTTCTCGTCGACGCACAGCACGCCGTGCATCGCGGCCGAGAAGCCGATCGCGACGACCTCGTTGCCGCGCAGCCGCACGTCGGCCAGCACCTGGTGCAGCACGCGCGTCGTCGCCAGGTACACCAGGTCCGCGTCCTGCTCGACGAAGTCGGGGTGCGGCGTCTCGAGACCGTAGAACTCCGAGCCGCTCGCCACCTCGCGCCCGGCCGCGGTGACGGCGAGGACCTTGACCGCGGAGGTGCCCAGGTCGACGCCGATCACCGCGTCCGGCGCGGACGCGGTGAGGCGATCGTTAGCCAACGTAGCCCGGCTCGGGAATCTTCTCGATGCGGCCCAGGACGACGACGTAGGAGATGATGCCGACGATCAGGATCGCGCCGGCCGCGATCAGCGCGTTGTTGAACGAGCCGGTGCGCGCGACGATGATGCCGGTGATCGTCGGGGCGAAGAAGCCCGCGACGTTGTTGAGGAAGTTCATGATGCCGCCGACTTGGCCCGTGCTGTTGGCCGGCGCGATCAGCGCGGGGATCGACCAGCCGACCGGGGCGTGGAACGAGATGCCGGCAACCGCGACCGTGATCCAGAACGCCGCGACGTTGATGTCCTTGGTGTACGCCGCGCCGATGACCGCGAAGCCCATCACCAGGCCGACGATCAGCACCGTCTTGCGCACCCGGTTGGCGTCGTGGCCGCGTTTGATCAGGTAGTCGACGAGCCAGCCGCCGACGAGCAGATCGGTCAGCGTGCCGACGCCCCAGATCAGGAACACGTAGCCGCCCGCCTTGAGGATGTTCACCCCGAAGGTGCGTCTGCAAGTACGTCGGCAGCCAGGTCAGCAGAAACGCGAACAGGTAGCCGTACGCGGCGAAGCCGATCGTCAGCCCCCACACCTTGGGCTGCGCGATCAGGTAGGCCAGGCTCGCGCCGCGCGGCCGCTCGCCGGCCGGCGTCTCGGGCTCGCCGCCGCCCTTCTTCGATGTACTTCTTCTCGGCGTGGGTGAGCCGCTTGTCCTCGCTCGGGTTGCGATAGAACACGTAGAACAGCGCGAAGAAGACCAGGCTCAGCGCCGCGGTCGACCAGAACATGCCGCGCCAGCCGAACATCACCAGCAGCCAGGCCGTGAACGCCACCCCGACGGCGTTGGAGAACTTCGCCGCCGCGTCGAACAGCGAGGTCGCCAGACCCCGCTCGCTGCGCGGGAACCAGTAGCCCACCGCCTTGGCGTTGGCCGGAAAGGTCGGGGCCTCGGCCAGACCGAGGAACAGCCGGGCCGCGTAGATCAGCCCGAAGTTCGGGCGCGATCGCGGTGCAGACCGAGGCGATGCTCCACAGGAACGCGCCGACCCGCGAGACGACCGTGACGCCGTAGCGGTCGAGGATGTAGCCGATCGGGATCTGCGAGAAGGCGTAGACGGCGAAGAACGCGCTGCTCAAGTAGCCGAACTGCTCCGGGCCGACGCCCAGCTCCGTGTTGAGCGGCTTGGCCGCGACCGAGAGCGCGCCCCGGTCGATGTAGTTGACCAGCACGCCGAACGCCAGGATGAGCGCGATGCCCCAGCGCAGGTTGGTGACGCGTTCCGCGGGTGCGATGATGCTGCGTGCCAAGAGACGTCCTCCGTCCGGTGCGGTTGGCCGTGGACTACGACCGAGCACGCTAAGAAACATCGTGCCCGGCGCCGAAAGACGAACCTCGCATGAAACGCACGTCGCCGTGGATCTACGTGGCCGGGGTCGCGGTCCAGCTCGCGGCCCTGGGCCTGTGCGCGTGGGCGATGGAGCGCTGGCTGGGCAGCGACGCCCGAGCCGAGGCGGCCGAAGCCGGAGCGGCCGCGGGCGCAGCGGCCGTCTCGCCGCCGCAGCGCGCTCGGCCCGAGCCTGCCGCGGCGGAGCCTCCGGCGGCACCGGTGCACGGGGCGGCGGCGCTCTTCGACGTCGCCGCGGAAGCCGCGCCGACGCCCGCTCCCGCGCCGCCGCCCCTCCCGGAGTCACACGTGTCGCCCGCGCCGCCTGCGCATTCTGCCCCGCCGGTGGCTGCGCCGCCGCCCGTGCCCGAGCCGGCGGCTGTGCCGCGCCCGGCGCCAATGCTCGGGCCGCCGCCCGCGCACGCCGAGCGCCCGGCGGCGGCGGTGCCGCCCTTCGTATTCGAGGGCGGCGACGACGGCACGCAGGTGCTGCGCGGGCAGATCGGCGAGCGATCGCTCGTCATCGGGATCGGCTCGGACGGCAACATTCGCTGCGTCGACGTCGACGGGGGCCGCTACAGCGGGCAGTCCGAGAGCGCGCGCGCCCGCCTGCGCGAGGTCGACGGCAGCCGCGCCTTCACGGTCCAGCTCGGCATCGACAGCGCCGGTGCGCTGCACGCCAGCTTCACCGGCGGCGGGCACGACGGCGAAACCATCGCCTTGTCGCCCCTCGTCCCAGGGAGCGCTTCATGAACGTCCTCGACCGGCTCGATACCACCCTGCGCGTCGTCGGCGGCGCGCGGCTCGACGGCAGCGTCGAAGTCCAAGGCGCCAAGAACGCCGCGCTCCCGATCATGGCGGCGGCGCTCTTGGCGCGCGGCAAGGTGACGCTGCACCGCGTGCCGCGCATCACCGACGTCTCGGTGATGTGGTCGCTGCTCGAGGCGCTCGGCGCGCGGCTCTCGCTCGACGGCCGCAACACGATCACGATCGACGCCTCCAACGTCAACCGGCACCGCGCGCCCTACGCGCTGGTCCGCAAGCTGGCCGCCTCGTTCGACCTGTGCGGCCCGCTGCTGGGCCGTTTCGGCCGGGCCGAGGTGCCGCTCCCGGGCGGCTGCGTGCTGGGCACCCGCGCGACCGACCTGCACGAGCAGGCCTTCCGCGGCCTCGAGGCCGAGGTCTCGGTCGCGCACGGCTACCTGATCGCCAGCGCCAAGGGCGGCCGGCTGACCGGCGGCGAGATCGAGTTCCGCATGCCCTCGGTCGGCGCGACCAAGAACGCGATGCTGGCCGCGGTCACCGCCGACGGCGACACGATCGTGCGCAACGCGGCGATGGAGCCCGAGGTCGTCGACCTGGCCAACTTCCTCAACGCGATGGGCGGGCGCATCGCGGGCCAGGGCGGCGATACCCTGCGCATCACCGGCGTCAAGGAGCTGCACGGGGTCGAGTACTCGATCGTGGCCGATCGCATCGCGACCGGCACGCTGATGCTGGCCGGTGCGATCACGCGCGGCGACGTGACGGTGAAGAACACGCGCCCCGACGATCTGGCCGCGCTCCAGTTCTCGCTGGGCGAGTGCGGCGTCAAGGTGACCAGCGGCGACGACTGGGTGCGCGTCCAAGGCGCGCCGGTCAAGGGCGGGACCGACATCGTCACCGCGCCGCACCCCGGCTTTCCGACCGACCTGCAGCCGCAGATGCTGGCCTACCTGTGCACCGTGCCGGGCGTGAGCGTGGTCGAGGAATCGATCTTCAACGCGCGCTTCTCGTACGTCAACGAGCTGGTCCGCATGGGCGCCGACGTGCGCGTCGCGACGGCCAACAACACCGCCCTGGTCAAGGGCGTGGGGCAGCTTTCCGGCGCGCCGGTCGAAGCGCCCGACATCCGCGCCGGCGCGGCGCTGGTGCTGGCCGGCCTGTGCGCGTCCGGCGAAACCGAGATCATCGGCCTGGAGTACATCGACCGCGGCTACGAGCGGCTCGAGGAGACGCTCTCGGCGCTGGGCGCGCAGGTCCAGCGCTCGCAGCGGCATCATCCCGTTCAGCGAGCCGACCGGCACGTTCGAGACCAGCGAGTATCCCAAGGTCCCGGCGACCGGCGGCGCCTGAACTTCGATCCCGGCGACCGGCGGGCCTGAAACCCCGCGCGGCGCGGCGCGTAGATGGGGCATGAAGACTTCGCCCGCCGCGCGGTTCGCCGTGCCCGTCGCCCTGTTGTCGCTCGCGTTCGCCGCCGTGCCCGGTACGGCGCGCGCGGCGGACGACCCGCGCGCGGAGAGCGTGCTGCGCGCGTCCGCCGCCGCGCTCGGCACCGACGCGCTGGCGCGGGTGCACACCGTGCACCTGCGCGGGAGCGGGAAGATCGTGGGCGTGCCGGCCACGGTGGAGTCGTGGCAGGACGTGCGCGACGGCAGCTTCGCGGCGTACGTCGACGCGGGCCCGCTCAGCGGCGCGAGCGGCTACGACGGCAGCCATGCCTGGAACCGCGACGCGGGCGGGGTGGTGTTCGACGACGGCAGCGTCGGCGGGCGCGACGCCGCGCTCGACCAGGCCTACCTCAACCGCTACGGGCCTTGGCTGCCGGGCCACGGCGGCGGCAGCGTGTCGTACGCCGGCGCGCGCGACGACGCGGGCACGCACTACGACGTCCTGAGCGTCACCCCGCCCGGAAGCCTGCCCTTCGAGCTCTGGCTGGACGCGCGCACGCACCTGCCCGCGCGCAGCGTCGCGCCGATCGGGCGCATCACCACCGTCACGCGCTGGAGCGACTACCGCGCGGTGAACGGGCTGCAGGTGGCGTTCGCGCAGAGCATCGAGACGGAGGAGGGCGCGTCGACCTTCGCCGCGAGCGCGGCCGAGGCCGACAGCGCGGCCGCGGCGGGGATGCTGCGCCGGCCGGTCAGCGACGTGCGCGACGCGAGCATCGCGCACGGCACGAGCACCGCGATCCCGTTCGAGCTGGTCGACAACCACGTCGCGCTGCGGGTGCTGATCGACGGCAAAGGGCCGTTCACGTTCTTGTTCGACTCCGGCGGCCAGAACTTGCTCGACGCCGACCTGGCCAAGGAACTGGGCATCGCGCCGACCGGCGGGATCAACGGCACCGGCGTCGGCTCGACCAGCGAGGCGTTCCAGTTCGCGACCGTCGACGCGCTGGGCGTCGGCGACGCGACGCTGCGCCGGCAGAGCTTCCTGCTCGCCCCGGTGCGGGCCGGCTTCGGCGCCGCCGGCAGCAGGCCGGTCGACGGGCTGATCGGCTTCGAGGTGCTGGCGCGCTTCGTGACGACCTTCGACTACGACGCCGGCCGGATCGTGCTGACCGTGCCGAGCGCCGCCGGCGCCTTGCCCGGCACCACGATTCCGTTCGTCTTCAACGCCACGCAGCCGATGGTGGCGTGCGCGATCGCGGGCGTGCCCGGGTCGTGCACGATCGACACCGGCAGCCGGGTGAGCTTGAGCGTGATGTCGCCCTTCATCGCCGCGCACCCGGCGGTCGTCCCGCCGAGCGCGACCGCGGTCGGGGCGAACGGCTTCGGCGTCGGCGGCGCGTCGCTGGGCCGGCTCGGCCGCACCACGCTGGCCCTGGGCGGCTTCACCATCCCCGACATCGTCGCCGACCTGAGCACGCAGAAACAGGGCGCGCTGGCCGACCCCTTCGTGAGCGGCAACATCGGCGCGGGCGTGTTCAAGCGCTTCACGGTCACCTTCGACTACCCGCACCAGACGATGGCGCTCGCGCCGGGCCGGGCCTTCGCGGCCCGCGACGGCTACGAGCGCGCGGGTGTGTTCGTCGTCAGCCAGGCCGGCAAGGTCGTGATCGCCGACGTCCGCCCCGGCACCCCGGCCGCCGAAGCGGGCCTGGCCCGCGGCGACGCCATCGCGACGGTCGACGGCACCGCCCCGGCCGGCGTCGGCGCGGTGCGCGCGGCTTTCTGGGCGCGCCCGGGAACGGCGCTTCGGCTCGGCCTGGCCGGCAAGGACGGCACCGCCCGCACCGTCACCCTGACCCTGCGCGACTACGTCTAGTACGCCGCGGCGCGGAGAGCCGCCCGGGCGCGGGTCGGCGGATGAGCACACTCCATGAACGCTTCATTGAATTCAACCCCAATAGTTGGAGCGGAGCGTTTCGCCGTCCGCGGCAAAGCAATGATCCATCGGATGCGTCATGATGAGCGAACTGACGACCACGTAGCCTCGGGCGGCCAAAGAGGCGGCTGCACGGTCGCCGTCTTAATACGAAACTGCCGAACGGCAGCGTCACCGTCCGATACGGCGGCGAGGAACTATGCGCTGGCTAGCCGGCCTTCTCTCTACGGGTTCATTGGTCTCCCGGTCAAGCGTCACGAGCGTGGTCCGCTCCCTTGTGGTTCGAATCCATATGGTGAATCTAGGCCCGCGCGGGTGCCAGGTACGTGGCATAGCGCTTGCCATCCAGCCCCGGAGGTCTAAGGAGGGGTCGGCAACGAGCTGGCGCATAGGCGCCGAGATGAGTGAAGAAAGCGAGGCGTCCGAGCGAGCCAAGCGCCTGCGCGAGCGGATCGCGGCAAAAGGTCTGACTCTCGCGGAGTTCGCAAGACGAGCCGATCTGACGCGGAACGTCATGTACGGCCTTGCCAAGGGACGGGCCCCAAACCCCGCCGAGCGGGCCAGAATGGACGCCGTATTGGGGCCCGACCGCTAGAGGAACAAGCGTTCGTCATACAAAAATGGCCTAGCTAAGATCGGCGTGCCGGACCGGCGCGTTCGACAGTAGCCAGGCGGCGAAAACCGTCCGAGCGGGAACTACGGAGATCCCTAATGAGCCCTCGTCCAAAGGCGAAGACCCCGCGGGTCGCCGTCGCGAACGTTCGCTTAACCGAGGCCGAACGTTCAGACATGGAAGCGCAAGCGCGCTCCCTTGGCCTAGGCTCGATCAGTGAGTACGTACGCTGGTTGCACAACCAGCATCTCGGAGGCATCGAAGAGCCGGGCGGTGCTTCGAGCACACAGCGTTTCACAAAGCCAAAGCGGTTTGGCCTGACCAAGCATGGTACGCTTTACCATGGCGACTCGTGTGGCTTGCTGATGGAGACGCTGCGGCCGAACTCCGTTGACTTGATCATGACATCGCCGCCATTCGGACTCGTGCGAAAGAAGACGTACGGAAACGAAGATGCGGACGAGTATCTCAAGTGGTTCGAGCCGTTCGCAGAAGGCATGCACCGCGTACTCAAACCGCGTGGCAGCGCGGTGATCGACATCGGCGGTGCATGGAAGCCCGGCATTCCTGCGCGCTCGACCTATCATTTCGAGTTGATCGTCATGCTGTGTCGAAAGTATGGATTCTACTTGTGCCAAGAACACTATTGGTGGAATCCTGCGAAGCTGCCAACGCCGGCGGAGTGGGTCAATATCCGCCGCGTGCGCGTCAAGGATGCGGTGAACACCGTGTGGTGGATCGCGAAGACGCCGTGGCCGAAGGCCAGCAACCTTCGTGTCCTCGCACCCTACAGTGAGGCAATGGAGGCCCTGTTGCGACATGGCTACAAGGCGAAACTCCGGCCGTCCGGCCACGCCATCTCCAAGAACTTCGCCAAGCGCAACGCGGGAGCGGTCCCACCGAACCTGCTCGCCATCGCGAACACCGAGTCAAACGGACGGTACCAAGCGTACTGCAAGGAGCAGAACCTCACGCAGCATCCCGCGCGGTTTCCCGCGTCGTTACCGGAGTATTTTATCCGTTTGCTGACCGACCCGGGTGATCTGGTCGTCGATCCGTTTGCCGGATCGTGCGTCACCGGCGAAGTGGCGGAGGCGCTCGGCCGGACGTGGATCGGCTGCGACCTCAACGAAGAGTATCTTAAGGGCGCTCAAGGACGCTTCATCGAGCCACCGCGGCTCCTGCGCAAGGTCGAGCGCTACGAGATTTACCCGCCCGCGCCGCTTCCGGTGGACGACAGCACGCCGTTGCCAACGAACGGCGGCGCGGAAAGAACGCCATCCGTCGACAAACGAGTCGCCCAGGCCTGAAGGGTCGACTGCAAGGTGCAGAACGTCGCGACGAACGGTTGACCTTCCACCGGTGAAACCGGTTTGTCCGCGTCCCAGAGCGCGATGAACGAGCGTGCGATGATCTGCTCAACATCACCTTGCTGTAGTTCGTAGCCCCGGGCGTACTCCACGATCTGCGTAGCGGCACCGCGAAAAGCGTCACGCCAGTTCGTTGACTCGAAGTACTTTGCTTCCCCGACGGCGACGGCGCGCTTGGTACGCGTATCCACAACGACAATGTCGGGACGGTCCCAGCCGGGACGAACATGGTAAGCGGCGAGAATGTCGACCGCGCGGCGCTCCCACGTCTCTAGCGTGAAAGCGTTGTAGAGTGGGCCTGGTCGTTGCCACAAGATCGCATACGGTCCAACGGTTACCAACGCATCAGGAACACCAATCCTGATGTAGTGCAGACGTGGACAATCACCCGTCATGCTCGCGATGGCGTTAGCCATCCCGAGACCGAGTGCGAATTCAAATTGCCGCCACCGCTCCATCGGCCCAACCAACGTACCGCCGAGCAGCGTCGTCACAGCGTCCGGGTCAAGTCGCTCGACGGATCTGAGAAGTTCATACGCCTCTGCGGCTCGACGATAGAGCAGCGAACGCGAGCGACGCGCAGCGCGTACATCGTCGGCAGAGGGCACGCGTAGCAGCGGAGCCTCTAAGGAAGGCAGGATGCGTCGTGCGTCTTCGACGCTTCGAAGCACGGTAACCGTGCGCAGTGCGTACGAACCTTCCGCAGGTAGTAAGCTGCGGAACCGGCGACCCAGCTGACCCGCGTACGACACCGTCCAAAATAGGACACGGTTCGGCCCATTCTCGTGCGAGCGATACGCTTCATCGACGACGAAGACCGATGGGTCGGAAGTACGCAGTTGCTCGCGCACCGATTCCGCCGCGTTGACGCGGCCGCTGATGTTCCGACTGGTCACGCGCCGCGTATCGAGTGACGACCGAACCTCGTGCGGGTGGTGCCGCACATACTCGACGAGGTCGTAGACGGGCGACGAGATCGACCAGTGCAGACGCAAAAGGCCTCGATCACCTTCCTGCACGCGTGATTCGTCCGCCGTTACCCGGTCGCCATCGCGGAAGTATCGCAGCAGAGTCGAGACGATGGACGAAACCAGCGGATCGGTCACAGGCCGATTGAGGTCAACTGTCGCGTGAACGTGGCGCGCGTCGCCACATCAAGGTGCAACGTTTCGGACACGATGTCACCCAGTCGCTGCAGTTCGTCCCGAAGTAGGCCGTCGAGCATCGGTACGACAAAGACTTTGAATGCGTCGAGATACGGCGTCTTCAGTGCGGCGTTGGACCCAGGCTCAGCCCCGAAGTCAAAGTCAGCGTTATCAGTTAGGCAATATGAGATGATGTCGATGAACGGCGCCGCTCCTAGCGGCCGCAAGTCGTTCACCGCCTGCCAGATCTGCGCGAGCGGCGGGTTGGCCGCGGTCAGTTTGCCGCCGCGGCGAGCGACGTAACGGCGGACAAAGTCGGCCAGGTCCGCCGGCACGTCGACGAATACCCACGCGAAGCGCCGGCTCAGCGCGTAGCTCATCTGATAGAGAGACGCCTTGTCGACGGTGTTGATCGTCGCGATGATGCGCCATGCGGGTTCGGGAGCGAAATCGGTACTGTCGCGTTCAGCTTGATACTCGCCCAGAATCCGGTACTGCGCTGATTCGGCGTCTGCGACGTCCACGCGATATGGCAACGTCGTCGACTTTTTCGACAAGACTGTGAACAACGGGCCCAGCACCTTGTCGATGTCGCAGCGGTTCAATTCGTCGATGATAAAAGGCCGGTCGAGGTTACGCAGAAGGATGCCGGGCACGAACGCGATCTCGCCGCTGCCTACTGGCTGATAACCGCCGATGAGATCCTGGGAGGACCAGTCCGCGGACCCGGTGACGAGAACGTACGGCTTCGTGGCGACACGCGAAGCGACGTACCGTGCAAGTTCCGTCTTGCCCGTCCCCGGCGGGCCGTAGAGCATCACATGGTCTTTGCCAGCATTGAGGGCAGTCTCGATCTGCCGGTACACCGCGTCGTCAACACCGATCAAGTCGGGATTGTGCACGATACCGATTGTTGACGGAACCTCGACTTGAGGCGCGGATGCAGCGTTGTAGGCGGCAACCGCAACCTTCGCTCGTTCAACAGCACGCCGAACGTCGGCTTCGTCGGCCGCGTCGTGGACGGCGATTGGTAATACTGTCATTTGGCCTCTTGATAGGCGCGCCGGATCAGGGCTTCCGCCTTCTGAAGATCTGCGTCGGACTTGATGAGCACCTCGAGGTCGCCGACCTCACCGAAGTGCGAGAGACTAGCCATATCCCTTGTAAAACCCGGCTCCAACGTGATGCTGTTCGGATCGACCTTTAGGTACAGTTTAATGGTCTTTACGCTCGGATAGATCTCAAGCGTCGCGAAATTTCTTGTGCGTCGGTATGCGAAGTATTGTTGGTTTTTAACTTCGGTCACGTCCGGACCGGAAGATCGCAGCGCCTCCGCAACTGCGCCCATGAGTAGGAGCAACGCCGGTGTAGCGCGCGACATCCGGCGCTGCATCGCCTGGCCCTGTTGAGGGCCACCTGTTTCCGTCGCCACAGCATCCGCGCCATCGTCGTCGTCGGCTCCTGTAGCCCGCCGCGGCGGTGAGGCGTTCGCGACGTGGACGAACTCCGCGAGCGCCCGCGTCGCTTCGCCGTACGTCAAGCCTACGGCCGCGCTCCATGGCTCATCATCAGGCACCAACTTGAAGAGCGCAGAGTCCACGTAGGGTTGATTGAAATGCTCATCGTCGATCGGTGACCAGAGTCTTCCGGTCACGGGATCGAACTCGATAACTCCACCCGAGCTGCCGCGAGTCTGGAACACTGGGCGTGCCGGGAAGACGAGCGCCAGAGCCCACTCCCAGTATGGGTGCGGCCTTGTTGCGCGGGGTTGGTCGGAGGTGCGGACAACCGGTAGGACCCGGCTCAGCACCCCCTGGAGGGGTGATTTTGAGTTGAAAGATCCCCCAAGGCGGTTTGGGTAGTTTGATTGCGGCACGCCAGCCTTCCACATGCCGGCAGGGTCCTGGAAAAACTCGACGATCCAGGCAAGCGGTTTGCTCTGGATGCCGACATCAGCCCAGGCGCCCGAAGCGTCGATCTCGGGGAGTTGATCCCGAGTCTTCTTCGAGCCCATCTCGCTGAGCCTGGGTCTCATAACTCTCTTTGAGCCAGGTCTTGTACGCGGCCGCAACGCTCTTACGCGCAGCAGCCACGGACTCCATATCGGGCATGCAGTCCTTCCGCTGGTCTTGGCGCCGCGTGGCAAACCGTCGCCGTCCAGTCTTCGTACGGCTTTCGCGGCTACTCCGGAAATGATCCTAGGCGGGCGCCTATAAGGAACAGCCGTTGATCCGAACGTCTAGTCCTCCAACCCATGTCAGGACGCCGAGGCGGGCTTATCGTTCCTAATTATCGCCTTAGAACCTCCGGCTTGGTACTTGGAGGCCTGGGCCATGCCCGTGGGAAGCGGCGGCTTGTAATCCATGGCCGGCGGGCGCGGGTCGCCGGGCGCGGGCGGTCGAAGGCGGCCAGGTGGCCACGGCCGCTGCTCCCTCGGCAAAGGAAGCGCCGGATCAGGAATTCGTCCGATCCGGCCGAACGTAGGGGGCCGTTTCAATAGCGGCGATTGCGCGTGTCCTGCGCGTGGCTGTCGCCGTCCCTCCGGGAGTCAACTGTCATCGATATCGGGATCGACCTTGGTACCGCCAACGTGCTCGTCTACGTCAAGGGCAAAGGCATCGTCCTACGGGAGCCGTCCGTCGTCGCCAAGGACGTGCGCACCAACAAGACGATCGCGGTGGGTGAAGAGGCGCGGCTGATGCTCGGCAAGACGCCGAGCAACATCCAGGCGATCCGGCCGCTGCGCGACGGCGTCATCGCCGACTTCGAGGTGACCGAGGCCATGCTCGGCTACTTCATCAAGAAGGTCACCCGCCAGCGCTCGTTCTTCGCGACCCTGTTCCGGCCCAAGCCGTCGGTCGTGATCTGCGTCCCGGCCGAGATCACCTCGGTCGAGGAGCGCGCGGTGCGCGACGCGGCCAAGCTGGCCGGCGCCAAGTCGGTCGACATCATCGAGGAGCCGATGGCCGCCGCGATCGGGGCCGGGCTGCCGATCGACGGGCCGTCGGGCAACATGGTGGTCGACATCGGCGGCGGCACGACCGACGTCGCGGTCATCTCGCTGGGCGGGATCGTGGTCTCGCAGTCGATCCGGGTCGCCGGCAACAAGCTCGACGAGGCGATCATCCGCCACATCCGGCGGGTCTACAACCTGATGATCGGCGAGCGCACGGCCGAGGAGATCAAGATCAAGATCGGCTCCGCCTATCGCCTGGAGCAGGAGCTGGCGATGGAGATTCGCGGGCGCGACCTCATCAACGGCCTGCCCAAGACGGTCAAGATCACCTCGGAGGAAGTGCGCGAGGCGCTCTCCGAGCCGGTCCAGGCGGTGGTCGAAGCGGTCAAGGCCGTGCTCGAGAAGACCCCGCCCGAGCTGGCCGCCGACATCATCGACCGAGGCGTGATCCTGACCGGCGGCGGCGCGCTGCTGCGCGGCCTGGACACGCTGCTCGGCGAGGTGACCGGCATCCCCGTCATCGTCGCCGACGACCCGATGTCGTGCGTGGCGATCGGGACCGGCCAGCGGGTCGGCTACCAGAGCACCCTCTCGCTCTAATCCGAGCGGCGCGACCTTTTGCCGGCCACGGAGCGTTCCCAGACGTGATGACCTTCCGCGCACGGGCGCTCCGTCCGGGCCTGTCCCTCGTTCTCGCGCTCCCTGGCGGCGCGGCAGCCTCGCCGCCTCGCCCGCCCCGTCGCGCTCCGCGCCCGCTCGCCGGCGCGCGCCTCGGCCCGCTGCGCCTCCAGCGCCGCGCCGCCGGCGAGCTCCAACGCCGGCTCGCTCAACACGAAGTTCTACCACATCGAGACCGACGAGACGGATACGAACTTCGGCACGGGCGACTTCAAGATGCCGCACAAGGTGCGCTTCTCGCGCCCCGGCACGGACGCGACGGCCGACCGGGCCGAGGGCAACGACAAGCGCGGGACGGTGACGCTCATCGGCAACGTCGTGGTGCACGACAGCGGCAGCGCGCAAGCGACGATTCCCGGCGCGTCGCCGAGCGGCGGCGGCGGTACGACGACGCTCACCACCGACCGGCTGGAGATCGACTCCAAGGCCAAGCTCTACAACGCGATCGGCAACGTCCACTTCACCCAGGCCGACCGCTCGGGCAGCGCGCAGCGCGGCACGCTCGACCGCGGCCGCAACGTGCTGCGGCTCGACGGCGCGGTGAGCTTGAACGACGCGACCTCGGCGCTGAGCGCGAACACCGTCAACTACAACCTCGGCTCGAAGGACGTCGACGTGCAGGGCGCGCCGGCGGTGCTCAAGCAGACCCCGCCGGGCGGCGGGACGGACACCGTCCAGACCACCCAGATCCACTACAACCAGAACAGCGGCGACTTCACGATGCCCGACAAGGCGAAGTTCTCGCGGCCGGGTACCGAAGCCAACGGCGACCGCGCGCAGGGCAACACGAAACGCGGCACGCTGACGCTCAGCGGAAACGTCACCGTGCACGACAGCGGCAGCGCGCCCGAAGTCGGCGAGCAGGCCTACGGCGGCAACGGCCCGGCCAACCTGAGCTGCAACACGCTCGACGTCGACGCGAAGTCGAAGATCTACACCGCCGACGGCAACGTGCACTTCTCGCAGGGCTCGCGCACCGGCGCGGCCGAGCACGGCACGCTCGACCGCGGCAGCAGCAAGCTGCGCCTGGAGCGCAACGTCAAGCTGACCGACGGCGACTCCAGCATGACCGCCAACAGCGTCGACTACAACCTCACCAGCAAGGACGTCGTCGTGCGCGGCGGCCCGATCGTCATCAAACAGCCGGTCCCGTCGTCCGAGCCGCGCCCCGCCTCGTCCACCTCGCCCAAACCCAAACCGAAGCGCCGGCTTCCGTTCTGATCCCCATGGCGGAGCGCCGTTAGCATGATGGGGCTGTTCGACTCCGGCGAGGACGGCGGCGGGCGCGGCGGCAAGGTGCGCGAGCCGCTCGCGGCGCGGATGCGGCCGCGCACGCTCGACGAGTTCGTCGGCCAGGAGCAGATCGTCGGGCCGGGGCGCGCGCTGCGGCGGGCGATCGAGTCCGATCAGGCGCCCTCGATGGTGCTGTGGGGGCCGCCGGGCACCGGCAAGACCACCCTGGCGCGCATCATCGCGCACCAGACCGGCGCGCACTTCGCGGCGCTCTCGGCCGTCAGCGCCGGCGTGGCCGACTTGCGCCGCGTCGTCGCCGACGCGCAGAAGCTGCGCGCGGCGGGGCGGCGCACGGTGCTGTTCATCGACGAGATCCACCGCTTCAACAAGGCCCAGCAGGACGCGGTGCTGCCGTACGTCGAGGACGGCACGGTCACGCTGATCGGCGCGACCACCGAGAACCCGTCGTTCGAGGTCAACTCCGCGCTGCTCTCGCGCTCGCGCGTGTTCGTCCTCAAAGCATTGGGCGACGACGACGTGCGCACGCTGATCGAGCGCGCGCTGAGCGATCCCGAGCGCGGTCTGGGCGCGCAGCACGTCAGCATGACGCCCGACGCGCTCGAGGCGCTGGTGAACCTCGCCAACGGCGACGCGCGCGCGGCATTGGGCACGCTCGAGTTCGCCGCGTCGGCCGCGCCCAAGCGCGACGACGGCGAGCGCGTCGATCGACGTCAAGACGATCGGCGACGCGATGCAGCGCCGCGCGATCGGCTACGACAAGGGCGGCGAGGCACACTACGACACGATCAGCGCCTTCATCAAGACGATCCGCGGCAGCGATCCCGACGCCGCGGTGTACTGGCTGGCGCGCATGATCGAGAGCGGCGAGGACGCGCTGTTCATCGCGCGCCGGCTGGTGATCCTCGCCAGCGAGGACGTCGGTCTGGCCGACCGCCACGCGCTGCCGCTGGCGATCGCGGCGCAGCAGGCGGTGCACTTCGTCGGCATGCCCGAGGGCTTCTACCCGCTCGCCCACGCGGTGCTCTATCTCGCCACCGCGCCCAAGTCCAACGCCGTCGGCCGGGCCTACAAAGCGGCGCTAGCCGACGTCGAGAGCTCGCGCAACGACCCGGTGCCGCTCCACCTGCGCAACGCGCCGACGAAGCTGATGAAGAACCTCGGCTACGGCGAGGGCTATCGCTACGCGCACACCGACTACGCCGACATGGACGCCGAGGGCGACCTCCCGCCCGCGGTCGCGCTGCAATCGAACCTGCCCGAAGCGCTCGGCGACCGGGCCTACTTCCAGCCCGGCAAACAAGGCGACGAAGCGCGCCTGCGCGCCTGGATCGACGAACGCCGCGGCAGCTCCGGCCGCGCCGAAAGCGACCTCTTCGGGGACGACTGATCCGGACGACGACTAGTCGTACACGCCGCGCACGCTCCAGGCGTCGGCTTCGTGCGCGATGCGCAGCAGCGAGCCGTCGTCGAGCCAGACGTCGTACTCGTCGCGCGCGAGCGGCGCGCCGCCGGTCGCGCGCGTCCACCAGCCCTCCTCCACCCGCCAGGGCCCGGCCAGCTCGACCACGGCCTGCGGCGGCGAGCCGACCAGCCGCGGCGCGCCGTTCGCGATCCGCACCTCGACCGGGCGCGGTTCGACCAGGCGCAGCTGCAGCGTCCCGGTGTCCGGCAGCGGCGGCGGCTCGAGCGGCGGGCCGGGCGTCGCGAGCGTCTCGACGGTGAACGGCTCGAGCGCAAAGCGCCGCTCGAGCCGCGGGCCGTCGAAAACCCGCGCGCGCAGCGCCTTGCCTTCGCCCAGCGCCGCGTCCAGCCGGGCCAGCACGACCCCCAGCGCGTCGGGGTCGGGATCGCCGGCGGCGAACAGCGAGAGCGCGACCGCCCCGCCGGCCAGCTCCTCGGCCGCCAGCCGCAGGCCGCTGACCGGAGCCGTCAGCACGATTCCTTCGAGCCGCGCGCGCAGCAGCTCGAACAGGGTCGCCGGCACCGCGGTCGGCTGCGCGACCCGGGTGCTCAGCTCGTGCGTCTCGCCGTCCTCGCACTCCAGCCCCAGGACGAGCCGCCCGGCGCGTTTGCCGGCCGCGGCGAGGTCGTCCACGACCCGCCCGACCAGCGTGCGCAGCGCGAACAAGACCTGCTCTTCGGACGTCGCCTGGCCCTCGCCGTAGAGCGCGCGGTCGATCCGCAGCGCGCGCGGCCGCGGCCGCAGAGGGCGGTCGTCGCGCCCGCGGGCGCGGTCGTGCCAGGCCGCCGCCGCGGCGCCGAAGCGGCGCACGAACGGCCCGTGCGGGAGCGCGGCCAGCTCGCCCAGCGTGGTCACGCCCAGCAGCCGCAGCCGCTCGGCCGCGGCGGGGCGCAGCTCCAGCAGCTCCAGCGGCAGCGGGGCCAGGAAGGCCGCCGGGTCGCCCGCGCAGACCGTGCCGTCGCCGCGCCCGGCGGCGGCCTGGGCGACGAACCGGTTCGGTCCCAGCCCCAGGCGCAGGGGCAGGTCGAACCCGGCCAGCGCGGCGCGCACCGCGCCGAGCCAGGCCCGAGCGTCGCCTGCGATGCCGTGCATCTCCACGAACGCCCGCCCCGGACCGTCGTCCTCGACCAGCGGCGAGGCCGCGTCCAGCGCGTCGAGCACCTCACCCCAGACCCGCGCGTCGGCGGCCGGATCGTCGAACACGGTCGGCGCCTCGTGCGCCACCGCCTGGGCCTGGACCAGCGTCATCCCCGGCCGCACCCCCAGCGCCGCCGCGGCCGGCGAGCAGTCCACCACCCGCCCGCGCTCGATCCGGTCGGCCAGGATCAGCGGCCCGCCCAGGTCGATCCCGGGCTGCTCGAGCCGGGCCACCGCGAGGCGGAAGGCGGGAATCCAAACGCACACGACCGGCATAGAGGTACCAGTATATCGAACATATGTTTGGTACACAAGTGCTATGACGGCAGCCCCGCGAGCTGCGGCGGCTCGGATCACCGTGACGCCCCAGAGCAGAATAGTTGCACAGCGTTGACAATTCGCGGTTCGGCTCGTACCCTTGTCACCTCGCCCGATCCGCGTGAATGAGGAGCACCTTGATGACCACTTTCAACCGGCGCGTCTTGTCGCCTCAGGTGTCCCTCAGTGCAAACCTCACCTTCGAGCGCGCACGCCAGCGTCTCTCGCAAGCCGAACTGGCCAAGCGGTCCGGCGTCTCGCGCTACACGATCATCCGGCTGGAATCGGCCGAGTACACGAATCCCGGGCTGGAGATGCTCGACAAGATCGCTCGGGCTCTCGACATCTCCGTCCATCGCCTGCTTCGCCCGGCGCCTGTGGACGATCGTATTCCGAGCGACGAGGAACTGCTCCGCCGCATGCAAGACCCGGAGAGCGAGTTCGTCGACGTCGACGACCTCTTCACGGTCATCGACGAAGCGCAGCGCGCGAGTCGGCAGCTGGGAGCACGCCGCCGGTACTCCAACCGCGGGCGACGGCGCGTGGCGCATCCGGTCGCATCAGGACGTCCGTAGCACGCTGAAGGCCTATGGCCTCGAGAACGTGTCGTTCAAGCCGACATTTGCGAAGCTGTTCGCCACGCTGCGGCGCGATCCCAAATCGTTTCCGAAGAAATCGGGCCCGCTGCGGGTGGCCCGGGCTGCGAACCTTCGGTTCCGCGGTGCGGCCTGGCGGCTCGTCTTCACGCTGGACGAGGAATGCCGGATCGTGACCGTTCTCGCCCTCGGACCGCACGACCGGGCTTACACCGAGGCGGAGCGCCGCTTGGGCTAGGGCGCGGAAACGCCGCCTGGGCGCGGCGCGTTACCAGGCCATGCTCTCCGCCGTCGTTCTCGCCCTGGCGCTCGCGCAGCAGCAGCCCGCGCCGTCGGACTCGCCGCTCCCCGCTTCGGCCGCGCCCGTTCCCGCTGATTCCGCCATGCCGGCCGCCTCCGCGCTGCCGGGGCGCCCGGCGCCGGGTGCGGCCGTGACGATGCCCAACGACCCCACGCTGGCGGTGATCGTCAACTCCGGTTCGACCAACATTCCCGGCTACACGCTGCGCGTGCGCGACGACGGCTGGACGACGCTCGAGCAGTCCGGCGCGACGCAGCACAAGCACGTCGACAAGGCGCTGGCCACGCGCTTCTTCGCCGACCTGCGCGCGGCCGGGCCGCTGGGCGCGCTGCCGCGCGCGATGTGCATGAAGAGCGCCTCGTTCGGCTCGGTGACGACGGTCGCGTACCGCGGGGCGCGTTCGCCCGACGTGTCGTGCCCGAGCTCGTCGAGCGCCCAGACCGCGCTCGGCGCCGACGTCAACGCGCTGCGCGACGCGGCCGGTGTGTCGCAGGCTCCCGGCCGCCGGCTCCCGTAGCGGCGCGCTCGTGCGCTCTCTCGCGTGATTGGGCAGATGAGACGCGGCTGAGGCGACGGTGAGGGTTCGCTGAGATATGCTTTGAGGAAGTTCCCAGATGCGTATCCTGATCGAGCGGACGATGAGTCCGCACGCATTCATCATCATCCGCGTCCGGGGAGACACTCCATGTTCAGCAAGACCCTCATCGCGACCGCGCTCCTGGCTTCCATCGTCGCCCCGCTGGCCGCCAGCGCCGGCGAGGTCGAGCACCGCATCGACAACCAGCAGCACCGCATCAACCAGGGCGTCAAGAACGGCTCGCTCACGAACGGCGAGTACACCCGTCTCGACAACCGCGAGGACCGCATCCAGGCCGAGCGCAACCGCGACCTGCGCCGCAACGACGGCCACCTGACGCCCGCCGAGTACAAGCGCCTCAACCGTCAGGAGAACCGCCTCTCCGACCAGATCTACTTCCAGAAGCACGACCGCCAGCACCAGCACCGCTGAGTCGCCGGCCGAGCCGCCTAGCCGGCGCGGACCGCCCGGCGCAGCGGCACCGGCACGGCCTGGGTGAGCTCGCGCTCGCGCAGGTCGACCAGCGGCGGGCGGTCCTCGAAGCTCTCGCAGCGCACCAGCGCGTCGCCCACCGGGGCGGCGCGTTTGTGTTTGCGGACGGTCGCGCGGACGTCGTAGCCGGCCAGCTCGCCGCAGTGGCCGGCCGGGCCGTTCCAGCGCACCCGCTCGATCGCCGTCTCCAGCCGCAGCGTGGCGAAGTAGCGCAGCTCGGCCGAGGCCTCGTCGCCGACCGCGAGCAGCAGCGCGCCCGCGCGGTGGGCCAGGCTGGCCAGGCGGGTCCAGGTCGCCGAGCCGGTCCCCCGGCCGCTGGGCAGCGCCGGGATCACGACCACGCCGAAGGCGTGCGAGCGCAGCGCGATGTCGGCCGCCCGCGCCGCCGCGGCCGGCTCGCCGGCCGGCACGATGAGGAGCCGGTCCAGCCGCACCCCGGCCGCGGCCAGCGCGGGCGGGAAGAGGTCGACCCCGATCAGCGCCCCCAGCCCGCGCCGGGTCGCCGCGGCGAGCAGCCGGGCCGCGAGCGCGCTGCGCCCGGAGCTCGGCGGCCCTTCCAGCGTCCCGATCGTTCCGCGCGGGAAACCGCCGCCCAGCACCCGGTCCAGCGCCTCGAAGCCCGTCCGGACCAGCGCGTCGTCGCCCAGCGTGAAGGCGGCCGGAGCGGCTTCGCGGTGACGCTGGTCGAGTCGCTCGCGGAGGGCCGCGAACACCGGGTCGACGCTCATGGGAGGCCAGCATAATCGAACATATGTTCTACGTCAACTGATCGGCGGCATAGTTCCGACGTACCATCATGGGGTGTCAGGCAAGCGTGGAGCAGGTAGAACGGGGTCCCTTTGGGGATGAACCACAGCCCGTGACCGTACTACCGACGATTTCCGCCTCGGCGATCGACGTCGCGCCGATCCGCTACGTCGATCGCACCCTCGCCAACGGCCTGCGCGCGATCCTGGTCCCCGACCGGCGCGTGCCCTCGGTCGCGATCAACGTCGCCTACCAGGTCGGCGGCAAGGACGACCCGCCCGGGCGCTCGGGCTTCGCGCACCTCTTCGAGCACCTGATGTTCAAGGGCACCGCGCGGACCGTGCCCGAGACGATCGACCGCCTGACCGAGGACGTGGGCGGCTACAACAACGCCTTCACGACCGAGGACATCACCAACTACTACGAGGTCGTGCCGTCCAACCACCTCGAGCGGCTGCTCTGGGCCGAGGCCGACCGGCTGGCCTCGCTCGACGTCAACCAGGCCAACTTCGACACCGAGCGCGAGGTGGTGATCGGCGAGTACGACCAGCGCATCCTGGCCGAGCCGTACGGCATGCTGGGCGAGCTGGTCGACCGCGAGTCGTACGCGGTCCACCCCTACCGGCGCGGCGTGATCGGCGACCCGGCCCAGCTCAACGCGGCCTCGCTCGAGGACGTGGTGGCCTTCCACGCCGTCTACTACCGGCCCGACAACGCGGTGCTGGTGGTGGCCGGCGACCTCGACCCCGACCAGACCTTCGCCTGGATCGAGCGCTACTTCGGCGCGATTCCGCTCCCGGCCGGGAGCGTTCCGCGGGTGACCGTGGTCGAGCCGGCCCAGACGGCGGAGCGGACCTACACCTACCGCGCGGCCAACGTGCCGCTCGCGGCGGCGGAGGAGGCCTACCACATCCCGGCCCTCTCGCACCCCGACTCGGCCGCGCTCGAGGTGCTCGAGACGCTGCTGGGCGCGGGCCGCTCCTCGCGCCTGTACACCACCCTGGTCTACGGCAAGCAGCTCGCCTCGAGCGCGTACGCCTCGGCCGACCTGCGCCAGCACCCCGGGCTGTTCGGGCTGCGGCTGACCTGCGCCCAGGGCGTCGAGCTGGCCGCCGCGCGGGACGCGCTGACCCAGGAACTGGACCGGGTGCGCGACGGCCTGGCCGAGCAGAGCGAGATCGACCGGGTGAAGACCCAGATCGCCAGCGCGCTCGTGCGCTCGCGCCAGACCGCCAACGGCATCGCCCAGGCCCTGGCCCGCGCGACGACCGAGCGCGGCGACCCCGAGAGCGTCAACGGCGACCTGGCCCGCTACCTGGCGGTCACGGCCGACGACGTGCAGCGCGTCGCCCGGACCTATCTGCGCGCGGAGAACCGGACCGTGGTCGAGTACCTGCCCGGAGTGAGCATCTCGGCCACCATTCCGGCGCCGGGGCCGGTCTCGCGTCGCGACGCTGCCCGCGCCGGTCGAGCGCGTCCTCGACAACGGCCTGCGGGTCGTCGCCTTCGCGCAGCGCGGGCTGCCGCTGATCGCGGCCCAGCTCGTCGTGCGCTGCGGCGGCGCGGCCGAGCGCGAGGACGAGGCGGGCCTGGCCGCGCTGGCCGCCGCGCTGCTCACCCAGGGCACGACCGCGCACGACGCGCTGGCGCTGGCCGCCAGCGCCGACGCGCTGGGCGCGCGGCTGGACGCGGGCTCGGGCTACGACGCGACCCTGGTCTCGGTCAGCGCGACCACGCCGGCCTTTCCGCACGCCTTCGCGCTGCTCGAGGAGGTCGTGCGCCGGCCGGCGTTCGCGCCGCGCGAGGTCGACCGGGTGCGGGCCAAGTCGATCTCCGACCTGGCCCTGACCTACGCCAACCCGAGCAGCGTCGCGCGGCTGGTCGCTCAGCGCATCGCGTACGGCGACGCGCCCTACGCGCACCCGCTGGCCGGCACCGCGGCCTCGCTGGCGGGGCTGACCCGCGACCGGGTGGCCTGGTTCCACGAGCGCTTCTACCGCCCCGACGACGCGGTGCTGGTGATCGGCGGCGACCTCGCCGTCGACGAAGCGTTCCGGCTGGCCGAACAGGTGCTGGGCGGCTGGCGCGCGCCCGACGCGCCGCTGCCCGAGCGCCCGGCGGGAACGATGCCGGCTCCGCGCGAGCGGGTCGTGATCGTCGACAAGCCCGAGGCCGGCCGGACCGCGCTGCTGATCGGGCGGCTGAGCATCGAGCGCCGCTCGCCGGACTACTATCCCGCCGTCGTCGCCAGCGCCGTGCTGTCGGGCTACAGCGGCCGGCTCAACCAGGAGATCCGGGTCAAGCGCGGCCTCTCGTACGGCGCCTCGGCCTCGGTCTCGCCGCGCCGCCTGCCGGGCCTGTTCCTGGCCTCGACCCTGGTCGACCACACCCGCGCGGTCGAAGCCACCGAGGTCACGCTCGGGACGATCCGCTCGCTGGCCGAGCGCCCGGCCGGGGACGACGAGCTGGCGACGCGCAAGGCGACCGTGAGCGGCGGGTTCTACCGCGGCATCGAGACGGTCGACGGCATCGTCGGCTCGCTGGCCGAGCTGGTGCTCTACGCCGCCCCGCTGAGCGACCTGTCCGCCTACGTGCCGCGGGTCGAGGCGGTCGACGCCGCGATGGTGCGCGACTTCGCCGCGCGCGGCCTGGCGCCCGACGACTTCACCGTGCTGGTGGGCGACGCGTCCAAGTTCGCCGACGCGATGCGCGCCGCGCACGCCGACGTGACCGTGATCGCCGGCGACGCGCTGGACTTCAGCTCGCCGACGCTGGGGGCCTGAGGTGAGCGAGAGCGTGTCCGAAGGCGAACGCGAGCTCCAGCGCGTGCGGGTGACCCGGCTCGCCGACCGCGCGCACTACGACCGCACGACGGTCGACGCGATCCTCGACGAAGCGTACGTCGCCCACGTCGGGGTGGTGGTCGACGGCGCGCCGGTGGTGCTGCCGTTCGCCTGCGCGCGGGTCGGCGACGAGCTGGTGCTGCACGGCTCGACCCGGGCCGGCGCGCTGAGCGCGGTCGCGGCCGGGGCGCCGGTCTGCGCGACCGTGACCCACCTCGACGGGCTGGTGCTGGCCCGCAGCGGCTTCCAGTCCTCGATGAACTACCGCACCGCGGTGGTGCACGGCCGGGCCCGCGCGATCACCGATCCGGCCGAGAAGATTCGCCTGCTCGACGCCTTCATGGACCGCCAGCTGCCGGGCCGCCGGGCCCAGGTCCGCGGCATGAGCGAGGGCGAGCTGCAGGCCACCCAGGTGCTCGCGATCCCGCTCGACGCGGTCTCGGCCAAAGTGCGCGACGGCGGGGTGAAGGAGCCGGCCGAGGACGTCGACCCGGCGGTCTGGGCCGGCGTGATCCCGCTGCGCCTGGTGCGCGGCGCGCCCGAGCCCGACCCGACGAACGGCCCGCACGCGCCGCCGCCGCTCGCGTGAACGACGCGATCCGGCGCGCCGTCGCGGCGCTGACCGAGGGCGTGGACGCCCAGCGCCACTTCGACCTCGCCGCCACGCGCATCCAGCAGGCTCTGCTCGACGTCGCGGTGCCCGCCGTCGACGGGCTGGAGATCGGCGTGCACGCCGAACCGGCCCGGCTGGTCGGCGGCGACTACATCGACCTCTACGAGGCCGGCGGCGGCTCGCTGGTGTGCGCGATGGGCGACGCGTCGGGCAAGTCGCTGGCCGCCGCGATGACCGCGCTGATGCTGCGCTACCTCGTCCGCGGCCTGGTCACCGCGATGGGCGTCGCCGACCTGCCGACGCTGCTCGGGCACGTCAACACGGTGGTGAGCCAGGACCTCAGCGACGGCGCGTTCATCACCTTCCTGCTCGGGGTCTACGACGCGCCCAGCCGCGCGCTGCGGCTGGTGAACGCCGGCCACGAGCCGCCGCTGGTGCTGCGCGCGGGCGAGCTGACCGTCGGCAGCATCGAGGCCCACGGCATCGTGCTGGGCATCGGGCCGACGGTGAGCTATCCCGAGGTGAGCTGTGCCGTCCAGCCGGGCGATCTGGTCGTGCTCTACACCGACGGCCTGACCGAGGCCACCAACGAGCGCGGCGAGCTCTACACCATCGAGTGCCTCTCGGCCGACCTGGTCGCCAAGCGCGACCGCGGCGCTCAGGAGATCGCCGACGCGATGTTCGAGACCGTCCGCGTCCACGCCAACGGCGAGCTGCGCGACGACGCCACCTTGCTGGTCCTGCGCGCGGTCTGATCTGGGTACGAGCCCCAGCGTGAACATCGGCTGGCCCGCGGAACTCGTCCTGATCCGGCACGCGGAGAGCGCCGGCAACGTCGCGCGCGAGCTCGCCTTGGCGACGGGCGCGGCGACGATCGACGTCGGCGCGCGCGACTGCGACGTGCCGCTCTCGCCGCTGGGCGAGCGCCAGGCCGCGGCGCTGGGGCGGTGGTGGTCCAACCACGTTCTGCCCTACGACGCGGTGCTGTGCTCGCCGTACATCCGGGCCCGGCAGACCGCCGACATCGCGCTGCGCGCGGCCGGCTGGGACGGCGTCCCGGTCCTGGTCGACGAGCGCCTGCGCGAAAAGGAGTTCGGCGCGTTCGACCGCCTCACGCACACCGGGATCGTCCAGCGCTACCCCGAGCAGGTCGAGCTGCGCGAGGTGCTCGGCAAGTTCTATTACCGACCGCCCGGCGGCGAGAGCTGGACCGACGTGATCCTGCGCGTGCGCAGCGCGTTCGAGACGGTCGTGCGCGAGCATGCCGGCAAGCGCATCGCGGTGATCTCGCACCAGGTGGTGGTGCTGTGCTCGCGCTACGTGATCGAGCGCTTGAGCGAAGACGAGATCCTGGCCATCGACCGCCAGGGCGACGTCGCGAACTGCTCGGAGACGACCTACCGCCTCGATCCCGCGGCGGACCAGCTCGCGCTGCAAGCGTACAACGTCGTCGCCCCGCTCGAGGAAGAGGGCGCGCCGGTCACGGCCCGCCCGGACGACCCGGTCGCGGCGAAGTGACGAGCGGCGCGCGCGCGAGCACGGACATCGACGATGCGCTGCTGCGCGGGTGGCCGCTGCCGGTGCCGGCGGAGGGCAGCAAGGACGAGCGGGGGAGCGTGTTCGTCGTCGCGGGCGCGCCGCAGATGCCCGGCGCGGTGGTGCTCGCCGCGACCGCGGCGCTGCGCGCGGGCGCGGGCAAGCTGCAGATCGGCACCGTCGCGAGCGTCGCGGCACACGTCGGGATGGCGGTGCCCGAGTCGCTCGTCGTCGCGCTCGACGAGGCGCCCAGCGGCGCGATCTCGCTTTCGGCGGTGGCGCAGATCGTCGAGCGCGCGAACCGCGCGGACGCGGTGGTGATCGGGCCGGGGCTGGTGGACGAGTTCGCGTCGTCGGCGCTGATCGCGGCGGTCACCGCGGGGCTGGAGAAGCCGGCGGTGATCGATGCGGCGGCGCTGGCGTGCTTCGCGGAGCATCCCGGCGCGATCGCGCGGCTGGGCGGGCGGGCGGTGCTGACCCCGCACGCCGGCGAGATGGCGGCGATGCTGGACCGGCCGCGCGACGAGATCGAAGCCGATCAGGCCCGCTTCGCGCGCGAAGCGGCGGAGCGGTTCGGTGCGGTGGTGGCGCTCAAGGGCGCGCAGACGTACATCGCCGCCCCGGACGGCACGCTGTACCGCAACGCACGCGGCGACGTGGGGCTGGCAACGTCGGGCTCCGGTGACGTGCTGGCTGGGATCGTCGGCGGGCTGCTGGCGCGCGGAGCGGAACCGGTGCAGGCGGCGGTGTGGGGGGTGTATCTGCACGCGCGTGCGGGCCAGGCGCTCTCAGAGCGCATGGGGATCGGCTTCATGGCGCGCGAGATTCCAGCGGAGGTGCCGGGGCTGATGCGGGCGTTGAGCCGCTGACTCTTAATCAGCGGGTGAGAGCCGACTCGATGAAAGCCAGGGTCCGCCGATCTGCGAGCTCCGCGGCATCCTCGGAGCGAAGCGGTCCGAACTCGTAGGCAAAGTCGTGTCCCTCGCCCTGGTACGCGTGCAGCGTAACGTTGGGATGATCGTCAAAAGCGCCATGGAGCTCGGCCTGGACGGCCTCGTCCACGTAGGGGTCGAGTTCGGCGACGTGGAGCAGCAACGGACTGGTGATGGCGTCTTTCTCAGCAATCATGAGCGGAATGCGAACGCCGTAGTAGCCGACGGAAACATCGACGTCGGTGCGCGCCGCAGCGAAAGCTGCAATCCGGCCCCCGAGGGAGTAGCCGATCAGGCCAACCACGGCCTCCCCTCCGGCAAGATGCCGCGCCCGATCGATGGTTGTTTGGATGTCACGAACGCCTGTGTCCGTATCGAAACGTCTTGCCAGTCCGAGCGAGCGGCTCTTCGTGGCCCGGATATAGGGATCGAGTGCAACACCCGGTTCCAGGCGCCAGAAAAGGTCCGGCGCGAGGGCGAGATAGCCGCGCTGCGCCAGCAGGTCGCACTTGCGGCGGATATCCGTGTTCAGGCCGTAAATTTCGTGGACGACCAGTATGGCTGCTCGCGGCTCATCGCTCGGCTCCGCAACGTAGACGTCGAATTCCCCGACGTCATCGGATGGTGAAAACTTGGTCAGATACGTCATTCGAAGTTCCCTATGATCGGCTGCCGGTACGTAGGATTCGGGCCGAATTCCCCCGGCAGGAGTTATTACGATGATCTAGTATTTAGATAATCTAAATGAATCGAAAGCGTTCGTCAAGGGACAAGCAGATGCAGGCTTACGTGGAGCTGGTGCGCGATTTCTCGGCGGCGGTGCTGCTCTTTCACGGTGCGGTCGCCGAGCGCTTCGCCCTACACGCGACGGATCTGCGGGCGCTGCGCACGCTTGCGGAAAAGCCGATGACCGCCGGCGCACTCGCCGGGTCCATCGGCTTGACGAACGCTGCCGTCACCGCGCTGCTCGACCGCTTGGAGTCGGCGGGGTACGTGCGGCGCGAGCGGGACGTCGAGGATCGGCGGCGCGTTACGGTTCGGATCGTTCCGAGCGCCGTGCGCGAACTGGATCGGCTTTACGCCGGAGTCGCGTCGCGGATGACAAAGCTATTGGGCTCCTTTGACGACACGGCGCTGGCGGCCGTACTCGACTATCTCGACGGCGCGACCGACGTCCTCAAGAGCGAAATCGACGCCATCGCGCAGCGAAGATAGGTGCACGGCGTTGCCACTTCATGCGGTAGCAGTCGGCTGATGCGTCGCCGGTGGGTCCCTCGCCGAGCGCTCGTACGAGGGAGGGTCAGCGCGAGCTCGGCAGCGCCTTGACGTAGCTTTCGAAGAGCAGCATGAGGTGATGACGCAGCTGTCGCACCATGCTCGCGGGCGCTCCCGCTTCCAGCACACCGCGGGTCGCGCCGCTCATCGCTGCCAGCATGAGGCTCACGGCGAACGGGTCGGCATTTCCGCTCACATCCGATGCGCTCGCGAGCGCCGCCTCCAGCGCCACGCGCGAACGTGCTTCCGCCCGCTTGACGATCTCCGGTCCGCCGATGTCGGCCGAAATGCGATAGAGTGCGGTGGAGATGTCGGCACGTGCCATTTTCGCATCCACGAAGCGCTCGACGATATGGCGCGTCATCGCCGCAAGCGGCATCCCATACGACTCGCGACACGCCGCTTCCAGGGCTGCGGAGACGTCCTCGAGCTTCTGCTCGAGAAGCGCGAAGAGCAGCGAGCGCTTGTTCGGATAATACTGATACAGCGTCCCGATCGAAACGCCCGCGCGCTCGGCGACCCGCGTGGTCGTCAACCGGTCCATGCCGTGGCTCAGCAAAACCTGAATGGTCGCCTCCATGATGGCGTCAACGGTCTGCATGGACCGGGCTTGGACCGGCCTTTTCCTCGGCGTAAGCGTGTTGCGGTCGGTAGCAGTCAAAATGCGAATGGTCAATGTGAGGAATTCCTCATATAATCATAGCACATGAACATCACTTTTATCACCGGCGCGAACAAAGGACTCGGCTTCGAGGTCGCTCGCCGGCTCCTCGAACTCGGGCAGACCGTCGTCGTTGGCGCTCGGGACGCTGGTCGTGGACAGCTCGCCGCGGACGCGCTCGGCGCGCGATTCGTGCAGATCGACGTCACTGACGATGCCTCGGTCTCACGCGCGGCCGCAGATGTCGGAGCGCACGAGGGCCGCGTGGACGTGCTCATCAACAATGCCGGCATCATCGGCGCCCACCGCCCAGCAGAGGAAGTCACCGGCGCGGATGCGGCCGAGGTGTTCGATACGAACGTTTTCGGTGCCATCCGCGTGACGCACGCATTCGTACCGCTGCTCGAGCGCTCGGAACATCCGGCAGTCATCAACGTCACGAGCGGCCTGGGGTCGTTCGCCCGGACCCATGATCCGGACCGCGTGGAGTCCACGATCGCAGCACCCCTCTACACGTCCTCCAAGGCGGCGCTGACGATGCTCACCACCCAGTATGCGAAGGCGTTGCCCAGGATCCGCTTCAATGCCGCCGACCCTGGCTACACGGCAACCGATCTCAACGGGCATAGCGGAACGCAAACGGTCACGGAAGGGACCGACGCCATCGTCGCGCTTGCGACGGAAGGCGCCGACGCGGGCACCGGCCGTGTGATCGATCGTGCCGGGACCGTGCCGTGGTAGCGTTCGTCGTCGCGGTCTTCATACGCCCCGTTTGGCTGGCTACCGTCTCTGCCGCCGCCGGCTGGTCCGAGTCGCTCCTCCCTGCCCTGGCGGGCCATGCGCGTGCGGCGGGTCGTTATTCACTGCTGTCGGTTGCTAATTCACCTGGTTCTTGATACGCTTTGCGCGTGGAGCGGCGCACGACCACGAAAACGGCGCAAGCATTCGGCACGCTGCTGCGTAGCTATCGCATCCGTGCTGGTTATTCGCAAGAGACCCTTGCCGAACGTGCGCACCTAAGCGCGTCCGCGATCGGCCTCATCGAGCGCGGCGTGCGACGCGCCCCCTATCGTCAAACCATCGAGATGCTCGCGGGCGCTCTCCATCTCACGAGTGAGGACCACCAGCATCTCATCCAAGCTGCGGACCAGGCCCGGGCACGGCCCGCGCGGGCATCGGAAAGGCCCATCGAGCCGCTCGATCTCCTTGCTCCGCTGACTTCCTTCATCGAGCGCCCTGAAGTCGTGGAACTTGCCTCGATCGTTCGGCAGAATCGTTTGGTGACGATCACCGGTTCGGGCGGTGTTGGAAAAACGCGAACCGCCGTCGAGGCGGTGAAGCGCATCGCTCGTCGCCGGGAAGACGTCTGCTTCGTCGATCTTTCCAATTTGAACAGCGGCGAGCGCGTGGCCCCGGAAATCGCGGCATCCATGAAGCTCGCGGCCGCGGACGGCGACGATTACATCGATACGATAAAGCGAAGCGTAGCGGATCGAACGCTGCTGCTCGTTATCGATAATTGCGAACACGTCATCGCGGAAACTGCCGCCATCGTGCATGCACTCTTGCAGGCGGCGCCGGCCCTCACGATTCTCATAACGAGCCGGGCGCCATTGGGTCTCTCAAGCGAAATAGTGTATCGCCTACCGCCGCTCGCCGTACCGGATCGCCCACTTCGCTCCGCGGATGAGATGAACGGGTACGCCAGTCTCGAGCTGCTCCTCGCGCGCACCGCTACGACGGATGCGCGCCTGCGCGCCGTCTTGACGGATTTTGAGACACTGGCGGCCATTTGCCGCGAACTCGAAGGCATTCCGCTCGCGATCGAGCTCGCCGCGTTCCATCTGCCATTTCTCGGTCCGGCGATGTTGCTTGCGCGGCTCCGCGAAGGCTTCATGCTCTCGGGAAAGCCTGATCTTCCGAAACGTCAGCAAACCATGGCCGCGACGATCGCATGGAGCTTCAGCCTGCTCGACGGCTACGAACGACAGCTGCTGGCGCGTCTCAGCGTCTTTTCCGGCGGTTTTACCTTGGATGCCGCCGAGCACGTTTGCGCTGACGACCTCCTCCCGCGATCGAGTATCTTCGGGGCACTCTCCGGCCTCGCGCAGAAATCTTTGGTGAGCGTCCGGCATTACCATCTGCAGACGCGGTACGTCTTGCTGGAATCCGTTCGTGCGTTCGCCCTCGCGCAGTTGCGGGCAGCGGGTGATGAACAGCCCCTGCGCCGCTCGCACTTGCAGTGGATGCTCGATGTGGCGAACGCGTTTGCCGATCGGCGTCCGCGGCAGCCGCCCGCTACGCTCTTCGCCGAATTGGAGAACATTCGCGGCGCGATCACCTGGGGAACAAATTCCAGCGATGTCGCCGATGCCGTCGCGGGCGGCACGGTCGCGGGTAGCCTCCGTCTCGTCTGGTTCGCCCTCGAGCGTCCGGGCGAGCTGCGAACGCTGGCGCAAAACGTGTTAGAGCGCCTGAGTGATGACGAATATCCGGGCGTGGTCGGCCAGCTCTGCGTGGCGATCAGCAACGCGTACACCGTGCGCGATCCCGAGAAAGCCGTGGCGTTCGGGAAGCGAGCGGTATCATCGCTGGTGCGCGCCGGCGATAACGAATTAGCGGCGTCGGTGAGTATGCAGTTGGCCGTGGAACTTGCGGGCCGCGGGCGGTTCGACGAGGCGGAAGAGGTCATCAGTTCGAGCTCAGATTGGGTCGACCGGCAGACCGCAAACACATCGCGCCCCTATCTCAACGCGCTCTACAACCGAGCAACGCTCAGGAAGGTCCAATCGCGTTTCGATCTCGCACGCGCCGATCTGGCGAAATTGCTCGCGTCGATCGACAATGCCAGCGACCCGGACAATCATTTTCGGATCTATGGTACCGTTGCTAACGCCGAGAACGAGTTCGGTGCCGGAAATCGCACGCTGGCCGTCGCTATCGTTACGGATGTCATCGATCGCTTCCAGTCCTCTGCTGACGAACCACGAATCTGGATGGCCGTCGCCAACGCGAACCTGGCGGGCTATCATCTCTTGCTGGGTAATGCGGACGATTGCTCCGTCTACGCGAAAGCCGCGATTCGTTTTGCCGTGGGTCTTGGGTATGAGCCCTTTCCCGAACCCATCCTATATCTCGCCGGCGCCCTGGCCCTTGGCCGCCAACTCGATAAGTCCGCGACGCTTCTCGGCTACGTCGATGCTGCCTACCAACGCCTCGGGTACGACTTTCAAGCAACAGATACGCTGTGCCGCTCCATCGTCTCCGAGGCGATTTCGGCGTTGCCGCCGGAGACGCGCACGGTCCGTGCGGCCAGTGGCGCAAGTTCGACGTTCGCCGAAATCGCAGCTCGCTTCGGTTAGCGGCCGAATCCGGAGCCGGCGCCCGTAACGACCGCGACCTTCATTCCTTCGTCGCCGCGATCGCCGCCATGATCGCCGCGACCGTCGCTTCGGGGTGTTGAATCATGCTCGGATGCGACCCGTGGACGTGACTGATGTGCGCCTTTGCGCGCTGTGCCATGAACAGCTGCTTCGCGGGCGGAATGACGTTATCCAGATCGCCGATTACGAACCACGATGGAATGGTCTTCCACCCTTCCGTAGCCGGCGCTTTCTCATTGAGCGCGCTGGCCGTTACCGGTCGCTGCGTCACGGACATCGTCTGCGCGATCGGCGCCGGCACGTCCGAAGCGAAAACGGCACCGAAGTATTTCGGCGTGAGGTAGAGATCGGCGTCCCCGCCGACCGCGGTTGCGAACGGAACGGGAGTGAAGAGATCTTTCGGCGGGGGCGGTCCACCCGCCAGCAGGCTCAAGCAGCTGTCGCCGGCGTCCGGAACGAAGGCGTCGATGTACACGAGCGCTTTGATATGTGCATCGCTGGACGAAGCAACGCTCGTCACTGCTCCGCCGTACGAGTGGCCCACCAGGATAACGGGGCCGGAAACCGCCTTGAGAAGCGCGGACAGCGAAGCCGCATCCGACGAGAGGCCGCGCAGCGGATTCGGCGGCGCATAGACCGTGTAGCCTGCCGCGGTCAACGGCTTGATCACGCCGTTCCAACTCGATGCATCGGCCCAAGCGCCATGCACGAGAACGATTGATGGTTTCGCGGATTGGGCCGATGCGCGCAGCGGCGACAACAGTACAGCCGCACCGGCGACGAATGCAAAGGCGCCGGCGCCCAGGCGAATAGCCTTGCGTCTGACGTCGAGGTTATCGATCATCGAACTACCTTTCGGTGGTGTATTGACTAATTGGGGAGCAGCATGCCGAGCGGCGCGAGCGGTCCGAGCAGAATGTACTCGAACTTCATCAGTCCGGAGACCGCCAACGGAAGTTGCTCGAGCAGCGCTCGAGCTTGATCGACCGTTTGTGCGTTCATCAAGAATGCAACGCCGGTGTCATCCAAACGCAGCCAGTACTGATCCATGTGACCATCGAGATACAAGCGCAGCGTGGGAGGAACTTCGTGCGGCATCGCGTCTTTGACGCTCGGCGACGTAACGGGGACGGTGAGCGTTCCGAGCGCAAGCACCTTGGTTGATGATGCCATGTGGGCTCCTTACTAACGTAGCGGTTAGGAGGCAATATCGGCTCCTGCGATACAGCAACGGTACGTGTTTGAGCAGCCATGGGCCACGCACGGTCGAGACAGTTACACGTACAGTTGCGCCCGCCGGGCTAGACCAGCGTCCTCGGACCTCACGCGCGCCGACGCCGGTCTGCAGTAGCGTGATCGGAGTCGACGCCGCCCAGCGCGCGGTTCGGCTTTTGCAGCCATTTCGTCCCACTGCGTTCGCCGACCCGAGCGCTTCCTTGCCGAGCGCCGCGATCCGGCCGAGGCGAACCGTCCGCTCGGATTCGACGAGTCGACCGCTGCGTGGGTTCTAAGGCAACGCGCCATATGGGCGCAAAGATCAAGTGCTCGGTCGTCAGTGCCGCGGTGCAGACGGTGCGGTCGGCGCTCGCAGGTCGTTGTAGAGTTCCCAGGCGCTGCGCTCGACCCAGCACTCCGCTAGCCGCCCGTTCTCGACCCGCCAGATCGCTATGCCCGTGAACGCCACCGGAGCGCCGTCGGCGGGCAAGCCGAACATTCCGTTGTTGCGGCCGCGAGTGATCCAGCGCGACACGATACGGTCGCCCGCCGCGTTCGTGAAGACTTCCAAATGTTCGTTGGTCGCGCCGCTGATGGTCTTTTGCATCTCTGCGACCCAGGCTTTGAAGGCAGCGCGGCCGGCAATCACGTTACCGGCTGTGGTGATCCGGTAATCCTCCGTCATGAGTTCGTCGATGGCGTCCAGATCGTGCGGCGGAGCCCATACGCGCCGAAAGAACTCGTACGCGAGACGTTCGTTTTCCGGAACCGAGCCGCTCGGCGTCACGGGATCAACAAGCAGCTTGCCGACCGTCTTCCGAGCTTCGAGATCGCGGTGCGCCTGCGCCGCGTCCGCCAGCGGATACGCCGCGCCGATGCGGACCTTCAGCTTCCCCGCCATGATCCCGCCGAAGATGTCGTTCACGCGCCCCATCAGCTCTTCGCGGGTGAGCACGTAGTGGCCCATCGTCGGCCGGGTGACGTACAGCGAACCCAAGGCTCATCAGCTTGAGCGGGTCGATCGGCGGCACCGGGCCGCTGGAGTTGCCGTAGACCACCAGGTAGCCGCGCGGGCGCAGCGTGTTCAGGCTGCGCTCCCACGTGTCTTTGCCGACCGCGTCGTAGGCCACGTGGACGGCGTGCTCGCCGACCAGCTCGCGCACCGCGCCGGCGAAGTCGACGGCCTTGTAGTCGATCGTGTGGTCCGCGCCCGCTTCTTTGGCGAGCTGCACTTTGTCGGGTCCGCCGGCGGTCGCGATCACGGTCGCGCCGCGCATCTTCGCGAACTGCACCAGCAGCGCGCCGACCCCGCCCGCCGCGGCGTGAACCAGCGCGACGTCTCCGGATTTCAGCGGATAGGTGTCGTGCGAGAGATAGTGGGCCGTGATCCCTTGCAGCATCGCGGCGCACGCGGTGCGGTCGTCGATCCCGTCGGGAATCACCACGCACTCCTTGGCCGGCACGACGTGCGCCTCGGCGTACGCGCCCAGCGCCGACTGCGCGTACGCGACCCGCTGGCCGGCCTGCGGCTCGGTCACGCCCGGGCCGACCGCCTCGACCACGCCCGCGCCCTCGCGCCCGAGCACGAACGGCACTTGCGCCGGGTAGAGCCCGCTGCGCAGGTACGTGTCGATGAAGTTGATCCCGATGGCGGTCTGGCGCACCAGGACCTCGCCCGGGCCCGGCGTGGGGACCGGGATGTCGCTGAGCTGGAGAACTTCGGGGCCGCCGAGGCGGTCGACGCGGATCGCTTTCACGCCCGTTCCGACCGCCAAACCGGCCGCACGGTTTCCACCGGCCGCAAGCAACCGGCCCAGTTTCCGGCGGACCATCGCGGGTACGCTTGCGGCATGGAACGGCGTGACCTGTACCAAGACGATCTGACCGAAGAGCGCATGCCTTCGCCCGCCCAGCGCGACGACGCGCAGGCCACCGAGACGCTGGACCCCGACGCGTCGCAGGACGACGGCCCGGGCCCGATGCCCAAGGGCGATCTGGGCAAGAGCGACACGCTGGGGTACCCGGACGCCGTTCCCGGCGGCGTGAAAGGCCGCGACGAGGACAACGTGTGATGCCGCTGATGCCGTACCTGGGCTCCGAGGAGCCCGAAGCCCCCGACCTCGACGACGAGGACGACGAAGACGAGGACGACGACGAGTCCGAAGATCTCGACGACTGAACGGAGCGCACGCGCCGCTCGGCGCGTGCGAACCGTCCCGGGTTAGCTGAGCTCGCGCGTGCTCGAAGTGCCGGGGACGCGCGGCGCGCGCCGGGTCGTCGGGCGTCACGTCGGACGTGCCGCGCACGTCGCCGAGCGGGCTCGCTGCGCCGACCGCCGCGTTAGGCAGGCTGTCGATCTGATCGGTCGCGGCGTCATCCGCCATGCCCATCGACTCGTTCTGGGCCAGCGTCGTCTGGCCGCGGCCGGCGGCCGACTCGGCGTGGAACAGGTACGACGACGAGGTCGGGTCGAGCGCGCCGGGCGGCGCCTGCTCGACCATCGTGGCGAAGTGCTCGAGATCGGTCTGGAGCCGGCGCTCGAACTGGCCGCCCACGCCGAGCGCCTCGCCCAGCGCCCCCAGCACGCCCACCGGCGGCTCGTACACGACCTCGACCGTCAGTTTGGTGCGCTCCGGGCCGACCGGCTCGAAGCTCACCGAGCCGCTGTTCTTGAGGCCGTCGACCGAGCGCCAGCCGATGCGCTGGTCGGGCACCCAGCCTTCGTTGACGGCGTCCCACTCGTGCTTGCCCACGACGTCGACCACCCAGTGGCTGCGCTCGGCGTCCAAGTACGTGACCTCCTTCACGAAGGTCATGAACTTGGGATAGTCGTTGAAGTGGGTGTAGAGCTGGTAGACCTGGTGGAGCGGTGCGTTCACCGTGACCGACGCGCCGTGCGTTGCCATGGGGACCCCTTTCGGCTGCAAGCGAGCGGATCGATCGTACCCGCCCCGACGGCGCGCGTACCGTTTGCGGGTAGGAGGCAGGCATGACGATGCACCTGGACGTCGGGATGCTCAAGGAAACGTTCACGCGCTGGAACGCCGACAAGGCGCCGCGTCTGGCCGCGGCGCTTTCGTACAGCACGATCTTCGCGATCGCGCCGCTGCTCATCATCGTGATCGCGGTCGTCGGCCAGGTGCTGGGCATGACCGGGCAAGCGCACCCGCACAGCCAGACCGAGAACCAGCTGCTGGGCGCGATCCAGAGCTCGGCCGGTAAGGGCGCGGCCGACGCCGTGCGCGGCATGGTCACCGCGACGTTCAACAAACCGCACCAGGGCATGATCGCGCAGATCATCGGCTGGATCACGCTGGCGCTGGGCGCCTCGGGCTTGTTCGCCGCGCTGCAAGATTCGCTCAACACCGTCTGGCACGTCGAGGACCAGAAGCGCACGATCTGGCAGACGATCCGCGACAAGGTGGCGTCGCTCGGAATGCTGCTCGTGATCGGCTTCCTGCTGCTCGTCACCACCATCCTGAGCGCGGCGCTGACCTTCGTCTCGACCTACGTCACGCATCTGCTGCCGTTCCCCGGCGCGGGGTTCGTGTTCGCGCTCGTCAACTGGGTCGTCAACGTCTGCGTGATCTCGCTGCTGTTCGCGCTGATCTACAAGTTCTTGCCCGACGCGAAGGTCGAGTGGCGCGACGTCTGGACCGGCGCGCTCGCGACCGCGGTGCTGTTCGTGGTCGGCCAGCAGCTGATCGCGCTCTATCTGGGCAAGGCCGGGGTCGGCTCGGCGTACGGCGCGGCGGGCTCGCTGCTGGTGCTGCTGCTGTGGATCTACTACTCGTCGATGATCCTGCTGTTCGGGGCCGAGTTCACCCGCGTGTACGCCGAGAAGCACGGTTCGCTCGCGTCGCAGAGCGCCGCCTCGGACGGCGACCCCAAGACGCGCGGCGCGACGCCCTCGACGACGCAGGGTGCGACGGTCGCGACCGGCGCAGGGGACGCCGGAAATGCGAAGCCCGCCGACGCGGCCTCGGGCTCGGATACTTCGAAGGACGCGAAAGCAGCGAAGGACGCGCCCTCGGTGCGCGGCGAGAGCGACGGGTCAGGCGGCGGCGAGCCGCACGCGGACACGCCGCCGGCGAAGCCGCACCCCGCAGGGCGCCCGCTGACCTAGCGCGCTGGCGCGCTGCGCGCGCTCCGCTACGTGCGGCCGCCGGTGCTGCCGCTGACCAGCCGCGTGCGCGACCACGTCTCGAAGGGCTGCACGCGGCTGAAGATGCGCACCAGCCCGACGACGATCGACAGGCTGGCGAACAAGCAGACGTAGCGCATCAGCGCGCGCCCCAAGCCGACCCGCTCGCGCCGCTCGCCGACCACCCGCAGGTCGCAGATCATCATGCCCAGCGTCTGGCCCGCGAAGGCGACCAGCACGACGACGTAGGCCGCGAGCAAGAACCAGACCAGCCAGCTCGCCATGTGCAGGTGCGTGGTCCAGCCGCCGCTCCCGAGCGCGGCGTTGACGGCGTGGCTGACGGCGGGCGGAGCCTGCGCCAGCGCCTGCTGCGCGTCTTGGTCGGTGATGGTCACGTTCACCGGCCCCGCGGCGTTACGAACCGCCGTGCCGGTGTCGCCGCCCACGCCGGCACCGAGGTCGGGCACCAGCGCGGAGATGACCGCGAAGTCGATCGCCAGCGCCGCGATGCGCCGGCCCGGGCCGGCGTAGCGCTTGCGCTCGTCCTCGGCGGGCGGTGCGACCGGCGCGAGGCCGTCACGGCGCTGCGCGAAGCGGGCCGACCAGGTCTGGAACAGCGGGTCGCGCGCGAACGCGGCCAGCGCCGCGATGCGGTTGGTCGCGTACGGCGTCGCGGTCAGCCACTCGCCCATCCGCAGGATCGGCTCGGCGTCGAGCTCGCGCCGCTGCTCGGCGAAGGTGTGCAGGTCGATCTTGCGCCCGACGTGCTGGAACGTCGAGACCGCGATCGCCGAGATCGCGGCGTTGAGCGAGACGCAGCAGAGCAGGCCGGCGCGGTCGGCGGTGTACTCGATCGCGCGCAGCCAAGCTCCGAAGGCGACCGCGACGACCGCGTTCTCGCGCCCGTTGGCCGACAGCAGCGAGGTCAGCTTGGTGTGCCCGGCCGCGATGTGCGCGAGCTCGCGGCCGACCACGAAGCGCAGCTCGTCGGGCGTGAACAGCTCGATCCAGGTCGCCGAGATGACCAGCGCGTACGGCTCGCCGGTGCCGATCGCGACGATCGGCACGAACGGGTCGTCGCGCACGAAGACGTGCGGCGCGGCGACGCCGATCGTGCGCGCGCACTCCGCGACGACCGCGTAGACGTGCTCGAACTGGCCCTCGCGGATGCGCACCCCGCCGCCCAGGAACCGCCCCCGGCTGAGCGCCGTGTAGAGCAGCGCGCCGATCAGGATCAGGACCAGGCTGCGCAGCGTGAACGTGTTCTGGAAGAAGAACCCCACCAGGCCCAGGCTGAGCGGCAGGAACAGCAGGGTCAGCACGAGCCGCGCCCGCTCGCCGCGGATGCGCAGCGACTCCCGTCCCGCGAACGGCGTCGCTTCCACGCCTGGTCCTCCTACTTGAGCATGAACCCGCTCGGGTGGGCTTGGCGCTCGTAGGCGAACTTCCCGTCCCGGACCCGGTAGAAGTAGCAGTTCGGGTCGAGCACGTCGCCGTTGGGGCCGAAGCCGTACGAGCCGGTGACCGTGTCGAACGCGCTGCCGGTCGACAGCGCGCGGAGCAGGGTGAGCCGGTTGGAGGCGCCGGTCCGGCGCACCGCGGCGCGCACCAGCTGCACGCGCGGCGTAGCCGTAGGCGGCGACCGGCGTCAGCGGGCCGTAGCGCGACTCGTAGTCCTGCACGTCGCGGATCGCGGTCGGGGCCAGCTTGTAGAACGGGACGTCGGTCGAGATGACCAGCCCCTCGGCGTCCTTCGCGTACTTGCCCACGGTCTGCGCGTCGAAGAAGCCCTGGGTCGCCACGATCCGCCCGCCGTAGCCCTTCGCCCGCAGGGCCGGCAGCAGCGGGCCCATGTCGTTCACCAGCCCGGCCAGCACGACGCAGTCGGGGTTCTTGGCCAGGATGTCGGCGGCGGTCTTCGCGTAGTCGGGCTTGTCGAGCGGGAACTGCGTCGCCGGCGCGTCGACCCGGCGCGCCGCCGCGCCGCGCACGAACCCGGTCGCGACCTCGGGCCCGTAGTCGCCGTCCTGGCTGACGACCTGCGGCGCCTTCGCGCCGGTGCTCAGCACGTAGGCCGCGACCAGCGCGCCCTCGTCGGTGTCCCGCGCCGGGAGGCGGAAGACGTTGCGGTAGCCCTGCGCGGTGAGCCGGTCGTCGGTGACGGTCGGCACGATCAGCGGCATCCGCGCCTGCGCGTAGACGTCGAGCGCCGCCAGGGTCGGCGTGGCGCCCAGGTGGCCGATCACCGCCATCGTGTCGGGGTTGTCGGCGGCGAAGCTGGCTTGCACGCGCGCGTCGGCCGCGGTGTTGCGGTCGTCGAACACGTCGACCACGAAGGCCCGCTCGGTCTGGAAGCGGAGCCGGTTCTGATCGTCGACCGCCGCGCGCACGCCGTCGATGAGCTGGCGCCCGACGCGCGCGTCGGAGCCGGTCTGCGGCGCGACCACCGCCAGCCGCAGCGTCGCGGTGTAGATGGGCAGCGCGGGGAGGGCCGCGCCGACCAGCGGCGCGGTGCCCAGCCCGGCCAGGAAGTGCGAACGGATCATCGGACCGCGTACGACGCGAGCGTCGTCCCCAGGAAGGCGACCGAGAACGCCATGTTGGTGACGAAGACCCGGTCGTTGAGCGCGAAGACGTCCTTGGCCAGCGCGATCAGGCGCTCTTCGTAGACGGTGACGGCGAGCGCGAGCGCGACGCCGACGTAGTACAGCCAGCCGGCGTGCGCGAGCAGCCCGGCGGCCAGCAGCGCCAGCGTCATCGCCGCGTGCAGCCCGATCGGCCACGTGCGCGCGCTCCGCTCGCCGAACGACTGCGGGAACGAGCGCACGCCCAGCTCGACGTCCCACTTGAGGTCCATCAGCGCGTAGAGAATGTCGAAGCCCGCGACCCAGACGGTGACCGCGACGAACAGCAGCAGCGCGGGCAGGTCGATCCGCCCGGTGATCGCGACGTACGCGCCCAGCGGCGCGCACGCATCGACCGCGCCGAGCACGAAATGAACCGCCCAGGTGAAGCGCTTGCAGAGCGGGTAGGCGACGACGCCCAGCGCCGCGAGCGGCAGCAGCTTGAGGCAGAGCGGGTTGAGCAGCGCCGCGCTGACCAGCGTCAGCCCCAGGCCGGCGACCATCGCCCAGACCATCACCGAGGCGGGCAGCTTGCCGCTGGGCACCGCGCGCTTGGCGGTGCGCGGGATCTTGGCGTCGATGTCGCGGTCGAAATAGCGGTTGGCCGCCATCGCCGCGGTCCGCGCGCCGACCACGGCCAGCGTGATCCACAGCAGCTGCCACCACGACGGCAGCCCGCGCGCGCCCATCACCGCCCCGACGTAGGCGAACGGCAGCGCGAAGAGCGAGTGCTCGACCCGGATGTCGCGCAGGAACAGCTTGAGGGCGGTCACTTCACCCGCTCCGTGCGCGGCGCGACGTCGTCGGGGCTCGCCGGCGGCTCGGCCAGCAGGCGGGCCAGCGCGCTGGGCGCTCTGGCCGGACCAGGCGTCGGCGGTGCCGCGCTTGGCCAGGTCGCCGATGCCGTACTCGGCCCAGCGCGCGCTGACCGTCGCGCGGGTCGCCGCGTCGCTGCGGATCTCCGGCGGCCAGTCGCGCGCGTAGCCTTCGTCGGGGCGCTTGCGGGTCGCGTCGATGCCGAGCTTGTGGCCTTGCGCCAGCTCGTACGAGCCGGCGTGGTCGAGGTCGTCGACCGGGCCCGGCATGATGACCAGGTCGCGCGAGGCGTCGATGTTGTTGAGCGCGTTCCAGACGACGCTGCGCACGTCCGACACGTCGACGTCGTGATCCACCACGAGCAGACAACGGGTGAGCATCATCATGTGTCCCAGGCCCCACAGCGCGTTCATCACCTTCTTCGCTTGGCCGGGATAGGATTTCTTGACCGCGATGATGGCCAGGTTGTGGAAGCCGCCCTCGACCGGCAAGTTGTAGTCGACGATCTCCGGCACCACCATCTGCAGCAGCGGCAGGAAGATGCGCTCCGTCGCCTTCCCGAGCCAGGCGTCTTCCATCGGCGGCTTGCCGACCACGGTCGCGCCCCAGATCGCGTCGCGGCGGTGCGTGATCGCGCTGACGTGCAGGGTCGGGTACAGGTCGGCCGCGCTGTAGACGCCGGTGTGGTCGCCGAACGGGCCTTCGACCCGCAGGTCGTCGTTGTCGACCCAGCCCTCGATCACGAAGTCGGCGTCGGCCGGGACGTCGAGCGGCACGGTCAGCGCCTTGGCGATGCGAATCGGCTTGCCGCGCAGGAAGCCCGCGAAGGCCAGCTCGTCCACCACCGGCGGGAGCGGCGCGGTCGCGGCGTAGGTCAGCGCCGGGTCGCCGCCGACCGCGATCGCGACCGGGATGCGGCGGCCCCACTTGGCGGCGTGCGCGCGGCCTTGCTTGTGGCGCTGCCAGTGCATGCCGGTCGTGGTCGCGTCGTAGATCTGGACCCGGTACATGCCGACGTTGGGGCGCTTGGTCTCGGGGTCTTGGGTGAACACCAGCGGCAGGGTGATGAACGGCCCGCCGTCGAGCGGCCAGGTGGTCAGGACCGGCAGCTGGGTGAGGTCGGGCGGGTCCATCACGACCTCTTGCGACGGCGCGTGCTCGCGCTCGACCCGGCGCGGGATCGCGCTTGCGCCGGCCGCGGCCAGCCCGGCCAGCTTCCCCAGCTTGCCGCCCAGCGAGGGCGGCACGGCGAGGTCGATCGTCCGGCGCAGCTTCTCCTCGACCTCGCGCAGCGAGCCCGCCCCGAAGGCAAGCGCCGCGCGCCGCTCGGTGCCGAACTGGTTGGTCAGCACCGGAAACGCCGAGCCGCGCACGTTGCGGAACAGCAGCGCCGGGCCGCCGGCCTTGACGACCCGGTCGGTGATCTCGCTGATCTCCAGGCGCGGGTCCACCTCGGCGTCGATCGTCGCCAGCTCGCCCGCCCCGTGCAGCCTGCGCACGAAGGCGGACAGCGATTCATAGGCCATCCGTAGAACCTTGGACGACCTATGGCTCAGTTCATCGCGCTCATCGCCCGCAATTACGACCGCTTCACCGAGGACGACTTCGCGCCGCTGCTCGAGCCGGAGGCCGAGCGGGCCCGCGAGCTCTACGCGGAGGGAACGGTGCGCCACATGTGGGGCCGGCTCGACGTCAAGGGCGCGGTCTCGCTGATCGAGGCCGACTCGCTCGAAGCCGCCCAGGCCGCGCTGGCCTCGCTTCCGCTCGCCCGGCGCGGCATGCTCGACGTGACGGTCGTCCCGCTGACCGGCTACCGCGGCTTCGGGCCTCGCGGGGGCTAGAAGACGTACAGGCTGCCGTCGATGCGGGCGAGCGGCCAGCGGCCGGCGGCGAACAGGGCCTCGATCTCGGCGAAGCGGTGCCGGCTGCCGGCGACGGCGGCCGCCAGCGCGCCGCGGTAGACGGCCTCGCCGGCGGCCCCGGCCGCCAGCCGCACCACCGTCTCGTCGTGCATGCCGGCCCGCTGGGCGGCCGTGCGGGCGGCCTCGATGAAGATGTCCAGCCCGCGGTCGACGACCGCGCTCATGGCCTGCAGCAGCACGTCGGGGGCGACCGATTCCAGCGCCACTGCCTTGAGCTTGACGACCTCGTCGGCGTCGGCGTCGTAGGCCGCGCTCGCGCGCGGGTCGTCGGCGATCCGGCGCGCCTCGTCCCAGCTCGTCGCCCGGACGGTGCGCGGCGCCAGGCCCGTCAGCCGGACCCGCTCGTCGTCGGAGAACGGCAGACCGAGCAGCGAGAACCAGCGCGCGCCGCGGATCGCGGCGGCATGCGCGCTCACCACCGAGGCGTCGAAGCCCACCTTACGCTCCTCGCGCCGGGACGGCGCACGATCCGGTTCCCACTGCTGCGCTCTTCACCCTCACTTGGACTCTCCTCGGCGCCCGGCGAGGCCGGTACACCGGCCGCCCGCTGCGGGAATGTTGGCTGCCGCCGCGCGGGTTCCCGGAACTGCGCTCGCCCTGGCGCGCACGATGGCCAAATACGCCGCTGATGATACGCTGCTGATAGAGTGAGGCCAACGTCGTACCGCCACCGTTGATATACCGTCCGCATGTCGAGTCACTTAACGGAGCAAGACTGCCAGGGCATGAGGCTGCCAGTAACGAGCAAGAAACGCCAAAAGTTCAACTTTACAAAAGTTTACCTGATCTTTACATTAAAGTTACTGAAAGCTCCCCCTTTTGCCGTTTAATAGCTGTATAAATGCCATAAATTCTATGGCATCATGCCGCACTCAGATAAGGGCCGTACCGATATGAGGGATTCCAACTCCACCCCCTTGGGGCGAGCGACCAAGCCGCAGAATACCGAACGGGCTATCGAGCCTAAGAAAGTCACTGTCACGTTCGCCGCTGACACGTATAACTCGCTAGCTGACATAGCGGATAAGTGGGGTATTAGCATGTCTGAAGCGCTTCGACGCGCGATCGGTCTCCTTTCATTTTATGCCGAAGTGCAACAACAAGGTAACGACCTTCTCGTTCGGGATCGGAACACCCGAGAGTTGGACCGCGTCAAAGTGTTGTAGGTACTCTCTGCGCTTCGGTAATATTCATGCACATCATGCACGACGAAGACCGTGAGGACCTTGGAAACGTTCCGAGCTCTCTGAATACGGTGACGACGGAGCGCACGAAGTCGATCCCCTATGCGCGAGAAGCGGTGCTGCTACTTACACCGTTTCTCGCGCTACTTGTCCTGCTGGCAATGTTCTGGAGGTCGGCCGATAAGGCAGCAGATTTCAAGGACATGGAAATTTTGCTGTTCGGCCTCACGGATTTCGTCGCTACTATTATTGGCGCTACACTAGGTTTCGTTGTGGGAAAGAGACTAGGCAATTAAGCATCAGTTGGATGCTTCAGTTTCGTCGCTCTCTTGATCTAGCTTGATGATCCACGTTCGAATGGTTTTTCGATCCCAAGGTTCCTTTCCGAGGGAGTCGAGATCGAATTTTGGCTGGAACGCATCGTAGCTCAGGTCGAGAAAATCTATCGGAGCGGCAGTAATGATCTGGCCATCGGCAAGCCTCAAGCGTATGTATCGATCTGTCGCGCAATGTGCCTCCGCATCATTCAAGAAGTCGGACCATTCAACGAACTTATCGGAGCGTGTCCAGCGATGAGTCAAAACGATCATCGCGCCGGTGGAGGGGTCTTCTAGCTTGACCCACCAGCGGCGTTCAACGATATAGTTTAGAACTAGCTCATCGTGGCCGCGCAGAAATTCAACGGATATGGTAGCAACGCGCTCCATGACGTTACGCGCTCGCGCGAAGGGAAGGCTGTGGTACTCGATCGGCATGCAGCGGTACATCGAACGTCCCAACAGCCGCACCTGATAACGTAGGTATAGGAGTCGACTTCAACCGATCCAACTCACACCCCCTCCTGGCTTCTAGAGGCTATGTCCAGTGTCCGAGGTTACTACTTAAGCAGCGGTCCCTGTCGCTTCCTCTGCTTAGATAGGCAGAATGAAAGATTTGTAGCGAGCATTCGCTTGGTCGAGGCGAAGATTAAAGACTGCAATAGGGGCTAATTGAACCATGGATCTTGAGGCAGCCGCCGCCTATGCCGACCGGTACGCGCCCCACGCGCTCGTCGTGCGGTGCGGCGAGCGGGTGGTCTTGGAAAGCTATGCGGCTGGGTTCGACGACGAGAAGCCGCACGCGATCTACAGCGGCACGAAGGCGTTCTGGGGCGTGCTCGCGCTGCGCGCGCAAGCCGACGGCTTGCTGGAGCTCGACGAATCGGTGGCGCGCACGATCGCGGCTTGGAACGACGGTCAGCGCAAGGGGCGGGTTACGCTGCGCCAGCTGCTGCAGCTCACCAGCGGAATCGGCTTCGGCGGCTTGGGCAGAGCAGTACCGGCCTACGACAAGGCGCTCGCGGTCGCGATCAAAGACTCGCCGGGCAGCGTCTTCACCTATGGCGGCATCCCGCTGCAAGTGTTCGGCGCGGTGCTCGCGCGCAAGCTCGCCGGTCGCGGGCTGACCCCGCACGCGTACCTGCGCGAGCGGGTGCTCGATCCGGCCGGCGTCGCGGTCGCGTCGTGGCGCACGCTCAAGGACGGCACGCAGCCGCTCCCGACCGGCGCGTTCCTCAGCGCGCACGACTGGCTGCGCTGGGGTGCGTACGTGAGCGGCGCGCGCGCCGAATTGGCGGCGTGCTTCGCGGGCAGCGCGGCGAACCCGCGCTATGGCTTGGCCTGGTGGCTGAGCCCGCTCGCGACGCACCCCGACGTCGTGTACGCCAGCGGCGCGGGCGGCCAGGCGCTGTATTTGATTCCGTCCGAGGACGCGGTCGTGGTGCGGTTCGGCGCGTCGGCGTCGTTCAAGCATGACGCGTTCCTCAAGCGGCTGCTGCCTACCTAACCGGGTAGCGCTGCTTCGATCAGCCGCACCGCCCGCGCACCGCTCGCGCGCATGCCGGCGTCGTCGGCGCGCACGCCGTAGTCCAGTTCGAGGATGGCGTGGTAGATCGCGCGGTAGCGCGCCGCCGCCCACGTGCGCTCGTCGAGCGAGCCGTACGCGGCGCGGAACGCGGCGTGCGCGGACGCGGGCAGGACGAGGTGCGCGATGGCGATGTCGAGCGCGGGGTCGCCGAGGTGGACGTCGCCCCAGTCGATCACGCCGCTCGGGCGCGCGTTCGCATCGACCAGGATGTGGCGCGCGTAGAGGTCGCCGTGGACGAGCGTGCGCGCATCGTCGGCGAGCGCTCCGGGCGGGTGTGCGGCGCGCCACTCGATGAAAGGCTCCGGGTCCGCCGCGACGCCGGTGGTCGCCCATACCGGCGACTCGGCCAGCGCGGCGAGCCGTTCCGCCGACACCGGTAAGCGTTTCGCGTGGTCCAAACGCCCGATCTCGTCGGGAGGGAGGCCGCGCGCGACGAGCGGCGCGGTGTCGACGGCGTGCAGCGCGCGCAAGAAGCGGCCCAGCGGTTCGGCCAGCGCGGCACGCGCGCCGGCGCTCAGCTCCACCGAGCACGATGTCCTGCCTTCGATCAGGTCGTAGCCGGCGAACACCCACGGATACTCCGCCGTTGCCGCACCGGCGTAGCGCGGCGCCGGAACGGCGAGCGGCAGGTGCGGCGCGACGAGCGGCAGGATCGCGATCTCGCGCTCGATTAGGTTCGCGCACACCCGCCGGCGCGGAAAGCGGAACACGGTCCGCCCGCCGACCAGAAACGCCGCGTTGTCCCAACCGATCCCGAACGGCTCGACCGCCTCGCCGCGCAGCGCTGGAAACTGCTCGGCGATCAGCCGCGCGGCGAGCGCCGTGTCGACCGCGATGTCGGCCGTCCACATCGGTTGTGTCATTCGCCAGGCTACACGCTTACGGCGAGATCGGCTTGCGCATGGAGAATCGGTGCGACGCGCTCATTGTAAGCCGAGCTTGCCCAAGTACGACGGCAGCACGTCGATCGGGGTGCCGGCGGTGTCGATCTGCAGGCCGTGCCAGGCGTAGCGCACGACGCCGTCGGGGTCGATCAGGAAGTCGGCCGGGATGCGGTATTTCGTGCCGGCGGCGAGCTGCACGTTGGGCGGGATCACCGCGTCGAGTTGCTCGATCGGGTAGATCGCGACCGGGAACGGCAGCGCCGCGCTGGCGACCGCCGCGCGCGCGGTGTCGGCGTCCTCGAGCACGTCGACCCCGACGAAGCGCACGCGGTCGCCGTACTTGGCGTACGCGCTGCGCACGAACGGCATCGCCTCCTGGCACGGCCCGCACCACGAGGCGAACAAGAACACGTAGGTCGGCCTGGCCTGCGGGCCGCCCAGGCCCAGCGGCGCGCCGTCGGTCGCGGTCAGCGCGACGGCCGGCGCGTGCCGCCCGACCGTATCGGAAAGGTCGAACACCGTCGCCGGCCGGCGCGCGGCGGCGAGTAGCGCGAGCGATGCGACCAGAGCAAGCAGCGAGCGCGGTGCGGACATGCGAAGAGCCCGTCTTGCGACGAGCCTCTCCCGGGGTTCCCTCTCGGGCAGGCCGGCTAGGCCGGTTCAGCCTTCGGGCGGTCGCCATAGTGCAACTCGTCCAGCGAAGGTTCGCGGCGGGCGACCGGAGCGACCGACGGTCCTTTCAAGCGCTCCAGGAACCACACGAGGCCGTGCGCCGCGTGAAGGGCGAGCCACACCTGTTCGCCGTCCGAGTCCCGGTACGTCGCGTCGCTGATCATGCCGTCCGTCTTCACGGCATCGGTTGCGGCAAGCCGAGGATCGGGACGAAGCTGGAGCTGTTGCTCCCAACCGACCTCCCTGACCGCCAGTGTCGCGACCTGCCGCTCGAATGCCGGGCCGAGTTCTCCTTCGGCGCAGAGACGCCGCAGCAAAGCGGCTTCCCAAGCCGACGGCGAGCGCCAAGGACCCGCTTCGACCGGGCGGCTAGGGTTTGTAGATCGTTCCAACCGAAAGCGTCGGTCCATTCGAACTCTGGTAGAGGTAAACACGGTATGCGAGCGTGATCACGGTGCCGTTGTCGTTGAACGATATGGTATAGGTCTGCGACTGTATCGACAACTGGCTCTCCGGAAAATCCGGGTCCGCGGCGGCACGAGACTGAATATCGGCGACGACTGCTGCCTCCACCTGCGAAACGCTGGACGAAACGACCCCTTGAAGGTGCTGCGGTACGAAGTGGTCTTCGCGAAAGATCACCGGATAAATCTGCGGGGGCGCGGTCAGCCGCTTGAGAAAACCCCACAGTTTTCGGCAGAAGCCCGCTACGTCGCTGGGAGCGCGTGAGGCGGTCGCCGGCACTCGATGAACGGACGATCCGGTTGCAGGGTCGTTCGTCGGGTCGGCGGGATCGTCCAGTGCGCACGCACCGATGTAGGACGTCGTTATGCGGCCGCCGTCCGCATCGCCGCGCCCGGTGACCGTGCATTGCAGGCGCCGAGCTCGTCCATAGAACATCGTTCCGCAACTGCTGCCGCCACCGCCGCCCGTCCCACCGCCCACGATGCCGACGGAAACGCAGACGTCCGCTCCACACCAATCGCACGTTCCGGCGACCTGGCAACACGATGTCGAGATAAGCCGGAGGCTTTGCGGGCTGACGTGCGCGCCCTGTGGCGCTGCAGGACACTGTTCCTGAGGTGATTGTATCGTGGAACGTGCAGGCGGCGTGATCGAGACGCCGGTGCCGCCGGAGGACGGGCCGCACGCGGAAAGACCGCCGAGCACAGCACCAACCAGCAGTATGCATGCCGCCAGGTTACGCATTCTCATTCACCCGATAGAGAGACCGTAGGGAGCCTGCTAGCCTACGGTTGACGCGGCATGCTCGTCAATCGTACGAACATACCGCGGCCAGCGCAGCGAGCGCGGTATGCGGACAAGAAGAGAGCCCGTCTTGCGACGAGCTCTCCTGGGGTTCCCTCTAGATCGGGCGGATCGGGCGAGCCCGAACGCGACGGATTCGGCTATGCCGAATCGACTACTCGGGGCGCGGGCGGCGGCGCGGGCGGCGGTCGCCGGCCCGGATGCCGCTGGGCGGCGCGCTCGGCGCTGCGGCCGTTGCCGCGGCCGGCGCCGACCGGCGCGTCGTCGTTGTCGGCCGCCGCGGCGGGGCGCCGGGCGGAACGTGCCGTTGCCGACCTGAGCCGGAGCGGCGCCGCCTTCGGATGCGCCGCCCTCGGGCACCATGACGGCCTTGCGGCTCAGGTTGACCCGGCCTTGCGAGTCGACCTCGATCACCTTGACCATGATCTGGTCGCCCGGCTTGACCACGTCCTCGACCCGCTCGACGCGCTGCGGCGCGAGCTGCGAGATGTGGACCAGGCCTTCCTTGCCCGGCAAGAACGCGACGAACGCGCCGAAGTTCATCAGGCGGGTGACGGTGCCGAGATACGTCTCGCCGACCGTGACCGACTTGGTGAGCGCTTCGACCATCGCCTTGGCCTTGTCGGCCGCGGCGCCGTCCTGGCCCGCGATGAAGACGCGGCCGTCGTTCTCGATGTCGATCTTCACGCCGGTGTCGGCGATGATCTTGTTGATCACCTTGCCGCCGGGTCCGATCACGTCCTTGATCTTGTCGGGGCTGATCTGCAGCACCAGCATGCGCGGCGCGAACGCCGAGAGCTCCTGGCGCGGCTCGGTGATCGTTTCCTTGAGCTTCTCGATGATGAACAGGCGCGACTTCTTCGCTTCCGCGAGCGCTTCGCGCATGATGTCGATCGTGATGCCCTGGACCTTGATGTCCATCTGGATCGCGGTGATGCCCTCGGTCGTGCCCGCGACCTTGAAGTCCATCTCGCCCAGCGCGTCCTCGAGGCCCTGGATGTCGGTCAGGATCGCGTAGTCCTTGCCCTTGAGGATCAGGCCCATCGCGACGCCCGCGACGTGGCCCTTGATCGGCACGCCCGCGTCGAGCAGCGCGAGGGTCGAACCGCAGACCGACGCCATCGACGACGAGCCGTTGGATTCGAGCACTTCGCTGATCAGGCGCAGCGTGTAGGGGAAGTCTTCCTCGTTCGGCAGCACCGGAACGCAGCGCGCTCTCGGCGAGCCGGCCGTGGCCGATCTCGCGCCGCCCGGCGGAGCGCATCGGGCGCGTCTCACCGACCGAGTACGGCGGGAAGTTGTAGTAGTGCATGTAGCGCTTGTTGGGGATGTCGAGGATCCCGTCCAGGCGCTGCGCGTCCGAGAGCGAGCCCAGCGTCGCGGCGGTGAAGACCTGCGTCTGGCCGCGGGTGAACACGCCCGAGCCGTGCACGCGCGGCACGTAGTGGACCTTGCTCCAGATCGGCCGGATCTCATCGGGCTTGCGGCCGTCGGGGCGAATCTTCTCGTCGACGACCATGGTGCGGAGCTCGTCCTCTTCCATGGCCTTGACGATCTTGTCGAAGTCCTTGGACTTGGAATCCTCGAGCAGCGTGCGGACGTGCGGGTCGTCCTTCTTCGCGAGCTTGGCCAGCGCGGCTTCGCGCGAGAGGTCGGCGAACGCCGCGTTGCGCTCCTGCTTGTCGGTGACGCGCATCGCCTTGGCGACTTCCTTCTGGAAGTTCTTGCGCGCCCACTTGTCGAGCTTCTCGTCGAGCGTCAGGAGCGGGTACTCGCGCTTGCCCTTGCCGACCTTGCGCGCCAGCTCGTCGATCGCGGCGACGATCTTCTTGATCTCTTCGTGCGCGAAGGCGACCGCGTCGAGGAACACGTCCTCGGTGATCTCCTGCGCGCTGCCCTCGACCATCATCACCGCGTCGGCGGTGCCGGCGACGACGACTTCCATCCCGCCCGCCTCGTACTGCTCGAGGGTCGGGTTGATGATGAAGCCGCCCGCTTCGTCGCGCCCGACGCGCACGGCGGCGACGTTGGCGGCGAAGGGAATGTCGCTCACCGCGAGCGCCGCGCCCGCGGCGCAGACCGCGATGACGTCGCTGTCGAGGCCCGGGTCGGTGGAGAGGACGGTCGCGATGATCTGGACGTCATTGCGGAAACCGTCGGGGAACAGGGGCCGGATCGGGCGATCCATCTGGCGGGCGCTCAGCACGCCGTGCTCGGACGGCCGGCCTTCCCGCTTGATGTAGCCGCCGGGGATCTTGCCCGCCGCGTACATCTTCTCTTCGTATTCGCAGGTGAGGGGGAAGAAGTCGATTCCCTCACGGGGCTTCTCCGACGCCGTCGCGGCGCAGAGGACGACGATTTGATCGCCGTAGCGTACGAGAGCGGACCCGTTGGCTTGCTTCGCAAGCTCCCCCGTCTCAATGACGAGCGTACGGCCACCGATCTCGAGCGAGACGGATTCTGGCACTGGTACTCCTAGATTACTTAATTCTGATTGTTCGCTATTGCGTTAACGAGCCAAGCTTCGCCGCGCGCGCGAACGGTGCCTGTACCGAGGTGGCCTCAGCAAGCGAGCCGGCCCTCGGCGAAGCGCGGCCCGCGGCCTCCGCCGGAGCTACTCATCCGATAAAAGTCGCAGGAGACCGGGCACAGGCTGGTCTAGTCCGGTCGCCTACTCGCGTTCCCGCAAGGAGAAGCGCTGTGATCGAGACCGAGGCGGCTCCCGCCGCCGCTCCGCCCCCGGCGACCCGGCTCGTGTCGGACTGGCTCTCGGCGCTGGAGGAAGCCCTCGTGCGAACGGACGTCGCCGCCGCCGTGGCGCTCTTCGGCGAGGAAAGCTACTGGCGCGACCTCGTCGCGTTCACCTGGAACATCATCACCCTCGAAGGCAAGCCGCAGATCGGTGCGATGCTCGCGGCGAACGTACCGAACGTGAAGCCGACCGCTTGGCGCATCGAAGGCGATGCGACGGAGACCGGCGGCGTCACCGAAGCATGGTTCACGTTCGAGACCGCGGTCGCGCGCGGCGTCGGCCACGTGCGGCTCAAGGACGGCCTGGGCTGGACCCTGCTCACGACCATGACCGAGCTCAAGGGCTTCGAGGAACCGCGCGGCGCGCGGCGCGAGAAAGGCGCCGAGCACGGCGTGCGGCGCGAGCGCACGTCGTGGCTCGAGCGCAAGCAGCAGGCTGAGGCCGAATTGGGCTACGCGCGCCAGCCGTACTGCGTGGTCGTCGGGGGCGGGCAAGGCGGCATCGGCCTCGCGGCGCGCTTGAAGCGGCTGGGCGTGCCGACGATCGTGATCGACAAGCACGAGCGGCCGGGCGACGCCTGGCGCAAGCGGTACAAGTCGCTCTGCCTGCACGACCCCGTCTGGTACGACCACCTGCCGTATCTGCCGTTCCCCGACCACTGGCCGGTGTTCTCGCCCAAGGACAAGATCGGCGACTGGCTCGAGATGTACACGCGGGTGATGGAGCTCAACTACTGGTCGTCCAGCACGTGCACGAGCGCCCGCTACGACGACGCGGCGCAGGAATGGGTGGTCGAAGTCGACCGCGACGGCGAGCCGGTCACGCTGCGCCCCAAGCAGCTGATCTTGGCGACCGGCATGTCGGGCATCCCGAACGTGCCGGCGTTCCCCGGCGCGGACACGTTCACGGGCGAGCAGCACCACTCCAGCCGCCATCCCGGCGGCGACGCGTACCGCGGCAAGCGCGTGGTCGTGATCGGGTCCAACAACTCCGCCCACGACATCTGCGCCGACCTGTGGGAGCACGGCGCCGACGTCACGATGGTGCAGCGCTCGAGCACGCATGTGGTCAAGTCCGAGTCGCTCATGGAGCTCGCGCTGGGCGGGCTGTACTCCGAGAGCGCGGTCCAGGCCGGGATGACGACCGAGAAAGCCGACCTGACCTTCGCCTCGATCCCGTACCGCATCATGGCGCAGTTCCAGATCCCGGTGTACGAGCAGATCGCCGAGCGCGACGCGGACTACTACGAGCGCCTGCGCAAAGCGGGCTTCCTGCTCGACTTCGGCGACGACGGCTCGGGCCTGTTCATGAAGTACCTCCGGCGCGGCTCGGGCTACTACATCGACGTCGGCGCGTCCGAGCTGATCGCCGACGGCGACGTCAAGCTCGAGAGCGGCGTCGACGTCGCCGAGATCAAACCGCACGCCGTCGTGCTCAGCGACGGCACGGAACTACCGGCCGACGTGATCGTGTACGCGACCGGTTACGGCTCGATGAACGGCTGGGCCGCGCAGCTCATCTCGCAAGACGTCGCCGACACGGTCGGCAAGTGCTGGGGCTTCGGCTCCGACACGACCAAGGACCCCGGCCCGTGGGAAGGCGAGCTGCGCAACATGTGGAAGCCGACGCGCCAGCCGGCGCTCTGGTTCCACGGCGGCAACCTGCACCAGTCGCGCCACTACTCGCAGTACTTGGCGCTGCAGCTCAAAGCCCGCCTCGAAGGCATCCCGACCCCGGTCTACGGTGTGGCGCCGGTGCATCACACGAGCTGAACGGCGCTCCCGCACGCATGCGAACGGCCCCGGCGTCATGACGCCGGGGCCGTTGCGAGCGGTGCTGCGAGGTTCGCGCTTAGCGGCGCAGGCCGAGGTCGGCGATCAGCTTGCGGTAGCGCTCGAGGTCCTTGTTCGCCAGGTAGGCGAGCAGGCGCCGGCGCTGGCCGACCTGCATCAGCAGGCCGCGGCGGCTGTGATGATCCTTCTTGTGGATCTTGAGGTGCTCGGTCAGGTGGTTGATCGAGGTGGTCAGGATCGCCACCTGGACGTCGGCCGAGCCGGTGTCGTTGGGGCCGCGGCCGTATTTCTGGGCGATCTCGGTCTTTTGTTCCTTGGTCAGGGGCACGGGGAGGTCTCCTTCGCTCGAGTCTCGCGCGTCCGCAGACTCCCGGAGTCCGCGACGGCGACCGACGGATCATACCAGAACCCGGGTTGTGCGTCAAAATGCGGTACGTTCGAACCGCTTTCGGGGTAACCGGTGCTTCGGCATGAACGCACTGGCCCGCGACCTCCCGGCCGTCGTCATCCCCCTCCCGCGGCGCCGGGAGTGGGGCTAGCCGTGTCGGCCACCGAGCCGCGGGAAGACCGCGACGTGCTGCACTTCCTCGAGCGGGCCGACCGGGCGCTGAGCGCGCTCGACGACCCGCGCCAGGTCTTCGAGCGACTGGCCACGCTGCTCGTGCCGGAGCTGGCCGACCTGTGCGCGGTCTGGATCGCCGACGGCGGCGCGCCGCGCGCGCTCGCGGTGCGCCACGCCGAGCCCCGGCTCGAGCGCGTGGCGGCCGAGCTGCTGGAGCGCTACCCGCTCGCGCTCGGCGACCCGCTGGGCCGGGCGCTGGCCGGCGACGAGCCGCTGCTGTGCGAGCGGATCGATCCCGCGCGGCTGGCCGAGCTGGCCCCCGATCCCGCCCAGCGGGCGCTGCTGGACGAGCTGGCGCCGCGCTCGGCGGTGCTCGTGCCGCTGCGCTTCGGCGACGGCGCGCGCGGGCTGGTCGTGCTGGCGACGGGCGGCGAGCGCCGGCTGGGTTCGAGCGAGCTCGGCCTGCTCGGCATCCTGGCCCGCCGAGTGGCCGCGGCTTACGAGGTCGACCGGCTGCGCGCCGAGGACCGCCGCACGGCGAGCTATTTCCGGGTCCTGTCGGAGGCCGGCCGGCTGTTCGCCGAGTCGCTCGACCTGCAGGCCACCCTCGACGCGTTCGTCCGCCTGTCGGTGCCCGAGCTGGCCGACGCGGTCGCGCTCAACATCGTCGACGCCGACGGGGTGACCCGGACGGCCGCGCTCGACGCGCGCGACGCCGAGCACCGCTCGCTGCTGGCGGAGCTGCGCGACGCCTACGTGGTGGAGCGCACGCCGCGCCGGGCCGCGCGGCTGTTCGTGCACGACGAGCGCGAGCACCACGAGGTGAGCTGGATCGCACCCGACCGGCTGCCGGTGCTGCAGGAGCTGGGCTACCGCTCGAGCTTGGTCGTGCCGCTCGTCTCGCACGGCGTGGTGCGCGGCGACCTGGTCTGCCACTTCGCGCACAAGAGCCGCGCCTTCGACGCCTTCACGCTCAAGCTGTTCGAAGAGCTGGCGCGCCGCGCCGCCGTCGCGGTCGAGAACGCGCAGATGTACCGGCGCGAGAAGCGGATCGCCGACGAGGTCCAGCAGGCGCTGCTGCCGACCGTGCTGCCCGAGGTGCCGGGCTACGCGTTCGACGCGGTCTACTCGCCCAGCGTGCGCGACGTCGAGGTCGGCGGCGACTGGTTCGACGCCTTCGCGCTGCCCGACGGGCGGGTCGTGATCTCGATCGGCGACGTCTTCGGGCACGGCTTGCACGCCGCGGTGGTGATGTCGTCGATCCGCCACGGCCTGCGCGTGCTGGCGCTGCAGCAGTCGCAGCCGGACCGCATGCTGCAAGTCGTCGACGACGCGCTCGCGCGCGATTACCCCGACGCCTCGGCGAGCGCCGTCGTGGCGGTGCTCGACCCGGCCGCGCAGACGCTGACCTACGCCGTCGCCGGCCACCCCAGCCCGCTCCTGCGCACGCCCGACGGCGAAGTCCACCCGCTGCGCGGCAACGGCGTGCCGCTGGGCGTGCGCGGCGCCGTCACGCCCAACGTGCAGACCGTCGCGCTGCCGCTCGAGGCGATGCTCGTGCTCTACACCGACGGGCTGGTGGAAGCGACCCGCGGCGACGAGCTCGATGCCGAGCAGCGCCTGCGCGGCGCGCTGCGCGACGAGACGCTGGTCGCGCGACGACCACCCGGCCGAGCGCATCAAGCGCTTCGTGCTCGAGCGCGGCGGCGCCGACGACGTCGCCGTGCTGACGGTCCGGGTGCGCTCGAGCATTCCGCGCCGCGCCGCCGGCGCGCTGGCGCCGCAGTGGGTGTTCCGGGCCGACGACGCGCGCTCGGCCGAGGACGCGCGCGCCGGTTTCATCGCGTTCTTGAAAACGCGCGGCGTGCCCGATGCGAACTACGCCGCGGCCGAGCTGGTCTTCGGCGAGCTGATCGGCAACGTCGTGCGCCACGCGCCCGGCCCGATCACGATCGAGCTGGACTGGGAGAAGGACGACCCGGTGCTGCACGTGATCGACCGCGGGCGCGCGTTCGACGTCCACGCCGTGCTGCCCGAGGACATGCTCAGCGAGAGCGGGCGCGGGCTGTTCCTGGTCTCGGTGCTGACCGACGACTTCGCCGTCACCTCGCTGCCCGATTACGGCAACCACACCCGCGTGAAGCTGCGCATCGAACGGCTCGAGGAGATCGCCCCCGACTCGGCACCGGCTCCCGCGTGAGTCGGCGGCTCGCGCGCAGCGCGAACGCGAAGGGTTCCGGCGCAGCCGGAACCCACTAGAGCGCGGGGTTCTCGCCGCCTTCCTCGAGCGCCGCGCGCAGCGCGTCGCGCAATTGCTCGAACTCCGGGCGCGTGCTGGTGGTCTGCTCGCCCTGCGCTTCGATCGCGGTCAGCACGCGGCGCGCGTGCACCTTGTCGAACGCGACGTAGAGCGTGCGCGCGAGCTCCTCGTCGAGCCGCTCGATGGCGCGCTTGGCCATGTTCGCCTGGCCGAACGAGTACGCGTGGTGGCTGGCATTGCCGAGCAGTTTGAGTTCCGACTCGAGCCAGTCGCGATAGTCTTTGAGCAAGGCGTCCTCCGGCGCGCGCTGAAGACCAAGCGCGCTGTGAGCGATGAATTCGTACGGGTGGCGCACGTCGCCGAGATCGCAGAGGGCACCGCGATGCCGGTCCAGGTCGGCGAGCGTGAGGTGGCCCTGTTCCACGTCGACGGGGCATTCTATGCCCTGCGCAACCGCTGTCCCCATCAAGGCGGGCCGCTGTGCGAGGGCCGGGTCGAGGGCGCGACCGTGACCTGTCCCTGGCACGCTTGGACCTTCAAGCTGACCGACGGCAAGATGGTCGCCGGCTTCTCGCTGGTCGACACCTACGAGGTGCGGGTCGAGGACGGCCAAGTCGCCGTCTGCGACACCCCCGGCCGCGCCCGCGGCGGGGGCCGTGATGGAAGCGACGGACGACTTCGTTCGGGTCGCGCGGGCGGCCGACATCCCGCCCGGACAGGCCGTCATGGTGACGGTCGGCGGGCGCGAGCTGGCCCTGTTCCACCTCGCGGACGGGTTCTACGCGGCCGAGAACGCCTGCCCGCATCAGGGCGGGCCGCTGTGCGAGGGCTGGACCCAGGGCACCAGCGTCACCTGCCCTTGGCACGCCTGGACCTTCGACCTCGCGACGGGCAAGATGCCCGGCGACGACATCCCGATCCTCGACCTGTTCGAGGTCCGGGTCGAGGACGGCGACGTCATGGTGTCCCGCACGCCGCGACCGGCGCCGTAGGCCGCGCTCCGACCGGCAGCGTCAGGCGCAGGGTCACCGAGGACGGCGGCCCGAGCCGGTCGACGCTGGTCAGGTAGACCTTGTCGGTCAGGTTGTCGACCGCCAGCGAAAGCGCCGTGCCGTCGGCGCCGCGCAGGGTCAGCCGGCCGCCGACGAGCAGCGCGCTGCCCAGCGGCTGGCGCTCCAGGTCGTCCGAGAAGGTCGGCCCGCTGTACGAGAACTGCAGCGCGCCGGTGAGAGCGCGCACGGTGCGCTCGACGTCCAGCGACGCGGCGCTGTCGGGCACGTAGGCCAGCCGCTTGCCGATCTGGACCGGCGAGCCGGCGATGACCCGGGCGTGCTGGTCGGTGGCGAAGGCCCGCACCCGCGCGCACGGCCCGCCGCGCTCGTACTCGGCGGTGAACGCGTCGCTGGCGGTGCGCCCGAAGTTGGCCCGCTGCTGGACCGTCGGGCTGACCGTCCGGAAGCCGATCGCGTTGCTCACCCGCGTGCCGGTGTAGTCCAGCGCGAGCCGCGCCGCCGGGCTGACCACGTCGAAGCCGAGCTGGGCCGAGCGGCTGCGCTCGGGGACGAGGTCGGGATTGCTCTGCTGGAGCACCGTGCCGACCCGGAAGCTGCGCACCAGCTCGTTGAGGTACGGCGCGCGCAGGCCGGTTCCGAAGGCGGCCCGCAGCGCGGTCGCGGGCGAGGCGTCGTAGCGCAGCGCCAGGCGGGGCGAGAGCGCGCCCGCGTCGCGCCGGCCCAGCGCCTCGGTGTGGATCGAGTCGTAGCGCGCGCCCAGGATCGCCCCCAGCCGCCCGTCCCAGGTCCGCTGCACCGCCAGCCCGTCGAGCCGCTGCGTGCCCGAGACGTCGCTCTGGATGACGTTGGCCGCGGTGAGCTGGTCGCTGCGCCCGGTCACCAGCCGCCGCTCCGCCACCAGCGCCAGATCGCCGCCGCCCAGCGGGCGGTCCCAGCGCGCCCGCAGGCCGGCGTCCGAGGTCGGCACGTGCTGGGTGTAGAGCAGCGCGCCGGGCGCGGTCGGGATGCGGTCGGCCAGGTTGACCACCGAGGTCTCGCGCCCGAAGGCGGTCACGGCGAAGGTCGCCGCGCCGCTCTGGGTCCAGGTCGCCGCGGCCTGGCGCAGCGAGCGCGAGAAGCCGTCGTTGGGCCGGCCGTCCTGCTGCGCGTCGTCGCTGGCCAGCAGGTCGAGGTCGAGCGCCGCGCGCGGGCCGCCTTTCCGCAGGCGCAGGTGCGCGGTGTCGGCGGTGGAGATCGCGGTCCGGTCGACCACCGTCGCCTGGGCCGGCGTCACGACGTTGTAGGCCAGCCGGCGGGTGGCCAGGGTGAGCGCGGTCGCCAGGTCGCCCAGCGCGCCGCTCGCGGCGTAGGTCGCCGAGGCCCGGTCGACGCCGCCGGCCGCCGTGCTGAGCACGCCGTCGCCGCGCAGGGCGGGCGGGACGGTGGTCAGCGAGAGCACCCCGCCGATCGCGCCCGAGCCGTAGAGCGCCGAGCCCGGCCCGCGCAGCAGCTCGGCCCGCACGACCGACTCGGCCGGGTAGGCGTTCCAGTCGACCTGCCCGCCGAAGCCGTCCTGGGCCGGGACGCCGTCGACGAACAGCGCGCCGCGGTCGCTGCCGGCCCCGGCGAACGACAGCCGCAGCTGGCCGTAGTTGGTGAAGGGCGCGTTGCTGCGGTTGCGGTCCAGGCCGGGCAGCGCGCGCAGGGCCTGGTCCAGGCCCGGCGCGGTCGAGCCGCGCAGGGTCCGGGCGTCGAGCACCGAGGCCGCCTGGGGCGAGCGGTGGAGCGACTGGGGCGAGCCGCTCGACGACCGTCACGCTGCCGATCGCCGCCGGCCCCGCCGACGGCGAAGGCGAAGGCGACGGGCTGGGCGAGGCCAGGGCGGCGGCGATGACGAGGGCAGCGAGCACGGTGGGTTCCTAACGATCAGATCAGGGCGTCGCGCAGGCCGGCGACGGTGCGCGAGCCGGTCGCGAAGAGGGCGATCCGCAGGGCCGTGACGAGCTCGTCGATCAGCCCGGCCACGGCGGCCTCGGACGTTTCGGCGGCCCGCAGGAACGGCAGGGCCAGGCCGGCCAGATCGGCCCCCAGCGCGAGCGCCTTGGCGATTTGGACGCCGTCGCGGATGCCGCCGCTGGCGACGAGCGGGGTCTGCGGCAGGGCCGCCCGCAGCGCCGCGGTGGCGCGCGGCGTGGGATAGCCCCAAGCCCCGAAGGCTTGCGCGATCCGGTCGCGGGCGGGGTCGTCGGCGCGCTTGCCCTCGACCAGCGCCCACGAGGTGCCGCCGGCCCCGGCGACGTCGATCGCCGCCACCCCGCACGCCACCAGGCGCGCGGCGGTCGAGGGCGCGATCCCCGAGCCGACGCTCTTGGCGATCACCGGCACGCCCAGGCCCGCGCAGAGCGCGGCGATCTTGGGCTCGAGGCCGCGGAAGTTGGTGTCGCCCCCGGCCTGGAGCGCTTCCTGGAGCGGGTTGAGGTGCAGGTAGAGGCCGTTCGCGCCCAGCGTTTCGACCAGCCGGCGCGCGTCGTCCAGACCGATGCCGTAGTTGAGCTGGACCGCGCCCAGGTTGGCGAACAGCACCAGCTTGGGCGCGACCGCGCGCACGTCGAAGGTCGGGCGCAGGGCCGGATTTTCGAGCAGCGCCCGGCCGCTGCCCAGCGCGAAGGCGATTCCGGCCGCCTCGGCCGCGCGCGCCAGGCGCGCGTTGATCGCCCGGGCCCGTTCGGTTCCGCCGGTCATCGACGAGATCAGCAGCGGCGCCCGCAGCGGCAGGCCCAGGAACGTGGTCGCGACGTCGACGTCGGCCAGGGCGAACTCGGGCAGCGCCTCGTGGTGCAGGCGGACCGCGTCCCAACCGGCGTCCAGGCGCGAGGCTACGTCCTCGTTCAAGCAGACGTCGAGGTGGCGGGCCTTGCGGGCTTCGGTGGATTCGCCCATCTGCCGAGAGGCGTCCGCTCCCCGGTCGCCGATCACCTCTGCGATGGACGCGCAACCGGCTTACGACGGGACCAGCGGCACCGCGGGCGGGCCCGCCTTCGGGGCCGCCGTCGCGCGCCTGGCGGCGGCCAAGGACATGGACGCCGCCGGTCTGGCCGCGGCCGCCGAGCTCGACCCGGCGCTCGTCGCCGGCGTGATCGCGGGCACCGCCCGGGTCGGGCTGCCCGCGCTGGCCCGGCTGGCCCGCGCCTTGCGGCTGCGCCCGATCGGCTTCCTGCAGCAGACCGAGCTGCTCGGCCTGAGCGTCTACGCCGCGGGCCTGGACCCGCTCTACTTCCTGCCCGACGGCACGACCCGCCACGACGCCCGCATCTACATGCGCGAGATCAACCCCCGCCACGCGGTGCCCGAGGGCGACATGACCAAGCGCAACCCGGTCTTCAAAGCGCTGGCCGACGACACCGTGCTCGACCCGCTCGGCAAGCTGGAGATCGAGCTGGCCTACCTGCTGCGGGCGGCGGTCCAGGGTACCGGCGGCAGCCTCTAGCCCGGCCGGGTCGCGCTCATCCGAGGGCGCCGGGCGGTTCGACCCGAACCCCCGACCCGTTATGGAGATCGAAGGTAAGCGCATCGCCGCTCTGGTCGGGGACGGGTTCGAGGAATCCGAGCTGATCGAGCCGCGCCGGGCGCTGGAAGAGGCCGGCGCCATCGTCACGATCGTCGGCGTCGACGACAAGTCACTGCAGAAGATTCGCGGCAAGCGCGGGCTGGACGAGGGCCAGAGCGTGAAGGCCGAAGAGCTGGTCGCGGACGTGACCGCCGACGACTTCGACGCGATCCTGATCCCGGGCGGCCAGTCGCCCGACCACATCCGCACCAACAAAGACGTCCAGCGCTTCGTCAAGGAGTTCGACCAGGCGAAGAAGCCGACGTTCGTGATCTGCCACGGGCCGCAGATCCTGATCTCGGCCCAGCTCGTGCGCGGCCGCACCCTGACCGGGGTGGCTTCGATCGCCGACGACATCCGCAACGCCGGCGGCCTCTACCGCGACCAGCCGGTCGTCCAGGACGGCAACTGGGTCACCTCGCGCAACCCCGCCGACCTGCTCCTGTTCAACCGCGCGATCGTCGAGAAGCTGGCGGCGCAGAACCAGCCGGTGTAGCCGCCGGGCCGCGAACGGCTAATCCCCCGGCCCATCTCTGCCGAGTGCTAGAAACAGCATTCATTGCAGTACGTGTCGGGGGTGTGGGCTTTTGAAGTTCCAGAGCATCGGAGGGCGCCTCGTCGTGCAAGCGGCGTTGTCGGGCCTCCTCACAGCATTGTTGATCGTCGTCGCGGCGGTCCAGGTCGGGGTGATGTCGTCGCGCGCGAGCGCGATCCTCGCCGCCGACGACGAACGGACCGCGGCGCGCGACCTGGCCGGTCAGATCTCGCTGACGGTCGGCACGCTGCGCGGCGAGAAAGCGTTCGGCACCGGGCCGGACGACCGGTTCCAGAAGTACTACGTCAAGACGCGCGGCGACGTGCGCGCGACCGTCGAACGGCTCGCGCGGCAGACCTCGGGCGCCGACGCGGCCGCGCTCGCGGCGACGTCGAAGTCGATCGAAGCGCTGTTCGCGATCCAGGACCCGGTCTACGAGAAATTCCAGAAGGGCGACCGCAGCGACGCCGCGGCGGCGCCGCTCGCGCCGCTGAGCCTCAAGAAGATCAACGCCGGGATCGATCGCTTCACCGCGGCCGCCAACGCGCGCCGCGCCGCCAGCGAAGCCGCGCTCGAGAACGCGCGCCGCACCGCGCTGCTGGCGATGATCGGTCTGGGCGGGGCGAGCCTGCTGACCGCGCTGCTGCTGGCGGTGCTCGCCGCGCGCGCGCTCTCGCGCCGGCTGCGCGCCGTCACCGACGGCATCGACTTCCTCTCGCGCGAGGCGTTCGAGCAGGTCCACGCGGGCTACGACCGCCTGGCGGCGGGCGATCTCGCCGAAGACGGCGAGCAGGTTCACTTCCCCGCCGTGGCCGACGGCGGCCGCGACGAGGTCGGCCAGCTCGCGCGCAGCTACGACGCCATGACCGAAGGGTTCGCCCGCACCGGCACGGGCTTCGCCGAGATGCGCCAGCGCTTGCGCACGATCGTGGGCGGCGTGGTCGACGCCTCGGACACCTTGGTGCTGGCCAGCGGCCGGCTCGCCGCGGCGCACGAGCAGTCGCGCGGCGCGATCGAGCGCATCGGCAGCGCGGTCGAGCGGGTCGCCTACGAAGCCCACGGCCAGGAAGAGGGGCTCGCTTCCGCGCGCTTCGCGGTCGACGAGGTCGCGCACACCGCGACCGGGATCGCCGAAGCGGCGGCCTCGCAGGCCGGCGGCGTCGCCTCGGCCAGCGCCGGGCTGCGCGAGCTCGACCGGCGGGTCGAGGATCTCGGTGCGCTGGGCAACCGCCTCACCGGCGCGGCGCAGCGGGCGGGCGACTCGGTCAGCCGCTGCGACGGCGCGGTGACCCACGCCGCCAGCGCGATCGCCGACGTGCGGCGCGCCTCCGACGACGCGCGCGAAGCGATGGCGACGCTCGAGGAGCGCTCTGCGCACGTCGCGGCCGTGGTCGAGACGATCGACGCGATCGCCGACCAGACGAACCTGCTCGCGCTCAACGCCGCGATCGAAGCGGCCCGGGCCGGCGAGCACGGGCGCGGCTTCGCCGTCGTGGCGGACGAGATCCGCAAGCTGGCCGAGCGCAGCTCGGTCTCGACGCGCGAGATCGGGGCGATCTTGGGCGGAATCGGCAAGGAGACCGCCCGCGTGGCGGGCGCGATGGACGGCGCGAGCGGCGCGCTGGCGCAGGGCGCGGAGCGCGTCGACGCGGCGCGCGGCGCGCTGGCCGAGCTCGGAACCTCGGTCGCCGACACCCGCCGCGTGGCCGAAGAAGCCGGCGCGGCGGCGGGCGCGATGCGCGCCGCGAGCGCGTCGCTGGCGCGCGACGTCGAGGACGTCTCGGCCGGGGTCGCGCAGAACGCGGCCGCCGCGCAGGAGCTCCAAGCCTCGTGCCAAGCGCTGGCGAACCTCGTCACGCCGATCACCCAAGCCGCGATCACCCAGTCGCGCGCGGCGTCGGAAGTCTCCACCGCGGTCGGCGAGCTGGCCCTGGAAACCGCCGAGCTCGCCGCCACGACCGACGTGGTGCGGGCGCGCGCGACCGACCTCGACGGGCTGGTGCGGATCTTCCGCGCCGCCCGCGGCGGCGAACCGGTCGGCGAGCACGAGCACGAGCTGCGCCTCGACGGCGAAGCGCAGCTCGCCCTGCGCTGACGCGCCGGGTCAGGTGACCGGCGAGAGCCGCGGGTTGGGCCGCTCCGGGCGGCCGACCTTGTGGCTCTCGCGCCAGCCGCGTCCGTCGTCGGTCGCGACGATGTCGGCGGTGAAGTCGAACGAGCCCTGGCCTTTGAAGAACGCGCTGCCGACCGCGTAGGCGTCGGTCGGGACGCGGTCGCGCTCGAAGCGCCGGATGCGCTCGGCGTCGAACCCGCCGCTGACCACGATCCGCACCTTGCCGAAGCCTTCGGCGTCGAGCGCGTCGCGCACGTTGTGCACGAGCCGCGCGTTGACGCCGGTCGGCGGAAAGGTTCCCATCTGCGGGATCACGCTCTTGTCGACCAGCGTGCCGCTGGTGTCCAGGCGCACGCCCCACAAGCGGTCGCCCAGCGCCCGCGCGCAGGCCAGCGACGTGCCGACGCAGTCGTTCTCGAAGTCGACCAGCGCGATCACGTTGACCGCCGGATCGATGTACTGCGCGAACTTCTGGGTCGCGAGCACCGTGTCGCCGCCGTACGCGGCGATGAGCGCGTGCGGCACCGTTCCCATTCCGCGCGAACCCCACCACTCGGCGTTGGCGTCGGTCGACACGCCCAGCGCGCCGGAGATGTAGGCCGCGTAGCCGTCGCCGGTCTGCACGAGATGGTGGTCGAAGCGGGCCGGGAAGAACAGCACGTCCTTGCCGCCCGCCGCGTCGACGATCGCGCGCGCGTTGGTCGCAATGCGCGTGCGGCGCGCGAGCACGCCCAGATACTCGGTCTCGAGGTGGGCGAAGAGCGCGTAGTCGCCCTCGATCGTCATCACCGTCTCGAACGGCCCGATCGCGTCGCCGTCGTAGAGCGCGCGCACGGTCAGCCGGTCCCAGCCGTCCTGCCAGCTCCCGTCCGGCGCGCGGATGCCGCTGCACAGTTTGAGGATCGCGAGCGCCTCGTCGATCCCGCACAGCACCGCGCTGCCGCGCTGGAACACCTGCATCCGCACTTTGGGATGGTAGCCGTCCGCGGCGAGGATCTCGCGCGCCCGGTTGAAGTAGACGTCGGAGTAGTAGCCGTCGCGCATCTTCTCCAGCGGAAGGTTGAAGATCGCCGGATCGAGCCGGCTCCTGCGCAGCATGGGACGCCCGTACGCGGGCGTGGAACGAAGTCCTCGTCGATGCCAGTTCAGACCAACGCCGAGATCGCCCAGCGCCTGCGCGAGATTCGCACCCTGATGGAGTTCGCCGGCGAGCCGTTCTTCAAGTTCATGGCGTACGAGCGGGCGGCGGAGACGCTCGAGAACGCGCCCCCGCTAGCGGCGCTGCTGGCCGAGGAGCGGCTGACCGAGCTGCCCGGCGTCGGCAAGTCGATCGCGGCCCGCATCGGCGAGCTGGCCCGCACCGGCACCGATCCGTACCTCGAGGAGCTGCGCGGGAAGTATCCGCCGACGCTGATCGAGATCCTCGGCGTCCAGGGGGTCGGGATGAAGACCGCCCAGCAGCTCTTCGAGCGGCTCGGGATCGCCTCGCTGGCCGACCTGGAGCGCGCGCTCGACGAGGGGGCGCTGACGTCCATCCCGCGCATGGGGGCCAAGTCGATCGACAACATCCGGCGCGGCGTGCTGGCCCACAAGGGCCGCACCAAGCGCACCCCGCTGGGCACCGCGCTGCCGCTCGCGCGCGAGGTGATGGCGCTCCTGGCCGAGCGGACCGACGCGCGCGACCTGACCGCGGCGGGCAGCGTGCGGCGCCAGGAGCCGACCGTCGGCGACGTCGACGTGATCTGCACCAGCGCGAACGCCGAAGCGGTGATCGCGGCCTTCACCGCCTGGGAGCGGGCCGAGGCCGTGCTGGCCGAAGGCCCGACCAAAGCCTCGATCTGGCTGCCCGGCGGGCTGCAGATCGACCTGCGGGTGCTCCCCGAGCACCTGTACGGCAACCTGCTGCAGCACTTCACCGGCTCGCGCGAGCACAACATCCAGTTCCGCGAGCTGGCGGTGCGCAAGAACCTGCGGGTGAGCGAGAACGGGATCGTCGACCTGACCGACGGCCGGACCATCACCTGCCGTACCGAGCCCGAGGTCTATGCCGCGCTGGGTCTGCCCTACATCCCGCCCGAGCTGCGGCTGGGGATCGGCGAGCTCGAGGCCGCCCGCGCGGGCACCCTGCCGCAGGTCGTGGAGCTGGCCGACATCCGCGGCGACTTCCACATGCACTGCACCTGGTCCGACGGGCGCGACACGCTCGAGGCGATGATCGCGGGCTGCGCCGCGCGCGGCTACGCCTACCACTCGCTGAGCGACCACTCGTGGGGCCGGGGCGGGATCGGGCTCGACCCGGCCGACCTGCGCGCGCAGCGGGCCCGGGTGCGCGAGCTGGGCGAGCGCCACGGCATCCGCACGCTGTGCTCGGCCGAGGTCGACATCCGGGCCGACGGCAGCCTCGACTACGACGACGCGATCCTGGCCGAGCTGGATTTCGTGGTCGCCTCGGTCCACTCGGCCTTCAACCAGTCGCGCGAGGCGATGACGGCCCGCCTGCTGCGCGCGCTCGAGAACCCCTACGTGAACGTGATCGGCCACCCGACCGGGCGCAACGTCGAGACCTTCGACGGCTACGACTTCGACCACGACGCGGTGTTCGCGGCCGCGGCCCGGACGGGCACGGCGCTCGAGATCGACGGTCAGCCCAGCCGGCTGGACCTGCCCAGCTCGCTGGCGCGGCGGGCCAAGAGCTTCGGCTGCACCTTCAGCTGCGACTCCGACGCGCACCGGGTGGCCGACCTGGACAACGTCGCCTATGCCGTCGGGCAAGCTCGCCGGGCCTGGCTCGGTCCGAACGATATTCTCAATACGCGACCTTTGGAGGAAGTTCTCGCCTTCGTCAGGGCGAAACGTCCCGATCCAAACCAATGAAGGCCGCCGCCCAGCCGTCGACCGAGGAGCGCCGTCTCGCCGCGCTCTACGAATACGAGCTTCTCGACACTTCTGCCGAGGAGCTATTCGACTCGTTCACCGCGCTGGCGGCCCAGATCTGCCAGACCCCGATCGCGCTGATCAGCCTGATCGATGCCGACCGCCAGTGGTCGAAGTCGGCGTTCGGGCTGCCGGCGGGCGGGCAGACGCCGCGCGACGAGTCGCCCTGCGCGCACGCCATGCTGGCCGACGAGTTCTTCGAGATCCCGGACCTCACGGTCGACTCGCGCTTTTGCGCCCGCCCGCTGATCGTGGGCGGGCGCGCGATCCGCTTCTACGCCGGCGCGCCGCTGGTTTCGAGCGACGGTCACGCGCTGGGCACGCTGTGCGTGCTGGACTCCCAGCCGCGCGTGCTCAGCCCCGACCAGCGCGCCTCGCTGAGCGCGATTGCCGAGACGGTGGTCGAGCAGTTCGAGGCGCGCCGCGCGCTGCTGCGGCTGTTCGACAGCTCGCAGACCGAGCTGTACCACGTCGACTTGACCCTCGGGCGGGTCGTGTTCGCCAGCGACGCGGCGCGCCGCAACCTGGGCTACACGATGGACGAGCTGCGCTCGCTGCCGCTCGAGGCGCTGCTGCCCGCGCTCGAAAAAGAAGGGCTGCTGGCGCAGCGGCTGGCCGAGCTGCACGACGACGCGCGCGGCCAGCTCGTGCTGCGCTCGCAGGCCCGCCGCAAGGACGGCTCGGCGTACTCGATCGAGCTGCGCATCGAGCTCATCCCGACCAAGCGCCGCGAGCTCGCGCTGGTGGTCGCGACCGATCTCACCCAGCGCGAGCAGGCCCAGGAGAGCATCAACCTGCTCTCGGCGGCGATCGAGGCGGCGCAGGACGCGATCATCATCGCCAAGCCCGGCGCGACGCCGACCGACCCGACCACGATCGTGTACGCCAACGCGGCGTTCGTGCGCCAGAAGGGCGCTTCTTCCGCCGACGTGATCGGCAAGCGGACCGACACGTTCTTCGGCCCCAAGACCGACCGCTCGCGGCTGGTCTACATGCGCGAGCAGGTCATGGCCGGCAAGCCCGCGCGGGTCGAGTACATCTCGTACCGCCACGACGGCTCGACCTATCACACCGAGGCCACCGCGCGGCCGCTGCTCGACGAGTCGGGGCGCACGACCCACTTCGTGGTCGTGCAGCGCGACGTCACCGAGAACGTCCTGCGCGGCGCGCAGCTGAGCATGCAGAACGAGCGGCTGACCGCGATCACCTCGATCGCGCGCACGCTGTTCGCCGCGCTCGAGCCCAGCGTGCTGGTCGAGTCGCTGCTCTCGGGCGTGCACGAGCTCGTCGCCGCGGTCGCCACGCTCTACGCGCCGCGCCCGCGCGGCGGTTTCGCCGCGACGCACGACCTCTCGACGGGCGAGGACTCGCCGCCCGCCGACAGCTTCGTCGCGCTGGCCGCCCGCAGCGACGTCTGCGTGCTCGACGAGCGCGAGCAGCGCGCGGCGGTGCGCGTCCCGGGCTCGGGCGACGCGACCGCCTACGTGCTCGAGGTGCGGCGCGAGGCGCCGTTCACCACCGCCGACGTCTTCGCGCTGGGACTGCTGGGCCAGTACTTCGCCGTCGCGGCGCGCAACGTCGAGCTGTACGGCGAGCTGGCCGCGCGGCGCGACGCGGTGGTCGAGCTCAACCAGGTCAAGAACGACCTGATCGCGATGATGGCGCACGACTTCAAGGGCCCGCTGACGACGATCGTCGGCTTCGCCGACGTGCTGGCCGACGACGAGCGCTTCGACACCGACTCGCGCCTGTATCTGGGCATGATCTCGTCGAGCGCGATGCGCCTGGCTTCGCTGGCGACGGACACCCTCGCGCTCTCGCGGCTGGAGCAGAACGAGCTCGCCCTGACGCTGGGCGAGGTCGACCTGGTGGCGCTCGTGCGCGACGTGGTGCGGGTGTTCTCGGTGACCCGCGCGATCGACTTGCGGGTGGCCGGCGGACAGCTCGTCGTCGGCGGCGACGCGAGCCGGCTGCGCCAAGTCGTCGAGAACCTGCTCGGCAACGCGATCAAGTACTCACCGGGCGGCGAGCCGGTCGAGGTCTCGCTGCGCGGGCGCGACGGCGCGGTCGAGCTGGCCGTGCGCGACCGCGGCATCGGCATTCCCGAGGCCGACCGGGCCAAGCTGTTCGGCCGTTTCGCGCGGGCCAGCAACGCGCGCGCGCTGGGCATCGGGGGCACCGGCTTCGGGCTCTACTTGAGCAAGTCGATCGTCGACCTGCACGGCGGCGCGATCGAGGTCGACTCGGCCGAGGGCCAGGGCTCGACCTTCCGCGTCACGATCCCGGTCCACCCGCCCTATCGCCGGGTCGCGCTGCGCCGGGTCGCGCTGCTCGACGCCGACGGCGACGCGCGCTCGTACGTCGCGCACACGCTGCGCGAGGACGGCTACGCGGTCGCGGTCGCGGCCGACGCCGAGGGACTGCTGCGCCTCCTGGACGACGGCGCGTTCGACGTGGCGCTGGTCGACGGCGAAGGGCTCGGGATGGATTCCGCCCGCTTCCTCGCGCAGGCCGAGCGCAGCGGCGTCCCGCTGGTCCGGATCGGGCTGCGCGCACCCGCCGACCACGCCGGCTGGGACGCGTTCCTCACCAAACCGTTTCTGATGAAAGACCTCTACGCCGCGGTCGACGCGGCGCTGGGCGCGCGCTAGGAGGCGGCGGCCGCGCGGCCCCACGCGAACGGCGGCCGGTCGAGCGCCGTGATGAGCTCGGCGGGGTCTTCGTACACCGCGTCGGCGCCGGCGAGCGTGGCGGGATCCATGCCGCCGCAGCGCAGCGCGACGCACTTCACGCCCGCCTTGTGGGCGGCTTCGATGTCCCACCGGGTGTCGCCGACGAACACCACCGCGTCCGGTGGGAGCTCGGCTTTCTTCAGCGCCGATTGGACGATGTCGGGCGCGGGCTTGGAGCTGCCCGCGTCGTCGCTGGTCGTCGCGACGTCGACCAGATCGTTGAGGCCGGCGCGGGCGAGCAGCCCGTCGAGCTCGCTGCTCTTCGCGCTGGTCGCGACCACGACGCGCGCGCCGCGCGCGCGCACCGCTTCGAGCAGCGCTTTCGCCCCGCGCGTCGGGCCGATGCCGGCGAGCTCGCGCTCCTCGAAGATCTCGCCGCGCCGCTTGGCGATCGTCTTACCGGGCTCGGTCTCGTCCGAAAGCCCGGCGACCTCGGGCAGGATGCGGTCGCCCCCTTGCCCGATCAGCGGCCGGATGCGCTCGAACGGCACCGAGAAGCCGGCCTCCGCCAGCGCGGCGACCCAGGCTCGGGCGTGGGCGTCGTCGGAATCGATGAGGGTTCCGTCGACGTCGAAGAGTACAGCGTCCGTCACGGGTACAACCCTACCCGTCGCGAAGTGTCGTGACCCGTTCCGCACCGAGGTGTCCGTGGCCAGCACCAAACGTCCCACCATCGATCTCACCGCGCTGCTCGCCGGCGCCGCCAAGGCGCTGGGCGAGCGGGTGGGACCGCTGCCCAACGTGCCCTCGAAACGCTCGCGGACGCTGCGCCCGCGCATCGCCGACACCAAGAAAACGCCCAGCGTCTGCCCGTACTGCGCGGTCGGCTGCGGGACGATGGTCTACAGCCGCGGGAACACGATCCTCGACATCGAGGGCAATCCGGACTCGCCGATCAACGGCGGAACGCTCTGTCCCAAGGGCGCCGCGACCTACCAGCTCCACGTCAACCCCAACCGCTGGACGACGGTGAAGTACCGCGCGCCGTACGCGAGCGAGTGGACGGACGTGCCGTACGCCTGGGCGCTGGACCGCATCGCGGAGCGCTTCAAGGACACCCGCGACCGCACGTTCACCGAGCACGACGCGCAGGGCCGGCGGGTGGCGCGCACGACCGCGATCGCGTCGCTGGGCGGCGCGACGCTGGACAACGAGGAGAACTACCTCATCGCGAAGCTGGCCCGCTCCGCCGGAGTGGTCTTCGTCGAGAACCAGGCCCGCATTTGACATAGCTCGACGGTGCCCGGTCTGGGCACCCTCTACGGCCGCGGCGGCGCGACGACGTTCCTGATGGACCTCGAGCACGCCGACCTGATCCTGATCCAGGGCTCCAACTTCGCGGAGAACCACCCGGTCGGTTTCCGTTTCGTCACCAAGGCGAAGGAACGCGGCGCGAAGGTGATCCACATCGACCCGCGCTTCACCCGCACCAGCGCCCTGGCCGACGAGTACGTGCCGATCCGCAGCGGAACCGACATCGCCTTCACCGGCGGCATCATCAACTACGTGCTCCAGAACGAGGCCTATTTCAAAGAGTACGTGCTGGCGTACACCAACGCGTCCTACATCGTCGACGAGCGCTTCGCGGACACCGAGGACCTCGACGGCATCTTTTCGGGCTTCAACCCCGAGAAGGGCACGTACGACCCCGCCACTTGGAAGTACGAGATGGAGGAGAGCGGCGGCGAGACGAGCGAGGCCAACGGCAACGCCGACGCGGCGAAGAGCGGCGGCACCGCCGGGCCCGCCGGCGGCCATCCCGAGCACGGCACCAAGCGCCCCAAGCACGACGACACGCTGACGCACCCGCGCTGCGCGATCAACCTGATGCGCAAGCACTTCGCGCGCTACACGCCCGAGATGGTCGAGCGCATCTGCGGCACGCCCCGGGACCAGTTCCTCGCGATCTGCAAGCTGGTGGCGGCGAACAGCGGGCGCGAGAAGACGATGACCTACTGCTACGCGATGGGCTGGGCGCAGAGCACGCACGGCGTGCAGAACATCCGCGCCGCGGCGACGCTGCAGGCGCTGCTCGGCAACACCGGGCGGCCCGGCGGCGGCATCATGGCGCTGCGCGGGCACGCCTCGATCCAGGGCTCGACCGACATCGCGACGCTCTACGACCTGCTGCCCGGCTACATCAAGTCGCCCTCGCTCGAACGCGGTGAAGACTCGTTCGAGAACTGGAAGAAGAACTGGGCCAACCCGACCGGCTGGTGGTCGAACTGGCCCAAGTACGCCGTCTCGCTGATGAAGGCGTGGTACGGCGACGCCGCGCGCGCCGACAACGACTGGGCCTTCGGCTACCTGCCCAAAGAACACGGGCGATCACTCGCACATGCCGATGTTCTTCGCGATGAAGGACCGCGAGATCGAAGGGCTGCTGCTGTGGGGCCAAAACCCCGCCGTCGGCGGCCAGAACGCGGCGCTGCAGCGCGCGGCGCTGGGCCAGCTCAAGTGGATGGTCTGCCAAGACCTGTTCGAGACGGAGACCGCCGCGTTCTGGAAGCGCGAGGGCGTCGACCCGGCGACGATCGGGACCGAGGTCTTCTTCCTGCCCGCCGCCAGCGTCGCCGAGAAAGCCGGCACGTTCACCAACACGATGCGCCTGGTGCAGTTCCACGAGAAGGCCGTCGACCCGCCGCTCGACGCCAAGAGCGATCTGTCGTTCGCCTGGAACCTGGGCCGCAAGCTCAAGGAGATGTACGCGGACTCGGCGCGCGCGATCGACCGGCCGCTGCTCGACATGACGTGGGACTACGAGTCCGACGACGAGCACGAGCGCGCGCAGGGCGAGCCCGACGTCGAGAAGGTCATGCGCGAGATGAACGGCTTCGACATCGCCACGGGCGAGCAGATCGCGGCCTTCGCGAACCTCAAGGACGACGGCACGACCGCCGCCGGCGCGTGGATCTACACCGGCTACTTCCCGCGCAAGGACGAGAACCTGACCCGCCGCCGCAAGGGCGACGACTGGGTCAGCGCGGAGTGGGCGTGGGCGTGGCCGGCCAACCGGCGCAACCTCTACAACCGCGCCTCGGCCGACCCGGCCGGCAAGCCCTGGAGCGAGGCCAAGAAGTACATCTGGTGGGACGAGACCGCCAAGAAGTGGACCGGCTACGACGTGCCGGACTTCCCGGTCGGCAAGGACCCGTCGTTCAAGGCCCAGCCCGGCTCGAAGGGCATGGACGCGCACGACGGGACGGCGCCGTACATGATGCAGGAGTACGGCGTCGCCGAGATCTTCGGCGTGCAGGGAACGGTCGACGGGCCGTTCCCGACCCACTACGAGCCGCGCGAGTCGCCGGTGCCCAATGCGCTCTATCCCGAGCAGCAGTTCAACCCGGTCCTCAAGGAATGGCGCCGGCGCGACAACCCCTACCACGCGGTCGCCGACCCGAAGTATCCCTACGTGCTGAGCACGTACCGGCTCACCGAGCACCACCTGACCGGCGCGATGACGCGCTGGAACTCGTGGCTGGCCGAGCTGCAGCCGGCCGTGTTCTGCGAGATCTCGCCCGAGCTGGCGGTCGAGCGGGGCATCCGCAACGGCGACTGGGTGACGCTCGAGACCGCGCGCGGCGAGGTCGAAGCCAAGGCGCTGGTCACCGGGCGCATGGCGCCGTTCAAGATCGGTCCCAAGCAGTGGGTGCACCAAATCGGGCTGCCGATCCACTTCGGCTACCAGGGCCTGGTGACGGGCGACGCGGCCAACGTGCTGCCGCCGATGGTCGCCGATCCGAACGTCTCGATCCACGAGGCCAAGGCGTTCACCTGCAACGTGCGCCTGGGCCGGCGCGGCCCATCGCACGAGGGCCCGACGTGGCTCCCGGTGCCGCAGGGCGAGCAGACGCCGCTCGGCACGCCCGAGCGGCCGACGCGCGGCGAAGCGCCCGCGGGCGACCGCTTCCAGACCGATTCCGGCATCGCATCGGCCGAACAGATCATGGCCGGCTCGCGCCGCGTCCACGACATCGCAGAGCAGGGAGAGACCTAGCGTGGAATCGTCGACCTGGGGCGTGGAGCCGAGCACCGAGCAGCCGGGCAGCACGATGGGGTTCTTCACCGACGTCACGCTGTGCATCGGCTGCAAGGCGTGCGAGGTGGCGTGCAAGCAGTGGAACCAGCTTCCGGCCGACGGCTTCGCCTTCACCGGCAACAGCTACGACAACACGAGCCGGCTGTCGGCGACGACGTGGCGGCACGTCGCGTTCGTCGAGCAGATGGACCGCACCACGCCGGCCGCGTCGCGCTGGATGATGATGTCGGACGTCTGCAAGCACTGCACCAACGCCGGCTGTCTGGAGGCATGCCCGACCGGCGCGATCGTGCGCAACGAGTTCGGCGACGTGTACGTGCAGCCCGACGTCTGCAACGGCTGCGGCTACTGCGTGCCGTCGTGCCCGTTCGGCGTCGTCGCGGTGCAGCCGGACTCGGGCGTGGCGCAGAAGTGCACGCTCTGCTACGACCGCCAGAAAGACGGCCTGGAACCGGCCTGCGCCAAATCGTGCCCGACCGATTCGATCGTCTTCGGCCCGGTCGAGGAACTGCGCGTCAAGGCCGAGGCCCGCGTCGCCAAGCTGCGCGCCCAGGGCCACGCCGGCGTCCACCTGTACGGCGTCGACGGCGAGGAGACGCGCAACGTCGGCTCGCTCAACGCGTTCTTCCTGCTGCCCGACCGGCCCGAGGTGTTCAACCTGCCGCTCCAAGCCCGTGCTGCCTTCGACCTTCCAGCCGGCCGCGTACGCGAGCGGCCTGCTCGCCGCGGCCGCGCTGGCGGTCGTCGGGCTGAGCGTCTTTCGCGGCAGCGGCGGGGCGCAGGCGTAGTGGAGACCGGCCAGAGCACGTCGCAGCCGCACGGCGCGAACTACGCCGCGGCGGGCAACTTCTCGCCCGACGCGGTCGCCGCGTCGATGGCGCGCGGCGACGGCGGGTTCGGGCGCGATCAGCAGACGTACTTCGACCACCCCGTGCTGCGCAAGGGGCACTGGCGCTGGGAGATCGTCTGGTACTTCTTCGTCGGCGGTGCGGCGGCGGGGTCGAGCGCGCTGGCGACCCTGGCGACGCGCGGCGGCGACCCCGCCGACGCCGAGCTGGTGCGCAACGGCCGGTATGCCGCGCTGGCCGGCTCGGCGATCAGCAGCGTGCTGCTGGTGATGGACTTGGGCCGGCCCGAGCGCTTCTTGAACATGCTGCGCATCGCAAAGCTCAAGTCGCCGATGTCGGTCGGCGTCTACACGCTGGTCACGTTCTCGACCGGGGCGGGGTTCGCCGCGCTCGAACAGGCCCGCGCGGACGGCCTGGTGCCGTTCCCGGTCGGCCTGCTGGTCGCGCTGACGCGCCCGGTGCGCGCGCTCACCGCGTCGGTCTCGACCGCGCTCATGGGCTCGTACACCGGGGTCCTGATCGCGGCGACCGCGATCCCGCTCTGGTACACCGGCCGGCGCCACATCCCGGCCATCTTCGCCTGCTCGGCGATGACGAGCGGCGCCGCGCTGCAATCGCTGCTGCTGGCCCTGTTCGGCGGCTCGCCGCGGACCGCCAAGAAGCTCGAGACGGTCGAGCTGGTCGCGTCGCTGGCCGAGGCCGGGCTGCTGCTGGCCTACGAGCGCCACGCGGGCGAACTGGGCGATCCGCTCTTCAAGGGCAGGCGCGGCAGCCGCCTCAAGACCTGGACCCTGGGCCTGGGCATCGCGCTTCCGGCGCTGCTCAACCTCGCCTCGGTCCTCTCCCGCAAGCCGCCCACCAAGCACCACCGCCTGCGCACCGTGCTCACCTCGTCCCTGGCGCTGGCCGGCGGCTACGTCCTGCGCGAAGCCTTCATCGAAGCCGGCCGCGACAGCGCCGACGACCCCCGCGCCTACCTGCGCCACCCGGAATAGCGGGCGATGTAAGCTGTCGGCTAGACAGACTGTCTCCGAGACAGTATGCTCTGCGGCCGCCGATGAAAAGGTCGCGGCATGATCCGTCCGAGCACGTTTTCGATCGTCGCGTTCGACCCGGATTCCGGCGAGCTCGGGATCGCGGTGCAATCGAAGTTCCTGTCGGTCGGTGCGGTCGTACCGTGGGTGCGGGCCGGCGCCGGTGCGGTCGCGACGCAGTCGTTCGCGAACACGACGTTCGGGCCGCTCGGCCTCGCTGCGCTGGTCCGCGGCGAAGCGCCCGCCGACGTCGTGCGCGCGCTGCTGGCGGACGACGCCGGCCGCGAGACGCGCCAGGTCGGGATCGTCGACGCGCGGGGCCGGGCCGCGACCTTCACCGGCACGGAGTGCATCGACTGGGCCGGCGGGCGCAGCGGGGACGGCTACGCCGCGCAGGGCAACTGCCTGGCCGGCGCGGCGGTGGTCGATGCGCTGGCCGAGACGTTCGCGGCCGCGCGCGGGCCGCTCTCGTACCGCCTGGTCGCCGCGCTGGCCGCGGCGCAGGAGGCCGGCGGCGACAAGCGCGGCCAGCAGAGCGCGGCCCTGATCGTCGAGAAGCCGGGCGGCGGCTACGGCGCCTTCAACGACCGCTACGTGGACCTGCGGGTCGACGACCACCCCGCGCCGATCGCCGAGCTGCACCGCATTCTCGACCTGCACGCGCTGTATTTCTTCCCGGCCGAGCCGCACGACGTGATCCCGGTCGACGGCCCGCTCGGCGCGGAGATCGCCCGCGCGCTGGTCCGGGTCGGCGCGCTGGACGGCGCGGCACTCGACGGCGGCGCCGACGGGTACGGCGAACGCGTGCGCGCGGCGCTGGTCGCCTACATGCACGTCGAGAACCTGGAGAACCGCGTCCGCACCGACGGCGCGATCGACCGCCAGACGCTCGACTACTTGCGCGCGGCAGCGGCCGCCGCGTTCGTGTAAGCCGGCTCGCAGACCGGTTCGGCCGCATCCGCTAGACTGGCCGTGACGTTGAGTACGGAGGAATGATGATGACGCGAACGGTTGGTCTGGTCCGGGGATTCGTGGCGCTCTGCGCGCTGGCGCTCGGTATGAACGCCACGGCGCTGGCCGCCGGCACGGCACCCGCGGTGCCTGCGCCGGGGCACCATCTCGCCAAGGCCGTGCTGGCCGGCGGTTGCTTCTGGGGCATGGAAGGCGTCTTCGAGCAGGTCGACGGCGTGACGAATGTCGTCGCCGGCTACTCGGGCGGCAGCGCGGCCACCGCGCACTACGACATGACGTCGTCCGGCACGACCGGCCATGCCGAGTCGGTCGAGATCACCTACGACCCGGCCCGCATCTCGTACGAGAAGCTGCTCGAGGTGTTCTTCACCGTCGCCCACGACCCGACGACGCTCGACCGCCAAGGCCCGGACGCCGGCACGCAGTACCGCTCGGCGATCTTCTACGCCGACGACGCGCAGAAGCGCGCCGCGCAGACCGAGATCGCCAGCCTGACGAGCGCGCACGCGTTCGGCGCGCCGATCGTCACCCAGGTCGTGCCGCTGCGCGCGTTCTATGCGGCCGAGGCCCACCACCAGCACTACATGGCGCGCAACCCGTACGATCCCTACATCCTGATCAACGACCGGCCCAAGCTCGCCGCCCTGCGCGCGAAGTTCCCCGGCCTGGTGGCGAAAAAAGGCTAGGCCGGCGCACCCAGCGCGCGCAGCGCGTTGCGGTCGATCTTGCCGTTCGGGCTGAGCGGCATCGCGTCGAGCGTGACGTAGTCGTTGGGCAGCATGTACTTGGGCAGGCGGTCCTTGAGGAACGAGCGCAGGTGCGCGTTCAGCTCTTGCGCGGTCCGCTCTTCTTTGAGCGAGACGAAGGCCACCAGCCGCTGGTCGCCGGCCGCGTCCTGGCGCGGCAGCACCACCGCTTCGCGGATCGCCGGGCTCTGGCGCAGCGCGCTCTCGATGTCGCCCAAGTCGATCCGGTAGCCGCGCAGCTTCACCTGGTGGTCGACCCGCCCGACGAACTCGAGGTCCCAGTCGGGCAGGAAGCGCGCCACGTCGCCGGTGCGGTAGAGCAGCCCGCCGCCGAGCGGGTTGGGCACGAACTTGAGCGCGCTCAGCGCGGCGTCGTTGATGTAGCCCGCGCCGACGCCATCGCCCGCGATGCAGATCTCGCCGGACTCGCCGAACGGTACCGGGGCCAGGTTCTCGTCGAGGATATAGACCTGCGAGTTGTAGATCGGCTTGCCGATCGGCACCGATGCCGCGGCGTAGCGCGCGTAGTCGTGCAGCCGGTAGAAGGTCGAGACGTCCGTCGCCTCGGCCGCGCCGTAGACGTTGACGACCTCGGTCGCGCAGGCGCCGGACTCGGCCCAGTCGCGCAGGCGGGTGGCCGAGATGGCCTCGCCGCCCAGGAACAGGTGGCGCAGCGAGCTCAGCCGCGCGTACGTCGTCGCGCTCGGGTTCTCGATCAGCAGGTAGAACATGCTGGGTGAGCAGTTCATCAGCGTGATCCGCCGCTGCTCGATCGTCTGCAGCACGAGCTGCGGGTTGTAGAAATCGGACGCCGCGAGGTGCAGCTGCGCGCCCGCGATCAGCGGCATGACGATGCTGCGCTGCGTGATGTCGAAGCTGAAGGAGCTGACGACCAGCGTGCGGTCGGCGGGGTTCACGCCGAACTCGGTCACGAACCAGTGCATCAGGTTCGTCCACCCGCCGTGGTACACGGCGGCGGCTTTGGGCTTGCCGGTCGAGCCGGAAGTGAAGATGACGTAGCACAGGTTGCGCACCGTCACCGCGGGCGGCGGGTTCGCCGGTGGCGGCGCGGCGGCGATCGCCTCGCGGTCGCGGTCCAGGCAGACCGCCTGGGCGCGGTGCTCGGGCAAGCCGGCCAGCACGCGCTCCTGGGTCAGCAGCACCGGGATCTCGACGTCCTCGAACATCGCGGCCAGGCGCTTTTTGGGATAGGTGGGGTCCAGGGGAACGTACGCTCCCCCAGCTTTCAAGGTCCCCAGGATGCCGACGATCAGCTCGAGCGAGCGGTGCATGCAGATCCCGACCAGCACGTCGGGGCCCACGCCCAGACCTTGCAGGTAGCGGGCCAGCTCATCGGCCTGCTCGTCGAGCTCGCGGTAGGTCAGTTCCCGCTCGCCGTAGACGAGGGCGATCGCATCGGGAGCCCGGCGCGCCTGCGCTTCGAACAGCTGGTGGATGCACGTGTCCCGCGGGTAGTCCGCGGGGGTGTCGTTCCACTCCACCAGCATCCGGTGGCGGACGTCCGCCACCGGTGCCTGCTGTTCCGAGCCCGCCATCGTGCGCTCTCCCTGTCTACGCTGCGGCCGGTTCTGCCCGAGCTAGTTTTCGGGCAGGGTGGCGACGATCTGCCACGACCAGGTCGGGTTCACGCACTCGCCCGGCGTCTCGATGATCTCGAAGAAGTCGAGCTTGAGGCCGACCCCGGCGAACAGGCCGCGGATCTCGTCCTCGCTGACGAGCATGTGGCGCGTGTGGACGTCGGCGAAGAACTGGAACTGCTCCATGAGCTGTTCCTTGCTGATCTCCATGCCGGCGAAGTTGTCGCCGAACTCGTCCAGCCGGCGCCGCGCGCGGGCCGCGTAGTACGCGCGCTGCTCGGGCGTGGTCGGCACGCCGATCATCGCGGTGGTGACGACCGAGCCGCCGGGCTTGAGCAGTTCCTTCCAGCGCTTGAGGATGGAGGGCTTGTACTCCGCCTTGAGCACGGTGAGGAACTCGTCGGTGACGATCAGGTCGTAGGTGCCCAGCTTCATGTTGGGGCTGGTGATGATGTTGTCGCGGACCGTCTCGATCTGGATGCCCTGCTTCTCGGCGTACCACTTGGTGATGAGCAGCGGGGTGTTGCAGATGTCGTACAGCGCGATCGTCGGCTTGGTGCCGGCCGTCTTGACGGCGTCGATGAGCGTGGCCGACATGCCGTGGTCCGCGGCGGCCGAGATCAGCACGTTGGCGTTGGGCTTGGCGCGCAGGATGGCGCTGAGCGCGTCGTTGTAGAACGTGTACCAAGGCGGCGTGGCGACCATGTTGAGCAGGCGCAGGTACTGCCAGGTGCCGTGGTACCAGTCGCACGACTCGACCTGCATATCACCCTTGTGAGTCTTGGCCCACTCTTCCATGCCGCCGACGTCCTTGGGCCGGCACTCGGTCTTGGACCACTTGTCCATCAGCGGGGCGGACTCCAGGAGCACCTTGCGGTTCTCGTCGTCCAGGGTGTACAGCTCGTTCTCAACCTGTTGCATTCGGATGGTTTCCTTCATGTTGGGGTGCTTCCGGGCGTGCTGCCGCGCGCCGCGGAGGACGGGGTGCCACGATGACGCCTCGTGACGCGGCGTGGCTCGCGCGGCGGGAACTCGAGCCTCTCCACACCGGAGAAGCCCGGTTCTCGCGTTTCCGACCGCGAGCCGGTGTCGTGTCAGCGCGAGCTAGGTGTCATAGTGGGCAAACGGCTTGCCCGTGAGCGTGTGCGTCGCGATCTTGTTGCCGGCCGCCGGATCGGCTTTGCCGGCGACCAGAACCGCGCCGTACCGGTCGAGCGTCACCTTGCCGCCGTACTCTTCGAGGAACTCGGTGTCGGGATAGATCTTGACCGACGAGGGGATGTAGCGCGAGGCGAAACCGATGCGCGACTCCTTCGTCAGGCCCGCGTGCGGGAGCGAAGCGTGCATCAGCGTGGACCAGAAGATGATGAACTCGCCCGCGCGGCAGGGCACGGTGACGGCCTGCGACTCGTCGGGCGCCCAGTTCGGGTCCTTCTGCAGCGAGCGGTAGTCGTAGCCCCAGAAGCCGCGCTTGACGCCGTCCTTGATCAGGGCGTTGATGCGGTTGGGATCGTACTGCATCCCGCCCGTCTCGTCGTAGAACATCGACTTGTGGGTGCCGGGCATGAACTGCAGCGAGCCCATCGTCTCGTCGGCCTCGGTGAAGGCTCCCCAGACCGTGATGGCGCCGCCGAACGGGCCGCCGCGCACGGCGTCCTGCACGTGCGACGGCCACTCGAGCTGCGGCCTGCCCGAGGCCATCGCGAAGGTGTCGGCCTGGTGCCAGTCGGTGCCTTCCTCGCCCGAGACCTTCGAGAAGAACTCGCTGCGCCACTGCAGCACGTCGGGCCCCAGGATGCTCACCACGCGGTGCACGATCTCCGGCCGGCCGATGTGATCGGCCAGGAACTCGTTGTCCAGGTGGCGGTCGTAGTTGGCGATGTTGGTGTTGCCCGACATCGAGTCCATCTGGTAGGCCGCGTTGCTGCGATCCATCAGCTTGAGCCGCTGGCGCCGCCAGGTGGCCTTGATCTCGTCGGGCTCGTACAGCTTGAACGGCCCGGCATAGCCGCGCTCGTGGAACTGCGCCAGCTCCTCGGGGCTGAAGGCGAACTGCAGTTTGTTCGGAGTCTTCTGAATGGTGTCCATCGTCTTCTCCAAGCGATTGAGGATTAGGTCTTGCGCAGCTCCGCGTCGACGGTGGCGGCCAACTGGGCGATCGTCGCTTCGTCGCCCAGCACGCTGCCGTCGAGGGAGAGGTTGAACGTTTCGTTCACGCGCCCGAAGACGCGGATCAAATCCAGCGACGTGCCGCCGAGGTCGAAGAAATCGTCCGTCAGACCGATCCCTTTCTGCTGCAGAACGTCTTCCCAGATGTCGGTGATCGCCTGCTGTGTCGTGCTGTCAGTGTTGACGCTCATAGATCGCTCACTCTCCGATAAGGTGTGGATGAACGCGGACTCGGCCGTTCGATGAGTGCGGTCTGCGGTAGGAGCCGATCTTCGCTGCGCCCACGTACCGTGCCGGCGCAGTCGTCGTTTCATACTCAGACCCGGAGAAAACCATCGCCGGCTTCTTCAGCGCGGGCGGGGACGGCGATTCGATCGCAGCCACCACCACGCGAGCGTACGCTGCGCCGCTGCGCCCAGGCGATGGCGCGGCGGCACAGACGTTCGACTTCTGAAGTCGACGACGAGCCATTCTCAAATAAACACCCTCCGTCGTCGCGTTAGCGGTGACGGTTGCTACCTGAGCCGAATTCGCCCACACCCTGCTCGACTCTTCTTCTCGGATACAAAATGCGTCCAAGTGTCAGATTCATACGTGCGAACCTAGGCTCAAGCGACGTCCGCGGGCGCGGCGGCGCCCCTACCCCGTTCTTCTCCTCCGGAAGTATGCCGCGGACCCGCGGGCCGGGCCAGTGCCGAGCGTCACGATTGCATACAGCCAGGCAGGCTTGGGTGATTCAGCCCGTTCCGGCGCGCTCGAGAAAGCCGCGCACGGCGCGGAAGAACTGCTGCGGCCGCTCGATCCAGCAAAAGTGCCCGCAGCGCTCGATCCACTGCAGCTCCGCATTCGGGAACGCGTCACGCAGCGCGTACGCGGTCGTCTCGCCGACGATGTCCTGGCGGCCCTGGACGACCAGCACCGGCGCGCTCAGGGCGGCCAGCGCGCGGCGCAGGTCGTAGTCGGTGTTGACCAGATCGAGCTGCATCAGCGTCGTGGTGCGGTGGTTGAAATGCTCCGGCGCGACCGCCCCGAGCACGAGGTCGACGTTCTTCTCGAGGCAGACGTAGGAGCGAGCCATGGCCCGGAAGTGCTCGTAGCCGGCCTGCTGCGGGTCGGCTGCGATCCGCTCGGAGCCCGACCAGTACGCCATCCGGCGCTCCTCGTCGGTCGACAGGCGGGACTGAACGTTGGCCGGCAGGTAGCCGAAGTAGTCCGTCATCGGACCGCCCGAGCCGGTCAGCACCAGCGCCGTCACGCGCTCGGGGTGGCGGGCGGCGTAGGCCATCGCGAGCACCCCGCCCCAGGAGTGACCCAGCACGGTCCAGGTCTCCAGTCCCAGCTGGACCCGCAGCCGCTCGACGTCGTCCACCGCCAGCGCGAGCGTCATGGTCGCCGGCTCGAGCCGCGCCATCGTGGAGCGCCCGGTGCCGCGCTGGTCGAGCACGATCGTCCGGTAGTCGCCGAGCCGTTCGGCGATCGGGAGCATGTAGTCGCCCGACATGCCGGGCCCGCCGGCCAGCAGCAGCACCGGAGCGCCTTGGCCGTGTACGGTGTAGTGCAGCACCACGCCCTCGGCGGGAACGGTACCGGCGGTCGTTGCGTCTGGCGCGGGGGCGATCATGGTCCTACACATAGTACATGCAGCCCGTTCGTTCCGCCGCCTCCGGACGCGGAACGGGGCACCGCTCGCGCGGCGCCCCGTCCTGCGTTCTCCCGCGCGAGCGCGCGGCTAGGTCGCGGTCGCGACCCGCGTGCCGCTGCCCTCGGCGACCGGCGGGACCGGTTTTTTCGTGATGAACGGGAGCACGATCGCGATCAGCAGCATGATCGCCATCGGCATCAGCGCGCCGGCGAACGAGCCGGTCGCGTCCTTCACCTTGCCGGCGATGAACGGCCCGACCAGCCCGCCCAAGCCCCAGGCGGTCAGGATGTAGCCGTAGTTCTGGCCCAGGTACTTGGTGCCGAAGTAGTCGGCGTTGAACGACGGCATCGTGCCGAAGCCGCCGCCGTAGCACGCCAGGATGATCGCGAACGCGAACAGCACGAGCGGCACGCTGTGGAAGCCCGGCAGCAAGAAGAAGATCACCACCTGCACGCCGTAGATCAGCGCGTAGGTCATGTTGCGGCCGACGCGGTCCGAGATCGCGCCCCAGAAGAAGCGGCCCAGCCCGTTGAAGACCGCGACGAACGCGTACGCGCTGATCGCGGTGCCGGTGAGGGCCTTGATCGCATCGGGATCGGTGACGCCCTTGGAGATCAGTTCGCGGATGATCGGCACCGCGTTGGAGACGACCAAGATCCCGGCCACGACGTTGACGAACAGCATCAGCCACAGCAGATAGAGCTGCGGCGTGCGCAGCACTTGCGCGGGCGTGAACGAGCCTTCGTGCGAGGCCGCGGCAGCGGTCGCGCCGCCGACGGCGTAGCCGCTCGGCGGGTTCTTGAGCAGCGACGCGCACAGTCCGCCGATGATCGCGAACGCGATGCCGCTGACGATGAGGACGGTCATCACGGCGCCGATGTCGCCCGGGGTGAGCGCGTACTGCGTGGGATCGAACGCGGTGCCGGCTTTGACCGCCGCGGCCTTGGCATCGGCGTAGGCGCCGGCGTGCTTGGAGGCGGTGACGAAGCCCGGGATCGCCTTGAGGATGAAGCCGTAGAAGAAGGCGCCCAGGCCGAAGCCCATCACGACCATGCCGCTGGCCAGGCCGCGCTTGTCGGGAAACCACTTGGTGACCGTGGCGACCGGGCGTGATGTACGCCATGCCGTTGCCGAAGCCGCCGATGACCCCGTAGGTCAGGTCCCACCACAGGACGTTGTGCGGACCGATGCCGGCGAGCAGGTTGCCCACGCCCCACAGCACGACGCCGGTGATGGTGACCTGGCGCGGCCCGACGCGGTCTTGCCAGCGGCCGCCGAAGACGGCGCCCAGGCCCAGGAAGAAGATCGCGATTCCGAACACCAGGCTGGTCTCGGTGCTCGACCAGCCGAAGCCCGCGATGAGCGGCTGGGTGAAGTTGCTCCAGGCGTACGCCGTACCCAGGACGATCATCACGATCACCCCGGCCCAGGCGATGGCCCACCGGTTGGTCCCCGCGGATGCGCTTGTTGCCATGCGGTACTCCCTCGGAAGATTATGCTTGTGCCGTGCTTTGGATCACATTGCCCGGGTCCTCTTCTTTCTCAACCTCAGGCGGCGCAGGACTCCGGCCAGGGTCCTTCCGGGCCCCCGGCCCCCGAGCGGCGCCTGGCGCCCGATGCTCGGCAAGACCAGCTGAAGCGGTGATTCTTCCGCGCACCTAGCCCGGCCCAGGTTTCGTCGTGAAGGACGGGCGTGGGAATCACGTTTTGGCCTGTGCCCGGTACCGTCTTGATGTGCGACTTCAACTCCAACACCGAACCCGAAATGGTGAAGGTTCGAAGATTCGTCGTCGTGTCGGCGGTCAACGCGCGTCCGATCATGCTCGTCGTACCGATCTCCACGACACCACCGCGCGATATTCGGCCGGTACACGTCAAGCTCAGGGGGCGGTATGCGTTCTTAGCTTCGGAGGTATGGGCCAAGTGCGATCTCGTGACGCACGTCGCACAGCACCGCCTCGATCGGGTTCGCATTCGAGGCAAATATAGAGCGGATGAAAATGTACGGCTTGCCCAAAGCGATCTCGCGGCAATTCGTGCCGGCGTGCTCTACGCGCTAGGCCTCGGCCGGCTCGTGCGCCATCTTGACCAAGCTTGACGACATCGGCAAAATCACCTATTCTAGCTCGGTCAGCGGGGAAAGCCCGCATTGGGTGACCATTCGTGCACGAGCGGTCACCAAAACGCCTGGGGAAGCCCAGTCTGGGCTGCCACCTCGTTTACGGGGTGGCAGCTACTTTTTCAGACGTCGCTCGACTCGCGAGCTCGCGTTCCCGGTGCGCCTTTGAAAACGGCGAACAGCAGTAGCAGCGACGGCACGAGGACGATTGCGCCCGCCGCGGCGGCGATCAGGAAAGCGTGCAGCATCGCGGGTGAGGCGGCGGCGGTTTCGAGCGTGTAGTGGCCGGGGACGATCGCGGGCGCCTGCGCGCCGAACCAGCCGGCCAGCACGGCGAGCACTTCCGCGCCGACCGCGATGCGGGCCAGGTCGTCCAGGCCGCGGGCGACGAGCAGCATCACCGCCACGCCGAGCAGCAGCGCGACCAGGATCGCCAGGCGCGCGGCCGGACCGGTCAGGGCCGCGAAGAACTCCGGCAGGACGGCGTGCGCGAACAGCGCCGGCAGCGGGCCCAGTACCCAGACGGCGAGCGTGGCCCGAATCGCGCGCCGGCGGAAATCGTCGCGCAGCTCGCCGGGCGGCGTTTCGCGCACGAGGAACACGGCCGCGATCTGCGCGCACAGCGCGACCGCGAACGCGCCGACCGCGAGCGCGAAGGGCGACGTCCAGGCGTACGTGCCGGTCGCGATCGCGCCGACCGCGTCGCCCAAGAAGAACGGCGCGATGATCGAGGTCGCGCCGAACACGATCGTCCAGCCGCGCGCGAGGGCGACGTTGTCCGACGCGTAGTTGCGGAACACGAAGGCCGAGCCGCGCAGCACGATGCCGAGCAGCCCCAGCGTGAGCGGCGCGTTCAAGCCGGTCGCCAGGTCGGCGAACGCGGGCGGAAAGCACGTGAACATCGCCACGATCGCGAAGATCAGCCAGACGTGGTTGGACTCCCAAACCGGGCCGATGGCGTTTGAGATCGTGTCGCGCTGCGCGTCGCGGCGCGGGCCGCTGGCCAGCAAGTCCCACACCCCGCCGCCGAAGTCGGCCCCGCCGAACACCGCGTAGGCGGCGATCGCGGCCAGCGCGACGAACGCCACGCCGAGCAGCGCCGTCACGACGCGGCCTCGGGCCCCGGTGCGAGCGAGGTGCGCTTGCCGGCCTGCGGCTTGTGACCGACGCGGCGCAGCAGCCACCAGCACATCGCGGCCAGGATCACGTACACCACCGAGAAGCCGTAGAACTGAACGTCCAGACCCGGCGCGCTGGTGACCGCGTCGGCGGTGCGCAGCAGCCCGCGCGCGACCCACGGCTGGCGGCCGAACTCGGTGACGAACCAGCCCGCTTCGGTGGCCGCCACCGAGAGCGGCCCGGCCAGCGCGATCGCGGCCAGCAGCCAGCGCGGGTTGGGCTTGCGCCGCAGCGCGAAGAGCGCCCAGCCCAGCGCGATCACCAGCATCGCGGTCGCGCTGGCGACCATCGTGTCGAAGCTGTAGTGGACCGCGGCGACCGGCGGCCGGTCGTCGCGCGGCACGCGGTCCAGGCCCGTCACTTGCGCGTGCGGGTCGAAGGCGACCAGCAGGCTGAGCGCACCCGGGATCTCGATCGCGTAGCGGGTCGAGCCGTCGCCGACCAGGCCGCCGATCGTCATCGGCGCGCCGCGCTGCGTGTGCCAGAGCGCTTCGAGCGAGGCGAACTTGGCCGGCTCGTTCTCGGCGTCGAAGCGCGCGATCACGTCGCCGACGACGACCTGCGCCACGATCGCCAGCGCGGCCACCGTCATCCCGATGCGCAAGCCCGCCTGCACCTGCGCGCGGCGCTCGTCCGCACCGCGCCGCAGCAGCGCCAGCGCGCAGACCGCGGCCGCGCAGAAGCCGGTCAGGACGTACGCGGCGATGGTGGTGTGCAGCACTTCGACCGCCCAGGGCTTGGAGAACATCGCCACGTACGGCTGCACGTCCACGACCTTCCCGCCGACGAAACGGAAGCCCGTCGGCATGTTCATCCAGGCGTTGGCCAGGGTGACGAAGCCGGCCGAGATCAGCCCGGCCAGCGCGATCGGCAGCGCGCTCAGCCAGTGCTGGACCGGGGTCAGGCGCTCCCAGCCGTACAGGTAGAGCCCGATGAAGATCGCCTCGACGAAGAACGCGAAGCCTTCCAGCCCGAACGGCAGCCCGATGACGCCGCCGGCGTAGCGCATGAACTGCGGCCAGAGCAGGCCCAGCTCGAACGACAGGATCGTGCCCGAGACCGCGCCGACCGCGAACAGGATCGCCATCCCCTTGGCCCAGGTGCGGGCCAGATCGTAGTACTCGCGCCGCTTCGTGCGCAGCCACAGGCCCTCGGCGACGAACACGAGCAGCGGCAAGCCCACGCCCAGCGCGGCGAACACGATGTGGAACGCCAGCGACGTCCCCATCTGGGCGCGAGCGGCGATCACGTGGTCCATGCGTTCATCCTATGCCCGGAACCGTCGCCGTGCTGCGGCTTTTGCGACGGTTCCGGCCGGAATCGCCGGCTAGCGGGTGGGCTGGGTCAGCGTGCGCGCGGCGACGGCGACGGCCGCGGCGTGCCGGGCAGCGCGTCCAGGCCCAGCATGAACGAGAGGTCCGATGCGTACGGCGTGCCGGTCGGCTGGGGTACCGGGGTCGGGGTGGGGCCTTCGCCGACCTTGCGCACGGCCGCGTGCGCGGCCGCCGGCCGGACGCGCACCACGATGACGTGGCCGCCGCGCGGGCCGGCGGTCAGCGCGCTCGACGGCTGCTGGACGGCGGCGAACGCATGGCACTGCACGCAGGTCGAGGTGCGCTGGAAGTACGTCTCGAGGGTCGAGTTCGCGGCGTACTGCGCCGGGATGAACTGGCTGACGTTGACCCCGCTGCCGCCGCCCGCGCCTTTGGGGAGCGCGGCGTCGAGCGTCGGCCACTGGACTTGGGTGAGCTGGTAGTAGCGGAACACCGAGTTGGGCGGCAGCGCCGCGTGGAACGACGCGGTCGAGCCGGTCCCTTGCGGGTCGAGCGGCGTCAGGCGAACGATCTGGCTGGGCCCGTAGTTGCAGCCGGCGCTCGGGCACGGGTAGGGATTCACGTTCGGGCTCTTGCTCGGGGTGGCCGCGTTGTAGAACGTCCACGGGCGCGGCGACGTGATGGGCTGGCCGGCGGTCGGGTCGTTGTCGACGTGCTCGAAGGTCGCCCACAGGAACTGCTGCGCGCCGGGCATCTTGCGAATGATGTGCAGGCCCACCAGGCCCACCGCGTGGTTCGCCTGCAAGCCGATCGGCCGGCCGCCCACGGTATCGTTGGCCGGGTATTGCAAGTCGACCGGCACCGGAAACACGAGGAACGTCGGGAACATGTGGGCGACCTTCACCGTGTCGAGGTTGCCCTGGGCGTTCAGCGGGGCGGGGCCCAGATCGAGCAGCGCCGCCTTGATCTCGACCGCGCCGATCCCCAAGCCGTAGGTGGCCGGCTGGTTGCGGCAGTTGAAGTCGTTCTTGCCTTTGGGCAAGCTCAGGCCGGCCGGGCCGCCGGCGCAGCTGCGCTGCGCGCTCGCGTACTGAAGCTGGTTGCTCCAGATGTAGTCCTGCTCGTCGCGGTCGACCCAGACGTCGTAGAACACGAGCGGCGTGTAGGTCACGCCGCTCGCGCTCCGGACGGGGCGCTGACCGGCGATCCACCCTTGCGAGAACGCTTGGCCGGTGCCCGCGAACTCGACGGTGTTGCCGAGCAGCTTGCTCGTCGCGCCCAAGCTGAGCTTGCGGGCGAGCTGCGGCGGCTTGGGGTTGGGCACGAAGATGTCGACCGGGCGGTTGTAGCTTTCCCAGACGGTGCGCGGCGCGTTGCTCGTGCCGAACGACGCGTTGGGGTCCGGCATCCCGTACTGCGAGGCGCCGGGCAGCGCCGGCCAGTTCATGTAGATGAACTGCTGCCAGGCGGTGCAGTCGGCCGTGGCTTGGCCCGCCGCGAAGCTCTCGGCCCCGTTCTGGAACGGCGGGAAGACCGGCGGCATCGTCGGCTTGACGGTCAGCGGGTGGAAGTTCGTCGTGCAGAAGTCCGAGGCGGCCGCTTGCGCGCGCGTCCCGTGCGGCTGGAGAACGACCGTTGCCGCGCCGAGCGTGACCGCGAAGCCGGCGAGCGCGACGGCCAGCCTGCGCAAAAGAAGAACCATCCGGTACCACCCTCTGGAAACTCAGTCGAGCGAGCGTCTTTGCCGCGCGCGGAGCGTTCTCCGCCCGGCCGGGTTATAAGCCCGGTATGAACGGATGGCTGTTGGCGGGGACGACGTTTCTCGCATCGGGGGTCGAGGCGGTCGAGGCGATGACCATCGTGCTCGCGGTCGGCGTCGCGCGCTCGTGGCGGACGGCCTGGCAAGGCGCCGGGCTGGGCGTGCTGGCGCTGGTCGCGATCGTGGCGGTGTTCGGCCCGCTGCTGCGCTTCGTGCCGCTCGGCGTGCTGAAGCTGGCGATCGGGGTGCTGCTGACGCTGTTCGGGCTGGCCTGGCTGCGCAAGGCGATCCTGCGCTATGCCGGGCGCAAAGCGCTGCGCGACGAGGACGCGAACTACGAGCGCGAGGTGAACAGCCTGCGCGCCGCCGAGGCGGCGCTCGATACCCGGCGCGGCGACCGGGTGGCCGTCGCGACCGCGTTCAACGCCGTGCTGCTCGAAGGCTTGGAAGTCGCGGTGATCGTGGTGACGTTCGGAGCCGCGTCCAGCGCGGCGCTGGCCTGGTCGACCGCCGGCGCCGGGCTGGCCGTGCTGGCCGTCCTCGCGCTCGGCTTCGCGCTGCGCCGGCCGGCCTCGCGCGTGCCCGAGAACGCGATGAAGTTCGTGGTCGGCATCATGCTGACGTCGTTCGGCACGTTCTGGGCCGGCGAGGGGCTGGGGATCGCCTGGTGGCGGGCCGACCTCTCGCTGCTCGTGCTGGTCGCCGGCTACCTCGCGCTCAGCGGGCTGCTGGTGCTGGCCGCGCGGCGGCCGGCCCGCGCGCAGGTCGCCTCGTGAGGGCGCTGGCCGCGATCTGGGACTTCATCGCGGGCGAGTCGCGCTTGGGGCCGCTGGGCTTGGCCGTGGCGTTCGTCGCCGCGCTCGCCTTATTGCGAGCGCCCGGCGTGCCCGGCGCGCTGGTCGGCGCGGTCTTCGCCGGCATCATCGCCGCCGCGCTCGCGGTCTCGGTGTTCGAGCGCACCTGACGGCCCGGCGAACGCGCCGTACGGCGGCGGGGTGGCGCGCGCGCCCTTGACCGCGTGCCACAGCACGTCGTTGAGGGTCGCGTCGTCGACCCGGTCGGCGTCGGCGAAGTCCATCCGCGCCGAGTCCGCCGCGCGGTACGCGCTCGCGCCGTTCTTGGCGTTCACGTCGGTGCGGGCGGGGAGCGCGTCGAACGGGCGCAGGTCCGGCGCGGCGCGGAACGCGGCGGTCAGCGGGGCGGCGCCCGCGTCGTAGGGCGTCAGCGGCGGCAGGCCGAGCAGCAGCTCCATCGTGCGCAGCACCGAGGCCTGGGTGTAGCGGGCGTGCTGCACGCCGCCCGCCGCGTAGGGCGAGATCAGGTAGAGCGTCGTGCGCTGCTCGTCGACGTGGTCGGGTCCGTTCTGCGCGTCGTCCTCGACCACGAAGATCGCCGTGCTCGCCCAGTCCGGGCTGTGCGCGACCGCGTCGGCGAGCTTGCCGACGGCGAGATCGTTGTCGGCCACCATCGCCTGCGGGGTCGGCTTGCCGCTGCGCGTGCCGCTGGTGTGGTCGCGCGGCAAGCGCACGATCTCCAGCTGCGGCAGCGTGCGCGTGCGCTCGAAGGCGTCGAACTCGCGCTTCCACTCGCTCAAGCGGTCGGCGTCGGGGATGTCCATGTCGAAGGTCGGGAAGGCCCGGTCGGTGCGCGGGCGCAGGACGTCCGAGCCGACCGAGACCGGGGTCGGCCCGGCCGGTCCGGCGCTGACGAACTCGCCGTAGTTGCGCAGGCTCACCCCGTGCCGCACCGCGTCGTCCCACAGGTAGCCGGCGTGCGGCACCGAGGCCTCGGCGCCGTCCTCGAAGTCGTAGAACGCGCGCCGGTCGGAGTAGTTCTGCGGCCACATCTTCTCGAGATAGTCGTTGGCGATCGCCGCGGTGGCCCAGTTGTGGCCGTCCGCGCTGACGTGCGCGTCGGCGAAGAAGCGGTCGAAGGTGCCGAAGCGGCGCGCCAGCGCGTGCTGGTTGGGGGTGACGCTGTCGCCGAACAGCACCAGGCTCGCATCGCCGTCGGCGTCCGCGAGGTCGCCGAGGACCTGGTCGTACGCGCGGTTCTCCTTGATGACGTAGATGACGTGGCGGATCGGGCCGTTCGCGCGCACGACCGGATCGCCGGCCGGCGCGGGCTCGTGCTGCGCCAGGTCGCGCACGTCGGCCAGCCCGCGCGCGAGCGCGGCGCCGGCGGGGATCGCGATCCGGCGGATCGAGCCGACGAGCTGCTTGGCGATGTACTGCGCCTGCGACGCCTCCGCCGCGCCGGAGCGGAACTGCGGGTTGGGGTGGCCGGACTCGCCCTTGCCGTCGGCGACGTAGAGCACGCCGCGCGCGCGGTCGGCGGCGACCGCGGTCGGGTACCAGCCGGTCGGGATCGCGCCCAGCGCGCGCAGCCCGCCCGCGCCGATCTGGAACACCGCGATCGCGTTGGCCGCGCCGCAGCTCACGTAGAGCCGGTCGCCGTCGAGCGCGAGCGCGTTGGGCGAGGTGCCCACGACGCCGTCGCGCGCGAACGGCACGCGCGCGCGCTGCACGACGCGGTTCGCGGCCAGGTCCACGACCGCGACGTCGTCGTCGTCGCTGTCGGCGACGAACAGCCGCCGCGCGTCGCTCGCGAGCGCCAGCGCGACCGGGTGCAGGCCGACCCGGATGCGGGCCCGCACGCGCCGCGCGCGCACGTCGACCACGTCGAGCGCCGACTCCGCGCGGTCCGCGACGTAGAGCGTGCCGCCGTCGGCGGAGAACGCGAGCGCGGCCGGGTGCCGGCCGACGTTCACCGTCGCGACGACCCGCTCGGCCGCCGGATCGACGAACGCGACGCGGTTCGCGAGATCGCCGGCGACGGCGAGCATCCCGCCCGGCGCGCGCGCGAGCGCGACCGGGTAGAACGGCACCGGCAGGGTGACCGCGCGGTCGACCGTGCCGCGCGCGGTGTCGACGTGCGCGACCTGCTCGCCGGAGTTGCCCGCGACGTTCACCCACACGCCGTCGCCGTCGGGATCGCGCAGCGGCGCGCCGAACGCGCCGTCCAGCTTGAGCGCGCGCTCTTCGTGCAAGGTCGCGGCGTCGAGCACGCGCAGGGTGCGGTTGGCGTAGCCGGCTTCGAGCTCGATCGCGTGCGTGCCGTCGCGCGAGAGCACGATCCCGCTGGGCAGCGTGCCGACCGTCGCCACCGCGCCCTCGGGGCCGCGAATGCGCCACGCGGTCGGCAGCGTCGTCAGCCCGGGCGCGGCCACCACCGCGGCGGTGCCCAGCGCCGCCGTGCACGCGGCGGTGATGAGAATGGCGCGTATCGTCACTTTGCGCGCGTACCGCAGGCCCGTGCGCGGGACCTTCGCCGGGGCCAGGTTAGTCCCAGCCGTGCCGGGTACGCGGCTGAACGTGGCTCAGCAGACCTTCACGCTCACCGTCAACGGGGCGCGGCGCACCGTTTCCGCCGATCCCGACACGCCGCTGCTGTACGTGCTGCGCGACGACTTGGCGCTGAACGGACCCAAGTTCGGCTGCGGGCTGAAGCAGTGCGGCGCCTGCACGGTCACGCTGGGCGAGCGCGCGATTCGCTCCTGCGTCACACCGGTCGGCAGCGTCGGCAGCGCGCCGGTCGTCACGGTGGAGGGGCTCGGCGACGAGCGCCGCCCCAGCCGCTTGCAGCAAGCCTTCATCGCCGAGCAGGCGGCCCAGTGCGGCTACTGCATCCCGGGGATGATCATGTCCGCCTCGGCGCTGCTCGCCGCGAACCCGCACCCCAGCGACGGCCAGATCCGCGCCGCGCTGCAAGACAACCTCTGCCGCTGCGGCACGCACTTGCGCATCCTGCGCGCGGTGAAGCGCGCGGCCGGAGCGCAGGCGTGAGCGCGCCCGAGCCGGTCCTCGACCGAGCGCGCTTCCTAGCCGTCGGCGGCGCGCTGGTCGTCGCCTTCGCGCTGCCCGGCTGCGCGCCGGGCCGCAACGCGGGCGGCAGCGGCACGAGCGAGGCCAACCCCATGGGGGCCAAGGTCTCGCCCGCCGTCGACGCCTGGCTGGCGCTCGGGGCCGACGGCGCGGTGACGGTCTTCTTCGGCAAGGTCGAGCTGGGCACGGGCGTCGAGACGTCGCTCGCGCAGCTCGTCGCCGACGAGCTGTACGTGCCGTTCGCGCGCGTGCGCGTCGTGCAAGCCGACACCGCGCGCACGCAAAACCAGGGCTACACCGCGGGCAGCCAGACGCTCACCAGCGGCGCGACCCCGGTGCGCCACGCTGCGGCCGAGGCCCGGCTCGTGCTGCTCGGGCTCGGAGCGCGGCACCTCGGCGTCGGCCCCGACCGGGTGGAGACGCGCGACGGTGCGGTCGCGGTGCGCGGCGAGCCGGCGCGGCGGGTGTCCTACGGCGCGCTGATCGGGGGCCGTCGCTTCGAGCGCACGATGGAAACGAAGCCGACGCTGCGCGCGCCCGCGACGTACGAGGCGATCGGCAAACCGATTCCCCGGGTCGACATTCCCGCCAAGGTGAGCGGCAGCTTCGCGTACGCGCAGAACCTGCGCGTGCCGGGGATGCGGCACGCGCGCGTCGTCCTGCCGCCGGCGCCCGGCGCGGTGCTGCACGACTACGACGCCGCCTCGCTGGCCGGCATCCCCGAGCCGATCCGGATCGTGCGGCGGGGCGACTTTCTCGCCGTCGTCGCGACCAAGGAATGGCACGCGGTGCGCGCCGCGCAGGAGCTGCGCGTGACGTGGGACGGCGGCACGAAGCTGCCCGCGACGAACGCGGTAGCCGACGCCGTGCGCAAGGCCGGGGGCAAGGACCGCGCCCTGCGCGCCGACGATGTCGACGCGGTATTCGGGGGCGCGAAGCGCACGCTGTCGGCGACTTACACCTGGCCGTTCCAGTCGCACGCCTCGATCGGCCCGTCGGCCGCGGTCGCCGACGTGCGCGCGGACGGCGCGACGGTGTGGTCCGGCACGCAGGGCGTGTTTCCGCTGCGCGGCGCGCTCGCCGAGCTGCTCGGCCTCCCGGCGGAGCGGGTGCGCGCGATCTACGTCGAGGCGTCGGGCTGCTACGGCCACAACGGCGCCGACGACGCGGCGGCGGCCGCGGCGCTGGTCTCGCAGGCGGTGCACGCGCCGGTGCGGGTGCAGTACTCGCGCCAGGACGAGCACGGCTGGGATCCCAAGGGCCCGGCGATGGTGATGGAGGTGCGCGGCGCGCTCGACGACGCGGGCACGATCGCGGCTTGGGACTACCACGTCTGGACGCCGACCCACAACGCGCGCCCGGACGGCCACGCCGCGAACCTCTTGCCGGGTCAGCTCGCGCATCTGCCGCCCGCGCCCGTCACGTACGTCGGCGGCGACCGCAACGCGCCCAACAACTACGCGATCCCCAAGCAGCGCATCACGATCACCGACCAGCCGGCGGCGGTGCTGCGCCAGTCCGCGCTGCGCGGCCTGGGCGGCACGCAGAACACCTTCGCCAACGAGTCGTTCGTCGACGAGCTGGCGCACCTGGCCGGCGCCGACCCGCTCGAGTTCCGCCTGCGCCACCTGCGCGACGAGCGCTCGCGCGCGGTGCTGCAAGCGCTGCGCGGCGACTACGAGCGCGGGCGCGGCGTGGCGTTCGTCCACTACGAGAACACCGAAGCGCGCGTGGCCGCGGTCGTCGACTGCCGGGTCGACCACAAGACCGGCGTGGTGCGGCTCGACCACGTCTGGATCGCGCACGACTGCGGCCTGGTGGTCAATCCGGACGGCCTGCGCAACCAGATCGAGGGCAACGTGCTGCAGGCCGCGAGCCGCGCGCTCAAGGAGGAAGTCACGCTCGCCGACGGCCGCGTGACCAGCATCGACTGGGTCGGCTACCCGATCCTGACCTTCGCCGAGGTTCCCGACGTCACGATCCGGCTGCTCGACCGTCCCAACGAGAAGATCGTCGGCGCGGGCGAGGCGACGACGACCGTCATCGCGCCCGCGATCGCCAACGCGATCTTCGCGCGGACCGGCGTGCGCCTACGCGGCGCGCCCTTCACGCCGCAAGCGGTCCTGACCGCGCTCGGCCAAGCCCTGCCGTCGTAGCGCCATCCAGAGCACGCGGGGCGCCAGCCCGAGTACCTTGACGATATTATCACAGGGCGATAAAATGGGGCGTGGACTTTGCGGACCGCGGGACCGGCGACATCTACAACGGCGTCGTCTCGAAAGCGGCCCGCCGTATCCTTCCACCGGAACTCCATCAAAAGGCACTCGACAAGCTCACACTGCTCGACGCCGCGATCTCGCTAGACCAGCTTCGCATTCCACCGGGGAACCGGCTCGAAGCCCTGCGCGGCGACCGCGCCGGCCAACATTCGATCCGCATCAACGAGCAGTACCGAATTTGCTTTCGCTGGACCGAAGCCGGCGCGGTCGGTGTCGCAATCGTCGATTACCATTAGGAGACCATGATGAATCGGCCCCTTTCCATCCCAACCCGTCGGCGGCCGGTGCTTCCCGGCGAGATCCTACTGCGTGTAGTTCCTCGAGCCGCTGGGCATCACGCAGACCGCATTTGCCAAGCACATCGGCATCACGAACGCGCGCCTTTCGGAGATCGTTCACGGAAAGCGGCCGGTGACGATGGATGCCGCGTTGCGCTTCGAGCGCGCGTTGGGGTTCAGCGCCGAATCGTGGATCCGTATGCAGGTGACGGTCGACATGTACGACGCGCTCCACGGGCCGGTGGCCAAGACGTTCAGCCGTATCAAGCCGCTCAAGGTGGCGGTCGGATAGGCCTCAAGCCCACGTCGCGCGCGCTCCATCGGCAGGATGTGAGGCTATGCGGCCTGCACTCCGCGGCGGTCTATGCCGTCCCGGTCCGTTCGGCAAGGCGCTGCCGTCGTAACGCCAGCCACAGCACGCGCGGCGCCAGGCCGAGCACGAGCGCGACGGTGATCAGGAAGAACGTCGGATGCACCGCTTCGAGCGCCGCGTGCGGGATGAAGCGGCAGCCGATGTTGGTGCCGGCCATCGCCATCCCGAACAGCCCGTAGCCGAGCTGCAAGCGGTAGCGTGGGTCGACCGCGCGCGGAAAGAACGCCCGCCGGTGCTCGGGCAACCACCACCACAACGTCGGTATCGCGACCGCGAGGCAGAAACCCGCCGCGACCAAGCCCCAGGCTTCGTCGAACAGCCGGCTACCTTCCATCCACTCGAAGCTCACGATCCCGAAAGCTTACGGCTTATTCAGCGCAAAGACCCGCCGGGGACTACGGGCTTCCGGGGAAGCCGCTGACAGCACGGCAGCTAGCTGCGCCTAGGGGATGGTACACGCTACGCGCGTACAACCGCTCCGAAGAATGCCGCGCTGACCACCACGATCCACGGCGCGAGCTTGAACCGGAAAAGCACTACGAACGCTACCGCTGCGATTGCGATGCGGGCCCAGTGCCAGCCTAGGCCGGTAAGCACGGGGTCGTAGAGCACCGCCGCGAGCAGGCCGACGACCGCGGCGTTCGCCCCGCGCAGCGCACCGGCGGCGTGCGGGCTGGCGACGACGCGGTTCCAGACCGGCGCCAGCGCGAAGATCAGCGCGAACGACGGGGCGAAGATCAGCGCCGTCGCGACCAGCGCGCCGAGCGCGCCGTGCAGCGGCGAACGATTCGCCTCGCCCAGGAACGCGGCGAAGCTGGAGAGCGGGCCCGGCATCGCCTGAACCGCGCCGTAGCCGGCGAAGAACGCGTGCTCGTCGAGCAGGCCGTCGCGCACCGTCGTCTGCAGCAGCGGCAGCACCACGTGGCCGCCGCCGAAGACCAGCGCGCCCGCGCGCACCAGCGTCGCGACCAGCGTCAGCGCCGGGCCCGCGTGCGGCACGAGCGTCAGGCCGACCAGCGCGACGACGAGCGCCGCCCCGCCGAGCGCGACCGGGCGCGGAACGCGGAACGGCAGCCCTTGCGCGGCCCTCACTTCACCGCGCAGTGCGAGCGCGCCGACCGCCGCGCCGGCCGCGATCGGCAGCCACTGCAAGCCGGGTGCGCCGCGCAGCGCGAGCGCGAGCGCCGCCCCGCCCGCCGCGATCAGCGCGGTCGCCGCGTCGGTGACGAGCGCGCGCCCCAGGCCCAGCACCGCCTGCGCGACGACCGCCGCGGCGGCCGCGAACAGCCCGTTCAGCAGCCCGGCGAACCACGCGGGCTGGTCGCCGCGCCGCCGCGAGCGCGGCCGCCCCGGTGAGCGCGACCGCGATCAGCGCCATCAGGATCGCCGAAGGCGCGGTGAACCCGAGCCAGGCCAGGAACGCGCCGGCGGGACCGCCGCGCGTCAGCCCGACCAGCATGCCGACTTGGCTCGAGGTCGGGCCGGGCAGCACCGAGCAGAACGCGACGATGCGCGCGTAGGCCGCCTCGTCGAGCCAGCCGCGCTCCTCGACGAACGCACGCCGGAAGTACCCCAGGTGCGCGACCGGCCCGCCGAACGAGCTCGAACCCAGCCGTAGAAAGGTCAGGAACAGCTCGCGCACGCGGCGGGCTTACCGCCGCGACGCAGCTCGGCCTGCGAGCCGCCGCTCAGCCTTCGGGCTGCGGCTCGCTGCTCGCCGCCGGGGCGGGGCCGTTCTGAGGCGGCGCGCTGCCCGGCTGGGGCGCGTTCGCCGGCTGCGGCGCCGCGGCGGGTTCGGCTTGCTGCGGCGTCCACATGCGCGCGTCGGGCGAGGTCAGGCTCGGGTCGGGGACGACCGGCGCGGCGCGCTCGGATTCGGGCCCGCCGACGAAACCGTTCTCCTCGCGCCAGGTCGTGAAGCGCCCGAGCGCGTCGTAGGCCATGCGCGACACGCCGCGGATGAAGCGCCGGCCGGAGTCGAGCGTCGGCAGGTCGGTCGTCATCACCGCGATCACGTACGGCTCTTCGCCGAGGTAGACGATGCCGACGTCGTTGAGCGTGTCGTGCAGGGTGCCGGTCTTGTGCGCGATCGTCGTGCCGCGCGGGAGCGGCTGCGGCAGCAGGCCGTTGTGGCGCTGGCCGCGCAGGATCGCGATCATCTCGCGCGACGACCACTCGTCGACCAGGTCGTTCTTCGCCATCGCGCCGAGCAGGTGCGCCATGTCGTTGGGGCTCGAGCGGAGCGCCCAGCGGATCGAGTTTCCGGCGCTGCGGATGGAGTCGGTCAGCCGGGTGTGCGAGAGGCCCAGGCCCGCCATCTCGGTGTTGATGTTCGCGCGCCCGACCAGCCGGATCAGCATGTTGGTCGCGGTGTTGTCGCTGTTGTCGATCATCAGCGCCAGCAGCCGCGAGACGGGGTAGCTCGTGCCGACGCGCGCGTCGGAGAGATCGCCCCAGCCCCAGTCCTTGTCGGCTCGCTGCAAGCGCACGCGCGTGTTGAGGTCGAAGCGGCCGGTCCCGAGCTGGCGGAAGACTTCGACCATCACCGGGATCTTGATCGTCGAGGCGGCCGGCATCTCGGCCGAGCCGTTGATGCCGGTCGAGAGCCCGGTCGCGACGTCCTGCACCGTGATCCCGACGTGGCCCGGCGCGCGCATCGAGTACGCGGCGAGCTGCGCTTGGAAAGCGGCCAAGGGACCGGGTACGATCGTCGCGCTCGCCGGCATCGCGCACGCGAGCGAAATGCCAAGAGCGGCGACGGCTGAAACGACTCGTCGTGGTACGCGCATGTGTACTTCTATATGTCGGCCGCGTGCGACAAAAGTCAAGCGGCGTTCGGTAAGACTTGGGCGGCTCGGCCGCAGGCCCGGCGCGACGGCTCGCGCGCGGCGCGAGCCACTACTGCCGCACGTACGGCACGCCGTCCGCCGCCGGCGCGCGGGCCCGGCCCGCGAAGCCCGCCAGCGCGACCAGCGCGGCCAGATACGGCAGCGCCTGCATCAGCTCGCTGGGCACGCCGGCCCGCTGGAGCGAGTACTGCAGCGCGGCGAAGAAGCCGAAGAAGAGCGCCGCGCCGGTCGCGCCCAGCGGCGTCCAGCGGCCGAAGATCACCGCCGCGAGCGCGATGAACCCGCGCCCGGCGGTCATGCCGTCGGAGTACAGGTCGAGCTCGGCCAGCGACAGGTAGACGCCACCCAGCGCCGCGATGGCGCCGCCGGCCACCACCGCCGTGAAGCGGGTGCGCAGGGCGTCGATGCCGGCCGACTCGGCGGCGCTGGGGTCCTCGCCGCAGGCCCGCACGCGCAGTCCCCACGGTGTCCGCGTGAGCACGAAGTGCAGCACCGCGGCGGCCAGGAACGCCAGCACGATCAGCCCCGTCTCGCCGGTCTTGCCCAGCGCCGGCACCTCGTGCGACGCGCCGGGCTGGTGGTAGACCAGCACCAGGCCGTAGGCCGCGGCGGCCAGCGCGGCGATGTTCAGGCCGGTGCCGGCGACGATCTGGTCGACCGCCAGCTTCGTCGCCGCGTAGGCCAGGATGGCGGCCAGCAGCGCGCCCGCGATCACCCCGGCCAGCGCGCCCAGAACCGGGCTGCCCGTCGCGCCGCTGACCGCGACCGCGGTGAACGCGCCGGCGATCAGGATGCCCTCGAGGCCGATGTTGACCACCCCGGCGCGCTCGCTCAGCACGCCGCCCAGCGCGGCGTAGATCAGCGGGGTGGCCTTGACCAGGGTCAGGCCCAGGACGGCCAGGATGCCGGCGACCAGCGGGCTCATGTGGACCTCCGCGAGGCGACGTAGCGCCGCCCGGCCAGCGCGATGATCACCAGCCCCGTGACCAGCGACACGACCTCGCGCGGCACGCCGGCCTCGGCCTGCATCGCGATCCCGCCGCTCTGCAGCATCCCGAACGCCAGCGCCGCGACCACGATCCACAGCGGATCCAAATTGCCGACCAGCGCGACGGCGATCGCGATGAAGCCGTAGCCCGGCGAGAGGCCGGTGTTGAAGCGGTGCAGCACGCCGGTCACGATCGTCGCCCCGCCCAGGCCCGCCAGCGCGCCCGAGAGCGCCATCGCGACGAAGGCGCTCCGGCCGAGGTCGATGCCGGCCCGCTTGGCGGCCTCGGGCGCCTCGCCCGCGGCGCGCAGCTCGTAGCCGAACACGGTCTTGTACAGCAGCCAGCGCAGGCCGGCCGCGACCGCCAGCGCGATGACGAAGGCCCAGGTCAGGCGCGAGTCGGCGATCAGGTCGGGGAGCTGGGCCGATTTGGGCAGCGAGGCCGTCTCCTGCGCGCCGCCGCCGGCTTGCGCCAGCGGCCCGGTGACGAGATAGGTCGCCAGCAGCAGCGCGACCACGTTGAGCATGAGCGTCGCGATCACTTCGTTGGCCCCGAAGCGCGCCCGCAGGAAGCCCGGGATCGCGCCCCAGACGCCGCCCGCCAGCGCCCCGGCCAGCAGCACCAGCGGAATCGCGAGGTAGCCCGGGAGCGGGAACTGCGCGCCCAGCCAGCCCGCCGCGAAGCCGCCCAGGATCAGCTGGCCCTCCGCGCCGATGTTGAACAGGCCGGCCCGGAAGGCGACCGCGATGCCCAGCGCCGGGAACAGCAGGTTCGTCGTCTGGACGAGCGTCTCGGCGACCTCGGCCCGAGTCCCGAACGCGCCGTCGAAGAGCGCCCCGAAGCCGACCGCGGGCGAGACGTGGGCCAGCAGCATCGCGATCGAGCCGACCCCGAACACGACCACCACGGCCAGGGCGATGTCGCGCGCCGCGCGCGTTCGGGCGAAGCCGCTCAAACCGTTCATGCCTGCCCCACCATCAGCGCGCCGATCCGGCCGCGGTCGACCGCGCCGCGCGCGAACTCACCGACGAAGCGGCCCTGCGCGATCACCAGCACCCGGTCGGCCAGCGCGAAGATCTCGTCCAGCTCGAACGAGATCAGCAGCACGCCGACGCCCGCGTTGCGGGCCTCGATCAAGCGCGACTGGACCAGCGCCGCGGCGCCGATGTCGATCCCGCGGGTGGGCTGGTAGGCCACCACGAGCTTCGGCTCGCCGGCCAGCGCGCGGCCGACCACGACCTTCTGCTGGTTGCCGCCCGAAAGCGCGCCGACGGTCGCGTCCGGGTCGGGCGGGCGGACGTCGAAAAGCTCGATCACGCTGCGCGCGGCCGGGCCGTACTCGCTCGGGGCCAGCGTGCGCTGGCGGCCCAGCACGACGTTGTCGCGCACGCTCCAGTCCAGCACCAGGGCCTCGTTGCGGCGGTCCTGCGGGATGACCCGGATGCCGCGCCGCAGGCGCGCCGCGGGCGCGTCGTCGGGCCGCAGCGGCTCGCCCGCGAAGCGCAGCTCGCCCGCGAACGGGATCACCCCGGCCAGCGCGTCGGCCAGCGCCGACTGGCCGTTGCCCTCGACCCCCGCGACGCCGACGATCTCGCCCGCGCCGACCTCGAAGCTGGCGTCGATCAGGGCGCCGGTGCCGCTCCCCGCGGCGAGGTTGCGCGCCGCCAGCAGCGGGGCGGGCGCGGCCGTGCCGCGCGCGGCCAGGGCCGGGACCTCGCCGCCGACCATCTCGCGCGCGATCGCGCCGGCGTCGGTCTGGGCGACGGCGTGGCGGGCCACGATGCGGCCGGCCCGCATCACGGTCACCCGGTTCGGCGTAGGCGATCACCTCGCCCAGCTTGTGGGTCACCACCAGCACCGCGGTGCCGCGCGCGGCCAGCCCGCGCACGGTGGTGAAGAAGGCCGCGATCTCGCTGGGCGCGAGGGCCGCGGTCGGCTCGTCGAGCAGCAGCACGGTCGGCTCGCGGTCGAGCTCGCGCAGCAGCTCGACCCGCTGCTTGATCCCGACCGGCAGCGTCTCGACCGCCGCGTCGGGGTCGACCTCCAGGCCGTAGGCCGCGCCGAGCTCGAGCACGCGCTTGCGCGCCGCCGGGACGTCGATCGTCAGGCCGCGGCGCGGCTCGCGGTTGAGCAGCACGTTCTCCCACACCCGCAGCCGCTCGATCAGCTTGAAGTGCTGGTGCACGAGGCCGACCGGGCCTTCGGCCGCGACCGTGCCCTCGTCGGGGCGCACGGCGCCGTAGGCGATCGCCGCGAGCGTCGACTTGCCCGCGCCGTTCTCGCCGACCAGGGCGTGGATCTCGCCGGGCAGCAGCTCGAGGTCGACCCCGTCGACGGCCTGCACCGCGCCGAAGCGCCGGCGCACGCCGCGCAGCGTCAGAGCTGGACGTGCTTGAACGATGCGAGGCCCTCCCGGGTGGTCGGCACGGCGAGCTTGCCGGCGATGATGGCGGCTTTGAGGCGGTCGAGCACGGCGGTCTTGTCCGGCGTGACCACGGCTTTGGTGTAGCGGAAGTCGGTCAGCCCGACCCCGCCTTCTTTCAGACCCAGGACGAGGTTGCCGCCGCGCGGCTTGTGGGCCGCCATCTCCTGGCTGACCCGGAACACGCCGACGTCGACCCGCTTGATCATGCTGGTGAGGATCTTGCCGGGCGCGAGCGCGTCCTGGTCGGAGTCGACCCCGATCACGTAGGCGCCGGGGCGGGCCTTGACCTGGTCGATCGCGCCCAGGCCGGCCTTGCCGGCGGCGACGTACACGATGTCGGCGCCCTGGCCGTAGAGCACGCCGGCGAGCTCCTTGCCCGCCGCGACGTCGTCGAACGAGCCGACGTACTTCACCTCGACCCGCACGGCGGGGTCGATCTGGCGCGCACCGGCCGCGAAGCCGGCCTCGAACTTGCGCAGCAGCGGGATGTCCAGGCCGCCCAGGAAGGCGATGGTCTTGGTCTTGGTCGTCAGCGCGGCCAGGGCGCCGGCCAAGAACGAGCCCTCTTCTTCTTTGAACGTCACCGAGGTCACGTTGGGCGCGGGAACGACGGCGTCGATGATCGCGAAGTGGCGCTTGGAATAGCGCTCGGCGACCTCGGTCACGTCCTTGGCCATCAGGAAACCGATGGCGAAGATCTCGTCGTACTCTTTGTTGGCCAGCACCGTCATGTTGACCTGATAGTCCGCCGCCGAGCGCGACTGCAGGACGGTCGTCTCGACGTGGAGCCGCTCCTTGGCGCGCACCAGGCCCGCGTAGGCGGAGTCGTTGAACGAGCGATCGCCCAGGCCGCCGACGTCGGTCACCATCCCGATGCGCACCGTTCCGGCGGCGTTCTGCGAGCGGGCGCAGCCGGTCACGGACGTGCAGAACGGAACCAGCGCGAGAGCGATCGCCGCGCGACGGGAGAGCATTGGCGGCTCCTACGACGTTGGCGCTTGGTCGCCTCTCGGGTCGGGGAAAACCCGGCGTTCGGGGAAAGCGTCTCCTCGTGAACCCCCTTCGTCCGGCCGACGCGCGCCCAGTGCGTCCGATCCGCCGCGTTTCGCGCACCGAGCGCCGCGTCACGCTCTGGCTCAAGACGCTGGGGCTGATCGCGGTCGCGATCTACCTGCTCGTCGGCCTGCTCAACTTCTTGGGCTCGGTCAAGGCGACCGGGATCCTGGTCGTCGCGGCGATCTTTTTCGCGTACCTGGTCTACCCGCTGGTCCGCCGGCTCAACGACCGGCTGCCGCTGATCTGGTCGATCGTCATCGTCTACCTGTTCATCGCCCTGGTCGCGGTCGCGCTGGTCCAGCTCGTCGTGCCGGCGCTGCTGTCCGACATCCAGAACCTGGCCAAGAGCCTGCCCGGCCTGGTCGGGCGGCTCAGCACCGAGCTGCAGAACCCCAACAACCGCTTCATCCGCTGGCTGCCGATCGACGAGCGGCTCTACCTGGCCTCGCTCCCGACCCAGCTCGGCACGTTCTTGCAGACGAACGCGCAAGATTTCGCGACCAAGACGGTCACCGTCGTGCTCTCGACCTTCTCGGTCGTCGCGACGGTCCTGATCGTGCCGATCCTGGCCGCCTACATGCTGCTGGACCTCGAGAACCTCAAGGAGTCGTTCCTGGGCCTGCTGCCGGCCAAGCACCAGGCCAAGGGGCAGTCGGTGCTCGACGATCTCGACAAGGTGGTAGGCGGCTTCATCCGCGGGCAGCTCATCGACGGCGCGATCGTCGGCGTGATGATCGTCATCATGCTGCTGGTGATGCACGTGCCCTACGCGCTGCTGATCGGGATCTGCGCCGGGCTGCTCAACTTCATTCCCTACGCCGGAGCGGTGCTCGGCTTCATTCCCTCGGTGCTGCTGGCGCTGGCCTACAACGGCCCGACCAACGCGCTGATCGTCGCCGCGCTGTTCGCGGTGATCCAGCAGGTCGACGGCAACTTCGTCGCGCCGCGCGTGCTCAAGGACAACGTCGGGCTGTCGCCGTTCTGGATCATCATCTCGATCCTCAGCTTCAGCGAGCTGTTCGGCCTGATCGGCACGTTCCTGGCCGTCCCCGCCGCGGCGATGATCCGGGTCCTGCGCGAGCAGTTCGTGCCGGCCCCGGCGTCGCGCCGGGCCGCCCAGCCCGAGCTCACCAAGGAGCCGCTGGCCGAGAGCGCGGCCGGCGGTGCGAGGCGGAGCGGCTGAGGCGCCGAACTCTTCGGGCGTGATCACGCAGCCTTCCGCCGCCCCCGCCACCCCGGCTCGCAAGCGCATCGCCAAGGTCGACGTCGTGGGCGTTCCGATGGACCTGGGCGCCGACCGGCGGGGCGTCGACATGGGGCCCTCCGCGATCCGCTACGCGCGGCTCAAGGAGTCGCTGGAGCGGTTGGGCATGGACGTCACCGACCACGGCAACCTGCGCGTGCCGGTGCCGGAGTCGGCCTCCCCGGCGGTCCAGAACGCGAAGTACTTCCCGATCATCCAGGCCGTCTGCAAGGAGCTGGCCGGGATCGTCGAGGGCGTGATCCGCGGGGGCGCGTTCCCGCTGGTGCTCGGGGGCGACCACTCGATCGCGATGGGCACCATCGCCGGCGTGACGCGAGCCCGCGGCGGCACCCCGCCGGGGCTGATCTGGGTGGACGCGCACGGCGACATCAACACCCCGCTGACCTCGCACTCGGGCAACGTGCACGGCATGCCGGTCCACTTCGTGCTCGAGGACGGCGCGGTCGACCCGGCCCGAATGGTCTTCATCGGCCTGCGCGACGTCGACGAGGGCGAGAAGCGGATCATCCGCGAGCTGGGCGTGAAGGCGTTCACGATGGCCGACGTCGACCGCCTGGGCATGAGCCGCGTGGTCGAGGAAGCGCTCGCGACCGTGGCCGACGGCGAGAACTCGGTCCACGTCAGCTTCGACATGGACGGCATCGACCCGCGGGAAGCGCCCGGCGTCGGCACCCCGGTACGCGGCGGCATCAGTTACCGCGAAGCCCACACCCTGATGGAAGCGGTCGCCGCGAGCGGCACGCTGGGCTCGCTCGAGATCACCGAGATCAACCCGATCCTCGACCGCGAGAACCAGACCGCGATCCTGGCGGTGGAACTGATCCTGAGCGCGCTGGGGAAGACGACGCTCTGATCTTCGACCGAGCCGCCTTCGAGCTGCGGCGTGAGACGTTCGAGGATATTCTGGCGCCCGAGCTGACGCCCGAGCAGCGCTTGCGCGAGCAGATGGTGGAGCACGCGCGCGCGACCTGCCCGTGCTGCGGCTATCCGACGATCATCGGGCGCGCGGCGCTCGACATCTGCGCGCTCTGCGGCTGGGAAGACGACGGCCAGGACGACGCCGACCGCAAGCCGCCCGGCGCGCCGCTGCCCGACGCGGTGGTGGGCGGGGTAACCACGACTACTCGCTGAGCGAAGCGCGCGAGAACTTCGCCCAGTACGTCACCATGTACCGGCCGACCGACCGCGACTTCGAGCACGAGCGCGCGCAGACCAACGTCAAGCGCGCGATCGCCGCCGCATACGACCGCAGCGTCGACGGCGAGACGACCTTCGCCGAAGCCGACGCCGAGGCGCGCGCCCTGATGGACGACCTCGGCTAAAGCGCTCGTTCGGGCCGTGCGACGGGTGCTCGCTCCCTCGCCCAGGACGTGAGGCAGCGGCGGCTCCGTGGGGCCGGATTGAGACGGGTATAGCCTCGGCATGGGGATCTTCGCACCGCTTGCGACGCTGAACGCTACCCAGCGCCGGGCCTTCATCGCGGCGTTTCTGGGCTGGTGCTTGGACGCGTTCGACTTCTTCCTGGTGACCTTCGTCGTCACCAAGATCGCGGGCGACTTCGGCAAGGCGATTCCGGAGGTCGCGTTCGCGATCACGATCACGCTGATGATGCGGCCGCTCGGGGCGCTGATCTTCGGCATGCTGGCCGACCGCTTCGGGCGGCGCGGGCCGCTGATGGCGAGCGTGCTGCTCTACTCGGTGTTCGAGCTGCTGACCGCGTTCTCGCCGAATTTCGGCGTGTTCATCGTGCTGCGCGCGCTGTACGGGATCGCGATGGGCGGCGAGTGGGGCGTCGGTGCGGCGCTGGCGCTGGAGACCTTGCCGGCGCAGGCGCGCGGCATCGCCTCGGGCATCCTGCAGCAGGGCTACGCGACGGGCTACCTGATCGCGGCGCTGGTGTTCGGCTTCCTGTTCGAGCGGATCGGCTGGCGCGGCATGTTCGTGCTGGGCGCGCTGCCCGCGTTTCTGGTGCTCTACATCCGGTCGGGCGTCGAGGAGTCGCCGGCGTGGAAAGCCGGCCGGGCGGCCCGGCTGGGCCATCACGGCGGTGACTTGTGGCGTTCGTTCCTGCGCCAGCCCGGTCTCTTCGTCTACGCGATCTTGCTGATGGCGGCGTTCAACTTCATGTCGCACGGGTCGCAGGATCTGTTCCCGACGTTCCTGACCAAGCAGCACGGCTTCCCGCCCTCGATCGTCTCGACGATCGCGGTGATCGCGAACATCGGCGCGATCATCGGCGGAACGCTGCTGGGCGGGCTTTCGCAGCGCTTCGGCCGGCGGGTGACGATTCTCGCCTCGTGCGTGCTCGGCGCGCTGGTGATCCCGCTCTGGAGCGGCGCGCTCGGCGTGTCGATTCCGCTGCTCGCGCTGGGCGGGTTCCTGATCCAGTTCTTCGTGCAGGGCGCGTGGGGCGTCATCCCGGCCCACCTCAACGAGCTCTCGCCGGGCGGCGTGCGCGGCACGTTCCCGGGGCTGACGTACCAGCTGGGCAACCTGCTCTCGGCCTTCGCGGCGCAGTGGGAAGCCGCGTACGCGACGCGCAGCTTTCCGCTCGCGCCGCCGGCGGGCGCGGACTACGGGCGGGCGATGGCCATCGTCATGGTGGTCGTCTTCGCGACGGTGTTCGTGCTGACCGCGATCGGGCGCGAGCGGCGGGGCGTCTCGTTCACCGAGCCCGAGGAGACGGCCGAGGCGGCATAGCGCCCGGGTTCGAGCCGCGCGGCGGTTCAGGCCCGCGCGGCGCGTTCGCTGGCGAGCAGCGTGCGGCGCCCGATCACGCAGATCGGGACGTCGCGCCAGCGGGTCTCGACCCGCTCCGCCCAAGCGTCGGTGAAGGTCGTGCCGTCGAGGCTGGCGACCAGCACGATCTCGCAGTCGTCCGCGACGTAGCGGAACTCGTAGGCGACGTCGGCCAGGTCGGGCACCTCGACCCCGTCGAGCGGTGCGCCGACCCGCGACAGCGCGCGGTAGACGTGCGCCGCATTGGCTTCGTCCGCGTCGTACCAGAGCGTGTGGTCGCTCGCCTCCAGCGCGATGCCGTGGAGCTTGCGCGCCAGACCGCCCACGACGAGCGCGCGCGCGTGCTCCTTGGCGAGCGCGCACAACAGCTCGGCTAAGACGGAGTGATCGGCCACGGCGACTTCCTCACGAAAGCGGGGAAACGAAGCTACGGCGTGGCCGTGCGCCGTCCCTCGCCCGGTTGGGCCGGCGCCGGAAAACGCTCGAGCAGGGCGCCGAACGCGCGAACTTGCGCCGCCTGCCAGTCCTCGTCGCGACCGAGTTCCCGCGCCAGCAGCGCGGCGACCGCCGGCGCGCTCGCCCGCGCGGCCGCGGTGTCGAGAAACGCCGCGCGGGTGCGGCGCGAGAGGACGTCGTCGACGGTCCGCGCCATCTCATGCCGCGCCGCGTAGACGACCTCGGCGTACGTGTACGACAAACTCGGGTGCAAGCGTTCGCGCAACCCGGGATCGTGCGCGCGCAGCGCGGCGATGGCGACCTCATCGGTGCCGTACACGGTGAGCGAACCTTCGGCGCCCGGCTCGCGGGCGCGCGCATCTGCCGGCGGCGCACCGTGGAGCGCCAACGCCGCGGTCGGCGACGGCCGCTGGGGAAGACCGGCTCGCGCGGCGGCGGCGTCGACGACGTCTTCGGCCATCTTGCGGTACGTGGTCCACTTGCCGCCGGCGATGGTGACCAGACCTGACGCGGAGACGTCGACCGCGTGCTCGCGCGACTGCTGCGCGCTCGTCGCGGCCTTGCGGTCGACCAGCGGGCGCAGGCCGGCGAACGTGGCCAGCACGTCGCTTGCCGCGAGAGGCTCGGCCAGATAGCCGTTCACCGTTTCGAGGAGGTACGCGATCTCGGCGCGGGTCGGGACCGGGTCCAGCTCGGCCTGCGAAGCCGCGATGTCGGTCGTGCCGATCACGACGCGGTCGTGCCAGGGCAGCGCGAACAGCACGCGGCCGTCCGGCGTACTTGGTACCAGCAGCGCCGCGTCGTCGATCGGTCCCCATGCGGCGCCGGCCGGTGCTCGTGCCGTCCGTCCCAAAGCATCGGCGCGGACGACGACGTGCGAGCCGCGGCTGTGGGTCAGGAGCGGCTTGGCGGCGCGGTTGTCGAGCGCGCGCACTTCGTCGACGAAGATGCCGGTCGCGTTGATCACCGCGCGCGCCCGGATCGCGAAGGTGCGGTTCGTCTCGCGGTCGAGCGCCTCGACGCCGGCGATTCGGCGCACCACACCGCCGGCGACCTGTGCGGCATCCGTCCGTCGCTCGTCGTAGACGAATCCGGTCGCGCGGACGTAGTTCGCCAGCGCCGCGCCGCGGTCGACCGCGGTGCGGGCGAGGGTGACGGCCAGCCGCGCGTCGTCGAACTGGGCGTCGGAGTAGACGATCGCGCCGCGCAGGCCGGCGGCGCGCAGCGCCGGGATCAGCGCGCGAGCGCGTCGCGGCCCGACGATGCGGCTGCGGGCGAAGCCCGACCGCCCGGCGAGCAGGTCGTACGCGGCCAGACCGGCGCCGTAGTACGCCAGCTCGAACCAGCGGTACGCGGGCACGACGAAGCGCAGCTCGTGGACCAGGTGCGGCGCGTTGCGGAGCAGGTTCGCGCGCTCGTGCAGCGCCTCGCGCACCAGCCCGATATCGCCCTGCTGCAAGTAGCGCACGCCGCCGTGAACGAGCTTGGTCGAGCGGCTGGAGGTCGCTTTGGCGAAGTCCTCGCTCTCGATCAGCGCGGTGCGGTACCCGCGCGCCGCGGCGTCGACCGCCGCACCCAAGCCGGTCGCACCGCCGCCGACCACGAGCACGTCGAACGTCTCGCTTTCGAGCCGTGCGATACCGGTGGCGCGGTTCACACGCTCACGCTTCCGCCCAGCCGCGGCTGCGTTCCACCGCGCGGCGCCAGCGCGCGAGCAGCGCCTCGCGGCGCGCGGCATCCATCGCCGGGGTGAACCGCGCTTCCTCGCGCCATTGGCGCGCGACCGTCGCGACGTCGGGCCAGTAGCCGACCTGCAGGCCGGCGAGATACGCCGCGCCGAGCGCGGTCGTTTCCAGCACCGCGGGGCGCACGACCGGCACGCCCAGAACGTCGGCTTGGAACTGCATGGTGAGATCGTTCGCCGCCGCGCCGCCGTCGACGCGCAGCTCGCTCAGCCGCAGCCCGGCGTCGCGCTCCATCGCGGCGATCACGTCGGCGCTCTGGTAGGCCATCGCTTCGAGCGCGGCGCGGGCCAGGTGCGCGCGGGTCGTGCCGCGCGTGATGCCGACGATCGTACCGCGCGCGTACGGGTCCCAGTACGGCGCACCCAAGCCGGTGAAGGCCGGCACGAAGAACACGTCGCCGGTGTCGGCGACCTCGCGCGCCAGCCGCTCGACGTCGGACGAGCGCTCGATCAGCCCCAGCCCGTCGCGCAGCCACTGCACCGCCGCGCCGGTGACGAAGACCGAGCCTTCGAGCGCGTACACGGCGCGGCCGGGTTCGAGCGCGAACGCGATCGTCGTGAGCAAGCCGTGCTCGCTGCGCACCGGCGCGGCGCCGGTGTTGAGCAGGATGAACGAGCCGGTGCCGTAGGTGTTCTTGGCGACGCCCGGCTCGAAGCCGGCCTGGCCGACCAGCGCGGCATGCTGATCGCCGGCAACGCCCGCGATCGGGATCGCGCCGCCGAACAGCTCGACCGCCGTCGTGCCGAAGTCCGCGCTGCACGGCAGCACCTCGGGCAGCACGCTCGCGGGGATGCGCAGCGCGGCGAGCAGCTCGTCGCTCCAAGCGAGCCGGTGGATGTCGAACAGCAGCGTGCGCGCGGCGTTGGTCACGTCGGTGACGTGGCGCTTGCCGCCGGTCAGGTTCCAGATCAGCCACGAGTCGACCGTGCCGAACGCGATCTCGCCCGCCTCGGCCCGCGCGCGCAAGCCTTCCACGTTGTCGAGCAGCCAGGCGATCTTCGTGCCGGAAAAATACGGGTCGAGCAGCAAGCCCGTCCGCGCGCGCACGGTTTCGCCGAGCCCTTGCGCTTCGAACTCTGCGCACAGCGCGGCGGTGCGCCGGTCTTGCCAGACGATCGCGTTCGCGACCGGCTTGCCGCTCGCGCGCTCCCACAGGATCGTCGTCTCGCGCTGGTTGGTGATCCCGATCGCCGCCACGTCGGCCGCCGACACGCGCGCGTTGCGCAGCGCACCGCGCGCGACCTCGAGCTGCGAGGCCCAGATGTCGAGCGGGTCGTGCTCGACCCAGCCCGGGCGCGGAAAGGCTTGCGGAAACTCGCGCTGGTCGAACGCCACCACGCTCCCGGCGCGGTCGAAGACGAGCGCGCGCGAGCTGGTCGTGCCTTGGTCGAGGGCGAGGATGACGGCCACGCTGCCTGCTGTATCGGACGCTCCGGCACGCTCCTGCCCGCGCGGCGGCGCGGAGACGAACGGAACGCGACTGTAAAGAGTCGCCAGCCTGACTCGCTTGCTAAAGCCTACGGGCAGACGGCCGAGCCGGAAGGGAGCCCGCTTCTCTTTTTTGGAGGTCTTCTCAGTTGCGTCTGCTGCTCGCGCTCCCCATCATTGCCGGCATTACCATCCCGCAGGGCTGCGACGTCGATCCCGGCAACCCGTGCGGCAACGGCGAGACGATCCAGAGCTACTCGGTGGTGGGCAGCGATTCCAAGGGCACCATCGTCGACGTGGTCTGCCTGAACAAGGGCGGCAACACGCATGTCAAGGAAGTCCACGTCACCCCCGGCTCGGACCGGTCCGACCACTAGCGCGCCGCCAGCCTACAGCTCGAACGCCCCGCCCCGCCCGGGGCGGGAACACCTTGCCCGGGTTCATGATCCCCAGCGGGTCGATCGCGTCCTTGATCGCGCGCATCACCGCCAGCGCGCCGGGCCCGACGTCCAGCTCCATGAACTGCTTCCTGAGCAGGCCGATGCCGTGCTCGCCCGACAGCGTGCCGCCCAGCGCGACCGCGGTCTCAAAGATCTCGGTCGCCGCGGCGCGCACGCGGGCCATCTCCGCGCGGTCGCGCTAGTCGCACAGGTGGTTTCGTACGCCATCGCTTCTAGCGCCGCGCGCGTCGTGCGCACGCGTTGTATATGCGTCAGCCAGACAATTGCGTCACACGCGTGCGAATCCCAGTACGGCGTGCCCAAGCCGGTGAAGGCGGGAACGAGGGACGCCTCGCCGCTGTCCTTGACTTCGCGCGCCAATCTCAACGTTCGACGAGCGATCAATCCGTCGCGCAGGCGCTGCACCGCTGCGCCGGTTACGAACACCGATCCTTCGAGCGCACGCCGCGCGCCCAGGCTTGAGCGCGAAGGCGATCGGCGCCCCAAAAGTCGTTGTAGAAAGAACCCGACGATGAGCTTCAGAATGATTCGCTAAATGCCAACCACTGCATCTCTCTGGTCAACCCTCTTTCGAGCGATCTTAGCTCTGACGAAGGCGCGCGCAGGCGTTGATGCGTCCGAGGACGCGCTAATGCTCGAATTGTCTCGAACTACTCGAGGGAGGGTGCTCCTCCAGCGCCACGCTCTTCTTATCCAAGAGCTTAGGTCTGAGGCTACCGAAGTGCTCGTCAAACGCGGAGTTTTGCGGCGAGAAGGCGAGCGTTTGCTCATTGCTCTCCATGGACCGGCACTGAGTTGGGAACTCGATGCCGTAGCGGCAAACTATAGGTCGGATATCTTGAATGAACCGGCGTATGCAACGATTGAGGAAGTTTACGAGGAGGAATTCCTCGACGAAGTTATTCAAGATGGATACGAGGTCCGTGAATGGTTACGTCCGGTGCTCGCTGCGGTCGTCCCTAACGAATCACGCTTCACTCCGTGGAATGTCGTTGATAATCTGCCGCCCTTCGATTCATGGTTGTTTGAAAAAGCAGTCGTTTCGATCCCAAGGTACCACGTTCGCGGTGAGCTAGAGCGTCCGTTTGAAGAGCGATTGTTTGGCTGGCGGATAGGCGAAAAACGCGAAAGCCATTTTTCAATAGAATCTTTAGATACACTGTCGTCGGCGGACTTCTTTGGCCACGTTTATGGCTCGGCAGCCGACCGACGCGTCTTGGTTTTCGTTCACGGCTTTGCAACGAGCCGCGATGTTGCCATTATGAGGGCAGGGCAATTGGCGTTCGATGCACGGTTCACCGGTACTACAGTGGCGTTTGTCTGGCCCTCACTCGGAAAGATAGATCCGGTTTCGTACCGTCGCGATCGAACGGTGATGTCCAGCGCCGCCGTCGCACTTGCGCAACTGCTTCGTGAACTTCAACGGCCTGGATACGAGATCTGCGTGTTTGGGCATAGCTTGGGTTGCGCCGTCATCACGGAAGCCTTGAGACTAGGCGCGTCCGTAACAATGCCTTTCCGCCTTTCAGAAGTCATCTATGGTGCTCCCGACGTCGGTGCGACGGAACTGCAGGCGGTGATGCCGATTATTCGTTGCGCCGTGCAGCGTCTCACAATCTACACATCTTGGAGAGACGTCGCACTCTACCTATCCGCGGGGATAAACCGTCGACTCCCGATTGGTCTTGGGCAACCGCGAACTTTCGTAATCAATGGATCCGAGAGTATTGACGCGACGAGAGTCTGGCATCAGTTCTTACGACTCGATCACGGATATGTATTCGGAAGTTCGCGCCTCCTCGGCGACATAAGGTTGGCCCTCCAAGGCGAACCGCAGACTCGATACGAGCTACGTAAGGTCGCGCGGGTGCGTCGCTGGGAATTCGTGCCGATCAAGTCCTAGTCTCATTGCAGTTGGGGGACTCATGTTTCCCACGTCTCCAATCGGCGATAGGGCTACATGGGTCATCGTGCCCGCAGGGTAGATTAACATAGTTGATATCTCTGGAGCGCGGCGCGGTCAAATCGCTCTCACTAGTGGGGTGGAGCCGGATAGATTCGGCCTACGCGTTAGGGAAACTTAAAGCTCAACATCGTTTCTTCTCCACGCACGGGAGTCGAGAGATCACTCCAACGCCGACCAAATGAGTAGCATATTAGTAGTGTCTGAGGATCAGCCAACAAGGAAGATATGCAACTTTCTTACAGCGTCAGCGCTGCGCGGATCGTAAACGTACGCTTCGTGATTGCATTAGAGCTCCCTCCGCGGGCTAAGCGACTCGAGACTGCGCAACGCGGTCTAGCGAATAGGGGAGCGCGAAAAGCTAATGGAGTATCTCTCAATACTCATGTCAAGCGTAGGAATTTTTAATAATTTCATTTCGTCAATAATGCGCTTCCTCTTCGCCGAATCTATGCGTGAGCCTAAATAGACTCGCCTAACACATCTTACTTCATCGTAATTTGCCTTTCCGAGAGGCCCAAAAAGGCGCCATTCCCTCTCGTAGGACCACCGGTAATTCTTATACGAAAGGACTTTCCGTGCGGTTTCGCCGGGATCTTTCTTCGCACGTCCAATAACCGGAACGGTCTCGCTATAGAACATCCGCACAAGTGCGATATCGTCGTCGAGATTATTTAGAAGGCGTGGAAGGCTGTACTCGACACAGATTCCCGAGAATTGATCGGCGTAGTGCGCCCACATGAGCTCGTGGTCGTGGGCCTCGCTAAACGAGCACATGCCGATTCTAGCCTTGTTTTCTTGGATCTCTCTTCTTATCGTCTTGTGATTAGTGCTTTCTCTTAACAATGTACTTGCGACGAAGTACCCCTCCATCGGATCATTCAAGGCACTGTAAGCTGCGCAATAAAGATACCCCTTGTTGATAGAGTCGATTTCGCGATCCAATGACTTAATTGAGCGATACCGGAACAAGCGGCTAGGCTTTACATAGTTCTCGATAGTTGCCACGCTAAAGGCTCCGAACGAATGAGGCGCGGTTGCCGCTAAAGGCGGTGTTAATGTAATCTTGCGCCGTCCAACGAAGTACGCCATGCCGGCCGTTGCCGACGCTTGCTTACGGTAGGCCAGGCAAACCGAAGGAGTCGATGCCCACTTGGGCGGCTGAGTGACCAACTGATGCCGTGAAATGACCCCGCGGCATCTTGGACAATTAGGGCGCTGAATTCGGCCTCCCAGTCTGCGCCGTCCCGCTGGCGGAGGTAGTTTTGGCGTATGCGGCCGCATCCGTGCGGGCGGTTTGGCCAGACGATCACGTTCGCCACCGGCTACCGACGGCGCGCTCCCACCGGATTGTCGTCTCGCGATGGTTGGTGTCGCTTCGAGCTGGAGCCTTAGATGTCGAACGGATCGTGGTCGATCCAGCCCGGGCGAACAAAGAGATCTGCGGAAATTTGCGTCGGTCGAACGCGACAACATGCCCGGCGCTGTCGAACACGATAGCGCGCGAGCTGGTCGTACCTTGGTGGGGCGTCAGAATCACGTCACGCGCGCCACCGACGGCAAGTAGCCGCTACAGATCGAACGCGCCCGCTCCGCCCGGGTCGGGGAAGACCTTGCCCGGGTTCATGATCCCAAGCGGGTCGACGGCATCCTTGATCGCGCGCATCACGGCCAGCGCGCCGGGGCCGACGTCCAGTTCCATGAACTGCTTCTTGAGCAGGCCGATGCCGTGCTCGCCCGAGAGCGTGCCGCCCAGCGCGACCGCCGTCTCGAATATCTCGGTCGCGGCGGCGCGTACGCGCGCCATCTCGGCGCGGTCGCGCTTGTCGCACAGGATGTTCGGGTGCAGATTGCCGTCGCCGATGTGGCCGAACACGGGGATCTCCAGCCCGTGGCGGGCGGCGATCTCGCGCACGCGGGCGATCATCGGCGCGATCGCGCGGCGCGGCACGCAGATGTCCTCGCCCAGCTTGTTGGGCCGGCGGCGCGCCAGCGCGGGCGAGATGCCGCGGCGCGCACTCCACAGCCGCTCCGACTCGGCCGCGTCGCGCGCGACGGTGACCTCGCGGGCGCCGTGCGCGCGCACGATCGCCCCGATCGCGGCGATCTCTTCGTTCACCACGCCTTCGTGGTTGCCGTCGGCGCCGAAGATCAGCAGCGCGTCGGCGTCGAGCGGCAGCCCGATCGGGTCGTTCTCCTCGACGCAGCGCATGGTGAGCTGGTCGAGGATCTCGATCGCGGTCGGCAAGATGCCCGCCGCCATCACCGCCGTCACGGCGTTCGCCGCGTCCTCGATACGGTCGAATACCGCCACGGCCGTGCGCGCGTGCTTGGGCCTCGCCAGCAATTTCAAGGTGATCTCGGTGATCGTGCCTAGCGTGCCCTCCGCGCCGGTGAAGAGCTGGCGCAGGTCGTAGCCGGTCACGTTCTTCACCGTCCGGCCGCCGGTGCGGATCACCGTGCCGTCCGGCAGCACCACCTCGAGCGCGAGCACGTAGTCGCCGGTCACGCCGTACTTGAGGCAGCGTGCGCCGCCGGCGTTCTCGGCCACGTTGCCGCCGATCGCGCTCTGCTTGAGGCTCGAGGGATCGGGCGGGTAGAACATGCCGCGCTTCTCGACCTCGGCCTGAAGGCGAGCGTTGATCACGCCGGCCTGCACCACCGCCACCCGGTCGATCTCGTCGATGGCCAGGATGGCGTCCATGCGGGCCACGCCCAGCACGATGCTGCCGCCCAGCGGCACCGCGCCGCCCGACAGGCCGCTGCCCATCGCGCGCGGCGTGAGCGGAATCCGGCGCGCGCTCGCGATGCGGTGCACGGCCGCCACCTCCGCGGTCGTGGCGGGCAGCACGACCAGCGGCGGGGTGTGCTCGTAGAACGTGCCGTCGAAGCCGTAGGCGATCCGGTCGGCGGGTTCGGTCAGCACCCCGCCCGGCACCGCGGCGCGCAGCGCGTCGACCAAGCCGGGCTGCGCGTCGATCATTCGGTTGCGCTTCGGCCGCTGGGCGCGCGAACTCCTCGGTCGCCGGCGCGCGCCTCGCGCTTGGCGCGGTACATCGCGGCGTCGGCCGCGCGCACGATCTCGCCCGCGTCGCGGCCCTCCTCGGGCGCGACCGCGATCCCGATGCTCGCGTTGAGCTGAACCGCCGTACCGGCGATCGCGATGGGCGCCGCGATCTCGGCCGCCACGCGGGCGGCGACGGCTTGCGCCGCGGCCCCGTCGCTGGCGCACAGGATCGCCCCGAACTCGTCACCGCCCAGGCGCGCGACGAAGTCGTTGGGCCGCAGGCCGGCGCGCAGCCGCTCGGCGCAGATCGCCAGCACCTTGTCGCCCGCCGCGTGCCCCAGCCGGTCGTTGATCGGCTTGAAGCGGTCCAGGTCCATGTACAGCACCGCCAGCGATGCGGTGCCCAGCGTCGTCAGCTCGTCTTCGAGCCGCTCGTCGAAGGCGCGCCGGTTGGGCAGCTGGGTCAGGCTGTCCCGGCGCGCGAGGGCGGCATTGTCCCGGGCCCGCCCGGCCAGCGCCACGACCAGCCCGCCCGACACGATGAGGACCAGCCCGGTCAGCAGGGTCGCGAGCCGGCCGGCGATCAGCGCGGCATTGGTCGCGGCCCGGCTGGCCGCGAGCGAGCGGTCCAGGGCCGCGGTCGCGGCCGCCTCGTCCCGGCGCAGCCGGTCGAAGGCGAACTTCTCGGCCGGCAGGTTGCGCACCGCGGCCTGCCGGTCGCCGCGCGCGACCGCAGCGACTTGGGCCTGGAAAAAGGGCTGGAGCGCGTCGGCCGACCGGTGGAAGCGCTCGAGCGCGAGCATCTCGGCGCGCTCGCCCAGGACGGGTGGATGAGCCCGGTAGGCCGCGTAGGCCCGCCGCCCGGCACGGTACGGCTCCAGGAACAGCGGCGCGCCGCCGGCGGCGTAGCCGCGAACGCCGGTCTCCTCGTCGACCAGCGCCCCGAACGCGGAGCGGATCGCGAAGGACGCGTCGACCGCGGCGCGGGTCTGGACCAGGCGCTCCTGGATCCGGCCGAAGGCCGCGGCCGAGATGGCGACCGCGAAGGCGACCGCCAGCGCCACGAGCGCGAACACCGCGACGAATCGCTTCGCCAAGCCAGCCCGCAGCATACGGGTACTGTATCGGGCCCGGCCGCGCTCGGCAAGGGAAGGGAAGCGAGGGCCTGCGACCACGGTGCTACGATCCGAGCCTCAAGCGGGGTACACTACCGGCATGGCCGACGTCATCACGTCCGAGTACCGGCTTTCCGCCGAGCCTCGGCTCAAGACTTTCGTTACCACCATCCTGGAAAAGGTCGGGGTCGCCCCCGAGGACGCGGCGATCGTCGCCGACGTCCTGGTCGCCGCCGACCTGCGCGGGATCGAGTCGCACGGCGTCGCCCGGCTCGAGTCGTACTACGTCAGCCGGATCCGGGCCGGCCAGCTGGTCGCCAAGCCCGAGGTCACGACCGTGCGCGAGACCGCGACCTCGCTGGTCGTGGACGCCGGCAACGGCCTGGGCCACCCCACCGCCAAGCGGACCATGGAGCGCATCCTGGCCAAGGCCGGGGAGAGCGGCGCGGCCTTCGGCGCGGTGCGCAACTCCAACCACTACGGCATCGCCGGCTACTACGCGATGATGGCGCTCGACCGCGACATGATCGGGATCGCCTCGACCAACAGCGTGCGCTACGGCGCGCCCACCTTCGGGCGCGACATCATGCTGGGCACCAACCCGCTGGCCTTCGCGATCCCGGCCCAGAGCGAGCCGGCCTTCGTGCTCGACTTCGCGACCACGACGGTTCCCAAGGGCAAGCTCGAGGTCTACAACCGCAAGGAGAAGCAGCTCAACCCGGGCTGGGCGATCGACGCGGAAGGCCACGAGACGCGCGACCCGCAGGTCGCGCTCAAAGGCGCGCTGCTGCCGCTGGGCGGCTACGGCGTCGACAACGGCGGCCACAAGGGCTACGGCCTGGGCCTACTGGTCGACATCCTGTGCGGCGTGCTCTCGGGCGGCGCGTTCGGCAACGACCTGCCGTTGCCGACCGACGGCCCGCTGCCGGGCAAGATCTCGCACTTCTTCGCCGCCTTCCGGATCGACGGGTTCCGCGATCCCGCGCAGTTCAAGGCCGACATGGACGCCGAGCTGCGCGCGTTCAAGGACTCGGCCAAGTCGCCCGGCCAGGACCGAATCTACGTCGCGGGCGAGATCGAGTACGAGAAGACCCTGTTCAACCGCGAGCACGGCGTGCCGGTCCACGTCAAGGTCTGGAACGGCCTCGAGAAGCTGGCCGGCGAGCTCGGCATCCCGTTCGACATCGAACAGAAATGATCTGACGACCGGGTGGGTTCGGCTCTGCCGAACCTGCTTCAGGTTCGCAGGTCGAAGGTCTGCGTGCAGCTCAGGCCGTTGCAGCTCGCCGGGATGTAGGTCGCGGCGAGCAGCGCGCGGGTGATCTCCTCGCGCTGCGCCGCGTCGTCTGCGCCCGTCACCACTACCACGTTGGTGGCGCGCCCGCGCTCGTCGACGGTGACCTTCGCGACGAGGTGCGGCGTCTTGGCGCGCAGCGCGTCGAGCATCCCGGGCAGCGGGCGGGCCGGATAGCTCTCGCCGAAATTGCCCATCCCGGTCTCGCGCTCGACCGCGGCCGGCGTCGCCGCCGCCACGACGGCGGGAGTTGCCGTGGCCGCGACGGCCGGCGCGGCGGTCACGGCCGCGAGCGGCCGGGCCGGCGCTTCGCCCAGCGGCGCGGTTTCGGCCGGAACGGTACGGTCGGGAGCACGCGGTGCGTGTCTGGCCGGCGCGACGTAGCGGTGCTCGGCGCCGACCACGAGCGGGCGCTGCGCACGTTCGGCGGCGACCGCGACGTGCAGCGGGGCAGGCGGCGCGGTGGGCACGGTCCGGTGCTCGACCGGCACGGCGGGGCGAGCGGCGCTGACACGCTTGGGCGGCGGCGTCGCGCGGTGGAGGCGCACGATGCTGATGAGCAGCGCCCGCTCGTCCGGCTCCTCGGTGGGGAACGACGGCGAGCGCGGGGCGGCCAGCACGAGCGCGAGCACGCAGACGTGGAGCGCGATCGACGTGCCGATCGCGGTACGGTCACGCCGTCGGGACGAGGCGCCGGTCTGCATCGCGAGGTGACGGTTCTCCGACATCCGTCGGAGCGCAACCTTTTCCGGCCCGAAAAGCTTGGAAGCGGACATGGGTCGCGAAACTGATATGGTCCTCTACCAAGCCGAGTGGTGTCCGTACTGCGCGCGCGTGCGCAAGAAGATGACGGACCTGCTGCTGGACTACAAGACCGTCAACGAGCCGCACTCGCACGCCGAGCGCCACGGCGTCAAGCAGGCCACCGGCCAGACGTCGATCCCGGCCTTGGTCGACGGCGACGTCATCCTCGACGACGACGACGACATCATCCCCTACCTCGAAAAGAAATACGGCGCTAAGATAGCCAGCTAACCCGCCACCTCACGAGTCCGCGGTCTAGATGGCACGCGCTCGTGGGCTTCACCCGAAGGGTGACGGATTCGGGCGTAAGCCCGAATCCTATTCCGCCGAGATCTCGATCTTCGCGGCGTCCTGGCGGCGCTTGGGCAGCACGAAGACGAGCGGCAGCAGGATGAAGGTGAGCGCGCCCAGCGCCCACTGGCAGTCGGCGTACGCCATGACCGCGGACTGCGCGACGACCTGCCCGTACACGTTGCCGAGCACGGCCGGCGCGCTGTGGACGTGCTGCTCGAGCACTTGCAGCGCGTTGTTGTCGGGCGTGATGTTCGCGGCCAGAACCGATTGGTGGAAGGCGGTGCGCTGCGCCAGCAGCGTGATCAGCGCGGCGGTCGAGAACGAGCCCCCGAGCTGCAGCGACAGGCTCTGGAACGCGGCCGCTTTGGGCACCATCTGGGGCGGCAGCGCGCTCAGCACGGCGATATTGATCGGCACGAACAGCAGCCCCAACCCGATGCCTGCCATGATGGCCGGGCCGAGCAGCGAGTTGAAGTCGTTGAGCGACGTGGTGATGTAGCCCAGCCAGATCTGCGAGCTGCCGATCAGGGTGAACCCGACCACCAGCAGGATGCGCGTGTCGATCTTGCCCGCGCCCGCCACCCGGGCGATGAACGGCGTCAGCACCGCGATGAACGCCGCGCGCACGAAGATCAGCTCGCCCGAGAGGGTCGCGGTGAATCCCAGCAGCCCTTGCACGTACTGCGGCAGGATGACGGTGGCGCCGAACAGCACCGCGCCGATCGTGAAGCCCAGCGCGCTGCCGGCCGCGACCGCCCGGTACTTGAACGCCCGCAAGTCGACGATCGGGCGTTTGGCGCGCAGCTCCCACCACACGAAGCCGCCCAGCGCGAGCGCCGCGGAGAAGCCGAACAGGCGGATGACCGGATCGGTGAACCAGTCGTTGCGCTGCCCTTCGTCGAGGATGTACTGCAGCGAACCCAGTCCCGTCGCGAGCAGCGCCAGTCCCAGCGCGTCGACCGGGATCGGCTTGGGATCCGACGGGTTGCGCATCATCGTGAGGACGATGAAGGCCGCGAAGATGCCCGGGGCGACGTTGATGAAGAAGACGTAGTTCCACGAGAAGTTGTCGGTGAGCCAGCCGCCGACGGTCGGCCCCACGGACGGCCCGACGATCGCACCGAGCGCGAAGACGGCCTGCGACGCGCCGAGCAGATGGCGCGGAAACGTGTCGCGCAGCGCGGCTTGCGCCGTAGCGACCAGGCCCCCGCCGAACAGTCCCTGGACCACCCGCCACAGGATCAGCTGCTGGATCGACCCTGACAGCCCGCACAGTACCGACGCGATGGTGAAGCCGATGATCGCGATCGAGTAGTACTGGCGCCGCCCGAACCGCGCTTGCAGCCACGGCGTGAGCGGGATGACGATGACCGCCGAGATGATGTAGCCCGTGACGACCCAGGCGCCTTCTTCTTGCGTGGCGCCGAGGTTGCCCTGGATCGTGGGGAGCGCGACGTTGACGATCGTGGTGTCGAGCGTCTGCATCAGCGTCGCGGCCATGATCCCCAGCGTGATGAGGATCAGGCGCGAGCCGCGCTCGGTGACGTCGCGGTCGGCGGTTAGCTGTGTGGCCATAAGAGCGTGCGAGCATGGTCGCACGGGGTCTTGGACTCCGCAGCGAGGGAAGTCGGTTTCGGCACTTGCAATCCGCCGCTGGTCAGGCTAGGGCGAACGCGACCGCCGCGCCGGCGACGGTAGCGAGCAAGTTCACGACGTCGTTCGAGGCGCCGGGGATGCCGCGGACGAGCCGGGTCGGTGCGCCGCACGCGTGTGGGTCGGTCTCGCAGTTGCGCCCGCAGGCGTCGCAGCGACGCAGCTCTTGAACCGTCGCTCCAAGGGCGGAGTCCACCGTCGATCCCACCACCCCGGCCAGCGCGACGGCCAGCAGCGCAGACCGGGGGCCGCTCAGCAGGGCGAACGCGATTGCCCCGATCCAGAGGGCGCCGGCGATCTCGCCCAGGGTCCCGGGGAGCGTGATCCCGCCCGAGAGCCCGGTCGGAATCGGGCGCAGGGTGAAGATGGAGCGCGGGGCCTGCCGGGCCAGCGTGCCGATCTCGGTCGCCCACGTGTCGGCGGTCGCGGCGGCGTAGGCGCCCGCGAAGGCCCAGGCCCAGCGCGGGTCGTGGCTCAGCGCGAACAAGCACCGCGCAGGCGGTCGCCACCCCGCCGTTGGCCAGCACCTGGAACGCGTCGCGCGCCCCGCCCTTGCCGATGTCGATCAGCTCGCGCTTGCGCCGCTTCCCCAGCCGCGAGAGCGCGACCGAGGGCAGGAAGAACGCCAGCAGCACGAGCGTGAACGGCACCGCTCCGCTCGCGTACGTCAGCGCCCCGACGACGAAGGCCGCGCCCGCCCCGCTCGCGGACAGCGCCCGCGCCCGCCACGCCCCCAGCGCGAGCGCGCCTGCGAACACCGCCCCGATCAGCAGATCGCGCCCGTTCACCTGCGCGAGCCCCTAGCCGTGAGCCGAATTTGTCGTGAAGTGCGCACGTGCTCGCTTTCTACGCCGACGAGTCGGGTTCGTTCGACCTCCACTTTCCAAATCAGCCGTGGGTGGTCTTCGCCGCCATCGGCTTCCATGATGACCATTGGCTGACGATCGAAGAGGAGTTCGCCAAGCTGAAGCAGGCGTATTTTCCTTACCTTCCGCCGCATGGCGTCGAGATTCGCTCCAACGATATCCGTATGGCTGCTATTCGCCCGCATTCAGCTAACCCGTTCTCACAACTCGAATCAGCTGCGCTACGCCGCTTCGGTCATGAGCTCTACGAAGTTATCGAGAAACTGCCGTTCTCGTGGTGTGCCGTCGCCATGCACAAACCCACGATCGTACACGATCTTCGTGTAACGAACGAACGTCAACTGTTCGCGCTGGCGTATCGCTCGCTGGTCCGGCTGCTAGATGCCTGGTGCGAGAAGGAGTCCAGCGTCGGGCGGCTCTTCGTCGATCAACGCGAAAGCCGTTCGCACGGAAAGGCACATCGTGAGATCGCGGACTTACATGCATGCCGACGCCGGTACGCGCGACGCTTCCATGTGGTCGAGCGGCCCTACTTCCAAGACTCGGCCCGGTCTAATCACATTCAGCTCGCCGATGTCATCGCCTACAGCGTACTTCGTCGCTATCGAGATGACGATCCCGAATACCCATACTTCGCGCGACTCGTGCCGAAACTCTATTGTCCGAACGGCATGATCGGAGCTGGCCTGCAGCTCTACGACCCCCGAAATGATGACTCCGGGTAGCGTCATTGGCCCCCGGATGTCCACGTAAGTGTAGCTATAGGTTCCGTGCGAGTCAATACCTAACCGAGCAGGACGGTCAGACCGAGGCGGTGGCCTCGAGCGCGTGCAGGAGGCCGTCGACGGTGAACTCGTCGGGGACGACGTCGACGCGGATGCCGGCTTCGCGGGCGGCGCGGGCGGTGACCGGGCCGATGCAAGCGACGGTCTTGGACGCGAGCACGTTGGCCGCGTCGGGAACGTTGTGGACGAAGCCGCCGACGGTGCTCGCGCTGGTGAAGGTCACGATGTCGGCGCTCGCGGCTTTCTCGGCGAGCTCGGGGTCGTCGACGAAGCGGGTCGCGTACGCGGCGACGTCGTCGACCGTGCGGCCGGCGGCGCGCAGCAGCTCGGGCAGGGATTCGCGCGCGTCGCGAGCGCGGTAGAGCAGGATGCGGTCGCCGGGGCTCGTGCGCGCCAGCACGCTGTCGGCGACGGCTTCGCCGACGTACACCGCGGGAATGAGGTCGGCTCGGATGCCGTGCGCGGAGAGCGCTTCGGCGGTCTTCGGACCGATCGCCGCGACGTTCACCTCGCCGAGCGCGCGCGCGTCGCGCCCCAGCTCGTGCGCGTGGTCGAAGAACGCGTCGACGCCGTTGCGGCTGGTGAACAGCAGCCAGGCGTAGTCCCGCACGGCGGCGACCGCTTCACGCGCGGCTTGCGGGTCGTCGGGCGGGCCGATCGCGATCGTCGGGGCGAGGATCGGCTCGGCGCCGACCTCGTACAGCCGCAGCGCGACGTCGTCGGCTTGGTGGGCTGGGCGCGTCACCAGGACGCGCTTGCCGAACAGCGGCTGCGCGTCGAACCAGCGGATGTTCTCGCGCTCGCGCACGACGTCGCCGATCACCACGATCGCGGGCGCGCCGATGCCGGTGCGCTCGACCTCGGCGACGATCGTGTCGATCGTGCCGGTGACGGTCTGCTGCGTCGGCTTCGTGCCTTCGCGCACGATGCCGACCGGCGTGTCGCCGTCGAGGCCGTTGCGCTTGAGCTCGCCGACGATGCCGGCCAGGTTGCCCATCGCCATCAGGAAGATCGTCGTCGCCTTGCGGTTCGCCAGCTTGGCGAAATCCAGCGACGAGTAGCCCTTGGTGGGATCTTCGTGACCGGTCGCGATGGTGAACGAGGTGTTGTGGTCGCGGTGCGAGACCGGGATGCCGGCGTAGGCGGGTGCGGCGATGGCCGACGTGATGCCGGGAACGATCTCGAACGGCACGCCGGCCTCGCGCAGGGCCTGCGCTTCCTCGCCGCCGCGCGCGAACACGAACACGTCGCCGCCCTTGAGCCGCACGACCTGCTTGCCCGCCAGGCCCAGGCGCACGATCAGCGCGGTGATCTCGTCCTGCGTCAGGGTATGCGCGCCGGCTTTCTTGCCGACGTAGATCTTCTCGCAGTCCGGCGGCGCCAGCCCGACGATCGCGCTCGACGCCAGATAGTCGTACACCAGCACTTCGCAGCGCGCGAGCGCGCGCGCGCCCTTGAGGGTGAGCAGGCCCGGGTCGCCCGGACCGGCGCCGACCAGCCAGACCTTGCCGGCGGCGCGTGCGGTCACTCGGGCGATTCGTCGTCGCCCGCGGCGGCGGCCGGCACGAACAGCGCATCGACGCTGCGCGTGTGCAGCTCGAACAGCTCGTCGAGCATCTGGGCGTGGGTCAGCGCCTCGGCCCGGTTCTCGACCGCTTTGTCGCGAATCTTGGTGATCGCGCTGTGCAGCAGCTTGGACACGATGGTGAGCGACATGCCGGTGACGAGCATCCGCTCGCGCTCGGTCAGCTCCGGGCAGCGCGCGAAGAGCCGCTCGAGCTCGCTCTCGCGGATCGCCTCGGCCTTGCCGACCAGCGACGCGATCACCGGCACCGCGACGCGCGACTGGTACCACTGCTGGAAGCGCTCGGCGTGCTCGGCGATGATCTCTTCGACCAGCGGGATCGCCTCGCGGCGCCGCTCGAGCGTCACGTCGACGACGTCGCGCAGGCCGTCGACGTCGACCAGGCCGACGCCCGCGATGCGGGTCACCTCGGGGTCGACGTCGCGCGGGACCGCGATGTCGACCAGGAACAGCGGGCGCTGCGGCCGGGCCAGCATCGCCTCGGCGACGTTCCCCGGCGTCACGATGAAGTGCGAGGCGCCGGTCGAGGTCACCACCACGTCGGCGGCCGCGAGCGCGTTGACCAGGCCGGGCATCTCGGCCACCCGCGCCACGTCGCCCAGCTCGCCGGCGATGTGCTGGGCCCGCTTGTGCGAGCGGTTGAGCAGCACGATGTCGCCGACGCCCTCGGCCTTGAGCCGGCGCGCGGCCAGGCCGCCCATCTTGCCCGCCCCGATCACCAGCACCGTCTTGCCGGTCAGGTCGCCGACGTGGTGCTTGGCGAACGCCACCGCGGCGGTCGCGATCGAGGTCGACTCGCCCGAGATGGCGGTCTGCGAGCGGGCCGCCTTGCCGGCTTCGAGCGCTTCGCGGAAGAGCGTGTGCAGCGTCTTGCCGAGCGAGCGCGCGCGCTGCGCTTGCACGTAGGCGTCCTTGACTTGGCCGAGGATCTCGGCCTCGCCGATCAGCATCGAGTCCAGGCCCGTGCTGACCCGGAACAAGTGGTCGATGGCCTGCCCGCCCAGCAGCGTGTACATGTACGACTCCATGTCGTCCACGCCGCCGTGGCGGAAGTTGTTCAGGAACGACTTGAGCTGGGTGACGCCGACCTCGTAGTCCTCGAGCTCGGCGTAGATCTCCAGCCGGCCGCAGGTCTGCAGCATCAGGGCCTCGCGCACCGCCCCGTAGTCGCGCAGCGCGATCAGCGCCTCCCCCATGCGGTGGGGCGGGAAGGCGTGGCGCTCGCGCACGTCGACCGGCGCGGTGTTGTGCGAGAGGCCCAGGCAGACTAGCGGCACGCGAACACCTCGCCCAGCGCGTCGTCGGCCGCCGCCACCGTGCGCTCGATCTCGGCTTCCGTATGCGCCAGCGACAGGAACCCGGCCTCGAACTGGGCCGGCGCGAAGTAGACCCCGCGGTCGAGCATGGCGTGGAAGAAGCGCCCGTACAGCGCCGTGTCGGACGTCTTGGCGCTCGCCAGATCGGTCACCGGTCCGTCGGTGAAGAAAAAGCCCATCATGGAGCCGGCGGCGGCGACCGTGTGGGGCACGCCGCGGCGGCGGAACACGTCTGCCATCCCTGAGGTGAGACGCCTTCCGAGCCGCTCGAGATGCGCGTAGGTCGCATCGGACAACTGTCGCAGGGTCGCGATGCCGGCCGCCATCGCGAGCGGGTTGCCGCTCAGCGTGCCGGCCTGGAAGATGTCGCCGTCGGGCGTCAGCCGGTCCATGATGTCGGCTCGGCCGCCGAAGGCGCCGACCGGCAGCCCGCCGCCGATCACCTTGCCCAGCGTGGTCAGGTCCGGGAGCACGCCCTCGCGCGCCTGAACCCCGCCCAGCGCGACCCGGAAGCCGGTCATGACCTCGTCGAAGATCAGCAGCGCGCCGTGATCGCGCGTGAGCGACCGGAGCGCGTTCAAGAACCCGGGCTGGGGGAGCACGAAGCCCATGTTCCCCACGTACGGCTCGACGATCACCGCCGCGATCTCGCCGGGGTTCTGCTCGAAGGCCGCGCGCACGGCGGCCGCGTCGTTGTACGGCACGATGATCGTGTCGCGCGGCGGTGCCCGCGGTGACGCCCTTGGAGTCCGGCACGCCCATCGTGAGCGCGCTCGAGCCGGCGCTGATCAGGAACGCGTCGGCCGAGCCGTGGTAGCAGCCGGCGAACTTGACGAACTTCTCGCGCCCGGTGAAGCCGCGCGCCAGGCGGATCGCGTTGGCGGTGGCCTCGGTCCCCGACGAGCAGAAGCGGACCTTCTCGACCGAGGGCACCGCGTCGACGATCAGCTGCGCGAGCTCGGTCTCGTACTCGGTCGGGGTGCCGTAGGACGTGCCGCGCCCGGCCGCGTCCCGGATCGCCTCGACCACCGCCGGGTGGGCGTGGCCCAGGATCATCGGCCCCCACGACAGGACGTAGTCGAGGTAGCGGTTGCCGTCGACGTCGGTCAGGTACGCGCCCTGGGCCTCGCGCACGAACACCGGCGTCCCGCCGACCGCCTTGAACGCCCGCACGGTCGAGTTGACCCCGCCCGGGATGACCCGCTTGGCCGCCGCGAAGGCCCGCTCGGAGCCGCTCCGGTTCACGCCGACACCGTCGAACCCGAGCTTGAGCCTGAACCAGGCGCCAGCACGGGGCGAAGCGCGGCGTAGTCTTGCGGTGTGTTCACGTTGGCCAGCGCGCGTTCGTCCTTGGGCACCGGTACGAACTTCGTCCTCAGCCGGTCGATCACCAGCCGCAGCGCGCCCTCGCCCGCGAGCAGCACCGGCAAGCCTTCGCGCAGGAACGCCTCGCGGCGATAGAGCGCCGCCAGCGGCTCGATCCGCCGGCCCGTCTCGTCGTGCGCGGGCACGACCGCTTCCAGCTCGGGGGCGGTGCTCGCGACGGGGCCTGCGTCAGCGTCGAAGGCGATGTGCGCGGCGAGCTGGTCGATGAACGCCGCGTCGACGAACGGCGCGTCGCCCGCGCAGGCGAACACCCATTCCGTGCGCATCTCGCTCATCGTGGAGAGCAGGCCCGAGAGCGGGCCGCGCCGGGTCCAGCGGTCGACCACCATCGGCACGTCGAGCGCGGCGTCGATCTCGGCCGGAAGCGCGCCCTTGGTCGAGATCCAGGTCTCGCGCCCGGGCGAGACGTTGCGGTACACCCGCACCAGCATCGGCACGTCGCCCGCATCGAGGAACAGCTTGCCCGGCAAGCGCGTCGCCTCGCCGCCGGCCAGGATGCAGATGCCGATCATCGCGTTCGGGTCAGGTAGTCTTTCGCGAAGTACGTGATGATGATGTCGGCGCCGGCGCGGGCCAGCGCGGTCAGCGTCTCGTCGACCGCGCGCTCCTCGTCGATCCAGCCGCGCTCGGCGGCGGCTTTGAGCATCGAGTACTCGCCGCTGACGTGGTACACCGCGACCGGCAGGTCGGTCATCTGGCGCACCTGGTGCAGGATGTCGAGGTAGGCCATGGCCGGCTTGACCATCACCATGTCGGCGCCTTCCTCGATGTCGAGCCGCACTTCTTTGAGCGCCTCGCGCCCGTTGGCGGGGTCCATCTGGTACGTGCGCCGGTCGCCGAACGAGGGCGTCGACTCGGCCGCCTCGCGGAACGGGCCGTAGAACGCCGAGGCGTACTTGGCCGCGTACGACATGATCGCGGTCTTGGTGGAGCCGGCGTCGTCGAGCGCGGCGCGAATCGCGGCCACCCGGCCGTCCATCATGTCGGACGGCGCGACCACGTCGACCCCGGCTTCGGCGTAGGTGACCGCGGTGCGCGCCAGCACGTCGAGCGTGCGGTCGTTGTCGACGTCGCCGCCCGCGTCGAGGATGCCGCAGTGGCCGTGGTCGGTGTACTCGCAGTTGCACAGGTCGGCGATCACGAGCATGGCCGGCAGGGCGGCCTTGATCGCCCGCACGGCGCGCTGGACCACCCCGTTGGGATCGTAGTTGGCGGTCGCGACGGCGTCCTTGTCGGCCGCGTCGGGGATGCCGAACAGCAGCACCGCCCGCACCCCGGCGGCGGCCAGCTCGCGGCACTCCTGGACGACCGTGTCGGCGGAGTAGCGGCTCACCCCGGGCATCGACGAGATCGGCTGCACGATCCCGCTGCCGTCCGACGACGAACAGCGGCTGGACCAGCCCGTCGCGGTTGATCCGGGTCTCCCGCACCAGCCCGCGCATGGCCGGGCTGGAACGCAGCCGGCGGGGCCGGTTCACGATGGGGGTCCGCTGAGCGACGTTCATGCCCCGTTCTCCAAGAGATAGCGTGTCACGGACTGTACGAACGCGCCGACCTCGGCGGAGGGTGCAGTCACGTCCGGCGGCCAGCCGTGCGCGCCCGCGGTTTCCGACGACGAGGGTCCCATCGCGGCCGACCACCGGCCGGTGCCCGGCGTGCCGCAAGCCGTCCAGGTACTCGGTGATGGCGCTCACCGAGCCCGACGAGGGAAACAGGATCGCCGCCGGCACCCGGCCGCCCAGCACGCTGCGCGCGGCGCCGCTGTCGGCCGCCTCGACCACCTCGGCGCCGGCCTCGCGCAGGGCCGGGGCGATCCGGCTGGGGCGGTCCTGGGTCCGCGGCAGCAGCACGAGGCGACCCCGCAGCGGGCCGCCCAGCACGGCTTCGAGGATCGCCTCGCCGCCCTCGGCCAGCAGGTCGTGGGCCAGGGCCTCGGCCAGCGCCTCGGCCGGGGCGAGGTCGCGCACGTCGATCACCGCGTCGCGCGTCTTGCGCAGCACCAGGCTGCCGTCGGGCGCGGCGATCGCGCCGGTCAGCCGGAAGCGCCCGCCGTTCCAGACGGCGTGGGCGCCGACCGGAGCCTGGCAGCCGCCCCGCAGGGTGCGCAGAAACGCCCGCTCCGCCCGCACCGCCAGGGTCGTGACCGGGTCGCCCAGGAGCGCGTCGAGCCGGGTCGCCAGCGGGTCGCCGGCCCGGCACTCGATCCCCAGCGCCCCTTGCGCCACCGCCGGGGTGACCTGCTCGACCGCGAACGGCACGGTGTGGGTCGCCCGCGCGCCGAGCCGGTTCAGCCCGGCGCAGGCCAGCACGATCGCGTCGTACCGCCCCTCGCGCAGCTTGCGCAGGCGGGTGTCGACGTTGCCCCGGATGTCGAGGTACTCCAGGTCGGGGCGGAGCGCGGCGAGCTGAGCCCGGCGGCGCGGCGACGAGGTCCCGACCTTCGCTCCCGCCGGCAGCTCGGCGAACGTCGCGAACCGCTCGCTGCAGTAGGCGTCGCGGGCGTCCTCGCGCGCGCCGATCGCGGCCAGGGTCATGTCCTCGGCCAGCGTGCTGGGCAGGTCCTTGCACGAGTGGACCGCGTAGTCGGCCCGGCCCTCGCGCAGCGCCAGCTCCAGCTCCTTGACGAACACGTTGTCCGTCCCGATCGCCGCGATCGAGCGGTCCTGGACGGCGTCGCCGCGGGTGGTGACCTCGAGCAGCGAGGACGGGATGCCGGCCCGGGCCAGCGCGGCCATCACGGTCTTGGTCTGGGTCAGCGCGAGCAGGCTGGCCCGGGTCGCCGCGACCAGCGCCCGCTGCTGCGACGGCACGACCCCGGCCAGCGTGTCGACCGCGCGCTCGACCTCGTGCTCGACCGCGCCCGGCGGCATCGCCGCGAGCTCCTCGATATCCCGGGCGGCGAAGTGCCGCATCACCGCGGCCCGCCGCTCGAGCGGCACGACCGCCTGGGTGCGCTCGCGCAGCGCGCCCAGGGTCGCGGCCGCGCGGGCGTAGCGGGCGTCGAACTGCAGCGCCAGCTCGTCGCGCACGCGCTTGGTGAAGGACGGCGCGAGCCCGGCCGAGTCGACCGTCACGGTCAGCGGGCCCGAGCGGTGGACCGCCGGGGTGGAGAAGTCGCCCCGCTCCGCGGCGGAGGCGTCGTTGACCAGGATGCCCGCCGCGCGCGCCTCCGCGACGACCGCGGCGTTGGTCGCCTCGTCGCCGGTGGCGGCGAAGGCCAGGAACGCGCCGGCCAGGTCTCCCGCGGCGTAGCGGCGCGGCTCCCAGGCGATCGCGCCGACCTCCGCCAGCGCATCGAGCGGCGCGGTGAGCGTCGGGCTGATCACGACGATGGCGGCCTCGGCGGAGAGGAGGCCGCGGACCTTGCGTTCGGCGACGGCTCCGCCGCCCACGACGAGGGCGCGGCGACCGCGCACCGAGAGGGCGACGGGGTACACAAGCCCTATCTTCCATCAGATGCTTTCCGTCCCCGTGCGCGCGGCACTTCTCGGTGCGCTGTTCGCCGCGCTCGTCACCCTGCCGGGGCTCGGCACCGGCACGCTGTGGGACAACAGCGAGACCGCCTACGGCGAGGTGGCCCGCGAAATTCTGCTCACCCACGACTGGGTGGTGATGCACCTCAACGCCCAGCCGTGGTTCGTCCAGCCGCCGCTCTACTTCTGGATCGCAGCGCTGCTGGCCAAGCTGTTCGGGGTGACGGCCTTCGCGCTGCGCCTGCCCTCGGCGCTGGCGACGATCGCGATGGGCGGCGCGGTCGGCTACGCCACGGCCCGCATCGCGGGCGGGCGGGCCGGGATGATCGCCGCGATCGTGCTCTCCACGAGCCTCATGCAGGCCATCGTCGGGCGGCTGGCGATCATGGACGCGCTGCTCGACTTCTCGGTCGCGGCGGCCGTGCTGTGGTGGTACCGGGCCTTCGAGCCCTCGGGCGACGGGCGGCGGCGCGACACCGCCTTCGTCTGCGGCGCGCTGGCGCTGGCGGTCGGGACGCTCGCCAAGGGGCCGGTCGCGCCGGTGATCACGGTGCTCGTGATCGGCGTCTGGCTGCTCTGGGAGCGGCGCGCCGGGCGGCTCGCCGCGCCGCACCCGGCCGCCGTCGGGCTGGCCGCGCTGGCCTTCGCGCTGGTCACCCTGCCGTGGTTCGTGGCGCTGTTCGGGCGGGTCGGCCCGCACGCGATCGTCGAGCTGATCGGCCACTACACGGTCGGCCGCTACACCGGCGTGATCGAGAACCAGACCGGTCCGTTCTGGTACTACCTGCCGGTCCTGATCCTGGGCTTCTTCCCGTGGATCGCGTTCGTGCCGGTCGCGCTGGCGGCGGCGTGGGGCGAGGCCCGCCGGCCCGGCGGCGGCTTGGCCCGCCTGGCGCTGGTGTGGACGGTGGTGCCGCTGGCGTTCTTCAGCTGCGCCAGCACCAAGCTGCCCAACTACGTCGCGCTGCTGCTGCCGGCGCTGGCGATCCTGGTCGCGCTCTGGTTCGAGCGGGTCGCGGCGGGCGCGGAACGGCGCGCGGCGGTGGTGTCGGCCGCCACGATCCCGCTCTTCGTGGGCTGCGTCGGCTTCGCGATCGGGCTCTTCTCGCGCTCCAACCGGCTCGACGTCGACACCGCCGTGCTCGACCCGCAGCTGCTGTTCTTGGGCGGGGCGATGCTGGTCGGCTCGCTGCTGACCGTCGCCGCGATGGCCCGCCGGCGCAGTGTGGCCTGGTCGCCCTACGTGCTGGCCGTCACGAGCGGGGCGCTGGTACTGTTCATCGCCTTCGTCGCCGAACCGGCGGCCGAGCCGCTCAAGCCGATCCCGCCGCTGGCGCGGATGATCGACGCCCGGCGCGGTCCGGCCGACGTGGTCGCGATCCGCGGGGTCAGCGGCGGCAACGCGCTGACCTTCTACACCGCCCCGCCGGTGCGGGACATCTCCAGCAACCGTGCGTTCGTGGCCGCGATCTGCCCGGCCGGAACGACTTGGCTGGTCACCCGCCCGCTCGACGCGGCGACGCTCCAGGCCGCCGCGCGGCGGGTCGGGCGCACCGCGACCGTCGTTGCGAGCGCACCGGCCAACCATCCCCGCGCGGCCCTGCTGCGAGTCGACGGCGGCGCCTGCCCGCAGGGTGTGGCGGCCGAGTCAACCGGGGACGAGCGGTCGAGATAGACCGTTCTCCCGGGTGGAGGATATCGACTTGCACGCATCGCGATTCATCGCCGCGCTCGCCGGCGCGACGGCTCTGGGAGCCTTGACCGTGGCGGCCCAGGGCCAGACCACCCAGCCGGCCCCGGTCACCTCGACGGCCCCGCTGCCGGGCGCACACCCCGGGGCGAACGCGGACACGCCGCCGCCCGCGGTCCCCGGCGTCCCGCGCCCGGGCGACTCGGCCGGCCCGGAGAGCGTCCCGCTCGCGCCCGTCCACACCATGGCCCCTCGCCCGCTCCCTAGCGGCGGCACCGCTCCGGGCGGAACGCCTTCGGGCGGAACCGGGCCCAACCTCGACCCGAACACGGTCCCCGGCAGGCCGGTGACCAGCGTCCGCGCGCTTGCGGCGCACCGCACGACGACCGGCTACGTGCTCAGCGGCCAGGCTCAGGTGAGCGACGGCTGCCAAGCGGCCCGCTTCGACGCCGTCGGCCGGGCGGCCGGCCCATCCGCGTTCACCCTGGTCCAGTACCGCAACCCCGCCAACCGCGGCGTGATGTGCACGCAGCTCGTCCGCTGGGTCCCCGCCTCGCGCACCGTCACCGGCACCAAGCCGCCGACGTTCGTAACCGTTCGCACCGCCGCCGGCACGAAGCGTATCCCGGTCCGCTGAATACGAACCGATGAGCAGCTAGACGCTCCGATAAAACGAGCCCGCCGGTTTCCGGCGGGCTCGTTCGTTGGGTTGCTTGGAGTTCGGGTTTACTTCGCTTGGGCGGCGACTTCGGCTTCGGTGACCGCGTCGGCTTTGTTGCCCCAGGCGTTGCGGATGTAGGTCGCCACGTCGGCGATCTGCTTGTTCGTGAGCTGGCCCTTCCAGGCCGGCATCACGCCCTTGTACTCCGCGCCGCCGACCTTGACCGGGACGTTGTTGAGGCCGTTGAGCAGCACGGTGATGACGGCTTTCTTGTCGCCGGTGACCATCGGGTTCTGCGCCAGCGGCGGGAACACGCCGGGCTGGCCCTGGCCGTTGGCGCCGTGGCAGCCGGCGCAGTTGGTCGAGAAGGTCGCCGCGCCGCCGCCCGCCGCGGCCGGCGCGTTGGCGGTGCCGGACGAGCTCGCGCCGCCGGCCGCGCCGGTACCGCCGTTGGTGTTGACCTGCGGCGCCTGGTCGAGCGAGCTCTGCGCGTTGGCCTTGGTCGCGCCGACGAGGCCGTTGCGGATCTGGCCCTCGACGACGTTGTACTGGCCGAAGAAGCTCAAGCCCACCGCCAGCAGCATGATCAGCGCCGTCACGCCGAGCACCCAGGGCCGGCGCGAGGGCCGGCGCGAGGGGTTGCGGTCGACGAACGGCAGCACGAGCAGCAGCACGATCAGCAGCGTCGGGCCGACGATCGTCGCGAACAGGGTCGCGACCTGCACGATGGCCGGAGGGAACTTGCCGACCACGTCGAGCAGCGCGTAGAGCGCCAAGAAATACCAGGCCGGGTACGGGACGAAGGTGGTGTTGTTCGGATCGGCCTTGGCGTCGAACGGCGCGGGGGCGAACACCGCCAGCGCGACGATGATCACGAAGATCGCGAACGACAGCACGGTGTCCATGAACATCTGGTCCGGCCAGAAGCGGCCCGGCTTGAGCTTGGGCGCTTCGTCGAGCGGCGGGCCGGCGGGACCGTTCCAGCGGAAGATCGAGAGGTGCGCGCCGACCAGCGCGACCAGCAGCGCCGGCATCAGCCAGACGTGGATGCCGAAGAAGCGGTTGATGGTGAGCGTGCCGATGCCGCTCCCGTCTTGCAGGAACGCGAGGACCGCTTTGCCGGCGATCGGGGCCGAGCCCGAGATCTGGATCGCGACCTTCGAGGCCAGCAGCGCGTTGAGGTCCCACGGCAGCAGGTAGCCGGTCAGGCCCGAGCACGAGCGTGATGATGAACAGGATCACGCCCACGATCCACTGCAGCTCGCGCGGCTTCTTGTACGCGCCCCAGAGCAGCACTTGCAGCAGGTGCATCGCCATCAGCGCGATCATCGCCGAGGCGCCCCAGTAGTGGAGCGAGAGGACGAAGCCGCCGGCCGGCACGTGGTGGATCAGGTAGTCGGTGGACTCCCACGCGGTCGCGGTCGACGGCGCGTAGTAGAAGCACAGGAAGATGCCGGTGACGATCTGGCAGATCATCGCGAACACGGTCGCGCTGCCGAACGCGTACCAGTAGGAAGCGCCGCCGGGGACGTCCTCGGTGAGGAAGTCCTTCGTCATCGTGACGATGCCGGTGCGCTGGTCGAGCCAGGTCAACATGCCGTGTCCCCTATCCGACCTTGAGGATGACGTGATCGGGCGTGCCCTGCTTGTACTCGATCCACGTCACTTCGACTTTGCCGTTGAAGTCGCGCAGCGGGAGCGGGTCCAGGCCGCGCAGCGCCGGGCCGGCGACGTGCTCGCCGATGTTGGTGAACTGCGAGCCGTGGCACGGGCAGGCGAACTTGTTCAGGCCCTGGTTCCAGGCGAAGCGGCAGCCCAGGTGCGGACAGATCGGGCTGAAGATCGAGAAGCCCAGCGCGACCACCGGGTACGGCACCTTCTCGGCGCCGTTGAAGAGCTCGGGCCGCTTGGCGCGCATCTGCGCGTCGCTGTTCTTGACCGCCCAGAAGAACTGCTCGGTGTCGGAGGCGCCGAAGTAGCCGTTCGTCTCGTGCAGGTTGAAGGTGACCTTGATCGGGGTGTCGGTCGCCTTTTTGAGCGCGGCGACCTGCTGCGGGGTGAGCGGCGACCACTCGCTCGCGGTCGCGTCGGCCGCGGGAATCAGGGACGCCAGGCACGGCACGGCCAGGCCGAGTCCGATCACGCCGCCCAACGCGATGACCGCGTTGGCCATGAAGGTCCGTCGGGTTTGCTCTTCCGGCGTGCCGGACTCTGTGTACGCCTGTGCGTGGGCCATGATACTCCTCTAAAGGGTTCGCTGCGCCTAGTCACTTCGTAGTGTAGACGGACGCCCGACAAAACTCGCGTACCTTCGTAGGAAACGCGAGCGGAGTCCTCCGCGTGGTAGACTGATCGAATGTCCTACGCGATCCTGGTGGTCAGCGCGATCCTCGTCGAGCTGACCGTGAACCTGCCGACCGGATCGCTGCCGCTCGCGCTCGCGGCCGACGGCGTGCGCCCGGCCGGGATCGCGTCGGTGGCCTCGATCGCGGCGGTCGCACCGCTGCTGGGAAGCGTGCCGGTCGGCGGTCTGGTCGACCGCTTCGGCCCGGTGCTGACCTGCCGCATCGCGGCCGGGGTCGCGGCCGTGGCATTGCTGGGCCTGGCGTTCGTGCACGGGACCGCCGGCGCGGCGGCGGCGATGGCGCTGCGCAGCCTGGCGATCACCGCCTTCATCACCGCCGAGTTCGCCTACGCCAGCGCCATCGTCGCGCCCGAGCGCGCGATCTCCGCCGTCGCGACGCTGGGGATGGTCGGCAACCTGTCCTTCGCGCTCTCGCCCGCGCTGGCGGTCTGGCTCTGGCAGCACGGGGTCGGACGCGAACAGTACCTCTGGGGCTGCGTCCCGGCGCTGCTCGGGGTGAGCGTCCTGTTCGCGCTGCCCAAGCGCCGCCAGGTGCGCATCCGCCGCTCGCGGCGGATCTTCATGCGCTCGGCCTGGCTGCCCGCGATGTGCTTCCTGGGCGGCGCGACGCTGGTCGGCGGGGTCAACACGGCGCTGGCCGTCATCACCTTCCACCAGCGCGGGATCGGCAACGCGGCGCTGCTGTTCACCGCGCTGGCGGTGGCGACGTTCGCCCTGCGCTACCCGGCCGGCCGCTTCGTCGACCGCTTCGGCCCGCGCCGGGTCGCGCTCCCGACGGCGGCGTTCCACCTGGCGGGGGCGCTGCTGGCGGCCCGGGCCCATACGGCGAGCGAAGTGGTCGCGGCGGGCGCGCTGATGGGCGTGGCCTGGGCGGCGATGGTTCCGGTCGGGGTGGGCCTGCTGTTCGAGCGCAGCTCGAAGAGCACGCGCGGGGCGGCGATGGGCGCCTACAGCCTGGCCTTTTCGCTGGGCTCGCTGGGCGGGGCCGCGCTGGCGACCGTTGCCGCGGCGCTGGGACCGGGCTACGCGAGCGCGGTCGCGCTGGCCGGCGCCGGGCCGGCGCTAGCCTTGCCGTGGGTGTTCGCCGCCGGTCCGGGAAAGACCCGAGGGTGAACGACCAAGAGCTCCACGCCCACATCGAACAGCTCGTCGCCGAGGAGCACCGGCTCCTCGACCAGGGCGAGATGACCGCCGACGAGCGCCGCCGGATGGGCGACATCAACGTCCAGCTCGACCGCCTCTGGGATCTGCTGCGCCAGCGCCGCGCCCGCGAGGAATTCGCTCAGAACCCCGGCGACACGCACGAGCGCAGCGCCGAGACGGTCGAAAAGTACCTCCAGTAGCGGAGGCGGGTCGCGTTACCGGCGCGGGCGGCCGCGGCCGCGGCGGGGCGGGGCGGCTTCCGCGACCTCGACGGTGATCGGCTTCTCGTGGAAGGTCGTCTCGTTGAGCGTCTGGATCGCGTGGTTCGCCAGCGCGGCGTTGGGGGCGATGACGAACGCGATGCCCTTGCGCCGGCGGGTCCGGCGGTCGCGCGGCAGCGCGATCCGGGCCGGGTCGACGCCGAACGGGGCGAATAGCTCCGCCACGTCCGTGATCGGCACGTTGCGCGCTATGCCGCGCACGAGAAGCCGAATTTCACCCGGGCGCTGTACGTCGCTGCTCATCGTTCCGTCGATACTCCATCGAGAAGGGCCGCTCCTCAGGAGGAACAGCTTACCGCTAGGCCAGCGTACTTCGCCGGAGCGGGCTGGGCCCACCCGTCGCGCTCGGGGTGCTCCTCGTAAGGACTCCGCACGACCGCCAGCAGCGCTTGCACCAGGCTGTCGTCGCCCGCCTCGCAGGCCTCGATCGCTTCCTGGGCGACCCAGTTCCGCAGCACGAACTTCGGGTTGACGGCCAGCATCGCGGCGCGCCGCGCCTCCGCGCCGCGCGGATCGCCGGCCGCGCGCTCGCGATAGGCCGCGAACCAGGTCAGCGAGGTCTCGTCCTCGCCCAAGAGCGCCAGGGCCGGCGCGTCGCCGTGCGAGAGGGCGCGCCAGAAGCGGGTCCAGTCGACCCGCCGGGCCGCCAGCAGCTCGAACAGCCCGAGCAGCAGATCGGCATCGCCGTCGCCCGCCTCGAGCAGGCCCAGCTTGGCCCGGTGCAGCTCGAGGAACGCGGCCCGGTAGGCGGGCTCGTAACGGGCCAGCGCCGCGTCGAGCGCGTCGCGCGGGATCAGCGACGAGAGCGCCTCGGCCAGCGCGTAGCAGTTCCACAAGCCGATGCTCGGCTGGCGCTCGAACGCGTAGCGTCCGCCCTCGTCGGTGTGGTTGCAAATGAAGCCCGGCTCGTACGTTTCGAGGAAGCCGAACGGGCCGTAGTCCAGCGTCAGGCCGAGGATCGAGAAGTTGTCGGTGTTCATCACGCCGTGCGCGAAGCCGACGCTCTGCCAGGCCGCCATCAGCCGCGCCGTGCGCTCGACGACCGTCGCGAAGAAGCGCGCGTAGCGGTCCTCGCCCGTCCCGCACTCGGGGTAGAAGCGCTCGATCACGTAGTCGGCCAGCGTCCGCACTTCGGCCGTCTGCTTGCGGTAGTGGAAGATCTCGAACGAGCCGAAGCGCACGAACGACGGCGCCAGGCGGATCACCGTCGCGGCCCGCTCGATCGTCTCGCGCCGAACCGGCTCGGCTCCGGCCGCCATCGCCAAGGCGCGCGTGGTCGGGATGCCGAGCGCGTCCATCGCCTCGCTGCACAAGAACTCGCGCACCGTCGAGCGGACGACCGCCCGACCGTCGCCCATGCGCGAGAACGCGGTCATGCCGGCGCCCTTGATCTGCAGCTCGACGGGCCCGCGGGCCGTCTGCGCTTCACCCAAAAGAATCGCGCGGCCGTCGCCGAGCTGGCCGGCCCAGTAACCGAACTGGTGCCCGCCATACATGGCCGCGACCGGCTCCATGCCGGGCAGGATCGCGTTGCCGGACACGAGCGCGGTGAACTCGGGCCGAGTCTCTTCGCCGCCGCGCAGGTCGATCAGCGCGGCGGCGTCGAGGCTGGTGGCGACCAAGCGCGCCCCGGGGATCCCGCTCGGCGGGCGGCGTTCCGAGAACGCTTCGCCGAGTCCCGCGAAGCTGTTCGTGAAGCGCAGCTCTTCGAGGGTCGAGCCGAGGGGCGGTGCGAGGGCCATCCCTCCCCAAACACCTTCCAAAGGCCCCACGTTGCGGGCGGATCGGAGTCGAATCCCAGCTTTTGGGAGAACAGTGACCGCATGCGTTCGTTCGTAGGCGGCTTCGCAGCCGCGGTGGTCCTGCTCGCCCTGGTGGTCTTCGGCGCGGTCGAGACGGGAGCCGTCCCGGCTCGCGCCGACGGCGCGCTGATGCCGGGCGAGAACTGGATGGCCCACACGGCGCTCAACGCGACGACCGACCGCGAGGCGCCCAAGCCTCCCTATCCCTACACCCAGACCGACGCCGACGTCGCGACCGGCGCCAAGCTCTACGTCCAGAACTGCTCGGTCTGTCACGGCACCGCCAAGTCCACCCCGACCTCGATCGCGCGCGGGCTCGGCGTGCGCGCGCCCCAGTTCAACAAGCACGACGTGATGGACGACCCCGAGGGCGTCACGTACTGGAAGATCGAGCACGGCATTCGCTTCACCGGCATGCCGGCGTACGACAAGTCGCTCGACGAGCAGGCGATCTGGCAGATCACGTATTTTCTCAAGCGCACGCCCGACCATTTGCCGGCCGCGGCGAAGGCGATCTGGGAAAACCCCGCTAGCGTTCCGCCCGCCCCGCCGCTGCCCGAGCCGTCCATGCAGCCCGGCCAGGGCAGCACGCACCCGTAGCCGTGGAAACGATCCTCGCGCTGATCTTCAGCTACCTGGTATTTCGGACGCGGACGTGGGCGATCACGCGCCTGGCCGTGCTGGTCGATTTCGTGCTCTCGATCGCGTACGACTTCACCCCGCTGCGCCTGCACCTCGGCGTGGTCGAGACGACGGCGCTGGCGCTGACCCTGGTGCTGTGGGTGGTGAACGTGGCCGTCGACCGCGAGCAACCGGCGCCGCGCGTCTAGCGGGACGGGCATGACGGCGGAAACGGCGGACGAGAAACGGCGCAAGCGCGGCGGCCCGCGCACATGCTACGGCAAGAACGGGAAGCCCAAGGCGAGCTTCGCGACTAAGAAGCTGGCCGAGAAGGCGATCCCGCGCAGCAGTGCCGGCCTAGCCGCGTACCGCTGCGACGAGCACGGCTGGCACCTGGGACACTGACGGCCGCACCAAGCTAGGAGCATTCGGAGAATCCCCCCAGCATCGTGGCGGATGATGGTGGAATGGAGACGCAAACGGCCGAGCGGGTGATCGTCATCGACGACGAGCACAGCATCCGCGAGGTGCTCGACATCGGGCTGGCGCAGGCCGGCTTCGCGGTGCGCACGGCGATCGACGGGGCCGACGGGCTGACCGCGGTGCGCGACTGGAGCCCGGACTGCATCGTGCTCGACATCATGATGCCCAAGATCGACGGGCTGTCGCTGATCCCGCTCCTGCGCCGGCTGACCGAGGTGCCGATCATCATGCTCACCGCGCGCGGCGACGTGCGCGACCGCATCGACGGCCTCAAAGCGGGCGCCGACGACTACCTGCCCAAACCGTTCGAGCTCGACGAGCTGGTCGCGCGCATCCAGACCGCACTGCGCCGCCCGGTGCTCAAGCGCGTGCACCACCTGCGCGTCGCCGACCTCGAGATCGACCTCGACGCGCGCAGCGTCGCGCGCGGCCGGCGCTGGGTCGACCTCTCGACGCGCGAGTTCGATCTGCTCGTCGCGCTCGCGCGCCGCCCCAAGCGGGTGTTCACCCGCGAGGAGCTGCTCGATCTCGTGTGGGGCATCGACCGCGACGTCTCGCCGGCCACGGTCGAGACCTACATCTCGTACCTGCGCGCGAAGATCGACCGCCCGACGGAGCCGCGCCTGATCCACACCGTGCGCGGGGTCGGCTACTCGATCCGCGAGCCGCGATGACGCTGCGCAGCCGGCTGACGCTGTCCGCGGCGGCGGCGGTCGGCCTGGTGCTCGTGATCCTGGCGCTCGTCGTGACGCGCTTGGCGTTCGCGCTGGTGACCCAGCCGACGCTGAGCGCGGTCGCCCAGGGCGTCGCGGCGGCCGAGGCGGTTGTGGCCGCGCATCCGGGCGACGCCTCGCCGGCCGCGGTCGCTCGCGCGATCGACGCCGCGCGCCGGCCCGGCGTGGTCGCTTTCGCGGGCCACACCGACGACCGCCGCGGTCCGCCGCCGGGCGCCGGGACGGGGCCGGAACCGAGGCACGGTGGCCCCGGGCGTTCGAATCTGGGGCCGGCGACGATGCAAGTTTCGCTCACGTCGCTGCTGGGCTTGCGCCCCCACCACGTCCTGCTCGCCGGCGGTAAAGCGGAGATCCTGGTCGCACCGGATTTGCAACTGCTGGAACCCGCCGTCCGGCTGTACCTCGAGTCGCTCGCGCTCGCGGTCGTCGCCGCGCTCGCGGCGGCGTGGCTGTTCGGGCGCTGGATCGCCGCGCAAGCGATCGCGCCGCTCATCACCGTCACCGGCGAACTGCGCCGCTTCGCGCACGGCGATTTCACGCCGCGCCACGTGTCCGGCGCCGACCGCAGCGAGCTGGGCGCGCTGATCGAAGCCTACAACGGCGCGACGGCCCAAGTCGCGGCGGCCTTCGCCGAGCGCGTCCGGGTCGAGGAGCAGATGCGGCGCTTCGTCGCCGACGCCGGCCACGAGCTGCGCACGCCGCTGACCGTGGTCAGCGCGTTCATCGACGTGCTCGAGCGCGGCGGAATCGACGACGCCGACATCCGCGCGCGCGCCTTCCCGACCCTGCGCACCGAGACGCGCCGCATGCGGCGGCTGGTCGAGCGGCTCATGGCGCTGGCCCGGCTCGAGCGCCCGGAGGCCGGCAGCACCGAAGCGGTCGACGTGGGCGAGATCGCGGACGGTGCGGTGGCCGAAGTGCTCGCGGCGCGGCGCGGCGACGTCTCGCTCGACGTCGCGACGGACGAGACGCGCGTGCTCGCCGACCGCGGCGAGCTGCACGAAGCGATCGGAAACCTGGTCGACAACGCGGTGAAATACGGCGCCGGCAGCCCGGTCCGCGTCGAGGTGCGGCACGAGAGCGGCAACGTCGTCGTGCGCGTCAGCGACGGCGGCCCCGGCATTCCCGAGCAGGAGCGCGACCACGTCTTCGAGCGCTTCTTCCGCGGCGAGCAGACCACGGGCATCGAAGGCTCGGGCCTGGGCCTGGCGATCGCCGAACGCGCCGCGGCCCGTTGCGGCGGAACGATTCGCCTGGAGAACGCGCCCGCGGGGACGACGTTCGCGCTGGTGCTGCCGCTGACGCACGCGGTATCCGGCGAACGTGCCGAGCTTCGCCTCGCGTAGGGAACGCGAACTTTACCGCTCTTTCCCTTGACCGCCGGAACGAGCTTAGCGAGACTGGGCTCATGGCTGTTCATGACTACGACGTCGTCATCGTCGGCGCCAGCTTCGGCGGCGTCGCCGCCGCGCTCGCGGCCGCCGCGGACGCGAAGGTGCGCGTCGCGCTCCTGGAACCGAGCCAGTGGATCGGCGGCCAAGCCACCGCGCAAGGCGTCACGCGCTGGGACGAGTCCGGCATGGACACGATCGAGACGACCGGCGCGACGAAGTCGTATCGCGACCTGCGCGAGGCGATCCGCGCCTGGTACCGCGCGCACACCACGCTCTCCGCCTACGGCGACGGCCCGTACCCGCCGCTGAACCCCGGGTTCGGTAAACCGGGCTATCCCTTCGCGGCCGACCCGAGCGTCGCGCACGAGGTGCTCCAGGCACAGGTCGCGGCGCTCTCCGCGCGGCTCGATCTCCGGCTCGGCACGACCGTCGTCGCGGTGCAGCGCCGGAACGGCACGGTCACCGGGCTGACGACCGCCGCGGGCGACACGTACACCGGGCGCTTCTACCTCGACGCGACCGACCTGGGCGATCTGCTGCCGCTGGCCGGAATCCCGTGGACGATCGGTGCCGAGTCGCGCGCGGACACGCACGAGCTGGCCGCGCCGCCGGAGGCGCATCCCGAATGGGTGCAGCCGCTGACCGTTCCGGTCGCGGTCGAGCGCCGCCCGGCGAACGAGAGCCACCTGCTGCCCGAGCCCGAGGGGTTCGACGACATCGTTCGCGCGCAGCGTTTCCGGGTGGTCACGACGGCGACATCAGCGGCGTCTTCGACGTTCTGCCGCACGGCGAGGAGACGCTGTTCGGCTACCGCCAGTACGTCGACGCGCGCAACTTCGCCGCCGCCGACTACGCGCACGACCGCAGCACCCTCAACGTCGGCAGCAACGACTACCAGCACGCGACGCTGCCCACGGGTGACGCGCAGCGCGACGCCGAGGTCTACCAGCGCGCCCGCGCCGTATCGCTCGCGTACGTGTACTGGCTGCAGACGCAGTGCCCGCGCGACGACGGCGCGGGGCACGGCTACCCGAACATCGCGCTGCGCGCCGATGCGTTCGGCACCGCCGACGGCTGCGCGCCGCAGGCGTACATCCGCGAGTCGCGCCGCATCGACGCGCTGACCCGCGTCGTGCAGCAGGACATCGACGCGGGCGCCTTCCCGAAAGGCACGCTGCGCGCGCGGCGCTTCGCGGAATCGTGCGGGATCGGGTACTACGGGATCGACGTCCACCCCAGCGGGTACGGCACGCAGTGGGTCGGCGTGGGAACGCTGCGCTTCCAGATTCCGCTCGGCGCGCTGCTGCCAAAGCAGCTCGACAACCTCATCGCGGCGTGCAAGAACATCGGCGCCACGCACATCACCTCGGGCGCGTACCGCGTCCACCCGGTGGAGTGGGCGATCGGGGAGGCGGCGGGCGTCCTAGCGGCGTTCTGCGTGACCCAGAACGTCATGCCCAAAGACGTCTGGGCCCACCTCGACCGGCGCGCGTCGTACCAGTACCGGTTGCTCGCCCGCGGCGTGCCGATCTACTGGTGGAGCGACGTCCGCTTCGAGGACGATCCGCGCACGTATGCCGCCGTCCACCACTGCGGCGTGAACGGCGTATTCTCGGGCGAAGGCGGCTTGGCGTTCGTGCCGCACGACCGCGTCTCGCCCGCCGACCGCCGGGCGCTGAACCAGCGCCTGGGTCGCGATCTGCCGTGGCCCCCGGGCCGGATGACGCGCGGCGAGGCGGCGATCTTTATCTGCGAGCAGATGGGCTGGCCGCTGGGCTGAAAAGCCGGCGGGCTCGGTTCGCGCCGGGTCACATCGCGTGCCCGCGCTACATCTTGTACGAGTGCAGCCCGCTGATCCAGATGTTCACCCCGAGGTAGCAGAAGACGATGGTCAGGAAGCCGCACACGCTGACCAGGGACGTCCACGTGCCGCGCCAGTCCGGGCGGGTGTGCAAGTGCATGTAGGAGGCGTAGACGATCCAGGAGACGAGCGCGGCGGTCTCCTTGGGGTCCCACTGCCAGTAGGCGCCCCAGGCTTCCTTGGCCCACATCGCGCCGGTGATGATCCCCAGCGACAGCAGCGGCAGGCCGACCGCGATGATGCGGTACTGCAGCACGTCCAGGCGCGCCAGCGACGGCAGCCCGACCAGCCACTGCGCGAACGGGTCGCCCGCCGCGGCCGCCTGCGTGATTGCGGGCGTCTCGTCGCGCGAGACGCGCAGGGCGTCGCTCGTCACCGCGCCGGGGCGCAGCGCATCCGATGCGGGCGAGTACGACGAGCCCACCGACAATTCCACGCCCGTGCCGCCCGCGCCGGCCGCGGCGCCGCGCAGCTTGGCGACCCGAGCGTTGCGGAAGCGCTGCTCGGCCGCGGCTTTCACCAGGTACATGATCGAGACGCAGAACGCCACCATGAACGAGGCGTAGGACGTGATCACGATCGGGACGTGGATCTTGATCCAGTACGACTGCAGCGCCGGCACGGCCGGCATGGTGCCCTCGTTCCAGGTCGTCGCGTAGCCCAGCGCGATCGCGGCCAGCGCGAGCACCGGGCCGCCCACGAACGAGAGGTCGTACTTGTAGGCGAAGGCGAGGAAGATCGCGACCGCGCAGGCGCTGAACAGCGAGAGCGAGCCGTAGAGGTTGGTCAGCGGCCAGACCCCGGTCATCCACCAGCGCGCGCCCAGCTCGGCGAACTGCGCCACGCAGCCGACGATCGCCAACGGCATGCCGATCGTGCGCAGCAGCGGCTTGCGGGTGAGGAAGAAGCCCAGCAGCACGAGAGCCCCGGTGACGTACGCGGCGATGCCGATCTCGAGCAGCGCTTGGTCCAGAAACTGCCTGGTGGGATCCATGATGCTCCTTATACCGGGCCGAGGACCGGCTGCGGTGTGGCGCCCGCTGCCTGCGCGCCCTCGCTGCGGCGCAGCGCCTCGACGATCTCGCGGAAGCGGTCTTCGAACACGTCGTAGCCCTTGACCGTGGTCGCGGCCAGCCCGACCTCGGTGCCGCCGTCCGCGGTCGGGCGAGCCAGCACGAATAGCCGCGCGGGCAGGAAGTAGAACGAAATGCACAGCCCGGCCAGCAGCACGAAGGCGCCGATGCCGACCACCGGGATGCCGGGGTCGTAGCGGTACTGGAAGCCCGAGTACAGCACGTACTTCGCCGCGGTGAGCTGGTAGCCGGCACCCAGATCGACCGGGCGGCCGAGCGGGAGCAGCACGCTGCCGACCGGGGTGTCGCCGTCGAAGGCCTGGACCACCACGCCGGGGTCGTTGGGGCGCGGGTCGGGGCCGGGCTGGCCGGTCGCGCGGTCGATCGTGCCGACGAAGCGCTGGTACTGGATCGCGCGCGACGTTCCGTCGACCACGAAGCCCTCGCCCTCTTTGAGCGGGTGGTCGGGGCCGGCGACGGGGCGGCCATTCTTGGTCAGCGTGAAGTCGATCCCGAAGCCGTAGGTGGCCTGGTAGACGTCGGTGCCGTCCACGTTGTAGGGGTGGTTGACCCGGATCACCGCGTCGCGCGTGACGCCGTCGCGGCCGGTCACCTTCGCGTCGGAGACGTAGTCGATCGGCTGGTACACGACGCCGGCTTTGGTCGTGATCGGGTCGATCCGGTAGGCGAATCGCGAGAGCGCGATCGTCGCGCCGTTCTCGGGGATCGTCGCGGTCTGGCCGCTGAGCACGGTGAACTGGCCGCTGTAGCCCTTGGCCCAGTAGATCGTCGTCCCGATCGCGATGATCACGAAGCCGACGTGCGCGACGAGCACGCCGCGCCGCGCCCAGTTGTTCTTGTCGGCGAAGGCCCACTCGTCGCCGCCGAACTCGCGCTTGCGCACCTGCCAGCCGCGCTTGGCGAAGAATTCCGCCAGCCGCTCGCGCACGCGCTCGACGTCGTCGGCGACGCGCACCTTGGCGTGCAGCGGGATGGCGTCGATCTTGACCGGGTTGAGGCGCGGGATGCGGCGCGGGATCACCTTGGTGAACGTCGCCGCCGCCATCGAGCACAGGATCAGGCCCAGCACGCCGATGTAGGCCGGGCTGTGGTAGATGTTGAGCAGGTCCAGCCGCACGATCACGCGCGCGATCGGCGGCGCGTAGTTCGCGGCGTAGAACGACGGGTCTTTGCCCTGCTCGATCACCACCCCGATCAGGGTAAGAAAGCCCCAGACCGCCAGCAGCGAGACGCCGAAGGTGACGTTGGCGAACAGCCGGACCGTGTCGTCCCAGTTCTCGCGCAGCGCGGACCGCAGCGGGGCGGCGCCCGCGACGGAATCAGCCACCGGCCGATTCCACCTTCCACGACTTCTCCATGAAGACGATCAGCCAGATCGAGATCTCGAACAGCACGTACATGGGGGCGGCGATCAGGGTCATCGTGACCGGGCTGCCGTCGGGCGCGAGGACCGCGCCCGCGACGAGCATGCCGAAGCCGATGTACTTGCGGTACTTGCGCAGCAGCGTGCTGTTCACCAGGCCGATGCGGGCCAGCAGCAGCATCACCACCGGCGTCTGGAACACGATCGCGAAGGCCAGGAACAGCAGCAGCACGAGGTTGACCGTCGACTCGATCCCGTAGGTCGGCACCGCGATGGTCGAGGTGATCCCGATCAGCGCGCCGACGACGCGCGGGATCACCAGGTAGTGCGCGAACGCGATGCCCGCCGCGGAGAGCACGATCGAGGGCGCGACGTAGCTGTACACCGCGCGCCGCGTCTTGGGGTGCACCGCCGGCACGACGAACATCCAGATCTGGTACAGGATCACCGGCGCGCCGACCACGATCGCGGCGTAGAGCGAGAACTTGAAGATCGCCCACACCGCGTCGGCGGGCCCGAACGCGTGCAGCTGGACGTTCCCGAAGTACAGGTGGGTCAGGAACGGGATCGCCTTCTGCGCCGGGTAGAGGAAACAGACCGCCAGCGCGGCGACCGTCACGACGCAGACGAAGAGCCGGTTGCGCAGCTCCCGCAGGTGCTCCGTGAACGGCATCTCCTTCTGGTCCCACTCGTGGCCCGCGGGGCCGTCGTGGCGCTCCTCGAGCGGGCTGCGCTCGGCGAGCACGCTATGCTACCGCGGGCCGCTCAGGAGTGAGGCGGGGCGATCGTGGTGGGGCCGGGGGCGCCCGTCATGGGATCGGGGACGACCGTCGGGCCGCCGGCGCCGTTGGGCGTCGAGGCGACGTTCGCGCTCGCCATCTCGGCGTTGCGGCGGGCTTCCTCGCGCGTCCGCTCGGCGGCGATGTCGGCCTCGGCCTGGCCGACCAGGAACTCTTTTTTGGCCTGGCCGGCGCTGCGGGCCAGCTTGGGCAGCTTGTCGGCTCCGAAGACCAGGATCGCGACGCCGACCACGGCGGCGATTTCGATCGGTGAAAACATTGGGTGTCTCTCTCTTACAGCAACGCGTCGGCCAGCGCGACGAGCTCGGAACGGGCCGGGGCGGTGCCGAGCGGCACGAGCGACTGCTTCGCCCGTTCCACGTAACCCGCCAGGACGGCTTCCGTCCGAGTCAGGCCCCCGTGCGCTCCGATCCCTGCCACGATACTCGCGATCCGCTCGCGCGTGGCATCCCCGGCCGCGAAGAAACGTTCGACGTCGGCTCGAAAATCCCGATCCCCGCCGGCCAGCGCCAAAACCAGCGGCACGGTCATCTTCTTTTCGCGCAGGTCGTTGCCGACCGGCTTGCCCAGGCTGGCCTCGTCGGCGGTCAGGTCGAGCAGGTCGTCGCGCATCTGGAACGCGATCCCGTAGGCCGTCCCGAAGTCGCGCAGCGCCTTGACCGCGAACGGCGAGCCGCCCCCCGCGATGGCCCCGCACTCGGCCGAGGCGGAGAAGAGCGAGGCGGTCTTCTTGGCCGCGATCTCGACGTAGGCGTCCAGGGTCGTGTCCAGCTCGCCCAAGGCCTTGAGCTGGAGCACCTCGCCGTCGGTGATGTCGGCCAGGGTCGCGCTCAGGATGTGCGGGATCGGGTGGGCATAGCCGGCCGTGACGTTCTTGAAGATCCAGGCGAACAGGTAGTCGCCCGCCAGCACGCTGATCCGGTTGCCGAAGTCGACCGCGGTCGCGTTGACGCCGCGCCGCGTTTCGGCGCCGTCCACCACGTCGTCGTGGATCAGGGTCGCGACGTGGATCAGCTCCATGAACGCGGCCAGGCGCAGGTGCTCCTCGGCTGCGGCGCCGACCGCCTCGGCGGCCAGCAGGGTGAAGCGCGGCCGCAGCCGCTTGCCGCCGGCCGCCAGCATCCGCCGCACGGCCTCGGTGATCAGCGCGTTGTCGGTCGCGAACGAGGTGCGGAAGAAGTTCTCGACCAGCGCGTAGAGGTCGCGCTCGTCGCCGACGGCCCGCTCGAGCACGCTAGGCGACCCCGACGTGGACGGCGATCGCCCCGAAGCCCAGCCGCACGTAGCGCACGTCGCGAAAGCCGGCGGTGCGGAAGCGCTCGGCCAGCCCGTCGGCGTCGGGGAAGTTGGTCAAAGAATTCGGCAGGTAGCGGTAGGCTGTCTTGGAGCCGCCGACCAGGCCGCCGATCAGCGGCACCAGGCCGTAGAAGTAGACCCCGAACAAGCGCCGCACGAGCGGGTGCGGGGGCTTGGTGACGTCGAGGTTGACGAACCGGCTGCCCGGCTTGAGTACCCGGCGCGCTTCCTTCAGGGTGCCGACGATGTCGACCACGTTGCGCATCGAGAAGCCCATCGTCGCGCCGTCGAAGCTGGCGTTGGGAAACGGCAGCGCGGTCACGTCGCCCTCGAGGAACTCGGCCCGGTAGGCGCGGGTCCGCCTTGCCGGCCCGCAGGCGCGCGCCGTCGAGCATCGGGGCGGTGAAGTCGATTCCCGTGACCCGCAGCTCGGGGTCCGAGCGCAGCAGGTGGAAGACGAGGTCGCCGGTGCCGCAGCACAGGTCGACGACCCGCCCGCCGCGGGGCGCGGCCAGCTCGGCGATGGCGCGTTTGCGCCACGCTTCGTCCACGCCGGCGGTGAGCAGGCGGTTGGCTCGGTCGTACCGTGGGGCGATCGTGGCGAACATCTCGCGCACGTAGGCGCCCTTGCCGGCGGGATCCGTGACCATATCGGCTATGTTAGACGACGTCGCGGGTCCGCCCTCATACCAAGGCCTCAAGCGCCAGCACCCGGCGGGCGTTGGCGTCGGCCCGGGCCACGACCGTGGCGAGGTCGGCCTCGAGCGTCTCGGCGACCACCCGGGCCGTGTCGGCGACGAAGGCCGGCTCGTTGCGCTTGCCGCGGTGCGGGATCGGGGCCAGGTAGGGGCAGTCGGTCTCGAGCACGATCCCGTCCAGCCCGACCGCCCGCACCGCCTCGCGCAGGCCGCCCGCGTTCTTGAACGTCACCACCCCGCCGATTCCCAGCAGCAGACCGAACTCGCCGTGGAAGACGCGCGCCTGCTCGGCCGTGCCGGTGAAGCAGTGGACGATTCCGCGCTGGGTCGCCGGGTCGTAGCCGGCGCGCAGCGCGGCGACGAAGTCGTCGTGGGCCTCGCGCTGGTGGAAGACGAGCGGCAGCTCGCGCTCCTTGGCGTACGCGAGCTGGGCGGCGAGCACGCGGCGCTGGACGTCGCGCGGGCTGTGATCGTAGTGGTAATCCAGGCCGGTCTCGCCGACCGCGACGACGCGCGCCCCGTAGCGCGCGCGCAGCTCGTCGAAGGCGGCGGCCAGATCGGCGGGCGCGTCGATCGCTTCGTGGGGGTGGATGCCGATCGTGGCGAGCAGGCCGTGCGCCTCAGCCGTGTCGCAGGCACGGCGGCTATCCTCGACGTCGCAGCCGACCGTGACGATCGCGTCGACGCCCGCCGCGCGGGCCCGAGCCAGCATCGCCGCGCGGTCGTCGTCGAACGCGTGGTCGTGCACGTGGGCGTGCGTGTCGATCATGGTGAACCCTTAGGACCTCCCGTGCTCTCTTCCCCCGAACGCCGCGACCGCCGCCGTGCCTACCTCGCGCTCGCCCTGCTCGCATCGCTCCTCGTCCACCTCGCCGCGGGCGGCCTGTGGGCGGCGCTGGGCCACCGCATCGCCACCGCGATCGCGCGCGTGCTGCCGCGCCCGACGCCCACTCCCGACGTGACGGCCCTGGCCTCGATCATCCACGTCGAGCGGCGCCGCCCGCCCGCCGCGGTCGTCCCGCCGCCGACGCGCCGCCGGGCCGAGCCGCCGCCCCCGCGCGCGGCCGCACCGCCGCGTGCCGTGCCGCCGCACGCCGCCCCGCCGCGCGCGCTCGCGCAGGCGCCCGCGCAGCGCTCGATCCCGGTGCCGAAGGTGGCCCCGGCGCGCAGGCCGGTGCCGACGCGCGTGCCGCCCAAGCCGGTGCTGCCGACGCAGCGCGAGCCCGTGCACCAGCGCTTGGCGCATGCGGACGTCGCGCGCCAGGCGTCGAGCGCGAGCGTCAGCCCGAGCACCGCGCACAGCGGCTACTCGCCCCAGCAGATCGCCGCGCTCGACAGCCAGTTCCGCTCGACCATCGACTCCGCGCAGCACGCGCTCAGCGAGGCGCCGCCCGCGGTGCAGTCCGGCGCGGGCACGCGCACGATGAAGAGCTACGGCGGCATCCTGGCGGGCCGCTCGGAGGACGCGCTGGAGTCCGAAGGCGTGTGCGATCCGCTCGACACGCCCAGCTCGCACGGCGGCTACAACTACTACTACCTGCGCTGCCGGGTGACGTTCACCGACGGCTACACCGAAGAGGTGTCGTTCCCGTGGCAGTTCCGCTTCACGCCGCGCGACGACCCGTTCCGCTACCAGGACGGGCGCCCGCACCACTTCCCGGTGCAGCCGCCGCCGGACGGCTTCGCGCTGCAGCGCCCGTTCGCGCTCTCGCGCACGATCTGCGCCTTCTACCACGCCGACTGCGAAGCGGTCGTGGCCAAAGAACGTGCCGCCGCCGAAGCACAGTAGCGGCCTGACCGGCACGACCGGGCGCGAAGGGCTGCGCGCGCGCCGGGTGCTGGGGGTCGCCATCGCGCTCTCGCTGCTGCTGCATGTGATCGTGGGCGGCGTGTGGGAGGGGTTCGCGCACCGTGTCGCAACCGCCGTCGCGCGCTATCTGCCTCGCCCCAAACCGACGCCGAGCGAGATCGTCGCGACCTCCGACACGATCACGATCACGCGCCAAACGGTGCCGCGCCAGTCGCATCGCACGCCGCCGCGCGCCCGTCCGCAGCGGCCGGCGCCGCGCCCCGCCCCGCGCGAGCCGGCGCAACGGCCTGCTCCGAACGCGCTCGCGCAGCGGCCCGTGACGCGCACGCTCCCGATACCGACGCTGGCGCCGTTGCCGAGCCCGCTGCCGACGCACGAGCCCAAGCCCGCGCCGTCGATACGCGCCGTTGCCTACGCGAAGATCCACCGCCCGCGGCCCGCCCCGAGCAGCGAGGCACGGGAGGCGCCTCGCGAAGCGCCGCGCTATGCGCCGCGCGAGCAGATCCACGTGCCGCACGCCGAGTCACGCGGCTCGCGCGCGTCGCGCGCGGCGTTCTCGGCCGAGCAGCTGGCGGCGCTGAACGCGCGTTTCAGCAAGACCATCTCCGATGCGGACCGCGCGCTGACCAGCGTGCCGGCGCAGCGTAAGCCGCCTTCGACGATGAAGCACTACCAACTCGTGATGGCCGGCTCGCGCGGCGATCTCAAGAGCGCGCAAGGCCAGTGTCGCCCGACCCAGACCTGGCGCGGCGGCGGCTACGTCTGGCACTATATGGATTGCGAGTTTCTCTACGCCGACGGCTTCGACGAGCACGTGCTCATCCCGTGGCCGCAGCACTACGCGCCCAACGACGACCCGACGGACCACCCCGGCAAGAGCTACGTCGTCGAAGACCCGCCGTCAGGCTACAGCCTGCCGCACCCGTTCGCGTTCTCGCGCCTGGTCTGCATCTTCTACAAAAGCGAGTGCGATGCAGTGATCGCCCGCGAGCGGGCCAACGGCGATCCAGCGTACGCGGCCCCGTAGCGCGGATAACCGTTCGGAAGCCGATTCGCCGCAACAAGACGCCGACCGTTTATATCCCTTGGTGGCGCAAGCCCTAGCGCCGTCCAGTTGACGCTGGCCCGACGCCGTTTGCGGGCTGACGGCGTTAAACCGCCGCTGGCGCATCAATGCGCGGAAACAGCGCCTCGCCCGGATTCGTCTGCGTGTTCGCCGCGAGCAGGCCCCACTGCAGCTCGTCGGCCCACATGCGTTCAGGAGTGCCTTCGAGGCCGAGCTGGCGCCAGATTTCCGTTGCCTTCTCCGGCATGAACGGGAACAGCAGCAGGCTCAGCCAGCGCAGGCCTTCGCAGAGCGTGTAGAGCAGCGCGTCCAGCTCCACGCCGCGGTTCTCCTTGAAGAGCACCCACGGCTTCTGATCGTCGATCGCGCGGTTGAGCGCGGTGACGAGCGTCCAGATCTCGTCGAGCGCCTCGCGGAAGCGCAGCGCCATGACGTGCTCGTTGACGATCGCTGGCAGGTCGGCGAAGCGCTCCTGGACGTCGCCCTCGACGGGCTCGGGCACCAGGCCGTTGCGGTACTTCTGCAGCATCGCGAGCGACCGGCGCATCAGGTTGCCCAGATCGTTGCCGAGGTCGCTGTTGTGGCGCATGCGCAGCTTCTCGATCGAGATCGAGAAGTCGCTCCCGAACGGCGCTTCGCGCAAGAGGAAATAGCGCACCGAGTCGGCCCCGAAGCGCTCGATCAGGGCGAACGGTTCGATCACGTTGCCCAGCGACTTGGACATCTTCTCGCCTTCGACCGTGATCCAGCCGTGCGCGAACACGCGGGTCGGGATCGGGAGCCCGGCCGACCACAGCATCGCCGGCCAGATGAGGGTGTGGAAGCGCGCGATCTCCTTGCCGATCAGGTGCATGCCGGGCCAGAACTTGGCGTACAAGCCGTCCGCGTCGTCGGGCCAGCCCAGCGCGCTGATGTAGTTGATCAGCGCGTCGAACCACACGTAGAGCACGCCGCCGCCGGGCAGCGGGATGCCCCAGTCGAACGACGAGCGCGAGATCGACAAGTCTTCGAGCCCGCCTTCGAGCACGGCCATCATCTCGTTGTAGCGCGACTGCGGGCGCAAGAACTCCGGGTTGGCGCGGAACATTTCGAGCAGCCGGTCGCGGTAGGCCGAGAGCTTGAAGAACCAGTTCTTCTCCGAGAGCCACTGCACGGGTCGGCGGCACTCCGGGTTCGGACAGCGCCCGTCGATCAGCTTCGCTTCGGGCCAGAACGTCTCGTCGTTGGTGCAGTACCAGCCTTCGTACACGCCCTCGTACACGTCGCCGCTGGCGCGCATCTTCTCGAACAGGGCGAGCGACGCGCGGGCGTGGCGCGGTTCGGTCGTGCGGATGAAATCGTCGAAGCGGGCGTCGAACGCCGGCGCCAGCTCGCGCCACTTGGGTGCTAGCGAGTCGACGTAGGCCTGCGGAGTCATGCCGGCCGCGGCCGCCGCGGCGGCGACTTTCTGGCCGTGCTCGTCGGTGCCGGTCAGCCCGCGCGCCGGGCCGTGGGCGCGCGCCGTGCGGACCAGCACGTCGGCCGCGATGGTGGTGTAGGCGTGCCCGATGTGGGGCGTGCCGCTGATGTAGAAGATCGGGGTGGTGAGATAGAACGCGCGCTCGGACACCGTGCTTGGCTTCGTCACGCCGGTTCGGCCCGGCCTGTGCGCCGTTCGCCGACCCGGGCGTAGAGGTGGCGCCGCTCGCCGTGCCCGGCGTCGGCCAGCCGTTTCGCGATGGCCGAGGTGGTGAGCCCCTCGCCCAGCAGGGCGTCGATCGCCGCGTCGACCTCGTCCGCCGAGGATTCCCGAGCAGCCGGTTCGACCGCGACCCCCTCGACGACGAAGGCGATCTCCCCGCGCACCGGCTCTTCCAGCGCGGCCGCAACCTCGGCCGCGGTCCCGGCCGCCTGCTGCTCGTGCAGCTTGGACAGCTCGCGCACCAGGAACACGCGCCGCTCGGGCGCCACCGCGGCCAGGTCGGCCAGCGACTCCATGACGCGGTGCGGGGCCTCGTACCAGACGGTGGTCGTGCCGAGCTCGGCCCGGAAGGCCGCCCGCCGGGCCGCCCCGCCGCGCGGCGGGAAGCCCGCGAAGGCAAACCGGCGCAGGTCGAACCCCGACAGCACCGCCGCGCAGACGAAGGCCGCCGGCCCGGGCAGCACCTCGACCGCGACCCCGGCCTCGCGCGCGGCCGCGACCAGCGGCGAGCCCGGGTCGCTGATCCCCGGCGTGCCCGCGTCGGTCACCACCGCGACCAGCTCGGTCTCGGCGCGCTCGAGGATTGCCCCGGTCGCCGAGCGGGCGTTGTGCTCGTGGTAGGTCCAGATGTCTTTGTGTCCGATGTCCAGCGCGTTGAGCAGCCGGCGCGTGACGCGCGAGTCCTCGGCGACGATCAGCGTGGCGGCGCGCAGGGTGTCGACCGCGCGCAGCGTGATGTCGCGAAGGTTGCCCAGCGGCGTCGGTACGAACACGAGCCCCATGACGCCCGCTTCGCCGTCCCCGGCGGCCGTCCGCCGCATCGAGCTGCGCGGACACATCCTGGACTCGGGAATCTTCAACCGCGTGCTCGGCATCCTGACCGACTACGAGCGCACCCAGTACGTGATCGAAGACTTCGACTCGGGCCAGACCAAGACCGACCCCTCGTACGCCCGCCTGCGGATCGAGGCTGACGAAGCGCCCTACCTCGACGAGGTGCTGGAGAAACTGCGCGAGGTCGGGGCCGAGGTGCTCGACGAGGGCGACGCGGTGACCGAGCCCGCCCCGCGCGACGGCATCCTGCCCGACCAGTTCTACGCCACCACCAACTACGCCACCGAGCTGCGCGTGCTGGGCACGTGGATTCCGGTCGCCAACCCCGAGATGGACTGCGCGATCGTGATCGACGACGGCGGCCCGACCACCGTGCCGCCGTCGGACGTGCGGGCCGGCGACGCGGTCGTGGTCGGCCACGAGGGCGTCAAGGTGCTGGTGCCGCAGCGCGAGCGGCGCAAGGCGGTGTTCGAGTTCATGGCCAGTGCCGTGTCAAGCGAGAAGCCTCGCCACGCGCTGCTGGGCGAGATCGCGCGCGAGCTGCTTGGCGTGCTGCGCGCCGGCAAGCGCGTGCTGCTGGTAGGCGGCCCGGCGATCGTCCACACCGGCGCCGGCCCGTACCTGGCCGAGCTGGTGCGCGACGGCTACGTCAACGCGATCTTCGCCGGCAACGCGCTGGCCGTGCACGACATCGAGTCGCAGTTCTTCGGCACGTCGCTGGGCGTCAATCTGGAGGACGCGTTCCCGGCCGAGGAAGGTCACGTCCACCACCTGCGAACGGTCAACCGCCTGCGCGCGGTGGGCGGCATCCAGAACGCGATCGACTCCGGCATGCTGACCGCCGGCATCATGTACGAGGCGTATCAGAAGCGCATCCCGGTCGTGCTGGGCGGGTCGGTACGCGACGACGGCCCGATCCCCGACGTGATCACCGACGTCGTCGAGTGCCAGCGTGCGATGCGCCGGTACGTGCCCGAGATCGGCATGGCGCTGATGGTCTGCACGCTGCTCCACTCGGTCGCGGTCGGCAACCTGCTCCCCGCCTCGTGCAAGACCGTCTGCGTCGACATCAACCCCAGCTCGGTGACGAAGCTGACCGACCGCGGCTCGCACCAAACCCTGGGCATCGTGATGGACGCGTCGTCGTTCCTGCGCGAGCTGACCCTGGCGATCCACGCCGCGGAAGCGCGCGAGAGCGCCACGGCGGGCGCGTGATGGTTCCGTAGCGATCACGGGCCAAGCCGGTGCATCTTGTGCCGGGGTCGACGGGGTCCGAGGCGACATGGACCTCTCGCGCCTTGAATCCGGCCACCGATCGAGATGTACATCTCCCCAACCTGCTCCTGAGCAGATAGCCGATCCAGCAGGGTCGGCACCGCCGTCCACCGCGAATCCTGCGTCCCGGCGGAAGACCTCGAGCAGCCGCGGATCGTCGACGCGACGGAATCGATATTGCGCGACGGACTGCGGACGACGTGCCACACGGCACGCAGCGCGCTGACTCAAACCCAGCTCTTACAGGGCCCTCACCGCGGCTTTTCGCTGCGAGGGTCCCGGGAGTTTGTTGCAATCAGCTCTTTCATCGCGTCGCTCTCAAGCGCCACCGTGGCGGCGCCCCAAGTCGACGAACGGCGCGCCGGCGTCGTGCTCTTCGCGGATCGAGACGATCTGTGTCTCGAAGCGTGATTTCCGCATGGGCCTTCCCTTCGGCCCTTCGGCCTGAGAACCCACGCTCTCAACTGGCCCGGATCACCGGGGTGGCGTCACGTTCTCCCAAGTATGCTCATTCCGCCGTGCCGAAAATTCTCATCCAGACCACTTCGTGCTCGCGGCCCGCGCAGTCGATCCCAGTGAGGAGGGGGAATATATACTGACCGAACCCTCGGCGTCACCTTTATTCTACGATATTCAACTCAGCAGCGCGCTTAAGCCAGATATCGCCAACTATCTGGTCCTCGCTCACGCCTATACCGTAGAAATAGCAACGCCCAACTTCGTACACGGATTGCTGATCGCCTCGTAAAGCGGCAGCTAGATAACTCTGGAACGCTCGTACGAGGTCTTGTGCATACAGGTCACCCTTTTCGTACGAAACGGCAACGTCGTGAAGCGCATCAGGAATACCAGCAGCGGCGGCGACCTCTAACATACGGGCGGCTTTGGCGCGATCACGCTCAACAACTGGCGCTTGTCCGAATAAATACCATGTTGCCAGCGCGTACGTCGCACGAGCATCTCCGCTATTCTCTGCCTCCGTAAGCAGCTGGAAGGCTTTCCGAATATCAGGAGGATCATGATACATTGCGAGAAGCGCTTCGTCATAAGCAGAAGGTGTAGCGCCGGCAAGCATATCGTCCCTTTCACGTCTTTAACTTCAGGCTTGCTAGCTCGGCCAGGGTAATAGGCCTGCCGTACGTGCAAATTGAAGGTCGGAATCTCAGCCCCATCCGCATCGGCGATGCTCGCGAAGCGGATGATGGCGTCACGCCGCTTCCACGCCGATATCGCGTTCGTCCCGGTCGCCCGGGTGCGGCGCGACGAACAGCTTCCACCCCAGCGCCAGCGCGAGCGCCGCGAACACCGTCGGCACGATGCCGGTGTAGTGCGGGTTCAGCCCCAGCACCGTCGTCGAGACGAACGGCGCGATGATGAACGCCACGTTGTTGAGGCTGTCGTTCACCGACAGGATCGTGCCGCGCTGCGCGGCCGGCGCCTCCTGCGAGATCAGCGAGCCCAGCGTCGGCCGGATCAGCGCCCCCGACAGCGACCAGAACACCACGAACACGTACAGCATCGGCGGCGAGGTGACGAACCCGACCCCGCCGTAGGCGATGATCGCGCAAACGAAGCCCGCGATCGCGATGCGGCCCTCGCCGAAGCGGTCGACCAGCGTGCCGATCAGCCCGGCCTGCACCACGATGCCGACGATCGCGCTGATGATGAAGATCAGCGAGGTCTGGGTCGGCCCGAAGCCCAGCACGCGCTCGGCGAACAGCGCGAACACCGTCACCCACGACGTGAAGGTGATCGCGAAGGCGAACTGGGTCAGGATCAGCCGCCCCAAGCGCGGCTCGGCCAGCGAGGCGCGAATCTCCGCGAACGACGGCGCCGTCTGCACCGCGCCCTTCGACTCCGGCAGCAGCACCAGCGTCATCACCACCGTCACCGCCGCGAGCGCGGCTGCGACCCAGAACGGCACCGCGTAGCCGTAGCGCACCAGGATCCCGGCCATCGCCGGCCCGATCAGAAAGCCGAGCCCGAACGTCGCGCCGACCAGGCCGAACGCGCGGGCGCGGTTCTGCGGCGTGGTCACGTCGGTGACGTAGGCTTGCGTCACGCCCAGGCCGCCGCCGCCGAGGCCTTCGACCGCGCGCGCGACGAAGATCGTCCACAGCGCGCTGCCCCAGGCGAGCAGGGCGAAGCCGAGGAACCCTGCGACCTGTGCGGCGATCAAGACCCCCTTTCGGCCGATCGAATCGCTGAGGCGGCCCCAGAACGGTGACGACACGAGCGAGCAGAGGGCGACCGTGGCGTAGATCGCGCCGATGGTCGTCGGCGACGCGCCGAAGTGCTCCGCGTAGAAGGGCAGGATCGGGATCAAGATCGTGAAGCCGAGCACGTCGACGAACGTGATCGCGAGCAGCGGCAGCAGCGCCCTGGGCATCCCGCCTGCGTTGCCGCGCGGCGGGCGCGGTCTCCTCGCGACCGGCGCCGGCGCGGTGCTGTGCGAGCTCGAGCCGGTCGGCACCGACCGGGCCGGCGCGCGCTACGAGCTGCGGGTCACCAACGGCACCGGCGCGACCCTGGCCGCGACGGTCAGCGCGCTGCGGCTCGACGAGCGCCGCCCGGTCGCCGCGCTGGCGGTCGAGATCGAGCCGCACGCCGCGGTCCGGACCGGCTTCACCCTCGACGCGACGCTGGCGTACGAACGGGTCGCGGCGGTCGTCCAAGGCGAGGGCGTGCACCTGGTGGTCGAGGCGCCGCCGCCGCGCGGCGGGCGCTCGCGCCGGCGCTGGATCCCGATCGCGACGGCGCTGGGCGCGGCGGCGCTGCTGGCTGGCGCGACGCTGCTGGTGGTCGGCTCCGGCCGTCCGCGCGTGCTCGAGGCGGGGCTCGGCGCGGGGCCGGGCGGCACGCTGGTCGGCAGCTGGCGCACCGCCGGCGACGGCAAGCGCAGCTACGAGCTGCGCAACGCGGCCGGCGCGGTCGTCGCGAGCGGCCCGCTGCCCGGGCCGTCGGGAACGCTGCCGCTCGGGCGCGGCGACGCCGCCACGCTGCACGTCGCGATCGCCGGCGCGCTCGGAGCCGACGCGCGCGACGCGGCCTACGCGCGGGCCACCGCGCCGCCCGCGATCCGGATCGTCGCCACCCCGCCGCCGCGCCTGGCGACCCTTTCGGTCGACCCGCCCCGGCCCAACGCCCCGCTGACCGTCCGCTACGCGGCCCGCGCCCGCACGGTGCACCTGGCGATCGTCGACCGGGCCGGCGCAACCTGGTTCTCCACCACCACGCCCGGCGGCCAGGGCACCACCCAGGTCCCCGCCCCGCCGCCCGGCCCGCGCGAGCCGTACGCCCTGATCGCCAGCGCCGCCGGCGCGGGGGCGGGCGAGGACACCCGGGTCCCGATCCCGGCCGCCGTCACCCCCTCGCCGCTGCCCAGCCCGTCCGCCGGCGCGTCCGCCCTGCCGGGCCCGGCCGGCGCACCGGGCGCCCGCGTGCCGGCCGGGTCGAACACGACGGTGGTCGACGTCGGCGGCGGCGATGCGTTCGTGGTCCGGCCCGATCCGGTCCGGCCGGGCCAGCCGTTCGTGGTCGAGGTGCCGTTCGGCGACGGGGCCCGGGTCGCGCTCTCGCGCGACCGCGACGGGGCCGAAGTGGCCGGTGTGCAGCTGCGGGCGGGCGAGCGGAGCGTGGCGCTGGTCGCGCCGCTCCGCCCCGAGCCGTACACCGTACGGGTGACCTTGCAGCGCGGCCAAGGGAGCGAGACCCTGGTCAAAGCGCTCCATTTTACCGGATCTTGACCGATGTTGGACAGATAACCCGGCCTGCGACCCGATCATCCTCTGTGTTAGCTTGATCGCGAACTAGGGAACTGATAGAGTCCTAGGTCCTAGGACTTCCTACGGAGAGGAGACGCGGGTGCACGACGTATCCACACGAGCGAAACTGCCCAAGCTCGCTCCCGACACGATCCACCGCGAGCGGATCGCCGGCTGGCTTGGCGATCATGCCGACGTGCCGCTGCGCCTGGTCGCGGCCCCGTCCGGCTCGGGCAAGACCACGGCGCTGGTCACCTACGCCGCCGCGCCCGCGCCACCGCGCCGTCTACGCCGCCCTGGACGCGGGCACCACCCCGGCCGCGCTGCGCGCCGCGCTGGCCCGCCCGTTCGGCTTCGCCCAGGCTGCGGACGACGACGACGCGCTGCTCGCCGCGCTGGCCGAGGTCGGCCGCTGCGAGGTCCTGGTCGACGAGGTCGACCGCGCCCCCGAGGCCGTCCGCGTCCTGCTGCGCCGCTTCGTGTACGAAGCGCCCGAGAACGTCACGTTCGTCTTCGCGACCCGCAGCCGCGAGGTGGTCGACGCCACCCGCCTGCTGTCGCTGGGCCTGGCCGCGGTCCTCGACGGCGACCGGCTGGCCTTCACCCGCGACGAGGCCGCTCGGCTGGCCGAGACGGCCCGGCTGGACGTCGACGAGCGCGACCTGGGCCGGCTGCTGCACGACACCGAGGGCTGGGCTTTCGCGCTCTGCTCGGCGATCCGCGAGTGCGCCTCGACCAACCGCGCCCTGGAAGGCGCGTTCGACCGCTGGCGCCGCAGCAACGGCCGCCTGGTGCGGCGCTTCGTCGACGCCGCGCTGGCCGACGAGGACCCGATGCTGGCCGGCGCCGCGCGCCGGCTGTTCGACGGCGAGGCGATCGACGAACCGGTGCTCGACCGGCTCGAGGCGCGCGGCCTGTTCGTGCGCTGGGCCGACGGCGCGTTCCGGCCCTACCGGGCCATCGCCCGGGTCACCCGCGCGGCCGTGCCGGCCCCGGTGCAGGCGCTGACGCCCTTCACCGTGCGGCTGTTCGGCAAGAACGACGTGCGCATCGAGGGCCAGCAGGTGGCCTGGTTCCGCCGCCGCGACGCCCAGATCTTCGCCTTCCTGGCGCTCCAGCCGCAGGGCCGGGCGCGGCGCGAGACGCTGCTCCGGGTCTTCTGGCCCGACACCGACCGCCATCTGGCCGCCCAGAGCCTGCGCTCGGCCTGCAGCACCATGCGCCGCTCGCTGGCCGCGGTGGTCGGCTACGCCGACCTCAACCACTACGTCGCCTTCGGGGACGAGATCGCGCTCAACCTCGAGCTGTTCGCGATCGACGCCCGCCGGGTGCGCTCGCACCTGCGCGACGCCGAGCAGGCCTGGGCCGCGGGCGACGTCGTCGGCGCGCTCGACCACGACCGCGCGGCGCTCCGCCTGGCCGGCCAGCCGCTGCTCGAAGGCGACGTGCCGCCCGCGCTCAGCGGGATCTCCGACGAGCTCCACGACGGTTTGGCCCGCGCCGCGGCACGGGTCAGCGACGAACCCGAGCTGGTCCGCACCCAGCGGCTCTAGACCGGCTCGAGCGCGAGCTGCTCGCCCGGCGCGAGCGGGTTGGCTTCCAGAAACCCCGGGCCGAACTCGGCCACGATCTTGGCCTGGGGGTGGCCGACGTAGAGCCGCTGCGGCCGCACGCGCGATTCGGTGTGGATCACCCGCAGCGCGCCGTCGAGGAACACGATGTCCAGCGGCACCCGCATGCCGACCGTGTGCACCGCGCCGCAGCGCTCGAACCACAGCCCTTCCTCGGGCGCGATCGAGCTGCGCGGCAGGAAGCCGACGGTGCGCTCCAGCCAGCCGTCGCGGCGCTGGACGCGCCAGGCCACGACCCGCCCGCTGTCCGCGCTGCGCACGAGGAACATCGTCATACGGCCGACCACGCGGTGAACAGCGCGGTGGCCGCGATGATGTAGGGCGCGAACGCCAGCGGGCGCGGCGCCGCGCCGGCCGGTTCGGCCGGCCCGAAGCGCGCGCTCACGGCGGCCGCGAAGGCGGCCAGGGCGCAGGCCAGCAGGGCGTTGGACGCGCCCAGCACCGCGCCCGCGACCGCGGCCAGCTTGACGTCGCCCCAGCCCATCCCGCGCCCGCGCGAGAGGGCCGCGGCCAGCGCGAACGGGACGAACACGACCCCGGCCGAGACCAGCATGCGCGGGTCGTGCCAGACGAAGGCCAGCCCCGCGACCAGCGCCAGCGGCCCCAGCGTGAAGACGTCGGGCACGATGCCGCGCGCGACGTCGCAGTACCAGGCCGCGACGAACGCCGCGCAGACGAGCGCGACCAGACCGAGCCGGCCCGGCGCGCCGTGCGCGCCCGCGACGCCGCCGATCAGCGCCGCGCCGGCGATCAGCGCGACGACCGGCGGCGTGCCCGGGCGCGGGCCGTCGGCGTAGCCCTCGACCCGCGCGCAGATCGCCGCGGCCAGCACGATGCCGGCGATCGCGGCGCAGGCGAAGAGCAGCGCGCCGAGCATGACGTGCGGGCTCATTTGGACGCCAGCTGCGCCGCGACGGCGCCGAAGATCATCACGAACAAGGCCGGCAGCATGCACAGCGCCATCGGAAAGGTCATCTTGACCGGGAGCTGCGCGGCGATCTCCTCGGCCCGCATCATGCGCTGCTCGCGCGCCTCGACCGCCAGGCCGTCGAGGATGCCCGCGATGTCGCCGCCGAGTTTCTCGGCCTGCACGATCGCGGTCACCGTGGTGGTCAGCTCGACCACGTCGCAGCGCGCGGCCATGGTGGCCAGCGCCTCGGCCCGCGAGCGCCCGACCCGGATGTCGGAGAGCACCGCGTGCAGCTCGTCGCGCAGCGGGCCGCGCACCGCGTCGACCGCGGCGGCGAACGCGCCGTTGAGCGCGATGCCGGCCTCGACCGTGGTCGAGACGAGGTCCAGGAAGTCGGGCAGGGCGTTGCGGATGCCCTTCTTGCGCTTGGCGATCGCGCTGTTGAGCATGGCGTTGGGCACGGCGGCTCCGCACACGACCAGCACCAGCGCCGCGATCATGAACATCAGCGAGCTGCTTGTGCAGCGCGAACATCAGCGCCACGCCGAGCCCTCCGCCGGCCGCGGCGCCGACCACGCTGCGCATCGCGAAGCGCGCCGGCGTCAGGTCGTACCAGCCGGCTTGGCGCATCCGGCGCTCGAGCTTGCTCTTGCCGCGCTCGTCGAAGAAGCGGGCGAACACGCCCAGCTCCTGCTTGCGGTCGGCGTCGATCCCGGCCCGGTCGAGCTGCGCGATGGTGCGCTCGACCGCCGTGCGGCGCGCCGCCACGACCGAGATGACCAGGTAACCCACGGAGGCCGCGCAGAGGGCGGCGGCGATGACGGCGATCAGCACCTCAGACCTCGAACGCCATGATCTTGCGCAGCATCATGATCCCGGCGAACTCCAGGAACGCGACGAAGGTCATCACGCCCGCCCCGATGCTGGTCTGGAACAGCGCGTGGCGCATGGCCGGCTGAAGCAGGCAGATGAGCGCGCACACCACCACCGGCAGGGCCGCGATCACGACCGCGGTCATGCGGCCCTCGGCGGTCAGCGCGCGCATCTTGCGCCACACCCGGCGGCGCTCCTTGATCGTGGTCGCCAGGTGGTCGAGCACTTTGGCCAAGTTGCCGCCGGTCTGCGACTGGACCCGGATCGCCTTGACCATCATCGCCGACTCCTCGCTTGGCATGCGCTTGGCCATCGAGTCGAGCGCGTCGTGCACGCTGACCCCGATGTTGGCCTGGCCGAGCACGCGCATGAACTCCTTGCGGGCCGGGTCCTCGAGCTCGTCGATCACCAGCACCAGCGCTTGGCGCAGGCCCAGGCCCGCGCGCAGGCCGCTGGCCATCAGGCGCAGCACCAGCTCGAGCTGCTCGGTGAACGCGCCCAAGCGCTTCTTGCTCTTGCGCGCGATCCAGCCTTTGACCAGGTACACCGCGAGCAGCAGCGCGACCGGCAGGACCAGCATGCCGCGCAGCGGGTCGAGGTGCAGCAGCAGGACGGCGCCCAGCCACAGCGCGGCCGCGCCGCCCAGGATGCCGAGCAGCAGCTCCTCGCCCTTGACCCGCACGTCGGCCTGCTCGAGCGCGAGGCGGTAGCCCTCGACCAGCGGCGTCAGGCGCGCGGTGATGCGCTGCCAGAACGAGGCCAGGATGAGCCCCATCGCGCCGACGACGCCGATCACGATCGCGTAGGGGGCGATCGCGGCTACCATGCCGCGACCTTCTCGCGCGCGCCCATCTCGCCCAGCGCGCGGATGTCGAACGACACCCCGAACTCGGCGAAGCGCTCCATGCACTCCGGCTGCACGCCGGTGAACTCGAACGAGCCGACGACCTTGTTGTTCTTGTCCAGGCCGCGCTGCTGGTAGCGCACGATCTCCTGCATGGTCACGATCTCGCCTTCCAGCCCGACCACCTCGCTGATGCCGATCACCTTGCGGCTGCCGTCGCGCATGCGCGAGATGTGGACCATGATGTCGACCGCGCCCGAGATCTGCTCGCGGATGGCCTTGATCGGCAGGTCGAAGCCCGCCATCATGACCATCGTCTCGATGCGCGAGAGGCCGTCGCGCGCGCTGTTCGCGTGCAAGGTCGTCAGCGAGCCGTCGTGGCCGGTGTTCATCGCTTGGAGCATGTCCAGCGCCTCGCCGCCGCGGCACTCGCCGACGATGATCCGGTCGGGCCGCATGCGCAGGGCGTTGCGGACCAGGTCGCGGATGCGAATCTCGCCCACGCCCTGGAGGTTGGCCGGGCGCGCTTCGAGCCGCACGATGTGCGACTGGTCCAGGCGCAGCTCGGCCGCGTCCTCGATCGTCACGATCCGCTCGCCGTCGGGGATGAACGACGAGAGCACGTTGAGGAAGGTGGTCTTGCCCGAGCCGGTGCCGCCGCAGATCACGACGTTGAGGCGCGCTTCGACCGCCGCGCGGAGGAAGTCGATCATCGGGCGCTCGATCGCGCCGATGTTGACCAGGTCGTCGGGCGACATGCGGTGCTTGCCGAACTTGCGGATGGTGAGCGTCGGGCCGTCGAGCGCGAGCGGCTCGATGATCGCGTTGACGCGCGAGCCGTCGGGCAGGCGCGCGTCGACCATCGGCTGCGACTCGTCGATGCGCCGGCCCAGCGGCGCGATCATCCGCTCGATCACGACCCGCAATTGCTTGTCGTCGGCGAAGCGCTTGGTGGTCGTCTCGATCTTGCCGTTGCGCTCGATGAAGATGTTGCGCGGGCCGTTGACCATGATCTCGGTGACGTCGGTCTGGGCCAGCAGCTCCTCGAGCGGGCCGTAGCCGAGCGCCTCGTCGATGATCTCCTGGCGCATGCGGGCCAGCTCTTCGGCCGAGAAGACGGCCGGGTAGGCCGACATCAGCTCGCCGACGATGGTCGCGATCTGGGCGCGCAGCTCGGCCAGCTTGCGCGGCTCGTCGAGGCCCGCGCTGGCGGCGACGACGTCGAGCCGCTGCGCGAGCGCGTCGTGGATCTCGGCCTTGAGCAGGTCGCGCGCGGTCTGCTGGACCGTCGCCATGATGTGCGCTTCGCTGGCCTTGCCCGAGATCACGTCCTCGGGCTTGGCGTCGCCGCTGGGGCGGCGGTTGCCCAGGCGCCGGTCGCCCAGCGGCGTCTTGGCCGAGGGGCGCAGCGGCTCGATGTCCTCGGGCAGCGGCAGCGCGACCAGCGCGCTGGCCAGCGCCTCGATCGCCTTGCCGTAGCGGCGGTCGCTGTTGTGCGGGATGTTGCCCAGCAGGCGCGCGCCCAGCGCGCGCTCCACTTCCTCGGCGCGCAGGGGGCTGCGGGAGTCGCGCGAGTTGAGCACCAGGAACACGCGCGAGGCGGGGATGCCGAACTTCGCCAGCTCGGTCTGCACCGCGCGCGCGCTGGTGACGCCCAGCAGCGAGGGCTCGACCACGATGATGAAGTGCGCGGCGTTGACGACGAACGGGCGGACCGACGAGGCGTACGGCTGGGGCGAGTCGACCAGGATGTATTCGGTCGTGTCGCGCAGGTCGCCGAAAATTCCGGCCACGGCATCGGGCATGAGGGTGAACGAGCCGTCGATCGAGGGGGTGAACTCGATCCCGCCACGTCGCCCAGGATCGTCGCCGAGGCGATGTTGCCGCCCACCCGGCCCTGGTCGAACGCGCGCACGCTGTCGGTCAGCACGGCGAGGAGCGCCGGCCGCTGTAGTCGGCGTCGACCAGGCCGCACGCCTTGGAGGTGTGCAGCTGGCGGATCAGGTCGACGCAGATGGTGGTCGCGCCGACGCCGCCCTTGGCGCCGACGACGACCGCGATGGTGCCTTTCATCGGGCTAGAGCGCCGGGTGGTAGCGGCGGTCGCCGTCGATCACGTGGACCGGCGAGGTCGGCTTGGGCTTGGGCGCGGCGGGGCCGGCGGGGGAACCGGCCGCGACCGGCGACCGGCTTGGGCACGGCGGGCGCGATGGCCGGCGCGATCTGGGGCGCGCTCACGGGCTTGCCGGGCGGCCAGCGAGATGGCCTCGGTCGGCTGGCTGCGGAGGTTCTCGCGCGGCGAGCGCAGCGCCAGGCGCAGGGTGGTGTTGATGTCGGCGAGCGCGAGCAGGTCGGCCTGCTTGGGCGTCACCTCGAGCGTCGCGGTGGTGTACTGCTGGCCGTCCGGCGAGGGCGTCGCCTGGGCGTCGATCATCTGGCCGATCGAGAGCACCTGCGCGCCGCGGATGATCGTCGCGGCCTTGGGCGCCTCGTCGTTGCGGGCCGGGGTGACGGCGATGACGTCGACCCGGTCGCCGGCTTGGATCAGGTTCGAGACGCCCTTGACGCGATCGAGCGCGATCGAGACCGCGCGCATCCCGCCGTGCATCCGCCCGACCAGGGCCGAACCGGTGACGTGGGCGAGCTTGGAACTGGTCAGCAGGCTGCCGGCCGGGATCTCGTTGACCGCGGTCGAGCCCAGCGCGGACGCCGGAACGACCAGCGCGTCGGGATCGACCGCGTCGGCGGAGCCGCGAGACGCGGCCCAGCATCTCGGCGGTGATCGTCGGCGTGCGCCGGGATCGTCTTGGCCGCGACCAGCACGATCCGCTGCGAAGACGGCGGGCGCGGCGTGGTTGACCGAGCCGAGATAGTTGAAGGTGAGGACGCCGGTGCCGACCGCGAGCAGGCCGGCGACGGAGAGCGCGACCGTGCGCGTGTCTAGCGGACGACCAAGTACGCGGGACATAGAATAGCCACCCACAGGAGGAGGGCGCCGCCCGCGACCGCGACGGCATAGGGCAGCCGTTCGGCGGTTCGCGGGAGCGTTCGAGTTAGCAGTACCACCGCGATCCGTCGCGACGATACGAGCGCGTAGAGGGAGAGCAGGCCGCCGCACAGGGCGGTGTAGAGAACGAAGTCGGCCGCGTGCGCCGGGACGAGTCCGCAGCAGCCCGCGGCGATCAACTTCACGTCGCCCCCGCCGAACCAGCCGCGCGCGAACGCGAGCGTGCCCAGCGCGAGAACGACGGCGAGCAGCGCGACCGCGATGCCCAAGCCAGGTAGTCCGCGCGTCGCCCCGGCCACCGCGAGGCCGGCGACCGCGAGCGCGCCCGTGAGCACGTTCGGGATGCGCCGGGAACGCAGATCGCACGCCGCGGCGGCGCAAGCCGCCGCGGCGAGGACCGGGACGAAGGCGTTCACTACTTGCCCGTGGCCAGGTGGCCTTGGATGGCGGTGAAGGTCGAGGTGATCTGGCCGCCCAGCGCGCCGATCGCGGCGATCGCGGCGACGGCGATGAGCGAGACGACGAGACCGTATTCGACGAGGGTCGCGCCTTCGTCGTCGTTGAGCATGGCCTGGAAGTGGTTCACGATGAGCTCCTTCTCGGAAGGACGTCAGTCCTTGGGCAGGTGGTCGAGGGGGGAGTCGACGGCGCGGTTGGGCGCGCCGACGGTGATCTGAGCCGAGGCCGGGGTCAGCCCGAGCAGCGACGTCGCCGTGACGGTGACGACGCTGCCGCGGGGCATGCCCGAGATCGACAGGATCGTGTGGAACGTGCCGTCCGTGGCCAGCGTGACGCGCTGCAGCGTGACGGTCGGGAGATCGCGCGAGACCGTGCCGGTAACGGTGAGCGTGACGGGGACGGCGTTGCCGCGTAGGGCCGCGGGGGCCGATCCGTCGACGACGACCGCTTCGCGGCCAGGCGCCGGTGAGACCAGGATGGAGAGCGAACCGCTCGCGCTCGCGGGGTTGGGAACCGTGGGGCTGAGGGGATTCGAGCTCGTACCGATGCGCGTGCCCTCCGTGGCACGCGACACCGGGTAGCGTCCGGCGAGTACGCGCAGCTCGGCGACCACGTCGGCGGAAACGGACAAGTCGCCGTTCTCGTAGACGGGGGCTTCGCCGGCGTACGCCACGCGGTCGTTGATCTGGTAGCGGCGGTTGCCGGGTCGCAGGACGACCGTGAGTCCGGGACGCGAGAGCGTGACTTCCGATGCGGACGCCGACCATGCATACGCATAGCCCACCTGATCGGCCACTCGTTCGAGCGAGGTTCCGGCATGGGCGATAGCCGGAAAGGCCGTAAGTGCCGTAGCGACAAGTGCCGCGGCGAAGCGCCGCATCGGAATGGTCACGGATCGGTCATACCGTCGCTCGCACCCGCTTCTCGCGTGAACGGTGCGAGATTTTACGCGCCGTCGACGCGCCGTTCACGCGTTGACGCGACGTCCGCGGGCAGAACGATTGCGGTGGATACGCGCAACGTTTTCCTCGCCCTGGCCGCGACGCTCGCGGTCGCTGCTCCCGCTCCCGTCCGCGCTCAGCAGATCGACGCGATCTCGCTGACCTCGGGCCGTTCGACGACGATCGAGGCGCCGGGGCTGACCCGCGTCGCGGTCGGCGACGGCAAGATCGCGGGCGTCGTGCCGGTCGGCACGCAGCAGGTGATCGTCAACGCCAAGGCGCCCGGCCACACCACGCTGCTGGTCTGGGCGCGGACCGGCCGGCGCGAGTTCGACGTCACCGTGACGGAACAGACGCTCGACGATCTGGCCCAGATGATCCGCACCTCGATCGACGACCCGGGCGTGAGCGTCCAGACCGCCGGCCGCGCTTTGGTCGTCAAGGGCGACGTCACCGACCAGGCCCACGCGAACCGCGTCTCCGACGTGCTGGGCCGCTTCACGTCGCTGGCCAAGAACGAGAAGTACGACATCGTCGACGCGGTGACGGTCACCCACCCGCTGGGCGACCTGCAGGCCGCGCTCGGCACGAGCGCCGGCGCGCGCGACGTGCGGGTCGACTACGACACCAAGGGCAACGTCTACGTCAGCGGCAAGGTGCGCGACCGCGCCGCCGCCGAGGGCGTGCTGCAGCGCGTGCGCGGCTACGCCGGCGCCAACCTCGACGTCAAGGGGACGCTGGTCGACCGGCTCGTGCTCGACACGACCCAGCAGGTCGACACCCACGTCTACATCTTGGAAGTCGACCGCACCGGGCTGCAGCAGCTCGGGGTGCGGCTCCAGAACGCGACGATCGACCCGTCGGGCAACGTCACGTACGGCGACCCTTCCTTCACCGCGTTCGACAACGCCGCCCAAGTGAACAACAACAGCCAGGCGGCCCCCAAGGGCGCGGGCGCGACGACCGCGACGGGCCGCGCGTTCGGGCTGGACCGCTTCATCCGCGCGACGTTCGTCGCGCCGACGATCGACCTGCTGATCCGCAACGGTCACGCCCGCGTGCTGTCCTCGCCCAACTTGGTGACGATGCCGGGCACGCAGGCCAAGTTTCTGGTCGGCGGCGAGATTCCGTACATCATTCCGAGCGGCCTCAACGCGGTGAACGTGCAGTTCAAGGAGTACGGCGTCAAGCTCGACCTCACGCCCAAGATCCTGCCCGACGGCGGCGTCGAGACCCAGATCACGCCCGAAGTCTCCGACCTCGACTTCAGCAACGGCATCCAGGTGGCGGGCTACGTGTTGCCGTCGTTCAAGACCAGCCGCATCACGACCGACGTCGTCACCAAGGCGGGCGAGAGCATCGTCATGGCCGGGCTGCTGCGCCGCCAGGAGCTCAAGAACATCGACAAGATTCCCGGGCTGGGCGATCTGCCGATCCTGGGCCGGCTGTTCCGCTCGACCCGCTACCAGAGCGCCGAGACCGACGTCGTGTTCGTCATGACCCCGGAGGTGATCAGCCGATGAACGTGCTTTCTTGCGCTGCTGCGCGACGAGCGAGGGGCCGCGCTGACCGAGTACGCGCTCGTGCTCACCGTGATCGCGGGCGCCTCGATCGTGGCGCTCTACGGCCTCTCCGGCCAGCTCAGCAAGACGCTGCAGAACCTGGCCGACACGCTCTTCGCGGCGCAGACCGGGTCGTGAAGTTCTCGCGCGGGGCGGCGCTGCCCGAAACCGTCATCGTGCTGGGCCTCTCGCTGACGCTCCTGTTCGGCACGTTCGAGCTGGGCCTGATCGGCTACACGCAGCTCTCGTCGGACGGCGCGGCGTTCGTCGCCGCGCACGCCTCGGTGCTGGGCAACGATCCCGTCGCCGCGATCGCCTCGCCGTTTCCGATCGCCAACGGCGCGCAGGTCACGGTGACCCAGAACGCGCCCGACGACACCAACGTGCCGGTGGACTACCAATCCGGCCAGGCGCAGCAGAACAACCGCCACGGCGGCGTGCAGGTCGTGCGCCCGTCGCACACCCAGGTGACCGTCGACCAGACCGGCGGGCTCGGCGGCGGGGTGCTGGGCCAGTTCGACATCGCCGGCGCCTTCATCGAGGGCAACATGCTCGTCTCGGACACCGGCTTCGACCTCGCCGGCAACACGATCAACGACCCGAACGCGACAAGATGAACGGCTACTTCGCCGACGACGGCAACGCGCCGCCGTACTTCATCGGCTTTCGCTACATGTGGCACTGCGCCGTGCCGGTGCAGAACAACGGCTGCGGCGGCTCGGTCATGGCCGCGCTCGGCATGGCCGAGTACCTCGACGGCAGCAACTGGAACCAGCCCGCGAACGGCGTCGGCCCGGGCTCCGTGTACGCCGCGATGCTGCTGCACCAGCAAGTCTTCGCCAACATCCTCAACAACGGCGAGCTGCCGCAGTCGATCGGCGGCGGAAACCGGCCGATCACCTGGACGACGCCGTGCCTGCAGAGCGTCGCCGCCTGGGACGTCGACGTTCCGGCCGGCTACCCGATCGGCCAGAAAGCGATCGGCTTCTACCCCTTCAACCCGCTCTACCGGAACCCGGCATGCTAGGCTTGCGCGCGCGCGGCCAGACGCTGCCGATCTGGGCCATGGGGCTGGGCGCTGCGCTCGTGCTGGCGTTCTCGGCGCTGCAGTACGGCGAGGTGCTGCGCTGGCAGATTCGCGCTCAGAACGCCGCCGACGCGGCCGCGGCGGGCGCGCTGTCGGTGCAGACCTCGGCCTGGAACCAGCAGATGGCGGTGATGTACGCGGCCTCGGTCGAGGAGTGGCGCATCCGCAACCTGCTCGAGGCGATGGTCGTCGCCTCGGCCGGCGACTCGGGCTGCGCGCGCGGCAACAGCTCGAACTGCCAGCCGATCTACAAGAGCCTCAAGGACCAGTACGCGCGCGCGGTCGCGCGCTACACCACCGACGTGCAGCTCATGAGCCGCGTCTCGCAGTACACCCTGCCTCAGGCGCAGGCCGACGCCAAGGCGATCGTGGCCGACTTCGAGCGCAACTGCGGCAAGGCCAACGGCGGCGACTGCGGCTTCAAGTACACCGTGACCGACATCCGCAAGCGGGTCGGCAACCTCAACGACGTCGAGCAGGACGGCGGCGCGTGGGTCGTCAACGGGATCGCGCCGGCGCGCGTCAAGGACGACTACACGCCGGCCCAGATCGAGATCGTGACCTGCGCGAAGGTCCCGCCGCTGGTGCCCGGTTTCCTGAACTTCACCCCGCCGACGTTCACCGCCGTCGGGCGCGCCGCCGCGACCAGCGCGATGGTGACCGAGGAGTGGATCCAGCCCGGCGTGATCGTCAACCCGCAAACCGGCAAACCGTTCCAGCCGCCCGAGGACTTCAGCGGCGGCACGACGACCGCGACCGGCCCCAACGGCCACAACTGGTTCGTGAACGACTTCGGCGGCAACGCCGCCAAAGCGTACCCGCTCTCCGACGCGTACAGCGAGCGCATCAACGGGCCGGAGTTCTCGGCGGTGACCGGCTGGTGGAGCACGATCCCGATCAAGCCTTATAGCGGCGCGCTGGCGCCGGGGAGCTTCACATGCGCGACCTCGTGAGCTTGCGCGCGCGCGGCCAGGCGCTGATCGAGACCGCGATCGCGCTGCCGGTCTTCCTGATCGCGATGTTCGGCGTGATCTGGTCGCTCCAGTCCGGCGTGCTGGGCGAGCGCGTGCAGATGGCCGCGCGCTACGGCGGCATGGTCTCGGCGCAAGGCAACCCGTTCCAGCAGTACAGCCTCTACGGCGTGTACGGCGCGGCGGCCGGCGCGCCGATCGTCGCACCCGTGCGGCTTGCCGCCGGCGCAGATGCTCTCCAACGGCAGCCCGCTGGTCGCGCCCGCGCCGGCCAGCCCGAAGTTCTGGCAGCCGTCCGGCTCGCCCACGGTCAGCGGCACGTGCGGGCGGACGCTCTCGACCGCGGCGGGGCTGAGCGGGCCCAAGCTGCTCGGCCACGCCCAGATGACGGTCGACGCGACCAACGACGTGCCGCTCTCGCTGCAAGCGGCGTTCGGCGGCGCCTCGACGCCCTGGAACGCGACGATCAACGAGCTCGAGTCGCCCGACATGGGGACGCTGGTGGCGTGCTATCCCGAGCTGCAGGCCGGCTTCGCGGCCTCGGTCAACCCGCCGGCGGGCAACGGTAACGCGCCCAGCGTGGCCGCGATCGCGCAGCCGCAGACGAGCCCGCTCTCGCTCGACGCGAGCTGCAGCGGCGGCTAGGCGCGCAGCGTCGCGAGAACCTGTTTGAGCGAGGGCGGGCGGCCGTAGAGGAGCAGCCCGACCCGGTAGATCTTGCCCGCGGCGAACGCGAACAGCGCCGCCGCCGCGATGTTGATGACGAGCGAGAGCACGATCTGCCAGGCCGGCACCGTCGAGACCGCGATCCGGGTGAACATCACGAACGGCGCGAGCAGCGGAATCTGCGAGGCGACGATCAGCTGCGGCGCGGCCGGAAACTGCAGCGTGAGCTGGGCCAGCAGGAAGCCGATCACGACCGGCACGACCAGCGGCCCGGTGACGCTGCCCAAGTCCTCGGTGCGGTTGATCAGCGACGCGGCGGCGGCGTAGAGCACGCCGTACTGCAAGAAGCCGACGATGAAGAAGGCGACGAACGAGAGCACCTCGCCGGGCGGGAGCGCGAGCGGGCCGATCCCCGTGCCGCGCGGCCGGCGCGCTGTCGGAGAACATCCCGACCACCGCGCTGCCGGCCAGCGCCCCGGTCACGACCCAGGCCGCGAGCTGGATCATGCCGGTCGCCGCCGAGGCCGAGAATCTTGGCGGTCAGCAGCTGGGCCGGGTCGATCGTCGCGACCAGCAGCTCGGCGATGCGGCTGGTCTTCTCCTCGGCCACCGAGGCCATGATGGACTGCGCGTTGAGCAGGATCGCCAGGTAGAGCAGAAAGACGAACAGGTAGCCGATGCCCTTGGCCGCATCGGCCGCCGAGGCGTCGGCGAAGCGGCCCGCGACGTCGTGCACCTCGACCGGTACCGTCGAGGTGCCGCTGCACCGCGGCGACCGGCAGGCCGGTCCCCAGCGCCACTTGCAGCGGCAGCAGATGGCGCGCGAACCCGCCGTGGAACTCGGACGGGTCGCGGGCGTACGCGGTGACTCGCAGGCCGGTGCGGTCGCGCGTCAGCACGGTCACCGCGGTGGCCTTGCCGTGCGCGTCCAGGAAGGCCGTGTCGGGGGTGCGGTCCAGGCGCGCGAACGTCGCCGCGATCTTGTAGTCGCCCGCGAGCAGCGGCCGAGCGGCCGCGGTGAGCGCGGGGTCGCCGACCAGCACCAGCGTGGTCGTGCTGCCCGCGAAGCCGCCGGCGAGCAGCTTGGGCAGCACCGCGATGGCCACGATGCTGAGCGCGCCGATGATCGTCGCGATGATATAGGCGCGCGAGGTGATGCGGCGCAGGAACTCGGCCGAGAAGACGATGCCGATCGCGTTCACGCCGCGGCCTCCGTCGCGCGCAGGTAGATGTCGCGCAAGCTCGGTTCGAGCCGCTCGAAGCGGGTCACGTCGCCGGCCGCGACCAGCCGCCGCAGCAGCCCCGCGGTGTCGGCGTCGGCCGGCACCTCGTAGGCCAAGGTGGGCCGCTCGGACGGCGGCAGCGCGCGCGCGCCGGGCAGCCCGGCGATCACCGCCCGCAGCGACTCGGCCGCGGGCTCGACCTCGATCACGCGGGTCGGCCACGCGGCGCGCAGCTCGGGCAGCGTGCCGGCCGCTCGCACGACCCCGCCGGCGATCACGCAGAAGCGCTCGCAGAGGTCCTCGATCTGCCACATCTGGTGCGAGGAGAGGATCAGCGCCGTGCCCGCCGCCCGCAGCGCCCGCAGCGCCTCCAAGAGCACTTCGGCGTTGAGCGGGTCGAGGCCCGAGAACGGCTCGTCGAGCACCAGCAGCACCGGCTCGTGGAGCGCGGCGCAGGCGATCTGGACCTTCTGCTGGTTGCCCTTGGAGAGCTCGGCGCAGGGCCGGTTCGGCGTACTCGCCCAGCCCCAGGCGCTCGATCCACTCCGCGGCGCGGCGGGCGTCGAGCGGGCGCGGGACGCCGTGCAGGCGGCCGAAGTACGCGATCTGCTCGCGCACCTTGAGCTTGCCGTAGAGGCCGCGCTCCTCGGGCAGGTACCCGAAGCGGGTCCGCACCCGGCCGTCGATCGGCGCACCGTCCCAGCGTGACCGTGCCGCGGTCGGGGACGAGGATGCCCAGGATCATGCGCATCGTCGTCGTCTTGCCGGCGCCGTTGGGGCCGAGCAATCCGAACGTCGAACCGGCCGGAACGGTGAACGAGACGTCGCGCACGGCGACGACGTCGCCGAACGAACGGGCGACGTTGGAGAGGACCAGGCTACCCACGCGGACGATCTCCTTCGCGAGGAGGAACGAGACCTTGCTTTCGATCGATTTACACGGGCGCGTGGGGTTCGTCACCGGAGCGGCCCGCGGCATCGGCCGCGCTTGCGCCGAGGCGCTGGCGCAGGGCGGGGCCGACGTCGCCATCGTCGATCTCGACCGCGACGTGGCGGCCGAGACCGCGCGCGCCGTCGCGGCCGAGCACGGCGTCACCGCGCGCGCGTACGCGTGCGACGTGCGGTCGTTCGAAGCCGTGCAGGCCGCGGTCGATAGCGCGGCCCAGGATTTCGGCGGGCTCGACTTCGTCGTCAACAATGCCGGGGTCCAGTTCATCGCGCCGATCGGCGAGTTCCCGGTCGAGAAGTGGAACGACGTGCGCGCGATCGACCTCGACGGCGTGTTCTACACGACGCGCGCGGCGTGGCGGCACCTCGTCGCGCGCGGCGGCGGGCGGATCGTCAACGTCGCCAGCATCCAAGGTCTGATCGGCTCGCCCTACAAGGCCGCGTACGTCTCGGCCAAGCACGGCGTGGTGGGCCTGACGAAGGCCAGCGCGATCGAGGGCGCCGAGTACGGGATCACCGCCAACGCGATCTGCCCCGGCGCGGTGATGACCGACCTCGTCCGCAATCAAGCCGCCGGCCTGGCCCAATCGTTCGGCGGCGGGATCAGCGAGGAACAAGCGCTCGAGCGAGCCTTCCTCGACGCGATGCCCACCCGCCGCTTCATCGAGGTCGGCGAGGTCGGCGCGCTGTGCGCCTTCCTGTGCAGCGAGTACGCGATCTCGATCACCGGCGCGCCTATTTCGATCGACGGCGGCTGGCTCGCGCACTAGTGGATTCGGCTGCGCCGAATCCTTCGCGTTCGGCCTGCGGCCAAGCCGCCCGGCACCCATTGACGAATCTGGGAATTGCATGATAATCTCGTGGTCCGCTTGTATCGCGACGCCTGTCGCCATGCGGTTAGAAAGGAGAGACGATGATTCGACACACCGCGACCCTTCAGTTCAATCCCGGCCGGACGATGTTCGTCGTCTCGCTGCTCACGTTCGCACTCGCGGAGGCCCCTCCAGGCTGACCACACCGTTGTAACGGCACGTCGGTTCTGTTGAAGCCTCCGCATCCCGGAGGTTTTTTCGTGCCATCCTATTCGCAACACGTGCTCGCGGTGCTGGTCGACGACCGGCAGCACGCGATCAGGCGTGATCTCGCCTCCGCCGGCGGTTCCGGCTGCGCCGGAGCGTCGCGGCGGTGTTCCACTCCCTCGCCGGCGCGCTCGACGCGTGCGGCGCGGCGTTCGACGACGAACCGGGTACCGTTCCGGCATGACGGTGATCGGGGTCGTCAGCGACACGCACTTCCCGCGCTTCGGGCGCGTGCTTCCGCGCGCGCTCGAGCGCGGGCTGCGTGACGCGAAGGTGGAGCGCATCCTCCACCTGGGCGACATGACCGATCTGCTCGCCGTCCCGCTCTTCGAAGCCATCGCACCGTTCGACGCGGTCGCCGGCAACAACGACGGCGAAGCGATTCGCGCGCGCTTCGGCCGGCGCAAGATCGTGCAGCGTCGAGGACGTGCGCATCGGCATGGTCCACGGCGACGGCAAGCGCGGCACCACGATGGGCCGCGCCCTGGCGGCGTTCGCCGAAGAGCCGGTCGACGTGGTCCTGTTCGGCCACAGCCACCGCCCGCTGGTCAAGCGCGAAAACGGAACGCTGGTCGCGAATCCCGGCTCGCCGACCGACAAGCGCATGAACCCGCGCTTCAGCTACGCCATCCTGACCGTCGACGGCGCGCAGGCGGACATCCGCCTGCGGCATTACCTCTCGCGCGCCTGAGCGAGCCAGGGAGCGGTCGCCGAAACATCGCCTGGCTGAACGCGCTATCCAGCCGCATGGGTCTGTTCAAACTGCTGTTCACGTCGCGCCGCTCGCTGGCGCGCATCCCCGCGCTGGTGCAGAGCGCCCGCGTGCCGATGCGGCTCAAACTGATGGCGCTGGCCCTGGCGCTGTTCATCCTCTCGCCGCTCAACATCTTGGGCGACATCCCGCTGCTGGGCATCGTCGACGACATGGCCTTGCTGGCACTGCTGGTCAACTGGTTCGTCCGCACCGCCGAACGCCACGAGGCCGGCGCCACGGTCGACGGCACGGACCTGATGGCGCGCTAGGGGGCGCTGATTTCCAGGCAGACCTTGATCGCGCGGCGCTCGTCCATGTCGGCGTAGCCTCGGGGCGCGGACTCCGAGCGGGAGCTTTTCGGTGAAGACCGGGGAGGGGTCGATCTTGCCGTCGGCTAGCGCGCCCATCAGTTCGGGGAGGTAGGCGCGGACGGGAGCGAGGGCGCCGCGCAGCGAGACGTTGTCGCTGAAGAGGCGGCGGAACGGGACGGTTTCCATGCCGGCCGGGACGCCGACGAAGCTGACCGTGCCGCCGTCGCGCACGACGGTCAGGGCGAAGTCGAGCGAGTTCTGGTTGCCGACCGCCTCGACGACGTGCTTGATCCCGCCGTCGGTGGCGTCGAACAGTTTCTGCGCGGCTTCGGGATCGTGCGAGTCGACCGTCTCGGTCGCGCCGAAGCGGCGCGCCAGCTCCAGCCGGCCCGCGTGGTGGCCGACCGCGATGATGCGCTGCGCGCCCATGATACCGCGCGGACTGCACCGCGCACAGGCCGACCGCGCCGTCGCCGACCACCACCACGTCGTCGCCGGCCTTGAAGCCGGACGCGACGACGCCGTGGAAGCCGGTGCCCATCACGTCGGTCAGGGCCAGCGCGGCGGTGCGCTTGCCGGCGTCGTCGCGGACGGCGTCGGGGATCGCGACCAGCGTAGCGTCGGCGAACGGGACGCGCACGAACTCGCCCTGGCCGCCGTCGTCGTCGAGGCCGCCCCAGAAGCCGGCCTGCTTGCACGACGTGTAGAGCCCCTGGCTGCAGAACTCGCAGTGGCCCTCGGCGTACGAGAACGGCGCGGCGACGAACTGGCCGACCTTGACGTCGCGCACGTCCGCGCCGACCGCCTCGACCACGCCGGTGAATTCGTGCCCGATGCGCGAGCCCGCCGCCGGGTTCGAGATGCCGCGGTAGGGCCACAAATCGGAGCCGCAGATCGCGGCGTTGACGACCCGCACGAGCGCGTCGGTCGGGGCCTTGAGCGAGGGATCGGGGACGGTCTCGACGCGCACGTCGCGCGCGCCGTGATAGACGATGGCTTTCATATCTTGATCTTATTAGGTCGCGGCGGCGCTGACGAAGCGGTCGAGGACCGCGGCGCGCAGCGCGTCGGGCGGAATCAGGCCCTGGTCGACGATGAAGTCGTGGAACGCCAGCGGGTCGAAGCGCTCGCCCAGCGCGGCCTCGACCTCGGCTCGCAGCGCGACCAGCTTGATGTAGCCGTAGAAGTACGCGGTGGCCTGGCCGGGGGCGCGGAAGGTGTAGCGCTCGACCTCGCTGCGCGCGAACGGGTCGGAGTACACGATCGCATCCGCGAGGAACGCGTGCGCGCCTTCGGGGGTGATCGCGCCGCTCTGCAGCTCGGGGTCGAGGAACGCGCGGGCGGCGCGGTGCAGGCGCATCAGAAGCGAGCAGAGCTGGCCTTCGAGCGGCATGAACGGCAGCATCAGCGCTTCGGAGTAGAGCGCCCAGCCTTCGACGTTGACCGAGTTGAAGGCGAACGCCGCGCGCGCCAGCGACAGCCCGCCGCGCAGCATGCGGTCGAACTGCAGCTCGTGGCCGGGCCGGGCCTCGTGCGCGGTCAGGGTCCAGGTCACCGCGTCGTGGGTGAAGTCGTCGGAGCGCTCGGTGCCCGCGCTGCCGGCCGGGGGCGGGACGTCGAGCGGAAGCACGAACTCGCCGACCTGGCCGGTGTTGCCGACCAGCGGCGGCGGGTTCATGTGGGCGCACGGCGTCTCGGCGCTCTCGGCCAGCGAGGCGACGCGGATGCGGGCCGGCTGGTCGGGCAGCGTGACGATGTTCTCGCGCCGCACGATGGCCTCGATCTCGACCAGGCGCTTGCGGTAGAACTCGGCGATTTCATCGGCGGCGCCGGTGATCTGCTCGAGCTTGAGCTCGCCGCACGACGTCGCGGTAATCGGCCGTCGCGGGGAAACCCTTGGCGGCCGCGACGCGCGGCGCCAAGGCTTGCATCTCGGCCACGATCGCGTCGAACGCCTCGTGCGCCTGGCGGGCCAGATCGGCGGGCGGGATGTCGACCCCGACCTGGTGCAGCGCGAAGGCGTACACCTCGGCCGGCAGCTTGTGATCGCTGCGGGCGCGCGGCAGCAGCTCGCGCTCGACGAACTCGGCGTAGGCCTCGGTCTGCGCGCGGAAGGCCGCGAACGCGTCTTCCCAGCCGGCCAGGCCTGACTCGCGCAGCAATTCGGCGATCCCGTCGAGCAGCACCGGGTTGAGCTGCAGCGAGGTGCGGATCTCCAGCTCGTACGGGCCGGCGAGATCGCGCAGCGGCCAGACGCGCGCGCGCGTCGTGCTCCGCGGCGACCGCGAGCGGCACGACCGCGCCCTCGAGGCCGGCGTAGCGGCGCAGGCGGGTCAGCGCCAGGCGCTTGCGCTCGGGCGGGTTCTGCTCGTCGAGCAGCACGCGCAGGCCCACGAACGCCAGCTTGGCGACGTCGACGTAGGCGATCAGGTGCGCCTCGCTGACGGCCAGCCCGCGCGCGACGTCGTCGGCCGCGCGCAGCAGGATGCCGATGTCGTCGCGCACGCGCGCGTCGTTCTCGGTCGCCAGCGCCCGCTCGAGCGTCGTCGCCGCGCCGGCCGCGGCGGCCCGCACGCGCTCCCGCCAGCCGGCGCTCAGGTCGGTGGTGGCGGCGTCGGCTTGGGTCAAGCCGAGCTGCGACGCGTCCTCGGGCGCGACCAGGGCGTAGAGCCGACGACGTGCTGGGCGAGCGCGTCGCTGCGGCGGATCCAGTCGGTGGAAGTCAAGCGCAACCTCGCTAGCATCAGATGGACCAGTCCCAGGGGTTCCAGAAGTCCGTCACGGCGACGGCCGGGCGGAAGCCGTGGAAGTCGTCGCTGACGGCGTCGATGTTGGCCCGCCACACGATCGTCTGGAACGGAACGAGCTCGTGCTCGCGCCGCTGCAGCGCCGCGTAGGCCGGTTTGCGCCGCGCGCGCTCGTACACCAGCGTGCCCTCGCGCTGCAGCCGGCCGATCTCGGGATCGCGCAGGCCGCTGTAGTTCGAGCCGCCCGGCGGCACCCGGTCGGGGCCGATCGTCTGCAGGTCGTCGGCCGGATCGGGCGCCTGCGTCCAGCCGTAGATCGCCAGCGTCGAAATTGCCCTTGGCCAGCAGCCCGCCCGCGGCTTGCGGGGCGAACAGCAGGTTGGCCGGCGCGTTGAGGATCTGCACGTCGAAGCCGGCCTCGTGCAGCTCTTGCTGGATCAGCACTTCGGCGTTCTGGCGCGGGATCACGCCGGCGACCGTGCGCAGCGTGACGCTCAAGCGCTTGCCGGCGCGCGTGCGGACGCCGTCCGGGCCGGCGTGCCAGCCCGCTTCGTCGAGCAGCTTGCGCGCCGCGCTCAGGTCGCGCGGATACGGCTTGACCGCCGGATCGAAGGCCCACGAGAGCGGGAACACGTCGGTCACGCCGGGCAGGTCGACCGCGAGGTAGACGCTGCGCTGCAGCGTGCCCAGTCGATCGTCTGGGCCGCGGCGCGGCGCACGCGCAGGTCGTCGAACGGCGCGCGCTGCGTGTTGAACGTGACCTGCTCGTAGGCGGCGAACGGGCGCGCGCTGACCTGCACGCCGGCCAGCCCCTTGAGCTCGCGGTACTGCTGCTCGGGTGCGTCGTAGTAGAAGTCGATCTCGTGCGTGCGCAGCGCGACCAGCAGCGAGTTCTCGTTGGGAATGATGCGGTAGGTGACCCGCTGCAGCGCGGGCCGCTTGCCCCACCAGTGCGGGTTGGGCGCCATCTCCACCACCGAGCCCGGCTGGTAGCTGGTGACGACGAACGGACCGCTCCCGACCGGCTGGCGGCCGAACGGGTCGTGGTTGAGGTCGGGCTTGCCGCGCAGCAGGTGCTCGGGCAGGATCGAGCCCTGCGTGCCGCAGCGCATGAAGAACGCGGCGAAGGCGGCGTTGGGCTCGCGCAGCCGCACCACCACGGTGCGCGGGTCTTGCGCCGTGACGTTCTCGGCCAGGTCGTACGGAAAGTGGTTCGCGACGTTGTTGTTCTTGTTGAGGACTTGGCGCCAGGTGAAGGCGACGTCGCTCGCGGTCAGCGGCGCGCCGTCGCTGAAGACGACGTTCGAACGCAGATGGTAGGTGATCGTCTTGCCGTCGGCCGAGATGCCGCCGTTCGCGCGGGTCGGGATCGTTTCGGCCGCGTCGGGAACCGGGTCGCCGTGGTCGTCGTAGCGGATCAGCCCGTCGAAGAGGAACTGGGCCAGATCGGTGACCGCGGCTTGCGTCGAGAGCAGCGGGTCGAGCGTGTCGAAATCGCGCACGACGCCGATCCGCAGGTGGCCGGCTTGCGTGTAGGGGTGGCGCGCGAACGGCGGGCAGCGCCGGGACGAGGAAGATGAGGAGCGCGGCCAGACCCGCGGCGGCGCGTCTCACTACGGTCGGTTGGGGCGCGGTGCTTTGCGGCGGTGCTTGCGCCGCCCGGCGCCGTTGTCGGCGGCGTGCTTGGTCGCGTACGGGGCGCGCGGGCCGGCGCCGTGGGCGGGAATCTGCGCGTAGCCCGAGAGCATCTCGTCGACCCGCTGGTAGGCGCTGCCGAGCGCGCCGGGGAGCGAGGAGCTGACCTCGATCACCCGCTCGGGCAGATCCTCGGTCGAGTACAGCGTCATGTATTTTTCGCCGTCGCGCTTGACGTCGATGCGGCGCTTCTCCCAGCGCACGCTGCGCTGGTCGACGTTGAGCATCCGGTTGGCGAAGCGCTCGGCGTCCTCGTGCGGGGCGACCCGGCGGGCTTCGGCGACCCACTGGTCCCACTTGCGCCCGAACTCGGCGATCGGGCGGCCGCGGCGGTCGATGCCGACCCGCTGCGGCGGCAGCTCCAGCCGCCAGTGGTCGACCGGGTCGATGGCCTGCCAGGTGGGCTTGATCTCGCGCGGCGCGGCGAAGGCGTCGATCTCGACCAGCGCGGTCTCGATCTCCTCGGCCGAGCGGACCTTGGCCGCGCGCTTGGGATCGCGCCGCAGCAGCTCTTCGAACTTGTCGGCGACCTGGGCGGTCATCTGGCCCTGCGCGTCGATGTGCGGCGGCAGACCGTACAGCGAGGGGACCGTGACGAGCTGGTGGCGCTGGGCCTGGTCGACCAGGTCGACCACGATCGCGGCCGGTTTGGTCGACTTCTCGACGAGCTCGCGCCGCTCGAGCGCGGAGCTGGTGTTGGAGAGCGGGCCCGCGATCTCGTCGAGCGGGCGCAGCGCGCGCCCGGTGATCTGGGTGTAGAGCGTGGTCGACTTGGTCGGGCGCGCGTTGAGGATCACCTGGACCGAGGGGACGTCGAAGCCTTCCAGATAGAGGCCGCAGTTGACGAGGACGTCGATCCCGTCGCCGCGGAACTCGCGCACGATCCGCTCGCGCTCGTCGCGCGGGGTCTCGCCCGAGGCCCACTCGGCGTTGACGCCGCGGGCGACGAACTCCTCGGCCACGTCGCGCGCGTGCTCGACCGAGGCGGTGAAGACCAGCGCTTTCAAGCCCGGCGTGTGCTGCTTGTAGGCGGCCACGATGCGCGCGTTGCGGTCGACCGTGTTGACCGCCGCCGCGAGTTGTCCGATAACGAAATCGCCGCCGCGGCTGGCGACCTCATCGAGGTTGGTGCCCGTCGCGACGGCGTATGACTTGACCGGTACCAGGTAGCCCGCGTCGATCGCTTTGCGGGCGTCCATGGTGTAGACGATCTTCTCGAAGACGTCGACCAATCGGACACCGTCGCCGCGGTTGGGCGTCGCGGTGAAGCCCAGCACCATCGCCTCGGGCCGCTGCGCGAGCACCGCGTCGACGATCGCCCGGTAGGTCGGGGCGGCGGCGTGGTGCGCTTCGTCGATGACGAAGAGCGAGATGCGGCGGTGGAAGCGCCGGACGAACTCTTCGAGCCGTTTCTCGGCCAGGGTCTGGACCGTCGCGACGACGATGTTGCACTCGTCGCCGGCGCGCCGCTCGGCCTTCTCGACGCCGATGATCGCCTCGGGGTTCTCGACCCGCATCTTGTCGACGATCTGCTCGATCAGCTCGTCGCGGTGCGCGACCACCAGGGTCACGTCGCCCGGCCGCAGCGAGAGCAGCTTGGGCAGCGTCGCGATGATGACCGTCTTGCCCAGGCCGGTCGCCAGGGAGACGAGCTGGGTGCGCACGCTGCGCGCGCGGTGTTCGAGAATGCTCTGCTGCGCCTCGACCTGGTACGGACGAAGGTGCGGCGCAAGCTGCGTCGCAGTATGCGGGCGGGCGGGGCTCGAGCGCCGGGCGACGTCGCGGCCGTACGGGGACGGCCGGCGCCGCTTCTTTCATTTCCATCGCGCCTACGGGAGTGGGAACGCTCCGTACCTGTACGGGGCGAGAGGCCGGTTCGAGACGCATGCGCCTGCAAGAGCCGGTATGTTGGACTCCCTCATTCACAAACCGCGGCCCGGACTCCTGGAGTTGCATGAGATTTTACGGTCCGGCGAAGGGTTGCGACATTTGACGCCCCTGCGCTTGCCTCGCCGGTGCCCGAGCCGGCGGCACGCGAGCGAAACACCGCCCGCGCCGGCCCGTACATGCGGCATCATGACGATCGCAACCGCGCATCCCGACAGCGTCCGGCTGGTGCACTCGACCCGCCCCGCACAGCCCGGCAACGGTTGCTTCACCGGCTGGGGCCCCCGCGTCCCCGGAGTTCAGATGAGCCGAGCCGGCGCAATCTAGGGAGACGCCGCGCCCGATCCGAACCCGCGCGCATGGTCAAAGAAGGCTGGCGCGGCCGATACTACGAGGACTTCGAGGCCGGTGACGTCTACCGCCACCGCCTCGGGCGCACCGTGACCGAGACGGACAACACGCTCTTCACGATGCTCACCCTCAACTCCAACCCGATCCACTTCGACGCCAACCTGGCCGCGAAGACGCCGTTCGGGAAGATCTTGGTCAACTCGTGCTATACGCTCTCGCTGGCGGTCGGGCTCTCGGTCGCCGATCTGAGCGAGCACGTGATGGCCAACCTGGGCTGGAACGACATCCAGCTGCCCAGTCCCGTGTACGTCGGCGACACGATGTACGCCGCGAGCGAGATCCTGGCCAAGCGCGAGTCGGGCTCGCGGCCCGACGTCGGCATCGTCACCGCCCGCACGACCGGGACCAACCAGCGCGGCCAGACGATCATCTCGTACGAGCGCACGTTCATGGTCTACCGGCGCGGCAAGGACCCGCGCGACACGCTGTTCGACGCGCCGCCCGGCGCGTGAGCGAGCAGCGCGACGCGCTGCGCGAGCGGGCGCGCGAGCTGATGCGCACCTACGACGCGGCGTACTGGCGCGCGCTCGACGAGCGGCGCGCGTATCCCGACGACTTCGCCCGCGCGTTCGGCGCCTCGCGGCTGCTCGCGGCGCTGATTCCCGTCGAATACGGCGGCTTGGGGGCCGACCTGGGCGACGCTTGCGCGATCGTCGAGGAGATCAACCGCGCGGGCGGCAACGCCGGCACCGCGCACGCTCAGATGTACACGATGGGCACCGTGCTGCGCCACGGTTCGGACGCGCAGCGCCGGGCCTGGCTGCCGCGCATCGCGGCGGGCGAGCTGCGCTTGCAGGCCTTCGGGGTGACCGAGCCCGAGGCGGGCAGCGACACGACCCGCATCACCACCACGGCGGTGCGGCGCGGCGAGGCGTACGTCGTCAACGGGCGCAAGCGCTGGACCTCGCGCCTGCAGCACGCCGACGCGATGCTGCTGCTGGCGCGCACCGGGCCCGCGCCCGCGGGCGAGCGCGGCGGCGGGCTTTCGGTGTTCTTCGTCGACCTCGCCACGGCCGCGCCGGGCGCGCTCGAGGCGATCCCGATCCGGGTCTGGATGAACAACGAGACCAACGACGTCGTCTTGCGCGACCTCGAGGTGCCGGCCGCCAACCTGATCGGCGCCGAGGGGCGCGGCTTCAGCGCGATCGTCGACGGCTGGAACGCCGAGCGCATCTTGATCGCGGCGGAGTGCGTCGGCCACGGCCGCTTCCTGGTCGAGCGCGCGGCGCGCTACGCGACCGAGCGCGAGGTGTTCGGCAAGCCGCTGGGCGCCAACCAGTCGATCCAGTTCCCGCTCGCGCGCGCCCACCTCGCGCTCGACGCGGCGGAGCTGGTGACCCGCGACGCGGCCGACCGTTTCGACCGCGGCGAGGCATGCGGGCCGCAGGCCGCGGCGGCCAAGCTGCTCGCCAGCGAGGCGTCGTGGCAAGCCGCCAACGCGGCGATCGACGCGCTGGGCGGAAACGGCTTCGCCGCCGACTACGACGTCGAGCGGATCGCGCGCGAGACGCGCCTGTACACCGTCGCGCCGCTCTCGAACAACCTGATCCTGGCCTACATCGGGCGCAGCGTGCTGGGCATGCCCCGCTCCACGTAGTGGATTCAGCGTTCCGCTGAATCCGTCGCGTTCGGCCTTCGGCCGAGCCGCCCACGAGCGGTCCAGTGTCTAACGCATCACCATCGTCTGCAGGCCGTCCGCTTCGGCGCAGAGCCGTTCGGATACGCGCAGGGCGGACGCCGCGAGCGGCTCGCAGTGGAGGGCGGCGAGCGCGCGCAGTGCCGCGCCGTCGGCGAGCAGCCGCTGCGTGCCGCGGTCGCGCGCGACCGCGACCGTACCGCCGCGTATCAGCAGCGCCGGCGCGTCGGGGTCGCCGGTCGCGTAGACGATCGGCGCGGAATGCAGGCGCTGCGCGGCGAGGAATGCTTGCGCGCCGCGCGCCGCCTCCTCGCGCGCGACGTTGCGCTCCGCCGGAGCGGCATCGTCGCCGCGCAGCAGCACGCGCGCGCTGCGCTCGAGAACGGCGACGGCTCGCTCGGCGGCCGGTCGCAGGAGCGGGAGCGAGGTCACGACGTCGTGACGGATCACCAGGCCGCCGTCACCGCGGCCGAACAGCAACACCATGACGCGCACGATACGCCTCATTTGTTAACGGTCGCTGAAGGCGCGGGCGCGAACGAGGCGGCGATGAGACCGCTCGCCGACTTGCGCATCGTGGCCGTGGAGCAGTACGGGGCCGGGCCGTTCGGATCGGTGCACCTGGCCGAGCTGGGCGCCGACGTGATCAAGATCGAGGACCCGCGCTCGGGCGGCGACGTCGGGCGCGCGGTGCCGCCGTACCAGCAGGGCACGGACAGTTTGTTCTTCGAGGCCTTCAACCACGACAAGCGCAGCGTCGCGCTGGACCTCGCGAGCGCGGGCGGGCGGGCGGTGTTCCACGATCTGGTCCGGCGCAGCGACGCGGTGTACTCGAACCTGCGCGGCGACATGCCCGAGCGGCTGGGCTTGCGCTACGCGGATCTCGCGGCGGTCAACCCGCGCGTGGTGTGCGTTTCGCTGTCGGGCTTCGGCATGACCGGGCCGCGCCGGGCCGAGCCGGCCTACGACTACATCCTGCAGGGACTGGCGGGCTGGCAGTCGCTGACCGGCGAGCCGGCCGGGCCGCCGGCGAAGTCGGGGTTGTCGGTGGTCGACTACAGCGGCGGGCTGGTCGCGGCGCTCGCGCTGCTGGCGGCGGTCCACGCCGCGCGCCGCGACGGCGTCGGCTGCGATTGCGACACCTCGCTGTTCGATACCGCGATGAACATGCTGACCTACGTCGCGGCCTGGGCGTTGGCGCCCGACGGCGCGTACGTGCCCGAGCGGCTGGCGCACTCCGCGCACCCCTCGATCGTGCCGTTCCAGAACTTCCGCACCGCCGACGGCTGGATCGTGGTGGTCTGCGCGAAGGAGAAGTTCTGGCAGCGGCTGATCGACGTGCTCGGCCTCGCGCGGGTGCGCGAGGATGCGCGCTTCGCCGGCTTCGCGGCCCGGCGCGCGAACCGCGCGCTGGTCGTCGCGACGCTGCAGGACGTGCTCGCGACGCGCTCGACCGCGGACTGGATCGCCGCGCTGACCGCGGCCGGCGTTCCGTGCGGGCCGGTCAACGAGGTCGGCGCGGCGCTGGCCGACCCGCAGACCGCCGCGCGCGGTCTGATCGCGCGCACCGCGCATCCCGCGTTCGGCAGCGCGAGCTGGATCGCCAGCCCCGTGCGCGTCGGCGAACCGCCCGCCGCGCACCGCCGGGCGCCCGAGCTGGGCGAGCACACGGACACCGTGCTGCGCGACGTGCTGGGCTACGACGGCGAGCGGATCGCCGCACTGCGCGACGAGGGCGCCTTCGGGGGCTGAGCGCGGTGCCGCTAGCCGCCGGCCGCCGGCGTGGCGGCGGGTTCGCGGCCGCGGAACAGCGCGCGCCAGAGGTGCGCGACGAGTAGCGGCTCGTCCTCGTAGAGCACGCCCAAGCGGTTGAAGTGCATGTGGATCAAGCCGTTCAGGATCGCCGCCGGCGTGCGCGCGAGCGCACCGGCTTCGTGCAGCGCCGCGAGCTCGTCGACCGCGCTTCGCTCGCCCGGGTCCGCCGGCTCGGCGGCCGCGGCGGCGAGCCGGGCGCGCAGCTCGCGCACCAGCGCGTAGTCGATCCCGCTGGTCGTGCGGACCTCGGCGGCGTGCGCGTCCAGCCAGCCGGCGGCGCCGAAGCGCGCGAACCAGGCCGCGGCGAACGGCGCCAGCGACTCCAGCGCCGTGCGGTTGCGCGCCGCCGAGTCCAATCCGGCTTGGCCCAAGCCGGCCAGCGCGCGCGCGCTGCCGGCGTGGAAGAGCGCCTCGACCGGTCCGAGCGCCGCCGGGCCGCCGTAGCGCTCGGCGTCGGGCAGGTACACGTCGAACGCGTAGCGCCGCAGCGCGCGCCCGGCGAGGAGCGGTTCGAGCGCGGCGCTGAGCGGCTCGACCAGGCTCGCGCCGTTGCCGTGCGCGGCGCGCAGGCGCAGCCGGACGTGCGGGTCGGGATCGCGGTAGCGCAGGAAGAACCAGCGGTCGATCGCGCCCGCGCCTTCCAGCGCGCCGGTCAGGGCCGCAACGACGTCGCGCACCAGCCCGTCCATCTCGTTCGCCGCGCCGTACAGCTTGACGTACGCCCACGGGCTCTGCAGGCTGCGCGGCACCTGCTCGAAGTCGAGCGCGGCGAAGTCGTGCGGCTGGGCCGGCGCGCTCCGCGCCGGCGCGGTCAGCGTCGCGACGAACTCGTGCTGGTAGGCCTCGCCGTCGCGCTCCAGCCACAGCTCGTCGAACGCGGGCAGCATCTCCTCGAGCACCACCTCGTCACTATAGAGGCGGGCCAGCTGGCCGCGCAGCAGCTCCAGCGCGGCCGGCGCGTCGAGATCGAGCAGCAGCTTGACGTCGCGCTCGGTCCAGTACACCCAGCGCGGCAGGCTCCAGTCCGCGCGCCAGTCCGCCAGCGTGCGCGCCGCGACGGCCGCGTCGCCGGCCAGATCCGCCTTGGGGATCAGCCAGCGCGCGGCGGAGAGCACGATGCGCCCGTAGCGCACGCGCGGCAGGAACGGCAGCGACGCGCTGCCCGCGCCCCAGCCCCACTGGCGCGGCGTGGCGCGGTTTTGCTGCGCGACGAGCGACAAGAAGCGCGCGTGCGGCGGCGCGAAGTAGGCCGCGTCGAGCAGGAACCGTTCTTCGAGCCGCAAGCGCTTGCGCAGGCTGCGCGAGTACGCGACGAACGCGCCGTCCTCGATCCCGATCAGCACGTCGGCGGGCGAGATGCGGGTGACGCCCGGCGGCATCTCGCTCGCCGCGTCGGCGACCGCGTAGCGCGCGAACGGCGGGCGCACGACCAGGTTCGCGTAACGCACGTCCAGCGGCGCGTAGTCGAGCTCGGCGACCAGATCGTCGCCGGCCTGCAGCGCGTCGTGCACGGCCGCCACCCGTTCCCCGAAGCGCGGGCCGAGCAAGTCGCCGAAGCGGCTCGCGGACTTCGCGGCGCCGTTGCTGTTGGCGCCCTTGGTGGCGACGATCGTGTAGTCGCCGGCATCGATCGCGGCGCGGTCGGGCGCGCAGATCGTGAAGCCGACCTCGCAATCGTGCGGGAGGCGGCGCGCGCGCAGGCCGGGATACAGCCGTTCGACGAGCCTCGCCCAGCTCCACCTCGTGCGCGCCGGTGCGGATCGCGCGCGCGGCGAGCGCGGCCAGCTCGCGGTCGCGCGCGCCCGGCGCGGCGGCCGGCCCGTCGGCGGGCGGCAGCACGAAGTCGTCCTGCACGAGCTCGAGCAGCGGCACGAGCCGGTCGATCGTCTCGTAGCGCTCGATGAACCGCTCGACGTAGGGGCCCATGTGGGTCGCCAGCGCCTCGGCCAGGCCGATCTTCGCCAGCGTCGCGACGTCGGCCAGCACCGCGCGCCCCAGCGTCCCGCCGAACGGCTCGGCCAGATCGATCTGGAGCGGTGCGCTCTCGACCGGCTCGAGCGCGCGCAGCGCGCGCTCCAGCGCGGCGATCGCGGCGGCGTCGAGCGCGGCCGGGCCGGCCGCGTCGAGGGCGCTCAGGTCGCGCGCGAGCGCGTCGAGCGCGGGGGCGTCCGGGTGCGCGCTCAGCCGCGCGCGCAGCGCGGCGAACGGATCGCCCAGCAGCGAGGGGCGGCGCAGCACCAGCACGCCCGCGTCGACCAGCCGCGCCGCGAGCCGCCACGCTTGTTCGGGCGCCGCGTTCAAGCGCGCGCCGAGCGCGGCCGCGAGCTCGTACACCGGCAAGCCGTCCGCGCAGGCCGCGCGCACCCAGCGCACCGCGTCGTTGAGCCGCAGGTAGACCGTGTCGTAGCGCCACACCGGCACCGGCGTGGCCGCGACGCGCTGCGCGCGCTGCGCGAGGTGCAGGTAGAGGCCGTCGCCGCGCTCGACGACCAGATCGTTGGTCACCGCGACGGCGCCGGCGAACACCGCCGGATCGTGCGCGCGGGCGCGCAGCACCGCGTCGGTCCACTGCATGTCGGGCCGGGTCCGGGTGCGGCGCTCCGCCGCCGGGCCCAGCGCGAGCGTAGTCTCGCCGCCGAGCTCGACCGCGCCGATTCCGGCGAACAGGCCGAACGGCGTGCAGCGCGTCGCCATGCGCAGGGCGTAGCCCAGCGCGCTCAGCGGCGCGCGCTTGTTCTTGAGCGGCCGCCCCGCGCGCCAATCGGACAGCGACGCGTGCAGGGACGGCGAGGCGAGCCGGACCGCGGCGTCGGCTGCGGGCGTTCGCGCCAGCATGTCGCGCACCGCGGCGAACGGATCCGCCGCGGCGTAGAGCGTGCGCGCCGCCGCTGCCGGCAGCGCGGGTACGCGAGCGACGACGACCGCGTCGTCGAAACCGAAATCGAACGCCTTCATTACCCTCGCCGACGCCGCGTGACGACAGGAGATTATCGTTTGGGCGGTCTACACCTGTCGACGCCGCCCGTTACGCACAGGTGTCGTTGCGTGTTTGCCGCCGTTCTTCGATGAGCGTTCAAGGGGGCTCGTTGCGATCTTTCCGGAACCGAGCGATCTCGCGCTCTCGCATCGTGGAGCGGCTGGACCGTGCTGCTCAGTTCCGGCTCACGATCCTGACGGCACCGGCCGGGTACGGCAAGACGACGGCGCTGCGCGAGTTCGTCGCCGCTTCGGGCGAGCCCAACGTCGAGGTCGAGCTGGGCCGCGTTCCGGTCGCCGCGACGGCGCTGGCGCTGGCCGTGGCGCGCGCGCTCGAACCGTTCGCGGCGGGCGCGCTGGCCGCGGTCGACGACGTCGTCGCGCGGCACGGTGACGCGCCCGATGCGCCCGAGCGGCTGGCGTTCGCGCTCGCCGCGCCGCTCGCGCCGCTGGGCGGAACGATCTCGCTGGACGGCCTGTCGGGCCCACTGCTGGCCGATCCGGCGCTGCGCCGGCTGCTCGTCGCGCTGGTCGAGAACGATGCCAACGACGTGCGCTGGCTGCTCGCGACCCGGGCCGCCGGCGGGCTCCCGATCGCCTCGTGGATGGCCTACGGTTTGGCCGACGCGCCGCTGGCCGCGGCCGACCTGCGCTTCACCCGGGCGGAGGCCGCCGCGGTCGCGCAGGCGTCGCAGGTGCCGCTGGACGAGGAGCGGCTCGACGAATTGTACGAGCTGACCGGCGGCTGGCCGGGGCCGTTCGTGCTCGCGCTGCGCACGCCGCCGCAGCCCGACCGGGCGCACGGGGCGGCGCTGGGCAGCCACCGCGTCCTGCTCGACTACCTAGGCGAGCATGTCTACGAACCGCTCGGCGAGGCGGAGCGGGATTTCCTGCTCGCCGCGAGCGTTCTTCCGGTGCTCGACGCCGCCGCGGTGCCCACGCTGGGCCGGCACGACGTGCGCGCCATGCTCGACCGCGTGCGCGACGCGCTGCCGCTGTTCGAGTCCGACGCGCCCGGGGCGGTCGTCTGGCAGCCGCTGCTGCGGGCGTACTTCGAGCACCGGCTGCGCGCGCGCGGCGACGAGGCGTACCGCAAGGCGCTGGTCGATCTGGCCGCGACGTTCGAGCGGGCGGAGGAGCACGGCCCGGCGCTGGACCTGTTCGTGCGCGCCGCGGCAGTGCCGGAAGTCGAGCGGCTGCTCGAGGCGCACGGCTTCGCCGTGCTCGACGGGGGCGCGCTCGAGGCCGTCTCCGCCGCGGTCGCGCTGCTGCTGCGCTCGAACCGCGCGCAGAGCCCGACCATGCTCTCGCTGCGCGCGACGTTCGAGTCGAGCGCGGGCAACTTCGGGCGCGCGAACGCGCTCTTCCAGCAGTCGCTCGACGGGGTGGACGACCGGTCGGCCTACGTGCTGCTGCTGACCCGCTACGTGCTCGACCTGCTCAAGCGCAACGACGGGGCCAGCCTGGACATCGTGCGGCGGCTGCTGCCGCTGCTGGAAGCGACCGACGGCGCGCCGGTCGGCAACCTGCACGTGACGGTGCTCGGAACGTGCGCGATCGCGTACACCATGCTCGACCGGGCGGCCGACGCGCAAACCGCGATCGGCGCGGCGCTCGAGCTCGTCAGCGCGGCCGAGGACGTCTCGCTGCAGGCCACGATCTACCACCAGGCCAGCTACATCGCGTACGTCGCGGGCGACGCGCAGCGCGCCGGGCGGATGGCGGCCGCGGCGTCGCGGCTCGCGCTCGAAGCGCGCAACCACCGGCTCGCGGTGCGCAGCTTCAGCATCCGCTACTCGATCGCGGCCGGGCTCGAGGACGATCCCGAGCGCGCGCTGGAATACCTCGACGCGATGATCGCCAGCGCCGAGAAGGCCGGCGACCGCGCGATGCAGCTCGACGCGCTGGCCGGCAAGCTGGACATCGCGGCCGAGCGCGGGGACGACGGCGCGATCGCGCTGATCGAGCAGCGCATCGCGGCGTGCGAGCACGGGGTCGACGTGCAGTCCTCGGCGATCCTGCCGGCCAAGGCGCTCAAGGCCGCCTGGGACGGCGACTTCCGGCTCGCTTACGATCTGGTGGCCGGCTCGGCCGGCGCCCAGCCGGGGATTTTGCGGCGCGGCCTGCGCTGGGCCGAGATCGGCATCTACGCCGCCGCGTCGGGCCAGCGTGAGGTCGCCGCGGAGGCGGTCGCCAACGCGCTGCACGACGTGCGCTCCGTGACCCTGCGCAACGTCGAGGACCGGCGCCGCTTCGCGCGCAGCTTGGCGGCCTGCGCGGTCACCCAGCTCACGATCGGCAACGCCTCGAGCGCCAACGGGCTCATCTCGGAGCTCGAGCGCTCGCGGCGCGAGATGTCGCTGCGCACCCGGACCCTGGTCGAGGCCGTGCGCGCGCTGTACCTGCGGGTCGAGGTCGACAACAGCGAGCCGGCCCCGTTCGAGCGGCTCGCCGCGGTCGGCTACGGCGGGCTGGCCCGGCTGTTCGCCGCGCTGCCGCTGGCCCGCGGCAGCGCCACCTCGTCGATCTCGTTCCTGACCCGGGCCGAGATCGCGGTGCTGCGCGCCTTGGCCCGCGGCGGCAGCAGCACCAAGGTCGCCGCCGAGCTGCAGCGCAGCGTCAACACGGTCAACGTGCACGTCAAGTCGATCATGCGCAAACTGGGCTGCACGACCCGCCACGAGGCGATCGCGATCGCCCGCGAGCACGGCCTGATCCTGTAGGCCCGGGCCGCGCGAGGCGGCCTAACCACGTCTCTAACCATGCCGCTAACCCGGGCGGTAACCGCGAGAACCATCCATTTCGGGTCAGAGACGGTCGAATTGCCCAACGGCTAGTGTGGTGTCACCAACCAACGTCACTGGAGACACCGCCGTGCACCAGATCGTCCTGATCGCCGCCCTCCTCAGCGCCCTGGCCTCGTTCCCCGGTCTGCACCGGGCGACCGGCGCCCCCGGCGCGGCGGCGGCTCATGCTGCGCCCGGCACGGCGGCGGCCTCCATCGCTCCCGGCGGCTCGTTCCGCAAGCCGTCCGACACCGTCCCGCCGCATCCGTAAACGGACGCTGAGGAGAAACGCAATGAAGCTCACCTCGCACCCGGCGCGCACCGCGCTGCTCGCCGCCTCGCTGGCGCTGATCCCGGCCCACGCCTTCGCGGCGCCGGACGCCGTCATCGCGCTCGGGCCGACCCACCCCGGCGACAGCGCATCCTTCGCCTTCAGCTTCGACGGCAAGTACGGCCCGCAGAACAGCGAGCACATCGAAGACCTGGTGTCGTTCAAGCAGACCGCGGCCGACGCGATCACCGTCAGCGCGCAGAAGCTCAAGCCGCTCTCGCTGGCGACTTCCCGCAGCGCGGCCGGTACGTTCGCGATCCCCGAGGCGCCCTCGGCGCTGGGCGACGTGATCGCCGACTACGACACCGCGGTCAAGATCGCGCAGCACGCCTCGGCCGACTTCCACGCCGGCGACACCTGGCAGTCGCAGATCTCGCTGCGCACCTCGCCGACCAACTGGCAAGACGTGACCGTCGACGTCAAGGTCACCCGCGCGAGCGCCGGGCACGTCGAGCTCGAGGCGAGCGGCCACCGCGAAGCGACGCTCTACTTCCAGGGCTACACCTTTCCGATCGACGTCACCGTGCGCGTCAGCGAGAAACTCGCCGCGCACAACAAGCTGGCTTCGGCGGAGCTCGCCGTCAACGAAGTGACCGCCGGCGGCAGCGGCCCGCCGATCACCTACAACTGGCGCTTGTCCGCGAAATAGCGCCCCAACGCTTTCCAGCCCGATACTCGCGTTCGTCTCGTCCACGGTTTCCTCGGCTGCGTATCCCTCGCGAATCAAACCCTCTTTCTTTCCCTCACCTCTCGCAAAGGACGCAACCATGGAAAAGAACATGACCGAGATCTCGACCGCCTCCGACCTGGTTTCCGAGCTCGACAGCCTGGTGGTCGTCACCATGAGCTCCGTCACCACCGGACGCGGCAAGGCCGCCAGCAGCTGCTGCTGCAGCTCGTCGTGCTGCTGCTGCTCCAGCGGCGGCAGCAACCAGTCCCTCTCGGCCTAGCTGAGCTAAGCTCCGACCCCTGACGCCGCCGCGGCAACCGCCGGGCGACACGAATAGACGGCTGGGAATGGTGAGGGGTGCATGCGCGAGTGCACCGCCTCACCCATCTTCTCTCACACCCGCAAAGGATCACAACACCATGAGTGCGGTCACGATACCTCGCACGCCTTACCTCAAACCGTGGTGGCGGATCACGCGCGAAGCGGCGCGGCTGACGTTCCACTACGGCGACAACGCGATCCTGTGCGAGGGAAAAGCCGCTGCGCTGCTGCCTCGCGTGCTGACGCTGCTCGACGGCCGCCACACCGCCGCCGAGATCGCCGCCGAGCTGGGCGCCAACTCGCGCGCGTTCGTCGACAACGCGCTGACCCTGTTCGCCACCCACGACCTGCTGATCGAAGGCCCGCCGGTTCCCGACGAGGTTCCCGGCGAGCTGCGCGACGCGGTCCACTTCGTGGCCGCCACCCAGCCCTGGTCGACCCGCTTGAGCGACGACACGGCCGCGCTGAGCGCGCTGCACGTCGGCGTGATCGGCGCCTCGCGCGCCGCCGCCGAAGTCGTGCGCACGCTGGTCGAGCTGGGCACGAGCGCCGACCGGCTGGGCTGGGACGCGCCGGCCGAAGCGCTCGAGCGGACCAACGTCCTGGTCGTCGCGCCCGCGCCGGCCGAGCTGCCCGAGCTGTCCGCCTGGAACGCCCGGGCGCTCGAAGCGCGCGTCGTCTGGCTGCAGGTGCTGCCGTTCGACGGCCGCTTCGCCTCGATCGGCCCGCTCTACGTGCCCGGCGAGACCGGCTGCTACGAGTGCTTCCAGTACCGCCGCGCGGCGAACATCTCGTACGCGACCCAGTTCTGGGCGATGCAGAGCACGCCCGCGCCGTATCCCTCGGCGCTGCCGGTCGACCTGACGCTGGCGGGGCTGGTGAGCCTGTTCCTGCTGCGCTGGCACCTGCGCGCCGATCCGAGCCTGCCGGGCAACTTCCAGGCGCTCGAGATCAACGGCGAGGTGACGCTCAGCTCGCACACCGTCTACCGCGTGCCGCGCTGCAAGGCGTGCGCGTCGGTCGAGCGGGTCGCGCCGGTGCTGCCCTGGTTCGAGGAGAGCCTGACGTGAACCGCCGTCTGGCCGAGGTCTCGCGCACGCCGCTGGAGATCTCCCTGCCGCGCCTCAAGTCGCTGGCCTCGCCGCTGACCGGGATCGTTCCGTTCACGCAGCAGCTGCTGCCGGCGACCGACGACGCGCGCCTGTTCCACATCGCCTCGATCACCGGCGAGTCCGAAGCGGTGATCGGATCGTCCGCCAACCGCTACAACGGCGGGATCAGCGTGACGTACGACGCCGCGCTGGCCGCCGCGATCGGCGAGGGCCTCGAGCGCTACGCCGGCGCGTACACCGACGAGAACCGGGTGCGCGTCTCGACCGCCGCGGACTTGGGCGACCAGACCGCCCGCCCCGCCGCCTACACGCTGTTCCATCCCAGCCAGTACGCCGAACCGGGCTTCGCGTTCGTGCCGTTCGGCGAGGACACGCGCATCCGCTGGGCGCCGGCGTTCCGGCTCCCGGGCGGCGAGCCGGCCTTCGTGCCGGCCCAGCTCGCGACGGTCGGCGACGTCTACCACGGCGAGCCGCGGCTGGGCTATGCGACCAGCAGCGGCATGGCCTGCGGCGCGACGCTGGAGGAAGCGATCCTGTCGGGACTGCTGGAGCTGGTCGAGCGCGACGCGTTCCTGATCGCCTGGTACGACACGCTCTCGCTGCCGCTGGTCGACTGGAGCCGCGATCCCCTCATCACGGCGGAGAACGAGCGCTTCTTCGACCCCACCGGTTTGCGCTACGACGTCGTCGACCTGAGCCCGATCCTGGGCATCCCGACGGCGCTGGGCGTCTGCCGCGACGTGTTCGGCGACGTCGCGCTGGCGGTCGGCTGCGCGAGCGCGCCGACCATGCGCGACGCGGTGCGCAAGGCGATCCGCGAGTCGTTCCAGACCCGCTCGTTCGGGCGCCAGTTGCGGGCCGACATGCCCGACTGGTCGTGCCGCGACTTCAGCGAGATCCAGAGCTTCGAGGACCACGTGCTGTTCTACGCCTTCCCCGAGGGCGCGGCGCGGGCGGAGTTCCTGGACGCCTCGCCGGCGCGGGTCGCGGTCGACGCGGTCGCGCCGCTGCCGGGGACGACGGTCACCGCGTGGATCGAGGCGATCGTCGCGCGGCTGGCCCAGGTCGGGGCCAGCGTCTTCGTCGTCGAGACCACCCCGCCCGACCTGCGCGCGGCCGGCCTGCACGCCGTCGCCGTGGTCAGCCCCGAGCTGTGCCGGCTCGACGTGCCGTACCGCCAGCGCTATCTGGGCGGCCGCCGGCTCTACCACGCGGCGCACGAGGCCGGCCTGCTGCCCGCCCCGCTGACGCTCGACGGCCTCAACCCCCTCCCGCACCCGTTCCCGTAGGACGACACCGTGGAAACGTATCGCAACGAATCGGCAACGCTCAACGCCTCCTGGATCGTGTACGGCACCGGCGCGACCGTCGCGCAAGACGATCCGGCCGAGCTCTACCACGAAGCGTCGACGCTCTACCCGACCCAGATCGCGCGCCAGCTGCCCGGGGTGCAGTTCCTCCAGACCAGCGTGCAGCTCCAGGCGACCGCCTCGCGCAGCACCAAGCGCCACCCGCACGTGCGGACCGTCGCGCTGCCCGCGGCCGAGCTGCCGAGCACGCCGTTCGGCGAGGTGCTGACCCGCCGCCGCTCGCACGTTCCGGGCGGCGCGCCGCTCGCGCTCGAGACGGTCGCGGCGCTGCTGCGCGCCGGTTACGGCGTGACGCACAGCGCGCCGCTGGAGCTGGGCGGCGAGCAGAGTTTCCGCACCACGCCCTCGGCCGGCGCGCTCTACCCCTCCGAGATCTACGCGCTGGCGTTCAACGCGACCGGACTGGGCGCGGGGCTCTACCACTACGACCCGCTGCGGCACGTGCTCGAAACGCTGCGCGAGGGCGACCTGCGCGAACCGTTCGCCGCCACGCTGCCGATGCGCGAGCTGGTCGCGGACTGCGCGCTGGCGCTGATCGTGACCTCGATGTTCTGGCGCGCGCGCTTCAAGTACGGCCAGCGCGGCTACCGCTTCGCCTTGCTCGAAGCGGGCCACCTGGCGCAGAACGTGCTGCTCGGCGCGGCCGCGCTCGATCTGTCCGCGCTGCCGGTCGGCGGCTTCTACGACCGCAAGCTGGCCGAGTTCTTGGCCATCGACGGCGTCAACGAAGCCCCGCTCTACGTCATCCCGGTCGGGTCGCGGCGATGAACGGCGCCACGCCGCAGGTCTCGGCCCGCTTCATCGTCGTCGGCGCGCTGCTCCAGATCGGCCTGGCCGCCGGGCTGCTGGCGAGCGGCGCGGTGAAGCTGCTGCCGCACTCGGCGCTCGACGGCGCCGGCATCGCGGCCGGCGCGGTGCTCGGCTGGGCGCTCTACCGGCTGCTCGCGGCCGGTCCGCCCGAGCCGGGCCGGGCCGCCAAGCTGCGGACCGTCGCGCGCCTGGGCGCGCTGCTGGCCGGCGTTTCGATCGCCGAGGAAGTCCTGTGGCGCGGCTTCGCCTTCCACGCCATCGCGTCGTCGACCGGCCCGGCCGTCGCGCTGATCGCGACGACGATCGGCTTCGCCGCGATGCACACCTTCGGGCAAGGCTGGTCGGGCTTGCGCACCCACGCGCTGACCGGCCTGGCGCTGGGCGCGATGGTGCTCCTCACCGGCAGCCTGCTGTCCGCCGTCGCCACCCACCTCTCGTACAACCTCATGTTCCTGCGCACGATCCGGTCTTGAAGGAGACGCACTCATGCTCATCACGCTGCCCAAAGACCCGCTCGTGCGCGAAAGCGCGAGCGGCACGCCGGCCCCGCTGCTGGCTCAACTCGCGAACGTCGAGAAGCACTACGGCGCGCGCACGGCGCTGGCCGGCCTGTCGCTCGAGCTGCGGCGCGGCGAGATCGTCGTCGTGCTCGGCCCCAACGGGGCCGGCAAGAGCACCGCGATCAGCATCCTGACCGGTCTGCGCCGGGCGAACGCCGGCACGGTGACGCTGCTCGGCGGCGACCCGCGCGACGCGCGCGTCCGGCGCGAGCTGGGCGTCACGCCGCAGAACCTCGACTTTCCGCCCACCCTGCGCGTGCACGAGATCGTCTCGCTGGTGCGCTGCCACTACCCCGACCCGCTCTCGCTCGAGGAGACGCTGGCCCAGTTCGAACTCGCGCACCTCAAGGACCGCCTCGCGGCCAGCTTGAGCCTGGGCGAGCAGCGCCGCCTCGCGGTCGCGATCGCCTTCACCGGCAAGCCCAAGATCGCGATCCTGGACGAGCCGACGACCGGCCTGGACGTCGAGTCCCGGCGCGCGGTGTGGCGCGCGGTGCGCGGCTACGTGGCCGGCGGCGGCACGGTACTCCTGACCACCCACTACCTCGAAGAGGCCGAGGCGCTCGCCTCGCGCGTCGTGGTCGTCCACGAAGGGCGGGTCGTGTTCACCGGCTCGGTCGACCAGATCAAGAGCCGGATGGGCGTCAAGCGCGTGGTGCTGCGCCAGCCGACCGCGACGCCGATCGGCGACGTCGCCGAGATCACCCGCGAGAACGACCGCTACGTGCTGCGCACGCGCAACGTCAAGCTGATCGTCGAGACGCTGCTCGGGCGCGGCGTGCAGTTCGACGACATCGAGATCCTCCCCATCACGCTCGAAGAAGCGTTCCTCAACCTCACGGAGCACGTCGCATGAGCACCGCGATCTTTCGCAACTACGTCTGGATCAACACCGTCGAGCTGACCCGGATCCCGATGTTCTCGGTCTCCACGGTGGTCTTCCCGACCCTGCTGTTCATGCTCTTCGGTCTGCCCTACGCGGGCTCGACCGGCGCGGCGCGGATGATCACCGCCTCGTACGCCGCCTACGCCGTGATCGGCGTGACGCTGTTCCAGTTCGGGGTCGGGATCGCGACCGACCGCACCTCGCCCTGGCAGCAGTACCTGCGCATCCTGCCGGTCGGCGCGGCGACGCGCCTGAGCGCGCAGATCGTCGCCGCGCTGCTGTTCGCGGCCGTCTCGGTCGGCGTGCTGCTGCTCGTCTCGGCGATCTTCAGCAAGGCCGCGCTCGACCTGAACCTGTTCGCGCGACTGCTGCCCACGCTGCTGCTGGGCAGCATCCCGTTCGCGCTGCTCGGGATCACGATCGGCTACTGGGCCGGCCGCCGCACCGCGCTCCCGATCGCCAACCTGCTCTACCTGCCGCTGGCCTTGGGCGGCGGTCTGTGGATGCCGCCTGCCGCGCTGCCGCACGTCATCGGCGTGATCTCGCCCTTCCTGCCGACCCGCCACTACGGCGAGCTGGTCTGGGCCGCCGCGGCCGGCAACGCGCCGCCGCTGGTCTCGGTCGCCGCGCTGGTGGGCTTCGGTATCGTGTTCGGAGTGACGGCCGTCTGGGGCTACCGCCGCGACGAAGGCCAGAACTACAACTGACATGCGCCACGCACTCGCCCGCGCGAGCCTCGCGCTGATCGTCGCCCTGCAAGCCCTGGCCGCGCCGGCCGCCGCCGCGAGCGCGAGCCGGATCCTGGTCACCGATCCGAGCGGAACGCCGGTGGCGTACGCGGAGATCGTCGCGCTCGCTCAGGGCCGCGCGACGACGCTGGGCCGCACGGACGCGGCCGGCGTGGCCCTGGTGACGCTCGACGGCCCGCGCACGCTGGTGGCGCGGGTCGGCGAGCGGGCCTCGGCGCCGGTCACGAGCGAGGGCGAGAACATTCGGCTGGTGCTGCCGCTGACCGAGATCGCGCACGTGCGAGCCCGCAGCGCGACCCCGCAGGCGCCGACGGTCTCGGCGTCCAGCGAGAGCGCGGTCGCCTTCGACGACGTCGCCGCGGCCCGCTCGCTGCTGCCCAACTACCGCTCGCACGCCGAAGGCGGGAGCGGCAACGCGACCCTCAACGGCGTGCCGCTGCAGCTGCCGGCCGGGCCCGGCGGCCGGGGCAGCCACGACGATCCCGGCCTCCCCAGCGACCTGATCGAGTCGTTCAGCGCGACCGCCGCGGACGACGGCACGGTCACCCCGAACTACCACGTCCTCTCGCCCAACGGCACGCGCAGCCTCAAGCTGAGCAGCGCGCTGGGCGGCTACGACAGCGCGCTGCTCAAGCTGAGCACGTCGGCGGTGGTGAAGAAGTTCGGCTACGCGCTGGTCGCGGTGCGCGGCGGCGACGACGGTTCGCTGGCGCACCAAACCCTCACCGACAGCAGCGGCCTGACCTACGACCACTCGACCGGCACGCGCCACACCGACGCCTCGCTGTCGCTGAGCTACCAGCTCGGCACGACCCAGATCAACGCGGTCGGAATCGGCTCGCGCCGGACCGGGCGCGACATCGACGACACGCTGCCGGGCGCGGTCCTGCAAGGCTACGGCCCGGACACGGCGACGACGCGCAGCAGCGGCTTCGGCTACGTCATCGCCTCGCAGACGCACGGGCGCGACTCGTTCCACCTGCTCGACGCGCGCTACGCCGGCGGGGCCGGCGAAGCGGTGTACGGGGCGAACGGGTTCAGCTCGGGCTACCGCTACTCGGGCGGCTACGACGAGCTGGCGTTCAGCCGCGCCTTCGGTCCGGCCGCGCTCTCGTTCAAGGCCACCGCCACGCAGACCACGACCGTCGGTTACGCGGGCGCGAACGGCTACGAAGCCGCGACGCTCGCGCGCGCGGGCCAGCAGACCTTCGGCGTGCGCTACGAGCGCAACGACGGCCCGCACGGGTACGCCGCCGGCGTCGACGTGCTGCACCGCAACGGCGCGTTCGCCGGCACGGCGCTGGAGGGCAACGCCTCGTTCCGCACCACCGCCGGACCGTACGCGCTCGGGCTGACCCTGCTCCACCAGCAGGCCCAGACCCTGGAGTCCTACGGCGTCGGCGCGTACCAGCTCTCGCCGCCCGCCGCGGCGAGCTTCACCTGCGAGCAGCCCTCGGCGACGGTCGGCGCGCCCGCGCTGACGAGCGGTTCGCACCCGCACGCCGACACCCTGACCGCGTCGCTCAAGCGGCGCTTCGGCAGCGGCGCGACCATCAGCGCGGGCGGCTTCGCCTCCGAAGGCCGCGACATGCTCGTGGCGCCGACCTCCACCCTGAGCGCCGACCTCGGCCCGGCCTATCTCACCGGCCTGCAGCACGCGTTCGGCGCGCTCTGCGGCGGCGCGGCGCTCGCGCCCGACGCGATCTACGTGCACCGCTACCAGACCGTCCCGCGCCTGCGCGGGCGCGAGGCCTACGTCGACGCGGTGATCCCGCTGGGCGCGCTGCGCGGCGAGCTGACCTACGAGACGTACAGCCTGGTCGCGCCGGTCGTGCCGGCGCCCGCGCCGGGGACGGTCAGCACGTTGATCGCCGGGCACCAGGTCGACGGCATCCCGCTCCACCGCGCCAACCTGCTGTTCTCGTACCGCAAGGCGCACGCGGTCTACGCGCTCGCGCTGCAGTACGTCTCGGACAACAACGCCGACGCGCTGCCGGCCCACCTGACCGCGACGCTCGGCGCGCAAGTTCCGCTCGGCCCGGGCATTCTGTCAGGCTCGCTCGAGAACGCGTTCCACACCTACGAGGGAGCGTACGCATCGCCGCGCTGGGCCGTCGGCCTGGCCACCAACGGCGCCCCCGTTCCCACCATCGCCTCGCCGCTGCGCTCGACCTGGCGGCTGCACTACACGGTCCCGCTGGGGCCCAACTCCGCCCACCGATAGGAGCACCCGACATGAAGCGATCCATCCTCGCCGCCGCGGCGGCGCTCGCCCTCTCCGCCCCGGCGCTCGCCGGCGCCCCCAAGCTCGCGCTCGAGCCGGCCGCCGGCGCCGGCCCCACCACCTACCGCCTGGCCTTCGCCGGCCACTTCTGGAACGGCCAGCAGCGCAAGTACCAGCACGACATCGCGCTCACCCGCACCGCGCCCGAAGCGTTCGCGGCCAGCATCGACAAGCACGAGACCCAGCAGCACGTCGATTTCACCGCGACCCGCAACGCCGACGCCACGCTGGTCAGCTCGAACCCGGCCGAGCAGCTGGGCGCGTACAACACCGTCGCGCGCATCGTCGCCGCGGCCCGCGCCGACGCCGCGCCGGGCGACGGCTGGGATGCGAAGATCCCGGTCTCGGTCGGCGAGACCGCCAGCACCGAGGTGCCGGTCCGCGTCACGGTCGCGACGGTGACCGGCGATCGCACGGTCGTGCAGGCGACCGGCACGCAGACCACGGCCATGACGTACAGCGGCTTCAACGTGCCGGTCGACGTGACGGTGCGGCTGGCCTCGCTGTTCGTCGGCGGGCGGTTCGTGCGGCTCGACTACGAAGCCAGCGAAGTGATCCACGCCGGTCCGCAGACGCAGACCGTCGGCTGGACCTACGCCTTCGAGAAGGTCTAGCCCGCGATGCGCCGTTTCGCCGGGTTGCTGCTCGCTCTCACGCTCCTCGCCGCGGCGAGCGCGGCGGCTCGCGCCGACGTCGCCGTCGCCGCGGCCGCCGCGCCCGCCCCGTGGCAGACCGTCGACGACGCGCGGCTGCTCGGGGCGGCGCACGACGACGGGTCGCTGATGTACCGGCGCTCGTACGACTCGCAGGGCTACGCGCCGTTCCGCGAGATCGACCGCGCCAGCGTCGGCCGCCTGCAGCTGGCGTACTCGTACAAGACCGGGATGCCGCAGGGCCACGAGGCGGCGCCGGTCGTGAACGGGCGCTATCTCTACCTGACCACGCCGATGGACCACGTGGTCGCGCTCGACGCGACGACCGGCCGGCAGTTGTGGACCTACGTCCACCCGGTCGTCCCGCGCGCGCTGCGCACGGTCTGCTGCGACGTCGTCAACCGGGGCGTCGCGATCTACGGCGACCTGGTCTACCTGGCGACGATCGACAACCACGTCGTCGCGCTCGACGGGCGCACCGGCGCGGTCGCCTGGGACCGCACCCTCGCCCCGCCGGGCCTGGGCTACGCGATGACCTCGGCACCGCTGGTCGTCGGCGGCAAGCTCGTGGTCGGCATCTCGGGCGGCGAGTACGGCGCGCGCGGCTTCATCACCGCGCTCGACGCGCGCACCGGCGCCGACCAGTGGAAGACGTACACCGTTCCGGCGGCCGGCGAACCGGGCGCCGACACCTGGCCGGCCGGCACGCAGCGCGGCGGCGGCCCGTGGCTGACCGGCTCGTACGACCCGGCCACCGACACGCTGTTCTGGGGCGTCGGCAACCCCGGCCCCTGGCGCGCCGACGTGCGCCGCGGCGCCAACCTCTACAGCAACTCGCTGCTCGCGCTCGACCCGCGCAGCGGCAAGCTCAAGTGGTACTTCCAGTTCACCCCCAACGACGAGTGGGACTACGACGGCGTGAACGAGACCGTACTGACCGACATCACCTGGCACGGCAAGCGCCGCCAGGCGCTCTACCACGCGGACCGCAACGGCCAGTTCGTGGTGCTCGACCGGCGCACCGGCAAGCTGATCTACGCGGTGCCGTTCGTGAAGACCAACGCGGTGCTCGGCTACGGGCCGGACGGCGCGGCGGTGATCGACCCCGCCTCGCGCCTGCACGACGGTCCGCCGTCCGTCGTCTGCCCGAGCTCCATCGGCGGCAAGAACTGGTGGCCGAGCGCGTACGACCCGGCGCTGCACCTGGCGTTCCTGCCGGTCTCGCACATGTGCATGACGATGACCCGCGCCGAGCTCGAGGACCGGCCGGGCGTGGCGTACCTGGGCGTTGACGAGAAGCTGGTGCCCGAGCCGGGCGCGGCGGGCTTCGGCGAAGTGCTCGCGCTCGACGTCCAGACCGGCGCCAAGGTCTGGTCGCACGCCTCGGCGCTGCCCTGGAACGACGGCATGCTCGCGACCGCGGGCGGGCTGGTGTTCAGCGGCTCGGCCGACCGCACGTTCATGGCGTTCGACGCGCGCAGCGGCAACGTGCTGTGGAAGTACGCGACCAGCTCGGGCATGATCGGCCCGCCGGTCAGCTACCGCGTCGCCGGCAAGCAGTACGTGGCGGTGCTGGCGGGCTGGGGCGGCGGCGTCGCGCTGTTCGGCGGCCCGGCCGCGGACGCCGCCAAATCGATTCCGCGTGGAGGTGAGCTGTATGTCTTCGCTCTGCCGTAACGTGCTGCCGGTGCTGGGCGCGCTGCTCGCCGCGGGCGCAACCATCGCCTCTGCCGGCGGCAGCGCCGCGTACGCCGGCGCGTCGGCGCCGTCGTTCAAGGCCGCGCAGGCCGAGCGCGGCCGCGCCGTCTACAAGCAGTCGTGCGCGGCGTGTCACGGCGCGGCGCTGGAGGGCGTCTCGGGACCGCCGCTGCTCGTCGACGCGGATCCGAGCGATCCGCGCACGCTGGGCGACGTGTACTACATCGTCTCGCACCTGATGCCCAAGACCAGTCCCGCCAGCCTGACCCCGGCGGACGCCGCCGCCGTCACGGCGTACTTGCTCTCGGCCAACGGCGCCAAGCCCGACGAGCGCGAGCTCACCCCGGCCGACGCGTCCGCCTCGATAACCCGCTACGGCCGCATACCAGCTCGCAAACCGTAGCACCCGATCCGGGCTCAGCGCGTGCGCGCGCGGCGCAGCACGCGCTGCGCGGCGAGCAGGATCGGGGTGTCGATCATCGTGCCGTCGAGGACCGCGGGCGACGACGTGGCCGCGGCGGCGACGATGCGTTCGGCGTAAGCGACTTCGGCGGGTGACGGGGTGAACGCGGTGCGGACCGGGGCGAGCTGAGCGGGGTGGATCAGCAGCTTGCCGTCGTAGCCGAGCCGGCGCGCGTGCTCGGCGTCGCGGGCGGGGATCGCCGGGTCGCCGTACTCGCGCGAAGGCCCGTCGATCGCCCAGCGCCCGGCGGCGCGCGCGGCGACCAGCATGCGCGCGCGGTGCGGCAGCATCACGTCGGTGCTGCTCTCGCCGCCGAGTTCCGCGGCTAGGTCGTACGGCCCAAAGGCGAGCGCGACGACGTGCGGCGCCTCGGCGATCGCCTCGCAGCGCGCGACGCCGCGCGCCGACTCGATCAGCGCGATCTGCGGCAGGTCGCCGACGAGCGCGGCCACCTGTGTCAGATCGTCCGCGTCGCCGGCTTTCGGCACGACCACCGCGGCGACGCGCGGCGCGCTCGCGAGCATCGCCAAGTCGGCTCGGCCGTCCGCCGTCGCGGGCGGGTTGACGCGCACGCAGACGCGCGAGAGATCGGCTTGCGCGGCGAGCCACGCGCGCACGTCTTCGCGCGCGCGCTGCTTGCGGTCGAGCGCGACCGCGTCCTCCAGATCGAGGATCGCGCCGCTCGCGCCGCCGGCCAGCGCCTTGGCGAAGCGGTCCGGGCGGTCGCCCGGTACGAAAAGCAGAGCCAATGGATCGAGCGGCATCGCGGCGAAGTTCGGCTGCCATGCCGCGCTACCTCGAAGACTTCAAAACGGGTGACAGCTACGAGTCCCCGGCATTCCCCGTCACCGAAGCGGACTCGCTGCGCTTCGCCAAGGAGTTCGATCCGCAGCCGTTCCACCTCGACCGCGAGGCGGCCAAGGCGTCCGCCTTCGGCGACCTCGCCGCGAGCGGCTGGCACACCGCCGCCGTGACGATGCGAGGCATCGTCCAGAGCGGGATGGATCCCGGCTGGGGCTACCTCGGCGCGGGCGTCGAGCAGATGCGCTGGCCGCGCCCGACGTTCCCGGGCGACGCGCTGCACGTGCGCATCGAGGTGCTCGAGACCAAGCCCTCGCGCTCCAAGCCGGACCGCGGGATGGTGCGCATGCAGGTCGACACGCTCAACGGCGACGACAAGCCGGTGCAGCAGATGATCGTCAACATGCTGGTGCCGACGAGGCCCGACGGCTCAGCCTGATCGGCCATTTGGCGAAATGGTCCCGGTCTAACGTGAAGGTATCGCTGGGCATGAGGTTCGTATCATCGCCGGCATGCTGACCGCCGGGACCCTGGCCATCGACGTCGGCTGCACGTTCGCCTACGAGGTGAGCGTGCCGACCCCGGCGGTGTTCATGGTGCGCCCGATCGGCAGCCAGGACCAGCGGATCGTCGACGAGCGCTGGAACGCCGAGCCGGCCGCGCCGTACCGCGACTACGTCGACCTCTACGGCAACGTCTGCCGGCGCGCGACGCTCCCGGCCGGCAAGTCCACCCTCCGATACGACGCCCGGGTCGAAGTGCCCGATGCGCTCGACGCGATCGACCGGGCGGCGGCCCAGTACCCGGTCGACCAACTGCCCGACGAGGCCCTCGTCTACACCCTGCCCAGCCGCTACTGCCTCTCCGACGTGCTGGGCGATGAGGCATGGCGCCTGTTCGGCTCGACGCCGCCCAACTACGAGCGGGTCCAGGCGATCTGCGACCACGTGAACGGCTCGACCCGTTTCGCCTACGGGACGAGCTTGCCGACGACCACCGCGGCCGACGTGCTGGCCGACGGGGTCGGCGTCTGCCGCGACTTCGCGCACCTGGCGATCACCTTCGCGCGCGCGCTCAACGTGCCGGCCCGCTACGTCTTCGGTTACCTGCCCGACATCGACGTCGGGCCGGTCGACGCGCCGATGGACTTCTGCGCTTGGTTCGAGGCGTATCTGGGCGGCCGCTGGTGGACCTTCGACCCGCGCAACAACCAGCGCCGGCGCGGCCGGGTGGTGATCGCGCGCGGCCGCGACGCGCTCGACGTCGCGATGGTGACGACCTACGGCGGGGCGATCCTGCACGACATGGTCGTGCGCGCCGATAGATCGGTATGAGGATGGACGAGGAGGGCTTCGTCGACCACGCGGGCCTGGACTGGTCGCGGGTGGTGGCGGCGGCGTACCGGATCGACCAGACGATCCGCTACGACTACAGCGCGCCGATCCGGCACCTGCGCCACCGGCTGGTGATCGCGCCGCGCGCCGTCCACGGCGACCAGCGCCGGCTCTCGCGCTCGCTGGTCGTCTCGCCCGACGCCGCGACGTGCGTCCAAGTCGACGCGTTCGGCAACGACGTGGACGCGCTCGAGCTGCCCTACGTCGAGCGCAGCATCGCCTTCGCCCTGCGCTCCAACGTCGTGCGCGACGCGCGCCTGGGTGCCACGGCGTTCGACCCGGCCGGGCTGGACCACCCGGCGCTGCACGACGAGCGGCGGCTGACCGAGCCCGACGTGGCGCTGCGCGCGGCGGCGGCCCGGCTGCGCGCCGCGGAGCCCGATCCGCGCCGCCTCGCCGAGGCGATCGCGCGCTTCGTGCACGCCGAGATGGTGTACACCAAAGCCGTCACCGACGTGTTCACGACCGCCGCGCAGGCGTTCGCCGCCCGCGCCGGCGTCTGCCAAGACTACGTCCACGTGACGCTCGCGCTGGCCCGCGCGTGCGGCCTGACCGCGCGCTACGTCTCCGGCCACCTGATCGGCGACGGCGCCTCGCACGCCTGGGTCGAGATTCTCATCCCCGAGCGCGGCCGCGGCGTGCGCGTCCTCTCGCTCGACCCGACCCACGGCCGCCCGACCGACCTGCGCTACCTGGTGATCGCGGTCGGGCGCGACTACGAGGACGTCGCCCCCACCTCGGGCGTCTTCAGCGGCAGCGCCCCCGGCCGGATCGGCACCCGCCAAGTCGTCCGCCTGACCGACGTGACGCTCGCGGCCTGAGCCCGGCTCGGCCGGTGCAGGGAAGTGGCGGGTGCGGTGAATCGAGGCTGCTTTCGCCGCAAATGGTGCGGGGAAAGCTTGTGTCTCGACCGCTCGTGGTGTACGATTCACCGCAGATCATGCGGAGAACGTATATCTGGCAGCGCGACGACTGGCCTCGGTTTCGGTACGATAACCAGCGCTTGTCGGCTGCGCTCGCCGTCGCTCGGTTCGGGCAAGGCGAAGTGCTGGGTGCCGTCCGGGCTCTCGACCTCGACCAGCGCAGCGGCGTCGAGCTGGGCGCACGGACGGAAGATGTGGTCGATACGTCCGCGATCGAAGGCGAGGTGCTGAACCGCGCGAGCGCGAGGTCTTCGGTCGCTCGCCGGCTCGGGCTCGACGCGGGCGGCGTTCCGACCGATGCGCGCTCGGAGGGCGTGACGGCGATGATTCTCGACGCGACACGCGAGCACGCCGCTCCGCTGACCGTCGCGCGCCTGTTCGGCTGGCAAGCCGGTCTTTTCCCGATCGAGCTCGGGCGTGACCCACTGGTGGCCGTCGGACGGTTCCGCAACGACGCAGCCGGACCCATGCAGGTCGTTTCAGGCCGGATCGATGCCCCGACGGTTCACTACGAGGCGCCGCCCGCGAGCCGGATCGCTGCCGAGACGGAGCGTTTCATCGCCTGGTTCGAAGCACCGCAGCACGCGGACGGCCTGCTCTACGCGGGACTCGCGCACCTCTGGTTCGTCACGCTGCACCCGTTCGATGACGGCAACGGTCGGATAGCGCGCGCGATCGCCGACATGGCCTTGTCGCGCGACGAGAGATCACCATTTCGCTACGTGAGCATGACCGCACGCATCGCGCGGGAGAAGCGGGCATATTACGATCAGCTCGAGCGCGCGCAGCGCGGAGATCTCGATGTGACCGAGTGGCTGGCGTGGTTCCTGCACTGCTACCAGCGCGCGACGCAAGCGACGCTCGAGGCGATCGATCGCGTCCTCGCGCGCTCGCGGTTCTGGAGCAACGCTCACGGAGCGGGCCTCTCGGAGCGCCAGAAACTTGTTCTCGCGCGGCTGCTCGAAGACGATTGGGAGGGCAATCTGACCGCTCCGAAATACGCCAAGCTCGCCAAAGTGTCCGACGATACCGCACAACGCGATATCGCGGACTTGGTGCGCAAGCGGCTGTTGCTCAAACAGCCCGGCGGCAGTAAAAAGACGGCCTACGCGCTGCAGCAGTTCGACGCTTACGCCAGGCGGACGTACTCGTAGTCGACCGGGCGGTCTTTGATGCCCTTTTCGGGGGGCGCGATCCAGGCCGCCATCTTGCCGGGCTCGGTGACGCGCTGCATCAGGCTGGCGACGAAGGCGCGATCGCTCTCGCTGGGCAGCCAGGACGCGATGTTGGCGTCGTACTCGGCTTGCGAGATCGGCTTGCCGGCGGGGTCGGTGGGGACGTTGGCCCAGCTGCCGATCGTACGCCGGAAGCGCGTGCTCGGGAGCGTGAAGCGGTAGGCGTGGCCGGCCGCCTCGAGGATGCGGTTCCAGTGGGTCAAGCCCTTCATGCAGTCCTCGACGTACGCGACGCGCACGACCTCGTTCATCGCGTTGCGGGTCGGGATGCGCTCGATGCGCGTGCCGCCCATGCCGTCGGGGACTTCGAGATCGTAGACCGTGTCGCGCTCGAGGTGGTCGGCGTACTTGCGCTCGTCGGGGCGGCCCTTGATGCCGTTGGCGAAGTACTGCGCGGCGTTGGACGACGCGTCGGCGCCGAACAAGTCGAGCGACGAGCTGAACCAGAAGTTGAGGTAGCGCTGCAGCGTCGGCAGATCGACCGCGCCGGCGCGCCGGATCGCGTCCGGGTCGTCCGTGCCGAGCTGGGCGATGACTTCGAGCGTGCGCTTCACGACCCGCGCGATCCCGGTGTCGCCCACGAACATGTGGTGCGCCTCTTCGGTCAGCATGAAGCGGCAGGTGCGCGCGAACGGGTCGAAGCTCGACTCCGCGAACGACTTGAGCTGGAACTTCCCGTCGCGGTCGGTGAAGAACGTGAACATGAAGAACGAGAGCCAGTCGGTGATCGGCTCGTTGAACGTGCTCAAGATGCGCGGGTTGTCGGTGTCGCCGGAATGGCGCGCCAGCAGCTCTTCGGCTTCCTCGCGGCCGTCGCGCCCGAAGTAGGCGTGCAGCAGGTACACCATCGCCCACAGGTGGCGGCCTTCCTCGACGTTGACCTGGAACAGGTTGCGCAGGTCGTACAGCGAGGGCGCGGTGTGGCCCAGCAGCCGCTGCTGCTCGACCGAGGCGGGCTCGGTGTCGCCCTGGGTGACGATCAGGCGGCGCAGCGCGCTGCGGTACTCGCCGGGCACCTGCTGCCAGGCCGGTTTGCCCATGTCGTCGCCGAAGCCGACGCGCCGGTCGGTTTCGGCATCGGCGAGGAAGATGCCCCAGCGGTAGTCGGGCATCTTGACGTGGCCGTAGTTGGCCCAGCCCTTGGGGTCGACCGAGATCGCGGTGCGCAGGTACACGTCGGCGGCCTGGAAGTCGGTCGGGCCCATGTCCTTCCACCAGGTCAGGAACGCGGGCTGCCATTGCTCGAGCGCGCGCTGGAGCGTGCGGTTCGACCCGAGGTCGACGTTGTTGGGAATGCGCTCGGAATAATCGATGGTCGACATGATGGTTAGACTCGCTCGCGGTCGAAGTGCGGTTTGGAACCGGTGCCGAACAGTTTGAGCGCGCCGCGCTCGCCGGTGGAGTTGGGGCGGTAGAACACCCAGTTCTGCCAGGCCGAGAGGCGCCCGAAGATCTTGGTCTCGAGCGTCTCCGCGCCGGGAAAGCGCAGGCTGGCTTCCATCGCGGTCAGCGCGTCGGGCGAGAGCGCCGCGCGCTCCTCGAAGGCCAGACGAATCTCGTCTTCCCAGTCGAGGTCGTCCGGCGCGACGGTGATCAGGCCGGCCTCGAGCGCGTCGTTCGCGGCGTAGCGCCGGCCGAGGTCAGCCTGCACGCGCGCAAGCGCGGCCGCGTCGCCGCTGAAGCGCGTCGCCAGGCGGCTGCGGCCGTTCACCATCGGCAGCAGGCCGTCGTTGAGCTCGTCGAGCACGATTTGCGGCGCGCCGGCCACGTCGGCCGAGCCCGGCTCGTCGTCGGGCAGGGCCAGCATGTAGGTGCGGTCCGCGGCCAGCGCCAGCTCGGCGAGCAGGCCCGCGAAGCACGAACCCTGATCGGCGACCGCGTACAGGCTGCGCGCGCTCACGTCGAGCCGGGCGAAGGTGCGGCGCAGCAGGCCGATCGTCTCGCGCACCAGCCAGTGCTCGCGCAGGGCGAGCAGCTGGGCGTCGGCGGCGAGCACCGCGTCGGCCTCGCCCTCCGTCTTGAGGACGAGCAGGCCCAGCTCCAGCTCGTTGGTGCGCAGCAGCAGCAGCGCGTCGTCGAGCTCGCGCGCCATCGCCAGCGGCCACCAGGCGTCGCCCAGCGCGACGACGTCGTCGATCTCCTCGGGCTGCGCGCCCTGCGGCGCGCGCACGGTCAGCGTCGCGTTGCGCGCCGCGCGGTCGAATGCCACGTCGACGTGGCGGTAGTGGTAGCCGCGCTCGTCGATCGTGCGCTCCAGCGGGTGCAGCGCGATCCCTTGCGCGCTCGCGTCGCGCGGGGATTCCGCGGCCAGCGCGGCGGCGCGCTGCGCGACCAGCGCCGCGAATTCCGACGGGCTGGCGAAGCCGTCGATCAAGTTCCACTGCTTGGCGCGCTCGGCGCGCACGCCGTCGGCGTTCGTGCAGAACACGTCGGCGAGGTCGCGCCGCACGCCGCGCTTGTCGACCAGGCGGGTGAGGCCGCCGGTACCGGGCAGCACGCCCAGCAGCGGCACCTCGGGCAGGCTGACCGTGGTCGAGCGGTCGTCGACCATCAGGATCTCGTCGCAGGCCAGCGCGACCTCGTAGCCGCCGCCCGCGCACGAGCCGTTCACCGCCGCGACGAAGCGCAGCCCATCGTGGCGGCTGGAATCTTCCATGCCGTTGCGCGTCTCGTTGGTGAACTTGCAGAAGTTCACTTTCCAGGCGTGCGAGGACGTGCCCAGCATGTAGATGTTCGCGCCGGCGCAGAACGTGCGGTCCTTGGCGCTGGTGATCACGACGCTGGCGACCGCCGGGTGCTCGAAGCGAATCCGCTGCAGCGCGTCGTGCAGCTCGATGTCGACCCCGAGGTCGTACGAGTTCAGCTTGAGCTTGTAGCCGGGCCGGATGCCGGCGTCCTCGTCGATGTCCAGGGTCAGGGTCGCGACCCGGCCCTCGACGCTCAGGCGCCAGTGGCGGTACCGCTCGGGCGCGGTCTCGAACAGGACGGGGCCGGCCTCGGCCGGAGCGAGCGTCGTGGCCATCGGACCTGTATCATAGTGCATGTTGATCGCGGGTGCAAGCATTATGATGCCGAGCCGTCGCCCGGTTATGGCCAGTTCGACAAAGATCGGGCCGGATGTCGATCCAAGCCGTCCCCGTTCGACGTCTGGATACGACCCCTCCGTACCGAAAGGACGACTCGATGCGATTCATGGCCATCGTCAAAGCCACCAGCGACAGCGAAGCGGGGCGGCTCCCGAGCGAGCGCGAGCTGACCGGGATGGGAAAGTTCAACGACGATCTCGTCAACGCCGGGGTGCTGCTTGCCGCTGAAGGGCTGCACGCAAGCGCAAAGGGTGCGCGAATCGCCTTCGGTGGTTCAAAGCCGACCGTTACCGACGGACCGTTCACCGAGACCAAGGAGCTGATCGCCGGCTTTTGGATCCTGCAAGTGAAGTCGCGCGAAGAGGCGATCGAATGGATCAAGCGCGCACCGTTCGAGTCCGGCGAGCAAGTCGAGATTCGCCAAGTGTTCGAGGCCGCCGACTTCGGCGAGGCGTTCATCCCGGAATTGCGCGACTCCGAAGAGCGCATGCGCGCCCAGTCGGGGATGCAAGAGAAGCCATGACGACACGATGACGCAAACGGCGCAGCGCGCGATCGACGCGGTCTGGCGCATCGAGTCGCCCAGGCTCATTGCCGGCCTCACGCGGATCGTGCGCGACGTCGGCGTCGCCGAGGACTTGGCGCACGATGCGCTAGTCGCAGCCTTGGAGCAGTGGCCCGAGTCGGGCGTTCCGGACAAGCCGGGCGCCTGGCTCATGGCCACGGCGAAGCGCCGCGCCATCGACCTGTTTCGGCGTAACGAGCGCTTGGCGCGAAAGTACGAACAGCTCGGTCGCGATCCCGATGGTCCGCCGGTCGTCACTATGCCCGATTTCGAGGCCGCGATCGACGACGACATCGGCGACGACCTGCTGCGGCTGGTGTTCATCGCGTGCCACCCGGTGCTCTCGACCGAAGCGCGGGTCGCCCTCACGCTGCGCCTGCTCGGCGGTCTGACCACGGCCGAGATCGCGCGCGCGTTCCTGGTGCCCGAAACGACCGTCGCACAGCGGATCGTCCGCGCGAAGCGGACGCTCTCCGAAGCCCGCGTACCGTTCGAAATCCCGCACGGCGCTGACCGCGCCGGGCGCCTCTCGTCGGTGCTCGAGGTCATCTACCTGGTGTTCAACGAGGGGTACGCGGCGACGGCCGGCGACGACTGGATGCGACCGGCGCTCTGCGAGGACGCGCTGCGCCTGGGCCGGGTGCTCGCCGAGTTGACGCCGCGGGAGCCTGAGGTCCACGGTCTCGTTGCCCTGATGGAGATCCAAGCGTCGCGCACGGCGGCGCGGACCGGGCCGCACGGCGAGCCGGTCACGATCGCCGATCAGGATCGCGCTCGGTGGGATCGACTGCTCGTGCGGCGCGGGCTGACGGCGCTCGAACGGTCGGAGCGGCTGGGTGCGGCGCGCGGCCCGTACGCCCTGCAGGCGGCGATCGCGGCTTGCCACGCGCGGGCCCGGACGTTCGCCGATACGGACTGGGCGGCGATCGCGGCGCTCTACGACGCGCTCGCGGCGCTCTCGCCGTCGCCGGTGGTCGAGCTGAACCGTGCCGTCGCGCTCTCGTTCGCATTCGGCCCGGCCGCCGCCCTCGAGGTCGTCGACGCCTTGGTCGCCGGCGGCGCCCTCGTCGGGTATCACCTCTTGCCCAGCGTGCGCGGCGATCTGCTCTCCAAACTCGGCCGTTCGGCGGAGGCGCGGGCGGAGTTCGAGCACGCCGCAGCGCTCACCGGGAACGCTCGCGAGCGCACGCTGCTGCTCCGCCGCGCGGCGGACTCGACGGCCTCGGTGTAGGCGCCCGCCGAGCGGGGCACCGAGCCAATACGCCATGAAGATCGACCTCGCACCGGGCCTCGCCATTCGCCCGTCGCGCATCCACGGCCGGGGGTGTTTCGCGACCGCGCCATTCGCGTGCCGCAAGAAGATCGCGGAGTACACCGGCGAGCGGATCACCAACGCGGAGGCCGAGCGGCGCGGGCGCCGGCGGGTGCTGCGCATCAGCGGGCTGGACCAGCGCTGGAGCATCGACGGCAGCCGGGGCGGCAACGGCACGCACTACATCAACCACTCGTGCCGCCCGACGGCGTTCATGCAGACCTTCGGGCGCAAGTTGCTCGTGCTCGCGCTGCGCGACATCGCGCCGGGCGAGGAGATCACCGTCGACTACGTCTCGACCATGCACTCCGACCGCAAGCGCTGCACCTGCGGGGTCCCCGGCTGCCGCGGCACGATCAACAAGCTCTAAGCTCCGGCTCGGCCGGCCGCTAGAACCGTGCCGAGCAACGTGCTGAGGCTCTCCGCCACACTTCGGCCGCCGGTTTGCACGTCGGCGTCGGCGCGCTGGTAGAGGGCGGTGCGGCCGGCGAGAATGCGCTGCAGGTCGGCCATCGACTCGCGGTTGCCGGCCATCGGGCGCATGTCGCCCTGGGCCACGACGCGCTCCATGTGCTCGCTCGGCGAAGCGTGGAGCCAGACGGTGTAGCAGGCCGCGAGCAGGCGCTCGAAGGTCGCGGGCTCGGAGACGAGGCTGCCGCCGGTGGCGAGCACGAAGCGCGGGTGCTCGGCGATCACCCGGTCCAGGCAGGTCCGTTCTAGGCGGCGGAAGCCGGCCTGGCCGTAGAAATCGAAGATCGTCGCCAGCGAGACGCCGCTCTCGCGCTCGATCTCGCGGTCCAGCTCGATGAACGGCACGTCGAGCCGCTCGGCCAGCAGCGTGCCCAGCGTCGTCTTGCCCGCGCCGCGCAGGCCGATCAGCGCGATCCGCCGCCGGCGCGCCTCGGGGTCGACCGTGCCGAAGCCACGCGCCAGCGTCTCGCGCGCCTGGGCGAGCTGGTCGGGGCGCAGGCCGCGCAGCAGCTCGACCGCGTGGACGAGGTCGGGCGGGTCCTCGGGACCGTCGCCGATCAGGCGGTCGAGCGGGACGTCGAGCGCGGCGGCGAGCTTGCGCAGCAGCACGATCGAGACGTTGCCCTGGCCGCCTTCCAGCTGGGCGAGGTAGCGCTCCGAGACGCCCGAGTCCTTGGCCAGGATCTTGCGGGTCATGCCGCGCCGGGCGCGCAGCTCCCGCACCCGCTCGCCGAGCAGGCGCAGGAAACCGTCTTCATCCGGGCGATGCACTATCACGCTTGCCAAACTCCTAGTATGCATTATAATGCGGTACACGTGCCGCGGTCTACCCTTGGGGCCGCTCCGTCTCCGCGAGGATCACACCATGACCGCCGTCTCCGACCGCTACACGCTCGCCGACCCCACCCGCGCGTTCCTGGACCGCCCGATGCGAATGCTGATCGGCGGCGAGCGGGTCGCCGCCGCCTCGGGCAAGACGTTCGAGACGCTCGACCCGGCGACGGGCGCGGCGATCGTCGACGTGCCGGCCGGCGACAAGGCCGACATCGACGCCGCGGTCGCGGCGGCCCGGGCGGCGTTTCCGAAGTACGCCGGGCTCGCGCCCGCGGTGCGCCAGCGGCTGCTGCTGACCCTCGCGACGCTGGTCGAGCGCGAGGCCGAGACCTTCGCCCAGCTCGAGTCGCTCGACAACGGCAAGGCGGTCGGGATGGCGCGCGTCGTGGACGTCAACGCCGCGATCGAGTACCTGCGCTACACCGCCGGCTGGGCGACGAAGATCGAGGGCGTCACCGTGCAGCCCACGTCGCCGCCGCCGCGCAACGCGGAGTACGTCGCCTACACCGTGCGCGAGCCGGTCGGCGTGGTGGGCGCGATCGTGCCCTGGAATTTCCCGCTGCTGATGGCGGTGTGGAAGATCGCGCCGGCGCTCGCGGCGGGCTGTACCGTGGTGCTCAAGCCGGCCGAGGAGACCCCGCTCACCGCGCTGCTGCTCGGCGAGCTGGCGCTCGAAGCCGGCTTCGCGGCGGGCGTGCTCAACGTCGTCACGGGCGACGGTGCGACGGCGGGCGCGGCGCTGGCGGCGCATCCCGGCATCGACAAGCTCACCTTCACCGGCTCGACGGAAGTCGGCAAGCTGGTCGGCAAGGCGGCGATGGACAACCTGACCCGCGTCACGCTGGAGCTGGGCGGCAAGTCGCCGGTCGTGATCTTGAAAGACGCGCCGGTCGACAAGGTCGGCGTCGGCGCGGCGCAGGCGATCTTTTTCAACAGCGGCCAGGTCTGCACGGCCGGCTCGCGCATCATCGCGCACCGCTCGATCGTCGACCAGGTGGTCGAGAAGATGGCCGGCGTGGCGCAGAAGATGAAGATCGGTCCGGGCCTCGATCCGACCACGGTCGTCGGGCCGCTGGTTTCGCAGCGCCAGTTCGACCGGGTCAGCGGCTACGTCGCGGCCGGTCTGGCGGGTGGTGCGACGGCGGTGGTCGGCGGGCAGCGCGTCGGCACCGACGGGTATTTCATGCAGCCGACGGTGCTCACCGGCGCGGCGGCGGACAGCACGGTCGTGCAGGAAGAGATCTTCGGGCCGGTCGCGGTCGTGCTGCCGTTCGACGACGTCGACGAAGCGGCGGCGCTCGCGAACGACACGCCGTACGGGCTGGCCGCCAGCGTGTGGTCGAACGATCTCTCCGCGACGCATCGCCTGGTGAAGCGGATCAAGGCCGGCACGGTGTGGGTCAACAACCACAACCAGATCGACCCGGCGCTGCCGTTCGGCGGCTACAAGCAGTCGGGGCTGGGCCGCGAGCACGGCCACGCCGCGATCGACACCTACACCGAGCAGAAGACCGTGTGGATGACGGTATGACCGTCCCGGCCGCGGCGCGCGAAGCTAGCGGCGTAACCGCGCCGGCGGCGTTCTACAATGCGGCGGCCGACCTGCTCGAGCGCAACGTGCCCGCGCGCGCGAGCAAGACCGCGTTCGTCGACGAGCTGGGCGCGATCACGTACGGCGAGCTGGCGGAGCGGGCCGCGCGCGCGGGCGGCGCGCTGCGCGCGCTCGGGCTGGAGGTCGAGAACCGCGTCGTGCTGGGACTGCTCGACACGATCGACTTCCCGACCGCGTTCCTGGGCGCGATCAAGGCCGGCATCGTGCCGATCCCGGTCAACACGCTGTTCCCGGCGGTCGACTACGCGTACATCCTCGACGACAGCCGGGCCAAGGCGGCAGTGGTGTCGGTCGAGCTGCTGCCGCAGTTCGAGGACGCGGCGCGCCAGGCGAACTGGGGCGGCACGATCGTCGTCTCCGACCCGCGCGGGACGTATACGGGCGCGTGGCCGCGCTTGCAAGCGCTGCTCGACGACGCGGCGCCGCTGCGCGAGACGGCGCGCACGCGGCCCGACGACGTCTGCTTCTGGCTCTACTCGTCCGGCTCGACCGGCAAGCCCAAGGGCACCGTGCACGTGCACACCAGCCTGGTCCATACTGCGGAACTATTCGCCCAAGCGGTGCTCGGCTTCGCGGAGTCGGACGTGGTGTTCTCGGCCGCGAAGCTGTTCTTCGCCTACGGCTTGGGGAACGCGCTGACGTTCCCGCTGGCCGTTGGGGCGACGAGCGTGCTGTACGCCGGGCGGGCGACGCCCGACGCGGTGCTCGACGTGCTGCGGCGCGAGCGGGCGACGATCTTCTGCGGCGTACCGACGCTGTTCGGCGCGCTGCTCGTGCACGCGGGTTTCCCGCCGCGCGGCGAGCTGGCGCTGCGGCTGTGCACGTCGGCGGGCGAAGTGCTGCCCGAGGAGATCGGCAAGAGCTGGACCGCGCGCACCGGGGTGGAGATCATCGACGGCATCGGCTCGACCGAGATGCTGCACATCTTCGTCAGCAACCGCCCCGGCGCGGTGCGCTACGGCACGACCGGCCAGCCGGTGCCCGGCTACCGCGCGCGCATCGTGGACGAGCGCGGCGCCGAGGCCGCACCGGGCGAGATCGGCGAGCTCGAGGTGAGCGGGCCGACGGCGGCGGCGTACTACTGGAACAACCGCGAGAAATCGCGCCGCACGTTCGCCGGCGAGTGGACCCGCACCGGCGACAAGTTCCGGGTCGACGCGGACGGCAACTACGTCCACTGCGGGCGAGCCGACGACATGCTCAAGGTGGGCGGCATCTGGGTCTCGCCGGCCGAGGTCGAGTCGGCGCTGGCCGCGCACGAGCACGTGCTGGAGTGCGCGGTGATCGGCGTCGCCGACGAGAACGAGCTGATCAAGCCCAAGGCCTTCGTCGTGCTCAAGGCCGGCGCCACGGGCGACGACGCGCTGCGCGAGACGCTCAAGGCGCACGTCAAGAGCCGCCTCGCGCCGTACAAGTACCCGCGCTGGATCGCGTTCGTCGACGAGCTGCCCAAGACCGCGACCGGCAAGATCCAGCGCCACGTGCTGCGTGCCCGCGAGGCTGCCGCGTCAGGGTGAGGCCGGACGAAACGGAAGCGAAGCGCGATGGCGCGGGCGTGCGCCGCGATGGCGACGGCGTGCGGCGCGACGTCGTGGTGGACGGGAAGCGGCTGGAGACGGCTTGGTGGCCGGGCAGCGATGCGGGCCGGCCGCCGCTGGTGCTGCTGCACGAGGGGCTGGGCTCGCTGGAGCTGTGGCGCGATCTGCCGGCGCGGCTCGCGGAGCGCACCGGCTGCGGCGTATTGGCGTACTCGCGCTACGGTTACGGGCGCTCGGACCCGTTCCGCGAAAAGCGCGAACCGGATTACATGCACCACGAAGCGCGCGTCGTGCTGCCCGCGCTCCTCGCCGCGCTCGAGATCGAGCGGCCGATCCTGTTCGGCCACAGCGACGGCGCTTCAATCGCGCTGCTCTATGCCGGCGAACCCGCGCACGACCCGCGTGGCCTGATCCTCGAAGCGCCGCACGTCTTCGTCGAGGACGTCTCGGTGCGCAGCATCGCCGCCGCGCGCGACGCCTACGCGAACGGCCTGCGCGCGCGGCTGGCGCGCTATCACGACGACGTCGACGCGACGTTCTACGGCTGGAACGACATCTGGCTCGACCCGCGCTTCCGCGCCTGGAACGTCGAGGCGGCGGCCGACGGCGTGCGCTGCCCGGTGCTGCTGGTCCAAGGCGACGCCGACGAGTACGGCACCACCGCGCAGCTCGACGCGATCGCCGCCCGCGTTCCCGCGAGCGAGACGCTGCTGGTACCGGGCGCCGGCCACAGTCCCCACCGCGATGCGCCCGACCTCGTCGTCGAGCGCGTGGCGGCGTTCGTAGCGCGGATCGGGGTCTAGCCGGAGAGGTCCTTGGCGTAATTCGCCAACGAGCGATTGTATCTGGTCAGGTGCGGCGCGAGCGCGCCCAGCGCGACGGCCACCGCTTCCCTTTCCCGTCCGGTGTCGGCGAGCGCGAGAGACAGAAACGCGGCGACCGCATCGTCGAGATCGTCGGAACCGGCTTCGCGCTCGGCGGTGAGCAGAGCCACGCTCTCCTCGGCCTGGCCGAGATTGCGCAGCGTGCTGGCCAACTGGATGACGGCACGGCGGCGCGGCTCGCCGGTCAGGCCGGCGACCAGAGCCCGCCGGTAGAGCGGAGCGGCCTGTTCTGGATGGCCGATGGAGTCGTTCGCCGAAGCGAGCTCGAACAGCGCGATCGCATCATCTGCAGGACGCTCGGCTGTCAGCGCTTGGACGCTGGCGAGGAAGTCGCTCGGGTCGCGGTCGTCGATGGTGGCCCACAGCGCGGCCATCCGCTGTTCCCAGCTCGGTTCGGTCGTCATCGCTCCAGCTTCTCAGAGCCGGTGCGGCTTGTAAAGACCACCGCCCGTGCCGTGGTGCAATTGCGCGACCAGTCAGCGCCCGAATCGATCGGTGCTGGATTCGCGCCGACCGTGTCGAACTAGGCTGCGCACCCGGACCTCGTGCCGAGGCGCCGAATCGAGCGATCGTGTTTCAGCGCGAGCTCGGGCGGGTGACGGTCGGCGATTTCAACGCTTCGTTTCGGGGTGAGGTCTACGGCGAGAGCGGGGTCGACGTGGACTGGTTCGCCGATCACGTCGAGCGCAACGGGATCGACCTGGCGCGCTCGCCGCGCTGGCTCGGTGGACGGTGCGCTGGGCGGGATGGCGCTGCTCGCGTTTCGCGGCGCGCGGGCCTGGGTCGGCGCGTTCGGCGTCGTGCCGGAATTGCGCGGGCGCGGTTACGCGCGGCGGTTTCTTAGCCGATACGCTCGCGCTCGCGGCCGAAGGCGGCGCGGCGACGCTAGAACTCGAGGTGCTCGAGCGCAACGCCGCCGCGATCGCGCTGTACGAACGCGGCGGGTTCGCCGCGGTGGGCGAGCTGATCGTCTGGAAGCGCGCGCCGCTGTCCGTCGATACGGCCGCGGCCGACGACCGCGCACGATGGTACGACGTCACGGAAATCGCTCGGATCGCGCGGCACCCGTCCACCTGCTGGCAGCGCGAGCCGCCCGGCGTTGCCGCGGCCTCGCCGATCGAAGCGATTCTCGTCGATGGCGCGTACGCGTTCCTCCGGCGCAGCGCCGCTCGCACGTCGATCCTCGACGCCGGCGCGCGCGATGCCGCCGCGGCCACGGCGCTGCTCGCGGCGCTCGACGCGCGCTTGCCCGCGAGCGAACCGATGCTGCTCAACGAACCGCCGCACGGGCCGCTCCACGACGCGCTCTCAGCGCACCCCGCGTGGAGCGAGTTCACCCGCCAGCGGCGCATGCTCGCGCGCCTGTGAGCTAGATCGCGTTGGCCGAGGACTGGCTGAAGTGGTCGTCGAGCCAGGATTCGAACGACGCTTCCCACGACGAGTCCTGGCCCGTTCCGTAGCCGAACGCGATGCCGACGAACGGCACCAGGCTCAGCGCCAGCACGAGCTGGTTGCCGAACGAGTACGTGCCGCTCGCGTCCAGCCCGCTCGAGATGCCTTCGAGCGCGACCACGCCGCCGTTGGCGAGCAGGAACTGCGGCACCCAGCCGACCGGGATCGAGACCAGCGCGCCGTTCGCGCTGACGTTGAAGACGTCGCCGACCGAGTTGATCGCCGCCGACTGCCCGATCCCGACGAACGAGCCGGCCAGGCCCATCGGGTTGCCGCCGGCGACGAGCTCGGCGGTGTTCTGGCCGAACGCGGCGACGTTGCTCGAGGTCCCGACCGGCCCCGCCGCGCCGCTGTACTTGTCCAAGGTGCCGATCTTGAGCGCGGCGTTGGGCCCTTCGCCCGAGATGATGCCCGAGACTGCGCCCAGCGCCGCGCCGACCACCGCGCCGGTGATGAAGCCGGCCAGCATGTGCTTGAAGATGCTCTCCGCGTTGCCTTTGCCGCCCGCGAAGCCGACCGCGGCGCCCGTTCCGGCGCCGATCACCGCGCCCTCGACCGCGCCGATCGCGACGCTGCCCAGGAACGTCAGCGACGACATCCCGCTTGCCACGGCCAGGCCCAGCGCGCCGCTGGCGAAGCCCGCGATGCCCCCGACGATCCCGCCGAACAGAATGCCTTTCCAAATGTCGCCGCCCGCTTGGGCCGCGGCGATGCCGCCGATCACCGCGCCGGCCGCCACCCCGACCGCGGCCGATACGAACAGCCCGCCCAGCGTGACCGTCAGCCCCGGAATGGCGAGCAGCGTCGTGCCGCCGGTGAAGTACGCCGCCACGCACAGCACCGCGATGAGGATGACGATGCCGATCACCGCGAGCACGTTCTGCCACGAGATCATGCCCGACGGGTCGACGTAGCGCAGCGGGTTGTTGCGCGCGTACGCGTAGCGGTTCCAGCCGTCCAGGGTGAACGCGCCGCCGACGATCATGTCGGGTGAGACGAAGCGCCCGCGCAGCGGGTCGAGATAGCGCCGCCCCATGCACACCAAGCCGGTGGTAGCGTCGAGCGTGCCCGGCCCGAACTGCGGCTGCACGTCGCCCGCGCGCGAGTCATGGCGCAGCGAGCCGTACGGGCCGAAGGCCAGCCGGCGCAGCTCGGCTCCGGCCTGGTCGGTGAAGAGCGTCGCGTTGCCGAGCTGGTCGTAGTGCACGTACGATGCCTGCGGGCCGAACGCGACGACCCGCCGGCCGCCGAAGGTGACCCACACGATCGCCCGCGCGTCGACCAGCTCGAGCGAGGCGTCGACCGAGCGGAACGTCGTGCCGTCCGCGGCGGCGCGGAACCCGCGCATCCCGCGGAAGTCGTAGGCGTAGCGCTCGACCGTCGCGTCGGGCCGCGTGATGCCGGTCAGGCGGTCGAACCCGTCGTAGGCCAGCGTGCCGAACGTGCCGGCGATCATCCGCCCCGCGGCGTCGAACGTGCTCGGGTCCGGCCCGGCCGACTGCACCGTGCCGCCGTCGGAGTACGCGTACGCGAACGCGTTGCCGTCGCCGTAGCTCGCTGCGGTGAGCCGGTCCAGGTCGTCGTAACCGAACGTTGCCCGTTCGAGCGGGTCGGGGCTCGCGATCCCGGTCGTGTTGCCCGCGCCGTCGTACTGGAACGTCTGGTCGCGCAGGAGTTCGCCGCCCGGGCCCGCGACGGCGAGGTGCTGCAGCCGCCGGCTGTTCGGCAGGTACGTCCAGGTGTTGCGCGTGCCGTTCTGATAGGTCAGCGCGGTCAAGCGCCCGCGCAGATCGTACTCGGCCGCCTTCACGTAGCCGGGGGCCGCGAGCGGTACCCCGCGCGGGCCGTACGTGTAGCTGACGACGCGCCGGCCGGCGCCGGGGAGCGGTTCGGGCAGGGTGGTCTGGAGCTGGCGGCCCATGTCGTCGAGCACGAAGTCGGTCGCGTAGGTGATGCCGGGGCGGTCGGTCAGCGTGCGCGTCTGGCCGACGATCTGGCCGCGCGCGTCGTAGGTGTAGGTCCAGGTGCCGAGCGCGTCGTCGACGCGCCACAGGCGGCTGCGCCGGTTGCGCTCGCCGTCGGGCGGCGCCGGGTCGCCGGCGTTGAGGTAGTGATAGATCACCTCGGGCGCGGGCGCGCCGGCCAGGCCGGTCGACAGCAGCCGGCCCAGGCCGTCGAACGTGCTGACGATCTCCTCGCCCGCGGCGTTGCGCCGCCGCACGACGTTGCCCGCCGCGTCCGCGATCGAGAGCGTCGTGCCGGTCGCGGGGGTGGCGTTGGCGACCAGCCGCCCGAGCAGGTCGTACGACAGCACGGTCGTGATGCCGTCCGCGTCGGTCGAGCTCGCGATGTGGCTCTGCGCGGTGTAGGTGAACGTCTGGCGGACCGGGCGGCCGTCGTGCTGCTGCTCGAGCGCGACGACGCGGCCCAGCGCGTCGAGGTGCTGCACGCTCGTGCGCACGAGCGCTTCGCCCTCCAGCGAATTGCTGATGGTGACCGTGCCGGGCGCGTAGGCGTAGCGGGTGAGCGCGCCGCCGGGTTCGCTGCGCACGAGCAGCCGCCCGAGGCCGTCGTACGCGATCGTCGTGGCGGGCGTGCCCGGCGCAGGCGCGTGATAGTTCGCGTCGTCGGCGTAGTACGGCTCGAACAGTTCCGCTTCGAGCCCGCGCACGTTGCGCCGCACCGCGTTGCGCACGATGAACGCCCGCCCGGCGTCGCCTTCGCCCGGGACGACGCCCGCCAGACGCTGCCCGCGGCCGTCGAAGAACTCCACCTCGTCGAAGGTCGCGGCCGAGCCCGACGCGGTGCGGTACGAGGTCGTCAGCGCGGTCGGCGCGCTCGCCAGCTCATAGCCGAACAGGATGCTCGGCAGCGCGGCGGTGTCGCCGGGGGAAATGGTGCTCGTCACCCGGCCCAGCAGGTCGAAGGTGTCGCGGCTGGTCGCGCCCGCGCCGTCGGTCAGCGTGCCGATCTGCAGCGCGCGCTCGTCGAAGCCGGCCGCGATGACGTTGCCCAGCTCGTCGGTCATCCGCTCGGGCCGGCTGCGGGTCGCGTCGTACGCGATGCGCGCGTCGAAACCCATTTGGCTGCGCCGGGTCAAGGTCAGGATCCCGGCGGCGGTGTCGCGCGCGTACGCGACGTGCCGAATCCACCAGCCGCTCTCGCCGGCGTGGCGCAGGTAGCCCAGCGCCGCCGGGTCGGGCGGGTGCGCGCCGTAGATCGCCCCGACCATCGGGTCGGTGAAGGCCAGCACGTCGGTCCGCGTCAGTTGCCCGACCGTGGCCTGGCCTTCGGGCAGACCCACGAAGCCCGGCCCGTCGTAGTACATCACCTTCGCGCTGGCGACGGTGCCGTCGGCGAGCGTCTGCGTCACCCGCGCGGGGAGCGAGACGACGTGCGCCGCGACGTTCTGCGCGAAGGTCGTGGTCGTCGTGACGTCGAGGTCCGGCACGGCGACGCCGGTGCGCTGCGCGACCATGCGCTGCGAGCCGATGTTGCCGAACGCGTCGGGCACGGCGTAGCTGATGGTGTGGGTCGAGAACGGCGTCGCGGCGCGCTCGTAGAGCGTCTCGGTCGCGAGCGTCTCGTAGCCGACCCCGATCCGCGCGCCGTTGGGCGCGGTCTCGATGCGCGCCGCGTATTCGTGCGTGACCACGCGGTACGGCTTCGCCTCGTCGGGCCCGCCGTCCAGGCCGAAGAGTTCCGTCTTGAGCAGCCGCCGCCGCAGCGCGCCGAAGACCAGCACGTCGTCGCCGCTGAGCGGCCGGCCGAGATCGGCCGGATCGAGGCCCAAGTGATAGGTGTTGCGCGCGCGCTGGCCCGGCACCGAGGCATCGCCCGCGGTGATCGTGTCGACCACCCCGAAGCCCAGAAACGCCCGCACGGCGCTGTCGTAGCGCGCGGGGCCGTACACGTAGCGGGTGCTCGCGGTGACGCCGGTCGCCGCGTCGCGCACGCTCATCGCGCTCACGCAGTGGACCGGGAAGGGGTGGAACGTCTGCCACGGCGTGCCGGCCGCGGCCGCGTCGAGCGCGAACTCCGTCGACGAGCGGTACGCGATCGTGCTCGTCGTGCCGATCCCGTTGTCGATCGTCGCGAGCAGATACGGCTTGACCCCGCCGCACAGGTCGAGGTACACGTAGCCGCGCCGGCTGGGGCCGTCCGGCACGTTCGACCACAGCACGCCGGTGGTGCCGGTGCCGTTGAAGTCGCACCAGCCGGACCTCGTCGATCCCGACCGCGGGCGTGTGGGCGATCGTCTGCGGCGGGCCGACCGCGACCCCGCCGCGGTTGTACCAGACCGTCACGCTGCCCGCGTCGACGTACACGAAGTCGGCGCAGCCGTCGCCGTCGACGTCGACCACGAACAGCCGGCTGGGATCGTAGCCGCGCGGCAGCACGGGCGGATTCGTCATCTCGACCGGCTCGGCCCAGCGGCCGTAGCCCAGATAGGGCCAGTAGCGCACCGCCGCGCCGTCGACGCGGACGAGATCCTGCAAGCCGTCGCCGGTCATGTCGGCCAGCTTGACGTGCGGGTCGCGCAGGTCGGCCGCGGGCGCGGCGCTGCGCGGAATCGTCTGCGGCTGGGCCGAGAAGCCGTCGTCGGTGCGGTAGTAGAGGGCGAAGAACTCGTCCGTCACGGTCAGCACGTCGGCCCGGCCGTCGCCGTCCAGGTCCATGAAGCGCGAGACCAGGCCCGGCGCCGCGACCGGCGGCGCGCCGTTCAGCGTCACCGTCCGCCCGAACCCGCCGCCCTCCCGGAGCGGCACGTAGCGCGAGGCCGCCGACGCGAACGCGACCAGGTCCACCGTGCCGGTGCCGAGCAGGTCGGCGAACGCGACGCCCGGCGCGGCCAGATCGACCGGGCCCGGCACCGCGGGCAGCGGGAGCGGGTAGCCCCAGCGGTTGCGCCCGTTGTTGCGCCAGACCCGTGCCATGCCGGCCCGCAGCTCGAACAGCTCGGGCAGCCCGTCGCCGTCCCAGTCGACCAGCTCCACGGTGCGCGAGGAGAACGGCGGCGGCGACGCGCCCGGCAGCGGCCCCGTGCTGCGGGTCAGCGTGCGCGGCGCGACCGTGGTGTAGCCGAACGCCGTCGGCGGCGCGTCCAGCGTCGCGCCGTCCGCGCCGTGCCCCCGCACGGTGATCGACGCGAGCAGCGAGAGCCCGGCCGGCTCGCCCGCGGTGTAGCTCAGGTTCCACGAGCGCACCAGCGTCGGCGCGGCGTCGAGCGCGTGCAGCTCGATCCGCGCGCAGCGCTGCGCGGTGCGGATCAAGAAAGCCGAAGCTGCCGTCGGAGAGCCGGTCGGGGCGCGCCTCGTAGACGAAGTCGAGCCGGTAGCGGCCCCACGTGATCGCCGAGACGTAGCGCTGCGCGCCGTCCTGGGCGTAGGTGTACGCGATCACGTTGCCGGCGGCGGTGGTCATCGTCTCGAGCAGCCACGCGCCGACCCGCTCGCTGCCGCCGATCGTCGTTCCGACGCGCGCCGCGGCGCTCGCGCCCAGCGCGTAGACGGTGCCGGCCGTGTCGGTCACTTCCCAGCCCGCGTCCTTGCGCAGGATGCGGTAGAACATCGTGTCGACCCGCGGCCGGTACGCGCCGCCGCCGACGTCGACCAGATCGTCCACGCCCGGCATGGCGAACGCGTCCGCGCCCGGCGCGTAGCTGGGCACGCCGTGGTCGGTGGCGCGCTGAACCGACATCGAGCCGAACGCCCAGCCGATGCCGAACGGCCCGTTGCCGGCCCCGCTCGAGTAGCGCAGCCGCAGCGACGGCACGATGCCGTCCGGCCCGGCCGGCAGCGACAGCGGGAAGGCGTAGCTGCCGGTGCCGGTGTTGAGGTCGGTCTCGAACGCGGTCCCCACGTCGGAGACCGCGCCGCCGCCCTTGGGCAGGCTCAGGACTTGCGGGTCGGTGCCCGAGCTCACGTTCGCCTCGTCCCTACGCGCGCGGGGTGAAGCTGTAGCCGAACAGCAGGCTCAGGTTGACGACCGGGCTCAGGTCGAGCTTGCCGCCGCTCACGAACGTGGGGTTCGCCGCGGCCGGCATGGCGATCGTGTACGTGCCGAGCGCACTGCCCGCGGCCAGCGGGGTGAACGCGCTCGCGCCGCCCGAGGCGATCGAGCCGTCCGCCGCGGTCGTTCCGCTCGCCGCGGCCGGGTGCCCGGGGGTCGCCAGCGACAGCGTGATGCCGGCCGCGGGCTTGCCGACCGTGGTGACCAGCAGCGCGACGTCGGTCAGCACCGGGTCGAGCTGGTTGCGCGGGAAGTCGGACTTGCGCAGCTCGACCTGCAGCGTGCCGGTGTCCTGGAAGTGGAAGAACGCGTCGGGATACAGCCACGCCAGCGGCAGGCTGCGCGAGCGCTGGGTCACGGCGGGCAGCGCTGCGAGGTGGCTCAGGACGCGCGTCTTGAGCGTCGGATCGTAGCGCGCGTCGTAGTAGAAGACCAGCCGCACGTCGGTCAGCGCGCCGAAGTCGACGTCGTTGGTGCCCTTGGGGATCTCCAGGCGCCAGGACGACGCGACGCCCGCGCCCTCGAAGATGCGCCGCGCCTTGGTGTCGCCGCGGTAGAGCAGGTCGTCGCTGCGGAGCTGGAAGTCCGACAGCACCAGCGTCTCCTTGGGCTGGATGCGGTACTTCACGCCCGGCGAGCCGTTGTTGGGCCAGGCCGCGCTGGGCAGGCGATAGGTCGAGACGCCGTTGTTCGTCAGCGTTCCCGCCAGGCCGAGCACCGGCACGATCCCGTCGACGGCGACCTCGACCGACGCGATGCGGCCCGCGTACGCGCCGGGATAGGCGGCGTCGAAGTCGTCGACCCGCGTCTCGAAGTCGATCGCGCCGGTCTTGCGCAGCTGCTTCTCGAACTGGTACGGGTAGTTCGTCGCCAGCGAGATCTCGTGGCGGATCGGCTGCTGCTTGCCGGCGGTCGAGGTGACCAGGTCGTAGGTGAACCCCTGCACGTCGGCCATCAGCAGGTCGGCGCCGAGCAAGCCTTTCACCTCGCCGCTCGCGTAGCTGGTGCGGATGAGCTGGAGGCTCTGATCGGTCTCGAAGTTGTACGCGGCCTGCATCAGCTTGGCCACCTTCACCGCCATGGTGAAGTAGCGCTGGTAGAGCCCGTACATGGTCTGCGCCATCGCGTGCCAGACGTCGGGGGTGAAGAACGACGGCGTCGAACGCGTTGAGGACCTGCTGCGCGCCGGACGCGCGCAACTGCGCGGCGCTGACCTCGGAGTTCGCCGCGCTGACGCGCGCCTGGGCCGCCTTGGCCTCGGCCTGCGCCTGGGTCTGCGCGCTCTGCATCTCGGCCGCCGTGCGCTGCAGCTGGTCGATCTCGTACTGGCGCGCGTACGTCGCGGCGTCGAGCGAGAGCGCCGCGGCGACCGTGGCCCCGCTGTCGCTGATCGTCGCGCCGGAGCGCAGCTGGTTGAGGTAGTTGACGAGCTGGCCGGGGTCGCCGTCGTCGCCGCCTTGGACCTGCGAGGACTCGGCCTGCATGACGTTCTGGTGCCAGGACTGGCTCGCGTAGTCGCTGACCGAGGCGCTCGCGTCGGCCGCGCGCAGGGCCGCCAGCGCCGCCCCGTCCTGGTACGCCTGCAGCTCCGCCTGCGCCGCGGCGGCCTGCATGGCGGCCGCCTGCACGTCGCCCTGGGCCTGCACGACGGTCTGCTGCAGCTGCGTCTTGGTCACCGTCGCGTCGTCCGCCCGGGCTTGGAACGAGATGAAGCCCTGCTCGGCGTTGAGCGCGAGGTTGGTGAAGTTGACCGCGACGCTCTGCAGGTAGTCGAACGTCCAGATCGGCACGGTGTTCGCGGGCAAGCCGAAGTAGTCCAGGCCGCCCTCGATCTTGAGCAGCTGCGCGCGCACGTCGGCGAGCACCGCGCCGAGCAGCGGGTTGATCGTGTTCGGCAGCGCGGTTCCGGCCACCAGCGCGGCCAGCGCCGTCTTCGCGCTCGCCGCCACCGGCGCGAAGTTCGCCAGCGCGTAGAGCTGGCTGGCCGGGGCCTTGTCGTCCAAGCCGACGACCTTCGTGTAGACCGTGACCGCGCTCGCGGCGTCGCCGCCCAGGAAGAGCGAGTTGCCCCACTGGAGGTACAGGTTGGCCAGCGCGAGCCAGACGAACGGCACTTCGACCGCGGTGTTGATGAACTGGTACGCCGCGGCTTGAAGGTACGAGGTCTCGGCGTTCGCGTAGTCGCCCAGCGCCTGCAGCGCCTGCGCGATGCCCAGCGGAATGACGTAGTAGTAGTCGTGCGGGAGCGCGAGCGCGGCGTCGGCGGGCTGCTGCGGCCTCAGCAGCACGTCGGGCAGCACGTTGAGCGCGGTGCGGGCGGCGTAGACGTTCTTCTTGATCGTGTCGATCGCCGGCACCGTGCCGACCGTCCACTGCAGCGGAACGACGGTCGCGCCGACCGTGATGCCCAGCGACCGCGTCGCGGCCGCCGCGCCAGTCGCGGCCGTCGCGCCTGCGGCGAGCTGCGCCGCGGCGGCGGGCTGCGCCGCGGTGGTCGCCGTGATGAGACGCTGCGCTTCGGGCGTGGTCGTCTGGGCGAGGTTGGCCCGTGTCGCCTCATGGGTGGGATTCGCCGCCGTCGCGGCGATGGTCGTGGCGGTCGCGGCGCCGGTCGCGGCCGTTGCGGTGCGCACGAGGGCCGACTCGCGGATGCCGAGCTTGTCGAAGGACACGCTGCCGAGCTTCGTGGCGTCGACCGGAATCGTCGGCTTGAGCGGCTGGGTGACGGCCGCGGGCAGCAGGTTGAGGTGCTGCGCGGCGACGTTGAGCAGCGGGTCGAAGAGCGCGGCGTCCTTGGAGAGCTGCTCGTAGATGCCGACCACCTCGATCGGCGTGCCCGCGTCGAGGAACTGGTAGATCAGCGTGCCGGCGTGCTTGTAGGAGTCGATCGCGTTCTGGTAGCGGCCCTGCCAGTAGAACTGGTGCGCGCCGTTGAGCGCCGCTTCGATCGCCGCCAGGGTCGCGGCGTCGGGTCCGCCGCTCGCCACCGCTTTGGCGACCAGCGACCCGACGTAGCGCAGCGTGTAGGTGTTCTCGGCGAAGAGCTGCACCTCACTTCGCGTTTCCGACGACCAGGGTGTAGCCGCCGACCAGCTGGTTTCCGTCGTACTGCGAGAGCCGCAGGACCTGGGCTTGGCCGGCGGCCGGCGCGGGCGCCGCCTTGAGCCCGGCCAGCAGGGTCGAGTCGAACAGCGCGCTGTGCGCGACCAGCGTCGCCAGGTTCGCGTTCTCGACCGTCAGCTTGGTCGCGGTGATGCTGTTCGCCGGCGCGCTGAGCGCGTGCGCCGCGGTGGCCGCCGTCGCAGCGGTTGCCACGGGCTTTGCGGTGATGTCCGCGGCGCCGCCCACGGCGGCGGTCAGGGTGTGGGTCAGGATGCGCGGCGTCGTGCTGTCGGTCGGTTTGACCGTCAGCAGGTTCTTCGCGTCGAGGTGCGCCAGGGTGCGCGTCGCGAGCTTCGGATCGAGGGTCAGCTTGGGCGCGACGATCTGGACGGCGTCGTGCGCCTCGGCCCCGACCTGGGTCAGCTCGAAGCGCGTCTCGGCCTTCATGTCGAGCCGGATCAGGCTGATGATCTTCTGCATGTCGGGCAGCGTCTGGACGACCGAGACGTTGCGCTGCCCGACGTGGCGGTCTTGCCAGGGGTGCCATTGCGTGTCCGGGACGGTGTCGCCGAAGCCCCAGACCTTCACCACCAGGCACTCGTGCCCGCCGTTCTCCATCACCGGCACCCAGGCTTTGGGGCACTTCACCAGCTTGTGGCAGAGCGGCGAGTTGCGCGGGCCCAGGTCGACGCGCGTCATGCCGATCAGGTTGGCGTGCGAGCCGTCGATCGCCAGCGACGGGTTGAACCAGTAGAACGCGACGACCACGCCGGTCAGCGGCGCGCGGCCGAGGTTCCAGACGTGCGCGTAGACCGTGTTGGGCTGCCCTACCGGCAGCACGCCGCCGTGCGTCGGTGGAATCTCGGGCGTCGTGGCCGGGTCGCCGACCGCGGTCCAGATGTCCGGGCTCTCCCAGAAGGTGGCGTTGAACGGGCGCGTGCCGTTGTCGCCGGTGAACGAGCGGATCAGCAGGTAGGGCAGCATGCGCTGCACGTGACCGCGGTCGTTCACCGCGCCGACGGTCTTGCCGCCGAGCTTTCCTTCCTTGATGAGTTCCTTGAGCTTGTCGATCTGTTTGCGCTGCTCGTCGGTGAAGGGCGACTTGCCGATCTCGGGCGGCGTCGCGCCGGGCGCGTTGGTGAACAGCGGCGACTGCGGCGGGGTGTCGCCCTTGCCGGGCTTGTTGGGACCGTCGTTGTGGGACATCAGACGAACCTCTGCTCGACGTCGATGTAGCGAATGCGCACCGGGCGCTCGTGCGTTTCGTCCTGCATCGAGGGCGTGTTGGCGGGGCTGCTCGGCGTGCCGCCGGCGGGCGCGGGCGGGGCGATGTCGTCGCTGCACCAGCCGCTGCCGGGCGCGACCGGCGCGTGATAGGTGCGGTGCCCGTGCGGGTCCGTGGCCGGGTCGAACTGCGCGCCGCGGAAGTACGGCGTCGGCACGCCCATGACGTCTTTGGAGCGCACCCAGTCCCAGCAGCGGTACGCGTAGCCGCGGTCGCTGTCGAGGTTGAAGTTCGTGATCGGGTGGTCGGCGCTGCCGGCGTGGTCGCGGGTGAGCTGCGCCATCACGTAGGCCGAGTAGTCGACCGGGTCGCCCAGGTGGGTGCCCTTCTCGATCAGCGCGTGCGAGAGCTGGATCGTCTCGCCCTCGCTCTTGGCTTTCTCGAACGCCGCGCGGGCGGCGTTGTTGCCGGGCGAGCCGCCCATCAGCACCGTCGCGTCCTGGTGCGACTTGTACGGGCTGGCGACCGACATCGGGGTCTCGATCGGCACGCTCGCGCCGGCGTCGTTGGCGAGCGGGTAGCGCCAGGGGCGGGTGAACTCGCTCGGGCCGATCGTCTGCCCGTTGCACGTCTTCGAGAGCGCGCCGTTGATCAGGCCGGTGACGAAGTTGTTCGGGTCTTGGACCACGTCGCGCGGGAACTCGCGGCTGACGTCGTGCCCGCTGGGCTCGCTGGCCGGCGTCGGGCTGCCGCCCAGGCCGCCCGAGAAGTCGTTCAGGCTGGCGTCGATGCCGGGCCAGGTGTCGAGCACCGACACGCCCAGCGTGTTCAGCCCCGAGTTGACCTCGTTCTGCATCGGCATCAGGTAGCCGCTCATCGAGAGGTACCAGTGCAGGCCCAGCCACGCGTTGTAGAGCGGCAGCTCCAGCGTCTCGTAGAGCACCTCGCGGATCGGCGCGGTGCCGGCGCTGGTGATGATCCCCGCCAGGACCGTCGCGGGATACGCGAGGACCTCCGCGATGTAGACCAGCCAGGCGAACAGCGAGAGCAGGAAGTCGAGGAAGTCTTGCCAGGCGCTGTTGTCGGACGTCGCGCCCGGACCGGGGTCCGACGCGCCGCTGCCCGGCGGCGAGGGGAACGGCTGCACGATGATGACGTCGGGCGGCTCGGGGCGGCGGATCTTGTAGAAGTCCGTCGTCGTCCACTTGATGTACTTGTAGAGCCACCAGTACGTGTTGACGATGTCTTCCTGGGTGGCGAAGCCGTCGGCGTGGTCGTTGGTGATCGCTTGGATGATCTGCGGCGAGGCGGCGGCGGCGCCCACGTTGCCGGCGGCGATCGAGGGGTTGTAGACCGTCTTGAGCGCGGTGGCCAGATAGCCCGCCAGCGCGTCGGGCATGGCGGAGTCGAAGTCCCACTTGCTCTTGCGGTCGAGCTGCGCGGGCGTGTCGTCACCGGGGTCGTACGAGGGGCCGGGCTGCGGAAAGTTCAGGTAGTCGATGCGCGACGTGCCGTCGGGGTTGAACGCCAGCCACAGGTGCAGCGCGGAGTTCGACATCATGTTGTAGATGGGCTGCGTGCCGTGCTCGGTGTCGTAGACCTTGGCGTCCATGTGGTTCTCGACCAGGTGGTGGCGCTGCCAGTGCAGGCGGTACGGGCCGCCGCACTTCTCGTTGACGAAGCAGTGGCCGGTGACGTCGGTCGCCAGATGCGTCATCCAGCCCAGCGCGAACGCCTTCTGCTCGTCGGTCTGGGCGCTGCGCCACAGCTCGTGAGCGAACTCGAACGTCTTGCGGTAGTGGAGCATGTCGCTCCAGAAGAACGTCTGCTCGTCGAACCCTTGCGGCACGCCGCTCGAGAGCAGGCCGAAGATGTCGTACTGCTTGGTGATGAGGACCAGCACGAAGTCGATCAGGAAGCTGATCGCCTCGGAGAAGATGCCCGAGAGCTGCTCGGACAGGCCGCCGGTGAGCGCGCCGAGCTCGTCGGCGGTGTTGTCGGCGATCGGGCCCAGAATGTCTTCATAGGGGCCTAGAAAGTTGTCGTCCCACCAGGTGAACAAGGTGCGGATCAGGTTCGCCGCGCCCCACAGCCCGGTGCCCGCCGGCGGCTTGAAGTCGGGCAGCAGGAAGAAGATGTCCGGTCCGATCGCACCCAGCGCGAAGTACGCCGGATTGTTCTGCGCGAGCGCCTGCAGGTCGGTCGCCGAAGGACCGCCGTCCGAGGCGAAGATCGCCGCCGCGTTGGGGTTCGCGTTCAGGCCGGCGATCGCTTCGCGCGCGGCATCCAAGTGGATGTACCAACCAGGCATAGACCAGCACCTACTTCATCAGAGCGAGCGGTATCGGGCGGGCCCTCCACTTCTCTACGAAGCCAAACTAGGGCCTACTCGGCTCGTCTTTTCGGGCGAGTGGTGAGCCCGGTCACGTTATGGCCGCTGCGGGGCCGCACAGTTTCGGGGGCGGCGGGCGGAGAAGCGAACTCTCCCCGGCCCGGCTCTCGTTGCCGGAGAACCTAACGTCTCCGCGAGGCATCCATGCATTCGTCATCATCCCGGACGCCGGTCGCGCTGCTCGCGGCAGCCGCCGTCAGCCTTTCGTTCATCGCTGCGCCGGCGCTGGGCGCCGAGAGCGCCGACGCGCACGGGGTCGGCGTGGCGCGAATCAGCCTCGTCCAAGGGCCGGTCGCGGTCCGGCGGGGCGACTCGGCGACCCCCGTCGACGCCGCGCTCAACGCGCCCGTCCTGGGCGGCGACTACCTCACCACCGGCGACGGCGCGCGGGCCGAGGTCCAGTTCGACCGCGGCTCGGCGGTTCGGCTGGACCAAGACGTCCAGCTCCGCTTCACCCGCCTCGACAGCGACGGCCGGCAGCTGCAACTGGCCGCGGGCACCGTCGACCTGCGCGTGCTGCGCGGGACGGGCGAGAGCGCCGAAGTCGACACGCCCTCGGTCTCGGTCCGCCCGCGCGCCGCGGGCAGCTACCGGGTGAGCGTCGACGCCGACGGCGCCACCGCGGTGACGGTCCGCTCGGGCGCAGCCGACGTCATCACGCCGCAGGGTACCCGGGCGCTGCTGCCGGGCACGACGCTCGCGGCCTCCGGCAGTGCGGACGCCCCGGTGCTGGCGTCGGGCGCGGCGCCGGCCTACGACGACTTCGACCGCTTCAACGGCGAGCGCGACACGCGCGAGCAGCGCGCGCTGGCCAACGCCTACGTCGCCGACGACGTCGGCGGCGTCGACGATCTGAACGACTACGGCCGCTGGGTCAGCGACGGCTCGTACGGCAACGTCTGGGTGCCTAGCCACGTCGCCTCGGACTGGGCGCCGTACCGCTACGGCCGCTGGGTCTGGGAAGACTACTACGGCTGGACCTGGGTCGCCGACGAGCCCTGGGGCTGGGCGCCCTATCACTACGGCAACTGGTACCACAGCGCGGCCTACGGCTGGAGCTGGTACCCCGGCCGGCCGCACGCCGTCGCGTTCTGGCGCCCGGCGCTGGTGGCGTTCTTCGCGTTCGGCAACGGCGGCTGGGGCTTGGGCAACATCGGCTGGGTGCCGCTCGCGCCGTTCGAGCCGTACCACCCGTGGTGGGGCTCGCGCTACAACAACGTCACGAACGTCACCAACGTGACGAACGTGACCAACAACTACTACGGTGCGGCGGGCAACGGCGCGGGCGAGATCGCGCGCTACGCCAACGCGCGCGCCAACGGCGTGACGGCGATCGGCGCCAAGCGCTTCACCGAAGGGCGCTTCGAGCACCCGCGCGCGGTCGGAGCGGCACAGCTCGGGCAGGTCGCGCTCGCGCGCGGTCCGCTGCCCGTCGTGCCGACCGAGGCCAACCTGCGCTTCACGCCGGGCGCCGCCGCGCCGCAGCCGGTGCCGCGCCGCGCGCTGGTGGAGCGCACCTTCGCCGGCCGCGCCGAGCCCGTCACCCGCACCCCGTTCGAACAGCAGCGCAGCGCGCTCGCCGGCATCGCGCGCTCGCGCGGCGTTCCCGTGATGAAGGCCGGGCCGGTGACGAACGCCACGTCGACGAACGCCGCACCGGCGGCGAACGCCGCTTCGCCGTGGGCGCGCTTCGGAACGCACGGTGCGACACCGGTCGATCACCCGCTCGCCCGCCCGGCCGGGTCCGCACCGGCGGTGTCCGGCAAGCCGCGCGTCCCGCTGAGCAGCGACCCCTGGTCGCGCTTCGACCGCGCGCGCGGAACGACCACCACGCCGGCGACCGGTACGAGCGCGCACGTGCGGCCCGCCGGCGGCTCTGCCGTTCCTCGCCATACCGAGCGCAGCACGCAAACCGGCCCGGCGCATCCCGGCCCGACGACGAAGACCACCACCACCACGCGCGGCACGGCACACGGCGCGGCTCAACCCGTGCACGCGGTCACGCACCCGTAGAACTCGGCGCGCCGCGCAGGTGCGCGGCGGGGCCGTAGTAAATTCGGCCCTCCCGGCTCGTCCGCAGGGTGGCGGCGAGAACGTTCGGGCCGAAGAGCAAGGGTGACTCTCGACATGCAAGCAACGAACTGCCGCCGCGCGCGTAGCGCCGGCGGTCGCGTTCGGTGTGGCTCCGCATGCGAGCGCGGACAGGAGACGTGATGATGGCTACGGATCAGGACGTGCAGGCGTTCGTCCTCCGCTTCGTGCGGGAGACGTTGAACCAGCCGGTCGACGCGAGCGCGGTGGACGCCGCGACGCCGCTCGGGCCGGGCGGGCTCGACCTCGAGTCGCTCGCCTTCATCGAGCTCTCGCTGCACGTCGAGAAGCAGTTCGGGGTGCCGATTCCGGACGACCAGCTCGAGGCGATCGCCGGCATGACGCTGGGCGACTTCGGCGCGTACGTGACGCGGCGCGCGGCCGCCGCCGACGCACCGGTCTGACCGCCCGTCCCGTGCCGCTGCCGACGCGACCGGAGATCCGCGCGCTGCTCGCCGCGCACGCGCCCGCGGGCACCGCCGCGCTCGGTGACGACGAGGCGCTGCACCTCGACTCGCTCGCGCTGACCTGGCTGCTGCACGTGCTCGACGAGCGCCACGGCGTGCGCATCGGCGCGGACGACCCGCGCTTGGCGGAGTTCGACTCGATCGCCGGGATCGAGCGCGCGGTCGCCGCGATCGCGGCCGCGCCGGAACCGGCATGACGCCGCCGGAGGTGGTGATCAGCGGCTTCGGCGCGTTCAGCGCGTTCGGGCCCGGGGCCGAGGCGCTCGCGGAGGGCGTGTTCGCGGGCCGGCACGGTTTTCGCGAGGTCACCCGGTTCGACACCGCCCCGTTCCGCGCGCGCTGGGCGGGCGAAGCGCCGCGGCCGCCCGCGCTGCGCGACGGGCTGCTGGCGTGTGGGCGCGACGCGCTGCGCGCGGCGAACGTCGCGCCGCGCACGCCGGCCGCGGTGCTGCTGGGCACGCAAGGCGACTGGACCGGTTTGACCCGCTTCTTCGCGCGCGATAGCGATAGCGATGACGACGGCGCGCTGGTGCGCACGGCGCCGATCGCGCTGGCGCACGAGCTGGCGGCGGGGCTCGAGCTGGGCCCGGGGCGGCGGCTGGCGTTCGTCAACGGCTGCATCGCGTCGACCAACGCGATCGCGCACGGCGTGCAGCTGCTGCAGAGCGGGCGGGAGGATCTCGTGCTGGCCGCCGGAGCCTACCTGGTCGACGTCGAGTTCTTCGCCAAGTTCGATTCCGGGCGCGCGTTCGCGTCCGACGGCCGGCTGCGCGCGTTCTCGCGCGAGCGCAGCGGGCTGCTGCTCGGCGACGGGCTGGCGGTGCTCGTGCTGGAGCGCGCGCCGGACGCGCGGGCGCGCGGCGTGCGGCCGGCGGCGCGGGTGTGCGGCTGGGGCATGTCGTCCGACGGCTACCACGTCTGCCAGCCCGAACCGCATGGGAACGGCCTGGCCGCCGCGATGCGCGCCGCGCTGGACCGCGCCGGGCTGAGCGCCGGCGCGGTCGAGTACGTGAACGCGCACGGGACCGGCACGCGCATCAACGACGCCGCCGAAGCGAACGCGATGCGCGCCGTGTTCGGCCCGCGCCGGGTGCCGGTCAGCTCGACCAAATCGGCCACCGGGCACACCCTCGAAGCCGCCGGCGCGCTCGAGACGATCGTCGCCGCGCTGGCGCTGCGCGAGCAGACGCTGCCGCCCACGGTGGGCTTCTTGGGCGCCGATCCGGCCTGCGACGTCGATTGCGTGCCCAACGATGCGCGCCCCGCCACGCTCGAGCACGTCATGACGGTCAACGCCGCCTTCGGCGGCGCGAACGCGGCGCTCGTGCTGGGGCGGGCGTCGTGACGAACGCCGGCGGAACGGCGTGCGTCGCGACCGCGTGCATCGGGCCGTGGGGCGACGATCTCGCCGCGCTCGAACGCTGGATCGCGGGCGGTGAAACGGCGCCCGCGCAGGTGCGCGAGCCGGCCGGCTTCATCGCGTCGCGCTTCAGCCCGCTGGTGTACACCGCCGTGTCGCGCTGTCTCGACGCGGCGGGCGCGGATCTCGACGGCGCGCGCACCGGCGTGGTGCTCGCCAGCGTGCTCGGCGACACGACCACGGCCGACGTCGCGAGCCGCAATCTGGCCGAGGGCCGGGTGCACAACCCGCTCCTGTTCTACCAGTCGGTGCCGACCTCGATCCTGGGCTACCTCGGCCGCGAGCGCGGCATCCGCGGGCCGCTGGCCTGCGTCAGCGCGGGCGCCGACGCCGCCGAGCGAGCGCGCGAGCTGGCCGAGCTCACGCTCGCGGCGGGCGACGCCGACGCGGTGCTGGTGCTCTACGCCGAGCTGCGCCTGGACGCGCGCAGCCGCCGCGTGCACGGCGCGCTGCGCGGCGGAGCGCTGGGCGAGCTGGGCTGCGAGGACGATCTGGTGGTGTGCCTGCTGCTCCGCCGCACCGGAGATGCGGACGCGAACGCGCCCGAGGACGACGAGATGACCGATTTGCCGCCGACCGAATCGACCCGGCGCTTGGGCCTCGGCGCCCGGCGCTTTTTGGCTTGGGCCATGCGTGAGGCCCCCACCGCCGCGGGGCGGCCGGCGTGACGGCGCTGGGCCGGCCCGGGCCGGGGCTGACCGACCGGCGCGCGCTGGCGGCCGATCCGCGCGTCGGCGCGGGCACGCTGCTGAGCGCGCTGGCGGAGAGCGGCGCCGATCCGGACGCGGAGCTGGTTTCGCTCGGCCGCCCGTGGCCGCGGCCCGACGGCGCGCGGGTCGAGGCGTTCTCCCTGCGCGGGCTGATCGACGCGGTCGACCTGTGCGCGCGCTGGTACGCCGCGCGCGGCGTGCGGCCGCGCGATCCGGTCGCGGTGTGGTCGCGCGACGCGGGCGCGGTGGGCGTGCACTATTTCGCGCTGACGCGGCTGGGCGCGATCCCGGCCACGATCAACGGCAACCTGCCGGCGGACCGCGCGCGGGCGTACGTCGAGCGGATCGGCGCGGTCGGGCTGCTGGCCGATTCCGACCTGCTCGCCGCGGGCACGTTCGCGGGCGCGCGCGGCTTGCTGTTCGCCGCGCCGCTGGACGGCATCGCGGCGACGGCGCAGGAGCCGCTGCCGGACTGGTACCCGTACGCGCACGGCGACGACGACCCGGTGCTGATCAGCCACTCGTCCGGCACCACCGCGGCGCCCAAAGCGGTCATGATGACGCACCGCACGCTGTTCGCCGCGGTGCGCTACCGGCTGCGGCTGCCGCTCCCCAGCGGCTTCGAGCGCATTCTCTCGGCGGTGCCGGCGACCCACAACTCGGGCGTCACGCTGCTGCTGCTCGCGCTGGCCAACGGGGCGCCGATCCGGCTGCTCTCGGCCCACGACCCGGCCACCGTCGCGGACGAGATCGAGCGCTTCCGGCCGTCGTTCGTGGGCGGGTTCGCGAGCACGTTCGCCGACCTGGGCGCATCGGATCTGGGCGGGCGCGACTTCGCGAGCGTCGCGCTGTGGTGGAACAGCGGCGACGCCGCGCACGAGGCGCACGTGCGCCCGCTGCTCGCGCTGGGCAGCCACGTCGAGGTCGGCGCCGGCGGGCGGCGCAGCGTGCCGGGCTCGCTCTTCATCGACGGCCTGGGCTCCTCGGAGATGGGCCACTCGCTGTTCTACAACGTGCACGGGCGCGAGCCCGACACGTTCGGGCGCTGCGTCGGGCGGCCGTACGAGTTCGCCGAAGCGGCGGTGCTCTCGCGCCGCGGCGACCCGCTGCCGGCCCACCAGGTCGGGATGCTGGGCGTGAAGTCGCCCACCCTGACGCCGGGCTACTGGAACGACTCGCTGACCACGTACCGCGCGCGCCTGCGCGGCTACTGGCTCACCGGCGACCTGGTCTACCGCGACGACGAGGGGCGGTTCTTCCACGTCGACCGCTGGTCCGACGCCATCCAGACCGAACGCGGCGTGCTCTACAGCCTGCTCGCGGAGGAGCGCATCCTCGCCGCGTGCGCGGAGCTGCGCGACTGCACGATCGTCGGCATCGCGGGCGACGACGGCCGCACCGACGTGTGGGCGCTGCTGGTGCTCAAAGCCGCCGGCGCGTTCGACGAAGCCGCGTGGCGCGCGCGGCTCGATGAGCTGCTGCGCGGGCACGGCATGCCGGGCGTGCAGCGCGTCAAGCAGGTCGGGCTGGACGAGCTGCGCGTCGGGCCGACCGGCAAGGTGAAGAAGCGCGAGCTGCGCGAGTGGCTGGGCGCCGCCGACGGCCCGTTCGACCCGATCAACCTCATCGCGGGAGCGTACGAGTGAGCGCAGCGAGCGGAGCGCGCCGCGTCGCGATCACCGGCATGGGGGTCGTGACGGCGCTGGGCACGGACGTCGAGACGTTCTGGGCCAACCTCTGCGCCGGGCGCTCCGGCGCCTCGGCGATCGAGCGCTTCGACGCGAGCGCCCTGCCGGTGCGGATCGCGGCCGAGATCAAGGACTTCGACAGCACGCCGTTCATCGCGCCGCAGGTCGCGCGCACGATGGACCTGTTCAGCCAGTACGCGCTCGTCGCCAGCCTGCTGGCCTGCCGCGACGCGGGCTTCGCGGGCGACGACGCCATCGCGGGCGAGCGGACCGGCGTCGTGGTCGGTTCGGGCACCGGCGGCTACGCGACGATGGAGCGCGAGGCGGCGGCCTTCCGCGACGGCGGCCTGCGCGAGATGAACCCGTACTACGTCCCGACCTTCCTGGTCAACATGGCCTCGGCGCAGATCGCGATGCGGCTGGGCATCAGCGGCCCGTCGCTGACCACCGCCACCGCCTGCGCCGCCGGGGCCAACGCGATCGGCGAGGCGTTCCGGATGATCCAGCGCGACGAGGTGGACCTGGCGCTGGCCGGCGGCACCGAGGCCCCGATCCACCCGCTCAGCGTGGCCGGCTTCTGCGCGATGCGCGCGCTCGCGCCGCTCAACGACGACCCGGCGGCGGCGAGCCGGCCGTTCGACCGCGGCCGCAAGGGCTTCGTGCTGGGCGAGGGCGCGGGGATGCTGCTGCTCGAGGAATACGAGCACGCGCGGGCGCGCGGGGCCACGATCCACGCCGAGCTGGTCGGCTACGGCTCGACCACCGACGCCTTCCACCTGACCATGCCGCGGCCGGACGGGCGCGGCGCGATCGCCTGCATGACCCGCGCGCTGGCCGACGGCGCGATCGCGCCCGACGAGGTCGACTACGTCAACGTGCACGGCACCGCCACGAAGCTGGGCGACGTCAGCGAGACGCGCGCGCTCAAGGCCGTGTTCGGCGCCCGCGCCGCGGCGCTGCCGTGCAGCTCGACGAAATCCATGACCGGGCACCTGCTCGGCGCGGCGGGCGCGGTCGAGGCGATCGTCGCGGCGCTGGCGGTGGCGCGCGACACGGTGCCGCCGACGATCAACCTCGACGACCCCGATCCCGAGTGCGATCTCGACTACGTGGCGGGCACGGCGCGCGCCGTGCCGGTCGGGGTCGCGATCAGCAACTCGTTCGCGTTCGGCGGGCACAACGCGTGCCTGGTGCTGCGCAAGGCGGACGCCCGTGGCTAACCGCTGGTGGGCGCCGCTGCTGGTGCTCGCGCTGGGCACCTTCGCCTCGGGCACCGACGGCTTCGTGATCGCCGGCATCCTGCCCAGCATCGCGCGCGATCTGGGCGTGTCGGTCGCGGCCGCCGGTCAGCTCGTGACGGTGTTCGCGCTCGCCTACGCGCTGGGCTCGCCGCTGCTGATGACGTTCGTCGCGGGCGGCTCGTCGCCCAAGAAGTTGCTCGCGCTCGCGATGGGCGCGTTCGCGCTGGCGAACGTGCTGGCCGCGTTCGCCCCGAACGCGGGCGTGCTCGGCCTCGCGCGCGTGCTGGCGGCGCTGCTGGCCGGGGTGTACGTGCCGACCGCCGCGGCGACCGCGGCGATGCTGGTCGGCCCGGAACTGCGCGGGCGGGCGCTGGCGCTGGTGCTGGGCGGCGCGTCGGTGGCGACGGCCCTGGGCGTGCCGGCCGGGGTCTGGATCGAGGCCCACTCGTCGTGGCGGATGACGTTCGGGTTCGTCAGCGGGCTGGCGGTGCTGGCGCTGGTCGGGATCGTGCTGGGCCTGCCGGCGGCGGCCAAGCTGCCGGCGCTGCCGCTGCGCGCCCGGCTCGCGCCGCTGGCGCGCCCCGACGTGCTGCTGGTGCTCGGGGTGACGCTGCTGGCGATGACGGCCGGCTTCTCGATCTACACCTACGTCGGGCCGGTGTTCGGCGCGCTCGGCGCGCGGTGGGTCGGGCTGCTGCTGTGCCTGTTCGGCTGCGGCAGTTTGCTCGGCAGCTGGCTGGGCGGCTACGGCGCCGACCGCTGGGGCGCGGAGCGCACGCTGGCGGTCGAGCTGTGCATCTTCACCGCCAACTTCGCGCTGCTGGCGTTCAGCGCGCGCTCGCTGCTCGCCGCCGGCGCGTTCATGTTCGTCTGGGGCGTGGTCGGCTGGGGCTTCGTGCCGCCGCAGCAGCACCGCCTGATCCGGCTCGCGCCCGCGGCCGCGCCGGTCGTGCTGTCGCTCAACGCCTCGGCGATGTACTTGGGCATCGGCGCGGGCGCGGCGCTCGGCGGGCTGGTCGCCGCGCACGCGGGCGCGAGCTGGCTGTGGCTGCTCGCGACGGCGTGCGCGGCCGCCTCGGTGCTGGTCTTGCTCGTGCCGCTGCCGGCGGCGAACCGGCGCGCCGCTCCGGCGGGCGCGGAAGGGAGTCTCCGATGAACGGTGCGGACGAACCGAACCGCGAGCAGCTCTACCGCTGGTGGTGGAGCCACGATGCGGCCTGGTACCAAGCGGTGAAGCGCAAGTTCGGGGCCGAGGCCGCCAACGAGCTCAACCGCGAGGCGATGCGCCAGGTCGCGCAGCGAGTCGGCGAGTACGTGCGCAAGCGCCTGCCCAAGCCCCTCGCCGACATGACGTGGGCCGAGGTGGTCGACGCGTTCGAGACCTGTCCCGCGCTGATGTGGCCGCCCGGGATGGTGGAGTTCGACTACGCGCCGACCGGGCCGGGCGAGTTCGAGGTGAACCTGCGCCAGAACTTCGCGCTGGCGATGCTGCGCCGGGCGGGCTCGCTGGACACCTACGAGTGCGCTTGCCTGGACATGCGCGCCGGCTGGTTCGCCGGGCTCGGCTTGGACCCGAGCGACGACCGCATCGAGCAGTGCCTGGCCAAGGGCGGCACGGCTTGTACCTTCCGCGCCCGCGTGCGCGGCTACGACGAAAACACGACGAACTCACGATCGGGGGTGGAGAAGTGAACTCGACTTTGGGCAAGGCCCTGCGCATCGAAGGCCTGTCGCGGCCGCGCGACGGCCGCTACGTGCTGGTGCCGCTCGACCATTCGGTCGCCGACGGGCCGATCGCGGACTGGGCGCCGTTCGTACGTCTCGTGCGCGCGGTGACACGGGCCGGCGCGGACGGCATCATCGTCCACAAGGGCCGGGCGCGCTCGCTCTCCGCCGACGATCTGGGCGGGGCGTCGCTGCTGGTGCACCTCTCGGCCAGCACCGGGCACGGGCCCGATCCCGACGCGAAAGTGCTGGTCGGCGATCTCGAGGACGTGATCCGCCTGGGCGCGAGCGCGGTCAGCCTGCACATCAACATGGGCTCGGAAACCGAGTCCCGGCAACTGCGCGACCTCGGCGCGGTGGCCAGCCGCTGCGAGCGCTACGGCGTGCCGCTGCTCGCGATGATGTACCCGCGCGGCCGAACCATTCCCAACCCCCGCGACGCCAAGATGCTCGCGCACGCGGCCAACCTGGCCGCCGATCTAGGAGCCGACATCGTGAAGATCCCGCAGGCCGAAACGGCCGCCGACATGCGCGACGTGGTGCGCAGCTCACCGATCCCGGTCGTGGTCGCGGGCGGCGTGCCGGCCGGCGACGACGCCGCGCTGCACGCCGCGGTGCGCGGCCTGATCCAAGCCGGCTGCAGCGGCCTGGCGGCGGGGCGGACGGTGTTCACCGCGGCCGACCCCGGCGCGGTCGCCGCCCTGCTGGCCGACGCCGTTCACGGCGTCGCGTCCGAGCACGCGGCAAGCGCGGCGCAGGCGAGCACGGCGCAGTTCCCGGTCGCGGCGGGCGCGCGATGACTACCGTTGCGACCAAACCCGGCGCGGCGAAACCCGCCGCGATGAAGACCGCCTGGATCGACCTGCGCAAGACCTCCGACGAATTGCGTGCCGCGGTGGTCGAAGCCGCCGTGCACGCGGGCGTCAGCGCGATCGTCGACGACCGGCTCGACGCGCTGGCGCTGCTTCCGCCGACGGTGCGCAAAGTGTACTTCCCCTCGAACGACGCGAGCGCGCACAACGGTGCGAGCGCGGCGGGCGGCGACGGGTTCTCGCTCGACGACGTCGACATCGTCGTGCGCCCGGTCGCGGAATGGCACGAGCTGGAGGCGATGAAACTGAGCCGCAACGGGCACAAGCCCGGCACTGCGGCGTTCATCACCGTCTCGGATCAGGCCAGCCTCGACCTGGCCTGCGCGGCGGCGGCGGTGCTGCCGTTCACCGTGCTGCACTTCACGGACCCGACCAAGATCCCGCTCGAGATCGTGATCGCGGCGGCCGAGGGCAACGCGGGCGAACTGGTCACCTGCGTGTTCGGTCTCGAGGAGGCGGCCGTCGTCGCGGGCTGTCTGGAAAAGGGCTCCGACGGCGTGCTCTTCCCGCCCACGGACCTCGGTGCGCTGGCCGAGCTGACCCACATCCTGCAAGCCAAGACACCGCGCCTGAACCTGATCGACGCTCACCGTCGACGGGATCGAGCACGTCGGCCTGGGCGACCGGGTCTGCGTCGACACCTGCAGTCACTTCCGCGAGGACGAGGGGATTCTGGTCGGCTCGTTCTCGTCGGGCTTCGTGCTGTGCTGCAGCGAGACGCACCCGCTGCCGTACATGCCGACCCGGCCCTTCCGAGTCAACGCCGGCGCGCTCCACTCCTACGTGCTGCGCGACGACAACCGCACCAACTACTTGAGCGAGCTCAAGGCGGGCAGCCACGTGCTGGCCGTCGGCGCGGACGGCTCCACGCGCAACGTCGCGGTCGGCCGGATCAAGCTCGAGACGCGCCCGCTGCTGCGCATCAACGCGACCGCGGCGAACGGGGTGCAGGTGAGCCTGATGGTGCAGGACGACTGGCACGTGCGCGTGCTCGGACCGGGCGCCGCGGTGCTCAACGTCACCGCGCTCGAGCCCGGCACCAAGCTGCTGGGCTACGTCGCGACCGACTCGCGGCACGTCGGCTACCCGGTGGCCGAGTTCTGTGTCGAGCGTTGACGCGGGCCGGCCCAGCTGGTGCGGCGCGCTGCTGGCGGCGGGCCGCGCCGACTCCGAGGCGCTGCGCTTCGACGGCGCGCTGACCTATCGCGAGCTGCGCGCGCAGGTGCGCGCGTGGAGCGCGCGCCTCGCCGCGGCGGGCGTCGGACCCGAGAGCAGCGTGCTGTTCCAGGCCGGCCCGAGTTTCAGCGGCCTGTGCGCGCTGCTCGGCGTGTGGTCGCTGGGCGCGCAGGTGGCGCTGCTCGACTACCGGCTCAAGGACGCGGAACGCGAGCGCTACGCCGCGCGGCTGCGCCCGGCGTTTACGCTCACCTCGCCCGGCGAGCGGATGGCGACCTTCCGCGCCGAGCGCGAGCTGACGATCGCGCCCGCGCCGGATGCGCCGGCCCCGCGCACCCCGCACGCGCTGCTGCAGTTCACCTCCGGTTCGACCGGGGAGCCCAAGATCGTCGGGCGCAGCGCGGCCTCGCTCGTGGCGGAGCTGGACGGCTTCGCGGCCGCGCCGGGCTGGCTGCGAGCCGGCGACACCGTGCTGATCCTGAACTCGCTCGCGCACAGCTTCGGGCTGATCGGCGGCGTGCTGTCCGCGCTGCGCGCCGGTGCGACGGCGGCCTTCGCGGCCACCGCCCTCCCGCGCGATCTCGCCGCCGCGCTGGAGCGCGCGCGCCCGACGGCGGTGTTCGGCGTGCCGGCTCACTTCGAGCTGCTCAGCGCGCTGCCCAGCGGTGCGCTGGGCGGGGTGCGGCTGGCGGTCAACAGCGGGCAGCTCGTGCCGGCCGCGGTGCGCGAGAGCTTCCGGCGCGCGCACGGGCTCGCGCTCGGCGATGCCTACGGCTCGACCGAGGTCGGCATCATCGCGCTCGACGCGACCGGCGCGTTCGCCCCCGCCGCCGGCCCGGTGGTGCCGCCGCTCGAGGTCCGCGTGCGCGACGACGAGATCGTGGTGCGGCTGGCGAGCTCGCCGTACGTCGCGGGCGACGAGGACCGGCGTTACCGCGACGGCTGGCTGCACACCGGCGACCGCGGGGCGCTGCACGAGGCGAGCGGCGTCCTGCGCGTGCTCGGCCGGCGCGACGCGCTGGCCGTCGTCGGCGGGCTCAAGGTCGACCTGGCCGAGGTCGAAGCCGTGCTGCGCCGCGCGCCCGGCGTCGGCGACGCGCTCGTGCTGTTCGACGGCGCGATCGAAGCCTGGGTCGAAGCCGACCCGAACGCCGTCGAGGGCGCGGCCCTGCTGAGCTGGTGCCGCGCCGAGCTGGCCGACTTCAAGGTCCCGCGCCGCGTCACGGTGCTCGCGCGGCTGCCGCGCTCGACGACCGGCAAGCTGATCCGCCGCCGCGACGAGCTCGAGGCGCTGCGCGAAGTGGCCGCGCCGGCCGGAGCGGGCCGATGATCGTCAGCCCGATGATGCGCGGCTTCCTCTGCGCCAACGCGCACCCGGCCGGCTGCGCGCGCACGGTCGACGAGGCGATCGCGCAAGCGCAGCGGCAGCCTGTGACGGCGCCTGCGCGGGTGCTCGTGGTCGGGGCGTCGGGCGGCCTCGGTTTTGCGGTCCGTACCGCCGCCGCGTTCGGCGGCGGCGCGCGCACGGTCGGCGTCGCGCTCGAACGGCCCGGTACGCCGGCCCGCACCGCGACCGCCGGCTGGTACCGCAGCGCGCGCTTCCACGAGCGCGCTGACGAGTCGGGGCTACAAGCGTGGACGCTGATGGGCGATGCGTTCGGCGACGAGGTGAAGCGCGCGGCGGTCGAGCTGATCCGCGCCGAGCTGGGCGCGGTCGACCTGGTCGTCTACAGCGTCGCCGCCCCGCGCCGCACCGATCCCGTCAGCGGCATGAGTCATCGGTCGTTCATCAAGACGATCGGCGCGCCGTTCAGCGCGAAAGGCTACGACGTCGGCGCCGACCAGGTGCGCCCGATGACGCTCGAACCCGCCACTCCGGAGGAGACCGCGCAGACCGTCGCGGTGATGGGCGGCGATGACTGGAGCCGCTGGCTCGATGCGCTCCTCGCCGCCGGCGCGCTCGCCGACGGCGCGCGCAGCGTCGCGTTCTCGTACGTCGGCACCCCACTGCTGGCCCCGACCTATCGCGCCGGTACGCTCGGCGCCGCCAAGGACGATCTCGAAGCGACCGCGCTGCGCTGGGACGCCCGCCTGCGCAAAGCGTGCGGCGGCGGCGCGCGCGTCGCGGTGATGAAAGCGCTGGTCACGCAGGCCAGCGTGGTGATTCCGATGAGCATGCTCTACACGATGCTGCTGTACCGCGTGCTGGCCGAGCGCGGCCTGGACGAAGGCCCGCTCGAGCAGGCGCAGCGGCTGCTCGGCGCTGCTCCGCCGCTGCTGGACGAGCGCGGTCGCTTGCGTCTGGACGACCGTGAACTGCGGCCCGACGTGCAGGCTGAGATCGCACGCCGCTGGGATGCCGTGGACAGCGGCAACCTGGCCGACCTGGGCGATAAAGACCGCGTGCTCGCGGACGTGATGAAGCTCTACGGCTTCGGCGTCGAGGGCGTCGCCTACGACGCGGAGGTAGACCCGGTGTGGCCGATTCCGCAGGTGCGTGAAATCGAGACCGTCGCGGCGGCCGGAGCGCGCCCGTGAGCCGGGTCGCGGTGATCACCGGCGCCAGCCGCGGGATCGGCCGCGCGGCCGCGGTGCAGCTGGCGCGCGACGGCGCGGACCTGGCCCTGTTCGGCCGCGACGAGGCCGCACTGGCGGAAACCGCCGCGGCGGTGCGCGCGGCGCGCTCGAACACGGTCACGACGACGCACGCCTTCGACGTCACCTCCGAGGCCGCGACGAACGCCGCCGTGAGCGAGGTGCTCGCGGCGCACGGCCGGATCGACGTCGCGGTCGCGAACGCCGGCCAGTCCCTCGACGGGCTGCTGCTGCGGCTGCAGGCGGCCGACCTCGAGCGGCTGCTGGCGACCAACCTCAAGTCCGCGTTCTACCTGTGCGCGGCGGTCGCGAAGCCGATGCTCCGCCAGCGCTGCGGCGCGATCGTGCTCGTGTCGTCGATCGCGGGCGTGGTCGGCAACGCGGGCCAGAGCGCGTACGCCGCCGGCAAGGCCGCGCTGATGGGCCTGGCGACCTCGCTGGCCAAGGAGCTCGGCTCGCGCGGCATCCGGGTCAACGTCGTCGCGCCCGGCTTGATCGAGACCGAGATGACGGCCGCGATGCCGCCCGCCGCCCGCCTGCGCCACGCCGAGCTCATCGCGCTCGGCCGCACCGGCTCGCCGGCCGAAGTCGCCTCGGTGGTGGCCTTCCTCGCCTCGGACGACGCCCGCTACGTCACCGGCCAGACGCTCCTCGTCGACGGCGGCGCGGCACGCTGACCTAGCGCGGCACCTGCGGCTAGTGCGCCGCCGCGACCGCCCCGAACGGCGCCAGCTCGTCGTCCACCAGGGTCAACGCGTCGGTCGCTTCGCCGACCGCGTAGCGGGTATTGGGCCCCATCGCCGCCAGGGCCGCTTCCGAGGCCGCGAAGGTCTCGATGTGCAGCGTGTCCGTGACGCGCGCCACCCGCGCGTCGCGGGCGTTCTCGACGCCGCTGGCGTTGAGCGCGTGGCGGATCGCGTCGCGGTCGTTCTCGCACACCACCGGTAAGCGCGCGCTGTTGGGCGAGGCGGCGGTCAGCGCGTTCAAGTAGGTCGGCTGCCAGTCGATCGCGTCGGCCAGGCGGCGGGTGACGAAATTCGCCAGCCCGACCCCGATCGCGTTGCCCTCGGACTCCGGGGTCAGCTCGCGCACGTAGAGCTGGCGCACGAGCGGGCGCGGCACTTTCTGGCCGCCGTTGGAGAGCCGGCCGATCACGTTGGGGTCCATCCCCGAACCGGAGTAGTTCTTGCCCATCCGGTCGACGATCAGCAGGTCGAGCACGTCGAACGGAATCGACGGGAGCAGCTCGCGCGCGACCGCCAGCAGGCGTTCCTCGCCGCGCGCGATGTCGGGCGGGGCGAACGCTTCGAGCGCGTGGGTGCCGCCGCGGTTGTCCTCGACGATCGCCAGGCCCGCGACGACCGGCGTGCCGGCGAACACCGCTTCGGCGACCTCGCGGATGATCGACTCGTAGTCCCAGCGCGCGAACGCGGCGTGGTAGCGCACCGCGCCGATCGCTTTGCCCAGGCCGAGCGCCGCCATCTTGAGCAGCCCGCTCTCGATCGTGCCGGAGAACTCGGTGTGCGGTTTGATCCGGTTGACGATCACGATCGCGTCGGCGCCCGCCGCGCGTGCGTCGCACACCACCTCGATCCCGCGCGCGCTGCGGCCGACCTCGGCCACCGCCATGTCGGACTCGATCGGTGCGCCGACCGTTTCCTCGGTGACGCCGAGATGGGCCAGCATCGCGCGCTGGCCCTCGGCGGTGCCGCCGCCGTGCGAGCCCATCGAGGCGACCAGGAACGGCTCCGCGCCGGCCGCGCGCACGGCGTCGCACGTCCCGCGCAGGATCTCGTCGATGCGCGAGATGCCGCGGCTGCCGGCGGTGATCGCGACCCGCGCGCCGGGGCGCAGGCTCGCTGCCCGCAAGACCGGCGCGAGCGCGGCGCGGGCGCCCGCCACGACGTCGGCCATCGCGGGCGTGCGCAGGGTGTCGCGGACCAGCCGCGCTTCGATCGTGTTCATGGCGTCCTCCTCAACGAGCGCACGGCTTCGACGAAACCATACGGGTTCATGGAAGTCAAGCGGACGAGAGAGGGCTCGCCGCTCGCAGCCCGCCGGGCGGTGCCGGATCTGTCAGATTTCTCATGAAAAGAGGCTGCGAGATATGAGCTCATTCGCGGCCAAAGTGCGCGTCGACACTCTGCGGCGAAGGTACGCAACTGCCATCCGGAGAGGAGGGTTTTTGGGTTAACCAAACCTATACAGACGGGTATCGGGCCAGGACGGGTGTCGGCGCAACGATGACGACGCGTTTGATTGCCGCCATACCGCCGTCGGGCCGAGCGGAGAACGCACATGTACGCTGATGTAGAAGAGCAGTATCAAGCCGTCTTCACATCCAACGATCCGACCGGGCAAAAGCGCAGGAAGGTCATCGACGACCCGTACCTGCACCGCCTGCAGCGCAAGCACTTCATTCTGTTCGACGTGCTGCCGCTGTTCGGCACGGCCTTGGCGCTGGCGCTCTTGCCGTTCCACCGGATCGGCTGGGCCGAGATCGGCGTCCTGCTGGTGATGTGGACCTGGTCCGGCTTGGGCATCTCGGTCGGCTTCCACCGGCTGCTCGCGCACCGCTCGTTCAAGTCCGCCTCGCCGCTGACCGCGTTCCTCGCGGTGGGCGGCTCGATGGCCGGCCAGGGCGGCGTGCTGTCGTGGGTCGCGATGCACCGCCGCCACCACGAGTTCGCCGACAAAGAGGGCGACATGCACTCGCCCAACCTCTCGGGCGAGGGTTTCCGCGGCAAGCTGCGCGGCTTCATCCACTCGCACTTCGTCTGGATGGCGGCCCACCCGTACCCCAACGTCGTGCACTACGTGCCCGACCTGCTGCGCGACAAGACGCTGGTCTCGATCAGCCGCCACTACTACCGCTGGATCGCGCTGGGCTTCATCCTGCCGGCCGTCGCCTGCGCGCTGCTGACCCATTCCTGGTTCGGCCTGCTGACCGGCTTCCTGTGGGGCGGCGTCGTGCGCATGTTCGTGCTCGAGCAGGGCATCTGGTCGCTCAACTCCATCTGCCACCTGATGGGCACGCGCAGCTTCAAGACGCGCGACCTGAGCCGCAACAACGGCTGGCTGGCGCCGTTCATCTTCGGCGAAGCCTGGCACCACAACCATCATGCCTTCCCGAGCTCGGCGTCGTTCGGCCTGCGCTGGTACCGCATCGATCCCGGCTTCTGGTTCATCCGCCTCGCCGCGGCGCTCGGTCTGGCGACCGAAGTCCGCGTCCCGTCGCGCGAGCAGATGCACGTGCGTTCGCTCGCCAACGGCGGCGGCAGCCTTTCCAGCAACTGATCCCCCGGCATTCACAGCAGGAGCGCCCATGAACGTGCAAGTCAGCGAGCAGCAGGTCCGCGAGTGGTGCGTCGATTACGTCGCTCGCGTGCTGCACATCCCGGCCGCGCAGGTCGACCCCAACGCCGAGCTCGACCGCTTCGGCCTGGACTCGGCGGTCACCACCGCGATGATCATCGACATGGAGGACTGGCTGGGGATCGAGATCCCGCCGGCGCTCCTGTTCGAGCAGACCACGCTCGCCGGGATCGCCTCGGCCGTTTCGAAGCGGCTGAGCTGAGCCGGCGATGAGCACTTCGGAGACCGTCGCAGCCCGCGACGGCGACTACGGCGGCTCCGCGAGCGCGGTTCAGTACCACTACGACGTCGGGCGCGAGTTCTACCGGCTCTGGCTGGACGAGACGCTGACCTACTCGTGCGCGCTCTGGGACGACGCGAACGCGGACGAATCCCTGCACGCCGCGCAACTGCGCAAGATCGACCACCACCTGGCTCAGGCGCGCGCCGAGCGCGCGAGCGCGGTGCTGGACATCGGCTGCGGCTGGGGCGGCCTGATCCGCCGCCTGACCGAGCGCGCGCAGCCCGAGCACGTCGTCGGCCTGACGCTGAGCGAGGACCAAGCCGCGTACGTGCGCGGCATGAGCCTCCCCAACGTCGACGTTCGGCTCGAGAGCTGGACCCGCCACGAGCCGCTGCGGCCGTACGACTCGATCGTCTCGGTCGGCGCGCTCGAGCACTTCACCAAGCCCGAGGACTCGGTCCCCGAGAAGATCGCGACCTATCGCGAGTTCTTCGAGAAGTGCCGCGGCTGGCTCACCCCCGAGGGCCGCATGTCGCTGCAGACCATCTCGTACGGCAGCATGAACCGCGAAGAGGCCAGCGCCTTCATCAACAACGAGATCTTCCCGGCGTCCGACTTGCCGCGCCTGGCGGAACTCGCCGCGGCCGCCGACGGCATCTTCGAGGTCTCGCTGGTGCGCGACGACCGGCTGCACTACGCGCGCACGTTCCAGGCTTGGGCGGCGAACCTGCGCTCGCACCGGGCCGAAGCGATCGCGCTGGTCGGCGACGAGGTCACCAAACGCTACGAGCGTTACCTCAAGCAGTCCTCGATCGGGTTCTACATGGGTAAGATCGGCTTGCTGCGGCTGTCGCTCCGCCCCATCGTCGCGGGCTGGTCCGCGATGTCCGCTCCGTAACGGCCGTGCAAGCGCCCGTGCAGCCGGAGCCCGCGGCGGCTCCGCGGCTCAAGTTCAACCCCTACGACCCGGCCTTCCGGACCAACCCGCACCTGGTCTACGACCGGCTGCGCAGCGAGGCGCCGTTCTTCCGCACCCTGGGCACCGTCGTGCTGACGCGCTACGAAGACGTCGCCGAAGTGCTCAAGAGCCGCGCTTTTTCCGTCGCCCTGATCCCGCAGACGATCACCGCGCACGCGCGCAAGCTCAAGATCGAGGGCATCGAGCAGGTCGAGCGGTTCATCAACAACTCGATCGTCTTCACCGACAACCCGGCGCACCTGCGCCTGCGCCGGCTCGTCAACCAGGCCTACTCGGCGGCGGCGATCCAGGGGCTGCGCGAAGCGATCGCGCGCGAGGTCGAGGTCATGTTCGACGCGGTCGCGGCGGCGGGCGAGATGGACGTCATCCGCGACCTGGCCGAGCCGCTGCCCGTCCGCGTGCTGTGCAACTGGATGGGCGTGCCGGCCGAAGACCGCGAGTTCATCCGCGCGCACGTGCACTCGATCCGCTTCCTGCTCGATCCGGGCCTGATGACCCGCAGCGAGTTCCGCGCCGTGCTCGCCGCGATGGCGGAGCTGGTCGCCTACTTCGAAGCGCGGATCGCGAACGGCGCCGCCGCGGCGGGCGAGGACAACCTGATCGCGCGGCTGGCGAACGCGCGCAACGACGACGGCGACCGGCTGGGCGAAGAAGAGGTCGCGTTCGCCGCGATCATGTCGTTCGTGGCCGGCACCGAGACCACGCAGTGCCTGGTCGGCAACCTGGTCAACACGCTGCTGGCCCATCCCGACCAGCTCGCAGCGATCCGGCGCGACCGCGCGCTGATCCCGGCCGCGGTGGGCGAGACGATCCGGGTCGAGACGCCGCTCCAGCTCACCAAGCGCGTCGCGCTGAGCGACTACCCGCTGGGCGAGAACACGATCCGCGCGGGCGAGCAAGTGCTGCTGTGCCTGGCCGCCGCCAACCGCGACCCGGCGCAGTACCCCGACCCCGAGCGCTTCGACATCGCGCGCGAGGGCCGGCCGCACGTCGGCTTCGGCTACGGCATGCACAACTGCCTGGGCGGCGTGCTGGCGCAGATGCAGGTCGAGGCCGTGCTCGACACGTTCGTGCGGCGCTTCGCGTCGGTCGAGCGGGCCGACGAGCGCGAAGTCTGGCAGAGCCACAGCCTGATCCTGCGCGGGCTCGACACGCTGCCGCTGCGCTTCGTCACGAACTGATGCCGCCGATCGTCCGGCTGGCGTGCTTCCACCACGCCGGCGGCAGCGCGGCCAGCTTCAACAGCTGGAGCCGCGCGCTGCCGGAGTGGATCGAGGTCCACAAGGTGCAGCTGCCCGGGCGCGATCCGGCCGGGCCGGAGCGGACGCACACGCAGGTCGCCACGCTGATCCCGGGGCTGCTGGAGAAGCTGGCGCCGGTGTTCGCGGGGCCGTTCGCGCTGTACGGGCACAGCCTGGGCGCGCTGGTCGCGTTCGAGCTGGCGCGCGCGCTGCGCGCGGCGGGCGGCCCGGCGCCGCTGGCGCTGTTCGTCTCGGGCCGGCGCGCGCCGCAGGTGCCGCTCTCCATGCCGGCCCTGTGCGATCTGCCCGAGGATCGCTTGATCCCGTGCTTGATCGAGCTGGGCGGGATGTCGCCCGAGCTGATCCGCAAGCCCGAGTGGATGCGCTACTTCATCCCCGTGATGCGCGCCGACCTCGCCGTTTCCGACCACTACGACTACCCGCCGGGCGCGCCGCTGGAGTGCCCGCTGTTCGCCTTCAAGGGCGCCGCCGACCCGATCGTCTCGCAGTCGGACTTCGACGGCTGGGCCGCGCAGGCGGGCGGCGCGTTCGAGGCGACCGTCCTGCCCGGCCGGCACTTTCTCCCGCCCGAGGCGATCGCGCTGCTGCAGGCGGCGATCGCCGCGCGCCTGAGCGAGCTCGCGCCGCGGGCCGTTCCCGCGTAGCGCGATGACGCCGCGCGCGCTGGCCGACTTGCCGTCGCTCGTCGCGCTCCTGCGCGGCTACGCGCGCGAGCGCGGCGGCGAGCGGGCCTTCGTGTACCTCGGCGAGGACAACGAAGAACAGGAAGTCCTCACCTACGGCGAGCTCGACCGGCGCGCCCGGGCGCTCGCGGCGAAGCTGCTCGAGTCGGCCGAGCCGGGCGACCGCGCGCTGCTGATCTTTCCGACCTGCCTGTCGTTCGTGGTCGGGTTCTTCGCCTGTCTCTACGCCGGCGTGATCGCGGTGCCGACCGTGCCGCCCCGGATCAAGCGCCTGCGCGAGTCGGTGCTCTCGATCGCGCGCGATTGCCGGCCGCGCCTGGCGCTGACGATCGGCAGCTACGCCGACTTCACCCGCGCTCAGTTCGGCGAGCCGACCGGCGCGCGCGGGCTCGACGTGATCGCGGTCGACGAGCTCGGATCCGACGCGGTCGGCAGCGACAACCGCAGCGCGTTCGTGCCGGCCGAGCCGGCGCCGGGCCAAACCGCGTTTCTGCAGTACACGTCCGGCTCGACCTCGCTGCCCAAGGGCGTGATCGTCAGCCATGCCAACATCGTCTCGAACCTCGAGATGATGCGGATCGCGTTCCGCAACGACGCGGCCTCGACGTACGTCGGCTGGGCGCCGCTGTTCCACGACATGGGGCTGATCGCGAACCTGCTCGAGCCGTTCTACGCCGGCGCCCTGTGCGTGCTGATGGGCCCGGCCGCGTTCGCCCAGCGCCCGTGGCTGTGGCTGCAGGCGATCTCGCGCTACCGCGCGCGGGTGAGCGGCGGACCGAACTTCGCCTACGACCTGTGCGCGGAGCGTGCGGCGCGCGTGCTGCGCGAGGCGCCGCTCGACCTGTCGGGCTGGGACATCGCGTTCAACAGCGCCGAGCCGGTGCGGGCCGGCACGCTGGACGCCTTCGCGCGCGCGTTCGAACCGGTCGGCTTCCGGCGCGAGGCGCTCTTCCCGTGCTACGGCATGGCCGACGCGACGCTGCTCATCTCGGGCGGGCCGCTGCTCACGCTGCCGACGGTCAAGCCGATCGGCAAGACGGCGCTCTCGCGCGACCGGATCGAACCGCCGGCCGATCCGCGCGACGCGTTCGAGGCGGTCGCCTGCGGCGCGGCGCTGGCATGGGAAGACATCCGCATCGTCGACCCCCAGGCGCTGAGCGCGTGCGAGCCCGGCCGGGTCGGCGAGATTTGGCTCAGCGGCCCCAACGTCGCGGGCGGCTACTGGGACAACCCGGCCGCCTCGCAAGCGACGTTCGAGGCGACGCTGGCCGAGGCGCCGGGGCGGCGCTACCTGCGCACCGGCGATCTGGGCTTCATGGACGCGGGCCAGCTCTACGTCACGGGCCGGCACAAGGACCTGATCGTCATCCGCGGTCACAACTACTACCCGCAGGACCTCGAGCTCATCGCCGAGGCGGCCTATCCGGGCCTGCGGCGCGGCTCGGCGGCGGCCTTCACGCTGGCCGGCGAGCGGGGCGAGGAGCTGGTCCTGGTGCAGGAGGTCGAGCGGGTCGCGCGGCGCGACATCGACCAGGCCGAGGCGGCGGCCGCGATCCGGCGCGCCGTGTTCGCCGAGTTCGAGCTGACCGTGAACGAGGTCGTGCTGGTCGTTCCGGCCACCATCCCCAAGACGTCGAGCGGCAAGATCCGGCGCGCCGAGACGCGCCGGCGCTTCCTGGCCGGCGAGCTCGCGCCCCTGTCGTCCCCCGCGGCGCTCGTGTCGGCGGTCGCCGATGAGTGACCGGCCGCTGCCGATGACTGACCGCAGGCCACGCCGAAAGGGCACTCGGCATGGCAACGAATGAGGTGGTCGAGGGCATGCCGCGCGACGTGCTCGAGGCGGTGATCGCGAAGACGCCGTTCGCGCAGCTGGTCGGTGCGGTGCTCACCCGTTACGGCGGCGGCGAGGTGGAGCTGACCGTCCCGCTGCGTCCGCAGATCACCCAGCACCACGGTTTCGCGCACGGGGCGATCGTCGGCTTCATGGCCGACAGCGCGTGCGCGTGGGCGGCGGCCTCGGTCGCGGGCGACGTGGTGACCGCCGAGTACAAGCTCAACCTGATCGCGCCGGCGACCGGCAGCGGCCTGGTCGGGCGCGGCTACGTCATCAAGGCCTCGGGCCGGCAGGTGATCTGCCGCGCCGACGTGTTCTCGGTCGGCGCGAACGGCTCGGAACGCATGGTCGCGACCGCGCTGGCGACGATCATGAAATTCAAAGCCGAGCGATGAGCCGTGAACGCGCCGCAGCGGTGCTCGCATGAACGTTCTGCTCGACACCACGCTGCCGGTGTTCGGCACGATCCTGGCCGGCTATCTGCTCGCCCGGCTGAAGATTCTGCCGCGCGAGGCCGCCGACTATTTCAACCGCTTCGTCTACTACTTCTCGTTTCCGGCCCTGCTGCTGGGCTTCGTCTCGAAGACGCCGCCCGAGAAGATCTTCTATTGGCCGTTCGTGTTCGCTTGGACGGGCGGGCTGCTGATCGCCTTCGCGCTCACCGCGCTGGTGAGCGTGCTGCTCTACCGCGACAAGCTGGCCGATCTGGCGATGCGCTGCATGAACACGACCTGCGCCAGCACGGCGTTCATGGGCATTCCGCTCGCGGCCGCGGCGTTCGGCAAGGAAGCGGCGCTGCCGGCGATCCTCTCGACCACCATCCTGGCGATCGTGATCGTCAGCCTGACCGTGCTGCTGATCGAGATCGGGCGCAGCGCGAAGTCGGGCAGCACCCACGTCGTGCGCGACATCGCGCTGTCGCTGGCGAAGAACCCGCTGATGCTCGCGGTCGTCGCGGGCGCGATCGTGGCGTTCACGCTGCACGGGCTGCCCACGCCGCTGCAGCGCTTGTGCGACCTGGCCGGCGGGGGCGCGATCCCCTGCTCGCTGATCTCGATCGGGCTGTTCATCTACGGCCAGAAGCTGAACGCGAACCTGGGCGAGATCGGGGTCTTGAGCGTGCTCAAGCTGGTGGTGCACCCGCTGGTCACCTGGATCCTGATCGTGAAGTTCTTTCCGCTCGACCCGGTCTGGGGCCGGGCCACGATCCTGATGGCCGCGCTGCCGCCGGCCTCGACCTGCTTCGTGATCGCCAAGCGCTACGACACCTACGTCGCGCAGACGTCGGCGATGGCGGTCTTGACCACGGTGGTCTCGGTGTTCACGATCTCGGTCTTGCTGATCCTGATCGGGCGGCCGTGACGTCGCACGCTAGCTGCGCACACGCTCCCGCCCGAGAGCGCGGCCTAGGGTCTGATTCGGGTATATCCGCCGAACGCGGTTCGGCGATCGTAGGGAGGACCGGCAATGATCGTACGAGGGACTTCGATCCGGGTCGAGCAGGTCGACGTGACGGGCGACACGCTGCCCACCGCCTGGCAGGCGGCCGCGGGCGCCGACGCGCCGCTGGACGACCTGTGCGCCTGGCTCGAGGAGCGCAAGCCCGAGATCGAGCGGGTGATGACGAGCAGCGGCGCGCTGCTGCTGCGCGGCTTCCGCGCGCTCGACTCGGCCGCCGCGTTCGAGCGCGCGCTGACGGTCGTCTGCCCGCAGCTGATGGACTACGTCGGCGGCACCTCGCCGCGCCGCCAGGTGCGCGGCAACATCATGACCGCGACCGAGGTCCCGCCGACGTACTCGATCCCGCTGCACCAGGAGATGTCGTACACCGACACCTACCCGGACCGGATCGCGTTCTTCTGCGAGCTGCCGCCCGGCGGGGGCGGCGCGACGACGCTGGGCGACATGCGCGCGATCACGGCGCGCATCGACCCCGCCGTGCGCGAGCGCTGGCGAGCGGGCGGCGTGCAGCTTCGCCGCACCCTGCCCAGCGACGACGGGGTGGACAAGAAGCCGGGCGTCTCCAAGCCCTGGTCGGAGGTGTTCGGGACGACCGACCGGGCCGAGGTCGAAACGATCGCGCGCGGCCGCGGCTGGCGGGCGGACTGGCTGCCGGACGGCGCGGTGCAGCTCTGGCAAGAGCTGCGCCCGGCCCTGCGCGCGTACGAGAAGACCGGCGACGACGTGTGGTTCAACCAGGCTCACATCTTCGCTCCGGCGACCACGCTGCGGTGGACTCGGGACGACGGCCGCGAAGAACAGTACCAGCGCCTCAAATCCGCCCTGGACGACCATCCCGAGATGATCGACCGCGTGTTCCACCGCGACGAGCACGAGATCGACGCCGGCGACGTGATGCACGTCTACGACGTCCTCAAACGCTCCGAGATTCCGCTGCGCTGGGAGCGCGGCGATCTGCTGCTTCTTGACAACACGTTGGCAGGACACGGCCGGACGTCGTTCAGCGGAGAGCGAAAGGTGCTGACCGCATTGATCCGCGACTGAGCGAGCTGGTGTGACTCGGCGCAAAAAATTGGAGGACCCCCAATGGCCGACCAGCGGCTCGTAGACGCCTTCCTAGCCGACGACTACCCCGCGATCGACCCGCACCTGCCCGAGGTCATGCGGCTCTTGAACGAGCGCCGGGCGGGCCAGAGCTGGCACAAGCACGGCACGTTCAAGGACCACTTGGTCGGTACGTTCCGGATGCTCAAGCTCTGGGGCCAGCCCAGCGCGACGGCGTACTGCGGCCTGTTCCACAGCGTCTACTCCAACGAGTACGTCGACCTGGCGCTGTTCGACCCGGCCCACGAGCGCTACGTGCTGCGCGACCTGCTCGGCGCGCAGACCGAAGCGCTGATCTACCGCTTCTGCACGATCCCGCGCACCGCGTTCATGCGCGACGTCCTCGCGCGCGAGCGCATCCCCGCCGAAGGGCTGCGCTTGACCGGCCCGGACGGGAGCGTGCACGCGCTCGACCGCGCGGAGACCGGCATCTACCTGGTCATCACCATGGCCGACCTGCTCGAGCAGTGGTACTCCTGGCAAGAGGACACGATGTCGGGCTATCCCGAGTTCGGCCCGGTCGACGCCAAGACGATGTGGAACGTGACGCTCTGGCCCGGGCAGTTCCGGCCCGGCTCGAGCGCGCTGAGCCTGGTCTCGCGGCTGGCCCGTTTTCTGCCCGAGCTCGACCTGCCGACGCCGCCCGTGTTCGCGAGCTGCACCGGCCTGCTCTCGCCGGACGACGAGGCCGCGGCGGTCGCGCTGTACTGGCAAGTTGCGACGCAGAGCACGCCGCACGTCTCGCCGGTCCACGCGCGCCGCATCCTCGAGCGCGCGGTCGCGCTCAACCCGTTCGTGGCCGAGCCGCGTCTGCTGCTGGCCCAGATCGCGCTGCTGCAAGAAGACTTCGAGACCGCCGAGCGGCACGCCGAGGCCGGGGCGGACCTGATCGCCGGCTGGGGCATCCAGTGGGACAAGCGCATCCCGTGGGAGGGCTGGACGGTTTGGGCGCGCCTGCTGGCTTCGCGGGCGCGCGAGCGGGTGTGGCCGCGCACGCTGCACGAGCACAACAACCTGGGCCTGGTGCCGCCGGTGACGGCGGCGGTCTGAGCCCTCGCGCGGTACGGCGGGTGACAATTCGGCTCGCAGGATTTCCCCGCCCCGCACGCTGACCTTACGCGCCCGGGGCAGCCGCCCGGTTTCTCAGTGTAGGGAGAACTCGCGATGCAGGGTACCGCCGTACGCGCTTCCGCCCCGGTGGAGGCGCCGCCGCTCGGCAGGATCGTCGCCGTGTTCGTTGCGATCGCGGCGCTGTTCTTGCTGCTGGTCGCAGCGCTCAACGTCTACTTCGACCCGCTCAACTTCAACCCGGCGGCGCAGGGCCGGGTCGCCGCGGAGCTCACGGCGGGCCACAACTACGCCGTCTACGACCCCAACCTCGACTTTCGCGCGCTGCGGCGCGAGTCGATCGCGCGCCTGACGCGCACGCCCGACGTCGTGATCTTCGCCGGCAGCCGCTTTCAGGAAGCGCGGCCGAACTATTTCCAAGGCTCGGGCTACACGTTCTACAACGCCTTCGTGCACAACGACTACTTCGAGGACCTGGTCGCCGTCACGCAATTGCTCGACGCGCACGGTCGCCTGCCCAAGACGCTCGTGCTGAGCGTGCGCTTCAACAGCTTCAACACGGCCGGGTCGCGCGAGACCGAGGAGTACAAGAACTTCGCGGGCGAGTACGGGCAGCTCGCGCCGCGGATCGGGGCGCCGGAGCTGGGCTCGCTGGACCGCCTCCCGCTGCGCTTCTGGTCCAACCTGTTCTCGCTGCAGTTGCTGGCCCGCAACGCGCAGCGCGCGTTCGCGCCGCGCGCGCTCGGGCCGGGGCCGACCGACCAGGACACGCTGCCGGCGCTCGACGTGCTGCGGGCCGACGGGTCGCTGGGGTTCTCGCAAAAGCACGGCGACTCGTGGTCGACCGCGAGCTCGCGGGCCGACGCGCTGGCGCGCGGCACCCAGGCGCGCGGCTGGGGCTGGACCGCCGACCCGGCCCGCATCGCGGCCTTCGGCCGGCTGCTGGACTACCTCAAAGCGCGCAACACGCGCGTCGTCGTCGCGATCATGCCGCACCACCCGCTGTTCTGGCAGACCGTCGCCGGCTCGCAGTTCGGCACCGGCATGGCGAGCATGGAAGCGCAGATGCGCGCGCTGGGCGGGGCGCACGGCGCGACGATCGTGGGCAGCTTCGACCCGGCGCGGGCGGGCTGCCCGGAGGCGACGTTCCGCGACTACATCCACTTCACGACCCCGTGCCTGAAGACGGTCTTCGCCAAGATCGCGCTCCAGCGCTGACCGGCCGTGCCGTTCCAGTCGTACGTCTTCCTGTTCGCCTTCCTGCCGCTAACGGTAGCGGGTTACTACGGCTGCGCCAAGGCGTTCGGCTACCCTCGCGCGCGCTGGTGGCTGATCGCGGCCTCGCTGGCGTTCTACGCGTATTACAGCGTGCCGGCGCTGGGTCTGCTGCTGCTCTCGATCGGGTGCAACTACGGCATCAGCGTGCTGATGGCCCGGCACCGCGCGCGGGCGGGCCGGCTGCTCGCGCTCGCCGTCGTCGCGAACGTCGCCTACCTGGCGAGCTTCAAGTACCTCAACTTCGCGATCGACAACCTCAACGCGCTGGGCCATCTGTCGCTGGCGCACGTGGCGCTGATCTTTCCGCTGGGGATCAGCTTCTACACGTTCTTCCAGATCGCGTACCTGGTCGAGTTCCGCAACGCCGAGGCCGAGCCGGACGGTCCGGGCGAGTACGTGCTGTTCGCGGCGTTCTTCGCGTACGTCACCGCCGGGCCGCTGGTGAACCGGCGCGACATGCTGCCCCAGATCGCGGCCGGTCTGGCCGTGGCGCAGCCGCTCGCGGTCCGCATCCTGGTCGGGCTGACCGCGCTGTCGTTCGGGCTGTTCAGCAAACTGGTGCTGGCCGACGGCCTCGCCCCGAGCGTCAACGCGGTGCACGCCAAGCTGCACGCGGGCGGCGCGCTGGCCGCGACCGACGCGCTCTACGCGCTCGCCGCCTACCCGCTCCAGCTCTACTTCGACTTCGCCGGCTACAGCACGATCGCGCTGGGCTTGGCGTACATGCTGGGGTTCCGCCTGCCGCTCAACTTCAACCGCCCCTTCCGGGCCGACTCGATCATCGAGTACTGGCGGCGCTGGCACATGACGATGACGCGCTTCTTCACCAACTTCGTGTACACGCCGCTGGCCGTCGGGCTGACCCGCTTCGCGCTGCGCGCGCGCTTGCCCGAAGGCGCGCGCTTCGGCCTGGTGGTGTTCTTGCCGACGATCTTCACCTTCACCGTCGCTGGGCTGTGGCACGGGGCCGGCTGGACCTTCGTCGTCTTCGGGCTGATCCACGGCGTCGCGCTCGCGCTCAACCACCTCTGGCGCGAGTACGAGCTGCCGCGGCTGCCCAAACCGCTGGCCTGGGTGCTGACGATGCTCACCGTCACGGTCGCGCTGGGGTTCTTCCGCTCGGCCTCGGTCGGCGAGGCGCTCGGGCTGCTGCGCGCGGCGTTCGGGCGCGCCGGCGGCGGCGAGAGCGTCGCGGCCGGCGTCGTCGCGAACCCGCTGCTGTCGTTCGTGCTGCTCGCCGCGCTGCTGGCGGGCGCGATCGTTCTGCCGACCACGCAGCAGCTGCTGGGCGAGTACCGGCTCGCGCTGGACGAGGTCGAGCCGGGGGCGCTGCCGTTCGGGCGGCTGCGCTGGGCGCCGTCGGCGGGCTGGATCGCCGCCACGGCGGTCGCTTTCACGCTTGCGGTGCTCTCGATCGGCAGCACGACCGAGTTTCTCTACTACAAGTTCTGAATCGGCGCGATTCGCGAAAGGCCGTCCCGTGCCAGTGCTCACCTTTCCGCTCGACGAGCCCGTGTCCGCGTCCATCGCGGCCGAGCTGGTCAAGGAGTCCGTCTACATCGCGCCCGGCATCAGCGGCTTCGTGCTGCGCGACGACAACCGGCTGGCCGAGGTGACGATCGACGACGCCGCCTCGCGCCCGGTCGTCGAGGACAAGGTCCGGCGCTACCTCGACATCATGCTGGCGCGTTTTCGCACCATCGAGCCGAGCGTCTACGCCGAGCACCGGCGGCCGGGCGCGAACGCGTACCACGCCGACGTGTTCGGCGAGCTGCAGCGGCGCGAGTGGCTGTTTCCGGTCGGCGCCGGCGCGGTGTCGCTGGCCGGCCCGGCGCTCGTGCTGCACCGCGCGCTCGACCGGCTCTTCGCCAAGACCTACGCGGCGGCGTTCGCGACCGCGTCGCGTTCGTTTCCGGCCTCGCTGCCGGCCGAGCTGCTGCACGCCTGCGGCTACTTCGACTCGCACCCGAACATGAGCACCTTCGCCACCCACCTGGTGGAGGATCTCGACGTCATCGAAGCGTTTCGCGAGGCGAACGAGGAGACCGAACGCTACGTCTCGCCGCCGGCCGCCAGCTTCGCGCCGCCCGCCGTGTGCCTGGTGCCGGCGGCCTGCTTTCCGTGCTATCCGACCTACCGCGGCCGCACGCTCGGCGCCGAGGGCGTCGCGCTGAGCTGGCAAGGGCGCATCTTCCGGCAAGAATCGCGCAACGCGACGGGCCTGAGCCGCTTGCGGGAGTTCAACGTGCGCGAGCTGGTGTTCATCGGCACGGAGAGCTTCGTGCTGACGGCCCGCCGCGGCGCGCTGGAGCTGGTCGACGACCTGTTCCGCCGCTGCGAGCTGTCGTTCACCATCGCGACCGCCAGCGACCCGTTCTTCGCCACGGTCACGGCCGCCAAGACGTTCTGGCAGCAGTCGCAAGAGGTCAAGCACGAGATCGTCGTGCCGTACGCTGCGGCGGACGGTGCGAGCGGCGACGGCGGTGCGGACGCGGCCGTCGCGGTCGGCTCGGTCAACTACCACGAGAACTTCTTCGGGCGGCGCTTCGAGATTCGCGCCCGCGACGGCGAGCTCGCGCACACCGCGTGCGTCGGAATCGGGATCGAGCGGCTGATGCTGGCGGTGTTCGCGCAGCACGGCTTCGCGCCGGCCGGCTGGCCGCGCGTTCTGGCAGAAGCGTTCGCGGCAGCGAGCGAGGAGGCGTGATGCGGTTGGAAGAGGTCTTCGCGGCGGTGCTCAAGGTGCCGGCCGACACGATCGAAGACGAGACGAGCCCCAAGACGCACCATCGCTGGAGCAGCCTGCGCCACGTCGAGATCATCGCGCGGCTCGAGCAAGCGTTCGGCGTGCGCTTCTCCAACCCCGAGATGACCTCGATGACCTCGGTCGGCGCGGTGCGCGAGATCCTGGGCCGCAAAGGAGTCGACGCCTAGGCGGCCTCGCCAGGGCGGCCGCCGCCCGCGGCGCGAAGCGGTGGCGCGATGAATCGCGTGCCGTTCGCCGCCGCCTGCGCGCTCGCGCTGTTCGGCCTGCCGCTCTGGGCCGGCGCGCAGACACCGCCCGCCCCGCCGCCGCCGCCGACCCCGCCGCCGCTCGGATCGCCGACACCGCAGAGCGGCCCGCCGTCACCTACCGTGACGCCGCCGCCGGGCACGACGCCGGTACCCGGTGAGACCCCCGCGCCAGGCACGACACCGTCGCCGGGCGAGACGCCGGCGCCGGGTGTAACACCGTCTCCGAGCCCATCCGGTGTGCCGAGCGTGTCGCCGCAGCCCGGCGTGCCGATTCGCATCGACCGCGCGAAGGTCGGCGTCGTGCCGGGCGGGACCGTGGTGCTGAGCGTCGCGGGCGGGGTCGGGCCGCTCACCGCGCAGCCGTCGTTCGCCGGCGTCAGCGCGCGCTACGACCCGTTCGCCCACGCGCTGACGCTCAGCGGCGGCGCGCCCGGCAGCGGCACCGTCACGCTGACCGACGCGGCCGGCGACAGCGCGAGCGTCAGCGTGCTGGTCGCGCCGCCGGCCGGCGTCGTGCCGGCCGACGCGACGGTGGAACTGGCCGGCGACGTCGCGCCGGATTTCGCGGCCGGCCGGATTCAAGCCGCGCTCGACCGGCTCGCGCAGCGCCGGCCCGGCAGCACGGTCAGCTATCGCGGCGTCACGCTGCCCTCCGCGCTGCACCCCGGCGACGCGCTCGACGCGCAGGCGCAAGTGCACGTCGACGGGCACGACGCGTACGTCGACGCGTTCGGCACGACCGGCGTGCACCTGCGCGTCGCCGCGCTGCCCAAGCTCGACCCGCAGGTGCTGTTCTACAGCGACGATCCCGAGCGGCTAGGCGCCGGAGCCGACGGCGTGCTCTTCCGCGGCACGGTCGACGCCACGCGACCCGCGCGAGCCTACGTGTACCACGTCTCCGACACGCCCGGCCGGCGGCTCTATCTGGCCCTGCGCGCACCCGGCCCGAGTACGAGCTCGAGCACGAGTGCGCGCGTGCAGGTGCTGGGGGCGACGGCCGGCCCCAACGACGCGTTCTCGTACGTCGGCCACACCTCTACGCTGCGCTATCTGCAGACGCGCCCGGCGCAGCAGAGCTTCGTCGCGACCGTCACGCCGGACGCGCCGTACCTGATCCCGCTGGGCGGGCCGATGCGAGCCGGCGAACTGGTCTCCGCGATCCAGGACCTGCGCCTGCTCGACGGTGGACCGCTCGAGGTCGACGTCGTCGCGGCCGGCGACGACGCGGCGGCGCTGGCGTATCTCAACGGGCCGGAGGTGCCGGGCGACGGCCACGGCCGGCGCGGCGAGTTCGCGCTGACCGCGGTTCCGCCGCTGGCGCTGGCGTACACCGTCGGCGGCCCGGAGCCCGAGCCGTTCGTGATCGGCAACGCGCTCATCCCGAACCTGCGCCCCGGCGGCCGCCCGCTGGCCGGCGACTACGGCGTGCTTCGCCCGGTGCAGTTGCAGCTCGCCAACCCGACGCCCGGCCCGCAGAACGTGTTCCTGTACGAGATCGCGGGCGGCGGCGGCGCGACGACGACGTTCCGCTTCGACGGCGATCCCGCGCCGACGAGCGTGCTGTGCGTGAACGATCCGGCCAACCGCTATCTGGTGAAGCAGTTCGCGCTCGCGCCGGGCGAGACGCGCACGGTGACCGGCGAGTACATGACCGACGGCACGTCGTACCTGCCGATCGATTTCGGGCTGAGCGCGACGCCGCCGCTGGCGGTGCCGCCCAAGGCCTGCAACCCGCGCCCGCCCGCGTAGCGCCTCGCGCCCGGCGATCGGACACACTTGTCCGATGCGGCGGTGTAACCGGGCTGGACACGCGGCGCTCGACGTGCTACGAATCGGAGTCCATTCACGCCGCGGCACGGCGGTGGCGGCATCGCGATTCACGCGGCGCCGTTCTCCCGTCATCGCGCTCCGCTGCGCGGAATGGATTTCTCACCGTGCGTGCCGGCGTGTTTGCGGGAGGACCGCCGCGCGCGCAGCTTCGAGAAAGATGAAGCGATGCGACAACTCGGGTGTCTGGCCATCGCGGTCGCGTTGAGCGCCGCAACGATCCCCTATCAAGCGTCGGCCGCAGCGGCGCCGGTGCGACCGGCCGCGCGCGTGCTGCGCCCGGCCGCCGCCGGGGTCTCCGTTCCGATCGTGCACCTCACCCAGCCGCCGGGCGTCGGGTGCGTGGCGGTGAAGATCAACTCCGGCAGCACGAGCGTGCCGTGGTGGGGCGTGATCAACTGCAACAACGGTCTGGCGTACAGCTACAAGGCGACGCCGGCGCCGATCACGCTGGCGCTCCCGCCGGGCGCGACCAGCGAGCGCGCCTACGACATCGATTTCAACGGTTTCGTCGTCGGAGTCGCCTACAACAGCGTCGGAACCGCGACGCCGACGGTCTGGAACCCGGGCGGCGCGCCGCTGGTGGGCGCCTTGGGGTCGTGCGTCGCGAGTTCGGCCCCGACCGGCATCGCGGCCGGCCTCTACAAGACGGGCTGGCCCGGCGCGCCGGTGGTCGGTCAGAACCTGGCCGGCGCGCCGTCCCAGGCCTGCTGGTGGTCGCCCGGCCCGCACCTGATCCCGCCGCCGCCCAACCAGAGCTTCGCCTACGACGTCAACAGCAAGCCGATCTACGTCGGCGAGCTCAACGGCACGGCTGCGGCGGGCGTCGGCCCGGGCGGCCCACTGACGCCGATCGCGGGCGTCAGCGGGCAGTCGGTGGCCTTTGCGATCAACACCTCGGCGCTGATCGTCGGGCACGAAGACCTCAGCACGACCGGTTGCGGCACGCTGCCCAAGGGCGCGGGCTTCTTCCTGTCCTACGGCGGTCCGGTCTCCGTCGTCGGCCCGCTGCCGGGTGACTGCAACGCCGGGCTCGAGGACATCAACGACAACCGCGGCGCGGTCGGATACTCGCTCCAGCCGGGCCTGCAGCAGGCGATGGGCTTCCAGCTCTCCGCACCGTATCCGGCCGGTCTGATCAACCTGAACACCATCGTCGCGCCGCACCCCTGGGTGCTGCTCAGCGATGCGCCGGGCATCGACGACGCCGGCGACATCATCGCAACCGACACCGGCGTGGCGCCAAGTCAGGTCTACGTCTTGATCTGATCCGTTCGACGAACCGGGAGCGTGGCCGTCCGCCACGCTCCCGCGTCACGGGAACTTGCGCACGTAGGTGAAGACGTAGCCGCTCGAGCCGGGTGCTGGGGCGAGCGATTCGAGCTGGTAGTTGACCGGGCCGGTCGGCGCCATCGGGGTGGAGGTGCCGAACGTGCGCGGCTGCGTGCCGGCGTTGAACAGGGTGAACTGCAGCGACGCCGCGTCGCTGATGGTGTAGTCCAGACCGAAGCTCTCGCGCTGGCCGTCCGCGCCGGTGGTCTGCGAGAAGTTCGCGACCAGGTTCTTGCCCAGGTTGCGCGACGCGCTGGCTGAGAAGCCGCCGGTCAGGCCGGCGTTGACGTTGAACGATGAGAAGCCCAGCGCCTCGCCGACCGAGCTGGAGAACGGCTGGAACAGGCTCTGCGTGAAGCGCGAGTCGACGTAGCCCAGCGCCGCGCCCTGGAGCGGGTTGCCGCCGCTGCCCTCGGTCGGGCTCATCTTCGCGACGCCGTTCACCGCGCCGAACGACTGCGCGCCGACCAGCAGCCCGACGATCTGCGCACGGTCGTAGTTCGGCTGCGAGGCCAGGTCGAGCGTCAGCCCGGTGGCCGGGCCGTGCGCGTGCAGCAGCACGTCGGTCGACGGGTTGGCGACGTGTGAGGTGGCGGTCGCGTCGACGTTGGGGATCACCCCGTCGCTGGGGTCGAACGCGATCGTTGCTTGCTGCAGCACGAAGGTGCGGTAGAAGCTCAGCTTCCCGTCGGTGGAGTTCATCTCGCCGGCGAGCGTCGGCTTGGCCAGCGTGCCGCCGAGCACGACTTGGCCCTTCGCGCCGACGTCGACCGCCGGTCCCTGGATGCGGTCGTCGCTGGTCGCCGCGATGGCCAGGTCGAACGCGACCGGCGGCGGCGCCGCGCCCGGCGTCTTGGCGTTGCCGCTCGGCAGCAGCGCGCTCGACGGAATGCGGGTGTGCGAGAAGTTCAGGTTTCCGCCGACGAGCAGCGGTTCGTTCCCGGCCCGGCTGAGCGAGACCGCGCCGTCGATCTTGCCGCGGATCAGCTTGGGCACGTCCAAGCCGATGTTCTTCTCTTGCGTGTCGACCCGGAAGGCCAGGCTGCGGCCGGGATCGCGCAGGTCGCCGACCGTCGCGCGGCCCGTGCCGTCGACCGCGCCGCCGCCGACGTCCGCGTGCAGCGTGGTCAGGCGCGCGTCATGGCCGGCGAAAGCGAGCTGGGCGGTGCCGTTGGTGATGCGCGAGGCGAGATGCGGCGAGACGTACGAGCCGCGGGTGAGGCCCAGCCGGCCGCCGAGCTGCGGGTCGCCGGTGGTGCCCGCGACCTGCACGTCGCCGTCGATCAGGCCGCCGATCTTCGTGTCCTTGGGCAGCAGTTGCGCGAACTGCCCGAGATCGACGCCTTGCGCGAGCAGGCGCGCCGACACCGGCGCGTTGCGGCGGTCGACGAACGGCGGCGCGAGCCGCGCGGGCACGCTGCCGCTGAGCGCCAGGCGGCCGGCGGTGAGATCGGCCGAGGCGTCGGCCAGGGTGAGGCGGTCGCCGGCGAACGCGACGTCGAGGTGGGCGTGCTTGGCGCGCGTGGTGGCGTAGCGCGGCGCGTCGAGATCGAGCACGTCGCGCAGCGCCGGCGCGCGGCGCGTGCCGGTGACGGTCAGCGTCGTGTCGAGCGCGGCCGATGCGTCGATCGTCTGCGCGGTCGCGCGGTTGGCGAAGGCGACGATGTCGGGCGAGGTGGCGTGCAGCGCGAGCGCGACCGGATCGTTCGCGCCCAGGCCGGCCGAGCCCGACGCGGTCGCGACCAGGTTGAGCGCTTCGAGGCGCGCGCTGCTGACCTGCACCCGGTTGCGCTGCGCCGTCGCGGCGACGGTCAGCGTGCGAACCGGGATGCGGCCGACCGTGCCGTCGTGCAGCGCGGCGTTGCCGCTGACGGCGAGCTGCGGTGCGACGCCGTGCACGTGCGCGCTGCCGTCGACGCGGCCGGTGACGGGCGCGACGACGCCCAGCGCCGGCAGCCAGGTGGTGAGGTCGAGCGCGGCCAGGCTGGCGTCGGCGTCGAGCGAGCTCGCCGCGAGGTGCGCGAGCGGGTCACGGGCCGGCAGCAGCGCCGAGCCGCGCGCGATCAGCCGGCCGTGCGGGCCGCCGACGTTCGCGTTGCCGGCGATGGTGCGCCCGTGCGACGACCAGCGCGCCGCGACGTCGCCGATCGGCAGGCGGCGGTAGCGCGCGTCGGCCAGCGCGACGTCGCCGGAGGTCGACAGCGAGGCGCGGTCGGAGCCGAACGCCAGCGCCAGGCGGCCGCGCCCGGCCAGCGTGTCGCCCGCGTCGAAGTAATCGTTGAAGTCGGCCAGGTCGACCCGGTCCGAGCGCAGCGCGCCGCGCACGCCGCGCTGCGAACCGCTGCCGTCGAAGCGCAGCGTGGTCGAGCCGACCGTCGCGCGGCCGCCGCGCACCGCGACGGCGCGCGCGTTGCCGCTCAGCGGCACGACCACGTCGTGGAAGGCCAAGCCGTTGATCGAGCCGGCCGCGATGCGCGCGCTGCCCGCCAGGGACGGATCGCTCGCGGCGCCGGTGACGTGGACGTCGGCGTCGATGCCGGCGTCGGGATAGCGCAGCGGCAGGCGGAACTGGTGCGACAGGGCGGCCGCGTCCGCGCCGCGCACCTGGGCCGCGACGTCGAGCCGCGGCGCCTTGGAGGTCAGGCCGGTGACGTCGCCGCTGGCCGTGCCGGTGGTGCCGCCGTAGGCGACCCGCGCGTCGTCGATCCGGGCGTGGCCCGCGCCGTACGAGCCCGAGGCGGTCGCGTCGAGCGGCGCGCCGGCGTAGCGGCCGCCGGTGAGCGAGACGCCGGCCTGTGCCTGCGGGTTCGCCTGCGTGCCGCCGACGGTCGCGATGCCGGCGAGCTGACCCGCCGCGACCGGCACCCCCGCGCCGCGCAGCGCGCCGGTCTCGATGCCGCCCGCGCTGACCCGCACCGTGCCGCCGTTGCCGAAGCTGCCGCCCGCGACGACGTGCCCGCCGGCCGCGTCCAGCCGTGCCGCGCGCACGTCGATCGCCCGGCCGCGCAGCGCGATGGTGGCCGAGGCGCCGCGCAGCGGCACGCCGTGGATGCGGGCGTCGCTGAAGCGCGCGTCGGCGATTTGCAGGGTCGTGTTCTTGCCGTCGGCCAGGATGCTGACCGGCGCGTCGATGCCGCCGTGCGCCGGCGTGCCGCGCAGCAGCAGCGCGAGCCGCTCGAAGCTGCTGCGAACGCGGCCCTGCAGCGCGAACAGGCCGTTCGCGTACGCGCCGTTCGCGTTCACCTCGGCCAGCGGTCCGCGCACCGACAGGTCGCGCACGGCCAGGTTGCGGCCGTCGCCGCTGAGCGCCGCGTCGGCGTCGCCGATCGCGTAGCCGGCCGCGCCGGCGTGGCGCAGGTGCACGCTGCCCGCGGCGTCCGCGAGCTGCGAGCCGCGCATTTCGCCGACCACGTCCGCGTCGAGCGTTCCGGACACGGCCGGGAGCGCGGCGGCCGAGAAGCCGGGCAGCGCGGCGCGCGCGGCGTGCAGCAGCGAGAGGCGGTGCGCCGAGACGACGCCGTCGATGTAATTCGCCCGGCGGTCGAGCGCGACGCGGGCGTAGAGCGAGGCGCCGTCGGCGCGCTCGAGCTGGAGCGGGCCGACGCTGCCGTTGCCGTTCGGGTCGAGCTGGAAGGGCGCGTCGAGCGCGCTGGTCGCTCCGCGCCCGGTCAGGTAGCCGCGCGCGGCGAGCTTGGAGTCGGTGCCGGTGAGCCGCACGATCCCGTTCAGCTGCGCGTGGGGCACGATCGCGCCGGCGTAGGGCAGGCCGTCGGCCGGGCCGGCGACCGCGGCGACCAGGTCGGTGTCGACGTGCTTGCCGAGCACCAGCGTGCCGTTGGCGCTCAGCGCGAGCGGGCCGTAGCGCGCGCTGGCGCTGCGGATCGCGAAGTCCTGGCCCGAGAACGCGATCGCCCCGGATGCGTCGTCGAGCACGTACGCGCCGTAGGCCAGCCGCGGCGAGGAGAAGGTGCCGCGCACGACCGGTTTGTCCGGCGGGCCGTCGACCTGCAGCACGAAGCCCAGGTCGCCGGCGAGCGGCTGGCGCGCCGAGGCGGCCGAGATCGTGCGCAGCCGCGCCAGCGGGCCGCGCCCGCTCATCAGGAAGCGCAGCCGGGGCTGGGCGAGGTGGTAGATGCCGCCGACCAGGTGCAGCGGCACGCCGGCCAGCGTGGCGTCGATCCCGGTCGTGTCGAGGCCGTCGTCGTAGGCGCGCAGCGTGCCGTGCATGTCGCCGACCGCGGAGCGCAATTGGGCCGCGAACAGCTTGCCGTCGACGAGCTCGGTGCTCGCGCCGACGTGCGTGTCGGTCGTGCCGTCGTCGTGGATGAAGCCGTAGACGCGCGCGTCGAAATTCCGCAGCCGGCCGTCGACGAGGTTCACCGCGTGGGTCGCGATGGCGAAGTTCACCAGCGGGCCGATCGGCAGCTCGCGCGCGGACCAGTGCTGCGACGCGAAGCGGCGCGCGTGGTCGAAGCGGGCGCGGCCGGCGATCGGGTAGCGCCGCGCGCCGTCCTGCAAGTCGGCGTCGAAACTGTAGTACGCCGGGTCGGCCGGCGACAGCACCGCGTCGGCACGCACGCCGGTGAGCGACTCGATGCGCTCGTGGTTCGGCACGACGAAGCGGTCGATCAGCGCGACCGTGCCGTCGCGCACCCGCAGGCGCAGGTCGATCGGGGTCGCATCCGGGCGGGCGGGCGGTCCCTTCTGGCCCGGCAGCGCGACGTTGTAGGTGCCGTCGGCGTGGTGGATCAGGGTCAGCGTCGGCCGCTGGAGGTCGATCGCGCGCAGGCCGAAGCGGGCCTTGGAGCCCGGCAGCAGGTCGCGCAGCGAGAACTGCACGTCGAGCCGGTCGGCACTGAAGACCGGCTCGCCCGCCTTGTTGCGGACGACCGGTGAGACGAGCGAGAGCGAGTTCCGCCCCAGGCTGAGCCGCGACTCGCTCAGATCGTAGCCCAGCGCCGCGACGGCCCGGTGAACCCCGAAGGAAGCGAGCAAATTGTGGGCGGCCACGCCGATCCCGGCCAGGACCACGAGGACGACAGCGACGATGACCAGCGCGCGGCGGTGCGGCATGTCCATGCCTTTTCCCCAGCCTGGCAAGCGCCCGAACCTCTCAGATTCGGGGGTGCGTAAGGCAGGGCCTGAGCGGGTAGGGATTCGCTTGCTCTCCCGGAAGAGACGGCGGCGTGCGGAACATCCCTAGGCTCGGGCTCCGTGCGGCCGTTTGTGCGGCCGCTCTTTTTCGTGCGGCTGCGGCGGGGGCTCGGGCTCGGCCGCGAGCGTACCCGGCTCGGTACATACCGCGGCTCCGGCGGCGGGCGAGAAAGCGGCGGTCAAGGTCTCCGTCGTGATCCCCCGCCACGCGGCGGCGCAGCGGCGCCGCCCGGCCTACGTTTCCGGGGGCACGCAGTCGTTCTCGGTCGCGGTCAACGGTACGCTGGCCGCGCAGGTCGACGTGGATCCGAGCAGCGTCAACTGCTCCGCTCAAGCCCAAGCCGTCGCGTGCACGGCGCAGGTCGACGCGCCGGTCGGGTCCGACACCTTCGTGCTGACGCTCAGCGCGGGATCGGGCGGATCGGGTCCGGCGCTCGCTATCGGGACCGTCACGCAGACCATCGTGCGCGGCACGAACAACGCGGTGGCGATCGCGCTCGGCGGCGTCGTGGCCGCGACGTCGGTCGCGCTCGCCGCGCCGAACCCGGTCATGGGCACCGCCAGCTCGACCGCCGTCACGGTGACCGCGTACGACGCCAGCGGCGAGCGGATCACCGGCGCCACGCCGTACGCGTCCCCGCTCACGCTGGTGGATTCCGACCCGACCGGGGCGACGAGCCTGTCGGTCACGACGATCGCGGGGCCCAACGACGCCGCGCCGGTGCTGAGCTACGACGGCAGCGGCTTCGTCAACGCGGCGATCACCGCCGTCCTCCCCGGCGCCCAGAATTTCAGCGCCCAAGCGGGGACGCTCATCCCGTACGTGCACGCGACCGAATACGCGATCCCCTCGCACGACCTCGCGCAAAGCACGTACTACGGCGGCGGCGACATGGTGGTCGGCTCGGACGGCGCGATCTGGTACGTCGAGCGGAGCCGGATCGGCCGCGTGACGATGGCGGGCGCGATCACGGAGTATGCCGCGACGGCGCCGCAGGGGATCACCCCCGGCCCGGACGGCGCGCTGTGGTTCACGCAAGGACCCGGCGGGGTCGGCCGGCTGACGACGGCCGGTGCGTTCTCGTCGTTCCCCACGGGCTCGGCACCGGGTGCCGCCATCGCGACCGGCTCCGACGGCAACCTCTGGTACCTGACGAACCAGTATCCGCCCTCGATCGTGCGCATGACGACCGCGGGCGCCATGACGGCGTTCCCGTTCACGGTGCCGCCGGGAGCGCTGAACGTCGCGCCGACGATCCTGGTCTCCGCGGCCGACGGCAACCTCTGGACGGCGGACTACAACGGGCGGCTCGTGCGCATCGGGACGGACGGCTCGATGGCGATGTTCGCCATTCCGAGCAGCAGCGGCGTGCTGCCGCCGGCGAGCCTGACGAGCGCGGCGGACGGCACCCTGTGGGTGAGCGCGAACGGCTCGCTGGCCCGCTTCGCGCTCGACGGATCGCTCTCGGCAAGCTATGGGACGAACCTCGGCAGCACGTATCCGCACGGCCTCGCGCAGGCGTCCGACGGAAGCTTCTGGTTCACCGGCTTCGGGTACGCCGCACCGGTCGCGTCGGTCGTGCGCTTCGACCCGGCGTCGAACCGCTTCGCCCAGTTCCTCATCCCCAACTCGGCCGCCGCACCGGGCGCGTTTTCCCCCACCCAGGTCAGCGCGTTCGTCGCGGGGCCGGACGGCAATCTCTGGTACTCCCGCGGCGCAGCGATCGGCCGCATTCCGCTCCACTAAGGCCGACGACAGAAAGACGATGATGAGATTTACGCAGGATGCCGTGCGCATCGCGCTGGGCGCGCTCGTGGCGAGCGCGTGCGTGGCGTGCGGAGGCGGCGGGAGCAGCGCGCCGCAGGTCGTCACGGTGACCGTGACGCCCGGCCCGACCGCGTCGCCCGCGCCGACCGCGTCGCCCACGCCGACGCCGAGCCCGGTGCCGACGGCCAGCCCGGTGCCGACGGCCAGCCCGACGCCGCCGGCGAGCCCGGCACTGACGCCCTCGCAGTTGAATTTTACCGCGACCGGCGCGCAAGCCGCGCAAAATCTGGCGGTCGGCGAGTCCGGCTACAACGGCAACTTCAGCGCGACGTCGGCGAACTGCACGGGCATCGTCTCGTTCTCTAGCGCGCCGTTCGTGTCGGCCCTCGCGGTCACGCCGGTCGGTGCCGGCTCGTGTACGCTCCTCATCAGCGACTCCAACGGGCGCTCCACCGCGCTGGCGATCGGCGTCACGGCCACGACGGTCACCGGTTCGTGAGCGCGCGCGCAGTCCGGTCGGCCGCCGCCGGCGCCGCGCTGCTCGCGCTGGCCGCGTGCAGCGGCGGCGGAACGTCTCCCGCGCCGCCGGCCCGGGTGCGCGCGGCGCAGCCCGCGAGCGTGACGATCTCCGTCGCGGTCCCCAAGCGCGCGAACGCCGCCCGCCGGCGTCCCGCCTACGTCGCTCCGACGACGGCGTCGATGAGCGTCGTCGTCACCCCGTTCGGCGGTCCGGCGGCCCCGCCCGCGATCGTCGCGTGCGCGGCGACCTGCTCCGCGTCGCTCGCGGTCGCGCCCGGCACAGCTACCTTCGCCATTACGCTCTACGACGGAAATCTGGGGCGCGGCAGCGCGCTCTCGACCGGGACCCTGACCGCCACGGTCGTCGCGAACACGACCAACGCCTTCAGCGTGACGTTCGATCCGATCGTGGCGGACTTCAGGGTCGGGCTGCCGTCGGCCGGGCCGTTCGTGCCGCCGCTCGTGATCGGCCGGCCGGCGACCGTGGCGAACGTCTTCTTTCCGTACGACGCCGACGGCAACGTGATCGTCGGCCCGGGCTCGTACGTCGACGCGTCCGGCGCGCCGCTGACGTTCGCGTTCACCAATAACGGCGCGGGCCACACGCAGCTCGGCGTCACGTCGCAGTCCGCGCCGGGACCGGTCTCGCTTACCTACGACGGGCACGGCGTGCGCGGGTCGATCTCGGCATCGAACGGGTCGCACTTTACGACCGCGTCGTACGTCAGCTCGCTCCCGCCGGAGCAGCAGAACGCGACCAACACGCTCTACCCGTACCAGCTCGCGCTCGGCAGCGACGGAAACGTGTGGTTCACGCAGAGCGGCACGCCGGCCTTGATGCGCCACAACGCGGACGGAACGATCTCGTCGTTCTCCACTCCGATCTCCGGCATCATCGGCGCCGGGCTGACGCTGGCCGGCGACGGCAACCTGTGGTTCCCGTATACCGGGCACTACGTGCGGGTCACGCCGGCGGGTCAGGCAACCGATTTCACGCTGCCGCCGGCGCTCTCGTCGTATGAGGCCGATTCGGCCGCGCCCGACGCGAGCGGCGCGATCGTCTTCACGACGTTCGGAAAGCTCGGCCGCCTCGCGCTCGACGGGACGGCCACCGTGCTGTACACGTCCACGGGGTTCGGTCCGAGGGGTGCCTTCGCCGGCCCCGATCAGCGGGTGTGGTTCGCCGACACCGACGCTTCGGGCACGTATTCGCTCGGCGCGTACGGGAACGGCGTCGTCTCGCACTACGCCGTGACGACGCCGCTCGGCGCGGTGTTCAGCGGGCCCGACGGCACGATCTGGGCCATCTCCGGCAGCAAGCTGATCCGCTACGACACCTCGGGAACGCTGCTCTCGACGACCCCGCTGACCACCGCTTTCGGCGCCTTCACCGGCAGCATAGCGCGGTCCGTCGCTCGCGACGCCGCCGGTCACGTCTACTTCGCCGATCCGCAGGGCAATGCGATCGGCCGCCTCGACGCGAGCGGGGCCGTGCTCGAGTACCCGACGTACTGGTTCGCCTCGGATCCGTCGAGCGTCGTGCTCACCGGAGACGGCCGTCTGTACTGGAACGCGTTCGGCACCTTCGGCGGCAACGGGAACCAAGGGGGAGGTCTGGGTTCGGTGGACCCGACCCTGTTCTGATGAGCGCGCTCGACCCGCGCTAGCCGCCGGCAGGCGTGGATCGGCCGGGCGCCGGAAATCGCAGCGTGCACGAAGCGGCGCCGCTCGTACTCAAAGCGTGGTCGGAGTTCTACGTCATCGTCGGATCGGCCGCGGCGGCCCTGACCGGCTTGATGTTCGTCGTCATCACCCTCGTCGCGGGAGACCGCTCGCGCACGACCACGACCGGCACGGAGACGTTCAGCACGCCGACGGTGGTTCACTTCTGCGCGGCGCTGCTCATGTCGATGGTCCTGAGCGCGCCCTGGCGTTCGCTCGTGCACCTGAGCGTCGTCCTGGCCGTCGTCGGCGCGTTCGGCGTCGCCTACGGGCTGCTGCTCGTCTACCGCATCGGGTACCGCCTGCAGCACGAAGTGTACAAACCCGGCCTCGACGACTGGCTGTGGTATGCCATCCTGCCGCTGATCGCGTATGCGGGACTGCTCGGCGCGGCGCTGTGGCTGCGCACCGGGGCGACCGAAGCGCTGGTGACCCTCGCCGCCTCATCCGGACTGCTGATCTTCATCGGCATCCACAATGCGTGGGACGTCGTGACGTTCATCGCCGCCGGGCGCATGTCGCAGCCGAACGAAGGCTCCGGCGAACGGTCCGACCCCGTCGCCGAGCAGCCACCCCGCCCGGAGCCCGTTCCGGCCGCGCCGCCGCCGAACGACGTCTCCGGCGGAGAGCCCCCTCCGGCCGCATAGCCTTAGGCTCGCTTTCGCTGAATGACAGATATTGACATCTGTCATCCACCGCAGCATAATGCTCGGCATGCAGCACCGTAAGCTAGGCCAGACCGGCCCGATGGTCTCCGCGCTCGGCCTGGGCGCCATGGGGATGTCGGATTTCTACGGGCCCGCCGACCGGAGCGAGAGCGTGGCGACGATCCACGCGGCGCTCGACGCGGGCGTGAACCTGATCGACACCGGCGACTTCTACGGCATGGGCCACAACGAGATGCTCGTGGGCGAGGCGCTGCGGGGCCGCAAGCGCGAGGACGTCGTCATCAGCGTGAAGTTCGGTGCGCAGCGCGATCCGGCCGGCGCCTGGATCGGCTACGACGCGCGCCCCGCTGCGGTGAAGACGGCGCTCTCGTACACCCTCAAACGCCTCGGGGTCGACTACATCGATATCTACCGGCCCGCCCGGCTCGACCCGGCGACGCCGATCGAAGAGACCGTCGGCGCGATCGGCGAGATGATCGACGCCGGCTACGTCCGCCACATCGGCCTGAGCGAGGTGGGTTCGCAGACGATCCGGCGCGCGGCCAAGACTCACCCGATCTGCGATCTGCAGATCGAGTACGCGCTCGTCACGCGCGGGATCGAGCGCGACATCCTGCCGGCGTGCCGCGAGCTGGGCATCGGGATCACGGCGTACGGTGTCCTCTCGCGCGGTTTGATCAGCGGTCACTGGAGCAAGGACCGCTCGCAGCACGAGCAAGGCTTCCGGGCCTACTCGCCGCGGTTCAGCGGTGAGAATCTCGACCGGAACCTCGCGATCGTGGACGAACTCCGCAAGGTCGCCGACGAGCGCGGCATCACCGTCGCGCAGCTCGCCATCGCGTGGGTGCTCGCCCGGGGCGAGGACATCGTCCCGCTCGTCGGCGCGCGCAAGCGCGAACGGCTGACCGAGGCGCTCGCAGCACTCGACGTGCGGCTCATCCCCGACGACTTCGCTCGGCTCGATGCGGCGGTCCCCGCGGAGGGCGCGGCCGGAGCGCGCTACGCCGAAGCGCAGCTCGCGCACATGGATAGCGAGCGCGCTCCGGCGTGACCGACGGCGCTCTGACGGCGGAGGAGATTCTCGTCGCGGCCGAGGACGCGCTGCGGCGCTTCGGCCCCGAGAAAGCCAACGTCGTCGACGTCGCGCGCGCGCTCGGGGTCAGCCACGGCACGGTCTACCGGCACTTCGCGAGCAAGGCGGCGCTGCGCGACGCGGTGATGCACCGCTGGCTGGCCCGGATCTCGGACCCGCTCGCCGCGATCGCGGCCAGCGACGTCGCGCCGCCGCTGCGCCTGCGGGAGTGGTTCACCACCCTGCGCCGGCTCAAACGCGCCAAGGCGGGCGACGAGCCGGAACTGTTCGCGACCTACAACGCGCTGGCGTCGGACGCGCGCGACGTCGTCGGCGCTCACGTGGCGGAGCTGACGGCGCAGGTCGCCCGCATCCTGCGCGACGGCGTGAGCGCGGGCGTCTTCGCGGTTGCGGACCCCGAGCTCACGGCGACCGCGCTCGTCACGGCGACCCAGCGCTTCCATCACCCCGTGCATGCCGGCGATTGGGGCACGCCCGAGAACGACGCCGCGTTCGAGGCCGTGTGGTCGCTCCTCGAACGCGCGCTGCGCCGCTAGCGTGGAGCAATGCTCGTGCCGGTCAGGGGAACGCCGTTCGCGTCCTCCGAGTGGGGAGCCGGCGACCCGTCCTTCTTAGCGTTGACGAGCGCATCCAGCGCGCCCAGTAGCGGCGCGACGACGAGCACCAGGACGGTCACGAACTGCAGCCGGTTGGTGCACGGTGCCGCAGTCGGATCTAGGGTCCCGCAGAGCAGCGGCGTGCTGACGTACTGCGACACCGCCAAGCCCCAGACCACGAAGGCCACCGACGCGGCGAGCACCGGCCAGCGCGGCACGTCAGCCGGCCGCGGCAGCGTGCCGGTGTGCCGCTTCCAGCGCGTGGCGTACGAGATGCAGTAGTAGACCGGGGTCAGGACCAGACACGTCCCCAGCCAGGCGGACGCGGCGATGAGCGCGGCGTGGCTCTCGCTCTTGCCGGCGAGCGGGATCAGGATCGCTGCCACGGCGACGTAGATGCCGACGATCTCGGTCGGGACGAACTTCTCGATCGCGCTGAGCGCGCCCGTGATGCCGCCGTCGTCGCTCGAGCCGCTGAGCGCGGTTTCCGCCGTTCCGGCGGCAAGCAGTGAGGCTCGGTGCGCCGGGTCGCGGCGCAATCCCCGGGCCACGGAGTCCTGGGCCAGCCTGCTCAAACTCATGAATGGAACCCTCCTCGTGCGCTGCGCGCGGCCTCGAGCCGAACGCCTCAGCACGGTCTAAGCGTACCGGAAGGCGGTTACAAGAAGGTTACTCGGCGTTCGCGAACCCGGGACGTGCTCGGCCCGGCCGCTCACGTTCCGCACGCGAGCATGGTTCGCACGTCTGAACCGGTGCCGGTGGCGACGATGACGGCGCCGCAGCCGTCCGTCCGGTAGACGCGCGCCCCGGCTGCGCGCAGGGTGACGAGCGTCGCGAGTGCCGGGTGGCCGAAGGTGTTGTGCCGGCCGACGCTGATCAGCGCGAGCGTGGGGTGAACGCGCGCAACGAAGGCTGAGGTGGACGCAAACCGGCTTCCGTGGTGACCGGTCTTCAAGACGTCCGCGCGCAGGTCCGCACCGCTCGTAATGAGGCGTGCTTCGCTGGCTTCGCCGGCGTCGCCCGTGAACAGAGCTCGGAAGTTGAGCCCGTCGTGCACGTAGCTGAGCCGCGGCGCGGATCGGGTCGTCGCCGAGGGCGGGTGCCCTCCCCTCATGTTCTCGTTCAATGTGTCGACCATGCGCGCCACGGCGGATTCCATGGACGCTCGCAGGCCGTCGCGTCCGCGGCGGATCGCAGCGCGGTCCCGCGCGCCACGCTCGGCCGCATGTTGCGCTCTCGTCATTTTCGCCGGACCTCCAGGTCGATCGGGCAGTCAGGGTGTGGACCATCCGCCGAGGTTTCCTTCGCCGCCGTACGGGCGGACTTCTGTGAGAGGGTCCGCCCTGGTCGGATATAGAGGCGAATCTGTCGCACGCCCTTGACGCACCTGCGGGCGGGTCGCGAACTCGTGCCGCGACCTCACGCTGTAAGCACCGATGCGACGGGGACGTTGGCATCTGCGTGTAAACGCCGCTCGTTACCAGCGGTCTTCCAGTCCAAGCGCGTACGGCAAATAGCTCTCGGCATGTCGTCGGAGTAGGTCGCGCACGTTGTCCCGCTTCGTGTTCTTGTTTGCGGCACGCCATAGGAGCATTGTCGTCTCGGTAAACGCCTGCGTGAAACCGTCGGCAGCAAGATCGATCGTGAACCAATCCTCGTGCATGGCGGGAAGCGGAGGCTCGGCTTTCGTGCGCTCGGAGGTGAGCCTCATGACGACATGGACACGCGCTTGGGGAGCGAGGCCGAAGGCGAAGAAGGCTTCTTGGGCGGCGACGTACGCCGTGAGTAACGCAAAGACATACTGCGTGAACGCATCGCCACTGGTCTGCACAAAACGCACGGCTACTTCGCCGTCGGAGAAGATCTCGATTTGTTCGTGCGGTTGCGACGGGCGTTGCGGATCTTGATTCCGCGGCGGTCCGCTATGCAACCATGCGGAGTGCCGCGTCGTGATCAGCTCCAGCCGTCCATGTATGCTGCGATCGACGCCTTCCGTTGCGCGCGCTATTTCCGCGCATAGCCGGTCGTCTTCCGTGTCGAGCACTCGGGCGTTCACGAGGTATCGTACGGGCGTTATCTTCACGCCGAAGATGCAGTCGGGATTGATCGGGTACGGTTCGATCGAGAGGCGCGCGGCCTTCACCTTGATCGGAGACTCGACAGGGAACGAGCTGCCGCGCGTGCGTAGCGCGTCAATTTCGGCGAGCGTCAGCGACGCAATCGCGGTGTCTCGACGGACGGGAAGGTTCGGGGTGAGGTCGTGCTTCATGTACTCGTGCGGCGCGACGTCGCTGCGGCCGATTCTAATGACGAGAAACCCACGGCCGGGGCCGGCCGTCTCGTAGCCCTCGATCTCCAAAGGCATCGGTGGGTGGACGCGTGCGTGCATCGCCGCGGCGAGCGCGGTGCGCGTCCTGTTGCTGACGTCGATGTCGTCGGCGAGCCCGAACGAGACGTCGTTCTTGGGGTTGGGCTCGTTGAAGCCAACCGCGATGATGCCGCCGTCCGCATTCGCCATGGAGCAAGCGACGTGCGCGAGGACGTGCTTTTCCGCTTTGCTTTTGAGTTCGAGTCGCTGCGTTTCATCGCCTACCGCTTCGAGGGCGGCGTACATGTCCTCGGCGGTGAACGCGTCGAGCCTGTCGGCGTAGATGTTCTGCATTGCTTCGCTCCGAGCTAGTTGTACGGACGCATGCGCAGCATGGTCTTGGCGCGTAGCCCGGTGCCGCGCCAACTACGCGCGAATGAGCCGTAGTAGCCGCGCCCCGTGCTGTCGCTCGCGAAAGCCGCGAGCGCACCATCGACTTGGGAATCCTCGATTGGGAAGTCGCGCGCCGTGCCTTCCTCCATGACGGCAGGCAACCACTCCGGGTCGCCCATGTATCCGCCCGGAATGAGAAACTTGCCACCAGGACCGACCCAGCCGATCTTCTGGACGCGCACCGTGCGTCGACCTACGTTCGCAACAGTCAGCACGGCCCAGTCTTTATCCGGATCGCGGATGTACAACGCCATCGGCGGCGGCCGATCGCCGGCGCGGTGGAACTCCAAGAGCCGTCGTGCCGCATCGTCCGCGGGACCGCTCGTGATCTTGTAGCCACGGGTCAACGTCACGCGGAGCCGTGCGGCGTCGCGCCTATACGACAGCCACGCGACGACCAGGCCGAGCGGTCCGGTCACGGCTCCCATGAGGGCGAGCAGTCTCGTCGCTTCGTCCAGCGTCAACACATCTGTCCCATCATAGCGGCCGACAGTGCCACCTGTGCGACACGGTCCTCAGAAACGATATGGCACGCCCGGGAGATGTCGGGCGAGCGCGGCGGCGCAGCCGCTCGCCGAAAGTCTCGGTGTCGATCACGGTCTCGGTCATGGTCACGTCCCCTACTCCGTCTCGTCGAAGGCGCCGTATCCAGCCGCCCGGCGGACGTGGGCGGCACGCGGATCGACGAACGCCGCGGGCCACACGGCGGCTTCGTTAGGGCCAAAGTCCTCGGCCGCCGTGCCCGGGCGGTGTAGGGGGTGAAGCGGTAGGAGGCGGCCCCGACCCACGCACGGGCCTGATCCTCGGTGAAGCCGAAGTGCTCCCAGACCTCGTGGTCCGGCAAGTCGCAGCCCGTCATCTCAGGCGGTCTCCATCGCGATCACCTGGAAGACAACGATCGTCGCGCCATCGCCGCGCCTGAAGACGCGGACGGGGTCCCACGAACGGTCGTGCCACAGTGCGACGAGTTGCGAGCCGCCTCGTCCGCTGGATTTCCCCCGCCTTCCGGCTCGAGCCCGGTTTCCTCGGCCGACACCGCGACGTCGCGCACCCGGCACTCCAGCCTTCGCGGCCCGCCAGCTCACCGAGCCAGGTCCTCGGGGGCGAAGAGCCCGATCTGCGCCGGACCGCACACCCGCCGATGCCGCTTGCCGTTGGTCTTCATGCTGCCGCTCCTGTCGTCCGCCGGCCGCCGGCCGCCGGGAAAAACAGACAACCGGTAGTAATATGCCAGTGGGGTGGCATTCTCCACTGCCAAATTTAGGAGAGATTCCTCGTGACCACGCGGGCAGCACGCGAGAAGAGGATCGCGCTGGCGCGCGAACCGGCCTGGCATGCCGCGCGTCGACTTGCCGGGGTTCGAGTGCGCCCGGTGCGGCTACCAGTGGTTCGCCCGCGGCGAAAGCGTCCCGCGCGTCTGCCCACGCTGCAAGAGCCCGCTCTGGGACGTTCCGCGCAACGCCGGCAAAGCCGCACCCAAGATTCGCAATTGCAAGCTCTGGGAGCCTCCCTAGGGGTGCGTTACAAGGTCATGCCCACCCTCAAGTACCGGATCAGGACCGGCGCACACGGTCGACTCGTACAGGCTCCAACGGTGGCCGACCCTGTCGCCAGCAGACAGTCGCTTAGAAGGCTGGGGGCGTGATCACGCCTTCACTCTGGTACCATAGGGCCATGAGGCGCGATCACGCCGGGGCGGCGTTGGCACAGGGCATCTGGTACGCCGACGCTGAACTAAGTTTGGGATGTTATACCGCATCTACGGGTGGGGTCGGCGTAGCCGCAGCACGCGATAAATGGCTGATCACCTCCCCGCTAAACAAGAGGGCGGGCTACCCGATGAGAGTCGGCAGCCACGTCGTGCGGATATCAAGCCGCCGACCAGATGGCAGGTTTACCGCGACCGCTGGCCCTCGTACGCATTTAACCTGGGGTCACTCGTCGTCGGATTCCTTGGCGTTGGCGGTCTCAGCTCTCACCTCGTTGACCTCACGACCAAGCCACTCGGCTGGGTCACTATCGTGTGCGGCACTATCGGCACGGTGGGTCTAGTGAGGCTCGGCTTCCAGGACCCGACTCTGTCGGAACTGCGCTTCTCCAGGGACGCCGCAGTCGCCGACCTCGCAAAGCAGGTCGAGCGGAGTTCACACTTGGCCGAATCGGCGCGGTCCACGTTCCGGTCGGCGATGTCGGCACTCGCCGCAGATCTCGCACTGGGCGACGACGGCCGAATCACCATCTGTCGCGTTCCCGACACGGGTCCGTACCGTGTCGTTGGGAGATTTGCGGCACACGCGGACCACGATGAGGTGAAAAATGTGGAGTATGCGCGGGGCGCCGGGTGCATTCATTCCGCGCTTGGCACTTCGCATCTCGTCTGTCGCGAAATTCACGCGGACCCGAAAGTGCAACGCGAGCAGTGGCTCGCAGAGCAGGTCTCCTTAGGTATCTCACGGGACACTGCGGAGAAACTTCGGATGGGAAGCCGCTCGTACGCGTCGCTCCGGCTGCGAGACGACAAGCGCGCCGTTGGCGTTATCGTATGTGAGAGTCTCCGCGGCGGGCAGTTCGCGGACGTAGCAAACACCGAGTCGGTAATCCGCAGACACGCGCCGACGTTGACAACCTTCGTTGTCGAGGCCGAGGTCCACGGCGACTACCTAAATGCCTGGCAAAGGGGATTCTGATGGGCAAACTCCGCGATGTCACCGCATACCTGTGCGCGAACTATCCGTACAAGGACGAACTGTCAAAGGCCCGGCTAACGAAGCTCGTGTACCTCGCTGACTGGCGCGCGGCACTCGACCTCGGTCGCACCGTCACCGACATCGACTGGTACTTCAACAACTTCGGTCCGTATGTGGATGATGTAGTAAACGCCGCGCGGAGCGACCGCGCGACCTTCACGGTGGAGCCGACGTGGAACGCCTTCGGCAACAGCAAGGACGTGGTGTCGCTGCGCCACAGTGAGGTCAATTATCCTTCCCTGACCAAGGATGACATTGCAGTGCTCGACAATGTGATCGAAACGACGAAGCGCATGACATTCAACGAGTTCATCGAGTTCGTTTACGACACGTATCCTGTGAAGACTCAATCGCGGTACACGACCCTGCGTCTGCGCGAATTGGCAAAGGAGTATCGCGGTCAAAGACGACCGGTCAGTTAGCACTTGTCCCGCATAGCCTTCTCTTCGAAATCCAGTCCACTATAGTGTTCCGACTCCCACGACGATGCCGGATGCCGCGTGCAGATAGCTTTGCGGACGGCCCGGTGATCCGCCGCCGCCGAGATCCGGCCGCAGAGGCCGAGCGGATCGTTCGCGAAGCGGCCACCGTGGTGGCTAGAGCGCGAAAGCGCAGAGATAGCATGCAGGCGACCCGGGCGGCCTTGATTGCCGGCACCTTCAGCGCGGGGCGCTGGGTGAATTGCTGGCCCTGTCGTGGGGATTGCAAATGGCCGGAGGTCACACCGGCGGGGCCGCTGCTGTGCGGCAAGCGATGGCTGACGGCTCGGATCGCGAAACGGCGGACGCCGACGAGGCATAAGCCTGGACGCTGTAGTCGCTGACGGGTCGTGGCAACCCCAAAATACTTCGTACACGAGCGAACGAGTAATGCCGCTACACTTGCCGGTGCAGGAAACCAAGCGTCAGGCGGCGATTAGTATGTTAAGTTTTTCGGTCCAGACCCGATTCGAGCCATACTCGGAGCATAACCTGGTATTACTGAGCGCATTATGGTGAACGAGAGGACAAAAACCGTGCGAGAGATTGGCACAATGGACGACGCACTGGTGAGCGCGATCACAAATGACCCGAACCGCGCGTACCGCGCCTCTGTCGAGATCGTACCCACACAAGCGACTCGCGACCTCGAACAGCCGTTCGAAATACGGCCAAGGAGCGGTACAGATCCAGCGGCGCAGCGCGATCTTTGCACAGCCGCCAACGCAACTATGAACGCAGGCCGACGCTTTCACGCCCTAGGCGATTAGTCGAAGTCAGCGCTGAATTGGGACCTTACCTCAAGGTCCTTTTTCTTTTTCCATTCAAATCCGTAAGCGGTAATTGTCGCGACATCAATGGCACCTCCGACGTTCGTGTTTTGAGCAGCATTGTCATGGCCTAGAGTAAACCGTTGAAACTTCATCGTGGCCTCAATTCCGAACATCACGAAGTTAACCCCATCTTGCAATGAAAAATGTCCAATCGCAACATCAGGGACGGAGTCGCGAATCAAAGCCACTTGCGTCGGCTCAACTCCTGGAACAACATAAAGACCATTGAAAAGCCTGCATACCACATCAATTGTCCCGATCCACGGGGTTCCAAATTCGCCAGGCCGAACAGCGTCGTCGATAAACGCAGTAGTAGCGTTGGGCGTCACTTGAATAAAATTGATCCGCTTTATATGCGCTACACCATTTGTACAGCCCGCTAATAAAAACTGAAGCAACGAAATCCCAACAGCAGGAGTCGATGCAGGAGCGTTTGCAATATGCGAGACAAAAGCAGACTCGAAATGACGCGCGATTGCCTCAGTAGCAGAATCGAGATCATTTCCCGTAAACGTCGCGGCAATATCCTCTAGGTGACTAGCAATGGTGCGGCTGTCAACGATATTCCATCCGGCAGTTCCAACGCCGAAATCGCCAAGCTTGAAAATCTTAGACGTATAATCTGTTGATATTCGGAATTGCCCCGTTTTATCGTTTGTGCTGGTGCGACTATCACCACCAAGAATAACTGCACCTCGAATAGCGGTCGCTAGAACCAGTGTCACTCTAAGCTCCTTTACCTTTCCTGGCTCGATCGCCTCTTATTCAGCTGCTGTGATTCGATTTTTTCCTCTAGGTGGTACGGCGCTAAATAGCGCAATCCTGCTCTCCAAAGCAGCCTCCCTGTCGCGCATCATGCGACCTCGCATTTCGGCTTAATCATTCGCTCGTCCGCGTTTAGCGAACTCGTCGCCGTACGGGTTCTTGTGAATGCCATGGGTCTCGGTCGGGGCGTCCCGCGTGCTCGTCATGCGCTCTATGAAGTCCTCGAACTGGCCGCGTAAAATGAATAGTTCAAGGCACTTCATCAGCCGGACGCGGTGCTCTTGGCTCTTCATCGCGCCGAAGTCGTCCTCCATCTTGTAGAAGCTCGCGTCCGGAATGTTCCAGTGCTGTTCGAGGTAGTCCGCAACGCGCTTTTGGTATTCGAGCGGTACTAATTCGCGGTCGTCGTCGGCGTCAAAGTTGAATTCCATGTTGTTTTCGAGCGCGTAGCGCAGCGGATCGTTCGCTTTCTGGTCGCCGGGAAGCAGTCCAGCGTGCTCCAGTCGCGATTCGAGCCGGACCACGTACGTGAGGGTTTGCGTTAAGAGTCTTTCGATACGTTCAAGTCGTTGATTGTCGCTCAAGGGAAACCTCATGGCTCGGTTGCAGTGCGGCGCGGCATACGCAGAGGCCGGCTCCGGACATCGCTTACTCCGCGCCCGACCGCAACCTCTTCCGGGGCGATGCGCCAGCCAGACGACGCTCCAGGTCCTGGATGCGGGTCGCCGCCGCCGCGTTCCAGTCGATTTAAGGCGTGCGAGCTCATGCCCGCGGCCGACCCCGTCTTCCTGGGCCAGTTTGAGCCGCACGCGGGCAGTGGTGCTCTTGGCCTGCGCGAAAGTCGCGCTGCACCGGATCGGATCACGTCGCGTCCTCCGGCTCTTCGCGATCCACCGCCTCCCGCGCGTCCCGCAACCCCCGCCGTTCGCGTTCCTCGATCCGCTTCCGTATCCGGCTTTCCGCCTCCAGGGTCGCGGCGGCCAGGTCACTCGCGGTCCGCGAACTCCGCCCGGTCGTCAGCAGCTCGATCCACCCCGAACGGGACGTTGCAGCCCAGCCTCTGCGCGATGAACGCCGCGCGGATGGCCCGCTCGTATTCCGTCTGGGGCTCGCGCGACCAGTCCACCTGCGTCGCGTCCCGCACGATCGCCGCCGCCTGCGCCACCGGGTCCGCCGCCGGCGCGGCCTCCGCGGTCGCGTCGATCCCTCGATCGCGTTCAGGATCTCCCCGAACGACGCGTCCTCTTCGCGCCCGAGGCGTACCGCGCCACGCCGGAGCGCAGCACGAACGCGAGGGCCTCGCGCGAAAAGGACGCCGCCCACGCTCCCGCGCCGTGCGCACCCGGCCCGCGAGCTGCTCGAGCCGGCACGCCCTCGCGAGCCAGGTCGGTCGAACGGTGCAGAAGCCCGCGCTCCATCACGCGGACTAGGGCCGTCTGCTTCCTATCCATCGGTGAGCGCTGGCGACGCCGATCCGCCGCGATCGCCGTGCGCTACCACGGGACCTCCGGCGTCTCCGTTGACCAAGCCCATGCGGCTGCGCACCGTGATCACCATCGCGCCGAGCAGCTTCTCGATCCGCGCGACCAGGAAGCCGAAGCCGCCGGTGCAGTTCGCGCTCGCGTGCGCCGCGGCGCGCATGTAGAGGATCAGGTCGACCAGCAGCCCCATCGCCTCATAGGCGACCCCGTCGTCCATCGCGCCGCTCTGCCGGGCGCCGTGCATGCGGGCGGCAAGGTCCACCACGGCCTGTTGCACGGGGAGGAACTCGCCCGCCCGGAGTTCCTCCGCCGCGCTCGGATACGGGCGGTGCCGGTCGTCGTGCGCCCCGATCTGGTCGACCAGCCGGAGCACCTCGTCCACCTCGTCCAGCAGTTGGCCGTACCACGTCCCCGCAGTCCCATCCCCGTTCCTCGCGTCGCGTCCGCCGCTCCGGCGGAAGCACATGAGGCACGAACAGAAGGCCAACCGGCTGGCACTCTGGGGCGCTACCCGTCGAGGCATGAACGGCCAAGGCGGTCAGCGCTTCCGAATCTACGGCTCCTCCCTCGTCTCCCTTTGGGACTGCCCGCGCTGCTTCTGGCGGCGTTACCGCCTGGGCGAGCGCCGGCCGTTCGCGCGGATGGACGACACGGCCGAGATCGCCGACGAGGCGATGGTTCGGTTCCTGCGGTCGGCCGAGTGGGTGGACATCGGATGCGGGCCCGGCCGAGTCCTCCTCCACTCGGCCCAGGAGTCGTCGACTCCCGGCCGATCCGGTTCCCCGGCGGCGGCGAGCTGGTACTGTCGGGACGGTACGACGCGCTGCTCGTCGAGCAGTGCGGCACGCTGACGCTCGCCGACAACAAAACGACCGCGAAGGGCGACGACGCGCTGCCGGCCGTACCGCCGGCAGCTTGCGGCGTACGCCTACGCGCTGGAGCACCCGCACGACGCGGCGCGCGCCGATCGTCGTCGACGAGATGGGCTGTGGGCGTACGCCCCTCGGGCTTCACGAGGAAGCAGGCCCGGATGGGGCTCTACGGTGCGACGCGCTGGGTCCAGTTCAAACGCGAGGAAGAGGCGTTCCTGAAGTTCTTGGGCGGCGTAGCAAGTCTCTTGCAGGCAGCCGAGCCGATGCACGAGCCGTGCTGCGCATGGTGTCGATACCGAAGCGATGCTGCGTAAAACGACTCAGCGTTTGGACTCGATCGCTTCCGCAATTTCGTGCGCCGTGTGCCACTCGGCGGGGTCGATGGATTTACGGACTCCTTGAGCGACCTGATCACCGACATACGTTCCACATCGGGCGACCCACTTACCATCACGCTCCGGCGCGATGAGTTGGGTAGCCGTCACGGCACCTCCGCCCGCCTGCTCAAATAATACGTCGCCAGCGTTGCGGCCCGACGGGATGTCGCGCAACCGCACGACTTCGCGTTGGGGAAGCGATCGTCGCAATTCGTCAGGGCTTGGAAGCGGGTTTCCGTCGAACCACGTTAGCTGAACAATTGCGCTATCGTTAGGCAATTGGACGATATACCCCACCCGGTGGGAGTGATCTCTTTCAGTGATTAGCACAGGTTCGTTGGGCTGCAGTCTGCCTGACGACCTCACGAGACCACCAAAGCCGGCACAGGGGAAGGAACGACGAAGCCGCCAGTATCCGAAAAGTACCGACGCCACGAACCGTCGTCGCGATTCAACAGGAAGGTGTTGGAGCGGATGTACGTCCTCATCCACCATGCCCCCATCGCACTCGCGACATCGGGATCCCGCGCGTCGCCTTCGACGATCGCGCCCAGCCACGCTTCGATCCCCATCACCCCGAGCGCAAGGCTGCCGTTCACGTCGGCGAAGCCGGCCTCTACAAGCGAGGCGATCATGAGCGCCTGCGTCACGCGAAACCAGATCAGGTTTAGCCGGACCGCGCGCTGCTTCTCGAAGCCGTACAGCTCGACAACGTGCTCGTCGGCGTGCCAAACGCCGTTCCGCTCACGCCGGATAGCGTTCCATCCTTGCATGAGGTGGTAGCCGAGTTTGATCTTCGGATCTGGAGGTCCGAGGAGCGGCCGCAACGATTTCTGCCCACGCAGGAGAACCAAGTCGAAGGACTCTACCTTTTCGGCCTTCTTTGCACTGACGCCACTTGCGATCCGTTCGGCCACGATCTCCGCGCGAAGTACCTTCTTCTCCGCTTTCGTAAGAGCGAGCAACCGCTCGTGCGCGATGGCGTAGAGAGAACGCTCCAGATCTTCGGGGATCGTCTCGATGTCCTGCGTGGCGGCCACGAGTTTTCGCACGGCCTCCATCGCACGCGCCCCCGCCGGATAATCGAGGGCTTGCACGATGGCAGCCCAATGCTCCGGGTCGGGCTGCTGAAACTGCCCACAGCGGTGAGGACGTGTGGTGAGCAGGTTGATCGCCCGCGTTCCGGTCGTCTTGGAGCCGTACATCTGGCGCGACATCGGGACGATGTTTTGCGGCCGCCCCGTAAGCGTCTGGATGTACCGCTCGAACACGACCGCGTTGGTATAGCGGCTGCCACCGTTCTGCGCCATGCACGCGAAAAGCACCGCCGCCAACACGTTGTCGACGCGTTCGAGTGTCACGTCGTTCTCCAGAAAGATCACCGAAGGCTCGACAAGTTCAGCCCTCACGTCGTCGTCCGTCAACTCGTCCTGAGAAATGTCGAACGAACGCGGATAGCGGGAGCCCGATCCAAAGTACGACGTCGCGTACCTCACGTGCTCCGAAAGATCGCGCCCTGCAAATGAGCGCCCGTACTCGATCGCGTCGGACCGCGGGAAGATGCGAACGTTCGAGAAATCCGCCGGCTGCTCCAGCGAAAGCCAAGGCAGGATCACTAACTTGGGTTCGTCGTCAGGTACAAGAAGATTCGGGACTCTCATGATCGCCTCAAACATCCGGGCCGGCGGGTGGCTTCGGCCCAATCCTCAGCATAACAGTCGAGCGGTTCGGTAGGATGCGCCCTCCACGGCGCGGCTGGCCAGCGCGGACGCGGATGTCATCGTATGAACGCGTCCGGGTCGCGCGCCCGAGCGCCCTGCCAGGCGTCGAACACGCGTAGTTCCGTTCGCACTGGCGTCACATCGACGGGACGCAGGAGCACCCTGCGCCAGGCGGGTCTATGCTCCCCGGCCGCCGCGATCATCGCCGGGCGGTCGGCGGCACCGCTACTCCTGCATGGAACGGGTCGGGCGAGCACCACCGGCTAGGTCTCCTATGACACCGCTCGTATCGACGGCACCGGCAGCCTAACGCCGGCGCGGTGGCGAGACCGGCTTCCCGTCCCGTAGCGCCCCGACGATCCGCACGCCGTCTTCAAGCACCTCGCCCAGGCGGCTGAGCCCCTCCGCCACATACGCTGCCGATGCGTCCGCCTTCGGACGCGCCGCCCGGCCGAACGCCGCCGCAGCCACCTCGTCCAGGCTCACCCCGAGCGCCTTGGCGACCCGCCACACCAGCTCGAACGTCGGAGCCGACCCGTTCTCCACCCGGAACAGCGCGCCCGGCTCCATCCCCGCCTTGCGCGCCACAGCCGAACGCGAGAGGTCCGCGGCCTCACGGATGCCCTGCAGCACTTCGCCGACGATCTCGCGCATGTGGATCGCCTACACGGTGCGCTATCCGGGCACCAACCACGTCTGCGACCCGGCCTGCGACCCGCCCGCGTGCGTGAACGCCCAGGCGCACGAGGGGAGCCGCGGCGAGCGGGGCGCCGGGGAGAACCTCGGCGACGGGCTCCAGTGGGTCGGACGCGCTGGGCAACTTCGAGGTGGAAGCCGCGAACTGCCCCCAGCCCGCGCAGTATGCGACGTGCTCGGCCTACCTCACCAGTAGATCACCGGCGGGCGGCCCGACACGGTCGGGCACTGGATCAACGTGGTCAACCCTTCGGCCACGTGGGTCGTGCTCGGCGCGGTGTCGGATACCCGCGGCAGGTGGGCTGCGGGCGAAAACGCCTACGACATGGAGACCACAATGCAGCAATAGCCGCAACCCAATCCACGCACCGAAGCCGTAATCTATCCGAGCGACTCCGATCAGCGCCGTCCGGCTCGCCCCAACACGTATAATCGCCGACCTGATCGGCGACAACGAGTTCGGCTCGCTGATGTGAACCTGCTTTCGCGTAATGGTCGTTGCCAGCCGCGAGGTTCACCCGTCCGCGAACATGTTATAGTATCAGGTATGCCGGATCAGTTGCCTGCCCCGAGCAGACGCGGTCGCGTGGATTGAGAGCGGCTCAGAAATTAATCGAGAGAAGAAATCAACCGCACCGCACTGAGCAGCGGGCGGAGCTAGGCCTCCGTCCGCTTTCCCTTCGACGAAGCACGCCGAGGGCGGAAGTGCCTCGTCCTCAAAGGACGGCCTACAGAACGGGGGCGGCCCGGCTTAGCCTGACCGCCTCCGTTCCCGCACGCGCAGAATGGGCGTGAACCGTCCGTCGCTCTTGCGGCCCCGGAAGCCGCGTACCCGGCGGAAAACGCTTTCCCGGGCGGGTATCGAGCGCTGGGCTCGACACCGACGACAGTATACTACGTCCGCACGCATGACACAAGCCGGGTGGCTGTCGGCTACGTTTTCCTCGATGCCGGCGCTTGCCACTTCGCTCGGCAACCTCTCGCGCCGCTCTGCTTCCAGTTCTGCCAGGCGACGCTCCATGTCATCGAACCGCGCCTCGATCGCTTCCCATTTTACCGAGTCGGCCATCGCCAGCGGCGTCTCCGCACCCGTCGCCAACCGCCATGCGTCAACGCCCAGCACGGCCGCGATCTTGAGACCAACCACGACGCTGGGCCTCTTCGTCGCGCCCGACTCCATCGACCGGATCGCCCCCTCGGTCACGCCCACGCGATAGGCGAGTTCCGAAGCGGACACGCCCTTCGTCGCGCGAAGCTCCCGCAGCCGCTGGCCGAACCGTTGCCCCGTCTCCCCGCTCTCGGCGCCGTTCACGTCGAGCCCCGGTTCGGGGCGCCTCCGCCCCCTCCCCGGAGGATGCGGCGGTGAAATCCGCGCGACCATGCTGGCGGGGTGCCTTCGGCGGTTATCGTACTCCCGAAGCACGCCGGCCGTCATGGCGGGCCGTATCCGCCCACCACGGGCGGGAGGAAGGGAGATACCAATGCTAAGTGCAGCCGCCGTTGCCGCGATGCTCATCATCGCGATCATGTCCACGCTGGGAGGATCGCCCGGCTAGGAACCGCCACGGCCGATCCGGTATAGCGTGCGGACGGGGTATCCCCGTCCGCTTTTTTCTATACGATGCATTACAGGGGTGTGATGGGGCAGGCGAACCTACGGTACATCGGCTGCGAGCTGACGCTCGAAGGCGCCCGAAGCCTGTTCCTCTCCGCGCGCAGCGCGGAGTGCCTCTGGGCGCTCGGGGCCAACGCCACTCCGCGAGCGGCCTTCCTGCGTTCGCGCGACCATCTACGCCCTGGCGAACCGCGTCGCGCGGTCGATGCGCTGATTACGCGAGGCAAGCCGTTGTCCGCTTCGAGCGGTACGCGATCGTCCGGGTCAACCGAACGGCGCCAACCACAGCTTCACCGCAATTGACTGAAGGTCTCCGTTCTACCAAGCGCTCCAAAATAGCACAATCACATCATTGGCGGTACAGTGGTTTCCTTCGTGTCTGGCGTTCTAACACGCCATCGTAGTCGAGTACGCCGATCAATTCCAGGCTTAGTTCCTGAGTCGGAGCTCATGCCGACCGCCATCCGAAAAGCTGGGCGTACCGTGCCTAAGAGACGACGCTCATGCTAAACACTTTCAGAATTATAAGGCCCTTGCGGCGAGACGGCCAGGCTTGTTCAGATTAGGGCATTTTCTCTTTAACCCTTACATACTCGACCTTACCGAATCGCTTGCGCTTGTTCACCCGTTCTTTCTAATGGAACGAGGTTAATTACCATTATTAATTCTGAAAAGACCGATCCTTAGCATTGAGTTGGATTGTTCGGCCGCTCAACCGTTCGCCGATCTAAGACACCAGCCGATCAATACTTTCGTTCCAGCTGACCTCCATGCCCGCGATGTTGTCATGCGCGGCGCGGATGCACCGCCACGTACGCCGCTCACGCCTTCGCCGCCTCGACGGCGATCTCGTCCACCGCTAGCGGGCAGGAGCCCTGGGTGCCCTGTACCCGTTGATCGCCGCGACCGCGCTCAGGTGCGCAGGTCCGAGGCGGCGCAGCGTGATCGCCGCCGCCAGCGCGTTGGTGGATTGGGGAGGGTGCGCGAGGCGTGGTAGACCGGCAGGGCGGGGTCCTTGGGCCAGACCACGATCCACGTCGCCTTTAGTCGGACAAGGACCACTATGTTCTGCAGGTGAGCATGGTGTGCACGTCCAGACGAGTGCCAGCGGTGACGATGACGGCGCCGCAGCCATCGGTCCGGTAGACGCGAGCGCCAGTCGCGCGCAAAGTGGCGAGCGTCGCCTGCGCCGGGTGGCCAAAGGTGTTGTGGCGGCCGACGCTGATCAACGCCAGCGCTGGCCGAACGCGCGCAACAAAGGCTGGAATGGACGCGAACCGGCTTCCGTGGTGACCGGTCTTCAAGACGTCCGCGCGCAGGTCCGCACCGCTCGCGATCAGGCGCGCTTCGCTCGCTTTGCCGGCGTCGCCGGTGAACAGCGCTCGGAAGTCGCGCCCGTCGTGCACGTAGGTGAGCCGCAGCACGACGCTGTTCTCGTTGACGTCGTCGCGGCCGTTGGCGATCGGCGGGTCCGACGGAGCGAGAACGTCGAGCGTCACGCCGTCGTCGCTGGCCCAGCGCATTCCCGCGCGGGCTATACGCACCGGCACGCCCCGCTCGTGCGCCGCGCGCAGGCAGTCCACAAAGGCCCGGCCGGCGTACGGCTGGCCGGAGTCGGCGATCGCATCGACGCGCAGCGCGCGCACGATGGGGGCGCAGCCGCCGACGTGGTCGCCGTGCGGGTGGGTGTTGACCAGCAGCGCCACCTCGCGCACGCCTTCGCGCCGCAGGTAGCCCAGCACGACGCGCTCGCCGATGACCTCCGCCGGTGAGGCGCCGCCGACGTTGGGACCGCGCTCGAGCCGGCCACCGCTGTCGATCAGGAGCGTGTGCCCGCGCGGCGTGCGCACGACGATTCCATCGCCTTGGCCGACGTCGAGCATCACGATCGTCAGCTTGCCGTCCGGCAGGCGGAGCGTCGACAGCAGCACGGCCGCGCTCGCGATCGCAAGCACCACGGCGGCGAGGCGCGGGCGGCGCGCGATCAGCCACGCCGCGAGGAGCGCGGCCAGATCGTAGCCGACGACGGCGAACGCGGGCGGCGGCGCGACCGATACCCGCGCACCGGGCAGGGTGGCGACGCCGTTCACCACGCGCAAGATCGCGTCGACGTCCCAGGTCGTCAGCGTCGCGGCGATGGCGCCCAGCAGCGGCACGCCGGCCAGCGCCAGCGCCGCACCGCCGGTCAGCATCGCGAGCGCCGTCGCGGGCACGACGACGGCGTTCGCCACGAGCGCGTACGGTGCGAGCAGCCCGAACGTCGCCGCGCTCAGCGGCCACACGCCGAGCTGGGTCGCCGCGGTCAGCGCCAGCGCTTCGCGCACCCGCTCCGGCAGCGCCACACGCACCTGGCCCGGCAGCGCCGCGCATTCCAGCGCGCGGCCGAGCGGCCGGGCGAACAAACCGATCGCCGCGACGCACGAGAACGACAGCGCGAACGACACTGACCCGACCGCCGCCGGCCATAGCGCCGCGACCACGAGCGCCGCCAGCGCCAGCCCGTTCCACGACAGCAGCCGTGCCCCGCACGCGCGCGCCAGCAGCGCGACGCAGACCATCACCGCCGCGCGCTGCGAGGGCAAGTGCCCGCCGCTCAGCCAGGCGTACGCGACGACCGGCGGCAGCGCGGCGAGCGAGGCTGCGATGCGCGGCACGCGGCCCGCCCGCAGCAGGCCGAGCACCACGGCCGTCACCACGCCGAGGTGCAGCCCGGCGGTGACCAGCACGTGCACGGTGCCGGTGGCCTGGAAGTCGTCGCGCAGCCCGCGCGGCAGCGTCCCGCGCTCGCCCCACAGGGCGCCCGCGACGACGGTCGCCTCGGGCTCGCGCACGACGGTACGCAGCCGTACCGACAGCGCGGCGCGCAGCCGCGTCGCCCAGGTGCGGGCGTCGCGCGGGTCGGGCGGTGCGCGGGCGATCACGAGCTGGCCGATCAGCTCGCCGGCCAAGCCTTCAGCCAACCCGAGCGCGCGCGGGGACGCCTCGCCGGGATTGCGCGCCTCGTCGAACGGCACCAGCCGGCCGCGAACCACGAGCCGGTCGCCCGGCCCGATCGGTTCGCGCAGCCGCGCGCGCACGACCGGGCCGCCGTCGAGCGCGAGCGGCGCTTCGTAGCCGTTCTCCGCCCGCACGTCACCGATGACGGTTCCGGCGACGCGCACGGTGCGCGTCTCGGTCAGGATCTGCGGCGGGTGACCGCGCCAGGCCGCACAGAGCAGCCCCGCAAGCGCGAACGCCGCGACCACCCGCGTGCGGTGGGCCGCGCATGCCAGCACGGCGAGCGCGCCCGCGAGCGGGATCAGGCCGTGCGCGTCAGCGGTTACGGCGGCGAGAAAGGCCAGGGCGGGCAGCAGAAGCGGGGCGCGTGACACACCCTCCCTTCACGCGACAATCGCGTTCCGACAAGGGTCGGCGGGCTAAGTGCCATCGTGTCCGGCCAGAAATCTCAGCGTGGCGTCGACCCCGTATTTCCGGTCGTCCAAAAAGATCGTGCCGTACGCGAAGGAGACGTTCTGCGACCGCAGCGCCTCGATCTCGTGCAGCATATCCTCGAGCATCAGATCGTTGTCCCGATAGTGAGCCTGGTCGTCACCCAAGGCCCCGCCGAACTCGTCGAGGCCGAACGGTTTGTTCAACCCCACGCGGTCCGAAAAGTAGGTGCGCATGTTGGCCATCCCGCGTCGTCGCTGGCCGTCGCCGTGGACGTACCATGTCGCTCCCACGACATCGACGTACTCGTCGCCGGGCCAGTACGGCTCGATTCGTGCAACGTCGAGATCGGCCCGAAGTGCCGGCGAGAACGTGAACCGAACGTGCGGTGCATGCCGTGCGAAAGCGGTGCGGATGCGAACGAAGCTTTCTCTGAAAGCCGACGGGTCACCGGCATAAGGCGCGCCGTGGGAATCGTTCATCTCCGATGCATAGCGCACGACGACGGCGAGCCTTTTTCCGAAGTCCCGCGCCTGGGATTGGCAGGCTTGCAGCTCGATCGCCAGCGCCTCGACCAGCGGCATGTTGGCCGCTACGAAGTCGTACGGTCGCGGGCGCTGCAGAGGCTCGACCGCGAGCTGAAACGTCATTTCGTCACGAGCGCCGGCACGTAGCGAAGCCAGAAGATTCTGCACGACCGCACGATGCGACTCGTTCAGGGCTTGCCCCGTGCGGCGAAAGTGCGCGACGTTTTGTTCGACGATGCCGTAATACGTCAGCGTGCCGGCCGGGTCGATCGGATAGTGCCGGGCGATCTCCTCCAGGGTAAATAACCGGCCGCGAAGCTGGCGAAACACCAGGATGCGGTCGATGTTGTGAATCTGCACGGCACGGCTCTCCGGCGCATGGACTGTTCTGCGTCACGGGCTTGTTCCTAAGCCTCCATGGTGCCTCCAGGCAAGCGTGCGGCCTGCCGTTGGGTATGGCGGCCGGTAGGCGTGGAACCGCCGAGGCCGAACCCTCGGGGTCGCATGCGTATCGTCGTCACCGGCGGAGCCGGGTTCATCGGATCGCACATCGTCGACGCGTACGTCGCCGCGGGCCACGAGGTCGTCGTCGTCGACAGCCTGTGGTCGCACGGTGGCGGCCGCCGCGAGAACATCCCCGACCGGGTCTCGTTCGTGCACGCCGACGTGCGCGACGAGGCGATCCACCGGGTGTTCTCGGAGTTCAAGCCGGAGGTCGTCTCGCACCACGCGGCCCAGCACTCGGTTGCGATCGGCTCGCGCGATCCCAAGTACGACGCCGAGGTCAACGTGCTCGGCATGCTGAACGTGCTCGAAGCCGCGGTCAAGGCCGGCACCCGCAAGGTGCTGTTCGCCTCGAGCGCGGCGACCTACGGCAACCCCGCGAGCATGCCGGTGAACGAGTCCGCGCCGCAGCTTCCGGTCTCGCCGTACGGCATCACCAAGATGGTGACCGAGCACTACCTGCGCTTCTTCCAGCAGCAGCACGGGCTCGACTTCACCGCCTTCCGCTACGGCAACGTCTACGGCCCGCGCCAGGACCCCAACGGCGAAGCGGGCGTGATCGCGATCTTCCTGGGCAAGTTCCTGCAGAAGCAGGGCGTGCGGATCGACTGGGACGGCGAGCAGACGCGCGACTACGTCAACGTTGCCGACGTCGTGCGCGCGAACGTACTCGGCCTGGACAAGGGCTCGGGCGAGATCTTCGTGATCGGCACCGGCACGCCGACCTCGGTCAACCAGATCTACCGCGCGATGGTCGAGGTGACCGGTTTCGAGGCCCCGGTGACGCACGCCGAGCGCCGCGCGGGCGACGCGCGGGCGATCTACTTCGACCCGAGCAAGGCGAAGCGCGAGCTGGGCTGGGAGGCGCAGGTCCCGCTCGTCGAAGGCATGCGCGCGACGTACGCCTACTTCCGCGAGCGCGAGAAGCCGTAGCGCGATGAGCGGCCTGCGCGTCGGCGTCGTCGGCTTGGGTCTGATGGGCAAGCCGATGGCGCGCAACCTGCTGCGCGCGGGATTCGCGCTCACGGTGTACAACCGCAGCCGCCCCGCGGTCGACGAGCTGACAGCGGAGGGCGCCGCGGCCGCGGACAGCCCGCGAGACGTAGCCGCACGCAGCGACGTCGTGATCACCATACTGCCCGACGGCCCTGACGTCGCGGCCGTGATGCGCGGCAACGACGGCATCTTCGCCGGCGCCTCCGCCGGAACGGTCGTGATCGACACCAGCACGATCGCGCCCGCCACGGCCCGCGCGCTGGCGAGCGAAGCACGCGAGCGCGGCCTGGGCTTCGTCGACGCGCCGGTCAGCGGCGGGACCGAGGGCGCGACCGCGGGGACGCTCTCGATCATGGCGGGCGGCGAGCGTGCGGACGTCGAGCGGGTCGAACCCGTTCTGCGCGCGCTCGGCACGACGGTGACATACTGCGGCCCCAGCGGCTCGGGACAGACGGTGAAGGCCTGCAACCAGCTCGTCGTGGCGCTGCACATCGAGGCCGTCGCCGAAGCGCTCGTGCTCGCCGAGAAAGCCGGCGTCGAGGCCGAGGCCGTGCTGCGCGTGCTCGGCGGCGGCCTGGCCGCGAGCCGCGTCATGGAACTGCGCGGCAAGGCGATGGCCGCGCACGACTTCGCCCCGCGCGGCAAGGCCGCATTCCACCGCAAGGACCTCGGCATCGTACTCGACCTCGCCCGCAGCGTCGACGCCGTCCTACCGCTCACCGCGCTGGTCGACCAGCTCTTCACCGCCCTGGTCGCCAACGACCGCGGCGGCTGGGATCACACCGCCCTGCTCAGCGTCCTCGAAGATCTCGGCGGCCTGCGCCGCTAACCCGCGCTTGCCGTCAACGCGCGTATTCGCGGGGTAGCGTCGCGAGCGCCGCTTCGTCGTGGATATCGAAGTGCACGGCCGTGTCGCCTTGCGCGCCTTCTTGGCGCAACAGGTCACCTGCCATGAAGCGTGCTTCCGCGATGGTATAGCCTTGGGTGACGTAATCTCGCCCGGCGAAGACGAAGCTCGCCAGCCAAAATTCCGGCGCCTCCGGATCGCGAGCGATATCGACGGTAACGGTCATCGGCGCACCAAGCTGTCGAAGCGTTGCGGCAAGATTCCGAGATCGTTCGCGATTCGGCCGCAAACTCCAGGCGATACCCTGGGATGCCGCGGTACTTGAGTACGCCGTCCGTCGTGATGAACGAAGTTTTCGTGAGACCCGCCGACACTGCTGAACCCAAGGAACAGCAGTACCTGGACGACGTCTCGTCGGTTGTGAGGTCGCATCGCCCCGCACATCACGACGAGCGATACGACCGGCAAGGAGATCTTTCGTCTACGAGGCGGTGAGCGTAGTCTCGTCGTAAATCGTGAAGCGAACGCGCGTGCCGTTAGGTACGTCCCACGTTTTCAGCAGGTCGAGCGCCATCACGCGGGCCTCGTCCAGCGTGTCTCCCTGGGTCGCATACTCTTTTGCTCCATACCGAGCGCGAACGAGGAAGCCGGTCTCCGGGGCCTCGGGGTCGCGAGCGATCGTGACGTCTGCTACGTTCATCGGCGCACCATGCGGTCGAAACGCTGGGAAGCTGCGGAACCCAAGGAACAGCAGCAGCCGGACGATCTCCCGCCGGTCGTGTGGTCTCATCGCCCCGCACATCACGACGGGCGATCCGACCGGCAAGGCCTCTAGGCCGGCGTCGTTCTTTACGGGATCGGGTGGGTGTCGGTAGCGGCTTGGGGCGGGGTCTTGATCGCGACGATCTTGAGGCGGCCGGCGGTTTCGGTCGTGCCGCCGTGCGGGGTGCCGGCGGGGACGATCAGCATCGTGCCGGGCTTGAGCCCGACCGTCTTGTCGCCCAGCACCTCGGTGCCGGTTCCCTCGAGCACGATCTGGATTTCGTTGGCGTCGGCGTGATAGTGCTTGAAGATCGTGCCGATCTGCGCGGCGACCGTCGCCCCGTCGGCGACCGCGTACGTCCGCTGGCGCAGGTTGGGCGTCGCCGGGCCGGGCGTCGGCAAGTCGGCCGGGGTGAGCGCGGCCAGATCGATGACGGCGGGCTGGAGCGGCGCCGCCGCGGCGCGCGCCGCTTGCGGCAGGTGCGCCACCGCCAGGCCGGCGCTGAAGGCGAGCGCCGCGACGGCAGCGGTGCGAAGAACGGGCTGTGACATGGTCATCCCAACTTTCGGGCGGGCGCGAACGGATCGGCTCGATTAGCGGAGCAAGCTGACCGGCGCGTTCGCCGCCGTGCGGGCGAATCCGGCCGCGAGCGCGTACGCGACGATGAAGGCGACGAAGTACGAGAGATCGCCGAGCTGGGGGTGCGCGGCGGCGAGCGGGCCGGTGAACCACGACTGCTGCCAGAACGGCAGCGACGCCGCGATTCCGGCCAGCCATGCCAGCAGCGCGCGGTTGCCGTAGGCGCCCGGCGCCGCGCCGCGCGTGGCGAGCATCACGGCCGCCCAGGGCGCGGCCCAGATCGACAGCAGCGACAAGAAGTTGGTGTACAGGTGCGCCGTCGCGGCGGGGTCGCCGCCCGCCAGCGCGAGCGCGCCGCCGAGCACGCCGACGGCGAGCGCGGCCTGCCAGCGCGCCAGCGTCCAGCGCACGACCACCGCGGCCAGCCCGCCGACCGCGAGCGTCGCCGCCGCGACGACCCACGGCGCGTAGCGCGCCGTCGGGTCGTTGGCGGCCGCGGTCAGCAGCAGCGCAACGGCGAGCGCGGCGAACAGCGCGCCGACGGCGAGCGCGAAACCGGGTCTGCGGCGCGCGTCCCACGCCACCAGTCCCGAGAGCGCGCTCGAATAGAGGTTCATCACGTTCGCGCTGAGCGTGCCGAGCAGCACCGTCAGCAGGCCGATCGCCGCCAGCGCGCCGTGCCCGAACAGCAGGCCGATGGTGTCGGCCGGCGTCGCGCTGGCCAATCCGGGCGCGCGCACCGCGGTGACGGTGGCGGCGCCGAGCAGCTCGAGCAGCGTCGAGGGCACGAGCCCGCCCAGCATCGCCCACACCGTCACCGCGCGCGGCGCGCTGGCGCCGGGCAGATACCGCGCGTAGTCCGACGCCGCCGGACCCCAGCCGATCGCATACGAGAACGCCAGCGCGGCGGAGAACACGATCCCCGCGATCTCGCCGCCGCTCGCGGCGGGCGCGTGCGAGTCGAAGCCTGCGCCGAGGTGCGCGCGCGGCAGCGTGCCGATCGCGATGACGACGAACCCCAGCGCCAGCAGTGCGCCGGCGTAGCGCTGGAACGCGTGGATCGCGTTGTGGCCGTAGACCGCCAGCAGCACTTGCGCGCCGACGATCAGCCCCAGCGCGAGCGGGTAGCCGAGGTGCGCGAGCACGACCAGCGCCTGCGCGCCGAACACGCTGTCGATCGCGAACCAGCCGACCCCGGCGAAGAACGCCAGCACGGCCGGCACGACGTTGCCGTCGCGCCCGAACGCGCGCCGCGAGAGCACCATCTGCGGCAGCCCGTACCGCGGTCCGCCGCGCGAGAGCAGGCCGACCACGACGTAGGCCAGCAGGTTGCCGACGATCAGCCCGAGCGCCGCGCCCGCGAACGACGTGCCGAACAGCGCGATCGCCAGGATGCCGATCGCGAAGGTCGCGGTCTCGGCGTTCGCCGCGAACCACAAGTTGAACAGATCGCGCGGCCGGCCGTGCCGCTCGCGCGCGTCGATCGGGTCGAGCCCGTGCGGCTCGACCGCGACGACGCTAGCGCCGTACGGGACGGGCCGCTCCTCTCGAGCTCGCCGCTGCGCGCCACGCCGACGCCGCGCTCGCGCAACTCCGCCAGCGCGCGCGCCTCGTCGCCGGGCTGCACCTCGACCGGCGCGGCGGCGTCTTCGAGCACCACCACCTCGAAGCCGGCGTCGCGCGCGTCGAGCGCGGTCGCCTTCACGCAATAGTCGGTCGCCAGGCCGCAGACGAACACCCGCCGCACGCCGTTCGCGCGCAGGTCGTCGGCCAGCGTGGTCGCGGCGAAGCCGCTGTAGCCGTCGGTCGTGCGCGCGGTGCCCTTGTCGATCACCGCGTCGACCTGGCTCAGGTCCAGGCGCGGGTCGAAGGCCGCGCCGTGCGTGTTCGCCACGCAGTGCACCGGCCAGGGCCCGCCCTCGCCCTGCTCGGCGAACGAGCTGTGGTCGGGCGGGTGCCAGTCGCGCGTGGCGTAGACCCGCGCGAAGCGCGGCGCGAGCGCGCCGATCGGGGCGAAGATGCGCTCGCCCTGCGCCACCGCGAGCGCGCCGCCGGGCAGAAAGTCGTGCTGGACGTCGACGACGACCAGCGCGTCGTCGGACCGGATGTCGTACGCCACGCTCGCCTCTTCGGCTCGCGCGGCGCGACGTCCGGCCCGGCGCCGGGCGAGCGGTCAGGGCATCATGCTGCCGGCCGGACTGGGCGGCGCGGTGGCCGGGGTCGGCGGGGGACTGGCCGGAGGGCTCGGAGGCGGAGTCCACGGGCTCGGCGTCGCCGAGCGGACCGGGCTGGGGGTCGAGGTGCCGGTAGGCGTCGGGGTCGAGCTGCCGGTGGGCGTCGGGGTCGAGGTGCCGGTGGGCGTCGGGGTCGAGGTACCGGTGGGCGTCGGCGTGTTGGTGGGCGAGGGCGTGGGCGTGCCGGTCGGCGACGGCGACGGCGACGGGGTCGGCGTCGGGTCCTTGAAGCACTCCTTGATGATCGCCGCGCCGAGCACCCCGCCCGCCACGGCGGCGATCGCGGTGATCAGCGTGCTCCGCGCGAGAGTCGAGCTGACGACGCCGTACGGAATCTCCGGGTTCAGCGCCGCAAGCCGGTACGCCAGCCCGATGTAGTACCAGCCGAAATACGCCGCCGCGAGCAGCAGCGCGATCAGCGCGGCGATGAGGGTCAGACAGGTTGCCGACGGGTTGAAGTCGCGTATGCGCCGGCCGCCGCTGCGCACCGCGCGCCGCATCGCGGCGGCCTGCGTCGGGGTGATGCCGAACAGCGCGTAGTCGTAGCTGATCGTCTGACCGTCAGGCGCGGTCGCGGTGAAACCCGTGTCGGTCGGCTGCGCGCTGATCGTCATCGGTCCCCAGTCGCCTACGGTGGCGTTGACCGTCACCAGCGACGACGAGCTGGACTGGAAAATCGTGAAGTCGCCCAGCGTCGTGGACTGGTCGTAGGGAACGGCCGTCAGGTCGCCGAGCTGGACCTGCACCTCGGTACCGTTGGTGCCGGTCATCCGGTAGATCGGCATGCCGTTGGAGCCGATCTGCTGCGTGTCGTGGTCGACCAGCAGCGCGCCGTACCGATCGTAGTCGTACATGTCGACGCCTTCATTGCTGATCGCGACGACGTTGCCGTCGGAGGTCGAGCTGGTGTAGCCGCCGCCGATCTGCTGCGAAGGCGCCGGGCTGGCGGTGGACTTGCTGCGCCGCAGCACGCTGCTGGGAATGGTCTTGGTCGCGCGTCCGACCTTGACTTTGAACAAGGGCAGCACGGGGCTGCCCGAACCGGGCCCGCCCGCCGGGAGCAAACGCGATGCCCCGCCGGCGCAGCCGGCCAGCACGGTCGCGACCATGCCCGCCAAGGCATGACTGCGTGGAATGGATCGCATGAAAAAGCCTTTCGTGGTGAAGATGGTGCGTCAGGGCATCATGCTGCCGGCCGGGCTGGGCGGCGCGGTCGAGGGGGTCGGCCGCGGGCTGGCCGGAGGGCTCGGAGGCGGAGTCGAGGGGGTCGGCCGCGGGCTGGCCGGAGGGCTCGGAGGCGGAGTCGAGGGGGTCGGCCGCGGGCTGGCCGGAGGGCTCGGAGGCGGAGTCGACGGGGTTGGCGTCCCCGAGCCGGCCGGGCTCGGGGACGAGCTGCCCGCGGGCGTCGGTGTCGAGCTGCCGGTCGGCGTGGGCGTGTCGGTCGGCGAGGGGGTGGGCGACGGGGTCGGCGTCGGGTCCTTGAAGCATTCCTTGAGAATGGCGCCGCCCAGCGTCGCGCCCGCGACGGCGGTGAGCGCGGTGATCAGCAGGCTGCGGGCCTGCGTCGCAGCGACCACGCCCAGCGGAGCGTTGAACGCCGCAAGCTTGTATGCCAGGCCGATGTAGTACCAGCCGAAGTAGGCCGCCGCGAGCAGCAGTGCGACCAGCAGTGCGATCAGCGCGAGACAGGTATTGGAGGGATTGAAGTCGCGCGCGTGCCGCACGCCGCCTTGCGCCGCGCGGCGCAGCGCCTGGGCCTGAGCCTGCGAAATGCCGAACAGCCCGTAATCGTAGGTCGCGGTCTGCCCGTCGTTCGAGGTCGCGACGAAGCCGGCGTCGCCGGGCACCACGCTGACCGTGATCGGTTGCCCGCCGACGGTCGCGCTGACTTGGGCCAGCGACGACGAGCTCGACTGCAGCATCGTGAAGTCGCCGATCGTGGTCGACTGGTCGTACGGCACCGAGCTCGAGGTCGGCCAGCTGGATTTGGACCTCGGTGCCGTTGGTGCCGGTCATGCGGTAGATCGGCAGATCGTTCGTACCGGTCAGTTGCGTGTCGTGCGCGATGAGCAGGCCGCCGTCCTGACCGTAATCGTAGACGTCGGTGTTGTCGCCGCTGATCGCGACCGCGTTGCCGTCCGATGTCGAGGTCGTGTAGCCGGCCCCGACCTGTTGCGAGGGCGCCGGACTCGCGGTCGACTTGCTGCGCCGCAGCACGCCCGCGGGGATCTGCTTGGTGGCGCGTCCGACCTTGACTTTGAGCAGCGGCAGCACGGGGCTGCCGCCGCCGGGTGCGCCGGCCGGAAGCATGCGCGACGCGCTGCCGGCGCAGCCGGCCAGCACGGTCGCCACCATACCCGCCAAGGCATGGCTACGGGGAATGGATCGCATGAAGGCCTCTCAATCGTGAAGCGAGAGACGGGCCTGTACGGCGATCTGACACGAAACCGGAATGAGGGAACCCCCGCCGCCACACCCGTCGAAGTTCGTTCGTTCCTTCGTCTTGTCGCACGGCCCCGATCAACGGGTCGCGTCCGCGCCGCTTCGCCGCGCGCGGTAACCAGCCTGCCCGTTTCACGGGGCGAATGTGCGCTACCGCACGCCGCCCGCGCGCCTACGCGGCGACGATGTTGAGCAGCTTGTCGGCGACGAAGATGCGCTTGCGAACTTGCTTGCCGTCGATCTGCGCGGCCACGGTCGGCTCGCGCAGCGCGAGCGCGAACGCGGCTTCCTCGCCGATCCCGGGCGCGGTGTCGATGCGCGCGCGCACCTTGCCGTTGACCTGCACCACCAGCGTGATCGCGTCGACCGTCAGCGCGGCCGGGTCGGGCGCGAGCCAGCGCTCCAGGTGGACGCTCGTCGCATAACCCATTCCGGCCCACAGCTCGTCGGCCAGGTGGGGGGCGAACGGCGCGAGCACGAGCGGCAGCGCGTGCACGACGTAGAGCAGCGCCGGGTCGTCGCTCGCATTCGGTTCGCGCAAGAACGTGGTCAGCGCGTTGACCAGCTCGTCGAGCTTGGCGGTGGTGACGTTGTAGTGAAAGCGGCGGGTGTCGGTCTCGCCCTGTGCCGAGTCGAGCGCGACGTGCAACGCGCGCACGAGCTGGCGCTGTGCGTCCCCGCGCAGCTCCGGCAACCGGTCGAGCGGAGCGGACTTGGCCTTGGCGGCGAGCGGCTCGACCGCGCGCCAGACGCGCCCGACGAAGCGCACCCGCCCGACGATCCCCTCGTCGCTCCACTCCAGCGAGTCCTCGGGCGGCGCGGCCTTGAGCAGGAAGAGCCGCATCGCGTCGACGCCGTGCTTCTCCACCGTCTCGTCGATGCCGACCACGTTGCCGCGCGACTTGGACATCTTCTCGCCGCCGTGCAGCAGCGTGCCCTGATTGAACAGCCGGGTGAACGGCTCGTCGTCGCCGTGCACGTAGCCTTGATCGATCAGGAACATGTAGAAAAAACGCGCGTAGAGCAGGTGCAGCACGGCGTGCTCCGCGCCGCCGATGTACTGGTCGACCGGCATCATGCGCGTCGCGAGCGCCTCGTCGAAGGGCCGCTCGTCGTTGCGCGGGTCGAGGTAGCGCAGCATGTACCAGGACGAGTCGACGAAGGTGTCCATCGTGTCGGCATCGCGCGTGGCCGGCTCGCCGCACACCGGGCAAACCGTGTTGACGAAAGCGGGGTTGTTGGCCAGCGGCGAGCCCTGGCCGGTGAAGGCCACGTTCTTGGGCAGCAGCACCGGGAGCTGCTCGTCGGGCACCGCGACCGCGCCGTGCGCGGGGCAGTACACGATCGGGATCGGCGTGCCCCAGTAGCGCTGGCGCGAGACGAGCCAGTCGCGGAAGCGGTAGGTGATCGTGCTCGACCCGCGGCCCTGCGCTTCGAGGTGCGCCGCGATCGCGCGCCGTGCCTGGGCGGACGTCATGCCGGTGTAGTCGCCCGACGCGATCAGCACGCCGTCCTCGGTGTACGCTTCGCCCAGCGGCGGCCGCACGGTGCCCGCTTCGTCGGTGACCACCTGCACCACCGGCAGATCGTACTTCTGCGCGAACTCGAAGTCGCGCTGGTCGTGCGCGGTGACGCCCATGACGGCGCCCGTGCCGTACTCGGCCAGCACGTAGTTGGCGACCCAGATCGGCACCCGCTCGCCCGAGAGCGGGTTGCGCGCGTACGCGCCGGTCGGCACGCCCGCTTTCTCCATCAGCTGGGTGCGCTCGAGCTCGCTCTTGCTGCGCAGGCCGGCCGCGAACTCCTCGATGGGCGCGCGCGCCTCAGGAATGCGCGCGACGATCTGCGCCACCACCGGGTGCTCCGGCGCGACGGCCAGGAACGTCGTCCCGAACACGGTGTCGGCGCGGGTGGTGAAGACCTCGATCCGCGCCTCGACGTCCTCGACGTCGAAGGCCAGCGTCGCGCCCTCGCTGCGCCCGATCCAGTTGCGCTGCATCGTCTTGATGCGCTCGGGCCAGCCGGTGAGCCGGTCCAGCCCGGCCAGCAGCCGGTCCGCGTAGTCGGTGATCTTGAAGAACCACTGCGCGAGATTGCGCCGCTCGACCGCCGCGCCGCAGCGCCAGCAGACGCCGTCCTGGACCTGCTCGTTGGCCAGCACCGTGCGGTCGACCGGGCACCAGTTCACCGGCGCCTCGCGCTTGTACGCCAGCCCCTGCTCGAACATGCGCAAGAAGAACCACTGATTCCAGTGGTAATACGCCGGGTCGCAGGTCGCGAACTCGCGCGTCCAGTCGTAGCCGGTGCCCATCAGCTTGATCTGGCGGCGCATGTTCTCGATGTTCGAGCGGGTCCAGGTCTCGGGGTCGATCCCGCGCTGGATGGCCGCGTTCTCGGCCGGCAGGCCGAAGGCGTCCCAGCCCATCGGGTGCAGCACGTCGTAGCCGCGCATGCGCATGATCCGCGCGACGGCGTCGCCCAGGGAGTAGTTCTTGGCGTGCCCGACGTGCAGATCGCCCGAGGGATAGGGCAGCATCTCGAGCACGTAGTACTTGGCGCCGCCGCTGTCGCGCGTGAGGTAGATGCCCTCGCGCTCCCAGCGCTGCTGCCAGTTCCGCTCGACGGTGCGGAAGTCGTAGACGCTCGGGTCGGCGGCGGTCTGGTCGGGGGCGCTCGGTTCGTGGACGCTCTGCTCGGACATCGAAACCCCAGACTACGGCGCGAACCGCCCGGGGCCTTGGCGAACCGAGCTCAACGCGTGAAGGACGAGCATGAAGCGTCTGATCCCGCTCGCCGCCGCGGCCCTCGTCGCGGCCGCTCTCCTGTTCCGCCCCGCCCCCGCGCCCGGCGGCGCGGCTCCAACTCCGACCGGCTCGTTCACGGTGCCGTCGGCGCAGCCGAGGGCCAAGCGCACGGTCGCGCCGTCGGCCGTGGTCTACGTTGCCGGCGCGGTGCGGCGCCCCGGCGTCTACACCGTCCCGGCGGGCGCGCGCGTCGGCGACGCGCTGGCCCGCGCCGGCGGCGGCCGCCCCGACGCCGATTTGATGGCGGTGAACTTGGCCGCGCGCCTCCACGACGGCGACGAGATCGCCGTGCCGGTGCTCGGCGCGGACGCGCCTCCCCGCAGGCCTGCGAACGCCGGCGGCCAGGGCGCGCACCGTAAACGCGGCGCTCGGAATAACGGCGCTCCCGGCAACGCCGGCCCGCGGAGCGGCCGAGGCCGCGGGCATCGCGCGCGCCGCGCGGACGCACCGCCGCCCGACAGCGTGGACCTCAACAGCGCGGACGCGAGCACGTTGCAGACGCTGCCCGGCGTCGGGTCGGCGCTCGCCGAGCGCATCGTGCTCTTCCGCGCGGCGAACGGACCGTTCGGTTCGGTCGACGAGCTGCTCGACGTCTCCGGCATCACCGAACGCCGCCTCGAGCTGATCTCGCCCTACGTCGAAGTGCGCTGAGTTCCGGCGCCGGGCTGGAAACAACTCTGCGATGAGCACCACCGAGTACGTCCAAGCCAACGGCTTGCGGTTCGAGGTCGAGACGGCGGGCGAAGGCGACCGGCTGGCGCTCTGCTTGCACGGCTTTCCCGAGCACGCGATCTCGTGGCGGCACCAGTTGCCGCTGCTGGCCGAGCTCGGGTACCGGGCGTGGGCGCCCAACCAGCGCGGCTACGGCAACACCACCCGGCCCGCCGCGCGCGCGGCGTACGAGATGAAGCACTTGCTGGCGGACGTGGCGGGCCTGATCGACGCCTCGGGCGCGAAGTCCGTGACGCTGATCGGTCACGACTGGGGCGCGATGGTGGCCTGGTTCTTCGCGATTCGCCGGCTGCGGCCGCTGGAGCGGCTGGTCATCATGAACGTGCCGCACCCGCTGGTCTTCCGCGCTCGCGCCAAGCGGCTGCCGCAGGCGCTGCGCTCGTGGTACGTCGGCTTCTTCCAGCTCCCGCGTTTGCCCGAACTGCTGCTCGGCCTCAACCGCGCCGAGCCGATCGCCCAGGCGATCCTGCGCACCGCGGCCGAGCCGGCCCGCTTTCCGCGCGCGGTGCTCGACGTCTACCGCGCCAACGCCGCGCGGCCGGGCGCGCTGACCGCGATGCTCGACTGGTACCGCGCGAACGTCGGCGGCGACGGTCTGCGCGACCAGCTTCGCCTGGGCGTGCCGGTCGTCGACACGCCGACCCTGATGATCTGGGGCGAGCGCGACGTCGCGCTGGGCAAGGACACGACCTACGGCACCGAGCGCTACGTGCACGACCTGCAGATCCGCTATCTGCCCCAAGCCTCGCACTGGGTCCAGCAGGACGCGCCCGAGACGGTGAATGCGCTGCTGACGGCGTTCCTGCGCGGCGAACCGGTTCCGGCCGTTCCGCGTTGAGGGTAGGATGGCACGCACTCTCTTCCTTGCTCTCGCGCTCGCCGTGACGGTCAGCGCGACCACGGCCGCCGCCGTGAACACCGCCGACGCGCCGGCCGACCGGTCGTTCGGGCCGTTCAAGTACACCGCGATCTCGGTCCGGACCAAGATCGGGGCGCTCGGCCGCTCGTACAACGAGCGCTGGGCCGACGACGCTTCCCTGGTCCACGACGCGGGCTTGGTCGAGTCGTCCTTCCGCGTCTGGGCCCAGCAGTTCCCGAAGGACCGCTGGCTGGCGCCGACCGCGTTCCATCTGGCTCAGCTCTATCAGGAGATCCAGACCCAGGACGCGCGCGATCACGCGCTGGCGATGTACCAGTACGTCGCCAAGACCTTCCCCAGCACCAAGGAGGGCCACTTGGCCCGCGTGCGGCTGGCGCAAGGCTTTCCGGCGCTTCATGCCGAGGCCGCCGTCTCGCCCACCCCGGCGCCGTACGGCACGCCCACTGGGTCCCCGGCTGCTTCAGCCGAGCCCGGTACCACAGCCGCCCCGGCTGTCTCCGCTCCTGGTGCCTCAGCCGCGCCAGCCGCTCCGGGCACGTCCGCCGCGCCGAGCGTGAGCTCGGCTCCGAGCGCTGCCGGCGCGCCGGCGAGTCCCGCCGCTCGCGCGGCGAGCGCCGCGCCGGCTGCAGTACCCTCGCCCGCGGCGACCCGCCGCTAGCGGAAAAGCGAAGCGCCCGGGTTGCCCCGGGCGCTCGTCGCTCTCACCAGTCTCCGCCGCCGCCACCGCCGCCGGAGTCGCCGCCGCCACCCCAGTCGCCGCCGCCACCGCCGCCCCAGCCGCCGCCGGAGTCTCCTCCGCCGTAGTCGCCGCCGCTGGCATTGCTCATATCGGCCTGGCCGGCATCGCTCTGGAAGCCGCTGTTGTCCACCCCGCCGGCGCCCGCTCCCGCGTCGCCGCCGAAGCCGGCCTGGTTGCCGCCGCCGAAGCCCCCGCCGCCCCGGTTGCCGAACAGCTCGTTGCCCAGGAACGCTCCGCCCAGGCCGCCCAGCAGGCCGCTGAAGAAGCCGCCCCCGCCGCCGCCCATGCCGCCGCCGTACCCGGGGCCGTAGCCGCCGCCGTAGCCGGGGCCGCCCATCGGGCCGCCGCCGTAGCCGGGCGGCATCATGCGCGGCCCAGCCATCGCGCGGAAGATGCCGCGGATGACGAAGAAGATGACGGCCAGGATGATGACCCACCAGATCCAGCCCATGCTAAACCCTCCCGCGTTGCTGCGGCTGACGTTCGATGACGCGCCGACCGGCTGCTGATACGCCGGCTGGCGCACCCGCGAGCCGAGGTGGCTGCGGTACATGTTGATGACGAGGTTCGTCCCGGTGAGCGTGCCGCCGTCGAAGTCGCCGGCCTTGTATTGCGCGGCCATCGCCTGGCGAATCGTGTCGGTGCTGCCCGAAGGAAAGAACGTCTTCCCGACCCGATCAGGGACGACTTCGATCCGATGCTCCGCCTTCGAGACGAAGATCATCACGCCGTTGACCTGATTTTGCGCGAAGGCCCGCTCGGCCGCGGTTGCGAGGGGCTGGCCGCCCAGCGACGGCGTCGACACGAAGACGACTTCCTTGCCCGTCTGCGCGTGGAAATCGCCGACCCGCTGGTTCAGCGTGCTGACCGTTTCGGGCTTGAGCAGGTGCGCGTCGTCGACCACGTAGCCGTCGCGCGCGAACGCGGGGGCCAGGGTCGTCGCGAAGGCGACGGTGAGGGCGGCGAGTGCCGCCAGCGGTTTCATCGTGTCTGTTTCCTCCGGGCTGCACGTACCCCGTCGCGAGCGGGAAGTTCCAGGGCGCCGCGCACTCCCGGTTCAGCGGATCGCAAGCACGACGCCGACCGAGGTCAGCACGAAGATCACGAGCACGATCCAGACGAACGCCTTGGTCAGCGTCTTGAACAGCCCGCGGTTCGTGCCGCGCCGCGCGGGGCCGCGGCTGGGCGCGGTGCCGCGGCTCATCCCAGCTCCGCCGCGCGCGCTTCGGCGACCCGGCCCCAGAGCCGCTCGAGGTTGTAGAACTGGCGCTGCTCGGGCGTGAAGACGTGCGCGACGACGTGGCCGAGGTCGATCAGGATCCAGCCGCCGTCGGCGGTGCCTTCCAAACGCGGGCGCAAGCCCTGGGCCTCCGCGGCGTCGACGATCGCGTCGGCGATCGAGCGGGTCTGAATGGCCGAGCGGCCCGTCACGACGACGAACGCGTCCGCGACGATGGTTCGGCCGTCGAGGTCGAGGACGGTGATGTCCTCGCCCTTCTTGTCCTCCGCGGCGTCGCGCACGAGCGCGACCAGATCGAGGTCAGGCAGAGCGTTTCTCCTCTCGGGCTGCATCGAGCCCATAGGTATGAAGGGCGGCCAGCGTTTGCGGGGCCGGGCTCAGGCCGCGCCCGCGCAGGTACGCCAGGGACGAGGCCAGCACGGCGCGCATGGCCGCGTCGAGGTCGGATTCGGCCAGCGCCGCGAGCTCGGCTCGGCCGGGGAAGTCGCGCCCGGGCTCCAGCCCGTCGGCCAGGTAGACGACCGCGTCGAGCGGGGTCATCCGCCCGTCGGCCAGGGTGTGCTTGCGGATCGCCGAGAGCACGCTCTCGTCGGTCACCCCGAACGTCTCGCGCGCGAGCTCCGCCCCCAGGCGAGCGTGCAGCACGACCGGGTTGGCCCGCTCGAAGGCGTCGACCGGCAGGCCGCGCTCGGCGCACGCTTCCAGCAGCCGCTCGTTGGACCACAGCCGAGCCAAGTCGTGCAGCAGCCCGGCCAGCCGGGCGCGCTGGGGATCGGCGCCGTGGGCGCGGGCCAGCCTGGCCGCCATGCGCGCCACCCGCAGGGTGTGCCCGAAGCGGTGGCGCTGGCCGAGGTGCTCGCGCACCGCGCGCGCCGCGCGCACGAACGCCGCGCCGCTAATGGCGCACCTCGCGGTAGACGCTGGCCCCGATCGCGCGGCCGCCCAGCTTGGCCGGCGCGTACGCGTCGCGCCCGAGCCGCTGGACGAGCTCGTCGTCGAAGGCCGCGTCGCCGCTGGGCACGACCAGGGCGACCTTGCGCACCACCCCGCCGCGGTCGAGATCGAGCCGCAGGACCGTCGCCTTGGCCCCGCTGCCCTCGCCGACGTCGCTGCGGCGCAGCTTGGGCGCGGCGTACGGAAATTGCTGCTGCACCGGCTGCGGGTCGGTCAGGTACCCGAGCCGCAGCAGAGCGCCGCGATCGCCCAGCACGACCCGGCTCAGCGTGCCGGTCGCGGCATCGAAGACGAGCACCGCGTCCGCGCCCGCGCCGAGCCGGAAGACGCGGAAGCTTGCGCCTTCGTTCTCGGCGTCCGCCGCCAGCTCGTCGCGCGCGGCTAGCGACGTGGTGACGCCGAAGGTCAGCCGGTGCGGCGTGCCGTCGAGCGCGAGCGTGTACGGCGTGCCCGCGGGCAGCGCGACGTCGACGGCGTGGACCGTCGCTTCGTCGTCGACGACCGCGGTCACCGTCGCCGGCCCCTCGCCGAACACGAAGCGCTGGCCGTCGTCGCGGCTGGCGACCGACGCCGGCACGCCGTACGCGCGCACCAGCGCGGCGACGGGACGGTGCAGGACGTCGGCGGCGGGCGCGATCACGGGCGGCGCGCGATCTCGGCGTCGAGCGCGCCGCGCAGCGCGCGCAGGCGCGCCGCGTACAGCTCGCCCTTGAGGTTGCCGGCCCACATCACCAGCGCGTTCTCGCCGTTGTCGCTGTAGTAGCCGCGCCGCGTGGAGACCGTGGTGAAGCCGTACTTGCGGTACAGCTTCTGGCCGACGTCGTTTGACTCGCGCACCTCGAGCGTGATCCAGGACGCGCCCTGCGCGATGGCCTCGTCGAGCAGCCGCAGCAGCATCTCCTCGCCCAGCTTGAGCCCGCGGTACGCCGGGTGGACCGCGATCGTGGTGACGTGCGAGTCCTCGAGGATCACCCAGATGCCGCCGTAGGCGACGATCTCGCCGTCGAGCCGGCCGACGAAGTAGTGCGCCAGCTTGTTGTCGCGGATCTCGTTGGCGAAGGCGTTGGGCGGCCAGGAGGTGCTGAACGACAGCCCCTCGATCCGCAGCACCGCCGGCAGGTCGGCCTGGACCATCGCGTCGATCAGCATCCGGCGCGGCGCCTCGGCTTCGGGCCGGGTGAGCTGAGCCTTCACCGTTTGGCCTGCGTGACGGCGGGGGCTTCGCCGTAGTCGGGGGCGAGGGCGTGCGGGGTCGCGCTCGGCGGCCGGGTGCGGGCGAGCTGGGCGATGGCGCGGGCGGCGACGTCCGCCCGGGGTGGGAGCGCTCGCACGGCCCAGCCGCGTTCCGCGATCTCCGAGAGCACGTCCTCCGTATTCCCGGCCAGCGCGATCTCGCCCGTTCCGCTGCCCAGCAACGTGGCCAGAACGTGAGCGGTCGGGCCGCAGGCGGTGCGGCAACCCGCCGCGCTCCGCAGCCGGGCGCAGATCACGCCCTTGCGCCCGTGCACCACGGTCAAGACCGGCAGGGGCGGGTCGTCCGGTTCGAGCGCGTCGTAGGACGAGATCCCGACCAGCGGCACCCCGCTGCCGTAGGCCAGCGACTTGGCGTAGGCGACCGCGATCCGCACCCCGGTGAACGAACCGGGTCCGATCCCGACCGCGATCCGGTCCAGCTCGCGCAGGCGCAAACCGCTCGCCTCGAGCAGGCGCTCGATCCGGGTCAGGCCCGCTTCGAGCGCGTCCTGGGCCCCGGTCGCCTCGACCCGCACCGTCGCGCCGTCGTCCAGCGCGGCCGAAAAGCCGCCCAGCGCCGCGTCCAGCGCCAAGATCTTCACCGCAGGCACCGAACTCGGGCCCGAATCGCCCTCACGGCCGGACGATCCGGACGGTTCGCGGGCCGTCGCCGACGCCGTCGATGTGGACCTCGATCGCGCCGGGCGGAAGCCAGCCGGGCGCGCGCTCCGGCCACTCGACCAGCGTCAGCCGGTCGGGGGCGAAGGCGTCGTCGAGGCCGAGGTCGGGCAGCTCGGCGGCGGCGTCTTCGATGCGGTAGAGGTCGAGGTGCTCGACCGTGGGCGGGCCGTCGTAGCGCTGGCGGAAGACGAAGGTCGGGCTGGAGACCGCCTCGGCGCTGCCGTGCAGCGCCCCGACCAGGGCTCGCACGAAGGTCGTCTTGCCGGCTCCCAGCGGCCCCCGAAGGGCCACCACGTCGCCCGGGCGGAGCGAAGCGGCGAAGCGGGCGGCGAACGCGTCGAAGGCGGGGCGCCCGTCGAGGACGTCTTCCTCTGTTCTCAGAATACCCTCATGGTGCTGCTGCGGATGAATGACGTCCTGGTCGGAATCATCGCCGGCGCGGTGTGTTCGGTGGTCGCCGCGCTGTTCGAGGCCCTCGTGCTCACCGCGCGCTTCTTCTCGATGGGCCGGATGGGCGGCGGTTTGGGCAGCAAGCTGCTCATCATCGCGCTGATCGGGGCCATCGTCGGCGGGATCGTCGGGTTCCTGGTCGGCGCCCTGTTCAAGCAGCGTGAGCCCGCGCCGCGCCCGCCCGCGCGGCGGCGGTGAACGACGATCCGGCCACGGCCGACCACCTGACCGACCTCGACGCCCGCTTCGAAGGCCACCTCGGCGCGCTGCGCCGCCGCGCCGACGAACTGCGCGGGGCGCTCGCCGAACGCGCCGCGAGCTTGGGCGAACCCGCGCCGCCCGGCGCCGCCGACGTCCCTTGGGACGACCTCTCCGACCTGAAGTAAGGAACCCGTGAACGACGACTCCCGCATGTCCACCATCCGCGTCGAAGACGAGATGTCGGAGAGCTACCTCTCCTATGCCATGTCGGTCATCGCTTCGCGTGCGCTCCCGGACGTGCGCGACGGCCTCAAGCCGGTCCAGCGGCGCATCCTCTACGCGATGCGCGAGATGGGCCTGGACCCTTCCAAGCAGCACCGCAAGTGCGCCGGCGTCATCGGCGAGGTGCTCAAGAGCTTCCACCCGCACGGCGACTCGTCGGTCTACGACGCGCTCGTCCGCATGGCGCAGGACTTCACCCTGCGCTACCCGCTCGTCGACGGTCACGGCAACTTCGGCTCGATCGATCCCGACCCGCCGGCCGCCTACCGTTACACCGAGGCGCGGCTGGCGCGCATCGCGCTGGACATGCTGGCGGACATCGACAAAGAGACCGTCGACTTCATCCCCAACTTCGACAACCAGACCGAAGAGCCGGTGGTGCTGCCGGGGCGCTTGCCGCAGCTGCTGGTCAACGGCAGCTCGGGCATCGCGGTCGGCATGGCGACCAACATCCCGCCCCACAACCTGGGCGAGATCTGCGACGCGATCGCGTACTTGATCGACGACGCCGGCGTCCCGGTCGAGCAGCTCACCAACGGCAAACTCGGCGAAGAAGACGTCGCGCGGATCGACAACGCGCTGTGCGACCTCGTGCACGGACCGGACTTTCCGACCGGCGGCGTGCTGCACGGCCGCGAAGCGATCCGCCAAGCGTACAAGACCGGCCGTGGTTCGGTCGCGCTGCGCGGCAAGGCCGAGATCGTCGACGAGAAGGGCAAGTTCCGGATCGTCATCAGCGAGGTGCCGTTCCAGGTCTCCGTCAACCGCATCCTCGAGGCGATCACCGAAGCCTACCAGGAGAAGCGGATCACCGGCATCACGGCGCTCCACAACGAGTCCAACCGCAAGGGCATGCGGATCGTGGTCGAGCTGCACCGCAGCGCGACGCCGCAAGTGGTCCTCAACCAGCTCTACAAGCAGACCCCGCTGCAGTCCAGCTTCGCGTTCAACATGCTGGCCCTGGTGCCGTCGCCGCGCCTGGGCCGGATGGAGAACACGACCGGCGCCAACGCGCCGCTCGAACCGCGCGTGCTCTCGCTGCGCGAGATGCTGGGCTACTTCATCGGCCACCGCAAGGAAGTCATCCGGCGGCGCTCCGAGTACGACCGCACCAAGGCCCGCGACCGCGCCCACCTGCTGCTCGGGTTCCTGGTCGCGCTCGACAACATCGACCGCGTCATCACGATCATCCGCGAGAGCGACACGGTCGAGGCGGCGCGGGCGCGCCTGATCGCCGAGCCGTTCGTGCTCTCCGACGCGTTCCGCCGCATGGCGGCCACCGGCGCGGTGCTGCAAGACGACCAAGTCGCGCCGCAAGATTTCGACAACTTCAGCCTGGACGTGCAGCAGGCGGCGGCGATCGTCGACATGCGGCTGCGCTCGCTGGTCGGCCTGGAGCGCGAGAAGCTCCAGACCGAGTACGGCGAGCTGATCGCGACGATCATCGACCTGACCGATCTGCTCGGCAGCGCGGCGCGCATGCTCGAAGTCGTGCGCGACGAGACCGCCGACCTCAAGAAGCGCATGGGCGACAAGCGCAAGACCCCGGTCGAGCACATGGAAGGCGAGCTCTCGATCGAGGACATCATCGCCGACACCGAGGTCGTCATCACCTCGACGGTCGGCGGCTACATCAAGCGCGTCTCGGTCGACACGTTCCGGGCCCAGAACCGCGGCGGGCGCGGCGTCATCGGGATCGCCAACCTCAAAAAAGAAGACGTCGTCAGCAACTTCTTCGTCGCGACGACGCACCAGCACGTGCTGTTCTTCACCAACAAGGGCCGCGCGTTCCGGCTGCGCGCCTACGAGGTGCCGGACACGACGCGCACGGCGCGCGGCACGGCGCTGGTGAACCTGTTGCAGCTGCCGCCGGGCGAACTGGTCACGGCGGTCTTCCCGGTGCGCCGCTTCGACACCGAGGACTACCTGCTCATGGTCACCCGCCGCGGCGTGATCAAGAAGACCAAGCTCGACGAGTTCGAGAACGTGCGCCGCAACGGCCTCATCGCGATCGGCCTCGACGAAGGCGACGAGCTCCTCGCGGTCGACCTGAGCGACGGCAACCGCGACGTGCTGCTGGCCACGCACGACGGCATGGCGCTGCACTTCAACGAGAGCGGCGTGCGGCCGATGGGCCGGCCGGCGCGCGGCGTCAAAGCGATCACGCTGGCCGACGGCGACGAGGTCGTCGCGATGGATGTGGTCGAGGACGAGCGCAAAGAGGTCCTCATCGTCACCTCGCACGCGTTCGGCAAGCGCACCCCGATCGAAGACTACCGTCATACCGGGCGCGGCGGCAAGGGCGTCAAGGCCTTCGCCAAGGAGAAAGAGATCGGGCACGTCGTCGACCAGATCCTGGTCAAGCCGGAAGACGAGCTGCTGCTCATCACCTCGGCCAATCAGGTCATCCGCCTCCGCGTCGAGGAGATCCGCCGCGCCGGCCGCTCGACCAAGGGCGTCCGCCTGCAGCGCCTGGCCGACGGCGACGAGGTGATCGCGATCGCGAACCTGGGCGTCCAGACCAAGCGCGTGGCCGACATCACCGGCGAGGAACCGCCCGTGGTCTAGCCGCCCGCCGCTCCGCGCGTGAAGGACGAGAGCCGGTGCTTTTTGTGGCGCCGGCTCTTTTTCTTCGCTTGGGGTTGAAAACCGGCCGCAAGGGCGGCCGGCCTCGCAAGAAGGCGGCCGGCTGAGCGAAACCGTCGCTCTCGGCGGAGGGTCGCAAGAGGCGTATGAGCGCACTCCCCGACGTCACGCAGAGCACCTTTCCGACCCAGGTCCTCGCGTCCGACAAGCCTGTCCTGGTCGACTTCTGGGCCCCCTGGTGCGGCCCGTGCAAGATGCTCTCGCCGGTCGTCGAGAAGGTCGCCGGCCAGTACGGCGACCGGGTCGGCTTCGCCAAGCTGAACACCGACGAGAACCCGTCGCTGGCGGGCTCGCTGGGCATCTCCGGCATCCCGACCCTGATCCTGTTCAAGGCCGGCAAGCCGGTCGACCGCATCGTCGGCTTCGTTCGCGAAGGCGAGATCACGTCGATGCTCGAGAAGCACCTCGCCGCTGCCTAACGGCAGCGACCGCAGCCGCCTCCCGGCGGTCCATCGGATCCTCGACGAACCGCGCATTGCGCGGTTCGTCGTGCTTTTCGGGGCCGCGACGGTGAAGCGGCACGCAGGCGCCGTGCTCGAGGCGGCCCGGGCGGCGCCGGTCACGCCGGCGCCCGAGGCGGTGGTCGACGAGGTTCTGGCGCGCTGCGCGGCCGAGCGCCGGCGTGGCCTGGCCGGGGTGATCAACGCGACCGGGATCGTGCTCCACACCAACCTCGGGCGGGCGCCGCTCGCCGCCGAGGCGCTCGATGCGGTGGCAGCCGTCACGGGCGGGGCTTCGAATCTCGAGTACGATCTCGACGCCGGCGCGCGCGGCTCGCGCTACGACCGGCTGGGCGCGCTGCTGCGCGCGGCGACCGGCGCGGAGGACGCGCTGGTGGTGAACAACTGCGCCGCGGCGGTGCTGCTCGTGCTCGACACCTTCGCGCGCGCCCCCGACGGCGGCGCGCGCGAGGTGATCGTGGCGCGCAACCAGCTCGTCGAGATCGGCGGCGGGTTCCGGCTGCCCGACGTGCTGGCGCGCAGCGGTGCGCGGCTGGTCGAGGTCGGCGCGACCAACAAGGTCCGGCTCGAGGACTACGCCCGCGCGCTCTCGCCGCGCACCGCGCTGCTGATGCGCGCGCACGCCTCGAACTACCGCATCGAGGGCTTCACCGCGGAAGTCGGCGGCGCGGCCTTGGTAGGGCTGGGCCGGCGGGCCGGAGTGCCGGTGGTCGAGGACCTCGGCAGCGGTGCGCTGACCGACCTGCGTGCCTACGGCCTCCCGCCCGAGCGGACCGTGCAGGAAGCGGTCGCCGACGGGATCGACCTGGTGGCGTTCTCGGGCGACAAGCTGCTCGGCGGGCCGCAGGCCGGCATCGTCGTCGGCCGGAGCGCGGCGATTGCGCGCCTGCGCGCCAACCCGCTGCTGCGCGCGCTGCGGGTCGGCTCGGCGACCATCGCCGCCCTGGGCGCGACCCTGCGCCTGCACCTCGATCCGGCCGCCCGCGACGCGCGCATCCCGCTCTACCGGATGCTGTCGCAGCCGCTCGCCACGCTGCGCGGGCGGGCCGAGGCGCTGCGCGCGCAGCTCGCCGATCTCGAGCTCGAGGCGATCGACACCCAAGGATATGCCGGCGGCGGCACGCTGCCGCTGGCGCCGGTGGCCTCGGCCGGGCTGGCCTGGCGCCCGCCGCGGCGCGACCCGAACGCCGCCGCGGCCCGCTTGCGCACCGGGGCGACCCCGGTGGTGGCGCGGGTCGAGGGCGACCGGGTGGTGCTCGACCTGCGCACGGTTCCCGCGGAACGGGACGGAGAGCTCGGGGCGGCGCTCGAAGCCGCCCGGTAGATGCACGTCGTCGGCACTGCGGGTCACGTCGACCACGGAAAGTCCGCGCTCGTTCGCGCGCTGACGGGAACCGATCCCGACCGCTGGATCGAAGAACGGCTGCGCGGCATGACGCTGGACCTGGGCTTCGCGCATTTGCGCTTCGACGACGGCGTCGAGGCGGGCATCGTCGACGTGCCCGGGCACGAGCGCTTCTTGCACAACATGCTGGCCGGCGCGGCCGGGATGGACGTGCTGCTGCTGGTCGTCGCGGCCAACGAAGGCGTCCGGCCGCAGACGGTCGAGCACCTCGCGATCCTGGACTTCCTGGGCGTGCGGCGCACGATCGTCGTGCTGACCAAACGCGACCTGGTCGATGACGAGCTGCTCGCCGCCGCCGAGGCCGAGGTCCGGGCGGCGACCCGGGGCACCGTTGCCGAAGGCGCTCCGGCCGTCGCAGTCTCCACCGTCACCGGCGCCGGGCTGGACGAGCTGCGCGCGGCGCTGCACGACACGCTGGCAGGCTTGCCGGCGCGCGCGCCCGGCGCGCCGGCGTTTCTGCCGGTCGACCGGGTGTTCGCGATGCCCGGTCACGGCACGGTGCTGACCGGCACGCTGATGCAGGGCACGCTGCAGGCCGGCGACACGCTGCGCCTCGACGTCCCCGGCCGCGACGTGCGGGTGCGCGCGCTGCAGGTCTTCCACGAGCGGCGCGAGCGGGTCGACGGCGGTTCGCGGGTGGCGGTCAACGTGCCGGGCGTCGAGGTCGGGGAGACGCACCGCGGGGCGGTCTTGGCCGACCCGGCCTTCGGTCCGGTCTCGTCGCTGCGGGTGCGTTTCCGGGTGCTGCCCGAGGCGCGCGTGCTGCTGCGCCGCCGCACGCCGGTGCGGGCCTATCTCGGCGCGGCGGAAATCCTGGGCACGCTTGTGTTCGAGCACGTTCCGGCCGATGCGGATGGGGTGGAGGCGACGCTGCACCTGCGCCGCGCGACGACGACCTATCCCGGCCAAGCCTACGTCGTGCGCGCCGTGACGCCCAAGCTGCTGCTCGGCGGCGGTACGGTCGCCGGCGGCGCCGGCGAGGCCGCGGGAGACTCCGCGGCCGAGGACGGCGACGCCCCCGACGTCGACGCGGTGGCGCGCGCGCTCGCCGCGAGCGGGCTGCTGCCGCTCGGCGCGGCCGAGCTCGGCGCGCGGGCCAACGTGCGCGAGGAGCGCGCGGCGGAGATCGCGAGCGAGCTGGCCGCGCGCGGCGCGGCGCGCCGGCTGCACAAGCCGCTCGCGTACGTCGATGGCGCGGCCGCCGAAGCGCTCTCCGAGCGCGTTCTCGCGCAGCTCGCCCGGCACGAGGGGGAGGCGCCCTGGACCCTCGGGGCGACCTCGCTCGCGCTGGCGCGCGCGCTCGAGGTCGACGAGCCGTTTCTGATCCGGCTGCTGGCCAGCGACGCCGAGGAGGGCCGGCTCGGCGCCCGGGACGGCTACTACGCGACGCCCGCCCACCGGCCCCGGCTCTCGCCCGAGCAGCGCGACTTCTTCGAGCGCGTCGTGCAGGTCGACCCGGCCCAGCCGCTCGTCCCCGTCGCGCTGGAGCTTGTCGTCGGCGAGCTGCGCCGGGCCCGCATCGCCGGCCTCTCGCAAGCGTTCGACACGCTGGTCGCGACCGGCACGCTGGTCAAGGTCGGGACCGACGTCTACCGCGGCCGCCAGATCGCCGAGATCCGCCGCCGCCTCGAAGAGGCGATTCGGCGCGACGGCCCGATCACGATGGCCCGCTTCCGCGACGCGGTCGGCACCTCGCGCAAGTACGCCGTTCCGCTGATGGAGTGGTTCGACGCGACCGGCGTGACCGTGCGCGACGGCGACCTGCGCGCGCTGCGCGAACGGCGCTCGACCGCGGCGGCGGCCGGGCCGGGATCGGGATGAAGGAGCGCTTGCCGGGGTTCGGGGCGGGGTCGGATGCCAGCGCCATCGCCGAGGCGATCCCGCAGATGATCTGGACCGCGCTCCCCGACGGCACGGTCGACTACCTCAACGGGCGCATCTACGAGTACGGCGGCACGGCGCGGGGCGACCTGACCGGCTGGTCGTGGGAGCGCGCGGTCCACCGCGACGACCTGTCCGCGGTGCTGGCGACCTGGACCCGCGCGCTCGCCGACGGGGAGCCGGCCGAGATCGAGTGCCGCCTGCGCCGTCACGACGGCGCGTACCGCTGGTTTCTCATTCGCGCCAACGCCGTGCGCGACGCGAGCGGCGCGCTGACGCGCTGGTTCGGCTCGTGCACCGACATCGATGCCCTCCGCACGGCCTCGGCGCGCGACGCGTTCCTGGCCAACGCCGACGCGCTGTTCGGGGCCCAGCTCGACGCCGCCGCGATCCTGGGGGCGGTGGCCAGCGCGGCGGTCGTCTCGTTCGCCGACTACTGCCTGTTCGATCTCGCCGCCGACGACGGCAGCCTGCGGCGGGCGGCGGTCGACCATCGCGACCCGGCCCGGCGCGGGCCGTTCCAGCGCTCGGTCGGCACCGTGCCGCCGGTCGAGCATCCGCACCACCCGATCTCGCTGGCCTGGCGGCACGGCGAGAGCCTGCTCCTCCCGCGCATCGACGAAGGCTGGTGGCGGCAGGTGGCGCAGGACGAGGGCCACTTCGCGCGCATGCGCGACGAAGGGCTGTCGTCGCTGATCGCGGTGGTCGTGGCCGCCCGCGGCCGGCGCTACGGCGTGCTGACGTTCTGCCGCTCGCGCGGTTCGCACCCCTACGGCGAGAGCGATCTGGCGACCGCGCAGGAGCTGGCCCGGCGCATCGGCGCGGCGCTGGAGAACGCCCGGCTCTACAGCGAGGCGCGCGCGGCCGCGGAAGCGCAGCGCCGGATCGCCGAGCGCGAGACCTTCTACGCCCGCCTGGGTGAGGCGCTGGCCGAGACGCTGGACCTGCACGAGACGCTCGCCGCCGCCGCGCAGCTGCTCGTGCCCGAGTTCGCCGACTGGGCGGTGGTGAATCTGGTCGACGCCGACGGCGAGCTGGTGCTGGCCGCCTCGCAGCACCGCGACCCGGCGACCACCGAGCGCACCCGGGCGCTGCTCGGCTTCCGCTATCTCGCGGCCGGCGCCGGCGGCGGCTCGCCCGAGGTCGTGCGCACGAAGCGGCCGCTGCTCTACGAGCGAGTGCCCGAAGCGGGGATGGGCGCGCTGCGTGGGACGTACCGCGAGACGATCCGGGCGCTGGGCGTCACGTCGACCGTGATCGTGCCGCTGGTGTATCGCGGCGCGGTGCGCGGGACGCTGGTGACCATGTACGACCGCAGCTCGGGGCGGCACTACGGCTCGGGCGACGTGCCGTTCTGCAGCGAGATCGCGCGCCGCATCTCGCCCGCGGTCGGCAACGCCGAGGCCTACGAGCGCGAGCGGCGGGTGGCGCGCACGTTCCAGGCCGCCGCGCTCACGACCGACCTGCCGCGCGTGCCGGGCACGTCGTTCGACGCGCTCTACGAAGCGGGCCGCAGCGAGGCGCTGATCGGCGGCGACTGGTACGACGCGTTCCGGGTCGCCGACGGCCGGGTGGTGGTCTCGGTCGGCGACGTCGCGGGCAGCGGCTTGGACGCGGCGGCGACGATGGCCGCGATCCGCCAGAGCCTGCGGGGCGCGGCGGCGATCAATCCCGAGCCGTCGGTGATGCTCGACGCGGCCGACCGCGTGCTGCGCTCGCAGACGCCGGACCGTTTCGTCACCGCCTGGGTCGGCGTGTTCGACCCGCTCTGGTCGACCTTGGCCTGCGCCAGCGCCGGCCATCCCGCGCCGCTGCGGCGCGACGCCGGCGGCGCGGTGGCGACGCTGCCCGCCGGCGGGCTTCCGCTCGGCTTGCGCGAGCGTGGCACCGACGTGACGCGCCACCTCGAGCTGCCCGAGAACAGTACCCTGCTGCTGTACACCGACGGGCTGATCGAAGCGGGCCGGGACGTGCTGGCCGGCGAGGCGGCGCTGGTCGAGGCGCTGCGCGCGGTCGATGTCGCGGACGAGCCGGCCCGTGCGATCCACCGCGCGGTGCTCGCCGGCACCGGCGCGAGCGACGACGTCGCGCTGCTGGTGGTGACCTTCGCGCGCTCGCTGCTCGCGCAGCGCGACGACGTGGCGCTGCGCTGGACCTTCGACGCGCACGACGGCGACCGCGCCCGGACGGTGCGGCACGAAATCGACGCGTGGCTGGAGCGGCACGGCGTGGGCGACGCCGACCGGGTGATGGCCGAACTGGTCTACGCCGAGCTGGTCGGCAACGTCGCGCGCTACGCGCCCGGCGCGGTCGAGCTCGCGCTCGACCTGAGCGGCGAGTACGCGGTGCTGCACGTCATCGATGCCGGGGCCGGCTTCCAGCACAACGCGCGCCTGCCGGCCGACGCGCTGGCCGAGAGCGGGCGCGGGCTCTACATCGTCTCGTCGGTCGCCGACGAGTTCTCGGTCACCCGCCGCCCCGACGGCGGCGCGCACGCGCGCGCCGTGCTCAAGGGCCGGCTCGCTCAGGCCAGGGCGATCGTCCGGCGGTAGTCCTCGGCGAAGATCGACTTGGGGATCATGGCGTGCACGCCGTTGTTGACGTCCACCATTTGCGTGATGCGGAAGTCGACCGCGAGCGAGGCTAGGCTGTAGGCCTCGTCGCGCGACAGACCCGCCTCGAGGTGGAGGAAGTCGATCGTGCCGCGCAGCGCGATTCGCAGCGCTTCGTTGAGCGAGGGATCGGTGCCCAGCGCGATCCAGTGGGTGGGCGTCTCGGCGAAGGGCCAGCTCCAGCCGACGTTCTGGTGCAGGATGACTTGCAGCCGAACCTCGCGCATCGCCGTCTCGATCGCGGTGATGTTGACCTCGCCGTCTCCTTGGAGCGCGTGCGAGTCGCCGGTGTAGATCAGCGCGCCGGGCTGCTGCACCGGCACGAACAGCGACGAGCCGGCGGTGAGCTCCTTGAGGTCGATGTTGCCGCCGAACTTGCCGGGCGCGACCGAGCTGACCGGCTCGTCGCCGGCGGGCGCGACCCCGATCGTGCCTTGGAACGGTTTCATCTCCAGGCGGATACGGTCGCTGAACTCGACGTAGTGCTGCTCGGGCGAGAGCGTGAAGTAGTGCACGTGGCCGTGCGTGAACTCGTCGGGCAGCGCGCCGGTTTGCAGCGCGCCCGGGTTGTGGAAGTTCGCTCCGAAATCGATCGTCTCCAGGTGCAGCATGCGAAGTTGCAGCACGTCGCCGGGTCGCGCGCCGTTGACCGCGATCGGGCCGATGATGCTGTGCACGCCGCGGCCGGCGACGCTCTTGCGCAGCGCGGTCAGCTCGTCGGCGCTCACGCCGGGCTGCAGCCGGTTCAAGAAATGCGTCCAGGTGTTCTCGTAGACCAGGACGTCGCCCGAGTCGACCGTGAAGAGCGGGGCGCGGGTCGGGTCGAGCAGCCCCAAGATCACCGTCTGCGCGTTCGAGGGGACGACGTGCGTGCGGCCCAGCGGGACCGGCGCGGTGGTGGACGTCCAGGCGAAATCCGCGTTGCCGCCCGTGCCCGCGGTGGTCGGCGACGCGGCCGTCGCGTCGGGCAGCGGCGTGTCGGCCAGCGCGAAGGCATCGGCGGCGCGGCCCAGCTCGAGCGCGCTCGCGCGCAGCGCGCGCCAGCCCTCGTCGCGCTCCGCGAGCGCGCTCGCGTCCAGCGCGTCGTGCGCGCGCAGCTCGCGCTGGCGCTTCTCCTCGGCCAAGAAGGCGGTCAGCGCGTGGGAGAAGCGCTTGCCGATCCAGTGCTCGCTACAGCCGAACATCGGCCTCTCCATACAACGTGGCCACGCCGTTGTCATGCGCCGGCTGCGGTACCGGCGGCGGCGGTACGGACGGCGGCGCGGGCGGGCCTTCACGCTCGGCCGCCCGGCCGGCGCGGCGTGGCCGCCGGCGCAGCAGCGGGCGCTCGAGGCCGTACGTCAGCGCGGTCGCGACCAGCAATGCCGAGCCCAGCGAGACGATGGTGAAGAGCATTTTCCAGCGCGGGTCGTCGTGCGCGTCGGAACCGGCGTGGGCGGGCCAGCCCCAGGCGACGAAGGCGCGCGCGATCACCTGGTGCCAGAGGTACAGATTGTAGGAGATCGCCGCCAGGAACACGAGCACCGGGTTGGCGATCGTCGCGCGCCAGGCCGGCAGCGCGTGCAGCGCGGCGACCGCGAACGCCGCGTAGCCCAGCGCGAGCGGGAAGACGTGCAGCGCCTTCCAGTGCGCGAACGAGCCGTCGTCGTAGCGGATCCGGAACGCGTCCTGCAGCAGCGCGATCACCGCGCCCGCGGCGACGAGCGAGAGCACGGTCCACAGCGCCTGCCGCGCCGCCAGCGCCGGGTAGCGCGCGCGCAGCAGCACGGTCAGCCACGCCGCGAGCATGCCGCAGGCGAACACGTCCAGCGTGGCGGGCAACTGCCCTTGCAGCTGCCCGACGATCTCCCAGTGCCATTGCACCGCGGCCACGCGCCAGCCGACCGCGAGCGCGCACATCGCCGCGAAGACGAGCAGCGGCGCGCGCCGAAAGGCCCACGCCACGAGCGGGAAGACGAGGTAGAACTGCACCTCGACGCCCAGCGACCACATCACGCCGTCGATCGAGCCGTAGGTGTCGGCGAACCAGTTGTGGACGAACAGCGCGTGCAGCGCGACGTCGCGCGCTCCTGCTGCGAAGGAAGGATAGTGCTGCGCGCCGAGCACGAGCAGCGCGGCCAGCGCGAAATAGTACGAGGGCACGATCTTGAGCGCGCGCCGGAACGCGAAGTGGCGCAGCGAGGGCTCGCGCGCGCCGGCCAGCGCCGCCCGCGCGTACGGCCAGAACAGCACGAAGCCGCTCAGGAAGAAGAACAGCTCGACCCCGAGGAACCCGGTCTCGGGGACGAACTGCAGGCTCCACTCACGGCCGAACGCGTTCACCGACGCGGTCAGCCACGAGATCTGCCAGACGTGGTACCACACGACGCTCGCGATCGCGAGCCCCCGCAGCCCGTCGAGGACCTCCAGCCGCCCGCCGCGGTCTTCCATCCGAGGAAGTATCGGCGGCGGGCGGGCCGGAGCCTTCGCGCTAGACGGTAGCTGCGGCCGGGGCGAACATGGCGTCCTGCTCGCGCCGCAGCTTCCACAGGAACGAGGCGTCGTCGAAGGCCACGTCGGCCTCGCCGATCGGGTGGTCGGCCGGCACGTCGCGCACCAGCTTGAGGCCGTGGGCCAGGCCCATCGGCACGAGGCGCCGCTCGCGCGCGGTGCCGGCCGGCACGCAGGTGCCGTAGGCCGCGTAGCCGCCCTCGCCGTCGATGATCTCGCCCGCGCGCATCGGCCCGCGGGTGGCGCAGACCACCTCCGCCCGGTGGCCGGCGAACGGCGCGCCGGTCGGCTCGCCGCGCAGCACGACGGAGGCGACCGAGACCCCGATCTCCAGCCCGATCAGGTGGTAGGGCCGCCACAGCGCCGTGTAGCGGCCGCTGGGATCGGTCACCAGGCCGTACTCGCCGAAGCAGCGCTGCGCGTACGCGCTCTCGGAGGTGAAGGTCACGTAGATGCCCCAGCGCAGGTGGTCGGCGACGAACGTCTCGTCGTCGTTCACGCACGACACGACGTCGGCCATCCCGGCGCGGGGCAGGATGCCGCCCTCGGCGCGCGGGCGCATCAGCTTGGGCAAGTCGTACACCGACGCGGGCGCGAACGAGAGCCCCTCCTCGGCGACGTCCAGCCCGGTGGCGTTGGCGACCGCGACCATCTCGATCGACGACTTCGTGCCGTCCAGGAACGAGTTGAACATGCGCGGGTTGAAGCCGCCGTGCGCGATCTGCTCGGGCGTGAAGCCGTAGTTCGCGAACGCCGTGTCGGGCGTCGAGCGGCGGTAGCGCGGGGCGTACTTGGTGCCCTTGCCGGCCGCCACGACCTCGAAGCCGCAGGTCCGGGCCCAGTCGACCAGCTCGCAGACGATCGCCGGCTGGTCGCCGTAGGCCATCGAGTACACGCAGCCGTTGCGCTCGGCCATGCGGTGCAGGTACGGCCCGACCACGACGTCGGCCTCGACCGTCACCATCACCACGTGCACGCCGCGCTCGAGCGCGCGGTACGCGTGCAGCGCGCCCGCCGCCTCGTGCCCGGTCGCTTCGATCAGCACGTCGATCTCGCACTGCGCGGCGGTCTCGCCGCTGTCGACCAGCGCGGTGCGCTCGCCGCGCGCGACGTCGTTGGCCGCGCCTATCGAGGCGGCGGGCGCGAACGCGTCGGCGCTCCAGCCCGCGCTGACCGCCGCGGCGCGCGCGCGGGCGCCGTCGAGGTCGGCCAGCACGCACAGCTTCACGCCGGCCATCAGGCGCAACTGGGCCAGGATCATGGTGCCGAACTTGCCCGCGCCGATCAGGCCGACGCGGACCGGCCGGCCCTCGGCTTCGCGCTTGGCCAGCCCGCGCGCGAGGTTCACGCGTGCACCGCCGACTCGCTGCGCGCGAGCTCGAGCAGGCAGTCGTCGTCCAGCGTCCGGATCGGGGTGAAGTCGCGGTGCGCGATGTACTCGGGGCGCTTGAACTGGCGGATCGCGTTGTCGGTGCGGTTGAGCGAGAGGTACACGATGCTGCGGTCCCAGGGCGACATGTTGGAGCTCGACGCGTGCACGATGTTGCAGTGGAACATCAGCATCGAGCCGGCCGGACCGAGCGGCGCGACCAGGCCGCCGCGGTCGGCCATGTCGCGCACGGTCTTGTGGTCGAGCGTCCACAGCGGGTACGACGTCGTCGTCGTGTCGTGGCCGGCTTCCAAATAGCCGGTCTTGTGCGAGCCCGGGATGATCATCAGCGGCCCGTTGCACGCGGTCACGTCGTCGAGGAACACCGAGATGTTCATCGCGCGCGGCTCGGCCATCAGGTCGTCGTTGACCCAGGTGCCGTAGTCCTGGTGCCACTGCCACTGGTCGCCCTCGAACGCGGCCTTGGCGTTGATCTTGAACTGGTGCATGTAGACGTCGCCGCCCAGGATCTGCTCGACCGGCTGGACCAGCCGCGGGTGCGCCGCCAGCCGCCGGTACGCCTCGTCGTAGGTCTGGCAGGCGAACGCGGTGCGGGGGGCGTCGCTGCCCTTCTCGCGCACGATCTCCGGCCGGTGCTGGGCGAAGATCGTGTCCTGGTGGTCGCGCAGCACGCGGACTTCGTCCGGGCTGAAGCGGCTAGGGAGGAAGAGGTATCCCTCTTCGTCGAGGGCGCGGAGCTGGTCGGAGCTGAGCTGCATGCAAGGACCTCACGGCCGAAGATTGTATACAATCCGATTACGACGTCGCGATTCTGATTACCTACGGCTCTCGTCCGTTCAGCGCTGTGAGGCGCGTCACCGCTGGGTGAAGGCCGTAGAGCGTGGCCGGCCGGCGGCGCCGTTCACCTCGTACCCGTTAGCGAGCCGACGTGCGGCGCCGGATCCTCTCGTGGCGCTGCCTCAGCGGTGCCGATTCGGCGGTGTCGAACGACTGAGCTCAACGACATGGAGAAGCTGACCACCTACGATCGGGTCCTGCTCGAGTTGCGCGGTGCCATCCTCAGCGGCGTCCACGCGCCGGGAACGCGCTTGCGCCAGACCGAGCTTGCGCTGCGTTACAGCACGAGCCGTATTCCGCTGCGCGAGGCCCTGCGGACGCTCGAAGCCGAGGGCCTCGTGACCAGCGAGCCCAACTGCGGCGCGACCGTGGCCGGGCTCAACGCGGCCGACGTGAGCGAGCTGTACGCCTTCCGGGTCGCGCTCGAGCGCGCTACCGCGCGGGCCGCGGCGGCCCGCAAAGCGGACTTGCGGGCGGAGGTCGAGGGCTGGCGGCGCGAGGTCGTCGCGGCGATCGAGGCCGGTGAGATCGAGCCGGTGATCGCGGCCGATCAGGCCTTCCACGACGCGATCGCGACCGCGGCGCACAACCGCCACATCCACAACGCGCTGGAAGGCCGCTGGGCGCACGTCGCGCGCGCGATGCGGATCTACCTGCACGCCGAGACCTACCGCGAGAACGTCTGGGACGAGCACGCCGCCATCGCCGAAGCGATCGCGGCGGGCGACGAGGACCGTGCCGACGAGCTCCTCCGAAGCCACGTCGAGAGCTCGGGCGCGTTCGTGCTGTCCCGGCTGCACGGGGTCCGGCCGGCCTGACGGCCGGCGGCCCGGTTCAGCCCGCCGTCGCGAGCGCAGGCTGGGCGAGCGCGGTCCGCGCCGCGGCGAGCACGTCTTGCACGGCCGCGCTGCGCGCCGCCGGCAGCCAGGTCGCGGCGATCACGAAGTCGCCCGGAGCACGAATCGGCAGCTCGACCAGCGTGCCGGCGTCGACCGCGTCGGCAACCACGTAGCGGGGCACGATCGCGACCCCCAGGCCGTCGATGGCGCAGCGCCGGATCGCGTCCAAGTTGTCGAAGTCCAGCAGCGCGCCGGCCCGCACCCCGGCGTCGTCGAGGACCGCCGCGAACGCCTCGCGGTAGCTGCAGCCGGGCTCGCAGACGACCAGCGTCTCGCCCGCGAAGTCGCTCGGCTCGACCCGTTCGAGCCGGGCCAGGCGATGGCTCGGCGCGGCCGCCGCGACGATCGGAACCGTGCAGAAGATTTCCGTCGCGGTCGTGCCGTCGCGCAAGCGCTCGAGCTGCGCGCGCGCCTCGACGGAGAAGGCGAGGTCGAGCTCGCCGCGCCGGACCGCGGCGATGTGGTCGTCGCACAACCCCTGGCGGGTCGAGACGGACAGCCCGGGGCGGTGGGCGTGGACGCGTTCGAGAATGCGCGGCAGCACGAAGGCGGCCAGGCTGGCGGCCGAGCCGATCGTCAGCGTACCGGCCGGGAGCGCGCCGGCCCGCAGGTCGGCGATGGCGTTGCGCTCGGCATCGACCATGCGCTTGGCGTGGCCGAGGAACGTGCGCCCGGCGGCGGTCAAGTCGATGCCGCGCCCGGCGCGCTCGATCAGCGGAACGCCGACCTCACCTTCGAGCGCGTGAACGTGCGCCGCGACGCTGGAGGGCGCGTAGTCGAGCCGCTCGGCGGTGCGCGTGACGTTGCGCGTTTCCGCCAGGGCGACGAACGTCTTGAGATAGCGCACGTCCATCGTTCGGCACAACCGCGACCTGCGTTCGGAAGTTCCGCGCGCTCCCACCGCCCCGCCGCCGTAGAATAGGGACATGGAAGCCCTAGTCTTCGTCATCGTCCTACTCGCCCTCGCGCTCGTCGCCGGGCTCGCGCCGCGCTTCGGCACGGACTCGCGCGTCGAGGGCCCGAGCTGGGCCGGCGGTCCCTTCAGCGACCGCCGCGACTGGCGCGAGCTACCGCACGGCTGAGTGGGCCGCGCCCGCTAGCCGAGCAGGTCGGCGTGCTCCGGGTGGCGGTTCATCCACGCCTCCGCGTAAGGGCAGAGCGGCACGAGCTTCTCGCCCTTGGCGCGCACGTCGGCCACCACGCCCTCCATCAGCCGCCCGGCCGTGCCGGTGCCGCGCAGCTCGGGCGGGGCCTCGACGTGCGGGATCACGACCTTCCCGTCCCGGCGTGAATAGCTGGCGAAGGCCGTGAGGCCGTTCTCGACCAGCTCGTAGCGGTGGCGGGCGGGGTTGTCGGAGACGGCGTTGGTGTCGGCCATACGCACCCGATTACCCGCGAACGCACCCGGCCGGCAACGCAACCTTCGCGTTAGCACTCTCGGTTGTAGAGTGCGAATGAACGCAGAACGGATGACCCAGCGCGTTCAAGAGGCGCTGAACGCGGCGTATACTCGGGCGCTGGGCGAGCACAACACCCAAACCAGCCCCGAGCACTTGCTGGCCGCGATCCTCGATCAGCCCGAAGGCGTGACCGGGCCGATCCTGGCCAAGGCCGGGCTGGACCCGCAGACGGTCGGCCAGCAAGTCGACCGCGCGATCGCCGGCTTGCCGCGCTACAGCGGCTCCAACGCCCAGCAGGCGCAGGTCACCGTGGCTCCCGCCCTCGCCCGCCTCTTGGGCAAGGCCGATGAGGAAGCCAAGGGGCTCAACGACGAGTACGTCTCGGTCGAGCACCTGCTGCTGGCCATGAGCGCCGACCAGGGCGCCGTCGGGCGGATCTTCCGCGACCTCGGCCTGAGCCGCGAGAAGCTGCTGGGCGCGCTGCGCGAGGTGCGCGGCAACCAGCGCGTCACGACCCAGAATCCCGAAGGCACGTACCAGTCGCTCGAGCGCTACGGGCGCGACCTCACCAAAGAGGCGCAGAACGGCAAGCTCGACCCGGTGATCGGGCGCGACGACGAAATTCGCCGCGTCGTCCAAGTGCTCTCGCGGCGGACCAAGAACAACCCGGTCCTGATCGGCGAGCCCGGCGTCGGCAAGACGGCGATCGTCGAGGGCCTCGCGCAGCGCATCGTGCGCGGCGACGTGCCCGAGGGCCTCAAGGACAAGCAGCTCATCTCGCTCGACATGGGCGCGCTGATCGCGGGCGCCAAGTACCGCGGCGAGTTCGAGGAGCGCCTCAAGGCCGTGCTCAAGGACGTGCAGAGCGCGCAGGGCCGCGTGCTGCTGTTCCTCGACGAGCTGCACACCATCGTCGGCGCGGGCAAGACCGAAGGCTCGATGGACGCCGGCAACCTGCTCAAGCCGCTGCTGGCGCGCGGCGAGCTGCACATGATCGGCGCGACCACGCTGGACGAGTACCGCCAGCACATCGAGAAGGACGCCGCGCTGGAGCGCCGCTTCCAGCCGGTGCTGGTCGACCAGCCCTCGGTCGAGGACACGATCTCGATCCTGCGCGGGCTGCGCGAGAAGTACGAAGTCCACCACGGCGTGCGGATCAAGGACGCCGCGCTGGTCGCGGCCGCCGTGCTCTCCAACCGCTACATCGCGGACCGCTTCTTGCCCGACAAGGCGATCGACTTGGTCGACGAGTCGGCGGCGAAGCTGCGCACCGAGATCGACTCGATGCCGACCGAGCTGGACGAAGCGTCGCGCCGCATCATGCAGCTCGAGATCGAGCGCGAGGCGCTGCGCAAGGAGAACGACGAAGCGTCCAAGACGCGGCTCGGGAAGCTCGAAGGCGAGCTGGCCGAATTGCACGAGACCACCGACGGGCTGCGCGCGCGCTGGCAGGCCGAGAAGGACGCCGTCGCGTCGACGCGCGAGCTGCGCGAGCAGATCGAGCACACCAAGGTCGAGATCGAGCGCGCCTCGCAGGCCGCCGACTACGCCAAAGCCTCCGAGCTCAAGTACGGCCAACTGACCGAGCTCGAACGGCGCCTGCACGAGAAGGAGAACGCGCTGGGCGACGGCCGCTCGCGCATGCTCAAGGAAGAGGTCGACGAGGAAGACATCGCCGGCGTCGTCAGCCGCTGGACCGGCATTCCGGTCAGCAAGCTGCTCGAAGGCGAGATCAAGAAGCTGCTCGCGCTCGACAAGGAACTGCACCACCGCGTGATCGGCCAGGACGAAGCGGTGACCGCGGTCGCCGAGGCGATCGTGCGCGCCCGCTCGGGCCTGGGCGATCCGAACCGCCCGCTGGGCTCGTTCTTGTTCCTCGGCCCGACCGGCGTCGGCAAGACCGAGCTGGCGCGCGCGCTGGCCGTCTACCTGTTCGACGACGAGCGCGCCATGGTCCGGATCGACATGTCGGAGTACGGCGAGAAGCACAGCGTCGCGCGGCTGCTCGGCGCACCGCCCGGATACGTCGGCTACGACCAGGGCGGCCAGCTCACCGAAGCCGTGCGGCGGCGCCCGTTCTCGGTGCTGCTGTTCGACGAGATCGAGAAGGCGCACCCCGACGTGTTCAACGTGTTCCTGCAGATCCTCGACGACGGCCGCCTGACCGACGGCCAGGGCCGCACGGTCGACTTCCGCAACACGATCGTGATCATGACCTCGAACATCGGCTCGCACCGCATCCTCGACGCGTCGGGCGACATGGGCGGCGCGGACTTCGCGATCATGCGCGCGACGGTGCTCGACGAGCTGCGCCAGAACTTCCGCCCCGAGTTTCTCAACCGCATCGACGAGATCGTGGTCTTCCACAAGCTCTCCGAGGAGCAGCTCAAGGACATCGTCGAGATCCAGCTCGACCGCGTGCGGGCGCGCCTGCGCGACCGCCGCATCACGCTGGAGATCGGCGACGAGGCCAAGACGCACCTGGTGCGCAGCGGCTACGAGCCGGCCTACGGCGCGCGCCCGCTCAAGCGCGCGATCCAGCGCGAGATCGAGACGCCGCTGGGCCGCAAGATCCTGGCGGGCGAGGTGCGCGACGGCGACACGGTGCGGGTCGGCTTCGACGCCGACAAGGGCGACCTGACGTTCAAGAGCGTCGAACCGCTGCCCGACCTGCCCGCGTTCCGGTAGGTTCCGCGGCGGAACGAACGACGATGAGAGCGGGCTTCAACGGGGGCCGCTCTTTTCGTTGCCGCGATGGCGTTGTCCGATCGTCCCGAGTGTGCAGCCCGGCGCTTGATCCTCGTTCCGCGCGGGTGCGATGATCGATGGCCAACGACCAGGCGCGATAACGCGCGAAGGAAGGGCTACGATGTTCGCAACGGACTTGACGGCTGAGATCGACGCACGAAACCTGCGCTTCACCTCCGCGGTCAAGGAGCGCCTGAAGGACCTGAGCCGGTTCTCGCTCGCCGGGCTGGAGTGGCTGATGCTCGAGCACTTCCAGTTCTCGTCCGCCAACCCGGGCTTTCTCGACGCCGCGGCGCGGCTGACCGAGCCGCTGCCCGAGCGCGGCGATCTCGCGCGAGCTGCGCCGCAACTTCTACGAGGAGAGCGGGCACGCCGCGATCTACCGCCGCGGTCTGAGCGAAGCCGGCGCCGATCCCGACGCGCGGATGGAGTTCGCCCCGACGAGCACGTTCCTGGCCGAGATCGAAGCGCTGACCGAGTCGAACCCGGCGCTGGTGCTGGGCGCGATGTACGCGACCGAGACGGCCGCGATCTTCGAGCACGAAGTCTTCTGGGAGATCTCGCGCGAGGTCTGCGCGCGCAAGGGCCTCGCCTGGGAGACGAGCATCCTCAAGGGCTTCCACGACATGCACTTGAGCGGGGTCGAGCAAGGCCACAAGGACGGCCTGGCAGTCTTCGTCGGCCACGGCGCGGCCGACGATGCGCAAGTCCAGACCGGCGCCGAGCGCGCGATCGACGCGATGACCCGCTGGTGGCAGGCCCTGATCGACGAGGCGACGACCAGGGCGACCTGAAGGCTTTGTTGGTCGGCTTCAAAAGGTAGCCGTCCCGGGTGGCGCTCGCCAAAAGCGATGGAGGCCCCTTATGAAGCCTGATAAAGTCCGCGCCGGCCCGCACGGCGGTCCAGGCGGCGTGAGTTCGGACGCGCTGCCCGAGGCGGCGTTCACCGAGGCCGGCGCCGGTCCGCGCGGCGGCCCTGGCGGTTTCGCCCCGATGGAAACGCCGGCGGTCGAGCCGGGCGAAGAAGAGACCACGTAGCGCTGCCCCAGCACATCGCCGCGCCGGGCTCAGGGATATGGCGCGCGTTGCTGTTCGGCCTGGCGGCGCTTGCCGCCGGGCTGGTGGCGCTCGTGCTGTCGTCCCTGACCGCCCTGTTCTGGACGGGTGAACCGGGCTGGAACCTCGAGCCGGCCGGGTCGCCTTTCGTGGTGGACGTCGGTTCGCTGGTGCGCAACGGGCCGGCCGCGCGCGCCGGCGTGCTCGTCGGCGACCGGATCGATCTGCGCAAGCTCGCGTTCGCCGACCGCGTCCTGCTCGTGACGGTGCCGGTCGCGGGCCGCCCGCTGCACGTCGTGGTCGAGCGGCAGCAGCGGGCGCTTCGCTTGGATGTCGTGCCGGGACGCGTGCCGCTGCGCTGGGACGTGGGGCTCGGGTATCTCATCCTGCTGTGGATCGCCGCGTTCGCCGCGACGATCGCTTGGCGCAGGCCCGGGTTGCCCGAGGCGCGGCTACTGTCGGCCGCGCTGTCGTGCTATGTCGCGGCCGACGCGCTGCAGTTTCTCACGACGCCCTCGGCGGTGCTGAACCTGCTATTCTCCGCGCTGAACACCGGCGGCGTCCTGGGCGGCATCACGCTGCTGCTGCTCGTCCGCTTCACCGCCCGGTTCGGCCGCCCGCTGGGCATCGTGCGGCGCATCGTGGACGGGTTCGCCTACGTTGCGGCGGCGCGTACTGGCGCTGTTCGGTATCGCGAGCGCCGCCGCGTTGGGCACGGCGGCCGCCGATCCGATCGACGTCTACTACGGGCTGTGGGGCGTCGGCATCGTCTGCGGCGCGCAAGTGGCCGTCGTCGTGTCGGGCGCGTTCGCGATCGCGGGTTCGCGCGGGGCGGAGCGCCAGCGCGTGACGTGGGCGGTGGCGTCGATCGGAACGCTGCTGGCCGCCGGCGCGGTCGAGATCGCGCTGAACGCGATGTTTCCGACGCGCGACATGCAGCTCGCCACGCAGACCGCGGTGAACGTGGTCGCGATCGTCGCACCGGTCGGGCTGACGTACTCCGTCCTGAGCCGGCGCCTGCTCGACGTGGGGTTCGCGCTCAATCGCGCGGCCGTGTTCTCCGCGCTGTCGGTTCTGCTGATCGGCACGTTCATGACGATCGAATGGGCCGTGGGCGGCTGGCTGGTCAAAGCCGGGAACGTCACCAGCACCGCGGTCGGCGTCGCGGTCGCCCTTGGGCTGGGTTTTTCGATCCGGTTCGCGCACGGCCGGGTGGAGCGCGCGGTCGACCGGGTGTTCTTCCGTAAACGCTATCTGCAGGAAAAGGCGCTGCTGCGCTTCGCATCCGAAGTGCCGTTCGTCAACGATCCCGAGACGCTGCTGCGGCGCGCCGTGCGCGAAGTGGCCGTGCTGGTCGAGGTCGGCACCGTCGTCATCGTGACGGACGACGGCAGCGGCAGCTTCAACTTTGCTGCCGGCGTGGGGTTGCCCGGCGGACCGGTCGATGCCGACGATCCGGCCCTCGTCGCGCTGCGCGCGCGGCGCGAACCGGTCGACCTCCGCTCGCTCGCGAGCGCGCTGAGCGGCGAGTACGCGTTCCCAATGACGTCGCGCGGCGTTCTCGTGGGCGCGCTGGTGTGCGGAGCGAAGACGAGCGGTGACGCGTACGCGCCCGACGAGCGCGAAACGCTGGCGAAGGTCGCGCACGCCGTCGGCGCCGCGTACGACGCGCTCGGTGGCGACCGCGGTAGCTTGGGCGCCGCGATCCTCGGCCTGCAAGACCAGTTCGCCGCCTTGCGGTCCGAAGTCCAGTCGCTCGTCGACGCCGTGCGCGCCGAGCGCCGCCCGGTGAGCGACGAGCCGAAGGCCGGCTAGGCTAGATCGAGTACTCCCAGGTGTTCCAGAGCGTCGTGACGGCGTGGGCGGGCTTGTAGCCGTGGAAGTCGTCGCTGACGACGTCCATGTGGCGCCAGAACCAGGAGGTGATGAACGGCACCTGGTCGACCAGGATGCGCTGGATCTTGGCGTACTGCTTGGCGCGCACGGCTTGGTCGTTGGAGGTCAGCGCGATTCGCTCGGCGGCGTCGAGCGCGGGGTTGCAGTAGCGGAACACGTTCTGGCCGCGGGGCGGGATCTGGTCGCACATGATGGTGGTCGAGTCGTCGGGGTCGATGCCGTTGACCCAGGACGAGAACTCGACGTCGAACTTGCCGCTCTGGATGATGCCGCCCGACTGCATGGCTGCCAGCATGATGCCCGAGGCGTAGGACTTGACGGTCACCTCAGCGCCGACGTCCTTCCAGGCCGACTGCAGCAGCACCGCGAGCCGGTTGCCGACCGCGTTGCCGGTGATCGTCGCGACCTCGAGCCGCAGCCGCTGGCCGTTGCGGGTCCGGATGCCGTCCGGGCCGGGATGCCAGCCGGCCGCGTCGAGCAACGCGCGCGCCTTGGCCGGGTCGTACGGAAGCGAGGGCAGGTGCGGGTCGTGAGCCCACGACGAGACCGGCTGGTTGCCGTCGCCCATCGTTTGCACGCCGTAGGTGATCAGGTCGATCATGCGCTTGCGATCGGTTGCGTACGCCAGCGCGCGCCGCACGCGCGGGTCGGCCACCACCGGCCGTGAGGTGTTGAAGCCGATCTGCGAGTACTGCGTGAACGGGGTCAGCACGGCGTGCGTGCCGGCGATCTTGGAGGCGGTCGGATAGACCGTCGCCTGCCCGTTGTACCAGAAGTCGATTTCGTGCGTCTGCACGCTGGTCACCAGCGTGTTGCTGTCGGGGATGACGCGGTACTGCACTTCCTTGAGCTTGGGCGCGCCGCGCCAGTAGTGCGGGTTGGCGATCATGCGCAGCGTCTGCCCGCGGTGCCACTCCTGCACGATGAACGGCCCGGTGCCCAGCGGCGCGCTGTTGTACGGCACCTGGTTGAGGTCGTGGTACTGCGCCAGCGCGTGCTGGGGCAGCACCGGGTACGGGGTCGCGCCCATGGTGAGAAACGTGTTGACGAACGGCGCGAACGCGCGCTTGAGGTGCACCACCGCGGTATAGGGGTCGCGGCGTGTCGATCGCGCTGACGTCGTCGTAGCCGGTCCGGGTCTGCACGTTGGTCGCCGGGTTCATGATCGCGCGCCAGCTGAAGGCCACGTCGGCGGCGCTGAACGGCTTGCCGTCTTGCCACGTCACCCCGCGCCGCAAGTGGTAGGTGATGGTCCGGCCGTCGCGCGCGATGCCGCCGTTGGCCAGCGTCGGCACGGCCGCCGCCAGCTCGGGCACCAGCTCGTTACGGTCGTTGAAATTGAACAGGTAGCCGGCCCAGAACATCGACAGGTCGACCGAGATCTGCGACGCGCTCAAGAGCGGGTTGAGCGTGTCGGGGTCGACCAGGTTGGCCATCCGCAGGATGCCCGGCTTGGTCCACGAGTGACGCCCGCCGGCCGCGGTGGTGCCGGTGTCGCCGCGCGAGCAGGCGGAGAACGCGGTCGCCAGGGCCAGGGCGAGCAAGCCGAGTCGTTTCACCCGGCTCCCCTAGCCGCTGCGGCCGGGCGGTTCCTCCTGGGCCGGCCTCAGCCGGCGAAGGCCTTCTCGCGCTTGCGTGCCTTGAGGCGCTCGGTTTCGTCGAGCAGGCGCTTGCGGATGCGGATCGATTTGGGCGTGATCTCGACCAGCTCGTCGTCCTCGATGAACTCGATCGCCCGCTCGAGCGACATGTCCTCGGCCGGCGGCATCTTGAAGTTCTCGTCGGTGCCGGCGGCGCGCATGTTGGTCAGCTTCTTGGCCCGCACGACGTTGAGCGAGACGTCCTTGTCGTCGTTGGCCCGGCCGACGATCATGCCCTCGTACACTTCCACGCCGGGGTCGACGAAGAAGCGGCCGCGCTGGTCGAGCCCCATCAGCGCGTAGGCGGTGACGGTGCCGGTTTCGCTGGCGACCAGGGCGCCGTTGGAGCGGCCCGGGATGTCGCCCGCCAGCGGCTGGTGGGTGTAGTAGACGTGCGACATGACGGCCGTGCCGCGCGAGAGGGTCAGCAGCTCGCCGCGCAGGCCGAAGATCGCGCGGGTCGGCATGGTGTACTCCAGGCGCGTGGTCTCGCCGACCTTGACCATGTTCGACATCTGCGCCCGGCGGCGGCCGATCGTCTCGATCACCGCGCCCGCGTACTCCTCGCGCACGTCGATCACGACGTACTCGACCGGCTCCATCTTGACGCCGTCTTTTTCGCTGATGATGACGCGCGGCTTGCTGACCGCGATCTCGTAGCCTTCGCGGCGCATCGTCTCGATCAGGATCGAGAGGTGCAACTCGCCGCGCCCGCGGACCTCGTAGGTGTCGGCCGACTCCGTGTCCTCGACCCGCAGCGCGACGTTGGACTCCAGCTCGCGCATCAGGCGGTCGCGGATCTGGCGCGAGGTCAGGTACTTGCCCTCGCGCCCGGCGAACGGCGAGGCGTTGACCATGAAGTACATCGCGACGGTCGGCTCGTCGACCGCGGTCGCGGCGATGCCCTCGGGGAACGCGGCGTCGGCGATCGTGTCGCCGATGTTGAGACCCTCGATGCCCGACACGCAGATGATGTCGCCGGCCGAGGCCTCCTCGACGTCGACCCGCTCGAGGCCGTGGAAGGCCAGCATCTTGGTCAGGCGCAGGCCGGTCTCGACCGAGCCGTCGCGCGAGACCTTGACGATCGGGGCGTTGATGCGCGAGCTGCCGCGGTAGATGCGCCCGATCCCGATCCGGCCGACGTACTTGTTGTGGTCGATCGCCGAGATGAGCATCTGGAAGCCGCCGTCCTCGGCGGGCGCTTCGGGCACCTTGTGCAGGATCGTGTCGAACAGCGGCTCGAGGTCGTCGTTGTCGTCCTCGAGGTTCAGCTTGGCCAAGCCGGCGCGGCCGTTGGCGTAGACGAGCGGAAAGTCGGCCTGCTCGTCGTTGGCGCCCAGCTCGATGAACAGGTCGAAGACCTCGTTCACCACTTCTTGCGGGCGAGCGTCCTTGCGGTCGATCTTGTTGACCACCACGATGGCGCGCAGGTCGAGCTCGAGCGCCTTGCGGAGCACGAAGCGGGTCTGCGGCATCACGCCTTCGGCGGCGTCGACCAGCAGCAGCACGCCCTGCACCATCTGCAGCACGCGCTCGACCTCGCCCCCGAAGTCGGCGTGGCCGGGGGTGTCGACGATGTTGAACTTGACGCCCTTGTGGTCGATCGCGGTGTTCTTGGCCAGGATCGTGATGCCGCGCTCGCGCTCGATGCGGGTTGGAGTCCATCGCGCGGGTCTCGGTGTGCTGTCCTTCGCGGTAGATTCCGGACTGGCGGAACATGGCATCGACGAGGGTCGTCTTGCCGTGGTCGACGTGGGCGATGATCGCGAGGTTCCGAATGTCGGGGCGGGTCCGGATGGCCATACGGAGCATATCCTAACACGTCCGTCGACAGGATGCCCCTGCTTACGTCGGTTCGGGCGCGCTTTTACCTGCCGAAACGGCGCTCTCGCCCGGCGAAGGCGTCGATCGCTCGGTCGAGCGTCGCGGCGTCGAACTCGGGCCAGGGCTGGGTGGTCGCCCACAGCTCGGCGTAGGCGCACTGGTAGAGCAGGAAGTTGGAGAGCCGCAGCTCGCCGCCGGTCCGCACCACCAGGTCGGGGTCGGGCGAGCCGGCGGTCCACAGCCGGCCCGCCAGCGCCTCCTCGTCGATCCGCTCGGGGTCGAGCCGGCCGGCCGCCACCTCGCGCGCCAGCGAGCGGCAGGCGTCGCGCAGCTCGGCCCGCGCGCCGTAGTCGACCGCGATGGTCAGGGTCAGGCGGGTGCCGGGCGCGGTCCGCTCCTCGAGGATGGTGAAGGCCTCCACGACCGGGCGGGGCAGGCGGTCGCGCCGGCCGATGACCCGCACCCGCACCCCGCGCGCGGCCAGCGCCGCGGCGCGCTCGCGCGCGAACGACTCGGCCAGGCCGAACAGGCCCAGCTTCTCGGCGTCGGCGCGGCTCCAGTTCTCCTCGCTGAAGGCGTAGACGGTCAGCAGCCGGACCCCCGCCGCCAGCGCCGCGTCGACCGCGCGCTCCAGGGCCTGCATGCCGCGCCGGTGCCCTTCGAGCGCGGGCAGCCCGTTGGTCCGGGCCCAGCGCCGGTTGCCGTCCATGATGATCGCGACGTGGCGCGGGACGCCGGTCGCGACCGGCGCGCGCTCGATCACGACTGCGCCGCCAGGCGCGCGGGCGCGGGCGACTCGGCCTCGCGCTGCACGCCGCGCACGACCGCCTCGAGCTCGTCGACGTAGGCCAGGAAGCGGGCCCGGCCGTCCTCGGTGATCCGCACGATGGTGGTCGGGCGGCCATGGCCGCGGACTCGCTCGCTCGTCACCACGCCGACCTCGGCCAGGGCGTGGAGGTGGCGGTTGAGGTTACCGTCGGTCAGGCCGCAGGCATCCTGCAGGTCGGTGAAGCGCAGCCCGGCCGGGTGCGCGATCAGGCAGGCGCAGACCGCCAGCCGGCCGCGCTCGTGGAAGATACGCTCCAGCCCGGCGAACGCGAAGGGGGCGTTGTTCATGCCAGCCCCGCCGCGGCCCGCTGGGCCTCGTCGCGCCCGATCAGCCCGGCGATCAGGAGCTGGCCCAGGCCGAAGGTCAGCGGCATCACCCACCAGGCCAGGGCGTTGCTGCCGGGCGCGAAGAGCAGCGCGAAGCCGACCGCGGCGAAGGCCAGCGCGACCGGCGTGACCCCGCGCGGGGCCATCGAGCGCGAGGCCAGCAGACCCAGCGCGTAGCACGCGCACCAGACGCCGGGCAGCAGCCCGATCTCGCCCCGCGCCAGGAGGGCCGCGGTGAAGGCCCCGCCCGCGACGATGGCGGGCAGGATGGTCATCCCGACCGTGCGCAGCTCGGCCTGCGAGCGGGCCGACCAGTGGCGGATCAGCCAGACCGCGATCGCGCCGTAGTTGATCGCCAGCGCGAAGGCCAGGCAGGCGATCCAGATCGCGACGTAGCGCGCCCCGCCCTCGCCCCCGGCCGGGTACGGCACGACGGCCCACTGGACCAAACCGCTGCCCAGCGCGCCGACCCCGCTGGCGAACGCGGCGCCGCCCGAGAGGCCGCGGAAGCGCTGGGCCGAGGCCAGCCGAGAGCGGACTTCGTCGATGTCGGCGATGGCGCGGGTGACGTCCACGGGCAGGGTGCTCCGATGTAGTGGTGTGATGGGGGTCGATACTCTGTGCCGCAAAGAAAAGCCTGCGAAACGCTTTATTAGCAGGGTAGGGCAAGCATTTATAAGAAATGTCGGTTATGGGGGTGGAGATATGGCGAATTGGCTAGCGAGGCTACTCGCGCTCGGATGTTTAGTCGTTAGCGTTTTATGCTCCAGCGCTGGGGTGAGCGCTAAGCCGGGCAATCCGTTCAATCGCAATCTTGTGATCAACGGCGATTTCGAGGATGGACTCGGATCGCTCGACATCGAGCATGTGGTCAAGCCAACTGCGTGGAGTACGTTTGGCCATTTTACCGTTCTCCAATTCGGTGGGCTCGACGGTCTTCCCCAATCGACCGATCACGACGATCTCGTCAAACAGTCACTGGGAACGAATTTCTTTGCTGGAGGTCCCGGTTCTGGTATTGAAAAGTCGACAGCATGGCAGCGAATCGACCTGCATGATGCCGCGGCAGCGATTGATCGAGGACGCGTGTCATTTGTTCTTTCCGGAGCGCTCGGCGGTAGAGATGCAAAGGAGGATTACGCTCAAATGTGGGTGCGTTTTTACGATGGTGCAAAGGCATCTAATGAGATGTGCACCCGCATTCACCCCTGTCATAAGCTCAAAGCCTCAATCGGGCCCCTAGGGCCGGATACGGTTACTCGTTTTGACCGAAAGTCACGGACTCTTCTCAGCCGACGTGCTTGCCATGAACTTGTTCCGCCTGGTGCACGATATGCACAGATCATCGTTGCGGCATTCAGCCGAGGAGGCGCGGATAATCACGGGTATGTCGACGATGTTTCGCTCGTACTCCAAAAAAACGGAGTGGTGCGTTTAAGCGAAAAAAGCTGCTCTGGCCAGGTGGATCAGCATTCGCCTGAGTTCCTTGCCGCCGTGAGTAAAATGGATGATGACTTGAGCGATTGCGTTAATCGCCAAGTTCACATTTTAGTCTTTCTCATAGCTCTCGTCCTCGCTTCATGGTCATTCGTGCTGCCTCTGCCGTCTGCTTGGGTCAAGTTCCGGACGCCATCCAAGCCCGAAAGCCATCCGACCTTCTTATTAGTGCTCAGAGGCATCATCTTTTTTAGTCTCACCGCAATAACGTATTGGGTAATGCTAGCTCATGCCACCCCAAACGTCGACGTTTCGCAAGCTGGTTGTGCCATACGCTGGGGGTTAATTCCGCAACCGTGGGCGATTGCGCCACTTGCCTTTTGCCTGCTGTTCGGATTTACTACACTGGCCGTATGTGTGGTTTTCCTAAGCTCTCGTATTTGGCATCCTCCAATTCGGCACGTTAGGTGGATCATTCGAATTCAAGGCTTTTCCCTTTTCTTCGTCGTTGCACTGTTCTTGCTAAGATTTTGGACGCCGACGAGCGGAGAGTTGAGCCGCGTAGATGCTAGTCTGCTCATCGTCGCGGCCGGGCTGTATTTCCTGTGGGTTTCCATGAGATTCAAGGGTCGTGTTCCGCATGCCATCCGCTGGGCAGTATTCTTTGCTCTCCTTATACCGCTTTCGCAGCCTGTGATTGCATTTTACAACGTTCACACAATTCGGTCTCAGCGTATCCAGCACGAGAGCCAGCACCGCTATTTTAACTTTGATCGAGAAAACGGGAAATTCGGAAGTGTGCTGTTTTATGCGCCTGGCGCGATGGATTTTGGTGAGTCCGCGCGTATCATCTTCAGTGCGCATCCCGCCCAACGAAATAATGCTCCCGCGCAAGCCTGCCTAGAACCGCGCTTCACCGCCCCCCGGATTCGTCGTCCACGATGTGGCGAATCAGCCAGTTCCAGTGAACAACCAACCCGTGAGCGGTCCGTCGGTACAATGGGAATGGGTCGTTACCCCGTCGCACTCAGGCAGGCAATTCGTATTCGTCGATGTCCTCTATAGCCCGACCTGTGGTAGGAACGGGCGGGGGGCAGGCGACTTTGCCAGCCTATTTAGTCAATCTGATTCTATCTGGGTCGATCCGCAAGGACTTTCGGTCGCGGACTTCAACGCGGCTGTGCCCTGGATCAGTGTCTCGGCAACTCTAATCGCAATGATCATTGCATTTCTCGACTACTTGGAACTGCGACCTAAGCGCCCCAAAGGTGGCGAGCCCGGGGCGGCATGAACCTATCCGAGTAAAGGCGAACAGTCCGGACCCTTGTGACCGGTCCGCGTCTCCCTGGCTGGAGATTACCGCTTCGCGCTTGGCAGCGCGCGGCGTTCGAGGGGTGGAACGCGGAGCGCCCGGAGGACGCCCTGGTCGTTGCTACGCCCGGCGCCGGCAAGACGCGCTTCGCGACCCGCGTGGCCCACGCGCTACTCAAGGACGGCGCGGCGGGCCGGGTGGTGGTCGTCGTTCCGCGCGAGCACCTCAAGGCCCAGGTCGCGCGGGCGATGATGGGCGCGGGGGTCGTGCTGGACCACAAGTTCACCAACGCCCAGCGCAGCCTGGCCGCGGACGTCCACGGCGCGGTGGTGACCTACCAGCAAGTGTGCGCGGCGCCGCGCCTGTACCGCCAGCTCTGCCGCGACGCGGCAGGCGCGGGCCGGCCGATGGCGGTGCTGCTCGACGAGATCCACCACGCCGGCGACGACGCGACCTGGGGCAAGTCGCTGCGCGACGCGTTCGACCCGGCGCTGCACCGCGTCTCGCTCTCGGGCACGCCGTTCCGCTCGGACGGCAGCGCGATCCCCTTCGTGCGCTACACGGGCGGAATGTCGGTCGCCGACTTCGCCTACGACTACGCGACCGCGCTCAAGGACGGCGTCTGCCGGGCGCTGGTGTTCGCGCTCTCGGGCGGCGAGGCGGAGTGGATCGCGCGCGACGGGATGGCGATGTCGGCCACCTTCGAGACCGCGCTCAAGGAGAAGCGCCACGGCTCGGAGCGCCTGCGCACCATGCTGACGCAAGACGAGTGGATCGGCGACATGCTCGAGCGCGCGCACATGCGCCTGCTCTCGGTGCGCGCCGAAGGCCACCGCGACGCGGCCGGCCTCGTCGCCGCGATGAACCAGGACCACGCCCGCGCCATCGCCGCGCTAATGGAGCGGCGGCTAGGGATCAAACCGGCGATCGTCGTCTCCGACCTGGCCGACGCCTCCGCGCGGATCCAGAAGTTCTCGGCTTCGAGCGAGCCTTGGATCGTCGCGGTGCACATGGTCTCCGAGGGCGTCGACATCCCGCGCCTGCGGGTCGGCGTGTTCGCGTCCAACGTCGTGACCGAGCTGTACTTCCGGCAGTTTTGCGGGCGCTTCGTGCGCACGATCGACGGCGTGAACGACCCCGAGGCGTACGTGTTCGTGCCCGACGACCCGCGCCTGCGCGAGCTCGCGCACGGCATCACGGTCGACGTGCGCCACGGCCTGCGCGGCCGCGACGCCCGCGAAGAGGAAGCCGCCGCGCTCGAAGCCGCGCAGCGCGCCGACCGCACCGCCGACGAAGGCCTCTACGAAGCCATCGCCGCGCGCTCGACCAACGAGCGGGTGGTCGACTTCGGCCCGCTGTTCAATCCCGCCGCGTTCCTCGCGCCGGCGCCGGGCGAAAGCGCGTTCGCCGACGGCTCGGGCGACGGGTTCTCGGACGACGGAAACGCGAGGGCGGACCGCGCGGACGAGACGGTGGCCGCGCTGCTGGCGACCACGGTCACCAAAGCCGAGCGCAAGGAATCGATGCGGCGCTCGCTGCACGGCCTCGTCTCGCGCGTCAGCACGCGCTTCAACGTCGAGCACCGCAAGATCCACGCCGAGCTCAACCGGCGTGTCGGCGGCAGCGTCGCCACCGCTTCGGAACGCGAGCTCGACCTGCGCCGCCGCGTCGCTGAGACCTGGCTGGCCCGCGACCGCTACGACGGCTTGCGCTAACCTCTTAGCGGTTTACGGCGTCGCGGCGCGCGGGGTCGCGGTAGGGGCCGGAGCCGGGGTCGCGTTGGGGACGATGACCGGGATTGCGCTGGGAGCCGCGTACTGCGGCGTCGCGGTCGGCGCGGGCAGTTCGGTTCGCGGAGCGGTGAGCAGCGTCGGCGCTGTCGGCGGCGCGGGTTCGGTGAGCGTCGGCCCGTTCGTCGGAGCCGGGAACGTGGACGTCGTGGTCGGGATCGGGCTCGGCACCGGCACCGCGTTCGAGGGCGCGTGCGGGTCGAACGCGGGCGCCTGCACGGCGGCGGTCGGCGGAACCGTCGGGCGCACCTTGCCGTCGATCAGCGCCAGGCGGTCGAGCTCGGTCGCCGGGGCCGCGGACGGGTCCGGGGTCGGGATGCCGCCGACCAGCTTGGCCCGGCCGACCTTGCCGTAGACGGTCTGAGGGAAGAACGCGGTGATGTAGTTGAGCTGCCGGTGGGCGCGCTTGGCGGCCTCGTCGCCCGGGATGCGCTCGTACATCACTTCGAGTGCGAACGCGTAGCGCGGCAGCCAGTGATCGTAGGGATATTTCTTGGACCAGTCGCGCATCGCGTCTTCGATCCACAGCGCGGTGGAGAGGATCGCGGCGTCGTGCTCGGGGTGGACGTCGGCGTCCAGCCCCAGATCCTTGACCTTGCTGCGCACGCCCAGGATGCTCATCTTGAGCCGCCCGAAGTACTCGTCCGCGGGCGCGTCCTTGTAGCTGAACAGCGGCTTCGCGGTCGGCTTGGGCTTCGGTTTCGCGGCCACGCTCTTCGCACCGGGCTTTCCGCTCGCGGCGGATTTCGCCGTCGCGCCGGGCTTCGCGGCCGGTTTTGATGCGCTGGTTTGCGTCGCGGCTGCTTTGACCGCCGCCGGTTTCAGCGCGGCCGGCTGCGCCGTCGCGTGCGCTGACGGCGCGACGGGTGACGCGACCGATGCGGAGGACAAGGCGAGCGCGCTGAGAGCGAGCGCTGCGAAGACCGCGCGCGGTCGTCGGGCGAGCAACATGACAGACACCTGCGAGGAGAACGCGTGAGCGCGTCCGCGCGTTTCGCGCGGAACCTGAGGCGATGGTAGCGCCTCTCCGCGGGCGGCGCAACGGCAGGCAGGCATCCGTCCGCCCCGGAGATCGCCGCCGCGCGGCGAACCCACCCCGGGTGAACCACGACGACACGCATACCGACGTCGACCCGATCGAGCATCCCGACGTCACGCGCCACCTGTCCGAGGAGCTCCGGGCGCTCCTCCGCCGCGTCGACGAGGGCGACGAAGGCGCCCGCACCGAGGCCCTCAAGCCGGCGGCGGCGATCGTCGACGCGCTGGCGGCGGTCGGGCTGCTGGAGTACGCCTACCTGGCCCCGGGCGCGGACGACGCCGAGGACGGCCCGATCGCCTGGCTCGAGGTCGGCGAAGCCATCGCCGATGCCGAGCGCGACTCGGTCGTGCTGGCCGGGAGCGAGGTGCTCGAGGTCTTCGACGGCCCGATCACGCTCGAGGACCCGCCGCAGCACGAGCACGAGCACGAGCACGACGGCGAAGCGGAGTGACGGCTCGGCCGCGATGAGCCTGCGCTGATGGACCGTCTGCCGGCCGTGTTCTTCGGGCACGGCAGCCCGATGAACGCGCTCGAGGACAACCCCTACACGCAGGCCTGGGCGCGGCTGGGCGCGGAGCTGCCGCGCCCGCGCGCGATCCTCGCGATCTCGGCCCACTGGTACGGCCCAGGCACGCACGTCACCGCGATGGCACGTCCGCCGACGATCCACGACTTCGGCAACTTCCCGCCCGCGCTGCACGCGTACCGGTATCCCGCTCCAGGCGACCCGGCCTTGGCGGCGCGCGTGGCAGAGCTGCTCGCGCCGCTGCCCGTCACGGCCGACGACGCGTGGGGGCTCGACCACGGCACCTGGTCGGTGCTGACCCACGTCTACCCCGAGGCCGACGTGCCGGTCGTGCAGCTCAGCCTGGACGAGACCCAGCCGCCGGCGTTCCACTACGCGCTGGGCGAACGGCTGGCGGCGCTACGCGACGAGGGCGTGCTGGTCATGGCCAGCGGCAACGTCGTGCACAACCTGGGCGCGTTCCGCGGCGCGCGCCCGGTGACCGATGACTGGGCCGGCCGCTTCGAGCGGCGCGTCCGCGAGCTGGCCAGCGCCGGCGACGGCATCGCGCTGACCCGCTTCGACCAGCTCGGCCCCGAGGCGCGGCTGGCCGTGCCGACGCCCGAGCACTACCTCCCGCTGCTGCCGATCCTAGGTACGCGCCATGAGGGCGAGCCGATCACGTTCCCAACCGAGGGAACGATCGGGGGCGCGCTGTCGATGCTTTCGGTGCGCGTGGGCTGACCACGCGGCGCGTCGGCCTGTAGCGGACGTGTCGTGGATCGGCGGAAGGGCGATCCTCGCGAGAGGTGTCGTGAAGAACGCGCCGCTATAAGTTGGTCAGCCCGCATGGGGGCGTACGGGTCTGGTGGCCCGCCCAGTCTTCAAAACTGGTGAGGCCGTCGCAAGGCGGCTGGTCGGTTCGATTCCTACACGCTCCCGCCACATTTTTCGTCGAAAGGATCCTCCGTCCACGTGAACGCGAACGCGCTGCCGAAAGCCGAACTGCACCTCCACATCGAGGGGACGTTCGAACCGGAGCTGATCTTCGCGCTCGCCGAGCGGAACCGCATTCGGCTCCCGTACGCCTCGATCGACGAGCTGCGCCGGGCGTACGAGTTCACCAACCTGCAGTCGTTCCTCGACCTGTACTACGCCGCGATGGCGGTGCTGCGGACCGAGGCCGACTTCGCCGAGCTCGCGCACGCGTACTTCGCGCGGGCGCGCGAGCAGGGTGTCGTGCACGCCGAGCTGTTCTTCGATCCGCAGGCGCACACCGCGCGCGGCGTGCCGTTCGAGACGGTGATCGACGGGCTGTGGTCGGCGGTGCGCGAGAGCGAGGCGCGCTACGGCATCACCAGCAAGCTGATCATGTGCTTCCTGCGCGACCAGAGCGCGGACTCCGCGATGGCGACGCTAGAGCAGGCGCTGCCGTACGGCGAGCGCATCGTCGCGGTCGGCTTGGACTCGGCCGAAGTGGGCAACCCGCCGTCGAAGTTCGCGCGCGTGTTCGAGCGTGCGCTGGCCGAAGGCTGGAAGACCGTCGCGCACGCCGGCGAGGAAGGCCCGCCGGCCTACGTCTGGGAGGCGCTCGACCTGCTGCGTGTCTCGCGGGTCGACCACGGCGTGCGCAGCCTGGAAGATCCGCGCCTGGTCGCGCGCCTGCGCGACGAGCGCATCCCGCTCACCGTCTGCCCGCTCTCGAACGTCAAGCTGCGCGTCGTCGACACGCTGCGCGACCACCCGCTGGCCCGGATGCTGGATGCGGGCCTGGTCGCGACGGTCAACTCCGACGACCCGGCGTATTTCGGGGGCTACGTCGGCGACAATTTTCGCGAGGTCGCGAACGCGCTGACGCTCTCCGACGACGCGCTGCTCACTCTCGCCCGCAACAGCTTCGAAGCGGCGTTCGTGGATGAAAAAACGCGCGAGGCGTACCTCGCGCGTCTGGAGCTCGCCCCGCGCTGAGCGCGGGCGCGGTGAGCTAGCCGCGCTCGCCGCTGCGGACGCGCTGCGGTTCGAGCTGGAGACCTTGCGGTTCGAGCCGCAGGCGCTGCAGCATCGCCGGCGTCGGCAGCTTGATGTCGCGCGCGAGCTTCAGCGCGGCGAGCGTCTTGATCGTGATCCAGGTGAAGTCGATCTCGAACCAGCGCAGGCCATGGCGGGCTGAGAACGGGAAGGCGTGGTGGTTGTTGTGCCAGCCCTCGCCCCAGGCGAGGAACGCGACGAACCAGTTGTTGGTCGACTTGTCGCCGGTGCGGTAGGTCTGGTAGCCGCTGTGGTGCGCGGCGCTGTTGACCAGCCAGGTGATGTGATAGGTCACCACGATCCGCACGAACAGGCCCCAGATCAGCCACGACCAGCCGCCGATCAGCGTCAGCAGCACGCCCAGGCCGACCGTCCACCAGACGTTGGTGTCCTCGAGGAAGCGGTAGAACTTGTCGTGCGCGAGGTCGGGCGCGAGCCGTTCCTGCTCCGCGGGCGAGAGCATCGCGTCGTTCTTCTTGTAGAGCCACTCGACGTGACTCCACAGAACGCCGCGGTGGATGTCGTGCGGGTCGCCTTCTTTATCCGTGTGAGCGTGGTGGGCGCGGTGGGTCGAGACCCAGTCGATCGGTCCGCCCTGCAGCGCGAGCACGCCCAGGATCGCGGTCGCGTACTCTACGGGCTTGGCCAGCTTGAGGCTGCGGTGGGTCAGCACCCGGTGGTAGTTCAGGCAGATGCCCCACGCCCCGGTGATGTAGTAGAGCACCAGGAGCACGGCGAGCGAGCTCCAGTGAAACGTGCCGGGGATGAAGGCGCACAGGGCGCCCAGGTGCACGACGCCCAGGCCCAGGCCGGTAGCCCAGCCCGGGACGCGTCGCTTGGCGGTATCCATCACCTGCCAAACGTGCGCCCTCGGCCCGAACGTTCCTTGCTCCTTCGGTCGGAGCGAGGGTTAAGGGTTGAGCTGGGCGTCGAGTGTGATCTGAACCGCGGCGAGCGCCTTGCTGATCGGGCAGCCGGCTTTCGCTCCCTGCGCCAGGTCGTCGAACGCCGCCGGGTCGAGACCGGCCGCGCTGACACGCGTCTGAAGCTCGATCCGCGAGATGGTGAAGCCCTCGCCGTCTTTGCTGAGGTGGACCCGGGCGGTGGTGTCGATCGCCTGGGGCGGATGGCCGGCGCGAGTGAGGGCCAGGCTCAGCGCCATCGAGAAACAGGCCGCGTGCGAGGCGGCGAGCAGCTCTTCCGGGTTGGTGCCCGGATCCCCGGAGAAACGCGTGCCGAACGAGTAGTCGGCGGAGACTTTCCCGCTCTGGGCCTCGATGTGGCCGCGCCCGTGGGCGATGTCGCCTTCCCAGTGGACCGTGGCGGTGCGGGCGATGTCGTCTGGAACGTTCATGCCGGCCGTGATGCCCTCCGCGCCGCGGGCGGTTGCGCGTGATCGACGTCCACACCCACCTCCACCCGCCCGCGCTGCACGCGGCGATCAGGCGCTGGTTCGCCGAGCACAGCACCTGGGTGCTCGAGCACGAGACCGAGCCGCGGGCCGTGGCGCGCGCACTGCGCGAGCAGGGCGTCGAACGGTTCGCGTTCTGCAGCTACGCTCACAAGCCCGGAATCGCGCGCGACCTCAACGACTGGCTGACGGCAACGGCGCGCGAGCTCGGCCCGAGCGCGGTGCCGCTCGCGACGGTGCACGCCGACGATCCCGATCCGGCCGGCGACGCGCGGGCCGCGCTGCGCGCCGGCTGCGCCGGGCTCAAGGTGCACGAGGACGTGCAGCGCTTCGAGCTGGGCGACCCGCGCCTGACGGGGACGCTCGCCGCGGTCGCGGAGTACGAAGGCTTCGTGCTCGTGCACGCGGGTCACATCCCGTGGTCGGACGACACCAACGACGGCCCGGCGCGCATGGCCGCGCTGCTCGAGCGCCATACCACCCTGCGGATCGTGGTGGCGCACTTCGGCATGCCCGACTGGGCGCGCTATCTCGACTTGGCGGTGCGCGAGCCGCGGCTGTTCCTCGACACGACGATGGCGTTCGCGCCCGAGTCCCCGATGCGGCGCGACATCACCCGCGCCGACGTGCTGCGCGCGCCCGCCCAGATCGTGCTCGGCACGGACTGGCCCAACATCCCCTACGCCTACGACGGCGATCTGCGCGGCCTGCGCGCGCTCGGCCTCGACGAGGCAACGCTGCACGCGATCACCACCGAGAACGCGCGCCGGCTGACGCCCGCGTTTCGTTAATACACCGGCTCGCTCCAATACGTCGTCACGTTAACGCCGATGCGTTCGTTCGTATTCGGCAATTTGTGGTAATACAAAAAAAATGATGCCGAGCGTGAGTAGTGAGCCGATGTCTTTGATCGTAGTAATCGCGATGAATCTTGCAGTAATCGCTACGACCACTGCGCCGACGATTACCGTGCCCGAGAACAGCGTTGTCCATTCATGTGTGATGAGACGTTGAACCAGTGCAAGTCCGGTCGCAAGAATCGCGCCCGCCGTCAAGCTGACCTGTATCCCATGGGTCGTACGATGATCGACGATAATTGGGAAGACGAATAGCACGCTACCAAGTACGATCACCGCAAGATTGAGGTACCCGCGGAGTACGAGTCGCCTAAGTTCGGGGTCACGTCGCTGCATTCGTTCAATCAGGAGCCATGAGAGCTACAGATGTATGCCGTATAAAGGAGCGTGACCGTGACGCCGAGCGAGCAACGAGCGTGTTGCAACTCGCCAGTTTCGGGTGCGCGCGCTACACCGCCTCGAAATTCGTGCTAGGCCGCTCCCGCTCCGGTCTGTCCTCGTCCCAATAGCGCATCACCTCGTACATGCGGCGACCGTACGGGCTGCCGCCGAGGTCGCGGACGGGAGTCGATCAATACTGAACGAGCGCTACGCCCGGCAGGGTGATGAAGCGGCGGCTCCAGCTCGCCCTCGACGCCGGCAACGTAGCCTTCGAGAGACTGCATCATTCTAAGAGGATCTTCGCCCATGTTCGCCCCCTCCGAAAGCCGTACTGGCTTCAGCGATTGCAGTATTGCAGGAGCGCTAGGCTTGTGTCAACTCGTGCCTTGAACGGAGTCGATCATTACGGCCGCCGTTTCAGCAGCGGCAGGCCCTGCTCGTCGAGCGGCGTGCCGACCAGCAGGCGCAGGAAGTAGCCGTACGAGGCGACGCCGCCGGCGACGTGGTTGGCCCGCAAGAACTTGTCGTAGAAGCTCCACTGGATGGCGAAGATCTGCGGCTTGTAGCCGCGCAAGAAGCGCTCGCGCGCGGCGTTGAAATCCGCCACCACACGCGGGTCGAGGTGCAGCCGGCGGCGCTCGGACTCGGGCAGCTCGCCGTAGGTCCAGAAGGCGCCCGAGTAGCGGATCAGCGGGTCGTTCGAGCGCAGGCAGGTCAGCGTGCCGATGTAGTTCGCGTCGCCCTCGTCGGTGAAGCCGCCGACGTGGGCCCACTCGTGGGCCAGCGCGCGCGGCACCTCGACCGGCAGGAACGACGCGTTGAGCAGCGTCTCGAACGCGAACGGCGAGTACTGCCCGCCGATCCCCGCCGCGTCGTAGTACGGCTGGAGGATCGTCGTCTTGGGGCGCGCGACGGCAACGTTCCAGCGGTTGCCCAAGCGCGACACGACTGGCTCGAACGCGGCGCGCAGCTTCGCGCGGTCGAGCGTCTCCGCGTGCGCGGGGCCGACGTCGGCGTTGAGGATGCGCACGATGCGCTCGCTGAATGCCGCGACGCTCGCGTCGTTCACCGCGCTCGCGTCGTAGGCGACCCGGTAGGCGACCGTCGGGCGGCGGTAGTTCCAGCCCCACAGCAGCTCGAACGCGAGCAGCGCCAGCGCGGCCCAGCCGGCGGTGTGCGCGAGCAACTTCAGCACCGTGCGCAGCTTGCGCCCGCGCGGCGCGCGGCGCAGCGCGCGCACCCACCAGATCGCCAGCGCGGCGACTGCGACGATCGCTTCGATGTCGCCGACGGCGAACGGCACCCGGTTCGCCAGCGGCGTGAGGTTGCGGTTCAGCGCGGCGAAGATGCCGTTGGCGTACAGGCGCTCGACGAACGCCGCCGGCAGCGGCGCGCTCGCCGCGAGCCAGGCCAGCGCGATCGCCAGCGCGTCGAGCGCGAAACCATACCAGGCCGCGCCCGGCTCGCGCCGCCGCCCGCCGCTCGGCCGCTGCTCGCCACTCAGCCGCTGCTCGCCGCTCACGGGAACAGGTACGTCGCGAAGGTGCCGACGCGGGCGAAGCCGATGCGCTCGTAGAGCGCGATCGCCGGCGCGTTGAAGTCGTTCACGTAGAGCGACAGGGTCGGTTCGGTGGCGAACAGGCGGCGCGCGATCGCCGCCAGGGCGCGCGCGCCGTAGCCGCGCCCGCGCTGCTCGGGCGGCGTCCACACGCCCTGGAGCTGCGCGGTGGCGGCGGTGCGCGGCCCGACGTTGCACTGGAAGCGCAGCTCGCCGCCCTCGATCCAGACCCACCACAGGCCGTGCGCGATCGCGCGCCGGATGCTCGCCCCGAAGGCGCTGCGGTTCGCGCGCGGGTCGTAGCCGAGCTCGACGAGGATCATCCGAGCGCTGTGCTCGGCGACGAGCTCGGCTTCCTCGGGCCGCGCCTGACGGACCTCGGCCTCGGGCAGCTCGGCCAGCGCGGTCGGGTGTGAGCGCGTAGAGCGGCTGCACGGCGCGCAGGATCGCCGGTTTGACGTGCCAGCTGCGCACCCGTTCCCACAGGCCGTCGACGGCCTGCTTGGGGCCGACGAAGCTGCGCAGCGCGCGGTGCTTGCGGGTCTCGACCGCCAGCGCGTCCAGCGCGGCGTCGTCGTCGGCGGCCAGCACGAGCTGCAGCCCGTAGTAGACCAAGCCGGTCACCCGGCCGCGGTAGTCGCGGTTGAGGACCAGCTCGTCGGGCGCGCCGGGGCCGTGCCCGCCCTCGAGCACCCACTGCAGGAAGACGTTCTCGTAGGGCCGGCGGGCGGCGTAGGCGATCGCGTCGCGCCGGGACGCGCGCGAGACGGGCTCGAGCAGGGGCGGTTCCGGTCTAGGTGAGGGGGCGGACGAACGTCGGTTTCGTCGTCGGCGCCTTGCTCCCGCCGTCCGGCTCGACGCTGACCGCCACCGCCGCCAGCTTTCCCGCGTCGGCCGGCAGGGCGACCACCGCCACGCCGTCGGCGTTGGGGGTGAAGGTCACGCTGGGAGCCGGCGTCTTCGCGCCCTTGGCGATCGTCCAGGCCTGGTAGACCTTGCCGCGCGGCAGCGCCGGCAGCTTGGAGAAGGCGAAGTAGACGTGCCCGCCGCGCACCACGACCGAGCCGTCGGCCACGACGTAGCGCTTGGCGTCCGGGGCGACCAGGTCGGTCAGGGTCCGGCGGTCGCTCGCGCCGACCCGCTCGCTCTGGGCGAGCTGGGTCTGGAGGGCCGAGGTGCGGTTCTGGCTCGCCGCCAGGTCGCTGCGCAGCCCGACGTCCTGGATCACCGAGACGATCCCGAACACCATCGCCGCCGCGGCCGCCAGGCCGACGCCCCAGCTCAGGGCCGGGTTGGGCCCGATCCGCCGGCGGGCGACCGTGCCGGCCGCGGCGTCGTCGCGCACGCGGGCCATCAGGCGTTCCTTCATCCGCGCCGAGCGGGTCGAGTCGACCGGCTCGATCGCGATCTGGGCGATCGTATCGGCGGCGGCGCGCAGGTCGTCGTACTCCCGGCGCGCCTCGGCGTCGCGGGCGATGAAGGCTTCGACGGCCGCGATCTCGGCGCGCGGGAGGACGCCCAGCGCGTAGCAGCGCGACGTTCTCGAGCAGCGCCTCGCGCTCCATGTCCACGCTCACTGCGACACCCGCTCGCCCAACGTCTCGCGCAGCTTGCGCAAGCCGCCCCGGATGCGGGTCTTGACCGTCCCCAGCGGGGTCGCGGTGCGGCGCGCGATCTCCTGGTGCGTGATGCCGCCGAAGAAGCCCATCTCGATCAGCGTACGCTGGTCGGGTGGGAGGACCATGAGAGCGTCGCGCACCCGCTGGGCGTCGATCCGGCTGAAGACGTCGTCGTCCAAGGCTCCCTCGACCGGAATGTCGGCTGGAATCTCGGCCTCGGGCCGCGCGGCCTTGGAGCGGAGCGTGTCGAGGGCCCGGTTGCGGGCGACGCGCGAAACCCAGGCCACGAACGAGCCGCCCCGAAACGCGTCGGGCGCCGTCCAAACTTTCAGGAATACGGCCTGGGTCAGATCTTCGGCCATGGTGGGTTCCCCGAGCATCCGCAGGCCGATTCCGAAAACCAGGCGGTGGTAGCCGTCATAGAGCTGTTCGAACGCGGCAACGTCGCGCACGCGCACTCGCTCCATCAAGCGTACCCCCGGGTCCATCGAGCGAGCCTTCGCGCAGTCAGTGCCGTCACCTCGCATGGGTAACGCGGGGAGGGGCCGAGCGGATGGGAGGCGAGCCGCCCTGGGGTGAGGATCGGGTGAAAGACCCCGACCGATCTAGATGTACTCCTTCTCCTGCGGCCAGATTTGCGCGACGGGCACGCGCAGGCCGCGGCAGACCACGATGCCCAGCTCGTGCTCGTACGAGATCGCGTACTTCGGGTCGGAGACGGCCGCCAGGGTCGCGCCGCGGCAGTTGCGGCGGTCCTCGCCGAGCTTGCCGCCGACGTCGATGATGGTCGCGCCGTCCCAGCCGCGCGGCCCCCACAGCCAGTACTGGTTGTGGCCGCTGGTCGCGGGCGGCAGGCCGTAACGCGGACCGAAGAAATCGAGCGCCGCCGCCTCGCCGTAATTGTGGGCGAAGATCGCCGTGTGGGCGCGCTCGGCGGGCGGCAGCGCGGCGTAGACCCGCGCGACGGTCGCCGTCAGCTCCGGCCAGCCGTGCATGTCGGCCCAGTCGCTGGGCAGGCTGCTCTCGGCGTGGTGCTCGGTCGCCATGGTCCGCCGCTCGACGTGCAGGGCCGCCCCGACGCGCGCCTCGTACGCGATGAACGCCGGTTCGCTCAGCACCGGCAGCGCGAACGGCACGAACACCGCGCCGGCGATGCCGGCCGCGAGCGCGACCGCGGTGCGCAGCGCGAACCGGCCGCGCGTCCAGGCCTCGAGCGCGACGCCGCCCGCGGCGATGAGGATCGGGTAGGCGGCCGCGGGATAGTAGTGCTTGGCGTGCAGCGCGATCATCTGCGCCATCAGCAGCAGGAACGCGTAGCCCAGAAAGCGCGCCCGCGGCCGCAGCAGCAGCCACACCAGCCCTGCGAGCCAGACCGGGGCGAGGAACGGGTTGGTGATGAGGAATTCCTGCAGCACGAACGCGAGCGGGCCGGACCAGACGTTCTTGCCTTGCTGGCCGTTGCGCAGCAGCTCCCACATCGGAAAGCCGTGCGCGGCCTGCCAGAACGCGCTGGGCAGCGCGATGACCAGCGCCAGCACCGCGCCGGCGGCGAACCAGCGCGTGGCGAGCAGGCGCCGCTGCGGCGTCAAGCAGCAGCCCGCCGACCAGCGCGAGCGCGAAGAAGATGGTGCTGTACTTGCTCTCGAGCGCGATCCCGGTCGCCGCGCCGGCGACCAGCCACCAGCGCGGGTCCGCGCCGTTCACGACCCGCAGCACGGCGAGCGCCGCGAGCGGCCAGGCCCACAGCCCGATCTCGTCGGTCGAGACCTTCATCCCGAAGCTCATCAGCACCGGGGCGAGGAACACGACCAGCGCGGCGAGCCCTTGCGCGAAACGCCCGCCGCCCAGCTCGCGCGCCAGCGCGCACGCCACGTAGACGGCAGCGGCGGCGCAGAGCGCGGGTACCGCGCGCAGCAGCAGCAGCGACGGGCCGAACAGCTGCGTCCCGGCGGCGAGCAGCGGCACCAGCGGCGGCTGGTCGACGTAGCCGAAATCCGGGTGGCGCCCGCAGACGATGAAGTACAGCTCGTCGCGGAAGAAGCCGTAGTGCGGGTTGGCGACCAGGTGCACGGCGAACGCCGCCGCGGCGAAGACCAGCGCGGTGCGCCGCGGCGAGAAGCGAGCCGTCACGGTAAGGCGAGCATACGCCGGGTGGATCGCGGCGTGCAAGAGCGCCGCGCGCGAGACGGGCGTGCAAGACGGCGGCCGCGCGACGGCCAACCTGGAGCGCATGGACGACCTCGACGACCTGCGCGCACGGCTGGACGCCGCCGGCTCGGTCTGCGTGCTGACCGGTTCGGGCATCTCGTCGGAGAGCGGGCTGCCGACGTTCCGCGGGGTGGGCGGGCTGTGGCGCACGCACCGGGTCGAGGAGCTGGCCTCGCCGGCCGGCTTCGCGCGCGACCCGCGCCTGGTCTGGACCTGGTACAACGAGCGCCGCCTGGCCCATAAGAAGGTCGAGCCGTCGGCCGCGCACGTCGCGCTGGCGCGGCTGGAGCAGCGCCTGCCCGACTTCACGCTCGCGACCCAGAACGTCGACTCGCTCCACATCCGCGCCGGCTCGCGCAACGTGCTCGAGCTGCACGGCAAGCTGCGCGAGGCGAAGTGCGCGCGCTGCGACGCGCGCCGCCCGTTCGACGACGCCTTCGACCTCGACGCGCTCGAGCACGGCGGCTGCGGCGGGATGTGGCGCCCCGACATCGTGTGGTTCGGCGAATCGTTGCCGCAAGACGTCTTCGGCCGCGCGCGCGAAGCGGCGGCCCGCGCCGACCTGATGCTGGTCGTCGGCACGTCGGGCTTCGTGCAGCCCGCCGCGTCGCTGGCGACGAAGCGCATGACGAACGCGCACGTCGTGGAGATCAATCCGGAAGAGACGCAGTTGACGCCGCACGTCGACGTCTCGCTGCGCGCGCGAGCTTCGGACGTGCTGCCGTTGCTCGTGTGAGACGGTGCGGTGGGCCGCTAGAGGTCGAGCGGCGGGCCGGCCGAGTCTTCGTAGGTGGAGCGGCGCGGCGGGGGCTCGGGCAGGAACGACTCGGCGTCGTCGTCCCCGAAGCGCCAGCCGTGGCGCAGTTCCGGTAGGTTGAGGTCGTTGGCGGGGCTCGCCGCGGCGGGCCGCGCGCGGGGCCGCGGGCGCGCGAGCGGCGGTTCGGGCGGCGCGGGTGGCAGCGATTGCGCCGTTGGCGGTATGGGTGTGGTCGGCCCGGAGCCGGTCGGCGCAAACGCCGCGCCGGCCGCGAACCCCGCGTGCGCCGTGGAAGCGGCGGTTGCGGCGGTGGCCGTGTTTGCCGCCGCCGTCGCGTGCGGACTGGTCGGCGGTTCGATCGTCGTCTCGACCATCGCGTCGACCGGGACGGTGAAACGCTCCGCGCCGCGTTTGCGGCCGCGCACGACGAACGCGTCGAGCAGCCGGCGCACGCCCGCGAGCGGGATGCCGCTGACCGGGACGAGCTGGTATTCCTCGGCCACCACGTCGCACGTCTTGCGCGAGGCGACGATGAAGGCGTTGAGCGCGAAGGCCGCCTCTTGCAGGCGGTAGGCGAACATCGCCTCGGGACCGACCACCGTGAACTCGCGCCGGTCGCGGAAGCCCGCGTCGCCCGCGATCACGCTGCCGGTGTTGACGCCGATTCCGACCGTGAACGGCTTGCGGTGCTGGCGCGCCCAGCGCGCGCGCATGGCCACCACGTTGCGCACGATCTCGAGCGCTGCGCGCAGCGCGTCGTCCTCCTGGATCGGGTTCTCGAGCGGCACGCCGAAGACCGCGACGACCCCGTCGCCCAGGAAGGTCTCGATGATGCCGCGGTTGCGCTGGATCGCGGTCCCGGCCAGGGCGTAGAACTCGTTGAGATAGCGCAGCGTCTGCTCGGGGCTGAGGTCCTCGACGAAGTGGGCGAAGTTGCGGATGCGGCAGACCAGGACGGTCGCGGTGACGGCCCGGCCGGTGAAGAGCCGCTCGTCCTTGCGCGCGAGCAGCACGTCGACCACCGACGGTCCGACGTAACGCCCGAACAGGTTGCGGACGCGGTCCAGCTCGCGCCGGGCCGCGCGCCAGCGCCGCCAGCCGGCGATGCAGCCGGCCAGCGCCGCGAGGGCAGCCAGAACCAGGAGGACCGTGACGGCCATACCCGGGTGTTCGGCCGATGCGCGCCGTAATCCGAGGGATGGAAGACCTCGACGTCCTCCGCGCGCGGATTCCGGCGTACGCAGGCTACGGCGACGAAGGCGCCCGGCAGCAGGTCGACAAGCAGATCCGGGCCTACCTCGGCGAGGCCCTGGCCGCGACCCGCGACCGGCTCGGCCCGAGCGGACCCCTTGCCGAGCAGGTCGACGGCCTGCTCCTGCGCTGCGAGTTCTCCGACCAGCGCGCGATCCGCGCCGCCTCGCACGCCCGCTACGAGCGAACCGTCCTGGACCGGCTCCACTGCCTCGACCGCGAGCTGGTCGAAGCGGCCGACGGCCTGCGCACGGTGGCAGCGCCGAATCTCGGCCCGGCCCTGGACGGTGCCGCCCGGCTACTCGACGAGCGCCTCGGCGCGCTGGCGGAAGCGCCCACGCCGTAGAAGCATGCGGTATACTGGAGATATGAGCGCGTTGCCTCAGCACCAACGGGAGTTCATCGAGCGGGTCGTCGCCACGGGGCGGTACGCGGACGAAGGGCAAGCCATTGCCGCTGCGGTCGACTTGCTCGAAGAGCGAGAGGCGCGCCGGGTTGAAGCGCGGCAGCAATTCCGAGAACTTCTCGCTCCAGGTCTCGACGCGATCGAGCACGGCGAAGAGGTCTCTGCCGAAGATGCGTTCGCGCGAGCCCGAGCGGTGCTCGCCCAGGAGCGCGATTCGTCGACCTGAGCACAGCAGGTGCGGCTTTCCGTCTCACAGCCGGCCGCGGACGATCTTGCGAATATCGCCGCCTACGTCAAGCTGGAGTCGATCCAGCGTGCGGTGTTCTTGATCGATCGTCTCGAACGCGCATTCCGCCAGCTCAGCGTCATGCCGACGATAGGCAAGCGGCGTGATGATCTGGAGCTTGGGATTCGGACGTGGGTCGAAGCGCCCTACGTCATCGCGTATCGCATCGACGCCGACGTGGTGCGCATCGTACGTGTGATCCACGGCCGGCGCGACTTCACCAACGTCGGCTTCGACGATCTCGAGTAGCGAGCGCGCGACCGGCTCAGCCGGTCGTCGTCGTTGGTGTCGGCGCCGGCGTTGCTGAAACGGCCTTTGCGGTGGGGGTGCGCAGGTTGCGGGCGATTACGGCGCCGCAGGCAGCGGCTAGCGCAACCCACGCCGCTCCGCGGCCGACATCGCCGAGCACGAGACTGCCGATGCCGAACAGGGTGCCGTAGACTAGGCCCAGGCCGGCGACCCAGTCGATCAGCGCGATGCCGAGGTTGTCCTCGGAGCGGCCGGGGACGAGGCGGGCGATCGGGCCCCAGCCGCCGGGGCTCGGGCGCACGCGCTCGTAGAAGCGCGTCAGCGTCGCCTCGCTCTCGGGCTTGGTCACGAAGGTGACGACCAGCCACACCACCGTGGTCACCGCGACGGTGATCAGCAGCCGCTTCGCGGTCGCGTTGGGATCGTCGCCGGCGACCACGCCGCTCACGTAGCACCAGCTCCCCACGATCGCGGACGCGGCCAGCGCCGATATCTCGCTCCAGGCGTTGACGCGCCACCAGTACCAGCGCAGGATCATCACCAGCCCGACGCCCGCGGTCAGGGTGAGCAGGTACTTCCACGCGTCGCCGACCGACGACATGAACTGCGTCACCACCGCGGCCAGGATCAGTGCGACGACCGTCATCCAGCGCGACACGACGACGTAGTGCCGCTCGGTGTCGTTGGGGCGGATGAAGCGCCGCCACAGGTCGTTGGTCAGATACGACGCGCCCAGATTGAGCTGCGTGCCGATCGTCGACATGTACGCGGCCAGGAAGCCGGCCATCATCAGCCCGCGCAGCGCGACGGGCAGGTGGTCGACCAGCGTCTGCACGTAGCCGAGCTCCGGGTCGACCTTGCCGTTCGCGCCGACCACGCCGTGCGGGTAGAGCACCAGCGCGGCGAGCGCGACGAGGATCCAGGGCCAGGGCCGCAGCGCGTAGTGCGCCACGTTGAAGAACAGCGTCGCGAAGACCGCGTCCTTCTCGCTCTTGGAGGCGAAGATGCGCTGAGCGATGTACGAGCCGCCGCCGGGCTCCGCGCCCGGGTACGACGACGCCCACCAGCTCACCCCGATGAACACCAGGAACGTGGTGATGGGCATCCAGCTCGCGTCGCCCGAGGGCACGAAGTCGAGAATCGAGCCTCCGCCGCCGCCCGTGGTGTGGCGCTGGGCGTCGATCGCCGCCAGGCCGGTCTTGAGCGCGGCGATGCCGCCGACCGCCGCGACCGCCGCGACCGCGAGCACGACCGCCATCGTCATCTTCACGATGAACTGCAGGAAGTCGGTCACCAGGATCGACCAGAAGCCGCCGATCGTCACGTACAGCGCGGTCAGGATCAGGCACACGTAGAGCGCGAGCGTCGTCGGGACGTGCAGCGTCAGCGAAAGGATCTTGACCATCGCGAGGTTGACCCAGCCCATGATGATCGTGTTGACGATCACGCCCTGGTAGACCGCGCGCACGCCGCGCAGCGCGGTCGCGGGCTTGCCGCCGTAGCGCAGCTCGATGAACTCGACGTCGGTCAGCACGCCCGAGCGGCGCCACAGCGCGGCGAAGAAGAAGACGGTCAGGATGCCGCTGGCCGCCATGTTCCACCACAGCCAGTTGCCGGCGATCCCGTTCTGGGCCACGAAGCCGGTCACCGCGAGCGGCGTGTCGACCGCGAAAGTGGTCGCCACCATCGAGGTGCCGGTCAGCCACCACGGCGCGTTGCGGCCGGAGAGGAAGTACTCGCCCAGATTCTTGCCGCTGCCGCGCGCGAAGTACAGACCGATGCCAAGGTTGATCGCGAAGAACGCGACGATCACCGCGATGTCGAGGCCGCTCAGCTGCATGGCGCTCGGTTCGGCCGGGCCGGTGCGCTCCCTTTGCGGCCGTCGCGGCTACGGCCCGGAGCTGGCCGCCGGCGACGGTGACGGCGCCGGGCCGGGTGTCGCCGGAAAGCCGAGCGCGCTGCGGGCCGCGTCGGCGCTGAAGCGGGCCGACTGCTCGCGTGCCGCGTCGATCGGGTCGCGCGCGTCGCGGGCGTGCTCGAGCCGAGCCGCGACGACCGTGTCGAGCATCGCTTCGAGGTAGAGCGTGCTGCCCTGGTCGTCGGGGTAGTGGGCGTTGGAGGCGAACACGACCGCGACGTCCGTGGCCGGGTCGATCCAGACGCTGGTGCCCGACGAGCCGGTGTGGCCGAAGCCGCCGCGCGCGAAGACCTCGCCGCGGTTGCGCGAGTAAGCGCTGTCGAGATCCCAGCCGATGCCGCGCACCTGGCCGGCGCCGACGTAGCGGGGCTCGGTCATCGCGCGCACGCTGGCCGGCGTCAGCGCGAATCCCGGCGTGCTCTCGCCCCGTGCCGCGCGCAAGTAGGCGCGGGCGAGCAGGGCGACGTCGTCGGCGGTCGCGAGGATTCCGGCGTGGCCGTTGAGCCCGGGCACGGTGCCGAAGTCGTCGCGCAGCTTCTGCACGGTCTGGTTGCGGGTCTGCGGTGCGAGCCGGGCGGCGTGCGCCGCGTCGATGGTGGTGTCGAAGAACGCATCGCGCATGCCCAGCGGGCGGAAGATCTGCTCTTGCACGAAGCGCTCGTACGGCATCCCCGCCGCGCGCGTCACCACGTCGGCGAGCGTGATGAACGCGAGATCGCTGTACTCGAACTTCGTGCCGGGCGCGAAGCGCAGGGGCGCGGCGTAGGTGTGGGCGAGGATGGTCGGGATGTCGGCCTGGTAGTCGGCGCGGACGTAGTCGATCTGCATTCCGCCGGTGTGGGTGAGGAGCTGGAGCAGCGTGACGTCGTGCTTGCCGTTCTGCGCGAACTCCGGAATCCAGCGGCTGACCCGGTCGTTCAGGCGCAGCACGCCGCGCTGCGCGAGCAGCATGATCGCGGTCGCGGTCGCGAGCGGCTTGGTGGCCGAGGCGAACTCGTAGACCGTGCTCGGGTCGTTGGCGACGGTGCGCGGCTCGAGCGTCCGCACCCCGTACGCTTTGCGATACAGCACGCGCCGCGACGAGGTCACGACCAGCACGCCGCCGGGAAGATTCCGGGCTCGGATCGCGTCACCGACGAGCTGGTCGAGCGTGGCCCGCGCGTCGGCCGCAAGCCCGGTCGCGACGGCGAGGCGCTGCCGGTCGACCTGGTCGGCGGCGGCGACGGGCAGCGCCGTCAGCGAGGCGATGCAACACAGGATTGCGAGCAAACGGCGCACGGCCCCGGCGCTTCGCCGCGCGCGACTCTCGCACCGCCGCAGGCAGCCGGCGGGGCCGGCACGCAGAGCCGGCCATGCGACTTGCCCCGTGGGGAGAGGTCGCTTGGTTTAACGCAAATCGAGCAGTTCCGAGCGCAGGGCGCCGAGGTTTCCTCATCCCATTCCGGAACAGGGCGTACCGCCGGAGGCATGTTTTTACTGCGTCTCCCGCTATTCGCTCTCATATCGTTCCGTTAGAGAGAAGGGTGTTTTGTCACGTAATCCACGGTTTCCAACCAGAGCCGAGGCGCTTTTCGGTATTGCCGCCGCGTCCGCCGTCGCCGGTTGCGCCGGCACCGGCGCCTCGCTGCCGGGCTTGAATGCGGGCAGCGCGCGCAGCGCCTCCGCCACGAGCACCGCGTCGCCGCTGCCGAACCTCAACGGCCCGCTCAGCTACAATCACAGCACGGCGGGGCCGTCGCACCAGACCTCGCAGACCGGCCTCAAGCTGATCCCCAACTCGAACAACCAGATCATCTACGGCGATCCCAACGGCCAGTTCCTCAACATGTACGACCCGAGCAGCGGCGGCTTCTGCGTGCAGTACGACATGTCGGGCCGTGACACGGCGGGCCGCACGGTGTTCACCGTGGTGGACGGGAACGGCTCGCGCGTCGACGTGCCGCTGATGGACCCGAACACGCTGCCGGTGGGCCAGCCGACGACCGTCGGCTTCATGACGATGACGCGCGGTTCCGACGGCAGCTTCACCGCCGTGCCGGTCGGCGCACCGAACCAAGACGCGACGAACGGCCTGACGCTCAAGGCGACGCCGACCTCGGGCGGCGTCACGATGACGCTGGCCGACGGCTCGACCGAGTTCGTTGCGACGTCGAGCCCGCTGGGCGCCGCGGTGGCGCGCGCGGTGCTTGGCTCGCGCCGGCCCGAGTACGCGGGCGACGCCAACTGTGCCCTGGCGATCGCGGCCCTGCTCGCGGTCATCGCCCTGCTCATCGCCGCGATCGTCGCCTGCTTCTTCTGGTGCGGCACGCTGGTTGGTTCGATCGCGTCCGGCGGCGGCATGGCGACCCTGACGACGGCCAAGGGCGCGCTGGCGGCCAGCGGCGAGGCCGCGATGCTGGCCGGCATCGCCACCCTGCGCACGCTGATCCGCGGCGTGCTCGGCACCCTGGGCGCCGCGTTCGCCGCGGCGATCGCCGCGATCACCACGGCCTGCGGCCCCAGCCCGACCCCGTCGCCCAGTCCGACGCCGACCGCGTCGCCCACGCCGACGGCGACTCCGACCCACACGCCGACCCCGACGCCCACGCCCACGCCCACGGCGACCCCGACCCACACCCCCAGCGCGACGCCCACCCCGACGGCGACCCCGACCCACACGCCCAGCGGGACGCCCACCCCGACCCCGACCCCCGTGCCGACCCACACGCCGACGGGCACGCCGACGACCAGCCCGATGCGGACCAGCTTCGTGTCGCGGCGACGCCTGCTGTTCGGCTAGGCGAGGACAAGGCGCGCGCACCGGTGTAGCGCGGCTCGTGCGCTCGTTTCTGGCCGCTGCCTTCGTTCTCGCGCTGACCGGCGCCGCTTCGGCGGCGCCGGCGCTGGTGCCCCGGCCGAATGCGATCGGGCCGGCGAAGTGTGCCCACCCGCTCTCCCTGGCCGCGCCGCTGGCGTTCGCGCCCGACACCCAGCCGGGCGGCTTGGAGCTGCTGCGCGAGCGCTGGCGCGCGCTGGGCATCCCCGCCCCGCGCTTGGCCCGGTCCGGCGAGCGGGCCGCGGTGGCGTTCCGCCGCCGTTCGGGCGACGCGGCGAGCGAAGCGTACGGCATCGTGGTCGGCGCGACCGGCGCCACCGTGTCGGCGGCCGGCAGCGCGGGCGCGTTCGACGCGCTGATGACGCTGGCGCAACTGCCCGAACGCGACGCGCGCGGCTGGCACATCGGCTGCACGGCGATCGAGGACGCGCCGGCGCTGCGCTGGCGGATCGTCTCCGACGACGTCTCGCGCGGGCCGTTCCCGACGATGGCATACGCGAAGGAGCGCATCCGCGCGCTGGCCTCGCTCAAGCTCAACGGCTGGTCGCCCTACATGGAGCAGGTCTTCGCCGACCCGCGCCACCCCTACGTCGCCTGGCCCAACGGCTGGACCGCGGCGCAACTGCGCGAGCTGGCGGACTACGCGCGCCGCTTCCACGTCACGCTGATCCCCGAGCAGCAGACCTTCGCCCACATGCACGAGACGCTCAAGTGGGAAGCGCTCGCGCCGCTGGCGGAACTGCCGCACGGCTACCTGATGGCCGAGAGCGATCCGCGCACGTACCAGTACCTCGAGCCGCTGCTGCGCGACGTCGTCGCCGCGACCAAACCGACCCCGTTCGTGCACGTCGGCAGCGACGAGCCGATCGACCTGGGCCGCGGGCGCACGCCGCGCACGCCGCAGGTCTTCGCCGACCACGTCAACCGCGTCGCAGGCTTCCTCGCCGGGAGCGGCGCGCGCCCGATGATCTGGGACGACGCGATCCAGCAAGACAAGACGATCCTCGGCCTGATTCCGAAAGACACGGTCGTCGTGACGTTCCACTACGGCAACGAGAAGACGTACCGGCCCTACATCGACACGATTGCGAACGCCGGCTTCGACCAGATGGTCGCGCCTGGCGCGGCGAACTGGAACGAGCTCTATCCCGACCTCGGCACGTCGTACGCCAACGTGGCGAAGTTCGTCGGCGAGGCCAAGGGTGCGCGCGGGATGCTGGGGATGTTCTTCACCGTCTGGCACGACGACGGCGAGACGCTGTTCGAGGCGACCTGGCCGACCGTCGCGTACGCGGCCGCGACGGCCTGGCAGCGCGAGCCGGTCGCCGACGCGACCTGGCACGCCGACTTCGCGCGCGCGTTCTTCGGCAGCGACGACCCCCGCTACGCGCGCGGCCTCGACGCGCTGCAAGCGATCCGCCCGCTGCTCAAGACCGCCCCGGCCTCCGACCAGCCGGACTACGTGTTCTGGCGCGACCCGTTCGACCCGCGCCTGCAAGCGCGCGTGCAGCCGCTCGACCTGGCCGGCGTGCGCACGCGCGCTGAAGCCGCGCTGACCGACCTCTGGAACGCGCGCCCGCCGCTGCACCCGCACGCGGCCGAGGCGATGCGCGCTGGGCGCGCTGCGCTACGATGCGCTGGGGCGGCGGCTGCAGATCGGCAAGGAGGCCCGCGACTACTACGACGACGCCCGCGCCCACGCGACGAAGCCGCAGCAGAACCAGGTCTACCGCAGCCTGGGCGTCGCGAAGTACCTCTGCTGGGAGCTGCGCAACGCCGTCGCCGACATCGCGCCGGTGTACGCTGCGGCCTGGCGTCACGAGAGCACCGAACCCGGACTGGAGCACATGCTCGCGCACTACCAGGTGGCCGAGGACCAGGCGCAGCGCTGCGCCGACCGGATCGACGGCGTCGATGCGCGAGGACTACCTGCGCGGCGACAAGGTCCCGGCTTGGGACGAGGTGATGTCATCGGCGCGCTGAGCGGGGTCGCGATCGTCGTCGTCTTCCTGCTCCTGGCGGGGCTGATGATCGCGCGCAAGCTGCCGGCGCTGCTGGCCGTGCCGCTGATGGCGCTGGCCACCGCCGCGCTGGCCGGGGTGGGCGACTTGGCCGGCATCCTCACCGCGGGCGCGGTGAAGCTCGCGCCGGTGTACGCGACGCTGTTCTTCGGCGCGCTGCTCTCGCGCGTCGTGCTCTCGACCGGGATCGCCGAGACGCTGGTCACCTATGCGGCGGAGTTCGGCGGCGACCAGCCGCTGGTGCTGGCGCTGCTGCTCTCGGCCGTGGTCGCGATCCTGTTCACCACGGTGACCGGCCTGGGCGCGATCATCATGATCGGCACGATCGTGCTGCCGGTGCTGATGACGGTCGGTATCCCGCGCGCCACCTCCGCGACGCTGTTCCTGCTGGCCTTCGGCCTGGGCTACATCCTCAACATCGCGCAGTGGAAGTTCTACAGCTCGATCTTCGGCGTCGACCGCACGACCTTCCAGAGCTACGCCCTGGTGCTGTTCGTGGTGCAGGCGGTCGTGCTGGTCGCCTACGCGCTGGTGCGCACCCGCGCGACGCGCGACTACGCGACCAGCGTGATCCCCGGCGAGCCGCCGCGCAAGCGGGTCGGGCCGGCGGCGCTGATCACGCCGGTGCTGCCGCTGGTGCTGCTGACCGTGCTGCACCTCGACGCGATCGTCGCCTTCGCGCTGGCCGCGCTCTACGGCGTGCTCGTCACCCGCCCGCGCGCCGCCGTGCAGACCCTGATCGCGGCCTGGATCCGCGGCATCGAGGACGTCGCCCCGGCCACGATCCTGATGATCGGGATCGGCATGCTGCTGGTCGCCGCGCAGACGCCGCAGGTGCAGGCCGCGGTGACGCCGCTGGTCTCCGCGGTCGCGCCGCGCTCGCCGCTGGGCTACGTGCTGCTGTTCGGACTGCTCTCGCCGCTGGCGCTCTACCGCGGCCCGCTCAACCCCTACGGCGTCGGCATCGGCGTCTACACCGTGCTCGCCACGCTGCACGTGCTGCCGCCGGTCGCGCTGGTGGCGGCGGTGATGGCGGTCGTGCAAGTGCAGAACGTCTGCGACCCGACGAACACCCAGAACGTCTGGGTGGCGAACTTCACCGGCGTCTCGGTCGAGCGCATCACCCGCCTGACGCTGCCGTGGCAAGTCGGCGTCGCGACCCTGGCGGTGCTGGCGGTGGTGATCGCCGGCGGCGCGCTGTTCGGCAAAGCGCCGTTCGCCATGCCGGCGCGCTGCCGCCGCAACGGTGCAACGCGACGCGGCATACGAGCGAACCGACAGGCTTGTCCGCGCCGCCCGCCGCGGCTCGCACGCTCGCCGTGCTCGACGACGGGAGTGCCGCCGCGCAGATGGCCGCGCACGAGATCGCGGCGGAGGTGGGGCGCGGTTGGAGCGGCTACCGCGTCGTCGCGGCGAGCGGCGACCCGGCAGCGTCGGACTGCCGGGCGAAACCGTACGCCGCCGCGCTGCGCGTCACGTCGACGCCCCTGGGCGGCGACGGCCGCGACATCGGCGTCGAGCTGACGGACTGCGCCGGATGGAGCGTGGACCAGTGGCATGCCCAAGGTGCCGACGTGCGCCGGGCCGCGCTCGACGCGCTGTTCCGCGTCCGCGTCTGGTCGCGCGAGCACCCCGCGTTAGCGGCGAACGTCTTCGAGCGCGGGGTGGCTTTCGATCCGGCCGACCCGCGCCCGACGTACTTCTACGTGCTGTTCAAGCCCAGCGACGGCTACATGCGCGCGCTGGTGCGCCCCGGCGGCCCGGCCTGGACCGCCGGCCTGCGCACCGGCGACGTGATCGACAAGCTCGACGGCAAGTTCTGGTGGGAGTACGGCACCTACCAAACCCAGCTCCGCGCCTACGACGGCAAACCGCACACCTTCGACGTCCAGCGCGGAACCGTCGGCGGCCCAGCAGTTCACGTCGACTTGGGTGTGCCCTTCACAGGCTGAATGACGCGGGGTCAGCTCCCACGCTGACCCGCGACGACGACTCGTAGTCGCACGGTGTGTGCCAGGCATCTGTCACCACTAGCCCTTACGATGTACCGGCCATCGATTCGGCCGTATCCCAATGGGCCGCAGGCGATGGTTTTTCTACCACTACTACGTACTCCAGTACCGACGGGACAATGAAATCATCGAAACGACAAAGCAGCCCACCGAATGGTGAGCTGCTCATCGTGTCGTTTGTCCCTGGGGGGAGGCTTGCGCCAACAAGACCCGGGGCGAACACACGGAATATTATCATGACCGCCGGTGGCAGTCAATATGACGGCTGACCACCTTCGCGCCAAGGACATATCCGCCATCTCCGCTGCGCTGTCCGCATCGCGGCTAGACCGTTACCTAGCCGCTTCTCATCGGAACAAACGCCTTGCTTTGGCCTTGTACCGATGGAACGCCGAAGTCTCCGGCGCATTGATGGTTCCCTTGAGCCTGTGCGAAGTCGTCCTGAGGAACTCCATAGCCGAAGCGATCGAGAACGTCTATGGAGCGCATTGGTTCGTCTCGGGCGGCGGCTTGGAGCGCAGCATCCCACGTCCAAGAGTGGGCTACAACCCGTTCAACGATCTCGTAAGAGCGCGAGCTGGGCACTCCACCGCCGGTAAGGTCATCCCAGAACTGAAATTCATGTTTTGGGTATCGATGCTGACCAGCCGGCACGACAATCGCTTGTGGAACCAGTCGATCAAGACCGTGTTTCCAAACCTGCCGGCTCGGTGGGCTCCAGCCATTTCACGGAAAGTACTGCACGACCAGGTGGAGACCGTTCGAATCCTTCGCAACCGCATCGCTCATCACGAGCCGATCTTCGAGCGAGACATCATGGCCGACTACCAGCGATTCCGGACGATCGTGTACTGGCGCTCACGGGAGGCCGCCACATGGATGGACGGGATCGAGTCCGTAACGAGCCTAGCCGCGAGAAAGCCCTAGCAGTGGGTCTTTGGCGCAAGGTTACGGACCTACTTGCCAAGCGCCCTACACCGACACCCCGAGCTGTCGCGCCACGAGCGGCATCACGTAGCGCGGTTCGACGCTGCCGATCGCGAGCAGGGCCTGGTTGAACGCGGCCAGGTCGAAGCGGTCGCCCAGCACCGTCTTCATCGCATCGCGGGTGCGTGAGATCGCGTCCAAGCCGACGTAGTAGCTGGAGAGCTGGTTGTGCGAGAGCTGCAGGCGGTGCCACTTGGTGTCGACCTGCGCGCGCTCCTGATAGGCCTGGCGCACGAGCAGGTCCTCGAGCTGCGCCTTGGTCATGCCCTGCGCGTGGTAGCCGGCGTCGATGAGCGTGTTGGCCTGCTCGCGCAGGCGCCACTTGAGCTGGAACAGCTTGAGCCGCGGGTCGCCGCCGCCGTAGCCCGCGTCGACCATCATGCCCTCGACGTAGACGGCCCAGCCCTCGACGAACGAGCCGTTCGCGAAGATGCGCCGCACGAGCGAGGGCGTCGCGTTGTCGTAGCGGATCTGCACGTAGTGGCCCGGCATCGCCTCGTGGAGCGAGAGCATCTTCATCTCGTAGGTGTTGTTGTCGCGCAGGTACGACTGGACTTGGGCCGCGCTCCACGCGCGCGGGATCTCGTCGATGTAGTAGTACGACTCGGCCAGCGGCGTGAACGGGCCCGGCGCGTCCAGCGACGCGCCGCCGAACCCCGCCATGAAGGCCGGCGTCGGCGTCACGTGCAGCGTGTCGGGCACCGGCAGCTTGAGCACCGGGTGCGCGGCGATGAACTGCTTCGCCGCCGCGACGTCGTCGCGCGCGGCGGCGAAGATGCCGTCGCGCCCAGGATGGTCTTCGGCGAGCTTGTCGAGCACCCGGCGGACGACCACGTCGACCGCGTCGGGCCGCTCCTCGGCGGCGATCTCGTTCGGGAACAGCGTGCGGTCGAGCGGGAGCGCCAGGGCCAGCATCTGCGCGCGGGTCGCGTCGAAGTCGGCCCGCGCCCTGCGGGTCAGGTCGGCGCGGGTGGCGTCGGTGCCCTCGGCCAGCTGCAGCTCGCGGTCGTAGACCGCGGCGCCGACCCGGGTCGAACCGTCGGAGCGCGCCAGCAGCGGTCCCGCCAGAAACGCCTGGAACGAGCGCAGCGCGCGCAGCGCGGCCGGGCGGCTGCGCGCGATCGCGGGCGTCGCGGGCAGCGCGGCGACCAGCGCGATGTTGCCGGCGTTCTCGTCCGTGGCTTGCAGCGTCACGACGCGGGCCGGCCGGCGCAGGTTCGCTTTGGCGGCCGCGACGACGCCGGGCAGCAGGCGCAGCCGGTTCGCGACGTGCGCCAGGCGCTGCGCGCGCGGGGCGTAGGTGCGGCCGGTGAGCTGGTAGACCGCGCTCCCGATCGCGGTCGCGTACAGCGTCGGATCGGTCTCGAGCGGGCGCAGGTGCGCGTCCTCGAACAGCTCCAGCTCGATCGTGTCGCGCAGGGCGCGCGCGTCGGCGAGCTGCGCGGTGTCGGCGAGATCCGCGCTCGCCGCGTCGAGCTTCGCGCGCCAGCCGCGCAGCCAGGCCAGCCGGGCCGCGTGGCCGGCGGCCGAGTAGTCCGCCAGCCGGTCGTCCTGCGTGTGGACCCCGATCCCGTCGGCGAACAGCGGATCGCGCACCTCCGCCTCGGCGATGTAGGCCCGCGCCAGCGCCGCGATCGGGTCGGCCGCAGGCGTCCGGGCCGTTCCACCGGCCGGCGACCCGGCCGACGGCGGCGCGGCCCCGGCCGAGGCGAGGAACACGACCAGGACGGCGAGCGCACGCAGCTTCATCGCCGGAGTTCTTGTCGCTCGGCCGCGCTTTGCCTCGCTTGGCACGCCGCGTGCTCTCCCAACCGCAGTCCCTTGGCAGAATCGCGGCGCGGCGACCAAATTCTCGCGCCGGGGCTTGACGCCGGTGAGTCATTGTATTAGTGTACTAGTACAACAGCACGTTAGGAGAGCAGCCATGATCCGCCCCGATCCGCTCCAGCGCCCCGCCCGCCCCAGCCAACCCCGCCCGACGCTGGTCCGCGTCCCCGCCGACGCCACGATCTTTCGCGGCTGGGGCGTGACGTTCTAAGCGCGTGCCGGCCGTCATCACGGTCGACTCGCGCAGCGGCGTCCCGATCTACCAGCAAGTGATCGACCAGGTCAAACGCAGCGTCGCGCTGGGCACGCTCGTGCCGGGCGAGCAGCTGCCCACCGTGAAAGCGCTCGCGCTCACGCTCACGGTGAACCCCAACACGATCGCGCGCGCCTACCGCGACCTCGAGCGCGAGGAGATCATCGAGACCAGCCCCGGCCGGGGCAGCTTCGTGCGCGGCAACGGCGTCGTCGGCGAGATGACCCGCGCGGTCGCCGACGTCGCGGCCAAGTCCGTCGGCGAAGCGGTCCGCGAGGCCCGCTCGCTGGGCGTCGCGCGCGCCGAGCTCGAGCGCATGGTGGAGCGCGCGATCGCGCGCTGGTATACGGAGGAAACCCGATGATCGCGGTTCGCGACCTCGTCAAACGCTACGGTTCGTTCACCGCCGTCGACGGGGTGTCGCTCGACGTTTCGGCCGGCTCGATCTGCGGGCTGCTCGGTCCCAACGGCTCGGGCAAGACGACGACCTTCAAGTGCCTGCTCGGTTTCGCGCGGCCGAACTCCGGCGAGATCCGCTTCGACGGCGCGCCGCTCGCGCCCCAGACGTTCGAGCGCCTGGCCTACGTGCCCGAGCGCTCCGCGCTCTACTGCTGGCTTACCGTCGAGCAGCATCTCGCCTTCACCCGCCGCGCGTACGCGCGCTACGACGACGCCCGCGCGCGCGACTTGCTGCGCGTGTTCGATCTCGACCCGCGCCAGAAGGCCAAGCGGCTTTCGAAAGGCCAGCAGACCGCGCTCGCGCTGACCCTGGCGCTCGCGATCCGGCCGTCGATGCTCGTGCTCGACGAACCGGCGACCGGGCTCGACCCGATCTTCCAGCGCGTCGTCCTCGACCTGCTGATCGACGCCGCGGCCAACGGCGCGAGCGTCCTGCTCTCGTCGCACCAAGTGGGACAAGTCGAACGCGCCGCCGACCGGGTCGCGATCCTGCGCCGCGGCAAGCTCGTGCTCGCCGGCGAGATCGACGCGCTCAAAGGCGACGAGAAGATCGTCGAGGCGATCTTCGAGGGGAGCGCGCCTTCGCCCAACGGTCTGGCCGGCGATCCGCGCGTGCGGCGCCTGGAGACGACCGGCGCGATCCTGCGCGTCTACGCCCGCCGCGACGCCGACGCGCTTGCCGCCGGACTGGGCGGGCTGGGCGCGCGCAGCATCCGCGTCATCGACCGCGGCCTCGAAGACATCTTCCTCGACGCCGTCGCCGACGGCGTCATCCCGGAGGTACGCTCGTGATCTACGTCGCGCTCCTGCGCGCACGCCGCACCGTGATCTGGTCCGCGATCGCGCTCGCGGTTCTGACCGCGATCGTGCTCGGCAGCTTTCTTTCCAATCACGTCACGGTGACGTCCGAACTGCGCCCCGCCGCGATTCCGGACAGCCTCTTCGCGGCGGTCGCGCTCATGGCCGCGCTGGTCGTGGCGGCCGTCACCGCTCCCTCGCTGAACCGCGAGTCCCCGACGCTGCCGGTCGTGTGGACGAAACCGGCGTCGCGGGCGCGGATCGCGCTGGAGTACTTCGCCGTCGATCTGGCCACGATCGTCGCGGTCGGCCTGCTCGCGGTGATCGCCGCGCTCCTCTGCGCCGCGCCGACCGGCGCGCTGCGCCACGTCGTGCACGATGCGGGGCTGGGCGAGCTCGTCGTGCGCAGCGCGGGGATCGCGTTCATGTGGTACGCGGTCGTGCAAGCGGCGACCGCCGGAATGCCCGGTCGCGGCGGCGCGGTCGCCGGCTTGAGCTGGCCGGTATTCGGCGGGCTGCTCGGGCTTGCGTACGTGAACGTGCCCGGCTTGCACGGCGTCGCGCTCGCGCTCAATACGATCAACCCGCTGGCCTGGCTGACCAGCACGACGCGCGTCGGCAACGGCGTCGCGACCACCACCACGCACTCGCTCTTTCCGTTCCTGCCCCATGCCGTCGTGGTCGCCGCACCGTGGCTGCTGGCCGGGCTCGCACTCTATCTCGCGACCGTGCTGTGGTCGCGCCGGGAGGTTTGAGGTGACCATTCTCGCGACCCACTTCGCGCTCGTGCTGGGAAGCTGGCGCCTGCGCGTGCGCATCGACATCGACGAGCCGCGCGAGGACCTGGCTGCCCACATCCCGCGCGTGCACCGCTACGTGCGGCGCCGCCCGGCCGCCGGGCGCTTCTGACACGAAGCATCCCGGACCGGGGTCGGCGAAGGGGTGGGGATGATCGCCCCGCACGCCGACGCCCTGATCGGCCACGTCCGAGACAACCGCGACCGCTACCTCGCCGAGCTGAAGGAGTGGGTCGCGATCCCGTCCGTCTCGGCCGATCCCGCCCAGGCCGGGCAGGTGCGGCGCTCCGCCGAGCACGCGGTGGCGCGGATGCGCGCCGCCGGCCTGACCGAGGCGGAGGTGATCGACACGGGCGGGCACCCGGTCGCCTACGGGGCGTGGCTGGGCGCGCCGGGCGCGCCGACGCTGCTGATCTACGGCCACCACGACGTGCAGCCGGCCGACCCGCTCGAGCTGTGGACCTCGCCGCCCTTCGAGGCCCAGGTGCGCGAGAACAAGCTCTACGGGCGCGGCACGGTCGACGACAAGGGCCAGTGCCTGATGCACCTCGCCGCGCTCGAGGCGCACCTGCGCGTCAACGGCAAGCTGCCCCTCAACGTCAAGGTCGTCATCGAGGGCGAGGAAGAGATCGGCTCGCCCAACTTCGAGAGCTTCATGGCGCGCGAGAAGGAGCGGCTGGCCTGCGACGTCGCGGTCATCTCCGACACGGCGGTGTTCGCCGAGGACGTGCCCTCGCTGACGACCTCGCTGCGCGGCCTGGTGCACTTCGAGATCACCGTGCACGGCCCGACGACCGACATGCACTCGGGCTACTTTGGCGGCGTCGTCAAGAACCCGCTGGAGGCGCTGGCGCAGATCCTGGCCCAGCTCAAGGACGCGCACGGCCGGATCGCGGTCCCCGGCTTCTACGACGGCGTGCGCGAGCTCTCGCCCCAGGAACGGGCCGAGATCGCGGCCCTGCCGTACGACCCGGCCAAGGAAGCGCACGCGTACGGCGTGCCCGAGCTGGTCGGCGAAACGGCGCGCCTGCCGCTGGAGCGCATCTGGATGCGCCCGACGCTGGAGATCAACGGCATGTACGGCGGCTATCAAGGACCGGGCGAGAAGACGATCATCCCGGCGTTCGCCAAGGCCAAGCTCTCCGCGCGCCTGGTGCCGCACATGGACCCGGCGCAGGTCAAGCACGCGGTGACCTCGTTCGTGCAGCGCATCGCGCCCAAGGGCGTGCGGGTGGAGATCGAGTCGGGCGGCGACACCCGCGCGGTCGAGACCTCGCGCGATCACCCCGCGGTGCTGGCCGCGGTGCGCGCGATGGAGCTGGGCTTCGGCAAGCCGCCGGTGTTCATCGGCATCGGCGGCTCGATCGGCGCGGTCACCTCGTTCGACCGCATCCTGCACCTGCCGCAGGTGCTGATCGGCGTCGGCCTGCCCGACGACGCGATCCACGCCCCTAACGAAAAGTTCGACCTGAGCCAGTTCTTCGGCGGGATCGAGACGATGACGTACCTGTACGACGAGCTCGCCCGGGCGATGAGCGCGCTGCCGGGCCGCGCGGCCACCCGCACGTGAGCTTCACCGGGCGCTTCTCGGAGCGCGCCGGCGCGTACGTCACCGGGCGGCCGTCGTACCCCGACGCGGCGCTCGACGTGCTCTTGGATGGCCTGGGCGATCCGCAAGACGTGCTCGTCGCCGATCTCGGCGCGGGCACCGGGATCGCGTCGCGGCTGCTCGCCGCGCGCGGCGCGCGCGTGCTGGCGATCGAGCCCAACCAAGCCATGCGCGAAGCGGCCGCGCCCGATCCGCTGGTCGAATGGATGGCCGCCAGCGCGGAGTGGACCGGGCTCGACGAAGCCTCGATCGACCTGGTGACCGCGTTCCAAGCCTTCCACTGGTTCGACCACGAGAAGGCGCTGCGCGAGATCGTGCGCATCTTGCGCCCCGGCGGGCGCGCGGCGGTGGTCTACAACGAGCGCGACGAGAGCGACCCGTTCACCGCGGGCTACGGCGAGATCGTGCGCCGCTTCAAGACCGACGAGACGGAGCGCAGCCGGGCCGACGGGCTGGCCGTGTTCGCGGCGTTCCCGATCTGGCACGGCGGCCCGCGCCGCAGCGAGATCCCCAACGAGCAGTCGCTCGACCTCGACGGCGTGCTGGCCCGCGCGCGCAGCACCTCGTACCTGCCCAAGGACGGTCCGGCGGCGGACGAGCTGGAGGCCGCGCTGCGCGCGCTGTTCGCGGCGCACGCCCGCGACGGCCGGGTGACGATGAAGCTCGTCACGATCGTCGTCGCCGGCGACGTCGGCGCGGACGGCGGCTGACGATCGCGCCCACGCTCCGGATCGGCATCGACGTCGGCGGGACGTTCACCGACGTCGTCGCGGTCGACGCGGCGACGCGCGAGATGGTCGCCTCGGTCAAGGTGCCGACCTCGCACGACCATCCCGACGGCGTCGCGGCGGGGATCGTCGCCGGGCTGGAGCGGCTGCTGGGCGAGCACGCCGTCGACCCGGCCTCGATCGCGTTCATCGCGCACTCCACGACGCAGGCGACCAACGCGCTGCTCGAGGGCGACGTGGCGAAGGTCGGGATCGTCACCCTGGGCGGGCCGCTCGCGCGCGCGTTCGCGCGCTTCGCGCCGTTCGCGCTGGCCGAGGGCATCCGCTTCGCGCCGGTCTGGTTCGACGGCCGCGACGCGGGCTTGCTCGACGCGCTGCGCGCGGCCGGGATCGAGTCGGTGGCGGTGAGCGAGGCGTTCGCGGTCGACCGGCCGGGGCGCGAGGCCGCGCTGGTGGCGGCCGCGCGCGCGGGCGGCCTGGCGGCCACCAGCGGGGCCGAGGTCTCGACCCAGTACGGGCTGCGCGCGCGCACCCGCACCGCGGCGCTCAACGCCGCGATCCTGCCGCGCATGCTGCGCACCTCGCGGGTCACCGCGCGCGCCGTCGCCGACGCGCGCATTCCCGCGCCGCTGATGATCATGCGCAGCGACGGCGGCGTGATGGACGTGAGCGAGGTCGAACGGCGGCCGATCCTGACCATGCTTTCCGGGCCCGCGGCGGGCATTGCGGGCGCCCTCTTCCACGAGAACGTCACCGACGGGATCTTCATCGAAGTCGGCGGGACCAGCGCGGACTGCTCGGTGATCCGGCGCGGCCAGCCGCAGATGCGCCCGGCCCGGATCGGCGGCCACCGGACGCTGCTGCGCACGCTCGACGTGCGCACGATCGCGGTCGCGGGCGGCTCGCTGGCGCGCCTGGCCGGCGGCCGCGTCGTCGACGTCGGGCCGCGCTCGGCGCACATCGCGGGCTACCGCTACGCCTCGTTCACCGAACCCGCGCGCTTCGCCGGCGCGCGCGCCGAGCTGGGCGAGGGCGTCGCGGCGCTCGCGCTGGCCGACGGAACGCGGGTGGCGATCACGCCGACCTGCGCGGCGAACCTGCTCGGAACGGTTCCGGCCGACGCGTTCGCGCGCGGCGACGCGGCCTCGGCGCGCGCGGCCTGCGCGCTGGTCGGCGCGGCGCTCGGCCTGGGCGCCGAGGAGCTCGCGCGCGCCATCCTCGACCGCGCGACGGAGCGGCTGCGCGCGACGCTCGACGAGCTGATCGCCGACTACGGGCTCGAGCGCGCCACGACCGTGCTGGTCGGCGGCGGCGGCGGGGCGGCGGCGCTGGTGCCGTACGCCGCGCACGCGCTCGGCTTCGCGCACCGCATCGCGCGCGACGCGCAGGTCATCTCGCCGCTAGGGGTCGCGCTGGCGCTCGTCCGCGACGTGGTCGAGCGCACCATCGTCGACCCGACCGCGGACGACCTGGCCCGCATCCGGCGCGAGGCGATCGACGCCGCGGTCGCGTCGGGCGCGGCGCCCGAACGGGTCGAGGTCGTGGTCGAGGTCGATACCGCGCGCAACCGGGTGCGGGCGACCGCCTCGGGCGCGACGGCCCTCGTCGAAGGCGCGCGGAGCGCCGAGGCGCTCGGCGAGCCGGCCCGCATCGCCGCCGCGGCCGAGCACCTGCGGGTACCGGCCGCAGCGGTGCGCGTCGTCGCGCGCACCGCTGGGCTCGCGGTGATCGCGAGCGCGACGGAGAGCGCGGTGGTCGACGAGCGCGGCGTCGTCCGGCTGGTGCTTCCCGGCGCGCAGGCGACGACGGTCCGGGCCGGCCAGGTCGCCGCCGCGCTGCCCGCCTTGATCGACGAGCACACCACGTTCGGCGACGTCGGGCGCGCGCTGCCCGACGTCTTCGTGCTGCGCGCGGCGCGCATCGGCGAGTTCGCCGGGATGGCCGAAGCCGCTCAGATCGCCGGGCTGGCGCACGACGAACTCGCCGGCGTCGACCCGGCCGAGCCGGTCGTCGTCGTCACCGTTCCCAAGCGCGCCTGAGCGAGCTCAGCGCTGGGGGACGGGCTCGCGTTCCTCGATCAGCGTCGCGAACTGGGCTTCGAGCGCCTCGAGCTGCGCGTCGGTCAGCGCCAGTCCTTCCCGGCGCCTGGACTCCAGCGCCGCCAGGCGCTTCTTGCGCGTCTCGAGGTCGTGCCGCTGCCACACCGAACGCACGCCCGCGGCCGAGATGACCATCTGCCGCTTCGCCAGCTCGTTGACGATGCGCAGCGGCCCGTACGCCGGCTGCTCGAAGGCCAGCGCCACGATCGCCTCCTCGATGTGCGCGCCGACCCGGTTCTTGTGGAGCGGCTTGCGGCGCGAGGCGTGCGCCAAGGCCGCCTCGCCGCCGCGCTCGTAGAGCTTCTGGAAGCGGTAGTAGCTGTCGCGGCTATAGCCGGTCAGCTTACAGGCCTGCCGGACGTTGCCCAACTGCTGGGCGAGCTGCAGCAACGCCACCTTTTTTGCGATCGCGCCGTCACCGGCCCGCCGTAACACCTGATTCGCATCGTCGACACGCAGCGAACCGCCGTTGATTTCACCCATCGTATACAATTACACCCCTCGTATACTTGCACGCAGCCTGCGGCTGGAGACGAGCGAGGTTAGGTCGCGTGCCCGGATGCTCCTGCGCTCTATGGTGCGTTCCGCTTCACATCGCGCGCCGAGCCGGCCGCGGCCTGAGCCGGGAATCCCGTGCGCCGCGCCCGCTCCCCGGCCGGCCCTGCGACGGAGCGCGCCGGATGCGATGGTGCGAGCGCGCCGGCGGCGACGATGCGAATCGTCGTACATACACGCTGTACGTTGAAGTGTCAAGCTAATCGTTTGACATCTGTACAATCGCTTGACATACTGCGGTGGCGTTCGGGACCAGTGCGGCAACGCTGCACGAGACCGGCGCTCACACTCTTGCTGGAGGCAGACATGATTCCGATGATTCCGATGATCCCGATGATTCCGGCGATTCCCGCGATTCCGATGATCCCGGCGATCCCCTCGATCCCCAGCATCCCGTAAACCGGCTCCCCGAAAGGCGGAGCCGGATCGTTATCCGGCTCCCCGTTCGGCTCGCGGGTGAGCTTGCCGGCCGAGATCGTTGAGAGGACGACGTCCCGATGCAGAGATCACGTTCTTATTCATCTAAATACGGCTACGGCGAGCTCGACGTCCGAGCGACCTACGCGCACCTGCCGTGCCAGCCGTTCTGGACATGGCTGACCGGGAAATCGCTCTCCAGCGCCGCGCCGCGCTCCAATCGCGAGTGCCTGCTGCCGACCTGGAAGTTCGCTCTCAACCTGAGCAAGACGTGGGCGATCATCTTCGCCTCGATCGCGCTGGCCGTTCACTTCAACAACGTCATCGTCTCGGCGCTGGCGGTGCTGTTCGTCATGAACCGCACCCGCGCGCTGCTGCACAATTTCCATAGCTTGAGCCACGGCTCGGCGATCGCGAACATGAAGCTGGCCCGCTTCGTCGGCAAGTACTTCATGAGCATTCCGATCATGCACCTCACCTGGCACGAGTACCTCAAGTTCCACGCGCGCGACCACCACAGCCCGTTCTTCCTGTGCACGGACAAGGACCCCGACCAGCAGTTCGTGATCGACCACGGCTTCACGCGGCGGATGAGCGAGCGCAAGTTCTGGCTGCACGTCGTCGTCGAGCCGTTCAAGCCGCGCCACATCTGGGCCCACATCGCGTTCCGGCTGAGCCAGAACTTCGTCGTCCCGGGCTGGGACGAGAAGGCCCCGCGCATCGCGTTCTGGGCCATCCTGCTGGGCGCGGTCACCGCGCTGCACGCGTGGCCCGTGTTCGCGCTCTACTGGCTGCTGCCGCTGTTCGTCGTGACCCAGTTCTCGTCGTACGTCCAGCACGTCACCGAGCACCTGTGGTTCGCGCCGCCGCGCCTGGCCGACGAGACCTGGCAGCACCACGTCGCGCTGCTGACCTGGGGCCGCTTCCTGGGCCGCCCGTATCCGGCGCGCCGGCTGGCCGAGAGCGGGCTCGCGTTCGGCCTGCGCACGGGGCTGTGGTGGGCGAAGATCGCCGCCATCGACCTGCCCTCGCGGATCTGCGTGTTCATGCAGGATCTCTCGTCGCACGACTTCCACCACCGCCGCCCGGCGGTCAGCTTCTGGGAGATCGCGACGGAGCGGGCGCGCAGCGAGGCCCAGCCCGGCGAGTGGGGCCCGATGACCGAGACTTGGTCGATCAAAGAGTCGATGCTGGTCGTGCGCGACCACCTCGTGCACGGCGAATCGGATCCCTTCGGCTTGCGCGCGCGCCGCGCGCCGGCGCGCGCCGTCAGCACGCCTGACGCCCAGCCGGCCGCGATCGCCTCGTAGCGCGAGGCGTGCGAGCTCGCTCGTCGGGGCGAAAGTTGGATACACTTCGTGCCCGCGCAGCGCCCCGAACCGGCCTGATGATTCATACTTATCGGACACTTCGAGCATGGGCTGATCGCACTAGAGTCGATCTGACACAGGTTTCTCGAACTGTCCGATTCGTGGTATCATATGAGCGCTATCACATGGCCGGTTCGAGCGAGCACGCTGTCCGCTGGGTGCTCCGTTTTTCGATTGACAACGTTTTGGCTAGCTGCCTATAATGCGGTTCGCGAACGTGTTGGGTGCAGACGATCGCTTCACTCCGTGCGCCGCGCTCACAGCTCACCGTTGGAGGCAACCATGATTCCGATGATTCCGGCAATTCCGATGATCCCCGCGATTCCGATGATTCCGGTCATCCCCGCGATCCCGGGAGCGATTCCCAGCATCCCGTAAGCCGGCGCCCGAACGCGGAGCCGGACTTTTTATGTCCGGCTCCGCGCCTGGTCCGCCCGCCGCCCGCCGCCCGACCGTTGAAGAGGATGACTTCCCCGATGCAGAGATCACTTTCGTATCCATCCAAATACGGCTACGGCGACGTGGACGTCCGAGCGACGTACGCGCACCTCCCCTTCCAGCCGTTCTGGACCTGGCTCACCGGGAAAGCGCTCGTGACCGGACCGTCGCGCCCCAACCGCGAGACGCTGATTCCGGTCTGGAAGTACCTCCTCAACCTGTGCAAGACGTGGTCGATCATCATCGCCTCGATCGCGCTGGCGGTTCACTTCAACAACGTCATCGTCTCGGCGCTGGCCGTGCTGTTCGTCATGAACCGCACGCGCGCGCTGCTGCACAACTTTCACTACACCAGCCACGGTGCGGCGATCTCGAACATGAAGCTGGCGCGCTTCGTCGCCAAGTACTTCATGAGCATTCCGATCATGCACACCACCTGGCGCGAGTACCTCAAGATCCACGCGCGCGACCACCACAGCCCGTTCTTCCTGTGCACCGACAAGGATCCCGACCAGGTCTTCGTCATCGAGCACGGCTTCAAGCCGCGGATGACCGAGCGCGAGTTCTGGTTCCACGTCTGCCTCGAGCCGTTCAAGCCCAGCCACGTCTGGGGCCACATCAAGTTCCGCCTGATGCACAACTTCGTGATCCCGGGCTGGGACGAGAAGGCTCCGCGGCTCGCGTTCTGGACCATCCTGCTGGGCGCGGTCACCGCGCTGCACGTGTGGCCCGCGTTCGCGCTCTACTACCTCTTGCCGCTGTTCATCGTGACCCAGTTCTCCTCGTACGTCCAGCACGTCACCGAGCACCTGTGGTTCCCGCCCGCGCGGACCGCCGACGAGACCTGGAAGCAGTACGTCGCCCTGCTGACCTGGGGCCGCTTCTTCGGCCGCCCCTACCCGCAGCGCGAGGCCGGCGAGAACGCCGGCCGGTTCGCCGGGCGGCTCGCGGTCTGGTGGTTCAAGATCTTCGCGATCGACGTGCCCTCGCGGGTCTTCGCGTTCATGCAGGACCTCTCGTCGCACGACTTCCACCACCGCCGCCCGACGGTCAGCTTCTGGGAGATCGCCCGCGAGCGCGCGCGCGACGAGGTCGACCCGGGCGAGTGGGGCCCGATGACGGAGACGTGGTCGATCAAAGAGTCCATGCTCGTCATGCGCGACCACCTCGTACGCGGTGAGTCGGACCCGTTCGGCCTGCGCGCGCGCCGCGCACGCTCGCTCGACCTGAGCGAGGCGCGCGACGAACAGCCGGTCGCCATCGCCTCGTAAGCCCCGACCACGACTAGCACCGAGGCCGGACGGGGTCCGGAGCCGGGTCACTTTCAGCGCTGCATTTGGAGTGTAATTCAGCCGATGATCACCGACCGTTTCAGTTCGTATCACGAAACCTTGCGCGAGGAGGGCAGCGTCCAGCTCGACCTGGGCTCGAACCCGTTCGACGAAGAGACCTGGAAAGAGATCGACGCGCTCACCTCGCCCGAGCGGGTTCCCTACGAGCGCATCGCGATCGGTGACGCCGGCGAGGAGAACTTCACCGACGTCGCGCGCTTCATGGTCGACATGAACGAGCCGACCTACGTCCCGTCGCCGGGCAGCGAGCGGCTCATGGAACTGCTCAACAACCCGCGCATGATGGCGATCTACCAGGAGCTGACCGGGCTGGACGGGCTGTGCATCCGGCGCTGCCAGGTCAACATTCTGCGCGACGGCGGGTTCGTCGGGCTGCACCTCGACACCGACAGCAACCCCGACTACCAGCACCCGGTCATCCTGCAGATGGGCTCGCAGTACACCGGCGGCGACTACGTCGTGCACCCGCCGGACCGCGAGCCGAAGGTCTACCGCCTGCCGCGCTACTCGATGCTGATCAGCAGCTGCTGGCTGCGGCACGAGGTCACCAAGGTGACCAGCGGCGAGCGCAAGTCGCTGGTGTTCTTCCTCTCGCAGTACGACGGGCCCAACCGCCGCAGCGCCGACTCGCAGCGCAGCGTGCAGTGGAGCTCCGCCTTCGCCGCGACGACCAGCAGCTAGGTCAACGCGCCGGCTCGCGAGCGGGCCGGCAGCCCCCTGCACGCATCAAAAAGGGGGCGCTTCGCGAGAAGCGTCCCCTTTCGTGTGGCTGCGGGCTCGTGCGCTAGCGGGCGGCGGCGGCCAGGCGCGACGGGCGAGCGTAGGTCGGCGTGACCCACGAGCGGTACTTCGGCAGGCGGCCCAGGACCGCTTCGTTGTAGAGCGCGGCCAGCTTGCGGGTGATCGGGCCCATCGAGCCGTCGCCGATCGGACGGTGGTCGACCGAGTTGGCGAAGTCGATCCCGACCGCGGTGCCGGTGAAGAAGAGCTCGTCGGCGGTGTAGGCTTCGCTGCGGTCGAGCGCGCGCTCGACGACGGTCAGGCCCAGCTCCTCGCGGGCCAGCGTCATGATGGCCTTGCGCGTGATGCCCTCGAGAATGTTCTGCGAGGGATCGGGCGTGTAGAGCACGTTGTCGCGCACCAGGAACAGGTTCTCGGCCGAGCACTCCGAGATGTGGCCGTCCTGCGAGAGCATGATCGCCTCGTCGAAGCCGTTCATCTCCGCCTCGCTCTTGGCCAGCGCGGCGTTGATGTAGAGCCCGGTCACCTTCGCGCGCACCGGCGCCATCGTGTCGTCGGCGCGGCGCCACGAGCTGACCCCCACGCGCAGCCCGTTGGCGGCGTCGTAGTAGCTCTTGTGCGGTACCGCGATGATCGCGGTCGTCTCGGGGATGCCGCGCAGCTTGACCCCGATCGTCTCCATGTTCTTGAACACGATCGCGCGCAGGTAGGTGTGGCAGCGGAACTCGTTGCGCGCGCACAGCTCGGCGCTGATCTCGACCAGCTCGTCGACCGAGTGGCCGATGTCCATCAGCAGCATGCGCGAGGAGTTGGTGAGCCGCTCGTAGTGCGCGTGCAGCTGGAACAGCAGCACGTCTTGCTCGTCCTCGTTCCAGTAGCCGCGGATGCCTTCGAAGCATCCCGTTCCGTACTGCAGGCCGTGGGTCAGCAAGCCGACCCGTGCCTCGTCGTAGCGGCGATAGCCGCCGTTCGAGTAGACGATCAGGTTTCCGTAACCGGCAGGGTCGCTCATCCTGCAACCTTCTGGAAGGAAAGGTAAAGTCTTGCCGCAGCCGGCGTCACACCACGGAGCGTTCGGCCTCGTCGGACAGCGGGAGTCCGCTGTACCCAGGGGCGGGCACGAGGTTGCGCGCCGGCCCGGGAAGCGAGCTGACGGAGGGCGGCGCCGGGCTCGCGAACGCAGAGCGCCGATGCGTGAGTACGACGTCCTCGTCGTCGGAGGGGGCAACGCGGGCTGCGCCGCGGCGCTCGCCGCCGCGCGCTGCGGCGCGCGCACGCTGCTGGTCGAGCGCTACGGCTTCCTGGGCGGCACGGCGACGGCGTCGATGGTCGGCCCCTGGATGACGTTCCACTCGGGCGAGGAGCGGATCGTGGGCGGGATCGCGCAGGAGATCGTCGAGCGCCTGATCGCGCGCGGCGGCTCGCCCGGCCACATCCACGACGCCTCGGACTACGTGCCGACGATCACCCCGTTCGACCCCGAGATCCACAAGGCGCTGCTGTTCGAGCTGATGCGCGAGAGCGGGGTCGAGCTGCTGCTGCACGCCTGGTTCCTCGACGCGCTCGCGGCCGAGGGCCGGGTCGCGGGGGCCGGCTTCGCGACCGTCGGCGGGCTGCGCCAAGTGGCCGCCGCGCGCACCATCGACGCGACCGCCGACGCGTACGTCGCGGCCAGCGCGGGCGTGCCGACCCAGCAGGGCGACGCGCGCGGGCGGGTCCAGCCGGCCAGCTTGATGTTTCGCCTGAGCCACGTCGACCGCGAGGCGCTGGCGGCGTACGTGCGGCACAACCCCGACCAGATGCGGACTTCGCTCAAAGCGCACGAGCGCAGCGCGGAATCGCTGACCGCCGTCGCCGGCTTGTACGAGCTGTGGGAGGCGGCGCGGGCGCGCGGCGACGTCACCGTGCCGCGCGAGCTGGTGTCGCATGTTCGCGACGCCGTACGCCGACGAGGTGACGGTCAACATGACCCGCGTGGTCGACGTCGACCCGCTCGACCCGGACGACCTGACCCGGGCCGAGGTCGAGGCCCGCGCGCAGGTGATGCAGCTGGTCGACTTCTTCCGGCGCGACGTGCCCGGCTTCGCGCACGCCCGGCTCGCCGCGACCGCGACGCAGATCGGCATCCGCGAGTCGCGCCGGATCGTGGGCGAGTACACCCTGACCGCGCAGGACGTGCTCGAGGCGCGCCGCTTCGACGACGCGGTCGCGCGCAGCGCCTACCCGATCGACATCCACAACCCCGTCGGGAGCGGCACGACCACCCACCGCCTGCCGCCCGGCGCGTCGTACGAGATCCCGTACCGCTGCCTGGTGCCGCGCGGGCGTCGACGACCTGCTCGTCGCCGGGCGCTGCATCTCGACCACCCACGAGGCGCTGGCCTCGACCCGGCTGACCCCGACCGTGATGACGCTGGGCCAGGCGGCCGGCACCGCGGCGGCGCTCTCGCTCCAGGCCGGGGTCGCGCCCGCGGGCGCTCGACCCGGCCGCGCTGCGCGCGCGGCTGGTGCGCGACGGGGTCGACCTGCGCCGGCCCGAGGCCGCGCGTGCCTGACGTGCGCGGGCTGGCCGCGCGCTACGGCGTGCGGATCGAACTGGCCGGCTGGGCGGCTGGGGCTCGGCGACGCTGGTCGCGGAGTACGACCCCGAGCCGGGCCGGTGATCCGCGTCAACGAAGGCGCGCTGCCGCACGGCTCGTCGTGCCTGGTGCGCGAGCACATCGACCGCGCGATCGCGCACGAGCTCTACCACCACCGCGAGGCGATCGGCGAGGTGCCGCGCCTGGCCACCCGGGCCGAGCGCGAGCGCGCCGCGGACGCCTTCGCCCAAGCGCTGACGAGCACGCCCTGATGCGCTACCTGGCGGGCATCGACGGCGGCCAGTCATCGACGGCCGCGGCGCTGGTGGACGAGCGCGGCGCGGTGCTGGGGCGCGGCACGGCCGGGCCGGCCGCGCACGTCGACGAGCCGCCCGGCTCCGCGCGCTGCGCCCAGGCCTGCGCCGGGGCGCTGGCGCGCGCGGTCGCCGCGGCCGGGCTGCCCGCCGGCACCGCGCTCGAAGCCGTTCACGTGGGGCTGTCCGGCTGGGACGCGGGCTTCGACGGCGCGCCGCTCGCGCTGCCGGCGCGCAGCGTGCGGCTCGGGCACGACGCCCCGATCGCGCTGGCCGGCGCGGTCCCGACCCGCCCGGCCGTGGTGGTGATCGCCGGGACGGGCTCGGTGGCGTACGGCGAGGACGGCGCCGGCCGGGCGGTCCGGGTCGGCGGCTGGGGCTTCCTGTTCGGCGACGAGGGCAGCGCGCTGACCGTCGCGCGCGACGCGCTGGCCCACGCCATGGCCGAGGACGACCGCGGCGCGCGCAGCCCGCTGGGCGACGCCGCGCTGGCCTACTTCGACCGCCGCTCGCTGCGCGAGCTGGGCGGGGCGGCGATCCTGGGCCGGATCGGGCACGGCGAGCTGGCCTCGTTCGCCCGGGTCGTGCACGACGCGGCGCGGCTGGGCGATCCGGGCGCGGTGGCGGTGGTCACCGCCGCGGCCGCCGCGCTGGCCGGGCTGGCCGCCCGCGCGCTCGCCCGCCTCGGGCTGGAGGGCCCGGTGCCGGTCGCGCTGGCCGGCGGCGCGTTCGCCAACGAGGCCTTCTTCGCGCGCACCGCCGAGCTGCTGGGGGCCGTGGCCGCCCCAGGCGGTCGCGCGCCCGCGCGGCACGAGCCGGTGCTGGGCGCCGCGCTGCTGGCCTTCGCCGAAGCCGGCCTGCCCCGGCCCGAATCGCTCGGCGAGCGATGAACGCGGCTGGAGCGAGCGGGGCCGAAGCGGCGCTGCTGGAGCGGCTGCGCGGCGGGCTGATCGTCTCGGTCCAGGCCGAGGCCGACTCGCCGCTCAACGCGCCCGAGGCGATCGCGCTGCTGGGCCGGGTCGCGGCCGCCAACGGGGCGGCCGGGGTGCGGGTCGAGGGCGGGGCCCGGATCGGCGCCATGCGGCGCGCGGTCGCGCTGCCGATCGTCGGGATCGTCAAGCGCGCCTACCCGGGCTACGGACCCTACATCACCGCGACCCTGCGCGAGGTGGCCGAGGCGGTCGCCGCCGGAGCCGACATCGTCGCCTTCGACGCGACCGAGCGGGCCCGTCCGGGCGGGCTGACGGTAGCCGGCCTGTGCGCGGCGATCCGGGCCCGCGGCGCGCTGCCGATGGCCGACTGCGCCGACCGCGGCCGACGTGGCGCGCGCGGCGGCGGCCGGGGCGGCGATCGTCGCCACCACGCTGTGCGGCTACACCGAGGCGACCCGCGGGGCGGCGCTGCCCGCGCTGGAGCTCGTCCGCGCCTGCGCGGCGAGCGGCGCGTTCGCGATCTGCGAGGGCGGGGTCGGCGTGCCGGGCGACGTGCGCGCCGCCTTCGCGGCCGGCGCGCAGGCGGTCGTGGTCGGCACCGCGATCACCAACGTCGACGTCCTGGTGCGCCGCTTCGCCGCCGCCGTGCCGGGGTGAGACGCGAACGAGCGGCGCGCTTCTCTCGCCCGCCGGGCGAGACCGGCCTGCGCGCCGAGCTGGGTACATGCGTCCGATAGAAGTCCGTGCGCTCGCGTTCACGACTTCTTCATAGTAGGAAGTCGTCACGGACCCCGGTGGAGAAGCCGCCGGGGTTACGCGGACGCGTAGCGGAGAGGATCAGTTGGCACAGCAGGTCGTCAAACCGAAGACCAACCTCGGCCCGGGCTTTTGGCCCGTCACGGCCGTCATCGTCGTGGTCTCGGCCGTCATGGTCTACCTCGTCGATCAGCAGCCCGCTCCCGATCGGGCTCGTCCAGGCCGGCGCGCCGGCCGGCGAGATCGACGAGCTGTTCCGGTTCCTGGGCGCGGTCGCGGCGGTCATCTTCAACATCGTCACGATCTACACGATCTACTTCGCGATCGTGTTCCGGCAAGCCCAAGGACGCGCCGGCCGAACACGATCGGGGTCCAGATCCACGACGCCCCGGTGCTCGAGTTCTGGTGGACGGCGATCCCGACGATCCTGGTCGTGATCCTGGCGATCTTCTCGACCAAGATCTGGTACGACTTGCAGAACACAGCAGGGCGACGTGCTGACCGTCGAGGCGATCGGCTACCAGTTCGGCTTCCAGTTCCGCTACCCCAAGCTCGCCCAGCCGGTCGTCAACGAGCTGCACCTGCCGGTCAACACCCCGATCACGATCCACGTCACCTCGCGCGACGTGCTGCACGGCTTCTGGATCCCCGAGTTGCGCATGAAGGCCGACATGGTGCCGGGCCTGATCAACACCATGCGCGTCACGCCGACGCTGCCCGGCACCTACCGCATCATGTGCACCGAGTTCTGCGGCGTCGCCCACGGCGCGATGAAGAGCCAGGCCGTGATCGTGCAGAACCAGCAAGATTTCGCCAAGTGGTTCGCCCAGCAGGGCGGCGGCGGAGCCGGCGGCGGCGGCAACGCGTCGGGCGGCGGCGCGCGGCGGCGCGGCGATCGCGCTCGACCAGGGCAAGGCCGACGCCGGCCAGACGCTGTTCGGCCAGAAGTGCAGCGCCTGCCACTCGACCGGCCCGTTCACGCAGAAGCTGGTCGGCCCGGGTCTGGGCAAGGTCTTCAGCGATCCCGGCCATCCCAAGCTGGTCAACAGCACCGACGCGACGCCCGCCAACGTCGCCGCGATCATCCAGAACGGCTACCAGGGCGACCTCGGCGTGATGCCGAGCGCGCAGGTCAACCAGATCATCGAACACCGACATCGCGAACCTGACCGCCTACCTCGTCAGCCTCTCGAAGAAGTAACGGAGACAACCGACCCATGGCGACTGCTCGCACCCGGGGTGCAGACCCGGCCGTACCACGCGGTTCTCGACCACATCCACCCGGCGCCGACCAGCTTCATCCGCAAGTACATCTTCTCGATCGACCACAAGGTCATCGGGATCCAGTACTTGATCACGGCGGGCTTGTTCTTCGTGATCGCCGGTCTGCTCGCGGAGATCATCCGCGCGCAGCTGCTGTCGCCCACCGGCGCGGTCGTGAGCGCGGCGACCTACAACCAGGTCTACTCGATGCACGGCTCGGCGATGGTCTGGATGGTCGATCATCCCGCATGCTCACCGGCGCCTTCGGCAACTTCGTGATGCCGCTCCAGATCGGCGCGCGCGACGTCGCCTTCCCCTGGCTGAACCTGCTCGCGTTCTGGATGTTCCCGGTCGCCGGGCGTCATCCTGTTCTCGCTCGTTCCTGGTCGGCGCGCCGGACGCGGGCTGGACCGAGTACCCGCCGATCTCGCTCCAGGGCCCGCCCGGCACGACGATGTGGTGCGTCGCGATCTTCCTGATCGGGATCAGCTCGACGCTGACCGGGATCAACTTCCTGGTCACGATCCTGAAGATGCGCGCGCCGGGGATGACCTTCACCCGCATGCCGCTCTTCGTCTGGGCCCAGGTCTCGACCGCCGGCGCTGATGCTGTTGATCGCGACGACGGCGCTCGGCCGGCGCGCTGCTGGCGCTCTTCCTCGAGCGCATCTTCGGCGTGCCGTTCTACGATCCCGAGCCACGGCGGCTCGCCGATCCTGTGGCAGCACATGTTCTGGTTCTACTCGCACCCGGCGGTCTACATCATGATCCTGCCGGCGTTCGGGATCATCTCCGAAGTGCTGCCGACCTTCTCGCGCAAGCCGATCTTCGGCTACAAGATGATCGCCTTCAGCTCGGTCGCGATCGCGCTGCTGGGCTTCTCGGTCTGGGCCCACCACATGTTCACCTCGGGCATGGTGCCGTGGCTGCAGCTGCCGTTCATGATCCTCACGATGCTGATCGCGATCCCGACCGGGATCAAGATCTTCTCGTGGATGGCGACCCTGTGGGGCGGCTCGATCCGCTGGACGACCGCCGATGCTGTTCGCGACCGGCTTCATCATCACGTTCACCTGCGGCGGCCTGACCGGGTTCTTCCTGGCCGCGGTCCCGGCCGACTACCACGAGCACGGCACCTACTTCGTGGTCGCGCACTTCCACTACGTGCTCTACGGCGGCTCGGTGATGGGCCTGTTCGCCGGCCTGTACTACTGGTGGCCCAAGATGATCGGGCGGATGATCAACGAGCGGCTGGGCCAGATGGCACTTCTGGATCACCTTCATGGCCTTCAACGGCACGTTCATGCCGATGCACTGGCTGGGCCTGCTCGGGCATGCCGCGGCGCGTCGCGATCTACGACCCGCAGTTCCAGTTCTGGAACGTGTTCGCGTCGATCAGCTCGTTCGTGCTGGCCGCCTCGATGCTGCTGTTCCTCTACAACCTGTGCGACAGCTTGCGCAACGGCAAGATCGCCGGGCCCAACCCGTGGGGCGCGCGCACGCTCGAGTGGATGATCAGCTCGCCCGCGCCGTACTACAACTTCAAGAAGATCCCGGCCGTGCTGGCCGACCCGTACGACTTCGGCAACCCGCTGCCGTACATCGGGCTGGACGCGGCCGAGGGCGCGACGCGAAGCGACGCCGACTCGATGACCCACCCGGTCCCGACGCACTAGGAGACGCGGCAACAGCAATGGCGGTCTCGATCGCAAAACAGGGCTACAACGCCGACCACGGTCACCACGACGAGCACGGACGCGGCGCACGACGACGGTGATCTACCGCGAGACGCGCGACATGCGTCTGCTGGGGTTCGTGCTCTTCCTGTGCTCCGACGTCGTCCTGTTCTCGGCGTTCATCTTCGCGTACATCTACCTGCGCACGACGGTCTCGCCGACCTGGCCGCCGATCATGGACGGCCACCAGCTGCCGCGCTGGACGTCGCGTTCGCGGCGGTCAACTCGATCGTGCTGTTCGGCTCGGGCGTCACGATGCACTACGCGCTCGAGAACTGGAAGCACGGCACGCGCCGCCAGTACAACCTCTTCATGGGGCTCACGATCGTGCTCGGCGCGGCTTCCTGGGCGGCCAGGCCTACGAGTACGCGCACGCCCAGATCGGCGGCTGGAGCGGCTCGATCTTCGGCGCCTCGTTCTTCACCCTGACCGGCATGCACGGCTTCCACGTCTTCGTCGGCGTGGTGTTCCTGGCGATCCTGTGGTGGCAGTCCTCGCGCGGCACCTACGATCACGAGCGCTTCTTCGGCCTGACCGCCGGCACGCTGTACTGGCACTTCGTCGACGTGATCTGGGTCGCGCTGTTCTTTCTCTTCTATCTCTGGTAAGGCGACGATGGAAGCATTAGCTGGACCTGAAAAAATCATCGCCGTGATCGGCGCGATCGTCGTGGGCGTGTTCGCGCATCATCGCGCTTGCGCGGTGAATGGCACAAGACCGGGCTCGACGATCAGGTCACCAAAGTGCTGCTCGGCGCTGATGGCGCTGGGCTGCGTGCTGGTGATCCTGGCCTCGGCCACCCCGGTCTTCACCGACGGAGGAGCCTGATGTACGATCCCAAGGACATCCGCGGCGTGCCGATCTCGTCAGGCATCCCGCCGATCGTGATCTGGTCGGCCATCGGCGTCATCATCCTGATCTTCGTCATCGCCGGCATGGTGCTCGGCACCGCGGGCTACGGCCACGTCTGGCCCGCCGAGAACTCGACCAACTCAAGCTCTAGTGGATTCGGCCTGCGGGCCGAATCCTTCGCGTTCGGGCTTCGCCCGAGCCGCCTAGAGGATCAAACTATTTCTTCCTTGCGGCCGTGGATGCCGACGCCGAAGCGTCGGGATCTGCGCCGGGAGCACGCCGGTGCGGCGGCCGTCGATGGCGTGCACGCCGCCGTACTCGCTGAACTCGCACAGCGCCGGGCGGGTCGCCGTCGGGGAGCTCGATCTCGCCGAGCGTGTGCCACTCGCAGGCCACCGTGCCGTCCTCGGTGAGCACCGCGACGTAGCCGTTGGAGTCGCGCGTCGCGAGCGCTCGTCGCGCCCGCGGTAGCGGAGGTAACCGTCGACCACGTAGATCGGTCGAAGCGTGTGCACCAGCGCGCGCACCGGTGCGAGCATGACCGCCGAGCGCCCACGCGATGCAGGCGAGGACGCCCAACCCGAAGACCGGGGCGATGATGACGATGTCCGAACTGACCCACTTGGGCGAGAGCCGCGGCGCCGCGAAGACGCCGAGCGTGATGACCGCGAACACGATCCCGCACAGCAGCGGCTCGATCGCGATGCTCAGCCGACCGAAGAACCCAGACAGCACGACACGCCGCTCGGCCCGCGTCCACGGCCGGCGGATGAGCGTCTTCGCGCGTTCGTCGGCGCTGAGCCGGCTGGGCCGGACGCCGTGGATGATGCTCGTCGTATCGATCATGGTGCTGTTCCCGGGCTTCGCCGGCGCCGCGCAGCGCTTGCACGGCGTCGTGCTCGCCGTCACGCCGAAGACCGGGCGAGGCCATCGTGCGCCACGATGCCTTCGGTTCGATGCCGGCGATGACGATGCCGTTCCGGATCGTTCCCCGCGAGCGGGCCGCCCAACTGCAAGCCGGCGCCACGATCGACGGCGACGTCGACACCCGCACCGAGCCGTGGACGCTCTCGCACGTCAGCAGCACGAGCGCGCAGTCGCTGACCGAGCGAGCCCGGCCTGTTCCGCCGCGCCACGCCCGCTGCAAGCCCGGCGACACCGTGCCCGACACGCCGTTCGTCGACCAGCTCGGCCGGCCGTTCCGGTTCGCGAGCTGCGCGGCCAGGACGTCGTGCTGGCGTTCGTCTACACGCGCTGCCAGGACGCGCGCATGTGCCCGCTCATCAGCGCCGAGTTCGGCCGGCTGCAGCGGACGATCGGCACGCGCCCGATCCACCTGGTCGAGGTCACGCTCGACCCGGCCTACGACCGGCCCGCCGTGCTGCGCCGCTACGCGACCACGTTCGGGGCCGACCCCAAGCGCTGGAGCCTGGTCGTCGGCGACGCCGAGCCGACGCTGGACTTCGCGGCTCGCTTCGGGATCGGGGCGTTCCCCGATCCCAAGCGTCGGCATCATCCACAGCGAGAACACGGTGCTGATCGCGCCCGACGGCCGCATCCGCCAGTTCATCACCGAGACGTCGTGGGATCCCGACCAGCTCATCGCCTCGATCGACGCCTCGCACGGCCGGGCCGCGAACCCGGTCGCGCGGCTGACGCTCTGGCTGTCGAGCGCGGCCGTCGCGGTGTGCGGCAACAGCGTGGCCGGCTTCAGCGGCCTGACCGACCTGATCGTCGTGCTGCTGATCTTCGCGCGCCTTCGGCTACCTGCTCTACCGGCTGGCCCGCAGCTTCTTCAACGCCGCGACGTAGGCCGCGTTTGCCGGCCGCGTCTGCTTCCGGCGCCAAAGCGGGTAAGCAGCGGCTACTATGATCGAACGCAACAGCAGCACCGGCGGGAACAACACCGGCATCATCGCCGCGGTGGTCATCGCCGTGATCGTCATCATCGGCCTGTTCGTCTGGCACCCCTGGAGCTCGACCTCGACCTCGACCACGAACGGGACCTCGACCACGACCGGCACGACCGGCGGCACCGGCACGACCGGCAGCGCGACGGGCGGCGGCCCGGCCGGCGCCGGAGCGGGCGGCACGACGAGCGGCGCCAGCACCACCGGCGGCTCGTCCTCGGGCGGCGGCACCAAGCCGTAGTGGGTCAGCGCGTCGCGGCGGAAGCTGCGGCGCGTTCGGCCGTGCGCGAGGCCAGCGCCCAGGTCAGGGCGGTCGCGAGCAGGGCGACGGCGGTGAAGACCAGGTAGGCGACGCGGTAGCCCTGCACCGGGTCGCCGTGCGAGCCGGCGACGCCGCCGCCCAGCGAACCGCCCACGATCTGGCCGACGATCAGGAAGATCGACAGGATGCCGACCGCGCTCGCGCGCTGCTCGGCGCGGACCCGGCTCGTGATGATGTAGCGCGTCGGCGCGCCCAGCAGCGCCCCGAAGCCGACTCCGGCCACGACCATCGCGAGCAGCGCGAGCCCCAGGCTGGCGAAGCCCAGCGCGAAGATCGCCATGCCCGCCGCGGTCAGGGCCGCGCCGACGGCCAGCACCGCCCGGCTGCCGACCGCGTCGAGCGCGCGCCCGGCCAGCGGGATCACGGCGACGAAGCAGAACGCGCCCAGCGCCGCGACGCCCCCGGCGGCGGCGTACGAGAGGTGCTCGGCGGCCACCAGCGCGGCCGGGATGAAGAACAGCGCCCCCTCGAGCATGCCGATCAGCACCTCGAGCGCGTAGGTGACGACGATCTGGCGGTCGCGCAAGAGCGCCGGAGCGATCACCGGCTGGGCCGCGCGCCGCTCGGCCACGCCGAACAGCGCGAACGCGGCGACGCGCCACGGCGACCAGCGCCCAGGCCAGCCCGGGCCGCACGACGCCGTCGTAGGCGTAGAGCCGGGTCAGCAGGCACATCGTCGCGAGCAGCCCGGTCGCCAGCGTGACGATGCCCGCCACGTCGAGCGGGCCGCGCGCGTTCGCCGCGGCGGCGGGCACGTGCGTGCGGGCCAGCCCGATCACCACCAGCGCGAGCGGGACGTTGAGCCCGAACACCCAGTGCCACGAGATGAAGTGGGTCACCAGGCCGCCCAGGGTCGGGCCGATGACCGCCGCCAGGCCCCAGGTCGCGGCGACCAGGCCGAGCGCGGCCCCGCGCCGCTCGGGCGGGACGCGGTCGCCGATGGCGGCGGTCGCGACCGGGAAGATCCCGCCCGCCCCGGCGGCCTGGATCGCCCGCGCGAGCAGGAAGACCCCGAACGAGGGTGCGCGCGATGGCCAGCACGCTGCCGGCCGCGAAGACGGCCACGCAGGCGATGTAGACCGGCCGGCGGCCGTAGCGGTCGGCCAGCTTGGTCGCGATCGGGATCGAGACCACGTTGGCCAGCAGGTAGAGGGTGAAGACCCAGGCCAGGTCGCGCGGCCCGACCCCGAACGCCGCGCCCAGCGCGGGCAGCGCCGGGGAGAGCACGCCCAGGTCGAGCGCGCCGGCGAACACGCCAAGCCCGAGCGTGATCAGGAGCGGGACGGTCGAGCGGTCGAGGCGGTGGCCGGCGACCGTCGTGGCGGTGTCGGCCGCGGCGGGAGGCGTTTGCGTGACGGCCATGTTCAGAACGGTTGGACGGCGCTAGGTGATGACGCGGTCGAAGACCATCGCCGCGCACATCAGCGCCAGGTACAGCAGCGAGTACTTGAACAGCACCCGCGCGTAGCGCTTGGTGGGATCGCCCGAGACCTTCCAGGCGTCCCACAGGAACACGCCGCCCAGGACCAGCGCGCAGCCGCCGTAGCACGGGCCGAGCACGTGGAGCGGAAAGAACGCCAGCGACACGCCGACCAGTACCAGCGAGTAGATCACGATCTCGCGCTTGGTGTGCGCGATGCCCTTCACGTTGGGCATCATCGGGATCCCGGCTTTGTCGTAGTCGATGTTCGTCATCAGCGCGAGCGCCCAGAAGTGCGGCGGCGTCCACAAGAAGATCACCGCGAACAGCGCGAACGCGGGCGAGCCGAGATGGCCGGTCACCGCGGCCCAGCCGACCAGCGGCGGCACCGCGCCGGCCGCGCCGCCGATGACGATGTTCAGCGGCGTCACGCGCTTGAGCCACATCGTGTAGATCACGACGTAGTAGGCGTTGCCGGCCAGCGACAGCCAGGCCGCGAGCGGGTTGACCAAACGCGTAGAGCAGCGCGAACGCGACGACTTGCGCGATGCCGGCGAAGATCAGCGCGTCGCGCGCCGAGATCGCGCCGCGCGCGACCGGGCGGGACTTGGTGCGCGTCATCAGGCGGTCGATGTCGCGGTCCCAGACGCAGTTGAGCGCGCCGGCCGAAGCGGCCGAGAGCGCGCCGCCGAGCAGCGTGACGAAGGTGAGCGGCAGGCTGGGCATGCCGCGCGCGGCCATCACCATCGCGGCGAAGGTCGTGATCAGCAGCAGGTAGATGATGCGCGGCTTGGTGAGCTCGTAGTAATCGTTGATCCGGCCGAGCGGGCCGCTCCGCCGCCGCCGGGGTGGCGCCGTCGACGCGCGAGAGGGTCGAGCTCATGGCGTCACGCGCATCGTCGCGGCCGCCGGCTGCTGGCGCCTGCGCTTGCGCGGTGCGAACGCGGGCGGCGCGCGGGGCGGTGCCGTCGATCGCGGCGAAGACCAGCGCGGCGACGAAGGCCAGGAAGGTCGCGCCGGCGTTGGCGGCGTGCGCCTCGCGCAGCAGCATCGGCAGGAACCAGGCCACGTTGGCGAAGCCGAGCATCACCTGCAGCACGATCAGCGCGTAGCCGAACAGCACCGCGACCCGCACCCGCGCGGTCGTGCCCAGCGCGGCCACGTACGCGGCCAGCGTGGCGACCAGGAAGAACGCCCCGGCCACGAGCCGGTGGACCATCTGCGCGAACTGGTCGGGCGACGCGCCGGTCAGCGAGCCGCCGTCGCAGGCGGGCAAGCTCAGGCAGGCCAGGCCCGCGCCGCTCGAGCTGACGAACGCCCCGGCGCACATCGTGGCGAAGGCCAGCCCGACGGCCGCGGCCAGCACGCCGCCCAAGAAGCTCGGGCGGAGCGCGATCCGGCGCGGCTGGACGACCGCGAGCACGGCCAAGGCGGTCAGCCCGGCCAGGAACAGCATCGCCGTCCCCCAGTGGAGGACGACCGACCAGGGCGAGTTGCTGACGAAGACGGTCAGCCCGCCGAGCAGCACCTGGACCAGGAACACGACCGCGATGAACGCCATGGCGCTCCTCACCCCGGCGATGCGGGCCCGCTCGCGCCAGGCGCTCCAGAGCGCGCCCAGGACCAGGAAGCCTTCGATGAAGGCGACCAGCCGGTGCGACCACTCGAAGACGACGCCGCCGGCGAGCGACGGCAAGAGCTGGCCGTGGCAGAGCGGCCAGTCGGGACAGGTCATCCCGGCGCCGTTGATGCGCACCCAGCTGCCGAGCACGGCCAGCGAGAACGCACCTAGGACCGCCGCCAGCGAAAAGGCCCGGAACATCACCGGAGATCGTACCGCCGCAAGGACCGCGGCGAAACGACTCAGGTCGTCAACAGCCGGACGTCGCGGCGATGCTGTGGTCGGCCGCCACGCCCTCGTCGGCCACGATCGCCTCGGTCCGGTCGTCCAGCGCGCTCGCGATGGCGCGCATGGTGTCGTTCCAGCTGCTCGGCGGCGGCGGGCATCAGCGAGTGGCCGAAGCCGGGCAGCGAGGACCCGCTTTCGGGCGCCATGCTGTCGCGGGCCAGGATCCCGCGCGCCTCGGCCGTGTCCACCCGGCCCTGGATGACCGTGATGTCCTTCATCAGCTCGTTGGCGGCCCGCTTCTGGCGCAGCAGTGCGCCGCCCAGCGCGTCGGTGAAGGCTTTGAGCTCGACCTTGCGCTGCGGGTCGGGCGAGGCGACGGCGTACTCGCGCAGGCGCTTGATCTCGCCGTCGGCGTTGCCGGCGTTGATCCGGATCTCCGACGCCTGCTTCTCGAGCGCGTTGATCGCGTTGCGGCGCTGGATGGTGTTGAGCCGGTCGAAGTCGACCGCGCGCAAATTGTTGGTCAAGATCGCGAGGCCCCGGTCGTTGTCGAGCGCCTGGGTGATCGCGCCGTTGGCGTGGACGACGATCGGCGTGCAGGCCGGGAGCGCGCGAACGCGGCCGATCTCTTGGAGCGGCGTCGGGCGCGCGCTGGCGGCCGGCGCGGGTGCGGTCGCGGGAAGGGTCGCCAAGGCGACCACGAGCGGTAGAATGCTCAGCATGGGCGGGCCTCCGACTGCGGGATACCCGCTTCCGTCGCGGGCGCGGGGTATCCTCGGCAAAGCGCGTCGAACGCACGGTCCTCGATGCGGCGCGTGCTTGCCGCCCTCGTGATGGCCGTCGCGCTCGCCGGCTGCCGCGAGGTGCGGGTCAACCAGGTTCGCTCCGGGACCACGCCCGTCGTGGGTCGCCCGGAGGTGGTCGTCGTGCGCGACCGGCGCACGCTCGAGAGCCTGGGCATCGCGCAGAGCGCCGACTTCCGCCACGAGTTCGCGGTCGTGCTGCTGATGGGGCCGCACAAGGAGACCGGCTGGAGCCAGATCATCGAGTCGATCCGGCCTAACACCGACCGGGTCCGCATCGTCGCCTTCGAGCGCGCCCCGCTCGACGGCGGCGAGCCGGCTTCCAAGGAGTACCGCACCTACACCGTCTGGCTGGTGCCCAACATCGTCTACCGGCCCGGCTCGCGGGTCGACGTGGTGGCGCCCTCGGGCGAGGCGATCGCCTCGACCACGCTGCGCTGATGCGCCCGCGCAAGGCGCTCGACGGGGATGCGCTGCGGGCCAACGCCGCGGCCTTCGCCGGCCTGGGCGCGCCGGTCGCGGCGGTGCTCAAGAACGACGGCTACAACTGGGGCGCGCGCCGGCTGGCCGGCGAGCTCGACGGCGTGGTCGAGTCGTACGTCGTCGCGGACGAGGACGAGCTGGCCGACCTGCGCCCGGTGACGCGGCGGCCGATCCGGCTGCTGGCCGACGTCCCGCCCGCGCGCCTGGAGCGCGTGCTGGCGCTGGACGGCATCCCCAACGTGTCGACCCGCGAGTCGGCCGCGGCCGCCGCCGCCGAAGCGGGGCGGCGCGGCGGCCTGACGGTGCGGGTCGGCGTCCTGGACGCCTCGGGCTGGGCTGCGATCCTGCCCGAGGACGCGCCCGCGTTCGCCGCCGCGCTGGCCGGGACGGGCGTGGCGGTCGAGCTCTGGACGCACCTCAGCTCGACCGCCCGGGCCGGCGCGATCCTGGCCGGCTTCGCGGCCGCGAAGGCGGCCTTCGCCGCCGCCGGCGTGCCGGTCGTCTCGACCGATGTCGCGAGCTCCGCCTCGGCCGCTCCGGCCCTCGCGTTCGACCGGCTGCGGGTCGGCATCGGGCTGTTCGGCGCCCGCCAGGGCGCGCCGCTGGCGACCCGCTGCGCGCTGCGCCTGGAGGCGCCGCTGGTGCGCCGCTACCCGCCCGGCGCGATCCACTGGGCGGGCTACGGCGACCGCCCGATCGGCGCCCGGGACGAGGTGGTCGTGCTGCGCTGCGGGTACGGCGACGGCTGGCCGAAGGGAATGGCGGGTTCGGCCGATATTCTGGCGGTAGGGATGCAGTACACGACTCGCCTTTGGCACCGTGGCGTCGACCCGTGCGTTCTCATCGGTGCGGCGGACGATCTTGACGAACTGGCCGGTCGCGCTGGTTTGAGCCCGTTGGAGCTGGTGGTAGGTTTAGGTTTGGCATGATGACGCTCGCCGCGCTGGCGCGCTTCGACGGAACGATCACCCGGCTGGGGGTCGTCCTGAGCCCCGACGGCTCGCCGCAGGAGGTCGAGGGGGTTCTCAACCCCGCCAGCGCGACGGCGCGCGACGGGACGTTCTTGCTGTACCCGCGCGCGGTCGCGGCGGGCAACGTCTCGCGGGTCGGCCTGGCGCGCGGCATCCGCGAGCGGTGACGACATCCGCTTCGAGCGGCTCGGCTTCGCGCTGGAGCCCCAGGCGCCGTACGAGCTGCGCAGCGCGCCGGGCGGGATGGGCTGCGAGGACCCCCGCGTCACCTTCGTGCCGGTGCTCGACAAGTACGTCATGGCCTACACCGCCTTCGGCCCGGTCGGTCCGCGCATCACGCTGGCCCTCTCCGACGACGCCTACACCTGGACCCGGCTGGGCCAGGTGACCTTCGCGCCCGGCTTGCCGCAGGGCGACGACAAGGACGGCGTGTTCTTCCCCGAGCCGGTCGTCTCGCCCAGCGGCGTGCGATCGCTCGCGCTGTACCACCGCCCGATGCTCAAGCTGTCGACCATGGACGGGCGCGGCGCGATCCCGACCTTGCTCGACCTCCCGCCGCGCGAGCGCGAGTGCACGCGCATCGGGTACATCCCGCTCGACCCGGTGCTCGAGAACGTCGAGAACCTGCTCACCGTGACGGAGAGCGCGATCGTGCTGGTGCCCGACGCGCAGTGGTGCCAGATCAAGACCGGCGCCGGCACGCCGCCCGTGCGCATCGCCGAGGGCTGGTTCTCGCTCTTCCACGGCGTCAACGCGATCGAGGAAGCCGGCGGGCGCTACAAGATGCGCTACAGCGCGGGCTTCGTCGTGCACGACGCCGAGCAGCCGCACAAGGTGCTCTACCGCTCGCACGAGCCGGTGATGGTCCCCGAGGGCCCCGACGAGACGCACGGCATCGTGAGCAACGTCGTGTTTCCGACCGCGATCGAAGCGCGCGGCGAGCGGCTGTACGAGTTCTATTACGGGATGGCGGACGCGCGCATCGGGCGCGCGCGGCTGCAGCTCGCGGAGCCGGCCGGTGCGGCGGCGGCGAGCGCGGCGGCGGCGCGGGAGCCTGCGGCATAACGCAGCGCGCCGCCGCGCCGTGACACGGTGCGCATAGGGCGATGCTCGAGCGGCGGATGTGGCGGTTCTACGCGCTCGCGGCGCTGATCGTGCTGGGGATCGGCGCGCTGGCGTTCGGACGGCGCATCGCGACGAGCGACCTCGACGTGCGCGGCGGCCCCGATCCGCACCGCACGCCGACCAGCACCCGCGCCGCGAACGAGCGCGCGACCGCGGCGCCGCGCTTCGGCGGCGACGGGCCGTGGGTGATGAGCGCGCTCCCGAGCTGTTTTCAGCAGCAGTCCTCGAAGATCGGCCCGGTGGGATTGCTGGCGAACGACGTGCCGCCCGAGCGCGAGCGGCTGCGGCCGGCGACGACGCTGCGGCGCGGCGCCTGCACGATCGTCGTCGGCGAGCACGACGTGTACGTCTATCGCGGCGGCGACCGTTTGCGCGTGCCGCCCGAAGCGCGCTTGTACGCGCACGGCGAGCGGCTGACGCTGGTCTGGTTCGGGCCGTACGGGCGCACGGAAATCCGGCGGTACTGAGGTGCTCGACTCGCTTTCGTTTCCGGCGCTGCTCGCGGTCTTCATCGTCGCGGCGGGGGGCATCTGGTTCGCGGGCGTCAAGCTCGCGAACACCGCCGACGTGCTGGCGACCCGGCTGCACTGGGGAGAGGCGCTCGGGGGCCTGATCCTGCTGGCGATCGCGACCAACTTGCCGGAGATCGCGATCACCGCGAGCGCGGCCTGGAGACATCAGATCGACGTCGCGACCGGCAACATCCTGGGCGGGATCGCGATCCAGACGGTCGTTCTGGTCGCGCTCGACGTCTGGGGGGTGAAGCGCCCGGACCCGCTGACGTACCGGGCCGCGAGCCTTGGCCTCGTGCTCGAGGGCGTGCTGGTCGTGGCGGTGCTGGTGGTCGCGATCATGGCGACGCAGCTGCCCTCCTCGCTGCTCGGCGCCCGGCTCGCGCCCGGCGACGTGCTCATCGCGATCCTCTGGATCGCCGGCATCGTGCTGGTCGGCAAGGCGCGCGACGGCTTACCGTGGCACGATCCGGCGGGCGACGCGCCGGACACGCAGGCCGAGCGCAAGCAGAACCAGGCCGACGAAGACACACGAGCGCGGCGGCACGCGCAGGCGAGCATGACACGGACCGTAGCCGTGTTCGCCGTGGCCGCGGTGGTGACGCTCGTCGCCGGCGTCGCGCTCGAAGCGAGCGGGACGGCGCTCGCGGGGCACATCCACATGACGGGCGTGCTGTTCGGCGCGACGTTCCTGGCCGCCGCGACGGCATTGCCCGAGCTGTCGACCGGCCTCACCGCGGTCCGCGAAGAGAACTACAAGCTGGCGATCAGCGACATCTTCGGCGGTAACGCGTTCCTGCCGGTGCTCTTCCTGGGCGCGACGCTGATCTCGGGCCAAGCGGTCCTGACGCAAGTGCACAAGACCGACATCTACCTCGCGGCGCTGGGGATCTTGCTGACCTGCGCGTACCTCTACGGGCTGATCTTCCGCCCGCGCCGCCGCGTGCTGCGCATGGGCGTCGACTCGCTGGTCGTGCTCGTCCTCTACGTGGTCGGAATCGGCGGCCTCGTCGCCATCACGCTGGCCGAGTCCGGCTCCTGATCCGGCGTTATCGAAGTGTCACTGCGGGCACTCGGGCTGATGAGCACTGCCGCACGGCTGACCATTCACCGAGCTGAAGGCTTGGCCGGAATCCGTCGAGCCACCCGCGGTGATCTCCGCCGAAGCAGTCGCACTATTAAACCGGAACATCTGAGAAATGGAACTAGAGCCGTATCCGTTTGCCGAAATCGATACGTTCACCGTCGTTTGAGTGACCGATCCGTCGTTGTTGTTGAGCGTTATGGAGATCGTCGCCGTGCCGCCTTGATTGAACGGATTCGTTACGGTCACTGCGAACTGACCGTTGTTCCGTTGGACACGACGTTGGTGATGATCCCGCCGCGCACGACGGTGTCGGCGAACACGAGAGACGGAACGACGAGCAGCACCGCCGCGACAACGACCGTTAGCCAGCGCGCTTGAAGAACGGTTCTCCGAAGCGGCAGTGTCATCGGATCGTCTCTACCAAAGGCCCGGCGTTTTTGGGTGCCGCATGGCCGGGAGGCACATACAGCTCTTGAACTTGCGCGTTGAATGTCACTTTCGACGTCGCAAGCGAAAAAGTCCGTAGCCCGCTTATGGTTCGTACCGTAATGTGCGTTGCGGTCGTCGTAACCACGGCATCCGGCGATACGACGACCGTCTCGCCCGGAGCTTCGATCTCGACCACCGGCGGGCGGTATACCTGCGTACCCGCCGGCAGATTGGGCGGTCGTTTCGCGCGAAGTCGTTCGAGCGGCGACATAGCGGACAGCTGCTGCGCATTGGTCGTGCGCCCCTGAGACGAGCTGTTCGTATAGGCGCCGCTACAACCCAAAGCCGTCGTCATCAAGACGACGAGAAGTGATCGCTGGGTAACCCCGAGTACCACCGAACCCTCCGACATAGCCCGCGCTCAACGCAAAGACTCGAAATTGAGTGTATGGACGGATACCGCTATTGTCAAGATCGCGTGAACTTGCTTTGACTTTTTGCATGATAGGGATGATCCGGACTTCCTGGAGCCGTGGGCCAACGAGCACCGCGTAAGCGCGAGCTCGATTTCAAGCCGCACTATTGGTGCGGAGTTGCCGGGGAGCAGAACATGGCTGAGGGCAAGCTTCGCTGGGCGTCGAAGTGGTGCGAATCATGGATATCCGGGAGGAAGTAGCAAAGAGGCGCACGTTTGCCATCATCTCGCACCCCGACGCCGGCAAGACCACGCTGACCGAGAAGCTCCTGCTGTACGGCGGGGCGATCGTGACGGCGGGGCAAGTGTCCGCTCGGCGGCGGGCGCGGGCGGCGACCTCGGACTGGATGGAGCTGGAAAAGGAGCGCGGGATCTCGATCACCTCGACGGTCCTGCAGTTCCCCTACCAGGGCCACACCATGAACCTGCTGGACACCCCGGGCCACCAGGACTTCGGCGAGGACACCTATCGCACGCTGCTGGCGGCCGACGCGGCCGTGATGCTGATCGACGCGGCCAAGGGCGTCGAGCCGCAGACCCGCAAGCTGTTCGCGATCTGCCGCGCGCGCCGCATCCCGCTCTTCACCTTCGTCAACAAGATGGACCGCCCGTCGCGCGACCCGCTGGAGCTGCTCGACGAGCTCGAGACGGTGCTGGGGATCGGGACGTACCCGATCAACTGGCCGCTGGGCAACGGCGAGACCTTCCGCGGCGTGTACGACCGCGGCTCGCGCGAGCTGCACCTGTTCGAGCGCACCACGCACGGCGCGAAGCGCGCGCCGGTCACCGCCAGCGATCCCAACGATCCCAAGATCGCGGCGCTCGTGGACGCGGGCACTTACAAGGAATTCCTCGACCAGCTCGAGCTGCTCGAAGGGGCGGGGACCGACTTCGACGCCGCGGCGATGATGCGCGGCGACGTCTCGCCGGTGTTCTTCGGCTCGGCGATGACGAACTTCGGCGTGGAGCTGTTCTTGGACGCGTTCGTGCGGATGGGGCCGCCGCCCGCGCCGCACCTCGACGCGGAGCAGCACGTCGTCGAGCCGACCGACGCGCAGTTCTCCGGCTTCGTGTTCAAGATCCAGGCCAACATGGACCCGCGCCACCGCGACCGGATCGCGTTCCTGCGCGTGTGCAGCGGCAAGTTCGAGCGCGACATGACGGTCCGCAACGTGCGCACCGGCAAGGACGTCCGGCTGACCCGCGCGATGAAGCTGTTCGCCTCGGACCGCGAGTCGGTCGACGTGGCGTTCGCGGGCGACGTGGTGGGCCTGGCGAACCCCGGCGTGTTCGCGATCGGCGACACGCTGGCCGAGGGCGACGGCATCCGCTTCGAGCCGATCCCGGCCTTCGAGCCGGAACATTTCTCGCTCGTGCGCAGTACCGACACCGCGACCTACAAGTCGTTCCAGAAGGGCATCGCGCAGCTGCGCGAGGAGGGCGCCATCCAAGTGTTCTACCCTTACGGGCAGACCCGCACCGAGCCGATCCTCGCGGCCGTGGGCGCGCTGCAGTTCGAGGTCGTCAAGTACCGCTTGGAGTCCGAGTACAACGTGAAGACGGTGTTCAGTACGCTTCCCTACACCACCGCCCGCCGCGTCGCGGGCGAGAACCTCGCGGCGGCGACGATGCCGTCCAACGCGCGCCTGGTCGAAGACTGGGACGGTAACCCGCTCGCGCTGTTCGAGAGCCCGTGGAGCGTCGATCTGGCCAAGCAGTGGAACGCGGGCTTGAGCTTCGCCCCGTTCGGAGCCAAAGAGCTGGCCCGCGAGGCGCTGGCCTGATGCGCAACGTGACGCCCGCGCCGCGCGCGCGCCAGAACCAGATCATCCTGCTCGCCGTCGCCGTGGTGCTCGTCGTCCTGCTCGTGCGCGCCTGCACGGGCGGCGCGAACCGCTACGAGAAGATCGCCGACGGCATGACGCGCGCGCTGCAAGCCAACGACCTCGCCGCAGTGCAGAAGTACCAGAACGCCGAGACCGCGACGCAGGTGAACCGGGCCCGCGTCGGCCGCGCCGCCGACCAGCTCGCACCGCTCGGGAAGCTCAAGAAGGCCAAGGAGAACACCCCGGCCGGCGACGGCGACCGGGTGCACGAGTTCGACCTGAGCTTCGCCAACGGCACGGTCCACGAGAAGATGAAGCTCGACCCGCAAGACAAGGTCGTGCGCTTCCAGTACGACGTCGTCTCGTCCACCGCGGCGAAGTAGTGGCTTCGTCCGAGTTGCGCTCCACCAGCGAATCCGCCCCGCGCGCGCCGTTCGCTGCGTCGTTCGACGACGTGCGCGCGGCGGCCGAGCGGCTGCGCGGCGTCGCGCACCGCACCCCGGTCGTCACCTCGGCCACGCTCGACGAGCGGGTCGGCGGGCGGGCGTTCCTCAAGGCCGAGAACCTGCAGCGCATGGGCGCGTTCAAGTTCCGCGGCGCGTACAACAAGCTGGTGCAGCTCGACGCCCGAGCAGCGGCGCGGCGGCGTGGTCGCGTTCTCGAGCGGCAACCACGCGCAGGGCGTGGCGCTGGCGGCCAAGCTGCTCGGCATCCCGGCCACCATCGTGATGCCGCACGACGCGCCGGCCTCGAAGCTGGCCGCGACGCGCGGCTACGGCGCCGAGGTGGTGCTGTACGACCGCGAGTCGATGAACCGCTCGGAGATCGCGGAGTCGATCGCCGGCGAGCGCGGCGCGACGCTGGTGCCGCCGTACGACGATCCGGCGATCATGGCCGGGCAGGGCACGACCGGGCTCGAGCTGATCGAGGACGCCGGCCCGCTCGACGTGCTGCTGGTCTGCACCGGCGGCGGCGGTCTGCTGTCGGGCTGCGCGCTGGCCGCGACGGCCATGTCGCCGGGCGTGCGCATCTACGGGGTCGAGCCGGAGAACGGCGACGACTGGGCGCGCTCGTGGCGCGAGGGCCGGATCGTGTCGATTCCCGTGCCGGCGACGATCGCCGACGGGCAGCGCACGCAGGCTCCGGGACACCTCACCTGGCCGATCGTGCGCGCGCTCGCCGCGGGGATCGTGACCGTCAGCGACGACGAGATCCGGGCGGCGATGCGCTTCGCGTTCGAGCGGCTCAAGCTCGTCGTCGAGCCGAGCGGCGCGTCCGCGCTGGCCGCGCTGCTCTACGGCCGGGTCGACGTGCGCGGCGCGCGCGTCGGGGTGACGATCAGCGGCGGCAACGTGGATGCGGCGGCGTTCGCCGCCTGCATCACCACGGAGTTCCCGCTGCCGTAGCGGTTTAGCCGCGGATCTCCGCGCAGCCGATGACCGGCGATGCGGTGTCCTGCGCCTTGTGCACGAGCAGCACGCTGCCGACCAGCGACTCGAGCTTCGCGCCCGACAGCTTCGTCTGCTGATCGCTGCCGCTCACCGCGACCAGCGGCGCGCCGGGCGTCTCGGCGTAGCTCTTGCACGAGCCCTTGCGGATGTCGACGCCTTGCGCGCCGCTGCGGTCGCTGTCGAGGATCACGCCGACGTTGACGTTGCCGGCGATCTGGAAAAAGGTCGCCTTGCCGTGCGCGCCGCCCGCGCCGACGGGGCTGATGTCGGCCACGACCGGGTTGTCGAGGGCCAGCGCCGGCGCTGCGAGACCTAGGGCGCCGATGGCGGCCGCGATGATCGCTGTACGTGTTCGCATTATCTGAAGATACCCACCCGGTACGCTATCGTACCGAGTGGGCTCCACGTTCGACCGCGCGCACATTCGAGCGCGTGCGGCAGGACTGGGTCAGATTCGGATGCGCAGGTCGAGCGCGGCCTGGAACGGCAGTTTCGTGCCGACGAAGCCGGTGTTGAGGTTGTTGCTGAACACGCCGTACGGGTAGCGCAGCTGAACGGGCGTTTGGTCGACGGGGAGGAAGTTACCGGTCGGCCCCAAGCCCGCCCCGCCCGACGGCAGCGCCGAGTAGACGCAGATGTTCGGGTCGTCCCAGGCGTAGCCGCGCTGGAAGCACTTGTCGACTAGGCCCGTCATCGTCAGCGTCAAGCGCGTCTGCTTGCTGAAGTCGTACGACGTTTGCAGGTTGAGGGTCAGGCGGGCGGGCTCTTTGAACGCGCCCAGGTTGTCGAACTTGCCGGTGAAGGCGTCGGGAGTGAGCAGGAAGTCGAGCCCCTGGCCGCTGGCGCTGGTGAACCCGCTGCACGTGTAGGGATGCGTCACGTCGCTGCAGGCGCCGTCGGGGATGTAGCCGGTGTAGCTCAGCGGCGAGCCGTACGAGGCGCCCGAGCTGAACGTCAAGCTGGGCGTGACGGCGAACTTGTCGTGCTTGTACTGCACGAGCGCGGTGAAGATGTGCGGGGTCTCGTAGCCGTTGGAGCCGACGAACGGCTGCGGGATCTGGTCGTAGGTGGTGTACTCGCCGTTGACCGGGAGCAGGCTCTGCACCGGCTGGTTGAAGTACGGGTTGGCGATCGTGGCCGCGCCGCACGGCGCGGGCGCGCCGCTCGAATCGTAGCAGGCCGCGGCCGGCGCGGTGCCGACCGTCGTCCCGCAGCGCTGGTCGGTGGGGTTGGTCGCGCAGAACTTGGTGTAGGCGTTGTAGTCCTTGATGTAGAGGTTGATGCTGTCGATCACGTTGGTGCCCGACGGGAACTGCGAGTACTTGATCCGGCTGTGGGTGTACGTGTAGGCGAGCTGCCCGGCGAAGCCGTTGCGCGCGAAGTCGCCCTTGCGCAGCGCGAACTCCAGACCGTACGAGGTCTGCTTGCCGACGTTGAAGCCGCTGACCAGGCCGCCCACCCCGATCGGGAAGGCTTGGAGCTGGTCCTTGGTGCTGCGGTAGAACGGGGTCAGCTTGAACGAGGTGTCGGTGCCGGGGAGATGCTGCTCGAGCGAGAGGTCGTAGTTGTACGAGGTGTCGGGGCGCAGATCGTGGACCGGCGTGTTGAAGCCGAAGCCCAGGAAGTTGACCGCGGCGTACTTCTGCACGAAGTCGCGGTCGTTGTAGTCGTTGTACTGCAGCCACGAGGTGTTGACCGGGCGCGAGTAGATGCCGAACGAGCCGCGCACGACGGAGTCGGGGTTGAGGGTGTAGGTGAACGCGACGCGCGGCTGGATCACGCTGGCCGAGATCTTGGTCACCGGGCTGAGCGCGAAGTCGGCCGGGACGTAGCCGCTGCCCAGCGACGCGCAGTTGCCCGGCGTCGCGAACACGCCGTTGACCGGCGCCATGCCCGAGACGTTGATCGTGCCGACCACGCCCGGCTTGTAGCAGTACTCGTTGTCGTAGGCCTTGATCCAGAAGGCGCGGTTGAGCGTGCTGCCGCCGTAGGGGCTGGCGCTGGTGTCGTCCAGCCGGTTGGTGTAGTTCTCGAAGCGCAGCCCCAGGGTGAGGTTGAGCTTGGCGGTGGGCGACCAGTTGTCGTTGATCGAGGCCGCGGTGAAGAACGGCGAGACGTTGTTGACCCGGCCCTGGCGGGCCGTTCTCGGTCGCGATCCACTGCGGGCTGGCGCCGCCCGCGAACGCGCCCGCGGTGATGCCGGGGGTCGGGTTGTCGAACGTGCCCCGCGCGCCGCTGCTGAAGCAGCTCGCGTACGCGCCGGTGCCGGGGTCGAAGCAGTTGCCGGTCCGCGCCGCGGTGGCCGGGTCGATCAGGTTGGTGAAGGCGGTCCCCAGGCCTTGATTGGCGGGGAAGCTGTAGTAGTAGCGGCGCTGGATCTTGGTCTGGCTCTCGGTCGCGGTGAACGTGAGCAAGTGCTTGTCGGTGATCTGGTTGGAGTAGGTCAGCGTCGTGCCGTAGGTGTGGCTGGGGATCTCGTAGTCGTTGAGCTCCGCGCCGAAGCAGCAGGTGAAGTTCTGCGTCGCGTCGCCGTGGATGAACCAGTTCGAGTACACCGAGTAGCCGAACAGGCGCAGGAACGAGCGCTCGTTGATGTTGCGCTGGTACTGCAGCTTGAGGATCGCGACGCCGTTGTCGTTGCTGTCGCGCAGGCTGTTCGAGGTGGCGGCGTTGAGCGCGCGGCCGCTCGGGCTCTGCATGAACTGGTACGGTCCGACGGCGTTGGGGTCGGGCGGCGCGAACAGGCGCCCGTTGTAGACGTAGCCGTCGTGCCAGTAGGCCTGGTACGGCGCGCCCGCGGTGTTGCCGCTCGCGTCCGAGGCGCCCCCGATGCCCAGCGCGTTGCCGACCACGTTCGGCCCGCCCAGGTCGTTGACCGAGCTGTAGTAGTTGGTGAAGATCTCGCTGGTCAGGTAGAGGAACTGCACGTCGTCGCGCGCGCCCTTGCCGCCGTGCGGGATGCCCCAGTGCAGGTTGACGATGTTGTCGCGCTGCTGCGTGCCGGCGATCCCGTAGGTCTGGGCGGGCGCGAAGTACAGCCCGTTGCCGGGCGTGGCCGGCTGGCCGGGCGCGACCGGCGAGCCGTCCCAGATGTTGAAGCGGCTGCCGCCGTCGCCGAACGGGTACGCGATCGGGTAGAACGCCTGCGGGTCGCTCGCGCCGTTGCTGTTGTCGACGTAGCGGTAGTCCTGGTTCGCGCCGGACGCGCCCACGTAGTACGAGAAGTTGCGGTTCTTCGTCGCCCCGCCGTACTCGAACGAGAGGCGGTGGAAGAACGCCGGCGCGCCCAGGCCCGCGTTGAAGTTGAGGAAGCCCGGATTGGTGCCGGTCCGGATCACCTGGTTGACGTAGCCCGAGAGACCCTGGCCGTCCGACGTCGCCGGCGTGCCGCCGGTATAGACTTGCAGCTCCTGCTGGCCCAGCGACGAGAGCATGGTCTGCGGGGCGTTGTCGTAGACGCGGTTGACCGGGATGCCGTCGAGCTCGTAGCCGACCTGGTCGATGTCGCCGCCGCGGATCGAGAGCGTCTGGTACCAGCCCTGCTGGCCCTGCTGCACCACCGCGCCCGGCACCGCCTGGATCGCGCTGTACGCGTTGGACAGGCCGCCCGGCCCGCCCAGGCCGGCCGCGGCGTCGGCCGTCGCGCCGCTGACCGAGTAGACGTCGCTGGTGGTGCCCGACTTCACCAGGTCGCTCGCGGCGCGCGCTCGGGTCGCGCCGATCTGGGTCAGGCGGCGCGCCAGCGTGCGGTTGAGGGTCTGCGTCTGGTCCGCCTGGACCGTGACGCCGGCCAGCGAGAGCGGCTCGTAGCCGCCCCGGTCGACGGTGACCGTGTACGTGTCGGGCGAGAGCGACAGGAAGCGGAACCCGCCGCTGTCGTCGGTCGCCGCGCTCTCGGTCTGCGAGGGCGAGACCACCGTGACGCGCGCGCCCGCCACGGGCGCGCCGCTACCCGAATCGACGATGCGCCCGACGATCGTCCCGGTGGTGCCGGCGCGAGCCGGCACGGGCACGAGCGATAGCGCGAACAGCACCGCCATGATGACCGCGGCGGCGGAACGACGGAAACACCTCATGCGGCCCCTCTACGCGGAGTTGCGCTCGGTCCCTCCGGACTTGCGCCCCATTTCGTAGAACTGCCGGTTCGGCCGCATGTCCATCAGGCCGGCCATGCGATTGGAGAAGCCGAAGAAGCCGGCCACCGCGGCGATGTCCCAGACGTCGTTCTCGCTCAGCCCGGCGGCCCGCAGGCCGGCGATCTCCTCGGGCGCGGCGGCGAAGCCCGGCTCGTTCACCCGCGCGGCGAACTCCAAGATCGCGCGCAGCCGCGGGGCGAGGTCGGCGGTGCGCCAGTTGGTCGCGATCTGGTCGGCGACGACGGGGTCCTTGCCCAGGATGCGCAGCGCCGCGCCGTGCGCGGTCACGCAGTACAGGCACTCGTTCTCGGCGCTCACCGCGACCACGACCGCCTCGCGCTCGGCCCGCGAGAGGCCGCTGGGGCCCTTCATCAGCAGGTCGTGGTACTGCATGAAGGCGCGGAAGTGCTCGGGCCGCTTGGCGTACGCCAGGAACACGTTGGGGACGAAGCCCAGCTTGGCGCGCGACTCCTCGCACACCGCCCGGACGTCGTCGGGCATGTCGTCGAGCGCCGGCACGCCGAAGCGCGAGGGCGCCGCCTGGTGAACGGCGCCCTCGTTGAACGGCGGCCGCGGGCTACTTGGCTTTGACGAGGTTTCCGCAGCTGACATACGTGCCCAGATCGCTGGTCGATTTGTGGACGTTGATCGCATAGGTGCCGGCGGTGAGATCGGCCGTGGTCACCTTCGGCACGGTCGTCTCCGAGAAGCCGTCGTGGGCCGGTTTGAGCGGGTACACCACGGCGCCCAGCTTCTCGCAGGTGCCCTTGTGGATGTGGGCCGGCTGGTCGCCGCTCGCGTTGCTCAAGCGCAGCCGCGTGATCAGCCCGCCGGCGCCGTCGAACAGGGTCGCGGTGCCCGCCTCGCCGGAGCCGTTCTGCGGCGCGAGCTTGAACTGGGTCGGCATCTTGCGCGCCGTCGCGGGGGCCGGGCTCGGCGGAGCCGGCGACTGCGCCGTCGCGCCCAGGACGAGGACGGCGCCGAGCGCGGCGGCCGATAGGACGAGCTTCATCCGTGAGTCTCCTGAGCGAGTGGGAAGCGCACCTTCGCGGAGCGCTCCCAACCGCCTGCGCTCTACATCGCGCCCTTGGCCAGCTTGGGAATGTTGCCGCACGAGACGATGTTGGCCAGTTCCTTGGGCGACTTGTGGACGTTGATGTACGTGCCGGTCGACATGATGACGCCCAGCGCCGCCGGGACGACCGTGGTCGACTTGCCTTCGGTGACGGACTTGAGCGGCCACTTGATCGGGCCGTTCGAGCCGCAGACGCCGACGTGGATGTGAGCCGGCTGCGGCGCGGCCGAGCCGCCGTGGAGCATCAGCTTGACCGTCGTGCCGGCGCCGCCGGCGTTCTGGTCGAGCGTGGCGGTGCCCGACTCGCCCGAGCCGCCCATCGCGTTGAGCTTGACCACCATGTGGCGCGCGACCATGGCGTGGTTCATCATCGCCCCGCCCTTGCTCATCGTGCCTTGGGCGGCAGCGCCGCCGATCGAGCCGAGGACGAGCGCGGCCAGTGCCCCGAGCGTAAGAATGGATTTCATAAAGGCTATCTCCCTAGAAGAACGGAGGAAGCAGCCTTAGCCGTGTCGCCGATCACCGCCTCCGCCGCGCGCCGGCCGGGGAAGCCGCTCACGCAGCCGCCCGGGTGCGCGCCCGAGCCGCACAGGTACAGGCCCTCGATCCCGGTCCGGGTCGGGAAGCGGCGCTCGTAGATCTGCTCGGGCAGCAGCTCGCCGTGGAAGATCTGGCCGCCGCTGATGCCGATCAGCGCTCTCGATGTCGGGCGCGCCCAGGGCCTGGCGGTGCTCGATCGCGCCCGGCAGGTTGGGCGCGTACTGCGCCAGCGTCGCGATCAGCAGGTCGGCGATCGCGCCGCGGTCGCCCGGCTCCCAGGGCCGGTCGGGGCGCTCGTAGGGGAAGTACTGGGCGAAGATCGACATGACGTGCTTGCCGGGCGGGACCATGCTCGGATCGGTCGGCGACTGCATGAAGCACTCCAGCATCGGCGCGCGCGACGCGCCCAGCGCGCGCCCGTCGTCGTGCGCCGCTTGCAGGTAGTCGACGTCGGGCGCGATGTGGATCGTGGCGCGGTGGTGCGGCTGCAGCGTGCGTGCCCGGGCGAGCGGTGAAGTCGGGCAGCTCGCCCAGGGCGAGGTTGAGCTTGAACGCGACCCCGTTGGAGCGCCACGCGCGGGCCCGCGCCAGCAGCGCGCCGGGCACGTCGCCGGGGTCGAGCAGCCCCAGGAACAGCGTCTTGGGGTCGGCGTTGACCAGGATCGCGCCGGCCTCCACCACGCCGCCGTCGGCCAGCTCCAGCCGCGCGGCGCGCCCGTCGCGCAGCGCGATGCGGGCGACCGCGGCGCCGGTGCGCAGCTCCGCGCCCGCGGCGCGGGCCGCCGATGCGAGCGCGGTCGCGATCGCGCCCATGCCGCCGCGCACGAAGCCCCACACGCCCTGCGCGCCGACCGCGCGGCCGGCGTAGTGGTGGGCCAGCACGTAGGCCGTGCCGGGGTCGCGCGGGCCGGCCTCCGTCCCGATCAGGCCGTCGGTGGCCAGCGTCGCGGCCAGCACCGGCGTGCGCACGTAGCGCTCGACGAGCTCCGCCGCGGAGCCGCGTAGCGTGGCTTGCACGTCGTCCGGAAACTTCTCGAACGAGGGGTCGGGATCGTCGAACGAGTCGGCCAGGAGGCCGCCCAGGCGCGTGGCCTCGCGCTCGAACGCGGCCAAGCCCGCGACGTCGCGCGCGTCGAACGCCGCGATCTCGCGCGCGTTGTCGGCGTCGGCGCCCGAGAGCAGCAGCGAGCGGCCGTCGGCCAGCGGCGTGAACGAGGCCGGGTCCTTGCGGTAGACGTCGTAGCCGTGCGCGCGCAGGTCGAGCTCGGCCACGATGCGCGGGTCGAACAGGCTGCACACGTACGACGCGACCGAGAGCCGGTAGCCCGGCCAGACCTCGTCGGTCAGCGTCGCGCCGCCCAGCAGCGGGCGCCGCTCGAGCACCACCGTGCGCAAGCCCGCTCGCGCGCAGTAGGCCGCGGCGACCAGGCCGTTGTGCCCCCCGCCGACGATCGCGACGTCGTACGATCCGGTGCTCACTTCTTCGCCCGCCCGTTGGCGTTGGGCGCGCCGTTCATGCTCGCGCCGCCGTTCGGGCTGGGCGCGCGCTTGCGCTTGGGGCGGAACGGTTCGCCGGTCTTGTACTGGCCGTGGCGCGGCAGCGACCAGTCGACGTCCTCGCAGCCGATCGGGGTGAACGCACGGCAGTCGTGCGGCCGGCCCTCGTAGATGCCGCAATAGTAGCGGCCCGACTTCGAGCCCTTGAGGAAGACGCACTTGTCGGTGACATCCTCGCTCGTCTCGCCGGCTTCGGTGACCTTGCGCAGCCAGCCGACGACGAAGCCGTCGGCCGATTCGCGCGGCACGACGTAGTCGGTCCATCACCTGCGTCGTACGTCAGGCCGAGGTGGTCGGCGATGCGCTGCACGTCGGGGCCGCTGACGAACGGCTCGTAGCCGCTGCAGCACTCGGCGCAGCCGGGCGGGCACGCCACGTTGTCGGGCAGGTCGTACATGGTGCTTGCGCGCGAGCTCGATCACGCGCGCGACGGCCGCCACGAACTCCGGGTCGCCGTTATACTTGTAGATCCACTCCTTGCGGGTGATCTCGTTGACGTTGAGCCGGCGCTCGGTCTTGGTGTTGTACTGCATCGTGACGTGCTCTTCGTCGATCTCGATCGACTGCACGTTCGTCATGGGCTCGAGGTCGAGGTCGGCCAGGCGCGTCGGCTGACCGGTCTCGCGCGTGAAGGCGCGCAGATTGCGCATCTCGCGGTGGGCGATGAGATCGATCGTCTCCTGCATGAGCACGAGCTTCGCCCGGGGAATCGGGTTGCCATGCGACCCCGACACGCTTCGCTTGCCCTGACTGCTCTGCTGGCGGGCGCGGCACTGCTCGCCGGCATGGCGCGGCCCGCCGCCGCGGACGACCTCGCCACCGTCAACGCCAAGGTCGGCACGGCGATGCACGCCGCCAAGTCGTTCGTGCTGACGACGACGACCGGCGGCTTCAGCGGCGCGATGACCTACGTCGCGCCCGACCGCTACCGCACGTCGCTGGCCTACAACGGCACGACCTACGAGGTGGTGGTGATCGGCAAGGAGGGTTACGTCAGCGCCAACGGCTCGCCGTACCGCAAGGTCGACGCGCCGCCGGAGTTTCTCCAGACCCAAGTCCAGCTGCGCGACGTCCCGGTCGACGCGATGCTGCCCGACACGACCGTCGGCGGCACCGTCTACGGCCAGTTCGCGACCACCTCGGCCGGCCCGCAGCACGATCAGCGCCTGACCTGCACCTACGACAAGAAGACCTACCGGATCGCCCGCTGCGCCAACGAGTCGCTGACGATCGGCTTCAGCCAAGTACGACGACCCGGCCAACGCCGTCGCCGTCCCGCCCGCCGCGGCGCCCGCCCACCGCTGACGGCGAAGGCAAGGCGCGGGCCGGGACGAAGCGCCCGGCCCATGCAGAAGAAGCGCACCGTTCCGGTCGCCCCGGTGTTCGCGTGACCCAGGCGATCGGGGTCGACCTGGGCGGGTCGCACGTCATGGCGGCGCTGGTCGACGAGACCGGCGCGCTGGGCAAGAAGCACGAGATCGACCTCGACGACCGCGCGCCCGAAAAGGTCGTCGACGCGCTCGAGACCGTCGTCCAGGCCGCGCTCGACGACGCCGACGGCGACGTGGCCGGGATCGGGATCGGCTCGCCGGGCAACATCGACGCCCAGACCGGGACGATCCGCTACTCGCCCAACTTCCTCTGGCACGACGTGCCGCTGGGCACGCTGGTCCGCCAGCGCTTCCCCAAGCTGAGCGTGTTCGTCGGCAACGACGCCCGCTGCGCGACCCTGGGCGAGTACGCTCACGGGGTCGGCCAGGGCACGTCCGACTTCGCCCTGCTGACCCTGGGCACGGGGATCGGGGGCGGCTTCGTCGCCAACGGCGTGCTGGCGCTGGGGCACGAGAACGGGGCGGGCGAGTTCGGCCACCACACGATCCGGCCCGAGAGCGGCTTCGTCTGCGGCTGCGGCAAGGTCGGCTGCTTCGAAGCCCAGGCCTCGGGCACGGGGCTGATCCGCCACGCCCTCAAGTTCGCGCCCTCGTTTCCGCGCAGCACCCTGCTCGAGGTGCCGGCCGGCAAGCAGCTCGGCTCCAAGGCGATTCGCAAGGCCGCCCAGGCCGGCGACCCGCACGCGCTGGCCGCCTGGACGGCCTTCTGCGACGACCTGGCGCTGGGCTTGTCCAACGTGATCGCCTTCGTCAACCCGGAGCTGATCGCGCTGGGCGGCGGGGTCTCCAGCGCCGGCGACTTCCTGCTCGAGCGGGTCTTGCCCGCGGTCGAGATCCGCACGACGATGGTCCCGCGCGGGACGACCCGGATCGTCCGGGCGGCCCTGGGCAACGACGCCGGGGCGGTCGGCGCGGCTACCGCGGCCATGCGCGGCGGCCTCATCGCCAAGCTCCCGGCCGGGGTCGCGTAAGCGCTTTCACCCCGGCCGTAAGCGTTTGGAAAGTTTCTGAGCGCATACTCCCGGGGTGACTGAGCGCGACACCCCGGCGCTGCTGCCTCCGACCTGTACGGACTGCGGCCACCGGGCTTCACTCCACCATCTCGACGGCTGCCGCGCCCTCGTGCTGGGCCGGGTCAGCCCTTCGCGCGCCTGCGCCTGCACCACGACCCTGCGCGAAATCCTGGGCTCGCGCTACTCCCGCCCCCCGGCCGAACTGGTCGAGCGCCGGGCCATCTGACGTCTTCGCGGCCGGCCGGCGGTAGGGGTGTACCGCGACCGGCCCGGGTGTGGAGGCTTCCGTTCAGATCGTTGAAGGGTGCCGTCTTACGGCGCGTGCGTGGGGGCGTCCAAGGCCAGGGCGGTCATCATGCGGACGCCGGTTTCGAGCGCGGACTCGTCGATGTCGAAGCGGGCGTGGTGGTGCGGGAAGCCGCTGTTCGGGCCGCCGTTGCTGCCGACGGTGAAGAAACACGCCGGCACGCGCTCGGCGAAGAACGAGAAGTCCTCGGCGCCCATCAGCTTGGGCACGTCCGCGACGCGCCGCTCGCCGACCACGCGCTGCGCCAGCGCGCGGGCGTAGCGGGTCTGCTCGGCGTCGTTCGAGGTGACCGGGTAGCGCCACAGGTACTCGAAGGCGTACGTCGCGCCGGAGCTCTCGCAGATCCCGCGCAGCACGCGCTCGATCCGCTCGGCCATCTTTTCGCGCACGCCGGCGTCGAAGGCGCGCACCGTGCCGAGCAGCCGCACGCGGCTGGGGATGACGTTGTGCGTGGTGCCGCCGTTGATCGCGCCGATCGTCACCACCGCGGGCTCGATCGGGTCGATGTTGCGCGAGACGATCTGCTGCACCGCGACGACGAACTGCGAGGCGACGTAGACGGGGTCGACCGAGAGGTGGGGCGCGGCGCCGTGCCCGCCCTTGCCTTCGACGGTGATCTCGATCGAGTCGCTCGACGCGTAGAACGGGCCCTCGCGAAAGCCGACCTGGCCGGCGGGGTGGGCCGAGGCGAGGTGCAGCCCGTAGGCGCGCTCGATCCCGAAGCGCTCCAGCACGCCGTCCTCGATCATCGCCTTGGCGCCGCCCTTGCCTTCCTCCGCGGGCTGGAACAGGAAGCAGACCGTGCCCGCGACTTCGGCCTTGCGGTCCATCACGACGCGGGCCGCGCCGAGCAGCATCGCGACGTGGCCGTCGTGGCCGCAGGCGTGCATGGTCTGCTTCGGTCTGCGAGCGGTAAGGGACGTCGTTCTCCTCGTCGAGCGGGAGCGCGTCCATGTCGGCCCGGAGCATGATCGTCCGCCCGGGCTTCCCGCCGCGCAGCACGCCGACCACGCCCGTCCCGCCGATCCCCGTCGTGACCTCGTAGCCCAGCCCGCGCAGCCGGTCGGCCACGATCCCCGCCGTGCGGTGCTCCTCGAAGCCGAGCTCCGGGTGAACGTGCAAGTCCCGCCGCGTGGCGACGACCTCGGTCAAGATGTCTTCCGGAATTGCGACGGTCATGAGAGCGCCGAACCTGCTCAGCCGGCGGCGGAGACGGGGGTGTTGGGGCGGCCGGTGACGGCCATCTGGGCGATCAGCTCGGCGATCTTGCGGGACGAACCGCGCGGGGCGACGGCGGTCTGCTGGGCCCGCATCTTGGACAGCCGCTCCTGGCTGTGGACGATCCGGCGGACCGACTGGACGACCTCGGCGGTGGTCAGCGCGACCACGCCGATCCCGTTCGTTCGCACGTAGTCGAGGTTGCCGCGCTCCTGGCCCGGGACGTAGTCGTAGACCACCACCGGAACTTCGGCCACCGAGGCCTCGGCGATCGTGCCGGGACCGGCCTTGGTGACCAGCAGGTCGGCGGCGCGCATCAGCTCGGGCACGTCGTTGCGGAAGCCCAGCACGGTCATCGAGACGGCCAGCGAGGGCGCCAGCTCCTCGAGCTTCTGCTTGAGCGCGGCGTTGCGGCCGGTGACGACCACGAGGTGGAAGTCCAGGCCCGACTTGGCCAGGCCCATCGTGGTGGGGAGCAGCTTGCCGCCGCCCTCGCCGCCGGCCATCAGCAGCGCGATCGTGCCGGTCTCGGGCAGGGAGAGCTTCTTGCGGATCTCGGCCTTGGTGCCCGAGACGTCCTCGAAGCGGGGGTGGATCGGGTGCCCGAGCAGGCGCAGCCGCTCGGGCGGGACGCCGCGCTCGATCGCGCGCTGGTAGACCTCGCGCGCGGGCACGACGGTCAGGTCGGCCTCGGGCAGCAGCCAGCCCTCGTGGACCCGGCCCAGGTCGGTGATGACGGTGACGATCGGCACGGACTGCATCCCGGCGTCGGCCCGCGCGCGCAGGGCGGCGTGGTTGAGCAGCGGGTGGACCGAGACGATCACGTCGGGCTGGTACTGCAGGAACACGTCGCGCAAGCGCTCGCGGTAGAGCGGCTCGCAGAAGCGGACCAGGGTGCGGTAGCGGCGCCGGCCGTTGGTGGCGTGGAAGAGCGCGCCGTAGATCGGCGGCGCGTACCTGAGCGCGCTGCTATAGGCCGGCCCCAGCGCCGAGAGCGGGAACGTGCAGTGGGTGGCGATGTCGTCGATGCGCCATTCGAAACGCGTCTCCCCATCGATCTCGTCGAGCGCGGCCCCCACGGCTTGCGCCCCGGCGCGGTGCCCGCCGCCGGTATCGGAGATCAGAAAGAGGACGCGTTTGGTCATCCCACCTCAGCTAGTTTGCTTGAGCACCGTCCGGCGCTTCATCGCGGCGGAACGGCGAACGGCGGCTCGGCGGATGGCGGCGGCCCGGCGCTTGGGCGACAGGGCCCGCAGCTGCACGATCAGCGCGCGCGCCGGGGCATCGTAGAAGCGGAACAGGTCGCCGAACTCGATCTCCGGGTTGCGGTGGTGGCCGTCGTGGTCTTCGGGCAGCACGAGGCCGACGATCCGCGAGAGGCGGACCAGCCAGGGCGGGCTGACCCAGCCCAGCTCCGTGGTGTGCCGCCACCAGACGTGAAGCTGGCCGAGCAGCAGGCCCGCCACCGCCCCGTAGACCGAGACGAAGGCGGCCCCGACCGCGACGACCATGTAGGGCACGGCGCCCAGGAAGCCGTCCAGCAGAACTTGCGGGTCCTTCGAGAGGACCGCGTGATCCCAGTAGGAACGCCGGCGGTCGTGGTGCGTGCGCAGGTGCAGCTTGCCCCACACGTGCTGCGGGACGTGGTAGAAGAACGTCGAGCCGAAGTCGCCGACGATCATGACGATGAACATCGCCACGATTGCGGAGACGATGGGCGAGCCCAGCACGATCGAGTTCACGCTGATCCTTGTGTTCAGAGAAGGCTAACGGCGGATTGGTCCCGGTTCCTGGAAACCCTCTCGCGAGCACCTTGTTGGCCCTCGCGTGGATTCTCGCCCCAGTCCGTATCGACGGTGTCCGGGACGCCGCCCTGTCGTGGCATATACCCGCGCCGGTGCCGGTCATTCGCGGCTTGCGGTTGCTCATGGACGCCGGTCCGCGCGCGCCGGCCGCCGTCCGGGTCGCCCGCGAGGTGCTGCGGAGCAACCCTCGTCTCGACCCGGTCGACGCGCTGCTCCTAGCCACCCGGGCCTTGGACACCGCGCGGGCCCACGGGGTGGCACCGGCGTTTCTGGCCGCGACCCTGCTCCAGGAGTCAGCCTTCGACCCGCGCGCGATGTCGGCCGCGGGCGCGGTCGGGATCGCTCAGTTCACCATCCCGACCGCCCGCGCCCACGGTGTGGGCGATCCCTGGGACCCGGCCGACGCGATGGACGGCTCGGCCCGCCTGCTGGCAGCGTACCTGGCCGCCTACGAGGGCCGCGCGGAGGACCCGTACGCGCTGGCCCTGGCCGCCTACAACGCCGGGCCGGGAGCGGTCAGCTACTACGGCGGCGTGCCGCCCTACCCCGAGACCCGCGAGTACATCGGCGACATCCGCACCCGCTGGTCGAGAATCGTGGGACGCTGACCCTACTTGAACGAGCGCTGGAGGAAGGCGTTGACGCGGTCCCAGGCATCCGCGATCTGGCGGGCGGCGACCGTGTCGAGGTCCTCGCGGAAGAACGAGTGGCCGACGTCGGGGTAGACCTCGATCTCGAAGCTCTTGCCCCGCGCCGTCAGGTTGTCGCGGATGGACTCGATGTCGTGCTCGCCGATCTGCTCGTCGTGGCCGCCGAAGACCAGCAGCAGCGGGGCCCGGACGTCCTCGACCTCCTCGATCGCGGCCTTGCTCGAGCCCGGCAGCGGCCGGGCGATGCTCTGGCCGTAGAAGGCGACCGCCCCGGTCAAGCCCGGCAGGGAAGCGGACAGGAATGCCGCCGTGCCGCCCCAGCCGAAGCCCCAGGTCGCGACCTTGCCGTGCTGCACGAACGGCTGGCGGTTGGCCCAGTCGCGCGCCGCGGCCACGTCCTGGCAGACGTCCGCCAGCTGGAAGACCTCCTCGGGCTTGCCGCCGCGCAGGTAGTCGATCGCGATCCCGGTGTAGCCGGCCTGGCCGACGAGGTTGGTGATCCGGCGCATCTCGGCGTCGAAGCCGTAGATGCCCTCGAGCACGATCACCGCGGGGCGGCGCTGGCCGTCCCGGCGGGCGACGTAGGCCTGCATGGGCCCCTTGGGCCCGGCGATCGTGATCTCGTCGGCGATCATCTCAGGTGCTCCCGTAGGAAGGCCTGGACCCGGTCCCAGGCGTCGGCGACGGCGTGCGAGGTCTGCTCGTTCTCGTGGCCGCCTTCGAGCTGCGAGCCGCTGTTGCGGAAGAAAGCGTGGTCTTGGTCGGGGTAGACCTGGATCTCGAAGCGCTTGCCGGCCGCGGTCAAGGCCTGCCGCGTCCGCTCGACCGCCTCGGCGGTGATGAAGGTATCTTTCCCGCCGTAGGCCAGCAGCAACGGGGCCTTGATCTGGGCCGCGTCGGCGATCCCCTCGGGCTCGCCGTTGGGGAACGGCGAGGCGATCGAGCCGCCATAGAAGCAGATCGCGGCGTCGAGCCCCTCGAGCGTGGCGGTCACGAACGCGACCGCGCCGCCGAAGCAGAAGCCCCAGGTGGCGATGTGGTTGAAGTCCACGAACTCTTGCCCGTTGAGGAAATCCATCGCGGCCGTCACGTCGGCCCGCAGGGTCTCCCGCGAGACCTTGCCGGCGGCGGCGAAGCCTGCCTGCATCCCTTTGCGGGTATAGGGCTCGTCGAGTTCCGGATGCGTGCGGTGGTAGTAGTTGATCGCGAGTCCCACGTAGCCGGCGCCGGCGACGAGGTCCGTGATGCGCTTGACCTCGGTATTCACCCCGAAGATCTCTTGCAGCACGATCACGGCCGGCCGCGGGGTCGAGCCGTCGGGCCGGGCCAGGTACGCCTGCATCGGGTTCCCGGCGACGTCGATGGTGAGCGATTCAGAAACCACGGTACCTCCTGGCGGGTGTGCAACTTCGGACGATGACGGGGGCTTGACGACAACGATGCCTGCGACGACGCAAACCGCGTTCTCCGAGCGCTTCGCGCTCCACCGCGACCCTCACCCGGCGCGAGTCGCGACGTTCGCCGAGGACGTACGCGTGGGCCTGGGGACGCGCCCCATGAGCCTCTCGCCCAAGTACTTCTACGACGACCTCGGCTCGGCGCTGTTCGAGGCCATCACCCGGCTGCCGGAATACTACCTGACCCGGGTCGAGCGCGATCTGCTCGCGACCTACGGGCGCGAGATCGTGGCCGCGTTCGAGGGGCCGCTCGAGCTCGTCGAGCTGGGCAGCGGCAGCGCGCTCAAGACCCGGCTGCTGATCGACGCGCTGCTGGCGCGCCAGCCGGCGCTCACGTACCACCCGATCGACATTTCGGCCGATGCCGTCACCGAGTCGTCGCTGGCGCTGACCGCGTCCTACGACCAGCTGCACGTCGATGCGTACGCCGGCGACTACTTCCCGCTGCTGCGCGACAAACGGCTGGTCACCAGCGAGCGCGCGCTGGCCCTCTTCCTGGGCTCGAACATCGGCAACTTCGAGCCGGCCCAGGCGCGCGAGCTGCTGACCCTGCTGGCCGCCGCGTCGCGCCCGGGCGACGGGCTGCTGATCGGCTACGACCTCAAGAAGGACCCGACCATCCTGGAGCTGGCCTACGACGATCCGACCGGCGTCACCGCGGCCTTCAACATGAACCTGCTGGCCCGCATGAACCGCGAGCTGGGAGCCGACTTCGACTTGAACCGCTTCCGCTTCCGGGCGCGCTGGGACGAGAAGAGCGGAGCGGTTCGCTCGTACGTGGTCAGCGCGCGCCAGCAGCGGGTGCGCATCCCCGCGTCGGATCTCGTGCTCGACCTGGTCGCGGACGACGCGATCCACACCGAGTCGTCGTACAAGTTCGCGCGCGAGGAGATCGTCGCGCTGGCCAAGCGCTGCGGCTTCGCCGAGAAGACGACCTTCACCGACGCGGCCGGGCGCTACGCTCTCAGCCTGTTCGCGGTGGTCTAGCGGTGGCGGCCTGGACCGACAGCACCGCCGGCTGGAGCGACGAGGACTTCCGCCATCTCGACGGGGTGAGCCAGGTCGCGGTGCACTTCCGCTTCGCGGCCGAAGCGCTCGACCCGCAGGCGATCACCGCGCGGCTGGGGATCGAGCCGGACTGGGCGCAGCGGCGGGGCGACCCGATCGTGCGCAGCAGCGGCGACGCGCTGGGCGAGGTCGAGAACGGCATCTGGAGCCTGACCTCGGTCGGGCGGGTGCGCTCGCTCAACATCGTCGCCCACCTCGAGGCGCTGCTCGCGCTGCTGCGCCCGGTCGCGAGCGCGGTCGCCGAGCTGGCGGCGCAGTACCCGGCGTTCTTCTTCATGGTCTACACGTCGGACGAGCTGCCGCGCGGGCGCGGCTTCGGCCTGAGCCCCGCGCTGCTGGGCGAGATCGCGGCGCTGGGCGCGGCGATCGACCTCGACTTCTACTGCGACGACACGCACGTCGAGCCGCTCGCGTAACGCCGCCTCAGCCGCTGCCGCGCAGCGCGCGCATCGTATCGGCGAACAGGTCGATCGAAGCCGAGACTTCGACGTCGCTCAGCAGCGCGAGGCGGTCGCCCTCGACCGGCGGCCCGTCGGGCTCGTCGCAGACGTAGGTGGTCGCTTCGACCGGGCCGCGCATGCTGTTGACGGTGACCGCGACCCGGCGGTATTTCGGGACCTCTTCCCAGGCGTCGGCGATCTGCCAGCCGAGCTCGTCGATCTCGACCAGCACGCCTTCGACTAGGCCGACGTGGAGCAGCGTTTCGCGCAGCGTCAGATACCCGGACGACGTCGCGATGCGCCGGTAGCCGCGCAGCGTCGCGGGCTCGCACGGATAGGCGCAGCCCAGAATCGCCTCGCGCCATGCCGTGCGGCGGAACGTGCCGTAGCCGAACAGCGGCGGAACGCTCATCCGGCCGGGCTCTCGCTGCGCTCGCGCATGGCGCGCATGCGCGGCTCGAACGACGCGATCGCCGCCTTCACCTCCGCGTCGGGACGCAGCGCGAGCCGGTCGTCGTCCACCGGCGCGCCGGCATCGTCGGCGCAGACGTAGGCCGCCGCTTCGACCGGCTCGCCGGCCGATTCGGCGACGACGTCGATGCGGTGGTAGAGCACGACGTCGGCCCGCGCGGCGTCCGCCGTGGGGCCGGAGTACGTGACCGCGGCGTCCTCCCAGGCGTCCGCGATGCGCCAGCCGAGCGCGTCGAGCTCGATCAGCACGCCGGTGGCGCGGGCATCGCTTTCGGGCGTCGCGCGCAGCGAGAGGTAGCCCGACGCGTTGGCGACTCGGCGGTAACCGGGCAGCGTCGCGGGACGGGCGGGATACGCCGCGCCCAGGATCGCTTCGCGCCACGCGGCGTCGCGCAGCGTGCCGTAGGCGAAGAGCGGTTTCACGCGCGCACGGTGCGCTCGACGACGCGCAGCACGAGGTCGGCCAGGATCGCCAGCGCCGCCGAGGCCAGCGCGCCGGCGACGATCTTGGCCGGGTTGTCGGTGCGCAGCCCCTCGAACAGCAGCACGCCCAAGCCGCCGGCCTGAATCCAGGCCGCGACGGTCGCCAGCGCGACGAGCGTCACCGCGGCGATGCGCACGCCGCCGAGCACGACCGGCAGCGCGGCGGGAAACTCCACCCGCAGCAGCGTCTGGCGCGGGGTGAAGCCGAGGCCGCGCGCCGCGTCGACCAGCGCCGGGTCGACGCCGCGCAAGCCCGCGACGACGCCGCGCACCAGCACCATCTGCGCGTAGATCACCAGCGCGACGATCGCGGTCACCGGCCCAAGCCGATCGCCGCGACCAGCAGCGCCAGCAGCGCCAGGCTGGGGATCGTGTACAGCACCCCGCTGACGCCGAGGATCAGCGAGCCCGCGCGCGGCTTGCGCGCCGCGATGACGCCGAGCGGAAGCGCGATCATCAGCGCGACCGCCAGCGACACCAGCACCAGTACCAGGTGCTGGCCGAGCAGCGCCCCGACCCGCTCGGGGTGCGCGAGCAGGTAGCTCAGCCTCTTATCGCTCGATCAGCGGCCGTTCGGTCGCGAGCCGGCGGGTTTCGGCGTCGACGCCGACCAGGTGGCGCACGAAGTCGTCGGCCGGGTGTTCGAGCAGCGTCGCGGGCGGGGCGACTTGCACGACGTGGCCGGCGTTCATCACGACGATGCGGTCGGCCAGCCGCAGCGCCTCGTCGACGTCGTGGGTGACGAAGACGATCGTCGTGCCCAGCTCGCGGTGGACGCGCGCGATCTCGTCCTGCAGCGACGCGCGCACGATCGCGTCGACCGCGGCGAACGGCTCGTCCATCAGCAGCACCGGCGGTTCGGCCGCCAGCGCGCGCGCGACGCCGACGCGCTGCGCCTCGCCGCCCGACAGCTCGCGCGGCTTGCGCGCGCGGTAGCGCCCGGGCTCCAGCGACACCAGCGCGAGCAGCTCGTCGACGCGCGCCGCGATGCGCGCTTCGTCCCAGCCCAGCAGGCGCGGCACGACCGCGACGTTCTGCGCGACGGTGTAGTGCGGGAACAGGCCGACGGCCTGGATCGCGTAGCCGATCCCGCGCCGCACCTGCGTCGCGTCCTGCTGCCGCACGTCGACGCCGTCGATCAGCACCGTGCCCGCGGTCGGCTCGACCAGCCGGTTGATGGTGCGCAGCAGCGTGCTCTTGCCGCAGCCCGACGGGCCGAGCAGCACCGCGAACGTGCCGGCCTCGATCGCCGAGGTCGACGTCGTGCACCGCGGCGATCTGCGCGCCCGGATACTGCACCGCCAAGCCCGCGCAGCTCGACCCGCGCGCCGCGCGGGCCGGCGGGCGCGCGCCGGGCTAACCGAGGTTGTGCTGTTTGAGGAAGTCACGGGCCACGTCCGCGGGTTCTTTCTTCTGCGGGCCGTCCACGAGCAGGTTGAGGCCTTGCATGACGTCGTTGGTCAGCAGCGGCGCGAGCTCGTTGAGCGGTTGCGCGATGCTCGGCTTCGCGTCGAGCGTCGCCTTGCGCACGACCGGCGCGACCTGGTCGACCGGAAAGAGTTTCTTGTCGTCCGCGAACAGCACCAGGTCGTTGGCCTTGAGCTGGCCCTCGGTGGTGAAGGCGAGCACGACGTCGACGTCGCCGCGCTGCAGCGCCGCGTACTTCACGCCGTTGTCGATGACCTTCACTTGCTTGAACTGGAAGCCGCCGTAGGTCTTCTGCAGGCCCGGCAGGCCGTCGGCGCGGCTGAGGAACTCGGTCACCGCGCCCAGCCGCAGCTGCGACGCTTTGCCGGCGAGGTCGCTGAGCGTGCGCATATTGCCGTATTTCGCCGCGACCGCGTGGGTGGTGGCCAGGCCTTGCGTGTCGTTCATCGGCGCCGGGTGCGAGCCAGACCAGGTCGTACTTGGCGCGGTACTGCTTGGCGACCGTGTCGTAGGTGCGCTTGGGGTCGCTGTCGGGCGGCAGGTGGAGCACGTTGACCAGCCCCGTGCCGGTGTACTCGGGGTAGAGGTCGATCTCGCCGCGGTGCAGCGCGGCCATCGCGATGTCGGTCGTGCCGAGGTCGAGCTTGCGGGTGACGGTCAGGCCGGCGTGCTCGAGGCGCTGCGCGTAGAGCTCGCCCAGGATCAGCTCCTCGGTGAAGTTCTTCGAGCCGACGGTGACGCCGTCGCCGCCGCTGCCGGCCGGCGGCGCCCGCAGGCGGCGAGCGCGCCGGCGGCCGCGGCCGAGGCGAGGAAGCGGGTGCGGGAGAGAAGCTGCATGGTCTCCAGTTCAGACGGCGAGACGCCGCTGGGCCAGGCCCAGCGCGGCGTCGGCGAGGATGGCCAGGACGGCGACGGCCAGCGCGCCGCCGATCAGCTCGGGAATGTTGCTGGTCTGCAGGCCGTCGTTGATGTAGTCGCCCAGGCCGCCCCCGCCGATGAAGGTCGCCAGGGTGGCCGAGGCGATCACCTCGACGGTCGCGGTGCGCACGCCCACCGCGACGACGGGCAGAGCCAGCGGCCAGCGCACCCGGGCGCCGACCTGGCGCGGCGTCATGCCGGTGCCGCGCGCCGCTTCGAGGGTCGCGGCGGGAACCGCGCGCAGCCCGACGTCGGTGTTGACCAGGATCGGCGGCAGGGCCAGCACGACCAGCGCCAGCAGCGGCGGCTTGAAGCCCAGCCCGAGCAGCGGCAGGGCCAGGGTCAGCACGGCGAGCGAGGGGACGACCCGGAAGCCGCCCGCCAGCGCGAGCAGCAGGCCGCGCGGGAGCGACCGGTCGGCGCACAAGCCGGCCAGCGGTATGCCGATCGCGGCCGCGACCAGCAGGGCGCGAGGCCGCCAGGCCGACGTGCGTGCCCAGGTGTGCGAAGAAGTCGGCGCTCACGCGCCGAACCCCAGGGAGACCATGACCGCAGGTTCGCAAGTCGGCTCCGAGCTCCGCCCGCCGACATCGCCCGCGGCGGCGATCCCCCTGGACGACCCCTCGCTCTACCTCAACCGCGAGCTGTCGTGGCTGGAGTTCAACGACCGCGTGCTCGAGGAGGCCCTCGACGAGCGCAACCCGCTGCTCGAGCGGCTCAAGTTCATCGCGATCTACGGCACCAACCTGGACGAGTTCTTCATGATCCGCATCGCCGGTCTGATGCAGCAGACTCGCGGCCGAGGTCCACAAGCGCTCCGACGACGGCCTGCTGCCCGAGCAGCAGCTCGCGCTGGTCAGCCGGCGAGTGAACCGCTCGCTGGCCCGCATGACCGACTGCCTGGAGAACCAGCTCTTCCCCGCGCTCGAGCGGCACGGCATCCGCATCCTGGGCTACGACCGGCTCGACTCGGCGACCAAGCGCACGATGCGGCGCTACTTCGACGAGCGGGTGTTCCCGGTGCTGACCCCGCTGGCGATCGACAAGAGCCACCCCTTCCCGTACATCTCGAACCTCTCGCTGTCGCTGGCGGTGGAGCTGGACGAGCCGGGCCGGCCGAGGCTCACCGCGCCGGTGCTGGCGCGGGTCAAGGTGCCGGGCTCGCTGCCGCGCTTCGTCCCGCTCGACGCGCCGGCCGGCCAGCGCTGGTTCGTGATGATCGAGGACCTGATCGCGCACAACCTCGAGGCGCTCTTCCCCGGGATGCGGGTCAAGGCCGCGTACACGTTCCGGGTCACCCGCGACGCCGATCTGGACCTCCAGGAGGACGAGGCCGACGACCTCTTGCAGGCGATCGAGTCCGAGCTGCGCCGGCGCCGCTTCGGCGAGCCGGTGCGCCTGGAGATCGAGGCCGGGATGCCCGACGCGCTGCGCGACAAGCTGCTCGAAGCGCTCGAGCTCGATCCCGCGGACAGCTTCGCGATCGACGGCATGATGGGCACGAGCGAGCTCTGGACGCTGGTGAACATCGACGAGCCGGCCCTGCACGACCCGCCGTTCACGCCGTCCATCCCCAAGCGCCTGCACGGCCAGACCGACATGTTCGCGGTGATCCGCGAGGGCGACGTGCTGCTCCACCACCCCTACGAGTCGTTCGACCCGGTGGTGCAGTTCGTGCAGCAGGCCGCCAACGATCCCGACGTGCTGGCGATCAAGCAGACCCTGTACCGCACCAGCGGCAACTCGCCGGTGATCGCGGCGCTGCTCGAAGCGGCCGAGAACGGCACCCAGGTCGCGGCGCTGATCGAGCTCAAGGCGCGCTTCGACGAGGAGAACAACATCCACTGGGCGCGCCAGCTCGAACGCGTCGGCGCGCACGTCATCTACGGCCTGCCCAACCTCAAGACGCACGCCAAGGTGACCCTGATCGTGCGCAACGAGCCCGACGGCATCCGCCGCTACATGCACTTCGGGACGGGCAACTACAACGACAAGACGGCCCGCGTCTACACCGACCTGAGCCTGTTCACGTGCCGCGCCGATCTGGGCAGCGACGCGACGCAGCTGTTCAACGCGCTGACCGGCTTCTCCAAGGCCGACACCTACGAGCAGCTGATGGTCGCGCCGACCAGCTTGCGCAGCGGGCTTCGAGGAGCTGATCGACCGCGAGACCGAGCACGCCCGGGCCGGCCGGCCGAGCGGGATCGTGGCCAAGCTCAACGCGATCAGCGACGCCGGGATCGTGCAGCGGCTCTACGCCGCCTCGCGCGCGGGCGTGCCGATCGACCTGATCGTGCGCGGCATGTGCGTGCTGCGCCCCGGCATTCCCGGGGTGAGCGAGACGATCCGGGTGCGCAGCATCGTCGGGCGGTTTCTCGAGCACTCGCGCATGTACGTGTTCGCCAACGGCGGCGAGCGCGAGGTCTACATGGGCAGCGCGGACCTGATGGGCCGCAACCTCGACCGCCGCGTCGAGACCGTCGTGCCGGTGCTCGACCCGGTGCTGTGCGACGTGATCTGCACCGACATCCTCGACGTGCTCCTCGCCGACAACGTCAAGACGCGCGTCCTGCGCCCCGACGGCGGCCTACGAGCGCCGCGGTGTGCTGCCCGGCGAGAGCCGGGTCGACGCGCAGCAGGTGCTGCTCAAGCGCTATCAGGCGGTGTAGCCGCCCTTTTCGGACGCTTTTCGGACGCAGCGTCGGCTACGCTGATCGTCTGCCGGTGATCGCTGCCGGCAGTTCCGATTGCGAGCCGAGGAGGCTAGGATGCTCTTGCTCTGGATTCTCGTGCTGTGCATCGCCGCGGGCGCCATGTTCGCGGCGCTGGGCACAGTCATCTGTCTACGAACGAAGGCCAGCGACGGTACGGTGACGCTACGTTTGTTCGACCGCTTCTCCCTCACGGCGTGCGGCACGGCCGTCTCGCTGTTCGTCATCGCGGCGGCGGTCTCGCTGGTGCTGCCCGCGTATTATATCTGGCTGAACCGCCTGCCTGCGGGGAGCACCATCGACGTGATCGGCAACTTCGACCACGATGCCGGCCAGTTGACGATCGAGCCCGCGACGGTCACGGTCGACCCCAAGTACTTTCGCGTTCCGCTCCTGGCCTCGAGCGATCGCCAGTCGTTCGAGTTCAGCGGCCCGTGGGACAGCGTCGCGAGGAACGCCGCCGGGAGCGATTACGTCGGCGACCTCGGCGGCAACGTGCTGAAGTACCGGCTCGGGCGAGACCGACCCCACGCGCGTCCATCCTGGCGCATCTCGGTGCTCCGGGCGCGGTGCACGTGCTGGCGCTGGCGACCGCGCCCGACCACACCGTCTACGTGGCCGCGGGAATGTTCCTGGGCGGCGGGCTGGTCAACCAGTACATCTACGCCTACCCGCAAGGGGCGACCGCGCCCTCGCGCACGCTGGGACCGTACCCGAACAACTACGTCACCGCCATGGCGGTCGACGCCCAGGGCCAGCTCTACGTCGCCCTCTAACGGCGCCTTGGGCGGGCCCAACGGGCTGCGGGTGTATGCCGCCAACGCCAGCGGCCCCGACCCCTCGGCGCATGCTCACCAACCCCATCCCCAGCTACTACGAGATCATGGGCGTGGCGATCTCGCAGCCGTAGCCGGGCGCAGCCGAAGGCAGCGCAGCGGAACCGTCAGTCGGCCAGCTTCGCGATCGCCTTCCACTCCGCGGCGGTCACCGGCTGCACCGAGAGCCGCTGGCCTTTGCGCAGCAGCAGCATGCCCTCCAGCTTGCGGACCGTGCGCAGCTCGTCGAGCGGTAAGAGGCGCGGGAAGCGGCGCACGAAGCCGACGTCGACGCACCACCAGCGCGGCTCGTCGCGCGGGGACTTCTCGTCGTAGTACTCGCTCTGGGCGTCGAACTGGGTCGAGTCGGGGTGGGCCGCGGCGACGACCTCGCAGATGCCCGCGATGCCCGTCGGCGTGGCGTTGGAGTGGTAGAAGAAGGCTTGGTCGCCGACCCGCATCTCGCGCATCAGGTTGCGGGCCTGGTAGTTGCGCACGCCGGACCACTCGGTGCGCCCGTCGCGCTCGAGGTGGTCGATGCCGAACGATTCCGGTTCGGACTTGAAGAGCCAGTACTTGGGCTTGGGCACGAGCCGCTGGCTTAGAAGCGGCGCGAGAGCTGGATGCGCACGTTGCGCGGGTAGAGGAACTGGAGCGACTTGGCCGAGCTCGAGTAGCCGCAGTTCGCGCCCACCGGGTTGCAGCCGTAGCGCACGGTCTGCGAGCCCTGGCTCTGCAGCGCGCGCCCGAGCACCGTTCCCGTACTCAGGTTGAACAGGTTGTCGATCGAGATCTGCAAGGGCAGGTTCGGTGCGACCGGCACGCGGGCCGTGGCGTTGAACAGGGTGTAGGGCGGGCCGTAGGTCGAGTTGTTGGAGCCTTCGTAGGCGGCGCCCAGCGAGAACAGGCCGTCGCGCGCGAACGCGTAGCGCAGCTCGCCGTAGGCTTTGGCGAAGGGCACCGCGATCGAGCCGTTGAGCCCGTCGAGCTGCTTGCCGTTGAGCAGGGAGCTCGGGCTGCCCAGGTAGACCACGCGCGGGATCTTGTCGTAGTAGGAGCGCTCCAGCGAGCCGGTGAGCCGGTAGCCGAAGCCGATCAGCGGGTTCTTGACCAGCGACAGCTCCACGCCGTACGCGCGCAGCTCGCCGACGTTGATCGTCCGGTTCGCGTAGTAGCCGCTGCCGCCGTTGGCCAGCGCCGCGGACGGGTAGGTGGCCTGCGCGGCGGTGAGCTGGTCGCCGGTGAGCGGGATGTTGTTCGCCGCGAACGCGTCGAAGATCGTGATGTCGTAGGCGTCGGCGGAGAAGACGCCGCCGTCGCGCAGCCGCACGTCGCCGCCCGACGTCGTACGACACTTGCGTCTCGGGCCGCAGCGCGGGGTTGGCCTGGGTCAGGGTGTAGGTCTGGCTGTTGGCGCCGTTGGGCGCGTCGATCCGGTCGATGCCCGAGATCACGCTGGCGTACGGCAGGGTGACCGAGGAGCCGGCCGTGGCGCGCAGCGTCGCGTCGCGCGAGAGCCGGTAGTTCAGGCCGAAGTGCGGGTCGTAGTGGGTGAACGACGTGCCGACGTGGACCAGGTCCAGCGGCGCCGCGGCGGGCGTCGCCTGGAACGCGTTGAGCGTGGCCGGGTTCTCGAGCTGCGCGTCCGAGTGGTACACCGTGAGGTAGTTGCCCAGCGCGAGCTGCAGCTTGGGGCTGAGCTGGAAGGTGCCGCTGAGCGAGAAGTCGTTCTTGCGGATGTTCGTCGGCGCGTAGCCGATCGAGGTCTTGGGCAGGAACGGCAGCGCGCAGGTGGGCTGGTAGTACGGCTTGGTCTTGTCGTTGACGACGCCCGCGCCGATGACGTAGCCGCAGCCGGCCGGCGCGGCGTTGGTGTCGCCCGAGTTGTAGGTCGAGTTCTCGAGGTTGTAGTCGTACGAGAAGTTGACCACGTTGTCGCCGAACGGGTGCAGATAGGTGAACGTCACGCCGTGCAGGTAGTCGCGCTCGGGCTGCGAGAACGGCGTGCCGTAGTCGAAGCTGCCGTCGTTGGCCTGCGCCGTTGGGCGTGGTCCAGCACGGGCTGGCGACCGAGCAGCTCGGCGCGTTGGGCGTGGTCGGGAAGTTGTGCGACAGGGTCGAGCCGCCGACGTAGGCGATGCTGTTGTACTGGCTCTGCTGGCCGAAGCACGGACCCTTGGCGCCGACGCCCGCCACCGCGCCGACGAAGTTCACTTGGCAGTTCGCGGCGTTGGTAACCTGGAACCAGGCCCCGCCGTTGCCCGGGTAGAGCACCTCGTACTGGCCGTTGACGAAGCGGTTGATCTCGGCCGCGTAGGGGCGGATCAGGATCGTGTCGTTCTTGTACGAGGTGCGCAGCTCGGCCGAGAACTGCGGCTCGTTGTTCTGGATGTAAGAGTTGGGGAACCACGAGTAGAGCGGCACCGCCGTGCCGGCCAGGGCGGCGGCGTAGGGCGCGTTGTAGGTCGACGTGACGCCGCACTTGGTGGGGTCGAACTGGACCGTGCCGGCGTTGGCGCAATAGCCGATGTTGCCGGTGCCGTAGTAGCTGGCGTACGCGCCGCCCTGCGGGTTGTACTGGCCCTGCAGGCCGAGATACTCCGCCGTGACCGAGGTCGATTCCGAGAAGCGGTAGCGCACCTTGGCCAGCTCCGCCTCGAGGTTGTAGCGGTTGCTCAGATCGCCTTGCCACTGCACCAGGGCGTTGGGCGTGGGCGCCTGGTACGTGCCGACGGGCAGGTTGTTGTTGGTGCCGACGCGGTTCTCGAACGCGTTGTTCCAGGGCCCGTTGTAGCCGCTGTTGGCGCGCGCGGCCAGCACGCTGAGCTTGCCGCCCAGCAGGTTGGCGCTGCCGAACAGGTTGAGGTACGAGCCGCTGAACGAGTCGAACCCGGCGGTCGCCTCGAAGGTGTTGCGGGCGGTGAAGTCGCGCGTGCGCAGGTTGATCGTGCCGATCGCGGACTCGCCGGCGGTCGGGCCGTTGAGGCCGGCGCCCTTGAGCACCTCGACCTGGCCGAAGATGTACGGGTTGGCGTAGTTGGTGTTGTAGTTGCCGAACTGGCCCGAGGCGACGGGGTGGCCGTCGATGTTGACCTTCTGCTCGACGAAGAAGCCGCGCGTCTCGAAGAACGAGTTCGCGGTCGCGCCGCTGGTGCGGGCGACGGTGACGCCGGGGATCTCGGCGGCCAGGTCGTTGAGGTTGGTCGGCGCGCGGTCGACGATCACCGCGTTGCCCAGCGTGGTGACCGCCGAGACGCCGTTGTTGATCGGGTTGCGGTTGGTGCTGGTCGAGACGCGGCCGATGGTGCGCAGCGACTGGGTCGACGACTCCTGGAGCGCGATCGTCAGGCGGGTGTTCCCGCCCGCCACCAGCGCCACGTCGTCGCTCTGCGCGGTCTGGTAGCCGCCGCGGTTGACGACGACGGTGTAGACGCCCGGCGCGAGCTCGAGCGCGAACGAACCATCGCCCCCGGTGCGCGCGGTGCGCGTGCCGCCGGGGCCCGACACGGTGACGGTCGCCGCAGGCAGCGGGCGGCCGCGGCCGTCGGTCACGGTGCCGGCGAGCGTGATCTGCCCGACGGCGGCTTGGGCGACGGTCCGGTCGGCCGGCGCGGCGAGAGCGGGCCCGGCGAAGCCCACCAGGGCCAATGCCAAGGCCGCGGCCGCACGATACGGTGTGCGCACGGGGTTCCTTTCGAGAGAGGAGCTCAACGCTCGCTTATGCGAGAAAGGTCGGCGGGTGCCCCTTTAAGCCGCGGTTAACGTTGGGCCTGTAGGATACGCCCGCGGACCTCCGTCGGCGGTCCGTTCGCCGTGCCGTCGTGCACGGCGCCCTCCCCACGCACTCCCCTTTTAGGAGGACTCGTGTCCCGTTTGTCACGCGTCTTGAGCGCCGTGGCCCTCGTCGCGCTCGCCGGTGGACCTCTCAGCATGGCACCGGCGTTCGCCCAGAGCGCTCCGGCCTCGCCGACGGCGCCGACGACCACGACGCAGGTTTCCGGTACCGTCACCGACCAGACCGGCGCTCCGATCGCCGGCGCCACCATCACCCTGCGCGGTGCGCAGACGTACACCGCGACCTCCGACGCCCAGGGGCGCTACGCGGTCGCGGTCGCACCGGGCGTCTACAGCGCGACCGTCGCCCGGACCGGCTTCCAGTCCGGGACGGAGCAGGACGTCGCGGTGACGGCCGGCACGCCGGTCAACCTCAACGTCCAGCTCGTCACGCCGACGCTCTCGACGCTGCGCGTGATCGGCTCGACCCGGACCTCGTTCTCGCGCTCGACCTTCAACACGTCGCCGGCCTCGGTGAGCGTCATCAACACGCAGACGTTCGTCGACCAGGGCCAGCCGCAGGTCAAGAACGTCCTCAACCAGACGCCCGGCCTGGTCATCAGCCTGCCCGCGACTTCGGGCAACGGCGCCGCGCCCGGCGCGATCACGTTCCCGAACATCCGCGGCGGCCTGTCGTTCGAGACCGCGTCCCTGGTCGACGGCCACCCCGTCTCGGTCGGCGCGTTCGGCGACTACGTCAGCACCTTTCTCAACTCGTTCCTGCTGCAATCGGTCGAAGTGATCAAGGGCCCCGGCGCGGCCGCGCCCGAGGTCAACTACGCGATCGGCGGGACGGTGAACTTCCGCACCCTCGATCCGAGCCGCACGCCGACCGGCTACGAGACGGTGGGCGTCGACAGCTTCGGCGGCACGTTCTCGAACTTCGGCTACTCCAACACGGTCGCCAAAGGCAAGCTGGGCTTCGTGGTCGACTACGCGGTCACCGGGACGAACGGACCGCTGGACAATTTCACCTCGTACACCGCGGTCAACAACGGCTGGCTCGTCAACGGCCAGCCGCTGGCCACCGCGGTGACCAAGACGCGGGCCGATCCCGGGCACGTCGCAGACCTACTTCAACCAGTCGACCAGCCTGGTCTACGCCGGCCTGCCCACCAGCTCGTGGTACACCGGCAAGTCCGAGCTCGTCAAGCTGCGCTACAATTTCTCGAACGCGACGACGTTCACGGCGAGTTATCTGGGCAGCCAGACCAACACCGAGCAGAACGGCAACCACCTGTACCTCGAGCAGACGGCGTTCAACCCCGCCGCCAGCTACAACGCGGTGACGGGCCCCGCCGCGGGCTTCGTCCAGGGCGAGGACAACGTGTTCCCGCCGGCCCACGAGTACGAGATCAACAACGAGCCGATCTTCCAGGGCGAAGTGCGCACGACGCTGGGCACCAACAACATCCTGGCCCGCGCGTACTCGGCCTCGATCAGCCGCTTGCAGTACAACGGGCTCGCGAACGCGACGCAGCCCGGCTTCGTGCCGACCCAGCTCTACGGCACCGCGTCGGTCTGCCCGGTCGCGCTGGTGAAGGCCGCCTGCCCGGTGGCGCCGGTGGCGCAGACCTACACCGGCCAGAACGCCGTGCTGACCGTGCCCGCGCCGGGCGCGTACTTCAACGACTCCGAGGAGGACCGGCTGCACGGCTACTCGCTCGAGGTGGACCATCCGTTCGGCGACACCGGCAACTTGTTCAGCCTCGCGCTCGACACGGTCAAATCGGTGACCGGCAAGTACAGCACCGCGACCTACGTCCCGGGCGGCAGCGTCACCGCGACCGTCCCGCCGACCTCCGGCCAGGGCTTCACCACGCTGCTCGCGCGCTACATCGGCAACGTCGGCCCGCGCGCGCAGATCACGCTGAGCAACTACTTCAACAACTACGACACCCACTACTCGCAGACCAACGGCGCGACGTTCACCGACCAGCACAACTCGCACTACGACGCGCGGCTGGGCACGACGTACCGCCTGAGCCCCGACGCCTCGCTGCGCTTCTCGCTCGGCTCGGCGATCGCGCCGCCGTACATCGGCCTGTACTCGCGCGTCACCAGCGTGCCGCTGATCGACCGCTCGGGCAACTTCGCGACCAACACCGAGGCCAACCCGGCGATTCGGCCCGAGACGTCGTTCGGTTACAACTTCGGCGGCGACGTCCGCCTGGGGCCGGACAAGCAGACCGTCTTCTCGGGCGACGTCTACTACACGAACCTCTTCAACCAGCTCATCTCGACCTCGCAGTACGCGAACGGCAACGTGACCGTGCCCTCGTTCCTGCCCGGCGACGCGGCCGGCAAGCCGACCGGCCCGCTGGTCACCGTGCCGCTCACGAGCACCGGCTCGACCAACCTGGCCAAGGCGCGTTACGAGGGCATCGAGCTCTCGCTGCGCCGCGACCCGGCGTACGGCTTCGGCTACACCGTGCAGGGCTCGCTCCAAAAAGCGATGCCGATCGACGTTCCGCGCTCGTTCTACACCAACCCCGGCTCGAACGTGCCGGTCCGCAATCTGGGCGTGATCTCAGGGGTCAACTTCTACGGCGGCTCGCAGGGCGTGTCCAACCAGTCGATCCCGTACTCGCAAGGCTACGGCGAGGTTCGCTTCCGCTCGCGCAACGGCGGCCTGCTGTCGTTCGGCGAGACCTACTACGGGCCCAACAACTCGCTCTTCCAGCCGGCGTTCTTCATCGCCAACGCCAACGCGCGGCTGTCGCTGAGCCACGGGTACTCGCTCAACCTCAACGTCGACAACGTGTTCAACACGTTCGGCAACGACTACATCACCGAGTACGGCGGCCAGTTCCAGCCGTATATCACGGGCGCGTCGACGGCCGCCGGCGTGCCGCTGGCCGGGGCGCAGCTCAACGCCAACACCTACGGGCCGCGCAACGTGCGGCTCTCGGTGAGCAAGCGCATCGGCGGCTAGCCGCCGCGCGAGCGCAAACGCACGAGGGCCGCGTCGTTCCGACGCGGCCCTCGCTCGTTCTCGGGGCCGGCGGCGCGGCTACAGCGTGCGGCCTTCGAAGGCTTCGAGCTTGGCGCGCTGGCCCGGCGTCCACGGCACGGCGGTCTCGCCGTCGGTGGCGACGATCACGATCCGCGCCAGCGCCCGAACCTCCTCGCTCTCGACCGCGCTGAGCGCGTACTCCATCGTGAGGCTGGAGCGGCCCAGCGCGACCGTGCGCGCGTGCACCAGCAGCGGCTCGTCGTAGTAGCACGGGCGCAGCATGCGGGTGGCGATCTCGACCGTCATGTGGTTGAAGGCCAGGATCTGGCGCTTGGCGTCGTCGGCCTCGCCGATCGCCTCGAGATAGCGCAGGCGCGCCAGCTCCCAGTAGGTGCTGTAGACCGTGTTGCTGACGTGGCCCAGCGCGTCGGTCTCGGCGAAGCGCGGCCGCAGCTCGAGCGCGAAACGGAAAGAGCGAAGCCATGCGGCCTCGCCCCCCGCTTCGTAGAGCTCGCAGCACCTAGCGGAGCTGGATGGTCGGCTTCACGTCCTGGCCGGCGAAGGCCGTTTCGAGCAGCTTGGCCAGCTCGCCGTTCTGCGCCATCGGGCCCAGGATGTCGGTGTCGCCGTAGAACTGCCCGCCGATGAACACCTTGGGCAGGGTCGGCCAGTCGCTCAGCTCGGAGAGCGCGTTGCGCTTGGGCATGTCCTCGAGCACGTCGACGACCGCGAACGGGTAGCCGAACTGGTTGAAGAACTGGATCGTCTCGGCGGTGAAGCCGCAGCGCGGCGCGTCCTTGGTGCCTTTGCCGTAAACGAGGATCGTGTTGTCCGCGATCTCGCGCTTGATCTCGTCGTGCAGGTCAGCCATCGTCAGTTCTGGTCCTCGGGAAGTGCGGTGCGAATCTGGAGCGCGTGGATGCGCCCGTCGGCGCGCGCGGGAGCGAGCGCTCGCTCGACCATGCGGTGCCGGTCGAGCGGCGAGACGCCCGCGAACGCCTGCGAGACCACCAACACCTCGAGGTGGTCCATGGTGCCGGTCATGTCGCGGACGGCCACGCGGGCATCGGGCATGGTCTCGCGCAGCATCGCGGTTATGATGTGATCGATCACGGAACGGCCAGTCTACGACCCCGCCCCCCGCCGGACCCGCCGCCGGGGCTAGCCATCCGCCGCCGGGTGCGGTACGTTGCAGGGCAGATGACGCAGGTAGACCGGGCGCGCTTGGCCGTGCTGGCGATCCTGGCCGTGGCCGCCGGTTCGGCGACCGCGGGCGTCGCCATGCTGGTTCGGGCCGGGGCCGGGCTGTGCGGGCACCGCCTGTTCGCCTCGCACGCCATGCCGATGCCCTCCGGCGCGATGGCCGGCGGAATGATGAACCACGGCATGGTCATGCCGACCGCGGCGGCGGACGGCATCTGTCCGATCCTGCTCGCGGTCGGGCTGGTCCTGGCGGCGCTCTGCCTGCTCGTGCTGGTCGCGCTGCTGGCCTCGGCCGGCCGCCTGGTGGCCGCGCTCGCCGCCGCCTTCCGCCTGCTCGTGCCCGGCGCCGACGCGCCCTGGGCGCCGCGCCGCACCCTGGTCCTCGTGCCCGCCGGCGTCCGCCTCGCGCGTCGCCGGCCCTCGCGCGCCCCTCCGGTCCGGGTCTGATCCACGCGCCTCGCGGCGCTCGTCAGCCCACTCGCACCGGAGGAGAACCAGACCGTGTCCCGACCCCTGTTTCCGACGCTCGCCGCGCTGGCGTGCGGCGTCGCCATCATTGCATCCGCCGCCCCGGCTCGCGCCGACGTGGTCGGCATCGTGCGCGGCACCCTGACCGGGGCCGACCGCAAACCGCTGGCCGGCGTCGCCGTCAGCCTGACCGGCGAGCGCACCGCGCTGACCGGCACGACCGGCCCGGACGGCCGCTTCGCCTTCGCGCGGGTGCCGTTCGGCCGCTACACCCTGCGCGCCGCGACCCCCGCCGGCACCGCCGTCGCGACCGTCGACGTCGCCTCGGACGCGGTGGTGGACGTGGCCCTGCTGGCCGCGCCGGTCATCGGCCGGACCGCTGCCACCGCCACCGGGGTGCGCGGCACGCCGGTCTCCGAGAACGCCTTCGGCGCGCGGCGGCTGGCCGCGCTGCCGCGCAACGACCGGCTCGACGCGGTCGTCGAGCAGGTCCCGGGCGTGGTCCGCTTCTCGTACGACGAGCCGGTCGCGCACGGCTTCCACGGCCTCGCCTACGAGCTCGACGGCGCGCCGCTGCCGCAGTCGACCAGCTCCAACTTCGCGCAGCTGATCGACCCGCGCAACGCGGCGGCGGTCGAGGTGTTCACCGGCGCCTTTCCGGCCGAGTTCGGCGGCTCGCGCCAAGGTGCGATCGTCAACGTGATCAGCGGCGGCACCGAGCAGAGCGCGGGTGGCGCGCTGACCCTGGGCGCGGGCGGGCTGGGCACCTCGGACGCGCGGCTGGTCGAGCGCTTCAGCGCCGGCCGGGCCCAGGTCGCGCTGGCGCTCAACGGCTCCCGCTCCGACCGCGGGCTCGACGCGCCGTCCAAGGACGCGCAGCACGACGGGTCGGCGAGTTCCGACCAGTTTCTGCGCATCGCGCTCCCGCTGGGCGAGCGCGACCTGCTCGCGGCCGACCTCTCCAACCAGTACGCGTCGTTCCAGATTCCGATCAACACCGTGGCGAGCGCGCAGTCGCCCTACGTCGCGGCGCCCGGCACGGACGACGTGCAGCGCGAGTACGACCGCTTCGCCAGCCTGTCGTACACGCACACCTCGAAGGACGGGCAAGGCTATCTCCGGCTCGTGCCGTGGACGCGCGCGAACCGGGTGGTCTACGACGGCGACCTCGAGCGCGACGTGCTGGCCAACGTGGTCGGCGACGACGGCACGCTCGCGCCGCAGAACGGCTTGCGCCAGGACCGCGCGGCGACGTACGCCGGCCTGCGCGCGTCGGTGTTCCGCGCCGGCGACCGCCACGCGTTCAAGGCCGGGCTCGATCTCTCGCAGGAGAGCTTCCGCTCCGACGCGCTGATCCGCATCGCCGGCGCGCCCGACTTCACCGACCGCGCCGCGCAGCGCGGCTCGCAGACCGGGCTCTACGCCGAAGACAAGTGGACCGTCACGCCCGGCCTGGCGGTCAACGCCGGCCTGCGCTACGACCGCAGCACCGGCTACACCAGCGGCTCGCAGCTCAGCCCGCGCCTGGAGGTCAACGCCGAGATCGCGCGCGGCACCGTGCTGCACGGCTACGTCGGCCGGCTCTACTCCGCGCCCAGCTTGGAGGACACCCGGCGCGACGCGGTCGTGACCCAGACCGCCTCGAGCGCCGCGCCGGTCTACGACCTGCAGCCCGAGCGCGACACGTACGTCGAGATCGGCCTGGCGCGCACGTTCCGGCCCGGTCTGCGCGGCTACCTCAACGCCTTCGACCGCACCGCGGTCAACGTGCTCGACACCACCCAGCTCGCGAACACCCCGCTCTTCGCGGTGTTCAACAACGCGGTCGGGCGCGACCGCGGCGTCGAGCTGCGGCTCGACGGCACGACGCCGGCGACCGACGCCGGCCTCTCGCTGACCTACCAGCGCGCGCAGGCCGGCGGCATCTCGGGCGGCACGTTCCTGTTCCCGCCCGACGCCGCGGGCGACCTGACGCTGCAGCCCGAGGACCACGACCAGACTTGGGCCGGCAACGCGTTCTTCACCCGCCGCTTCGGCGCGGGGCTGCGCACGTTCGCGACGCTGCAGACCGAGTACGGGACCGGGTTTCCGGTCGAGTTCGAGAGCGGCCAGGGACGGCTGCCCGCGCACTGGATCGTCAACGCGTCGCTCGGCCGCAGCGCCGAGCGCCGCGCCGGCCTGGGCTGGCAACTCGACGTCGAGAACGTGTTCGACCACCGCCACATCATCAAGGTGAACAACGGCTTCAACACGACCCAGTGGAACGCGCCGCGCCGAATCGTGTTCCGGGTGACCGCGCCCTGGTGAGCGCGGGCTTCACTCCGGCGGGGCGAGGACGAGCGGCAGGAAACGCGCCGTCAGCACGGCGACGTCGTCGCCGGCTTCCTCGCCGCGCAGGACCGCCTCGACGATCGCGCGGGCCGGGTTGGCGGCGTACGTCACCGCCGGGTCGAGGAGCGCGTCGTGCAGGCGCCGGCTGCCCTCCTCGAAGTCGTGCGTCGCCTCGACCAAGCCGTCGGTGAAGAACACGAGCATCGAGCCGGGCGCGGTCGGCACCAGCTCGGTCGCGTGCTCGTCGTTCGAGCGCAGGCCGAGCAGCAAGCCCGGGCTGCTGTAGTCCTCGCTGCGGCCGTCGGCGCGCACGAGCACCGGTCCGGGATGGCCGGCCGAGGCGAGGGTCGTGACCCGCGTGCGCGGGTCGTAGATCGCCGCGATGGCGGTCGCGTAGCCGTCGCGGTCGTGCATGCGCAGCGTCTTGTCGGCCACGCCGAGCATCACGTTGGGATCGGGATCGACCATCGCGGCCGACTGCATGGCCCCGCGCAGCTTGGTCATGGTGATCGCGGCGTGCAGGCCGTTGCCGAGCACGTCGCCGACGGTCAGCGCGAGCCGCCCGTCGGCAAGCGCGAACGCGTCGTACCAGTCGCCGCCGATCGTCGCCTCGGCCTTGCCGGGCCGGTACTCCGCGTCCAGCCGCACGAAGTCGAAGCGCGGCAGCGTGCGGGGCAGCGACGCCGCTTGGAGCGACGCGGCGATGCGCCGCTCGCGCGCGTAGAGGCGGGCGTTCTGGATCGCCGTACCGGCGCGCCGGCCGAGCTCCTCGACGAAGAACAAGTCGTCGGCGTCGTACGGCGCGGCCCGGTTCCCGGCGCCCAGGCCGCAGGTCAGCGCACCCAGCACCTCGCCGCCGGCGACCAGCGGGACGGTGAGCAGCGAGCCGGGGGCGAGCGCGCGCAGCAGCGCGGCGTGCGCGGGCGCGATCGCGACCCGCTCGATCCAGGCGTCGTCGACCTGGGCGACGAGCGACGACGAGCCGGCCAGGAACACCTGGGTGACCGGGTGCGCGCGGTGCGCGGCGGTCGGCACGAACGCTTTCATGCCGGCCATCAAGTCACGCTTGTCGCGCTCGGCGTGCACCGCCGCGATCTGCTCGATCGTGCGCTCGCCGTTGTCGTCGGTCTCGAAGATGTCGATCACGCAGAACGAGGCCACGGTGCGCACGACCAGGTCGGCCAGGCTCTCCAGCGTCGCGGCGTAGTCGAGCGAGCGCGCCAGGGCGGCGCCCGCGTCGACCAGCGTGCGCAGGCGCCGCTCCGAGCGCGCGCGCTTGCGGATGTCCGGGCTAACCGTCGCGATCGCGACCGCTTCGCCCGTGCGCGGGTCGCGGATGTGGAAGAAGTTGAAGCGCACGTCGACCGGCTCGCCGCTGCGCTGGTTGCGCAGCCGAAAGTCGCCCGTCCAGTGCCCGTCGCGCGCCAGCGCCGGCATGATGACCTGCTTCGACGTAGGGCAGATCCTCGGGCAGGAAGTAGTCGAAGACGCTCGTGCCGCGCACGTCCTCGAGCGAGCCCGCCTCGACCAGCCGCCGCCCGGCCTCGTTGAGGTAGAGCGCGCGGCCCGCGAGCGTCGCGATGCCGATGAAGTCGGTGCTGTTCTCGACCAGCGCGGTCAGCATGTCGCGCTCGCGGTCGCTGCGGCGCTGCTCGTCGATGTCGGTCAGCGTGCCGAACCACTCGGCGATCGCGCCGGTGTGCGGATCGCGCACCGCTTCGGCGCGGGCCGCCATCCAGCGGTAGCCGCCGCCGGCGATGCGGATGCGGGCCTCGTCCGCGTACGGCTCGCCGGTCGCGACCGAATGCTTCCAGCGCACCAGCGCGCCGGCCCGGTCCTCGTGCGCGAGCAGGCCGATCACCGCGTCGGCCAGCTCGCCGGGCCGGGAGCCGGTCACCTCGTACCAGCGCCGGCTGACGTAGCTCAGCGAGCCGTCGGGCCGGGCCGCGAACGCGACCACCGGGAGTGCGTCCAGCGCCGCGCGCTGGGCGGACCGCTGAGCCGAATCGGTAGGGTCCATCGTGGCGTCATCCGGGCCGGCATGCCGGCGGCTGGGTCAGGGCTTGAGCCGGGGCTGGTCGCGGCGCATGGCCTCGACCAGGCTCTTGGCCTCGCGCAGGACCTCGGGCAGGGCGGGAGCGGCGGCGCGCAGCAGGCGCGACGTGCCGGCAACCGCCACGATGGCGCTCACGCCGAGCAGGATCGCCGGGACGCCGCGAGCCCGGAAGTCGCCGACGCGGATCTGGGACGCGCGCAGGATGCGGGCCGGGTCGAAGGCTGCCATCCAGAGCGGGTGCGCTGGGGCGGCCTGCGAATCCTCGGTCATGCCAGACTTCGCCTGGGACGTTCCGGCCGGCTTCAACTTCGCGCGCGACGTCGTCGACCGGCTGGCGCGCGAGGACCGGCGCGGCCTGCTGTTCGTCGACGCCGAGCGGGCCCGGCACGAGTATTCCTTCGCCCAGATCGCCGACGCCTCGAAGCGCTGGGCGAGCGTGCTGCGCGAGGCCGGGGTCGGGCACGGCGACCGGGTCGAGATCGTGCTCCCGAAGATTCCCGACTGGCTGTTCGCCATGACCGCGCTGCTGCGGATCGGCGCGGTGGCCGTTCCCGGCGCCGAGCAGTTGCGGGCCAAGGACATGCAGTACCGAGCCGTCCACAGCGGCGCGACCGCGGTGATCGGGCACGCCAGCAACGCGAGCCGAGATCGACCTGATGCGGGCGGGGACGCCCGACGTGCGGACCTGGCTGCTGGTCGGCGGCGAGCGCGCGGGGTGGACCGCCGCCGGCCCGCTGCTGGCCGCGGCCCAGCCCTGGGACGGCGCCCCGACCGCCGCTCGACGACCTGGCCTACATCGTCTACACCAGCGGCACCACCAAGGACCCCAAGGGCGTGGTCCACCGGGTCGCCTACACCTACGCCAAGCGGATGCAGGCCGAGGTCTGGTTCGACGTCAAGCCGGACGACCTGGTCTGGTGCTCGGCCGGCACCGGCTGGGCCAAGTCGCTCTGGAACGTCCTGCTCGGGCCGTGGTCGTGCGGCGCGCCGATCGTGCTCGACGAGGGCGGCTTCGCCCCCGAGGAGCGGCTGGACCTGATCCGCGACCTGGGCGTGACCGTGCTCTGCCAGGCCCCGACCGAGTACCGCCTCGAGGTCAAGCTGCCCGACCTCGCCACGCGCTGGCAGCTGCCGAAGCTGCGGCACGTCGTGAGCGCGGGCGAGCCGCTCAACCCCGAGGTGATCGAGCGCTGGAAGGCGGCCTTCGGGCTGACCATCCTCGACGGCTACGGCCAGACCGAGAACACCCTGCTGGTGGCCAACCGGCCCGGCGTGCCGGTCCGGCCCGGCTCGATGGGCATGCCGACCCCGGGCCACGACGTGGCGGTGATCGACGAGCAGGGCGCGATCTGCGAGCCGGGCGAGACCGGCGACATCGCGCTGCGCGGCGACCCGCCGACCCTGTTCACCGGCTACTACAAGAACGACGAGGAGACGCGCAGCTCGCGCCGGGGCGAGTGGTACCTGACCGGCGACCGGGCGCAGGTGGACGACGACGGCTACTTCTGGTTCGTCGGCCGGGCCGACGACGTGATCTCGTCGGGCGCTTACCGGATCGGGCCGTTCGAGGTCGAGAGCGCGCTGCTCGAGCACCCGGCGGTCGCGGAGTCCGCCGTCGTCGGCTCGCCCGACGCCGACCGCGGGAACATCGTCAAGGCGTTCGTCGTGCTGCGGCCCGGCTTCGAGCCGAGCGACGCGCTGGTCAAGGAGCTGCAGGACCACTGCAAGCGCGTCACCGCGCCGTACAAGTACCCGCGCGACATCGAGTTCGTGCCCGAGCTGCCCAAGACGCGCTCGGGCAAGATCCGCCGGGTCGAACTGCGCCAGGCCGAGCTGCGCAAGAAGGGCGCGACCGCCGCGAGCGGCTTCGTCTAGCGGCCGAGACCAACCGAGCCGGGGCGGGTATCAGCGCCTGCATGGACGCACGAACGCCGGGCGAGCAGCCGCCGCCCCGCGACGAAGACCTCGAGCCCACGATCGCGATGCCGGTCGTCAGCGCGCCGCCCCCGCGGCCGCGCGCGGAGCACGGGGTCGCCGAGCCCGGCCCGTACGAGGCCGCGCCCCAGTCGCCGTTCGCGCCCTCGCTCTTGCCCAAGCACCCGATCGTGCGCGAGGCTCCGGTCACGCCGGCCGCGGCGCCGTCCCGCACCGGCCGCCATCGCGCCGCCGTACGCGCCGGCCGCCGCGGTCGTGCCGGGGCGGCCGCGGTACGTGTTCGGCAACCCGGTCGCGTACGTGCTGGCGCGGCTGTTCGCATTCGCGCTCGACCTCGTCACGGTCGGGGTGATCGCGACGACCTTCGCCTACGCGCTGATCGCGGTGAACCCGCTGACCGGCCTGCCGACGAACAGCGAGGGCGGCTTCGACGCGACGCTCGGCCTGGGGCTGTGCGTGGCGCTGGTCTACGTCTGGCTGTCCGAAGCGATCTTCGGCACGACGCTCTGGAAGCTGGCCTTCGGCCTGCACGTCTACTCGGCGCGCGGGCGGATGGTCGGCCTGGGGCGCGCGCTGCTGCGCAACCTCTTGCGGCCGATCGACCTGCTGCTGATCGGCGGCCTTCTGGCGCTGCTGCCGGGGCACCGCCGGCTGGGTGACCTGCTCGGCGGCACGGTCGTCGCGCGCAGCCCGCTGCGCGCGTTCGCGCCGCTGATCGGCTGGATCGGCATCATCATCCTGGTCGGGCTGCCCTGGATCACCGTCGGGCCCGAGCACGCGCTCGCGACGCTGGTCGCGTTCGCGGAGTTCGTGCCGCGCCTGCTCGCGCACGGCTGGAACCAGCTCGCCGCGCTGATCGGCGGGTACGCGCCGCACTAGAGGATTGCGCTTCGCGCAATCCTTCGCGTTCGGCCTTCGGCCGAGCCGCCCGGCGGTCTCCTAGGCTTGTCGTTCTCGTCCGACGCGTGATAGCGTTGGCGTGAAGACAACATGCACGCCGAAGAGATCGTCCTGCCCGACACCGAGCCCGAGACCGAGTGGATCCTGGGCCGGCCGGTGCAAAAGATGAGCCCGTTCCGCGACCACGCGCGGCTGCAAGTCCGTTTCAGCGGGCTGCTCGACGCGTGGGCCGCAGGCCGTGGCGAGGTCGGCACGGAGTGGCGCTTCCGGGTCGCGCCGCCGGGTGAGGTCCGCCGGCCGCTCGTGCCGGACCTCGCCTACGTTTCCAACGCGCGGCTGGCGGCGCTCGAAGGCGCCGACCTGCAGGCGCCGCCGCTCGCCCCGGACGTCGCGATCGAGATTCTTTCGCCGAGCCGCGTCAAGCGCCACGTCGAGCACAAGATCGGCGTGTATCTCGCCGCCGGGCAGCGCGCTGGTGATCGTGGTCGACGCGCGCGACCGTACGGTGCGCCTGCACGACGCGGGCGGCGTGCGCGTACTCCGCGGCGGCGACGCGATCGCGCACGACGCGCTGCCCGGCTTCGCGCTGGCGCTGCCGGTGCTTTTCGCGGCGCTCGACCGGACGCGCTGACGGCCTGACCGGCGCGCGCTGGGAGAGTGCGCTCCGGCGCACCGATCGGCCGCTGCGGCAGGGACGCGTGCGGGTCCTCCGCAAGCGGTCCGGACTGGAGGTTCGTCCCGATGATCGCTGCCGCCGACGCACTCAAGGCCAAACACGCGCGCTACGTGCTCACGCCGTGGCTGGCGCAGGGGCCGCTCGACCCGCCGGTCATCGTGCGCGGCGAGGGCATCTACCTCTACGACGCGGACGGCAAGCGCTACGCGGACCTCACCTCGGGCCTGGTCGCGGCCAACCTCGGCCACGGGCACCCGGCGGTGCTGGCGGCGATGCACGAGCAGGTCGACCGGCTCTGCTTCTCGCCCCCGAACTGGTTCAACGACGCGCGCGCGGAGCTGGGCGAAGCGCTGATCGCGATCGCGCCTTGGGGCGACGAGGGCGGGCGGGCGTTCTTCACGACCGCCGGCGCGGCGGCCAACGAGGACGCGGTCAAGCTGGCTCGCGCGCTGACCGGGCGCGCCAAGGTGCTGACCGCGTACCGCTCGTTCCACGGCTCGGGCACCGGCGCCGCGACGCTGACCGGCGAGAGCCGGCGCTGGCTCAACGAGCCGAGCAACGTGATGGGCGGCGTGGCGCGCTTCTGGGCGCCGTTCCCGTACCGCAGCCCGTTCTTCACCGCCGACCCGGCCGAGGAGACGCGCCGCGCGCTCAGCCACCTGGCCGACACCATCGCCGCCGAGAACCCGAGCCAGATCGCCGCGATCCTGATCGAGCCGATCAGCGGCTCGAACGGCGTGATCGTCTACCCCGAGGGCTACCTGGCCGGGATTCGCGCGCTGTGCGACGCGCACGGCATCCTGCTGATCTTCGACGAGGTGATGACCGGCTTCGGCCGCACCGGCGCGGCGTTCGGCGGCGAGCGCTTCGGCGTCGTGCCGGACATCATCACCTTCGCGAAGGGCGTGACGACGGCGTACGTGCCGCTGGGCGGGGTGCTGCTGCGCGAGCGCTTGGCCAAAGCGTTCGACGACCGGCCGCTGCCGGTCGGGCACACCTACTCCGGCCACCCGCTCGCGATGGCGACCGGCGTGGCGACGCTGCGCGCGTACCGCGACGAGGACGTGTTCGCGCGCGCGGCGGCGATCGAGCCCCGCCTGCGCGCCGGGCTGGAAGGCGTGCGCGAGCGCCATCCGATCGTCGGCGAGGTGCGCGGGGTGGGCGCGTTCTTCGCGCTGGAGTTCGTCGCCGACCGCGAGCAGCACACGCCGCTGGTGCCCTGGCAGGGGCCGACCCAGGGCGTGATGCCGAGCCTCTTCAAGGCGCTGCGCGAGCGCGGTGCGTACGGGATGGGCCGCTTCAACGTGATGCACGTCGCGCCGCCGCTGACGATCAGCGACGAGCAGATCGACGAAGCGGTGGCGACCATCGACGGCGCGGTCGGCGACCTCGAGGAGGCCTACGCGGCGTCGCGGCGGTACCGGAGCGCGCTCAGCTAACCGGCACGCTCAGCCGAAAAAGCGTTCGCCGAAGGCGACCGTGCCGGGCGCGATGACGTCGAGGTGCGCGAGATAGTGCAGAGTGCCGTCGACCTCTCGTAGGCCGGGCGGGAGGAAGTTCCAGCAGGCGGCGAGGTCGGGAGAGACCTCGTCGACGCTCAGGCCGTACGGGTCGGCGAGCAGCTCGAAGTCGTTGCCCGGGAATCGGCCGGTGTCGCCGATGCGGAGCACGGGGCGCTCGTCGCCGTCGAGCAGCGACGCGATGCGGCGCTTGGACGTGCTGGGATGCACGATGTCGACGTGGTGCGGCGACTGCGCCGCTTTGGCGACCGCGCCGGTCGCCGCGATGGCGTCTTCGGCGAGCGCGAGCAGCTCTTCGGGCGGTACGACATGCTCAGCAGGTCCCGTAAGCGTCGTGGATGTCGCAAGCGGCAACGCGCGCAGGGTGAGCTGAGCGTGCGTGTCGGCGACCAGCACGACCTCCGGCGGGAGCGACGGCAGGCGCGCCTCCAGCACCGCGCGGAGCGCGTCGAAGTCGTGGGGCGCGAGCGCGGTGAGCGTCTCGACCGTTTCGCCGCCGATGTGGCCAAGCTGGGAGCCGTTGCGGTAGCCGACCAGCACGCGCTCGTGATGGCGCTCGTGCACCAGGCCGCGCATGAGCTTCAGCGCACGTTCCGTCGGGGCGCGGCCGGTCGCGATGGCGACCCGCACGTTCGCCTCGACGAGCCGCTCCAGCGCGGCACGAACGTCGGCACGCGCGACGGGCGCGTCGGCGATCGTGCCGTCGAGGTCGAATACGACTCCTCCGAATCGCACGCCTCGATAGACATTCAATGCCTCACTCGCATGGCGTTCAACACGTACCAGAGACGCTGTCGCACCGGCTGCGACCTTGCGGCGCGCGGCCGTCTGCACTCGATCGTCGCGGCGCAGGACCTGCGTGTTCACGATTCGATGATGATGCTTCGCGCAGGACCGTCGAACGTCACGCGCAGCACGTCGAGAACGTCCTGTCCGATCAGTGCCTCGCCGGCGGTTGCGTAGACTCGTATGTCGGCAGAGAATCGTTCGGGAATCGTCAAGCGGGCAAGATAGATTTCGACCTCGTGCAAGTCTCCCGAGAAATCTTCGACCCGCCCGAACGTGTGAGTGGCACCGGTATCCAGCAAGCCCCGGAGCATGACCGGAGCCGCGTTTGGAAACGGTGCGCTCAGGTAGACGCTGATGCGCGGAGACGGTCGAATGCCGCTTCGGTCGTATGACCAGGTCGACGTGCGGCTCAGCGTTCGACCCGAGGTGACGGTTGCTTTGCGGCGCCCGTATCCGTCTCTTCACCAGTATAAGGCATGAAGATGGCTGGTTCACTGCGTTCGTAGACGCGGCGTGCCAATGCTTCGCGGCTGGAGTCGCTGTCGATGACGCGTTGTCCGACGATGGCGAGAAACCGGTTCGGCAGCTGTCGGGCGAGTTTGGCTTGGTGGTCGGAGAACCACTGCCGGTCGGCGCGGAGTTGCTCGACGCGGCGAGGGTCGCCCACGACGTAGCGCTCGATGATTTGGCTTTGGGGAGACACCACGGTCGTGCGCTTGCTGGACCCCGGAGCGGCAAACTCTCCGGACCTCGGGGCCGCCGAGCTTGGTTTGAGCGTTCGCTTGTGCTGATTTGCCATGCCGCACTCCTGATGAGGGCGCCGGATCGCTCGTCGTCCGGTCGTGCTAACGAACCATCTGCCGATGCTCTTGGTTGCTCGCCACGCCACCAAAAGCGTTGGTCGCGTGTACTTACGCCGGCCGCGGTTCGGCCGCTACGACCAGCGGTGCGCTCGGGACGATCTCGGTGATCGTCTCGTACTCCGCGGGGGTGAGGAGAGAGCGGTCCGCGCGCATCAGGGCGGCGTAGGCCAGGCCGGCGGCGATGATGCTGAAGAACCAGCCGCCCGACCACAGGAAGTGCAGCGGCGCGAAGGCGAGGCCGATCAGCGGCGGGATCCAGCCGATGACCAGCGCGCCGATCGCGCGCAGGTTCCAGCCGCCGGCGTAGTCGTAGCGGCCGTTCGGGGTGTAGAGCGCGGCCAGGTCGAGCAGCTTCGCGCGCACCAGCCAGTAGTCGGCGATCGCGATGCCGTCGAACGGGCCGAGCAGCGTGCCGTACGTGCCGAGCCAGGTGAACACGTACGTGCTGAAGGTCGAGAGCACGTACCAGGGCTGCATCGCCAGCGCCAGCAGCCCGGTCAGGATCGCGCCGCCGGCGAACGTGATCCGCTGCGGCCAGAGGTTCTCGAACGCGCGCGCGGGCGCCATCACGTTGGCCCCGACGTTGATCGTGATCGAGGACAGGATCACGACGACGCCGCCGATCACGACGATCGGGGCGGGGAAGTTGACCAGCAGGTCGACCGGGTTCCAGAGCGCCTTGCCGTAGACCGCCAGCGACGCGGACGTCACCGCGATCCCGACGAAGGCGAACACCGCCATCACGACCGGCATCACGAGCTGGCCGCGCAACTGCGCCCGCTGCGTGGCGGCATAGCGCGAGTAGTCGGGGATGTTGAGCGCGAGCGTAGCCCAGAACGCGACCACCCCGATCACCGAGGGGAAGAACGCGGCCCAGAACGAGCCGCCGTGCAGCGTCGCGGGCGCGGCGAGCATCGGGCCGACGCCGCCCGCGGCCGACATGCCCCAGGCGAACAGCGCGACGGCGGCCAGGCCCAGCGTCGGCGCGGCGAACGCGGCGAGCCGGCCGATCGCCTGCGGGCCGCGCATCGCGACCCCGACGTTGAGCAGCCAGAAGGCGCCGAACGCGACCGCCAGGTGCGGCCCGAAGGCGGCCCAGGCCGGCACGACGTGGCCGACGATCGCGTCGAGAGCCTGGCCGCCGAACCACGAGTTGATCCCGAACCAGCCCGCGCCGATGATCGCGCGCGCGAGCGCCGGGACGTGCGCGCCGCGCGTGCCGAACCACAGCCGCGCGAAGACCGGGTACGGAAAGCCGTAGCGCGTGCCGGCGTGCGCGACGAGCAGGATCGGGAGCAGCACCACCACGCTGCCGGTGAAGATGGTCAGCACCGCCTCCCACCAGTTCATGCCCAGCGTGATCATGCCGCTGGCCAGCGAGTAGGTCGGGATGCACAGGCACATCCCGATCCACAAGCTGGCGAAGCGGCTCGCGCGCCAGGAGTGCTCGCTCGGCGTGCACGGGCGCAGGTCGTCGTTCCAGAGGTCGGCGTGCGCCGCGGCCGTGCGCGCGGCCGGTTCCGTCAGCGTGACGATTCCGTCTCGCTCGACCTGGGTGGTCATCGGACTAAATCTCGACCATCGCGCCGTACGTTTCGGGGCGGCGGTCGCGGTAGAACTGCCAGGTGTTGCGAACTTCCTCGATCACGCCGCGGTCCATCCGGCCGATGACGACTTCGTCTTTGTCACGCGAGCCGACGGCGACCATCTGGCCGCGCGGGTCGACCAGGTAGGACTGGCCGTAGAACTCGCCCATGTTCCAGGGCGTCTCGAAGCCGACCCGGTTGATCGCGCCCAGGTAGTAGCCGTTGGCGACCGCGTGCGCGGGCTGCTCGAGCTTCCAGAGGTACTCCGACAGCCCGGCGACCGTCGCCGAGGGGTTGAACACGATCTCGGCGCCGTTCATGCCGAGCAGCCGCGCGCCCTCGGGGAAGTGGCGGTCGTAGCAGATGTAGACCCCGATCCGCGCGAAGCGCGTCTGGAAGGTCGGGTAGCCGGCGTTGCCGGGCTTGAAGTAGTACTTCTCCCAGAAGCCGCAGCCGGCCGGGCCCGCGGCGACCTGCGGCAGGTGGTTCTTGCGGTAGATGCCCAGCACCGCGCCGTCGGCGTCGATCACCACCGCGGTGTTGTAGTAGACGCCGCTGATCGTGCGCTCGTAGAGCGGCACGATCAGCACGATGCCCAGCTCGCGCGCGAGGTCCTGCATCAGGCGGGTGGTCGGGCCGTCGGGAACGTGCTCGGTGGCCTCGTACCACTTGGGGTTCTGCTCGGTGCAGAAGTACGGCCCGTAGAACAGCTCCTGCAGGCAGACGATCTGCGCGCCGCGCGCCGCCGCCTCGCGCACCATGCGCACGTGCTTGTCGATCGCGGCGCGCTTGTGGACCTCGACCGGCTCCGCGCCGTCGGTGTCGTGGTGGGCCTGGATCAAGCCGATCGTGACGATGTCGCTCATGCGGTGGATTCCTTTGGCACTATAATTGAACGGGGCGGAAAGGCGCGGACTTCTGGTGCGTGCCGCCGTGCTCGTCGCCGACGAAGTTGCCGCCCTCGGCGAGCTTGCGGCCGCGCGAGAAGACGTAGCGCGGCATGCCGCGCACGGTCATGCCCTCGAAGATGTTGTTGTCGGCCCGCATGTGGTGCGCGGCGGCGGAGATCTTGCGCTCGATCTTGGGGTCCCAGATCACGAGGTCGGCGTCGCTGCCGACCGCGACCGTGCCCTTGCGCGGAAAGAGCCCGAACAGCTTCGCCGGGTTGGTCGAGGCCAGCGCGACGAACTGGTTGAGCCCGATCACGCCCCGGTTGACGCCGTGCTCGAACAGGATCGCGACCCGGTCCTCGATCGTCGGCGCGCCGTTGGGGATCTTGGAGAAGTCGTCCTTTCCGAGTTCTTTCTGGCCGCAGTTGAACGAGCAGTGGTCCGAGCCGAAGGCGTGCAGCTCGCCGTTCTTGAGCTTGGCCAGCAGCACCGCCTGGTCGCGCTTCTCGCGCAGCGGCGGCGACATGACGTAGTTCGCGCCCGCGAAATCCGGGCGGTCGTAGTCGCTGGTGTCGCAGACGAGGTACTGCGGGCAGGTCTCGCCGTAGATCGCCAGGCCCCGCTTGCGGCCGTCGCTGATCGCGTCGGCGGCCATCGCGCTGGACACGTGCACGACGTAGAGCGGCGCGCCGGCCACCTCGGCCAGGCGGATCGCGCGCGAGGTCGCTTCCGCTTCGAGCTCGACCGGGCGGGTCAGCGCGTGGTACTTCGGGTCCGGTCTGGCCGGCGGCGAGCGCCTCGGCGACGGTGACCTCGATGACGTCGCCGTTCTCGGCGTGGACCTGCACCAGGCCGCCGTACTGGGCGGCGGCTTTCATGACCTGGAAGATCGTCTCGTCGTCGACTTGCAGGACGTGCTTGTAGGCCATGAAGACCTTGAACGAGTTGACCCCCTCGCGCGCGATCATCTCGGGGATCTCGGCGATCGTCTCGGGCCGGCCGTCGGCGATGGTGAGGTGGAAGGCGTAGTCGATCGCGGCCTTGCCGCCCGCTTTGCCGTGCCAGGTCTTGACCGCGTTGGCGAGCGTGTCGCCCTTCTGGTGCAGCGCGAAGTCGACGATGGTGGTCGTGCCGCCCAGCGCGGCGGCGACCGTGCCGCTGGCGAAGTCGTCGATCGTCGTCGTGCCGCCGAACGGCATGTCGAGGTGCGTGTGGGGGTCGATGAAGCCCGGGAAGACGTAGGCGCCCGAGGCGTCGACGGTCTCGTGGCCGACGTCGGGGATGCTGCGCGCGATCGCGGCGATCGTGCCGTGCTCGATCAGGACGTCGGCGGGGAAGAAGTCGGTGGCGGTGACGACCGTGCCGCCCCTTACGATGGTACCGATAGCCGTTCTCTCCAGGTGTGTTTGGTGGTGCCGGAATCGACCCGGACCATGGTGATGCACTCGTCGACCGGGCAGATCATGCTGCACAGGTTGCAGCCGACGCAGTGCTCCTCGTCGACCACCGGCTTCGCGCGCGGGTCGGCGGGCCGGTCGATGCACTGGTGCGCCGCGTCCTCGCAGGCGATGTAGCACTTGTTGCAGTTGATGCACAGGCCGGGATCGATCCGCGCCACGACCGCGTAGTCGAGGTTGAGGTCGTTCCAGTCGACGAAGCGCGCCACGCTGCCGCCGACCAGCTCGCGCACCGAGCGCGATGCCGCGCGCGTCGAGGTAGTTCGACAGGCCCTCGATCATGTCGGCGACGATGCGGAACCCGTGGTGCATCACCGCGGTGCAGACCTGGACGTTGGTCGAGCCCATCAGCATGAACTCGACCGCGTCGCGCCAGTCGCCGATGCCGCCGATGCCCGAGATCGGGATGCGCACGTCGGGGTCGTGCGCGCAGGCGCCGACCATGTTGAGCGCGATCGGCTTGACCGCCGGGCCGCAGTAGCCGCCGTGCGCGGCCTGGCCGTCGACGTGCGGCTTGGGCAGCCAGGTGTCGATGTCGACCCCGATCAGGCTGTTGATCGTGTTGATCAGGCTGATCGCGTCGGCTCCGCCCCGCGCCGCGGCGCGCGCGGTGTAGCGCACGTCGGTGATGTTGGGCGTGAGCTTGACGATCACCGGAACCTCGGCGACCTCTTTCACCCAGCGGGTGACGCGCTCGACCAGCTCCGGGTCCTGGCCGACCGCCGAGCCCATGCCGCGCTCGGACATGCCGTGCGGGCAGCCGAAGTTGAGCTCGAAGCCGTCGACCGGCACGGTTTGCACCGCGCGCACCAGCTCGTGCCAGCGCGCTTGCGTGCAGTCGGTCATCAGCGAGGCGACGATCGCGCGGTCGGGATAGGCGGCCTTGCACTGCCGCGATCTCGCGCAGGTTCTCGTCCAGCGGGCGATCCGTGATGAGCTCGATGTTGTTCATCCCGACCATCCGTTTGCCGGCGTGGTCGAAGCCGCCGAAGCGGGCCGAGACGTTGACGATCGGCTCGAGCGCGAGCGTCTTCCAGACCGCGCCGCCCCAGCCGGCGGCGAACGCGCGCATCACCTGGTAGCCGGAGTTGGTCGGCGGCGCGGAGGCCAGCCAGAACGGGTTGGGGCTGCGGATGCCGGCCAGGTCGCTGGTGAGATCGGCCATCAGCGTGCCTCCACCAGCAGCGCGCGGTCGATGCCGTAGGCCGCGGCTTTGCCGCGCTGCGCTGCCTCGACCACCATCGCGTCGATGCCGCCCGGTTTGAAGGTCGCGTCGCCGGCGGCCCAGACGCGCGGGTTGCTGGTGCGCATCGTCTCGTCGACGAGCGCGATGCCGTTCTCGTGCGCGACGCCGAACGCGTCGAGCAGCGCCGTGCGGCGGGTCTGGCCGATCGCCAGCACGACCGTGTCGGCGGGCACGACGTGCTCGCTGCCCGGCACCGGCACGGCGCTGTCGTCGGACGCGGTGGCGACCAGTTCGAGCCCGGCGACGCGGCCGTCGCGCACGAGCACTTGCCGCGGCAGCGTGTAGGCCCGGAACTCGACCCCTTCGAGGCGCGCGAAGTCGATCTCGAAGTCGTAGGCGGTCATGCGTGCCTCGCCGCGCCGGTAGTACATCGTCACCGACGGCGCGCCCAGCCGCTTGGCGCAGGTCGCGGCGTCGATCGCGGTGTTGCCGCCGCCGACGATCGCGACGTGCGCGCCCAGCGGGCCGGGCATGGCGCCGCCCTTGGCGATGCGGATGAAGTCCAGCGCGTCCCACACGCCGGCCGCGTCTTCGCCCGGGATGCCGAGGTGCGGCACGCGGCCCATCCCGCAAGCCAGCACGACCGCGTCGTACTCCGCGACCAGCGCGTCCGCGGCGACCACGGTGCCGGGCGCGCCGTCGGCGGCCGGCTCGCCGACGGTGACGCCGCAGCGGATCTCGACGCCCAGCGCGCGCACTTGCTCCGCTTCCCAGAGCGCGATCTCGGCCGGCAGGCGGAACGGCACGATCCCGTACGTGTCCAGGCCGCCCGGCTCGGGGTCGCGCTCGAACACGGTCACCGCGTGGCCGAGGCGAGCCAGCTCGCGCGCGGCCGACAGGCCGGCCGGACCGGAGCCGACCACCGCGACCCGTTTGCCGGTCGGCGGCCCGGGCGCGAAGAGCGTCGCGCCGGTCTCGATCGCCCAGTCCGTCGCGTAGCGCTGCAGGTCGCCGATCCGGATCGGGCTGGCGTCGGCGGCGTAGACGCAGGCTCCCTCGCAGAGCTGATCGGTCGGGCAGACCCGGGCGCAGCTCGCGCCGACCGGGTTGGCCTCCATGATCGCGCGCGCGCTGCCGAGCAGGTCGCCGCTACCGATGCGGCCGATGAAGCGCGGCACGTCGATCCCGGTCGGGCACGCACGAATACACGGCGCGTCATAACAGTTGAGGCAGCGATTCGCCTCGACGCGCACGTCGAGCAAGGAGAGCCGCTTCGCCAGCGGCGGACCGAGCCTGTCGTGCATGATCCCTCCGATCCGAGACGCCGGTCTTCCCCATGCTCGTTCGGCGCCCTTGTGCGGGGAATCGCACCCGTGCGGTCCAAGCGCGGGCGCATGAGAGCCGTTCGCCTCCACGAGATCGACCGCGAAGCCGGTCCGAAGAACTTCCGCGTCGAGCAGGTCGAGGACCCCGCGCCCGGGCCGGGCGAGATCCTGGTCAAGATCGCGCGCGCCGCCTTCAACCGGCGCGACGTCTTCATCTCGCAGGGGCTCTACCCGGGCATCGTGCTGCCC
>CAWASO010000002.1:0-296579 GCA_963784655.1 Vulcanimicrobiota bacterium
AGACCTGCCTCGCCCGCTCGAAGACCCGGCGGATGCCGGTCTCCTCGGTCCAGTCTTCGGACTCGAAGGTCTTGATATAGAGGCAGGGCCGGCCCGTCGCGTTGATCAGGGCCTTGATCGCGTGGGTCTTGCCGTTGCCGGGCGGGCCGACGAACAGGAGCCCTCGCTTCCAGGGGACGCTGTACTTCTCGTAAGCCTCCCGGGAGGCGAAGAACCGGCCGACGTCGGCCTGGATCTCGTCCTTGAGCTTCTCGGGCAGGATCAGGTTCTCGAAGGTCGTCCCGCCGATCTGGCGGAGGAGCCGGCCGCTCCCGGTCCAGTTGCCCGCCGTCGAAGACCAGGAGCTCGTCGTGGATCTCGGCCTGTAGCCGCAGACCGCCGCGTAGAACCCCCGGGCGACGTCGTCCGACTCGGCCAGGATCCAGTGGTAGGGGACGCAGTCGTCGCCCCAGTCATGATCAGGATCACGTCGAGCGCGTGGCCCTCCCAGTCGACCTCGTACCAGGCGTTCCGCGGATAGTCGATGATCCTGCTCCTCGGTCGACCACCAGACGGAGACCTGGTTGTGGATCGACTCGTCGAGGCGGAGCCGCATCGGCCGGCCCCGGCGAAGTCGAGGAGCTGTTGAAGTCGCAGTCGGACCCTTCGATCATCGCGGGTCGGGGAACGAGGCCGCCAGGTGGCGGCTCGCGTTGTAGAGGAGGGCCGTCGAAGCGGCTCCTGCAAGGCTTCGGCGAAGAACTCCTGGAAGTACATGACGCCTTCACCGCCCGATCCGGGGGCGGGCCTCCGAGGCCCGTCGATCTGCCCGAAGGGCGCGTGGACGCCCCGAGCCCGGACGCGCCGCCCGGCCTTTCGCCGAGTCAGTCACGCCGGGCCGCGGAAGGTTCGCGCGAATTCGACGGCCGGCCCCTCAATCCTCGGCCGACTCCTCGAGGATCTTCCGGTAGGCGGCCCGGGCGACGTCGTACGCCTGCGCGGGCCGCCTCGAGCTCCGCCGGGCGGATCTTCGGCTGCCTTCTGCGACCAGCAGCGGTCGACCGCCTTGAGGCACCAGTCGGCCGACGCCTTCGAGGCCCGGATCGGCCGGCCGGCGACGGTGACGAAGACCGGGTTGGTGTGCGACGACGGGTAGATCCGCGAGCGCGACCCAGCTCGACCGCTCGATCGGCACCCGGAACCGGATGTCGCGGAGCTGGCCGTCGGCCTCGACCGGCATCCGGGCGACGGCCTTGCCGTTGACGACGACCTCGACCGGGACCGTCCGCGGTCTCGCCGACCCGGGCCCGCTCCAGGTCCCAGTACGGCTTCTCGCCGAGCGGCCGGGCGCGGATCGCGCGGGCCTCGGGCGGTGGCCTCGGGGGCGAGGAGGGCCGCGACCCTCGCCGAGATCGTCACCGAGGCCGGGGCCGTCCAGCTTCCGCTCGGAGCCGGCCTCGCCGACGCGGACGTCGTCGAGCCGGAAGTCGACCAGGTGGCTCTGGCCGTCGGTGACGTACGACCGGCCGTCGCGGATCCCGTCGACCCAGCGGTCGAAGTCGAGCACGCCGTCGGCCAGGCGGACGTAGGACCGGCCCGAGGCCGACCCGCTCGCCGTAGATGCAGGGGAAGTCGGTCTCGCCGCTGATCCGGGCCCGGTAGCCGCAGTTCAGGGTGTGGTACCAGATCGTCAGCTCCCAGGGGGCCGGGGTGTCGACGGCCGAGATGAAGTCGACCGCGTCGTGGGCGACGTCGACGATGTATTCATTGGCCCCGATCCCGTCGAACGGCGGGACCTCCAGGCTCGGCAGGGCGTTGTCGGACAGTCTTCAGGCCCCAGCCCGAATGCGAGAACCCGACCACCGCCCCCTGCGACTTGCCCCACTTCAGGACCGGCAGGTCCCAGCTCGGCCATTCCTCGATCGTCGAGGTCCCCGGGTAGTCGTCCTCCTTGAGCCGGAGCAGGCAGAGGTGGCCGGCGTGCGACGAGGGGAAGCCGGAGACCTCGACGTCGTAACGCATCAGGTTCTCGGGGGTCGAGAGCGGGTGGTCCTTGCCCTCGAAGATACGCCTTCTGGGCGTACCAGCACGGCCCCCAGCTCAGGACGCAGCCGACGTCGAGGTCCTCGCCCAGGATGTGCCGCATCATGTCCTCGGGCCGGACCCCCTCGGTCGGCCGCTCGTAGTGCCCGCAGCCGGCGGCGTGGACGTGGTGGTCGCCCGAGAACCAGCCGAGCTTCGCCAGGTGGATCCAGCGCTTCAGCTCGAACGACTCGCGATGCGCTCGCCGCCCTCGGGACCTCGATCGTCCGCTTCTGGACCTCGTACTCCGGCCCGCGGGTCACCTCGACGGTGTACGTCCCGGGGGCCAGCTCGACCGACTCGCCCGACTTCCGGTAGACCTGCGGGTGGAACCAGAAGTCGGGCGCCAGCCGGCGGGTCGGCGAGGGGTAGACCCGGCCCAGCGCGTCGCGGAAGAGGAACGAGGCGGTGGTCGGCCTGCCGTCGAAGTCGCGGACGTCCAGCGTGACGGAGACGGCGGGCTCGCACGTGAACAGGACGTCCAGGTCGCCCCGGAAGCCCAGGTCCTGCGTCCCCTGGCCGGCGTCGAAGCGGAGCTTGGCCTCGCGGCGGCCGGCGTCCCGGCTGTAGACCCGGATCAGGCGGTATTCGAGCGGGAGGCCCGAGAGCGTCCGGTTGAGCGGGCGGTCGACGACCGTGGCCAGGTCCATCCAGCGGTCGGCGACCTCCGGCGGCGTCGGGTGCGGGCCGGGCCTGGCGGCGCTGGTCGAGGGCCGGCCCTGCGGGCGCGGCGTTGGGGCTGGTCACCCTCAGCTCGGCCGTCACCCCCGCCTGGTTGTGGACCTTGACCAGGAAGAGCCGCCAGCCGTGCTGGACCAGGACCGCCGGGGCCGGGCCCTGGACGACGCCGACCCGCCCCTCGGGGTTGATCGTCACGCCGGCCAGGCATAGCGGGTCGAGCACCTCCTGGATCGACCGGACCATCGCGGCCGGCTCGGGCCTGCGCCAGGGCCTCGTCGAGCCGGGCCCGGGTCGCGGCCGGGAGCGGCTGGCCGAGGAGGTCGAGCGCCTCGGCGACCCGGCGGACCTGCGCGGCCAGGGGCTGGGCGTCGACGCCTCGACGACCCGGGGCAGGTCGTCGGCGAGGCCCGAGGGCGGCCAGGAGCGCCAGGAGGGCCAGGGCGGGGGCGAGGCGGAGCGGGATGTCGGTTCATCGGGGCGGCCTCGGGCTGTCGGTCGATCGCGGCCGGGATCGCGGGTGCTCGGGAGGGCCGCTCCGGGCGAGGCTAAGGCGGCGGACGGGGCCGACGCAACCGGAAAATCGCCGAGGTTGCGATTGTGAAGGTCGGCCCGATGGGGTATCGTCCGCCGCGCCCGATCTCCCCCCGGAGGCGGTGCCGGGGCCCGGCTATTTCGAAGGCCGGGCCGTCGCGCGGGGCGAGGCCGGGCGGTCCTGACGCGGAGAGAGTGTCCGAGGAAGGACGCCGATGAAACGTCCTCCGACTCCGAGGCCGATGGCCCTGGCTCGGCCTGCTGCTGGTCCCCGCCCTGGCGTGGGCGGTCGTCCTGGCGCTGGTGCCGACCGAATGGGCCAGGGCCCGGCTGGTCGACCGGCTGGCCTCGGCGACCGGCCGATCGGTCCGGATCGGCGCCCTCCGCCTGGGGGTCCTGGGCGACCTCCGGATCCTCGACCTCACGCATCGCCGAGGCGGTCTACGCCGGCCGACCCCTGGCTCCGGGTGGCCGAGGCCCGGATCGACGTCCACCTCGGCCAGGTCCTCTGCGGCCATTGCGAGCCCAGGCGAGATCGTGGTCGACGGCGCCTCGGTCCGGATCTGGCGGCGGAAGGACGGGACGCCCGAGATCGGCGACTTCCTCCGGGACCGCTCGGCCGCCCGCAGGCCCGGCGAGCCGGGCCCCGGACGACCGCCGGGCCCCGATCCGGTTGAAGGTCGCGGGGGCGAGCATCCGGGTGGTCGACGACCCGAGCGGCACCCGGTTCGACCTGACTCGGAGGTCGAGGCCGAGGCGAGCCTGGGCGACGGCCGGCTGCGACGCTCGACGAGCTCGAGGGGGCTCAACGGCGGGACGTTCGAGATGGCCGCGAAGCTCGACCGCGACCCGGCCACGCCCCGGTTCGAGGCCGAGGTCCGGGCCAGCGGCGGTCGAGATCGACGGCGGGATGCCGGTGCTCGGCGTATCTTCGTCCCGGTGGTCGCCGGGGCGACCGAGGGCGTCGGCGGCAAGCTCGACCTGACCTGTCGCCCTGAAGGGCCAGGGGACGACCCGCGCCGAGGTCCGCCGGATCGCTCCGCGGGCACGGCTCGGTCGTGCTCGACCCGATCGACCTGGACGGCTCGAAGTTCCTGGCCCAGCTCGACGTCCTGGGCGAATGGCCCCAGCGAGAGCCGGATCGGCTCGGTCGCGGCCGACTTCGAGGTCGGACCGCGGGCGGATCTCGACCGAGGACCTGACGATCCGGGTCTCGCGGTTCCCGTTCGTCCTGGGCGGCTGGACCGACTTCGACGGCCGGTTCGACTACTCGCCGAGGGTCAACCGGATCACCGCCAAGCTCCCCGGCGAGGCCAAGGGCTGGATCTCCGACCTGAAGGTGAACTTCGACCAGCTCGCCGGCCTCCGGATGCGGGGGTCGATCGACCAGGTCGAGGTGACGGTCCACGGCCACCCCCTGACCGGCGACCCCGACCGCCCCGACGACGAGCGGGCCCGGTTCCGCGACACCGCCCGGCGGATCCGCGACCGGTTCTTCCGCTGAGGACCAGGTCGGGCACGCCGATCCGAATCGGCCGCAAGCGAGTCCAGTGGCACAGACACGCCGACGGGAGACGAACGATGACGATCACGACCGAGGCGACGCCCGAGGACTCCGGGCCCTGGCCGGGCTCGCCGCGACGGTCCTGCTGGCCTCCGGCGCCGGCTGCGGGACCACCAAGGTGACCGGCACGGCCCGGACCGGGACCGAGCAGCTGCTGCTGACCAACGCCTGGGACAAGGCCCTGATGAAGGTCGACTTCCGCCCCCTGACCGGCGTCCCGGTCTTCCTCGACACCGCCAACGTCACGGCCGTCGACCAGGGGTGGGTGGTCTCCAGCCTCCGCGAGGCGATGCTCACCCAGGGCGTCCTGATCCGCGAGAAGCGCGAGCAGGCCCAGTTCATCGTCGAGGCCCGGGTCGGGGCCTACGGGACCGACGACGACAGCTTCCTGGTCGGGATCTCGCAGACCACCATCCCGCCGACGGTCACGGGCGTCCCGACCGGGACGATCCCCGAGCTCCCCCTGGTCAAGCGGAGCCGGCAGACGGCCGTCGCCAAGCTCGCCCTCTTCGCCTACGACCGGGCCAGCGGCCAGCTCGTCTGGTCGTCCGGGACGATGCTCGACCAGGCCGACACCAAGAACGTCTTCGTCGGCGGCTTCGGGCCGATCAAGTCGGGCTCGATCCAGGACGGGACCGAGGTCGCCGGGACTGGGCACCACTAGATATTGTGCACTTCATCCACAGCGTCCACAAGAGGTTGTGGACGACCGCGGTGGAGAGCGGGGCTAGGCGGCCGCTCCCAGCAGGCGTGGCCGAAGCGCCTCCTTGAGCCGCGCCCGGGCGCGGCTCAGGCGCGAGCGGACGGTGCCGATCGAAATCCCCGTCTGAAGCGCGATCTCTTCGTAGGAAAGGTCGTCGACCTCGCGCATGGCGACGACGTCGCGGAAGGGCTCGGGCAAGGTCTCGATCGCGCGCGAGAACGTCTCGCTGGTGAAGCGCTCGAACGCCGCCCGGAACGGGTCGTCCGGGTCCGGGCAATGGTTGGAGACGTCGACCATCGCGTTCTGCAGGCGCTGCAGCCGCACGTCGGCCCGCTTGCGCTTCTTGTTGTGGTCGAAGAAGACGTTGACCGTGATCCGGTAGAGCCAGGTGTAGAACGACGACTGGCCGCGGAAGCGGTGCAGGTTGCGGTAGACGCGCAGGAAGACTTCCTGGGCCAGGTCCTCGACGTCGGTCGGGGCGACGTTGAGCTGCCCCAGCACCCGCTGCACGGTCGGCTCGTACGCGCGCACCAGGTCGTCGAACGACTCGCGCCGGCCGGCGCGGTACGCTTCGATCAGCCGCAGGTCGCGCTCGGCGCGCTGCTGCTGCTCGATTCCCAGCTGCTTGCGGGTGGCTGCTTGTGGCATTCCGGTATCGCTCCTCCAACACCGGCGTCGCGGCGCCGGCCCGAGGAGAACGATAGCGGTCCGTGGGCCTTCGTTCTGTGAGGTAGCCGACGGTGCGGCTATTCCAGCGGCAGGCTGCCCTCGCCGACCCCGCGCGCGAACGCGACCAGGGTCCGGATGCCGTACTGCAGCGCGTCCTCGTCGAGCCGGAACTGCGGGCTATGGCCGGAGTGGATGCTGCCCACTTCCTGGTTGTAGATCCCCAGGCGCACCAGCAGCCCCGGAACGCGCTGGGCGAAGTAGGCGAAGTCCTCGCCGCCCATCGTCGGCGCCGGCGCCTCGACCGCCAGGCCGGCGACGTCGCGCGCGTAGGCGGTGAACGCCGCCGCCAGCCCGGCGTCGTTGACGACCGGCGGGTAGCCCATCAAGAGGTCGAACTCGGCGCGCGCGTCGTAGGCCGCGGCGACGTTCTCGACGATCCGCCGGACCTTGGCGTGCACCGCCTCGCGCACGGCCGGGTCGTGGGCCCGGATGGTGCCGGTCATGACGACCCGGTCGGCGATCACGTTCTGGCGGTAGCCGCCCGCGATCGTGCCGATCGTGACCACCGCCGAGGCCAGCGGGTCGGTCTCGCGCGCGACGACGTTCTGCAGCGCCAGCACGGTCGCCGCCGCGCAGGGGATCACGTCGACCGCTTTGTGCGGGTAGGCGCCGTGGCCGCCCTTGCCGCGAATGGTCAGCTGGAACTCGTCTGCGGCGGCGTTGACCGGCCCCGCGGTGATCCCGATCGTGCCGGTCGGCAGGCGCGGGTCGACGTGCAGCATCGCGACCGCCTCGATGCGCGGGTCGTCCATCGCGCCGGCCTCGATCATCGGCAGCGCGCCGCCCGGCCCTTCTTCCGCCGGCTGGAACAGCAGCACGACGGTCCCCGCGAGCGCCGCGCGCGCGGCCTGCAGCTCGCGCGCCGCGCCGACCAGCATGGCGGTGTGCGCGTCGTGCCCGCAGGCGTGCATCTTGCCCGGCACGAGCGACGCGCAGGCTTCGCCCGAGTCCTCGCCGATCGGCAGCGCGTCCATGTCGGCGCGCAGCCCGACCACCCGGCCCGGCAGCGCGCCGCGCACGATTCCGACCACGCCGGTCTTGGCGATGCGGCGGTGCTCGACCCCGATCTCGTCGAGCTCGCGCTCGACGATGCGGGCGGTGTTCTCTTCCTCGAAGCCGAGCTCGGGATGGCGGTGGATCTCGCGCCGGACGGCGACGGCGCGCTCGACGGTGTCGTGAGGAAGCGTGGCGGTCATCGCGCTGGGGTTCTACGCCTGGCCCGCGTTGACCATCCAGTCGATGCCGTACTTGTCGGTCAGCATCCCGAACGTCGCGCCCCAGAACGTCTTCTGGTAGTCCATCGAGACCTTGCCGCCCTCCGCCAGCGCGCGGAACACCCGCTCGCCCTCGGCGACGTCGGCGGTCGAGAGAGAGAGCGAGACCCGGCTGCCGTGGTCGTGGGTCGTGTTCGGCCGGCCGTCGGAGGCCATGAACTTCACGCCGTTTGCGCCGACGAAGTTCGCGTGCATGATCTTGGAGGCGTACTCGGGCGGCAGCTCGTTCATCAGCGGCGAGCCGTCGAAGCGGTTGAGGCTGGTGATCTCGCCGCCGAACACGCTCGCATAGAAGTTCAGCGCCTCCTCGCAGGTCCCGCCGAAGTGCAGGTACGGTTCGATTTCCATGGCGTCTCCTCGGTTCACGCTCGCTGCGAACACCCGTTCAAGCGCGCGCTTCAAGCCGGCGCCCGAAGCTCCCTACGGCGGCTACAAGCGGCCTTCGAGGGCCTTGATCGAGGCCGGCGGGCCGGCCGCGACCAGCTCGTCGCGTTCGCCCAGCACGGTGTCGGGACTAGGCCGGAAGATCAGCCGGCCCTCGCGCTTGAGCGCGAGCACGATCGCCTCGTCGGCCTCGGCGACGAGCGTGCCGAGCGGATTTGCCGACCCAGCGCGAGCCGGCTTGAATGGTGAAGTCCTCGAGCAGCAGCTCGCCGTTGGTCGCCGAGAGGATCGTGTCGACGAACTCCACCGCGGTCGGGCGCATCGCCAGGCTCGCCAGCCGCCGGCCGCCCATCGTGTAGGGCGAGACGACCCGGTTCGCGCCCGCCAGGCGCAGCTTGGGCTCGGCGTCGGGCCGGTTGGCGCGCGCGACGATGAACAGGTCGGGCTTGAGCACGCGCGCCGAGAGCGTGACGTAGATGTTGTCGGCGTCGCTGTCGACCGCGGTCACCAGGCCGCGCGCGCGCTCGGCGCCGGCGGCCTTGAGCGTCTCGACGTCGGCGGCGTCGCCCTGCACCACCCGGAAGCCGGCCGCCGCCGCGCGGCGCAGCGAGTCCGCGTCGCTGTCGACGACGACGAACGCGATCCCCTCGGCGGTGAACTCGTCGGCGATCTCGCGCCCGACCCGGCCGAACCCGCAGATGATGTAGTGGCCGGTCAAGCGCGCCACCCGGCGCCGCATCCAGCGCGACTCGAACGCGTCACCGAGGTGTCCCTCGATGACGTAACCGACCAGCGCGAGGACGGTGTAGGTCAGCACCCCGAAGCCGACCGCGACGACCAGGATCGTCCACCACTTGCCGGCCACGTCGGTCTGCTGCGACGTGCCGACCGTGGTCACGTTCATGACCGTGAAGTACAGCGCGTCGAACAGCGGCCAGCCTTCGAGCACCGCGAACCCGAGCGTGCCGACGACGATCACGAGCAGCAGCAGGCCGGCGGCGATCGCCAGGCGGCGCGTCAGGAACGGTACGCGCGGCTGCATCCACTAGCGTTTCGTGGCGGAGTCCAGCCAGCCGCGCAGCCGCCGCAGGCCGTCGAGATACCACAGCGCCGCCGCGCCGACCACCAGCAGCAGCCCCAGCGCGATCGGGCCGAGACGCGCGTCGCGCGTGGCGGTGATGTACGCGCCGTCGCAGCAGAACGCCGCGAAGGCCAGCGACCCGGCGGCCGCGAGCCGCCGGTGCCGGCTGAACAGCATGTACGTGGACGACGCGAACGACAGCGCGAGCCCGATCCCCCACAGCAGAACCAGGCCCGGCGCGTGGTGCACGGTCAGGTCACCGGATCAACTGCGGTAGCGCAGGAACGCGGGGACTTCGATGTCGTCCATGTTGACCGGGGCGACCTTGTCGAACTCGATCGGCTGGCCGATCGCGACGCCCTGGTTGCGGTGCGGGCGCCCGCCGAAGCCGGCCGCGAGCACGGTGACCCGGACCTTGCCGGTCATCTCGGGATCGATCGACGCGCCGAAGATGATCTGCGCGTCGCTGTCGACCGCGCGGGCGATCAGGTCGGCCGCCTCGTTGACCTCGTACATCGACATGTCGGGGCCGCCGGTGATGTTGAAGATCACGCCGCGCGCGCCTTCGATCGTCGTCTCGAGCAGCGGCGAGGCGATCGCCTTCTGCGCGGCGTCCGCGGCGCGGTGCTCGCCCGAGCCCTCGCCGATGCCCATCATCGCCGAGCCGGCGTCGGTCATGATCGTCTTGACGTCGGCGAAGTCGAGGTTGATCAGGCCGGGCTGGGTGATCAGGTCGCTGATGCCCTGGATGCCCTGGCGCAGCACGTCGTCGGCGTAGGCGAAGGCCTCGTTGAGCGGGGTGCGCTTCTCGATGATCTGCAGGATGCGCTCGTTGGGGATCGTGATCAGCGTGTCGACCTTCTGCTCGAGGTCGGCGATGCCGCGCTCGGCGGCCTGCATGCGCTTGCGGCCCTCGAACGAGAACGGCTTGGTCACCACCGCGACGGTCAGCGCGCCCGACTCGCGGGCCAGCTCGGCGACCACGGTCGCGGCGCCGGTGCCGGTGCCGCCGCCCATGCCGGCGGTGATGAACACCAGGTCCGCGCCGTCGAGCACCATCGCGAGGTCCTCGCGCGACTCGTCGGCCGCCTCGCGCCCGATGTTCGGGTTCGCGCCCGCGCCCAGGCCGCGCGTCAGCCCGGCCCCGATCTGCACCGTGTTGTTGGTCTTGCTGTTGCGCAGCGCCTGGACGTCGGTGTTGACCGCGTAGAAGTCGACGCCTTGCAGGCCGGCGTCGATCATGCGGTTGATCGCGTTGCAGCCGCCGCCGCCCAACCCGATCACCTTGATCGTCGCGGCGTGCTCGGGGACGTATCGTTTCGCATCAGCCATTGCGGCGTTGTCCTTCGGGAAGAGCGAGAGTTGTTGGTCTTCGGGGGCGGCTCGGCCGAGGCCGACGTGAAGGATTCGACGCGCTCGAATCCACTAGTTCCAGATCGACTTGAACCAGGACGAGAACGACGACCAGGCTTGCGCGGCGCCGCCGCGGGCGTGGCCGTTGAGGTGCGGCAACTGCTCGCCGCGCGGCCCGAACAGCACCAGACCGACCGCGGTGGCGTACTCGGGGCGCTTGATCGAGTCGTTGAGGCCGAGCACGGCGGTCGGCACGCCGATCCGCACCGGCAGGCCGAACACCTCGGCGACCGTCGTCTCGATCCCGCGCAGGTGCGCGCCGCCGCCGGTGACGACGACCTCGCTCAAAACCTGGTCGCGCGGGATGTGCTTGACCACGTTGTCCTTGGCCATGCGCAGGATCTCCAGCACGCGCGGCATCACGATCGAGCGCAGCTGCGAGCTGGTGACGTCGCGCGTGCTGCGGCCGTCGAGCGTCTTCACGTGGAAGGTCTGCTCGGCTTCGTCGGGGCGCAGCAGGCCCGAGCCGTAGGTGCGCTTGACGCCCTCCGCCTCGGCGAAGTTCGTCTTGAGGCCCAGCGCGATGTCGTTGGTCAGGATGTTGCCGCCGACCGGGATGCACCGCGCTGTGGATCACGCCGCCGTCGGCGTAGACCGCGATGTCGGTCGTGCCGCCGCCGATGTCGAGCAGCACCACGCCGACCTGCTTCTCCTCGGCGTTGAGCGTCGCGGCCGAGGAGGCCAGCGGCTCGAACACGATCGCCGACGATTCCAGGCCCGGCCCGGTGGACGCACTTGAGCACGTTGGAGATGAAGCTCGAGCCGCCGGTGACGATGTGGGTGTCGACCTCGAGCCGCCCGCCGCTCATCCCGACCGGGTCGGTCACCCCGTCCTGGCCGTCGATGGTGAAGTGGCGCGGCAGGGCGTGGATGATCTGCCGGTCGGCCGCCAGGTTGATGATCTTGGAGGCGTCGACGACCCGCCGGACGTCGGTTCCGATCACCTCGCGGTCCTCGCCGGTGACCGCCACGACGCCGCGGTTGTTGGTCGACTGCATGTGCTCGCCGGTGACCCCGACGTAGACGTGCGAGACGTGGACGCCGGCCATCCGCTCGGCCTTCTCGGTCGCCGCCTCGATCGCGCGGACGGTCTCCTCGAGGTCGGTCACGACCCCTTTGCGCATCCCGGTCGAAGGCGCTTCGCCGACCCCGATGATCTCGAGGCCGTCCGGCCCGGACGACGCGACGACGGCACACGTCTTGGTGGTGCCGATATCCAGGCCGGCGATCGTCTCGCCTCTAGCCATCCGTCCCCCGCCTCACTTGCACCACCACATATTGTGGTAGCGGGCGCGATTCCCTACCAGATCGTCCACAGATCGGGCGATCTGTCCACAGGCTCAGCGGAACTGGACGACCGGCGTGGCGGGCGCGCGCAGGTCGATCGCGCGCAGCTTGCGCTTGGTGCCGATCCCGGCCCGGACCGGCGCGACCAGGGCCGCCTTCGCGGCCAAGTCCTCGTCGGTGCCGAAGCGCAGGGTCACCCCGGTGACGTCGACCGCCTCGAGGCCGCCCCAGCGGTCGCGGGCCAGGCCGCGCACCGCCAGGTCGGCGTCGGCCAGCACCTTGGCGTCGGCCAGCAGCTTGCTCACGTCGGGATCGGCGATCCAAGCCCCGGGCGCCGGCAGCTTGCCGGGGCCGGCGTCGATGCGGGCGACGCTGGCCAGCGCGCAGCCGGCCTGCAGCACGCGCGCGCCGGCGTCGATGGTCACCTCGCGGCCGCCGCCGCGCACGCAGGCCGAGGGCTGCCGGACGGTCACCGCCAGCTCGACGAACGGCTGCGGGAACTGCCCGCGGTGGACGCTCGCCCGGTCGACGTAGGGAATGGCCTCGATCCGGCGCGCCATGGCGCCGCCGCGCAGCAGCCAGACGTTGGCGTCGGGGCCGATCGCGGCCGCGGCGCGGACCTCGTCGCGCGAGACCGGCGAGCCGAGCGGCACGTCGACCCCGACCCGGGCGACCCGGAACCAGGGCGCGCCGGCCAGCGCGTACAGGCCCCAGCTCAGGCCCGCGATCAGCACGATCCCGAGCACCCAGAACGGCCGCGCGCGAGCCGCCAGCGAGGCCTTGCGGCGGCGCGGCAGCGGGCGCGGGCGGGACGGCGCGCGGGTGCTCATCCTAGCACGAACCGCTCGATCGCCTCGGCCACGCCGTCGTGCGCGACGTCGCCCACGACCGCGTCGGCGCGGGCCAGCAGCTCGGGCGGGCCCGAGCCCATCGCGACCCCGACCGCGGCCGCGTCGAGCAGCGGCAGGTCGTTCCACGAGTCGCCGACCGCGAGCGTCGCGTCCAGCGGCACGCCGTAGCGCTCGGCGACGAAGGCCAGCGCCTCGCCCTTGTTCACCGCGGGGTCGACGACTTCGACGAACGCGACGTTGCTGCGGGTGATGTAGGCCCGCGCGCCGAGCAGCGCCTTGAGATCGGCCAGGTGCCGCAGGGCAGGCTCGGGATCGTCGACGACGATCACCTTCGTGCTCGACCGGCCGGCGAACGCCTCGCGCAGCGAGGGCACCACGACCGGCTCGACCCGCGCCATGTCGGTGTAGCGCTTGGAGAAGCGGTTGATCTCGTCCACGTAGAGCGTGTCGTTCGCGTAGCACTGCGCGTGCACGCCGTGCTCGTGCGCCCAGTCGAGCACGCTGCGCACGACGTCCGGCTGAACCGGCGTCTCGCGCAGAATCTCGCCGCTGGTCGCGTCGAAGACCGCCGCGCCCTGGTAGCAGACGATCGGCCCGCCGATGCCCAGCTCGTGCGCGAACGGGCGGGCCGCGCCGAACATGCGGCCGGTCACGATCGTGACCTGTGCGCCGGCGGCCTGCGCGCGCTTCACGGCGTCGCGGACGCGCGGGCTGAGCACGAGATCGTCGCCGACGAGCGTACCGTCGAGGTCCAGCGCGACGAGGCGGATGCGCGTCGAGGACACCATCGGGATGCCGTGTTCGCGTACGGGGCCCGCTCCGCCCTCTCCCGAAGCGGGCGCTCGATGAGCACGGACGGCAGCCCACTGATCCGCGGCGTCGGCTTGCGCGGCGCGGTGTCGATCAACGTCATCTCGATGATCGGGATCGGGCCGCTGATCACGATTCCGCTCGTGCTGGGCGCGCTGCACGGGCCGCTCTCGCTGGCCGGCTGGGTGCTCGGCGCGGGGCTCGCGCTGTGCGACGGCCTGGTCTGGGCGGAGCTGGGCTCGCGCTATCCGGGCTCGGGCGGAACGTACGGCTACCTGCGCGAGGTGTTCGGGCGGCGCAAGCTGGGCCGGTTCCTGGCCTTCCTGTTCGTCTGGCAGACGATCTTCTCGGCGCCGCTGCTGCAGGCGACGGGCTACATCGGCTTCGCCAACTACGCCGGCTACCTCGTGCCGCGGCTCGCGAGCTCGCCCTGGGCCACCAAAGCGGTCGCGGTGCTGCGTCGGCGTGGTGACGCTGCTGGCGCTGTACCGCGCGATCACCTCGGTCGCGCGGATCGGCACCTGGCTCGCCGTCGGCTCGATCGCCACGCTGCTGTGCATCATCGTCGCCTCGTACGCGCACTTCTCGGGCGCGCAGGCGTTCGCGCCGCCGCCGCACGACTCGCTCTGGGAGGGGCTGCGGGCAGGCTTCGGCCAGGCCCTGATCATCGCGATGTACGACTACGCCGGCTACTTCCAGTCCAGCGCGATCGGCGACGAGGTGCGCGACCCGGCGCGCACGATTCCGCGCTCGATCGTGATCTCGATCGTGCTGATCGCGGCGCTGTACGTGGTGATGCAGATCGGCGTGCTGGGCGCGATCCCGTGGCAGGCGATCGTCCCGCACGCCGACGGCAGCCTGCCGCCGGCCGGCGCGCACGTCGGCTCGACCATCGTGGAAAACGCGTTCGGCGGCGGGGCCGCGCTCGCGGTGACGGTGCTGATCTTGATCACCGCGTTCGCCTCGGTGTACGGAAACCTGCTGGGCTTCTCGCGCGTGCCCTACGCCGCCGCGCGCGACGGCGTGTTTCTCAGGCCGTTCGCGCACGTGCACCCGCGGCTGCGCTTTCCCGACGTGTCGCTTTTGGCGATCGGGCTGTTGGCGCTGCCGGCGTGTTTGTTTCCGCTCGACCAGGTGATCAACGCGCTGACCACCAGCATCGTGCTGATGCAAGCCATCGCGCAGATCGCGGCCCTGATCGTGATGCGCCGGCGCGGCGTCGTGGCGCCGTACCGGATGTGGCTCTATCCGCTGCCCGCGCTGATCGCGCTGGCCGGGTGGCTGTATATCTTCTACGCCGCAGGGTTCAGCGCGATCGCCTACGGCTTGCTCAGCCTCGCGGCCGGTGCGGCGGTGTTCTTAGTGCGTGCGGCGCGGGTGCGCGAGTGGCCGTTCGCGCACCCGGCCGATGTGGAAACGGTCGGCGCGTAGCGCGCAATCGCCCGAACCTCCGGCCGCTGCCGGATCTCTGGCCGCTGCCTATTCTAGCGCTCCGTACGCCAGGGTCCAGAAGTCGGTGAAGACCTTCGGCTCGAGTGAGTCCATCATGCGCTGGGTGAAGAGGATGCCGATCGTTCCCCGGGCGGGGTCGGTGTAGGCCGACGTGCCGAAGCCGCCGTTCCAGCCGAATCGCCCCGGGGTGTGGAAGATGTCCCTGCGCTGCGTGTCTACCGCCATCCCGAAGCCCCAGCTCGAATGCTCGCCGAAGAAGAGCTCGGAGCCCGCGCGCTGCTCGGGCGCGAGCTGATCCGACGTCATCAGCTCGGCGGCGGCGCGCGACAGGATCTGCTCGCGGCCGTGCCGGCCTTTGTTCAGCAGCATCCGGCTGAAGACGTGGTAGTCGTCGATCGTCGAAACGAGCCCGCCGCCGCCCGATTCGAACGGCGGCTCGGACAGCCACTCGCTGTGCTCCGGGTCGTCGAAGTGGTCCAGCGCGTTCGTCTCGCGGTTGAGGACATAGAACGCCGGGAGACGCTCCGCTTTTTCGGGCGGGACGCGGAACGCGGTGTCGTTCATCCCCAGCGGCTCGAAGATGCGCTCGCGCATGAACGTGCCCAGCGACCGGCCCGACGCGCGCGCGATCAACACCCCGAGCACGTCCATGCTGACGTGGTACATCCATTTCTCGCCCGGCTGCGCCATCCAGGGGAGCGAACCGAGCCGCCGCAGCCATTCGTCCGGGCCGGGCGACTGCGACGGCAGGGGCGGACCGTCGCCGCCGATTCGGTACTCGCGGATCGGCTTCTGGATCGGGTACGTGTCCGGCGGCGCCATGACGCTGCCGAAGCCCATCGTCGAGCGCAGCAAGTCGCGCACGGTGATCGGGCGCCGCGCGGGCACCGTGTCGTCGAGCGGCGAGGACATCGACTTCAGCACGCGCCGGTTCGCCAGCTCCGGCAGCCACGGCTCGACCGACTCGTCGAGCCGCAGCTTGCACTCCTCGACCAAGATCATCGCCGCGACGGCGGTGACGGGTTTGCTCAGCGAAGCGATGCGGAAGATCGTGTCGCGCTCCATCGGCGCCGGATCGCCGAACGACATCGTGCCGAGGGTCTCCACGCGAACGTCGTCGTGCCGGCTCACGAGCGTGACGAGCCCGGGCATCTCCGCGCGCTCGACGTAGCCCGACAGGACGCGGCGCATCCGCTCGAGCCGCGGCTTCGAGAGGCCCGCGGCGCTCACCACACGTCGCAGACGGGCTTCGGCGGCGGCTTGCAGTTGAAGGCGGTGTACCAGCCGGGCACGTTGGCGACGGTCTGGTTGACGCGGTCGCGCGGGATCGGGTGGGGGTCGGTCAGGGCTTGCGTCTTGGCCGACTCGGGGCGCACTTCTTCGGTCCACGACTGCGCGAAGGCCAGGAAGTAGCGCTGCTCGGGCGTGAAGCCGTCGATCGGGTCGTGCGGCTTGCCGGCCAGCGACGTCTCGAGCGCGCGGTAGCCGAGCACCGTGCCGCCCAGGTCGGCGATGGCCTCGCCGGCGACGAGCCGGCCCTGGTAGTGCGTCGTGCCGACCGCGACCGTGTTGTCGAACTGCTTGATGACGCAGTTCGCGCGCGCGTCGAACTGGGCCAGGTCGCGCTTGGTCCACCAGTTGCGCACGTTGCCGTGCAGGTCGAACTTGTGGCCCTCGTCGTCGAAGCCGTGCGTCATCTCGTGGCCGACCGTGCCGGCGCCGGTCGCGCCCAGGTTGGACGCGTCGTCGGCGTTGGGGTCGAAGAACGGGCGCTGGAGCTGCGCGGCGGGGAGCACGATCTCGTTGCGCTGGGTGTCGTTGTAGGCGTTGACCGTCTGCGGCGTCATGCCCCAGCGGTGGCGGTCGAGCGGCTTGCCGATCTGCGCGAGCTGGTACGCGCGGTCGAAGGCTCGCCCGCGCGCGAGGTCGGACAGAAACGCGCCGCCGCGCACGTCGAAACCGGCGTAGCTGCGCCAGCGGTCGGGGTAGCCGACCTTGAGCCCCATCGCGTCGAGCTTGGCGACCGCGGTGCGTTTGGTGGCGGCGGTCATCCAGGGCAGCGCGGTCATCTCCGCGCGGTAGGCGTCGCGGATGCGCAGCGTCATGTCGAGCGCGCGCTGCTTGGCCTCGGGCGGGAACGTCTTGGCGACGTAGGCGCGCCCGACGGCCTCGCCGAGCAGCCCGTTGTCGACCTCGACGCAGCGCTTCCAGCGCGGGAGCTGTTCCTTGCGCCCGCGCAGCAGCCGGCCGTGGAAGTCGAAGTCCTCGTCGTCGAAGCGCTTGGGCAGCGCGGTCGCGTACGCGTCGAGCAGGCGCCAGCGCAGGTACGCGCGCCAGGTGCTCAGCGGGGCCGTCGCCAGCGCCCGGTCGTAGGTGGTGAGGAACTGCGGCTCGGCGACGTTGACGAAACCGCTGGCTGGGCACGTCGGCCGCGCGCAGGTACTGCGCGAACGCCGCGTGCGGCGCGAGCGCGCCGACCGCGCGGGTCGAGAGCGGGTGGTACACCGCCTCGGGATCGCGCAGGTCGGCGGCCGGCTTGGAGCCGCGCGCGAGCGTCGTCTCGAACGCCACGACCGCGCTCGCGTCGGCGCTCGCGGCGGCGTCGCCGCTGAGCGCGAGCATCTTGCCGACGTGCTCGAGGTACTGCGCCGCGCAGCTTGCGCGACTCGGCGTCGGGGCGCAGGTAGTAGTCGCGCTCGGGCAGGCCGATGCCGGACTTGGTCGACTTCGGCGATCACCTTGCTGCTGTCGCGGAAATCTTGCGTCGGACCGAGCGCGAAGCCGGCGTCGACGCCGAGCGCGTGCAGGTGCGCGATCTCGGGCGCGAGCGCGGCCCGATCCGTCACGGCGGCGATGCGGGCCAGCTCGGGTGCGAGCGGGGCGAGGCCCTGGCGCTCGATCGCCGCGGTGTCCATGCACGCGCCGTAGAGCGTGCCGATCTTCTGCTCGTCGCTGCCTGCGCGCCGGGCTGCTTCTGCGCGTCCTCGAGCGTGGCGCGCACGATGCCGCGGGTGCGGTCGACGAGCTGCTCGACGTAGCCGTACTCGCTGTAGGCGGCCGGGATCGGGTGCGTCTTGCGCCAGCCGCCCGTCGCGTAGGCGAAGAAGTCGGTGCAGGCGTTCGCGCTGCGGTTCATCGTGGCCGTGTCGAACGGCGTGGGGATGCCGTCGCCGGCGCGCGCGGGATGCTGGTGCGCCGCGAAAACGCTCAGCCCGGCAAATAACGCGACGGCGGCGGCCAGACGAGCCGCGGCGGGAAGCAGGTGCATCGGGCGCGCTTGCACGCCCGCCGCCCCGTCTCCTGGTTAATTAGGAGATGCGCATCCGGGCCGTGCGCGCGTGGGCAGGCAGACCCTCGAAGTCAGCCAGCGCGGCCAGCAGCTCGGCGTCAGCGGCCATGCGCGCGCGGGTGTTCTCGACCAGCGTCATGGTGCGCAGGTAGTCGGCCGTGCGCAGGCCCGACGAGAACCGCCCGGCGCCCGAGGTCGGCAGGGTGTGATTGGTGCCGGCCAAGTAGTCGCCGGCGGCGACCGGGGTGTCGTCGCCGACGAAGATTGCGCCGGCGTGCCGGATCTTGGGCACCCAGGTGTAGGGGTCGGCGACCATCAGCGAGAGGTGCTCGGGGGCGAAGCGCTCGATCACGCCGAGCACCTCGGCGTCGCTGGCGGCGTGGACGAGCCAGGCGCGCTCGGCCAGCACGGCGGCGACAGTGTCGTCGCGCCCGCTCGCGAGCCCGAACGGCCCGTCCAGCAGCGCTGCGACGCGTTCCAGCAGCCCGCGCTCGCGCGACACGGCAGCGACCCGGGCCAGCGGATCGTGCTCGGCCTGCGCGACCATCTCGCCCGCGACAAGCTCGGCGCTCGCGCTATGGTCCGCGACCACCAGCACCTCGGACGGCCCGGCCAGCCCGTCGATGCCGCACACGCCGAAGACCTGGCGCTTCGCCTCGGTGACGTAGACGTTGCCGGGGCCGACGATCTTGTCGACCGGCGCGATCGTCGCCGTACCGTAGGCCAGCGCGGCGACGGCTTGCGCGCCGCCGACCGCGTAGAGCTCGTCGACGCCGACCAGCGCGCAGGCATAGAGCACGGCCGGGTTCACCCCGCGCCCGTCCCGCTGCGGCGGCGTGACGACGACGATGCGCTCGACCCCGGCTACCTTCGCCGGCACGCAGGTCATCAGCACGGTGGAGGGCAGCGGCGCGGTGCCGCCCGGCACGTACGCGCCGACCGCGCCGAGCGGGCGGGACAGGAACGCGTAGCGGGTCAAGTCGTGCGCGTGGTAGTCGATCGGGTCGGGCAACTGGCGCGCGTGGAAATCGGCGATCCGCTCGCGGGCCAGCTCCAGGCCGACCGCGATTTGCTCGGGCACGAGCGCGCGCGCGTGCTTGCGCGAGGGGATATCGACCCGCAGCGTGGCGAGCGACGCGGCCGCGTCGTCCCAGCGCCGGGTGTACTCGAACCAGCGCTTCGTCGCCGCGCGCGCGCACGTCGTCCAGGATTGCGCGCACGCCGTCGACCACTGTGCGCGGCGGGTCCCAGCCGCCGGCGTACAAGCCGCGCAGCGCGGCGGTGTCGGCCGCGCGGGTGATGGCGATTTCAGGCACCGTTCGGGCCCACCGCGACCGCGGTCAGGCGCTCGAGCAACGCGGAGATCGCGTCGTACTTCGCGCGGAAACGGACCGGGTTCACCACGAAGCGGGCGGTGCTCTCGGCGATCTCCTCCACCACCACCATGTCGTGCTCGCGCAGGGTCGTGCCGGTCGCTACTAAGTCGACGATCATGTCGGCCAAACCGACCAGCGGCGCCAGCTCCACCGAACCGTGCAGCGGAATGAGCTCGACCGGCAGGTCCCGCTCGGCGAACCAGCGTCTCGGCCGAGCGGGTGAACTTCGTCGCGACGCGCAGGAAGGTCGGCAGCGGCGCGCCCTCGTGGTAGCGGTCGATCCGACGCCCGGCGACGACCAGCCGGCAGTAGCCGAAGCCCAGGTCGGCCAGCTCGGCGCAGTTGCGGTCCGTCTCCCAGAGCGTGTCCTTGCCGACGATGCCGCAGTCGGCCGAGCCGAACTCGACGTAGGCCGGCACGTCGCTCGGCCGCACCAGCAGCAGCGTCGTGCCATCGCTCGTGGTGACGGTGAGCTTGCGCCCGACGTCGTGCGGGACGTCGATTCCGGCGGCGCGCAGGCGCGCGGCGGCTTCGTCGAAGAGCGAGCCCTTGGGAACGGCGATCGTCAGGCGGTCCATCAGCGTGCGTCCCAGTTGGACGGCGTGCGCAGCCGCGGCAGCGCCCCGACCCGGGGCCCGACCCGCAGTTCGCGCACGTGCCCGTCGTCGGCGACGATGATGCGCGGGATGCCGTGCGAGCGCGCGTCCTCGAGCAGCACGTCGTCCGCCGCCATGCTCGCGAAGCGCACGACGTTGCCGGCGGCCCGCTCGCGCGCCGCGACGACGTCGGAGCCCGCGACCAGCACGTCGATCCGGTGCGTGCGGCGCCGCACGTGTTTGCCGCGCCGCTCCAGCGCGATCAGCAGCCGCTCGACGCCGGCCGTCCAGCCGACCGCGGTGACGTCGAAGCCGAAGCGCGGCAGCAGCGAGTCGTAGCGCCCGCCGCCGCATAGCGCGAAGCCGATCTCGCCGACGTAGCCCTCGAAGATGAAGCCGGTGTAGTATTCCAGGTCGCGCAGGAGCGCGAAGTCGACCGCGACCCGGCCGCCGTAGCCGAGCGCCTCCGCCCGCCGCAGCACGGTGTCGAGCGCGTCCAGCGCGACGAGCGATTCCGGGGTGCGGCAGATCGCCCGCGCGGTCGCGATCGCGTCGCTGCCGCCGCGGCGCAGCGCGAAGTCGACCAGCGCAGGTTTGCCGAGCTGGCGCAGCGCGACGATGTTGCGGGTCTTGATCAGCGCCTTTGCGGCGACCGCATCCGCGCCGCTCAGCCCGACCCCGTCGAGGATGCCGTCGACGACCCGCGCGTCGTTGATGTCGAAGCGCGCGTCGCCCAAACCGATCTCGTCGAGCGCCTCGATCGCCATGAACAGCGCCTCGGCGTCGGCGTCGATGCCGCCCGAGCCGATCAGCTCGACCCCGGCCTGGGTCAGCTCGCGCATGCGGCCTTCCTGCGGCTGCTCGTAGTAGCGAAAGACCGGCGCGATGTAGGCCAAGCGCAGCGGCAGGGGCGTCTCGCGCATGCGGGTCGAGACCAGCCGCGCGATCGGCGTCGTCATCTCGGGCCGCAGCGCGAGCGAGGTCGAGCGCCGGTCGTTGAACTGGAACAGCAGGTCGGTCGTCTCTTCGCCGAGCCCGCGCTCGATCACGTCGAAGCGCTCGATGATCGGCGTCTGGACTTCCTCGTACGCCCAGCGCCCGAACACCGCGCGCATCTGCTGCTCGACCTCGCGCTTGCGCGCCAGCTCGTGGGGCAGCCAATCGCGGACGCCGGCGGGAAGCCTCATGACGCCATAGACCGCTTCGAGGGCATCACGGTGCCCCTTCGCGGACGTAGTCCTCACCGCAGATCGCAACCAGCCGGTCCCGCACGCGTCGGTCGGCGGCCACGGTGCGGCGGATGGTCGAGCCGTTGATGTGCAGCACGAGCGGGGTCGTGCCGGACCACTCGGACATCATCAGCGCCAAGTCGTCGATCTGCTCGCGCGAGGTGACCGTCACGTGCCAGCCGGCGGGCGGCGGGGGCGCGTGACGGACGCTGTTGCGGTCGAACGGCTGCACGTCGTTGACCGAGACGTTCAGGTCGGGCGGAATATCCTCCGATGCCTGGGCGCCGCGGCGCTCGCGCAGCCGCAGCCGCCCGGTGATGACCACGATCTGATCCTCGATGAAACGCCCCTGCAGGTCGCCGTACTGCTTGGGGAACACCACGCACTCGATCGCGCCGGTCGTGTCCTCGACGGTCGCGATCAGCATCTGCGATTGCGCCTTGGTCATCGTGCGGCGCACCGCGGTGATCAGCCCGGCGATCTTCACCTGCGAGTCGTCCTCGGCGTTGCGCAGGTCGCGCACGGAGACCGCCCCGGTGCGCGCGAGCGCTTCCGCGACGTCGGCCAGCGGGTGCCCGGAGACGAAGATCCCCAGCGTCTCCTTCTCCCAGCCGAGCTGCTCCATCGTCGAGGGGGCGGGCAGCGGCCGCAGCGACGGCTTGAGCGCGGGGTGCGGGTCCTCGACCAGCCCGAACAGCGAAGCCTGTCCCATCTCGCGATCGCGCGCCTCGCGCGCGGCGACTTCGAGCGCCGCGTCGAGCGCGTCGAGCAGTTGCGCGCGGTTCCCGGGCAGCGGGTCGAGCGCGCCGCACTTGATCAGCGCCTCGTAGACCTTGCGGTTCGCCGCCTTGACGCCGACCCGCTGCGCGAGATCGAACAGGTCGACGAACGGCCCGCCCCGCTCGCGCTCCTCGAGGATCGCGAGCACCGCGTTCTCGCCGATGCCTTTGACCGCCGCCAGCCCGAACCGAATCTGATCGCCGACCACCGCGAAGTTGACCAGCGACGCGTTCACGTCGGGCGGCAGCACCGCGATGCCCATCTTCTTCGCCTCGTCGATGTACTCGACGAGCTTGTCCGTCTTGTCCCGCACCGACGACATCAGCGCCGAGAAATACTGCAGCGGGTAGTTCGCCTTCAGGAACGCCGTCTGGTAAGCGATCCACCCGTACGCCGCCGCATGCGACTTGTTGAACCCGTAGCCCGCGAACGGCTCGATGAACGCGAAGATATCCTCGGCCAGCTTCGTGTCGATCCCGTTGGTCGCCGCACAGCCATCGATGAATTTCTGGCGGTACACGGGGATTTTGTCCTTCTGCTTCTTCCCCATCACCTTGCGCAGCTCGTCGGCCTGCCCCATGCTGAAGCCGGCAAGGTCGCGCGCGATCTGCATGACCTGTTCTTGATAACACGCGATCGAATACGTCTCAGCGAGGATCGGTTCGAGCTTGGGGTGCAGGAAGGTCGGCTTCTTGCGCCCGTGCTTGATGGCGATGTAGTCCGGAATCCAGTCCATCGGACCCGGGCGGTACAGCGCGACCAGCGCGATGATGTCTTCCAGGCGCGAGGGCTTGAGGTCGATGCAGACGCGCTTCATGCCCTCGGACTCGAGCTGGAACACGCCCAGCGTCTCGGCCCGGCTCAGCATGTCGTAGGTCTTCTTGTCGTCGTCGGCTATCTTCGCGAGGTCGAAATCGGGCGTGACGGTGCGGCGGATCTCGTCCGACGCGGCCTTCATCACGGTGAGATTGCGCAGGCCGAGGAAGTCCATCTTGAGCAGGCCGATGCGCTCGACGTCGCTCATCTCGTACTGGGTGTTGACCCCGTTCTCGCCGATCTTCACCAGCGGCACGTGGTCGGTCAGCGGGTGCTTGGAGATCACGACGCCGGCCGCATGGGTCGAGGCGTTGCGGGCCAGGCCCTCGATCGACTTGGCCGTGTCGAGCAGGGTGCGCATCTGCGGCTCGCGCGAGTAGAGCAGGCCCAGCTCCGGAATCTGCTCGAGCGCCTGCGGGATCGTCAGCCCGCCCGGGCCCGACGGGATCAGCTTGGCGACCCGGTCGACGTCCATCAGCGGTACGCCCAGCGCCCGGCCGGCGTCGCGCACCGCGGCGCGCGCGGCCATCGTGCCGAAGGTGACGATCTGCGCGACGCGGTCCTTGCCGTACTTGTCGATCACGTAGCGGATCACTTCGTCGCGCCGCTCGACGCAGAAGTCGGTGTCGATATCGGGCATCGAGATGCGGTCGGGGTTGAGGAAGCGCTCGAAGATCAGGTTGTACTTGAGCGGGTCGAGATCGGTGATCGCCAGGCAGTACGAGACCAGCGAACCGACGGCGGAGCCGCGGCCGGGGCCGACCGGGATGTCGCGGTCGCGCGCGTACTTGATGAAGTCCCAGACGATCAGGAAGTACGACGAGAAGCCCATCGTGATGATGACCCCCAGCTCGTACTCCAGCCGCTCGCGCAGGGCCGCGTCGTTCTTCGCCCGCTCGGCGCCGTAGCGCTCGATCAAGCCTTCTTCGCAGACGCCGCGCAAATACTCATCGGCCGTCGGCTGGTAGGTCCCGTCCTCGGCTACGTCGTGCTCGAGCGCGAACGCGAGCGAACCTTCCGGCTCGCCGAGTCGGCCCTCCGCTTCCGCAAGGGAGCTCTCGGCCGGAGCGAACAGCGCCGAACCGACGAGCGCCGAAACTTGGGCGGGCAGGACGTACTCCGGCGCTGCCGGGCGCGGCACGCGCGGCACCGGGTAATCCGGCAGGTAGAACACCTTCTCGGGGATCGTGATGTCGATCCGCTTCACGATCTCGAGCGTGGTGTCGCAGGCCTCGGGGATGTCGGCGAACAGCTCGCGCATCTCCTCGGCCGACTTGACGTAGAACTGGTCGGAGAAGAACTTCATCCGGCTGGTGTCCGAGACGGTCTTGCCGGTCCCGATGCACAGCAGCACGTCGTGCGCCGGCGCGTCGCCCTGGGTGAGGTAGTGCGAGTCGTTGGTCGCGACGATCGGGTAGTTCAGCTCGCGCGCGATCTTGATCAGGCCGTTGTTGATCGCGTCCTCTTCGGGCATGCCGTGGCGCATGATCTCCATGTAGAAGCGGTCGCCGAAGATGTCGTGGAACATCTTGGCGTTCTTCTTGGAGCCCTCGTAGTCGTTCTTGAGCAGGGGCGCCGCGACGAGCGAGCTCATGCAGCCCGAGAGGACGATCAGTCCCTCGTGGTGCTTGGCCAGCAGATCCATGTCGATCCGCGGCTTGTAGTAGTAGCCTTCGAGGAAGCCCTTGGAGATCAGGGTGGTGAGGTTCTTGTAGCCCACGTCGTCGGCGGCGAGCAGCGTGATGTGCGCCTCGTCGCGGACGGTGCGGTCGAACCGCCCGCGCGGCGCGATGTAGGCCTCGCAGCCGATGATCGGGGTCAGCCCGTGCTTGCGGGCGCTGTCGTAGAAGTTGACCGCGCCGAACATCACGCCGTGGTCGGTCAGCGCGATGCCGGGCGCGCCCTCGTTTACCGTCTTTTTACAAAGCGAATCCACCCGGCAGGCGCCGTCGAGCAGCGAGTACTCGCTGTGCACGTGGAGATGAACGAAGGAACTCAACGCAACGCTAACCTTGGCTGGAGGGCTGGCACGGGAAACTCACAGGGTACTTGAGAACCGTGGCGTCACCCTCTGTCGACAACCCACTCGGCGACCAGGAAGTTCTCATCCCTTCCCGTGCAAACCCCGCCCCCGACCGTGCCTGACGAACCCGCTCCGCGCGACCAGGAGCTGGCGGAGCTGCGCCGCCGCGTGGCCGAGCTCGAGGCGCAGCGGGACGAGTACGCGCAGCAGAACGCCGAGCTGTTCGTCCTGCAGCAGGTCTTCTCGACTATGAACTCCACCCTGGACGTCGACGACATCCTGGCGACGGTCCTGCGCGGGGTCCACGAGGCGCTGCGCTTCGGGCGGGTGATCCTGTTCGACGTTCGCGACGGGGTCGCCAGCCGGCGGCTGGAGACCGACCGCGCGGGCAACGTCGTGGCCAGCGCCGATCCCGACGAGATGCGCCACACGATCGCCTTCCTGGCGATGGTCGGCGGGACGTCGGACTTCGCCTTCGGGATCGCCGACGACGGCGACAGCCCGCTGGCCGACGTCGAGGGCACCTACTGCATGCTCCCGCTGATCAGCCGCAACACCGTGCGCGGCATCCTCTACGTCGACCGCCCGCCCTCGATGGAGATCGGCGAGACCCACCTGCGCATGCTGCTCGACTTCGCCGCCCACGCCGCGATCGCGATGGAGAACGCCCGCTTGTACGGCGAGACCAAGCGCCTGCTCGAGGAGACGCAGCGGCTGGCGTCCACCGACCCGCTGACGGGCCTGGCGAACCGGCGCGCGCTCACGGACCTGCTCGACCGCGAGCTGCACAACGCCGAGCGCTACGGCGCCCCGCTGGCCTTCCTGATCTTCGACCTGGACGACCTCAAGACGATCAACGACAGCCAGGGCCACGCCGCCGGCGACGAGGCGCTGCGCCAGTTCGCCGACATCATCCGGGCCAACGCCCGGCGGGGAGACATCGCCTCGCGCATCGGGGGCGACGAGTTCGTGCTGGTCATGTCCCAAACCGACCGGATCGCGGCCGAGGCCGTCCTGCGCCGGCTCTACGTCACCCTGGAGCGCAGCGGCCTGCGCTCCTCGGCCGGGATCTCGCTCTTCCCGCGCCACGGGGCGGACGGGACGACCCTCTTCGCCCAGGCCGACCGGGCGCTGTACGAGGCCAAGCAAGCGGGCAAGAACCGCTTCCGCTTCGCTCCCGAACCGGCCTAGCGTTCAGCGCCCGCCCAAGCGGGTACGAGCTGTCGAACGAGCGTGCGACGAAGGTGGCTCTCTACGGAAACGATTTCCGTGTACCATTGTCGGGATACCATCCGCTTTGTGAAGGGGCTCGAGCAGAACACGTGATCAAGCACGACATCGTCGTGATCGGTGGCGGTCTCGCCGGGATGCGCGCGGCCGTGGAGGCCGCGGAGCGCGGCGCCGACGTCGCGATCGTTTCGAAGATGCATCCGGTCCGCAGCCACTCCGGCGCCGCTCAGGGCGGGATCAACGCCGCCCTGGGCAACCGCGAGGAAGACTCCCCCGAGAACCACGCCTTCGACTGCGCCAAGGGCTCGGACTACCTGGGCGACCAGGACTCCATCGAAGCGATGGCCGAGGACGCGCCGCGCCAGATCATCTGGCTCGAGCACCGCGGCTGCATCTTCTCGCGCCTGCCCGACGGGCGGATCGCCCAGCGCCCGTTCGGCGGCGCCGGCTCGCCCCGCACCTGCTACTCGGCCGACGTCACCGGCCTGGTCATCCTGCACACCCTGTGGGAGCAGCTCGAGCGCTTCGGGGTCAAGGTCTACGAGGAGTACTTCGCGACCGCGCTGTGCGTCGAGGACGGCGTCGGCACGCGGCGTGGTGGCCTACAACATGCGCACCGGCGAGCTGGAGCTGGTCACCGCCAAGGCGACCATCTTCGCCACCGGCGGCCTGGGCCGGGTCTACCGCAAGACGACCAACGGCTACGCCTCGACCGGCGACGGCATGGCGATCGCCTACCGGGCCGGCATCCCGCTGATGGACATGGAGTTCGTCCAGTTCCACCCGACCTCGCTCAAGGAGAACGGCGTGCTGCTCTCCGAGGCGGCCCGCGGTGAAGGGGCCTACCTGCTCAACTCCGAGGGCGAGCGGTTCATGTTCAAGTACGCCCCCAACAAGGGCGAGCTCGCTTCGCGCGACGTGGTCAGCCGGGCCGAGTGGACCGAGATCCTCGAAGGGCGCGGCGTCGACGGCTGCGTCTTCCTCGACCTGCGCCACCTCGGGCGCGAGAAGATCCTCGAGCGCCTGCCGCAGATTCGCGAGCTCGCGCTCGACGCGACCGGCAAGGACGCGATCGACACCCCGATCCCGATCCTGCCCGGCATGCACTACGCCATGGGCGGGATCGAGACCGACAAGTGGGGCGCGACCCGCATCCCGGGCGTGTACGCGGCCGGCGAGTGCGCCTGCGTCTCGGTTCACGGCGCCAACCGGCTGGGCGGCAACTCGCTGCTCGAGACGATCGTCTTCGGCGCCCGCTCGGCCCAGCACGCGGCCGAGTACATCAAGGGCGGTCGAGGTGAAGCCCTCGACCGCGACGCTGCAGCGCGAGCAGGAGCGCATCGACGGCATCCTGGCCCGGACCGGCGGCGAGCGCCACAGCCACGTCCGCAAGGAGCTCAACGAGGCGATGAGCGACCACGCGTTCATCTTCCGCAACGAGGCCGACCTGAGCAAGGGCATGGACCGCCTGCGCGGCGTGCGCGAAGCGGCCACCACGATGACCGTCCAGGACAAGTCCAAGACCTTCAACACCGACCTGGTCGGGCTGCTCGAGACCGAGATGCTGGTGGACGTCGGCCAGCCGATCATGCTGGGCGCGCTCAACCGCAACGAATCGCGCGGCGCGCAAGCCCGCACGGACTTTCCCGACCGCAACGACGAGGAGTGGATCAAGCACACGCTGATGCACTACCGCGGCCCGACGGCCGACCCGGAAGCCGACTACTCTCGCAAGGTTGTCATCACCAAGTGGCAGCCCGCGGTCCGGAGCTACTAGAGAATGGCCTACACGCTAGACGTCTTCCGCTTCGACCAGACGACGGACGAGGTTCCGCACCGCGACCGGATCGAGATCACGAACCTGGGCGAGAACGTCACCGTCCTCGACGCGCTCGAGCACGCCAAGGCCGAGATCGACGGCTCGCTCTCGTTCCGCCGCTCGTGCCGCTCGGCGATCTGCGGCTCGTGCTCGATGAACATCAACGGCACCACCGGCCTGGCGTGCAAGACGCCGGTCTCGGCGGTGCTCAAGTCGGACCGCTCGATCTCGGTCGACCCGATGCCCAACTTCCAGCCCATGAAGGACCTCGTCGTCCACATGGACCCGTTCTGGGACAAGTACACCCGGCTCAAGCCGTACTTGCAGCCCAAGGACAAGGACTCCGACCACGCCACCGAGCGGCGCGTGTCGCCCGAGGACATGCACAAGCTCGTCGCGGTCGCGAACTGCGTGATGTGCGCGACCTGCTACGCGCTCTGCCCGGTCGTCTCGGTCGACCCGTCGTTCGCCGGCCCGGCCGCGATCGCGTACGCCTACCGCTTCATCGAGGACGTCCGCGACAGCAAGCGCAAGGAGCGCGCGGCCCAGATCAGCGACGACTACCTGTGGCTGTGCGCGCACTGCTACGCGTGCTCGTACTGCCCCAAGCACGTCGACCCGCACGACGACATCATCGCGGTCAAGCGCGCGACGATCGAGGAAGGCATCACCGACGCGGCCGGCCCGCGCCACGCGCTGGTCGTCGCCAAGACGATCAAGGCGACCGGCATGCTGCACGAGACCGAGGTCATCCAAGGCACGGTCGGGCGCTTCAACATCAAGGGCCTGCTCAAGGTCGCGCCGTTCGGGCTGCGCCTGGCGCTGGCCGGTAAGATCCCGCCGCTCTTCCTCAAACCCGTTCCGAAGGTCGACGAGATCCGGACGATTTTCGACACCCTGGAGGCTCCGACACTCTAATGGCAATGACGATGGACGCGCCGCAGATTCGCGGCAAGTCGAAGTCCGCCCAGATGCGCAAGTACGGGTTCTTCCCGGGCTGCGTGGCCAAAGAATCGTGCAAGGAGCTGTTCAACTCGACCATGCTCCTGGCCGAGCGGCTGGGCATCGAGCTGGTCGAGCTGACCGCGGCCTCGTGCTGCGGCGCCTCGGTGCTCAACGACACCAACCGCGACGTGGCGCGCGTGCTCAACGCGCGCACCTACGCGCAAGCCGAGGCGCTCGGCCTGGACGACGTGATCACGATCTGCTCCACCTGCACCGGCCACATGCGCGCGGCGAACAAGGAGCTGCTCGAGGACGAAGGCCACATGGGCCAGGCCAACGCGATCCTCTCCAAGTTCGGGGCCAAGTACGACGGCACCGTGATGGTCCGCCACCTGCTCTGGCTGCTGATCGACGACATCGGCCTGGACGAGCTCAAGAAGATGGTCGTCAAGCCGCTCAACGGGCTCAAGGTCGCCGCGTTCTACGGCTGCCACATCATCCGCCCCGAAGCGGTCAACGGCTGGGAGTCGGCCCGCAACCCGCACTCGCTCGAAGACTTGATCGAGGCGCTCGGCGGCGAGTCGGTCGACTACGCCGGCCGCACCCGCTGCTGCGGCTTCCACGTCCAGCTCGAGAAGGACGGCATCGCGCCCAACATGGTCGGCCAGAACATGCGCATGGCCAAGGACCAGGGCGCCGAAGCGGTCCTCACGCCCTGCCCGCTGTGCCACCTCGCGCTCGACGGCTACCAGGCCGACTCGGTCGCGCGCTGGGGCCGCACCGACCTGCCGATCTTCCACCTCCCGCAGCTCGTCGCGCTGGCGCTGGGCGTCGACCCGTCGCTGCTCGGGATGAACAAGCACGTCACCTCGCCGGGCCACGTCCTCCAGGCCCACGACCTCGCCCCCGCGCACGTCGCGTAACGGCAAGCCCCGAGCCCGGCAAACGAAACGGCCCGCGAAGTTCGCGGGCCGTTTTCGTTTCGGCGGCCGGCTCGTCAGCGTCAGCGGGCTTTGACCCGGGCGTTGCGCTTCTCTTCGACCGCGGCGCCCCAGTAGATCAGCCCGGTCAGGCCGAGCGACATGATGACGAGCAGAATCGGAATCGTGTAGTACTGCACGTGGCCTCCTTTCCCAGGTCCGTTCGCGCACAAGCCTGCTCGCCTCCTCGTCGCACGAGCGAGGCAATACGATCCAGGCTTCTGACCGCCCGCTCGCGGGCCGGCCGGCGCGGCCGGGTACAGCGGCAGGGACATGGACCTCGACATCACGCTCCGGGTGAACGGAACGGCGCGCCGCCTTTCCGTCGACACCCGCACCACGCTGCTGGACGCCCTGCGCGAACGGCTCGGACTGCCCGGCGCGAAGAAGGGCTGCGACCACGGCCAGTGCGGCGCGTGCACCGTCCTGATCGACGGCCGCCGCGCCAACGCGTGCCTGGCCCTGGCGGTCGCGCACCAGGAGGCCGAGATCGTCACCATCGAGGGCCTCGGCACGGTGGACGAACTGCACCCGCTGCAGCGCGCGTTCATCGCCCACGACGCCTTCCAGTGCGGCTACTGCACGCCGGGCCAGATCTGCTCGGCGGCCGGGATGCTCGACGAGGTCGCGGCCGGCTGGCCGAGCGCCGTGACGGCCGATCTGGGCGCGGAGCGCACGCCGCTGGACGACGACGAGATCCGCGAGCGCATGAGCGGCAACCTGTGCCGCTGCGCCGCCTACGCCAACATCGTCCCCGCGATCGCGGAAGTGGGCCGCGCATGACGCCCTTCCGCTACGAGCGCGCGCGCGACGCCGGCTCGGCCGTCGCCACGCTGGCCCAAGCGCCCGGCGCCGTCTACCTGGGCGGCGGGACGAATCTGGTCGACCTGATGAAGCTCGGCGTCGCGACGCCCGAGCTGCTGGTCGACGTCGCGCGCCTGCCGCACGACCGGATCGAAGCGCTGCCCGACGGCGGGGTGCGGATCGGCGCGGCGGTGCGCAACAGCGAGCTGGCCGCCGACCGCACCATCCGCACGCGCTACCCGGTGCTGTCGCAAGCGCTGCTCGCCGGCGCGTCGGGCCAATTGCGCAACCTCGCCACCACCGGCGGCAACCTGCTCCAGCGCACTCGCTGCGTGTACTTCCAGGACACCTCCAAGCCGTGCAACAAGCGCGCGCCCGGCAGCGGCTGCCCGGCACGCGAGGGCTACCACCGCAACCTCGCGGTCCTGGGCTGGTCCGAGCAGTGCATCGCGACGCACCCTTCCGACATGGCGGTCGCGCTGATCGCGCTGGACGCGCAGGTGCGCGTGCAAGGCCGTACCGGCGAACGGCTCGTCCCGCTGGCCGGCTTCCACCGCCTGCCCGGCGACGAGCCGCAGCGCGACACCGTGCTCGAGCACGGCGACCTCATCACCGCGGTCGAGCTGCCCGCGCTGCCGCTCGCGGCGAACTCGCACTACCGCAAGGTGCGCGACCGCGCGTCGTACGCGTTCGCGCTGGTCTCGGTCGCCGCGGCGCTCGACGTCGCCGGCGGCACGGTGCGCGACGCGCGCCTGGCGCTGGGCGGCGTGGCGCACGCGCCCTGGCGCGCGACCGCGGCCGAGGCCGTGCTGCGCGGCGCGCCGGCGACGGAGGAGACGTTCCGCCGCGCCGCCGACGCGGAGCTGGCGCAAGCCCGGCCGCTGCGCGACAACGCGTTCAAGATTCCGCTCGCGCGCAACGTCATGGTGCGCACGCTGCTGCAGCTCGCGGAGGGCGCGAAATGATCGCCGATCGCGCGGTCGGCCGGCCGCTGGACCGGATCGACGGGCCGCTCAAGGTCACCGGCACGGCGCCCTACGCCTACGAGTTCCCGGCCGAGAACGTCGGCTACGTCGCCGTCGTGCAGAGCACGATCGCCAAGGGCCGCATCGTCTCGATCGACACGAGCCGCGCGAGCGCGCTGCCCGGCGTCGTCACCGTGCTCACCCACGAGAACGCGATCCGCATCGCGTCGCCCGACGACGAGGCGCTGCGGGTGCTGCAGACCGACGCCGTCGCCTACCACGGCCAGATCGTCGCCGCCGTCGTCGCGCAGACCTCGGAGATCGCGCGCCACGCGACCAGCCTGATTTCCGTCGAATACGAGGAACGGCCGCACGACGTCGTGCTGCGGGCGGACCATCCCGGGCTGTACGCGCCCGAGAAGGTCAACGCCGGCTTCGCCACCGACAGCGACGAAGGCGACGTCGAGGCCGCGCTCGCCGGCGCCGCGTTCTCCATCGACCACACCTACACCACCCCGCACTACCACAACAACCCGCTCGAGATGCACGCCACGCTGGCGGCCTGGAGCGACGACGGCGTCACCCTGCACGACAGCAACCAGGGCCCGCACGCCATCCGCGAGGATGTCGCCAAAGCGTTCGCGCTGCAGCCCGAGCGGGTGCGCGTGATCTCGCCCTACGTCGGGGGCGGGTTCGGCTCCAAAGCGTTCACCCACCCGCACGTGATCCTCACCGTCATGGCGGCCAAGCTGGCGGGGCGGCCGGTGAAGTACATGCTCAGCCGCCAGCAGATGTTCTCGCTGGTCGGGTACCGCACGCCGACGATCCAGCGCATGCGCCTGGCGACCGACCGCGACGGCCACCTGACCGCGATCGCGCACGAGGTGGTCGAGCAGACCTCGACCATCGAGGAGTACGCCGAGCAGACCGCGGTCGCGACGCGCATGATGTACGCCGCGCCCAACCGCCGCACGACGCACCGCCTGGCGCGGCTCGATCTGCCGACGCCCTCGATCTTCCGCGCGCCGGGCGAGACGCCGGGCATGTACGCGCTCGAGTCGGCGATGGACGAGATGGCGATCGCCTGCGGGCTCGACCCGGTCGAGTTCCGCATCCGCAACGAGCCCACGATCGATCCCGACACCAAGCACCCCTTCAGCAGCCGCGGCCTGGTGGCGTGCCTGCGCGAGGGCGCGCGGCGCTTCGGCTGGGAAGGCCGCGATCCCGCCCCCCGCGCGCGCCGCGACGGGCGCTGGCTGATCGGCAGCGGCGTCGCGTCGTCGACCTACCCGACGCGCCGGCGGCCCTCGCAAGCGCTGGCGCGGGTGGACCGGGCCGGCAACTACACCGTGCTGATCGACGCCTCGGACATCGGCACCGGCACCTGGACCGCGCTGACCCAGATCGCGGCCGACGCGCTCGACGTGCCGCTGGAGCGGGTGCGGATCGAGATCGGCGACTCCGCCCTGCCGCGCGCGCCCGGTGCGGGCGGCTCGATGGGCATCGTGTCGTGGGGCTCGGCGATCGTCGATGCCGCGCAGAAGCTGCGCGCGCGGCTGCACGACGACTACGGCGGCGTCGTGCCCGCCGACGGGCTCGAAGCCGACGGCGAGACCGACTCCAACCCCGAGGCCGAGCACTTGTCGATGCACGCCTTCGGAGCGCAGTTCGCCGAGGTGCGGGTCGACCTCGACACCGGCGAGGTGCGCGTGCCGCGCCTGGTCGGCGTGTTCGCGGTCGGAAACATCATCAACGCCAAGACCGGGCGCTCGCAGCTGCTCGGCGGGATGACGATGGGCTTGTCGATGGCGCTGCACGAGGAGACGGTGCTCGACCCGCGCTTCGGCCACTACGCCAACCACGACCTGGCCGAGTACCACATCGCGGTCAACGCCGACGTCGGCGAGGTCGACGTGCACTGGATCGAGGAGCACGACCCGCACGTCAACCCGATGGGCGCGAAGGGGATTGGCGAGATCGGCATGACCGGCACCGCGGCCGCGATCGCCAACGCCGTCCACCACGCCACCGGCGTGCGCGTGCGCGACCTGCCGATTCGGCTGGACAAGCTGCTCGGCGCGTAAGCGGTGGCGCGGCGCCGGCTCTTCGTGGCGGCCGAGCTCGACGATGCCGCGCGCGCGGCGTGCGCGGACTTCGCCGCGCGGCTGCGCGCGCGGCGCTGGCCCGGGCGCTGGGTCGCGCCGGAGAACTACCACCTCACCGTGGCGTTCTTGGGCGGCGTCGACGAGGAGCGCGTTCCCGCGGTCGGCGCGGCGCTCCGCGCGCTCGCGCCGGCGCGGCGCGGCTTCGCCCTCGCGCTCGACGCGGTCGGGGCGTTCCCCAGCCCGCGTCGCCCGCGCGTCGCCTGGGCCGGGCCGCACGCTCCGCCGCCGGACTTCGCCGCGCTCTGCGGCGCGGTGCGCGCGGCGCTGAGCGGGCTCGGCTTCGCCTTCGACGAGCGGGCCGACCCGCACGTCACCCTGGCCCGCGCGGACGGCCGCACCCCGCTGCCCACCCTCGCCCCGCCGGCCCCGACCGTGCTGCGGGTCGACCGGCTGACGCTGTTCGAGTCGGTCACCGCGCCGGAGGGCGCGCGCTACACGCCCCTGGAGCGGTACGAGCTGGCAAGCGGGGAATAAGTCCGACCATGGCACGAGCAAGCGGGGACGTTCTGCGCGGGCGCTACCGCCTCGGCCCGCTGCTGGGCGAGGGCGCGACCGGCACCGTCTCGCGCGCGACCGACGCCGTGCTCGGGCGCGATGTCGCGGTCAAGCTGCTCAAGCCGGCCGTCGCGCAGGACCCGACCCTGGTCGCGCGCTTCTACGCCGAGGCCCGCGCCGCGGCGGCGCTGGTCCACCCGCACGTGGTCGGCATCTACGACGTGCTGGCCGAGGCCGAGGACGGCCTGCACGCGATCGTGATGGAGCTCGTGGACGGCCCTTCGCTGGCGCGGGTGCTGCACGAGAACGGCCCGCTCGGGGAAGCGCGCGCGGTCGCCTACGGGCGCCAGATCGCGAGCGCCCTCGCCGCCGCCCACGCGCGCGGGCTGCTACACCGCGACATCAAGCCGGCCAACGTGCTGCTCGCGCCCGGCGACACGGTCAAAGTGGCCGACTTCGGGCTGGCCAAGGCGCTTGCCGGGAGCGGTCCCGACCTGACCGAGGCGGGCCGGCTGGTTGGCAGCGCAGCGTACTTCTCGCCCGAGCAGGCCCAGGGCCTCGCGCTGGGCCCGGCGGCCGACCTCTACAGCCTGGGCGCGATGCTGCATGAGCTCGTCACCGGCCGGCCGCCGTTCGCGGGTGACTCGCCCGTCTCGCTCGCGGTCGCCCACGTCACCACCCCGCCCCCGGACGAAGCGACCCTGCGCCGCGCGATGTCGCCCGGGCTGGCCACCATCGTCCACCGCCTGCTCCAGAAAGACCCGCGCGCCCGCTTCGCGAGCGCAAGCGCGCTCGAAGCGGCGCTGGCCGCGCTCGGCACGCAGGCCGCCGCCACGGCGCGACCGTCGTGGGACGCGCCGACCCTCGTGGCGACGATCCCGGTCGTGGCAGCACCGGTCCGCGGCGCTTCCTCCACCGGCGGGCGCCGCAGCGCCACGAACAGCCCGAACGACATGGCGCGGCGCGCGCTGGCCCGAGCGCGTACCGCGCCGGTCATGCTGGCCGCGGGGATCGCGGTGCTGTTCGCGCTGCTCGGCCTCGGCTGGAGCGCGAGCGGGCACCGCTCGTCCGCCGTAGTTGCGCGCGCGGCGAGCGCTTCCGGCCGAGGCGCTTTCGCCGCTACGGCCACGGCGCGCAAACCGGCACTGGTGACCGTGCCGAACTTGGTCGGGATGGACTACGCCGCCGCGGGGCGAGCGATGCAGCGCGTAGCGCTGCGCCCGAACTTCGCGGCCCGCATTTCCAACGCGGCCCCGGAGTCGGTGCTCGCGCAGTACCCGGCCGCCGGCACGCAGGTCCGGCCCGGAACGACGGCGCTCGTGATCATCTCGACCGGCCCGCGGCCCGCGGTCGACCTGCGCGGCGGCGGGGCGTACCTCAAACTGCCGCCGGGCCACCAGCGGCACCGCCACGAGGATAAGCATCCCAAGCACGCCGACGAGGGCGACGGCGGAGAGAGCGATTGACGCAAACGCGCTTCACGCTGCGCGCCGCGACGGTCGCCGACGCGGACGCGGTCGCCGCGCTGTGCCGCCGGACGCGGCAGATCGCGCTGCCGTACCTGCCCGACCTGCACACCTACGCGGATGACTGCGTGTACTTCCGCGACGTCGTCTTCGCTGGCGACGAGGTCCACCTCGCCGAGCGCGACGGGAACCTGCTCGGAGCGATCGCGTTCGGCAACGGCTGGGTCAGCCAGCTCTACGTCGACCCCGCCGAGCACGGGCGCGGCATCGGCGGCGCGCTGCTGCGCCTGGCGATGGACGCCCAGCCCGAGCTCCAGCTCTGGACGTTCCAGCAGGACTTCGCCGCGCTGCGCTTCTACGCGCGGCACGGCTTCACGGTCGTGCGCACGACGGACGGCGACAACGAGGAGCACGAGCCCGACGCGCTGCTGGCCTGGACCCGCGCCCGGGCGGGTATCGGTGAAGAGACATGACGATCGAGGAATGGGCCCACGAGTCGACACGCTGCTAGCGGCGGACGGCGGTGCTCCGGGCGAGCGCCGCACGGGTCTGGCCGCGCACGCCAGCGGCATGGACGTGACCGAGGCGATGCACGCGCGCGGCGTCGCGAAGCTCGGGCCGGGCGACCCGGTCTGGCAGCACGCCGGCCGCGCGGTCGCGATCTGGGTCGCCTCGGACGACTCCACCCTGCGCGGCTCGTTCGTACCGCGCGACCGCGCCGACACGGCAGTTCCCGACGAGGAGCTCTCGCACCTCAAGATGTACGTGCGCAGCGACATCGGAGCGCGCGAAGCCGCCCGCGACATCGTGGCGTTTCTCACGGCGCCGTAGTCGTGCCTCTGTAGCCGCGCCCGGCGCAATCCGGCTAAGTAGTCGCCGGCTGCGCGATCCAGCTCCGGTAGTAATTCGGGTCTTGAGCGCGTCGCGGTCTCGGCGACGCGCAGCGGGTTGAAGCAGTCGATCGCCACGCCCAGCTCGTCGGTGGCGGTCTTGCCCAGCGACGCTTCGACCGCGCCCGGCTGCGGGCCGTGCGGCGCGCCGGCGGCGTGCAGCGTCATCGAGGCGGTCTCGATCCCGCGCCGCGACATGAAGTTGCCCGAAGCGTAGTAGCCGAGATCCTACAGCGCGACGGCTGGCTGTGCCGCTACTGTGGCCGCAAATTAGTTGTCGTGGGTGTGCTTGCTGGGCGACCTGCACGCAGTCTTCGCGCTTGCTCGCGCGACCTGCGATTCCGCCGCGCTCGCGCGTGCGGACAAGGTCACACGCCTGATACCGCGCTCATCGCTGCCGCCGCCGCTACGAGTAGCTCATCGCGCACGAGCGCAGGCCCGAGCGGCTCAGCTCCACGGAGCGCCGGGTGCTGGGCGCGATTTGCGAGGGCCGCAGTTGCGCCGAGATCGCCGAGCACAGTAGAAACACGCTTTTGCAACCAAACCCGACGCATCTACCAAGTGATGGGCATGCGCACCCGCTCAAGCTTCGTCGCGAAATGCCTTCGATGGGACTGATCCCGAGCGCGCCGTAAGGTACGCAATCGCGATTCCGTCCCGCTCAGGGGGCGTCAGGCCTTGCGCATAGCAGTGCGGGTCCAAGGCGGAAATGGGCCTTCGACACCGCGCCCCGGCCCCTGCGAGGTCTCGGCGCGCGTACCGTCCTCGCGCTTGCGCGTGCCTCGCTGACCCGTGCCATACGGCGGCCGAGCGAGAAGCTCTCCCAACTGCGCGAGGCGCTTGCCGACAGCCGTACGCCGGGTTATGCACGCAATCGGCAAGGCCACGGTCCGGCTGCAGTTACTGCGGCGGCTATCATTCATGGACAACGTCTGACACGCATACGAATGGGCACGGCTTGGGAACGTGTCGGCACAAGAACAGGGACGTTGGCCGGGTAAAGAAGTTACCGAACTGAACCGGTGCTACTCTCTCGTGTGTTCATTTTTGATGATGGACAAGCCGCAATGTCTGCCAGGGCTCAACGGTTCGAAGCCGAACTCCTGTAGCGCGGCGTCTTGCCGCCGACGATCTCGAACGATCCGGTTTGCTCTTCCTTGAACCAGTATGCGCCGCTCGTAACGAGCCGCCCGTGATAGCGATCAGACCATCCACCGATGATTTGCTTTTCGCTAAGTAGAGTCCAAACTAGTGCATACGGCGACTTGTGGAGAAAGGCCTGAAGTCTATCTCGCCGCACGAGCACCGCCTGGGGGCCGTCTCCGGCGACGGACGGATCCAAAGCCACGACGGCTCCCGCTGCATCGAGCCACGCCCCACGCTCGGGGTCCGATGCAACCCCACCAATCCCGTCAATGATCTCCTTGATTGGCAGCTCAATTCGGATAGCGTCCGCGATGGAGTTGTCGTTGCCCGTTTCTCGAAAATAGCCACCCGTGGCCGGCTCGAGAAGGTCATGGACTTTTTTCCGCACGGGGTCGGCTAGAGCGCCGTGCGAAGCTGTGAACGTGTCGGCCTCGTGCGCGAACGCGGGTGACCAGTAGAAATCGCCCCACAGAAGTCGATACACATCTTCTGGCTCCGGCCGCAGCGTACGGCCGTAAAAGTCCTTCCTTCTCAGCACCTTATGAACGCGCGATGCGTCGGTCTTCGGGACAAGATAACCGAAGATAAGATACCATAGCTCGCGGATCGGCACGTCGTAACGGTCGTGGAGCAGCGGCTCCTTCTCCCTCCAGCTCGAGATGCGTCTTAAGGCAAATCCATTCCGCACCTTGCTCGTCCACGATGCCCAACGTACTCTTCGGGTCGGGAAGGTTAGCCGTCTCGCACATCCATCCGTCAATGTCGAGATCCGGCCGCCAATCATCGTATGCATCGCCCGCCCACCATGATTGAGCGTGCGGCTTTAATTGGGAGCGTCCCGTTTCGACGATCAAGGAAGACGGATCGATGTCCGGAGTAAGAACCTGCAGCAGAACATCATACCGCATTGGCTCGTCACTCCAGTGCTGTAGGTAGAAATTATCCGCCATTCGCGCGAGAAACTCGAAAAACGCGATCCACTGGTACTTCTTGCCGATACGTTCAATCTCTTCACGGCGACCATCACCGCGATCGCGCGGAGGCTCTCGCCGAACCCGCTCATCGAATGCATAGACCTCTTCTCCGCCGTAACCGAGATCAATCACGCGACGGAATATCCAACGTGTCGCTGTTCTCAAGTCGTAGTGATGGTCTGCTTCCTTCGGCACCTCCGTTTCCTCGTATTGCTGGCGCTGCGCCTCGTCGAGAGATTCGACAAAGGCTGCCTTGGCTGCAAGTTCGTCCTTCTGCGCTTTTTCACCGTCTACCGTCGCCGCATACCTTAACGACATGTCCCTGAGCCAATCTTGAAAGCCATCGCCGTCAAGGTCAGCGGGACGCTTCGCCCTGACGTCACTCATAAAGGTTGACATGACGACGCCGGACACACGACGTGCTTCGTTCAAAGCTTCGCGAAGGCGACGTTGAGTTCGCGAGAGCGCCGCGTCGAACGCGTCGCGACGTTGACTCGGCGTCATCGGGGGGCTCACCGTAATCGGTACGTTGAGCCAGTCCCCGCGGCCGTTTGTCCCGACAACGTACCGGGCAAAGTCACCCATTTCGTCGAGCGAAAAATGAACAGCGCTGATACCGCGGGCAAACTCTTCCTGACCGTCCCCCCGGTTCTTCCACGAATAGCGCTCGAATAGTGCCTCGTCGGCGACGGAGACGTCCGGCGGAGCGGCGCCATAAGGCGGACGGATCACGCTAATTTCTGTGCTGGCTTCGATTGCTCCAATATACTGTGCGCGCTCCACCACCGTCCGGCGAAATCTCGTGCGAGAATGTCCACCGGAAGCCCGTTCTGTCGGGCTTGTTGTAAAACAGCGTGAGCATGATTAGCAAGAGCTACAGTCGGCGCGTACGTTCGCATCGCGTAACCCGTAAGTCCCGCGTACATGCGCTGCACGACGTACGGATCGTTGCAGTTTCTGAAACGCTCGAAGAGTACGCTCGACGCCGAGGGCGTAGCGTCCAGTAGAGCGACAAGTCCCTTCGTCGCATCGTCACGCACGCGCCGATTAGTGGAGCAACACAGCCACAGAAGGGCTGTGCCCGCAGCCGCTGCTGCTTCGGGAGTGCGGGCGCCGAACGCACCATCTCGCGCCCAAGATGTCAGCCGCGTTACCGCTGCGCCCTCGTGTTGTCGACCGCTGATGCCAACGGTCCACAGCGCATCTCGACGTGGCATCTCGAATGCGTCAAGGTACTCGTGCAGGCCGTCCGCGTTGAGCGGATGCTGCGGGATGAGCGCGCAGGAAAGCAGGCATTCCACCACGTGCTCACACAGCTCCGGCGCCGTCTCGAGCCAGAGGAGGACATTTTTACGCATGACACTGTTCACGCTGGCCGGTTCACGCCACGGCAGCGTCCGCAAGAGCATTTCCGCGTCCCAATGGGTTACTTCGGGAAGCACTTCTACCAACTCGATGCCGTGGCGCTCCGGAACTTGGATCGCTAGCGCTTCGAGGAGGCCACCTGCGCGGAATACGTCATACGTATTTCCGACCAAGGCCGCGATGCGCTCGCGCATTATTTCGTACGCCGAAGGTCCCTCCGGAATGGACTCAAGCAGGCGACGAGCGCGCTGATGATCAGCCATGCGCTCATATGTAAATCGGACATAGGTGTTCTCGCCGCTGTCCATGCTTGAGATAAGGCCGTAGCGCTCGAGAGCAGCAAAAAGCGAAGTAGAATAAGACGTAGGCGGATGCAATCCATCCACAGCGGCCTTTGCTCGCGAGCGCTCGATGGCGTTAGGTGAATCGGCGGTTAAAGCGTCGGCAAGCGCGGCAAGAGCACGCGGCACGAGGCGGTCAGCCGGATCCACATCGAGGTTATCGCTAATCCTCTCGTTTTGGGCATTTACGAAGAAGTCGAAGATGGCGGTCAGGCCGAGAGGCCACGTGGGATCTCGGACAACCCAGCCGCTTTAATACCTTTGCAAAACAGCAATAGGAATAGAGGATTCCGAAATTCGTTGAGGAGCAATGGCTCCGCCGGCTCCCGGATGTCGAAGTTGTCGAAGAACACGCGTTGGGCCTCGATAGGTCGGTACCCAAACCCCTCGTGCGTAATGCTGACGAACTGGTCGCGGGCGTCGTTTCGCACGCAGAGGCGCAAATACGTGTCGCGTACCGATACGATTAAGGCAACGCGCGGAAATCGCTTTACCTGATGTACCAAAGCGTTGAGGTTCTCGTACCAATATCGGGGATTTGGGCCCTCATTGATGCCGTCGATGAGGAGCAATGCGCGCGTCCCAGTCGCCTCCGCCGCGCTCTGGAGCGCACCGAGAAGGTCCTCGTGATCGCTCGGCAACGAATTCTGTCGCGCTATCTCTCCCCAAACGCTGTTACCATCAAACTCTTTCGCACCGAGCAGAATGATCGCGATGTTGCCGCCCTCAACCGCGCTCAGTCCCACGTCGCAGAGAAAATGCGTTTTCCCTGAACCCGCCTCACCCACCAAGAGCATACAAGGCATCCGGGACAACCGTACTTCGGAACTCTCTGCGAAGTCACCGAGGTCCTCGAGTGCCGAAGCGAGGCGCCAGAAATCGTGCACTTCATGTTCGTAGGGATTTCGACGTTCGTAATCGGGAAGACCGGCCGTCGTCTCTGCGGCCAGCGCGTCCCCGGTGTCACGCAGACGTCGTGCCAGGTCCCGAGCCTCGTCCGTCGCCTTGCGACTGGCTTCGGCGATGTCGCCCCATACGATCTCCGCGTCGCTGTCTACGGCGAGGGGCTTCAGCATTTCCAGCATCGCACCGCAGATGTTGGCGAGCGCCGCGCATTCCTCCGGAAATGTGGCGATGATACTTGCCGTCCTGAGAACGGCTGTGTGGGCGTCGACCGCGCGATAACGTTCGAAGGCACGCCTGATGTAGCGCTCCGAGAGCGTCATTGCCTCGACGTACCGCACCAGCGGCACCTCAACATTCAATTTTCGAGAGTAACGCTCACCGACAACGCGGAGCGTGTCCTCGACACGGCGGCGGACCCGTCCAGGATCGAGATCGGGACCACCGAACCAATAATACCGCATCCCGCGGTTCTCGGACTTGACAAGTTCCCGGACGACGTCGTGCGAGGTTCGCAGCTCGAATGATACATCCATGTCCCGGTCGCGCGCCAACTTTTCGTATCTCGCCTTAGCCTGATTCCAGCGGTCAAGCGCGGTCTTTGTTTTAGGTTCTCGCGCGTCACTGAGGTCGAGCGGGAAATAAATCACATAACGCTTGAGATCGGGATGACGTTCGAGTGCGGTGTGGACTGACTCATCGACCTGATCCCACTGCTTCGGCGTCGGAGACTGCAGAAACCACTTCGCCTGTACACCCCATTCCACGCCATCAGCAAAGCGGCCATACCCCTCCACGCCTGCGTCAATTGCGCCCTTCGGAATCCAGGTCGCTCCGGCATTGCGGCATTCGGCTCCGGAGAGCTGTTTACAAAGCTCTTCGAACCCGCCGTCTTGCGAGCCGTTGAACAGCCGGATACTATTCCATGCAATCGTGACGTCAGGCATCGGTACGACTCAAGAACCGACGCTCCCACGTGATAGTAAGCTCGTCGAGGCGGTACACTGCTAGCTGCGGCGTGTTGCCAATGAGAAAAAACTGCGATGACTCTTCCTTGGCGACGATGGCGTCGATCTTGCCTTTCGCGACCTCCTTCGTGGCTCGCAGCATCCCATCGAGTTACCGGCCGGTCGCAATTGCGTGCGCAAATGCACTATTGTGGACCAGATATTTTCAATGAGCCCCTCCTGCGTCGTTGCGCCCTGTGCGACAGACTGCGTGCAACGAGAGAGCGCTCGTCGGACGAGAGCTGCCGTCCCCACGATGTGCGCTATGCTGTGCGTCACCCTGTCCGCGTGTAGCATGTACCTGCCTTCGGTGCAGCCATTGTACTTCTTTGGCACGGCATTAATTCGAGGCATCCGGTTGCCTCGAGAGAACGGATTCGAGCGCTCTGTCACTGCTTCCTAGCGGCACTCCGGAGCGAGTTTGCGTTGTGCTGGGCATGGCCAAGGGCGAGGAGAAGCGCTGCACGGCCCGCGCGCTCAGCCTCTTTCCGCTGCCGCAGCGCAAGGCCGAACCCTGTGGCTGCAGCGCACCAAGGAGCGGGTCTACCCGCTGATCGAGCTTGGCACCGATCGGCCGCGGCGCAGCACGAGGTCCTCTGCGCCGCCCAGGTGCTCGATCAGGCGCAAGACCTCGAGCGCGCAGTCCGCTCATGGGCAAAAACTGTTTCCGGCCGAGTTTCCTTTCCCACCCGGTCATCATATGCCAACGACCGCCTGACACCGAGCGTGTACCGTGCGCGAACGGGCTACGTCGCCGTCGGCTGCGCGATCCGACTCCGGTAGTAGCTCTGGTCCTCCAGTTGCGTCGCGGTCTCGGCGACGCGCAGCGGGTTGAAGCAGTCGATCGCCACGCCCACTCGTCGGTCGACGGTCTTGCCCAGCGCGCTTCGACCGCGCCCGGCTGCGGGCCGTGCGGCGCGCCGGCGGCGTGCAGCGTCATCGAGGCGTCCTCGATGCCGCGCCGGTCATGAAGTTGCCCGACGCGTAGTAGATGATTTCGTCGCAGTCGACCGAGGAGTGGTTGTAGGGCACGGGGATCGCCAGCGGATGGTAGTCGAACATGCGCGGCACGAACAGGATAAAGGCCGCGCCCGGCGCGTCCCAGATCTGCGTGCGACGGCGGCGGCTGATGCAGCTTGCCGGTGATCGGCGCGTACTCGTCGAGCGTTGAACGCGCACGGATAGCAGTACCCGTCCCAGCCCACCACGTCGAAGGGATGGTTCGCACGATGTAGATCGCGCCGCGCCCGCGTCGGTCACGCGCACTCGAACTCGCCGACCGCGTCGACCGGCGCTTGAGCTCCGGTGCGCGGAAGTCGCGCTCGTAGTACGGCGCATGTTCGGCGAGCTGGCCGAACTCGTTGCGGAACTTGCGCGGGATCGTGATCTGGCCGCGACGACTCGGCGACCAGTAGCGCGGTCGGGGCGCCCGGCTGCAAGCGGTACGCGGTGCCGTCGGGACAGAGGTAGTCGTGCGCGCGGTAGGCCAGGGTGCCGAACGCGTTTCCAGCACACCCTCGCCGTGGTGAACGAAGAGCAGCTCGTCGCCGCCGGAGTTGCGGAAGAAATACTCCATCGGCTCGGTGACGCCGGCCGTCGAGAGCACGATGTCGTCGTTGCCGAGCAGCGGCACGCGCGCGTCGACCGCGTCGCCGGTCTGCTGCTCAGCGCCCGTTGAACCAGTGCCGGTTGCGCACCGGTTCGTTGGCAGGAAGCGCACCGGCGGCCGATCCCACGGCCGCACGTCGAGGGTGGCGGTCGGCGGGCGCAGGTGGTACGAGCAGCGAGTAGACGCTCTCGAAACCTTGGTCGAGAACAGCTCCTCGGCGTAGAGCCCGCCGTCCGGGCGCGGAACTGCGTGTGCCGCTTCTCGGGCAACCGGCCTTGGCGAGCGTAGAACGGCATGGGTCGTCTCCTTTTTTTTTTTTTTTTTTTTTTTTTTTTTTTTTTTTTTTTTTTTTTTTTTTTTTTTTTTTTTTTTTTTTTTTTTTTTTTTTTTTTTTTTTTTTTTTTTTTTTTTTTTTTTTTTTTTTTTTTTTTTTTTTTTTTTTTTTTTTTTTTTTTTTTTTTTTTTTTTTTTTTTTTTTTTTTTTTTTTTTTTTTTTTTTTTTTTTTTTTTTTTTTTTTTTTTTTTTTTTTTTTTTTTTTTTTTTTTTTTTTTTTTTTTTTTTTTTTTTTTTTTTTTTTTTTTTTTTTTTTTTTTTTTTTTTTTTTTTTTTTTTTTTTTTTTTTTTTTTTTTTTTTTTTTTTTTTTTTTTTTTTTTAAAAAAAAAAAAAAAAAAAAAAAAAAAAAAAAAAAAAAAAAAAAAAAAAAAAAAAAAAAAAAAAAAAAAAAAAAAAAAAAAAAAAAAAAAAAAAAAAAAAAAAAAAAAAAAAAAAAAAAAAAAAAAAAAAAAAAAAAAAAAAAAAAAAAAAAAAAAAAAAAAAAAAAAAAAAAAAAAAAAAAAAAAAAAAAAAAAAAAAAAAAAAAAAAAAAAAAAAAAAAAAAAAAAAAAAAAAAAAAAAAAAAAAAAAAAAAAAAAAAAAAAAAAAAAAAAAAAAAAAAAAAAAAAAAAAAAAAAAAAAAAAAAAAAAAAAAAAAAAAAAAAAAAAAAAAAAAAAAAAAAAAAAAAAAAAAAAAAAAAAAAAAAAAAAAAAAAAAAAAAAAAAAAAAAAAAAAAAAAAAAAAAAAAAAAAAAAAAAAAAAAAAAAAAAAAAAAAAAAAAAAAAAAAAAAAAAAAAAAAAAAAAAAAAAAAAAAAAAAAAAAAAAAAAAAAAAAAAAAAAAAAAAAAAAAAAAAAAAAAAAAAAAAAAAAAAAAAAAAAAAAAAAAAAAAAAAAAAAAAAAAAAAAAAAAAAAAAAAAAAAAAAAAAAAAAAAAAAAAAAAAAAAAAAAAAAAAAAAAAAAAAAAAAAAAAAAAAAAAAAAAAAAAAAAAAAAAAAAAAAAAAAAAAAAAAAAAAAAAAAAAAAAAAAAAAAAAAAAAAAAAAAAAAAAAAAAAAAAAAAAAAAAAAAAAAAAAAAAAAAAAAAAAAAAAAAAAAAAAAAAAAAAAAAAAAAAAAAAAAAAAAAAAAAAAAAAAAAAAAAAAAAAAAAAAAAAAAAAAAAAAAAAAAAAAAAAAAAAAAAAAAAAAAAAAAAAAAAAAAAAAAAAAAAAAAAAAAAAAAAAAAAAAAAAAAAAAAAAAAAAAAAAAAAAAAAAAAAAAAAAAAAAAAAAAAAAAAAAAAAAAAAAAAAAAAAAAAAAAAAAAAAAAAAAAAAAAAAAAAAAAAAAAAAAAAAAAAAAAAAAAAAAAAAAAAAAAAAAAAAAAAAAAAAAAAAAAAAAAAAAAAAAAAAAAAAAAAAAAAAAAAAAAAAAAAAAAAAAAAAAAAAAAAAAAAAAAAAAAAAAAAAAAAAAAAAAAAAAAAAAAAAAAAAAAAAAAAAAAAAAAAAAAAAAAAAAAAAAAAAAAAAAAAAAAAAAAAAAAAAAAAAAAAAAAAAAAAAAAAAAAAAAAAAAAAAAAAAAAAAAAAAAAAAAAAAAAAAAAAAAAAAAAAAAAAAAAAAAAAAAAAAAAAAAAAAAAAAAAAAAAAAAAAAAAAAAAAAAAAAAAAAAAAAAAAAAAAAAAAAAAAAAAAAAAAAAAAAAAAAAAAAAAAAAAAAAAAAAAAAAAAAAAAAAAAAAAAAAAAAAAAAAAAAAAAAAAAAAAAAAAAAAAAAAAAAAAAAAAAAAAAAAAAAAAAAAAAAAAAAAAAAAAAAAAAAAAAAAAAAAAAAAAAAAAAAAAAAAAAAAAAAAAAAAAAAAAAAAAAAAAAAAAAAAAAAAAAAAAAAAAAAAAAAAAAAAAAAAAAAAAAAAAAAAAAAAAAAAAAAAAAAAAAAAAAAAAAAAAAAAAAAAAAAAAAAAAAAAAAAAAAAAAAAAAAAAAAAAAAAAAAAAAAAAAAAAAAAAAAAAAAAAAAAAAAAAAAAAAAAAAAAAAAAAAAAAAAAAAAAAAAAAAAAAAAAAAAAAAAAAAAAAAAAAAAAAAAAAAAAAAAAAAAAAAAAAAAAAAAAAAAAAAAAAAAAAAAAAAAAAAAAAAAAAAAAAAAAAAAAAAAAAAAAAAAAAAAAAAAAAAAAAAAAAAAAAAAAAAAAAAAAAAAAAAAAAAAAAAAAAAAAAAAAAAAAAAAAAAAAATAATCTAAAGGAGTAGACCAGATCGAGTTCGGGAATCGAGGTCGGCCGCAGCCCCAGGCGCGTCGCCTTCGCGTAGTAGCGCTCGGAGGCCGCCCGCAGGTGCCGCTTGCCGTAGCCGTCGGTGCCGAGCTGCTTCTCGACCGGCCGGAACGTCTTCATGTAGCCGGCGACCAGCCGCGGCAGCGTCTCGTCCTGTGCGGCCTGGATCGTGGCGAGGTTCTCGGGATCGTCGGCGATCAGCGCCTCGGCCAGCGCGAAGCCGAACGCGATGTGGCGCGCCTCGTCGGTGCAGCGCGTCTTGTGCTGCAGCTGGCGCAGCTGGTCGCCGTAGTCCTTGGCCATGTCGATGTAGGCGAAGATGTTGCCCAGCGCCAGGCCGCCCTCGACGAACAGGTTGCCCTCGACGACGATCTGGTAGGGGTTCGTGAGCGACTCCATGTAGTCGAAGTTCGGCTTGGCGGCCGACGCCGCCCAGATCGCGTCGGTGTCCTCGTGCGAGACGCCGAGTACCCAGAGCAGGTAGTCGTCCATCTCGGCGTGCTGCGCCTCGTCGACCATCTGGCACGACGCCCAGACCCGAATGTCGTCGGACGGCGCGGTGTGCACCGCCTGCGCGATGTAGCGCGCGACCGACTTCTCCTGGTAGCCGATGCGGGTAAACAGCGGCATCATCGCTTCCAGATAGCGCTGGTCAACGCTGCGCATCTCGCGCTTGTCGTCCGGCAGCGCGTGCAGCGCGTCGTCGTAAGCCAGCTTCTCCTTGGCCTGGAGCCGGTAGTACGACACCGTGTCGAGCTGGAAGGGCGGCTTGAACGTCGCGGGGTCACTGAGGTGCAGGTCGGTCATCGTGGCGGGCATCGGCATCTCCGTTCCGCCCGAGAGATCCCGGCAGCGGACCTCTCTGCGCTTCGGTCCGCCGACCGTCGATCCTCGCCGCCGCCGAGCGGACGGTGTCTTGTGGAGTCGACGCATCCGAGCGTCCGCGGTGGCCGACGCGTCCAAGCGTCTCGCGCTTCGCGGCGTCGGCCGCGCACGGCGAGCGCCGGGGACCGGATCAGCCGAGATACGCCGCGGTGATCGCCGGGTCGGCCGCCATCGCGGCGGCGTCGCCGGCAGCGGTGATGCGGCCGCGCTCGAGCAGCGCGACCCGGTCGGCGACCGCGAACGCGGCGCGCGCGTTCTGCTCGACCACGACGACCGTCGTGCCGGCGGCGTTCACCCGCGCCAGCGCGGCGAAGATCTCGCCCACGACCTGCGGCGCCAGGCCCAGCGACGGCTCGTCCAGCAGCAGCACGCGCGGCCGCGCCAGCAGCCCGCGCGCGATGGCGACCATCTGCTGCTCGCCGCCGGAGAGCGTGCCGGCCCGCTGCCCGCGCCGCTCGCGCAAGCGCGGGAAGAGCGCGAACACGCGCTCGAGCTCGGCCGGTGTCGTGCCGCCGTGCGCGTACGCGCCGAGGTCGAGGTTGCGTTCCACCGTGAGCGCGTCGAACATCTGGCGCCGCTCGGGCACCAGCGCCATCCCGGCCCGCACAACCCGCTCGGCCGGTAGCCCGGTGATGTCGGCCGGTAGCCCGGCAACATCATGGGCGGCGAGCACGACGCGCCCCGCGCTGCGTGGGAACCAGCCGGCCAGCGTGCCCAGGAGGGTCGACTTCCCCGCCCCGTTGGGTCCGACGATCGCAAGAATTTCGCCCGTCCGCACGGTCAGGTTGACCCCGTCGAGCGCCCGCACCGCGCCGCGCATCGTGACGAGCCCTTCGACGACGAGGATGTCGGACATGGCTTCGTGCGCGGCCCGGGTCGTGACCGGTACTGTGGGCGCGGCCCGAATTTCGGGCGCGGCGATCGTCTCGCCCAGATACGCTTCGATCACGCGCGGGTCGCGCTGAACGTCGCCCGGTGCGCCTTCGGCGAGCTTGGCTCCGCGGTGCATCACGACCACGCGGTCGGAGAGCGCCATCACGGTGCGCACGTCGTGCTCGATCATCAAGATCGTCACGCCGTCGGCGCGCACGCGGGCCAGCACGTCGACGAAGGCGCGCGTCTCCCCGCGCGACAGGCCTGACGTCGGCTCGTCGAGCAGCAGCAGGCGCGGCTCGGCGGCCAGCGCCCGGGCCAGCTCGAGCAACCGCTGCCGCCCGAACGAGAGCGCCGACGCGAGCCGGTCCGCCTCGTCGTCCAGCCCGACGAGCGCGAGCAGCTCGTCGGCGCGCGCCCGTGCGGTCCGGCCGCGCTCGCGCGCTTCGAGCGGCACCAGCACGTTCTCGCGCGCGGTCAGCGGGCCGAACACCTGCAGCGTCTGGAACGTGCGCGCGATGCCGGCGTGCGAGATCGCGGTCGGCCCGCGCCTGCGCAGGCTGCGGCCACCGAGGCGCACGTCGCCCGCGTCGAGCGGGTAGGCGCCGGTGATCAGGTTGAAGACGCTGGTCTTGCCGGCGCCGTTGGGCCCGATGATCGAGACGAACGCGCCGGACTCGACCGCGAACGACAGATCGTCGACCGCCACGACGCCCCCGAACCGCTTGCGCACGCGCTCTACCTCGAGCAGCGGCCCACTCGTCGGCGCTTGGTCCGCCGAACGGCCGGACTTGCTCCCCATAGCGCTCACCCAACGCTCCCCGCAGTGCTCATCCGGCGCTTACCACATGCTCACTCCGGGCGCTCGAGCAACGCGCCGACCAAACCCTGCGGCACGAAGCGCATCACCACGACGAGAATGGCCCCGAATGCGACCACCTGCAGCGCCGCCGCGGCACCCTGCGCGTTGGCAGGGAACACCACCCCGGCGAGCGCCGTCAGCGCCGCGGCGATCAGCGTGAAGAGCGCCGCGCCGACGATCGGTCCGAGCGCCGTCGCCGCGCCGCCGAGCACCACCATCACGACGAAGAACACCGACTGCTCGAACGTGAACGACGTCGGCGAGATGTAGCCCGCGTAATACGCGTAGAGCGAGCCCGCGACCGCCGCGTAGACCGCGCTGAGCACGAATGCCTCCAGCTTGCGGGTGCGCACACGCACACCCATCGCCGCGGCGGCCGCCTCGCTGGCCGCGATCGCGCGCAGCGCCCGCCCGCGCGCGCGCGCTCGTAGCGCGCTCAGCGCCGCCGCACCGAGGCCGACCGCGACCCAAGCGACGACGTACGCCGGCAGATCACCGTGCAGCGGCTGCGCGCCGAAGTGCAGCGCACCGAAATCGCCGACCCCCGACGGCCCGCCCGTCAGCCCGCCGGCCTCGTCGAAGACGACCTTCGCGATCACCCCCAGGCCCAGCGTCGCCAGGGTCAGGTAGTGCCCGCGCAGGCGCAGCGTCGGCCAGCCGACGACCGCGGCGACCGCCGCGCCGACCAGCGCCGCGACCCCGATCGCCAGCCACGGGTCGACGCCGTGGCGCGAAGCCGCCGCCGCCGCGTACGCGCCGAGGCCGAAGAACGCCGCCTGCGCGAGCACGACCTCGCCCGCGGTGCCGATCATCAGCGAGAGCCCCAGCGCCGCGAGCGCGTTCTGCCCGATCACGACCATGGTCGCGAGCGCGTACCCGTTGCGCGCGAACGGCACCGCGACGACGACGAGAACGACGACAGCCCAAGCCGCTCGCACGCTTAGACCCGCGCGACCGAACGCCCGAGCAAGCCCTGCGGGCGCACCAGCAGCACCGCGATCAAGATCGCGAAGGCGATCGCGTCGCGCCAGCCCGAGGAGAGCACGCCCGCGCCGACCGACTCCAGCACGCCCAGCAGCAGCCCGCCGACCACCGCGCCCGGCACGCTCACGATCCCGCCCAGCACCGCCGCGACGAAGCCCTTGAGCCCGAGGCTCAAGCCCATGTCGTACGAGGCCAGCGTGATCGGCGCGATCGCGACGCCCGCGACGCCGGCCAGCCCCGCGCCGAGCGCGAAGGCGACCGCGCCTGCACGCAGCGGGTCGACGCCCATCAGCCGCGCCGCCTCGCGGTTGAGCGATGCCGCGAGCAGCGCCGCACCGAGGCGCGTGCGCTCGAACAGCAGCCAGAGACCAGCCACCAGCACGACCACGATCGCCGCGATCCAGAGCTGTTGCGGCGTCACGGTCGCCGCGCCGAGCGCGATCGCGCCGCCCGGCGAGAACGCGGGCAGCGGCTTCGCCGCCGGCCCGAACGCCAGCAGCGCGATCCCGCGCAGCGCAATCGACACGCCGATCGTGATGATCACCTGCACCACCAGCGGCGCGTGCGCCGCGCCGCGCAAACCGAGGTACCACACCGCCAGACCGACCAGCGCGGCGGCGGCGACCCCGCCCGCCGCGGCGAGCGGCAGCGGAACGCCCAGGCCGACCAGCGTGACGGCGACCACCGCGCCGGTCATCGCAAACTCGCCCTGGGCGAAGTTCAAGATCCCGGTGACGTTGTGGATCACCACGAAGCCAACGGCGACGAGCGCGTAGAGCGCTCCGGTCGCGAGGCCGGAGACGACGAACTGGGTCAGCGGGCGGCGATCTTCCAGCCGCTGCCGGTCGACTCGGCGATCACGATGTCGCTCTCGGCGAGTCCCTGGTGGTCGGACGGCGTGATGGTGTAGCGCCCGCTGTACGAGGGAAAGCCCCGGACCTTCGACTCGAGCGCGTCGCGGATCGCCTTGCGGTCGGCCCGCCGCTGCGCATGGCCTGCAGCAGCAGCCGGATGCCGTCGGCGCCGAACGCCGCGATCCCGTCGGGCTCGGCGTGGAAGCGGCGCTTGTACTCATCGCCGTAGATCTGCAGGATGCCGCGCTGCGGGTCGTTGCGCGCGAGCTGGCCGACCACGGTGATCTTGGTCGTCGCGAGGTACGTGCCGGCGACGTCCTTGCCGGCCCCGACGAACGCCGAGCCGGCCGCGCCGTTGGAGTAGATGAGCTTCGCCTTGAGCCCGAGCTGGGCCGCGTTCTTGGCGATGATCGTGACCGCCGGCGGCTGGCCCCAGATCACGACCGCCTGCGCGCGCGAGTCGCGGATCTTGGTGAGCTGCGCGGTGACGTCGGTGTCGCTCGGGCCGTACTTCTCCTCGTCGATCAGCTTGAGGCCGAAGCGCCCGGCCTGGGTGCCGAAGTTGGTCTTGCCGGAGTCGCCGTAGGCGGTGTTCACGCTGAGGAACGCGATCTCGGTCAGCCGCTGCTTGGCCAGGAAGCCGGCGATCTTGTTGGCGACCTGCGAGTCGTCGTTGGGCGTCTTGAACACCCAGCGGCGCTGGTCGACCGGGTTGGTGATCACGTTGCCCGCGCCGTTGGAGATCATCGGCACGCCGCTCTCGTTCGCGACCGGAACGGCGGGCATGGTGGTCGGGGTCGTGCCGGCGCCCAGGATGGCGACCACGCCGTCACCGGCCAGCTTGGTCGCGTTCAGGCGCGACTGGGCCGGATCGCTCTTGTTGTCGAGCACCTCCAGCTCGATCCGGCGCCCGCCGATCCCGCCGTGCGCGTTCGCCTCGTCGACGTACATCTGGATCGAGTTGAGCTGCGGCTGGCCCCAGGTGGACGACACGCCCGAGAGCTCGAGGTTCACGCCGACCTTGATCGGGTCGGCCGCCGGCACCGCCAGCGGAGCGGCCAGCACGGCGGCGGCGAGCAGGGCCGCGAGACGAAACTTCATGGGGAGCGCCTACGCCGGGGCGGAGCGCGCCCCCTCGCTCGGCGAACGGGGCCGGCGTGGAGGTTGCGCGCGACGACCGAACCGAGCTGCTGCTGGACCTGGGCCGGGCGCTGCACCAGGCCGGCTTCCCGACCGACTCGCTCGAGGACACCGTCCGCGACGTGGCGATGACGCTCGGCCTGGCGGTCCAGATCAACGCGCTGCCGACCACCCTCACGCTGGCGATCGGCCGCCGTTCGCCCAGCGGCTCGTGGTGCTGCGGCTGGAGCCGGGCAGCCTCAACCTGCGCAAGCTCGCGCTGCTCGACGCCGTGGTCGGCGAGCTGCGCCGCGGCGCCGATCCCGGCACGGCGCTGGCCGAGGTGGTCCGGATCGACGCCGAGGTGCCGCTCGACCCGCCCGCGCTGACGGTCGGCACCTACGCGCTGCTCTCGTGCGGCACGGCGCTGCTGCTGGGCGGCGGGTGGGGCGAGATCGTCGTCTCGACCCTCGGCGGCATCGCGATCGGCGGGATCGCCGCGCTGGCCCAGCGCTCGCGCCGGGTGGACCGCGTCTTCGAGATCGCCGCGGCCTTCGTCGCGACCGTCATCATCGCGCTCTGGGAGCGCTTCGGGCCGCCGATCTCGCTCTACGTGGCGCTCATCGCCGGCATCGTCCAGCTCTTGCCGGGCTACGCGCTCACGACCGCGCTCAACGAGCTGGCCAACCGCAACCTGGTCTCGGGCACCTCGCGCCTGGGCGGCGTGCTGGTCACCCTGCTCTCGCTCGGCTCGGGCTTCGCGCTGGGCGCGGGCCTGGGCGGCAACGCGATCATGTACGCGCCCACGGTCAGCCCCGGTCACACCACGCCCTACTCGACCGCCCTGGCCGCGCTGCTGATGGGCCTGGCGATCGCCGCGCAGCTCCACGCGCGCTACCGCGACCTGGGCTGGATCGTCGGCTCGTGCATCGCGACGGTCGCGCTGGTGCGCTTCTTCCCGACCCTGGGCATCACGCAGGCCAGCCCGTTCGTGACCGCCTTCGCGATCGGCTTGGTGACGAACCTCGCCGCCCGCTACCTGCGCATCCCGCAGTCGGTCGTGCTCGTGCCGGGCCTGCTCGTGCTCGTCCCGGGCTCGCTCTCGTACGAGAGCCTGCTCTACGTCTTCCAGGCCGACACCAGCGACGCGCTCTCGCTCGCCGTGCGCGCGCTGCTGGCCGCGATCCTGATCGTGACCGGCTTCCTCACCTCGCAGCTCGTCGCACCCCCGCTCCGCGGCCGCAACGGCTAGCCGCCCACGGCAACGCACCCTGGATCGAGGGTCGAGGCCAAGCGCAAGGAAGCGGCGATCTTCGACCTGCGCACCCGCGGCACGTACGCCTGAACGTGGGCCGGGCGAGACGTATCGGGCGCCCGGCGGGTACACGGCAGTACGATGCCGTATTTGCGCTTGTCCTCGCTCCCGCTCGACGACGAGACGAAACGCCACCTCGCCGACGAGCTGACCGCGACGGTCCTCGACATTCTGCCGGACCAGAAGCCGGAGCGGACGAGCGTCCACTTCACGCCGTTCGAGCCGAGCGACTTCGCGATCGCCGGCCGCTTGGTCGCCGACGGCGCGCTGCCCGACACCCACCTCGAGCTCAGCGCGACGGGGGTCGACGAGCGCGCCTGGCACGCGCTGCGTAACCGCCTGACCGACGTCCTGGTCGAGGCGCTCGGGATCGAGCCGGTGCGAGCGCTGGCACGTCAACGTCAAGCTCAACGAGTACGACCCGCACAGCTTCGCCGTCGCGGGCAATGCCAGCGACGAGCTCGACGAAGCCGGCGGATGCTCGACCTCGACGATGAGGACGAGCGAAGCGGCGGCGGCTGGCGCGGCCCGCTGCCGCTGCTCGGCTTCGCGCATCGGCGCGGTCGCTGGATACCGCTGGCTCGCCGCCCGCGTCGGCACCGACGCGCCGGTCGACGTGGCCGAGCCGGCTGCGGATCCGCGCACACCGGCTCGATGCGCAGGCCCGCGTACGCGCCTGCCAAGCCGCAGCCGCGGAAGCCCGCGAGTACTGAGGTCAACGCCTCGGCGGCATGAACACTGGCCGCCAGTGCAACGACGGGCAACGACGCCGCCGGCGGACAGAGAATGCAACGAGCCCGCTCGATCATTGCTGATCGGCGGGCTCGTTGCTACGGATAATCTGGCGACGTCCTACTCTCGAGGGACCCTGCGGTCCGACTACCATCGGCGCTGGCGGGCTTAACTGCCGTGTTCGGGATGGGAACGGGTGGAACCCCACCGCTATGGTCGCCAGAAACTTGATCCGCGCGCGACGTCGAGCCGGAGCTCAAGGCGATCGCGTGCGAAAGCTGCACAGAGAAGAACTTCCATGGCCAAACGATTGCGTTCAATTGTTAGCGTACTTATTAAGTGTCCGGGCTATTAGTACCGGTCAGCTCCAGCGATTGCTCGCCTTCCACCTCCGGCCTATCAACGTGGTAGTCTCCCACGACCCTTCACTCTTGCGGGATTGAGACCTCATCTTGGAGTCAGTTTCACGCTTATATGCTTTCAGCGTTTATCTGATCCGAACGTAGCTACCCGGCTATGCCCCTGGCGGGACAACCGGTTCACCAGCGGTTCGTTCAACCCGGTCCTCTCGTACTAGGGTCGACGCTCCTCAAGTCTCCTACGCCCACGGCGGATAGGGACCGAACTGTCTCACGACGTTCTGAACCCAGATCGCGTACCGCTTTAATGGGCGAACAGCCCAACCCTTGGGACCTACTACAGCCCCAGGATGCGACGATCCGACATCGAGGTGCCAAACCTCCCCGTCGATGTGGACTCTTGGGGGAGATAAGCCTGTTATCCCCAGAGTAGCTTTTATCCGATAAGCGACGGCCCTTCCATTCGGTACCGCCGGATCACTTAGCCCTGCTTTCGCACCTGCTCGACCTGTCCGTCTCGCAGTCAAGCTCCCTTTTGCCTATGCACTCAACGAACGGTTTCTGACCGTTCTGAGGGAACCTTTGGGCGCCTCCGTTACTCTTTAGGAGGCGACCGCCCCAGTCAAACTGCCCACCTGACGCTGTCTCCCAGCCGGATCACGGCTGTAGGTTAGAATCCCAAGACTTTCAGGGTGGTATCCCAAGGTTGGCTCCCCGCGAGCTAGCGCCCACGGATCATCGGCTCCCACCTATCCTGTACAGAAAATCTCAAAACCCAACATCAGGATACAGTAAAGCTTCATGGGGTCTTTCCGTCCTGCCGCGGGTAACCAGCATCTTCACTGGTACTGCAATTTCGCCGGGCCCCCCATCGAGACAGTGCCCAAGTCGTTACTCCATTCGTGCAGGTCGGAACTTACCCGACAAGGAATTTCGCTACCTTAGGACGGTTATAGTTACCGCCGCCGTTTACTGGGGCTTCAATTCAAAGCTTCGCTTGCGCTAACCTCTCCTTTTAACCTTCCAGCACCGGGCAGGAGTCAGCCCCTATACGTCCGCTTTCGCGTTCGCAGAGACCTGTGTTTTTGTTAAACAGTCGCTTGGGCCTATTCACTGCGACCCCCCTCAGCTTTCGGCGCGAAGCCTAGACCAACAGGGGCACCCCTTCTCCCGAAGTTACGGGGTTAATTTGCCGAGTTCCTTAACAGGGGTTCTCCCGTCGCCTTAGCATGCTCTGCCAGTCTACCTGTGTCGGTTTACGGTACGGGCACCTAAGTCATTGTTAGAGACTTTTCTTGGCAGCGTGGAGTCAATCACTTCGGCTCCGAAGAGCCTCGCACTCGCATCTCGGAGTTGCCAGACGGATTTGCCTATCTGACCCCCTACCTGCTTCGACGCACACATCCATGGTGCGCTGACCTATCCTCCTGCGTCATCCCTTCACTTCATAGACTTCACCGAACACCAAACGACCACGATCGCTCGAGGCCGGCTGCTGTTCGAAGAAGTCTAAACTGACGTCGGTGGTAGCCGAATATGAACGGCTTGGCCATCGCCTACGCTTCTCAGCCTCGGCTTAGGACCCGACTCACCCTGAGACGATTGACGTAGCTCAGGAAACCTTAGACTTCCGGCGTGCGGGGTTCTCACCCTCATTTATCGCTACTTATACCTGCATTCGCACTTGTCGTTCGTCCACCGATCCTCACGGTTCGGCTTCAGCCTACGCGACAACGCTCCCCTACCGATGTTTACACATCCCATAGCTTCGGTTAGATGCTTGAGCCCCGTTACATTTTCGGCGCCCCATCACTCGACTAGTGAGCTATTACGCACTCTTTCAAGGGTGGCTGCTTCTAAGCCAACCTCCTAGTTGTCTATGCGACGAGACTTCCTTTACCACTGAGCATCTATTGGGGACCTTAGCTGATGATCTGGGCTGTTTCCCTTTTGACAATGGAGCTTATCCCCCACTGTCTGACTGCCGCGGAGTACATCTCGGTATTCGGAGTTTGATGGGGTTCGGTAACCCGGTAAGGCCCCTAGCCCTGTCAGTGCTCTACCCCCCAGACTTAACACGCGACGCTAGTCCTCAAACTATTTCGGGGAGAACCAGCTATCTCCAAGTTCGATTGGCTTTTCACCCCTATCCACAGGTCATCCAATGTTTTTTCAACAACAACAGGTTCGGCCCTCCACATGAGGTTAATCATGCTTCAGCCTGCCCATGGATAGATCACTTGGTTTCGGGTCTACTGATGCAGACGAAACGCCCTATTCAGACTCGCTTTCGCTACGGCTCCGGCTCTTCACCTTAACCAAGCCTGTACCACGTAACTCGCAGGTTCATTCTTCAATAGGCACGCGATCAGCCTTGCTTGCGCATGGGCCTTTCACGGTTTGTAAGCACACGGTTTCATATTCTATTTCACTCCCCTTCGGGGGTTCTTTTCACCTTTCCCTCACGGTACTATGCGCTATCGGTCACGACAGAATATTTAGCCTTGGAGGATGGTCCTCCCAGATTCAGACAGGGTTTCTCGTGCCCCGCCTTACTCACGAACAACCAACTCAGTCCGACCGCTTTCGCCTACCGGGCTATCACCGTCTCTGGCGCGGCTTTCCAGCCGTCTTCGACTAACGATCGGATTTGTAACTGAGCTCGAGTCATAGGAAACTCGACTGGTTGCCGTACAACCCCCCTTCACGCAACGCTCCTACGCTTACACGTGCGGGGTTTAGGCTCTTCCCGGTTCGCTCGCCACTACTACGGGAATCTCGGTTGATGTCTTTTCCTCCGGCTACTTAGATGTTTCAGTTCACCGGGTATGCTCTATCGCAGCTATTGTATTCACCGCGGAGTACGTGACCATGACGCCACGTGGGTTGCCCCATTCGGAAATCCTGGGATCATCGCTCGTTAGCAGCTCCCCCAGGCTTATCGCAGCCTGCTACGTCCTTCATCGCCTGTCGTGCCAAGGTATCCACCTGTGTGCTCTTATGTACTTACTAAGACGCGTTCAAAGGAACATAATTTGAAATTGCAGTCCACATACTTGCGTACGTGGACCCGCTCTCATGTTTGGCACATGAAAGTTCTTCTCTATGCAGTTTTCAAAGATCGAGGCTCGTGAACTCCACGGCTCGCCGGCGATCGCATCGTAAGAACGAGCGAATCGCGTGAAGCCGAGGGCCGCGCCCTCAAAGCTGAACAGTGCAGTCCCGACGAAGGATTCGCTCGCGCGAAGCCATCGTCTTGCAGGAGACCTCCGAGGTGGAGGCCGCGCAACCGACGCTGAAAAACGTCGGGCGTATTTCTCTCATCCACGCCTTAGCTCTAAAGAGCCGGGTGAACCCTGATCGATACGCATCGTCTGTGGTCGACAGAATGTATACGCCATTGCGATCACACCAGGTGCGATCCAATGACATGTACTCCTTAGAAAGGAGGTGATCCAGCCGCACCTTCCGATACGGCTACCTTGTTACGACTTCGTCCCCCTTACCTAGCACACCTTAGACGCCTTGCTCCTTGCGGTTGCACGGGCGGCTTCGGGTACACTAAACTCAGGTGACGTGACGGGCGGTGTGTACAAGGCCCGGGAACGTATTCAACGCAGCGTAGCTGATCTGCGTTTACTAGCGATTCCGACTTCATGAAGGCGAGTTGCAGCCTTCAATCCGAACTGGGGATAGGTTTAAGGGATTAGCGTACTATCACTAGCTAGCAACCCGTTGTCCTACCCATTGTAGCACGTGTGTAGCCCGAGACGTAAGGGCCATGCTGACTTGACGTCATCCCCACCTTCCTCCGACTTCTCATCGGCGGTCTCGCGTGAGAGATCCTTGCGGACCAACACACGACGAGGGTTGCGCTCGTTGCGGGACTTAACCCAACACCTCACGGCACGAGCTGACGACAGCCATGCAGCACCTGTCACTAGGTTCCCTTGCGGGAAAGCCTACTTTCGTAGGATGGCCTAGGATGTCAAGCCTCGGTAAGGTTCTTCGCGTTGCGTCGAATTAAACCACATGCTCCACCGCTTGTGCGGGCCCCCGTCAATTCCTTTGAGTTTTAACCTTGCGGCCGTACTCCCCAGGCGGGATACTTATTGTGTTAACTGCGGCACAGATGGAGTCGATACCACCTACACCTAGTATCCATCGTTTACGGCTAGGACTACCGGGGTATCTAATCCCGTTTGCTCCCCTAGCTTTCGCTCCTCAGCGTCAGAACAACCCCAGGTGATCGCCTTCGCCACTGGTGTTCCTCCCGATATCTACGCATTTCACCGCTACACCGGGAATTCCATCACCCTCTGATTGCCTCAAGATCGATAGTATCGGTGCCGTTCCCCGAGTTGAGCCCGGGTCTTTCTTCACCGACTGTCCGATCCGCCTACGAGCGCTTTACGCCCAATGATTCCGAATAACGCTTGCCCCCTACGTCTTACCGCGGCTGCTGGCACGTAGTTAGCCGGGGCTTCCTCCAAGGGTACCGTCATTATCGTCCCCTTCGACAGTGGTTTACGACCCTAAGGCCTTCTTCCCACACGCGGCGTCGCTCCGTCAGGCTTGCGCCCATTGCGGAAAATTCCTCACTGCTGCCTCCCGTAGGAGTCTGGGCCGTGTCTCAGTCCCAGTGTGGCTGGTCGCTCTCTCAAACCAGCTACCCATCGGTGCCATGGTAGGCCGTTACCCCACCATCTAGCTAATGGGACGCGGTCCCGTCATCGAGCGGATTGCTCCTTTTATCGCCGAAGGATGCCCCTCGGAGACGTATGCGGTATTAGCTAGCCTTTCGGCTAGTTATCCCCCACTCAACGGTCGGTTGACCACGCGTTACTCACCCGTCTGCCACTAGGTATTGCTACCTCGTTCGACTTGCATGTGTTAGGCACGCCGCCAGCGTTAATCCTGAGCCAGGATCAAACTCTCCATAAATTTCATGGAGCTTTTGACAGCTCTATTCTTCGCTGACTGTTCGGTGCATCGATCGCTCGATGCGCCGATCGACCCGGATTGCGAATCCGAATCTGGCCGTACGCCTTGCGGCGCCGGCTTCGTCATAAATTGTACGGGACTCGTGCTTGATGCGGACACCCGGTGGAGCCGGGAGAGCCGCAGCACGAATCCTACTCATCTCAAACCAGGGCAAACAAAAACGCGGCCATTTCGGGCCGCGCACCTGTCTGACCGGGCCGAAGACCCACAGACTTATGCGCTACTGCACTGTTCAGTTTTCAAGGAGCAGACGCTTCCGCCCAGCCCTTTTCGGACCGGATCACTGACCGGACCGGAGTGGCGCGGCGTCAGAGTCAACGAAAGATAGATTACCACCCAGTCACTAACATGTCAACAGTCCGGGCACCGCTTTTTTCCACAAGTCTCTCCCCAGCCGGGGAGTAAGCAACTAGGCAGCGCCGCTCTTCCTATAGTAGCCCGCAAACACGGGGCTCGGCCGGAAGGGCGGCGCAGGCGACTGCCCCTTCTCCTAGTCCATGCCGGCGGCGAGGTCGCTGGCGGCGTGGGCGCCCAGCTTGCGCGAGATCGACTTGGCCTGGACGAACAGGAGCAGGTAGTCGTACCCGCCGGCCTTGGAGTCGGTCCCGCTCAGGTTGAAGCCGCCGAACGGGTTCCCGCCGACCAGCGCCCCGGTCGACTTGCGGTTGAGGTAGAGGTTGCCGACGAAGAACTCGTCGGCCGCGCGGGCCAGCCGCTCCTCGCTGGCCGAGTAGACCGCGCCGGTCAGGCCGAACTCGGTGTCGTTGGCGAGCTCGAGCGCGTGGTCGAAGTCGCGCGCCTTGATGACGGCCAGGAAGGGGCCGAAGATCTCCTCTTGCGCGATCTTGGCCTTGGAATCGACGTCGGCGAAGACGGTCGGCTCGAAGAAATACCCTTGCTCGCCGGCCAGGCGCTTGCCGCCGGCCACGAGCCGGCCCTCGCTCTTGCCGAGCTCGATGTAGCGCTCGATCCGGTCGACCGCCTTCTGGTTGATCACCGGCCCCATGTAGGTGCCGTACACCGAGGGGTCGCCGACGGTGACGGCCCGGGCGGCCGGGGATCAGCTTCTCGAGGAAGCGGTCGTAGACGCGGGCGTCGACGATCGCGCGCGAGCACGCCGAGCACTTCTGCCCGGTGAAGCCGTAGGCGGAGGCGACGACGCCGGCAACCGCGGCGTCGAGGTCGGCGTCGTCGGCGACGACGATCGCATCCTTGCCGCCCATCTCGGCCACCACGCGCTTGATCCAGCGCTGGCCGGGCGGGGTCTTGGCGGCCAGCTCGTTGATCCGCAGCCCGACGTTCTTGGAGCCGGTGAACGAGACGAAGCGGGTGCGCGGGTCGGTCACCAGCGCCTCGCCCACGCCCAGCGGGTCGCCCGGGACGTAGTTGAGGACGCCCGGCGGCAGGCCCAGCTCGTGCATCAGGTCGACGAACTTGGCCGCGATCACCGCGGCGTCGGGCGAGGGCTTGAGGCAGACCGTGTTGCCGGTGACGAAGGCGGCAGCCGACATCCCGGCCATGATCGCGAAGGCGAAGTTCCAGGGCGGGATCACCGCCCCCACGCCCAGCGGCAGGTAGACGAGGTAGTTGTTCTCGCCCTCGATCGGGACCAGCGGGGGCGGCTGGGCCAGCCGGAGCGCCTCGCGGGCGTAGAACTCGAGGAAGTCGATCGCCTCGGCGGTGTCCGCGTCGGCCTCGATCCACGACTTGCCGACCTCGACCACCATCAGGGCGTTCCAGTCGTCGCGCGTCGCGCGGACCCGCTCGGCGGCCCGGAACAGGAAGTCGGCTCGCTCCTGGGCGCTCGTCTTCTTCCAGGTCTGGAAGGCCGCGGTCGCGGCGTCGAGCGCCTGCGAGACCTGCTCGGGGGTGGCGTCGTCGATCACCCCGACCACTTCGGCCGGGCGGGCCGGGTTGATGGAGGCGGTCGTACCGCCGCCCGCCAGCCGCTCGCCGCCGATCACCAGCGGGTAGCGGCGGCCGAGTTCGGCCCGGACGCGGGCCAGGGCCGCTTCGAACGACGCCCGGTCGGCCGGGTCGGAGAAGTCGCGGATGAGCTCGTTCCGGAAGGGGGCGACGGTGCGCGGGGCGGTGGCTGTCATAGCAGGAGGCTCCGCGCTCGCCCGGGCCGGTCCCTGCCGGCAAGCGTGGCCGAAGTCGTAGCGGGCCGCGCATCACGTCTGCGAGAATTCCCTCGTATGGTCTACGACATCGCTGTTGTCGGCGGAGGCATCGTCGGTCTCGCCACCACGCGCGAGCTGCTGCTCCGCCATCCTCACCTCCGGGTCGCGAACGTCGAGAAAGAGGACGTCTGGAGCAAGCACCAGACGGGCCACAACAGCGGCGTGATCCACTCCGGAATCTACTACAAACCCGGTTCGCTCAAGGCCAAGCTGTGCGTCGAAGGGCGCAAGCTGGCGTGGGAGTACTGCGACGCGAAGGGCATCGAGTACAAGAACGTCGGCAAGCTCATCATCGCCACGGAAGAGTCCGAGCTCGGGCGGCTCGACGATCTGTGGGCGCGCGGCCACGAGAACGGGATCGAAGGCTTGGAGATGCTCGACGCCGGGCAGATCGCGGAACGCGAACCGTACGCGCGCGGCATCAAGGCGATCTTCTCGCCGGTGACCGGCATCGTCGACTGGGGTCTGGTCTCGCGCACCTACGGCGACGACGCGCGCGAAATGGGCGCGGACATGTTCCTCGGCCACGAGGTGACCAAGATCGAGCGGCGCGCCGGCGTGACGGTGCTCAAGACGCCCAAGGGTGAGATCCACGCCAAGTCCGTGGTGACTTGCGGCGGGCTCTACAGCGACAAGCTGGGCCGGATGACCGGCGGCAACGTCGACCCCAAGATCGTGCCGTTCCGCGGCGACTACCTGATCCTCAAGCCCGAGAAGGCGTACCTGGTCAAGGGCAACATCTACCCCGTCCCCGATCCCGAGTTCCCGTTCCTGGGCGTGCACTTCACGCCGCGCATGGACGGCTCGATCTGGCTGGGTCCGAACGCCGTGCTGGCGTTCGCGCGCGAAGGCTACTCGTTCTTCACGATCAACCCGGCCGAGCTGTGGGACGCGCTGACCTATCCCGGCTTCTTCAAGATGGCCTCGAAGTATTGGGAGATGGGCGCGGGCGAGATGTACCGCGACCTGGTGCGCTCGGCGTACGTCAAGGCGCTGCAGCGCTACATCCCCGAGCTCCAGCCCGAGGACTGCCTGCCCGGTCCGGCCGGCGTGCGCGCGCAGGCGATGACCGCCGACGGCGGCCTGGTCGACGACTTCGTGTTCGAAGGCTCCGAAGGCGTCGTGCACGTGCGCAACGCGCCCTCGCCCGCCGCGACGTCGTCGCTGGCGATCGGCAAGTACATCGCCGACGACGCCGAGCAGCGCTTCGACCTCTCCAAGCGCTCCATCGCCGTCTAACGCCGCGATGGAGCGCGATTTCGTCGAGGTCTCCTGGCTGCGGGAGCGCCTCGGCGACCCGCGCCTGCGCGTGGTCGACGCGCGCAGCGTGCCGCACGGCGGCACGCACGCCATGCCGTCGCCGCGCGCGCAGTACGACGGCGGCCACATCCCCGGCGCGGTGCACCTCGACTACGCCGAGCACCTGAGCGATCCGGCGACGCCGTACGCGACCCGCGTCGCGCCGCCGGACGCGTTCGCGCGCACGCTCGGTGCGCACGGCATCGGTGACGACGCGATCGTGGTCGCGTACGACGCGGGCACGATTCCGTTCGCCGCCCGCATGGTGTGGATGCTGCGCTACTACGGGCACGCCGAGGCGTACGTGCTGGCCGGCGGGCTGCCGGCTTGGATCGCGGCGGGCGGCGAAGTGTCGACCGAGCCTGCGACGCCGGTCGCGGCGGCGTTCACGCCGCGCGAGCAGCCGGCGCTGCGCGCCTCGCGCGCCGACGTGCTGGCGATCGCGGAAGGCCGCGCGGACGCGCAGCTGCTCGAGACGCAGCGCGATACGACGTACGCGCAGCGCGACCGCGACATCGCGGGCGCGCTGCGGATCAGCGGCAACCAGCTGCTCGAAGACGCGCGCGGCGGGCGGATCGCCGAACCGGCCGCGCTCGCCAAGCTCGTCGACGACGCGAAGCTCGACCGCGCTCGGCGGACCGTCGTCACCTGCGGCAGCGGCGTGTCGGCTTCGGGCGCGTGGCTCGCGCTGCGCGCCGCGGGTTTCAGCGACGTCGCGGTCTACGATGGCTCGTGGCTGGAGTGGGAGCACGACCGGCTACCCACCGTTCCCAAGCCAAGCTGAACGTGGTTCAGGCGCACAACGCCTGAAGCGGTGGGCGCCTGCCGCCTGGAGTTCGTGCGTACGCTACGCGTCGGGCCGTGCGAACGCGATCATCTGGTCGGCTTCGCGGTGGTTGGTCCAGAAATTGGCGCCGTCGAACGCCAGCGCGCGCACGCGCCACGGGATTCGCGCGATGTCTTCGACCACCGGCTTAGTGCCGCGCGCGTCGACCCGGGTCAGGAAATAGTCTTCGGTCTCCTCGTCGTCGGTGGTGACGAGGTAGAAGCGGCCGTCGACGACGACCTGACCGGCGATCTCGCGCGGGACCTCGATCACGCTCCCGACCGTGCCGCTCTCGTCGAGCGAGAGGATGCGTTTGTTGTACCACTGGCTGACGTAGAGCCGGTCGCCGTCGTAGGCCAGCTGCGAGCCGGTGTCCTCGGGCGCGGGGATGGCGCCGTCGCGCATCTTGAAGCCGTGGCCGGGCACGAAGCGGCGGATGATCCGCAGGTCGTCGTCGCCTTCGCCGCACATCACGCGCAGCTCGTCGCCGACGACCGTCATGCCCCACGGCCGCCCGGGCGCTTGGCCCTCGTCGCGCGCGGTCCAGCTCGCCGGGTCGATCGAGTACAGCCGGTGCGAGAGCAGCGAGCCCATCCACAGCCGGGTGCCGTCGAACGCGATCGCGTGCGGCTGGGGCGCCGGCGAGGGCAGGCGGCGCAGTTCGGTGACGTTCTCCACACGAGGCGCTTCGCGGCCCCGGCGCGCGCCCCTCGCTAGGCCGTGACGCGCGCCTGCGGCACCCCGGCCGAGAGCCCGCCGTCCACGCCCAGCACCTGCCCGGTGGTCCAGCCCGCCTCGCCGGACAGGAAATACATCACTGCCGCCGCGATGTCCGCCGGCTCGCCGATCCGCCCCAGCGGGTGCATGGCGACCGAGGCTTTGAGCGTCGTCTCGTTCTCCCACAGGCTGCGCGAGAGCGGCGTGCGGGTGAGCGCGGGCGCAACCGCGTTGACCCGGATCCCGTAGCGCGCGTACGAGACCGCCGCGCTGCGCACCAGCCCCTCGACCGCGCTCTTGGCGGCGGCGATCGTCTCGTGGTTGGGTAATCCGGTGGTCGCGGCGACCGTCGAGAACAGCACCACGCTGCCGCGCCGGCGCCGCATCATGAGCGGCATGACGGTCTTGAGCGCGACGAACGCGCTGGTCGCGTTGGTCTCGAACGTGGCGCGAAAGTCGTCCAGCGACGTGGCGTGCAGCGGGCGCAGGAAGACGCTGCCGACCGCGTGGACGAGGCCGTCGATCTCGCCGACCTCCGCTTCGGCGCGCTGCACGACCTCGCCGAACGCGGCGGCATCGAGCACGTCGCACGCATACGCGCTCGCGCCGGTTGCGTCCGCGGCCTCTTCCAAGCGGGCGGGATCGCGTGCGACGATGACCGCCTTCGCGCCGCCCGCGACGACGCGGCGCGCGACTTCGGCCCCGATGCCGCCCGAGCCGCCGGTGATGAGCACAGTATTCACGTTCGATTAGACGACGCGCCGGCACGGCGGCTCCAAGCCTCTTACCATGCTGACGGTGCATGATGAGCCCACGATATGGCGGGACCGGCAAACGCTCGGCCGCTGGAAGGAACCTGCACTCATGCTCAATCGTTTATCCAAGTTCATCACCGCTTCCGGAATGGCGGCCGCCCTCACCGTCGGCGCGCTGCCCAAGCCCGCGGCGGCCGACACGCAGTCGACCATCAACACCGCGCTGGGCGCGGCGGCGGTCATCGGCGGCCTCGTGCTCTACAACAACTACCAGCACAAGAAGCAGGCCGCGAACAGCGTGGTCGGCTACACCCGCAACGGCGGGACGGTCTACGGCGACGGCCGGATCGTGATGCCCAACGGCCAGACGATCTACCCGAACAGCAACGGGCAGTACCCCTGGGGCCAGACCGCCTACTACAACCAGAACGCCAACGGCTATGCCTACGACACGCAGCGCACGGGCCGCTACGACAACACACACCGCCATGCCAACGGCTACGCGAACGGCAGCGGCAGCGGCAGCTACGTGAACGGCAAGTACTACGGCAGCAATGGCAACGGCAACCGGTACAACAACGGCCGCCCGTCGGCGCAAGCTCCGGCCTACGGTCAGCGGCGCGACCAGCATCACGGCCAGAACAACGGCGACCAGCACCAGTAACCGCACGACGGAACGAAACCGACGAAAGGCCGCGGCGCACCACGCCGCGGCCTTCGTGCGTTCGGCGCGCGATGCGGTCCATTCGCCGCCGAGTACCTGGGCGCACGGTCTTCCGCCTGCCGTGCCGGTCAGGATGCGAGGGTGTTTGCGCCTTCCGGACGGGTGGAAGCGTAGACCATGAAAGCTTTGGTGTGGCACGGGAAGGAGGACATCCGTTACGACACGGTCTCCGACCCCAAGATCGAGAACTCCAACGACGCGATCATCAAGGTGACGAGCTGTGCGATCTGCGGTTCAGACTTGCACTTGTTCGACTTTCTGATCCCGGCAATGCTCCCCGGCGACATCATGGGCCACGAGACGATGGGCGAGGTCGTTGAGGTCGGGCGCGACGTCAAGAACCTCAAGCAAGGCGATCGCGTCGTCATCCCATTCACGATCCAATGCGGCACGTGCGAGCAGTGCCGCCGAGGCAACTTCTCCGTCTGCGAGAGGACGAATCGCAAGAAGGGGCTGGGCGACAAAGTGTTCGGCCACGCGACGGCCGGCCTGTTCGGCTACACCCACCTTACGGGCGGGTATCCGGGCGGGCAAGCGGAGTACCTGCGCGTACCGTTCGCCGACACCACGCACGTCAAGGTTCCCGCCGGCATCCCCGACGAGAAGCTGTTGTGGCTGTCGGACATCTTCCCGACGGGCTGGCAGGCTGCGGTTCAGTGCGACATCCAGCCCGACGACACCGTCGCGGTCTGGGGTTGCGGTCCCGTCGGCCAGATGGCGATCCGTTCCGCCATCCTGCTCGGCGCGAAACAGGTCGTCGCCATCGACTCCGTTCCCGAGCGGCTCGCCATGGCGCGCGCGGCGGGCGCGATCACGATCGACTACTCCGAGCAGATCGTCGTCGACCGGCTCAACGAGCTGACCGGCGGCAAAGGTCCCGAGAAATGCATCGACGCCGTCGGCTGCGAGAGCCACGTCTCGTTCTCCCAGCCCGACACCGTGCTCGATCGCGCCAAGCAGATGATGATGCTGGAGAACGATCGCCCGCACCCGCTCCGCGAGGCAATCTACGTCTGCCGTCCCGGTGGCGTGATCTCCATCATCGGTGTCTACACCGGCCTTGCCGATAAGATCCCGATGGGTCAGGCGATGAACAAAGGCCTGACGTTCCGCATGGCACAGGCGCACGTCCCGCGCTGGACCGGCGACCTGCTGCGCCGCATCGAGCAGAATCAAATCGACCCCTCGTTCGTGATCACGCACAAGGTCCCGTTATCGGATGGACCGTCGATGTACCGCACGTTCCGCGACAAGCAGGACGGCTGCATCAAGGTCATGCTCCAACCCTGAGGAGTCCTATGGCACTGGTGACGAATTTCACGCAAAAGATCGCCCGCAGCCCGGGCGACCCGAAGGTCCTGCAGCGAGGCCCCGGCTCGCTGACCGGCGCCGATCGTCTCGCGAGGTTGCTCGCATGGTTCAGCTTCGGTCTCGGCATCACCGAGATCGTCGCTCCGGAGCGCATCACGCGGGCGATCGGGCTGGACGGAAAAGAGGCGCTGATCCGCTGGTACGGCCTGCGGGAGATCTCCTCCGGGATCCCGACGATGACCATCGACAAGCAGGTGGGCTTGATGATGCGGGTCGCGGGCGACGGGCTCGATCTCGCTACCGTTGCGCCGGCGGTGCGGCGCGACAACCCGCAACGGAAGAACGCCGCGCTGGCGCTCGCGTCGCTGGTGTTCATCACCGCGCTCGACGTGATCGCCACAACCGCGACGATGGCGGCCCACCGGCGAACGCCCCCGCCGCCGCGCGACTACAGCGGTCGTTCGGGCTTCCCGCTGGGCATCGAGGCGTCGCGCGGGATCGCCCGCCGCGACTTTCAGATCCCGCCGGATTTTCACGCGCCCGGCCGCGTCGGCGAGTCGGTGCCGTAAAAGGGCATCTGCCCGTTCGGTCAGTGCGGCATGTCGTGGTCGGCGAGGCCGAAGTAGTGGCCGAGCTCGTGGATCACGGTCTCGCGCACCTCGTGGACGGCCTCGGCGCGGGTGCGGCAGACGCGGTTGATCGGGCCGCGGAAGATCGCGATCTCGTCGGGCAGCAGCGGGTCGCCGCCCTCGCGCTCGGTCAGCGCGACGCCGCGGTAGATCCCGAGCAACTCCGGGGCGCCCTCACCACCGCTCCCGCCCTCACCGTCGTCCTCGACCGTCGTCCTCCAGCGCTTCGAGGTCTTCGGCGCTGGGCTCGTCCTCGACCGCGATGACCACGTTCTGCACCAACTCGGCGAAGCGTTTGGGCAGCGAGTCCAGCGCTTCGCCGACGACGCGCTCGAACTCCGCCCGGCTCAGCGGTCCACCGTCGTGCGCGCCCACGTCAGACCCCGAGGTACGCTTTCTTCACCAGCGGGTCGTCGAGCAGTTGCGCGGACGGGCCGCTCAGCGTGATGCGGCCGGTTTCGAGCACGTAGGCGCGGGACGAGACTTCGAGCGCGGTCTGCACGTCCTGCTCGACGATCAGGATCGAGACGCCGCTCGCGTGGATCGTCGCCAGCACGTCGATCAGCGCGTCGACGAGCACCGGGGCCAAGCCGAGCGACATCTCGTCGATCAGCAAGAATTTCGGGCGCGCCATCAGCGCGCGCGCGATCGCGACCTGCTGCTGCTCGCCGCCCGACAATTTGCCGGCCAGGAAGCCGTAGCGCTCGCGGATGCGCGGGAGCATGGTGAGGATGCGCTCCAGATCGCTCTGGACCTCGTTGTCGCGCCGCAGGTAGGCGCCCATGAGCAAGTTCTCTTCGACCGTCAGCGAGCCGAACAGGCGCCGGCCCTGCGGCACCTGCAGCACGCCCGCGCTGACGATGCGGTCGGGTTGCAGCCCGGTAAGCGGCACGTCGCCGTAGCGCGCGCTCCCGCCCCAGGTCTTCACCACGCCGCTGATCGCGCCGAGCAGGGTCGACTTGCCCGCGCCGTTGGAGCCGATCAGCGCGACGATCTCGCCCGGCTCGACCCGCAGCGAGACGTCCCACAGCACCTGCGTGTCGCCGTAGCCCGCGTTCAAACCGTCGACCACCAGCGCGCTCACGCGCTCGCCTCGGGCGATGCCGCGCGCTCGGCTTCGGCGCGCAGCGCTTCGGCGCGCTCGGCTTCGATCAGCTTGAGCTGGTCCTGGCGCTTGACCCAGCGCGAGCCGAGGTAGGCTTCGATCACCTGCGGCGAGGCCAGCACGTCGGCCGGCGCGCCCTGCGCGATCTTCTTCCCTTCGGCCAGCACCACGATGGTGGTCGAGATCGACACGATGGCCTTCATCAGGTGCTCGACCACGATCAGCGTCACCCCGCGCGCGTTGACCGCGCGCAGCAGGTCGAGCGCTTCGTCGACCTCGGTCGCGTTGAGCCCGGCCATCACCTCGTCGAGCAGCAGCACCTCGGGGTCGAGCGCGAGCGCCTTGGCGACCTCGAGCCGCTTGCGGTCGGGGATGGTCAGGTCGCTGGCCGGCTTGTCGGCGACGCGCGCCAGGCCGACGACCTCGAGCAGCTCCTGCGCGCGCTCGAACGAGGCGCGGGTCGAGCGCTTCGCGCCCTGGCGGCCGTACATCGCGCCGACCGCGACGTTCTCGCGCACGCTCAGGCTGGCGAACGGCTTGACGATCTGGAACGTGCGCGCGATGCCGAGGTGGCAGACCGCGTGCGTCGGCACGTCGGCGATCCGCGTGCCGCCGTAGCTGACCGCGCCGGTGGTCGGCTTGTAGACCCCGCTGATGACGTTCATCAGGGTCGTCTTGCCCGAGCCGTTGGGCCCGATCAGCCCGACCACCGAGCCGCGCTCGACGTCGAAGCTCACCTCGCTCAGCGCCCACAGGCCGCCGAAGCGCATGCCGACGTTCTCGATCCGCAGCGCGACGCCGGCGGCGTTCGCGGCTCGCTTCCGCGGCGCTCATGCTTTGAACGCCGCGATGCTCTTGAGCCAGGTTCGGACGCCGCCGCGCAGGCCGAACAGCCAGACCAGCCCGCGCGGGAGCAGCAGCACGACCAAGACGATCACCGCCCCGAAGAACAACGTGTGGATCTTGATGAAGTAGCGGGCCAGGATCTCGTTCACGCCCGACAGGATCAGCGCGCCGATGAAGGGCCCGGCGACCGTGCCGATCCCGCCCAGGATCGTCATCACGATCGGGAAGACGTTGGCGTCCTCGGCGAAGGCGATGCTGGGGTCGACGAAGCCGTTGGCGGTCGCGAACACCGCGCCCGCGGCGCCCGCGATCGCGGCGCTGATCGCCCAGGCGACGATCTTGTAGCGGGTCGCCGAGATGCCCAGCACGGCCGCGGCGTCCTCGTTCTCGCGGATCGCGACGAAGGCGTAGCCGAGCTTCGAGCGCGCGATCAGGAAGGTCGCGCCGATCGCCGCCAGCGCGACCGCCCACGAGGCGTAGTAGTAGAGCGAGAAGTGGGCCTGGTCGACCTGTTTGAGCGCGAGGCCGCCCGTGCCGCCGAAGGCGTCGAGGTTGCCCACGATGTCCGCGACCGCGAGCGCCAGCCCGAGCGTGGCGATGCCGAAGTAGTGGCCCCGCAGGCGCAGCACGGCGAGGCCGACGAGCCCGGCGAAAGCGGCGTTCACGACTATCGCGAGCGCGATGCCGGCCAGCAGGTTGTCGAGCCCGTGCGCGCTGAGCAGCGCCGCGCAGTAGCAGCCCAGCCCGAAGAACACGACGTTGCCGAACGACACGTAGCCGGTGTAGCCGCCGATCATGTTCCAGCCGTAGGCCAGCGCGACGTAGGTCAGGATCGTGCGGAACAGGGTCTGATACCCCGGCAGCGCGACCGGGACGAACAGCAGCGCGACCATCAGGCCCAGCGCGATCCACAGTGCGAGCGGGTTGCCGGTGATCCCGCCCAGGCCGATGCGCCGCAGCACGGCGCCGGTCGCGGCGCTGCTCACGCGGTCGCGCGCCCCATGATGCCGGTCGGGCGGACGATCAGCACGATCAGCAGCACGATCAGCGCGACCGCGTCCTGCAGGCCGGTGCCGCTGATGTGCTGGCTGCCGATCGTGAAGTCGAGCTGCGAGGCGAAGGCCTCGACGATCCCGTAGGCCAGCCCGCCGACCAGCGCGCCCTGCACCGAGCCCAGGCCGCCCAGCACGCACACGACGAAGGCCTTGATCAGGAACGGCTGGCCCATCGCCGGGTTGAGCGAGTACGAGAGCGAGAGCAGCGTGCCGGCGACGCCGGCCAGCCCCGCGCCTAGGCCGAACACGATCGCGTAGATGCGCGCCACGCGCACGCCGGCGAGCTGCGCCGCGCCGATGTCCATCGCGGTCGCGCGGATCGCGCGGCCGGTGCGCGAGCGGGTCAGCCAGAGGTGCATCACGCCGGTGATCGCGAGCGCCGCGATCAGGGTGTAGACCTTGGCCCACGGCACGGTCACCCCGCCCAGCGTGAAGTTCGTCCCCGAGTACGCGGTCGTCACGCCGCGCGTGTCGCCGGTCCAGATCTGCAAGGCGACGTTGACGATCAGCAGCGAGAGCCCGAAGGTGAGCAGGAACGTCGTCAGCAGCGGCGCGCGGGTGACCCAGTTGATCAGGTAGAGCTGGATCAGGTAGCCCAGCGCGAACAGCACCGCGAACGAGATCGGCAGCGACAGGAACGGGTCGAGGTGGAAGCTCGTGAAGAGCTGCCACGTCACGTACGCCCCGAGCATGATGAACGCCCCGTGCGCGAGGTTGATGATGTTCATGATGCCCCAGACGAGCGAGAAGCCCAGGGCCACCACGGCCAGGATCCCGCCCGCGAGGATACCGTTGACGAGATCCTGAGCCAGAAGGTGCATGCGGCTCCTCTAACGCGCGCCCCAGGCCGGGGTGGGGTACTTGGGCTTGGCCTCGGCCAGGCCGGCCGGCCAGACGGTGACCAGGCGCCCGTTCTGGATCTGGTTGACGACCATCGGCTTGTACACGTTGATGCCGCGGCTGTCGAACTTGATGATGCCGTAGAACGTGGTCACGTCGAGCTTGGCCAGCGCGTTGCGGACCTTCTCGGTGTCGAGCGAGCCGGCGCGCTCCAGGGCGTACTGGTACGCCAGGCAGGTCGCGGTCGATTCGGCGTTGTGGTAGTCGGGCCGGTGCTTGTAGACGGCCTCGAACGCCTTGGCGTACTCCTTGGAAGTCTGGTAGAAGCCGGGATCGCCCTTGTACTTCACCGCGTCCGACCACTGCGCGCCGCCGTAGACGTCGTTGGCGTCCTTGCCCAGCGCGTTGGTGAAGTCGGGGGTGTCGGGGCCGACCGAGTAGCCGTACATCTTGGCCTGGACGTTCTGCTCCTTGAGGCCCTTCTGCACCAGCAGCGCGTCCTGCAGGTGCCCGGCGTTGAGGATGATGTCCGGGTTCGCCGCCTTGACCGCCGAGACGATCGACGAGACGTCGGTCGCGGTGTCGGGATACTTGTTGTTGTAGACGACCTTCATGCCGTGCGCGGTGGCCCAGTCGGCCGCGCCCTGCGCGACTTCTTGCGAGAACGAGTCGCTGGCGGCGGTGATCGCCACGCTCTGCGGAGCGGGCTTCTGCTTGGTCGCCATCTCGAGCAGGCCCTCGAGGTAGCGCTTGGCCGGCGAGAGCACGGCGAACGAGTACTTGAAGCCCTGGCTGAAGATCTTCTCGGCCGCGCCGTTGCCCTCGACCATGGGAATCTTCTTGCGCTCGACGAGCTGCGCGACGGTGAACGCGGTGCCCGAGCCGTAGGGCCCCAGGATGTAGTTCACGTGGTCCTGGTCGATCAGGCGCTCGGCGAGCTGCGCGGCGGTGGCCGGCTTGGACTCGTCGTCGTAGTACTTGATGTCGACCTTATAGGACTTGGCGCCGACCTTGATGCCGCCGTGCTTGTTGACGTAGTTCTTCCAGAAATCGTAGCCCTCTTGGGTCAGGTGACCCTCCTTGGTCAGAGAGCCGGTCAGCGAGACGGCGGAGCCGAACACGATCGTGTCCCCTGCTGCGGCGGCGGGCTGGACGTGCGCGGTGCTCGCGAAAGCGGTCGCCAGCGCGAGCGCGCCGACCAACAACGGACGGTAGTGCATCAGACCTCCGGAACGCAACGAAGTTGGGTGCTACGATAACGCCCCGCCCCGGCATTTCCTTCCGCCGCGCGAACCGCTCGGGCAAAGATTCGTGCTAGCGAACGGGCAGCGCCGCCCGGAGCGCGGCGGCGTAGGCGCCGGCCGCGCGCGCCGCGTCGGCGCCGGTGCGGCCGCGGTAGGCGTCGATCAGCGCGCTGCCCACGATCACGCCGTCGGCGACCGCGCCGACCGCCGCCGCGTGGGCCGGGGTCGAGATGCCGAAGCCGACCGCCAGCGGCAGCGCCGTGCTGGGCCGCAGGCGCTCCAGCGCCCCTTGCGCCCAGGCGACGTCGGGCGCCTTGCCCGCGCCGGTGACGCCCAGCCGCGAGACCAGGTACACGAAGCCGCTCGACGCGGCGGCGATCCGCGCGGCGCGCGGCTGCGGGGTGGTCGGCGCGATCAGCAGCGGCAGGTCGAGTCCGGCGGCGCGCAGCGGCGGGGCGAAGCGCTCGATCTCCTCGAGCGGGACGTCGGGCACGATCGCGCCGACCGCGCCCGCCGCCGCGGCTTCGCGCGCGAAGCGCTCCGGGCCGTACTTGTCGACCGGGTTGACGTAGGTGAAGAACAGCACCGGCGCGCAGTTGCGCGCGCGCGCCTCGGCGGCGATGCCGATCGCGTCGGCCATCCGCGTGCCGCCGTCGAGCGCGCGCTGCGCCGCCGCGGCGATGGTCGGCCCGTCGGCGAGCGGGTCGCCGTAGGGGATGCCCAGCTCGATCAGGTCGACGCCCGGCCGCGCTGATCGCTTCGAGCACCGCGAGCGTCGTCGCGCGGTCGGGGTCGCCGGCGACGACGTAGCCGATCAGCGCGGCGCGGCGCTCGGCGCGCGTGCGGGCGAAGACCTCCGCGATCGAGGCTGCGGTCGAGGTCACGCCTCGTTCCCTTCGAGCGCGGCCACGGTGCGCACGTCCTTGTCGCCGCGCCCGCTCAAGTTGACCAGCACCAGGCCGCCCGGCCCGCGCTCGACCGCGAGCTTGCGCGCGTAGGCGATCGCGTGCGCGGTCTCGAGCGCCGGCACGATGCCCTCGCGGCGCGCGGTGTGGTGGAACGACGCGAGCGCCTCGTCGTCGTTCACCGCGACGTAGCGCGCCCGGCCGCTGTCCTTGAGATAGGCGTGCTCGGGGCCGACGCCCGGGTAGTCCAGCCCCGCGCTGACCGAGTGCGTGTCGCGCACCTGGCCCTCGTCGTCCTGGAGCACGTAGCTGCGCGAGCCGTGCAGGATGCCCACGCTGCCCGCGCTGAGCGAAGCCGCGGTGTCGATGGCGTGCACGCCGTGGCCGCTGGCCTCGACGCCCCACAGGTTCACGTCCGGATCGGCGACGAAGCCGGCGAACATGCCCATCGCGTTCGAGCCGCCGCCGACGCAGGCCACGACGTCGGTCGGCAGGCGCCCGAAGCGCTCGAGCACCTGCGCGCGCGACTCGACCCCGATCACTTTCTGGAACTCGCGCACCAGGTACGGATAGGGATGCGCGCCGACCACCGAGCCGATGACGTAGAACGTGTCCTCGACCCGCGCGGCCCACTCGCGGAAGGCTTCGTTGGTCGCGTCCTTGAGCGTGCGGGTGCCGCTCTCGACCGGGTGCACGGTCGCGCCGAGCAGCTTCATCACGTACACGTTGAGCGCTTGGCGCTCGACGTCGACCGCGCCCATGTAGACGTCGACCGTCATCCCCAGCTTGGCCCCGATCGTCGCGGTCGCGACGCCGTGCTGGCCCGCGCCGGTCTCGGCGATGATGCGCGACTTGCCCATCCGGCGCGCGAGCAGCGCCTGGCCGACCGTGTTGTTGATCTTGTGCGCGCCGGTGTGGTTGGTGTCTTCGCGCTTGAAGACGATCGTCGCGGCCGGCTCGTCGACGAGCCGCTCGGCGACGTAGATCGGCGACGGGCGGCCGACGAAGTCGCGCAGCAGCGCTTCGTACTCGGCCCAGAAGGCCGGGTCGGCGAAGGCTTCGCGCGTCGCGGCCTCGAGCCGGGCGAGCGCCTCGACCAAGACTTCGGGCACGAACACGCCGCCGTAGCGACCGAAATAGCCGCGTGCGTCGGGGGTGGCGGGGGTCTGCTGGGAGTCGGTCATGGTTCCTGACTGGAGAGCTGGAGGAGCTGGAATGCGGTCGATTCGAGCACGTCGGCGCCGACGACGGCGCTTGCCAGCAGCACGACCGCCGTACCCGCGCGCGGTCCGAGCGCGAGCATGCTGCGGAACCCGTTCGTGCCGCCGTTGTGCCAGAGCGTACCGTCTTGCGCGATCGTCCAGGCCAGGCCGATGCGCCCTTGCGGGCAATCGGCGCGCGGCTCGTGCGCCAAGCGGGCCGCATCGGCGAGGGGCCCGCGCGCGGCGGGCAGCTGCGCGCCGGCGTAGGCGAGCAAGTCGCCCGCGGTGGAGGTGATCGAGCCCGCGCCCGCCAGCACGTCGAATCGCCAGGGCGAGACGCGCCGGCCGGTCTCGTCGTAGCCGGCGATCAAGCGCGCGTCGTTGGCGGGGCCGGCACTGGTCGACGCCATGCGCAGCGGGGCGAAGACGCGCGCGCGCGCCAGCGCGGAGTAGGTCGTCCCCGCCCGCTCGGCGAGCAGCAGGCCGAGCAGCCCGTAACCCGCGTTCGAGTACTCGTAGTCCGCCCCGGGCGCGCGCGGCAGCTCGTAGGCGTTCAGGAACGCGAACAGCTTGGCCTGGTCGTAGCGCGCGAACGGGTCGGGTGCGCCGGGGTCGAAATTCGTCGGAAACGCGGGCAAGCCCGAGCGGTGCGTCGCCAGATCCAGCAGCGTGATCTCGCGCCCGCGGAACGACGGCGCGCGCACGCCGGGGGGCAGCAGCGCCGCCAGCGGCTCGTCGAGCCGCACTTCGCCGCGCAGCACCGCGTCGGCCAGCAGCGTCGCGGTGACCGTCTTGCCGACCGAACCGATCTGGAACACCCGCTCGGGATCGCGCGCCGCGCCGCGGCCGGCGATCACCTCGACCGAGGTGGCGGCGCCGGCCAGGCGGCCGACGGCGACCGCCGCGCCGGCGAGGCCGTCGATCGCGTCGCGCAGCCGCGCCGTGACGCCGGCCGGCAGGGCCGCAATCACGCCCCGGCCTCGGCGTCGGCGGCGCGGACCGCGGCCACGAAGGCGCGCACCTTGAGCGGGTCTTTCATGCCGTTCGTTTCGACGCCGCTCGCGACGTCGACCGCGAACGGGCGCACCGCGCGCACGCAGGCGCCGACGTTCTCGGGCGTCAGCCCGCCGCTGACCACGATCGGGCGCGGGCCGGCCAGCCGGCGCGCGAGCTGCCAGTCGAACGTGCGCCCGCTGCCGCCGCTGCGCCCGTCGGCACGCGCGGTGTCGAACAGCCAGGTGGCGTGCGCGTACGGCGCCGCGAAGCGTTCGAACGCGTCGGCGGTAGGTTCCGGGCCGGGCCGGACGTGGTAGGCCTTGAGGTACGGTCCGGCCGCGAACGCCTCGCACGCCTCGGCCGGCTCGTCGCCGTGGAACTGCGGCGTCGCGCCGCACGCGAGCGCCTCGTCGACCAGCGCCGCGGGCGGGTCGACGAAGACCGCGGCCAGCGTCACCAGCGCCGGGATCGCCGCGGCGATCGCGCGCAGCTCCGCGAGCCCGACCCGGCGCGGCGTGCCCTCGGCGAGGATCGCGCCGACCGCGTCGGCGCCGGCGTCGACCGCCAGCAGCGCGTCCGCGACGCCGCGGCAGCCGCAGATCTTGATTCGGGTGCGCACCTACGCCGGGACGGCGGCTCCCTTGAGCGCGCGGATCGCCGCGCGCTTGTCGTCCGAGCGCATCAGCGACTCGCCGACCAGCACGCCGCGCGCGCCGTGCTCGACCAGCCGCTTGACGTCGTCGCGCGAGCGCACGCCGCTCTCGCTGATCACGATGGCGCTGGCCGGCACGAGCGGCAGCAGCTCCTCGGTGACGGCCAAGTCGGTCTCGAAGGTGTGCAGGTTGCGGTTGTTGATGCCCAGCAGCGTCGCGCCGGCGGCCAGCGCGCGCGCCAGCTCGGCCTCGGTGTGCACTTCGACCAGCACGTCGAGCGCGTAGCGGCGCGCCTCCTCGTGCATCTCCGCGAGCTGCGCGTCGCTCAGCCCGGCGACGATCGCGAGCACCGCGTCCGCACCGTAGGCGGCCGACTGCACCACCTCGTAGCGGGTCGAGAGGAAGTCCTTGCGCAGGATCGGCAGCCCGGCCGCGGCGCGGGCCACGTCGAGGTACTGCAGGTCGCCCAGGAAGTGGTCGCTCTCGGTCAGCACGCTGATCGCGTCGGCCCCCGCGGCTTGGTAGTCGCGCGCGATCGCGGCCGGGTCGAGCGCGCGCACGATGATCCCGACCGAGGGCGAGGCGCGCTTGATCTCCGCGACGATCGCCGGCCCGCGCGCATCGGTCAGCGCGGCGCGGAAGCCGCGCCGCTCGGCGCGCCGGGCCTCGGCCCTCGCCCGCAGCGGCTCCAGCGGCTCGCGCACCTCGTCGGCGGCCCGCACCTGCGCCTTGGCGGCGTAGAGCTTTGCGAGCATGTCGGTCATACCAGCTCCGTTTCGCGCTCGGTGCGCAAAGCGTCCAGCGCCGCGCGCGCTCGGCCGGTCTCGACCGAGGTGCGCGCGCGGGCCATCCCGTCGTCGATGTCGACCGCCTCGCCCGCGACGACGAGCGCGAGGGCGGCGTTGAGCAGGACCAGGTCGGCGCGCGGGCTGCGCTCGCCGTCGAGGATCGCCAGCAGGGCGGCGGCGTTGGTCGCCGCGTCGCCGCCGCGGATCGCGGCCAGCGGAGCGTGGACGCCGTAGCGGGCCGGGTCGAGCGTCCAGCGGCGCACGCCGGCGGCGTCGAACTGCACGACCCGGGTCGGCCCCTCGCCGGAGATCTCGTCCAGCCCGTCGTCGCCGTGGATCACCGCGCCGGCCTGCGCGCCCAGCGTGCGCAGCGCCTCGGCGACCAGCTCGACGTGCTCGGCCCGCGCGACGCCGATCAGCTGCCGGTTGGCGCCGGCCGGGTTCGTCAGCGGGCCCAGCACGTTGAACACCGTGCGCACGCCCAGCTCGCGCCGGATCGGCCCGACCGCGCGCATCGCGGGGTGGTAGCGCTGCGCGAACAGGAACGCGATGCCGTGCGTGCGCAGCGCGCGCGCGGCGAAGTCCGGTCCGCGGTCGAGCGCGACGCCCAGCGCTTCGAGCACGTCGGCCGAGCCGCACAGGCTCGAGGCCGCGCGGTTGCCGTGCTTGGCGACCGGCACGCCGCAGCCCGCGACGATGAACGCCGCCGCCGTCGAGATGTTGATCGTGTGCGCGCCGTCGCCGCCGGTGCCGACGATGTCGAGCACCAGCGGCAAGCCGTGCTCGACCCGAATGCTGCGCTCGCGCATCGCGGTCGCCGCGCCGACGACCTCGTCGACCGTCTCGCCTTTGGCCGCCAGCGCGGCCAGCAGCGCGGCGGCGCGCACCGGCGAGAGCGTCTCGTCCATGATCGCGCCGATCGTGGCCGCCATCTCCGCCGCTTCGAGCGCGTTGCCCGCGAGCACGCGCCGCAGCAGCGCGGGGTAACCGTCGCTCACCGCATGCCTCGCACGACGTTCTCGGCGATCGCGCGGCCGGCCGGCGTCAGCACGGACTCGGGGTGGAACTGCACGCCCGCGAGCGGCAGCTCGCGGTGGGCCAGGCCTTGGATCACGCCGTCGTCGCTGGCCGCGTTCGCGCGCAGCTCGGCCGGGAAGCCGTCGTGATCGACGACCAGCGAGTGGTAGCGCGTCGCCGTGAAGGGCGACGGCAGGCCCGCGAACACGCCCTTGCCGTCGTGGGTGATCTCCGAGGTCTTGCCGTGCATCTGGCGCGGCGCGTGCACGATCCGCCCGCCGAACGCCTCGCCGATCGCCTGCAGTCCCAGGCACACCCCGAACAGCGGCACGCGCGCACGCGCGGCCTCGCGCACGATCGCCGGCGTTCGCCCCGCATCGGCCGGCCGGCCCGGCCCGGGCCCGACCACGACCCCGTCGTAGCGCGCGGTCACGCCGTCGGCCAGGCGCGGGTCGTCGTTGCGGATCACGTCGACCTCGACGCCCTCGAGCGCGGCGAACAGGTGCGCGAGGTTCCAGGTGAACGAATCGTAGTTGTCCACGAGCAGCAGCTTGGTCATGGTTGAATGCCCAGCACGGCGCGCACGATGCCGGTCTTGGCGAAGACCTCGGCGTACTCGGTTTCCGGCACGCTGTCGGCGACGATGCCGGCCGAGGCTTGCCAGTAGGCGCGGCCGTTGGCGCACGCCACCGAGCGCAGGATGATGCACGAGTCCATGTCGCCGTCGAAGTCGATGTGCGCGACGGAGCCGGCGTAGAAGCCGCGCGCGACCGGCTCGAGCCGGTCGATGAGCTGCATGGCGCGCAGCTTGGGCGTGCCGGTGACGGTGCCGGCCGGAAACGCGGCGGCGAACAGGTCGAGCGCGTCCTTGTCGGGGCGCAGCTCGCCGACCACGTTGGAGACGATGTGCATGACGTGCGAGTAGCGCTCGATCACCATCAGCTCGTCGACCCGCACGCTGCCCGTCGTGCAGACCGCGCCCAGGTCGTTGCGCGCCAAGTCGACCAGCATCACGTGCTCGGCCCGCTCCTTGGGATCGGCCATCAGCTCGTCGGCGACGCGCTGGTCGACCAGCGGGTCGCCGTTGCGCGGCCGCGTGCCGGCCAGCGGGCGGATGCGCGCGGTGCGGCCGTCCAGCCGCACGAGAAATTCCGGCGAGGCCCCGAACACCGCGCGCCCGCCGCCCTCGACGTAGAACATGTACGGCGACGGGTTGAGGGCCCGGATCTGCCGGTAGAAATCGAACGCCGTCCCGGCCAGCGGGCACGAGAAGCGGATCCCGACCTGGAGCTGGTAGGCCTCGCCGTCGTAGATGAATTCTTTCGCCTGAGCCACCCGGGCCAGGAAGGCCGGCTCGTCGAGCGAGGCCGTCACCGGGCCGTCGGCCCGGACCGCGCCCGGAATGGTCGGCCGCCCGTCGAGCAGGCGCGCGACGTAGCCGTCGAGCCGGGCGTCGACCGCCTCGCGCTCGCTCTCGCCGCGCGCGAACCCGATCAGCGTCACCCGGTGGGTGAAGTGGTCGAACACCGCCCAGGTGCCCGGCACGACGATCAGCGCGTCGGAGAAGCGCACGTCGGCCGGCGGCGCCTCGCCGACCGGCTCGAGCGCGCGCGCGGCGTCGTAGGTGAACACGCAGACCGCGCCGCCCGGGAAGGGCAGGTCGTCGCGGTCGAGCCGGTAGCGCCCGATCGCGGTCCGGATGCGGGCCAGCATCGCCGGGTCGCGGTCGATCGTGAACGACTCGAGGTAGTCCAGCCCGACGAACGAGTAGCGGCTGATCCGTTCGGTGCCTTCGACGGACTCCAGCAAACACGAACGCCCCGGCTGAGCCAGGGCGAGGTACGCGGAGATCGGCGTGATGCTGTCCGCGACGAACGATCGCGTAATCGAGGTGAGACTGAGCGGTTCGTCCGCGGTCGCGGTAAGCATGGGTCGTAGCACGTGATACCACGGAAGGGCGGCGGCCCGCAATGGGCCGCCGCACTAGACGTGATGCGCTACTTCACCAGCTCCAAGAAGGAGAGCTCGGCCGCGTCGCCGGGGCGGACGCGCGACTTGATGATGCGCGTGTAGCCGCCGGTGCGCTCCTTGAGGGCCGGCGCGATCTGGTCGACCAGCTTCTTCGCGACGGCTTCTTCGGTCAGGTAGGACGCGACGAGGCGGCGCGAGTGCAGATCGCCGCGGCGGGCCTGCGTGATGAGGCGGTCGACGACCTTGGAGATCTCCTTGGCCTTGGTCGACGTGGTCTCGATCTTCTCGTACTTGAAGAACGACGTGGCGAGGTTGCGGAGCAGCGCCTTGCGGTGGCCGTCCGTGCGCGAGAGGCGCTTATAGGCGATCTGGTGCGGCATGGTTCCTTACTCTACGGGCGCGCTATTGGCGGAGCGAGAGACCGCGGTCTTCGAGGACCTGTTTGATCTCGTCGAGCGACTTCTTGCCGAAGTTGCGCATCTTGATGATCTCGTCTTCGGTCATGTCGAGCAGCTCGGAGACCTTCGAGATGCCGGCCCGCTTGAGGCAGTTGAACGAGCGGACCGAAAGGTTCAGCGTTTCGACCGGGACGTCCCACTCGCTGGCCGGAGCCGTCGCGACCGGCTTCTCCTCGGTCGAGAAACCGATGAAGAGGCGCAGCTGGTCGGTCAGGATCTCCGAGGCTTCGGAGAGCGCGTCGTCGGGCGAGATCGAGCCGTTGGTCTCGATCTCGAGCGTCAGGCGGTCGAAGTCGACCGACTGGCCGACGCGGGTGTCGTCGACGGTGAAGTTGACCTTGCGGATCGGCGAGAAGATCGAGTCCATCGGGATCAGCCCGATCATGTGCTCGATGTTGCGCTGGCGGTCGGCCGTGACGTAGCCGCGCGACTTTTCGATGCCGATCTCCATCGAGAGCTTGGCATCTTTCTTGGTCATGGTCGCGATGTGGTAGTTCGGCTGGAGGATCTCGACGTCGGCGTCGGGCGCGATGTCGCCCGCGGTGACTTCCTTGCTGCCGCTCACCTGGAGCGAGAGCACCTTGGGATCTTCGGTGTTGAGCTTGATCGGCAAGCCCTTGAGGTTGAGCAGCAGGTCGACGGTGTCTTCGACCACGCCGTTGAGGGTGGAGAACTCGTGCAGCACGCCGTCGATCTTGACGTAGGTGACGGCGGCGCCGTCGATCGACGACAGCAGCACGCGCCGCAGCGCGTTGCCCAGGGTGATGCCGAAGCCGCGCTCGAGCGGCTCGATCACGAACTTGGCGTAGTTCTCGCGGCGCTCGCGAACTTCGATCTGCGCGCCCGAGGGCGCTTCCAGGACGGTCATAATTCGGGTGGTGGTTCCTTTCCGCTTGCGTTATCCGCCGCCGGCGCGCGGGCCGGCGACGATCGGACGTCTAGCGGTGATGGTGGTGAGGGTTAGCGGCTGTAGTACTCGACGATGAGCTGCTCGTCGACGGGGGTGTCGATCTGCTCGCGGCTCGGCAGCACGAGCACCTTGGCCGAGAGGTCGGTCTCGTTGAACTCGAGCCACTCGGGGTGGCGGCGGGCCTTGGCCGTCTCGGCGTTGGCCTGCAGCAGGACCGACTTCTGCGAGCGGTCCGAGATGGTCAGCACGTCGCCGGGCTTGACCATGATCGACGGGACGTTGACGATCCGGCCGTTGAGCCGGAAGTGGCGGTGGGTGATGAGCTGGCGCGCCTGCGCGCGGCTCTGGCCCAGGTTGAGGCGGTAGACGACGTTGTCGAGACGGCGCTCCAGGATCTGGAGGAACGTCGCGCCGGTCTGGCCCCGGACGCGCTGCGCTTCGCGGAAGTAGTTCGAGAACTGGGTCTCGAGCACGCCGTAGTAGCGGCGCATCTTCTGCTTCTCGCGCAGCTGGCGGCCGTACTCGCTGACCTTCTGACGCGTCTTGGTGTTCTGCGTCTTCTGGCCGGGCGCGGTGCCGCGGCGCTCGACGGCGCACTTCTTGGACAGGCAGCGGTCGCCTTTGAGGAACAGCTTGATCTTCTCGCCGGTCTTCGACGTCGCGGTCTCGCGGCGGCAGAGGCGGCACACTGCTTCGGTATAACGAGCCATTAAATTCTTCTAGACTCCCTTAGACCCGGCGGCGCTTGGGCGGGCGGCAGCCGTTGTGGGGAATCGGCGTGACGTCTTTGATGAGCGTGATCTCCAGGCCGGCGGCCTGGAGCGAGCGGATCGCGGCCTCGCGGCCGGCGCCCGGACCCTTCACGTAGACCTCGGCGGCCTTCATGCCGTGCTCCATCGCCTTGCGCGCGACCGACTCGGCCGCCATCTGCGCGGCGAACGGGGTCGACTTCTTGGAGCCCTTGAAGCCGAGGTTGCCGGCCGAGGCCCAGGCGATCGTCGAGCCGGTGTTGTCGGTGATGGTGACGATCGTGTTGTTGAACGACGAGTGGATGTGCGCGACGCCCGACCCGACGTTCTTGAACTCGCGCTTCTTCCGAGTCTTGGTCTGCTTCTTGGCGGCCAAACGAAAACTGCTCTCTGGTGGTTTATCTTGCCGGGCGCGGCCCGGTGTCGTCGCCTCGACCAGCGGGGACTCGCGCCGCGAGCCGCCCCGATCTCTTGCCACCCCGCCCGGCGAAAGCGGGGGCGCGCGAATGCGCGTGCCTCTCCTCGGAGCGACAACGACCTACTCTACCACAGGCGGAGGTCGAAGGCAAGAACCGAACAGGCCAGCGCCGTGCCCTCCCGCCGCCTGATCCTCTGGAGCCTGGTCGCCTTCGCCGTCCTGGCCGGCCTGGCCGCCGTGCGGGCGGCGGACTGGAGCTACGGCGCCGACACCGGCACCTTCGTGCAGATCGTGCTCGACGCGTTCGGCGGGATGCACGACGGGGTCGAGCAGACGACCCACTACCGCTTCCACTGGTCGCCGACCCTGGTGCTGCTGTGGCCCTTCCTGGCCGCGACCCACAGCGTTTGGGTGCTCCAGGCCATCCTGGCCTTGGCGACCGCGGCGTGCGCGCCGCTGCTCGCGGCCTGCGCGCGGCGCCGGCTCTCGCCCGCGCTGGCGGACCGCTGCGGCTACGTCGCGCTGGTCTACCCGCCGCTGGTCGCGGTCGGCTTCGGCGAGTTCCGCGACCTCGGGCTGCTGCCCGCCCTGGCGCTGGGCTGGTGGCTGGCCCTGGACCGCCGGGCCTGGTGGTGGGCCGGGCTGGCCGCGGTGCTGCTGGCCGGGCTGCGCGAGGACGTCTGCCTGGAGCTGGCCCTGGTCGGCACGGCTCTGGCCGTGCTCGGCCGGCCCGCGACGGCGACCGCGCCGCGCGCGCTGGCGGCGGCCGGCTCGGCGGCGCTCGGGCTGGTCTCGGTCGCGTTCTACGCGCTGGTCGTGCTGCCGCGGGTCGGGCCCTGGCCGCCCTCGCACTTCTACGACTACCCCTTCGCCCACGGGCCGGGCGCGCTGCTGCTGGCCCCGCTGCTCCACCCGCTGGCGTTCATCGCGGCGATCGCGACCGTGGGCCGGCTGACCTACCTGCTCGAAGCCTTCGTGCCGCTGGCGCTCGTGCCGTTCCGCTCGCGGCTGCTGTGGCTGGCGCTGCCGGGCTTCGCGATCGTGCTGCTGGCCAACTCGGGCCTGGTCTGGCGGATGGGCATGCACTACGCCGCGCTCTGGATCCCCTGGGTGCTGCTGGCCTTCGCGGGCGGGATCGCGGCGCTGCGCCGGCCGGCCCGCTGGACGACGGTGGCGTTCGTGCTCTCGGCGGTGGTGCTGGTCGCCTTCAGCCCGCTCCACCCGACCCACTACCTCGTGCCGTCGTACCACGCCCTGGGCGACGCACGGGCAGCACTGGCCCAGGTGCCCGCCGGCGCGACCGTCGCCACCCACGACGAGTGGTACACCGCGATCTCGGCCAGCCATCCAGGCGCGATGGTATTCGGCGACGAGCCGCCGGCGGCCGAGTACTTGGTCTTCGCTGCGGACTACCCGAGCGCCACCTTCGCCCGCTGCGGCCTTCCGCGGGTACAGGCGGTCGTGGAAGCTGGGCACTATCGGCTGGTGTTCCGGCGCGGCGCGGTGACGGTGTACCGGCGCGGGCCGGGCCCGCCGTGGCTGGAAACCGTCGTCCACACGTCCTACGATTGCCCCTGAACAGGAGAACGAGTTGATCGCATATTTCGGAACCGGACTGCTCGGCAGCGGGTTCACCCGCAAGCTGCTCGAGCGCGGCGAGACCGTGCACGTCTGGAACCGCACCGCCGAAAAGGCGCGCGCGCTCGAAAGCGACGGCGCCAAGGCGTTCGACGAACCCCGCCGACGCGGTGAAGGGCGCCGAGCAGCTGCACCTCACGCTCAGCGACGACGCGGCGGTCGACGGCGTGCTCGAACCGCTGGCGAGCGTGCTCGACAAGAGCACGGTCATCGTCGACCACACCACGACCGCGCCGACCCCGACCGGCGAGCGGGCGAAGCGCTGGGCCGAGCGCGGCTTCACCTTCGTCCACGCGCCGGTGTTCATGGGCCCCAAGAACGCGCGCGACGCGACCGGCCTGATGCTGCTCTCCGGCCCGCCCGACGTGCGCGCCCGCGTGCTGCCGATGCTCGAACCGATGACCGGCAAGGTGATCGAGCTAGGCGACGACCCCGCTCGCGCGGCGGCTTTCAAGCTGTTCGGCAACATGCTGCTGATCACGCTGGTGGCCGGCATCGCCGACCTCTACCAGCTCGCCCGCTCGCTGAACGTCGACCCCAAGGACGCGATCGGGCTGTTCGAGCACTTCAACCCCGGCAACGCCGTCCCGGTGCGCGGCACGACGATGGCCGAAGGCAAGTTCACCCCGCCCAACTTCGAGGCCACGATGGCGCGCAAGGACCTGCGCCTGATGATCGAGGAGGCCGGCCGGCACGGCACGCAGCTCGACGTCGTGCCCGGCATCGCGGCGCTGCTCGACCGCTACATCGCGGCCGGCCACGGCAGCGAGGACTTCAGCGTGATCGGTTCCGGCAAGGCGTGAACCCGCTCTACCTGACCGAAGCCGACGTGCGCGCGACGCTCACCATGAGCGACGCGCTGCGCCTGCTCGACGGCGCGGCGCGCGCGCTGGCCGAAGAGCGGGCCGACAACCGGCCGCGCCAGCGCGCGCACACGCCGGTCTCGGTGATCCAGAACCTGACCGCCGCGTACGGCGAGCACATGGGCCACAAGACGTACACCGTGGCCTACAAAGGCCGCGGCGCACGCTTCTGGTACACCCTCTTCGCCGCGAGCGGCGAGATGCTGGCGCTGATCGAGGCCGACACGCTAGGCCAGATCCGCACCGGCGCGGCGTCGGGCTTGGCGACGAAGGTGCTGGCGCGCGAGGACGTGCGCACGCTGGCCGTCATCGGCACCGGCTGGCAGGCGCGCTCGCAGCTCGAAGCGGTCTGCACCGCGCGCCCGATCGAGCGCGTGCGCGCGTACGGCCGTGACGGCGAGCGGCTGCGCGCGTTCTGCGCCGAGATGAGCGAACGCGTCGGCCGGCCGGTGGAGCCGGCGGCGAGCGCGCGCGAAGCGGTCGAGGGCGCGGAGGTGATCTGCACGATGACCAGCTCCGCCACGCCGGTGTTCGAAGGCGCCTGGCTAAGCGAGGGCGCGCACGTCAACGCGGCCGGCTCGAACCGCGCCAACGCGCAAGAGATCGACGTCGAGACCGTGCGCCGCGCGGCGGTCGTGGCGGTCGAGGACGTCGCGCAGGCGAAGGTCGAGTCGGGCGACTTGCGCGCCGCCAACGAGACCGGCGATTGGTCGTGGAACCAGGTCACCCGCTTGAGCGACATCGTCGCCGGCCACGCCCTGGGCCGCACCGGCGACGAGCAGATCACGCTCTTCGAGTCGCTCGGCATCGGGCTGTGGGACCTCGCGGTCGCGATCCACGTCTACGATGCGTGCATTGCGGAAGGGCGCGGCACGCGGTTGCCGATCCCGTCGTAGCACCGGGCGCGCAGCGACAGCCGAGCCCAAGCGCTCAGCGTGCCCCATTCAGCGCTAAGTCTCAGCTGTTCATGGTTGAGCTCGAGACAGTGCAATGGACGATCCGAGAAGAACGGCGCGCAGCCTTTGATCCGAGCAAGAGAGGCAAGACCTGCTCCCAAAACCGGCGCCGTGTCGTATAACTGGCGTGAGCGAGGAGCAATAGTCCGCCGACTTCCTCGTTACGAACGTTAGTCGCCGTGGATGCTCCGATAGGAGCGGAGATCGGATCACCAAGGGCCCACAAATTGACGAGCGATAGAGCGATGTGCCCACTGGCGGCGGCGATACCCTTCCCAAAGAGACGTCGGCCGAGTTCCTCGCGCCGCCGTCTTTCGTCAGATCCACGGTGGCGGAAATACACTTGGAAGAGTTCGACGGGACTTCCGAACAGCAGGACGCGATCAATCGCGCGTAGACGACGGGCGGCCGCATTGTCACCCAGTTCGGCAGCGTCCGCTTCGCTCACCAGCGCCTCGAGCGTGATCGCACTGCCGAGGCTGTGCCCGGCTACGACGATACGGTCATATGGTCGTCCGTTCGGGCGCGCCGCGACGACTGCCGCGAGAACTGCACGGAGCTGTTCTATCAAAACGTCGCGCTCCACCCTCCCGGCTCCAAACGTATCCTCTCCGGCGTAGAACTTGATATCGCCGATGAGATCTTCCAACAACGCCACCAAGCGCCAGATGACGGCCGCGACGAACACGGATACGACGAGAAGCGATGCCTGGGATCGGATCAACAGAGCGACATGCGACGGTTTGCTCAGACCTTGCATTGCATAGCCGCACATGAGAAACCAGAACGTAATCCCTCGGGCAGCCCTTAGACAAGGTCCCACCGTATTCAGTCGCTGTGGAGCGAGCCGGTCGTACACCAACCGCCACCAACGATAACGAGGATGGCGGGAGTCGACACGTGCTCGGATCGTGTCCGCGCCGACGCTCACTTCGTCGCTGTGCCCGTCAAACACACGCATGACAACGTGAACGAGCGCGAGAAAGATGAGGGTCGGACTCAGCACAGCTGCCAACGGGATACCAACTCCGAGCGGATTTGATATGACGGAGAGGGCAACGAGAGCGGTGATCAGCAAGACTAAACCAGCCATAGCGGCCCCGGCGAACAGTAGGCACGCGAGGAGAGCCACAGTTATCAACTCGCTACAGAGCTTGGCAATGCTCTTACCTCGCATGAGAGCTAGTAAGAGGGGGGCCGTGCCGTATATCCAGCTCGATCGTTGACCAGCGCAGCCCGCCACGGCGGGCTGCGGAACTCCAGTCGGCCCCAATCACATCAATCGTGGGGAGCGCCGCTATTCGGGCATTGTCGGCTCGCACAGCGTTTACACGCTGGACGGGTAGCGGATTACCATGAGATGCGACGCGCGTCGCATTACGCGTCCAACGCTCGTGGGCTGCAACCGTGCCACTGCGTTGGAGTGCTAGCCGCACGTCTTCGGCGAAGCCTTGCGCGGTTCGGAATCGCGCGTGCGTCCCAACTCCATGCGTGATGATGACGGCAACCGTTTCATCCCGATGTATTGGGCGGAATTTCGAACCAACTGCATCCTGCATGATACTCTCCTGATGAAGAGACTCACATGGAGGAGTGCCAACTGTATGGCACAGTATGTGCCAGGATAGTTACGCCAGGCGACCGCTGCGCGCGATGGCGGCGTACCAGCGGCCGGAATCCTTGACCGTGCGCGCCTGGGTGCGGAAGTCGACGTGGACAAGGCCAAACCGCTGCGTGTATCCTTCGGCCCATTCGAAGTTGTCGAGCAGCGTCCAGTGGTGGTAGCCGCGCACGTCGACGCCGGCGGCGAGCGCGCCAGCGACCGCGCGCAAATGCGCATCGAGGTACGCGACGCGGCGCTCGTCGCGCACGCGCCCCTCGGCGCCGGGCGTGTCGGCGTACGAGCAGCCGTTCTCGGTGATCTCGAGCGGCAGCCCATAGCGCGCGTACGTCTGGCCGAGAATGTCGCGCAGGCCCTCGGGTACGATTGGCCAGCCCCAGTCGGTGCGCGGCCACGCGCTCGGCTCGAGCACCGCGTAATCACCGGCTAGCGGTTCGCGTGTCGTCTCGCCGGCCGTGACGACCAGCGGGAAGTAGTAGTTCAGCCCGATCCAGTCCAGCCGCGCGCGCATCAGCGCGTCATCGCCGTCGCGGTAGCCCATGCGCTCCAGCGGCAGCTCGCCCGCGAGCGCTTCGGCCGGATAGCGCCCGGTGAGAGCGGGGTCGGAGAACCAGCGGTTCACGTACGCGTCGCAACGCGCCGCCGCCGCCCGGTTGGCGTCGGCGGCGGCGGCATCGGCATCGGCAGGCGCGGCGAGGATCGGCGAGACCGAGTACGCGCAGCCGAGGTTCAGCCCCGGCCGGGCGGCGTCGATCGCGCGCACCGCTAGCCCGTGAGCCAGGTTCACCGTGTGCGTCGCGCGCAGGTACGCATCGGGGTCGCTGCGGCCTGGGGCATGGATACCGAGCAGGTAGCCGTAGCGCGTGAAGATCCAGGGCTCGTTGAACGTCGCCCAGTCGCGCACGACATCGCCCAGCGCGCCGGTCACGATGCCCGGCGTACTCCGCGAAGCGCTCGGCGCAGTCGCGCTCCGGCCAGCCGCCGGCGTCTTCGAGCGCTTGAGGCAAGTCCCAATGGTAGAGCGTCGGCAGCGGCCGAATCCCCGCCTCGAGCAGCAGCTCGGCGAAGCGGCGATAGTGGTCGAGCCCGCGCTGGTTGGCCGGGCCGCGCCCGTCCGGCTGGATGCGCGGCCAGGCGATCGAGAAGCGGTAGCTGTTCAGGTTCAGCTCGCGCAGCAGCGCGACGTCCTCGGCCATCCGGTTGTAGCTGTCGCAGGCGACGTCGCCGTGCGCCTCGCCTTTGATGGCGCCGACCCGGTGCGCGAAGCGGTCCCAGATGGACTCGCCCTTGCCGTCCGCGCGCGGGGCGCCCTCGACCTGGTAGGCCGCGGTCGCCGCGCCCCAGCGGAACGAGCTCGGAAATGCCGGCGCATCGGCCATAGAACGCCGCGTTCGCGCCCCGCCGCGGCGAAGCCCGTGCCGCTCCCGCAACGAGCGAGGCCCGGTCTGTTCGACCGGGCCTCGCTGCTTTGGACTACTTCTTGGTCGCCTTCTTCTTGCCGGCGACGGTGCGCTTGGGTCCCTTGCGGGTGCGCGCGTTCGTCTTGGTTCGCTGGCCGCGCACGGGCAGGCCGCGCCGGTGGCGCAGGCCGCGGTAGCAGCCGATGTCGGTCAGGCGCTTGATGTTCGAGGCGATCTCGCGGCGCAGGTCACCCTCGACCTTGAGCTGGTCGATGATCTCGCGCAGCCGCTGCTCGTCCTCGTTCGAGAGGTCCTTGACCCGGACGTTGGGGTCGACGCCCGCCTGGGCGATGATCTTCTGCGACGTCGGGAGACCGATGCCGAAGATGTAGGTCAGACCGATCTCGACGCGCTTGTCGCGCGGCAGATCGATGCCCGAGATTCGTGCCATTATCCCTGAACCTGCTTGTGCTTCGGGTTGACCGCGCAGATCACGCGGACTTTGCCTTCACGGCGGATGATCTTACAGGACTCGCAGATGCGCTTGACGCTGGGACGTACTTTCATGTTGCTTCTGTCTTCTGGCGTGATAGTGCGGCCGGGCGTCTCACGCGGCCAAATCGCCTGCGGGGCGATACCGCGCGGCGTCTTCGTGCTCGGCGACGTCGCGGAGGGTGAGGATCTTGGGCCCCTTGTCCGTGACCGCGATGGTGTGCTCGAAGTGCGCAGCTAGTTTACCATCTTCCGTGACGACCGTCCAGCCGTCCTCGAGGGTTGCGACCTGCCACGAGCCCTCGACGATCATCGGCTCGACCGCCAGCACCAGCCCGGCCCGCAGCTGCGGCCCGGCCCCGCGGGTGCCGTAGTTGGGCACCTGCGGGTCCTCGTGCATCTTGCGGCCCACCCCGTGGCCGACCAGCGCCCGCACCACGCCGTAGCCGTGCGACTCGGCGTGCTGCTGGACCGCGTAGCCGATGTCGCCGACGTGCTTGCCGACCGTCATCTCGGCGATGCCGACCATCAGGCACTCCTGGGTGACCCGCATCAGGCGCTTGGCGCCCTCGCTAACCTCCCCGATCGCGACGGTGACCGCCGAGTCGGAGACGTAGCCTTCGAAGGTGGTGCCGATGTCGATCGAGAGCAGGTCGCCGTCCTCGAGCACGCGGTCACCCGGCATGCCGTGCACGACCTCGTCGTTGACCGAGGCGCAGATCGAGGACGGGTAGCCGTTGTAGCCGATGAAGGTCGGCACGCCGCCCATGGAGCGGATCGACTGCTCGGCCAGGCGGTCCAGGTCCCCGGTCGTCATGCCGGGCTTGGCGGCCTGCATGAGCATGCCCAGCGTCTTGGACGTGATCTTGCCGCTGCGGCGCATGATCTCGATCTCGCGCGGCGACTTGATGTTGATCATGCCGGAGACCCTTCCTGCGCCGGGCGGCCCTCGTCGCGGACCAGCTGCTCGAGCTGGGCGCTGACGCCGTCGATCGAGCCCAGCGCGTCGACCCGCGCCAGGCGCGTGTCCTTGGCGGCCTCGTAGTAGGCGATCAGCGGGGCGGTGTTCTGGGAGTACACCGCCAGGCGCGTGCGGATCGTGTCTTCCTTGTCGTCCTCGCGCTGGACCAGCGGCTCACCGGTCACGTCGTCGACGCCCGCCGTCTTGGGCGGGGCGTAGCGCTCGTGGTAGGTGCGTCCCGAGGCGGCGTGCGTCCAGCGGCCGGTCAGGCGATCCGTCAGCACGCCCAAGTCGACGTCGAACAGCACCGCGACGGCGGTGCGGCCCTTGCGGGCCAGCAGTTCGTCGAGCGCCTGGGCCTGCGGGCCCGTGCGCGGGAAGCCGTCCAGGATGACGTCGCCGGGCTGGTCGAGCTCGGCGTCCATCATGCGGATGATCAGGTCGTCGGGCACCAGGCCGCCCGAGTCCATGTAGCCCTTGGCCTCGAGCCCCAGCGGCGTTCCCCGGCGCACGTTGCCGCGCAGGATGTCGCCGGTCGAGATCTGGCGGTAGCCGTGACGCTCCTCCAGGATCTTGGCCTGCGTCCCCTTACCGGCGCCCGGCGGGCCGAGGAAAATGAAGTTCACCGGTTGATGAACCCGCGGTAGTCGCGCATCGCCAGGCGCGCCTCGATCTGGGTGATCGAGTCGAGCGCGACGCCGACCACGATCAGGAGCGAGGTCGAGCCGATGTAGAGCGAGGTCACGCCGACGTCGCGCTGGAGCGACGGCAGCACGGCCAGCAGGCCGAGGTAGATCGCGGCCGCGGTGGTGATGCGGGCCAGGATCTTGTTGATGTAGTCGACCGTCGGCTGGCCGGGACGGATGCCGGGGATGAACGAGCCCGACTTCTTAAGGTTGTCGGCGATGTCGCGCGTGTTGACGACGATGGCCGAGTAGAAGAACGTGAAGATCACGACCAGCAAGAAGTAGACCAGGTTGTACAGGAACGAGGTCGGCCCGAAGTAGGTCTGGAGGTAGAACGAGATCTGGCCCTGCCAGGTGCTCTGGTCGCGGCCGCCGCCGAACCACGAGAGCGCCTGCTGGGGCAGCAGCAGGATCGAGATCGCGAAGATGATCGAGATGACGCCCGCGTTGTTAAGGCGCAACGGGATGTAGCTGGACTTGCCGGCGTACATCTTGCGCCCGACGACGCGGCGCGCTTGCTGGACCGGGATGCGGCGCTGGCCCTGGTACATGAAGACGATCGAGACGATCGTGAACAGCGCGATCGCGACCCACAGCAAGAGGCCCAGCCAGTTGACGTTGCCCTTGCCGGCCAGCGAGAACGTCTGCCCGACCTGGGTCGGGAAGCGCAGCACGATGCCGACGAAGATCAGCAGCGAGACGCCGTTGCCGATCCCCTTGTCGGTGATCTGCTCGCCCAGCCACATCAGGAACATCGTCCCGGCCACGAACGCGACCACCGCGTACACGATGAAGATGCGCACTGGAGTCGTAGAACACGCCGCCGCGGCTCATCGCGATCGCCATCGAGGTTGCCTGGATCGTGCCCAGCACGATGGTCAGCCAGCGGGTGTAGCGGCTGATCGTCTTGCGGCCTTCCTCGCCGCCCTTCTTCGCCATCTCCTCGAGCTGCGGGATCACCACGGTCATCAGCTGCATGATGATCGACGCGTTGATGTACGGCGTGATCCCCATCGCGATGATCGAGAGGTGCTGCAGCGCGCCGCCCGAGAGGAAGCCCAGGAACTGGTAGAACGCGCCCGACGAGATGAGCTGGTTCCACTTCGCCTGGTTCACGTTGGGGAGCTGCACGTGAATCATGAAGACGAAGACCGCGAACGCGAGGAACACGAACCCGATCCGCTTGCGGATGTCGGGCACGGTCAGCGCGTTGCGAAGCGTGTTGAGCACGAAGCGTGCCTACTCTTGAGTCGCGGTGGTGGTTTCGGTCGCGTCGCCCAGCGTGGCGCCGGCGGCGGCGAGCGCTTCGCGCGCGGACGCCGAGAACAGCACGTCGCGGAACTTCAGGCCGGTCGGGAGCGAGCCGGTCATCTTCTTGACGCCGCCCAGGATCTTGACGCCGTCCTTGAGGTCCTTGAGGATGCCCGCGGCCTTGAGGGCCTGCGGGGTGACTTCGGTCGCGACGTCCCAGGTGGTGAAATCGCCGACGTTGAGGACCGCGAACTCGGTCCGGAAGTGGCCGATGTCGCGCGACTTCTGCGAGACGCCCTTGCGCTGCGGCAAGCGGCGCGACCAGGGGGTCTGGCCGCCTTCGAACGCGGGGCCCTTGCCGCCGCCCGAGCGGACGGTCTGGCCCTTGCCGCCTTCGCCGCCGGTCTTGACCATGCCCGAACCGTGACCGCGCCCGATGCGCACGCGCTTGGGACGGGACTTGGGGTTGGGCTTGAGGGTGGCGAGCGTGAAGCCCGCCGCCGGGGTCGTGTCAGCCATTATACGAACAGTTCCTGGACCGTCTTGCCGCGCAGCTGCGCGACCTTCTCGGCCGTCTTGAGCGAGCTGAGCGCCTCGAACGTCGCGAGCACGACGTTGATCGGGTTGTTGGTGCCCAGCGACTTGGTCACGATGTCGTGGATGCCGGCCAGCTCGAGCACGGCGCGCATGGCGCCGCCCGCGATCACGCCGGTTCCGGGCGAAGCCGGCTTGAGCAGCACGTGCCCCGAGCCGACCTGGACGTTGACCTGGTGCGGAATCGTCTTCTCGACCATCGGCACGGTGATCAGCGCCTTGCGAGCCTGCTCGACGCCCTTGCGGATCGCCTCGGGGACTTCGCCGGCCTTGCCGATCGCGAAACCGACCCGGCCCTTCTTGTCGCCCACGACGACCAGCGCCGAGAAGCTGAAGCGCTTACCGCCCTTGACGACCTTCGCCACGCGGTTGATGCGCACGACGGTCTCTTCGAAGCCCTGGTTGTCGCGGTCGCGACCGCCTCTGTTGTACATGCTTTAGAGCTCCAGCCCGGCGTCGCGAGCCGCTTGCGCGAGCGCAGCGACGCGGCCGTGGTACTTGTGACCCGAGGTGTCGAACACGACGGCCTCGATGCCGGCCGCCTTGGCGCGCTCGGCGATCGTGGTGCCGACCTTCTGGGCGGCTTCGACGTTGGTGCGCGAGCCCAGCCCGTCGGCGACCGAACCCTCGCGGGTCGAGGCGGCGACGAGGGTGTGACCGCGCGCGTCGTCGACGACGAAGGCGTAGGTGTGGTGCAGGCTGCGGAAGATCTGCAGGCGCGGGCGCGAGCTCGAGCCGACGACCTTCTTGCGCAGCCGGGTGTGGCGCTTGATGCGCTGCGCGGTGCGGGCGAACGCCATTACTTCTTACCAGCCTTGCCGGCCTTGCCGAGTTTCTTGCGGACGACTTCGCCCGTGTAGCGGATGCCCTTGCCCTTGTACGGCTCGGGCGGGCGCAGGTCGCGGATCTCCGCCGCCACCTGGCCGACGCGCTGCTTGTCGATCCCGTCGACGTGCACCGTGGTGGTGCCCTCGACGGTGAACGAGATGCCCTCGGGCGGCGCGTAGGTGACCGGGTGCGAGTAGCCCAGCGAGAAGTTGAGCACGTCGCCGGCCTTGTTGACGCGGTAGCCGACGCCTTGCAGCGAGAGCGACTTGCGGAAGCCCTTGGTGACGCCCTCGATCATGTTGGAGATCAGGGTGCGGGTCAGCCCGTGCGCCGAGCGGCCCGGCTTGTCGTCGCGCTTGCGCGTGACCACCACCTGGCCGTCCTCGAGCGCGATGTCGACCACCGGCAGGACGTGCTGCGAGAGCTGGCCCTTGGGGCCTTTGACGGAGACCGAGTGGTCCGCCAGCGTCACGTCGACGCCGGCCGGGACCGCCACGGGAAGTTTACCGATGCGAGACATGATCTACCACACGTAAGCCAGGACTTCACCGCCGAAGCCTTCGCGCTTGGCGCGCTTGCCCGACATGATGCCCTTGGAAGTCGACATGATGACGAGACCCAGCCCGCCCAGGACGCGCGGGATCTCCGTCTTCGAGGTGTACACGCGCAGACCGGGCCGGCTGATGCGGCGAAGGCCGGTGATGACCTTCTCCTTCTCGGGGCCGTACTTGAGCGTGATGCGAAGCGTCCCCTGAGGGCCCTCGCTCTTGAGCTCTTCCACGCCGTTGATGAAGCCTTCGTCGAGCAGGATCTGCGCGACGGCCTTCTTCATCTTCGACGCCGGAACGTCGGTCGTGACGTGGTTCGCGGTGTTCGCGTTGCGGATGCGGGTCAGCAGGTCCGCGATCGGATCGGTGATGACGCCCATTACCAGCTTGCCTTCGTGATGCCGGGGATGAAGCCGCGGTGCGCGTTCTCGCGGAAGCAGATGCGGCACATGCCGAACTTGCGGTAGTACGCGCGCGGGCGGCCGCAGACTTTGCAGCGGTTGTGCGCGCGGGTGCTGAACTTCGGGGTGCGCTTCGACTTCTCGATCAGCGAGGTCTTGGCCATTATCGCGTCGCTCCGGCGGTGCCGGCAGGCTTCTGCAGCGGCAGCCCCATCTGGGTGAGGAACTCGGTTGCTTCTTCGTCGTTCTTGGCGGTCGTCACGATGACGATGTCCATGCCGCGCGCCTTGTCGACCTTGTCGAAGTCGATCTCGGGGAACACGAGCTGCTCGCGCAGGCCGAGGTTGTAGTTGCCGCGCCCGTCGAACGACTTGCGGTTCAGACCGCGGAAGTCGCGGATGCGCGGCAGCACGATGTTGAACAGCTTGTCGAGGAAGACGTACATCCGCTCGCCGCGCAGGGTCACCTTGGCGCCGATGTTCATGCCTTCGCGCAGCTTGAACGCCGCGATCGACTTCTTGGCCTTGGTGATGACCGGCTTCTGGCCGCTGATGGTGCGCAGCTCGTTGACGGCGAGGTCCAGCGCCTTGGAGTTCTGGATCGCGTCGCCGACCGACATGTTGATGACGACCTTCTCGAGCTTCGGGATCTGCATCGGGTTCTCGTAGGAGAACCGTTCCTGCAGCTTGCCGCGAACCTCGGCCTGGTACTTTTCTCTGAGTCTCACTGCCATGTCTAGCGAACCTTCGTGGGGACGAGCAGCTGCTCGCCGGATTTGACGCCGACGCGGACCGTCGTGCCGTCGGGCTGGCGCAGGCGCCGGACCCGGGTCGGGCGGTCGGTCTTGGGATCGATCACCATCAGCGCGGAGAGCGGGATCGGCTTCTCTTTCTCGATGATGCCGCCGCCCTGGGCGCCGGCGCTCTGGCCGGGCTTGGTGTGGCGCTTGACCACGTTGAGGCCCTCGACCACCGCGACGCCGTCCTTGGGGTGGACGGACTTCACGATGCCGCGCTTGCCCTTCTGCTTGCCGCGCCGCAGGACGACCGTGTCGCCGGTGACGATGTTGGCCTTGGTGACCGCCATGCGGTTGGGAGCGACGCCCATGTTAGAGCACCTCCGGCGCGAGGCTGGCGATCTTGAGGAAGCCGCGGTCGCGCAGCTCGCGGCAGACCGGCCCGAACACGCGCGTGCCGCGCGGGTCCAGGTTGTCCTTGTCGCCCTTGATGATCACGCAGGCGTTCTCGTCGAACTTGATCACCGAGCCGTCGGGCCGGCGCATCGGGGCGCTGGTCCGGACCACGACCGCCTTGACGACCTGGCCCTTCTTGACCGCCGCGCCGGGGATCGCGCTCTTGACCGTGCCGACGATGATGTCGCCCACGTGCGCGTAGGGATGGCGCGAACCGCCGCTGACGTGGATGCACAGCAGCTCGCGCGCGCCGGAGTTGTCGGCCACTTTGAGCCGCGTCTCTTGCTGGATCATTACTTCGCTCGTTCCAAAATCTCGACCAGCCGCCAGCGCTTCTCGCGCGACATCGGGCGGCACTCCTGGATGCGCACCAGGTCGCCGGTCTTGGCGTCGTTCGAGCTCGTCGTGCGCCTTGAAGCGCGTCGACTGGCGAACGACCTTCTTGTAGACCGGGTGGGGTACGCGGGTCTCGGTCATCACGACGATGGTCTTGTCCATCTTGTCGCTCTTGACGCGGCCCTGCTTGACTCGGCGGCGGTTGCCGCGGCCCGTGGCGGTGGGCTGTTCCGCTGCGGTGGGCTCCACGGCGGTGGGCTGTTCCACGGCGCCGGGCTCCACGGTGTTAGGCTGCTCCATGACGTGCCTCGGCGATCCGCTTCTCGGAGATCGCGGTCTGAATCTGGGCGTAGGTGCGGCGGACGAGCTTGACCCGCGAAAAATCGCTGAGGTGCCCGGTGCGCAGCGCGAAGCGAAGGTTGAAGAGCTCTTCCTTCGTCTCTTTGGCGCGCTGCTGCAGATCCGCCAGGGTGAGTTCGCGCAGGCTGCGCAGATCGGTGCGCTTCATCAGACCGCGACCTCCGCTTCCTGCTGCGCGCGCGTCACGACCTTGGTCGCGATCGGCAGCTTCTGCGCCGCCAGGCGCAGCGCTTCGCGCGCCGTCGGCTCGTCGACGCCGGCGAGCTCGAACAAGATCCGGCCGGGCCGGATCACGGCCACCCAGAACTCGGGGTTGCCCTTACCGGAACCCATGCGAACCTCGGCCGGCTTCTTGGTCACCGACTTGTCCGGGAAGATCTTGATCCAGACCTTGCCGCCGCGCTTGATGTGGCGCGTCATCGCGATACGGGCGGCCTCGATCTGCCGGTTGGTCATCCAGACCGGCTCGAGCGCCTGCAAACCGTACTCGCCGAACGTCAGCGTGTTGCCGACCAGCGCCTTGCCGCGCATGCGGCCGCGGTGCTGGCGGCGCCACTTCACTCTCTTGGGGGTCAGCATGTTCTAGCGTCCAACCTCTCCGGCGCCGGCGTTGTCGTCTTCCGGTCCGGTCTTCAATTCAGGCCGATTGTGGGTGCCGCCGCCCGGCGCCGGCTCGGTGTGGTCGGCCGTCGGGGCCGAGGACTCCGCACCGGGACGCTCGGCGGCGTCGACGGTGCCTTGCGAGTCGGGGTTCGTCTGCGACGTCTCGCCGCGGACGCCGCGGTCGGCATCGCCGTGCACGCGGTTGCCGGTCTCGGCGCCGGCGTGCGGCGCGTTGGGCTTGTTGCCCGCTTCGGACGGTGCGCCGTCGGTGATGGACTCGACCGACTGGGCGTCGGCCTGCGCGACGCGCATGGCCTCGGCCGTGTCGAGCCCGGGAGCCCCGGTCGGACCGCCGGCGCCCGGCCGCGGACCGCGTCCGCCGCCGCCCGCACCCTCGCCGCCGCGCCCGCGCCCGCCGCGCGTCCCGCGCCGGTTGTCGCGGAAACGCGCCGCGTCGCCGGCCGCGCCGGGACGTCCCGCGCCCTCGCGCTCGCCGCGCGGGCCCTCGGGCAGCACTTCGCCCTTGTAGATCCAGACCTTCACGCCGATCCGGCCGAAGGTCGTGAACGCTTCGACGTGGGCGTAGTCGATGTCGGCCCGCAGCGTGTGCAGCGGAACCTTGCCGTCGTGGTTGCGCTCGGTGCGCGCGATCTCGGCGCCGCCCAGGCGGCCCGAGACCTGGACCTTCACGCCCCGCGCGCCGGCCTTCATGGTGCGCATGATGGCCTGCTTCATCGCGCGCCGGAAAGCGATGCGCTTCTCGAGCTGGTCGACGATGTTCTGGCCGACCAGGCGCGAGTCGAGCTCGGGCACCTTGATCTCGACCACGTTGACCTGGACCTGCTTGCCGGTCAGGGTCTCGAGGTTGCGCCGGATCTCGTCGATGCCGACGCCGCGCTTGCCGATGATGATGCCCGGCTTGCCGGTGTTGATGATGATCCGAGCCTGGTTGGCGCGGCGCTCGATCTCGACCCGCGAGATCGCCGCGGCGCGCGTCATGCGGCCGAAATACTTGCGAATCTTGACGTCTTCGTGCAGCCACGCGACGTAGTTCTTGTCTTCGAACCAGCGGCTGTCCCAGGTCCGCGTGATGCCCAGCCGCAGCCCGACGGGATGAATCTTCTGTCCCATGTTTCCTCTACGCCCCGGCGCCCGGGGTGGGTGGCTGCTGCTTGCGGCGCGCCGGCGCCGGCTTCGCCGAAGCGGCCCGGTTCTGGCGCTGCTCGCGCGTCGTGAGCCCGATCGCCGCGCCCGAGCGCTGCTTGGGCTGGTGCTTGGGCGGCTGCGCGCCGACCGCGATGGTCACGTGCGAGAGGCGCTTGCGCTTGAAGTTGGCGCGGCCTTGCGCGCGCGGGTCGAGGCGCTTGGTGAAGCCGCCGCCCGGGCCGCCGTCGACGGTGCAGCGCACGACGAACAGGCCGTCGCCCGACATGTCGTGGTTGTTCTCCGCGTTGGCGACGGCGGACTTGAGCAGCTTGAGCATCGGCTCGGCCGCGAAGACGCCGGCGAACTGCAGCAGGACCTGCGCTTCGCGCACGGACTTGCCGCGGATGGCGTCGGCGACCCGGCGCAGCTTGCGCGGGCCGATGCGGGCGAACTTGAGGTGCGCGACCGCGACGTTCGCGGCGCTGACGGATGCGTTCATGCTACTTCACCGAGGCCTTGTCGCCGCCGTGGCCTTTGTAGACCCGGGTCGGCGAGAACTCGCCCAGCTTGTGGCCGACCATGTTCTCGGTGATGAACACCGGGATGTGGGTCTTGCCGTTGTGGACCGAAATCGTGTGGCCGACCATCTGCGGGATGATCGTCGAGGCGCGCGACCAGGTCTTGATGACCCGCTTCTCGCGCGACGCGTTCATCTTCTCGACCTTGACCATCAGGTGGTCCGCGACGAACGGACCCTTTTTGAGTGAACGACCCATGCTACTTGCTCTTCCGCTTCCGAACGATCATCTTCGAGGTGCGCTTGTTGCGGCGCGTCTTCTTGCCCATCGTCATCTGGCCCCAGGGCGTGGTGGGCGGCCGGCCCGAGGTGGAACGCGCCTCGCCGCCGCCGTGCGGGTGGTCGACGGGGTTCATCGCGATGCCGCGCACCGAGGGGCGCTTGCCCAGGTGGCGCTGGCGCCCGGCCTTGCCGATCACTTCGTTCTCGTGGTCGAGGTTGCCGAGCTGGCCGATGGTGGCGCGGCAGACGATCAGGATGCGCCGGACTTCGCCCGACGGCATGCGGACCTGCGCGTACTCGCCTTCCTTGGCCATCAGCTGCGCGGCGCCGCCGGCCGAGCGCACGAGCTTGCCGCCCTCGCCGGGCTGCAGCTCGATGTTGTGGATCACGGTACCCAGCGGGATGTTGGTCAGCGGGAGCGCGTTGCCGGTCTTGATGTCGGCCGCCGCGCCGCTCTCGACGAGATCGCCGACCTTGAGCGCGGCGGGCGCGAGGATGTAGCGCTTCTCGCCGTCGCGGTAGTGCAGCAGGGCCAGCCGCGCGGTGCGGTTGGGATCGTACTCGATCGCCGCGACCTTGGCCGGGATGCCGTCCTTGGTCCGCTTGAAATCGACGATGCGGTACTGCTTGCGCACCCCGCCGCCCTTGTGGCGGGTGGTGATGTGGCCGTTGTTGTTGCGGCCGGAATGCTTCTTCTTGACCTCGAGCAGCGACCGCTCGGGCGCCTTCTTCGAGACTTCGCTGAAGTCGGCGGTGGTGATGAAGCGCCGCGCGGCGCTGGTCGGCTTGTATTTCTTAACGGCCATCTTACTGCTCGAAGTAGTTCACGCCGCCCAGCTCGATTTTCTGGCCGGCAGCGATGGTGACGATGGCCTTTTTCCAGTCCGACTGGATGCCGGTGGACTTGCGGCCGCGGCGGGCGAAGTTCTTGCGCTTGCCGCCGACGGTGACGGTGTTGATCTTGAGCACGGTCACGCCGAAGATCTCGGCCACCGCGTGCTTGATCTGGGTCTTGGTGGCGTGCTTGTTCACCTCGAAGGTGTACTGCTGCACGGCCGTGCCCACCATCGATTTCTCGGTGATGAGCGGGGCCACGATGACGTCGCGGGCTTCCACTACTTCGACTCCTGCGTGTACTTGCCGACGAGCGCGTCGTGCGCGCCCGTGGTGAGGACTAGCCGGGCGTAGCCGACCACGTCCTTGACGTCGAGCTCGCCGGTGTGCGTCACCGCGACGCGCTCGAGGTTGGCGCCGGCCCGGCGCAGCGAGGTGCCGACCGCGGCCAGCTCGGCGGTCGCGAACACGACCAGCGTGCGGGTGCCGGTTCGGGCCGCCTTGGGCGAACCGAACAGCAGCGTCGCGAAGGCCTTGGTCTTGCTGACGTCGAGCGCGGCGGTGTCGAGCACCGTCACGCTGCCGGTCTGGAACTTGTCGGAGAGCGCGGCCACCAGCGCGGCGCGGCGCTCCTTCTTGTTCAGGCTGGAGATGTAGGAGCGCGGCTGGGGGCCGAACACCACGCCGCCGTGCGCCCACTGCGGCGAGCGGATCGAACCCTGGCGGGCGCGGCCGGTGCCCTTCTGGCGCCACGGCTTGCGGCCGCCGCCGCGGACTTCGTCGCGCTTCTTGGTCGAGGCCGTGCCGGCGCGCGGGTTCGCGAGCTCGCGGAACACGGCGCGGAAGACGGCGTTGGCTTTCTTGGAGACGTCGCCGCCGAACACGGCGGGCGTCTCGACTTCGCGCACGACCTTGCCCTGCGCGTCGATGACCTGCGCCATTACGCGCTCACCTTCGTCTTGACGGACTGCTGCACGATCACGAGACCGTTCTTGGGACCCGGCACCGGACCGCGGACCAGCAGCAGATTGCGCTCGGCGTCCGCCCGGACGACCTCGAGGTTCTGGTGCGTCACGCGGTCGACGCCGTAGTGGCCCGGGCGGCGGCTGCCGCGGTGGGTGTGGCCGGAGTTGGTGTCGCCGTTGGAACCCGGCTGGCGGTGGATCATCTGGCCGTGGCTCGCGCCGCCGCCGCTGAAGTTCCAGCGCTTGATGCCGCCGGCGAAGCCGTGGCCCTTGGAGACGCCGGCCACGTCGACGCGGTCGCCCTGCGCGAAGCTCTCGACCGTCACGCTGGCCCCGAGGTCGAGGCCTTCGATGCCCCGGCGGAACTCGCGGATGGTGCGCTTGGGCGTCTGGCCGGCCTTCTTGTAGTGGCCCTGGAGCGCTTTGGTCAGGCGCGACGGCTTGACGTCGCCGAACGACAGCGCGACGGCCTCGTAGCCGTCCGTCGCTTGCGTCTTTTTCTGAACCACGGTACACGGACCAGCTTGGATCACGGTGACCGGAACGCTCCGGCCGTCTTCCGTGAACACACTGGTCATCCCGACCTTGCGGCCGATGATGCTCTTCACGTTGATCGATCCCTTACGGATATCCACGGGTCCTGGCGTATCTCTTACACCTCCGCCGCGAACGCCGAAACGGCGCCCGCGTCGCGGACCACAACCGCCATAGTCTACAGCAGCGCCGCAAGGGAGTCAAGGCCGGGGCCCGCAGTCGTCCACGGACCCCGGCGTTGCTCGGACTCAGGCCGGGATGGCGTCCTTGTCGGAGCGGTTCCAGGCCCGGTGCCCGGCGATCGCCTCGATGAAGAGGTCGGCCACCTGGGCCACGCCGCCGTCCGGCGAAACGATCAGCCCGGGCGATCCGGCGGCGCGGATGCCGGCCGCCTCGAGCAGCGCCGCGCCCGCGCCGAGCACCGCGACGGCCTTGCAGTGCTTGTAGGCTTCGGCTAGGAAGTGGACCGCGTCGCCGTCGCCGGTGAGCCGGCCCGCGCTCGCCGCGCCGCCCGGCACGAACACCGCGTCAAAGGCGACCGAGGGCATGGTGACGAGCGTGTGGTCGACCGCCACCGGGCCGGCCGCCCCCGCGAGCGTCCCCAGGTGCGGGCCTAGGACGAGCCCCTCGGCTCCCGCCCCCGCGAGCGCGGCCTTCATGGCGTCGATCTGCGCGCCGTCGACGCCGTCGGCGGCCAGGATGGCGACCTTGCGCCCCTTGGCCGAGACGGTCTGCTTGTCGGGCGTGTCGAGGATGCTCAGGGCCGGAGACGGCGGAGCGGCCTTGCCCTCGGCTTTGCCGTTGCCGCCCGTCGGCGCCGGGACGGCGGCTCCGACCTTGGCCGCGACTTGGGCCGCCAGATCGGCGTCGACGTTGGCCAGCAGGCCTAGGGTCCGCTCGCGGATCGCGACCGTCGCGACCTTGGCCAGCTCGAACGAGAAGGCCGCCGCGATGTGCTCTTGCTCGACCGCCGACTGGCTGTTGTAGAACAGCTTGGCCTGCGAGAAGTGGTCGGCGAACGACTCGGCCCGGATGCGCCGCTTGTCGCCTTGGAGCGTCTCGAGGTAGCTGGCGAAGCCGCCCCGCTCGACCGGCTTCTCCTTGGGCCAGCCGCCGTCGATGGAGTTGGGCTCGTAGCTGGTCGCGTTGGTCGGGATCCCCATCTGGTGCATGCCGTCGGACTGGCCGTTGTGGAACGGGCAGCGCGGGCGGTTGATCGGGATCTGGTGGAAGTTGGGCCCGCCCAGGCGCGAGAGCTGGCGTGTCGAGGTACGAGAAGATGCGGCCCTGCAGCAGCGGGTCGTTGCTGAAGTCGATCCCCGGCACGACGTGCGAGACGCAGAACGCGACCTGCTCGGTCTCGGCGAAGAAGTTGTTCGGGTTCTGGTTGAGGGTCAGCTTGCCGATGCGCTTGACCGGCACCAGCTCCTCGGGAATCAGCTTGGTCGCGTCGAGGATGTCGAAGTCAAAGCCGTCCGCGGTCGCGTCGTCGAAGAGCTGCACGCCCAGCTCGAACTCGGGGAAGTCGCCGGCTTCGATCGCGTCCCACAGGTCGGCCCGGTTGAAGTCGGGCGCCTTGCCGGCCAGCTTCTGCGCCTCGTCCCAGACCAGCGAGTGCATGCCCTTGACCGGCTTCCAGTGGAACTTGACGTAGGTCGACTTCCCGGCCGCGTTGAGGAAGCGGTAGGTGTGGACGCCGAAGCCTTCCATCATCGCGTACGAGCGCGGGAGCGCGCGGTCCGACATCAGCCAGAACAGCATGTGGGTCGACTCGGGCGTCAGCGAGCAGAAGTCCCAGAACGTGTCGTGCGCCGACGAAGCCTGCGGGATCTCGTTGCGCGGCTCGGGCTTGACGGCGTGCACGAAGTCGGGGAACTTGATCGCGTCCTGGATGAAAAAGACCGGCATGTTGTTGCCGACCAGATCGTAGTTGCCTTCGTCGGTGTAGAACTTGACCGCGAAGCCGCGCACGTCGCGCACGGTGTCGGCCGAGCCGCGCGAGCCGCCGACGGTCGAGAAGCGCACGAACACCGGCGTTTTCTTGGCCGGGTCTTGCAGGAAGCCGGCCCGCGTGACGTCGGTCATCGGCTCGTAGACCTGGAAGTAGCCGTGCGCTCCGCTGCCGCGCGCGTGCACCACCCGCTCGGGAATCCGCTCGTGGTCGAAGTGCGTGATCTTCTCGCGCAGGATGAAGTCTTCGAGCAGGGTCGGCCCGCGCTCGCCCGCGCGCAGCGAGTTCTGGTTGTCGGCGACCGGGACGCCCTGATTGGTGGTCAGGTCGCGCCCGCTGTTGTCGACGCGGAATTGATCGAGATCGGTACGGTCGTTGCCGTCCGGTTTTTTGGCCGCCATAGTACCAAGCGCGTGCCCAACCGGCCACGATGCAAACGCGCGCGCGTGCCGAACGGACCGGCGTGCCGACCGACCTCGCCGTCGCGCTCGACGCGGTGATCGTCGCGGTCTCCGCCGAGGAGCCGCGCGTTCTGGTGCGCCTGCCCGACCAGGCGCTGCCGGCCGGCCCGTTCGATCCGGCGGGCGACCGCACGCTCGAAGCGGGGCTGCGCCACTGGGTGAGCGAGCAGACCCAGCTCGAGCTGGGCCACGTCGAGCAGCTCTACACCTTCGGCGACCGCGAGCGCGACCCGCGCCGCTCGGGCGGCGCGCGGATGCTCTCGATCGCCTACCTGGCCTTCGTGCGCGAGAGCGCGCCGGGCGGCAGCGCCGACGCGCGCTGGTTCTCGTGGTACCGCTACTTCCCGTGGGAGGACTGGCGCGCGGGCCGGCCGGCGCTGGTCGACGAGCTGATCCTGCCCGCGGTCGCGGCTTGGGTCGCGGCGGGCGCGAGCGGCGAGGAGCGGCGCGCGCGCGAGCGGCGGGCCCGCCGCTGCACCGGCACCCGGCGGGCCGGCTGGAACCCGGAGCTGGTGCTCGAGCGCTACGAGCTGTTCTGGGAGCTGGGCCTGGTGGCCGAGTCGCGCGCCCCGCTGGAGCGCACGGCGGGGGAGGCGATGGCGCTCGACCACCGGCGCATCCTGGCCACCGCGATCGGGCGGGTGCGCGGGGCGCTGCGCTACCGGCCGCTGGTGTTCGAGCTGCTCGACCCGGCCTTCACCCTGCTCCGCCTGCAGCGGACGGTCGAGGCGCTGGCCGGGGTGCGCCTGCACAAGGGCAACTTCCGCCGCCTGGTCGCGGCGGGGCGGCTGGTGGAGCCGACCGGCGAGACCGAGTCCGAGGGACCCGGCCGGCCGGCGCTGCGCTACCGCTTCCGGCCGGACGTCGTCGCCGAGAAGGATATACTCGGAATGAGCATAACCCCGAGCGCATGACCTTCCAACGACGGCTGCTCCTCGCCGCGGGCGGCGGCTGGCTCTTCGACGCGATGGACCTGCTGCTGCTGGGCAGCGTCGTCGCCGCGGTTTCCCGCCAGTGGGACCTCAGCCGGCCGGTCGCGGGCTGGATCATCACCGCCAACCTGCTCGGGATGTTCTTCGGCGCGGCCCTCTCGGGCGTGGTCGCGGACCGCTTCGGGCGCAAGGCGGTCTTCACGTGGACCATCCTGGCCTACAGCCTGCTGACCGGGCTGTCGGCGCTGGCCACCGGCGCCGCGGTGCTGATCGGGCTGCGCTTCCTGGCCGGGCTGGGTCTGGGCGGCGAATTGCCCGTGGCGAGCACGCTGGTGGCCGAGTTCGCGCCGGCCGAGCGGCGCGGCCGCACGGTCGTGCTGCTGGAGAGCTTCTGGGCCTACGGCAGCGTGCTGGCGGCGCTGATCGGCGCGGTCGTCGTGCCGCTCCACGAGGGCTGGCGGATCGCGCTCCTGATCGGCATGCTGCCCGCGCTCTACGTGGTCGTGATCCGGCGCGCGATCCCCGAGTCGCCGCGCTGGCTGCTGGCCCGCGGCCGCGTCCGCGAGGCGAGCGAGGCGGCGCGCGTGGCCGGGATCGCCGCGGAAGCGCCGGCGGAGCCGCTGCGCGCGTCGCTCGGGCAGCTCTTCGGGCCGGGGCTGCGCCGCCGCACGGTGATGCTGTGGGCGCTCTGGATCGCGCTCGTGTTCTCGTACTACGGCATCTTCACGTGGCTGCCGTCGCTGCTGACCGCCAAGGGCTTCACGCTGCGCGAAGCGCTCTGGCTCAACCTGGCGATCGCGGTGTTCCAGATCCCCGGCTACTACGCCGCCGCGGCGCTGGTCGACCGGATCGGGCGCAAGGCCACGCTGGTGGCGTTCCTGGCCTGCGCCGCGCTGGGCTCGTTCTTCTTCGCCGGCACGATCCTCTCGGCGCAGCCGGCGCTGGGCGCGGTGCTGGGCTGGGGCGCGGTCATCGCCTTCTTCAATCTCGGCGCGTGGGGCGTGACCTACACCTACACGCCCGAGCAGTACCCGACCGCGATCCGGGCCAGCGGGGTCGGCTTCGCGGCCGGCGCGGGCCGGCTGGTGGGCGCGTTCTCGGCCGTGATCGTGGGCGCGCTGCTGGTCCGCTTCGGCTCGCCCTACGCGGTGTTCGTGGTGTTCGCCGCGGTGATGCTGGCCGGCGCGCTGGTCGTGCTGCTGCTCGGCGAGGAGACGCGCGGCCAAACCCTCGAGGCGATCAGCGAGCAGCGCCCGCCGCGCGGCGTGCGCGAGCCCGCCGCGGTCGCGGGCTAGCGTGCGCGATGCCGAGCGGATCGCGGTGGTGCGCGGCGACATCACCGCGCTCGACGTCGACGCGATCGTGAACGCGGCGAACTCGGCGCTGGCCGGCGGCGGCGGGGTCGACGGCGCGATCCACCGCGCGGCCGGTCCGGAGCTCGCCGCGGCGTCGCGCGCGCTGGCGCCGTGCCCGCCCGGCGAGGCGCGCGTCACGCCGGGCTTTCGGCTCGCCGCCAAGCACGTGATCCACACCGTCGGCCCGGTCTGGCACGGCGGACACGCCGGCGAGCCCGCGCTGCTCGCGAGCGCGTACCGCGACGTCGCTGCTGGCGGCGGAGCGCGTCGGCGCGCGCAGCGTCGCCTTCCCGGCGATCTCGACCGGCGTCTACGGCTACCCGCTCGAAGCCGCGACGCGCGTCGCGGTCGACACGGTACGCGCGTTCCTCGCCGAGCACGCAACCCCGGAGCGGGTGGTCTTCTGCTGCTTCAGCCCGCAGGCGGAAGCGGCGTACCGGGCGGCGCTGGCGAGCTAAGGCACGGGAGCGCGGTGGCGAGGCAACGAGTGATTCACCTTGGTATGCGTCTTCCCAGTCGATGCTCAGCCCGTCGTACGGCTCGAGCGGCATCGTGCCGCGGGCATCGCGCTCCTCGACACGTGCCGCGCGCGGTAGATCGTCACGCGACGAGTTCCGGCGTGCAGCACGAGCACCACGTTCGCGCCGTACGCGAGGTAGGTCGTCGACCTTGCGCCGGACGATCGAGGGCGGTCCTTGCGCGAAAGCACCTCGACCGCGATGTCCGGCGCGATGCGCGGCCGCTGCGACTCTTCGCTCAGATAGTGTCTGGAAAGCGCGCCCACGAAAAATAGCAGACGTCCGGCATGAGCGCGTCCACGTGCCGTCATGCCGTTCGAAGTAATAGCGCACGCGAACCGCGACGACGCCGCGATCGTCGCGGCCGGCGCTCCAGTCGTCGATCTGCGTGGCGATGCGTGCGACCGAGCACCCCGTGCAACATCTCGCCGGCTGTACGGGCAGCTTCCTGCCGTCCAGCACGTCGATCCAGGGCTTGCGGTCGTCCAATTCGGCGATCCAGCGCGGGATCGGCGTACGAGCATCTCACGCCGAACCTAGCACGCGCCGCGCGGGGCGGCAAGGGAGCTCGCAGCGCGAATGCACGCGCATGGCGAATCCCCACCAGCGCGTCGGCGACGGCGCGCACAAGGTCATCGGGCTGCACGGCTGGTTCGGCGACCGGACCGCGTTCGCGGCGCTGTGGCCGCACCTCGACGGCGCGGCGTTCAGCTACGCGTTCATGGACCAGCGCGGCTACGGCGAGGCGCGCGAGGTCGCGGGCGAGTACACGATCGAGGAGATCGCGAGCGACGCGCTGGCGCTGGCCGACGCGCTGGGCTGGGAGCGCTTCTCGCTGGTCGGGCACTCGATGGGCGGCAAGGCGATCCAGCAGGTTCTGGTCCAAGCGCCCGGGCGGGTGCGCGCGCTGGTCGGGATCGCGCCCGTGCCGGCCGGCGGCGTGCCGTTCGACGAGCAGGGCTGGGCGCTGTTCTCCGGCGCGGCCGAGCGGCCCGAGAACCGGCGCGCGATCATCGACTTCACCACCGGCAACCGGCTCACGCACGTCTGGCTCGACGCGATGGTCGCCAACTCGCTGGCGGTCTCGCGCCGCGAAGCGTTCGCGGCCTATCTCGACTCGTGGGCCAAGGGCGACTTCCACGAGCGCATCGCGGGCAATCCCGTCCCGGTCCAGGTGCTGGTCGGCGAGCACGACCCCGCGCTGGGCGCGGCGACGATGGAGCAGACCTGGCTGAAGTGGTATCCCAACGCGCGTCTGGAGACGCTGCGCAACGCCGGTCACTACCCGACCGACGAGACGCCGCTCGCGCTGGCGACCGCGATCGAATCGTTCCTGGGCGGCGTTCCCTAGCCATGGACCGTACCACCGCTTCGACCGCCGGCCTGCTGCGCGGTACCGCTCCGCTGACGCCGCTTCGCACAGCTGCCCGCGCTGCCGCGCTGCTCGCTGCGACGCTGCTTGCCGCCACGTTGCCCGCCGCGGCGCAAGGGCCGGCGACCATCACCGGCCACGTCTATGCCTGCGACACCGGCCGGCCGCTGGCGAACGCCGCGGTCCGCCTGCGGGGGCTCGACGACGGCCAGACGATCGCGCTGACCAGCGGCCGCAACGGCTACTTCGCGCGGGTCGGCCTCGCGCCGGGCCGCTACCTGATCGAGGCCGCCGCGCCGCTCCCGGCCCAGCCGCCGCGCGGCGGGCACTGGGTCGCTCCGGCCGCCTCGCGGCTGGCCCGGGTCGAAACCGACGACAAGCTCGACCTGCGCATCGGCACCGACGCGCCGCGGCGATTCTTCGGCGTCGGCCCCGTCCGGCGGCCGGAGGCGGACGAGGCGCGCCGCCCGCAGCCCGCCTGCGACGAGCCGCTGGTGCCGGCGGCCGTGCCCATGTCTGACCGGTACATCATCCACTAGGGTCGAACCGGACCCCATGAGCACGACCGTCTCGCCTTCCGCGCACCGCAGCGCGGCGCCGGCTCCGCAGCCGCACGACTTCCTCGGCCTCGACGCGCTGATGACCGACGACGAGCGCCTGATCCGCGACACGGTGCGCGCCTTCGTGCGCGACCGGGTGCTGCCGAACATCGGCGACTGGTTCGACGAGGGCGTCTTCCCGCGCGAGATGGCGCGCGAGCTGGGCAACCTCGGCCTGCTCGGCATGCACCTGCAGGGCTACGGCTGCGCCGGGACCAGCGCGGTCGCCTACGGCCTGGCCTGCCTGGAGCTCGAAGCCGGCGACTCCGGCTTCCGCTCGTTCGTCTCCGTGCAGGGGTCGCTCGCGATGTACGCGCTCTGGGCGCACGGCTCGGAGGAGCAGAAACAGACCTGGCTGCCGCGCATGGCGGCGGGCGAGGCCATCGGCTGCTTCGGGCTGACCGAGCCCGACTTCGGCAGCGATCCGGGCGGGATGCGCACGACCGCGAAGCGCTCCGGCTCGCGACTACGTGCTCAACGGCACCAAGGCGTGGATCACCAACGGCGGCATCGCCGACGTGGCGATGGTCTGGGCCGCACCGATCCCGACGACGGCCCGCGCAGCGGCACTATCCGCGGCTTCGTCGTCCCGACGAACACGAAGGGCTTCTCGACCCGCAACGTCGAGCGCAAGCTCTCGCTGCGCGCGTCGATCACTTCCGAGCTGATCCTGGAAGACGTGCGCTTACCGGCCGACGCGATGCTGCCCAACGTCGAAGGGCTGCGCGGTCCGCTCTCGTGCCTGAACGAAGCGCGCTACGGCATCATGTGGGGGGCGCTCGGCGCCGGGCGCGCGTGCTACGAGAGCGCGCTGGAGTACGCCAAGACGCGCGTGCAGTTCGGCCGCCCATCGCCGGCTTCCAGCTCACCCAAGAGAAGCTGGTCGACATGATGCTGGAGCTCAACAAAGGCCTGCTGACCGCGTTCCACATCGGCCGGCTCAAGGACGAAGGGCGCGCGCACTCTTCGCACGTCTCGTTCGGCAAGCTCAACAACGTGCGCGAAGCGCTCGCGGTCTGCCGTGAAGCGCGCACGATCCTGGGCGCGAGCGGCATCACGCTGGAGTACCCGGTGATCCGCCACATGAACAACCTCGAAAGCGTGCTGACCTACGAAGGCACGAGCGAGATCCACACCCTGATCCTGGGCCAGGCGCTGACCGGCGAGAACGCGTTCTCATAGCGGTCAGGGCTGGCTGAGCAGGCGAAACGTAGGTTCCGCTGGGGGAGGTGCGTTCGGGTCGGGTTCAAGGTATCGCAGGAAATGAACTCGGCCCGAAGTGTCTCCCGCAACGATAGTTCGACCATCCGGCGTGATAGCACAGCACTGAATGCCAGCATCAGCGGTGAAGATCGCAGATTGGTTACCGCTGGCTAGGTCCCACACTCGTACTGTCCAATCGTCCGAGCTTGAGACAGCGTAACGTCCTTCCCCCGTCACGGCTACCGACCAAACCCAACTAGTGTGCCCTTCGAGCACCTGCGACTGTTCGTCGGCAAGATCCCACACCCGCACCGTCCCATCGTTTGAACCTGAGATCACACGACCTCCGTCATCCGTTACGACCAGCGACCTAATCCAATCCGTGTGTCCTTCGAGCACCTGCGACTCTCTGCTGGCAAGGTTCCACACGCGCACCGTTCCGTCGGCCGAACCCGAGACCGCACAACGTCCATCACCCATCACGGCAACCGACTTAACCCAATCTGTATGGCCTTCGAGCACCTGCGATTGTCCGCTGGCAAGGTCCCACACCCTCACAGCCCCATCGGCCGAACCCGAAACTGCACAACGTCCGTCACCCGTCACGACTACTGACCAAACCCAATTGGTATGACCTTCGAGCATCTGCGACTGTCCGCTTCAAGGTCCCACACCCGCACCGTCCGATCAGCCGAACCCGAGACCGCACGACGTCCGTCATCCGTCATGACTACTGACCAAATCCAATTGGTATGACCTTCGAGTACCTCCGACTGTCCGTTGGCAAGGTCCCACACCCGCACCGTCCCGTGGGCCGAACCCGAGACCGCACGTCGTCCGTCACTCGTCACGGCTACCGACGTAACTGAATCCATGTGACCTTCGAGAACCTGCGATTGTCCGCGGGCAAGGTCCCACACTCGCACCGTCCCATCTGCCGAACCGGAGACTGCACGACGTCCGTCACCCGTCACGGCCACCGACCAAACCAAATCTGAGTGGCTATCAAAAGTCGGCAATAACGAGCTATCAGCCGGGATGAGACTTTCCGTAAGCGGCAAGAGCCAGCATCGATGCGGCGGTTGAAGAGTCTGGTTTAAGAGAGAGCGCACGAGCGAAGATCGAACATGCAACAGTCGGCCTCGAACCTGCGCGGCGAGCTGTCCACCGTCCTTCGAGAGAGCATGGGCCGAGAGACGAATTGCCGACCGGATCGTGCGCATGTCGGAGTCGCCACTTACGTATTCGTAATCGGCCAGTAAGGCGTTCACACCGGCAACATCGAGCTTGGCCTGGAGGTAATTCAAGTCCGATAACAACCTGCGAAGATCGGCTTCACGGTTCGCCTGCATAAGATGATAGGCAGCCCAACGCCAAGCATAGCGGTCGGGTAGGCGTAGCTCCGAATCCCATGCGTGCAACAATCGCATATGCACTTGAGTAAGCGTCGCTTCGCGGCGCCTGCGGATCACGTCGCGCAAGAGATCGTGCAAGATTAGCGCCTCGTCCTCATCCTCCGTTCTTACTGCCAAGGAACGATCGACGAAGTGTGCCATGCAGTCCCGAGTGGCGAGTGGACTGAGGCTCCATAATTGGCTCAAAGTTCCTTCCGGTATCGGCTGGTCATCGCGAAACACCGCCAAATCGAGGTACCGTTCGCGGTCGACCTCCTCAAGAGCGTCGATACTGACTTCTAGAGCGCGTAGGAGGTTAGGATACGGATATCCAGGATAGGCTCGGCGAATCGTGGCGAGATCGGCGCTGCGCAAGCGCGCTAGCGCGTCCCCCCAGCCCGAAGGCCTCCGGCGAACCATTGCGCCCACGGCTGCTAACGCGAGCGGCAGATTGCCGCACTCCTTCGCGACCTCGGCAGCCTGCAGCGGCAGTGCGTCCGCCTTCTCGCTCGCCCAGTTTGCCAGCATCGTGAGCGCGTCGTTGGGCGAAAGGACGTCAACTCGGTGCTCCGCCGCACCGACGGCGGCGAGCACCTCCGCGTCTCGGGTCGTGATCAGTAACCGCGCGGGCGCGCATGATTCGCATAGCTCGTAAGCGTGGTCGGCTTGCCATACGTCGTCCAGCACGACGAGGACGTGCCGGCCGTCGAGCGCCTCGCGCAAGGCATTCCTGGCGTCTTGTGATGTCGTGAACGATTGCTGCGGTTCGCCAACTTGACGGAGAAGCTCGTTCTGTAGTTCCAACAGGTTCGGCTCGCGCCCGACTGGGAGCCAATAGATGCCGTCGCGGAACGCTTGCCGGACACCCGGATCGTGGGCGACCGCCGCGGTGAGCACGCTCTTGCCGATACCGCCCATGCCTTGTACGCCGGTCGCGCCGACGCCGGTCACCCCGACGGAGCTACCACCTTCTTCAGATAACACCGCAGCCTTGATCGCTTCGAGGTGCTCGCGCCGTCCGAGAAAGTGCGGCGGCAGACTCGGCACATTGACTAGTTTGCCAAGTGAATTCACAGCGTTGCCATCCTGGTCTGGCGGCAACGAATAAACTTCTCCTACTGGAGGTTTGACGATGCGAGGCTGCTTCGTAAGTCTCCGATAGAGCTTCTCGTAACCAGCCTCATTCTCAATGCAATAATAGGTAACGCCTGTGAAAGGACCCGGGATATGGGAACTATCCCGTGGATGGAATAGCACTGGGATAAACTTTGGGCTGACCGTTCCCGCGGCATAGAACTCATTGTAGATGAGGTTGCTTTCCCACAGTACCCCGTGACCTTTACCGGGCTGCTCATTCTCTTCGGCGCGCCTGGCATAGGTTTCAGTGCAGACTAAGAGCACAAAATCCGAGGCTTTGACCTGACGTGCCATCCAGCGCAGCAAACCATTAGTAGGCGCCTCGTCATATTGATCGATCGTGCAGTCGATACCCTCACGACGGAGGCGATCCGCCAGCATTCGAACGCGCTGCTCGTGTTCAGGCGAGTCGTAGCTGTAGCTGATAAAGACTTTTGGGGAGTCCATCTAACCCGTCGATGCTCCTGCGGATGGTATTCTTGGTCGACTTTCTTCACAGCGCCGGCCGTCCCGCGTTGCCTCCTTCGGCCGCTCCTGAAACGGCGGTGAGAAAACGGCCGGCGCGGCGATGCTTGCGGGCTCCCAGCCCGTTCCCAGGCACGTATTCATCTCCTCTTCTTTCGGAGGTCCGAACACGTGAACGCGAACGAACTCCGCCTGCCCTTGGGAGCGGCGCTCGCCGCCGTGCTGGCCGCGACGCTGGTCGCGCCGGCGCTGGCCGATACGCTGGGCCCGCACCCCTACTACGTCCACGCGCTGAGCGATCTGCGCCACGCGGCCGCGCTCGAGAACCATCCCGACGAGATCAACGTGGTGGCCGAGCAGCGCACGGCGCTAGCCGACATCCGCAGCGCCATCGGCGCCGCGGCGCAAGCCGCCGGCGACGACGGCAAGAACCTCGGTGAGCGCTTTCCGGTCGACGGCCCGCAGGACCGCCGCAGCCGCCTGCTGCTGGCGCGCAGCGAGCTGCGCGACGCGCTACGCGACCTGCAGCGGCCCGAAGCCAACCCGGCCTCGGTCGTGCTGCGCGATCAGGCCGTCGACGCGACGCGCCAGGCGATCGGCGCGACCGACGCGGCGCTGCGCGACGACCGGCTCGACGATCGCCGCGGTGCGCCGCACCCGGCGGAACTGCACGCGCTGACCGACTTGCGCCTCGCCCGCGCCTATCTGAACCACCGCGACGAGGGCAACGTCGCGTACGACGACGCGCAGGCGATCGGCTCGATCGACGCCGCGATCGGCGACGCGCGAGCCGCCGCCTACGACGACGGCAAGGACCTCACCGACCACCCGGCCGAGGACGCCGGCCTGTCGCACCGCGACCGGCTGCACCGCGCGCTCGCGCTGCTCGCGCGGGCACGCCGCGATCTGAGCGGGCCCGAGGCCGACCGCTCTGCGCGCGGCGACCTGCGTGCCGCGCGTGCCGACGCCGGCCGAGCCTATGCGTTCGTGCAGCAGGCCATTCGCGACGACCGCTTCGACGACCGCCACGGCGGGTAGCCCGCTTCGCCGCGCGGCTGCGTTCGGCCGCGCGGCGTACCCATGACTGGACGCCTTGCCTAGAAGATCAAGCGTAGCCTTAGTTGAAATGCTGGTGATTGCCTCTTTGCTCACCTTTGCATAGAAACCGAGGGAGTCCAATGAAACGATTCTTCTTGCTTGCGTTCTTCGGCATTGCGGTCGCGCTGGGCGCGATGACCTCCGCCGCGCAGGCCCAAGCCACGCGCACCTGGGTGTCCGGCGTCGGCGACGACGTCAACCCATGCAGCCGCACCGCGCCGTGCAAAACCTTCGCCGGTGCGATCTCCAAGACGGCCGCCGGGGGCGAGATCGACGCGCTCGACCCGGGCGGGTTCGGCACGCTCACGATCACCAAGGCCATCACCATCGACGGCGGGGGCGGCGAGGTCGCGTCGGTCCTGGCCTCGGGCACCGTCGGCTTCACCATCAACGCCGGCACCAACGACGTGGTGACCCTGCGCAACCTGCGCATCAACGGCGCCGGCACGACCCTGGGCACCAAAGGCGTCAACATCGTCAACGCCGGCACGGTGCGGGTCCAGAACTGCGTCATCGAAAACTTCTCGAACGTGGGCATCGACGCCGAGAACGCCGCCCGCACGTTCCTCGACGTGACCGGCTCGATCGTCCAGAACAACACGGTGGGCGGCATCCTGAGCTCGACCGCGGCGACCACCTCGGGCAAGAACCGCGTTTCGATCGCGTACTCGACGCTGCTGGGCAACGGCGGCTACGGCGTGCGCGCGTCGCTGAACACCCGCATGCAAGTCAGCAACAGCCTCATCGCCAACAGCCCCAGCGGAGCCGGCGCGATCGCCGACGCGTCGAGCGCGCTGCTGGTCCTGACCGACACCACGGTCACCAACAACTCGACGGCCGGCGTTCACGCCTCGAACGCGGCCCTCGTCCACATCACGAACATCACGGTGACCGAGAACCTCAACGGCCTGATGTTCGACTCGGCCGGCCAGATCGTCTCGTGGGGCAACAACCACGTCGCCGACAACCCGGGCGGCGACGGCGCGCCCAGCTCGCCCATCGCGCCGGTCTGATCCGGCGCAAGCGGCGGTGCCACCCCGGTGCCGCCGCCGCTTGGCCGAGCGGTTCGTCCCCTGAATGTTCCGCGGCGTGCAAAGCCTTACGCCGGGGCGCGGGCAAACGAGGCGCTGCCCGCGAACCCCGCCCCCGATGAGCAGGTCCGCCTCGCGCTTCCGAGAGCGCCCGGCTTCGCCGCGCGGCGCGCGAGCGGCCGGGGCGGCGCTGGCGCTCGCGGTCGCTCTGGTCGGCTCGGCCGGCCTAGCCGCGCAGGCGCCCGCTCACGCCCCGCCGGTCCGGGTGCACCTGGTCGCACGCGACGAGCCGGTGCGTGACGTGTTCCTGCGCCTGGGCGAACAGGCCCACCTCAACGTCAGCCTGGCCGACGACGTGCGCGGCAACGTCAGCCTGACCGTCAGCGACGCGACCCCCGACGAGGCGCTGCACGCGGTCTGCGCGCAGCTGCGTCTGCGCTGCGTGCGCGAGGGCCGGACGGTCGTCGTGTCGGCGCGCAGCTCGGCGGTCGTGCCGCTGGCGGTCGTCCCGGCCGGGCGCGCGGCGCGCGTGCTGCGCGGGCTCTTTCCGCGCCTGTCGGTAAGCGAGGGCGGCACGGGCAACACGCTGGTGCTGGCCGGCGCGGACGCCGACATCCAAGCCGCGCGAGCGGTCGTCCAGGGCCTGGACGTGCGCGACCCGCGCGCCCCGACGACCGAGGCGGTCAGCCTGCGCTCGCAGCCGGCCGCCGCCGTCGCGGCCCGCCTGCAGGCGCTCTACCCGAGCGCCAAGATCACCGTCCTGTCCAAGTCCGGCATGCTGATCAGCGCGCCGCCGGCCGACCTGACCCAGATCAAGGCGGCGCTGGCCGGAATCGATGCCGCCGCGCCGGCCGCGACGATCGCGCCGCAGGCCAGCGACGCGGTGACGATCGTGGCCCGCCGCCCGGCCGACGTCGCGCGCGGCATCAGCTCGCAGTTCCCGCGCGTGCGGGTCGGCGTCTCCGGCCCGACCGTCACCTTGAGCGGTGCGCCCGAGGACGTGACGCGCGCCCGCGCGCTGGTCTCGCAGCTCGACGTGCCGCCCTACGGCAGCCGCTACACCCAGATCTACCGGATCAAGAACGTCGACGCGCAGTCGGTCGCCGACCTGGTGCGGCGCGCGTTTCCGCAAACCGCCGTCTCGGTCGACGCCGGCCTCAACGCGATCTCGGTGACCGCCACGGCGGTCGACCAGCAGCGCATCGCGGGCGGAATCGCGCAGCTCGACGGGACGGCGGGCGGCGGGGGCGGCACGAACCGCGACGAGGGCGCGGCGCAAGTCGCGCAGGCCGGCACGCACGCGATCGTGCAGCTGCGCTCGATCGTGCCGGGCGTGCAGGGCACGGGAACCTCGGCCCAAGACATCGCGGTCGCGGTCCAGACCGCGCTCCAGACGACCCACCCCGACCTGCGGGTGACCGTGCCCAACGGCATGCAGTCGCTGATCCTGACCGGCGGCGCGCAGGCCATCCGCGACGCCAAAGACTTGATCGCGTCGCTGGACGTCGTGCCGCAGTCGGTCGTGCTCGACACCGAGATCCTCGAGCTCGACGAGAACAGCTCGCGCAACCTGGGCCTGCAGCTCGGCACGACCTCGATCGGCACGACCTTCAGCGAGGTGCAGCCCACGCCGGGGCCCAACGGCCAGCCCGGCCGGCTGAGCGGTTTCCAGGCGCTCACCCGGACCGGGATCGCGTTCCAGGCCCAAGTCAACCTGCTGCTGCAGAACGGGCGCGCGCGCGTGCTGGCGGACCCGCGCATCACGACCCTCTCGGGGCGGACCGCGACGATCCGCGCCGGCGACACGATCAGCATCCTGACCACGATCGGCGGCGGCACGGGTACCGTCGCGACGACACAGCTCGAGAGCTTCCAGACCGGCGTCACGCTCGACATCACGCCGATCATCACCGACGCCGGCGAGATGAGCGTCGCGCTGCACCCGATCGTCAACTCGCTGACCGGCTACCTCAACGGCGTGCCGCAGATCTCGACCCGCGACACCCAGACCACGGTCCACCTGCACGACAACGAGACGCTGGTGATCGGCGGGCTGATCCAGGAGAACACCCAGCGCACCGAGAGCAAAGTCCCGCTGGTCGGCGACATCCCGTTGCTGGGCCGCATCTTCCGCAACACCAACACCACCAACACGCGCAACGAGCTGATCATCGTCGTCACGCCGCACGTGCTCGGAATCGCCGGGACGACCGTGCCCAACGCCGCGCTGCCGCCGGGGATGACCGTGCCGACCCCGCGCCCGCTCCCGACCCTCGCCCCCAGCGTCAGCTTCCCGCTCGTCAACCCGACCACGCCGGTGCCGCAGGCGACCGCCGTGCCGGCCTCGCCGCCGCCCGGCGCGAGCCCGAGCGCGAAGGCCAGCGGCGCGCCCGGCCCGGCTCCGGGCGGCGCCGGCGGCACGCCCGCGCCGGTGCTGCCGAGCGCGTTCGCGCAGGCGAACACCTTCGTCTTCGGCTCGCCCCCGGCCAACACGTACGCCGGTCCGGGCGACCCGCCGCAGATCTTCTACGTCACGCTCACGCCGACGGCGTTCACGCCCAGCTCGACCGTGCGCGTCAACGCGATCACGACCACCAACGTGCAGCGCCTGACGCTGGGCAGCGGGACGAGCTCGATCTCGCTCTCACCGGTCAGCCCGGGGACGTGGCAGGGTATCTTCTCGGCCAACGTGCTGGGGCTGCCGCCGACCTCGAGCTCGCTCCGCCTGACCCTGACCGGCGCGCGCAACGACGGTCAGACCGCCAGCATTCCGATCACCGTCGCCGTGCCGCACGGCTCCGGCTCGAACTCGGACGTCCAGCTCTAGGCTCGAGTCACTGCGCGGGCAGGGCGGGAAGCGTGAGCCGGCTCCCGGGCCGCAGGCCGGCCGCGGCCGCGCCGCCGGCGGCCAGCTCGATCACGTAGCGGCCCAGGCCGAAGCGGCGCGCGACCCGGCTGTCGGGCGTGCCCGGCTTGGTCGCCGGCACGCGGGCCGCGACGGTGCTGACCGTGCCGTCGGCGCGCACGAAGACCATGTCCAGCGGCGCGATCGTGTCCTTCATCCAGAAGTCGCGCCGCTGGTCGGCCGGCTCGGGAAACACGAAGATCATCCCCTCGCCGGGCGGAACCGCCGCGACGCCCATCAGCCCGTGCTCGCGGCTGGGGTCGGTGTCGGCCACCGCCAGCCGCAGCGCGGCCTTGGGCGCGGCGACCGCCAGCGCCCGGCAGAAGCTCTTTTCGAGCGGGACCGCGCGGCACCAGGCGTCGGCCGCGCCGGCCGGGGCGGGGCGGGCGCAGGCGAGCGCGGCCAGGACGGCAGTGGCGGCAAGCAAGTGAGCACGAGCGAAGCGCATCGCTGCTCGATGGGCGACGGCGCCCGCCCGTTCCTGCCCTCGTTCAGAGTGTCCGATTCTCGTTCGGCGAGAAGATGGACCCTGGCCTCGGTTGAAACGCCCTGCATCCCCAACCTTTCTCTCATCTGAACGAGGAGTCTATGAGACGATCCTTTTGGCTTGCCTTTTTTGGCATAGCGCTGTCACTGTGCGCGATGACCACCGCCGCGCAGGCGCAGGCGACGCGTACGTGGGTCTCGGGCGTGGGCGACGACGCGAACCCCTGCAGCCGAACCGCGCCCTGCAAGACCTTCGCCGGCGCGATCTCCAAGACGGCCGCGGGCGGCGAGATCGACGCGCTCGATCCGGGCGGGTTCGGCACGCTCACGGTCACCAAGGCGGTCACGATCGACGGCGGCGGCGGCCAGGTCGCGTCCGTGCTCGCCTCGGGCACCATCGGCTTCAACATCAACGCCGGCGCCAACGACACGGTGACGCTGCGCAACCTGCGCATCAACGGCGCGGGCACGACCCTGGGCACGAAGGGGATCAACATCCTCAACGCGGGCACGGTCGAGGTCCAGAACTGCGTCATCGAAAACTTCTCGCAGTTCGGGATCGACGCCGAGAACTCGGCCCGCACGCTGCTGACCGTGACCGACTCGATCATCCAGAACAATCTCGTGGGCGGCATCTTCAGCTCGACGGCAGCGACGACCGGCAACCGCAACCGGGTCATGCTCGACCACACCCACGTTCTGGGCAACGGCTACGGCGTGCGGGCGTCGCTCAACACGCGCATGGACATTTCGAACAGCATGATCGCGAACAGCGGCGCCGCGGGTGGGGTGATCGCGGACGCCTCGACCGGGACCATCGCGATCATCGACACCACGGTGACGAACACCAACGGCACCGGCGTGCACGCCTCGAACTCCGCGGTGATCCACATCTCCAACATCGCGGTGACCAAGAACAACAACGGGCTGGTGTTCGACTCGGCCGGGCAGATCGTCTCGTGGGGCAACAACCACGTTGCCGACAACCCGGTGGGCGACGGCACGCCCAGTTCGACGATCGCGCCGATCTGAGCGCGCGAACGGCGGCCGCGCCCGGGTGCGGCGACCGCCGTTCAGCGTTTCAGGACCCGAGCCAGCTTGTCGAACAGGCCGCTGAGCGCACGCTCGTGGACGTCCTCGTAGCGCTTCCAGAACAGCCGCCCCTCGGGCTCGGCGACCGTGGCCGCGATGCGGTGCCGGACGGTGACCTTGCGCCCCTGCTGCTCGAGCGTGAAGGCGTGGGTGCCGTCGACGCCCTCGTTGTCGATCCGCCAGACGATGCTGTGCTCGGGCTCGAGCGATTCGAGCACCGCGTGGACACCGAGGTGCCATTCCTCGGTCGTGCCCGGGGTGAGCGGGCCGGGGCTGCGCGTGAACGGCTGCGCCGCGAACGGCCAAATCGCGTCCTGCGAGGTGCCCATCTCGCTCAGGAGCTGGTAGATCCGGCGCGGCGTTCCGCTGTACGTGCGTTCGTAGGTGACATCGATCGGCGTGGGCATCGCTGTCCGATTCTCAAACCGAGCGGCGAACACCGCCCCGCGCGCGCCTCAGACCGCCAGCGTCACCTCGAGATAGGTTCCGAAGCCGACCAGGTGCTCGGTCCGGATGGCCCGCGCCAGCCGTTCGATCAGGAACAGGCCGCGCCCGCTCTCGCTGTCGTCGGCCGGGCGCACGGCCTGCCAGCGGAACCCCGGCCCGCAGTCGAGCGCGGCCAGCACCAGCCCGCCGCCGGCGGGGCGCAGCGCCAGGTCGAGCGGCCCGGGCGTGTAGCGTGCCGCGTTGCCGACGATCTCGCCGAACACGATCTCGGCCGCAAGCCGCTCGTCGCGCGGGACGCCGGCCGCGGCCAGCCGGGCCACGAACGCCTCGCGCGCGGCCTGGGCCAGCCCGCCGTCGTTGGCGTCGAAGGCCCAGTCCGCGCCCGGGCCGATCCGGGCGGTGAGGATCGCGACGTCGTCGGCGGGGATGCCGGGCACCACCAGCGTGCGCAGCAGCGCGGCGGGCGCGCTGCAGAACGCGAAGGCGGGGTGCGCGAGCGCGGCGGCGACGCGCCGCTCGCCCTCGTCGATGTCGTGCGTCGCTTCGATCAGCCCGTCGGTGAAGGCCACCAGTAGGTCGCCCGGCACGAGCCCGTCGACATACGCGAGCGGTGCGCTCAGGTTGCCCAGCCCGAGCGGAAGGCCGGCCGCCGCGAGCCGGCGCAGCGTGCCGTCGGCGGCCCGCACGCAGGGCGCGGGATGGCCGGCGTTGGCATAGCGCAGGAGGCCCGTCGCAGGCTCGTACAGCGCGCCGAAGGCGGTGACGAAGACGTCGGGGTGCTCGCGCCGCAGCACCGCGTCGGCGACGGCCAGCACCCGCGCCGGGTCGCGCTCGACATCGGCCAGCGCGCGGAACGTCTGGCGCATCTTCCCCATCGTGACCGCCGCGCTCAGCCCGCGCCCCGCGACGTCGCCGACCGAGAAGCCCAGCGCGCGCTCGTCGTAGGCGAAGGCGTCGTACCAGTCGCCGCCGACGGTCAGATCGCGCGTGCCCGGCGCGTAGACCGCGTCGAACCTTACCCCGTCGACGCGCGGCAAGTCGGCCGGCAGGAATGACGCCTGCAGCGTGCGCGCGACCTCGCGCTGGCGCTCGTAGAGCTGCGCGTTGCTCAGCGCGATCGAGGCCCGCTGCGCGATCAGGGTGGCCAGCCGCTGGTCGTCGTCGGTGAAGGCGCGATCGCTCTCCGAGAGCGCCAGCGAGAGCGCGCCGAAGCGCGTCTCGCCGACCGCCAGCGGCACGTTCATCACCGCCCGCACGCCCAGCGACAGGGCCAGCGCGCGCTGCTCGAGATCGGGAATCACCTCGAACATCGCGCGCGTGATGCCGTTGACCCGCTGGGGCTCGCCGCTCGCCGCGACGATCGCCACGCCGTCTTCCGGGCGGATCGGGTAGCGGCGCAGGTAGTGGCGCACGAAGCGCACCCGGCTGGGATCGGCGTGGGCGATCGCCAGCGGGCGCAAGCGGCCCTCGGCGTCGTACACGTACACCCCGCACCAGTCGGCCAGGTGGCGGACCGCGAGGTCGGCGAGCTGCTGCAGCGCGGTCTCGGTCTCGAGCGTTCCGGCGAACACCCGGTCGGCCTCGACCACCACCCGCAGCGCGTCCTCGGCCCGCTTGCGCTCGTCGATGTCGGTCGCGGTGCCGACCCAGGACGTGATCGTGCCGCTCCCGTCGCGGATCGGAATCGCCCGGTTGAGGAACCAGCGGTAGACGCCGTCATGGCGGCGCAGGCGGTACTGCGTCTCGTACGGCTCGGCCCGCTCGAGCGCGGCCTGCCAGTCGCGCACCATCGACTCGACGTCGTCGGGGTGGATGGTCTGGGTCCAGGCCAGGTTGCGCGCCCGCTCGATCGTCAAGCCGGTGTACGCGGTGTAGGTTCGGTTGACCGAGACCAGCGAGCCGTCCGGCGCGGTCACCCCGATCAGTTGCGGGATGGCGTCCGCCAGGCCGCGCGCGCGCGCCTCCGAGCCGACCAGCTCGTCGCGCATGCGGCGCTCCGCGTCGATGTCGACGATCGTGGCGATCCAGCCGCTGATGCCGCCGTCGACCACGACGCTCACCGAGCGGGCCAGAAACCAGCGGTACTGCCCGTCGGCACCGCGGACGCGAAACTGCGCCGTATAGTCGGTTTCGCGATCGCGCGCGGCACGCCAGTCGGCCTGCAGCCCGGCGCGGTCGTCGGGGTGCACGAAGGCCAGGAACTCGTCCACCGTCGCGGTGCGCGAGGCGGCCCCGGTCAGGGTCAGCCAGGCCAGGTTGAAATGCGCGACGCCGGCCTCCGCCGGCGTGACCCAGGCCGGGTCCGGCAAGAGGTCGAGCGTCGCGAGATCGACCGGTGGCAGACCGTCGGCCGGCTCCGAAGACACCATGCTCGCCGCTTCTACCCGAGCGACGCCCGCCGCTCACTTGCCGGCCCTGGTGCCCCAAAACGAAAGACCCCGGTCGGATCGACCGAGGTCTTTCGTTCGCAGGCGGCTCGCGGCCCACAGGGCCGCGAACGCGATGGATTGGGCGCTCGTCCAGAGCGCCCAATCCTCTCATGCCTTGAGTTCGATGTCCACGCCCGCGGGCAGGTCGAGGTGCATCAGCGCGTCCATCGTCTTGGGCGACGCCTGGAGGATGTCGATCAGGCGCTTGTGCGTGCGCATCTCGAAGTGCTCGCGCGACTTCTTGTCGACGTGCGGCGACCGGTTGACGCAGAACCGGTTGATCTCCGTCGGGAGCGGCACCGGACCGCTGACGAACGCGCCCGTGCGCTTCGCCGTGTCGACGATGCGCTCGGCCGACTGATCGAGCACGCGGTGATCGTACGCCTTGAGGCGGATGCGGATCTTCTGCTTAGCCATGATCTTTCGTGCTTAGTTCGAGACGGAGGTGACGACGCCGGCGCCGACGGTCCGGCCGCCCTCGCGGATCGCGAAGCGCAGGCCTTCCTCGCAGGCGATCGGGGTGATCAGCTCGACGTCCATGGTGATGTTGTCGCCGGGCATGACCATCTCGACGCCCTCGGGCAGCTTGATGGTGCCGGTCACGTCGGTCGTGCGGAAGTAGAACTGGGGCCGGTAGTTCGCGAAGAACGGGGTGTGGCGGCCGCCCTCTTCCTTGGAGAGGACGTACACCTCGGCCTTGAAGTTCTTGTGCGGCTTGATCGAACCGGGCTTGGCCAGCACCTGGCCGCGCTCGATGTCGTTGCGCTCCACGCCGCGCAGCAGCACGCCGACGTTGTCGCCCGCGATGCCCATGTCGAGCAGCTTGCGGAACATCTCGATGCCGGTGACGACGGTCTTGCGGGTCGCGTCCTGGAGGCCGACGATCTCGACTTCCTCGCCGACCTTGACCTGGCCGCGCTCGACGCGGCCGGTGCCGACCGTGCCGCGGCCGGTGATCGTGAAGACGTCTTCGACCGGCATCAGGAACGGCTTGTCGACCGGGCGCTCCGGGGTGGGGATGTAGGTGTCGACCGCGTCCATGAGGTCGAAGATCGGCGCCGCGTCCGGGTCGCCGCGCTTGCCGCTGCTGTTGAGCGCCTTGGTGGCCGAACCACGGATGATCGGCGTGTTGTCGCCGTCGTACTCCTGGCCCGAGAGCAGCTCGCGGACTTCCATCTCGACCAGCTCCAGCAGCTCGTCGTCGTCCACGAGGTCGGTCTTGTTGAGGAACACGACGATCTTCTGCACGCCGACCTGGCGCATCAGCAGCACGTGCTCGCGGGTCTGCGGCATCGGACCGTCGGTGCCCGCGACGACGAGGATCGCCCCGTCCATCTGCGCCGCGCCGGTGATCATGTTCTTGATGTAGTCGGCGTGACCGGGGCAGTCGACGTGCGCGTAGTGGCGCGCGTTGGTCTCGTACTCCTGGTGCGAGATGGCGATCGTGATCCCGCGCTCCTTCTCCTCGGGCGCGTTGTCGATGTCGTCGACGGCGCGCTTGGCGATGCTGGAGTGCTCGGTCGCGAGGCAATTGATGATCGCAGCCGTGAGCGTCGTCTTACCGTGGTCGACGTGACCGGTGGTCCCGATATTGACGTGCGGTTTGTTCCGCTCGAACTTGGCTTTGGCCATGATTTCCTTTGCGTCGTCTTTCTAAGTGTTACTGAAACTGAAAAGGTGTCGAAGAAACTACGCTGTGGCGAGCTTCTTGCCGGAGGCTTTGGCGACGATCTCGGCTTCGACGGTCTTCGGCGCCTTCTCGTAGTGCGAGAACTCCATGGTATAGGTCGCGCGGCCTTGGGTGGCGCTGCGCAGGTCGGTCGCGTAGCCGAACATCTCGGAGAGCGGGACGTTGGCCTTGATGACCACCGCGCCGCCGATCGCCTCGTCTTGCGACTGGATCATGCCGCGGCGGCGGTTGAGGTCGCCGTTGACGGCGCCCGTGTAGTCGCGCGGAGCGGTCACCTCGACGCCCATGATGGGCTCGAGCAGGATCGGCCCGGCCGCGCGGTTCGCTTCCTTGAACGCCATCGAGCCGGCGATCTTGAACGCCATTTCGCTCGAGTCGACGTCGTGGAACGAGCCGTCGAAGACCGTCGCCTTGAAGTCGAGCACCGGGTAGCCCGCGAGCACGCCGCTCTGCGCGGCCTCGCGGATGCCCTCCATGACCGGCTTCTGGAACTCCTTGGGAATGACGCCGCCGACGATGCCCCACACGAAGACGTAGCCGGTGTTCGCCTCGCCCGGCTCCAGGCGCAGCCAGACGTCGCCGTACTGGCCCTTGCCGCCGGTCTGCCGGACGAACTTGCCCTGCTTCTCGATCTTCTTGGTGATGGCTTCCTTGTAGGCGACCTGCGGCTTGCCGACGTTCGCCTCGACCTTGAACTCGCGCTTGAGGCGGTCGAGGATGATCTCGAGGTGGAGCTCGCCCATCCCCGCGATGATCGTCTGCTGGGTCTCCTCGTCCGTCCGCATGCGGAAGGTCGGGTCTTCCTGGGCCAGGCGGGTGAGCGCGATGCCCATCTTGTCCTGGTCGCCCTTGGTCTTGGGCTCGATGGCCTGCGAGATGACGGGCTCGGGGAACGTGATGTTCTCGAGCAGGATGGCGTGCTTCTCGTCGCACAGCGTGTCGCCGGTGCGCGTGTCGCCCAGGCCGACCGCCGCCGCGATGTCGCCGGCGCCGATCGCGTCGATGTCTTCGCGGTGGTTGGCGTGCATCCGCAGGATGCGCCCGATGCGCTCCTTGCGGCCGTTGCGCGCGTTGTACACGTACGTGCCCTTCTCCAGCACGCCCGAGTAGACGCGGAAGTAGGTCAGGTTGCCGTACGGGTCGGTCGCGATCTTGAACGCCAGGGCCGCGAACGGTTCGCTGTCGCTGGGCTGGCGGGTCATCTCCGAGTCGTCGCGCGGGTCCTTGCCGGTGATGGGCTTGGCATCCAGCGGCGAGGGCAGGAAGTCGACCACCGCGTCGAGCAGCGGCTGCACGCCCTTGTTCTTGAAGGCCGAGCCGCACAGCATCGGCAGGACCTTGCCCTTGATCGTGGCCAGGCGGAGCGCGTTGTGCAGGCGCTCGATCGGGATCTCCTGGCCGTCGAAGAACAGCTCGAGCAGCTCGTCGTCCTGCTCGGCGATCGCCTCGATCAGCGCCTGGCGCCATTCCTGGGCGGTCGTGAAGAGCTCGCCGTCGGCCGCGGTGACCGGGGTCGAGTCCATCGTCGAGCCGGCGTCGTCGGTGTAGACGATCTTGTTCATGGTGAACAGGTCGACCACGCCCAGGAAGTCGTTCTCGGCGCCGATCGGAACCTGGATCGGGGTCGCGGGCGCGCCCAGGCGGGTCCGGATCTGGCGCACGCAGTTGAAGAAGTCGGCGCCCATGCGGTCCATCTTGTTGACGAAGATGATCCGCGGCACGGCGTACTTGTTCGCTTGGCGCCAGACGGTCTCGGACTGCGGCTGCACGGCGGCCACCGAGTCGAACAGCGCGACCAGGCCGTCGAGCACGCGCAAGCTCCGCTCGACCTCGACCGTGAAGTCAACGTGGCCAGGCGTGTCGATGATGTTGATGCGCGTGTCGCGCCAGGTGCAGGCCGTCGCGGCGGACGTGATCGTGATCCCGCGCTCCTGCTCCTGGACCATCCAGTCCATGGTGGCAGCGCCGTCGTGGACTTCGCCGATCTTGTGCGTGCGGCCGGTATAGAAAAGAATCCGCTCCGTCGCCGTCGTCTTGCCGGCGTCGATGTGAGCGGCGATCCCGATGTTGCGGGTGTGTTCGAGCGGGTATTCGCGTTTAAGAGCCATATGAATCCGAAGGGGTGCCGATCACCAGCGGTAGTGTGCGAAGGCCTTGTTGGCTTCCGCCATCTTGTGGGTGTCCTCGCGCTTCTTGATCGAAGCGCCCTGGTTGTTCGCCGCGTCCATCAGCTCGTTGGCGAGCTTCTCGGTCATCGAGCGGCCCGGCCGCGAGCGGGCGTACGTGATCAGCCAGCGCATCGCCATCGCCTGACGGCGGTCCGGGCGGACCTCCATCGGGACCTGGTAGGTCGCGCCGCCGACGCGGCGGGGCCGGACTTCGACCAGCGGCATCGCGTTGCCGAGCGCCTGCGTGAAGATGTCCATCGGATCGCGCCCGGTCTTGGTCGCGATCGTCTCGAGCGCTTCGTACGTGATCTTCTCGGCGGTCGACTTCTTGCCGCGCATCATCACTTTGTTGATGAAACGGGCGAGCACTTTCGAACCGAACTTCGGATCGGGGAGAATCGGTCGCTTCGGAACCGGGCCCTTACGCGGCATGAAAAACGCTGTCCCTATCTCTTCGCTGTCGGCTTCTGGTTGCGCTTGGCGCCGTACTTCGAGCGGCCTTGCTTGCGGTTGGCGGCGCCCGAGGTGTCCAGCGTGCCGCGGATGATGTGGTAGCGGACGCCCGGGAGATCCTTGACGCGCCCGCCGCGGATCAGCACCACCGAGTGCTCCTGCAGGTTGTGGCCGATCCCCGGGATGTAGGCCGTCACTTCCTCGCCGTTGGTGAGACGGACGCGGGCGACCTTACGCAGGGCCGAGTTCGGCTTCTTGGGCGTGATCGTCTTGACCTGAGTGCAGACGCCGCGGCGCTGGGGGTTGCCCGTGACCTCGAAGGTCCGGTTGGGCAGATCGGGGTGGCCCGGCTTGGGTCCGGTCGAAACGACGCGGAACGCCGGGGTCTTCACCTTTTTGAGCTGCTTCTCACGGCCCTTACGGACCAGCTGGGAAATAGTCGGCACTCAGTTCTCCGGAACGCACACGAAAGCGGCCAAACCACGGCGGGTCGGCCGGAACCTCCGAAGCATACCATGTGCCGGGTTGGGCGTCAACGCGAAACGCCCCGGCCGCTAGGTTATCGCGTACCCGATGGGCTTGTACCGCCCGTTGTTGGAGGCGTGCGCCGAGCAGGCGGTCAGGCCCACGATCAGCCGCTCCTGGGCCCGCAGCACCAGGCGGTCGCCCGCGCGCGAGCGGGGCGGGCGGACCGCCAGCCGGCCGCCGGGCTCGAGCTCCACCCGCATGAAGACGTTGAAGCTGGTCGGGATCGCGTCGGGCGCGATCCCGTACGGGGCCAGCGCGGCGGCCAGGTTGCCGAAGCAGCCCGGGACGTCGTCGTGGCGGCCGCCGTAGCAGATCCGCCAGGTGTCGCGGCTGCACGGGGCGAGCAGGAAGTCGTGCGTGCCCGCGTCGTCGTGGAGGATGGTCAGCAGCGGGCGCGAGCGGTTCGACCACAGCCGGTTGCCGGCCGTCAGCGCGACGGTCTGCTCGTAGTCGAAGGTCCGGCCGTTGGAGAGCGTCTCGCGCGGGTCGGCGGCGGCGAAGGCGACCAGGTCGGCGACCTGCTCGCCCTCCAGGTCGACCACGGTCAGGGTCGCCCCGGCGGCGAGCTCGAAGGCGGTCCCCGCGCGGGGCGGGATCGCGGTCAGCGGGCGGGTTTGAAGGGACAGGTCCACGATGCCTCGGTCGGGCGGCCGGAGTACTGGCGCGCCTCGGAGCGCTGGCCGAACTCGGCCAAGTTGGGGTTGAGCGCGCCGTCGAGCGCGACTTCGCGGGCCCGGATGCGGGCCTGCAAGGCGCCGAAGCGGCCCTCGGCCCGCAAGTGCTCGAACTGCTCGTGGGCGTTGAAGACCAGGGCCGGCCAGGCGAAGCGGCGCGCGCGGCGCGAGCTGACCGGGCTCAGCCCGATCACGAAGAACGCGTTGCCCGCGACGCTGAACGAGAAGTCGGGATCGGCCGGGTCGGCGCTGACCCGCGGGTCCCAGGGGTGGTAGCGCGCGTCGAGCTCGTGCAGGGCCTGCAGCTGGTCCCACAGGGCCCGCTCGAAGGCCGCCTCGTCCTCGTACCCGCGCGCGCCGAAGACCGCGACGTAGGTCGTGAAATCGCTCTCGAAGCCGCGCCGCTCCGCCGCGAAGGCGTACAGGTCGCGGGCCAGCCCCTCGGTCACTGCCGGGTCGGCCAGCCGGGCGTAGGTCCCCAGCCGGTACGCTCCGCGCCGGACGGCCGACTTCGCGCCCAGGCACGAGAAGGCGTCGTCGAGCACGAAGCTGCGGAACGCGTCGTGGGCGACCCGGGCGAAGGGCCCGGTCGGCGCCGTCTCGAGCAGGCGCACCAGCTCGCCGCCGTGCCAGCCGTGGTACGCCGAGTGCGCCCGCGCCACGTCGCTGTCGAAGGGGTTGCGCCAGGCGCACTCGAGGTGCTCGAGCGCGCCCGCCGGTTCGCTCACCGCGGGCCGCCGGCGCCGCTGGCCGAGGCGTCGTCCGCGGCCGCCAGCCGCCGGCGCAGCTCGCGCTCGGGGTGGGCCGCGAGCCGCAGCGTGCCGTGGGAGTAGCGCACCCCGCCGCGCAGCGGCCGCAGGGCCAGCGCGCACCAGGCGGTGACGGCGCGCTCGAGCACCCAGGCCGGCGCGCACAGCGAGGCCAGCGGGGTGAAGGCCGCGCTCCCGCCGCCGCGCCGCCGGCCGAGCTCCGCCAGCCCGATCGCGCCCAGCCCGAACGCGGCCAGGGTTCGCAGCGGGGCCCGGCGCAGGCCGAGCAGCAGCGCGGGCGCCAGCCCGAGCTGGACCGCGAAGCGGCCCGGGCGGGCGAACTCGTCGTACGCCTGGCGGACCCGCTGGTTGAAGTAGTGCGGGGTGGCCGGCGGGCGGCGCCGCACGAACAGGTCGTAGGCCACCCGCTCGCGCGCGCCCGCCGCGCGCAGGGTGCGCACCAGCTCGAGGTTCTCGAACAGGACGTCGCCCGCGTAGCCGCCGCCGGCGCGCGCGTAGGCCTCCATCCGCAGCCCCAGCGTCCCCGGCCAGTCGCCCCCCGTCGCGCGGGCGATCAAGCTGCGGCCGGTGTCGAGCAGCGCGTGCCAGGGCAGCGGCGTGAAGACGTTCTGCGGCCGGACCACGTCGGCGTGCTCGAGCGCGTCGGCCAGCCGGCGCAGGGTGAAGGCGTCCCAGCGCACGTCGTCGTCGGCGACCACCGCCTTGGCCGTGCGGACCCGGCGCAGCCCGCTGACCACCCCGGCGACCTTGCCGTTGAGGTCGCCCGCACGGTCGGGGTCGACCGGGACGTGGACGATGGTCTTGGGCCAGCGCGCGGCGTGGTGGGCGAAGACGGCCGGCGGCGAGCCGTCGGCGACCACCACCGGCAGCCAGGTCACCAGGGTGGCGAGATAGGCGGCGAGCTCTTCGTCCGCCGTGTTCGCGGTTCGGCGGATCGGGAGCACGTACGTCGTCTGGGCAATGGGAGCAGGCATGCGGGTGAATCGTATGCCCCTGCGCGCCGGCCGGGAAACCCCTCGCCCGCTAGGCGAAGCGGGCGATCACGCCCGCGACCTCGTCCGGCGTCTCGACCGGCAGGTTGTGGCCGGCGTTGCGCAGGCTGACGAACAGCGCGCCCGGGATGCGCTCGACGACATCGCGGCGCAGCCGCGCAGGCTGGGCCAGAACGTCGTTCTCGCCCGCGACGACGACCGTCGGGACCGCGATGCGGCCCACCCGGTCGGTGAAATCGGCCGTCCGGCCGCGGTCGTACCAGCCGAACCAGTGCTCGCGCTGGGCGACCAGGGCATCGTCGACGATCCGCTCCATCGTCTCGGGCGAGACGGGGCGGGTCATCGCGCCGCGCTGGAAGCGCTCGATCCGGGCTCGGTGCCCGTAGGCATGCTCGGCCAGCGCGCGGTGCCGCACGCTCAGGCCCGCGGCCCGGGCCGAGCCGGGCGCGACCAGCACCAGCCGCTCGACCTGCGGCGCGCCCTCGGCGGCGACGAACTGGGCGATCTTGCCGCCCATCGAGTGCGCCACCAGCGCGACCGGCCCCAGCTCCGCCAGCACCGCGCGCAGGTCGGAGGCGTAGCCCGCGAGGTCGTGGCCCTCGGCCGGCCGGTCGCTCCGCCCGGCGCCGCGGAAGTCGAGCAGGTGCGAGGTGAAGCGGGCCGGGTCGAGCCGCTCGACGACGTCGTACCACATCCGCCGCCCGCTGATCCAGCCGTGGGCGAACAGCAGCGCGCGCGGGCCCGTCCCGCGCGACTCCAGCGCCAGCGTGACCTCGCCGTTGGCGACGAAGCGGGTCGTGCTCACGCCGCGCGCGCGGAGGGCGCCGCGCGGGCCGGGCGCGCCCGGGCGGGGATGCCGAGCAGCGCGATCAGCGCGGCCAGCACGCACACGACCGTCGAGCCGGCCATGACGGCCCGGAACCCGGCCAGGTAGCCCTCGCGCACGGCCTCGCCGACCGCGGCCCGGTCCGGCTGGGGAACGTCGGCCGGGACGGTGCCGGCGTAGAGCCGGCCGCGGTCGTCGTGGGCGATGCCGGCGCTGGCCGGGCTGAGGTGGTGGCGGGCGATGCGGGCGTCGAAGCCGCCGTTGAACACCCCCGCCAGCAAGATGCCGAACGCGGCGACGGCGAGCAGCCCGGCGGTTCGCGCGACCGCGTTGTTGACCCCCGAGGCGACCCCGCTCTGGGCCGTGTCGACCGCGTCGAAGACGGTCGTCGTGAGCGGGGCGATGAAGAACGCGCCGCCCAGCCCCAGCAGCAGCGCGGCCGGGAAGTAGCTGCTCCAGTACGAGCCGCCCAGCGGGGCCAGCGCGAAGGCCGTGAAACCGGCCCCGGCCAGCAGCGCGCCGAGCACCAGCGGGATGCGCGCCCCGATCCGCGCCACCAGGCCGCCCGACCAGCGCGAGAGCGCGAACTGCAGCAGCACGAACGGCAGCAGCGCCCCGCCCGCGGCGGTCGGGGTGTAGTGCTGCACGTCGACCAGCACGTAGGGCAGGAAGTAGAGCGCGCCGCCGAGCGCCGAGTACAGGAACAGCGTGTAGAGGTTGGCGGCGGCGAAGGCGCGCGAGCGGAACAGGCCCAGCGGCATCATCGGCGCGGGCGAGCGGCGCTCGACCGTGACGAACCCCGCCAGCAGCAGCACTCCCAGCCCCAGCGCACCCAGCGCGAGCGGGCCGGGGCGCCCGCCCTGCGCGGCGATCAGCCCGTAGGTGAACGCGCCCAGGCCCAGCGTCGCCAGCAGCGCGCCCGGCACGTCCAGCCGGTGCGGGGCCTCCTCGTCGCGGCTCTCCGGCACCCGCGTCAGCGCGATCGCCAGCACCGCCAGCGTCAGCGGCAGGTTGATCAGGAACACCCAGCGCCACGACGCGTGCTGGGCCAGGTAGCCGCCGATCACCGGCCCGGCGGCGGCCGTGATCGAGGCGAATCCCGACCACGTCCCGATCGCCCGGCCCCGCTCGGCGCCGCTGTACGTCGCGCTGATCAGCGCCAGCGACTCGGGCATGGCCAGCGCCCCGCCGATCCCTTGCACGCAGCGCGCCAGGGTCAGCATCGTCACGTTGGGCGCCACCGCGCAGCCGAGCGACGCCAGGCCGAAGATCGCGACGCCCAGCACGAACATCCGCTTGCGCCCGTAGATGTCGCCCAGCGATCCGCCCAGCAGGATCAGCGAGGCCAGGAAGAGCGCGTAACCCTCGACGACCCACTGCATCTGGGCCGCGTTGGCGCTCAGCTCGCGCTGGATGACGGGAAGCGCGACGTTGACCGCCGTGCCGTCCACGAAGCTCATCGCGGAGCCCAGGATGGCCGCGATCAAGACCCACGTCTTCCCCATCGGCGACGGTATCGGGTACGATCCTCGTACACCCCTGCTTGACGAGGGCGGCAGCATTCCCGTGCCGAGCGCGAAAACCGCCGCGAAAAAGGCCCCCAAACGCAAGAAGACCGCGCGCCGCAAGCCGAGCGCGAAGCGCAAAGCGCCGCCGGTCAAAGTCCCCGCGCGTCCCACCCCGCCGGAACGCATCCCGCCGGTGATCTCCGATCCGACGCCCGCCGAGCACTTGGCGATCGTCACCCGGGCGGTGTTCCAGGGCGGGCTGTCGTGGACGATGCTCGACGCGAAGTGGCCGCTCTTCGAGACGGCGTTCGAGGGGTTCGCGCCGGCGAAGGTCGCCGCGTACGGCGAGCCCGACGTCGACCGCATCATGGCCGTGCCCGGCATGATCCGCTCGCGCAAGAAGATCGAAGGCACGATCCGCAACGCGCGCGCGCTGCTCGAGCTCGCGCGCGAGTACGGTTCGGTCGGCGCGTACCAGCGCTCGGCCGAGTACGACGTGCTGCGGCGCGACATCGCCAAGCGCTTCGCCTACATGGGCGACCTCAACGCGTACTACTGGCTGTTCCGCAGCGGCGCGCCGGTACCCGAGGTCGAGCGCTGGATGCGCACGCAAGAACGCGACCACCCGCGCATCCGCGAGATGGTCGCGCTCGACCGGGCTAGATCGGACTAGCGCCGCGCAGCGCTAGTTGGTGACGCTGCTCTGGCTCTTCCAGATCTCGTTGGTCTGCTGGCGGATCGTCTCCGCCGCGCCGGTCTGAACCGTCTCGCCGTCTTCGCGCAGCTCGCCCAGCACGACCTCGGGGACGACCTGGTTGATCTGCATGACCGCGCGCGCGTAGTCGGCCAGGCCCTGCTTCGCGACCGAGGCGGTGGCGGTGTCGCCCAAGCCGACCGCGGTGGCGTGCAGCAGCGTGTAGCTCATCGTCGCCAGGCTCAGCGCGGTGTAGTCGTCGCGCAGCCACTTGGTGACCTTGGTCTTGCGCGAGGCGCCGATCGCCGCCGCGGCGCCGCCGAGCAGGCTCGACCAGGCGGACTTGATCGGGCTCGCGGGATGACCGCCCAGGCTGGTCAGGCACTGCTGGAGCGCCGCCTGGTGCGCGTCGTTCTGGGTCTTGATCGACTGGATGACCGTCAGCGCTTGGGCGTACTGTTTGGTCGCATCCGAGGCGAGCTGGCCGTCGAGCGGCTTGCCGATGTGCTGTTCGAGCGCGAGCAGATCGCTGACGTACGTCTGGAGCGAATGCTTCTCGTTGTCGCCCAGCGTGTCGCTGGTGGAGTCGTAGCGAAGCGACTGATTGGTGCTGTCGTTCATGCGCTACTCGTTCCGCAAAGAAGCCGATGCTACGCGGGTCGAGGGCTTGCTCGGACCCCTTTGACGGCGGCTGCCCGCTGCGAGTTCCCGCCCTCGTTACTACCGCGCGATGCGGCGGATCACACGTGCGACGGCGGCACGCTCGCCGGACTGGTCGGTGCGCCGTCGGTGCGCAGCCGAATCGCGAAGGTCGTGCCGTCGTCGCCGCTGCGCGCCAGCACCAGCGTGCCGCCGGCCCGCTCGATCGCGCGCTTCGCGATCGCCAAACCGAGCCCCGAGCCCTCGACGTCGCCGCGCGTCACGCCGCGGTAGAAGCGGTCGAAGATCGCCGCCCGGTCGTCGGGGTGGATCCCCGGCCCGGCGTCCGCGACCGTCACTTCCACCCCGCCGCCGGCGGCCGCCGCGCCCGACGCGGATCGGCGCGCCCGGCGCGTACTTGATCGCGTTGTCGACGAGGTTCGCGACGGCTTCGTGGATCTCGTCGCGGTTGCCGATCACCGTCGCGTCGACCGGAAGATCGAGCTCGAACCGCACGCCCGGCGCGAGCACGCGGCGCGCGTCGACGATCTCCTCGAGCAGCGAGCGCAGCTCGAACGGCTCGGCCGGGCGCGCGTCCTGGCCTTCCATGCGCGCCAGCAGCACCAGGTTGTCGATCAGGGTGCGCATGCGCGCGCCCTCCGCCCCGATCGAGGCGAAGATGCGGCGCGAGCGCTCGTCGCCGGCGTCCGCCCTGCGCCGCAAGAGATCGATGTAACCCAGCACGATGGTGAGCGGGGTGCGCAGCTCGTGGCCGGCGTCGGCGACGAACTGGCGCATCTGCGTCTCGGCCGCGTGCCGTTCCTCGAACGCCGCCGCGACCTGCGCCGCGGCGGCGTTGTAGGCCAGCGCGATGGCGTCGAAGTCGCTCTTGCCGGCGACGGCGATCGGCTGCGGGGTGAAGTCGCGCCCGGCGAAGCGCTGCAGCGCGCGGGTGACCTCGACCAGCGGCTGCAGCACCTGCGAGGTGATGTAGCGCCCGGCCAGCCACGCCAGCACGCCGGCGGCCGCGCTGGCGCCGACGACCGCCGCCAGCAGCCACAGCGCGAAGCGCAGGGTCGCGTCGGGATCGGGCGAGAGCGACAGGTCGCCGTCGACGAAATCGAGCCGGGTGAAGCGCGCTCCGGCGAGCGTGCCCAGCGCGAAGCCGACCCGGCTTCCCTCCAGCCGGATCGCGCGCGGGTCGCCCTTCACCAGCCGCCCGTTCACGACGACCTCGGGCGGCCGGAAATTGTCGCGCCGGCGCGGTTGCCGGTCGGCCGGTTTGATCACCAGCGGCGCGCTCGTGACGCGCGACCGGCCGGGCGGGTGCGGGTACGGGCCCGAAGCCACCATCCGGATGCCGCTGCGCGCGAGCCGGGTCTCGATCTCGGTCGCCGATTGCGCCAGCGAGGCATGCCGCGCGACCGCGCGCACGCTGAACGCCTCGGCCTCGCGCGCGTCCGCTTCGATGCCCTCGTTCACGAAGCGCACGTAGGCGAAGAGCGCGACGACCGCCAGCGCGCCCAGCAGCGCGGTCACCGAGACGACCGCCGCGACGACGTACCAGGACGTCAGCCGCCGCGCGAAGCTCGTGAACATTCTAACGGCGCTCCGCCCCGGGCTGCGCGCCCCCCACGCGTTGCGTGGGGCCCCCGATCCGACCTCGCAACAACCTGGCGGTCGTGGCTCGATCCGGCTGCGCTCGGTCCATCACCATGATCTTAATGCGCGCGCAGCGCGTAGCCCGCGCCGCGGATCGTGCGGATCAGCTTGGGCTCGAAGCCGGCGTCGATCTTCGCCCGCAGGTACGAGATGTAGGTCTCGACCGCGCCCGGGCCGACGTCGCGGTCGGTGCCCCAGACCAGGTCGAGCAACTGGTCGCGGGTGAACACGCGCTCGGGATTGCGCACCAGCGTGAGCAAGAGCGCGTACTCGCGCGCCGAGAGGTCGATGCGCCGCTCGCCGCGCTTGACGTCGCGCCGGTCGAGGTCGATCGTGAGGTCCTGATAGGCCACGATCGAGGGCTGCTCCAAGCGCGGGCGGCGCAGCGCCGACTGGAGCCGCGCGACCAGCTCCGACATCTCGAACGGTTTGGGAATGTAGTCGTCCGCGCCGCGCCGCAGGCCGGTGATCTTGTCGTCGAGGTCGGCCTTGGCGCTGAGCATCAGGATCGGCGCCTCGGTGAAGCGGCGCAGCATCGGCAGCAGCTCCAGGCCGCCCACGAACGGCATCATCACGTCGAGCACGATCGCGTCGGGCCGCCAATCGCGCACGAGCTGGAGCCCGGCCCGGCCGTCGGCCGCCGTGCGCACCTCGAAGCCGTCCTCGCCCAAGCCCAGCTCGAGCAGCTCGCGCATGTGACGCTCGTCGTCGATGACCACGACCCGGGCTGTTGCCGCCATGAGCTACTGTTTGACGCTCCCCCCGCCGGACCCGAGGTCCGGCGCGCGCACGATGAAGATTCCGGGCGAGGGCGCGTAGTAGATCCCGCCGGCGCCGCCGAAGCCGCCGCGCCCGCGACCGCCGGGACCGGGGCTCGCACCGGGCGCCGGGCTCGCGCCGGGCTGCGGCGCGGACGCGACCGGCGCCCCGGACGGGCCGGGCGAGGGCCGTACGCCCGGGACCGGGACGTCGAAGCCGTGGCCCTTCGCCTCGGCCGGGGTGTAGACGGTGCCGTACGCGCACGACACCAGGGCCCGGAAGGGCCGGATCGCCGCGATCAGCTCGGGACTGGGGCTGAAGGCCGGGCGCGGAGAGGCGTCGTCGCGCGGGCCGACGGTGACCTGCTGCTGGAAGCCGCCGGGTGGTCCGCCCTCACCGGGGCCGCCCGGGCCGCCGGGTCCACCCGCGCCGCCGGGTCCGCCCGCGCCGCCGCGCCGGCCGCCCGTGGGGGCGCCGTCGGCGCCGCGATTCGCGCCGGCCTGGCGCTGCGGCAGCAGGTTGGCCGGGATGTTGGGACCCAGCGACAGCCACCAGGCGCCCTTGGGGTCGCCGTGCGGGGTGACGTTCACGCCGGTGACGTCGGGCAGGGTCGTCGCTCCGCCCGCGTAGGCCGCCGCCGCGGCGCGCAGCTGGCCGAGCGCCGTGGTGGCCAGCGGCTGAAGATCGGCCGCGCACTCGGTCCGGCTGGTGGCGAGCGCGAGCGGGTCGGTGCCGGCCGGCGGCGGGACGAACTTGAGCTGGCCGAAGCCCAGCCCGCGCTGCTGCGGCGTGCCGGGTGAAGCGGCCGCCGCGGCCGTATCCGCCGCGCCCGCACCGCCCCGCGCGCCGCGCGAGTAGCCCGCGCCCGAGCGGGCGCCGGTGTTGAACGAGTACGAGATGGTGTACGCGCGCGGCGCGTTGGGATTCGCCGCCTGGAGCAGCTGGCCGCCGCCGCTCAAGGCGATCGGCTGCGCGTACAGCAGGGTCGAGAAGTCGGCCGACTCGGTGTTGAACAGGTTCGAGGCGAACACGGTGAGCTGGCCGATCCCCAGCTTGTGCGAGAGGCCCAGGTTCACCAGCGTGTACGGCGCGATCCGCTGGTTGTTGTTGGGCCCGACGTAGCGCGCGTTGGCGAGCAGCTCCATCCCGCTCCAGGGCTGGAACGCGTCGATGGTCAGGTTGCCGCTGTGCAGCGGCCGGCCGGGGATCTGCGAGTCCAGGATCAGGGTGCTGTCCAGGCCCGTGTAGCGCGGGTCGGCCGCGGTCACGACGGCGCTGGTGGTGGTGTAGGACGGGATCACGACGACGTTGCGCCCGATCCCGATCCGGCCCGTGGCGGTGAAGCCCTGGTAGACGCGGGTCGTGCCGCCGATCTGCTGCTGCACGTAGACGGTCGGCGCGCCGAAGTTCGGGCACACGCTCGAGAAATAGCCGGTGACCGCGCTGTAGTAGGGGTTGAACGGGTTGTCCAGGCCGAGGCTGTCGGCGGTGACCTGCGCGCCGACGAGCTGACCGGCCTGCGTGTTGCGGTAGGTGTCCAGCGAGAACTGGCCGTGCGCCCACTGGTGCGTCCAGCCGACGTCGTAGCTGGTCGCCGACTGGTGCGAGGGCTGGTCGCCGGGGCCGCTCACCTGCGCCGTCCCGGCGTAGCAGTTGACCCGGGCCGAGTAGGGGTCGCTGAACGAGCGGACGATGCCGTTGGCCGGCTGCGAGCTGCCCAGCGAGAGCGACGCGTGGTACGTGTCGGCGTTGGTCGGGCGCCAGGAGCCGCTCAGCCCGGCCAGCACGGACGAGCCCGCGCCGGTCGTGCCGGCGTACGAGACGTTGGGCCCGAGGCTGAGCTTGTCGTTCACCTTGTAGGCGTCGGAGAGCTGGAGCTGGCGCGACGCGGTGCCGTAGGTCGACGGGGTGACGAACCCGCCCGGGTCGACCAGCGGGGTCGAGGTCGTGATCCCGGCGTAGGTCGAGCCCGAGAGGGTGAAGGTGTGCTTGTCGCGGGTCAGGGTGGCGCTCGCGGCCAGGCCGCGCGCGAGCGAGCTGCTCTGCGAGGCGAACGGCGAGAGCTGCGGCGCCCCGCCGCCGGTCGGCGCGATGTAGCGGTCGAGGTCGTTGGTCAGCGAGCGGTTGTCGTTGACGTAGCCGGTCAGCGTGAGCGCGGTCTGGCCGACCAGCGACTGCACCGTGCCGTACATGAACTGAAATTTGCCGGCGCTGCCGTTGTCGGGGCCGATCCCGCAGGGCAGCGGGGTCACGAACTGCGTGCACAGCGCCGTGTTCGACTGGTTGTTCTGCAGCGCGGTGAACATCAGGGTGGTGTTGTCGCCCAGCCCGTAGCGCAGCTTGAGGAAGTCGCCGATGTTGGCCGACTCGCCGCCGTGCGCGTAGTCGAAGCCGCTCTGGTCGGTGTAGTCCTGGAACGTGAGCGGGTTGTTGCCGGCGCGCTTGGTGTGCAGCAGCGCGACGCCCAGCTTGCCGATCGAGCCGGTCTCGCCGATCTGGTAGTTGTACTTGTCGAAGGTGCCGTAGGACGAGGCGAACTTCGTCTGCCAGGTCTGGGTCGGCTGCAGGGTGCGGAAGTTGACCGAGCCGCCCAGCGCCCCGGCCTGCGAGCCGAAGCTCACCCCCGCGCCGCTGAACAGGTCGGTGTTGATCGAGCGCAGGTTGGCCGCCGCGCCGGGCGCCGAGAGCGGGATGCCGTCGAGCGTGACCGCGGTCTGCGACTCGTCCTGGCCGCGCAGCGAGATCGTCTGCGGAGCGTTGGGGTCGTTGGAGTCCTGGGTGACGTCGACGCCGCCGATGGTCGAGAGCGCGTCGGTGAGCGAGTCGGAGATCCGGCGCACGGCGCTGGAGTCGTCGACGTCGGTCGTGGTCACGACGACCCGGGCCCGGGTCGTGCCGATCACCTTGAGGCCGCTGGTGTTGGCGCTGGTGCTCGTGCCCGCGGCGGTCTGAGCCGGCGTGCGCGCAACGCCCAGATCGACGGACACGTCGACCTGCTTGTTGCCCAGCACCTCGAACGCCGACGACGTCACCCCGGCGAAGCCGCTCTTGGAGACGCGCACGCGGTAGATGCCGCTGGGAACGTCGGTGTACTTGACGATCCCGCTCACGGTGGTCAGGGCGCTGGCCACCGTCGGGCCGAGCAAGAAGACTCGCGCGTCGCGCAGCGCCGCCGCGGCGGCGGCGTCCTTGACGGTGATCTGAATGATACCCGTGTCGCTCGAGCTCTGGGCGCCGGCCGGGCCGAACGCTCCGAACAGCAGCGCGAACGCGAGCATCACGGCCGACACACGGCTCGCTGATCTACTCCTCATCGAGCGACATCCTGGCATGGTGGACTTAGGTCTCCCTGAGATCGGAACGGCGGTTTTGTGAGATTACGGCCGAGCGTCGCGGATCGTTTCCAGGAAGCGGGTCCCGAAGTCGGCCAGCTTCTTCTCCCCCACCCCGCTGATGCCGCGCAGCTGGGCCGGGGTGGCCGGCAGCTCGCGCGCCATCGCCCGCAGCACCGCGTCGCTGAAGACGACGTAGGGCGGGACGTCCCGCTCGGCCGCGATCTCGCGCCGCAGGGCGCGCAGGGCCGCGAAGACGTCGCGGTCGTAGTTCTCGTCGACCTCGGCGGCGGCTCGGCTGCGCTTGCCCGCGACCGGCGAGACGACCGCCTCGCGGATCTCGATCGGCGTCCGCTCGACGAGCGCCCGCTTGCCGAGATCGGTCAGCGTGACGACGTTGTGGCGGGCGGCGTCCTGGGCGATCAGGCCCAGCCGGAGCAGCTCGTCGGCCAGGTGGCGCCAACTGCGCCGGTCGCGGTCGGCGCCGATCCCGTAGGTCGAGAGCCGGTCGTGGTACCAGCGCTCGATCTTCTCGGTCTTGGCCCCGACCAGCACGTCGACGACGTGGGTGATGCCGACCCCGTAGCCGTTCGCCTCGCGCACCCGGTAGACGCACGAGAGCAGCTTCTGGGCCTCGACCGTGGCGTCGTGCGAGGCGCGCGGCTCCAGGCAGTTGTCGCAGTTGCCGCACTTCTCGAGCGGGTAGGTCTCGCCGAAGTAGGCCAGCACCTCGCGCCGCCGGCAGTCGTTGGAGTAGGCGAAGCGCACGATCCGCTCGAGCTGCGCGCGCGCCGCGGCCTGCTCGCTCTCGGGCTTCTCGGCCGCGAAGCGCTCGACGCGCGCGACGTCGGCGTAGGCGAAGAACCAGACGCACTCGGCCGGCAAGCCGTCGCGCCCGGCGCGGCCGGTCTCCTGGTAGTAGCTCTCCAGGCTGCGCGGGATGTCCCAGTGCGCGACGAAGCGCACGTTGGACTTGTCGATCCCCATCCCGAACGCGATCGTCGCGCACATCACCCGCACGTCGTCGCGGATGAAGCGCTCCTGGCGCTGCGCGCGGGTCGCGTTGTCCAGCCCGGCGTGATACGCCAGCGCCGGCACGCCGGCCGCGGAGAGCGCGTCGGCTAGCTTCTCGGCGTTGGCGCGGCTGCCCGCGTAGACGATGCCGGCTTCGTCGTCGGGGCGCGCTTTGAGCCAGCGCACCAGCCCCTCGATGCTGCGCTGCGTGTGCAGCACGCGATAGGTCAGGTTGGGCCGGTCGAACGACGCGACGTGCACCGCCGGGCGGCGCAGGTGCAGCTGCGCGACCACGTCGTCGCGCACGCGCTCGGTGGCGGTCGCGGTGAACGCGCAGAACGGAATCGCCGGGAAGCGGTCGCGCAGCGGCGCGATGCGGCGGTAGTCGGGGCGGAAGTCGTGGCCCCACTCGCTGATGCAGTGCGCCTCGTCGATCACGAACCGGGCCACGTTCCAGCGCTCCAGATCGTCGGCGAAACCGGCCAGCGTCAGCCGCTCCGGCGCGACGTAGAGCAGCTTGTACTCGCCGCGTTCCAACCCGTCGAGCCGCGCGCGCAGCTCGGGATACTCCAGCGACGAGTTGAGCGCGGTCGCCGCCACGCCCGCGGTTTGCATCGCGTCGACCTGGTCCTTCATCAGCGCGATCAGCGGCGAGACCACGACGGTCAGCCCGTCGGTCAGCATCGCCGGCAGCTGGTAGCAGAGCGACTTGCCGCCGCCGGTCGGCAAGAGCGCGAACACGTCCCGCCCGGCCAGGACGTCGCGCACGATCGCCTCTTGGGACGGACGGAAGGAAGGAAACCCGAACCAGCGCTCCAGCGCTCCTTGCAGCGCCGGAATCTCGACAGCCATGACTCGCATCGCTTCGCCATCTGCGCCGAACGGACCGTCCGGCAAGGGGACGAGCGGTCCATCAGCCGACCGAGGGCACGACGACGTGAGGCGTTCGCCTCCTCGCCCAGTCTGATCGGGCCTCGACCGACCGTGCGGTCTCCAGTACGTTCGACGGACAATCTGCTTGAGACGTGGGGTAGGTCATGCGAAATCCACTGCGGGCGCTATCCGTGCTCGCGCTGTTCGCTCTGAGCGCGTGCGCGGGCGGAAACGGCCCGGCCACGGTCACCCCGAGGACGGCGGGTGACGCGCAGCCGGCGGCGGCCCGAGCCGTCGAAAATCAATCCGCGCCGGGGTTCATCTACCTCGCGTTCAAGAACCGGGTCGACGTCTATGCGAAGAGCGCGACCGGAACGCCGGCCCCGGTCCGCTCGATAACCGGGCTGCCGAACGTCTCCGCGATCTCACTCGACCGCTCCGGGAACCTCTACGTGGCCGCTTCCAGCTCGTGGACCGTGCGAGAATTCGGCCCGAGCGCCGGCGGAAACGCGAGCCCGCTGCGGGTCTTCAGCGCGCCCGATCCGCAATCGCACTCGTCGGCCGACTCTCACTCCATCGTCGCGATCGGTCTGCGCTACGACTTCGGCATCGCGGCCCTGGCCGCGCAAAAGCTGGCGAGCTCGAGCTATCCCTCGCTCCGGATCGGCGTCTTCCACCCCAGCGACGGCGAGTTCGACGTGGCCCAAGTCCGCCCGAGCACCGTCGGATCGGGGCTCGCCGTCGACGGGTCGGGGGACGTGCTGTTCGGGTTCTCCGACGCGACGCAGAGCCCGCCCGCGCTGGTCCAGATCGAGCGCTTCAGCCCGCACCCCGCCGGGTTCAACGACGACGGCCCGATCGCGGCCTTCGGGCCCGATGCGACGACGAACGGAATCGCCCTCGCCGCGTCGCCGAGCAACGCGTTCCAGGTCGACCAGTTCCGCTGCAGCGGCGGCAATTCGGGCACGACGTGCATCCTGCTCAACGCCGCGCCGACGGTTCGGCAGCTCGCGTTCGACGCTGAGGGACGCCTGTTCTCGGTCTCGGTCGGATCCGACGTGCGCGTCGAAGCGTTCCCGGCCACCGTTCACCCGGGCCAGAGCCCGGATCACAGCTTCCGCCCCGTGCACCCGTCCAGCTACGGCGACCCGACCGGAATCGCGGTGACGAACTGACCACAGGCGCCGCTCAGTAACGTAGTATTCTCGCGCCATGACGAGCGCCGCGCCGGCGCTATCGCATCGGTGGCGGAATAGTCCGCGCCGGGCCGGGCACCGGCGACGGCATGCGCTTGGGTGTGTTTCATCAGCAGTTAGTGGACTGGGCCGAGAAGCCGTGCGTGCTGACGGTCGCGATCGCGGCGAGCGGGAGCGAGATTCGCTTCACGGGGATCTTGCGCCCGTACTTCAGCTTGCAGTCGATTCGCGGCTGGGCGCTCGTGCCGCCGCAGCAGCACGGCGGCTTCGCCGCGCTGCAGCTCACGCAGCTCAATTTCGACGACATGACCTCGCGCCAGGTGATCGGCGCGGGCGGCCAGCGCCGCCTGCGCTTCTCGGCCGACCGCGAGCGCACGTTCGTGCTCGAACGCGACTCGGTGTTCCTCACCGCCCCGCCGCGCTCGACCGGCAGCGGCCGCTACCTCTACACCGGCGGCCGCCGCCGCCCCGAGCCCGAGCCCTGGATGCTCTGAGCACAGGAATCACAGGCTCGCGGGGAGACCATCGTCGGGGATGGTGTTCGTCATCGCAGCCGGGCTGGAAGCGCTTGCCGGCTTGCGTGCCGCGCTGCGAATGCTGGCGAGCGCCGGCGGAGCGCCGCTCGCACCGGCTGCGGCTCCGCCGGCCGACACGCTCAGCGCACTGGTGCCGGTGCTGAACGAGGAGCACCGGCTCGGCCCGGCGCTCGCCGCCTTGTCGGCTTGTGGCCCAGAACTGGGCGAGATTCTGGTACTCGACGGCGGCTCGCGCGACGGGACGCGCGCGGTCGTCGCGGCTGCGGCGAGGCGCGATCCGCGAGTGCGCTTTGTCGACGCCGCGCCGACCCCGGCCGGCTGGAACGGCAAGGCCTGGAACCTCGACGTCGGCCTGCGGGCGGCTCGTGCGCCGTGGATCGCGACCGTCGACGCCGACGTGCGAATTGGCCCGCGCCTGCTGGGCGACGCGGTCGCGCGCTGCGCGGCGGACGGGCTGGCCGCGCTGAGCGTCGCGACCCGCCAGGAGCTGGCCGACGCGGGCGCGGCGCTGCTCCACCCGGCCTTCCTCACCACCCTGGTGTACCGGGCCGGGCTGCCGAACGTCGCCACGAGCGACCCGGCCGGCGTCCAAGCCAACGGCCAGGTCTTCGTCGCGCGGCGCGAGGCGCTGCTCGGCGCGGACGCGTTCCGGGCCGCGCGGGCGTCGCGCTGCGAGGACGTCACGACGGCCCGGGTGCTCGCCCGGCACGGCGGGCGGGTCGGCTTCTACGAGGGAGATGCGGTGGTCCGGATGCACGACTCATGGCGCGACTGCGCGGCGAACTGGCCGCGCTCGCTCACGTTGCGCGACGGGTTCGTCACGCCGGCCAAGCTCGCGCTCGCGCTCACCGGACTGCTGCTCGCGCAAGCGCTGCCGCTGCCGACGCTGCTCGCGCTGGCGTTTCTGCGCGCGCGCGTGCCGTTCGGCGGCGTCGCGTTCGGCATCTGCTTGGGGCTGGTGATGATGCGCCTGGGCGTGCTCGCCGGAACGCGGCGCGCCTACGTGCGGCCGCCGCTGTGGTACTGGCTCTCGCCGCTGGCCGACCTGCCCGCCGTCGCGCTGCTGATCGCCAGCGCCCTGCGCCGCACGCACACCTGGCGCGGCCGCACGCTCGTCGCCGAGAACCCGGCATGACGACCGGCGCGCGTGTCGCGTGGTCGCTGACGATCGTGCACGTTCTCGCGCTGGTCATGGGGCTGTTCGGCATCCTGGTCGCGATCCCGCACCCCGAGCTGTGGGCCGCCAACCCCAGCGGCGCGGCCTTTTACGCCTTCGCGATCAACAAGACCGGCGGCGCGGCGATGTTCGCCGGCGCGCTCGCCATGCTCGCCTACGGCTGGTGGGCGCTGGGCGCGCGCCGCACGCTGCTCTTCTTCTGCGCCGCGTTCGCGCTCTCGGCGGCGGCCGAGCTGACCGGCACGAAGACCGGCTGGCCGTTCGGCGGTTACGAGTACACCAACTTCCTGGGGCCCAAGCTGCTCGGGCGGGTGCCGGTCGCGGTCCCGCTGTCGTGGTTCTACATGGGCTTCGCGTCGTTCGTGCTGGCCGACGCGATCGTCGCCGCGCGCGGCTGGCGCCCGCGCACGCTGCTTTCGATCCTGCTCGGAGCGTGGCTGCTGACCGCCTGGGACCTCGTGCTCGACCCCTCGATGGCCGCGCCGCAAATGCAGTACATCCACTTCTGGATCTGGCACGAGAGCGGCGCGTACTTCGGTATGCCGCCCCGCAACCTGATCGGCTGGTTCGGCACCGGCCTGCTGTTCATCGCGGCCGGGCGCGCGCTCTGGCGCGAGAGCGCGCCGCCGCTGGGGCCGGTGCGCTTGCCGTTCGCGGTCTACGCGGTGAACGTGGTGTGGTCGATGGTGCTCAGCGTGTCGGCCGGCATGTGGCCGACCGCGCTGGCCGCGATCGCGCTCGCGCTCGCGCCCGCCGCGCTGGCGCTGCGCAAGCCGCGCTCTTCCCCGCCCAAGACGTACGCCCGCTCCGCCGCGTGAGCGCTCGTTCGGCGCGCCGGTGAGCTATCCGCCGCCCGGGATGATCGGCCCGCGCGCGATCGCGCGCTGGGCTCTGGCGACGATGACCGACGGCGCCTCGCTGACGGGCAGCGAGCACGTCCCGGCCGCCGGGCCGGTGCTGCTGGCGGCGCGCCACTACCACCACCTGCTCGACGGCGCGCTGCTGGTCGACCGGCTGCGCCGGCCGGTGCACATCGTGGTCGGCCTGGACTGGGCGGCCGACGCAGGTCAGCGGCGCTGGATGGAACGCGTCTGCGGCTGGGCCCGCTACCCGGTGATCCTGCGCCCGGCGACGACCGGCGAGCGCGCCGGCTACGACCGCGCGGAGGTCGGGCGCTACTTGCGCCGCGGCCTGCGCGACGCGGCCGAACTGCTGCGCGACGGGCGCGTCGTGCTGGTCTTTCCCGAAGGCTACCCGGCGGTCGACCCGAGCACGCCGTCCGCGCCGCGGCCGCGCGATGCGGACGGCTTTCTTCCGTTCGCACCCGGATATCGCACCATCGTCAACCTGGCCCGACGATTGGGCGCGGGCGACGTGCCGATCGTGCCGGTTGGCTTGCGCTACGAAGCCCTTGGCAAGAAATGGCGCGTCGACGGGCGCATCGGCGCTCCCCTCGCGAACGACAGCGACGTCACAACGGTCGAACGCGCGGTGCGGGACCTCTCACGATGAGAACCTGCGCACTGCGGGATCTCTCACGGTGACACTTCGCAACGCCGTTGCCGTCGGTTTCGCCGGGCTGACGTTCGCGCTCGCGACGTGGACCGTCGTTCCGGCGCCGAACCTGCCGCTGCTCGTGCTCGCGGTCGCCGCGCCGGAGCTCGCGCCGTACGGGTTCGCCGTCGCGCTCGCCGCGCTGCTGCTCGCGCTGCGCGCCGCGCGTGGTCGCGCCCGGCCGATCGCCGTCGTGCTCGCCGCGCTCGCGGTCGGGTGCTTCGCCTGGCCGCTGGTCGCCGCGCCGTTCGCCTGGGCCGGCGCGCGCCGCGCCTTGGCCGCGGCCGGTGTTCCGCCGCTGCGCGCGCACCCGCTCGCCGCGGTCGACGAGCTGCACGACGTGCCCGTGCCGCTGCGCGGCGGCGGCGCGCTCGCGCTGGACCTCTACCGCCCGCACGGCGGCGCCGAGGTGCCGCTGGTCGTCGCGATCTACGGCGGCGCGTGGGCGTTCGGCGCGCGGGCCGACGTCGCGCCGCTGGCGCGCTGGTACGCCGCGCGCGGGTACGCGGTCGCCGCGATCGAGTACCGCCACGCCACGCGCTATCGCTTTCCGACCCAGCTCGACGACGTCGAAGACGCGCTGCGCGCGCTCGCCGCGCACGCCCGCGCTTGGCGCGTCGATCCGGCGCGGACCGCGCTGTTCGGGCGCAGCGCGGGCGGACAGCTCGCGCTGCTGGCGGCGCAGCGCCCGCAGCCGCTTACCGTGCGCGCGGTCGTCGGCTACTACGCGCCGACCGACCTGGTGAACGGCTACGCCGACCCGCCGCGGCCCGACCCGGCCGGCGTCCGGCGCATCCTGAGCGCGTACCTCGGCGGTCCGCCGGATGCGCGGCACGTGCGGGCGTACGACGCCGCCGCGCCGATCGCGCACGCCGGGACGACGCCGCCCGCGCTGCTGATCATCGGCAACCGCGACCAGCTCGTGCGGCCTGCGTTCCAGCGCACGTTCGCGGCGCGGCTGCGCGCCGCCGGCAAACGCGTGGTCGCGCTCGAACTGCCGTGGGCGAACCACGCCTTCGACGAGGTCGACGGCCTCGGCGCCGCGCTCGCCCGCGACGCGACGCTGCGATTCCTCGACGCGACGCTGCTGCGCTAGGCGCTCGGCGACCTCGGGCTAAGGCGAAGCGGCCTGGCTAGACGCTGGTCGGGCGTTTGGCCCGCGTCGTGCGCCCGCGGCCGGCGATGCGGACTTCGTCGAGCCTGCGGCGGGCGCGGTTCGGCCGCGGCGAGTACCAGACGAGGATCGGTGTAGCCGCCCGTCTCGCGGGCGACCCGGACGCCTTCGGCGATCTCGTGCTGGCCCGAGCGCTTGGAGAGCACGCAGTCGGCACCGGCGTAGCGCAGGCGGTCGGCGCGCGAGGCGCCGGTGCCCTCGGTGTAGGCGCAGATCAAGGCCTGCGGCAGGATCCTGCGCAGCGCGCTCAGCGCGTCGGCCGGGTCGCAGTCGAGGAAGTCCGTGTCGACGAACAGCGCCTCGGGGCGCGAGCGCCCGATGTCGTCGACGTCGATGGTCGTGGCGAAGCGCACGACCCGCATCTCGGCGCGGCCCAGCACATCGGCCAGGTACGGCACGAAGAGCGACTGCGGTTCGACGACGTAGGAGTCCACCTCTACCGCTTACCGCGCTGGGGGGTCCCCCCACACGGGGGGCTTGCGGCCTAGGCGGTTCGCATCCGTGCGAACCTGTCTGCCCGGCCTATCGGACGTCCGTGTCGGCCCCGCGGGGACTGCTTTTAGACCAGGCCGGTCTTGATCGCGTGGACGGCGGCCTGGGTGCGCGCGCTGATGTTGAGCTTGGCGAAGATGCGGCTGATGTGGTTCTTGACCGTCTTCTCCGAGAGGTGGAGCTTGCCGCTGATCTCTTTGTTGGACATGCCGCGCGCGATCAGGCGGATGATCTCGGTCTCGCGCACCGAGAGCTCGTTCTGGGCGCCGCGGCCGTAGCCGCCGCTGCGGCGCTTGAGCACGCCGCCGGCGACGCGCGGGTCGACGTAGTTGTGGCCGGCGGCGACGCTCTTCACGGCCCGGATCAGCTCGACGGGGAGGATGTCCTTGACCACGTAGCCGTCGGCGCCCGCGCTCAGGCAGCGCTGCATGACCTCGGGCTGGATGTGCGTCGAGAGGACGCAGACCTTGGCCTGGGGGGCCTGCTCGCGGCAGAGTCCGCATCGCCTCGGACGAGCTCGATGGTGTGGCCGTCGAGGTCGAGCACGATCAGGTCGGGGCGGGCCCGGCGCAGCGGGGCGTTGGCCACCGAGTCCGAGTCGCCGACGACTTCGATCTCGGTGTCGCTGGCGAGCACCTGGCAGAGGGCTTTGGCGAAGAGGGCCTGGCCCTCGATGACCATGACACGGACGGGCTTCGCGGAAGTCGCGGTCGGCGTGGTGATCGAGGACATCATCGTGGTCTGGTTCCTTTGGGGAGGGCCGTTGTGCTGGGTCCGTCGGCCACCACTATAGTCGCCGTTGTGGGAGTCCAAAGCACTCCCCAATTCTGGGGGTTTATCCTTGGGGGGTTGCGAAGCCGGGACGGCTAGCGCGGCGTGATGTTCTGCGCCGGACTGGAAAGCCTGTAGTCGTGCGCACCCGCCGAACTTCCGCCGCCGCCGCGGTCCTGACCGCCGTTCCCGAAGCCGACCGAACGCGGGCCTTCGTCGACGAGCTCCGCACGCTCGTCAAGGCGACCTACGTCGTGTTCGCTCGCTACGATCAGAACGGGATGCAGTCGGAGGTCGTGCTCTCCGAGGAGCACGGCAACGCCAGCCGGCAGGGCGAGTGGCTCCAGGCCGAGCGCCTGCTGCAGTCGCGCTCCGAGGCGATGATCCCGCGCATCACCGACGCCCTGATCGCGCTGGACGGGATGCGCGGTCTGGTCGCGGTCTACGGGGTCGACGCGACGATCTTCGGCCTGGCGATCGTGGCCCGGCCGCGCCCGTTCCAGCCCGACGAGCGGCGCGCGCTCGAGGCCACCCTGCGCTCGGGCTCGGAGCTGATGCGCCGGCTGTCGACCTTCGAGGGCGAGCAGAGCGCCCAGGAGCGGACCGCGGAGCGCTCCACCCCGGCCCAGTACGTGCTGGGGCGCGACTACCGGGTCGAACTGAAGTGGATCCCGGCCGTCGACGGGGGCGACGACGCGCTCCAGAACATCCTCGAGATTTCCGACGGGCTGCCGCCGGTGGTCGAGACCGCGGTCCGCCAGCTCACCGCCTCGTGGACCGACGACCCGCGCACCTGGGAGGTCGGCATCGCCGTCCCGCTACCGTTCATGGTCGTGCGGACCAGCCCGCTCTCGGGCCCGCAGGGCGAGATGAAGATCAGCGTGGTGGTCGAGCGCTACCGCTCGCGCAACCCGCTCCGCCACGCTCAGGAGAAATTCGGCATGAGCTCGCGCGAGCTGGAGGTGCTCGCGCTGGTGCTCAAGGGCTTCGGCACGCCGCAGATCGCCGCCGCGCTGGACATCGCCGAGTCGACCGCGCACGACCACATCAAGCGCATGATGCTCAAGACCCGGGCCCGCAACCGGGTCGAGCTGGCCGCCAAGACGCTGGGCTGGCGCGGGGCCTAACGCGCGCTACGGCGAATTGGGGTGTTCCGCCTAGTGTAATGGGAGATTTGATACGCGAATGCCGCTTGACCGCTGCGGAAGCGGGTAATACGAACTGCGACCGCCGTCACACCGAGCGCACGGCAGCGTCGGATCGGCGGCGATGCTCGGCTGCATGGAGGGGAGGACAACCGAGGTGGTCTTGTCGGTCTTGATCCCCGCCTACAACGAGGCGGCGATCATCGAGCGCTGCCTGGAGCGCGTGCGCGAGTCACCTCGCCGCCGGCTCCGACGGGCGCGAGCTGGGAGCTCGGTCGTCGTGAACGACGGGAGCAGCGACGGTACGGGGGCCATCATCGACGCGTTCGCGGCGCGTGATCCGCGGGTCCACGTCCTGCACCACGGCGCGAACCTCGGCCTGGGCGCCGCGCTCAAGACCGGCTTCGAGGTCTGCCGGGGCGAGGTGATCGTGACCCTCGACGCCGACCTCACCTACTCCGTCGAGCACATCGACCGGCTGGTCGACGCGTACCTCACGACGCAGGCCAAGATCGTGATCGCCTCGCCCTACATGAGCGGCGGCGAGGTCACCGCGGTGCCGCGCTCGCGCCTGCTCACCAGCCGGGTCGCGAACCGGCTCCTGGCGGCCGCCTCGAACGCTCGCCTCTCGACCTACACCGGCATGGTGCGGGCCTACGATGCGCGCTTCGTGCGCGGCCTGACGATCCGCGCCAACGGGATGGAGGTCAACGCCGAGATCCTGCGCCAGGCCCAGATCCTGCGCGCGCGCATCGTCGAGATCCCGGCCCACCTCGACTGGGGCGCCTCGACCCGGGTCGCCGGGCCGGCCCGCTTCCGGTTCTCCGGGACGACGCTCTCGGTCGCGATTTCAACGTTCCTGTTCCGGCCGGTGATGTTCTTCATGATCCCCGGCCTGCGTGCTGCTGGTCCTGGCCTGCATCGGCTTCGGGCTGGCCGTCGCGCGGGGCTTCGGCGGTCCGCCGCTGATCGCCGCGCTCGCCTCGCTGGCCGCCTTGGCCGGCATCCAACTGCTCGGCTTCGCCGTGCTCGCGCTGCAGCTCAAACGCAGCTTCGAAGACCTGTTCGGTCTCGCGTCCGCCACCTACCGTCAGTTTCGAGAGGGAACTCGTCCATGACCACCACCGCCGCTCCGGCCAAGCTCGTCCTGCCATCCGACCAGGACGCCTCCGGGCGCACCCTCGGGCGCGAAGAGCAAGAGGCTCTCGCGCGCGTCATCGCATCGGGCACGCTCAACAGCACCAAGGGCACCGAGGTCGCCGCGCTCGAGAAGTCGCTCGCGCGGCTGCTCGGCGTCAAGCACGTCGTCGCGTGCAGCTCGGGCTCCGCCGCCGTGCACTGCGCGGTCGCGGCGCTCAACCCCGAGCCCGGCGACGAGATCGTCACCACCGCGATCACCGACATGGGCGCGCTGCACCCGATCATCGCCCAGGGCGCGATCCCGGTCTTCGCCGACGTCGACCCGCGGACGTGCAACATCACCGCCGCCGCGGTGCGCGCGGTGCTCTCCGAGCGCACGCGGGCGATCGTCGTGACGCACCTGTTCGGCAACCCGGCCGAGGCCGAGGCCATCCAGGCCCTGGCCGACGAGCGCGGCATCCCGGTGATCGAGGACTGCGCCCAGGCCTACCTGGCGACGGTCGAACGGCAAGCAGGTCGGCACCTTCGGGCGCCTGTCGTGCTTCAGCTTGCAGCAGGGCAAGCACATCACGACCGGCGAGGGCGGCTTCGTCGCGACCGACGACGACGCGCTGGCGCGGCGCGTGTTCCTGTTCGTCAACAAGGCCTGGGGCTACGGCGACGCCCAGCCCGACCACTACTTCCTCGCGCCGAACTACCGCATGACCGAGCTGCAGGGCGCGGTCGCCAACGCGCAGCTGCCGAAGCTGCAGGGCTCGGTCGGTGCGCGCATCGCCACCGCCGACGCGCTCACCGCGCAGCTCGACCGGCATCGCCGGGCTCACGCCGCCGGTCGTCGCGCCCGATGCGGTAAACGTGTACTGGAAATACATCCTGATGGTCGATCCCGGCGGTCGTCGAAGGCGGCGCGGTCGGGCTGGGCGCCAAGCTCAAGGCGCGCGGCATCGCCAGCGCCCCGCGCTACATCCAGAAGCCGGCCTTCCGCTGCGCGGTGATCCGCGACCAGGTGACCTTCGGCGACAGCCACTGGCCGTTCACCCTGGCCCGGCCCGAGGCGGTCGACTACGACGCGGCCCGCTTCCCCGGCACCTTTCAAGCCCTCGAGCACGTCCTGGTGCTGCCCTGGAACGAGCGCTACACCCAGGAGCACGTCGACTACATCGCCGCCGCCGTGCGCGACGGCGTCGCGGAGCTGGCGAAGTGAGCGCCCGGGTCCGGGTCGCTCCTGGTCGGCGCGGGCGCGATCGCCAAGACCCACGCCGAAGCGCTCGCCGCGTCCACCCGGGCCGAGCTGGTGGCGGTGGTCGACCCGCGCGCTCGAGCGCGCCGCGGCGATCGCCTCCGCGGCCGGCGTGCCCGCCTTCGGCGACCTCGGCGCGCTGCCCGCGGGCCTGGCGGCCGACGCGGCGATCGTCTGCACGCCCGCCTGCCACGCACGAGGAGCTGACCCTGGCGCTGCTCGCGCGCGGCCTGCACGTGCTGTGCGAGAAGCCCTTCGCGCTCACCGCGCCCAGCGCGCGCCGGATGCTCGAAGCGGCCGACCGCGCGGGGCGAATCGTCACCATGGCCTCGAAGTTCCGCTACGTCGAGGACGTCGTGCGCGCCCGCACGCTGGTCGGCGAGCGGGGCGATCGGCGAGGTGGTGATGTTCGAGAACACCTTCGCCTCGTACGTCGACATGCGCGAGCGCTGGAACGTGCGGCCCGAGATCAGCGGCGGCGGCGTGCTGATCGACAACGGCACGCACTCGGTCGACATCGTGCGCTTCCTGCTCGGCGCGATCGACGACGTGCGCGCGTTCGCCGCGCGCCCGGTGCAGCCGATCCCCGTCGAAGACACCGTCCACCTCGAGATCCGCACCCACGGCGGCGCGGTCGGCTTCGTCGACCTGTCGTGGAGCCTGCGCAAGGAGATCCCGACCTTCTTCACCCTGTACGGTTCGGAGGGCACGATCGAGGTCGGCTGGCGCGCTTCGCGCCGGCGCAGCGGCGGCGGCCCGTGGGAGCAGTTCGGCCCGGGCTACGACAAGCTCGGCGCGTTCCGCGCCCAGCACGACAACTTCGCCGCCGCGATCCGGGGCGAGGCGGCGCTGGCGATCGGTCCGCTCGACGCGCTGGCCTCGGTCCACGTGATCGAAGCGGCGTACGCCGCGATGCGGGCCGACCGCTGGGTGCCGGTGACGAGCTCGCCCGCGGCGGTGGCGGTGGCATGACGCGGATCCACCCGACCGCGCTGGTCGAGGACGGCGTCAGCATCGGCGCGGGCACGGCGATCTGGGACAGCGTGCACGTCCGCCGCGGCACGTCGATCGGGGCGAACTGCATCGTCGGCGAGAAGACGTACGTCGCGCCGGACGTGCGGATCGGGAACCTCTGCAAGATCAACGCCTTCGTCTACATCTGCTCGGCGGTGACGCTCGAGGACGGCGTGATGGTCGCGGCCCACACCGTGTTCACCAACGACCGCTTCCCGCGCGCGACCGATCCGGACGTGCGCGAGCTGCGCTCGTCCGACGTCGACGAGCACACCCTGCCGACGCTGGTGCGGCGCGGCGCGACGATCGGCGCGAACTGCACGATCGGCTGCGATCTCACCATCGGCGAGTTCGCCATGGTCGGGATGGGCTCGGTCATCACCCGCGACGTGCCCGACCACGCGCTGGTCATCGGCAACCCGGCCCGGGTCGTCGGGCTGGTCTGCCGCTGCGGCGAGGTGGTGCACCGCTTCGCCGCCGGCACGCCGGGCGATGCGCAGGGATCGTGCGCGGCCTGCGCGCGCTCGTTCAGCGTGCGCGACGGCGCGTTCGTGAGCGCCGAAGCGGGTTCGCTCGCCTGATGCGCAGCGCGGTCGTCGGCGGCGGCATGCTCGGGCTGACGCTCGCGCTGCGCCTCTCCCAAGCCGGCGACGAGGTGACCGTCTACGAGGCCGCGCCGGCGCTGGGCGGCCTCGCTTCGGCCTGGCAGCTGGGCGACGTCACCTGGGACCGCCACTACCACGTCACCCTGCTCTCCGACGCCGCGACCCGGGGCCTGGTCACCGAGCTGGGCTTGGGCGACGCGTTCGAGTGGACCACGACCAAGACCGGCTTCTTCGTCGACGGCCGGATGCACGGCATGTCGACCACGCTGGAGTTCGCGCTCTTTCCGCCGCTGGGCCCGATCTCGAAGGCCCGCCTCGCGGCGACGATCCTGCGCGCCGCGCGCCCCGGCGACCTGCGCGCGCTGAGCACCACCCCCGTCGGGGCGTGGCTGCGCAAGTGGTCCGGGCGGCGCACGTTCGAGAAGATCTGGCTGCCGCTGCTGCGGGCGAAGCTCGGCGAAGCGCACGAGCGCGTCGCGGCCTCGTTCATCCAGGCCACGGTCGCGCGGATGTACGCCGCGCGCCGCAGCGGGCTCAAGCGCGAGCTGTTCGGCTACGTGCGCGGCGGGTATGCCGCGGTGCTCGGGCGCTTCGCCGCGGTGCTGGCCGAGCGCGGCGTCAGCCTGCGCAGCGGCGCGCGCGTGCGCGCCGTCGAGCCCGCGAGCGGCGGCGGCTGGCACGTGCGGCTCGCCGCCGGCGAGGACACGAGCGCGCACTTCGACCGCGTGATCGTGACCGCCGCGCCGCCGCTGGCCGCGCGCATGCTGCCCGAGCTCTCGCCGGCCGAGCGCGCGCGGCTCGAAGCGGTCGAGTACCAGGGCATCGTCTGCGCGTCGCTGCTCCTGACGCGCCCGCTCTCGCCGTACTACGTGACCAACGTCGCCGACCCGGCCCCGTTCACCGCGGTGATCGAGATGACGGCGCTGGTCGACCCGGCGACCTTCGGCGGCCGCCACCTGGTGTATCTGCCGAAGTACTGTGCCCCCGGCGACCCGCTGCTCGCGCTCGACGACGAGACGATCCGGGCCCGCTTCGTGACCGGCCTGCGCGCGCTGCACCCGGACCTGCGCGACGACGAGATCCTCGCCTTCCGCGTCTCGCGCGCGCCGTACGTGTTCGCGCTGCCGACGCTGGGCTACCTCGACCGCATCCCGCCGCTGCGCACCTCGGCGCCCGGTCTGTACGTCGTCAACGGCAGCCAGATCGCCGACGGCACGCTCAACGTCGACGAGACCGTGCGTCTCGCCGAGCGCGCCGCGCGCGACATCCTCGCGGACGCGCCGCCCGCCGTCACCGAAGATATGGCCGCGCCCGCAAGCGCCGCCGCTGACCCCGTCGCCGCCCGGAGCGCCTGATCGTGTCGACCCGTCCCTATGCCAGCCTCTCGCTCGACCTCGACGACAAGTGGTCGTATCTCAAGACCCGAGGCGACGCGGCCTGGAGCGAGCACCCTTCGTACCTGGCGACGGTCGTGCCGCGCGCGCTCGCGCTGCTGGCGCGGCGCGGGCTGCGCATCACCTGGTTCATCGTCGGGCAGGACGCGGCGTTCGAGCGCAACCACGCCGTGCTGCGCAGCATCGCCGCCGCGGGACACGAGATCGGCAACCACTCCTTCCACCACGAGCCGTGGCTGCATCTCTACGACGAGGCCCAGCTCGACGACGAGATCGGGCGCGCCGAGACGGCGATCGCGGCGGCGACCGGCGTCGTGCCGCGCGGCTTTCGCGGGCCCGGCTACAGCGTCACCCCGGCGGTGGTCGACACGCTGGTGCGGCGCGGCTACGCCTACGACGCGTCCACCTTACCGACGTTCATCGGCCCGCTCGCGCGGGCGTACTACTTCGCCACCAGCGGCCTGCGCGGCAAAGAGCGCGAGCAGCGCAACGCGCTCTTCGGCAGCGTGCGCGACGGGCTGCGCCCGCTCAAGCCGTACCGCTGGGCGTCGCCGCACGGCTCGCTGGTCGAGATTCCGGTCACCACCTTGCCGGGGCTGCGGATGCCGATCCACTTCAGCTACGTGCTGTTCCTGGCCCAGCTCGCGCCCGCGCTGGTGATGCCGTACGTCGAGACCGCGCTGCGCGCGTGCCTGCTCACCCGCACCGCGCCCTCGCTGCTGCTGCACCCGCTCGACTTCCTCGACGGCAGCGACGCGCCCGAACTGGCCTTCTTCCCCGCCATGCGCCTGCGCGCCGCGGACAAGCTGGGCTGGCTGGAGCGCGTGCTCGACCGCTACGCCGCGCACTACGACTTCGTCACCGTCGGCGAGCACGCCGCGCGCGCCGAGGCTGCGCTGCCGCGAACGGCCCGCGCGCTGGCGTGAGGGACGGCCTGATCGCGGCCGCGCTGGCGTTCGCCGCGGCGCGCACGCCGCTGCGCGATCTCGATCCTCACGCGCCCTGGGTTCCCGACAGCTTCGACTACGCGATCCGCATGCTGATGCGGCGCGGCCTGCCGTTCGAAGCCGCGCGAGCGCAAGCGCGCGCGTTTTTCGCCACGACCGCGGTCGGCACCGACCCGCGCTACGCACCGCTGTTCGCGCGCGCCGAGCCGGAGTGGTGGCGGCTGTTCGCGCCGCGCTGGATCTACCCGGCGCTAGCCGCGGCGCTCTACCCGCGGCACGGGTTCGCGGCGCTGGTCGTCGTGCCGCGCCTGGCCTACGTGCTCGAGGCGCCGCTGCTGTACCGCTACGTGCGGCGCTTCAGCAGCCCGCCGGCGGCGGCGCTCGCGACGCTGTGGTACCTGCGCGCGCCGCAGGTGCGCCACGTCGCCGGCTTGGCGCTGACCGACGCGCCCGCGCTGCTGTTCTGGACCGCCGGTCTGGACGCCGCGGCGCACGTCGCGCGCGCGGGCCGCGGCTGGACCGCGCTGGCCGGTGCGATCGGGCTGCTCTCGTTCACCCGCCCGCTGCCCTACTTGCCGCTCGGCGCGGGGGCCGCGCTGGTGCTCAGCGGCGCGCTGCGCCGCGACCGCACCGCGGCGCTGCGCGGCGGCGGCGTCACGCTGCTGGCCGGGCTCGCGACCGCGGCGGTGCTCGCGGTGCTGGTCCGGGCCGGGATGCCCGAGACGGCCGCCCACCTGGCCAGCGTGCGCGCCGCCCAGGCCGCCGACGACACGGCCTGGGCCCGCCGGCTGCGCGAGGACGTCGCGCGCCCGCTGGGGCTGGCCGACGAACCGCACCACTCGCTGGGGCGCTGGTACGCCTCGGCGAGCGTGCTCACCGCGGCGACCGCGCTGTACTATGCCGGGCGCGCGGTGGTGCCGCCGCTCGCCACGCTCGCGCTGGCGCGCCGCTGGCGGCGGCCCGAGGTGGCGCTGGCGCTGGGCGCGATCGCGGGCAGCGCGGGCGGCATCCTGGGCGACCCGCTGCCGCTGGGCTCGGCGCGCACCGTCGTGCTGCCGCTCTATCCCATCTTCGCCGCCGGCCTAGGGCTGGCGCTCGACGTGCTCTGGGCCCGAGCGCCGCGCCGCTGAGGGCGCGGCGCCCGGGCTAGCGGCTCACGCGCTGGGCAGTTCCTTCTGCGCGGCGGAGCCGACCGCGAAGTAGTCGCTGTAGTCCTCGACCTTCGAGGTGGCGCGGTTGACGACCGTGCCGACCAGGTCACCGACGCCGACCGCCTCGAGCCGGGCGAGCGCCTTGCGGGTCGAGCGCATGTCGGTCTGGCCGGCCGAGAGGATCATGATCGTGCCGTCGGTCTTGGTCGCGACGATCGCGGCGTCGAACACCGGCACCAGGGCCGGCGCGTCGACGATCACGGTGACGTAGCGCTCGCGCGCCTCGCGCAGCAGCGCGTCGAAACGGTTGGACTGCAGCAGCTTGATCGGGTTGGGCGAGTGCGTGCCGCTGGTCAGCACGTCGACGCCGGGCCGCTCGGTGCGCTGCACGCACTCGCTCAGACCGGCCCGGCCGACCAGGATGTCGCTCAGGCCCAAGTCGTTGGAGACGCCGAGCTTCTTGTGCAGCGAGGGCCGGCGCAGGTCGGCGTCGATCACCAGCACGCGCGCCTCGCGCTCGATGCTCGAGACCGCGATCTCGCCGAACGCCGCGGCGACGTTGCTCGCGATGGTCGACTTGCCGTCGCCTTTGAGCGGGCTGGTGACGGTGACGGTGCGCAAGGGCCGGTCGCTGCTGTAGCGCATCGCGAGCACGAGCTGGTAGTACGACTCCAGCTCGGCGTTGCGCACGGTGGCCGGCACCGCGGCCGCGCCGTCGCCCGAGGGCAGCAGCGGGATCGAGGCCAGTACCGGCAGCGAGAGGTCGTTCTCGACGTCGCGCTCGTCGCGGATGCGGCCGTCGAACCAGTCGATCAGGAACACGATCCCCAGCGCCAGCAGCAGGCCGACGATCGAGCCCAGGATCAGGTTGAGCCCGGTGTGCGGGGTCTTGGTGGCGAGCGCGGCGCTGGCGGGCTGCGTCACGGTGACGTCGCTGATGCCGCTGGCGCGCGAGACGCTGGCGTCGTTGTACTTCTGCTGCAGCGCGCTGTAGACGTCTTCCGCGAGCTTGGCCTCGCGCTTGAGCTCGGCCAGCTTGGCCGACGCGCCCGGGAGCGCGGCGAGCTGCGGGTTGATCGCCGCGCGCTGCGTGCTCAGCGTGGCGAGCTGGGCGGTGTCGCTCTGGCTGGTCGCGCGGGCCATGCCGAGCTGCTGCGAAAGCTGCTGGTAGACCGGGTTGGCGACCGTGTTGGTCGCCGCGACGATCGTCGCCGGCGTGCGCGCGATCTGCTTCTGCAGCTGCGCGATCTGGCTCTTGAGGCTGACGACGGCCGGGTGCGAGTCGGTGTACTGCTGCTCGGCGTTGGCGAGCTGGCCCTGGAGCCCGGCGAGCTGCGTGCGCAGTTGCTGCAGCACCGGGTTCTGGGTCACGCTCTGCCCGCCGGCGCTGGCCGGCTTGATGTGGACGAGCTGCGCGGTCAGCGACGAGATCTGCGCGTCGGCCTGCTGCTTCTCGAGCTGGATCGCGTTGATCTTGGCGTCGATCGCGCCGGCCGCGTTGACCGTGTTGGTGGTCTGCGTGCTGAGGTCGGCGATGTTGTGCGAGGTCTCGTACTTGCTGAGATTGTTCTCGGCGCGCAGCAGGCGCCGCTGCGCGACCGGCAGCTGCTTGGACAGGAAGTCCAGCGCGCTGTTGGCCTGGCCCGAGACCAGCTCCGCCTCGCGCGCCACGAACACGGCCGCGAAATCGTTCGCGATCTTGGCCGCGGTCTGCGGATCGCTCCAGGTCACGCCCAGCGCCAGCACGTTGGTGTTGGTGACCGGCTTGACGCTCACCGCGCCGCCGAGGGTGCGCACGTCGGTCTTGAGGCCGAGATCGTCGATGACGCGCTGCACGACCGGCGTCTCGCTGATCTGCTCGGCGTAGGTCTCGGCCGACTGGGCCGAGTTGGAGAGCAGCAGGGCGTTGAGGATCGGCAGGCTGGTCTGCGCGTTCTGGCCGTTCTGCGCCACTTGCGCCGAGTTGCCGGCGATCAGCTTGGCTTCGACCCGGTAGCTCTTGGGCGTCAGGAACGTGACCAGCGCGACCACGCCGAGCACCCCGAAGAACACCGCGGCGAGCAGCCCGCGGCGGCGCGAGAGCGTCCCCACGAAAGCCTGCCACACGCCGGCCGGATCGAACTCGGGGCTGGGCGTGCGGTGGACGGCGGTGGCAAGCGGGATGGTCCCGCCGCTCAGGCGCTGCGGTTCGTACATCGGAATCCTTTCCTACAGCCCGACGATGCGCCCGAGAATGCCCAGCAAACCGATCGTCGTCGAGTTGATCTGGCGTGCCTCGGGCACGTAGACCGTGTCATCCTTTTGGAGTATCGGATCGAAGCGCGGGTCGCCGCCCTTGAGCGCCTTGAACATGTCCACTTCGTACGAGGTGGACTTGCCGGTCGCGACGTCCTTGCGCCGGATGAAGACGTGGTTGAGGTCGGGCTTGGCCGCCGCCTCGGCGCCGGCCCGGGCCAGCGCCATCGAGAGCCGGTCGCCCTCGAACACGTCGACGTTGCCCGGCCGGGTCACGGCCCCCAGGACCTGGACCCGGATCGTCTCGGCCCCGGTCACGTACACCATCGCGTTGTCCGAGACGGCCACGTTTTGGCTTGCGTCCCCGCCGCGCAGCAGCTTCTGCAGGTCGGCGACGGCGATGGTCCCGTCGCTCTGGAGGACGCGCGCGGTCGGGAAGCCGCCGTTGAACTGCGAGACCCCGCCGGCCGCGGCGATCGCTTCGGTGACGTGCGCGCCGCTGCGGATCTGGTAGCGCCCGGTGCCGCGCACGTTGCCCATCACGACCACCGAGATAACGCCCTGCTGGGCGATCGAGACCGAGACGACCGGGTGGCGCAAGAAGTGGCTGAAGGCCTTGGAGAGGGTCTCCTGCGCTTGGACCGGGTTCTGGCCGGCCAGCTTGATCCGCCCGATCAGGCTGTACTGGATCGTGCCGTCGGACTGCACGATCGCGGTGTTGGTCAGCGACGGCTCGTTGTAGACCCCGATCGCCAGGTGGTCGCCGGGGCTGATGGTCGCGTTGACCGGGGTCACCGTGTCGGTCCCGCCGGTCTGGTTGGCGGCCGCGGGCGAGGGCATCGGCAGCGGCACGACCGGGTTGGTCGGTTCGGCCTGCGCCAGCGTGGCTTGCGGCGCGGCTGCGAAGAGGAATGCGAGCGAGGCCGCGGCGAGAGCACGTAGCGGATGCGACAGAACGATCATAGGACGTCACCGGCAAGATCGAGTTGGGGCTGGAGAGCGGTCGCACTGCTCGTCGCCGCAGCCCTGTTCTGGGCCGCGACGAGCGACGAAGTATACGATGCTACCTCCCCTCCAACGCTATCCTGGCACGTGCTGTTGCGCAAGGCGTACAGCATCGCGGCCTTCGCGCTGGTCGGGTTCAGCGCCGACAAGGCGCTCGGGCCGAGCGCGCGGCCCGCGCTGCGCGCCGCGCTGCTGGTGGCCGCGTACTCGGGCGCCATCGAAATCGCCCAGGCCTGGCACGGCGGCCACGAGGGCGCGCTCTGGAACGCCGTGGACGTCGCCTGCGGAGCGCTCGGCGGCGTGCTGGGGGTCGCTGCGCCGCGCATCACACGTTGGCGTCGTAGAACGTAAAGTGTTCTTGTTGGAGCGCGTCCATCGACGACGCGCCCGACGGAACGAGCATCGCGCCGCGGAAGAGCAGCCCGCGCAGGTCGGCATGGACCGCCTCGACGTTCTGTCCGGCGCCGGCCGAGACGACCGCCAGCGAGAGCGTGATCATCGCGGTGTCGCAGACGAAGAACTCGCAGCCCCGCTGCTGGAGCGTCTCGGCCGAGACGTCCATGTTGTACGGCGCGCTCTGCGAGGTCTGGTTGGGCGCCAGGCCGGCGGGCGCGTGCAGCCAGGGATTGCCCTGCGGCGCCGGGCCCCGCAGCGGCGCGCCGGCCGCGGTCAGCACGTCGGCCAGGCGGTACTTGCGCCAGCCCTCGTCGCCCACGCCCTGGGCCACGCCCAGGCCGTTCATCACCGCGACCGCGTGCAGGGTGCGCGGGCCCTCGCCCCAGCCGAACTGGTAGCCGTTGAGCGAGTTGCGCATGTAGACGAACACGTTGCCGTTGGGACGCGTCGCCAGGAAGGCCTGCTTGTGGCGGAACGGCGCTCGCGCACGGGCGATGAAGGCGTCGTACGGCATCCCCTGGGTAGGGTTCGCCTGGGCAGCGGCGGGGGCCGGGACGCCGAAGGCGCCTGCCGTCGCGATGGTCGCGGCGGCGGCGCCTAGGAATTCTCGTCGGGTGGAGCTCACGTCACGAATCCTTTCGTGTGGTCGATTCCTTCGATCCGCGTCCTACGGGTCGGTGCCGGGCGGGCACGGCGGCGGGCTGACGATCGTACCGCCACCGGTGTTGTTCCCAAGGAACGGGGTCACGACACTCCCCCCGCTGCCGCCGTGGAAGAGGAAGGGCAGGACGGCCGCGAGCGGCAGCAGGCCGATACCGTGGTGCGCCACCGCGACCGCCGGGGCGAGCGGGACGGCCGGCACGGGCGCGACGACCGCCGGGGCGGCGACCGTGGCCGGGGCGACCGCGACCGCCGGAGCGACGACCGTGGCCGGGTGCGGGACCGGGAAGTTGTGGATCTTGGCCGCGGCGACGTGCCGGACGGCGCGCCGGGCCAGCGAGATGTTGCCGCACTTGCCCGGGACGTAGACCGCCAGGACGTGGTCGCCCTCGGGGATGTCGACCTCGAAGCCGGTCTGGTTGGCCGGGATGCGAACGTCGTGCAGCGTGTGCACCCGGCCGGCGTAGGCCCAGGTCATCACGTCGAGGTGGCGCGGGACGACGACCCAGTTCGGCTTGCCGACCTCGATCGTGGTGCGGACGGTGTCGTACTGCGCGGTCGTGAGCCCGATCGCGAGGCCGGCGCGGCGCATGATCGCTTCGTTCTTGCGCAGGTTCGCCTTGAGCTCCGTGGCGTTGGTGGACGCCCCCATGACCGGGGCGTGCCCGAGGGTCGCGATCTCGATGGTTCGGGCAAAGGCCGGCGCCGTCGTCATCGTGACGAACAGGGTTGCCATGGCCACAGGCATCATCCGCATATGCTCACTCATCTCCTTACGAGGTACTAAGCATGTGCCCCACATCCCGTTACGGCCACGAGTCCTGGGCCCTCTTGTCGTTAGGTCTTTAGTCCCTAAATCGCCAAAACGGCTAAAGTTTTGCATCAGTACATCGCCAGGGTGCCGTCGACGCGCGCTTTTTGGACCGCGCGGGTGAACAGCCAGAGCGAGAACGGCATCAGGACGATCGAGGCGCAGAGCAGCCAGAGCGCGTCGGCCCGGGCCTCGTAGAGGCTCAGGCCCGAGACCGCGGCGCGGAAGCCGTTGAAGGCGTGGGTGATCGGGATCATCCAGCCGACGACTTGCAGGGCGACCGGAAGTCCCGCCAGCGGCAGGTAGAAGCCGCCGAAGATCTGCGCCGTGGAGTTCGAGAGCAAGTCGATCGGGCCGGTCTTCTTGATCACCATCGCCAAAGCCGCGGCCAGCACCCCCAGCGGCGACACCGCCGCGACGGTCAGGAGCAGGAAGACGAGCGCGGTCAGCACGTTGACGTGCGAGAGATCCAAGCCGAACAGCACCGCGATGGTGAAGTACACGATCGTCTGGAGCGAGGTCAGGGTGAACGACCACAGCCCGCTCGACAGCACCAGGGTCGGCATCCGGGTCGGCGTCGCCATCACCATCTCGAGCGTGCCGGTCAGCTGCGCGTCGCGGATCGCGTCGGCGAAGCTGTACAGCGCGGCGGTCTGGAAGCGCAGGATCCCGCCGTTGACCACCACGTAGCCGAAGTACGAGAGCGGAACGCCGCCGGGCGAGAAGTTCTTGCCGTGCGGGACCAGCCGCGAGATGTACCAGTAGATCACGACCTCGACCAAGATCGCGACCCAGTTCAGCGCGAAGTTGGCCGGGTACGAGACCGCGACGCGGGCGTCGCGCACGAAGATCGCGCCGATCTTCGAGAGCGGCGAGGCCGGCTTGATCAGCGCCGCCGGTCTAATCGCCGTTGCCATGCGTCACCCGTTTGAAGACGTCGACCGGTTCGGCTTCGATCGGCCGGAAGTCGCGCAGCGCGGCGCCGTTCCAGGACACCGCGCGCATCAGCGCGCCGAGGCCGCCGTCCAGATGATCCATCTCGATCTCGAGCTGGACTCCGGTCGCGGTGCGCTCGACGCGCAGGTCGCGCAGGCCCGGCACGCGGCGCGTGCGCGCCAGCAGTTCCTCGTCGACGTCGTCGATGATCGCGCGGTAGCGGGTGACGGCGTGCAGGTCGACGTCCAGCTCGCGCGGCGGGCCGAGCGCGACGATCCGGCCGTGGTTCACCACCGCCACGCGGTCGCACAGTTCCCAGGCCTCGTCGAGCAGGTTCGTCGCCAGGACCACCGTCTTGCCGGCGCCCTGCACCAGGTTGCCGCGGATCAGCGCGCGCAGCTCTTGGGCGTGCACGGGATCGACCGCGCGGGTCGGCTCGTCCAGGAACAGCAGGGGCGGGTCGGCCAGCAGCGCGCGCGCCACCGTGAGGCGGACCCGCATCCCCGAGGAGAAGCCGCCGAAGCGGCGGTCCAGCGCGTCGGTCAGGTCGACCAGCTCGGCGCACTCCTTGATCCGGCGCGCGAGGGTGGCGCCGCCCAAGCCGACCAGGGCCCCGAAGAACTCGAGGTTCTGGCGCGCGCTCAAGCGGAAATAGAAGCTGCGCTCGTCGCCGGTGCACATCCCGATCCGGCGCTTGGCGGCGATCGGGTCGCGCGCCACGTCGATGCCGTCGATCGTCATCCGCCCGCGGTCGGGCGTGGTCAGCGTCGCGAGCAGCTTGAGCAGGGTCGACTTGCCGGCCCCGTTGGGGCCGAGCAGCCCGAACAGCTCGCCGCTGCGAACGTCCAGCGAGATGTCGTGCAGCACCTGGCGGCGCGGCGCCGGCCGCAGGACCGAGCGCAGCAGACCCACCGCACCTTGTGCAATGGGAAAAGACTTGTCGACGTGCTCCACCGTGAGCATGGCGTCCCTCATGGTTCGGCTACGAGTCTCCCCCGAAAAGCGACCGAGCTAACGGTTTCCTTCGGCTCATTTCCGCGCTCGCGCCGCACCGGGCCTGGCTCGGCGGGCTCCGATGGGGTAAAGACGACCGGTGCGGGTCCTGCACGTCATCTCCGATCTCGGTACCTATGGCGCCGAACGGTTCGTCAGCCGCCTGCTTGCAGCGTTCGACGACCCGGGCATCGATAGCGCCGCCTTGACCGTGCTCGCGCCGCGCGGGCCGCGGCCGGTTCTCACGGTGCCCTTGTTCGCGGCCGACCGGCGCGGTCACCGCGACGTCGCCTTCGTCAGCCGAATGATCGCGGCGATGCGGCGCTGGCAGCCCGCCGTGGTCCACACGCACACGCACTACGGCAAGTACTGGGGCCGGGTCGCGGCGCTCGCGGCGGGCGTTCCGCGCATCGTCCATACCGAGCACAACAGCGAGTTCGGCTCGCCGGCCGTGTTCCGCGCCTTCGACCTCGTGCTCGATCCGCGCACGGACGCGTTCGTGGCGTTCTCCGCGGTGCAGCGGGCGCGCTTGGTGCGCGAGGAGCGCATTGCGCCCGAGCGGATCGTCGTGATCCCCAACGGGATACCGCTCCCCGAGCCGGCCGCCGGCGCTCGCGAGCGGGCCCGCAGCCTGCTCGGCGCCGGGCCCGGCGAGCGCGTCGTGCTGCACGTCGGCCGGCTCTCGCCGGTCAAGAACCAGCGGCTGGCGATCGAGGCGCTAGCCCTGACGGAGGCGGGCGTGCGGCTCGTCCTGGTCGGCGACGGGGCGGACCGCGCTCCGCTCGAGGCCGCCGCGCGGGCCTGCGGCGTGAGCGAGCGGGTCGTCTTCGCGGGCTACCGTGACGACGCGCCCGCCCTGCTCGCGGGGGCCGACGCGCTGGCGGTGACCTCGCGCAACGAGGCGATGCCGCTCGCCGTGATCGAGGCGATGCTGGCCGGCACGCCGGTCGTATCGACGCCCTGGACCGGCGCCGCCGACATGCTCGGCCAGGGGTCGTACGGCGTGCTCGCGGCGGATTTCACGCCGGCCGCCTTCGCCGGGGCCCTGCGGACCACGCTCGACGATCGGGCCGCGACGCGGCGCCGCGTCGAGCACGCGGCCGCCTTCGCCCGGACCGAGTACGACATCCGCACCACCGTGCGGCGCCACGCGGACCTCTACCGTTCGCTGAGCGCCGAAACGCGCGCCGCCAAGCCGCGCATCACTTCCGCGCGGTCGTAGTTCGCCCGCACGAAGGGCGGTCCGTTGGCCCGGAAGCGGGCTGCCAGGGCGGGATCGCCGAGCAGGCGGCGCAGCGCCCCGGCAAGCGCGTCGGGATCGCCGGGCGTCGCGGTGAGGCCCACGTCGGCGCGCTCCACCAGCCGGCGCGCCTCGCCCCCCGCGCTGACCACGATCGGCGTGCCCACGATCATCGCGTCGAAGAGCTTGGTCGGCAAGCTATCCGCGATCGTCGCCACCAGCGGCACGACGGTCGCGGCGGCGTCGGCCAGCGCGCGCAGGGCGTCGGCCCGCGGCAGCGGTCCGGTGAAGACCACGTTGCGCAGCTTGGCGTCGCTCACCCGAGTGCGCAGCCGCTCCGCATCGGCGCCGCCGCCGATCAGGATGAACCGCACGCCTTCGTCGCCGCGCAGCCGCTGCGCCGCGTCGATCACGACGTCCAGCCCCGTCGCCAGCCCCATGTTGCCCACGTAGACCACGTCACGGACGTCGGGCAGGCTGCGGATAGGGCGGCTCGCTGGCCGCCACGATGGGGTCGAACCCGTTCGGCGCGAGCCCGACTTTCGCGGCGCTCACGCCGCGGGCGACGATCTCGGCGCGGGCCGTTTCGGTGACGCACGTGATCGCCGCCGCCTTGCGGTAGAGCGCGTCGGCGACCGCGCCGACCGCGCGCGCGACGGGCGACTCGGCCTTCCACGCGCCCATCTTGACGGCGACGTCCGGAAACACGTCCCGCACGTCGACGACGAGCGGCGCGGCGTGCGCGAACGCGGCCGCGAGAGCCGGCAGGGCGAGCGTTATCGGCGGCGACGAAACGACGATCGCATCGTAGCGCTCGCGAACCGCGACGATGCGGCGCGCGATGCCCAGCGCGACGGACAGCCAATTCAAGATCCGGTTGCCGGGCAGCGCGGGCGATGCGGCGTAGGTCCAGACACGCTCGACCGTGACCGCGCCATCCGCCTCGACGACGTGCTTGAGCCCGCGGTACGGGGCGGCGACGATGCCCTCGGGAAACGACGGCATCGCGGTATAGACGCGGACCTCGTGTCCGGCTTGCGCGAAGGCGGCCGCCATCGCGACGATCCGGTTCGCGGCCGCACACGGCTCCGGGGCGTAGAACTGCGAAACGATCGCGATGCGAGCCACGCCACCCCCTGTACCCGGGCTGGACCGACGCTTACCGTTTCGGCAAGGCAATCCAGGGAAATGGCTTCTCATGGAAGCCGCCGTGATCACGACGGTCGATGCGTTCGTGGCCGAACGCGAGCGCTGGGAAGCCCTGTACCGAGCGGATCCCCAGGCTCAGATGTTCCTCTCGTGGGCCTGGCTGGCGGCGTATCTGCCGGGCGTCCGCGATGCGTGGGAGATCCACGTGCTGCGCGAAGACGATGCGCTCGTCGCCGCGCTTCCCTTGCTGATTCGTCCCTTGCCGCATCGGCGCTTGCCGTTCGCGCGCGAACTGGCCTTCGCCGGCGACCCGCTCGCGGATTACCGCGGCATGCTCTGCCGCGACGGCCGGGCGGACGAGGCGATCGCCGCGTTCGCGGCGGCGCTCGTCGCGCTCGCGTGGGATCGCGCCGACTTCGGCGACGTGCGCGACGAGCGGTTCGCGCCGCTCGTCGCGCAGGTCGCGCGCGGCGGCGGCGCCGAGTTGCGCGAAGGCCAGTCCGCGGCGTGTCCGTCGCTCGAGCTCCCGGCCGATTATGCGGCCTTCCTCGCCGGTTTGAGCAAGCCCACGCGCCGCGCGACCCAGCGGCTGCAGCGATTCATCGCGCAGCAGCCGGGGATGTCGACCAGCCGGCCCGGTCCCGGCGACGCCGACGCGCACGTCCGAGCGGTCGTCGGTCTCAACGCGGATCGCTTCGGCAGTTCCGCTCTGCGGCGCGCGCGCCTGACGTCGCTGCTGCGCGCCGCGCACGCGACCGGGTGCGTGCGCATGCGGGTCGTGTGGGACGGGCCGCGCCCGGTAGCCGGCGCGGCCGCGTTCGTCGACCCGCTCGGCCTGACGTTCGGGCTGTACCTGATCGGCCACCACCGCGACTACGACCGCCACAGTCCCGGCAAAGGCCTCATCGGCATGATGGTGAGCGATGCGATCGACGAGGGGTATCGCCAGTTCGACTTCTTGCGCGGTGACGCGGCCTTCAAGACCTCCTATGCCGACCGGGTGACGCACAACCGGAGCTTCCGCCTGCGCCGGCCCAGCCTGCGCAACACGCTGCTCGACGCGATCACGCCGGTGTATGCCGCCGCTCGCGCGGCGGCCCTGCTGGCGCTGCGCGCGCGTCCGCGCTCCGCCTAGTGCGGGTCCTGCACGCGGCGAGCTTCGGGAACCCGCACCCTGGGGGGTTCATCCCGCTGATCGCCGCGCTCGCGACCCGCCTGCGCGCGCGCGGCGACGCCTTCGCGTTCGTCGTGCCCCAGGTCGACGGCGCGAGCTGGCACGATCGAATCCGCGCGGCCGGAGCCGAATTGCACGTCGTGGCCGGTGCGGCCGAGGCCGCGCGGCTGGCCCGAGCCTGGCGCCCGGACATCGCGCACGCTCATTTCTACGGCTGGGAACCAGCCTTGACCGCCGCGCTCTGGAGCGCGCCGGCGCGCGTCTTCTGGCACGCGCACTCGGTCCGCCGCGCGAGCGGCGGCGCGGCCGAGCTGTCGGCCCGCACGCTGCTGCGGTATCGTCTGGTCGGGGCTCGGGTCGAGCGTTTCGTCGCCGTGTCGGACGCGATCGCGCGGGAACTGGTTCACGTCGGCGCGCCGCGCGGGCGCGTGGTCACGGTTCGCAACGCCGTGGACGGGCAGCGCTTTCGCGCTCCGTCCGGCGCGGAGCGCGCCGCCGCCCGCGCGGCGCTCGGCCTCGGCGACGGGCCGGCGATCCTGTTCTTCGGGCGCGACCCGCACCTCAAGGGCGCGGACGTCCTCGCAAGCGCGCTGGCCCGGGTTCCCGGCGCCACCGTGCTGACCGTGGCGACCCCGGCCGGCGCGCGCGGCGCGCTGGCCGCGCACGCGCGCGTGATCGCGCTCGACGGCAGCGACGACATCCGCCCGCTCCTGTGGGCGGCCGACGTCCTGGCCATGCCCAGCCGGGGCGAAGGCTTCGGGCTCGTGCTCGTCGAGGCCGCGCTCAGCGGCCTGCCCGTCGTGGCCTCGGACTTGGCCGCCTTGCGCGAAGCGGCCGCGAGCCGCGCGCACGTCAGCTTCGCCCCGGTCGGCGACGCGACCGCGCTGGCGGACGCGTTGCGCGCCGCCCTGGCCGCCGGCCGCGCGAACTCGCCGGCGCGGGAGGAGGCCGACGCGCTCGGAGCCTGGGCCGACCGGATCGTCGCGCTCTACGCGCCCTAGCGGACGAGGATGGCGCCCGTCGCCGGCGGTAAGACTTCCCCGCTCCAGCCGCTCACGCGCGCCTGTCCGCCCCGGTACGAGCTGCGCTCGTCCAATTCGACCCGGTGCGCGTACGGCGCCGCGAGACGCGGCAGCTTCGCGCTCGCCGCCGGCGAGGCGTTGACGACCGCCGCGCACGGCCCGACCGAGACGCCCGCGATCGCGCACTCCGCGAACTCCCGCGCGTACACCCCGTCGCGCCGGAGTTCCTCGATGCTGCGCGCCGTCGCGCGCGGCGCGAGCGGCACGAACTCGCTCTCGGGATACAAGGCGAAGCCGTCGGCCTGCGGTTCGGCCATCGCGAAGACCGACCAGCGCGGATCGTACGAGAGCAGAAACGCCGCGTACGCGTAGAGGCGGTGGGCCGGCGAGGTGTCGCCGTTCTGCAGGCAGACGGCTAGCTTGCGGTGCCGCTCGACCGCCATGAGCCCGTTTTCGAGCCGCTCGAACTTGCGGTCGGCGGACGTGAACAGGTAGCCCACGTTGTTGAAGCAGCCTTCGAACATCTGTCCCATGACGAACGGCTGGTCGATGATCGCGCCGTCGTAGGCCGGCCCCATGCCGGCCCGGTCGCCGCCGTTGACGATCACCGGCTTTCCCGCCGCGGCCAGCATGGCGCGTTCGCCCGCGATCCACGCGGCGTCGCCCGCGATGTCCGCCTGCCGGCCGAAGTTCCAGTAGATGTTCGAACCCGGGATACCGTCGTCGCGGGTGAAATTGCTGCCCGAGTCGTCCGCGAAGAAGCCGTCCAAGCGCGGCGACGCGGCCAGGATCGCCGCCGTCGTGCGCGCATATGCGAGCCGCGCGGAAGCCGACCCGGGGTTGAGCGCCTCCTGGTACTGATAGCGCGGCCCGTAGAAATGGTGCAGCCGCTCGCCGCGCGCGTCGTGCACCCACGCATCCTCGGCCCGGTCGAGCCGTTCGCCGATCGGGCCCTCGCAGTGCCCGGCGGGCGGAACGAACGGCGGCACGCAGTGCGGCACGAACGTCGGGTCCGTGTAGGCCAGCGCCGTTTCGCCGCCCGCGCGCTTGAACGCGTCGGCGTGCTGAGCGGTGAAGCCGTCGTCCTCGACCATGTCGACGTGCGCGGCCATGTACTGCGCCGGCACGGCCGCGTTGACGTCGTTCAGACCGAAGTACGCCAGCGAGCGCACGTGTCCGCGCCGGGGCCACGGCGTCGTACGAGCGGCGGGCGCGTTCAGCGCGCGCTCGGCGGCGGGCGGCGCGGTGCGGGGATACGCCACCGCGCCCAGGGCGAGCGCCGCGGCGATCAGCCCGAGCGCGAGACGAAGGCTCATGGCGCCCGTACTACTCGCTGGGCGGGCGCCCGGCCTACTGGACCAGGATCGCCGCCGTCGCCGGAGCGAGGGTCGTGGGCACACCGGAGTTCACGTGCGCCGCGCCGCCGGTGTAGCGGCTCTGCGCGTCCAGGCTGATGCTGTGCGCGTAGCCGATCGCCAGCGCGGGAACGGCGGCGCTCGACCCGTGCGAGGGGTTCACCACGGTCGCGCACGGCCCGATCGGCGCGCCGGCGATCGCGCAGGCGGCGAACTCGCGCACGTACGCACCGCCCCGAACCAGCTGCGCGCCCTTGCTCGCGGTGAAGCGCGGCTGGGTCGGCACGATCGTCGTCTCGGGCCAGACGGCATACCCGTCGGACAGCCCGGCGGCCATCTGGTAGACCGAATAGTGGGGGTCGTAGCTGAGCAGCCACGAGGCGTACGCGTACAGACGCGCTGCCGGCGCCATGTCGCCGGTGGGCAGGCAGATCGCGAGCTTGCGGTGCGCCTGCACCGCGATCAGCCCGTCGAGCTGGCGGCTGAACTTGTCCCCGACGTCGGTGAAGAGGTACCCCCCGTCGTTGTCGTAGCAGCCTTCGGACATCTGGCCCAGCACGTTGGGCAGGTCGACGAACGCGCCGCCGTACGCCGGGCCGGGCGCCTCGCTGTAGCTGCCGCCGCCGTTCACGATCACGGGCTTCACGGCCGCGCTCAGCATGGCGATCTCGCCCGCCTCGTACGCCGCGTCGCTGCGAATGTCGGCCTGCGGAGCGTTGAAATCCCAGTACAGGTTCGAGCCCAGACCGGTCGAGGAGCTCGGTTCGGTGAAATTCGAACCGGAGTCGTCCGCGAAGAACCCGTCGAGCAGCGGTGAAGCGCTCAAGATTCCGGCGGTCGTCTGCGTGTACGCGCCTTGGGCGACGGGCGAGGTCACGTTGAGCGCTTCTTGGTAGCCGAACGAGCCGTACGCATGATTGATGCGCGCGCCGCTCGCGTCGTGCACCCAGGCCCGCTCGTCGCTGCTGACGCGATCGCCGATCGGGCCGTCGCACTTGCCCGCGGGCGCGGTGAACGGCGGGCTGCAGTGGGGAACGAACTGCGGGTCGGTGTACGCGATCGCCATTTTGCCGCCCGCGCGCTTGAACGCCAGGGCGGATTGGGCCGTGTAGCCGTCGTCTTCGACCAGGTCGACGTGCTGGGCCATCCAGGCCGCCGGAAGCGCGGCGTTGACGTTGTTCAAGCCGTAGTAGGTCGCGGCGAAGACGTGCTCCGGAAACGACGCGCCGGGAGCGGCGCCGGCGATCTGCAGCGTGGCGCCCGCCGCGGGCGCTCCCGGCGCGGTTGCGCCGACGTGCACGACCGCGCCGTTGCCGCTACCGTCGTACCGCAGCGTCACGGCGGCGTCCGGCGCGCCGACCGAGCTCGCCGAGAGCACGGCGGCCGATCCGTCGGTCGTCAGCGCGATCGGGCTCGCGTACGGCACGCTGCCGACGATGGTGTACCCGGCGGCATCCTTGGCGCTGACGGTGAGCGGAATCGTAACAGCGGCCCCGGCCGGAACGCTGCCGCTGCCCAGCGCGACGGCGATCGAGGCGATGACGCCGCTGAACGTGATCTGGATGCGGTTCGTCTGGCCCGGCACGATGGTCGTCTGCGTCTTCCCTTGCGCGAGGACATTGCCCCCGGCATTGGGCGCGTCGTACAGCGTCGCGACGAACGTGATGAGGCCGGCCGGCACGGTCAGCAGCGCCGAGCAGGCGTCGTTGGCGCAATTGACGATCTGCGTTTGGCCGGCGTACGCGATCGTAGCCGATTTGGTTCCGGCCGAGACGTAGCGCGGGCTGCGGCGCTGGCCGCTCGCTGCGGTGGGGCTCGGCAAGGCAATCGTGAAGGGGATCGACTGCGCAGCGCCGGCGGGGGCGGGGACCGCCGGTCCGGCGGGCGGTAGGGCGCTCGTGCCGCCACCGCCCCCGCCGCACCCGCACAGCAGCGCGGCCAGGGAATAGGAAAAGAGCAACCGTGCGAAGCGCGCGTCCATGCGTCGACCCTCGAAGTCCGGAAGAATGACGGCACCGGAAACGTCAAAGAGACGGTCCCTCTACCGCAGTGGTCGGTGCACGCCGACTTTGCTTCCTAGCCCGTCAGCGCGCCACCGTGTCGTCTTAAGAACGTATCGGCGCTAGCCGCCCGGGGATTGAGGGCCTGTGGGGCGGCTCACACGCAGGCGCGCCAGCACGCGCCGGAACTGGCGCCCGAAGATAGCGGGCGCCGCGCGCCAGATGATGCGCGCGTCGCGCATGGTTCGTTTGCCGTCCACGACGATCGTGTCGCCCGCGAAGCTCACCGTGTGCATGCCGTCCGCGAAGGGCGCGATCGGCGCGAGCCGCTTGACGATGGTCTCCCGGTACGAGTCGGGGCTCAGCGCGTCGACGCGCGCGACGGCCACCGCGCCGCCGTAGGTTTGCGAGCAGTCCTGGCCCAGCCGGTAGAGCACGCCGTCGACGACGAACGGCCGGCCCGCCGGGCGCGCGCTGGCGACGTCCACCACGATCGGGTTGAGCGCGTGCTCCGTCCACGGCCCGCGCGGCGAGGGCGCGTGAAACGCGTACAGCGCCAGGTTCGAGCCGCGCGAATAGCGCGTGCAGAATGCCCACCAGCGGCCTTCGTGCGCGAAGAACGTCGTATCGACCCCGTCGAACGCGGGGAAGATTGCAGCCTCCCGCTGCCACTCGGCCGGAAAGCGCACGCAGCGGTAGAGCGCGACTTCGTTCGCGCCGTAGTTTTCCGGAACCAGATACAGCTCGCCGTCGATCTCGAGCGGAAACGGCCAGCTCAGGTGGGTGTCGCGCTCGAGCGCGCGCACCCGCCGCAGGACGCGCTCCTGGTCGTCGAGCACGAGCGCGTCGATGACGCCCCGGCCGTGCGCGAAGTCGAAGTGCTCGGCGAACAGCACCCGCAGGCCGTCGCGCTCGACGACGAAGGGATCGGCGAGAAACGTCAGCGCCGGCGGGTCGGGCAGCCAGCGCACCGCGAGCGGCTCGTCGGCGAGCAGCCGGCGCGGGCCGCCGGTCGCGAAGCCGACGTTCCAGCGGTCGAAGCGGGTCAGCGCGTCGCTCAGCCCGGCGGCGATGCGCAGCCCGGCCTCGGCATAAAAACGCAGCCGGTTGACGCGCGCGGGCGCGCGCGGGACGCGGGCCGCCCGAGCTTCGACCGCGATCGTCCCGCCGCCGGCGAGCACGGCGACGAAGGTGGCCGGCCAGCGGCCGGCCTCGCGGAGCGCGATGCGCAGCGCCACGGGATACCATGTCCCCAGCGCAAAGCGGCCGCTGCGGATGACGGCATCCCCGCCCCCGCCGTGCCGGACGAGCCGGATCGACGCGACGTCGGCGCGCTCGCAGATCTCACGGGCGAAGGGCAGCCCGGCATCGTCGTCGATGCCCAGCTCGAACGCCCAGACGCCGTGCGGCGCAGCGCACGAAACGGCCGAGCCGCTCAGGTCGAGCACGAGATCCGCGTCCCGGGGCAGGCCGGTAGCCGCGGCCTCGACCGCCACCGGAGCGAGCGCCGATCCGGCGACGAACGAAGGCGGCGCGCTCGGGGCGGCGCCGCTCGCGCCCCCCGCGACGCGCACCACGTCGACCGACACCCCGGGGACCCGGCGCAGCGCCGCGACCGCCGCCGCCTGCCACGCCGGAACCGTCGCCGCGGGGACGCAGACCGCGACCTTCAGGCGCCCCTCGCTCGGAGGGCCGGCGCGGCTGCCGGCGGCGTACCGCGCGCCAGCGCGGCGCTGCGCAGCTGCGCCACCAGGATCAGGACCAGCCACAGGTACTTGTAGTTGGCCAAGTCGATGAAGAACGAGACGAAGCCGGCCGCCAGCAGCGCGGCCGTCAGCGCGACGCGCAGGTCGTACAGCTCGTCACCCCGCCGAATGCCCGCGAACTGCCGGAACACCGAAAGGTACGCCAGCCCCGCCAGCACCAAGCCGACGACGCCCAGCTCGAGCAGGATGTGCAGCGGGGTGTTGTGCGGCGGCCGCCCCCAGCCTTGGTTCATCAGCGCGTAGACGGTCAAGTAGTTGCGGTCGTATGCTTCGATCGCGCCGCCGGAGCCCCAGCCGAACAGCGGGTGCTGCAGCCAGGCTCGCCACACGATGTGCCAGATGAAGCTGCGCCCCGCGCCGCCGGTCGCGCCCGCTTCGACCATGCGCCGGCCGATGGCCGGAACGAACAGCAGCACGAGGCCCAGGGTGGGCAGGGTGACCGCCGCGCCGAGCAGGCGGCGCTTCGAAAACGCGATCAGCACGGCCCCGATCAGCACGCTGCCGAGCAGCGCTTCGCGCGACAGGCTGATCAGCTGACCCGCCGCGATGATCGCGACGGCGCCGCCGTACGCCAGCATCACGCCCGGTTTGCGGGCGTGCAGCAGGCCGACCAGCGCCAGCGCGAACGGGCCCAGCAGCGCGTTGGCGAAGTGGTTCGGATCGATCGTGCGGTCGTCGATGTTGATCATCAGGCGCCCGTAGTCGGCTCCGGCGGCGCCCAGGTTGTGCAGCAAGTACATCCCGTACAGGCTGGCCACCGTGCCGCCGACGACCGTCACCGCGCACACGGTGCGCAGCTCGCGCTCGGTTATCGGCGCGACGGAGAGCACCGCGTACAGGATGACGAGCGAGCCCATCGTTTGCGCGTCGATCGCGGCGACGCTCAGGTCGGGCGCCCAGAGCACGCTCAGCAAGAGCCACGCGAAGTACGCCAGGCCGAAATACGTCGCCAGCGGCGGCCGCCCGATCCGCTTCTGGCGCAGCAGCGCGATGACGACGAACACGATCGATGCGGCGCCGAGCAGCTTCGTGAGCGTTCCGGCGCCGGGGATGAGCAGCATGTTGTCGAGCGGGACGAGGATGACGTAGAGCCCGTACGGGAAGACGTACGGCCGCTGGAGCGCGAGCACCAGCAGCGGCAAGGCCAGCACGAGGCCGCCGAGCAGCGCCGCCTGCTTGTACGCGCCGCTGCCGATCGCGAAGGCCAGCGCCAAAGCACAGCAGGCGACGACCGCCGCCCCCACTGCCAGGAGCGAGCGGCGGTCGCCGAGGCTAGGCCGACGCGGCGAGGCGGCGAGCCGCACCGCGCTTACCACCCAGCGTGTACACCTCGAAGCCCGCCGCGCTCCAGCGCTCGCGCGGCAGAAACGCGCGCGTGTCGATCAGATGGGTCGCCCGGCAGAGCGGCGCGAGCACGGCCGGGTCGATGCTCCCGAACGCATCGTGGCCGACCATGAGCACGATGGCGTCGCAGCCGCGCACGGCTTCCTCGAGCGAGGCGGCCAGCGGGCGAACGTAGCGGTCGGCGACCGGGTCGAACACCCGCGTCTCGTAGCCGCGCTCGTGGAGCAGCTCCTCGACCCGCTCGGTGGGCGACTCGCGCGTGTCGTCGACGTTGGCTTTGTACGCCGCCCCGAGAATCGCCACCAGCGCGCCCTCGCGCGGCGGCACCATCTCAGCCACCCGGCGGACCACGATGTGCGGCATGCGCTCGTTGATGCGGCGCGACGTCTGGATCAGCTCGGTCAGGAACGGGTTGGCATTGGACAAGAAGTGCGGATCGACCGGGATGCAGTGCCCGCCGACCCCCGGACCCGGCGCGAGGATGTTGACCCGCGGGTGCCGGTTGGCCAGCGCGATCACCTCGTGCGCGTCGACGCCGAGCTCCTCGCTCAGCAGCGCGAGCTCGTTGGCGAAGGCGATGTTGACGTCCCGGTACGTGTTCTCGACGACCTTGGAGAGCTCGGCGGTCACGTTGTCGGTGGTGTAGATGGCGCCCTCGCAGAACGAGGCGTAGAGCGCGCGGGCCCGCTCGGCATCGCCCGGGTTGCGCCCGCCGACCACCCGGTCGTTGCGCCGCAGCTCCTCCACGATCGCGCCGGGAATGACCCGTTCGGGGCAGTGCGCGACCGCAACGCTGTCGGGATCGACCCCGGCGGCCTTGAGGGCGGGGACGACCACCCGGTCCATGGTCCCCGGCGGCACGGTGGACTCCACGACGACCAGATCGCCGCGGCGCAGCTTGGGCGCCACCTGGCGGGCGGCGGCCTGCACGTACGAGAGGTCGGGCTTGTGGTCGACGGTCGGGGTCGGGACGCAGATGATGTACGCCTCGGCCTCGTCGGGAAGCGTGGCGCTCAAGCTCAGCCGGCCGCCGCGCAGTGCGGACACGACCAGCTCGCGCACGGGCAGCTCCTTGACGTGAGCGGCCCCGTCCCGCAGCGACTGGAGCACGCGCGGGTCGACGTCGTAGCCGGCGACCTCATGGCCGGCGAGCGCCAGCATCGCGGCGGTGGGCAGCCCGATGTACCCCAGGCCTTGAACGCACACTCTCATCCTTGATCTCCGTTCGCGCACGCGCGAACGCCCTCCGGTCCGGTTCCAGTATGACGAGGCACCCCGTACCCACGGGACCAAGGACCCACACCAGTCCAGGCAGCGATTTGACCCGGCGAAGGGACGCTTGCGTCCGGGCGGGGTAGAGATGGAGCACCATGGACGGACGCCGCGTGTTCCTGATCGAGTTCAACGAGCTGTCGCCGGCGCTGCTCGAGCGCTTCATCGCGGCCGGCGACTTGCCCAACTTCGCCTGGCTGCGCGACGGCGCGGACGTCTTCGCCAGCGACGCGGGCGAGACGGGCGGCACGCTCGTGCCCTGGATCCAGTGGCCCTCGGTCCACACCGGGCTGCCCTACGCCGAGCACGGCATCTTCCACCTCGGCGACGCGAGCGGGGCGGCCTTCCCGACCATCGCGAGCACGCTGGCCGAGGCCGGCTTGCCGGTCGGGGTCTTCGGCGGGATGAACGTGCCCGCGCCGCGCGCCGCGCGCGGCTTCTTCCTGCCCGACCCCTGGGACAAGCGCGGGCGGACCGAGCCGGCCTCGCTCCAGCCGTACTACGACGTCGTCGCCGAGCAGGTCAAGGAGTCGTCGCACCACGGCCGGCTCGGCCTGCGCGACGTCGCCAAGCTGGGCCGCTTCTACGCCCGCCACGGGCTGCGGGCGGCGACCGCGCTGGCGGTGGCGCGCCAGCTCGCCCACGAGCGCGCCGACCGGGGGGTGAAGTGGCGCCGGGCGGCGCTGCTCGACCAGGTGCAGTACGACGTCTTCGCCCACTACGTGCGGGCTCACGGGGTGCGCTTCGCGAGCTTCTTCTCCAACAGCACCGCGCACTACCAGCACCTGTACTGGCGCAACATGGAGCCGGCCGCGTTCGCCGAGCCGCCCGAGCCCGGCGCGCACCCCAGCCTGCGCGAGGCGATCCGGCACGGCTACCGCAGCATGGACCGCCTGATCGGGCGCTTCCGGCACGACTTTCCCGACGCCGCGCTGGTCTTCGCGACCGGGCTTTCGCAAGAGCCCTACACCGGGCCGGTGCTGCGCAACTACCGGCCGCTCGACTTCGCCGCGCTGCTGGCGTTCCTGAGCGTCGCGGGCGGCAGCGTGGCGCCCGTGATGACCCACCAGTTCCACGTCGACTTCGCGAGCGCGGACGAGGCGCGGGCGGCCGAGGCGGCGTTCCGCGCGCTCGCGGCCGACGGGCAGCCGGTCTTCGACGTGCGGCGCGAGGGCAGCGGCCTGTTCGCGGGCTGCCACTACCTCGACCCCAGCGTGCTCGAGCGCGACGCGGTCGACACGCGCAACGGCGCGCGGCGGCGCTTCGGCGAGCTGTTCTACCTGATCGACGGCCACCGCAGCGGCCACCACACGCCCGCGGGCGCGCTCTGGATCCGGACCACCGGGCGCGGGTGCGTGCACCCCGAGCCGGTCTCGATCCTCGACATCGCGCCGACCATCCTGGGCTTGTTCGGGGTCGCCGCGCCCGCCGGGATGCGCGGCACGCCGCTGCCGCTGGGCAGCCTACCGCGGCGGAGCGTGGCCGCGGTCTAGTGCCGGCGCGGGCGGCGTTCGACGAGGTCGAGGTGCGCGATCTGGCTCTCGCCGACCTCGACGCGTACGTCGAGTACTGGCACCGGCCCGGCAACCCCGCCCTGAGCGCGCTGGGCATCGACCCGCGCAAGGTCTACCCGGCCAAGAAGATGCGCGAGATGCTGGCCCTGAACATCGCCGGCAACGCCGCGCTGCCCGAGTCCAAGCTGTCGACCCTGGCGATCGTCTACGCCGGGCGGACCGTCGGCGCGCACGAGCTGACCCACCTGGTGCCGGGCGACTCCGCGGTGATGCACGCCCACGTCTGGGACGACGCGCTGCGCGGGCGCGGGATCGGGCTGATCTCCTACGTCAAGGCGATGCAGCTGTACTGCGAGCGCTTCGCGCTCGAGTCGGTCCGCTTCGAGACGCCCAAGGTCAACGCGGCGGCGAACCGGATCAAGGAAAAGCTCGGCCTGCGCCGCACCGGGAGCGGCACCTTCGACCTGCCGATCCTCGCCGGCGCGGTCGAGACCGACAGCTACGCGGTCGAGCGGGCCGAGGTCGCGCGCCTCTACGACGAAGTGCGGGCGCGCGGCTGAGCTAGGCGACCGCGCGCAGCCGGGCCGACGGCGCGGGCGCCTCGCCGCGCCCGACGAACGCGTCGAGCGCGTAGCGGAAGTACGGGTACTGCAGGTCGTGCACGTCGTGGCCGGCGCCCGCCACCGAGCGGATCGCGGCCCCGAGGCCCGCCTGGCGCAGCGCGTCCAGCGTGATCTGGTTGCTGACGATGGTGTCGTGCGAGCCCAGCAGGGCCAGCACCGGCAGGCGCAGCTCGGCGAGCCGCTCCCTGGTCGGGTGGGTCTCGTCGCTGACCACCCGGCGCGCGACGTTGACCAGCGAGTCGGCCGAGAGCAGCGGCTCGACCAAACGCTCCAGATGGCGGCGGTTGGGCAGGCGGAAGATCTCCTCGCGCGCCTTGGCGTCTTCCGGGGCGACCTTGCTCCAGTCGATCGGGCCGGCCATCTCGCCGATCCGCTTGGCCAGGCCCGCGGCCGTGCGCGGGTCCTTGCCGACGATGTCGAGCACCATCTGGAGGTCCTTGGCGTAGCGCGTCCAGGCCGGCTGCACGCCCGCGATGCCCTTGAGCATCGGGGTGGTGAAGGTCAGCGAGGCGGCGCGCTCGCCGAGCAGCGCGGCCAGCTCGACCGCCGGGCGCGCGCCGTTGCACCAGCCCAGCACGTGGACGCCCGCGAGCTCCTCGCGCTCGACCATCGCCAGCATGTCGGCCGCTTCGTCCTCGAGCCGCACGTTCGCGCTGATCCCGCCCGCGAAGAGATCGCCGTGGCGGCGCACCGGCACCAGCAGCTTGTAGTCGTGCTCCGGATCGCCCACGAAGCGCTGCCAGGCTTCGATCGGGACCCCGGTCGCGCTGACCAGCACGACCGGGTGCGTGCCGCGCCGCCGGACGTAGTACTCCGCCCCGCCCGCCGCGCGCAGGTCGTAGTCGGCCGCGAACGCGTCGCGCACCGCGCGCGCGGGCTGGGCCACCGCCTGCAGGCACATCCGCCGCCCCGCCGCGCGGTAGGCGTCCAGCGCGGCCGCCGCCACCCACTCCGCCAAGAACGTCCCGTTCTCGCCGGGCTCGGTGGCGTAGCGCGCCCGCAGGTGCGCGTTGCCCTCCTCGAGCGCGGTCTCGACCGCGTGGGCCGGCAGCCCGCCCGCGCCCGCCCCGCCGGCGTGCGCGCGCGCGAAGCCGGCCGGGTCGGGCAGCGGCAGCGGGAAGCGCGTCAGGTACGCCTCGTCCCGCTGGGACAGCTCGGACAGCGCGTCGTCCAGCAACGCGGAGAAGCGCACCCGGTCGATCTCGCGCGCGGCGGTATCCACTCAGCGCGGGTTCGCGTTGACGTACGGCTTGCCGCGCAAGCTGTGCGTGCGCAGGGGGTTGAGGCCGTAGCCGTCGCGCCCCGAGACCAGCACCGAGCCGAAGTTGTCCAGGCCGAAGCTGCCGCCGAGCTCGTCCACCCGCCGGGTCTCCTTCATCGCGGCGTAGACGCTGACCGACGTCGGCACGTAGCGCGCGGTGAAGCCCAGCCGCATGTTCTTGGTCTTGCCCAGGTGCGGCAGCGACGCGTGCATCAGGGTCGACCAGAAGATCACGAACTGACCCGCCTTGCACGGCACCGAGACCGCCTTGGTCTCGTCCGGCTGCCAATTGGGGTCTTTCTGGATCTCGCGCCAGTCGTAGCCGAAGAAGCCGCGCAGGACGCCGTTGACCTCTTTCTGGTTGACCCGGTTGGGATCGTAGTTCATGCCGCGGCTCTCGTCGAAGTTCATCACGCCCTGCGTGCCGGGGATGAACTGCAGGCAGCCCGTCTCCTCGCTGGCCTCGGTGAACGCCATCCACATGGTCAGCGCGCCGCCGAAGTCCGAGCCGTTGGGCCAGATGATGTGCGGGATGCCGTTGCCGCCCCCGAAGGTGTCGGCCTGGTGCCAGTCGGTGCCTTCGCTGCCCGGGTACTTCGGGAAGAACTCCGAGCGCCAGCAGATCACGTCGGGGCCCAGGATGCTCGCCACCGGGTGCACGATCTCGGGCCGGCAGACGAGCTCGGCCAGGAAATCGTTGTCGAGGTGGCGGTCGTAGTCGTAGACGCCGGTACCCGGCTTGGTGTCGGGATAGGGCGCCCGGCTGCGGTCCCACAGCGCGAGGCGCTCGCGCTTCCAGATCGCGTTCATCTCGGCGGGCTCGAAGAGGGTGAACGGGCCGAGGTAGCCGCGGGTCCGGAACTGCTCGAGCTCCTCGCGGCCGAGGAAGAATTTCTTGGTGGGCTGCTCGACTTGGGTCGACATCACGCGGTCTCCACTTCGGCTGCGGCCGGGCGGCGCTGGGTGTTGTACGGCACGCCCTGCACGGTTTGCGTCGCGATCTTGTTGTGCGGTTCGAGGTTGCGGCCCGACACGATCACCGCGCCGTAGTTGTCGAGGTCGGCCTTGCCGCCGAACTCGTCCAGCCCGGTCGATTCGGGATAGACCTTGACGAACGAGGGCACGTAGCGGGCCGCGTAGCCCAGCCGCATCTTCTTGGTCGCGCCGTTGTGCGGGTGCGACGCGTGCAGCAGGGTCGACCAGAAGATGATGAACTGGCCGGGGCGCATGACCATCGACACCGCCTGGCTCTCGTCGGGCCGCCAGTCGGGATCGACCTGCAGCTGGCGGTAGTCGTAGCCGAAGAAGCCGCGCCGGGTGCCCTCTTTGGCGACCTGGTTGATCTTGCCGGCGTCGTACTCCATCCGCTTGGTCTCGTCGTAGTAGATCGTCCGGTGGCTGCCGGGAATGATCTGCATGCAGCCGTTCTCGACCGACGACTCGGTGAACGCGGTCCAGACCGTCAGCGTGCCGCGCCCGTTCGTCTCGGGCGGCCACAGGATCTGCGGCTTCTTCTCGCTGTCGACGTTGGCGAACGTGCCGGCCTGGTGCCAGTCGGTCCCCTCGTCGCCGGGGTACTTGGGAAAGAACTCGCTGCGCCAGCACAGGATGTCGGGCCCGAAGACGCTCGCCAAACGGTCGACGATCTCGGGCCGGCAGATGTGCTCGGCCAAGAACGGGACGTCGAAGTGGCGGTCGTAGTTGGCCAGGTTGGTGACGCCCGAAGCGGTCCCTTCGCGTTTGTAGATCGCCTGGCTGGAGTCGATCAGCTGCGGGCGGACCACGCGCATGATCCGCTCCATCTCGGCCGGCTCGTAGAGGGTGAACGGGCCGGCGTAACCGCGCTCGTGGAAAGCCGTCAATTCGTCCGGGCTGAAGGCGAATCGGCCGGCGGGTTCGGCTAGTTGCATGTGCCTGTGCTCCTGCGTGTCTGCTTACGCCGGGTGCGCTTGGGCGGCGAAGTCGAGCGCGCTGCGGGTGAGCGCGCGAACCGTCGCGCCCTTGGCGACGATGTCGGTCGGCAGATCGGCATCGAGATACTGACCCATCTTGGTCACGACCGCGACCAGCGAGAGCGACGTCCCGCCCAGTTCGAAGAAGTCGTCGTCCAGGCCGATCTCCGGCGGAGCGTCCTCGTCCAACACCTCTTTCCAGATCGCGCGGACGGTGTTCTGCGCGTCTTCCAGGCGCGCGCCCGCGTCCGCGGAAGCCGTGATTTCACCCGTGCTCATAGAAGCTGCCTCATTCTGTTGCGTTTGGTGGAGGTTGGTTCTGATCGCGCCGACCAGGCTTGCGATCGTCGTGGTGCGCGGGTCGAGCCCGCGCGGAGCGAAGCCGTAGCGCGCGCGAACGCGCGCTAGCAGCGCCGCGAGCGTGGCGTCGTTTCCACCGGCCTCGCTCAGGCCGGTGCGAATGTCGGGCGCTCCCGCACTGCCCAGTGCGCCGGCCCAGAGCTCGGCCAGCTCGCGCTCGAGCGGGGTGCGCGCGGCGCTCGCCGGGCCGGCGGCGAGCGGCTTCCACTCGGGCTTGGGCAGCAGGCCGCGATCGACTTTGCCGTTCGCGGTGAGCGGGATGCGGTCGAGGTACACGAAGGTGGCCGGCACCATGTGGGCCGGCAAGACCTCGCGCAGCGCGTCGCGCAGCTCGAGCGAGCCGGGCACGGCGCCGCTGGGGCCCACCACGTACGCGACGAGGCGTTTGTCGCCGTGCTTGTCGGGGATGCCGGCGACGACCGCTTGCGCGATGCCGGGCCGAGCCAGCAGCGCGGCCTCGATCTCGGCCGGCTCGACCCGGAACCCGCGCACCTTGAGCTGACGGTCGGCCCGGCCCAGGAACGCGAGCGTGCCGTCGGGATCGAGCCGGACCAGATCGCCGGTCCGGTACACCCGCTCGAGCGCTCCGCCGGGCGCGGCGATGTGGACGAACTTCTCGGCGCTCAGCTCGGGCGCGCCGAGATAGCCGCGCGCCACGCCCTCCCCGGCGATGTACAGTTCCCCGGGCTGGCCGGCCGGGACCGGGCGCCGCTGCTCGTCGAGGATGTAGACCCGGGCGTTGGCGACCGGCTTGCCGATCGGGATGGAGGCGCCGCTCAGGTGCGCCCGCTCGATCCGGCAGCACACGCTGAACGTCGTGCACTCGGTCGGCCCGTAGCCGTTGATGACTTGGCAGCCGGGGTGGCGGTCCATCACCTTCGCGACGTGGCTGACCGAGAGCACGTCGCCCCCGACCAGCAGCTGCTCGACGGGCCCGAAGATGTCCGGCGACGCCTCGACGACTTGGTTGAAGAACCCCGCCGACAGCCAGAGCACCGACACCCCGTGCTCGGCGACGAGCGTGCCGATCCGGTGGATGTCGGGATACGAGCGGTCGTAGAGCACGAGCGTGCCGCCGTTGAGCAGCGCGCCCCAGATCTCGAAGGTCGAGGCGTCGAACGCGACCGGCGCGAGCTGGAGGAACACGTCGGCCGGCCCGAGCCGCACGTAGTTCGTGTTGAGCACCAGGCGCGCGATGTTGCGGTGCTCGACCACCACCCCTTTGGGCTCGCCGGTCGTGCCCGAGGTGTACATCACGTACGCCGCATCCGCCGCGGAGCGTGCCGCCGGCACGCCGAGCGGGGCGGCGGCGAGCGCGCCGCGCTGCTCGTCCAGATCGACCAGCACCCGGCCCGGGGCCGCGAACGACGCGAGCTGCGCGCCGCTGCCGACGACCAGCGAACACGCCGCGTTGTCGACCATATAGATTAAACGATCTAAGGGATAGCTCGCGTCGAGCGGGAGATACGCACCGCCCGCCTTGAGGATCGCGAGCATCGCCACCAAGAGCGCGGGCGAGCGGTCCAGACATAGCCCGACGATCGCTTCGCGACCGCAGCCCAAACCGGCCAGCACGCCGGCGAGCCGGTCGCTGGCTTCGTCCAGCTCGCGATAGCTCGTGCGGGCGCCTTCATATACTAACGCGACGGCGTGGGGATTGGCCGCGGCCTGCTGCTTGAAGAGTGCGTCGACGCACGTCCCGCGCGGGTACGCGCTCCACGTGTCGTTGACGTTCCGCGCGCTGTCGTGCGATCCGTTGCCTGCTCCCAGGTGACGTGCGTCACGGACGGCGGTCCTCATCGTCAGCTCCTCCCGGTTGTGGCCTGAGGGCGCAGTGTACGCCACCTGAGGGCGCACGTCCAATATATCAGGAGACGATCCTTCATACCGAGAACGTCTCAGCATGCAACTGAAGCGTCTGCGCTATTTTCTCGCGGTGGCCGACTCGTTGCACTTCAGCCGCGCGGCGGCGCAGCTCGGCATCGCGCAGCCGCCGCTGAGCCAGCAGATTCGCAAGCTCGAGGAAGAGCTCGGCGTCGCGCTGTTCGAGCGCGACCGCCAGTCGGTGCACCTGACGGACGCCGGCCAGCGGTTCGTGCCCGAAGCGCGCGCGGTGCTCGAGCGCCTGGAGGACGCCTATGCCGCCGCGCGCGAGACGGGCGACGGCGAATCGGGCCGGCTCGAAGTCGGCGTAATAGGCACTGCTACCTATGGACATTGCATGGACGTGCTAGCGGAGTACCGCCGCGCGCACCCCCGGGTCGAGCTCAACGTGCGGATGTGGACCAACGCCGAGCAGCGCGAGGCGCTGCTCGCGCGCCGGCTGGACGTCGGCTTCATGCGCCCGTTCGTGGGCGACCCGCAGGTCGAGCGGTTCGAGATCGAGCGCCACCGGCTCTCGGTGGCGCTGCCGGCCTCGCACCCGCTGCGCAACCAGAGCTCGATCGAGGCGACGGCGCTGGCCGGCGAGAGCTTCGTGATGTTCCAGCGCCAGCGCGCGGTGGAACTGCACGACGCGGTGATCGGGGCCTGCGCGAACGCCGGCTTCTCGCCCCAGGCGGTAGCCTACGCCGACGAGGTGCACGCCATGATCGCGCTGGTCGCGGCCGGGGTGGGCGTCTCGATCGTGCCCGACGTGATGGCGCGCGGCAAGCGGCCCGGGGTGGTCTACCGGCCGCTGCGCACCGGGCGGCACGTCTCGGTGCCGCTCGTGCTGGCGTATCGCAAGGACGACCGGCGCAGCGTCGTGCAGCACTTCGTGACGTTCGCCAAGAGCCAAACCCAGCCTGACCCGGCCGAGCAGCGGCCGCCGACCCGCATTCTCGCCTGACGCCCGGCGCTCGGCCGCAACGCTCGCGTATGACGTGACAGCGGCCGCGTATCACGCCCGCGCGCGGCTTGCAAATCGGAACGCGGCGCGCGTATACTGCGCGCAATCGCTGCCCCGGGTGCGGTGCGCGAGCCGGTGGAGGTCGACTGATGGGTCACGATCGCAAAGCGTTCTTGCGCGGCGGAGCCGCCGCGCTCGCATCGATCGGCTTCGTTCGTTCGCCGGGCGACGCGGCGGAGATCACTTGGAAGTGGGCCCACGCGACCCAGACCGAGCACCCGCTCAACCTCAACGTCGTGCGGGTCGGCAAAGAGGTGCTGGCGCGCTCCAAGGGCCGGATGCAGATCCAGTCGTTCGGCAACAGCGTGCTGGGCGGCGACCCGGCGATGCTGCAGCAAGCGCGCACCGGCGCGATCCAGATCTACTCCGGCTACGGCGGCATCTATCAGAGCGTCGCGCCGCTGGCGGGCATCGAGGCGATCGGGTTCGCCTTTCGCGATCAGAAGCAGGCGCTGGCCGCGTTCGACGGACCGCTCGGCACGCTGATCCGCAAGCAGATGGACGAGAAGGGCCCGTTCGTGACGTTCGAGCGCCCGTGGGTCAACGGCTTTCGCCAGGTGACCACCTCGACGAGACCGATCCGCGCCCTGGCCGACATCAGCGGGCTGAAGATTCGCACCCCGCCTTCGCGCATCTGGGTCGACATGTTCAAGACGCTGGGCGCGTCGCCGACCCCGATCGCCGCGGGCGAAATGTACACCGCCTTGCAGACCCACGTCGTCGACGGCCAGGAAAACCCGTTCACGATCATCGAGACCTTCCGCTTGTACGAAGTCCAGAAATACATCTCGGTCACCAACCACATGTGGTCCAACTTCTGGGTCGTCGCCAACGCCGAGGCGTTCAACGGCCTGCCGCGCGATCTCCAGAAGATCGTGCGCGACGCCATCAACGACGCCGCGCTGAGCAACCGGCGCGAGATGGAGCTGTCCAACGCGTCGCTGGCCGACAAGCTCGTCCGGCGCGGCATGCGCCTCAACCAGGTCGACACCCGGCCGTTCCGCGCCAGCCTCAAGCCGTTCTACGAAACGCAGCGCAAGGAGTTCGGCGAGACCGCCTGGTCGCTGCTGCAGCAGAGCGTCGGAGAGCTGGGATGATGCGGGCCCACAGCTCGGTCGTGGTCGACGGCCGCGACCGCGCGCCGGCCCGCTCGTACTTCCACGCGGTCGGGCTGAGCGACGAGGATCTCGCCAAGCCGCTGGTCCTGATCGCCAACACCTGGACCGACGCGATGCCCTGCAACATCGGGCTGCGCGCGCTCGCCGACGACGTGCGAGCCGGCATCCGCGCGGCCGGCGGGACGCCGCTGGAGTGCAACACGATCGCGATCTCGGACGGCATCTCGATGGGCACCCACGGGATGCGCGCGTCGCTGGTGTCGCGCGAGGCGATCGCGGACTCGATCGAGCTGTTCGCGCGCGGCTACGGCTTCGACGCGGTCGTCGCGCTGGTCGCCTGCGACAAGACCATCCCGGCCGCCGGAATGGCCCTGCTGCGGCTCGACCTGCCGGGTGTGGTGCTGTACGGCGGCTCGATCGCGCCCGGGCGCTACGCCGGGCGCGACCTGACCATCGGCGACGTGTTCGAGGCGGTCGGCCAGCACGCGGCGGGCGCGATCGACGACGCCGAGCTCAAGGCGATCGAGCTGGCGGCCTGCCCCGGCGCGGGCGCCTGCGGCGGCCAGTTCACCGCCAACACCATGGCCATGGCGCTCGAGTTTCTGGGCCTCTCGCTGATCGGCAGCTCGAGCCCGGGCGCGACCGATCCGCGCCGGGCGGCGTGGGCGGAGCGGGCCGGCACGGTGGTGATGGACATGCTGCGCAGCGGGCTCACCCCGCGCAAGCTGGCGACTCGGGCCGCGTTCGAGAACGCGATCGCGGGCGCGGTCGCGAGCGGCGGCTCCTCCAACGCCGTGCTGCACCTGATGGCGCTGGCCAACGAGGCCGGCGTGGCGCTGGAGCTGGCCGACTTCGAGCGCATCTCGGCCGCGACGCCGGTGATCGCCGACCTGCGCCCGGGCGGGCGCTACGTGGCGCGCGACCTGGACCAGGCCGGCGGCGTGCCGCTGGTCGCGAAGCGGCTGCTCGAAGCGGGCCTGATCGACGGCTCGGCGCTCACCCCGACCGGCCGCAGCATGGCCGAGGAACTGCACGACGCCGTGCCCGCGGCCGGCCAGCGCGTGGTGGCGAGCGCCGCCGAACCGTTCAAGCCGCGCGGCGGCTTGCGCATCCTGCACGGCAACCTGGCGCCCGAGGGCGCGATCGTGAAGATCTCGCGCGACGAACCGCTCAGCTTCGAAGGCCGGGCGCGCGTGTTCGAGTGCGAGGAGGACGCGATGCGCGCGGTCGGCGCGCGCGAGGTGGTCGCGGGCGACGTGGTGATCATCCGCTACGAGGGCCCGCGCGGCGGGCCGGGGATGCGCGAGATGCTCGGCGTCACCTCGGCCCTGATCGGCCAGGGGCTGGGCCAGGACGTCGCGATGATCACCGACGGGCGCTTCAGCGGCGCGACCCGCGGCCTGATGATCGGGCACGTCGCGCCCGAGGCGTTCGTCGGCGGCCCGCTTGCGGTCGTGCGCGACGGCGATCCGATCGCCATCGACATCGACCGCGCCACGCTCGATCTGCTGCTGCCGCAAGCGGAGGTGGCGGCGCGCCTGGCCGCGTGGCGGCCGCCGGCGCCGCGCTACAACGCCGGCGCGTTCGCCAAGTACGCCGCGCTCGTCTCGTCCGCGTCGAGCGGCGCGGTGACCAGCGGGACGCTCGAACCCAGCCCCGCCCAGAGCGTACCGATCGCGTAATCGATCGTGTCGTCGTCAGCCGCGAATCGCGGCCACCTGCGCGCCGGCGCCGCGCTGGAGCAGCGCCAGGTCGCTGCCGAGCACCAGCCAGCGGTATCCCGCAGCGATCATCGCCCGCGCCTCCTCGGCGCTGCCGGCGTTGCCGCCCAGCACGACGCCGGGCCGGGCGCGAATCTTCGCCTCGGCCTCGGCGACCACGCGCTTCAGGCGCGGGTCGTCGAACCGCCCCGGTATCCCGAGGCTCGCGGCGAGATCGGCGCGCGCGATCGTCACGACGTCGAGCCCGGCGACGCCCAGGATGTCGTCGAGCGCGGCGACGCCGGCGAGCGATTCGATCAGCGCGATCACGAGCAGCTCGGCGTTGGCCGCGGCGGCGTACTCCGGCCCGGTCGTGCCCCAGCGCAGCGCAGCGTAGGCCGGACCGTAACCGCGCGCGCCCAGCGGTGTGTAGCGGCTCACTTCCACGCACGCGGCGGCCTCCGCTACGCTGGCGATCTGCGGAAAGACGATGCCGAAGGCGCCGCTGTCGAGCGCCGGTTTGACCAGATCGGAGCGTGGACCGGGAACGCGCACCAGCGGTGCCGTCGTCGTACCGCCGGTGGCCGCGATCAGCGCGGCCGCGCTCTCGATCGAGAGCGGCGCGTGCTCGAGATCGATCAGCACGAAATCGCTTCCGCTCGCGGCCAGCGCCTGCACCACCCCGGCGGCGGGCAGCGTGACCAGATACCCGACCGCCGCGCGCCCGGCCGCCAGCGCCGCTTTGAGCTGGTTCTTCAGCATCGCCCGACGAGCTTCGCAGAGCGCCGCGCCGCGCCTCCACCGCCCGCCCGCACCCAGCGTCTCTGGGGTGAGGAGATCGACCATGAGCGCTGATCACGAGCTGAGCGCCGCCGACATCAACGCGCGGCTGGACCATCCGGTCGTCGACGCCGACGGCCACTGGATCGAGTACGGCCCGTTCATCGACGAGGAGCTGCGCCGCATCGGCGGCGACAAGGCCGCGCAAGGCTTCCAGTACGTGCGCACGGCGATCCAAGAACGGCTCGACATGTCGGTCGACCAGCGGCGCGAGCGCGGCATCGCGCAGCAGGGCTTCTGGACCTTTCCGGTCGGCAACGCGCGCGACCGCGCGACGGCGCTGATGCCGGGGCTGCTCTACGACCGCCTCGACGAGCTGGGGATCGACTTCGCGCTGATCTACCCTTCGATCGGGTTGGGCTTGCACCGCATTCCCGACGGCGAGGTGCGGCGCGCGACCTGCCGCGCCTACAACACCTTCACCGCGCACTACTTCGCCGACTACGCCGACCGCCTGACCCCGGCGGCGGTGATCCCCATGTTCAGCCCCGACGAGGCGATCGCCGAGCTCGAGCACGTCACCGGCACGCTCGGACTCAAGGTGGTCAAGCTGGGCAGCCTGATCCCGCGCCCGGTTTCCGCCCCGCTCGACAACGCCGTGCGCTACGACGCGTTCGGGCTGGACAGCGAGTACGATTACGACCCGGTCTGGGCGGCGTGCGAGCGGCTGCGCCTGTCGCCGACGTTCCACCGCGGCTCGCGCGGGTTCGGCCTGCGCATGTCGCCGACGAACTTCGTCTACAACCACGTCGGCCACTTCGCGGCGGCCAACGAGGCGCTGTGCAAGGCGCTGTTCCTGGGCGGCGTGACGCGCCGCTTCCCCAACCTGAAGTTCGGCTTTCTCGAAGGCGGCGCGGGCTGGGCGTGCCAGCTCCTGGCCGACCTGATCGAGCACTGGGAGAAGCGCAACCGGCGCGGCCTGGAGGACATGAACCCGGCCAACCTCGACCTCGACGCGGTCATGGCGCTGGCCGACCGCTACGGCAGCGCCAACCTCATCGCGTCGCTGCGGCGAACGCGCGGCATCTTCGACGGCGAGGGCTCCGGCGCCACCGGCGGCATCACCGAGCTCGACGACTTCTCGCGCTGCGAGATCCGCGAGAAGACCGATTTCCTCGCGCTGTTCGTGGATCGGTTCTACTTCGGCTGCGAGGCCGACGACCGGATGGCGGCCTGGGCGTTCAACCGCAAGCACAACCCGCTGCGCGCGCGGCTGAACACGCTCTTCGGCTCGGACTTCGGCCACTTCGACGTCACCGACATGGCCGGCGTGCTGCCCGAGGCCTACGAATTGTTCGAGGACGGGCTGATCACCGGCGACGACTTCCGCGACTTCGTGTTCACCAACCCGGTGCGCTTCCACGGCGAGGCGAACCCCGACTTCTTCCGCGGCACGGTGATCGAGCGGCAAGCCGCCGCGCTGCTCGCGCCGGCCGGGCGGGAACCCGCTCCCGCCAGCGTGGGTTGAGCGTCGTGCAAGGGGTGGAGGCACAGCGGTTGGCGCGTTCGTTCGATTCCGAGGTGTTCGCGTTCGGGGCCGAACCGGTCAAGCGCCGGATGACCTATGCCGCGGCCGTCGAGCAGGTGCGCGACGGGCACGCCGCGGCGGTGCTGCTCGATATGGTCGACCCGCAGGGCCTGGATGCGTGGTGGGCCGAGAGCGACTTCCCCGAGCTGATCCGGCACAAGAACTTCGGCAGCGCGGCGACCTCGGGCGTGGCGATCGGGCCGCTGCAGCGCTTGGAAGGCGCCGCGCTGGTGCTGGCGCTGATCGACTACTTCGCCTACGCCGCCAAGGCCAACCCGAGCTTGGCGCGGACCGCGTTCGTCAAGCTGATCGCCGGCGAGCTGGGCGCCGAACCGGTGCGGCTCGGCGACTACGCGGAGTTTCCGCTCGCCTCGCGGCGCGAGTTCTCGTTCAACCCCAGCGACCGCTACAGCGTCGGGCCGCACTGCGACGCGATCCACTTCGGGCGCGACGGCGCGGTCTGGCCGGTCGAGGACGAGTACGACCAGGTCTCGACCGTCCTGACCATCGACGAGGCGGAGAACTGCGCGGGCATCGTGCTGTGGGACGTGCGCCCCGGCTCGCGCCGCGAGCTGGACGAGCTGCAGGCCGAGTACGGCCGGCACCAGCGCATCGCGCGCATGGAAGAGCGGCCCGCGCTGACCGTGCGCGCCCGGGCCGGCCAGATGACCGTCTTGAGCACCCGCTTGATGCATGCGGTCGAGAACTGCTCGAGCCCCCGGCGCACGATCGGCGCGTTTCTCATCTGGAGAGACGGCGGCTGGCGCATGTTCCACTGATGACGAGGATTCCGCCCAGCATGACCGATCAGCCGAGCGCGCCCGACGCCGTCGAAGCGGAGTGCCTGCGCATCTACGAGCGCATCCTGGGCGTCACGGACTTGCAGCCGAGCGACGAGTTCATCCGGGTCGGCGGCGACTCGATGAAAGCCGTGCTGATCGCGACCGAGCTCGAGAGCGCGTTCGGGGTCGAGCTGTCGATGGCGACCTTCTACGAGCACACGAACGTCGCGGAGATCGCGAACTGGCTGCGCGGTGCTCGCTGACACCGAGCGGCGCTCCTGGGTCCGCGCGCAGCGGCCCGCCGGGGCGCGCACGGCGCTGCGGCTGTTCTGCTTTCCGCACGCCGGGGCCGGCGGGGCGATCTTTCTGGACTGGGCGCGCTCGCTGCCGGACTGGATCGAGCTGGTCGGCGTGCAGCTGCCGGGGCGCGGCCAGCGCGCGCGCGAGGCTCCGCTCGATTCGGTCGGCGCGATCGTTGCGCGGCTGGCGCAGGCGCTGGACGGCGAGCGGGACGTGCCGTGGCTGTTCTTCGGCCACAGCTTCGGCGCGGCCGTGGCGTACGAGCTGGCGCGCGCGCTGCAAGCGCGCGGCGACACGCGCCTGCGCGGGCTGATCGTGTCGAGCTGTCCGGCCCCGCACCTCGCGCCCAAGCGCCCGTTCCTGCTGCACGAACTGCCGCGCGAGCGCTTCTTCGCCGAGCTGGCGCGGCTGGACGGGATTCCCGCCGAGGCGCTCACCGACGCCAAGCTGCAAGCGCTGATCGAGCCGCCGCTGCGGGCCGACATCAAGGCGCGCGAGCTGTGGGCGCGCGCGGTCGCTGCGGCCGGCCCGCCGACCGAGCCGCTGGCGATCCCGATCTACCCGCTGGGCGGTACGGCGGACCGCTTCGTCACGCGCGCCGACCTCGCGCAATGGCGTCCCTACACGACCGACCTGCACGAGGTGGTGCAGTTCGACGGCGGCCACTTCTACTTTCAGCCCGCGCCCGAGCGCGTGACGGCCGCGATCGCGGCCATCGCGGCGGCGCTGGTGGAGACGCGCGAGTGATGGCTGGAGATTCCCGACCGGCGGCGGACGGCGCGTGGGCGGCTTTTCCGGCCGGCGTCACCAGCCTGTTCGGGCTGCTCGGGCGCGGTGCGGCGCTGTTCGGCGCCGACCCCTACCTGCTGCCGACCGAAACGGGCCTGGACGAGATAAGCTACGCCGGCCTGCGCACCTTCACGTGCAGCTTCGCCGACTATTTGGACGAGCAGGGCGCGCCGGTCGGGGCGAGCGTGGCGAGCGCGTTCCACAACTCGACCCTCGCCGCGCTGCTGTTCGTCGCGACGATCGCGGCGCGGCGCGTGTACGTGCCGCTCAATCCCAAGATGGGCGAGGGCGAGATCGCGCACATCCTGCGCCAGACCAAGCCCGCGCTGACGATCCACCACGCCGAGCACGCGGCGCGCTTCGCCCACCTGCCCGACGCCGGCGCGCTCGCCGTGGTCCCGGACGAGGCGGCGTTCGTCAAGGCGATCTTCGCCCGCGCACCGCGTCCCGAGACCGCGCGCGAGCTGGAGCGCGGCGGCTTCGACGACCCGGCCGAGGTGGTGTTCACCTCCGGCTCGACCGGGCTGCCCAAGGGCGCGGTGCTCTCGCACCGCAACCTGCTGCGCAACGCGTTCGCCATGGCCGCCAGCTACGGCGTGGGCCGCGGGACGCGCTTTCTCACCGCCTGCCCGCTGTTCCACAACTCGGGCCAGCTGCCCACCACCCTGACCGCGCTGTGGTGCGGCGGGCTGCACGTCGCGGTGCGCAGCGACTTCGCGATGATGAAGTTCTGGTATCTGGTCGACCGCTACCGGATCGAGTGGACGGTCGTGATGAACGCCTATCTGGCGCTGCTGGTGCAGCGCCCCGAGCGGCCGCGGCACGGCACGATGCGCGGCATCCTGGCCGGCGGGTCCAAGCTCAAGCGCGACCTGGTGGAGAACTTCGAGCGCACCTTCGGCGTGCCGGTGTACCAGATCTACGGGCTGACCGAGACGACCGCGATCTCCACCAGCGAGCGCCCCGGGCGCGGCGCGGCCAGCATCGGTTCGGCCGGCACGCCGCTGCCCGGCTGCCGCATTCGGATCGTGAGCGACGGGCGCGACGTGCCGCCCGGCGAGCACGGCGAAATCCTGATCGCCGGGGAGCACGTGTTCTCGCACTACGTCAACCAGCCCGACGTCACCGCCGAGAAGCTGGTCGACGGCTGGCTGCACACCGGCGACCTGGGCTACCTGGACGGTGAGGGCAACGTGTTCATCGTCGACCGGCTCGACTCGATGATCCACGTCGGCGGCGAGAACGTGTACCCCAGCGAGATCGAGAAGCTGAGCACGCTGCTCGCCGGCGTCGAGGACATGGTCGTGACCGAGCTTCCCAACCCGATCCTCGGCGCGGAGCTGGTGCTGGTGTACAAGGCGCAGGCCGGGCAGCAGCTCGATCCCTCGGGCTGGTCGGAGATTCTCGGCAAGCACGTCAGCACGTTCAAGATTCCCAAGCGCCGCGTGACCGTCGAGGAGATCGGCCTGGACGCGATCCCGCGCGGCCCCAACGGCAAGCTCTTACGAGCGAAGATCCGCGCAGCGGTACACGACGCCTACGCTAGCCAAAGGACCTGACATGCCGCAAACGACGCGCGAACTGCTGCGCAACGTGGTTCGCCAAGCCTCGCCGCTGGGCAGCGACGTGCGCTTCGCCGACGACACGCCGATCCTGGCCGACGGCATCATCGACTCGATGGGCATCCTGGGCATCATGACCGAGATCGAGCGCGCGCTCGGCGTGACGCTGCCGCCCGAGGCGCTGGTGACCGAGAACTTCCAGTCGATCGACACGCTCGCCGCGATGGTCGACGGCCTCGCCGGCACGGAAGCCGCGCCGTGATCGGGGCCGAGCCCGCCGAGCTGCACCCTGACACGCGCGCGTACCTGGCCGAGATGAGCGCGCTGATGGAAAAGATGAAGCTGCCGCCGCTCTGGACGGTCGACTTGGCGCGGCGGCGTGCGCTCAACAAGATGCTGATCGCGTCGAGCAAGCCGCCCCTGGCGCCGTGCGACCTGGTTGAGGACGTCGAGATTCCGACCCGCGCGGGAGCGCGGCGCGGGCGCGTCTACCGCGGCGTGCCGGCCGGCACCGCCGATCTGCCGGTGGTGCTCTACCACCACGGCGGCGGCTTCGCGATCGGCGGCATCGACGAGAGCGACCACGAGTGCCGCCGCTACGCCGCCGCGACGCCGGCCCTGGTCGTCGCGATCGAGTACCGCAAGAGCCCCGAGCACCCGTATCCCGCCTCCGAGGAAGACTGCTACGACGCGCTGCTCTGGGCCGCCGACAACGCGGCGCGCTACGGCGGGAACGCGGAGCGCATCGTGCTTGCCGGCGTGTCGGCGGGCGCGGGCGCCGCGACCGCGACCGCGCTGCGCGCGCTCGAGCGCGGCGGCCCGCGCATCGCGCTGGTCGCGGCGGTCACGCCGTGGTACGACAAGACGCTCTCGCAGCCGTCGATGCAAACCTACGCCAGCGGCTTCCACCTGGATCGCGCGGAGGTCGAGCACTACCGCGACTTATTGCTCCCCGACCGCGCGGCGGGCGCGGACCGCTACAACTCGCCGGCCCTGTTTCCCATGCCGGCGGGGCTCGCGCCGCACTACCTGCTGGTCGCCGAGTGCGACGCGGTCGCCGACGATTCGTACGCGTTCGCGGAACGGCTGCGCGCGGCGGGCGTGCCGTACGAGCTCGTGCCGGCGAAGGGTTTGATCCACGCCTTCACCCTGCTGGCACATCTGATCCCGGCTGCCGACGGCTACCTCGACGGCCTGCACGCGGCAATCCGCCGGGCGTAGCGGCGGCAGCGGCGCGGCCCCAGCGGCGGCGTAGCTCGAGCCGTGCGCTCAGCCGCGCGCCGTGTCGCCCGGTTTAGGTCGGCGTGCGGGAATGCGCTGCGCGCCGCGATAGTGTGCGATCATCTCGCGCGGCGCGAGCGGTTCGTCGGAACGGCGGCCGTAGAAGTACACCGCGGACGCGCCGTCGACCGCCGCGCGCGGCGCGGCGAATCGGTCCACCAGTTGGCCCAGCGGCGTGGCCGCAAAACGCACCACCGGGCCGACGCCGCGCAGCGGCACGACGCTGCGCGCGGCTTGCGCGAGCGAGGCGGCGAACTGCGAGCCGGGCCCGGCGACGACGCCCGACTCGATCAGCGCGAAGTCGCGGAACAGCCAGCGGTGCCCGCTCTCGGTGAAGCGGGTGAAATCGTACGGACCCTCGTGCACCGGCTGCAAGAACGGCGTGTCGGCGTACACCAGGCCGTCGGGCCGCAGCACGCGGTGGATCTCCGCCGCGACGCGCCAGGGGTCGAGCACGTGCTCGAGCACCGCTTGCACCACCACCGCGTCGACCGCCGCGTCCGCCAGCGGAACGTGGTGCGCGTCGGCGACGAACTGGGTGAAGCGGGTCGGGAAGATGTCGAAGGCCAGCAGGTCGATCTCGCCCGCCGTGTAGAGCGCCCCCAGCCCGCTGCCGATCGTGCCGCCCCCGATCACCAGCACCACCGGCCGCCGCTCGCGGCCGCGCAGGTCGGCGACCAGCCGCCGCCCGATCCGCTCCGCCACGGCGTTGGGCCGGTCGAAGATTCCCAGCGCCCGCGCCGCCGCGCCGCGCGGCTTGGGCTCGGTCCAGCGAACCGCAGCCGGGTCGACGATGGAAGTCTCGGCGTCGATCAGCACCGGCTGCCCCTCGACGCTGCGGTACGGCGCGCTCGCGTGCGCGCAGGCCGAGTTCGCGCAGGTCACGCCGTCCGCCGCCAGCGCCGACCCGCACGCGGGACAGCGCAGCAGCGCAAGTGCTTCCAGCAGGCTGAGCAGCGGCATGAGGGACTCGTTCCCCGATTTCGCTCGATTGCAGACCAGGCAAGTGCGATTCGGCCCGGGTACAGTCCCAGGCGATGAAGCTCGCACTCGTTTCGGCGAAATTTCCGTTTGGGGGCAAGGAGCCGTACCTGCACGCCGAGCTGCGCGCGCTGGCGCCGTACTTCGGGCGGATCGGGGTGTTTCCGACCTCGCCCAGCGATCCCGAGTGGGGCTTCGGCGACGTCGCGGCCGACGTCGAGCGGCGCGGGCTGTTCGCGCCGGACACGCTGGGCGACGCGATCTCGGCACTGGCGACCCGGCCGCGCGAGAGCATCGCGGCGATCGCGGCGCTGCTGCGCGGGTCACCGCGGCGCGAGGTGAAGCTCAAGAATGTAGCCGTGATCCCGCTGGGCTTGTCGCTCGGCTTCCGGCTGCGGCGCGACGGGTTCGACCACGTCCACTCGTACTGGCTCTCGACGCCGGCCAGCGTGGCGTTCCTCGCGGCGCGGGTGGCGGGCATCCCCTGGAGCTCGACCGGGCACCTGTGGGACATCTACGAGGACAACGCGCTGGCCGTGAAGCTGCCCGACGCGCGCTTCGTGCGCGCGATCTCCGCGCGCGGCCGGCGCGACCTGCTCGCCACGCCCGGCTGCGCGGAAGCCGACGTCCACGTGATCCACGTCGGCGTCGACGTGCCGGACGCACCGCCCGCCGCCGGCGAGCGGCCGGAGCGGCCGTTCGCGCTGCTGTGCGCGGCGAATCTCGTGCCCAAGAAGGGACATGCCGACCTGCTCGACGCGCTCGCGGAGCTGCGCGACCGCGACGTCGCGGTGCACTGCACGATCGCCGGCGACGGCGAGCTGCGCGACGCGCTGCACGCGCAAGCGCGCGACCTCGGGCTCGGCGACGCGGTGAGCTTCCGCGGCCACGTCGCGCACGCGGCGCTGCTCGGCGAGATGCGGGCCGGCGCGTACGACGCGATGGTGCTGACCAGCCTCGAGCTGCCCGGCGGGCTGATGGAAGGCATCCCGGTCGCGCTGATGGAGGCGATGGCGCTGGGACTGCCCGTCATCACGACCGACACCGGCAGCATCACCGAGCTGGTGGACGACACCTGCGGCCGGGTCGTCGACCAGCGCAACGTCACCGCGATCGCCTCAGCGGTCGCCGAGCTGGCCGCCGAGCCCGAGCTGCGCGACGAGCTCGCGCGCGCCGCCTACGACAAGGTGAAAACGGACTTCAACGTCGTGCACGTGGCGCGCGAGCTCGCCGGCCTGATCGGCGCCTAGCAACGCGAAAGAGGCCGCCACCTGCCCGGTGCGGCCTCTCGCGGGTCGCGGACCGCTGCCCTAAGCGGCCTTGTGGAACAGGACTTCCGCGGCGGTCTTCATGCAGACCGCGAAGTCCATGAACAGCGACCAGTTCTCGACGTAGAAGAGATCGCCGCGCAGCTTGTCGGGGACGTCGTCGAAGCCCACCACGCGCTTGCCGTAGACCTGGGCCCAGCCGGTGATGCCCGGCTGCACGAGGTGGCGCTCGGCGTAGCGCGGGATCTTCTTCTCGAACTGGCTGACGAACACGGGGCGCTCGGGGCGCGGGCCGACGACCGACATCTCGCCGCGCAGGACGTTGAACAGCTGCGGCAGCTCGTCGAGCGAGGTGCGGCGGATGAACCGGCCGACCCGGGTGCAGCGGTCGTCGCCCGAGGTCGCCAGCTTGGCGCCGTGCTTCTCGGCGTCCAGGCGCATCGAGCGGAACTTGAGGATCTGGAAGGTGTTGCCGTCGCGCCCGACCCGCTCTTGGCGGTAGAGGACCGGCTCGCCGTCCTCGATCGAGATCGCCAGCGCGACCAGCGCCATCACCGGGGCGAACAGCACCGCGGCGAACGAGGCCACGACGAGGTCGAAGAGGCGCTTGCCCAGGCGCGACGCCGGCCGGGTCGCCTTGAGCGGGCTGGCGACGATCAGGGCCTGCTTGCCGACCGTCTCGATCGAGAGGTCGTAGGCGTGGACCCGGATGCGCGGCGGGGCGAAGGCGATCTTCATGCCGTGGCGCTCGGCGGCGGCCAGCACGTAGGGGATCATCGAGGGCGCCAGGATCTCGGTGAAGATCAGCGTGTCGCAGCCCCAGGCGACCGCGTGGGCGAACCACGGCTGGGCCGCCACCGCGTCGGGGCTGACCGCGCCCAGGTTGTCGATGTTCGGCACCGCGAGGCGGAAGACGCGGGCGTTGGGGAGCGAGCGCAGCGCGTCCTCGGCGAACTCCAGCCGCGAGGCGTCGCCGATCACGGCGATGCGGCGCGGGTGCGCCAGCGTCAGGATGTCGCGCACCCGGTGCGAGATGCCGCGCGCCGAGCCGACGAGCACGATCGCGAACACCAGGCCGACCAGCGCGACGACGCGCGAGGTCGAGATGAACGGGAAGAGCGAGAACACGACCAGCAGCGGCACCGTCGCCAGCGAGAGCGCGACGACCGCGTGGTAGAACTCGTCGCGCACCGACATCGCGAACGAACCGCGGTACAGGCCGAGCTGGCCGAACACGAGCACCGACAGCGCGGCCGTCAGCACGCCGGGGACGGCGAGCTGGCGGATCAGCAGGGTCGGCATCCAGAACTGCTTGACGAACAGCCCGGCCAGGTACGTGGCGACCAGGAACAGCGTGATGTCGGCGATCATCAAGCCCGCGATCCAGACGCGCGAATACTGCTGCACGCCGGGACGAGCGTCTGCATGAGGTAATGCGGCGAATTCGTGTTCGAGGGCGACGGCCATGTGCGTGCGATCCTTGCGAGAGAGACGTGCGCATCGGTGCGCACTCTCTTCTTCGCCGAAGACCCACAGGGCGAAGTGAAGCTGATGTCCCTACTTCGCGCAGCATTTCGACCTTATCAGTTCTGATGATGCAACTATTGATAGGCCAATGAGCCCTACGCAGACCCTCAAATTTGAGGGGGTCTCGTGCAATAATCGCCACGCCGGCCGGTTACAGTGAAGTCATGGACCTCGATCTGCACGGAAAGACCGCCGTCGTCTCCGGCTCGACCGCCGGGATCGGCTTCGCCGTCGCGGCCGGTCTGGCCGAGCTGGGCGCGCGGGTGATCGTCACCGGCCGGACCAGGGCGCGGGTCGACGCGGCCCTGGCCGAGCTGACCCGCCGCATCCCGGCCGCCCGGCTGGACGGCTTCGCCGGCGACCTCACCACCGCCGTCGGCACCACCGCCCTGGTGACGGCCCACCCGCGGGTCGACATCGTGGTCAACAACCTGGGCATCTTCGAGCCCAAGCCGTTCGAGCAGATCGCCGACGCCGAGTGGATGCGCTTCTTCGAGGCCAACGTGATGAGCGGAATCCGGCTCACCCGGCCCTACCTGAGCGGGATGCGCGAGCGGAACTGGGGCCGGGTGATCTTCGTCTCGAGCGAGTCGGGGCTCCAGATCCCGGTCGAGATGATCCACTACGGGGTCACCAAGACGGCCCAGATCGCGCTCGCCCGGGGGATCGCCGAGAGCCTGGCCGGGACCGGGATCACGGTCAACAGCGTGCTGCCCGGGCCGACCAAGTCCGAGGGGGTGGGCACCTTCGTGCGCCAGATGGCCGAGCAGCAGGCGCTCTCGGAAGCCGAGATGGAGCGCCAGTTCTTCGCCACCGCCCGCCCGACGTCGCTGCTGGGGCGCTTCCTCACCTCCGACGAGGTGGCGAACCTGATCGTCTTCCTGTGCACCCCGGCCGCGAGCGGGACGACCGGCTCCGCGCTGCGGGTGGACGGCGGGGTGGTGCGGGCGATTCCCTAGAGCAGGACCGCCAGGAACGCCTCGCCGGTGCCGTTGGGGTTGGTGCCGTAGCCGGCGATCCGGGTGCCGTCGTAGGAGATTCCCGCGGCGCGGTTGAGGGTCCAGCCCGCGAGCTGCGGTCCGAGGCCGGCGTCGGTGAGGACGTCTTGCAGCCGCAGCATTCCGCCGGCCTGGGTCCATAGGAACGCCTCGTCGCCCGCGGTGGTCGTCGCGAAGCCGACCACGCGCGAGCCGTCCGCCGATGCCGCATACGCCGCGCAGGCCTGGAGGCCGCCGGGGAGATCGCCCAGGCTGAGCGCGCCCAGGGGACCCCATAGCGTCGCCTGGTAGGTGTCACGGGTGAGCGAGCTGCTGCCTACGCATGTGCTGCCGTCGGCGGAGATCCCGAACGCGACGCCGCCGCTGGAGCCCGCGAGCAGCGGGAGCTCGACCAGCCCGTCGCCGTACCACCCGACCGCAACGCTCCCGCCGGCGGAGTCGCCGGCCTGCCCGGCGATGCTCTTGCCGTCGGCCGAAAGCCCGTTCGCGCCGCTGATCTTCACCGAGGTGAGGTCGCCCAGGCCGACCAGATCGCGCGGAGCGACCCAGCGGAACGCCTGCGGGGTGAAGCCGCCGCCGGCGATGCCCGCCGCGACGCTACCGTCGGCCGAGAGGCCCTGCACGGTGTTCGCGCTCAGATTGGGGTTGGACGAGGGCAGCGCCTCGATGCCGCCGTGCAGCCGCCAGATGAAGGCCGCGTACAGGTCGGTGAAGTTGTAGGTTCCGCCGATCACCGAGCCGTCCGCGTTCACCGCGTAGGCCTCGCCGTAGGGGTAGTCCTTGATACTGCCGAGCTTGACCAGGCCGCTCGGCGCCGTCCAGCGGCAGGCCTGGGCGCTGTTGCCGTCCGCGGCGTAGCTCCCGCCCACGACGGTGCTGCCGTCGCCCGAGACCGCGTACGCCTTGGAGGTCGCGAAGCCGGGCAGCACGCCCAGACCCTGGAAGCTCGGGCCGGAATCGGTCGACGTCATCGGGCCGCCTTCAGGTCGGGCGCCGGGATCGCCTCGTAGCGCGCGACCGCGGTGGCGAGCCAGGCGTCGAGGTCCGCTTCGCGCCAGGCGGTCTCGTTGAGGATCTCGATCTCGGCGTCGCCGGTATAGCCGGCCTGCGCGACGGGCGCCGCCAATCCCGCGATGTCGATGCAGCCGTCGCCGAGCATCGCCCGGTCGGCGGTGACGTCGCCGCGCGGTGTGCGCCAGTCGGAGAGGTGGAAGCCGCTGATCCGCGTGCCGGCGCGGGCGATCTCGCGCTCGACGTTGACGTCCCAGAAGACGTGGTAGACGTCGCAGACCACGCCGACGGCGGGCGAGCCGAGCCGCTCGACGAGGTCGTTGGCCTCGCCCAGGGTCGCGATAACCGAGCGTTCCGCGATCATCATCGGGTGGAGCGGCTCGATCGCCAGGCGCACCCCGGCCGCCGCCGCGTCGGCCGCGCAGGCGGCGACGCCGTCCGCGACCTGGCCGCGCGCCACGTCGAGCGGCTGGCCCGCGGCGGGCCCGCACACGAGCACGAGGGTCGGCGCGCCGAGCGCGGCGGCCTGCTCGATGCCGCGGCGGGTGTCGTCGATGCGCTCCCGCCGCTCCGCCGCGCTGGGCGCGGGGAAGAACCCGCCCCGGCAGACGCTCGACGCGCGCAGTCCCGCGTCGCGTAGCAATGCCGCGCCGCGCGCGACGCCGACCTCGGCCAGCTTGTCGCGCCAGACCGCGATGGCGGGGATGCCGTGGCGCACGCAGCCCGCGACGGCCTGCTCGAGCGACCACGGCTTGACGGTGTACTGGTTGAGCGACAGGCGCGCTTTGTCCATCAGACGATTCTCTCCGGCGGTGCGGTTGGACGATGCTCGACGGGCCGGCTAGACGATGCCGGCGGTCGCGAAGACGCGCGCGGCGCGTTCGGCGGCGCGCTCTTGGTCTACGATCAGGCCCGCCGCATCGGCGAGTCGAACGCCGTCGCGAGGTGCACGACGGAGCGCGCGCTCTCGGCGCCGCCCACCATGCGGAAGTGATTCTGGTAGCCGTTGAGGTAGGCGAGGAACACGATCCCGGTCTTGTAGGCGTAGGTCGGCGCGGCGAAGAGGTGGCGCGAGAGCGGCACCGTCGGGGCGAGGATCACGTCGAACGCGGCCCGGTCGCCGTTGTCGAGCGCGGCGAACGCGGCGCGCGCGGCGGGCGCGATCGGGTCGAAGATGCCCAGCAGCGCGTGGCTGAAGTGGGTCGCGTCGCCGCCGATCAGCTCGGGGTAGTTGAAGTCGTCGCCGGTGTACACGCGCACGTGCGCGGGCAGACGGCGGCGCACGTCGACCTCGCGCGCGGCGTCGAGCAGCGACAGCTTCACCCCGTCGACGCGCTGCGCGTTCGCGCGCACGACCTCGACGAAGGTGTCGGTCGCGCGGTCGAGGTCGGCGCTGCCCCAGTAGCCCGCGAGCTGCGGGTCGAACATCGGGCCCAGCCAGTGCAGGATCGCGGGGCGGTTCAGCCGGCTCAGCACGACCTCGTACACGCGCGCGTAGTCGTCGGGGCCGCGCGCCGCGCGGGCCAGCGCGCGCGAGGCCATCACGATCGCCGCGCAGCCCTGCTCCTCCACGAACGCGCACTGCTCGAGGTACGCGCGCTCGATCGCGGCGAGATCGTGCGCCACGCCCGGTTCGAGCTGGTCGGTGCCGGCGCCGCAGGCGATCGCGCCGCCGACGGCGCGCGCCTCGGCGGCGGAGCGGCGGATCAGTTCTTGCGCGGCGGCGAACGACAGGCCCATGCCGCGCTGGGCGGTGTCCATCGCCTCGGCGACCGCGAAGCCGAGCGACCAGAGGTGACGGCGGTAGGCGAGCGTCGCGTCCCAGTCGAGCGCGCCGCCCAGCGCCGGATCGAGCGGGGCGAGCGGGTCGGCCACGACGTGCGCCGCGGCGTACGCGACGCGCGTGCGCGGCGCCGGCTGCGGCGTGACGGGGTGGCGCGGCACGGTGCTCGGCACGTACGGCGCAAGCGTGCGATCCGCGCGCGGCAGGCGCAGATGCGTGGCGAGCATCAGCTCTTCACCAGCGCGGGTGCGGGCGTCGCGGCGTCTCCGTCGGTGGCCTGGACGCCGGCCAGCTCGGGCACCGGCAGGAAGCGCTTCTCGTTCCACGCGCGCAGGCCCAGCTCGGCGAGCTGCACGCCCTTCGCGCCGGCTAGGAAGTCGTACGGGAACGGCTCGTCGGCCACGACGTGGCGCAAGAACTGCTCCCACTGCATCAGGAAGCCGTTGTCGAACGCCGCGTTGTCGGGCACTTCGGTCCAGCCGGCGGCGAAGTCGATCGGGTTGGGGATGTCGGGGTTCCAGACCGGGCGCGGCGTGACGGTGCGCGGCTGGATCTTGCAGCCGCGCAGGCCGACCACCGCGCTGCCGTGCGTGCCGTCGATCTGGAACTCGACCAGCTCGTCGCGGTTGACGCGCACGCACCACGACGAGTTGATCGTCGCGACGATTCCGCCGGCCAGCTCGAAGATGCCGTAGGCCGCGTCGTCGGCGGTTGCGGCGTACGGCCGCCCGCGCTCGTCGACCCGCTCCGGGATGTGCGTCGCGCCCAGCGCGCCGACGCTGCGCACCGGCGCGATCAGGTTCTCGAGCACGTAGCTCCAGTGGCAGAACATGTCGATCATGATCCCGCCGCCGTCCTCGGCGCGGTAGTTCCAGGACGGCCGCTGCGGCGTCTGGCCGCCCCAGTCGCCCTCGAACACCCAGTAGCCGAACTCGCCCCGCACCGAGAGGATGCGCCCGAAGAAGCCGCTCTCCACCAGCCGCCGGAGCTTGAGGAAGCCCGGCAGGTAGAGCTTGTCGTGCACGATGCCGTTCTTCACGCCCGCTTCGCGCGCGAGCCGGGCGATGCGCAGCGCCTCGTCGAGCGACGGCGCGAGCGGCTTCTCGCAGTAGACGTGCTTGCCGGCCGCGATCGCGCGCTCCAGCAGGCCCGGGCGCGCGGCGGTCGTCGCGGCGTCGAAGAACACCTCGCAGGCCGGGTCGGCGATCGCGGCGTCCAGGTCGGTCGTCCAGCGCGCGATGCCGTGCTCGCGCGCGAGCCGCTCGAGCTTCTCGGCGTCGCGCCCGACCAGCACCGGTTCGGGCCAGATCACCGTTCCGTCGTCGAGGCGAATGCCGCCGCGCGCGCGGAGCGCGACGATCGAGCGGATCAGGTGCTGGTTCATCCCCATGCGGCCGGTGACGCCGTTCATGGCGATGCCGACGGTACGACGAGACATGGCTTACTCCGTGTGGGCTGAGGCGCCGAGCAGCGTGCGCGCGCGGCCGCCGAGGTCGGCCAGGACCGGCGAGGTCATGGTCTGCGCGTAGTCGCGCCGGGCGGGCAGGTCGACCGGGAAGATTTCCGCGATCGTGCCGGGCCGGGCGCTCATCACGACCACCCGGTTGGCAAGGTAGAACGCTTCGGGAATCGAGTGCGTGACGAACAGCACGGTCGACTTCACCTCGCGCGCGATGCGCTGCAGCTCGACGTTCATCTGCTCGCGCGTCAGCGCGTCGAGCGCGCCGAACGGCTCGTCCATCAGCAGCACCGGCGGGCGGTGGAGCAGCGCGCGGCAGAGCGAGACGCGCTGCTGCATGCCGCCCGAGAGCTCGTGCGGGTAGGCGTTCTCGAAGCCGCGCAGCCCGGTCAGCTCCATCAGCTCGTCGGCGCGCCGCTCGGCCTCGCCCCGTTCCATGCGCCGAATCTCCGCTTGCAGCAGGATGTTGCCGCGCGTGCTGCGCCACTCCAGCAAGGCCGCGCGCTGGAACACGAAGCCGATCTCGCGCTGCGGCCCGTTCACCGCGTGCCCGAGCAGCTCGGCCCGCCCGCGCGACGGGCGCACCAGGCCCGCGGCGACCTTGAGCAAGGTCGACTTGCCGCAGCCCGACGGGCCCAGGATCGACACGAACTCGCCCGGCGCGACGTCCAGCGACACGCCGCCGACGGCGTCGGTGACCTTGCGGCGCGACGCGAAGCGCACCGCGACGTCGTCGAAGCGGACCGCGGCGGCCGCCGTTTCGCGCGTCGGAGCGAGGGCCGCCATCACTTCGCGGCGATGGACGCGTCCCAGTACGCGTCCGGCTTGCCGGGGTTCTTCAGGCCGAGGTACTTGGTGACGACCTGGATCGTCGACTCCCAGTCGGCCGCGTCGTTCACGCCCGGCGCGCGCTTGGCGGTGCGCGGCGTGTGCAGCAGCTTGACGGTCTCGGCGAACTGCTTGGCCAGCACCGCCTTGGGCGGCGCCTGCTCGGCGAGCTTGGCTTCCGCGTCGACCGCCTCGCCCTGGTGCGACGACGCTTCCAGCCACGACTTCTGCGCCGCGTGCATGAAGTCGCGCACGAGCTGCGGGTCCTTCTTGATCATGCCGTCGCGACGCGAGCAAGCCGGTCGAGAAGAAGTTCACCCCGTGGTCGGCGTAGCGGATCTGCTCCATCTTCTTGCCGGTCCGCGCTTCGATCGTGGGCGACTGGTCGTTGTAGAAGCCGGCCAGCGAGTCGGCTCGGCCGCTGATCACCGCGGTCAGCTTGCCGGCCGGGTCGACGTTGAGCCGCTGCACCGCGTCGTTGGGCACGTGGTTCGCTTCGAGCACCGCGGCGAGCGTCTCGTAGGCCGCGTCGCCCGGGCTGCCGGCGACGCTGTGGCCCTTCATGTCGGCCACCGACTTGATGTTCTTGTCGGCGAAGAACTGGATCGCGGCCGGCGTGGTCTGCAGGAAGACGCCGATGCTCTTCACCTCCGCGCCCGCCGCGACGGTGCGCAGCAGCGCGGGCGTGTCGGCGTAGCCGAAGTCGACCTTGCCGGCCGCGACGGCCTGCACCGTCTGGGTCGAGCCGCCGCCGGGCTGGATCGCGAGGTCGATCCCGGCGCTGCGGAAGATGCCCTTGTCCAGGCCGTAGTAGAAGCCGGCGTGCTCGCCGTACGGATACCAGTTGAGCATCAGCGTGACCTTACGCAGCGGCTTCTGGTCGGCGGCGGTCGCCGGGCCGGCGAGGCCCAGGACGACGACGAGCGCGAGCAGCGCGCGGGCGATTCGGTGCATACCGGTTCCTTTCGGGGAGGCGTCAGGAGGTGATGAGGATGTCGCGCTCGCGGCGCGCGGCGCGCCACGGCACGGCGAAGCGCTCGGCCAGCTCGAGCAGCGCGAACAGCACGATGCCGATCAGCGACATCGCGATCAGCGCGGCGAACAATTGCGGCGTGTTGAGGTTGCCGTTGGAGCTCATCACGATGTAGCCCAGCCCCGAGTTCGCCCCGACGAACTCGCCCACGACCGCGCCGACCACGGCCAGCGTCACCGCGACCTTGAGCCCGGCGAAGATGTGCGGCATGGCGCTGGGAAAGCGAATCTTGGCGAACGAGTCCCACGGCTTGGCGCCCATCGTGGCGGCCAGATCGAGCAGCTCCGGGTCGACCGAGCGCAGCCCCGCGACGCCCGAGATCACGACCGGGAAGAACGCGATCAGCACCGCGACCAAGATCTTGGGCGCGATCCCAAAGCCGAGCCAGACGACGAACAGCGGCGCGACGGCGATCTTGGGCACCACCTGCGCCGCGAGCAGCAGCGGGTAGAGCGTGCGCTCCACCCCGCGCGAGTAGACGATGGCGACCGCGCAGGCCAGCCCGACCGCCGCCGCGACGACGAAGCCGATCACCGTCTCGAGCAGCGTGATGGCCGAGTGCTTGGCCAGCAAGCCGGCGTCGATGCGGAACTCGTTGAGCACCGCGCCGGGCGCGGGGATCAGGTACGGCTTGACCCAGCCCAAGGCCGTGACCAGCCACCAGAGCAGCGCGACGACGATCAGAAAGGCCGCCGGGCGCCACCAGGCGTCGACCGCGTCGGCGAGCCGGGCGGCCGGGCCGGGTGCGGCCTCGACCGGCGTGATGAAAGCGCTTTCAGTCACTACCGCCGGTATATCGGCACGTGGAAGAATCTTTCCTGTCGCCCTGCGGCAGGGTAAATGTAACCGCTTTCAGCACTGACAGGGCATGTCGGCACGCCTGCGAGACGTGGCACACCGGGCCGGGGTCTCGGTCGCGACGGCGTCGCGCGTGCTCTCCGGCGGCGCGGACGGCGTCAGTTCCGAGCGCCGCGACGCCGTGCTGGCGGCGGCCCGGGCGCTGCAGTACGTCCCCAACGCCCACGCCCAGGCGCTGGCCCGGGCCGGCACGAGCGACATCGGCGCGATCCTGCACGACGTCAGCGACTCGTACTTCTCCGAGATCGTGCGCGGTCTGCAGCGCGCGGCGGTGGAGGCCGACCGGCTGGTGACGGTCTGCAACAGCTACCGCGACCCCGAGCGCGAGCTGGCCTACGTCGGCCTGCTGCGCTCGCAGCGCGTCGGCGCGCTGATCCTGACCGGCTCGGGCCTGGACGACCGCTCGTACAGCGAACGGCTCGCGGCGCAGATCGGCGCGTTCGCCGCGACCGGCGGGCGGCCGGTCTTCATCGGGCGCCACCACGTCGCGGGCGACGCGGTGCTGCCCGACAACGTCGGCGGGGCGCGCGCGCTGGCCCGCGCGCTGCTGGGGCTCGGCCACCGCCGCTTCGCGCTGATCGGCGGCCCGCCGCTGCTCACCACCACCCGCGACCGCTACGACGGCTTCGCGGCCGGTCTGGCCGAGCACGGCATCGCGCTCGACCCGCGCGCCGTCGTGCCGGGCGACTTCTCGCGCGAGGGCGGCATGCGCGCCATGACCGAGCTGCTGGATGCGGGCACCGACGCGACCTGCGTGTTCGCGATGAACGACGCGATGGCGCTGGGCGCGCTGCGCGTGCTGCGCGCGCGCGGCGTCGCGGTGCCGGCGCGCATGTCGCTGGCCGGCTTCGACGACATCCCCGCCACGCTCGACACCAACCCCACCCTCACGACGGTCCGCATCCCGCTGGTCGAGATGGGCGCGCTCGCGGTCGCGCTCGCGCTCGAGCCGCCCAGCGACGAGCTGCGCGTGCGCCACATCGGCGCGGACGTCGCGCTGCGCGAGAGCACCGCCCCGCCGCCCCCGGAGAACCCATGACCGCCGACACCACGACCACCACCGCGCGCGACCTGACCATCACGCGCGTCGAGACCCTGCCCGTCGCGCTGCCCACGCTGGCCGACTTCGCGGTCAGCGGCGGCAGCGTCGCGCGGGCCGGCACGCCGTCCGTGCGCGTGCTGGTGAAGGTCACCGCCTCGGACGGCACGTTCGGCTGGGGCGAGGCGACCCCGATCCCGTCCTGGACGTACGAGACGCTGGAGTCGATCGCGACCACGATCGAGCGCTACCTCGCGCCCGCCGCGCTCGGGATCGCGGTCTGGGACCTCGACCGGCTGACGCGCGCCTTCGACCGCGCGATCAACCGCGGCTTCTCGATCGGCGCGCCGCTGGCGAAGGCGGCGGTCGACGTGGCCGTGCACGACCTGCTCGGCAAGGCGCTGGGGCTGTCCGGTCTCGGCGCTGATGGGCGGGCGGCGCTGCGAGACCATCGCGCTGGGCTGGATCGTCTCGACCGAGGGCGCGGGCGGCGCGGAAGCGTCGGTGAGCGAGGGCCGCGCGCGCGGCTACCGCGCGTTCAAGGTGAAGGTCGGGCTGCACGGCGAGCGCGACGACGTGCGCACGGTGGAGCGCGTGCGCGCCGCCGCCGGCGACGACGCGTTCCTGTGGGTCGACGCCAACCAGGGCTACGCGGTCGACGAGGCGCTCCGGGTGGCGCGCGCGCTCGACGCGCTGGGCGTGGCGGCGTTCGAGCAGCCCGTGCCGGCCAACGACGTCGACGGCTTGCGCCGCCTGCGCGACCGCTCGCCGGTGCCGGTCGCGCTCGACGAGTCGCTGCGCCATCCCAGCGACCTGGCGACGTTCGTCAAGCTGGGCGCGGTCGACGTCGCGATCGCGAAAGTGCAGCGCAGCGGCGGGCTGACGCTCTCGCGCCGGCTGTGCCAGTACGCGCTCGACTCGGGCGTGCGCCTGATGGGCTCGGGGCTGACCGAGTCCGACATCGGCCTGGCGGCCTCGCTGCACCTGTTCTCGACCTTCGGCATCACGACGCCGGTCGATCTGAACGGCCGGCAGTTCGTCCAGAGCCCGTACGCGCGCGCCACGGTGCGCGTCGCGGACGGCGTGGCGCACGTACCGGCCGGCCCGGGCCTGGGCGTCGAGGTCGACGAGGAATGGGTCCGCGCGCACCGCGTCGCGGTCGCCGGGCTCTGAGCGAGAGGGCGCGTCACGCGGCGCTCGCGCGGGTAGGACCTCGGCGATGAACCGCTCGGCACGGGGTCGCAACCGGGGCTGGTTGTGGCTGCTGATCCTCCCCTACCTGGGGCTGCTCTTCCCGGGTCTGTATGCGCACCGCGAGCCCTTGCTCGGCGGCATCCCGTTCTTCTACTGGTACCAGTTCGGGTGGGTCTTCCTGACCTCGCTGATCACCTGGATCGTCTACAAGGCGACCCGATGAGCCTGGACGTCACGGCGCTCGCGGTCTTCGTCTTCTTCTTCTTGCTGGTGACGGTGATGGGCTTTTTCGCCGCGCGCTGGAAGGCCGGCGACCTGAGCCAGATCAACGAGTGGGGCCTGGCCGGGCGGCAGTTCGGCACGCTCATCACCTGGTTTCTGATCGGGGGCGACTTCTACACCGCGTACACCGTGATCGCGGTGCCGGCGGCGGTGTTCGGCACCGGCGCGGCGGGCTTCTTCGCCTTGCCGTACACGATCGTGGTCTATCCCTTCGTCTACATGACGATGCCGCGGCTGTGGAACGTCTGCAAGAAGCACGGGTTCGTCACCCCGGCGGACTTCGTGTTCGGCCGCTACGGCAGCAAGACGCTGGCGCTGATGGTCGCGATCACCGGCATCCTCTCGGTGCTGCCCTACATCGCGCTGCAGCTGGTCGGCATGCAGGTGGTGATCGGCGCGATGGGCGTCGGCGGGAGCGGCCTGGCAAACGACCTGCCGCTGATCGTCGCGTTCATCATCCTGGCGGCGTACACGTACACCAGCGGCCTGCGCGCGCCGGCCATGATCGCCTTCGTCAAGGACGTGATGATCTACGTCACCGTGATCGTCGCGGTGATCGTGATCCCAATGAAGCTGGGCGGCCTGGGTCACGTCATCGACCTCGCCCAAGCCGCGTACGCCGCGCGCCCGCCCGACGCGCCCAAGGCGAACGTGATTCTCCAGCCGAGCGGCTACTGGGCCTTCAGCACGCTCGCGCTCGGCTCGGCGCTGGCGGGCTTCCTCTACCCGCACACGATCACGAGCATCTTGTCGTCGGCGCGCGGCGACGTCGTGCGCCGCAACGCGGTGTTCTTGCCGGCCTACACGTTTCTGCTCGGCCTGATCGCGCTGCTGGGCTACATGGCGCTCGCGGCCGGTATCAAGCCGGGCTCGCCGAACCTAGCCGTGCCGCTGCTGTTCCGCGCGATGTTTCCGTCGTGGTTCGTCGGCTTCGCCTTCGCCGCGATCGCGATCGCCGCGCTCGTGCCGGCCGCGATCATGTCGATCGCGGCGGCCAACCTGTGGACCCGCAACATTTACAAAGCGTACATCAACCCGCGCGCGACCGACGCGCAGGAGTCGCGCCAGGCCAAGAACGTGTCGCTGCTGGTCAAGATCTTCGCGCTGGGCTTCATCATCTTTCTGCCGACCCAGTACGCGATCAACCTCCAGCTGCTGGGCGGGGTGTGGATCCTGCAGACGCTGCCGGCGATCATCTTCGGCCTGTACACGCGCTGGTTCCACCACCTGGCGCTGTTCTGGGGCTGGCTGATCGCGATGCTGCTCGGCACGAGCCTGTCGCTGGCGCAGGGTCTGAAGTCGACCTACCCGATCCACCTCGGCGGGATCAGCGTGACGGCCTACATCGCGGTCGAGGTGCTGGTGGTGAACCTGGTCATCGCGGCCGTGCTGACGCCGCTGTTCGACCGGGCCGGCATCCGGCGCGGCTCCGACGTCACGGTCGGCGACCACTACGAGGACGAACCCGAGGCGGTCGTGCCGACGACCACGCTGGGCACGCGGGCGCCGGCCTAGCGCGCAGGGGCGACCGCGACGGCGCGGTATCGACGCGTATGCCGTCCCGTTTCCGTCTCGGTCTGCTCGCCGCGTGCCTCGTCGCCGTGCTCGCCCCACTGCTGGGCGCCGCGCCGGTGGGCGCCGCGCCGACCGCGACGGCGCCGCTGCCGTTCGAGGAGATCGCGACGGCGCTGAGCGCGGTGCACCAGTTCACCCAGGTCGGGCTGTCGCCCGACGGCACCCGCTTCGCCTACGCGCAGACGGTGCGCGAGCACAGCTCGATCCGGCTCGCGCAGACCGGCAAGCCGGCGCTGACCGTGCCGGTCACGGCCTGCCCGAGCAAGACCTGCGAGGAGAGCGACTTCCGCTGGTCGCCCGACGGCAGCAAGATCGCCTTCGTGACCAGCGACGCGAAGGGCCAGGGCCAGCTCGCGGTCGTCGGCGGCCTGGGCGGGCGGGCCCGCATCCTGACCCACGCGGCCGGACCGATCTCGACCCCGCGCTGGTCGCCCGACGGCACGAAGCTCGCCTTTCTGTACTCGCCCGGCGCGCCCAAGGCGCCCAGCCCGCTCAACCCCTCGACGCCCGACGCGGGCGTGGTCGGCGCGACGGTCTACGAGCAGCGCCTGGCGATCGTCCCGGCCGAGGGCGGCGCGATTCGCCTCGTCGGCCCCAAGGACCTCAACGTCTACGAGTACGACTGGTCGCCCGACGGCACGCACTTCGCCGCGACCGCCGCGCACGGCAACGGCGACGCGAACTGGTGGATCGCCGAGCTCTACCTGCTCGACGCGAAAGGCACCGCCGCGCGCGCGATCCACAAGCCCGAGCTGCAGATCGCCTCGCCGCGCTACTCCGGCGACGGCAAGCAGATCGCGTACATCGGCGGGATCATGAGCGACGAGGCGATCACCGGCGGCGACGTCTACGTCCTGCCCGCCGCGGGCGGCGCGGCGACGAACGTCACGCCCGAGCTCAAAGCGTCGGTGACCACCATCGCCTGGGACGCCGCGGGCGACATCCTGGCGACGGAGCTAGCCGGCGGGCGGAGCGTGATCGCGCGCATCGACACCGCCGCGCGCACGCAGAAGCAGCTCTGGAGCGGCGAGGAGACGATCTACGCGCGCGGCTTCGCGGCGCTCGCGCCGGGCGACGAGGGCTTGTCCGTGTCGCGCGACGGCAAGCTGTCGGCGACGATCCGGCAGTCGATCACCAGCCCGCCCGAGATCGCGCTGGGCCAGATCGGCGCGCTGCACGACGTCACCGACGCCAACGCCAAGCTGACGCACCTGACGGGCCGGGCGCGCAACCTGGTCTGGAAGAGCGACGGCGCGAGCGTGCAGGGCTGGCTCGTGTTCCCGCCCGGCGTGCAGGCCGGCAAGACGTATCCGCTGGTGACCTTGGTGCACGGCGGGCCCGCGTACGCGCACTACCCGATGTATCCCAGCGGGCCCGACGCCTTCCTGGCGGTCTTGGCGGCGCGCGGCAACATCGTGTTCGAGCCCAACCCGCGCGGCAGCTACGGCCAAGGCGAAGCGTTCGCGCGCGCCAACGTCAAGGACTTCGGCTACGGCGACTTGCGCGACATCCTATCCGGGCTGGACGCGGTCGGCACGACGATCCACGTCGATCCGAAACGGGTCGGCATCTTCGGCTGGAGCTACGGCGGCTACATGACGATGTGGGCGGTGACGCAGACGGACCGTTTCAAAGCCGCCGTCTCAGGGGCCGGGCTCGCGAACTGGCAGAGCTACTACGGCACCAACGACATCGACACGTGGATGATCCCCTACTTCGGGGCCAGCGTCTACGACGACCCGGCGGTGTACGCGCGCAGCGCGCCGATCAACTTCATCAAGAAGGCCAAGACGCCGATGCTGCTCGTCCACGGCGACCGCGACGCCGAGGTGCCGGTGACGCAGTCGTACGAGTACTGGCACGCGCTCAAGGAGCTGGGCGTGCCGACCGAGCTGGTGATCTACCCCGGCGAAGGGCACGAGTTCTCCAAGCCCGCCGACCAGCGCGACGTCGCGCAGCGCATCGCCGGCTGGTTCGAGCGCCACCTGCGCTAGCGCGCCGCGCGCGCTAGCGGTGCATCAGGTTGATGATGTGCGCGGTCTGCTTGACCGCCGCGACGTCGCCCACGCCGACGTTGGTGATCCCGGCCCGGGTGAAGGCCTGCGAGATGGTCGCGTTGTCCGTCGCGGCGAGCTGGGCGACGGTGGTGACGCCGGCCGCCTTGAGCGCGGCCCGCTGCGGCTCGGCCAGCGTCGAAAGCGCGTCGACGCTGGCGCCGCCGAACGAGGTCGCCGACGCGGTCAGGTTCAGCGACTGGGCCAGCGCCTCGGGCACGCCGACCTGCTGCTTGAGCGTGAGCGCGGACTGCTCGCCGACCGCGCTCACCACGTCGTCGACCTTGCCGAACTGCGCCGTGCTGGGCAGGCTGCTCACGACGTCGGCGACCTTGGCCCCGGTCGACAGGGTCTGGTCGCCGAACTTCGCGATCACGTCCGCCTTGCTGAAGGCATGCCCGCCGAACGCGTTCTGCACTTCGTTGGAGCTGGCGAAGTTGGCGAAGGCCGACGCGTCCTGGACGTGCCGGTCGACCGTCGGGTCGCCCGGGATCGGCTGGACTTGCGGCAGCAGCATCATGCCGCGGTCGGTCTTCCAGATCTGCACGGCCTGCTTGTCGATCTGCGAGACGCCGACGAAGCTCGTGTTCTCCACCAAGCCCGCGAAGTTGCGCGGCGGCCAGACGGACGGCGGCGGGTTGAGCTTGTCGCTGGGCAGCTCGGAGTCGATCCGGTTCAGCTCGACCCGGATTTCCTCCAGCCGCGCCGCGAGGTTGGCGCGCGTGTCGGCCATGCAGGTGTAGATCTTCGCGATCTCCGCGCCCAGCGCGCCGATGTCGGCCTCGATCTTGTGCAGGCGGCTGTTGAAGCCTTCGTCGGTGGCCGACGCGCCGGCTTGCACGACGTCCTCGCCGTCGACCCAGTCCTTGTGCTGGAACGTCTGCGCGAACGACGGCACGCAGTGCGTGTCGACCGCCGGGAACTCGGCCCCGTAGAGAAACGAGCGCTGGATCTGGGCGATGTTCTGATAGATCCAGGCGCTCGCGATGAGCGCCGCGTCGCGGGTCGACACGCCCGAGCTGGTCAGGTGGGTGACGATCGCGTCGGCCGAGAGCGTCTTGGTCTCGAACTGCATCGGGTTCATGCCTCTCTCTGGGCGGGGGGCGGGCCGGGCGGGCCTTCGCCGCGGTAGCGCGCGCGGCGGAACCAGCGGTACGAGCGCACGAGCTGGGGCGGGAGCGGTTCGGCCCGGCCGTCGCCGTCCACGTCGACGTGGCTGCGGCGCAGGTCCCAGGTGTTGATGCGGGTGCCGATCGGGCAGACCCGGGCCAGCGCGTTGAGCGCCAGCTCGTAGCCGTCGAGGTCGAGCAGGGTGCCGGCGGGCAGCGTCAGGGCGGCCTCGTAGGGATCGTGCGCGCCGACCCGCGCGCCCGAGACCGCGACCGCCAGCGCCAGCGCCGGCTCGCGCGCGACGAGCACGCAGCTCCCGCCCGCGCCGCGCTCGAGCGCGACGTGCCCGCCCGCCAGCGGCACCAGCGACCAGCGGATGGCGCTCGCCCCGCGCTCGCCGACGTTGAGCCCGGCCCCCGGCAGCCCGTAGCCGCCGAACACCACCAGCACGTCGCTCGCGCTCGTCAGGACCAGCAGCGAGGAGACCCCGGCGGTCCGCGCCGCGCCGACCAGGACCCGCAGGCGGTCGACCGCGGCCGCGTCGTGGGCCAGGACCGCGCTCGCATCGGCCGGGGCGAGCCGGACGGTGACGACCATGGGCGCCGGCAGCAGGGCCAGCTGCGCCGCCACCACCGCGGGCTTGGGTACGGGCGGCAGCCCGGCCGCCGCGAGCGCCTCGCCGACGGGGTCGCCGAGCGGCCGGGCGACGGCGCCGTTCCAGGCGGCCGGCGCGTCGGCCGGGGCGAGCACCGTCCAGTCCGCGTGCCCGGCCGCGCTCCAGGCTGCCGCGGTGGCGGCCACCGCGCGGGTCAGGTTGGCGTCGCGGTCGGGGTCGTCGGCCGCCCGCCGGACGGCGGTCAGGGTCAGCGGCGCGGCCGGCGGCACGTCGGCCGTGCCCTCGACGGTCAGCGGGCCGACCGCGGTCGGCGAGACGTAGGCGGTCGCGGCGTCGAGCGGCTCGACGGTCTTGAGCCCGCAGGCGTGCCAGAACCAGGCCCCGGCGGGATCGGGCGGGCCGCCGGCCAGGCCGGCCCGCATCGCGTCCAGGGCGGCCGCCACGGCCGGGTCGGCCGGCGCCGGCGCGGTGGCCAGCGCGGCTGCCAGCGCGGCGCGCTCGCCCGCCGCCGGGAGGGTCAGGTCGCAGCCCAGCCCCAGCTCGTAGCGGCTGCCCGCGGCCGGGTCGGCGCAGTGGGCCAGCCCCAGCTTCGCGGCGCCGGGGCCGAGCAGGGCCTGCCGGCAGGCCGCGGCCAGGTCGAGCGCGTCGGCCAGGAACGGCGCCAGCGCCGAGCCCGCCGGGGCGGCATAGGCCGCCGCCAGGCGCGCGCGCTGCGCGTCGACGGCGTCCAGCCGCGCGGGGGGCAGGAAGCGCAGCCGGTGCAGCGCGTTCGCGGCCGGGTCGGTGTCGAGCAGGATCAGGTACGTGTTGCGGACGTGGGCGAAGAAGTTGGCCCGCGCCGCTCCGGCCCCGAACGAGCACAGCCGGAGCGCGACCGGAAACGGCGTCGCCGTCTCGGCGAACGTGGCCCCGCCGAGGCCGCCCGCCTCGAGCAGGGCGGCCACCCCGCGCGCGTTGGGCAGCACGAGGGGCCGGAAGGCCGCCAGCCGGCGGCGGTAGGCCGGATCGGGCTCGCCGGCCGGCAGGGTCTGGGTCGTGACGGTCTTGGTCGCCGGGTCGAAGCGCAGCCGGTCGGCGAAGCGCGGCACCCCGAGGTCGGCCCCGATCCGGTCGAGCGCATCGCCGGTGGCGGTCGCGACTCGGCGCGACGCGCCCAGCACCCGCATCGTGCGGCGCAGCTGCAGCCCCTCGGCGGCCAGCAGGTACGCCATCCGGCCCAGCACGCCCTCGACGACCCGGACCTCGATCCGCTCGCCGAGCGGGACCGGGACGGGCTCGTCGGCGAGCGGGTTGCCGTCGGCGTCGAAGTTCGCCAGCTCCAGCCGGAGCGCGAACGGCGGCGCCGTCCGGGCGTCGGGCACGAGCTCGGGCAGGAACACCGGCAGCGTCGTGCCGGCCGCCGACCAGGGCGCGAAGCGTGCCGGCGGCAGCAGCCGGCCGGGCGTCGCGCCCACCACGCTCGCGCTCACCAGCAGCTCGCGCTCCGCCAGGTCGGCGCGCAGCGCGACGACCACCAGCGCCTCGCGGGTGGTCCAGTCGATCGCCACCGTCCCGTCGGCGGCCAGGGCGACCGGCCCCTCCGAGGCGCCGGCGCGGAGCGGCCCGGCCACGTGCGCGATCGCGTTGCGGTAGCCGGCCGCGCCTAGCGGGTCGGGCTGCATCAGCCGATCCGCAGCAGGTCGTCGGCCTGCACCGGGACGGCGATCTGGTCCTGGCCCAGCCCGACGTTCTCGCCGATGGGCAGGGCTTGGGCGAGGCTCGGGGCCCCGGTCAGGAAGTCGACCGTCTCGACCTGGGGCGGGTAGCGCAGCAGGTGCAGGTCGCGCACGTCCACGATCCCGGGCTCGTTCATCAGGCTCCAGGTCACCTCGGCCGCGCGCACCGGCTCGCCGAAGGCCAGGCCCTCGACGTAGGCCCGGAAGCGCTCGTAGAGGCGCGCCTTGAGGTCCTTGGCGGCGGCCGAGGCGTTCACCGTCGCGCCGGTCCCGCCGGGGATCGGCAGCCCGCGCACGACCAGCGTGGCGCGCACCCCGACCCCGATCTCGGCGGCCTGCACGATGCGCGGGAAGATCCCGATCGGGCGCAGGTCGTCGATGGCCGAAGCGACTTGCGCCGCGACGCCGTCGGGGCCGTCCCACAAGCCCGGCCGCGTGGTCGCGACCAGAACCGTGAAATAGTACGGGCTGCCGAGGTCGCGGTCGCTCGAGAACAGCCGCTCGACGAAGCTGAAGTCGCCGAAGATCGACTGCTCGATGTCCAGCCCGCCGACCCCGTCGCGCACGACCACCTGGCGCACCCCGGGCACCAGCGCCGCCGCCAGCCGCACCGCGTCGACCGTCCAGAGCGAGCGCGGCGCCTGCAGCAGCAGGCGGCGGTAGCGCACGTCGTCCCACTGCAGCTCGCCGCCGCTCAGCGGGGCGGTGTGCTTGATCGTCACCAGCGCCGGCCCGCCCTGCGCGACGAACCCGGCCAGCTTGGCGTCGTTGCCGTTCCAGCGGTCGATCCGCTCGCCGTGCACGCCGCCGCTGTCCAGCGCCGGGTCGAGGTTGTGCGAGGGGCCGGGATAGAACGCGACCACCGCCACGTCGCGCGCGGTGCTGGCCGCCGACAGCACGACGTTCTCGGCCAGCGCGACGTGGTGGCCGCCGGGCGTCGAGAGCCGGCTTCCGCGCGGGATCTCGAGCTGCGTCACGCCCGCCGGCAGCGGTCCGCTCAAGGTCAGCGTGATCGTCCCGCGCGCTTCGAGGAACGGGCGCGCGAGGCCCAGCTCGTCGCCCAGCCGGCTGAGCGCGGTGCCGGTCGCCGAGACCACGAACAGGTCGTCGTAGCTGGCCGCCAGCGCGGCCCAGCCGCGCGCGTCCTCGAGCGCCGCGATCTCCAGCAGCACCCGCAGCGGCGAGCCCGGCGTGACGTCGACGTCGGGCCCGATCAGGGCCTGGGCCAGCGCGATCTTCTCGGCGATCAGCCGGCCGTAGGGTTTGGGCACGAAGCCGGCGGGCGTCACCCCGAAGCCGGGCGCGCCGCTGCTGGCGGCGATCGCCGCGTCGATGCTCGGCACGTCGCTGAGGTCAGTTGCCACCGGGTAACCCTCCGATCGTCACGCTGAGTCCTTGCGAGGCGGTCGTGTCGAACGCGACGTCGACCGCCAGCGTGCGCGAGCCGGGCGCCGGCGCGGCTTGCACGTCGGTCACCCGCAGCACGCGCGGGTCGCGCTGCACCGTCTGCGCGACCGCGATGCGGATGCGCTCGCGCTGCATGCGCGGATCGCTCTCGCTCGCGAGCGCGGCCAGCCCGTCGAAGCCGTAGCCGCGGTCGAACGGCAGCGCGCCGTAGCCGGTCGTCAGCGCCAGGCGCAAGCCCTGGGCCAGGTTGGCGACCCCGCTCGCCTCGGCCAGCCGCGTCCCGTTCGGGCCGGCTTCCAAGCGCAGGTCGCAGCCGACGTCGGTGCCGGGCATGATCTCGGGCGCCGCCAGCCCGCGCCCGTAGGCCAGCCGGTACGCCGCGTCGCGGACGGCATCGCTCATCGCCGCACCCTCACGCCGCCGTCAGCGCGCCGGGCGGAGCGGTCACGCTCACCGGCACCGCGTTGTCGGTCTGCATCTTGGTCGAGCTCAGCACGACCGGGCTACCGCCCGCCGTCAGCGCGGTCGAAAGGCCGCTCAGCGCGCTGACCGTCTTGCAGGGCGGGATCGAGGAGGCCGAAACGCCCGGGCAGCCCGCCACCGCCGCGCTCGACAGATCGCTCCCGGTGAAGACCGAGACGCCGCCGACCGTGAGCGCGTCGCTCGCGCTGACCGACACCGCGCCGGGCGCGTGCGGGCAGATCATCGTCGCGCTCGTCGTCAGCACGTCGCCCATTATTTGCTCACGTCCATGGTCCCGGTCACCTTCACGTTGACGTTGGCCGCCTTGATGTTCAGATCGCCTTGGCTGGTGAGCGAGATGCCGGCGCTGCTGCTGATCTCGATGCTGCCGTCGGTCTTGAGCACGACGCTCGCGGTGTTGCCGCCGGACACCAGCTTGAGCTGGAAGGCCACGCCCGAACCGGGCGCGGTCGGGCGCGCGCCGGCCTTGGGCAGATCGCCGGTGGTGATCCCGAGCTGCTTGACCTCGATCGTGCGCACGCCGTCGCCGTCGATCAGGTCGTTGGTCACCGAGCCGCTGAAGTCGGCGGGCGTCCAGCCGTCGGGCACGGTCGAGGGGTTCGGGACCGCGGTCGGCAGCTTGAGCCACCAGTCGCCGGCCTGGACCTTGGCCGGGGTGTGGCCGGCCTGCCAGAGCGAGCCCAGCACGACCGGGTCGTCGGCCATGCCGTTGCGCGCGTCGACGATGACGCGCGAGCCCGGATACGAGGGCAGCATCAGGCCGCACGAGCCCCACGCGAACGGGGTCAGGTAGGGCACGCCGGCGCGCGCCCCGCCCGAGGGCCGCTGCACGTCCAGGCGCCGGGCCTGGCCCGGGTTGGCGTCGTTCTGGGCCGGGTCCAGGCCCTGCCAGACGGTCAGCGTCTGGGGCGCGTCGCCGTCGAGCGCGACCGCGCGCACCTCGCCCACCTCGGGGCCGTTGGACTCGCCGAACAGCCGCCGCACCTGGCGCACCAGCGCGTCGGCGACGCGCGCCTCGGGGGTCGCGCTGGCGGCCGGCGCCTGCGGGCGCGGCGCGCCGGGCGTGGTGACGGTGTGGGCATCCCAAACGTGGTCCTCGTCGACCACCTGCGTGCCGCTGATCGTGGTCGCGAAGCCGTTGGCGCGCGAGAGCTTGTGGTCGACCGACTCGACGTACATCGTCACGCTGTCCGGCGGCGCGGCCGCCGCGCCGCGCAGCGACGAGACCACGTCCTGGATCGCGCCGACGATGCCGCCGCCCTGGGTCGAGCCGTCGTCGGGCGGGGCCGGCTTGAACTGCACCAGATCGCCCGGCTTGACGTCGGGCCGGCCCTTGCAGGTCAGCTTGAACTGGCCCCGCGTCTGGGGCGGCGCGGGGTTGCGGCCGGTCGCGGTGCAGAGCTGGTAGTTGGGGTCGGCGGCCACCCGCCCCGTCTCCTGGATCTCGACCAGCCCGCCCGCCTCGTCGACCGTCGTCGTGCCGAGGCCTTCGAGCGGAATCGCGCGCGGCCCGACGTGCAGCACGCCGTAGCGCTGGAGGTACATGCCGCGCCCGTGCTTGTCGGGCGAGGCGTCCTCGAGCTTGGCCGCCATCGCCTGGACCCACGACAGCGCGGTGCGGCCGGTGCGGGCGGCGTTGTTGGCCGTCGCCTCGGTCTGCGCGTCGTAGTATTTCCAGTCGGTGTTCTCGACCAGGTTCACCCGCCCCAGCACCCCGCTGAACAGCGCGTGGAAGGTCGCGCCGTCGATCGTCTCACCGCACAATTGCAGCCGGCCCAGCGCGTCGAACATCCGCTCGCGCGCGGTGATCGTGACGTCGTAGGTCAGGTCGCCGGAGGTGCGCTCGACCTTGGTCACCGCCAGCGTCGCGACGCGCGCGTTCGCCAGCTGCGCCGAAGCCGGGGTCGGCGGCCCGATCCCGAGCAGGTTCTTGGCGAAGCCGGCCAGCGCGCCGCCGCTTCCGCCGTCGCCCCAGTACAGGTACAGCGTGACGCGTTCGGTCTGGTTCTCGGCCAGCTTGATCGCGCCGTAGTGCGCGTCCGACATGCCCTTGACGACGAACCGGTACGCGCCCGCTTCCAGTCCCGCCGGCAGGGTGGCGTTGATCTCGCCGCCGTAGTCGTCGCAGCTGATGTCGAGCGGGTCGCCGGTCGGCGCGCCGCTCGCGTCCTCGTGCTGGAACGAGAGCACCCAGCGCGCGTTCACGCCGGTGAGCGGAAACGCCGGCGCTCCGCCGGCCGCGCTGGCGACCGCGTCGACCAGGCTCATCGCGGCGTCACCGCGCGCCGCTGGGGCAGCCGGCCGACCGCGACCAGCTCGCGCTCGCGCAGAACCGCGGTGGTCGACTCCAGCGCGATCAGCAGGATCGGCGGGTGCACGAAGCGCGGCAGCCGCTGCGCGACCAGCGGCTGGACCGGCGGCGTCGCGAACTGCGCGACCGCGCGCGTCGCGTCGCGCCAGGCCAGGCTCAGCACGGCGCCCGAGTCGCCGCTGCCGCGCACGCTGCCGGCGGTGATCGTCCAGCTCAGGATCGCCAGCTCGAGCGCGGCCGGGTTCACGCCGTCGTCGGCGATCAGCGCGCGCCGCCCGGCGCTGAGCGGAAGCACGGCCCGGGTGCGCTTGTCGAGCGCGACCGTCAGCCGAACCGGGTCGCGCGGGCCGGCGTCGGCGCCCGCCGGGCGCGCGCTGCGCTCGGGCAGATCGCTGCTCGCCACGTCGCTCGCGCCGGCCGCGGTCCAGGCGTTCATCACCCCGGTCGGGTAGCGCACGATCACGCTCCAGCGCGCGTCGAGCGCGTAGGTGTACGGCAGGCCCGCGGTCAGCGCGATGCGCACGGTGGTGAACGACGGCGGCAGCGCGGGCGGATCGGGCGGCACGAGATAGCGCGAGACCGGGATCGGCGCCATGAGCGGCATCAGTTTCCTCCCACGTCGGCCAGCGCGCCGACCGCGACCGAACCGAGGTCGAGCAATTTGCCCAGCAGCGAGCTGGCCGGCGGCACGTACGCCAACTCGATGCCGACGTCGAGCGTCTGCCGTTTGGCCGTCGTCGCGCCGAAGGTCAGCTTGGTGATCTGCATGTTCAGGCGAATCGTCATCGCCGTGACCAGCACCAGGCCCGACATCGCCGGGCCGACCACGAACAGCTTGGTGCCGCGTTTGCTGGTCTCGGCCATCGTCTCCAGCAGCGCCTTCATGGCGTAGCGGGTCGGGCCGACCAGCATCCCGGACAGCGAGATCGTGTCGTCGTGGGTCGAGACGATCGCGCGCGCGCCCTTGCTGCCGATCGGCGGCAGGTGGTACTGCTCGGTCAGCGTCATCTGGGTGACGGCGTAGATCGGCAGCGGCACCACGCCGTCGAACAGGATCGCGGCCGGAATCGCGTCGAAGCGCTGGAAGCTGTTGCTCATAGCGGCCGCACCGTGATCTCGATCCCGACCGCCTGCGCGTCGACGCCCATGTCGCCCAGCACGCGCGCGATCTCGACCCGGCCGGACTCGGTGTTGACGACGACCCGGATGCCGTCGCAGCCCGCGCCCGCGAGCTGGTTGCGCGCGTCGATCAGGCGCGACAGCTCGTCGCGCAGCGAGCCCTCCGGGCCGGCGCCGCCCCCGCGCGCCTCGCCGTAGACCGAGCCCAATGCCGGGTCGTTGTACTTGGCTTCGAGGATGCGGAAGCGGCGCGGGCCGGTCGGCTCGATCCCGTCGAAGTGGATGTCGACGCCGTTGCCGACCGCGTGCACCTCGTAGCCTTGCGCGGCGGCGATCGGGTCGTAGTCGCGCAGCAGCAGGTACTGCTCGCGCGCGTAGCTGCGGCGCGGCCGCGCCGCCTCCAGGCGGACCGAGCTGGTCGGCGCGTGCGCGGCTTGCAGCGCGGCGTCGACCTGCGCGGCCCGCGCGGCCGAAGCGCGCGGGCGCGCCCCGACCGGGCTCTCGGTGCGCACGTCGGCGCGGTTTTCCTCGGGCAGGTCGGCCGTGCCCAGCCCTTCGCTCTCGCGCGCGGTGACCTCGCTCAAGTCGACGCTGCGGTCGCGCAGCCCGTGCGGATCGCTCAAGCGCTCCAGCGCCGCCATCAGCTCGGCCCGGCGCTGCTGCAGCGGGCGCAGCCGCTCGCCCAGGTCGGCCGGAGCCCGACCCTGCACCGCGCCGTCGTAGAGCGCTTGGATCTGGTCCTGCACCGCGGTCAGATCGCGCAGGTCCTCACCGAATTCCGCGACCGCTTCGCCGCCCAGCTTGGTGACCAGAAAACGCACCAGCTCCTCGCAGACCGACTGCGCCTCGCCCGGGCTCGTCCGGCTTTCCAGCGCGGTGCGGATGCGGCTCAGGGCGGGATCCTCGCGCGCGAAGCGCGCGACGTCGAGCCCTTCGAGCGCCTCGCGCAGCGTGCCGGCCATCACCCGCCGCCCCCGTCGCGCCGGCGGTACCAGGCGATCAGCGCGAGCGCGCCCTGCACGCCGCCGACCGAGCCGGACTCGCGCGACGACGCCTCGACGCTGCGCAGCACCGGCTGCAGCGCCCGCCCGAGGATCGCGTTGAGCACCTCGACCTTGACCAGCTCGGTCGCGACCAGCTTGACGAAGCCCTCCTCGACGACGCGCCGCATCCCGGCCACCGCCGAGCGGCGCAGCGCGCTGAGCGCGACCCGGCGGGCCGCGCTCAGCGCCCCCTCCTCGAGCGCGGCCGCGCCGGCCCGGTAGGCCGTGCGCACCACCGCCGGCGCCTCGGGGATCAGCGCCAGCACGACCCCCAACGCCGCGGCGAACTGCTCGACGTCGAGCTCGGCCAGGTCGACGACTTGCTCGGGGTTGACCAGCGCGTCGCGAATCTCGACCTTCTCCGCGGTGTCGGCGTACTGCGCGATCGCCAGCGCCGCGCCGGCGACGTAGCCCAGCGGCGGGCAGAGCACCGAGACCACCACCAGCGCCCCGAGCACGAGCAGCGACTCGACCACTTCGAGCGCGTGCTCGCCCATGAACAGCCGCTGCACGCCCGCGGCGTACAGGCGCGAGCTGCCGAAGTACGGCGCGATCTGCTGGTGCGCGAGCAGGTGGATGCCGTGCAGGTTGCGGCCGATGTCGGCCGGCGTCTCGCCGGGCAGGTCGCCGTCGATCTGGCCGTACTTGAAAGCGTCTTCCCACGACCACTCCACCCGCCGCCGGACGTCGGCGTTGGCCGAGAGCATCGTGTCGATCAGGCGCCCCAGCTCGGCCGAGGTCGCGGCTTCGCTGGGACGCATCGCGGCGACCGTCGCCGGCACGCTGCGGACGTGCTTGACCAGCGGCTCGAGCTCCTCGGTCAGCCCGCGCCGCATCGCGATCCGCTCGCGCAGCTGCGCGGCGGTCCACTCGCGCCCGTGCGCGTCGCGAATGCGCACGGCGACGGCGGCTTCGTAGATCACCGCGGGATCGCGTTCGTCGCTCGAGTCGCCGCCGTAATCGGCTTCGAGGCCTTGGCCGGGGTGCTGCGCCAGGTCGAGCCGGTTCTGCAAGCCGATCAGCTCGCCGAGCGCGATCAGCTCGGGCAGGATCGCGACGAAGAAGGCGTGGGCGAGATTCGGCAGCGCGGCCTTGCGGGCGAGGATGTGCTCTTTGGAGGCGTCGAGCAGCTGCAGCATCAGCAGCCGGCACGTCTCGCCGAACATCATCGCGACGGCGTCCGCCATCGCGTCCCCGAACTCGATCAGGAAGTGCAGCGTCCAGCCGGCCCAGTTGCCGGCGTACGTGCCGCCGATCCGCTCGTCGTGCGCGCGGTACACGTCCTGCATGGCGTGCACGAGCGACTCGAGCAGCGGCACCGTGCCGGCCAGCCGCTGCAGCAGCACGTTCGCGCCGGTCGGGCGCAGCTCGAGCCCGCCCAGGTTGCCGTGCCCGTCGGCGCGCGCGACGGTCGTGGCCCCGCCGCCGAACACCGCCACCGCGTCGGCCAAGCCGACCGCGTGGGAATGGATCGCCGCGATCGCCATCAGGCAGAACTGGCCGGTGTAGCGGCAGCTCTCGATTTCCAGCCGGTGCGCGATCTCGTCGACCGCGGTGCGCAGCCGCGCGCCGTCGGGGCCCAGCTCGTCCAGGCTGGGCTCGGCCAGAAACGGCTCGCAGACCAGCGGGTCAGCCGGGTCGCGCTCGAACCGGAAGACCGGCGAGACGTAGTGCAGCTCGGCCGCCGCGCCGGTGCCGCCGCCGCTGGACGCACCGCCGTCACCGTCGGCATCCGCGTCGCCGGCGCCGCCGCCGGTATGCGTGCCGGTGCCGGTGCCGGGCGCGGTGCGCGTGGCGCCGCCGAGCGCGCGCGGCGGCGTGAACTCGGCGCTCCGCGTCACCGGCAGCAGCGAGGCGTAGCCGTCGAAGCGCGCTTCAGCGCCGAGCGGGAAGAGGTAGTCGATGTGCTCGTCGCCGACGACGAGCGTCATGACGGTCTGGATGTCGTGCGCCCGCAGCAGCCCGGCCCGGCGCTCGATCTCGGGCGCAACCGCAGCCGGCGCCGACAGCGCCGCGATCGTAGCGCGGTCTTTGAGCGTGACGTACGCGCGATACGCGTCCATGTCGCCGGCGGTGAACCGCTGCGTGACCCGCAGCACCGCGCGGCCCGGGGGCGGCAGCTCGCGCCGGTGCTGGACCCAGCCCGAGCCCTGCTTCGACCAGACCAGCGGCGCTTCGAGCGTGTAGCGGCGCTCCTGCGCGCCGTCGAGGAACCACGCGAACAGCGAGCCGCCGTAGAACCAGACGATGCCGGGGTGCCCGCCGCTGTCGGGCGCTCCCCACAGCGCCGTCAGTTGGACGATCGCCATCCGCAGCGACTCGACCGTCATCGCCATGTCGGCGGGGATGCCGCCCCACACCTCGACCGTCACCTCGTCGCCGTCGTCGTCGTACGACGGGATCCGGTAGCCGCGCCCGGCGAGGTCGTACCGGGCCGGATCGAAGCGCTCGCGCGCCGGGCCGCGCGCGGCCGAGCCCGGCGGGTGCGGCGGCGCGGCGGTCAGCTCGGCGCAGGCGGCCGCGATCACGTCGCGCAGGCGCGCTTCGATCAGCCCGCGCTCGCGCGGCGCGACCGCTTCGCCCGACCAGCGGAAGCTCGGCGGCTCGATCGTCACCGGTCCGCCGTGGCGGGCCAGCGCGACCTCGCGCGAACGGGCGACGGCGCGCCCGAGCGCCAGGCTCAGCGCGTCCTCGAGCTCGTCGCGGCGCGCGCCGAAACCGTCCGCCGAGGTGCGGATGCGGATCGGCACGTGAACGCGCGCCGGCACGGGCGCTCAGCCGCCCAAGTGGTCGGCCAGCGCCGCCAGCGCGGTCGCGACGGCGACGGCCGGATCGGCGCCGACCCGCGCGGTGCGGATCTCGATCTCGACCGGGAAGTGGTAGTGCACGCCGCTCGCGTCCGCGGTCGCCGCGAACGACGCCTCGCTGCCGGGAGCCGGCGCGATGAGCTCGCCCTCGTGGACGAGCGCGATCCCGGTGCGCAGAACGCGCGCCGGCTCGTCGCCGTTCACGGGATCTTGACCTCGCTGCCGACCTTGGGATCGGCCGTCGCGCTCAAGCTCACCCCGCTGAACGTCGCGGCCGGCGCGCCGCTGACCGTCACCGGCGAGGGGCCGGCGCTGGTGATCACGCAGTTGTCGAGCACGAGGCGGGTGAACGACCAGTCGTGGCCGTCGTTGGTCTCGTGCAGGGTCACCTTGAACGCGGTGCGGCTCATCGCGAGCGCGGTCAGCTCGCCGACCACCGGACCGATCGCCTTGACCGTCATCGTGAACGTGATCGCCTGCGGCTGGAACACGTAGCCGATGTGGGTCTGCTCGATCGAGTGCAGCACGTCGGCCGCGCTGCCGAAGGTCGGCGTGAACGCGTCGATCGGGGTGATCGTGACGTCGTTGCCCGAGACGGGATCGTGGTAGTCGAGTTGCAGGCGGGTTTGCCAGTCGGGCATTCGCGAGGCTCCTAACTGTAGCTCGGGGCGAGCTTGACGAGAATTTGGTGGACGGCCGGGCCGTAGACGATCTTCACGTGCATGTCGACTTGGCGGTTGGCCCGCGCGGTGGTGATCAAGTTGGTGTCGCCCGCGCTCCAGGTCGACTCCGGCCGGACCAGGATGTCGAGCAACGGCATCACGATCGTGAAGTCGTCGATCTCGGCTTTGGTGACCAGCGGCTCGAGGATGCCCTCGACCCGCGAGAGCAGCAGCGTCAGGCCGCTCTTGGTGATGCGGTTGTCGCCCACCGCGCCGACCAGGCCGGCTTTGAGCCGGAAGTCGATGTCGTCGAGCACGCGCACGATGTCGATGAACTGCAGCGCGGCGTCGGCCGAGTAGACCCGCGCGTCGCCGAAGTAGAACCCCCCGCCGACCATCAGCGCCGGGCTGATGACCGGGTTGATGCCCTTCTGCGCCAAGCCCGTGATCTCCGAAGGCGAGTACTGGCTGGCAAGCGGAATTGCGACCCCGCTGAGCAGCTTGAGCACGACCGAGACCTGCGGGTCGTAACCGGCGATCGCGCCCATCGCCGCGCTCGCCACGTCGACCGCCGCTCCGCGCGCCGCCATCAGCACCATGCGGCCCATCCCGCTCTTGAGCCCGGCCACCGCCGCGTCGACGGTCGTCACGTAGCCGATTCCCTTGGCGACGGCCGGGTCGATCATCGCGACGCCGATCTGCTTGTTGCCCGAGGTCGACACCGATTCGACGTGGTTCTTGAGCGCGGTCAGCGCGGCGACGTCGGTCTCGTTCGCGAGCGAGACGAAGTCGACGTCGTCGGCGGCCTCGAGCGCTTGCAGGGCCGAGGCGTAGTCGGTCCCGCCGACCCGCACCGCGTACACCTTGTTGGGCGCGGGCCGCTGCTGCATCGCGAGCAGCACCGAGTCGCGCAGCGCGGTGGACTGGAACGCCGCCCCCGTGCCCTTGGAGAACGGCGTCAGGTCGTCCGCGCTCGAGATCTCGATCGGCGTGTTGGCCGGAACGGTCGTCACGTCGGCGCCGCCGGCGGCCGCTTTGCCGACGACCGCGATGACGCCGGCCGCGCGCTGGGCGACCGGGATGAGCCCCGACTCGTCGATGGTGACGGTGATGAACGGGTATGCGGCGGGAAGAGCAGCCACGGAGAGCTCCTATCGTTCAGCTGGTGACGGCGAGGGCGACGTGCTGGCTCGCGAGCCAGCTCGCGGCCCGCTCGCGGCGGGCGGTACGGGCGTCGTCGGCGGCCATCCCGGCCGTCGCGCCGGGCCAGGCGGCATCGTCGAAGAGCGCGGCCGGAACGATCCACAGCGCGACCGGCAGATCGCCCGCGGGCAGCCCGCGCGGCGGCGCGATCGGGCGCGCTTTTGCGATCCGAGCGCGCGCCTTGGCGCTCTCGCGCAGCAGGTCCAGCAGCGCGAGCGGCGCGTCGGCGACGAACACCGCCGCGACGATCGGGAAGACGACGTCGGCCGCCGGCGCGTCGGCGACCGGCGCCGACATGGTGACCGTGGCGGCGCTCTCGAAGCGCACGCCGTCACCGCTCCAGGTCTCGCGCACGCCGGTGATGGTGGCGTTGCCGACGACGGCCTTGGCCGCAACCGCGCCGGTCCACAGCGCGGCGACCGCCGGCGCGCCCGCGTCGGCGAACCCGCTCGCGTCGAGGTGCAGGCTGACCCGTGACGAGCCGTCGGCGCTCTGCCACGAACCGTCGAGCGCGGGCTCGGCGGACAGATCGGGGCCCAGCTCCAAGCGCTCGAACGTCGCGGCGTACGGGCCCGTCGTCGCGATCGAGGCCGCGTCGTAGCCGCTGGCCACGATGCCGGCGAGCGCGGCCTGATCGAAGATCGCCGCGCGCAACGACGGATCGGCAAGACCGAGCACGGTCCGGTCGACGAAGTTCAAGCCTGTGTCCTTCCTCTGAAGGAACGACAGTACGCTCGAAACGGTCTGCGGCGCTAGTGCCTCACGTCACCTCGCGCGTAGAGATTAGGTAAGGATCGGCTCAGGACGTCAGCGACGGCGTGACGCCCAGATCGGTCAGCGCGGCGCCCGCGATGGCGCGCTCGCCTTCGTCGTCGGAGCGCAAGGCGCGCTCGAACACCGCGCGCGCATCGAGGTGGCGGTACAGCGCCAGCGCGGCGAGCACCGCCCGGCGGTGCGCGGCGTCGGGCTCCTCGTCGTACGCCTGCACCAGCAGCGGCACGCCCCACGGCGCGCGCACCAAGCCGAGATCGCGAATCACCCCGAGCCGCGTCGCGTCGTCGAGCGCGCCGTTGCGCGGCGCGAAGCGCTTCGCCCAGCACATCTCGGGAGCGGGTGCGGTTTCCGCCGCGGCAGGCTCGGCGACGGCTTCGGATGACGCGGCGTGGGCAACCGGCTCGGGCACAGGCTGCGCTACGGGCGACGCATCGTGCGCGACGCCTGCGGCGTCGTCCGCCGCGGCGCTCCGCAACGGTTCGACTGTCTCGGGCTCGGCGTCAAATTCGGGTTCGGGTTCGGCCTCGAGCTCAGGTTCGTCCAAAGCGGGCTCGGTGAGGTCGCCGAGCGCGGACGGGCGTTCGAACGCGGGCGGCCGTTCGAGTGGGTGCGCGCTGGCGCGCGCGATCGGCACCGGCTCGCTGACGACGCCGTCGTCCTCGTCGAAACGCGCGCTCGGCACCGCGACCGCCGGCCGGCGGCGCGCCGCGGCCAGCAAATAGACGCCGAGCGCGACGGCCGCCACCGCCGCGACGACGAGCACGATCACCAGGTTCATGCGGCGCGCGTCCTAGGTCAGCGCGTTCTGCTGCTCGGCCAGCGCCTCGACCAGCGCTTCACGCTCGGCGTCCAGCCGCGGATCGACCGGCTCGCTCAGCGCGGCGTGGAACTCCGCCGCCGAGAGCCGCCCCATGCCGGCCAGCGTCTGCTGCAGCAGCGAGCGGTACGCGGTGAAGTCGCCCAGCTCGTCGCCGTCGCGCTCGAGGCGCGTGCCCATCACGATCGAGAGCGCCAGCCAGGGCGTCGCGGTCATCAGCGGCTCGCGTTCGAGCGCGCCGATCGCCGCGCCGAGCTCGTCGTGGCGCACCGTGCCGCTCAAGCTCATCAGGCCGCCCATGTCGCTCACCGCGCCGAGCCGTTCGCGGCCCAGCCCCTCCAGCACGCCGCGCAGCGAGGTGCGCAGCTCGCGCGTCTCGAGATCCTCGGGTGCGATGTCGGGCTCGGGCATGCGCAGCTTGATGAACAGCCCGTCGATCAGCTCGCTCATCAGCTCGCCGTGGCGGCGCAGGCGCGCGCGCAGCACGCCGTCGGCGCCGCGCGCGTCGTCGGGGAAGAGCGCGCGCAGCACGATCAGGTGCGGCAGCAAGCCCGGGAAGCGCGCCTCGCGCAGGTACGGCACGAGCCACTCCAGCCGCTCGGGGCTCAGGTCGAGGTACACCGTCTCGTCCGCGCGCACGGCGCGCGCGCCGTTGTCGTGCCCGCCGCGCACCGGCGTCGCGGGCGGCAATTGGAGCGTGTCGCCGTCGCCCGGGCCCGGCAGCTGGCGCGCCGCGAGCGGGCGCTCCGGCGCGGCCGCCGCGTCGAGCACCGAGAACGGCAGCTGCGGGCTCGACGATCTGGAACGCCGCCGCCGAGCGCACCCGCACCGGGTCGGCGTCGACCACGATCTCGGGCGCGGAATCCCAGCTGACCCGGGCGCGCGTGTCGATCGTCGTGCCGGCCGGCAGCGGCGTGTTCACGATCACCCGCAGCCGCACGATCACCTCGACGCCGGGACCGACGTCGGAGAGCGTCAAGCCGTTGGGGGTGAGCAGCGGCGAGGTGCCGGCGAAGTCGAGCAGCGCGACGTCGTTGACGCTCGTGCTGCCCGGCGCGTAGACGGTCTTGGCCGGCGCCTCCAGCCGCGCCGTGAGGCGTTTGGCCGCGCCGTCGCCGGAGTTGCGCAGGGCCAGCGTGTAGGTCAGCTCGGCGCCCGCGTCGATCGCGTCAGCGGGCAGCGACGTGAGCGTCGCGGCATCGGCGAAGCTAGGCTCGGCGTGGGTCGCGACGCGCATCGTGTCGAGCGAGAACGGCACCACGTTGAGCCCGCTCACCCGGCCCGCGACCTCCAGCACGTCGCCGTGCGCGATCGTGGTGACCAGCCGCAGGTGGACCAGCGCCTCGCGGCTCTCGCCCGCGGGCACCTGGCCGAACACGACGCTCTGGCCGTCGCGCGAGGCGCCCTCGACGCTCTCCAGCCGCAGCTCCTCGGGCAGCTGCAAACGCACCCGGATGTCGCGCCCGGCGTCGGTGCCGTCGTTGACCAGCGTCAGGCGGCAGGCGGTGGTGCGGTTCGGGCGCAGCACCTCGTTGCTCGCCAGTTCCAGGCGCGAGGTCGCCGCTCCCAAGCGCGGGCGCGAGGCGATCACGTGCACCGCCGCGCCGAGCTCGATCGGCTCCAGTTGCGCGCTGCGCAGGGTCGCGCGCAGCCGGACCTGAGCCTGGTCTTCGATGACCGGCACGATGCGCGCCTCGACCCGCAGCGCGCGCGGCGCGCCCGGTTCGAGCGTGTCGAGATGGAGCGCGCCGTCGTCGCCGATCGGCAGCTCGCGCTCGCCGTCGCGCACGCGCAAGGCCTCCAGCCCGGGATCGGCTTCGAGCTGCACGCGCACGTCGGTCGCCGCGTCGGCGCCCATGTTCGCCAGGTGGATCGCGAACGCGGCCGCGTCGCGCGGCTCGAGCAGACGCGGGCTCTCGCGCACGAGATCGTTGAACGCGCGCGGAAACAGCGGCGCGGAGCGAACGGCGACGGCGCGCTCGAAGCGGCGCCGGCCCTTGGACCACTCGACCGCGCCGCCCAGCCCGAGCTCGTGGCCGTTGGCCTGCGGCGAGACCACCACCGCCGCCAGCGCGACTTCCACCGAGCGGCCCGGCTCGAGATCGCCGAGCCCGAACACGCCCGGCTCCGCCGGCACGTCGACCGCGGGCGTGCCGTCGATGAAGCGCGAGCCGGCGCTATACGCCAGCCCTTCGGGCAGATCGATCGCCAGCCGCACGCCGCGCGCGGGCGCGGTGCCGACGTTGCGCGCCCGCAACTGCAAGCGCACGCGCTGCCCGGGGACCACCTCGTCCTCGCAGTCCGCGCCGAACTCGCTCTCGGGGCCGGCGAACGACGGCCCCGAGGCGACCTTGAGCGTCACCGGCGCGAGCGCGAACTCCGCCACTTCCTGCGAGCAGACCGCGGCCTGCACGACCAGCGGGGTCGCGTCCTCGAGCGCCGGGTCGATGCGCACCCGGTACGCGACGTCGATCGTCGCGCCCGGCCCGAGCGTCGGCACGGCGACGGTCGGCCGCCCGAAACCGAACGGGTCGCTTTCGGAGCGCGCGCCCGCGGCGTGCCCGCCGACGCTCGCGCTGTCGCCGACGTACGACGTGTTGGCCGGCACCGGGAGCAGCACGATCACGTCGTGCGCGCTGCTCTGGCCCGAGTTGTGGACCTGCGCCTTGAGCTGCAGCTCCTGGCCGGGAGCGGTCTCGCGCAGCGGCACGGCGCTCAGCTTGGTGTTGGGGTTCTGCAGGTTCGGCTTGCTGCGCACGACCAGGCGCACGACGTTGGAGCCGATCACCGGGACCTCGAACGACGAGATCGCCGCTTGCAGGGTGATCGGGGTGCCGTTCTCGATCGTCGTCGCGACCGTATACGCCAGCGCGACGCGCCGCTCGCTGCCGGCCGGAATGTCGCCGATGTCCGCGCCCGAGCTCTGTAGCAGCGCCGACAAGCCGCTCGCCTCACCCAGCGGCTGGCCGTCGATCGTCGCGGTCCCGACCAGGTACGTCAGGCCCTCGGGGAGCCGGAAGCGGACCCGAAAGCCGGTCGCCGTGCCGCCGCCCAAGTTGCGGAACGTGAACTGCGCGTGGACCGTCTCCCCCGGCTGGACCACCCGCCCGGGCGAGACCTGTAAAGTGCGAAGCCCCTCGGGCAGCAGGGGCGTGCCGGGAGCGAAGACGTCGGTCAGGGTGCGCATGCTGCGCTTACGGTGCGCAACGCGTCGCGCCGTAACCTGCCCTGCGGCGGACGCAGGCGCCGCTCGTGCGCCCCTGTCCGTGCCGGGCCGGGTATAACGGCAGCGCGAGCAACGAGCCTCGTCAACGCCACATTCGAGTACGGAGCACACTCATGTACGACCCCAATCGCCCTAACCGGCCACGGTCGTTTCTCACCGACTTCCTGGGCTTCAACCCGCTGGCGGTCATGCCGCCGCCGGGCGCGCTGGGCATGGAGATCCAGCGCACCGACCAGGGCTATCGCGTCGAGATCCCGGTGGCCGGTTTCCGCCCCGACGACATCACCGTCACCATCGAGGAGAACCAGCTCACCGTCGCGGGCAAGAACGAGCGCCGGCGCTTCACCCAAGTCCTGGTCCTGCCGGACGAGATCGACGCGTCGCGCATCGAGGCCGGCGTCGACCACGGCATGCTGACGCTCAACTTGCCGCTGCAGCCGCGCGTGCAGCCGCGCCGCATCGACGTGCGCGTCGGCGGCCAGCTCTCGGGCGGGTCCGGCGACTCCGGCAGCGTTTCCATCTCCGGCGGAAGCGATGCGGCCTCGGGCACGAGCGCCACGGGCAAGACGCCGACCGTCAGCGGCGAGACGACCAGCAGCGGAACGAGCTCCCAGACGCGCACCACGGCCGACGCGCGCGAATAGCGAAAACGGCCCGCTCGTCGCGAGCGGACCGTTTTCAAGGTGGGAGGACAGCCGGAGCCGGGTGTAGGCGAGGCTCTCGCGAGCGGCTCGCAACCCCGACCGTCCTCCGCGCCCTCATTTTCTCGCACCTTAGGCTAAATCGTCTATGGGGGTTTTTACCCGATTTTCGCCGCGAACGGCGGCGGCGCTTTGCAGTGTCTTGACGAAGCGCGCGTTCGGCCGTCAGCCGGCGCGGCGAGCGACGAGGCGCGGTTTCGCCGCCGGCGCGTGCGCGAGCTGGTGCCAGCTCGGCGAGCCAAGCCCGCGCCGGTGGCACTCGGCGACCAGTCGCAGGGTCGAGTTCACGCCGAACGCTTCGTGCAAGCTCGCGAGCTGGTTCCCGATCGTCTTGACGGAGCGCCCGGTGGCCGACGCGATCTCCTTCGCGCCGTAGCCGTCGAGCGCGTAGCGCAGGACTTGGCGCTGCGCCGGCGTCAGCCGCACCGCGAGCGGATCGTCGTAGACGGCGCTCCAGCGCCCGAGCCGGCGCGCCAGGAACGAGTTCGGGAAGTGCTCGCGCACGATCTGTGCCGCCGTGTCGAGATAGAATTCGCCGGGAACGCCCGCTTCGACGGAGGCCGCGTCCAGCTCGAGCAGCGCCAGTACCGCGCGCCAGAGGTGACCGCAGGCGTGGAACCCGCGGTACGCCTCTTCCAGCAGCGCACGCGCGCGCAGACTCTGACCGCAGTGGCGCGCCACGAGCCCGCGCACGTAAGCGCCCAGCGCGGTCTTGCGCGGGTCGGTGCCGGCCGCGTGCACGTCGTCGAGCTTGGAGGTGATCGCGTCGAACCGCTCGAGCACGCGGACCGCCGTGCCGGCGTCGAGCGGTGCGAGCACCTCGGCCAGCAGGATCAGCGCGAAGCGCTCCTCGCCGTGCGTCGCTTGCCAGTCGACGTCTTCGGCGATGCGGGCGGCGTACAGGGCGTGCTCGCGCGCGTTCTCGGTCTCACCGAACGCGGCCGAGATCGCCGCGCGCCCGGCGAGCGCGAACACGCGCGCCGCCGGCGCCGGGGCGACCGACTCGGCCTCGCGCATGCAGCGCAGCGCCCCGCGCGCGTCACCGTCGTTCGCGTACTGCCAGGCATCCAGCCAGGCGACCTGGCAGCGCCCCAGCGATGCGGGCGCGCGAAAGACGTCGCCCGGCACGCGGCGCGCGGAGGCCTCGCGATGCGATCCGCTCACCGCGGCGGAGCGCAGCTGGGCCTCGAGGGTGGCGAGCTGAACGAGGATCTGCTCGGCGAGGTTCGCGTCCCGCTCGTGGCACGCGCGGTACGCCGCCAGCGCGCGCCGGAACGTCTCGAGCCCGTCGAGATAGCGCTCCTCGGCGACCGCGATGAAGCCCAGCAGCAGCGTCGCGCGAACCGCGAGGACGTCCAGCCCCGCCCGCTCGACCGCGCGCGCGAACCTCGCCGCGGCCGGGAGATCGCGTCTGGTCCAGTTGCCGAGCGCGCGGTAGTACGCGATCTCCGCCGCGATCGCGCGGTGCGCGGCGAACCGCTCGGCGCGTTCCGCGACCTTCTCCAGCAGTACGAGGCCGGCATCGGGCGAATCGCACAGGGTGACGGCCACGGCGTAGAGCATGCGCGCCGTGCACTCGCCGTCGACGGTATGAAACGTCGCGACCGCAGGGCTCAGGAACCGCTCGGCGTCGGCCGGGCGGTGCAGGCGCAGCAGCGCGCGGCCCTGGAGGAGGATGCCCTCCGCCCGGTCCGCGGTATCGCCTTTACAAAGAGTGAACGCTTCGAGCGCCTGGATGCACGCGTCGAAGTCGGCGCGCAGCCAGGCGGCGCGCGCAACAGCGACGGCAGCGGAAAGATCGGGGCTGGTATCGCCAGCGCCGATGCACGAGTGAAGAGGTCGCATCCCGAGAGAGCGTCGTTTCTCCGGCGGACGCGAACCTCCTCACACCTTTTGTTTTGCGTGTGCTAGGTGATCGGGGTTCCGGAGACGTCCTGGGTACGTCGCCCGGAGGTGCGAGCCGGCGTCCCGGCCGCCCCGCTGTGCACCGTGATGGGCGTCCCCGAGACGTCCGAGGTGTGCATTCCGCCCGAGAGGCGGCCGGGCGCGGTCGCCTGGCCGTGCCCGCTGACCGGGCCGCCGAAGACGTCGGCGGGGGTGGCGAGGTGACTGCCGAGCGCGGCCAGCAGGGCGGCGAGAATCGAGACGAACATGGTAGGCTTGTCCTTTCGAACCGGAGGGCGAGTAGTGAAATCCACTACTCCACGCCCTAGCCTACCGTCCGAAGCCTCATCGCGCGAGTCTTGCGTCCTACGGCGAATATCAAGCCATTGTTCACATGGCCTGATTGGCCTATATGTTAGTATGTATGGACTACAACCCGAGCTCGCGTTGCCGGCGCTCGATCTCCTCGAGGGTGACGATTCCGCGCCGCAGGGCCTCGCGCAGCGCGTCGACGTCGCGCCGCACGCCCAGTCGGCGCCGGATGGTCGCGATCGTGTTCGTCACGGTCGACGTGCTGCGGCCCAGCGCGAGCGCGATCTCGTGCGGCGTCTCGCCGGCGAACAGCCGGATCAGCATGTCGCGCCGGTGCGGCGTGAGCCGCACTTCATCGTCGTCCGCCGGCTCCAGCGGCGAGCTCGCGTCGTCGCCGTGCAGTTGCGTCGCATCACCCATTCGCCCATCGTCGCGTCCGTGGCGCACCGGCGTCCATAGGGGTTTTTCCCCAAGCTGCGGCTTCGCGCTGATCATGTTCCTAGTGGTCGGCGTCGCGCCGCGCTTGCCCCAGTGACACCGTGCACACCGGCGACAACGAAAAAGACCCGCTCTCGCGAGCGGGTCTTTCGCCTAGAAACGCGCGGGTTCTAGAGGTCTTCGGGGTTGATGCCCTTGGGCTTGTACTGCGTGCGGGCGGGGGTCGCGCTGACCGTCGCGTCGGGCTCGTAGTCGCCTTCGTAGGTCACCGCGTTGTCCGCCATCCGCTGGCGCTCGTACGGGCCGAGCACCTTGGGATTCATCTCCTGGCCGTTGGGCGCGACGACCTCGCCGTAGCTGGAGACGTTCTCGCTCTCGCCGTTGAGGTTGAAGTCCAAGAACACGTTCTTGGGCCGGCCCTCTTCGTCGAGGTCCTGACCTTCGGGCTGGATGGTGAGGTTGCGATAGCGCGACATCCCCGTCCCGGCCGGGATCAGCTTGCCGATGATGACGTTCTCCTTGAGACCGAGCAGCGGGTCGTGCTTGCCCTTGATGGCCGCGTCGGTGAGGACGCGGGTGGTCTCCTGGAAGCTCGCCGCCGAGAGGAACGACTCGGTCGCGAGCGACGCCTTCGTGACGCCCAGCAGCTGAGGCGTACCCTCGGCTTGCTTGCCGCCCTCGGCCTTGATCTTCTCGTTCTCCTCGGCGAACACCGACGCTTCGACCAGCTGGCCGGGGAGCATCCGCGTGTCGCCGCCGTCGACGATCTTGATCTTGCGCAGCATCGAGCGAACGATCACCTCGATGTGCTTGTCGTTGATGTCGACGCCCTGCGAGCGGTAGACCTTCTGCACCTCGCGGACGAGGTAGTTCTGCAGCGCGGTCTCACCCTGGATGCGCAGGATGTCGTGCGGGTTGAGCGAGCCGTCCGCGACCGGGTCGCCGGCGGTCACTTGCTGGCCCTCGACGACCTTCAAGTGGACGCTGGCGGCGACGTCGACCTCGTGGTCCTCGCCCTCGTTGTCGGTGACGAAGACGACGCGCTTGCCCTTCTCCTCGCCGAACTTGATCGTGCCGGTGACTTCGACCACCGGCGAGACGCCCTTGGGATTGCGCGCTTCGAAGATTTCCTCGACGCGCGGGAGACCCGTGATGATGTCTTCCTGGGCCACGCCGCCGGTGTGGAAGGTGCGCAGCGTGAGCTGCGTGCCCGGTTCACCGATCGACTGCGCGGCGATGATGCCGACCGCTTCGCCGATGTCGACCTTGAGGCCGGTGGCGAGATTGCGGCCGTAGCACATCGCGCACACGCCGTGCTTGGCCTGGCAGCCGAGCACCGAGCGAATCTTGACCGTCTTGATGCCGGCCGCGATGATCGCCTTGGCCTTCTCTTCGTCGATCTCTTCGTCGCGGCGGACCAGCTTGTCGCGCGAGTTCTCCGGGTTCTTGACGTCCTCGGCCGCGCGCCGACCGATCATGCGGTCGTAGATCGGCTCGATCGTCTCTTTGCCCACGAGGATGTCGGCCACGGTGATGCCGTTGGGCGTGCCGCAGTCTTCCTCGCGGATGATCACGTCCTGCGCAACGTCGACGAGCCGGCGCGTGAGGTAGCCCGAGTCGGCCGTGCGCAGCGCGGTGTCGGCCAGACCCTTGCGCGCGCCGTGCGTGGAGATGAAGTACTCGAGCACGGTCAGGCCTTCTTTGAGCGAAGCCTTGACCGGGATCTCGAGGATGCGGCCCGACGGGTCGGACATCAGCCCGCGCATGCCGCCGAGCTGCTTGACCTGCGCGATCGAGCCGCGCGCGCCCGAGGTCGCCATCATGAACACCGGGTTGAGCGGGTTCTGAGCGGCCTGCATCGCGCCCGTGACGTCGTCACCGGTCTTCTGCCAGATCTCGACCGTCTTGGCATAGCGCTCTTCGTCGGAGATGAAGCCCTGGTCGTAGAGCGAGTGCTGCTCGTCGACCGCGGCCTGCGCCTTGTCGAGCAGTTCGTGCTTGGCCTGCGGGACCACGATGTCCGAGATCGACACGGTCGTGCCGGACTGCGTGGCATAGCGGAAGCCCAGCGCCTTGACCGCGTCGAGGAACTCCGCGGTGGCGGCGTTGCCGTACTTGCGGTAGCACTCGGTGATCAGCTTCTTGAGCGCGTTCTTGTCCAGGATGTGGTTGAGGTACGGGTAGTTCCAGTCCGGGTTGAAGGCCTGGTTGAGGATCACGCGGCCGACCGTCGTCTTGACGCGGGTGCCGTTGATGCGGACCTCGATCCACTCCTGCAGCCCGATCAGGCGGTGGTTGAACGCCGAGATCGCCTCGTCGCCGTCCTTGAACGCCGGCGGGGCGGTCGAGCCGTCCTCGCGCTTGCGCGTCAGGCGGCCCATCGGCAGCGCGAAGATCGCGTCGTCCGACAGCTCGGCCTTGGCCGGGCCCTTGTACTCGTCGGGCTGGAACGTGAGCCAGTACAGGCCCAGAACCATGTCCTGGGTCGGAATCGAGACCGGGTTACCGAACGACGGCTGGAGGATGTTGTTCGAGGACAGCATCAGGATGCGCGCCTCGGCCTGCGCGCCGGCGCTCAGCGGCAGGTGGACCGCCATCTGGTCGCCGTCGAAGTCGGCGTTGTACGGGGTGCAGACGAGCGGGTGGAGGTGGATGGCCTTGCCTTCCACGAGCACCGGCTCGAAGGCCTGAATGCCCAGGCGGTGCAGCGTCGGGGCGCGGTTGAGCAGCACCGGGTGCTCGCGAATCACTTCGTCGAGGACGTCCCAGACTTCCGGCCGCACGCGCTCCACCATGCGCTTGGCGCTCTTGATGTTGTGCGCCTGAGCGCGGTCGACGAGCTTCTTCATCACGAACGGCTTGAAGAGCTCGAGCGCCATCTCTTTGGGCAGCCCGCACTGGTGCAGCTTGAGGTTGGGGCCGACCACGATGACCGACCGGCCCGAGTAGTCGACGCGCTTGCCGAGCAGGTTCTGGCGGAAGCGCCCCTGCTTGCCCTTGAGGATGTCCGAGAGCGATTTGAGCGGCCGGTTGTTGGGGCCCGTCACCGGGCGGCCGCGGCGGCCGTTGTCGATCAGCGCGTCGACTGCTTCCTGCAGCATGCGCTTCTCGTTCTTGATGATGATCTCGGGCGCGCTCAGCTCCAGCAAGCGCTTCAAGCGGTTGTTGCGGTTGATGACGCGGCGGTAGAGATCGTTGAGATCGGACGTGGCGAAGCGGCCGCCGTCGAGCTGCACCATCGGGCGCAGTTCGGGCGCGATGACCGGCACGGCCGACAGGATCATCCACTCGGGCTTGTTGCCGCTGGCGAGGAACGCCTCGACGACTTCCAGCCGCTTGATGGCCTTGATCCGCTTCTGGCCCGACGTCTCCTTGAACTCGCGGCGCAGCTCTTCTTGCAGCTTGCGCAGGTTCAGGTCGCGCAGCAGCTCGCGGATCGCTTCCGCGCCCATGCCGGCCTTGAAGCGGGTGCCGTACTTCTCGCGGCTCTCGCGGTACTTCTGCTCGGTCAGGATCTCGCGCTTGCCCAGCGTCGTGTCACCCTGGTCGGTGACGACGTAGGCGGCGAAATAGATCACCTTCTCGAGCTGGCGCGGCGACATGTCCAGCAGGATGCCGATGCGCGAGGGCACGCCCTTGAAGTACCAGATGTGGGTGACGGGCGTGGCCAGCTCGATGTGGCCCATCCGCTCGCGGCGCACCTTGGCGCGCGTGATCTCGACGCCGCAGCGGTCGCAGATCATGCCCTTGAAGCGGATCCGCTTGTACTTGCCGCAGTGGCATTCCCAGTCTTTGGTCGGCCCGAAGATCTTCTCGCAGAAGAGGCCGTCGCGCTCCGGCTTGAGCGTGCGGTAGTTGATCGTCTCCGGCTTTTTGACTTCGCCGAAGGACCAGGCGCGGATCTGTTCCGGCGAAGCCAGACCGATCCGCATCGCGTCGAAATTGTTGACGTCGAGGAGGTTCATCGATTCCTTTATCTGTAGCGCGTCGGCGTCGACAGAGGCGGTCGAGGTGACGTCGGGGGCCGATGTGGCCTGGGGTGATCGCCTGGAATGGCGAAAAGACCCCAGGAGACGCCGGTCCGACGTTCCTTGGGTCCGCGTTATCGGCCGAAGGGCATAGGGACGTAGGATACCACGTCCGCGCAGGAAACTCAAGCCCGCATGCTTGGCCGCTGGTTCCGCCGGGGCGCCCTTCTTCTGGGCGGCCTCTTCGCCCTCGTTCTGGTCGTGGCCCTGGCCTATGCCGGGCCGGGTCGTCTGGGCCACGCGGACCGCGGTCGCCGCGGCGGCCGGGACACAGGCCGGGCTCGCGCTGGACGGCCCGGTCACGATCGCCCGCGACGGGCGCGGGGTGCCGCACATCCGGGCCGGCTCCGACCACGACCTGTTCTTCGCCGAGGGCTACGCGATGGCGGCCGACCGGCTGTTCCAGATGGACGTCACCCGGCGCTTCGTCACCGGCCGGCTGGCCGAGCTGCTCGGGCCGCCGCTGCTGCGGGTCGACCAGCGGAGCGGCGCTACGGCGTCGCCGGGCTGGCGGCCGCGACCTACGCGCCGCGGGCACGCCGCAGAGCCGGACCTACCTCCAAGCCTTCGCGGCCGGAATCAACGCCGCCGCGGCGCGCGAGCCGCTGCCGCCCGAGTACCGGGCGCTGTTCGCCGGGTTCGAGCCCTGGCGGCCGGAGGACGCGATGGCGGTCGGCTACGCCACCGTGCTCGACCTCGACGACACCGCCGACGCGATCCTGGGCCGCGAGCGCATCCACCGCCTGCTCGGCGACGCCGGCACCGACGCCTTCCTGCCGCTGACCGACCCGCGCTACGACGTCCCGACCGACGGCAGCCCGCCGGGCCCGATCGCCGGCCTGCCGGCGCTGCCCGGCGCGCGCCCGGTCGCGGCCCTGCCCGAGGTCGAGGAAAAGGCGCCCGTCGGCAGCAACGGCTGGGCCGCCGGCGCGGGCCGGACCACCACCGGGCGGGCCGTGCTGGCCAACGACCCGCACCTGTCGCTGGGCATCCCGACGATCTGGTGGCTGGTCGAGGCGCGCTCGCCGGGGTTCCACGTCGCCGGCGCGGCCTTGGCCGGCACGCCGGGCGTCACGCTCGGCCACGACGAGCACCTGGCTTGGGGCGTCACGGCCGGCGAGACCGCCGCGATGCGCCTGCTGCGCGAGCGCGCCCGCGGCGCGGACGAGCTGTTCGAGCACGGCCGCTGGGTGCGCGCGGCCATCGCGCGCGAACGCTACGGGTGCGGCTGGGCCGCCGACGTCGACGCCGACATCCTGGAGACGCCGCACGGCACGCTGATCGCGCGGGAAGGCGACGATCGCCTACCTGATGGACTGGCGGATGCGGCGCGCCGACCGGCTCGCCGCTCGACGCCTTCCTCGCGCCTCGACCAGGCGGGCGGCGTCGACGGACGGCCTGGCGGCGGTCCGCGGGCTTGCCCGAGCCCGCCCTCAACGTGCTGCTCGCCGACGACGGCGGCCGGGTCGCCTACCACCTGGCCGGCGGCATCCCGCTCGAGCACGCCTGGGGCCGCTACGCCGTCGACGGCGACTCGCCCGCGCCGCCGCTGCTGCCGTTCGACGCGGGCGCCGCACGTCGACCCCTCGCGCGACGCGCTCGTCGTCACCAGCAACAACCGCGCCGGCGGCGCGGGCGGGGAGCGGCTGGCGCCGTTCTGGCCGCCGCCGTACCGCGCCTACGAGCTGCGCCGCGCGCTCGCCGCGGCGCGCGACGGGCACGGCCGGCTCTCGCCCGAGGCGCTCGCCGCGGCGCAGCGCGACGCCGAGCTCGCCGGCCGAGCTCGAGTTCGCCCGGCTGGTGCTGGCCGCGCTGATGCGCGCGCACGCGGAGTCCGATCCGGCGCTCGCGCCCGGCGCTCTCCGCGCTGCGCCAGTTCGACGGCCAGGTGCTGCCCGAGTCGCGCGGCGCGACGGTCGTCGTCGCGCTGCGGCGCGACCTGCTGACGCGCGTTCGCCGCGGCCCACCTGCCGGACGACGTCGTGCGCGAGTACACCGCGGGCACCGGCAACTTCGCCGTGCCGCTGCGCGCGCTGCGCGAGCGCCCGCGCGGCTGGGTGCCGGGCGACGACTACGACGGCTTCGTGCTGGCCGCGCTGCGCCGCGTGCAGACCGCGCTCGGGGGCGAGATCCCGACCTTCGGCAGCTAGGGCGCGCAGCCGCTGGCGCACCCGCTGGCGCCGTTCGGCTTCTCGCTCTGGAACGGGCCGACGTTCCCCGGCCGCGGCGGCAGCTTCGCGCCGGCGGTGCAGTGGCGCGGCCACGGGCAGTCGTTCCGCGCGGTCTGGATCGCGGGCGACTGGGACGCCGGCACGATCGACATCGACGCCGGCGAGTCGGGCGAGCCGGGCTCGCCGCACTACCAGGACCAAGCCGCCGGCTGGGCCCGCTTCGCGCGCACCACGCTGCCGTTCTCCGACGCCGCCGTGCGCGCCGCGACGCGCTCGGTGCTGACGCTCACGCCCTGACCGGCGCGAGCGTCCCGCCGTTCGCGCGCGAAATCCGGCCGTTCGCGGGCCGAAACGCACCGCTCGCGCGGCGCGCCGTCCGAAGCGCGCGCCGACGGGCTACAGTCAGCCACGACCCATCACTCGTGGAGGATTGTTTCCGTGTCCGATCTGCCCTCGATCTCGTTCGACGGTCTCGTCAACGGCAACGGCAAGCCGCCGTCGCCCAACGGCGTGACGCGCCCGTACACCGATGCCGACGTCGCGCGCCTGCGCGGCAGCGTGCGCATCGAGCACACGCTCGCGCGCCGCGGCGCGGAGCGCCTGCGCGCGCTGCTCGCCCGCGACGAGCCCGTCGCGGCGCTGGGCTGCATGACCGGCGGCCAGGCGATCCAGGCGGTGAAAGCCGGCCTCGAGGCGATCTACCTGTCGGGCTGGCAAGTCGCCGCGGACGCCAACAGCGCGGGCCAGATCTATCCCGACCAGTCGCTCTACCCCTACGACTCCGTGCCCAAGGTCGTCGAGCGCATCAACAACGCGTTCATGCGCTCCGACCAGATCGACACGGTCGAAGGGCGGGGCGGCGAGAAGGACTGGTTCGCGCCGATCGTGGCCGACATGGAAGCCGGCTTCGGCGGCCCGCTCAACGTGTTCGAGCTGGCCAAGTCGATGATCGCCGCCGGCGCGGCCGGCGTCCACCTCGAAGACCAGCTCGCGGCCGAGAAGAAGTGCGGCCACCTGGGCGGCAAGGTGCTGATCCCGACCTCGCAGGCGGTGCGCAATCTCGTCGCCGCGCGCCTGGCGATGGACGTCTGCGACGTGCCGACCGTGCTGATCGCGCGCACCGACGCGGACGCGGCGAACTTGCTGCTCAGCGACGTCGACGAACGCGACCGCCCGTTCCTCACCGGCGAGCGCACCCCCGAGGGCTTCTACCGCGTCACGCCCGGCATCGATCAAGCGATCGCGCGCGGCCTGGCCTACGCGCCCTACGCCGACCTGATCTGGTGCGAGACCTCGCACCCCTCGCTCGAAGAAGCAAAGGCGTTCGCCGACGGCATCCACGCGCAGTTCCCCGGCAAGATGCTGGCCTACAACTGCTCGCCCTCGTTCAACTGGAAGCTCAAGCTCGACGAGGACACGATCGCGCAGTTCCGCACGAAGCTGTTCGAGTACGGCTACCGCTTCCAGTTCATCACGCTGGCCGGCTGGCACGCGCTGAACTACTCGATGTTCGAGCTCTCGCGCGACTACGCGGCGCGCGGCATGGCCGCCTACGCCGAGTTCCAGGCGCGCGAGTTCGCCAGCGAGCCGCAAGGCTACACCGCGACGCGCCACCAGCGCGAGGTCGGCACCGGCTACTTCGACGAGGTCGCCAAAGTCGTCGGCGGCGGCGCGTCGTCGACCACCGCGCTGACCGGCTCGACCGAAGAGGCGCAGTTCAAGACGGCGGAGCCGGCCGCCGTCTAGCTCTCGGTCTCGTCCTCGGGCGCGTGCTCGCGCGCGCGGTGCTGGCGGAAGGTCAGGTTGATCCGCTCGCCCGCGACGCGCGGGTCGCGCGGCACGCGGTGCTCCCAGTGGAGCTGCGTGTCGCCGGCCATCACGATCAGGTCGCCGTGCGCGACCTCGACCGAGATCGGGTCGTGGCGCAGGCCGCTCTCTTTCTTGGGCCGGAGCTGGAACGACGCGCGTCGCGCCCAGCGACAAGGATGCGACGACCAGGCGCGCGTCGCGCGTGCCGTCGCGGTCGCCGTGCCAGGCGACCGCGTCGCGCCCGTCGCGATAGCGGTTGATGAACACGTAGTCGAAGGTCGTGCCGGTGTGAGCCTCCACCAGCGCCCGTACCCGGGCCAGGGTAGGCGTCCAGGGCTGGCGCATCCGGTCGCCGCGCGCCGCCGTCTCGCGCGGCACCAGCACGCGCTTGCCGTACATCAGGCGCGAGTCGGCCCGGAACTGCGTCCCGTCGCTCAGCTCGCGCACCAGCGCGATCCCGGTCGCGGCGTCGAGGAACTCCGGCACGTAGGTGACGTCGCCGCGGTCGCCGACGATTCGGGTCGGCAGCGCGGCGCTGGCGAACAAGGGGATTTGGCGGGCGGCGATCATCAGACGGTCTCGAACACACGTTCGAGACCGTCTGACACGAACCCTACTTCTTCACCGCCGGCCGCGCGCGAACTACTGCTTGCCCGCCGCGCCGCCGGTGGTGAACGCCGGGCGCTGGTCGACGACGTAGCCGTCGGCGGCCGGGACGAGCTGCCGTTTCTCGGCCACGAATGACTGCGCGCGCTCCAGGCCGCGCGTCACGTACTGCGCGGCGCTGGCAGGGGTGTGGCCCTTGACCCAGCCTTCGAGCTGGTCGAGCGGAGCCGCGTCCCAGAAGGTCATCGGCACGTACTGCGCGATCGCGATCACCCGCCCGACGTCGGTCTGCGCGTGCAGCACCGCGTCGCTGTGCGCGGTGAAGAATGCCCAGGCCAGGGCCGGGTTGGCGTCGGCGGCCGCGCCGACCAGCTCGAAGCGCGAGCCCTCGGCTTGGGGCGGGATATCCGGCGAGATGGCGATGTCGAGCGCCTGCCGCGCCAGCGCCGGATCGCGCGCCAGCATCAGCGCGCTGTAGAAGCGGCGCGTTTCGCCCTCGTCGCGCGCGCTCTTGGCGATCGCGTGCAGCGCGTCGAAGGTCGGCTGATCGGCGTGCTGCGCGACGATCGCCAGCACGACGGTCTGGTCGTCGGGCGCGAGCGCCGCGCGGTTCGCGACGAACCCGGCGAAGCGCCTGCGCGCCTCGGCGAGCGTGTCGGGATCGTCCCAGGCGCCCAGATCCTGGTTCACCGTCCGGCGCAGGTGCTGCAGGCCGGGCGTCTCGCCGGGCTTCGCGTCCCAGCCCAGCGCGGTCTGGAGCGGCTTGAGGACCGAGCGCGCGTAGGCGAGGTACGCGGCGTGTCCCGCGCCGCCGCGCTCGTCGCGTTCCAGCGCGGCGAGCGAGTCGGTGATCTGCTCCCAGGCCCGCGCGTCGAAGTCGCCCTTCATCGCGCCGGCCAGCGACAGGTACGCCGAGAGCGGCGCCTGGCCCGCGCGCGCGAGCGCCCACTGGTCGTCGAGCAGCGCGATCTTGTCGGCTTCGGGCAGCGTGCCGAACGCCGCGCGCGTTGACGGCCAGCGTCGGGGCGTCGTACGCCACGCGGTAGTAGCCGACGTCGCCGGCGTTGGCGCGCAGCGGCTCGTCGCAGCGCCCGGCGGCCAGCGTCTTGGTTCGACCGTCCTGGCTCAACAGCACGCTCTGCGCCGCGCCGCCGGCGCCCGAGGCGACGTGCATCGGCACGTTCCAGCGCGCGTTGGCCGTGTCGCTGCCGCTGAGCAGGAAGCGCTTCTGGCTCAGCGCGATCGTCCGGTCACCCGCGGCATCACACGAAGCGCGCACGCTGATCAGCGGCAAGCCCGGCTGCGTCGTCCAGCTGCCGGCGATCGCGCCGACGTCCTTGCCGCTGGCCGCGCTCAGCGCGTTCCACAGGTCGGCCGCGGTGGCGCTGGAGAACTTGCGCGCCGCGATGTAGCGCCGGATGCCGGTCCGGAAGGTGTCCTCGCCCAGATACGCCTCGGTCATGCGCAGGAACGCCTGGCCCTTGGCGTAGGTGATCTCGGGGTCGAACGCGGCGTTGGCCTCGAGCTCGTTGACGATCGGCTGCTGCAGCTTGTGCGCGGTGGTGCGCGCGTCGGCGTTCATCGCCCTTTCCTTGTCCGCGTCCTGGCCTTCCCACCAGTTCCAGCTCGGGTTGGCGCGATCGGTCTGCTTGGCCGCCATCCACGAGGCGAAGCTCTCGTTGAGCCAGAGATCGTCCCACCACGCCATCGTGACCAGGTCGCCGAACCACTGGTGCGCCATCTCGTGCGCCTGCACGGCGTAGATGTCTTGCTTCTGGCCCAGCGTCGCGGTCGGCGGCAGCAGCAGGATCTGGTCGTTGTAGGTGATCCCGCCCCAGTTCTCCATCGCGCCCTCGAAGCCGCCGGGCACCGCGATGGACGACAGCTTGGGCAGCGGGTAGCGAATCCCGAAGTAGTCGTCGTAGGCGGTCAGGATCTGCTGCGAGTTGGCCAGCGCGTAGGCTGCCGTTGCGCTCCTGCCCGCGGACCGCGACGATCTCGTGGCGCACGCCGTCGGCCGAGGTCGCCGAGATCGTGGCCAGGTCGCCCGCGCTGAGCACGACCAGGTACGACGCCATGCGCGGCGTGCGCGCGAACGTGGTGGTCGCGAGCGCGCCGTGCGCGACGCGGGCCGCGACCGGCGTGTTCGAGATCGCCGTCCAGGCCGCGGGCAGGGTGACGCTGAGCTGGAAGGTCGCCCGGAACGCGGGCTCGTCCCAGGCCGGAAACATCCGCCGCGCGTCGGTCGACTCGAACTGGGTCGAGAGCATCAGCCCCTTGCGCCCGCCCGGCGCGGCGTACGGCTGGGCGAACAGTCCCTGGGCCGAGCTCTCGATCTTGCCCGAGAACGCGAGCGCCAGGGTGTGCCGGCCGGCCGCGACCGGATGGGCGAGCGTCAGCGTGGTGAGCTGCGCGTCGTTGCGGGTCTGCACCCGCGCCACCGGCACGCCGTCCAGGCGCGCGGAGCGAACGGTCAGGTTGAGCGTGTTGAAGGCGATCCGCGCGGTCGGCCGGCGCACGTCGAGCACGACGGTCTCGGTGCCGCCCAGCGTCTTGGCGGCCACGTCGGGCGTGACGGCGATCCGGTAGTCGGTCGGCACGACGGACTTGGGCAAGCGGCCGGGCGTGGCGTCGAAGGCGAACGGCCCGGCCGCGCGCGCCGGCGCGGCCAGGGCCAGCGCGCACGCGGCGGCCAGCGCCGTCCGGAAGAGCGGGAACTGCATGGAGCCCGATTTCCGGAGGAATACGGAGCAGACCTATCCGCATTCAGCCGCGGCGGAAGAACACCACCGTCATCACCGCGCCCAGCGCGACGATCGTCCAGCGCAGCGGCTCGGGCGGAATGCGGCGCACGAGCTTGGCCCCGTAGTAGCCGCCGACCAGCGCGCCCACGCACATCGCCGCCGCCGCGTCCCACGTCACCGCGCGGGCGATGACGAAGGGGACCAGCGGGACGCCGTTGTTGACGAACGAGAGCACGATCTTGAGGGCGTTGGCGCGCTGCAGATCGGTGAAGCCGAGCAGCACGAACAGGGCCAGCAGCAAGAAGCCCTGCCCGCCCCCGAAGAACCCGCCGTACACGCTCACGAAGAAGAGCGGGACCAAGCCCGCGTACGGGATCTCGGTCACCGCGGCCCGGCCGCGCCCGCCCAGCGCGAGCAGCAGCGGCCCCAGCGCGAAGAGCAGGGTCGAGAAGAGCAGCAGCCAGGGGATGGTGGCCGAGAAGGTCTTGGCCGGGGTGCGCAGCAGCAGCAGCCCGCCCATCACCCCGCCCAGCAGGCAGGTGAGCAGCGCCGCCCGCGTCCGGGCCGAGGGCCGCTCGAGCAGGTCGCGGTAGCCCCCGATGCTGCCCGCCCCGCCGACCCACATCGCCACGGAGTTGGTGGCGTTGGCGCCGATCGGCGGGACGCCCAGGAAGACCAGGGTCGGAAACGAGACGAACGAGCCGCCGCCGGCCGCGGAGTTGATCGCGGCCGCGACCGCCGCGGCGCCGGCCGCCAGGACGAGTGCTCCCCCATTCACGGGTAGAGAGCGCCCATGGAATCCGAGCCGCTGACCCCCACCGACGACGAGATCGACACCGTGGACGGGACCGCCCCGGCCGACGACGACAGCCTCGACGACGCCATCCTGGCCGCCGACGACACCGGCATGCTGGCCGGTGAGCGAATGATCACCCTGGTCGAGCTAGAGGAAGGCGACTCCGGCGCAGGTGACGTGTAACCCGTAACGTAACCCGGTGACGTTGTGAACGGCACCCGTAGCGCACGCGCGAGCCTGTGGGAGAAGGCGCTGAGCCTGCCCGTGGCCGGCGACGACGACTTCTTCGGTAACAACGAGCGCCCGGCCGGCGATCGACCCCGAGCACGTCCGCGTCATCAGCGACACGGCACTGCGCTCGCGGTTGATCATGGCCGGGATCGCCGAGGGGTTGCAGTCGCCCAAGGGACCGCAGCGCATCAAATCCATCATCCGCTTGTATCCAGCTTTCGACGCGCCCCGGCCGGGCGGCAGCAAGCCGCGCTCGCTGCGCGCCGCGGCACCGCCCGCCCAGCCGCCCAGCCGGACCGCCTTCGGCCTGCCGACGGTCGAGGAGCTCAACGCCCTGCTGGCCCGCATCGGGCAGGCCGAGCGCGAGGTCAGCCAGGAGCTGCAGGGCCGCGTCTCGTCGGACATCGACCGGCTCAAGAAGCAGATCGGCACGCTCGACGGGGACGCCTTCGAGCGGGCTTTCCGCGAGCTGGAGAACGCCATGCGCCAGCGGCGCGAGCTGGCCGGCCAGATTCGCGAGGAAGCCTTCCGGCGGGTCGAGGCCGACCCGGCTTTCGAGCCGCGCCGCTACCTGCGGCTGCTCTCGCGCGAGACGTCCCGCTAGCACGCGGGCGTCACTGCATGGGGGGAACGTCGGTGTAGCTCTGGGGAGTGCACTGCGGGTGACCGCACTCGCAGCCGTCGGCCCGGATGTCCTTGCCGGCCATCTCCTCGCAGCGCCGGCTGCAGTAGCGGGCGTCGGGATCGAGCGGCGAGGTCGAGGCGGCGCGCGTTTGCGCCGAATAAGGTTTCGTGCACCGGCACGTTTCGTGCGCGCAGGTCTCGGGCGTCGTCATGGGCGCTCCGTACCCGTTTTGGATACTTTTTGCTGGACGGTCGGCGGAATGACGAGGGGTGTCCTCCGCCGGGGGAGTAGGCTCGTACGAGCGTGATCCGAAGCATCGCGGCCGATGGACGTCCCGATCTCGGCGGAGTCTTCCGGCCGATCGATCGCCCGCGCGTCCTGGAGCGGCTCGCGACGGCCGCGCAGTACCGCATCGCCACGATCATCGCGCCGGCCGGCTTCGGCAAGTCGGTCGCGATCCGGCAGTTCATCGAGAACGTCGCGGCCTCGGTGGTCTACGACGCCCCGTCCGACGCGACGACCCTGCTGCCGTTCGTGCGCGGCTTCGCCGACGCGCTGGCCGGCGTGGTCCCGGCGCTGCGCCGGTCGCTGGCCACCGCGCTCGACGGCGCGCGCGACTCCGACTCGCCCAGCCGCGAGCTGGCGGCCTGGGCGGCGACCCACGTGCGCGGCCTGGACATGCTGATCGTGATCGACGACCTGCACGTCGGCGAGGGCGACCCCGAGATCTCGCGCTTCATCACCGGCCTGGTCGAGCGGACCCGGGACGGGCCGCGCTGGCTCTTCTCCTCGCGCAGCCCGCTCCAGCTGCCGGTCGCCTCGTGGCTGGCCTACGGCGAGTCGGACCTGGTGATCGACGCGGTCGACCTGCGCTTCGACCTCGACGAGGCCAAGCAGAGCGCGCGCGCGACCCGCATCGCGGTCCGCGACGACGAGCTGTCCGCGATCCTCGAGCTGATCGACGGCTGGCCGGCCGCGCTGACCTTCGCCCTGCGCACCTCGACCCGGGCCAGCGACCTGCGCGCGGTCTCGGCCGGCACGCGCGAGATGGTCTACCGCTACCTGGCCGAGCAGGTCTGGAACTCGCTCGACGACCGGGTGCGGACGTTCTTGCGGACGGCGGTGTTCCTGCCCCGGCTCGAGACCCGCCTGGCGGTCGCGGCCGGCTTCGACGACGCGGCCGCGATCATCGAGTCGCTGCGCGAGCGGGTCGCCTTCATCACCGTGGTCGAGACCGGCGTCTACAAGCTGCACAGCCTGTTCCGCGACTTCGTGGAGCGCCAGGTGCAGCTCGAAGGGGACGACGCGCTGCGCGCGGCGCGCATGCTGGCCGCGCGCGTGCTCGAGGGGGCCGGGATGCCGGGCCCGGCGCTCGAGCGCTACCTCGAGACGCGCGCGGTCGACGACATCGAGCGCATCCTGGCCACGCTCAACTTCACGCTGCTCGAAGGCGGGCAGTACGACGTCGTCGAGCGCGCGCTGCGGCTGGTCCCGCCGGTGCGCTCGACGCGCAGCGGGGTGCTCGCGCTGCGGGCGGCGATCGAAGACTCCCACGGCCGGGTCGAGCAGGCCGAGAAGTGGTACACGACCGTGCTCGAGCGCGAGGGAGACGACGTCTCGTTCCGGGTCTCGGTCGCCTGGCGCTTCGCCCTGCTGCTCTACCAGCAGGGCCGCTTCGAGGGCATCCCGCGCCTGGAGGAGCTGCTGGAACGCGAGGACTTGAGCCCGGTCGACCGGGCCCAGGTCAGCGGCACGCTGGGGATGGTCTACGCGCTGGCCGGGCGGCGCGAGGACGCCGACCGGGCCATCGCCGAGGCGATGGAGCTGGCCCAGTTCGCCGACGACGAGCTGCGCGCGCGCACCTACGGCCGGGCCGCGACGGTCGCGTTCTACGCCGCGGACGAGGACGCGGTCGAGTACTACACCCGCGAGGCGACCCGGCTAGCAGCCGACTGCGGCGCGTTCTCGGTCGCCGCCCGGCTCTACAGCACGCTGTACTCGCTGCACTCGCTGGCCGGGCGGACGGCGGCCGCGGCCTGGTACGCCGCGCAGATCGCGACCAATGCCGAGAAGGCCGGCGATCCCCAGATGCGGGCGATGGGACTGCGGGCGGGCTTGGAGCTCGAGGCCGAGCGCGGCAACGCCGAGCGGGTGGCCGAGATCGAGCGCGACGTGGCCGCGCTGGCCTACCGCGGCCACGTCGGCCTGCTCGGCCTGCTCACGGGGCGGGCGATCACGCTGGCCTGGGGCAGCGCCTTCCGCGACGCCCAGGCGCTGCTGCAGAGCGCGACCGACCGCGACCTGCGGCCCTACCAGCAGCGCATCCGCTACGCGCTGCTGGCGGTCGTCGCCGCGGCGGCCCAGAACCGCCGCGACGCGACCGCGGCGCTGGCGGCGTACGACCGCGCGGTGGCCCAAGACGACGACGCGCGCACGGTGTTCGACCGCGCCCGCGCGCTGGCCGAGCGCTACGCGGTGCTGGCCAACCTGCTGATCGGCCGCAACGCGGTCGCCGGGCGCATGCTGCGCGCGCTGCGCTACCCGCGCGAGGACTGCGAGCACTTCGACGCCGCGCTCAAGGGCATCGCCAACCGCACCCCCGAGCGGGTCGAGGCGGCGCTGCGCGGCATGCGGCTGGCCGGCCTGGGCGGCATCGCCCGCTTCGTCGAGGCGGTGACCGCCAACCAGGTCGACGAGGAGCCGCAGCCCGCCGGCGAGCTGGCCCTGACGGCGGTCGAGCTCCAGGTGCTGCGCGCGATGGCCCAGGGACTCTCCAACCAGGCTATCGCGGACGATCAGCAGCGGACGATCAACACCGTCCGGACCCACGTCTCGTCGATCCTCAAAAAGCTCGGCGCGGTCAGCCGGGGTGAGGCCGTCGCCATGGCGCGCCGGCGCGAGCTCGTCTGAGCGAAACAGCCTCGTCCTTTCGGACGAGTGTCCCTTTCGCGTCTCCTTGTTAGTGTGGGGGTGTCCCCGCCGCGTCTGTCTCGCACAAGGAGGTCCCCGTGATTCACGCTTTCTTCGCCGGTCTCGTCATCGCGGTGACCCTCGCGGTTACCAATATGCCCCCGACGGGCGTCTGAGACACCTAGGAAGCAAGGGGAAACGCGAAATGGAAGGCTGGACCGCGCTGGCGCGGCGACTGCTCGAATCCCGGACCGCCGTCGCGGACACGGTCCTCGAGCGCTTCGGAACGCGCTCTTCAGGCCAGGCCTCGCGGCTGATCGTGCGCTCGCTGGTGGCCGCGCTGGGCCAGGCGATCGACGCCGCGGACCCCCAGCCGGTCGTATCCTGGGCCCGCATGGCCCACGCCGCGTACGCGCTTCCGGTCATCCAAGACCTGGTCTGGCTGACGACCGAGGTCGCGGCCGAGACCGGCGAACCGCTCGACGCTCGACTTCTCCGCGCTGCTGGTCTTCCTCGAGATCGTCAAGGCGAACGTCGCCGAGGCCTTCCCGCTCGCGCCCGGCCCGCGGATCGAAGACCCGCAGCGGGGCACGAACGGGGTGATCGACACCGTCCTGACCATGCTCAAGGCGCGTGACGAGGCGACCTGCGCGCACTCCCACGCGACGGGCGCGTGGTGCCGCCGCCTCGCCCAGGCGATGGGGCTCTCGGCCGGGACGACCGACATCGTCGTCAAGGCGGGCGTCCTGCACGACATCGGCAAGATCGGGACCCCGGACGCGATCCTGTTCAAGGCCGGTCCGCTCGACGCCGGCGAGTGGGCGATCATGCAGAAGCACGCCGAGTTCGGGGCCGACATCCTGGCCGAGCTGCCGGCGCTGGCGGCGTACGCGCCGATCGTGCGCGCGCACCACGAGCGCTGGGACGGCAAGGGCTATCCCAACCGGCTGGCGGGCGAGGAGATTCCCTTCGAGGCTCGGGTCGTGGCGGTGGCCGACGCGTTCCACGCCATGATCTCGAACCGGCCGTACCGCCCGGCGATCGCGCAGCGCGAGGCGATGGAGATCCTGCGCGCCGGGCGCGGGACGCAATGGGACCCCGAAGTCGTGGACGCGATGTTGACAGTGTTGGAAGCGCCTCGGAACGCCGGTCGGCGGGAAGCGGCGCGCGGCTAGCCCTACTGGGTGTGGGCCAGAAGAGGATCGTGCGCGGGTGCACGGTCCTCTTCTGCTTTCCTGCGGCCGGTGCACGAGCGCCGGTGCGGCCACAAAAGCCGAGGAGCCGCCAGCGCCAACGCGCTGACGGCTCCTCGTCGCCCTACACCCGGGGATTTACGTCTTTTAGCCGGCCAGTGTCTGGCTCGCGGGCGGAGCCGGCGCGATCGGCCCGTACTCGCTGAGCGGGGCCAAGTCGGCGTCGGCGGAGCGGCTGCGGGCCGAGGCGGCCACGGTGACCATCGCATCGACGACCTCGGCGTCCCACTGCGTGCCGCGGCCTTGACCGAGCAGCGTGATCGCCGCCCCGTACGACAGCGCGCGGCGGTACGGCCGGTCGCTGACCATGGCGTGGAACGCGTCGGCCACCGCGACGACTCGGGCCTCGAACGGGATCACTTCGCCCGCGAAGCCGTCGGGGTACCCGTTCCCGTCGATGCGCTCGTGGTGCGCGCGCACGATCGGGGCGTACTGCGCCAGGCTCGGAATCTGGGCCAGGATCTCGCCCCCGAACGCGGCGTGCTGCTTCATGAGCGCCCACTCGTCGGTTTCCAGCGGCCCGGCTTTGAGCAGGATCGCGTCGGGGGTGGCGATCTTGCCGATGTCGTGCAGCACGCCGGCCTTGACGACCCGGTCGGTGACGGTGTTGGTCAGGCCCAGGCCGTTGGCCAGCCGCCGGCACCACAGGCCGGTCGCGCGCGAGTGGGTGCAAGTCGCCTCGTCCCGGGCGCGCAGCATGGCCAGCACGCTATCGATGACCGGGCGGTGCATCTCGTCGGGCGACAGCACCGGCTCGCTGATCGACAGCGCCTCGCGGGCGTGCTCTTGCACGACTTCCAGGAAGACCAGCACGGTGGAGAGATCGTCGCACAGGCGCTCGGCGTACTCGGCGGCAACGTCGCACGCGATCGAGATCATCTCGAGCACCACGTGCGGAGAATGCGCGCCGCGCGCCATGCGGCCCCAGTGCAGGACGACGTCGGGGTCGGCGGTCTCGATCGACTTCGCGATCGTCACGATCAGCGTGCGCAGCAGGAGCGCCGTCACCCGGTCGTTGCCGACCCGCGTGACGATGTCTTCGGCGATGACGATGCGGTCATCGCCGATACGGCGTGCGAGGCTCACCCGGTCGGGCACGTGCAGGGGCAGCGACGGAGTGCTTCCGGGCTGGTGACGCATGGCGATGTTCGGCAGCGACATCGGTACGCAGGCGAGTTCTCGCGCGGCCGCACCCGTGCGGCCGGCGGCTCTATCCCGCGAACGCGCGGCTGCCGAACCCCTCCGCGGAGAAACCGTTGAAATCGTCGAGCGGGAAGACGTCCCGCTGGAGCTTCGCGATGCGGCGCATCCATTTCTCGAGCAGCGAGACCGGGATGTCGCCCAAGCTGTCGATCACGAGCTGACCGGCGGCGGCCAGGACGTCCGCGAGCTCGTAGCCCGAGGCCCAGGGAGCTGCCGACGAAGTCGCTCAGCGGCTTGAGGTTGTCGCTCTCGAGCGCGACGCGCATGTACGATGCGGCGGAATGGACTAGCGAGACATTTGCTTCGGTGGCAAGTGTCGCGGAGCACGAATCCAGGAACAGACCGCCGTTGTCCTTTGGTCCGGTATTCGTAAAGAGGTTGGTAGCTTGGTACATATCAGAACGCTTAGGTGCAAACAGGCTGCTGAACGGCGATGATGATATGCGAAAAGTGCGCGAGTAGGGCTAAGAGCGCGGTCAAAACCACGATGATCTCCTCAACGAATGGCCGGTCGACAGGGGACGGCGGGTCGACCTATCGAGAGAATGGTACCGCGGGCTGCAGGCCTGCGCATGGGTAGAACCCCCTATGAGCGAGGAAAACCCAAGTCCCAGCAACGTTTTAGCGGCCTCACGACTATCCCCGTATGCCGAGTTCGCGAGCGCGTCGTATCGCCTGAGCACGGTTCGATACGTGGAGCTTGGCATAGATGCTCTCGACTTGTCGTTCGACGGTTTTTTTGGACTTGCCGAAACCCACGGCGATCTCCGCCAAGGTCACGCCGTCGGGGAGCACGCGCAGGACCGCCATTTCGGCTGGGGTCAGCCCCAGAGCTGGCCGGCTTTCGCTAGCTGCCGCAGCTGCGACGTTGATGAGCCGCGCGTAGCCGCGGATGAGGGGCGAGACACGCTGTTCGTCGATGCCTTGGGGCGTCAGGAACTGGACGAGGGTATGATCTGGGTCGAAGGCGCGCGAAAGGGCACGGCGACCGCGTGTCGTCTCGCCGATGATGAGGCACGTTGCCGCAGCGATGATGCGCGCGAGGCGCCGATACCGCGCGTCCACGAGCGGTTGGTGTGCGGTGTGGTCTACTGTTTGACTGATGACGCGCCGAGCGAGGCTTCGAGCGTCGCTCAGATTCCACGTGGCGGCCGCAAACAGGGCCAGCATGGCGTCGCACAAGGCGCGCTCGGGGAGCGACCGATCCTCGGCGCCTCGAACGGACAGGAGTGCGGCGCGAGCTGCTTCAAACCGGGCAGACCAACCGTATGCCAACGTTCCAGCGAGGACGATCGAGAACCGCTCGCTGTACTGCTCGTGCAGCGCATTCGCCATGAGTCGTGCGCGGATGGATCCCAATCGGCGGTGGTCACCGGCCTCGGCCGCGATCTCCATCTGCGCCACGAGGCCAAAGTTCTGCAGTGACAAATCCTCGGCTTTGTGGCCGTTCATCGTTATACGCTCGGCGTAGAACCGCGCGACGTCCGCGTCATCCAGCCAGGCGTGAGCGATCACGTACAGCACTGAATACGAGCCCGCCGCGTTGCGGTACGATCCCAAGCTCTCATAAGCGCGTGCCGCCTCCAAGCTCCGCTCCTGCGCTTCAGGAAAATCTTCGCGGTAGAACGCGGCAAGCGAGCTTCGCTGCAGCACGCGAGCCGTGATCATCGCCTGGTCGCCGTCCTGAGCAAGCGCAATTGCTTCCCTGGAAAGGCGCCGGCTGAGCTCGTCCCGGCCGCGGCGGGCAGAAATGACCGAGCGCAGAGCAATGAGTGCTGGGAGCAGCGTGGGCGGCGCGTCGACAATCTGATTTAGCGCCGCTTCAGCATCGTCGACGTCAGAAGCCGTGAGAAGAAGCGGCACGAGCAGGTCCGTTACGTATGGCCCAGTCCGCGAGTCGCTCTGCGATAGGGCGCGCTGGAGCAGGCCAATGCCTCCGGGCGCGTCACCTCCGAGGACACTGTGCATGCCTCTTAAAGCAAGAGCACGCGGGTCACGAAGCCGATGCGCTGCAGAGAAGCGAGCTAGCATCGCCTCGATCTCATCCAGGCGGCCCCTCGTAGCCACATCATAAACACGCTCCAGCTGAAGGGAAGCGTCGTCGGCGTACTCTCTCACTTAGCTCCGCAGCTAGCCAGACGTCCTGTGGTGACGGGACTTCCCGACCCGCAGGCGGGCCGCCAGGTCTGCTTGCCGATTCACGGCCATATTCCTGTTAAGATCTCCTCAGCAGCTCGGCATTTGGGTACGGTACCCAGTTCGCCCCCGTCGTCCGGTCAAGGTAGGGATGATGAGACGCTCTCGCGTCGGTCGCCCCGCCCCTTTAATCGCATCGTGGCGGAAGCCGCTCCACGGCATCACGATTCGATCGTAGGGCACGGTTGCCGCTCTGTAACTCAGCATCACGGCCAGCCAGGCGGTTGTGCCTCCGCTGGTGGCTCGGTTGCAATCTCTGCTTCGCAATCCAAGAGTTGGCCCGCCTCAGATGCGTACTATTTGCCCCTTGTATCCGTATAGCCCTGAAACTGGCCCTATTGCGCACGAGAAGTGTATCTCACGTGTCCGGCGATTGTTGCTTGAGTCCGGTCCCTGATCGATTCCCGACCCGGTAATGTATCGCTTACCGTCAGTAGGCGCATGCGGTCGGATCGTGGCACATGCACCCGTTCCCGGGTTGACGGGGACGGACGGAACGGATGCAAGAAGCTTGATCCCGCCTCCACAGCCGGGGTCTAGCGGATTGACAACGGTCACCATTATCGGTTCGCTCATGGCTATAGGATCCCAAGCTCTTTGGCGCGATTTATCGCTTGCGTTCGATTTCGGACCCCGAGCTTTGAATATGCGGCCTTTGTTTGCTTCTTGACGGTCTCCGCGGACTTGCCGAGTTCGCTCGCGATCGCAGCGAGCGTAATACCGTGCGGCAGCTGCCTCAAGACGAGCACTTCTGCCTCAGTCAGCGCGCACAGGGGCTTGCGAAGAGCGACGGCCCGTGCCACAACGCTGATCAACCTTGCGTATCCTCGGTCCAGATCGGCGACCTGCTCTTCGTCGATTCCATTGGCCGACATTACCGGAGCTATCACTCCACCCGGGTCGAATACTGCCGACAGGGCCCGCTTGCCACGGGTGACATCACCGATTATACAGCAGGTCGCAGCGGCCACAATTCTCGCTAAGCGTCTATTCCATCGTTCAGGCATTGATTCGTTTGGGGGAGGCCACGCCGTTCTTGCGATGGCCAAACGGGCTCCTTGACGGGCCTGAGTCAGATTACCTTCGGCACATGCGAACAGCGCTAGCAGAGCGCCGCATAACGCTCGCCGACTTGGTAAGACTTGAGCTGGCCCATGCATGCTAATCAACGAAGATTTCGCCTGCTCGAAGCGCCCGTCCCAACCGTCGACCAACGCGCCTGCAATCGTAATTGAGAACCGCTCAGAGTACTGTTGTGGCAAAGGCGCTGATGCAAAGATGCTGAGAATCTCACGCGCGTGCAACTCATCGCCTGACTCAACGGCAACTTCGAGCGCTGCGACGAGTCCGTATCGCTCCCACGAAAGGTCCTCACCTGCTCGTGCAGCAGCACGAATACGATCCGCGTAGAACCGCGCGCGTTCGGCGTTGCGTAACCACATGTGAGATATCGAATAGAGGACTGAGTAGGCGACTGCGGCATGATGGAATGATAATTGACCTTCGTATAATCTGGCAGCTTCGAGGCTCAAATTCTCCGCTTCCGAAAAGTCCTCTAGCCAATAAGCTGCCATTGACGCTCGCTGAAGCACACGGGCTCGAACGGCTTCATCTTCCCCTTCGTCCGCTCGGGATATCGCCTCTGCTGCCAAACGGCGACTGACCTTGCTATTACCTCGCGAAGCTGATAGCACTGCCCGCAAAGCAAGCAATGGAGAAACAAGTACGGGTGGCACGCTTTCGAATGGTTCCAACACAACTGTAGCCTCATCGTATTCCGCTCGCGTGAGAAGCAGCGGAACGAGGAGATCGACGAGGTACGGGCGCACGGACGGACCGGCGCGATTGATCGAGCGCCTGAGCAACGCGATAGCGCCGGATACATCACCGCTGTTTACAGCAATCGTCGCACGGAGCATTGAGACACGAGCATCGTTCGTATCGCAACGTCGTAATACGCCTCGAAGCATCTCCTGCGCTTCGCCTAGGCGGCTACCAATCGAAACGCCGTAGACCTTCGGTAGCGCGAACGTCCCTACATCCTCTACCATACGTCGCTTTTTCGGAACCGCGAAGTACAACCTTTTCAAGAAGCGGCATAGATGCCCGCTGCTTGTTCAGAACAGTCAGGGCTCGTGAAGAGCGGCAAAGCTACCTAAGCAACTGGTGTCGATTGCCGCCTTCTCCTGGCGTCAGTCTAACGGAGACAGCGCTACGTTAGGGTCACCAGATGAAATTTTTCGCGGTCGAGCTGGCCTAAGATTCGGCGATGGTCAGCGTACAGCCGTAGAGGACGATGGTTGCAGCAGCATACAAAGGGAGGAGTCTGATCACAGCCCTGTTCCGGCGCATGCTGAAAGAACCACAAGGTTCTCGCTTCGAATCGTACGCACTGCACGGCGTGGCAACTCGAAATACGTGCCAGGCCGAGCACGTGCGAAACGCACGGCGAGATCAGAATCACCTGCTTGCGCTATGATATGTGCAATGCCGGCTGGAGAGCGGATTTCGATGAAGTCTTCACCTTTGCGCGTGCTGTAAAGCCAGCCAACCAGGTCGTGCGACGCGGGGACGAAGACCGTTTCGATTCTGATGATCTCAGTTTCGTGCGTGTTCTGACCGAGTGGAAGATTGTCCTTAATTGCTGATTCCGATGCAGAGCACCGTCTGCCAGGGACCAATGCAGCTGATGCCTGCGCGATATTTACCACGATCGTCAGGAGCATGAGGCTGACCGTGCCGCCTATAGCTAGTCGGCGGAGGTCCGCTACGTCCATTGCGATACGGGTAGCGCGTTGGTGAAACAGCTGCCTGAGCCCGAACCGCTCTTACTTCCGAACGGGTAGTCCGCGAACACCTGATTGATCTGGGGGCCGGTGAGCGGCGGGCTGATTGTGCCAGTCGTTGTGTTGGCCACGGTATTCCAAATCTGACCCAGGCCCGGGATCTGCGCTGCGAGATTATGCACCATGTTCGCATCCCTTCCGTTGGAAATCACGAAGTAGTTGTTCTGGGTAACCGCAATCCAGCCAACGAGCACCTGACCGCCTATGATGCCATTTGCGGAGATCGTCGCTCCTTCGTACAGGTAGAACATGTTGTTCACATCGTTGGGCTTTCCGGTAGAACCCAGCGGCAGGTTATCATCGAGGGTGACGCCGATTGAATCAGAGCCTCGGCACGGCATCCCGGGCGCTGGCTTCTGAACGGCTACTGAACAATCCGTCAAGGTTGGATCGCACGTCGGCACTCTGCCCGTGCACGGGTCGACGAGTGGCACCGGCGCGCCGAGGCGGGGTGCTGCGTTCGCGCATGGGCCCGTTCCCGGAAGACCGCTGCCCGGCGCACCGGGTGGGCTCGGCGGCGGCTGGTAGCCGGGTACGCATGGAGGGGTCGAGACGTCGGCGTGTACGCCGCCTTGCACGCCGGAATAAGGGCACGGCACCGATGCCGTGCTGCGGGCGGCCGACTGTTGGGGCGGCGCGGACTGGGAAGGCGGGACAACGTTCGCGACGCCGCCGGGAGAGCAGCCGTAGCAAACGACGCTGGCGACGAGCGTGGACACAAGGGATCTGATGCGACTCTGCAAGTCGAGGTCCTTTCGCGGATGCCGAACGACCCAGTGACAGAATGCCCCAGGTGCGATCGCGACGCCGCCGGCCGTCCCCGGGTGTAGGCGAGCGTAGCTCGCAAGGACGGTCGGCGGCGGCATCCGCTTCGACGACACGATGGCGCGAAGCGGATAGGCACCAGTATACGGACGGCGCTGGATCGCGCGAGCCCCGAACGGGGTACGAGCGCCGAAACCCCTTGTCGCACATGGCTTCGCGCGTCAGACCAAATGAAACGAGGCCCGAGCTGTTCGCTCGAGCCTCGCTTCCTGGGCCGGTTTCGGTTCGGACTAGTAGTCGTCGTCCGTCGAGTGGGCGACGGGGCCGTCGTCCTCCTCGGGGTCTTCGGTGTAGTCCTCGTCCTCTTCTTCGAGGACGTAGCCTTCGTCGACGTCGTCGTCCTCGGCCGCGACCGGGACTTCTTCCTCGGCGACTTCGTCGACGACGATCTCGCCGTCGTCGGTCATCGTCGCGCGCAGGCCGCCTAGGGGGCTGGTCGGGATGAGGTCGTCGTCGGCTCGCCCGCCGCGCGCCGGCGTCGGGGACACCAGCGGCGCGGAGTCGTCGAGTTCTTCCTCTTCTTCCTCGGGCTCGTCGCCTTCGACCGCACCGGCGGTCTCGGCTTCCTCGCCTTCGGCTTCCTCGGCCGGCACGCCGACGGCCGCGGCCGCCTGCGCCGCGGACACGCGCTCGCGCTCGGCTTCGCGCTCGGCGAGCGCCGTCTGCGAAAGACGCGGGTCCTCGTCGCCCATCAGGAGACCGATCTCCTGGGCGCGCTCCGCCATGTCGTCGTCCGCGATGCGGATCTCGACCTCTTCGCGCTGTTCGGTCAGGACCTTGACGTCGAGCGCCAGCGACTGGAGCTCCTTGATCAGGACCTTGAACGACTCGGGCACGCCCGGTTCCATCACGTTCTCGCCCTTGACGATGGCCTCGTACGTCTTGACGCGGCCGACCACGTCGTCGGACTTGACCGTGAGCAGCTCCTGCAGCGTGTAGGCGGCGCCGTAGGCTTCGAGCGCCCAGACTTCCATCTCGCCGAAGCGCTGGCCGCCGAACTGCGCCTTGCCGCCCAGCGGCTGCTGGGTGATCATCGAGTAGGGACCGGTCGAGCGGGCGTGGATCTTGTCGTCGACCAAGTGGGCCAGCTTGAGCATGTAGATGTAGCCGACGGTGATCGGGCGGCCGAAGCGGTCGCCCGAGCGGCCGTCACGCAGCCACGTCTTGCCGTCCGCGGGCAGGCCCGCGTCTTGCAGCCACTCGGCGATGTCCTCGGCGTGCGCGCCGTCGAACACCGGGGTCGCGATGAACATGTCGAGCATCGACGCGGCCCAGCCGAGGTGGGTCTCCATGATCTGCCCGAGGTTCATGCGCGAAGGCACGCCCAGCGGGTTGAGCACGATGTCGACCGGCGTGCCGTCTTCGGTATACGGCATGTCCTCTTCGGGCAGCACCTTGGCGATGACGCCCTTGTTGCCGTGGCGCCCGGCCATCTTGTCGCCCTGCAGAATCTTGCGCTTCTGGGCGACGTAGACCCGGACCAGGTGGTTGACGCCGGGGCTGAGCTCGTCGCCGTTCTCGCGCGAGAAGCGCTTGACGTCGATGATCTTGCCCTTTTCGCCGTGCGGAACCTTGAGCGAGGTGTCGCGCACTTCGCGCGACTTCTCGCCGAAGATCGCGCGCAGCAGGCGCTCTTCCGCGGTCAGCTCGGTCTCGCCCTTGGGCGTGACCTTGCCGACGAGGATGTCTTCCGGCCGCACTTCCGCGCCGATGCGGATGATGCCGTTCTCGTCGAGGTCCTTGAGCGAGTCCTCGCCGACGTTGGGGATGTCGCGCGTGATCTCTTCGGGCCCGAGCTTCGTGTCGCGCGCTTCGCACTCGTACTCCTCGATGTGGATCGAGGTGAAGCGGTCGTCCTTGACCATGCGCTCGGAGATGAGGATCGCGTCCTCGTAGTTGTAGCCTTCCCAGGGCATGAAGGCGACGAGCACGTTCTGGCCCAGCGCCATCTCGCCCTCATCCGAGGACGGGCCGTCGGCCAGGATCTGACCGCGCAGGACGTGGTCGCCGACCGTCACGATCGGGCGCTGGTTGATGCACGTGCCGGCGTTGGAGCGGGTGAACTTGAGCAGGTCGTAGACGTGCTCGAGCGCGTCGTCGTCGTGCTTGACGACGATCGAGTGCGCGTCGGCCGCGGTGACTTCGCCGTTGGCCTTGGCCAGCACGCAGCCGCCCGAGTCCTTGGCCGCGCGGTACTCCATGCCGGTGCCGATGATCGGCGCCTGCGGGCGGAGCAGCGGCACGGCCTGGCGCTGCATGTTCGCGCCCATCAGGGCGCGGTTGGCGTCGTCGTGCTCGAGGAACGGGATCAGCGCCGTCGCGACCGAGACGATCTGCTTGGGCGAGACGTCCATGAGCTGGACCTTGTCCGGCGGCTCCTCGACGTACTCTTCGGCGTAGCGCGCCACGACGGAGCTCGACGTGATGCGGCCGTCGTCGTCGAGCGGCGTGTTGGCCTGCGCGACGATGTAGTCGTCCTCGCGGTCCGCCGTGAAATAGCGGATCTCGTTGGAGACGATGCCGTCCTTGACGACCCGGTAGGGCGTCTCGATGAAGCCGTAGCGGTTGACCCGCGCGAAGGTCGCCAGCGACCCGATCAGACCGATGTTCGGGCCTTCCGGCGTCTCGATCGGGCAGATGCGGCCGTAGTGCGAGTGGTGGACGTCGCGGACTTCGAAGCCCGCGCGCTCGCGCGACAGACCGCCCGGCCCGAGCGCCGACAAGCGCCGCTTGTGGGTCAGCTCGGCCAGCGAGTTGGTCTGGTCCATGAACTGCGAGAGCTGCGAGGAGCCGAAGAACTCCTTGATCGCCGCGACCACGGGGCGGATGTTGATCAGGGCCTGCGGGGTGACGGTCTCGATGTCCTGAACCGTCATGCGCTCGCGCACGACGCGCTCCAGGCGCAGCAGGCCGACCCGGAACTGGTTCTGCAGCAGCTCCCCGACCGAGCGGATGCGGCGGTTGCCGAGGTGGTCGATGTCGTCCTTGTGGACGGAACGCGACTGCACTTTGATCAGGCGGCGCAGCACGGCGATCATGTCGTCGCGGGTCAGCGCGCGCTTGGCGATCTGCGGCGGGCGCAGGCCGGCGGCGGAGTACTCGCGCAGCTTTGGATCGGCCGAGCCTTCGAGCTTGCCGTTGAGCTTGTAGCGGCCCACGCCGGCCAAGTCGTAGCGCTTCTCGTCGAAGAACAGCGACTCGAGCAGCTTCTCGGCGTTCTCGGCGTTCTCGGGCTCGCCCGGGCGGAGCTTCTTGTAGATCTCCTTGAGGGCGTCTTCCTTGGTCTTGATGTCCTTGTCTTTTTCGAGACAGTTCGCGATCAGCGGGCTGTTGTCGAACAAGGCCACGATCGCTTCGTCGCTCTCCCAGTCGTAGCCCAGGTCGGGCCGCGAGAGGGCGCGCACGAAGGTCGTCGCGTAGATCTTGCGGTTCTTGTCGATCCGAACCCCGATCGTGCCCTCGGTCTCGTCGTTCTTGGTCCCGTTGTCGGTCTCGAACTCGATCCAGGCGCCGCGGTTGGGGATGATCGTCGCGTTGAACGTGTCGCGGTTGTTGGTGTCCTTGTCGGCCAGGAAGTACACGCCCGGCGAGCGGACGAGCTGGCTCACGATCACGCGCTCGGCGCCGTTGATCATGAAGGTGCCCTTGTCCGTCATGAGCGGGAAATCGCCCATGAAGATCTCTTGGTCCGGGATGCCCTTGATCTCGCCCGACTCGGCCGTGATCAAGCGAACGCGCACGCGGAGCGGCGCGCTGTAGGTCATGTCGCGCTCGCGGCACTCCTCGACCGTGTACTTGGGCTCACCGAGCGAGTGCTCGCCGAACTCCAGCACCAAATTGCCCGTGAAGTCCTTGATCGGCGAGATCGACTCGAACGCGTCCTTGAGGCCATCGTTGATGAACCACTTGAAGGAGGCTTTCTGCAGCTCGATCAGGTCGGGAAGGTTGAGGACGTCCGTGATCTTCGCGAACGAGTGGCGCTGGCGCTTCGGGCCCGGGTCCTCCGGGAGCTCGACGGTGAAGGCTTCCTCGGGTACGTGGAAGCTCGCGCTCGCGATGTTCTCTTGTTTGACTGCGGTCGTCGCCGATGACCCGTTGGGGGCCGCGGGGGCCGCCTCGGTCTTCTTGCGGCTGCGCGTCGCTTTGGGTTTGTCCGCCGTCGTCTTCGTCGCCATACTGCTCTAAGGGGTTCTCTCTGCGTTGCTCACGCGCGCTCGGGGTGCGACAAATGCGAAAAGGGCAAGGTCAACCCCACCTGAGTGAGGGCGCCTCGCTCATCCGATATGCCGCTATCCGCCGAGAGGCATAGGGCCGTATCCTATCACCGCTCGACAAGGGCTGTCAAGTGTGACGGTCGCCCCTCCTAGGCGGCGTCGTTCGAACGGCCGCCGTAGCCGCCGGCGCTGACGGGGGTGGTGCGGACGCTGTCCACCGCGGCCTCGAGCGCGGCGTGGCGGTCGCGCTCGCAGCCGCAGCGGCGCAGCCGGTCGCCCGAGCAGCCGGCGTAGTCGTGCTGGGTCAGATTGTGGCCGCAGGGGCAGAGCACCAAATTGTCCATGTCGCGTCCTCCAACGAGGGGCCGGGCCGGGAGCCGGGTCCGCACGCGCCGCCCTCCGGGGAGCTGCGGCGCTGCGGACCGTCCGTGAGCCGTACCGGTGGGCATCAGAGCGACCCACCTCCAGCCCTTACCCGAGCGGTGCGACCGGGTAACGCCTGCTCGTCTGCTCCCAGCGTACCGATCTGCGGCTTACCCGGGCCGCGCGACCAGTCCGGTCGAGGCGACGGCGCGGTTCAGCAGGGCGGCCAGCCGCGTCCGCCGCGAGACCCGCTCGCTCAGCCTGGCCACCGGGGGCGGGGTGGGCGCGATCTCGAGCGCCGTGAAGCGGGCCCGCGCGCCGCTCGCGCCGCCGGCCGTGAGGGCGACCCGAACGCCGGCGTCCCAGGGCGGGAGCCAGGCCCCGTCGATGCGGTCGCCCAGGGTCGTCCAGCGCTTGCCGTCCGGGCTGAAGGCGAAGCGGTAGGTCTGCCCGGCCAGCGCCGTGCAGCGCAGGTGCAGCTTGCCCGTACCGGCCGCGGCCCGGGCCAGCTCGACGACCCGCCCGCCGCGGCGGCGCCAGACGACGACGCTGCCGTCGCGCACGCCGATTCCCAGCGCGTCCTTGTGGCTGCCGTACGCGCACAGCGAGGCCAGCGTCCCGGCCGGCTGGCGGCGCGCGTCGACGACCGCCTGGGCGGTGTAGTCGCCGCTGGTGATCGGGCGGGCCAGCACGGCGGCCAGCGGGTCGCCGCTCTTGCGCTGGTGCGCGGCGCTCAGTTCGAGCGCTCCGCGCTCGAGCGCGATGCCGGGCAGGTTGGACTGCGGCCACTGCCAGCCGCGGTCGAGCGCGGCGCCGAAGTCGGCCCGCCAGCGAGCCTGCTGCGGAGCCTGGTGCTCGAGCGGGAACGGCGCCGGGGCGACCCGGCTGGGGCCCTGGCCGTCGTTGATCGAGGGCCAGCCGTCGGCGCCCCAGCGGATCGCGTCCAGGCAGAGCTGGCGGCCCACGTAGATCGCGTCGCCCCGCTCCTGGTAGGCGTGGTAGAGGTAGTAGTAGTTGCCGTCCCAAGCGGCGACCGGCGCCCCGTGGCCGGGACAGCGCCAGGCGTCGTTGCTCGCCAGGACCGGATTGCGCGGGCACTTTTCCCACGGCCCGGCGATCGAGCGCGCGCGGGCGACGCCGACCGCGTAGGCGCACTCCTCGCCGCAGCACTTGTTGCCCGAGTAGAACATGTAGAACCAGCCGTCGCGCCGGATGACGTGCGCGGCCTCGACCAGCGTGCCTTCCCACGGCACGTCGTTGCGCAGCAGCTCGACCTTGTCGCCGACCAGCACGAGCCCGTCGCCCGAGAGCCGCTGGGCCCAGATCGGGGTCGGCTTGCCGTGCGCGTTGCCGTCCTCTTTCCAGAGCAGCCACGGCGCGCCGTGCTCGTCGTCGGTCTGCATGGCGTCGATCGAGCCGTACGACTGGCCGATCAGCGGGCCGTGGTCGGTGTACGGCCCCTCCGGCCGGTCCGCCGTCGCGACCGCGACGCAGAGCGGGCCGTCCTTGCGGCGGGCGGTGTAGTAGACGTAGAACCGGCCGTTGCGCACGGCGAAGTCGGGCGCCCAGAAGTTGCCCGCGCACCAGTCCGGGCGGTGCGCGAAGACGTGGCCGACCAGAGTCCAGTTGACCAAGTCGCGCGAGTGGAAGATCGGGAAGTACGGCGCCCAGTCGGTCGATGTGGTGACGGCGTAGAAATCACGATCGCCGATCCGTATGACGCTCGGATCGGGGAAGTCGCCTTGGTATACCGGGTTGCGGTACTTGGCGGGAAATGCCGCAAAGAGCGGCTTTGGAAACGCAACAGCCACGATCGTTCTCGCTCGAAGGTCTCCAGAGGTGTCGGCATATCCTGCCGGTACTTGAGCCCTTCGATACGTAAACGTTGCGCTCAGTCGATCGGTGCCGCTCCGTCCGCAGCATTAACCTGAGTCACAGACGGCTTGCGGCCGTAGCGCGCCGTGTACGCCGACTCGAGTGCTCGGGCCAGCGGCGCGCTCGCCTCGCGCCGCACCAGGGCGACGATCGAACCGCCGAAGCCTCCGCCGGTCATGCGCGCGCCGTAGACGCCGTCCACCTGCCGCGCGGTTTCGACCAGCAGGTCGAGCTCGGGCGAGCTGACCTCGTAGTCGTCGCGCAGCGCGTCGTGCGAGTCGTCCATCAACCGGCCCACGTCGGTCAGGTCGCCGCTGCGCAGCGCGGCGACGGTCGCGAGCACGCGCGCGTTCTCGCCCACGACGTGGCGGGCACGGCGGCGCAGCAGCTCGGGCAGGCTCCCCGCGCGCCGGGCGAACTCGGCGATCGAGACGTCGCGCAGGGTGCGCGCGCCCAGCCGCCGCGCGGCCTCCTCGCTCTCCGCCCGGCGCTCGTTGTAGGCGGAGCCGGCCAGCTCGTGTTTGACGCCCGAGTCGGCGACCACGATCGCCACCTCCGGCGGGAGCGGCACCGGCGTCACGTCTTCGGTGCGGCAGTCGATCAGCAGGGCGTGGTCGCGCACGCCCAGCGCCGAGGCGAGCTGGTCCATGATCCCGCTGCGCAAGCCGACGAACGCGTTCTCCGCCTCCTGCGCGGCGTGCGCGAGCTCGCGCGGCGCGAGCTCGGCGCCCGCGGCGGAGAGCAGCGCCAGCCCGACCGCCAGCTCGAAGGCGGCCGACGACGACAAGCCCGCACCGAGCGGCACCGTCGTGCGCAGCACGATGTCGGCCCCGCGCAGCGGCAGGCGGCGAGCCAGCGCCAGCGCGACGCCCTGCGCGTAGTCGAGCCACGTCCCGCGCGGGCGCGGTTCGGGTTCGTCGAGGTCGAACTGCGCGGTCTCGCCGTTCGCCAGCGACCGGATGCGCACGATGCGGTCGTTGCGCGGCGCGGCCGCGGCGACGGTCGCGCGGTCGATCGCCAGCGGCAGCACGAAGCCTTCGCTGTAGTCGACGTGCTCGCCGATCAGGTTCACCCGCCCCGGGGCTCGGAAGAAGCGCGGCTGGCGCGCGCTCAGCTCGGCGAACGCGTCGCGCAGCCCGTTGAGCTCGATCACCCGGGCGGCACCTTCGCGCGCAGCTCGGCCGCCTTCTCCTCGGCCAGCGTGTCGTTGATGAACATTCCCGCCCCCGCTTCGCTGCCGGCCAGGTATTTCAGCCGCGTCGCGCTGCGCAGCGGCGGGTAGAACTCCAGGTGCAGGTGGTAGGGCGCGTCGCCCTTGGGCCCCTGGTGCACGGCCATGATGTAGGGAAACGACAGCTCGAACAGCGCGTCGAAGCCGACCAGCACGCGCTTGAGCAGACGCGCCAAGCCGGCGACTTCAGCCGGGTCGAGCTCGAGCACGGTGCGCACGCAGCGCGTCGCGACCAGGTGCGTCTCGTAGGGATAGCGGGCGAAGAACGGCACGTAGGCCACCCAGCCGTGCTCGCGCGCCACGATGCGCCGCCCGTCTTCTTCTTCGCTCGCGCGCACGGCGCAGAACAGGCAGCCGCCGTGCGCATCGCGGTAGGCGCGGGCGCTGGCGATCTCGCGCGCCACGACCGGCGGGACGAACGGGTAGGCGTAGATCTGGCCGTGCGGGTGCGAGAGCGTCACCCCGATCGCCGCGCCCTTGTTCTCGAACGGGAAGACGTGCTCGACGTCGGGGCGCGCCATGAGCGCGCGGGTGCGGTCGCGCCAGACCCGGACCAGGTGCTCGATGCGCCGCACCGAGGCCTGCGCGAGGGTGGCGTGGTGGTCGGGCGTGTAGAGCACGACCTCGCACGCGCCGTGCGCCGGCGCGACCGGTTCGAGCGCGCTGCCCGCGACGGCGGGCGGCGGCGGGTGCGGCTGCAGCGAGGGAAACTTGTTCGCGAACACGACCAGGTCGTAGGTCGGCGCGGGGACCTCGGTCGGGAAGCCGCCCGGTTTGGTCGGGCAGAGCGGGCAGTAGTCGTCGGGCGGAAAGAACGTCCGCTCCTGGCGGTGCGTCGCGGTCGCCACCCACTCCCTTTGCAGCGGGTTCCAGCGCAGCTCGCTCACGGGGCCGCACCTTCATCGTCGTCGGTGAAACTGTAGTAGATCAGGTAGCGGCCGTCGGGGAGGACGATCTCTTCCTTGACCAGGCCGGGCTCGGGGGCGTCGTCGTTCACGGTGCGAGGTGCTTTGCCAGCCCCTCCGCGAGGGCCCCGTCGTCGTCCGCGGCGACGCGGGCGAGCGACCAGCGCGCGAGGTGGCTCACGCTGCCGCCGGGCGGCACGGTCGCCAGCGGGCCGAGCGTCTCGACCTCGCAGAACCCGCCCTCGGTGTAGACTTCGACCGACGAGCCGAGGTCGGGATACTCGGCCGTGGCGTCGTAGGCCGCGCGCATCACGAACGCCGTGCCGCGGTTGAGGTAGGCGAACCAGCCGCGCTCGCAGGCCGCGCCGAGCTTGTTGGGCGCCGGGTGGGCCGGGTCGCAGCGCAGGCGGGTGAACTGCGGGCCGAACGCGACCCGCGGGTCGCTCAGGTCGCTGTAGCGCCACAGCGCCAGCGCGCGCGCCGGCAGCAGCGCCTCGGGCTGCGGGGCCGGGACGACGTTGGGGATCAAGGCGGCGCCGCCCGGGCGCACCACGGTGATTCCCCAGCAGGCGATGCGCCGCGGCGCGTCGCCGTCGTTGGCGAGCGTGTGGCGCACCAGCACTTCGGTCGACGCCGGTTGCAGTTCCAGCTCGAGCGTCTTGGTCAGGCCGGTCAGCGGGTCGCGCGCTTGGCGCAGCAGCGCGCGCCGCGCGCCGTCGGTCTCGATCCGGGGCGGGTCGTCGTCGAGGGTGTAGCTGTCGGGAAAGCGCTCGGGCGCGGCCCACAGGCGGTGCCCGCCGTGGGCGCGCCACAGGCCGCGCGGGGTCGCGCGCTGCGCGCCCGCGCCGTCGCCGAACACGTTGGGCTCGCCGGCGAAGGCGTAGTGCGCCACGCGCGGGCCGTGCGCGGTCGGGATGCCGAGCTCGACGATACCGTTGCCGAGCGTGAGCGTGTCAGGCAACGGCGCTGCGCTCGCGCTCCCACCATGCCGCCTCCGCCGGCAGCTCGGGCACGCGGCCCTGGGCCAGCGCGCTCAGCACGTCGGCCACCAGAGTGCGCTGCGGCGTGCCGTCGGGGCCGGCGAACGTGAACACGCCGTCCTCGGAACAGCGCTCCTCGCGGCACAGCAGCGAGGTCCAGTCGACCATGCCGAACGCCGCCCAGGCGCCGAAGCCGACCACCGGAATACCTTCGGCGTTGGCCGCGCAGGCGTCGGCGAAGCGCTGCAACAGCCAGCGCGCGCGCTCGCGCTCGTTGCCGATCACGTGCACCTCGGAGAGCGCGAACGGGAGCCCCAGGCGTTGGTGGGCGGCGCGCAGCAGCGGGCGCATGTCGAGCCGCTCGGGCGCGAGGTCGACCACGCCCAGGTTGCGGTGCCCGCCGTGGCCGTCGCTCTCGAGCCAGCGCTCGGAGTTGGGATAGTAGTTCCAGCCCATGACGTCGGGCGGCTGCGGGTTGAGCGCGAGCCGGGCCAGCTCGCCCGGCGCGATTCCGCACGTCCGCGTGAGATAGCGGTGCATGGGGTGGCCGTCGACGATGCGGCCCTGCAGCAACTCGCACGACAGGTACATCCGCTCGCGCTTGTGGGCGGCGTACGCCGCGACGCCTTCGTCGGCGGCGGTGAAGCTCTGCAAGTCCTCGGTCAGCAGGAACGTCGCGTCCGGCACCACTTCGCGAATGCGTTCGGCGGCCCAGGCGAAGCCCAGCGCCTCGTTGACGATCGCGCGCCCGAAGGCCGCGTCGTCGAAGTAGCGGTTCGGATACCAGGCCGCGTACAGGGTCGAGAAACGCGCCGTCGTGAGCGGCTCGTTGATCGGCGTCCAGCGCTTGACCCAGGGAAACCGGCGCGCCGTCGCCGCGGCGTACTCCGCGAACAAGTGCGGGAACGCGGGATCGACCAGGCTGGTGTAGGACGGGCCGCTGCCGTGGTGCAGCAGGGTGACGATCGGTTCGACCCCGCGCTCGGCCAGCGCGTTGAGCCGGCGCGCGGCCCAGCCGTAGTCGCGCACCTGCGGGTGGTGCGGCGCGACCTTCTCCCACAGCACCGGGTAGCGGGTGGCCGCGATGCCTAGACCCGCCAGCAGGTCGATGTCGCTCTCGCGCCCCTCGTGGCCGCTCTCGCGCAACTGGTCGCGCGTGCGCGTGTGATCGATTCGCGCGAACGTCGGTTCGGGCGAAGCCCAGATCTCGGGTTGCATCGGAATGTCCTCGTCAGGAGGCGACGGCCGCGGTGCGGGCCAGCTCCTCGAAAGCGACCAGGGCCGACGCGACGGCTTGGTCCATGTTGAAATACTTGTATTCCGCCAAGCGCCCGACGAACGTGACGTGGCGCTGCGCGGCGGCCAGCGTGGCGTACTTGCGGTACAGCTCGCGGTTGTCCGGGCGCGGGATCGGGTAGTACGGGTCGCCTTCGGCACTCGGGTACTCGCGGCCCAAGATCGTCTTCGCATGCGACTGGCCGGTGAGATGGCGGTAGTCGGTGGTGCGGGTGAACGGCACGCCTTCTTCGGGCTCGTTGACGCAGCCGACCGGCAGACCGCGCGCGGCCGTGTCGACCGTCTCGAACTCGAACTGCAGCGAGCGGTACGGCAGCTTGCCGAACTTGTAGTCGAAGTACTCGTCGATCGGGCCGGTGTAGATGACGTGGTTGAAGCGCGCGCGGTCCAGCATCCACTGGAAGTCGCAGCCCGTCACCACCTCGATGTTGGGGTGGGCGAGCATCTTCTCGACCATCGCGGTGAAGCCGGCGGCCGGCATGGCCTGGAACGCGTCGCCGAAATAGCGGTCGTCGTCGTTGGTGCGGGTCGGAATGCGCCCGCAGACCGTCGCGTCGAGCTCGGAGGGATCGAGTCCCCACTGCTTGCGGGTGTAGCCGCGAAAGAATTTTTCGTACAGCTCGCGCCCGACGCGGGAGACGATCATCTGCTCGGAGTTGTCGATGCGCGACTGTGCCTGAGCCCGCTCCGCGAGGAACGCCTCGACTTCGGCCGAGTCCAGCTCGAGGCCGTAGAGGCGGTTGATCGTGGTGCGGTTGATCGGGATCGGCACCAGCTTGCCGTCGACTCGCGCCAGCACCCGGTGCTCGTAAGGCATCCACTCGGTGAAGCGGCTGAGGTACTCGACGACGTGGCGCGCGTTGGTGTGAAAGATGTGCGGCCCGTACTGGTGGTAGCGCAACCCGTTCTCGTCGAGCGGATCGTGCGTGTTACCCGCCACGTGCGAACGTTTGTCGATCACCAGAACGCGCGCGCCGAGCTGGCTGGCGAGGCGTTCGGCGATCGTGCTTCCGGCGAGGCCGGCTCCTACGACGAGGTACTCGTACACCATTGTCCATTCCGCCGCGTGCGCGGTCAACTGATGCTTCTTAGTTGGGTAACCCGTCTGTACCCGACCCCCCGGCGCGCAACGCCGCTTGCTCCCCTTTCATTCGAGGAGGCCCTCCCATTCCGCACCCCGCCGAAGTCGTCGTCGCCGGCCTGCACCTGCGCTGGCAAGGCGTGTGGCAGCGCCCCAACCACCTGCTAGCCCGCGTGGCGCGCGACGTTCCCGTGATCGTGCTGGAGGAACCGCTCGCCGCGGAGCGCGACGAGGACGTGGTGCGCGAGCTCGACGGGGTGACCGTCGTGACCCCGCACCGCGCCGGCCCGCTCGGCGACGCGCTCGACGAGCGGGCGCTCGCGACCGTGCGCCGGCTGGTCGGCGCGCGCCGCCCGCTGGTCTGGCTCTACACGCCGATGATGCTCGGTCTGGCCGACGCCTTTCCCGGCGCGCCGCTGGTGTTCGACAAGATGGACGAGCTGGCGAAGTTCGCCCAGGCCGACCCGCGCATCGCGCCGCGCGAGCGTGCGCTGCTCGAGCGCGCCGACCTGGTCTTCACCGGCGGGCGCTCGCTGTACCGCACCGTGGAGGGCCGCGCCCGCGCGGCGCGCTGCTATCCCAGCGGAGTGGACGTCGAGCACTTCGCGCGCGCGCTCGACAGCGCGCCGCACGCCGCGCTGGAGCCGTTCGCGGCCGGGCCCGTGCTGGGTTACATCGGGGTGATCGACGAGCGGCTCGATTTGGCGCTGATCGGCGCGCTGGCCGCGGCGTATCCCGCCGCGACCGTGGCGCTGGTCGGGCCGGTCGTGAAGATTGACGAAGCGGCGCTGCCGCGGCGGGCGAACATCGCCTACCTGGGCAAGCGCGGCTACGACGAGCTGCCGGCGCTGCTGGCCGGCTTCGACGTCGCGCTGATGCCGTTCGCGCTCAACGAGCACACCGCGAACATCTCGCCCACCAAGACGCTGGAGTACCTGGCCGCGGGCCGCCCGGTGGTCAGCACCGCGGTCGCCGACGTCGTCGCCGACCACGCCGACGTGGTGTACGTCGCGCGCGACGCGGCCGACTTCGTGCGCCTGGTCGCGCTGGCGCGGCAAGCGGAGCCCGAGCGCTACGAGCGCGGGGCGGAGAAGGCGCGCGCGGCGACCTGGGACGCCATCGCGGCGGCGATGCGAGCCGACCTGGCGGCGGCCGGAATCGGCTACGTCGCGCCGCGCAGCAGCGCGGCGGCCTTGGCGTAGCAGGGGCAGGACAGCGCCGCCAGGCGGGCGTCGTCGAGGATGCGGACCCGCGCGTAGCCGTGCCCGACCACGCCCTCGTCGACGAACCGGCCCAGCACGGTCACCACGCTGGCGCGCCGCACGCCGAGCATCATCGCGACGGTGTCCTGGGTGATCTGGATCTCGTCGCCGACCCGGTCGCGCGTCACCAGCAGCCACTTCGCCAGCCGCTGCTCGATGGTGTGGCGCGCGTTGCAGGCCACCCACTGCCCGCGCACCGCCATCACCGCCGCGGTGTAGCGGCGCGCCGCCTCGCGCAGCATCACGTCGCGCTCGAGCGCGTCGGCGAAGAGCTGCGCGTCCAGGCGCGCGAAGCGGCCCGGCGACTGCACGAGCCAGGTGTCGGGCGTGCTGCGCAGGCCGAAGACCAGCTCGAAGCCCAGAAAACCCTCGGCGCCGGCGGCGTCGACCTCGACCATGCCGTCGTTCTCGAGCGGGCGCAGGGTCGAGACCAGGCCCGAGAGCGGAAACCAGACCGCCTCGATCGGCGCGTCGGGCGCTTGCAGCACGTCGCCGATCGTGCCGCCGTGGGCGGTCATGCGCGCCTCGATCCAGCCCCGGGTCGCCGGCGCGAGCGAGCTGATGAAACGGTTCTTCTCGGCGGTTCCGGCGAGCATCCTCATGGTCGTACCCCGCCCGGCACATTCTAGAGCGGTTCGCACCCCGCGCGCAAGGTCATCGTGAGCCGCACCTCGGTGCGAGCCTGGTGGGTGCGGATCTCGACCCCGTCCATCAGCGCGCGCATCAGCGGCAGCCCGCGCCCGCGCTCGTCGCGCCGCTGGGCCGGCTTCCACTTGCCGTCGTCCTCTATCGTGACGGTCAGGACGCCGTCGCCGGCGTGGGCCTGGACTCGCACCACGCCCGGCGGGCCCAGGTAGGCGTGCTCGACGGCGTTGGCGATCGCCTCGCCGGCCGCGGTGAGCAGCGCGAAGCAGCCGTCCTCGTCCAGTCCCAGGCGGCGGGCGTAGCGCTCCATGCTGCGGCGCACCAGCGGCACGGCCATCGGCAGGGCCGAGAAGGTCGAGCCGAAGCTGCGCGCGGGCACGTCGGCCAGCGCGACGGTCAAGGCCGCGACGTCGTCGGTGTTGCGGCACTCGGCGAACACCCGCGCGAGCAGCGCTTGGGCCGGATCGGCGGGGCGCTCGCCGGCGGTCGCGGCGAGCGCCCGAACCAAGCGCGCTTCGCCTTCGATGACGTCGCGCGAGTACTCGATCAGCCCGTCGGTGTAGAGCGCGAACAGCGCGCCCGGCGGGAGGGTGAAGGTCCAATCGGTCGCGCCGACCTCGTCGACGATGCCCAGCGGCAGACCGTCCTTGGGCAGCAGCTGCACCGTCCCGTCGGGCAGCGCCAGGAGCGGAGCGGGATGGCCGGCGCAGGCGTAGCTGAGCACGCCGTCGCGCGGGTCGACGATGCCGAACAGGGCGGTCACCATGACCGGGTTGGCCCGCATGTTCACGATCGTGTTGGCGCGCTCGAGCACCAGCGAGGGCGAGTTCGGGTTGAGGGCCGCGGCCCGGAAGGCCTGGCGCACCTCGCCCATCACGATCGCCGCGCGCAGGCCGTGCCCGGCGACGTCGCCGATCGAGAACGCGATCCGGCCGTCGGGCAGGCGGAAGGCGTCGTACCAGTCGCCGCCCACGATCGCCTCGCTCGCGCCGGGCAGGTAGGCCGCGGCGAAGGACAGCCGGTCGTCGACCGGCAGCCGCTCGGGCAGCAGCGCCCGCTGCAGGGTGTCGGCCACATGGCGCTCGCGGTCGTAGATCTGCGCGGCGTCGAGCGCGGTCGCGATGCGCAGCGCGAGCTCGGCCCACAGATCGACCTCGGCGTCGGCGGCGCTCAGGTCGCGCCCGATCCGCATCCGGCCCACGGTTCGGCCGCGCGCCACCAGCGGAATCTGCCGCGCCGCCGGCTCGAGCCGCCCGGTCTGCGCCAGGGTGGTGCGAATCTGGCCCTCGTCGACCTCGACCGCGAAGCCTTCGGCGAAGGACGGGACGACCAGCTGGCCGACCACGGCGAGCGTCTGGGCGCAGTCGAACGAGGCGGAGAGCTCGCGACTCGCTGCCACCAGGAGCCGCAGCGGTGCGGCTAGACGCCGCTCGTCGATGGCGCTCACCAGCCGATGGCTACGTGCAGAACGCGGCCCTCCCTCTCGGCCCGGCGTTACCCTCGCTTGCTCGGCCGTAAACCCAGGCGCGCTCAATCCCGCGGGGCCGAGCCCGCGTTGTGTGGGCGAAGTCGCGTTCGCGCCGGTCGCGAGCGCCGGGAGTTTGGTTCGTTGGGATCACGTTTCGGTGGGGATGGGCCTGGGCACGGTCGCTGCATGCGGCTCACGAGCGTCGTCGTATCGCTATTTGCGGCGCTGGCGTTCGTTCTGTCCGGGGTGCGGGCCGCGCAGGCCCACCCGCTGGGCAACTTCACCACCAACCACCTGGTGCGGGTGAAGACGGACCGGGCCGCGGTGCGCGTGCGCTACGTGCTCGACCTGGCCGAGATCCCGGCCTTCTCGGTCGAGCGCGGTCTCGATCCCGAACGCCCGCCCGTCCGCCGCGGCGCTCGAGCGCTGGGGCCGGGCCGAGAGCGCCACGATCCTGGCCGGGCTGGCCGTCGCGGCCGACGGCCGGCCCGTGCCGCTGAGCGCGGGCCCGGTGAGCGTGCGCGAGCGGCCCGGGGCGGCCGGGCTGCACACCCTCTACCTCATCCTCGACGCCGAGCGGCGCGCTGCCCGGCCGGCACGAAGAGCCTGACCGTGCGCGACGGCACCTACGCCGGGCGGCTGGGCTGGAAGGACGTCGTCGCGGGCGACACGGCCGAGCCCACCAACGGCCTGACGCAGTATCCGGCCGCCGTGATCGGCTCGCCGCGCGCGCGCAGCGCCGTCGCGCTCGACCTGGCCGACGGGCGGATCGCCGGCACGCACGACCTCGCCGTCGGTCGAGAGCCGCGCCCGACGGCAGCCCGTCGCTGGCGCGCAACGACGCGCTCGGCACGCTGCTCGCGCGCAGCGATGCCGGCGCGCTGGCGGTGCTGCTCGCGCTGCTCGTCGCGATCGCGCTGGGCGGGCTGCACGCGCTCGAGCCCGGCCACGGCAAGACGCTGCTGGCCGTCTCGCTGGTCGGCGCGCGCGCCACGTCCTCGCAGGCGCTGATCCTGGCCTCCGCGCTGACCGTCGCGCACACCGCCGGCGTGATCGCGCTGGGCCTGGTGGTGCTGGTCGCCGCGAAGTGGGTCGTGCCCGAGCAGATCTATCCTTGGATCACGCTCCTCTCCGGCGTGCTGGTGGCGGTGATCGGGGCCCGCGCCCTGTCGCGCGCGCTGCGCCGGCGCGGCATGACGGTGCACGCCCACGCCGCTAGCCCGCAGGCGCACGCCCACCCGCACGACGGCGCCCACGATCACGCCCACGCCGACGACCGCGTGCACGTCCACCCGCACACCCACGACCACGCCCACCCGCACGATCATCCGCACGACCACGACCACGCGCACGGCGAGCACCACCACCACGACGAGCTCGACGACGAGGCCCACGCGCGGGCCCACATGATCCCCGGCCAGGCGCCGCTCTCGTTCCCGACCGCGGTCGCGGCGGCGGCGAGCGGCAACATCGCGCCCTGCCCGGCCGCGCTGGTCGTGCTGCTGGCCGCGATCTCGCTCCACAAGGTGGCCTGGGGGCTGGCGATCGTGGTCGCCTTCGGCTTCGGCCTGGCGGCGGTGCTGACGGTGCTCGGCATCGCGGTGGTGCGCGGCGCGGGCTGGCTCTCGCGCCGGCCCGCCTTCGACAAGCTCACCCGCGTCGCACCGATCGTCTCGGCCTGCGTGATCGCGCTGGTCGGCGCGGTGACCGTCGCGCAAGGGTTCGCCGCGCAGGGCGTCGGCGTGCCGATCCCGCTGGTCGCCGCGCTCGTCGCGCTGGCGATCGCCGGCTACGCCCTCGCGCCGCGCCACTCGCACGCTCCGGTGACCGCATGATCGCGACGAACGCCGCCACCGTCTTCGTGCTGGGCATCCGCCACGGCGCCGACCCCGACCACCTGGCCGCGATCGACGGCGTGACGCGCAACTCGTACGCCCGCGCGCCGCGCTTCTCGCGCTTCGTTGGCACGCTGTTCGCGGGCGGCCACACGATCATGGTGCTCGCCATCTCGGCCCTGGTCGGCCTGCTCGGCACGCACCTCGCCGCGCACGCGGCGGTGATCGAGAAGATCGGGACCTGGGTCAGCATCGTCGTGCTGATCGCGATCGCGGCGATGAACGTCGTGCAGTTGCGGGCGGGCTCGTACATGGGCGGGATGGCCGGCGGGGTGAAGACGCGCCTGCTGCCGCGCGCGCTGCGCGAGGGCAGCAGTCCCTGGCTGGCGCTGCCGATCGGCCTGCTGTTCGGCTTTGGTTTCGAGACCTCGAGCCAGATCGCGACCTACGTGGTCGCGTTCGGCGCCGACGTCGGGATCGCGGGCGCGCTGATCGTCGGCGCGACGTTCTGCTTCGGCATGGTCTGCACCGACACGATGGACAGCGTCGTCGTCCACCGCCTGGTCGCCTTTCGCAGCAACGCGCTGCCGACGATCATGCGCGTTTGGGTGATCTCGGTGACGGCGCTGGCGCTGATCGTCGCCGCCTACGAGCTGGCGCAGGTCTTGGGCTGGCAGCCGCCGTTCAGCGATCTGGGGCTCTCGGCCTTTCTGGTCGGCGCGCTCGCGCTGGTGTTCGCCTACGTCTTCGTGCGCACGCGCCGGATCGGCGCGGTCGAACCGGCGCCGACGCCGAACGCGTAGCTACAAGCGCGCTAACCGCGCGCGGGCATCGTCGGCGAAGCCGGCTTGGAAGTTCGGGTTGAGCGCGAGCGCGTGCTGATAGCACGTCTTCGCGCGCGCCACGTCGCCGTCGTGCTCGGCGATCACGCCGGCGTGGTACCACAGGCGCGGCTCGGCAGTACCGTACGCCGTCGCTTTGCGGGCGGCGGCGCGGGCCACGTCCCACTTGTCTGCGCGCGCGGCGGTCCAGGCCAGCGTGTCTTCGGCGAAGACGTCGTCGCGCACGGCCAGGTCGCGCCGCGCGATCGCGTACGCGTCGGCGAGCCGCACGTTGTGGTCGGCGTAGTACACCGCGAGCAGCCGGTCGACGAGGTGCTGCGCGTTGCCGATCCGCTCGACCGCGACGATCTCGTCGCGCGTCGCCGCGGCGCCGCTCGGATCGCCTAGGCGCTCCTGCGCGTCAGCCAGCAGGCCGAGGTTCTCCGGTGACGGGGTCAGCCGCACGGCGTGCTCGGCGTACGCGCGCGTGTCGTTCCACGCCCCGGCCGCGGCGCTGAAGCGCGCGGCGTCGGTCAGCGCGATGAGGTCGTCGGGGAAGCGCTCGAGCGCGGTCTTCTCCTCGCTCAGCGCGGCAGTCGAGTCGCCGGCCGCGAACGCCAGCTCGCCCAGACGCGCGTGGAACCAGGCCCGGCGCTCGTCCGGCGCGCCGTAGACGGAGTCGAGCCGGCGCGACGCGCGCCCGAGCAGGTCGCGCGCGCGCGGCAGGTCGCCGGTCAGTTCCGCCAGCCGCGCGGCGATGGCTTCGGTCGGGTCGCCCTCTCCCGGAGCCGCGGCGCCGTGGTAGCGCTCGACCAGCGCTTTGGCCGCGCCGTAGTCGCCCAGCTCGAGTTGGAACGCCGCTTCGCTCATCGCCAGGCCGGGATCGCTCGGCGCGGTCGCGCGCGCGCGCCGAATGGTTGCCAGCGCAGCGCGGAAGCGGTGCAGCGCGAGCTGCGCCGAGGCCAGTTCCTGCAGCGCGGGAACGTTGTCGGGCTGCGCGCGCAGCGAGCGCTGCGCGGCCGCTTGCGCGCGCAGGATGTCGCCGGCGTCGCCGCGCTCGCGGTAGCGCTGGAGGTACTGCTCGGCCAGCAGGCGCGGGGTGATCTGGTCTTCGGAATCTTGCTTCTCGCGCCGTTCCTCGAAGGCGATCGTCTTGGCGCGAATCGTCGCGTCGTCGCGCAGCGGGGCAGGCGTCGACGCCGCCGTAGGATCACCCACGACGGCGTGCGAGGCGAAGGCGGGCCAGATCGCGATCGCGACGAGCGCGGCCGCGATCAGGCCCAGGGGTGCGAGTTTCAGAGCTACCTCAGAAGTGGAGCCCCAGGCCGACGTACGGGCCCTGGTGGTTGAAGCCGACCGGCGCATCGGTGCGCGGTCTGCTGCGGTCGCCCAGGAACCCCGCGTCCAGGAACACCGGCGAGTGGTTGGGCTGGATCGACGCGCCGATCAGGTAGCGCACCTCGCGGTACGAGACCCCGTAGTTCCCGCCCAGGCCGGCCACGCTGTACTGGCCGCCGACGTTGGGATAGAAGAACACGTTGCCGTGGATCGAGAAGTTCTGGTCGACGTCGGCCAGCTTCTCGATGCCGTAGCCCAGGCCGCGCTCGCGCGGCTCGAAGTTGGAGCCGCGCGTGAGATAGGAGACCGCGCCGAAGAGGCGCGGGCCCATCACCTTGACGCCGGCCCGCACGTCGTAGTCGTAGTCCGTCGCGGTGAACGAGGGCACGAAGCCGCGCCCCTGCGCGCCGATGCCGGTGGTCAGACCAGCGCGCGTGTCGTAGCTGTACTTGCGCGTCTCGCCGCCGACGTAGACGTCGTACTGCCCCAGCGGCAGCTCGAACACGGCGCGCCCCGCGTAGGAGCGGTAGTTGTTGCCCTTCGTGCCGCCGGCGAAGTTGTCGTACACGATCGGCGGCGCGATGTAGTCGCCGGCGACGTAGTGCACGGTGCGGTTGAGGCGCTGGCCCAGGTTCTTCTGCGGGCCCAGCGGCGGCGAGGAGGTGAAGTCGTTGCCGGACGCGTTGGGATCGCCGCCGTAGCGCGCGGGCGCGCTCTGCGATTGCGACGCGCCTTCGGTGGTGTAACCGCCCGGGCCCTTGACCGTGGCCGGCATGACTTCCGCGGAGCCCGGATTCGGTGCGGTTTGCGGCGTCTTGTTGGGCCCGCTGGGCGGGACCGGGGGCGAGATCGGGGCGCCCGAAGCGGCGGGCGGCGCGGGCTGGTTCTGCGCCGCGGCGGCGACGGGCAGCGCAACGAACGCGGCGACCAGGACGAGGGGAACGAAGCGCGCGTTCATCGCGGATCTCCGAGGTAGGGGAAGCCGCGCAGCGGGTGTTTCGCCGCGGGGGTGGTGTTGTCGCTGGTCAGGCACGGCGTCTCGCGGTTGTCGTCGGGCGCCAGGCCCAGCTTGGGAATGAGGCTGCCGTAGATCGCGCCGAGCGAGAGGTCGATGACCGGGCTCTTCGGATCGCGGCCGCCGAAGTGGCGGAGCGGATCGCCCAGCGCCTGTTTGACGCCCAGGATGCCGTCGGGCGGCACGGTGCGGATGATCTGGATCGGCAGACCGCTCTTGCCGTTGGTCTCGACCGCGAGGTAGCGCGCCGGGCCGTCGGCCGACAGATCGGCCTCGATGAAGTCGGGCATGAGCACCTTGACCGCCGCGTCGGCGACCGCTTCGGAGCGGCCCGCGGTGTGGACCATGTACTCGTGGATCGAGTTGCGCGAGCACGCCGTCGTCGGTGAGCGCGGAACGGTTGGTGACGTCGTGGTTGCGGAACGCTTCGATCGCTTCTTTGACCGCCGGGCGGCCGAGGCGCTCGACCTGCGTCCAGGTGCCGCTCGCGTCGGTCGCGCTGCCGGTGCGCGTGTTGTGGTTGGCGACGACGTTGGCGAGCGACGCGATCGGCGACTGCGGTGAGGCGTCGGGATCGGTGTTCTTGAGCGACGTCGTGCCCCAGACGTTGATGCGGCCGAGCTGGCCGCCGTCGGCGAGCAGCTTGCGCGGCATCTCGACCATCAGCGTCAGCACGTTGTAGCCGGCCAAGAAGTCCTTGCCGTCCTTGCGGAAACAGGTCTCGGTGTTCGGCGGCGGATTCGGCTGCTTGGCGTAATCGCGGTCCGGCTCGATCTTGCCGAAGCGCGAGAGGTCGAAGTAGAACGGGTCTTCGCGCGGTCCGGCAAAGGCCATGATGCCGTTACCGAGATCGGTGACTTGGTTGTACGGGATGTCGCCGGTCTTCGCGCCGGTGACGACCGTCGTCTGCGTGCCGACCGCGGCGGGTCGAGTCGGGCCGTACAGCGTGATCTTCTGATTGGATCCCACGACGTCGGGCTTCAACTGGAGCACGAGATCTTCGGTCGCGTCGGACTGGAGACCGATCTTGAACTGGTACAGAACACCCGGATCGAAGAACGTCTGCGGCCCGAGCCCCGGCGGGATCAGCGGGAAGATGTCCATCGCCAGAACGACCTTGGACGGGTCGTTGGCCGGGAAGACGTAGACGTCGGTGATGTCGGCGCCGGGCCGCGAGGTGGTCAGCGGCGAGTCCTGGTGGTCCGAAGCAAACGCACGCGGTGCGAGGTAGAGCACGGCTGCGAACGCCACCAGCGCGATACACAGAAGTGCGAGCAAGGGAGATGCGATGCGTCGCACGAGTTCTCCTAAAAGAGATAAGCCTACAGCTTAGGCTGGTGTCGCCCCATACCACGCCGTGACGCGCGTCATAACGCTCCGTCCGCCCGCTTACTCTCCGCGCCGGAGCAGCAGGGAACATCCAGCGCGCCCGCGGCGTCGTTTTGTTCGGAGTGCCGCGCAGAACGAAATCCATCCGGACGCACCCCGAACTGAGTTCCCGCCTGGGCAGCCCCGGCGTCGAGTTGCGATCGCTGGAGCGCTCCACCCTCGATTCAGCCTTCTCCGCCAGACACAAGGGGTGGCGCTGGCCGTGCGCTTGCTCGGCCTTCGTTCGACCCGAGGGCGACGGCTATCTGTGGGTGCCGTGCGCTTCGCACACCGTCGGCGCGGGGGAATGCTAGCCGCATGAGCATTCGATCGATCTTGGTCGGGACCGTCGCCGGCGCGGTTGGAACCGCCGCCCTAGACCTGGCCACCTACACCGACATGGTGGCGCGCGCGCGGCCGGCCAGCGAGACGCCGTCCGAGTTCGTCAAGAAGCTCGCCGAGGAGAACGGCATCACGCCGCTGACCGGCGACGACGACGCGGCCAAGAACCGCCGCAGCGGAACCGGCGCGCTCCTGGGCTACGCCAACGGCTTGGGGATCGGCGCCCTCTACGGACTGCTCCGGCCCGCTCTGCGCGGCGTGCCGCTTCCGCTCGCGGGGCTCGCCGCCGGAGCCGCGGCGATGGCGCTGAGCGACGTACCGCTCGTCCGCAGCGGGGTGACCGATCTCAAGACCTGGGGCACCAGCGGCTGGCTCGCCGACGCGATCCCGCACGCCCTCTACGGTCTGGCCGTCGCGGTGACGTTCGACGCCCTCGCCGAGCCGATCGTGTAAACGGTTCGCTCGCCCGGTGACAATCGGGCGCGTCGTTTCGTAAGATCGTATATCGCGAGCGTTTTGGTCTACCCGTCGACGGGTAGCTTGCTTGCAATTAACGTCCTCGCCGTGGGTGCCGATGCTATGCATTGGGGACCGACGGCGTCGTGTGCTGTCGTCCCGATCGCCTCGTAGGAGATGTACGTATGCCGCCTGTGGCCGCTGCTGGTAAAACGAAGACCAACGGAAAGCGTCCGGCCGTACCGGACACCAGTGGGGTCAAGGGCAAAAACGGCGCCTCCGGGACGAGCGGCGATCAAGTCAAGCGCCAGCTCCTCAACGCGCTGCGGGCGGTGTCCCGCGGCGACTTCTCGCAGCGCTTGCCCGGCTCGTGGGACGGGATCGACGGCGACTTGGCCGAGGCGTTCAACGACGTCGTCGGGAACAACGCGCGCGTCCTGCGCGAGATGGAGCGCATCTCGCAGGTCGTCGGACACGACGGCCGCTTGGGTCAGCGAACGGAGATTCAAGCGCCCGGCGGCTACGGCGAGAAGCTGCTGGCCGTCAACCGGCTGATCGACGACCTCACCGTGCCGATCGCCGAGACGAACCGCGTGCTCGGTGCGGTCGCGCGCGGCGACCTCTCGCAGCAGATGGCGCTCGAGACCGACGGCCGCCCGCTCAAGGGCGAGTTCCTGCGCAGCGCGCGCACGATCAACGCGATGGTCGACCAGCTCAACGCCTTCGCCGGCGAGGTGACGCGCGTCGCCCGCGAGGTCGGCTCGGAAGGCACGCTGGGCGGCCAGGCCCACGTCCGCGGCGTGGCCGGCACCTGGAAGGACCTCACCGACTCGGTCAACTCGATGGCCGGCACGCTGACCAACCAGATCCGCAACATCGCCGAGGTCACCACCGCCGTCGCCAACGGCAACCTCTCCAAGAAGATCACCGTCGAGGCGCGCGGCGAGATCCTGCAGCTCAAGGAGACCATCAACACGATGGTCGACCAGCTCAACACCTTCGCGGCCGAGGTCACCCGCGTCGCCCGCGAGGTCGGCTCCGAAGGCCGGCTGGGCGGTCAGGCCGACGTGCGCGGCGTGGCCGGCACCTGGAAGGACCTCACCGACTCGGTCAACACCATGGCCGGCAACCTGACCAGCCAAGTCCGCAACATCGCCGAGGTCACCACCGCCGTCGCCAAGGGCGACCTGTCCAAGAAGATCACCGTCGACGTCAAGGGCGAGGTCGCCGACCTCAAGGTCACCGTCAACACGATGGTCGACCAGCTCAACGCGTTCGCCGGCGAAGTCACGCGCGTCGCGCGTGAGGTCGGCACCGACGGCCGCCTGGGCGGCCAGGCCCAGGTCGAAGGCGTCGCCGGCACCTGGAAAGATTTGACGGACTCGGTCAACACGATGGCCCGCAACCTGACCAGCCAGGTCCGCAACATCGCCGAGGTCACCACCGCCGTCGCCAAGGGCGACCTGTCCAAGAAGATCACCGTCGACGTCAAGGGCGAGGTCGCCGACCTCAAGGTCACCGTCAACACGATGGTCGACCAGCTCAACTCGTTCGCGGGCGAAGTCACCCGCGTGGCGCGCGAGGTCGGCACCGAAGGCCGCCTGGGCGGCCAGGCCCAAGTCGAAGGCGTCGCCGGCACCTGGAAAGACCTCACCGACTCGGTCAACACGATGGCCGGCAACCTGACCGCGCAGGTCCGCAACATCGCCGAGGTGACGACCGCCGTCGCCAACGGCGACCTCTCCAAGAAGATCACCGTCTCGGTGCGCGGCGAGGTGCTCGAGCTCAAGACGACCATCAACACGATGGTCGACCAGCTCAACTCGTTCGCCGGCGAGGTGACGCGCGTGGCGCGCGAGGTCGGCACCGACGGCCGCCTGGGCGGCCAGGCCGACGTCCGCGGCGTGGCCGGCACCTGGAAGGACCTCACCGACTCGGTCAACTCGATGGCCGGCAACCTGACGAACCAGGTTCGCAACATCGCCGCCGTCACCACCGCCGTGGCGCGCGGCGACCTCTCCAAGAAGATCACCGTCGACGTCAAGGGCGAGATGCTCGAGCTCAAGGCGACCGTCAACACGATGGTCGACCAGCTCAACGCCTTCGCGGGCGAAGTGACCCGCGTCGCGCGCGAGGTCGGCACCGAAGGCAAGCTCGGCGGCCAGGCCCAAGTCGAAGGCGTCGCCGGCACTTGGAAGGACCTCACCGACTCGGTCAACTCGATGGCCGCGAACCTCACCAACCAGGTGCGCAACATCGCCGACGTGACGACGGCGGTCGCCAACGGCGACCTCTCCAAGAAGATCACCGTCGACGTGCGCGGCGAGATGGCCGAGCTCAAGGGCACCGTCAACACGATGGTCGACCAGCTCAACGCGTTCGCTTCGGAAGTGACGCGCGTGGCGCGCGAGGTCGGCTCGGAAGGCCGGCTCGGCGGCCAGGCCTACGTGCAGGGCGTCGCCGGCACGTGGAAGGACCTCACCGACAACGTCAACTTCATGGCCTCGAACCTCACCTCGCAGGTTCGCAACATCGCCGACGTGACGACCGCCGTGGCCAAGGGCGATCTGTCCAAGAAGATCACCGTCGACGTCAAGGGCGAGATGCTCGAGCTCAAGGCCACCGTCAACACGATGGTCGACCAGCTCAACGCGTTCGCGGCCGAAGTCACCCGCGTCGCGCGCGAGGTCGGCACCGACGGCAAGCTCGGCGGCCAGGCCGTCGTGCCCGGCGTCGGCGGCACGTGGAAAGATCTCACCGACTCGGTCAACTCGATGGCCTCGTCGCTCACCGCGCAGGTCCGCAACATCGCCGACGTGACGACCGCCGTCGCGCGCGGCGACCTCTCCAAGAAGATCACGGTCGACGCCCGCGGCGAGATCCTCGAGCTCAAGGGCACCGTCAACACGATGGTCGACCAGCTCAACGCCTTCGCGGGCGAAGTCACCCGCGTCGCGCGCGAAGTCGGCTCCGAAGGAACGCTCGGCGGCCAGGCTCAGGTGCAAGGCGTCGCCGGCACCTGGAAGGATCTGACGGACTCGGTCAACTCGATGGCCGCGAACCTTACCAACCAGGTCCGCAACATCGCCAAGGTCACGACCGCCGTCGCCAACGGCGACCTCTCCAAAAAGGTCACCGCCGACGTGCGGGGCGAGATGCTCGAGCTCAAGGACACCATCAACACGATGGTCGACCAGCTCAACGCGTTCGCCGGCGAAGTCACCCGCGTCGCGCGCGAGGTCGGCTCCGAAGGCATCCTCGGCGGCCAGGCGCTCGTGCCGGGCGTCGCGGGCACCTGGAAAGACCTCACCGACTCGGTGAACCGCATGGCGGGCAACCTGACCAACCAGGTCCGCGGCATCGCCAAGGTCGTCACGTCGGTCGCCAACGGCGACCTCAAGCGCAAGCTCGTGCTCGACGCGAAGGGCGAGATCGCCGAGCTGGGCGACACCATCAACGGCATGATCGACACGCTGGCGATCTTCGCCGACCAGGTGACCTCGGTCGCCCGCGAGGTCGGGTTCGAGGGCAAGCTGGGCGGTCAGGCCGAGGTGCCCGGCGCCGCCGGCCTGTGGCGCGACCTGACCGACTCGGTCAACCAGCTCGCCGCGCAGCTCACCTCGCAGATCCGCGCGATCGGCGAGGTCGCCACCGCGGTGACCAAGGGCGACCTCTCGCGCGCGATCGAGGTCGGCGCGCAGGGCGAGGTCGGCCTGCTCACCGAGAACGTCAACGAGATGATCCGCAACCTGCGCGACACCACGCAGAAGAACCGCGAGCAGGACTGGCTCAAGACGAACCTCGCCCGCTTCACCGGCACGCTCCAAGGCCAAAAAGAGATCAAGACGGTCGCCAAGCTCATCATGTCGGAGCTCGCGCCGCTGGTGAACGCCTCGGTCGGCATCTTCTACCTCAACGAACCGATCGACGACGAGCCGCTGCTGCGCTTCACCGCCGGCTATGCCGCGCCGCGCCGCAAGGGCACGCTCCAGTTCGGCCCGGGCGAAGGGCTGGTCGGCCAGTGCGTCGCCGAGAAGACGCGCATCCTGGTCTCCAACGTGCCGCCGGACTACCTCCAGGTGACCTCCGGCGCGGGCCACTTCAAGCCGCTCAACATCGTCGTGCTGCCGGTGCTGTTCGAGGGCGACATCAAGGCCGTGCTCGAGCTGGGCTCGTTCGAGGAGTTCAGCGACAACCACTTGCTGTTCTTGGACCAGCTCACCCAGTCGATCGGCATCGTGCTCAACACGATCGCCGCCAACATGCGCACCGAAGAGCTGCTCAAGCAGTCGCAGTCGCTGACCGTCGAGCTGCAGTCGCAGCAGGACGAGCTCCAGCAGACCAACGAGGAGCTCGAAGAGAAAGCGCGCCTGCTGGCCGAGCAGAACGAAGAGGTCGAGAAGCGCACCCGCGAGATCGACGAAGCGCGCCGCGCGCTCGAGCAGAAGGCCGAGCAGCTCGCGCTGACCTCCAAGTACAAGTCGCAGTTCCTGGCCAACATGTCGCACGAGCTGCGCACCCCGCTCAACTCGCTCCTGATCCTCTCCAAGCAGCTCAGCGACAACAAGGAGCAGAACCTGTCGGGCAAGCAGGTCGAGATGGCGCAGACCATCCGGCGCGCGGGCTCGGACCTGCTCACCCTGATCAACGACATCCTCGACCTCTCGAAGATCGAGTCCGGGACGACTTCGGTCGACATCACCGAGCAGCGCGTCGCCGACATCTGCGACGACGTCGAGCGGACTTTCCGCGGCGTGGCCCAAGAGCGCGGGCTGCGCTTCGCGGTCGAGGTCGACGACGACGTGCCGGACTCGCTCGAGACCGACCAGACGCGCCTGATGCAGATCCTCAAGAACCTGCTTTCGAACGCGTTCAAGTTCACCTCGCACGGCTCGGTCGAACTGTCCCTGCGGCGCGAGGTGCGCGACATCGACGGCGAGATCGCGCCGTACGTCGCCTTCGAGGTGCGCGACTCCGGGATCGGGATCCCCGGCGACAAGCACAACGTCATCTTCGAGGCGTTCCAGCAAGCCGACATGTCGACCGCGCGCAAGTACGGCGGCACCGGCCTGGGCTTGGCGATCTCGCGTGAGATCGCGGGCCTGCTCGGGGGCGACATGACGGTCGAGTCCGAGCCCGGCTCGGGATCGACGTTCACCTTCTTCCACCCGCTGGTGCGGACGGTCCGCGCGATCGCGGCGGCCGAGCTGCACACCGCGCCCGCCCCGGCCAAGCCCGTCGACGCCGACGATGCGCCGCTCGCGCTGCGCCGCAAGAAGCTCCCGCCGGCGCTGCCGACCGGGCCGGTCGAGGACGACCGGGCCGACATCCGCCCGCAGGACCGGGTGGTGCTGATCGTCGAGGACGACGCCACCTTCGCCCGCATCCTGCTGGGGCTGGCCCGCGACCGCGGCTTCCGCGGCCTGATGGCCCGCAGCGGCGCCGACGGCATCGCGCTGGCGCGCCAGTTCGTGCCCGACGCGATCACGCTGGACATCGGGCTGCCCGACGTCGACGGCTGGGTGCTGCTGGATCAGCTCAAGCGCGACCCCGCCACGAAGGGCATCCCGGTGCACGTCATCTCGGGCGAGGAGCAGTGGCAGAAGGCCCTCGACTCGGGCGCTTTCGCACACCTCAAGAAGCCGGCCAGCGAGGACGCGCTGACCCAGGCCTTCGACAACCTGCTCGGCTTCGCCGACGCCGCCTCGCGCAACGTGCTCGTCGTCGAGGACGACGTGACCCAGCTCTCGGCGATGGCGAACCTGATCCAGACCGGCGAGGTGACGGTGACCGCCGTCTCGACCGGCGAGCAGGCGCTGCACGCGCTCGACGACGCGCGCTTCGACTGCGTCATCGTCGACCTCGGGCTGCCCGACATGGACGGCATCACGCTGATCGAGCGGATCAAGGCCCACCCGGCCCACGTCCGCGTGCCGGTCATCGTCTACACCGGCCGCGAGCTCACCGAGCAAGAGGACGGGTCGCTGCGGCGGCTGTCCGAGTCGGTGATCGTCAAGGACGCGATGTCGCCCGAGCGGCTGATCGACGAGACCTCGTACTTCCTCAACCAGGTCGAGGCCCGGCTGCCCGAGGTCAAGCGCCCGGCCAACCCGGCCCACGGCAACGGCACCCTCGAAGGGCGCACGATCCTGGTCACCGACGACGACACGCGCAACATCTACGCCTTGCGCAGCGCGCTGGAGGACTTCGACATGAACGTCCTCTCCGCGGAGTCGGGCGCCGAGGCCATCGCGCTGCTGCGCTCGCACCCGGAGATCGACGTCATCCTGATGGACATCATGATGCCCGAGATGGACGGCTACGAGACGATCCGCCGCATCCGCGCGCGCGACGAGTGGAAGAGCATGCCGATCATCGCCCTGACCGCCAAGGCGATGAAGGGCGACCGCGAGCAGTGCTTGGCGGCCGGCGCCTCGGAGTACATCTCCAAGCCGGTCGACATCGATCAGCTCGTCGCGCTCGTCCGCGTCTGGCTGAACGTCACAGCGTGATCGCCGAACGCCCGTCGGACGGGGCGCCCAGCGTCCCGCCGACGGTTTCCGCGGCGGTCAGCGACCTCGAGCTCAACTTGCTGCTCGAGGCGGTGTACCGCATCTCGGGCTACGACCTGCGCGAGTACTCGCCCGCGACCCTCAAACGGCGGGTTGCGGAGCGCGTGCGCGCGGAGGGCGCGGCGACCATCACCGGGCTGCTCGAGCGGGTGCTGCACGACCCGGCCGTGCTGCGCCGCTTCGTCGACGCGCTCACCCACAATCCCAGCTCACCGTTCCGCGAGCCGCAGTTCTTCGCCGCGTTCCGCGAGCGCGTGCTGCCGCGCCTGCGCACCTTCCCGCACGCTCGGCTGTGGGTGATCGGCTCGGGCGACGACGCGTACGCGCTGGCGATCCTGCTGCGCGAGTCGGAGTTCTACCACCGCACCCGCATCTACGCTACCGACGCCGGGGAAGCCGCGATCGAGCGCGCCAAAGCCGGCGTCTTCCCCGCCGAGCTGGTCGACGAGTACGCCCACCGCTACGTCGAGGGCGGCGGCACGCGCCGCTTCTCGGACTACATCTCACTCGACGGCGGGCGGGCGGTCTTCAAGCCCGGGCTGCGCGAGCAGATCGTGTTCGCCCAGCACAACCTCGCGACCGACGGCTCGTTCAACGAGTTCCACCTGGTCGTCGCGCGCAACGTCGTGACCCACTTCAACCGTACGCTGTCGTACCGTGCGCACCAGGTGATCTACGAGAGCTTAGTCCGATTGGGCTATCTCGGCGTGTCGTCGAAAGAGACGCTGCGCTACACGCCCCACCAGCGCGCGTACGAGGAATTAACCGACACCGAACGGTTCTACCGCCGCTTGCGCTGACGCGCGGGAACGGCGCCACCGCGCGCGCCGTCAATACATACGTGATCATGGACGATCGCGTCCCCGACCTTTCGCGGGACGAACTCAACCGCTACCCCGTCGGGGTTATCACGCTTGCTCGTGACGGCACGATCGTCCATTACAACCGGGCCGAGGCGGCGTTCTCGCGGCTCAAGCCGCACGACGTGACCGGCCGGCGCTTCTTCGGCGACGTTGCCCCGTGCGCGTCGGTGCGCGGCTTCCAGGGCCGCTTCGAGGAGTTCGCCGCGCTGACCGGCGACGGGGCGGAGCGTTTCGACTTCGCCTTCGACTTCGCGTGGGGCCGGCACGACGTCACGATCACCATGCTCCGCCGCGCTGAGCGCGAGGACATCACGCTGCTGGTCAAGACGCGCTCGGCCGCGCGCCGGCGCGAGCCGCTACCGCGCGCGAGCGAGCTCGCCCGCGGCCCAGGCGGTCCGGACGCGCTGGTAGCCTCCGCCCTGTTCGGGCAGTGGGTGGAAGAGCACGACGGGCGGACGTGGTGGTCGCCCGAGGTGCGGATGATGTTCGGCCTGGCCGAGAGCGTTTCGCCGCAGGCCGGCGCGCTGCACGCCCACGTGCTGCCCGAGGACCGGACCCGGATCGAGCACGCGCTGGCCGAGGCCGGCGCGTCGGAGCAGCCGATCACCCTGGCCTACCGCATCCGGACCGCGCAAGGCGACGAGCGCAGCGTCGTCGAGCACGTCGCGACGCTCAGCGACGGCGGCGCGCGGCGCCGCTTCGGCACAATCCTCGACGTCACCGAGCGCGAGCGCCACGAGCGGCGGCTGTGGCGCTCGGCGCACCACGACGTGCTGACCGGCTTGCCCAACCGCAAGCTCGTGCTCGAGCGGCTGAGCGAGACGCTGCTGCGCGACGAACCGGTCGCGCTGCTGTTCCTCGACCTCGATCGCTTCAAGCACGTCAACGACACGGCCGGCCACGCGGTCGGCGACGCGCTGCTGCGCCTGGTCGCGTCGCGGCTGGCGAGCTGCGTGCGCCCGGGCGACACGGTCGCGCGGCTCAACGGCGACGAGTTCCTGATCCTGCTGCCCGGAGTGGCCCAGGCCGGCGACGCCGAGGCGGTCGCCGAAAGCGTGCTCGACGCGATCGCGCAGCCGTACGTGATCGACGACGAGCAGCACTTCGTCACGGTGAGCATCGGGCTCGCGCTCGCTCCGCACGACGCGCGCGAGGCCGACGAGCTGCTGCAAGCCGCGGACATCGCCATGTACCACTCCAAGGAGCGCGGCGCGAACGCCTACCTGCGCTACGACGAGCGCATCCGGCGCCAGGCCGGTGAGGAGGCGCTGCGCGAGATCGAGCTGCGCCGGGCGATCGACCACGACGAGTTCGTGCTCTTCTTCCAGCCGATCGTCGACGCGGCCAGCGAGCGCATCGTCAAGACCGAGGCGCTGGTGCGCTGGAACCATCCCGAGCGCGGAATCGTGAGCCCGGCCGACTTCATTCCGCTGGCCGAGCGCACCGGCCTGATCGTCCCGCTCGGCCAGCTCGTGCTCGAGGCCGCCTGCGCGCACGTCAGGGCCTGGGACGAAGCCGGCCTGCCGCCGATCGTGGTCGCGGTGAACATCTCACCGCTGCAGTTCAAGGACCGCCGCTTCGCGCAGACCGTCGGCGAGACGATCCGCCGCTACGGCATCGCGCCCGCGCGGCTGGAGCTCGAGCTGACCGAGAGCGTCGTCGAGAGCTTCGAGGACACGATGGAGTCGCTGCTCGATCTCAAGCTGCTGGGCGTGCGCCTCTCGATCGACGACTTCGGCACCGGCTACAGCGCGCTGGCGTACTTGAAATACTTCCCGATCGACACGCTCAAGCTCGACCGCGCCTTCGTGTCGGGCATCGGCAACCACCCGCTCGACGGCGCGATCGCGGCGACGATCGTGCGGCTGGCGACCGACCTCAACCTGCAGTGCGTCGCCGAAGGCGTGGAAACGGACGTCCAGCGCGACGCCCTGCGCGCGATCGGCGCGACGCACCTGCAAGGCTATCGGTTCTCACGCCCGCTCGACGCGGAAACATTTGCCGCGCGGCTAGCGAGCGACTTGCCGGTCTAGCCGCACGCGTTCTACTGTGGGAGACGCACCCGGCCTTCGTTGGGTTCGCCGAAGCCCGTGACGTATTCGCACGGCGCCAGCACGCCGTCGCTGGTGAGAAAGCCGCACCACAGGCTGTAGTCGGTCAGCGTCGCGCCGGCAACCTGAGCGGCCTTTCCTTGCAGCTCCGGATACCGCCAGTCGTAGAAGTCGCGCAGCCACTTGTACGTCACGCCCGCCGCCGGTGGGATCGCCCAGGCATAGAAATACCGCAGGAACCCGCCGGAGTCATACCGATCCGGCTTGTCGCTGACCGCGCGCCAGGGCGACCAGCCCGGATAGTTCGCCGCGGTGATCCAGGCGGTGTCGTCGCGGACTCCCATGATCCTCCGGATCGGCCCCTCGTAGTGGCTGAGCTCCATGCCCAACTGCGACCACGCCCACTTCCAGCCGCCGTCCCACGCCGTGAACGTGAACGCGCCGTCCTGCACCGGCCCGAGCGATTGCTTCGGTTGCGCGTAATACGTATATCCAGAGACGTCGCGACAGGTGACGATGCCGTCAGCGGCGCTCGCGCTCGCAGCATCCGCAGTTGCTAGGGAGAATGCTTCCGGCGGCAGTTCCGCGTCTGGTGAATGCGGCGCTTGCCGACCGCGAGACGTCGCGTCTGTATCATCCATGCGGTGTAGCATTCACGGCACGCCGTGTCTTGCCTTGTCGTTTTTCACCGCCTCGCTCTCGCGCGAAACGCTCCGCGCTGGGGTGATAGACGGGCTGATAACCCGCGCGCAGCACCGCGAGCGTGGACGCGGGCGTCAGCACGTCGAACTCGCCCGCGCCGGCACAGTGGCACGCATCGGTATATCCGTCGTGCGACCACGCGAGCAGCTTTTCCGCACGCTTCAGATATGCCCGTCCCTCAGCATCCGCGACGAAAGCGCCGTCGGGCAGCGATTCCGGCCGCGCGCGCTCGCGCGTGCCGCGCAGGATCGGCACGCGCTCACGGTGCAGGGCCGCGTCGAGCGCGCGCGCGCGCGCCGGCTCGCCGCTCAGCCCCGCCCAGGTGCCCACGAATGTGTTGAACGCCGCCCGGCGGCACTCCGCGCACGGGCGGTGGCCCGCCGCCAGCGCGACCGCCTCGTCGAGAAAGAACAGCTCGGTGAAGCGGCGCGGCGCCATCACGGTGCGCCGCCGGTCGCGGAACTCCAGCACGCAGACGACCCAGGCCTTGTGCTTCCACGTCTCGCTGACCAGGGTACGCCGCTCGTCGTGCAGGCAGCCGCGCTGGCCCATGAACAGCCCGCGCGCGGAGACCGCCTCGATGCGCGCGAAGGGCGTCACCCGATTTTGCAGCGGCACGGCGCGCTCCTCAGACGATCAGGCCGCGGCGGAACGCGATCACCGCGGCCTGCGCGCGGTCCGACGCGGCGAGCTTGTGCAGGATGTCGGCCAGGTGGCCCTTGACCGTGCCCAGGCCGAGGTGCAAACGGAGCGCGATCTCGGCGTTGCCGACGCCCTCGGCGACCAGCGCGAGGATCTCGGTCTCGCGCGGGCTGAGCGGCGAGGACGCGGCCGGCGCGGTCGAGCCGCTGAGCCGGCGCAGCACGACGTGCGCGATGCGCGGGTCGAAGTACGCGCCGCCCGCCGCCGCGGTGCGCACCGCGTCGATCACCGTCTCAGGGTTGGACGATTTCACGCAGTAGGCGTCCGCGCCGGCGGCCAGCGCCGCCAGCACGTCGTCCTCACGTTCTTGCATGGTCAGGATCACCACCCGCGGCGGGTCGGCGGCGGCCTTGAGCGCGCGGGTCAGCGCGATCCCGTCAAGGCCCGGCAGCCCGAGGTCGATCAGCGCCACGTCGGGCCGCCGCTCGGCGAGCATGGCTTGGCCCGAGACGCCGTCGGCGGCTTCGCCGACGACCTCGAAGCCGGCCGCCTCCAGCGACGTGCGCAGGCCGGCCCGGACCAGCGCGTGATCCTCCACCACCGCGACGCGGATGGGAGAGTCCAAGGCATCGCGCGGGTCAGAGCTCACGGTGCTGCCTTCGGGATCGTCAGCGTGAACACCGACCCGCGCGGCGAGCGCGGTTCGTAGCGGACCGTGCCGCCGCTCTCCTCGGCGATGCGGCGCACGATGTAGAGCCCCAGGCCCGTGCCGCCGCCGGTGCGCGCGGTGGCCGAGAAGCGCGCGAACAGCCCTTCGCGCACGCGCTGGTCGATCCCGAAGCCGTCGTCCGCGACGACGGTCTCCACGCTCGCGCCGCGCGGCGCCACGCGCAGTTCGACCGTGCCGCCGGCGGGCGTATGCTGCAGGGCGTTGGCGACGAGGTTCGACAGCGCGCGCCGCAGGTCGCCGCGCGAACCGCGCACCGTCGTCTCGCCTCCGCGCCCGGCATCAGCGGCGACATCGAAGCGCAGCGCGATCTCGCGCGCGTCCGCCAGCGCGCGCAGTCCCGCGGCGATCTCGCCGGCCAGCCCGCCCAGGTCGACCAGCTCGCGCTCGGCGCGGTGTTCCCCGGCCTCGAAGCGCGCGACCAGCAGCAGCGTCTCGGCCAGGCCTTGCAGATCGTCGATCGCGCCCAGGCTGGCGTGCAGCACGGTCCCGTACCGCTCGGGCAGCGCGCCGTACGCGCCGTCGGCGGCTTGCCGCAAGGTCATCGAGAGCGCGGCCAGCGGCGTGCGCAGGTCGTGCGAGAGCGCGTACACGAGGTCGCGGATGACGGCTTGGCGGTCGCCGAGGGCGTCGTTGCGCTCGGCCAATTCGGCGAACAGGCGCGCTTGCCACAGCGCGTTGACCGAGATCGCGGCGAAGCCTTTGGCGGTCGCGACGGCCGTGTCGTCGGGCGCCTCGGCATCGCTCGCGGCGACGAGCACGCCGAAGGCGAGTGCCGCGGTCGGCGAGCGGAATCGCCAGCGCGCTGCGCGCGCGCAGCCGGTCGAGCACGAAGCGCCCGAGCGGATCGACCGCGCGGATGACGGCCAGCGTGCCGTCGGCGGCGACCCGGTGGTTCAGCGAAGCGATCTCGGGCGAGGGGCGCTCGTCGATCACCTCGACCGTGTCGTCACCGGCCCGCGCGGCGAGAATCTCGCCGCCGCGGCCGGGTACCAAAACACGCCGCTCACTCGAGCGCGCGCGGCGCTTCGCGCACGATCGCGCGCACCACCAGCCCCGGAGAGAGCGAGGCCCGGATGCGCTCCGCCACGCCGCCAGCGTCGCCTCACGGCGCGCGCGCGCTTCCTGCGCCGCCAGCCGCCCGACCCGTTCGGCGCGCTCCTGCACGGCCGTGCTCAGGTAGCCGACGATCCCGATCGAGAGCATCGAGAGGAGCCGGTCGCCGATCAGGATCGGGTCCCAGCGGTAGCCGTCGTGCGCCGCGTTCACGATCGCCGCGGCGGCGTCGGCGGCAGGGCGCAGGCGACCAGCACGGCGATCAGCCGCCGGCTGCGGGTCAGCGCGCCGAGCACGATCGGCACGTCGAGGAGGATCGCGATCACCAGCGCCTGCGGGGTCAGCACGTCGGCCACGAACGCGGCGGCGAGCAGCGCGAAAGCGGTGACGGCGATTGCTCGCGAGCGCACCTCCACGCGCTTCGGGGAGCCGGCCGCCGGCCTGCGAAGGGGCCGCGGTGCGAGACGACGGACGGACCAACGCGGCCGCGCTCCTCGCCGAGCTCGGCCTCACGCCGCGCCTCACGATCTACCTGGGCGGAGCGCCCGGCGCCGGCAAGACGCACCGGCTGCTGACCGACGCCGTCGGCGAGGCCCGCGCCGGGCGGCGGGTGGCGATCGGCTGGATCGAGAACGAGGGCCGTCCGCAGTTCGACGGCGCGCCGGCCGCCGACCTGCCCCGCATCCCGCCGCGCCGCTTCCTCGCCGGTGGAACGGCGAGCGAGGACTTCGATCTCGAAGCGGCGCTGCGCAGCGACTACGAGACTGATCGTGCTCGACGAGCTCGCGCACGCCAACCCCGCCGACGCGGCGCACGCCAAGCGCTGGCAGGACGCGCTGGCGCTGCGCGAGGCCGGCAAGTCGGTGCTGGGCGCGTTCAACGTCATGCACCTCGACACGGTCGCGCCGGTCGCCGAGCGCATCGTGGGCCACCCGATCCGCGAGTCGTGCCGCTGGCATTTCTCAAACGAGCCGACCGGGTGATCGCGCTCGACATCGCGCCCTCGATCCTCGAGTCGCGCCTGCGCACCGGGCGGATCGTGCGCGACGAGGACGTCGAGCGCGCCGCGGCCGGCCTGTTCCAGCCCAAGAACCTGAGCATGATGCGCGAGCTGCTGCTGCGCGTCGTCGACGACCTCACCATCCCGGTCGTCGCGCCGAGCAAGGTCTCCACGGCGCTGGCCGTGGGTGAGCGGCACGGACGATCCGGGCCCGTTCCTGCGCCGCGCCGCCTCGTTCGCCGACGCGCTCGACCTCGCGCTGGAGACGACCGCGGTCGAGCCGGTCGACGAGGCGCGCCTGAACGAGGCGACGCTGCGCGCCGACGGCGGGCGCGTGCCGCCGCCCGCGCGCCTCACACACGTGGCGACCTCAGCGCGGTGCGCGCGTCGCTGGTGATCGTGCCCTACGGCCCGCTGGCCGACCGCATTCTGACCCGCCCGGTCGACCGCGAGGTGCTGATCGCCGACCCCGCCCGGCTGCCGCTGCCGCACGCGTACGACGGCGCGCGCCATCCCTACGGCTTCTACGCTGGGCGACCGGCTGGACGTCGGCTACGGCAAGCTGACGATCTACCTCGGCTCGGTCGCCGGCAGCGGCAAGACCTACGCCATGCTCGACCGCGGCTCACCAGTGGCGGAGGACGGCGTCGACGTGGGGGCCGCGCTGGTCGAG
>CAWASO010000003.1:0-6955 GCA_963784655.1 Vulcanimicrobiota bacterium
CGGTGACGATCGTTCGCCCGCCGCGCTCCTGAGCGGCCTGGCGCGAAAGGGGAATCAGCGCACCTCGATCGTGCGCGGGCTGCCGACGATGCTGGCGCTCTTTCCGTCCGTGGAAAGCGCGGCGATGCCCAGCACATGCTTTCCCTTGGGCAGCGCGCCACCGAGCAGCCCAACCTCGTAGCCGGTCGCGCGGAGCTTCGGGTTGTTCTTGGCCGCCGCGACGTCCGGCCGGGCTCGGCCGTACACGACGTCGGCATTCGTTACGACGCGGTCGTCGACCACCGCGCAGAGGCCTTTTGCGGGCGCGCTCTGCTCGACGTTGGTGGCCCAGCCGTTCATGACCACACGGTCGGTCGCCTCGACGAACGGGATGGCGCCGCGATCGACCGGGATGTCGCCGGTGAGGACGTCCATCCCGTCCACCGATCCCCCCGCGCGGAACGACGACACGCGCACCGAGGCGGAACACATGCCGAGCCGCTGCACTTCGGGGTCGGGCTCCGAATTGGACGGCGCGCGCACTGCGGCGACCGCTTGCGGCTCGTGCGCGTTCGCGGCAGGTCCGGTGTCGCCGCCATCGTGCAGCGCGAACGGCGAGACACCGCCGAGCACGAACGATGCGGCGACGGCGGCCCCGACGGCAAGGGCACGGCTGCTCGACGCGATGTAACGTCGTGAGACAAACCACGCCAGGACGAAAACGCATCCGCCCCAAAGCACCAGGAACGAGCTATGCACAACGAGTCTCACAAAAGAGAACGCCTTTTCTTTAAGGAAGGAGCGCATCCTTCGCTGCGCGACACGCCGCGCTTGGCGTTTCTGCTCGCTTTGGCGCTGGTCGTCGCGTTCGCGCCGTTCGTGTTCGGCGCCAGTTCCCTGATGCTCAGTGCGCACGCCGTGTCGAGCTTGTACCCGCACGGCGCCGCCGCGCACGCTTCCGCCCCGTATACGGCAAACGTGCTCGACATGGTCGGCGGGTGGCTGACCGAACCGTGGCTAGGAACCGAGCACCGCTTCATCTGGTCGCTGCAAACCCCGTTATGGGACCGCTTCGACGGGTACGGAAACCCGCTCGCCGCGACGATGCAGCCCGGCTCGCTGTCGCCGTTCACGATCCTATTCGGAATCCCGCGCCCCTCGCCGCTGGTCTTCGATCTGTTCTGTTTGGCGCGCTTGTTCGCGGCCGGGCTCGGCGCCGCGCTGTTCGTGCGGCTGTTCGCCGGCTTTCTGCCCGCGCTGGCGGCCGGGATCGCGGCCGAGTTCGGCGGCTACTACATGGGTTTTCTGACCCAGCCCCACCTTTCGGTCGAAGTGATGGTGCCCGGCGTCTTGTTCGCCACCGAGCTGGCGGTGCGGCGGCCCGGCGTGCTCTCGACCGCGTTCCTGGCCGCGATGACGGGGTCGATGTACCTGGGCGGCATGCCCGAGAGCGCGTTCCTGATCGCGTGCTGCGGGGCGGCGTACGCGGTCTTCCGCGTCGCGACGAGCGGGCGCAGCGGCGCGGGTGCGCGGCTGGCGAGCCTGGCCGGCGGCAACCTGCTCGGCGCGGCCCTGGCGGCGGCCGTTATCGTGCCCTTCGTTCAGCTCATGCCGCACTCGTCCGACATCCACCAAACCGGGATGGACAACGCGCGCCGGCTAGGCCTGCTCCACGACACCGAGCTGTGGCACGCTCTGATGACCGAGTTCGTGCCGCTGGGTTACGGCACGCCCTGGCACGATCTCGCCCCGAGCGCATTCTCGTCGTTTCCCGCCTTGCGAGGCTACATCGGCATCGTGACCGCTTTCCTCGCCGCCATCGCGGTCGCGGCGAGCGGGGCACGCGCCTGGCAGCGCCGCTGGGACGCTCGCGACCACGCTACCTTGTTCCTCGCGCTCGTGGTGCTCGTCTGCTTCGGCAAGCGCATGGGCGCCGTGCCGCTGCAATGGATCGGAAACCTGCCGCTGCTGCAGCTGGTGATCTTGGAGAAGTATCTCGAGCCGATCATGAACTCGGGTGCCGCGCTGCTGGCCGGCTTCGGGCTGGCCGCGGTGATCGAGCGCCGGGCCGGCGCGCGCGCGACGGCGGCCGCGTTCGCCGCGGTGCTGCTCGCGCTATCGTATGCGTACCTGCACCACGAACCGGCTCCCAACCCGGTCGACGTGCGCTCGTTCTACGACGCGATGGCGCTCGCCCTAGCCGCGCTCGGCGTCGCCGGCGCAGTGCTGTATTTAGCGGCCAAAGGCGTGCTCGCGCCCGGCCGGGCGAGCTGGTTCGTCGTCGGAACGCTCTTCGTGGAACTGGTCCTGGCCTATCCGCTGCCCACCTTCCTGCTGTTGAACGGAACCCAGTCCCCGTCCCTGAACGCCTACGCCGGCGTACCGTACGTCGACTTCCTGCAGAAGAGCACGCGGGACGACGCGATGCGCGTCTTCGGCACGGCGGGAACGCTGTTCCCGAACTGGGCCGGCTCGTTCGGCCTGTACGATCCCGCCCAGCACAACGCGATGTACTTGCGCGAGTACGTGCGCTTCATGAACGCGTTCGGCGTCGCGGACCCGCCGACGCGGCTGTTCGACGCCGACCGGTATACCGGCAGCCGCGTGCTCGACCTGGGCACGCGGCTGCGGCGGCGCTGGCTGGCCCTCTCGTCGGTCCGCTACGTCGTCACCCCGCGCGGCCACGACGAGATCATCGGCGGCAACGAGATCCTCGACGCGCTATGGAGCCAAAACTACTCCCACGTCCACGACGATTCGCACGGCGTCCGGCTGACGACGGCTACGCTGGGCGGGCGAACCATCGAAGCGATGGTGGAACAGCCGACCCGCGGCGATCTGCTCGCGACGATTCACGTGCCCGCCGCCCAGCCGGTCCTGACCGTGGAACTGGGCGCGATGCGGGACGCGGTCGTCGACGACGTCCCCGTGGAGGCATGCTCCGCGCCGGTCGTGTTCCATCTCAACGTCGAAACACCGGAGGGCCGCCGTCTGCCCGGCCTGAGCGCGCGAATCGATCCGCGCGCCGCGAACGGCTGGACACGGCGCGTGGTTGACCTGCGCGCCGCCCGTGGCCGCGACGTGCGCATGACCTTCGGCACCCAGAGCCCGGCGGGGGCGGCATGCCGCCCGCAAGCGGTTTGGGGCGGTCCTCGTTTCGGCGCAGCGACCGCGGCGGGCGCGTTTCGCAGCGCGTTCGCCGATCCGGACGTTCAGGTGTACCGCTACGACGACGCGCTGGCGCGCGTGACGGCGTTTCACGACGTGCGGGCCGTTCCCACTAGCGACGCGGCGCTGCGCGAGCTTACCGGCCCGTCGTTCGACGAGCGCCGCACGGCGGTCGTCGTCGGCCCGCCGGAGACGGCCGCTGCCGCGCCGGCGACCGGGCCGGACAGACTTCGCCTGGTCCGCGCGAGCAACGGTTCGGTCACGATCGAAGCCGACCTGACGAGCGCCGCGGTCGTGATGCTCAACGACGCGATGTACACCGGCTGGGAAGTTCGCGTCGACGGTGCGCCGCGCGCGGTGCTGCAGACCGATTACCTCTTCCGAGGCGTGGCGGTACCCGCCGGCCGCCATACGATCGCGTTCTCGTACCGCTCGCCGATCGTTCGGCTGTCGGTCGCCGTTTCGGTTGCCGCGCTCGCGGCGTGCGCGGTGCTGGTGGCGCTGGGGCTAGGGTTTCCGCGCGCTCTGCTCCGGCTGCGCGCTCCCGCCGCCGCGGTGGCCAAGCGAGATCCGGTCTAGCGGTCGGGCACCACGAAGAAGCGCCGGCTGCCGTCGATTCGCTCCACGGCCCCGCGCCGCAGCCCGAGCACGGTCAGCGTGTGAGCCCCCGGCGCGAGGTCGCGCGCGGCGAACTGGTCGGCATAGCCGCTCGCGCCGAGCGCCGCGCTGCCCATCGCGCTCGCGACGTCCGGGCGCGAGAGCCCATAGCGCGCGCGCTGCGCGATGACGCGGCCGTCGACCGCGGCGCAGACCGCGTCGAACGGCTCGAGCGGACCGCCGTCGGCGGCCCAGCCGCGCACCTCGAGCACGTCCCCGCGGCGCACGGTGGCGCCCTCCACGATAGTCGAGTCCGCGACGTCGTCGTTGTGCACCGAATCCAGCGCGCCGCGCGCGGCGGCCGTTGCGCGCAGCGGCGCCGGGCGGCACGTCACGTCGTGCGGCGCCGCTGGGACGCCGTCGCCCGCGACCGGCGCGAGCGCGGCCGCCATCGGCGCCGCGCGGTGGTGTACCAGCAGCAGCGCTGCGACGAGCACGCCGGCCGCCGCGCCCGCCGCCCGAGCGCGGGCTTCGCCGGCCGGACCGGCGTACGCGCGAACGGCGGCGTATGCGAGTGCCGCCCACGCCAAGGCAAACAGCCCCTCGAGTCCCGTTCGCATCGCACCGTAGGTACGAGTCGCGCGGCCGGGGTTCCCGCAAGGAGGGCTTCGAGCAACCGCCGCAAGACGATGCCATGAGCTCTCCCTGGCCGATCGGTTACGGCCGCCGAGCCCTGCACGTTCTGGCGCTGCTGGGCGCCTCCGTGCTGATCGCCTTCGCGCCGTTCCTCTTCGGCGGGCAGACGCTGCTCGCATCGGCGCGCGACGCGGCGTCACTGTACCCGCAGGGTGCGCGCGCAACGGAAGTCCCCGGTTCGCCGCGCGTGCGCGATCCGGGCGCGCCGGCCTGGCAAAACGAACCGTGGCTGGGGATCGAGCACCGCGCGCTCGCCGAGCACGTCGGCCCGTGGTGGGATCCGTACGACGGTTTCGGTCACCCGTTCGCCGCCTCGCAGCAGACGCAGCCCTTCTTCCCGCTGACGTTCGCCGCCGCGCTGCACCCGGGCGCGCGCAGCTACGACTGGTTCGTGGCTGCCCGGCTGTTCGTCGCCGGCGCCTTCGCGGCGCTGTTCATGCTTTGGTTCGCGGGGCGTGCGGCGGCGTTCGCCGCCGGCGCCGGCACGATGCTGTCGGGATACTACCTGCTGCACGTCTCGATGCCGCATCTCTCGGTCGAGGTCCTCATACCGGCCCTGCTCTGGAGCAGCGAGTGGATGGTGCGGCGGCCGCACGTCGGCGCGATAGCGGCGAGCGGCGCGCTGTTCGGGCTGGCCGTCGCGGGCGGAATGCCCGAGAGCCTGGTCGTCGCGGTGGCGACGGCCGCGCTGTACTATCTGATCCGGATCGTGGGCGACGGCGGTTTCTCGCTGCTGCGCCTCGCGCCTTTCGCCGGCGCCCTCGTCTTCGGTGCCGTGTTGAGCGGGGTCATGCTCGCGCCTCTCGCGGAACTGCTCGCGCTCTCGTTCGACACGCACCGGACGGCCGCGCTGCCGCCCGGGATGGGCACCGACGGTCTGCACCCCCTGCGCGCGCTGCTCGTCCAGCTCGCCCCGCTCGCCTTCGGCCCGCCGACGCTGAGCCTGCCGATCGGCGCCGCCTCGAACGTGCCGACCCTCTACGGGTTCGCCGGCTCGGTAACCGTGTTCGGGGCCCTGCTCGCGGTGATCGCCTCGTTCGCCAACCGCGGCACCGCGCGCTCTGCGGGCCGCGCGGAAGGCAGCGCCATCGCCGCGCTGGGCGCCATCGCCGGGCTCTACTTTCTCAAGAACCAGGGCTTCGCACCGCTGCAGGCGCTGGGCGGCCTGCCGGTGTTCCGGCTGGTGATCTGGGAGAAGTACGACCAAGCCGCGCTGGACGTCGCGCTGGCGCTGCTGGCCGGGTTCGGCATCGCGTTGGCGCAGCAGCGGCGCGCGCAGCGCCCGGCCGTGCTCGGCGCGCTCGGCACGGTGCTCGCGGTCATCTCGCTGGCGTACGTGTGGGCAGTGAACAAAGTGCCGCTAGGCGCTTTCGAGTTTTCGTTTTTCGGCAGCGTCGGTCTGGCCCTGATCGCCGCGTGCGCCGCGGCCGCGGTCGCGGGCTGGCTTCCGCGCGGCCGGGCGGGCGCGCTGGCCGCGCTGCTCGTCGCCGATCTGGTCGCAGCGTACTACGTACCGTTCTTCCTAGCCGGTGCCGGGCGGGCCGACACGGCGCGCGACACGTATGCCGGAGCGCCATACGTGTCCATGCTGCAGGGCCGTGTCGGCGGCGGCGGCGACCGCGTGCTGGGACTGGCGGGGATGCTGGTGCCCAACTGGGCCGGCGCCTTCGGGCTGGACGATCCCGGCGCGGTGGACGCGCTCTACCCGCGTGGCTTCCTGCCGTTCGTCGACGCCTTCTTGCCCCCGGCCGGCCCGTTCGGCGACCGGGCGGACCGCTTCGACGGTTTGACGCCGCCCTCGCTCGACAGCGAGAACGCGCGCCGTTTCTTGGCGCTCGCATCGGTGCGGTACGTCGTCGTGCCGCCGACGGCCCGGCTGCGGGCCGCGCACCTCGCCCTCGTCTACGACCGCGACGCGCGCGTCTACCGCTTCGACGGAGCGCTTGCGCGAGCGAGCATCTTCCACGACGTGCTCGCGGTCCGCGATCAGCAAGCCGCGCTGCGCGCGCTGACCGATCCCACGGTCGACGTCCGGCGCACGCTCGTGATCGCCGGCGGGCCGAGCGCGCGCGACGCAACCCGCCCGGCGGGCGAAACGGCCTCGTTCGCGCGGCCGGACGCGATGCACGTTCAGATCGACGCCCACCTGGCAAGGCCCGGATACGTGATGCTCGACGACACCTGATTATCCCGGCTGGGCCGCGAGCGTCGACGGCCGCGACACCGCGATCGCGCAGGCGGATTTCCTCTTCCGCGCCGTTCCCGTGCCGGCCGGCGATCACCGCATCGTGCGCTCTAACCGTTCGGCCGCCGTGGGGCGCGGCATCGCGCTGAGTCTCACCGGTATCGTGCTGCTCGCCGCGTGCGCGGTCTTCGGCGTCCTGCGCAACCTTCGCCGCCGAGCGGTGTCTGCGGGCGAGCGCCCCGCCGGCGAGCCGGTCGGTGCAGCGTCGGGGGACTGACCCGGCGCGCGCTAGAAGTTGCGACACACCGTGCTCCATCGACTTTTCACGTG
>CAWASO010000004.1:0-362348 GCA_963784655.1 Vulcanimicrobiota bacterium
GTTGGCCGTGGCGCTGGCCGGCTTCGCCGGTATCGACCTCGCGGCAGCCCATACGGTGTCCGCCCCGCTGGAGCGCCAAGCCGGAGCGTGGATCGACGCGGACGACCCGCAGCCTCCTCTGGTCGTGGACGTCTCCTCGATGACGGCCTTCTACGCCGGCGGGACGTGGGCGCCGCTGCCCTATGCGGACGAGCCGGCGGCGACGCTGTACCTGCAGCGGCTACGGCCTTCGTACGTCGTGTTCGACTCCAGCCGGGCCGCGGAATACCCGCCCCTGCGGCGCTGGTTCGAGCACGGGCTGCCCCGTTCGCTGGCCAAACGCGTCGAGGTCATCGGCGATGCGCGCGGGCGGCGGCTCGTGGTCTACCGCTGGAACCCCGTCGCCCACACGACGTCGGCGCGATAGGCCCGGCCGGGCTGGCTGCGAATCGGCTCGCGATGCGTGTCGTCCTTCGCGTTCCGATCCTCCAGCCGCAGCTCGCCGCGCTGGCCGCCCGCCACGGGGCCGAGCTGGTGGCGGCCGAGGACGCCGAGGCGCTGCGGCGCGAAGTCGCCGACGCCGACGCGCTCTGGATCTGGCCCGCCTTCTACGACGCGGCGCTGGTGCCGCTGCTCGAGCGCCACGCCGCGCGCCTGCGCTGGGTGCAGCTCGCGACGATGGGCTACGACGCGGTCGAGACGCACGGCGCGCCGCGCGGGGTGACGATCACCAACGCCGGCGACGCGTACGCGCCGACCGTCGCGGAGCACGCGCTGGCGCTGCTGCTCGCGCTGCTGCGGCGCATCCCCGACGCGGTGCGCGCGAGCGAAGCGCGGCGCTGGGATACCACCATCCCGCCCCGCATCCAGACGCTCAACGACGCGACCGTGGCGGTGCTGGGCTTCGGCTCGATCGGGCGCGAGATCGCCGCGCGCCTGCGCGCGTGCGGCGCGCGCGTGGTCGCGATCACCCGCGGCGGCGGCCCGCAGCCGCTGGCCGACGCGACGTTCGCGGTGGAGCGCCTGCGCGAGGCCCTGTCCGGCTGCGATGCCCTGATCGTCGCCGCGCCGCTCACCGCGCGAACGCGCGGAATGATCGATGCGGACGCGCTGGCCGCGCTCCCGCCCCACGCGCTGCTGGTCAACATCGCGCGCGGCGGGCTGGTCGACCACGCCGCGCTGCGCGCCGCGCTCGACGCGGGTCGCCTGGGCGGTGCGGCGCTGGACGTCACCGAGCCCGAGCCGCTGCCGCCCGGCGACCCGCTCTGGAACCGGCCCGACGTGATCGTCACCCCGCACGTCGCGGGCTACGGCGGTTCGGTCCCGACCCGCCGCCTGATCGCGCTGCTGGAACGAAACCTGATCGCGTATCGCGCCGGGCAGCCGCTCGAAGCGGTGGTGCCGATCGCACCCGGCTCGCCCGGAATCACGCCGGGCTAGCGAGCGGCATATGTCGTCCCGCTAGCCGCCCATATCAGGCTGCAGGAAAGCGACGTGAACGACGAACGCCGCGTCGTGCGCGCGCAGTTCGGCCGCGCCGGCACCGAGGGCGAGCGTGTCGTGCGCGCGCAGCGCACCGGCCGGCGAGCCGAGCGCGCCGCTCAGCACGAACACGTAGCCCGCGCCGGGCGGCGCGGACCACTCTTCGCCCGCCGCGATGCGGTGCAGCGTGACGACCGCGCGCATGGCGGCCCGGCGGGTGAAGACGTTGAACGCCTGCACGGGGCCGGCCAGCAGCGCGCACGTCGTCGGCGTCTCGCCGCGGAACGCGTCCGTCATGCCGATCCGGTCGAGCACGACCGGCGCCGCGCCCGCGTGGTGCAGCGCCACGCCGGCGCCGGTCGCGACCACGAAATCACGGTCGTAGCCGGTGAAATCGGAAAACGGCCCGTCGCGCCGGATCGTCGCGAGCGAGATGCGGCGGTCCGGCGTTGCACCCGGATCGACGAGGATGTCGTCGGTGATCCCGCCGCCGTTGGGCCAAGGAACGCGCACGTACGTCTCGTGACGGAGCACGACGGGATCGCTCACAGCCCGAGCGCCTTGCGCACGGCGGGCAGGTAGTTGCGCGACACGGGGACCTCGCTGCGCGCCTTGTCGTCCACCCGCAGCAGGTACGCGCCGCCGAAATAGGGTTCCACTTCGATCACCCGCTCGGGGTTGACCACGTACGCCCGGTGCACCCGCAGAAACCCGCACGGTTCCAGCCGCGCGGCGGCATCGCTCAGGCTGCCCTTCCAGCGCAAGTCGCCCTCGCCGAGCCGGGCCGTGACGAGGTGCCCGTCGGCCTGCACGTAGCGGATCTCGGCGATGCGCACCAGCCGCTGGCGCTCGCCGTCCTCGAGCGCGACGCGCAACGGCGCACCCGTGGCCGGCGCCGCGACCGGCGCGGGCTCGCGCAGCGCGCGCAGGCGCTCGACGGTGCGCGCCAGGCGCGCCTGCGAGACCGGCTTGACGACGTAGTCGACCGCGGCCAGCTCGAACGCGCTGACCGCGTGCGAGTCGTCGGCGGTGACGAACACGATCTGCGGCGCGCGCTCCAGCTTGCCGATCACCCGCGACGCTTCGATCCCGCTCAGGCCCGGCAGGTTGATGTCCAGGAACACGACGTCGTACGCTTCGCCGGCGAGCGCGCGCAGCGCCTCGACCGCGTCGCCCGCCTCGCCGACCTCGATCGCGCCGCCGATCCGGCCCAGCGCGTACACCAGCTCGCTGCGCACCAGCGGCTCGTCGTCGACCACCAGCGCGCGCATCAGCGGGCGGCCGCGGGCATGCGCGCGGGAACGTGAAAGGCGACCGTCGTGCCGCGCCCGGGCGCGCTCTCGACCCGCAGCGCGCTGGCCGGGCCGAACAGCTTGATCAGGCGCTGGTTGACGTTGTCAAGCCCGATTCCCAGCCCGCGCGGCTTGGGATCGTAGGAGAAGCCGACGCCGTCGTCGCCGACCGCGATCTCGATCCCGTCCCCGCCCGGCGCGGGGCGGGCCATCACCCGGACCGTCCCGCCGCCGCCCTTGGGCGCCAGGCCGTGCACGATCGCGTTTTCGACCAGCGGCTGGACCGAGAGCACCGGCACGAGCGCCAGCCGCGCGCGCCCGTCGACCTCGAACGCGACCCGCAGCCGTTCGCCGAAGCGGGCGTGCTCGAAGCGCAGGTACTGCTCGACGTGCTCGAGCTCGTCGTCGAGCGAGACGAACTCGGTGTGCTGGGCCAGCGAGTCGCGAAAGTACTCCGCGAAGTCGACCACGAGATCGTGCGCGCGGTCGGCGTCGGTGCGGGTCAGCGCCGCGATGGTCGTCAGCGTGTTGAACAGGAAGTGGGGCGAGATGCGCGCGCGCAGCGCGTCGAGCTCGGCTTGGGTGACCAGGGCGGAGCGCGCGTCCAGCTCGGCGACTTCGAGCGAGACGGAGAACACGCGCGCCAAACCGACCGCGACGCGCTCGTCGTCGGGCGCGATCGGGGTGCCGGCACGGTAGAGCTTGAGCGCGCCGACGACCTGGCCGCGCACCACGAACGGCGCGATCGAGACCGAGGTGAGCGGGCAGCCGGGCACCGGGCAGGCGATCTCGTCGCGCGAGCGGGCGGTGTAGGCCTCGCCGGTCGCCAGCGCGCGGTGCGTCAGCCCGGTCAGCGACGGGCCGCCGACCAGGTGGTGGTCCTCACCGCGCCCGACGTAGGCGAGCACGCGCTCGCGGTCGACCACCGCGCACGCATCCAGCCCCAGGTTCGCGTAGAGCAAGCGCGCGGTGAACTCGGCCGACTCCGCGCGCAGCCCGCCGCGCAGGTGCGGCAGCGCCTCGACCACCAGATCCAGGACGTCGTTGGTGCTCATCCCGCCGAGTCTTTCGCCGCTGAGCGAGCGAGCTCAGCCAGGCGCGCCTCGTCCGGCCGGAGTATTGCGTGGGGTGGCCCGTTCCGTCGATGTTCTGCTCGCTCCGCCGTTCACGCCGGAGGCGCTGCGCGGTGCGCACGTCGTGGCGATCGACGTGCTGCGGGCGACGACCACGATCGTGACCGCGCTGGCCAACGGCGCGGCGGCGGTGGTCCCGGTCCTCGACCCCGAGGACGCGGTCGAGGTCGCCAAGCGCCTGGGGCGCGACCGCGTGCTGCTGTGCGGCGAGCGCGCGTCGGTCCTGATCAAGGGCTTCGACCTGGACAACTCGCCCGCGTCGTACCCGCGCGAGGTGGTCGAGGGCAAGACGCTGGTCTTCACCACCACCAACGGCACGCGCGCGCTGCGCGCCGGCACGACCGCGGCCTCGGTCCGCGCCGGGGCGCTGATCAACCGCGCCGCGGTCGCCGACGCGCTGGCGCGCGAGCAAGGCGACATCGTCCTGCTGTGCGCCGGCGTGCACGGCCGCTTCGCGCTCGAGGACGCGCTCGGCGCGGGCGCGCTGGTCGACGCCCTGGTCGCGCGCGAGCCGGACCTCGAGCTGCACGACGGCGCGCGCGCCGCCGCCCTGCTCTACCGCGCGGTCGCGCCGCGCCTGGCCGAAGCCGTCGCCAGCGCCGACCACGCCCACGCCCTGGCCGAGCTCGGCTTCGGCATCGACATCGAACGCTGCGCCACGCTCGACGTCCTCGACACCGTCCCGATCCTGCGCGACGGCCTCCTCGTCGCCGCCTGAGCGGCGACGGTCAGAGCCGGACAAGACGCCTTACGTCAGCAGCTTCTCCGGGGTGATCGGGAGGTCGCGGATGCGCTTGCCGGTGGCGTGGTAGACGGCGTTGGCGACCGCGGCGGCGCTGCCGACGTTGCCGATCTCGCCGATGCCCTTGATGCCGAGCGGGTTGACGTGCTCGTCCTGCTCGTCGACCAGGATGATCTCGACCGCGGGGATGTCGGCGTTGACCGGGACGAGGTAGTTCTCCAGGTTCGCGTTCATGTAGCGGCCCGTGCGCTCGTCGATGCGGGCCTCTTCGTGGAGCGCCATCGAGACGCCCCAGACGGTGCCGCCCAGGAACTGGCTGCTCGCCGTCTTCGCGTTGACGATCCGGCCGGCCCCGAACGCGCTCACCATGCGCGCCAGGCGCACCGTGCCGAAATCGGGGTCGACGTGGACCTCGGCGAAGTGCGCGCCGAAGGCGTGCGAGGAGTACGGGCCCTTCTGCTTGCGGTCGTGCTGCACGTCGGCGTGCGCGCTGAGCGACGACTCGCCGCTGCGGTGCAGGATCGCGACGAACGTCTCGCCGCGCGCGGGCTCGGCTTCGAGGAACACCCGCCCGTCGCCGAAGGCGAGCTCGTCGTACGCGTGGCCGTGCAGCGGCGACTGCGGGTTAGCGCTCGCCAACGCCGCGAGCTTGCGCTGCAGCGCGACGCCCGCCTCGTGCACGGCATTGGCGACGCTCGCGGTGAGCTGCGAGCCGCCGGCGATCGGCGCCATCGGCAGCATGCGTGTCGCCTAGATCGAAGCGCACGCGGTTCGTCGGCAGGCCGAGTGCCTCCGCGGCGACCTGGGTGAAGGCGGTGTACGCGCCGGTGCCGATGTCGACGCCGCTGTTGGTGAAGTGCGCCGTGCCGTCGGAGTCGAGCGTCGCGCTGGCCGACGCGGACGAGCGGTTCGAGGGGTAGGTCGCGGTCGCCATGCCCATCCCGACGAGCATGCCGTCGGGCGAGCGCATCGAGCGCGGCTGCGGCGTGCGGCGCGCCCAGCCGAAGCGCTCGGCGGCCTGCGCGTAGCACTCGCGCAGCGACTTGCTCGACCAGGGCTTCTTCTCTTCGGGATCGCTCTCGGCGTAGTTGAGCAGCCGCAGCTGCAGCGGGTCGACGCCGGTGGCGTAGGCCAGCTCGTCCATCGCCGACTCCAGCGCGAACGAGCCGCTCGACTCGCCGGGCGCGCGCATGTAGGTCGGCGTGACGACGTCGTGCCGCACCCCGCGGTGCGTCGTGACCTGGTTGTCGACCGCGTAGAGCATGCGCGAGATCACCGCGGCGTTCTCGATGAAGTCGTCGTAGCGCGAGCCCTGCGAGCGCACGTCGTGCGCGAGCGCGAGCAGCTTGCCGCTCTTGTCGGCGCCGATGCGGACGCGCTGCTCGGTGCGCGGCCGGTTGCCGTGCCCGCCGAACATCTGGGGCCGGGTCAGCACGATCTTCACCGGCCGGTTCACCGCTTTCGCCGCCATCGCGGCGAGCGCGTGGTGCGGGTTGGTGCCGCCCTTGGAGCCGAAGCCGCCGCCGATGAACTTCGCCACCACCCGCACGTCGCTGGCGGGAATGCCGAACACCTTGGCCAGGCTGGCGCGCCGCGCGTAGACGCCCTGCGAGGCGTCGTAGAGCGTGAGCCGGCCGCCCTCCCAGAACGCGACGGTCGCGTGCGGCTCCATCGGGTTGTGGAACTCGGTCGGCGTGACGTAGCGGTTGTCGAGTTTGACGCGGCGCGGCGCGCGAAGGCGGCGGCGAAATCGCCGCGCGCGGTGTCGGGCGGGTTGTTGTTGGCCGCCTCGGGCTTGTACTCGAGCGCGCCGGGCGATGCCATCGTCGTCGCGGGCGGGGTGCGGTCGTAGGCGACGCGCACCTGGGCCGCCGCGTCGGTGGCGTGCTCGAACGTGTCGGCGACCACCAGCGCGACCGGCTGGCGGTCGTAGAACACCTGCGCGTCCTGCAGCACCTTGAGCTTGCGGTCGCCGGCGTCCGCCGTCGACGCGCGGGGCGTTCTCGTGGGTCAGCACCGCGATCACGCCGGGCACGGCGCGCGCGGCGGCGGAGTCGATCGACGCCACCCGCCCGGCGGCGATCGTGCTGGTGACCATCACCGCGTAGACCGCGTCGTGGACCGGCTCCTCGTAGCTGTATTTCGCCGCGCCGGTGACCTTCGCGCGGCCGTCGACCCGGCTGAGCGGCTGGCCGATCATGCCGCACCCCCGACCGTCGCCAGCGCACGAATCATCGCGTTCCTCACCATCGTCAGCTTGTAGCCGTTGAGCCGCTGTTTGCGCGCCGCGCGCAGCTCCGCGTCGGCGGCGGCGGCGAACGTTTCGCGCGTGGGCGCTTTGCCGACCAGCACGGCTTCCGCCGCCGTGGCGCGCCAGGGCGCGTGCGCCACCCCGCCCAGCGCCAGCCGGGCGGCGCGAATCGTGCCGGCCTGCACGTCCAATCCCGCGGCCACCGAGACCAGCGCGAACTCGTACGACGCCCGGTCGCGCACCTTGACGTAAGCCGAGTTGCGCGTCACGGCGCTGGGCACGAAGCTGAGCGCGGTGATCAGCTCGCCCGGCCCGATGACCGTGTCATGCGTCGGATCGTCGCCCGGCAGGCGGTGGAAGCCCAGGAACGGCGTGCTGCGCTCGCCGGCCGGCCCGCGCAGGTGGACCGTCGCGTCGGTCGTCAGCAGCGCGACCGAGAAGTCCGACGGGTGGACCGCGATGCAGCGCTCGTTCGCGCCTAGCATCGCCATTTTGCGGTCGTCGCCGCCGATCGCGCTGCAGCCCTCGCCGTTGCGGCGCTTGTTGCACGGCTGCGAGACGTCGCGGAAGTAGACGCAACGCGTCCGCTGCAGCACGTTGCCGCCGATCGAGGCCATGTTGCGCAGCTGCGCCGACGCGCTCAGGTTGAGCGCCTGCGAGACGGCGGGCGCGTTGCGCCGCACCAGCGTCGTGATCGGCGGTGTCGCTCATGCGCGCCAGCGCGCCGATCCGCACCGAGCCGTCCGCGGCGGTCTCGATCGCCGCCAGCGGCAAGGCGTTGATGTCGATCAGGGTCCCGGGCCGGGCCACGTCGATCTTGATCAGGTCGACGATGTTGGTGCCGCCGGCCAGGAAGGCGGCGTTCGGCGTTTGGGCGAGCGCCGCGACGGCGCCGTCGGCCGACTGGGCGCGCGCGTAGGCGAACGGCCGCATCAGGCGCGCCCGCCGGCCGCCGCGGCCGCTTTCACCGCCGCCACGATGTTGGTGTACGCCCCGCAGCGGCAGATGTTGCCGCTCATGTACTCGCGGATCTCGTCGTCGGAGCGGGTGCGGCCCTCGGCGATCAAGCCGACCGCCGAGCAGATCTGGCCCGGCGTGCAGTAGCCGCACTGGAACGCGTCGTGCTCGATGAACGCCGCCTGCACCGGGTGCAGCACGTCGCCGTGGGCCAGCCCCTCGACCGTCGTCACGCGCTTGCCCTCGGTCGCGATGGCGAGCGTCAAACAGCTGTTGACGCGCCGCCCGTCGACCAGCACCGTGCAAGCGCCGCACTGGCCTTGGTCGCAGCCCTTCTTCGTCCCGGTCAGCGCGAGCCGCTCGCGCAGCGCGTCGAGCAGCGTGACCCGCGGCTCGAGCTGCAGCGCGTGCGGCATGCCGTTGACGTTCAGCGTGACGGCGACCGGCGCGGGGCCGCGCGGCACCACGCTGACGGCGGGCGGAGCGGCGAACGCGGCCAGCCGCGGCGCTTCGATGCCCACCGTCGCGGCAATGGTCGGCAGCGCGGTGCGCGCTAGGAAGCGGCGCCGTGAAAACTTGTCCAAACCCGGAACCTCGCGGAAAACGCTAGCGTCCTGGGTTCGTTCCCGCCGAAGCTGAGAACGCGCTAAGAAGTGTGCGCTACGGCTCGTCGTCGGCGACGGGCGCCACGACCACCCCGGGGGTGCGGACGTCGACCCGGTCGCGCTTGGGGTCGAAGCGGACCGTCGAGCCGAAGGTGCGGGCGATCGTCGCGGTCGCGACCATCGTGCGGCCGGCGACGGTGAAGGGCGCGTGCGCCAGCGTCACCCGCTTGCCGTTGCGCGTCGCGGCGGTCGAGCCGGCGTGCATGGTCAGAACGTCCGTGCCGCGGCGGACCACGATCGCGCCGCTGCGCGGGTCGAAGCTGGTCTCCGCGCCGGCCGCGTCGGCGATCGCGCGCAGCGGCAGGTACGCGCCGCCGGGAGTCGTCACCGGGGCGACGTCGGACGATACCCGCTGCCCGTCGACGCTGATCGTCGCCGGCGTCGAGAGCGCGAGCGACAGCGACGCGACCAGCGCGGCGGCGGCGGTCACGATCAGGAGGCGCGGGCTCGGAACGGCGTTAGACAGGCGTGGGTTCACGGTGGATCTCGTGTGCGTAGTCCGGGTACTGCTCGGCGATGACCTTTTCGATCTCGACCCGCAGACGCCCGAGCAGCTCGGCCTCGGGAAAGGTCCCGACGAGCTCGCCCTTGCGATAGATGGCCCCTTTACCCTTGCCGCCGGCGATCCCCACGTCTGCCATCTTACTCTCACCCGGGCCGTTGACGACACAGCCCATGACGGCGACCTTGACCGGCGCGGTGTACTCTTTGGCTATCGCCTCGACCATCCGGGCCAGCTCGACGACCTCGATCTCGGCCCGCCCGCACGACGGGCAGGCGGTGATGTCGAAGCCCTTCTCGCGCAGGCCCAGCGCCTTGAGGATCCCCCAGGCGACCGGCACTTCCTCGACCGGGTCGGCCGCCAGCGAGACGCGGATCGTGTCGCCGATCCCCTCGAACAGCAGCACGCCCAGGCCGATCGAGGACTTGATCGTGCCCTCGCGCGGCAAGCCGGCCTCGGTCACGCCGAGGTGCAGCGGGTAGGGCGTGCCGCGCGCGTCGAGCTGCTTGGCCAGCAGGCGGTACGAGTAGATCGTGTTGAGCGCGTCGTGGGCCTTGACCGAGATGACGATGCCGGTGTGGCCGAGGTCTTCGAGCAGGTCGACGTGGCGCAGCGCCGAGGCGACCAGCGCCTCGGGCGTGTGGCCGAGCTTTTCCTCGAGGTCGCGGGCCAGCGAGCCCATGTTGACCCCGATCCGGATCGGGGTGCCGCGCTGGATCGCCAGGTTGACGACTTCGCGCGTCTTGACCGGATCGGTGATGTTGCCCGGGTTGAGGCGCAGCTTGGCGACCCCGGCCTCGATCGCGGCCAGCGCCATGCGGTGGTCGAAGTGGACGTCGGCCACGATCGGCACCGGCGAGCGGGCCACGATGGCCGGCAGCCCGGCGGCGTCGCGGACGTCCTGGCAGGTCACCCGCACGATCTCGCAGCCGGCCATGGCCAGCCCGTAGACCTGCTCGAGGGTCTTGTCCACGTCGGCGGTGTCGGTGGTGGTCATCGACTGGACCGCGATCGGGTGGTCGCCGCCGATCCAGACTTTCTTGGCGTCCTTGGACCAGCTCGACTTGTTCTCGAGCAGCACGGCCGTGGTCTTGCGGCGCAGCCGGATCATCTAGAACACGCTCTTGTGGGCGATGGCGTTGGCGATGTCGTGGTAGGACACCATCAGCATCAGCGCGATCAGGACCGCGAAGCCGCCGACGTGGACCAGCGCTTCCTTCTCGGGATCGACCGGCCGGCCGCGCAGCATCTCGACCAGGATGAACACCCCGCGCCCGCCGTCGAGCGCCGGGATCGGCAGCAGGTTGAAGATGCCCAGCGAGATCGAGATCAGCGCCGCGAGCTGGACGAAGGGCAGCGGGCCGAGGTCCTGGATCTGGGCCGAGGCGCGGGCCATCCCGATCGGGCCCTGGAGCTGCCCGGCCACCTGGCTGGGATGCGTCACGAGGCCGCCCAGCGTGCTCAGCGAGCCGACCACCACGTTGCTGAACAGGTCCCAGGCGCCGGTCGCGGCCGCGACGACGCCCAGCCGCTGCGGGGCCGGGAACTGGGGCGCGAAGCCGAGGTGGCCTTCCTTGGGGCCGCCGCCCGGCGCGGGCGACAGCTTGGGCGTGACCGCGACGTGGCGAGGCGCGCCGTCGCGCACGTAGTCGAGCTGGAGCAGCTTGCCGGGCGAGCGGTGGATCAAGGTGATGAGCTGATCGCCGTCGTTCATCGGCACGCCGTCGATGGCCGTGATCCGGTCGCCCGGGCGCAGGCCCGCGCGCTGGGCCGGGTCGCCGGGGACGAGCATGCCCACGGTGGTGGTCGGCTTGGCCGACGGCACGCCGAAGACCAGGCCCGCCGCGAACAGCAGCACCAGCGCCACGATGAAGTTCGCGACCGGCCCGGCGACCACGATCGCCAGCCGCTGGAGCGGCGTCTTGGCTTGGAAGCTGTCCGGCTCGGCGGTGTGGGCGGTGCGGAACTCGCGCTGCTGCTCGGCCTCGGTGGACTTGCCGTCCTCGCCCTTCATCTGGCAGTAGCCGCCGACCGGGAAGGCGTTGATGCGGTAGTGGGTCCCGCTGCGCGGCGAGGTCCACTTGACCAGCGTCGGGCCCATCCCGACCGCGAAGTCGGTCACGTAGACGCCGTTGCGCCGGGCGACGATGAAGTGACCGAGCTCGTGGAGCACCACGAGCACGCTCAGCATCAGCAGGTAGACGATCAGCTTTTCGGCGTTCATGGTCTCCGAGGGGCCCCTATTGCTCGTTCGGCGACGAAGGCCCGGGCCGCGTCGCGGGCCGAGCGATCCGCCCGACGAATCGCGTCGAGGCTCGAGTTGCTAGTACCAACGCGCGCGAGCGTGGTTTCGATGCAGGCGGCGATGTCGCCGAAGCCGATCTCGCCGTCCACGAATGCTCGCACGGCAACCTCGTTGGCGGCTGAGACGGCGGCCGGCGCGGTGCCGCCCAGCGTCAAGGCTTCGTATGCCAGCCGCAGGCAGGGAAAGCGCTCGAGGTCGGGCCGCTCGAACGTCAGCGTGGTCGCGGGCGCGCCGCGCTCGCCGCCCAGCGCTTGGAGCGCGTCCTCGAACGGCCGGTCGGCCAGCCGGTCGGGGTAGGCCAAGGCGTAGCCGATCGGCAGGCGCATGTCGGGCGGCGCGAGCTGGCCCACCACCTGGCCGTCGCTGAAGACGACGAACCCGTGCGCGACCGAGGTCCGGTGCACGAGCACGTGGATGCGCTCGGGCGGGACGCCGAACCACTTGGCCGCCTCGATCACCTCGAGGCCCTTGTTCATCAGGGTGGCCGAGTCGATGGTGTTCTTCACGCCCATCCGCCAGGTCGGGTGGGCCAGCGCGTCGGCGACCGTGGCCCCGGCCATCTCCTCGCGGGTGCGCTCCCAGAACGGCCCGCCCGAAGCGGTCAGCACGAGCGCCGCGATCCGCTCGGGCGGCGCGCCCTGCAGGCACTGGAAGATCGCCGAGTGCTCGCTGTCGACCGGCAGCAGCCGGGCGCCGCTGCGCGCGGCGTGCGGCGACCAGCAGCTCGCCGGCCGCGACGACCAGCTCCTTGTTGGCGACCGCGACGTCGATCCCGGCATCGACCGCGGCGAAGACGGCGTCGAACGCGACCGCCCCGTCGGTCGCCGCCAGCACGATGTCGGCGTTCGATTCGGTCGCGACCGCCAGCAGGCCGGCCGGGCCGTCCGCGGCGCTCGCGGTGACGCCCGGGCGGAAGCGCGCGGTCTGCTCGGCGAGCAGGTCGACGTTGCGGCCCGCGGCCAGGCCGGCGACCGCGAAGCGCTCGGGGTGGCGGGCGATCACGTCGAGCGCCTGGCGCCCGATGCTCCCGGTCGAACCGAGGATCGCGACCCGGCGCGCGCTCACGAGCCGGTCAGCCGGTTCTGCGAGATCACGCCGATCACGAACAGCGCGAAGTAGAACGCGATCCCGCCGAAGATGTAGGAGTCGAAGCGGTCCAGCACGCCGCCGTGGCCGGCGATCAGGCGGCCCGCGTCCTTGACCCGGGCGTCGCGCTTGAGCGCGCTCTCGACCAGGTCGCCGGCCTGCGCCGCGACCGAGACGATCGCCGCGACGACCATGCCCTGCCACCAGGCGACGTGGGCGAACGGGACCAGCGCGATCGCCGCGCCGGCCAGCAGCGTGGCGGCGAAGCCGCCCAGCGCGCCCTCGACCGTCTTGCCGGGCGACAGCCGGGTCAGCGGGTGGCGGCCCAGCGCCCGGCCGACCAGCATCGCGAAGATGTCGGTGAAGGCGACCAGCACGATCGCCCAGACCGTCCACAGCGCGCCGTCGTGCAGGGCCCGGATGGCGATGAAGTAGGTCAGCAGCTTGCCGATGTAGAGCACCGCCAGCAGCGTGTAGCCGCTGCGCGCGAAGTAGCCCGAGCGCTTGGTGAAGGTCACCGTCGCCAGCGCGACGATCACGGTCGCGGCGATCAGGACGCCCTCGTAGCGGTGGATCAGGCCGAAGTGGGTCAGCCCCACGTAGGCCCAGACCGCGCCCATCGCGACCGGCAGCTCCAGCGCCGGGCCTTGCCGGGCCGACAGCCCGGCGAACTCGTAGATGCAGCCGGTCGCGACCAGCAGCACGATCAGCGAGAAGGCCGGCGGCCAGGCCACCGCGCCCAGGCCGAGCACGGCCAGCAGCAGCCCGATCGCGATCCGGCGCGCGCCCACGGCGGGCTTCGGCTTGGTCGCCGGAGCGGCCGTCGCGGACGCGCTCGTCATGCGCCTCCGAACCGGCGTTGGCGGCGCTGGTACTCGGCCAGCGCCGCGGCGAAGTCGTCGCGCCCGAAGTCGGGCCAGAACGTCTCCTGGATCACCAGCTCCGCGTAGGCCACCTGGTAGAGCAGGAAGTTGGACAGGCGGGACTCGCCGCCGGGCCGGATCAGCAGGTCGGGGTCGGGCATGCCGGCGGTGGTCAGGTAGCCGGCCAGCGTGTCCTCTTCGATCGACTCGGGCGAGAGCGTGCCGGCCTGGACCTCGCGCATCATGCGCACCACCGCGTCGCGCAGCTCGGTGCGCGCGCTGTAGTTCACCGCCAGGTTGAGCACCAAGCCGTCGCAGTTCGCGGTCTGCGCGACCAGCCCGTCGAGCGCGTCGCGCGAGGCCGGCGGGAGCTGCTCGTAGCGCCCGATGACGTTGACCCGGACGTTGTTGCGGCGCAGCTCGGCCAGCTCGTTCTGGGCGAAGTACACGCACAGGTCGAGCAGGAGCGAGATCTCCGTTTTGTCGCGCTTCCAGTTCTCGGTCGAGAACCCGTACACGGTCAGCATCGGAATCTTCCAGTCGCTGGCCGCGCGGGTGATCTCGCGCAGCGCGACGATGCCGCGCCGGTGGCCCTCGATCGCCGGCAGAAAGCGCGAGCGCGCCCAGCGCCGGTTGCCGTCCATGATGATCGCGACGTGCTCAGGGAGCCGGTTCGCGTCGAGGGTCACGCCGTTGGGCGGGCGCAGCAGGGTCGCCACGCGGGGGCCGCGAGCGTCGTCGAGTGAAGCCATCAGAGGCGTTCGTACCCCTCGTAGCCGCAGGCGAGCTCGTACGCCCCGTCGTGCTCACCGCTCAGCACCGCGACCCGGAGCAAGCGCAGCGCGCCCACGCCCACCGCCGGGTACGGCGGCGTCACCAAGCGCAAGCGCAGCGGATGACCGGCCAGCGCCGCCCGCGCCTGCGTCCAGGGCATCATCACGAGGTCTTCGAGGTTCACTTCAGGCCTTCCGCGTAGGATTCGCCCGAAGGGCGACGGTTTAGGGTTCGGACGAAGTCCGGGCCCTAAACCTCCATTATCTCCTTCTCCTTGCCGGAGAACAGGTCGTCGACTTGTTTGATGAACTTGTCGGTCAGCTTCTGGACCTGGTCCTGGCCCTTCTTGATCTGGTCGTCGGTGATCGTGCCGTTCTTGGCGAGGCTCTTGACCTCGTCGTTGGCTTTGTGGCGGATGTTGCGGATCGCCACCTTGCCGTCCTCGGCCTTCTTCTTGATGAGCTTGACCAGGTCTTTACGGCGCTCTTCGGTCAGGGCCGGGATCGAGAGCCGAATCGAGCCGCCGTCGATGTTGGGGTTGAGCCCCAGGTCGCTGGTCTCGATCGCCTTGCGGATCGCGCCGACCAGGTTCTTGTCGAACGCGGTCACGATCAGCGAGCGCCCGTCGGGCGAGTTGACGCTGGCGACCTGCTTGATCGGCGTGCTGGCCCCGTAGGCCTCGACGTGGAGGCGGTCCAGCAGGGCGGGCGAGGCGCGCCCGGTCCGGATCGAGGCGAAGTCGTTGCGCGTCGCCTCGATCGCCTTGTTCATCTTGGATTCGGTATCGCGGTAGACGTCATCCAGCATGGCCGACCTCTTCTCCATGAACGCGCGCGGCACTCCGTGAGACGGTCGTCCCGATCGTCTCGCCCATGACCACCCGGCGGATGTTGCCCGGGACGTTCATGTCGAAGACCACGATCGGCAGGCCGTTGTCCATGCACAGCGTCAGCGCGGTGGAGTCCATCACCTCCAGGCCCAGCTCGAGCACCCGCAGGTAGTCGAGCTGCACGAAGCGGGTGGCGCTGGGGTCCTTGAACGGGTCGGCGGTGTAGATTCCGTCGACCTTGGTGGCCTTGAGGATGGCCTCCGCGCCGACCTCGACCGCGCGCAGCGCGGCGGTCGTGTCGGTGGTGAAGTACGGGTTGCCGGTGCCGGCCGCGAAGATCACGACCCGGCCCTTCTCGAGGTGGCGCATGGCGCGCCGCCGGATGTACGGCTCGGCGATCGCGTTCATGGCGATCGCGGTCTGCACCCGCGAGGGCACGCCGATCCGCTCGAGCGAGTCCTGCAGCGCCAGCGCGTTGATGACCGTCGCCAGCATGCCCATGTAGTCGGCGGTGGCGCGCTCCATGCCGGCCGCCTCGTGCGGCTTGCCGCGCCAGATGTTGCCGCCGCCGACCACCACCGCCAGCGACACGCCGTCCGCGTGCACGCGCGCGATCTCGCGCGCCATCGACGTCGTGGTGTCGACGTCGACGTTGTTGCCGCCGGCCCCGGCGAACGCCTCGCCGGAGACCTTGAGCAGAACGCGCTTGTAAGCTGGGGTACTCACGGTCGCCTTTCGAGAGAAGCTGGACCCTGCTACTCTTCGCCCAGGGCGAACTTCACGTAGCGGCGCACGCCGATCTTCTCGCCCAGCACGGCCGAGACGCTCTTCACGAGCTCGCCGACCGTCTGCGCGTCGTCCTTGACGAACGGCTGCTCGAGCAGCGTGTGCTCCTCGTACCACTTGTTGAGCTTGCCGGAGAGGATCTTCTCGATCACCTCGGGCGACTTGCCCGTCGGCACGGTCTTCTCCAGCTCGCTCTTGACCTCGGTGATGACGTTCTCCGGAACGCTGTCGCGGTCGAGGTACTGCGGCGACATCGCGGCGACGTGCATCGCCACGTCGCGCACGAGCTGCTGGAAGCGGTCGTTGCGCGCGACGAAGTCGGTCTCGCAGTTGATCTCGACCAGCACGCCGATCTTGCCGCCGGCGTGGATGTACGAGCCGACGAGGCCCTCGTTGGCCGCGCGCTCGGCCTTCTTCTCGGCCTTGGACTGGCCCAGCTCGTTGAGGCGCGCGCGGGCGCGCTCGTAGTCGCCCTGCGCCTCCTGCAGCGCCTTGACGCAGTCGGCCATCCCGGCGCCGGACTCTTCGCGCAGGCGCTTGATGTCGGCGGCCGGGGGCTTGTATGACACGGAAGTGCTCACGTGATGCTGGTTCCTATGCGCCCACGGGCTCGGCGTCGGCGGCGAGATCGGCGTACTGGTCGTCGTAGTCGTTCGCGTCGAAGGCCGACTCGGTCTCGGTCTTGCCCTCGACGATCGCGTTCGCCAGCGTGCCGACCATCAGCCGCACCGAGCGGATCGCGTCGTCGTTGCCGGGGACCGCGTAGTCGATCTCGTCGGGATCGCAGTTGGTGTCGATCACCGCGATGATCGGGATCTTGAGCTTGCGCGCCTCGGCGACCGCGATGCGCTCTTTCTTGGGGTCGACGATGAAGATCGCGTCGGGCAAGCGGTGCATGTCCTTGATGCCGCCCAGGAACTTCTCGAGCTTCTCGAGCTCGTCGGTCAGCCGCGCGACTTCTTTCTTGGGCAGCAAGTCGAAGGTGCCTTGCTGGCGCATGCCTTCGAGCTCGCGCAGGCGCGAGATGCGCTTCTGGATGGTCGCGAAGTTGGTCAGCGTGCCGCCCAGCCAGCGCTGGTTGACGAAGAACGTCCCGGCCCGCTCGGACTCTTCCTTGACGACGTCCTGAGCCTGCTTCTTGGTGCCGACGAAGAGAATCACGCGCCCCTGGCGCGACATCTCCTTGACCGCGTCGAAGACGTCGTTGAGCATGCTCAGCGTCTTGGAGAGGTCGATGATGTAGATGCCGTTGCGCTCTTGAAAGATGTACGGCTTCATCTTCGGGTTCCAGCGCCGGGTCTGGTGGCCGAAGTGCACGCCCGCTTCGAGCAGCGCGCGCATGGTTACGCCTGATGCCATGTCAGGAAGGGTCCTTTCAACTGGGCCCGAGCCGTCCGTCCCTGGCAGCCGTGCGGGTCCATCGATCCCCCGGCCTCCGGCCGGGTGAAGTGGTGTCACCCCCGGCCTGAGCCCGGGGCAACCTATGGATTATAGCACTCCGGTCACAATGGGTCCAGCCGAGGGCGGATGGGCAAGTCGCCTTCGTCTCTACGACGAAGGGCTCGCTTCCCGAATCCCTCGTGTCCGAAAGGAACCCTGGTGTCTCTGCTTCCCCGGCGAGCTTCCATGCTTGCCCTCTTCTCCATTGTCGCGGCGTTATCGGCGGCGTTCGCTGGTTGCACCAGCTCGGCGACATCTAGCGTCCCCGGCGTGGCGGCCGGCGCCGTCGAACTCCCGCGCACGGCAGCGAGCGTGCCGGGTACGTCGTGGCAAGCGATCTCCCAGCTTTCGACCAGCATCGCGGTCGCGCCGAACGAAACTGCTTGGTCCATCGGCAAGACCGACCAGGTGGGCTGCTGCGACCACGGGGTGTACTTCTACAACGGCTCGACTTGGTCGACGGCGATCGGCGCTCCGTTCGGGGCGTCAAAGATCAGCGTTTCTCCCGACGGCACCCCTTGGGCCGTGAACAGCCAGCATCAAAATCTTCAAGTGGAACGGGACGACGTGGGGTTCCGCGTACCCAGATCTGGCGACCGACCTGGCGGCGCGCACCGGCGGCCACGCGAACTCCGTCGGGGTCGACGCGGCGGGCTGCTGCGATCACCACATGTTCTATTGGGACGGTTCGAGTTGGGTGGGGCCCATCGGCGGTCCGGGCGCGGGTGCCGTCAGCATCAGCGCCGCCCCGGACACCGGAACGCTCTATGCGGTGAACTCGGCTCACAACGTCGTGCATTGGACGGGATCGGGCTGGGCGCTCAACGGGATCACCGCGACGCTGTACACGGCCGGGCCGAGCGGCACGGCATGGAAGCTCGGGACGACGGCGATCGGTTGCTGCGACTACCCGCTGAGCTATTTCGACGGCACGTCGTGGACCGACGTCGCGACGCCCAACAACGCCGGAGCCGCACAAGTCAGCGTCGGCCTCGACGGCACGACCTGGATTCGCGTGTCCGACGGGACGCTGTACAAGCGCGTGTAAGCGCTCAGGCGCGCAGGCGAGCGACCGCCGCAACGACGGCCTCGGCCTGCGGCAGAACGGCCGCCTCGAGCCCCTTGGCGGACGGCACGGCGACCGGGGCGGCGGCGACGCGGGCGACGCGCGTGCCGGGGAGCGCTTCGCACACCCGGGCGACGATTTCGGCCCCGATCCCGTACGGCGCGCTGCCCTCTTCGAGGGTCACCAGCGCGCCGGTGCGGGCGGCCGAAGCCAGCACCGGCACGATGTCGAGCGGCCGCAGCGAGCCCGGAACCACGATCTCGGCGTACTCCTCGAGCTCGACGAACAGCCCTTCGAGCGCGCTCACGGCGACGTCGAGCGCCCCGCCGTAGGCGACGATCGTGACGCTCGGATCCTCTTCGAGCGGGCGCAGGCGCGCGGCTGGGAAGGGGCCATCCGCCAGTTCCAAGGCGTACCCGCGCGGGACGGCCAAGGCGGGCTTGCCGTAGTCGGTCTTGTTCTCGATCACGACCACCGGGTCGTCGCAGGCCGCCACGTCACCGTACAGGGCGAGCGGGTCGAGCGCGCGCGAGACGGCCACCACGCGCAGGCCGTCGATGCCGGCCAGGGCCTTGTCGAGCGTCTGCGAGTGCGTGGGCCCGTAGCCGCGGCGCCCGCCCATCGGCAACCGCACGACGAGCGGGCAGCGCACGCCCTCGGCGTACATGTCGCGGAACTTGGCCGCGTGGTTGACGAGCTGGTCGAACGCCAGCGTGGCGAAATCACCGAACATGATCTCGGCGTACGGCCGCAGTCCGGCCAGGGCCGCACCGCACGCGACGCCGACGATGGCGGCTTCGCTGATGGGCGTGGTGAGCACGCGCTCGGGAAACGCTGCCGAGAGGTCCTTGGCGGCCTTGAAGGCACCGCCGTACGGCGACAGCACGTCCTCGCCCAGGAAGCGCACCCGCGGGTCCGCCGCCATGACCTCGTGGAAGAACGCGTTGACGCGCTCGACCGTGCGCCCGGCGTAGCCCTCGGCCGCGCGCCAAGAGCGCTCGGCGGGCATCGGCTCGGTCCGCAGGTATCGTTCCGGCGGCAGCTCGGCGTCGCCGTCGACCTCGGCCACCACGGCCGCGACCTCGGCCGCGATGCGGTTCGCCAGGTCCGCGAACTGCGGGTTCGACGCGAGCAGCCCGGCGAGCGGATCGCGGGCCCGGTCCAGTGCGATTGCCACCGGCTCGCGCGTGTCGTCACCCTTGGAATGCGGGCCAAGGCGGCGCGTCCGGACGTGCACGAGCGCAGGCGCGCGCTCGCCGCGCGCGTAGGCCAGCGCCTCGTCGGCGACCGCGAACAGCGCGCCGGGATCGTCCGTCGTCGCGCTCCAGGTGCGAATGCCGAAGGCGGCTCCGCGCCCCGCGATGGTGCCGGCCAGGGCCGCCTCGCGTGGTGTCGTCTGGGCGATGCCGTTGTCCTCGCAGACCACCACCAGCGGCAGCGACCAGAGGGCGGCCAGGTTGAGGGCCTCGTACACCGCGCCCTCGCCCAGCGTTCCGTCGCCGATGAAGACCAGCGCGATGGCCTGCGAGCGCTCCCGCTCGGCGTAGGCCAGGCCGGCGGCGACCGGGACGATGCCGCCCTGAACGCCGTTGGACAAGAACCGCCCGCGGAAGAGGTGCTGGCTGCTGCCGATCCCTCGGCAGACGCCCGTTTCCTTGCCCATCAGCTCGGCGATCAGGCCGCGCACGTCGCCGTACGGCGAGGCCAGGAAATGGCCGTGGCAGCGGTGGTTGGAGACGATCCAGTCGCCCTCGAGCGCGGCGCCAGCAAAGGCGAGCGCACTGTACTCCTGGCCGAGCGAGGTGTGCACGGTTCCGTTGAGCCGGCCGGCCGAGAACAGCTCGAGAAACGCCTCCTCGACCCGCCGGATCGTCAGCGCGCGGCGAACCGTCTGGGGATCGTCCCACGCCGGGCGGGCGGGGGGCGCCGCCGGGCTCGCGATCGTTTTCACTCCCGGATTATCGGCGCGAAGGCATCCCCGCTCAAGCCGGCAGGGTGGGAACCGGGTGCGCAGCGTGCCGAACGAGGCGGCATGGCGACGTTAGAGCGGCTCGTCGTGCCGCACGAGACCGTGAACGACGAGGTGGTCGTCGTCTTGCGGCAGTACGCCGCTCCCGGTGCCGCGGTGCGGCGCGGCGCGCCGATCCTGGAGATCGAGACGTCGAAGGCCGCCATCACCTTGGAGTCGTCGACCGACGGCTACGTCCGCTACCGCACGCAGCCGGGCGCGAACGTCGCGGTCGGGACCGTGCTGGCTGAGATTCTCGACAACGCCGAGGACGCGGCGCGCGCGGAAGTTGAACCCGCGGCAGCACCCGCGCCCGCGCAAGCCGAGCCGGTCTTCTCGCGCCCCGCGCTGGCCGCGCTCGAGCGGCTGGGCATCGACCGGGCCGTCTTTCGCGGCCGGGCGAACATCAGCGCGAAAGACGTCGAGGCGCACGCCGCGAGCGTGCCGAGCGCCGCCGCCGGCGAGGTAGAGCGGGTCCCGCTCTCGCCCGCGAAGCTGAGCGAGATTCGCGTGCTGGGCGGCGGGGCCGGCGCGTATGCCAGCGCCGTCACGGCGACGCTCGACACGCGCGGCATCTTCGAGCGCACCAACGCCGAGCTCGCCGTGCTGCGTTTCGCGCTCCTGCCGCTGCTGGTCCACGATACGGCCCGCCTGCTGCGCGCGTACCCCGACCTCAACGCCTACTTCGACGACGGCGCGGTGGCCCGCTACCGGCGCGTCGACGTCGGGATCGCGATCGACCTCGGCGCTGGGCTGCGCGTGGTGCGCGTGCCGGACGCCGACCGGGCCGGCCTGTCCCAGATCGAGGACGCCATTCTGAGCGCGGTCGAGAAATACGAAGCGAACACCCTGCGTCCCGAGGACTTGAGCGGCGCGACGTTCACCATCACCGACCTCTCCGCCGACGGCGTGACCTCATTCGTTCCGCTCGTGCCCGCGCGCACGTCGGCGATCCTCGGAGTGGGCGCGATCGACCGCGCCGGCGGGGCCGCGGCGCTGACGCTGGCCTTCGACCATCGCGTCAGCGCGGCTCGGCCCGTCGCCGCGTTCCTGCGCGAGCTGATCGCCGCGCTGTCCGCGCGCCGCACGATGCCGCCGACGGCAAGTGCTGCCGCGCCGCCCGCACCCAGCTGCACCTTCTGCTTCAAGTCCGCCGCCGAGGACCGGGCGTTGGGCGGGCGCGGTTTCGTGCCGCTGGTCGAGCACGACGGGAGCCAGGTGCTCGTGTGCGGCATCTGCCTGGCGGGATACTGATGGATGAACTGCGCGAGCGCGTGACCGCCATCGTGGCGCGCTTCCTGCGCCGCGACCCGCGCACCCTCGATGACGGTACGCCGATCGACCGGGCGAGCGCGGGCTCGTCGCTCGTCGTGTTCCGGCTCTTCGCGACGCTCGCCAGCGAGACCGGACTGCCGCCGCTCGACCCGGCGACGGTCCCCGACCTCGGCGCCCTCTTGCGCGCGTACGGTTCGGGGCCGGCCGCGCCGCCGCGCCCGGCCGCGGCGAGCGCCGAGCAGCCGCGCTCGAACGGCGTCGCCGCGCCGCCCGAGATCGGCATCGACGTGCAGGTGCTCGAGGCGTTGCCGCTCGCTCTCGACGACCCGTTCTACCGCGAGCAGTTCGGGCCGCGCGAACGCGCGTACTGCGAGGCGCAAGCCGAACCGCGGCGGGCCTATTGCGGCCGCTTCGCCGGCAAGGAAGCGCTGCTCAAGTGCGGCGCCGCGGCGCCGTCGACGTCGCTTGCGACGATCGAGATCGTCGACGACGAGCAGGGCCGCCCGGTCTATCCGGGCGCTTCGGTCTCCATCTCGCACGCGCCGCTGTTCGCGGTCGCAGTCGCGGTGCGGGTGCGGTAGCCGACCCGGCGCACCGGGTTGCCCAGGTTGATCGAGTACTCGGGCAACTCGCCGCGCACGACGGAGCCCGCGCCGACCACGCAGCCGCGCCGCAGAACCGACCCTTCGAGGATCACGCTGCCCGCGCCGATCCACACGTCGTCCTCGATCACGACGCCGCCGCGCGAGGGCTGAAAGCGCTGATCGCGCACCAGCCGGTCGCCGTCCATGAACGCGTGGTCCGAGCCGACGATGGTCACGTTGCCCGCGATCAGCACGTTGCTCCCGATGCGCACGCCGTTGCCGCTGTAGATGATCGTCCCCGAGTTGAGATCGCTGTAAGGGCCGATGGTGACGTCACCGCTCCCGCCGACGGGCTTGATCTTCACGAACGAATCGATCCGGCAGCCCGCGCGAATCACGGTGCGGGTCCCGCGCACCGACGGCTCGATATCGGCCAGCGGCGAGACGTACGCCTCCGCGGCGATCTCGACGCCGGGCTTGGCCTCGCTCATTCGATCACGGCGTACGCGGCCAACGGAACCAGCGGGCTGCGCCGCAGCGCCAGCCGGTTCAGCCCGAGCGTCTCCATCACCGCCAGCGTCTCGCCCGGGAACTCGGGCGTGTTGAGCTCGTCGAACACCAGCACGCTGCCGCGCGTCAGGCGCGGGAGGATCGCCTCCAGGCAGGCTTTCGTCGGGGCGTACACGTCGAAATCGAAGTAGGCCAGCGCGACGACGGTCTGCGGGTTGCGCTCGAGGTACGTGCCGATCGTTTGCGTCGCGTCGCCGGCGACCAGCTCGTACTTGCGCACGTGGTCGAGCGGGCTCAGTGCTTCGTGCACGTCGAGGACCGCGGAGAGGTGCTGCTGGTAGTCCTCGCTCACCGCGTAGTCGCCGGGCGCGGCGTGCGCTCCGTCGCGCGCGTCGACCGCTGCGAAGCCCGCGAACGTGTCGAACCCGACGATGCGCCGGTTGTAGTTATACGGCTCGTAGATGCCGCGGAACGAACTGAACAGGGCCAGCGTCTGACCCCAGCGCACGCCGAACTCCATCACGACGCCGGGCACCTCGACGATGCGCCGGTAGAGGTCGTGCAGGAACAGGACCCGGCTGAGGTTCTGACGGGTCTGGTAGAGGCCGAGGTTGTGGTGCAGGTCCTCGGCGGGGAGCGGCGTCTCGCGCAGCAGCCGGACGAGGTCCAGGCGGCGGTCGGGCCGGTCCCGGGGCGTGTAGGAGACGGTGCGAAAGCCCACGGGCCGCGCCGTTCGGCGGGCCGCGCGAGGCCTCCCGCGGACTGGTGAACCGGACGCCGGCTGCCGAAGCAGTGGAATGATGCGATTCACGGTGCTGGGCGGAGGCGGCTACATCGGGAGCCGGCTGGCCGCGGCGCTGCGGGCGGCCGGCCACGAGGTCCTGATCCCGCCGCGCGGAGCGCCGCCCGCGCCCGGGGCGGGCCACGTCGTGTACGCGGTCGGGGTGGCATCCGATTTCCGGACTCGCCCGCTGGACACCGCGCGGGCCCACGTCGGGCTGCTCGAAGAGCACCTGCGGTCCGGCGGATGGGAGTCGTTCCTCTACCTGTCCTCGACCCGGGTCTACGCCGGTGCGGCGAGCGGGCGCGAGGACGCCGCGCTGGCGCTGCGCCCGGCCGACCCCGACCAGCTCTACAACGCCTCCAAGGCCGCCGGCGAGGCGCTCTGCCTGACCCTGCCCCACCCCGGCGTGCGGGTCGTGCGGCTGGCCAACGTCTACGGCGACGACGCCGGGACGGGCACGTTCGTCGCCGACGTGCTGGCTGCGGCCCGGGCCGGTGCCGTGGAGTTCCGCACTCACCCTGACTCGGCCAAGGACTACGTCGCGCTCGAAGACGTGCTCGCGCTGCTGCCGCACATCGCGCTGGGCGGGCGCGAGCGGCTCTACAACGTCGCCGCGGGCCGCAACGTGCGGGTCGGCGAACTTGCCGCGGCGCTGGGCGCGCTGAACGTGCGCTGCACGTTCGCGGGCGATCCGGCGCCGGTCGTCTTTCCGCCCGTCGACATCAGCCGCGCCCGCACCGAGTTCGGCTTCGTGCCGCTGCACCTGCTCGAGCGCCTCCCCGCGCTCGCCGCACCCGCCCCGGAGGCCACCGTCCGTTGATTCACATCGACCCCGTTGCGCGCGAGATCGTCGTCGGCGAGCGCCGCCTGCCGTTCGGCTCGCCCGAGGCCTTCGCGCTCATGTCCGAGCTGTGGATCCAGAGCGGCTGGGACGTCAAGCACGTTTACAGCTTCAGCTGGATGGGGCGGCCGGTGATCCAGTTACCGGACGACATGCTGCGCGTGCAGGAGCTCATCTACGACCTCAAGCCCGACGTGGTGCTGGAGACCGGCATCGCGCACGGCGGCTCGCTGGTGTTCTACGCCTCGCTGCTCAAGGCGATGGGCCACGGCCGGGTGATCGGGGTCGACGTCGAGATCCGCCCGCACAACAAGACGGCGATCGACGCGCACGAGCTGCGCCCGCTGATCGAGACGGTCGAAGGCGACTCAATCGCGGCGGACACGGTCGCGCGCGTGAAGGCGCTAATCCGGCCCGACGAGCGCGTCCTGCTGCTGCTCGACAGCAAGCACACCCGCGAGCACGTGCTAGGCGAGTTGCGCGCGTACGCCGACCTGGTGCCGGCCGGCTCGTGGATCGTCGTCGCTGACGGGATCATGCGCGACGTCGTCGGCGCGCCGCGCACGCAGCCCGAATGGACGCACGACAACCCCGTCTCGGCGGTCGACGACTTTCTGAAGGAGCGGCCGGAGTTCGAGCGCGCCGCCCCACCCCGCCCCTTCGACGAAAGCGAAGGCGTGGGCGGAAACCTGACCTACTTCCGCGACGGCTGGCTGCGCCGGGTGCGCTGAACCGTCAGGCGTCCGCTTCGAAGCGAGGATCACCGAATGCGAGTTCGACATCTCGCCGCGCCGATTCGCGGGCCGCTTCATTCGCTCGCGTCGTCGCGATTCGCGCGAGCAGCGTCTGCTTGTCGACGAGCTCGCCAACGACGACAGCGCTGAGAATGCGTCGATCACTGTTACGGCCTAGACCGCCTTGGACGCGGTCAGGTCGTGAATTCCGGGAATACCGCGGTGATCGTTCGTTCGCTCCCGCCGATCGTCGCTTTTCCAATCTCGATGCGGCTCGCTCGCGACGGCCAACCGGAGGGCAGCGGTGGAGTTTCGGGCTGCACCACGTCGACGTAGAAACCGTTCTCCAGGTGAAAATCGGACTCGTAGCCCAGCTCGGAGTGCGCCAGCACGAAAAGCGTCATGTCGATCCGCCGCGGCGGCAAGAGATCGACGTCGATCGACTCCACGATGACGTCGGGACGCAACGCGGTCTGCGTTCCGTAGAACGCCTGGGAGCCTACGACTACGAACTCGGTCTCGCCGAGCAGTCGTGCGACAGCGAGGACCGCTTCCGCGACCCTCTCCAACCCATCGGCCACTAGGCGGGAGAATCTCCGAAGGCGGCGTAGCGCTCCTCGCGCGTCACGAGTGCCCGGACCGGGGCTGCCGCCCGCATGTAACGGCCGTGCTCGGAGCGGTCGAGGAGCATCTCGCGCACGGCCTGAGGCCCGTGGTCCGCGACCGCCAGCCACTCCTGAAAGTACGGACGGTCGCCGTAGAGCGCCATACGGCGCTCGATTTCGGACCGGAAGACGGGAAGTGTGGCATCGTCCAGGCGGGCGGCCGCGAGCCGCGCCAGCACCAGGATGCGGGCGTCCATCTCACGGCACTCCTCGCCGGGAACGAACGGGCTCATGTCTCTACTATAGCGCACACCAGCTCGTTTGTCGCGCCATAGCAACCACGATATCGACGAACCTCGGCTACACCGAGGCTTCGAAGAGCCAAGGTGCGCTCTGCCGAGCGGCCAGGGTTCCCTCGAAGGCTTGCCCATGGATCCACGCAACGCCAATATCACAGCCGTCGAGAAACGAGACGAGGTCGGTTCCGTGATGCGAAGGACGAAAACCGAATACCGCCAGTAACTTCGCCGATGGGATCTGGTCGCGATATACAAATCGATAGTGATAGAGCTGGGCCAATGCAGCGCGAACCTGGTTAACGGGGTCGTCTCCAAGCGACTTCACGTGTCTGTCGACTATCAAATCGAGGAGTTGCGATGCTTCAACCTTATGCCCAGCCGCCTTGGAGGCGACCCGACGCACGAGCGTCTCGTGCTCCGTCGATCGTCGTTCGATCCGCATCATCCACGAAATGACGTCTATCGGCTGCGACGGAATGGATAGCGGTGCGCGGGCCGACGCGGTCCAGTCGGAAAGCGCTGGCGGTTGATGAAAGATGGCGCCAAGGACTGAATCCGAAGTCCTATGCCTACCTCGCTCTTGCGCAGCACCGACAGGTCCGGCCCCATCAAACGTCGTAATTATTTTCGGGTTTCTGAGTGGGTCTTGAACCCAACCGATCGTGCTGCCGCCCCAGTCGACCTTCATCGACCCGGCCGACCAAGAAAGATAGGGCAGCGGTTCAGTGCGGAAGATATGATGGGTGAGTGCGGGGGCCATTCCGGGCTGAACTTCCAGCAGCACGGGCATCTGGTTCAACTCGGGCGAGCTTGCCTGGTAGACACCCAGGAACACCGTTTCAGCCACCTCATTCGCGGCAAACACGACCCAAAATCGAGCCTTACTCAACTGCTTAGCTCTCGCAGGAAGCTGCATCCTCTGATAGTTTTCGAATGCAGTCTCGATCATATTGCCATAGCCAGTATGGCGGTCGCGGCTTATGGCGATCCGCATGCCGCAACAGCAGGGTTTCGCCTAATGGAATTCCTTGATCCGAAAGAAGCGTATTGAGAAACATGCGGGCTCGACCGACTCGTGCTTGCGTCAGGTGAAAAGCGGCGCGCTCGCGTCGCGTTCGGAGATGATACTAACCGGAAGCGGCCACGAGATCGCCAGCGTCGGGTCGTCATAGCGAATCGCGCGCGCCGCCTCCGGTATGTAGGGTAGGTCGATCGCGTAGAGCACCTCGGTCTCGTCTTCGAGGGTCTGAAAGCCGTGGGCGAAGCCGGCCGGGATCAGCAGACCGCCGCCGGTGCGAGCGTCGAGGCGGCGCGCGACGTGGCGTGCGTAGCTCGGCGAGCCCGGGCGCACATCGACCGCGACGTCGTGGATCGTGCCGCGCACGCAGCGCACGAGCTTCGTCTCGGCGTGCGGCGGGACGGCGTAGTGCAGGCCGCGCAGCGTGCCCGCGCGGTGGTTGCGTGAAAGCGAGAGCTGCGTGCAGCGGTGCACGATCCCGGCCGCCGCCAGCACTTCGGCGTCCCACGAGCCGCACGAATGCGCCGCGCTCGTCCTCGTGCGGCTCCTCGACGACCTCCAGTACCTCCGGCAATCCGGTCGGAACGAGCTTCACTGTTCGCCCGCGCGGCGCTTCACGGCAGTTCGCGCACCAGGGGGATCGGGACGGCGAAACGGCCGCCCCAAGTGCGGATGCGGGCCATCTGCTCGGTGATCTCGTCGGCCAGGTTCCAGGGCAGGATCAGCAGCACGTCGGGCTGGTCCGCGTCGACGGAGTCCACCGCGCGCACCGGGAGGTGCGTGCCGGGCGCGTAGGTGCCGACCTTGCGCGGGTTGCGGTCGACGACGTACTCGATCAAGTCGGTGCGCACGCCGCAGTAGTTCAGCAGCGTGTTGCCCTTCGCGGCCGCGCCGTAGGCCGCCACGCGCAAACCGCCGCGGCGCGCCGCGATCAGGTATTCGAGCAGCGCGAACTTCGAGGCCCGCACGCGCTCCGCGAAGCCGCGGTACGCTCCCACGCCGTCCAAGCCGGCGGCGCGCTCGCGCGCCAGCAGCGCGGTGACGCGCTCGTGCACTGCGACGCTGCCGGCGTGCGCAACGTGCAGGCGCAGCGAACCGCCGTGAGTCGGCAACTGCTCGACGTCCACTACCGTTAGGCCGTGGCGCGCGAAGGCGGCTGACGCGGCGAGCAGCGAGAAGTACGAGAAGTGCTCGTGGTAGATCGTGTCGTACTCGACCCGTTCGAGCAACTCGAGCAGGTGCGGGAACTCGATCGTCGCCAGGCCGTGCTGCGCGAGCACCAGCGCGATGCCCGCGATGAAGTCGTTGAGATCCGGCACGTGCGCGAGCACGTTGTTGGCCGCCAGCAAGTCCGCGCGGCCGTGCGCGGCGACCAGAGCCTGGGCGGTCTCGCGGCCGAAGAACGCGACCGTGGTCGGCACGCCCTGCGCCTCGGCGGCCCGTGCGGTGCCGGCGGTCGGTTCGATCCCGCGCACCGGCACGCCGCGCTCGGCGAACCAGCGCAGCAAGTACCCGTCGTTGCTCGCCAGCTCGACGACCAGCGACGCCGCGCCCAGCCCGCGCTCGGCGATCATCCGCTCGGCGTAGCGGCGGGCGTGGTCGAGCCAGGTCGTCGAGTACGACGAAAAATAGGCGTAGTCGTCGGCGAAGATCGTCTCGCGCGCGGCGACCGCGTCGATCTGCACCAGCCAGCAATTCGTGCAGACGAACACGTGGAGCGGGTAGGTCGGCTCCATCGCCGTGAGCAGCTCGGCCGGGACGAAGCCGTTCGAGAGCGGCTGCATGCCCAGGTCGACCACGCTCTCGCTCAGTGGCGCGGCGCAGGCCCGGCAGGCGCGCGTCACGCCGAGACCGCCAGCGGGAGCTGCGCGCGGGTCAGCGCCCGCGCGTCCTCGCCCGCCGCGAAGCCGCGGAACCAGGCCCCGGTCGCGGCGATCGCCGCCGCCGCGTCGTGGCGCGGCCGCCAGCCCAGTCGGCTGATAGCGTCGCTCGGGTCGAGATCGAGCGTGGCGGCCTCGTGCGGCGCGGGCGCGTCGTCGATCAGCACCGGGATGTCGCTGCCGAGCGCGCGCAGCAGCGCCGCGGCGAGCTCGCCGACGGGCATCGACTGCCCTTCGCGCGGGCCGAAGTTCCACGCCCGCGCGACGCTCCGGTCGCCGGCTAAGCCGCGTTCCGCCAGCCGCATGTAGCCGGCGAGCGCGTCGGTGACGTGCTGCCAGGGGCGGGTCGCGTGCGGGTAGCGCAGGCGCAGCGGGCGGCCCGCGCGCGCCGCGGCGACGACGTCGGTCACGATCCGGTCGGGCGACCAGTCGCCGCCCCCGATCACGTTGCCGGCGCGCGCGGTCGCCACCACCGCGTCGTGCGCGAAGTACGAGTCGCGGTACGACGCCGCGACGATCTCGGCCGCCGCCTTGGAGGCCGAGTACGGGTCGTGGCCGCCCAGCGGGTCGTCCTCGCGGAACGGCCGCCCGGTGCCGCGCTGCGCGTAGCACTTATCCGAGGTCACCACCACCACCGCCGCGACGCCGTGCCCGCGCGCCGCTTCGAGCACGTGCGCGGTGCCCATCACGTTGGTCGCCAGCGTCCCGAGCGGGTCCGCGTACGAGGCCCGCACCAGCGGCTGCGCGGCGAGGTGGAACACGACTTCGGGCCGAGCTCGCGCCAGCGCCGCCTCGACCGCCGCGCGGTCGCGCACGTCGCCGAACGCGCCGTCGATTCGGGCGCTCAGGTCGAGCAGGTCGTGCAGGTTGGGATGGGTCGCCGGCGGCAGCGCGAAGCCGCTCACCCGCGCGCCGAGCGCGTCGAGCCACGCCGCCAGCCAGGCGCCCTTGAAGCCGGTGTGGCCGGTTACCAGCACGCGCCGGCCGGGCCAGGGGTTGGTGCCGTTCACCACGTCTTCCAGGGTGCGTTGCCGCTCGCCCAGTGGCCTTCGAGGATCGTCTTGTCGCGCAGCGTGTCGAGCGGGTGCCAGAAGCCGTCGTGGCGGTACGCCGCCAGGCGGCCCTCGGCGGCCAGTCCTTCGAGCGGCGCGCGCTCCCAGGGCGTCTCGTCGCCCGCGATCAGGTCCAGCGCTTGCGGCTCGATGACGAAGAAACCGCCGTTGATCCAGCCGCCGTCGCCGTCGGGCTTCTCCATGAAGCGCTCGACCCGGCCGCCGTGGCCGTCCAGCTCCAGCGCGCCGAAGCGGCCGGGCGGCTTGACCGCGGTCAGCGTCGCGAGCGCCCCGCTCGCGCGGTGGTGCGCGACGAGCGCGCGCACGTCGACGTCGGCCACGCCGTCGCCGTAGGTCGCGCAGAACGTCTCGCCCGCGACGTAGTCGCGCACCCGCCGCAAGCGCCCGCCGGTCATCGTCTCGGCCCCGGTGTCGACCAGCGTCACCTTCCACGGCTCGGTCACCGTGCGGTGCGTGCACACGTCGCTGGTCGCCAGGTCGATCGTGACGTCGGAATTGTAGGCGTAGTAGTTGAGGAAGTACTCCTTGATCGAGGCGCCCTTGTAACCCAGGCAGATGACGAACTCGTCGATGCCGTGCGCGGCGTAGCCCTTCATCACGTGCCACAGGATCGGGTGCCCGCCGATCTCGATCATCGGCTTGGGCCGGGTCGCGGTCTCCTCGCTGATGCGCGTGCCCAGGCCGCCGGCCAGGATGACGGCCTTCACGCGGCACCGTGCAGGATGCGGATCGCGGCGGCGACCGTGTCGGTGGCCGGGTTCGCGCGGGCGCGCTCGGCGGCGGCGCGCAAGCGCTCGCGCCAGTCGTGCCGGGTCGCCGTCATCGGGTCGTCGTCGGCCCGCACGGCGCGGCGGTGGACCGCGTCGACGATGCTCGCGCACAGCGGCCACTGCGCGATGAACGGTTCGAGCGGGTAGGCTTCGTGGCCGACCCGCACGGTGCGCGCCGTGACGCTGGCGACCGGACCGGCCAGCATGGCGCGCAGCGCGAAGTCCCAGTCCTCCAGGAACGGCAGCTCTTCGAAGGCGATGCGCTCGAGCAGGTCGCGCCGGATCGCCAGCGTCGAGAGCGGGGTGGCCGCGCTGACCAGCGTCGTCGCGGGGTCGATCAGCGGGAGCGGCTCGACGTGCACCAGCGCGCGGTCGTACTCGCGCGCCGGGTCGCGCCACTCGATCGCCAGATCGGCCGCGGTGCGCACGATCTGCGCCTCGCTGCCCTGCAGTGCCGCGACGACCGTTTCGAGGTGCTGCGGGGTCCACAGGTCGAGCTCGTCGAGGTAGGCCACCACGTCGCCGCTCGCCAGCGCGAGCGCGGTGTTGCGCACGGCGGCGTTGCTGAAGCCGACGCGCTTGCGAAAGCGCACGATGCGCGCGCGGTAGGGCAGGTCGGCCAGGAGCGGCTCGAGGTCGGGCGCGCCCAGCGGGGCCAGCACGATCTCCCAGCGCTCGTAGCTCTGCGCCGCGACCGAGGCCAGCGCGTCACGCAGCCGCGCCACGTCGCCGCGGGTGGTCAGCACCACGCTGACCAGCGGCCGCTCCGGCACGACCCGCGCCGCCGCCGCAACGAGCTGCGCGCGCGCGGTTCGCACCCGTTCGCTGCAATCGCGCGCGAACGCGGCGTACGCCTCGGGCCAGCCGGCCGACAGCTCGCGCTCGCGGAACTCCAGCAATGCCAGCGCTGCGCGGGCCTGGTGGGCGGGCGGCTCGCTCGCCGCGATCAGCTCGACCACGCGCAGGAACTCGCGCGCCTGGGTGCCGTTGGCGACGAAGGTCGGCACGCCCGAGGCGTTGCCGCCGTGGCGCCGGATGCGCGCGCCCGGCACGGCCAGGAAGGCGCTGCGCGCGCCCGCCAGCGCGTAGCGGCTGAACTGCTCGTAGTCGCCGGACACCACCGCGTCGACGATCGCGATCGAGCCGAACGTCGCCAGCAGCGCGCGGGTGAACACCACCGTGGGCATGCAGACGTACGACTCGTAGCGGAGCTGGCCGTAGACGTCGTCGCGCCCGATCCAGACGTCCGCGCCGAGGTGGCCCGGGTGGTCGATGTAGCGCTCGTTGCCGAGGTGCTCGTCGACCCAGGTGTAGCCGGTGTGGAGGTAGTCGACCTCGGGGTGCGCCTGATAGAAGGCCAGCGCGCGGGCCAGGTGGCCGGGCAGCAGCAGGTCGTCGGCGCACAGGATCGTGACGTGCTCGCCCCGCGCCAGCTCGAAGCAGCGCACGAAGTTGGCCTTGATCCCGACGTTGCGCTCGTTGACCACCACGTGCACGCGGGGGTCGTTGCCGAACGCGTCGCGCAGGCGCGCGACGCTGTCGTCGGTCGAGGCGTTGTCGACCACGCAGACCTCGACGTCCACGCCGCTCTGGGCCAGCGCCGAACGGACCGCGTCGCACACGAAGCGGCCGTAGTTGTAGTTCGGGATCATCACCGAGACCGTCGGCGCGCCGGCGGAGAGGGCCGGAACGCTCACGCGCGCACCGCCTGCGCCGCGCCGACCCAAGGCGCGATCGCGGCGCGCGCCGCGGCGGCGCTGTGCTCCCAGGTCCAGCCGGCGTGCGCGCGCTGCGCACCGGCCGCGCCCAGCTTGCGGGCCAGGCCCGGGTCGCGGTAGAGCGCGCGCATGGCGGCGGCGAGCGCGTCGCTGTCGGGCTCGAGCCACCAGCCGGGCCGCACCAGCTTCGTGCCGTTGAGGTCGTCGCCCAGCGACGTGCGCGCGGCGGGGATGGTGATGCCGACCGTGTCGTCGGCGAAGTCGTCCGCCGCGCCGCCCCGGCTCACGATCACCGGCAGGCCACACGCCATCGCCTCGAGGATCGGCATGCCGAAGCCCTCGCCGCGGAACGGCAGCACGAACGCTTGGCACGAGCGGTACAGCGCCGCCACGCCCGCGTCGTCGGTCTGCTCGTCGATGTACACGATCTTGGGAATGTCGGTGCGCTTGGCGAGCGGTTCGAGCTCGTGCTTGAGGTTCTGGCCGCGGTAGAACGTGCCGGTCGCGCCGTCCTTGATCACCAGCGCCACGTCGTCGCCCGGCCCGAACGTCTTGAGGTAGGTGTTGACCAGCACGTCGATACCCTTGCGCGCGATCGAGCCGCCCACGAACAGGAAGTTGAACGAGCGCCCGGTCTTGAGCTGCGCGCGCGGGCCGTCGGGGCGCAGGATCTCGGTGTCGACCCCAAGCGGAATCAGCGCCACGCGGTCCTCCGCGACGCCGGCCCGCAGGTACATGTCGCGCACGTAGGTGGTGTGGGCCCAGACGCCGTCCACGTCGCGCCCGATCGCGTTGGCCCAGTCGCGCGGGATCTCGCCGTACTCCCAGGGCTGGCAGACCACGTAGCGCTCCGCGCGGCGGCGCTCCCAGTGCGGCGGCCAGAGGTGCCACACGCGCAGCGCCGGGTTCGCGCGCGTCGCGGCGCCCGGGTCGAGCAGCCGTTCTTCGAGCTGCGCGGGAAGCAGGATGCCGTCGTAGCGCGGTCCGACCGACGAGCCGGCGAAGCGCAGCGACGGGTCCCCGATCAAGCGCGCGCCCAGCTCGCGGTTGATGTGCGCCATCGAGTGCGGGGTGTGGTATTCGCCTTCGAGCAACAGACCCGGCTCGTCGTCCAGCCGCGCGTACGGAGCCTGCGGCGCGGCGCCGGCCGCGGCATGGCCGGCCGCGGCACCGTTGGTCGAGGTGACGCCGGGCACGGTCAGCGGGCCGCGCGCGGTAAGTTTGCGCGCGCGCAGGCGCTCGTCGATGTGATCCAGCCAGCGCAGCGAGGCGAAGCGCGCGCGCCGCTCGGTCACGGTCTCCCGCGCGCGGGCCGACAGGCGCTCGTAGGTGGCGCGGTCGTCAACCAGCCGTTTCATCCCGGCCTGCGCGGCAGCGAGATCGGGATCGGCCCAGTACGTCTGCGCGCCGATCTGCTCGAGCGAGAACACGGGCTCCGGTGCGTTCACCGGCACCAGCGCGAAGGGCACCGGGATGCCGTTGGTGTCGTCGAGGAAGTCGGTGTTGCCGGAGTAGTCGGTCGCCACCGCGGGCCGCCCGAACTGCATCGCCTCGAGCATGCCCAGGCCCAGGCCTTCGGCGCGGTGCAGCGACACGTACGCGTCGCAGTCGCGCATCAGCGCCAGCACGTCGTCGTAGCCGAGGTCGTCGTGGACGAAGCGCAGGTTGGCGTGCCGGGCGGCGAGCTCGTCCAGGCCGCTGGGCCGCCCTTCGGGCACGCCCCAGACCTTGGCCACCAGCGCGACGTCGGCGCGCCCCGCGAACGCGCCCAGGAACGCCGCCAGCGTGCCGTTGGGGTTCTTGCGCTCGATGCTGCTGAGCACGTCGAAGCCGGTGAAGAACGTGAACGCCTTCTCGCCGCGCAGGACCGACGGGCGGCGGGCGGCGCCGGGCGGGATGAGCGGCGTGACGGGGATGTCGCGCACCGGCACGCCGACGCTGCTCTGGATCGCGTTGGCGATGAAGCGGGTCGGCGCGAGCACGCTGTCCATCTGCTGCAGCACGGGAAACCAGCTGCGCGGGACGCGGGTCAGCTCCCAGAACGGGACCAGCGCGTTGTAGCGCCCGGTGAGCGTTTCCGGCCGCCCGGTCAGCAGCTCGCCCACCGTCCAGGGCGAGTCGAGAAACAGCGTCACCTCGTGCGGCAGGTCGCGCGTGTCGGCGACGTTGAGGTGCAGGTAGGTCTGGTCGAGCGCGCGGCCGCGCGGGTCGCTGGCGATGTCGGCGATCGCCACGTCGACCCCGCCGGCCAGCAGCACTCCGATCGTCGCGCGCGCGGCGACCGCCATTCCGAACGCGCCGCTGACGCGGCCCACCACGTTGACGCCGGTGATCCCGGTTCGCGAACCCATCACTGGGTCATCGGCGCGCGGCCCGGCGGTTTGAGCTAGCCCGCCCGCACAGCAGGCGAGCGAGCGGACGCGCCGCGACGCGGGGCGCGACCGGCCGGGCACCGAACCGATGCGCACGGTGACGCCCTACTACCGCCATTTCGGGCTCGAACGCGATCCGTTCCTCGACACGGCGGACCCGCACTTCTACCGAACGACGCCGGCCCTCGCACGCGCCCGGGAGCGCCTTCTCGAAGGGGTGCTCCAGTCGCGCGGGCTGCAGATCGTCGTCGGCGACCCCGGCACGGGCAAGACCAGCCTGGCCGCCCAGCTCGAGCGCGACCTGCTCGGCCTGGACGAGGTCCGGCTGGGCAAGATCCTCGACCCCTCGTTCGCCAACGAGACGGAGTTCTTGCTCGCCGTCGCGCGCTCGTTCGGGCTGGCCCTGCCGCCGCGCTCGCCGGCCGCGCTCAAGAACGCGCTCAAGAACTACCTCTACGACGCGGCGGTGCTCGACGGGCTGACCCTGGCCCTGTTCGTCGACGAGGCCCAGAACGCCAGCGACGACATCTTCGAAGTGCTGCGCCTGCTGCTCAACTACGACATCCCCGACCGCAAGCTGCTCAACGTCGTGCTGTTCGGCCAGAGCGAGCTGCGGGCGCGGGTCGACGCGCGCCGCAACCTGGCCGACCGGGTCGACGGCTGGACCGCGCTGGAGCCGCTCGACGCCAGCGAAGCGCGCGCCCTGCTGGCGCATCGCATCGCGCGCGCGGGCGGGCCGCTCGAAGCCTACGGCCTGTTCGAGGACGACGCGCTGGCCGTGCTGACCGGCGCCGCCGCCGGAACGCCGCGCCGCCTGCTCAACCTGGCCCACGCGACCCTGCGCGAAGCCGCCGCGCAGGGCCGCCCCCGCGCCTCGCGGGTGGACGCCGAAGCCGCCGCCCGCGCGCGCGGGCTGACCGTGCCGCCCCCGCCCAAGCCGGTCGCCGCGCCGCCCGAAGCCGCGGCGGTGCCCACGGTATCCGGCGACGGCCAGGCCGCGCCCGCGGAGACGCCGCGCCGGCGCTTTCCCTGGCTGGCCCCGTTCCGCGCCCGGTGAGCCGGCGCGAGGTCGACCTCGAGGCGCTGTTCGAGCGCGACGCCGACACCCAGCTGCTGGAGCGCCGCCGCCGCTCGGAACTGGGCCTGGCCCCGCACGCCCCGGCCGCGTCGTCCACCCCGCCCAGCTTCGGCGCGGAGTCGATGGTCGAGCGCGATGCAGCGTCCGCCGCGCCGGTGCGCGGGGCCCTGCTGCGGGTCGAGCTGGAAGCGCGGCCGGAGTTCGAGCTTATCCCGGGCGCGCTGGTGACCGTGGTCGCGAGCGTTCACGCCGACGGCGACGCCCAGGCCGGCGAGGTCACCCTGCGGGTCGCGCTGCCGTCCGAGGGCGAGCCCGTGCCGAGCTCGTTCGCGCGCGACGACGTTCCCATCGACGGCGCCGCGCTGCTCGGCGAAGGGCTGCGCCTCGGCGCGCTGCCGCCGGGCGGCGTGACCCGCCTGCGCTTCACGCTGCGCGTGCTGCCCGGCACGGAGCCGCTGGACGTCGTCGCCCACGCCGCCGCGCCCGGCGTCCCGGCCGTCGGGGCGCCCGCCCTGCGCCTGCGCCGCCGCAGCGGCCACGCCGCCTACGAAGCCCCCCGCCCGTTCTACGAGCTCGAAACCGGCGAACAAGACGCCGAACCGCTCGCGCAGCCGGAGCCGCCCCCCGCCCCGGAACCGCTTCCCGAACCTGAGCCGGAACTCGAACCGGACCTGATGGGCGCCGCCCCACCGCGCCGCTACACGATCGACGCGGTCGTGGACGAGCCCGTCCCGCCACCCGTCCTACCCCGCGAGCCGAGCCGAGCCCGTCGCCGCCGTTCCCGAGCCCGTCGCCGTTCCCAAGCCCGTCGCCGCCGTTCCCGAGCCGGCACCGCCGGCGGCCGGGTCGGTGCTGCTCGTGCGCCCGCTGACGGCGGCGGACTTGCGGGCGTTCGAGCGGGTCTTCGCGGGCGGGGTGCCGCACGGGCTGGCCGCGCTGTCGCTCCTGGCCGGGATCGCCTGCACGGCCGATGCGCCGGGTACCGCGCTGGGCCTGGAGCCGTTCCGCGCCGCGGTCGCGGCCGCGCTCCCGCGCGCGCTCGTCGCGGCGCGCATGGGCAAGCCGACCCCGCCCGTCGTGAGCCCCGAAGCGCTGGCCGCGATCCGCCCCGACGCGCCCGTCCCACCGACCGACCCCGTCTCGGCCGAAGCCGATCCCGCTCAACCCGCCGAGCCGGCCCCTGCCACGATTCGGCTCGTCGCCGCGCTCGACGCACGCGAGTTTGATGCCTTGCGCGGGGTGCTGCGGCGCGATCTGGCCGACCCGTTCCTGCGCGGCGCGCAGGTGCTGCTCGCGGTCGCCCCGCGCGCGCTGGCCGGCGACCACCCCGCCGCACCGCGCGCGGGCGAGGCGCTGGCCGCCTTCCGGGTCGCCGCCGGCGCCTGGCTGATGCGCGTCACCGTGCGCCGCGCGGTCGACCGCCGCTACGATCCGCTCACCGCCGACGACGCCGCCCTGCGCGACGCCGGAGCGGCGCTCGTCACCGCCCTGCGCGAGGTCCTCTCATCGTGAAGCTCCTGATCGGCATTCCCACCGGCGGCCAGCCGACCCGCCCGTTCCTGGACGCGCTGCGCGGGCTCACCACGCCCGCCTCGGTGACGGACGTCGAGCGCGTCGTGTGGACCGGCAACTTCGTCGCCGCGCAGCGCGAGATGATCGCCCGCGATGCGGTCGCGCGCGGGGCCGACCTGCTGGCGATGATCGACGACGACATCGTGGCCCCACCCGACGCGCTCGAGAAGCTGATCGGCGCGCTCGAAGCCGATCCCCAAGCGGCGCTGGCCGGCGCGCTCTACTACAGCCGGGACGGCGCGCGCCCGATGGCGGTCTCGCGCTGGCGCTCGGGCGACACGACCTCGGCCGCGATCCCGCCTTTCGCCGAGGGCCGCACGGCGCTGGTCGACGGGGTCGGGTTCGGGTTCGTGGTGATCCGCGTCGCCGCACTGCGCGCCATGACGCCGCCCTACTTCGCCGCCCACGTCTACGTCGACGAGCGCTCGCGCACGGTGCGCCAGTGCGACGAGGACTACCTGTTCTGCGAGCGCGCGCGGCGGGGCGGCTTCAACGTCGTGCTGCACGCCGGGGTGCGCGCCGGCCACTACGACCGCGGCACCGACAGCACCGCGCCGGAGCGCTGGGAGAGCGACGCCGAGACCGACCGCCTGCGCATGATCGTGCGCGAAGCGGACGGCACGAAGCTGGTGCCGTTCGACGACGGCGTGCCGCGCGCCGAGGAGCGCCAAGAGGCGTTCGCGGCGACGCTGCTGATCCCCAGCGGCTAGCGCCGCGCGCTACTGCTGGGTGTCGTAGAACGAGGCCGCCGGCGCGTGGCGGCCGACGGTGCGCGACAGCGCGCGCAGCTTGCCGACCGCGTGCAGGCGGCGCCCCATCTCGTCGCGATAGGCCTGCAGCCGCGCGAGCTGGTCCTCGCGGTAGGTCAAGACGCCGCGCAGGCGCTGCGCGACGCGCGCGTCGTGCGCGGGTGCGGTCTGCGGCTCGGCGGCGAACAGGCGGCCCAGCTCGGCGCTGAGCGCGCCTTGCCGGGCGAGCGCGGCCGCGACGCCGTCCCAGCGCCGTTCGACCAGCGCGGCGTCGGCGTCCAGGCACGAGCGCTCGAGCTCGATGATGGCCCGCACGACCGCGTCGCGCGGGGCCTCAGCAGACGAGGGCACCGAGCTGCGGCTGCGCGGCGGCGTTCTGCGTGCGGTAGATCTTGATCGCCTCGACCCAGGTCTCGCGCAGCTCGGCCACCAGCGGCAGAATCTCGCGGACCTTCTGCGGGTTGCCGTGCATGTTCGCCGCGACGAGCTGGTGGTGCCAGAACTCGTAGATGCGGAACAGGTTGCCCGGGATCTCGCTGTCGAGGTCGAGCTTGAGCGAGCCCATCAGCAGCGCGCACGCGCGCTGCGCGCGGCGCAGCAGGTCGTGGCGGGCTTGGATGTCGCTCGGGCGCGACTCCATCGTCTCGATCGCCTGGCGCGCGAACAGCAGCAGCGCGTCGTAGACCTTGACGATCAGCTCTTCGGGGCTGGCCGAGTTGATCGACGCTTCGAGATAGCGCAGGTTGACTTTTGTCACGGTACTCGCTTATGCGGTTTTGAGCAAGCCGGAGAGGGATGATTGCTCGGACTGCAATTGCGCGATCAAGCCTTCGGCCGAGGTGAACGACGCGCGCAGGCGGTCGGCCTGCAAGTTCGCCTGGTCGGTGACGAGCTGGATCTGCGTCTGCAGCGAGGTGATCTGGTCGGACGTTTCCTTGGTGAAGACCGAGAACAGCGACTGCGGCGGCAGCTTGCCGACCGAACCCGAGGCGAGCTGCGTCGGGAGCGAGGTCGCGGTCGTCAGGTACGCGCCCAGGTTGCCGATCACGCTCTGCGCGCCGCTGAACAGGTTGCTGACGGCGTTGGGATTGGCCGCCAGCGCGGTGGTCAGCTTGCCGACGTCGAGGTCGGCGAAGCGGCCGCTGGTGCCCTGATAGGTCTGCTGCTGCACGCTGGTCTGGCTGCTGCTGTTCGTGCTGCCGCTGTCGGCGCCCGCGGCGTTGACGCTGAACGAGGAGTCCAGCGTCAGGCCGACCGAGGCCAGCGAGTTGTACGAAGTCGAGCCGGTTTGGCCGAACGAGGTGGCCAGGTTCACCAGCCGGTCCTTGAGCGAGAGGATGTTCTGGTTGTTGAACAGCACGCCGCCGTTGCTGATCTGGCCCGAGATCTGCTGCCCGCTGGACTGCGAGGTGGTCGAGCCGACGACCGGCGCCTGGGTGGCGGTGTTGATCTCGTCGATCACCGCGTTGTAGGCCTTGGCGAAGGTCGTGATCGCGCTCTGCAGGCCCGAGCTGTCCGAGCCGACGGTGACCGTCACCGGCGCGGCGCCGTGACGGTCTGCTGCAGGTTGAGCTGCACGCCCGGGATGGCGTTGGTGACGGTGTTCGAGTTGCTGTAGGCCGTGCGCGCGTTGCCGCTGTTGTCGAGGTACTGCACCACCGCGGCCTTGCCGACCGATTCGGCGGCGCCGGCGGCGAGCGTTCCGGGCGTCGTCGCGTTCTGGAGCAGGCCCACGGCCTGCAGGAAGTTCGACGAGTCGGCCGTGCCGCCCAGCGCGATCCCTTGCGGGCCGCTGCTCTTCGCGGACAGGATCACGCCGCCGCTGGCCTGGTCGTAGGTCGCCAGCACGCCGGCCGCCGAGCCGTTGATCTGGTCGAGGATGTTCTTGAGGTTGTTCTTGGTCGGGTCGACCGTGAACGCAATGCCGTTGATGGTGAACGTGCCGGCCGTCACCGCGGTCGCGAACCCGGCGTTGTTGTTCTGATTGAGCGTGGAGCCGTAGTTGATCCCGCCGATCGGGCCCGAGCTGGTCGCGGTGTACACGCCGCCGCTGTAGCTGACTTGGGCGGTGTCGAGCTTGAGCGCCTGGAGCAGGTTGCCTTTGTCGGCCCCGCTGCCCAGCGTGAGCGGCTGGGTCGAGGTGATCGTCACCTTGCCGGTCGCAGCGTCGTAGCTCATGCTCGCGCCGGCGGGCAGCTTGGCGTTCGCGCTGGTCATGAACGAGTTGAGCGTGTCGCCGACGGCGTTGTACTGGATCTGCACGCCGTCGATGGTGACCGTGCCGGTGCTGCCGCCGCCGTTGCTCGGCGTGATCGCGCCGCCGGCTTGGTTGAGCGTCACGCTCGGGTTGTACGCGCCGTTCGCGGCGGCGCTGTTCTGGATCTGCGTCGCGGTCGCCAGCGTCGCGCTGGTGACGACGTACGCGCCCGGCGTGGCCGTGCTGCCGGAGATGGTGCTCGCGCCCAGCACCGCGGAATTGCTCGAGGTCGGCGTCGTCGCGGTGAACGCGGTGGGATCGCTGACCGCCTTGAACGTGTCCTGGAATTTCGCCGAGCAGGTCCTGGATCTTGAACAGCTCGGTCTGCTGGCTGTCGACGCGGTGACCTTGTTCTGCAGCGGCGTCTCCTGCTGCAGCGTCAGTGTTCGGTGTACTTGTCGATGATCGAGTTGTAGTCGATGCCCGACGCGATGCCGGGAAACGAGATCGGCGCGACGTTGGTGCCGTAGACGCCGAGCCGCTCGAGCCGGAGTCTGGCTGGAACCGATACCGCTCATCTCAGACCGTCCGGTCCAGCACGGCGCCGGCCAGCTTGTTGAAGAACTGCGCCAGCACGACCATGGTCTGGGCCGGGAACTGGGTGATCACCTCGCCGGTGTCCGCGTTCTTGAACACGGTCACGATCTGGTCGGGGTGCTCGAGCACCTGGAACTGCACGGTCACGTTGCGCGCCGCCGCCGGCCAGCGTCGAGAGCGCTGGCTCAGCGTCTCGTCGGGCTCTGACCGCGCTGCAAAACCCTTGCCGAACGCGGGCAGCCGGAAACGCCGGAGAGCTGCCTCGCCGGCCGTTTTCGCCTTCACTGGCGGCGTGGGGATTGATCGATCGCCTCAACGTCCATGTTCTACGGTCCTCCTCATCCGAAGTATCGGCCGGGCGGGAAAGCAATTTAGGCGGGGGAGCCGGCTCTAGCGCCGGCGTAGCCGCGCACGAGGGCGACGGCGGTGGTGGGAGCGAGCGCCGCGGCAGCCTCGGCGGTGAACCTGGCGGGCGCCCCGGAGCGCCTCATCCCAAGCCTCGCTGAGCGCCCGGGTCACGCCGGCGGCGTCGGCCGGGTCAACGCGCGCGGGCGTGCCGGGAGGCGCGAAGCGGCGCTGGTCGGCGACCGCCAGACGCGCGCCGGCCAGCACCGCGGCGGCCAGGCGCGCTCCGCCCGCCCCCGACGAGGCCCGCATCGACGACGACCGCGGCGGCGACGCGCAGGGCGGGCCGCGACGGGCCGGCGCCGGCTCGCCCGCCAGCACGATCAGGTCCGGCCCGCCGAACTCGTGCACCCGCTCGAGGTACGAGGCGTCGGCGACCGGGCCGGTGAGCGACGAGCGGGACGCCGGCCTCGGCCGCGCAGCGCGCGACCAGAGCCGTGGCCTTTCGGCCTGATCGGCGCGTGGACCAGCAGGAACGGGTCGCTTCCGACCAGTGCCCCGACCGCGGCCGGCGCGGCCGCCGGCACCAGCGGCGGAACGACCACGATGGGACCGCGCCGGCCGGTGCGCGTGCGCAAGCCCTCAGCTCGGCCTCGCCGGGCGGCGAAGACGACGGCGCGTCGCGCAGCGCGGCGGCGGCCTCGTCGGGCGCGCGCCGGGCGGCGCGTAGGCGCCCTCGGCCCGCGCTTCGCCGATCGAGACCGCGCGCCGGCGAGCAGTTGAGGTAGCCGCGCACGTCGCGCTCGTCGCTGCCGTACTCGAAGCAGTAGCGGGTCACCGCCGCGCCCCACCAGCCGCCCTGGGCGGCGTTTTCGTCGTGGGCGTGGACGGCGACCGGAATGCCGGCCCGGCGGCCGGCTTGGACCAGCGCGTTGGCGCGGCGGCCGTCGCGGGTGCCGACCAGGTGGATCAGGTCCGCCCGCGCCAGCTCGTCGAGTCGCTCGACCAGGCGCGCTTCGAAGCCCTCGGCGCCCAGCGCGGCGACCAGCGCGCGCGCTTCGTCGGTGTCGGCGTCGGGCCGGGTCAGGCCGTCGGCTCGGCCCAGCACGACCGCGATCCGGCCGCCCGAGCCGCCCGCGGCGGCATAGGTCAGGTCGGGCAGCGGCGCGCGGCGGGCGCCGGGGCGGCCTCGACCGCGAACCAGCGCCGGACCGGACCGGCGGCGGGGTCGAAGTCGATCCCCAGGTCGAGCGGAAGCGGGTCGACCACCTCGACCCGGTCGGGCCGGCGGCGTCGAGCCGCAGCACGCAGGCGCGCTCGCGGGAGCGTCCGCAGCGACGATCGCGACCTCGGCCTCGCCGTCGCCGGCGAGCGGGGCCGGACCGTACCAGGCCAGCGCGGCGGGCTCGCGGCGCGCCGCGGCGACCGTGACGGTGGCCAGGTCGCGCAGCAGCAGCCAGCCGCCGACGGCGTCGGGGGCGTCGATGCGCACGCTCCGCCCGCGGGCGAAACGGCGCGCGTAGCGGTACGGAGCCAGCCGCACCAGCGCCTCGCGCAGCGGCGCGGCGCCGTAGCAGCCCGCCTCGCGGGCGGCGTCGAAACGCGGCGCGGGAGCGAAGCGCACGACCTGCTCCGCCGCCGGCTGGGCGCTCAGCACCAGCCGCTCGAGCTCGGGCAGGATGCGTTCGGCCAAGGCGCGCGCGAAAGCGTCGTCGCCGGGCATGCCGTGAGGCCAGATCAGCGGGTCGCGGTCGCGCTCGACGACCACCGCGGGGTCGACCAGCACGCCCGGGATCACCCAGTCGCCGGCCTCGCCGGCCAGGTAGAAGTCCAGCGCGAAGGCCGGGCGGCGCTGGCGCAGCACGGGCTCGATCCGCACCGCGGCGAGCCGGGCCGGGTCGAGCACCGGCGTGCCGGTGCTCCAGGGCGCGAGGACCTGGTGGGTGCGGTGGGTTCTCATCGGAGGGCCATCTCGAGGAGGTCGCGCAGCGCGGGCGGCGCGACGGTGGTGAGGCCGGCCAGCGCGGGGCGCTCGTGGCCGGCGGCGACGACGATCCGGACGGCCGGGTCGACCCCGGCGCGCCAGGCGGCCAGGTCGGCGGCGCGCTCGATGCGCACCGTCAGCGTCTCCTCCAGCGGCCGGCCGCCGCCGGCCAGCACCGGGCGGACGCGGGCCGCGACCGCGGCCGGCTCGACCGTGCCGTCGAGCAGCAGGTGGACGCGCACCGGGGCGGCGGCGTCGAACGCCCGGGCCGCGGCGGCCAGGAACACCGCCGCCAGCTCCAGCTCGGCCGCGCCGCCCACGGGTACGGCGAGCGCGGTGCTCGGAGCGAGCGCGGCCGCCGGCCCGCCCGCGGCGGGCGCGAACGGGACCCGCTGGGCGGGATCGAAGCCGCGCGCGATCGCCGCGCTCGCGTCGGCGCGCTGGCCGCCGTCCGCGCGGTCGGCCAGCGCGGCCGGGTTGTGCGAGGCCTCGACCGCGAAGCGGTGGGCGAAGGCGTCGTCGCAGCGCACCACCGCGTAGCCCGCCGCGCGCAAGCGCAGCACCAGGTCGGCGATGCCGCGCCGGGTCGGGCCGTAGGCCGGATCGATTCCGCCGACCGCGTGCAGCGCCTCGCGGGCCAGCGCGACGACCGGCGTGCCGGCCTCGTCGAGCGGCTCGCACTCACGGGCTCGCTCGTGGGCGCGCCGTTCGGCCAGCGCCCGCATCAGGCCCAGGTCCGTGTAGGCCGCGTCGCGCGCGCCCTCGGCGCCGGGCGCGCCGGCCACCGCCGGGAAGGCCGCGCCCAGCGCCGGCACGCGGGCGAACGCGGCTCGCAGCCGCTCGACGCTGCCCGGGGTGAGCAGCACGTCGTCGGCCACCAGCACGATCAGGTCGCCGCGCGCCGCGCCCAGCGCGCGGTTCGCCGCGGCGGTCAGGAGCGGGTCGGAGGCATCGGTTACGAGCGCGACGTGCGGGTAGGCCGCGAAGAGTTTGCGCGCGGTCCGCGCGCCCGCCGCGCAGATCCCGACCAGCTCGTCGCTGGCGCGCGACTCCGCGAGCAGCGCGTCGAACGTCGTCTTGGTCACCTCGGGCGCCGACGAGGCCAGGAACGCGAAGCTCGTCGTCGGGCGCGCGAGCGGCGGCCGCGGTTCGAGCGCGAAGCCCGGCGCGCGCACCGCGCGGCGCAGCCCGGCGGCGGCCGCGCTCAGCGAGCGCAGCGTGTCCGCCAGCGTCGCGCCGGCGGCTTGGACGTGCTGCGGAAAACGGCCGGCGGCGATCAGCACGCAGCCGCCCTCGAGCGCGGCGGCGGCGGGCGCCGCGAGGGCGACGAACGGGGCCGACTCCAGCGTCTCGACCAGCGCGTCGAGCGCCGCCGCATCGGGCAGCTGCGCGGCGTGCGCGACCAGGATGTTGCGGTCGCCGCGCACGCGCAGCTCGGCCCGCAGCGCGGCGGCCGGGTCGCCGACCGCGCGCGCCGCCGGGGCGAGCTCGCGCGCGCGGCGCGCGGCCAGCTCGGCGCCCTCGCCGTGGACCAGGATCGTCAGCGGCGGGGCGGCCCGGCGGATGCGAACCCGGCGCCCGCCTTCGAGCCGCAGCTCGCGCTCGATGCCGACCCGGCGCACCGCCGGCGGCAAACGGTGTTGTCCGACCAGGCTCGGCCGGGCCTCGGAAACGGCCCGCAGCGCGGCCAGGCGGCCGCGGTCGTCGAGCGACGCGGGCGGCGCCTCGCAGGCGAAGCTCGGCCGGCAGATCACCGCCAGCCCGGCGGCGCGGGCCCGCGCGCACAGCTCGACCAGCGCGGCGACCGGCTCGGCCGGCAGTTCTTCGACGAGCAGGGCGCGGGCGACCAGCAGCATGCCGGAAGCGACCACGTCGACCGAGCCGCGCACCAGCGCGTCGGTCCCGGCCTCGCCCAGCGGGGCGACGATCGGGGCCAGCTCGAACGGCAGCGGGCTGCCCGGCGCGGGCGCCAGCATCCAGCCGAAGTGCCGTTCGCCCGCGGCGTGCGTCGCGCCGCCGAGCACGCCGACGCCGCTCTCGAGCGCCGCGCGCAGGCCGCCGAAGGCGGCCGCCAGCGGGGTCGCGTCGGGCGCGAGCAGCAGCAGGTACGGCTCGGCCGCCGCCCGGGCGGCCGCCGCGACCGCCGCCGGGTCGTCGACCGTGACGACCCGGGTCGCGCGCGCGCGCGCCGGGCCGGGATCGCTGCCCGGCGCGGCCAGGATCGCGAACTCCATCTTAGGCCAGCACCCGCTCCGCCAGCGCCCCGGCCTCGGCCAGCCGGCCGGCTTGGATCAGCGCGCCCGCCACGTCGACCGCGGCGTTGCGCAGCACGAGGTCGTCGCGCCGCGGCAGGGTGGCGATTTGGTCGAGCGCGGCCAGCGCCGCGTCGAGATCGCCGGCCCGGCGCTCGATCTCGACCCGCAGCGCGAACGCCGACGGGGCGACCAGCGAGTCGGCCGCGATGTCGTCCAGCTTGGTGCGGGCCAGGTCGTCGCGGCCCAGGCGCGCGGCGGCCAGCGCGGCGTTGTAGCGGAGCACCGGATCGCGCGGCTGCCGCTCGAGCCCGCGCTCGGCGGCGTCGAGGGCGTCGCCGACGCGCTGCTCCTCGAGCAGGCGGTGCGAACGGCGCGCGAAGTCGGCCCCGTCGACCAGCGGTGCGTGCAGCTCCGCGGCACGCAGCCCGGCGCGCTTGGCGGCGTCGCCGCGCTCGGCGTACAGCTCGTCGAGCAGGCCCAGCACGATGCCGTGCCCCGGCGCCAGCTCCAGCGCGCGCAGCGCGTACGGTTCGGGATCGCCCAGCTTCTCGCTCCGGGTCGTGGTCGCGGCCGAGACCAGCAGCGTCACGTAGGCCGCGTCGCTGAGCGGCTCCTCGCGCCGGTCGACCAGTTCGAAGGCTTGCGCGAAGCGGCGCCGGCGCAGCAGGAAGTTCGCGTACGCGGTGAAGGCGGCTTCGCCGTCGTGCTCCGCGCCCTCGCGGTACAGCCGCTCGGCGTCGTAGACTTTGCCGGCCTTCTCGTAGGCGCGCGCGGTGACCGAGCGCAGCAGGCTCGAATCGGGCTTGTTCGCCAGCGCCTGCTCGAACCACGGCAGCGCCTCGGCGTAGCGCTCTTGCTTGAGGTAGGTCGAGCCGAGGTTGAAGGCCGCTTTCCACAGCACGATCTCGTCGTCGACCATGTAGTGCTTGTACACCGCGTGGCGCAAGCCCATCGCGCGCTCGTACCAGGTGCGCGCCTCGTCGAAGCGCTTGGCGAGCGAGAGGAAATAGCCGCGCGTGAACACGAGGTTGGGATGGTCGTCGTTCTCGGCCAGGCCGCGGTCGACGACTTCGAGGCCGCGCTCGACGTCGCCCTTGAGCTCGGCGTGCGCGGTGCCTAGCATGACGTAGGCCAAGGGCCAGAACGCGCGCGGCCGGTCGCCCAGCGCGAACATCTTCTCGAGCGCTTCGATGCCGCCGTCGGCGTCGCCGCTCGCGACCGCCGAGACGCCGAAGTTGAACCACGAGAACGCGTCCTCGGGCGCTTCGCGGATGGCTTTGGCCAGCAGCGGCGTGTTGCGCTCGTCCTTCTTCTTGCCCTCGAGCACGGCTTTGGTGTAGCCCTTGTGCACGATCTTGATCGGCGACATCACGGCCGGCAGCTCGAGCGCGCCTTCGTCCAGCGCGAGGTTCTCGTGGATGACGTTCTTGTAGCGAATGCGCGGCGTGGTCGGGAAGATGCGGGTCAGGTAGTGCGTCATCGTCGCCGCACCGGACTCGTCCTCGACCGCGTTCTGGATCTGGATGTAGACCGCGTCGACATCCGCCGGCGTCGCGCCCAGCGCGCGCAGCAGCGGGACGGACTCGGGCACCAGCTCCTCGTCCGCGTCGAGCACCAGCGTCCAGCGCCGGGTCGCCAGCGCGACGGCCTCGTTGCGCGCCCAGGCGAAGTCGTTGCGCCACTCGCGGAAGATCACGTTCGCGCCGAACGAGCGCGCGATCTCGACCGTGCGATCGGTCGAGCCGGTGTCGACGATGTTGATCTCGTCGACGCAGTCGCGCACGCTGGCCAGGCACTCGGCCAGGAAGCGCTCTTCGTTCTTCACGATCATGCACAGGCTCACGCCGGCGGGCAGCTGCGCGCGCTCGGCGGGCGGCTGCGGCAGGTTGAAGAGCAGCCCGGTCTGGGCGGACGCGAACGCGGAATTGCTGTAGTCGTCGACGATCTCTAACGGCACGTGGTCACCTCTCCGTTGTGATATCGGACGAGCGAGCGCGTTGCATGAGAGCAGTCAAGCGTCCTCAAACGCACCAACGCCAAAAGAAAGAGGGCCCGCCGGAGCGGACCCTCTTCTGGGGGTTACGGAGTTCGGTCTTAGCGGAAGAGGCTGACGACCGACTGCGCGTTCTGGTTGGACTGCGCGAGGATCGACGTACCGACCTGCACCAGGATCTGGAGCTTGGTGTAGTTCGTCGTTTCCGCGCCGACGTTGAGGTCGCGGATCGCCGACTCGGACGCCTGGAGGTTGACCGAGGCAACGTTGTTGTTGTTCGAGTCTTCCTGGAGGCGGACGATGGTGGCGCCGAGCTGGGCGCGCTGGCCCAGGATGGTCTGGAGCGCGTTGTCGATCTGGCCGATCGCGTCCTCGGAGGCCAGCGAGCTGAAGCCCGTGTTGCCGACGAGGTTGACGTTGGAGATCCGCAGCGAGCTCGTCGACGTGTCGATGAAGCCGACCTGGATCGTGGCGCCTTCGGCGGCGCCGCTCTGGAAGTTGAACGCCGGAGCGCTGGGGTTCGACTGCGCCGAGACGTACTGGCTGACCTTGACGAAGGTGGTGATGCCGACGTCGAGGGTGCCCGCCGCGCCGAAGTTCAGCGTGACGCCGTCGATGTTGAACGCCGCCGCGGCGACGCCGCCGGCGATCGTGATGACCGTCGCGACCGAACCCGAACCCGAAGCGCTCGAGAAGAACGAGACGCGCAGGCCCTGCTGGGTCGAGGTGATCTGGGCGACCTGGACTTCGATCGTGCCGTCTTCCAGCGCGCTCGTCGCCGCGGTCGGGCTGAACGAAACCGAGCTCACCAGCTGGCCGCCAACCGCGAGGTTGGAGTTCGAGGTGATGGTCGCGTTGGCGTCGATCTGCTGCTGGAAGCCCGCGTGCGAGCCGTCGAGCAGGTTCTGGCCGTTGAAGTTGGTGTTCTGCGAGATGCGGTTGACTTCGAGCAGGAGCTGCTTGACTTCGGACTGCAGGTTGCCGCGGTCGGCGTCGGACACGATGTCCGAGGCGCCTTCGACGGCCAGAGTCCGAACGCGCTGCAGGATGTCCGTGGTGGTCTGGAGCGCGCCTTCGGCGACTTGCGCCGCGTTGGTCGCGTCCTGAACGTTGCGGGACGCCTGGTCGAAGCCGTTCACTTGGGCTTGCAGCGACTCGGCAATGGCGAGACCCGACGGATCGTCCGCTGCCGTGTTGATGCGCAGGCCGCTCGAGAGGCTGGTGACAGCCTTGCCGAGCAGACCCTGGTTACGATTGAGATTGAGGCTTGCGGAGTTCGCCAACAGGTTGTTGGCGATCGAGAGCCCACCGATTCCCGGCATGTGTTTCCTCCATGATGCACACGTGTGAGTCGACGGGCCATCCTGACCCGTTCTTGGTAATCATCGGCTGTCGTGGGTAAGGACTTTAGCTCTTGGGCGGGCGCCGGCTCTTGCCCAGGTCGGCGACCCGCGCGGGTTTCTCGGGCGGCGCGGGCGGCGGCGGCTCGCCGGCCGCGGCGCGGTTGGTCCGCTGGATCTCCTCGTACACCTCCGAGCGGTGGACGGGGATCGTGCGCGGCGCTTCGATGCCGAGCTTGACCGTGTCGCGGTCGACGGCGACGACCACGATGCGAACATCGTCGCCGATCATGATCGCCTGGTTGAGTTTGCGGCTGAGGACCAACACGAACGACGCCCTCCGTGGCTTAACACTGGAGGGCGTCCGTTCCCGATTGCTGGTTTAGGCTCCCGCCGCGGCGGAAGCCTTTCGCGGTATGGGCGTTCGAACCGAGTAGCCGCCGGTCTCCAAGGTGATCTGGCGTGCGGTCCTGGTACGCAAGTTCACGATGATCGGCGCGAGCAGGTTCATCGTCATCTCGGCCGCCCCGGCCGTCACCACGACGACACACAGCGTCACGAACTCCTCGGGCCGCTCGATCTCCAGCGTCCCGGCCGCGTAGGCCGGCAGGCGCGGGTCGTAGTCGGCGAAGATCTGCCAGGGGTCGGCGGTCGGGATCGCGACCCCCAGGTCGTCCAGGCTCTGGAGCCAGACGAACTTCTCCTGGCCCTCCAAGCTGAGCGCCACGAAGCGGCGCAGGTTGCCGAAGCCGGGCAGCCCCCAGGGGAAGCTGAGCACCTCGGACTCGAGGTACGTCACGGGCCCGAAGCGCGGCAGCTCCAGGGCGATCTCTCGGTCGGCGGTCTCCACCACGTAGGTCTCCGTCACGTATTTCGCTCTCAGCTCAGGTAGTCGAAGAGGGTTTTGGACTCGAGACGGTTGGTCGTCGAGTACGCGGCCTGGAGGGCCGTCTGGGTCTGGGAGAATTTCGAGACGGCAGCGGCGACGTCGACGTCCTCGATCCCGCTCTCCGTCTTCTTGTTATCGGTCAGGGTCGTCTGGAGTTGATCCCCGATCGCGCCCAGGGTCTGGATCCGGGCCCCGATCGTCGAGCGCGCGGACAGCGCCGTGTTGAGCGCGTGGTCGACGTCGCCGATCTGGGTCGAGACGTTCTGGACGAAGTCGGCCTGGGGCGCCAGACCCAGAACGCTGGTCAGGTTCCCGGAGTTCGTCGCGCCGGGACTCGGCACGTCGCTCACGTAGAACGAGCCCGTCCCCTTGAGCACCAGGCGCTGGGCCTTGGCGTCGAACTGGGCGGTGACGCCGGTCGAGGCGCTGACCGCGTTGATCCGGCCGACCAGGCCGGCCGCGGTCCCGTCGTCCAGGGCCGTGCCCGGCGCGACGGTGATCGTCTGGACCGACGAGACGCCGTTGACCGTGCCGTGGATCTGGAGCGAGAGGTTGCCGCTGCTGTCGGGCACCGCCGGGGTGGCGAAGACGCCCGCCGCGCCGAGCGTGGTCGGGGTGGGCGCGCCGCCCACGGCCGGCCCGTAGACGAGCTGCCCGCCGGCGTTGACCGGCTGGGCGCTGCGGTCGACCGCGACCTTGTTGGCCAGCGTGTCGCGCAGCGAGATCAGCGTCTGGAAGACGTCGGGCGAGCCGTCGGCGCTCTGGTAGTTGAACGCCGCTTGAAAGGTCGTCGAGAGCGCGAACTGCTGGTTGTTGTAGATCAGCTGGCCCTGGACTTGCTGGTTGCCGTTGAAGCTCACCCCGGTGATCGGGTTGCCCTGCTGCTGCACCGGCGCGCTCGTGGCGGTCGCGGTGCCGGCGAAGACGTACTTCCCGCCGTACTGCGTGTTGCCGACCGCGATCGACTGGCGCACCAGCTCGTCGAGCTGGTTGGCCAGCGCGGTGCGCTGGTCGTCGGTCAAGCTTTCGCTCGCGCCCTGCACCGCCAGCTGGCGCGCGCTCTGCAGGACCGAGGTCAGGCTGCTCAGCGCGCTGTCGGTGGTGGTCAGCTCGGAGACCGCGCTCTGCACGTTGGTCGCCTGCTGCGTCGTCGTGTCGAGCGAGATGTGCAGCTGCAAGTCCTGGCCGATCCGGGTCGGGTCGTCGCTGGGGTCGTTGAGCTGCTTGCCGGTGCTGAAGCTGCTGGCCGACCTGGGCGTAGAGCGACTGCTGGTCGTCGATCGCCGAGGTCTGCTGCGCGTAGATCATCGAGGTCGCGATGCGCATCGTTCGTTCCTTACTGGATCAGACCGATGGTGGTCTGGAGCAGCGAGTCGAGGACGTTGAGCGTCCGCGCCGCGGCCTGGTACGAGTTCTGGTACTTGACGAGGTTTTGCGTCTCTTCGTCCAGGTTGATCCCGTCGATGCCCTGGCGCACGCTGTCGATGTTGGTGGCGAGCTTGCCCTGCGCGGTGCTGCCGGTGATCGCGGTCTGGGTGTCCAGCCCGAGCTGGCCGACCAGCCCGCCGTAGTACGCCCCCAGCGACTGGGTCTGGGCGCTGGCGATCGAGCTGTTGGCCGGGTGCGCGAGGGTCGCGGTGAAGCTGATCGAGCCGGTGGTCCGGTCGACGGTCGTCACGACCACGTTCTCCTGGTTGGCCGTACCGGCGCCGATGGTCAGAACCTGGCCGACGCCGATGCGTGCGAAGGCCGTCGGGTTGGCCGCCGGCGGCGCGACCGTGACCGCGCCCGCGGCCCCGATCAGCGTCGGCGTCGTCGTCTGCAGGGCCGGCACGCCGACCGTCTTGGAGAAGATCTTGATCGCCGCGTTGGCGTTGCTGTTGTCGCCCGCGCCGAACGCGTTGCTCGCGTTCTGCGGCACGCCGCTGAGCGCGGCCGCGCCGAGGATCTCGAGCATCGAGCTGCTCGGCGTGCCTTGGCTGCCGCCCGCCGCGCCGTTGCTGTCGGCGATCGTGAAGTCGGGCGTCGCGCCGCCGGGCTGCGCGGCGCGGTGCGCCAGGCTGATGTTGTTGGGGTCGCGGGTGAACACGATCTTCTGCGCGACGTTGTCGAACGAAGCCGTCACGCCGAGCTGCGCGGTGTTGAAGCTCGACACGAAGCCGTCGATGCTCGACGCGTTGCCGGCCGCGCTGAAATCGTAGTTGAACGTCTGCGCGACGTTGTCGACGGTCACCGTCAGCGACCCGGTGGTCGGCCCGGCGGCGCCGGGGTGGGCCAGCGTCGCGTTGGCCTGGATCGCGGTCGAGGTCGAGACGGTGAGGTTGGCCGCGTTCATCCCGGCCGTCAGGGTGCCGGCGGCGGTCGAGGCCAGCGCGACGGGGATCTGGGCCGGGTTGCTGATCCCGACCTTGAGGTTCGTCGCGCTGACGGCCTGGCCGGCGACGGCCGGGCCCAGCAGCGCCACGCCGGCGTTCCCGTTCTGGTCGTAGCCGGCGCTCGTGATGCGGTTGATCTCGTCGGCCGTCGCGTTGGCGAAGTTGTCGAGCTGCTGGCCGTAGGGCGTCAGCTTGGCGTTGTAGACGTCGACGTAACCCGCGAGCTGGCCGCTGCCGAGCGGGACCGGCACGGGGTTGGACGGGTTGGGGTCGCCCTGCACGCCGATCACGAGCGCCGGGTTGCCCGAGGCGTCCGTGCCGACCACCGGCGCGGCCAGGTGGTAGGCCTGGGTGTCGTTGACCAGCGCCCGGCCGCCGACGGTGACCAGGGTCGAGCCGTTGGGCTGGACCGACGTCTGGGTCGCGACCAGCTTGGAGAGCTGGTCGATCGCCAGGTCGCGCTGGTCCATGTAGGTGTTGGGGTTGTCGCCGATCGCCTTGGAGGCCCGGATCTGGCCGTTGAGGCCGGCGATCTTGTCGATCAGCGTGTTGGCCTGCGTCACCACCCCGGCCGCCTGCTGGCTGATGGTCGACTTGGCGCCGGCGATCGCGCTCCCGACGGAGTTGAGCACGTTGGCGAACGTCTGGGCCGCGTTGATCACCCCGGCCCGGGCGGCCTGGCCGCCGGCCTGGTCGTTGGACGGGGTCGAGGCGAGCTGGGTGAACGCCTTCTGCAAGCCGCTGAAGGCGGCGTTGACGCCCGCGCTGGGCTCGGCGAAGGCGGCCTGCACGCCTTGCAGCTGCTGCTGCTCGACGTCGAAGTAGCTCTGCCCCGCCGACGCGCCGCGGAACAGCCCGTCGTAGGAGTTCTGGTGGATGCGGGTGATCGAGTCGACCACGACGCCGTCACCTTTGGTGCCCGGCCCCGACCAGGAGGCGTAGCCGGGCGAGCCGACGATCGGCGCCGCCTCGCTCAGGTTCACCGTCTGGCGCGAGGCGCCCGGGGTGTTGACGTTGGCGATGTCGTCGGACGTGGTGTTCGCCGCCTGCTGAAAGGCGGCGAGCGCGCTGCCCGCGACGTTCATTCCGAAGAAACTCATGCTCTGCGACTCACGATGACGCTGCCGTCGGGAGGCGGGACGACGCCGCGCCGCTTGTAGGTGCCGGTCTGTTCGGTTCCGGCGCGCTGCAAGACTTGCACGGTCTTGGCCAGACGCTCCATCCCCGCCAGGATGAGCGCCTTGTTGTTGGAGACGGTCAATTTGAGCTCGATCGTGCGCGTGCCGATGCGGTGCACCAGGCCCGCCAGCCGGCGCCGCAGCGCGGCCGGCGCGTAGGCGCAGACCTGCTGCACGGTCAGCGTGCCGAAGCCGCGCCGCTGCATCGCGACGCGCTGGGCGAAGGCGGTGCCGTGCAGGACGCGCTGGGCTTCCAGGCGCCGCTCGCACTTCTCGATCGCCGCGGGGTCGTTCGCGACCAGCGCGTCCGTCAACCCGAGCGCCGCGCCGACGAGCTCGCCCAGGAGGCGGTCCTCTTCACCGAGGAGCTCGTCGAACTTCTGCCACTCGCTCATGGCGTGCCCCGCACGCGGCGAGCGGGGGCGGTCGCTAGACCGCGGCCTCCACGATGAGGCGGCCGAGGAGCTTGTCCACGATGTCCTCGCCGGGGACGTGATACTGTCCCGCGGAGATCTGGCGCTGCAGCTTCTCCACCAGCTCGGTACGGTAGTACGGGTCCGCCGAGAGCGACTGCGAGAGCGCGTTCAGCGATGCCGCCAGGCCGGAGCCGTCGAAGCGATCCGAGTCGTGCGCCACCGTCGTGACGGACGGTTTCCGTTTCACCGTCTTGTAGGCAGAGATCGCCGACTGGATCTCGGCCCGGCTGATGATCATGAGTGCTGACGCCTCCCCGTGTAGCTTCCTTGCTACGTACGGTATCGACGCTCAGTCCTAGGGACTTTAGACCCATATGATTGATGGCGCTCACTGCGGCCGGCCGAGCACGGACGCGCGCAGCTGCTGCTCGAGCACCTTGCCGATGCCCAGCGCTCCGGTCGTGGCAAGCGACTCCGCCCGCTTCTCGTCGAGCATGTCCGCGAACGTCTCTTCCGCTTGGGACGGCTTACCGGTCAAGGAGCCTTGCGGCGCGCTCTTGCGCATCTCTTTGAAAAGCATGTCGACGAACAGCGACTCCATCTGCTGCGCCGTCTGGTGCAGCTTCTGCAGGGCCTTCTGCTGGTCGGCGGTGAGCGGGGCGGTACCGGCGCTCGACGGGTTCGACGAAATCGAATCCACTAGATGATCTCCACGTCGGCCTGCAGCGAGCCGGACTCGCGCAGGGCTTGCACGATCGCGATCAGGTCGCGCGGCGAGACGCCGATGGTGTTGAGCGCCCGCACGACCTGGGCCAGCGTCGCCGCGCCGCTGATGTAGACCAGCTTGCGGCCGCTCTCGGTCGCGGTGACCCGGGTGTTGGTCTGGGTCTGCGCCTGGGCGCCGGTGAACGGGCCCGGCTGCACGACGGTGTTCTGGGTCGAGACCGTGATCGAGAGGTTGCCGTGCGCGATCGCGCAGGGCGCAAGCGTGATGTCGCCGCCCATCACGACCGTGCCGGTGCGCTCGTTCACGACGACCTTGGCCAGCGCGTCGGCGTTGACGCTCAAGTCGCCCGCGTCGGCCAGAAAGTTCACCGGGTCGCCGGCGTAGCGCCCGGGCAGGTTGACCCGGATCGTCGCGGCGTCGTTGGCCCGCGCGGTGCCCCCGCCGAAGCGGCCGTTGAGCAGCTGCGCGACCCGCGCCGCGGTCTTGAAGTCGGGCGTGGTCAGCACGTAGGAGAAGCCGGCCGCGTCCTGCTGGATGTTGGTGATCATGTCGCGCGCGATCACCGCGCCCTGCGGGACCCGCCCGGCGGTGACGTGGTTCTTGCTGATCGTGTTGAGGCCGGTCGAGTCGCCGGCGGAGAAGCCGCCGACCGAGACCGGGCCCTGCGCGGTCGCGTAGACCAGGTTGTTGGGCGCGCGCAGCTCGCTCAGCACCAGCGTTCCGCCCTGCAGGCTCGTCGCGTCGCCCAGCGACGAGACGGTCACGTCGGCGGTGTCGCCGGAGTGCGCGAAGGGCGGCAGCGACGCGGTCACGACCACCGCCGCGACGTTGCGCGTGCGCACGTCCTGCGAGGTGGTGGTCAGGCCGAAGGTCTGGAGCACGTTCTGGATCGTCTTCGAGGTGAACACCACCGAAGTGGAGTCGCCGCTCTGGTTGAGCCCGGTCACGATCCCGTACCCGACGAGCTGGTTGACGGTCACGCCCTGCACCCGCGCGACGTCCTTGAGCCGCACCGGCTGCGCACCGGCAGCCACCGGGATCAGCGATGTGAACACGATCGCAGAAAGCAGCGCGGTGCCGAAGCGCGCCCACGGGGAATGATGCATCGCCACCTCGGTAGAGCGCGCGTGAGGACGGGGGGACCCGCACCGCGCAGCGGTGTGGGGGGCACGGAGCCAGGGGCGGAGTGCCATTAAAACAAAAAGTCCAGGACTTTTTGCAAGAGGCCCTTGTGCTTCTCTTGGAAGTTGCCGGTGAACGCGGCCTGGACGTTGGCGACGCGGCTCGAGAGCACGCTGTCGGTGCTGTCGATGTCCTCGGCGCGCACGAGGCCGGTGATGTGCAGCGTCTGGCGCTCGCCGTTGACCGACAGGAGCTGGTCGCCGGCGATCCGCAGCGCGCCGCTGGGCAGCACGTCGGTGACCTGCGCCTCCATCGTGCTGACGAACGTGTTCTGGCCGGCCTGCGTCTTGCTCGACTGCGTCTGGCGGCCGCCCTGCAAGCCCGCGCCCAAGCGCAGCAGCGAGACGCCGGCCAGACCGGTGCCCTGGCCCAGGCCCAGGTTGTAGGAGTTGTTGACGCTCGACACGTCGGTGCTCGTGCTGTTGACGTTGAAGTTGAACACGACTTGCACGAGGTCCCCGACCTGCTGCGCCTTGTGGTCGGCGCCCAGGTGCATCGGGTGGCCCGGCGCGGCCGGCGGCGGCGCGGCTTGGTACAGCGTGTCGGCGGCGGCCGGCGCGGCGAGCGCCAGCGGCGCGGCGCAGAGCACGGCGGCCAGCGCGGCGGCGACCGGCGCCGCGGCGCGGAAGGGATGGCGCACTAGCGTTCACCTCCGGGGAGCGTGATCTCGACCCGGTTGGGGCCGGTGACGATGCCCGCGAGCGCCTTTTGCGTCTGCGGGTTGAAGACGGTGACGACGTCGCCCAGCGCGCCGCCGGTGCGCGCCACGACGTCCGCCGCGAGCGCGACGCTGCCGTCGTGCACGACCAGGATCGCCGGCTGGCCCGGCTTGACGACGTCGTTGGCGGCGGTCTGCTCGGCGTAGAGCGGCGCGCCCTTGGCGGTCGCCGCGCGCAGCTTGCGCCCGACCAGCACCTCGGTGCCGACCGCGGGGCGGCCGTTGGCGGCGACCCGCGCGAGCATCACGTCGTCGGCGGCCAGCAGCGCGCCCGGCGCGAGGTCGCGCGCCGCGACCGCGGTGCGCACGTACGCCGTGACGCGGTAGCCGGCCATGACCGTGCGGGCCAGCCTGCCGTCGACCCGGATGGAGACCGGCACGCCGACGTAGGTGGCGCTGACGAACGGCGTGCCGCTCGGCGCGATCGCGACCTCACCCGGCGGCAGCTGCTGGTCGGCGATCGCGAAGGCCGGCGCGAGCGTCCGATCCGGCTCGGCGACGAGCCGGTGCGCGACCGGATCGGCGACGGCCGCGAGGCGCGCGCCCGTGACGACCTGCAGAGTTCCCGCTGACGCGGGAACACCGAGCAGAGTTCCGGCTTGCGCCGGAACACCGAGCTGTGCGCAGAGCGCACAGACCGCCGTGACCGCCATCGTGACGAGCGCGCGTGAGACTCGCATCAGCGCTTGGTCTGGACCGCCGTTTGGAGCATCTCGTCGGCGGTGGTGATCGCCTTGGAGTTCGCTTCGTACGCGCGCTGGGCGGTGATCAGGTTGACCATCTCCTCGACGACCGCGACGTTGCTCTGCTCGAGATAGCCGCCCTGCAGCGTGCCGGTGCCGTTGAGCCCGGGCTGCGAGATCGTCGGCGCGCCGGACGCGCCGGTCTGCACGTAGAGGTTCTTGCCCTGCGGCGCGAGGCCCGCGGCGTTGGTGAAGCGCGCCAGGCTGATCTGGCCGAGCTGCTGGGGCGACTGCTGGCCGGGGATCAGCGCGCTGACGATGCCGTCCTGGCCGATCTGCACCTGCACGGCGTTGGCCGGGATGGTGATCTGGGGCGAGAGCAGGTTGCCGTCGGCGGTGACGATCGAACCGTTGGCGTCGCGCTTGAACGAGCCGTCGCGGGTGTAGGCCGCGGTGCCGTCGGGCTGCGTCACCTGGAAGAAGCCGTCGCCCTCGATCGCGAGGTCGAGCGGGTTGCTGGTCTGCTGCAGCACGCCCTGGGTGAACGACTTCTCCGAGGCGCCGACCTTGACGCCCAGGCCGACGTCCTGGCCGACCGGGACGACCGACGCGCCGACCGGCGTGCCGGGCGCGCGCAAGTTCTGATAGATCAGGTCCTGGAAGTGCGCGGTGTTCTTGCGAAAGCCCGTCGTGTTGACGTTGGCCAGGTTGTTGGAGGTCGTGTCGATGTTGTACTGCTGCGCGAGCATCCCCGTCGCGGCCGTGTACAGCGCTCTCATCATGATTGCGGAATTGCTCCTAGGCGGTCGTGCGGCCGACGGTGCTGATCGCGACGCCGTTCGCGTCGTCTTCGGTCTGGATGACTTTTTCGTTGGCTTGGAACCAGCGCTCGTTGCTGATCAGGTCGACCATCGAGCGCACCACGTCGGCGTTGCTCTTCTCGACCGAGCCTTGCAGCGCGGTGGTGTTGGTCGCCGCTTGCGCGCCGGCGCCGGCGTCGATGAAGCGGTTCGCACCCTCGGGCCGCAGCGCGACCGGGTTGGTGAACTCGACCACGCTCAGGCGGTCGTAGGGACGGCCGTCGACGCTGACCGTGCCGTCGCGCGCGATTCCGACCTTGCCGGTCGCCGGCAGCGCGATCGGGGCGCCGTTGCGGCCCAGCACGCGGTCGCCGTTCTGCGCGCTCAGGAATCCGTTCGCGTCGCGCTCGAAGGCGCCGTCGCGGGTGTAGCGGAGAGCGTTGTTGCCGCCCCGGATGGCGAAGAAGCCGGGGCCGGAGAGCGCGACGTCGAGATCGTTGCCGGTCGCCGCGATCGCGCCTTGCTCGAACGTCGCGGGGGTGTCGTACACCTGCGCGCCGCTGCCGAGCTTTCCGACGTACGCCAGCGTGGCGACGCCGTCGATGCGCGCGCCGGGCGTGTGGCCCGGATCGGTCTGCGCGCGGTAGATGTCGCGCAAGGGCTGCGACTGGACCTGGAGCAGCGTGCGCTTGAAGCCGGCGGTGTTCACGTTCGCCAAGTTGTTGGCGATGGTGTCGACCGCGGATTGCGCGACGAGTGCTCCGGCTGCCGCCGTGTACAGACCACGGACCAAAGGAAAAACCTCCGCACGGAAGGCCGCCCCCGAAAGTAACTCGGCGACGGTAGCGCCGATCCGTCAATCAGTCGGGATCGGCAGCGGCCCCGACCGTGCGAGGGTCGTCCAGCCGCTTCTCCTGTGTGATCGGCCCGCCGGGCGGGGACTTTAGCGCAGGGTCTGGCCGCCGGCCTCGCCGGTGCCCCACGTCGCGGCCGGCAGCGGCGAGGAGTTCGGCGGCGGGATGGTCGGGGCCGCACCGGCCGCCGAACCGGGCGTCGGCGGCACGGCCACCGGCGGCGGAACGCCGGCGGCCGGCACGGTCGCGGCCGGCGTTTCACCCGCGGTCGCCTCGCCCGCTGCCGCCGCGCTCGCGACGTCACCGACGTTGCGCTCGACCCGCAGCCAGGCCGCCACGTCGGAGAGCCGTTCGACCAGCGTCGCGGCGTCGGCGATGCGCTCCTCGGGGTCGCGCGCGAGCAGCACCATGACCAGCGCGGCCAGCTGCGGGTCGATCCCGGGCATGCGCGTCCGCAAGTCCGGCGGGTCCTCCTCGAAGCGGCGCAAGGTGATGTCGATCGCGCCCTCGCCGGCGAACGGGGTCTCGCCGGCCGCCGCGTGATAGAGCGATGCGCCCAGCGCGTAGAGATCGGAACGCGGGGTCGCCTCGCCGCTGCGGGCCTGCTCGGGCGCGACGTAGTGGGCGGAGCCGAGCAGCGCCCCGGGCGCGGTCAGCTCGACGTCGCTGCGGTCGAAGGCGCGCGCCAAGCCGAAGTCGGTCAGGTGCGCGATGCCCTGCTCGTCGAGCAGGATGTTCTGCGGCTTGACGTCACGGTGGACGATCCCCGCGGCGTGCGCGGCGGCCAGCGCGCGCCCGACCCCGATGCCGATCAGCGCCACCCGCTCCGACGGCAGCGGGCCCTGCTCGGCGATGACGGCCTGGAGCGACGGCCCGTCGACGAAATCCATCACGATGTAGGGCCGGCCCTCGTCGTTCTCGCCGACGTCGTGGACGGTCACGACGTTGGGGTGCACGATCTTGGCGGCCGCCAGCGCCTCGCGCCGGAAGCGCTCGTGGAGGATGCCGCCTTCGTCGCGCCGCCGCTGGAGCAGCTTGATCGCGACCTCGCGCTCGAGCACGGTGTCCAGCGCCACGAAGACCGTCGCCATCCCGCCGTGGCCGGCGATCCGGTCGAGCCGGTAGCGCCCACCGAGCAACCCCTCCGCTCCCATGACCGAGCTTGTTCCCCAAACGAAAAAGGCGCCCCGCCGGAGCGGGACGCCTCGTTCGTCACAGCTCGCGCGAGCCGTCAGATCTGCATGCGCGAGATTTCCTGGTACGCTTCGAGCAGCTTGCTGCGCATGGCGGTCGTGAACGAGAGCGCCAGGTTGGCCTCTTCGGCCGAGGTCACGACCTTCTGGAGGTCGTTGGTCTTGCCCGAGGCGAGATCGCGCTGCAGCCCGTCGGAGGTCACCAGCTTGTCGTTGACGCTGCCGAGCTCGGCCTTGAGGGTGTCCATGAACGAGGCGCCCGACGCGCCTTCGAGCGCGCCGATGCCGCCCGGGATGCCGCCGACCTTGGGGGTCTCGTCGAGCTTGAACGCGGCGCCCATGTCGGGCACGAACGTGCCGGGCATGACCTTGGAGATGACGCTGCCGTAGTCCATCAGGCTTTGAGCAGCCCGAGCGTCGCGGTGCCCATCTGGCGCGCTTCCTGGATCGCGGTCACGTTGGCCTCGTAGGCGCGCGAGGCGGCCATCATGTCGACCATTTCCTTGACGACCTCGATGTTGGGCATGTGGACGTAGCCCTGCGGGTCGGCGTCGGGATGGCTCGGGTCGTAGACCAGCTTGTCCGGGCTCTGGTCCTGCACGATGCCGACCACGTCGACCCCGGCGCGCGAGCGGGCCGGGTCGCCGGCGTCGTCGACCGCGCCCGCCGCCTGCGCGGTCGGCTCGTTCTTCTGCGCGAACACGACCAGCTGGCGCTTGAACGGGCCGCCCTCGGCGGTGCGCGTCGTGTTGACGTTGGCGATGTTGTTGGCGATCGTGTCCATCGTCAGGCGCTGGGCCGACAGGCCGGTCGCGCTGACCTCGATCGAGGTGTAGAAACCCACGTTATGCGCGCTCCGTGATCGCGTTGTGCAGCCGCGTGTACTGGTTCTGGAGCATCTGGCCCATGGTCTGCGCGTAGGACGAGTTGAGCGAGAGCTTGGCCATCTCTTGGTCGACGTCGACGTTGGAGCCGTCGACCCGCATCTGCTGCGTGTCGTCGACCGTGGTCGAGATCGCGAAGGGCTGCGCGTCCTGCGGCCCGCCGACGGGGATGTGGCGGTCCGACGCGGTCGTCAGGGCCAGCTCGTCGGGGTCGCCGGCGGTCGTCTCGGTAGCCGCGAGGGCCTCCTTGAACGAGACGTCGCTGCGCCGGAAGTTGGGCGTGTTGACGTTGGCGATGTTGTTGGCGATGACGCCGTGGGCCGAGCCCGCGCCGTCCATCGCGTTCTTGAGCATGCCGACCGTGGCACCGAACGAAATATCGCTCATCTCCACCGGTGATCGGCAGCGGCGCGGCGTTCCTTGAGCCTGCGCCGGCCGGTCAGTGCTGGTTGGGGCGAATCCGGTAGATGTTTCCGGTCTGGTCGTCGGCCACGAAGAGGCTCCCGTTCGGGCCGACCGCGACCCCTGAGGGCCGGCCGATCCGGCTGCCCGACGCGCTCTGGAAGCCGGTCAGGAACTCGTTCCACTGGGCGGTGGGGTCGCTCCAGTTCACCGCCCGGGCGGGGGTGCCGCCGGCCGTGAACGGGACGAAGGCGACGTGCGGGGCGACCGCGGGGACGCCGCCCAGCGTGTGCCACGACCCGTGCGCGCTGACGAACAGGCCGCCCCGCCACGGGGCCGGGAAGGCGTACGGGCCCGCCTGCGAGCTGCCGTAGTAGGCCGCGCCGATCAGGGTCGAGTAGGCCGGGAACTCGATCGCCGGCACGACGACCGCGGCGCAGTCGGCGCCCGCGGTGTAAGCGACGCGGTTCTCCTCGCACGCGGGCCAGCCGTAGTCGGACGGCGCGGGATGGGTCGAGACCGGGTCGAGAAACTCGTACGGGTGGCCCTGGGCCAGGTTGTCCTGGCCGGCTCCGCCGGCCCAGACGATCGCGCGCTCGGGATCGAGCGCCATCGCGATCGGGTTGCGAAAGCGCCTGGCCTTGGTCTGCATGGCGCTGCCGTCGAGGTTCATCGCCTGCACCGTCGCGCGGGTCGGGTCGGTCTCGGCGCAGGCGTTGCACGACGAGCCGACGCCGACCTCGAGCCGCGTCCCGCGAAACGCGACCGAGGTCGAGTGGTGCACGTCACCGTCGGAGTTGGGCGCGACCGAGCCGGTCCGGACCGCGGCGATCTGCTGCGGCGTCCCAGACTGCGCGCCGGTAGCGTAGGGGATGCGCCAGACGGCGTGCTCGGTGCCCGCGAAGACGTAGCCGCCGCCGAACGACACGCCCTCGGCCGGGCCCTCGGGGAAGGTCGCGAAGGTCGCCGGGGTGCTCGTCTCGGCCGCGCCGTCGAGGTTGGGCACGATGACGATCGACTTGCCGGTGGTGCCGACGATCAGGTCGCCGTTCGGCAGGGCGGCCAGCTCGCGCGCGCCGCCGACGTTCGCCACGATCTTCCCGTGGAAGCCCGGCGGCAGGACCAGCTGCGCGGGCAGCAGCGTTTGGGCCGACCGGTTCGCCGAGGTCGCCGCCGGACCCGTACCCGGGAAGCCCGCGAACGAGCCGCCGGCGCACGCGCCCAGGCTCAGCGCCGCGACCGCACCGGCGCAGGCCCGCCACGGAACGGGGGCGAGAAGCGCGCGCTGACGGCGCGGGCGAGCGCGGTGGAAGTCCATGTCACCCCCGATACGATTGGTCTGGGCATCGTACCCGGCTCGTCAGCGGGCGAACTGGGCCGCGTGGAGGTCGGCGTAGGCGCCGCCGGCGGCGATCAGCGAGTCGTGGGTGCCGGTCTCGCGCACCCGGCCGCCCTCGATGTAGAGAATCTTCGTGGCCCGGCGGATGGTCGAGAGCCGGTGCGCGATGATGAGGGTCGTGCGGCCGGGCAGCAGCCGGTCGAGCGCGTCCTCGATCAGGGCCTCGGAGTGCGAGTCCAGGGCGCTGGTGGCCTCGTCGAGGATCAAGATGCGCGGGTCGCGCAGGATCGCGCGCGCGATCGCGATGCGCTGGCGCTGCCCGCCCGAGAGCCGGATGCCGCGCTCGCCCACGACCGTGTCGTACTTCTCGGGCAGCTTCTGGACGAACTCGTCGGCGTTGGCCTCTTTGGCCGCGGCGACGATCTCGCCGTCCTTGGCAGTGAGCCGGCCGTAGCGGATGTTGTCGGCGATGGTGCCGTTGAAGAGCTGCGTTTCCTGCGGCACGATGGCGATCGCGTCGCGCAGGTCGCCCAGCCGCACGTACGCGATGTCGACCCCGTCCACGGTGATCCGCCCGTCCTGCGGGTCGTAGAAGCGCGGTACCAAGTTGACGATCGTGCTCTTGCCGGCGCCCGACGGGCCGACCAGCGCGACCACCTCGCCGTGCCGCATCTCGGCGGTGAAGTCGCGCAGCACCGGCTCGCTGTCGTACGCGAAGGTGACGTGCTCGAAGCGAATGTCGCCCCGCACGTCGGGCAGCCGCAGCGCGCCCGGCGGGTCGTCGCGCTCGATCGGCAGGTCGAGGATCTCGAACACCCGGCCCGCGCCGACGAACGCGCGCCCGAAGTCGGCGAAGAAGATCGAGAAGCGGTTCATCGGGTTGATCAGCAAGCTGGTCGCGGTCCAGAACTCGAACGCCTGCGAGGGCGACAGGCGCCCGATCGAGACCTCGCGCGCGGTGAACGCGACGACCGCGCAGACCGCCAGCATGATGACGAACGAGAGCACCGGCGCCTGGGTCTGGTTGAACTGCGTGACCTTCATGTAGGCGCCGAAATAGCGCTCGTTGGCGGCCGCGAAGCGGTCGCGCTCGAAGTCCTCGCGCCGAAACGCCTTCACCACCCGCTCGTTGGCCAGCACCTCGGTGAGGTTGCTCGAGAGGTCCGCGATCCGCTCCTGCGCGCGCTTGGTGCCGGTCACGATCAGCCCGTTGAACTTGCCCACGATCCACGCGATCAGCGGCGCGGCGACGAACAGCACGACCGCCAGGAACCAGTCGAGGTAGATCATGTAGATCAGCGCGCCGATGAACGTGACGGTCGTCTGCACGAACTGCGGGAGCGAGATCGAGATCGCGTCGGTCATCAGGTTCAAGTCGGCCGACATGCGCGACTGCAGCTCGCCCGGGCGCCAGCGGTCGAACTCGCGCAGCGGCATGCGCGCGATGCGGTCGAACATCCGGGCCCGGAAGGTCGCGACCATGCGCTGCCCGCTGAACGCGGTGAGGTAGCCTTGCCCGTAGGCGGCGGCGTTGCCGACCATCTGCGAGACGACGATCAGGACGATGATCAGCCCGAGGATGTTCCAGCTCGGGTGCGGGACCAGGACGTCGGACCGCAGGTACCCGGCGACCTTGGCGAGCGTCAGCGGCGCGACGCCCGCGACGACCCCGAACAGGGTTCCGGCGAGCAAGCGCGGGTAGTACGGGCGCGCCTCGCGCAGGAGCCGCCGGAAGGTCGGGTTCACCGCGAAACCTTCGCCGCGGCCGCACAGTACCTTCGGCACGTACACCGGCTCACGAGGGTCACGTCAGCGATCATGGACTGTTTCTTCCATCATGCCGTTCCGTCCGTCGCGTTGTGCACGGGCTGCCGCAAGCCGCTCTGCGCGACTTGCCGCTCCGAACAGGGCGACTGCCCGAGCTGCCGCCTCGCCGCGCGCATCGACGCCGCGGCGCAGGCCGGCCGAGCGATCCACGGCGGGGTCGGGCCCAGCCGCGGAACCTACGCTCCACCGCCGCCGGAGCCGCCGCCGCAGTATGCGCCGCCGCCCCAGTACGCGTCGCCGCCGACGGTGCAGCGCAGCGCCGCCGTGGCGAACGTGCGGCCCGAGACGCGCGCGCTGGTCGCGCTGAGCTACCCGTTCTGGCCGCTGGCGCTGTTCGCGCTGCTCGACGGCAAGGCGCCGCGCTTCGTCAAGCGCCAGGCCTGGCAGGCGCTCGGCTTCAACTTCGGCATGTACGGCCTGACCGCGATCCTCGGCGCGGCGGCCGCGACGCCGATCCTGGGCTTCGGGGTCTGGACCCTGATGCTGCCCTTCCTGATCCCGGTCTGGGTGGTGGCCAGCGTGGTCTACGCCTTCAAGGTCTGGCAAGGCGAGGACGTCGACGTCCCGCTGGTCAGCGACTGGATCGACGCCCGCCTGCCGCACCAAGGCGCGACGAACTGAGCGCCGGGACCCCGCGCCGTCGCGCGGGGTCCCGGTCCATCGTCAGCGGCCCGACGTCGCCGCGGCCGAGCTCACCCAGGTCTCGACGTCCTCGACCGTGCGCGGGATCGCGGCCGACAGGTTTTCGTAGCCGGTCGGCGTGATGAGGACGTCGTCCTCGATGCGAACGCCGATCCCGCGGTAGCGCGCCGGCACGGTGAGATCGTCGGGCTGGAAGTAGAGCCCCGGCTCGACGGTCAGCACCATGCCCGCTTGCAGCTTGCCGAACTTGTACGTCTCGGCGCGCGCTTGGGCGCAGTCGTGCACGTCCAGGCCGAGCATGTGGCTGACGTTGTGCAGCGAGTAGCGCTTGTAGAACATGTTCTGATCGTTCAGCGCCTCTGCCGCGCTGCTCAGGATGCCCAGCCGTTCCAGACCGTGCGCGAGGACTTCCATCGCGGCCCGGTTGGGGTCGAGGAAGTCGTTGCCCGGCGCGCAGCGCGCGAAGGCCGCGTCCTGCGCGGCCAGCACGAGCGCGTAGACCTCGCGCTGCTCGGGCGAGAAGCGCCCGCCGACCGGCAGCGTGCGCGTGATGTCCGCGGTGTAGAGCGTGTGCGCTTCGACGCCCGCGTCGAGCAGCAGCAGCTCGCCCTCGCTGATCGCGCGGTCGTTGTGGGTCCAGTGCAGGATGCAGGCGTTGGGGCCGCTGGCCGCGACCGTGCCGTAGCCGACGTCGTTGCCCTCGATGCGCGCGCGCATGCCGAACACGCCCTCGACGTAGCGCTCCGTGCGCGCGGCGGGCAGCCCGCGGACCACGTCGTCGAACCCGGCGTGGGTGGAGGCGATCGCGCGGCGCAGCTCGCGCACTTCCAGCTCGTCTTTGAGCAGGCGCTGCTCGGCCAGCGCCGCCGCGAACTCGGTGTCGCGCTTGGCCTGGCCCGGGAACGCCGCGCCGAACTGCGCGTCCAGCCCGGCGTCGAGCCCCTGCAGCAGCCGCCACGGGCCGCTCGCGCACAGCGCCGTCAAGTCCTCGCTCAGCGCCGAGAGCGGCTTGGTGGGCAGGCCGAAGCGCTGGGCGGTCTGCTCGAGGCCCAGGCGCGGGCCGACCCACAGCTCGCCCTTCATCCGGTCGGTGAAGAACGTCGGGTCGGTCTTGCCGGGGTTGGGCTGAACGTAGAGCGTCGCACCGTCGCCGTGCAGCAGCAGCACGTTGTCGGGCTCGACGTTGCCGGTCAGGTAATAGAAGTCCGTGCCGGGCCGGAAGCGGTACACCATGTCGTTGGCGCGGGTCTTCTCGTGGCCGGTCGGGACGACGAGCGTCTGGCCGGGGAAGGCGGCCCGCAGCGCCGCGCGCCGGGCCGCGAAGCGCTCGCTGCCTTCGACCGGCGCGGCCGGCGTCGCGAGCGGGGTGGCCCAGCTCGTCATCATGAAGCGCAGGAGGGCTTCGGGGTTCCCGCTGTCGTGGCTGCCGATCGGCGGCTGCAGGTCGCTCATACCTTGGAGGTTCGGCATCGCCGGGCCGTCCGACCTCGGTGTCCGATGCACGGCTCAGGCCGGGGTGCGGACCTCGCGCGCGTAGCGGGCCAGGAACGCGCGGGCGGCCTGCTCGTGGTCGAGCACGGGCGCCGGGTAGCCGCGGTCGGCGTAGAGCGGCAGGTCGAGCTGGCGCCGGCGCGGCGCCTCGAGCGGGTCGAGCACGGCGTCGTCGGGGATGCCGGCCAGCTCGGGGATCCAGCGCCGGACGTACTGGGCGCTCGGGTCGAAGCGGCGGGCCTGCTTGAGCGGGTTGTAGATGCGCGGGTAGGCGGCCAGGTCGGCCCCGACCCCGGCGATCCACTGCCAGTTGCCGACCGCCAGCGCGGGCGCGTCCTCGATCAGGTAGGTGTCCCACTCGTCGCGCCCGACCCGCCAGTCGACGCCCAGGTCGAAGCACAGGAACGAGGCCGCGATGGCGCGCAGGCGGGGGTGCATCCAGCCCGTCGCGCGCAGCTCGCGGATGCCCGCGTCGACCAGCGGAAAGCCGGTCCGGCCGCTGCGCCAGGCGTCGAGCGCGGGGTGGCTGCGGGCGAAGGCGAAGCCGCGCATCTTGGTCTGCAGCGGCCGTTCCTCGAGCGACTCGCTGTAGTAGGCGAGCTGGAGGAAGAAGTCGCGCTGGGCCAGCGAGCGCAGGAAGAGCTTGAGCGACGTCCGCTCCTCGACCAGCAGGAACGGATCGGCCGAGCGGGCGCAGGCCGCGCGCACGACCTCGCGCGCGGCCAGCGTGCCGAACGACAGCTCGGCCGAGAGGTGCGAGGTCCCACCCGCGGCCGGGACGTTGCGGGCGATGCCGTACTGCAGCACCGGGCCGGCCAGGTAGGCGCTCAGCTTCGCCCGCGCGGGCGCTTCGCCGACCTCGCCCTCGGCCGTGGCCTGGGAGCCGAACTCGGCCGGCACCGGAAGCGGTTCGCTGGCGATCTCGAGCTGCGCGAAGGCCGCCGCCGAGCCGGCGTCGTCGGCCGGAATCTGGGCCCGCCAGCGGGCGTGGTAGGGCACGAAGGCCCGGTAGCCGTCCCCGCGGTGCTCGGCGGCGGCGGCCTCGGGGTCGACGACCAGCGCGTCGTGGACCGGCAGCGCGCGCAGCCCGGCCTCTTCGAGGGTCGACTGCAGGTCGCGCTCGGCGCGCACGGTCCGGGCGTCGTAGCCGCAGCTCCAGCCGACCAGCCCGGCGCCGGCCGCGCGGGCCAGCGCGCGCAGCACCGGCCCGGGGTTGCCGCGCCGCACGATCAGCCGGCTGCCGCGCGCGCGCAGGTCCGCGTCGAGCGCGAGCAGCGCGGCGCAGTAGTACGCCGCGCGGCGCGGCGAGCGCCGCAGCCGAGCCGCCGAGCCGGGATCGATCACGTGCACCGGCACGACCTCGCCGTGCCGCGCGACGGCGGCCAGCCCGGCGTGATCGCCGAGCCGAAAGTCCCGCGTGAAAGCAAACACCGCCCGGGTCACGACCCGGGCGGCGTTCAGTGGACCGGAGGCGGTGTCCTCGGCCCGCTAGAGGCTCTGGACGTAGGCGGCCACGTCTTGGACGTCTTTGTCGTTGAGGGGCGAAGGCCAGAGCTTGGGCATCGGCGGCTGCGGGTTGTGGATCCAGGCGATCGTCGCCTGGTAGTCCTTCTTGCTCTTCTCGTTGGTGAGCGAGGGGCCGACCCCGCCCTCGTGCCCGGTCGCGCCGTGGCAGCTGGCGCAGTTCGCGCTGAAGATGGTCTTGCCGTGCGCGGCGTCGCCCATCGCGGCGCCGCCGGACGAGCCGGCCGCGCTCGACGCGGGCGAGGCGCCTCCGGCCGAAGCGGAGGCTTCGGACGACGCTCCCGAAGCGGCCGCGGCCGGCGCCGACGACTCCGTCGTGGTGGTCGTGGTCGTCGACGACTGGTCGCTGCCTTTGGAACACCCGGCGGCGACGAGGACGGCGATCGCACCGGCGGCGAGGAACGCGAACGGCTTGGACTGCATGGGTCTCCTTCTCCTGGAAAGACGCTGGGAGCGTACCCGGGAAAGCCGGCTGTCACTCTCGACGGGAGAACCGTCCCCGGGTTTCGTACACGGCACCCAGTGAGCCGGGTCTTCATCCGTTATGCGTCAGCGCGCGATGCCGACCGCCTCGTCGCCGACGGTGTCGTGGGCGGTCCCACGCCCACGGGCGAGCCGTGGGCGCAGCGCGTCGGCAAGTGGCTCGCCGAACAGCAGGCCGGACGGCGCCTGGTGCTCGTCGCGGAGGACGTGAGCGGGCTGCTCGGCACCGTTCAGCTCGTGTTCCGCTTTCCGACCGGCTACGCCGATCCCGAGGCCGCCAACGGCATCGACGTCGCGATGATCGAGGCGCTGCGCACGCGGCCCGACGCCCCGCCCGGGGTTGCCACGCAGCTCGTCACCGACGTGCAGAACATCGCCCGCAAGCGCGCCGTCAAGACGCTGACCTTCCTGCTGCCGATGGCCGACAACCGCGGCATCGTGCAAGCCAAATCGTGGGGCTTCGAAGAGTTCCGCATCATGCCCGAGCAGGGCCGGATGCTGGCCTTCTTCCGCAAGTCCATCGGCTGAGCACCGCCCCCGGCTCATCAGGTCGTCGGCGCGTAGCGCTCCCCGGCCGGCGCGCCGATCGCGTCCAGTTCGGCCAGATCGGACGCCGTCAGGCGCAAGGTCGCCGCGGCGACGTTTTCGTCGAGGTACGCGCTGCGCTTGGTGCCCGGGATCGGAACGACGTTAGGCGCTTGGGCCAGCGTCCAGGCCAGCGCGACTTGGCCGCTCGTCGCGCCGTGGCGCCGCGCGACCGTTGCCATGCGCTCGACCAGCGCCGTGTTGCGCGCGAAGTTCTCGGCTTGGAAACGCGGCAGCGTGGCGCGAAAGTCGCCCGGCTTGATCGCGGCCTGGTCCAGCTTGCCGGTCAGGAACCCGCGGCCCAGCGGCGAGAAGGCGAGGAACCCGACCTCGTGCGCGACGCACCACGGCAGGACCTCGGCCAGCGCGTCGCGCGTCCACAGCGACAGCTCGGATTGCAGCGTCGCGATCGGGTGCACGGCGGCCGCGCGCTCGAGCGTCGCGACGTCGACCTCGGACAGACCGATCGCGCGCACCTTGCCGGCCGCGACCAGCTCCGCCAGCGCGCCGACGCTCTCCTCGATCGGCACGGCCGGATCGGCGCGGTGCAGCTGGTAGAGGTCGATGACGTCGATGCCCAGCCGCTGTAGCGAGCCGTCGACGGCGCGCCTGATCGTCTCGGGGCGGCCGTCGCGCTTCTGCGGCAGACCCGCGGGCTGCGGCACGAGGCCGGTCTTGGTCGCGATCGTGACCCGGTCGCGCTTGCCGCGCAGCGCCTTGCCCAGCAGCAGCTCGTTGGTGAACGGGCCGTACATCTCGGCGGTGTCGAACAGCGTGACGCCGAGCTCGATCGCGCGCTGGATCAGCGCGATCGCGTCGGCTTCGTCGGCCGCCGCGCCGTAGGCCCAGGTCAGGCCCATCGCGCCGTATCCGATCTCGCCGACCGCGATGCCGGAGCGGCCGAGTCCGCGTTGGTTCATCCGCGGTTCAGCCGCCGATTTCGCTGAACGCGCGCATCGCGCTGGCGGTCTCGCCCAGCGCGAGATGATGGCGCTCGGGCTTGACGTGCATCGCGCCGCGCAGCAGCTCGACGATCGCCGCTTGGCCGCCGCCCGCGCGCAGCGGGGTCCGCAGGTCGATCAGGTGGTCGCCGAACAGGCACAGCTTGAGCCGGCCGTCGGCCGAGAGGCGGACGCGGTTGCACGTCTCGCAGTAGTCGTGCGCGAGCGGCGAGATCACCCCGACCGTGCCGGGCGCGCCGGCGTAGGCGAAGGTCCGGGCCGGGCCGTTGCCGTGCGGGTTGGGCACCGCGTGCAGCGCGCCCAGGCCGCCCAGCCGTTCCAGCACTTCGTCCGACGAGATCCAGGCGTCGCGCTGCAGCTCCACGTTGTCGGTCACCGGCATGACCTCGATGAAGCGGATGTGGACCGCGCGCTCGCGGGTCAGCGCGCCGAACGCCTCGAGCTCGTCGTCGTTCTGGCCGCGCATCAGCACGCAGTTGAGCTTGAGCGGTCCGATGCCCGCCGCGAGCGCCGCGTCGATGCCGGCCAGCACGCGGTCCAGCCCGGGCCGCCGAGCGATCGCGGTGAAGCGGTCCTCGCGCAGCGTGTCGAGCGACACGTTCGCGCGGTTGAGGCCGGCGGCGCGCAGCGCGGGCGCCTGCTCGGCCAGCAGCATGCCGTTGGTGGAAAGGGCGATGTCGTCGATGCCCGGGATCGCGGCGATCAGCGCGACGAGGCGGTCGAGGTCGCGCCGGATCAGCGGCTCGCCGCCGGTCAGCCGGATGCTGCGCACCCCGACCTGGGCCGCGGCGCGCACGATCTCGGCGATCTCCTCGTAGCTGAGGATGTCGGGCTTGGCGATCCAGGGCAGCCCGGCTTCGGGCATGCAGTAGACGCAGCGCAAGTTGCAGCGGTCGGTCACCGAGACGCGCAGGTACGTGATCGGGCGCTTGAAAGCGTCCACCAGCGGCTCGACTCGCCCGATCAGATCGATCACGACGCTACTGATTCCCCGGACGAGGCAAAGGTTCCGGTCGAGCGCGGGCGGCCGGCTGGGGCCGCCGTGCGCTCAGGACTCGAACACCTTGTCCGAGACCGGCACGTTGATCTTGTAGTTGCTGAACGTGGAGTTGACGTCGGCGTTGTAGTGCGGGATGTCGACCTTGCCGGTCTGCGTCTTGACGACGTAGTTGCCGCCGATCTGGTCGTAGGACTGGGTGAACGAGACCGTGCCGCCCTCGTCCTTGTAGAAATACGTCATGCCGGTGACGGTCGCGGTCTTGTCGTCGACCTTGACGTCGACGTGGTCGATGCGGCCGTTCTTCTTGCGCACCAGCTTGAAGCTGGCGGTGGTGCCGTCGTCGCCGGTCGGCGTGACGTCGTACAGCTTGGGCCACTCGGCCGGCGGCTCCATCTGGGCGACGACCTTCTTGAGCTGGCCGGCCAGCGCCGGGACGGACTGGAACTGGACCGCCGTCTTGTCGGGCTGCTTGTAGTAGGCCTTGCCCTGCAGGGTCGGGCTGATGTACGGGAAGCCGTGCGTCTCGATCGCGACGGTCAGGTCGGCCTGGTACGACTTGAGGCCGGCGTTCACGCGCTGCATGCGCGCGTACAAGTCGCTGGGCGACTGCGCGGCGGCGGGGGCGGCCGGAGCGGCGGCGGCGAGCAGCGCGGCGGCGGCGAGAAAAGCAAACGAACGGCGGATCATCATATCCTCTTGGGCGGTTCAACGCGACGGGCGGCCCACCGGTTCCAGCGCGGCGGCGATCTCCTCGCGTACGCTAGCACCCGTTTCTTGGGACAGGGCTGAGTGCAGCACGGCGTACGCTTGCGGCGACCCGATGCGGCCCAGCGCCCAGGCGGCGTGCGCGCGCACCAGCGCGCTCGAATCGCCGCTCAGCGCCTCGGCCAGCGCCGGCACGCTCGCCCGGTCGAGCTCGTTGCCCAGCGCGACCGCGGCGTTGCGGCGCAGCACCGCCGCGCCGCGCCAGCCCATGGCGCTCGCCCGGTACCGGCGCTTGAACTCGCCGCCGCGCAAGCGCAGGAGCGCGCGCAAGTCGGGCGCGGCGGTCTGCTCGCCGAGCGGCAGCGCCGCCGCTCCGCCGCGCGCACCGGCGCGCCGGGTGGGCGGGCAAACGTCGTTGCACAGGTCGCAGCCCCAGACCCAGCTCCCGATCAGCGGGCGCAGCCCGCGCGGGATCGCGTCGCGGCGCTGGGTCAGGTCGCTGATGCAGCGGGTGGCGTCCATCGTGCGGTCGCCGCGCAGCGCGCCGGTCGGGCAGACGTCGACGCAGCGCGTGCAGGCCCCGCACGAGGTGCGCAGCGGCTCGTCCGGCGCGAGCGCGAGCGTGGTGACGATCTCGCCCAAGAACACCGCCGAGCCCAGGCCCTTGGCGATCAGGCCGGTGTGCTTGCCGATCCAGCCCAAGCCGGACGCGGCGGCGAACGCGCGCTCGGCCAGCGGCGCGGTGTCGCACGCGGCGCGCGTGCACGGCCCGCCCGCCAGCGTGTCGACGCGAGCCGCGATCGCGGCCAGGAGCGCCCGCATGCGGCGGTGGTAATCGGCCGACCAGGCGTACGCCGAGACGCGCCCGCGCCCGGGCCGCTCGCGCGGCGGCGGGGTGGCGTACGCGACCGCGATGCAGATCACGCTGCGAGCGCCTGGCAGCAAGGCCTCCGGCGCGCTCGCCGCCGCGGCGTAGCCGTCGTCGTACGACCAGGTCGCGAGGTCGCCGCGCGCGATCGCCGCGCGCATGCGCTCGCGCGTCGGCGCGTCGGCCGCCGCGCTCGCGATCCGCACCGCGTGCGCGCCGCACTCCAGCGCGGCTCGCTTCACCGCGGCCGGATCGATCGCGCTAGAGGGTGGGAAGACCGCCACGCCGCTTTCTTCGCGGGAAGGCGGCGTCGATCCGGGCGATCTCGTCGTCGCTCAAGCTGCAGGTCGCCGGCGGCGGCGTTCTCCTCGACGTGCGCGATGGTCGAAGCCTTGGGAATGGTGAACGCGAGCGGGTCGCGGGCCAGGAACGCCAGGATCACCGCGCGCGCGCCGACGCCGTGCGCGCGCGCGATCTCGTCGAGCACGCCCGCACCGCGCGCGTCCGTCCAATCGCCCCGCCCGAACGGCGTGTACGCGACCAGCGCGACGTCGTGCGCGCGGCACCAGGGCAGCTCGTGGTCCTCGACCGTGCGCTCGCCCAAGTTGTAGAGCACTTGATTGCAGGCGATCTTCGCGTGGTCCAGCGCGGCCTGCGCTTCCTCGAGGTCCGCGACCTCGAAGTTGCTCACGCCCAGCGCGCGAATCTTGCCGTCGTCGAGCAGCTTCTCCAGCGCGCGCATCGTCTCGCTCAGCGCGCCGCCGCCCCGCCAGTGCAAGAGGTAGCAGTCGAGGTAGTCGGTGCCCAGCCGTTCGAGCGAGCGTTCGCAGGCCGCGATCGTGCCGGCATAGCTGGCGTTGGACGGCAGCACCTTGGAGACCACGAACAACTGCTCGCGCGGCAGGTCGCGAATGGCCTCGCCGGCCAGCCGCTCGGCCCCGCCGTCACCGTACATCTCGGCGCTGTCGATGTGGACCATGCCCAGCTCGACGCCGCGCCGCAGCGCGCGCTTCGCCTCGTCGGCGGCCGCGCCGCGGAGCGGAACGTTCCACGTTCCCTGCCCGATGACGGGCACCGCGCGACCGGTCGCGCCGAACACGTGCGTGATCATGCGAAGCAGCGTACCCCGATCTACAGCGGCGCGTCGACCAGCGGCGGCTCGGCGGCGCTCGCGCTCGCCGGGCGGGGGTGGCGCGGGTTGAGCCACTGCAGCACCGCGCTGCGGCTGTTGTCGCCCGCGAAGGTGTGGTCGCTGTTCACCGTGACCAGCGTCTTGTCGGGGCTCGGAACGCGGTCGTACAGATCCTGCACCGACGAGCGCGAGACCATCCCGTCGCGCTCCGCGGCGATCAGCAGGACCGGGCGCCCGGCCAGCCGGGGCAGCGCGGCGTCGACCTCCGGCTGCCAGGCTTGTGCCGCCGCTTGCAGAGCCAGGCCGTCGACGTAGGACGAGCGCAGGTCGACCACGCCGCGCGCGGACAGCGCGTCCAGCGCGCTGGGGCGGCCGTAGCCGGTCGCGATCGAGACGAGCCCGGCGATCGAAGGATCGCGCCCGGCGACGCACAGCGCGGTCGTCGCGCCCATGCTGTGCCCCAGCACGTAGGTCGGGCCCGCGCCGCGCTCGCGCGCGAAGCGCACCACCGCGGCGGTCGCGTCGAACAAGTCCTCGACCGTGCGCAGCGTGCCGCCGCTCGCGCCCAGTTTGTGACCGGGAAAATCGAGCGAGTAGATGCTGAAGCCGTGGCTGGCCAGGAACGCGCACAACCCGTCGAGGTTCTGCTTGGAGCTGGAGTAGCCGTGCCCGACCACCAGCGTCACGCCGCGTGCCCGGCGCGCCTCGTACTCCAGCACCGCGATCGTGTTGAAGCCCGCGTCGACGCGGTGCAGCGTGACGTTCACGAGGCGGTGTTCGCGATCCAGGCCGCGCCGCCGTCGCGGTAGACCTCGCGCTTCCAGACCGCGACCCGCGCCTTGAGCGCGTCGATCGCGTAGCGGCAAGCCTCGAACGCCGCGCCCCGGTGGGGCGCCGCGACGACGACCGCGACCGACGGCTGGCCCAGCTCGACCCGCCCGGTGCGGTGCACCAAGGCGATGCCCAGCGGCCCGAAGCGCGCTCGAGCCTCGCCCGCGATCTTCTCCATCTCGGCGACCGCGAGCGTTTCGTACGCTTCGTACTCCAGCGCGACGACCGGGCGCGGGTCGCCGGGCGACGTCTCGCGAGTCGTGCCCAGGAAGGTCACCACCGCGCCGTGCGCGTCGCCGCGCACCGCGCGCTCCAGCGCCGCCGCGTCGAGCGGTTCCGCCGACAGACCGATCATGCTAGCCGCCGCCGACCGGCGGCATCAGCGCGACCTCGTCGCCTTCGCGCAGCGCGGTCGCGCCGTCGGCCAGCGCGCCGTTGCGGGCGAAGCGCGTCACCCCGCGCAGCGCGTCGATACCGCGCGCGTCGCGCGCCAGCGCGTCCCACAGCGCGTCGAGCGTCGTGCCCTCGGCGAGCTCGACGGCGCGCGATCCGAACCCGAGCAGCTCGCGCAGCCGCGCGAACGCCAGCACCTGAACCGTCACGCTCACACCCCGCCCAGGTCGGTGGTGTAGTCGTGCTCTTTGAGCCAGGCGCGGGAGTCGTCGTGCAGGCCGAGCAGGTCGATCCGGTTGCAGGTCAGCTTGTGCAGCAGCACTTCCCAGAAGTGCGCGTCCTGCGCGTAGATGTCGTCCGGGATCTGGTTGTGCTTGCGGGTGAACTCGCGCAGCGCTCGCCAGTCGCGCCGCGACAGGATGCCGCGCAGTTCCGCTTCGTACTCGGGGCTGGGGGCGGCGGGCTGCATCAGGCCGTCTTCTTCGCCGCCGCGGGCAGGCAGAACCGCTCGATCGCCTGCGCCACGCCGTCCCGGTCGTTGGACGAGGTGACGTAGCGGACGGACTCGCGCACCTCGGGCAGCGCGTTGCCCATCGCGACCCCGGTCCCGGCCCAGCGCAGCATCGGCACGTCGTTGCGCGAGTCGCCGATCGCGAGCACCCGCTCGGCCGAGACGCCGAAGTCCGCGCACAGCTTGGCCAGCGCGTTCTTCTTGCTCGCTTCGCGGCTGAGCACCGCGCACTCGACGAAGTCTTGCCAGGTCTCGTAGCGGAAGGCCAGCGGCAGATCGCCGAACTCGCGCTGCATGCGCGCCACCGACTCCGGGCCCAGGAAGCGGATGAAGGTCGGCGCGCCGTCGCGCAAGATCTCGCTCAGCGAGGCCGCTTCGCGCCAGCCCGGCCCGCGCATGTCGTCCATGTAGATCTTGGAGCCCTCCAGCCGGTGGAAGACCTCGTCGTGGTAGACCGCGATGGCCAGGCCCTCGCGTTCGGCGAACGCGATCATGGGCTTGGCGTACTGGAGCGGCACGGGCACGTGCTCGAGGATCTTGTTGGCCCCGAAGTCCTTGGTCAGCGCACCGTGGCAGCAGATCACCGGCAGGTTGAGCCCGAGCTCCTTGGAGACCCGGATCGGGGTGTCGACGCCGCGGCCCGTCACCAGGACGACCCGGATGCCGGCGGCCAGGGCGGCCGCGATGGCCTTGCGGTTGCGGGGGCTGACGGACTCGCCGGGGCCCAGCAGCGTGCCGTCCAGGTCGAGCGCGACGAGATCGATGGGCGTGGTAGGCGTGGTTGACATTGGTGAATTCCGTGAACGTCGGGCGGCGGAGGTCCGTCTCGATCGCCCCCGGGCAGAGTGTGCAACGGGGGTGGCGTCGAACGCGTTGCCTTACTATCATGCGCAGCTTCGCCGCGGTCCTCGCGCTCCTCGCCCTGAGCGCCGCTCCGGCCGCCGCCCAACCGGCCCAGCGCTGCTCGCACGACACCTTCGACGTCGGCGGCAAAGCCTTGGCCGTCACCGTCTGCGCGGCCGCCCCGGCGGGGGGCAAGGTCGCCGTCAGCGAGTCGTTCAAGGGCGGCTCGGGCAGCTTTTCGCGCTCGACCGCGATCGACGTCCTGGGCGACGCCGCCGTCTCGCGCGCCGTCGACGACGCCGGCTTGAACCCGCTGGGGATCAACGGGACGCTGCACCTCACGCTCGCCTACCGCGGCGGCGCGGTCACGATCGAGCACGCCTTGCTGCTCCCCGGCGCGACCCCGCTCAAGTAGCGGGTTCGCCCGCGCGGCGGAGCCGCGGTCCGCAACCTGGGCGAGCTGAGCTGGTTCAGTGCGACCGAAATGTGGTGTCGACGACGCTGATGCCCTGTACCAGCGTGACCCCCGAGCTGGACTCTGCCGGACGGGCCGAGTACCTCACCGAGCACCTGCCCAGGGGGCTGTTCCGCATCCCCGACGGCGCGGACGCCGACGTGGCCTGGCGGGTCGCTCCCGACCCGTTCCCCCTCTCGCCCACGACCCTGGGCGCGATCGAGACGCTGGGCGACGACCTGCTGGCGTTCTACCGGGCGCTCAACGCGCTCTACCTGCGCAGCGCGCGCGGCACCGCCCCGGCCTTCATCGCCGAGGAGCTCGACCGCGGCAAGCCCGAGGCGATCGTCAAGCTGGCCCGCCAGAACCGCTTCAAGCAAGAGGTCCCGCGGGTCATCCGGCCCGATCTGATCCTGACCGATGACGGCTACGTCGCAAGCGAGCTGGACTCGGTCCCGGGCGGGATGGGCTTCGTCGGCGCGATGGCGCGCACGTACTGCGAGATCGGGATCGACACGGTCGGCGGCAGCGACGGGATGGCCGAGAGCTTCGCCGCGATGCTGGCCGCGGCCGGCGGCGTCGAGCGGCCCACCGTGGCGGTGGTCGTCAGCGAGGAGTCGGCCGACTACCGCGGTGAGCTGAGCTGGCTGGCGGGCCGGATCGACGCCCTGGGGCTGGGCGAGATCGTGGTCTGCAAGCCGCAGGACATCGTCTTCACCGAGGACGCGCTGTTCGTGCGCCGCGCCGACGGGCGCGAGGAAAAGATCGACGTCCTCTACCGGAACTTCGAGCTGTTCGACCTGCTCAACGTGCCCAAGAGCGAGCTGGTCCTCTACGCGGCGCGCCACAACCGGGTCAAGCTGACCCCGCCGCCCAAGGCCCACATGGAAGAGAAGGCGTCCTTCGCGCTCTTCCACCACCCGAACTTGCGCGCGCTGTGGCGCGCGGAGCTGGGCGAGCAGGTCGACGCGCGGCTGCTGGGGATCTTCCCGCGGACCTGGATCGTCGACCCGCGCCCGATCCCGCCCCAGGCCGTGATCGCCGACCTGAGCGCCGGCGGCGTGCCGGTCCACGACTGGGCGCAGCTCGAGGACCTGGGCAAGAGCGAGCGCGACTACGTGCTCAAGCCGTCCGGCTTCAGCGAGTTCGCCTGGGGCTCGCGCGGCGTCAAGGTCGCCAACGACATGCCGCGCGAGGCGTGGCGCGACGCGCCTGCACGCGGCGCTCGCGGCGTTCGAGACGACCCCGCACATCCTCCAGCGCTTCCACAAAGGCCGCCGGGTGCGCGTGCCCTATCTCAACCGGGCCAAGAACGAGGTGGTCGAGATGGACGGCCGCGTGCGGCTGTGCCCGTACTACTTCGTGGTCGGCGACAAGACGCGGCTGGGCGGCGTGCTCGCCACCGTCGCGCCGGCCGACAAGCGGGTGATCCACGGCATGACCGACGCGATCATGGCGCCCTGCCGGCTCGCCGAGGACGGTTTCTGAGCGCCGCCGGGGTCGAGCACTTCACGCTGACCCCGCACGGGCGGTTCGTCCACCGCTTGATGTCCTTCGGCATCTCCGCGCTGATCGGCGTGGCGGTGTTCTTCCTCGTGCCGAGCTGGCTGCTGGGCGCGACGCGCTTCGTGGCGGCGTACGACGCGGGCGTGCTGACCCTGACGATCTTCTTCTGGCGCACCGCGCTGCACTGCGACGCCCGCCTGAGCCGCGCGCGGGCCGCGCTCGACGACCCCGGCCGCAATCTGATCTTCCTGATCGTGATGCTGGCGGTCGTGGTTGGACTGGTGTCCGCGGTCGCGATTCTCGGCCACGGCCCCAACGTGCAGAACCCGCTCGAGAAGTGGGAGGCCTACATCCTGGGCATCGGCGCGATCGCGCTGGGCTGGGTGCTGGTCCACACCATCTACACCTTCCGCTACGCGCACCTCTACTACCACGACGACGACGACGACGGCGAGCCCGAAGGCGGGCTGAACTTCCCGGGCGACGAGGAGCCGTCGGACTTCGACTTCGCGTATTTTTCGTTCTGCATCGGCACCGCGTTCGCGGTCTCGGACGTCGAGGCGACGACGACTACCGTGCGGCGCGAGGTGCTGATGCACTCGATCATCGCGTTCGCCTACAACTCGGTGATCGTCGGCATGGTGATCAACGTGCTGGCCGGCATCCTCTCCACCGGCTCGGGCGGCAAGTAGACTTCAGCCCGGCAGGGCGCCGCGAGCAGGGCGTCGATCTCGTCCACGGTGTTGTAGCCGTGCGGCGAGACGCGTAGCGCGGCGGGGCGCGAGGTGATCACGATCCCGGCCTGCGCGAGCCGCTCCCCCAGCACGCTCATGTCGGTGCCGGGACGGCGGAAGCGGACGATGGCGGACTTGACGTCCTCCCGCGAGCGGTCGCTCAGCACCGCGTAGCCGCGCCGGTGTAAGCCGTCGACGAGGCGGTCGGTGAGCGCCAGCACGTGGGCCGCGATGTGCTCCACCCCGGCCTCGGCGAGGACGCCGATCGAGGTCGCGAGCGCGAGCGCGCCGAGCAGGTTGGGCGTGCCGGCCTCGAAGCGCGAGGCGTCGGGTGCGAGCGGCTGGTCGTAGGCCAAGTAATCCCAGATGTCGGCCACCGAACGCCAGCCCGGCAAGCGCAGCGCGATGCGGTCGAGCAGCGCCGCGCGCAGCCACAGGAACGCGATGCCTTGGGTCGCCAGCAGCCACTTCGGCCCGCCGCCGTACACGGCGTCGATGCCGGCTCGCCGTCACGTCGAGCGGAAACGGGCCCAGGCCCTGGATCGCGTCGACGACGAACAGCGCGCCGCGGGCGTGCGCGACCTCGGCCAGCGCGGCGAGATCGTGGCGGTACCCGTCGTCGAACGCGACCCACGAGACCGCGACCAGGCGCGTGCGCGGCGAGAGCGCGCCGCGCAGCGCAGCGGGCGTCATGCGCCCGTCGGGCGCGAGCTGGGTGACGGTCACCCCGCGCGCGCGCAGCGCGAACCAGGGATAGGCGTTGGCGCCGAACTCGTTCGCCCCGATGACGACCTCGTCGCCGGGACCCAGATCGAGCCCCTGGGCCAGGATCGTCGCCCCTTCGCCGGTCGTGCGCAGCAGCGCGACCTCGTCGCCCCGCCCGCCGATGAACGCGCCGACGCGCGCGCGGTACGCCGGCAGCTCGGCTTCGCGCGGGCCGACGCCCAGCACGCCGCGCGCGGCGTGGTCGTCCAGCATGGCGTGCAGGGCGTCGCGCGTCGCCATGGGGAGCACGCCGACGGCCGCGTGGTTGAGGTAGACCAGCCCCGGCGCGAGAGCGAAGGCCGAGCGCGCGAGCGGTGCCGCGCCGGCCCTCAACTCAAGGGGTTCGCGTTGACGAGGATGTCCGCTTTGCCGTGCGCGGGGTCGAGCTTGACCTTCGCTCCGGCGACCTGGGTGACGAAGAAATCGAGCGGCACGAACAGGTCGCCGTCGCGCAGGAAGGTCTGGCCGCGCATCGTCTGCGCGCCCTGGCCGATCCTCGCCGTGCGGCTGCCCGGGGTGAAGGTGGCCGTCACGGCGCCGATCGACACCACGGCGCCGCTGCCCTGGAAGGTGAGCAGCCCGTTGAACGACTTCACCAGGTCGACTAGGTTGGCGTAGACCACGCCGTTGCGCGCGACCGCGACCGCGACGCCTCCGCCGCGGTCGACCGGCCGGCCATCGAGGGTCAGCTTCACGACCTTGTCGGCCGCCGAGGCGGGCGCGGGCGCGCCCAGGCCTAGGACCAAGGCGCAGAGCAGGGCGGCGAGGAGTCGCGTCATGGAAGCATGTCCTTGGTGTGCCAGGCGATGTTCTGAGCGCGGTCCCCGACCCGCTCGATGATCGAGATGACGAAGAGCAGCAGCGTGCCGGCCGGGACCGTCCCCGAATCGACCTGCATCTCCGCCTGGAGCGCCTCGAGGCCGTTGCGGTAGAGCAGATCGACCTCGTCGTCGCGCTCGATGACCTGGTTGGCCAGCACGGCGTCGCGCTCGCGGTAGGCGCGCATGACGTCTTCGAGCATCTGGTGGGCCAGGTTGGCGATCCGGCCGACCTCGACGCTGGCCGGGCGGACCGGGACGTCGGCCAGCTTGATCGCGTTCTTGGCGATGTCGACCGCGTAGTCGCCGATCCGCTCGAGGTCGGTCACGATCTGGAGCATCGAGGCGATCTCGCGCAGCTCGCCCGCGACCGGCTGCTGCTTCCAGATCAGCTGGATGCAGGCCGCTTCGACCCGGCGCCGGACGTCGTCGATCTCGTCGTCGCCGGCGACGACCCGGCCGGCCAGGATCGCGTCGCGGTTCTCGAGCGCGTGGGTGGCCGAGCGGATCGCGTCGGAGACGAGCGCACCCAGCCGGACGACGTCCAGGCGCGTGCTCTCCAACGCCTGGTGGTAGGCGGTACGCATGTCACGTCCAGCATAGCAGAGGGGAGGGCGCGACGCGAACCCCGCCGTAGCGCCGCCCGATGCAAACGATCGCCCTCGAACGCAGCGGGTCCGTCGCGACGGTGACGCTGAACCGCCCCGACGTCCTCAACGCCCTCAACGGCCGGATGCTCGACGAGCTGATGCAAGCGTTCGCGCAGCTCGCGGGCGAGCCCGACCTGCGGGCGGTCATCGTGACCGGAGCCGGCCCCAAGGCGTTCGCCGCCGGGGCCGACATCGCCGAGCTCAACGCGCTGGCCGACGCGAGCGCGGGCGAGGCTCAGGCCAAGCGCGGCCAGGCGCTGACCGTCGCGATCGAGTCGCTGAGCGTGCCGGTGATCGCCGCGGTCAACGGCTTCGCGCTGGGCGGCGGGATGGAGCTCGCCCTAGCCTGCGACATCCGGGTCGCCAGCGAGAACGCCAAGTTCGGCCAGCCCGAGGTGAACTTGGGCATCCTGCCCGGCTACGGCGGCACGCAGCGCTCGCTGCGCCTGCTGGGCGAAGGCATGGCGATGTACCTGGCCCTGACCGGCGAGATGATCGACGCGGCCGAGGCCCTGCGGATCGGGCTGGTCCAGCGCGTCGTCCCAGCTGGCGAGGCCGTGACCGAGGCCCAGCGGATCGCGGGCCTGATCGCCGCCAAGGCCCCGCTTGCGATCGCCGCGACCAAGCGGGTTCTCATCGAAGGCGCCCACCTGCCGCTGGCCGACGCGCTGAACATGGAAGCCGGCCACTTCGGCCGGATGGTCGCCACCGCCGACTTCCGCGAAGGCTCGGGAGCCTTCTTGGAAAAGCGGAAAGCCGCGTTCGCCGGCCGCTAACGATAGCGCGCGAGAGCGTCCGCCATGTCGCGCTCGACCGCGGGGTCGTAGCCGATCCAGCGGGCGCGGATCTTGCCGTCGGGGCCGACCGCGACCAGCGTGGGAAAGCCGTCGACCCCGAAGGCATGGGCGACGGTCTGGTCGGGGTCCAGCGCGACGTCGCGCATGGCGAACTTGGCCGCGAAGGGCCGGACCAGCCCGGGCTCCTCGCCGACGTCGACCGACTCGACCACGACCCCGGGGTGGGTCCGCTTGAAGTGCTGCACCAGCGGGATCGAGTCGCGGCACGGCTCGCACCACGAGGCCCAGAAATCCAGGAAGACCACCCGCCCGCGCCCGCGGTCCAGGTCGAAGCGGGCGCCGTCGAGGGTGGCCAGGGAGACCGGCGGCGCCGGGACGGCGTCGCGGTGGAGACGCGGCAGCACGACGAAGCGCGCCACCGCGACCAGCACGACCAGGACGGCGAGAACGTCGAGCCCGCGCGCGGCGAGGCGGCGCAGCGGAAACACCGGCTGCGCCTTCCGTCGCAGGGAAAGCGCCCCCTGCGCCGCATCACACATGCCGATGCCAACGACGCGCGCGGCGACGGCCACCATCGACGCCCGCACCCTGCCCGCTCAGAACCGCAGCGCGCGGATCTTCGAGACGTTCGACAAGTTGCCGGTCGGCGGGGTGCTCGAGCTCAACGAGGAGAGCGACCCGCGCGCCCTGCGCAACGAGTTCGGGCAGTACCGGGCCGGCAAGTTCTCGTGGGACGCGCGCAACCTGGGCAGCGGCCGCTGGACGATTCGCCTGGAGCGGATCGACGAGCGGGCCGACAGCACGACCTTCCTCTCGCACACGGCGCCGTTCTCCAACGCCAAGCAGTCGACCATCAACGAGCTGGCCGCCGTCGCCACCGAGCGCTCGTACCGCACGGGCGAGACGATCTTCGACGAAGGCGAGATGTGGCCGTACCTGGGCTTCGTGCGCAGCGGCAAGGTCGTCTACACGCTGCTCTCGCCCGACGGCAAGACCCACGCGCTGGGCGAGCGCCTGACCCACGACCCGCTCAACGAGTCGGGCACCTTCGACGGCGGCGGCGCCACCACGCGCGCCGAGGCGCTGACCGACTGCACCCTGGTCCTCGTGCCGACCGAAGCGGTGCTGCACGCGGTGCGCAACGACAGCGAGCTGGCGCTGGGCTTCCTGGCCGCGGCTTCGCAAGCGCGCCGGCGCTCGATCGACACCATCGCCGACCTGGCCTTCGCGCACGTCTTGCAGCGCGTGGCGAAGTTCCTGATGTCGTACGCCTCCGCGACGACCGGCATGGCGCCGGGCCTGCCCGGGGTCGAGAACCTGTCCCAAGCGCAGATCGCCGCCGCGGCGGGAACCGTGCGCGACATGGCGGCGCGCGCGCTGATTCGGCTCAAGAACGCGGCCGCCGTCGAGCTCGACCGGGGCCGCGTGCGCGCGATCGACCGGGCCCGGCTCGAGGCCTTCGCGCACGGCGTGCAGGCGCCGCCGGTCTGAGCAGGCGCCTCCGGTTTAATCCGTAGAACAGCGCGGCGTGCGACGCCTCGCCTTCATCTTCGTTGCCGCGCTGCTGGCCGCGACGCCGGCCTTCGCCGCGCGCTTGCCCTACCCGGATGCTCCGCGCGACCCCAAGCCGGACACGTATTTCGGGACGACCGTCCCCGACCCGTACCGCTGGCTGGAAAACGTCGACGCGCCGCAGACCCAAGCCTGGGTGCGCGCGCAGGGCGACCTCACCCGCTCGTATCTGGACGCGGTGCCGCAGCGCGCGGCGATCAGAGACGCCTACCGCAAGCTGCTGAACTACGAGAAGATCGGCGCGCCGTTCCGCGAGGGCCCGCGCTGGTTCTTCACCCGCAACAGCGGCCTGCAGAACCAGAGCGTGCTCTACGTGCGCGATGGCGAGCGCGGGCCGGCGCGGGTCTTCCTCGACCCGAACAAGCTCGCGGCCGACGGCACGGTCGCGCTGGCGGGACAGTCGTTCACCAAGGACGGCCGCTACATGGCGTACGCGACCCAGGCCTCGGGCTCGGACTGGCAGACCTGGCACGTGCGCGAGGTCGCGAGCGGCAAGGATCTGGCCGACCGGCTGGAGTGGAGCAAGTTCTCCGGCGCGACCTGGGTCGGCGATCGCGGCTTCTACTACGCGCGCTACGACGAGCCGAGCGCGGCCAACACGACCCTGGTCGCGCTGGGCGTGCAGAAGCTGTACTTCCACGCGCTGGGCACGCCGCAGACGGCCGACTCGCTGGTCTACGCGTCGAGCGCGCACCCCGACGAGTTCGTCGGCTCCGACGCGACCGAGGACGAGCGCTACATCTTCCTGAGCACCTCGAAGGGCGACGGCAACAGCCTGGCGTGGAAGCGCCCGAACGAACCCGACACCGCGTTCCGGCCGCTGTTCGCGCTCGATCCCAACGTGCAGTACAACGTCGTCGGCGACGACGGCACGAAGCTGTACCTGCACACCAACGCCAAGGCGCCGCGCAGCCGGCTGGCCTGGGTCGACCTCGCCGATCCGCGCCACGCGCTGCACGACATCGTGCCGCAGAGCGCCGACGCGCTCGAAGGCGTGTCGCTGATCGGCAACCGCTTCTACCTGAGCTACCTGCACGATGCGCACGCGCTGATCCGCGTCACCGACCTGCACGGCAAACCGGCCGGCACGATCGCGCTGCCCGGGATCGGCAGCGGCGGCCTGCCGCACGCGCACCGCGCCGACCGCGTCGCCTACTACAGCTTCGCCTCGTACACGTACCCGAGCACGATCTACCGCTACGACGCGCGGACCGGCACGAGCACGGTGTACGAGAAGCCGAAGATCGCCTTCCAGCCCGCGCCGTACGTCACCGACCTCGACTTCGCGACTTCGAAAGACGGCACGAAGGTGCCGGTGTTCGTCACCCACCGCCGCGACATGCCGCTCGACGGCTCGACCCCGACCATCGTCTACGGCTACGGCGGGTTCGACATCAACGAGACGCCCGGCTTCCACTCCGGCGTGGCGCTGTGGCTGCAGATGGGCGGCGCGTACGCCGACGTGGTGCTGCGCGGCGGCGGCGAGTACGGCGAAGCCTGGCACGACGCGGGCCGGCTGGCCAACAAGCAGCACGTGTTCGACGACTACCTCGCCGCCGCGCAGATGCTGATCGACAAAAAGATCACGTCGACGGCGAAGCTCGCGGCGAACGGCGGCTCCAACGGCGGGCTGCTGGTCGGCGCGGCGATCACGCAGCGCCCCGACCTGTTCGGCGCGGCGATCCCCGAGGTCGGCGTGCTCGACATGCTGCGCTACCAGAAGTGGACCGTCGGCAAAGCCTGGGTGCCCGAGTACGGTTCGGCCGACGCCTCGGCCGAGCAGTTCGCGTGGCTGTACAAGTACTCGCCCGACGACAACGTCAAGGACGGCACGGCCTACCCGCCGACGCTGGTGATGACGTCGGACCACGACGACCGCGTCTACCCGGCGCACTCGTTCAAGTTCGCCGCCGCGCTCCAGCACGCGCAGAGCAGCGACGCGCCGGTCCTGCTGCGGGTCGAAGCCAAGGGCGGCCATGGCGGCGGCCGGCCGACCGACAAGATCATCGACGACGAAGCCGACCGCTACGCGTTCCTGGTCAAGACGCTGAACTTCGCCCCGACGCTGTGACCCCGCGCGCGCCGGCCGCGCCGCGCTGGCTGGGGCGGGCCGGGGTCGGCGCGTTCGCGCTGGCGCTGCTCTACCCGCTGGCCGGGCTGCTGGCGCCGGTCGGGCCCTGGCAGTGGAACCCGCAGGTGGCCGGGCCGAGCCTGACCTCGGTCCGGGTCTCGCTCGGCCTGACCGCCGCGCGATGCTGATCGTGATCGCGCTCGGCACGCCCGTCGCGCTGTACCTGGCCCGCTGCGGGCGGCGCGAACGGGTCTGGTGGCAGGCCGCGCTGCTGGTCTCGATCCTGCTCCCGCCGCTGGCGCTGGGGATCCTGATGGCGCTGGCCTTCGGCCCGCAGACCGCGCTCGGCGCGGCGCTGGCGCGGCCTGGGGATCGGGACGACCAACTCCGCGACGGCCTTCGTCGCGACCCAGGTCTACGTCAGCATCGGCTACTACGTGCTGGGCGCGGCGGCGGCGTTCGGGGCCGTCCCGGGCGCGCTCGAAGCGCAGGCGGCGCTGCTCGGCCACGCCCCGTGGGACGTCTTCCGGCGGATCACCTTTCCGCTCGCCCGGCTGGGGCTGGCGGTTGCGCTGAGCCTGGCTTGGGTGCGGGCGATCGGCGAGCTGGGCGCGGTGCTCATCACGGCCTACCACCCGGCCGGGATGCCGGTCCAGCTGTGGGTCAACCTGGAGAGCTTCGGGCTGCCGGCGGTGCTGCCGCTGCTGGTGATCTTCCTGGCCGCGACGCTCCCGCTGCCCTGGCTGGCGCACGTCCTGGGCGAGCGGCGCGGCCGTGCTTGAGGCCCGGATCGTCCGCCGCCGGGCGGCCTTCACGGTCGACGCGGCGCTGCGGGTCGAAAGCGGCGACGCGCTGGCCCTGTTCGGCGCCTCGGGGGCCGGCAAGAGCACGGTGCTCTCGTGCCTGGCCGGGCTGGAGACGCCGGACGACGGCTTCGCCCGGCTCGACGGCCTGACGCTGTTCCCGCCGTCCCTGCCGCTCCACCGCCGCCCGATCGGCTACCTCACGCAGGAGGCGAACCTGTTCCCGCACTTGACCGTGGCGCAGAACGTGCGCTTCGCGGTGGACGGCGAACGCAACGGGCGCCGGCGCGAGGCCTGGCTGGAGGAACTGCGCGAGCGCCTGCGCCTGAGCGCGATCTGGGACACCGGCGCGACCCGCATCTCGGGCGGCCAGGCCCGCCGGGTGGCGCTGGCGCGCATGCTGGCCCGCCGCCCGAAGCTGGTGCTGCTCGACGAGCCCTTCACCGGTCTCGACCGGCACCTGGTCCGCAGCCTGCTCGACGACCTGGTCGCCTGGCGTGCCGCGCTCGGCTTCACCCTGCTGGTGGTCGACCACCAGCCCGCGATCCTGGAACGCCTCGCCGACCGCGTCGCGGTGATCGAGGACGGCCGCCTGGTGCAGACCGCCGGCTGGAACGAGCTTGCGCGCCGCGCCGGCAACGCCGCTGCTGCGCGACTTGCTGGCGCCGCTGTAGCTTCCCGAGGGCGGGCCGGCGGTGCCGGTCGCTAGCGGATACCGACCGTGACTTCACCCGGCTCGGCCACGATGTCGACCGGCTCGGTGAAGACGCGGTCCGCCCGCCGCAGCGCGGGGTTGCGCCAAGCCCACAGACCGACCACCGCGAGCGTCGCCGCGCCGCCCAGCACCACCGCCGGAACCGCCCCGACGAACGCCGCCAGCGTGCCCGACTCGAACTCGCCCAGCTCGTTGCTGGCGACGATGAAGACGCCTTCGACCGCGCTGACCCGGCCGCGCATCGCGTCGGGCGTGCCCAGCGCGACCAGCGCGTCGCGGATCGCCATGCTCACCATGTCGGCCGCGCCCAGCAGCGCCAGCGCCGGGATCGCGACCCACAGCGTGCGCGACAGGCCGAACGCGATCGTCGCCGCCCCGAACAGCGCGACCGCCCACAGCAGCCGGGGCCCGGCGTAGCGGTGGATCGGGCGGCGCGCGATGACCAGCGCGCAGAGCGCCGTGCCCAGCGCGACCGAGGCTCGCAGCGCGCCGAACCCCGCCGCGCCGACGTGGAAGACGTCCGCGGCGTAGATCGGGAGCAGCGCGGTCGCGCCGCCGAACAGCACCGCGAACAGGTCGAGCGTGATCGCGCCCGCGATCACCGGCCGCGAGCGCACGAAGCGCAAGCCCGCGAACACGTCGCGGAACGACGCGATCTCCTCGCGCGGCGGCGCGCTGCGCAGGCGAATCGTGACGACCGCCGCCGCGCCCGCCGCGAACAGCGCCAGCGCGACGCCGTACACGATCGGCGCGCCCAGCGCGACCAGCACCCCGCCCAGCGCCGGCCCGCCGATGCGGATCGTCTGGCGCACCGCCGACGCGGTCGCGCTGGCGCGCACGAAGCCGGCCGCCGGCACGATCGCGGGCAGCAGCGCCGACGAAGCCGGAAAGGCGAACGCACGGGCCGTGCCGGCCACGACGAGCACCGCCAGGTCGGCCGCCAGCGCCCCGCCGCCGTGCCGCGCCGCGAGCGGAATCAGCGCCAAGCTGACCGCGATCTGGGTCAGCCCGGCGCCGGCGACGATCGCGCGCCGGTCGATCCGGTCGGCGACGATCCCGGTCAGCGGCGCGAGCGCGAGCGAGGGCGCGAACAGCACCAGGCCGACGAGGCCAAGGTCGAACGCGCGGTGCGCGACCGAGTACACCTGCCAGGCGATCGCGACGCTCTGCACCTGCGAGGCGAGGTCGAACGCCACGAACGCCGCGAGATAGCGCCGGAACCCCGCGGGCGGCTTCGGCGAAGCCGAAACGCGATGGGTTCCGGCGGAGCCGGAACCCTCTAGACCGATTCGAGCGCCGCCGTGTCGGTGTGGTGCTGCGCGTCGAAGGCGACCCGCTTGGATTTCGCCGCCGCGTCGGCCAGCGACGACGACTGCGCGGGCGCCGGTGCGGCCGCGGCGGCCCGGGCGCCGGTCAGCGCTTCCATGCCCTTCTTGACCGAGCCGAGCGCGGTCGAGAGCCGGTTGTCGAGGTCGCTCAGCACGGAGGCGGCGTAGGCGTCGGCGCCGTCGCGCACGCGCTGCGCCTTCTGCTCGGCCTCGCGCAGCACGATCTCCGCCGTCGCGCGCGCGCGGCGCACGATCTCTTGCTCGTCGACGAGCTGGTTCTGCGCTTGCGAGGCCTCGCTGACGATCGCCTGGGCCTTCTCCTGCGCGTCGCGCACGAGGCGGTCGCCGTTCTGCGCGATCGTGCGGGCCCGGCCGACTTCCTCGGGCAGCGAGGCGCGCAGCTTCTCGATCAGCTCGAGCAGCCGTTCCTCGCTGACGACGCGGTAACCCAGCGGCAACACGGTGCCCTGCTTCACGGACGCTTCGAGCTTGTCGATCACTCGGTAGACGGACATGCTGGGACCTCCTAGGCTTCGGCGGGCGCGGGGCGTTTGGCTCGCATCACGGCGAGCACGGCGGGCGGGACGTACTCGGCGACGTCGGCGCCCAGGTTGTAGACTTCCTTGACCAGCGTCGAGCTGACGAACGACCAGCGCGGGTCGCTCGGCAGGAAGACGGTGTCGACGCCCGAGAGCGAGCGGTTCATCAGCGCGGTCGACATCTCGCTCTCGAAATCCGAGACGACGCGCAGGCCCTTGACGATCACCGTCGCGTCGATGGTGCGCACGAAGTCGGCCAGCAGCCCGCGGAAGTGCGTCACGGTGACGTTCGCCAGCTGCGCGACGGCGGCCTCGATCATGTCCTCGCGCTCGTCGAGGGTGAACAGCGGCTCGCGCTTCTGCGGGTTGACGACGACCGCGACGACGACCTTGTCGAAGATCGCGGCGGCGCGCTCGATCACGTCGAGATGGCCGCGCGTCATCGGGTCGAACGAGCCCGGGTAGATCGCCGAGTGCTCGGCTTTCACGACGCCGTTCATGCTTGAGGCCGGTAGAAGGACAAAGCTACCTCACCGTAGCGCGCGTCGCGCTCGAGTTGCATCGCGGGGTCGGGCGGCGGGGCGCTGCGTGCCGCGTGCTCGTAGACGACCGTCGTCGCGGGGTCGATCGCGCCGCGGGCGCGCAGGGCCGCGAACGCCGCGGCCGGGTAGGGCTGAGCGTACGGCGGGTCGGCGAAGACGAGGTCGTAGCGGCCCTCGACGGCCTGCGCGGCACGCTCGGCCGGCGCGTTGACCACTGCGATCCGCTCCGCCACGCCGAGCGCGCGCGCCGTCGCGCGCAGGGCCTCGGCGGTCGGGCGGTGGCGCTCGACGAAGGTCACGTGCGACGCGCCGCGCGAGATCGACTCGAAGCCCAGCGCTCCCGTCCCGGCGAACAGGTCGAGCACGCGAGCCTCGTCGACGCGCGTGCCCAGGATCGAAAAGAGCGCTTCCTTCACGCGCGCGGGCGTCGGTCGCACGTCGCGGCCCGGAGGCGTCGAGACGCGCCTGCTGCGCAGCGTCCCACCGGTGATCGTCAGCGTTCCCATAAGCGAGTTATGGAGCGTTCGCGTTCTCGGCCAGACGCTCGAGCTCCCGCAACCCGCCGATCCGCAGGGTCGGCGGAGGCACGTCCCGGGGATACGCCAGCCCTTCCCAGTCGAACCAGACCGCGCGCAGGCCGGCCGCCAGCGCGCCGCCGACGTCGCCGGCCGGGTTGTCCCCGACGTACCAGACCTGCTCGCGCGGGACGCCCAGCGCGCCGACCAGCGCGGCGAAGGCGGCGGGATCAGGCTTGAGGGCCCCCAGCTCGTCGCTGACCAGGATCGTCGGCGGGGCGTCCGCGCCCAGCGCCTGAACGATCTTGCGCTGCTGCAGCGGCGTCCAGCCGTTGGTCAGGACGGCGAGCGGTACGCCGCGCGCGCGCAGCGCGCGCAGCAGCTCGCGCGCGCCCTCTAGCGGGCGCACCAGTTCGGGCACGAGCTCGAAACAGATGTCGCGCCAGCGCGCACCGCTCGCCGCGGGCGCGATGCCGGCGAAGAACTCTTGAACCGCGTCGTCGATCGAGATCGCGCCGCCGCGCGCCCGCGCCAGCACGTCGTCGAGGCGCCGCCAGGCTTGCGCGTCGGCGGGGTCGAGCGCGTGTCCGAGCTCGGCGGCGTAGCGGTAGAAGGCCTTCTTCTCCAGCCCGTTGTCGACGCCCAGCGTGTGGTCGAAGTCGAAGCCGAACGCGATTCCCGGCGCGCCGTTCACGCGGTCACCAGCGAGGCGCGGTACTCGTCGCCTACGTCGACGAGGCGGCGCAGCGCGGCGTGGTCGGGCGCGCGCAGGTCCGGGTCGGCCGACACGATCGCATCGGCGGCTTCCTTGGCGCGCATGTAGAGCGCGAAGTCGTCCTGGATGTCGCCGATCGTCCCGGCGTCGCCGGCTTGCGCGGTGCCCGCCAGCTGGCCGGCCCGGCGCAGGCGCAGGTCGGCTTCGGCGATCTCGAAGCCGTCGCTCGTCTCCTCGAGCACGTGCAAGCGCTCGACCTCGCCCGCATCGTCGGGCGCGACCAGGATGCAGAACGACTCGGCGACCCCGCGCCCGACCCGGCCGCGCAGCTGGTGCAGCTGGGCGAGGCCGTAGCGGTGCGCGTCGAGGACGACCATCACCGAGGCGTTCGGCACGTCGACCCCGACTTCCACCACCGTGGTCGCGACCAGCACGTCGGTTTCGCCCCGCTTGAAGCCCTCCATGACGGCCTCTTTTTCCCGCCCCGGCAGCTTGCCGTGCAGCACGCCGACCCGCAAGTCGGTGAAGACGCGCTTGCGCAAGCGCTCGGCCTCGGCCAGCGCGCCGGTCAGCGCCGAGTCGGAAGCGTCGATGGCGGGCGCGACGACGTACGCCTGCTGCCCCAGCTCGACGCTCTTGCGCACCAGCTCGTACGCCTGCGTCTTACGGCTCTCGCGCAGCACGAAGGTGCGGATCGGCGTGCGGCCGGGCGGCAGCTCGTCGATGATCGACACGTCCATGTCGGCGTACTTGGTCTGCGCGAGCGTGCGCGGGATCGGCGTCGCGGTCATCGAGAGGGTGTGCGGCGCGCCGCTCTTGGCGCGCAAGCGCAGGCGCTGGTTGACGCCGAAGCGGTGCTGCTCGTCGATCACCACCAGGCCGAGGTCGCGGAAGGTCACGGTTTCGGTGAGCAGCGCGTGCGTGCCGACCGCGAGCGCGGCTTCGCCCGAGTCGATCGCGTTTTGCGCGCGCCGCCGCTCGCGCGCGCCCAGCGAGCCGAACACGGCCTCGACCGTCACCCCGAACGGCATCAGCAGCGGCGCCAGCTTGGCGGCGTGCTGCGCGGCCAGGATCTCGGTCGGCGCCATCAGCGCGGACTGCACGCCGTTGCGGTGGGCGAGCACGATGGCCGCCGCCGCGACGAGCGTCTTGCCGCTGCCGACGTCGCCTTGCAGCAGCTGGTTCATCGGCGCGGTGCGCGCCATGTCGGCCCAGAGCCGTTCGATCACGCGCCGCTGCGCGCGGGTCGGGGCGAACGGCAGCTGCGCCGTGAACGCATCCCACAGCCCGTCCGGTACGGTCAGCGCGCGCGCGCCGCCCTCGGACTCGCGCCGCGCGCGCTTGGCCGCCGCGGTCAGCGCGATCGCGAAGAACTCGTCGAACACGATCCGCTCGCGCGCGCGGTCCTTGGCTTCCAAGTCGCGCGGCGCGTGCACGTCGCGCCAGGCCGCGTCCAGCGGCGGAAAGCCGAAGCGGCGCACCAGCTCGGGCGGCAGCGCGTCCTCGTGCTGCGCCACGAGGCGGTCGAGGTTCTTGGCGATCGCGCTGCGGATCGCCCGGCTCGGCAGCTCCTTCGAGGCCGGGTAGATCGGCACGATCTCGCCCTCGAACTGCTGCGTCTCGCCTAGCGTCTTGTGATTGGTGACGTTGATCTCGGGCAGCAGCCCGGCGCGCGTGACGCGGCCCGCGACGAAGAGCCGGTCGCCCACGGCGAGCTTGCCGAACAGGTACGTGCGGCCGAAGAACTTCGCCTCGACGCGGCCCGTGTCGTCAGCGAGCACGGCCGTCACGAGCGGAAAGCGGCCCTTGCGCTCCTTGACGTGCACGACGCGGCCGACGACGATCGCCTCGCCCTCGGCCAGCGTCGCGACCGGCAGCGGCTCGCGCCAGTCGAGGTACGCGCGCGGCACGTAGCGCAGCAGCTCGCCGGGCGTGCGCACGCCGAGCTCGGCGAACTTCGCCGCCGTCTCCGGCCCGATGCCGACCAGCCCGGCCAGGCCGTGCTTCGCGCGCGCCGCCCGGACCGGCTCGGCGCGCGGAGCTACGTGCTTGGCTGCGCGCGCCGGGATAGCTCCGCTCCGATCTCGTCGAGCGCCACCCCGCGCTCCGCCAGCAGCACCAGCGCGTGGTAGAGCAGGTCGGCCGTCTCCCACACCAACTCGCGCTTGTCCGCGTTCTTGGCCGCGATGACGACCTCGGTCGCCTCCTCGCCGATCTTCTTGCCGATCCGGTCGACCCCGCCCGCGAACAGCTTGGCCGTGTACGAGCCCTCGACCGGGTTGGCTTTGCGGTCCGCGATGACGCGCGCGAGTTCCGTGACCGCGCGCGCGAACGCGGCCCCGCCGCCGTCGTCGTCGACGGTCACGTTCGCATCGACCGGCACGTCGGCATGCGCGAGCGGCAGCGATTCGCTGAAGCACGACGGTGCGCCGGTGTGGCAGGCGGGGCCGTTTGGAATCACGCGGTACAGCAGCGCGTCGCCGTCGCAGTCGAGCGCGACCGACACGACGCGCTGCGTGTTGCCCGACGTCGCGCCCTTGTTCCACAGCTCGTTGCGCGAGCGGCTCCAGAGCCAGGTCGAGCCGCTCGCCAGCGTGCGGTCGAGCGCTTCGCGGTTCGCATACGCCAGCGTCAGCACCGCGCCGCTCGCCGCGTCGGCGATCACCACCGGCGCCAAGCCGTTCGCGTCCCAGCGCACGTCCGCGGCGCTCATACCGCCACCGGCTCGCGGCGCACCACGATGCCCTCGGCGGCCAGCGCGTCTTTCAAATCGGCGATGCTCAGCTCGGCGTAGTGGAACAGCGACGCGGCCAGCGCCGCGTCGGCGTCGGCCTCGCGGAAGACGTTCACGAAGTCGGCGATCGCGCCGGCGCCGCCCGACGCGATCAGGGGCAGGTCGCAGGCGGCGCGGATCGCGCGGGTCAGCGGCAGGTCGAAGCCGTCGCGCGTGCCGTCGCGGTCGATCGAGGTCACCAGCAGCTCCCCCGCGCCGAGCCGCTCGCACTCCGCCGCCCAGGCCACCGCGTCGCGCCCGGTCGCCGTGCGCCCGCCGTCGACCACCACCTCGAAGCCCGAGGGCTGGTGCGGCGCGCGGCGGGCGTCGATCGCGACCACCACGCACTGCGCGCCGAAGCGGCGCGACGCGGTCGCGACCAGCGCCGGGTCGCGCACCGCGGCCGAGTTCATGCTGACCTTGTCGCAGCCGGCCCGCAGCAGGTCGTTGACGTCGCTCGCGTCGCGCACCCCGCCCCCGACCGCGAACGGGATCGTCAGCTCGCGCGCGACGTCGCGCACCACCGCCCGGGTAGCCTGACGGCCTTCGACCGTGGCGGTGATGTCGAGGAAGACCAGCTCGTCGGCGCCCTCGGCCTCGTAGCGGCGGGCCAGGGCGACCGGGTCGCCCGCGTCGCTCAGGTCGACGAAGCGGACGCCCTTGACGACCCGGCCGTTCTTGATGTCCAGACAGGGAACGATGCGACGGGCCAGCACGACCCGTCCACTTTCGATTGCCGGCTCGGCGGATCGGCCCGCAGGGCCGAACGCGAAGGGTTCGCCTACGGCGAACCCACTACGAGCCCTTGGAGTGCTTGGCGACGAGGATGTTGATGTCGTCCGCGCCGTCCTTGCGGATCATCGTGATGCCGACGTCCTGGTGGCCCCACGCGAAGCGGAACTTGAAGTCGAAGCGCTCGACCCCCGAGCCCGGCTTGGCCGCGAAGACGTCGAAGCGGCCCTTGAAGTCCTGCACCGCGGTGCAGGGCGCGACGTCGGTGAAGAAGTTGAGCCCGAGCGTCTCGCCCTGGCTGCGCCGGGCCAGCTCGGCCTCGGCCTTGTTGTAGCGCTTGACCGTGCCCCGGCGGTCGAGGGTGATCACCCCGTCCGGATAGGCGTCGAGCGCGGCGCGGTCCATGGCGAAGATGGCCTGGTCGGTGATCGGGGATGCGGACATGCGGGCTCCTCCGTGATGCGAGTGCGAAACGCTCCGAGCGTTCGACTCATCGGACGCCCCGGCGGGGCGCGCGGTGCCCGCCGCGACCGCGGCGAGGGGCCGGCTTACCGAATCCTTACGACGCCGACTGCCCGAGCGGGCTGAACGGCAGCGCCAGGCTGTTCTCGTCGTCCTTGACGACCCGGATCGCCACGATCGCCAAGTCGTCCTGGACCCCGCCGCTGTGGGCGTTGGCGGCGTCGAGGAGCCGGTCGCAGAGCGTCTGCGGGTCGCCCGAGCCGTCGGCGAACAGGGCCGCGATGCGCTCCTCGCCCAGCAGGTCCCCGCCCGCGTCGCGCGCCTCGCTCAGCCCGTCGGTGGCCAGCAGCACGACGTCGCCGACTTCGAGCGGCACGGTCACGGTGGCGTAGTGCTGGTCGGTGTCGATTCCCACGATCGTGCCGGTCGGGGGCAGCTGCTCGACCAGCGAGCCGCGCCGCACGTAGGCGGTGCCGTGCCCGGCGCTGGCGTAGCGCAGGGCCGGCGTGCGGGCGTCGAACGCGCCCAGGAAGAGCACCACGAAGACCGACGGGTCGTCGAACGTGTCCAGGAACAGGCGGTTGAAGCGGCCCACGATCTCGCCCGGGTCCTCGGACTCCGAGGCCAGCGCGCGCAGCGCGTACTGGGCGAAGGCGGAGTGGCGGGCGGCCTCGATCCCCTTGCCGCTGGCGTCGGCGATCAGGATCCAGCCCCGGTCGGGCCCGGCGCGCCAGACGTCGAGCACGTCGCCGCCGACCAGCGCCTCGCGGCTGGCCGAGGCGTAGGCCGAGCCCATCCGCGTGCAGGGCAGCCGGGTGCCGCCGACGCGCAGCGTGCGCTGCAGGGCGACGACCAGCGACTGCTCGTGGGCCAGGCGCGCCATCGCCTGGGCGCGGCTGGCCGCGTAGGCGAAGGCGACCATCGCGAAGACGGTCACGATCCCGACGCTGAGCGCGACGGTGGTGTCGATCTCGCGCTTGAGGGTGGCCTGGACTTGGTCGCCCTCCGCGGTCAGGGCGCGGCGCAAGGTCTTGGACTGCGCGCGCATCTGGTCGGTCAGGACCTTGCCGTAGGCCTGATAACCGGCCGAGTCGGGCGAGACCGGCTTGCGGCGCAGCGGCAGGCCGACGCCCCGCTCCCACTCGTCGTGGAAGTGCCGCAGCTGGGCGACCGCCGCCGGCCCGCCGGCGATGTTCTCGCTTCGCACGCGCTCGGCCAGGGCCCGCGCTTGCTGGTCGAAGCGCGGGTTGGGCGGCCCGTCGGGATCGAGGAAGTTCGGGTCGCGGGTCGCGACGTACCCGCGCAGCGCGGTCTCCTCGGCGAGCTGGGTCGCGAAGAGGGTGTCGAGGTCGCCCCGCATGTCGGCCAGGCGGACCTGGGCGTTCGAGGCGGCGTCGAGCTGGCGAACGCCGACGAGCGGCCCGGCGAACGCGGTCGCGATGAACGCCGCGACCAGGAGAACGATTGGAGGCGACGCCCAGAATCGAACTGGGGGTGGGACTTTTGCAGAGTCCTGCCTTACCACTTGGCTACGTCGCCGGCGTCGTTTGGAGCGGGTGGCGGGAATCGAACCCGCGCATCAACCTTGGGAAGGTCGCAGGCTACCATTACATCACACCCGCGCCGGACCCGAGGCGTTTCCGCATGCCCCCGTGCGAACCCTGGCGCCCCGCGGATCGTTTCTGGGTAACACCCGACGACGCCAGTCGGCGTCCCCGTCGGCCCCGGAGGACCCATGAAACGCCTGCTCGCCCTTGCCCTGAGCCTCGGATTGCTCGCCTTCGCCGGCCCCGCGGCCGCGCAGTCGAGCGACGACCAGACCGAGACCCAGATCGGCCAGCAAGAGTACCAAGCGCTGGAGCAAAAGGGCGAGATCATCGGCAGCTCGCCGTACTACGCGATTCTCAATCCGATCGCCCAGCAGATCAAGCGCGTGGCCGACCCGCAATACTACCACCCCTTCCGCTTCATCTTAGTCCACGAGGCTCAGCCCAACGCCTTCGCCGTCCCGGGCGGCAACGTCTACGTGACCGACTCGCTGATGAAGTTCGTCAAGAACCGCGAGGAGCTGGCCGGCGTGCTCTGCCACGAGACCTCGCACAACATCCACCACGACGTGCTCCACCTCTACCAGAAACAGCAGAAAACGGCGACCGCGTACACGATCGGCGACATCCTGGCCAACATCGCCACGGGCGGGCGCGCCTCGCGCACGATCGACACCATCGCCAACGTGGGCTTCAACCTGCAGTCGCTGCACTTCTCGCGCGACGTCGAGGCGGCGGCGGACTACAAGGGCGCCCAGACCTGCGCCGAGGCCGGCTCCAACCCGTGGGGCATGGTCTGGCTGTTCCAGGCCTTCCAGACCGCGAACACCAGCGCGCCGCCGAACTTCCTCTCCGACCACCCCAGCGACCAGGCCCGCATCAGCGCGCTCCAGCAGGAGTTCCGCGACAACCCGAGCCTGTTCGGCCGCTTCTCCTCCAGCATCGCCTCGGCCACGCCGCTGGGCCAGAACCCGCCCGCGAGCCGGACCGCCGCCTACCGTCCCGCGGCGGCGGCCAAGCAGCGGGCCGCGTCCAAGCACGGCGCCTTTCCGCCGGGCTCGGGCTACCACTTCTGAACGCAGCGCGGGAGGCGCCGACCCCGGGACCGTGAAAGCCGGTGAGGACCGGCTTTCCTAATTCTTCCGGAGGTTTTCGTTGCACCCAGTTCGCTTTGCCGTTCGCGCCGTCGGCGCCGCGGCGCTCACCGCGCTCGTCGCGGCTTCGCTGCCCACGCTGACCGGCAGCGCGCGCGCCGCCGGCGCCCCGCCGGCCGTCGCCGCGCTCGACCGGTCCGACATCGACCCGACCTGCAAAGCCTGCGACGACTTCTACCAGTACGCCACCGGCGGCTGGAGCAAGAGCCACAGCATCCCGGCCGGCCACCCGAGCTGGGGCAGCTTCGACGAGCTGGCCCAGCACAACGTCGAGGCGCTCCACGCGATCCTCGAGGACACCGCGAAGACCGCCGGCGCCCCGGCCGGCAGCGACGAGCAGAAGCTGGGCACCTACTACCGCGCCTGCATGGACGAGGCCGGCATCGAGCGGGCCGGCATCGCGCCGGTCCAGCCGCTGCTGGGCGACGTCGCGGCGGTCAAGGACGTGCCGTCGCTGGTCGTCGAGGTGGCCAAGCTCAACCGCCTGGGCGTCAGCGACGGGCCGGACTTCTCGTCCGAGCCCGATACCAAGGACTCGTCCAAGACGATCGCCGGCCTGGGCCTGGGCGGCCTGGGGCTGCCCGACCGCGACTACTACCTCAAGGACGACGCCAAGACGACCGCGATCCGGACCGCCTACCGCGCCTACGTCGCCAGCCAGCTGCAGAACCTGGGCGACGACGCCGCGGCCGCCGGCAGCGGAGCCGACGCGATCCTCGCGCTCGAGACGGCGCTGGCCAAGGTGACCCCGACCCGGGTCGAGCTGCGCGACCCCACCAAGACCTACCACCCGACCAAGCTGACCGCGCTGCCCGCGCTGGCCCCGCACATCCCCTGGAGCGCGTACTTCGCGCAGTTCGGCGCGCCCGGCTTCGACTCGGTCGACGTCGGCATCCCGGCCTACGTGACCGGCTACGACGCGCAGCTGGCGACGACGCCGCTGCCGACCTGGAAGACCTACCTGCGCTTCCACGTCGCCGACGCGTTCGCGACCGCGCTGCCCAAGCGCTTCGCCGACGCCAGCTTCAACTTCCACTCGACCGTCCTGAACGGGGTCAAGGAGCAGCTCCCGCGCTGGCAGCGCTGCACCCGCGCGGCCGACTACGGCCTGCGCACGCCGCTGGGCAAGGTCTACGTCGGCCGGGAGTTCACCCCCGCCGCCAAGGCCCGCGCGGTGTCGCTGGTCGACAACCTGCAGTCGGTGCTCAAGGGCGACATCGGCACGCTGTCGTGGATGAGCCCGCCCACCAAGGCGCGCGCGGTCGAGAAGCTCGACGCGTTCACCAAGAAGATCGGCTATCCCGACAAGTGGCAGGACTACTCGTCGCTGACGGTCGCCGACGGGCAGCCCTACGCGGCGCTGGTGCGCGCGGTGCGCGACTGGAACGCCGGGGTCGACGTGGCCCGCATCGGCAAGCCCACCGACCGCAGCCTGTGGGGCATGACGCCGCCCACGGTCAACGCCTACTACGATCCCTCCAACAACGAGATCGTGTTCCCGGCCGGCATCCTGCAGCCGCCGTTCTTCAACGCGACGGCCGACGACGCGGTCAACTACGGCGCGATCGGGGCGGTGATCGGGCACGAGATGACGCACGGCTTCGACGACCAGGGCCGGCAGTACGACGACAAGGGCAACCTGAGCGATTGGTGGACGCCCGCCGACGCCAAGAACTTCAACGCCCGCGCGAAGTGCGTGGTCGACCAGTTCACCAGCCTCGAAGTGCTGCCCGGCGTGCACGAGAACGGCGAGCTCGTCCAGGGTGAGGCGATCGCCGACCTGGGCGGCCTGACCATCGCCTACAAGGCCTTCGAGCGCACCCCGCAGTTCAAGGCCCACGCGAAGCTCGACGGCTACACGCCCGAGCAGCGCTTCTTCCTGGCCTACGCGCAAGTCTGGCGCGGGCTGCAGAACGAAGCCTACACGCGCCAGCTCGCCAACGTCGACCCGCACCCCAACGACCGCCTGCGGGTGATCGGCACGCTGTCCAACATGCCCGAGTTCCAGCACGCCTTCGCCTGCGCCGCGAGCGACAAGATGGTGCGCGCGACCCGGTGCCAGATCTGGTGAGGAACTTCGTTCGGGCGGCGGTCCGCGCGCTCGGCGCGGCCGCCTTCACCGCGCTGGTCGCGAGCTCGCTGCCGGGGCTGACGAGCAGCGCGCCGCCGCGGCCGCGCCGGCCGTCGCGGCGCTCGACCGCGGCAACATCGACCCGACCTGCAAGGCGTGCGACGACTTCTACCAGTTCGCCACCGGCGGCTGGAGCAAGCACACCACGATGCCGGCCGGGCACCCGCGCTGGGGCAGCTTCGACGAGCTGGCCCAGCGCAATCGCGATCAGCTCCACACCATCCTCGAAGACGTGGCCAAGAACGCGAGCGCGCCGGCCGGCAGCGACGAGCAGAAGCTGGGCGCATTCTACCGCTCGTGCATGGACACGGCGGGTATCGAGCGCGCCGGCACCGCGCCGGTCGCGCCGCTGCTGAGCGGCATCGCCGCGGTCGGCGACGTACCCGGGCTCGTGCGCGAGATCGCGGCCCTGCAGCAGGCGGGCGTCGACGGCGGCCTGCCGCTGGGCTCGCGCGCCGACACCAAGAACTCGGCCCGCCAGATCGCCAACCTCGGCTTCGGCGGGCTCGGTCTGCCCGACCGCGACTACTACCTCAACGACGACGAGCGCTCCAAGACGATCCGCAGCGCGTACCGCGGCTACGTCGCGGCGCAGCTCCAGAACCTGGGCGACGACGCGGCGGCCGCCGCGAGCGAAGCCGACGCGGTGCTCGCGCTCGAGACCGCGCTGGCCCAGGCCACGCCGCGCCGGGCCGACCTGCGCGATCCCTACAAGCTCTACAACCCCACCCCGGTCGCGGGGCTGAGCGCGCTGGCGCCGCACGTGCCGTGGCCGGCGTACTTCGCCGCGCTGCGCACGCCCGCGTTCGACACGCTCAACGTCACCGTGCCGGCCTTCGTGACCGCGTACGACGCCCAGCTCGGCGCGACGCCGCTGGCGACCTGGAAGGCCTACCTGCGCTACCACGTCGCCGACGCGTACGCGAGCGTGCTGCCCAAGCGCTTCGACGACGCGAGCTTCGCCTTCCGGAGCGGCACGCTGCTGGGCGTGAAGGAGCAGCTCCCGCGCTGGCAGCGCTGCACCACCCTGACCGACGCGTCGCTGCGCGACGTGCTCGGCAAGGTCTACGTCACCCGCGCGTTCCCGCCCGCCGCCAAGGCGCGCGCGCTGGCGCTGGTGACCAACCTGCAGGACGTGCTGCGCGACGACATCCGCACGCTGGACTGGATGAGCCCGCCGACCCGCGCCCGCGCGGTCGTCAAGCTCGATGCGTTCACCAAGAAGATCGGCTACCCCGACAAGTGGGAAGACTACTCGACCTTGCCCGTCGCCGACGCGGCGCTGGCGAGCAACGTCGTGGCGGTGCGCACGTGGAACGACGCGCGCGGGCTGGCGCGCATCGGCACCGCGACCGACCGCGGCCGCTGGGGCATGACGCCGCCGACGGTCAACGCGTACTACAACCCGTCCAACGACGAGATCGTGTTCCCGGCCGGCATCCTGCAGCCGCCGTTCTTCAACGACGCGGCGGACGACGCGGTCAACTACGGCGCGGTCGGCGCGGTGATCGGGCACGAGATGACGCACGGCTTCGACGACCAGGGCCGCCAGTTCGACGAGCACGGCAACTTGAGCGACTGGTGGACGCCCGCCGACGCGGCGGCGTTCAAGACTCGCGCGCAGTGCATCGTCGACGAGTTCAGCGGCTTCGAGTCCGCCCCGGGCACGCATCTGCAAGGGCGGCTGGTGCAGGGCGAGGCGATCGCCGACCTGGGCGGGCTGACCATCGCCTACAAGGCCTTCGAGCGCACCCCGCAGTTCAAGGCCCACCAGCCGATCGACGGCTACACGCCCGAGCAGCGCTTCTTCCTGGCCTACGCCCAGGTCTGGCGCTCGATGGCGACCGAGGGCTACATCCGCCAGCTCGCGGCGACCGACCCGCACCCGTTCGACCGCTTCCGGGTGATCGGCACGCTCTCGAACATGCCGGAGTTCCGGCACGCGTTCGCCTGTGCCGCGACCGATGCGATGGTGCGCGCGAACCGCTGCCAGATCTGGTAGCCCGGTGGTAACGGCGCGGCGCGGCACGGGGCTGGCGATCCTGTGCGCCGCGCTGCTCGCCGCGGCCGTCGCCGGCATCGCCGACGGCTCGGTCGGGTTCGCGCCGCGCGCGGTGCTCGCGGCGCTGCTGCACCCGCACGCGGGCGACCAGCTCGGCGCGATCGTCTGGACGCTGCGGCTGCCGCGGGTCGCGGTCGGCGCGCTGGTCGGCGCGGCGCTCGCGCTGGCCGGCACGCTGCTGCAGGGCATGCTGCGCAACCCGCTGGTCGACCCGTACCTGACCGGCGGCAGCGCGGGCGCGGCCTTCGCGATCGCGGTCGCGATCTCGCTCGGCGCGCCGAGCGGGCTGTACGGCGGGCTGGCCTTCGCCGCGGCGCTCGGCACGACGCTCGCGGTCGCGGCGCTGGCGCGCTCGGGCCGCGGGATCTCGCCCGAGCGGCTGATCCTGGCCGGGATCGCGATCTCGTCGCTGTTCGCCGGGCTGACCACGCTGATCATCATGCTCGTGCCCAGCCCGACCGCCGCGCTCAACGTGCTGGCCTGGCTGGGCGGCTCGCTCAGCGGCCACGGCTGGCCGGACCTGGCCTGGGCCGCGCTCTACGCCGCGCTGGGCACGCTGGCCGCGGCGGCGACCGTGCCCGCGCTCAACGCGCTGCGGCTGGGCGAGGCGCGCGCGCTGGGCCTGGGCGTCGACCTGGAGCGGACCCGCTGGCTGGTGCTGATCGCCACCTCGCTGCTGACCGCGGCGGCGGTCAGCGTGAGCGGCGTGATCGGCTTCGTGGGCCTGATCGTGCCGCACATCGTGCGCGCCGTCTGCGGGCCCGACCTGCGCTGGACCGCGCCCGCCAGCATCCCCGCCGGCGCGGCGATCGTCGTGCTGGCCGACACGGTCGCGCGTACCGCCGCCCCTCCGCTCGAATTGCCGATCGGCGTGCTGCTCTCGGTGCTCGGCGTACCGGCCTTTCTCTACCTGGCCTTCCGCCGCTGGCGCCCCGCTCGAGCCTAGCTTTCACGGGCTGAACGGCGAGCACCGATCCAAGCGCTCTTGGGGAAGCGCCCGAGCGGGTATCCCGACTCAGGATGACGAGCGGGCCGCGGATCTACAACCTCTTTCCATCGCTGGTGGGCTCGGTCGGCCGGTGGGCGGCGGAGCTGCCGCGGATCGCGGCGCTGGGCTTCGACTGGGTCTACGTCAACCCGTTCCACGAGACCGGGTACTCCGGCAGCCTGTACGCGGTCAAGGACTACTACCGGCTCAACCCGCTCTTCCGGGGCGAGGACGGCGGCCGCGACGACGACCTGATCCGCAGCTTCGCCGAAACTGCGCGCGCGCACGGCATCGGCGTCATGATGGACCTGGTGGTCAACCACACCGCGCGCGACGCCGCGCTGACGACGGAGCGCCCGAACTGGTACCGGCGCGACGCCGCGGGCGAGATCGAGTCGCCCTCGGCCAACGACCCGGCCGACCCGTCCAGCGTCACCGTCTGGACCGACCTGGCCGAGATCGACTACGCCGACCGCCCGAGCGCGCCCAGATCGTCGCGTACTACTCCGACGTGGTGTGGCACTACGCGCAGCTGGGAATTCGCGGCTTCCGCTGCGACGCGGCGTACAAGGTGCCGGCGGACGTTTGGGCGGCCTTGATCGGTGCCGCGCGCGAGGTGGATCCCGAGGTGCTGTTCGCCGCCGAGACGCTGGGCGCGCCGTTCGAGGCGGTGCTGGCGCTGCGGCCGGCCGGGTTCGACTACCTCTTCAACAGCGCGAAGTGGTGGGATTTTCGCGCGCCCTGGCTGCTCGAGCAGTACGAGCGCTTTCGGCGCATCGCGCCCTCGATCGCGTTCCCCGAGAGCCACGACACGCCGCGCGTCGCGGCCGACCTGGCCGGCAGCGACGCCGCGCGGATCGAGGCGGAGTACAAGTTCCGCTACCTGTTCGCGGCCTTCTTCTCCAGCGGCGTGATGATGCCGCTGGGCTACGAGTTCGGCTACGAGCGCGCGGTCGACGTGGTGATGACGCGGCCCGAGCACCGCGAGCAGCCGCGCTTCGACCTGAGCGCGTTCGTCGCGGAGACCAACGCGATGAAGGCCGCGGTGCCCGCGCTCAACGAGGAGGGCCCCCAGCGCCTGCTGTGGAGCGACCGCGCCGCCGTGGCGCTGCTGCGCAACGCGAACGCCGGCTCCAGCTACGCCGTCGCGCTGATCAACCCCGATGCCCGGCACGAGACCTCGGTTCCCGCCAACGACCTGGTGCGCGCGCTCGGCGGGGCGAGCAGCGCGGTCGAGATCACGCCCGGCGCGCCGCAAGCGCCGCTCGCCCGCGACGGCGCCATCGCGCTGCGGCCGCTGGAGATTCGCATCTTCGCCAACGTCGGCGTCACTACGCGCGCGGGAACGAACGGCAGCGCGACCAGCCCCGCCTCGCAGAGTACGACGGGCGCCGACCCGCGCGCGGGCGCGCGGCCGGTCGTGATCGAGGCGGTGTGGCCGGAGATCGACGGCGGGCGGCATCCCGTCAAGCGCACGGTCGGCGAGCGCTTCGAAGTCGAGGCGGACATCTTCCGCGAGGGCCACGACGCGATCTCGGCGGTGCTCAAGTACCGCGAACGCGGCGAGACGGCTTGGCGCGAGACGCCGATGGCGTTCGTCGACAACGACCGCTGGCGCGGCGCGTTCGTCCTCGAGCGCAACACGCGCTACGAGTACACGCTCGAAGGCTGGCCCGACCTGTTCGGCTCGTGGCACCACGACGTCGCGCTCAAGCGCGAGGCCGGGCAGGCCATCGGGCTGGAGCTGATCGAAGGGCGCGCGCTGCTCGACCAGGCGCTCCCGCGCGCCGGCGCCTCCGACCGCACCCGGCTCGAAGCGACCCTCGCTCAGCTCGACGCGCTCGCCGGCGACGAGGACGCGCGGGCCGACATCATGCTCGGCAAGACGCTGGTCGAGCTGATGGCGCGCGCGCCCGACCGCTCGCGCGCGACCGTCTACGCGCGCGAGCTGACCGTGATCGCCGACCGCGAGGCGGCGCGCTACAGCACCTGGTACGAGTTCTTCCCGCGCTCGCAGGGCACGGCGCCGCACGTCCACGCGACCTTCGCCGAAGCCGCGCGCCGCCTGCCCGACATCGCGGCGATGGGCTTCGACGTGCTGTACCTGCCGCCGGTCCACCCGATCGGCCACGCCTTCCGCAAGGGCCCGAACAACACGCTCGATCCCGGGCCGGACGATCCCGGCAGCCCGTGGGCGATCGGCAACGAGCACGGCGGCCACACCGCGGTCGAGCCGGCGCTGGGCACGCTGGCGGACTTCGAGCGCTTCGTGCGCGCCGCGCGCGCGCAGGGAATCGAGATCGCGCTCGACTACGCGCTGCAGTGCTCGCCCGACCACCCCTACGTGCGCGAGCACCCGGAGTGGTTCACCGTGCGGCCGGACGGCACGATCAAGTACGCCGAGAACCCGCCCAAGAAATACCAGGACATCGTCAACTTCGACTGGTACGGCCCGCACGCGCCCGCGCTCTGGGACGAGCTGCGCGACGTGGTCGAGTTCTGGATCGCGCGCGGGGTGCGCATCTTCCGGGTCGACAACCCGCACACCAAACCGTTTCCCTTCTGGGAGTGGCTGATCGCCGACATCCAGTCGCGCCGGCCGGACGTGCTGTTCCTGGCCGAAGCGTTCACCCGGCCCAAGGTGATGAAGGAGCTGGCCAAGCTCGGCTTCACGCAGTCCTACACCTACTTCACCTGGCGCAACTTCAAGGGCGAGCTGACCGACTATCTCGGCGAGCTGGCGCACTCGGAGATGGCGCAGTACTACCGGCCCAACTTCTTCGCCAACACGCCCGACATTCTGCCGCCGTTCCTGCAGACCGGCGGGCGGCCCGCGTTCCTGATCCGGCTGTACCTGGCCGCGACGCTGTCGAGCGTGTACGGCATCTACAGCGGCTTCGAGCTGGGCGAGAACGCCGCGCTGCCCGGGCGCGAAGAGTATCTCGACTCCGAGAAGTACGAGGTCCGGGTGCGCGACTGGAACGCACCGGGCAACCTCAAGGCCGAGATCGCGCTGGTCAACCGCATTCGGCGCGAGAACCCCGCCCTGCACGACTGGCGCAACATCACCTTCCTGCGGGCCGACGCGGACAACGTGCTCTTCTTCCAGAAATCCAGCGGAGACAACACGCTCCTGATCGCGATCAACCTCGACCCGTTCCACCTCGCCGAGGTGACGCTGCACCTGCCGCTGATGGAGCTGGGGATCGCGGAGGACCACACCTTCGCGGTCGACGAGCTGATCGGCGGCGAGCACCTGATGTGGCGCGGCGGCGCGCAGACCGTGCGGCTCGACCCCGCCCGCAACCCCGCCGCGATCTTCCGGCTCGACAGGCGCCTGCGGGTCGACTACGCGAACCCCAGCCTCTGATGGCGACCGGCGAGGACCCGCTCTTCACCGCCGCGATCGCGCGGCTCCAAGGCGAAGCGCTGCGCGCGTATCTGCCCGCGCAGCGCTGGTTCGCCGACAAGGACGCCGGGCTGCGCGACGTCCGGCTGCTCGACGCCGCCGCGCTCGACGGTGGGCGCGCGTACCTGGCGATCTTCGCGTTGCCCGAACGCGAGCGGCACTACTTCATCCCGCTGACGCTCGGCGGCAGCGGCGCGGATACGAGCGACGGCGGCGAGAGGCGCCGTACTGCTCCGCTCGTCCGATGCGCCTGACGGCGCCGCCGTGTACGAAGGGTTCGCGACGGATTCGCTCGTGCTCGGAATTCTCGCGGACGTGCGCGCGGAGCGGCGCCGGCCGGCGGCCCGCGGCGGCGTCTTCGCCGCGCACGCCACCGCGGCATTGCGCGCGGAGAAGCTGGCCGACCCGCCCCGCGTGCGGCGGATGAACGTCGAGCAGAGCAACACCTCGGTGGTGATCGACGAGCGCATCGTGCTCAAGGGCTATCGCAAGACCCATGCCGGGCCGCAGCCGGAGCTCGAGATCGCGCGCTTCCTCGACGCGGTCGGCTACCAGAACACCCCGGCCCTGCTGGGCTACGTCGAGTACGAGCGCCCGGACGGCGAGCCGATGGCCGTCTGCATCCTGCAGCGCTTCGTCCAAGCGCGCGGCGACGGCTGGAGCGTCACGCTCGACGAGCTCGCGCGCGCGTCCGCACCGGATGCCGGCGAACGCGCGGCGCAGATCGAGCGCGCGCGCCGGCTCGGCGTGCGCACCGCCGAGCTGCACCGCGCGTTCGCGACGCCGGGCGGCGGCGCTGCGTTCGAGCCCGAGCCGACCACTCAGACCGACCTGGACGCCTGGGTCGCGCAGGCGCACGAGACCGCGCGGCACGCGCTAGACACGCTGGCCGCCGACCTCGACCGCGTGCCCGAAGCGCAGCGCGCGGACGCGGCGGCGCTGGTCGCCCGGCGGGCCGAGATCCTCGGCCGCATCGCCGCCCCGCCGCTCGACCCGGCGGTGACCAAGACGCGCTACCACGGCGACTACCACCTCGGCCAAGTGCTGGTCGTGGGCGACGACTTCATGATCGTGGACTTCGAGGGCGAGCCCGGCCGCGCGCCCGAGGTGCGGCGCCGCAAGTCGTCCCCGTTGCGCGACGTGGCCGGCATGCTGCGCTCGTTCAACTACGCCGCGGTGACGGCGGGCGCGCAAACGCTCGCGCAGGCCTGGGAACGCGACGCCGTCGCGGCGTTCCTGGCCGGTTACCGCGCGACGATCGCGGGCTGCAGCTCGTATCCGGCCGATCCGGCGCACGCGGCGGCGCTGCTCGACCTGTTCACGCTGGAGAAAGCGTTCTACGAGATGTCCTACGAGCTGGCGAACCGGCCCGCGTGGCTGCGCATACCGATGGAGGGAATCCGTGCCATCCTCGACCGGCCGGCGGGCGGTGCCTGACATGACCGACGCCGAGCGCTTCGGGCCGCTGCTGGGCGAGCTCGACCTCTACTTGTTCGGCGAGGGCAACCACCGCCGGATCTACGACAAGCTGGGCGCGCACCCGGCAGCGGTCGACGGCGTCGAGGGCGTCGCGTTCGCGGTGTGGGCGCCCAACGCGCGCCGCGTCTCGGTCGTCGGCGACTTCAACGGCTGGGACGGGGGGCGCCACCCCATGCGCAGGTGCAACGACGGCGGCGTGTGGCAGATGTTCGTGCCCGGCGTCGCGCTGGGCAGCCGCTACAAGTACGAGCTTGTCGGCCCCGACGGCACGCTGCTGCCGCACAAGGCGGACCCGTTCGCCTTCGCCTGCGAGCACACGCCGGCGACCGCGTCGGTCGTCGCGCTGCCCGGCATGCGCGACTGGCACGACGACGCGTGGCTGGCGCGGCGCGCCGCGGCCGGCCGGCGCGACGCCCCGCTCGCGACCTACGAAGTGCACCTCGGCTCGTGGCGGCGCGGTCCCGGCAACCGTTATCTCACGTACGCGGAACTGGCGGAGCAGCTCGTCCCCTACGTCGCGTCGCTGGGCTACACCCACCTCGAGCTGATGCCGATCGCGGAGCACCCGTTCGACGGGTCGTGGGGCTACCAGCCGATCGGGCTGTTCGCGCCGACCAGCCGCCACGGCACGCCGGAGGACTTCGCGCGCTTCGTCGACGCGGCGCACCAAGCCGGGATCGGCGTCATCGTCGACTGGGTGCCCGGCCACTTTCCCACCGACGCGCACGGCTTGGCGCGCTTCGACGGCACCGCGCTCTACGAGCACGCCGACCCGCGCAAAGGCTTCCAGCCCGACTGGAACACCTACATCTACAACTTCGGGCGCAACGAGGTCGCGAACTTCCTGCTCGCCAACGCGCTGTTCTGGCTGGACAAGTACCACATCGACGGGCTGCGCGTCGACGCGGTCGCCTCGATGCTCTACCTCGACTACAGCCGCAAGCCCGGCGAGTGGATCCCCAACGTGCACGGCGGGCGCGAGAACCTCGAGGCGATCGCGCTGCTGCAGCGGGTCAACGCGGCCGCCTACGGCGATTATCCGGGCATCGTCACGATCGCCGAGGAGTCGACCGCGTGGCCGGGCGTCTCGCGCCCGGTCGACATGGGCGGGCTGGGCTTCGGCTACAAGTGGAACATGGGCTGGATGCACGACTCGCTCGCCTTCATGCACGAGGACCCGCTCTACCGGCGCTACCACCAGGACGAGCTGACCTTCTCGTTCACCTACGCGTTCAGCGAGAACTTCGTGCTGCCGCTCTCGCACGACGAGGTCGTGTACGGCAAGGGTTCGCTGATCGGCAAGATGCCCGGCGACGCCTGGCAGCGCTTGGCGAACCTGCGCGCGTTTCTGGCCTACACGTACGCGCACCCGGGCAAGAAGCTGCTCTTCATGGGCGGCGAGTTCGCGCAGGAGCGCGAGTGGAACCACGACCGCGGCCTGGACTGGGAGCTGCTCGACGACCCGCGCCACCGCGGCGTGCAGGCGCTGGTGCGCGATCTCAACGCGCTCTACCGCGCGCGCCCCGCGCTGCACGAGCTCGACGCCGAGCCGGCGGGCCTGGAGTGGATCGTCTCGGACAAGGAGGCCAGCGTGGTCGCGTTCGTCCGCCGCGGCCGGGCCGCCGGCGAGCTCGCCGTCGCGGTGACCAACTTCACCCCGGTTCCGCGCGACGGCTACCGACTGGGCGTGCCCGAGCCGGGCACCTACGCCGAAGCGCTCAACAGCGACGACACGGCGTACGGCGGCAGCGGCGTGCGCAACGAGCCGGTCGCGGCGGACGCGATTCCCTGGCACGGCAAGCCGTACTCGCTCGCGCTGCGCCTGCCGCCGCTGGCGACGGTGGTCTTGACCCGCGTACCCAATGGTTAGGCGGAGTTCGAGCGGATCGTCCGAAGCGAGCGCTGCATGGCAATGACACCGCAGCAGTGGAGCGCCGAAGTGCGGCGCCGGATCGCGATCAACGAGGGCTGTAGCCTCACGCGATATTTCGACACCGTCGGCGTCCCGACGATCGCGTACGGCTTCAACCTCGAGAGCGGTGACGCCGCGACCATCCTGGCGCAGTGCGGCGTCGCCGACCCGGCCGCGGTGATCGCCGGGCTGGCGCCGATCACCCAGGCCCAAGCCGACGCGACGTTCGACCTGATGCTGCCCGGCTACGTCGCCGCCGCGCGCGGAACGCTGGCGCCCGGCGTGTTCGACAAGCTCAGCGACGCGCGCCGCTTCGTCATCGTCGACCTGACCTACAACATGGGCGCGGGCCTCGACGGCTGGGGCGGCTTCACCCACACGCAGTCGCTCATCAACCAGGCCGCCGCGGCGCCCGACCCGATGACGAAGAGCAGGCTGTTCGGCCAAGCCGCCGACGCGCTCGCGCAATCGGCCTGGTACACCCAGGTCGGCAACCGCGCCAAGCGCAACGTGGCGATGCTGCGCTCGAGCAACTGGGTCGACCCCAACGGCAACGGCGCGTACTAGACAAGGGCACGAAAAGGGCCGCGTCGTGCGACGCGGCCCTTTTGCTGCTCTCGAAGAGAGCGGGTTACTTGACCGAGACGGTCGCGCCGGCTTCGCGCAGCTTGGCGGCGATGGTCTCGGCTTCGTCCTTGGCGATGCCTTCCTTGACCGGCTTGGGAGCGCTCTCGACGAACGCCTTGGCCTCGGTCAGGCCGAGCGAGGTGACTTCGCGGACGGCCTTGATGACCTTGATCTTCTCGGCGCCGGCCGCTTCGAGGACGACGTCGAACTCGGTCTTCTCGGCGGCCGGGGCGGCAGCGGCGGCGGCCGGAGCGGCGGCGGCGGCCGGCGCGGCGGCGCTCACGCCGTACTTGTCTTCGAGCGTGTGGACGAGCTCCGCGAGCTCGAGGACGGTGAGCTTGTCGATCTGTTCGACGATTTCTGCGAGTGCCATGATTCCGGGATGCTCCTATTGCGCGGGGGCAGGCTGATCCGCGTTCTTCTGCTCGCGGATCGCGTTGAGGACGCGGACGAGGCCGCTCTGGTTGCCGCTGAGGACCCGGACGAGACCGGACAGCGGCGAGCTGAGCGTGCCGACGAGTCGTGCGAGCAGCTCTTGCTTGGGAGGAAGCGCGGCGAGCGCTTGGACTTGGCCGGCATCGACGAGCTTGCCGTCGATCCAGGCCGCCTTGACGTCGACCTTCTTGGTCGCGTCGGTGAACGTCTTGAGGGCTTTGGCCGGTGCGACGGGGTCTTCGCCGGCGAAGACGACGCCGGTCGGGCCCGCGAGGATCGCGTCGAGCTGCGCGGCGAGGTCGTCGCCGGCGGCCCGCTTGAAGAGCGTGTTCTTCACCACGCCGTAGGTGCTGCCGTCCTTGCGGAGCTCGACGCGCAAGCGCGTGATCTCCTCGACGGTCAGGCCCTGGTAGTTGGTGAAGAACAGGTTCTTCGAGCCGGCGATCCGCTCGCGGAGTTCTTCGATCGTCGCTTCTTTTTTCGCGGTCGGCATCGGTGCTCCGGGAGGGAAAGAAAAACGCCTCCGCCGACGGGGGCGAGGCGCACGGACCTGCGAGCGCGGTCCGCTCGCCGGGAGAGTTCTTCTCGATTCCGCGTCCTCGGCAGGCGTGCGTTCGTGGGAGCGCACATTATCGACACGGAGGTCGACCTGCGGTCATTGGAGCCAACGAACCTTATACCACGCGGCCGGGCACCGCGTCAACGATGAACGCCGCTCGCGCCGAGGCCGCCTTCTGGTCCGCCTTCCTGCGCAACCGCAACGTGGATGCCGGCACGGCCGGGGACGGCGCACTGCCGGTCGCCGGCGGCTTCGCCCTGTGCATCGCCGGGACGTTCTACGAGCGCGGGATCGGCATCGGCACGACCCGGCCGCTGCGGGCGGACGATCTGGTCGTGCTGAGCGAGTTCTACGGCCGGCGCGGCCTGCCGGCTCGGCTCGAGCTCGACGAGGCGGTCCTCGCGCGCGACCGGGGCCTGCTCGAGGCGGGCGGCTACGCCGAGGAGGGCAGGGCGAACGGGATGGACGGGGCGCAGGCCGTGCTCGAGTCGCCGACGGCCGGCATCGGGCCGGTCGAGGGGATCGGGGTCCGGACGGTGACCGACCGGCGGGCCTGGACCGAGCTGCTCGTGCGCGCCATCGCGGATACCGTCGCCGAAGCCGACCGCGAACGCCTGCGGCGCTCCGTGCAGGTCGGCGCGCTGGCCGCCCACGGCCTGTTCGTGGCCAGCCTCGACGGCGCCGACGCGGGCGCCGGAGCGCTGGGGATCAGCGGGGACGTGGCCTATTTCTTCGGCGCCGGGGTGCTGCCGGCGTTCCGCCGGCGGGGCGTGCACCGCGCGCTCGTGGCGGCCCGGACCGCGTTCGCCCACGAGCGCGGCGCGTCGCAGGCCGCGTTCAAGACCAGCCCCGGGTCGTTCGCCGAGCGCTCGGCGCTGTCGCTGGGGTTCGCGGTCACCGGCCGGCTGCGGTGCCTCCGGCGACCGGCGGCGGGCTGAACGCCGTGCCGGCCGGCGGCGGAAACCCGTGTCGCGGCGCGAAGGGCTGAGACAGGGTGGCAGACATCGACGAACCGGCGATCGTGCGGATTGCCGAAGGCGAGTTGGACATCACGACGCGCGGCCGGCTGCGCGCCACGTTTCAGCAAGTCGCGGCGAACCCGCGCCTCGTCGTCGACCTGACCCGCACCCAGTACATGGATTCCGGCGCCATCGACGAGCTCTACCGCGCCGAGCACAACGCCCGCCAGCTCGGCGGCAAGCTGGTGATCATCGCGCGCAACCAGCGCATCGTGCGGCTGATGAGCATCGCCGGGCTCACCACGCACGTGACGATCGTCGACACGCTCGAGGCCGCTCGCGAGGCGTTCGGCTAGTCGGTCTCGGCCGCGCCCCGGCCGCGCTCGAAGTCGACCCCGGTCAGCTCGAGCTGGACCAGCTTGGGCATGCCCGCGTCCTGCGCCAGCGGTCCGGCGCCCTCGGCGAACGAGCCCAGCGGGATCGCGACCGGCACCCGGGCGCTGTGCCCCGGCTCGACCTCGACCGCGGCATGAAACGTCGCCAGGCCGAGCCGCCGCGCGTCGCGGGCGCGGAACAGCTGCAGCCGGCCGCTGACGCCGTGCAGATCGCGCGAGCCGCGGTTGGTCACCGTCACGATCAGCCGCTCGACGTGCGAGCCGCGCGGCGTGACGTCGCTGGCCGTCGCGCCGGCGTAGCGCCGCACCGAGGCCAGCAGCTTCGCGTCGCTGGCGCGGTCCTGCGCGGCGAGCCGTTCGGCCACCGCGCGCACCGCCGGGGCGACCGTCGCGCCGGTGCTCGGCGCAGCGGCCGCCGTGCTCGGCGGAGGCTGGGCGCAGGCGGCCAGCACACCGCTCAGCGCGCACGCCGCCAGCGCGCGCGCCGCGTTCAGCATCCGCTGAGCGTGGCGCTGATCACCGGGTGGATCTCGATCCCGTTCGGCGCGACCCCGGTCTGGCCGTGGAGCAGATCGAACATCGGCACGCCGGTGACGGTGACGGTGATGTTCTTGCTGCTGCCGGTGAACGACGACGGCGGGCTGCCCAGGCAGTTCACGAAGGCCTGGCGGGCGGCGGTGTAGAGCGAGCCGTAACCCGACGCGCAGGCCGCCGAGCACGCCGCCGAGGGCGGCTCGATGATCATCGTCTCGCTGGCGTTGTTGAGGTCCGCGATGACGATGTGGTAGTCGTTGTCCGACTCGGTCTTCCAGCCGACGAACTTGCCGGTGACGTGCACCGCCTCGAGCTCCCAGGGCGAGAACCGGACGTTGTCGGACGACGACGACAGCCCCGACGGGACGGCGGCGTGCCAGAGCGTGTCGACGGTGACGGCTTGCGGCGTGCGATTGACCTGCGCGGCGTAGGTGTCGTTCATGGTCTTCACGTGCCAGCGCTCGACGCCGCAGGCCGAGCCGCAGGAGCCGCCGGGCGGGTTGGGGGCCGGGATGGGCGTGTAGCCGCCGGTCGGCGTCGGGGTCGGGGCCGGCGTCGCGGTCGGCTTGGGGCGGGGTAGGCGGTCGCGGTCGGCTTGGGGGTCGGCGTGCCGCCCGGGGTCGGCGTCGCGGTCGGCTTGGGCGTGGGCGTGCCGGCCGGGGTCGGGGTGGGGTCGGGGTCGCACCGCCGCCGCTCAGGACCACGTCGTCGACGTAGAGGATGGTGTAGGCGCCGCTGTAGCCGTCGCCGTGGACGCCGAAGTAGAGCCACAGCGTCTGCCCGGCGTAGGCCGAGAGGTTGACCGTGCGCTGCACCCAGCCGTTGGTCTCGTCGACGGCCTGGTACAGCTCGGCGACCGTCGCGCCGCTGCTGTCGAGCAGGGCGGCTTCCTGGTAGGAGTACGTCGTCGAAGACTCGTTCGAGAAGCCGTACTCCCAGAACGTCAGCGTGCCGCTGGCCGGGATCGTGACCTGCTGGCAGACGCCCGCGTCGCCGTTGATCTCACCCGACGTGCTGCCGGCCGAACCGCCCCGCGCCGCGTACGAACCGCTGTGCGCGTGGGTCGTCGACATCGCCGCGTTGACGCTGCCGCACTGCGCCCAGTAGGTGAACCCGGCCGACTCGAAGCCGGGGTCCTGGAGCACGTTGGTCGCGCTGGCGCGCCGGACTTGCCCGGCGGCGGTCTTGGGGACGTGGATGCGGCGCGCCGTCTGCGGCCCGCGCGGTGCGGTGAAGTTCGGCGCCACGTAGGCTTCGGGATCGCGCTGCGGCTGGGTCGGAACGCTGCGGCCCGCGCCGCCGCCGCAGCCGGAGAACGTGATCGCGATGACCGCGCTGGCCAGCGCACAAACGATGCGACGCATGAAAACACCCCGTCCCGGAAGAGAGCTGAGGCATCCTTGTGCTAAGTCCGCTTTACGTTCCTTGTGTCCGACCGCCTGATGAAAAAGAAACGAGGCGAGTGCAGCGCACTCGCCTCGCGGCGGACCGGTGCCGGACGGCGGTTAGGCGGTCGAGGCGGTGGCGCGGACGCGGGTCGGGTCGACCTTGACGCCCGGACCCATGGTCGAGGTCAGGGTGATCGAGCGCAGGTAGGTGCCCTTCGAAGCGGACGGCTTCGCGCGCACGATCGCGTCGATGAGCGTCGCGACGTTCTCGGTCAGCTCGGTCTCGCCGAACGAAGCCTTGCCGACGATGGTGTGGACGATGCCCGTCTTGTCCAGGCGGTACTCGACCTTGCCGGACTTGATCTCGCGCACCGCGTTGGCGGGGTTCGGGGTGACGGTGCCGGACTTCGGGTTGGGCATCTTCTGGGCCAGGATTCGGCCCAGTTCCTTACCGATCGAGGGCATCATGTCCGGCGTCGCGACCGCGACGTCGAAGTCGCTGAAGCCGCCCTTGACCCGTTCGATCAGGTCGGCCTCGCCGACCACGTCGGCGCCCGCTTCGGCCGCCGCCCGGCCCGCGTCGCCGCGGGCGAACACGATCACGCGAACGGTTCGGCCCGTGCCGTGCGGCAGGTTCACCGTGCCGCGCACGTTCTGGTCGGACTTCTTGGGATCGACGCCGAGCTTGATGTGGATCTCGACCGTCTCGTTGAATTTCGCGGTCGCGTTCTTCTTGACCAGCGCCATCGCTTCGCCGGGCGCGAAGAGCGCCTCGCGGTCGAAGGCGGCGGCCAGGTTCTTGTAGCGCTTGCCGTGCGTGCGCATCAGGCGACCTCGACGCCCATCGAGCGCGCGGTGCCGGCGACGATCTTCATCGCCTGCTCGATCGAGTTGGCGTTGAGGTCGGGCATCTTGGTGGTCGCGATCTCGCGGACCTGATCCGCGGTCAGCTTGCCGACCTTCGTGCGGTTGGGCTCCTTGGAGCCCGACTCCAGGCCCAGCGCGCGCTTGATCAGGAACGACGCGGGCGGCGTCTTCGTGATGAAGGTGAACGTGCGGTCCTCGAAGACCGAGATCTCGACCGGGATGATGAAGCCCTCTTGGGCCTTCGTCCGCTCGTTGTACTGCTTGCAGAAGTCCATGATGTTGAGCGAGTACGGACCCAGCGCCGGACCGACCGGAGGGGCGGGCGTCGCCTTCCCGGCGGGAAGCGCGAGCCCGATCTTCCCAACAAGTTTCTTAGCCATGTGATTCCTTCGTTGACCGCCGCGCCGAGCGCGGCTGGGTCTCCCCCGGGGTGGATCGGCGCCGGCCGCCGGGGTGGTACGGCCGGGCGCAACGCCCTAGTTTACCACGCCGGCCCTCTAGCGGCAAGGCGGAACGCGGGCCGGCGTGTTAGGCGGAGCGCCGGCCAGGCGTTCGCGGACCCCGGCCGAAGCGCCTAGGGGCGCTCGGATTTACGGGCGCGACCGAAATACGAGGGTGACATCATGGAGATTCAGCACCGCTTCGACTTCGACGACCTCGACCTGCGCATCGAGCCCGCGCACGACGGCGAGAAGCCGCCCAGCGATTGCACGGGCCAGCAGTACTGCACCACCGGCGGCAACAGTATCCGCACCTACACCACGGCCTGCTCGCCCGGCTGCCGGATGTAACCGCGAAGCTGACGGGGCTCGGGTGGCCCCGTCACACCCGGTCCGACCGCCTCGCGATCCAGCGGTACAGGGCCGCGACCAGCGCCACGAAGACCAGGCCGCCGAGCAGCTTGCCGATCCCGGCGAAGGCGTCGCCGACCAGGCCGAGCGGGTCGTCCTTGTCGCTGGCCACGATGATGCCGGCCAAGAGCACGCCGAACAGGCTCTCGCCGACGATCAGGCCCGAGGCCAGCAGCACGCCCAGGCGCTTGGCGGCCTCGGGGTTGCGGCTGCGCCGCGGCCCAGCGGTCGTAGCGCCAGCCGACCACCGCGCCGATCATCACCATCGCGGTCGTCGCGGCCGGCAGGTAGATGCCGATCCCGACCGCCAGCGGCGGCAAGCCGTAGCGCCTTGGTCGCGGCGCAGCGTCTCGTCGACCGCGATCAGGACGATCGCCGACCAGCACCCCGATGCCGATCAGGCCCCAGTCGATCTGGCCCTGGATGACGCCCTTGGCCAGGGCCGAGATCAGGGTCGCCTGGGGCGCGGGCAGCGGCGAGCCGCGCCGCGCGTGCGGCGCTGGGCGCGCCGGCGAAGCCGTAGGCCCGCGTTGAGCAGGTTGAGGATCGGCGGGATCACCGCCGCGCCGAAGAGCACGCCGACGATCAGCGCGACCTGCTGGCGCCAGGGCGTGGCGTCGACCAGCTGGCCGGTCTTGAGGTCCTGCAGGTTGTCGTTGGAGATCGTCGCGACGCAGAGCACCACCGCGGTGACGAACAGGGCGAAGGCGACCAGCGCCGGCCCGGCGTCCGGGCAGCAGCCCGCGGCGCGACCAGCAGCAGCAGCAGCGAGGCGCCGATCACGGCGAGGATCGCCAGGCCCGAGACGGGGCTGTTCGAGGAGCCGATCAGGCCGGCCATGTAGCCGCAGGCGGTCGCGACCAGGAACCCGGCCACCACGACGTAGACCAGCCCGCCCACGACCAGCGGCACGGCCAGCGCCGCCCAGCGCGCCGCCGGCCAGGAAGGTCGAGAACAGGATCGCCAGCGGGATCAGGCAGACGACGCTGATCAGCGCCACGATGCCGATCGGGATGTCGCGCTCGGTGCGCGGCAGCGCGTCGCCCTCGCCGGCCGCCAGGCGGCGCGAGGCGGCCAGCGCCGAGGTCACGCCGCGCGGTGACCGGCGCGGCCAGCTTGAGCCAGGGTCCAGATCGCCGCGATGCCGATCGTGCCGGCGCCGATGAAGCGCACCTTGTGGGCCCAGATCGCGACCGCGACGTCGGCCGGCGGACCCGGCCGCCGGGTGCAGCGCGGTGAGGATCGGCGTCGCGATGCCCCAGGCGATGACCAGCCCGACCAGCATCGCCAGGCCCGACCGACAGGCCGACCAGGTGGCCCGCGCCGAGCAGCGCCAGCGAGAGCGAGCCGCCGATGCCGGTCGCGGACGGGCCGAGCCGGAAGTAGCCGGCCAGCTCGCCGGCGAAGACCCGCGTGGCCGCGACGGCCGCGAAGCCGGCCGAGGCGAGCGTGCCCCAGACGACCGTCAGCAGCCCGACCCGGTTCTCCTCGGCCGCCGCCGCGTCGCTGCTCCGCCCTGCGCCGTCGGAGACCGCGCCGACCTTGAGGATCTCGGCCGCCGCGACGCCCTCGGGGTAGGGCAGGTCGGACTCGGTGACCAGCGCGCGCCGCAGCGGGACGCTGTACATCACGCCCAGGATGCCGCCGACGGCGCAGACGACGAAGGTCGGCCAGAACGGAAACCCGGTCCACCAGCCGACCATGACCAGGCCCGGCAGCACGAAGATGATCGACGAGAGCGTGCCGGCCGCCGAGGCCACCGTCTGCACGATGTTGTTCTCGTAGATGGTGGCGCTGCGGAAGAGCGCCGCAGCAGCGCCATCGAGATGACCGCCGCCGGGATCGACGAGGCGAAGGTCAGCCCGACCTTGAGCCCCAGGTAGACGTTGGCGGCGGTGAAGACCAGGGTGATCGCGGCGCCCAGGGCCAGCCCGCGCAGGGTCAGCTCCGGCAGACGGGCGGATTTGGAACCGTTCACGCAAGCGCAGGTACCGCTCGCCGCGTCCGGCGCCCTTCAAGCCGGGCGAGCGGGGAAACGCGCGCGCCGCGTGTGAAGGACGGCGGATGATCGCCCTCCGGTTCCTGGTGTCCGCGGCGCTGGTTTTCGCGTTGCCGCTCGCCGCGCGCGCGCAGAGCGCGCTCCCGCTGCACGGCACGGTGCTCGATCCCGACGGCGCGCCGGTCGGCGGCGCGCGCGTCGCCTGCGGGCCGGTGGCGACGACGTCGGCCGGGGACGGGTCGTTCGCGCTGAGCTGCGCGGCGCCGGTCGTGCTCGACGTCGCGCGGGCCGGCTTCCAGCCGGCCAACCTCGCGGTCGACCCGCGCGCGGCGGTGGTCGTGCGCATCGCGCGCGCGACGCTGACCTCGATCGGCGGCACCTCGACCGCGGCCCGGGTGCCGTTCGACGCGCAGGCCGGCAGCTTCGCGGTCATCGGCCGGACCCGCCTGAGCGATCAGGGCGCGCCCCAGATCGCGCGCCTGCTCGACCAGACGCCCGGGCGTGATCTCCAACCACACCGCGTCGTCGAACCCGGCCTCGCCCGGCGCGCAGACTTCGCCCAATTTGCGCGGCTCGCTGGACTACGAGAAGACGACCCTCATCGACGGCCACCCGGTCGCGACCGGGCGCTTCGGCGACTACGTCACGACGTTCCTGAGCACGTACGTGCTGCAGGACGTCGAGATCGCCAAGGGCCCCGGCGCGTTCGCGCCGCTGGTGGTCAACGGCATCGGCGGCACGATCAACTTCCGCACGCCCGACCCGACCCGCCGCCCGACGACCGCGTTCGACCTCGTGTACGACTCGCAGGGCGGGGTGCTGACCCACGCGCTGGCCTCGGCGACGGTCGGCAAGCTGGGCTTCGTCGTCGACGCGGTGACCTACGGCACGCCGGGGCCGTTCCGCGATTTGCCGACCGCCGTCGCGCTGCCGGCCGGCAGCACGATCGCGGGCGCGGGCACGATCGGCGCGACGACCGCCGCGACGCCGCCGGCCGGAACCGCGGCGGGTGCGTTTCCCGTGGCGGGCGCGCAGAACAACCCTTCCAACGCGTACGTCAAGCTGGCCGCGTGCTGCCAGCGCGTCGACTCGTCGTTCCTGGGCCGCGAGGAGCTGCTCAAGGCGCGCTGGCGCTTCAGCGACGCGACCTCGTTCACCGCGGCGTACCTGGGCACGCAGTCGTCGTTCGACCTCGACGGCGCGCAGCTGCAGACGTTCGGCGCGACGTTCGCCCCCGACGGCACGCCGCTCGCGCTCAACCCGACCACGCACCTGCCCTCGAACGTGCGCCAGCTCGAGAACGAGCCGCTGCTCGAAGCCGAGCTGCGCACCACGCTGCGCAACGACACGCTGGTCGCGCGGGCATACTCCGTCTCGCTCGACCGCTTCACCGGCAACGACGTCGCCTCGCCCGGCACGCCGTACGCCGGCAGCCTGGCGCTGACCGGCAGCGCGCCGCTGGCCGCGGGCGGCAGCACGCCAACGTTCACCGGCCAGACCGCGCTGGTCACGATCCCCAACGTCTACAGCCGCACGGTCGAGGAGGACCGCGTGCGCGGCGGCTCGTTCGCCTACCAGCATCCCGCCGGGCCGAACGACTACGAGCTGGCCGTCGACCGGATCGTCTCGCTCACCAACGCCTACTCGGTCGGCGCGGCGAACGGCGCGGCGACCTTCAGCGCCTCGGTGCCGGCGGGCTCGTCGCAGACGGTCACGTCGGTCCTGGGCCGGGCGACGCTGCGCCCCGGCGCGTTCGACGCGCTCACGCTGGCCGCGTACGCGACGAGCTACCGCAACCGCTTCAGCACCGGGCCGCTCGGCGGCGGCTTCGCGTTCGGCGAGGCGACGCACGCCGAGATCGACCCGCGCCTGGGCTACACGCACCGCTTCCACAGCAGCGACGCGGTGCTGCGCTTCTCGGCCGGCAGCGCGCTCACGCCGCCCGCGTTCAACGTCCTGAGCGGGGTGAATCAGAGCGCGGCGGCCCTCTACCGGCCCGGCGCGACGTCGCTGACGGTCACCCGCAACGCGGGCGGCTCGCTGCGCCCCGAGACGTCGTTCGGCTACGACCTCGGCGCCGACGTGCGGCTGGCGCGCGACACGGTCTTCTCCGCCGACGCCTACGAGACGACCGTGCGCGACCAGCTCGTCACGACCGTGACGCCGTTCGGCACGTTCACCCCGCCCGGCGCGGCGAGCGCGATCCCGGTCTACGCCAGCAGCGCCGCGAACGCCGGCAACGCGCGCTTCTGGGGTCTTGAAGCGGCGCTGCGCGGCGACCCGCGGGTCGGCTTCGGCTTCATCGCGCAGGGCGCGTTCACGCGCGCCTACGCGTACGCCGTCTCGCCCGCCCTGTACGCGACCGCGACGGGGCCGCTGACGACGAACCTCGCGATCCTGCCGGGTGCGAACTACAGCTCGACCGGAACCGGCTTCAACGGCATCTCGAACAAGGGCATCCCGTACGCGCAAGGCTACGCCGAGGCGCACTACCGCACGCCCGCCGACGGGCTGCTGCTCCTCGGCCTGACCTATTATGGGAGCAACAACTCCTACGGGCTGCCGGCCTTCACCGTCGCCAACGCGTCGGTCCGCTTTCCGGTCCTCGACCCGCGCGACCGGACCTCGTTCCAGATCTCGGTCGACAACCTGTTCGCCTCGAACCCCGGGCAGACGATCGCGACCGATGCCGGCATCCCGGTGCCGCTGGTCAACGGCCGGGTGGGCCTGGTGAACGCGCTGCCGGTCGGGCCGCGGGTGGTGCGTTTCGAGCTGCACGTCGGCGGCGCGCGCTGACCGTGCTCGCGCTGGGCGCGCTGGCGCTGCTCACGGTGCTGGTCGTGCCCGACCCCGGTTCGTCGGCGGCCGATGCGACGGTGCGGGCGTCGGCGGATCGGCGATGCGCGCGCGGCGCGCACGGGAACGACCGACGCGCGCGCCGCGCGTGACGGGCGCGCGGCGCTCGACCTCGCGCCGGGTTCGTACGAGGTCGCGGTCGACAAGCCGGGGTTCGTGCCGGTTCGTTCGCGCGTCGTCGTGACGGCCGCGGGGACGACGCTGCGCGTCGCCCTGCACGCCGTGCCGAGCGCGGCACTGCGCACGATCGGGGCGGTCGCCGCGGCGCAGCGCGGCGCGTTCAACGACGCGCCGACGCCGCTGGCGGTGCTGCCGCGCGAGGGCTACCGCGATCAGGGCCAGCCCAACGCGACGACCGTGCTGGCGCAGACGCCGGGCGTGTTCGCCGACCGCGCCGCGCGCGGTCTGAGCGGCGAGCTCGACGCGCCGCCGGTCGCGCTGGTCCGGGGCGGGACGCCGCTCGAGACGCAAGTGCTGGTGGACGGGATTCCGCTCGCCTTCGCGACCACGCGCGCGTTCGCGCTCTCGTCCGTGCCGGCGTTCCTGACCCAGGAGATCGAAGTCACCCCGGGCAGCGCGGCGCCGCTGCCGTTCATCGACGGCGACGTGAACGGGACGCTCAACATTCGTTTGCCCGAGCCCGCGACGAGCGCGTTTCGCGCCTTGCCCGAGGTCGGCGCGGACGGCAGCGGCGGCGGTTTCGCCGACCTGCTCGCGACCGGCGCCAGCCCCGACCGGAAGGTCGCGGCCGTGCTGGCCGCGTCGGCGAGCGGGCAGCACGGCGAGCGGACCTACCTCGACACCGTGCAGCGCGCGCTCGCGTTCAAGGCGCGCGCCGCGCTCTCGCCCGCGGCGACCGTCACCGCGACCCGCTACGCCGAGAACGACAGCGACCGGTACACCGCGAACCGGATCGACCTGACCGCCGGCGAGCTGCGCCTGACCGGCACGCGCGACGCGCTATCGGTGCGCGCCTGGCGCGCGAACGCGGTGCGGAGCGGCGATCCCGCCGGCGAACCGCTCGTGCGCGAGACACGCGACGCGCTGACCGGCGCCGCGCTCGAGCTCGACCACACCAGCGGCGCGAACCTGTTCTCGCTCGGCGCGAGCGTCACCGACGACCGCGGCAGCACCGACTTCGGCGGCAACGGCGACCTCGGCTCCGAGCGCATCCGAACCGCGTTCGCGCGCGCGATCGTGCACCCGGCCCGCAAGCTCGAAGCGCAGCTCGCGCTGTACGGCGTCGGCCTCGACGCGCAAGCCGGCTTCAGCGCGGTGCGCGCCTCCGGCATCATGGCCCGGGCCGGCTTGGCCTACCGCGCCGGTCCGGCGACGACCCTGCGCGCGTCGGTCGGCGACGGCTACGCGCCCCCCTCGCTGGTCGCGCTAGCGGCGATCGCGACCGCGAGCCCGGCTGGGGGCGGCCTGCACGGCATCGAGAACGCCGACACCGCGGACCTGGGCTTCGAGACGCGCGTGATCGACGCGCGCACCACGCTCTCGGGCGACGTGTTCGCGACCCGCATCCACGACCGCTTGGTCGAAGGCGCCGTGTTCGGCGCGGCCTGGAGCGACATCGGCGAGACCGCGCGGCGCGGCGCGGAGCTGTCGCTGGCGCGCCGGCCCGCGGTCGGCCTGGGCTACCTGCTGCAGGCCTGGACGGCCAGCGAAACGCCGGGCTTGGAGCAGACCTACGGCGACGTCGCGTCGGGCGCGACCCACGGTTACGCCGAAATCTCGTACCACGGCGCGCAGGGCTCGCGCGTCTCGCTCGGCGCGACCTACCTCGGCGCGGACGCCGGCTTCGCCCAGCCGGCCACGGTCTTCTTCAACACCAACCTCGAGATCCAAGTCGGCGCGCGCGGCAAGCTCCAGTTCGACGTCGAGAACCTCAACGACGCGCCGGTCCGCGTGCGCAGCGGCGCGTTCGGGCGCTTCTCCTCGCGCAGCGCGTTCGGCCTCGCCCCGCGCACCGTGCGCGTGTTCCTGCGCCGCAGCATCGGCCGCGCGGGCAGCGACGGCTGACGCCCGTTCAGGCCGGCCGCGAGCCGTAGAGCCGGCGCACCACGGGCTCGAGCGGCGCGCCCTGGACGACCAGCGTGACCAGCACGATCGCGAACACGCCGTCGACGATCTCCGCGCGGTTCGGCAATTCGGCGGGCAGGGCCAGCGCGAGCGCGAGCGGCAGCGCGCCCCGCATCCCGGCCAGGAACACGGTGATGCGGCCCGGCAGGTCCGGCACGGCGACCAGCGCCAAGAGCGCGCGCGCGGCGGCGACGACGGCCAGCGCGACCAGCACGGTCGCCGGCTCGTGCAGCGCGCGCGGCACGTCGATCAAGAGCCCGGTGGCCAGGAACACGACCGCGTTCGCGAGATAGGCCGCGGCGTTCCAGAACGTGTCGACGTACTCGGGGTGCGACAGGTGCGCGCGCCGCGCGAGCAGGGCGCGCAGCGCGACGGCGCCGGCCGCGCTCGCAAAGATGCCCGAGAGCTGCAAGCGGTCCGCCAACAGGTACGCGGCATACGCCAGCGCGACCGTCGCGGTCACTTCGTACTCCGGCGCCTCGGTCGTCCGCAGCACCAGCCACAGCAGCACGGCGCACGCCGCGCCGAGCGCGATCCCGCCTACCAGCGCGATCAGCGCGTGCGCGGCCGCCGGCGCCCAGGCCACCGCGCCGCCCGTCGCGAGCGTGAGCGCGACGCCGTAGAGCGCGACCGCGACCGCGTCGTTGGCGAGCGACTCCGCTTCGACCAGCGTGCGCACCCCGGCCGGCACCGGCACGCGCCGGAACACCGCCACGACCGCCACCGGGTCCGTCGCGGCGACCATCGCGCCGAACAGCAAGCCCGCGCCGAACGGCAGCGCGCCGCTCAGCGCCAGTCCACCCGCGACGGCGAACGCGGTCAGCAGCGTGCCCGGAAACGCCAGCAGCACCACCCGCCCCAGCCGCGCGCGCAGCGCCGCCAGATCGATGTTCCAGGCCGCCTCGAACACCAGCGGCGGGAGGAACACGAACAGCAGCGCAGGGCCGAAGGCGAACGGCGGCCGCAGGTGCCACAGCGATCCCGCCAGCGCCCCGGCCGCGACGAGCAGCACGGCCGCCGGAACGCGAATCCGCTCGGCCGCGATGGAGAGCACCACGGCGCTGGCCAGCAGCACGACGAAGGCGCTGACGCTCAGGCTCACGGCGTGGGTCAGAGGCGCACGGCCCGGTAGTCCTCGCGCGCCGGAACGCGCTCGTCGCCGATAATCTTGGCGGCGGCCGCGCTGTCCGCGTCGTCGCAGCGCCCGGCCGCGAAGTCGCCCCCGACGGCCGAGACGATGCGGAAGTACTCGTTCGGGTCGCGCCGCTTCGCGCGCGGCAGCATTTCCGCGCAGTACGTCTCCTGGACCGCCTGGTGATCGCAGCCGCGGAAGTACGCCGGCTGCGCTTTCGCGGCGTCGTAGCGGTGCTGCTCGAAGGCCCGCACCAGCGTCGCGGTGTCGGTCGTGCCGGCGGCCTCCATCCGCTCGATCACGTTCGCGGCGGCCATGTAGCCCAGGTACTGGCGCCAGTTCGGCGGGAAGCCGTGCGCCACCGCGGCCAGCCGGCGCGTGCAGTTTCGCGGCGCCGCCGCCCGCGTCGGGTCCCCACACGTACCCCCACAGCGAGCCGGCCAGCTCCTCGGCCGGGAAGCCCGCCGCGAGCTCGTTCTCGCCGGTGACGCCGGCGGCGAGCATCGTCTTGTGCAGCCCGAACTGCACGAACGCCTTGGCCGCGTTCTGGGTGTCGGTTCCGCCGTTGAGAATCAGAAACGCGTCGGCATCGGTGTTGCGCGCGTTGATCATGTAGGGCGAGAAATCGCTCGCGCCGATCGGGTGCAGCGCCATGCCCGCTTCGCTGCCGCCGTGCGCGGCCAGGATCGCGCGCAGCCGGTCGCGCGCGTCGGTGCCGAAGGCGTAGTCGGCGACCAGGAAGTACCAGCGCTTCGCGCGCCGCACCAAGGTCGAGCCGAGCGCGTTCGAGAGCATCGCCAGCGAGCACGTCTGGCGAAAGGTGACCCGGTGCGCGAGCTTGCCGGTCAGGTTGGTGTCGTGCGCGCCGACCGCGACGTAGAGCACGCCGGCGTTCTGCGCGTACGCGGACACCGCCAGCCCGACCGCCGACGACGCGCCGCCCAGCAGCGCGTCGACCCGCTCCTGTTCGACCAGCCGGCGCACCTCGGTCCCGGCCACCGCCGGCCGGCTCGCGTCGTCGGCCGTCACGAGCTCGTAGCGAACGCGCGGGTTGCGCCGGTTCGCCTCCTCGACCGCGAGGCGGGCGCCGCTGACCTGGGTGATGCCGCCGATCGCGAACGGCCCCGAGAACGAGTCGACGTAGCCCAGCCGCACCGTCGCCCGGGCCGGCGCCGCCCCGGCCCGCAGCCGCCCGGTGCCCGCCACCGCGGCGAGCGCTCCGGCGGAGCGGACGAACGAGCGGCGCGACTGCACGAGCGATGGCATGGTGACGTCGCTGTGCGCGAGGCGGGCCGCCGAAGCCTTCAGCGAGGAAGCGGCGGATCGGTGCGGCGGATACACCCGCGCGGATCGGGGTATCGATAGGCCGTTGGCCGCCTGAGCGGCCGGGAAGCGAGCGAGTATGAGTTTCAAGGACGCGGTCGACAAGGGCGTGGACGCCGTGAAAAAAGGCGCCGACAACGTGAAGGACTCGGTCAGCGAAGCTGGTCACCGCTCCGCCGCCGAGGGCGAGCAGGCCAAACGCGACGTCGCCGGCGATCAGATGACGGTTGGCGAGAAGGTCGGCTCGGTGTTCAACCAGGGCGCCGAGACGGTCAAGGGCGACATCGACGCCGGCAAGCGCGACGTCCGCAACAACACCTGACCCTGTGAGCGCGAGCGCCGAGGCCGACACCTCGGCGCTTGCGGCGTCAGCCGGCCGCGCGCGCGACGTACGTGTAGCGCCCGGGCGCCCACTCGCACACGCTGCCGTCGGTCATGACGAACGACTCGCAGCCGTCCACTTCAGGGTTGAAGCCCGCGTTCTGCGCCTTGGTCCGCGGCCAGTCGACGTTGGCATCCTGGCGCGCCGCGGCGCGCGCCTTGCTGTTCGAGAACTGCGGACCCTTGGCCAGCGCGTTGAGCGCCTTGGCGAGCGTCTGTGCGTGCGTCATGCTCACCAGATGCGGCAGGCGTTCGCGCGCACCATCTTGTCGCCGGCGGCGCAGGCGAACGCTTTGCGGAACTCGGGCATGTTGGAGAGGGTGCCGATCACGCGCAGCTTGGGGTTGGGGTGCGGGTCGACGACCGCGGCCTGGCGGATCGCGGCCTCGGTCTGCGCGCCGCGCCAGACTTGCGCGTACGACAGGAAGAAGCGCTGCTCGGGCGTGTAGCCGGCGATCTTCTGGTGGGCCTTGAACTGCGGGGTGCGCTCGAAGGCGCGGTACGCGATCGTCAGCCCGCCGAGGTCGGCGATCGCCTCGCCCTGGACGTTCTTGCCGTTCTCGTGCACGCCCGGCGATCGGCTCGAGCGCGTCGTACTCGTCGACGATGCACTGCGCGCGGGTCTTGGAACGCGGCCGCGTCGGCGGGCGTCCACCAGTCGCTCAGGTTGCCGTTCTCGTCGAACTGGCGGCCCTGGTCGTCGAAGCCGTGGGTCATCTCGTGGCCGATCACCGCGCCGATCGCGCCGTAGTTGACCGCGTCGTCGGCGGCCGGGTTGAAGAACGGCGCCTGCAGGATGCCGGCCGGGAAGACGACCTCGTTGTTCGAGGGATTGAAATAGGCGTTGACCGTCGCGGGCGTCATGCCGAACAGGCTGCGGTCCGTCGGCTTGCCGATGCGCGCGATCGTGCGCGCGTTCTCGAAGCGCCGCACCGCGCTCAGGTCGGCGGCGTACGGCCCGTCCTTCACGCTCAGCGCGGCGAAGCTCGTCCACTGGTCGGGATAGCCGATCTTCTTGGTGAACCCGTCGAGCTTGGCGAGCGCGCGGCGCTTGGTCGGCGCGCTCATCCAGTCCAGCGTGCCGATGTCGTCGTGCAGCACGCCCTGCAGGTTCTCGACCAGCGCCAGCGCGCGCGCCTTGGCGGCCGGCGGGAACGTCTTGGCGACGTAGACCTTGCCCAGCACGTCGCGCAGCGAGGCGTCGGCCGCCGCGGTGCAGCGCTGCGCGCGCGGAAGCTGCTCCTTGACCCCGGTCAGCACCGTGCCGCGGAAGGCGAAGCTCGCCTCGGCGAAGCGCTTGGGCAGCGCGGTCGCGTACGCATCGGCGACGTGATAGCGCAGGTAGCTCTTCCAGGTCGCCAGCGGCGTCGCGGCCAGTTGCGCGTCGTAGCCGCCGACGTACGAGGGCACCGCGACGTCGACGATCTCGAACGCGGGCGGAGCGTAGGTCGCGAAGTAGCTCGCCCACGGCACGTGCGGCGCCAGCGCGCTCAGCTTCGCCACCGGCATGGGATGGTAGGTCGAGGCCGGATCGCGCAGGTCGGTGCGCGGCGGGGTGACCTTCGCCAGCGCCGTCTCGAGCGCGAGCACCGCGTCGGCTTCGCTCTGCGCGGCGGCCGGCGCGTCGCCGAGGTTCGCGAGCTGCGCCGCGACGTAGGTGCGGTAGCTGGCGCGCAGCGCCTGCGAGCGCGCGTCGTCCTTGAGGTAGTAGTCGCGGTCCGGCAGGCCCAGCCCGCCCATCCCCAGCGACGCGATCGTCTTGGACGAGTCCTTGGTGTCCTCGGTCGAGCCGAACCGGATCCCGCCGTCGACGCCGACCTGGTGCAGCCGGCCGATCTCGCTCACCAGCGCGGGCACGTCGCCGACCGCCGCAATTTGCGTTAGGAACGGCTCGACCGGCGCGGTCCCGGCCGCCTCGATCCCCGCCTCGTCCAGGCAGGCGCGGTAGAACGAGCCCAGCTTCTGCTCGTCGCTGCCGGCCGGCGCGGCGGTGTTCTTGGCCGCGTCCTCGAGGATCGCTTGCAGCACGCCGCGGTTCTGGTCGGAGAGCGCGGCCAGGCTGCCCCAGCTCGGGGTGTCCGGCCGGGATCGGGTTGTGCTTGATCCAGCCGCCGGCGGCGAACTGGTAGAAGTCGTCGCAGGCCTTGCAGGTCGGGTCGATGTCGCTCGGGTCGAGGGCCGGGGCGGTCGTTGGGCCGGCCGCCGCGCGGGCTCCGAGCTGCGGGAGCGAGGTCGCGACGAGCGCGCTGAGGGCGAGGGCGCCGAACGCGCGCACGGCCAGCCGATAGGGATTCATCTCCGTAATAGTACGGAGGCGAGGCCCGATTCACTGCCGAGCGGGCGCGCGCTTCACCGGGTCTCCACCGGGACGTAGTTCGCCAGCCGCTCGAAGTCGCGCCGCAGCGCGGCCCGGTCGTCGTTGTAGACCATCAGGATGCCGGCGTTGTCGGCCAGCGAGCGCGCGTCGACCGTCTGGCCCGGCTGCACCGCCCAGCGGAGCTCGTAGCGGCTCTCCAGTTGCGGCTCGTTGAGCTTGACGATCGTGCCGTGCCCGACCGGCAGCAAGGCCGACACCACGTTGTCGCGCGAGCGCGCCTCGACCCGGTCCAGCAGCGCCGGCTCGACCGTGAGGTACAGCATCGCGTCGATGAAGTTCAGGTTCGAGTTGAGCTGGTGGTAGGGCACCGCCAGACCGCCCGCGACCCGGGCCGCGATCTCGAGGAACACCAGCTCGTCGCGCGCGGTGTCGTGGAAGATCTCGTGGTGCGTCGCGCCGTCGCGAAAGCCGAGCGCGGCGATGACGGTGTCGTCGAAGCGCGCCAGGCGCGCGCGCAGTTCCGGTTCGAGCGCCGGGTAGACGCTCAGCGGCCGGCCCTGCACGAAATCGAAGTTGCTGCAGCCCAGCTCGAGCACGCCGCGGAAGACGACCTGGCCGGCGCGGGTGAGCGAGTCGCACTGGTACATCGTGCCGGCGACGAACTCGTCGACCTCGTACGCGAACGCGTACTCGGAGGCGCGAATCGTGCGGCAGGCGGCCGCGAACGCCGCCGCGTCGCGCGCGATGAAGACGTTCAGGCTGCCGCCCGCGTCGACCGGCTTGACCACCAGCGGCGTGCCCAGCCGCGCGCTCAGCTCGGCGAAGTATGCATCGCATTCGGCCGGCCCGGTGCGGGCGGCGTCGAGCCGCTCGTGGCGCGGCACGCGCAAGCCCGCCGCCGCCACCGCCGCCTTCATCTTCAGCTTGTCGCGAAAGCGCTCGACCAGCGCGGGCTCGTCGCCCGGAATGCCGCACTGCGCGCGCACCCGCGCCGCGAGCAGCAGATTGCTCTCCTCCTGGCAGAAGACGCGCAGCGCGGCGGGCGAGCCGGCGCGCGCGAGCTCGTCGCGCACGATCGCCAGCACCGCGTCCTCGTGCAGCACCGGGCGCACGTTGAGGTTGAGCGCGGCGCCGACCTGCTCGCTGCGGGCGAAGTACGGCGCCAGGCGCGGGTCGACGGGCGCGCCGCGGTACGCGATCAGCACCAGGCGCGCGCGCTCGGCGATCGCCCCCAGCGCCTCAGCGGACGCGTACTGCGCGTAGGCGGTGGTGAGGAAGACGACCGTCGTCATGCCGGCGCGGCGCGCCGGCCGTAGTCCGCGTTCATGCGCAGCAGCAGCCGCCGCGTGCCCGCAACCGTGGCCGGGGCGATGATCTCCCCGCTGTGCAGCGTGCTCAGGTTGTCCCACACGACCAGATCGCCCGGCTCGTAGCGGTGCTCGTAGCGCGCGCGGCGTTCGAGCAGCCAGGCCTCGAGCGCGTCGAGCAGCGGCAGCGACTCCGCTTCAGAGCGCTCGCCCAGCGCGACCGCCGTCCCCGCGATCGCGTACAGCGCCCGCGTGCCGGCGTACGGGTGCGGCTGCAGCAGCGGGTGGCGCACCTCGGGCAAGGCGGCGGCCTGGTCGTCGTCGAGGCGCTGGAACGCCGCGCTCTCGTCGCGCCGCCGCGCGCGGTTGCCGAAGCGGTGCAGCACGCTGGCCGTTTCCGCCAGCTCCAGTTCGCGCAGCAGCGCGGCGAACTCGGCCTCGCCGGGCGCGATCTCGCAGTCGACGAAGTGCGTCCGCCCGCCCTCGGCCGGCGACTCGAGCGCGTAGAGCGAGGTCAGCACGCTGTTCGCGGCCAGGTACGACATGTCGCAATGCCAGTACGCGCCGCCCTCGTGCACGCCGATCGGCGCGCCGTCGGCGCCGTAGACGTTGGACACGATCAGCACGTCGCGCAGCGCCGGCAGGCTGAACTGCGCCAGCACGTGCGGCACCGGCGCGCCCAGCCGCGCCATGAAGGCGTGGTACTCCGCCGCGCTGAGCGCCTGACCGGGCGCGACCAGGACCTTGTAGCGGAACAGCGCCGCCCGGAACGCCGCCACGTCGGCATCGGAAGCCGCGCGCAAGTCGACCTCGGTCGCGGTCGCGACGAACCGCTCGCCCAGCGCTTCGATCCGCACGTCAGGTGCGAGCGCCGGCGAGCGCCGGCGGGCGCATGGTGTTGACCGACGGGAACCCGGCGCAGCTGCCGGCTACGAACAACTCGCGCACCGCGGTCCGCCCGGCGGCGTGGCGCACGAACCCGGTGCGCGGCTCGACCAGCTCGTCCCAGGGATGCGGCGGCAGCGAAGCGGCGACGCCGGTGGCCGAGATCACCACCGTCTCGTCGTCGTGGAACGTCTCGACCGGCTGCGAGCAGCCGCGGCCCCCGACCGCGAAGCGCCCGCGCGCCAGCGAGTATTCGAACGACGACCAGGCGATGTGGACGCCGTTGTCGGCCGCCGCGAAGGCAAAGCGCAAACCCGGCCGCGGCCCCGCGACCCGCTCCACCGCGCGGTAGACCAGGAACCGCAGCGGCTGCTCGGCGTCGTAGGGCGGCTCCGTCGCCTTGGCGATGCGCTCGATGGTGAGCTGGCTGGGCGCGCGCAAGGCGAAGCGGTCGCTGGTCTCCTGCGGAAAGATGCCCGGATAGCGCCGCGCCAGGATCGTCACCGAGCGCGCCACGGGGCTCACCAGCAGCGCGAGCTGGAACGCGCTGTTGCCGCTCCCGACCAGCGCGACGTCCTTGCCGCGGTAGCGCTCCCAGCGCCCGGCGCGGGCGTCCGCGTACGCCGCGAAGCAGGTGACGGTGCGCGCCGCGTTCATCCACGGCTGGAGCGGGCGCGGCTGGATGCCCGTCGCCAGGATCACCGAGCGCGCGCGCAGCTCGCGCGGGCGGCCCTCGCTCTCCACCCGGCAGCGAAAGCGCGTGCCGTCGGATTCGAGCGCCGTCACCCGCCCGGGCAGCCAGTTCTGGTGCACCGCGCGGCTGGTGTCGCGCACGTACGCGCCGTAGCGCGCGCCGCTGGGGCGCCAGCGGTCGGCGCCCAGGTACGCGCTCAAGTCGCAGCCCGAGCCCGTGATCGCCAGCTCGTTGCAGTACGACTGCAGCAGCTCGTCGCCGAGCATGTCCAGGCAGCCGCCGAACGCGTCGGCGACGATCGTGTACGGCAGCGCGTCGCGGCCCAGCCGCAGCGCCTCCGACAGCGCCGCCGGCCCGCCGCCGACGATCACCGTGTCGAGCGGCGGGAGGGAGGTCGGACGCACGGGACGGGCGCTAGGCGGCGGTCGCGGGACCGTCGAGCGCGCAGCGATACAGCCCCGCCCAGAAGCGCTGCAGCAGCGCGATGGTCTGGTCGGCGCCGGCCAGCACGTCGCCGCGCGCGCCCGGGTCTTCGCAGATGCGCTCGACCGCGGCCGCGATCCAGTCGACGTGATCCCCTTCGATCAGCATGTGCAGGTGGAAGTAGGCGAAGTCCTCGACGCGCCAGCCCGGGTAGCGCCGGAACCCTTCGTACAGCGCGTTGATCATCGGCAGGCCGAACTCTTCGATCACGTAGTGGCCGCCCAGCGCGCGTTCCGTCGGCTGGTTCAGGAAGAGGTCGCGCAGCCCGTCGACCAGCTCGACCACCTCGGGGATGTGGCGCGCGGTCCGCCAGTCCTCGAGCGTCACGCCGACCGAGGTCAGGACCCGCTCGAACATCTTGTAGTGCGCGTCGCCCGCCCCGTTGTCGCCCAGCTCCGAAACCACGGTGCGGGCCAGCTTCATGCGCACGAAGTCGTCGTTCACGCGATACGACAGCCCGGCCAAGATCTGCGGAAACGTGCGGATGTAGTAGAAATACTGCTGGAAGACCCGCGCCAGCGCGGGCGGCGAGAGCGTCGTCGAGGTGAAGAGCCGGTAGAACTCGTTGTCGTTGAGTCCCGACTCGACGACTTTCGCCGAGATCACGCGCAGCGGCGACTCGGTACCGGCGCTCGTGGTAACGGTCATGAGAACACCCCTCTGACTTCGTGCGCATCGGCGCCGCCGGCGGCTCTGGTGCCGCCGCGTGCCGTGTGCAACGCCTTCCGTATCCCGCGCGGCCCTCCTTTGCTTGTACGGGCGATCGGTACGAGCAAGAGAGCGAGCCTCGCCCAGACGGGAACACCGGCCGAACGACGAGCGCACGCTCGGCCGGTGCGAGACCAAGAACCCGTATTTCTAAGGGATGTGCCGGGCCGCTTCTGCTCCTACCATGAGGTACCGGACACGTGCATGCGTGTCCGTTCGCGCAGCACGAGCGTTTCGGCGCTCGGCACGACGCTCGGGGTCTCAGCTTTCGTCTCGATGTCCGTTCCTCGCATCACCTCTCGGCTGGCCGGCGCACGGTTCGCGGCCATGATCCGCCGCGGGCAGCCCGAGAGCCCGGGCATCGCGCTCCCCGACGACCGCATCCGCCGGCCGTTCGGCCTGCCGACGCGCTCCGCGCTGGCGCTCGCCGCCGGGCTGAGCGCGCTGCCGTCGCTCGCGCTGGCCGCGGCGCTGGGCCCGCGCGCCTTCCTGGTGGCCGGCGCGATCTCGGTCTGCGGCGTGGTGACCGGCCTGCTGGCCGGGCGCCGGGTCGACGACGCGCTCGACCTGCTCTCGCGCGCGGCCGACATCGACGCGCTGACCGGCCTGCGCACCCGGCGCTGGGCCGAGCCGCGCCTGCGCCGCGCGCTGGCCCGGGTCGCCTTCGGCGGGCCCCGCCCGGTCGTGGCGCTGCTCGACCTCGACCGCTTCAAGCAGATCAACGACGTGCGCGGCCACCTCAGCGGCGACCGCGCCCTGCGCGCGGTCGCGCGCTGCCTCGAAGCGTCGCTCCGCCCGGGCGACTGGGCCGCCCGCTGGGGCGGCGACGAGTTCCTCATCGTGGTGGTGGACGCCCGGGTCGACCACGCCATCGGCGCGCTCGAACGGGTTCGGGCGACGATCGGCTCGGCCCGGATCGACGGCCTGCCGCCGCTCTCGGTCAGCATCGGGGTCGCGCTGAGCCGGCCGGGCGACGACGTCGAGCAGATCCTGACGCGCGCCGACCGGGCGCTCTACCGGGTCAAGCGCGACGGCGGCGACGCCGTGCGGGTCACAGCTCCCGGTTGATCAGGGTGGTGGCGACCAGCTCGACCCGGTTGGCGCTGTCGGTCTTCTGCATCATCCGCGCGACGTGCTCGTTGACGGTCGACTCGGCGATCGACAGCCGGGCCGCGATCGCGGCCGACGAGAACCCGTCCGCCAGCAGCTGCAAGACCTCGATCTCGCGCCTGGTCAGCGCGTAGCGCTCGGCCGAGCGCAGCACGCTGGCCTCGCGCCGGGGCGGCTCCCACATCACCGCGATGCGCGGCCCGTCGTCGGCCGCCAGCGGAAAGATCCGCAGCACCGAGTTGCCGTCGTCGCGCAGCGCCATCTTGGGCGCGTTGGCCGCCGGGTCGTCGCCCCAATCGGCCACCGCCGCCTCGATCCGGGCTTCGATCCGGGCCGGCAGGCGGCGCCGGCCGTCCCGCTCGAGCGCCAGCGCCAGCGCCTCGACCGAGCCCGTCTCGACGCTCAGATCGGGCCGCAGGATGCACAGCGCCGGCATCCGGCGCCGCGCCGCCAAGCCCGGCCCGGCCTCGTCCCCGAAGGTCGCCGCGAAGCGCTCCTGGAGTTCGCTCAGCGCGTCGCGCAGCAGCCCGGCCTCGCGCTCCGCGAACGCGGCGCGCCGGCCCGGCGCGCGTAGACCAAGATCCCGGCGAAGCGCTCGCGGTCGCGAAAACAGACCGCCAGCGCGTCGGCGTCGTCGCTCGCGGCGAAGCGCAGCACGCGGGCCGGCACGTCGCTCGCGCGGTGGACCTCGATCAGCGCCTCGTGCAGCAGCCGGCGTGCCCGCCCGCGGCTGAGCCCACCCGAGCGGCAGGCCAGGGTGAACGACTCCAGCGGCGAGGGCTCCACCCCGATGCACCACTCCGCCTCGCCGACCAGCCCGCCTGCGAACGCGCAGAACGCCGCGAAGCGACTGTCCGGAACACCACCGCCCTCACCCGTCTCGGCCACCACGTCAGTCCTTTACTCGCCCGCACAGTATGTGACCCTCCACACACTATTACAAACGTCCAGTCGTCTACCAAGCGACCAAAGTCCCACTCGCCAGCCAGCCATCCAGGCAACCAAGCGGACAATGCAGAGAGCCCCGGACGCTGCGTCCGGGGCTCTCCGATCAACCAGCGGCTGGGCTAGACCTTCTCGATCTGGTAGAACTCCAGCTCGACCGGCGTCTCGCGCCCGAAGATCGAGATCAGCGCGCGGACCTTCTCCTTCTCGGGCTGGATGTCGTCGACGATCCCGGTGAAGTCGAAGAACGGGCCCGAGGTGACCTTGATCCGGTCGCCCTTGGCGAAGTCGATCTTGAGCTTGGGCGTCTCGATGCCCATCTGCTTGAGGATCGTCTTGACTTCTTTGTCCTGCAGCGGGACGGGCTTCTCGCCCGAGCCCGGCGAGCCGACGAAGCCGGTCACGCCCGAGGTGTTGCGCACGACGTACCAGGAGCCGTCGTCCATGTCCATCTCGACGAGGACGTAGCCCGGGAAGACCTTCTTCGGGGTGATCTTGCGCTTGCCGTCCTTGAACTCGACTTCGTCTTCCATCGGGACGAGCACGCGGAAGATCTTGTCCTGCATCGCCATCGAGTGGATGCGGCGCTCGAGGTTGGCCTTGACCTTGTTCTCGTAGCCCGAGTACGTGTGGATCACGTACCAGCGCTTGCGGTCGTCCTGCTTCTTCGCGGCCGGAGCGGGCGCGGGCGCCTCGTCGGCGGTCGGAGCGGTCGTGACGTCTTGGTCCATCAGCGCGCCCCGCCGGTGAGCAGGGTGAACAGGTAGCCGAACGCCAGGTCGCACAGGTAGGTGAAGAGCCCGACCGCGACCACCAGCGCGACGGTGAGCAGCGTCGCCGCGATCCACTCCTCGCGGGAGGGCCACGTGACGCGCTTCATCTCGGTGATGACGCCGGTGACGAAGGCCTGCGTGCGCTGCGCGTTGGCCGCCCGCTGGGCGGTGGTCGCGGGCGGACGGTTCGTCGGGGGACGGCCGGCGGCCGGTCGCGCGGGGGCGCCCGGTCGGCTAGGATTCGACTTCATAATGCCTTGTACCGCAAGAGGGACTGGCAGGGCGGACAGGACTCGAACCTGCAACCGGCGGTTTTGGAGACCGCTGCTCTACCAATTGAGCCACCGCCCTAAAGGACTCGGCAAGCGAGTCCGAGCGCGCCCCCGGGGCGCGCCATGCCAATGGGAATTGCCTAGATTGTCGCGGGATACCTATCGTGCCACGCCGGCGCGGACCGAGAGCTGTCGGGAGGACGGCTACTTGGTTTCGCGGTGGGAGCGGTGGCAGCGGCACCAGCGGCAGTACTTGCTGAGCTCGAGCCGGTCGGTGGTCTTCTGCTTGTTCTTGAACGTGTTGTAGTTGCGGCGCTTGCACTCCGTGCACGCCATCGTAACCATCACGCGCTGTTCTTTTTTCGCCATCGTTGCTGTGTTCTCGGATTCGACGCCGGGACAAGAAGAAAACGGACGCGGGGTCCGTTCCGAGTCGAAAGCATAGCACAGGGAGCGGCCCGTGTAAACGCCAACGGCCGGCCGACGTGCCGCTCGAGACCGACGCCGACTACGCTTGCCCGAGCTGCGGCGAGACCAACGCGCTGGGGATCGACCCGACCGCCGGGCGGCGCCAGACGCTGGTCGAGGACTGCCCGGTCTGCTGCCGGCCGCTGGTCTTCACGGTCGTGGTCGACCGCGAGGGCGACGCGCTGGTCGAGCGGGTCGAGCGCGAGTAACCGCAAGCGGCCCGGATCCGGCTGGAACGGCTAGAGCCGGGCGCGGTAGAGCGCCGGCGTCGTCCCCGGCACGGCCGTCAGCCGCAGTTCGGCCAAGATCCGGTCCGAGGGCGCGTAGGGCAGCACGTAGACCGGCCGGCCGGCTCGCAGCCAGCCCTCGACCATCGCCCGCGAGGCCTCGTCGTTGACCACCTGGCGCCCGCCCAGGCTGTGCTCGACGTACTCCGCGTAGGCCAGCGGCGTGGAATAGGTCCAGGCCGCGATCACGATCGCGCCGGGCGGCGTCCCCGCCACCACCCCGCGCACGATCGCGGCGCCGTCGGCCTGGTGGCGCGGGCCATAGGCGCCCGAATTGGCCCCGACCACCTGGGCCGCCGCGAAGACCACGCCGGCGCCCAGCGCGTAGGACAGCCCGCGCCGGACCAGCGGCTCGCGCCCGAGCTCGACCAGCGCGCGCGCGCCCACCGCCGCCGCGACGGCGCCCGCCCAGACGGCGACCAGGTAGTACTTGGCCGCGTCCTGGAGCACGCCGTAGCGAAGCGAGAACGGGATCGCCAGGAAGCCGACCAGCGCCAGGGCTAGGCCGAGCCGCGGCCGCCGGGCGGCCAGCATCGCCAGCCCGAGCAGCGCCAGCACGCCGCCGAGCGCGCCGGCCGGCTGGGCCAGGATCTCCCACCAGCGCGCCAGGTAGCCCGGGTACGCGGCCAGCACGAACGGCGCGCCCAGCGCGTCCGAGGCGCCGAACTGCGCCCCGCTGACGTGGCGCACGAAGCCGGCCCAGCCGGCCGGGTGGTCGTAGTCCCAGAAGGCCTGGGCGCCCGGCGCGAAGCCCAGCGCGACGGTCGGGTCGAGCCCGAGGCGCCCGACCACCGCGCTGCGCAGCGGCAGGTACAGGTATAGCAGCGGCCCGATCAGGAACGCGCCGGCCGCGCCGAGCGCGGCGCGGCGCGTGACGCCCGGCCGGACCAGCAGCACCGCGATCCCGGGCAGGAACCAGATCGCCAGCGTGTGCACCGCGAGCGCCAGCCCAGCGGCCAGCGCGGCCACGGCAAGCGCGCGCGGCGAGCCCGGTGCGCTCGAAGCGCAGCCCCGCGCACACCGCGAGCCCCGCGCACAGCGCGAGCAGCGGCTCGACCCCGGCCCGGGTGACGTGCTGGACCACCAGCGGCGCCAGCGCGAACAGCGCCCCGCTCAGCAGCGCCCCCGCGGGCGGAGCCTCCAGCTCGCGCGCGGCGCGGTAGGCCAGGTACGCCGCGCCCGCGCCGCAGAGCGCGCTCAGCAGGGTCAGCCGGGTCGCCACCTCGCCGAACGGGACGGCGTGCGACCAGGCCCAGCCCAGCAGCACGTAGAGCGGAAAGCCGGGCGGGTGCGCGATCCCCAGGATGTAGGGGACGGTCTGCATCTCGCCGGTGTCCCACTGCGCCAGGCCCAGCGGCATCAGCGCGGCGTACAGCAGCAGCGCCAGCCCGAACACCGCCGCGCCGGCGAGGCGGTCGGCGCGCTGGGTCAACTGGCGGCGACCAGGGGCGACTCGACGACCCGGTTGCGGCCCGCGTTCTTGGCCCGGTACAGCGCCCGGTCGGCCCGCTCGAGCACGTCGCTGGGGCCGTCGCTGGGCCGGGCGTACGCGACCCCGATCGAGATCGTCACCGGCTTGCCGTCGGCGTAGGCCAGCCCGCCGCCCTCGATCGCCGCCCGCAGCCGCTCGGCGACCGCCAGCGCGCGCTCGCGCGACGCGTCGCGCAGCAGCACCAGGAACTCCTCGCCCCCGAAGCGCCCGGCGACGTCGACCCCGCGCGTGCTGTCGGCGATGATCCGCCCGATCCGGGCCAGGGCGCGGTCGCCGGTCGCGTGGCCGAGCAGGTCGTTGACCGACTTGAAGTGGTCGATGTCGAGCAGCAGCAGCGCGAAGCGGCCGCCCTGGCGGACGTGGGCCATCGCCTCGTCGAGCGCGCGCCCGACCCCGCGCCGGTTCGGCAGGCCGGTCAGGGTGTCGATCGAGGCCGCGCTGCGGGTGGCGGCGATCGAGGCGTAGTCGCCCAGCAGCGGGCCCAGCTCGCGCGCCGCCCGCTCGAAGTCGCGCGCGGTGACGTACGCCACCGCCCCGGCGACCCGGAAGACCATCAGCGCCCCGCGCAGCGTTCCGCCCGCATCGCGCGCGGCGAAGGCGTACACCGCGCCCTGCGGGCGCTCGAGCATGGTGTCCTCGCCGGTCACTTGCAGCTCGAGCAGGACCCGCCCGCCCAGCCGTTCCAGCTCGGACGGCACCGCCGGGCCGAGCCGCACCAGGCGCGACCAGCGGTCGCTCCCGCTGCGCCCGAAGGCCGCGATCTCGACCGCCTCGCGCCCGATCCGGGCGTCGACGCTCTCGAGCAGCGAGCGCACCTGCGGCTCCGGGTCGCTGGCCCGCAGCATCGCCTCGACCGCCTCGCGGCTGAGCGCGAGCCGGTACAGCCGCGCGTTGACCAGCGCCAGGCGCACCAGCAGTGCCGCGACGACCACCAGCGGCAGCAGCGCGATCAGGGCCAGGAACGGCTCGTGCGCGAAGGCCAGCCGCGCCACCAAGTAGGCCCACACCGCCTCGGCCAGGATCGTCCCCAGCGTCGCGGCATCGTTGACGTGGCGGCCCCAGACCAGCAGCAGCGAGCGGCTCTGGCGCGCGGCCAGGAGCGGGTCGATCCAGAGCAGGTCGATCGCCAGCACCAGCACCGCCGCGGCGACCGCGAACGCGCCCAGCGCGAGCGGGCCCGGCGCGGCGGCGATCTCGCCCCGCAGCGAGGCCGCGGCGAAGCCGGCCGCCCACCAGCCCGGCCCGCGCAGCGCAGCCGTCAGCAGCCGGTCGAACGCGGGCCGGCGGCGCGAGCGCGGCGGGCGCACCAGGTAGGCGAACACGTTGCAGGCCGCGGCCCAGATCCAGCCCTCGCGGACGAGGAGCACCAGCAGGACCGGCACCAGCAGCCCGACCCGGTCGCTCTCGGGCGTGGGCCGGGCACTGCGCTCGAAGTGCGCGTTGGGCGCGCGCAGCAGCCCCAGGACCGCCGCGACGGCGAACGCGCCGGCCAGCAGCGCCCCGTCGTCCCAGCGCAGCCGCAGCACGGCGGCCGGCCCGTACAGGCACGCCGCGACGATGGCTCCCAACAGCGAGAGCGCGCGGGCTACACCGTACACGCGTCGGGCGATCGGATGACTCCGGGGTCCGGCACACCCGTTCCGGAGAGAGATGGCGCGCCCGGCCAGAATCGAACTGGCAACCTTAGCCTTAGGAGTGCTCTGCTCTATCCAATTGAGCTACGGGCGCACGGGTCGCAACCTTCCCGTATCGAAGCACCGGCTCATGCAGACCAAGACCGGTTCGGACACGACCGGAGCCCAGCACATCCCGCCGATGAACGCGGCGCCGGCCGGGTTCTCCATCGAGCGCGACCTTCCCGAGGGCTTCGCGGCCTTCTACAAACCGCTCCACGACGCGTTCACCGGGCGCCAGCAGGCGGCCCTCGCGGCGCGCCGCAAGGTTCTCGCCGCCTCGCAAGCGGGCACGAAGCCGGCCTACCTCGAGCCGTCGGCGGCGCAGGGCGACTGGCGGATCGAGCTGCCGGACTGGTGCCGCGACCAGCGCAACCAGATGACCGGCCCGGCCGACGACGGCGAGCTGGTGGTCAAGATGCTCAACTCCGGCGCGCCCGGGGTGATGATCGACCTGGAAGACTCGATGGCCAACACCTTCGAGGCGACCCTCTGGGAATCGACAACGCGGTCGCGGCCTACTACGGCGAGCTGACCTACGTCGACAAGAAGCGCGGCAACAACGTGGTCGCGATCAAGCCGTCCAAGACGGTGCTCTGGACGCGGGTGCGCGGTCTGCACCTCGCGCAAGCCGGCGTCTACGACGAGCCGACCTCGGCCGCGGTGTTCGATCTCGCGCTGCTGGCCTACAAGCTGGATTTCAGCAAGCTCAAGCACCCGCTGGCGATCTACATCCCCAAGTCCGAAGCGGCCGACGAGGCGCTCCTGTGGCGCGATCTCTTCCAGGCCGTCGCCAAGGCCAAGGGCCAGGACCCGCACGCGATCAAGGCGATGGCGCTGGTCGAAGCGCACTCCTTCGCCTACCAGATCGAGGAGTTCGCGTACAACCTGCGCGACCACATTCTGGGCTTGAACCTGGGCCGCTGGGACTACATGGCCTCGCTGATCGACTTCAACCTCGAGGACCCGCGCCTGGGTGCTGCCGGACCGCAACACGATCCCGCACGACGTGGCGTTCTTCCAGAACCTGCGCGAGCGCATCCCCGAGATCTGCCACAAGCACGGTCTGCTCGCGATCGGCGGCATGACCGCGCTCTTTCCCGACCGCAGCAACGCCGAGCTCAACGCGCGCGCCCTGGCCGCGCTCGAACAGGACAAGCGGAACGAATCCACCTCGCTCTTCGACGGCGCCTGGACCGGGCACCCCGACCAGAACGCGATCGCGGTCGCGCAGTTCCCCGATCCCAACCACGGTTTCGCGCGCAAGCCGGGCGCCAACCCGACGCCCGACCTGCGCCCCTCGATCGCGGGCGTCGGCCAGAAGACCGAAGCCGGGACGCGCGCCGCGGTGCGCACCGTGATCCGCTACCGCCACGGCTACTTGAGCGGCCTGGGCGCGTCGCTGCTCGACGGCTACATGGAAGACCTCGCCACCGACCGCATCTACCGCCTGATGATCCGCCAGCGGATCGATCACGGCATGCACACGCGCGGCCGACGTGACGCGCTTCTTCGACGAGGAACTCGCCAAGCTGCTGGCCGAACCGGCCGCTCAAGACCCCGCGGAAGCGCAGAAGTTCAAAGACGCACGGGCTCAGAGCGAGGCGATGATCGTCCATGGCTACCACGACCCGATCTAACTTCGTCGCCGGCTCGGCGGCGGCGTTCGCGTCGATCGCGATCGTCCGCGCGCCGGCGCGGGCGGCGGACTTCACCTTCAAGTGGGGTCACGCGACGCAGCTCAACCACCCGCTGCACGTCAACGCGGTGCGGGTGAAGAACGAGGTGCTGGCGCGCTCCAAGGGCCGCCTGCGGATCGAGCTGTTTCCCAACAACCAGCTCGGCGGCGACCCGGCGATGCTCTCGCAGGCGCGCAGCGGCGCGATGCAGCTCTACGCCGGCTACGGCGGAATCTTCGCCAGCGTCGCGTCGCTGGCGGGCATCGAGGGCATCGGCTTCGCGTTCAAAAACCAGGCCCAGGCGCTGGCCGCGTTCGACGGCCCGCTCGGGGCGCTCGTGCGCAAGCAGATGGACGACAAGGGCTTCGTCACCTTCGAGCGGCCGTGGGTGAACGGCTTCCGCCAGATCACCACCTCGACCAAGCCGATCCGCACCGTCGGCGACCTCGAAGGCTTGAAGATCCGCACGCCGCCCACCAAGATCTGGGTCGACATGTTCAAGACGCTGGGCGCGGCGCCGACCCCGATCGCGGCTAGCGAGATGTACACCGCGCTGCAGACGCACGTCGTCGACGCCCAGGAGAACCCGTTCACCATCCTCGAGACGTACCGCCTGTTCGAAGTCCAGAAGTACGTCTCGGTGACCAACCACATGTGGTCGAACTTCTGGCTGGTCGCCAACGCCGACGCCTGGAAGTCGCTCCCGCCCGATCTGCAGACGATCCTGCGCGACGCGATGAACAAGTACGCCCTGACCAACCGGCGCGAGATGGAACTCTCCAACGCCAGCCTGGCCGAGAAGATGGGCCGCGTCTACCGCATGCAGATCAACGCCGGTCGACACGGCGCCGTTCCGGGCCAAGCTCAAGCCGTTCTACGCCAGCGAGCGCAGCGACTTCGGCGAAGCCGCCTGGGGCTTGCTCGAAAAGAGCGTCGGAACGCTGGCCTAGCCCGGCGCCAGACTACCGCTCGCGCGCTTCTCCTTCAGCCGACGATCGTGCCGGCGACCTCGCCGAAGCCCACGCGAGCGTCGCCGCGCACCGCGCGGGCGCGGATGATCGCGGTGTCGCCGTCCTCGAGGAAGCCGCGCGTCTCGCCGCCGGGGAGCGCGAGCGGGTTGGTGGCGCGCCAGGTCAGCTCGATCAGCGAGCCCTGGGCGTGCTCGCCGGTCAGCGAGATCGTGCCGGTGCCGAACAGGTCGCCGGGGCGGATCGTCGCGCCGTTGGAAGTCGCGTGGGCGAGCTGCTGCGCGACCGTCCAGTACATGCCGCGCAGGTTGGTGCGCGAGACGGTCAGCGGCGGCTCGTGGTGCTCGCGCATGCGCGGCGTTTGGAGCAGCAGCTCCAGCTCGATGTCGTAGGCCCACGACTCGCGCGTGCGCAGGTAGGGCAGCGGCTCGGGATCGCGCTCGGGCTCCGCGACGCGGAACGGTTCGAGCGCATCCAGCGTCACGACCCAGGGCGAGATCGACGTCGCGAACGACTTGCCCAGGAACGGTCCCAGCGGCACGTACTCCCAGGCTTGGATGTCGCGCGCGCTCCAGTCGTTGAGCAGCACGTAGCCGAACACGTGCTCGCGCACCAGGTCCGACGAGATCGGCGCGCCGAGCGCGTTGCCGGGCCCGGCGATCCAGCCCATCTCGACCTCGACGTCGAGCGAGCGCGACGGCCCGAACGTCGGCGCGCTCTCGTTCGGCAACTTGCGCTGGCCGTGCGGGCGCCGCACCGGCGTGCCGCTGACGACGACGGTACCCGAGCGGCCGTGGTAGCCGATCGGAACGTGGCGGTAGTTGGGCAGCAGCGGTTCTGAGTCGGGGCGGAACATGCGGCCGATGTTCGTCGCGTGCTCGAGCGAGGAGTAGAAGTCGACGTAGTCGCCGACCGCGATCGGCAGGTGCATCGTCACCTCGGCGCGCGCGAGCGACGCCTTGCGCACCGCCTCGCGCTCGACCGGCGTCGCGGCCGCGCCGAGCAGGTGGCGCAAGCGCGCGCGCACCGCGCGCCACGCCGGCAAGCCGCGGCCGAGGAACGCGTTGAGCGTCGGCTCGCCGCGCAGCGTCTCCTCGTCGAGATACTTCGCGCCGACCAGCGCGTCGAGGTCGACCACGCGGTCCTCGAACGCGACCGCCGGGCGCGGGCGCTCGCCGCCGACCGACACGATCCCGAAGGGCAGGTTGTCCAGCCCGTAGTCGCGCGGGTCGATCACGCGATGATGCCCAGCGCCCGCAGGTCGTTGACCGGCTCGTCGAAGCTGCAGCTCCCGTAGGAGACGACGTGCTCGCGCGCCGCCGCGACCGCTTCGGCCTCGACCCGCACGTCGCGCCAGCCGACGTGGAGCGGGTCGACCACGAACGCGCGCGGGTCGTGTTCGGCCAGCACCTCGGCGACCCGGGCCGGCTCGAGCGCGCCGGCGTGGAGCGCGACCGCGGCCACGAACAGGTTGAGGAAGCCGTGCTGCACGACGCCGCCTTCCACGCCGTGCTCGCCGCGCACCGGGTGGTGCAGCCCGGCGGTCGCCTTCCAGGGCACGCCGTGCTCCTGGGCCGCGCTCACGAAAGCCGCCAAGTCCTCGACCGAGGGCGTCGCGCCAGGGCGCGGGCCGCCGCAGCGGACCTTCGCCCCCAGGGTGACGTTGGCCGGCGCGGCCGCGCGGGCCGCGGCGAGCACCGCCAGCCACTCGGCCGGCGGGGTGGCCCAGCCGGCGTCGTACGTCGACTCGTACCAGAACGCGACCGGGTCGCTGGGCCAGCGCTCGACCACGTCGGCGACGATGCGCGCGGTCGCGGCCGCGTCGAGCGTCAGCCGCGGCAGGCGGGCCTCGAGCGAGCCGACGGTCACGCCCGGCAAACCGCTGATGCGCGCCGACCCGTTCCAGGTCGGCTCGCACCGTGTCGCCCTTGGCGCCCAGCGCCCCCGCGTCCAGGATGATGCTCAGCTCGATCGCCCCGGTCGCTCCGGCGCGCGCGCGGGCGAACTCGTCGACCCGGGAGGCGGGCAGCACGAACCGCCCGCCCAGCCAGGCGTAGGCGCTCTCGCGGTGGCGGCCGTGGGCGCGCAAGGCGGGAACCATCGCCAGCTTGGCCGGCGGAAAGAGGCTCGCGTCGTCGATGAGCTGCTCGAGGAGCGCGCGCTTGGCGGAGTCCGTGGTGACGGTGGGCATGTCGTGCCACACCTACTCAGGAAAGCGACGAGACCCTCCGTTGGGGAGGGTCTCGCGTGTCTGGAGCTGCCGGTGGGGATTGAACCCACGGCCTCGTCCTTACCAAGGACGTGCTCTACCACTGAGCTACGGCAGCGCCCGGGACCGAAAATGTGTACCACATCAGCACCTTGGGCGCAAGGCCCTCGGTGGCGCCGGGGCGCGGCCGGTTAGTTCAGGCGGACGTAGCGCAGCACCAGCGCGGCGCGGCTTTCGAAGGTGAACGGGCGCACCTGGCGGTGCGCGACCGGGGTCTCGTCCTTGTCGAGTTCGACGATCGACTCGAACAGCGGAAAGCTCTGCATGTTCGGATCATCGGCTCGATCGGCCGGAATCGTGAGGCCGGGCGGCAGCTCGCCGGCCCCACGTTTCTCATCGCGCCGGGCGGAGCGCCGCGGGTGTCAGCAGGCCCCGCTGCAGCCGTAGTTCGCAGTCGCGCAGCAGCCCAAGGTGATCTCGCAGTTCTGGAGCGACTGCTGGGTCATGGTATAGCCGTCGGCGTTGTCGCCGCGGCATGGCTCTTCGCGCAGGTCCAGGTCCTCGAAGCGGTATTCGGTCGGCATGACGTGCTCCGTTCCCTAAGCGTCGTGTAACTGCTTACGGCTTACGAAGGAGCGGCCTGCGTCCCTCTAGACGCGGTCTAGCGAACACCTCACGTCCGCTAGGCCTCCGTGCCGGGCGGCGTCTCGTCGGGCATCCCGGAGGGCGCGTCCGGCATCGGCGGGACCGCGGGGACGTCGGTCGGGGGCGGCTGTTCCATCTCGCTCATGCTCTAGCTTCCCCAAGTCTCGTGCCGGCGCGCCATCGCCGCGCGCCCGGCGGCGCTCTTCACGCTTCGCCACGACGGCTTCGGTACCGAGCTGCTCGACCTGGCAGCCGCTCGAACCGCGCCTCGGCCGGCTACCCGAGGGTCCGGCCTGCACCCTACGCCGAAGAGAGCGAGGGCCATCATGACGCAGAACGACGATAGTGCCGCGGCACTGTATGCCGCGATCGAGACGCGCCCGCGTCCCGAAGACGTCGCCGAGCTCGTGATCGAGGCGCTCGGCGACCGGCTCGACGCGGCCGAGCACGCGGCGCTCTACGCGGCGGCTCGGCATTCGCTCAAACGCATGGGGCACCGGTGGTCCTCGATGGCCGCGGACTTCGCGCGCCCGGTGCCGATGACATCGCAGGTCGCGACGGCGTCGGCGCTCTTCGAGGTGCCGCAGCTCTCGGCGGCCGACTGCCTCGATCCGGTAAGCCTCGACGCGTTCATCGATCAGGTGTCCGCGGCGATCGCGCGCGCCCGCGGCGAAGTTCGGCGCATGACGAAGGCGCAGCGCCGCGCGGTCGGCATCTACAAGGGTCACCGCTGGTATAACAAGCGCTGGCGCTTGTGCGGCCGCATGGAAGATCGCCTGCGTCGCCTCGCGCGGGAGACGCGCAAGTACACCTTCACACGCATCGGCAAGGGTGGCCTCGCGTTCACCGTGCCCGAGGGCGACGTCATGGCCGACACGAACACGGCGTGCTTCGTCGCCTACATGACGGCGCGCATGGGCGTGCGGTCGGTCTTCACGAACGAGAGCCAGCAGCAGGCGTTCGACCACGTCGCGGCCATGCTGCTCGATCGCTGCGAGCGCGAAGCGGATCGCGCGCGCTGGGACGTGATCGCGACGGTGATGCCGGATGCACGCGTGCTCGGACACCTCTCGGACGAACAGAAGGGCGCGCTGCTCGGTCGCTGGTGGAACGTGCTCGTTGACGCGGCGGATCTGCTGCGCGACACGGCGCGTGAGAACACGGTCGATCTCGACCGCATGGTCGTGTCGCGCGGGAACGACTCGTCGACGTGGAACCAAGTCGCAGGCGGCTGGAACAAGGCGCGCGCGCATTGGATGTCGCTCGCCCACGCGCTCGGCATGGATTCGCTGCTCGACGCGGCGTGCCCGGGAAAGGTCATGCGGCTGATGGCCGCCGACGTCGCGAGCTGGCACCTGTCGAGCGGCGGCGACGTTCATCCCGACACGAACGTCTGGGCCCGGCTGCCGCGGCCGTGGGACGTCGTCCACGGCGAAGCAGCGTGCCCGCGTGCGCTCGTCGAGGTCGCGTGCGATGAAGCCGGCGTCGACCGCCGGACGTGGACCGGCGCGATGGCCGACCGCACCTCGGTGCCGTTCGTGCCGACGCCCGAGCTCGTTCACGGTGTCGCCGTGTCGTCGCCCGATCTCGCGCGCGCCCTCCGCCAGTCCGGTATGTTCTCGGGACAGTTCGCGCGCGAGTACGACGATGAGGATTTTACGGTGCGGCGCGATCGGTAACGAGTTTGCGCTGGGGGCGACCAGCGTGGTAGAATCGACCGGCGCCCAGCGATAGCTCAACTCTAGAGCACGCGGCTCTCTTAACCGCGCGGATGCCGAGTGAAAGTCCGGCTCGCTGGACCACGACCGCCGAGCGGGCAGCTCGAATGAGCGCCCGCGCGGCTCTGCTACCGCTTCACCCTTCGCCCAGGCCCCGGTCGTCGGACGGCATGAGGGCGCCGTAGACCAGCGCGGCGGCGTTGCTCGCGCAGCGTCCAACGATCCGCGCCGGGGCGGCCAGCAGCCCGCTTCCGCGCGACCACCACGGGACGAGCCCGCCGAGCGCCAACCAGGGCGCGCCGGGGTGCGCGAAATACGCCTCGACGGCGTCGCAGCGGCCCCGCAGCGACGACGGCAGGTCCTCGCGCAGGAGCGCCCAGCGCAGGTACCGCCGGACGGCCGGTGCGGCGCCCCACGGGACCCCGGCGATGCGCGCGGCGAGCAGCACCCCCGCCTCCAGCCGGACCGGGTCGCGCCGCTCGGCGCGCACGACGGCGCGCAGCGCGTCGAAGTCGGCCGGCTCGAACGCGCGCAGCGTGCGCGCCAGCAGCGCGACGTCGCGCAAGCGGGTGAGGCCGATCGCGTGGATCGCCAAGTGCAGCGCGCTGCCCACCCGGTCGAGCCGCAGGACCGGGCCCGCCGGCCCGTCGACCGCGCCCAGATACGGCGCGAGGTGCGCCCAATCGGTCGGCGTCGAGAGCGCGTCCGCCCGCGCGAGCGCATGGTGCACCTCGATCGGAAACGACCCGGCCGGCGGAAAGAGCGGCACGGCGTGATGGTGCCGCTCGAAGTCCTCGGCCGCCGCCGCAGCGGGAAGATCGGTGTACCCGTGCCGCAGCAACGCGGCGGTGACCGCGGCGAGATCGCTCCGCCGCACCAGCACGTCCACGTCGTCGGAGGTGTGGTACGCGGCCTCGGGCTCGCCGGCATAGATGCGCGCCGCGCCTTTGAGCAGCGCGAACGGCGCGCCGGTTTCGCGCAGCACTTCGACCACGGCGCGGAGCGCGCGGTGCATGCGCGTCGTCGCCAGCAGCGCCTCCAGCCGCGTCCGCCGCAACACGGTCGCGCTCGCCGCCGGAATGCGTCCGTCGATGCCGCTCCGGCGCACCGCCTCGCCAAGCGCCGCCCGGCAGCGATGGCGTTCGGCGGCGGCCAGAACGCTCGCCGCGTCGGCGCTCAGCGCGGCGGCGAGCCCGTCCGCATCGCCGGCTTGAACGCAGCTCGAGAGCATCGATCAGCCGCAGCGTCGGCCGCGCGCGGCGCCACGGCGGCGCGAGCGTCACGCGCCGCGCTCTAGCGTCACGCACTGCGCTCGAGCTCGTCGCGCGCGCTCAGCAGCGCGGCGCGGATCGCGCGCGCCGAAGCGTCGGGCGAACCGAGCTCGAGCCGGTGACACGCCGCGCCCGCGAAGAGCTCGTGCAGCCGCGCGACCTTGTCCAAGCCCGTGCCCGCGCCGCGCGCCCAGCGCGCCGCCGCGCGCACGGCCGCCAGCCGGCTCGCCGGCTCGAGCCGGACGCGTTCGCCCGCTCCCGCCAGCACGAACACCGCGCGCAGCGGCGCGGGCTCCGGCAGCACCCAATCCGGCACCAGCTCGCCGAAACGGACGTCGCTCCACGGGCCGGACGCACGCGCGCGCAGCCGCTCGCCGAGCGGATCTGGCCCCGTCACGCGGTCGCGCAGCAGCAGCGCGCGGCCGGCTTCGCGCACGTTGAGCGCGCGCGGAAACGGGTGCACCGCGCCGTCCCGGCCGAGCACGCAGCGCTCGTCGCTGTAGAGCCGCAAGCCGATCCGCGCGCACGCCAGCGCGGTGGTCGTCTTGCCCGCGGTGGTGTCGCCGACGAGCGCGGCCGCCGCACCCGCGATCCCGACTGCCGCCGCGTGGAGCGAGACCGCGCCGTCACCGTGCCGCTCGAAGAACTCCGTCAGCGCGACGGCGTCGGCGAAGAACGCGACGGCATCGGCGTCCAGCTCCCCGTGCGGCCAGCGGAACGCCGGACCGTCCTGCGACCAGAACAGCGGGCCCGCCGCCGCGTGCCGGAACGCGAACGCATGCTGGGCGACGAGCGGTACGCCGGACAGCGCGAGGTCGGCATAACGGGCGGCGAAGCACGCACCCGCCGCGTCGTCGTCGAAGTGCACGACCAGCGACCGTCCGGCGATGCCGAGCGCGAGCGAGCGGCGCGCGCGCGACGCGGCATCGCGCAGGGCGGGAACCTGGCCCCGCTCGACCGCGACGAGATCTTCCGCACCGGCCAGCATCATGCGACGGTCGCCGCGATCAGCGCGGCCCCGGGATGCGGATCGGCCACGCTCAGCTCGAACGCGGCGGCGTCGCGCAGGAGCGCGCCGAGCGCGCCGACCTCGCTGAGATCCCCCGGCCGCGAGCCGAGGTACGGTGCTGCCGCGAGCGCGGCGTGCGCCTTCGACAGCATGCGCAGCCGGGTGGCGCCGTCGCCGCGCCGCAGCACCACCAGCGCACCTAGCGGCAAGGGCGGCGCGGTTCCCACCTTGGCGTCGAGCGCGCGCCGGCAGACGTAGTACGTGTCGCCCGCGCCGTCGGCGTAGCGCTCGCCCGCGCGCACCACCGCGCTCAAGCGCTCGTCGCCGAGCAGCGCCAGGCTCCGCTCGCGCACCGCGAGCCGGCGCCCGATCGCGGTCGCGGTCGCGTCGCGGCGGTGCACGACGGTCATCTCGTCACCGTACAGGCACCCGCCGTACCGCCGCAGCGCGAGCGCCAGGGTCGTCTTGCCGGTGCCGCTCGGCCCGACGAGCACCACGGTCCGCCCGTGCAGCGCGACCGCGCAGCCGTAGATCGACAGCCAGGTGTCGTCGCGCGCCAGCGAGCGCCAGAGGAACTGATCGACCAGGTACACGCCGGAGTTGAGCGGGTCCGAGCGGGCGGCGGATTTCGGCCGCGGCATCGGTTCGCCGTTGAACGTCACCGTCGCGGGCCGCGTCGCCGTCACGATCACCGCGCGGTCCGCGCTCGCCGGCACGCTGGGCACGTGCGCGAGCGCGTACGACGTGCGCACGTAGCGCTCGACGCGCTCGTCGTCGGTCGCGATCGAGAGATGCCGCGCGGTCGGCGACAGGTGCAGGCCCAGCTCGCGCAGGCTCGGGCGGCGCGCATCGCGCGCGCCGGCCGCTTCGCCCTGATCGGCACGCGTGCCGGGGGAACGATGCACGCCGCCCAATTCCCGGCCGGTTACCTCGCCAGCGAGATGACGGACGTCTGCGAGCCGTTTCCGATCGAGTAGACCTCGAAGCCTTCGGCGAAGCCGAGGATTTCGAGCGCGTCGAAGGACTCCAGGATGGCCGGGGGTTCGTACGCGTACGAGGCCGATTTTTCCAAGCGATTGCTCCTTGCGGGCCGTGAGTGACGAAGAACGGCGCGCCGCCGTCCAGTCACGGGGCAACCCGCCGCTGCGCCCATCCTACCGGGAACGAGGCGGCCCCGGATGAGGCGATGCGAGCCCGCCCGACGCCGATGGTCCCGCTCGCCCGGCCCATCGACGTCCTCGGCGAGGACCGCCGACCCGCGTCCCCCGCCCGCACGGCGCGCACCATGATGTGACGCCCACGAGGAGCCGGATTGACCGATCGGGACGACAGCGTATTGCCCTTGGACGATTTCCGCCGCCTCTTGCGGCCGGACGTCGTCCGCACGTACGTCGAAGCGGACCTGCGCCGCGTGGTGTCCGGCGAACCGCACGACACGAAGGATACCGCGGCCGGCCAGGTGAGGCTGATCGCGACGCTGGACCTGGATCTGCGGGCGAGGATCGTCCGGCCGGGCGCGCCGCTCGCGCGCACGATCGTCACGCTCACCCGGAACACCCTGGTCGGCAACGCCGGCCGCGAACCGTTCGCGCTGCGCTGCTGGAGCGTGCCGCCCGGGGTCGCGAACGACGTGTTCGAACCGGCCGTTCGGATCGTCGCGGAGGCCGAGGCGGTGCTCGCACCGGGCGACGCCCGCGCGCTGCGTGCCGCCACCGACGCCTACGAGATCGTTCCGTTGGAACGCGCGGCGGTCGCGCTGACCGCCGCCGGACCGCCGGTCGCGGCGCTCGCCTGGCACTACGAGCGCACGACGCTGCGGCCGGTGCGCGCGGAGCCGGCCCGCAAGGAGTGGCTGCTCGTGCGCGAGCTCCTCGCCTTCGCCGAGCTGCTCGGCGACGCGTCGCTGGTGCCCGCGATGGCGGAGCTCGCCGAGCACCCGTCGCACTTCGTGCGCTGGGCGGCGGCGAAAGCCGCGTACCGCATCGCGCCCGACGCCGGCTTGACCGCGCTGCGCGCGCTCGCGAGCGACGGGCACCCGCAGCTGCGCGGCGCCGCGCGCCGCCTGCTCGCGCAAGCAGTGCCGCGATGACGCTGGCGCTCGGCTCCGATGCGACGGACACGCTCTCGCTCGACGCCTTCGTCGCGCACCTCGAGCACGATCTCGGCGTACAAGACCAGACCGATCTGGTCAGCGCCGCGCCGGCCTTCAAGTGCCTGCTCAACAACGACCGGCTGCTGGCCGACTTCATCGCGGCCGAGCTGACCGGCTGGCGCAGCGGCCGCAGCGACCACGAGTACGTCGGCCACACGCTGGTGCTCGCCCGCCGCCCGGCGTTTATGGTCCGCGCCAACGTGTGGGTCGCGCCGGACCCGCGCAAGCCCGCGCCGACCGCCCAGGATCCCGGCTTCGGCTACCTGACCCCGCACGACCACAACTTCGCCTTCCTGACCGGGGCCTATCACGGGCCGGGCTACGAGACCGTGCTGTTCGAGTACGACCCCGGCGCCGTGGTGGGCATGCCCGGCGAAAAAGTCGAGCTGCGCCCGTGCGGCCGGCGCGCATTTCCGCGCGGCGCGATGATGCTCTACGAGGCCTCCCGGGACGTCCACTACCAAGAGCACCCGGCCGCGCTCTCGATCACCCTCAACGTCGTGGTGACCGGGCGCTATACCGAGCGCGCGCAGTTCCTGTTCGACGTGCCGAGCGGAACGATCGCCACCGCGCTCACCCCGGCCAGCACGCGCGGAACGACGCTGTGCGAGCTGGCCGCCGCGGTCGGCGACGGCGACACCGCCGAGCTGCTGCTCGACGTCGCACGGCTGGCCGAGAACCCGCGCGTTCGCGTCGCCGCGGCCCAGGCGCTGCGCGCACTGCAGCCCGCCGACGGAGCGGCGCTCGTCGCGGAGCTGCGCGCGGACCGCGACTACTGCGTGCGCGGGCTGGCGGCGCTGGCAAGTGAGGACGCGCCGCGTTGACATGACAGGCCGGGCCTGGCAAGATGATGACATGACAGGGCCCCGCCTTCCGGCGAGCACCGAGGACGCGACACACACGGTCCAGCGGATGCTCGAGCGGCGGATCGACTGGACTGAGGTCGTCGCGGTGGTCGCCAACCCCGACAAATCGGTTCCTGGGCACTCGGGCCGGATGAACCATTACCGCATCGTCAACGGCCGCCGCCTACGGGTCACCCTCGACCCGGACGGAGCGGTCTGGACGGTCGCCATCGCCGGGAGGTCGCGATGATCGTCGAACTTGCGGAGCGCGGCTCCGCCTATATTCGTTACCGCATCGGTGAGCGCGTCGCCGACGCGCAGATCGAGGTCGGCGGGGAGGGCTCCGAAGTTCTGGCCGATGTCAACGACGCGGACGACGTGGTCGGAATCGAGATCGTCGACGTTGCGATCGGCGAAAACATCGAGCGCGCGCGCGCCTTCGCGGCCGAGCGCGGCCTGCCGTTCCCGCGCGACATCGCGTCAGCGGCGCGCAGCGCGTCCGCCGCATGACGCCCGAACGGCGCGAGCAGTTCCGCCTCGCCAAGCAGCGACAGCGCGCGCGAGCGCGCGAAGCCGGTCTATGCACGACGTGCGCCGCGAATCCGTCCCCGCCCGGCGGCTTAATCTGCGAGGACTGCAAGAACCGCCGCGTCGAGGCACGGCGGCGGGCGAGCTAGACGGTCACTGGAGCGGGCGGCGGGAATCGAACCCGCGACTCTTGCTTGGAAGGCAAGGGCATTACCACTATGCAACGCCCGCGCTCGTTTGCTCGAAGTTACGAACGAACGGCGCGCCTCCCTCTCGGAACGCGCGCCGCCGTACTGGTGGGCCGGGCAGGATTTGAACCTGCGTATCGCCTTCGCGAACCGGGTTTACAGCCCGGCGCCATTAACCACTCGACCACCGACCCACGGTGGGGACCCGCCTTGATACGCGAATTCCAGGGCTTCGTCCTTCCCCGGGGGAAAGAATCGCCGGCGCGGCGGCGCCGGCGTAGCTCAGTTGGTAGAGCGCCCGATTTGTAATCGGACGGTCGTGGGTTCGAGTCCCACCGTCGGCTCGCGCGCCCGCCCGCCAAAGTGACGCCGGCCGGAGTGGAGCCGCTCCCCGGCACGGCGAACCTCGCCGTCATGGGTCAACCGATCGAAGTCAATCCCGCCTGGAAGCGTCAGGGCGGGCTCGCGCTGGTGTGCGAGAAATGTCTGAACGTTCGTTTCCCCGAGGACTTCCCCGAACACGCCGGCGACGAGCGCCTGCAGGTGCGCGCCTGGCTCAAGGACCGGCTCAAGGCCGACGGCCACTGGGGCGCCGTGCGGGCCACCGGAACGACCTGTCTGGACGTCTGCGCGAAGGGCCGCGTCACCGTGCTGCTCGACCCGGTCGGCCGCGGCGGCGAGCAAAAGGCACTCGCCTTCGACCCCTTGGAGCAGCGCGAGCAGTTGTACGATTTGATCGTGAGCGAGCTGGCGCCCCAGAAAAATGAGAAGGTCCCGCAGTAGCGGGACCCTCTCATTTCCGTCTCGATCCTCGAGGCGTCGGCTGACGGATCAGCTACGCGCCCCTAGGTCCTTTCAAGGCAGTTCGATTTCGGCTAGGTTCTTCTCGATCTTGCGCTTCACGCGCTGGAGCGCGTTGTCGATCGACTTGACGTGCCGGTTGAGGTCGCGCGCCATCTCCTGATAGGACTTGCCTTCCAGGTAGGACAGCAGCACCTGCGACTCCAGATCGGACAGGTTCTCCTGGATGCGGGCCTTGATGTCTTCGGAGACCTCTTGGTTGATCACGAGCTCTTCGGGATCGGAGGTCTTCTGCGAGGGCATCACGTCGAGCAGCGTTCGCTCGCTGTCCTCGTCGTAGATCGGCTTGTTGAGCGAGATGTACTGGTTGAGCGGGATGTGCTTCTGGCGCGTCGCGGTCTTGATCGCGGTGATGATCTGACGCGTGATGCACAGTTCCGCAAACGCGCGGAAGCTCGACAGCTTGTCGGCTTTGAAATCGCGAACCGCCTTGTAGAGGCCGATCATCCCTTCCTGGATGATGTCCTCGCGGTCCGCGCCGATGAGAAAGTAGCTCTTCGCCTTGATCCGCACGAAGTTCTTGTACTTGTTGAGCAAGAACTCCATCGCGAGGTTATCGCCCGATTTCGCTGCTGATACGAGATCTTCGTCGGGTCGCTCGTGGTAGTCGAGGGACTCGGCGGCGGGCTGCGTGAGCGCCATGAAACCTACCTTGCCGGAAAACCGTCGTGCGCGAAAACGCGGGCCTGAGCCCGTCCGGGCCGCGCCACGACTAATCTAGTATAGGGAGGACCTCCTATCGGGTCAAGGACCAGAGCGCACTTCCGCCTGGGTCACGTGCTTGCGTGCCCCCGCTGCCGGACCGTCTCATAGAGTAAAATGCCCGCCGCGACCGACGCGTTGAGCGACTGAACCCGGCCCAGCAGCGGGATCTCGAGCAGCCCGTCGCACTCGCGCTTGACCAGCGGAGCGATCCCTTCACCCTCCGCGCCGATGACGAGCGCGACGTCGCCGGACAGGTCAACCTCGGTGTACGGTTTCGCACCTTCGCCGAGCGCCGCGCCGTACACCCAGATGCCCGCCTTCTTGAGCGTGCGGACCGCTTGCGACACGTTGGCGACCCGAGCGACCGGCAGGTACGCCGTCGCGCCGGCGGACGACTTGCGGACGGTCGCGTTCACGCCCGCGCTGCGGCGGTCCGGCAGCACGACCGCGTTCGCGCCCGCGCACTCCGCCGCGCGGATGATCGCGCCGACGTTGTGCGGGTCGGTGACGTGGTCGAGCAGCACGAACAGCGCCGGGCGGTCGCGGCGCCGCTGCGCGAGCGCTTCGTCGAGCGAAATGTATGCAAAAGGCTCACCGAACGCGACCACGCCCTGGTGCGCCTTGTACGGAAAGGTCGCGAAGAACGTCCGGCTCTCGAAGCGCACCGGCACGTTCGCCGTGCGCGCGCGCTCGAGCAGGTTCTTGAGCGCCGGGTCGCGCTTGCGGTCGTCGCCGACGTGGATGTGGCGCAGCGGCTCGCCCGCGGCGAGCATCTCGTCGACCGCGTGCACGCCGTAGACGACGTCGTCGAGGTCGACCCGCGGCGCGTGCCGCTCGTGCGGCGGGCGGCCGGCGCCTAGCTGGCGGCGACGGTCCACGTGGTGCCGCCCTTGGAGTCCTTGAGCACGATGCCTTCGGCGGCGAGCGCGTCGCGCAAGCGGTCGCCCAGCGCGAAGTCCTTGTTCTTGCGCGCCGCGGCGCGGGCGTCGATTACCGCGCGGATCGCCGCCTCGGGAGCCTCGCCGTTGAGGTGCACCGCGTCGCCCAGCCGCGCCGCGAGCCGGCTCGCCAGGTCGGGCGCGAGCTCGACCGTGCGCTCCGGTTCGACCGGCCGCTCGAGCAGCGGGCCCAGGCCGAGCAGCCCGAACGCGTCGTGCAGCAGCACCGCGCCGCCCTCGCGCTGGGCGGGATCGGGATGGCGCGGCAGCGCGGCGACCGCGTCGAACAGCACGCCTACCGCGCCCGCGGTGTTGATATCGTCGTCGAGCGCCTCGAAGAAGCGCTCCTCGTAGACTTCTACGGCCGGGCCGCCGGGCGCGGGCGGCGCGGGATTCGGGATCTCGCCGCTCAGCACGGCGAAGCCGCGGCGCAGCTTCTCCAGCGCGCTCTCGGCCGCGCCGATGCTGTCCTCGGTGAAGTTCATCGGCTTGCGGTAGCCGGTCTGCAGGAACAGCAGCCGGATCGCGAGCGGGTCGTGGCGGTCGAGCAGCGCGTGCAGCGGCTCGAAGTTGCCCAGGGACTTTGACATCTTGCGGCCTTCGAAGTTGAGCAGGCCGCCGTGGACCCAGAAGTTCGCGAACGGGTGCGGCTCGGGCGTCTGCGGGATCAGCGACTCGCTCTGCGCGACCTCGTTCTCGTGGTGCGGGAAGATCAGGTCGTAGCCGCCGCCGTGGATGTCGATCGTGGTCAGCCCGAACGTCTCGGCGATCATCGCCGAGCACTCGATGTGCCAGCCCGGCCGGCCGCTCCAGTTCGCGCTTTCGGGCAGGGCCGAGCCGGCGCGCCAGTCCCATGCCGGGTCGCCCTCGCGGCGGAACTTCCACAGCGCGAAGTCCAGCGGGTCGCGCTTGTCCTCGTTCTCGGCGATGCGCGCGCCGACCAGCAGCTCGTCGACGTTCTTGCCCGACAGCGCGCCGTAGCGCGCGAACGTGCCGACGCTGAAGTAGATGCCGTCGACGCTGGGGTAGGCGTGCCCGCCCGCGATCAGCGCCTCGATCATCGCTTGGATCTCGGGGATGCTGCGGGTCGCGTACGGCTCGAGGTCCGGTTCGCGCACGCCCAGCCGCCGCATCGAGGCCTGGAACGAGCCGTAGTGGCGCGCCATCACGGCCTCGAAGGTGGTGCCCTCCTGCCGCGCGGTCGCGATCGAGCGGTCGTCCACGTCGGTCACGTTGCGCACGAAGGTGACGCGGTACGCGTTGCGCGGGTGCTCGAGATAGCGCCGCAGCACGTCGAAGAACAGGAACGAGCGGGCGTGACCGAGGTGCGCCTCCGCCGAGGGCGTGAGCCCGCAGACGTAGACGCGAACGTGGTCCCCCTGCAGGGGCTGGAACGGCTCGACCGTTCGCGTGCGGGTGTTATAGAGTCGTAGCGACATCGTTGCGCCGTTCGAGTTCGGCAAGGCGGCGCTCCAACGCTGCGATCCGGTCGGACAATTCCGCGATCAGCGGCGCGTTGGGATCGGGCAGGTCGACCCGCGGCCGGGAGTCGCCTCCCGCCGCGACCGGTTTGCCGTCCTGCAGCACGACCCGGCCCGGGATGCCGACCACCGTCGCGCCGGGCGGCACGTCGCGCACCACGACCGAGTTGGAGCCGATCTTGGCCCCGTCGCCGACCGTGATGTCGCCCAGCACCTTGGCGCCCGAGCCGACCGTGACGTCCCGGCCCAGGGTCGGGTGGCGCTTGACCCGGTCGAGCGAGGTGCCGCCCAGGGTCACCCCTTGGTAGATCGTGCAGCCGTCGCCCACGATCGCGGTCGCCCCGACCACCACCCCGATGCCGTGGTCGATGAACACGCCCTGCCCGATGGTCGCGCCGGGGTGGATGTCGATCGCGGTCAGGAAGCGGAAGGCGTTGGACACGAAGCGCGGCAGCAGCGGGACGCCGCGCCGCCACAGCGCGTGGGCGGCGCGGTGGCCGACCAGCGCGTGGAAGCCGGGATAACTCAGGACGACGTCCAGCCAGCCCGCGGCGGCCGGGTCTTTTTCGACCGGCGCCCGCAGGTCGGCGAGCAGCGTCTCGAACGGCTTGGGCGGCACGACGGCCTTACGACCCCGGCTCGGCCGGGCGAGTTGCCTGGATCGTCTCGAACGGCGCCCCGCCCGGCCCGAAGCGGATCGGCTCCAGGCCGCGGCCGTGCAGCACGTGCGAGCTGATCGCGCCGATCCGGATCATGATCCGGTCGTGGCCCAGGAGCGGAAAGAGCAGGCTCAGCGGCGGCCCCTCGTAGGAGCCGGTGAGCGCCATGCGCAGCGCCGCGAACGCGTCCTCGTGGGCGATCCCGAACTCGTCCGCGATGGCCGGGACGTCGTGCGCCAGCGGCAGCCCGCGCAGCTCGGGCTGCTCGTCGACGTACTGCGAGACCGCGTCGAGAAAGAACAGCACCTGGCGGTTGCGCAGCCGTTCCAGCTCCAGTGCCGGCACGATGACCGACTCCTCGCGCAGCTTGGCGACCTCCGCGGCCGCCTCGCGCAGCGTGTGCACCTCGTGCCCGAAGGCGTCCAGGAAGGTCTCGACCCAGCGCCGGGCCGGCTCGGGCACCGGGTCCTCGAGCAGCCCGTAGCGCTGCATGGCCTGCGCCATCAGCTCGGCGTAGCGCGCGCGGGGGAGCGCGCGCAGCGCCCGGCCGTTGAACGCGCGCAGGCGCTGCTCGTCGAAGTGCGAGGGCGTGGCGTGAACCCGGTCCAGGCCGAACATCCCCACCAGCTCGGTCAGGCTGAAGCTCTCGCGCCCGTCGGCGGACGACCAGCCGTGCAGGGCCAGGTGCTCGACGACCGCGTCGGGCAGGTAGCCGGCGCCGCGCAGCCCGGCCAGGGTGATGCCGGCCGCGTCGACGATGCGCCCGACGTGCGCGTAGCGCGGCGGCGGGTGGCCCAGCGCGGCCAGGATCAGCAGCTGGCGCGGGGTCTGGTCGAGGTGGTCGTCCTCGCGCAGCACCAGGTCGATCCGCAGCTCGGCATCGTCGACCGCCCCGGCGAACGTGTCGCTGGGGCTGCCGTCGGCGTGGAGCAGCGCGACGTCGCCCAGCGCGGCGTGATCGAACGCGACCTCGCCGTGAACCAGGTCGGACACGACCGTGGTGCCGGGCGCGACCCGCAGCCAGAGCGCGCCGTCGCGCTCGTGCGCCGTACCGGCGGCGAGCAGTTCCGCTCCGCGCGCGCGGTAGAGCGGGGCGCGGTCGGCGACGACGTACGGTCCTTCGCTGGGCGCGAGCCCGAGCCAGGCCAGCTCGTCCGCGACGCCGGCCGCGGCCTCGGGCGTGGCGACGCGCACGACGAACGTTCCGCCGCCTCGCCGCGCGACGAGCCAGCCGAAGAGGGCCGTTCGCGCGTTCGTGACGGACAGCGGTCCGGCCGCGGCGGTGCAGCGGACGCGAAGCGGGCCGGCGAGGTGCGTGCGATCCATCCGCTTGGAGTCATTCCCGGCGGCGGAGCCGACCTCCGCCGCCGAGCACGCTCAGGAAGGCTGCTCTTCGCTCTCGTCCTCGTCGCCCGCGGGCTCGGGCTCGCGCTCGGGCTGCGCGGCGCCGGGCGTGTCGGCCGTGCCGCCGCCGTGGCCGGGCATGCTGCTTGCGACGATTTCGGCCAGGTGCCGTTCGAGGGTCGTACGTTCGAGGAGCATAGCAGGCGCTGTTCGTCCGGGGGATGTCCGATTCATGCGACCTTCGCTTGCTTGGAGCGGCCTCCGCGCTCGCCGTGGCGAAAGGGTGCGGCGTCATGATCACCTCCGGTCTGGTCTGCCGCGATCTGATCGGCCGCTCGTTGGAGCTGGAATTTCTGCTCGCCCGCACGCGGCCGGGTCCGGCGCGCCGCTCGGCGGTGGTGGTCGTGCGCGGCGAGGCCGGGGTGGGCAAGAGCCGGCTCGCCGAGGAGTTCGTCGCCGCGACCAGGCGCGCCGGAACGCGCGCGGTCACGGTCGCCGCCCGCGAGTACAGCGATGCCCCCTACGCGCCCATCTCCGAAGCCTTCGAGGCGCTCGGCGTGCGGGCGAACGCCGATGCTGACGGCCAGCCGGCGGAGGGCGGCGACGCCAAGCTGCGCCGCTTCTCGTTCTTCGCCGCGCAGCTGGCGGCCAGCGCGGCGGCCCAGCCGCACGGCGTGGCCTTCGTGGTCGAGGACGTGCACTGGGCCGACGGCGGGACGATCGAGGTGCTCCGCTTTCTGGCCCGCCGGCTGGTCGACGAGCCGGTCCTGATCGTGGCCACCTACCGGCCCGAGGACGTCGAAGCCGATTCGTCCCGCGCGCGCGCGATCGCCGCGCTCGAGCGCGAGGCCGGCGAGCGCATGACGCTCGACCCGCTCGGCCCCGACGAGATCGACAAGCTGCTGCGCACCGTGCTGCGCGACGCGGACCGGCGCCTCGGCGCCGACGTGCTGAGCGAGATTCGCGAGCTCTCCGACGGGCGACCGCTGCTGGCCGAAGAGCTGCTGCGCGGCGTGTTCGAGCGCATCGCGCGCGAAGGCACCGAACGGGCCGTGGTGCCGACCAGCATCCGCGCGACGGTGCGCGAGCGCTTCGCCTCGCTCTCCGCGGACGATCGCGACGTGCTGCTCCACGCGGCGGTCGTCGGACGCCGTTTCTCGGCTCGGTTCCTGACCCGGCTGGGCGGTTTCGAGGCCAGCGCCGTCTTCCGCGCGCTGCGCCGCGCGCGCGACTTGCAGTTGGTGGTCGAGGAAGACGACGACGACGGCAACTGCTTCGCCTTTCGCCACGCGCTGACGCGCGAAGCGGTGTACGCGGAGCTCTTGCGCGCCGAGACGCGCGAGCTGCACGCGCGCGTCGCGGTCGCGCTCGCCAACGAGCCCACGCTCGACGTCGCGGCGATCGCCGAGCACACCTACCGCGCGCGCGACGCGGAGCACGCGGTGGCTTGGAACGACCGCGCCGGGGACGGCGCGGCGGCGGCGTTCGCGCACGGCGACGCGGCGCGCTACTACGAGCGCGCGTACGAGTTCGCGCGCGACGCGCAGCAGCAGGGCGATCTGGCCGAAAAAGCCGCCGATGCCTGGTATGCGACCAGCGACGTCGAGCGCAGCGCGGACTGGCTGGTGCGCGCCATGGCCGCCCTCGCCGAGCGCGACCGGGTGCGAGCGGCGCGCCTGGCGATCCGCCACGCCCGCATGCTGTGGGAACTGGGCCAGCACGAGGCCGGCATCGAGGCCGCCCGCGAGCTGGCCAGCCGGCTGCGGCCCGACGAGGCGGGTCTGCGCTTCGAAGTCGAGGCCACGCTGGCCGGTCTGCTCAACGCGCTGATCCGCCCGGCCGAAGCGCTCGAGCACTTGGCCGTTGCCGAGACGCTGCTCGAACACGCCGACCAGCATTGGGTGACCCGCTTCCACGGCATCTACGGCTACTGCCTGGGGCTGCTGGGGCGCGGCGCGGAGGCGCGCGACCGCTTCGCCACGACGATCGCGCTGGCGCGCGAGCACGGCGAGGACGACGTCCTGCTGCGCACGCTCAACAACCGCGGCAACTTCGAGCTCAAGACCGGCACGGTCGCCGCCGCGCGCGCGTTCTACGACGAAGCGCTGGCGGTCGCCGAGCGCACCAAGAACCTGCGCATCGTGTCGTGGGTCTCGCAGAACGCCGCATTGGCGGCCCTGGTCGGAGGCGACGTCGAGACGGCGCAGCGCCACCTCGCGCGGTCGGAATCGGTCACGCACCGGCTGCCGGTCATCCACCGCTACGTCTGCGCGATCGCGCTGCGGATCACGGTGCTGACCGGGGCGGCGCGGGAAACCGAGCGGCGCGACGCGAGCGCGGCGTTCGAGGCGGCGCTCGCGGCGCGCGACGAGCAGTCGATCGCGATCCTGGGCGGCGCGCTGGCCTACGACGCGCTGGCCGACGGGCGGGTGGCCGCCGCGGAAGAGATCGCGGGCCGGGCGATGAGCGCGGCCGAGCTGGTCGACCTGCCCTACTGGATGCTGGCCGTCGCGGGGCGCTGCGGCGACCCCGAGGCGCGCGGGCGGGCCCGGGCGGCGCTGGCCGGCGCGGCGGAGCACGGCGACGCCGCCGCCGCGCGCGGGCTGCTCGCGCTGGCCGATGCGCGCGAGGCGCTGCGGCGGCGCAAGCGCGACGAGGCGACCCGCCTGGCGGAGACGGCCGCCGAGCTGCTGCGCGGCGCCGGCTGGGTGCTCGACGAGGCCGAGGCGCTCGAGGTCGCGGGCCGGGTCGCCGACGCGGCGGCCCTCTTCCGCCGGGCCGGCGCGACGGCCGAGGTGCGCCGCCTGACCGAGACCGAGACGGCGTCGCCCCGCCGGCGCGGGGATTCCGGCCTGACCGCGCGCGAGCGCGAGATCGTGACCATGGTCCTGGCCGGGCGGACCGCCCGCGCGATCGCCGACGCGCTGGTGATCTCGGAGCGCACCGTCGAGACCCACATCGCCGCGGCGTACCGCAAGCTCGGGGTGTCCAACCGGGCCGAACTGGCCTCCTTGATCGCCGAATCGGAGCCGGTCCCCACGTAAACCCGCCGGGCCGTACGTAGTCTAGGTACAGCCCTCCGCCAAGCTCCGTACCGTCCCGGATATTGCGCCGCCCGGCGGTCCGGTAGCGTAGGGGCATGAGCTCCCCAGCCGAGTCCCGCCGCATCACCGGTGCCCTGCAGTTCCTCTCCGAGCTGCACGCGTTCGCCGCCGAGTGCGCGGCGACGGGGGTCTGGGACGATGAGCTCACCGCTCGGCGCCGCCAGCGCGAGGATGCGCGCACCGGGGCCGAGATCCGCCAGGGAGAGAAACAGGTGAAAGCGCTGTGATCTGGTTCGCGCCGTTCCAGGGTGTCGGTGACGACGACGATCTCATCGTCCGGTTCACGCGTCCGACCAATCCGGCTCCGCCGGCCGAGTCGCTCCCGTCCGACGAGGAGCACCGCGTGAAGGCCCTCTAGCGGATCGCGCTGCGGGTCAGTGAGGCAGCGCTTCGACCAACACCACCGCGTAGGCGGCGATCCCCGAGCCGTCCCCGGTGTAGCCCATCCCCTCGCTGGTCTTGGCCTTGACGCTGATGCGCTCGGCGGCCAGGCCCAGCACGTCGGCCAGCGCGTCCCGCATGCGCGGGACGTGCGGCGACAATCTCGGCGCTTGCACCACCACGGTCGCGTCGACGTTGGCGATCGTCCAGCCGTGCCGCACGGCCAGCTCGTGACAGGCCGCCAGCAGCCGGGTCGAATCGGCCCCCTTCCACTGCGGGTCGGTATCGGGGAAGTGCGCCCCTAGATCGCCCAGCGCGCAGGCTCCCAGCAGCGCGTCGCTGATCGCGTGGCAGAGCACGTCCGCGTCGCTGTGCCCGAGCGGGCCGGTGGGGTGCTCGATGCGGACCCCGCCCAGGACGAACGGCCGCCCTTCGACCAGCCGGTGGGCGTCGAACCCGTGCCCGACCCGGAACTGCGGCGCGGGCATGCTAGTGGCGGCGGTCGAGCGGGGTGCTGCGCGGGGCCACGTGCGAGAGGTGGACGGTGTAGAGCGCGTCCTCGCCGGCCAGCGCGTGCAGGCGCGGCCCGAAGCCGCGCAGGGCGGGGTTGGTCGCATAGGCCCGGATGATGACGGCGCTGGGCAGGTCGCGGTCGATCTCGTCGACCCGCGCGTCGCGCGCTTCGAGCTCGGCTAGCACGTCGTCGACGGCGCGCGGGTCGACGTAGCACTCGAGCAGCAGCACCTCTTCCCCGTCCGCGCCCAGCTCGGCGCGCTGCTGCAGCAGCGCCTCGGCGCGGACCAGATCGTGCGGCAGGGTGACCTTGAAGTTCTCGGCCTCGCCCTCGACGATCACCACGTCCAGGCCGGCGCGCTCGAGCAGCGCGGCATCGTCGGTCGCCGGCGGCAGGCCGTTGCGCTGCGCGTCGGCGTGCGCACGGCGCAGGTCCTTGAGGGTCGCGAACTGCGGCGTCTGGGCCGCCCACAGGGTCGCCCGGTCGAGCGTGCGGGTCACCTTGCCGCCCGCGTCGGCGACCTTGATCGTGTCGATCACCGGGGTGGCCAGCAGCGCCGCCGTACCGGGCCGCACCGGGCGCATCCCGGCCCGCACGTCGGAGGCGCGCAGCAGCGGCCGGGCGCCGTCGTGGACCAACACCGCGTTGACCTCGGGCGAGAACGCGTCCAGCCCGCTGCGCACGCTGGCCTGGCGGTCGGCGCCGCCCGGGACGACCCGCACGCTGGCCTGGGTCACCCGCGGGTGGACCACCGTTTCGACCCGCTCGATCATCTCCGGCTCGGTCACGACCACCAGCTCGCTGATCTCGGGCATCGCGGCGAAGGCGTCGACCGACCAGGCCACCATCGGCTTACCGGCCAGCTCGACGAGCTGCTTGGGGCGGCCGAAGCGCGTGCCGCGCCCGGCGGCGACGATCACGGCTCCCCAGATCAAGAGCGGACTTTCGGGCGGGCGAAGATCATGCGCCCTGCGTTCGTCTGGAGGGCGCTGGTCACCGCCACGTCCACCGTCTCGCCGATCAGGCGGCGCCCGTTCTCGACCACGATCATGGTTCCGTCGTCGAGGTAGCCGACGCCCTGGTGCGCCTCGCGGCCCTCGCGGATCACCGCCACGCGCAATTCCTCACCGGGCAGCAGCACCGCCTTGAGGGCGTTGGCCAGCTCGTTGACGTTGAGCACCGCAACGCCCTCGACGTGCGCCACCCGGTTGAGGTTGTAGTCGTTGGTGACCAGCTTCGCGCCGCGCTCGCGGGCGAGGCGAACCAGCTTGGCGTCGACCTCGCGGATGTCGTCGAAGTCGCGCTCGACGATCTCGATCGGGGTCGTCTCCTGCAGCCGGGTCAGCAGCTCCAGGCCGCGCCGGCCGCGGCTGCGCTTCATCGCGTCGCTGCTGTCGGCGATCAGCTGCAGCTCGCGCAGCACGAAGCGCGGCAGCAGCAGCGGGCCCTCCATGAAGCCGCTGCGCACGATGTCGAGCACCCGGCCGTCGATGATGACCGAGGTGTCGAGCAGCTTGGGCTCGCCGCCGACCGCCGCGGCCGCCGCCCCGGACGATGCGATCCGGCTCAGCGCGACGCGCTGCTTGGCCCCCACCCGCGCGCCCAGAAACGCCGCGAACACGCTCAGCACCAGGTACAGCGCGATCGCGATGTAGCCGCCCGTGCGCCCGGCGAAGGCGACGAACTCGAACAGCACGCTCTTGACCAGGAACGCGACGACCAGGCCGGTGACCAGCCCGATCGCGCCGCCCACCAGCTCGCCCGGCGCGAGCCGGTCGATCGCGCGCTCCACGGTGCGCAGCTCGGTCTCGAAGAACGTCTGCGCCACGGGGACGACCAGCACGCCGAGCAGCGCGCCGGCCACCGGCGCACCGATCAGCAGCGCGAGCTGCCCGGCTTGGCTGGAGACGTGCAGCGCGAAGGCGTGCAGATAGGCCTCGCGCCCGAGCAGGAAGCCCGTCGTGCCGAAGATCGCAGCGAAGATCAGCCGCAGGACGGCGGTCGCGACGCCGCGCCCGGGCTCAGGCGGCGAGGAACGCAGCGCAGACATCGTTCGCTACGAACCGGCCGCGTTCGGTGAGAAGCATGTGACCGTCCGCCACGACCAGGAATCCCCCGCCGGCCATTTCGTCGACCACGGCTCGGTACTGCTGCACGACATCGAGCCCGTACCGTTCGCGAAACGAGGCCAGCTCGACTCCTTCGGCGGTTCGCAGCGCCAGCATGATGGCCTCGCCGGCCTGGGCCGCGCCCTCCAGCCGCTCGCTCTCGCCCGGGATCGGGGCGCCGGAAAGAGCGGCCGCGGCGTAGACGTCGAGGTCGCGCGTGTGGGTCGAGCGGACGCCCGCCAGGTAGGACGCGGCGCCGACGCCCAGGCCGAGATACTGGTCATTGGCCCAGTAGATCGCGTTGTGCTGGGAGCGGTGCCCGGGTTTGGCCCAGTTCGAGATCTCGTAGTGCTCGAAGCCGGCCGCGCGCAGGCGCGCGATCGCGAGCGCGTAGAGCCGCGCCTCGAGCGAGTCGTCGGCGAACGCGCTCGGATCGCGCGCGAACCAGGTCGCGTACGGCGTGCCCTCCTCGATCGTCAGGCCGTAGCACGACACGTGGTCGACCCCCAGCGCCAGCGCGCCGTCGAGCGAGGCCGCCCACGATTCTTCGGTCTGGCCCGGCACGCCGAAGATCAGGTCGAGCGAGAGGTTCGTGAAGCCGGCCGTGCGCGCGGCGCGCACCGCGTTCGCGACGTCTTCGGCGGTGTGGCGGCGGCCCAGCACTTTGAGCTCGCGCGGGTCGAACGACTGCACGCCGATCGAAAGCCGGTTCACCCCGGCCGCGAACAGGCCGGGGATGCGCGCGGCCAGCGCCGGGTCGGGGTTGGCCTCGGTGGTGACCTCGGCGCCGGCCGGCAGCGCGAAGCGCGCGCGCACGTCGCCGATCAGCGCCGCGAGCGCCTCGGGCGAATACGTGGTCGGCGTGCCGCCGCCGAAGAACAGCGTGCGCGCTCGCACCGCCGGCGCGTGCGCGAGCTCCGCCCGCAGCGCGGCCAGATAGCGCGCCGCGCGCGCGTCGTCCCAGGCCCACTTCGCGAAGTCGCAGTACGGGCAGATGTACGGGCAGAACGGAAGGTGGACGTACATGCCCGCGCGCGGCGCGGTCTCCGCGCTCACGGGCCTGGTATGACGAACACGCCGACGGCGCCCTGGCCCGCGTGAGTACCCAGCACCGGCCCCGCTTCGAGCTCCTCGAAGATCGTCGGGACGGTGGTGAGCTTCGCGCGCAGGCCGGACACGACGCGCTGGGCGGTCTCGCCGGCGTGCGCGTGGATGACGCAGATGCGCGCGCCGTCGGCTTTGTTCGCTTCGAGCGCGGCGGCGTCGACCATCGTGTCGATCGCGCGGGCGAAGGTGCGCACGCGGGCCTGTTCGCTGACCGCGCCGGAGTCGATCCGCAGCACCGGCACGATCTTGAGCGCCGAGCCGAGGAACGCTTGCGCGCGCGACACGCGCCCGGTGCGCACCGCGTGCGAGAGGTCGGGCAGCGTCGCGTAGCCGCGGCAGGTCGCGTAGTCGCGCGCGAGCGCGGCGACGATCGCCGCCGCATCGGCGCCGCCGCGCGCGAGATCGCCGGCGTGCTGCGCTTGCAGCGCCAAACCGCCGGCCACGGTGCCGCTGTCGACGACGTGGATCTCGGCGTTCGGGAAGGCTTTCGCGGCGGTGGTGGCGGCATTGATCGTGCCCGACAGGCTGGCCATGATCGTGATGCACACGATCGGGCGGCCCGCCGCGACGAGCGGGCGAAACGCGTCCTCGAACGAGGCCGGGGTCGGCTGGGCGGTCGTCGGCAGCACTTTCAAGCTGGCCAGCTTGCGGTAGAACTCGTCGCGCGAGAGGTCGATCTGGTCGCGGTAGCTGCTCGCACCGAAGTTCACGAACAGCGGCACGACCGCGATCCCGCGCTCGCGCGCGTCGGCCGGATCGAGGTCGGACGTGGAGTCGGTGACGATCGCGACCTCGGCCGTCATGCCGCCACCGCGGCGGCGATCACGCCCACGAGGTCCGCGCGCGCCAGCGCCGCCGCCTGTTTGATCGCGTTGCGGATCGCGGTCGCGTCGGAGCGGCCGTGGGCCACGATGCAGTTGCCGCGCACGCCCAGCAGCGGCGCGCCGCCGTAGGTCGCGTAGTCGGTCTTCTTGCGCAGCGCCGCGAACGCGCCGCGGCTGAGCAGGCCGCCCACTTTTCCCAGCGGGCTCGCGCCGGCGTAGGCCTCGCGCAGCGCGTCGCGCACGAACACCGCCGCGCCCTCGGCGGTCTTGAGGATGACGTTGCCGACGAACCCGTCGGCGACCACCACGTCGGCCCCGTTCACGAACACGTCCTTGCCTTCCACGTTGCCGATGAAGCGCAGCGGCGCCCGTTCGAGCAGCGCGGCCGCCTCGATCGTCTGCGCGTTGCCCTTGCTGCGCTCCTCGCCGACCGAGATGATCGCGACCCGCGGGTCGGCGACGCCGAGCGCGGCCTTGGCGTACGCGCTGCCCATGATCCCGAACTGGCACAGCCATTCGGGCTTGCAGTCGACGTTCGCGCCCGCGTCGCACAGCACCACCGGGCCGTGGCGGCCGGGCAGCACCGCGCCGATGGCCGGCCGGGCGATGCCCGGAATCGTGCGCAGGCGGATCAGCGCGATGCCCAGGAACGCGCCGCTGTTGCCGGCCGAGACGACGGCGTCGGCCTTGCCGTCGCGCACCAGGTCGACCGCTTCGCCGAGCGACGTGCCGGCGGCGTTGCGCACCGCGGACGCGGCGGCGGCGTCCATCGCGACCTCGCCGGCCGCGTGGACGATCTCGATGTCCGTCCCGGCGCCCAGCAGCGGCGCGATCCGAGCCCGGTCGCCGACCAGCACGATCCGCCCCAGCCCGTCGCGCCGCGCGAGCAGCGCGCCCGCCACGACCGCCTCGGGCGCGTTGTCGCCGCCCATCGCGTCGACGGCGATGAGGGGCAAGCTACTCAACGGACACCCAGTACTCGATGCCGGCTTGGCCGCCGTAGTAATACTCGACCTCGACCCCGGCGAAGCGCTCGCACAACTGGGCCATGTGCTTCTGCGCGTCGCGCTCCTTCTGCGCCCCGCCGTAGTAGAGGGTGAGCAGCTCTCCCTGCGCCGCGCCCAGCGCGCTCGCGGCCTCGATCAGCACCTCGCCCAGCGACGGCGCGGTGAGCAGCCGCTTGCCGATCGCCGCGGTGGGCGCGTTCTTCTGCACCGCCACGCCGCCGACGCTGGCGTCCTTGCCGGCGAAAAACACGGACGCGCTCTTGACCGCGGCCAGCGCCGGGGTCAGTTCTTCCAGCGGCACCGGCTCGTCGACCCCGCCCAGCGCGAGCAGGACCGCCAGGCCGGCGAGCGGGTCGGCGGTCGGCACGACGATCACGGTCTTGGCGGTCAGCGCGCCGACCTCGCGCGCGGCCAGCGCGACGTTGGGGTCGTTGGGGAGCAGGTAGACGGTATCGGCCAGCGAGGCGTTGACCCCGATCAGCAGGTCCTCGACCGAGGGGTTGACCCCGGCCGGGACGGGGATCGTCACCTCGGCGCCCAGCTCGCGCGCGATCCGGTCGAAGCCCGCGCCCGGCACGACCGCCGCGATCCCGACCGCCTTGGCCGGCTTGTCGACGACCAGCAGGGTGTGCTGGCGGGCCATGTCCTCGACCTTCCAGCGGGTCACGCTCCCGTGCCGAGCGGCGATGCCCTTCACCACCTCCGGCTCCCCGGTGTGGACATGGACCTTGATCGTCGGAGCGGCCCCGATCACCAGCAGCGAGTCGCCGTGCCGCTCGAGCTCGTCGCGCAGCGGGTGGGCCTCGACGGCGGCCTGCTCGAGCACGAACTCGGTGCAGAAGCGGTTGTCGCCCACGACCTGCTGGCGGGTGAACACGCTCGAGCGGACCGGCCGGCGCGGAAACGCCGTCGTGCGCTTGGTCTGCTCGGGGATGAAGCGCAGCACGCCTTCCAGGAAGTAGCAGAACCCGGCCCCGCCCGAGTCGACCACGCCCGCTTCCTTGAGCGCGGGGAGCTGCTCGGGGGTGCGGTCGAGGGCGTCGTTGGCGGCCCGCAGCACGGCGTCGGCCAGGCGGTAGAAGTCGGGTTCGCGCACCGCCAGCCGGTAGGCTTCGTCGGCGGCCGCGGCGGCGACCGAGAGGATCGTGCCCTCGACCGGCTTGGTCAGGGCCGCCCGGGCCGAGACGACCGCCTCGCGCATCGCCAGCGAGAGCTGAAAGGTGTCGATCGTCTCGCGGTGGCGCACGCTGTGGGCGAAGCCGCGCAGCATCTGCGAGAGGATCACCCCGCTGTTGCCGCGGGCGCCCAGCAAGGAGCCGTGGGCGGCGGCGGCCGCGACGACCGAGAGCGGCTGGCCGCAGACCAGGTGCGCCTCGCGCAGGGCGGCCTTGGCGGTCAGGAACATGTTCGAGCCCGTGTCCCCGTCGGGGACGGGGAACACGTTGAGGTCGTTGAGGACGCCCCGGTACTTCCGCAAGAAGTAGGTCCCGGCGGCGACGAACTTCTCGAACGCCCGCCCGTCCAGCGTGGTGACTGCCATGTGAGCGTCCGACGCGTTCCGGGGGACGAGCGCCCTGCCCTGCGGGAAAACGCCCTTGTCGGGGAGGGGTCGGATTCGGTACACTCCCCCTGTTATGGCCAAGCGATGCGACGTGTGCGGCAAGGGCCCGATGTCCGGGAACAATGTCTCACACGCAATGAACAAGACCAAGCGGCGGTGGCTGCCCAACCTGCAAGCCGTCAAGGTCGACGACCGCGGAACGCACCGGACGGCCAAGGTCTGCACCAACTGCCTGCGGAGCAAGCGCGTCAAGCGCGTCTAGTGGGTTCGGCATAGCCGAACCCGTCGCGTTCGGGCTTCGCCCGAGCCGCAGCTGATATCGAGGGGCGCGAGCGTCGATCGCGCCCCTTCTTCGTGCGCGCCGCGGCGACCGCTAGGGCTCGAGGGCGCGCTTGGTCGCTTCGAGGTAGCCGGTCCCGAACCGGCGGTCAGGCTCGAGGTGCGCGCCTTCGGCCCATTCGTTCCAAGCGTTGACAAAGACGAGCCGGTGGTCGGGGTGCCCGAGCCGCGCCGCCGTCACCAGCGAACGGAGCCAGCGCTCGTACGCCTCCGGCGTGGCGCCGTGGAACACCGTCCCGCGCGGCCCCAGCCGGGCCGTGTTGTCCCAGCCCGCCATCGCCGTCCGGTACGTGCGAAACGGGCGCGGGGGCAGGGCGATCTGCCGTTCCACGACCGCGTCGTACGCGACGACGGCGCCGCTGAAATCCGGCCGCAGCCCGCTGGCCGCATAGGCGTCGCCGGGCAGCACTTCACCGTGCGGCGGGAACTCGACCGCGGCATCGAAGCCGAGCGGGCGCGGATCGTCCAGCCCGAACGTCAGCGCCGCGACGACGTGCAGGCCCGGCAGGCCGTGCTTGCGCGCCGCTTCGCGCCAGCGCGCGATCGTCGCGTGCGGTTCGGGCAGCGCTCCCGGCCGGTACACGACCAGCACGGGCGCGCCGCCGATGCGCAGGTAGCGGCGGTCGAGGAAGAACGGCATCAAGTCGTCGATGAGCGCGAGGTCGAGTTCGGGCCCGTAGCGCTGCTCGATGAGCAGCTCGCGCTCGTCGCCGTCCCAGCGGCGGGTCCAGTTCTCGTTCGCCCAGCACAGGCAGAACGGCAAGTCCCGCTGCCCGCTCGCGAGCATCTCCGCCAGCGGCCGTTCGAGCAGCGTCTTCGCCCCGAACGAATAGTAGTAGTAGCAGAAGCCGTGAACGCCGTAGCTCCGCGCCAGCGCCGCTTGTTGCCGTCGCGTCTGGGCCAGCCGTAAGTCGTAGTAACCCAGCCGTTCGGGAAGATGCGGCTGGTAGTGGCCGTCGAACTGCGGCCGCGCGCGCGTCACGCGCGACCACTCGGTGAATCCCTTGCCCCACCAGCGATCGTTTTCGGGAATCGGGTGGAACTGCGGCAAGTAGAACGCGAAGAGCTTCACGTCGTCGTGCTCGGGCACGGGCGCCGCGCTCGTGCGCCAAGGGCGCCGGCGCACGTGGTCGCCGAGCCGGAAGCCGTCCGCTCCGACGTCGCCTTCCCCGCGCTCGATCGCGACGAACCCTTCGTAGACGGACACGTTGCCGAATCAGCGTTTTCGAAGTGCCGGTCGCCGCGACCAGCTCGGAGACGAGCGCCGAGAGCCCCTCTTCGCCGGCCCAAAAATTACCCGGGTCCTGGAACTCCGGCCAGTGCTCCCAGGCCCAGTCCTCGATGATGTACACGCCGCCGGGCGGCAGCAGCGGAAACAGCATCTCGAAGCTGGCCCGGGTCGGCCCGAACAGATGCGAGCCGTCGTCGATGACGAAATCCAGCTTGCCGCCGAGATCGCGCTCGACGACCGCGAGCAGCGCCGCGCGGTCGGCTTGATTCGTCCGCCAGTGCGTCGTGACGCGGCCTTCCAAGCCGTTCGCGGCGACGTAACGCCGGAAGTACGGGCTGTCCTCGCGGTCCATGAGGTCGACCGCGGCGAGCCGCTCCGGGCGCAGGAGCTCGTGCCAGAGGGCGGTGCTGCCGCCGTCCCAGATGCCGATCTCGAGCATGCGGCGCGGCCGGAAGGCGGTGGCCGACCAAAAGCGCTCGAACTGCGCGAGGAGCTGGCGGTTCTTGTAGAGGGCGAAGCACTGGTCGCCGAGCTCCCAGCGATCGTCTTTCGCTTGCTCGATGCGAAAGACGAGCTCGCCCAAGAGAACGCGATCCGATTGCCAGTTCAGTCGCTCGAACAAGGCGCCTCTTCACGCACCACGTGCACGGCCGTGACGTCGCGATACCAGGCATCGGGCGTCCGCTGAACGATCGCGACGCGATACCTGCCCGGCGCGACCCCAGCGGTGTTCGCGACCAGCTCGAAGCCGCAGTTCGGCGGAAACTGCGGAGCCACCGCGACGATGTCCGGCCGGGCGACGCGCGAGTCGACGCGGAACAGCAGATCGCCGCCGCCGTCGTACGGCGCGAGCGCGACGAACACCTCGACCGCGGCCGTGGGATAGTCTTCGACGTGCGCCCACCCCGTGACGCGCAGCTCCTCGCCGTGCAACGGGACCAGCCCATGACCGAGCCCCGCGCCTTCGACGCCCGCGACGTGTTCGAGATAGGCGTGACACCGCATGGAGAACGGCCGGCTCGGCACCGTGCGCAGCGGCAGGCCGCCCGCCGGGCGATCGCGCCCGAGCGCGGCTTCGACGGCCGCGAGCAACCGATCGCGCGTGCGCTCGTGGAGCGACACGACGTCCTCCAGCTCGCGCAGCGCCGCGGTCGCGGGAGGGTCGAGGTCGCTCAGCGCATCGCGCAGCCGGCGCAGCAGGACGAGCCCGCTCGCGGGCCCGCGCACCGCGCGCCGCGTCGCGAGCAGCGCGCCCCGCCCGTCACGATCGTCGGGTTCCAAGTAGCAGCCGCGCACCCAGTCGTTCCAGGCGTCGACGAACACGAGCTTCTCCCCGTGCCGGCGCGTGGCGGCGACGACCGCGTGCAGGTGCAGCTCGTAGAGCTCGCGCGCCCGCGGGTCGGCGGAGCTCTGGACGCAGGCGACGCTCCGGAAGAAGCGATACGCGGGCCACGGCGCCGACAGCGCGGCGGCCGTTTCCGTCGTGCGGTCGCTCGCGAACCCCGGCGCTTCGAGGAACGAGTCGAACCCCATCTCCAGCGGCGCAACGTCGTACGCCGGCCGCAGCGCGCAGAGATGCAGCGGCCCGATGCCGCGGTCGGCCGCCGCGCCGCGCCAGGCCGCGGCGACGGTGCGGGCATGGGCCAACGACGCAAGATCGCGTACGACGACCAGCGGCGCGCCGTCGACCCGCACGTAGCGAGCGTCGCGGAGCGCGTCCGCGATGCCGTCGAAGAGCGTTGCCGCTTCCGCTGGGGCGATCAGCACCCCGGCTTCGACGTCGATCGCGAGGCAGAACGGAAAATCCGGGCGCCCGCTCGTGACGAGATCGCGAAACGGCGCGTCCCAGCGCGGCCCGCCGGCGCCCCACGCGTACAGGTAGCAGAAGGCGTCGACGCCGTGCTCGCGGGCCAGCGCGGCTTGGGCCTCGCGCACCTCGGGAACGCGCGGGTCGCCGAAGCTCAGCTCGGTCGGCAGCGGCGGCGGCGGGTCGAGCGCGGTCAGCCGAGCCCAGGTGCTGTCCTCGTATCGGCCTTCGCCGGCGGCCGCGGGCGCGTAGCACCGCGGGTCGTACCACGCGACGACGGAGACGTCGCGCGTCACGTCCGGCCGCTGTGAAACAGCGACGGTCAATCGGCCGGCCTGCGCGCGAGCACGAGATCTTGCGCGAACTGGCGATTCGCGTCGCCGGCCAGCGCGATCGCTTCGAGGCCGGCCGCCGCGAGCTCGCGCCGGACGACGTCGGCCGTCGCGAACGCGATGCCGTACGACGGCTCGGCGCCGTACATCCTCGCCAGCGGTGCGAAGCCGAACCCGTCGTCGCGCACCGTCGACGCTACGGCAAGACGCGCCTCGGGCGAATACGATCCGTAGTGTTCCATCTCGCCGGCGATCCACGGCGTGACGTGCCGTTCGGAGAGGAACGTGAACGCGACGATGCCGCCCGGTCGCAGCATCCGGGCCCACGCGCGCAGCGTGCGCCGCCAGTGCTCGAGCGTGGTGTGCGTCAGCAGCGAGATGCAGGTGATGGCGTCGAGGTCGCCCGGAAGCTGCTCCTCGTCCGGCCGCCAGCCCGTGACGACCGGGAAAGCGCCGAGCTCCTCGGCGCAGAACCGCACCGCGCCGGGATCGATGTCGCACGCGTACACCGCGGCGTGGGGCAGCGCGGCGCGCAGCACGCGCGTCATGCGGCCGTAGTGCGACGCGAAGTCCGCGACCGCACGGCTCTCCGCCAGCCCGGCATGGCCCAGCTCGCGCAGCAGCCGGTCGATCTCGGTGAACTGATCGGGGCCCGACTGAAAATACCAGTTCGCCCGCGCGGCATCACCCGTGGTGAAGATGACGTCGTGCGGCGAGACGGTGCGGTTCACGCGCTGCTGGAGGTCGGTCGCCGCGAAGCTCGAGCGAGCGGCGCCGGCTGCGACGTGACGGCGGTCCTGCGGCCACGCGACGCCCGCGACGCGGAGCAGCGCGGTGAGCTCGGGTGCGGCCTCGGGCAGGCTTTCGCCGCGGTCCGCGTCGAGGTCGTTGGTGAACGTCGCGAACTCGTGGAACAGGGCGGGATCGAAGTCGTCGCCGGGCTGTTCGAGAATCTCGCAGTACGCCCGCACGACGCCGCGATTGACCGGCTTGCACTCCGCGTCGAGGTAGTCGCGCAGCCGCCGGGCGGCGATGCGGCGAACCGCCGGCGGCAGGTTGGCGGGGCGCAGATGGGCCGGCTCCGTCACGACGTTGTAGGCGATCGGAAAGTCGCCTGCGTCGGCGAAGCGCAGCAGCGCCGGCATGTCGAGCGCGTTGCCGTTCTGCAGCGTCGGTACGATGGCGACGTCGACGTTGGGGATCGAGCGGAGCCAAGCGAGGTTCCCGACCACGGTGGACCAGTCGGAGCCGTGCCGCAGGTACTCGTTCAGAGCGCCGTAGCCGTCGACGCTGACCGAGACGTTGAAACCGCGGAAGTGCCGGGCCAGCTCCTCGAGCTTCTCGCTGCGCTGCATGCCGTTCGTCGACAAGCCGACGTAGATGCTGGGTGCGAGGCCGCGCACGACGAGCTGGTCCAGCAGGTTCCACGTATGCTCGATCAGGAACGGCTCGCCGCCCATCAGCGAGAGCATCGCGGTCGGATGACCCGCCTCGGCGATCATGTCCGCCAGACGGTCGATCCGCTTGAACCAGGCCGCCCCCTCGCTCTCGACCTTGGGCGCTAGGCCAGTCCACGCGACCTGGACGCGGTCGGCGGCGACGCGCGAACTGGAGAGCGGGTTACAGCTTCGGCACTTGAGATTGCACACGTTGCCGAGCTCGAAGACGAACCAATCCGGCTTGCGCTCGAGCCGGTATCCGGTCGCGGCTCCCTCGCCGGGGAGCTTCTCCACCGCGAGGCCGCCGCCGAGGTCGCGGTACACGGAGTTGATGAGAACCCGGCGGCTCAGCCCGCCTCGCGCTTCTTGCTTCCAGCACGCGTTGCAGCTCGCGGGCTTCTCACCGCGCGCCATCGCGGACCGGACCTGCACGAGCTCATCGGCGTTCCAAAGCCGATCGAGCGAGTCGCGCGAGAGGGTACCGGGGCGGCCGTCCACCTTGAGGTTCGGCAGCACGTCGCAACAGAAATGCGCGGTTCCGTCCGGCCTCACGACGAAATTCGTCCACGGTATGATACAAGCGGTCTTTGGGATGGTCGGCGTCCCTTCGGTAGGTGTCAGCTGCGCTCCCGCGCACGGCTAGCGCAGGTGGTCCCAGCCGGCGGGCTCGACCGGGCGGCCGTCGGCGCGGCGTAAGCCGGACTCGGCCGTGATCGTGCCGACGGCCGTCAGCTCGCGCCCGAAGCGCAGCCGGAAGCGGTGGGCGAGATGCCGGAAAGCCCGCTTGTCCAGCGCGGCGATCAGCTCGAAGTCCTCGCCTCCGTCGAGCGCGTAACGATCCGGGTCGTCGCCCAGCCGTTCCGCGACCAGGCGCGCGCCGGGGTGGACGGGCAGCTCGCCGATGGTCGCCCCAACGCCGGAGGCGGTGCAGAGCCGGGCGAGGTCGGTCGACAACCCATCCGAGGAGTCCATCATCGCGCGCACGTGCCGCGACGCGCCCAGCCAGCGCCCCTCCAGCACGCGCGGCTCCGGCGTGCGGTACACGGCTAGGGCGGCGTCGACCGCGGCTTCGCGGGCGAACTTTGGATCGGCGCTTTCAGCCGTACCGCCCGCTCCGTCCCGGCCCAGCGCGACCAGCAGGCCGGCCCGGCTGCCGCCCAGCGGGCCGGTCACCGCGACGACGTCGCCGGGGTGCGCGCCCGCGCGGGTCTTGAGGTTCGAGGGACGGACCTCGCCGACGACGGTGAGGGCGAGGGTGATCGCCGGAGCACGCGTGATGTCGCCTCCGGCGATCGCGCAGCGCGCGCGCTTCGCCAGCGCCGCGATGCCGTCGTAACAAGCGAGAGTCCAGGCGGGATCGGTTTCCGCGGGCAGGCCCAGCGCGATCGTCGCCAGGACGGGCCGCGCGCCCATTGCGGCGATGTCGGACAGGTTGGCCGCCAGCGCGCGGTGACCGACCTCGGCCGCGCTCATCGCGGCGCGGGTGAAGTGCACGCCCTCGACCAGCGCGTCGGTCGTGATCACGGAGCGGTTGCTGCGCGAAGGTTGCCAGACCGCCGCGTCGTCCCCGATCCCGACCAGCAGGCGCTCCCGCGTCACGCCCGCCAGCCGCTCCCCGATCGCCGCGATCAGCTCGTCTTCGGTCAAGCGGAGGCGGCTTGGACGGCGTCGATGCGCGCGCGCATCTCGCGCAGCGCCGCGGGCGGGTCGGCGGCGGCGAACACGCTGTTGCCGGCGACGAGCACGTCCGCGCCGGCCCGCACCGCGCGCTCGAGGTTGGGCAGCCCGATGCCGCCGTCGACCTCGATCTCGCAGGCCGGATTGCGCTCGTCGAGCAGCGCGCGCACTTCCGCGATCTTGGTCAGCGCGCGCGCGATGAACGACTGCCCGCCGAAGCCGGGGTTGACGCTCATCACCAGCACCCGGTCGATCTCCTCGATCAGGTCGTGCAGCATCACCACCGGCGTGCCGGGATTGATCGCGATCCCGGCCTTGGCGCCGATGTCGCGCAGGTGGCGCAGCAGGCGGTGCTGGTGCGGCGTCGCCTCGTAGTGGAAGGTGATCACGTCCGCGCCCGCCTCGCGAAACGCGTCGACGTACCGCTCGGGCTCGGCGATCATCAGGTGGCAGTCGAACGTCAGCCCGGTCAGCCGGCGCAGGTCCCGCACGATCTTCATGCCCCAGGTGATGTTCGGCACGAAGCGCCCATCCATCGAGTCGAGGTGCAGCTCGTCAGCGCCCGCTGCCTCGACCATCCGAATCTGCGCCGCGATGTCGGCGAAATCCGCGCTCAGCAGCGACGGCGCGATCTTGATCGCGCGCGGCCCGCTCACGCGGCGCTCCACCGAACGGTCACTTCTTCTTCTTGGGATCGTCGGGCGGTGAAGTCGGGTTGACGCGCGGCGGCTCGCGAGCGATCACGGTTTGATTGAGCAGCTCGTTGTTGACGTAGGTGTCGACTTCGGCCGAGCCGACCGCGTTGACGTTGAAGTCGAGCTTTTGGCCGCCTTGCGCAAAGCCGTCGTAGACGTTCCAGGTGCCGGTGTCGTCGCGCACTTCGACCCGCACGCGCGCGGTGTCGTCGCGCGCCGGCACGGTCGCCGCGACGTGGACTTGGTGGATCAGGTAACCGTACTCGCCCGGACCGGCGCTGACTTGCAGCGACACTTCCTGGAACGGGTCGATCGTCGCGCCCGGACCGGGGTTCTGGCGCACGACCTCGCCCCGCGGCGGGCCGCCCGGCCCGAACGGTGTCCAGACGATCTGGCCCAGGTGAATGCGCGCGCGCTGCGCCGCCTTGCGCGCGTCGTCGACCTGCATCCCGCTCAGGTTGGGCACGCGCACGCCGCTGGGCGGCCCCTTCGAGAGCGTCAGCGTGACCTTCGAGCCCTGGCGCACGCTCGAGAGCGGGGCCGGGTCCTGCGCCACGATGTGGTTGGCCGGCACGTCGTCGTTGGGGACCGTCGTGGTCCGGTCGAGCTGCAGCTTGAGCCGGTTGAGGTCGAGCGAGGCATTGCGTAGCGACTCGAAGCGCAGGTCGGGCATCGGAAAGATCGTCACGCCGGTCGAGACGATCAGCGAGATCTGCCGCCCTTCGCGGACCCGCGCGCCGGGGTTGGGCTGCTGGCTCATCACGACGTCTTTGGGATAGCGGTCCGACGGCTGCGACGCGATCACGCTGCAGCGCAGGTGCAGCCGCCCGCACTCGCTCTGCGCGTCGCTGTTCGTTTGCCCGGCGAAGGCCGGGACGAGCACGCTCTGGGCGCTGGGGCCGAAGAAGTCCTTGATCGAGCGGCCGAACCAGACCGTGACCCCGACCGCCAGCGCCAGCGCGACGGCGAAGAGCCAGTCGCGGTCGAGCAGCGCGTTGCCGCGCCGCCGCCGCCGCCCCGGGCTGGGCGCGGCGACCGCGTCCGCGCTGTCGGCCTGCATCAGGCCAGCGCCTCGAGCTGCGCTTCGTCGAACTCCGCGTTGCTGTAGACGCGCTGCACGTCCTCGTGCTCCTCGAGCGCGTCCAGGAACGTCAGCACCTTGAGCGCGTCGGCGCCGGGCTGCGTGGTCTGCGTCGCCTCCATCGCGAGCTGGGCGCTGCGCACCTTCAAGCCGGCCGCTTCGAGCGCGTCCTTGACCGCCATCAGCTCGTGCGCTTCGGTGACGATCTCGGCCGGATCGCCCCAGCGCACGTCGATCACGCCGTCGACGAGCGCCTTCTCGGTCACCGCGTCCTCATCCAGCCCGGCGGGCTCGACCTCGACGACGCCGCGCGCGGCGAACATCCAGCCGACGCTGCCCGTCTCGCCCAAGTGCCCGTCGTTGCGCGAGAACAGGAAGCGCATCTCGGACGCGGTGCGGTTGCGGTTGTCGGTCGCCAGCTCGACGATCACCGCGACGCCGGCCGGGCCGTAGCCCTCGTAGCGGATCTCCTCGATCTCGCGCTCGCCCGCCCCGCCGGCGCGCGCGATGGCGCGCTTGATGTTGTCCTGCGGCATGTTGTTGGTGCGCGCTTTCTCGACCGCCATCTTGAGCCGGTAGTTGGCGTCGGGATCGGGCGAGCCGTTCTTGGCCGCGAGGATGATCTCTTTACTGAGCTTGGTGAAGAGCGCGCCGCGCTGGGCGTCGACTTTGCCCTTCTTCAGCTTGATGTTGTGCCATTTGGAATGCCCTGACATAAAAGCTTCTCTCTATGCGATGCGGCGGACGGCGCGGGCGAACAGCGCGCGGACGCGGCCGCTGCGGTCGATGCCGCGGCCGGCGGCGACGGCTTCGGCTTCGTCGAGCGCCGCCCGGGCGGCGTCGAGCGCCGCTTGGCGCGCGCCCAGGCGGCCGAGCGCGGCGCTCGTCTCGAGCACGGTCGCCGGGTCGAGCGCGCGGCCACCCGCGTAGGCGGCGGCGATCGTGTCGCGCTCGGCCGAGGACGGGCCGGCCAGGGCCCAGACGACCGGGAAGATCCACTTGCGCTTGGCCAGGTCGGCCCCGCACGGCTTGCCGGTGGCGGCCGAGTCGCCCCAGGTGCCCAGCACGTCGTCCTCGATCTGGAAAGCGACGCCGTAGGCCCGGCCCAGGCGCGCGTAGGCCTGGCCGCGCTCGGGGTCGGCGCCGGCGCCCAGCGCGCCGAGCTCGCAGGCGACCCCGAACAGGGCCGCCGTCTTGCCGCCGACCATCGCCAGGTAGTCGTCCATGCTCACCCGCGCCGCGGTCTCGAAGGCGATGTCGCGCCCCTGCCCGGCGCACATCGCCAGGTGCGCTTCGTGGAGCACCCGGGTCATGGCCAGGGTCATGGAGGCCGGGCGGGCCGCGGTGCCGTCCAGCAGGGCCAGGTAGGCGACCGCGCAGAGCGCGTCGCCGGCGTTGATCCCGTGGGCCAGGCCGAAGCGGGCCCAGGTCGTCTCGCGCCCGCGCCGCAGCCGGTCGCCGTCCTCGATGTCGTCGTGGACGAGCGAGAACTCGTGCAGGATCTCGACCGCGCAGGCCGCGTCCATCACCTCGTCGGCCGGCGCGCCCTCTTCCGCCGCGACCTCCAGGACGAGGCGCGAGCGCAGCCGCTTGCCGCGCCGCTCGCCCGTGCCGAAGCCGAAGTGGTAGCGAATCTGCTCGCTGACCGGGGAGCCGTCGTCGAAGCGCGAGACCGCCCGTTCCAGGGCGGCCTCGAGGCTATCGAGCGCCGGCGGCGAGGGCATCCATCCGGTCCGCCACGCGATCGACCAGCCAGCCCGGCGTCGACGCGCCCGACATCAGCCCGGCCGTCTCGACCGCCGCGAACCAGCCCGCTTCGAGCTCGTCGGGGCCCTCGACGTGGTACGCCCGGGCGCCGTTCATCGCGGCCAGCTCGGCCAGGTGCTTGGTGTTGGCCGAGGTCTTGCCGCCCACCACGACCATCACCTCGACCTCGCGGGCGAGCTGCTCGACCTCGGCCTGGCGGTTCTTGGTGTCGGTGCAGATCGTGTTGATCGCCCGCACGTCGTAGTATTTCTCGCTCAGCTTGCGGACGATCTCGGTGAAGCCGGGTCCGTTCCAGGTCGACTGGACGACCACCCCGACCCGGCTAGCGCGCGGCAAGGCGTCGACGTCGGCCGGCTTGGTGATGCACCAGGCGCCCGGGACGTGGGAGAGCGTGCCCTTGACCTCGGGGTGGTCGGGGTCGCCGACGACCACGACCTTGTAGCCCTCGGCGCGGAGCTTCTCGGCCTGGAGGTGGATCTTGGTGACCATCGGGCAGGTCGCGTCGATGACCGTGATGCCGCGCTCCTTAGCCCGCTCGAGCGTCTCGACCGGCAGCCCGTGGGCGCGCACGAACAGCGTCTCGGTGTCGACCTCGTCGATGTGGTGCGCGTTCTTGAGCCCCTTGGCCTCGAGCGCGGCGACCATCTGCGGGTTGTGGACGACGTGCCCGAGCGTCGTCACGCCCGCGCCGAGCCGGTCGACCGCCTCCTCGGCTTTCTTGACCGTGATGGCCACGCCGAAGCAGAACCCTTGGGTCTTGGCTCGCTTGATGATCACCGAATGCTCTCCTCGAGCGCGCGGATGCGTTGCATGATCTCCGCCGCTCCCTTCTCCAGATCGTCCCCGTCCGCTTCCCGGTTCCGCACGATGTGGAACGGCTCGCCGAAGACGATCGTCACCCGGCTCAGCGGGCGCAGCCCGCGCGTCCCCACGATCGCGGCCGGCACGACCGGCACGCCCGAGGCGCGGGCCAGGAAGGCGGCGCCCCCCTTCTCCTGCTTGTCGCCGTGGACGTTGCGGCCGCCCTCGGGAAACATCCCTACGCAGCGGCCTTCCTTGAGCAGCCGGAGCGAGGCGCGCAGGGCGGCCGTGCCGCCGGCCTCGCGGTCGACCGAAAAGGCGTTCACGTGGGGCAGGACCGGGCCCAGCACCGGCAGCGCGAAGAGCTCCTTCTTGGCCATGTACCAGACCGGCCGAGGCAGCGCGACGCCCAGGATCGGCGGGTCGAAGTTGGAGATGTGGTTGGCGACCACCAGCAGCCCGCCCGCGCGGGGCACGTTGGCCGCGCCCACCACGCGGAGTCGGAAGACGGTCCGGACGATGCCGGACACGACACCCTTGGCGAAGTCGAAGAACGTCACGCCCGGGCGCCGTCCATCAGGGCCCGCATGCGGGCCACGACGTCGCCCGGCTGGAGGCTGGTGGAGTCGATCGTGACCGCGTCGTCGGCCGGCCGCAGCGGCGAGGCGGCGCGGGTCGAGTCGAGCCGGTCGCGCTCGGCGATCTGGGCCCGGACCTCCTCGAACTCGACGTCCAAGCCGCGCTCGTGGAACTCGGCCTGGCGCCGGCGGGCCCGCTCGTCGACCGAGGCGGTGAGGAAGAACTTGTGCCGGGCATCGGGCAGCACGACCGTGCCGATGTCCCGCCCGGCCATCACGACCGGGCCCTGGGCCGCGATCGCGCGCTGGCGCTGAACGAGCTCGGCCCGAATCGCCGGGAGGGCGGCGACCGACGACACGGCCGAGGCGACGTCGGGGTCGAACAGTCGCTCGCCGGTGTCCTTGGCGTCGATCATGACCCGGTAGCCCGCCGTGGTGGCCGGGTCGGCCACGATGGCGATCGAGTGGTGGGCCAGCATCGAGACCAGGCCGCTCTCGTTGTCGAGGTCGACCCCGTTCATCAGCGCGAGGTACGCGACCGCCCGGTACATCGCTCCGGTATCGAGGTACAGATGCCCGGTCTCGGCGGCGAGGCTCTTGCCTGCGAGGGTCTTACCGGACGCGACGGGTCCGTCTATTGCGACGTGGTGATTCATGGCCGGCGGACGGTTGTTTCCGCTCGGCCGCGTCGCTCCTGTTCGCGCCGCGCTCGCCAGCACAGCGGGCACCCGCGCCCGCGACGCCGGTAGTAGGCGTTGCCTTCGAACGTCCCCTCGCAGAACCGACAGTGCCAGCGGTACCGGTGGTCGACACCATGATAAGCGGCATCCAAAAGCTCGATCCCTAGTGATGCTCCCAGTTCATGGAGCTGTTGAAGTGCGGAATCTTGGCCGCCTATCGCTGCAATCGGATTGAAAGACGTCAGACGATCTCGATCCACCGCAAGGCCTGCGCGTTCGATCGACATCACCACGTGCGAACATACGGCCGTCGCATCGCAAAGCACCGCCTCAGTCATTTCGTCGACGACGACCAGCGTCACCCCGTGTTTGGCGCACTCCTCTGCCTTTTCTCGATCTCGTGCCAAGACGATGTCCAAAGCTTCGGTTCGGCCGCGATTTCCGGCACGAACGTGCGTGTAGCCTTGATACTCGAACGCGACACGGGATTCGGTATCATACCCATCGAGCTCCAGCCTCCCTCCACGACTCGTTCGCAACCACGAAGGACGCACGAGTGGGAACGAATGCCCGAATATCCGTTCGAACACTGCTCGCGTCAATCGTTCACCACGTCGGCCGTAACACGCCCGACACCCTCTGCCGCGCCGAATGTCATTCACGTTCTTCCAGACGACATGGCCGTTTTGGCAGCGGACACGCACGCGAGAAGCTCGGCGATAGTCCGCCGCGCTGGTGACCAATTCATACCCGCCGGCACATACGATCTGCGAGACGTCATCGTATGCGAGGCGGTGTAACTTGCTGAGCCGGTCGAACTTGCAACCCGCGCACCAGACCGCGCGGCTCGACAGTGCACCACGAATGCAAAGCCGAATTAGACCGTGGCGCAAGCACAACGTCCGGACGTGCGTTTGCCCGACCTTCAATTCGTCATCGAGAAGTCGTCCCGCGCGACGCTGAACGTACGCTTCCAACCGCTGATAGGTCTTCTTACGCCGGCTCTTGACGCCTCGAAGCTGCATGCAGCGATAACACAGAGGGTGAGTGTTTGCACGCGCCAAGTCATGTGGACAGCTCTGAACGGCAGGCACGGATCCAAAGTAACGGAGAGGGATGCCAACGTGTTGGCATCCCGAATCAGCTCACTGATCGCTCGACGAACAGCCTTCATCAGGCGCTGCTATGCGTTCCCAGAGGCGCTCGCCTTTAGCCTGGTCTTCCGGTGAGATCGGAGCTTCTCGATCCATCTCGTCGAGCAAAGCGAGAAGGCGGAAGCGGGGTATCTGGCCGCGCAGCACTTCGTCGACGAGGGCGGAAAGTTTGAAATCCTTCCCGGCACGACGCCGAACCTCGTCGAGCAGCTTCCTATCGACCTTGATCGAAATTCTGGTAGTCGCCATCACTTCATTCTACCGCCGGTTGCAGCATGCTGCCAGGCCTATGGCACAGCCGTACGCGAACATACCGGCGTGGCGAAGGCCAAGACGGTTCATTATTGTACGGCGTGCGGCTTCGAGGCGGCGCGCTGGCTGGGGCGTTGTCCCGCGTGCGAGGCGTGGAACACGTTCGAGGACGCGCCGGTCGCCAAGCCGGCGAAGGGCGCCTCGGCGCGCGCGACCGCCGTACCGCTGCGCAGCGTGGGGCCGCTGCCGCTGGCCGCGATCGACGAGGCGACGATCGCGCGCCGGCGGACCGGGATGCGCGAGTTCGACGCGCTGCTCGGCGGCGGCGTCGTGCCGGGTAGCCTCGTGCTGCTCGGCGGCCCGCCCGGGGCGGGCAAGTCGACCCTGCTGCTGCAGCTCGTCGACGTGCTGGCGCGCGACGGCGCGCGCGCGGTCTACGTCTGCGGCGAGGAGTCGGCCGGTCAGACGAAGCTGCGCGCGCAGCGGCTGCACGCCGACTCGGCACTGCTGGTGTTTCCCGAGACGAACCTGCGCGCCGTGCTCGACGCGCTCGAGCGCCAGCCACCCGAGGTGCTCGTGGTCGACTCGATCCAGACCATGTGGCTACCCGACGTCGAGTCGTTCGCGGGCAGCGTGTCGCAGGTGCGCGACTGCACCCAAGTGCTGATGGAGTTCTCCAAGCGCACCGGCTGCGCGACGTTTCTGGTCGGCCACGTCACCAAGGACGGCGCGATCGCGGGCCCGCGCCTGCTCGAGCACCTGGTCGACACCGTGCTGTACTTCGAAGGCGATCCGTCGGGTGAGTACCGCATCGTGCGCGCGTACAAGAACCGCTTCGGCGGGATCGACGAGATCTGCGTCTTCTCGATGGACGACCGCGGGCTGCACGAGATCGCCGACCCCTCAGCCCTGTTCCTGCACGGGCGCGGGCCGCGCCCGAGCGGCTCGTGCGTGGTGCCGACGCTGGTCGGGCAGCGCCCGGTCCTGGTCGAGATTCAAGCCCTCGTGGGCGAGGCGACCTACGGCACGCCGCGCCGGCTGGCCGCCAACGTCGATGCCGCCCGCCTGGCGATGATCATCGCGATCCTCGAGCGGCGCGCCGGGCTGCACTTGGGCGGGCACGACGTCTACTGCTCGGTGGCGGGCGGCTTGCGGGTGAGCGAGACCGGCGCCGACCTCGGCATCGCGCTCGCGATCGCTTCGGCCTTCCGCGACGTGCCGCTCGGAACGGGTACGGTCGCCTACGGCGAGCTCGGGCTCTCGGGCGAGGTCCGCGCGGCGTCGCAGCCCGCCCGCCGCGCCGCCGAGGCGACGAAGCTCGGCTTCACCCGCCTGGTCACCCCCGAGAACGCGCGCGATCTGGCCGCCGCCGTTCGGCTCGCCTTCGACTAAGTGCCCTTGCCCGCGGCCATTCGCCCAAAGGAAACAGACCGTTGACCGAACTGATCCCGCGCGACGTGCTCTTCGGCTACCCCGAGCGGACCGCGCCCGCGCTCTCGCCCGACGGAACGCGGATCGCCTACCTCGCGCCGGCGGACGGCGTGCTCGCCGTCTGGGTGCGCACGATCGGCCAGGACGACGACCGGGTCGTCGCCGCCGATCCGAAGCGGCCGATCCGCCACGCGGTGTGGTCGCCGGACGGCGCGCGGGTGCTCTACCTGCAGGACGCTGCCGGCGACGAGAACTTCCATCTCTTCTCAGCCGACCCGCAGGGCGGCAGCGCGCCGGTCGACCTCACCCCGAGCGAGAACACGCGCGTCGAACTGCTCGCGCTCGACCCGCAGCGGCCCGAGCGCGTCCTGATCGCGACCAACCAGCGCGATCCGCGCGTGTTCGACGTCTACGGGCTCGACCCGCGCAGCGGCGAGGCGGTGCTCGACACCGAGAACCCCGGCAACTTCGCCTCCTTCTGCGAAGACACGCACTTGGTCGTGCGCGCGGGCGTCGTACAGAACGCCGACGCGTCGACCGAGTTGCTGGTGCGCGACGATGCCGGTGCGCCGTGGCGCACGCTGGCCCGCTTCGCCGCCGACGACGGTCTGCCCGAGCCGGTCGGCTTCACCCCCGACGGCGCGGCCGTGCTGGTCCTCACCAGCGCCGACGCCAACGCCGCGCGGCTGGTACGCTACGATCTGGTCGACGGAACGCGGCACGACGTGGCGGCCGATCCCGAGTACGACGTCACTCACGTCGTCTTCTCACCTAAGACAAAGGCGGCCATCGCGGCCTCGGTCGTGCGCGACCGCACCGCCTGGCTCGTGCTCGATCCCGCCTACGAGGCCGACTTCGCCGCGCTGGCCGCACAGGTGCCGGGCGACATCGGGATCGATTCCATCGACCGCGACGACCGCGTCTGGCTCGTCTCGTCCAACGTCGATGCGGGCTCGCCGTCGTACTGGTCCTACGACCGCGCGACGAAGGCCGCCACGCGGCTGTTCGCGACCCGGCCCGCGCTCGAGCGATACATGCTCGCGCCGATGAAACCGATCGCCTACACCGCGCGCGACGGGCGCACGATCCACGGTTACCTCACCGTGCCGGCCGGGGCCGAGCCGGCGAACCTGCCGGCGGTCGTGCTGGTGCACGGCGGGCCGTGGGCGCGCGACACCTGGGGCTACAACGGCACCGTGCAGTGGCTGGCCAACCGCGGTTACGCGGTGCTGCAGCCGAACTTCCGCGGTTCGACGGGCTTCGGCAAGGCCCACCTCAACGCGGGCGACCGCGAGTGGGCCGGCGCGATGCACACCGACCTGCTCGACGCCAAGGCGTGGCTGGTGCAGCAGCGCATCGCCGACCCGCTGCGGGTCGCGATCATGGGCGGCTCGTACGGCGGCTACGCGACGCTCGCCGCGCTGGCGTTCTCGCCGCTGGCCTTCGCCTGCGGGGTCGACATCGTCGGCCCGTCCAACCTCAACACCTTGCTGGCCTCGATCCCGCCGTACTGGGAGACGCAGCGGGCGACTTTCACCCAGCGCATGGGCGACAGCGAGGAGTTCTTGAGCGCGCAGTCGCCGCTCCACAAGGCCAACGAGATTCGCGCCCCGCTGCTGATCGGCCAGGGCGCGAACGACCCGCGCGTCGCGATCGCCGAGTCCGACCAGATCGTCACCGCCATGCGCGAGCGCGGCCTGCCGGTCACCTACGTCGTGTTCGAGGACGAAGGCCACGGCTGGGCCCGGCCCGAGAACGCCAAGCGCTTCAACGCCGCGGTCGAGGCCTTCTTGCGCGACAACCTGCACGGCCGCGCCGAACCCGCGCGCGCCGAAGAGTCGATCGAGCCGTACCTGCGCTGACCGTGCCGACCGCGCAGCAAGCTCTCCAACGCGTCCGCCGGCTGTGCCTGGCGCTGCCCGAAGCGACGGAGCGGCTCAGCCACGGCGCGCCGTGCTTCTTCGTGCGCGACAAGCCGACGTTCGTGATGTTCATGAACGATCATCACGGCGACGGCCGGCTGGCGCTCTGGTGCGCCGCGCCGCCGGGCGCGCAGGAGATTCTTATCGGTGCCGATCCGGAGCAGTTCTTCCGGCCGCCGTACGTCGGCCACCGCGGCTGGATCGGCGTTCGGCTCGACCGCAAGCCCGACTGGGAGCGCGTCGCGGGCCTGATCGAGGACGCGTACCGGACCGTCGCGCCGGGCAAGCTCGTCGCGGCGCTGGATGCCCGGGGCGGCACAGCCGGCCGAGGCGATTCGCATGCGCCATGACGAGTTCGAGATCGTGCCCAACGTCAGCGAAGGCCGCGATGCGCTGGTGATCGACGCCTGTATCGGCGCGATGGAAGCCGCGGGCGCGCGGGTCGTGCACCGCACCAGCGATCCCGTGCACCACCGCAGCGTCATCACCGCGGTTGGACGCGCGTCGCAAGTGGTGGCGGCGGCGGTCGCGCTGGCCCGGGTCGCGCACGAGCGGATCGACTTGCGCGCGCACCACGGCGCGCACCCGCGCATCGGCGCGCTCGACGTGCTGCCGTTCGTTCCGCTCGGCGCGGCGGCGCTGGACGACGCGGTGACCCTGGCGCACCGCGCCGGAGCGCGCATCTGGCGCGAAGTGGGCGTTCCCGTCTACCTCTACGGCGCGGCGGCCAGCGCACCGCACCGCGCGCACCTAGCCGACGTTCGGCGCGGCGAGTTCGAAGGGCTGGCGGCACGGCACGCGGCCGACCCGGGCTGGCGCTTCGACTACGGCGACGCCGCGCACGCCTCGGCCGGCGCGATCGCGGTCGGCGCGCGCCCGTTCCTGATCGCCTACAACGTCGAGCTCGCCAGCGGCGACCTCGGGCTGGCCAAGGCCATCGCGCGCGCGCTGCGCGCGTCGAGCGGGGGACTGCGCACGCTCAAGTGCCTGGGCCTGCGGCTCGCCGCCGGACCGCGTGCAAGTCTCGTGCAACGTCACCGACGTCGATGCCGTCCCGCTCTACCGCGTCACCGAGCTCGTGCGCAGCGCAGCCGCGCGCGCCGGCGTCGACGTCGTTCGCAGCGAGCTGATCGGCCTCGCCCCGCGCCGCGCGATCGAGCGCACCGCGCGCGCATACCAGGCGGCGAAACGGTGATCGTCAGCGTTCTGCTGGCCTGCGTTCTGGCACTCGTTTCACCACTGGGCGCCACGCCGAGCCCGGCTGCGTCGCCACCGCACGCCACGCCGGCACCACCGAGCACAGCGCCGCTGCCCGCTAGCGCGAGCGCCGCGGTCGCGCAGCGCACGCTGGCCAACGGCTTGCGGGTCGTGGTGGTCGAGGACCACGCCGCGGCGGTCGTGCAGACCGCGATCTGGTACCGCTTCGGCTCGCTCGACGAGACGCCCGGGAAGACCGGGCTCGCGCACGGTTTGGAGCACATGATGTTCCGCGGCACGCGCGCCGTCTCGGGCGGCGGGCTCGACGACCTCGCGGCGCGGCTGGGGGCCGAAGTCAACGCCAACACCACCGAGGACTGCACCCACTTCTACAGCGTGCTGCCGGCCGACCAGGCCGATCTGGCGATCCACCTCGAAGCCGACCGCATGCGCGGCCTGCTGCTGCGCCAGGCCGACTGGGCGCTCGAGAAGGGCGCGGTGCTGGGCGAGTACGACGGTGACGAGTCGCAGCCGGTCGCGCGGCTCGCCGAAGCGGTGCGCCGCGCGCTCTACGCCGGCTCGCCGTACGCGCGCACGCCGCTGGGCGCGCGGGCCGACATCGTCCGCTCGAGCGCGGCCGACCTGCGGCGCTACTACGACGCCTGGTACCGGCCCGACGAGGCGACCCTTGTGGTCACCGGCGACGTCGCGCCCGCCGCGGTGTTCGCTTCCGCCGAGCGCTGGTTCGGCCCGCTCGCCGCGCGCGGCCCCGCGCCCGTCCACGCCGCGCCGGCGGCGCCGCGCACCGTACCGCGCCCGGCGGTCACGGTCGACGGCGACTACCCGTACGCGGTGGTGGACTTGGGCTATCGCATCCCCGGCGACCTGAGCTCCGATGCGGCCGCGACGCAGGTCTTCGCCAACCTCGTCTCCAGCGAACGCTCCGCGTTCTACCGGGCCCTGGTGGACTCGAAGCTGACCCTGGGCTACCAGGCGTACGCGGACACCGCGCTGCGCCAGGGCATCCTCCACGCCGTGCTGTTCGTGACGCCGGGGCGCAGCCCGGTCGCCGCGCGGCGCGCGTTCGAGAGCGCGCTGGCCCGGGTGCGCGCGCACGGGGTCGACCCTGACCTGCTGGCCGCGGCCAAGACCGCGTACGCGCGCCAGGCGGTGTACGCGCGCGACGCGATCAGCGGCCTGGGCGACCGCTACGGCTACGCCTACGGGGTCGAGGGGCACGACCCGGCGGTCGACGACGCCGCCGTGGCGGCGCTCGACGCGGCGGCCATGAACCGCGCCGTCGCGCAGTATTTCGCCGCGCCGCAGACGGTCGGCATCCTGCGCCCGCGCGGCGCCCGCGGCGCGCACGACGGCGGGCAGCGCGATGCCGCGCCGGCCGGCACGGTCAGCGACAGCTTCGCCAACCGCGCCCCGAGCGGGCCGGTGCGCTATCCCGGCTGGGTGCGCGCGGCGCTGCGCGCCCCGGCGCGGCCGGCGAGCCGCATCGCCCCGCGCGCGTACACCCTGCCCAACGGGTTGCGCCTGCTGGTGCAGCCGGTGCGCGCCAACCCGACCGTGTTCGTCAGCGGCAGCGTCGCGCTCTCGCCGGCGTTCGATCCGCCCGGGCGAACGGGGCTGGGCGGGCTGGCCTCGGCGCTGGTCGGCTACGGCGGCGCACGCTACGACTTCGCCGCCCAGCGGCGGGTCGCCGACGAGCTGGGCGCCGACCTCCAGCCCGGCGCGAGCTTCTCGGCCCACGGGCTGGCCCGCGATCTCGACCGGCTGCTCGACGTCCTGGCCGACGGGGTCCGCCGGCCGGCGTTCGCGCCGCGCTACGTCGCGCTGGTGCGCGATCAGGAGCTGGCGGCGATCTCGCGGCGCGACGCCAACCCCGACTACCGCGCCGAGCGCGCGTTTTCCGAGCTGCTCTACGCACCCGGCGATCCGGCCTTGCGCCAGGAGAGCGCGGCCGAGGTGCGCGCGCTGGACCGAGCCGCGCTGCGGGCCTACGCCGGGCGCTACTTCCGGCCCGACCGCACGACGGTCGTCATCGCCGGCGACGTCGCGCCCGAAGCGGCCCGCGCGGCGGTGGCGCGCGCCTTCGGCGGCTGGGCCAACGCCGGAGCGCGGCCCCGCCCGCGCGTTCCGCCGCTGCCGCGCACCCGCGCCGCGACCCGCCGCGTCGCGGCCGAGCGCGACGCGGTCAGCGTGCGGATGGGCCGGCGCGGGCCGGCTCGCGGCAGCCCCGACTTCTACGCCTTCAACCTGCTCAACGGCGTGCTGGGCGCGGGCGGGAGCTTCGACACCCGGCTGATGCACGAGATCCGCGAGCGGCGCGGGCTGGTCTACGCCATCTCGTCGAGCTTGCAGAGCAGCCGCGAGCGCGGCGTGTTCGAGATCGACTTCAGCGCCGGCCCGCGCAACGTCGCTTCGGCGGTCGCGCTGGCCCGGGCCGAGGTTCGCCGGCTGACCCGCGAACCGGTCGGCGCGGCCGAGCTGGCCCGGGCCAAGCGCAAGCTGGTCGCCGGCACGCTGGTGGGCGAAGAGTCGACCCAGACGATCGTCTCGCGGCTGGAGAACATCGCTCAAAACCGTCTTCCGACGAACTACTACGCCAAGCTCGGCGCGCGCTACGACGGGATCGGGGCGCGGCGCATCCTGGCGGTCGCGCGGCGCTACCTGCGACCCGACGCCTTCGCGATCGTATTCGTCGGACCGCCACCCGCGCGTCTTCGCGAAGCGGCTGCCGCGCCGCCGAAGTGACCGCTGCGAACGCATTCGCCATGACGTGTCACGCCGGGTCGCGAGCAGGAAGGTCGGCGAGCATGCCAAACGCTCGTGCCTCCTCATCATCAACGAATCGGGTGGCTTCCATGAACGATACGACCAAGGCGGCAGACGCCGACACGAACGCGGCTGTCGAAACCGGCGTCGACGATGAGTTCGAGGACATGGAGCTCGACGACGTCGAGGTAATCGAGAGCAAAGTCTTCGCGTAACCGGGTGCCTATCGATCGTATCGGAATCGGGATTCAATACAATCCCGAGATTTTGAGTTGGTTTCCGTTCGAGGAGCAGCAAGTCGACGCGCTCGAGATCCTGCTGGACACCGTCATGGGTCCGCTCGACTCGCCGTACGTGCTGCGCCCGGGCGCAGCCCAGCTCCTCGAGCGGCTGGCCGAGCGCCACTTGCTGATCGCGCACTCGAACTACGGCTGCGACTTCGGCTTCCTACCGCTCGACGAGACGCCGGCGGTGCTGCGCCACGTGCCGATCGCGCGCGCGCTGAACTCGCCCTGGGTGAGCAACCACTGCTTCTACGGCGACGCCTCGTGGGTCGACATCTGGAGCAGCCCGCTGCAGTTCTCGCGCGCCGAGGCCAAGCGCGTCGCGCGCCGCGCGGCGGCGCTGCAGGAGCGCTACGGCATGCCGCTCTGCCACGAGAACGCGGCGTACTACCTGCGCTGTCCCGGCGGCGAGCTGCGCGAGGCCGAGTTTCTCGCGCTCCTGGTCGAGACGGCCGGCACCAACCTCCACCTCGACCTGCACAACATCTACACCAACGCCGTCAACTTCCCGCAGTTCGACCTCAAGAACTATCTCGACACGATCCCGCTCGAGCGGGTCGTGGCGATCCACCTCGCGGGCGGCAGCTGGCACGGCGGCGTCTACCACGACTGGCACGACAGCCGCGTGCCCGAGCCGGTCTGGGACCTGCTCGACGAGGTGCTGCAGCGCGCTCGGCCCGCCGCGGTGATCTTGGAGTTCCAGGGCCAGGCGCACCACGCGGGCACCCGCGTCCTGGGCAGTACCGCCGACCGCGACATGATCGTCTCGGACATCGAACGCGCGCGCGCGGCCTGGGACCGCGCCTACGGTCCAGGCACGCGCCGCACGGCCGCCGTGCTGCAGCCGTGATGCAGGCCGAGCGAGTCTGGGACGTCTGGCGGCGCATCCTGCGCAGCGGCGCGGCCGACGCGCTGCCCGGCGACGACGCCGAAGCGCGCACCATTCTGGACTACTATCGCGAGCACGGCGAGCGGACGCAGTGGTTCATCGATAACTACCGCTTCCGCATGGGGAGCTCGTTCGAGCACGCGCTGGAGACCGGCGCGCCGCTCACCCACCGGCTGCTGCGCCGGCGGGGCTTGGACGTGCGCGAGCTCGCCGGGGAGTTCTTCGTGCACGAGGCCTGGGCCGACTACGGCCCGCGCGTGTACACGCTGTGCGAGGCGATCCTGGGCTATCTCGAAACGCACGCCGCGACGCGCGAGATCGAGGGGCTGCCCGACCTCGTTCGGCTCGAGCGCGGCGCGGTGCGCCTGATCCGGGCCCACGCCGCTAGCTCGCCGCAGACCTGGCTCAGCGCCGAGGCGGCGCAAGCGCTGGCCGCGGCGGTCGCCACGACCCCGCTGCGGGCGAACGGCACGGGGCTCGTGGTGCGGACGGAGCACGCGCTCTCGGCCTGGATCCGCGAGACCGCGCGGATCGGGACCGAACCGCTCGCCCCCGGCCCGGACTGGTTCCTGATCTCCCTGCCGTCGCAGACGGCGGCGCACCGCATCACCAAGATCGGCGCCCGCGCCGCGGCCTTCCTCGAGCGGCTCGCCACGCCCGAGACGCCCGCTCGAGCGCGATGTCGAGACGCTGACGAGACCTCGATCGGCACGCGCCTAGCGCGCCTGGGCGTCGTTCGCGCAGCGACCGCGTGACGAACGGCTGGCGGTCCTCGGACCTGTTCTGGATGCGCTCCGCCGGCTTTCCGGTCGCGTGGACGCAGGCGCTGGCGCTTCCCGCGACGTGCGACCTGGGTACCGGGTGGAACGCGCTGCTCGACGCGGACGAAGCGCTCGGACACGAGCTGACGGCGCTCGTGCGCGCCGTGCAGCCGCCGGTCGGCCAGCGCACCCTGGCCCGCCTGCCGGCCTATGGCGCGGCGCAGCTCGGCGCGAAGCTGCCCGCCGATACGCCGCCGGCGGCACGCACGGCGATCCTCGCGCTGGCCGAGCGGCGCGACGCGGTGCGCGAACGGCTCGCGCCGGCCGAGGCGGAGCTCGAGCGCGCGTTCGCCGGTGAGGCGCTCGAAGCGCGCCGCCGGCTGCTGGAGTACTTCGCCGACCCGCTGGTCGACGAAGCGCTGTTCCTCTCCAATCGCGAGGCGTGGCAGCGCATTCGTTCGCTGCGCGAGCGCGCCCCGGCCGCGCTCAACGCGCGCGAGCGCCAAGCCGTGCGGCTGGCCTGGAACTTCTTCCAGCGCATCTGCTGCAAGAACGACACGACCAGCTTCTACGGCCCGATCGCGTGGGGCCGTTTCGGCGAAGACGAAGCGCCGCTGACGCTGCACCAGGGCGAGACCTGGCTCGGCGCCCGCGTGGTAGCGATCGAGTACTGGCTCGTGCAGCGCTTCGCCGACGCGCTGAGCGCCGATGCGCGCGTGCTGCCGCACGTGCCGCTGCGGCTGAGCCCGGGCTGTCATCTCGACGGCGACGTGCTGGCATACCCGCTGGGCAAGCGGCGCGCGCTCTCGCCCGGTCTCGCGGCGGTCGTTCGCGAGATCGCGAGCGGCGACAGCGCCGTGACCACCAGCGGGCTGGTCGCGCTCGCCCGGACCAGCGGTGAAGAACGGTTGGCCGAACGCGTCGAGCAGCTCTGCGCCAAGGGCGTGCTCGAACGGCGCGTGCTCGTGCCGACCGTCATCGCGCAGCCGCAGCACTGGCTGCGGCGCGCGATCGAAGGGCTCGCTCTGCCCGCGGAGGTTCGCACGCACTGGCTGCACGCGCTCGCGCGGCTCGACGCGATTCGCGGCGGTTACGAGCGCGGCGGCGTAGCGGAGCGCGTCGAGGCCAGCCTGCGGTGCGAGAGCCTGTTGGCGGAGCTGGGCATCTCCAGCGAGCGGGAGAGCGGCAAGATGTACGTCGGGCGCTACCCGTTCTACGAGGACTGCGCGCGAACCGCCGACGTGCGCTTCGGGCGGGCGCTGCGCGACGAGCTGCAGACCGGGCTCGCACCGGTGCTCGAGCTGTACCGCCACCTCACCCGCGCGGTGGCGGCCGAGCTGCACGGCGCGTACGGCGCGGTCTACGACGGCTTCGCCGGCGCCGGCGGCGAGGTCGATTTCCTCTCCTGGTACCGCGCATCGCGCGAGCTGCCGCAGCTCGGCGCGATCGCCGCCAGGCTGCGCGCGGCGATCGCCGGTGCTTGGGACGCGCGGCTGCCGGCCGCGCCGGGGGCCGAGGAGATCGCGGTCGCGCCCGAGCTGCTGCACGCGGTCGCGGAGCGGCTCGCCGAGCTGGCGCTCGCGCCGGATGACGGCCCCGACGTGCTGGGCGCGGCGATCCATTCGCCCGACGTCATGCTGGCCGCGGCCTCGGTCGAAGCCGTCGCGCGCGGTGAGTACCGGATCGTGCTGGGCGAGGTCCACCCCGCCGTCCACACCGTCGCGCAGCCCGTCGCCGCGCCGTTCTGCGACGCGCGCGACGTGCTCGAGCGGGAAGTCGAAGCGCTGCTCGCGCCGGGCCGAATGCTGCTCGCCGACCCGCCCGGAACCTATCAGCGCTCCAACATCAACTGGCCGCGCTGCGCGACGCTGTACGAGGTGGTGATGCCGGGCTCGGCCAGCCGGCTCGCGCCCGAGCAGCGGGTCAGCAGCGGCGCCTGCGTCGTGCGCCGCCGCGGCGCGCGCCTGGAGCTCGTCGACCGCGCCTCGGGCCGGACCGAAGACTTGGTGAGCGCCGTGCCCGGCGATCTGCACCGGCTGCTCTTCGCGCTCGCCGGCGACCTGATCGCACCGTCGCACGGTGCGCGCGTCAGGCTGGGGCGGGTCGTGCTCAAGCGCCGCAAGTGGACCGTCGACCCGGCCACGCTCCCACCCGTCGAGCGCCCGGCCGAATCGGCCGCGGCCTTCGCGCGGCTGGGCCGCTGGGGCCGGTCGCTGGGCATGCCGCGGCACGTCTTCTTCAAGGCGCCGCAAGAGACCAAGCCGATCTTCCTCGATTTCGAGAACCCGCTCGCGCTGGATCTCTTTCTGAAGATCGCGCGCCAGAGCGAACGGCTGACGATCAGCGAGATGCTGCCCGGGCCGGACGAGCTGTGGCTGTGCGACGGCCGGGGCGCGTTCACCGCCGAGTTTCGCATGACGTTCTTCCAGCCGACGGCGAGCCGTGCTGTCCTCGCGGGGCGCTGAACGCCTCTCCGGGCCGGCGCTGGTCGGTCTGGTGCTGATCCCGTTCGCCGCCGGCCATTTTCTCTCGTACCTCTACCGCACGATCAACGCGGTGCTCGGGCCCCAGCTGGTCGGCTCGCTGCACGTCAGCGCGGCCGATCTGGGGCTGCTCACCAGCTCGTATTTCCTGGCGTTCGCGGCGATGCAGCTCCCGGTCGGGATGCTGCTCGACCGGTTCGGGCCGCGCCGCGTGCAGGCGGTGCTGCTGAGCGTCGCGGCGCTGGGCGCGCTGCTGTTCGCTCGGGCGCAGAGCCGCGAGATGCTGTTCGCGGCGCGCGCGCTGATCGGCCTGGGCGTCGCGGGCTCGCTGATGTCGGCCATGAAGGCCGTCGCGGCCTGGGTTCCGGCGCAGCGCCTGCCGGCCATGAACGGCTACCTGTTGGCGGTCGGCGGCCTCGGCGCCATGGCCTCGACCGCGCCGGTCGAAGCCGCCCTGCACCTCACCGACTGGCGCGGCGTGTTCCTCGGCTTGGCCGCCCTCACCGCGCTGGCCGCGGCGGCGATCTTCTTCGTGGTGCCCGATGCCGAGCGGCCCGCTTCGGCCGACTCCTGGCGCGCCCAGCTCGGTGCGGTCGGCGAGCTGTACCGCAACCGCACCTTCCTGGGCATCGCGGCGGCCACGCTGGTCGCGCACGCGGCCTACATGTCGGTCCAGGGCTTGTGGATCGGCAACTGGCTGCACGACGTCGTCGGGCTGCCGGACGCCGTGCTCGCGCGCTACCTGTTCCTGGGCACGGGAGCGATGGTCGCCGGGTCGATGCTGATCGGCAACCTGACCCAGGCACTGAGCCGGCGCGGGATCCGTCCGATCGCGGTCGCGGGCGCCGGCATCGTGCTGTTCATGGCGACGCAGGGCGCGATGGCGGCCGGTTTGAGCGCGGCCGCGCTGCCGATCGCGCTGCTGCTGCCGTTCTTCGGAACCGCGACCACGCTCAACTACTCCATCGTCGCGCAGAGCGTGCCCGCGCGCCTGGTCGGCCGCGCGACGACCTCGCTCAACCTGCTGGTCTTCCTCGCCGCCTTCGCCGTGCAGTGGGGAATCGGCGCGCTGATCGGCCGGTACGCGCCGGGACCCGGCGGCGCGTACCCGGCGCCCGCCTACCGGCTCGCCTTCGGCGTGCTGCTGGCGCTGCAGGTCCCCGGCGTTCTGATCTGGCTCCGACTCTTGCACGCAAACCATGAAGGGTGAATCAATGACGACTCCGGACTCCGCCGGCGAGGGAATCCTCACCGCGAACGCCTCGTGGACGTTCGGCGCCGGAACGGCGCAGCGCTTCGAAGCGCACGTGCGCCGTTCCGTGCCGTTCTACGACGTCGGCCACGATCTGGTCCTCAAGCTGAGCGATTTCTTCGTTCACGCCGACTCGATCTGCTACGAGCTGGGCTCGTCGACCGGCGCGCTCACCCGCAAGCTGGGCGCGCGGCATCCGGGTTCGGTGCGCTGGGTCGGGCTCGACGTGGAACCGGAGATGACCGAAGAAGCGCGGCTGCGCACGGCGGAGGACGGGCAGCACAACCTCGTCCACCTCACCGACGACGTCACCGCGTTCCCCTACGAGCCCAGCGACTTCATGGTCGCGTACTACACGGTCCAGTTCGTGCGCCCCAGCCAGCGCCAGCAGCTGATCGATCACATCTACCGCAGCCTGGCCTGGGGCGGCGCGTTCGTGCTGTTCGAGAAGGTGCGCAGCCCCGACGCCCGCTTCCAAGACATCTCGAACGCGCTCTACGCCGATTTCAAGCTCGAGCAAGGCTACACGCCCGATGAGATCATCGCCAAGACGCGCAGCCTCAAAGGCGTGCTGGAGCCGTTCTCGACCCAGGGCAACCTCGATCTGCTGCGCCGGGCCGGCTTCGTCGACATCACCTCGGTGTTCAAGTACTTGTGCTTCGAGGGCACCTTGTGCATCAAGTGACCAAGCCGCCCGCGGCGCGCGACGTCGCGGACCTCGAGGCGTACCGGCGCGCACTGGGGATCGAGGGCAGCTTCGCGGTGCGCGACCTGGCCTGCGAGGTCTGCGGCGGGCAGAACGTGTCGGTCGTGTGCGAGCGGGTCGAGGTGGAGCCGGGCGTGTCGGCCCGGCTGCCGCTGGCCGTCTGCGAGCGCTGCGGCTATTTGTACCACACGCCGCGCTTCGAGGAGTCGTTCTACGAGCGCTACTACGCCCAGGAGTACCGCCGCCGGCTGTTCGGCAGCACGACGCCCGAGCGCGCGTTCATCGCCGACCAGGTCCGGCGCGGCGAGCTCCTGCGCCTCAGCCTGGCCGCCGAGCTGCCGCGGCCCGGCAAGCTCCTGGACGTCGGCTGCTCGGCCGGCGGGCTGATGGTGGACTTCTTCGAGCACGGCTGGAGCGGCCTGGGAACCGATCCCGACGTGAACTTCGTGGCCTACGGCCGCGCCGAGCTGCACCTGCCGCTCGAAGCGGTCGCCGCCGAGGCGATGGAACTCGAGCCGGCCGGCTTCGACCTGATCTACATCACGGGCTCGCTCGAGCACGTCAACGACCCCAACCGCACGCTGGCGCTGTGCCGCGCCGCGGCGCGCGAGAACGCGCTGATCGTGCTCGAAGCGCGGGCGCTGGGGCAGTCGCTGCGCAAGGGCTACTTCACCCACACGCACCGCCGCTACCTGACGATCGCGACGCTCGAGCTGCTGCTGCGCAAGCACGGCTTCGATCCCATTCGCTCGACCGACGAGCCGCTCTGCGGCCCGACCCGGCCCGGCAGCGTGTTCGTGCTGGCCCGGGCCGGGGCGGCGCGCGGCCAGGCCGCGTTCGACGCGGAGCTGCGGCTGCGCGGCGACGCCGAGGTGCGCCGCGTCCGCGCCCTCGTCGAGGCGCTGCCCGGCCGATGAGCGCGCCGGACGAGAGCTTGCCGTTCGCCTTCGATCCGGCGCTCGAGGTGACGCCGGAGCCGGCCGGGCGCCACCGGCTCTATGCGGCGCTCAGCGACCAGACCTGGGTGCTCGGCGCAAACGAGCTGCGCGTCGCGCGCGCGTTCGACGGCCGGCGCAGCGCCGCCCAGATCGCCGCGGGGCTGCGCGAAACGCACGGTTTGACCGTCTCGCCGCAGCGCGTCGCGGCGTTCGGCACGCGGCTGCACGCGCTGGGCGTGCTGGTCGTCCCGGGCGAGCCGCGCCGGCGCGACCGCTTTGCCGGGCTCAGCTACGGCCCCTGGAAAGCGCGCCTGCTCGTCACGCTGTTCGACGTCGCTCCGGAGCCGTACCTCGACGCGCTGCTGCGGCGGCTGCCCTGGCTCACGGCGCGCGGTTTCCTCGCCTGCTGCGGCCTGCTGGTGGCGGTGGCGCTGGCGCTCGTCTGGCACGGCCGCGCGCGCCTGGGGCCCGAGCTGCCACTGGCGTTCGGCGGCTACACCTGGCTGCTGTGGTACTACCCGATCGCGCTTGGCTCGATCGTCGTCCACGAGCTCGGGCACGCGCTGGCCTGCAAAGCCTACGGCGTGCGCACCACGTTCCTGGGCGTCGGGATCTACCCGCCGTTCGTCACCGGCTGGAGCCGGCCGGTGCAGCACGAGTGGAGCCGCCTGCCGCGCGGCCCGCGGGTGGTCACGATCCTGATGGGGCCCGCGCAGAGCATCGTCATCGCGGCGCTGGGCAGCCTGGTCTGGGCTTTCGCCCAGCCGGCGAGCGCGCTTGCGAACCTGGGGCTGCTGGTGGCCGTCGTCGCGTCGTTCTCGACGATACCGACGCTGCTCCCGATCTTCAACGGCGACGGCTACCTGCTGCTGACCGAGCTGTGCAGGACACCGAGCTTGCGCGAGCAGTCGTGGCGCTTCGTGCGCGACGCCGTGCGCGGCCGCTCGGGCTGGATCGCCACCCTGAGCTGGCGCCGCCGGCTGCTCTACGGCGGCATGGTCACCGGCACCGTGGCGAGCTGGTGCATGGCCTGGACGTACGCGACCTGGGTGGTCGTGCGGCACCTGCACCGCTGAGCGGCGACCGGTCCGGTGACGAGGGGCCGCCGGTCGCCCCACCGTAGCTGCGTCCGGTGGGGGAGCCTGACCCAGGCCTGGTCTCGGGGGGCGGCGAGACCTTTTTCCGGTTCTTGGCGGAGCACATCCCGCACGTCGTGTTCACCGCGGGCACCGACGGGACGGGCGACTGGTACAACGGCCGCTGGTACGCCTACACCGGCCTCACGCCGGCCGAGTCGCTGCGCCCGGGAGCTTGGGAACGGGTGGTGCACCCGGACGATCTCGCCGGTACGCGCTCGCTCTGGGCCGTGCTGCTGGGCGACGAGGCCGGCACCAGGATCGAGCTGCGCCTGCGCCGCGCCGACGGCGTGTACCGCCGCCACCTGGTCGACGCCGCGCCGATGCGCGACGCGGGCGGAACGGTCGTGCGCTGGTTCGGCACCGCGACCGACGTGCACGACGCGCACGCCGAGCGCGAGCGGCTGCGCGAGGCCGAGGCGACGTTTCGCTCGATCGCCCAGGAGCTGCCGCAGATCGTCTGGACCAACCCGCCCGAGGGCGGCATCGACTGGTTCAACCGCGGCTTCTACGACTACACCGGCTTGGACCCGGCGGGCGGCGTGCCGGCCATGGACGTCTGGCGCCACCCGGAGGACTCGGGCGAGAGCCTGCGGCGCTGGGCGATCGCGCTCGGCGGCGGCACGCCCTACGAGATGGAGCTGCGCCTGCGCGCCGCCGACGGCGGCTGGCGCTGGTTCCTGGCGCGGGTCGTGCCGCACCGCGTCGACTCGGGCGCGATCGACCGCTGGTACGGCACCGCGACCGACGTCGACGAGCGCCGCCGCCAGCGCGACGAGCTCGAGCGGCTCTACGCGCGCGAGCGCCGCTTCGCGGAGCAGTTGCAGCTGGCGTTCTTGCCCGACGCGCTGCCCGAGGTCGAGCGGCTCGCGTTCGACGCGGCGTACCGCCCGGCGACGCGCGAGGCCGAGCTCGGCGGGGACTGGTACGACGCGTTCGTGCTGGGCGACGGGCGGGTCGCGCTGAGCATCGGCGACGTGGTCGGCCACGGGCTCGACGCGGCGACCGTGATGGTGCGCGCGCGAGAGACGCTGCGCGCGACCGGCTTGGTCACGGGCGGCGCGGCCGAGGTCGCGCTGGCGAACACCGACCGCGCGCTGCGCGGCTCGCACCCCGACATGCTGGCGACCGCGATCTTCGCCGTGATCGACGTCGACCGGGCGACGCTGACCTACGCCTGCGCGGGGCACCCGGCGCCGATTCTCGTGCGCGGCGGCGAGGCGCGCTCGCTGCCCGGCGGGGGCACGCCGCTCGGCTTGGACGCGAGCTTCGACGCGCACGCCGTCACGCTGCGCGCGGGCGACGCGCTCTACTTCTACACCGACGGCTTGATCGAAGCGCGCCGCGACGCGATCGAGGGCGAGCGGCGGCTGCTCGACGCGGTGCGCGCGGGCGGCCGGGGCAGCGCGGAGATCGTGGCGGAGATCATGGCCGGGCTCGAGCAGCGCGACGACATCGCGCTGCTGCGCGTGCGGGTCGCCGACGTCGGGGCGCTGCCGATCGCTCCGCCGCGCGGCTGGCGCTTCGCCTCCGACGACGCCGCGTCGGCGAACCGCGCGCGCGACTCGTTCGTCGGCTACCTGCGCACCCGCGGCACCCCGCCCGACCGCTTGCAGATCGCCGAGCTGGTGTTCGGCGAGCTCGTCGGCAACGTGGTTCGCCACGCGCCCGGCCCGATCGAGGTCGCGCTGGAGTTCGGGGACGAACGGGCCACCCTGTCGGTGCGCGACACCGGCCCGCCGTTCGAGCCCGCGCCGGCGTTGCCCAACGACATCTTGAGCACCAGCGGGCGCGGCCTGTTCCTGGTCGCGACCTACGCCGCACCGCCGACCGTGACCCCGTACGGCGACGGCAAGGAAGTCGTCGTCTCGCTCCCGCGCTGACGCTCGCTCGGACGGCGTGCAACCCCGCGCCGAGCGCGTGCCTCCAAGCCCGTGATGGAACGCTCAGCATACCGGGTGGACGGCCGCGGCGGAATCGAACGCACGCGCGAGCCTTTGGCGGAGATGGGGCCGCGCGACGTGCGGCTCGCCGTGGCGGCGGTCAGCCTCAACTTTCGCGACGTGCCGTTCGTGCGCGGCGGCAACGGGCGGCCGCCGGCCGAGGGCCGCGTCCCGTGTTCCGACGCGGTCGGACACGTCGAGGCGGTCGGCAGCGAGGTGACCCGGGTGCGGGTCGGCGACCGCGTCTCGCCCACCATCCTGCCGCGCTGGCTCGACGGCCCGCTCAGCAGCGCGGCGTTCGCCGCCGGCTTCGGCAGCCGCGACCGCGACGGCGTGCTGGCCGACCGCCTGATCGTCGAGGAGGACGCGCTGGTGCACGTGCCCGCGTACCTCAGCGACGCGGAGGCCGCGACCCTGCCGTGCGCGGCGCTCACCGCCTGGCACACGATCGTGGGCCTGGGCGCGGCGCAGGCCGGCGACACCGTCGCGATCGAGACGACCGGCGGGGTCGCGGTGTTCGCGATCCAGTTCGCGCTCGCGCAGGGCCTGCGCCCGATCGTCACCTCGCGCTCGGCCGAGAAGCTGGCCCGCGCGACGGCGCTCGGCGCGGCGCACACGATCGACACGACCCGCACGCCGGCCTGGCACGACGAGGCGCTGGCGTTCACCGGCGGCGCCGGCGCGCGGCTGGTGGTCGACATGGGCCTGAGCGGCGGGCTCGCGCGCTCGTCGGCCGCCGCCGCGTTCGAAGGCACGGTCGCGATCGTCGGCGTGGTCGACGGCTGGAGCACGACGCTCGAGATCGGGCCGGTGATGAACAAGAACCTGCGCGTGCGCGGGGTCGAGACCGGTTCGCGCACGATGTTCGAGCGGATGAACGAGTTGCTCGCGGGGCGCGCGCTGCGGCCGGTGATCGACCGCAGCGTTCCGTTCGCCGACGCGGACGCGGCGTTCGCGCGCCTGCGCGAGAGCCCGTTCGGCAAGGTCGTCGTCAGCTTGAGCTGACGGCGACCGCACGCGCCGCTCGAGCGCTACTCGTGCCCGCCGCTGCCGGGCCGCGGCGGACAGGAGCGGCCGCCGAACACGACTTGCTTGAACTCCGGCCGGTCGGTGGTCGGGAACGGCTCCGTCCCGAGCTGGCTGTGCGCGACGCAGTCGTACGACAGCAGGTAGGCGATGATCGAGGCGTACTCGTCGGGCTTGAGCGAGCCCGGCGCGTTGAGCGGCATCTGCTGGGTGACGATGGTGCGCATCTGCGACAGGTTCAGCTTGGCGCGGGCCAGGCTGGCGCCGGTCAGCGCGGGCGCGGACACGCCCTGGAGCTGCGCGCCGTGGCACGACGCGCAGTGCTGCGCGTAGAGCCCGCCGCCGCTGGCGACCTGCTCGGGCCGGTACGGCGCCGACCCGATCGAGGCCGGCTGCGCGGCGTTCTGGGTCGCCCCGCCGGCAACGCTCTGGTTCGCCGCGCTGTTGACGCGCGGCGACGCCACCGGACCCAGCCGGTACGCGGTCAGCCGGCTGCCGTGCGTCTTGGGAATGTTGGGCACTTGCTGGTTGCCGGCCTCACCGCTGAACTGCACCACGTACTCCGCGCCGCCCGCGCGGTAGACCGTCGGCGCCGCGACGTTGGACGAGCCGGTGTCGCTCTGCCAGAGCACCTTGCCGCTCTTGGGCGCGAGCGCGTAGACGTGCCCGCCCAGATCGGTCGTGAACGCCAAACCGCTCTTGGTGACCGTCACCCCGCCCTCGCCCGGGTACGGGAAGGGCCGCACCCAGGCGACCTTGCCGGTCGCGACGTCGATCGCGGTCACCTTGCCGGTCGCCGGGCGGCGCTTGGGCAGCGGGCCGGCGGTGTACGGCTGGCCGGGCTGCCATTTCGGATCGTCGGACTTGATCGTCCAGGTCGCGCACTCTTCGGTGCTCGGGACGAGGAAGTAGTTGCTGGCCGGATCGTACGCGCCGCCGTTCCACTCGATGCCGCCGCCGTGGTTGGGACAGGCTTGCGTCCCGCTCTTGGTCGGGGCTTTGGTGATCCCGCTCTGGTTGTCGACCGCCATGCGGTAGAGCAGCTTGCCGTTGGTGCGGTCGAGCACGGCGAAGTTCGCCGCCTTGTCGCCGATCGCGACCAGCTTGCGCGCCGTGCCGCCGACCTTCCCGTCGAACAGGATCGGGTACATCGCCGGATCTGCGTCGTGGGTGTCGTTCTGCACGAGCTGGTAGTACCAGCGCAGCTTGGGCGCGGCGCCGGAGACGTCGAGCGAGACGAGCGAGTCGGTGTAGAGGTTGCGGCCCTCGTGGCCGTGCATGGTGAGGTTCGGGCCGGGATTGCCGGGCGCGATGAAGAGCGTCTTCGTGCTCGGATCGATCGTCAGACCGCTCCACACCGCCGCGCCGCCGTGCTTCCACGAGTCGCCGGGCCAGGTCTCGTGCCCGGGCTGGCCGGGACCGGGAACGGTCTGCCACTCCCACACCAGGTGGCCGTCCTGGGCACTGAAGGCGCGCACTTTCCCGATGTTGCCGAAGTCGCCGCCGGCCGTGCCCAGGATGACCTTGCCGTCGTAGACGTACGCCGCCATCGAGAACCAGTTGTCGCTGGTGTCGTTGCCCGAATCGCTCGGGCAGCCGTTGACGTCGAAGGCCTTGCGGCCGGTGCGCGCGTCGAGCGCGATGACGCGGCAGTCCTGCGTCGCGAGGAAGATCTTGCCGTCCGCGAGACCGACCCCGCGGTTGACCGCGTACGCCAGCACGTAGCCCGGCGTGTAGGCGAACTGCCACTTGAGCGCGCCGGTCGCCGCGTCGAGCGCGAGCACGCTGTCGTGCGAGGTCGAGACGTACATCGTGCCGTGCCACACGAGCGGCGCCGCTTCTTGCTCGCCATCGTCGGCGATCTCGGTCGTCCACGCTTTCGCCAGCGTGGCGACGTTGCGCGGCGCGATCTCGTCCAGGCCGGTGTAGCGGTTGTTGGCGTAGTTCTTCTGCGGCAGAACCCAGTCGTCGTTCTCGCTCCCCGCGTTCGCGAGCGCGGCGGCGTCGGGGAAATCGCCCGGCGATGCGTCCGCCGGTGCGGCGCTCGCCGGCTGGCCCGACGCGGAGACGGTGGTCGAGGTCGCGCTGCCGCGGTCGGAGCCACAGCTCGCGAGCAGCACGATCAAAGGCAACACCGCCCAGGCGGTGCGAAACGACGACGCGATCACGAGTCCTCCAGCGGGTGCACGGCGCTCGTACCTCTACCCCGAAATGTCGCGCGGCCCGAACCAAGCTGGTCCGAGCCGCGCGACGCGATGGTCGTAAGCGGACTAGCCGCCGTTCGTGCTGCCGCCGCTCGTCGAGCTGGAGCCGCTGCCCGAGCCGTTGCCGCTGGTCGAGCTGGTGCCGCTGCCCGAACGGGTGCTGCCGCTCTTGGCCTTCTTGGTGGTCTTCTTGCTCGATTTGCCGGCGGTGCTGCTCTGGCCGCTGCGGCCGCGCGTCATCGTGCCGGTTGCGCCCGCCGCGCCGCTGCCGTTCGTACGGGCGCCGCCGGTCGTGCCGGGGCCGCCGGTCGTACCCGTACCGCCCGCACCGGTGCCGCCCGTCGTTCCGGCGCCGCCGCCGTTCGTGCCGGTCGTCGTCTGGCCGTTCGTACCGTTCGTCGTCTGACCGTTCGTCGTCTGACCGTTCGTCGGTTGACCGGTGGTCGTTTGGCCCGTCGCCTGGGCGAGCGTGAGCGGCGCGGTCGTGACCGGCTGGGCCAGCCCGAGCGCCGGCACCGCGACGAGTGCGAGAGTTGATGCAAGGGTTCGGATCATGAGTTCACTGCTCCGCGTAGAGGTGGGATACGGCTCCGATACCCACGGCCCGCGCGCGGTAAATGGGACGTGACGCTCGCTCGCACGCGGCCCGCACGAGCGCGCAAACGCTAGCAGCCCGTGCGTGCGTTCCCTGTCACGGCACCGCCGGCCGCGGTGATCTTGCGGCCGTAGCAGACGCCCGCGGAGTCGCGATACGTGTACGTCTGCGAGCTCGTGTTGTTCGTGGTGCCGACCAGCGCACCGGATGCGTCGAAGTTCAGCGTATCGCTCGGGCTGACGCTGTTCGACAGCCGGCTGGCGAACGGCGGGCTACCGCGCTCGCTGCGTTCCGTCACGGCGACGTAGCCTTGCTGGATCGAGGTCGTCTGCGCCGCGCTGCCGTCGGCAGCCACCACGTAGCTGAAGTTCAGCGTCAGCGGCCAGTCGAACGTCGCGCCCTCGCTCGCCGGACCGCCGCCGCCCTCGTGCAGGCTGAGCGACGCGATGCGCGTCCGCTGGGTGATGTTCTGGCCGAACTGGGTCGCCGAGCTCACGACGTCCTGGTGCTGGGTGAAGGCGATCGTCTGCGCGACCTGGCTGCGCACCGTCCCGTGCGAGGTGCGCAGGTGGCCGGCGATGACGAACTCGCGCCGCGAGCTGGTGTCGATCGTGCCGCGGCCGGTGCCCGCAGCGTCGAACGAACCGCCTTCGAGCACGCTCACCGCGGGCGCGGCGGCCAGCGTGTCGGCGTCGATCCCGCCCGCGAGCGGCCCGCGCGCGTCGCGGTCCAGGAACAGCAGCAGGTTGCCGGTCACCGAGAACGAGTGGTTGGCGTTGAACACGGCGAGCGCGACCTGGTGCGTGCCGCCGCTGTCGAGCGGGCCCGCGAACGGGGTGAGGTCGACCCGGTAGGGCGTGAAGTTGAGCGTCTGCACGCCGGGAATCGGGCGCCACAGATACGGGTCGATGCCGCCGGTGTAGATCCACGGGTAGACCGGCGCGACGCCCGCGGCCCGGCCGTCGACCGCGACCTCCGTCTCGCGGAACGCCGTGTTGCCGCAGTTGTTGAGCAGCGCGGCGAGGTCGCTGGGGAAACAGGTGTACCAGAACTCGTCGCCGCCCTGGCTCTGCGCGATCACGTCCAGATACGCGCGCTCGACGTTGGTCGGCGGCACGAACGATTTGCTCAGCGAGTCCATGCCGGTCTGCAAACCGACCGGATTGCCTTGCGCGTCGGCCAGCGGAACGACGACGTCGGCCACGCGCGGCGCGGGATTGCGCTCGTCGGCCGGATAGAAGTCGAGCTTCGCGCTGGCACCCAGGATGCCGGTGTAGGTGCTGTTGACGACGTTGCCGATCGAGATCTGGCCGCTCTGCGGCCCGGCGAACAGCGCGCTCAGATCGGTCAGATCGCGCTCGACGTGCCACGAGGGCGCCAGCGTGCGCGACGGTTCGGCGGTGGTGCCGAAGTAGATCGTCGCGCCGCCGAGGCCGATCGTCGCGGTGCGGTCGAACTGCCGCCCCGCGGTCACCGAGAAGTCGGCTTCGAGCACCACCTTGGCCCACGGCCCGCGGCAGCCGGTCGGCGGCGAGTACTCGAACGGCTTGGGCGAGAAATCTGAAAACGTCAGGCCCGCGAACAGCGGCACGACGCACGCGGTGGTGCCGGGCCGCGGCACCGGCATGTCGGCGCTGGCGACGTTGGACGGGTTCGGCGGCGTGCCGCGCGTCGCGCGCTGCGCGGCGTCGAACGCGCGCTCCTCGACCCGCGCGGCGGCGGTGGCGATACGCGCCGTCTTCGCCGCGGCCACCCGGCCGGACGGCTGGAGCGGCGCGCTCGGCACCGCCCCCGCGCCCCCGGCCGCCGTGCCGCCGTGCCCGCCGCCGCACGCGGCCAGGCTCAGGGTCAAGAGAACGACGAGAATCCGGGCCGTGCGCATACGATCGACTCCTGAGCGGAAGACGCGGGGTCCGCGCGCAGCCTTTGGTGCGCGGGCCGATTCTTCCGCCCGCCGGCTAGAGCGCGGCGATCCGGCGCAGGCCCTCGGCGACCTGGTCGATCGGGGGGACCCAGGTGATGCGCAGCCAGCCCTCGAGCGTCTCGCCGAAGGCGCGCCCCGGCACCGCCGCCACCCCGCGGTGCTCCACCAGCTCCAGCGCGGCCGCCAGCGAGTCGCCGCCGCTGGGCAAGCGCACGCAGGCGAAGAACGTGCCGTCGACCGGCACGTAGCGCAACCCGCTCGCCGCCAGCGCCGCGCTGACGCGCGCGTGCTGGTCGCGGTACCAGGCCGCCTGTTCCTCGATCGCGCCGGGCTCGCCGAAGATCTCGAACGCGACCCGCTGCGCGAACGCGCTGGCGGTCGAGGTGACCCAGGTGTGCGCGCGCGTCAGCGGGACGATCGCTTCGTCGGGTGCGAGCAGCCAGCCGATGCGCATTCCGGTCAGGGCGTTCGATTTCGAGAGCGAGTTGGTCACGATCGTGTACGGGTAGTACTTCGCGATGTAACCCGGATCGGCGACGTAGCTCAGCTCGCGGTAGACTTCATCGTGCAGCACCCACACCGGCGGGCCCTCGCGCGCCAGCAGGCCGGCCGCCAGCCGGCGCGCGTCGGCGTCGCGCAGCACGCGCCCGGTCGGGTTCGACGGCGAACCGATGACGATCATCCGCGTCGCGCGGTCGACCGCGGCGAGGATCGCGTCGACGTCGTAGCCGAAGTCGTCCTCGGCGCGCAGGTGGACGTGGCGGCACGCGGCGCCCTCGAGCTGGGCCGCCTTCGCGTACGCGGGAAACGCCGGCGCGACCACGAGCAGCGCGTCCGTTGCCGGGTCGAGCATGGTCTTGATCGCGACGTAGACGGCCTCTTGCGAGCCGGTCGTGATGCAGACGTTGCGCGCCTCGCTCATGCCGGGGTAGGCGTAGTGCGCGGCAATTCGCCGGCGCAGTTCGGGGTCGCCCGCGTTGAGGGTGTACTTCACGCCGTTCTCGCCCGCCCACGCGGCGGCCGCGTCGATGAAGCGCCGCTGCGCCAGCAGCGTCGGCTCGCCCAAGCCCAAGTCGATCGTGTCGGGCCGCTTGCGCGCCGCGATCTCGCGGATCATCGACGGCTCGATGGTGGCGACGCGCGGGTTCACTAGACGGCCACCTCGAACTCGCGCAGGGCCGCGTTGAGCGACGTCTTGAGGTCGGTCGAGGCGCTGCGCTCGCCGATGATCAGTGCGCAGGGCGTGCCGAACTCGCCGGCCGGAAAGCGCTTGGGCAGCGTGCCCGGGATCACCACCGCGCGGGGCGGGATCGCGCCCTTGCTGACGATCGGCTCGGCGCCGCGCACGTCGACGATCGGGGTCGAGGCGGTCAGCACGACGCCCGCGCCGAGCACCGCCTCGGCGCCGACCCGCACGCCTTCGACCACCACGCAGCGCGAGCCGACGAACGCGCCGTCCTCGACGATCACCGGCAGCGCCTGGGGCGGCTCGAGCACGCCGCCGATCCCGACCCCGCCGCTCAAGTGCACGCCCCGGCCGATCTGCGCGCACGAGCCGACGGTGGCCCAGGTGTCGACCATCGTGCCGTCGTCGACGTAGGCCCCGATGTTGACGAAGCCCGGCATCAGGATCGCGCCCCGGCCCAAATACGAGCCGTAGCGCGCGACGCCGGGCGGCACGCAGCGCGCGCCGAGCTTCTTCCAGTTGCGTTTGGTCGGCAGCTTGTCGTAGTAGGACGGCAGCAACTCGGCGTTGTCCTTGACCCGCCCGATCCGCGGGAAGCCGATCTCGCGCACCTGCACGATGTCGTAGCGCGCGAACGAGAGCAGGATCGCCCGCTTCACCCACGCGTTGACCGCCCACTCGCCGTCGCGCGGCTCGGCTACCCGCAGCGAGCCCGTGTCGAGCGCCTCGAGCACCTCGTCGACCACGCGGCCCGGCTTCTTCTTCACCGCCTCGGGCTCGCTGAGCAGGCGCTCCTCCAGCGCGACCAGGCGCGCTTCCAAGTCTGAGTCCATCCCAGGGAGCGTTCCCCGCGGCGAGGCGGGGTTCCGGCGCGGGTACAGGGAGGTGGCCGGCACGCTGAGCGGATAACGCGCAGGTTCCCCGGCACCCTAGGAGACCCGAGTGAACAGCCCTGCTGACGAAGAACGCATCAACGCAATCCGTTTTCTCGCGGTCGATGCCGTGCAGCAAGCCAATTCCGGCCATCCCGGCCTGCCGCTGGGGGCTGCGGCGGCGGCCTACACGCTGTGGACGCGCCACCTGCGCTTCGACCCCAAGGACTCGCACTGGTTCGACCGCGACCGCTTCATCCTCAGCGCGGGGCACGGGTCGGCCCTGCTCTACGCGCTGCTCCACCTGGCCGGCTACGACCTGAGCATCGACGACCTCCAGCACTTCCGCCAGCTCGGCAGCAAGACGCCCGGCCACCCAGAGTACCACCACACCCAAGGCGTCGAGGTCACCACCGGGCCGCTGGGCCAGGGGCTCGCCAACGCGGTCGGCTTCGCCATCGCCGAGGCCCACCTGGCCGCCGTCTACAACCGCGAGCAGACGATCATCGACCACCACACCTACGTGATCGCGGGCGACGGCGACCTGATGGAAGGCATCTCGGGCGAGGCGTCGTCGCTAGCCGGGCACCTGGCGCTGGGCAAGCTGATCGTCCTCTACGACGACAACAAGGTCTCGCTGGCCGGCCCGACCGACGTCGCCTTCACCGAGGACGTGCGCGGCCGCTACGAGGCCTACGGCTGGCAGACGATCCTGGTCGGCCCGGCGGAGGCGAACGACGTCGAGGCGCTCGACGCCGCGCTTCGCCTCGCCAAGTCCGAGACCATGAAGCCGACCCTGATCGCGATCCGCTCGACGATCGGTTACGGCTCGCCCGAGGCCGGGACGTTCAAGACCCACGGCGAGCCGCTGGGCAAGGAACGCCTGGCCAAGACGCGCGAGGCGCTGGGCTGGAACCACGGCCCGTTCGAGGTGCCAGACGAGGTCTACGCCTTCTGGCGCGAGCGCGCCGCGGCCGGGGCCAAGGCCCACGCCGACTGGGACGCGACCTTCGCGGCCTGGAAGGCGGCCAACCCCGAGCTGGCCGCGACCTTCGAGCGGGCCCGCGACGGCGTGCTGCCCGCCGAGCTGCCCTGGCCGGTCTTCACCGCCGAGAACGGCAGCGTCGCGACCCGCGAGGCCGGCGGCACGGTGATGAACGCCATCGCCGCCGCGCTGCCCGAGCTGGTCGGCGGCTCGGCCGACCTCGATCCCTCCACCAAGACCTACCTCAAGGGCCAGGGCGACTTCCAGCCGAGCTCCTATGCCGGGCGCAACATCCACTTCGGGGTGCGCGAGCACGCCATGGGCGCGGCGATCAGCGGGATCGCGCTGCACGGCGGGCTGCTGCCGTTCGGGGCGACCTTCTTCAACTTCGCCGACTACCTCAAGCCCGCGCTGCGGCTGGCCGCGATCAACCAGATCCGCGAGATCTACGTCTTCACCCACGACTCGGTCTTCTTGGGCGAGGACGGCCCGACGCACCAGCCCATCGAGCAGCTCGCGATGCTGCGCGCCACGCCCAACGTGATGCTGGTCCGCCCGGCCGACGCGCTCGAGACGCTCGAGGCCTGGAAGCTCGCCATCCAGCCGAAGACCGGGCCCTGGGCGATCGTCCTGACCCGCCAGAAACTGCCGTTCCTAGGTCAGCGCAACGCCGACGTCGCCCGCGGCGGTTACGTGCTGCACGAGCCCGAGGGCAAGCTGGACCTGATCCTGATCGCCACCGGCTCGGAAGTCTCGCTCGCGCTCGACGCGGCGAAACTGCTGGCCGAACGCGGCGTCGGGGCACGGGTGGTGTCGATGCCGTCGACCGGGTTGTTCGACCGGCAGGACCAGGTCTATCGCGACGGCGTGCTGCCGCCCGACGTTCACGCCCGGCTTTCGATCGAGGCCGGCACGACCTTCGGCTGGCACAAGTACGTCGGCGAGCGCGGGCTGGCGTACGGCTTGGACCACTTCGGCACCTCGGCCCCGGCCGTGGACATCCAACGAGAATACGGCTTCACGCCGCAGCACGTCGCGGACGTCGCGGCGGGCTTGCTCGCCAACGCAAAAGTGTAGAGGGGAAACAGCGTCATCATGGGCGACCAGCTCAAAGAACTGGCCAAGGTCGGGCAGAGCATCTGGCTCGACAACATCCGTCGCAGCATGTTCGCCTCGGGCGAGCTGCGCCGGCTCATCGACCTCGGGCTGCGCGGCATGACGTCCAACCCGACGATCTTCGAGAAGGCGACCGGCTCGGGCTCGGACTACGACGAGCAGCTGCGCGGCTTGATCGGCGAGACCGACATGGTCAAAGTGTTCGAGGCGCTCGCGATCCGCGACATCCGCAGCGCGTGCGACCACTTCCGCTCGGTCTGGGACCAGACGAAGGGGCTGGACGGCTACGTCTCGCTCGAAGTCTCGCCCGCGCTGGCCCACGACACGCAGGGCACGATCGAAGCCGCGGCGCGCTTGTGGAAAGCGGTCGGCCGCCCCAACGTGATGATCAAGATCCCGGGCACCGCCGAAGGCGTGCCGGCGATCAAGGCGACCATCGCCGCCGGCATCAACGTCAACGTCACCCTGCTCTTCTCGGTCGACCGCTACGAGGCGGCCGCGACGGCCTACATCGAGGGCCTCGAAGAGCGCGCCGCGCGCAACGAGCCGATCGACCGCATCGCGTCGGTCGCCTCCGTCTTCGTGTCGCGCATCGACAGCGCGGTCGACAAGCAGATCCAGGCCCAGATCGACAAAGGCGAGCAGCTCGATCCCGCTGCTGGGCAAGGCCGCGGTGGCGAGCACCAAGCTCACCTACCAGCGCTTCAAGGCGCTCTTCGAAGGGCCGCGCTTCGCCAAGCTGCGCGAGCGCGGCGCGCACGTGCAGCGCCCGCTGTGGGCCTCCACCTCGGTCAAGAACCCGTCGTATCCCGACCTGATGTACGTCGAGCCGCTGGTCGGGCGCGACACGGTCAACACCGTGCCGCCCAACACGCTCGAGGCGATCCTCGACCACGCCGTCGTGCAGCCCGACACCGTCGAGCAGGACATCGCGGGCGCGAAGAGGGTCATCGAGGAGCTCGCGGCCGCGAAGATCTCGCTCTACGACATCACCGAACGGCTCGTCGCCGACGGCGTGAAGTCGTTCGCCGACTCATTCAACGCGATGCTCGACGCGATCCGCGGCAAGCTCGAGAAGCTGCGCGACGGCACCCCGCCGCGCGTCGCGCTGGAGCTGGGCCGCTACCAGCAGAGCGCCGAGGACGCGCTCGACGAGCTCGCCGGAGCGGATTTCCTGCGCAAGCTCTGGGCCCACGACCCGTCGGCCTGGACGAGCGATCCCGAGCACGCCGCGATCATCAAGAACGCGCTGGGCTGGCTCGACATCGCGGAGAAGACCAAAGGCTCGGGCGGCGAGCTGACCGAGTTCGCGCAGACGATCGCCAAGCGCTTCGACCACGTCGTCGTGCTGGGCATGGGCGGCAGCTCGCTCGCGCCCGACATCCTGCGCGAGACGTTCGGCAAGCGGCCCGGCTTCCCCGAGCTGCACGTGCTCGACTCGACCGACCCGCAGCAGATCAAGGCACTCGACGACGCGCTCGACATCGCCAAGTCCGCTCTTCATCGTGGCCTCGAAGTCGGGCACGACGACCGAGCCCGACGCCTTCTTCCGCTACTTCTTCCAGCGCGTCCAGCAGACGGTCGGCGGGCACAACGCGGCCGACCACTTCATCGCGATCACCGATCCGGGCACGAAGCTCGAGCAGGAAGCGAAGGACACCGGCTTCCTGCGCATCTTCCCCAACGACCCGAACATCGGCGGGCGCTACTCGGCGCTCTCGTACTTCGGCATGGTGCCCGCGGCGCTGGCCGGGATACGACATCGACACGCTGCTCGATCGCGCGATCAACGCCATGCACGCCAACGCCGCGAGCGTCGACGCGCACGACGCGCCCGGCGTGCGCTTCGGCGCGGCGCTCGGGACGCTGGCCAAGGCCGGGCGCGACAAGCTGACGATGGTCTGCCACCCGGCCGTGGCCGCTTTCGGCGCCTGGGCCGAGCAGCTCGTCGCCGAGTCGACCGGCAAGATCGGCACCGGGATCGTTCCGGTCGAGGGCGAGACCGCTCGGCGAGCCGCGCGACTACGGCGAGGACCGAGTCTTCGTCTACGTCGGCGCGGGCCTGGGCGGCAGCGACCCGCAGCGCGGCGCGAAGCTGGCCGAGCTCGAGCGGGCCGGCCACCCGGTGATCCGCCTGACGATGGACGACGCGCTCGACCTGGGCGAGCAGTTCGTGACCTGGGAGATCGCGACGGCCGCGGCGGGCGCGGTGCTCGGGCATCGACGCCTTCGACCAGCCCAACGTCCAGGAGTCCAAGGACAACACGAAGCGGCTGCTGGCGCGAGTTCGCGCAGGCCGGCTCGTTTTCGGAGCCCGCCCCGCGCGGTCAGCGGCGCCGACGCGCAGGTGTTCCCGCTGGCCGGCTCGTCGAGCGCGGCGCTGGGCAACGATCTGGCCAGCGCCGTCGCGGCGATCGCCGAGCAGATCAAGGCCGGCGACTACGTCGCCTTCAACGCCTACGTGCCGATGGACGAGGCCGACCAGGCCGCGCTGCAGGGCATGCGCGCTGACCGTGCGCGACGCGCTGCAAGGTCGCGACGACGGTCGGCTTCGGGCCGCGCTTCCTGCACTCGACCGGCCAGCTCCACAAGGGCGGTCCCGACGACGGGCGTGTTCTTGCAGATCACGCACGACCCGCCGTTCGATCTCGCAGATCCCGGGCATGGTCGGCTTCCGGACGCTGCAGCGCGCGCAGGCGCTGGGCGACTTCGAGTCGCTCGACAAGCGCAACCGGCGCGGCGATCCGCATCCACTTCCCGGGCGACGTGCGAGGCCGGGCTTCGCCGCGCTCGCGGCGGCCGTCGACGCCGCCGTCAGCGCGAAAGCATAGGAGCAGGCTCATGCAACTCGGGATGATCGGTCTGGGCAAGATGGGCGCGAACATGACCACGCGCCTGATGCGCGGCGGGCACGAGGTCGTCGCGTACGATCGCGACCCGGCAGCGGTGCAGCGCAGCGGCGGCGACGGCGCGACCGGCGCTCGTCGCTGCGACGACTGGTGGCGAAGCTGACGCGCGCCGCGCGCGTCTGGATCATGGTCCCGGCCGGCGACGCCGACGGATCGACACGATCGACGAGCTGCTCGGGCTGCTGGCGCCCGGCGACGTCATCATCGACGGCGGCAACTCGCACTGGAACGACTCGCTGCGCGCGCTACGCGCGCTGCAAGGAGCAAGGGCGTGTCGTTCATCGACGCCGGCACGAGCGGCGGCGTCTGGGGCTTGAAGAACGGCTACTGCCTGATGGTCGGCGGCGACGACGATGCGGTGCAAACGCGTCGAGCCGATCTTCCTGACGCTCGCGCCGCGAGGACGGCTACGCGCACGTCGGGCCGCCGGCGCCGGCCACTTCTCGAAGATGGTCCACAACGGCATCGAGTACGGCATGCTGCGGCCTACGGCGAAGGCTTCGAGATCCTCGAGAAGTCGCAGTACGACTACGACCTCCGCCAGCTCGCCGATCTGGCGCTACGGCGAGCGTCGTGCGCTCGTGGCTGCTGGAGCTGCTCGTGCTCGCGTTCAAGGACGATCCCGACCTCAAAGAGATCGCGGCTAGGTCGACGACCGGGCGAAGGCCGCTGGACGGTGCAGGCCGCGATCGACGAGGACGTGCCGGCGCCGGTGATCACCGCCTCGCTGCTCGCGCGCTTCGCCTCGCGCCAGGACGAGTCGTACAGCGCGAAGGTGATCGCCGCGCTGCGCAACCAGTTCGGCGGCCACGCCGTCAAGGCGAGAGCGGCGAGATCGTCGGCACCGCCGCGCCCAAGGGCGGCGCTGACGTGGCCGGCACCGGCACCGCGCCCAAGCGCGACGGCGTCGCCGCGAACCCGCTGCGCAAGGGGCTCGGCGACGAACCGCATCACCGACCCGTGCAACGTCGTGTTCTTCGGCGCCAGCGGCGACCTGATCAAGCGCATGCTGATGCCCGCGATCTACAACCTGCGCCTGGGCGACATCCTGCCGGCGAACTTCGGCGATCGTCGGCTTCTCGCGCACGGACGTACAACGACGACGAGTTTCGCGACGAGATGCGCAAGGCGGTCGACGAGTTCTCGCGCACGGGCCCGGCCGACCGAGCCGCTCTGGACGACTTCGCGCAGCCGCTCTCGCTACATCACGGCCGACTTCGACGACGTCAACTGCTTCCACAAGCTGCGCGAGCAGCTCGAGCAGAACGACCGCGAGCTGGGCACCGCGCGGCAACCGCCTCTTCTACCTCTGCACGCCGCCGCTCGGTCTTTCCGGAGATCGTCGACCAGCTCGACAGCGCCGGGCTCGGGCCCCAAGCGACAACGAGGCCGGCTGGACGCGCATCATCGTCGAGAAGCCGTTCGGCACCGACCTCGACTCGGCGCGCGCGCTGCAGGCCGAAGTCTCGAAGGTCTTCGACGAGAAGCAGGTCTACCGCATCGACCACTACCTGGGCAAGGAGCCGGTCCAGGACATCATGGCGCTGCGCTTCGCCAACGTCGATCTTCGAGCCGATCTGGAACCGGCGCTACGTCGACTCCGTGCAGATCACCGCGGCCGAAACGCTCGGCGTCGAGGAGCGCGGCGGCTATTACGATCACGCCGGCGCGCTGCGCGACATGATCCAGAACCACGTCATCAATCTGCTGGCGCTCGTCGCGATGGAGCCGCCGGTCTCGGCCGACGCCGACGCCATTCGCGACGAGAAGTACAAGGTGCTCTCGCGCGCTGCGCCCGATCGACCCGGCGCGCGCTGACGCTCGACGCCGCGCGCGGCCAGTACGGCGCGGGCTCGATCGACGGCAAGCCGGTGCCGGGCTACCGCGAGGAGCCCGACGTCGCGCCCGACTCCAACACCGAGACGTACGCCGCGGTCAAGCTCTGGATCGACAACTGGCGCTGGGCCGGCGTGCCGTTCTACCTGCGCTCCGGCAAGCGCCTCGCGCACAAGAACTCCGAGATCGCGATCCGTTCAAGCCGATCCCGCACCGGCTCTTCGGCGAGGCGGGCGACGCGATCGACCACAACGTGCTGGTGATGAAGATCCAGCCCGACGAAGGCATCTCGATGCGCTTCAACGCGAAGGTCCCCGGGCCGAAGATGCACATTCGCAGCGTCTACATGGATTTCAACTACGGCACCGGCTTCGGCGTGGTCTCGCCGCCGGCGTACGAGCGGCTGATCGGCGACGCGATGCGCGGCGACGCGACGCTCTTCACGCGCTGGGACGCGGTCGAGACGCGCCTGGGAGATCGTCACGCCGATCCTCGAGCGCTGGCAGGACAGCGTCGACGAGAGCTTCCCCAACTACAGCGCCGGCAGCCAGGGGCCGCCCCGGCGGACCGCTTGCTGGCCGTCGACAACCGCGAGTGGCGCAAGATCTAGTGCCCAACGACACGACGACCCCGGCCACCGTCGCGGCGTCGCTCGACGCGATCCGCACCGAGCTGGCCCGCACCGCGCTCTCGACCTCGACGATGAACTTCGTGGTCTGGCTCGACCAGCCCGAGCGGCGGGACTGGGTCCTCGAGCGCGCCGCGCTGCTGGCCGAGAAGCACCCCTCGTTCATGCTGGTGCTCGACCGCACCGGCGTGCGCGCCGGCGACGCGACCGTGCACGGCGCGCCCGAGACGCACGTCTCGGTGCAGGGGCAGCGGGTCGACATCGACGTGGCCGGCGCGGCGCCCGAAACGATCGAGGCGTACGTGACCGGGCTGTGCCCGGCCGGCGTCCCGACCGTGCTCTGGTGGAGCACCCGCAACCTCGCATCCCGCCCCGCGTTCGACGCCCTGGTGCGCCACGCGGCGACGCTCGTCGTCGACTCGTCCGGCAGCGATCCGGACGATACGGGGATCCGCAGCCTGGTCGCGTTCCACGCCGCCCAGCCCGAGGTGCGCGTGCGCGACCTGGCCTGGCTGCGCTTGAGCCCGTGGCAGGACATGATCGCGAACTTCTTCGACGATCCGAACCTGCTGGGCGAGCTGTACAGCATTCGCAAGCTGCACATCGACACCGGCTCCGAAGCCGAAGCGCTCTATCTCGGCGGCTGGCTGGCGAGCCGGCTGGGCTGGCAGCCCAGCGCGCGCGACACGTTCGCCGACCGGGAAGGGAACGTCGTCCGCTTCGAGCGCCGCCGCGAAGGCGAGATCCGCCGCGTGCAAAGCGTCTGCCTCGACAGCGCGACGTCGTGGTATCACGGCGAGGTGACCGAGGACGCCGGCGTGGTGCGGGTCTGGGTCGAGGGCGAGCACGCGCGCGAGCCGCGCCTGTTTCCGCTCCAGGCGATCGACAACGCCTCGCTGCTCGAACGGGCCGTGCTCGAGACGGTGCCGGACGACGTCTTCGAAACGGCCCTGCGCAGCGTCGGGACGCTGATCGGCTGAACCGACCGGCGCCCCGCCGCGCGCGATGGCACGCTAGCCGGTCGCGTTGATGAGCGCGCCGATCCCGCCCGCCACCAAGCCGCCGAACGCGCCGAGGCCGGCCCGACCGGGACCGTGATCTCGTCGAAGGGCCCGCCGAACAGACCGATGGTGCTGCCGACCGCCGCGCCCGTTGCGACGGACGAGCCGATGATCTCGCCCGAGGTCAGCCCCGGCGCGCTGCTGGGCGGCAGCGCGGCCGGCGTGGTCGCGGCGGGTTCGGCCGCGAGCAGCGGTGCGTCGTCGGGCACGAACTGGCGCCAGTCCTCGAGCGCGCCGGTCGTGTCGTTCGCGGCGCCGGTCGATGCGGTCTGCATCGAGGTCGCGTAGGTTTTGGATGGCCGTCTTGTCGGCGGCGTCGAGCGAACCGAAGAAATCGTCGAGCGACCCGTTCGGGTTGGCCTGGGTGTACGCGGCGAGCCGGCCGCCGACGAGATCATTGAGCCCTGGTTCGCGGTCAGGAAATCCGCCGCGTCGCTGTTGTACCTGCGCTCGATCCCGCCGGTCTTGGGGTCGTTCGAGTTCGATGCGAAGCTGACGTTGGAGATGTAGTTGGCGTAGTCTTGGGATTGGTCTTCTGGAGCTGGCCGAGCTCGGTAACGGCTTGGTCTTGCGCGTTGGCCGAGAGCGCTGCGAGCCGAGCATCTGCATCACGGCTTGCGGGCCGTCGGGGCCGGCCATGATCCCGTTGATCTGGGCCTTGGTCGCCGGATCGCTCATCCACGCGTGCCAGATCTTCATGCCCTGATCGTAGATGCCGTTGGCGTCGGTCAGCGCCTGGCCCGTCGGCGCCGTTTCGAGTAGCCCGCGGCCGGTCTGCGGCGTTCGCTGGGCTGCGTGGTGTTGCCGGCCGGTGGAAAGAACGCGTCGCCGATCTTGTCCTTGTTGGCGATGATGATGTTGACCAGCATCCGACCCCGAACCCGTACGCGCCGTTGGTCAGCGAGCGCGCCATGTTCGCCGAGTACGGTCCGAGCGTGCCGGCCTGCGCGCGGGCGGCGGCATCGAAGCCGGGCAGCCGCGAATAACCCAAGTTGAGGATACCGCCCACCATCGCGCCGGTTGCCGAACCGTACACGAAGTTGGGATTCGCGCCGAAGATCGCGGTGCTGGCTTTGTTCACCCCGAAGCCGGACAAAAACCCGGCCGTCCCCGCGCCGAGCGCGGCCGGCGCCGAGAGCGGCGTCTGCGGCAGGCCCTGCAGCACGCCTGCGCGCTGAAGCAGCGGCAGGAACGGCGCGACCGCGGTGTACCCGACCTTCTGCGCGAACTGCTTGATGTTCTGGTAGCCGCGCGCGGCCAGGCCGACCGCGGCGGCGCTGCCCGCTTCGGCGGTGCTCCCGTGTTCGGAGGCGGGGCCGGAGCCCAAACCGGAGCCGGCCGAAAGCTGCGACACGCTGATCGCGTCGTCGGGGCCGGTGCCGCCGGCCGCGGTCGCCGCGACCTCCTGGCCCGTGAAGGTCGGGCCGGTGAACGTCGGGTTGTCGATCCAGCGGAAGTCGGGCGGGCCGGCCGAAGTCGACGCCCCGGCCGACGTGCCCCCGAGATCGCCCATCTCGATGTCGCCGCCGGCCAAGCCGCGGCGCGCGACGGTCTGCCCGAGGGTCGAATCGTCCGCCTGCATCGCCGCGACGGCCGGCGTGACCGGCGGAGGCGGGGGTGGTGGCGACGGCGGCGGAGGCGGAGGCGGCGCCCCTTGAACTGGATTGATGGCGTCGGACAACAGAGTCCCCTTCGCGGACGAGTGCGGCCCTCCACCACCCGGCCCCTCAGCCCAGCGGCCGGCGCGCGAAAGGGGCCCGCTCGGAACCTTCTCGTGCAAGCCTGGGTAAAGCGAGCGCATGAAGCGACTTCTCATCGTCAGCGCGGCGGTTGCCGCGCTCGCCGTCCCTGCGCTCGCGCAGACCGTCATCGCGCCGCGCGGCACCGAGTTCGAGGCGCGGCTCAACACCGAGCTGAGCACGAAGCGGCTGCACGACGGCGACACCTTCACGCTCACCGAACACGAGGGCTTCTTCCACCACGCGCCCCCGGCGCTGCGCGGCGCGACGATCGACGGCCACGTCGAGAACATCTCGGCGGCCCACATGGGCCACGGCGCCTCGATGAACGTGTTCTTCGACGACGTCAAGCTCGCCGACGGGACGACCGCGCCGCTCGACGCGAAGGTGACCTCCACCAAAGCGCTCGAGCCCAAGACGCACCACGTGCGCGACCTCGGCCTGATCGTCGGCGGCGCGGTCGTCGGCCACCACGTCGCCGCTTCGCGCGGCATGAAGCACGGCGGCCTGGCCGGCGCGGCGGGCGGCTTCGCGCTGGCGACCAGCCTCAAGAGCGACATCGACGTCAAGCGCGGCACGATCCTCCGCCTGCGCCTGAACAACGACCTGGTTCCCGGCTCGCCGAACTAAGCCAGCGCGCGAAGGAGCCTTCTTCTTGTCATGGCCGAGATTCGCAACGTCACCGTTCTGCCCGACGGCGCCGCACTCGCGGCGGCGTGCGCTGACTACATCGTCGAGGTCCTAGGCGCGGTGCTGGCGCGGCGCGACACCGCCCACCTGGCGCTGGCCGGCGGCAGCACGCCGCGCGCGGTGAACGCGCTGCTGACGGCGGAACCCCGGCGCGGCGCGATCGACTGGGGCCGGGTCGTGTTCTGGTTCGGCGACGAGCGCTGCGTGCCGACCAACGGACGCCGAGTCGAACTACCGCATGAACCGCGAGACGCTGCTCGACCCGCTCGGGATCGCGCCCGAGCGGGTCCACCGCATGCACGGCGAGAGCGAGCCGACCTCGGCCGCGGCGGACTACGACGTGGTGCTGGTGCGCGAGCTGGGCGAGCGCCCGCGGCTCGACCTGATCCTGCTCGGGATGGGCCCCGACGGCCACACCGCCTCGCTCTTCCCCGGCACGATCCCGCGCGCTCGACAAAGACAAGCGCTGCATCGCGCACTACGTCCCCAAGCTCGACCGCTGGCGCATCACCCTGACCCCGCGCGCGATCAACGCCGCCCACAACGTCGCGATCACGGCGGGCGGCGCGGAGAAAGCCGACGCGCTGCACGGCGTGCTGGACGGCCCACGCCAGACCGACGTCTACCCCGCGCAGCTCGTCCACCCGGAAAACGGCGAGCTGCGCTGGTTCGTGGACGCGGCAGCGGGGGCGAAGCTGTAAGCGGGCCCAGCTTAGGCCGGTTTAAGGCCCTTTGCGTTTCGCCGGCCGTTTCGGATGTGTTGCAGATCGCTCCCCGGGAATGCGCGGCGGATTGGGATCATCGAGCGCGCTCCACCATGATGGGGAACCGATGCCGCGCTCGTAGCAGGCGACGAGCAGTTCCGGCATCGAGTGCACACCGAACGCACGAAAGAGCGTCTTGAGATAGCCTTTGACGGTATCCCCCGAGAGAGACATGATCCCAGCGATCTCTTTCGCGTTTTTTCCGGCCAAGACGTGACGCATCACTTCGCGCGGTTGCCGAGCCAAAGCTGCCGCGACCGGATCGCGGTAGGCGTATGCCCATCGGCCGAGGCGGCGCGCCAGAAACGAACGCGGAAAGTTTTCACGAACCAGCAGTGCAGCGGTCTGCAAATAATGCTCTCCCCGTGGCCGCGTGCCGATCGGAGTGGCGTCGAGTTCGATGAGGGCCAGCGCGGCTCGCCATACGACGCCTACCCGCCGCGCGGTGCGGTACACGCTCTTGAACGCCTTCCACGCTTCCGTGACGTTACCGCTGATCCGGTGGACTAAGCCGCGAACAAACGTCTCGAGGATCCATAGCCTGACGTCGTCGTGGAATAGCAAGGAGCGATCGATCTGGGTCGTAAGTTCCTCATAGCGCTGCAGAACGGAGGCTGCGGAAAGCGGAGAGGTTGTAGCAAGTACCTCGGCGAGGAGGAGCAACCCGACTCGTTCTTCGTTCGTCGTCTCGTTCCAGTCGACGCGGTCCACAATTTCTAAACCCTGCGACGCGAACGTGTCCGCGATGTCGAGGTCGCCGAAAGCAGCCGCGAGTTGTGCCCGGTTGGCAAGCGCCCATAGCCGCCAAGTTTCGTTGATTGCAAGATCTTCAGAGACGCGCACCCGATGATATGCGTTCCGGCGATCCCCATCGAATGCGAACAGCCATGCGTCCATCGCGGCTTCTTGCAAACGAAGAATGCCGGGGACGTTGCGCGGTGTTTCTTCGGGAAGCCGTTCCGCGGGCAAGGTATGGCTTCCGCTAACGTGCTTGGACCGGATCGACACTTCGAGGATGGCGATTTGGCTTTCGATTCGGTCACGTAAATCCGCGTCGCGTTCCCGACACGAATGATATGTTCTGCGAGCGGAGCGAAAGAGTGCCAGCGATTCGGTATATCGTTCTTTTGCCGCTGCGACGTATCCCCGCAGCGTTGCAGCTCTGACGGAGATGACATCCGCCTTCGCCGCTTCAGCAAGGACGGCATACTCCAGTGCGGCACGATAGTTTCGCTCGAGCCAATACGCAAATGCGACCCAATACGCGATCTCAGCACGTATCGTCGGATGGGGATGCAATGCGCGTGCTGCCGCGTGCAAGTCTAGGAGAAGGGATAGGCCACGCTGGAGTTGCCCCGACCTTGCGACAGCAATGCCATGCAGCATGCGCGCGCTACATGCTTCGTCCACGGCACTGAAGGTATCCAGGGCCGGCCCGAGCGTCTCCACGGCTTCGGAAAACCGGAATCGACGCAGCAAGACGCGGACACGAAGTAACAGCGCTTCGCGTTGTTCCACCGCGCATGACGTATTCGCGCCGTCGAGTAATGCCAAGCATACGTCGAAATCGCCGCGCAGGTATGCTTCGAGCGCAAGAGCGAGCGGTGAGGGAGTGAAGACGTCGCTGCCGACGTCGAGACGGGTCGGCTGCATCCCCGGCCTTGCATCCTGTTCGACGACGATGCGCGGCTAGTCTACCGCGCTGCTATCGCGTTCCAGGCAGCCGACGGCGTCCTCCTCCCTCGCGACGACTAGCCCGGCCCACCGCCCGCGGTGTTGTCCGCTCCGATTACTCCGGGTCCAGCACCGGTCGCATTCGCGGGGATGGCAACGGCCGGGCCGCTTCGGGTCGTATCGGCAGGCACGAACGACACGAGACCGAGGGCGAGCAGCAACGCAACGATCAGGGACATAACAAGGACACTCCTCTTACTGCAATTCCCCCAGATGGGGGAGCCGTGAGTATCCTAGCGCGAGCAGCCGACCGTAGTCACGGCCGAGCAAGGCGCTCGACTACGTCCGTAGCGAAAAATGCACCGACCACCCGGACAGCGATGATGCACCCACGTTCGCGGGAATAGACGCGCAGCCGGCCGTCCGGCATGATATCTGCAAGCCGGTTGCTATCAGGGCGCCGGCAACAACGGCCACGTTCCTCATGAGCGTGGCTCGGCGCATCGCCGATCGCCCTTGCGAGCCACGCTCGCCTACACCCGGGGGCGATCGGCGGTGTCGCGCTCGAGCCGTGAAGACCCGCCGAATCGCCTCGGCGGTCTTCTCATCGTGCCGCGGTCAGGTAGCTACAGCGGTCGGCGCGGAAGCGGCGATGCCTGTCCAGGGGCGGGTGCGGCGCCCGGCGCAGGCGACGTGCCGGCTGCAGGCGCCCCGCCGGCGGGCGGTTGCACGGCGGGCAGCACGCTGGTCGCGCCGGCAGCGTTGAGCGTCGTGCCGCCCAGGGCACTCGCGTCGATGCCGTTCTGCGTGAAGAGACTGCCGCTGACGCGGTTCAGCTCGACGATCGCCTTGTCGAGGTCGGTCTGGGCTTGCAGCTCGCGGCCGCGCTGGTTCGCGACGTCGAGCTGGCGCTGCAGCACGAGGAACGTCGTCGAGGTGCCGGCTTGGAAGCGGCGCTGCTCGCCGAGCAGCACGCGCTCCGCGGCCTCGCGGGCCGAACGCGCCGCGATCACGCGGTATTGCGCCTCGCGCAAGCCTTGGATCGCGTTGACCGCTTCGCCGCGCACGCGCTGGAGCAGCGCGGTCTCCTGGAGCTGCACCTGGCGCTGCTGCTCCTGCGCGATCCCGTAGTTCGCCTTGGCGGTGCGGTTGCCGAACGGCAGCGTGTACGTGAGCTGCACGCTGTAGGTCGGGAAGCGGTTGTCGACTAGCGTCTTGACCGACTGGCCGAAGCGCCCGTTCTGATAGGTCGGCGTCGTCCCGAAGCCGGCCCCGCTCAGCGGCGGGATCGGCGTGCCGCCCCCGGTCGCGTTGGCGCGCGCGATCAGCGCGTTGATCGCGGAAATCTCGGCCCCCAGGATACCGACGATCGGGTTCGCGTTCGGATCGGTCGGGATACCCGCGAAGCCGTTCGAGGTATAGTTCAGGCCGAGGTCGAGCTGCGGGCGCAGGTTGTCGCGCGCGAAGGCGAGGTTCGACTCGGCGTTCTGGCGCTGCGCGCGCAGCTGTCCGATCTCGGGCCGGTTGTTGATCGCGGCCAGGATCAGCGCGTCGAGCGACGGTTCTTGCGGAATCTGCGCGATCGCGCTGGTCGGCACCAGGTTCGCGAACCACACCGGGTCGGCGGGATTGGCCAGGATCAGCGACTTGATCGCGGTCTGCAGCCGCTGCACGTTCTGGATCGCGGCGTAGACGTTGTCCTGGAAGACGTTGACTTGCGTGTTGGCCTCGACGATGTCGGTCGGTGCGACCGCGCCGCGGGCGGACAGGCGCGCGTTGGAGGCCGCCTGCGCGCTGGCTTGGCGCAGGCCTTCTTCCTGGATCGCGACGTTGCGCCAGGCGGCGACGAGATCGTAGTACGCGTTCGAGATCTGGGTGACGGTGGTCGAAGCCTGGAGCAGCGCGACGTTGCTCTGGATCGTGGCGTTGGTGCGCGCGAGCTGGAGCTGCAAGCGGGTCTGATCGGTCGCGCGCCCGCGCCCCAGCGGCTGGGTGACGCTGAGCTGGAGCGCCGTCTCGTAGAACGGGTCGTAGCTGTTGACGGTGCTGTCGTTGGTGATCCGCGTGCCGCTCACGCCGATGCGGTAGTTGCCGCCTTGCGGGGTCAGCCCGACCAGCGCCGCGGTCGCGCCGGCGGTGTCCTGGGTGACCGGCCCGCCGCCCGGTCCGGCTTGGAACGAGCTGATCGCCGGCGAGACGCTGTGCGAGTACGACGGCACGAGCTGGAAGCGCAGATCGAACGCGCCCTGCGCCGCCACGATCTGGTAGTTCGCGATGCGGTTGTTGGACTGCGCCAGCGCCAGGTCGGTGTTGCGCTGGAGCGCCATCGCGATCGCGTCTTGCAGGGTCAGCCCGACGAACGGCTGCTGCTGCACGCCGACCAGGTCGGGATTGGGCACCGCGTTGACCGGTGCGCTGAAGCCGGGCGCGATGTTCGGCACCGGCGGCAGCACCGCCGGCTTGGGCGGCGCCGGCAAGCCGCCGCCTTGGATGTTCGAACCCGCGCGCGGCGAGCCGCCCTGCGTACCGGTCGTCCCCGGCGTGCTGCCGCCGGTCGTGGTCGGCGTGCCGCCGCGCGGCGACGTCGTCGTGCCGCCCGCGGGCGACGTCGTCGTACCGCCCGGCGCTCCGCCGGTCGGACCGGTCGTTCCGCCGGTCGGCGTCGTCGTTCCGCCGGTCGGCGTCGTGCCGGGAGTCGTCGTGCCCGGCTGCTGCTGCGCCGCTGCGTGCCGCCGCTCGTCGGTTGCGTGCCGCCGCCGGTGGTCGGCTGCGGCGTCGTGCCTTGGCCGACCGGGGTGGTCTGCGGCTGGGGCGCGCCGCTCTGCGGCTGACCGTTCGGCGCGCTCGAGCTCGGCGGCTGCGCGGTCGTGCCGCTTTGCGGCGGAGCGCTGCTCTGGGTTTGCGGGGCGGCCGTCGGCTGGGGCGGCGGCGGCACGGCGGGCTGGGTTTGCGCCGCGGCGCCGAGCGGCAGCGCGGACGCGGCGAAGATGCTCGCGCTCAGGGCGAGCGCGACCGTGCGTGATCTCGACATCGAAGCGCTACTTGACCTTGATCGAGGTCTCGACCGACATCCCGACCCGCAGCGGCTTGTCGGCCGGCTGGTCGACCATCAGGATGCGCACCGGAATGCGCTGGGTGACCTTCACGAAGTTGCCGGTCGCGTTCTGGGCCGGCACCAGGCTGAACGTGTTCTGCGAGGCCGGCGCGATCGCCGAGACGCGCCCGCGGAACGTCACGCCCTTGTACGCGTCGACCTTGACGTCGACGTCCTGCCCGACCTTGACGTTGCCGAGCTGCGTCTCTTTGTAGTTCGCGGTGATGTAGATGCCGCGGTTCGGCACCAGCGTCATCAGTGACTGGCCGGGCGCGACGGCGGTCCCGATCTCGACGTTCTTGGCCCCGACGATGCCGTCGATCGGCGAGCGGATCACGGTGTAGCCGAGCCGGTCCTGCGCGGCCTTGACCTGCGCCTGGAGCGAGCCGGCCTGCGCGAACGCCGCGTCGGCCTGGGCCTGGGTGGTCGAGACGCGGTACGGGTTGTCGCTCTCGCTGAGCCGGCCTTGCGCGCTCTGGAGCTGGCCTTGCTGGGCCCCGACTCCGGCCGAGGCGGCGCTGGTCGAGGCGATCGCCGCGGTGTAGCGAGCCTGCGCCTGGGTGACGCCGGTCTGCGCGGCGGCGACGTTGTCGAGCGCGGAGCGGTACTGCGACTGCGCTTGGGCCAGCGCGGCGCGCTGCGCGTCGAGCTGCTGCGCGGCGATGTCGCCGGTGCGCACCAGCGCGGCGTAGCGGTTGTAGTCGGCGGTCGCGCGGGCCAGCGCCGCGCGCGCGGCCGGCACCTGCGACTGCGCAACGCGCAGCTGGGCGCCGGCTTGGCCGATCGCGGCCTGGGCCGCGTCCGCTTGGCGCTGCGCGGCCTGGGTCTGGGCCTGCGCGGACTGGATGGACGCCTGTGCCGACGTTACGCCGCCGGTACCTTGGGTCGACTGGGCGGCGACCTGCGCGCGGGTCAGCGAGACGTTGGCTTCGGCGGCGCGGGCCTGCGCGCGCTGCGCGTCCAGCCCGGCGCGCGCTTGCTGCAGCCCCGCCCGCTCGTCGGTGTCGTCCAGGCGGATCAGGACCTGGCCCTTGCGGACCGGCTGGTTGGTATCGACAAGGATCTGGTTGACCCGCTCCTGGATCTTGCTGGTCAGCGTGACGGTGTCGGCGTCGACCCGCGCGTCGTCGGTCGTCTGGTGACTGCTGGCGTAGGTCAGGTAGCGAATGCCGAAGATGAGCACCGCGATCACGACGAGCGCGGCGAGCACGAGCACCAGGATGGGCGGGCGGCGGCGAGCCTTGACCGGCGCCTCGTCGGCGGGCGGCGGCGGCGGGGCGCTCGGACGCCCGGCGGCGTCGGCGGGGCGCGGCTGCGGCGGTGCTTCGGTGCGGGTTTCCACGGTTACGCTTTGGCTCCGTTCAAAAAGAGGTCGACCACGGCGTCGAGCGTCGCCGGCTGGGGGACCACGCTGTCCCACAGCTTGCGTCCCACGACGTACGAGAAGAGAATGCCCAAAAAGTAGCGCGCCAAGAAGTGCGGCTCTCCGCGCAGCTGACCGGCCTCGATCTTCTGGGCGAAGTAGGTGCCGAGATCGGTTTGGATCTGCGTCGGGCCGCGCCATTCGGGTGCGTCGTCGGTACCGACCGCGTCCTCGGCCAGCGAGACGCACATCATCCCGCGCTTGCCGATCATGTGCTCGACGGTGTGATAGGCGAGCGAGCGCAAGTCGGCGGTCAGGTCGCTCCCGCTCAGCCCGGCCAGGATGGCCCGAAACTCCTCGAGCCCGCACGCCCGCTCGCGCATCGCGTCGAGCAGCGCCCGCTTGGAACCGAAGTGGCGGAACAGGGTCGCTTCGTTGACCCCGGCGCGCTCGGCGACTTCGCGCGTCGTCGTCCCGCGCGTGCCGTTGCGCTCGAACAGGTCGCGCGCCGCGGTCAAGATGCGGGCTCGCGTGTCTTCGACTCCGGCGTGCGGCCGATGACCGGTGGTGAGCATCAGTTCTTCTTCGTGAAGACCGCGTCGTCGATGGCGACGTTGGTCTTGTAGTCGGCGTAGGAACCGTGGGCGACGGCTCGCACGTGGGGGATCGCGATCTCGGCGTCCTGCCCGGCGAGCATGGTGTTGCCGCCGACGTTCTCGAACGCCTGGGTCATCGTGATGTGCCCGCCGTTGTAGTAGTCGTAACGAATCTGGTCGACCGTGCCGGCCGCGGTGTCGACCAGGACCGTCTCGTGATCGATCATCCCGCGCACTTTCTGGACCAGCCGCAGCTGGGCGTCCTTGTGGCCGTGGAACTCGCTCTCGCCCTCGTAGCTGAGCGCGAACCGCTTCGCCCAGCTCGACGGGTCGCCGACGTCGGCGAACAGCTTCTCGAAGCCCTTGGCGTAGCTGGGCACGTGGTCGAAGACGACCTCGTAGTTGGAAGGCCGCTTGTAGTACGTCGTCGCGTCGAGGTGCTGGCGGATGTACGGAAACGACGTCAGGCGCAGGTCGACGTGGAGCCGGCCCTGGTACGAGGCTCAGGTTCGGGTTGTGCTCGATCACCTTGGCCAGGATCGCGGCCGGATCGGTCGGCGCGGGCGCCGCGGCGACGGCGGGCAGGCCGGCCAGGGCCAGCGCGCCGATCAGGACGGCGGCGGCGTTCTTGACCAGGCCGCTCAGCCCGCGCCCGCGGGGCGCGGGCTCGCCGGGCACCAGCGGGAAGGCGAAGACCCGGTCCAGGCCGGTCAGGGCGAGCCCGTCGCGCACGGCGCGCGAGCCGGGGACGACCTCGATCGCCCCGCCGCGCTCGCGCAGCCGGCGCAGGCCGGCGATGAGCGCGGCGATGGTCTCGGCCGGCAAGCGCTCGCCGTCGAGCGTGACGCGCAGGCGCGGGGCGACGGGCGCCGCGGCCAGCACGGCGTCGACCGCGGCGCCGATGGTCGCCGGGGCGTCCTGGTCGGCGGCGTGCAACTGGAGAAACGTAGGGCGGTGTATCTTCTGCATCGTCAAACTCGTGCGTGTGGGTACTTGCATGGACAGCATACGCCGCGAAAGAGTTCCGTGCAAGTACCCACACGCATCGTGACGCCGTGAGCGCGCCCGACCTTGCCTCCCTGGCCGCCTCGGCCGGCTTGGGCGACGCCCAGATCCACGTCCGCAGCCTGACCCCGGGCGGTCCCGCCTGGGAGCGCGACGACGGCCGCTGGATCTATCCCGCCAGCCTGATCAAGCTGCCGCTGGCCGTGGCGGCCGCCCGGGCGATCGCGACCGGCCGGCTGGCATGGGCCGACCCGGTCACCGTCGACGCCGCGAACCTCACTCCCAACGACACGCCCTCGCCGATGGCGGCCGGCTACCGGAGCACGGTGCGCGAGCTGGTGACCCTGATGCTCCAGCGCTCGGACAACGTCGCGACCAACGTCCTCTACGACGTGCTGGGCCGCGAGCGCGCGACCGCCGACATCCAGGCGCTGGGCTACCGCGAGACCTTCTTCCGCCGCAAGCTGTCGGGCGCGCTGCCGCTGATCGACGACCCCTCGGCTACCGGCCGTAACGGCCACCCGGCCCGCGAGGCCGCGGCGCTGCTGACGGCGCTGGCCGAGGACCGCCTGCCCGAGGCCGCCGCCCTGCGCGCGATCCTGGCCACCTCGTGGTGGGACGTCAAGCTGTCGCGCGGGCTCGAGCCGGACGACGCGTTCGCCCACAAGACCGGCGACACCGACGAGGTCGCGCACGACGCGGGCATCCTGACCCTGGCCGGCGGCGCGCGCTGGGTCGTGGTCGTGTATACCGAGCTTCCCAGCAGCGACGCCGTCGACCGGCGCTTCGTTACGTTCATGCGTGCGCTGCGCCCGCTGCTGCAAAGCTGAACGTAAGGAGCAGGCAACGCGGCGTTCGCCCAGCCAGGGGCGAGGCGACGTCACACCAAACGCGCCCCTTCAATCTCAACCACCCTCGTGACCCAGGAGTGAGCCCATGAACCGTACCGCTGCGCTGGCGCTCGCGCTACTCGCCACCGCCGGCCTCGCCGTGCCTGCCGGCGCGGCCTCGAAGGGGCCCGCCGCCGGCAAGACCGTCCACGCCGGCGTGATCGCCGACGTCACCGGCCCGGCCGGCGTCTACGGGACGCCGCAGAAGAACGCTTACGAGATGGCCAACGAGGACGTCCGCTCGGGCAAGCTCGACGCCGGCGGCGCCAACTTGAGCTTCGACGTTCAGGACGCCGCCACCGACGGCGCCCAGGTCGTCAACCTGATGCAGAAGTTCACCACCGACGGGCAGACCGCGATCGTGCTCGGGCCGACCCTCTCGGGCGAAGCCTTCAAGGGCTTCCCGATCGCCGCGCGGGTCAACTTCCCGGTGATGGGCACCTCGACCACCGCCGAAGGCGTGTCGGCGATCGGCCCCAGCGTCTTCCGCGACGCGCTGGCCGAGTCGCAGGTGATCCCGACCACCGTCAAGCGCACCCACGACAAGTGGCACTACAAGACGGCGGCGGTGATGTTCGGCGACGACAACGCCTTCACCAAGACCGACGGCGACATCTTCGCGCGCGAGCTCAAGAGCGCCGGCGTCACCGTGGTCGACACCGAGACGTTCCACCAGAAGGACACCGACTTCCAGGCCGCGCTGACCCGGATCGAGTCCAAGCACCCCGACGTCATCGCGATCGGCGCGCTGTTCCCCGAAGCGACCAAGATCATCGCCCAGGCCGGCAAGCTGGGCATCAAGACCCACATGATCGGCGGCAACGGGCTCAACGCGCCCGACATGTACAGCGTCGCCGGCCCGGCCGCGCAGGGCGCGGTCGTGGGCGCCGCCTGGTACTCGGGCGCGAAGTACCCCTCGAACCTGGACTTCGTGAAGCGCTACACCGCCAAGTACGGCAAGAGCCCCGACCAGTTCGCGGCGCAGGCCTATGCCGCGGCGCAGGTCGTCGCCCACCTCGTCGCGCGCGGCGCGTCCAACAAGGACGAGATGCTCAACGGCCTCAAGAACGCCGGCACGATCCAGACCGTGCTCGGCCCGATCGGCTTCGACTCCAACCGCGACGTGAAGTCCTCGCCCGTCATCCTGGGCATCGTCAAAGACGGCTTCACGTATTTTCACTAGCCGCTAGCAGAGAGAGCGCGAACCCGTGATCGCACAACAGCTCTTCAACGGGCTCTTCCTGGGGGCGGTGTACGCGCTCTTCGCGGTCGGCTACACGCTGGTCTTCGGCGTGCTCGACATCCTCAATCTGGCGCACGCGGCGATCTTCACGGCCGCCGCGTTCGCCGCGTTCTCGCTCGCCGCCGCGGGCTGGCCGCTGCCGCTGGCGTTCCTGGCCGCGGCGGTCGTCGCGGGCGTCATCGGCATCCTGCTCGACCGGGTCGCGTTCGCCCCGCTGCGCAAGCGCAACGCCGGGACGCTCGTGCCGCTGATCTCCTCGATCGGGGTGGCGATCGTGATCGGCGCCGTGCTGCGCGCGCTCTACGGCGTCGACGAGCGCCACTTCTCGCTGGGCGGGCTGGACGCGACGCCCTTCCACCTCGGCCCGCTGACCTTCACCAGCGTCGAGCTGACGATCTTCTTCGCCGCGATCGTGCTGATGCTCGGCCTGAGCTACGTGCTGCGCGCGACGCCGCTGGGGCGGCGCATCCGCGCGGTCGCCGAAGACCGCGTCGCGGCCGCGCTGCTGGGGGTCGATCTGGAGCGCACGATCGCGGCGACGTTCTTCATCGCCTCGGCGCTGGGCGGCGCGGCCGGCGTGCTGACCGGCTTGGAGTACAACAGCGTCACGCTCGACATGGGCGGGCCGATCGAGCTCAAGGGCCTGGCGGTCATCATCCTGGGCGGGATGGGCAGCGTCACGGGCGCCGTGATCGGCGGTTTCATCCTGGGCGCGGTGGAGACGCTGGCGATCGCCTACGGGCTCTCGCAGTGGCGCGACGCGCTGCTGTTCGGGGTGATGTTCGCGATCCTCGTCGCACGGCCGACCGGGCTGTTCGGCAAGCGCGCGCTGCGGCAGGCATGAGCGGCCGCGTGCGCTGCGCGAGGCGAACCTCGTGACGCTGCTGATGGATTTCTACGCCAAGCACTCGCGCCTGATCGACCAGATCGGCGTCAACGCGCTGCTCGCGCTCTCGCTGTCCGTGTCGCTTCAGGCGGGGCAGCTCGCGCTGGCGCAGGCGGCCTTCATGGGGATCGCGGCCTACGTCTCGGCGGTGCTGGCGCTGACGTATCACTGGCCGCTGCCGGCCAGCATCCTGGCCGCGATGGCCGCCTCGACGGTGGTCGCGTTCCTGCTCGCGTATCCCGTGGGCCGGCTGCGCGGCGTGTTCCTGGCGATCGCGACGATCGGCTTCGGCGAGATCGTGCGCGTGTTCGCCAACAACCTCACGATCACGGGCGGCGCCGAAGGCTTGAGCAGCATCCCCAACGATGCCACGACGCCGGTGATCTACGGCGCGCTGGCGCTGGTCGTGCTCGCGCTGTACCTGTTGTCGCGCACGAAGTTCGCGCTCGCCGTCGCGCTGGTGCGCGAGGACGAGCACGCCGCGCGCGGCGTCGGCATCGACGTCGCGCAGGTGCGCGTGCTCTCGCTCGCGCTGGGCGGTGCGATCGCCGGTTTGGGCGGGGCGCTCTACGCGCACGCCTCGTTCTTCATCACGCCGACCGACTTCGGCTTCGCGCGCATGGAGCAGATCCTGGTCTGGTGCGTGATCGGCGGCGTGACCAGCCCGCTGGGCGCGGTGCTCGGCTCGACCCTGCTCTCCATCCTGCCCGAGGTGATCCGCTTCTTGTCCGACTACCGCGAGATCACCAACGGCGTGATCCTGCTGGCGGTGATCCTGTTCGCCCCCGGCGGCCTAGCCGCGCTCTGGCGCCGCGGCGCAATCCGCATCCGCGCATGAGCCTCGTTTTGGAGAACGTCGGCGTCCGCTACGGCGGGGTCGACGCGCTGCGCGGCGTGTCGCTGACGGTCGAGCCCGGCCGGGTGCTGGGGCTGATCGGCCCCAACGGCGCGGGCAAGACGACGCTGGTCAACGCCACGACCGGGCTCGCGCCGCTGGCTTCGGGCACGGTCGCGCTCGACGGCACGCGGCTGGACGGCCGCCCGCCGCACCGCATCGCGCGGGCCGGCATCGCGCGCACCTACCAGAACATCCGCCTGTTCGGCGCGCTCGACGTGCGGGCGAACTTGGCCGCGGGCGCCTTCGCGCGCCCCGGCCGGCTGACCGACCCGGCGCTGCGCGAGCTGCTCGAACGGGCCGGGATCGCTCACGTCGACCCCGCCGCGCAGGCCAGCGCCCTGCCCTACGGCGACCAGCGCCGGCTCGAGATCGCGCGCGCGCTGGCCGCCGGCCCGGCGGTGGTGATGCTCGACGAGCCCGCCGCCGGCATGAACCCCTCCGAGACCGGCCGGCTGGTCGAGACCATCCGCACCATCGCCGCCAGCGGCGTCGCGGTGCTGCTGATCGAGCACGACATGGGGCTCGTGCGCGCGGCCTGCGACGAGGTCGTCGTGCTGAACTTCGGCCAAGCCATCGCGCACGGCACGCCGGCCGAGGTGGCGCGCGATCCGGTCGTGGTCGAGGCCTATCTCGGCAGCGACGCGGGCGCGCTGTCCGGCCCGGAGCTCGGCCAGGGAGCGACGCCGTGAGCGCGATCCTGACGGTCCAAGGGCTGCGCGCCGGTTACGGCAACATCGAGATACTGCACGACCTCTCCATCACGCTCGAAGAGGGGACGCTGTGCGCGATCGTGGGCGCCAACGGCGCCGGCAAGACGACGCTGCTGATGGCGCTCGCCGGCCAGCTCGCCAAGCGCGGCGGCACGGTCACCTTCGACGGCGCGGACGTCACCCGGCTGCCCTCGCACGCGCTGGTGCGGCGCGGCCTGGTGCTCGTGCCCGAGGGCCGGCGCATGCTGCCCGGCATGAGCGTCGAGGAAAACCTCCAGGTCGCGGCGAGCGTGCGCGGCGCGGAAGGCTACGCGCGCATCGACGCGCTGTTCGAGCGCTTCCCGATCCTGGGCACGCGGCGCGCCGTCCCGGCCGGCTCGCTCTCGGGCGGCGAGCAGCAGATGCTCGCCATCGCGCGGGCGCTGGCGATCGGCCCGCGCGCGCTGCTGCTCGACGAGCCCTCGATGGGCCTCGCGCCCAAGCTGGTCGACGCGATCTTCGCGATCGTCGCCGACGAGCGCGCGCGCGGAACGTCGATCCTGCTGGTCGAGCAGAACGCGCGCCGCGCGCTGGCGCTCGCCGACCGCGCCTACGTCATGGAGCGCGGCCGCATCACGCTGGAGGGAACCGGCGCCGAGCTCGCCACCCACCGCGACGTCGTCGCGGCATACCTGGGCGGCTAGTGGATTCAGCGTCCCGCTGAATCCGTCGCGTTCGGCCTTCGGCCGAGCCGCCCCAGTTGTGGTGGAAAGCGGGGATTGCGGCGAATCGCCGTGGACAACGCAACTTTCTTGTGGACAAGCCCCCGCTGAGCCGCTGGGCCTCTTGCCACGGGAGGCGGGGCGCAGTAGGATCGGTTCACGCCGAAGGCAACGACGGCGGGCGAGCGACGAGGATCTCGCCGACGCGCGAAGCGACCGGAGCGGTGAAAGCCGCGCCCACCGCGAGCGTGCCGAAAGAAGTACGACGCCGTAACGGCCGGTGCGAACCGGCGGGGACGCGCGCAGATCGATCTCGTGCCCAAAGCCGTACGGCGTTCACGCCGTGCGGCTTTGTTGCGTTCGCACGCGGCTCGCTCGCTGTGCATATTTGTGAGCCGGGCTCTTGCGCGAGGGCTTGCGGCGGAGTATGATCCGTCCACGTCGACCGCGGTCGACGGGCGAGCATACGAGAAGCTGGCCGGCCGAGTTCGATGACGGAAGGCGCAAGCCCGACGCGTGCGACGACACCGACGCGAAGTACGACGCCGTAATGGCTGACGTGAGTCGGCGAGGACGAGCGCAGATCGATTCTCGTGCAGACCGCGGCCCCGAGGCAATGCCGTCTCGGGGCCGCGTCGCGTTGGGCTAGATCAGTTGCCGTTCCATTGCGTGAACGGTTGCGGCTTCGTGTAGGGTGGGCCGACTTCGATCGTGACGTCGAGGTGTTGCGTCAGCTCGATCTTGCGCGGGTCGCCGTCGTACTGGCGGCCGTCGACCCATGTCACGACGCGCTCGTTCTTCTTCGGCTTCGCGCCGGCGACGTCGGTGCGCGACAGCGGCTCGCCCCAGACGTCGAACACGTTGCCGACGTTGAACGTCTTGAAGTTGGGCGACTCGACGTGGATGATGCCGTCGGGCGTGTGGGTGTGGATCCAGTACAGGCACTGGCCGACCAGCGGGCGGCCCAGGTCGTCGGGAATGCCGACCGGCTTGCCGTGGTCGAGGATCGTCACGTGCTGGTGGATGTGCAGCACCGCGCCTTCCATGGCGTCGCACTTGATCCCGTCGACCGGCTGACCGGTCGGGATCGCGGCGCGCGCGCCGCCCGCGGACAGCGTGAGGGCCGCGATCACGGCGGCCAGGGCGAGCAACGATCTCGGCGTCTTCATACGTCGCACGGTCTCTTCAACGCGGGCGCCCGCCGGGCCGTTTCGGCTCAGCCGTAGCGGGCCGCGACGCTGCGCGCGATATCGGCCGCGGCGGCGCGCGCCTCGGCCGGCGCCAGCACCTCGGCCTCCGCGCCCCAGCCCAGCGACCAGCGCACGATCTCGAGCGGGTCGGCGACCCGGTAGGTGATCTCGACCCCGCCGTCCGGCAGCGGCGCGACCCGCCGGTCGCGCCCGACCTGCTGCGCCTGCGCCGCCTTGGCGACCACCGGCGAAAAGCGCACCGTCACCTCGGCCGTCGTCGCGGCGTGGCGCACGCCGCTGACCGAGTTGGCCCCGTAGGCATCCAAGTTGAAGTCGGCCGGGCGCTCGAAGGTCTGGGGCGTGATCGCGACCTCGGACACGTTGTCGACCGCGAAGACCCGCATGTCGGTCCGGTTGTGATCGTAGCCGACCAGGTAGATGCGGCCGTTGGAAACGATGAAGCCGTAGGGGTCGGCCCGGCGCTGCGTGCGCGCGCCGTTCTTGTCGGTGTAGCCGAACTGGACCCGGCGCCGCTCGCGCTCGGCGGTCTGGAGCTGCTCGAAGACCTGCTCGACCTCGGGCTCGAGCGCGACGGACTCGAAGCGGATCGCGAACGAGGTGCTCTCGACCGCCGCCTCCGCGCGCCGGTCGCTCGAGCGCAGCAGCTTCTGGGTCGTCTCCTCGATCGCGCTGGCAAAGGTGCCGCCCAGCGACGAGCCCAGCCGCTTGAGCGTGACCAGGCCGAGCAGCTCGCGGTGCGAGAGGTTGAGCCGGCGCAGGCTGTAGCCCTCGGCGAACCGGTACGTCCCGCTGGCCCGGTCGAAATACCACGGAAAGCCGGCGTCCGACAAGACGCTCAGGTAGCGCCGCAGCGTCCGCGTGCTGGGCGGTTTCTCCTCGCCGATCTGCTCCTTGAGCTCCTCGAACGCGAAACGCCCCTCGTCGATCGCGCTGAGCAGCCGCACGAGCAGGACGACCTTGGGTTCGGCTCGTTCCTCCGCCACGAAGCGCTCCTTTCGTCAAGACCTCGCCGGGTCCGTGCGCCGGCGCACGAATCGGCGAGGGCGCACGTTGACGGCGAAGAAATGTTTCCGTAACCAGCCCTTTACTCGGTAAGGAGCCCCATGGACGATCATCGCCCAGACGCAGTCGGTCGCAAAGAATTCCTCCGCCGGACCGGCGCGCTCGGCATCGCCGGCGCGGCCGCGCTCGGCTTCCCGCTGCTCGAAACCCGCGCGGCCGGCGCCGCGCCCCTGCTCCCGCCCAAGGACGTCATCGCGGCCGGCGGCGGCGCCACGATCAAGATCGGCCACGTCGACGGGTTCTCGGGGGTCTACGCCGCGGCGTCGAACTCGCAGCACCACGGCATGGAAGTCGCCGTCGCCCAGGCGATGCGCAAGAACAACCGGATCAAGTACGAGCTGATCAAGGGCGACGACGCCAACGCGGCGGCGACCGGCACGACCGAGGCCAAGCGCCTCATCTCGCAGGAGAAGGTCGACGTCCTGGCCGGCTGCCTGAGCTCCGCGGTCGGCTTGGCCGTGTCGGCCACCGCCTCGGAGAACAACACGTTCTTCCTGGCCGTCGGCACGCACGACACCAACATCACCGGCCCCAAGGCGCACCGCGTCACGTTCCGCCAGACCTGCTCCAACGCGATGCTCGCCAACGCCGTCGGGCCCGAGCTGCTCAAGCACGGCAAGCGCTGGTACTTCCTGACCGCCGACTACGCGTTCGGGACCGATGCGCACGAGCGCTTCAAGAAGATCCTGCTCGCCCACGGCGGCGCCGAGATCGGCAACGACCTGCACCCGCTCGCGCAGACCGACTACTCGTCCTACCTCACCAAGGCGCGCAACACCGACGCCGACGTGCTGGTGTTCTGCAACTACGGCCCTAACACGCAGAACGCGGTCAAGGCCGCGGTCCAGCTCGGCCTGAACAAGAAGATGCTCTTCGGCGGCATCCTGTGCGGCAACGACGTCGCGGTCGGGCTCCCGGTCGACGACATCGTCGGCTCGGTCTGGGGCTACGTCTGGGGACCCGAGGCCGGCGGCGGCGCGGACAAGATCTATGCCGCGCTCAAGCCCGGCACCGACGAAGTCGACTGGCGCCAGTACCTCGGCTACATGGCGGCCAAGAACATCATCGACCGCATGGAGCACGTCGGCTCGACCGATACCGAGAAGCTCGTCGCGGCGTTCGAGAACTTCCACTACGACGCGGGCAAGGCCGGCGGCGGGTACTTCCGCAAGTGCGACCACCAGGCCGTGCAGGGCACCTACGCCGGCGTGATCGTGCCCAAGAGCAAGCGCCGCAGCGCGAACGAGTACTTCACGATCGGCTCGCGCGTCGGCGGCGAGTTCGCCGCCGAGGCGTGCTCGAACCCCGACAGCCAGGCGGCCCAGAAGATCATCGCCGCGGAGAAGATCGGCCCGCGCGAAGGCTACACCGTCCAGAAGGTCTAGCCTGGCCAGGGTCTCAGCCTCGAAGCCGGGGGCTCGTCTTTGGACGGGTCCCCGGTTTCGTTGCCAAGCGCCGCCCAGAATTTCTTAACTTAATACTTTAGTTGACAGCCCGGGCGAGGCCGTGCTAGCGTCGTTCCATGCCGCGCAAGAAATCGCCGACCCTGACCGAGGCGGAGTACCGCCTCATGCAGGTGCTCTGGAACCGCGGCGACTCGTCGGTGGCGGAGGTCGTCGACGCCATCGGCGACCCGCCGCTGGCCTACAACACCGTGCTGACCACGCTGCGCATCCTCGAGCAGAAAGGCTACGTCCGGCACAAGGCGCTCGGGCGGGCCTTCATCTACGTCCCGATCGTCGCCCGCGACGAGGCTCAGCGCAGCGTGGTGAACCACGTCCTGTCGCGCTTCTTCGACGGCTCGCCGCGCGAGCTCGTGCTCAACCTGCTCGAGTCCGAGGCGGTCGACGCGAGCGAGCTCGAACGGCTGCGCGAGCTGATCGACAAAGCGCAGGACAAGACGTAGCGGGCCTCGCTCAGTCGCGCGGGAGTTGCGCGTACTCGCTGGCGGGATACGTCGCGATCAGCCAGTCCAGCGTGTCGTTGCGGCGCTCGCGCGCGTCGTCGGTCGCGACCTTGCCGTAGAGCTGCGCCAGCGCGTAGCTGTACTTGGGGATCCAGGGGTCACGCGGGAACTGGCGCTGCCAGTCGTGCAGCGCGTCCTCGACCAGGACCGCCTTGTCGTAGACGTGCTCGGCGTCCTCGGGCTTGGCGTCGATCCGCTCGGAGAGGTCCTTGAGCTGGTTGCGGATGCCCAGGATGCTCATCTTGAGCCGGCCGAAGTAGCGATCGGCGGGAGCGAGGTTCGCCATCGGCTGAGCGAAGGCGGGGGCAACGGTCGCGCACATCGGCAGCGCGAGCGCGATCGCCAGAGCGATCCGTTTCATCGAGCACGTCCTTGTCGAGAGAATGGTTCGAGCGCGACGTGCTATCCGTGGCCGCCGCGTATCTCAATCATCGGACGGGTTTGCCTAGGTCTAAAGTCCCTATGCTCGCTAGGTCTGCGGGAGATCGCACTTTGCGGCGCGGGTGTGATTTGCGTCGCAGCGGCGAGCCCGGCGGCCCGGCCTTAATTCGCGGCGGTCAGTCAGGGTCGGCGAACAGGAAGGCGAGGTCATCGCGGGTGAGCGTCTTCGCCACCGCGCTGTCGGCCTTGACGACGGCCTTCGAGAGCGCGCTCTTGCGCTCGGCCAGGGCGCGAATCTTCTCCTCGACCGAGCCCGCGGTGACCATCCGGTACGCGGTGACCGGCCGAGTCTGACCGATGCGGTGGGTGCGGTCGATGGCTTGGCGCTCGACGGCCGGGTTCCACCACGGGTCGTACAGGATCACGTAGTCCGCCGCGGTCAGCGTGAGTCCCACGCCGCCCGCCTTGAGCGAGCACAGGAATACCGGCGGCCCGTCGTCGGCCATGAAGCGCTCGACCTCGAGCTGGCGGTCGCGGTCCTTGGTCGAGCCGTCCAGGTAGCCGTAGTTCACGTTGCGCCGGTCGAGCGCGGTTCGCATCACCTTGAGCATCGAGGAGAACGCGCTGAACACGAGCACCTTGTGGCCGCCGTCGAGCACCTCGTCGACCGTCTCGAGGAAGGCGTCGAACTTGCCGCTGGCCTCGGGCTCGTCGAGGTACTCCGGCACGAGCAGTCCCGGATGGGCGCAGACCTGGCGCAAGCGGGTGAGCGCGGCCAGCACGTGGACGGTCGCGGTCTCGGTCCCCTCGTCGTCGAGCTTGGCCAGCACGTCGCGCCGGGCGGCCTCGGCGATCCCGCGGTAGAGCCGGCGCTGCAGCGGCGAGAGCTCGCACTCGATGACGGCCTCGGTGCGCTCGGGCAGCTCCTTGGCGACGTCCTCCTTGGTGCGGCGGAGCACGAACGGTTCCAGACGCGAGCGCAAGTTGGTGGCCGCGCGCTCGTCGCCGTCGCCGATCGGCAGCTCGAAGCGGCGCCGGAACGACGCTTCCGAACCGAGCAGCCCGGGCTCGACGAAACCGAAGATCGCCCACAGGTCGCGCAGCGAGTTCTCGACCGGCGTACCGGTCATCGCGAGCCGGTGGTCGGCCTGCAAGCCGCGCACGACCTTGGCGATCTGCGAGGACGGGTTCTTCGCGTTCTGCGCCTCGTCGAGCACCAGCGTGCGGAAGCGGAAGCGCTCGAGGTGCTGCGCGTCCAAGCGCGCCAGCGCGTACGAGGTGATGATGACGTCGTAATCGTGCAGGATGTCGTACTTCGCGACCCGGTCGCTGCCCGATTGCAGCCGCAGCGTGCTCAGCGTGGGAGCGAACTTGCGGATCTCGTTCTCCCACGTGTGCGTCACCGACGTCGGCGCGATCACGAGCACCGGCGAGTGCCCCTCGTCCTGCTTGCGCTTGGCGACGTGCGCGATGAGCTGCGAGGTGTTGTGAGTAACGATGAACTCGTCCAGCACGAACAGCCGGTCGGGCGCGTCGACCGCGATGCACTGCATCTCGTACTCGCCCGCCGGCTCGACGCTGACGATCGCGCGCGTGGGGAGGTATTTCGTCGGCGGCTTGTAGAGCGCGCGCTTGCGCTCCAGGCGAAACGGCACGTACTCCGGCGGCAGCGACATGCCGATACGATACGCCGGCTTGCCGGTCCGCGACTCGCCCTTGTAGCGGTACTTCGGCGCAGCCTTGTAGCGTGTGCGCGCCACGCCGCCCAGCGAGCGCACGAGGAACGCGACGTCCTGAGCGAGCTGATCCGAGGTGGTGACGTACTCGATGACGCCGTTGCGGTAATCCACCGTGCCATCCGTGTCAAGCAAACCCTGGAGCACGCTCAACCGATCGGTGATGCTCGCCGTCTTATACGACGACGGGACGAACTTCATCGACGAGCCGAAGCCGAGCAGGCCAAGATCGTCGAGCGCGTTTGCAACACCATTCTCAGCATGGCTCGAAGCGCGAATGAAGTAATCGTAGCGCTGCTTGTAAACGAGATCGGTACCTGTCGGCAACAACTCTCGGCACTCGGCGAGCAACGATGCGTCAGCCGACGTCAACGTGAGCGCGGTGCGGCGCTTAAGCCCACCGTCACCGAGCAGACAGCCCAGTAGGTACGGGTCCAACGGTAGTTCCGGCCTCTGCCCGAAATGCATCGGATCGGCAACCGGAATGTAGTGCCGTGCGTTACCCGCCGCATCGTGCAGGCGCTCGCGGATTTCTCGCGTCGTCAGCACGCGATACGGCTGCCCACGCTTCTTGCGCACCGCGGAATTCACGGCCCACAGGTGATCGTCGGAACATAGCGTCGACGCACCATCGCTGAATGTGATACGAAATGTAGGCAGCATTCCTTGCGGATACACGCCGATGACGCGATGCGACAAACCATCACGCCCCATAACTTCATCACCTACGTGCAAGTCGCCGAAGCGACGCCACCCCGTCGGCGTCAAAACCGGCAAATGTACGTAAACGCTCTTTCCAGTTCCCATGTCGTCTGCTAAAATTCCGCCGAAGCGGAACGACGACAGGTACGACAGGAAATCCAGACCGCGGCGCTGGTAGTCGCGCAGCGGGAGCACCAGCGCGTCGGGCTGCGAGACTTCTTCGATGCCTTCGAAGTTGCGCAGGCGCTCGCGGATGCGCTCGACCTCTTCGGGGAGCGCGACCTCGCCGAACGCTTCGTGCAGCTCGTCGCGCATCGCGACCAGCGAGGCCAAGCCCGTGCGGCGGCGGTCGGTGAGCTCGGAGAGCAGGTTCTGGCGCGAGCGCAGGTCGCCGACGTCGACCAGCTTGCCGCGCACCTCCGCGTAGCGGCCCTTGGCGCCGAGCAGCGCGCGCAGCTCGTCGCGGGTCAGCGGCTCGCCGCCCCCGACGAACACCGTCACGTCGAGGTCGAACCAGTCGCCGCCCTCGGCTTCGGTGGCGGTGACGTTGACGTCGACCTTGCTGTCGCCGGCCAGCGCGGCGAGCGAGTCGTCGAGCCGGACCTCGACGTCCTCCCACGACGGCCACAGCTCGCGCACGACCTCGGCCGCGCGGTCGGCGTCGTGCAGGGCGAAACCGTCCGCGCCGCGCGGAACGAAGCCGGCCTCGAGGAAACGCTGCGAGAAGCCGCGCGCCACCTCGGGCGGGAAGCGCACGAAGCGCCCGCCGCTGGCGGTCACCGCGCCGTGCGGGCTGAACGCGGCTTGCGCGCCGGTCGCCGCGTCGACGAACTGCAGCCGGGCGAACAGCGCGCCGTCGCGCCAGCCGGCCCGCACCACCATCGAGGGGCGCTCCGCGTCGACCACTCCCAGCGCGGCGCGGTCCTCGGCGGTCAGGAAGGGCGCGACCCGGGCGATCGCGCGCACCGTCGGCACGGCTTGGGGCGGTTCGTCCTTGGCGGCCTTGGCGGCCGCGATCACGCGGCGCGGATCGAACCCGCCGTCGAGCAGGTACGCGGTCCGGTCGGCCACGAGCCAGACCGGCGGGCCGTCGATCACGACCGCCTCGACCGGCGAGACGCGGCTGCCCTCGGGCGTCTCGAGCACGGGCACGAAGCCGCTGCCCGCGCGGCGGGCGCGCAGGCGCACTCCGCGCGGCTCGACCGCGAAGGGCGCCAGCTCGGAGGGATGGCGGTTCTCGCCCGGCGCGTCGTCGAAGCGCAGGCGCGGGTGGCGGGTCAGGCGGAACAGCGCCCGGGCCAGCGCCTTGGGCGACGAACGCGTGCCGAACGCCTCCTGGACCGCGTCGTCGCGCAGCAGCTGCCGGTCGACGTCGTCCCAGTCGTCGGCCGGGGTCTGGTCCATCATCCCCAGGATGGCTTCGGCGTCGCGGATCACGCCGCGCAGCCGGGGGGTATCGAGGTAGAGCGTCGCCGCGACCGCGCCGGCCGCGCCGACCGAGAGGACGGGCCAGACGGCGCGCGCGCGGGCCCGCGAGCCGTCGAGCTCGCCGTCGGGAATCCACGACAGGTCCAGCTCGACGACGTCCGAGGCGGCCGCCGGCAGCGGCGCGTCCTCGGCGGTGCGAACCGTCTCGAGCGTCGCCACGACGTGCTGGCACACCCCGCTGGCACCGCAGGTGCAGACCGAGCGCAGCGCCTGCGGGCCGGTGCCCGTCGCCCACTCGACGGTGGTCTGGACCGGGATGCGCTCCTTGACGGTCGACTCGATGCGGGCAGGTTCGACCGAACGCAACGCGACGCGCCCGCCGTCGACGAGGTCGAGTGCGGAGCGCGTCAGGTCACGAGCGAACCAGGTTCCGATCTGCGCCGGGAGACGCGACCGCCACAGGGCGAAGGGGGTCAACCTCGGGCTCTTCGGTTAGACCGGTTGAACCTCCGGCTGGGCCGGTGAGGGCGGCTCGATGCGCGGGATCTTGGAGAAGCGCAGCTTCTCCGGGTTGTCCGCGTCGACTTCGGCCAGGATGCGGTCGCCCGAGCCGAAGTTGCCCTTGAGCATCTCCTCGGCCAGCTCGTCCTCGACCTCGCGCTGGATCGCGCGGCGCAGCGGACGGGCGCCGAACTGGGGGTCCCAGCCCTTCTTGGCCAGCAGCGCCTTGGCGTCTTCGGTGACCTCGAGGTGCATGTCCTGAGCCTTGACCTCGCGGATGACCTTGTCGAGCTCGAGGCCCACGATCTGACCGATCTCGTCGCGGCTGAGCTGGTGGAAGACCACGATCTCGTCCACGCGGTTGAGGAACTCGGGCCGGAACGCGTGCTTGACCTCGTCCAGGACCTTGCTCTTCATGCGCTCGTAGGCCTGAGTGTCGGTCGTGCCGGCGTCCTTGGACGAGCGGAACCCGATCTCGGTCGTCGTCTGCATGCCGGTCGCGCCGACGTTGGAGGTCATGATGATGACCGTGTTCTTGAAGTCCACCACGCGGCCCTGAGAGTCGGTCAGGCGGCCGTCGTCGAGCACCTGCAGGAGCAGGTTGAAGACGTCCGGATGGGCCTTCTCGATCTCGTCGAGCAGCACCACGGAGTAGGGCCGGCGGCGCACCGCCTCGGTGAGCTGACCGCCCTCTTCGTAGCCGACGTATCCCGGAGGGGCGCCGACCAGGCGCGAGACGGCATACTTCTCCATGTACTCCGACATGTCGATGCGGATCATCGACTCGGCGTCGTCGAACATCCACTCCGCCAGCGAGCGCGCGACCTCGGTCTTGCCGACGCCGGTGGGGCCCAGGAAGATGAACGAGCCGATCGGGCGCTTGGGGTTCTTGAGCCCGGCGCGCGAGCGGCGGATCGCCCGGGTGACGGTCGAGACGGCCTGGTTCTGGCCGATGACGCGCTTGTGGAGCTGGTCTTCCATGCCGAGCAGGCGGGTCGTCTCGGCCTGGGCCAGCTTCGAGACCGGGATCTTGGTCCAGGAGGCGACGATGTGGGCGACGTCGTCCTCGGTGACCTTGATCGTCTTCTCGGACTGGTTCTGGGCCTTCTTCTCTTGCCACTCGGCGTCGAGGCGCTGCTTCTCCAGGCGCAGCTTCTCCTCGCGGTCGCGGATGGCGGCCGCCTTCTCGAACTCCTGCGACTTGACGACCGACTCTTTCTCTTGCTTGACCTTGCGGATCTCGTTCTCGATCTCGCGGATCTCGGGCGGCGCCAGCGTCGCTTGGAGGCGAACGCGCGAGGCGGCCTCGTCGATCAGGTCGACGGCCTTGTCGGGCAGGAAGCGGTCGGAGATGTAGCGGTCGCCCAGCTTGGCCGCGGCGACGAGCGCCTCGTCCGTGATGGTGACCTTGTGGTGGGCCTCGTAGCGGTCGCGCAGGCCCTTGAGGATCTCGATCGTCTCGTCGACCGAGGGCTCGCCGACCATCACCGGCTGGAAGCGGCGCTCCAGCGCCGAGTCCTTCTCGATGTGCTTGCGGAACTCGTTGAGGGTCGTCGCGCCGATGCACTGCAGCTCGCCGCGGGCCAGGGCCGGCTTGATGATGTTCGAGGCGTCGATCGCGCCCTCGGCGGCGCCCGCCCCGACCAGGGTGTGCAGCTCGTCGATGAACAGGATGATCTCGCCGGCGGCGCCGCGGATCTCGTCCATGACGCGCTTCATGCGCTCCTCGAACTCACCGCGGTACTTGGTGCCCGCCACCAGGCCGGCCAGGTCGAGCGTGATCACGCGCTTGTCGCGCAGCGGCTCGGGGACTTCGCTCTTGATGACGCGCTGGGCCAGGCCTTCGGCGATGGCGGTCTTGCCGACGCCGGGCTCGCCGATCAGGGCCGGGTTGTTCTTGGTCCGACGGCTGAGGATCTGGATGACCCGCTCGATCTCGGTCGCTCGCCCGATCACCGGGTCGAGCTTGTTCTCGCGCGCCAGGGTGGTCAGGTCGCGCCCGTAGGCGTCGAGGGTCGGGGTCTTGGACTTGCCCTTGGGCGCGGGCGGCTGGCCCTCGGCCCCGAGCAGCGAGGTGGTCTGGACCCGGACCTTGGCCGGGTCGACCCCCAGGTTGGTCAGGACGCGCGCCGCCACGCCTTCACCCTCGCGGATGAGGCCGAGCAGCAGGTGCTCCGTCCCGATGTAGTTGTGGTTGAGCTGGCGGGCTTCTTCGAACGCCAGCTCGATGACGCGCTTGGCGCGCGGCGTGAAGACCATCTCCTGCTGGACGGTCTGGCCGCCCCGGCCGACGATCGCCTCGACCTCCTGGCGAACTTTGGCCAGGTTGACGCCGAGCGTCTCGAGGACTTTCGCCGCGAGGCTCTCGCCCTCTGAAATGATTCCGAGCAGGATGTGCTCGGTCCCGATGTAGTTGTTCCCGAGCCGCTGCGCCTCTTCCTGAGCGAGCACGATGCTGCGCCGCGCGCGTTCGGTGAACGGTTCCCACATTGACATTGCCTTGCGAAACTCCCCGAGCGGCCCAGCCGCTCCTGCAAAACCACGCTCGCCGAGTGGTGCGATACCCTGTACGACCGTAGTCCCGTTTAAACCTTAGACGGCCTGGATCGGTTTCAGGCCGGCTTCCCGTCTCCCATGTACCATCTTTTGACCCGAGCAGGCATGGAAGCGTGGCCTCCTTGGTAGAACGGACCGTCTTTCCACTCAAGCCGGAGGATGGTGCAATCCATTTCCTCGCGTTCGCGCTGCCTTCGGCGGCGCAGTTCCTCGACCAGTTCGTCAACGGGCTCACCCTGGGGATGCTCTACATCCTGGTCGCGCTGGGGCTGAACATCATCCTGGGGCTGATGGGCGTCATCAACTTCTCCCACGGCGCCTTCTTCATGCTGGGCGCCTATCTGACATATGCCTTCGGGCCGCTGGTCGGGTTCTGGCCGGCGATCGTGATCGCCGCGGTCTTGGTCGGCTTGCTCGGCATGGCGTTCGAATCGGCCCTGATCCGGCCGCTGTACAAGCGCATCCCGGAGTACACGCTCCTCCTGAACTTTCGGCACGGCGCTGATCTTCGGCCAGGTCGTGCGCAAGATTTGGGGCGACGACGCGGTCCGGGTCGAGCAGCCGGCCTACATTCCGCAGTCGATCACGCTGGGCTCGTACCAGCTGCCGTTCTACAAGGACGTCCTGCTGGTGCTGCTCACCGTGATCATCCTGGCGGCGGTCTGGCTGCTGCTCAACAAGACCAACATCGGGGTGATCATCCGGGCCGGGACGCGCGACGCCGAGATGGTCAAGATCCTGGGCATCAACATGCCGCTGATGTTCACCCTGGTGTTCGGCATCGGCTCGCTCATGGCGGGTCTGGCCGGCGCGCTCGCGGCGCCGATCTACGCCGTCCAGCCCAACCTGGCCGACCAGTGGATCGTGCTGACCTTCGTGATCGTGATCGTGGGCGGGATCGGCTCGTTCTGGGGCGCGATCGTGGGCGGGCTGCTGATCGGGATCATCTCGAGCCTGATGTCGCTCTTCTGGCCGCCCGCGGTCGAATTGAGCGGCTTCCTCATCATGGGCATCATCCTGCTGATCCGCCCGCGCGGCCTGTTCGGCGTCGAGGGGCTGTTCGAGTGACGCGCCGCAACCCGCTGGTCCACCCGCTGCTGTGGACCGCCGTGCTGTTCGTGCTGCTCCCGTTCGTGGCCGGCGCGAACCCCTTCGTGGGCAAGGGCGGCTTCGTCGACATCGCGACCACGATGCTGATCTTCGGCCTGTTCGCGAGCGGCTTCAACCTGCTGTTCGGCCACGTCGGCGAGCTGTCGTTCGGGCACGCCATGTTCTTCGCGCTGGGCGCGTACGCGACGGCGCTCTACAGCAAAGGCTTCAGCGCCGAGCTGTTCGGGCGCACGATCACCCACGGCCCGGCCGGCAACATGCTCGTCGCGCTGGCGCTGTCGCTGGCGATCGCGCTGCTGTGGGCCTGGCTGCTGGCCCGCTTGATCGTCCCGCGCTCAAGCGGGATCTACTTCTCGATGATCACCCTGGCGTTCGCGCAAGTCATCTACTTCACGACCACCAACTGGGGCCAGCTGACCGGCGGCGAGGACGGCATCCAGGGCATTCCGCGCCCGGAGCTGGGGCCGCTGGGCGCCGACTGGCTGCGCGACTCGCACCACTTCTACGTCTTCGCGGCGGTGCTCGTCTTCATCGCGCTGGCGGTGCTGTACTGGATCGTCCGCTCGCCCTTCGGCAGCGTGCTGCACGCGATCCGCGAGAACAAGCAGCGGGCGCGCTTCCTGGGCTACGACGTCGACAAGTACCGGGTCAACGCGTTCGTGCTGTCGGCGGCGTTCCCGGCGGTCGCGGGCTGGCTGTGGACCTTCTTCCAGCAGGCGATCAACCCCGACGCGGGCTCGGTCGGCTACAGCGGCAACGTGGTGATGATGTCGATGCTGGGCGGCATCCAGACCTTCATGGGGCCGGTCGTCGGCGCGATCGTCTACTGGGAGCTGCAGAACAACGTCTCGCAGTTCACCAAGTACTGGCCGGCCTGGATCGGCGCGGTGTTCGCGCTGTTCGTGCTGCTCGGGCCGCGCGGCATCATGGGCCTGATCGACGACGTGCGCCACTACGGCTTCGGAACCGCGCTGCGGCGCATCTTCTCGCGCCGCGCCCGCGTCCAGACCGAGATCGCCGAAGAGCTGCCCGAGACGGTGGCATGATGGCCACGATCTTCCGCACCGAACGCCTGACCCGGCGCTTCTCGGGGTTCACCGCGACCAACGACGTGTCGCTCGAGATTCCCGAGGGCGGGGTGCGCACCATCATCGGTCCCAACGGGGCGGGCAAGACGACGTTCTTCAACCTGCTCTCGGGCCTCTTGCCGCCCAGCGAAGGGCGCATCTTCTTCCGCGACCGCGACATCACGCCGCTGCTGGCCTACCAGCGCGCGCGGCTGGGGATCGCGCGCTCGTTCCAGATCACCAACATCTTCGGCAAGCTGACGGTGTACGAGAACATCCGGCTGGCGGTCCAAGCGGTGCACGACGGGAAGGCGAACTTCTTTCTGCCCGAGCGCCGCATGGGCAACCTGGCCGATGCCACGACCCGCATCCTGGCCGACGTCGGGCTGACCGACGCGCGCGACGCGCGAGCCGAGAACCTCTCGCACGGCGACCAGCGCCGGCTCGAGATCGGCCTGGTGATCGCCAGCGACCCGCCGGTGCTGCTGCTCGACGAGCCGCTGGCCGGCATGTCGCCGACCGAGACGCACGAGACGGTCGAGCTGATCCAGCGCATCTCGCCCGGCCGCACGATCCTGCTGGTCGAGCACGACATCGACGTCGTGATGGCGATCTCGACCACGATCACGGTGTTCCAGACCGGCTCCGTGCTCGCCACCGGCACGCCGCAGGAGATTCGGGCCAACGAGGCCGTGCAACGCGCCTACCTGGGAGAACTGGCCTGATGCCGCTGCTCGAGCTCGACGCCGTCAACGCGTATTACGACAAGTCGCACGTCCTGCAGAGCGTGTCGCTGGCGGTCGAGGCGGGCGAGGTCGTGGCGCTGCTGGGCCGCAACGGCTCGGGCCGCTCGACGACCTGCAAGACGGTCATGGGCCTGGTCCAGGCCAAGACCGGCACGATCCGCTTCAAGGGCAAGGAGATCACCAACAAGAGCCCCTTCTCGCTGGCCCAGATGGGGATCGCGTTCGTGCCCGAGGACCGGCGGATCTTTCCCAACCTCACCGTGGGCGAGAATCTCCGCCTCGCGTCGCTGGCCGGCCGCAAGGGCGTCTGGACCGAGAAACGGATCTACGACTACTTCGCGGTGCTCGGCGAGCGCAAGGACAAGCCGGCCAAGCTCTCGGGCGGCGAGCAGCAGATGCTTGCCATCGCGCGCGCGCTGATCGCCAACCCGGACATCATCCTGCTCGACGAGCCGATGGAGGGCCTGGCGCCGCTGATCGCGCGCAACGTCGAGGAGGTGGTGCGCCAGATCCGGGCCGAGGGCAACACGATTCTGCTGGTCGAGCAGAACGCGCACGTCGCGATGTCGCTCTCGGACCGCGGCTACGTGCTCTCCAACGGCCGCGTGGTCGGGGCGGGCACGATCGACGAGCTGCGCGCCGACGAGGCTATGATGCAGCGCTACCTGGCCGTCTAGGGTTATACTGCGCGTATGGTGACGACCGAGCTGGTGCGCGATGCGCTCAAAGACGTGGAAGACCCCGAGCTCCACATGGGAATCCTCGACCTGGGCCTGATCTACGATGTCGTGTGCGAGGGCCCGCAGGGCGAGGACGTCACGGTCACGATGACCCTGACCTCGCCGATGTGCCCGGTCGGCCCGATGTTCAAGCAAGCGGTCCAGAGCAAAGTCGAGAGCGTCGAGGGCGTGAAGAACGCGGCCGTCGAGATCACGTTCAACCCGCCCTGGGACCCCAAGACCATGGCCAGCGAGGACGTCAAGCTGGCCCTCGGTATCTGGTGAGCTGAACCAGCCTCGATTTCACTAGACGCCTAGACAGGACCGGCTACACCGTCAAGGCGCGGCGGGGGCGAACGTCGGCGCCGGAGTTGGCGGCTGCGGCCCCCGGTCGCGGTGGTGGAACAGCGCGTGCGGGCCGTGGCGCGGCGGGTCGGGGCTCGAGCTCGCGGCCAGCGGCTCGGGGCTGGCCGGCGCGGGCGCCGGGGTACCGGCGTCGAGCACGGTGTAGCCGCTCGCGGTGCGCTTGAGGACGATCACCCGTGCCGGTGCCGACGGGTCCGCGCGCTGGCTGGCCGACACGCGGACCGTGTCGCGCCCGACCAGGGTCGCGCTCAGCGCGATGTCGGCCGGATTCAGTCCGTCGGCGGCGAGCAGGCCGCGGGCCGAGCGCAGCGCCTGCTCCTTCAGCGCGCTCTGGACGTAACGGCGGGCGACGATCGGCCGCCCGGCCGAGCGGTGCGGCTTCGCGGCGACTCGCGGGTGCGGAGCGGGCCGCTGCGCCGGACGCTGCTGCGCGACCGCCGTCACGACCACGGCCGGCTTGGCGGCGGCGAGCTTCGCAGCGGTCGGCTTGGCGGCGGCCGGTTTCGCCACGCCGTGGCGTTGTGCGGCGGGGTGGTGCGCCACGACGGCATGGCCCGCCGGCGCGGCGCTGCCCGCCGGCGCAGTACTGGGCGCCGGGGTCAGGCTCAGGCCGGTCGGCGCGGGCTCGGGCGAGGCGGCGCTGTCGACCAGCGCGGCGCCGGGGGCGAGCGCGGGGCGCGTGTCGCCGGTCGCGTTCCAGACCCACAGGCCGGCTCCGGCGATCAGCAGGAGCGCGCCGCCCAGGCTGCGGCGCAGGTCGGCCGGCTTCACGCGCCGATCGGGAGCTGCTCGCTCCCGCTCAGCGCCGGGTCCTCGACGATCGCCACCGGCCGCACGTCGACTTCGGGCGGCAGCTCGCCGAAGGCGAACACCTGCACGGTGAGCGCGAAGCGCTCGACCAGGTCGGCCAGGGTGCGCCGGAACGGCGCGGTGCAGACGATCGCCGCGCGGCCCGGCGGCACGCTGCGCACGTACGCTTCGATCCGCTCGCGCACGTGGACGACGACGCGCGGGTCGGGCGCGCCGCCGCCCGACTGGCCCAGCCACTGCGCGCTCAGGCGGTACTCGAACTCGGGGTCGAACATGATCACCGGCATGGTGCGGATGCCGCGCTGGCGCAGCAGCGGCGGGACGAGCGCCTTGCGGGCGGTCTCGGCGAGCTCGCGCGGGTCGCGGGTGGTCGCGCTGGCGTCGACGATGGTCTCGATCGCGAATACCGGGTCGCGCGGCCAGACCCGCTCCTTGAGCAGCGAGACGAGCGTCTTGTGCAGCGTCGCCAGCGGCAGCGCGTCGGTGCCGATCTCCTTGACCAGCGCGGGCACGCGCGTCTTGAGGTGCTCGATGAGCGTCTGCATCTCTTGGCGCCCGAAGATCGCGGCGGCGCGGGTGCGGGTGATCTCGGCGACGTGCGAGCCGACGATCGCGATCGGGTCGAACACCATCGCGCCGGCCGCCATCGCGCTGTCGGTGTGCGCGGTCGCGACCCACTTGGCGGGCAGCCCGTAGACCGGGTCGGTGGTGTCCTCGCCCTCGAGCCGCACCAGCACGTCGGCGTTGCCGACCGCCAGCACCCGGTCGTCGGGGATCGTGCCGCTCCCGGCCAGCTCGTCGCGCACCCGGATCGCGTAGCGGTCGGCGTCGAGCTTGGCGTTGTCGCGCACCTGCACGCCGGGCATGACGATGCCGGTCTCCTTGGCGATCTCGCGCCGCACCTCGCCGATCCGGTCGAGCAATTGGTCGACCGCACCGCGGCGCAGGAAGATTTGCGCGACGCCGCTGCCCATCTCGATCGCCAGCACGTCCACGCCGATCGTGGCCAGCGCGTTCTCCGGCCGGCGCGCGGCGCGCCGCTGGGCGAGATCGGTCTCGCTGCGAACCAGCTCGGCGCGCTTGCGCTCGCGCCCGGTGGCGAACTGGGCCGCGGCCAGCGTGCCGATTCCCAGCACGATGAAGGCCGCGCGCGGGAACACCGGCACGCAGGCCATCCCGAAGGCGAACACGGCGGCGAAGCGCAGCACGTCGGGCCGGGCCAGGATCTGGGTCGAGACGTCGAAGCCGAGCGACCCGTCGGCGGCGACGCGGGTCACCATCATCGCCATCGCGATCGCCATCAGGAACGCCGGCAGCGTCGTCGCCAGCGCGTTGCCGATCGAGAGGATCGCGAACGTGTTGACCGCGTCGCCGGGGGACATCCCCTTGGACAGCCCGATCGCCATCCCGCCGATCAGGTTGAGCAGCACCACGATCAGGGTCGCGATCGCATCGCCCTTGACGAACTTGCCCGCGCCGTCCATCGCGGCGTAGAAGTCGGCCTCCTTCTGCACCGTCGCGCGCTTCTTGCGCGCGGCCTCGGCGTCGATCGCGCCCGAGTGCAGCTCGGCGTCGATCGCCATCTGCTTGCCGGGCATCGCGTCGAGGGTGAAGCGGGCCGCGACTTCGGCGACGCGGCCCGAACCGGCCGCGATCACGATGAACTGGATGGTGATGATGATGCCGATCAGCACGATCCCGACCATCACGTTGCCGCGCACCACGAACTCGCCGAAGGCCGGGATCAGGTCGCCCACCCCGCCGGGCATGTCGCCGCGGGTCAGGATCAGGCGGGTCGCCGAGAAGTCCAGCGCGAGGCGGAACAGGGTCGCGATGACCAGCGTCGGGGCGAACGCCGCGAACTCCAGCGCGTCGCCGACCGTGACGCTGATCAGCAGCACGATCGCCGAGGCCAGCACGTCGAAGGCCAGCAGCGCGTCCATCAGCACGGGCGGCAGCGGGATGACGAAGATCGCGATCAGCCCCAGCACCAGCGTCGCGAAGACGTAGGTCGGGACGTTGCGGGTCTGGGCGTTCACGTCAGCACTCCCTCGCGCATCAGCGCGGCGACGATCTCGGCGACGGCGACGAACAGCTCGGCCGGAATCGCGTCGCCCGGCTCGGTGGCGGCCCACAGCGCGCGCGCGACCGCGACGTTCTCGACCACCGGGATGCCGTGCTCCTCGGCGATCGCGCGCACTTGCAGCGCGTTCTCCTCGGCGGCGCGGACCAGCACCCGCGGCACCGCGACCTCCGGCGGGTCGTAGCGCAGCGCCATCGCGATGTGGGTCGGGTTGGCGATCACGAACGACGCCTCGCGGGTGCGGTTGAGCGCCGCGCGCGCGAGCTGCTGGTGGCGCTGCTTGCGGCGGTGGCGCAGGTAGGGGTCGCCGTTGGACTCGCGGTTGTCGCGCTTGAGCTCGTCGTAGGACATCTTGAGCCGCTTCATCCAGTTGGCGCGCTGGAGCAGCACGTCGACGACCGCGAACGCCGCCCCGACCGCGACCGCGCAGACGATCATGCGCAGCGCGCTGGCGCGGGCCAGCCCGGCTAGCGCCGCCGGCCCGTCGAGCTGCGCGCCCAGCGCCAGCACCTCGGGCACGACCGGCCACAGCATCACGATGCAGATCGCGAAGGCCAGCACCGCGCGCAGCGCGCCGATCGCCGACTCGCGCGAGAACATCCGCTTGAAGCCCTCGTTGGGCAGCAGCTTGTTGGGCTGGAACTTGATCCCGCGCGGCACCAGGCCGCCGGTCTGGGCGATGCCGGTCAGCGCGCCGCCCAAGCCGGCGGCCAGCGCCGGCGCGAGCGCGATCCCGCCCAGCGCCAGCGCCGCGCCGGGCGCGAAGCCGCCGCCCGCCGCGCCGCGCAGCCAGTCGTTCAGGAGCGGAAAGGCCAGCGGCGCGACCCCGAACGCGCACAGCCCGCCGCACAGGAACGCCACCACGCCGTTGAGCTCGGCGGACTTGGCGACGTCGCCGTCACGGCGCGCCTTGCGCAGCCGGGACGGGGTGGGCTGGTACGGCTTCTCCTCGGGCATCAGCGCCGCAGCATCGGCAGGTCGAGCCAGGCGTGGCCCGAGAGCGGGAACAGCAGCGGCATGGCCACGACCGAGGCCGCCGCCGCGACCCCGAAGGCGATCGGGTACGAGATCTGGAGCGAGCTGAAGCGCGGCACCACGCGCGCGATCGCGCCCAAGCCGAGCTGCACCACGAAGGCCAGCACCACCGCCGGGCCGGCGACCAGCACCGCGGCGCGCATCACCGCCCCGGGCAGCGAGGTCGCCAGCGCGTACCAGTCGTGCGCCGAGACGACCGCGCCGGGCGGCAAGCGGTGAAAGCCGTCGGCGAAGATGACCAGCAGCAGCTGGTAGCCGTCGAGCACGAAGAACCCGGCCACGAACAGCAGCTGCCAGGCCGGGCCCAGGCCCGCCCCGCCGACGGTGGTGATGCCGGGGTTCTGGCCGCGGATGCCGATGTAGTCGTCGAGCGCGTGCGCGCCGGCCGAAACGCCCTCGTAGAGCACCGAGGCGCCCAGGCCGATCGCGAAGCCGATCGCGACCTCGCTCAGCAGCGCGGCGGCCAGCGCGCCGGTCGCCATCGCGCCCGGCCCGGCGATCGTCGGCGCCAGGCCCAGGGTCAGCACGAAGGCCAGCGCCGCCCGCACGATGCGCGGCACCTGGGGGTGCGAGAAGCCCGGTGCGCGCGCCACGAAGCCGGCGCAGCGGGCCAGGACCAGCGCGAAGACCGTCGCGCTGGCGCTCATCCGCCGCCCACGATCTGCGGGATGCGCGCGACCGCCTCGGTGAACAAGCCGGCGCACAGGCGCATCCCGAAGCTGCCGCCGACCGCCACGACGACCGCCACCGCGACCAGCTTGGGGAGCAGGGTCAGGGTCTGCTCCTGGACCTGGGTCGCGGCCTGCAGGATCGCGATGACGGTTCCGACCAGCGTCGCGGCGAGCAGCACCGGCAGGCAGAGCACGGCGCACACCACGCCCGCCTCGCGGATCAGCCCGTCGAAGGTCTCCATCGCGCACCAGCGTACGCCGCCCGCGTCGTTCGCGCGTGGGCGCGATACGGACGCCGCGTTGCAGCGCTGCAACCCCGCTGCAACGCACGAAACCGGCGCGGGCCCCCTTTCGCGCGGGCCCCGATGGGCTGAAGTGGGGGCTGGAAGCGAACACCGACCGGCACCGACCGGCACTCACGAAAAGGGGATGGACACCATGGCTTTCTTGGGCAATCTCGTCGGCGGCGCGCTCGGCGGCCTCTTCGGCGGCGGCGGCAACTCGACCAGCGACATCACCGGCTCGGCCAACGGCATCACGGGCCAGATCAACGGCATCGTCCAGCAGCAGATGGCCAACGAGCTGACCAGCGCCAAGAACCAGGCCGCGCTGCAGCTGGTGCAGGACGCCGTCAACCTGGAGAACACGGCCAAGCAGGTCGAGAACAAGGCCTCGTCGGGCCAGTAAGGCCCGCCCGGCCGGGAACGAGGGGACGGCGCGTGCGCCGTCCCCCGCCCGCACGCCACCGCCAACCGCGCCCGCGCGAACGCGAAACGAACGAGAAGGATCACGGCCATGTCAGACCTCACCGGCATCATCCGCGGCATCGAGCTGGGCCCCGCGGCCCTGCGCGACACGGCGCCCGCCGCGCCGCCCAAGCCGGTCGAGTCGGCCCCGCTGGCGGGCGCCCCGGGCGACCGCAGCGTGGTGTCGGCCGAGAGCGGCTACGGCCCGCACAGCTTCGCCTTCGACAGCGTGCCGCCGGTGCTGCCGCCGGCCGGCGACGACGCACTGGCCGGGGCGATGCGCGACGCGCTCGGCCCCGATCCGACCGACGCGTACGACGCCGCCTCGGTCGCGGGGCTGCTGAACCAGTACACGATCCCGACCACGCCGACCACCCGCGCGCTGCACGGCGCGGCGGCGCTGATCCAGGCCCTGTTCGGCCACAAGCACCCGACCCTCGACCTGGTTCAGGGCGGCTCGCTCAAAGCCGAGGACATCAGCGGCTCGATCGTCGATCAGTCGACCGGCAGGTTCACCACGTAGGCGTTGGCCTCGTCGTACTCCCGCTCTTCCGCGATCCGCACGCGCGCCGCATGCTCGGCGCGCGCTTTGCGTTCCAGCAGCTCGACCTGCTTCCAGGCCCGCGCCGCCGCCTGCGCCGCGCGCGCCGCGGCGGCGGCGGTTTCGGCGGCCGCGGCGGCGCGCTGGTTCGCGGCGGCGACCGAGCCGTCGAAGGACTCCATCAGCTGATAGGCGCGGCGCAGCGTGTCGGGCGGCGCGCTCAGCGCGTGGCGGCCGATCGCGGCCCGCAAGCGCGCTTGGCGCTCGCGCAGCGCGCTCGCCGCGGACTCGGCCGCGCGCTGCTGCGCGGCGGCGCGCGCGTGGCCCGCGTGGGCCTGCTCCTTCTCCCGCTCGCGCGCTTCGAGCAGCGCGGCGAGCGGAAAGCGGAAGCGGGCCACTACTCGATGCGGTAGCAGCCGCTGTCGTCGACGACGACCGCGCGGCCGTCGGCCAGCAGCAGCCGGCGCACGCGCTGGTCCCAGTAGCGCAGCACGCGCACCACCGCCGGGCGCAGCCCGGCCACGACCGCGCGGAAGCGCTCGGACAGGACCACCGCGTCGCGCGCCCAGGCCGGCATGTCGCGCGGCAGCGCGACGCCGGCGCCGGCGAGCGCGTTGAACTCGTAACTCGACTCGGGATCGGGCTGCGCGGCCAGCGGGGCGAGCGCGTCGCTCGCGCGGCCGATCGGTTCGGGAGCGTGCACCCTAGCCGCCCAGCTCGCGCCGCAGCGCGCTCAGCGCCGCCTTGTGCAGCTGCGACACGCGCTGCGGCGTGACGTTGAGCTTGGCGGCGATGTCCTGCATCGAGCAGTCGTGGAAGTAGTGCATCGCGACGAGCAGCCGCAGGCGGTCGTTGAGGCGGTGGATCGCCGCGCTGAGCGCCGCGTACGAGGCGCGCGCCAGGGCCAGCTCCTCGGGATCGTCGCCGGCGTCCGCGGCGACGGCTTCGCCCGGCGGGAGCGGCGCGCTCAGCGAGAGCGCGCGCTGGCGGTGCGCCTTGAGCAGCGGCGCGCGCAGCTCGGGCCGGCGCCGCTCGATCTCGCTCAGGCCGGGCAGCCGGCCCTCCTCGTTGGCGATCCGGAAGCGCTCCTCGTCCGCCTCGCGCACGGCGCGCCGGACGCGCACCGAGACCGGCTCGCGCTTGCGCACGCCGTTGATCATCGCCCCGGTCACGACCCGGGTCGCGTAGCGCTCGAGGTCGTCGCCGCGCGCGGGGTCGAAGCCGTCGACCGCGCGCATCAGCCCGACGTAGCCGTCGCCGACCAGGTCGTCGAGGTCGGCCGAGGGGATCATGCGCGCGACCTTGCGCGCGATGCGCTGCACCAGCGGCGCGAGCGCCTCGGCCCGCGCCTCGCGCTCGTCGCGAACGAGCGCGTTCACGGCGTCTTCTCGCCCGGCGATGCGGCGTCGGGCGGCGCCAGCGCGCGGCGGAACACGGCCGCCAGGCCGTCGGCGTCGGCGCGCGCGATCGCGCGCGCGAACGACTCGGTCGCCAGATCGCCGACGACCGGGCCGAGCGCCTTGCCCAGCGGCGCGAGGACGTCCTTGAGCAGGAGCGCCTCGAACTGCGCCGCGGCCTCGTGCAGCGCCGGCTCGTCGCGCGCCGGCGCGGGCGGGGCGGCGTCAGCCGTTGCCGCGCAAGATGTTGTTGGCGATCCGCTGCATTTCATCGGCGGCTTGAACTCCCTTGCTGTTGGCCTCGAAGGCGCGCTGCGCGGCGATGATCTGCATCATCGACTCGACCACGGTGACGTTGCTCTGCTCGAGCGAGCCCGCGAGCAGCAGCGCGTTGTTGCCGGTGCCCGGCTCGAACGCGACCGCTTTGCCCGAGGCGCGGGTGGGCGCGAAGAAGCCCTCGCCCTGCGGGCGCAGGAACTCGGGCGCGGCGAAGCGCGCCAGCGGCACGCGGCCGACTTCCACGCCCTTGCGCAGCGCGGTGTCGATCAGAACCCGGCCGTCGCGCTTGACGCTGACCGCGGTCGCGTCGTCGGGGATCCGCACGCCGTCCAGCCGCGCGCCCTGCCCGTTGCGCAGCGTGCCGTCGGCCTGGCGCGCGAAGTCGCCGCTGCGCGTGTAGACCAGCTGATTGCGCGGGTCGCGCACGGCGAAGAAACCGTTGCCGTCGATCGCCATGTCGAGCGGGCCCGCGCTCTTGACGATCTTGCCCTGTTTGAGCACGAGCCGGCTGCCGGCCGAGGCCGTGCCGAGCTGGGCCGCGATCTCGCCGAAGCTGAGCTCGGTGCCCTTGAAGCCCGCGACCTCGGCGTTGGCGAGGTTCGCGGCGATCGCGTCGAGCTGTTTCTGCTCGGCGGCCATCCCGGAGGCGGCCGCCATCATCGCGCGGATCATCCCTTCACCTGTCCCGTTTCGTTGACTGCCTTCTGCCGCGCCTCGTCGACCGCGGAGAGGACTTTCTGCGCGCTCTCGAACGAGCGCTGAGCGTCGATCACGTCCATCATGCGCGCCACGCCGTCGACGTTCGAACCCTCGATGAAGCCTTGGCGCAGCTGCGTACCGGGGTGGAGCGGGATGCGCGCGACGATTCGCCCGTCCTCGAGCACCGCGCCGTCGGTGCGCAGCTCGGCGCGCTCGCCGACCCGCACCGGCCCGCCTTCGCCCAGCAGCATCCGGCCCCGGCCGTCGACCAGGTGGCCGAACCGGTCGCGCACGAACGCGCCGTCGCGCGAGGCGACCGGGTGAGCGTGCGGGCCCGGCGCGAGCACGCGGAACGCGCCCGTGCCGACCAGCGCGAGGTCGTAGGGGCGGCCGGTGGAACGCAGCACGCCCTGGCGCGCGTCCGCGACGCGCTGCGTCGCCAAGCCGTGCGCGGTCATGCGCGCGCGCACCACGCTGCCGTGGAAGCCGTCGCTCCCGCCGTTGGCCAGATCGTGGGTCGCCGCGTCGAGCCGGTCGCGCGAGGCGGCCATCGCGGAGACGGCGTCGTCGATGCCGTTCATGAGCAATACCTCGTGAGCAGGGAGATCATCGGAAGCTCGAAGCCACGCCGCCCAGCACGACCGCCCAGCCGTCGACCATGACGAAGAGCAGGATCTTGCACGGGAGCGAGACCACGGTCGGGCTGAGCATCATCATGCCCAGGCCCATCAGGATCGAGGCGACCGCCAAGTCGATCGCCAGAAACGGCAGATAGAGCGCGAAGCCGATCGAGAACGCGGCCCGCAGCTCGCCCACCGCGAACGCCGGCGTGATCACCTCGAACGGCAGCCGGTCGATGGCGCCGGCGTCCTGGTGGTGCAAACGGGCGAACATCTCCAGATCGCTGCGCCGCGTCTGGCGCAGCATGAACTCGCGCAAGGGCCGCTCGCCGCGGTCGACCACGCTGCGCTGGTCGAGCTTGCCGCTCAGGTACGGCCCGATCGCGTCGTGCGAGATCGCGCTGACGGTCGGCGACATGACCACGAAGGTCAGGATCAGCGCGATCCCGGTCAGCACGGTGTTGGGCGGCAGCGAGGGCGTGCCCAGCGCTTGGCGGATCAGCGACAGCACGACCACGATCCGCACGAACGAGGTCGTCATGACCAGCACGAACGGGATGATCGCCAGAAAGGTGAGCGCCGCGAGCAGATCGATCGGCTGCGACGCCTTGCCGCCGTGGGATGCCGCCAGGCTGAGGATGTCGTTCACGAATCCTCCACCAGCTCGGTGATCCGGACCCCGAACGACTCGTCGACCGCGACGATCTCGCCCCGCGCGATCAAACGGTCGTTGGCGAGCACGTCGACCGGCGCGCCGGCCGGGCGGTCGAGCTCGATCACGGCGTTGGGGCCGAGCGCGAGAATCTCTTTGAGCGTCATGCGGCGCGTGCCCAGGCGCGCGGCGATCTCGATCTCGACGTTGGAGACGATGCCCAGGCGGTCACTCTGCTGCACGATCGGATCTCCCGCTGAGGTCGTGAACGGTGAAGGCGGCGACCCGCCCGTGGTGGCCGCAGACGCCGTGCGCGAGCGGCGTGTGGCCGACGAGCAGCGCCGCCGGCTCGTGGACGCGCGTCTCGAAGCGCAGCACGTCGCCGACCGCGAGCCGGCCCAGCGCGGCGGCGCTGGTGCGGCCGCGCGCGAAGCGCGCCTCCACCTCGAGCGGGACGCCGGCCAGCGCGGCGGGCGTCAGCCGGCGCTCGACCCGCGGCGCGATCTCGGCCGAGAGGGCGATCCCGATCCGCGCGCCGTCGACGAGCAGTTCGAAGTAGGCCGCGCACGGGTAGGCGGCCGGGTCGTGGCGGACCCGCCGCACCGCGGCGATCTCGCCGCACAGCGGGTAGGCCAGCGCGCCGATGTCGCTCGCCAGCCGTTCGACGACCCGCGCTTCGAGCGGCGACAGCCCGCTCGCGCGCGTCTCTTCCTCGCCGTAGGCCAGCGCGACGATGCGCCGCGCGTCGGGCTCGCGCACGATCGCGAACAGGGTGGCGTCGGTGCCGGCCGCTTCGACCACGATCGCGCCGTCGAAGATCACCGCGGCCAGGTGCGGCTCGACCGGAACCGGGTCGGTGATGCGCACCGCGGCCTCGCGCCCGAGCAGGTGCCCCAGCTTCTCCTGCGCCAGGCGCGCGAAGGCGAACGCGCGCGCCAGCGGCACGCCGGCCCGGCGCACGAACGTCGCGCGCTGCAGCAGCTTGCCGTCGGGGCCGGCGGCGAGCGGCTCGAAGCCCAGCTCCGCGATCACTTGACGAGGTCCATCACCGTCTTGGAGCCGTCGTGCGAGCGCGCTTCGACGAGCGCGTAGTAGGCTTGCACCGCTTCGGTCCAGCGCGTCGTCGCCTTGACGAAGTCGACCGACGCGACCTCGCGGCGGTGCGTGCGCAGCTCGCCGAAACCCAGCGTGTTGGGCGCGGCCAGCGCCGCGGGCGCCAGGCCGTCGGCCGGCAGCGCCGCGTCGTTGCCGGCCCGCTCGAGCTTCGTGCCGGCCGGGAAGCGGGCCAGCGCGACCCGCCCGATCACGACCTTCTCGTGGCCGACCCGGCCGTGGCGCGCGTCGACCGCGGTGCGCTGGTACGAGAGCGTGCCGTCGGCGGCGACGCTGACGTCCTTGCAGCGCCCCAGCGCCGCGTCGACCGGGTCGGCGCGCAGCGGCTGCGGCGGCAGGTTGAGGTTGGCGCCCGGCGCCCAGCCGAGCACCGTGTCGCCCGCCGACGTGCGCAGCTCGCCGTCCTCGAAGCGCAGCTGGCCGTCGCGGCTGTACGCCGCACCGGCCGGGCCCTGGACCGCCAGGTACGCGCCGGGCGGCACGATCACCGCGAGCGGGTTGTCGACGTCGGCGATCGTGCGGGTCGAGCGCGACGCGAGGTCGCGGTTGACCGGCTCGTAGCCGGGATCGAAGGCGTGGGCACGGTCGTTGCCGATCGTGTCCAAGGTGTGCAGCATGCTGGCGACGGAGGCGTCGATCACGCGAAGATCCTCACGGTGGCGATTCCTCGCGCGGCGAGCGCGAGCCGGGCCCGTTCGAGCGCGTCGCCGGCCCGGGCTCGCTGCGCGGGCGCGCAAGCCAGGGCGACGACGAGCCCCTGCGGGCTGAAGCTGATTCGCACGGCGACGTGCGCCGTGCCGGTGACGACGGTGCGCGCCCGCGCTTCGCGCGCGGCCGGCGGCGCGGCGCGCACGACCCGGCGGCGCACGATCGCGCGCCGCACGGCCTGGAGCTCGTCGGCCTGCGCGCCGCCGCGCGCCGGCCCGCGCGCGCTAGCGAGCGCGGCGTTCGCGCGATACGGCGCGCGCGCGACGGGCGTTTCGGGCGGCGGGGCCGCGCTCGCGCCGCCGCGCGCTGCGGGCGCCGGCGCGGCCGGCCGTGCCGGCTGGGCCGAGCGCGGCGCATGGTCGCGGGCCAGGTGGAGCGCGTCGTACCACGCCTGCGACAGAGCCAGCCGGTTGGTGTACGGCGCGGGCGCCGTCGGGTCGTTCTCCCGAACCTGCATCGTGAAGTTCTTGTAACACGGCGCCGTTGGTGAGGCGTCGTGGAGCTATTGCAGCGGCGTTGCAGCGCGCGCCGTGGCGGCGTAGCGCTGGTACGACTCCATCACGTTGCGCACGTAGTTCTGCGTCTCGGCGTAGGGCGGCACGCCGCCGTACTGCCGCACCGCGCCCGGGCCGGCGTTGTACGCCGCGACCGCGAGCGACGCGTCGCCCCCGAAGCGGTCCAGCAGCCCGCGCAGGTAGCGCGTCCCGCCGGCGACGTTCTGGGCCGGGTCGTAGGCGTCGCTCACGCCCAGCCCGCGCGCGGTGTCGGGCATGAGCTGCATCAGCCCCTGCGCGCCGCACGGCGACGTCGCGCCCGGGTTGAAGCCGGACTCGTTGGCGATCACCGCCCGCACCAGCGCGGGGTCCACCCCGCAGCGCGCCGCTTCACGCCGCACGATGCCGTCGAGCTCGCCGGGCGCGGGCGGCGCGGGGGCGGGTCCCGCCGGCGCGTTCGCGGCGAACGGTGCGCGCGCGGCCGCGAGCGCTTGCGCGAAGGCGTCGCCGCCGGGCGGCGCGGCGGCTACCGCGGCCGGCGCGTCGCCCAGCGTGCGCGCCAGGCGCGCGACGCGCGATTCGACCGCCTGCAGTTCGTCGAGTACGGACACGGTGCTAATCTCCCAAGGCGTGGGCGAGGGCGGCGAGCTCGGCCAGCGTGTCGGGCGGCTCCGAGCGGTTCGCCGATTGGCGCAAAAAGGCGTTGATGCGCCGCTCCAGCCCGGCGGCGCGGGCGATGGCCGGGTCGGCGATGGCGAGGTCGAGCTCGCGCGCCTCGCGGGTGCGGGCGAGCTGCGCGATCGCCTCGCGCACGCGCGCCGCGGCGCCGAGGTGATCGCGGCCGACGATCTGCGGCATGGTGCGGCTGACGCTGCCGGGCACGTCGATCGCCGGGTAGTGGCCGTTGCGGGCGAGCTCGGGCGAGAGCACGATGTGGCCGTCGAGGATCGCCCGCGCGGCTTCGCCCAGCGGCTCGCGCTCGTCCCCGCCGTCGGACAGCACCGTCGCCAGCAGGGTGAGCTGACCGCCTTCGGCGTTGCCGGCGCGCTCGACCAGCCGCGCCAGCTCGGCGAACACGCTGGGCGGAAAGCCGCCCCGCCCGACCGGCTCGCCCGCCGCGAGCGCGATCTCGCGCTGCGCGGCGGCGAAGCGGGCCAGGCTGTCCAGAATCACCAGCACGTTCAAGCCGCGCTTGCGCAGCGCGGTGGCCTGCGCGAGCGCGACGTGCGCGGCGCGCACCCGCTCGGCGGCGGCCCGGTCGGCCGGCGCGCACACGATCGTCACCCGGCGGTCGACGTGCTGCAGCCACTCGGCCGCCTCGCGCCCGCGCTCGCCGACCAGGCCGACCACCACCGCGTCGACCGAAGCGCCGTTTACCAGCATCTTGAGCAGCGTCGACTTGCCGGCCGAGGGCGGGCCGAAGATGCCCAGCCGCGCGCCGCGGCCGACGGTCAGGAACGCGTCGATCGCCCGGATGCCGGTCCACATCGGCGCGCTGACCGGCGTGCGCGCGTGCGCGTCGAGCGGCGGCGCGACGACCTGCACCGGCAAGCCGCGCAGCGGGCCGCGCCCGTCCAGCGGCGCGCCGGTGCCGTCGAACGCGCGCCCGAGCGCGCCCAAGCCGAGCGGCAGGCGGGCCGCGTCGGCGTCGCTCTCGACCACGTCGCCCGCGCCGATCCCGGCTAGCGCCCCGTGCGCGGCCAGCGTCGCGCCGCTCTCGCGCACCCGCACCACCGTCGCGCTGACCGGCCGCGCGCCGCGCGGCCGGATCGTGACGGTCTCGCCGAGCCGGGCGAGCGGCACGCGCGCTTCGATCAATTCGCCGTGGGTCGCGACGACGCGGCCGCGGCAGACGCCGGTCATCGCGCGCCGGCGTCGCGCACCAGCGCGCTCAAGCGGGTCGCGATGCGCAGGTCGATCTCGCCGTCGGGCGTTTCGAGCACCAGGTCGCCGCGTTCGAGCGCGGCGTCGTGGTGCACCGGCAGCAGGCCGTCGGCTAGCGCCGTGCCGCGCGCGACGCGCAGCGCGACCGGCCGCGCGGCGCCGTAGGCGGCCAGCGCGCCGGCGACGAGCGCGTCGAGGTCGGCCGGTTCGAGCGCCAGCTCGCGCGCCAGCACGTCGCGCGCCAGCGCGGCGAGGACGTCGCGCGCCCCGCGCTCGAGCGACTCGCGCGCCGCGGCGACAGCCCGGCGCAGCTCGCCGGCGTACTCGCGCAGGGCGCCGTCGAGCGCGGCGCGCACCTCGGGCGGAATCTCGGGCCGGGCCGGCTCGACGTCCTCGAACACCGTCTGCGCGCGCGGGTTCTGCGCGAACTCGCGCTCGGCGGGCTGGTCGAGCTCGGCCCGCGGCGCCGGCTCCGCGGGCGCGCCGAGCGGGCGGAAACGGCGCGCGCCGACCGGCGTGCTTTCGAGCAGCGGGCGGAACACGTCGCTACGAGGCGAGCTCGACACCGGCGTCGCTCGCGAGCAGCGGGATCGGGCGCCCCAGGCGCTTGACGATCTCGGCCCGCTCGGGCAGGTCGTAGAGGTCGAGCAGCGCGACGGCCTGCGCGGCGGGCAGGCGCGCGATCACCGCGGCCGCGGTCCAGGGCGGCTCGCCGGCCAGCCGCGCGCGCAGCTTCTCGACGTCGAAGGCGGCGACCGGTTCGGGCGGCGGCAGCGCGCCGGCGATCTCGGCGGTGGGCAGCGCGCGCTGGCCCGAGCCGCGCGCGAAACCCGTCAGCGGTCCCCAGGCCAGCAGCACCAGGCCGAGCAGGCCCAGGCCGAGCGCGGCGTAGGTGAGCGGGCTGCGGGCCAGCGCGATCGGGTCGGGGCCGTTGGCTTGGCGCGCCGCCGCCAGCGGCGCGTTGCGGGCGAAGGCGACCGGCTGGATCGTGAGCGCGTCGCCGCGGCGCGGGTTCAGGCCGACCGCCGCCGCGACGATGTCCCGGATCTGCGGCAGCTGGCCGTGGAGCGGCGTGTCGACCATCACCGCGACGCTCAGCCGCGCGAGCGTGCCGGCGGGCGTCTTGGAGTCCGTCTCGACCGCGACGCTGCCGCGGTCCTCGCTGCTGCGCAGCTTGGTGTACGACTTGCTGGCCCCGCTGTAGTGCTCGTCGACGGTGCTGCTGGCGATCGGCTTGCCCAGCACCGGCGCGCGCTTGATCTCGCGCTGGCTGCTGGTGCGGGCGTCGGTCTCGGCGTGCACCAGCACCTGGGTCGTGCCGGCTCCGAACGCCGCGTCGAGCGCGTGCTGGACGTCGTGCTGCAGCTTCGCGCCGTCGCCGTCGGCGACCGCCTCGCCGCCCAGCGCCGTGCCGCGGTCGTCCATCACCGCGACGCGGGCCGGGTCGAGTCCCGGCACGCCGTTGGCGACGAAGCTGCGAATGCCGTCGACCGTGCGCGGCGCGAGCGGCGGCGCGCCGGGCTGCAAGGTCAGCTTCACGCTGGCGCTGGCCGGGCGCGGCGCCTCGTCGGCGTAGAACGCGGCCTTGGCCGGCGCGACCAGCACGTAGGCGTCTTGGATTCCGGCGATGCCGCGCAGCGCGGTGACGAGATCGCCTTCGAGGCCCTGGCGCGCTTGCGCTTCGAGCACGGACTGCGGGGTCAGCGTGCCGACTTTGGCCAGCGCCTCGCCGCTGTCGACGACGTGCGCGCGCGGCACGCCCTCCAGCGAGAGCTTGAGCAGCAGCCCGCTGCGCGCGCCCGGCTCGACCAAGACGTTGTCGACGCTGGTCCGGTGCGGGACGTTCCACGACGCCAGCCGCGCGTCGACCTCGGCGACTTGCTCGGGCAGCAGCGGCTTGCCGTAGAGCGCGACGCGGTCGTCGCGCCCCAGCAGCATCACCAGCGCGCCGGCCGCGAGCAGCGCGAGCAGCAACCCGCCCGCGAGCAGCTTGGAGCTGCGTCCCAGGGCGTTCCAGCGCGCGAACATCGGCGCCATGCTACACCTGCATGTTGAGGATGGTCTGCAGCGATTGCGTCGCGCGCGAGGCGGCGGCTCGTCGCGGCGCTCAGCACGATGTCGGCTTGGGCCCGGTCGAGCACCATCGCCTGCAGGTCGCCCGAGCCGGCCGCGAAGGCCCGCTCCGAGCCGGCCGCCTTTTCGAGCGCACCGCTGCCTTTGGCGAACAGGTCCACCAGGTTGCCGAAGCCGGCCGCGTCGTTGGGCGCGGCCGCGCCCGGCGGCGCGTCGAGGCCGCCCAAACCGGGCAGCGGGGCGATGCGCGGCGTCTCGTCGAGACCGGGCCCGTCGGGCTGGAACGGCGTCACGTTCATGTCTTACCGATGTCGATGGTGCGCTCGGCGAGGCGTTTGCCGAGCTCGAAGATGGTTGCGTTGGATTCGTACGCGCGCTGCGCGTCGAGCGCGCCGACCATCTCGGTCAGCGAGTCGACGCTGCCCGCGCCCGGCACCGCGCCCGCGAAGCGCACGACCGGCGCGCTGTCGGGCCCGTCGCCGAACATCGGCCCGGGTCCGTCTTCGGCAGCGCCGGAATCGTCGTCGTCGCCGGCCCCGCGCACCAGCGCGGCGAAGGCGGCGCCGTCCGCCTCGTCGGGCGGCGCGGCGGTCGCGAAGCTCGGTGCGAGGCGGCGCACCGGGTGGGTCGGATCGGCGGTCTGGGCCAGCGCGACGTTGCGCGCGGCGACGTCGAGCGCGCCGCGCTGCGCTTCCATCCCGCCCGCCGCGGTGGTGAGGATGTCGAAGTCGTTCATTGCGAGCGCGTCACCGTCTTGAACTCGGAGACGCGCGATTTGATCGCGTTGAGCAGCGCTTCGGCGAAGACCGCGGCCTGCGCGGACTCGGCCATCACCCGCTCGACGTCCGAACGCGACCCGCCGCCGGTGTTGACCCGGGCGGCGGCTAGGGCGTCGGCGGCGAGTCGTTCGCGCGCGCTGCGGGCCGCGGATGCGAGATCGGCGCTCGAATCGAACATGGCCCGAGTCTAGCCCCGCCGTGTTGCAGCGGTGTGGCAACCCGGTGGAGACTATCCGGCGTCGAGCGCTCGCAGCGGGCGCGCGGCGCGCAGCCGCTCGCGCGCGGCGGCCAGCAGCTCCGCGGCGGGCAGCAGCGTACCGGCCACGTAGGCCAGCTCGAACGCGCGCGACCCGAGTTGCGCGCGCAGCGCGGTGCGGGCCGCGTCCTCGGCGGCGCGCTCGGACGGCACGACGCGCTCGCCGCGCGCCCGGTCGAGCGCGCCGAACGCGCGCGCCGCCTCGCCCGGGTCGTCCGGCGCGCACACCAGCGCCAGCGCGCGCAGGACCTGCACCCCGTCCTCGCCGCCGCGCGCCGCGCCGCCGGCGTCGAGCGCGTCGGCCAGCGCGGCCCGCGCGGCGGCGGGATCCGTCGCGCTGAGCGCGCTCGCGTAGGCCGCCAGCGTCCGTACCATCGCAGCCTCGTCGCCCTGCAGCCGGCGCAGCGCGAGCGCGCGCTGCAGGTAGGGCAGCGCGCGCACGTCGCCGCTCGCCGCCGCGACCAGACCCAGCGCCAAGAGCGCCTCGCTCGCACCGTGCCCGTCGGCGAGCGCCTCGTAAGCCAGCAGCGCGCCGCGCAGCGCGCGCTCGGCATTGGCCGCATTGCCGGTGGCGTAGTCCACCTTGCCCAAGTGCAGCAGCGCGTCCGCGCGCAGTGCGCGCGCCGCGCCCTCGCCCGGGCCCAGCGCCGTCACCACGTCCAGGGCGCTCGTGACCGGCTCGCGCGCGGCCTCGTGCTCGCCCGCGCGCAGCGCGCAGGCGCCCAGGCCGAGCAGCGCGCGGGCGTAGACCAGCGCGTGGCCGGCGACCCGCGCCAGCACGACCGCGCCCTGGGCCGCGCGGCGCGCGTCCGCGATCAGGTCGAGCCGGTCGGCCAGCACGAGCAGGGTCAGGTGCGCGCGCGCGAGCAGCAGGGGCGGAATCCCGGCCGGCGCGTGGCGCGTCGCCGCATCGAGCGTGCGGTAAAGAGCATGCGTCACCTCGGCCCGCGCGTAGTACCCCGCCAGCGGCGCGAGCAGGCGCAGCGCGCCGCCCGGCTTCCCGCGCTCGAGCGCATCGGCGGCGGCGCTCTCGAGGTTCTCGCGTTCCGCGTCGAGCTCGCCGCGGGCGCGCTCGTCGCCGCCCTCGAGCGCCTCGCCCGCGCGCTGCGCGAACGCTTCGTAGTAGTCGGCCAGCCGGCAGTGGGCCTCGTGCGCGACCCCGCGATCCTCCGCCAGCCGCTCGCAGGCGAAGTCGCGGATCGTGCGCAGCATCTCGAACCGCCGCTCGGGTGCGCCGTCGTCGCGCTGCGTCAGCAGGCTGGCGTCGACGAGCGCGTCGAGCAGGCCGAGCATGCGCTCTCCGTAGGGCGCGACCACCAGCGCCGCCTCGAGCGTGAACGCGCCGGGGAACACCGCCAGCCGGCGAAACGCGTCTTGCTGCGGCGGCGTGAGCAGGTCGTAGCTCCAGGCGATCGCCGAGCGCATCGTGCGCTGGCGCTCGTGGGCGTCCACCGGGCCGTCGGCGAGCAGTTCGAGCCCGTCGTCCAGCCGCGCCCGCAGCGAGCGCAGCGAGAGGATGCGCACGCGCGGCGCGGCCAGCTCGATCGCCAGCGGCAGGCGGTCGAGCCGCTCGCAGATCGCGTCGACGTCGGCGGCGTCCTCGCGCGGGACCGCGAACGACGCGTCGTGCGCGCGGGCGCGCTCTTCGAACAGCCGCGCGGCGTCGCCGCGCGGCAGCGGCGAGAGCGCTATCGCACATTCGCCCCGCACCCGCAAACGCTTGCGGCTGGTGACGAGCACCTGCGCGCGCGGCGCGCGCGCGACGATCTGGGCGATCAGCGGCGCGGCGCCCAGGACGTGCTCGAAGTTGTCGAGCACGAGCGCGGTCGGCACTTCGGCCAGCACGGCGAAGAGGTCTTCGGCCGCGGCGCCGCGCCCGGGCACCAGCGCGCGCACGATCGCCGCCGCGACGTCGGCCTCGCCCGCCGCCGCGATCAGGTCGACGAACGCGACCCGCTCGCGCCGCGCCTGCAGCGCCGCCGCGACGGCCAGCGCGAGGGCCGTCTTGCCGACACCGGCCGGTCCGGTCACGGTCACGAAGCGGCGCTCGCGCAAGCGCGCCAGCACGCGCTCGATCTCGCCGGCCCGCCCGACGAACGCCTGCGCGGGCGGAGCGGGCACGCTGGGGCCGGGGCCGCGGCCGACCGCGGCCAGCAGCGCCTCGCGCTCCGCCGGCCGCACGTCGAGCGCGCCCGCCAGCGAGCGCAGCGTGTCGGCGCGCGGGCGCTGCTGCGCGCCGCACTCGATGTCGCTGACGGTGCGCGCGCTCACCCCGGCTCGGTCGCTCAGCTCTTCCTGGGTCAGCTCGGCCCGCAAGCGATAGCGCCGCAGCAAGCTGCCGATCAGCGTCTGACGCGTCATGCGAGGTCGGCGAAATGTGACGCGGGCGCGAAAATGTGTGAACGGTTCGTGGACGGCGTGCTGCACGAGCCGCTACTGTTGCCGCACGGCGTCATGCTTCGCTCATCCACCCGTGACGTCGCTGAAATACCCACACCTTGCATCTCTCGGAGGTCGTCCTCTTGTCGACGGTTCTCCCGGTTCGACCGTTCCCGCGCGGCCGCGTCGAATACCGCTGCGTCCTAGCGGTAGCGGACACGGATATGCGCCATACCCTCGCAACCCATCTCGAACTCGAAGGCTGGTCCGTGGTCAACGCGAGCGACGGTTTTTGTGCGCTTCGTCACGGCCGCGACAACGCTGATTTGATCGTTCTCGATATGCGCATCCCGGGCGCCGACGGGTTGACCGTGATCCGCACGCTGCGCCGGGAAGGCTTCGAGATGCCGATCCTCGCGATCGCGCGCGACGAGACCGAGATGGTGCTCGGCCTGGAGCTGGGCGCGGACGGCTTCGTGCCGCTGCCCCTCTCGCCCACCCTGCTGCTCTCGCAGGTCCGCGCGCTCCAGCGGCGCAGCGCCCGGCTGCTGGGCGCGCAGAGCGAGACCACCGTCTACCTCGACTACGGCCGGCTGGTCGTCGACGAGGCCGCGCGGGTGGCCCGGGTCGACGACACGCTGCTCGCGCTGCGCCCGCGCGAGTTCGCGATTCTGCTCGCGCTGGCGCGCAACCCCGGCGTCGCGCTCTCGCGCGCCAAGCTGGTCGAGCGGGTCTGGGGCGAGGACTTCCCGGGCGAGGAGCGGACCGTCGACAGTCACATCCGGCGCATCCGCGCTCAGCTGGAGCGCTTCGCCGGCATCGCGCCGTGCGTCCAGACCGTGCACGGTTTCGGCTACAAGTTCGAACCGCCCGACTGATCCTTTCGCCCGCGCGCCGATGGGCTGAGGAACAGGCTGCACATCACACGCAGTCGGGGGGCCACACCAGTGTCGAACTTCATCACTCCGGATTTCAGCTCGTCCCTCCTGAAGGAAGTGAGCCAGCTGCTCTCGCTCACCGCCGACATGCTCGGCGGCGCGGGCTCGAGCGACGGCGGCGATTCGTCCGCGGCCTCGTCCTTCGGCAACCCGTTCAACGCCACCGCGGGCGACATGCTGGGCCTCAAGGGAGGCGACACCAAGCAGGTCGACCTGGCCAGCTTCGTCGGCAACGACTGGGGCGACCCGCACCTCGACTCGACCTACAGCCTGGGCCAGACCGGCTCGTCCGGTGCAGCCGCGCCCGACGCGAGCGGCTCGTCCAAGTGGGACGACATGACCGCGCAGAACGACCTACTCTCAAGCACCAACCAGTTCGGCGGCTTCCACTACGCGACCAACGTCAGCGCGCCCAGCAGCAGCGGGGTGACGCTCAACGACGAGTTCACCGGCCAGTTCGGCAACGGCAACATGATCGACATGGGGACCGGCACGGGTTCGGCGCCGACGGTCACGATCGACGGCCAGGTGCACCAGATGCAGAACGGGCAGAGCTACCAGCTCAACCCCTTCACGACCGCCACGTACGCCGACGGCAAGCTCACGATCAGCCAGAAACAGGGCGACGCCAACCTCACCACGACCGTGACGAACAACGGCGGCCACCTCGACATCCACACCGAGGGCAAGAACCTCGACGTCGGTGGCTCGCTGGTGAAGCCGGCCGAGAAGGCCGCCGGGGGCGGGCACCAGGGCGGCTCGAACGGCAACGGCCTCGAGCAAGAGCTGATGCAGCTCGCGCTCGAAGCGCTCGAGCTGAGCGAGACGGCGATGCAGATGATGTCCAGCCAGAGCGGGTTCGGCAACGGCCACAAGCCCGTGCTGACCGGCTTCAGCGACCAGCAGTTCTAGCGTCCCGCGCGGCGCACGGCGGCTTCGCTCGCGCGAGCGAGGCCGCTGTTCGCTTGCCCGAGAGGAATCGGCGGCGCGCCGTTCGATTTCTCGAGCGACGTCCGCCGGGTGTCAACCGTTCCTCGCGGGGGAGGATTCCAGCGTCATGCAACACCGCCCGTTCCGCTCGCTCGCCGCGCTCGCGCTGCTGCTCGCCTGCCTGCCGTGCCCCGCGCCGGCGGCGGAGTCCGGCGCCGCGATCGCCGCGCTCTACCATCGTGCCGACGTCGCGTTCGCGCGCAACGATCTCGCCGGCGTGTTCGCCGCGCAAGCGCCGGACTGGACGGCGGTCGACTCGTCCGGGCATCAGATCTCGCTGGCCCAAGCGCGCGCGGCGACCCAGCACCTGTGGCGCCAGACGCCCGGCACGCGCGAGGCGTGGCGGGCGCTGACCGACGCCAGCGCGATCCAGGTCGCGGGCGACCGCGCCACCGCGCGCGGGCAGACGCACATCGAGCTGGTGACCGTCGACCGCAACGGCACGGTCGCCGACGTGCACCAGCTCAGCACGTTCGAGGACCAGTGGGTGCGCACGCCGGCCGGCTGGCGCGTGGAGCGCTCGCACCTGCTCTCGTCCAAGCGCTACGGCAGCGGCCACCCTTCGGCGTACGTGATGGGCCAGCTCGCCAACATGCGCCAGATGAACGCGATGCTGCGCAACTTCGACACCAACGTCAACTTCTCCAACTGCATGTACAGCAACGGCATGCAGCAGTACGACTACTGGGACCGCCAGCAGCGCTGCCAGTAGCGCCCGCGCGCACGCCCCGCTAGCGGGTCGGCGCGCGGCGAGCGTCGATCGCGAGCACCCGCTCGTCGCGCTCGGCTTCGAACTCGCGCACGACCCGCTGCGCCGTCCACGCTTCCAAACCGCTCGTGTCGAACAGCACGCGGGCCGTGCCGACCAGGTGCGCGAGCGCGCGCCGGGCTTCGGCCAGACCGTCGTCGAGCGGCGCGAGCAGGGCCCAGAAGCGGCCCCGCTCGTCGACGTAGTCGTAGCACGGCGAAGCCGCCGGGCGCAGCACGAGGCCCGCGCGCGCCGCGGCGGCTAGGATGCGCGCCTCGCGCGCCGCCGCCCAGGACGCGCCGCCCGGCGCCCGCCGCTCGCGCTCGTCGTCCTCGCGCTCGTCGTCCTCGCCGGCGCGCGCGCCCGAGCGGCGCGCCGGCGCGCTCGGCGCGAACTCGCCGTACACCGGCAGCGCGTCGAGCCGCGTCGCCGGACCGGGCTGCGCGGCCGCCGGCGCGGGCGGAGGCGGAGGAGCGGGCAACGCGTCGACCGCGCGCTCGAGCGCGGCCTGGTGCGCCGACGGAGCCGAGCCCTTCGCCACGCGCGCCCCCCGGCGGCGCAAGCTCGCCCGCCCCGGGCTGGGCGAACGCGACCGGCGCGCGCGGCATCGGCGGCACGCGAACCATCGTCAGCTCGCCGGCCATCGCCGACACGACGCGCGCCACACCGGGCGCCACGCCGGGCTCGTATACGCGCTGCGGCGTTTCGGGCTGCTGCGGAGGCTGGGCTTGCAGCGGCTGTGCTTGCGGCGACTGTACTTGCGAGGGAGCTACTTGCGGCGGCTGTGCGGCCGGCGCAGCCGGCTGCGCGGCTGAAATCGGCGCATCGCCCGGCACGGGCACGGCAGGCGCAGGCGGCGGGGCGCCGTCGGGCGCGTCACCGAGCGGCTGCACGGTAACCGGCGGCTGCGCAGTGACCGGCGGCGGCTGCGCTTGCGGCACGCCCGGCAACGGAGCTCCGCCCGCGAGCGGCGGCTGGCCGTTCGCGGCTTGCGTGGCGGCGGCTAGCGAGGTGTCGGCGAGCGCGCTCGCGGTCCCCAGCGTCGCCGAGACGACGTCTCCGCCGGGCGCATCGGCTCCGGGGCCGCCGCCGGCGCCCGGCGGGGCGCCCGGGGGAGCCGCGCTCGACCCCGGGTCGGCGCCGGACAGCACCTCCGCCGGAAGGTTCAGGACGAACTCGGCCAGCTGCGAGAGGTTCACGGCGCATGCTCCCCGCTGCCGCGGGCCGGCGCGGCGGCGCCGCCCGCCAGCAGGTCCCAGCCGTCGTACTCGCCGCCGTGCGCGCGCGCGAAACGGGCCAGCTCGATCGTGGCGCGCTGCAGGCCCAGCGCGTCGAAGGCGGCCGCGGTGGTCTCGGCGACCAGCAGCCACGCGCCGGACTGCCGGCTCGGGCTCAGCCGGGCCGCGACGCCGCTTCCGAACAGCTCTCGCCGGGCGTGCGCGGCCGCCGGCCGGGTCGCGAAGTAGAGAAAATGCCGCACCCGCACCGGGCGCGCGCGCAACCGGCCCAGCGCCGGAACGCGGAACGGAACCCGCAGCCGGACCCTCATCGCGGGCTCAGCTCGCGCAGCGCCCACGCTCCCGCGACCGCGCGCCGAAAGGCCGCCGGGTCGCCGCCGGCGCCCACCCGCGAGTAGAGCCCGGCCAGCAGCGCCTGGGTGGCCTCGCTCCAGGCCGCCTCGGCGCCCGGCCGTTCCAGCGCCGCCGCGAGGTCGACCCAGCCGCCTCCGCGCGCGAGCGCGCCGCTGAAGGCCGGGACGATCTGATCGCCGCCCGCGCGGGTCCCCAGCGCGTCGAGCAGGGCCGGCACGAGATCCGCGACGACCGCGTCCGCCAGCACGGTGCGGCGGCCGGCCCGACCGCTCACGACGCAGGCCATGGCCTAACCGCGGGCCGCCGGGTTCACGGCTCGCCGTCCCGCGGGCCGACGTAGAGGTCCAGCACGCCGTACACGTAGCGCACCGCACCCAGCATCCGCAAGCGGGGGTGCCAGCGCGCCGAGCGGACCGCCTTGACCACCCGCATGCGCCGCGCGGGCGGGGCGTGCGCGATGGGAACCGCGACCGCGAGGGGCGGCGGGACGGGCTCGTCCCGCGGCGGCGGGAGAGCGGGAAGGTAGACCGTGATCGGCGCGATCATCGCTGTTCATGCCGTCTCAGCCCACGACCAGCGGCACGAAAGGGGCGCGGCGAAATTTTTTCCGCCGATTCGCCTCCTAACGGGTAGAAGCAGGGCGTGATCACGACAAACCGCAGCGCGCTGGCGCTCGTCGCGCTCGGCGCGGCGCTCGCCGCGACCGTCGGTCCCGCCGCCGCCCGCCGTTCCGAACCCTACCTCGGCCCGCCGGCCACGCCGACCCCGACCCTCGGCCCGGTCGCCTCGCCCGGCCCGGGAGTACTCGCGACCCAGTCGCCCGACGCCTGCGCCAACGACCAGTTCCTGGCCTACCGCACGATCCCGGTGGCCGGGCGGTACGACGTGACCGTGTGCGGCGTCGCCGTCGCCCTGCCGGCCGGCCCGCCCGCCCCGGGCGGCGGGCCGGCGGCGCGCTTCGCGCTGGTCGCCGACGGGACCGCGCCGGTCGCGATCGCCGCTCCCGTCACGGCGAACCCGGGCGACACCGTGCTCGTGCACGGCCGGTTCGTGCGCGGCCGCGACGCCGACGAGACGATCGTCGCGGGCTACGTCGTCGTCAACGGCGTGATGACGCCCGGCACCACGCAGCGGTAACCGGCCGACGGCGCCGAAGCGTCGTCCCGATGTCCACCACGCAAAGCCCGCACGAACACGCCGCCGCGCGCCTGGCGGAGATGCGCGCCGAGTCGCTCGCTCCGGCAGGCGAGGCCGCGAACGACAAGCAGCGCGCGCGCGGCAAGCGCACCGCGCGCGAGCGCATCGAGGCCCTGGTCGACCCCGGCTCGTTCGTCGAGCTCGACCGCTTCGCGGTGCACCGCACGACCGCGTTCGGCCTGGACGAGCGGCAGTTTCTGGGCGACGGCGTGGTGACCGGCCACGCCACCATCGACGGCCGCCAGGTCTTCCTCTTCTCGCAGGACTTCACCGTGCTGGGCGGATCGCTGGGCGAAGTGTTCGCCGAGAAGATCTGCAAGGTGATGGACCTGGCCGTGAAGACCGGCTCGCCGATGATCGGCATCAACGACAGCGGGGGCGCGCGCATCCAGGAAGGCGTGGTGAGCCTGGGCGGCTACGCCGAGATCTTCTGGCGCAACGTGCAGGCCTCGGGCGTCGTGCCGCAGATCAGCCTGGTCGCCGGGCCGTGCGCGGGCGGCGCGGTGTACTCGCCCGCGATCACCGACTTCACGGTGATGGTCGAAGGCATCTCGCAGATGTTCATCACCGGCCCCGAGATCATCAAGTCGGTCACCGGCGAGGACGTCGGCTTCGAGGAGCTCGGCGGAGCGATCACCCACGCCAGCAAGAGCGGCGTCGCGCACCTCACCGCCGCCGACGAGGACGAGATGAACGAGCACTGCCGCCGGCTGCTCTCGTTCATCCCTTCGAACAACTTGGACGACCCGCCGCTGGTGCCCAGCGACGACGACCCGCTGCGCGTCGCGAGCGAGCTCGACGACCTGATCCCCGACTCGCCCAACAAGCCCTACGACATCGTCGACGCGATCGTCGCGACGCTCGACGACGGCGACTTCTTCGAGATCCAGCCGCTCTGGGCGCCCAACATCGTGATCGGCTTCGGCCGCATCGGCGGGCGCAGCGTGGGCATCGTCGCCAACCAGCCCAAAGTGCTGGCGGGCGTGCTCGACATCGACGCCTCGATCAAGGCCGCACGCTTCGTGCGCTTCTGCGACGCCTTCAACGTGCCGCTGCTGACCTTCGTCGACGTGCCGGGCTTCCTGCCGGGCACGAGCCAGGAGTGGGGCGGCATCATCAAGCACGGCGCGAAGCTGCTCTACGCCTTCGCCGAAGCGACGGTCCCCAAGATCACCGTCATCACGCGCAAAGCGTACGGCGGCGCGTACGACGTCATGTCGTCCAAACATATCCGGGCCGATTTCAACTTCGCCTGGCCGACCGCGGAGATCGCGGTGATGGGCAGCGCCGGCGCGGTGAAGATCCTCAACCGGCGCGAGATCGCCGACGCCGCCGACCCCGACGCGAAAGCGGCCGACCTCGCGGCGGAGTACACCGAGCACTTCGCCAACCCGTTCATCGCCGCGCAGCGCGGCTACGTCGACGACGTGATCGAAGCCAGCGAAACCCGCCGCGCGGTGTCGCGCGCGCTCGACGCGCTGGCGAACAAACGGGTCGACCGCCCGCACCGCAAGCACGGCAACATTCCGTTGTGAACCGGCCTCGCCCGCGTGCGGCAACGCAGCGCTCGTGGAGCGCTCTGAGGGACGCCGTCACGGGCGCGGCCACCGTTTCGGCAGCGCGCTGGCTGTTCGAGCCCGAGTTCGCGCGCGCGGCGGCGCGCTGGGGCGAGGCCCCGACCACCCTGATCGGCGGCGCTCTGGCGCTCGCGTGCGTGGCGATCGCCGCGTTCTTGCTGCAGTCTGCCCGACGGCGCGAGCGCGCCGGTTCCGAGCGCTTCGTCGACGACGCGCGCGCACTGCGGCGGCGCCGGCTGGCAGGTTTGCTCGGCACGCTGATCGCCACCGCCGTCACGAAATGGGCCTTCGATCATATCGGCTTCTACGCGCTCGACCACTTGGAGATCTGGCCGGCCGTGGCCGTGCTGGTCGGGATCCCGCTCGCGGCTTTCGCGCTCGTCATCTCGCTGGTGACCCTCCCGCTGCGTCCGATCGGCACGCCGAGACTGCGAACGCGGTAATGTCAGATAACTATCGCGCGATTCAATCTGCCTAAAGCGGGCGGGCCGGGCGAGAGGAACCAAGCTCGCTCGGCGCGCACGATTTCAGGCGTGAAGAGCTCGCCGTTCGTTCTGATCGTCAACCCCAATCCCAAGGTGCCGTTCGTGTTCGAGGAGCTCGCGGCGATGAACGCGCGCATCACCGTCGTACACCCGCCGAGCATGACGTGGCCCGAGGGCGTCGCCGGCGTCGTGGATGCGTTCCCGCTCGACATCTTCGACGACACCGAGCGGTCCTTGGAGCACCTCGAGCGCCTGCACGCGCAGAACCCTTGGGACGCGGTCTTCCCGGTGTACGAGCTGGCCCTGCCGTTCTCGGCCCGGATCGCCAAGCGGCTCGGCCTGCGCTTCGCCAGCGAGGAAACGATCCTGCGGGCCCGCGACAAGAGCGTGATGCGGGCGGCCTTTCGCGCGGCCGGAATGAACGTCCCCAACTTCGCCCGGGTCGAGAGCAGCGCCGAGGCGGTCGCGGCGCTGGCGAACGGGCTGCGCTTTCCGCTGGTCGTCAAGCCGACGACGGGCTTCTGCAGCCAGGGCGTCATCCGCGCCGACGACGAGGCCGCGCTGCGCGCCGCGGTCGACGCGGTCGTCACGATCAACCGCGAGCGGATCGACCCCGTCACCCCGCGCGAGGAAGAGCACCGCGCGGCGGTGATCGTCGAGGAGTTCATCGAGGGTCCCGAGTGGGCGGCGGAGTCGTACGCGCAGAACGGCGAGGTCTACGTGCTGGGCATGGGGCTCAAGGGCAACCCGGCCGGACCGTACTTCGAGGAGCGGTTCTACATCATGCCCGGCCAAGAACCGCCCGAGGTCCAGGCGGCGTGCGCCGAGCAGATCGCGCGCGGGATGCTGGCGCTAGGGATCACCGACGGGCCGGCCCACACCGAGCTGCGCATCCGCGACGGCGTGCCGTACATCCTCGAGATCGGCGCGCGGCTGGGCGGCGCGGGCGTCAGCCACTACATGACCCGCGAGGCCTGCGGGCGGCGGCTGGTGCGGCTAGTCGCCGAGAACCTGCTCTACGGCACCGCCGACGTCGCCAACCTGCCCCGGGAACCGCACTACGTCGCGACTTCGGCCTGCTGGGTGGTCCCGGTCGGCGAGTGCGGCACGATCGAGCGGATCGAGGGGCTGGACGAGATCCGCGCCCTGCCCCAGACGCGCTACGTCATCCAGTGGATGTTCCCGGGCGACGTGATCGAGAGCTACCCGCGCTTCTCGGGCTATCCGGCCTTCGTGCTCTCGCAGCACCCCAGCTACGAGGATGCCGCCGCCTACCACCAGCAGCTCGAGGCGCTGGCGAAGATCGTCTACCGCGCGCCGGTCTACAGCTAGCGGCGGAACAGCGGCAGCATCGGGCGCACGCCCTGGTCGCTCGCGCCGGCGATGCGCAGGTAGTCGTGGATGCCGAAGGCGTCCTCGATCGTGCGCAGCAGCGAGTAGTGGTTGTAGGGCGTCGGGTCGACGACGCCGCGCGGCCCGTGATTGGTCATCACGATCGTCGCGATGTGGCCGCCGCCGAAGTTGGACGGCGCGTTGGGCGTCACGCCGCAGCACCCTTCCCGGCCGGTGCCGTCGTCTTCGTCGAAGGTCAGGACGATCGCGTCGTTCTCGGCCGAGCGCCACATCGGGGTGGCAGTGATCGCGGCGACCAGCCGGCCGATGGCGGCGTCGCCGCGCCGGATCAGCGGCTCGACCGGGTCGTACCGGCAGTCGGCCGGGATGCCGGGGTCGTTCATGCCGTGCATGTCGTCGCACAGGTTCGGGATGACGAACGAGAAGTTGGGCAGCGTCCCGGCCGCCAGGTCCCGGCGCAGCGCGTCGAACCCGACCAGGTGCTCCGCGCGCCGCGGGTCGTGCTGCACACCGGCGAAGTTGATGAACCCCGAGTGCTTGGAGGCGTAGTAGGGCGGCGCACCCGCGCCGTCCTCGGCGGCGTTCGAGCCGTACACCGCCAGCGAGCCCGGCTCGGGCAGGCTCTGCTGGTAGTTCTTCCAGGTCAGCCCGGCGGCTTCGAGCTGCGTGCCCAGGTGCGGGCCGTCGACGGTGTGCGGCGCGTAGCCCGGCCGCTGCGCGTAGTGGCACGACGCGTCGGTCGAGCCGGGGCGGCAGTAGTACGCGTCGTCGTCGTGGATGCCGAACGTCGAGCCGCCGATCAGCGCGACGTAGTTGGCCTCGCTGGGGTGGACCTCGCCGTAGAACCGCGTCGCGTCACCGTACTCGCGCGCCAGGCGGCTCAGATTCGGCGCGTCGACGGTGCCGTCGATCCGGCGCCAGTCCTTGTTCTCGCCCATGATCACGACGATGTGGGCGTAGCGCGGCACGGCAAGATCGTTCGGGGTGGGGCCGGCGGGCGCGGCCGAAGCCGTCGGCAGCGAGGCGGACAGGCCGAGCACGAGCGCGGCCAGTGAAAGGGCGAGACGCATGCCCGGGATCGTACGCGGGAGGGTTGCCGAGCCCTGGCGACCCATTCTCCGACCTCGTGGGCCTTCTCGACGGTAAGACCATCCTCGTCACCGGGGTCGCGAACCGGTGGTCGATCGCCAGCGGCATCGCGCGGCAGCTCCACGCCCACGGGGCGAAGCTCATGCTGACCTACCAGGGGGACCGGGTCGAGGACGCGGTCCGCCAGCACGCCGCCGAGCTGGGCGGCGCGCCCGTGTTCGAGTGCGACGTGACCAGCGACGCCTCGCTCCAGGCGCTGGCCGCCGGGGTGGGGCGGATCGACGGGCTGGTCCACTCGATCGCCTTCGTGAAGAAAGAGGACCTCTCGGGCCAGGTCTACGACACCTCGCGCGACGGCTTCGCGATGGCGCTGGACATCAGCGCCTACTCGCTGATCGCGCTGGTCGGACATCTGAAAGAGAACCTCGCCGACGGCGGCTCGGTGATGGCGCTGACCTACCTGGGCGCGACGCAGATCGTGCCCAACTACAACATCGCCGGGATCGCCAAGGCCGCGCTCGAGGCCAGCGTGCGCTACCTGGCGTTCGACTTGGGCGCGCGCGGCATCCGGGTCAACGCGATCTCGGCCGGCCCGATCAAGACCGCCTCGTCGCGCCAGGTGGCCGGCTTCTCGCAGATGCCGCTCAAGGTCGCGGCGGCCTCGCCGCTCAAGCGCGGCATCAGCGCCGAGGACGTCGGCAACGTCGCCGTCTACCTGGCTTCGGACCTGTCGTCGCAGGTGACCGCCGACGTGCACTTCGTCGACGCCGGCTACCACGCGATGGGCATGTACCCCGACGCGGCGAAAGCCTGATGCGCGCCGAGGAGCTGGCGGCCATCGCTGCCGCCTACACCGTGCTCGCGCGCGCGGATGCGCCGCCCGCGCCGGCGGAACGCCCGCGCTGGCGCGTCGCCGGCCGGTTGCGCGCGCTCGGCGACGCGCCGGACGCGCGGTTCGCGGCGCGCACCGCATCGCTGTGGAACGCCGCCGGACGGCTCGATGGCTGACGCGCCGTTCCGCAAGATTCTCGTCGCCAACCGGGGCGAGATCGCGTTGCGGGTCATGCGCAGCGCCAAGGAGCTGGGCTGCGCGACGGTCGCGGTCTACTCCGACGCCGACCGCGACGCGCTGCACGTGCGCTACGCCGACGAAGCGTACCACCTGGGCCCGGCCGCCCCGGCGCAATCCTACCTCAACGCCGACAAGCTGCTCGACGTCGCGCGGCGCGCGGGCGCCGACGCGGTGCATCCCGGCTACGGGTTCTTCGCGGAGAACGCCAACTTCGCGCGGCGCGTGATCGAGGCCGGCATCACCTGGATCGGCCCGCACCCCGACGCGATCGACGCGATGGGCGACAAGATCCGCTCGCGCCAAGCGATGGTCGCGGCCGGCGTGCCGGTCGTGCCGGGCGGCACCGAGCCGATCGCCGACGTCGCCGGCGCCCATGCCGCGGCGCAACGCTACGGCTTTCCGCTCGCCCTCAAAGCGTCGGGCGGGGGCGGCGGCAAGGGCCTCAAGATCGCCCGCACGGCCGACGAGCTGGAGTCCGCCTTCACCACCGCGGGGCGCGAGGCGACCGCGTACTTCGGCAACGGCACGATCTACGCCGAGCGCTATCTCGAGAACCCCAAGCACGTCGAGCTGCAGATCCTGGCCGACAAGCACGGCACCGTGCTGCACGTCGGCGAGCGCGACTGCTCGCTGCAGCGCCGCCACCAGAAGCTCTGGGAAGAGGCGCCGGCGCGCATCTCGGCCCGCGTGCGCGACGGTTTGCGCGCGGCCGGCGTGAAGGCCGCGCAGGCGATCGCCTACGACTCGGTCGGTACGATCGAGTGCCTGGTGGCGGGCGACGAGTTCTACTTCCTCGAGATGAACACGCGCATCCAGGTCGAGCACACCGTCTCCGAGCAGATCTCGGGCATCGACCTGGTGCGCGAGCAGATTCTCGTCGCCGCCGGGCGGCCGCTGTCGTTCGCGCAGGACGACATCGCGTTCCACGGCCATTCGATCGAAGTGCGCGTCAACGCCGAGGACCCGGCCCAGAACTTCCGCCCCGCGCCGGGCACCGTCGAGCGCTACCGCGAGCCGGGCGGCTTGGGCGTGCGGATCGACTCTGCCGCCTACCCGGGCTTCACGATCACGCCCGACTACGACTCGATGATCGCCAAGCTGATCGTCACCGCGCGCGACCGCGACGAGGCGCTGGCGCGCTTGGCCCGCGCGATCGACGAGTACGTCATCGCCGGCGTGCCGACGACGCTCCCGCTGCTGCGCGCGCTGTGTGACTTCGGCCCGGTGCGCGACGCCTCGTACGGCACCGCGACGCTCGAACCGTTCGCCGTCGTCGCTGGGTGCGGCGGCCACGGACGGCCCGGCAGCGGCCAACGGTCTAGCGGCGACGAACGGCGCGCCGGGCGGAGCGGCGGCGCAGGGTCAGGACGACACGATCCGGGTCGAGGTGAACGACCGGCTGTTCCGCGTCCGCTTCGTCGACCTGCCCGCGCCGCGCGGCGGGGCGGTCGGCGCGAACGCCGGGCCTGCGCGACCGGTGCCCAAGAAGGGCGGCGGGACGCGCAGAAGTCCACCGCGGCGGCCGGCAACGACGTGATCTCGCCGATGCACGGCGTGGTCGTCGAGATCCCGGTCGCGCAAGGCGCGGCGGTGAACGAAGGCGACGTCGTCGCGGTGATCGAGGCGATGAAGATGATGAACGAGATCCGCGCCCACAAGACCGGCACGGTCGCGACCGTGCACGTCGCAGGCCGGTGCGACGGTGGAGGCCCGGGCGCCGCTCGTCACGCTGGCGTGAGCGGTCGCGCGGGCGGGAGCGTCGATCGCTTCACGCTCGCCGTTCGGATCGCGCTCGCGATCGGGCTTTGCATCGACGGGTTCGTGGGGCTGCTGTGCCTGTTCGCGCAGCCGCTGATCGAGCCGCTGCTCGGGCTCGCGGTACACGATCCCGCCATGACGACCATCGCGGGCGGCGAGCTGATCGTCGCCGCCTGCGTCTACGCGCTGGCGTTCACCGATCCCGGGCGATGGCGGCCGCTGCTGTGGATTTGCGCGCTCGACCAGATGCTGGGCATCGTGCTGCCCGCGCTGGAGATCGCGCGCGGGAACGCGCCCGCCACGTTCAAGACGCTGGGGCCGATGCCGTTCCAGGCCATCCTGGTCCTGATCTACGTGGTGAGCGCGGTTCGGGTCAACCGGATACCGCCAAGCCGATAGGCCCGAGCCCGTTCTCGCGCTGGATGAAGATGATCCGTGACAGCGTGCCGTTCGCCGCAAAGACGTCGATGCTCCGCGGGTAGTTCGCGGGAACGACGTTCGACTCGTACAACCGGCCCCGCGCGTCGAATGCCAAGCTGTCACCCTTGTCGTAGAAGCCCAGCGAGCCGGCAGGCGTCAGCGCGGTGTCGCCGCTGCCGTCGTAGCGACCACTGTTGACTTGCAGGACGTTGGACGGCGACGCCGCCACCGCGAGGCCGAAGCCGGAGAAGACCGGCGTCACGAGCGTTCCGTCGTCGTGAAACCCGTATGGATGTGGGCTGAACCGCTCGATCGCCGCCTCTTGGCTGTCGAAATTCAGGTCGGTATGGCCGACCAGGACGTCGCCTGACCCGTCCACCGCGAGCGCCAAACCTTCCCCGGCGAGCTGCTTCTTCACCTCGAACGAATGGTCGGAGGCTTCGAACATGGCGAATGCCGACGTGCCGGCGGCGGTATCGGACGCGAGCACGGCGATCCCACCGTCCCAGCGCACGCCCAGCGCGGTGATCTCGTGCGGCCCCGGCGGCGTGCTGGCGGTGTAGACGTGCAGCGGCTTCGCGTTGCCGCTGGCGAGCGGACCGTACTCGCGCACCGTCCAAGCGGCCCCGTCGCCGACGTAGACGTTGCCGAATCGATCCGTAGCCACCGACCGTACCGAGCCCATGCCGGTGATGGTCCTCAGCGGCGCGGGACTGCCGGTCGCGTCTTTCCGATAGACGTCCACGCGGTCGGGAAATGCCGCGAAGAGCAAGCCGCTCGAAGTCGACTCCGCCGTCCGCAGCTCGGCACTCGGCGCTAATGGCGGCGCGCCCGGTGGAACGACGCTGCCCCCGCCTCCGGCGCAGCCGCTCAAGCCGACGAGCGCACCAAGCAGGAACCAGCGAAACTCGAACGCCATCTCGCACCGCTTTCGAAGCCAAGCTCTTTTGAGCGATGGTAACGAGCGGGCGCGGTCGTCCGTAAGCTCCTGGAGGTCCCCGCCTTCCAGTCAGGTGGCCTGCGGGGGCGAAGACTCGAAGCTGCCTAGGCGGCGCGGCCGGGGCGGAAGCGCAGCGCCACGCCGTTCATGCAGTAGCGCAGGCCCGTCGGCTTGGGGCCGTCGTCGAAGACGTGGCCGAGATGGCCCTCGCAGCGGCGGCAGTGCACTTCGGTGCGCGCCATCAGCATCGAGTTGTCGCGCTTGGTTCCCACCGCGTTCGGCAGCGGCTGCCAGAAGCTCGGCCAGCCCGTGCCGCTGTCGAACTTCGTCTTGGACGAGTAGACGGCTAGATCGCAGCCCGCGCAGGCGAACGTGCCGGCTCGCTTCTCGTGGTCGAGCGGGCTGGAGAACGCGGGCTCGGTGCCCTCGTGCCGCAGCACGTCGTAGGCGGCCGGCGGGAGCAGGCGGCGCCACTCGGCGTCGTCGTGGGTCACCTCCGCCGCCCCGGCGCGCGCCCGCGGGACGAGGACCAGGGCCGCGATTCCGGCCAGAACGGTGCTGCGGTTCATCTTGGAATGAACGTTAGCGCGGTCGCGATGGTTTGTCCGTAGCCCCGCTTACTTCACCGCCGGGGGCGGCGGCAGCGGATCGGGCGCGAGCGGGTTGGGGTCGAACACGTCGCCGCCCGCCAGCATGCCGTCGTCGTCGATCGAGAAAATGTACAGCAGCGTGCGCTTGGGCGTCTGCAGCAGGTACTGGTACGACGAGAGCGGCGCGCGGCGGTCGACGCTGAGCAGGGTGTAGCGGCGCGGCCCGTACGCGGCCAGCCCGCGCAGCGCGGCTTGGTTGCGCGCCAGGCGCAGCGTCGCGCGCGCGGACGGCCGCAGCCGGCTCAAATCGAGCTTGCCGGCGACCGCGTCGTCGAGCCACTGCCGGGCCAGCGTGTCGACCTCCGGCTTCGCCTCGGGAATCGGCTTGGGACTGGGCTCGAGCGAGGCGGCGGGCGGTGCCGGTTGCGCGGCCGCGGCCGCGGCGGGGGCCGGTCCGCTGGCCGCCGGGGTCGATGTCGGCACGGGCCGAGGCGGCGGCCCGGCGAGGACGGCGTAGACCGCGTTCATGATCGGGTTGTAGGCCGGCGGCTCCTGGTTGGTCAGGACGATGACGTCGAACCCGTCCTCGACGAAACGGCCGTCCTGCGTGCCCATGCCGGTCGTGTCCCCGCCGTGGAACACGGCGTGCTTGCCGCCCGGCAGGTCTTGCAAGAACAGGCCCATGCCGTAGTGGGTGTCGCTGCCGTCGGCGAGCTTCATCGAGGTGTGCATCAGCGCGCGCGAGCCGGGCGAGAGCAGCGTGCCGCGGTCGATCGCCTCGTTCCACTTCGCCAGATCGGCGGCGGTGCTGTCGATCGAACCGGCGCCCGAGAACCACGAGTAGTCGAGGTGCTGCTCGTGTTCCGGCGCGCCCAGCGCGAAGCGCGTGTAGCCGGTCGCGCGATCGCGCACGACCACGCTCTCGTCCTCGACGTACGAGCGCGACATGCCCAGCGGGGCGAAGATATTCGCCCGCAGGAAGTCGGCGTAGGACAGGCCCGAGAGGCGCTCCACGATCGCGGTCAGCATGACGTAGCCGGTGTTGGAGTACTGCCATTTCGTGCCCGGCGTGAAGCCGAGCGGGCGCGAGACCACCGTCGCGAGCACCTCGTCGTTGGTCGCCGGGCGCGCGCCCAGTCGGTCGATGTCGTCGAGCGAGGTATACTCCGCGTAGCCGCCGGTGTGGGTGAGCAGCTGGCGGACCGTCACCTGGTCGCCGTGCGCGATGCCGGGCAGATAGCGTCCGACCGGTGCGTCGACGTCGAGCTTGCCGGCGTCGCGCAGCAGCAGGATCGCGGCCGCGGTGAACTGCTTGGTGTTCGAGCCGATCGCGTACGCGGTGTCGGTGTCGGCCAGGACCCGGTCGTCGAGGTTGCGGTAGCCGTAGGCTTTGGCGAACACCAGCGCGCCGTGCTTGGCGACCGCGATCACCAGCGAGGGCGTCGCGCGGCGCTCGAGCACGGTCCGCGCGATGCGGTCGATCGCCGCGGCTTGCGCCGCGTCCGGCGCGCCGTCGCGCGGCGGCGGCGCGGCCGACGCGGCGGAACCAAGGCCCAGGCACACGGCGAATGCCGCCCCGGCGATACGGAAGAGCCTCATGCTGCGAGCGTACTCAGGCGCGCGGGTGAGGTTTCCTGCGCCGGGCGTGAAGGACGCGCGCGAGGCCGCCTGAAGCCTGCCGGGTGAGCGCGCGCGACCTCAACGCCAGCGGCATCCCGCTGCAGCCCAGCTACGACCAGCCCGAGCCGCCGCTGCGGCGCGCGCCGGCGGGCACGTTTCCCTACACGCGCGGCATCCGGCGCGACATGTACCGCGGCCGGCACTGGACGATGCGCCAGTACGCCGGCTTCGCGACGGCGGCGGAGTCCAACGAGCGCTACCGCTACCTGCTCGCGCAGGGGGTGACCGGGCTCTCGGTCGCCTTCGACCTGCCGACCCAGCTCGGCTACGACTCGGACGCCCTGCAAGCGCGCGGCGAGGTCGGCAAGGTCGGGGTCGCGATCGACAGCATCGCCGACGTCGAGACGCTCTTCGACGCGATCCCGCTCGACGCGGTGACCGTCTCGATGACGATCAACGCGCCGGCCTCGATCCTGCTGGCGTTCGTGCTGGCGGTCGCGCGCCGGCGCGGCATCCCGTTCGAGAAGCTGGGCGGCACGATCCAGAACGACGTGCTCAAGGAGTACGTCGCGCGCGGCACCTACATCTACCCGCCGACGCCCTCGATGCGCCTGGTGACCGACGTGATGGCGTACTGCGCCGAGCACGTGCCGAACTGGAACACGATCTCGATCAGCGGCTACCACATCCGCGAGGCCGGCTCGACCGCGCTCCAAGAGATCGCCTTCACGCTGGCCAACGCCAAGGCGTACCTGCGCGCCGCGCAGGCCGCCGGGCTCTCGGTCGACACCGTCGCGCCGCGCATCTCGTTCTTCTGGAACGCCCACAACGACTTCTTCGAGGAGGTCGCCAAGTTCCGCGCCGCGCGCACGCTGTGGGCCCGGATCGTGCGCGACGAGTTCGGCTCGACCGATCCCAAGTCGCAGATGCTGCGCTTCCACACCCAGACCGGCGGCTCGACCCTGACCGCGCAGGAGCCGCAGAACAACGTCGTGCGGGTCACGCTGCAGGCGCTGGCGGCGGTGCTCGGCGGCACCCAGTCGCTGCACACCAACGGCCAGGACGAGGCGCTCGGCCTGCCAACCGCGCAGTCGGCCCGGGTCGCGCTGCGCACCCAGCAGATCATCGCCTACGAGAGCGGGGTGACCGACGTGGTCGACCCGCTGGCCGGCTCGTACTACGTCGAGTCGCTCACCGACGCGCTGATCGCGCGCGCGACGGAGCTGATCGGCGAGATCGACGCCATGGGCGGTGCGGTCGCGGCGGTCGAGAGCGGCTGGATGCAGGACCAGATCGGCGAGAGCTCCTACCGCGCGCAGCAGGCGATCGAGCGCGGCGAAGCGGTGATCGTGGGCCAGAACAAGTTCGCCGACGCGAGCGACGTCGTCACCATGCCGATCCAGCGCATCGACCCCTCGATCGAGCGCGACCAGATTGCCCGCACCCGCGCCGTGCGCGAAGCGCGCGACGGTACGCGCACGAACGCGGCGCTCGAAGCCGTCCGCCGTGCCGCCGAAGGCACGGCCAACCTGATGCCGCCCTTCATCGAAGCCGTCGACGCCGGCGCAACCCTGGGCGAGATCTGCAACGTCTTGCGCGACGTGTTCGGAACCCATGTGGCCAGGGAGAGAATCGCGTGACGCACCGCGGATACGAAGTTCCCGACATCGTCGTCGGTGACGCGGCAAGGCATGGTCGCCGGTGAGGTGAAGCACCGGATCGACCCCCGCGATACGGGAATGCTGCTCCGCTACATCGCCGAATATGCGCAAGCGACCAACGCCGAGATCTCGTTCTCGCTGCTCGCCGATCCGCAAACCATTCGCTTCTACTCGATGGCCGATGCAGACCGGGAAATAGCGACGCTGAGCACGCCCACGGTCTTGCGAACGTACGATCCGAACTTCGACAACCACTTCATCTACGAGACGTACTTGACGACGCTGCTGCAAGCATGGCTGGACGACATCGCGCACCACTGGAAGTCCACCGACCCGCCGGGCGTACAAGACCTGCCGCAGGAGCTCGTCGAGGCTCCATCGCCGCGTGAAGCGGTTGTACGTCGAAACCAACTTCGTCATCGATTGTGCGAAGGGCGAGACTGCGGAGAGCCGGACGATTCTCGGGCTGGCGGAACGCGGCGAGATCGACTGCGGATGCCGGTCGTCAGCGTGATGGAGTCGTACAAGGCCTGGGAGGCGGAGCGCCGCAGAGTCGTTCCCGTAATGGAAGACGTTCAGCAGCGTCTTCCTAAACTTCAAGGCTGGCGGGGCGAGCGCGTCCTGGCGCAAGCCATCGCGTCTCTGCGTGATGGACTGGTCGAAATGGAAGACGAACTCCACGAGATTCGGTCGTCCATCACCACCTGCATCCAGCGGATCGCTGAAGCCGGCACCATCGTTCCTCTGCCGCGTGCCTGGTGCGTTCGCGAAGAGGGGACGTCGCTGATCGAAGCGGAGCCGGACGACATGATCCTCGCCGCCGTGCTGGCCGATGCGGACGCCGGCGCCGACTGTGGCTTCTTGACCAAGAATACCAGTGATTTCAAAGCGGTGAACGTGCGCGATGCCGCCCGCGCTCGGGGCGTTCGGATGCTGTATCATCCCAGCCATGCCGAAGCATGGATTCGCGGCATTGCTCTGCTCATGGAGGCCGTATGATCGACGCGCCCATCGACCACGTCGCGGTCGTGGTCAAAGACCTCGAGGCCGCGATTCGGCTCTACACGAGAACGCTCGGGTTCAGCTTGGTGTACCGCGAGATCGTCGCCGATCAGGGGATCGAAGCGGTCGGGGTGCGGACCGGGGATGCGGTGATCGAGCTGCTGCGGCCGCTCGACGAGGGCTCGCCGATCGCGAAGTACCGGGGTGACGCCGAGACCAAGCTGCACCACACGGCCTACCGGGTGGCGGACATCCGGAGCGAGCTGGCCCGGCTCAAGGCCGCCGGGGTGCGGCTGATCGACGAAGAGCCCCGGCGCGGCGCGCATGGCAACACCATCGCCTTCCTCCACCCCAAGTCGACCGGCGGCGTCCTGATCGAGCTCTGCCAGCCGAGCTGACCGGAACCCGGTCAGCCCAGGTCGCGTTTGCAGGGTGATGCCAGCGAAGGGACGCCTAGGAGCCGTCGCGGCCGCGCTGATGCTCACGGCCACCGGCGCGGCCCCTTCACCTTCACCCGCGCCCGCCATCCTGACCGACGCGGACGCCATCTTCAACGCGGCGCGCAAGGCCTGGGGCTCGGGCGCGTACCCGCGGTACGCGCAGTACGCCGTCGTGGTGTCGTTCCACAACGGTACGCAGCACGTGCGGCGGACCTGGGACACCAGCGAGGACCTGCGGGGCGGGGTCATCTACTCGCGCTCGTTCAGCCGCGAGGAGAATGCCAACCCGTTCACGCCGCACGGGATCAACATCGTGATCCCGTTCGCCGGCGCGATCAACAAGGAGAAGCGGGTCGATCCGCTGGGCCAGGTCGAGTTCGCGGTCGATCAGGACTACGGCCTCGCTCCCGGCCAGCGCAAGTTCGTGCCGGCACAGAACGCCGGCCAGGTCGGCGGGGACAGCTCGCACTTGGCGACGATCGGGCGCACCGCGACCGTCAGCCGCGACTACACCGTGACGCTGCTCGAGACGCGCAGCGACCAGAAGGGACCGGAATACCACCTCGCTCTCACACCGCTGCGCGATGCCTGGCATCACCGCTTGCGCGAGCTATGGGTCGACGGTGGGACGATGCTGCCCGAGGAAGCGGTGGTCGAAGGCATCGGCGACCGCGAGCCGCTCACGAAGGTGAAGTGGCGGGTCGAGTTCACCCAGCTGCAAGGCGGGTCGTACATCGCACGCGAGACCGCCCTGGCGCCGCTCAACTACGGTGACGATGGCAGCCTGACCGACGTGAGCGTCTCGTTCGAGGAACTGCAGCTCACCAGCCACCCGCGCGGCGCGGCCTTCGGCCTGGGCATCGTCAGCGGCAAGCCGCAGTCCGAGCCGGGCTCGTGAGCGTTCGAGTCAGTTGCGGGGCGCCAGACGCACGTCCAGCTCGGTCTCGAAGGTGCGGTCCCAGGGCAGCGTGATCGTGAAGCCGGCGTCGCGGAACTGCGGCGCGATGCGCGCCAGCAGATCGAGTCCCGCGGGCCAGAGCAGCGCGCGGTTCTCGGAGTCGGTCCGGCGCGCGGCATCGGGCGCCAAGTACGTATGATCTGAAATCCCGGCAGCGGTGAGGTCGGAGTTGAGCTCGGGGCCGCACGTCGTCGTGGAACGCGATGTCGTCGACGTAGCGCATCAGCGTGAACGTGGCGTGCATCCGCGCGTCGTAGGTGCCCAGCTTGCGGCCCGCCAGGACCGCGATGGCCTCGGGCAGCGCGGTACCGACCGTGTTCGCGGTCGTGTTCCAGGACGCGAACGCGCCGACTCGGCCGGCCACGTTCGCCCCGATCAGCAGCTCGGTGAGCCGGCGCTGCTGCGCGTAGTCTTCGTTGCGCAGAAAGGTCAGATCGGCCACCGCCGCGAGCGGCGCGCGCCGAGCCGGACCTGGCGCGCCTGCGCCCGCTGCGCCGTTAGCAGCCACGTCCGCGCCGATCGCCGCGACGAAACTCGCTTCGTCCACGTCGCTCGTATCCGGGACGTTGACAAATAGATCGATGTCGGCCGTCGGTGCCCCGCCGGGCGAAGTCGTGGACGCCGTTCCACCCGGCGAAGTCACGGAAGCCGTTCCGTCCGGCGATGGCACCATGACGCCGCCGCAGGTGCGGATCAGGTCGGCGATGGTGGTCGAGATCGGAGCGAACTCGATCGGATCGTTGATGCTCGCGCCGTCGGCGCGCGAGTAGATCACGCGCACGCGCGGCACCAGCTTCGCCTGGCGGGCCAGCCCGGCGCCGACCAGCGCCATGCCCAGCTCGTCGGCCCCGGGCTCGATCGAGGCGCGCGCGGGCGGCACCCAGCGCGCCGCGAAGCCGCGCAGCGCGGCCAGGTCGCGCAGGTGCAGCCCCACCGGACCGGCGTCGTCCTGGCCCAGCACGACGCGGTCGAAACCGCCCTCGGCCGCTTCGCGCAGCGCGAACAGGTCGATGTCGCGGTCGCGCGCGCGGGTCTCGAGGTAGGCGTCGAGCACCGGGCCGAGCCGCTCGCGCAAGCGGGCCGCGGTCGCGCGGTCGGCCTCGCTGACCGGCGGGTCCGGCAGGTTCGCGTACTTCTGGATCAGCGGCCACTGCTCGCCCGCGAACGGAAACGATGCCGCCGGCCCCTGTGCCGGCACGCCGGTCGGGGCGAGCCGCATCACCGTGCCGAACAGCGCGAACGACGCACCCGGCCGCGACGCGCGAAAGGCCGCCAGGTCCTGCAAGCGGGTGTAGCCGAGGCCGCGCGAGACGCCCGGGATGCGCGAGGCGACCAGTCCCCCGTACACCGCCATGTCGCTCGACACGACGTACTCGGCGGCATCGGCCGGCGCGTCGGCGCGCAGCCAGCGCAGGATCGCGTCGGGCTCGCCCGGGGTGAGGTAGCGCCCGAGCAGCGGGCGGGGCGGCTCGACCACCCGCACCCCCGCGATCGCCCCCAGCAGGCGCGGCAGCTGCGCGGTGACGGGCCGGTCGTCCAGCGGGACGACGACGAACGTCAGCGCGAGCAGGGACGTGAAGAGCGCCGCGAGTGAGGTCACCGCGGCGCTCGTTCGTCAGCGGGCAGGGCTAACTCTTGAAACCGTAGAGGCCGCGGCCGTTGGGGTCGGCGACGAAGATCTTCGACGCTTTGCGCACGCCCAGCGACTGGGTGAAGATGACGTGGACGGGCGTGTTCGGCTTGAGGTCCTTGGTCTGCACGCTCTTGCCGTTCTTGAGCAGGGTGGCGTAGTTGGGAGCGTAGAGGAACGACAGGTCGGCCGGCACGCCGTCGATGCAGTGCACCCGGATGTTGGTGGTGGAGACGTGGCGCACGTAGCCGTGGCAGTCGCGGTAGTGCCCGCCGGGCGGGATCGCGCCGCCGGTGACGGCGCCGGCCGGCGCGGCCGACGCGAGCACTCCTAGCGCGGCGAGAACGGGAAGCGTACGGCGGAGAGAGGCGAAGAGCATGCGATGAGGTTCCTTCCGCAAAAATGGTAGAGTGCCGAACGATGGCCGGGCCGGAGCGATTCGACGCCTACGCCCTGATGCAGCGCTTTCGCGGCGACGAGGCGGCGCTGGGCGACGCGCTGGCGCTGTTCGCCGACCGCCCGGACTACGGCTTCGTCTGGCTGGCCTACGAGGACGGTATACCCGTGGCGTGCGTGTCGGCCGCGTTCGCGATCTCGACCGAGACCGGCGGGCTGGTCGCCGACCTGCGCGACCTCTTCGTCGCGCCCGAACGGCGCCGGCGCGGAATCGGCACGGCCCTGCTGGCCACGCTCCACGGCCGGCTCGACCAGCTCCACGTGACCCGGATCGACATCGGCGTGCCCGAGGACCGCGCCCTGCGGGAGTTCTTCCGCGCCCGCGGCTACCGCGACCGCTTCGGCACCCGCTTCAGCCTCGACCGCCGCTGACCGCCCGCTCGGCCAGGACGAGCAGGCAGCGCAACGAACGGGTCCGCTCCCAGGCATCCGGCTCGCGGAGGGTCTCCATGCGCAACCCGGTACCCGATCCCGTGAACACCGAGGAAGAGTGGCTCACCGCGGTCGAGCGGGAACGTGACACGGTCAGCCCCGCGCTCACCGCGATGCTGCCGGCCGACCGGCCGGCCACGGTCGCCCAGGTGCAGGCGGCCGTCGCGTTCACGCGCCGGGTCGAGGACTGGTACCTCTACATGCTGGGGCCGGCGAAGGCCCTGGGCCTAGGCCGCCTCGTGCAGCGCCTGAACGAGGTGCTGGCCGAGATCCGCACCTCGCGCGGCACGTGCGAGGCGATGCTGCTCAAGCGAATCGCAGCGCAGCAGGCGGTCTTCGACAGCCAGCCGCCGCCGGCGCCGCCCGCGCCGCCGCCCGACCCGGTCGCCGCGCACAGAGATGCCCTGGCGAAGCAGATGGCGGTCTGGGAGCAGAGGCGCAAGGAGCAACAGGCCCAGTTCGACGCGTGGCAGGAGCAGCACCGCAAACAGCAAGCGGAGTACGACGCGCGGAACAAAGCCTGGAGCGACGGCTTCAGCAAGCACTGAGGACCGCGGCCAGCCGGCCGCGCGCGGCGTGCAGCAGGCGCTCCGCTTCGGCTCGGTCGACCGCGCGGCGCGCCATCACGACCGCGGTCTTGACCGAGCCGCCCGCCGCATCGAGCAGCGCGCGCGGGTCGGCGCCGGGGCCGGCGAGGTCGCGCACGAGCCGCTCGCTGCGCGCGCGCAGCTTGGCGTTGCTCGCGACGACGTCGACCATCCGGTTGCCGTAGGTCTTGCCCAGCCGGATCATCGCGCCGGTCGAGATCGCGTTGAGGACGATCTTCTGCGCGGTGCCGGCGCGCATCCGGGTCGAGCCCTGGATCGGCTCGGCGCCCGTCGCGGCGACGATCGCCAGCTCGGCTTCCGCCGCCAGCGGCGAACCGGCGGCGTTGACGATCGCGACGGTGCGCGCCCCGCGCTCGCGGGCGGCGCGCAGCGCCGCGCGCACGAACGGCGCGCCGCCGCTGGCCGACAAGCCGATCGCGACGTCCCCGGCAACCACGTCGGCGAGCGCGCGCGCGCCGGCCTCGGCGTCGTCCTCGGCCCCTTCGACGGCCCGCCGCAGGGCGCCGTCGCCGCCCGCGATGCGGGCCTCGTAGAGCGCGCCGTCCAGGCCGAAGGTCGGCGGCAGCTCCGAAGCGTCGAGCACCGCCAGCCGGCCCGAAGTGCCCGCGCCGACCAGCACCACGCGCCGGCCTTGCCCCAGGGCATCGGCCACCAGCGCGATCGCGCGCCCGATTTCGTCCGCCGCGCCGAGCGCGGCGTCGACCGCGACGCGGTGCGCGTCGACCAGCACGCGCGCCAGCGCGCCGTCGTCGAGCCGGTCGATGTCCGCGGTCGCGGCGTCGAGCGACTCGGTCGCGGGGAGCGGCGCGCTCACCGGTCCGGCGCGCGCGGCGCTGCGCTCGCCGCGGTGCGCTCGGCCAGGCGCAGCGCGCCGCGGGCCGGCTCGGCGCCGCCCTTGACGATCGCCGCGCCCGCGACGTCGCCGTTGATCCGCGTCTCGAGCAAGAACGTCAGCAGCGAGTTCTCGCGCAGCAGCCCGCCCGCCAGCGCGATGCGCGGCGCGGCCTCCAGCAGGCCGACGGCCTTGAGCGCGGCCTTGAGCAGGTCGCCCAGCTCTTGCGCGGCCGCCTGGACGATCTTGGTCGACGCCCGGTTGCCCTTGCCGGCGAAGGCGATGATGCTCGGCGCGAGCGCGGCGACGGACGCCGGGCGCAGCTCCGCGTCGTACAGCGCGCCCAGGTAGCGCTCGCGGTCGGGCGCGTCGAGCGCGCGCGCGGCCAGGTCGGTCGTCTCGTCGCGCGCGGCGCGCCCGTCGAGCACGCGGCCGTACAGCTTGACCGCCTGCATCCCGATCCAGAACGCCGAGCCTTCGTCGCCGGCCAGGTAGCCCAGGCCGCCGACGCGCTGCGCCCGCGCGCCGCTCTCGGCGTACGCGGTCGAGCCGGTGCCGGCGATCAGCACCGCGCCGTCGCCCTCGGGCACGGCGGCGCGCAGCGCGATCGCGGCGTCGTCGCCGACCGCGACTTGCGCGTCGCGGAACGCCAGCCCGATCAGCTCGGCCAGGTGCTCGGCCACCCGCGCTCGGCCCGCGCCGGCCGCGCCGACGTGGATGGCCGCCGGGTGCGCCCCGCCGAGCGCCTCGCGGATGGTGGTGATGATGACGTCCGCCGCGTCGTCGATGCCCAGCGTCGTGGGGTTCGCGCCCTTGCCGTGCGCCTCGCGCACGAACGCGCCGTCGTTGGAGACGGCCGCGATGGTCGAGGTCCCGCCGGCGTCGACGCCCACACAGATCATGCCCGTGCTGTTCGGCGGAGGTTCTTCAGCGCGCCTCTTCCGCTCGCACGCGGGCCAGCAGCGCGTCGAGCTCGTGCGGCGCGAACGCTCCCAGCACGCGCGCTCCGCGCGCGCCGGTGACCTGCGGCAAGCCGGCCGCGCGCCCGCGCAGCGCCGTGTAGCCGAGCACCGCGAACGCGATCGCCTCCTTCGCGTCGGCGTCGACGCCGAACGCGTCGGCGAGCGCGACCTCGACCCCGGGCAGCGCCGCGCGCAAACCGTCGACGAGAACCGGATTGCGGGCGCCGCCGCCGCTGACGATCAGCAGCCCGGCGCGCGGGGCGAAGGCGCGAACCGCGTCCGCGGCGCTGCGGACCGTGAACGCGCTCAGCGTCGCGAGCGCGTCCTCGAACGACAGCGCGTCCAGCTGCGGGCGCAGGCGCGCGACGAACGGCGCGCCGTACTGCTCGCGCCCGGTCGTCTTCGGCGGCACGCGGCGCAGGTACGGGTCGTCGAGCAGCGCGCTCAGCAGCGCCGCGTCGGCCCGTCCCGCGCGGGCGAGCGTACCGTCGCGGTCGTAGCGCAGCGCGCCATCGCTGCGCAGCGCGGCGTAGGTGTCGAGCGGCAAGTTCGCCGGGCCGCTGTCGAACGCGATGCCCTCAGGCAACACGGTCAGGTTCGCGATCCCGCCCAGGTTGAGCGCGACGCAGGGCGCGCGCGCGCCGAACAGCAGCGCGTCGACGAACGGCACCAGCGGCGCGCCGGTGCCGCCGGCCGCGGTGTCGGCCGAGCGGAAGTCGTAGATCACCGTCGTGCCGACCTGCTCGCGGATGCGGAACGCGTCGCCGATCTGCAGCGTCTCGCGCGCGGCGTCGTCGTGCGCCAGGGTCAGGCCGTGGGAGGCGACCGCGTCGAGCGCGAGCTCGCCCGCCACCGCGCGCACCGCGGCGCCGAACGCGCTGCCGAGCGCGGCGTGCAGGGCCGAGACTTCCAGCGCGCCGACCGGCGCGGGCGGATAGGCGGCGACGATCCGCGCCCGCAGCGCTTCGTCGAACGGCACGGTCGCGAAGCGCTCGCAGCGCACCCGCACGCCGTCGCCGTACGCGCGCACCTCGCAGACCGCGACGTCGATCCCGTCCAGCGACGTACCCGACAACACCCCCGCGATCTTCACGCGGCGCCGCTCACGGCCGTGCCGTCGACCGCCGCGACCGCGGCGTCGCAGACGGCGGCGCGGATCGCGCGCGTGTCGCTCCGGCCGTGGTGCACCGCGTTGGTCAGCAGCACCACGTTGAGGTCGCGGGCCGGATCGACCCAGCCGCAGGTCCCGGTGAAGCCGGTGTGGCCGAACGTGGCGGGCGACATGCGCGCGCCGCACGAGTTCTCGTCGCTGGTCTTGAGCGCCCAGCCCAGCCCGCGCCGCAGGACCGGGTCCCAGGCCTGCTCGCGCAGCGCTTCGCGCGCCAGCCCGCGCTCGAGCGGCGTCGCGCGCCCGTGCAGCGCGGCGAGATACCATTCGCCCAGCAGCGCAACGTCGCGCGCATCGCCGAACAAGCCGGCGTGCCCGGCCACGCCGTTGCACAGGTACGCCTTCTCGTCGTGCACCACGCCCTGCACGCTGCCGCGCCAGAGCTCGGTCTCGGTCGCCGGGATCGCGGCCCGTTCCGCCCCGCGCGGCCGGTAGGCCGTGCTCGCCGCGCCCCACGCGCGCAGGCGCTCGGCGACGAGCGCGGCCAGCCCGCGCCGCGTCGCGCGCGCGAGGATCGTGCCCAGCGCGATGAAGCCCAGGTCGCTGTAGATCACCCGCTCGCCGACCGGCGCGGCGAGCGGCGCGCTCAGCGCGAACGCCTCGACGTCCCGGTCGAGCAGGGTGCGGTAGTCGGCTCCGCTCTTGAAGCCCGCGTCGTGGGCGAGGATCCGGCGCAGCGTGATCGGCGCGTGCGCGGTGCCGCGCCACTCCGGCACGACGCCGGTCAGCGGCGCGTCGAGCGCGAGCAGGCCGCGCGCGACCGCGTCGAGCGCGACCGTCGCCACGAACACTTTGGTTATCGAGGCCAGGTCGAAGCGCGTGTCCACCTGGCACGCCGGCGCCGGCCCGGCGGCGCGGGTGCGCCCGAACGCGCGCTCGTGGCGCAGCCGCCCGCCCTGCTCGACGCGCACGACCGCGGCGCTGTAGCGGGTGCCGAGCTGCGCCGCGACCGCGGCGTCGACCTCAGCGAACAGCGTCGGTCTCGGCCAGCCGCACGGGCGGCGTGCCGCCCGCTTCGGCTCGGCCCGACAGCACGTCCGCGCAGCCCTCGAACGCCAGCGGCTCGTCGCCGTAGATGCACATCACGCGCTCGGCCCGCGGCCACAGCAGCGCGTCGTACGGCTCGCGCGCCGAGACGATCAGCGCGTGCGGCGCCAGGGCGAGGATGCGCGCGACCGCCTCGCGCTGGGCGGGGAACAGGTGCGCGCGCCGCACCACGATCACGAACTCGCGCTCGCCCAGCCGCGGGACGTGCTCGAGCAGCAGGTCGACGTCGTCGGCGTCGGGTTCGAGCGGCACCCGCATCAGCTCGCTCTTCCAGCGCCGCCGCCGCAGCGCGGAGCTCAGCGAGGGCGCTTCGCGCGCCGGACCGCGCGCGCCCGAGGCCGCCGCGTTGTCGGCCAGCGCCCCCTCGAACGAGATCACCGTCACCGCCGCGTCCGGCCGCAGCCGCGGCTCGCCGCGCAGCACCGTCACCGCCCGCCGCGCCGCGCTCAGCGGCGCGTTCTCGTCGAGCGCCTCGGCGAGCGGCGCGGGCACGGCGAAGCGCTCGCGCAGCGCCAGCACGCGCGCGTGCGCCTGCTCCAGCCGGGCCAGCGGCAGCGAGCCCGCGCGCACCGCGGCGGCGACCGCCTCGGCCGCTTCGTGCGCCAGCTCGAGGTGGTGGCTGACCAGCATCAGGTCGGCCCCCGCGGCGAGCGCCTCGACCACGCCCCGGACCGTGCCGACCGTGGTCGCGATCGCGTCCATCTCCAGGCAATCGGTCGCGACGACGCCGGCGAAGCCCAGCTCGCCGCGCAGCAGACCGGTCAGGATCGCGGGCGAGAGCGTCGCGGGCCGCTCGCGGTCGAACGCCTCGACCACGATGTGGGAGGTCATCACGAGCGAGGCCGCACGGTCCGCGAGCGCGCGCACGAACGGCACCAGGTCACGCGCGCGCAGCGCCGCCGCGCCGAGCGCGACGCGCGGCAGGGCGAGGTGCGAGTCGGTCGCGGTCGCGCCGTGGCCGGGGAAGTGCTTGAGCGCCGCCGCCACGCCGCCCCGTTCGAGGCCGCGCGCGAACGCGCTCGCGAAGGCGCCGACCCGCTCGGGATCAGCGCCGAACGAACGGGTGCCGATCACGGTGTTGGCCGGTTCGAGCGCAAGGTCGGCGACCGGCGCGAAGTCGACCGAGATCCCCAGCCGCGCCAGGTCGCGCCCGAGCAGCATGCCCAGCGTCTCGGCCAGCGCGACGTCGCCCGTCGCGCCTAGCGCCATCGCGGACGGCAGCTGCGCCACGCCCTCGCTCACCCGCGCCACCCGGCCGCCTTCCTGGTCGACCGCGATCAGGGGCGGCGGCTCGCCCAGCCCGCGCAGCCCTGCGACCAACTCGCGCAGCGTCTCCGGCGAGCCGACGTTGCGCGCGAACAAGGTGATCGCGCCCGGCCCGAACGCGCGCAGCGCGGCGAGCGGAGCGGCGCCCGCGTCGGCGCCCTCGAACCCGACCGCGATCACCCCGCGCGCCAGCGCGGCCGGGTCGGCGCGCACCGGCTAGTGCTTGATCAGGCGGATGATCTGGGCGATCGCCTTGCCCGCGCTCTTCGAGATGAAGATCTGGACCTTGGAGCCCTTGGCGACGTCGGTCAGCGTGTGGTAGCCGGGGTCGTCGGACTGCACGCTCGTCGAGGGCATCACCGAGACGTCCACCTTGCCCTGCGAGCCGGTGTCGACGCTGAGCGTGCCGCGCTGGTAGTCGATCGTCGTCACGCGCCCTTCGATCACGCCGCCGTCGTGCGCCTCGGCCGCGGCCGGCGCCGCGGACGTGGAGGGCGACGCCTTGGGGCCTGCCCACGCGAGGAGGGGGAGAGACGCGAGCACGAGGAGCGAGACGGCGAAGGAAAGGCGGCGCATGGCTCTCTTCTAACGCGGCGGTGGAACGGATGTGTTCCGTGCTAGGCCCGGGCCGCACCTACCGCTTCAAGGTACGCGGCGCGCGCGCTCGCGTCGCCGGCCCGAGCTTTCGCGCGCGCCTCGCGCAGCGCGCGCACGGCCTGGTCGTCGGGCGTTCGCCCCGCCAGCACCAGCCGCAGCGCCAGCAGCGCTTCGTCGGCGGCGCGCGCGCCGACCGTCTCGAGCGCGCGGTAGAACGGTTGCGCGCGGGGGTCGGCCGAGCGCACGCGCAGCACGGCGGCGATCGCGTCCTTCTTTTGCGGCGCGTCGTCGAGGAGGTAGCCGTCGAGAGGGTGCAGTTCCACCCTGCATGCGATTCGCGCTGCGGCTCCTCGTGCTTCTCGCCGCATCGGCGCTGCCGCTCGGCGCGGCGCCCGACCCGCTGGCCGCCCTGGCCGCTGCCAACGGCCACCCGGCCCTCGTCCACGTGGCGGCGAGCGCCAGCCGGGTGCTCGAAGGCCGCCCGGTGCGGATCGAGTTCGAGCAGCTCGGCGCCACCCGGCTCGTCCGGCGCTGCGTCGCCGAAATCTGCGCGGGCACGTTTTTCGACGGGCGGCGGCTGTGGACGTTCGGGGTCAACGCGGTCTCGCTCCCCGAGGCCGAGGACGGGACGCTGGCGCTCCGCCGGACGCTGGCCGCGATCGGCTCGTACGCCTTCGCCGAGCCCGCGTTCCGGGCCGGCGGCGGGACGGCCGTGCCGCGCGGGGAGAACCGCTTTCGGGTGCGCGCTCCGGGCGGGGCCGAGCTCGACGCGCTGATCGATCCGGCCACCCGCGCCGTGACCAGCGTCGTCACCCCGGCCGGCGAGCCGGTCGCCGCCTACGGCCGCCCGGCCCGAGTCGGCGGCGCCACCTTCGCCCTGGCCCGGAGCGGCGCGTTCGAGCCCGGCTCGCTGGACGAGGCCGCGCCGCGCGCCGGGCCGCTCGCCGCGCCGAGCGGTCCGGCGCTGGCGTTCGCCGGCGACGGCGAGCTCGGGCTGGCGAACGAGCCGGTGCCGATCGTGCCCTGCCGGCTGGCCGGGCGGGCCGCGCGCTGCCTGATCGACTCGGGCGCGACGCCCAGCGCGATCGCCCTGCCGCTGGCCGAGGCGCTCGGCCTCGAGCCGCGCGGCGAGCTCGAGATCGCCGGCTTCGGCCGCTTCTCGACGGGCCTGGTCGCCGCCGGCCCGCTGGCGCTGGGAGCGGCCAGCTTCGAGCGGGTCCAGCTGGCGGTGCTGCCCTCGTCCGGCGGGCAGCGCTTCGACATCGTGGTCGGCTCCGATCTGCTCGGCCGGCTGCGGGTCGTCCTGGACCGCGCCCACGACCGGGCCCGGATCGGGCCGCCGGAGCGCTCGGGGCCGGCGCCGGGCGCGATCCCGCTGTCCTTCCGCGACGGCGCCCCGCACGTCGCCGCGTCGCTCGACGGCACCGCGGTGGACGCCTTGTTCGACAGCGGCGACAGCGCGCTCGTCTCGCTCGGCTACGCGGCATACCGGGCCGGGCCGGCCTGGCCGGTGCTCTCCCGCGGCCGCGCGAGCGGGATCGACGGCAGCGAGGACGTGCTCGAGGTCCAGCTCCCGGCCGCCTCGGTCGGCCCGCTCGCGCTCGGCCCAGCCCGCGCGATCGTGCGCCGGACGCAGCTCACCCCGCACGTCGGGGTCGCGCTCTGGCGCCGCTGCGCGCTCGAGCTGGACGAGGCCAATGCCAGCCTAAAGTGTTAAGTTCCTCACAATTACAGGGTCATTTGGCCTAAGCGATAATAGGACCGCCATGAGGGACACGGTTCGGATGGACCCGCTCCGCGCGCTGCTCGAGCGGCTCGAGGCCGAGGACCCGGCGACGGCCGCGCACGGTCGGGCGATCGGCGTGCTGGCGTCCCGGATCGCGGCCGAGTTGCGGCTCGGCCCGCTGGTCGTGGACTTCTTGGACCGCTGCGGCCTGATCCACGACATCGGCAAGCTGTACGTTCCGCGCGGGCTGGTCCACGCCAACCGGGCCCTGAGCACGGCCGAACGGGTCGAGCTGACCCTGCACGTGGTCGCCGGCGAGCGCGCCCTGGCCGAGGACCCGGAGCTGGACGTCTACCGCGAGGCGGTGCGCTCGCACCACGAGCGATGGGACGGGCGGGGCTACCCCGACCGCTTGCGCGGCCCGCGGATCCCGCTGCACGCGCGCATCCTGGCCGTCGCGGACGCCTACGACGCGATGACCGGGCAGCGCGCGTACCGCTTCCCGCTCGTGCCCGACCGGGCGCTGGTCGAGCTGGAGCGCGGGCGCGGCTCGCAGTTCGATCCCGAGGTGGTCGATGCGCTGGCCGCCGTCGTCGGCGACAGCCTGCGCCCGCTGACCGCCTAGTCCATATCGGCTTCGAGCGCTTCGGCCGTCCGCTGCATCACCTTGGCGAGCAGCGCGATCGCGCCCGCCCGGTTGGTGTTGAGCAGCATGTACTGCATGCGGTCGTTCGGGTGCAGGACGACGAACACGCCCTTGCTTCCTTGCGTGATCGACTTGAGGATGCGGTCGATGAACGCACGGTCCTCGTCGTCGAGCTGGACCGCGCCCCCCTCTTCTTTGAGGAGGTCGCGGAGGAACGTGTCGAGATTGTCGGGGCAGTCCATGTACGAAAAAGACCTCGTTCGGTACGAAGCGTCTCTGCTACAAGATAAATCGGCCGAAGCGTTGGAAAGTGAAGTCGCGGCGTCAAGAACTTGTGAAGCTTGCGTCCCGATATTCTTCACACAACGCGCAGACGCTTTCAGCCGTTCCCATCGCACGCTCGCCGGCTGGGCGTGCGAGCGTCGAATGCTCCCGCCGGAACGGTCGCGCGGCACGGCGAACCGCGCTCGAGTGCTCAAGGGATTCGGCAGCTTCATCGCCCGCGGCAACGTGGTCGACCTGGCAATCGCGGTGGTCGTCGGCTCAGCCTTCACTGCCGTGGTCAACGCGCTGGTGCGCGATATCATCACCCCGCTGATCGCGGCCCTGGTCGGCAAGCCCGACTTCTCCAAGCTCGGCTTCACCCTGCACCGCGCCCAGTTCCCGATCGGCGACTTCGTGAACGCCGCGATCACGTTTCTGCTCGACGCGCTGGTGATCTACTACGTCGTGGTGCTGCCGTTCAAGCGCATCGCCGCCCGTTTCGAGCCGCCGGCCGAGCCCGTGCTCGCGCAAAAAACGTGTCCCGAGTGCCTGAGCGAGATTCCGCAGGACGCGCGGCGCTGCCGCTACTGCACCGCGGTCCTGCGCCCCGTCGGCGGCTAGGGAACCGGCATGGAGATCGCGACCGACGTCGTCGTGCTCGGAGCCGGCGCCGCGGGCTTGGCGGCCGCGCGCCTGCTCTCGCGCGCCGGCACGCCCTGCGTGCTGCTGGAAGCGCGCCCGCGGGTGGGCGGGCGGATCGACCCGCGCCACGACGCCGCGCTGCCGCTGCCGGTCGAGCTGGGCGCGGAGTTCGTGCACGGCACGCCGGCGATCAGCTTCGCGCTGCTGCGCGAAAGCGGGCGGGCCGCGCTCGACACCGGCGAGGGCTCGTTCGTCTACGAGGACGGTGAGCTGCGCGCCGGGCACGACCCGTTCGAGCAGGTCGCGCGCGCCATGCGGCGCGCCCGCGACCTGCCCGGCGACGTCAGCATCGAGGAGTTCAGCCGCGCGCTCGGCGACCAGGAGCGGCGCTACACGCGCATGATGACCGAGGGCTTCGACGCCGCCGACCCGCGCCGCGCCAGCACGCGCGCGCTGGCCGCGGAGTGGAGCGACGGCGAGAACGGGCAGACCTCGCGCGCGTTCCGCCCGGCCGGCGGCTACGGGCCGCTGCTGCGCACGCTGCACGACGCGCTCGACCCGGCTCACGTGCGCGTGCTGCTGGGCGCGCCGGTGCACGCCGTGCACTGGGCGGACGACGGCCCTGCCGGTGCGGTGGCGGTTGAAGCGACGAGCGCGTTCGGTGCGCCGCTGACCGTGCGCGCGCGAGCCGCCGTCGTCAGCCTGCCGGCCGGCGTGCTGCGCGCGGGCGACGTGCGCTTCGAGCCCGCGCTGCCCCAAGCCAAACGCGACGCCTGCGAGCTGATCGTGATGGGCCCGGTGCACAAGCTCGTGCTGCGCTTTCGCAGCGCGTTCTGGGAGAACGTGCGCGCGCACCGCTATCGCGACGGGGCGTTCTTCCACCACGCCGAGGCGGCGTTCCCGACCTACTGGACGCTGCTGCCGCAGCGCGTGCCGGTGCTGACGGCGTGGGCCGGCGGGCCCAAGGCCGACGCGCTGGCGCGGCTCGGCGGCGCGCGCCGGCTGGCGCTCGCGCTCGACGGCTTGCGCGAGCTGCTTCGGGCCCGAGGCGGACCCGCACGGCGAGCTCGAGGTCGCCTACGCGCACGACTGGCAGGCCGACCCGTACGCGCGCGGCGCGTACAGCTACGTCGCGGTCGGCGGCGACGACGCGCGGGCGAACCTGGCCGCGCCGGTCGGCGGCGCGCTCTTCTTCTGCGGCGAGGCGACGTCGACCGACGGCGAAGCGGGCACCGTCGCCGGCGCGCTCGAGACCGGCGAGCGCGCCGCGCGCGAGGCCCTCGCCGCGCTGCGCTAGCTACTCCGCGTCGGGGCGGCTGGCGCGCTCCATCCACCACATCAGCCCGATCTGCAGCGGCACGCGCGCCCACAGCGCCCAGGCGGGCGCGACCGTGGCGAACTTCCGCGCGGCGACCGCCATGTAGATGTTCGCCGGCCACACCGCGAGCAGCAGCGCGATGAGCCCGTAGCCCGCCGCGCGGCGCGTGCGCGGGATCAGCAGGCCCAGGCCGCCCGGCGATCTCGGCGGCGCCGCTGAGCGCGACCAATTGCGCTTCGTGGCCGATTCCCGGCGGCATGATTTGCGCGTACATCGCCGGGCGAGCGAAGTGCAGCGTTCCCGCGGCGACGAACAGCACTCCCGGGATCAGCGCGCGCAGCTTCATGCGCCGCACTTGCCTAGTTGACGCGCTTGGCCTGCCCGGCCCACTCGCGCTCGCGCAAGACGTACTTCTGGATCTTGCCGGTCGAGGTCTTGGGCAGCTCGCAGAACTCGACCGTCTTGGGCACCTTGAACGCGGCGATCCGCTCGCGCGCGAACGCGCGCAGCGCCGCTTCGTCGAGCGCGCGGCCCGGCTTGAGCGTGACGAACGCTTTGGCGACCTCGCCCCACTTGGGATCGGGCACCGCCACGACCGCGCACTCCAGCACCGCGTCGTGCTCGAGCAGCACCTTCTCGACTTGCTGGGTCGAGATGTTCTCGCCGCCGCTGATGATGACGTCCTTGGCCCGGTCGACGATCTCGATGTAGCCGTCGGGGTAGCGCACCGCGATGTCGCCGGAGTGGAACCAGCCGCCCGCGAACGCGCGCGCGGTCGCCTCGGGGTCGGCGAAGTAGCCCTTCATCACGTTGTTGCCGCGCATCACCACCTCGCCGTGCGTCACGCCGTCGCTGGGGACGTCGCGCAGCTCGGGGTCGACCACCCGCACGTCGCCCGCGCCGACCGTCACCATCGGCACGCCTTGGCGGCTGCGCAGGCGGGCCCGCTCGGCGCCCGGCAGGCCGTCCCAGCCCGGGCTGTGCCAGGCGCACTCGGTGATCGGCCCGTAGGTCTCGGTCAGCCCGTAGACGTGGTCCAGCTCGGCCCCCAGGGCTTCCATCTGGGCGATGGTGGCCGGGGCCGGCGGCGCGCCCGCGGTCGTCACCACGACCCGGCGCGGGAAGGGCCGGGTCGCGGGGTCGTTGAGCAGCGCGATCAGCACCGTCGGCGCGGCGCAGAAGTGGGTCACGCCCTCGTCGCGGATCCCGGCGTTGATCGTGGCCGGGTCGGCCTTGCGCAGGCAGACGTGGGTCGCGCCGGCGGCGCTGACCGCCCACGGAAAGCACCAGCCGTTGCAGTGGAACATCGGCAGGGTCCACAGATAGACGCTCTCCGGCCGCAAGTTGGCATGGAACGCCTCGGAGAGCGCGTTGAGGTACGCGCCGCGGTAGGTGTACATCACGCCCTTGGGCCGGCCGGTCGTCCCGCTGGTGTAGTTGATCGAGATCGTATCGTCGTCGTCGATCGTCGCGCCGCGGCGGGCCGGCCGGGTCGGCCGCGGCCAGCAGCCGTTCGTACTCCTCGCCGTCGCGCACGCGCGGCGGCGGGCTCGCCAGCCGCTCCACCAGACCGTCCAGCTCGCGGTCGTGGAGCAGCAGCACCGCCCCGCAGTGGCCCAGGATGTAGTCGATCTCGGCCGGCGCCAGGCGGGTGTTGAGCGCGCACAGGACCCCGCCCGCCAGCGGCACGGCGTAGGTCGCCTCCAGCAGCAGCGACGTGTTGGGCGCCAGGACCGCGACCCGCTCGCCGGCCCGCACCCCGCGCGCCCGCAGCGCGGCGGCCAGGCGGCGCACCCGCTCGAGGAACGCGGGATACGTCCGGCGGGCCGGGCCGTCGATCACCGCGACCTTGTCCGGGTAGACCAGCGCGGCCCGCTCGAGGAAGTCGAACGGGTCGAGCGAGCGGGTGTGGACGGGCATGGCAACCTCCGGCCGGGACGATTCGCGCCCGGCGCGAATCTTCCGCACCGAGCATGAGCACTACATCCGCCCGGGTCGGCCAGCGGGCCGTCGCCGACCGCTCGCAGATCGCCACCCCGCTGGTGGCGATCCTCGCGCTGGGCCTGATCGTCCGCCTCCTCTTCCTGGGCAGCGACGGCTTTCACAACGATCTGGCCGCGTTCGAGTCCTGGACCCTGACGCTGCGGGACAACCCGCCTTGGGCCTTCTATGCCAAGACCGGCTTCGCCGATTACCCGCCCGGCTATTTCGTCGTGCTGTGGGTGCTGGCCAAGCTCTACGCGCTGCTGCCCGGCGCGGCCGGCGACGCCCAGCACGGCTGGGCGCTGCTCAAGGTGCTCGTCAAGCTGCCCGCGATCGCGATGGACCTCGTCGACGCCTGGCTCGTCTACGCGATCGTGCGGCGCTACGCGGCGCAAAGCGTCGCCCTGCTCGCGGCCGCGCTGCTGGCCTTCAACCCGGCCGCGATCTTCGTCTCGTCGTACTGGGGCCAGGTCGACTCGGTCTCGTGGGGCCTGGTGCTGCTCGCGCTCTGGCTGGTGCTGCGGGCCGGCGACGACGAGCGCAAGACCGTGCCGCGCCTGGTCTGGGCCTGGCTAGCCTTCGGGTTCTCGATCCTGATCAAGCCGCAGGCGGCGACGATCGGCCTGCTGTTGCTGGCCTATCCCTTCGCCGCCCCGGACGCCGCGCTGCGGCTGCGCCGCCTGCTCGGCACGGGCGCGGGGATGCTGGCCGCGCTGGTGATGGCGTACGGCGCGGGCGCGCTGTTCGGCGCCGGCGGCAACCCCGTCCGGGTGCTGGGCTGGCTGCTCGGGCGCTACGCCTTCGGCAGCGGCGTGTACGCCTACAACACGGTCAACGCGTTCAACCTGTACGCGCTGCGCCAGCCGTTCTGGCAGCCCGACTCCCAGCCGCTGACCTTCTTCGGGCACGCGCTGGGCTCGCTTTCGCTGTGGGGCGTCGTCCTGGTGATCGCCTCGACCGTGCTGGTCGTCGGGCGCTACCTCCAGCGGCGCGACGACCGGGCCCTGATCGAGGGCGCGATGATCGTCGCGCTGGCGTTCTTCACCCTGGCGACGCGGATGCACGAGCGCTACGTCTACGGCGCGTTCCTGCTCGCGATGCCGCTGCTCGCGTTCGGCCGGGCCGGGCTGTGGTCGGCGCTCGTGCTGAGCGTGACGACGTACCTGAACCTGGCCTACTCGTTCGCCTACCAGAGCGCGATGGAGACCCACGCCCAGGTCGACGCGACCAACCTGTGGCCGCTGATCTCGCACCCGGCGGCGCTGGCCAACGTGGTGCTGTTCTTCTACTTGGGTTACCGCTATCTGGGCAGCAGCCAGCCCGCCGCCGAGAGCGCCACCTCGCTGAGCGATCTGGCCATCGCGGTCCCGGCCGCGGCGGGTGGGACCGGCATCGGCGCGCTCGCGGCGAGCGTCGCCGCCAAGCTGCGCGGCTGGTTCGACCCGCGCGAGGGCATCGCGCGCCTGACCCGCACCGACTGGCTGTTCATGGCCGGCTTCGCGATCGTCGCCTTCGTCGTCGCGGTGGTCAACCTGGGCTGGCCCAACGAGAAGATCTTCGACGAGGTCTACTTCGCGCGCGCCGGTGAGGAGTACCTCAAGGCCGTCCCGCAGTTCGAGTGGACCCATCCGCCGTTCACCAAGCTCGTCATCGCCACGTCGATCGCGCTGTTCGGCGACAACTCGTTCGGCTGGCGCTTCCTCAACGTGGTGATCGGGTCGCTGCAGATCGCGGTCCTCTACGCCTTCGCCAAGCGCCTGACGTCGTCGACCGTGTTCGCCGCGCTGGCCGCGCTGCTGCTGACCTTCGACGGCTTCCACTTCGTCGAGCAGCGCATCTCGACCGGCGAGATCACGATCTCGACCCTGATCCTGATCGTGCTCTACTCGTTCTACCGCTACTGGCTGGCGGCGCAGATCCGCGTCGAGCAGGTGATCCCCAAGCGCTTCGGCCTGCCGTTCGTCGTCACCATGGTGCTGGGGCTGCCGCTCGCGGCGGGCTTCGCCTGGCTGGTGAACCTCGCCCCGCCCAACCACACGACCCCGATCGCCAACGGGATCTGGCCCGCGCAGCCCGGTACCGCCGACATGACGTCGTTCGGCGGCGCGGGCCACGAGGTCGCCTTCCTGTACGTGATGGTCGGGGTGTATCTGGTCGCGCGGCTGCTCGTGCCCAAGCTGCTGCCCGCGGCGGGCGAGCGCGTCTCGTACGCCGACGGCACGCTGGTCGACCTCACGCCGGGCGGCAAGCCCGCCGTCAGCGCGCCGCCCGCGCCCGCCGACGGCCCGGAGCTCGCGGTCGCGTACGGCCGCGACGGCGGCATGCGCTACGCGACGCCGCTCGCGACGGCCGAGTTCGCGCCGACCGGCGAACTGCGCGTCGACGGGACGCTCGCCTCGAGCGCGCGCTCCGCGAAGCTGTGGCTGGGCGTGCTGGCGGTCTCGATCGGCCTGCTGGGCGCGAGCAAGTGGAACGGCGCCTTCGACTTCGCGATCGTCTTCGCGGTGCTGGGCCTGGTCTGGGGCCAGCGCTTTCTCAAGACGCGCGCGCTCTACGGCAACCCGCACGGGTTTCCGCTCGACATCGTCGTCGCGCTGCTGCTGTTCGTGCCGGCGACGATCTACGGGTTGACCTACATTCCCACGTTCGTGCTGGGCGGCGGCCACAACTTGACCGACCTGATGGCGCTGCAGTGGCAGATGTACAATTACCACAGCCACGTCACCGGCACGCATCCCTACATGTCGGTCGCCTGGCAGTGGCCGATCATGCAGATTCCGATCTCGTACTACTACCACGACTTCCGGGCCGGGGCGGCGCTCAACGACGCGGGCGCGTGCTGCGTGGCCGAGATCCTCGCGCTGCCCAACCCGCTGGTGTTCCTGCTCGGCCTGGTGTCGGTGCCGTTCGTCGGCTGGCTGGCCTGGCGCGAGCGCAACAAGGGCTACGCGCTGATCGTGCTGGCCTACTTCGTGCAGTGGCTGCCGTGGTTCCACTCGCCGCGCATGCTGTTCGAGTACCACTTCTTCCCGAACCTGGCCCTGATCGTGCTGTGCGACGTGATCCTGATCCAGCACGCCCTGCGGCGCTTCCCGGCGCGCCGAGCGAACTGGTACCTGGGCGGCTACGCGGCCGCCGTCGTGCTGATGTTCGCCTTCTTCTATCCGGTCCTAGCCGGCTCGCAGATGAGCTACGCGGCGTGGCACGCGCGCATGTGGCCCGACGTGCTGAACATCCCGAACACGAGCTGGATCATTCCCCACCGCTAGAGGCCCAGGTCGCTGCAGCGCGCGACGAGTGCGGCGCGCGAGTTGACGCTGAGCACGTCGAAGATGCGCTGGGTCTGGTTGCGGATCGTGGACTCGCTGCGCTCCAGCGCCGCCGCGATCTCGCGGTTGGACTTGCCCGCGCACAATTCGCGCAGCACGCGCCGCTCGGCCGGCGAGAGGTTGCCCAGGCCCGAGGCCAGCCGCTTCTCGACCCGGTCGGCTTTGCGCACCAGCCACGACGCCGGCAGCTCGTCGAGAACCTGGCGCGCGGCCTCGAGCGCGGCGCGGTCGCCGAACACCTCGGCCAGGTCGAGGTCCACGACCGCGACCCGGTAGAGGTAGCCGTGCTCGGCCCAGATCGCGCGCGCCGCGTGCACCAGCTCGGCCCCGGCGCCGGTCTCGCCCAGCGCGATCGCGCTGCGGCCGCGGGCGTACAGCACGAGCGCGGCGGCGCGCGAGCCTTGCTCCGCGCCGGCCGCCGGATCGGGCCGGCCGCCGCTGGGCAGCACCCGCGCCAGCACTTCGGCCGCGGCCTGCGGGTCGGAGTGCGAGGCCTCGACGACGTACATCAGCGCCGCCGTCACGTCGCTCGCGCCCCGCGTGCGCGGCTCCGCCCGCAGCGTCTGGGCGGCCAGCTCCAGGTGGAGCTTGGGCCCGGTCCGGTCGCCGCGCACGCGCAGGAACTCGGCCAGCGTGACGTGGGCCAGCACCCGCTCGGAGGTTTGCTCGGCTTGGTTCTGCAGCGTGGCGGCGGTCCGAAAGGCGGCCTCGTCGTCGCCCCGCAGCCCGTCCAGGAGCACCAGCGAGCGGCCGATCCGGAACAGCAGGGGCTTCGTGCCCTGGGTGCGCAGGCTGCGCTCGTAGCCGGCCACCAGGCGCCCGTGGAGGTCGAACGCGAGCGTCTCGACCGCGACGGTCGCGATCCCGGCCAGAGCGGCGACGCGCGCGCCCTCGTCGGGCGTGGGCATGGCGTCGAAGGCCGCCAGCCCGGCCTCGAAGCGCCGCGCCGCGGCCGGGTAGTCGCGCCGCGAGACCGCGATCCGGCCCAGCAGGTCGGCGCAGCGGCCGCGCGCCAGCTCGTCGCCCGCGCGCTGCTCCTCGATCAGCCCCTCGGCCCGGTCGTACTCGCCGCGCAGCCAGTGGCCGTAGGCCCGCAGGTAGGCCCGCTCGTGCTCGAGCGCCGGCCCGGCCCCGCGCACGGGCTCGTCGTAGAGCGCGACCGCCGAGGCGGCGTCGCCTAGCCGTTCGAACGCCGAGGCCAGCAGGATGGCGCGCTCGGTGTCCTTGCGCCGGTCACCCGCGCTGCGCCAGCGCGCGAGCAGCTCGACCGCGTCCTGCGGCCGGCGCAGCCGCAGCGCGATGCGGGCTTGGAGCAGCCGCGCCTCGGGCGCGGAGAGCTTGCGCGCCAGGGAGGCCGCAAGGTCGTATTCGCCTCGGTAGAACGCCACGCGAGGATCGCCGGCGGGCGGCGTGGTGCCCCGCGCCCCGACCCGCCGAACTTCGATGCTGTCCACCTTGCGTACGACGGCGCCGCTCATGCGCGCAGACGGCAGGCGGCCGTGCGATGACAGATGGTTTCGATGGGGTCGCCCTCCGGCCGGTCGAGATGGAGCACAGCGCGCAGGGCAAAACGACGACGTAGACCCACATGGGTCCCACGTCCGCCACCCGCGCGGCGCAACTCCATGATGAAGTCCGACAGCGCGAATGTCAAGTTTGGGTTTAGCTAGTGTATTTAGCTCATCGCTTGATCGAGATGAGGGATCACGGCAGGAATGTCGCGCGATCTGCGCCGAGAGGCGGCGATGGCTGTTACAAAAGGTCGGACCAGCACGGCCGACGCGACCGCGACGTTGCACGTCGGCGACCGCGCGCCGGAGTTCGTGCTCACCTCGCATACCGGAGAGCCGTGGAATTCGGCGCAGGCACGCGGCAAGAACCTCGTGCTGGCGTTCTTCCCGTTCGCGTTCACCGCGACTTGAAGCTCGCAGATACCGTCGCACGAACGCGAGCTGGATCGCTTTCGCGCGCATGACGCCCAGGTCGTGGGCGTCTCGACCGATACCCGTTTTTCCCTCGCCGCTTGGGCCGAATCGTTAGGCGGAATAACCTATCCACTGCTGAGCGACTTTTGGCCGCACGGTGCGGTGGCCCAGCAGTACGGCGTGTTCGACGCCGAGCGCGGCATGGCCAAGCGCGCGATCGTGATCGCCGACCGCGAGGGAATCGTTCGCTACATCGACGTCCACGCGATCGGCGAGCAGCCCGACGAGGAGCAGATCTTCGAGCAGCTCGCCGCGCTGCGCTCGGGTAACGCGTGAACCGACGGCACACGGCGGCCCTGCGCGCGGCGGTCGAGGCCTTCGCGCCACACGACGCGCGCATCGGCCGGGTGACCGAACTGGCGGCGGCCGCGCTCGACGGGCTCTCGCCCGAGCGCGGCGCCAAGCTGCGGCTGTTCCTCGATCTGCTCGCGCTGCCGCTGCGGCTGCCGCTGCCGGCCCGCCGCGCGGCGCTGCGCGCGCTCGCCGACGCGCCCGCGGTGGACCTGCGCAGCGGCTACGCGGCGCTCAAACGGCTGATCCTGTTCCTGGTCTACGCCGAGAGCGAGCCGGGCTCGGAGAACCCGACCTGGGCGCGGCTGGGCTACCCCGGGCCGCGCGGCGACACCGCGCGGGCGGACGTTCCGCTCGCGCTGAGCGCCGCGCGCGACGGCGAGACGGTCGACGCCGACGTGGTGGTGATCGGCTCGGGCGCAGGCGGCGGCAGCGCGGCCGGCGTGTTCGCCGCGGCCGGTGCGCGGGTCGTCGTGCTGGAGGCGGGCGGCGCGTACGACGCGACGACCTTCGACCAGCGCGAACGCTCGATCGGCGACCTGTACCTGGAGCGCGGGCTGTGCGCGACCAAGGACCTGGGCGTCTCGATCTTCGCCGGCGCGACGCTGGGCGGCGGCACGGCGGTCAACTGGTGCACCTCGTTTCGCCTGCCGGAACGCATCGCGGCGGAGTGGGAGACGCAGAGCGGCATCGCGGGCCTCGCGGCCGAGCTGGACCCGCACTACGACGCGCTCGAACGCGAGCTCGGCCTCGCACCGCTGAGCGCGCACAACCGCAACAACGCCGCGCTCGCCGACGGCTGCGCGGCGCTCGGGCTGCCGGCCGGCGCCATGCCGCGCAACGCGCCGACCGACTGCGGCGCAGGCTGCGGCTACTGCGGGATGGGCTGCGCGTACGCCAAGAAGCGCTCGACCGCGCGCGTCCACCTGCCCGCGGTCGTCGCCGCGGGCGGCGCGGTCTACGCCGCCACGCGAGCCGAGCGCATCCTGACCGAGGGGGAGCGCGCGACCGCGGTCGTCGCAACGCAGACCGGACCCGACGGCCTGCCGCGCCGCTTCACCGTGCGCGCGAAGCTGGTCGTCAGCGCGGCGGGCACGCTGCGCACGCCGGGGCTGCTCGCGCGCAGCGGCATCGCCGCGCCGCTGCTCGGGCAGCGGCTCTTCCTGCACCCGGTCTCGGGCTGCGTCGCGACCTACGGCGAGCCGGTCGAAGCGTGGTCGGGGCCGATGCAGTCGGCCTACTCCGACGCGTTCAACTACCGGGTCGGCAACTACGGCCCCAAGCTCGAGGTCGCACCGACCCATCCCGGCGTCGCCGCGCTGGCGATACCGTGGGAGGGCGCGGCCGCGCACGAGCGCTCGATGAGCGACGTGCGCTACGGCGCGAGCCTGATCGCGGTGACGCGCGACCGCGATCCGGGCGCGATCTCGCTCGACGACGAGGCGGCGATCGACTACCGCGTCTCCCCGTTCGACGGCGAGAACCTGCTGGCCGGGCTGGTCGGCCTGGCGGACGTCGCGTTCGCGGGCGGCGCGACCCGGGTGACGACCTGGCACAACCGCCCGATCGTGCTCGAGCGGGCGGCCTGGAACGGGCCCGCGCGGGCCGATTTCATCGACCGCGTGATGCGCATCGGGGCCGCGCCGTGCCGCCAGATCTTCTTCTCCGCGCACCAGATGGGCACGGCCGCGATGGGCGGCGAGCGCGCGCGCTCGGTCGTCGATCCGGCCGGGTGCGTGTGGGGCTACGACAACCTGCTCGTCGCCGACGGGTCGATCTTTCCGCAGTCCAGCGGCGTCAACCCGATGCTGACCATCATGGCCATGGCCCGCCGGGTCGCGGCCCAGCACGCCGACCGGGCGGTGCGCGGGGCTACCGCCTCGCCCGCGTCTCGCTGAGCAGCCGGTCGTAGCTCAGCTGGCGGCGGAGCAGGAACTCGGCGTAGCCGAGCCGCTCGCCGACCAATTGCCGCGAGATCGCGCGCTCGCGCTCGCCCCACGACAACAGCGCGCGCAGCGCCTCGTCGCTCACCTTCACGTCGCTCCAGCTCGTTCGATCCATCGAAAACCCGCCTCCAGCCAACCGTCCATGGCCCGCCGCCCGTAGTAGGACTATCGGCAACCTCGGGGAGCGTCTTAGCGGACCTGGGTCACACTCGGTTGCCCGCCCCACTGCCGACCAGCGCCGCGCGGGCGGTTTCCGCCGCCGCGCCGGCGCCGGCCGCCAGCGCGGCGACGATCGCCGCGGCGGGCAGCGGGCGGGCCAGCCCGACCGCCTGGCCGGCCCACAGCGAGAGGTACTCCGCCCGCCCCTGCTGGGCCGCGGCGTTGCGGATGTCGCGGGTCAGCCAGTGCTGGTAGGGGTAGGGCGCGATCTCGTCGACCGCGGCCATGGCGTCCATGAAGGCGTTGTGCACGCCGCGCGCGGTGCGCCCCGAGAAGGTCGTGGTGAGGACGGTCCGGCCGGCCGCCGGGGTCGCGAGCACGCTCCGGAAGGCGGCCGGAATCCCCGCCTCGTCGGCCCGCAGGAAGGCCGAACCGACCTGCGCCGCGGCCGCGCCCAGCGCCAGCACGGCCGCGACGCCGCGGCCGTCGCCGATCCCGCCCGCCGCGATCACCGGCACGCCGACCGCGTCGACGACCTGCGGAACCAGCGCCAGGGTCCCGATCTGCGAGAACTCGACCGGCTGGCCGAAGCTGCCGTGGTGACCGCCGGCCTCGAAGCCCTGCGCGCAGACCGCGTCGACCCCGGCCCGCTCGAGCGCGACCGCTTCCTCCACGGTGTTCGCGGTCCCGAGCGTGAAGATGCCGGCCGCCCGGCAGCGCTCGAGCACCGCCGCGTCGGGCACGCCGAAGGTGAAGCTGAACACCGCCGGGCGGGCGGCGAGGACGGCCTCGAGCTGGGCCCGCGCAGTCGAGCAGCGCGACCGCCGGGACGGGCGGGTGCGGGATGCCCAGCTCCTCGCGAAACGGCCGCAGCCGGTCGTGCGCGCGCTGCAGGACGCCGGGCTCGACGGGAGCCGAGGTGTCGACGAACAGGTTGAGCGCGAACGGGCGCGCGGTCAGCGCGCGCACGCGCGCGACGAGCGGCGCGATTTGCGCGGGCTCGGTGAAGCCGAGCGGCAGCGAGCCCAGGCCGCCCGCGTTGGAAACGGCCGCGACCAGCTCGGGCGTGGTCGCGCCGGACATCGGGGCCTGGACGATCGGAATCTCGAGAAACGGCAGTGCTCGCATGTGACGCCTCCTCGACCGAGCCTACCGCGGGCGCGCGCCGCCGTCAGCGACCGAGGTCGGATCGCGCGGACGGGGGCTTCGGCGGGCGCAACGCCTAACGCACGCCCGTGGCCGCAGAGACGCTCGCCGACTTCCGCCGGCTCGCCGACGACTTGCCGTGGTTCATCTGGACGCACAGCCCGGACGGCGTGGTCGACTGGGCGAACCGGGCCTGGTTCGCGTTCGCGCGCCTGCCCGAAGCGATCGCGACGACGGCCGAGGGCTGGGCGTCGATCGTCAACCCTGACGACATGCCCGGGCTGCTGGCCGCGCTCGCCCAGGCCGTCGCGAGCGGAACCGCGCTCGAGCTCGAGCTGCGGATGAAGCCCGGCGACGCCGGGCCCGAGGCCTATCGCTGGCACCTCATCCGCTGGACCCCCCGCACCGACGACGGCGGCGCGCTCGCATACTGGCTGGGCACCGCGATGGACGTCCACGAGGTTCGCGGGCGCAACGAGGAACAAGCGCGCGCCTTTCAGATCATCGCCGAAGGCATTCCGGAGATCCTGTGGACCGCGCGGCCCGACGGTTCGGTCGACTGGTACAACGGCCGCTGGTACGAGTACACCGGCCGGAGCACGCTCGAAGCCGGCGCGCCGGGCCACGCCGCGGTGCAGCACCCCGACGACGTCGCGCGGGTGCAAGAGCGCTGGGAACGCTCCGTCGCCAGCGGCGAGCCGTTCGAGATCGACACCCGCATGCGGCGCCGCGACGGCGTGTACCGCTGGTTTCTCAACCGCGCCCTCGCGCTGCGCGACGACGGCGGCGCGATCGTGCGCTGGTGCGGCACCAGCGTCGACATCGACGACGCGCGCCGAGCCCGCGCGCGCGAGCAGCTCTACGCGCGCATGACCGAGGAGATGTCGGGCGCGCTCTCGCTGGACGAGGCGCTGCGCGCCGTCACCCGCCTGGTCGTGCCCGAGTTCGGCGACTACGCGCTGGTCAATCTGCTCTCGGAGGACGGTGAACCGCAGTGCGTCGCGGCCTACCACCGCGACCCCGCGCGCAAGCACGAGGTCCGCTCGCTGATCGGGGTGACGTACTCGCGCGCGTCGGCCCAGGCCGGGACGCGGCTGACGCTGCGCACCGGCGCCCAGACGATCTACGAGATCGTCGGCGACGAGCTGTGGAGCACCATCCGCCCGGAGTACCTGCCCGTCTTCGAGCGCTTGGGGCTGGAGTCGGCGATCAGCGTGCCGCTGCTGTACCGCGGCCGAACCGTCGGCACGCTCAGCGCGCTCATGTCGGGCAGCGGGCGGCACTTCTCGGGCACCGACCTGCCGCTGTTCGAAGAGCTGGCGCGGCGCATCGCCCCGGCGGTCGGCAACGCCGAAGCGTACGAGCGCGAGCGGCGCGTCGCGCGCTCGTTTCAACAGGCCGCGATGCTGCAGACGCTGCCCCGCATCCCGGGCTTGCGCTTCGACGCGATCTACGAGGCGGCGCACGCCGAGGCGACGGTCGGCGGCGACTGGTACGACGCGGTGCGGCTGCCCGACGGGCGGGTGGTGCTCTCGATCGGCGACGTCGCGGGCAGCGGCCTGGACGCCGCGGTGACGATGGGCAGCGTGCGCCAGAGCATCCGCACCGCGGCGCTGATCAACCCCGAGCCGGTGATGGTGCTCGAGGCGGTCGACCGAATCGTGCGCGCGATGGGCGACGAGCGCTTCGTGACCGCCTTCGTCGCGCTGCTCGACCCGGTCACGTTCGAGCTGCGCTACGCCTCGGCCGGGCACCCGCATCCCGCCTTGCGCGGGCCGGACGGCACCGTCACGCTGTTCGACGGCGAGGATCTGCCGCTGGGACTGCGCCAGCGCGACACCAAGCGCAGCGCGGGCCTGACGATCCGGCCCGGCTCGCTGCTGATCGCGTACACCGACGGCTTGGTGGAGTTCGACCGCGACCCCGTCGCGGGCGAGCGCGCGCTGCTCGAAGCGGTGCGCCTGGCCACGCGCGCCAGCGCGGCGCACGACGTGTACCGGCACATCGTCGCCGACCGGCCGGCGCGCGACGACGTCGCGGTGCTGACCGTCGCCCTCGACGCGCCGCTGACCACGGCCGAGGGCGGCATCCACACCGCGCGCTGGAGCTTCGGCTCGCACGACGAGCGGGCCGCCGGCACGGCGCGCCACGCGTACGCCCAGAAACTGCGCGGGCTGGGCATCGCCGAGAACGAGGTCGTCTCGGCCGAGCTGATCTTCGGCGAGCTGATCGGCAACGTCTACCGCTACGCGCCGGGCGAGGTCGAGGTGATCCTCGACGCGTCCGCCGCCACGCCGGTGCTGCACGTGTTCGACACCGGCGAGGGCTTCGAGTACCGCCCGCGCCTGCCCAGCGACGTGCTCTCCGAGCGCGGGCGCGGGCTGTTCCTGGTCGCGGCGCTGGCCGAGGAGGTGTCGGCGGAGCTGCGCCGGCCCAGCGGCAGCCACGTCCGGGTCGTGCTGGCCGCGCGCCCGCGCATGCGCGCGCGCTCGACCCTGGCCCGCGACGCGCTGGTCTGAGGATCAGCGAAAGCGGCGCAGGTCGAACCGGAACGCGTACGCACGCCCGTACGCATCGCGAAAGCGCAGCGTGCCTTGCGGTTCGCACGCGCCGTGCGGGGCGGCGAAGCGGTAGGTCAGCGAGCCGGTGAAGCGCGTGTCGCGGAACGTGCCGACGTCGTAGAAGTCCGGCCCCGGGCCGAACACGGCGCGCTCGTTCGCGACCAGCGTCGTGCCGTTCGGGTACGTCACCGTCGCGGGCGAGTAGCGCGCCAGAAAGCTCCGCTCCGCGTCGTCGCTGCTGCGGCTATGAGCGTAGACGATGAAGCCGAAGCGCCCGCCGGCTTCGCGCGTCCAGCGCGCAAGCTGCGCCGCGCCGAACGGCAGGCCTTGCAGCATCTGCAGGTACGCTTCGTAGCGCACGCGCTCGTACGGCGTCTCGACGATCACGGCGTCGAGGTCGGCTCGGCCGCGCACCGCGCGCAGGGTGTCCTGGCGGTCCCACAGCACCCACGGGCGCGCGAGGTAACCTGCGCGCGCGGTCGCCAGCGCGGCGCCCTCGCGCGCGGCGCGCTCGGCCTGCGCGGGCCCCAGGCCGCACAGGGCGAGCGCGAGCAGCGCGATCAGAGCCCGTACACCACGAGCGTCGGGACGCCGCTCTTGCCCCAGGTGAGGCGCGAGATGTTGCCCGAGGTGGCCGCGACGTACTGCGTGCCGTCGACCGCGTAGGTGACGACGCCGCCCGCGATCGAGCCCTGCGTCTGGTCCTGGTACAGCAGCTTGCCGCTGGCGCTGTCGAACACCAGCAGCTTGCCGCCCATGTCGCCGGCGAGCGTGATGCCGCTCGCGGTCGGGGTGACGCCGGCCAGCATCGGGTTGTTCGCGGCGTACTTCCAGCGGATCTTGCCGGTCGCGGGATCGGTCGCGGTGAGCGCGCCCTTGGCCTGTGCGACCGGATCGGGCTGCTGGCTGCCGGCCATGTAGAACTGGCCCGCGGTGTAGCGCGTCGAGCCCAGCTTCACCGTGCCGCACCAGTCGTCCATCGGGGTGATCAGCAGGCCGTTCTTGCGGTCGTACGCGGGCCCGCTCCACTCCGCGCCGCCCAGCGCGGCCGGGCACATGTGCGTGCCGGCGACGGTGACCGCAACGCGCGGGTCGGTGTGGCGCACTTCGGGGGTCGCGTAGACGATCTCGTGCGTCGTGGTGTCGATGCCGTACAGCTGGCCGTCCTTGCCCGCCGCGCCGAGCATCTGCTTGCCGCCGGCGGTGCTGAAGAGCACCGGTGGGGCGGCCATGTCCCAGTCGTGGACGTCGTGCGGGATCGTCTGCACGTACCACTCGAGCGCGCCGCTGCTCGCGTCGAGCGCGACGATCGAGTTGGTGTAGAGGTTGTCGCCCTTGCGCACGCTGCCCGCGAAGTCCGGCGCGGGGTTGGAGACCGGGATGTAGAGCGTGCCGGTGCTCGGGTCGAGCGTGTACGAGGTCCACAAGCCGCCGCCGCCCCTCTGCGCGGCGGCCGCGTCGGGCCAGCTCTTCGCGTTGGGGTCGCTGCCGCCGGCGATCGTGGTGAAGCTCCACTTCCGCTTGCCGTTCGCGGCGTCGAAGGCCAGCATGCGGCCCATCACGCCCCAGTCGGCGCCCGCCACGCCCTCGTACACGGTGCCGTTCCACCCGATCGGCGCGGAGCTGAGGAACTCGCCCTTGCCGCCGTCGCCGACCTTGACGTCCCAGACCGTCTTGCCGCTGCGCTGGTCGAGCGCGATCAGGTGCCCGTCGGGCGTGCCGCGCACGATCTTCCCGTCGATCAGCGCCACGCCGCGGTCGACCGGAAACGGCTCGTGCCCCTTGGGCGTGTAGCGCGCGCGCCACTCGAGCGCACAGGTCTTGCCGTCGATCGCGTACGTGTCGTGCGCGGTCGGAACGTACACCATGCCGCCCGCGACGACCGGTTCGGCCTGGAACGCGCCTTGCTCGTTGAGCGTGCGCGAGCAGATCTTCTTCAGCGCGGCGGCGTTCTGCGGCGTGATCTGCGTCAGGCTCGAATAGCGCGTGCCGGTCAAGTCGCCGTTGTACGTCGGCCAGTCGGCGCGGCCGCCGTTCCGCTCGCGGTCGTCGCGTTGCCGCCGCAGGCGGCAAGACTGAAGCCGGCGGCGAGTGCCAGCGCGAGCGCGGCAGCCGTTCCTGGTCTGATCACACTACCATCCCTCCGCGACGGAAAGATCCGCCCGCGTGACCATCGTATCCGCTGCCGCCGTTCGGTTCCCCGCCGCGCGGCGTCACAGTAGCGGCGCGGTGCGGGCGCGAACACCCGCGCTCGATGAACGCAGACCGCGCCGTGAGCTCCGCCCCTTCGGTCCGCTTGGTAACCGCGGCGCACCTGCCCGATCTGCTGCCCGACGACCGCGAGCTGCTGCACGCGCTGCGGCGGCGGGGAATCGAGACGGCGGTCGACGTGTGGGACGATCCGGCGGTCGACTGGGCGGCCGCGCCGCTCACCGTCGTGCGCTCGGTGCACGACTACCACCTGCGCCGCAACGACTTCATCGCCTGGATCGACCGGATCGAACCGCTGACGCAGGTGTACAACCCGCCCGCCATGCTCCGCTGGAACTCGCACAAGTCGTACTTGCGGCGCTTCGCCGAGAGCGGCATCGCGACCGTGCCGACCGCGTGGCCGCGGCAAGGGGAATCCGTGGACCTGGGCGAGCTGATGGCCGCGCGCGCGTGGTCCGAGGCGATCGTCAAGCCGGCCGTCTCGGCGTCCGCGCACGCCACGCTCAAGGTCGGCGCCGCCAACCTCGCCACGGGCCGCGCCCACCTGGCGGAATTGCTGCGCGCGGGCGACGCGCTGGTGCAGCCCTACCTGTACGAGTTCGAGACCAAGGGCGAGACGTCGGTGATCTGGCTAGGCGGCGAGCAGACGCACAGCGTGCGCCGGCCGCCCGGAATCCACGTCCCGCACGGCGCGATGCTGGGCAAACCGCTGGACCCGCCGCGGGCCGAGCTCGGCTTCGCGCGCACGGTGTACGAGCGGATCGCGCCCGCGCCGCTGTACGCCCGCGTCGACGTGCTCGACACGCGCGACTACGGCTTGTGCCTGCTGGAGCTGGAACTCGTCGAGCCGGCACTCTACCTCGGCCACTCGACCGCGGTCGCCGACACGCTGGCCGCCGCGGTGGGACGGCTGCTCGCCGAGTACGGCGCGAACCGCCCGGCCTAGCCCGCGGCGGCCGCGCGCGCTACTTCGTGCAGTTCAAGCGAACGCGGAAGCTGGGGTCCTTCGTCGAGTAGTGCACGTAGGAGTTCGCGGCCGGGTCGACCGCGATCAGCAGCTTGAGCGGTTTCGCGCCGGCGTTGGACGGCGCGGCGAAGTGCAGCGTCGTCTTCGCGCCGCCGCCCGGCGGCAGCTTCTTGTAGCTCAGCTCGTTGCGATAGCTGTCCGAGGTCGCATTGAGGTCGAGGCCCTGGACCGTGCCGTCGTCGAAGGCCATGTCGATTCCCTGGCCGTTGATTTTGGCGAACCCGCCTTCGGACGTCGACATCGTGTCCTTGCTGCCGTTGCGCACTTCGAGCGTCGCGTCGGTGCCGGCGGGCGAGACGTTGGTCACGCGCACCCGCCACACGCCGTCGAACAGCCACTGGTTCTGGCAGCCCTCGACCGAGACGCGCTGGTTGGCGCCGCCGGGCGGCGGGGTCGCGGCCCGTGCGCCGGCCGGGGCGGCCGCACCCAGCGCGAGCAGCAGCGAGCAAAATGCCACGATCGTATTGCGCATGCTCGCAGGATCGCACGAACCGGGCCCGCCGCGCCAGGGCCGACTCGCACAACTACCTCGCACAAATAGTCCCCGGGCCGTCTCCTCAGCCGCCGGACAGCGCTTCGTCCAAGGCGGCGTCGAAGTCGAGCGCCGCGCCGTCGGCGAGGTGCCGCCGCAGCGGCTCGTCGCCGAGCACCTCGCGCAGCAGTTCGGTCGTGCGGTCGTAGAGCGACTGTTCGGTGAACTCGCGGGCCAGGCCGAACTCGTCGTACAAGCGGTTCGAGGCGCCCAGCAGGCGGGCCGCGCGAACGTGCTCGCCCTCGTGCGCGCGCACGCTGCCCAGGTGCTGGAGCGCGCACATCGCGCCCAGCGTCTTGCCGAGGTCGCGCCCGAGCTCCAAGGCCTCGTTCGCCGCGGCCCGCGCGCGGGCGACGTCTCCCAGGGTCAGGGCATACGCCGCGACGTTGGTGAGCGCCCCGGCGAGGTTCGCGCGGTCGTGGTCGCGGCGGGTGAGCGCGACGACCTCCAGGCCGCGCTCCAGCGCCGCCGCGACGTCGCCGCTCGCGTAGCGCGCCTCGGCCAGGTTCGCGAGCGGCACGATGGCGTTCTCGACGCCCGCCGTGCGGTAGCAGCGCACGGCCTCCTCGAGCGGGGCGAGCCGCTCCGCCGCCCGCTCGGCCGGAATGGTGAGCGCGAACGCGTTGAGCGCGCCGGCCAGCCGGAACGCATCGTTCTGCGCGCGCGCGACCGCTACGGCTTCGGTCACGGCCGCGCGCGACTCGTCCGGCCGCCCGAGCAGGTACAGGCAATACCCCTCTTGGGTGAGGCTCCACGACAGCGCGGAGCCGGCCTCGCCGGCGCGGTAGATCGCGGTGGCGCCGCGCGCCGCTTCGAGCGCGCGCTGCAGCTCGCCGGTGGTGAAGCGAAAGAAACTCAGCGCCATGCGCAGCCGCCCCGACACCGCGCCGGCCAGCTCGGAGTTCGCGGCCAGGGCCGCCTCGCACCAGCGCGCGCCTTCGGACACGAGCGTGAGCTGGCGGTACGCCCAACCCATCGCGCCGGCCAGTTCCGCGCCCAGCACCGGGTGGTTGCGCTTCTCGAGCGCCCAGTCCAGCGCGGCCCGCACGTTGTCGAGGTCGGGCGCGATCGCGGCCAGGAAGTCGCGGTTGGGAATGCGCCCGTAGGCGTCGTCGGCGGCTCGCGCGACGGTGAGGAAATAGCGCGCGAAGCGGTACGCGTAGTGGCCGAGGTCGCCGCTCTCCGCCAGCCGTTCGAGCGCGTACGCGCGCATCGTCTCCAGCAGCCGGTAGCGCAGGCGTCCTTGCGGGTCTTCGACCACCGCGACCAGCGACTTGGCGATCAGCGCCGCCAGCGCGTCGCGCACCGCAACGCCGTCGTCGCCGCAGATGCTCGCCGCCGCCTCGGGCGCGAACGCGTCGGCGAACAGCCCGAGGCGCGCGAACAGCTCCTGCTCGGGGCGCGCGAGCAGCATGAAGCTCCAGTCGATCATGCCGCGCAAGGTGTGCTGGCGCGGCGAGGCGGTGCGCCGCCCGCGGGTGAGCAGCGCGAAGCGCTCGTCCAGGCCGCTCGCGATCTGAGCCAGCGAGAGCTCGCGCGCGCGCCCCGCCGCCAGCTCCAGCGCGAGCGGAATCCCGTCCAGCCGGCGGCAGATCGTCGCCGCGTGCGCGTGCTCGTCGTCGCTCAAGCTGGCGAAGCGGGTGAAGTCGGCCTCGGCGAGGCGGTCGACGAACAGCCGCACCGCCGGCCCAGCCACGCGCGTCTGGGCGAACGCCAGCGGCTCGACCCGCACCGTGCACTCGCCGTCGATGCGCAGCGCCTCGCGCGTCGTGCTCAGGATCGCCACGCTCGCGCAGTCGCGCGCCAGCCGTTCCGCCACCCGCGCGCACTCCTCGACCAGGTGCTCGCAGTTGTCGAGCAGCAGCAGCACGCGCTTCGCGCCGAGCGCCGCGGCGAGCGTGTCCAGCAGCGCTTCGCCGGGCTGCTCGCGCACGCCGAGCAGCCGCGCGACCGCGGTGACGACCAGCCCCGGATCGCCCAGCGGCGCCAGCTCGACGAACCACACCCCGTCCGCGAACGCCTGGGCGTGCACCTCGGCCCGCGCCGCTTCCAGCGCCAGGCGGGTCTTGCCGACCCCGCCCGGGCCGACCAGCGTGACCAGGCGCCGGGCGTGCAGCAGCCGGCGCAGCTCGGCCAGCTCGTCCTCGCGCCCGTGGAACGAGGTCAGCGCGTCGGGCACGTTGTGCGGGCCGGGCCGGCTCGCGGGCTGCGCGCGCGCCCCGCGCCGCCGCCCGGCCGCGGCGGCGGTCTCCAAGCGCGCGCGTTCCGGCTGGGCCAGCCGCAGTGCCTCGGCCAGCAAAGCCAGGGTCTGGTGCTGCGGGGCCCGGCGCACGCTGCGCTCGAGCGTGCTGATCGCCCCCGCGCTCAAGCGCGCCCGCTCGGCCAGCTCTTCCTGCGAGAGCCCCGCCGCGACCCGCAGCTCGCGCAGCAGCTCCCCGAACGTGCGGTCGCTCACCGTCGCCATCGCGAGCCCATCCGCTCCGGCTTCGGCGCGGCCGCTGCGCGGCCCCGGGGTGCCGGCCGGCGGCGCGCGAAGGGCAGCGCGGTGCGAGGAGGAGCGAACATGGCGCAGCGAGCGGACTTCACGGCAACGGCCTTCGTGCTGGCCGTTCCCGATGCCGACGTCACGGCCCGCTGGTGGACCGAAGCGATGGGCTTCGAGCGCGTCTTCGAAACGCCGGGCTGGGTCTTCGTGCGGCGGGGGCGGTGCACGCTCCACTTGGGAAGCTGCCCGGATGCGCTCGCGCCGAGCGCGATCGGCGACCACAGCTATTTCGCCTACGTGACGGTCGACGCGGTGGACGCGCTGTACGAAGAGATCAGCCGCGCGAACGTCGACGTCATCGCGCCTCCGACCGACAAGCCGTGGGGCTTGCGCGAGATGGGCGTCCGAACGCCCGACGGCCACCGCATCATGTTCGGCCAAGCGCTGTAGCAACAAGAAAAAACCGCGTTTGCGGCGCGGTTTTTCGAATTGGCTCCCGAAGTTGGACTCGAACCAACGACCCGCTGATTAACAGTCAGCTGCTCTACCAACTGAGCTATTCGGGAACGGTGCGACCAACGTCCGTTCGCGTCCCCCCTATCCGGCCCCTCCCGGGTCCGCAGGGCTCAGAACGCCGTGCCGCTGGTGAAGTGGAAGTCCTCGATCTTGGCCGCGGGGACGACCATGCCGTAGGTGTAGCGGGCGGTGCGGCTCAGCTCCGCCGAGAGCTCGGGCCGGCGCAGCGCGGCGAGGATGCTCTGGTTGAAGCGCATGTTCGCGACGCCCCGGGTCAGCTTGCCGGCCTCGATCAGGAACGTGCCGTCGCGGGTCATCCCGGTCACGATCGTCCGGCGCTGGTCGACGTTGCGGACGTACCACAGCCGGCTCACCAGCAGCCCGCGCTCGGTCTGCGCGATCAATTCGGCGGTGCTCTTGCTGCCGGGCATCACGACCAGGTTGCGCGGCTGCGGCCCGCCGGTCTCGGTCTCCGAGACAGCGACCGCGTGCCCGGTGTTCGGGCGGGCGAGCCTGTGCGCCCACGCGCGGTCGGTCACGATGCCGGCCCCGATTCCGGCGTCGAGCAGGGTGACGCGCGCCGTCGGCGTGCCCTCGAAGTCGAACGGCATGCCGACCGCGAGCGGGTGCGCGTGATCGTCCACGATCGTCACCTCCTCGCCGGCGTACCGCGCTCCCAGGCCGGCGGAGAGGAACGACGACCCCTCGTCGTAGGCCTGCGCCGAGAAGTGCGCGGTCAGATAGCTCAGCAGCTCGCCGAACGCGGCCGGTTCGAGGATCACCGTCCAGGGGCCGGGCTCCACCGCGACCGGCGCGCGCGATGCGAGCGCTTTTTGGGCCGCGATGCCGGCGGTGCGCGCCGCGTCGACGTCGGCGACGTCGTTCGAGTAGCACTCGGCGTAGCCGCTCGACGTCGGCCGCGTTCTGCTTGACGTTGAGCGCGGCGCCGGTGCCCTCGAACGTCGTCAGCGTGCCGCACGAGTTGGCGACGGTGATCACCTCGTGCGACGTCTTGGCGTAGCCGGCGCACCAGAGCCCGTCGCGCTCGGCGACCGCGAAGACGTCCGCGGCGAGCCGCGCGCGCAGTTCCGGCGCCGCCGCGGCGGTCGAGGCGCGGAACGCGCCCGGCGGCTGCGGCGTGCGCGGCGCCGCGCCGAGCCCGGGAAAGGCGTCGTCGCGCGGGGCCAGCCGGGCCAGCGCGCACGCCCGCTCGACGGCCGCGCGCAAGCCCGCGTCGGCGAGATCGTTGGTCAGCGCGATCCCGACCCGGCCCTCGACCACCGCCCGAACGCGCACCGTGGTCGTGCGGCGGCCGACGTTCTGCACGATCGCGTTGCGCGCGAAGCGGGTCAGCCCGAAGTCCTCGCCGCTGACCGTCACCTCGGTCTGCGCGGCCGGCGAGAGCGCGACGACGCGCTGCGCGAGCGCTTCCTGCGCCGCGCTATCGAGCATAGCCCATCCCGACCTGGATCTTGCGAAAGCGCGCCGGCGACGCGCCGTGCGTCGTGCGGCCGCGCTGCATCGGCTCGCCCTTGCCGCAGTTCGGCGTTCCCCAGGCGACCCACGAGCGCTCGTCGGCGATCGCGTCGCAGGCGTTCCAGAACTGCGGCGTCATGCCCGCATAGGTCGGGTTCTTCACCATGCGCCCGCGCCGCCCGCGCTTGATCTCCCACCCGATCTGGCAGCCGAACTGAAAGTTCAGCCGGTGGTCGTCGATCGACCACGAGCGGTTGGCTTCCATGTAGATGCCGTCGTCGACGCCGTCGAACAGCGCCTCGAACGGCAGCGCGCCCGGCGCGAGACGCAGGTTGCACATGCGGATCATCGGCACGTGCTGCCAGCTCTGCGCGCGCACGCAGGCGTTGGTCTCGCGCCCGATCGCGCGCGCGGTGTCGCGCGACATCTCGAAGCCGACGAGCAGACCGCGGCTGACGATCTCCGCGGGCACGCTCTTCGCGCCCTCGTCGTCGTACGCGACGGTCTGCAAGCCGCTGGGCATGCCGTTGTCGATCGCGATCGTGACGTGCTCGGAGCCGTAGCGCAGCGTGCCCAGCAGCGACGGGTCCAGAAAGCTCACGCCCGAGAAGTTCGCCTCCCAGCCCAGCACGCGGTCGAGCTCGGCCGCGTGGCCGCACGACTCGTGAATTTGCAGCGACACCTGCGATCCGCCCAGCACCAGGTCGAGCTCGCCTACCGGGCACTGCGGCGCGGCGAGCAGCTGCGAGGCCTCCTCGCCGATGCGCTGCGCGTTCTCGCGCAGCTGCGCGCGCTCGACGACCTCGTAGCCGCCGCCCTGGTACAGCCCGCGGTCGCCCGGATACGAGCGCTCCTGCGCGTCTCCCTCACCGACCGCCAGCGCGCTCATGCCGCTCCCGCTCTGGTGCACGGACTGCGCGATGCGCGAGCCGCTCGTGCTGTAGAATTCTTTCTTGGTGTGCCAAAGGTCCATCCACGCCCGCCCGGCCCGCACGTTCGGCGTGGCGTGCAGCGCGCGTTCGGCGTCGAGCAGGAGCGCGACGCGCTCGCCCAGCGGCACGCTGGCCGGATCGCGCTCCAGCGGCGTCGCGTAGGTGTCGGCGTACGCGTCGGTCGGCGCTTGCGCGACGCGGTTCTCGGCCACGGCGGCGCCGGCTTTGGCGATCGCGACCGCGCGCGCGGCGGCCGCGTCCAGGCCGGCGGGGCTGAAGTCGTCGCTCGCCGCGAAGCCCCACGCGCCGCCGTAGAACGCGCGGATGCCGTATCCCGTGCTGGTCGCGTCGGTCAGTGCCGCGACCACGCCGTTGCGAACCTCGATCCGCTCGGCGCGGCCCTGCTCGAAGCGGATGTCGGCGTAGCCCGCACCGCACGCCGCCGACGCGTCCAGCGCCCGCAGCGCCGCGCTCTCGAAGATCAGGTCGTCGCCCATGCCGATCTTTACCGCGCGCGACGTCCCGAAGACTGCCTGGACTTTCCGCCGACCGTGTGGTAACCTAGCGCGGCTATGACTCTGTAGATTCCCCCCGCGCCCCTCTGCGGCGCGGGTTCCGTGCACCTCTCCCCCTCTCTGCACGCATCGGGAATCTTTCATGGCAACGGTCACTGCTCGCAGCGCGAGCATCTTTCGTTCTTCGGGCTTCGGGCGGTTCTTCGCCGGCCAGGCGCTCAGCTATCTGGGCGACGGGCTGCGCACGCTCGCCATCCCGCTGCTCGTCTTCCGGCTGACCGGCTCGGCCACGGCCATCGGCTGGACCTTCGGCCTGGAGCTGCTGCCCTACGCGCTGGTCAGCCTGGTCGGGGGGTCGCTGGCCGACCGGGTCGACCGGCGGCGCCTGATGCTGGTCTGCGACGGGCTGCGCTTCGCGGTGATGGTGGCGTTCTCGCTGCTGTTCTGGACCGGCCACCTGACGATCGGGATGATCTACGCCGGGGTGGTCGTGCTGGCGGTCGGCGGGTCGGTTTTCCTGGGCGCTCAGTCCTCCTCGATCCCGTTCCTGCTGGGCAAGGACCGGGTCAAGGGCGCGGTCGCGGCGCTGGCGGCCACCGAGCAGGGCGTCAACCTGGTCGCGCCGCCGCTGGGCGGAGCGCTGTTCGCCATCGTCGGGCCGCTCCCGGCGCTGGTCATCAACGCCGTCACCTACCTGGGCTCGCAGGCGTCGATCGCGTCGGTGGCGACCTTCGGGCCCGACGCGCCGCGCGGCATCCCGACCCTGCGCGAGGTTGGCGCCGACGTCGCGGCCGGCTGGCGTTTCCTGCGGGCCGACCGCGCGATGCGCACCCTGACCTGCTTCAGCTGCGGGTTCAACTTCGTCGGCACGCTGGGCTTCGTGGCCCTGATCCCGTACTTCAAGCGCGCCTTCGAGGCCGGCGACCACGTGGTCGGCATCGCCTTCGGCTGCTTCGCCGGCGGCGCGGCGCTGGGCTCGGTGATCGGCGGGCGGACCCACTGGCCGTTCGGGCCGGCGCTGGCGGTGTCGTACCTGTTCGACGGGCTGGGCTGGCTGCCGCTGCCGTGGACGCACTCGCTCCCGCTGGCGATCGCAGGGATCACCTTCTCGAGCGTCACCTCGGGCTACAACGTCACCACGATCATCTCGTGGCGGATGCGGGTCATTCCCGAGGAGCTGATCGGGCGCGTCTTCGGGGTCGTGCGGCTGATCGTCCTGATCGGGATCTTCCCCGCTTCGATCCTGGGCGGCTGGCTGGCCGACCACGCCGGCGTCCGGCCGACGATGGCGATCTCGGCCTTCGGCTACTTCGCCCTGGCGCTGCTGCTCATGACCTCGCGCGCGGTGCGGGCCGAGCGGCGCTAGGCCGCTCAGGCGCGGCTGAGCGCGATGTCGTCGAAGCTAACCACACCCGGGTGCGTAGTCGTGGCGCGCTCGGGCGGGGTGTCGGCGGGGCGCAGCAGGCGAACCGTCTGCAGGCCGCTTGCGCGGGCCGCGTCCAGCTCGGCGTCCACGTCGCTGAGGAACACGATCTCGCCCGGCCGCAGGCCGACCGCGCGCGCGATCGCGGCGTACGAGGCGGGCTCGCGCTTGGGCCCGGTCGTGGTGTCGAAGTAGCCCGCGAAGAGCGGGGTCAGGTCGCCGTGGTCGCTGCTGCCGAACAGCACCTTCTGCGCGGGCACCGAGCCCGACGAGTAGACGTAGAGCGCCAAGCCGGCCTCGTGCCAGCGGCGCAGGCCTGCGGCCGCGTCGGGGTAGACGTGCCCGCGCAGCTCGGCGCTGGCGTAACCTTCGGCCCAGACCAGGCCTTGCAGGGCCTTGAGCGGGGTCGACTTGCGGTCCTCGGCGATCCAGCGGTGCAGGTGGGCCAGCACCGTGGCATCGTCCGCGTCGGGCTCCTCGCCGGCCTCGCGCGCCGCGTCGAGCAGGGCCTGCGCGACCGGCGGCTCCTCGCGGTGGGCGGCGACGTACGCGTCGAGGTGCTCGTCCGCGTACGGGAAGAGCACCTCGTGGACGAAGGCGATCGTGCTCGTCGTCCCCTCGATGTCGACCAGGACGGCGCGCGCGGCGAGCGAGACCGCGTTCACTCGTACTTGGGGAACCGCGCGGCGATCGGGTCGCCGGTGTACGCGGGCGTCCAGCCCTCGGTGTTCTCGAACAGGCGGATCGCGGTGAACTGCGGGTCGGGGCCCATGTCGAACCAGTGCGTCGTGCCGGCCGGCACGCCGATCAGGTCGCCGGTCACGCAGATCGCCTGGTAGACCTTGCCGCCGATGCGCAGGTAGAACGCCGCGTCGCCCTCGACGAAGAAGCGCACCTCGTCCTCGGAGTGGGTGTGCTCCTCGAGGAACTTGGCGCGGATCGGGGTGATGTCGGCGACCGAGCCGCGCACCAGGCGCAGCACGTCGGCGGTGGTGTAGCCGTTCTCGCGCTTGAGCCGCGCGACGTCGTCCGCGTAGGCGGCCAGGATCGTCTCCTGGTCGGCGTCGCGGGCCAGCGGCACCGCGGCTTCCCAGCGCTCGAAGCGCACGCCCGCGCCGCCCAGGAGGCGCACGATCTCGGCCCGGTCGTTCGTGTCGACCAGTTTCTCGGCGCTCGCGTCGTCGTAGACGCGCAGCGTCGAAGTCAGCGTAGCGTTGGTCATCGCACCAGTCTCCGTTCTTCGAGGTGGCAGGCCAGCAGGAACTCGATCCCTTCGACGTGCCGGCGGGCGTCGGCGGCGGTCGCGCCCCAGGCGTACAGCCCGTGGCCGGCCAGCAGGTAGCCCGGCACCGGCGCACCCACGCCCAGCGTGGCCTCGATCTCCTCGGCCAGCGCCGCGGTGTCCTGGTCGTTGCGGAAAACCGGGATTTCGAGCACGCTTTCGTGGGTCACGAAGCCGCGCATGGACTTGTGCATCTCGTAGCCTTCGGTCCGCACCGCGCCGTCCACGGCGTGGACCCGCGAGAGCACGGTCGCGGCGACCGTGTGGACGTGGAAGACGGCGCCGACCGCGGGATCGGTGCGGTAGCGCGCCAGGTGGAGCGGGGTCTCGGCCGACATCCCGGGCGGCACCGGCGCGTCGAGCGCCAGCGCGGCGACGTCGGCCGGCCCGATCGCGCCCTTGTCGATGCCGCTGCGGGTGACGGCGGCGTGGGCCGCATCGATGCGGAGCGAGAAGTTGCCCGCCGTCGCGGGCACCCAGCCGCGCGAGGCAGCGAAACGGCCGAAGCTCGCGATCGCATCGACCACCGCCGGAGGCGGGGCCGGCAGCACCCTGGTCACACCCCGCCGAACCCAGCGCCATGCCGACGAGGTTGCAGACGCCGTGAAGGACGACCGCGTGCGCGACGAGCGCGTCCTGGTCTACTCGACCGACGGGACGACGCCCCTGCCCAAGCCTCCCAAGCGCGCGCAGCCGCAGCGTCCCGGCGCGGCGCCCGCGCTGCCCGACGACGGCGTGATCCGGGTCGCGCGCGAGAAGCGCCGCAACAGCGCGGTGACGGTGGTGCACGGCCTCGCGCCGGGCGAGGCCGAGGCGCTCGGCAAGGAGCTCAAGCGGCTGTGCGGCACCGGCGGCACCGCCAAGGGCGGCGTCGTCGAGCTGCAGGGCGATCACCGCGACAAGATCGTGGCCTACTTCGAAGCGCGCCGGCGCCGGGTCAAGCGCGCCGGCGGCTGACGCCGTAAGCATCCGGGCGACGGCCGTAAGCGCCCGGTAAGTACGTCGTGACATCTTGGGGGTGCGATGGCGATGAGAGCAACGTCCCTGATGGATCACGGCAAGTTCTGCAGCTGCACGCACACCGAGCGTAGCCACGGCTCCGACGGCTGCCAAGTGTACCGCTTCACCGACGTGCGCGGCAGGGTGCACAACTGCCGCTGCCCGCTCACCCCCGAGCAGGTGCGGCGCAACGACGACCACTTCGACCTGGTGGTCGCGAACGTGACCGAGTCGCGCGCGCTGGCGCGGGCCGGCGCCGGCGTCTCCTAGCCGGCCGACGCGGAACCCCGCCGCCCGCGTTGAATGCGGGGCGGCGTGCCCGACCTCGCCCACCTCGCCCTCTTTCTCGTCCTAGGGGCGGTCCTCGGTGCGCTGGGCGGGCTGTTCGGAATCGGCGGCGGGCTGATCGCGATTCCGGTGCTGACCCTGTTCTTCGGGCTGGACGAGCAGCACGCCCAAGGAACGGCCCTGGCGATGGTCGCCCCCAACGTGATGGTCGGCCTGTGGAACTACGCCAAGCGCGGCGACCTCGAGCGGCGGGTCGCGCTGCTGCTGGCGGGCTCGGCGGTGGTGTTCACCTTCTTCGGCGCGCTCTACGCGACGCGCGTCGCCGGCCCGGGCCTGCGCTACGCCTTCGGCGCGTTCGTCGCGGCGCTGGGCATCTATTTCGCCTACCGCGCCCTGCGCGCGCCGCACGGCACGCCCGCGCCGCGCGCCCGGCTGGCCTGGGGCTGGACGGCGGTCGTCGGCGCGCTGGGCGGGATCCTCTCGGGCCTCTTCTCGGTCGGCGGGGCGGTCTTCGCGGTGCCGGTGCTGAGCCTGCTGTTCGGCTACAGCCAGACCGCAGCGCAGGGGCTGTCGCTGGCGCTCGTCGCGCCGGGCACGATCGTGGGCATCGTCACCTACGCGCTGGCCGGCGACGTCGACTGGGCGATCGGCATCCCGCTCGCGCTGGGCGGCGTGCTGTTCGTGCGCCACGGCGTCGCGCTGGCGCACCATCTGCCCGAGCGCACGCTGCGGCTGCTATTCTGCGGCCTGCTCGGAATCGCCGCGGCGGCCCTCTTCCTAAAGAACTAGGAGACGAGCGCGGCTCGCCGAACGGCGGGCCGCATGACGTCCCTGCGTATGTTCCTGGCCGCCGTGGTTTCGGCGTGTGCGCTGAGCCCCGCGGCGGCCGGCGCGGCCGACCCGCCGCCCCGGCTGCCGGCGGAGACGCCGGTCGTCACCAAGCACCACGCCCGCATCGCCGGGCACGAGCTGAGCTACACCGCCAGCGCGGGGCTGCTGGTCGTCGCGGGCGAGGACGGCAAGCCGACCACCTCGATGTCGTACGTCGCGTACGCGCGCGACGGGGGCGGCCCGGCCCGGCCGCTCAGCTTCGTCTACAACGGCGGGCCGGGGAGCTCCACGATCTGGCTCCACATGGGCGCGTTCGGCCCGCGCCGGGTGGTGACCACGAACGCCGGGACGACCCCGCCGCCGCCCTACCAGCTGGTCGACAACGACGACAGCCTGCTCGACGCCAGCGACCTGGTCTTCGTCGACGCGCCGGGCACCGGCTACGGCCGGGCCTACGACGCCAAGGCGGTGTTCGGGATCGACGAGGACGCCAAGACGTTCGCCAGCTTCGTCCAGAAGTACCTGACCCGGACGGGGCGCTGGAACGCGCCCAAGTTCCTGATCGGCGAGAGCTACGGCACGACGCGCTCCGCGAACCTGGTCAACGTGCTGGCGCAGCGCGGGGTCGCCTGCAACGGCGTGGTGCTGATCTCGACCGTGCTCGACTACGCGACGATCGTCGAGGGCGGGGACAACGACCTGCCCTACGCGCTCTTCCTGCCCTCGCTGGCCGCGGTCGCGGCCTACCACCACGCGCTGCCGCAGCAGCCCGCCGACCTGCCGGCGTTCCTGGACGAGGTGCGCGGCTTCGCGCGGACCGACTACGCCGCCGCGCTGGCGCAGGGCGACCGGCTCGATCCCGCCTCGCGCGCGCGCATCGTGCAGCGATTGCACGGCTACACCGGGCTGAGCGAGCAGTTCGTCGACCTGGCGAACCTGCGCATCTCGCCCGACCGCTTCGAGAAGGAGCTGCTGCGCGCGCAGCGCCGCACGGTCGGCCGGCTCGACGGCCGCTTCACCGGGATCGACCGCGACCCGACCTCGGACGCACCCGACTACGACCCGACCGACACGGCGATGGCGCCGGTCTACACCGCGCTCTTCAACAGCTACAGCCACGGCGCGCTGGAGTGGAACCCGGCCGGCGAGCAGTACCGCCCCAACGACTACGCCGAGGTGTTCCGCGACTGGAACTTCAAGCGCAGCGAGGGCGGCTTCGGCGGGCGCATCCTGGCCCCGGCGGTCACCAACGACCTGCGCCAGGCGCTCAGCCAGAACCCGGCCTTGCGCGTCCTGGCCGTCAACGGTCTCTACGATCTGGCGACGCCGTTCATGGGCACCGAGTACACCTTGGGCCACCTGGGGCTCGACCCGGCGCTCGTCTCGCACGTCGGCTTCGCGTACTACCCGGCCGGTCACATGGTGTACAACGACCCCGCCTCGCGCACGCGGCTCGCCGCCGACCTGCGCCGCTTCATCGCGGGCGGCGTCGCGCGCTAGGCGGGCTGCCGGTACAGGTCGCGGCGGGTGGCGGGGATGTCGGTCGTGCCGTCGGGGCGGGGCTTGGCGAGCAGCGTCTGGGCCAGGCCCATGCGGGCGATGGCGAAGTTGCGCGCGCTGCCGGCCATGTAGAGCCGCCAGATGCGCTCGGTGCGCGCGTCGGTCGCGTCGACCACCGCCTCCAGCCGGGCGCGCATGTTGGCGCTCCAGGCGCGCAGCGTGCGCGCGTAGTGCTCGCGCAGGTTCTCGATGTCGCGCACCTCGAACCCGGCCGCCTCGGCCCGGCGCAGGGTCGTGTCGAGGCTCACCAGGTCGCCGTCGGGGAAGACGTAGCGGCCGATGAAGTCGCCGCCCGCGCGCCAGCCTTTGCCCTCGCGGCTCTGCGAAACGATCCCGTGGTTGAGGAACAAGCCGCCGGCGCGCAGCGCGCGGTACGCCACCTCGAAGTACTCGGCCAGCTTCTCGCGCCCGACGTGCTCGACCATGCCGATCGAGGCGACGGCGTCGAATTGCGTCTCGTCCAGATCGCGGTAGTCGCGCAGCTCGACGCGGGCGCGGTCCGCGACCCCGGCGGCCGCGATGCGGCGCTGCGCTTCCTCGTGCTGACGGCGCGAGAGCGTGATGCCCAGCGCCTGTGCGCCGCGCTGCGCCGCGCGGATGACCAGCGAACCCCAGCCGCAGCCGATGTCCAGCAGCGTCTGCCCTTCGCGCAAGCGCAGCTTGTCGAGCACGTAGTCGAGCTTGGCGGCCTGCGCTTCGTCGAGCGTCGTGACGCCCTCGTCCCAGTAGCCGCACGAGTACACCAAGTCGTCGCCCAAAAAGGTGCGGTAGAACGCGACCGGCTGATCGTAGTGGAAGCCGATCGCCGCCGCGTCGCGCGCCTTGGTGTGGCGCCGGCCGGCCAGGCGCAGCTTGTCGGACTCGGCCTTGGGCGGGGCGGGCAGCCGGGTCAGCTTGGCCAGGATGCGCGCCAGCGACAGCTTCGAAAGCCGGTCGGCGCTGCGCTCGAGCGCGTCGATCCCGGCCTCGATGTCGCCCTCGATGTCGAACCAGCCCTCGACGAACGCGCGCCCGGGGGAGAGGTCGAGCGGGGGCGCGAGCGCGGCGCGCAGCGCGAACGGCGCCGCGATCACGATCGTGAAGCGCGCGCCCGGCGCGGCGACGGTGGTGCCGTCCCACAGCCGCACGGCGACGTCGCGCCCGAGGCGCTCGCCGAGCAGGTCGCGCAGCGCGGTGATGGATCGTTCGACGGCAGGGTCGTTCGCTACGGTCGCCATGGTCTGGGGTTCGAGCCGCGCCGCGCGCGGGCCCTTTCGCGCGCCGCCGGACCTGCGCGCCGCACGACGGTACGCGGGCGGACGGAAGCGAAGCTCGCCCGGTGAGCTCCGATCTGTCGCTTGCCGCGGCGCGCCGCATCGCGCTGGCCGCGCAAGGCTTCACCGATCCAGCCCCGCGCGGCAGCGTCGACCGGCGCCTGCTGCGGCGCGTCGTCGAGCGCACCGGGCTGCTGCAGATCGACAGCGTCAACGTGGTGGTGCGCGCGCACTACATGCCGCTCTTCTCCCGCCTGGGACCCTACGACCCGGCCTTGCTCGAGCGGGCCGCGTACGGGCGCGACCGCACGCTGTTCGAGTACTGGGGCCACGAGGCGTCGCTGCTGCCGCTGGGCACCCAGCCGCTGCTGCGCTGGCGCATGGCGCGCGCCCGCAACGCGATCGGCACCTGGGGCCGGGTGGCGGAGATCGTGCGCGAGCAGCCGGACTTCCTGGCCCGCCTGCGGGCCGAGATCGCGGCCCGCGGGCCGCTGCCGGCGAGCGCCTTCGACGGCGCGCGCGGCAAGGGTTCGTGGTGGGGCTGGAGCGACGTCAAGACCGGCCTGGAAGCGCTGTTCTGGTGCGGTGACATCACGACCGCGTACCGCAAGGGCTTCGAGCGCGTCTACGACCTGCCCGAGCGCGTGCTGCCGGCCGCGGTCGTCAACGCGCCGACGCCGAGCGAAGCGGACGCGCAGCGCGAACTGGTGCGCATCTCCGCGCGCGCGCTCGGCGTCGCGGCCGAGCGCGACCTGCGCGACTACTTCCGGCTCGATCTGGCCGACGCGCGGGCGCGGGTCGCCGAGCTGCGCGAGAGCGGCGAGCTGCTCCCGGTGCGGGTCGAAGGCCTCAAGGGCGAGCGCTACCTCTGGCACGAGGCGCGCGCTGCCGCGCTGGGTGCGCGCGCGCGCGCTGCTCTCGCCGTTCGACCCGGTGGTGTGGGAGCGCGACCGCACGCGCGAGCTGTTCGGGTTCGACTACCGGATCGAGATCTACACCCCCGCGCACAAGCGCGTGCACGGCTACTACGTGCTGCCGTTCCTGCTGGGCGACCGGCTCGTCGCGCGGGTCGACCTCAAGCACGACCGCGCCGCGGGCGTGCTGCGCGTGCTCGCCACCCACCTCGAGCCGCACGCGAAAAAAGCCGACGTCATGCCCGAGCTGCGCGAAGAGCTGCACCTGATGGCCGAGTGGCTGGGTGCGCACGAAGTCGGCGTGTGAACGAAGAGAGGCCCCGCCGTGGCGGGACCTCTCTTGCCGAACCGAAGGTCGACGATCGGCTCAGTGATAGGGCGTGGGGTACGCGCTCGGGGCGGGCGGTTGGTTCTGGTTTTGATTCTGGTACTGGTTGGGGTAGCCGGCCTGGCGGCGCGAGAGCACGGTCGCCGGAGCGGTCGTCTTGAGCGCGACCTGGCTGCCCTGGCCGATGGTGATGTTCTGGCCGGTGTTCGAGGCGTAGATCGCGCCGCCGATCGCACCGACCGCACCGCCGACGTTGGTGCCGATGTGCTTGCCGATGTAGTTGCCGACGATCTGGCCGACCACGCCGCCGACGATCGTCTTCGCGGTCGAGTTGGCCTTGTTGCCCTGGGCGTCGAGCGAGAGGACCTGGCCCTGGAGCGCGGCGGTCGTGCCGTCCTGGAGCGCGAGCCGGTCGAACGCGAGCGCGACCGAGCCCTTCTTCATGCCGCCGGCGCGGGCGACGGTGGCGATGTGGCCGTAGACCTTCGCGCCGGTGTAGCGCTGGTCGTCAGCCGGGAACGGCCCCTGGACGTCGAGGACGAACGGGTCGCCGACCTGGGCGGTGCGGCTGGAAATCTGCTGCTCCAGCGTCCCGTTGAGCACGGTCTGGGACGGCAGCAGCGTGTCGCCGGTCGCCTGCGCGGACGCGGCGAGCGGGAGAGCTGCGATCGCGGCCACCGCGAGCGCTTGAAGGGTGTTGCGGAACATCGAATACCTCGTTGGGGGAGTCGCTTCGGTAACGATCCCCGTTCCGCAGGGGTTCCCTCTCAGCGAAGAGACGCCGGCTCGCGCCGGCGTCTCTTTCTCATCGGGCGTTAACCGCCGGCGCTCAGGCGGTCAGCGGGGCGAGCTCGCGGTCGATCTCTCCCTTGAGGCCGGAGTCGGCGCGCAGCGCCTCGGCCTTGTCGAGCCGCTCCCAGGGCAGGTCGAGGTCGGGCCGGCCGAAGTGGCCGTACGAGGCGGTCTGCTTGTAGATCGGGCGGCGCAGGTCGAGGTTGTGGATGATCGCCGCCGGGCGCAGGTCGAAGTGGCGCTTGATCAGCTCGGCGATCTGCTCGTCGTCGATCTTGCCCGTGCCGAAGGTCTCGACCAGCACGCTGACCGGGTGCGCGACGCCGATCGCGTAGGCGACCTGCAGCTCGCAGCGCTCGGCCAGCCCGGCCGCGACCACGTTCTTGGCGACGTAGCGGGCCGCGTAGGCGGCCGAGCGGTCGACCTTGGTGGGGTCCTTGCCCGAGAAGGCGCCGCCGCCGTGGCGGGCCATGCCGCCGTAGGTGTCGACGATGATCTTGCGCCCGGTCAGGCCGGCGTCGCCCATCGGCCCGCCGATCACGAAGCGGCCGGTCGGGTTGACGTAGATCTTCGAGCTTGTCGTCGAGCAGCCCGCGCGGGATCACCTCGTCGATGATCTGCTCGGTCACTTCGCGCCGGATCAGGTCGAGCGGGATGTCGTCGTCGTGCTGGGTCGAGATCACGACCGCGTCGATGCGGACGGGCTTGTGGCCGTCGTACTCGACGGTGACCTGCGACTTGCCGTCGGGGCGGAGGTACTTGATCGCGCCGCTCTTGCGCTTGGCCGCCAGCAGGCGGGTCAGGTCGTGGGCCAGCGTGATCGGGAGCGGCATCAGCTGCTGCGTCTCGCTGCAGGCGAAGCCGAACATCATGCCCTGGTCGCCCGCGCCGGTCAGCTCGAACGGGTCGCGCTCGCCGGTCTGCTTGACCTCGAGCGACTGGTCCACGCCCATCGCGATGTCGGGCGACTGCTCGTCGACCGAGACGCTCACGCCGCAGGTCTCGGCGTCGAAGCCGACCGCCGAGCCGTTGTAGCCGATCTCGCGGATCGTCTCGCGGACGATCTTGGGGATGTCGACGTAGACCTTGGTCGTGATCTCGCCGGCGACGAGGACCAGCCCGGTGGTCGCGAACGTCTCGCAGGCGACGCGGCCCTGCGGGTCGTCTTTGAGAATCGCGTCGAGAACCGCGTCGGAGATCTGGTCCGCGACCTTGTCGGGGTGCCCCTCGGTCACCGATTCCGACGTGAACAAACGCTGGTATGCCACCCTAAGTACCCTCGCTCCAAGATGCCATGTATTTCACTTGCTCGGGCGTCGGAACGTCGATCGCGATGCCGAAGGCAGCCAGCTTGAGCTGCGCGACTTCCTGGTCGATGTGGTCCGGGACCGCGTAGACCTTCTTCTCGAGCGTCGTGTAGTTCTGCACGAGATAGGCCGCGGCCATCGCCTGATTGGCGAACCACATATCCATGACCGCCGCCGGGTGTCCTTCACCGGCCGCCAGGTTGATCAGGCGGCCCTGGCCCAGGACCCGCACCGTGCGCCCGTTCCGCAGCGCGTAGGCTTCGACGAACTCGCGCGGCGCCGTGACGCCGGTCGAGAGCGCGGCCAGCCCATCGAGGTCGAGCTCGTCGTTGAAGTGGCCCGAGTTGCAGACGATCGCGCCGTCCTTCATCACCTCGAAGTGCTCCTTGCGGATCACGTGGAAGTTGCCGGTCACGGTGACGAAGATGTCGCCGATCGCCGCGGCCTTGGCCATCGGCAGCACCTCGAAGCCGTCCATCATGGCTTCGAGCGCCTTGCGCGGGTCGATCTCGGTCACGACGACGTGGGCGCCCAGGCCCTTGGCCCGCGACGCGACGCCGCGCCCGCACCAGCCGTAGCCGACCACGACCACCGTCGAGCCGGCGATCAGGGAGTTGGTGGCGCGCACGATGCCGTCGAGCGTCGACTGCCCGGTGCCGTAGCGGTTGTCGAACATGTGCTTGGTCAGCGCGTCGTTGACCGCGATGACCGGGAACGGCAGCACGCCGTCCTTCTCCATGGCGTGCAGGCGGATGACGCCGGTCGTCGTCTCCTCGCTGCCGCCGATCATGTCGCGCAAGAGCGCGGGATGCTTCTTGTAGATCGTCGTGACGAGGTCGCAGCCGTCGTCCATCGACATGTGCGGCCGGGTCGCGATGACCGCCTCGATGTGGCGGTAGTAGGTGCTCTCGTCCTCGCCCTTGACGGCGTAGGTCGGGATGTCGTAGTGCGCGCACAGCGCGGCGGCGACGTCGTCCTGCGTGGAGAGCGGGTTGGAGGCGCACAGCTCGACTTCGGCCCCGCCGGCCTGGAGGGTGAGCACGAGGTTCGCGGTCTCGGTGGTGACGTGCAGGCAGGCGCCGATGCGCACGCCCGCGAGCGGCTTGGTCTTGGCGAAGCGGTCGCGGATCTGGGCCAGCACGGGCATGAACGTCGCGGCCCACTCGATGCGGTTGCGACCGGCATCGGCGAGCGCCACGTCCTTCACGTCCCCACGCGTCTGGTGGAGGGTTTGCACGATGGTCTCCTATGAACTGTCGGTTTGGGTTCGGCGACCGTGCTTGTTGAAACCAGCTCTACCGGCGCGAAGCGAGGCCTTCGCCGCGAGGCGCGGGGCACTCATGCCCAGTAGACCGCACTGTGAGCGGAATCGATGCATACTTGGAGCGCCTGGCGTCGGCCGAACCGACCCCCGGCGGCGGCAGCGCCGCGACCTTGGTCGGCGCGCTGGGCGCGGCCCTGTGCGCGATGGTGGCCCGCATCACGGCCGGCAGCCAGCGGCTGAGCGCGGTGCGCGCCGACGCCGAAGCCTTGGCCGCCGACGCGGACGTGCTGCGCGAGCGCTTCGGCGCGGCCCGGCCGCTCGACGAGGCCGCGTACGAGCGGGTCGTGCGCGCCTCGGCCCTGCCCAAGGGCGACGAAGCCGCCAAACGGGCCCGCACGGATGCGCTCCAGGCCGCTCTGGCCGGCGCGGCGGAGGCGCCGCTGGTGGCGGCCGGGCTGGCGGCCGAGGGCTTCGCGCTTGGCCGAGCGGGCGGCGGCGCTGGGCAACAGCCACCTGGCCAGCGACGTGGAGTGCGCGCTGCTCTTCTTCCGCGCCGCGCTGGAGGCCAGCGCCGCCAACGTGCGGATCAACCACCGCTTCATCAAGGACCCCGAGCTGGTGGCGGCCCAGGCCGCGCGGCTGAGCGCGATCGCGAGCGAGGCCGGCGCGCGCGAAGGGCGTGCTCGCACCGCTCTGGGGTAAGACCGCACGTATGAACGTTTTCGGCCGGGTGAAACCGCTCGACGCGCTGCTCGCTCAGAGCGGCGCCGACCACACGGGAACCGCCCTCAAGAAGACCTTGGGCGTGTGGGGTCTCACGGCGCTGGGGATCGGGGCGATCATCGGGACCGGCATCTTCGTGCTGACCGGCAAGGCCGCGGCGACCAGCGCCGGCCCGGCGATCGTGCTCTCGTTCGTGATCGCCGGGATCGTCAGCGCGCTGGCCGCGCTGTGCTACGCCGAGCTGGCTTCGGCCGTGCCGGTCTCGGGCAGCGCGTACACCTACGTGTACGCCACGCTGGGCGAGTTCGTGGCCTGGATCGTCGGCTGGGGCCTGATCCTGGAGTACGCGCTGGGCGCGGCGACGGTCGCGATCGGCTGGTCGGGCTATTTCTCGGACTTTCTGCACGCCACGTTCGGCCTGGCGATTCCCAAGGCGCTGACCACCAGCCCGTTCGACGGCGGCATCATCAACGTGCCGGCCGCCGCGATCATCCTGCTCATCACGGTGCTGCTGATCCGCGGCACGAACGAGAGCGTGACCGTCAACAAGATCATCGTCGCGGTCAAGCTGCTGATCGTGCTGTTCTTCATCATCATCGGCGCGGCGCACGTGAACCCGGCCAACTGGCATCCCTTCGCGCCCTTCGGCTGGGGCGGCATCGTCAACGGCGCGGGCTTGGTGTTCTTCGCCTACATCGGCTTCGACGCGGTCTCGACCTCGGCCGAGGAGGTCAAGGACCCCGGCCGCGACCTGCCGCGCGGGATCATCGGCAGCCTCGTCGTCTGCACCGTGCTCTACATCCTGGTCTCGGGCATCCTGACCGGCATCCTGCCCTACGCGAAGCTCAACGTGCCCTCGCCGGTCTCGTACTCGCTGATCCAGATCGGCCTGGGCTGGGCCGGCGCGATCGTGGCGATCGGCGCGATCGCCGGGCTGACCACCGTGCTGCTGGTGCTGCTGTACGGCCAGAGCCGCGTCTTCTTCGCGATGTCGCGCGACGGGCTGCTGCCCGAGGTCTTCGCCAAGGTCCACCCGACGTTTCGCACGCCCTATCTGTCCTCGGCGCTGATCGGCCTGGTGGTCGCGGTCGTCGCGGCGGTCGGCCGGCTCGACGTCGTCGCCGATCTGGTCAACATCGGCACGCTGGCCGCGTTCGCGCTGGTCTCGGTGGGGGTCATCATCCTGCGCCGCCGGCGGCCCGACATGCAGCGCAAGTTCCGCGTTCCGGGCAGCCCGGTCGTGCCGGCGCTCTCGGCGCTGGGCTCGGTGGCCCTGATCGTCAAGGGCCTGCCGCTCCTGACGATCGGCTTCTACCTGCTCTGGCTGGTGATCGGCCTGGCGATCTACTTCAGCTTCTCGCGCCGCCGCAGCGTGGTCGGCGAGGCCGAAGCGGCCTGAGCCTCGCGTGCTGCGTACGATGGCGTACGCAGCACGCAGGGGGGAATCGAGACTCAGCCGTTCGCGGGCGAAGGCGTGCCGCTGGCCGCGCCGTTGCTCCCGCCGGAACCGGCGCTGTCGGCGCGCTCGCCGGGGATCGTCGGGGACGCCAGCGTGCCTTCGGGCGGCGAGAGGTCGCGCCGGTTGAGGATGGCGTAGCCGGCCGCGAGGCCGCCCGCCAGGACCAGCGTCTTGAACACCGGGTGGTGGATTTTCTCGTGCAGGCCCAGCAGGCGGTCCAGCGAGAGGTTGCCGTAGCCGGCGGAAGCCAGCGCGAGCGCACCGGCGCTGTAGACGACGCCCAGCTCGATCCCGCCTTTTTGGGCGAAGAAGCCGTTCTTGGCGTGCACGGTCAGCTGCGCGACCAGCATGTTGGAGATCAGCGCGGCCGGGCCCAGCGGGCCGCCCAGACCCAGCGCGATCGCCAGGCCGGAGGCGATCTCGTTGTACGAGGCGGCTTGGGCGTACGGCGCGCCGGGCTTGAAGCCCAGGCTCTCCATGAACCCGGCGGCGCCCTCGGGTCCGGGGCCCTCGTACCAGCCGAAGGCCTTCTGGGCGCCGTGCGAGGCCATGCCCAGGCCGAGCGCGAGACGCGCGGCGAGCAGGCCGAGATCGTCGATCATCAGCCGGCCCTACTCGACCGCGGCGGGATCGTCGGCGGCGTCCTCGATGACGGTGATGCGCTGCGCGCCGTGGATCACTTCGGTGACCTTCTCGCCGCCTTCGCGGACCGGGTCGGAGACGACCGCGTAGTGGGCGTGGCCGTGGCCGTGCGAGTCGTCGCCGTGGAGCGTGCCGGCCAGCACGCGCCCGTCGTCGAGCGTGACGCGGACGGGCTTGCCGAGATAGGGCTGGACTTCTTCTTCGGTCATGAGTTCCTCAATGTCGGAGAACGAGTGCGCAGTTTCGCGGACGGGTCGAACGCTCAAGCGACGAGGTCGAGGAACGGGCGCAGGTCGCGCTCGTCGACCTCGACGCCCACCCCGCCCGTGTTGTACCGCTCGTCGTGGAAGTCCGAACCGGCGGTCATCACCAAATCGTGGCGGGCGGCGAGCGCGCGGTAGCGCGCGACCTGGGCGCTGGAGTGGGTCGGATAGAAGACTTCGATCCCGCGCAGCCCGCGCGCCGCCAGCTCGGTGACGATCGCGTCGTCGGCCAGCCGGCCGGGATGGGCCAGGACCGGTATGCCGCCGCTGGCGCTCACCACCTCGATCGCCTCGAAGGGCGAGATGTGGTGCGAGGGCGCGTAGCCGGGCTTGCCGGCCGAGAGCAGGTCGCGAAAGGCCGCCGCCACGTCGCGCACCAGGCCCGCCCGGACCAGCGCCTTGGCGACGTGCGGGCGGCCCACGGCGTGCCCGCCGGCCGACTCCGCCAGTACCTGCTCGACGGTGACCGGGTAGCCGACCCGGTTCAGCCCGCCGACCATGACGTCGATGCGGGCCCGGCGGTGGGCCCGGTTGCGCTCGAGCACCGCGGCCAGCGGCGAGGGTCCGGTCGGAACGCGGTAGCCCAGCACGTGGACGTCGGAGCCGTTCCAGGTGGTGTTGATCTCGATGCCCGGGACGACGTGCTGGCCGGGCGCCTCGACCGCGGCGTAGGCCCGGGTCGTGTCGTGGTCGGTGATCGAGAACCAGCTCACCCCGCGGGCCCGCATTCGCGCCACCAGTTCGGCCGGCGTCAGCGAGCCGTCGCTCTCGAGCGTGTGGGAGTGGAAGTCGACCGTCAAGCGCCGGCTGGGGCCGCGGGCGGCTGCGGCTCGAGCGCGCGGCGCTGCACCAGCAGGCGGATCGCGGTGCGGACGTTGCCGTCGATCTCGACGTCGGTGAACTCGGGCACGCAGACCAGATCGATCCCGCCGGACTGCAGGTAGGAGCGGGCGATCGCGATCGCCTTGACGGCTTGGTTGGTCGCGCCCGCGCCGATCGCTTGCAGCTCGGCGTTGGGCTTTTCGCGCAAGACGCCGGCGAGCGCGCCGGCGACGGAGTTGGGGTTGGAATGAGCAGACACTTTGAGAACGCCCGACGCGGGCGTTCTCGGTGGCTCGATCATGCTAGGCCTCGAAGAAAAATGCGTTTGATGTCGAGCGCACGTCCGGTCGCAACGTCGATCGTCGCGACTGCCGCACAAAATTGTCGTGTACCCGTTTTGACTACGCTGAACCGCTCCGAGATGGCACTGGTGAAGCGGTCGATCACCGCGGCGGTCTCCATCCCGATGATGCCGTCCGACGGGCCGGTCATCCCGACGTCGGTCAGGTAGGCCGTTCCGCCCTTGAGGATCTGCTCGTCCGAGGTCTGGACGTGGGTGTGCGTGCCGTAGACCAGCGAGACGTCGCCGTCCAGAAACCGCCCCAGCGCCATCTTCTCCGAGGTCGCCTCGGCGTGGACGTCGACGCAGATCACGTTGGTGAGCGCGCGCAGCTCGTCGACCTCGGCCCGGGCGACCCGGAACGGGTCGTCGACCGGCGGCATGAACACGCGGCCCATCACGTTGAGCACGCCGACCGTGACGCCCTCGACGGTGAAGGTGCCGGCGCCGCGCCCGGGCGAGCCGGGCGGGTAGTTGGCCGGGCGCAGGATGCGGTCGGCGTCCTCGAGCGCGCCGCGGAACTCGCGCTTGTCCCAGATGTGGTTGCCCGAGGTGATGAAGTCGACCCCGGCGGCGAACATCTCGTCGGCGGTCTGGGTCGTCAGCCCGAAGCCGCCCGCCGCGTTCTCGCCGTTGGCGATGACCGCGTGGACGTGGTGCTGCTCGCGCGCCAGCGGGAGCGTCTTCTTGAGCACCTCGCGCCCGGGCGAACCGACGACGTCGCCGATGACGAGCAGGGTGAGGGTGGACGGGGTTAGGATCTGGCCCTTGCTTTCGTGCGTTTGCGAGTGTGGACGAAGTAGACGAGGACGCGCGACTCCTCGCGGAAGCCGACCAGCCGCTGGCGCTGCGAGGGGTCGCGCAGCGCGTCGAGCGCGACCTCGACCAGCTCGTCGCGCGCGGCCGGGTCGTCGTCGAGCGGCACCGGTCCGGCACCGTCTTTAACGAGCGTCTTGGGGAAAGCGTCCGCGAACAGCGCGACCAGCAGCTCGAGCTCCTCGCGCGCGAACGAGGCCGCGTCCCGGGTGACGTGGACGAACGAGACGGCGGTCTCGCGGTCGCGGTCGCAGGTGAGCGCGATCTTGGCCGGGACCTCGCCGCGCAGATCCAAAAAGGCGCGGACGTGCTCGCCCAGCCGCTCGCCCAGCGCCCGCGCGGCGTTGCGGTCGAGCCGGGTCCGCAGCGCGAAGGAGAGGGTCAGCGTGGCGTCCGCCGGGTTCGAGCGAACGCTGTGGATCTCCGGGAAACGGACCAGCAGCGCGACGACCCGGTTGACCGTGTCGGCGGACTCGAAGGCGGGGGGACGCGGGCTGTACATCGCTCTCTCTCGGGGCTGACGGCGGGGGGACGATGCTTCGGACCCCCGCCGGGCGGGGACCTGCGCAGGGAAGCAGCGCTCGGCTGCACCCTCCTTCTGCGCCGGCGAACCGGCGCGGCTAGTACCCTCCAGGACGCGCCCGAAGCGTCCGTGGTGGCGCCTGCTCTGCGGGCGGTCCAACCGCCGCGCTGGAAAGGGCGCGCCCGCCTCGTACGGAATCTTACGGACATGACCCCGCGCCGGCGCGCGGCGTTCGCCCTGCGGGGCGCGCTGACGTTCTCCTGCGCCGTGCTCGTGCACGGCGCGGTCCACGCGGTCGGAGCCCGGTCCTTCGTGTGGGACTCTCCGGCGCACGGGGTCATGCTCGCCTGCGCGCTGATCTTGCTGGCCGGCGTCGCGGTGCCTTTGGGCCTGGTCGGCCCGCGCGCCGAGCGCCGCCGCCGGCTCGCCCTGGTGCGATCCGCGCTCGGTCCCTGGAGCGCGGGCGGGTTCGCCGCCGGGATCGCCGGCCAGGCCGCCATCGCGGCGGTGCTGCTCGGCGCCGAGGGCGCCACCCTGGCCCCGGACCGCCTGCTGCCGGCGCTGGCCAGCGGCTTGATCGCCCTGCTCTGCACGACGCTGCTGCTCGCCGCGAGCGGCGAGCGCGTCGTGGCCCTGCTGGTCGCGCTCGCAACGACGTCGCCCCGCCCCGCGGCGCCCGCCGCCGCACGCCGCCGGCGGGCGCCGCGCCTGCGCGCCAGCGACCCCTACCGCCTCTTCGTCCCGAACCGGCCGCCCCCACTCGCTGCCTGACGCCGACCCCTCTTCCCGTCAGCCCAGCGAAAGAAGGCCATGGTTCTCCGTTCCGTTTTCGGCGCGCCCGCGCGCGCGCTCGCATTGCTCCTGGCCGCCGTGCTCGCGAGCACGGCGCCCGCGCTCGCCCAAGCGACGACCACCCTCACCGGCACCGTCACCGACGGCGGCACGCCGGTCCCCGCAGCGGCCGTCACCGCCAGCGGCGCTAACCTCAACCTGTCGGCCAAGACCGACGAACGCGGCGCGTTCCGCTTCAGCGCGATTCCGGTCGGGACGTATACCGTCACCGCCAGCGCGCCCAAGGGCAGCGCCTCGCTGCGGGTCGACGTGCCGGGCGCCGGCGCGAGCGTGACGCTGTCGGTCTCGCAACTGCGCCAGATCGGCCGCACCTCGGTCACCGCCCGCCCGCCGGTGCGCGGCTCGGGCACCGACGTGAGCCTGGGGGCCGAGGCGCTGACCCGCTCGCCGGCCGGCGGCAGCCTGCCCAACCTGCTCGTCCAGCTCCCGGGCGCCGCGCGCGGCGCCAACGGCGTGGTCCACCTCAACGGCGACCACGGCGACATCAACTACATCGTCGACGGGGTGCAGATCCCCCAGGCGCTCAACCGCACCGTCGGAACCGAGCTCGACCCCAACGACATCGCGTTCGTCGAAGCGCTGCAGGGCGCGTACCCGGCCCAGTACGGCGAGCGTTTCGCGGCGGTGATCAACGTCAACAGCCGCAACGGCGCGGGTCCGCCGGCTTCATCGGCGACCTCTCCTACGGCTCGTACGCCGACGTCAACGGCACCATCGGCTACCACACCCGGCGCGGAAAAGGGTCGCTCGTCGCCGCGCTGCGCGACGAGCGCAGCGAGCGCGGCCTCGACCCGCCGAACTTCGACTCGCCGCACGACCGCTTCAGCGACGCCAACCAGTTCGTGCGCCTGACCCTGCCGACAGGGCCGAACTTCCTCAACCTCACGGTCAGCCGCTCGTACCAGACCTACCAGATCCCGCCCGACGTCGCGGCCGGCGCGCCGGCCACCATCGACGACGACCAGACGCAAGAGGATCTGTTCGCCGCGATCCAGTTCCGCCACCCGATCGGCGATCACGGCTCGCTCTCGTTCGGGCCGTCGTACAAGCGCTCGCGCATCCGCGATTTCGGCGACCCGGCCGCCGACTTCGCCTACGGGATGGCGCTCGACCCGGGCGCGCCGACCGATTGCGCCAACGCGCTGGCCGGCGCTTCCTATCAGGCCGGCAGCTGCGCGTACTCGCTGCGCGACGACCGCACCGCGATCGACGTCGGCGGCAACCTCGACTACCAGAACCAGAGCGCGAAGCACACCGTCGGCTTCGGCGCGTACTACGACGCGACGCACGTCGCCAAGGACTACGCGATCACGCTCCAGCCGGGCAACTTCCTGGCCCCGCTGCTCAGCCCGGCCACCCCCGATGCGCCGTACACGGTGGTCGACGACGCGCCCAACCTCGGCCACCTGAGCGCGGCCTACCTGCAAGACAGCTGGAAGATGGGCGCCCGGTGGCAGCTCGACTACGGCCTGCGCGGGGATGCGTTCGCGGTCGCGTCGACCCAGTTCCGGGCCGGCTTCGGGCAGCTCAGCCCGCGCGTCAAGCTGACCCGCTTCTTCGGCCCGCGCGACAGCGTCTACGCCTACTACGGCCGCTTCTTCACCCCGTTCTCGCTCGAGAACGTCTCGCCGAGCGCGGCCTTTCAGCTGAACCTGCCGCTGCAGGCGGCGCCCGCGCAGTTCGACCTCAAGCCGCAGCGCGACTCGGTCTACGAGCTAGGCGCGCACCTCGCGCTCGGCCGGGGCGACTTGGGCCTGCGCGTGATGCAGAAGAACGCGACCGACCTGATCGACGACACCCAGGTCGGAACGACCAACCTGCACCAGGACATCAACTACGCGCTCGGCCGAATCGCGACCCAGACCGCGTACTACCAGCTCGGGCTGGCTCGCGGCGGCCGCTTCTACGCCGCGCTGACCCACACGTACTCGGCCAACAAGGGCTGCGAGACGCAGTTGCTCGCGCCGTGCTTCGGCGCGACCGGCGACTGGACGCCGGCCGATCACGACCAGCGCGTCGACCTGAGCGCCGGGCTGACCGCCAACGACCGCCACGACGGCTGGCTCGCGCTCGACACCGAATACGGCTCGGGCCTCTCGTCGGCGGCCTGCCCGGCGGAGCAGAGCGCGCCGTGCAAGCGCACCCCGCACCTCACCTTCGACGCGGAAAAAGGCATCGCGCTGGGCCGCGGCATGGCGCTGACGCTGCGCGTGCGCAACCTGCTCAACGACCGCTACCTGGTGACCTACCGCAACGCCCAAGGCGATCACTACGCACCGCCGCGCACGATCGACGTGGGCTTGCGGCTGAACTCGCGCTAGGCGGCGGGCGTCTCGGCGTTCGGGAGGACGGCGCGCACCTCGGTGCCGCCGCCCTCGGCCGACTCCACGTCCACGTCGCTGGCCAGCATCTCGACGATCGCCAGACCGCGGCCCGACTCGGCGTAGGGATCGCGGCGCGGCGTCCAGGGCACGACCCGCAGCCCGGGGCCGTAGTCGCGCACGACCAGCACCCGCCCACGCGGGCCCAGCTCCAGCCGCGCTTCGACGGCGCCGTTGGCATAGCGAATCGTATTGGCGACAAGCTCGCCGTAGATCAGCTCGGCCGCGTCGACGTCGCAGCGCGGCGCGGGCAGCGCCTGCAACCGTTCCCGGAAATTTCGCCGCTCGCGCAGCACCCGCTCCGCCTGGTCTCGCACCCTCCACACGACTGCCACCGTCACCTCGACCCCCTCTTCGTACGCAATGGTACCGTAAAGGGCGGCGGCGGTAGCGCCTGAGATTGGGGGGTTTCTGGGACATGGGCGTCAGGCCAGACCTCGCTTGCGGGCCTCGTCGAGCAGCGCGCCACGCGAACTCACCCCGAAGGCGGAGAACACCGCCGCGATCTGGCGCTCGGTCGCGGCCCGGCTGCGGGCGAAGCGCTCGGCCAGCTCGGGCGCCTCGGCGCCGCTCCACAGCGCGCGGGCGATCTGGCGCTGCAGCGGCGAGAGCTGGCGCGGCATCGCCTCCTCGCGCGCCACCGCATCGTCGACCAGCGAGAGCAGCGGGCAGCCGGGGTAACGCCGGCCGTGAGCCAGGGCGCGCAGGCGCCAGCCCTGGTCGCCGGTCAGCTCGGCCAAGCCCGAGGCGGCCAGCATGGCCCGGTAGTGGTGCTCGGCGGTCTCGAAGATCGCGTAGGCCTCGCGCAGCGCGGCGATCGCGGCGGAGCGCCGGCCGAGGGCCTGATCGATCCGGCCTTGGGCGTAGCGGGCAAAGGCAAGCGTGAGCCGGTCGCCGGCCAGGGCGACGGTCGGCCCGAGGTTCGCGCTGCCCAGGGAGGCGTATTCGGCGGCGTAGCGCTGCGCCCGCACCGCGTCGAGCGGGGCGTACAGGGTCGCCAGCCAGACCAGAGCCTGGCGCTCCTCGCCCCGGGTGGATTCCCAGCGCACCTGCTGGGCCAGCCGGTCGGCTTCGGCCAGCTCTTCGACCGCCCGGGCTTCGTCGCGGGTCAGGCCGGCCACGTGCGCTCGGTCGAGGTGCGCCATCACCCGCCAGGCCGGGCTCGGCGCCAGCGCCAGCGCATCCTTGAAGGCCCAGCGCGCGCGCTCGAAGCGGCCGCGCATGAAGGCGTCCCAGCCCAGCACCCGCAGCGCGGCATACCGCTCGACCGCCACGTCCGGCGTCCAGGCCAGCTCGTCGAAGACCCGCCGGGCGGTCTCGAGCCCGGCCTCGTCGGCGGTCTCGAAGGCGACCCGCGCTAGGGTGTGGCAGAGCGCGGCCAGCGTCGCGAGGTCGACCGGCTCCGTCCCCGCGGGCGCCCGGGCGAAGGCCAGCGCGCGGGTGAAGTCGGCGATCTGGGCCCGGTAGTCGCCCCGCCCGCCGTGCAGCCGGCCGCGCACCGCGTAGGCCGCGGCGGCGGTACTGGGATCGGGCTGGGTCAGCGCCAGCGCGACGTCCGGCGCGTCGGGCGCGAAGTCGCGCTCGAGCCAGCGCAGCCGGGCGGTGTGGTAGCTCAGCAGGGCCTGCCCGCCGGCGATCCGGCGCGCCATCTTGCCCGCCGCCGCGTAACGGGCCCGCGCCGAGGCCAGGTCGTGCACGGCGGCGTACGCCTGGCCGGCCGCCAGGGCGTAGGCGAAGCGGGCCGGCTCGCTCGCGAACAGGTCCTCCAGCCCGGTCAGCCAGGCCAGCGCGCCGATCGGGTCTCGCCGGCCCAGCACCTCGGCCCGCAGCAGCACCGCCGGCTCGGCCCGCGGCGCCGGCCAGTCGCCGCAGCCCTCGAGCAGCTCGAGCGCTCGGTCGTAGCGCGCCGCGTGAAGCGCGGCGCGCGCCTCGCGCAGCTCGTCGGCGGGCGCGTCGATCATCCGTGGGACCATCATCCGTGCGACCCCAATACCGTGGGCGACGCCCTCACCCCGAGCACCTGAGCCGGCGGGCGTCTTCCGGCTCGGTGTACGAACAGCTATCGGGCGGGCGGCCGGCGCGCTCAACGCGCGGGCGGTAAAGACTCCGTAAGCATCTGTGCGTCAGCTCGCTTGGCCGAGGATGGTCAGGGTGCCGTACCACAGCCCCAGGCCGACGCAGACCAGCGCCACCCCGAACGCGATCGCGTTGCCCAAGCGCGAGTTGACCCGTGCACCCAGGATCGTGCGGTCGTTGGCCAGCACCAGCAAGAACCCCAGCACCAGCGGCAGCACGAAGGCGTTGAAGGCCTCGACCCAGAGCGTGATCCGGATCAGCGGGAGGTGCGGGATCAGCACGATTCCCGCCGCCAGCGCGATCATCGCCGCGTACAGGCCGTAGAAGCTCTTCGCGTCGGCGCACTTCGCGTCGAGCGAGCAGCGCCACGCGAAAGCTTCGCCGAAGGCCCAGGCCGTCGCCAGCGAGACGACCAGCGCGCCGATCAGCGCCGCGCCCAGCAGCCCCGCGCCGAAAGCCACCCCGGCCAGCTTCGAGCCGGTCAGCGGGACCAGCGCCAGCGCCGCGTGGGCGGCGTCCGATACGCTCACGTGACGCACGTAGAGGGTGGCCGCGCACGTCACCACGATCGCGATCATGATGACCTGGGTGAAGACCGCGCCGATCCCGGTGTCGATCCGGGCAAAGGGTAGATCGCGCTCGCGCAAGCCTTTGTCGACCGTCGCCGACTGCTGGTAGAAGATCATCCAGGGCATGATCACCGCCCCGATGTTGCCGGCGATCAGCAGCAGGTAGTCGCGGTTCGCCAGCGGCTGGCTGCCCAAGATGCCTTCGCGCAGGATCGTGCCGGGGTTCGGGTGGGCCGCGAACGCCGCGGGGATGAACAGGAGCTCCAGCAGGCACAGCCCGAGCGCGAAGTACTCCGCCCGGCGGTACTTGCCGCTCAGCGCGACCGCGATCAGCAGGGCGGCCGAGGCCAGCACCAGCGGCGCGGGCGGCAGGCCGAAGACCAGCGCCGCGCCGGCGATGCCGATGAACTCGGTCACCAGCGCCGCCAAGTTGGTGAGCAGCATGGTGCCCAGCGACACCCAGGTCCAGGCTAACCCGTAGTGCTCGCGGATGAGCTGGGCGTGGCCCTTGCCGGTGACCGTGCCCAGCCGCACGGTCATCTCCTGGACCACGAACAGCGGCACGATAAGGAGCAGCTGGAGCAGGATCAGCTTCATGCCGAACTGCGCGCCCGAGGTCGCGGCGGTGGTGACGCTGCCCGCCTCGGTGTCGGCAAAGGCGACGATCAGGCCCGGCCCGGCGACGGCCAGGTAACGCCAGAGAGCGCCCCGGCGGCGCGGGCGCGGGTCGGCAGGAACGATCGGCTGGAGGCGGTCGGGGGCGTGAACGGCGGCCATCGGACTCCCGCGCTCGGCGGCGCACTGTGAGGTTCACCTAACTATGCGGCTAGGCGCACCGAATCCCCCTCGGGGCGGTAGGGCGGCACCGAAAACCCTTGCCGATTGGACTGCCGCGCGCTCGGGCTGCACGGAACGCGCGCCGCCGCAGCGAAGGAAGGGGCGTGCTGGTCCTCTCCGTCCTGCTGGTGGCCCTGGCCACCCCGGCCCCGGCGCCCAAGCCGGCCCCGACCAACCCCTTCAACCTCGAACCGGTCCCGGTCCGCAGCCAGCTGCCCTCGATCGGCTCGACCCGCTCGCGCCCGATCTGCACCGCGATCCGAACCGCGGTCGCCCCGGCCGTCAAGCTCGCGATGCAGAACGACCAGACCTTCGCCGGCTTCAAGACCACCCTCTACGACTACACGGTCAAGGAGACCGAGGGCGCCAAGGACCTGCGCCTGATGCAGATGGACCGCACCGTCCAGACCATGGTCAAGAGCATCGACGAGCTGGAGAAGGCGATCGGGTCGCCCGGGCTCGACATCCCGCGCACGGCCACCGCCAACGACTCGGACACCCTGCTCAAGCTGCGCCGCTCGCTGCGCGGGATCGTCGAGGCGCAGAAGGTCCAGCTCGACGCGATGAGCGGCTTCGTCGAAACCGAGCGGATGGGTCGCTTCGGACGCCAGAGCGAGACCGAGTCGCAGATGAGCCGGGCGACCGGCCCCGACGTCGGCACCAACCCGCTGATACCGGGCTCCCAGGCCACCCAGCCGCCCAGCTCCGGCTTCCTGCGTGACTCGTCGATCGTGTTCACGCGGCCGCCCGGGCACATCGCGCTGGACGACGCACGCCTGCTCAACAAGGACCTCAGCGAGCTGCAAGCGTTCACCGGCAAGCGCGAGGACGCCGCCTCGGCGGTCATCATCCCGGCCGCGAACCGCTGCAAATAGCAACCGGCGCGAGGCCGAAGCCGGCGAGCCCCCGAAGGGCCTGATCCCGATGGGGGTTCCCCGCAAGCCGATCGAGCCCGCCACGCCGGAGGCGCAAGCGTTCCTCGAGACGGCGATGGAGCAATACGGCAAAGCGACGTACAACTTCGCGTACCGGCTGACCGGCAATGAAGCTGACGCCCGCGACTTGGCGCAGGACGCCTTCATCCGGGTCTACCGGGCCTGGCGCTCGTTCCAGCCCGGGACGTCGTTCCTGTCCTGGATCTACCGAATCGTCACGAACCTGTATCGGGATGAACTAAGGCGACGAAAAGGGCGTTTCCAGGAAGAGATTCCCGAAGACAACGCTCCGCAGGAGTTCGGTGGGCAGCGACCGCTGGCCGTCGACCCCATCGAGGACTACGTGGCGGGCCAGCTGGGGGAGCCGCTCTCGAAAGCGCTCGAACAGCTTTCCCCCGAACAACGCCAGGTGGTAGTCCTGGCCGACATCGAGGAGTACAGCTACCAAGAAATCGCCGACATCATGGGATGTTCGATCGGAACCGTGAGATCGCGGCTCCATCGGGCGCGAGCCCTGCTCCGCCGGCTGGTGACCCGGGCTCAACAGGAACAACGATGACCACGCACTACGACCGCGAAAACTTGATCGACTACCTCCACGGCGCGTTGGACCCCGAAGCCGACGCCGCCCTCTTCGAGCATTTGGAGGCCTGTGCGGCCTGCCGTGTGCTCCACGACGAGGAAGCCGGGCTGGGCGAGGCGCTGCGCGCCGCCGCGCGGGCCGAGGAGCTGGAGTTCCCCTCGCTGATCAAGGCCCGGGTCTGGGACGCCGTCCGGCGCGAGCGGCCGGCCTGGCATGCCCGCCTGCTGACCGGCTGGGGGCCGCGCCTGGCCCTGCCGCTGGCCGCCGCGGTCGCGCTGGTCGCCTATCTGGGCACGCCGATCGTCCGCCACGGCGCGGTCGGGACGCCGGGCGTCGCCGCCGCGTTCTACCTCGACGAGCACAACGCCGAAGTGCAGAACAACCCGCTCGGACCGGGCGTCGCGCCGGCCACCTACGGGCCGGACAGCCAGGACCCGACCGCCGCCTCCGCCGCCGCCGTCTACATCGATACCGCCGACGCCGCCACGCTCGACGACGCCGTCGGTGGCTCGCGTTAACCGAACCTTCGCGCTCGCGCTCCTGGCGCTGGCGGGACCGCTCTGCGGCCCGGCCGGCGCCGCCGTGCGCCCCGCCGCCGCGCCGCCGGCCGACGGGCGCACCCTCGTCATCGCCGCGGTCAACGCGCCCAAGCACGTCTCGTTCATCGGCCAGATCTCGACCATCCGCAGCGGCAAGCGGCAAGCCTATGCCGTCGTCGCGAAGATCGAGCACCGCGCGCCCGACCAGAGCCGGCGCACCTACCTCGCCCCGCAATCGCTCTACGGCCAGTTCGTGATCAGCCGCGGCGCCGAGTCGTGGGACGTCGACGACCGCAACCGGCGGGTCGTCGTGAGCGAGAACAAGGCCGCCGTCGACCCGGTCGCGGTGGTCGACGACATCGCGCTGGTCGACGCCAACTACCGCGCCGTGCGCACCGCCGCCGACAACGTGGCCGACCGCCGCACCGACGTGGTGGACCTGGTCAGCAAGAACACCGGCGAGCGGGCCATGCGGCTGTGGATCGACTCCGACACCCACGTCGTGCTGGCCAAGGAGGCGTACCACAGCGACGGTTCGCTGGCCTGGCGCACGCGCTTCGACGACATCCGCTACACCGACGCGATCCCGCCCCAGGTGTTCACCCGCGATACGCCCAGCGGCTACACCACGGTGCGCGGCCGCTCGTACGGCCAGACCACCAGCGTGGCCGAGGCGGTCAAGAACGCGGGTTTCAAACCGTACACGCCGCGCTATCTGCCCGAGGGCTTCTCGGTGCTGGGCGCCGGCGTCTCGCAAGTCCACGGCGTCAAGAGCCTGCACCTGATCTACTCCGACGGCATCCGCACCGTCTCGCTGTTCGAGAACGCCACCGCGCGCGCGATCGACTTCGGCGGCATGACGACCCAGAGCGTCACCTTCGACAAGCACGACGCGCAGTACGTCCACGACGGCCCGACCACGCTGCTGGCCTGGCGCGAGGAGGGCCTGGCCTTCGCGCTGGTCGGCGATCTCGACCTCAAAGACCTGATCCGGATCGGCATCAGCGTCGTCCCGTAGCGCTCCTTCAGCCGGCTTTCATTTTCGGTTGCTAGGATTCAGCGGAAGCTGATTCTAGCTGTCGCTGATCTTGGAGAGCGCGTGTTTTCACAATTGTCCAGCCCGTTCAAGGCCGTTATCGTCGGCGGCCTGTTCTCGTTGTCCGCGTGCGCATCCGGCGGTTCTTCGCTGCCCGTCACGAGCGCTGCCGGGACGAGTTCGACCGGTACGGTCCAGACGTTAGCCAAAGCCGCGGCCGGCGGTGGCGGCGGAACGGGCGGAGGCGGCGCGGCGCAGATACCGCCGCCTTCGACGATCGATGGACCGGCTTGGTTCGTGTACAACGGGAGTGCGGCGGCGGGACTCGGCGCGGCGGCTGGGGTGAACTTCGACGCGCTGCAGAACACCGTGCAGGGCGCCATCAGCATCGGCGCCGTGCGAAGCGCGCAAGTGCTGGTCTTCAACACCAGCAAGAAAACGCCGCTGGCCTTCAGCGCGGTTGACGTGACCGGCCCGAACGCCGCCGACTTCACGATTGCGCCGGCGAGCGTCCAAAACGCACTCATCACTCCCGTTCCGGCCAAGACGGGCTCGGCGGCGCTCTTGCAGATCGCGTTCAGCCCGTCGGCGGAGGGCGCGCGCTCGGCCACGCTGCACCTCGTCTCGAACGCCGGTACCGTTCTGTTCCCGCTCTCCGGCAGCGGGCTTCCCGCGCGAGCGATCATCCGCACGAGCGCCGGCTCTTCATTGGCGTTCATTCCGGCGTCCGCGCCGGACACCATCGCCGTGACGAACGACGGCGGACAGACCCTAGTTCTCTCGAGCATTGCGCTCGGCGGCGCGAATCCCGGGGCGTTCGGGCTCACGGTCGCCAACCGCGGCTTCAGCAACTGCTTCGCGGGGGTCCCGCTGGGGCCGCACTCGACGTGCTACATCGGCATCGGGCTCGCGGCGGGCGCGCAGGCTCCATCGAACGGCGTCCTCACGATCGGCTCCAACGACCCGTTCCAGCCCCAAACCGCCATCGCGCTGACGTTGACGTCGAGCTAGCCCGCCCCGGCACTTGTCAGCGGAGCTCGCGCGCGTGATGGACGGGCGTGAGCATTTCAATCTCTTCTTCCGCCGACGTTCTCGCGCGGATCGGTCAGGCGCACGACGTCGCCTTCGGAGCGTATATCCTGCCCGCGGGGCCGATGCGCGACGCGCTCGCGAACGCGGCCCGGCGCGGCGCGCACGTCGCGGTCACGCTGCAAGCCGACCCGTTCTTCGACCGGCGCGGCGCGCTGGGCGGGATGAACGCGGCCGGCGCCGCCGCGCTGCGCGGCGCGGGCGCGCGCGTGACGCTGCTGCCCAGCGCGCAGGTCGCGTTCCACCTCAAGGCCGCGGTGTGCGACGGCGTCGCGTACCTGGACGACCGCAACTGGCCGGCGCGCGGCGGCGACACGGTCGTCGCCGACGACGACCCGCGCGACGTCGCGCTGGTGCGCGAGACGCTGGCCGGTCGAGCCGGCGCCGACGACGCGCTGGCGACGCGCAAGGACGTCGCGCTGGCGCGCGAAGCGGCCCTGATCGACGGCGCGCGCGGCGCGCCGGTGGTGCTGGCGACCGAGTCGTTCAGCGCCGGGCCGATCTCCGCGGCCCTGCGCCGGCACGCCGCGAGCGGTGCGCCGACGACGCTGGTGGTCGACCGCCACCGCGTGAGCGCGCCCCAGCAGCGCCTGCTCGACGGGCTCGCGCGCGACGGCGTCCGCGTCACGACGAGCAACGCCGACGAGAAGCTCTTGCTCGCCGGCGATGCGGTCTGGCTGGGTTCGGCGAACGCCTCGTGCGCGTACGGCGAGCGAGGCGATCAGACCGAGTGGGGCATCGTCAGCCGCGATCCCGCGCTGGTCGCGCGGGTGCGAACCACGCTAGCGGGGCTGGCTTAGTGCGTCGCGCCGGGGGCCGGCGCGCCCATGGTGCGGCGCTGCTGGCGCTGCTGCGCCATCGCGGCCTGCAGGCGGGTGCGCTGGTCGGGGGTCAGGATGCCGTCGATCTGCGCGCGCAGCTTCGCGCGGTTGGCCTTGCGGGTGGCCGGGTCCGCGTTCTGGTTGGCTTGGCGCGACTGCTGCATGGCGGTCTGGATCTGCTGCTTCTGCGCGTCGCTCAGGCCGAGCGTGCGCATGGCGCGCATGTAGCCGCCGCCGTGGCCGTGGTGGCGGTGCATGCCGGGCGCGGGGCTGCCCAGCGGTGCGGGAGCGGTCTGCGCGAACGCGACCGCGGGGAGGGCGAACGCGACGGCGAGCGCGGCCGCGGCGAGGAAACGAGCGGATGAGTGCATACCCGTTCTACGCGCACGCTCCCACGAATGTCGTGAGAGTTCGATAAAACCAGCGGCTATATGGTCTTGTCGATCGCCTTGGTGAGGTCGGTCTCGGGGACCTCGCCCGACTTGAGGTAGCTGATCTTCTTGTTCTTGTCGATCAGCACGATGGTCGGGAAACCGCCCTGCAGGTAGAGCGAACCCACCTTGAGCTCCGGGTCGAACGCGAGCGGGTACTTGACGTTGAACTGCGCGCCGAACTGGTTGACGTCCGCCTGCGACTCGGGCGAGTTGCTGTCCATGCCTTGCGCGCTGCCGCTGACCGAGACGATCGCGACCTTGCCGGCGTACTTGGCGGCCAGGTCGTTGAGGACGGACGTCTCGCGCTGGCAGTGCGGGCACCAGGTGGCGAACACCTCGAGCAGCACCGGCGTCGAGACCTGCGCCAGGTCGAAGTTGCCCGCGTTCGTCGCGACGGCGAACGTCGGCGCGGCGTCGCCCGGCTTGAGCTTGGAGTCCATGTTCGCGACCGAAGCGGCCTTGGGCACGCGCGAGGCGAGCCCGACCCCGACCACGATCGCGAGCACGACGACGGCCAGCGTCGCGTAGAGCACGATCTTGCGGCGGTCGGCGGGCGATTTGGAACGGGCGGCGGCGCGGTTCATGTCGGATTGTCCATTCTGCGGTCGAGCGCGAGCATCCCGGGAGCGCGCAGCGCGACGACGATCGCGATGACGACCAGGACCGCGTCGCGCGCGACCTCGGGCCAGGTGGTGACGGTGGTGTCGTTAGGGCCGAAGCAGCCGCACGACACGGTCATGCCGCGCACGACGGCCGAGGCGATCGCCGCGTCGAAGAGCGCGAACAGCAGCGCCGCGGTCCAGGCCGAGGCCCGGGTGAACAGGCCGATCACGAGGTAGCCGCCGAGCAGCACCTCGAGGAACGGCAGCACCAGCGCCATCGGCGGAATGACCGGCTGCGGCAGCAGCCGGAAGCCCGCGATCTGGGCCGCGAACTCCGCCGCGTGGCCGATCTTGGCGATCCCGGCGACGATGAAGACGAGGCCGATCGCGACCCGCAAGATCAGGATCGCGACGTCGGCGATCCTCATCGCGGCGCTCCGGACAGCGTGGCGGCCTCGATCTCGCGCACCAGCGCGCGCTGCGCGGGCGGGATGGCTTGGATGTCGGTCCGCTCGACCGGCGTGCCCTCGTCGTGGCCGGCGATCGTGTCGGCGATGCAGCTTCCGAGCACGGCGGGATCGTAACCGCCTTCGAGCACGTAGAGCGCGCGCCCGTCGCAGTACGTGTCGGCGATCTCGCGCACCAGGCGGCCCATCTGGCGCGCGAAGGACGGGTCGACGCCGAGGTCGCCGACCGGGTCGCCCGCCACGACGTCGTAGCCGGCGCTGACCACGATCAGGCGCGGGCGAATCCGCTCGGCCAGCGCGCGCAGCGCGCGGGTGTGGATGGCGAGGAAGCCTTCGGTGGCGATCCCGCGCGCGTCGAGCGGCACGTTGACCAGCGCCGCGCCGGCGGTGACCCGGTTGTCGCGCGGGTCGCCGGTACCGGGATAGGCGGGGTCGGCGTGGGTGCCGACGTACGACACGCCGCCGCCGGTGCAGGCCTGGGTGCCGTTGCCGTGATGGTAGTCGAAGTCGAGCACGAGCACCCGCCCGCCCTCGCGGTGGGCGTAGGTGCGCGCGGCGATCGCGGCGTTGTTGAAGACGCAGAAGCCCATTCCGCGGGCCGGCTCGGCGTGGTGCCCCGGCGGGCGGACCAGCGCGAAGGCCGCCCGGCGGCGGTCGACCGCGGCGTCGAGCGCCGCCAGCGTGACCCCGACGGCGCGCGCGGCGGCATCGTAGGAGGTCGCGTCGACGAGCGTGTCGCCGGTGGAGAGCTGCGCCACCTCGTGCGGGGCGAGCGCGGCGGACGTCCGCCGCACCAGCTCGATGTACGCGGGGGAGTGGACCACGGCCAGCTCGTCGGGACGCGCGACGCGCGTCTCCAGCCGGCCCGGCGAACCGGGCGGGCCGAGCAGACCGCGCCGCAGCAGCTCGTCCGCCGCGACGCGTACCCGGTCGGGTGATTCCGGGAACGACACTCCCGCCAGATGCGACGACACCCCATCGTCGTAGGCGACGAGCACCGGCTCAGCCCTTCTTGGTGGCGGTCTTCGGCGCCGGTTTGCCGGAGCGGTCGATCTGGTCGATCAGGGCCTTGACTTGGTTGGCCGCCTGCGAGCCCGGCTTCACGTACGAGAGCAGCTTCTGGTAGGCGGTCTTGGCCTTGGCCGGCTGGTTGGACTTCTGGTAGCACTGGCCCAGGCCGTAGAGGATCGAGGGGTTCTGGCGCGAGAGGTCGGGCGCGCCGCGGTCGAGCGCGTCGTACACTTGCGCGCACTCGCTGTAGTTGCGCGTCGCGATGTCGGTCTGGCCCAGGCCGAGCAGGGCGTCGGGCGAGTGCTGCAGCGCGTAGGACGCCTTGAACTCGGTCCGGGCCTTGTCGTACTGCTTGGCGGCGTTGTAGGTCGCGGCGAGCAGCAGGTGGGCGCGCGGGTCGTTCGGCTGGATCTCGGCCAGCCGCTTGAACTGGTCGGTCGCCTTGGCCAGGTTGTTCTGGTTGGCGTAGAGCTGGCCGAGCCGCACCACGGCGTCGTTCTGGTCGCGGTTGGGGCCCTGGCCGGTCGTGAACTCGCGCTCGGCGCCGGCGTTGTCCTTGCGCGACAGCAGGTACTCGCCGTACGCGGTGTGGGCGGAGAACACGGCCGGGTACTGCGCGATGGCCTTCTTGAAGGTCGCGTCGGCGTCGGCGTCCATCTTCTCGTTGGCGTAGACCGCGGCTTGCTGATCGAGCACGGCGACCTTGTCGGCCGGGTCGGTCTGGAGCGCGTAGATCTTGTCGTAGGTCGCGATCGCGTCCTTGACGTTGTGCTGGCCGGCGGCCACGCGGGCCTTGCCCACCAGCGCCTCGACGCTGTTCGGGTCGATCGCGATCGCCCGGTCGTAGAGGCTGGCGGCCAGCGCGACCGAGTTCTGGCTGAGGTAGGTCTGAGCCTCGAGCAGGACCGGACGGACGTCCTTGGGGTCGATCTTGGCCGCGCCCTCGAACTGCTGGCGCGCCTCGTCGAACTTGCCTTCCGTCGCCAGGACCGAGCCGTACGCGATGTACGCGTTCTTGTCGTCCTTGTTGAAGGTCAGGGCGCGCTTGGCGACCCGCTCGGCGTCCTGTGGGCGGTTGGCCTGGAGGTAGAGGTTGGTCAGCGTGCCGAGCACGCCGGGGTTGGTCGGCTCGAGGTTGGCCGCGTTCTCGAGGTCGGCCGTGCCCTCTTTGGTGTGGCCGAGCGAGACCTGGGCCAGGCTGTCGAAGTAGTAGACCTGAGCCGTCTTCGTCCCGCCGCCGAGCAGCTTCTGGGTCAGCGGCAGGGCCAGGTCGGGCCGGTTGATCTGGAGGTAGTCACCGGCCAGCTCGGTCTGCGCACCCTTGTTGTTGGGGTCGGTCTTGAGCTGCGACTCCAGGCGCGGGATCGCTTTGTCCAGCGCCTCGGGGGTCGCGGTCGGCGCGGGGGCCGGCGACGCGGACGCGCTCGCGGCCGGAGCCGGCGCCTTCTTGGGCGCGGCGGCGACGGGCTGCGCCGCAGCCGCCGCGACGAGCGCGGCGGCCGACAGGGTCAGGACGGAAAGGAGACGGCGGTTCATCAAGCGTGAGCGGCTTTCGCGTCGCGGACGAGGTTCGTCAATTCCGGAACGATGGCGAACGCGTCTCCCACGACCAGGAGATCGGCGAACTCGGCGATGGGGGCGTTTGCGTCCTTGTTGATCGCGATGATCGTCTCGGCCGTCCGCATCCCGACTTTGTGTTGGATCGCGCCGGAGATTCCGATCGCGAGATAGAGCTGCGGGCTGATCGTCTTACCGGTCTGCCCGACCTGGTGGCCGTGGCCGATCCAGCCGGCGTCGACCGCCGCGCGAGATGCGCCCACCGCGCCGCCGAACGCATCGGCGAGGTCCTTGAGGATCGAGTTGAACGGATCCGGACCGCCCATCCCTCGACCGCCGCTGACCACTACCGACGCCTCTTCGACGCCCAGCTGGGCCGCGGCTTCCTCGACCTCGTCCTCCACCGTGATGGTGGGGGCCTTTCCGCTCGACGGAACTTGAACGATCTCAGCGGCCCCGGGAGTTTCCTTGGCGCTGAAAACGTTGGGCCGGATCGCCGCCACGCCGTAGTCGCCCACGAAGGTGCAGGTCGTGATGACCAGGCCGCCCAGCTTGGGCATGACGCAGGCGACCTGGCCGCCCTCGGTCTTGAACTCGACCACGTCGGCGTTCACGCCGGCGTCGACCCGGGCCGCGAAGCGCGAGCCGACGTCGCGCCCGATCGAGGTGTTGGGCACGATCACCAGCGACGGGCCGGCGGCCTTGGCGACCGCCTCGAGCGCGTCGACCGCGCCGTCGAGGAAACGGTCGTCGTCCGAGACGTGGATCTGGTCGAGCGGGTACTTCTTGAGGATCTCGCTGACCGCCGGCGCGCCGTTGCCGACCACGACCGCGTGGGCCTTGCCGCCCAGCGCGTCGGCCAGCTTGCGGGCCTGCGTCGCGGCCTCGAGCGAGACGCGCCGCGGCGTCCCCTTGGTGTGCTCGATGAAGGCGATGACGTTCTGCATCAGATGAACTTCCGGTCCTTGAGGAACGAGATGACGGCCTTCGCGCCCGTCGGCGCCGTCGGCGGCCTGCACGACGGTGCCCTTGCCGCGCACCGGCGGCGTGGCCAGATCGGTCAGCTTGGCCTTCGCGCCGTCGGTCCCGACGGCGACCGTCAGGCCCAGGTCGGCCGCGGTCTTCTGCTCGATCGTCTTTTTCTTGGCGCCCATGATGCCTTTGAGCGACGGGTAGCGCGGCTCGTTGGCGGATTTGGTGACGCTGACCAGGGCCGGGAGCGGGGCCGAGATCGTCATGTAGCCGGTGTCGGTCTCGCGCTGCACGCGGACCCGGCCGTCGGCCACTTCCACCGAGCGGGCGTAGGTCAGGCCGGGCAGGCCGAGCTTCTCGGCCAGCATCCCGGGCAGGTCGCCGCTGATCGCGTCGGTCGACTGGGTGCCGGTGACGACCAGGTCCGGGCTCGTGCCCTTGATCGCGGCGGCCAGGGCGACCGCGGTGCCCCACAGGTCGCTGCCCGCCAGCGTGTCGTCGGAGAGCATGATCGCGTCGTCCGCGCCCATCGCGAGCGCCTTGCGGACGATCTCTTTGTTCGCCGCGGGGGTCATCGAGACGACGGTCACCGTGGAACCGTCGTTGAGCTTCTCTTTGAGTTGCAGCGCGGCTTCGATCGCGTACTCGTCGAACGGGTTGATGACCGTTTCGACGCCCGTACGGACGAGGCGCTTCGTCGCCGGATCGATCCGCTTGTCGGCGTTCGTGTCGGGGACGAGTTTGACGGTGACGAGGATCTTCAGCGCAGGAACCTCCGGACGCACGAAACCCGGCAGCTCGCCGGGTTCGTCGGGAACAGGACCGGATTCGGGATGGAGACCCCGGAGGCCCTCCCCACCAGTTAGAATTTACCGGTTAGATTTTCTACGTCTGACCGTGAGCCGCTCGTCCGGCCGGTCGCTTGCGGCCGGCCGGACGAGCGCGGGCCGGCTCTACGTGGCGCTGCCGGTGGTCGTGGTGACGTAGACCGTCTCGGAGACGCTCTGGCCGTTGCCGTCCGAGACCACGATCGTGCACTGACCCGCGGCGACCGCGGTGACGGTGAAGGTCGCGCTCGGGCCGCTGCCGGCGGCCGGGCTGAAGGTCGCGATCCCGCTGCACGAGGTCGGGGCGGCGCTGGTCGCGCTCAGCGCGCCGGAGTAGCCGGCCTCGCTGACCGTGAACGGCGCGCTCTGCCCGGCACTGGTGAGCGAGACGGTCGCGGTGCTGAGGGTCAGCGGCGCGGGCGTCGCGGTCGGCCCGGCCGTCGGGGTCGCGGTCGGCGCGGGCGTCGCGGTCGGCGCGGCCGTCGGGGTCGCGGTCGGACCCGCCGTCGGGGTCGCGGTCGGGCCCGCCGTCGGGGTGGCGGTAGGGCCGGCCGTCGGGGTCGCGGTCGGTCCGGCCGTCGGGGTGGCGGTCGGACCGGCGGTCGGGGTGACGGTGGGATGGACCGTCGGGGTGGCGCTGGCCACCGGGGTCGGGGTCGGGCTGGGGGTGAACGGGGCCACCGAGGTGTTGCCGCCGTCGCAGGCGCTGACGGCCGCGGCCACGACCAGGCCGGCGAACGCGGTACGAAGGCGCATGAACGTGTCCTCTCTCTGCGCGCGCATCAGTACACCAGCTTTCCGATGCGGCCGGGGTTGGGAGCGACGCCGGACTCGGCGAACCACAGCGAGCCGTCAGGGGCCACCGCGATGCCCTTCAGCCCCAGCCCCGTCACGGGCGAGGCGAACTCGGTCACCGTGCCGCCGGTCGTGATGCGGCCGATCTTGTCCTGGCCGCTCTCGGTGAACCACAGCGCGCCGTCCTGGCCGACCGTGATCCCGGTCGGCGCCGCGTTCGCGGTGAGGGTCGGGAACTCGCCGGTGACCGAGAACGAGTTGGGCGAAAGCCGCCCGATCTTGCTGGTGCCGAACTCGGCGAACCACAGGTTGCCGTCGGGACCGCGCACGATCCCCTCGGGGATGGTGCCCGCCGTGAGCGTGATCTCGCTCTGCGCGGTGAACAGGTTGGTGACGCGGCCGATCTTGTCGGTCGCCGACTCGGTGTAGTAGAGGTTGTTGTCGGGGGCCGCCGCGATGCCGTACGGCCCCGAGTTCGCGGTCGGGATCGAGGTCTCGCCCGCGACGCCCGAGGTGGTGCCCTGGAAGCCGACCCGGCTGCTGCCGTTGGCGACGTACCAGATGTTCCCGTCGCCGCGGTCGACCAGCCCGAACGGGTTGTCGTTGGGCGGCGGCGCGAACAGCGTGCTGTACTCGGTGAACGTCCCGCTGGTCGTGAGCCGGGCCAGCTTGTTGGCGCTGAACTCGGTCAGCCACAGGTTGCCGTCGCTGGCCGAGATGATCTGCTGCGGGTTCGCGGCCGCGGTGGGAACCGGGAACTCGGTGACGACGCCGGCCGGCGTGATCCGCGCGACCGCGTTGCCGGGCGACTCGGTGAACCACATGTTGCCGTCGGAGCCCGCCGCGGTCTGCACCCGCGGCCGGTTCCCGCTGACCGGGACCGAGAACTGATAGACCGTCGGGGTGGGCGCGAACGCCGTGGACACGGTCGACACGCCGGTCGCCGTCGCGGTGACCGTCGCGTTCGAGAGCGTGCCGCCGTTGTAGGTCAGCGTGGCGCTGGTCGCCGAGTTCGGCAGGGTCGTGGTCGAGAGCGAGAGCGTCCCGTTGTCTTTCGCCGCCGGAATGGTGACGGCGCAGGTGGACCGGCGTGCTGTAGTCGCCCGGCCCGACGATCGTGTTGCCGTCGGCGTCCTTGGC
>CAWASO010000005.1:0-393356 GCA_963784655.1 Vulcanimicrobiota bacterium
GGCGGACCAGCGCGAAGGCCGCCCGGCGGCGGTCGACCGCGGCGTCGAGCGCCGCCAGCGTGACCCCGACGGCGCGCGCGGCGGCATCGTAGGAGGTCGCGTCGACGAGCGTGTCACCGGTGGAGAGCTGCGCCACCTCGTGCGGGGCGAGCGCGGCGGACGTCCGCCGCACCAGCTCGATGTACGCGGGGGAGTGGACCACGGCCAGCTCGTCGGGACGCGCCACGCGCGTCTCCAGCCGGCCCGGCGAACCGGGCGGGCCGAGCAGACCGCGCCGCAGCAGCTCGTCCGCGCCGCGACGCGTACCCGGTCGGGTGATTCCGGGAACGACACTCCCGCCAGATGCGACGACACCCCATCGTCGTAGGCGACGAGCACCGGCTCAGCCCTTCTTGGTGGCGGTCTTCGGCGCCGGTTTGCCCGGAGCGGTCGATCTGGTCGATCAGGGCCTTGACTTGGTTGGCCGCCTTCCGAGCCCGGCTTCACGTACGAGAGCAGTTTCTGGTAGGCGGTCTTGGCCTTGGCCGGCTGGTTGGACTTCTGGTAGCACTGGCCCAGGCCGTAGAGGATCGAGGGGTTCTGGCGCGAGAGGTCGGGCGCGCCGCGGTCGAGCGCGTCGTACACTTGCGCGCACTCGCTGTAGTTGCGCATCGCGATGTCGGTCTGGCCCAGGCCAGCAGGGCGTCGGGCGAGTGCTGCAGCGCGTAGGACGCCTTGAACTCGGTCCGGGCCTTGTCGTACTGCTTGGCGGCGTTGTAGGTCGCGGCGAGCAGCAGGTGGGCGCGCGGGTCGTTCGGCTGGATCTCGGCCAGCCGCTTGAACTGGTCGGTCGCCTTGGCCAGGTTGTTCTGGTTGGCGTAGAGCTGGCCGAGCCGCACCACGGCGTCGTTCTCGTCGCGGTTGGGGCCCTGGCCGGTCGTGAACTCGCGCTCGGCGCCGGCGTTGTCCTTGCGCGACAGCAGGTACTCGCCGTACGCGGTGTGGGCGGAGAACACGGCCGGGTACTGCGCGATGGCCTTCTTGAAGGTCGCGTCGGCGTCGGCGTCCATCTTCTCGTTGGCGTAGACCGCGGCTTGCTGATCGAGCACGGCGACCTTGTCGGCCGGGTCGGTCTGGAGCGCGTAGATCTTGTCGTAGGTCGCGATCGCGTCCTTGACGTTGTGCTGGCCGGCGGCCACGCGGGCCTTGCCCACCAGCGCTTCGACGCTGTTCGGGTCGATCGCGATCGCCCGGTCGTAGAGGCTGGCGGCCAGCGCGACCGAGTTCTGGCTGAGGTAGGTCTGAGCCTCGAGCAGGACCGGACGGACGTCCTTGGGGTCGATCTTGGCCGCCCCCTCGAACTGCTGGCGCGCCTCGTCGAACTTGCCTTCCGTCGCCAGGACCGAGCCGTACGCGATGTACGCGTTCTTGTCGTCCTTGTTGAAGGTCAGGGCGCGCTTGGCGACCCGCTCGGCGTCCTGTGGGCGGTTGGCCTGGAGGTAGAGGTTGGTCAGCGTGCCGAGCACGCCGGGGTTGGTCGGCTCGAGGTTGGCCGCGTTCTCGAGGTCGGCCGTGCCCTCTTTGGTGTGGCCGAGCGAGACCTGGGCCAGGCTGTCGAAGTAGTAGACCTGCGCCGTCTTCGTCCCGCCGCCGAGCAGCTTCTGGGTCAGCGGCAGGGCCAGGTCGGGCCGGTTGATCTGGAGGTAGTCACCGGCCAGCTCGGTCTGCGCACCCTTGTTGTTGGGGTCGGTCTTGAGCTGCGACTCCAGGCGCGGGATCGCTTTGTCCAGCGCCTCGGGGGTCACGGTCGGCGCGGGGGCCGGCGACGCGGACGCGCTCGCGGCCGGAGCCGGCGCCTTCTTGGGCGCGGCGGCGACGGGCTGCGCCGCAGCCGCCGCGACGAACGCGGCGGCCGACAGGGTCAGGACGGAAAGGAGACGGCGGTTCATCAAGCGTGAGCGGCTTTCGCGTCGCGGACGAGGTTCGTCAATTCCGGAACGATGGCGAACGCGTCTCCCACGACCAGGAGATCGGCGAACTCGGCGATGGGGGCGTTTGCGTCCTTGTTGATCGCGATGATCGTCTCGGCCGTCCGCATCCCGACTTTGTGTTGGATCGCGCCGGAGATTCCGATCGCGAGATAGAGCTGCGGGCTGATCGTCTTACCGGTCTGCCCGACCTGGTGGCCGTGGCCGATCCAGCCGGCGTCGACCGCCGCGCGAGATGCGCCCACCGCGCCGCCGAACGCATCGGCGAGGTCCTTGAGGATCGAGTTGAACGGATCCGGACCGCCCATCCCTCGACCGCCGCTGACCACTACCGACGCCTCTTCGACGCCCAGCTGGGCCGCGGCTTCCTCGACCTCGTCCTCCACCGTGATGGTGGGGGCCTTTCCGCTCGACGGAACTTGAACGATCTCAGCGGCCCCGGGAGTTTCCTTGGCGCTGAAAACGTTGGGCCGGATCGCCGCCACGCCGTAGTCGCCCACGAAGGTGCAGGTCGTGATGACCAGGCCGCCCAGCTTGGGCATGACGCAGGCGACCTGGCCGCCCTCGGTCTTGAACTCGACCACGTCGGCGTTCACGCCGGCGTCGACCCGGGCCGCGAAGCGCGAGCCGACGTCGCGCCCGATCGAGGTGTTGGGCACGATCACCAGCGACGGGCCGGCGGCCTTGGCGACCGCCTCGAGCGCGTCGACCGCGCCGTCGAGGAAACGGTCGTCGTCCGAGACGTGGATCTGGTCGAGCGGGTACTTCTTGAGGATCTCGCTGACCGCCGGCGCGCCGTTGCCGACCACGACCGCGTGGGCCTTGCCGCCCAGCGCGTCGGCCAGCTTGCGGGCCTGCGTCGCGGCCTCGAGCGAGACGCGCCGCGGCGTCCCCTTGGTGTGCTCGATGAAGGCGATGACGTTCTGCATCAGATGAACTTCCGGTCCTTGAGGAACGAGATGACGGCCTTCGCCCCGTCGGCGCCGTCGGCGGCCTGCACGACGGTGCCCTTGCCGCGCACCGGCGGCGTGGCCAGATCGGTCAGCTTGGCCTTCGCGCCGTCGGTCCCGACGGCGACCGTCAGGCCCAGGTCGGCCGCGGTCTTCTGCTCGATCGTCTTTTTCTTGGCGCCCATGATGCCTTTGAGCGACGGGTAGCGCGGCTCGTTGGCGGATTTGGTGACGCTGACCAGGGCCGGGAGCGGGGCCGAGATCGTCATGTAGCCGGTGTCGGTCTCGCGCTGCACGCGGACCCGGCCGTCGGCCACTTCCACCGAGCGGGCGTAGGTCAGGCCGGGCAGGCCGAGCTTCTCGGCCAGCATCCCGGGCAGGTCGCCGCTGATCGCGTCGGTCGACTGGGTGCCGGTGACGACCAGGTCCGGGCTCGTGCCCTTGATCGCGGCGGCCAGGGCGACCGCGGTGCCCCACAGGTCGCTGCCCGCCAGCGTGTCGTCGGAGAGCATGATCGCGTCGTCCGCGCCCATCGCGAGCGCCTTGCGGACGATCTCTTTGTTCGCCGCGGGGGTCATCGAGACGACGGTCACCGTGGAACCGTCGTTGAGCTTCTCTTTGAGTTGCAGCGCGGCTTCGATCGCGTACTCGTCGAACGGGTTGATGACCGTTTCGACGCCCGTACGGACGAGGCGCTTCGTCGCCGGATCGATCCGCTTGTCGGCGTTCGTGTCGGGGACGAGTTTGACGGTGACGAGGATCTTCAGCGCAGGAACCTCCGGACGCACGAAACCCGGCAGCTCGCCGGGTTCGTCGGGAACAGGACCGGATTCGGGATGGAGACCCCGGAGGCCCTCCCCACCAGTTAGAATTTACCGGTTAGATTTTCTACGTCTGACCGTGAGCCGCTCGTCCGGCCGGTCGCTTGCGGCCGGCCGGACGAGCGCGGGCCGGCTCTACGTGGCGCTGCCGGTGGTCGTGGTGACGTAGACCGTCTCGGAGACGCTCTGGCCGTTGCCGTCCGAGACCACGATCGTGCACTGCCCCGCGGCGACCGCGGTGACGGTGAAGGTCGCGCTCGGGCCGCTGCCGGCGGCCGGGCTGAAGGTCGCGATCCCGCTGCACGAGGTCGGGGCGGCGCTGGTCGCGCTCAGCGCGCCGGAGTAGCCGGCCTCGCTGACCGTGAACGGCGCGCTCTGCCCGGCGCTGGTGAGCGAGACGGTCGCGGTGCTGAGGGTCAGCGGCGCGGGCGTCGCGGTCGGCCCGGCCGTCGGGGTCGCGGTCGGCGCGGGCGTCGCGGTCGGCGCGGCCGTCGGGGTCGCGGTCGGACCCGCCGTCGGGGTCGCGGTCGGGCCCGCCGTCGGGGTGGCGGTAGGTCCGGCCGTCGGGGTCGCGGTCGGGCCGGCGGTCGGGGTGGCGGTCGGACCGGCGGTCGGGGTGACGGTGGGATGGACCGTCGGGGTGGCGCTGGCCACCGGGGTCGGGGTCGGGCTGGGGGTGAACGGGGCCACCGAGGTGTTGCCGCCGTCGCAGGCGCTGACGGCCGCGGCCACGACCAGGCCGGCGAACGCGGTACGAAGGCGCATGAACGTGTCCTCTCTCTGCGCGCGCATCAGTACACCAGCTTTCCGATGCGGCCGGGGTTGGGCGCGACGCCGGACTCGGCGAACCACAGCGAGCCGTCAGGCGCCACCGCGATGCCCTTCAGCCCCAGCCCCGTCACGGGCGAGGCGAACTCGGTCACCGTGCCGCCGGTCGTGATGCGGCCGATCTTGTCCTGGCCGCTCTCGGTGAACCACAGCGCGCCGTCCTGGCCGACCGTGATCCCGGTCGGCGCCGCGTTCGCGGTGAGGGTCGGGAACTCGCCGGTGACCGAGAACGAGTTGGGCGAAAGCCGCCCGATCTTGCTGGTGCCGAACTCGGCGAACCACAGGTTGCCGTCGGGACCGCGCACGATCCCCTCGGGGATGGTGCCCGCCGTGAGCGTGATCTCGCTCTGCGCGGTGAACAGGTTGGTGACGCGGCCGATCTTGTCGGTCGCCGACTCGGTGTAGTAGAGGTTGTTGTCGGGGGCCGCCGCGATGCCGTACGGCCCCGAGTTCGCGGTCGGGATCGAGGTCTCGCCCGCGACGCCCGAGGTGGTGCCCTGGAAGCCGACCCGGCTGCTGCCGTTGGCGACGTACCAGATGTTCCCGTCGCCGCGGTCGACCAGCCCGAACGGGTTGTCGTTGGGCGGCGGCGCGAACAGCGTGCTGTACTCGGTGAACGTCCCGCTGGTCGTGAGCCGGGCCAGCTTGTTGGCGCTGAACTCGGTCAGCCACAGGTTGCCGTCGCTGGCCGAGATGATCTGCTGCGGGTTCGCGGCCGCGGTGGGAACCGGGAACTCGGTGACGACGCCGGCCGGCGTGATCCGCGCGACCGCGTTGCCGGGCGACTCGGTGAACCACATGTTGCCGTCGGAGCCCGCCGCGATGAACTGCGGCCGGTTCCCGCTGACCGGGACCGAGAACTGATAGACCGTCGGGGTGGGCGCGAACGCCGTGGACACGGTCGACACGCCGGTCGCCGTCGCGGTGACCGTCGCGTTCGAGAGCGTGCCGCCGTTGTAGGTCAGCGTGGCGCTGGTCGCCGAGTTCGGCAGGGTCGTGGTCGAGAGCGAGAGCGTCCCGTTCTCTTTCGCCGCCGGAATGGTGACGGCGAGGTGGACCGGCGTGCTGTAGTCGCCCGGCCCGACGATCGTGTTGCCGTCGGCGTCCTTGGCCGCGACGTTGACGTTCACCGTCGCCGGCACGCCGGCGTTGGGGGCGGGATTGCTCAGCGAGACCGCGAGCGACGCGACGACGCCGTTGAGCACCGCCGAAACCGTGTTCGCGGCCGCAAGCACGATCTGCTGCGTGACCGAGGCCCGGCTCAGGACGTTGCCCTGGCCGTTCTGCTCGTCGTAGGTCACGAAGGTGAACGTGTCGGTCCCGACCGGCGCGTCGATCACGAGCGTCGAGGCGGGGGCGTTGAGGTACTGCGGGACGCCGCCGTTGACGGTGACCGAGATGCTGCGCGCGGTGGCCGGCACGTAGCGCGGGTTGCGCGCCGCGCTCTGCGGCGCCGTCGCCCAGTGCATGGTGAAGGTGACCTTGGCCGAAGCGGCCTGCGGCCCGGAGGGCGGGGCGGTCGACACGGCCGGCGTCAGCGCCGATCCGCCGCCGGAGCATCCTGCGATCAGGAGCGCGGCGGACACCGCGGCGATGGCCCTAGCCGCGAGACCGGGCCTAGCACGATCGGACAAGAGGAAGCGCATACGCGAATATATCCTCGCAACATGAGAGTTTGGGGAGGGTGCCAGGGCTTGTACCGGCTCGGGCGGTCGGTTCCTTTCCGTTGCGAGGCGGGTGAACGTCACATCGTGCGCCCGGCGCGCTTACGAGGGCGCGGTCGGGGCCGCGCTCGGGACCGGGGCGGCGTACGGCGGCGGCGCGACCGAGCTGCGCAGCGCGTCGTCGGGAATCGCCGCCGGCGCGGCGCTGGTCAGCGTGCCGCACACCGTCTGGTCCGCCGCGACCAGGGCCACGTAGCGCTGGCCTTTCGCGACCTTGACGGGCTTGGTGGCGTCGCGTTCGCTGGGGTGGTATTCCGAGCGGTCGAACGAGACGCGCACGGTGTCGCCGCAGAAGCTCGTCACGCTGTCGACCGTCAGCCGCAGGTTGGCATAGCGGTCGGCGGCCGAGCCGGCCGCGCCGCCCAGCACCCCGCCCAGCGCGCCGACGCCGACCATGCCGCCCATCACGCGGCCCAAGCCGCGCCCGATGCGGGTGGCGGTGGCGGAACCCGCCCGGGCGTCCTTGACGATGCCGGCCGCGGCGTCGCCGGCGCGGGCGACGACGTGGCCGTTCACGACGACGTCGTTGGCGACGACGTACCCGGCCGGGTCGTTCGCGTGCAGCTTGTTGGACAGCATCTCGGCCGTCGTCTCGACGACGACCGGCGTCCCGGCGGGCACGACGACCCGCTCGCCCGCGGCGAGCGGCGAGCCGTCCGCCACCGCGGCGGTCGGGGCGAGCGCGACGGCGAGCGCGAGGCCGCGCAGCAGCATGGCGTGGTCACGAAGGTTCACGAGACGGCTCACTTTCGGGCGCAAGGCGGTCGGGATCGTCCCGAACCAGGCACGCCTCCAGCACCCCCGCCGACGCGGCGTCGGGCAGCGTCCACGAGCGGGACGCGATGACGTCGGTGATGCGGGCGCGGTGCTCGCCGTCGGCCGCGTAGAAGCGGACGAGGAACGAGCGATCGGGGCGAACCATGCCCCTACGCTAGGCGGCGGCCCTCAATTTGGTCTCAAACGCCGGCCGGCCGGTACGGGCACCGCCGGGGCCTCGCGCAGCAGCGCGCGCAGATCGCCGGCGTCGAGCACGTCGGCCGTCGCCGCGGCGGCCGGGTCGATCGCCAGCGGCAGGCCGGCGACCAGGGCGCGCTCGAGCGCTTCGAACCCCTCCCCGCAGCGCTCGCGCGCCGCGAGAGCCGCGGCCAGGCAGCGCCGGGCGAGCGCGTCGTCGCCGGCATGGTGCAGCGCGCAGGCGCGTGCCACGCAGCGCCTCGCTCAGATACGTCAGCGGCGCGGCCACGCGCCGCGACCCGGACGGCACGCGACTCCGCCAGATCGAACTCGCCCGCGCTCGCGGCCTGGCAGGCGGCCGCGGTGTAGGCAAACGCCAAGGTGTCGGCCGAGCCGGTCTTCTCGGCCAGCGCGAGGGCGGTCGCCAGCGCCCGATCGGCCGCTTCGCCGGCGCCCAGCGTGGCGCTTCGTCCAGGCCACGTTGACGTACACGCTCACGCGCGCCGAGAGCGCCGCCGCGCCGTCGAAGATCGGCAGCGCCTCGTCGTAGAAGCGCTCCGCCGCGGCGTAGTCTTCGCCGTCGTGGATCGCGTTGGCGGCCAAGTTCGAGAGCGCGAAGGCGATGCCGAGCCGGTCGCCGACCACCCGCTGCGAGCGCCAAGCTGCGCTCGAACGCGCTCCGCGCGCCGCCGTACTGCAGGCGGTTCTGGTGGACGATTCCCAGCCCGTTCCAGCAGCGCGCCTGGCCTTGGAGGTCGCCGGCGATCTCGAACCACTCGAGCGCTTCGCGCAGCGCGGCTTCCATCGTGACGGAGTCCCGCGCGGTGCCCTTGAGCAGCGAGCGCGCGTAGGCCAGCTCCCCGCGCAGGTTCGGCGCCACGTCGAGCGCGGCCGCGCGCGCGAACCAGCCCTCGGCGTGGGCGTGCGCGCCGCGTTCGTTCCAGTAGCGCGCCAGCCGGTACACCGCGTTGACCGCGGCGGGCGCGGACTCCGGTCCGGCGGCGAACACGATCTCCAGCGCGGCGGTGACGTCGGGCGCCGCGTCGTCGAGCTCGAGCAGCGCGCCCGGCGCGCCCGGCCCCAGCAGCCGCTCGCGCGCCGTCATCGCGTGCTCGAGCACGTCGCGCGCGTACGCGGTTCGCACGTCCGCCGCGGCGGGATCGGCGGCGAACAGCTCGCGCGCGTAGGCGCGCGTCGTCTCGAGCAGGCGGTAGCGGCGCCGGCCGCGCACGTCGACCGTCGCCACCAGCGAACGCCCGACCAGCGTGTCGAGCGCGCCGCGCGCGCCGTCGCCCGCGACCGCGACCAAACCGCTTTCGTCGAACGCGCCGGCGAAGATGCCCGCCCGCCCGAACACCGTGCGCACCGCGGGCTCGAGCCGGTTCACGCTCCAGGCGATCGAGGACCGCAGCGAGCGCGCGCGCGGCGCAACGTTGCGCAGCGTCCCGGCCGGGCCGGTCGGCTCGTCGTGCAGCGAGGCCCGGATGGATTCCAGCGGATCGTAGCGCACGCGCGCCGCGGCCAGCTCGATCGCCAGCGGCAGCCCGTCGAGCGCGCCGCAGATCTCGCGCACGAGCGCCCGCACCGGTTCGTCGCCCAGCGCGAAGCGGCGGTCCGCGGCGCGCGCCCGTTCGGCGAACAGCGCGACCGCGTCGTCGGCGACCAGCGGCGCGACGTCGACCAGCCATTCGCCCGCGAGCCGGAGCGGCTCGCGCGAGGTCGCGAGAAAGCGGGTCAGCGGCGCCGCCGGCAGCACCCGCGCGACCATGTCGGCCACCGCGTCGACGACGTGCTCGCAGTTGTCGAGCACCAGCAGCACGTCGTGCTGGGCCAGGGTCTCGTCGAGCACGTCGGCCGCGCCGCGCTGCGGGTCCTCGCGCGCGCCCAGCGCGCGCAGCACGGCCACGTCGATGTCGGCGTTCTCGGCCAGCGGCGCCAGGTCGACGAACCAGGCTCCCTCCGCATGGCGCGCGACGGCGCGCAGCGCGACCTCGCGGGCCAAACGCGTCTTGCCGGTCCCCCCGGGGCCGAGCAGCGTCACGAGCCGATGCTCGTCGAGCAGGTGCGCGACGTGGCCCAGGTCGTCGTCGCGCCCGATGAAGCTGGTCGTCTCGAGGCCGAGGTTGGTCCGCTGCCGGTCGCTCGCGGCGTCGCTGAAGAGGGCCGCGTAGGTATCGCCCGCCGCGAAGGGCGGCGTCGTGCCGAGCTCCGCGAACGCGTCGGCTGCCCGCTTCGCGTAGGCCCGCGCGGTCGCGAACCGGCCGCGCGCCAGCGCGTCGTCGATCAGGACCCGGTACGCCAGCTCCGCGTACGGGTCGCTGAGCAGCAAGCGGCGCGCGGCCAGCGGGTCGGGCGTGCGCGCGAGCAGCCGCGCCAGCACGCTCTCCGCCAGTTGCGCCAAGCGCTCGCGCTGCGCGATGGCCCAGTCGCCGTACTCGTCGCGCAGGAACGGGCCCGCGTAGAGCCGGTCCGCCTCGACGTCGTCACCGGCCGCCGCGGCCTGCTCGAAGCGTACCGCGTCGACCGCGATCTCGGCCGCGAAGGTGACCGCCGTCCGGCCGGCGACCAGCGCGTCCGCCCCGGCACCCGCGTCGGCGAGCGACTTGCGGATCGCCCACAGCGCGGTCGACAAGCTCGCCCGGGCGCGGTCCTCGTCGCTCTCGGGCCAGCCGATCGCGGCCAGCTCGTCGCGCGAGATGGGCCGCCCGGCGTGCATCGCCAGGTAGACCAGCAGCAGGCGCGCCTTCGCGGTGGAGGGCAACTCGCAGCGCCGCTCGCCCGAGAAGAGCGCGACATCACCCAGAGTCGCAAGCGCGAGACGAGGCACGCGACGGCCGTTCAGCGAGCCGGCCTTTGGTCCTGCGGCAGGGCCATCAAGTCCCGGTTAATATCGAAGCAAGTCCCAGATCGTCCCCAATGGCGCACTGGGGTGCCCCCAGGGGTGGTGCGATGGAGGGTACGTTCGGAGTGCCGAAGTCGGTAGGGATGGATGCTCCGACGACGAGTTATGCGGTCATCTTGGAGCCGGAAGCCGAGGGCGGGTTCTCCGTCGTGGTGCCGGCGCTGCCCGAGGCGCACACGCTGGACGAGATCGATCGGCAAGGCCCTGGCAAACGCGCGTGAGGTGATCGAGGCGATGCTAGCCGACCGGCGCGCGTACGGCGTCGACATTCCGCCCAGCGACGTGGGCACGGTGATGGCGCGAGTGACAGTCACGGCAGCTTAGCCGAGGTCACCATCGCCTCATCCTGATGAACACCAAGATGCTGGTCGTCGAAGGCGACCGGCTTCGCGCGCTGAAGCGCGTGGATTCAGCGTGACGATGGTCGTTGATCCGGCATCATGTCATGCGCCATGCGGACGGACGGCGGACATCGGTTCCGGTTCATGCGCGAAAGGCGCTGAAGCGCGGGATGCTGGCTGTCGATGCGCGACGTTCGCATGAACGCGGACGAATCTGCGGCCTCTGCTATAGGAGCGATGAAGACCTGGTCACGTACTCCCTGGACGGCATCACAATAACGGTAACGGTGGGGCGATGTCAACGGGGCGGCACGTCTGGGATGACCGGGGCTCGAACCCGGAGACCCTCGCGGGCTGCAGATTTTCGCACCACTTCGGCTTTCGCCGCCTGAGATTCGTTCTGGTCCAAACTGTGCCCTGACCGTGGGAGCTTCAGGCCGGTAGGCTGCGCCCGTCCAATTCTAGAATTTCGCTAACGGTAAGATCGTCGCACGTTTAGGTCCTGATTTCGGTACGAAACCTCGCTGCACCAACGGGCACGGCGCATCTTCCCACGGCGACTAGCTGCGTTCATCAGATTGATAATCAGGAGATGCAAGATATGGTTCTCCGGTTTGGTGCCCGGCCCAGGCCGCAAGCGTCGTGGACAAGGTTTTGAAGCAATTTCATTTCATCGTCCTGCGACAGCGTCACTGGTAAACTTCTAGCGTAATGTTTGGGATCGTCTAATAGATACTACATTGAACTGCAACTCCCAATCGCCGGCTTCCATGAAGAAGATATGATCCAAGGCATTGTATGCCGCCATGTACAATGGAGGATATGGTGGCTGACGCGTCCTTGACCAGATTTCATGAGTGAGCTTGACGAATCGCCGCATCGCCTGGATGACAAGGTCCACTCGGAATTTTTGAGCGGACATGAGCGATCCACCCACTTGAAAAGTACCTGCTCATGTCTTCGAATTCGGGCGTGGCCGACGGTTCATGCAACGTGATATTGTAGGGATACGCTGACTTCGCAGACGGATCTAAGTTGCGACATCCTCGCCTGAGTCGCAAAGCACACGCGCTTCAAAGTAATGCGTCTCATCGTTTGAGACTCGCCTGACCGTCACGCGTAACGCTTTAACCGCGACTCTGCTTTCTGCGATTAAAGAGCGTTCCGTACAGTCGCCAATTGAGGGCCCCGTAGGAACGACAGAGGAGAATTCAGGATGCAGCGTCCCGAATGACGATTTCTCGCCGCTCATAAATACGAGCACTGCAGTGACAATCCAAGGCTGGATGACCTCATATGACAACGGCAAACGTTCCCCACGTTACGAGTGCCGATCAGATAGCTATGCTATCTTACTATATCGTGCTCGCTGAGCCTTGTTCCATAAGAGTCATGCCGGGTGACGACATTTCGCGGCTCGATGTTGCACAGACAGTGACCTTGAATTAGCGACGAATCGATATTGCGGGCGTCGAGGTCGTAGAAAGTCAAAATTGTGGGATGACCGGGCTCGAACCCGGACGCCCTTGCGGGCTGCAGATTTTCGCACCACTTCGGCTTTCGCCGCCGCCGCGTCTCGGTGAGGAGGCGCGGCGTTCGTGGTCCGGACTGTGCCTTGACCGTGGGAGCTTCAGCAAAGCTCCGGTAGGCCGCGCCCGTCCAGTCTCTACACCTTCCGCATCGCCGCCGCGGCGACGATCCGGCTTGGCTCGGCGTTGTCGTGCGCGCGAGCGCGACGAGTTCACCGACTTTGAGCGCATCCCGACCGGCGTTTCCGTCCGGCCGGCTCATGGATTATAAGTCTGCTGTGTCTGCCTATTCCACCATCATCCCGCGCGCGTTTCGCGGCCGGCACCTGCGCTACTTCCCTGGGGAACGGGGCGGCGCGGAAGGCGGGGGAGTTGAGGTAGCCCAGCAGCAGGTCGGCTTCGCTCACGGTGAGCTCGTCGACGTCCAGGAGGCGGCAGGCTTCGTCGACCACGATCAGGCCGGCGGCGAGGATGTCGGCGCGCTGGGGGCGGATGTGGGCCATCGCCTTGCGCGCGGCGAGATCGCGCGCGAGCAGCTCGGCGATCAGGCGCTCGCGGTCGGCGCGGGTCATCGTCGCGCCGTCGCGCAGGCCGCCGGCGACCATCGCGGCGGCGGTGAAGACGGTTCCGCCGACCGCGATCAGCTCCGCGAAGCCGCGCACCGCGCCGTACGGGCCGAGCACCGCCGCCACGTCGGCCCGGGCCGCCTCGTCGAGCGCGCGCCGCTCGTCGTCGCCCAGGCCGCGCGCGCCGAGCAGCGCGGGGTAGCGCTCGGCCAGGCGCACCGCGCCGATCTCGAGCGAGAACGTGCGCTCGACCATGCCGGCCGCGCGGGCCCGCGACGGCACGTCGACCGCCAGCTCGGCGCTGCCGCCGCCGACGTCGAGCACCGCGATGGCGCGCTCGCCGTCGCGGACCGAGGTCGCGCCCAGGAACGAGTAGGTCGCCTCCTCGGCCCCGCTGAGCACGCGCGGCGCGATCCCGACCCGCGCCGCGACCGCGGCTCCGAAGGCCTCGCCGTCGCTGGCCCGGCGCAGGGCGCTGGTCGCGATGGCGTCGATCTGGGTCGTGCCGCGGGCGCGGGCGAGGCCCAGGTAGTCGTCGATCGCGGCCAGCGTGCGGGTCTGCGCGGCGGGGTCGATCGTGCCGGTGACGCCGATGCCGGTGCCGATGCGCGTGCCGCGCGACTCGGATGCGACCCGCAAGGCGCCGTCGAGCACGAGCAGGCGGGTCGAGTTGGTGCCGATGGAGACGAGCGCGCGAACCACGGCGGGCCATTCGTGCGCTGGCGCGCATCGGCCCGCACGGCTAGCGGCGCAGCCGGTAGACCAGGCCGAAGCCCAGGTCGTCGACCAGCGCGAAGGCTTCGCTCGCGTCGATGGTGTCGCGCTCGACCGGGGTGTGGTAGAGCAGCACCACCTCGCGCCGCTCGTCGCCCGCGCGCAGGTTGATCAGCACCGCGTCCAGGACCGGCGCCGCGAACGGGTTGTAGAGATAGACCACCAGATCGCCCGGCGGAAAGCGGTACGTGCTGGCATCGGCGCGCACCAGGCGCAGGTCGCGCGCCACGCGCAGCGGGTCGCGCGCGGCGGCGAGGTTCTCGCGCGCGATCTCGACCAGCGCGGGCGAGACCTCGACCCCGATCACCGTCTTGAACGGCCGCCGCGCGGCGAGCAGCAGCACGCGCCCCATGCCCGCGCCGAGGTCGACGAAGGTGCTGCGCTCGGGCGCGCAGCGGCGAGGCGTCGAGCAGCTCTTCGGCCTGCGCGACCGGGGTCGGCTCGTAGTGCGTGGCGTGCTCGAGCGCCGGGCCGATCGCCTCGGGGTCGAGCTCGCCCAGGAACACCAGCATCTCGGTCGTGACGCCGTGCTCGGCGTCGAAGCGCTGTCCCGCCCGTCGTCCGGACACGTGCCAGTGCGCCAGCGGGGTCAGTAGCGCTTGGCGGCGGTGGCTTCGCGAGTGCGCTCGATCATCTCGAGCGAGCGGGCGTGGTTCTCGTGCGCGACGCCGACGTAGAGCGTGTCGATGATCGTGAGCTGGGCGATCCGGCTGGAGCTGGCGTCGCTGCGGAACGCGGTCTGCTTGGCCGCGGTGACCAGCACGATGCCCGAGACCTTGGTGATCGGCGAGGTCGAGCGGTGAGTGATGCAGATCGTCGTCGCGCCGCGCTCCTTGGCCCGGCCCAGGGCGTCGGTCACGTCGCGGCTGGCGCCGGTGTGCGAGATCCCCAGCGCCACGTCGCCGGCGCCGAGCAGCGACGACGACATCGCCATCAGGTCGCCGTCGGAGAGCGCGATCGCGCGCATGCCGAGCTTGAGGAACTTGTGGTAGGCGTCCAGCGCGAGCGGCGCGCTTCCGCCGACGCCGTAGATCTCGACCCGGTTGGCCGCCGCCAGCGCGTCGACCGCGCGCTGCAGCTCGCCGTCGTCGAGCACTTCGATCGTGTCGCGCAGGGCTTGCGCGTTGGCCTGGAAGACCTTGCTCTTGACCGTCGCGCAGGTCGTCGCCGGACTCGATCGCGGCGTAGATCTCGGTCGTCGGCTCGACCAGATCGCGCGCCAGCACGATCTTGAACTCTTGGTAGCCCTTGTAGCCGATCTTCTGGGTGAGCCGCACGACGGTCGACTCGCTGGTGTTCGTGCGCTCCGCGAGCTCCGTCACCGTGAGGTAGATCAGCTCGTCGGGGTGGGCCAGGATGAAGTCCGCCACCCGCTGCTCGGCGGCGCGCAGGCCGGAGTAGGCGCCTTGCAGCCGGACGAACGAGCCGGGAACCTTGACGGGATCGACGCGTGCTTCTCCCAACGCCATGATCTCGGACACGTTCGGCGACCGGGCACGCTGCGCCTAGGCTTTCGCACGAGCGAGCAAGCGGGATGCGCCCGCCGTGCCTACGGCACGACCACGACGTCCCGCGGCTGGTCGAGCGTCGTCAGCGGTCCGCCGATCGTGCGCACCGGAGCGACGTTGCCGAGCGCGCCGCGCGCGTAGATCGACACGCTCGAGGTGAACACGTCGCTGACGACGACCGAGTCGGACGTCAGCCCCAGCCCGGACGGGCTGCTCAAATCCGCGTCGGTGCCGGCGATCCGCGTGACGGGGGCGACGTTGCCGTTCACCTTCAGCGGGAAGCCCAGCACGGAGAAGACGTCGACCACGAACACTTGCTGCAGCGCGTCGTCGACCGCCAAGTGGCCCGGTTCTTGCAGCCCCGTCGCGGGCCCGGTGATGGAGCGCAGTGGTGCCGCGTTCCCGCTCGCCGTCGGCGCGTATGTCTCGATCGCCGCGTACGATGCCGACGGGTTGATGTCCGACACGACGATCTCGTCCTGCGCGTCGACCCCGATTCCGGCGGCCAGGTACGGCGCGGTGAGCACCTGCGAGGGCGCCGCGTTCCCATTCGCCGTCGGCCCGAACACGCGCACCGAGGACTGCCCGCGGTAGGCGCCGCCGACCGCCACGTAGACGTTGCCGTTGCCGCCGACGGCGATCGAGTTCAAGTTGACGATACCGGTCAGGGGGCCGCCGATGGTGCGGATCGGCGCGGCATTTCCGGTCGCGCCCTTGGCGTAAACGGTGACGGTGCCGACGGCCGTGGCGCCGTGGTTGCCGACGTACAGCCGGCCGGCCGCGTCGCGCGCGAGGCTCTGCGGAAGATCGATCTGCGTCGCGGGCCCGGAGATCGTGAAATCCGGCGCGACGTCGCCCGAGGCCGCGAGCGAGAAGGCCGCGACCGCGTTGGCGCCGCTGTTGGCGACGTACGCATACGGCGCGCCGGCCGAGACGCGGGCGAGGCTGTAGAACGCGAATACGTACGGCGTGCCGGCGTGCAGCGTCAGCGGCACGTTTGACGGGGTGAACGTCGCGGTCGTGCCGCTGACCGTCGCCGGGCCCTCGGTGCGGAAGCTTGCGATCGCACCGCTCGCCGCCGGCTGCGAGAGCGCGTAGTAGAACGACACGTTCTGTTTCGCGAGCGAGCTGGTGAGCCCGACCGCGAAGGCCGGCACCGTCGGCAGCGTGATCGTCATCCGCGGCATGAGGGTAAGGTAATAGTAGACGACGGCGGCGCCGGTCTCGGCCGGACGCCGCAGCGCGGCCGGCGCGAGCGAGGCGGGCGCGATCGTGGACGCGGTTGCCGAGATCGTCGCTCCCGCGGGCGCCGCGAACGCCGGGAACGTGACCGTTCCGCCGAACCCGCCGGCCTCCGGCAGCGCGAAGGTCGAGCCGCCGGCGGACAAGGGGTAGACGACCGCACCGGAAGCGGGGCTCGACCCCGAGCCCGGCGCGACGGCGGGAACGGAGGCGGGACCGCCGCCGCCGGCGCAGCCGGCGCTGGAGAGGGCAAGCGCCGCGGCCAGAACGGCGCGGCCGACGTGGCTGTTCATCCTGCGACCTCCGGAGACGGGTGCGAGCCCGTGCGGCGCACCGGCGCGCTCACGGGAACGCCAGCGCGCGCGGCATGATCATGAGAGCCCCGGCGCCGTTGCCCAGGCCGGTGTGCGGTCCGCCGATGACGCGGACCGGCGCGACGTTACCGCTCGCGCCGGGTGCGAACGCGTCGATCTCCGACGTGACCTGCGGCGCTCCGGCCGGCTCGTTGACGATGTAGAGCGCACCGGCGCCGCCGACAGCCACCGAGCCCGTGAAGTTCAGCCGCGTCAGCGGTCCGCCGAGCGTCAGAAGCGGCGCGGCGTTGCCGTTCGCGTTCGCGGCGAACGCGACGACCTGCACGTTGGGGACACCGAGCGTGCTCGGCGTGTAGATCGTTCCGGTCGGACCGAGCGCGATGCTTCCCAAGAAACCCAGCTCCGGGTTCGAGCCGACGATTTGGCGCACCGGCGTCGCCGCACCGTTCGCGCCCGCTGCGAACACCGCGATCGAACGCGTCGAGGGCGGCGGGATGTCGTGGTCGATTTCGACGACCAGCTCGCCCGCGGCGTCGATCGCGATGCCGCCCGCGGTATCCGGGTAGCCGCGGGAGATCGCCCGGATCGGCGTTGCGGTGCCCGACGCCGTCGGCGCGTACACGTCGACCAGATCGTTGGGCGTCGGGCCGGTCGCATCGTTGCCGACGTAGATCGCGCCGGCGGCGTCGACCGCGATCTCGTAGCCGTAGCCGCTGTTCGTCAGGTGAATCGTGCGGATCGGGCTGACGTCTCCGTTCGCGTCGGCGGGATACTCCGTGACGGTTTGATCGCTCGCGTTGATGACGTAGATGTTGCCGGACGCGTCGTGCGCGATGCCGGACGGCCCGGCCAGGCCCGTGTGCGGCCCGGCGATCTCGCGCACCGGCGCGACGTCGCCGTCGGCGCCGGCCGGAAAGGCGAGTACCTCGTTCGTGCGCACGGTCGCGAAGAGCAGAGCGCTCGGCGTCGTCGTCGCGACCGACGCGCTGCCGTAGAAGCCGAACGTGTAGGTGACGCCCTTTTCGAGCGTCAGCGGCACGCCCGACGTCGGAAAGGTCAGCGTGCGGCCGGAGACCGCGGCCGGGCCCTCGGTGCGAAACGCGCGCGCCGCGCCCGTCGGCGCGGGCTGGCTGATGCCGTAGTAAAACGACTGGTCGTTCACCTTCGCCGCGGGTGGAAGCTGGATCGTGAAGACCGGCACGGTAGGGAACACCAGCGTGGTGGACGGCGTGAAGCTCGCCGCATAATAGATGTTGATCGTTCCGGTGGTCGACTGCGCCAGGGTCTGGGCCGCGCTCGCCGATGCGACGATCGTGGCGCCCGCGGGCACGGCGAATGCCGGGAAGGCGACGCTGCCGCCGTAGGCGCCCGCCGCCGGCAGCGGCTGCGTCGACCCGGCGGCCGAGAGGGCATACGTGACGCTCTCCGGCGCCGCGGCGGCGCCGGAGCCGCCCGTCTGCGGCACCGGCGGAGGGCTTCCCGAGCCGCCGCCGCACCCGCTCCAGACCAGGGCAATCACGCAGAGAGCACCGACGCGAACGATCCGCTGGAGCATCGCACATCTCCGAAGCTGAAATCAGCCGCTCGCAAAAACTACCGAACGGCGGGCAAGAAGCGTTTCGATGCTAGCACCGAGTTGCGGCCGAGCGGCGATGGCCGAAGCATCCGCGGGGCGAGACCTAGGGCGTAAGCGCTAGGACTTCCGTCCCTTCGCGGGACGCGGTGGCGCTGCTACCCTTCGGCGCTCTCGAAGTGGCGCGCGCGCTGGCGCTTGCGGACCAGATGGCGCTCGAACGGCTGCGGGCGGTCGGGCGGCGCCCAGGCCTCGGTGGATTTCGAGGTACTGCGCGATCTGAGCTTCGAACGAGGGGTCGGTCAGGGCCGGGGCCTCCGAGGTCGGCGCGACCTCGTCGACCCGGGTCTGCGCGATCACCACCATCTTGCCGACCAGGTCGAAGGGCAGCGTGACGTCCTTGTGCTCGGCGGCGCGGGTGTAGGCGGCGCGGTTCTTGTTGACGTCGCCGATCGGCGCGGCGACCAGCCGGCCGTCCTCGAGCCGCACCGTCGCGCCCAGCCCGTGCACGTTGATCACGCTCCCGCGCACGCGCTCGCTCACGGCTTGCGGTTCCCCTTGAGGTAGATGATCGCTTCGTCGTCGCCGACCAGGTGCAGGCGGTCGTGGATCTCGGGCACCGCGCCGTGCGGGTCGGTCAGCCGGCTCAGCTCGCGCCGCTGCTGCGCGCGATGGGCGCGCAGCGCGACGACGTCGTTCTGAACCGCGCGCACGTCGTTCGCGAGCGCGACGTTGCGCCCGATCACCCGCGCGTACTGCACGCCGATCAGCGACATCACGACCAGCGCGACGGACACGATGCCGACCCGGCCGAGATAGCGAAACAGCGTGGCGCGGCCCATCAGCCGGCAGCACCGATCCGGCGAAACTTCGCGTAGCGACGCTCGCGCAGCGTGTCGGCCGGAAGCGCGCTCAGCGGGCCCAACGCGGCGTCGACCGCGGCCAGGACGCGGGCGATCGTGCCGTCGGGGTCGCGGTGGGCGCCGCCGACCGGCTCGGGCACCACCTCGTCGACGATGCCGAACGCGATCAGGTCGTCCGAGGTCAGCTTGAGCCGGGTCGCGGCTTCCTCGGCCCGCGCGGCGTCGCCCCACAGGATCGCGGCCGCGCCTTCGGGCGACGCGACCGAATAGACCGAGTGCTGCAGCATCAGGACGCGATCGGCCAGGCCCAGCGCCAGCGCGCCGCCCGAGCCGCCCTCGCCGATGATCGTCGCGACGATCGGCACGCGCGCCTCGGCCAGCTCGTAGAGCGACTGCGCGATCGCCTCGGACTGGGCCCGCTCCTCCGAACCGATGCCGGGGTCGGCGCCGCTGGTGTCCACGAACGTCACCACCGGCAGGCCCAGGTGAGCGGCCAGCTTCACCAGGCGAATGACCTTGCGGTAGCCCTCGGGCGAGGGCATGCCGAAGTTGCGGTAGACCTTCTCCTTGGTGTCGCGGCCCTTGTCTTGCGCGATCGCCATGATGCGCCGGCCGCGCAGCTTGGCGAAGCCGCCCACGATCGCGTGGTCGTCGCGGAAGTGGCGGTCGCCGTGCAGCTCGTCGAACTGGTCGAGCGCGGCGATGTACTGCGAGCCCAAGGGGCGCTTGGGGTGGCGCGCCATGTTGACCCGCTGCCAGGGCGTCATCGTGCCGAAGATGTCGCGCTCGATCTGGCGGTACTTGCCTTCGAGCGCGGTGATCTCGGCGCTCATGTCGACCGGCTGCTGCGCGGCCTGCGCCTTGAGCTCGCTGATGCGCTGCTCGAGCTCGAGCAGCCCCTTCTCGCGTTCGACGATGACGTTCACGCGCGCGCCTCCGTGCGCGCATCGTTCGCCGCGCCCGTGCCGTAGTCCAGCAAGCGCAGCAGGCGATCTTTGAGCTCGCGCCGGTCGACCACCATGTCGAGCGCGCCCTTTTCGAGCAAGAACTCCGCCGTCTGGAAGTTGTCGGGCAGCTTCTGGCGGATGGTCTGCTCGATCACCCGCCGCCCGGCGAAGCCGATCGCGGCCTTGGCCTCGGCCAGAATCACGTCGGCCTGGAACGCGAACGAGGCCGACACGCCGCCGGTGGTCGGGTCGGTCAGCACGCTCAGATAGTAGCCGCCTTCGTCCTGGAAGCGCCGCACGGCCAGGGTGGTCTTGGCCATCTGCATCAGCGCCAGCATGCCTTCTTCCATCCGCGCGCCGCCGCTGGCGGTGAACACGATGACGGGCAGCTTGCGCTCGCGGGCGCGCTCGAAGAGCTGGGTGATCCGCTCGCCGACGACCGTGCCCATCGTCCCGCCGCGGAAGTTGAAGTCCATCACGCCCAGCGCCACCGGGTAGCCGCCGATCGAGGCGAAGCCGCAGACCACGCCCTCGGTCAGCTTGGACTTCTCGCGGTCGCGCTGCAGCTTCTGCGGGTAGGGGGTCTTGTCGACCCAGCCCAGCGGGTCGCCCGGGACGAGCTCGCCGCCGATCTCGGTGAAGTCCGAGTCGACCAGCATCGAGATGCGGTCGAAGGCGTGCATGCGGAAGTGGTGCCCGCAGGTCGCGCAGACCCACAGGTTCGCGGCCAGGTCCGGGCGGTAGATCATCGAGCCGCACTTGGGGCACTTGGTCCACTGCGCGGCGTCCTCGGCGGGGATCGGCTGGGCGCGCCGCAGCCGCAGCCACTCCGGAACGGCCAAGACTACTTCTTGCCCTGCAGCCGGGCGCCGTAGATGCGGCCGAGCTGCTTGAGGTAGTTGAAGATCTCGTTCTGGTTGAGCTTGGACGTGCCGGCGACCCGGTCGGTGAACACGTACGGCACTTCGAGCGCGCGGCCGTAGCGGGCCTTGGCGATCACTTCGAGCCCGATCTTGAAGCCGATCGGGTCGAGCTCGACCCCTTCGAGCGCCTCGCGCTTGACCAAAAAATAACCCGAGGTGATGTCGCGAATCGGAGTCAGCGGCTGGGCCAGCGCGATCGCCACGCGCGAGGTGACGATCCGGCGCTTGGGCCAGTTGGTGATCCCGCCGCCGGGCACGTAGCGCGAGCCGATCGCCAGGCCGTAGCCGTCCTGCGCGAGCGCTTTGACCATGCGCGGCAGGACGGCGGCGTCGTGCGAGAAGTCGGCGTCCATCGCCCCCAGCGCGGCGGAGTCGGCCCGAGCGAACTTCCAGCCGTCGATGACGCCCGACGAGAGCCCCAGCTTGCCCGGCCGGTGCAGGCAGCGCACCGGGTAGCCTTCCTTTTCGAGCCGGTCGACGATGGCGCCGGTGCCGTCGGGCGAGTTGTCGTCGACCACCACGATCTCGCCGTCGAGGTCGTTCTTCTCGAACACCGCGGCCAGGGTGGTGATCAGCCGCTCGATGCCGCCGGCCTCGTTGTAGGTCGGAACGACGAGCGAAAATTTCACTTGAGCTTCTTCAGTGTCGGAAAGCGCGTCGGGTCGAACGGCGCCAGGTCGGCGTACTGGTCGGACTCCTGGCGCATGAGGTGCACGCCGCGCTCGTCGATGCTCTCCACCTCGCTGCTGGGGATCATCACGTCGGCGGCCAGCGCGTCCCAGTGCGCCACGAGCAGGTCGGCGCTGCGCGCGTCGCCCTCGGCGTAGACGGCGGTGACCGTGGCGACCCGGGTGGGTCCGGCGAAGACCGGGGTACCCGGTTCCAGTGATTCCAGCGTGCGTGCCATGATCGAACCGGAGTTGTACGCCGCGATCACCTCTCGCTCCGCTCGCCGTCGTCCAGCGCGGCCAAGGCGCGCAGGAGCGCCGCCTTGGCGTCGGAGCGCCCGCGGAAGTGCCGGTCGAGGGACTCGTTCAGGACAACGTTCATGCTCTTGCGCTCAGTCTCGGCCCGCTTCTTCAACTCGTCGTACACGGCGTCGTCCAGACGCGCCGCGAAAGCACGCATGGTTCGCGCATGATATCACGGTGATATCGTGATGGCAAGAGCGGACGCTTTGCGCTGGCTCGCGCTGATCGCCGCGGCGCTGGGCGGGGCGCTTGGGCTGGCGAGGATCGGCGCGCCGGCGGGCTGGCTGATCGGGCCGTTGCTGGTCGCCATCGTGGCCGCGGTCAGCGGCCTGGTCGAGCTGCGCGTGCCGCGGGCGGCCTTCCTGGCCGCGCAGGCGGCGATCGGGATGCTCATCGCGCAGGCCTTCACCCCGCCGATCGTGGCCTCGATCGCGCGGGACTGGACGATGATGCTGCTGGTCGTCGCGACGACCGTGCTGGCCGCCGCGACGGCGGGCTGGCTGCTGGCCCGCTTCGGCTCGCTGCCCGCCGCGACGGCGGCCTGGGGCTCCGCGCCGGGCGCCGCCTCGGCGATGACCGCGATGAGCGCGGAGTATGGCGGCGACCCGCGCCTGGTGGCCTTCATGCAGTACCTGCGGGTGACGCTGGTGGTGCTCTCGGCCGGCACGGTGGCCCACCTGCTGCTGCCGGGCCACCACTTCGGCGGGGCGGTCGGCACCAGCGGCGCCGCCGACCCGCTGGGCTGGGCCGAGACGCTGGCCGTCGGCGCGGCCGGCACGCTGCTCGCGCTGCGCCTGCGGGTGCCGGGCGGGGCGCTGCTCGGCCCGATGCTGCTCGGCGCGCTGCTGCACGGCGCGGGCCTGGTGCGAATCGCCGTGCCGCCGGCCGTGCTCGACGCGGCCTACGTCACGATCGGGCTCTCCGTCGGGCTGCTCTACACCCGCGCCACGGTGCGCTACGCCCTGCGGGCGCTGCCCGAGCTGCTGCTTTCGACCGCGGTCCTGATCGGGCTGTGCGCCGGCTCGGGCGCGCTGCTGGCGGCCGGCGCCCATGTCGACGCGCTGACCGCCTACCTCGCCACCACGCCCGGCGGGCTGGACTCGGTGACCATCATCGCGCTGGGCAGCGGCGCCAACGTGCCGCTGATCCTAGCCGTCCAGGCCCTGCGCATGGTGGCGGTGATCCTGAGCGGGCCGCCGCTGGCGAAGCTGATCGCGCGCCTGGCGTAGAACGGGGCCGTCCATGAGCAGAACCGTAACCCCCTGGACCACCCCGGTCGCCAGCGCCGCCGGCGGCCACGCCTCGCCGCGGCTCACCGCGCGGGAACGCGCGTGATCGCCGAGGTGCGCCGGGTGGCGCTCGAGACGGGCGCCGCGACGACGGTCGAGTGCTGGGGCGACGCGGGGCCGGCGATCCTGTGCGTGCACGGGATCAGCTCGTCGCGCAAGGATTTCGCCCGCCTGGGCGAGGCGCTGGCCGGCACCCACCGGGTGTTCGCCTACGACCAGCGCGGCCACGGCGACGCCGAGGCCGACCAGCCCTTGACGCTCGCGCTGCTCGCGGCGGATCTGCGCGCGGTCGCCGACAGCATCGGCACCGTCGCCGCGGTCGTGGGCCACTCGTGGGGCGGCGCGGTCGCGCTGGTCGGCGGGCCCAAGGTCGCCCGCACGCTGGTGCTGGTCGACCCGATGATCCGGGTCGCGGCCGGCACGTTCGACCGCGAGTACGTCGACGATCTGGCGGAGCTGCTGGGCACGCCGCCGGGCGAGGCGCGCGACGCCGCGGTGCGGGCCCAGTTCGCGGACGCGCACGCATCCGACCGCGAGGGCAAGGTCCACGCCATGCGCGCGCTCTCGCTGGACACGCTGCGCCGGCTGGGCAGCGACAACCGCGCCGACGAAGGCGGCTGGGACCTGCGCGAGCTGCTCGCGACGATGAAGCGCGACACGACGATCTTGCGCGCGGGCGAGGAGTCGGTGGTCGCCGACGACGACCTGGCGCGCGTGTCGCCGACGGTGCGGGTCGAGACCTTCGCCGAGCACGGCCACACGCTTCACCGCAGCGCGTTCGAGCGCTTCGCGGAGACCGTGCGCGCGGCCGCGCCTTAGACCGGTCAGCGTTCGGCGGCGAGGCGGGCCGCGACGCCGAGCATCGCGACCCCGCTGACGCGCGAGGTGGCGCGCACCGCGCGCGCGCTGCGCAGCCAGTTGCGCGCCCGGTGCGCGAGCGCGCCGTAGATCGCGAACACCAGCGCGTCGCCGACGCAGAACGTCGCGCCCAGGATCGCGAACTGGAGCGTGACCGGGCGGGCGGGGTCGACGAACTGCGGTAGCAGCGCGCCGAAGAACAAGACGATCTTGGGGTTCGCGAGCTGAGTGGTCAGGCCGAGCCGAAAAGCGCGCCTTCCGGCACCCGGCGCGTCGAAGGCGTAACCCGCGCCGCGCGCCAGCAGCGCGCGCACGCCCAGATACGCGAGGTACGCGATGCCCAGCCACTTGACCGCCAGGAACAGCGGCTGCGAGGCGACCAGCAGCGCGCCCAGCCCGAGCGCGCTCGCGGTGACGAAGGCCGCGTCGCCGGCGACCACGCCCGCGTTGACCGCCAGCGACACGCGATAGCCGCCGCGCAGCGCGGCCGAGATGACCGTGACGACCGCTGGGCCGGGAATGAGCGAGAAGCCGATCGCGACGAGCACGAACGCCAACCACGTGTGGAGCGTCATGCCCGCCACGACCGGCTTCGCGGCGTGGTGGTTGCTAGGCGGCGGCAGCCGCCGGCAGGCTAGTGGCGGTCGCCGCGGTTGCCGTCGTGGCGGTTGTCGTCACGGCGGTTCTGATCGCGCTGGCTCTGCTTGTCCCAGCCGGCGTGGCGGCCGTTGTCGTGCTGCTGGTACTGGCCGTTGGTGTATCGGCCGCTGCCGTAGCCGGTCTGGCCGTTGTACTGGCCGCCGTTGTACTGACCGGCGCCGTAGTACTTGCCGTTGATGTAGCCGCCCTGGGCATTATTGTACTGGCCGTTGTAGCGGCCGTTGTTGTAGCCGTACTGGCCGCTGTTGTACTGGCCGGGGCCGTAGTACTTGCCGTTGATGTAGCCGCCCTGGGCGTTGGTGTACTGCCCGTTGTAGCGGCCGTTGTCGTACTGGCCGTTGTTGTAGCCGTACTGACCGTTGTTGTACTGGCCGTTGTTGTACTGCCCGTTGCTGTAGCCGTACTGGCCCAGGTTGTAGTTGCCGTTCTGGTCGGGATAGACCGTCTGGCCGTTGGGCTCGACGATGCGGCCGTCGCCGTAGACGGTGCCGCCGTTGGGCGTGTAGCCCACCACGGCGTTGGCCTGCTGCTGCTTGTGCTGCCAGTTCTCGTAGAGAACGACGGCGCCGGCCGCCGCCGCGGCGAGCAGGAGGTTGCGGGTCGCGTTGTCGTCCGCTTGGGCGGGGCGAGGCATCGCGCCGGTCGCGATGACGGCCGCGGCGCCGGCCGCGACGATGAGCTTGCTGAATCGGCTGAGCATGGTTGGCACCTCATTGTGACCGGCGGTTTTCGGATCGCGCCCGGTCCGTAGTGCCACCATAACGCGCGAAGTTGTGAAGACGTTCAGAAACTCAGCGTCTCATAAGGTGACCACCAGCTTGCCGGTGACGCCGCGGCTCCAGAGCCGCTCGGCTGCCTGGCCGATCTCGGCGAACGGCAGCACGTCGTCGATGCGCACCTCGAGCCGGCCGTTTGCCACGAGGGAGACGAGTCGTGCCAGGCCTGCACCCGCCGGCTCGCGCTCGATCTCGTGAAAGATGATGAAGCCGTAGATCGAGGCGCCGCCCAGGGCGTAGAACGGCGCGACCTCGACCGTGCTCGAGCGCTCCGCGCTGGTGCCGAACGTGACCAGCATCCCGTCCTGGGCCAGCGTCGCGAGCGCGCTGGCGAACACCGCGCCGCCGACCGACTCCAGCACCAGATCGAACGGGCCCGCGCCGCGCGCCGCGCCGGCGTCGTCGCCGACGAACACGTCGTCCGCGTACGCTTGCACCGCGGCGCGTTTCTCGGGGCGGTGGACGAGGGCCGCGACGCGCGCTCCGGCCAGCCGGGCGAGCTGGGTCGCGAACACGCCGACCCCGCCCGATGCGCCGGTGACCAGCACCCGCCGGCCGAGCAGCGAACCGCGCTTGCCCAGCATGTAGAGCGCGGTCAGCCCGGCGATCCGCAGGGTTGCAGCCTGCTCGAACGAGACCCCGTCCGGCAGGACAGCGAGGTTACGGGCCGGGGCCGCGAGCCGCTCCGCCCAAGCGCCGCTGTTGAGCATGCCGACGACCCGCGCGCCCTGCGGCGGACCGCAGCCGGCGGCGGCCGCGCGCTCGACCGTGCCGGCGAAGTCCCAGCCCGGACGCCAGCCGTCCTCGGCGCCGCGCGCGCGGCGCACCTCGCCCAGGTTCAGGCTGATCGCGCGAACTTGCACCAGCGCCTCGCCGGGCAGCGGCACGGGCTCGGGCACGGGGCGAAGGTCGAGCCCGCCCGGAACGGAGCGGTCGACGACGACGGCATTCACGAGCGCCAGGACCACCTTGCGGCGGCGGAGGATGCCTCAGTACGCGGCGTCGGGTTCGGGGCGGTTGGGGCCGTAGGTGCCGAGCTTGTCGATCGCGCGCGCCATCTCGGCGGCGGCGAGGAGTACCGGGGTGCCGATCTGGCGAGCGAGCACGTATTGCGTCGCCATCGTCTCGACGCTGGCCGCCAGCGCGAGGGCCTGGCGCAGCGTCGTGCCCAGCGCGAGCGCGCCGTGGTTGGCCAGCAGACAGGTCTTGCCGTCGCGCAGGACGGCCAGCGCGTTGGCCGCGAGCTCGGCCGTGCCGTAGGTGGCGTACTCGGCGCACGGAATCGTCGCGCGGCCGCCCAGCCCGACCAGGTAGTGAAACGGCGGAATCGGCTCGCGCAGACACGCCACGGCCGTCGCGTGCAGCGAGTGCGTGTGCACCACCGCGCGCATCTCGGGCCGCGCTTGCAGCAGCGCGGCGTGCAGGCGCCACTCGGAACTGGGCTCGGCCGTTCCGCTGAAGCTGCCGTCGAACGCCAGGCTGACGATGCCGTCGGGCGTCAGACGGTCGTAGTCGACGCCGCTGGGAGTGAGCAAGATTCGCTCGCCCACGCGCACGCTGACGTTGCCCGCGGTGCCGTGGTTGAGGCCGAGCTCGGTCATGCGCACGCACGTCGCGACGATCGCGGCGCGAACTTCGGCTTCGTCGATCTCAGACACGGCGGAGCCGCTCAGCCGGCCGTCGCGATGGCGTCGCGCACGTCGTCGCGCTCGACGTACTTGGTGTTGCGCGCGGTCATCTCGCCCTCGCAGTGCGTGCAGACGAGCTTGGCCGTGCTCTCCTCGCCGCAGGTCAGGTGGATCAGCGCGCGCGGCGGACCGTCCGCGCCGGCGAGGTGCTTGTCGCCCCACTGGATCAGCGCGATCATGACCGGGTAGAGATCGCGCCCCTTGTCGGTCAGGAAGTACTCGTAGCGGACGGGGCGCTCCTGATACGGGCGGCGCTCGAGCAGCCCGTCCGCGCGCAAGCGGCTGAGCCGCGCGGTGAGGACGTTGCTGGCGACGCCGAGGTCTCTCTGGATCAGCTCGAAGCGGCGCAGCCCGCGGAACACGTCGCGCAGCACGAGCAGCGACCACCACTCGCCGACGACGTCGAGCGAGCGGGCGATCGAACACGGCATGTCCATCAGACGTACTTTCGCCATTTCTCCGTGACCGAGCCTAGCACAGTCAGTTGCTCTTTGAAAGGCACTGTGCCGAGAGCGAGCAGGCCACCACGCCACCTCAGGGCTCGTATTTGTAGCCCTGGCCGAAGACCGTCACGAGATGGCGCGGGTTGGACGGGTTTTCTTCGATTTTCTTGCGCAGGTTCGCGATGTGCTTGTCCAGCGTGCGATCGAACACTTCGCCGTCGCTGGAGAACTGCTCCAGCAACTGCGCGCGGCTCAAGATCTGACCCGGATTTCGGGCGAGCGCCTCGAGGATGCGGAACTCGGTCGGGGTCAGCCCCAGCGCGCGGCCCTTGCGGCGCACTTGCAACGACCCGCGATCGAGCTCGAGCGATGCCGGCTCCCTGGCCCCGTTCAGCGAGCGGCAATTGGGGCACGAGCGCCGCAGCACCGCGCCGACTCGGGCGTTCAGCTCGCGCGAGCTGAACGGCTTGGTCACGAAATCGTCAGCGCCCAGTTCGAGCGAGACGATGCGGTCGGTTTCGGAACTGCGCGCGCTGAAGAAGATGACCGGCAGCTGGCTGGCCGCGCGAATCAGGCGGAAGACGTCCAGACCCGAGCGCTTGGGGAGGACAAGCTCGAGCAGCACCAGGTGCGGTGCCTCCTCGGCCATCAGCGACAGGGCTTGCTCGCCGTCGAAGGCCCGCAGCGCGGTATACCCGGCTTCGCTCAGGGAGCGCGCGATTCTCTCGACGAGCTCGCGATCGTGGTCGACGATCAGCACGCGCGGATCGCGAGGCGGCCGCGGCCGGCTACGGCGTTCGACCGCCGGTGCCTGCTCCGTCCTCATCTGTCTCCCCTCAGGTAGCCCTCCTCCCAAGCGGAGGCTACCCCCCTGAACGACCCGAGAGTCCCGCCCGGTTGGGATGTTTTCCAGGACTTTACGCGGGCGTTACAGCTCGCCGCGGGCGTAGAGGGCGGCCGCGAGCACGACCAGCGCGGCCGTCTCGGTGCGCAGGATGCGGCGGCCGAGCGAGATCGGGGTCGCCCCGGCAGCCCGGGCCCGCTCGACCTCGTCGGCGGCGAAGCCGCCTTCGGGGCCGATGACGACCAGCACGCGGCTTGCGGCGGGGAGCTCGCGCTCGAAGACGTCGCGCAGCGGCGCGGGGTCGCTCGAGCTCCCAGGGGATGTAGACGCGGTCGTAGTCGGCGAACGTCGCGAGCAGCGCAGCCCAGTCGTGCACGTCGGCGACGGGCGGGATGCGCGTGCGGCCGGACTGCTGCGCGGCGGACTTGGCGATGCGGCGCCAGCGCTCGACCTTCGCCGCGCCCGTGTCGTGGCCGATCACCCGCGCGCTGCGGACCGGCACGACGGCGTGCGCGCCGAGCTCCGTCGCCTTCTCGACGACGAGGTCCATCTTCTGGCCCTTGGGCACCGCTTGGGCGATCGTGATCGCGAGCGCCGTCTCGACCGGTTCGCGGGCGAGCAGTTCGTCGAGCCTGGCGTGCACGTCGTGCCCTTCGACCGCCAGCGTGGCGGCGTACGCGACGCCGCCGGAGTCGACCACCTGCACGCGGTCGCCGCTGCGCTTGCGCAGCACGAGCGCGAGCTTGCGCGCATCGTCGGCCGCGAACCCGACCCGCGCGCCGACCGCGTGGACGCCCTCGACGAAGAACCGGTCCCGCATCGGAGCAGGCCGTTCGCCTCGCCCGCGCGGAAGGCCCGCGGATGGACGACGCCTTCTGGCTCCGCTACCTGCGCGCGCACGCCGACCCGCGCACGCGCACCCTCCACTTCACCGGCACGGCCGTCGCCACAGCGCTGATGGCGACCGCGCTGGCCCGGCGCGATCGCCGGCTGGCCGGCCTGGCCCTGGTCTGCGGCTACGGCCCCGCCTGGTTCTCGCACGCCCGCATCGAGCGCAACAAGCCCGAGACCTTCAGCGCTCCGCTGCGCTCGCTCGCGGCGGACTACCGCATGTTCTGGAGCGCGCTCAGCGGGACGCTGGGGGACGAATTGCAGCGCGCCAACGCGACCGGCGCGCAAACGACGGCCTGAGCGCCGCGGCCTTCAAGCGGCTGACGGTCGCCGGTGACTCGGCTCGGCGGCGGCTCGCAGACCGGCGCGGCGAGGGTGCGAGCGGCTCCGCAAGCGGTGGGTACGCGATACACCTGCACGCTTGGGAGCAAACCAATGAATGCACACCGCTCTGGGACGCTGGCCGCGACGGCGCTGCTCTGCTGCGGCATCGCGGCGGCCGCGACGCTGCCGAGCCCGGCGCAATCGCCCGCCGCTCAACCCTCCGGCGACATGGCGCCGCCCGCCAAGTCGGGTCCGGTGATGAACATCCCGCTGACCGAGAACGGCAAACCCGGCGGAACGCCGGGCATGGCGGTGCTCTCGCAATCCGGGCCCGACGTGATCGTCACCATCGAGGACCCGACGCCGGCCAGCGCCGACCGCGCCGTCGTCATCTACAAAGGCGCGTGCGCGAAACCGAGCGCGCAATCGGCGTACAAGCTCCAGCCGGTCAGCAAAGGCAAGTCGCAGTCGACCCTCAAGGGCACGACGGTCACGAAGCTGAGCAGCGGCGGCTACGCGCTCGCGGTGAACGGCTCACCGCGCCTGTGCGCCGACCTGGTCCAGGTCAACCCGATCCCGGCCACCCAGCAGACCCCGTAAGCCTCAGTCGGCGCGGAACGCGTCCTTGAAGCGGTCGAAGAACGACTTCTCCTCTTCGACTTGGTCGCCGCGGACGTGGGCGAACTCTTCGAGCAGCTCGCGTTCGCGCTTGCTGAGCTTTTCGGGGACCACGACGTGCACGGTGACGAGCTCGTCGCCCTTGGCGCCGCCGCGGATGCTGGGCATGCCGCGCCCGCGCAGGCGGTACGTCGAGTTGCTCTGGGTGCCGGCGTTGAGCTGGAGCGCGACGTCGCCGTCGAGCGAGGGGACCTGGATCTCGGCGCCCAGCGCCGCTTGCGGGAACGTGATCGGGACGTCGATCTGGACGTCGAGGCCGTCGCGCCGGAACTGCGGGTGGCGCGCGACGCTCAGGTACACGTAGAGGTCGCCGTCGGTGCCGCCGCGCACGCCGGCCTCGCCGCTGCCGCTGATGCGGATGCGCGAGCCGTCGTCGACGCCGGCCGGGATGCGAACCTGGAGGTTCTTCTCCTGCTCGACTCGGCCGCGGCCGCGGCAGGTCGCGCACGGCGACTGGACGATCTGGCCTTCGCCGGCGCACTTGGTGCAGGTCGTCTGGGTGACGAACTGGCCCAGCGGCGTCTGGCGCACCTGGCGCTGGATGCCGCTCCCCTTGCACAGGTCGCAGGGAACGATCAGCGTCCCCGGCTCGGCGCCGTTGCCCTTGCAGGTGGCGCAGGTCGAGAGATGGCGGAAGCTGATCTCGCGCGTCGTGCCGGCGTACGCTTCCTCGAGCGTGATCTCGACGTCGTAGCGCAGGTCGCTGCCGCGCGCGGGGCCGCTGCGGCGCTGCTGCTGCGTGGCGCCGCCCCGCGCCGCGCCGAAGAACATGTCGAAGATGTCGCCGAAGCCCTCGGCCGCGCCGAACGGGCCGAAGCCGCCGTCGCCCGCCCCGCCCTGCACGCCGGCGTGGCCGTAGCGGTCGTAGTTGGCGCGCTTCTGGGAGTCAGACAGGACCTCGTAGGCCTCGTTGATCTCCTTGAAGTGGCTCTCCGCGGCGACTTTGTCGTCGGCGACGTCGGGATGGTACTTGCGCGCGAGCTGGCGGTACGCGCGCTTGATCGAGGTGTCGTCGGCGTCGCGGGCGACGCCCAGGACGTCGTAGTAGTCGGTCGGCACAGTTCGTTTATCGGATCTCGAGGTCGGCGAGGTGGTCGCCCAGGTGGCGCGCCGTTCCCGACGCGATCGCGATGAGCCGGCCGTAGGGCATGCGGCGCGGCCCGAGGATCGCGAGCATTCCTACCCCGCGGTCGCCGAAGCGATACGGGACGGTGACGACGCTGCACTCGGAGAGCTCGTCGGCGCGCAGCTCGTGGCCGATGCGGACGTGCGGGGTGTGGTCGACGTGGCCGTCCGAGGCGAGCTCGTCGGCGATCAGATCGTAGAGCGTGCGCTGCTCCTCGACGATGCGCAGGATCGCGCGCAGCTTGCGCAGGTCGTGGAACTCGGGCTGGTCGAGCAGGTTCTGCGCGCCGGCGGCGGCGATCTCGGGCTCCTCGGTCTGGCGCGCCTGGGCGAAGGCGGTGTGGACCGCCTCGCGGATCGGGGCGGCGACGCCTAGCTCCGCGCAGACGGCGTCGAGGTCGGCCGGGGTGACGTCTTCCATCACGCGGCCGCCGAGGCGGGCGTTGAGGGCGTTCGAGAGCCGGGTCAGGTCGTCGGCCGGGACGTCGGTGCGCCACTCGAAGACGCGCTGCGCCGCGACGCCGCCCGAGGTGACCACGACCACCATGCTGGTGCGGGCCGAGAGCCAGATGAGCTGGACGTGCTTGAAGGCGTGGCTGTCGCGCGAGGGAGCGATCGCGATGGCGAGGTTGCCCGAGAGCCCGGAGAGCAGCCGGGTGGTCTGGTCGATCACGTCGCCCAGGTCGCGCGAGGCCTCGCGGAACTCGTCGCGGATGCGGCGCGTGTCGTCCTTGGTGAGCGCCTCGGGCGGGAGCAGCCGGTCGACGTAGGTGCGGTAGCCGGCATCCGAGGGGACGCGGCCGGCCGAGGTGTGCGGCTGGACCAGGTAGCCGCCGGCCTCCAGCTCGGCCATCTCGTTGCGGATCGTGGCCGAGGAGACGCCGAGGTTGTACTTCTGGGAGAGCGTGACCGAGCCGACCGGTTCCGCCGTGTTGATGTATTCGTACACGACGGTAGCCAGGATGAAGGCCTTCCGCTTGTCGAGCTCGCGCTTCTCGTTCATGTCGGCTTTAGCAGTCCACGCCGGCGAGTGCCAGGCGTCTGCTCAGCGTACCATTCCGGTGGCCGGGGGTCAAGGCAGCGCCCCCGCATCGCGCCGCGCGACCGTGGCGGTCGCCTCGGACAGCACGATGCCGTAGAAGACCACCGTGCCGAGCAAGCCCTCCCAGAGCGGCTGGACGTTGTCGGCCCCGGTCACCGGCACGATCAGGTCGTTGAGGACCCACCAGACGACCAGGCCGTAGCCGAGCCCCCACAGCACCGAGGTCGGGGCCCGGCGCATCGAGCCGAAGCGCAGCGCGAGCAGCCCGTAGGCGACCCCGAAGCCGCCGGCGACCAGGAAGTACAGCACCACCCCCAGCGCCACGATCGGCGCTGCGTCGGGGGCGCCGTGAAACGGCGGCAGCGCCCGCGCGATCCCCGCGAAGAACGTGCCGAGCGTCGTCTCGTGGAGCCACGCGACGGCGACGACCGCGTAGAACAGCGCGCTCGTCACCCCCGCGATCAGCCCGCCGTACAAACCGTAGGACCATCGGACCATGTCGCGGTCTCCCCGTTCGGTATCGAGGGGCCGCCGACCCGCGAAAACGAATGCCGCGATATGTCGACGCCCACGCACAGCGATGCCATCGAGGCGCTCTTCAGCGAAGTGCGCCGCTTCCCGCCGCCGCCGGAGTTCGCCGCCCAGGCCAACGCCCAGCCGGGGATTCACGAGGAGGCCGAACGCGACTACCTCGCCTGGTGGAAGTCGTGGGCCGACAAGCTCGAGTGGATGACCCCGCCGACCAAGACGCTGGAGTGGGAGGAGCCGTTCGCGCGCTGGTTCGGCGACGGCGAGCTCAACGCGTCGGTCAACGCGCTCGACCGCCACGTGCGGGCCGGCCGGGCCGCAAAGGTGGCCTTCTACTACGAAGGCGAGCCGGGCGACCGCTGGAGCGTCACCTACGGCCAGCTGCTCGATGAAGTCTGCCGCTTCGCCAACGGCCTGCGCAAGCTGGGCGTGAAGAAAGGCGACCGGGTCGCGATCTACATGCCGATGATCGTCGAGCTGCCGGTCGCGATGCTGGCCTGCGCGCGCATCGGCGCGGCGCACTCGGTGATCTTCGGCGGGTTCTCGTCCGACTCGATCGTCGACCGCGTCAACGACTCGCAGTGCGTCGCGCTGATCACCGCCGACCAGGGCTGGCGGCGCGGCAAGAAGGTGCCGCTCAAGGCGACCGTCGACGAGGCGATCGGCAAAGGCATGCCGTCGCTCGCGCACGTCGTGGTGGCCAAGCGCGTCGGCGACCCGGTCGCGATGACCGCCGGGCGCGACGTGTGGTGGGACGACGTCGTGAAAGACCAGCCCGCGACGTGCGAGCCCGAGCGGATGAACGCCGAGGACCTGCTCTACCTGCTCTACACCTCGGGCACGACCGCCAAGCCCAAGGGCATCAAGCACACCACCGGCGGCTACCTGACCGGCGTCACCGCGACCCACAAGCTCGTCTTCGACTTGAAGGAAGACACCGACGTGTACTGGTGCGCGGCCGACATCGGCTGGGTGACCGGGCACTCCTACATCGTCTACGGGCCGCTGTGCAACGGCGCGACCAGCGTGATCTACGAAGGCACGCCGGACTATCCCGACAAGGACCGGCTGTGGGAGATCGTCGCGCGCTACAAGGTGACGATCCTCTACACCGCGCCGACCGCGATCCGCACGTTCATGAAGTGGGGCACGGAGTACGTCGAGCGGCACGACCTCTCGTCGCTGCGCGTGCTGGGGAGCGTCGGCGAGCCGATCAACCCCGAAGCCTGGATGTGGTACTACGAGCACATCGGCGGCGGGCGCTGCCCGGTGGTCGACACCTGGTGGCAGACCGAGACCGGCGCGATCATGATCTGCCCGCTGCCCGGCCTGAGCACGCTCAAGCCCGGCTCGGCGAACAAGCCGTTCCCGGGAATCCAGGCCGACCTCGTCAACGAGCAGGGCGAGTCGGTGCCGCTGGGCGGCGGCGGGTACATCGTGCTGACCCGGCCCTGGCCCTCGATGCTGCGCGGCATCTACGGCGACGACGCGCGCTACACGCAGACGTACTGGTCGAAGTTCGAGCACCGCTACCTCGCCGGCGACGGCTGCAAGCGCGACCTCGAAGGCGACTACTGGTTCCTGGGCCGCATCGACGACGTGATGAACGTCAGCGGGCACCGCATCTCGACCACCGAGGTCGAGTCGGCCCTGGTCGACCACCAGGACGTCGCCGAAGCCGCGGTCGTCGGGCAAGCTCGACGACGTGACCGGTCAGGCGATCTGCTGCTTCGTCTCGCTCAAGAGCCACGCGAACGGCTCGCCGGAGTTCGCCGACGTGCTGCGCGACCACGTCGCGGAGAAGCTCGGCAAGTTCTGCCGCCCGAAGTACCTGACGTTCACCCAGGAGCTGCCCAAGACGCGCTCGGGCAAGATCATGCGCCGCCTGCTGCGCGACATCGCCGAGGGCCGGATGCTGGGCGATACGACGACCCTCGCGGACAGCAGCGTGGTCGCCGAGCTGCAGCAGCGCGCGCAAAGCGAGGCGAGTAAGGAAGACTAGGAAGCTACACAGCCCAACGAGGCCTCGGTGTATCGTCTCGGTGACGCCGGGGCCGGGGTGGCGTCGAACCGCTGCCGCTGCCGGAGGAGAGCCATGCTCGATCTGCTGCGTGATTTCGATGCCGTCGAGGCGCTGCTCGCGGACGTGCCCGTGCCGGGCGGCGCGCGGGTCGAGCGCCGGCTGGCGACGCCGCCCGCCGTGGGCGACGTGCGGGCCGCGGTGCGCGATGCGCTGCGCGCGGTCGAGGCGCCGCGCGGCAGCGTCGCGATCGGGGTCGGCTCGCGCGGCGTCGCGCGCATCGGCGAGATCGTCGCGGCGCTGGTCGCCGAGCTGCGGGCGCGCGGCGCGCGGCCGTTCATCGTTCCGGCGATGGGCAGCCACGGCGCGTCGACCGCCGCCGGGCAAGCCGAGGTGCTGGCCGCTCTGGGGGTCGACGAGGAGCGCTGCGGCGCGCCGGTTCGCGCGACGATGGAGTCGGTGGAGATCGGGCGCACCGCGGACGGCGTGCCGGCCTACGTCGACGCGCACGCGGCGCAGGCCGACGCGATCGTGGTCGTCAACCGGGTCAAGCCGCACACCGCATTCCGCGGTCCGATCGAGAGCGGGCCGACCAAGATGATCGCGATCGGCCTGGGCAAACAGCGCGGTGCGCACGTCGTGCACGCGCGGGGCTGGGGAGAGATTCATCGCACCATCCCGGCCGTCGCGGAGGTCAGCCTGCGCTCGGGCAAGATCGCGTTCGCGCTGGCGATCCTCGAGAACGCCGACGAGCAGCCGACCCGGCTGGTGGCGATCCCGGCGCACCGGCTGCTGACCGACGAGCCCGCGCTTCAGGCGCAAGCCAAGGAATTGCTGCCGCGCCTGCCGTTCGAGCGTCTCGACGTGCTGGTGGTCGACCGGATCGGCAAGAACATCAGCGGCGACGGCGCCGATCCGAACGTGACCGGCCGCTACCCGACCCCGTTCGCGAGCGGCGGACCGGAGGTGACGCGCATGGTGTTCTGCGACCTCGCCGACGAGTCGCACGGCAACGCCAACGGCGTCGGGATGGCCGACGTCGTGACGGCGCGGCTGGCGAGCCGCTTCATCCCCAGCGCGACCTACCTCAACGCACTGACCTCGACCACGCCCGAGCCGGTCCGCTTGCCGATGGTGATGCCCGACGCCGACCGCGCGCTGCGCGCCGCGCTGCTGATGTGCCCGGGCGTCGACCCGCGCCGGGCCCGCATCGCGCGCATCGCCGACACGCTCCACCTGCGCACGCTCTGGATCTCCGACGCGCTCGCCGAGGAGATCGCGGACGACCCGACGATGCGGGTCGCCGAGCGCTACGAGCGCTTCCCGCTTACCTGAGACGCGCGCCGGCGCAGCGGCGCCTATGCGTCGCCGGCGCTGGGGATCGTGAGCGACTGCGTGAGCCAGTCCGTCCACGCCTTGTCGGCGGCCGACTTGGTGTCCGGGACCATCATCATCCCGTTCTTCATCATCTTGTCCATCGACTTGCAGACGATGCCCGTGGCGCCCATCATCGCGGTCGGTTTCTCTTTCGCGATCGCCGGGCGGCACAGCATGGTGGCGCTCATCGCGGGCGGCGCCATCGGAGCCATCGCCGTTGAGGAGTCGGCCAGCGTCGCACCCGGCAACGCGAGAAGCGCGGCGCCGATAGCGAGCGCGGCGAGTGGTGATTTCATGACGGAGCCTTCCGCTTGGGAGCAGTCAGGTGGGTGCGTCTACCCTACGCCAAAGCCGCAGCCGGCACAAGGCGCGGCGCCGGTGCTCTAGTCCCCTCTTGGCGGGCCTTTAGGCCGGTTCCAGCGGCCGCAGGCGCTCGGCGATCTTCGACTTGAGCACTTTGCCGTAGCCCGATTTGGGCAGCTCGTCCCAGAACGCGACGGCCGCCGGGCGCTTGTAGCGCGCCAGCTTGCCGTCGAGGTGCGCGAAGACGTCGGCCTCGGAGCAGTCGGCGCCGGGGCGCTTCACCAGCACCGCGACGCCGGCCTCGCCCCACTTCTCGTGCGGGATGCCGACCACCGCGGCTTCGGCGATCGCGGGGTGGGTGAGCAGCACTTCCTCGATCTCGCGCGGGTAGACGTTCGAGCCGCCCGAGATGTACATGTCCGATGCGCGGCCGGTGATGTAGACGTAGCCGCGCGCGTCGAGGTAGCCGATGTCGCCGGTGCGGAACCAGCCGTCGCGAAACGCTTTGGCGTTCGCCGCGGGGTCGTCGTAGTAGCCGGCGAACACGGCGGGCCCGCGCACGCACAGCTCGCCGGGCTCGCCCGCGGCGCGCGGCTCGCCGCTGCTCGCCGAACGCCGCGATCTCCATCCCGGTGCGCGCGTAGCCGCAGCTCCCGATCGGGTACGACGGGTCGTCCTCGAGCGTGTGATCGCGCGGCGGGAGCACGGTGATGTTGCCGGTCACCTCGCCCAAGCCGAAATACTGCACCAGCACGCCGCCGAGCTTGGCGAGGGCGACTTTCTGGTCGGCCCGGTACATCGGCGCGCCGGCGTAGACCACGTAGCGCAGCGAGGAGTGGTCGCAGCGGTCGACGGCGGGATGCTCGACCAGCGCCTTGACGATCGTCGGCACGGCGAACATGTTCGTGACGCGGTGGCGCTCGACGAGCTGCCAGGCCGTCTGCGGGTCGAACGTGTCGCCGGGCATCAGCACGCTGAGCGCGCCGCGCGCGACCTGGGTCAGGGCGTGGATACCGGCGCCGTGCGAGAGCGGGGCGGCGACGAGCGACGCGTCGGCCTCGGTCGTGCCCGGCATCAGGTCGCACAGGTGGTTGACCACGACGAAGGTCATCTGGCCGTGGGTGAGCATCGCCGCCTTGGGCCGGCCGGTGGTGCCCGAGGTGAAGAAAAACCACAGCGGGTCGTCGTAGTCGACCGCGGCCGGTTCGGCGGTGGCCGGCGCGCCGGAAACCCCGGTCGCGATCAGATCCTCGTACTCGATCTCACCCGGGCGAGCGGCGCCGATGGCCACGATGACGTCGATACGATCGTGCGCGCTCGCGATAACCGCGTCGGCAATGTCCGTGAAGGCGGTGTCGTAGAGCAGCACGCGCGGACGGCTGGATTTCGCAATGTAGGCGACTTCCGGCGCGGCGAGGCGGAAGTTGGTCGGGACCCAGATCGCGCCCAGCTTGAACGCGATCCACATGCTCTCGAACATCGCGTTGGAGTTGCGCGCGTGCACGAGGATGCGGTCGCCCCTGCCGACGCCGCGCCCGCGCAGCGCCGCGACGCCCGCGTTCACCCGTGCTTCGAGCTCGGCCCAGTTCCACGCCCGCTCGCCCCGGACCAGCGCGGGCCGGTCCGGGAAGCGGCGCGCGGTCTGGGTCAGCAGCGTGCCCAGGTTCATCACGCCGCGCGTCACGTCACCCGTTCGAGGATGCTGACGTAGTTGGCGACCGCGGCGCCGCCCATGTTGAACACGCCGCCCAGCCGCGCGCCGGGGAGCTGCATCGGGCCGGCCTCGCCGGTCAGCTGCATGGCGGCGATGGCGTGCATCGACACGCCGGTCGCGCCGATCGGGTGGCCCTTCGCCTTGAGGCCGCCGGAGCGGTTGACCGGGAGCCGGCCGTCGCGCTCGGTCCAGCCTTCCTCGACGACGCGTCGCGCCGCGGCCCACGGGCGCCAGCCCCATCGCTTCGTACTCGATCAGCTCGGCGATGGTGAAGCAGTCGTGCGTCTCGACGAAGCTCGAGGTCGGCGAGCGCGACGCCGGCCTCGCCGAACCCCTGGCGCCAGGCCGCGGCCGCGCCCTCGAACGCGGTCTGGCTGCGCCGGCTGAGCGGCAGGTAGTCGTTGACCTGCACCGCGGCGCGGAAGCGCACCGCCCGGCGCATGCCGCGCGCCGTCTCTTCGTCAGCCAGCACGATCGCCGCCGCGCCGTCGCTGATCGGCGAGCAGTCGGTGCGGCGCAGCGGCCCGGCGACGAGCGGGTTGCCGGCGGAGACCGTGCGGCAGAACTCGTAGCCCAGGTCCTTGCGCAACTGCGCGTAGGGGTTGTCGACGCCGTTGCGGTGGTTCTTCGCGGCGATGCGCGCCAAGGCGTCGGACTGGTCGCCGTGCGCTGCGAAGTACGCGCCCGCGATCTGCCCGAAGATGCCGGCGAACCCGCCGTCCACCGCCGCTTCCTCGCGCCGGTACGACGCGCCCAGCAGGATGTCGGAGACCTCCGCGACCGACTTCGCGGTCATCTTCTCCGCCCCGACGACGAGCACGAACTTGCCGCGCTTGGCGGCCAGGTAGGTCAGACCGGCGTGGATCGCGGCCGAGCCGGTCGCGCAGGCGTTCTCTAGGCGCGTCGCGGGCGTGAAGCGGAAGCGCGGGTCCGCCTGGGCGATCATGCCCGCGGTGAAGTCTTGCTTGGAGAAGCCGTTGTTCATCACGCCCAGGTAGACGGCGCCGATGTCCTCCGGCTCGAGCCCCGCGTCGGCCACCGCTTGGGTGGCGACGCGCGCGATCAATCCCTCCACGTCCTCCTCGGGCAGTTTCCCGAACGGCGTGTGAGCCCAGCCGACGATGCAACCAGCCATGCGCGTCCCCTCATTGCGGCGCGGGTGTCGTGTCGGTCTTCTTGGCGCGCGCGGCGCGGGCGCCTCTCAGCCGTTTGTTTGGTGAGCGCGACCTCGGGCAAATCGCATCGTATGAACAGCGGTGAAACCAAGCGTTGCGACAACCTGGCGTGCTTGTGCGAGGTGCCGCTGACCGATGACGTCTGCAGCCCCTACTGCGATTCGCCCGAGGGCCGCGACGCCGAGACGATCGTCTGCGGCTGCGGGCACGCCGTCTGCAAGAAGGAGATCGACGCGCAGCTCCACGGCGGCATCGGCCGGGAGAGCCCGCCCTAGGCTTCGCTCGCTACGCGGCCGCGTAGCCGTCCAGCAGCTCCAGCAGGCTCGCGACGGCGGTTCGCAGGTGGCTCGCGTCGCGGTACAGCCGGCTCTGCGCGATGCCGCCTTCCGTCGCGGAGATCGCAAGCGAGGCGAAGCGGTCGGGGTCGAAGCGGCGCGCCAAGGCGCCCGCTTCGCGCGCCGCGTGCCCGGCGCACGCCAGTTCCGCCCGCCAGAGGTCCATCGCCTTGCGCGCCTCCCCGCGGTGCTTGGGCCGCGTGTCGTCGGACTCCAGCGCGAGGTTGAGGATCGGGCAGCCGCCCTTGACCGGCGGCTTGGCGATGACGTCCAGGCCGAACGCGATCAGCCGGCGCAGGCGCTCCAAGGGCGGTTCGATGCCGGCCAGCGCCGCCGCGCGCGCCTCGGCCAGCGTGCGCAGGTTGAAGCGGTAGCCGGCGAGCGCGACGGCATCCTTGTCCGGAAAGTGGCGGTAGAGGCCGCCCTTGGTCAGGCCGGTCGCGGCGAGGATGTCGTCGACGGTCGTGCCGGCGTAGCCGTGCGTGTTGAGCATCGCGCCCGTCCGGCGGACGATCTCTTCGCGCGTGCGCTCCCCCTTGGTCATCATTCGGTGCCGGGCCGCCAGATGGCGCCCGCGCGGGTCGCCGCGGCGCAGACGGCGGCGTACGCGACCAGCGCGAAGGCGACGATGGCGAAGAGCGCGGGCAGCCCGGCGCCCAGCCACGCGACCGCCAGCCAGCCGACGCCCGCGGCCAGGACCAGGCGCGCGGTACCGCCCAGGAACGGCCACAGCATGCGCCCTCCGCCTTGCGCGGCGAAGGTCACGATGAAGGCCAAACCCGTCGCCGCATAGACCGGCGCGACGATGCGCAGGTAGAGCGCGCCCGCGCTCACGACCGCGGGGTCGTGGCTGAACCGGTCCAGCCAGAGCTGCGGGAGCAGCGCGATGACCAGGCCGATCGCGCCGGCGAAGGCCGCGCCCACGCCCGCGCCGATCCAGGTGATGCGCTTGGCCCGGGCCAGGTTGCCGCCGCCGACGTTCGTGCCGACCATCGTCAGGACCGCGGTGCCCAGCCCGAACAGCAGCGGGATCAGCACGTAATCGAGGCGCGAGGCGATGCCGTAGCCGGCCAGCGCGTCGATCCCGAAGCGGCCGACCGCGCCGGTGACGAGCAGCACGGTCAGGTTCGGCTGGACCGCGCCGACCGAGGCGATCAGCCCGACCCGCAGGATGTCGCGGAACAGCCGCGCCTCGAGCCGGCCGCGCTGCAGCCGCAGGCCGCCGCGGCCGGACGCCAGATAGCGCATCAGGACGACCGCCGCGATGGTGTAGTACGTGCTCACCGCGATCCCGGCGCCCGCGATCCCCAAGCGCGGGACGGGACCGAAGCCGAAGATCAGCGCCGGCGAGGCGGGGATCAGCACGACCGCGCCGACGAGCGTGACCAGCGCGGGCACGCGGACGTTGCCCGCGCCGCGCAGCGCGGACGCCATCAGGTTGACCACCCACACCGGCACGGCGCCCGCGAAGACGAACGTCGAATAGAGCACGGCCGCGCGCAACGCGCCGCCGTGGCCGCCCAGCGCGCCGTAGAGCGCCGGGCCGAGCGCGAAGGTGAGCACCGTGAAGGCGATCCCGAAGACCACCGCCAGCACGACCGCGTGCAGCGCGAGCGCGTCGGCATCGCTGCGGCGCCCGGCCCCGACCGCGCGCGCGACGGCCGAGGCGACGCCGCTGCCCAGGCCGCCGTTGGACATCATCGTCATCAGCATCAGGACCGGAAAGACCAGCGAAACGCCGGCCAGCGCGTCGGTCCCCAGGAAGCCGACGTAGTAGGTCTCGGCGACCCCGACCGCCGTCTGCGCGACGAGCACGACGACGGTCGGCACGGCGAGCTTGAGCATCGTCGGCACGATCGGAGCCGCGAGGATCTCGTCGCGCACGAGCAGCGCCGTCGTCGCCATGACAGCCCGCGTTCCCGAGCGGCCGCCCGAGGCCTGCCCAAAAGAGACCAGATGGTCTCTTTTACGAACGCGGGTTGCGCGCGCGCCGCAGGTGTCGGAAATGGTCGGCGGCTTGCAAGCCGGGCCGGGCCGCCTTCGTCAAGCCCAGGTTAATCTTACGGCCGTCTGCTAGCGGGCGAGCTCGGGCGGGACGATAGCTCATGGGAGGAGAGGCGCTCTTAGCAGCCGCTCCCATTCGTCTACGGGAGTGACATGTACCACGTCATGGTCAAACGCATCGTTGCCGGGGTGTCGGCCGCGGCCGTCGGGCTGGGTCTGTTCGCCGCGCCGGCCTCGGCGGCGTCGAGCACCGCCACCGTGACCGTCGCGGTCACCGCCGCCACGCAGGCCACCATCGGCGTGACCTACAGCGCCGGCTCGAACATCTCGTGCGCGGTCGGCGCGACCGTGTTCGGTCCGGTCGCGTGCACCAACACCGCGACCCTGGCGGGCAGCTTTCGCAGCACCAAGACCAACACCGGCGGCGCGTCCGTCTCGCTGACCGGCGCGGCGATCACGGGTTCCGGCGGCGCCTCGATCCCGGCCTCGGCCCTGACCATGACCTGCACCGGCGGCGTCACCGGCTCGCCGACCTTCGGCGGCACCGCGGGCACCTTGGCCACCGGCGTCGCGCTCTCGACCTCACCGGTCAACTGCCAGTCGTGGACGGGCACGATCGTCGCCAACTACAGCTTGGTGCTGGCGCTCTCGATCGACGCGGGTCAGGTGCCTTCGGACACCTACACCAACGGCGCGTTCACGGCCACCGCGACCGCGAACTAACACGCGTGCGCTCGCGACTCTTCGCGAGCGCGCTCGCCGCTTGGGCGGCGCTCGCGTTCGCGCCGGCCCCGGCACCGGCCGATCAGCCGGGTCTGCAAATCTCGGTCGAGCCGCTGGTCGTGCAGTTCGCGCTCGCGCCCGGCGGCCAGGCCGCCACGCCGGTGACGATCAGGAACACCGGCACGCAAAAGGCGCTCGTCGTGGCGAACGCGATCGACTGGCGCACGACCATCGACGGCAGCGTGAAGACGGAGCGCCCGGGCTCGCAAGCCTCGTCGCTGGGCGCGCAGCTGCGCCTGTCGGGCGAGAGCGAGTTCGTGCTGGCGCCCGGCGAGACGCGCCGGCTGACCCTGTCGCTGGTGCTGCCGGCGACATTTTCCGGCGCGCCGCGCGACTACTGGAGCGGCTACTTCGTGCGCGCGACGCCGGCCGGCGCGCCGAGCGCGCGATCGTTCGGGGTCGGCGCGAACATCCTGGCCTACGAAACCGTCGGCGCACCCGCACGCCACGTCAAGCTGACCGACCTGCAAGTCGACGGCGGCGCCGGGCACGGCGCGCAGCTCACCGCGCGGCTGCGCAACGACGGGCGCACCTTCGTCCGCCCGCAGATTCGCATGCTCGTCGCGCAGGCGGGCCGGATCGTCCAGCAGCGCGAGGACAGCACCCCGGCGATCTTCAGCGGCGAACGGCGCCTGTACACCCGCGCGCTGAGCGATCTGCCGCCGGGCACCTACCAGCTCCAGCTCACCATCGACTACGGCGGCGAGACCCTGGTCGAGGGCACGACCGACTTCACCCTCCGATGAAGCGGCTCGGCGCGGTGCTGCCGCTGGCGGCCGCGCTCGGCTTGGGGCTGCACCCGCTCGGCGCGGCGGCCGCCGCGGGCAAGATCACCACCTTCACCACGGCCAGCAGCGGCGCGATCGCGTTCGTCGTGCCGAGCTTGGCCAGCGCCGCGCAGCCGGGCAGCCAGACGTACGCGTACACCCTCACCATTCGCACCTCGCCGCTGCCCGGCTCGGTCACCGTCACCGCGCCGGCGATCAACGGCACCGCCGGCAACGCGGTGCCCACGACCGCCTTCCTCGCCTCGTGCACGGCGACGTCCGATCCGGGCGGGATCTTCAGCTCGAGCGGAATGGTGCGGCTGAGCGCCGCCGCGGTGACCTGCGGGACGGTCGCCGCCAACGCCAACAACACGGTCCAGTTCACCCTGACGCTGTATCTCGACGACACCCCCGACGCGAGCTCGTTCACCGCCGACACCTACGCCGGCGGTTCGCTCAGCATCACCGCGAACGCGCCGTGAGCGGCGCGCGCGCGACGCACCGGCTCGCGCTGGCCGCCGCGCTGCTGAGCGTCGCGGCGCCGGCCGTGGCGGCGCCGGCCGGCGCGGCGGCGCGGCACGATGTGCTCGCGCTGACCGTCGACGGCGTGGCGCTGCGCGCGCCGGCGCTCGCGCGCGGCGCCGAGCAGCCGCTGGTGCCGCTCGACGCCGTCGCCGCGGCGCTCGGCTGGCGCGTCGTACCGCTGGCGGGCGGGGCACGGGTTTCGGATCAGGACCGCACGATCGTGCTCAGCGTGGGCTCGCGGCTGGTGCGCGAGGACGGCGACGCGCGAGCGCTGTTCGCCGCCCCGCCGCTCGACCGCCGCGGCCGGCTGTTCCTCACCGCGGCGGACGCCGCGCGGCTGTTCGGGGCTCGCGTCGCGCTCGCGCACGGGACGGTCGCCTTCGTGCGGCCGGTGCGGCTGAGCGCGCCGATGCGGGTGGCCGAGCTGCCGCGGCCCGCCTCGCCGCGCCCGAGCCCGACGCCGCGACCGGTCCAAGCGCGGACCGCCGAGGGCGACCCGCTGGGGCGCGGCGCGGGCCGGCTGGTGGTCTCGCTCAACCGCGTCGGCTCGACCCGGCTGCTGCAGTTCACCAGCCAAACCAGCAGCGCCGGCCTCCAGACGTCCGTGTCGGCCGCGGGCGTGGACCGGCTCGGCGCACTGGGCGCCACGGTCGTGCTCGGCTCGCCGGCGCGCGGGGTGGGCCTGGGGCTGCTGCCCGATCCGCTCGGCGGCGCGATCCTGCGCGGGGGCGGGTTCGCCGGGATCGTCGCCGGCGCCGGGCGCGAGACGCTCTTCGCCGGGCGGCGGCTCGACGGCGAAACCGAGCTGGGCGCGATGCTGGCCGACCCGTTCGGCGGCGGCGCGACCACGGTCGCCGTCCTGGCGCGGGACGGCGCCTACGACCAGACCATCGTGCGCCGCTCGTCGCACCGCCGCCAGCCGTGGGGCGATTTCGGCAGCGAGCTGATGATCGGCGAGCGCGGGCTCGGCGTGGGCGTGAGCGCGCGGACGCGCGGCCGCACGTTCGTCGAGTCGAGCGTCGCCTACGCCACGCCCGGCTTGCCGATCGGTCCCGACGACGCGCCGGTCAGCGTGGACCTGGGCCGGCACCTCAGCCCGGCGACGACGATCGTGGGCGGCGCGGAGACCGGCCCGCGGCGGCCGCTGGCGCCCTTCTTCGGCCTCTCGTCGGGCAGCCGCGCGCTGCTCGGCTCGGTCTTCGTCTCCGAGCGCGCGCTCACGGCAAGCGCATCGTACCAGACCGGCGCAGCGAACCTGCAGTTCTTCACCGTGCCCGGTCCGCAGCGGGCGAGCGGGTTCAGCGGCGCGCTGTTCCTGCCCGCGGCGACGCTCGAGGCCGGCTGGACGTCGGCGCTCGATGCGCGCGACGCCTCCCTCACGCTGCGCACCGTCCGGCGCGGGCTCAACCTCATCGCCGGCGCCGGCCTGCCCAGCGGCGGCCGGCTCGGGCCGATCGTCGGGGCGAGCGTTCCGGCCGGCGCGGGGCTGGCGCTGGAGGGTACGGTGCGGCCCGCCGGCGGCGGGCAGACCGCGCTGCGGCTGGCGCTCGCGGTGGGCATCCCGGGCCGGCGCGCGGCGCGCGTGCCGACGGTGCCGGCCGCGGTGCTCGTCGTCAACGGGCCCGCGGACGGCGCCATGCAGCTCTACGTGGACGGGGTCCCGGTGCGGCGCTTCAGCGGCGCCCGCACGACGGTCGAGGTCGCGCGCGGAACGCACGCGTTCGCGGTCCGCAGCGGCGACGGCCGGCTGGGCTCGCCGGACGCGACGGTCACGGTGGGCGCGGCGGGCGACCCGGTCGAGCTGGTCGTGTGGCCCGAGCGGGCGGTGCGCGGCCGGGTCGTCGCGGCGGACGCGCGCTCGCTGGGCGCCGACTTCAGCCTGGCCGGCATCGCGGTCACGCTCGAGCCCGGCGGCCTGACGGCCCAGACCGACGCGGACGGCACGTTCCTCTTCGCGCGCCAGCCGGTCGCACCCGAGGCCACGATCGGGATCGATCCTTCGTCCCTCCCGCGCGAGCTGCGCGCCCCCGCGCGCGAGCCGCTCGCGGAGGGCGACGTCCGGCTCGAGCTGGAGCCGGCTCTGCGCATCGAACGCCAGACGTTTCCGAGCCGGCGCGCCGCTTCGCCCTGAGGTCCGGCGGGCGTCCGGAAAAGCGCATGAGGAGTGCTCGGGCGCGGGCGGGAACCCATCGGCGAACCATGGATAGCGTCGTGCCCCCGCTCCCTCGGAGCTCGTTTGCGCTCGGTTGAACCCAGCGACCCGGCGCTCACCTATGCGACCGTCCTCGATGCGCTGCCGATCATCGCCTTCATGGCGCGCCCGGACGGCAGCTTTTCGTACGTCTCGCGGGGCTGGACGGAGTTCACCGGCGTCAGCGCCGAGACCGTGCTGGGTTTCGGCTACCAGGTCGTGCTCGATCCGGCCGATGCCGGCCGGATCGTGCAGGTCTGGGACGAGGCGCGCCGGACCGGCACGGCATACCGCGACGAGCACCGCCTGCGCTTCTGGGACGGCTCGTATCGCTGGGTGCTCAGCCAAGCCGCGCCGCTGCGCGACGACGCCGGCCGGATCGTGGGCTGGTTCGGCACGCTGGCCGACATCGAGGACCACCGCCGGGTCGAGCTGGCCCTGCGCAACCAAGCCGAGTTCAACGAGCGCCTGATCGACAGCAGCGACGACTGCATCAAGATCCTCGACCTGGACGCCAAGCTCGTCTCGATGAGCGCGAACGGCCAGCGGAACTTGCGCATCATGGACTTCGCCACCGTCGCCGGGACGTCGTGGATCGAGTTCTGGAAGAACGACGACCGGACGGCGGCGGTCGCCGCGGTCGAGGATGCCAAGCGCGGCGGCACGGGCCGCTTCACCGGCTACTTCCCGGTCGAGGGCGAACCGCGCTGGTTCGACGTCGTCGTGACGCCGATCATGGACGCGCTGGGCCGGCCCGAGCGCCTGCTGGCGGTGTCGCGCGACGTCACCGCGCAGCGCCGCACCCAGGAGGCGCTGGCGGAGAGCGAGGCGACGTACCGCGCGTTCTCGGAGGCGATTCCGGGCGTGACCTGGGCCGCCGCGCCGAGCGGCGAGCTGACCCACGTCGGCGACCAGTGGATCACCGTGCACGGCCGGCCGCGCGACGGCGCGCTGGGCGAAGCGTGGCTCGAGAGCGTGCATCCCGACGACCGCGAGCGGGTGCTGGGCATCTGGGCGCGCTCGCTGGCTACGGGCGAGATCTACGACACCGAGTTTCGCCTGCGCTTGGCCGACGGGACCTATCACTGGTTCCTGGTGCGCGCGCTGCCGGTGCGCGACGAGAGCGGCGCGATCGTGCGCTGGGTCGGCGTGAACATCGACATCGAGGAGCGCCGCCGCGCCGACGAGGCGCGCGAGATGTTCGTGGCGCTGGCGGAGAACAGCAGCGACTTCATCGGCATCGCCGACCACGACGGGAACGCGGTCTACGTCAACGAGGCCGGGCGCCGGCTGCTCGACCTGGGCTCGCTCGAAGACGCGCGCGCGACCAACCTGATGGACTACTTCCGGCCCGAGGACCACGCGGCCGTGCGCGCCACGATCCTGCCCACCATCGAAACGGAGGGCCGCTGGGTGGGCGACTTCCGGTTCCGCAACTTCCGCACCGGCGAGCCCGTCCCGGTGGCGTACAACCTGTTCCGCCTGCTCGACAAGAACGGCTCGTCGCTGGGGGTCGCCACGGTCAGCCGCGACCGGCGCGAGCGCGAGCGGATCGAGAGCCGGGCTGCGGCTGCTCTCGCGCACCGGCGCCGCGGTGCTCGACTCGCTCGACTACTCCGCGACGATGCGCAACATCGGGCGCGCGTTCGTGGACGAGTTCGCCTCGTATTGCATCATCGACGTGATCGACGCCGCAGCGCGGCTGGGACCGCACGGTGGTCCACCGCGAGCCCGGTCTCGCGGACGTGATCGCGAGCGTTCCCCAGCCGGCCGGCGACCACCCGATCGCGCGCGCGCTGCAGCGGCGCGAATCGTCGGTCGTCGCGGTCGACGCGAGCTGGTCGGAGGCGATTCAGGGCGGCGAGGAGCGCGGCGGGGCGGTCGACCGGCTCGGCGTGCGGTCGTTCATCACCGTTCCGGTCGTCACACCGACCGGCGAGGTCGCCGGCGCGCTGACCTGCGCGCTCGACGCGACCGCCGTGCGCGAGCGGTACGGGTCCGAAGATCTGCCCTTCGTCGAGGAAGTCGGCCGGCGGGCCGGCGCGGCGATCGCCAACGCCCGCCTCTACGAGCGCGAGCGGCGGATCGCCGTCGAGCTGCAGGCGGCCTCGCTGCCGGCCGCGCTGCCGCGCGTCGCGCCGCTCGACCTCGACGCGGAGTACCGGCCGGGCAGCGACGAGGCGACCATCGGCGGCGACTGGTACGACGCGTTCGCGCTGGACGACGGGCGGGTCGCGATCACGGTCGGCGACGTGCTCGGGCACGGCTTGCACGCCGCCGTCACGATGACCAAGCTGCGCCAGGCGATGCAGGCCGCCGCGATGATGAACCCCGATCCCAACGTGATGCTCGACGTCGCCGACAAGACGCTGCGGCTGCTCGATCCCGACGGGTACGCGACGGCGCTGGCGGTGATCTACGACCCCGCCGCCGCTGCGTTCACGGTCGCGTCGGCCGGCCATCCGGGGCCCGCGCTGCGGACCGCCGACGGGCGCATAAGCGGAGTTCAGCAGCCCGGGTCTCATGCTCGGACTGGGCGACGGCGTGCCGCGCGAGACCGTGCACGTTCCGGCCGCGCCCGGCTCGCTGGTCGTGTTCTTCACCGACGGGCTGGTCGAGGCGACCCGCGACATGGACGAGGGACACCGGCGGCTGCACGCCGCGCTCGGGCGCGACGACGTCGTCCACGGCCGGGAACCCGCGCGCGCGATCGTGCGCCACGTCCTGGGCGGCACCGAGGCAACGGACGACATCGCGGTGCTGGTCGCGCGGATCGCTGCCGCAGCGCTTGAGCGACTGGGTACGGGAACGTACCGACGGCACGAATTCCACCTTCTGAGCCGGAAGGGCATGGTTGCCCGATGAACCGCTCGGGCGGAGGTTCTTCGATGGATGTTCCGTGCGGCAACCGGCTTCTCGACGCGTTATCCGATCCTGGGGCCCTCGACATCGTGCGGACCGCTCGTATCGTCGCCGTGCGGCGGGGCGACACGACCACCGTCCACGGGCGCGTCATGTCGCACGTCGACTTCCCGCTCACCGTGCTGATGTCGGTGAAGGGGATCTTGGCGAACGGGACGATCGGCGAGGTCGCGAGCGTCGGGTCCGAGGGCTTCGTCGAGGTCGACGCCGCGCTGGAATCGGACTTCGCGCTGCGCAGCGCGGAATGCCAGTTCAGCGGCGACGTCGCGCGCATGTCTCTGCGCGATTTTCGGCGCGCGCTCGAGCTGAGCCGGCCGTTCGCGCTGCTCGTGCGGCGGGCCGTGCGCGCGCGCATCTTCGTGACCGAGCAGACGGCCATCTGCAACCTCAAACACGACATCGTGCAGCGGCTGGCGCGCTGGCTGCTCGTCTCGCAGCGACCGGCTGGCGCGGCAACACTTCGACGTCACCCACGAGTACCTCGCGACCATTCTGGGCGTGCGGCGAGCCGGCGTGACCACCGCGGTCGCCGAGCTCGAGCAGCGCGGAGCGATCGCGGCGCAGCGCGGGAACGTGGTGATCCACGACGCCGCGCGGCTCGCCGAGGCCGCGTGCGAGTGCTACGCGATGTGCGCCGACGCGATCGACGAGAGCCTCGGTCAGCCGGCGGCGAAGTCCTCGGCCCGCTGACGCGCCGGCCGGCTCGAACCGCTCAGAGCCAGCCGCGGTCGCGCGCGATGCGCGCGGCGTCGGTGCGGTTGGTGCCGCCGACCTTGCCGATCGCCTCGCTGAGGTAGTTGCGGACGGTGCCTTCGGAGAGGCCGAGCTGGGTGCCGATCGCGGCCGAGGCGAGGCCCTCGCCGGCCAGGCGCAGCACCGCGCGCTCGCGGTCGGTCAAGCGGATCGGGCTCGCTCCACGCGCCGACCGCCAGCGCCGGATCGATCGCCCGGCCGCCGGCGTGCACCGCGCGCACCGCGGCGACGAGCTCCTCGACCGGGCGGTCCTTGAGCAGATAGCCGGCCACGCCGGCGTCCATCGCGCGGCGCAGGTAGCCCGGCCGGGCGAAGGTCGTCACGATGACGATCCGCGTGGGGCTGCCGCGCCGGCGCAGCTCGGCGGCGACCTCGAGGCCGGTCAGCAGCGGCATCTCGATGTCGGCCAGCAGCACGTCGGGCCGCAGCTCCTCGACCCGGCGCAGGGCGGCCGGGCCGTCGTGGGCGTGGCCGACCACCTCGATGTCGGGCTCCAGGCCCAGCAGCGCGGCCAGCGCGCCCGCGACGAGCTGCTGGTCTTCGGCGATCAGGACGCGGATCAGGGCGTCGCCAGCCCCGGCAGGGTGACCACCAGCCGCGTCCCGTGATCGATGCTGCGCTCGAGCGTACCGCCCAGCGCCTCGACCCGCTCGCGCATGCCGCGCAGCCCCGTCCCGTCGACCGGCGAGCCGCCGCCGCCGTCGTCGACGATCTCGAAGCGGCAGCCGTCGGCGGTCGCCGCGAGCCGCAGCCGCACCGCGCTCGCACGGGCGTGGCGCACGACGTTGGTGACCGCTTCGCGGATCGCCAGGGCGAGCACGCTCTCCTGCGACGGGGCGAGGCGCACCGGGTCGGCCTGGCACTCCACCCGCAGGCCGGCCGAGGCGAAGACCTCGCGCGCGTGCGCGAGCTCGGCGTCGACCCCGGCGGCGCGGTAGCCCGCGACGGCCGCGCGCAGCTCGCTCAAGCTCTCGCGCGCGATGCGCTCGACGTCGCGAATCTCGCTCGCCGCGCGCGCGGCGTCGCGGTCGGCCAGCTTGGCGGCCAGCTCGGACTTGAGCGTGATCAGGGTGAGGGTGTGGCCCAGCACGTCGTGCAGGTCGCGCGCGATGCGCTCGCGCTCGGCCAGTTTGGCGAGGCGCTCGATCTCGTCGTGCGCCAGCCGCAGGCGCGCGTTGGCGCGCTTGCCGTCGGCGGCGGCGATGCAGGCCAGCCCGACGACCAGCGACAGCACCGTCGCGCTCGCCGCGGCATAGGGCGACACGTGCGTCAGCCAGGTGTCCAGGCCGACCAGCAGCGTGTAACCGAACAGGAGCCGGTAGGCCAACGAGCCGGCGACGCTCCACGGGATGAAGGTCGCGCCGAAGATGAAGTACGTGCTGGCCGCCGGCTCGGCCGGCGCCGCGACGGCGCCGAACAGGCCGAAGATCGCGGCCAGGGCGAGCGACGCGCGCTCGCCTTTGCCGAAGAAGCGCAGGTAGAGCACCAGGAACGCGGCCAGGATCGCCAGCTGGTACGCCCACACCGGCGCGGGCGCCCGGTCGAGCCACAGGCCGACCGGGACCGCCGCGGCGTAGGCCAGCCAGACGTACGGGAACATCCCGTGCGTGCGGGCCGGCAGCCAGCGCGTCTCAGGCATACGTGCGGCCTTCGTCGCGCCGCAGGGCGAACGCTGCCACGACCAGCCCGAGCGCCGCCCAGCCGAACAGGACCGCGACGTGCACCGCCACGCTGCCGTGGTCCGGCGCGAACGTGCCCAGCGCGAGCTGGCCCAGATGATAGGTCGGCAGCGCGGGCGCGATCCGCTGGAAGAACGCCGGGAGCTGCTCGTACGGGATCCACAGCCCCGACGCGAACGACATCGGCAAGTAGATCAGGTTGATCGTCGCGGAGGCGGAGCTCGCGGGCAGGACCGCGCCCAGCGCCAGCCCGAGCGCGCAGAACGGAAGCGCCCCGAGCACCAGCGCGGCGGCCAGCGCGAGCCAGCCCAGCGGCGGCAGCCGGACGCCGCCGAACGCCGCGCCGACCGCGCACAGCACCACGACCACCAGCGCCGCGAAGGCCAGGCTGGTGACGACCTTGGCCACGACGTAGGCGACCGGCGGCATCGGGCTGACGCGCTTGACGTCCAGCCAGCCCTGGCCGCGCTCGATCGCCAGGCTGACGCCGAAGCCGAACAGCGCGCAGCCGACGACGCCGAACGCGCCGTACGAGGCGAGCAAGTACGTCGAGACCGTGGTCGAGCCGTACTCGCGCCCGAAGCCCATCGCGATGCCGAAGAAACAGTAGAACGCGAGCGGAAAGGCCAGCGTCGAGACGACGTAGGCGGGCACGCGCGAGAGCTTCGTCAGCTCGGTGCGCGTCTCGGCCAGGGTGATGCGGGCGGTGGCGTTCATGCGAACAGCTCCTCGGCGGACGCGCCGGTCAAGGTGAGGTAGGCGTCTTCGAGCGGAATGCGGCTGCGCGCGGCGGCCGGCGCGACGCGCGCGGCGATTTCGGCGGGCGTGCCCTCGGCGACGATCGCGCCGCGCACCAGGACCGCGATGCGGCCGGCCAGGGCGTCGGCCTCGGCCAGGTCGTGGGTGGTGAGCAGCACGCTGCGGCCGCGCGCGACGTAGCGCCGAATCTGCGCCCACAGGCCCAGCCGCGCCTCGACGTCCAGCGCCGAGGTCGGCTCGTCGAGCACGAGCAGGTCGGGATCGCCGCAGATCGCCAGCGCGAACGCGACGCGCTGCTTCTGCCCGCCCGAAAGGTCGCCGTAGCGGCGGTTCTCCAGGCCCCGCAGCCCGGCCAGGGCCAGCGTCTCGGCCAGCGGCAGCGGGTGCGGGTAGTAGGTCGCGAACAGGCCGACGTGCTCGCGCACGGTCAGCATGTGCGGCACGCCCGAGACTTGCAGCATCGCGCCGACCCGGGTGCGGTTGCGCGGCGCGCGCGGATCGCGCCCGAACAGCGTCGCGCGGCCCGCGTCGGGGGCGCTCAGGCCGAGCAGCAGCCGGATCGCCGTCGTCTTGCCGGCGCCGTTGGGGCCGAGCAGGGCCAGCGTTTCACCCGGCCGCAGCGCGAGGTCGACGTCGCGCAGGGCGACGGTCGAGCCGTACGATTTACGGGCGCGCTCGAGGCGAGCGGGAACGGCGGTGTCGTCGTGCATGGTGGAACCTCCGCCACCATGGTCGCAGCTCGGCGGCGGCGCTGCCATGCACGCGCGTCACCGCGCCGGCATGACGATCGTCACCTCACGGCGTCCCGAAAAACGAAACAAGGCGCTCCCGCGGGGGCGCCTCGCTAAGGTTACGCCGTCGTGACGACGACGTGTGGTCAGGCGGGCAGCGCTCGTGAGAACGAGGGCGCCGCCGGGGCCGGAGCCGCTGCGGGAAGCGCGCGAGAGAACGACGGCTGCTCCGGGGCAACCGCCGGCAGTGCTCGCGAGAAGCTCGGTGTTAGACCGAAGGAGAGAAACGCGGACAAGAGTCCGGCGAGAACGACCAAAACATGCCTCCTTTCTGAAGACGTGCGTCAAGAACGATTTAGTTTAGATCGAATGAATTGTCGCTCCTCATAGAATCAGCGTTCCGGTTGTTTCACCCCTCCAGGTCGATAGGCCATTAGTCCTATCGCCCACAAAGGCGTGTGACGGGAAGTTGACTAGGACGTACGCTGATGCGTACGCACGCGACGAAAAAGGCGCTCTTTCGAGCGCCTTTGCATGCAATCCGCGCAATGTGCGCGCCTTACGGCGAACCGCTGGGCGCGGGCGACGGGTTGAGCGGCGGCGGGGTGCCGCTTCCGAGCGGGACGCCGGTCGTGCCGCTGGAGTTGGTGCCCTGCGCGTTGCCGGGACTGATTCCGTTGGTGCCGTTGTTCTGGCCGCTGGTCGAGCCGTTCGACTGCGAGGACGGGTTGTTGGGCGTGGTGCCGTTGGGCGTGCTGCCCGGCACCCGGCTGGCGCGCGGCTGCGGAACGACCGGCACCGTGCTGCTCGGCACCTCGCCGATCGTGGCGCCGTTCGAGGCGCGGAACGCTTGCGCCATCTGCAGGTGCATCTGCAGATTGGGCAGGGTGCGGTTCGCGTAGTCGCGCAGCGTCGCGTTGCGGCCGTTCTGCGCTTCCCACCCAAAAATTCCGAGCGCTTTCTGGTGGTCCGGAATTTGGGCCAGCATGTACGTCGCGTCGAACTGCGGGTCCGGCGCGCTGCGCAACGCGTCGAGCTGGCGCTGCGCGTCGGGGTCGACCGCGGTGACCGGGGCGGGCCGCGTGCCGGCGCCGCGCGTCGCGGCCTGCAGGCCGACGTTGGCGGTGGTATGATCGTCGATCATGCGCTGCGCGTAGCGGCGGACGAGCGGGTTGCGCGAGCGGCGCAGCGCCTCGCGCGCGGCGAGGATCTCGCCGTTGCTCGACGCCGAGGCCAGCAGCGTGAACTCCGCGTCGCTGCTCGGGGTGATCATCGTGACGGCCGGCAGCGGCAGCAGCGAGAGCGTGGCGCCGCCGGGCTGCGGGGCGAGGGTCGCCAGCGGCGTACTGCCGGGCGAACCGAACGTCGGCTGCGACTGCGCGCTCGCGGCGAGCGCCGCACCGCCGACGCCCGCCGCGGCGACGAGCGCCGCGAGCGCGCGCGGGAGATTCGGCTGTCTCATGCTACATCTTCATCCCGGACATCGAGCCGGCGCGCGCCGCATCGGTCTGCGCCATGGTGAGGTGCTGCTGCACGACCGGGGCCGTCATCTTCGCGAACGAGACCAGCTTGGCGTCGGAGCCGGACGAGGCTTCCTTCTGCATCAGCGCCAGCATCTGCTGGTGGCCGGTGACCTGCGACTTGAGGTACGCGCTGTCGAACGCGGCGCCGCTGAGGCCTTCGAGCTTGCCCATCACCATCTTGTTCGCCGGGCCGACGTCGCTGGGCGGCATCATGCCTTCGCTCTTCACGATCGTCGCGAGCTGGGCGTTGTTCTTGGTGTGGTCGGTGTTCATCTTGCGCGCGAACGCCAGCACCGTGGGGTTCTTGGATTTCTGCATCGCGAGCGCGGCGAGCTTGACCTCCGCCATGCCGCCCTGGGCGGCCTTGACGGCGAAGTTGGTGTCCTGACCCGTCGCACCCGACATCGCAGCGCCGGCCGCGGCCGAGGTCCCGATGACGGCGGCGGCACACAGAGCGGTCAGACCCGAGATTTTGTTCGTCATAGCACCAGCAGGTATGTCCTGGCGTGCTAGACCGAAAACTCGGTCGCCGCTAGAGCGGGCGAGCGTGGCCTCGCCCCGTCGGGTGCGGGGCGGCGCCCGGCGCCGCGCAACCAAAGGCTACGCCGTTACCGACGAACGTAGTCATCGATTGCCGAGTCGTATTTCCAGCGATGGACGAAGCGCCACGTTCCGCCCTGCACGGTCAAAATGTTGCTCCGCACGAGCATGGCCAAGATGTAGCTCAGTGGCCCCACATCGTCGCTCAATGCCCTCAGGTCGCGGTGCACGCCGTCCAGAAGTGCCGGTTCGAGCGCCCCCTCCGGGATCTCGCGGCCCAGACGTTGCAACAGCACTGCGAAGTAGGACGATGCGTCCCATGGCAAGATCGAAACACCGTGAGACGCGTTGAGCGACCGGTTCGGATCTTCTTCCCCGTGCAGCGGACAAGGAGACACGATGATCCGGCCTCCGTCTCTGAAGAGATACACACAGCCGCAGCCGTCCTGAACGAGAGCTTTCTCAGTCAATAGATCGATGCGAAACGCGGGTTGATCCCTCGACCAAACCCGAGATACGACCCCAATGGTGCCAGTGAGCCTTGGTAGACGTCGACTTGAAGCGTAGAGAATAGTCCACTGGGCCCGTTGTAGCCTAGCCAATACATGAACGTTGCACTCGTTTGCCCCGTGCCGATACCGCCCTGCTCGCCGTCGATCAGAATGCTAGGGCCACGGTATCGCAAGAGATACGAACGCGTCGAGTTCTTGTCACCGGGAAGTCCCATGTCAAGTGCGACAACTCCTCGGCCGGCATCGTATCGGTAGTCCGTTGCCGAGCCTTGGAGAGTCGGGCCGAACCCCGGACTGCCTCCACCAGCGAAGGTAACGCAGGTACCGTTTGGATCGCCGTCGCCCGTGGTGATGTCAAAGTTGATGACGCGCCACCACGTTCCGACACGAAAGTAATCGGGACAGTTTGCGCGGCCACCGTGGGCGAAACCCGGAATGATGTCGCCGGGACCCGTCGCATACTGCATTTTCTCAAAGAGATCGGCATCGGGTGGAAGTGACGAGCAATCGGTCAGCGGACTCGGCACGCCCAGATGGGGAGCAATCGGACACCCTTGCGGGGTACGCGTCGCTTTCTTGAAAAACGCCTCCTCGACGGGAAGAGTTGCGAGCCCAAGCTCTGTAGAGACGCCGTCCTTTGTTCGGGTCAAACCCTGCACCGATGAGAGCTCGAGCGCCGCTGCACGTGACGTCGATCGTATGAACAGCAAGCCGTGTCCGGCAGTTACCCTCGCATCCGCGTCATACGTCAACTGCGCTCCCTGCAGTTTGACGACCAGGCCGCTCTGCGCCGTTCGTGTCGGACTTGTCGGAACCGTCGATATCCCGGCGTGCCCACATGAGACGAACCCCACGGCAAGCAGGCAAGCAACGCCTGCCCGAACGATACGACGCATGACCCACACTCCAGTGCGGAAAATCTTAGGCGTTTTGGAGCCACGATGTCAAGCGCGCGCACGGCCGTCACTACTACGAACGAAGCCTGTGGAGCGGGTACACGAATCGTCGGATCGCGAGCACAGTCGTCTGCATACCGCTTCACCGTTCGTTCACGGCGAATGGCCGGGTTTGCGCGCTCGGGCGCACCGTAGCTCGTCCGCGAGCGCCAGGATCTCATCGAGCTCGACGATCCCCCGCCGTATGCACTCGCGCATGAGGTCGTACTCATTGCGAGCGCCGAGCTGCGCGCGCACGCGGCGCACCGTGTTGAAGATCGTCGACGGCTTACGGCCCGTGCCGGCGGCGATGTCCTGCTCGTTCTCGCCGGCGAACAGCCGCACGAGAATGCGGTGCTGGTTCTTCGTTACGTGCGTCACGCGCGCGGGCGCGCGGGCTCGTGAAGCCGCGCCGCCGATCCTCCCCGGGTGTAGGCGAGCGTGGCTCGCAAGGAGGACCGGCGGCGGGCTGCCGCCACCGAATCGGTGAGACGGTGACGGACAGGTGTGGTGGGCCGCGTGCTGCCGTGCACGAGCCCATCATGCCGAGCCGGCGCAGCCGGGTCCATACTACATTTGGGGTAGCAGCGGGCTACCGCATGCGAGCTTCATTTGCGGGTCGCCAAGGTGCGATGGCGCGAATTGATGGTCGCTGAGCCTTCACATGAAGTGACTATTGTACTAATTACCAGAGGAGTATCGTTTAGAATTTAAAGCATATGACATGGCGTGATTGCTTCACCCAAAGATGCACTGGACGCGAACCGTTATGCGCACATTTATACCAAAACGCTAAATGGTACCGAATTTGTAGTAGAAAATCGGCGGAGTGACCATCCGATTTTGCGGGAATGTAAGTTTCGCCACGCTGGGTGCTCAAGCACATTTCGCGCGTTTCGGCGGTGAGGACGAGGTTCGCGTACCATAGAGTTAGTGGATTCTACTATCCACATACTCTTCAAGGAGCATCCTCGCAATGAGCATCCTCGCGATTCTGCTGGCCATGCTGCTGGCCGGTTCGGGCAATTTCACCATGCATCACAACGACGTCATCGGCGGTGGTCCAACCACCGCGAGCGCCCACGACGTTCTCGGCGGCGGTCCTGTTACGACTCACGATGTTCTCGGGGGCGGTCCATCTGGTGGCGCGAAGCCGGCGGACGTGTCTGGCGGCGGTCCGGTTGGCGGAACGAAGCCGGCGGACGTAATTGGTGGTGGACCCAGTGCAGTCACCGTTTACGATGTACTCGGCGGCGGACCGGTCGGATCGCCACACCCGTGATGCGCTGCCACTTCCCTCGCGGCACGTACTTCTAAATCCAGGCATGCCGGGAAGGACGTCTCCCCATCGGGCGGTAAATCGAGCGCACCACATATCAGGGCTTTCGCAAGTAGCCCTCGCTGAGGTGTATCGCGCTCGGGTGACGCTTAAAAAACGCTCTACTGCTCGCCGAATCGGTGACGTCCTTCCTACCGCTTCACTTTCCACCACGGCGGTGTCTATCGTCGCGTCCGCCCGAGAGGCATACCTTCGCGGCGATTTCCCACAATGCGTCGCGGCGCTTGAAGGCCAGAGTTTCAGCGACGAGCACGTACGTGCCGACGCGCTCTTTTTGCTCGCGCGTGCTTTGTTGCGGTTGCAGCGAGCAGGCGAGGTTGTTGACCTGCTGGAGCCCGTGATCCTATCGTTCTCAACGGTGGACGAGATTTGCACTGCGCGGATGTTGTACGGAACCGCCGTAGCACGGGACAAAGATGTGGACCGCGGTCTGGAGCTCCTTTCCTTGGCCGCTGATTTTGCCGAGATACGACGCGCCGATCGTACGATCCGCGCTGAGCTAGCGTACTACTGTGGTCTTGCATACTGGACGAAGCGTGAATATCGTGAGGTATCGCGATATGCAACAGCTGCTGAACGAGCAAGAGTCGACGTCCTTTCCGTACGCGGAACGCAGCTTCGTGCCTTCGTCGCCTTGGCCACTGGCCGGTTCAACGATGCACTGATTTTGTTTTCCCGCGCGCGCCAGGCATATAGCCTGTGCCGGGGTCGGGACCTTGACTTGGCAACTCAGATTATATTTCAAATTGCATATCTAGAGATGAACCTGCGCTCCGCGAAGGTTCGCGGATCGCATGCGGCTCCGGATGGGCGAACCATTCCCGGCACTTCGTTCGGTCCTGCCGTCGTAACATCTACCCGCATGGCCATCATGACGGCAGATTCGTGGCTGTACGCGCTGGACGGGGATCGTCTTCGAGCTTTTCGTATAGCACACGACGCCATCGGCGTAGCGCCCACCCCGGCATGGCGCGTGTGGGCACTCGCTGCCGGGGCGGCCGTGTTCGAGGCGTTCGGGGAGGTCGGGAACGCGCGCATCTTCGCGGATGAGGCGGCGCGGATCGTGCCGTCCGTTCGCTGGAACGCGACGACCGATGAGGAGCGGATCGGTCTCCTGCGGCTGGCGGAGGTGCTGGCCGCCGTGAATCCCGCCGCCGCGCCGGCCGTGCTCGACCGCTACGACGGCCTCTCCTCGCGCATGGATGCCACGCGCGTCTTGCGCGACCGCGACGCCGATCCGCGGCTCGTCGGCTGGGAAGCGTACGTGCGCGGGTTGGTCGCACGGCAGCGCGGCGAGCTCGACCAGGCCGGCGAGCTTTTCCGCAAAGCGGCCGACACGTTCGGTTCCTGCGGCTTCTTGTGGCGCGCGGCGCTCGCGCTGATCGAGCTCGACGCGACCCCGATCGACACGCGCGGCGAGCTGGCTCTCGAACGGGCCGCGGTCATGGTGCGCGACAACTTCCCGGACTCGTTTCTCGCCAGGCGGCTCGGCTCGTGGGCGTGGGCGTACGTCGATCCGGTGGGCTCCAAGCTGACCCCGGCGCAGCGCGACGTCCTGCGCCGGCTGCTCGAGGGCAAGAAAGCGCCGGCGATCTCCGCCGAGACGAACCGCGCGCACACCACGGTGCGCAAGCACATCAAGGACATCCACGCGGCGTTCGGGACGCATTCTTTCGCCGAGCTGTTCGCCGAGTGTCTGCGGCGCGGCATCGCGTCGCCCGGCGTACCCGGTTCCGGCGCGCAGCGCGCGGTCGCCGTCCGCTAGCTCCTACAAATTTGGCATAGACCGCGGCGCGTTCGGTTGCGATGATCGCCGCGTGGATAGTGAAGTGCCGCCGAATTCGCGGCACGAGGATTTCGCGGCGTGCATCGGCGACGCGTTGCGCCTGAGCCGGCTGGGACACTTCACCGCCGCCGGCAGCGTGCTGGTCGAGCTGCGCGATGCGCCGGCCTCGAAGACGGGCGAGCGCGCCTTGTGCCGCGCGCTGCTGGCGCTGGTTTGCGCCGCGCTCGACGATCTGCCGGCCGCGCGGCGCCTCGCGCGCCAGGCGATCCACGACACGGCCCGCCCGTCCGCGGCCACCCCGCCGGACAAACTTCGCATGCTGCGGCTGGCGCGCGCGCTGGCCGTGAACGCGAGCCTGCTCGTGGGCGACGTCGTGCGCGGCCGGCGCGCGGCGCAGGCGCGGTTCATCGCGGGCGATCCGGAAAGCGGCTCGCTCGTGCGGGCCGGCGGCGATCTGCCGTGGCAGAACGCGCCCGCCTCGGTCGAGCGCTACGCGAGGTTCGTCGACGACGTTCACCGGCGGTACGCGCAGCAGCGCCGGCCCGGTGCGCTGACGGCCCGGGAAGTCCTCGTCCTCGAGCACGCGGCGGCGGGCCGCTCGGCCGAGCGAACCGCCGCCCTGCTCGGGCGCAGCACGCACACCGTGCGCACCCAGCTCCGCAACGCCTACGCCAAGCTCGCCGCGCACGGTCGCGAGGACGCGCTGGCCAAGGCTCGCGCCCTGGGGCTGCTGGGCTAGTCGCCCAGTCCCACCCGGGCCCGGGTCGGGGCGACCGCGCCGGACTCGATGTCGCGCACGGCCACGCCGGGGTAGCCGACCTTCGCGTCGGCGCTGGCTTGCCAGGCGGCCAGGATCAGGTCGCGCATCTCGGCCGCGCCGGCGGCGAGCCGGTCGAGCACCAGCGCCGAGGCCGCCGGGCTGTGCGCGTCGATGCCGCCCGCCGCCTCGAGCTCGTACACCGCGGGCACGAAGCTCGCGGTCGTGGTGAGGTAGCTGCCGGCCTGGGCCAGGATCGGCGCGCTCGACGGATTGGGCGCGCCGACGCGGGCCAGCACGAAGTCCTCGCCCGCCACCGCGCGCACGAGGTCGGTCTCGAAGCGGGCGTGGATGGTGCGCGAGTCGGAGTAGTGCTTGGGGTTGGGATACTTCGCGCTGTCCCAGCCGTTGAAGTGCACGCTGACGTGGAGCGGCTGCGAGCCGTCGCCGATGAAGTGGCCCCAGTAGCCGATGTCGCGCAGGGTCACCGCCTCGCGCACCGCGCGGTCGAAACCGAAGAACGCGCGCTCCTCGGCACTCGCGGCGCTCTTCTCGCCGACCGCGTCCACCCGCCAGTAGGCGAAGTCGCGCGCGACCCGCTCCCAGCCGTCGGCGATCGCGTACGGCAGGTAGCCCTGGCCCCACTCGTCGGTCGGGGTGCTCGCGCCGCGCAGCGCGACGTCGTAGGCGTGCCGGTCGGCCGGCAGCGCGCTCAGCTTCACCACCCCCGCGACGCTGGCGTCGTCCTGCGCGTCGAGGTAGTGGGCCGGGTTGTCGTCGCCGTCGAGCGGCGCGCCGGCGCCCTTGACGCGGTCGGCTTCGGGGCCGAGCAGCGCGACCTCGTCGTGCGCGGACTGGGTGCGCAGGAACGGCGGCACGGTCGCCGGCAGCGCGCGCATCGCGGCCCCGTTGACGAGGCGGTGGCCTTGCGCGCCCCAGGCCAGGGCGGGCAGCGGGGCGGCGGTGAGGGCGGCGCAGAGCACGGCCAGTACGGGACGAAATCGCATCCCGGGTCCGGTTCGCGCGCGCGGCGGCACCATCCGCCCCCGCCGGGGGCGCGGGCCTTCCCAGCCGGGACGCTGGGACCAGACGGGTCGCGGTGCGCGCAACGCGATCCACACTGAAATTTGACCGTCGCATGCGAAGCGCGGGACGTAGGGCGAACGCCTCGCTTTTCGGACCCGCGCGAGCGGGACGGCGTCTCGATGCCGGCCCTGCGAGTGGCGGGAAAAGCCTATAACCACGCGGTTCTGCCGCATTGGCAAGTGCGCGCCGACACACGTTGCGTCGCTCGAAGCCTTCGCGCCGCCTTCACACCGCGCGCCGCATGTGAAAGTCGTGAACGAATCGCGCCGGTCGGCCTTCATGCGTCGGCCACATCGCCATGTCAGTTTAGTGCCCTCGACCGGACGACATGGATTGGGGCGGGTCATGAGTCCCGAGTCGAAGTCTTTTTTGCGCGACCGGAGGATATCGAGTGCAAGCAGCCGCGTTGCGACGGTGCACCATCATCGTCGTCGAGGCCCAAGCGATCGTCGGCAAAGCCCTGTGCCATCTGCTCGCGGGTGACCACGAGCTCGATGTGCTGTTCGACGCGCGAACCGCCGACATCAAAACGATCGCCGCGCACCAGCCCGACCTGCTCATCGTCGACATGGACGGGTACGAAAGCGGCTTCGACGAGATGATCGGCGCCTGCCGGGTCGCCTCGCCGGGCACGCGAATCGTGGTGCTCACCTCGCACGCGGGGCAGCAGCCGATGCAGCGCTGCCTGGCCTGCGGGGTGGACGGTTACGTCGTCAAGGACATCTCGCCCGGCGAGCTGATGCGGGCCTGCAAGGCCGTCTCGCGCGGTGAGACCTATTTCGACCCGCGCGTCGCCGGCGGGCTGCTGCGGCGGCTCAAATCCGAGCAGCCGTCGGACGACGAGCTGACCCTGCGCGAGAGCGAGATCGTTCGGCTGATCGCCTGCGGCCTCTCGAACCGCGAGATCGGCGAGCGCCTCATCCTGTCCGAGAAGACGGTCAAGAACCACATCAGCCGCATCTTCGCCAAGCTGCAGATCACCGCGCGCACGCAAGCCGCGATCTACGCCATTCGCAACGGAATCGCGTAGCGAACCGCGGCGGTGCAGTTCGGCACCTTCGTCGACCGGCTCGATGCCGCCGTGTGCAGCATCGTTCCGCCGCCGGTTTCGCTCGCCCGTGAAGAGACCCCCGCGACGGCGATCTGGATTCGCCCGCCGTTTCGGGTCGGGGTGACGCGCACCGCGGACGGCGTCGTGGCCTGGATCGGCATTCGCGGCGTCGTCGGGCGGCAGTGGCACGAACCGTACGAGGACGGCGCGATCGAGCGCCTCGCGATCGGTTTCGCCGCGATCCTCGCCGCCTCGGCCGACGAGCTGGCGGATTAGGCCGAGCCGAACTCGCGCGCCGTCGCCAGCGCGATCTCCGCGCAAGCGTGCACCGAGGCGAGGTCGACCCACTCGACCGCGCCGTGCAAACCGGCCCCGACGGGACCGAAGACGACGGCCGGGATGCCGGCTTGCGCCAGCAGCGCGGCGTCGGTCCAGAAGCCGACGCCCACGACGGGCGGCGCGCTGCCCAGCACGGCGGCGCCGTGGCGGCGCAGCAGACGGACGATCTCCGCGTCGGGATCGACGCCCAGCGGAGCGCGGGCGGAATTGGTCGTCACCGTCGCGCGGAACGCCGGGTCTTCGCGCTCGAGCGCGCTGAGGATCGCGCGCACGCCGGCCTCGACCGAGTGCGGCGTCTCGCCGGGGAGGGTGCGCCGCTCCAGCCGCAGGCGGCAGCGCTCGGGGTAGCTCGAGAACTCCTGGCCGCCGTCGATCAGCGAGGCGTGCAGCGAGCCCGCCCCCAGCAGCGGGTCGCGCGGGCCGGCGCGCAGCGCGGCGCCGAGGCGCTCGAGCCCGGCCAGCACGCGGCCCATGTGGACGATCGCGTCGACGCCGGTATCGGGGTCGGAGCCGTGCGCCGCGACGCCGCGCGTCTCGACCTCGAGCCAGGCGAAGCCTTTGTGCGCCGCGGCGATGGTGAGGTTGGTGGGCTCGCCGACGATCGCGGCGTCGGCGCGCCAGCCGTTCGCGATGACCGCCTCGGTACCGGCGCTCAGGTACTCCTCGTCGGCGACCGCGGTCAGGATCACGTCGCCCCCCAGCCCTTCGCGCTGCGCGGCGGCGGCGGCGAGCATGAACGCCGCCAGCGCGCCCTTGGTGTCACAGGCGCCGCGGCCGTAGAGCTTGCCGTCGCGCACCGCCGGCTCGTGCGCGTTCGCGCAGCCGGCGATGCCGACCGTGTCGAGGTGCGCGTTGAGCATCAGCGCGCGCCCGGCGCGGCGCCCGCGCGCGACGGCGATCACGTTGGCGCGCCCGCCGGGCAGCGGCTCGACGCGCACGTCCAGGCCGGCCCGTTCGAGCCAGCCGGCGACGAACGCGGCGATGGCCGCTTCGCCGGCCCCGCCCGGCACGAGGCCGGGGTTGACCGAGTCGATCGCGACGAGCTGCGCGAGCAGCTCGGTGACCGGGCTCCGCGCCGTCGAGGTCGTCGTCATGCCGGCTGGTCCATGACGCGGCGGTACAGCGCGCGGTCGTTGGGGCCCTCGCTCCCGACGACCAGGATGCGCGCGCCGGCGCCGAGGCCGAGCCGGGCGCGGGTGGCGGGCTCGTGCGCGGCGGCCAGCGCGCCGGCCAGGCCGGCCGCACCTGATTCGCCGGCTTCGATCGCGGGGCGCTCGGCGCCGGGGTGCGCCAGCGCGCGCATCGTCGCGAACGCCGTCTCGTCGTCGATCGCGAGCGCGGCATCGGCGCCCTGGCGCAGCACGTCCCAGGCCAAGTCCGATGGGACCGCACACGCCAGGCACGTCAGCGCGGTGTCGAGCGGGCCGGTGAGCCGGCTCGCCGTGCCGCGCGCGAAGCTCTCCGCGAAGCAGGCGGCGCGCTCGGGTTCGACCAGGATCGTGCGCGGGCGGGCTTGGGGCCAAGCCTCCCAGAGGTGCGCGCAGAGCGCGGTCGCCAAGCCGCCGACGCCGCATTGCGCGAAGACGTGCGTGGGGCGCTCGCCGGGCGGCAGCTGCGCGAGGATCTCGTCGACCATCACGGTGTAGCCTTGCATGACGTCGCGCGGGATGCGGTCGTAGCCGGGATACGAGGTGTCGGAGACGACGTGCCAGCCGTTCGCGGCGGCATCGTGCGCGGCGCGGCGGACGGCGTCGTCGTAGGTGCCGGGCGTGCGCACGACTTCGGCGCCCAGCTCGCTCAGCGCGCGCTCGCGGTCGGCGCTCACCGCCTCGGCGATGTACAGCACGCAGCGCACGCCCGCGGTGCGCGCGCCCCAGGCGACGGAGCGGCCGTGGTTGCCGGCGGTCGCGCAGGTCACGGTGAACGGCGGCGCGCCGCCGCCGGGCGCGGATGCGCGTTCGCGCGCGAGAAGCGCGAAGACGGCGTACGCGCCGCCGAGCGCCTTGAAGCTGTGCAGGCCGAAGCGCGGGTTTTCGTCCTTGTACCAGATGCGTGCGACGCCCGCGTCTCGGGCCAGGTCGGGCAGCGGGTGGAGCGGCGTGGGCGCGTAACCGGGCCAGGCGACGATCGCTCGCCGCGCGCGGGCGGCGGCTTCGTGGGAGAGGATCGCGCGCAGCGCGTCGGGGTAGGGCCCGTCGAGCGGAGCGCGGGCGGCATTCTCGACGACGCGGACGGGCGGGCGGAGGCGCATCGGGCGCTGGGTTCGCCGGGCGAGCGACGGGTCATGGCAGGGGGCGGCATGATGCGCTATGGTGGGCAGGTTGTGCCGGTTGGAATCGTTCTGTGGTCCGTGCTCGCCGTGGTGGTGGACGTGGCGCTGGCCCGGGTGGCGTTCGGGGCGGTCGTCCCGTCGCTGCGGGCGGATCTGGGGCTGGGGCTGGCCGCGGTCGGGGTCGCGAACGCGGCCAACGTGATGGGCTACGTCGCCGCGACGCCTTTCGCGATGGCGGCGATCGGGCGCGGCGGCCTGCGCCGGACCTCCGTGATCGCGCACCTGGTAGCGGCGGCCGGCGCGGCGCTGGTCGGGGGCAGCGCGTCGTTCGTGCCGCTGCTGCTGGGGCGGGTGGTGACCGGCGCCGGCGGCGCGATCGGCTTGGTCTCGGCGCTGCGGCTCGCGCTCGACGCCGTGCCGGCCTCGCGGCGGGTGCTCGTCTCGACCCTCACCTGGTCGGGCATCGGTCTGGGCGTGCTCGTCGCGGCCGCCGCGCAGCCCGCGCTGCTCGCGCCGGGCGCGTGGCGGGGCGCGGCGTTCGCCTGGGCCGGCGCGACGCTGCTGGTGGCGCTCGCCACGCCGCGCGAGCGCCACGACGACGAGCACGCCCGCGCCGGGGCGCCGCTCCGCACGGGCTACGGCCTGATCCTGGCCGCGTACGTCGCGTTCGGGTTCGCGTTCCTGGCCTACACCACGTTCCTGGCGCTGACCGGCACCGGGCCGGTCGCGGCACGCTGGCTGTGGCTGGGCGCGGCGGCGCTGCTCGGCGGTCTGCTGACGCTGCGCGTGCGGCGCCCGGAGCTGGCGTTCGCGGGCGTGCTGGTCGTCGCCGGGCTGGGGGCGCTCGGGACCGCGAACCACCTATCGTTCGGCGGCTTTCTGGTCGGGCTGGGGCTGACCGCGAGCCCGGCCCTGGCGACCGCGATCGTCCGCGCGCGGGTCGGCAGCGCGCACGCCAACGCGGCGATCGCGTACGCGACGCTGGCGGTCGGAACGGGGCAGCTCGCGGGGCCGACGGTGGCGGGCTTCGTGGCGGACCGGCTGGGCGTCGGCGCGGTACCGCTCCTCGCGGCGGCGGCGTACGGGGCCGGCGCGGTGCTGGTGGGTTGCGACCTGGTGCGGCGGGCGGGCGCACGGCGAGCGTAGCGCGCGGGGAGCGGTTCGTGCGCTGGCGCTCGCGCGCGGTCGTGGCGGCGATCGTGGTGGCGATCGTCGTGATGCTCGGCTGCAGCGCCGGGCGGGCGGCTTCGCGCACGTCGTGGACGGGACGCCGGTGAGCGGGACGTGACCGCCGGCGCAAGGACGACGTTCGCGCGGGCTCGCGGACGATGCGATTGCGACGATACTGCGGACGTGGTATGCCGGCGGGTCGGCGTTTCGGGCCTGCGCGGGGTGTGCGGGTGCGAGCAACTCCGACTGGGGCGCCGACAGCCTGATCGACGTGCTGTACCTGCGCTGGAAGCTCGGCCGGGACCCGGCGGTGGCGCGGGCGTTCGGGGCGATCGTGGCCGGCGAGCCGGCGGGCGGGCTGGGGCGGTTCAGCGACGTTCCGATGTGGGACGCCGTCGCCGCGGTGCGGGCCTATGACGTGACGCACGACCCGCGCGCGCTCGCCAACGCGGTGCGGCAGTACCGCGCGCTGGTGACGTCGCGGCGGTTCGCGCTCGCGCCGTGCCGGGCGCTGGACTACCAGATCCGCGCCGCGGGCGGCGGCGGCTTGAAAACGCTCGAGACCGACGCGAACCGAATCCTCGCGGCGGTGCTCATCTCGCAGCGGACGACCGAGCCGGCCGCGGCGCGGGCGGCGCTGGCCGATGCACGCCGCACGTACGCCGCGGTGCGGGCGACGTTTCTGGACGCGCGGCTGCCGCTCTACACGGCGTACGTCTTTCGCGCGGGCGGGCGGTGCGTGCAGGAGCCTTCCCGGCAGTTCTTCGCCTCGGTGAACGGGCGGATGATCGAGGCCGGGCTCGCGCTGGCGGGCGCGACACGAGAGCGGCGGTATGCGGCCGAGGCGCGGGCGACGGCGCGCGCGGTCGAGCGCCGCCTGGCCGACGCGCGCGGAATCTTCGCCGACCTGCAGGCCCAGAACGACGTCGTCGCGCCGCTCGTGCTGGCGCTGGCCGCGCTGGCGCGCGGCGGCGATGCGGACGCGCGCGCGTGGATCGTGCGCAACGCGGCCGCGGCGGCGAACGCGCGCGGGGCGGACGGTTCGTACGGGCGCTTTTTCGACGGGCCGGCGCCGCCCGCGGGCGGGCGCGTTTCGGTCTTCGAGACCAACGGCGGGCTGGCGCTGATGGTCGCGGCCGGGGCGCTCGCACCGGAGGGGCGGCCGGAGCCCGACGTGTGGGCGCACGCGACGGTGCGCGCGGTGTCGATCACGCGCGCGCCGGCGCGGTATCGGTTCACGGGGTCGGGGATCGCGCTGGTCGGGGCGTTGCCGGAGGCGGGGAGTGCCGATTGCCGGCCGCTCACCGTCGGGCGGTGCGAGGGCGGGCACGTCGGCTTGCGCGTCGACGGGCGAGCGCCGGTGAGCCGGATCGGGATCTGGCAGGGCAAGGCGCTGGTCGGCTCGCCCGCGACGGTGCTGTTCGCCTGGCGCTGGCCGGCGTCAGGGCCGCACGAGATCGAGTTCGATCCGGTGCGGTTCAACGCCAAGCAGGGCGGAACGGAGATTCACCTGACGCGAGCGCTCGTGCTGCCGTAGCGGTTCAGGGCCGACCGGCGCACGAGGTGCGCAGGCGGTTGAAGGCGTGTGCGATGCGCATCGCTTGGTCGCCGCGGCGGGTGGTCAGCCAGGCGACCGCGGTGCCGCCGGTCGAGGTCGAGCCGTCGGCGAACCGGAAGCGCACCGGGAAGATTCCGCTGGTGAGGAAGTCGACGTGCGCCGAGCCAGGGCCGGCGTACGAGGAGATCTGCGCGTCGCGCAGGTGGACGCGGGTCGTGACGTTCGTCTTGCCGTCGGGGCGGCGCGTCACGACGAGGTCGCAGCCGGAGATGGCGATCGATTGCGGGTAGCCGGGCGCGGCGTCGCGCGGGTACTCCGCGAGCAGCCACGACACCGTGCGGGCATAGACCGAATCGTCGCGCGCGGCGGCAGCTGGAAGAGCGAGCGGGGCGAGCGCGAGAGCGCACGCGAACACACTAGCGGCGAGGTGCATCGTCGTCCTCGGTCGGGGCTGTGCCGGGCTCGGTGCCACGTTCGGCGTCGTTCAGGACGGCGACGTAGCGCGCGAGTTCCCGCTGGACCATGTCGGTCACGAAGGTGACGAACGGTCCGGGATTGCCTTGGCGGTTCGGGTAATACGGGGCCGGGTCCAAGTTCGACGCTTCGAGCGCTTCGAAGTAGGCGGCGCGCTGATCGCCCGGCGCGATCGAGACGGGCGGATAGCCGCTTCGGACGAGGTGGAGGTTCATCGCCAGCCGCGCCGTGCGGCCGTTGTAATCCGAGAACGGATGGATCGCGGCGATGTCATAGTGCAGTTTCGCCGCGACGACGACGGGATGACGGCTCAGCGCGTCCGCGGCATACGCCGCCAGCGCGTCCTTCATCATCGGGCGGACCTTGGTCCATGCCGGGGGGACGTAGCGCGAGCCGGATATCCAGCGCTGGTCGTTACGGTAGAGACCGCCCCACGTCTGCTCCGGGCCGACCGCGTAGGCGTGCAGATCTTTGATGACCTCCTCGTCGATCGGTAGGCGGCCTTTCGCCAGGTCGAGCATGTGGCGGTACGCCTTCGCGCCGTTGATCGCGTCGAGGTGCTCGCGGACGGTCTTGCCGCCGATCGTGACGCCGTCGTTGAGGACGACGGCCGTCTCGCCTAGGCTCAGCGTGCTGCCTTCGATGGCGTTGGTCGCGTAGGTGTAGAACACCGACTCGTTCTCGACCATCGGCCAGAGCGCGCGGATTTGGCCCTCGTCGAGCGGCCGGAGCGCGTCCAGGCGCCGGCGCACGTCGCTGAGCTCGGGGATGTCGGCGGGGAGGTCGCGCTCGCTCATGATGGCCTACGCGCTAGCGTACGACGCGACCGGCGTGGCGCCTCGCGAAACGGGTCACACGATGCGCTCAGGTGCTCGGGAGACCGGGGGCGAAGGCGGTGGATCATGGCTTCTTCTTCGATCCCGCGCCGGTGGAACGCCGAGCTGGGCGGCATCCGCTGGCTGCCGCGCCTGATCGACAAGGCGCGCATGCAGCAGCGCGGGGCGCTCGGGGCGTACCTGCTGGGTCACTCGCCGGTCGATCGCGCGCTGCTGCTGCGCCTGAACCTCACGACCGACGAGTTCTCGGAGATCGTGCGCCGCGCGCCCGACGACGACGCCGTGCTCGACGCGGTCCGCGCGCGCTGGGACGAGGCGCGCGTGCGGCGCTGGTCGGGGCGGTTCACCTCGGCGTACCGGGTCTACATTCCGATCTGGGATCTCGACGAAGGGTACGTCCGCCCGAATCGCTGGCAGGCGCTGGGGCTGGCCCTGTTTCGGCCGCTCGAAGGCGGCGCGATGGCGCTCGTGCGGCGCATTCGCCGCGCGCCCTAGGCGGAGCGGCGCCGCGCGCAGGCGCGGTCGTCACGGGCGCAGGTGCGCGGCGAGCCAGTTCCAGATCGTGCGCTGGTAGCTCTCGAGCCGCACCGGGTCCGACGGGGTGTGGTGCGCGGTGGGGATGCCGACCAGGCGGACCGGGACGCCGTTGTCGCGCAGCGCGTGGTAGTACTCGAACGACTCGGTGTACGGCACGACCTGGTCGGCCAGCCCGGTGATGATGAGCGTCGGCGTGCGAACCTTGGGCGCGTACGTGAGCGGCGAGCCGTCGCGGTACAGCGCGGCGGCGGGGCCGCGCCAGGGCGAGCCGCCCATGGAGTCGCGGGTGAAGGCGAGGTTGCCGGTTCCCGACAGGTCGTACGCCGCCACGAGGTCGAGCGAGCCGTCGGCGACGACCGCGCAGCGCCAGCGGCTGTCGTGGCCGATGATCCAGCTCGTCATGAAGCCGCCGTAGGAATGCCCGCCGACGCACTCGCGCGAGCGGTCGATCTGCGCGCGGCCCTCGACGGCGGCGAGGCCGGCCATCGTGTCGCTCATCGGGCCCGCGCCGGGATCTTGGTAGATCGCGTGCTCGTGCGCGGTGCCGAGCTCGTCGCTGCCGCGGTAGTTGGGCAAGAACGCGTACCAGCCGCGCGCCGCCGCGAGCGCGCCGAACGGTGCGCCGTCGTCGGAGCCCTCGTCGAACGAGAGCGCGCTCGCGAACTCGGGGCCGCCGTGGTGCCACACCACCAGCGGGTACGTGCGGCCCGGCCGTTCGCCGACCGGGTGGACCAGGATGCCGTCGGAGACTTGGCCGTCGGGCGCGGTCCAGCGCAGCGCCTCGGCCCGGCCGTAGGCGAAGCGGCGCAGCGCCGCGTTGTCGGCGCTGAGCGCGCGCGGGGCCGCGCCCGGGGCGCGCACGACGTACACTTCGGGCGGGCGCGCGAAACTGCTCGCGACGAACGCCAGCTCACCGTGCGGTCCGGCGCCGACGTCGCTGACGGAGAGCTCGCCCAGGTTCACCCGGCGCGGTGCGCCTTGCGGCGGGATGACGTAGATCGACTGGCGCAGGCCGTCCGGCGCGGTCGCGACGAGCGTCTTGCCGCCCCAGCGCAGGCTCTGGACGTCGCGGTCGAGCGTCGCGCTGCGGTCGGTGCCGTCGCCGCCGGCGGGGCGCGCGACGATCGCGTTCATCGCGCTGATCGGGCCGGGGCCGTGCGGGCGCACGTAGGCGTAGGACGCGCCGTCGGGTGCGAAGGCCGGCGCGTAGACGTATTGGCGCAGCGTGCCGAGATCGCGCACGGCGCCGCTGGCGACGTCGACCGCCGCGACGGCGGAGCGGTCGGTGGCGGCGTCGTGCGCGTCCGGCGCGCGCGCGATGAGGATGGTGCGGCCGTCGGGCGACCACGACGGATCGGCCGGCCCGCCCTGGAACGGCGCGACGGCCTCGTAGACGCTCCACGCGCCGTGCGTCAGCCGCGCGGCGCGCCCGCCGCGGCTGCCGACGAGCCACAGGTGCGACGGCGCCAGCGGCTTGTCGGTCAGGAAGCCGTCGTCGCCCAGCGCGAAGACGTCGTCGTGCCGCTTGGCCGCGGCGGCGTTGGGCTCGTCGTCGGGCGTGACGTAGGCGAAGCGCCGGCCGTCGGGGCTCCAGGCGAAGTGCTGGACGCCGTTCTTCGCGCGGGTCACCGGGCGGACCGAGCCGCCGGCCGCGCGCACGACGACGATCTGGTCCTCGGCGTGCTTGGCGTCGTGGCGCAGGTACGCGAGACGGCGGCCGTCGGGCGACCAGCGCGGCGCGCCGACGAACGGCCCGGGGTCGAGCACGTGGCGCGCGCGGCCGTCGCTGCGGACCACGACGAGCGCGGCGGCGAAGCGGTCGTGGACGTAGTCGCGGGTCGTCCGCACGTAGGCGACGCGCGTGCCGTCGGGCGAAATGCGCGGATCGGAAAACGTGACGAGCGCGTGCAGCGCGGCGAGCGTGAGAACGTCGGGCATCACGGGGCGCTACGGCTTCGCCGAGCGCGGACCTGCCGGTGGCTCACCCGCTTGCGCCTGCCGCAACGAAAGGTCCGCCGGCGTAGTTCGAGCAGGCATGAAGATCGGCATCATCGGCGCGGGAAACATCGGCGGGGCGCTCACGCGGCGGCTCACCAGCCTCGGACATCAGGTGTTCGTCGCGAACTCGCGCGGCCCGGAAACGCTCGCCGAACTGGCGGCGGAAACCGGTGCGCGCCCGGTCTCGCCGCACGAGGCGGCGCGCAGCGGCGAGGTCGTCGTGGTCACGATTCCCCAGCACAAGGTTCCGGGGCTGCCGAGCGATTTGTTCACCGGGGTGCCGAGCGACGTCGTCGTCGTGGATACCGGCAACTACTACCCGCAACAGCGCGACGGGCGCATCGACGGGATCGAAGCCGGGGCGGCGGAGAGCCGCTGGGTCGAGCAGCAGTTGGGCCGGCCGGTGATCAAGGCGTTCAACAACATCTATGCGCAGCATCTGCTCGAGCTGGGCAAGCCCGCGGGCAGCGCCGGCCGCATCGCGTTGCCGGTCGCGGGAGACGATCCCGCCGCGAAGGCGGTCGTGCTGCGGCTCGTCGACGAGCTCGGGTTCGATGCCGATCGATGCGGGTGGGCTGGACGAGTCGTGGCGGCAGCAGCCGGGCAGCCCGGTCTACACCAAGGATCTGGACGCGGCCGGCGTACGGGCGGGACTGGCGGCGGCGAGCAAGGAGCGGACGCCGGCGTGGCGGGCGACCGCAAAGAGCCCGGGGACGTTCGACGCTCCCGCGTGATCGTGTGCCGTTACACGGCACCGAACTCCATGACGCCAAGGCGAGATCTTCGCGTGGAGCGGCCCCGTGCGACATGATCACCTCGGCAATTTCGAGATAGCTCGCGCCCGTGGAGGCGTCGTCGCCATCAACATGCCCCGTGAGCGTCATCGCCGAGGCGAAGTGAGTTCGCCCTCCAGATTCGCGCCGGTCGAAACGACGAACCATGAAGGTGTGACCAGCGTCTGGTGAACTTGCAGGCATCGCTCTTGGGCACGTGTATGCCACAACGCTCGGCAAGTTTCTGAACCACCAGCTCCCAAGCGCCCACATCGTGCCGGTCGCTGACGCTGGGGAATTTCGCAATCAAGAGATGCCCGTCGCGGTCGACGACGCTTGCCTTTGGCCTCGCCCCGCCCAGTGATGCACCGGGAGCGAGCAGAAGGCGCAGCCACTCATCGGTGGCTGGATCATCGTTGTTGGTATCGCTTTCGATTGCGCGGCTCGCGGCTTCGAGCTCGCGCAGCCGAACGAACGGCGGTGCGGCGCTTCCGTCGCGATCGTCGAGGAACGGCCCGTTTTCCGAGAGCTTGTAGCGCAACGCGCCGGATCGAAACGTATCATGGACGCCGAGCAAATAATCTGATTCGCCAAGGCGCGCGCTGCGCGGTACCAAGCCCGCGCGTTTATCGCGTTCGAACCGGCGGCGAATGAGCGTTTGGCCCCAGCGATCGGGGCTCGAATCCTTGAAGACGCCGAACATCGTGCGACCGGCTCGCGGGAATTGCGGTCCTGGAAACGGCCCCAAGTCCGGGTCGAGCATCTGTTTGGCGAGCGCCGCGTCAGCGAGTGGTCCATCGTCGAACGTAAAGTCGAACAGCTCGCTCGTTCGGCCGGGCCGCACGCGCAGGGTCCCGAGTCGCTTTGCCGGTACGCCCGCGCTCCAGTCCGCGTAAACCTCGATCAGGCCTTCCATCGAAGCTCGTTTGGTGCGCGCACGTTCGTGAAGCCAGCAGGGAGATCGCGGACGACCGCATCGACCTCGGCGACGGATGAGGACCGTCGTGTTCAAAGGGAACGTTCACTCGCAAGAGATCATCGACCAGCTGGCTACGATGCGCGGCGTGGACGGTGCGCAAGACGTGGATACGAGCGCAGTTCACATCGCCTGAGCACGAACTCGGCCGCGTTCGCGGCGGCGCGAGCAGCGGCGGCAGCAGGTCGGTTCAGCACGGTATTGCCCGCGTCATCGCGGGCCGTCGGCCAGTTCGATCCAGGTCGGTGCGTGGTCGCTGGTCTTCTCCTTCGCCCGGACGGCGCGGTCGACGCCGGCGGCGACGAGCCTGGGCGCAAGGGCCGGGCTGAGCATCAGGTGGTCGATGCGCAGGCCCGCGTCGCGGCCGAACGCGTTGCGGAAATAATCCCAGAAGGTGTAGATCCGCTCGTCCGGGTGCAGCGTCCGCAGCGCATCGGTCCAGCCCTGCGCGGCGAGCCGGTGGAACGCGTCGCGCACCTCGGGGCGGAACAGCGCGTCGTCGACCCAGCGCTCGGGTTTGTAGACGTCGAGGTCCGTCGGCATGACGTTGTAGTCGCCCGCCAGGACGACCGGCAGGCCGCGCGCCAGCAGGCTCGCGGCGTAGCCGACGAACGCCTCGAACCAGGCCAGCTTGTAGTCGAACTTGGGGCCGGGAGCCGGGTTGCCGTTGGGCAGGTAGAGGCAGCCGACCAGCACGCCGTTCACCATTGCCTCGATGTAGCGCGACTGCGCGGAATCGGGCTCGCCCGGGAGACCGCGGCACGTCTCCACCGGCGGCTCGCCGCGGGCCAGGATCGCGACCCCGTTCCAGCTCTTCTGCCCCAGCCACACCGCGCCGTACCCGGCGTCGCGGATGGCGTCCGCGGGAAACTTTTCTTGCGGTGCCTTGAGCTCCTGAAGGCAGACGACGTCCGGCCGGGCCTCCGCGAGCCACTCGAGCAGCACCGGTAGCCGTCCGTTGACGCCGTTGACGTTGTAGGTCGCGATCTTCACACGACGTGCATATCGCCTTCGCCGCCGCTCAGGCCTGCGGGGCGGCGGTGATGACGATCGCGCCGGGGTCGGCTTCGAGCGGGAGCGCGCGGGCGACCAGCGGCGAGGTGAGGTAGGCGAAGGCGGCGCGGACGTCGTCGCGGGCGCACTGGGCGTGGGCGCCGGCCGCGCGCAGGCGCGCGTCGACCAGCAGCATCGCGGCGTCCTCGGTGAGGTGGGGCGCGTTCGCGCGGTCGCCGGCGGCGGCGAGCTGCGCGTCCCAGCCGGCGGCGACGAGCGTTTCGGCGATCACCGCGACCCGCTTGGCGCGGCCGTGGGCGCGCTCCCACGCGGCGGCGGCGACGCGCTCCGCGGCGAAACCGGGCGCGAGCAGCGGGCGAAGCTCGGCCGGGTTCGCGGCGGCGGCGAGCAGCGCGGCGAGATCGTCGACGGTCCAGGCGCTGACCTGGTGCACGGCCAGCTCCGACTGCAATTGCGTGTCGGCGCCGTAGCCCGGACCGATCAGGATCGCGTGGTCGGCGCGGTAGTCGTCGCGCCACTTGGCGGCCTCGGCGGCGTCGGGATCGGTGACCTTGCCGGCGCGCGCGGTCTTGCACTCGAGCATGACGCGATAGCCGAGCGGGCCGAGCGGCGCGTCGAGCGTGCCGTCGGGCGCATCGTGGCCGCCGATGTGGCGCGCGACGAAGCCGAGCGCGGCGAACGCGGCGCAGACGGCTTGCTCGAAGGCTTCGGGGTCGGCCCCGGTGCTGGTCGCGCGCAGGCGGGCCGTCAGCGCCGGCGCGTCGGGATGGGGCGAACGGGCGGCGAGCGGCTGGGCCGGTTCGGGCCAGTCGTCGGCGGGGTGGTTGGCGCGGAAGCGGCGGTCGGGGTCTTGCACGATCAGCGGGACGCGGCCGACGCCCAGCGTGCGCGCAATGTACTGGGTGAGCGCGATGTAGAGGTGCTTGCGGGTGACGGTCGCGGCGAGCAGCGCGCCGGCGACGGCCGCGGCGAGGATCTCGTCGGCGCTGCGCGGCTTGCCGTCGGCCAAGATCGCGACCGCAGCGCGGATGTTGACGCCGCGCAGGTCGTCGTCGAGCGGCGGGTCGAGCGCCAGCGCGAGGCGTTCCAGTTGCGCGTCGGCGCCGGGCTCCCAGGCGGGTGCGAGCACGGTGCTCAGGCGGTGAAAGCGGCGAACGCTTGAGGGCCGATCGCGGTCGACTCGCGCGCGGGCGCGAGGCTGTGCGCGGTGTCGATTCCGTTCGTCATTGGGCACCTGTCCTTGGCTTGGGATGATACACAACTCGCCGGCCGTGTGATGCGGCGCGGAGACGTGAAGGCTGTTCTCGCCGTGCGGCGCGGGGTCTTGCCGAACGCAGTTGAGATCGGGATGCAGACCGCGCGTGATCTCCGGGACGGCTCGGGATGGTCGCGCCGATGCGCAAACGTGGCTTGATCCTCGTCAGGACATAATGATTGCAAACCGGTATGCCAGACGCCTGGCACTGCTGCCACGTATCATCATGCGGTCGCTTGTCCTGTCGAACGCTGATTGGACCCCGGAACGTCAGGCTTGCGAAATGTAATACAAATTGCTACAATGGCCTACAGAAACGAGCTGAGTGAAACCCATCGCCGAGCTCTATTGGGACGAAACGAGCGAAGCGCATCTCTGGCAAGCGCATCAGGTCACGCCGGACGAAGTGGAAGAGGTCGTCTTTGGCGTGCCCGGTGAGGAGCCGACATACCGCATGATCCGAGACGGCGATTACTATCTCGAGTTCGGAGAAACGGGCAGCGGACGGCTCTTGACGATCGTCGGGGAGTTCATCGAAGGCAACCGCTTTCGACCGTTCGGCGCTCGTGACATGGACCGTGCCGAGAAGCACGCATACCGGAGAGGCTAGACGTACGATGGACGCAACTTCACGGTCGAAGCGAACGGCGGCTGAGGCGCTGCTTGCGAAATCGCACGCGGAGAAGGTTGAAGCAGCAGAGATCGTGCGTGGTGCCCCAGGCCCCAGTCCGATCTCCGTCCGGCTCAGTGCGCCGCTCTTGGAGCGCCTCGACCGTATCGCCGCCGCCGAGCACCGCAAACGAGGTAATTTGATTCAGCACGTCCTGTGGGAATTCGTTCGCAGGCACGACGCGGAACGGGCTGACTGAGCCACACGATGCGCCGTCCCAGGTGGCTCCGCACGACGTTGTCGGTGGCGGACCGTACGTCGTTGCACCGCACGATGTCGTGGGCGGAGGACCGTACTAGCGCTAGCGTGGAAGGCTCTACCTACGGCGGTATACTCGAGCGGGAACATGTCGGATCGGAAGCGGTCCGTTCGTCCTAGATTCAAACAAGGAGAATGTTCCTATGCGGAAGATAATCGTCGGCGCCATGGTTTCCATGGACGGCGTCATGCAGGCGCCCGGCGGGTCGACCGAGGATCCGACCAAGGACTTCAAGTTCGGCGGCTGGTTGATGCCCTATCGCGCGCAAGAATCTCGCGAAGAGCTCGACGGCCTCTTCAAGGAGAAGTTCGATCTTCTCCTCGGCCGCAAGGCATACGAGATTTTCGCCGCGTACTGGCCATACTACGCCGAAACTCCGGCCCACGGCAGCATCGCGAAACTGTTCAACGAGATCACGAAGTACGCGGTTTCGCGTTCGGGCGAGGTCGATACGAGCTGGCAGGGCTCAGTGCTCCTCCGCGACATCGACGAGGTCAAGCGTCTGAAGCACGAGGACGGCCCTAACCTCGTCACGCAGGGCAGTACCGAACTCGTGCACGCACTGCTCGCAAACGATCTGGTCGACGCGATGCGCATTTTAACGGTGCCGGTCGTTCTCGGCGGCGGCAAGAAGTTGTTCGCGGACGGCTCGGCGCCGCATGCGTTCAAGCTGACCGGCTCGCGCGTTTCGTCCACCGGCGTCCTTATCGGCCACTACGAGCGCGACGGTGAGATCGAGATCGTCGACGACGCGCTCGATTCACCGAGCGAGGGTGAGATCGCCCGTCAGGAGCGCATGAAGCGCGAAGGCTAGCACCGCGCGGGCGTTGGTCATACACTGTCGCGGCAGGGGTCGTCGCGGCCTTCGAGCGCGTCGAGAATCTCCCACTGCGCGGTCGAGAAGCATGGTGCCGGCGGGATGGCCGGCCAGCGGAAGGTGGCGCGGAACGCGTGAAACGCCGGCGACGATGCGATCGGGAAACGGTCGAACACGTCGCGCCAGCCGCGGAAGAGCTCGACGGTGTATGCTTCGGGCGGCACGCCTAAGTCCCAGGCCGTGCAGATGCGATGAACGTAGTCCGCGCGGTCGTAATCGTCTTCGAAGTCGTCCCCGTGCTGCGTGTCGGGATACACGCTGTGGTCGATCACCGTCGGTGTTCTTCGGCGTCGTACCCGGCATCTCCGTGGGCGAGCATGTCCAACTCGAGGAATGCTCGCAGTTCCTGACGCGAATGCGAACACCGGGAATCATTAACCCCGCCGCCCACGGCGTCGGCGGACCAGGACATCGTGACCGGCTGCGGCTAGTGCATCTCGCAGACGCCGGTTGCCAACGCATTCATCGAGCAGTAACCGCATGCGTCACGCTCTTCGCAGCGCGAGCATCTTCAGCATGTTCGGCCGCGATGAGCGAAGCGTAACGCTCCCCGTAGTCCAAAGCCTCGTAAGCCGCTTGCACCGGCAGCTCGAACTCGGCAGCGGCTTCCTCGGGCGTCCAGGCTTCGGCACGCATGCGGGCGAGAAACAGGCCGGCGGTCAGACGGCGGCCCTTGAAGTATAACTGCTTGCGCCATGCGTGCGGGCGCGCGACGAGATAGGTGTAGTTCAGGTCGGAACGCAGAGCGCGCGTGATATCCGGGACGGCGTCTGGGTGCTCGTCCTCGATCGGCACGATGGTGAGCTTGTAGCTCTCGGGGCGGGGCTTAGCCATACTCCAATATACTCCCGTGGTTGCCGGCGTAAGGGCACGCTCGACGGTTCGGCGCTGGGTCATATGACCTTGCCTGCAGCCGCGTGCGGTCCGGCGTATAGCACCGTTACCAGCGTCTCCTCGCGGTCCACGCGATAGAATATCCGATGCCCGCAGCGACCTCGTACTCCCGGCGCCCTTGAACCGCAGATCGCGGAGTGGAAACTGACGGCCGGGATATCGCTCCAAGGGCGCATCCGCCAGCCGCCGAACGCGCGGCGCAGATCGTCTTGCCGACGTGACGGCAGGTCGGCCCAGCCGCTTTCGACGCGCGGGACGCCGCCACCACGCGGTACCGCCCCGCCGGCTCACCGGGGACGCCGAGATCCCTCAACGTGCTATTCGGTCAGCAGCGCGAAAAGCTCGGTATCCTGGGCAACGGCGACCGCCTCCGACCACTCGTGCAGGACCGCATCGACTTCGTCCCAGCTTTGGCGCCGCTGCTCGACCGCGTCCAGCGTCGCGAGGAATTCCTCGACGAACGCATCCAGATGTCGTGCGTCGAGGTGGCGGATCCAGGCGACCGGCGCGGGGTAGGCCGCGACATTGCGCTCGCCCCGGCGAGCGGCGTCGACCGCCCGCAGAACGTCGCGGACGAGCCGGCCGTACCGCTCGGCCTTCTCGGCCTGGCGCCAGCGGTCGCGCTCGACGATGTTGACCGCTCCATGGGGGGAGACGATCAGAACCAGCTCGCGCTGCGCGATCCGAAGCACCTCGGTCGTCCGCCGGCGGAGGTCCGACGCTCCGTACACGTCTTGAGCCATGAGGCCATTCTATTCGGCCTGAGACGAAAAGAGCAACATTTTTAAGCACAAGTTACCAATATATCGGCTTCGATCCGGGGCAATTTCCTACTTATGGTAGGATAGGATCATGGCCGGCAAGGAGAAAGTGTTGCTCAGCCTCGACCGGGACCTCGTGGCGGAGATTCGCCGCTGGATCGGCAAGCGTGAGCTCTCGTCCTTTCTGAACGAGGCGCTCGAGCGCCGTCTTCAGGCTGATGCGGTGGCGCGCTATCTGGACCAGACCGATCAGGCCGCGGGAGCGGTACCGACCGACGTTGACGCCGGGGTGGATGATGTCTACGCGCGTCGCTTCGAGCGCACGCGCAACGCCAAGCAGCGCCACCGCGTCGTCTCAACCGCCGTTTGAGCGAGGTGTTCGTCTTCGACTCCGGCGCGCTGGGTGCGATGACGAGGACGATCCGCGCATGCGGCGTCTGCTGCGGTCGCGGTCGACGTACGGCCGGCCGCGCATTCACGACGAACTGCGAGAAGAGGGCATCGTGATCTCCAGCAAGCGCATCGCGCGTTTGATGCGAGAGCGTCAGACCCACGGTGCTTCGCGGCGCCGAACGGCTGTCACCACGATCCGCGACCGCGACGCACGGCCGGCTCCGGACTTCGTCGATCGTAATGTTACTGCCGACGCGCTCAATCGTCTGTGCGTTGCCGACATCACGTACGTTCCGACGTGGGCCGGTTTCTTGTATCTGGCCGTCGTGCTCGACGCGTACAGCCGGCGCATCGTCGGCTGGACGATGGCCGATCACCTGCGCACTGAACTTGTGCTCGATGCCCTCAACATGGCTATCTGAAGTTGATCACGGTGGTATCCGAACCTTAGTGTGGCTGAAATACAAGCGAGTCCAAATTTAGTTATCGGTCTTGCTCCCGCCTGGGATCAGACGACGCAAAGCCGGTCGAAGGAGGTCTGAATAAACGCTATAGGCGACGTAAAGTATACAAAAATAGCTGATCGCGACTGAGAATCGCATCCATGGAGCGTGCGAAGTTTTTGGATATAGCGATAAGATCTGAACCTGCGCCAGAAAGAGACACACTTCGGCTAGCAGGCCGGCAATGATCGCGGCAACGGCAGTCCAGGCTCTCTGCTGCCTGATCGGCAACTTAGCTAGCACCTTCATGCCGTCACGATCCTCGCTCTAGAAGCAGTCAAGAGCCGGCCGCTACCGTCTGCACGTTTCACGATCTCAGGACTATCCCGCATAGTCTGGGTTTGGAGGTTCGCTCATGATCCCTTCACAGCTAAGACCGGCGCCGCCGCCCATGGTGGCTACTCCAGCTTTTCGCATATTCACGCGCCAGGCGGCGGGAACTTCTGGCGCCAATAGGTCGATGCCGAATCCAACGCCGATGCCTAGGACAGCGCATCTCGCAGTCGTTGGCAATTTGGGCACCTGAGCAGCAGGGGAGCACGGGACGATCGCCATTCCTGCCGGGCTCAGTGTCACGAAATCGCAAGGTGAGTAAGGAGGGCGAAAGCTGCTCGGCGCTGATGGAACGGGCCTTTGCCCGGATTGACCACCGCCAGGGCTGGGTCGCGCCCCTGTCCCCCCGATGCCACCAGAAGACCCTGCGCCAGGAGCCGGCCCACCGGGACCGGAGTAGCTCCGGCAATGATCGTAAAAGCCAGGGCAATTCGGGTCGCACGTATCGCTGTCGTAACAACGCGAAGGACCGTTGACGAGCGTACCGGCACCATCGTCTCCACCGCTTCCGTCCCCATTCCCATTCGCTCCACCGGGGTCGCTACCGCAGCCCATCACCGACCGTTGCCGAGAATCCGTTTGAACAGGTATAGGGCAGTCGTCGAAGGCGCGTCTCAATACATACTGTGATCCGCGGCTGGGAGTCAGAGGCATCATCGCTGCGGCTAAAACCTGGTTACCGGATTCGTCAGTGACATTCTCCCCATCATCGACCTTGGTCCCGAAGGGTAGAGAGATTGCCGCCGTGACATCGACGAATCCAGTAGAAGCAGCACCGGGCGCCTCAGAGACGCATTTCTGGCCAAGAGGGTTTGGAGCCGACCAATTGCCGTATCCAGTGGCGTTGTGGCGGGATGCTTGATAGCCGTTTGGATCGGGGTCGGAAAGCGTTAAGCCCGGTGCCGCACCGCCAGCGGGGATAATGCCTATGCTGTCGGGGATAACCTCATCTACGCTCGATCCCTTGTCCGTATACAAGAGCGAACCACCGCTCCAGTGCCAGGACTGTAGAAATGACGGGTGCCCCCCCAAAGGATCGGAGTAAGCAGCTTGAGCGATTCTGCCGCTGGGTCCGAAGGTGTACTTGGTGGTGGAGTTGTCCGCTACGGATCGTGGAACTCCACTGCCGCAGTTTCCGGCGATGCTTACCCTGTCGGTACTCCCACTGATTACACGATTCTCAGCGTCGTAAGTGAAATGCCCACCCAAAACTGACGTCAGGCGACCAACCGCGTCGTACGTTGCTGAGGAGCTCAGAAGGGCTCCCGTTCTGCCGTCCCACTCTTGAGTGCTCGACTGTACCGTTATACCTTGGACATTCTGGTAGGTGAAGGCGGGCCACGCAGTATACCCACTAGTGACAACGTTGGGCGTGAAATTCTCGGCAATTAGATCGCCCCGCGAGTTGTATGTCTGGTAAACCGTCTCGCCGTTGTAGCCGGTATAGCTGAGCACGTCGCCTTCCGCATCGTACTGTATGCCGTCATACGTTCCTGCTGGGATAGTATATGACTTCAGACGACCAGCTGTGTCGTATGCGGTGGTCAGCGACGGCGCGCTGCCGAAGTCTGATCTTTGGGAAAGCCTTCCGCCGTTCGTATAGGCATATGCCAGCGTGGACGAGCTGGTGCCGTACTTGATCTGAAGCTGTTGTGGTAAGCCGTCGGCACGATATGAATAGTTCAATAAGTTAGCCTGCTGCAACAGCGGATCGGATACGCTCACCGCGCTCAACGAAGAGTCGCCATATCGGCCGTATGTCATTGTCCCTGAGCCGACCGCCGCAGCCTCCTGCACGCTGATTAAGTTTCCACGGACGTCATACGTGTACTTCTCGGCGCCAACCACGCCTGCGGTCGACTGAACTAAGCGGCCAACGAGATCGTAGGCGTAGGACATAGCGGGTGTTACACCGTTATCGCCCGCATATTGTATAGCCGTCGTGCGTCCGACCAAATCGTACGCATATGACTTCGTTTCATTTAGACCGTCAGTCACAGATGTCAAGAGACCAAGTGCAGAACCAGCGTCCCAATTGAACTTTGTCCCGTACGAAGCACTATTGCAGTACATTGGTCCTGGCGACGTGCCGGAAGTGCACGGAACGAAGCCATAATGGACAGAACGGCGGTCGAGCGCATCGTAACCGGTGACGGCAATGTCGATGAATCCACCTGGCGAACTCTTTTGCGTCTCAAAGGCGTTTCCATGAGCGACGACGGAGAGACCAGATAGCGCTGCCGAAGTTCCGCCGGCTGTCAGATCGTAGATGTATCTGATGATCCACGGAATATCGTTGGAGTTGCTCGCGTCTTTTGGTATCGATGTCTCGATGAGGCGGTCAGAGCCGTCGTACCAGTGCTGCGTGACTCCCGACATGCACGCATTAGGAGTACAACCATGGTGTGCAGCCTGGGTCAGCATGTTGCCGTCCATGTCGTAAGTAAACGACGTGGCGAGGTTGAGCATTGCTTCTGAAGGCGAAGCAGTCGACTTCACGGATCCATCGGGATAGTACGCGGTGGAAGCGACGGTGTTCCAGTACGGCTGCCCATCGCTCTTCGAGCAGATGTTCGTCATTGAGCTATCGTCACCATCGCCGCGTGCGGTCGGGCGCCCCAAGAGATCGTAACTAAGTACTGAAGTGCCAGCCCCACTGGAGTAGCATCCGAGCCACCCTGAAGCGGTGTACCAGAAGTCGCTACGCGGCTGACGGATCGTCCCATCCGGCTGCTGTGTTCGAAGAACGGTGCCGTCAAGTCTCTGTGCTGCCTCGCCGACAATGCTTGTCGGCAGGCCAAGATCTGCACCGGCCTGGCGAGATGGATCGTATGTTACCGACTCGTGATAGCCGTTTGGCGCCGACGTCGTAGCAGCCAAGACGATTGACTGCAATTGCCCGTTCGGTTCATATGCGGGAGCCGGATTCGAAGAGGATCCGGACCACAGGAAGGTCTGTGCAACCGTGGACTGCGGGCACAACGTGTCGATCGCGGCTGGCGGAGTCGTCCCCCAGTCCGCGGAGAGCGAATGCGTCGCGACCGGATCACAGTACGCCGTCAGGTTGTTATTTGTATCGTACGAGTACAACGACGTCGGCCGAAGAGTTCCCTGCGATGTCGCTGCTTGCGGCGCAGCCGCGGCAACGACGTTGCCATTGGCGTCGTAGACCGCATCGGTCTCGTACGCTGCCTGGTTCGCTCCCGGCGCAAACCCCCGCGGTTCGACCGTCGCGATCAGATTGTCGTTCGTATCCCATTGCTCACCCGAGATGAGCAATTGGCCCGTACATTGCTGGTTCTGCGTGGTCGCGCACTGCTGGGCTTGGATGAGGTTGCCGGCTGCATTCGTCGCCCAATTCGTATAATGCCCATCGCTGTCTCGGAACGTCTCCGTGGATGCAGTGCCGATCGTGCCGAGACCATAGCTCTCTAACGAGTATTGCGTGCTGCCCGTCGGCGATGACTGGAGCCTTCCCGAGGTGACGCTGTCCGTGACGATTGGGTTGATCCAACCTACATGACCGATCGAGCTGAGCGATACGGTGGAGCCTATCGGCACGACGCCAAAATAGAGGTACGCTCCGTCAGTCGCGCTTGAGCTTGCCCAGCGCGGGCTCGATGCCCACACCATGTAGCGCGCGTTGTTCGACGAGGCGCCATAAGAGAACATGTGCGGGATCGGCGTCGAGCTCGAGTTGTTCGACGGCATGCTGACCACGGTCAAGTTGCCGTCGTCGTCGTATTGATACCTCACGACCGTGCCGTCGGGGCGGGAAAGGTTCGACGCCAATCGATGCCCGTTGAAGTCCCACATCACTAATGTCGCTTGCGCGCCCGACTGGGTCCCTGCGGTGATGTTCGCGACCTTGCCGGTCGGACCGGCATTGCCGTTGTCCCAGACGTACGAGAACTTCACCCAGGTATTGGTGTTGCGGCCGAAAATCTGGTACAGCCGGCCAGCGTAACCGCCGGACTGTGAAACCGAGCCGCTGCACGTTGCACTCGCTTGGAGCGCGTAGAAATAGTACGTTATGCCGTTTTTTGACACCCATAGCATCCCGCAGTGCCCGTCCGAGACAAGGCGGTTATGCTGCCCCGGCGGCGGCAGCCAGGTGGCGTGATCGGACGCCAGCGAGTAATCGTAGCGTGCACCGTCCCCGTCCCACACCGTGATGACGCTTGTCGGGTCGCCGCTGATATGCGCGTCCCACGTGCTCGACCAGCCGTTGCCGACCATCGACGGCGCCGATCCGTCGCTGCCGGTCACATCGTGTCCGCTTTTCAGGTTGTACGTCCGGTGGTACGCGAGCGTGACGCCAGCATTCGGCATGGTCATGTCGTCTTCATCGATCAGCAGGTTTCCTGTGGCGACGTTGACCATCACGTGCCCGGCGCCGGGAACGCGCTCTTCCTGGTACGGCCACCACGGCTTGATTCCCGTTCCCGGGGCAAAGGCGCTTGTGGCTGATGACGTGGGGGCCGCGATAGGGGTCGAAGTCGGGACGGGCGTTGCTGTCGGCGCGGGCGAAGGCGTGCACTGCACGATCACCAGCGGGTGCGTCGAGCGCTGCGCGATGTTGGGACTCGGGGTGGGCGTCGGCGGCGGACAGACTCCGCAGATGCACTGGCTCAGGTTAGGGCTTGCGGTTGCGACCGACCCAGCCGCACGGGCCGTCCGCGGCGCCGGCTTCGTGACGACGGTGGTGGCGATGCTTCGGGCGGACGCCGCGCGCGCCGTCGGAATCAAAAATGGCGGCTTTAGCATCGGTGGTCCGGGTACGGCAACGCCGGTTGCGGCCCTCACCTTCGTCGTCACGATCGCGTGAACCGCGGACGGCGGGAGCATCGGTAGCGGCGTGCGTCTCGCCGGCTCTGGTATCGCCAAACGGATCATCGGCTGGCGCGATACGCCTTGCGCGGATGCAGGAATGGCGAATACGCTGCCGCCGCCATGATCGGCGGGCAACGGCAACCGTGCCACGAGCACGAGGGCAAGAAGCGCTGCCGATATAGCGCGCAGGCGGGCACACATGAAGACCCCCACACCACGTAAAGCGATGTCGCAACAGAGCCCGTACCTCTACCGGCACGAGAACGAACGAGCTATTGGGCTTTCGAGACCCACGCCGTCATCGACGCCCACAGCAGACTGCAAGCCGTTTGAAAACCTTACTGTATCGGACACGGCTTGGTCAAGAGGGAGCTGCTTAGCATGCCGACGCCGGGCGCTCCGAGAACCGATCGTGGTCGCCGCTATGGCCGACCGCCATCAGCGGTTGAAAAGCCCATCCAGCGCGTTCAAGTCGGTGATCCTCGTCGCTGGCGGGAGCGCCGCGACGATCGTCGCGCCGTAGCGCATCGAGGTCGCGCGGCCGTCGAGGATCGCCACCACGCCGCGGTCGCTGGTGCTGCGGATGAGGCGGCCGAAGCCCTGTTTCAGGCGCACGATGGCGCTGGGGATCATGTAGTGCTCGAAGCCCGACTTGCCGCGTGCTTCGAGCGCGGCGATGCGCGCGGCGACCAGCGGTTCGGACGGCGAGGGGAACGGAAGGCGGTCGATCACCACGCACGAGAGCGCGTCGCCGACGACGTCGATGCCCTCCCAGAACGTGCCGGTCGCGAACAGCACCGCGTGCTTGGTGGAGCGGAACCAGTCCAGCAGCGCCGAGCGCGGCAAGTCGCCCTGCATCTTGACCGGGAAGGCGAGCCGCTCGCGCAGCAGGCCGTGCACCTCGCGCATCCGCGCGTACGAGGTGAATAGCACGAACGCGCGGCCGCCGCTGCGGTCGAGGATCTCCTCGATCAGCGGCGCGGCGCGGCGCGGGAAATCCACGCTCTTGGGGTTGAGCTGCGGCGGGGCGACGTAGAGCCGCGCTTGGCGGGCGTAGTCGAACGGCGAGGGCGCGACGAGCTCTTGCGCGTCGTCGACGCCCAGCGACTCGCGCAGAAACGCGAACGAGCCGCCGGTCGAGATGGTGGCGCTGGTTAGCACCACGCTGCGCGTGCGGGCGAACAGCGCGGCGCGCAGGAAATCGCCGATCTGGAACGGCGCGGCGTTGATCTCGTAGCGCGCGTCGCCTTCGCCGCGCTCCACCCAAGCCACGGCGTCGATCTCGTCGGCGGGGACGGCGCCGTTGGTGGCTTGCTGGGCGGCGCTCTCGATCCGGTCGACGGTCGCGATGTGGGCGCTCACCGCGCGCACCGCGAGGTCGCGCCGGCGCTCGGCTTCGGCTTCGTTGTCGGTCCGCTGGCGCAGCGCGCTCTGCCAGTTCGCCTGGACCCAGTTCTCGAGGTGGTAGAACGCCTCGCGCAGGACCGGCAGCACGTCGCCCAGGCCGTCGTTGGCGGCGACGGGGTACTTGTCGCCCGGGACGCGCGCGAGCGTCTGCTGCAGGCGGCGCATGCCTTCGTCGAGCGCGGCGTCGTGCGCGCCGGGCACGCTGTACGTGCGGTGCAGCTTGCGCATCATGCGCCCGACCGAGACCGGCGAGAGGGTCGCGGTGAGCGCGGCGGTGGCGTACTTCTCGGCCTGGTGCGCTTCGTCGAGGATGACGAAGTCGTAGGCCGGCAGCAGCGCGCCGCCGCTGACGAGGTCGAGGAAGAACAGGGCGTGGTTGACGACCACGATGTCGGCGAAGCGCGCGGCGTCGCGGCGGCGGAAGAAATGGCAGTCGGCGAAGCGGTTGCAGTACTCGCCCACGCAGTCGTCGGCGTCGGCGTCGAGCGTCTCCCAGTCGCTGCCGCTGGGGGTGAAGTCGAGCTCGGCGCGGTCGCCGGTCTCGGTCCGCTCGGCCCACTGCCAGAGGCGCTCGAGCGCGAGCGACGGCGCGATCAGGCGCGTGCCGCTCTCCTTCTCGAACTTCGCCTTGCAGAGATAGTGGTTGCGGCCCTTGAGCAGCTCGACGCGCGCGTTCACGCCCAGCGCGTTGGTGACCAGCGGAATGTCTTTGCGGACGAGCTGTTCCTGCAGCGCGATCGTGCCGGTCGAGATCACGACCCGCTTGCCGGCGCGCAGCGCAGGCACCAGGTAGGCGAGCGATTTGCCGACCCCGGTGCCGGCTTCGACGATGGTGTGGACGTTCTCCAGAAAACCGCGCTCGATCAGGCGCGCCATGCGGACTTGGCCTTCGCGCGCTTCGAAGCCGGGCAGCGCGCGCGCGATGGGGCCGTCGGTCGCGAAGACGTCGTCGACCAGCTTCACTCGCGCGGGTCTCGCGTCTCCAGCGGCGCGACCGGCGCGGCTTCCTCGTGCGGGGCGGCGTGGGGCGGGTGCTCGATCGTCACGACTTCGGGCTCGGGTTCGCTCGGGTTCGCGGGATCGGCGTACGCGTAGGCGTAGGCGCGCTCGCGGTGCTGCGAGGGGATCATGAACAGCACCAGGCCGGCGAAGAAGCCGGTGATCAGGCCGCCGATGTGGCCCGCGGCGGAGATGCCCGGGACGGCGAACGTGAAGACGAGGTTGATCGCGACGACCGGCACGACTTGGCCGATCAGCGCGCGGCCGCGTTTGCCCAAGCGCAAGCCGACCGCGACGAGCGCGCCGAACAGGCCGAAGATCGCGCCGCTCGCGCCCAGCGTGGGCTGGTCGTAGTTGAACCACAGCACCGCCGCGGCCGCGCCGGCCAGCGCGATCGCGTACAGCAGCGCGAAGCGGACGCGCCCGAACAGCTGCTCGACCAGATTGCCGACTTGGTACAGCGCGAACATGTTGAACGCGATGTGCATGATCGAGCCGTGCAGGAACGCGCCGCTGACGATGCGCCACCACTCGCCGCCCAGCAGGACGTCCGGGCCGTCGAGGATGCCGAGCTGAACGACGCTCCCGTTTTGCGTCCGCCGGTGGCGAGCTCCGCGAGGTAGACGAGGACGTTGATCGCGACCAGCAGGTTGGTGAGGGTCACGCCGAGAGCGCGGAGCTCGCCTCCGGGACGATCGCGATCGAGCGCGCCAGTTCCAGCGAGATCGCGTGCCGGCCGCCGGGGCCTTGCACGGTGATCGGGCCGCCCATCGGCCCGCGCTCGACCACCTCGACGACGGCGGAGGGGCGCAGCCCGATCCGGTCGAGGTAGCGCAGGGTCTCGGGGATGTCCTCGCCGACCTCGACGATGCGCACGCTGCCGCCGACCGGCGCGTCGGCCAGGCGGGCCGCGACGCGCGCCGGGGCGCTCATGTCGGCCGCCGGGATCGGCAGGCCGTGCGGGCAGAACTGCGGGTTGCCCAGGACCGCGACGAGCCGCTCCTCGACCCGCTCGGAGATGGCGTGCTCGAGCCGGCAGGCTTCCTCGTGGACCTGGTCCCACGGCATGCCCAGCATGTCGTGCAGGAAGACCTCGGCCAGCCGGTTGCGGCGCATGACGCGCACCGCGACGGTGAGGCCCTTCTCGGTCAGCTTGGCCTGGCCGCGGGCCTCGTAGGAGAGGTAGCCGTCGGCGCCCAGCTTCTTGAGCATGCCCGAGACCGAGGCCGGGGCGACGCCGAGGTCGGCGGCCAGGCCGGACGTGCTGACGCCCGGGCCTTCGCGCTCCAGGCGGTAGACCGCCTCGAGATATTCCTCGGTCGATTCTTCGAAGTGGGTGTGACCGGCCATGCAGTTCAGGACCTTCGCGCTCGGACACTCGGTTTCCCGAACTCGGCGAAGGCGGCGAACTCGGCGCGCAGGCGCTGCTTGGTCGGCTCGGGCGCGAACGACGCTTCGATGCCGTTGCGGGCGAAGCGGAGCAGCGCGTCGTCGCCCAGCCAGTCAGCGACGAGGCGGTACTCGTCCAGCAGGGTCGTGCCGAACAGGGCCGGGTCGTCGGCGTCCAGGGTCACCACGCAGCCGGCCGCGGCGAGCGCGCCGACCGGGTGCGGGCGGTCGAGCGGGGCGGCCCCGGTGAGGCGGTTCGAGGTCGGGCAGATTTCCAGCGGTATACCGCGCTCGGCGAGCAGCTCGACCACGGCCGGGTCCTCGACGGCGCGCACGCCGTGGCCGATTCGTTCGGCGCCGAGGACTTCGACCGCGGCCCGGACGCTGGCCGGGCCGGCGGCTTCGCCGGCGTGGACGACGCCGTGCAGGCCGCCCTCGCGCGCGATCGCGTAGGCCCGGGCGAACTGGGCGGGGGGCCAGTTCGCCTCGTCGCCGCCCAGGCCGATCCCGATCACGCCCAGGTCGCGCAAGCCCACCGCCAGGTGGGCGATCGACTCGGCCCGCTCGGGGCCGAAGTTGCGGGTCAGGTCGGCGATCAGCGCGACCTCGACGCCCAGCGGGCGGCCGGCCTCGTCGAGCGCGGCCCGGAGCGCTTCCACGGTGGCCCGGACGTCCAGGCCGGGGTGGACGTACGTCCAGACCGACGGCGAGACGAACAGCTCGGCGTAGCGGACGCCCTCGGCCGCGGCGTCGGCGACGTAGTCGCGGGCGATGCGGGCGTAGTCCTCGGGCTCGCGCAGGGTCCGGCAGACCTGGCCGAACAGCAGCAGGAACTCGGCGAAGGTTTCGAAGGCGTAGGTTCGGGCCGGGTCGGCTCGCTCGCCCAGCTCGATGCCGCGCCGCACGGCGAGCTCGCGAAAGGTCGCCGCGCGCACGGTCCCCTCGAGGTGGCAGTGGAGCTGGACTTTGGGCAGGGCGGCGATATCGAGTGCGGACACCTTGACTCCGCTTCGACGTCGCGATATAGTAACCGTCGGCCGTCGCGGGGTGGAGCAGTCCGGTAGCTCGTCGGGCTCATAACCCGAAGGTCACAGGTTCAAATCCTGTCCCCGCAACCAACCCAGACCAGGTCGGTCAATCTGATGATTGACCGACCTGGTCGCTTTATCGAGTAACCAGTATCCCACCGATGGTCCGTGTATGAGCGAGCGAACCGTCCTTTTCCGCCGTTTGTCGGGCGCCGCTGCGCGGCTGGCAGGGCCGTGGAAATCCGCGCCGTCGAGCCGCTCCGGTGAGCGTGCGACGACCGCTCGCGTCACCGCGGACGCGGCGACGCTGGACGCGGCCGTTGCGAAAGCGGCGGCATTCCTCCGCGAACGTCTGCGCTCGGGCGCGTACGGGCTGGCGTGCGTCGGCAGCGACGGCACGCCCAGGTTCTCGGACAACAAAGGGCACGTCTTCGTCGCGTCGTTCATCGCGGAGGCGATGAACGGGCTGTTCGACGAGATCGACCGAACGATCGTTCTCGTCCGAATCCTCTCCGAGGAGAACGAGGGGCAGTGGGGCTTCTCGCCGCCGGGGCCGTACCACCGCGACGAGTTCCGCGTCTTCCACGTCGACTCCGACGACACGGCGTACGTCATCCGCACGCTGCGGCTGCTCGGCGTGAACCGCACGCCGCAGTGCCTCGTGCGGTTCTATCGCGAGCCCGAGCGGCTGTTCGTGACGTTCGATGCGCCCGGTTCCCCGTCGCTGACGACGGAGAGCTCCCTCGGCACAATTTCCTCGCGCACCCCGAGGTGAACGCGAACGTGTTCCTCGCGCTGCGCGGCACGCACCTCGAGGGATTCGCCAACTACGAAATGCTGCGGCAGGCGCAGGACGAGCGCGGCTTCTGGCGATCGTACTTCTACCCGAGCCCGCTGTTCGGGACGCTCCTCGCGCTCGACGCGCTGCACGGCAACCCGGCGTTCGCCGACGCGACCGAGCGCGCTCTCGCGTTCATCGCCGGCTCGCAGAATGCCGACGGGTCGTGGGGCGCGGACGGCGACCCGTACGAGACGGCGCTCGCCGTCGCCGCGCTCGCCGGGCATCAGGCGCACGCCGCGGCGACGCGCCGAGGCGTCGAGCACCTGCTCGCGTCCATGGCGGCGGACGGCTCCTGGACGTCGCGGGCGTGCGTGTGGGAATTCCACTCCGGCGAACGCGACGTCTGGCGGGCCTACGACACCCACCGCGCGTACGTCTCCGCGCGCTGCACGATCGCGCTGCGGCGAGCCGCTACGCCGTGACCGGCTTTCCGATCAGCCCCAGCTCCGTCCCGACCTTCTCGAACGCCGCCAGCGCCGTGTCGATCTCCGCCCGCGTCAGCGCGCTGGAGATCTGGCAGCGCACGCGCGCCGTGCCTTCGGGCACGACCGGGTAGCCGAACCCCGTCACGAACACGCCTTCCTGCAGCAGCCGGTCGCTCATCGCGATCGCGAACGCCGTGTCGCCGACGATGATGGGCACGATCGCGCTGGGCCCCTCGAGCGGCTTGAACCCCATCGCGTTGAGCCCAGCGCGGAAGTAGCGCACGCTCTCGCGCTGCCGCTCGACCAGCTCCGGCTGCGCGTCGAGCTTGTCGATCGCCGCCAGCGCGCCCGCCGCGACCGCGGGCGGGAGCGGGTTGGAGAACAGCATCGGGCGCGAGCGCTGGATCAGCGTCTCGACCAGCGCGCGCGAGCCGGCCACGAAGCCGCCCGCCGCGCCGCCCAGCGCCTTGCCCAGCGTGCCGGTCACGATGTCGACCCGGCCCTCCAGCCCGAAGTGCTCGACCGTGCCGCGCCCGGTCGGGCCCATCACGCCGGTGCCGTGCGAGTCGTCGACGATCGTGACCGCGCCGTACTTCTCCGCCAGCGCGACGATCTCGGGCAGCTTCGCGATCGAGCCCTCCATCGAGAACACGCCGTCGGTGATGACGAACGCCGTCCCCTCCGCCTCGCGCAGGCGCTGCTCCAGTTCGGCCATGTCGCCGTGCTTGTAGCGGGTGCGCTTGGCGCCCGCCAGACGGCAGCCGTCGATGATCGAGGCGTGGTTGAGCTCGTCGGAGACGATCGTGGTGCCGGCCGTCGCGACCGTCGCGATCAGCCCTTCGTTGGCGTTCCAGCACGACACGTACGACATCGCCGCCGGAAAGCCGAAGAACTCCGCGATCCGGTTCTCCAGGTCGCGGTGGATGTCGAACGTGCCGCAGATGAAGCGCACCGAGCCCGCGCCCGCGCCGTACTTGTCCAGCGCGGCGTGGCTGGCCGCGATCACGTCGGGATCGTTTGCCAGGCCCAGGTAGTTGTTCGAGGAGAGCACGATGACGTGGCCGCCCTCTTCCATGTCGGCCTCGGCCCCCATCGGCCCGGTCAGGTGACGCAGGTGCTTGTAGGTGCCCGCGGCGCGCAGGGCGTCGAGGTCGGTGGCGAGGCGGGATTCGAAGGCGGCGTTCATGGGTGCTCCGGTCGGTCAACTCAGGACGCAAGCGCGCCGATGAGAGAAAGGATGGACCAGTCCTTCGGAACGTTGCGGTGTACGCTCCTGGACCGGCGCTCGAGCCTGCCGCTCGCCGGCGCCCGGGCGATGTGCGTCGGGCGGGGCGGGCGGATCAGCGTGCTGGACGCCGACCAGCAGGGCACGTTCGAGGCGCTCCTGCCCGAAGGCGTCTACGACATCGTCGTCTCGGCCCGCGGCTACCTGTCGCTGACGGTGCGCGGGGTGGGCGTCCTGGCCCGCTACGCCCAGGTCATCACGCACGGCCTGGTCCCGGGCAGCGGCGTCGCGCTGGAGGCCGCGCCGGCGACGGCGATCGCGGGCTACGTCGTCGACCGGGTCGGCCTGCCCGTCCCCGGCGCCGCCATCCACGTCAACCCCGCCGTCGCCGCCTACACCACCCGCGAGCCGGCCGGCAGCGCGTACACCACCCGGACCGACCGCCAGGGCGTCTACGTCGTCAACGGCGTCGTCCCGGGCATGTACGACCTCGCCGTCCGCGCCGACGAGCGCACCGTGGCCTTCGCCCACCTCCCGATCGCCCACGTGAAAGATCTCCTGCGGGTCGACTTGCGGGTGGTGCAGCTCTAGAGGATTCTAGCCATACGTGAACCCAGACTTGCTTTGCCCGACTTCGATGATGTAACCGTCAGGATCCCGGATGTAGCAGCGCGTCTCGCCGTACTTGTCTTGGGGTTCGGTCAGAAACGCCGCTCCCCGGCTTCGCCACAACTCGTAGCACGCGTGAATGTCTGCGACGCGGATATTCATGAAGCTGCTGATCTCATCGGGGTCGGGAGGGGGCCGGAGCACGACGGTCGGTTTGTCGGGTGTTGGACCGCCCCCGATGTTGACGATGAGCCACGTGTTTGCGATCTTGATATACGCCGGCGCGCCTTTCTCGTCGCCTCTGCTGACGATTCTTCCCCCGAAGACCCTTTCGTAGAACTCGGCGGACCGCTCGATGTCGGCCACCGTGAGAAAGTGCGCGACGGTGAACCCCTCCAGCGGCGGCATCTCATAGCTCGACTCCTCGACTCGTACTTCGTCCATTGATTCTCCCAATTGCAGCTAGCAAGAGGCTCGCGGCCTCACCCAAAGGCATCGACGTCGATCACCGCTTGCGCGAAGGCCTGCGGAGCTTCTTGCGGCAGATTGTGACCAACGGCACCCGCGACGAGCCGGTTATCATATTTGCCGGAAAACTTCCCCCGGTAGGCCGCGGCGGGCTGGTGCACCGCCCCGTTCGACGCCCCCTCCAGGGTGATCGCGGGCACGGTGACGCTGAGGCCTCCGGCAAGCCGCTTTTCCAGGCCGTCATACTTCGGCTCGCCTTGCGCTATGCCGATCCGCCAGCGGTAATTGTGAATCACGATGGCGACGTGGTCCGGATTGCCGAACGACGCCGCCGTGCGGTCGAACGTGGCGTCATCGAAGTTCCATTGCGGCGAAGCGAGCTTCCAGATGAGCTTGTTGAAATCGTGCAGGTTTTGGCCGTAGCCGGCCTGGCCGTTTTCCGTGGCGAAATAATACTGGTACCAAAATGCGTATTCCGCGGCCGGGGCCAGCGGCATGGCGTTGGCGGCCGGGCTGCCGATCAGATAGCCGCTCACGGAGACGAGCGCCTTGCAGCGCTCGGGCCAGAGCACCGCCATGATCGCGGCCGTTCGCGCCCCCCAATCGAAACCGCCGAGGATGGCCCGCTCGATCTTGAGCGCGTCCATGAGCGCGATGATGTCGAGCGCGACCGCCGACTGCTGGGCATTCCGGAACGTGCCGCTCGAAAGAAAGGTCGTCGAGCCGTAGCCGCGCAGATAGGGAACGATCACGCGATAGCCTGCCGCCGCCAGTATCGGAGCGACGTCGACATAGCTGTGAATGTCGTACGGCCAGCCGTGCAAGAGAATCACCGGAGGGCCGGCGGCTGGTCCGGCTTCGGCATATCCGATGTTGAGCAGGCCGGCATCGATCTGCTTCAGCGAGGCGAACGACGTGTGCGACCCCGCTCGAGGAGCCGGATTCGCGTTCGTATCGGAGGGCTCTGCGCCGACGGCTCGGGCGCTCGCGAAAGCCGGCGCGCCCAACTGCGCGGCAGCGACGGTCATGGCCGCGGCGCCGAAAAAGCCCCGGCGACCGATGGTGAACCTTTGGTGCATGGATGAATCTCCTGCGGCGCGAGCGTTTACGCGCCTGACCTCGTGCAGCCGGACTTCCTCACCGAGCGGTTCGCACCGACCGGAACGTCGCGCGAACGTCTTCGGAAAACAGCTGCGGCTGTTCCCAGGCCGCGAAGTGACCCCCGACGTCGTGCTTCTTGTAGTACACGAGCTCGGGATACGCTTGCCTCGACCAGCTCTCCGGTGCCGTGTAGAGCTCGTCCGGAAACGCGCTCACGCCGGTCGGGACCTTCACGCCCTGCACGTTGAAGAACCCGAGCTTGTTCTCCCAGTACAGCCGGGCCGAGGATATCCCCGTCTTCGTCAGCCAGTACAGCGTGATGTTGTCGAGCACGTCGTCGCGCGAAAGGCCGCCGGGGTTTCCGGCAAAGGCCCGCGCGATCAATTCGTAGCTGTCTCGGTCGTGATCGAGAATCCAGGCTGCCAGGCCGACCGGCGAATCCTGCAGCGCGTACAGCGTTTGCGGGCGGTTCGCCATCTCGACCGCGTAGCCGAGGTGCTTTCCGTAGAAGTCCTTGAGCTGCTCGAAGGCGTGCAGCTCGTCCGCGGAGAGGCCGGCGGGCGGGCTGCCGCCCGCGATGGCGAGCGCCAGCGTGTCGTCGGGGACGGTGCCCGGCATGTTGCTGTGGATGGCCAGCACCGGGCCCGCCAGCAGACCGAGCTGTTGCGTGACGGCCGCACCCCAGTCGCCGCCCTGCGCCACGAACTCATGGTAACCGAGGCGCTGCATCAGAACGACCCAGGCTTTGGCGACGCGGACCGGATCCCAGCCGAGCACGGCCGGCTCGGCCGAATAGCCGTAGCCCGGGATCGATGGAATCACCAGGTGGAAAGCGTCCGCCGCGCTCGCGCCGTGCGCCGTCGGATTGCTGAGGAGATCGATCACCTTCATCTGCTCGATGATCGAGCCCGGCCAGCCGTGCGTGATGATGAGCGGTAAAGCGTTATCATGCCGCGAGCGAACGTGGATGAAGTGGACGTCGACGCCGTCGATCTCGGTCACGAATTGCGGTGTGGCGTTGAGCCTCGCTTCGATCTTACGCCAATCGTAGCCGTGCGCCCAGTACCGCGCCAGCGCCTGAGCCGTTGCCAACTGCACGCCTTGCGTTTGGTCGGGGACCAGTTCGCGCGTCGGCCATCGCGTCGCGTCGATGCGCGCGCGCAGATCGATCAGCTCCGCCTCCGAAACGTTCAGCTTGGGAAACGGGCGAATCGTGGCGGTATCACCGCCCGCCTGTGCGACAGTCGTCATGGCCTGCGACCTTTCTGAAAGAGCAAGAAGCCCAAAGGAACCGCAATGGCTGTTTACCGCCCTCGCGAAATCGGATGGCGGTTCATGCGCAAACTGTAGTCCGCGCAGGTACCCATGTCAACCTAGCTCAAATTGCTTGGTGAGCAGGCAGGCATCGACGCGACAGCCGATCCGCAAAATTCGCGCTCTCGTGGAGCGGTGCAGCTCGGCGCAGCGCTCCTCGCCGAGATCGCGCGCAGGCCGGCACACAGTGCCGCCTTGCCGGTGCCGGAGTCGCCGCCGACGGCGACGAGAATAGGGCGGCTATGTCCAAGTTCCCGCTCGCCCGGAGCCTACGAGCGAGCGAACTGTACCGAAAGCCGCCGTCAGAGGCCTGATCATGCCCGCACAAGCCGGGCACACCGTCTGGTCGGGACCTGGCTCCCTCGGACAGGTCACCGTATGGGCTTGCGTGGTACCCTGAGGATCATGAACCACCGCGACCCCGGCGCCGACCGCCGGCGCACGGACCGGCTGGTGACGGGCACCGTGAACGCGTCGACCACCGACATCGTGACGGCGGCCGAACTCGTGCGCTGGATCCGAACCGAAGCGCTCGGCGAGCCGCGTGCGCGCGTCGCGCTCTCGACGTTCTTCCTCGAGGTGCCTCTCGGGACGCAGGTCGCTTTTCTCGCCCAGCACGGCGTCGACGAGCCGCACGCGCTCACGCTCGCCAAGCGCCTGGAACCGCTCGGCCGGCCGCTCCCGCTCGCGAGCCGTGAACGCTGGTGAGCGAAGCCTGGGAGATCCTCTGGGACCGCGCGATGCTGGCCCTGGATTCGCTGAAAAGGGACGTCGACTGGTCGTTCGGGGGCGGCACGGCGATGCGGCTCTTCCACGACCACCGCGAGAGCAAAGACGTCGACATCTTCGTCACTGACCCGTACGTCATCAGCGCTCTCTCGCCGCGCCTCAACGGAACCACCGAGCGCCTCACCGGCGACTACAGCGAGATGTCGAATTACCTCAAGCTCCGCTTCCTCGAAGGAGAAGTCGATTTCATCATCGCGCCCAAGCTCGTCGACGACGTGCCCTTCGTCGAACGAGTCGTGCGCGGGCGCAGCGTCAAGGTGGAATCCTCACTCGAGATCGTCGCGAAGAAGTGCTTCTACCGCTCCGACGACTTCACCGCACGCGACATCTTCGACCTGGCCGTCCTCATTCACGACGAACCGCAGGCCGTGGAACGGCACCGCGGCATCCTGCTCGCGAAGCGCTCGAACCTGGAGCGCCGCCTAGGAATGATGCGCCTCCCCAACGGCGCGGATGCGGCCGCAGCTCGAACGCGCCGCGAGCGTGCGCGAACGCGTGCAGGAGGGCATCGACGCGATCGCCGCCCGCCCCGCCTATGCCCGGGTGAAGTCATCGGCGATCGATACCGTCCTGCACTTTCTGGAGCCACAGCACCACGATTAGCGGACCGCTGCAAAAGGCTGCGGTGCCTTGCCGCCTCTCGTCGTCGACATCGCGACCATCGTTGGCGGCGTTGCCACGGTTGGGCCATCCTCGTCACGGTCTTTCACATCAGTTTTGGCAACAGGTGGCGCCGTGGCACTTGGGACGCTGCATTTCGCGCGGACCGCAAGGCGTCTCCACGGGACCAGTGGACCGCACTTGAGAGAACGAAGCCAATCTCGCAAGCTGATCGCTTGACGGAAACACTAAGTCGAGAAATTGAGCGACGCAGGGCGCGATCACGCACGTACGCTGGCGGAGCGTTCTAGCTCGCCACCAGTGCTTTCGCCGCCTCCTCGTCGCTACAGGGCATCGCGCTTGTACTGTGGGCGCTGTTTGGGACCGTCAATGGGACATTTGGAGCGTCGTGCCGGTTCTATCGTCGAGCGTTCGTCGCGCAAAGGTTTCCGGACGGCTCTATCAATGGAATGGAAGGAATCGTAGAAACGCTTAACATCCGCGTCGATGATCCGTTCGACATCATGCCGTTCATCAATTCCGGGATGGGGCAGACCCGTCCCGCCGGTCCGCCGGCGGAAACTTAAACGATCGGTCGATGGAGCACTGATGGGAGCCGCCCCGCCGAACTGAAGTACCCAATGTCAGGATGCTGCGACGGTGACTCTTTGTAAATGTGACGTATGGGACACGCCAACGTCGCGCGGTACGCCCGCACCCAGAACGAGCGTCGCGGCCGGTTCATGATGAAGTCCTGGAGGAAGCGTAGACTAGCTGCCTCTCTTTGCGGCTGAAGTGGTCAAAGATGCCTGCCCCCTGATAGTCATCGGGGTGCCCTATCTTCACGACTCGAGCCAGTTCGACCAGCGCGCGCCCCCTAGAGCCAGCGTGCCCGATATGCTTGGACACGGAAGGCGTTCCAGTGGGAGTTGTGATCGACGGTGGAGGTCGCGGAGCCGCAAGTAGCGGCGCGACCGGACCGGCCGCCCCGCGCGCTACAGCGTCAACACGATCTTCGCCGCTTCGCCGGACTTCATCAGCGCGAAGGCCTCGTCGTACTGCTCGAAGCGCAGCTCGTGGGTGATGATCGGGGTCAGGTCGACCCGCCCGCTGGTGACCAGGGCCTGGGTCTGGTACCAGGTCTCGAACATGCGCCGGCCGTTGATCCCGAGCACGGTGAGGCCCTTGAAGATGATCCGCTCGGCGAGGTTGATCTCCACGTCGTCGGACGGAATGCCGAGCAGCGCCGCGACGCCGCCGTTGCGCACCATCGTCAGGCCGTTGTTGATCGCCGAGCCCGAGCCCGACATCTCGAGCAGCACGTCGACCCCGTCGCCGCCGGTGCGCGCGACGATCTGCTCGACCAGGTCCGGGTCGGTCGCGACGAACGTCTCGTCGGCGCCGACGCGCTTGGCCAGCGCGAGCTTTTGCGGGTTGACGTCGACCGCGAACACCTTGGCCGCGCCGGCCGCACGCGCGACCGGAATCGCCATCAGCCCGATCGAGCCGACCCCGGTGATCACCACCGACTTGGTCGACACGCCGGCCGCCATGACCGTGTGCACGGCGTTGCCGAGCGGGTCGAAGATCGCCGCCCACGCGTCGGGGATCGACGGGTCGAGCTTCCAGACGTTGGACTCGGGCATGCGGATGTAGTCCGCGAACGCGCCGTCCGTGTCGACCCCGATGATCTGCACGTGCTCGCAGATGTACGCTTGGCCGGTGCGGCACAGCGTGCAGACGCCGCACGCCAAGTGGCCCTCGGCCGAGACCCGGTCGCCCACTTCCACCAGCCGGACCGCGTCGCCCACCGCGACGACGTGGCCCATGAACTCATGGCCGATCGTCACCGGCGGCTTGATCCGCCGCTGCGCCCAGTGGTCCCAGGTGTAGATGTGCAGGTCGGTCCCGCACAGCCCAACCGCCTTGACCTCGATCAGGACGTCGTTGGGCCCCACCGCGGGCACCGGCACGCGCTCGAGGCGGAAGCCGGGCCCGGCGCTGGCCTTGCGCAGCGCCCGCATCGTCTGGGGAATCGCCGAGGTCGTCGGCTGCTCGGTTACGGTGGGAGTCATCGGACACCAACTTCGGGAGCCGGCTCGGCGCATCCCGGGCGCCGCAGCCCCGTCGGCCCGGGGCTCGGCAGCGCCCGGCCGGCGATGCTACTGGGTGACGGCGATCCCCGACGTGTTGAAGTCTTCCGCCCGGTAGGTGGGATAGAACGTGCGCAGCGGAAGCTGGCCGTCGTGGACCGCCGCGGGCAGCACGGCTACGGCGTATCCCGGTCGTGAGCCGAAACGTGACACCCCGAACAGGCGGCCTTCCGCATCGAACGCCACGTGCTCCAGAAACGGCACGAGGCTGGTACGCGTCGAGCACGTCACCGTGGGAGCGTCGCTGCCGTTGCAGCGATACGCGTTCATCTGCAGCGCGTCGCCGTTGGAAGCCGCGATCGCGAACTCGTTCCCGATGTCCGCGATGGACCCGATCTGGCCGTCCGCGCGGAAGCCGGTCGGATGCGGGCTGTAGCGCGTGAAGATCATGGGCTTCGTGTTGGGGTACCCGCCGCTCGAATCCGCGAGCCCGAAGATCAGCTCACCAGCCCCGTCGAGTGCCATCCCGTGCGCGAAATTGGGCCCCGGCCGCTCGAAGAGAATATCGTAGCCGTCGTCGTGCGGGTTGATCACGCCCCCGACGAGCGCCTCGTAGGTCAAACCTGCGCGCGCGCCCAGGAGCGCGATACCGCCGTCGTAGCGGACGGCGATGTCATACGTGAATCGCAGTTCCGACGGCAGCGGCTGGAACGGAGGGATCGCGGTGAAGACATGCGTCGGCCGCGCGTTTCCGCTCGCGTTCGGTGCGAACTCACGAACGGTCCAAGAGCCCGCCTCGGCGACGTACAGATTACCGAAGCGGTCGAGCGCGATCGAGGCGATGACGGGCAGTCCGGTGATCGTTCGAACCGGCACGGCCGGGCCCGTCGCATCCTTCCGGTAGACGTCGACGCGCTGCGTGAACCCGATGTACACGAGGCCGCCGGCGGGAGGCTCGCCGCCAACAGATGCCAAAGCGAAGCCGACCGCAGGTCAATACGCATATTCTACCCTCGTGCCGAGAAGTCGGCCTCATCGTACCAGCGAGCCCGCCGCCGGCTCAGGTGTCTTCGTCCCGCCCGAGCAGTCAACGGTCTTTGCTGCATCACCGGTCGCGCTTTGCTCGCCCTCCAAGCGGGTGCGGCCCGCGGCCTCCTCGGCCGGTCGCCGGCCCGCCGCCGATGGTTCAGTCGGTGACCGCCAGCTGCTTGGGGTTCGAGCCCACGGGCAGGTAGAAGCGGCGTATCGCGGGCTGATCGACGCCGATCACGGGCGGGAACGTCTCGACGTACTTCGCTGGGAACGCCCCCGGCCCGACGGTCAGGAGAAACAGGCGTCCCGCAACGTCGAAGCTCATGTTGCGGATGGACCTCTCGCCGGTAAGCTGGGTCACCGAATTGCCGGAATCCAGCCCCGGGCCGTCGTTCTCCGTCCAGCGTACGAAGTTCACCTGGACGTCATCGTGGCCCGACGCGGCGATGAAGAGCCCCGCTCCACGACTGAGGTCAAACCCGTTGAAGTTGGCGAGGTCGCCGTCGTCGTGGTACCCGTACGGGTGCGGACTGAGGCGCTCGATGAACGCCGCGATGCCGGGCTGGTCGGAACCGTGGCCGAACAGGATGTTTCCGCTGCCGTCGACGGCAAGCGACGAGCCGTATTCCGGCAACTGCTTGACGATGTCGAACCCGCCGTATCCGGGATCGAAGACGCCGACCGTCAGGCTCGACTGGCCGCCGGAGGTACGCTGCGCCAGCACCGCGATGCCGCCGTCGTACCGCAACCCGATCGCGACGATGGAGTGCGTGCTGGCGCCGGCCGGCTGCGGATCGCTCGCGGTGAACACCTTGAGCGGGGCCGCGTTGCCATGCGCGGTGGGGGCGAATTTCCGCACCGTCCACGACGTGGCTTCGCCAACGTAGAGGTTGCCGAAGCGATCGACCGCGATCGACCGCGTCTCCGTGAGCCCGGTGATCGACCGGATCGGCGCCGCGAACCCCGTGGCAGCCTTGGGATAGACGTTGACATGGTGCGCGAACGCGACGTAGATCACCCCGGTAGGGATGGCTTCCGGGCTGCGAGCCACGGCCTGCCGGCCGTCCGTCGCCCCGACCGGCGCAGCCGGTACGCTGCCTCCACCGCCGCCGCACGCGCTCAGCACGAGCGCCGCACACAACGAAACCGAACGCAAGCCGAATCGCACGGGACACCTCGAATCACGGTAATCGCTCGCTCAGCCTATCAAAACAAGGGCCACGGTTCGCGGGCGCATCGGTCAGCCGCATTGAGCCGGAGGTCCCACATCACGCGCGATGGGAACGCTTAGCTCGCCCTCCAAGCGGGTGCGGACTGCGGTCTCCTCGGCCGATCATCCCAAATGGCATGAATTTCCCGACCTTCGTCGACCGCGTCCACGTCGCGGTGCGATCCGTCCTGGAGCGCCCGGCCGAGGTGGCTCTCGAGGAAACCGCCTCGACCGCGACCTGGATCCGAGCCGACTTCCGGGTCGGCGTGGTCCGCACCGCCGCCGGTCTGGAAGCCTGGGTGGGCATTCGCGGCCGCGTCGGCCGCCGCTGGAGCGAGGAGTACGACGAATCCTCGGTCGAGCGCCTCGCGATCGCCTTCGCCGCGCTGCTCGGCCAGGACGAGCCCGACCTAGCCTGAGCGCCCGGGAGTAGGGTCGAGCGCGCGCGCTTCGGGCGCGCGGCTGCCCGCGTCGAACTCGCCCCGCATCACGGCGATCCGCTTCGCTTTGGGCCGCGCCGCCTGCCCGAGCGCTGCCGCGCCGACGAGCAGCAGCCCGCTCCAGAGCGGCAGCTTCACCGCGACGTCCCGCGGCGAGGACTGCCCGTACGCCGTCGCGCGAACGAAACGCGCCCACACCGCGGAGGCCAGCTCGTGCGGGCCGCCCGACACGTCGGGCAGCACCCCGCCCGCGGGCCGCGGCAAATCCGGCAGCTGGTGAATCGCGAACACCACCGCGACGTAAGCGGCGCACACCGCGGCCGCCCACCCGGTCCGGCGCACCGGCGCGCGCGCACCCAGCGGCGAGTACCACAGCATGACGGCGATCGCGGCCGCGGCGGCCCAGATGACGCGGCTGCCGTACCAGGGCACCGCCAACAGCACGATGCCCGCCATCACGACCGGCCGCAGCGGCGCCGCGACCACGGTCAACAGCACGAGCGCGGCCGGGATCGCGATCGGCAGCTGCAAGTCGTGAACGTAGGTCCCGCCGATCATCGCGAACGCCGCGGGCACCAGCACGACGAGCGCCGGCCGGCGAAACCGTTCGGCCAGCCGCAGCGCGACAACGACGCCGAGGAGCGCCGCCACGAGGTAGCTCGCGCCGCCGGCCCGCAGCGCGACCATGTCGCTCGCCCCGAACTGGTGCAGCGCCCAGGTCAGACTGTACTGATCCTTGGCCGCGACCTCGGAGGCCGCGTGCGCGGGCAGCACGGCCGTGAAGTACGCCACCGTCGTCGCAAAGCCGACCGTCGCCAGCGACAAGCCGGCCGCGACGACCGCCGCTCCGGCCAGCGGCAGCCGAGCCGGGCGAAACGCCAGGAACATCGCCACCAGCACGGGCGCGGAAACGTTCGGTTCGACCAGGGCGAGCGTCGCGACGGCCCCCGCGGCCGCGAGCCGCTTGCGCTCGGCCAGCAGCGCGGCAAGGCTCACGATCCCGACCACCAGCGGCGGAATCTCGGCCAGCAGCAGGTTGTCGTAGAGCGCGCTGAACAGCAGCGCGGCGCCCACGAACGGCAGGCCGAATCCGGTGATCCGGCCGAGCGCCCACGCCGCCGCCGCGACCGCCGCGACCGACAAGCCGATGAACGCGCTCAGCGCCCACCCGAACGGCAGCAGCGCGAGCAGTCCGAAAGCAGCGAGCACGAACGGCGGCAAGGGCGCGGGCTCGACCACGCCGAGCGCGTCGTACCGGTACGACGGCAACGAGCGCTCGCAATCGAGCAGCGGCTGAACCCGGTACGGGTCGTGCCCCGCCCGAACGATCCGTCCCGCGCAGTAGAACGCGCCGAAGCCGCTGATCGGCGCCTTCGCCACGAATCGCCCGCCGGCGAAGGGCACGCTCAACACGACCGCGGCGAGCGCGACGAAGACCGCGCTCTCGAGTCGCGTGCGCGCGCGGCGGCCGTTCATGCCGGTGGCCCGCACCCCAAAGACGACGACATGCCGGCTCTCTTGCGCACGACCGCCGAAGCGGATCCGAGCACGAGCGGCATCATATCCACGGTTGGTACGCTCCGCGGGCCAACAGCTCCTAGGTCCCTACCGGGTCTTCCCGGCCCGCGAACGCCGGCTGAACGATCGCTCAGCGGCCGCTCTCACCGGTTCGGCGCCTCGTTTCCGCAGCACGAGCAGTTGAATCAAAGACGCTCCCAGCGTGCCGGCGGCGGCAAGCCATGCGTTGCGCGGGTCACCCTGCGCAGCCAGGCCGAGCGCAGCGGTCACGCCTTGCGTGGCGGTGAGCAGCGGCGCCAGCCACCGCCCCGCATGTCGCACGTCCTTGCGCACCACGGCCCAGAGCGTTGGACCGACTAACCAGAAGGCGGCAAATTCGAGCATCTCGGTGTGCGCGTCGGCGCGCGGTATGCTGTCGTGCAACGCGAAGTGGGCCACACCCGACACCATGGCAACAACGACCCACATCATCGGCCGCTCGGCACGCAGTCTGCGCTTGAACCAATCGAACCGCTCGAAAGGTGCCGGGATCACGGACATCATCAAAGCCACGAGGCTGAGCGCCCCGAGCCACGGGCCGAACGGCACGTGCGCGCCGCGGGCGCAGACAGCGTCGAATGCCAGCACGGCGCCGACCACGGCGATCGTGACCACGACGATGGGCCGCCGCTGCCGGTCCCCAAAGTGCGCGGGTCGGCTCCTCACGACGGGCCCGAAGTGGAGCCCACCATACCAGTCGTTTCGGTCGCTCGTCCGAACCTCCCCGGTCCGCGGCGCACGACTGCTTAACACCGCAGCGCCGGTGAGTTGAGCGAGGGATGTCCGACTTGGAACAGCGAGGTTCTTCAGCCGCTTGCGGCGCACTTCCTTAGGCTGCGATGCAGAAGCCACAGCTGCGCCCGTTTACGATTGGATGGTCGTGCCTCGCGATAGGCTCGTGGGGATTATTTGCGTTCGCCCATGATCCGGACGGGTGGCTTCTCGGATCGGCAGTCGTGACATCAGTCGCCGCGCTTGCTTTTGCGATCCGATACTTCGTCACGAGCCGGTAACGACATGAGCGCCTGCGATCCCGGCGGATCGCCCGCTTCGGAAGGCGCTCGGTCCGAGGCGCCGTAACCAGGCACGCATCATCGACCGCGACAACCCCCGCTTCGGGCTCGGCGTGCGCGCTCAAGTCCTCGCCCTGAGCATCGTTCCGCTCGTCTTCCTGATCGCGCTGCTCGTGCTGACCACGCTGTTCGAGCGCGGGGCCGATCGGAGCACGGCCTCGGCCCGCCGCTCGACCAGCGTGCTGGCCGAGTCGGACCGCGTCTTCAACCTGCTCGACGCCCAGGGCCGGGCGGTCGCGGCGTACTGGAAGTCGCGCCGCCCGGCCGCCCTCGCGCCGTTCGCCCCGGCCGCGGCCGCGCTCCCCGTCGCGCTGAAGAACCTGAGCCGGCTGGTGGCCGAGGATCCCGACCGAGCCGCGCTCTTCCGAACGTACGCGCGCCAGACGAACCAGGTCATCGCGATCGTGCGCGACTATCGCGACGCGGCTGTCGCCGGCGACGCCGCGGCGTTCCGCCGCATCCAGACCTCGCCCGCGACCGTCGCGCGCCTGACCGCCTGGCGGACCACGAAGACCGCGTTCGAGGAGCGCGAGCGCACGATCGCGCTCGCGCAGTCCGCGGCGACCCGGGTCCGTTTACAGCCGATCCGCCAGGGCATGCTGGCGTGCGCCGTCGCCGGCGTGCTCACCACGCTGGGCGTGGCGCTGCTGTTCGGCCTGCGCCTGGCGCGCCGGCTGCGCCGGCTGGCCGAGAACGCGCCGCGCTACGCGGCCGGCGAGCCCACGACGCCGATCGCCGGCAGCGACGAGATCGCCTCGATCGACGGCATCTACCGCGACCTGACCGCGCGCCTGCAGCGCACGCTGAGCGAGAAACAGGCCGCCCTGGCAGCGTACGAGCGCGAGCACCGCGTCGCCTCGACCCTGCAGCGCGCGCTGCTGCCGCAGGACTTCCCGGTCCTGGCCGGGCTGCGCATCGACGCGGCGTACGTCTCGGCCGGCGACGGCGCCGACATCGGCGGCGACTGGTACGACGTCTTCGCCCTGTCCGAGACGTCGGTCGGCATCAGCGTCGGCGACGTCGCCGGCCACGGCCTGCGCGCCGCGAGCCGGATGGGAGCGGTCCGGCAATCGATCCGCACCGCCGCGCGGGCCGACGACGACCCGGCGGTCGTGCTGCGGCACGTCAACCGCGTGCTGTGCGCGGACGAGTCCGACGCGTTCGTGACCGCCTTCTTCGCCGTCTACGACCTCGTCGGCGCGACCCTGCGCTACGCCATCGCCGGCCACCCGCCCCCGCTGGTGGTGCGCGCCGACGGCGAGCTGGCGATGCTGGGCGGCGAAGGCCTCGTACTGGGCGTCGATCCGCACGCGCACTTCGACGCGTATCGGGCCGCCATCGGCAGCGGGTCGGCGATCGTCTTCTACACCGACGGCTTGGTCGAGGTCGAGCGCGACGTCATCCGCGGAACGCGCCGGCTCGAGGACGCGGTGCGAGCCGAGCTGCTCGCGCCCTCGGCGAACGTCGCCGAGGGAATCCAGCGCCGCATCTTCGAGCACGCCAAGCCGCACGACGACTCGGCGGTGCTGTTCATCGGCGCGGCGCCGGCCGGCGCGTCCTCGCAGCCCGAGCGCCACGTCTGGGCGTTCGACGCCCGCGACGAGTTCGCCGCGGCGCGGGTCAAACGCGCCTTCCTCTGGCGGCTGGCCGGCTTCGGCTCGCGCGAATGGGACCTCGCCTCGATCGAGGCGATCTACGGCGAGCTGGCGAGCAACGTGCGCCGCCACACCCCGGGCGCGGCGACGATCGTCCTGGAGCGGAGCAGCAGCGAGGCGGTCCTGCACGTGGAAGACCGCGGCGCACCGTTTTCGCTCGATCGCGTCGAGTGCCCGGACTTGCTGGCCGAGAGCGGGCGCGGGCTGTTCATGATCCGGGCCCTGGCGCTCGCCGCCCGCGTCGAGCGCACCGCGGACGGCAATCGCTTCTCGGTCGTGCTGCCGCGCATCGACGCCGCATCGCCGCTCGTGCTCAAAGTCGCGCTCGCGACGCCGTAGCCGCGGCTGGCGCCTACGCTTTCGGCGCCGCTGTGCGGGCGGGCCCAAGCGTGGCCCTATAAGTGGCTCAAAGGTACCAAGTATATGACCCCGTAGTGTAGTCCTCGATATGGCACTCGGGGGCCGTCAGTGATCCATCTCGTGCTCAAACGCTCCGGCACGAGCATCGACGTGGTCGGTGTCAGCGGCGAGCCGCTCTTCGCCATCCCGCTCCTTGGGCCGACGCGCGGGGCCGTGATCCCGCTCCGCGGGCGCGGCGCGGGGAACCCGCTCCCGCCCGGTCACTACCGCGTCGTGGCCTGGACGCACGGCGACGACCAGCGGCCGGCGCAGCTTGAACTGGCCGATCTCGAGCTCGCCACCGAAGCCCGTTTGATCGATGCCGGCATTGCGCGGCGCGCCTCGGCGGCGCATCTACTCGACGTGCGCGGGATCGGCGCGCCGACCGGCGGGCTGCGCGGGCGCCGCGGCGAGACGATCGGGGCCGGCTCGGCCGGCGCCGTTCCGGCCGGCAGCGGGCTGCTGGTCGCGCGGGCCGAGCTGCTGCGCCTGATCGATCTGCTGGAAGGCGACCCCAGCCACGGCACGGTCGTCCTGACGGTGGCCGGAGAGCCATATTTTACAAACTGATCCGTAGTACGAAGGAGGGTGTAAAGACTTGGTGAAGTCCGTTTAGGCGGGATCGCGGACGTTCTTTGGGTGTGTGCACCGCGACGAGACCCTTTTCTCGACCGGAGAACTCGACGAACGAAGCCGCGTACAACCCGCCGTGTAGGCCGGCGGGGCGGCTCGCGGATCGCGCCGACACGGGTACGGCGTCCGATCCCCGTCGAGTTCGACCGTCCCGCGGTATCGCTTCGCTACCCGAACCGGCCCGTGATGTAGTCCTCGGTCCGCTTCTCCTTGGGGTGGGTGAAGATCTGATCGGTCGGCCCGACTTCGACGATCTCGCCCAGGTGGAAGAACGCGGTGAAGTCGGAGATGCGGGCGGCCTGCTGCATCGAGTGGGTCACGATCACGACCGTGAACTGCTCGGTGAGCTGGCCGATCAGGTCCTCGATCTTCGAGGTCGCGATCGGGTCGAGCGCCGAGGCCGGCTCGTCCATCAGGATCACTTCGGGGTTGAGCGCGATCGCGCGCGCGATGCACAGCCGCTGCTGCTGGCCGCCCGACAAGTCCAGGGCCGAGCGGCCCAGCCGGTCCTTGACCTCGTCCCACAGCGCGGCTTGGCGCAGCGCGCGCTCGGCGATCTCGTCCAGCGTGCCCTTGTTGCGCTCGCCGTGGATGCGCGGCCCGTACACCACGTTCTCGTAGATCGTCTTGGGGAACGGGTTGGGGCGCTGGAACACCATCCCGATGCGGTGCCGGATCACGACCGGGTCGGCATCGGGGCCGTAGATGTCCTCTCCGTCGAGCAGCACGCGGCCCACGACGCGCGCGCCCGGGGTGAGGTCGTGCATCCGGTCGAGCGCACGCAGAAACGTCGACTTGCCGCAGCCCGAGGGACCGATCAGCGCGGTCACGTGCTCGGCCCGCATCGCCAGCGTCGCGTGCTTGATCGCCTGGAAAGACCCGTAGAAGACGTCGATGTGCTCGGCGACGAGCTTGTCGACGGTCTGGACCGGCGGCGACTGCGGCGACTCGATCACGAAGCTCTCCCGGTGAAGCGTTTGGTGAGCGCGCGCCCGGCCACCCGGGCGGCGACGTTGAACAGCAGGACCATCACCAGCAGCACCAGCGCCGAGCCGTTCCCGATCCGGTCGACGTCGGGCACGATCGACTCGGAGTGGGTGTACCACAGGTGCACGGACAAGGTCTCGGCGGTCCGGAAGGGGTTGAGATCGTATGGGTTATTGCGATATACCGACAGCCCAGCGGTGAAGATCAAGGCCGCCGTCTCGCCGAAGATGCGGCCCGCGACCAGCACGACACCGGTCGTGAGCCGCCCGATCGCGCTGGGGAGCACGACGCGCGTGATGGTCTGCCACTTGGTGCCGCCCAGCGCCATCGACGCTTCGCGCAGCGTGTCGGGAACGCTCGCCAGCGCCTCCTGCGTCACCCGCATCAGCGCCGGCAGGTTGAGCAGCGTGAGGGTCAGCGCGCCGGCGAGCGCGTTGAAGTGCCACTTGAAGAAATAGATGAACACCAGCAGCCCGAACAGACCCATCACGATCGACGGGATCGTCGCCAGCGACTCGGCGCTGAACTGCACGATCCCGCGGAACAGCCCCGGCCGGGCGTACTCCTGGAGATAGATGCCGGCGCTCAGGGCGATCGGGATGGTGAAGATCAGCGTCAGGACCAGGATATAGAACGAGTTGTAGATCTCGGGCCCGATCCCGCCGCCGGCGTCGGTCTCCTTGGGCAGGCCGAAGACGAACGCGGGCGAGATCGCGCTCGCGCCCAGGTAGATCATGTAGATCAGGAACGCCGCGAGCAGCAGGATGATGCTCGACGCCATCGCCCACAGCACGACGGTCGCGACCGCGTCGGCGGTCTTGCGGGCGCGCACGCTGCCGGTCGCGGCGACCCGGCGCGGCGGAATGCGCTCGAGCGCGGACTGCATCAGCTGCGCTTCCGCAGCGCGAAGCGCACGAGCACGATCAGCACCATCGCGATCAAGAGCAGCAGCAGGGCCATCGAGAACAGGCTGTGCTCGAGCAGCGAGCCCTGCGTCGCGCCCGGCATGTCGGTCACGATCTCGGTGGTCAGCGCGGCGGTCGGCGAGAACAGGCCGGTGACGATCTGGGTCGCGTTGCCGATCACCATCTGGATCGCCAGCGTCTCGCCGATCGCCCGCGCGATGCCCAGGATCAGCGCCACCGCCAGGCCGCTCGAGGCGCTCGGCAGCAGGACGCGGGTGATCGTCTGCCAGCGGGTCGCGCCCAGCGCCAGCGAGCCTTCCTTGAGCGAATCCGGCAGCGAGCGAAACGCGTCCTCGCTCAGCGTGATGACGGTCGGCAAGATCATGACCGAGAGCACGATGCCCGCCGCCGCCAGGCCGAAGCCGCTGGGCGAGCTGGTATGGGTGCGGATCAGCGGCACGAGCAGGGTCAGCCCCAGCCAGCCGTAGACGACCGACGGGATGCCAACCATCAGGTCGATCGCCGGCTTGAGGACCTGCGTCATGCGGCGCGGCGCGATCTCGGCCAAGAAGATGCCGACCGCGATCCCGAACGGGCCGCCGACCGCGATCGCGAACACGGTCACCGCCAGCGAACCGAGCACGAACACCGCCGAGCCCGGCTTGCCCGTGTCCACCGCGAAGGTCGGCGAGAACAGGAACGTCCCCAGCGACACGCGGTCGACGAAGAACGTCTTGGTGCCCTCCACTCCCAGGTAGAGCAGCAGCGCCGCCATCGCGAAGATGACGAACCCGGCCGCGAGGCGCAGACCCAGGACGGCGAGCCGCTCGACGCGGCGCGAGCGGCGGGCTTGCAGTGCGATCACGAGCGCGCTCAGCGGTCGCTCTCGCGGACCTTCATGTCGCCGATGGCGATGAACTTGTTCTTCTTCACCAGGTCGGCGGCGTGCGCGACGAAGTCGATGAACTTGCCCGCCTCGCCCTGCGGCGGCCCGTTGGTGTACATGTGCTCGTACGACCAGATCGGGTACTTGCCGCTCCGAATGGTGTCCGGCGTGGGCGCCACCCCGTCGACCGCGACGACGTTCGCGCCGCCCCCGCCGCCGCCCGCGGCCAAGCCGCTGAGCGCGACGTAGGAGATCGCGCCGGGCGTCTGCTTCACCACGCTGATCGCGGTGCCGGTGGCGTCCTCGGTGAGCCCGCTTTCGCTGATCGCCGTGTCGCCCATGATCGTCTTGAGGAAGACGGCGCGCGTGCCCGAGCTGCGCGGGCGGTTCACCACGACGATCTTCTGGTCGGGCCCGCCGAGCTGGTTCCAGTTGGCGGCCTTGCCCGAGAAGATGTCGCGCAGCTGCTGTTTGCTCAGGCTCTTCACCCCCGCGCTGGGATGGGTCACGATCGCGAAGCCGATCACCGCGACCCGGTTGTCGTGCAGCTCGGGATGGCCGGCGGCGAGGATGTCGGAGTCGCCGATGTCGACCGCCCTGGCCGCGACCTGGTTGATCCCGGTCGCCGAGCCGCCGCCCGACACGCTGATCTGGACGTTCTTGTGCTGGTCCTGGTAGGCGCCCGCGGCGTCCTTGACCAGCGGCAGCAGGGCGGTCGAGCCGGCCACCGCGATCGACCCCGCCGAGCGCGGCTGCTGCGAACCCGCGCCGCCTGTCGTGGTGGTCGACGACGACGAGCAGGCGGCGAGCGAGCCGCCGGCCAGCACGAGGCCGAGGAACCATGCCGCCGGTGCGGCGTTCCGGTGCATGGCCCCATCGTCGCAAGCGAAGCGTAAGCCAACTTTAAATCCAGCTTAAGGGCTCTTAACCTTGCCGCCGCCGCGGCAGGCCGCTCAGCGGTCGGTCTCTTTGACCTTCATGTCGCGGATCAGGATGAACTTGTTCTTCTTCACCAGCGCCGAGTTGCTCTGGACGAAGGCGATGAAGCGCGAGATCTCGCCGGTCGGCGCGCCGTTGGTGAACATGTGCTCGTACGACCAGATGGCGTACTTGCCGCTCACGATGTTGTCCTCGGTCGGCGCCACGCCGTCGACCGACAGCTCCGGCAGACCCGAGCCGTTGGTGCCGCTGAACGCCGCGTACGATACCGCGCCCGGCGTTTGCTTCACGACGCTGACCACCGTGCCGGTCGCGTCTTCGGTCAGCCCGCTCTCGTTGATCGGCACGCCGCCCATCACGGTCTTGACGAAGACGGCGCGCGTGCCCGAGCTGCGCGGGCGGTTGACGACCACGATTTTCTGATCGGCGCCGCCGACCTCTTTCCAGTTCGCGACCTTGCCCGAGAAGATGTCCTGGATCTGCTTCTTGCTGAGGTTCTTGACGTTCGCACCGGGATGCGTGATCAGCGCGAAGCCGACGACCGCGACGCGGTTGTCGTGCAGCTCGGGATGCTGCGGCGCGGCGATGTCGGAGTCGCCGATGTCGACCGCCTTGGCCGCGACCTGGTTGATCCCGGTTCCCGAGCCGCCGCCCGAGACGCTGATCTTGACGTCCTTGTGCGCGTCCTGGTACGCCCCGGCGGCGTCCTTGACGAGCGGCAGCAGCGCGGTCGAACCGGCGATGCTGATCGAGGTGTCGGCGAAGGCGGGCGCGGCGGGAAGCACGAGCGCGCAACCGAGCATGAGAACTGCGAGGCGTTTCACGATCCGATCATCGCAGCCGAAACGTAAGGGCGCGTTAAGCGCGGTCTAAGGCCGCTTAAGGTTCGCACGCGGCGATGAAGTCCTGGGTGGCGGCCCAGCCGGCCGCGGAAAGCTCCGCGATCCGCCGCCGCGCCGCCGGGCTCGCGCTCAGCGGCTCGGCGCGGTCGCGCAGCAGCGCGTCGATCCGGCGGACCAGGTCCACCGCGGCGCGCTTCTCCTCGCCCGCCAGGCCGTACCGGTTCACGATGCGGACGATATCGACACCCGGATTGCGCAGGGACGCGTTCGCCCGCTCCACGCCGTCCGCGAGGCGCGGTACGCCGAGCGCTCGCGCGAAACGCTGGACGATGTCGGGACCGTACCGAAACGCGCGGACGTTGCCCACTCCCACGAGCTGCTCGGCCTCGCGCAGGAAACCGCAGTAGTTCAGACGGCGGGCGAACGCGTCCGATTCGAGGACCTCCTCGAAACCGGCGTCCGTCCCGTAATGCGCCCGCAGCGGCGGGTTCACGAGGTCTTGCGCGTACAGCGCCAGCGCGAACGCCTCGGGCTCGCGAAAGCAGACCCACAGCTCGAGGTCGAACGCGCCCGCCAGCCGGCGCAGCATGCGCTTGGACCGGGGCGGAAAGTCCCACCAGTGATTGTAGATGCCTTCGGCCGAGAGCAGCACGAGGCGCGTCCGCTCGGGCAGCTCGCGCACGATCCGCTCGAAGGCCTGCGCGATGCCCGCGCAATCGCCGGCCAGCAGCAGCCTCACCAGGAACTGATGCCCCGGCACGCCCGAGGCGAGGAGCGGCGGCGCGTACCAGACGCCGTGCTCCGCCAGAACGCGCGCGCTCCGGTAGAGCGCCCCCTGGAAGGCCGTGGTGCCCGTCTTCGGAGTCCCCGCGTGCAAGACGAGCTTGAAAGCGGGGCGGCGAAGGCTCTGGTTGGTCGCCATGCCGACCCGCTTCGCTTCGCGGGCGCCGTGCGACTCCAGAACCAAGCGCGCAACCCGGCGCCAGGGTTGTGGTGCACGCCGCACCGAAGACGGGCCGCCTTTGCTCCCGTTCGGAGGCTCCTGGTTGCAACGCCGCGGTGATCTGCACGTTCTCTTCGACGAAGATTGGTACCGCAACTCCGGCGCGACGTTCGAGGGCGATGCGTTCGAGCATTTCCGGACCGTGGGCTGGCGGCAGCACCGCGATCCCCACCCCCTCTTCGACGTCGCGTTTTACCTGCGGCAGCTGCCGTCCCCGCTCGCGGGCGACAGCGATCCCCTGACGCACTTCGTCGACGCGGGCGCGGATGCCGGCCTCGACCCGCACCCGCTGTTCGACGTGCGCTTCTACATGACGCGCTACGAGAACCAGGTCGGCGGGCGCAACCCGCTCGCGCACTACGCCGACGCAGGCGGTCACAACGGCCTCGACCCGCACCTCTTCTTCGTCTCGTCGTACTATCTGGAAGAGAACGCGGACGTCCGCGCGGCGGGCCTGAACCCGCTGACGCACTACGTCGCGTTCGGCGGCGCGGAGCGCCGGCGCGCGCACCCGGCGATCAACCTCGACGCGTACGCGCGCTGCCGCGCGCTGCCCGCGGGAGCGAACCCGCTGATCGACTTCACGCTGCGGATGCGCGCCATGCGCGGGCGCACGCTCGCAGCGGCGAGCGCCGCCGGCAGACCCGATCTCTCGGTCATCATCGTCAACTACAACAAGAGCCTGATGACGCTGCAGTGCCTCCTCGAGGTGGTCGGCGCGCACGGAGACGATCCGGCGGTCGAGATCGTGGTGATGGACAACGGCAGCCACCCGCTCGATTTCACGCACATCGCGCCTTGGCTGCCGATCGGGGTCCGGGTCGTGCGCAGCGGCGTCAACCGCTTCTTCTCCGAAGGCAACAACATCGCGGTCGAAGCCTCCAGTGGGCGCCTGCTGCTGTTTCTCAACAACGATGCATTCATCGGCGCCGAGACGGTACCGGCGCTCAGACGGGCCCTGGAGGAACGGCCCGACGCCGGTGCCGTCGGGCCGAAATTCATCTATCCCGACGGGCGGATTCAGGAAGCGGGCGCGTCGATCACCTCCTGCGGAACCGCCGTTCAGCACGGTAAGTACCTCGAGGACCCGCCGGGGCGATTCGACCGGACCCGGGCCGTCGACTACGTCTCGGCGGCGTGCATGCTGATGCCGCGCGAGCTCTACGACGAGGCCGGCGGCTTCGACGGAGCGTGGGATCCCGCGTACTACGAGGACGTCGACCTGTGCTTGAAGATCGAGCGGCTCGGTAAGCGCACGTACTACTGCCACGACGCGCTGGTCGTGCACATCGAGAACGGCACCAGCTCCGATCCGGGGCTGCGCTTGAACGACGTCGTCGAGGTGAACCGCGACAAGTTCATCGAGCGCTGGGGGAAGTACCTGGACGGCGACCGCCGGCGGGAGAAACCCGGCGCCCGCGTATCCGCCCGCCCGCGCCCGCCGAGCGCCCCGCCGGCGCGGGTCGCCGTCCTGTACACGCCGTATTCGCTCGTCCCGGGCGGCGGAGAGCGCTACCTGCTCTCGATGGCCGAGCACCTCGCCGAGCGGTACACGACCTACCTCGTCACGCCGGACCGCTACAGCAATTACCGGCTGCAGGCGATCGGCGCGGCCTTGGAGCTCGACCTCGCCGAGGTTCGGATGCTCGACATGCCGGAGCTGCCGCGGTATGCGGACTGCGACCTGTTCATCGGCAACGGCAACGAGGCGCTGCCGTCGGTGCGGCCGGTCGGCAAGCGGCGCATCTACGTCTGCCAGTTCCCGTTTCCCATGCACGCCGAGCACGCCGCCCGGGCCTGGGGGCGGCTCGACGACTTCGACAGCGTCGTCGTCTACTCGGACTACGCGGCGCGGCATTTCCGGCAGCGCGCCGCGGCGCTCGCGCGCCGCGTCCCCCCGACGGTGATCGTGCCGCCGCCGTGCCCGATGTACCACGATGTAGGCGCCCGCCGGCCAGGCCGTATCCTGAGCATCGGGCGCTTCACGCGCGACGGGCACTGCAAGCGGCAGGACGTGCTCATCGACGCCTTCGGCGAGGTCGTGCGGCGGTCCGGCGCGACCGGCTTGGAGCTTCACCTCGCCGGCTCGCTGCCGACCGATGCCGAGTCCCGCGCTTTCGTCGTGGACCTCAAGCGGCGCGCCCGGGACCTGCCCGTGTATTTCCACCTGAGCTGCACGGCGGCGACGATTCGGAACCTGTGCGAGACGTCGTCGTACTACTGGCACGCGACCGGCTTCGGCACCAGCGAAGCGCTCTTCCCGGAGCGCCAAGAGCACTTCGGGATCTCGGTCGTCGAGGCGATGTCCGCCGGAGGCATTCCGCTCGTGTACGCGGGGGGCGGTCCGGCGGACATCGTTGCGAACGGCTCGACGGGGTGGCATTGGCGCACGGTGAACGAGCTGGTCGAACGGCAGCTCCTGGCGCTCGCGCAGGCGCCCTCCCTCCTTCAGCGGATGAGCGATGCGGCTAAGTCCAGCGCGCGGAAGTACGATCGCTTCGCGTTCCGCCGGCGCCTCGACCACGTGCTCGCGCCACAAGAGCCGCCCGTCCCGGCCGTGCCGGTGCCGTGACACCGCGCGTCATCATCGCCAGCCCGATGAAGTGCGCTTCCACCTACGTGGCGGCGGTCTTGGCCCGTTACCTCCGCGTGAGCGTCCCGGACGTGAAATACGACTGGCTCGCGGAACAGAATTTCACCTACGACCTGCGGGAGCAGCTCCGCGGGCAGGGCTTCGTCCTCTCGCTCCACATGCTTCCGCACGGCTCCAACCTCGAGGGGATCGAAGCGGAGGGCGTGCGGGTAGCCCTGCTGTGGAGAAACGTCGCGGACGTCGTGGTCTCGTTCGACGACCACACCCGCCGCTACGGACCGCACAACCCGATCTTCCACGCCGACGGCGAACGCTTCCCGCGCCTGCCCGCTCAGGAGCGCTTCCGCTACATCGCGGACCGCATGGTGCCGTGGAACCTCGGCTTCTACCTGCGCTGGCGGCTGCTGCCGGTCATCTGCTTCAACCCGTACGAGCTGATGCTGCGCGGCGGCTTCGCGTTTTTCCGCTTCCTCATCTGGCAGTTGGGATTCGAGCTGGACGACGAGCGGCTCAGGCACGTCCTGGCGGAGACCGCCGAGCCTCCGCGCTTCAACGTCGGCGTCGCGGGCCGGGCGGGCCGCCTCTTCGACGACGACACCAAGCGCTGCATCGAGCGGCACATCGTCGCGCATCCGGAGCTCCACGAGCTCGAGCCGCTGCTGTGGGAGCTGCCTTGGGAGTCGCGCGAGCTGGCGCACCTGTCCCGGCTGGACGGCACCACGGTTCGCGTCCCGGGCGAGGAGCAGAGCTTCTTCGTTTCGCGCGGCACGATGCACGCCGTATCGGACCGCTGGATCGCCTCGCGGTCCACGCCGCTCCTGCACGACGTGACGGCCGTCGAGCGCGATGCGCTCGCCGGCCTGGCCACGGGCGAAGCGCTCCTCTAGCGGCTCAGGTCTCCCACGGCCGGCCCAAGCGCCGCGCGAGGTGCGCGGCGTACGGCGTCTCGACGGCGTGGCGGATGAACTCGGCCGGGAGACGTTCTTTCCAGCGGCGGTCCGCCGCCGTCGCGCGCAGCGTGACGTCGGCATAGTAGCCCTCGTCCCAGGTGCGGTAGTTCGCCACCTTGCGGCCTTTGAGATAGGCCGATGCGGCGCCGTTCGCACCGAGGCCGTGGTGCGGCACCTTCCAGTACGACAGTGCGGCGGGCTCCCACTCGTGGCCGATGAACCGGCACAGCGGCGGAAAGCGGGTTGCCGGGTCGTCCGCCAAGTCGTCGTACGAAGCGAGAATGCTCGGCGAGCCGGAGGTTTCCACGAAGGACTCGAGGTCGGCGTTCACGCGCTCCCAGCTCTGGAGGAGCTGCTCGGGCGCCGCGGCGGGATCGCGCCGCGTTTCCGATTCGACGAAGCCGCAAGGATGGCGCACGAGGTGAACGAGCCGCCCCTCGATGTCCGCCCGCCACAGGTACCGCACGCACCATTCGGGGCGCTTCGAGGCGTCGATGAGGACGTTTCGGCCCAGCCGCCGCGCGGCGAAGTGGTAGGCGTCGGTACGGGAGACGTCCTGAATTCCGTCAAAGACCGCGCACGACGGCAACCCGTCCGCTTCGCACAGCCGGCACACGGGGTGGCCCGGGGTCACGAAAGGCCGGTAGTACTCGCCCAGATTCGCCGCCCACGAGTGAGAGCCCAGCACCATGTTCAGCCAGGTCGATCCGGAGCGCACCGCGCCGAGTACGAACACGACCTTTATCACGGGCGCGGCGGTATCGTGCATCCCTCGTTTTTCGCCGGCGGCGCGCCGGACTACTCGCCCGCGCAGCGGCTGATGCTCGAGCTGATATCCGTCCACGTGCCCAAGTGCGCGGGCCGCTCGTTCGCGCTCGCCTTGGAGCGCGCGTACGGGCCGCGGGCGGTGTACCTGGATTACGGGGATCGCCCGCTCGATCCCGGGTCGCCGATGAACGTCGACCCCGAGCGGTTCTTCGCGCAGTTCGCGGCGGGCGAGTTTCCGTTCGCGGCCGGCAAGCGGGTGATCCACGGTCACTTCCACGTCGCGAAATACCGGGCGGTCGACCGGGCCTGCCGCCGCATCACGTTCTTGCGCCATCCGGTCGACCGGACGATATCGCATCATTCGTTCTGGCTGCGAACTCCGCGCCACGGGCACCGGCTGCACGACCACGTCCTGGACGAGCGGCTGGGGGTCGTCGAGTTCGCGCAGCTGCCGTTCATGCAGCATTTCTACGAGCGCGTGTTCTTCGCGGGCGTTCAACGCGGCGAGTTCGACTTCATCGGCAGCTTCGAGCGGCTGGACGAAGACATGCTGCGGCTGGAGGGCCTGCTGGAGCGCCCGCTGGCGCGGTTCAGCGCCAATTCCGGTGCGGGCCACAAAGCGCTGGGCGGCGCTCCCGAGAGCGAGGTCCGCGCGCGGCTGGCGGAGGTGCTCGCCCAGGACATCGCGTTCTACCAGCGGTGGTGCGCCGGAGGCGCCTAGGGGCGGCGCGGCAGCGCGGCGGCCGCGAGCGCCGCGTTGACCAGGCCGATCCGGCGGTCGACTCGGTCCAGGCCGACGGCTCGGAGCCGGCCCTGCGCGGTCAGCCGGCCGTGATGGTGCAGTACCACCGGTTCGGGACAGGCCGGATCGTAGCGGTCGGCGGGCAGATGGGTCGGAAAGTTCGCCTCGGGTGGCAGCAGCTCGACCTCGGCGCCGAGGTCGTGCATCGCCAGGGCGAACGCGACTTGGTCGACGTGCACCGCATGGGTGCCCAACAGGTCAGGCCGAGCCAAGAGCCATTCCGCCCGCGCCTGCCAGCGCGCGCGGAGCGGCGCGATCAGATCGCGCGCGAGGACGTAGAGCCCGCCGTTGCAGTTGTCGGCGTACGTCTCGGCGTCTTTGAAGCCGCAGCGAGTGCGCGCCGGCGGCGTGCCGCGCCCGGCCCGCGCGTAGACGCGCGCGAGCACGTCGAGCGGAGGGTTCGGCCCGTCGACGACCCCCGCCCGCGCCGGACCCTTCCCGGCCCACGGCAGCGGCCCCGAGAACGCCAGATCCGCATCGCACAAGACGGCGTACGGGCGCTCGGCGAGCTCGGGCGTCTCGAGCTGGCGCAGCTTGTTGCAGAAACGGCCGTCCCCGAACGGCGCGACCGCGCGGAACGCGATTCGCTCGGCGCGCAAGAAGCCGGTCAGATCGCCGTAGCCGCCGCCGCGCTCGACGAGGTGAACGAAGAGATCGGCCGCGTCCACCTCGGCCAGGCGGCGCAGCGTCGTCACCCAGATCCGCGCTTGCAGCGCGAACCCGGCGCCCGCGTCGACCACGCACGAGTAGACGGCGCTCGCGTTCGGCACGCGCCGCTCTACGCCGCGCTTTCCGAAGCGACCTCCGGTGCGGAACGCGCGCCGGCTACGCGTCGCCGGCCGCCGGAACGCGCATCGTGAAGGTCGCGCCCTCGCCGTACACCGAGTCGACCGCGAGCCGCCCGCCGTGCGCCTCGACCAGGTGCTTCGCGATCGCCAGACCGAGGCCGGTGCCGCCGTGCTCGCGCGAGCGCGAGCGGTCGACCACGTAGAAGCGCTCGAAGATGCGCGGCAGGTCGACGAACGGGATGCCCATGCCGGTGTCGCGCACCCGCAGCACCGCCTCGCCGCCCTCGCGCGCGACCGCGATCGTCACCCGGCCGCCGGCCGGCGCGTGGCGCAGCGCGTTGTCGAGCAGGTTGACCATCACCTGGGTCAGCCGGCCGCGGTCCGCCTCCACCGCCACCGCCTCGGGCGCGTCCAGCTCGAGCTCGACGCCCAGGCCGTCGGCGCGCTGCGCGAAGGTGTTCACCGTCGAGGCCGCCACGTCGCCCAGGTCGAAGCGCTCGCGCCGCAGCGGGATCGTACCGGCCTCCGAGCGGGCGAGCTCGAGCAGGTCCTCGACCAGGCGGATCATCCGCTCGACCTCGCCCGCGACCTGGGGCAGGAAGAGCGCGCGCGCCTCGGCGTCGTCGTCGGCGACCTGCAGCGTCTCGAGCATCAGCTTCATCGCGGCCAGCGGCGTGCGCAGCTCGTGGGAGACGTTGCCGGTGAACTCGCGCCGCACGCGCTCGTTGGCGAGGTACGCGGTGCGGTCGGTGGCGATCGCCATCGCGCCGTCCTCGTAGGGCTGCACGGTGATGCCGAGGTACCGCTCGCGCGCGCCGCTGCCGAAGGCGACGTCCTGGGTGCGGGTCTCGCCCCGCACGGCCGCCTCCACCATCCGCTCCACCTCGACCGAGGGGATCACCGCGATCAGCGCGCGCCCCGCCGCGCGCTCGCCCGAGACGCCGAAGAGCGCCTGCGCGCCGGCGTTGAAGATGCGCACCCGCCGCTGCGCGTCCACGGTGAACGCGGCGAACGGCAGCGCGCTCACCAGCCGCGCCGCCCGGTCCTCGTCCACCACCAGCTGCGCCCGCTCCGCCGCCGCGCCCTGCAGCGGCACGACCCGGTCGCGGATCGGCCGCAGCGCAGCGACGGCGAGGCCGATGCCCGCAAGTACCCCCAAGGATCCGGCGACGATGTCAGAAGTCATAGGCGGCTCGGCCGCAGGCCGAACGCTACGGATTCGCCCACGGCGAATCCTATTCTTTGAACATGTAGCCGCGGCTGCGCACGGTGATGATGTGGCGCGGGTTGTTGGGGTCGACCTCGATCTTCTCGCGCAGCCAGCGGACGTGCACGCTGATCGTCTGGTGCTCGCCCTCGAAGTCGTAGCCCCAGACCTTCTCGAGCAGCATCTGGCGGGTCACGATCCGGCCGCGGTTCTCCATCAGCACGTGCAGCAGGCGGAACTCTTTGGGCGCCAGCGCGACCTCGCGCTCGCGCACCACCAGCCGGTTGCGGGCCGGGTCGATCGTGATCTCGCCCGCGCTGATCGACTCGTCGCGCTCCTCGGCATCGACCTCGACGCGGCGCAGGCGGGCCTTGATGCGCGCCATGATCTCGCCCAGCGAGAAGGGCTTGGTCACGTAGTCGTCCGCGCCCAGCTCGAGCGCGAGCACCTTGTCGAACTCGGAGTCCTTGGCGGTCAGCATGATGATCGGCACGCTCGACGACTTGCGGATCTCCTTGCACGCTTCGATCCCGTCGAGCAGCGGGAGCATGATGTCGAGCACCACCAGGTCGGGGTGCTCGGTCTGCGCGAGCTTCACCGCGGTGCGGCCGTCCCCGGCGGTCGCGACCGCGTAGCCGTTCTTCTCGAGGTTGTAGCGCAGCGACTGGACGATCGCCGCCTCGTCGTCGACCAGCAGGATCTTCTTCTTCGCCGGGGCGCCGTTCACGCGCGCGCTCCCTCGGCGGCTTCGAGCGCGACCCGCACGCCGAAGGCGCGCTCGAACAGGTCCGCTTTCTCCATCGCGGCGTCCAGTTCGGCCGCCACGTCGGTCTCGGCCTGCGCCGTGATGGTGACCCGGCCGGTTTCGCCCCGCACCGTGACGTCGCCGACCGCGCTCTGGTGGGTCGCGTCCAGGCCGTCGGCGAGCCGCAGCAGCGCCGCCAGCCCGTCGACCCGGGCCCGCTCCGCGGGCGCCAGGGCGACGTACTCGGGGTGCGACGGCTTGGGCATCGAGCGGCGGTGGTAGCGCGCGACCTGGGCGATCAGCTCGCGCTCGTCGTCGCGCCAGTCTTCCAGCCGCGAGCTGCGGATGAGGTACGCGCTGTGCTTGTGGCGGTTGGTCTTGGCCACGAAGCGCCCGACCGAGTGCAGCATCGCGGCCGCCCAGAGCAGGTCGCGATCGGCCGGCGCGAGGCCGTGCAGCGGGGCCAGCTTCTCGAACAGCACCAGCGCCAGGCGCGCGACGTGGCGCTGGTGCCCGCCCAGCTGCTCGTACTTCTGGGCCAGCCGTTCCACCGCGGCCAGCCGCTGCGCGCGCGCGTCGCCCAGCCGCTGGGCCAGCTCGCGGTCGCGGTTGGCCAGCTCGACCACCACCCCGTCGCGCAGGGCGCGCTCGCAGACCACGATCTCGTCCTGGCCCAGCATGGTGAGCGCGGCGATCAGCACCGCGTTGCCGGCCACGATGATGTCGGCCCGGCGCGGGTTCATCCCGGGCAGCCGGCGCCGCTCGGCCTCGCTCAGCGGCAGCATGGTGCGCTGCAGCGCCTCCAGCCGGGCGCGCGTCAAGGTGTAGCCGTGGACGCGCTTGAGGGTCAGCCCGCGGGCGGCCGCGTCGAGCGCGGCCAGGCCCATGATCGTGCCCGAGGTCCCGATCGCCAAGTCGAGCTGGTAGCGCCCGACGTCCTCGGCGATCGGCGCCAGCACGTCGGCGACGTGCGCGTCGAGCGCGCGCACCGCCTTGAGCGGGTTGGCGGCGCCGCGCAGGAAGCCGTCGTACAGCCGCAGGCTGCCCAGCTTGACCGAGTCCACCATGTAGGGCCGCTCGCCGTCGGCGACGATGAACTCCGTCGACCCGCCGCCGATGTCGACGATCACCGCGACCCGGTCGTAGAGCGGGAAGCCGTTCACCACGCCGAGGTGGATCAGGCGCGCTTCCTCCGTGCCGTCGAGCACCTCGAGCTTGAGCCCGCTGCGCGCTTCGACCAGGCGCCGGAACTCGTCGCCGTTCTCGCTCTCGCGCACCGCCGAGGTCGCGACCGCCCGGATCTGCTCCGCGCCGCGCAGCCGGGCCGCCTCGGCGAAGCGCCCGATCGCGTCGACCCCGCGCTCCATCGCCTTGCGCGAAAGCCGGCCGCGCTCCATCGCGTCGTCGCTGCCCAGCCGCACCATCTCGCGCGCCTTGTACACCACCCGGGAGGTGTCGAACGCCGAGTCCAGCTCGACCACGACGAGATGAATGGAGTTGGTCCCGACGTCGATCGCACCGAACAGCACGCGCGGAGCTCCGGTCTAGTCCGGGTGCCGCGACCGGCGCAGCGCGGTCATTGCTTTTTGCGAACCTGCACGCCCGCGGCGCGCTCGTAGAACGTCGCGACCGAGGTGTAGTCGTCGCCGCCGTGGCCTTCGCTCGACGTCGCGGTGTAGAGCTGGTACGACAGCGCGCTCAGCGGCATCGGCACGCCGGCGGCGCGCGCGGTATCGAGCGCGGCGGCGAGGTCCTTGCGCAGCAGGTCGAGCGCGAAACCAGGTTGTGCGAGCCGGCCAGCCAGCTCTGCGGAAGCCAGTTCTGGAGCAGGTAGTTCGAGCCGGTCGCGGTCCCGATCACCTCGAGCACCGCGTCGATGTCGGCGCCGGCCTTGGCCGCGAACGTGAGCGCCTCGACGTTGGCGATCATCGTGCTCGAGATGATGATCTGGTTGACCAGCTTGACCACCTCGCCCATCCCGACCGGCCCGACGTGGCGCGGCGTGCCCATCCCGCGCAGGACCGGCTCGGCCTCGGCGAAGTCGGCCTCGGACGCACCCGCCATGATCGTCAGCGTGCCGGTCTTCGCGCGCGCCGGCCCGCCCGAGACGGGCGCGTCGACCAAGCGCAGCCCCTTGGCGCGCAGGCGTTCGTCGAAGGCCCGCGTCGCGACCGGCGAGATCGTCGACATGTCGATCACCAGCAGCCCCGGCAGGGCGCCGGCGGTCACGCCGTGCTCGCCGAAGAGCGTCTCCTCGACCTGCGGCGCGTCCGGCACGCAAATCACGACCGCGTCGCTGCCTTTGGCGACGCCGGCCGGGTCGGCGCCGTCGGCCGCGCCCAGCGCGACGAGCCGCTCGACCGGGGCGCGGTTGCGGTGCGCGCAGACGGTCACCGCGAACCCCGCGCGCAGCAGCGACGCCGCCATCGGCTCGCCCATCGCGCCGACGCCGATCACTCCGATTGTCTTGGCCATCGTCGCGGCGCGTACGGCGCGCGGGACGCGACGGCCTGCGGCCGAACGGGACGGCCGTGCGTGCGCTGCTCGCCTTTCTGCGCTTGTCGAGGCCGCTGTTTCTCTACGGCGGCGTCGCCGGCGTGGCGCTCGGCGCGGCGGTCGCCCGCCACCTCGGCCATCCCGTCGATCTCGCCGGCTACCTGTGGGCGCAGGGCCTGGTGAGCGCGTTCCACCTGATGGTCCACTACGCCAACGACTACTTCGACCGCGCCGCCGATGCCCACGCTCGCAGCGAGCGGACGCCGTGGTCGGGCGGGAGCGGCGTGCTGACCGCGGGCGAGCTGCCGCCGCGCGCCGCCCTGATCGCGGCGCTGGTCTGCGCGGCGCTCGGCGTGGCCGCCACGGCGCACTTCGCGCTCGCTGGCAATCGCACGGTCGGTGGGCTGGGACTGGCGATCCTGGTCTTCGCCTGGTGCTACTCCGCCCCGCCGCTCCGCCTGGCGGCGCGCGGTCTGGGCGAGCTCGACACGGCGCTGGTGGTGGCGGTCCTCGTCCCGTGCACCGGCTTCGCAGCCTTCGCCGGCCGCATCGAGCCGGCGCTGCTGACGGCGACCTTCCCTTGCGCGCTGGCCATGCTGGCGATGATGCTGGGGGTCGAGATGCCCGACGCGGGCGCCGACTACCTCGCCGGGAAGCGCAATCTCGTCGTCCGCTGGGGCGTCGCCACGGCGTACGTCGCGCTCACCGCCCTGTCCATCGCGACGGTCGCCGCGATCCTGCCCCAGGCCCGCGCCGCGGCCGGCCCGCCGGGCCTGCTCGCCGCCGTCCCGGCCGTGGTCTGCGCCGTGCTGCTCTCCCTGCAGGCCCGGCGCGGCGACTGGCGCCCGAGCCGGGCCGCGCTGCTCGGCGTCGCCCTGTACGCGACCACGGTCACCGGCCTGGCCGCCGCCTTCGCCGCCGCCCCCGGCTGACGAAGCGACCGCGGTCGTTGTCGAAGCTCCCCTCGAGGAGCACAATGGAAGGAACGACGCTCGCGCAGAAGCGACGGGCCCGGTCCGGACCGCAGCGAAGCGGGAAACGGACACCACCGACCGCACATACGCCTTGAGGGGACCGACAGGATGCTTGCTACGATTCGCCGCCCGACGTTCGAAGAGATGAACCTCTCGACCGGCAAGCGCGCGCGCCTGCACACCATGATGTACGAGCACGGCCCCGCCAACGGCACGCTGATGCTGCTCCCGATCGACCAGGGTCTCGAGCACGGCCCGATCGACTTCTTCGACAACCCCGACGCGCTCGACACGGACTGGGTGCTGCGCCTGGCCGTCGAGGGCAAGTTCTCAGGCATCGCCTACCACATCGGGCTGGCCGAGAAATACCACAAGCAGTACGCCGGGCGCGTGCCGCTCGTGCTCAAGATCAACGGCAAGACCAACGTGCCGCCCGACGACGAGTCGTTCAGCCCGCTGACCTCCAGCGTCGAGGACGCGGTGCGCCTGGGCGCGTCGGCCGTCGGCTACACGCTCTACGTCGGCTCGCCCGCGCAAGACATCGACATCGCGCAGGCCAACGAGGTGCGCCGCGAGTGCGAGCGCTACGGCATGCCGCTGATCGTGTGGTCGTACCCGCGCGGCTCGGCGATCAAGGCCAAGGGCGGCCAGGACTCGCTCTACGCGGTCGACTACGCGGCCCGCGTGGCGTGCGAGATCGGCGCCGACATCGTCAAGATCAACGTCCCCAAGGCCGAAGAGGCCACCGCCGCGGCGCCCAAACCGTACAACACGCTGACCATGAGCGAGGCGGACGGCCTGCGCAAGGTCGTCAAGTCGGCCGGCCGCACCCTGGTGCTGGTCTCGGGCGGCTCGAAGATGGGCGACGACGACACGATCCACAAGGCGCGCCTGGCGATGGAGACCGGCTGCGTCGGGCTGATCTTCGGGCGCAACATGTGGCAGCGCAAGTGGGACGACGCCATCGCGATGTCGACCCGCATGCACGAGATGATGAAGGGCTTCGGCGATTAGCACCACCCTCACGCTCGAGGACCGCATCGAAGCGGCCCTCGAGCGCATCCGCCCGGCGATCCGGATGGACGGCGGCGACGTCTGGCTGATCCGCGTCGACGGCGACGTCGCCTACGTGCAGATGCTGGGCGCCTGCGGCGGCTGCGCCGCCGCGCACCAGACCCTCAAAGGCGGCATCGAAGCCGTCGTCCGCGAGGACGTCCCCGAAATCCGCCTCGTCGAACAGGTCTGAACCCTAGCCGCCCATCCTCGGCGGCGTGAAGAGACCAGCGCGATGGATGAATCTACAACGCGCGAAACCTTCACCGATACCAAAGCGCTCGAACGCGATCTGCGCCTCTTCCGCGACGTGACGGAATCTCGCTTGGGCGCCGTGAGCGAACGCTTCGACCGCGTCGACCAGATGCTCGGTCAGCACGGCTTGGCCCTCACCGAGTTGGCCATGGACTTGGCGCGCCTCCAGACGACGCTCTCAGACCACGGCCGCGAGCGCGGCCGAAGCGAGCCATAGACACCTCATCTTCGGCAATGTGAGCACGACCGCGTCACTGCGCTCTCGGTCGCGTGCATACCGAAATTGCCATGCTTTTTGGCACCGCGGTGCAGCAGGTTTATGCTCACGAACCCACGCATCGAGCGATTCCCCGCCTGAAGTTACATGCCATGAGGATCGCTCACGATGGAATTACCAATCCAGGTATACGTCAACGACGAACCGCGAGACGTGCTCTCGCTAGAGTGCGCGCGCATCGCAGACCTCGAAACGCTCTGGCTGCGGTTCGAGCCAAGTGATGACGGCAGCCGCTTTGGCCCGAGCATGTACGCGACCGACCGTGACTACCTCGCCGGCGCCTATCACCTGCGGGTGAACGAGTACGGCTACAGGTCGCCAGGCTCGTACCGAGCTCGCGAAATCGAGCTCAAATACGCGAACGGTGCGACGGTGCTCGCACCGGTGCGCGACACGATCGTTGCCAAAGTGTTCGAGGTCCCGCCGCCGGCTGAGCCGGTGCCCGCGTTCACGGTGCGTTGAGGTTGGAGCCGATCCAGGTCGTGCGCCAGCGGGCGTAGGTGCCGTCGGCTTCCCAGGCGCGCATGCGCTCGCCGATGAACGCGACGAGCCCGCCGGCGTCCTTGGGGCAGAAGTACACTTTCTCGAGCCGGGTGAACGGCTTGGCCGCGTTCATGACCGCCAAGCGCGGGTCGTTGCGCACCGCCAGCGCCGCTTCCACGCCGTCGGTGATCATCGCGTCGTACGTGCCCTCGGCGACCAGCGGCGGGATCGCGAGGTTCTTCTCCACCACCGTCAGCAGCGCGTGGTGGAGATGCTCGTGGTCGAACGACTCGTTGGTCCCGCCCGGGTTCAGCGCGACGCGGGTCGTGACGACGTCCAGATCGGCGAGCGTGCGGAACCGCTCGCTATCGGCGGCGCGGATCAGGGCCACCTTGCCGTCGACGACATACGGCGGGCTGAGCAAACCGGCCGCGGCGCGCTTGGGATCGCGCGACACGCCGCCCATCGCGACGTCGAACTCGCCCGCGACCAGGTCGCCGGTCAGCGCGGGCCAGGACGTCCGCACGAACGCCACCTGCACGCCGAGCGCCGTCGCCAGCGCGCGCGCCGCGTCGACGTCCAGCCCGCTCCACGTTCCGTCATCGGCCAGATAGGTGTACGGCTTGTAGTCGCCGGTCATTCCGACCCGCAGAATACCGCCGCTGCGCACGGTCTCGAGCCGCAAGCCCTCCGCGGCCCGGGCGTACGCCGGCGACGCGAGCGCGGGCGCGGCGAGCGCGGCGGCAAGGGAAGCGACAAACGCGGAACGGCGCATGCGCGACGCTTCGCGCCCTGTCAGCGTGACCCCACTCGGCCGGCGTCACTCCGCGCGAGCGGCGTCACTCGACTCGGGCCAGCGCCGCGAGCCCGCCCGCGAGGTCGGCGATCAGGTCGGCCGTCTCTTCGAGCCCGACGTACAAGCGGACCAGCCGCTCGCCGTACGGCCCGCGGTCCTGCCGCAGCGACCACGGCGCGACCACGCTCGACACGCCGCCCCAGCTGTACCCGATCGCGAACGACTGCAGCGCGTCGGCGAACGCGTTGATCGCCGCGCGCGACGTCCCCGGCCGAAACACCACCGAGAACGAGCCGGTCGAGCCGGTGAAGTCGCGCCGCCACACGTCGTGCCCGGGACAGCTCGGCAGCGCGGGGTGCAGCACGGTCTCGATCTCCGGCCGCCCGGCGAACCAGCGGGCGAGCGCGAGCGCCGAACGCTCGATCGCGTCCAAGCGCACCGCCATGGTCTTCATCCCGCGCAGCGCCAGACTGCAATCGTCGGGCGAGACCGCTTGACCGAGGTTGTACTGCGTGCGCCCGACCCGCTCGTAGCCGGCGCGGTCGCTCACCGTCACCGAGCCGAGCAGCAGATCGCTGTGGCCGCCGACGTACTTGGTCAGGGCCTGCATCGTCACGTCGACGCCGTGCCCGAGCGCGTCGAAATAGACACCCGCGGAATACGTGTTGTCGATCGCGACGATCGCGCCGTGCCGGTGCGCGGCCGCCGCGATCGCGGGCACGTCCTGGATCTCCATCGTGACCGAGCCCGGGCTCTCGCACCAGATCAAGCGCGTGTTCGGCCGGATCAGCGCCTCGATCCCGGCCCCGACCAGCGGCGGGTAGTACGAGACCTCGACCCCGTAGCGCCCGAGCAGCTCGTCGGCGAACTCGCGGCTCGGTCCGTAGATCGACTCGGGCACGAGCACGTGATCGCCGGCGGCGGTGAAGGCGAAATAGATCAAGGTCAGCGCGGCCTGACCGCCGGGCGCCATGAAGGTCCGGTAGCCGTGCTCGAGCTCGCAGACCCGCGCCGCCAGCTCGAGCGTCGTCGGCGTCCCGTAGAGCCCGTAGCTGTACGGCACCTTGTCGTGGTCCCAATCGTCAGCCAGCGTTTCCGCATTGCGCGCGACCGTCGTCGAGCCGCGATACACCGGCGTCGTCAGCGAGCGAAACCCACTCGGCGCAAGCGCCTCGGTACTGACCAGCTTGGTACGCCACCCGGTCGCCCTGCGACCGGCAGCGCGAGTCGGTTCGGGCTTGGAAGATTCGGACGCGGAAGACTCGGACACGTTGCGCCCTTCGCGCCGCGAACCACCGTGCCCCGGCGCTCGGAACGTCAGAACGAAACGGCCCCGGCATAGCCGGTCAGCTCGACGTACCCGACCCCCAGCCGCTTGCCCGTTGCGGTGTCGCTGACGTTCACCGAGCCCTCCCAGTACGAGATTCCGCCGACCGTATCGGCCAGCTCCTGATCCTTCACGGTGGGCACGAGCGTCAAGTCCATCCCCGCCGACGCCACCCGCACGCGCCACCCGCTCGGATACGTGCCGCCCGTGCGCGGGCTCTTCCACGCCCCCGTCACGTCGACGACGACGTCGTCCCGCGCGAGGTGCCGCACGCCGCCGCGCGGATCGACCAGCGACCCGCTCGACTCCGGCACCAGCGCCCCGTCCTTCTTGCGCAGCCGGTAGTCCATGATCTCGCGCCGGTCGTCGAGCTGAATCGAAAACCAGTCCCATCCCGCCATGTTCGGCTGCAGCTCGTCCGACCCGAACTCGTGGTCCATCCACGATACGCCGTCCACCCGCAACCGCTCCCCGCGGTACGCCAAGGTCCCGTTCGTCCGCAGCCGCGTCATCGAATAATAGTGCGAAGCACACGAAGCACAAGCAGCCTTGAGCGAAACCCCATCCCGCCCGTGCACCGCCGGCCCCTTCTCCGCGACCTGCACCAAATCGAGCCCCACCGCACGCGAAGCCGCATGCATCCGAAACGGCGAGCTCCCCTTCAGCCACCACGAGTCGACGTGCACGTCCAACCCGCGCTCCGAAGCCCCGCCCATCCCGAGCGCCTCCCGCGCGAACCGCTCGTCGTACACGAACCGCTGCCCCGCCTCATCCGTCAGCGCCAAGTGCACGGGAAACACCTGGTTCCCCCGCCACTTCGACTGGCCGGCCTTCGGGCGCGGATCCCCCGGCGCCAACCCATACCGAAAAAACGTCAGCTCGTACCCGAACCGCCGCCCATCGGCAGCCCGCAAGTGCCCGGTATAATACCACCACTCACTCTGAAAAGAAAAATGCGCCCCATGATCCCGCGGAAATTCAAACCGCCACGGCACCCGCGCATTAGCAAACCCATGAGACAACGTACGCGGAACAACCGTGCCAAGCGGTGCGGCGTGCACTCCGCTGCGGGGCACTACGAGGGCGAGCGAAGCCAGGATGGCGAGAGCTCGCAGCCTCATTCCGTCCGAACCGCCTCCGCCGTCCGAATTCGAGCCGCCACCCCCGCCGGGTAAATCCCCGCCACAACCGCCGCCACGACGACGAGCAGAATCGTCTGCCCCAAGAACCCCCACGGCACGTGCAACTCGATCAGCCACCCGAACGCCTGCCGGTTGATCACGAAGATGAGCAGCAGCGCCAGCAACATCCCGACCCCGACCCCTAGCCCCCCGCCGAGCAACCCGATCCCAGCCGCCTCGGTCAGCACGCTCGCCCGAATCCCCCGCCGCGTCACCCCCAGATACCGCAGCAGCCCGAACTCCCGCCGCCGCTCCAGCACCAGCGCGAACAGCGTCGAAACCACCCCCAGCACCGCGATCGTGATCGCGATGACGTCCAGCGCGTACGTGATCGCGAACGTCCGGTCGAAGATCGTCACCACCAGATCGCGCAGCTCGCGATTCGTCTCGACGTCGATCCGCAGCGGCGCGACCGCCCGCAGCACCGCCGTCCGCAGGTGCGTGAGATCGCTCCCCGCCCGCGCGTAGATGGCGATCGAGTTGATCGAGTCGTCGCGGAACAGCCGCCGGTACGTGCGCACGTCCAGGATCACCACCCCGGCGTCGGAGGAGTAGTCGTTGTAGATCGCCGCGACGCGGAACGCCGTCGTCCCCGACGGGGTGGGCAGCTCGACCAGGTCGCCCTTGCCCACCCCGAACTTGGTCGCGAACGGCTCGGAGATCAGCACGCTGGTCGTCCCGGGCAAGCTGTGCGCCAGCGCGACCGGATCGGCGCCGTCGAGCAGGCGCAGGTGGTTGTGGTCGGCCAGCACCGCCAGATCGGTCGCGCCCAGGTTGGTGAGCCGGCCGCGATAGGGCAGCTCGACCGCGCGGAACGTGTCGACCGCGGCGACGCCCGGGAACGCGCGCGATCCGCTCCGCGATGCGGGGCGAGAAGCGCGCGTCGGTCGAGGCGTCGGCCAGTCCCAGCGGGCGCACGAAGAGGTCCGCGCGCAGCGTCTCGTCGGCCCAGGCGACGACGGTGGTGCGGAACGACGCGACCAGCACCGCGACCGAGACCATCATCGCGATCGCGATCATCAGCGAGGCCACCGCGACGCTGGTGCGCAGCGGCGCGCCGCCCAGGTTCGCCGCCGCCAGGCCCAGCGTCGGCCGCCGCGCGGCCAGCGACGTCCCGAGGCGGGCCAGCGACGTGACGGCCAGCGGCGCGCACAGCGAGCCGCCGAAGATGATGAACAAGCCGCTCGCGTAGCCGAACAGCGGAATGCCGTCGAGCGCGGGAAAGCGCGAGCAGCCGTAGGCGAGCGCGAAGCAGACCAGCCCGGCCAGCGCCGCCCGCCCCGCCAGGCGCGGCCGGCGGCGCTCGTAGCCCTGCGCGCGCATGGTGATCGCGGGCGGGGTGGTCGCCGCGTCGAGCGCGGGAAACGCCGCCGCGACGACCGAGGCCAGCACGCCCAGCACGAAGGCCTTGACGAACAGCAGCGGGTCGTACGCCACGCGGTCGGCGTGCGAGGCGACGTACATCGTGTCGACCGTGCGCGAGACCGCCGACACCGAGAGCGTGGCGAGCAGCGCCCCGACCGCCAGGCCGAGCAGCGAGCCGAACACCCCGACCAGCGCGCCCTCTGCGACGAAGGTGCGGAAGACCGCCCCGCGCGTCGCGCCCAGCGCGCGCACCGTGCCGACCTCGGGCCGGCGCTGCACGACCGAGATCGCGACCGTGTTGTAGATCAGGTACATCCCGACCAGCAGCGCGACGTACGCCAGCGCCGACAAGTTCAGCCGGAAGCTCTGCAGCATGCGCGAGATCTCGTCGGTGCGCACTTTGGGCCGGATCGCGCGCGCGCCGGGCGGGATCGCCGCCGCGACCTGCTTCTGCACCGCGTCCAGCCGGCTCGGTTCGACCTCCAAGTCGATCCGGTCGAGCAGCCCGAGCTTGCCGAACAGCTCCTGCGCGGTCGCGATGTCGACGAACACCACGCTGGAGTCGATGCCGGTCACGCCGCGCGGAACGATCCCCGCGATGCGCAGCGTCACCTCGCGGTCGCCGGCCAGCGCGCGCACCGCCGCGCCCTGCTTCCAGCCGAAGCGCTCGGCGATCCGCGCGCTCACGAACGCGCCGTGCCCGGCCACCACGACGCTGGGATCGGTGTCGGGCGCGACGCTGCCCGGCGAGGCCGCCGCCGCGGTCGCCGCGCCGGGCAGCGGGCGCAGCAGATCGATGCCCAGCACGCGCAGGATCTCGCCCGAGAACGGGTCGCCCGGCTTGGCCCCGACGGTCAGCGCGTCCTCGATCGCCGGGCCCGCCGAGCTCACGCCCGCGATGTCCTGCACGCGCACGATGGCCCGCTCGTCGAAGCCCCGCCCGACCCCGAGCACCTGCAGGTTGACGTGGCTGGAGATCACGTTGACGCTCGAGGCGAACGAGGCCACCGCGGTCGCGTTGGCGAGGTCGATCGCAAGGCCGATGGCGACCCCCAGCGCGACCGCGACGAGCGTCACGAGCGCCCGCAAGGCGTTGGAGCGAAGCTGGCCCAGCACGAGCGCGCGAAAGAGCGAGGTCACGTCGGAAGTTGGACGCCGTGCAGCCACCGCTCGAACCAGACGCCGTAGCTCACGGCCGCCACGGTCCGCGGTGGAGCACGATGCGATACCCGTCGGGATCTTCGACCGTCACCCCGTGGGCGTCCCAGTACGGGTTGTGCGCGCGCACCGGCGTCACGCCGGCCCGTTCGAGCCGCGCCAGCGCCTCGTTCCACGCAGCGTCGCCGTCCAGGTAGAACACGAGCAGGTGCTCGGCCGACGGCGCGCGCCCGGCGCGCGCGCCGCGCTCGCGGGTGAACTCCAAGTGGTACGGCAGCGCCGGGTGCCCGAGCATCACCCCGTCGAACCCGGCATGGTCTTCGAACGAGCCGATCGCCTCGAAGCCCAGCGCGTCGCGGTAGAAGGCGACCAGCGCGTCCAGATCGTCGCTCGGCCGCGCGACCCGGAAGTGCTGCGCGCCGGTCATCCGACGATGCGCCCGTCCTGCATGCGCACCACCCGGTCGCAGACGGCCGCGGCGTCCAGGCTGTGGGTCGCCATCACGATCGCCTGGCCGCCGTCGGCCAGGCCGCGCAAAAGCGCGAGCACCGTCGCGCCGGTCGCCGTGTCGAGGTTGCCGGTCGGCTCGTCGGCGAGCAGCACCGCCGGCCGGTGGACGATCGCGCGCGCGATCGCGACCCGCTGCATCTGCCCGCCCGAGAGCTGGGCCGGGTACGCGCGCGCCTTCTCGGCCAGGCCGACGCTGGCCAGCACCTCGCGCACGCGCGCATCGATCTCTCCCCGCGGCGCGCGCTGCAGCACCAGCGGCAGCGCGACGTTGTCGGCCACCCGCAGGGCCGGCAGCAGGTTGAAGAACTGGAACACCGTGCCGACCCGGTCGCGCCGCAAGAACGTCAGCGCGTCGTCGTCCAGCTCGCCCGTCGCCTGCCCGGCGACGTAGACCGCGCCGCGCGTCGGCAGGTCGACGCAGCCGATCAGGTTGAGCAGGGTCGACTTGCCGCAGCCGCTCGGCCCGACCAGCGCCACCATCTCGCCTTGGCGCACGTCGAGCGAGACGCCGTCGAGCGCGTGCACCTCGTCCTCGCCCGCGCCGTAGGTCTTGCTCGCCGAGCGAACGCTGACCGGGCAGCCGGGCCGCGCGGAAACGGAGGCCTCGGCGCTAGTCGCCGACGGCACGGAAGACCAGGGCCGCGTTGATGCCGCCGAAGCCGGCGGAGTTGGAGAGGACGGTGCGCGGGGTGAAGTCGGCGCGCTCTCGGGTGAGCGCGAGCGGGCATTGCGGATCGGCATCGTCCGTATTGACGCTCCGCGGGACGATTCCGTGCACCATCGCGAGCAGCGAGAGGGCCGCCTCCCAGGCGCCGGTGGCGCCCAGGGCGTGGCCGTGCTGGCCCTTGGTCGCCGTGACCGGCACGGCGGCCGCGTGCCGGCCGAGGACCAGTTCCAGCGCCAGCGCCTCGCAGCGGTCGCCCAGCGGCGTGCCGCTGCCGTGCGCGTTGACCAGCTCCACCTCGCCGGCGGGCAGACCGGCTTCATCGAGCGCGCGCTGCATGGCGCCGGCGTTCATCGTGCCGTCCGGGCGCGGCGCGGACATGTGGTAGGCATCGTTGGTCAGCCCGTACCCGGCGACTTCGCCGTAGATGCGCGCGCCTCGAGCGCGCGCGTCGGCGAGCCGCTCGAGCAGCAGCACGCCCGCCCCCTCGGCCATCACGAAGCCGTCGCGCCCGGCATCGAAGGGCCGGCTGGCCCGCTGCGGGTCGTCGTTGCGGGTCGACATCGCGCGGATCACGGTGAACGCGCCGTAGATCAGCGGCGAGAGGGGCGCCTCCACCCCGCCGGCCAGCGCCGCGCGCACGTCCCCGCGCGCGATCGCCCGGAACGCGTCGCCGATCGCGACCGCCCCCGACGCGCACGAGTTGCCGTTGGACACGGTCGGCCCGCGCAGGCCGAACTCCATCGCCACGTTCGACACCGACGCGCCGTTGAAGACCGAGATCGCGAGCAGCGGTTTGACCGCGTCCAATCCGCGCGCGCGAAACACGTCGTGCTGCTCGTCGGCGTACGCCAAGCCGCCCAGCGCCGAGCCGAGAAACACGCCGACGTCGTCGCTTTCGCCGTTGGGACGGTAACCGGCGTCGTCGAGCGCGAGCCGGGCCGCGCCGACCGCGAACTGCGAGAAGCGGTCCGTCCAGCGCAGCCGCTTCGCGCTGACGTGCGCGCCGGGGTCGAAGTCGTCGATCTGCGCGGCGATGCGCGAGCGGTAGCCGGCGGTCGGGAAGCGCGTGATCTCGCGCACCGCGACGCGCTCGGACAGCACGCCGTCCCAGAACGCGCGGATGCCGACCCCCAGCGGCGTGATGACGCCCAGGCCGGTCACGACGACCCGGTGCAGCGGCAGCGTGCGCGCGTTCACCGGCGTTCCACCCCGGCCCGCGCCTGGTCCGTCACCGGAGCCGCCGCTTCGCAGAGCTGCTTCATGCGGGCCAGCGTGCGCGCCGCGACGCGGTGCACGAAGTAATCGCTGACGACGTGCTTGCCGAGCCACTGCCCGGCGACCGGAAACTGGAACCGCAAGCGGTGCTCGATGGTCACCAGCGTCCCGCGCGCGCTGGGCTCGAACAGCCACTCGACGTCCATCCCGCGCGTCCAGCCCGCGACGTGCGCGAACCCGATGTGGGGCCGGGCGGGGTCGTTGGTCTGGCGCGCGACCCAGCGGATCGGGAAGACGTCGCACCACGCGCCCATCGCGACCGTGCGCGTCCGCCCGTCGTCGGCGAGCACGCGCACGTAGCGGTAGTGCGGCAGGATGCGCGGCCAGTTCTCGGTCGCCGCGGCGAGCGCGTAGACGTGCGCCGCGGGCGCCGCGATATCGACGCTGTTGCGGGTGACCGTCACGCCGGCGGCCGTCACGCCAGCAGCCGGCCCAGGATCGCCGGCCCGAACGCGCGCTGGGGCGGGATCGCGCCCGCGAGGGCCTCGAGCAGCGTGGCGCCGGCCTCGGGGAAGCGCGCCAGGCGCGCGGTCACCCGGTGAGCCAGCGGCGGCACGTCGATCAGCAGCTTGACCGTGGCGCAGAGCCGGCGCCGCCACACCAAGTCGGCCGCCCGGGCGCGCGCGTACGCGTCGTACGCGTCGCCCAGGATGGCGGCCGCGGCGCGTTCCGCCCCGGTCAGCGCCAGGAAGACGCCCTGCCCGGTGAACGGGTCCAGAAAGCCCGCCGCGTCGCCGACCAGGATCGCGCCCGGCGCGATCGGCCGGCGCACGTCGTGGGCGAGCGGCCCGATCGAGACCCGCGGGCCCAGCCGGGCGGCGCCGGCGAACGAGCGCACCCCGCGCCCGAGCGCCGCGGCCGCTCCGCTCACCCCGCCGTCCACGTCGCGCGACCAGCTCGCCAGCCGCGCGCGCGGCACGACCACCATCACGTTGGTGCGCTCGGGCCCGAGCGGGTTGAGGGCGAAGTACGCGCCCGCGCCGACGTACATCTCGACGTGCGCGTCGAGCGGGCCGAAGCCGGTATAGTGCCCGCCGACCGCGTAGCGCGCGCCGCGCCGCGCCGGCCGCACCAGGCCCAGCTTGCGGGCCACCACCGAGCCGCTGCCGTCCGCCCCGACGACGACGCGGGCGGGCCGGTCGCGCAGTTCGCCCGCGTCGTCGCGCACGCGCACGCCCGCGCAGCGCGCGCCGTCGAACAGCAGCTCGTCGACCCGCCCGCGCTCGAGCGTCGCCCCGGCCGCCAGCGCGGCGTCGAGCAGCACCGCGTCGAGCGCCTCGCGCGCGCAGGCCAGCGCCGGGCGCGGGAACGGCAGCGCCACGCCGGCCGCGCCGGGCGGCACCAGCCGCACCCCGCGCAGCGGCGCCGAGACCGCGCGCACCGCGGCGAGCACCCCGAGCCGGTCGAGCGCGTCGACCGCACCGCCGTTCACGTACTCGCCGCACACCTTGCGGCGCGGAAACCGGCTTCGCTCGACGATGCGCACGGCGCGCCCGGCGCGCGCCAGCAGCAGCGCGACGGCGCTGCCGGCCGGCCCGGCGCCGACCACCACGACGTCGTCGCTCACGCCGCCTCGTCCGACAGCGTCATGCGAAAGAACGGCTCGCGCCGCACCCGCGCCGCCTGCCAGCCGCTGGCGCGGGCCAGCGCCAGCGCTTCGCCCGGCGTGTACGCGCGGCGCACCGAGAGCGGGGCGTCGTGGCGGGTGAGCCGGTTGCGCGACGTGCGCGACCACAGCCAGGCCGCGCCGAACGCGACGGCGGAGCGGCGCAAGTCGCAGACCAGCGGGGTCAGCCGCGCAACCCGCCGCAGTTCGCGCAGCAGATCCCGCGCCGCGGCCGGCTCGAAGTGGTGCAGCGCCAGCGTGCAGGTCACCACGTCGAACGCGCCGTCCGCGAACGGCAGCGCCTCGCCCTCGGCGCGCACGAAGGCCAGCCCGGGCGGAGCGCCGGTCGCGCGCCGCGCGAGCGCGAGCATCTGCGCGCTGCGGTCCAGACACGTCACGTGCAGTTCGACGCCGCGCCGGCGGCCGTCGCGCAGCAGCGCCAGCGGCACGTCGGCCAAGCCGCTGCCGACGTCGAGCACGCGGCGCGCGCCGGTCCGGCGCAGGGCGCGCACGACCGGCGCCGTTCCCCCGAAGACGGCGTTCGCGAACGCGATGTCGCGCAAGTTCGTCTCGAGCTCGGCGACGTCGTCGACCGGCTCGTCCATCAGCTCGCGCGCGATCAGCCGGCGCACGCGAGCCTCACCCGTTCAGGCCTTGAAGAATTCCGCGTTGATCTCGATGAAGTTCTTCCACTTCTCGGGGACGTCGGAGTCGGCGTAGATCGCCTCGACCGGGCAAGCCGAGACGCAGGCTCCGCAGTCGATGCAGACCTCGGGGTCGATGAAGAGCTGGGTATCATCGTCACCCCCGTGGATGCAGTCGACCGGGCACACGTCGACGCACGACTTGTCCTTGGTGCCGATGCAGGGTTCGGTGATGACGTAGGCCATAGCGAGGACAGGGGTTGCCCGGGGGCGGGCGATGGTCCTACCGACAAAAGCAACAAACGCGCCCGCCGGTACGGCGGGCGCGTTCGTTTTGGCACTGTCCGAGCAGGTGCTAGTAGGTCGCCCGGCGGCCGGTGATGGCGCGCAGGATGAACAGGAGGATGACCGCGCCGACGAACGCGACGATGATGCTCCACAGGTTCAGGCCGGTGGTGCCGCTGTGGCCGAAGGCGTTGAAGACGAACCCGCCGATGAAGGCGCCGATGATGCCGATGATGATGTCGCCCAGGATGCCGCCGGGGCCCTCACCGGGCACCACGTACTTCGCGAGGAAGCCCGCGATCAGACCTACGATGAGCCAGCTGATGATGTCCATGTGAACCGTATACCCTCTTTCTGTCCCTCGGGTGAGCGGCCGCTGCTTTGGCGTCGCCGCTGTCGCCCCCGATTCCTTCCCGGGAACTTTTTCTTTGAAACAGCGGACAGCCCGCTTGGCTCATTCGTTTCCCATAATATGAGAAGCATCACGCTCGCCACGGCCGCGCTGGCGGTGCTCGCCGCGCTCGCGCCCGCCGCCGCGGCGACGCCCGGCGCCGACGCCGTGCCGCCGGCCTTGGCGGTCAGCGGCCAAGGCGCGGTCGACCGGACGCCGGACCGCGTCACCCTCGCGCTCGGGATCGTGACCAACGACGACAGCGCCACCCGCGCGAGCTCGGCCAACAACGCGGTCTACAACGCGCTGCTCGCGAAGATGACGGCGCTCGGCCTCAAGCCGGCGGCGCTGCGCACGACGTCCTACAACATCTCGTTCAACCCGCGTCCCACGCGGCCGGACACGCAGTTCGCGCAGCGCTACGGATACGTCGTGACACGCGAAGTGAGCGTCGGCGACGACCGCACCGACCGGGTCGGCGCGCTGATCGACGCCGGGGTCGCCGCGGGCGCGAGCAACGTCAACGGCGTGACGTTCGGCCTGCGCGACGAACGCGGCGCGTACCGTGCGGCGCTGGCCGCGGCCGTCGCGGACGCGCAGGAGCAAGCGCAGGCCCTGGCCGGCGCCGCGCACGTGCGCTTGGGCCGCATCCTCGAGATCGCGCCGGCGGGCGGCATCACCCCGCCCCGCCCGTACCCGCTGGCCCGCGGAATGGCCACCGCGATGGCCGTGCCGACCGACGTGCAGCCCAGCGACCTCAGCGTCCGGGCAAGCGTCAGCATCACCTACGCGCTCGTGGATTCGCCCTAGGCGAATCCTTCGCGTTCGGCCTGCGGCCGAGCCGCCGGGATAACGGCGAAACTGCTCCTCTCCCGGCGGGGTAGGTGAGGGGAGATGACCGCTACCTGCGAGGTCTGCCGCGCGAATCCCGCGACCGTGCACGACTATGCCCTGCGCGACGGCCGCTGGACCGCCGCCGAAGTCTGTGCCGACTGCGCCCGCAAGCGGCGCCGGCTGCCCTTCGCGATCCTGGGCGCCGCGGCGGCGGCCGCGGCCCTGGTGGGCGGCGCGGCCGTCGCGCTCGACGCGGCGAGCCGGCGCCAGCAGAAACAGAGCCCCGACCAGCCGCACGAGCAGCCGGCCCAGCCGCAGCAGACGCTGAGCGACCTGGGCCGCGCGCTGCGCGGCAACCTGACCAACTCGACCCTGGCCCAGTACTCGCGCGACCTCACCGAGGCGGCGCGCAAGAACGAGCTCGACCCGGTGATCGGGCGCGACGACGAGGTCGAGCGGGTCGTCTCGATCCTGGCCCGGCGCAGCAAGAACAACCCGGTCCTGATCGGCGAGCCGGGCGTCGGCAAGACCGCGATCGTCGAGGGCCTCGCGCAGCGCATCGCGCGCGGCAGCGTGCCGCAGGCGCTGCGCGACAAGCGCGTGCTGGCGCTCTCGCTGGGGCCGCTGGTCGCCGGCACGAAGTACCGCGGCGAGTTCGAAGGCCGCGTCAAGCGCATGCTCGACGAGGTCAAGCGCGCCGGGCGCGACATCATCCTGTTCATCGACGAGCTGCACACGCTGGTCGGCGCGGGCGCCGCGGAAGGCTCGCTCGACCTCTCGTCGATGATCAAGCCCGAGCTGGCCCGCGGCGAGCTGCAGTGCGTCGGCGCGACCACGTTCGACGAGTACCGCAAGTACATCGAGTCCGACGCCGCGCTCGAGCGCCGCTTCCAGCCCGTGCAAGTCGACGAGCCGACGATCGAGCAGACGGTCGCGATCCTGCGCGGCCTGCGGCCCAAGTACGCCGCGCACCACGGCGTGACGATCGACGACGACGCGCTCGAAGCCGCCGCGACGCTGGCCGCGCGCTACATCGCCGACCGCTACCTGCCCGACAAAGCGATCGACGTCGTCGACGAGGCTTCGGCCACCGCCGCGATGCGCAACGAAAAACGGGTCGACGTCGAGCGCGTCGCCGCGGTCGTGTCGCGCTGGACCGGCATCCCGCAAGGCACGATCACCGACGCGCAGCGGGCCGGCCTGCTCGCGCTCGAGTCGCAGCTCGAAGCGCGCGTGGTCGGCCAGACGGCGGCCGTGCGCGTGGTCAGCGAAGCGATCCGCCGCGCCCGCGCCGGCTTGAAGGACCCGCGCAAACCGGTCGGCGGCTTCCTCTTCATCGGCCCCAGCGGCGTGGGCAAGACCGAGCTCGCGCGCGCGCTCGCGCACGCCCTGTTCGGCACCGACGACGCGCTGATTCGCCTCGACCTCTCGGAGTACACCGAGGCCCATACGATCTCGCGCCTGATCGGCGCCCCGCCCGGCTACCAAGGCCACGACGAGCCGGGCCAGCTGACCGAACCGATGCGCCGCCGGCCGTACTCGGTCGTGCTGTTCGACGAGATCGAGAAAGCGCACCCCGACGTCGCTGCGATCCTCTTGCAGATCCTCGACGACGGCCGCGTCACCGACGCCAAGGGCCGCACGATCGACTTCCGCCACGCGATCCTCGTGCTCACCTCGAACCTCGACCGGGAGGAGCTGGAGTCGACCCTGCGCCCCGAGCTGCTCGACCGCATCGACGAGGTGGTGGAGTTCTCCGAGCTCGGCCGCACCCAGATCGAGCAGATCGTCGAGCTGCAGATCGCCTTGCTGGCCGAGCGCATGGGCACCCACACCATGCGCCTGGACCTGAGCGATCACGCCCGCCGCTTCCTCGCCACCGAGAGCATCGCCCAAGGCAGCGGTGCGCGCTTCGTCGCGCGCACGATCGCGCGCCACGTCACAACCCCGCTCTCCGAGGCGATCCTGAGAGGACGCTTGGAGAGCGGCAACACCGCGCGGGTAGACTATGACGGTAGCGCGATCACCGTGGAGGCTGCCGCATGACCGACCAACCCGCCCGCACCGCGACGAAGCGGTTCCGCACCGCGGCGCAGCCGTTTCGCCCGGCCGGCGCGCCGAAGCGCGGCCTGCTCGGGCTGGCCTCCGCGCTCGCCCTGGCCCTCGCGCTCGCCGCGGCGCTCGGCATCGACGCCTCGGCCCAAGTGACCGGCCCGCTGCCCAACCCGCCGCAGCCGGGCGCGAACCAGACCTCGAACCTGATCTTCGACGCGATGATGGCCGTCGCGCGCGCGAACGCGACCAATCCCCAAGCTGCGCAATCCGCCGCCCTGTCCTACACGCAAGCGGTGAACAGCTACAACTCGGGCGACATCAACCGCGCCCGCACGGCGGCGATCCAGGCGCTGATGAACGCGAACCAGCCGCAACAGGCGACGGCGATCACCGTCATCCCGCCGTTCACCCCGACCACCGCGTATCAAACCAGTCCGTTCCCGCTGGCCGGCGCCAGCATCGCGCAAGTCGACGCCGACGCCTTCGTCGCCCAAGCACGCGGCGCGGTGAACGCCTGCGCGCAAGCCCACGCCCCGACCACCCAGCTTGCCCAGCAGCGCCTCGCCGCCGCCGAACGCGAAGACAAAGCCGGCCGCTACCAAGACGTCCGCGTCGACGCAAAAGCCGCCGTGGACTTGTGCGCGGCGGCTCGAGCCGGGAGCCGGTAGAGTCCGCAGCCAGCTCAAAACGGGGGCGGAGTGATCGTCGCCCCCGCCGACGAACGTACCACCATGGCCGCTCCCCTGGCGTACCGAGTGCTGTTGGAAGCCGACGATGATATGTTGCGCGCTATCATTCCGTCGTTTCCGTCGATTTTCACGTTCGGGACCGATCGTGAACACGCGCTCGCGATGGCCAAGGAAGCGATCGAACTCGAGATCGAGATTGCGCGCGAGCGTGGACTCCCCATCCCGCCCCCCGACGCAGACGTGCCTATGCTTGTCGAGCGCGTCGAGCCCGCAGCCTAACTCGAGCCCCTCCTAGCCTCATAGACGATGAGCACCCGGCTTCCGGCGGTGACAGCCGCGCAGCTTCGACGCGCTCTCGCGCGTGCGGGGTGGATAGAAACACGGCAGCGCGGTTCGCACGTCCGCCTTGAACGCGACGGCGTGAAGGTAACCATCGCCGACCACGGCTCCGTAATCTTACCGCGCGGCACGCTCGGCGGGATCCTCAAAGAAGCTCGGATGACCGTCGACGATCTCCGCGCGCTACTGTAGCGACCCGAGATTTACCCGGGCCGATGACCTCACCCGGGGCCCGTCATCGGCATCGTCATGCCGGGCGACATCGGGTGCGACATCGACGGCGTGCCGCTGGCGTCGGCCCGGTCGACGGCCCAGACCTTGGCCGGGTCGCGCTCGTTGGGCCAGACGTGAACCATCCAGCCGAAGATCTGCGGCACCCAGCGCCCGTGCGCGGCCTCGCAGGCGGAGTGCGACGCGATCGTGCCGGCCAGCCCGAAGCGCGGGTCGCCACGCACGCCGGGCGGCGCGAAACAGTAGTCGACGTGGCGGTGCCAGCGCGCGACGCTCAGCGGCACCAGCGCATCCAGCCGCTCCGGCGTGAATGATGCCCCGGCAGTGTACATCACGCCGACCAGCGCGAGGTCGGTCCCGTGCCGCTCGAAGATCAGCGAGGTCGGGTGATCCGGGTCGAGCTGCCCGCCCCACTGCTCGCGCGCGAACTGCGCGCTGGTGTAGTGCTCGATGGGCAGCGGAATCGCCGGGCAGGAACTTCGCGAACCCGGCGCGCTCGGCGGCGGCGACGTCGGGATAGCGTGCCATCGCGCGCTTCGCCCCGGCGAGGATGCGTCAGCGCGCGCTCGATCACCGGGGCGCTCGGGGCGCGGGTCGGTCAGCGCCATGTGCGCCATGGTCATCGGGGACATTTGGGTCATGCCGCCCGGCTCGTGCGCGCCCGCGGCCCGAAACACCCCGCCGGCGACGAGCCCGGCGACCGTAGCAAGAGCGATCAGCACGCGCATGGGGCCATCATACCGAACGAGAGCCTAAGCCGCATGAGAATGAGCGAAGAGCCGCCGTGAGAAAAAACGGGACGCGATCGACGAACGCATCCCGACCTCGCTGAAATAGGCTTCGCCGTCGGTCTTCGTTTCGGGCGGGTTGGCACGACACGCTCGGGTGGTGATGTTCGAGTGTTTCCGTCAGGGCTGGCCAGTTGCCGTTCGAGCGCGGTGAAGGCGTCCACGAGTTCGCGCGCTTCGAAGACGCGGTTGCGCCGGCTGGCCTTCGTCGGCGTCAGAATTCCCGCGGCCACGAGCGCGCTGATCGCACTATTGGCGGCGGCGAACGTCCGACCGAGGACGGTGGCCGCGCCCCGCACGGTCAGGATCGGCATCTCCGGAATACGCGCCAGGAGCGCCAGCGCCGAGGCATCCGCGCGCACCGGCCCAAGCCGCGTGCGCCACTCCGCGGCGAGCGCCTCGACGCGCTGCTCGAAGGACACCGCATCGGCGACCGCGCGCGTACAAGCGGCGGCAAAGAATGCGATCCAGCGGTTCAGCGCCTCCACCGCCTCGGCGAGACATCGGCGAACCGACGAAGCGTGTCGCATCGAGCGCTGCGATGTAGCCTTTCGCGCGCGTGGCGAGGACGAGCGAGATCGGCGGCGCAGCGCGCCGTGCGAGCCCGCGCCGGCGGAGCACCATGGAGATGAGCGCCCGCCCGGTGCGGCCGTTGCCGTCGACGAAAGGGTGGATCGTCTCGAACTGCGCGTGCGCTATCGCCGCCTGCGCGACCGCGGGCAGCATGTCGTCGTTGCAGAACGCGCAGAGGTCTTCGAGCAGCGGAAGCACCTCGTTCGCCGGCGGCGGGACGAACGCCGCGGAGAGCGGGTTGTAGTCGCTTCCGCCGATCCAGTTCTGACCCTCGCGAATACGGCCGGCGTGCTCGGCCGCGCGCGTCGGCGCCAGGAGCCGCCGATGGACTTCGAGGAGCCGCTCGACGGTGATGTCTCCCTCCGATTGCACGGCGAAAGCCATGGCATCGACGTTCCCCAGGACCTCGATCGCCGTGTCGTCGCTGACCGCGACCCCTTCGGCTCGATCCAGCGCAACGCGGAGCAGCCTCTGCGGCGAAATGACCAGGCCTTCGATATGCGAGGAAGCCACGGACTCCGCGCGCAGGAGCAGGCGGGCCAGGGCCTCCGTGCTCGTCAGTGCCACCGCGCGCGCATCGAAGCTCGCCAACGCGCGCTCCGCGTCGCTCACGTCGGCGGCCGTCGCGCCGTCGAAGGCGAAGGCTCTGCCCACGAGCCGGTCAGGAACGTAGGCGTCGTACGAACCACCTTTACGGTCGCGCCGCGGCACGCCGAGCCCGCCGACCTCGCTGAGCCACTGTAAACGAACGCGCTGGCCCAAGCCTATCGTAGCCTCCGTGCTTATTATAGCTTATTGGAGCTACATATAACAGTACGGTTGAGGTCTACCCGAATTTTGGGCGGTTCGCCGGGCGGTCCGGCCGTTGCGCCGGCCGCGAAAGCCTACTGCAGGGTCGTCTTGATCGCGGACTCGATCTCGCCCGGGTTCATCTCGCCGATCCGGAAGATGCGCACCACGCCCTTGCGGTCGATGAAGACGTGGACCGGCATCGCGACGGTCCCGAAGGTCCGCCCGGTCGCGCCGGACTCGTCGACCCCGACCAGGGTGTACGGCGCGCCGTACTTCTTCTGGAAGTCCGTGGCCTTGCCGGGCGGGTCGAGCTCGTCGATCCCGAGCACCTGCAGCCCGCGCTTGGCGTACTTCCCGCGCAGCTGGGCGATCGAGGGCGCCTCCACGTTGCACGGCCCGCACCACGAGGCAAAGAAGTTCACGTAGACCGGCTTGCCTTTCAGCCCCGCCAGCGACACCGTCGACTTGCCGTCGGGCGACGGCAGCGACAAGGCCGGGGCGGGCTGGCCCACGCGCGGCACGGCCAGGGCGGCGACGGGAACGAGCGAGAGGGCCGCGGCGAGCGCGGTCACGATCGGAAGACGCACAACCCGTAGAACGCGATCGAGGTCGCCTGGGTTCAGGCAACCATCCGATCAGTTCGGCTTGCCAACCAGGAATCAGGACATGCGCACGACGCGCTGGACGAGCACGCTTCGGTACTAGACCACCGAGGGGAACTTCACCGTCGCGGCATCCTCGCGCATCTGCGCGATCAGCTCGTCCACCGAATCGAACTTGCGCTGGCCGCGCACGAAGCGGAAGTCGCGCAGCACCAGTTCCTCGCCGTACAGCCCACCGTGGAAGTCCAGCAGCCAAGCCTCCACGGTGCGCGCGCTGCCGTCGAAGGTCGGGTTCGTCCCGATCGAGACCAGGCCGATGTAATCGCGCCCGTCGTGGCGGCCGGTGATGCGATAGACCCCATCGGGCGGCAGCAGCTTGCGCGGAGAGACCGCGAGATTCGCCGTCGGGTACCCCAGATCGTGACCGCGCCCCGCCCCGAACGCCACCACCCCGCGCACCGTGTAGGGCGCGCCCAGCAGCCGGTCCGCGCTCTCCAGGTCGGCCGCCGCGATGGCGGCCCGGATGCGGGTCGAGCTGACCCGCTCGCCGTCATCGAGCGTGTTCGCGACCCCGACCATGACCCGCCCGCGCTCGCCCAGGTGGGCCTGCGCGAATGCCACGTCGCCGGCACGCTTGCTGCCGAAGCGGAAGTTCGCCCCGACGACCATCGCGCGCGCGCCGATGCGCCCGATCAGCACGTCGTCGAGGAACTGCTCCGGCGCGAGCGACGCGATCGAGGCGTCGAACGGCAGCACGTAGGCCTCGTCGACGCCCGCCCGCGCGAACGCGTTGACCCGCTCTTCGAGCGTCGCGATCAGCGGCGGCTCCTGCCCCGGCCGCAAGAACGCCGACGGGTGCTCGCGGAAGGTCAGCACCGCGCTGCGCTCCCCGGCGCGCCGAAGCCGCAGCGCCTCGCGCACGATCGCCCGGTGCCCCAGGTGAAAGCCGTCGAAGAACCCGACCGCGACGACCCGCGGCCGCTCGGGCGCGCGCCTCCGGCAGCGCGTGATGGATCTTCACAAGAAGACCTTGCGCGGCGCCAGCAGCGCGCCCACGGTCTCGCCGACCCCGACCAGCGCCCGGGCGGAATCGCGCACGAAGACGTGCTTGTCGGCCGGCGGCTGCGCCAGCGGCACCATGCGCCCGGCGCGAAAGTCGGTCGCGCCGCGCCCGTCCAGGACGACGGTCGGAATCGGAATTACCCGCTCCGGCGGGACGAGCGCGCCCGCCGGATCGCGCTCGACTTCGTCGAGCGTGCGGCTCTCGAAGAGCACGAACGGCCCCGACGCCTCGCGCAGCAGCGCGCCCATGTGGCCGACCGTCCCGCACGCCGCGGCCAAGTCCTCGCACAGCGTGCGCACGTAGGTGCCCTCGCTGCACGCCACGCGCAGCCGCACCACGTCGCGCTCGCGCCCCAGCACGCGCAGCGCGTAGATCGTCACCGTGCGCGACGCGCGCTCGACCGTCTTCCCCGCCCGCGCCAACTCGTAGAGCGGTTTGCCGTCCCGCTTGAGCGCGGAGTACATCGGCGGAATCTGCGCGACCGCGCCGGTGAACGCCGGCAGCGCCGCCGCCAGCCGCTCGTCGACGTCGTCCGGCACCGCGCGCTCGACCAGCGTTTCGCCGGTCGCGTCGCCGGTATCGGTCGCGCGCCCGAGCACGAGCGTACAGACGTACGCCTTGCGGCGGTCCAGGATCAGCGGCAGCAGCCGCGTCGCCTTACCGAGCGCGACCGGCAGCACGCCGGCCGCCTGCGGGTCGAGCGTGCCGAGGTGCCCGATCGCCAGCTTCCCGGCCGGATCGCGGTAGATGCGCCGCAGGCGCGCGCCGAACTGCGTCGACGTCGGGCCCGCCGGCTTGAACAGGTTGACGAACCCGAGCATGGGCAGGGTGAAGATTTACAGTCCTTGCGCCTTGAGCGCCGCGTGCACGCCGGCGATCGCCTTGCGCAGGTCGTGCTCCGGATAGGTCAGCCCCGAGGCCATGAAGTGCCCGCCGCCGTCGAGCGCCGCCGCGGCGGCCTGCACGTTGATCCGCCCGCTCGAGCGCAAGCTGACCCGCACCGCGCCCTCGTAGTCCTTGAACAGCGCCGCGACCTCCACGCCCTCGACCGCGCGCAGGTGCTGCACGATCTCCTCGGTGTCCTCGCCGTCGGCATGGCACGCGTCGAGCATCGCCTGGTCGACGTAGGTCCAGCAGTAGCGCCCGTCGTCCTGCAGCACCGCGCGGTCGAGCGCCGCACCGAGCAGCTTGGTCGCCGCGAAGCGCTTGTTGGCGAAGATCTCCTCGGTGATCAGCGGCTTGTCGGCGCCCAGCTCCACCATCTCCGCGGACATCCGCAGCACTTCGGCGGTGGTGTTGGTGTGCATGAACGCGCCGGTGTCCGTCATGATCGTGGTCAGGATGCAGGTCGCGATCGCCGGCGTGATCGGCGCGCCCAGCCCGTGCAGCAGGCGCAGCACGCACGTCCCCGTCGATGCCTCGGTCGAAATGACGTAGTTCAGCGCGCCGAAGTGCGAGTTCCCCAAGTGGTGGTCGATGTCGAGCATGTTCGCCCGCTCGATCGCCGGGAGGTACTCGCCCGCCCGCGTGGAGTCGCTCATGTCGCAGAACACCCACAGCGTATCGGCCGGCAGATCGGCCGGCACGTCGCGCGTGACGAACTCCGCATCGGGCAGAAAGCGCAGATTGCGCGGCACCGGGTCCTGCTGAAAATAGCCGACCCGCTTGCCCAGCGCCTTGAGCGCGAGCCCCAGCGCCAGCCCGGCCCCCAGCGTATCGCCGTCCGGTTTGACGTGCGAGACGAACACGAACGACGAGCGGCGCCGCAGCTCCGCGACGACCTCTTCCGTACTGGCCGACTTCGCGCCGGCCTGGGGGCCGGCCGACGCGGGGCTGACGACGCTATTCATCGATCACTTTGGCTTTCTCCAACGTCTTGGAGAGCGCGATGGCCCTCTCCGTGGTCCGGTCCTCGACGAACGACAGCTCCGGCGTGTACCGGATGTCGATCGCGTTGCCCAGCTCACCCCGCAAGAACTTGGACGCCGACTGCAGCGCATCCATCGTCTGCCGCGCAACGTGCCGGTCCCCGATGATGGAGACGTGCACCTTGCAAAATTTCATGTCCTGAGTGATCTCGCACCGCACGACCGTCACGAACCCCAGTCGCGGATCCTTGAGATCCTCGTCGATGATCTTCGCCAAAGCCCGCTGTATCTCGGAATCCAGCCGAGCCTGTCTCTGCTGCTTCATAAAATCCCTAAACCTTGCCCGCACAACCCCGCCAGCCAGCCACGCCCGCCCAACCCGTGCCAGGCGTTCGGGGCGGCTACACGGTGCCGTCGGGGCGTCTCAGCAATTCGCGAAGCCAGGATGGCGAGAGCGAATTGTGAGCGAGTAGCCATTCCGCATGGATGCGGAATGGCGGGCGTCCCCGACGGCACCGTGTAGCCGCCCCGAACGCCCGCCCCCCGGTCATCAGGCCGGCTGCAACTCCGGCGCAACGAGCTCCGAAGTCCAAGCCTCGATGACGTCTCCCGGCTTGAGGTCCGCGAACCGCGCCACCTGGATACCGCACTCGAAGTTCTCGGCGACCTCTTTGACGTCGTCCTTGAACCGCCGCAGCGACTCGATCTCGCCGTCGAAGACGACCGCCGAATCCCGCAGCACGCGGACCTTGGAGTTGCGGGTGATCTTCCCGGACTGCACGTAGCAGCCGGCGATCGAGCCGACCTTGGAGACTTTGAAGATCTCGCGAACTTCCGCGCGCCCGAGGACGATCTCGCGGAACTTCGGTGCCAGCATGCCGACCATGGCCTTCTTGAGGTCGTTCTCCACGTCGTAGATGACCTGGTAGAACCGCAAGTCGACCTGCTCGGACTCCGCTTGGCGCTTGACCGACTCGTCGGGCCGGATGTTGAACCCGATCAGCACCGCTCCCGAGGCCGAAGCCAGGTTGACGTCGTTCTCGGTGATGCCGCCCACCCCGGCCAGGATGACGCGCACGTCCACCTCGCCGTTGGAGAGCGACTCGACCCGCGAGCGCAAGGCCTCGACCGAACCCTGGCCGTCGGCCTTGAGGATCAGGTTGAGGGTCTTGGTCCCGCCGTCGGCCGGCATCATCATGAACGTCTCGAGCGAGACCTTGGCGCCGCCCGTGGTGGTCGCCATGCGGACGTCGCGCCGCTTGGTCGAGCGCTTGGCCGCGGCTTCGCGCGCGGTCTTCTCGTCGGAGACGACCGCCATGGTGTCGCCGGCGGAAGGCACGTCGTTGAGCCCCATGATCTCCACGGGGACCGACGGGCCGGCCTTCTTCGTCTGCTTGCCCTTGTCGTCGATGAGCGCGCGGATCTTGCCGTAGGTCGGCCCGACCACGACGATGTCGCCGACGCGCAGGGTGCCGGTCTGGACCAGCACCGTCGCGACCGGACCGCGCCCGCGGTCGAGCGCGGACTCGATCACCACGCCGCCCGCGCGCCGGTGCGGGTTGGCCTTGAGCTCCTTGAGGTCGGCCTCGAGCAGCACCGTCTCGAGCAGCTTGTCGATGCTCATGCCGGTGCGCGCCGAGACCGGCACCATCTCGACCGTGCCGCCCCACTCGACGGGCTGCAGGCCCTGGTCGGTGAGCTGCTGCTTGACCCGGTCGGGCTGGGCGTCTTCCTTGTCCATCTTGTTGATCGCGACGACGATCGGCACGCCGGCGGCCTTGATGTGCGAGATCGCTTCGCGCGTCTGCGGCATCACGCCGTCGTCGGCCGCGACCACCAGGATCGCGACGTCGGTGACCTTGGCGCCGCGGGCCCGCATGGCGGTGAACGCCTCGTGGCCGGGGGTGTCGATGAACGTGATCGCGCGGCCGTCCTGGACGACCGTGTAGGCGCCGATCTTCTGGGTGATGCCGCCCGCTTCGCCGGCCGCGACGTTGGCGAACCGGATCTTGTCGAGCAGCGAGGTCTTGCCGTGGTCGACGTGGCCGAGAACGGTGACGACGGGAGGCCGCGACTGCAGCATCTCCGGCTTGTCCTCTTCCTGCTCGACCTGGACTTCCTCGCCGGCCTCCTTGACGATCGCGTTGAAGCCGAACTTGCGCGCGACGGCGATGGCCTGGTCGGCGGAGATGTTCTGGTTGATCGTCGCCATCGTGCCCATGCGGAACAGCTCCTTGATGACGTCCGCCGCGGGCGTGATCATCGAGGTGGCCAGTTCTTGCACGGTCAGGATGTCCGGAATCTCGATCGACTCCAGCTTGGCGTTGGGGTCCTCGATGCGGTCGACGTAGGCGCCGCTGCGGCGGCGCTGCTTCTCCAGCCGCATCTCGGAGTCGCGGGCCTTCTTGGCCTCGAGCTGCTCGCGCGTGCTGCGCCCGCGGCCGCCGGGGCCGCGGCCGCCGGGGCCGCCCGAGGACGGCATGAGGCCGCTGCCGGGCGAGAGGGGGCCGTTGCCGGCCGGACCGCCGGGCCGCGCGGGTCCGCCGCCGAACGGGCGCGGGCCCGCCGTGGCGCCGGGAATCGCGCGGAAGGCGCCGTTGCCGGCCGGCCGGCGGCCGGTGTTCGGCGGCGCACCGGGCGTGCCGGGGGCGGCCGGACCGGCGGCTTGCGCGCCGGGGGCACCGGGTGCGCCGGGCTGGCCGGGACGCGGCTGCTGGTACTGGCCGGGGCCGCCTTGGCCGGGACGCGGCGCGACGCCGGGACGCCCCGGAATCTGGCCGTTGCCTTCGGCGGGCGGGTTGAGTGGACGCGCCGGCGGACGAGGCGGGCGGATCGAAGCCTGCCCGGCCGGGACGGGGCGCAGGGTCGCCACCGGCTCGCTCGGCGCGGTCGGGCGGCGCGGCGGCATCGGGCCGGGCTGGCCCGGCCGCGGGGTGACGCCGGGACGCGCGCCCAGGCCGCCCTGCGGGCCGCGCGCGGCGGGCTGCTGCGCGGGACGCGGGGTGCCGGGCTGCTGCGGGGGTTGGGCGGCCGGCCGCTGGGCCGATGCGGCTATGGCAGGCTGCTGCGGGGTCTCGCCGGCCGGCTGCTGCGGGGCCTGGATGACCGGCTGCGGGGCTTCGGCGACCGGCTGCTGCACGGGCGCGGGACGCGGCCGGGGCGGCGGCGTGTTGGGAACCGGGCGCAGCTGCGGGATCGGCGCGGACGGCGGCTTGGGCGCGGCGGAGCGCGGCGCCGGAGCGCGGGGCGCGGCAGCGGCGGGCTGTTCGGCGACCGGGCGGGCCGCATCGGCCTGGGGCGCGGAGCGCTCGGCCGTGGGCGCCGGAGCAGCGGCGACCGGAGCGGCCGGGGCAGCGGCGGGCTCGGCCGGGGCGGCGGCGACCGGGGCGGACGCGGCGGGCTGCTCGGCCACGGGCTCGGGCGCGGGCGGCGCGACGGTGGTCGTGCTGCCGTTCGTCGCGCTACCGTTGGCGGACCCGACCGGAGCCGGTGCCACGGGCTGCTCGGCAACGGCGGCGGCGGGGGCGACCGGAGCTGCCGGCGGGGAAGCCGCCGCGGCAGGCGCGGGCTCCGCCACCGCTACCGCGGAGGCGGGCTTGGCGGCGGCTTTGGCGCCCTTGAGCTGCGCGCGAAGAAGATCGGCGACCTTCGGCTCGACGACGCTGAGTTGGTTCTTCGCCTCCAGACCGAGCCGGCCGAACAGGCCGAGCAGATCCTTCGACGACATGCCGAGCTCTTTGGCGAGCTCGAAAATTCTGGGTTTACCGGTTGCCATGCAATCCTTCAAAGAAACGGCGTCTCAGGCGACGCCACCGCCGTTAGGTCATTCCGCGGTCTCCGCGAGATCCGAGGTCTCCGAGGTCAGAGATCACCATTGTAACAGAGCTTCGACGCTGAACCCTGGATAACGTTTGTTTTTCGCGACCCGTTGCGCACATTCGCGCGAGCAAAGGTACGCTCCGCGACCTTCCAGCCGCTTGCCCGTGTCAGCCACCCAACCGCCGTCGCGGCGGGTGAAGCGGCGCAGCGCCGGCTGCGCGTACACCGTACGGCAGCCGACGCAGGTCCGTTGCGGGATCACTCGGTGAACATCTCCCGCTTGAACTCCTCGAGCCGGCGCAGCAGCTCGTCCTGGTCGATGGGCTCGTCCTCGGCGCCCTCTTCGCCCTCGGCCAAGACCTCCTCGCCCTCGGCCGCCTCGCCCTCGGCGACGCCGCCCCCGCTGGCGCGGGCCTCGCGCTCGTCGAGGTAGCGCTGGCGGGCCTCGGCGGCCTCGGAGTCGCTGGTGATGTCCAGCCGCCAGCCGCTCAGGCGCGCCGCCAGACGGACGTTCTGGCCCTCGCGCCCGATCGCCAGCGACAGCTGGTGGTCGGGGACGGTCACCAGCGCGACGCCCTCCTCCTCGAACAGCTCCACCCCCAGCACCTTGGCCGGGGCCAGGGCGTTGGCGATGAAGGTCTCGATCTCGGGCGCCCAGCGGATGACGTCGATCTTCTCGCCCCGCAGCTCGTCCGAGACGTTGGCGATGCGCGAGGACTTCGGCCCCAGGCACGCGCCGACGGCATCGATCTCGGCTCGCTTGGACGTGACTGCGACCTTGGTCCGCCCGCCGGCCTCGCGCGCGATCGCCATGATCTCGACGATGTCGTCCTGGATCTCGGGGACCTGGAACTCGATCAGGCGCTGCACGAGCCCTTCGGCCGCGCGCGAGAGCACGACCAGCGGGCCCTTGTTGGTCTTGCGCACGTCGAGCACGTAGACCCGGATGCGGTCGTTGATGCGGTAGTTCTCGCGCGGCACTTGCTCGGAGAACGGCAGCAGCGCCTCGGTCTTGCGGTCGTCCAGCAGCACGTACATGTTGCGCTGCTCGTAGCGCTGCACGGTGCCCAGCACGATGTCGTGCAGCTTGGCCGAGTACGTGTTGTAGACGGTGTCGCGCTCGGCCTCGCGGATGCGCTGCACGATGACTTGCTTAGCCGTCTGGGCCGCGATGCGCCCGAAGTCGCGCGGGGTCACCACCTCGTCGAAGAAGTCGCCCGGCTCGTAGCGCGCGCCGGCGTCCTTCTTGGCGATCTCCAGCTTGCCGTCGGTCACCTCGCCGTCGGCGACGACGTTGCGGCGGTGGTAGACCTGGTAGTCCCCGGTCTGGCGGTCGATCGTGACGATCGCGTTCGCCTCGCCGCCGAAATTGCGCTTGTACGCGGAGATCAGGGCAGCTTCGAGCGCCTCGAGCAGCGACTCGAAGCTGATGTTGCGCTCGTTCTCGATCTCGCGGAGCGCCGCGATCATCTCTGCGTTCATTTGTCCTTGTTCTTCTCTCGCTTGGCGCGCGTCAGGTCCGCGCGCACGTCGTACTCGAGGTTGGCCGACTTGACCACCGCCAGGGGAATGGGGAGCTCCTTGCCGTCGCGCACGAGGATCACGTTCGTCCCGCGCACGCCTTCGAGGCGGCCGCGGTGCGTCTTCGCGTTCTCGATCGCCAGCGTCGTGACGATCTTGGCGTCGCGGCCGCTGAAGCGCTCGTAATCGCCCGGCTTGACGAGCGGGCGGTCCAACCCGGCGGACTCGACCTCCAGCGTGTACCGGTCGTCGGGAAAGGCGTCCAGCGCGGCGTTGATCCGAGCGGCGATCCGCTCGCAGGTGGCGACGTCGACGCCGCCGTCCTTGTCGACCACCACGTGGAGGGCGGTGTCGCGGCGGTGCTTGTGGGCGCTCGCCGTGACGATCTCGACGCCGGCCAGGGCGGGCTCGTGGGACAGGTCGTGGACGACGCGCTCGAACGCTCGCTCGAACTTCTCGTCAGACGGCTCCAACCACGACCCTCCTTTCCCTCCTACAACAACGAAGCGCGGGCTGTGCCCACGCTTCCAGCGTCAACGTCCGCTCGCCATCATACGACGGCGGGCGAATTCCCGCAACCCGAGCGCCTAGAGGTGCCGGGGGGCCGGCGTCTTCAAGGAGCCCGGCACGACCGGCTCCATCCGGCGGTCGTTACACGAGACGTCGATATATTCGACCTCCGGCTTGAGGTCCGGGTTGCGGCCGGGGATCGGGTTGCGGTCCGGGTGGTTGGGGTCGAAGCGGGCCGGCGGCGGCGGCTTGGGATGGTCGGTGACCCGGAAGGCCCGGCAGCGCTCGCCGAACGGCGTCTGCCGGCGCTCGAAGACGTAGGCCACGGAGTCCGCGACGAACGCGGTCCGGCGGACCCGGATCAGCCCGAAGGTCTTGGCCAGCACCTCGGCCGGCGGCGCGACGGCCGCCTCGTAAGCCTCGACCGCGCTTCGCGCCAGGGCGCCGACGTCGGGGCCGTACTCCTTCACGGTCGAGCCGCCGCCCACGGTGAGCGCCTTGAGCTTGGCGTTGAGCAGCGCGGTCGCGTCGGGGCTGCCCTGCGGGCCCGGCGCGCGCGGGCCGGGCCCGTGCCGGGCTGGCCCGCGGCCGGGGTGCTCGGGCCGGGCGCCCCGGACCCTGGAGTCACCGGGCCGGCGGCCGTGCCGCTCGGAGCCGAGGACCCGGCCGGACCCGCCGGCCCCGAGGGACCGGTCGGACCGGCGGCGGGAGCCGCGGCCGAACCGACCGGGCCGGCTTGCGGGGCCGCTGTCGCGACAGCACGGGCCGTAGCGGCGGCGGCCGCCACGTTGGCCGCCGAAGGCACCGGCTGCGGCGTGCCCGGTGCAGCGGTCGGGGCGACGGTGGCCCGAGCGGTCGGAGCAGTGGTGGCCCGCGCGGTCGGGGCGGCGGTCGGCGCGATCGTGGGACGGGTCGTGGGCGCGGCTGTCGGCGCGACCGTGGGACGGACCGTCGGCGGAGGCGTCGGGGCAGCCGTAGGCGCCGTCGTCGGCGGCAGGGTCGGGCGCGTGGTCGGGGCCGTCGTCGGCACGGCGGTCGGGAGGACGGTGGGCGCGAGGGTCGGTGGCGCGGTGGGCGGGACGGTCGCCACGGCGGTCGGGGCGGGGCTGGCCAGCGCGACGAGCGCGCTGGGCCGGACGCTGGGGGCGAGCGTCGGCCGGGGCGCGGGGGGCTCGGTCGGCGGGCGGGTGGGCGTCGCGCTGGGCTGGGGCGAGGCCGAGGGCCGCAGGCGAGCCAGCTCGCGGTGCGGCGGCGGTGCCGTCGGCGGCACGGCGACCGGCCGCGGCGGCACGGCGACCGGCCGGGGCGTCACGGCCCGCGCGGTCGGGACCGGCGCCGGTGACGGCGTGAGGCTGGGCGCGGGGGCGGCCGGGGCGGGGCGCTGGAGGATCACGTCGGCCACCGCGTCGGGCTCGGTGGCGGTCTCGCCGCCGAAGCTGATCAGCAGCAGCGCCAGCAGCACGAGCGCGTGGGCGACGAACGACAGGCCCAGCGCGACGAGGTCACGCCGCCGCGACGGCCGTTCGACGTGGGCATTGCGAATGGTTCGCGAACGGCGGATCACGACCGGGCGCTCTTACCTGCGCTCGATCGGACCCCATGCTAAAGCGGAACCCCGGGGCGTAAAGCCTAGGCCGAGCTGGTCGCCCGCACCGCCTCGGGCTTGCCCGAGACGATCGTGATCGTGTTGCGCTCGGTCAGCAGCGGGATGCCCGAGCGCAGGATGAAGTCGAGCCACGCGCCGGCGACCTGCGAGGTCAGCACGGCGAACAGCACCAGGGTGGTGTAGAACGCGGCGTTGATGATGCCGCTGCTGAAGGCGACGCTGGCCAGCACGATCCCCGGCCCGCCGCGCGCGTTGAGCGCCATCGCGAGGTTCACGCTGTCGCGCCAGGGGAAGCCGGCCAGCCGCGCGCCCAGGCCCGCGCACAGCAGCTTGGCCGCGCAGCCGACGGCCAGGAACACCAGCAGCATCGTCAGCGAGAACGAGTGGGTGAGGTCGAGCTGGTAGCCGACCACCACGAAATAGACCGGGATGAAGACCGCGAACGAGACCTTGCTGATGGTCTTGATCGCGTCCTCGAACATGTCGGTGCGCGAGACGAGCGCGTAGCCGGCCAGGAAGGCGGCGAAGACGAGGTTGACGTCGAGCAGCGCGGCCAGGGCCGAGTACGCCAGCAGCACGAGGATCACGTAGCCGACCGGCGAGGCTTTGGGCAGCACGTTCCAGCGCGCCGCGCTGATCGCCGCCAGCAGGCGCGGCATGACGGTCAGCCCGGCGGTGAAGTAGATCACCGCGTAGAGCACGTGCATCGCGATGGCCTGCTGCGGCACCGAGCCCGATTTGGCCAGCGCCGTCGCGATCGCGAGGACGCCCCACAGCACGATGTCCTCCATCACCGCGACGCCCAGGATCAGCCGCGCGAAGCGCGTGTTGAGGATGCCCAGGTCGTGCAGGATCTTGGAGATGACGGGGATCGAGGTGACCGCCATCGCGATGCTGACCACGATCAGCAGCGAGGTGCGCTGCCCGGCGCTGCCGATCAGCGGCGCCGACGGAATCAGCGGCGCGGCGACGAGCGCGAGCAAAAACGGCAGCCCGGTCCCGACGATGCCCAGCCAGCCCACCTCGCGCCGGTCCTCGCGATCGAACAGACCCTTGGTCTCCGCGCCCGAGGCGAACATCAGCAGCAGCAGCCCGAAGCTGGACAGGAAGCCCAGCACGATCTGGTCCTTGTTCGCGCCCGCCGCGCCGCTGGAGAACAGCGAGGCCGAGAGCTGCGGAGCGAACCGCCCCAGCAGCAGCGGGCCGATCAGGATGCCGGCCACGATCTCGCCGACCACGCGCGGCTGGCGAAAGTGCGCGAAGACATGACCCAGCACGTGCGCCAGGCCGACCACGACGAGCAGCAAGAGAGTCAGCGAACCGAATTCCGAAGTCGACACCCACGCCTCCAACACCAAGAGGACTCAGCCCGAGAATTGCTTCCGGACTCGGTTTGTCTTCGCGTTTTTTGAGATGGTGACGCCCGTTACGAACTCCGTCTGCCGTTTACACCCTGGGGAGTTCCGTATGCGTCGCCGACGCGTTAGCTTCGCGACCCAGCCCGGCACCATCCTGCGCTCGCCCGGACGTCCCAGCGTCCCGAGATGGTAAACATCGGAGGCGATAGCTTGACGCGCCAAGCGGCCGAGCCGATATGTGCGCGTGCTTTCATCCAGCCGCAGGACCGCCGGTGAGGGCAGGGAATCCCGCGCGCCGATGCAGCCGCCTCCCAAACGTACGAAGATCGTCGCGACCGTCGGCCCGGCGTCGCGCGATCCGGCGATGCTGCGGGCGCTGTTCCTGGCCGGCGTCAACGTGGTGCGGCTGAACTTCTCCCACGGAACCCACGAGGAGCACGCGGCGACGATCGCCGACGTGCGCCGCGTCGCGCGCGAGCTGGGGCTGCACGTCGCGGTCTTACAGGACTTGCCGGGACCGAAGGTCCGCACCGGAGGGTTCGCCGACGGCAGCGCGTCGGTTCGGCTGGAGGCCGGCAAGCCGTTCACCCTCACCACCGAGCAAGTCCCCGGCGACGCCGAGCACGTCAGCGTCTCGTACGCCGGGCTGGCCCGCGACGTCGAGGTCGGCAAGCGGGTGTACCTGGCCGACGGCTCGATCGCGCTGCGCGTGACGGCGGTCGAGGGCGCGAACGTGCGCACGGTCGTCGAGACGGGCGGCGAGCTGCGCGAGCGGCAAGGGATCAACTACCCCGACGGGACGTTCGAGCTCGACGCGGTGACCGACCGCGATCTCGAGCACCTCGATTTCGGCATCGCGCAAGGGGTGGACTGGGTCGCGGTCTCGTTCGTGCGCACCGCGCAAGACGTCTGGCGGGTGAAGTCGCGCATCGGCGAGGCGAACGCGACGATCCCGGTCATCGCCAAGATCGAGAAGCACGAGGCGCTCGAGCACATCGACGACATCCTGACCGTCGCCGACGCGATCATGGTCGCGCGCGGCGACCTCGGGATCGAGATCCCGCTCGAAGAAGTGCCGATGACGCAAAAGGATCTGATCGCGCGCGCCAACCACGTCTCCAAGCCCGTGATCACCGCGACCCAGATGCTGGAGTCGATGACGTCGTCACCGCGCCCGACGCGGGCCGAGGCGACCGACGTCGCCAACGCCATCCTCGACGGCACGGACGCCGTGATGCTCTCGGGCGAGACCGCGCGCGGCGCGTACCCGCTCGAAGCGGTGCGCGTGATGGCGACGATCGCCCAGCAAGTCGAGTCGCGCTATCCGTTCAAGGAGATCCGCCGCCGGCGGGCGAGCGACTACGGCAACCTCGAGACCGACGAGGACATCGGCGCGGCGATCGCTCAAGCGGCGGTCGGCTCGGCCGACGCGCTCGGCCTGCGCTTGATCGTGACCGGCACGACCACCGGCAACACCGCGCGCTACATCTCGGCGTTCCGGCCCCGCGCGCGCATCGTCGCGCTGACCCCGCTCGAAACGGTCGCGCGCCGGATGGCGGTCGTCTGGGGCGTCGAGACGTCGGTCGTGCAGAGCTACCGCTACATCGAGACCCTGATCGAGATCGCCGAGGCGCGGGTGATCGCCGACGGCTACGCCGCGCCCGGCGAGACGGTCGCGATCACCACCGGCATGCCGGTCGGCGCGGGCGGCACCAACGTCCTCAAGATCCACCGCCTACCGGCGCATTAGGCGGCGGGTCAGCGGCCGTCGGGCCGCGTGCTCAGGACCGCGCGCGCGTGCGAGCCGCCGCCGTTGCGCTGGGTGACGTTGAAGTCTTCGGTCAGCGACCACACGAGATACAGCCCGCGCCCGCGCTCGGCGAGCAGGTCGGTCGGCAGGTGCGGCGTCACGGTGAAGCCGGGGCCGCGGTCGAGCACGTGCAGCACCGGATCGCCGTCCTCCTCGAAGGTGACGTCGACCGGGCCCGCGGCGTGGCGCACGACGTTGCCGAGCAGTTCGCCGAACACGAGCTCGGCCGCGTAGGCGCGGGCGCCGTCGATGCCGCGCTCGCCGAGCAGGCGAACGAACGCGTGGCGCGTGCGCCGGGCCGCGTGCCCGTCGCCGCTGTCGAAGTGCCATGCCGTCTGCGCGACCGCGGCGCCGACGGTCAGCGTGAGGATCGCGACGTCGTCCGACGCCCGCTCGGGCAGCACCCGGGCCGCGATCGCCCGGGCCGGGTGCGCGCCGGCCGGGTCGGCCAAGCCGACCGCGTCGGCCAAGCGCCGTTCGCCTTCGAGCACGTCGCGGGTCGCCTCGGTCACGCCGTCGGTGTAGAGCACGAGCAGGTCGCCGGCCTCGAGCCGCACGGTGCGCGCGGCGCCGGCGTCGGCGCGGGCCCGCAGACCCAGCGGCAGTTCCGGCGCGGCCAGCATTTCGATCGCGCCGCCGGCCCGGCGCAGCAGCGGCGGCGGGTGACCGGCCAGCGCGTACGCCAGCTCGCGCGTGACCGGGTCGAAGACGCCCACGAACGCCGTCACGACGCGCTCGGGATGCTCGTTCTTGAGCGTGCGGTCGGCGGCGTCGAGGATCGTGACGGGGTCCGCGTAGACGTGCGCGACGGTTCGCACCGCTTGGCGCATCCCCGACATGATGACCGCCGCCTCCAGCCCGCTGCCTGCGACGTCGCCGACCGAAAGCACCAGCCGGCCGTCGCGCAGCCGGACCGCGTCGTACCAATCGCCGCCGACGAGGCTCTCGCTCGAGCCGGGCTCGTAGACCGCGTCGAGGGCCAAGCCTTCGCGGCTGGGCAGCGAGACGGGCAGCGCGGCGCTCTGGAAGGCGGCCGCGATCTGCTGCTCGCGGGCGAACAAGCGCGCGTTGTCCAGCGCGATCGAAGCGCGCGCGGCGAGCGCCTCGGCGACCCGGCGCTCGGCGTCGGTGGCGATGCGCCCGGGCGTGCTGTTGATGAGCTGCAGGACGCCGATCGTCTGCCCGCCGGCCCGCAAGGGCACCGTGATCGCCGAGCTGATGCCGATCCGCTGCATCGCCGCGGCGTGCTCGTCGTCGTGCGCGACCGCGGCCAGCATCTCGGGCGTGATGTGCGGTACCAGCAGCGACTCGCCGGTCCGCATCACGGTCAGGATGCCGTCGGTCGAGCGGGTGGCCGGATAGCGGCGCACCAGGTCCCAGGCCAGCGCCACTTTGGCCGGGTCCTGGTGCACGAGGACGCGCGCGCCCAGCCCGCCGTCGGCCTGGGGCATGTAGACGGCCGCCGACTCGGCCAGCCGCGGCACCACGAGCCGGGCGAGCGAGTCCAGGGTTCGCTCGGCGTCCAGCGAGGCGCCCAGCGTCTCGGCGGCATCGAGCAGGAATTGCAGCGTGTTCTCGGCGCTGACCCGGTCGTGGATGTCGGTGCAGGTGCCGAACCAGCGCACCACCGTGCCGGCCGGATCGCGCACCGGGCGCGCGCTCGCGAAGAACCAGCGGTAGACGCCGTCGTGGCGCCGGAAGCGGTACTCGGTGTCGTAGCGGTCACCGGTGCGCAGCGAGTGGGTCCAGACCTCCAGGGTGCGCGCGTAGTCGTCCGGGTGCAGCACCAGGCTCCAGCCCTCGGCGAACGACTGCTCGGGCGTGAGGCCGGTGTACTCGTACCAGCGGCCGTTGAAGAACTCGTGATACCCGTCGGGCCGGGTCGCCCACACCATCTGCGGGATCGTCTCGGCCAGCGCACGGTAGTCTTCCTCGGCACCGACCGGCTTCAAGGCGCGCATCGGCAACCGACGTTCCCGCTCCGGGCGCCGATTTCACCCCGGCGCGGATAGCGCCACGATCCCGAGCCCTTACTCGGCGCGGTCCGAGAAGCGTTTGCTCAGCAGGCGCTGGGCGGCGTGGAGGGTTGCGAACTGCTCGGCGGCGCGGGCGTAGATCGCTTCGGTGATCGCGTCCAGCGCGGCGGGCGGCATCTCGGGCGCGTGCTGCGCAACGACGACCGGGATCGCGTCGCGGATCGCGCGCAGCGCGTCGTCGGTCGTCTCGAGCAGTTGCGCCGAGAGGTCGTCGAGCGCGCCCGAGAGCCGCTTGGCGAGGGCCTGGCCCAGTTCGCGGGTGGTCCGGGCGAAGACCTCGGGCAAACCGTCGATCTGGCTCTGGAGCTGCTCGAGCGCCGCGCGCGAGACGACGACCATCTCGTCGCCGGGCGGCTGGCCGTTGGATTCCATCGTCAGGTCTTCGGGACCGCCGCCAGCAAGCTCTGCACCGCGTCGTGCACGCGCCCGTTGCTGCCCAGGATCGAGCCCGTCGCCAGGTCGAGCGGGCCGTCCGGCAGCCCGCTCACCCGCCCGCCCGCCTCCTCGATCAGCAGCGCGCCGGCCGCGACGTCCCACGGCTTGAGGTCCCACTCCCAGAACGCGTCGTAGATTCCGGCCGCGACGAAGGCGAGGTCGAGCGCCGCGCTGCCGTCGCGCCGGACCGCCTGCGCGCGGTCGGAGAGGGCCGCGAAATACGGGCCGTTGCGGGCGTAGGCGGCCGGGTTGAAGCCGGTGCAGACCATCGCGGAGCCCACCTCGGCGATGGCCGAGACGCCGATCGGCCGGCCGTTGCGGGTCGCGCCGCCGCCGCGCCGGGCGGCGAACAGCTCGTCGAGCACCGGCGCGTAGATCGCGCCCGCCTCCATCACCCCGGCCCGCTCGTAGGCGATCGAGACGCAGAACAGCGGGTAGCGGTGGGCGTAGTTGGTGGTCCCGTCGAGCGGGTCGACGATGAAGCGCTCGTCGCCGCTGCCGGCGTGCGCGCCGCTCTCCTCGCCCAGGATCGCCGCGCGCGGAAAGGCCGTGCCGATCCGCGCGACGATCAGCGCCTCGCTGGCGCGGTCGGCGTCGGTGACCAGGTCGTGAGCGTGCTTCTCGGCGATCTCGCGCGGGCCGTCGAGCCGCTCGCGCAGGAGGGCGCCCGCGTCGCGAGCGAGCGCGGTGATGAACGCGAGCGGGTCCAGCGAAGTGCTCCTGGGAAGTGCGCGGGAATGAGGAGAGACGCTTCCCGTTCGCGCGACCGCGTCCTCGCGGCGATCGAGATCCCGGCGCTGGGCATCTGGCTGGGCGCGCTGATCGGCTTCGCCTTCGTCTCCGCGCCGCTGGCCTTCCACCTGATCGCGCCGCTCGACGTGGGCCGCTTCGCCGCGCTCACCGCCGGGCAGCTCGCGGTGCTGACGAAGTGGGGCTACGGGCTGGGCGGCCTCGCGGCGGTCGTCGCGCTGCTCCGCGCGGCGCGCGCCGCCGACCGCACCTGGGACATCGCGCGCGCCGCCTGCATCGCGCTCGCGCTGGCGCTGAGCACGTACCACCAGCGGGTGATCGTGCAGGCCATGCAAGTCACGCCCGACGTCGCCTCGCCCGCGTACCACGCGCTGCACGCGCGCTCGACCCAGGTCTACGGCGCGGTCGTGCTGCTCGGGCTGATCGCCCTCGTGCTCGCGGCCGCTCGGCGGGACGACGCCTAGTTGCTGATCCAGGTGAAGGTGATCGTGTGCTGCTGGGCGGCGACCGCCTCGGTGCCGACCGTGATCCGGTAGTTGGTCATGAAGATGTACGGCGTGCGGTACGACTGGGTGGTGCCGGCCCCGGTCGTCTGCGCGACCAGGAACCCGCCCGAGCCCGGGCTGGTCGGCAGCACCGTGTAGGTGGCGGTGCCGGGCAGGACGTTGGCGTCCTGCGTCTGCGAGCCGGTCGCGCTGTAGGCGACTTGCGCCTCGTTGGTGACCGCGGCGCCGGTGGTCGCGGGGTTGTTGTCGATCGAGGCGTAGAGCGACCAGCCGTAGGGCGCCGCCAGCGGCGTCCAGACGTTGGCTTGCACCGCGCCGGTGCAGGTCTTGGACGAGCTCGGCGCGACCGCGCCGAAGTCGAGCAGGTTGGTCGAGGTGTTGTAGGTCCAGCCGGTGCCGGTGCAGCTGACGCCGGAGTTGACCGCGACCGAGAGCACCGCGGTGTTGGTGATCGTCATGGTCGTGTCGTTGACCCAGGTCTCGGCCGAGGCGACCTTGGTCGCCGGCGCGGCCTTGGAATAGACCGTGGTCGGGAAGGCGTAGATCACGTTGACCCGGTAGGGCATCTTCATCGAGAAGGCGACGTTGACCGAGTCGCCGGGCTGCAGGTTGCAGTTCTCCAGGCGAATCACGCCGTCGTTGGCGTTCTGCGAGCTCGACGAGGCGTAGTCGCCGTTGGCCGCGACGATCTGGCAGCCGCCCGAGCCGTTGTTGCCGGTGTAGCTGACCGAACCGCTGAACGTCGCCGGGGTGAGCGTCGGGTAGACGCCGCCCGAGTCGGCGCCCGGCGCGCCGGTGTTGGTCGTTCCGGGCACCGTGATCTCGACCTTGCCGATCGTGTTGTTGCCGGTATTGGTGACCGTGTAGACGTAGGAGTTGCCGAAGGTCGTGTTGCTGTCGCCGCCGATGGCAGGCTGCGAGCCCGCGCTCAGCGGCGGCGCGGTGTCGCCGGCGTTGTACGTGCCGACCGCGCTGAACCCGGCCGAGGCCGCGGTGCCGGTCTGCACGTTGATCGTGAACGGGGTTCCCGACGACCAGCCGTTGCCGTTGCCGCCGTGGGCGAAGATATAGCCCGTGTAGGCGCCGGTGTTGCCGGTGGTGACGATCTTCATCGGGACCGAGAAGGTCTGGCCGGGCTGCAGCGCCTCCTGTTCGTTGGGCGACTGCGCGCACTGGTCGGCCTTGGGCGCGTCGCCGCCGCGGGTCGTGCCGCCGATCGAGTTGGGCAAGGTGTAGCTGGTGTCGTACTGGTTGCTGCACAGCCCGAACCAGTAGTACGTGTGCCCGCCGTAGACGAAGCTGCTCTGGCCGTTGAGGAACTGCCAGCCGGCCGGCGTGATGGCGCCGAACTGGGTCGTGATCGACGAGACCGGCTGCGCGGCGCTGGGCGTCGGGACCTCGACGAGGATGCCGTCGACCCAGTCCGGGAAGGGGTCCGAGCTGTAGGGCGTGTTCTCGAACTGCAGGGTGACGTTGTTGGTCAGGCTGGTGCCCAGCGTGCCGGGCGTGATCGTCGAGAGCATCTCGCTTGCGTTGAGCGAGTACGCGGCGATCGAGTTGGCCGCGATCTGCTGCCCGCTCTGCGCCTTGGGCGCGAACACGTCGCGCGTCCCGTCGGCGGTCAGGTTGATGAGGTGGCCGAAGCCCGCGTCGCCGTTGTAGATGATGCCGCCGACGGGCGAGTAGGGGAACGAGACCGACGACTGCGGGATGTCGACGAAGCAGTAGAACAGCTGGCCGTTCGAGATCGCGGTGCCGTTGCCGTTCCAGTTCGAGATGCAGAACGAGTTGGCCGGGATGCCGTTGACGCCGCCGCAGTTGGTGACCGTGAACGTCGTGTTGGGCACGCCCGAGAACGAGTAGCCGGCGCCCGCCGAGGTGACCTTGGAGGCGTCGATGCCCGGCGGCAGCGTGATCGCGACCGCGCTGAAGGTCGCCGCGCCGCTGCTGCTGGTGTTGGTGATGGCGAAGCCGTAGATGTTCGAGCCCGCCGCGGACGCGAACGGCTGGTTGGCGGCGTAGGCGTTGGCGGCGAACAAGTTCGCGTACGGGACGCCCATGTACGTGCCCAGGTGGCTGTTGGTGTAGGGCGTGTAGCCCGGCAGGAGCTGCAGCGAGGTGGCGTTCGCGGTGTTGCCGACGATCTCGGCCACGATCGTGCCCGAGTGGTTGGAGCCGTTGTCGGTGACCTGCATCTGGCTGGCCACGTACTGCCCGCCCGAGCCCTTGTTGTTGTGGAGCGGGAAGATCGACGAGGTGAGCGTGCAGGGGGCGTTGGACGGGCAGACCGACGAGGCGCCCGCGGTGACCTTGAGCGGAACGACGAGCTGCGAGCCCGGCTTGAGGCCCGTGTTCGGCGGGCGCGGTCAGGGTCAGCGTGAAGCCGGCGCCGGTCGAGCCGGTCAGCGACGACCGTCCAGCTCTGGTGGTCGGTGTCCAGGATCGGCGCGCAGCCGCCGGTGCAGGTCAGGGCCGGGAACGGAGCCGAGGTGGTGACGACGATCTTCTGCAGCGAGTCGGTGTTGCCGTCGCCGAAGCGCACGTTGCCGTCGTTGAGGAAGGTGATCGTCGCATCGGTCTGGTTGCCGTTGCCCGAGGCGGCCTGCAATTGGTTCGAGCCGGTCGGGAAGGTCGGCAGCATGCTGTAGCCCAGCACTTCCCAGGCCTGCGACGCGACCGTCGCCTTGGCGGTGACGTCGTAGATCGTCGTGGTGTAGACGTTGCCGGTGTACGAGGACGCCAGCGGCAGGCCGCTGTTGGTGGGCAAGCCCCACTGGTCGCTGCTCGAGGTGAGCGCGCCGCCCGCCGGCGTCTGGTCGGTGAACTGCTTGACCACGTTGCCCTGCGGGTCCGCGATGGTGACCCGGTAGGTGTGCGCGTTGTTCAGCCCGGTCGCGCCGTTGTAGACGTTGACGAAGGTCATGTTCGAGTCGGCCCAGGCGACGCCGTTGCCGTTGTAGGCCACCCGCGGCACGGTCTCGCTGCCGATCGTGCTGAACGGCACGCCGGTGCCGTCGTAGAACTGCACCACCGCGGCGGCCGCGCCGCCGGTCGGGCTGAGCACGGTGAAGTTGCGCTGGCCGACCCGCTGGTGCGTGGTCTGGTCGTAGAGCGAGACGCTGTACGCGCCGGCCTGGAGCGCGGCCGGCGTGCCGATCGAAGGGACCCACGAAGCGGTGTAGGTGCCCGACGACGAGACGACGCCGGTCACGGTCGGCTTCTCCACCGGGCATAAGCCGTTGGGATACGAGCCCTGCTGGGGCGCGGTGAACGCGCAGTAGCCGTTGTCCGACGTGTTCTCGATCGCGAACACGTAGGCGTCGGTCGGGGTCAGGCCGTTGGCCGAGAGGTAGACCGCGTTGCTGCCGTTCGCGACGACGTTCTGCTGCGGCACGGTCAGGCCCGAGTCGGCGTAGGTGTCGAAGTTGATCTGCGAGCCGACCGCGATGTACGCCACCGCGTCCCAGGTCGCGGCCGGGTGGCCGCCGTTGATCGTGGTGTTGAGCGCGCCCACGATGTAGACGCCCTGCTGCGAGAGGGTCAATACGGCCGTGCCGGGATCGGCGTTGCCGGTGTAGGTGCCGCCCAGCGTCGCCAGCGCGAGCGTGCCGTTGGGCGCCTGCACGTAATCCTGATAGGTCGCCGTCGCCGTCGGCAGGTTCTTGGCGCCGATGGTGAGCTGGCAGTTGAGCGGGAAGATGTCGGTGTTCGCGGGCTGGGTACACGTGCCGGCGTTCTGCGCCAGGTTCATGTACGCGCCGTAGGCGGAGCGCGGGCGGCGCGCGCGGCGGTCCTTGGGCACCGGCGGGAAGGGCGGGATCGCGGCCCGCGCGGCCGGCGCGAGCAGCGGCGCGAGCGACGGCATGGCCGGCGGCGCAGCCGCCGTGCTGCGCCGGGACGGGAGCTGGCGCACGGTCTGGGCGAGCACGGCGATCCCGGAGACCGCGAGCAGCACCAGCGCGAGCAGGACGGACAGCGTTCGTGAGATGCGCACGTCAGTACGTCACGTACAGGTTGTACTGGACGTTGGTCGAGTACGTCCCGGCGACCACGGTGTCCGGCACGGTCAGCTGGAGGTCGACGCAGACCGATTTGGTGACGTTCGCCGCGGCGTTGAAGGCGTTCTCGCCCGGTGCGCCCTGGTTCGCGTAGGTCGTGTACTTGGTCGAGATGCCTTGGACGGACCACGCCAGATCGGACGCCGCCGGGTAGTCGAAGGCCGGAAACGTGCCGGACGCCCCGCGGGTGGAACCGTAGACCCAGTCGGTGACCTGCCAGGCGTACGTGAAGTAGGCGTTGATCTTGAAGGCGCAGAGGTACGTGTTGGAGCCGTAGCTCGCGCTGACCGCCACGTGGTTGGGCGCGATCTTGAGGTACGCACCGGTCGGGTCGGCCTTGGTGGTGACGTTGACTTTGGCGCTCTTCTGCGCCGAGGTCACCTGCGCGACGACCAGCGGCGCGCCGGCGTGCTGAACGGCGCGCGCCAGCGCGCGGTGCGCGGTCGCGACGCGCACCGCGCGCTGGGGGCTGATGAAGGCCACCGGCGAGGGCGTCACCGTCACGGTGAAGCTCATGATCTTGGTCGTGTACTGAACGGTGGTCGCGTCGGCGCGCAGGCCGAACAGGACGAAGACGGCCAGCGCCGCGACGGCCCCGGCGAGCAGGCGCAGCCGCGCGGTCATGAAGCCACCGCCGTGTAGACGACGTAGATGCTGTAGGAGCTGATGTTGGTCGCGCTGGGGACGTCGAGCTGGTAGTCGTATCCCTGCGAAACGACGCTGCCGGGCAGCGCGATCGTCGAACCGCCGTACTGCCAGATCTGGGCGGCGTTGTTGGGCGCCGCGCCGCCGTAGTTGATGCTGGCCGTGCCGCTGCCGTACGTCACCGGGCTCAGCGTCTTCTGGAACGAGCGCGCGGTCGGCGGCCCCGTGTAGGGCGTGTTGCTCGCGTTCGCGGGCATCCAGAAGAGCGAGTTCTGCAGCGGGAACGTGGCATCGAAGTCCGACGTGCCTTCGGCGTAGAGCACGAAGCCGTTGACGTCGTTGGTCATGACCGCCACTTGGGCGGCGTACTTGTAGAGATAGTTGTAGCCTTGGACCACGGTGCCGAAATCGATCGCGCCCGTGCTGGTGCCGGGTCCGGGCGAGGGGGTCGAGCCGGAACCGGTGCCGCCCTGCGGGCCGAAGCCGGTCTGGTAGTTGGTGGTGAGGGTCATGTTGATGCTTGGCGGCACGTGGTAGAGCACGCGCACCGAGCCGTTCGTGGCCACGGGTAGCGCGGAACTAGGGCCGGCGGATGCCACGGCGATCGCCACCAGCGCAATCGCCGCGATCCCGGCGAGCGAGCGGAACCGCATGAGGTCAGATCCTTCTTGACGTGCGAGCCCTCTCCGTAGGGCTTGCGGCATTTCGGCTAGTGGACGGTGAACGTCGTTTGGCCGCCGGTGAGCTTGGGACCGCCGTAGTCGAGCACCGCGACCGCGTCGTACGTGCCGGCCGGCAAGGTCTTGCCGGTCGCCTCCAAGACGACGCGCGCACCGCGCTCGACGAGCTGCTGGGTGGCGACGGGAAGCTTCTCGACGACCTGACCGGCCTTGCGAATCTCGACCCGGCCGTTCACGTAGACGTGGACGTTGCCGACGTTCTTGAAGCCGACCACGACCTTTTGCGCGCCGGGTGCGGGCTGCACCGCGACGTTGTCGACCTCGCCGCCGATGCGGCCCGTGTCGCCGACTAGGGCATAGAACTTCGCCGCGATGCGTTCCGAAAAGCCGATCGAGCCGGGCTTGCGGGTCGGGCGGGTCTGGAAGAAGATGATCGTCGCGTACTCGCCGGCTTTGTGCTCGGGCACGGTGAACGAGACGCGCACTTGCTGGAACGCACCCGGCGGGATGTCGAACTCGCGCGGGTTGACCGCCATGTACGGGGCCAGCGAGAACGCGCTCTTGCCGGGCGCCATGAAGACGTGCTGGCCGTTGGGCGCGATGGTGAAATCGGAGAGCGACGCCTGCACGTGCACGACATCTTGACCGTCGTTGCGCACGGTGACGGGGACGGTCTCGGTCTTGCCGGCTTGGGTCGCGATCTCGTTCTTCGTCGGGATGACGTTGAGTCCGATGTCGGCCGGGGCTGGCGCGGACGCCGCGAGCATGCTCGCGACGGCGGCGCACACGAAAAGACGTGCTCTCACGATTCTCCGGTTCTAGTTGTTGACGAGCTGGATCGTCATGAAGGCCGAGGTCGCACCGCTGGTGGCCGGGGCATTCTTGTCGAGGTTCAGCTGGATGTCTTCACCGGCCCACACGACGCCCGCGGGCGGGGTCGCCGAACCGATGACGTTGAGGCCCGTGCCGCCGGCGAGATACTCACCGGTGTAGACGGCGTTCGGCTGGGTCGGCGCCGCGCCGGTGTTCGAGACGGTGCCCGATGCGATCGCGATGACCGAACCGGTGCCGCAGCCCGTCAGGGCGCCGGCGGTGAAGGTTCCCACGCCCGGATCGACCGTGCGGGTCGACTGCGTCGCGGCGGCCGAGCCGGGGCCGCCGAAGACCAGGCCGTTGGAATACGCGCAGAAGCCGGTGCCCGTCGGCACTTCGGTGGCGGTGTCCATGTACTCGTTGACCTGGTACTTGGCGTTGGTGGTCAGCTGCAGCGCGACCGCGTTCTTGTACGTGCAAGCCACCGCGGCGACCGGGCTGACGGCCATCGTGCCGTAGTTCATGTTGAGGTCGGTCTCGCCCGAGGCCTGGCTGGTGCAGACGCCCGCGCCGCTGGCGTACAGCGTGTTCGAGGCGCCGCCGAAGGCGCCCGCGGCGTTGTAGTTGGTGTGGACGTTGAGCGTCGCGGTCAGCGGGACGTTCCACTGGAGCTTGACCGAGCCGTACGTAAACGTCGAAGCGGCGCTCGCCGGCAATACCATCGTCCCGGCCGCGATTGCGGTGGCGGCGATGGCCAGAATCCGTTTCACTATCGCATCCCTTCCTTGAGAAGCAGAGTGCCCGTGTAGGGCGAATCGACCGCAGCGATCACTTTCTTGAGCCGCCGTCGGCTTTTATACGCTCGATGACGATCGCCAGATGTTCCCCGCCGCGCGTTGTCAGCGTGCCGCGCATCGGAAGTCCCGACGGTCCGATTCGAACGTTGAATCCAAACACACGACCGTGAGGCTCGGCGAGCCGGACTTGCTGTCCGTCACCGAACACGATCGCGTCCCCGGCTCGCACGTCCGCGTACGTTTTCAACACGCCGTGGACGGTCTGGCCGGGAATCACCCTCGTATCCTGTATACGGACCGAAACAAGCGGCACTTTAGGGTCTACGGTAAAGACTGCGTCTGCGGAGCCCTTGGCGGCGCCGGCCACCTCGACGTGGACGGCCACGTCGCCGGCCGGCGCGCTCGCCGGGACCACGACCCGCCCGCCGAACACGCCGCTGGAAACGTAGTGCAGCGCGATCTTCGACAGCCCGACGGTGGCCTCGATCTTGGCGTCGCGCGGGGCGGTCGTCGCCAGGCGCAGCTCCAGCTCGCCCAGCGGCGGGAGCCGCAGCGGGTCGAGCGTGAGCTGGAGCGCGGTGCGCTTCTTGTCGCTGTAGTCGAAGACGACGTCCTTCTGGGCCTCGCCGACCGAGAACACCAGGTCGGCGATGTCCTCGCCCGGTCCGACCTCCTTGGCCTGGCCGTCGCCGGTCTGGACCGCCGCGCCGTCGGGCAGGGTCTGGGGGTCGATCGCCAGGGTGTAGCGGCCCGGGGTGAGGTTGTCGATGATGAAGGTTCCGTCCGCGCCGGTGATCGCGGCGTGGTCGCCGGGCTGCGCGACGACGTAGATGTCGGGCGCGCCCGCGCCCTTGACCGGGTCGCCGTCGTAGACCGTTCCGCGCAGCGAGCCCAGCCGCAGGGTGGCGAACTCGAGCGAGGTCAGCGCGCCCTGGCGGACCTGGACCGTGCGCGTCGCCGCGCCCGCGATCTGGGCCGAGGCCGGGAGCGAGTCGTTGACGAGCTGGACGGTGTGGGCGCCGGTGGAGAGCTTGCCGAGCTGGAACGAGCCGTCCGGGCCGGTGAACACGCGCTGGGTGCCGTCGACCAGGATCGCGACCCCCGAGAGCGGCGCCGGACCGCCGGCGGTGCCCGAGGTGACGTGGCCGCGCACCCCGCCGTACTGGCCGACCAGGAAGTCGGTCACCACGATCTGCCCGCCCTGGACGCTGAACTGGCGCGCGTCCCGCTCGGCCACCAGGCCGAGCGGAATCGTGCCGTCCTGCAGCGCCACGGTGTGCTCGCCCGGCTTGACGAAGCGGAACTGGTAGCTGCCGTCGCTGTCGGTGCGCTGGGTCTGGATGCCGTCGAGCACGACGATCACCCCGGCCACGCCGCGGCTCGAGAGCGGGCCGCCGCTGGCGTTGAGGCCGACGTCCTGGTAGACGATCCGGCCCTGGACGATCGCCGGCAGGTTCGGGTTGGCCCGCCCGGCATAGCGCGCCGCGCCGCCGAACGAGACCGGCCCGACCAGCTCGACGTCCAGCGACGAACCGGCGCCGCCGCCGGGCCCCGTCTGGGCGGTGCGAGCGGTGTCGATCCGCAGCGCCAGCGCCCGCGACAGGTGCCGGGTGTAGGTCGCGCCGAGGGTCTTGATCGTCGCGATCTGGCCGGCGCTGTTGACCCGCTGCAAGCCCAGGCGCAGGTCGAGGTCGTTGCGGGCGTTCAGGCTGCGGGTGAAGTCGAGCGAGCCGCCCAGCACGGTCGCCCGGCCGTCGGCGTCGCTGGCCTGGTACGAGCCCTGCCCGGCCAGGAAGCCGCCCGCCAGCGCGTGCGAGGCCGCCACCGCGTACTGCGTGTACGAGGACTGCGAGATGCCGCCCCCGACCGTCGAGCGCCCGTAGGTCTCGGCCAGCGCGAAGCCGTGCGGCGACTGGGTCGCGCCCAGGCTGATCGTGGAGCTCTTGGTGTCGCCGCCGGTCGAGCGGACCTGGCCCACCGCGGCGTTGGCGTTGAGCGAGCCGAGCACGCGCAGCGGAAACGAGACGCCCAGGTCGAGCCGGGTCGCGTCGGTGACGCCGCCGGACTGGTCGGTGGCCCGGTCGCGGGCCAGGTCGAGCTGGGACTGGGCCGTCCCGAAGCGCCGCCCGGCCGAGAGCTCCACCACGCGGTCGCCGTTCTGCACCAGGCCGACCGGCGCGAAGCCGACCGGGACGTTGGCGAAGGAGAGCGACCCGAAGCCGGTGGCCGAGCGCACGTCGACCCGGGCCGACATCGCCAGGCGGGCGGCGTCGGCCACGCCCTGAACGCCGCGCGTGGTGTCGAGCGCCGTCTCGAAGCGGGCGGTGCGGCCGGCGGCGTACTCGCCGAACGACAGGTCGGCGACCCGCGAACGGGCCCCCGAGAGCTCGCCGCCGGCGTCGATCAGGGTGGCCGAGAGGAAGCGCCCGCGCGACAGGTCGACCGTCCGGCGGACACCCCGCACGCGGAAGGTCTGGTTGTCGCTGCCCTGCGCCGTGGCGCCGAAGAAGTCCAGCTCGCCGTTGCGGCGCGGCAGCGCGAGGCTGACCCCGCGCGCGAAGCCGCCGATGCCGAGCTGCGTGTCGGCCGGCCCGGCCAGCGATCCGTACGCGAGGCCGTAAAGCGGGGTGCGGTAGCCGAAGGCGAGCTGGCCCAGCGACGTCGTGCCGACGTTGCGGGCCACCGACTGGGTGATGGAGAGCGAGGTCTGCTCGGTCCGCCGGCTGGCGCTCAGGGTCAGGTCGCTGTCGAAGCCGCGCTGCTGGGTGCCGCCGTCGGGCGTGACGGTCCGGTGGTAGCCCAGGTTGCCCGAGCCCGAGCCGCTCAGGTCGATCGGGCCCGCCCCCAGGAACGGCCGGCGGCGCGGCCGGCCCGAGGCTTCGGGCGCCGGGCTGGCCGCGGTCGCGGCGGCCAGGTCGAGGTGGAACGCGCGCCGGAAGAAGCGCCCCAGGTCGAGGCCGCCCGGTGCGGCCGCCGCTCCGACGGCGGGCGGCACCAGACAAAATCCTGACGCTACGACGAACAGCGTGCCGAGGAAGCGAAGCCGCTGCCGCGTACTGGGTGTCACGTTCAAGTTTTTCGGCCGGACGCCGATGAGCTTGAGGTAGGCATCCCTCGGATGGGACTAAATGCCTAACACCCGAAGCCCCCAACTCACCCGAACGATCGCCACGGAGGGATGATCGCGCGAATGCAGTTCGACCGCCTCAGCGATGGCTTATCGCTGGCGTTCGGTAGGAATCAGAAGGCGCTGGCCGACTCGACGGCCAGGCTCTCTTCTGGCCTGCGCATCAACACGGCTGCCGATGACCCTAGCGGGCTGGCCATCGCGGAGTCGCTGCACTCGCAATCCCTCGGCTTGGACCAGGGCCAGCGCAACGTCCAGGACGGCACCAACGCCCTCACGGTCGCCGACGGCGCGCTCCAGACCGTGCAAGAGGTCCTCCAGCGCATGCGCTCGCTCATCGTCGAGGGCCGCTCCACCCTGCTCTCCGACGGCGACCGCCAAAACCTCAACGACGAGCTGCACGCGCTCGGGACCGAGATCGACTCGATCGCGAGCAAGACCGAGTTCAACGGCAAGAAACTGCTCGACGGCAGCCTCTCGGCCAGCCTGGGCACCTTCGGGACGTCGGTCACGCCGCAGAACGACGTGCTCGCCAGCGGCGAGCAGCTGGTCGACCCGACCACGCTGGTCGTCAACACCGGCTCCTCGCCGCTCGACGTCAAGGTCACCATCGACGCCTTCGACGCGACCACCAACCTCGTCACGTACACCGTCGACGTCAAGAGCACCGACGCCGCGCAGACCTTCCAGACGGTCTACCCCGAGTCGCAAGACATGCTCAGCGGCACGAACTACGACAACTTCTGGAACCTCTTCCCCGGCCCGCTCCCGCCCAACGTCAACCTGCACCAGGTGAACGACGGCGCCGGGAACCCGCTGCTGCAGTTCAGCTTGGGCCACGTCAGCGGGGCCGACGTCGGCAAGTCGACCTTCATCTACTCGGTCCCGCCCCAGCCCGCCAGCACCGGCAAACCGCTCGACATCAGCATCGGCCGCAACGAGGGCGACATCGTCTCGGTCAGCGCGCCCGGCGTCTCGCAGAACCAGCTCGGCATCGCCGGCGTGCGCATCGACGGCGACGACACGGTCACCGAGGGCAGCGAGTACCGGGTGGATGCGGCGATGGTGCAGGTCGGCGGCAACCGCGCGGACCTCGGCGCCCAGATCGTCTCGCTGAGCGAGTCGGCCAGCAACGCCGCGATCCAGGACGTCGCGACCACCGCCTCGGAGAGCGCGATCCGCGACCTCAACGTCGCCCAGGAGATGACGCAGTACACCAAGCTGCAGATCCTGACCACGACGCAGACCCACTTGCTGCGCTCCGTCGAAGACGTCACCCTCAACGTCTTCCAGCTCCTGACCGCCGGCCTGCGCTAGCACCCCGGCTTGCCCGGGGTTGACGCCGGGGCGTACACTCAGAGGCGGATTCCTCGTGAGCTGAGGCGTCCGCACGCATGGACGCCGCTGCCCGGAAAGGTCGAGAGACCCCGACGTGGTGGCGGTTTTTCTGTTCCGAGAGGGGGTGACGACGCGATGCCGACCGAGATCACGACCTTCAACGAAGGGTTCGTCTCCGAGCTGATCGGCCGGCCGGCCGTGGTCGTGCGCGACGGCCGCCGCCTGACGCTGGGGCGGATCGCGGACTTCGTCGTCGAGAAGCCCGAGGACACGTTCCCCCGCATCGACGCGCTGGTCGTCAAGACCCCCGAGGGGCGCTGGCTGGCCGCGATCGCGACCGTGCTCGGGATCGAGCGCGACGCGGTCGTGCTCTCCGAGGCGCCCGCCAAGGTCTGCCCGCCCGAGGACGAGATGCTCTACCTCGTCGAGGACCTCTTCGACAAGCAGATCGTCGACGTGGACGGGCGCAAGGTCGTGCGGATCAACGACATCGAGATCGCCCGCACCGCGGGCGCCCTGCGGGTGGTCGCGGCCGACATTGGCCTGGGCGGCCTGCTGCGCCGGCTGGGCGCGGCCAAGCTGATGCCGGCCCTGGTCGAGCGCATCCCGCGCTCGCTGATCGCCTGGGACAACGTCGCCCCGCTGCACGACCTCAACCCGACCCAGATCCGGCTCTCGGTCTCCGAGCACCGGCTGGCCCGCCTGCACCCCTCCGAGCTGGCCGACGTCATCAGCGAGCTGTCGGCCCAAGATGCCGCCCGCGTCGTGCGCTCGCTCGACGACGAAACCGCCGCCGACGCGCTCGAGCACCTCGACGCCGACGTCCAGCGCTCGATCATCGCGGACCTCGGCACCGAGCGAGCGGCCGACATCATCGAGGAGATGGACTCCGACGACGCCGCCGACCTGCTCGGCGAGCTGGATGAGGAGCGCCAGGAAGAGCTGCTCGCGGAGATGGACCGCGAGACCGCCGACGACCTGCGCGAGCTGGTCGCCTACGGCGAGCACACCGCGGGCGGCATGATGACCACCGACTACGTCTGGATCTACCCGCACCGCTCGGTCGGCGCGACGATCGCCAAGCTGCGCGAGATCGCCCCCGAGACCGAGTTCATCTACTACCTCTACGTGACCGACCAGGCCGAGAAGCTGCAGGGCGTGCTCTCGCTGCGCACGCTGCTGCTGTCCGAGCCGGAAGCCTCGATCCACAGCGTGATGGACCAGGACCTCGTCACGGTGCGCACCGACACGCCCTCGGAGCAGGTCGCGAGCACGATCGCGCGCTACGACCTGCTGGCCTGCCCGGTCACCGACGACGACGGCACGATGCTGGGGATCGTGACCGTCGACGACGCGATCGACGCGATCATCCCCGACCGCCTGAAAAAGCAGTTGCCGCGCCTGACCAAGCGCCACCAGCGGCGGCGCGCCGAGACCCCGGCCTAAGCCGGCATGCGGCGACCCTGGCGGCGGCTGGCCGCGTTCTTCGCCGTGCTCGGCCCGGGCTTCGTCACCGCTTCGGCCGGCAACGACGTCGGCGGCATTCAGACCTACTCGCTGGCCGGCGCGCAGTTCGGCTACGCCACCCTCTGGACGCTGGTCGCGCTGACCCTCTCGCTGATCGTCGTCCAGGAGATGGCCGGCCGGATGGGCGCGGTCACCGGCCAAGGCCTGGCCGGGCTGATCCGCGAGAACTTCGGCCTGCGCATCACCTTCGTCACGATGGCCGGCCTGTTCGCGATCAACACCGCGATCACCGCGACCGAGTTCGCCGGCATCGCCGCGGCGTCGGAGATCTTCCACGTCACGCGCTTCCTGGCGATCCCGGTCGCCCTGATCGTGGTCGCATTGCTCGTGCTGCGGCTGCCCAACAAGCTCGTCGAACGCGTCTTCGTGGTGTTGTCGCTGATCTACCTGACCTACATCGTCTCGGGCGTGCTCGCGCACCCCGACTGGCACGAGGTGGCGCGCGATGCGTTCGTGCCGCGCATCGTGCCGCAGCAGGCGTTCCTGCTGACGGTGGTCGGCCTGATCGGCACCACGATCTCCCCCTACATGCAGTTCTTCCTGCAGTCGCAGGTCGTCGACAAGGGCTCGCGCGCGCGCGACCTGCCCGCGATCCGGGCCGACATCATCGTCGGCTCGGTGCTGGCGATCGTGCTGGCCGGCTTCATGATCATCGCCAACGCGGCGACGATCTACCAGGCCTCGCTGCACGCGGGCAAGCCGCCGCTGGACCTGGGCACCGCCCAGGCCGCCGACTTCGCCCGCGCGCTGGGCCCGCTGGCGGGCTCGTTCGCCGAGATGATCTACGCGCTGGGCATCCTCAACGCCGGCGTGTTCACCGCCGCGGTGCTGCCGCTGGCGACGGCCTACATCGTGTGCGAGGCGTTCGGGCTGGAAGCCTCGCTCGACCGCCGCTTCCGCGAAGCGCCGGTCTTCTACGGCCTGTTCGGCGGCGCGATCGTGCTGGGCGCGCTGCTGGTCCTGCTCGTGCCGCAGCGCTCGCTGCTGCAGCTCATCGTCTACGCCCAGGTGCTCCAAGGCGTGCTGCTCCCCTTCGAGCTGGTCCTGATGCTGGTCATCATCAACCGCAAGAAAGTCATGGGCCGGCACGTCAACTCCCGCACCCTCAACGTCATCGCCTGGGCGACCGCGATCGTGATCGGCTCCCTGGCGCTGTATTACGCCTTCAGCCAGATCACCGGAGGCTGAACGAGACCCCCTCGCTCACGGTCGCGTGCGACCGGGCTCGTTCCACGGCGGCGTTCGCGCGCAGCAGAAGGTCGCGCGCGTCGTCCAGCAGGGCCGTTCCGGCCGCGGTGAGCCGCACGCTGTGGCGGTTGCGGACGAACAGCGCGACGCCGATGTCGTGCTCGAGCTTCTGGATGATCCGGCTGAGCGGCGACTGCGCCATCGCCAGCCGGGCGGCGGCACGCCGGAAGTGCAGCTCTTCGGCAACGACGATGAACGCGTGCAGGCGGCGCAAGTCCGGAATGGCGGGCGCGGGGACGAGCTGCGAGCTCATTGGGCCGAAAATCCCGAGACCGCGTAGCCGTGGCGGAGCAGCACCGCGCGCAGCAGGGCTTCCGTTTCCCTGGTGGAGCGCAAGCGGTGAATCCTTCTGACCTCGTCGATCGAATTGCCCGACAGGAAATCCAGCAGCGCGAAGACACCCGCGACCTCGACGTCCATGAATCCTCGCTAGATGCAGAGCGGCTCGACGCTATGGATGCATAGCGGTCGAATACCGTCGGGGATAGGGTCCGGAGTAGCGGTGGTGACGGGGGCCGTGACGGCGGTGACGGCGGTCGGCGCGGTTGCGTTCGGGCTCGGCGCAATGATGAAAAATAACGCTGTCAGGAGCGTCGTGATCATGAGCGGCTGCCTCCGGTGAGTGCCGCCCGACGATAAGCGAGCCGCTAGAAGCGGCTCGCATGAAGATTGATGAGGTGCGCCGTTGAGGCGCCGGCGTTTTAGCTCAAGAGCCCGCGTGCGCGCGCGATGGCGACCGCTTCGGAGGCCCGCGCGGCTTGGAGTTTCTCCAAGATCGAGCGCGTGTGACTGTAGACCGTGTTGACACTGCGGTCCGTCTCGCGTGCGATCCGCCCGGCGCTCCAGCCGTTCGCCAGCAGGCGCAGCACCGCGAACTCCGCGCTGGTGAGACCGGCCGGAAGATCGAGCGTGCGCCGCCGCTCGAACGCGGTCGCGAACACGCGCGCGATGCCGCGCAGGGCCGGCAGCGCCTCGTGCAGCTTACCGGACCGCATCAGCGCGGGCAGCCGGTCCTCACCCTGTCCTTCGCGCGACTCGCGCGCCGCGATCGTTCGCGCCGCGCGCACGTCGTCGCCCAGCAGCGTGCAGGCCGCGGCGACCGCGGCCCGCGCCAAGCGCCGGTACCGGCGCTCGTAAGCGGGATCGCCCGCGGATGCGCGGCCCAGTCGCTGCACCGCCGCGCGCAAGCTGTGCCGCGCGGTGTCGTCGTCGGCGCGCGCGGCTTCGGATACGGCGATCAGCGCCGTGCACAGCGCCCACTGACCGGGGCTGCGGCCGGGGGTGTCGCGCAGGACTTGCAGCAGCGTGCGCATCTCGACCAGGTCCGCGCCCCCGCGCACGAGCGCGTGCGAGAACGCCAGCGGAAACCGCTCGGTGTACTGCTGCGGCAACAGCCGCGCCTGGATGAGGCGCTCGAGCGCCGCGATGCGCGGCAGCTCCGCCAGCTGCACGGCGAGCTCGTACTCGGCGACGAGCGCGGCGTGCAGAAACGACTCGTCCCCCGACTTCGCGGCGGCGTCGCGCCACAAGCGCGCGAACCGGTCGGCCTCCCCGGCGTCGCCGGTCACGTTGTGGTGGACGTTGTAGGCGATCGAGTAGCCGGCGGCGGCCGCGCGCCAGGCGCCCATCCGCGAGCCCAGCCCGGCGCTCGCGAGCGCCAGGTCGACGGCCTTTTCGTACTCGTCGAGGTAGAACGCGGTGCGGGCCAGCCGCTGCAGCACGCGAAACCGCACGACCTCGTTGCGCTCCTCGGGCAGCGCCGCATGCGCCGCCGCCGCGTGCTTGCGGGCCGCCTCCCGGTTCCCGGTGTCGGCGGCGGCCAAGGCGCGGAAGCTGTGCGCCGCCGCGATCCAGCCGCCGTCCTCGAGCCTGCGCGCGAGCGGCTCCACCGCTTCGTTCTCGTGGCGCATGATGAGGATCGGCGCGAGCATGTCGGCCAGCGCCGGCGCGTAGTTTCCGGGCGCGCGCAACTGCCGGCGCAGAATGCGCACGGCGCCCTCGACATCGCCGTCGTACTGCGCGACGACCGCCGTGAGCAGGGCTTCCTCGGGCGAGCCGCGCTCCACTCGCTGGACGGCCTGCCGAAGGTCGTCCCGCGTTCCGACCGCCGAAAGGTGGAAAGCATCCAGCGTCAGGGCGAACTCCAAAGCGAAGACGCGCGGCCGATGATGGCCGCGCTAGGTGGAAACTTCGGACCGTTCGGGTCTCACTCCACCCCGGCGAGCTTTAGCTTTACTCAGCGGCGTGAGACCGTCGAGGTCTCACGATGGAGCCTTGCGCTAGCCGCCGCCCATCGCCTTGACCGCGTGCTGGCCGATCGCGTAGGCTGCCATGTAGTGCCCAGGGCACGAATCGCCAGGCCGTAGTGGCACCAGGGAAGGAGCACGAATGCGATGTACCGCCCACAGTTCCTAGGTGTGTACTGGCTTGCGCTCCTGACAACAGTAGGATCATCGTATGCGGTACAAGCAACCGCGCAAGCATTGCCGGTGAAGGTTGGGATAAAGCTATCCCCGGAACCTGCGCGACCGGGCGCCGATACGGTAATTCAAATCACCGCGATCGACGGACGCGACAACACGCATCTCCCACTCGACGATTGCCTCTGTACGGTTTACGTGCGTGACCGTGATAGACCAAGTCAACCAACGGTCGTAAAGACACACGTCCGAGTCGGACGCGCCAATATCTCGGCGCTGTGCGGGTCCATCCGTTTCCCCAACCCGGGAACCTTCACGATCCTCGTCACCGGAACACCTACGCACGTCGGTGAATTTCCACCGTTTTCGGATGTCGTGACCGTCACGGTGAAATAGGCTCTGCACCGGCTAGCCCACCTGATGTCCCGGGCTAGCCGGCGCCCATCGCTTTGACCGCGTGCTGACCGATCGCGAAGGCGATCAGGATCAGGACGGTCGAGACGATCGTGACGATCAGAACCGGGCGGGCGCGGCCTTCGCGGCGGGCCATCGCGTTGGCGGCCATGTAGCCGGCCCAGCCGACGATAGCAAGCCCGTAGTGGTACCAGGGCACGCCCAGGCCCTGCACCATCAGCACCACGCCGAGCGCGATCTGCAGGGTGACGGCGTAGAGCGTGATGCGCCGGTCGCGCAGGCGCCAAACGAACAGCAGCGCCAGCGCGCAGACGACGGCGCCGAGCCAGAGGTGAGCGGTCAGAAGCGAGGTCACGGGTGTGCCGTTCGCGCCGCCTCGCTCGTGCCCCTTAGCCGCCGCCCGCTCGTCACTCAGCGATCGGATCGGGCCGATCGCGCTGCTTGGTGCAGGCAGCAGCTGGCGTTTGCCGTACATAGGGGCCTTGGCTGTTCGCAAGATGCGGGTCCTCGCGACCCGACCCACGCAGGCCGACTCGGCCGACGCGCTGCTGGGCTTCGCCGAAGCCCTGGCGCGCGTCGCGGCGAGCGGCGGCGGCGCTCAGGCGCTCGCGGCGCATCTCGCCGAGGCCGTCGGCGCGGCGGTGCTGGTCGAGGACGCGCAGTGGCGCAATCTCGCCGTGGTCGGCACCGGCTCGGGCGAGCACGCCCTGCCGCCCTCGGTGCGCGACCTCGTGCCCAGGGATGCCGACGGCAGCGAGCCGGTCGCCCTGCTGCCGCCTGCCGATCCGCGCGCGCGGGCCTTTCCGGTCCGGGCCGGCGAGGCGCGGCTGGGCTGGCTGACGGTCTTCCCGCGCGCTTCGACCGAGCTGGACGAGCGGACCGGCACGGTCCGCCTGACCGCGGCCCAGATCGCGATCGAGCTCTCGCGCGAGGGCGGCGGCACGCGCGGCCGGCGGCGCGGCTTCTGGGACCGGCTCCTGGCCCGCGCCTACGAGGACCCGCTCGAAGCCCGCGACGACGCGCAGGCGCGCGGGATCGCGCTGGCGCCTGGCTACGTCGCGGTCGCGGTCGAGGGCGAGGGGCTCGACGAGTCCGTCGCGGCCCAGAAGAACGCCGAGATCCGGCGCGTCTGCCTGGACACGCTGGGCAGCCGCACCGGCGACGTGGTCGTGATCGAGCGCGGCGGAGGCTTCTTCTTCCTCGTCCCGGCGCCGCTGGAGATCGACGCGGCCAACGCCCGCACCGCCGCGAGCCTGATCCCGCGCGGCATCGCGCGGGCCGGGCTGGACGTCAAGGTCGTCGGCGGCGTCGGCCGGCACGCCGAGATGATTGCGGTCGCGCAGAGCGTGGACGAGTCGCGCGAGGCGATGACGATCGTGCGCCGGATGTTCGGCGGCGGCCGGGTGATGCCGTACGACGACCTGGGCGTCTACCCGCTGCTGCACCGCACCGGGGCGACCCGCGAAGACTGGCGCACGTTCGCCACCCGGGTGCTCGAGCCGCTGCGCCAGTACGACGAGAAGCACCAGACCGAGCTGGTGCGGACCTTGCAACTGTTCTTTGACGTCGGCCAGAACATCAAGGAAGCGGCCGCGCGGCTCAACGTGCACCGCCACACCATCTTCTACCGCCTGCGCCAAATCGGCGAGATCGGCCGGCTCGACTTGGACTCCCCGCACGACCAGCTCACCGTCCGGGCGGCATTGGCCGTCGACGCGCTCGACGGCTGATGGCGTTGTCATCGGTGAAAGACGCGGCGGCGATCCGCCGCGCGGCGCTCGCAACGTCCAAGGAGCGCGGCGTGCGCTGGGTGCGCCTGGCGTTCGTCGACGTGCTGGGAATCGAGAAGAGCGTCACGATCCCGGCCGGCGAGCTGGAGCGCGCGCTCGACGGCAACGTCACCTTCGATGGCGGCTCGATCGACGGCTTCGTGCGCGGCGAAGAGGTCGACATGGTGCTGCGGCCCGATCCGGCGACCTTCACGGTGCTGCCGTGGACGGTCGACGGCCAGGTCGAGGCGCGCGTGCTGTGCGACATCGCGACCCCCGACGGCACGCCGTTCGAAGGCTGCCCGCGCAGCACGCTCAAGCGCGTGCTCGAAGACGCGGGCGACGTCGTGCAGCGCGTGCGCACCGGGGTGGAAACCGAGTTCTACCTGTTCGCGCTCGACCCGGCCGGAATGCCGACCACCCGCACCACCGACAACGGCTCGTACTTCGACTTCTCGCCCAGCGACCGCGGCGACGATGCGCGCCTGGCGATGAGCGCCGCGCTCGAAGCGATGGGCATTCCGATCTCGAGCGCGCACCACGAGCACGGCGCGGGACAGCACGAGCTCGACCTCGCGGCCAGCACGGTGCTGGCGACGGCGGACCGCCTGGTCACCGTGCGCGGCGTCGTCAAGCGCATCGCCGAGCGGCACGGTCTGCACGCGACCTTCATGCCCAAGCCGCTCGAAGACTCGGCCGGCAGCGGCCTGCACATCTACTTCGCGCTGGGCGAGATCGACGAGGCGGTGCGGCTGCACGCGGTGGCCGGGCTGCTCGAGCACGCGCGCGGGTTCACCGCCGTCTGCAACCCGACGGTGAACTCGTACAAGCGCCTCGTCGCGGCCTGGGACGCGCCGGTGTACACCGTTTGGTCTCACCGGAGCGCGAACGCGCTCGTCCGCGTGCCGCCCGCCTTCGGCGGCGAGCCGCCGCTGATCGAGGTGCGCAGTCCCGACGCATCCTGCAATCCGTATCTGGCGATGGCGGTGCTGGTCGAAGCGCTGGCCGACGGAATCCGCTCGCGCGCGCTGCCCGGCGATCCCTTCACCGGCTCGACCTACGAGCTGAGCGAGCGCTTTCGCGCCGAGCGCGGCATTCGGGTGCTGCCGACTTCGCTGCGCCAAGCAATCGCCGCGCTCGACGAGGACGTCGTCATACGCGGCGCACTGGGCGATCATATCTATCACGCGTTTCGCGATGCGAAATTAGCCGAGTACGAGCGCTATCGGCGCGTCGTCCACCCCTGGGAGCACGCGGCGTATCTGCGCACGTTCTGAGCGGTCCGTACGGCGGCGTGTAACTCTTTTGTAACCCTCGTCCCGCACGCTAGGCCTCACGAGGATGAGTCGGGTAACGCTTCGGCCCGAATACATCCACGACGCTCCTGAAAGGTGCCGTCATGGCCATGTCTCGTTTCGCCGATCTCGTCGTGGCGGTCGACGGGTCCGAACCCTCCGACCGCGCCGTGTCCTTCGCCCTGGCGCTCGCGGCGCGCGCCGGTGCGACGCTCTGTTTCAGCAGCGTGGTTACCGAGCACGACGAGGTGCGAGCTCGCCTGGCTTGCGTCCACGCGGCCGCCCGCGCCGCCGCCCACGGGATCGAAGCCTGGGCCGGCGTGACCCGCGGTTCGCCCGCCGAGACCATCGTGGCGGACGCGCTCGCGCTCGGAGCGAGCGGCATCGTGGTGGGAACGCGCGATCACACCGGCGAGCGCGCCGTGCTGGGCAGCGTCGCGGCCGCGGTGGTGCGCCTGAGCACCGTCCCGGTGTTCACGGTCGGGGCCGATACGGCGGTCCGCGACGGCCGTTCGATCGTGGTCGCCGTCGACGAGTCGCCGGCCGCGCAAGCGGCGCTCGACGCCGCGCTGGAGCTGGCGCTGGAACGCCACGCGACCCTGCACCTGGTGCACGTGGTGGAAGAGCGCCGCGGGCTGGTCGACGAGCAGCGGGCCTTCGCCGCGCTGGTCGAACGCGTTCGCGCCGCCGGCGTGGCGTACTCCGCGGAACTGCGCGAAGGCAACCCGGTCGAGGAGCTCGTCGACGCCGCGGTACGGCGCGGCGCGGCCTTGATCGCCACCGGCACCCACGGCCACAACGCGGTCGCGCGGCTGGTCCTGGGCAGCGTCGCCGAAGGGCTCGTGCGCGCGGCGCCGGTCCCCGTCATGACCGTGCGCGCCTAGCGCACCTGCGCGTCGTCACGACACGCGCACGACGCGGTGGTACGGCTTGACCGAGCCGTTCACGAAGCGGCCCTTCGATTCCGCCGCGCGCAGCCGTTCCCAGGTCCGCTCGGATACCGCCAGGTACCGGTAGACGCCGCCCCCGGCGAACTCGATCTCGAGCGTCGCGCTGCCGCGGTCGTATCCCATCGACGCGATGCTCGTGCTCTCGACCGGCTCGCGCCGCATCGCCGCTTCCCCGCGCCTAGACCGGCGGCGCGGGCTCGCCCTGGGCGACGGCGTCGTCGGCGTTCATCTCGTCGTGGGTCTCCTTGATCGCGTCGAGGACCGACTGCGGGTCGGCGGGCTGCGCCATCGCGTCGGCCTCGTCGTCGACGCGGTCGTGCAGCAGCGGGTTGTCGCGCCGCATCTCCTCCAGCAGCGCGATCGTCTTGGCGCTCTTCTGCTCGCCCAGGATCGCCAGCTCCAAGGTGAGCTGGGCGCGGTGCTCGGCCAGCCGGTTCTCGCTGCGCTGCGTCGTCAGGATGATCAAGGTGACGTACAGCGCGCTGGTGCCGACGATGCCCTGCAGCCAGTAGAACGGCGCCGGGTCGAAGGGGCCGAGGTGGATCAGCAGCGGCAGCACGGTGTTGGACCCGACCCACAGCACGATGAACAGGGTCACCAAGCCGACGAACTCCGGCCGCCCGATCTGCGCGGTGAGCCGCTCGACCGCCCGCTGTACGGCCGAAGCCTCGCGGTAGTGATCGTGGTGCAGCTCGGCGATGGCCCGCACCGTGTCCTCGATGTGGGCCGGGAGGATCGGGGTTTCGGGCACGGGGGCGACGTTCATGGGCCTGCTTTACCCGGGCGCCGTCACACCCCCGCGAACCCAAGCCGGGACGGCGGCGCGGCTACCGCCGCGCTGCGCCCTCGCGTTTGAGCCAGTCCCAGGCGAGCGCGACATCGTCGCGGGTGGTGCGCTCGTTGCCGATCGCGATCCGCAGCACGACCCGCCCGTGCAGGCGCGTGTTGCTCAAGTAGACTTCGCCGCCGGCGTTGACCGCGTCCATGAGCGCGAGGTTGAGCGCATCGACCGCCTCGCCGTCCAGCTCCGGGTCGGGGACGTAGCGCAGGCAGACCACCGAAAGCGGGTGCGGCGCGGATACTTCCCAGCCCGGTTCGGCCTCGACCCAGCTCGCCAGCTCTTGCGCCAGCGCGATGTGGTGCCGCAGCAGCTCCTGCATGCCGCTCACGCCGTAGGTGCGCAGCGCGAACCACAGCTTGAGGGCGCGGAAGCGGCGCCCGAGCTGCAGACCGTAGTCCATGTAGTTGTGCACGTCGGTCTCGGTGGTGACCAGCACGTCCGAGGCCAGCGAGAACGTGTGCCGCAGCACCTCGGGATCGCGCAGGTAGAGCACCGAGAGATCGATCGGCACGAACAGCCACTTGTGCGGGTTGACCACGATCGAGTCGGCCCCGTGCGCCTGGTCGAGCAGCCAGCGGAACTCGGGCAGGATCGCCGCCGGGCCGCCGTACGCCGCATCGACGTGCAGCCACACGCCGCGCTCGCGCGTCACCGCGGTGATCGCCTCGATCGGATCGCTCGAGGTGGTCGAGGTGGTGCCGACCGTCGCGGTCACGCACATCGGGCGGTAGCCGCGCGCCAGGTCGGCGTCGAGCGCCTGCGCCAGCGCGTCGGGCCGCATCGCGAAGTTCTCGTCGACCGGAACGCGCACCACATTGTCGCGCCCGATGCCCAGCGCGATCGCGCCCTTCTCGACGTGCGAGTGGGTGTGGTCGGTGATGTAGACGCGCAACACCGGCAGGTCGCCGCGCCCGGCCATCCCGCGGGTGCGGATATCGAAGCCGAGCCGCTCGCGCGCCGCGGCCAGCACGCTGAAACCGCCGATCGAGGCCGTGTCGTAGACGATGCCGTGGAACGCGTCGGGCAGGCCGAGCATCGTGCGCAGCCAGCCCAGCGTCACGTCCTCGAGCTCGGTGGCGGCGGGCGAGGTGCGCCAGAGCATGGCGTTGACGTCGAGCGCCGTCGCGAGCGCCTCGGCGAGCACCGTCACCGGCGCGGCGCTGATCGCGAAGTAGGCGAAGAAGCGCGGGTGGTTCCAGTGCGTGATGCCGGGTATGACCAGCCGCTCGAAGTCGGCGAAGATGCGCTCGAACGGCTCGCCCTGGACGGGCGCCTCGGCGGGCAGCGCGCGCACCAGATCGCCCGGCCGGCTGCGCGAGAAGACGGGGTAGCGGCGGGTGTGCTGGTAGTAGTCGTCGATCCACGCCCCGACGCGCGCGAGGGCGTCGCGAAAGGCGAGATCGGAGGCGGCGGCCGGGCTAGTCACCGGCGGAGACGTGAAGCGGCACGATCTCCGCGATTTGGTCGATGTAGAGGGTCGCTCCCTCCCCGCCGTGGCCGGTGATGTAGACGCTCAGGCTGCGCTCGGTCAGCAGGTCGGTGCGCAGCCGGCCGCTCCAGGTCGTGCCGTCGTCCAAGCGGACCCGCACGTCGGTGCCGGCGTATCGCCGCAGCCGGGGGATGCCGTACGGCGCGGATGAGACCCCCAGGGCCGCCGGCCTCTCCATGTCCACGACCGTATGGACGCTTCCGAGGGAGCGGGCGTTCCCCGTCGTACGGTTCCCCCAGCCCCACGCACAGGAGCCCCCATGAAGTACCGCACGCTACCCCACACCGACATCACCGTCAGCGAGGTCGGGTTCGGCCTCTGGACGACCGCCACCAACTGGTGGGGCGAGATGACCGACGAGGGGGCGGTGGCGCTGCTGCGCGAGGCGCACGAGCTCGGGATCACCTTCTTCGACGCCGCCGACACCTACGGCAACGGCCGCAGCGAGGAACAGCTCGCGACGGCGTTCGGGGCCAAGCGCGACCAGGTCGTCTACGCAACGAAGTTCGGCTACGACTGGTACAACTACAGCGGCGAGCGCAAGGGCCAGAACGAGATCCCGCAAGACTTCTCGCCGGCCTTCGTGCGCAAGGCGCTCGAAGGCTCGCTGCAGCGGCTGAAAACCGACTACATCGACATCTGGCAGATCCACAACGCGCGCATGGAGCAGGTCCAGGACGGCGAGCTGATCGGGCTGCTCGACGCCTTCAAGGCCGAGGGCAAGATCAAGACCTGGGGCGTCGCGCTCGGCCCCGCGATCGGCTGGCTGTGGGAAGGCATCGTCGCCGCCCGCAAGAACGCGCCCGCGGTGCAGATGATCTGGAACGCGCTCGAGCCGTTCCCCGGCGACGAGATGGTCGCCGCCGCGAACGAAGCCGGCACCGACACGACGTATTTCATCCGCGTGCCGCACAGCTCGGGCATGCTCGAAGGCAAGTACACCAGCGAGACGACCTTCGCCCCGACGGACCACCGCAGCCACCGCCCCAAGTCCTGGCTGATCAACGGCGTCAAGAAGGTCGAGACGCTGCGCTTCCTCGAGGGCCCGGGCCGCACGCTGGGCCAAGCCGCGATCCAGTGGCTGCTGGCCGAACCGCGCGTGATGTCGGTGCTGCCCAACATCTACGACCGCGAGCAGCTGCACGAGTTCGCCGCCGCGCCCGACACGCCGCAACTCTCACCCGACGAGCTCGCCCGCGTCGCCGAACTGGCGCGGCGGAACTTCGGCCTGCCGGCCGAGGAAGGCAAATACAAAGGCACCATGACGCCACCCTCCGACCTCACCGCGGTGCACGCATGACCACCCGCGAGATCATCCTCACCGACAAGGCGCCCGCGCCGATCGGCCCCTACAGCCAGGCCGTCGCGGCGGGCGGGTTCCTCTTCTGCTCGGGCCAGGTCGGCTTCGACGCCGACGGCAAGCTGGCCGACGGGCTCGAAGCCCAAACCCGCCTGGTGATGAACAACGTCGGCGCGCTGCTGACCGAGGCCGGCCTGAACTACGGCGACATCGTCAAGACGACGATCTACCTGGTCGACATGAACGACTTCGCGGCCGTCAACGCGGTCTACGGCGAGTCGTTCACCAACGGCCCGCCGCCCGCGCGCACGACGATCGCCGTCGCCGCCCTGCCGCGCGGCGCGCGGGTCGAAATCGAGGCGATCGCCCTGCGGCGGTAGCGGCAGTGGTGGCCGCCTTCCTGCTCGGGAAGAAGCCGGCCGATGCGTCGTAAGCAGCACGAATCGGCGGAGCACAAATTCGGGTCGGGCATCGTCGCGGGCGCATCCGACAACGATCCGACCACCGTTGCGACGTTGGCGGTCATCGGCTCGACGACCACGTACGAGCTAGGCTGGCTCACGCTGCTCGTCATCCCAATGCTCGCCGTCGTCCAGGCGATAGCGGCGCAGATCGGAACCGTTTCGAAAAAGGGCCTCGAGGATTGCGTACGCCGCTCCTACGGCCGCAACTGGGCGATCGCTGCGCTCGCCGCGCTGCTGATCGTGAACCTTCTTACGCTGGCCGCCGACCTCGAAGGCGGAGCGGCCGCGATGCAGTTGCTCACGAAGCTGGACTATCGCTGGTGGGTGCTCCCGCTCGGGGCGCTCACCGTCGGCATGCTCGTCTACGGCAGCTACCGCGGCATCGAGCGCGTGTTGCGCTATCTCGCGCTGTTGTTCTTGTCGTACATCGCAGCGGCGTTTTTCGCGCATCCCGATTGGAGCGCGGTCTTCCGCGGCTCGTTCGTTCCCCACTTCGACTTCTCGTCCGCCACGGTATCCGGCGCGCTCGCGCTGCTCGGCACGACGCTGACCGCATACGCATACGTCTGGGAGACGGTCGAGCTCAGCGAAGAAAAGCCCCCGTTGCGGCGGCTGGGCCTCGTGCAGGCCGACGCGGCGCTCGGGATAATCGTCGCCGGCTTGACGTTCTGGTTCATCCTCGTGGCGACCGGCGCCACGCTGGGCGTCCACCACGAGACGGTGCAGACCGCGCAGCAGGCGGCGCAAGCGCTCGCGCCCGCCGCCGGGCGCTACGCCTCGCTCGTCTTCGCGGTCCGGTCTCTTGGGGTCGGCCCTGGTGGCGATCCCGGTGATCGCCGGCACGGCGGCGTACGTCGCGGCGGAGATGTTCGGCTGGCGCCGCAGCCTGGACGCGTCCTTCGACCACGCCCGGCGATTCTATCTCACGCTCGGGGGAGTCGTATTCGTCGCGGTCGTCATCGGGATGATGGGCGTGCCGCCGATCAAGCTGTTGTTCCTCAGCGGGATCGCGGGGGGCATCGCAACGCCGCTCACGCTGGCGCTGATGCTGCTGGTGGGCCGCAATCGCCAGATCATGCACCGGCACCGCATTCCAGGCTGGCTCGCCGGTGGGGGGTGGTGCGTGACGGCCGTCGTCGCCGCCGCGACGCTCATCTACCTCTTCCAGTCCGTAACCCGGTCCGGCGGCTAAGACGGCATGCCGCGTCGCCGGCTATCCGCGCCGATGTCTTACCCTAAGGCCTCGATGCGCTCGGGAAACCCGCTTCGGATGACGCGCACGCGCTGCAGCGATCCGTCCGCGGGTGGTGCGATGACACTGCGGAGCCGACGCAGCAGCAGCGAAAGTACCTCGCCCGCCGTGCCGCCGAATTCGAGCGCGGGCGGGGACTCGCAGATGCCGATGGCCGACCCCGGCCGCTCGCGCACCTCCACCACCGCGACCACGCCGTCGCTGTCGGACCTGCGGGACGCAATGGTGCGTCCCGCAGGCACGTTCAGACACGGGATAGCGATGGCTTGATCTCTGGACTGGCGACACCGGCAATGGCCGGTTATGTTCGCCGTCGCGGGGAACGCCCCCAGATACGCGGCACAGCCGAACCCGTCATGGAGCCCGAAGCCGTGACCGCAATCGCATTCTTGCGGTTGCTCTGCCATCAGGCTTTCATCGTACTCCGCTGCACTTTGGCTTGTCGGTACGCCCGCAGACAGACCGCGTAAGCGGCACGCCGCCTGCCATACGAGCCGCCTGAGGCCTTCCCTAGCCCGCCTGCGGTCCGAAGTTTAGCCCGATTTCGTACAATCGGGTCGCCGCGCTCACTTGCCCCAGCCGAAGACTCGGCTCACCACGCTGGTGAAGGTCACGTAGACGCCGCGCCGGGTCTTCTGGCCGACCAGTTCCGGGTCGCTCGCGCCGGTGAAGTTGTAGCCCAGCGCGAGGCGCATGCTGTCGCCCAGGCGCAGGCCGGACTCGGCCGCGAACTCGGTGCTGCGCGCCGCGCTGATGCCTGGCACGCTCAGCAAGCGCATCTCGTACCCGACGTCCAAGCGCGAGCCGATGCGCTGCACTTCGCGCAATCCGAGCAGCATGGTGTGGGCGGCGTAGACGCCGTCGCCGTCGAGCTTGTACGCGACGCGCGAGTCCATTTCGAAGCGGTGCGTCGGGCGCCAGGCGGCTTCGAGCGAGAGCGTGTCGGTGCGCGTGCCGTCGGTGGCCAGCGTCCCGTCGTGGCGCTCCAGCTCGAGCAGCGCCGCGCCGTTGTCGTTGTCGTGCGGGCGCCAAGCCAGGCCGACTCGGGCCTGAGTGTCGCGGAACCCTTCGTTGCGCGCGCTGTTGAGGTTGCCGATCAGCGACATGTCGGGCGAGAGCGCGCCCGCCGCGCCCAGCGCGAGCGTCGTGCCGCCCAGCGCGCCGGCCCGGTCCTGGAACGAGGTCGTCGCGTGAAAGCGCTCCGTGGCGTAGCCCAGGTCGAGCCCGTAGGCGGTGAAGCCGGAGCCCGCGTTCGCGCTCGCATCGCCGCTGCCCGCGGCGGTTTGCACGAACGCGCTGCCGCGCAGGCGCGAGCTGAGCTTGAGCACCTCGCGCACGCCGATCGAGGAGTACAGATCGCTCCCGTTGGCGGTGTGGTCGACGGTGTACTCCGAGCTGACCGTCGTCGCCGCGCCGAGCTTGCGCTCGAAGCCGACCGTCGTGCGGTGCGTCGCGCCGCTGGTCGCCAGGTCGCCGGTCGCCGCGGCGAACGAGCGCTGCGGTGCGTCGTTCCACAGCTCGCGCGCGAACAGGCGGATGCCGTCGCCCAGCCGCTGGTCGATCGTCAGCGTCGTCTCGCCCGGCTGCGAGGCCGAGGCCGAGCCGCCGATGTCGCTGATGCGCTCGGCGCGGATCGCGCTGCGCGTGCCGACCGTGTACTGCGCCGCGACGCGAGCCTGCGTGGTGGTGGTCGTCGCGGCCGGTCCGGCGCTGCTCTGCGGCACGGGCGTCGCGAACGGGTCGAGCGGGACGAGGATGCTCGGCGCGAGCGCGCCCGAGCTGGTCGCGCGGCGCAGGTCCAGCCCGCCCTCGACGGTGAGGCGGCGCGAGAGCGGCTGGCGCAGCGTGAGCGAGGCGTCGCTCTGGCTGTCGCTCGCGCCGCCCAGATCGTTGCGCTGCGCGTCGTAGGAGAGGGTCAGCTCGCCCTTGCGCGGCAGCGCCTGGCTGAGCGCGACGCGCTGGTCGGTCAGACCGGCCGCGGCGAGGCCGCCGAAGGGATCGTTGAAGCCGGCGCTGGTCTTGTCGTAGGCGGCCGTCACACGTGTGCCGCCGCGCTGCGCGCCGTAGCCCGCGTGCCAGCTTTGGCCGCTCGCGCCGCCGTCCGCACCCGGGATCGTGCCGGCCGAGGTGACGTGCGCGAAATCGAGCGTGCCCAGGCCCGTGCGCAGGCGCAGGTTCTGCTGCAGCAGCGCGAAGTCGCCCGCCCCGCCGGCGTCGTTGACGTAGCCCACGCTCGCCTCGCCGGCCCCGCCGCGCCCGAAGCTGGCGCCGAGCCGGCCGCCGGTGGTGCGCGCCTCGCCGACGCCGGCGTACTGGTAGCGCACGACCACGACTTGGCGCCGGAAGAACTCGTCGTAGGGCAGCGGCACCTCGATGAAGCGCAGCGTGCCGCTCAGCGTGTCGAGCACGTAGTCGACGTTGCGCTCGAGCGGCCGCTCCGCGACGATCGCGCCGGTGCGGGTGTCGAGCGCGTCGAGCGTGACGATGTCCGAGCCGACCACGATGTCGGGGTGCAGGATCTCACCGAAGGTCGAGAGCCCGGTCACCGCGATGATCCGGCGCGCGTACGCCACGTCGTTGCGCGCGCTGAAGGCGCTCGCACGCACCCGGCCGGTGCGGTCGGCCAAGTCGAGCTTCGCCCCGCTGAGCACTTCGTGGAAAGCCGACGCGCCGGCGTCGCGCAGCGGGCCGGTGTCGGCGTCGAAGCGGCCGTAGGTGAAGGCGTCGTGGCCGCTCTCGAAGCGCGCGTACAGCCGGTCTTTGGAGAGCACGTCGTCGCGCCGGGTGCTCGTGTCACCGTAGGTCTGGTACGGCCGCTGGTCGGGGTTGTCGACGAACGGGCCCAGCGCCGAGCTGGGCGCGAGCCGGCTGGCGGTGTCGTAGGCGATCGTCGAGGCGACCCCGCGCAGCGCTTCGCCGGTGGCGAAGAACGCGGCCCGGCCGCGCTTGGAGCCGCCGTCGTCGACGTGGTCGTCGCCGTCGCGCGAGCCCGGCGCGGCGCCCGCGCCGGCACTGAGCAGGCCGACCACCAGCGCCTTGCGCAGGAACGGCCGCACGAACAGGCTCTCGTCGCCGCTCACGTCGGGCCCGCTGGTGAACCCGATCGACGCGTCGCCGCTGACCGTGCCCGGCACGACCAGCACCCGCGCGTCGCCGTCCTTGCCGACCGCGACGTCGAGCGCACCCACCAGGACCGGCGCGGACGACGCGCTCGCGCTAGGCGCGGGCACCGGGGCCGCGTCGGCGGCGCTCGCGTCGGCGCTCGCGTCGGGCCCGGCCGACGGCGCGGGCGCGGGCAGCAGCTTGACGTCGCCGCGCCGCACGCTGATGCGCACCGCGCTGCCGGCCGCGGCGGGGTGGTGCCAGGCGTCGAGCGCGTGCACGGTCAGCAGCACCGGCGTCGTGCCGTCGGCGCGCAGCTCGCCCGCCGGCGTGCCGCGCAGCGCGACCGGCCGGCCCGCGCCGTACACCGTCGCGCGGGTGGTCTCGCCGCGCAGGTCGTCCGCGCCGAGCGGGGTCAGCGCGACGTCGTTGGGCCCCGGGGCGAAGCGCACGCCGTAGAACGTGTAGAGCGACTCGCCGCTCTGCTTGTCGACCGCGCGCGCGCCGAGCTGCGTGAGCGGCACGACCTTGCCGTCGACCGCGAGCTCCACGCCGCCGCCCTCGCCGGTCGAGACGGCGACCCGCGCCAACTCCGTCGTGACGGTATCCTGCACCGCCGGCGCGACCAGCACCGCGTGCAAGTTCTTCGTCGCGCTGTACGTGAGGTGGGTGAGATCGCCGCGCTTGGGCACGGCGGGCGCGCTGCTGGGCACGGCGACGGCAACCGCGGCTTCCGGTGTCGCATCCGGCGAGGCGGGCGAGGAGCCGGGCGATGCGGGCGCCACGGGCGCGGCGGCCGTCTCGTCGGCGCGGGCGAACACGCGCGCTTCGTCGGCGGTGCGCTCGGGCGCCATGAACAGGCCGGAGAGCACGACGAGCACCGTTCCGGCGGCGCTGAGGCGGCGGCGAACGGCGTTCATCGGAACGGCTCCAGCGCGAACTGCACGTCTTGCAAGAGTCCCTCGTCGAGGATGCCGTGCAGCAGGCGAACGGGGCTGCGCGGGCTGTCGATGCGGCGGTCGGCGGCGACGTGGACGTCGGGCGGCAGCGACGTCTCGTCCAGGCGCAGGACGTGCATCCCCGGCCGCACGCCGGGGAACGAGAAGCGGCCCTGCGCGTCGGTGCTGACCGACTCGCCGTCCTCGAGATAGATCCGCGCGCCGGCGACGCCGCGGTCGCCTTCGCGGAAGTGGCCGGTGTTCATCACGTCGGCGAAGACGCGCCCGACGATCACCGCGCGGTCGCTGAACAACCCGCTGCGCACGATCACCGTGGCGGTCGCCGCACCGCTCGAGCCGACCAGCGTGCCGGGGATGCTGCCGCTCACCGTCACGCCGTTGACCAGGTTCGTGCCGGCCGCGACGCCGGGCAGCACCACGCAGGCGTAGGTGATGGTGTGCGCCGTGTTCGGCGCGAGCGAGTCGAACTGCCAGCGCAGCACGCGCCCGTCGCTGACCGGCTCGGCCGGGCTGCCGTCGACCGCCGCGGTGCCGCGCGCGTAGGCCAGCCCCGCGGGCAGCGTGTCGGCCACGGTCGTGGTGCCCAGCGCCGTCGGCACGGTCGAGGTGAAGCCGACGGCGTACATCACGCGGTCGCCCGGCGTGACGGTGCCGCGGTCGGCGGTCTTGGTCACCGCGATCGGCTTGTTCGAGAACAGCGGCAGGTTGCCGAGCAGGCCGAACACGTCGGTCAGCTTGACGCTCTGGTCGGTCAGCGTGAAGCTCCCCGCGCGCGCCAGCGGCTGGCCGTCGAGCGAGCTCAGCTGCACGGTGTAGAGCACGCCCGTCGCGTCGGGCGTGATGACGACCTTGATCTTGCGGTCGAGATACCCGCTCGCGTGGATCAGGATGTCGAACGCCAGCGTCGTGCCGGCTGCGGGCGCGGGGATCGTGAAGGCGTACACGCCGTCAGTGCCGGTGACGAACGGGTCGGCGTTCTTGGGGTTGATCGCGCCGTCGCCCGCGGCCGGCAGCGGGATCGGTTTGAGCGTCACCGGGTCGACCAGCGAGACGGTCGCGCCGCCCACCGGCTTGCCGCCGTTGGACAAGCCGTCGAAGACGATGTCGCTCTTGCCGATCAGCACGCTGGCGGGCGTCGTGCTCTGGGCGGGCATGTTGTCCGCGCTGATCGAGGCGACGTTGACGTAGGTCGCGCCGAGCACGTTGGCCGGGTCGACGGTCGCCGCGATGGTGACCGTCATGGGGACGCCGGGGGCCAGCGTGCCGACCGGCACGCGCAGCGTCTGCCCGCTCAGCGTCGCGGCGGCCGGCGCGCCGTTGAGCCGCACCGAGGCCGGGTCGGCGTGGATGCCGGCCGGCACGGCGTCGCTCAGCACGGCGTTGACCGCCGGCGCGGCGCCGTAGTTCTGAAAGCGGATCTGGTAGGTGATCGCGGCGCCCGGCTGCGACTGCTCGCTGTGCATCTCGTCGACCGTCTTGGAGATCGGCACGTTGGCGCCGCCCGGCCCGCCCAGCGCGGGCGGCGTGGCGCTGACCGCCCAAACTTTGCCGCTGTCGGACTGCAGCCCGTTGACCGTCGTGGCGGCGGTGGTGCGCGCGCTCAGCACGATCGAGAACTTCGTGCCGACCGCGACGCCGGTGGTGGCGAGGCTCACCACGACGCGGATCGAGCCGCCCGGCGGCACCGTCGGCGAGACCGTCGAGCCGACCGTCGCCGGCAGCGCGGTTCCGCTCGCGTCGAGAAACGCCACCGCGGTGACGTTCCCGCCGCCGGTGGTGATGCCGGTGATCGTGTAGGCGTCGGGGATGTTGCTGGCGTTGGTGATGGTGAACGTCCGCGCGATCGGCGACCCGGCCGCGTACGACTCGCTCGCCAGATTGGCGGCATCTTCTTTGGGCGAGACGGCGAGCGCGCCGACCGACGCGACCGTCGTCTGCACCGTGTTCGAGGTGATCGTGACGCTGTGCCCCGGCGCGTCCTCGTAGGACGCGCTGGCGGCGTTGGCGATGAGCGTGCCGCCCGAGGACGCGTTCGTCCCCGCGCCGCTCTCGATGACGAGAGCGGCGGCGAGGACGAGCGCACCGATCAGCCGGCGGACGATCATCGCGTGGGAATTCCGGACCTTACTTGATGGTGGTCGCGAAGGTCAGGGTCTGGGTGGTGCCCGCGGTGAGCGGGTTGCCGCCGTAGCTGCAGCGCCACGCGCTGGCCGGGCTGCCGGCGCTCGGCGCGGTCGCCGAACCGTTGCCGGTCGTCAGCGTGGTGACGCCGTTGTCCGACAGGTAGAAGAACGAGCACTTCGCCGACGGATCGGTCGGTGCCGCGGTGAGCCCGGCGCTCAGCGCCGCGGCGCAGGCCGCCGAGGTGCCGAAGCAGCCCCAGTTGTTCTTGTTGCCCGACGCCGCGTTGGCGTTGGCCCCGTTCACGCCGTCCTCGAGCACTTGGAAGCCGCTGATGCCGGCGCTGGTCAGCGTGCCCGTTCCCGACGAGGCCAGGGTGGCGCCGCCGAAGAGGTCGTTGCTGCCGGTCTTGGGCAGCAGGTTCTGGTAGGTGATCGTGTAGGTCACCGTGCAGCCCGCGGTCGGCGCGCTGGCGCAGGGCTGCGCGCCCTGCAGCGGCGTGCCGCTGGTCGCGGCGGTCTTGCTCAGCGCGACGAAGCCGCCCGCGTAGAGCAGGTTGTAGCTGCTGTTCGCCACCGTGTTGTCGCTGACCGAGGTCGCGGTGACCTGGTAGCCGTAGGGCGTGTAGACGCTCAGCGCGGTGCTCGCCGGGGGCGTGTAGCAGGCGTAGAACGTCAGGCTCGCGCCGACCGCGACGCTCGCGGTGGTGTAGGCTCCGGTCGCACCGGCGCAGTTGGCGCTCGTCGCGTACTGCACGGTCCAGCCGGTGGTGTTGGTCAGCGCGCTCGCGGTGATCGCGAAGGTGTCGCTGGTGTTGCCGTTGTTGATCAGCGTGTTGGGCACGGAGATCACGCCCGGCGCGGCGGCGGTGGTGTAGGTGCCGCCCGACGTCTGGCCGCCGAACAGCGCCAGCGCCGTGTAGTCGTGGTTGATGTCGGCCGTGCCGCTGTCGTAGTAGGCCGCCGCGCCCGCCGCGAGGCTGAACGCGCCGGTCGCCGCCGGCAGGTTGAGCGGGCCCAGGTTGAGCGCCGCGCTGACCGCGGCGTCGGTGACGCGGTTCGAGAAGCCCGAGCCCGAGCCCGGGGTCGCGTCGCTGCTGGCCCGCGTGTTCTGCAGCATGCCGTTGAGGTCGGCCGCGCTGACCGCGGTGTTGTCGTAGCTGCCGGTCGAGTTGGGGCCGATCAGCAGCGGGACGGGGTTGCCGCTGGTGTCGGTGGCGTTGCTGCCGGCGATGGCGTTGGCCATGTTGGTGACCGAGGTGCCCTTGGCCGGCTGCGCCGTCTCGAAGTGCATCGTCACGGCCGGGTTGGGGACGCTGGGCGTCGTGCCGGTCCCGGTCGGGGTGGACGAGAAGCCCGTGCCTTTGCCCGCGATCGAGCTGGGCCCGGTGACGACCAGCGCGAGGTAGGTCGCGCCCGCCAGCGAGGCGACGGTGGTCGCGCCGGTGATCTGGGTCCAGGTCGTGGAGCCCGAGAACGACGGGGTCGCGGTCGTGAAGTAGAGGTTCGCGCCCGTGCCCGCGTAGCCGTTGGCGGCGTTGGTGGCGACGGTCGGAACGGTCTTGAGCGCCAGCGGCACGCCCGCCGGAGCGGGGATCGCGTCGATCGCGGCGATCACGCCGCTGGCCGGGAGGCCGGTGCCGATGGAGGTCAGCGCGACCGGCTGGGTCGCGTACGCGCCGTGGTTGGCCACGCCGATGTCGTACTTGATGTTGGCCGCGGCGGTGGTCGGCGGCGTGTCCGCCTTGAGCACGTCGAGGACCGCGTCGGGCTGCAGGGTGTCGTTCTGCGTCGCGGTCGAGGCGGGAGTGGTCTGGGCGGCGTAGCCCGAGCCGCCGGCGTAGGTCAGCGTCGCCGAGAGCGTCGTCGTGTCGGTCTGGTTGGCCGTCGCGACCGCGTTGCCGGTGGTGTACTTCTCGTCGACCTCGACCGTGTTGCCGGCCGGGATGTTGTAGGTGTTGAGCTGCGTGTTGAGCGCGGCCAGATCGGTCGCCGCGTTGCCGGTCAGGGTGTAGCTGAACGACCCGCCGCCCTGCGGGGTGAGCACGACGGTCGTGTCGGCCGGCGCGATCGAACCGCTGGTCGTCGTCGCCGGCAGCGCGGTGAGCTGGAACTTACCGCTGCTGTTGCCGGCGTTGGTCAGGGTCCACTTGTCGGTGACCGTCTGGTACGGCGCGACGTTCTGCCCGCTGGTGAGGTTGGTGACCGTCTCGGCGGCCACGTTCTGCACCACCACGGTGACCGTGTTGGAGTTGGTGGTGAAGTTCGTGCCCGAGCCGTCCTGGTAGGTGGCCGTCGCGGCGTTGGAGATGTTGGTGCCGGCCGGCGTGGCGGCGTCAGCGGGCGGCGCGGCGAATGCGACCGAGCCCGCGATGATGGTCAGCGCGAGCGCTCTCGCGAGCAGCTTCAACGTACGTCCTTCCGTGGAAAACGAGCTCACCGAACGGTGACCTCGTACGTATAGTGGGCCGTCGCGCCCGGCTTGAGCGCCGCCGCGCTGACCCAGCGGATGGCGGTGTAGCGAGCCGGCTCGGCCTTGCGAACCTGCGGCCCGGTCGGGGTCTGGAGCACGTAGGTCGGATTGGCCGACCACGTTCTGCCGTTGTCGAGCGAGTACTCGGCGCGCGCCCCGGGCGCCGTGGCCGAGCCGGGCACGTAGAGGAAGCCCGACGGGATCTTGTCGACCGGGGTGAGGCCCAGGGCCGGCGAGTCGCCGCCGTTGGCCGCGGCCAGGTCCCAGCGAATCCGGTCGCCGGGGTGACCCTGCTCCTGGGCCACCGGCACGAGCTTGGTGCTCCCGTCGGCGCCCTTCTGCACGAAGGCGCCCGAGAGCTTGAGGGAGACGACGGGTTTGGCCGATGCGACCGCGGGCGCGAGCCCGAGCAATAGAAAACCCAGCGCGAACAAACGGCGCATGGCAGGTGCTCCCATAGTTGAAAAGGTGAGGTCGGGCGAAGTCCCGCCGATCCACCGGCGCGGGAATGCTCTATGGACCTTTCGGCCCCCTCAATTAAGAGGGTGAGCAGCTCGGGACCTTTGTACCATGCCCGGGGCGGTCCACGAGCCCGATAACGGCCGTCCGAGCAAAACAAAAACCGCAGCTTGACGCCTTGCATACATTCGCCCCAGCGGCCACCTTGCCGGCTCCGGAATTACGGAGGGTGCGGGTTTGCGCGGAGGCGCATCGTGGGGATGCTCGGCTTGGAGCCGGGCCGATTGCGATTTTTGTCGCACTCCCAGGGCACGCTATTTTTATCTTATCGGCAATTAATCGCGGCACGGGTTCGCTATTTGGGGCGAACCGAGGCCGTTCGCCCGGAAATAGCGAATAGCGGCATCGTGCCTAACATCAAGCGCGTCGAGCGCGACATCAAAACAGTCGAAGGCTTCGATGTCGTCATCCACGGCGACCGAGCGACCCTGCCCAGCTACGCACCGATCTACGCGCGCTCTGCGCGCAACGCATTCTCGGTCGCCGACTGGAAACGCGCCCGGTTCGAAAAGCACTATCCGGATTGCGACGTGGACGTGCTGCGCGCCGACGGCCGCATCGCCAGCGACAAGGTCACGTTAGCGAAGCTGCGCGGCGAGTACGAATAACTCGGTGTCCGCCGCGCCCGCTTCCCGGGTGTAGGGCTACCTCAGCCCGGCGGCAGCAGCGCCAGCTCGCTGCGCGCGGCGCGCACGACGTCGATCTCCTCGGAGTCGATCGCACGGCGGTACTGGGCGCGGGCCAGCGGGATCTTGCCCTGCAGGTTGTAGGTCACCGCCAGCATGTAGTGCAGGCGGCCGTCCTCGGACGACACGCTCAGGCCCTTGAGGAACGCCGCTTCGGCCAGCGCGAAGAGACGGTGCTCGTTGTAGTCGTAACCGAGGTCGATGTAGGCCTCGGGGCGGAGCGGGTCGGCTACGATCGCGCGGTTGTAGTAGGCGACGGCGCCCTTCCAGTCGCCCTGCAGGTCGAGGATGTAGCCGATGTCGACCAGCGCCTCGTTGCCCTCCGGGCGGATCGCCAGCGCGTGGTCGAAGTACGGGCGCGCGGTCGCGACGGCGTTCTTCTCGAGGTACGCCTCGCCTAGGTTCACCACCGCCGGGTAGTAGTTCGGCTCGATCGCCAGGCACTTCTGCAGGTGTCCGATCGCCGGATCGATCTGCGCCAGGTCGACCAGCACGTTGGCCACGTCGACCCGGGCTAGGCACGACTTGGGCTGCAGCCCGATGACGTGGTTGAACGCGTCGAGCGCGCGGTCATACTGGTGCATGGCGCGCCGGAAGCGGCCCAGATCCGACCACGGCAGGGGGTCGAAGGGGTGCTCGTCGGCCGCGTACTGCGCCTTGGCCACGAACTGCGGCAGGTCGCCGGCCTTCTTGTGGGCCAGGATCAGGCCTTCGTAGCCGGCCCGGCTGGGCAGGCTCTTCTGGAACTCGGCGACCGCCTCGTCGATCCGGTCCTGGACCGCGTAGAGCGAGCCAAGCCGGTTGTGGGTCTCCTTGTCGCCCGGCTGAGCGCTGAGAATGATCTTCCAGACCCGCTCGGCTTTCGCGTAATCGGGGACGCGGAAGTAGAGATCGCCCAGCAGGCGCGCGGCGGGAATGTCGGCCGGGTGGTCGGCCACGTACGGCGCCAAGCCGGCGATCGCGCCCCGGGTGTCGCCCGCGGCGACCTTGGCCCGGGCGGCGTCGAGCATGCTGGAGTCGATCGCCATGGGCGAGTTGGCCGGAACGAGGACGGTGGTCTCCGCGAACGCGGGCCCGGCCGCGCTCAAAACGAACGCGGCGGCGGCGACGAGGATGGGGACCAGACGCATGGTTGACGCTCCTCCCTGGCGGATGGCGTTGTGCTCAGTATACGCCCCGAGCGGGAGTCTGGCCTAGCCGGGCTGCGACCTTTCTCGCGGAGTGCCCGCGCCCTGCCGCGCCGAATGCTTCCTCTGCTATGGCTACCACCACGACGAACGGCTCGGCCGGCGCGAAACGCGTCGAGAGCGACTCGATGGGGAAGATCGACGTCCCCGCCGACAAATACTACGGCGCGCAATCCGCCCGCTCGCTGATCCACTTCGACATCGGCGACGACCTCGCACCGCGCGACGTGATGCCGCGCGAGATCATCCGCGCGATGGCGGTCCTCAAGAAGGCCGCCGCGCTGGTCAACCGCGACCTCGGCAAGCTCGACGACGAGAAGACGCGCCTCATCACGCAGGCCGCCGACGAAGTGATCGCCGGCAAGCTGTACGAGCACTTCCCCCTGCGCGTCTGGCAGACCGGTTCGGGCACCCAGACCAACATGAACGTCAACGAGGTCATCTCGAACCGCGCGATCGAGATCGCCGGCGGTGAGATGGGCTCCAAGAAACCGATCCACCCCAACGACCACGTCAACATGTCGCAGTCCTCGAACGACACGTTCCCGACCGCGATGCACATGGCCGCCGCCGAAGCGATGGTCGCGATGCTGCCCGCCGTCGAGGCGCTGCGCGACGCGCTCGCCGCTAAAGCGAAGCAGTGGGCCAACATCGTCAAGGTCGGCCGCACGCACTTGCAAGACGCGACGCCGCTGACGCTGGGCCAGGAGTTCTCGGGCTACGTCTACCAGCTCGACGCGAGCATCAAGCGCTGCCGCGAGGCGCTCGACGGGCTGTACGATCTCGCCATCGGCGGGACCGCCGTCGGCACCGGCCTCAACGCGCACCCCGAGTTCGCCGACCGCGCCGCGGCGAAGATCGCCGAGCTGACCGGTCTGCCCTTCCGCTCGCACCCCAACAAGTTCGCCGCGCTCGCCTCGCACGACGAGGTCGTGTACGCCTCGGGCGCACTCAAGACGCTCGCCGCGGGCTTGATGAAGATCGCCAACGACGTCCGCTGGCTGGCCTCGGGCCCGCGCGCCGGCATCGGCGAGCTGATCCTGCCCGAGAACGAGCCCGGCTCCTCGATCATGCCCGGCAAGGTCAACCCGACGCAGTCCGAGGCGATGACGATGGTCGTCGCGCAGGTGTTCGGCAACGATGTCGCGATCAGCTTCGGCGGCTCGCAGGGCAACTTCGAGCTCAACGTCTTCAACCCGGTCATGATCTACAACTTCCTGCACTCGTGCCGCCTGATCGGCGACGCGTGCACGATGTTCCGCGAGCACGCGGTCGAGGGACTGCAAGCCAACGAGCCGGTGATCGCCAAGTACCTGGCCGAGTCGCTCATGACGGTCACCGCGCTGACCCCCAAGATCGGCTACGACAAGTCCGCCGAAATCGCCAAGAAGGCACACCACGACGGCAGCACGCTCAAGGACGCCGCGCTCGGCCTGGGCTACATCAGCAGCGAGGACTTCGACAAGTACGTCGTCCCCGCCAACATGACGCACCCCTAGTGGATTCAGCGTTCCGCTGAATCCGTCGCGTTCGGCCTGCGGCCGAGCCGCCCACTTGCGCTGAGCCTTCCGACACGGTCGTCGGGGGGCTCTCTTCTTCTGCCGTGGAAGCGGGCTGGGACATGATCGTCCGACGTCTTCTCGCCGGCGCGGCCTTGGCCGGGCTCATCGCACCCGCCGCCGCGCTCGCCACAGCGCCGCACATCCCGCCCTCGCGCTCGACCGAAACGAGCCCGGCCCAGCTGCCCGCCGACAACGGCGCGCGGGTGTTCGCCCGGGCCGACGGGGTCGGGGCGGCGCCCGCCGCCAGCCCGGCCGCGGCCGCCTCGCGCAAGCCGGCTCCCGGCAAGGCCAAACCGGCGCCTTCCGCGCCGGCCGAGGCGCCGACGCCCCGGCCGACCGCCGACCAGATGGCTCGAGCGCAAGCGGAGTTCACCGACTTCGCGGCCGGGCGGATCGACCGCACCCACTACTCGGGCTACGCGAACACCCAGATCACGGACAAGACCGTCGCCGACCTGGGCGCCGCGCTCAAGTCGCTGGGCGCGGTGAAGTCGTTCGTGGCGCTGCCCACCGTCTCGAACCAGGGGATGACGGTCTACCAGTTCGTCGTGACCTGCGCCAACGGCTCGATGGACGAACTGATCTCGTGGGACGACGCCGGCAAGATCCAGCTCATCTTCTTCCGCAAGTCCCCGATCTAGCGTGAGCGAGCCGCTGAAGGTGGGCGATCCGTACGACACCTCGCTCACCGCGCTGACCGGCGTCGACGCGTACTTCGCGCGGTGGCGCGCGTGGAGCGACGAGGTGCGCAGCACCATGCTGCAGGCGCGCGACCTGCGCTACGGGCCGACGGCCGACGAGACGCTCGATCTGGTCGTGCCGCACACCGGCGCGCCGCTGCTGGTCTTCTTCCACGGCGGCTATTGGCGCCGGCTGCACAAGGACGACGCGACCTTCGTCGCGCACGGCTTCGCGCCGCACGGCGTGGCGACCGCGATCGTGAACTACGGCCTGGCGCCCGCGCTGCGGCTCGAGGAGATCGTCGCGCAGGGGCGGCGCTCGGTGGCCTGGCTGCGCGCGAACGCCGCCGAGCACGGCGCCGATCCCGAACGGATCGTGGTCGCCGGGCACTCCGCGGGAGGGCAGATGGCCGCCATGTGCGCGGTCGACGCGCCGGTCGCGGGCGTCGCGACGCTCAGCGGGCTGCACGACCTGCGCGAGGTGCGCGCGTGGACCGACGCGTGGCTCGGGCTGGACGAAGCGCGCGCCGCGGCGCTGAGCCCGCTGCTGCTCGCGCCGGCCGCGCCGACCGCGGTGATCGCCGCCACCGGCGCGCTCGAGAGCGCGGCCTTCCGCGCGCAAGGGCGCGATTTCGCGGCCGCGTGGGGCGCGCGCGGCTGCGCCGCGACGTACGAGGACACGCCGGGCGACGACCACTTCACGATCCTGTCGCGCCTGTACGACCCCGCCGACCCGCTCACGGCGCGGATCGCCGCGCTCGCGATCGACGCGCGCTGAGCGCGGGCCGTCAGCCTAAACGGCTAACGGCGCCGCGCCTGGCGGTCAGCGCCGCCTCACCGCGTTGATGGTGATGTTCGCGGACGTCGCGCCGACGGTGAACGTGCCGCTCTGGCCGAAGCTGTCGCTCACCATCACGGTGCAGTTGCCGACCGCCTGCGCGGTAACGGTGAGCGTCGCGCTCGGGCCGGAGATCGAGGCCGGGCTCAGCGTCGCGACCGTCGTGCTGCCCTGCTTGCACGGCGTATAGGTGAACGCGCCGGCGTAGCCGGTCTCGCTGATCGTGACGGATTGCGTCTGCGCGCTCGGCGCGGTCGCGAACTGCAGCGCGGTGGGGCTGATGGTGAGCGTCGATGTGGTGACCGTGACCGACTCGCTGGTCGTCTGCCCGTGGCTGTCGGAGACCGCGATGGTGCAGGTGCCCGCCTTCACCGGCGTGACGGTGATGCTCGCCGAGGGTCCGCTGGCCGTCGTGGGCGAGACGGTCGCGATGGTCTGGCTGCTCTGGGTGCAGGTGCCGATCGTGAACGAGCCGGTGTAGCCGGTCTCGCTGGCGGTGAAGTGCCCCGCCGCGCTGCCGTTGAGGGTCAGCGACGGCGGTGTCAGCACGATCGGAGAGAAGGTCGTCCCCGTGACGGTGACGCTTTCGCTCGCGGTCTGGCCGTAGCTGTCGGAGATCGCGATCGTGCAGCTGCCGCTCGCGACGCCGGTCACGGTGATGGTCACCGTCGGCCCGTGCGCGCTGCTCCCCGTCACGTTGGCGATCGTCGTCGCGCCCGACTTGCAGGTTCCGACGGTGAACGTCCCGGTGTACCCGCCCTCGGTGATCTGGAAGGTCTTGGACTGGCCGGGCGCGAGCGAGAGCGACGGCGGCGCGACCACGAGCGGAGGGTGCGCCGGAATCCAGTAGACCTCGTAGCCGTAGAGCACGCCCCTCAGCCACGTCACCGGGGTGTGCGTGGCGGGGAAGAACAGGTCGTCGCCGCGCACGGTCGCCGGGCCCTCGTATTCGTAGTTCCACTTGGTGCCGTCGTAGTAGGCCAGGTAGAACGCCTTGCCCGCCCCGGTCAGGCCGCGCGGCAGGTCGACCTCGAGTGCGGGCAGCCCGGGCAGCGTCACCGTCTTGAGCGGAACGAAGAACAGGTACCAGACCGGCGTGCGGACCGGAGCCGGGGTGGTCTCGGGCACGCGGCCCGACGCGTCGCCGCTGATCCCGTACTGGGACGGAATCGTCGTCGAGGTCGTCGCGTCGACTCCGACCGGCGGCGTCGTCGGTGTTCGCGTCGACGATCAGCGTCGACGCGATGCCCGCGGTATCGGGCAGCCGGACGCTGCCGCCGCCCTGCGGGATCTGCACGTTGCCTTGCGGCTCGGGCTGCGGCACGGCCGATGTCGAGCCGCCCCCTCCGCCACCACACGAAACGAGCGCCGCGCCGAAAACGGCGACGCAGAAACGCCAAACGGACGACCGGACACGCATGAGCGCTCCCCCTATATCTGTCCGATCTGTTGGCAGCGCGACTTCGGTCTCATCCGGGCCAAGGGCAGGAAGTTGTAGGTCGAAAGGCCCGAACGGCGAGGCCGCCGGTTCAGCGGCCGGCCGGCGCGCCGATCTCGGGCTGCAACAGCGCGGCCAGCGCGTCCGCCTCGGCCAGGAACCCATCGTGGCCGTGCCGGCCGGCCAGCTCGCGATAGACCGCCGCCCAGCCCGCCGCGGCCCAGCGCTCGGCGCACGCGTGCACGAACGCGGGCGGGAAGAGCTGATCGCCCTCCAGCCCGACGAGCACCACCCGCGTCCCGCGCGCCGGGCGCTCGCGCCCGCGCAGGTCGAACAGGTCCATCGCGCGGGTCAGGGTGCGGTAAGCGTTTGCGTCGATGCGCGCCGCGAAGCGGTCGCCCTGGTACGCCAGGTACCCCTCGACGTCGAAGCGGTCGGCGAGCGCCCGGGCCGGGTCGCCGCCGCGCCGGTCGGGCCGGTTGGCGAAGCGCTCCTCGAACAGTGCCTCGCTCTTGTAGGTCAAGGTCGCGATCGCGCGGGCCAGGCGCAACCCGTCGGCGGGCGGCTCGTCGTACCAGCCGTCGCGGAAGCGCGGGTCGAGCCGGATCGCGTCGCGCGCGGCGCCGTTCTGGGCGATCCCCTGCGCGCGCAGGTGGTCGTACGCGCCGATCGCGATCGCGCCGGCGACCGCGTCGCCGTGCGCGTGCGCCCACTCCAGCACTTGGAAGCCGCCCAGCGACGCGCCGACCACGAAGGCCAGCCGGGTGATGCCGAGCTCGCGCAGTGCGCGCCGCTGCGCGTTCACGATGTCGCCCACGGTGACGACCGGGAAGCGCGGCCCCCAGGGCCGGCCGTCGGGCGCGGGCGTGGGCGGGCCGGTCGAGCCGTAGCAGCCGCCCAGCGCGTTGACGCCGGCCACGCACCAGCGCGCCATATCGAACAAGCCGCCCGGGCCGACCAGCGCCGGCCACCACTCCGCCACCCGCGACGAACCGGTCAGGGCGTGCGGCAGCAGCACCACGTTGGAGCCGTCGCGCGCCGGGGCGGCCCCGTACAGCGTCACCCGCTGGACGACGCCGGGCAGCGTCGCGCCGCAGGCCAGCTCGAGGTCGCCGATCGCGACATCGGTCTCGAGCGCCTCGGGGCTGAGCGTGCTCACCGCGCGCCCGCCGACGCGCCCACCCCGGCCGCGACGAAGTCCTCGCTCTCCAGCGTCTCGCTCGCCGCGTTCCAGACCGGGATCGCGGCCGGGCCGGCGGCGAGCGCGCGCAGCGGCCGGCACGGCAGCGGCTCGGCCTCGTCGGCCGGCCCGGGGCGCGGCCGGCGCTCGAGCGCGGCCAGGATGTCGGCGATCACGGCCGATGCGGTGGCGTCGCGGCCCGCGCCCGGCCCGCTGAAGGTCAGCGCGCCGCAGCCGCGGCCCACCACCCGCACCACGTTCTCGACCCCGCGCACGCGCGCGAAAGGGTGCTCGTGGGGCACGTAGGCGGGCGTGACGCCGGCTTCGATTCCCGCGCCGCTCCGGCGCGCCAGCGCCAGCAGCTTGAGCCGGTAGCCGCGCTCGGCGCCGGCCCGCACGTCGGCGGCCGAGAGCGTGCCGATCCCGCGCCGCGCGAGTTCGGTTGAGGTGGCCGGCCGGCGGAAGGCCAGCCCGGCCAGGATCGCCAGCTTGTGGGCCGCGTCGTGACCCTCGACGTCATTGCGCGGCTGCGCCTCGGCGTAGCCCAGCCGCTGTGCCTCGGCCAGCGCGTCGCCGTACTCCGCGCCCTCGGCCATCGCGTCGAGGATGAAGTTGGTCGTGCCGTTGAGCACGCCGCCGATCTCGAGCAGCTCCTCGTCCGCCAGCGCGCCGGCCAGCGCGCGCACGATCGGGATCGCGCCGCCCACCGCCGCCTCGTAGCGCAGCGAGGCCCCGTTGCGCGCGGCGAACGCCGCCAGCCACGGCCCGTCGGTCGCGATCAGCTCCTTGTTGGCGGTGACGAAGTCTTTGCCGCACGAGATCGCCCGCACCGCGAGCTCGCGCGCGAGGCGCAGCCCGCCGATGCACTCGACCACCACCCCGACCGCGGGATCCTCGACCACCGCGAACGGATCGCCCAGGTAGCCCTCCCAGGCGATGCCGCGCGGCTTGACCGGGTCGCGCACGGCGATCGCGCGGATCAAGCCGGGGTGGGTGCGCAGCAGGCGCCGCGCGACCCCGCCCCCGACGGTCCCGCAGCCCAGCAGGCCGATGCCGCGCCCGCGCGTTCTCATACGATCTCGAAGTAGCGCGCGAGTTCCCAGTCGGTCACCTGGCGGCGGTACTCGCGCTCTTCCCACTCGCGCGTGGCGCAGAAGTGCTCGACGAAATCGCTCCCGAGCAGCTCGCGCGCGCGCTGCGAGCCGCGCAGGGCCTGCGCCGCGTCCCACAGCGTGCGCGCGAGCGGCGTTCCGCTCGGCGCCGCGTACGCATCGCCGCGCACGGGTGGGGGCGGGCGCAACTCGTGCTCGACGCCGTGCAGCGCCGTGCCCAGCGCCGCCGCCATGACCAGGTACGGGTTGGCGTCGGCGCCGGCGATGCGGTACTCGATCCGCTGCGCGCCGGGCGAACCGGTGATCGCGCGCAGCGCGGCGGTGCGGTTCTCCAGCCCCCAGGTCGCGGTCGTCGGCGCCCAGTAGCCGGGGACGAGCCGCTTGTAGCTGTTGATCGTCGGCGCGACCAGGGCCAGCACCTCGGGCAGCAGCGCCTGCTGGCCGGCCAGCGCCGCCGCCATCGTCGCGCTGATGGTGTGCTCGGCGGCGGGGTCGTGGAACACCGGCCGGTCGTCCGCGTCGCGCAGCGACAGGTGGAGGTGGCCGCCGTGGCCGGGCAGTTCCTCGGACCACTTGGCCATGAAGGTCGCCAGCAAGCCGCGCCGCTGGGCGAGGATCTTGACGACGGTCTTGAACAGCACCGCCTTGTCGGCCGCCTCGAGCGCGTCGTCGGCTTTGAGCGCCGCTTCGATCACGCCCGGGCCGGTCTCGCTGTGCAAGCCTTCGATCTGGAGATCCATCCGCACGCACGCGTCGAGCAGCTCGCGGTGGAAGTCCGACCAGACCGAGTTGCGCAGCACCGAGTAGCCGAAGTTGCCCGGCGTGATCGGCCGCAGCGCGTGGAAGCGCTTCTCGCGCAGCGAGTGCGGCGTCTCCTCGAACAGCGAGAACTCGTACTCGAAGCCGGCCCGCGCGCGATAGCCCAGCTCCGCCGCGCGCTCGATCACCCGCCGCAGCACCGCGCGCGAGCAGACGGCTTCGGCCGGACCGGCGAACTCGCCCAGCACGAACGGCAGGTCGTCTTCCCACGGCAGCGCGCGCGCCGTCGCGGGCAGCAGCCGCACCTGGAGGTCGGGGTAACCGGTGTGCCAGCCGGTGTAGCTCACGTTGTCGTAGAGCTTGTCGTTGCTGTCCCAGCCGACGATCACGTCGCAGAAACTCAGCGTCGCGCCGAGCGCCGCGAGCGCCTTGTCCCGGGCCAGGTACTTGCCGCGCACGATCCCGTCGATGTCCGTCACCCCGACCTTGACGTACGGGTAGGGGTGCGCGCGCAGCATCGCCTCGGCCGCGGCGCGCCGGGCGGGCTCGCGGCGCGGGTCAGACGCGAGCAAGGTGCGTCTCCCGGCGCGCCGCGCGCGCCGCGCAGAAGCGCCCGAACTCGGCGAACAGCGGCGCGCCGCTGGCGTCGTCGGCGCGCCACTCGGGATGCCACTGCACCGCCAGCGCGAAGCTCGCGGCGTTCTCGACCCGCACCGCTTCGACCAACCCGTCGGGCGCAGTCGCTTCGACCGCGAGCCCGCGCCCGAGCCGAGCGATGCCTTGCCGGTGCAGCGTGTTCACCGCGATCGCGTCGCCGCCGTACAGCCGCGCCAGCACGCCGCCGGGTGCCAGCCGGAGCGGGTGCGCGGGCAGGTACTGCTCGTCGCGCGGCAGGCTCAGATCCTCGTCGTGCCGGCCCAGGCCGGCCACCGCGCTCAATTGCTGGTGCAGCGTGCCGCCGTAGGCGACGTTGAGTTCTTGCAGGCCGCGGCAGATGCCCAGCAGCGGCACCTCGAGCTCGATCAGGCGCGCGAGGGCGGGCAGCACCGTCGCGTCGCGCGCGCGATCGCGCAAGACCTCGGCCGGCAGCGCGGGCTCGCCGTAGCGCGCGGGCTCGACGTTGCTCTCGCTGCCGGTCAGGATCACGCCGTCGACGCGCTCGGCGAGCGCGGCGAAGTCCTCGGCCCGGCCCGTGGCCGGCACGATCAGCGGAATCAGATCGAGCCCCAGCGCGATGTCGACGTAGCGGCGGCGCACCTCGTCGTAGCCGACGCCGTCGCGCTCGCGCCGGCAGGCGGTGATCGCGACGACCGGGCGCGCGCTCATCCCTGCCACGCGCGCGCCAGCTCGGCGGCGAAGGTGTCGAGCACCGGCGGGGTCAGGTTCTGCATCACCACGCAGTGCGTCAAGCCGCCGTCGACCGGCAGTCTGCCAGCGCTGGATGAAATCGTCCGGCACCGCCGCGCGCAGCACCACCGTGGTCGAGAACGGGTTGAGGAACGCCGTCTCGTCGATTCGCCGCACGCGCTCGAGCAGGTACTCCGCGTTGCGCCGGCAGGCCGCGACCTCGGCGGCGAAGTCGCGCCCGCTCTCGGCGATCGCGTGCCAGAGGAAGATCGGGGCCAGCCCGTTGCGGCTGCCCATGATGGTCGAGTCGTGGCCGATGTACTCGACCACCCGCTCGAGCACGTCGACGTAGCGCTTCTTGGTCAGCACCATGCCGCAGGGAAAGGGCGCGCCCAGGAACTTGTGGCCGCTGACCGCGAGGCTGTCGATCCGGTCGGCCGCGAACGACGCCTGCGGCGCGCCCTCCATGTACGGCAGCATCAGCCCGGCCAGCGCGCCGTCGCAGTGCACGAAGCTTTCCACCCCGCTCCGCTCCAGCGCCGCGCCGACCGCGCCCAGGTCGTCGAGCGCGCCCTTGAGCGTCGTGCCCAAGTTGCACACCACGATGGCCGGGCGCGCGCCGTGGGCGGCCAGCCGGCGGGCAAAGTCTGCCACGTCGAGGCTGCCGTCGGGGTGCGAGCCGACCACCTCGTAGGGGAGGCGGAACATCCGCGCCGCCTTGGCCACCGAGTAGTGCGTGTCGGCGCTGAAGTAGAGCACGGCGTCGGGCAGGAGCTCGCGCCCGAGCAGGATGCCGTACAGGTTGCCCTCGGTACCGCACGAGGTGACGTAGCCCCAGTGCTCGCGGCCCAAGCCGTAGAGGTCGGCCAGCCAGCCGATGCAGCGCTGCTCGTACTCGCGCGAGTGGATACCGTAGTTGCTGCTGCGGTACGGGTCGCCCAGGTTGTTGAGGTGGAACTCGAGCAGCGCGGCGATCTGCGGGTACGAGAACGCGAGGTTGTACGGGTAGCCGGCGTGCGTAGCGGTGCGCGCGCGCAGCTTCGCGGTGAAGTCGGCCAGCGAGAGGGCGTCCTCAGCGGTACGAAGCACGCGCTCCTTCTTTCAGGCGATCCGGCTCGCCCGGCGCCGCGACCTCGAACAGCGCGCCGCTGCGTTCCAGCGCGCGAATCGTCTCGTAGTCCGCGCGCATGACGTCTTCGCGCTCGTGCGAGAGGTACACGATACCCGGGCTCGACCACAGGTCGACGGTGGGCTCGAGCCACTCGCCGGGTTTGGGCACCTTGATCATGCAGTAGTACGAGCGCAGCGCGCGGATCGCGTCCAGGCCCGGCGTGGCGCGCACCGTGCCGCGCTGGCCGGAGATGAAGATCACGCACCACGACGGGTTGCGCACCTCGTAGACGCGCTGGGCGCGCTCGCGGAAGCGCGCGGGATCGGCGTACGCCAGCGCCGTGAGCGAGACTTGCGTCTCGCCCAGCGCGTGCCGCACCGCGTCGACCGCCATGCTGCCCTGCAGCCGGGCCCCGACCTCGATCAGCGCGACCCCGTCGCGGGTCAGCATCAGCTCGGTGTGCGCGGCGCCGTAGCGGATGCCCAGCGCGTCGAGCATGGCGCCGGTGTAGGCCAGGATCGCCTGCTGCGCCTCGCCCTCGGGCGGCAGCAGCACCTCGAGGTCGCAGACGTCGATCAGCTCGTTGATGCGCTTCTTGTGCTCGCGCCAGATCTCGACCGCGACGTGCACGCCGTCGTAGCTGACCGTGTTGACGAAGTACTGCGTGCCGCGCAGGAACGACTGCGCGAGCACGTCCTCGTTGCGCAGGCCCAGCCGGTTGACGTGCCCGTAGAGGCTGGTGAACGCGGCCGCCACTTCCGCTTCGTCGTGGCAGAACGCGACGCCGTCGGTGCCGCCGCTGGCGAGCGGCTTGACGACCACCGGCCAGTCCGCGTTGGCGCGCGCCCAGCCGACGATGTCCTCGACCCGCCGCGCGGTGATCGAGGCCGGCACCCGCAGCCCGGCCCGCTGCACCGCCTGCGCCATGAGCGACTTGTCGCGCCGCGCCTCGGACAGCGCGGGGTCGTTGTGCGGCAGGCCGAGCAATTCGCCCAGCCGGTCGGCCAGCATCACGCCGCACTCCGTGCCGGGGATCACGCCGAGCGGGCGGTATGCCGCCAGGCGCGCCGCGGTCGCCGCCGGATCGCCCGCGTGCACGACGTTCTCCACGAAGTCGCCGGGCCGGAACGACGGCACGTACACCTCGGGCACCGCCGGCCCCGACTGCACGTGCACGCAGCGCACGCCGTGCGCGGCGAACGCGGCGGCGAGCTGGCTGCCGGTGGAGTAGCCGTCGACGATGACGGCGCAGCGCTCGCTCATACCGCGGCGCGCAGGGCCCGCTCGAGGTCGGCGATGATGTCGTCGATGTGCTCGATCCCGATGCACAGCCGGATCGTGCCGTCGTAGACGCCGGCGGCCTCGCGGCTGGCCCGGTCGAGCTGGGCGTGGGTGGTCGAGGCCGGGTGGAGCGCCAGGCTGCGCGCGTCGCCGACGTTGGCGACGTGGTAGAACATCTCGAGCGCGCCGATGAAACGCCGGCCCGCGTCGTAGCCGCCGGCCAGCTCGCACTGCACCATCGGGCTGCGCCCGTCGCGCAGGTACTGCTTGGCGCGCGCGCCGGCCACGCCGTCGAACAGCTCGGGATAGGCGACCCGCGCGACGGCGGGGTGGCCCTGGAGGTACTTCGCCACCAGCGAGGCGTTCTCGCAGTGCTGCTTCATGCGCAGCGCGAGCGTCTCGAGCCCCTGGATGAGCAGGAACGCGTTGAACGGGCTCAGGCAGGCGCCGAGGTCGCGCAGCAGCGTCATGCGCGCCTTGAGGATGAACGAGCTCGCGCCCAGCGCCGTCTTGAGCGGCACGATCGCCTCTTTCCAGAGCACGTTGCCGTGGGCGACGTCGGGCTCGGCCATCAGCGGCAGGCGCTTGGGATCGGCGGTCCAGTCGAACGTGCCGGCGTCGACGATCGCGCCCGCGATGGTCGTGCCGTGGCCGCAGATGTACTTGGTGGTCGAGTACACCACCAGCGCCGCGCCGTGGTCGATCGGGCGGCAGATCAGCGGCGCGACCGTGTTGTCCACGATCAGCGGGATGCCGTGCTCGCGCCCGATCGCCGCGATCTCGCCGATCGGGAAGGTCTGCAGCTTGGGGTTGGGGAGCGTCTCGCCGAAGTAGCAGCGGGTGCGCTCGTCGGTCGCGCGCGCGAAGCCGGCCGGCTCGAGCGGGTCGACGAAGCGCGTCTCGATTCCCATCCGCCCGAAGGTGTTCTTGAGCAGGTTCCAGGTGCCGCCGTAGATGTCGGTCGAGGCGATGATGTTGTCGCCCGCCTGGGCCAGGTTGAGCACCGCCAGCGCGACCGCCGACTGTCCCGACGAGAGCGAGAGCGCCGCGACGCCGCCTTCGATCGCGCTCAGGCGCTGCTCGAACACGTCGCAGGTCGGGTTCATCAGCCGGCTGTAGGTGTTGCCGTCGACGCGCAGGTCGAAGATGTCCGCCGCCTGGTCGACCGAGGCGAACTCGTAGGCCGCAGTCTGGAAGATGGGCACCGAGACCGCCCCGTTGCTGGGGTCCGAGCGCCAGCCGCCGTGCAGCGCGAGCGTCTCGGGATGGACCGAGATCGCGCGCTTGGGCGAGGGGATCTCTGAAATGCTCAAGCTGTGCTCCTGTCGCGGATGGTTGGCGGGACCGGCGCCATCGCGCCGTCCGCGAGCTGGCCGACGATGACCGAGATGGCGCTGGGCGCACCGCTCGGGCCCGCGGTCCACAGGCCGCCGGTCCGGGCGTCGATGGCGGCGTACTCGGCATCGCCCAAGCGGAGCCGGCGCGCCGCCGGCAGATGGTAGAACGGGGTGCGCGGGTCGAGGTGGTGGTCGAGGTGGTGGTGGTCGTTGTGGATGCCGGTCAGGAACAGCTCCAGGCCGCGGCTGCGCCGGTTGCGCGTCATGTACAGGTCCAGGTCGTGCTGGGCCACCAGCGGCGAGTGCTCCGAGAGCTCGATGAACCAGCCCAGGGTGTGGAAGGCCGTCATGTACGGGACCACCCAGAACGCCAGCACCAGCAGCCAGACGTGGAAGTACACCGACACGGCGGCGACGGTCAGCCAGAAGGCGTAGAAGCCGGCCCGGTCGAGCGCGCGCAGGCGCCGCCCGCGCGGCGAGAGCGCGCGCTGGATCTCGCTCCCGCGCTTCTGCGGCACGAAGCGGTAGCGCACCAGGTAGCCGAGATAGGCCACGCTGCGCGTGCCGAGCATCGGCCACCAGACGATCGCCTTGCGTCCTTGGTGCTCGGGGCGCCGGTCGTAGGCGCCTTGCTTGATGAAGAAATTCAAGTCCGGGTCGCGGTGCGGGTCGCCCAGCAGCGGGTGGTGCGTCTGGACGTGCGACTCCTTGTACGGAAAGTGGCGCTGGAAGATCGGGTAGGCGGTGAGCACCGTGCCGAGCAGCGCGTTCACGTAGCGGTTGCGCGCGCACACGCCGTGCGCCGCGTCGTGCAGCACGGTCGACATGCCGCGCTGGCGCGCGCCGATAACCAGCACCGCGATTGGATACAACCACCACGACACGCGCAGGCACAGCGCGATGCAGGCCGCGATGATCGCGTAGTCCTCGATCAGCGCCAGGAAGGCGTGCCAGTTGTCGGGCTTGAGCCGGTCGATCTCAGCCTGAATCGGTTCCGCGAACCGGTAGCGCCGAAAACGCTCTCCGTTGATCCAGTTCCCCAAGCCCAATACACTCCCGCAAATGACCATCGAAACACGCTGGTGCGGTGTCACGGAATGCGAAGCCACGCGAGCCTCTGCGAAGCGAGCTCCCCGGCTGTCCGAACACCCTTCATGCTTCCTGCGAACGTACACCCCGCGTACGGATCCGGTCACGCGCGGCAGAAGCCACCGGCGCGGCGTGAGCCGATCATATCCGCGCCGGGGCCGGGTGTCAACGGCGGTTCAGCCCGATGTGACGGGCGCCGGGTCGGGCTCGGGAGCGCTCGACGTGCGGTGGCGGAAGGCGAGCAGGGCGAATGCCAGCGGCAGCGCCAGCGCGCCCGCCAGGCCGCGGTAAGCGAGCGCGAGGTCGCGGTTCGCGACGATCCCGACCGCGAGCGAGACGACGATCCCGAGCACGAGCGAGAGCGTCGCCAGCGTTCCGACCACGCGCCCAACGTACCGCTCGTCGACCGTGTCGTACAACAATGACTTCGAGAGGATCTTCACCGTGCCGATCCAGACCCCGACCGCGGCGTAGCAGACGAACGCCGAGAACGCGCTGCGGGTCGCGGCGAACAGCACCACGCACAGCGCCAGCAGCACGACCGCGGCGATCAGGTACAGGTAGCGCCGGCGGTCGTCGCGCGGCGCGAGCAGACACAAGCCGGCGGCGGCGAAGCTGCCGATGCCGGCTGCGCTGTCGATCGCGCCCAGCGTGATCGCCGAGCCGTGCAGGACGCCGAAGGTGAACGGCGCGATCAGCACGTTGACCGCTTGGAAGAACGGCGGCACGCACGCGCCGACGACGCCTAGCGCGAGCACCTCGCGGTGCCGCAGCAGGTAGGCGAAGCCGGCGCGCAGCTCGGCCAGGTGCGACGCGCCGGCGGAGACCGCGACCGGCGCGGCTTCCGCGCGCACGACCGCCGCGAGCTTCACCAGCCCGGCCAGGCAAATCGCGAGCAGCAGCGCGATCGCCGCGATCGTCCAGCTCAAGCCCGCGCGGGCGGCGAGCACGCCGGTGGCCAGCGCCGAGGTCAGCAGCCCGGCCTGGAAGATGCCTTGGGTGATCGACACGCCCTGCAGGTTGTGCTCGCGCGCGAGCAGCGTCTTGAGCAGCGCGTCGAAGCTCGCGACCGAGGTGTACCAGAACAAATAGTAGAGCGCGACGACGGCGTAGAACGCGCCGTACGACCAGCGCCCGCTCGCGCTCAGCAGCAGCAGCGCCACGCAGACCGCGAGCCGGCCGGCGTTGCCGATCAGCGCGATCCGCACGCTGCCGCCGCGGTCCATGAACGAGCCCGCGAGCGGCGAGAGCAGCAGCGCGGGCAGCAGGGTCAGAACTTGCAGGATGCCCAGGTCGAACGGCGTGCCGCCGTGGGTGCTGACCAGCAGGATCGCGACGAGGTCGAACATGCCCTCGGCGAACGGCATGACGAAGCTGATTCCGACGAAGTAGCGCAGCGACAGCTTCGACCACATCGCCGGGCCTCGCGCGCGCTACCGGATGTGCGGCAAGACGTTCGAGGGCGCCAGCGGCACCAGCCCCAGCGCGAAGGTGGCCACGGCGCACACGCCCACCGCCAGCCACGGCAGGACGCTCGGCGAGCGCTCGTCGCGCACGTGCGCCGAATCGACCCGGGCGAACATGATCCGCACGACCTTGAAGTAGACGTAGGCCGAGATCGCGGTGCCCAGGATCAGCAGCCCGGCCAGCCACGCGTAGCCGGCCGTGACGTTGGTGGCTAGGATCAGGATCTTGCCGGTGAAGCCGGCCGTCGGCGGCAGCCCAGCCAGACCGATCAGGAAGAACGTCATCGCAGCGGCCAGCCAGGGCCGGCGGTAGGCCAGGCCGGCGAAGCGCGGCAGGCCGACCAGCGCGTCGCCTTCCTTCGCCATCAGGGCCACGACCGCGAACGCGCCCAGGTTCATGAAGGTGTACGCGGCCAGGTAGAAGATCGCGTAGCGCAGGCCCTGAGCGGTCTGGCCGGCCAGCGCGGCGACGATGTAGCCGACCTGCGCGATGCCCGAGTACGCCAGCAGGCGCTTCACGTCGGTCTGGGCCAGCGCGCCCAGGTTGCCGACCAGCATCGAGAGCGCCGCCACCACCCAGAGCGGGACCAGGATCGCGGCCGCCCGGTCCGGCGGGAGCGCGGCGTAGGCGAAGCGGGCCAGCACGGCCAGCGTGCCGGCCTTGGTCGCGATCGACATGAACGCGGTCACCGGGAGCGGCGCGCCCTCGTACACGTCGGGGGTCCAGACGTGGAACGGCACCAGGCTCAGCTTGAACGCGAGTCCGACCAGGAACAGTCCGGCGCCCAGCGCGAGCAGCGGGGTGGTGTGCGCGGTCGCCAGCGCGCCGAACGTGACCGAACCGGTCGCGCCGAACAGCAAGGCCGAGCCGTAGAGCAAGAACCCCGAAGCCATCGAGCTCAGGATCAGGTACTTGAGCGCCGCCTCGCGCGCCGTCCGGCGCGACGACATCGCGCACAGGCAGTACAGCGCCAGCGACAGCAGTTCCAGGCCCAGGAACACGGTCATCAGCGAGTTGGCGCCGGCCATCAGCATCGCGCCGCTGGCGCTCCACAAGAGCAGCGCCGTCGTGCCGGCGACCTGGTCGTCCTTGCCGATGCCCAGCGACAGCAGCAGCGTCGCGACGGTCGCGATGACGACGATCTCGGCGAACACCGTCGCGAAGCCGCCCTCGACGAACGCGCCGCCGAAGGCGGCGTAGTCGTGGCCGTACTGCCCGAGGTTGACGATGCTGGCCGCGATCAGGCCGGCGATCGCGATCCCGACCGCGACCGCCCGGCGCGTGGTGCCGCCGCGGCTGAAGAACAGGTCGACGAACAGGATCAGCAGCGGCACGACCGCGACGATGAACGCCGGCAGCAGCGCCGCGTAGTCGGCGCCGACGGGATAGCTAACGGGAGCCGACGACACGCGATCCCTCCGGACGAATGCTGGTGGTGGCCGCCGGGGCGGTGGCGGCGCCGATGCCGGAGGCTAGCGCGACGACCCCGCTGGGGTTGACGCCCAGCCAGAGGAAGCCGAGCACGAGCGGAGCGATGGCCAGTCCCTCGAGCCAGGTCAGGTCGCGCCGCTCGGGCAGGTCGGGCACCTCGGGGCCGTTCATGATGCCCTGGAACAGGCGCAGCATGTAGCCCGCGGCGAGCACGATCGGGAGCAGCGCGATCAGCGCCGCCCAGCCGAAGCCGCCGCGGTACAGCCCGGTCAGGATCAGGATCTCGCCGGCGAACCCGGCCAGGCCCGGCAGGCCGAGCGCCGCCAGCGCGCCGAGCATCAGCGCCCCGGCCAGCTTGGGATTGCGCGCGCCCAGACCGCCCAGGCGGGTCAGGTCGCGCGTCTCCTCGCGCTGCTCGACCGCGTCGAGCGCGATGAACAGCGCCGCCGAGAACAGACCGTGCGCGATGATGTAGACCGCCGCGCCCGCGTAGGCCAGCGGCTGGCCGCTGAACACCGCCAGCAGGATCAGCCCCAGGTGCGAGAGCGAGCTGTAGGCGACGACGCGCTTGGCGTCGCGCTCGGCCAGCGCGGCGAGCGCGCCGTACACCAGCGCGATCAGCCCGAGCACGAACATCAGCGGCCGGGCCTGCACCATCTCGCTCGTCAAGAGCGGGAGCGCGATGGTCAGGAAGCCGTACAGGCCGGCCTTGGACTGCACCGCCGAGACGACCGCGACGACCGGGCCGGGCAGGTCGGCGTACGTGTCGGGCATCCAGGTGTGGAACGGAAAGACCGGCGTCTTGATCAGGAACGCGAACGCGAAGCCGACGAAGATCCAGATGCCCCAGGCGGTGCCGACCACCGAGGCCGGAATCGCGGTGCCGATCACGTCGGTGCTGCCAAGGACGGCGCCCAGCGCGGCGGTGGCGAGCAGCAGCGCAAGGCCGCCGACCAAGTTGTAGATCAGGTACTTCCAGGCCGAGCGCGCGTGCGTGCCGTTCGCGATCAGCACCAGGAAGACCGGGATCAGCATCAGGTCCCAGAACAGCGCGAACAGCAGCAGGTCCTTGGCCAGGAAGACGCCGTTCATCGCGCCCTGCAGGATCAGCAGCTGCGCCGCGACGTCGCGCGTGCGCGGCCCGCGCAGGGTCAGCGCGGCGCCGAACGTCGCCAGCGCCAGCAGGATCACGATCCAGTACGAGAGCGGGCCGTAGCCCAGGTGGAAGGCCGCGGTGAACGGGCGCGAGAGCCAGCGCAGCGAGGCGTCGGGCGCGTGCGGCGCCGCCGCGACCGCGATGAACGCGACCGCGGCGACGGCCGCGGCAAGCAGCTTGGCCGGCAGTTCGGCGGCGCGCGGCAGCAGGTAGAGCGCGAAGCCGATCAGGATCGGCCCGAGCACGAGCGCGGTGACGGTCATCGCGAGCCTCCGAACGCGAACGCGTAGTACGCGACGAAGCAGACCACGCCGACCGCGATGGTGAGCGCGTACGCGCGCACCAGGCCCGTCTGGAAGCTGCGGAACAGGTGCCCCAGCCACTGCGCGCTGATCGCCGCCTCGCGCACGCCCGCGTCGATTCCGTGCGGGTCGAGCACGCGGTCGATCAGCTCGCCCAGCGCCCGCGCCGGGCGCACCAGCAGCCAGTCGTAGGCCGCGTCGAAGTAGTACGCGTTCCACAGCACGGCGGGCGTGCGAACCGTCTCGGCGCGCAGGCGCGGGACGGCGGCGCGCAGCGCGTCCGGCTTCCAGTAGCGCTGCGCCGCCAGGCCGAACCCGGCCGCGACGACGACCAGCACCAGGACGGTCGAGACCGTCTCGGAGAGCGGCAGCGCGACCGCGCCGCCGGCCTGACCGGCCGGGAAGAACCCGTCGAAGAACTGCGCCCACGGGCTGCGCGCGCCGCCCAGCGAGAAGTTCAGCCAGCCGATCGCGATCGAGAACGGGATCAGCACCGCGACCGGGCCCGACATCAGCCAGGCCGGCGCGTGGTGGTGCGGCTCGTGCTCCTCGGCGTGGTGCCCGGCGGCGGGCGCGGTGCCGGCCAGCTCGGGGTGGCGGATGCCCAGGTCGGACGGGTCGACGCTGCCGCGGTAGGTGCCCAAGAACGTCAGGAACAGCATGCGGAACATGTAGTAGGCGGTGATGCCGGCGGTGATCACGCCCACCGCGTACAGGTACGGGTGGCCCTTGGAGAGGGTCTCGTACAGCACGGCGTCCTTGGAGAAGAACCCGCTGAAGCCGGGCACGCCGCTGATCGCGAGCACGCCGACCAGCATCGCGGCGAACGCGAACGGCTGCGTCTTGCGCAAGCCGCCCATCAGGCGCACGTCCTGCTCGTCGCGCAGGGCGTGGATCACGATGCCCGCGGTGAGGAACAACTGCGCCTTGAAGAAGGCGTGGGTCAGGAAGTGCAGCACGCCGGCGTCGTACGCGCCGACCCCGACGCCCATGATCATGTAGCCGATCTGCGACATGGTCGAGTAGGCCAGGATGCGCTTGATGTCCCACTGCACGCAGCCCAAGATCGCGCCCAGGATCGCGGTCAGCGCGCCGATGAAGCCGACCAGGTTGCGGGCGTCGGCCGAGGCGCTCCAGAGCGGCGCGAAGCGCGCGATCAGGTACACCCCGGCGGTGACCATCGTGGCGGCGTGGATCAGCGCGGAGACCGGGGTCGGGCCTTCCATCGCGTCGGGCAGCCAGGTGTGCAGCGGGACCTGGGCCGACTTGGCGGCGCAGCCGATGAACAGTCCCAGGCAAACCAGGAAGACGTCCTGGGCGCTGAACGCGGTCGAGAACTTGGCGAAGATGTCGGCGTAGCCGATCGCGCCGATCCGCGCCACGATCACGAAGATCGCGAACATGAGCCCGACGTCGCCGACGACGTTCATCACGAACGCTTTGCGCGCCGCCGCGACCGCCGAGGGCTTTGCAAACCAGAACCCGATCAGGAAGTACGACGCCAGGCCGACCAGGCCCCAGCCGACGAGCAGCCCGACGACGTTGTCGCTGAGCACCAGCGTCAGCATCGCGAACACGAAGAAGTTCATGTAGGCGAAGAAGCGCGCGAAGGCGCGGTCGCCGTCCATGTAGCCGATCGAGTAGACGTGGATCAGGAAGCCGACCCCGGTGATGATCAGGGTCCAGACCAGCGAGAGCCGGTCGAGCTGCAGGCCGAAGCTCCAGCCCGGCAGCCAGTCGACCAGGCCGACGTGCAGCCCGCCCGCGGCGGTCGCCAGGCCCCACATCGAGCAGGTCGCGATGAACGGCACCCCGATCAGCGCCGAGCCGACCGGGCCCGCCCAGGATTTCATCTGCGGGCCGAACGCCCACAGCAAAACCGCTCCGAAGAGCGGTAACAGCCAAACGAGTTCTAGCAGCACGGTCAGCCCTTGAGCGCCGCGACTTCGTCGACGTCGACGTGCGGCTGGCGGCGGAAGGTCACCGCGACGATCGCCAGGCCGATGGCGGCCTCGGCGGCGGCGACGGTGATCACGAGGAAGGCGAAGATATGGCCGGTGTTGTTGACCCAGACCCGGGCGTAGGTGACCAGCGCCAGGTTCGCGCTGTTGAACAAAAGTTCGATGGACATCAGCATGATGAGCGGGTTGCGCCGCACGATCACCCCGACCACGCCGATGAAGAACAGCACCGCTGAGAGCAGGATGTAGTTCTCGGGTGCGACGCTCATCGGGCCACCGGCTCGCGCTTGACGATCGGCTCGCGCTGGAGGTTGCGCTTCTTGCGCCGGCGCGGCCCGAGCGGGCCGTCCTCGTCGCCGGCGATGAGCACGACGCCGATCACCGAGACCATCAGGATGAACGCCGTGACCTCGAACGGGAGCAAGTTCTGATAGAACAGCGCGCTGCCGAAGTTGGCCACGCTGCCGAACGCGTTGGCGTCGCCGGTCGTGCCGCCGCTGGTGATCGGCAAGACCGTCGCCGGCGTGCGCACCACGGTGGTGACGATGCCGGCCAGGGCCAGAAAGGCGACCACGATCGCGACCGGGACGGTGGCCTTGGCCATCCGGTCCGGCCCGATCTCGAACGGCGCCACGCCGCTGGAGAGCAGCGCGATCACGAACACGAACAGGATCAGGATGGCGCCCGAGTAGACCACGATCTGCATCACGGCCAGGAACTCGGCCTGCAGGCTCAGGTAGATCATCGCCAGCGCGATGAAGTTGACCAGCAGCCCGACGACCGAGTGCACCGGCCGCTTCGCCGTGACGGTGAAGACGGCGCTGGCGATCATCAGCAGCGCCAGGATCCAGAACGCGATCATCCGGCGAGCCCCTTGCGCTGGTCCTTGAGGATGTGGCCGCGGTTGGTCGCGTCGTAGCCGTCGGCGATGACGACCGTGTCCTTGGCTCGTGCCACCGCGCCCAGGTCGGCCGGAATGCCGTTGGGGCGCTCGTCGGGCGCCGTGCCGACGCCCGCCTCGGGCGGCACCAGCAGGCGGTCCTTGGCGTAGATGAACGAGCCGCGCCGGTAGTCCGCCATCTCGAAGCGCGGGGTCAGCACGATGGCGTCGGTCGGGCACGCCTCCTCGCACAGCCCGCAGAAGATGCAGCGCAGCTCGTCGATCTCGTAGCGCGCCGCGAAGCGCTCGCCGGGCGAGCGGCGGTCGCCGGGCGCGTTCTCGGCCCCGATCACGGTGATGGCGTTGGCCGGGCAGGCGACCGCGCACAGCTCGCAGCCGATGCAGCGCTCCTTGCCGTCGTCGTAGCGGCGCAGCTCGTGCAGGCCGTGGAAGCGCGGCGCGTGCTGCTTCTTCACCGAGGGGTACTCGACGGTCGGCTTCTTCTTGAAGATGTAGCTGAACGTCGTCGAGAGACCGCGCACGATCGCGCCGACGTTGTAGAGGTTCTTACGCATGAGGGGACCACAGGGCGACGACGACGGCCGTCAGGACGAGGTTGAGCGTGGCCACCGGGAACAGCACCTTCCAGCCGAAGTCCATCAGCCGGTCGTAGCGGAAGCGCGGCAGCGTCGAGCGCAACCAGATGTAGAAAAACAAGAACAGCGAGGCCTTCAACACGAACCACACCAGGCCCAGGATGCCCGCGCCGGGCAGGCCGAACGGACCGTTCCAGCCGCCCAGAAACAGCAGCGTCGCCAGGCACGAGACGGTGATCATGTTGAGGTACTCGGCGATGAAGAACAACCCGAAGCGCAAGCCCGAGTACTCGGTGTGGAAGCCGCCCACCAGCTCCGTCTCGGCCTCGACCAGGTCGAACGGGGCGCGGTTGGTCTCGGCGATCGCGGTGATCAGGTAGATCACGAAGCCGACGATCTGCGGCACGAAGAACCAGGTCTTGTACTGCGCGCCGACGATGTCGGACAGGCCGGTCGAGCCGGCCAGGATCAGCACCCCGATCACCGACATCGACATCGAAAGCTCGTAGGAGATCATCTGCGCGGTCGAGCGGATCGAGCCCAAGAGCGGGAACTTCGAGCCCGACGACCAGCCCGCCAGCGAGATCCCGTAGACCCCGATCGAGGTCAGCGAGAACACGAACAGGATGCCCGCGTTGACGTTGCCCACCCCCCAGGGCGTGCCGTCGGCGGACGCCGAGAAGGGGATGATCGCGAAGGTGCCCATCGCGCAGATCAGCGAGATGAACGGCGCCAGGCGGTAGATGAACGGGTCGGCGGTGTCGGGGGTGAGGTCTTCCTTGAAGATCATCTTGACCGCGTCGGCGGCCGGCTGGAGCATGCCCCACGGCCCGACCCGGTTGGGGCCGGGACGCAGCTGCATCCAGCCCATCACCTTGCGCTCGAACAGCATCGCGTACGCGAAGGTGGTGATGACCACGAACAGGACGATGATCGCCTTGATCAGGACGACCAGCCAGAACGGGACGGAGTTCACGACCGAGCTCACGCGGGCACCAGGGCTTTCTCCAGCCGCACGGACGGCGCGCCGCCCAGCGCGTTCAGCGGCGCGGCGAGGACGCCCTCGACCAGCGCCACCGCGCCCGGCGGGACGCGCGGGTCGAGCACCGCGCTGAGGTCGGCCAGCACGGCGCCGCCGGCGCTCACGCTGACCCGGTCGCCGTCCCGCACGCCCAGCGCGAGCGCGGTCTGCGGGTGCAAAGTCGCGCGCGGCGGGGTGCGCAAGCCGGTCAGGGCCGGATCGAATGCCAGCGTCCCGCCGCCGGTGAAGATCGTCGTCTCCGCGATCGCCCGCAGCTCGCCCGCGGCCGGCGCGGCGGCCGGTGCGGGCGGCGCGAGGTCGAGGTTCGCGGGCGCGCTCCGCACCAGCGCATGGATGGTCTTCTCCATCGCGGCGGGGTCGGGCAGCGCGACGCCGAGCGCGTCGGCGAGCAGCACCAGCACGTCGCCGTCGGCCAGCACCTCGGCCGGCGGCTGCACCGCGCCCTCGACCGGCAGCACGTCGCCGGCCAGGTCGGTGGTCGTGCCGCTCTTCTCGAACGCGCCGCAGACCGGCAGCACGAGGTCGGCCAGCGCGGCGGTCTCGGTCAGGAACAGCTCGTTCACGACCACGAACGGGGTCGCGCGCAGGGCGGCCTCGACCAGCGCCCGGTCCGGGAAGCGCAGCAGCGGGTTGGCGCCCAGGATCGCGAGCAGCGCGATCTTGCCGTCGCGCGCCGCTTCGAGGATGCCGCGCGTGTCCAGGCCGCCCGGACCGGGCCGCAGGCCCAGCGCGTCGGCGCCGCGCCCGTTGGGCGTCTCGGGCAGCACGTAGGAGTGGACGGTCGCCCCGCCCGCGCCGAGCTCGGCGACGAAGGCGTCGAAGGCCGCGTCGTCGGCGCGCGGGACGCCGTCCCACACCACCGCGACGTGCTTGGCGCCGGCCGGGAACGCCGCGCGCAGCGCGGCCGCGTCGGCGGCGTGCGTCTCGGGCACGAAGCTGCGCGCGTGGTGGTCGCCGACCGAGAACAGCCGCGCGCCGCGGCGCGACACGGCCTTGCGAATGCGCAGGTCGAGCACCGGCGCGAGCTGCGAGGGCGGCCGGCCGAGCGTGACGATCGCGTCGCAGTTCTCGAGCTCGGCGTGCGTGGCGAAGCCGTCGTGGTGGACCACGCTCTGGCTGCCGACCCGCGCGTCGAGGTTCTCGATCCCCAGCGCCCGGTGCAGGTGCGCCGCCAGCGCGATCTCCTCGTTGAGCAGCCGGCCGCCGCCGAGCACCGCGACCGAGGCCGGTCCGCCCGCCGCCAGCGCGGCCTTGAGCTTCTCCGCCCAGAGCGCGACCGCGTCGTCGTAGCCGATCTGGTTCCAAGCCCCGTCCACGCGCAGCAGCGGCTGCGTCACGCGCCGTTCGTCGGCCACGTAGCCGATGTTGTAGCGCCCGCGGTCGCACAGCCAGGCGTCGGAGAGCGCGTCGTCCTCGCTCACGCTCATGGTGCGCAGCAGCGTGTTGCCGCGCTCGTCGACGTGCATCTGGCAGCCGACCGCGCACTGCGTGCACGAGGTGGTCGTGCGGTGGTTGTCCCAGGGGCGCGAGCGAAAGCGGTACGTCTTGGAGGTCAGGGCGCCGACCGGGCACAGCTCGGTGACGTTTCCGGTGAAGTCCGAGACGTACGGCGTGCCGGTCGCGGTGGCGATGATCGTGTGCGCGCCGCGGTCGTCGGTGCGCAGCGAGTTCTCCTGCGTGATGACGTCGTCGAAGCGCACGCAGCGCTGGCAGACGATGCAGCGCTCTTCGTCGAGCACGATGGTCGGCCCGAGGTCGACCGCCTTGGGCTTGGCGTACTTGGGCTCGACCATGCGCGAGCTGCCCTGGCCGTAGGCCATCGAGTAGTCTTGCAGATCGCACTCGCCGCCCTTGTCGCAGATCGGGCAGTCCAGCGGGTGGTTGAGCAGGAAGAACTCGAGGATCGCGCGCCGGCCGTCGTCCACCTTGGGGTTGGTGGTGTGGACCTTCATCCCGTCCGCGACCGCCGTGTTGCACGCGATCTGCAGCTTGGGCATGCCTTCGATCTCGACCAGGCACACGCGGCACAGCCCGGCCGGCCCGAGCTTCTCGTGGTAGCAGTAGACCGGGATGTCGCGGTGGATCGACTTGGCGGCCTCGACCAGCAGCGTGCCCTTGGGCACGCGCACGTCGACGCCGTCGATGGTGACCGTGACGAGATCGGTCTGGGGTACGGTGGCGGACACTAAACGGCGACTTTCTCGGGAGCGCGCTTGATGTAGGCGCGGAACTGGTCTTCGTAGCGGGTGATGACCGAGGCCAGGAACGGCTCGATCGAGTCGCCCAGCGCGCACAGGTTCAGCCCGGTGAGCTGGTGCGCGGCGGACTTGATCACGTCGACGTCGGAGTCGAGGCCGCGCCCGTCGATCAGGCGCGCCAGGCTGCGCTCGATCCAGTTGCCGCCCTCGCGGCAGGGCGTGCACTGGCCGCACGACTCGTGCGCGTAGAAGCGGATCAGGCAGTGCGCCGCCTTCACGAAGTCGGTCGTGTCGTCGAAGACGACCATCGCGCCCGAGCCCAGCATCGAGCCGGCCTTGGAGACGCTGTCGAAGTCGTACGGGACGTCCAGGTGCTCCTCGAACAGGCAGGCCGACGAGCCGCCGCCGGGCTGCACGCCCATGAACGTGCGCCCCGGGCGCAGCCCGCCCGCGCAGTCGTAGATGAGCTGGCGGATCGTGGTGCCCATCGGCACCTCGTAGTTTCCGGGCTTCATCACGTGGCCGGAGATCGAGACGACCTTGAAGCCGGGCGAGCGCTCGGGACCGGCTTTGGCGAACCACTCCGGCCCGTTCTTCATGATGTACGGCAGGTAGGCCAGCGTCTCGACGTTGTTGACCACGGTCGGCTCGCCGTAGAGGCCCTTGACCGCCGGAAAGGGCGGCTTGAGGCGCGGCTCGCCGCGCTTGCCTTCGAGCGAGTTGAGCAGCCCGGTCTCCTCGCCGCAGATGTACGCGCCGGCGCCGCGGTGGATCGTGAACTCCAGCCGCTTGCCGCTGCCGAAGACGTTCGTCGCCGACGAAGCCCGCCGCGCGCGCCTGCGCCAGCGCGTCGCGCATGATCGCGTAGCCCTGCTTGAACTCGCCCCGGATGTAGATGTACGCGTGCTCGCAGCCGATCGCGTAGGCGCCGATCAGGATGCCCTCGATGATCTGGTGCGGGGTCTGCTCGAGCAGCATGTGGTCCTTGAACGTGCCGGGCTCGGCCTCGTCGCAGTTGCAGACCATGTAGCGCGGGCGCCCGTTGTTGGGCAGGAACGACCACTTGCGGCCGGTCGGGAAGCCCGCGCCGCCGCGGCCGCGCAGGTTCGAGCCGTTGCAGAGCGCCTGCACGTCGGCGGGCGTCATCTCGGTCACCGCGCGGCGCAGCTGCTCGTAGCCGCCCTGCGCGCGGTAGACCGCGATGTCGCGCAGGTTCAGCTCGCCGATGCCCTTGGTCAGGACGGGGGTTACGAGCGAAGACATCTAGTGCTGTCCGTTCTCCGAGATCTGCGGGCGGAAGGTCGTCTCGTGCACCAGCCGTTCGGTAGTGCGCGACTCGTACTGCGGCCGCCCGACGATCAGGTCGAACATCGCCGCGCCGCTGCGGTCGCCGATGCCGCCCGCGTTGTTCGCGTTCTCGACCCCGACCCCGCCGGCCGACTTGCGGCCGGTGTCCTGCTCGACCCGCCAGGTGCGCCCGGGCGGGACGGTCTGCGCCAGCGGCGCGACCTCGAACGTGCCCGAGCGGATCGCCGCGATCAGCGCGTCGACGCTCTCGCGGGTCAGGTCGTAGACGAACTCCAGGTTGACCTGCGCGCAGGGCGCGCGGTCGCAGGCCGCGAGGCACTCCACCTCTTCGTACGAGATCAGCCCGTCGGGCGTCGTCTCGAGGTGCGCGATGCCCAAGCGCTCGCGCGCGTAGGCCATGATCTCCTCGGCGCCGTTGATGATGCAGGACAGGTTGCGGCAGACCTGCACCATGTACTTGCCGACCGGGCGCCGGAACAGCAGGGTGTAGAACGAGATCGTCGACTCGACGACCGCGGGCGAGAGGTCGAGCAGGTGCGAGATCGCGGCCAGGGCGTTGGGCGAGACGAAGCCCTCGTGCTCCTGGAACAGGTGCGCCAGCGGGATCAGCGCCGAGCGCGATTGCTCGTACAAACCGATCAGCGCCTCGCACTCCGGTTTCAGCCGCGCGTAGAGTTCGTCGAACGCGTTCCCCTCGCGCTGCGCGTAGGGCGACCAGTCCGCGACCAGCACGCCGTCCGGGCCGGGATGCACGCCGCTCGCGGCATCGGTCTGCGCGCTCACCGGTCGACCTCGCCGAACACCGGGTCGAGCGACCCGATCATCACGACCATGTCGGCGATCAGCTCGCCGAGCGCGATCTTCTTGAGCACCTGCAGGTTGTACATCGAGGGCGGGCGGGTGCGCACGCGCCACGGCCGGTTGTCGCCGTTGGAGACGACGTAGTAGCCCAGCTCGCCGCGCGGGCCCTCGACGGCCTGGTACACGTCGCCCGGCGGAACGCGGAACGACTCGCGAGACCAGCTTGAAGTGGTGGATCAGCGCCTCCATCGAGAGCGCGATCGTCTCCTTGGGCGGGGCCGAGAACTTGGTGTCGGTCATCTGCCACGGGCCCGGCTCGGCCAGCGCCTTGCGGCACTGCCGCACGATCCGCATCGACTCGTCCATCTCGTCCAAGCGGACCAGGAAGCGGGCGTAGGCGTCGCCCTCGGGCCGCGTCGGAACGTCGAACTCGAAGCGGTCGTAGCCGCTGTACGGGAACGCTTTGCGCACGTCGTAGGCGACGCCCGTGCCGCGCAGCACCGGACCGGTCAGGCTCCAGGCCGCCGCTTCTTCCGCCGTCAGGATGCCGACGTCGATCATGCGGTCCTGCAGGATCGGGTTCTTCTGCAGCAGCCGGCGCACGTCGCGCATGCGCGGCCCGTACATCTCGATGAACGCGTCGAGGCGGTCGAGAAAGCCCTTGGGCAGGTCCTGGGACAGCCCGCCGACCCGGATGTAGTTGGGGTGCATGCGGGCCCCGCCCGTCATCTCGAACAGGTCCAGGATGCGCTCGCGCAGGTCGAAGACGTAGAAGAACCCGGTCAGCGCGCCCAGGTCGATGCCGCCGGTGCCCAGCCACACGCAGTGCGAGGCGACCCGCGACAGCTCCGAGACCATCACCCGCACCGTCTGGGCGCGCTCGGGAATCTGGGCGTCGATGCCGAGCAGCTTCTCGACCGCCAGGTAATAGCACAGCGCGTTGGTCAGCGGGGACAGGTAGTCCATCCGCTCGATGACGGTCGAGGCTTGCGACCAGAACAGGTTCTCGGCGCTCTTCTCGATCCCGGTGTGCAGGTAGCCGATCTCGGGCGAGGCCTTGGTGACGATCTCGCCTTCGATCTCGGTGATGACTTGCAGCACCCCGTGGGTCGAGGGATGCTGCGGGCCCATCGAGAGGACCATCCGGTTGTGGTCGCGCTCGACCACCTCCATGGTGGGCGAGCTTTCGGGCACGGCGATCGGAGCGAGCGGGGCGGTCACTGCTTGTTGTCCTTCGTCTTGAGGTTGACCGGCCGCTGGGCCAGCTCGGCGGACGTCGCCTCGCCGGCGGTGTGCGCGCCGCCCGGCAGGTTGGTCCCGCTCTGCGCTGCCGCGACGGGGTCCGGGGCGCCGTGGAACTCGGCCCGCCCGCGGGCCTGGGCGATCTGCTTCTGCAGCGCCGCGGCGGTGCGGCCCGAGGCCGGCGTGCCGGCCGCCACGTTGGACTTCAGGGCGAACGACGGGCGCGGCGTGCGCTCGCGGGCCGGCCCGCGCAGGGGGTAGTCCTTGCGCAGCGGGTAGCCTTCCCAGTCGTCCGGCATCTGGATCCGGCGCAGGTCCGGGTGGCCGTCGAAGCCGATCCCGAACAGGTCGTAGATCTCGCGCTCGGCCCAGTCGGCCGCGGGCCACAGGCCGACGCTGGTCGGCAGCGCCGGGTCCGCCTCGGGCACCCCGCACAGCACGCGCACGCGCTCGGGCCGGCCGACCTCGGCGACGCCCGCCTCGCGGACCGGCAGCTTGAGCAGGTGGTAGACCACGTCGAAGCGGGCCGGCTCGCGGCCGGGATAGTCCACCCCGCCGATGTCGAGCAGCATCGTGAAGCCCTCGGCCTTGAGGCCGCGCAGGGTGGCGTGCAGCTCCGCCGGCTCGATGCGCAGGATGCGCGCGTCGGCGATGTCGGGACGTACGGCGGTCGGGTCGAGAGCGGTCGCCCCGGCCGGTGGCGCTTGTGAACTCGGCATTGGCTCCTAGGCTCGGGCGAGGATTCCGCCCCGGCCGCCTTGCTTGATCTGCTGCTGGATCAGGTTGACCCCGTACAGCAGGGCATCGGGCGTGGGCGGGCAGCCGGGAATGTAGACGTCGACCGGGATGATCGAGTCGACGCCCTGGACGACCGCGTAGTTGTCGAAGACGCCGCCGCTCGAGGCGCAGGCGCCCATCGCGATGACCCACTTGGGGTCGGCCATCTGGTCGTAGAGGCGCTTGACGATCGGGGCCATCTTGCGCGCGACCCGGCCCGACACGATCATCAGGTCGGCCTGGCGCGGCGAGGCCCGGAAGACCTCCGAGCCCAGGCGCGCGATGTCGTACTCGGGCGCGGTGGCGGTCATCATCTCGATCGCGCAGCAGGCCAAGCCCATGGTGAGCGGCCAGACGCTCGACGCCTGGGCCCAGCGGGCGACCGAGTCGACCGTGGTCATGAGAAACTCGCCGGGGCCGCTGCCTACCGCCACTGGAAACCACCTCTCCGCCAGACGTACGCGTACCCGATGGCGAGCACGACCACGAAGCTGAGCATCTCGAACAAGCCAAAAACCCGCAGCTGGTGCATTTGCACCGCCCAGGGATAGAACGACGCCGCCTCGACGTCGAAGATCACGAACAGCATCGCGATCAGGTAGAAGCGAACCGGAAACCGGCCCGAGACGTCGGAGGTCGGCTCGACGCCGCACTCGTACGCTTCGGACTTCACCGGGTTGGGTTTCTTGCGCGCGACCAACCCGGGCAGCAGGCAGAACGCGAGCGCCGCCAGGAATGCGACGGCGAGGTAGATTGCGACCGGACCGTAGGGAGACATTCGACCTGAGAATATACACGAAATTGACCCGGCGCGCCTCCGTCATCGGTATGATTGCGCTCGTGGCGGCCGGCTGTTCCCCCAACCCCAACGGCGCGGGCGTCACCGACACCGGTCAGGTGGTCGGCCGGGTGCTCGACCAGAAGAGCCAGCAGCCGATCGATACCGCGACGGTCCAGGTCGGGAGCCAGGTCAAGCGGCTCTCGCCGGGCGACAAGGGCGGCTTCTCGTTCCAGAGCGTGCCGATCGGGACCCAGCCGGTGCTCATCACCTCGCCCGGCTACGTCTCCTACCCGACGCAGGTCGTGGTCCGCAAGGACCAGACTAGCGACGTCGGCGTGATCGGGCTGGCCTCGGCGACCGGGCTCTAGCGAGCGGCCGAACTCTCCGCGCCCGGCGCGGGTCCTGGGGCGAACATGCTCGCGCTCCAGGTCCTCACCGGGCTGATCGGCCTCGCCCTCGTCGTCGCCACCCTCTCCGACGTCTTCCAGTCGGTGGTCGTCCCGCGCTCGGTCGGCAGCCGCTACCGGCCCAGCGCCCTGATCTCGCGCAACGGCTGGCGCTACTGGCGCGAGGCCGCGCTGCGGATCGCGGACGCCGAGAAGCGCGAAGACACGCTCGCGATGTTCGCGCCCTTCCTCCTGACCGCGTTCCTGGCGACCTGGGTCGGCTTGCTGATCGCCGGCTACGGGCTGCTGTTCTGGGCGCTGCGGTGCGGGCCTGCGCCCGCAGCAGCCGCACGCTCGGCGGCTGCCTGTACTTCGCCGGCGCGACGCTGACCACGATCGGCTACGGCGACATCGTGCCGGTCTGGGGGCTCGACCGCTTCATCGCGATCTTCGCCGCCGCTAGCGGCCTGGGCGTGGTGGCGGTCGTGACGACCTTCCTGTTCCAGACCTTCGGCGCGTTCCAGAAGCGCGAGGCGTTCGTGGTCACGATCTCCGAGCGCACCGGCGCGCCGCCGAGCGGCCTGGAGTTCGTGATCCGCCACGCCAAGCTGGGCCTGGTCGGCGACATCGGCGCGATCCTGCGCGAGTCGCAGCAGTGGATCAGCGAGGTGCTCGAGACGCACCTGGCCTACCCGGTGCTGACCTACTTCCGCTCCAGCCACGACGACGAGTCGTGGGTCGGCACGCTGGGCGCCCTGCTCGACGCGTCGACGCTGCTGGTGACGACGGTCGAGCTCGACCACCGCGGCCAAGCGACGCTCACGCTCAAGGCCGGAACGCACCTGGTGCGCGACTTCTCCAACTTCTTCCGCCTGCCCGAAGCCGACGCGGCCGGGGTCGAGTACGACGAGTTCGCGGTCGCCTACCGGAAGATGCGCGAACTGGGCATCCCGCTGCGCCCGCTCGAGGACGCCTGGCCCGACTTCGCCGCCAAGCGCGCGACCTACGCCGTCCCGCTCGACGCGATGGCCCGCTGGTGGCGCATCCCGCCCGCCCGCTGGATCGGCGACCGCTCCCGGGTCCGCCTGCACGTCAACGTCGGCACGCCGCGCGAGGGCCAACTCCGCTAGCGGTCCGGTCGGTGCGGCTAGCATCCGCTGAGTGCCAACCATCTGTCACAGCAGGGCCGCACCATCCACCGTATCCGCAGCCCTGCACATGAGGCCATCCACAACCCCAGACGACTTGTCCACACGCGGCCTGTCGATCTGTGGGCGAAACCGCGATAGTGTGCACCGCGCACGGTGGTGTTCGCACGCGCCGGCGCGTAGAATCAGTAGAAGGCGATGTACAGTATTCAATTCGGAACAAAAGCCGGGTTCGTGGACGAGGCGAACGCTGAAACCGTCTTGCGGGCGATTCGCGACGATGCGCGGTTCGTCACCGTTGCCGTCGACATGGCGAACGACGGCGGCGAGCCATACGAGGTAACGATCAACGTCGCGCACATCGTCTCGCTGATGAAACACCGCTCGCGGCCTCTGGCACCCGCCCCTGAAGAGCAGCGAGCGCGTTTGAGCGTCGTCTCTTAGCCTGCTCGCCGGCCTTCGAGCCGCGCGCGAAAATAGACTTGCTGCGCGTAGCCGACCACGTGTTCGGAATCGCGGCGCCCGCGCAGGACACAGTTGACAATAACGCGCTCGATCTCGTCCCAGCGCTCGAGCGTGTCGCCGCGGCCCCAGTTGCAGCGGACACACGCGGTCACGACGAGCGTCTCATTGACCAGTTCGAGTTCCCGCTTACCTCGCACCACCCCGTCTCTGATAAGCAACGCGTGTGGAATGAGATGGTCCATCGTGAGGCGGCTCGCATCGAGCAGATCCCAGATTCGTGTCTTCACATCGATGGTGAGGTCCGCGTATACGTCGTAGGGAATCGACTGGAAGATGCCCGGCAAGAGCTGACCGCAGTGCAGGCACGACGAGGCATGCGCCTCGTTCGCCAGCGCTAGCCTCCGTTCGGAGCCGACGCTCGCGACGAGCAGTTCGCGAATGCTCGCAAATGCGTCGCCCGAGCGCGGGGCAGGCTGGCCGCAATGGACGCAGCAATGCTTGTCCCGTCGCAGAATGGCGAATCGTTCCGCGGGCGGCACCAAAAAACGGGCGGCTCGGCGGTCGTGCTTCTCTCCGAGGACGTCGCGATCGACCCAGTCGTGGCGCCAGACGTCGCACGCCGTGCAACGCGCGCGCAGATGGTCGTGTTCGCGATAGCCGTAGATATCGACGCTTCGCGCTCCACACGGGCACGGGTCGTGATGCGATGGAAGAACGACGCCGGCGATCTGCAACATCGCCGCGGGTTCCAATCCCTCATTCTCCATACCACCCTCCGTAAGAGCACCGACGGGACAGGCGTTCGGCAGGGCGGTGCGCCGTCCTTACCGCACCGGTACATTTGCGGCTACATCGTACCGGCCAGCAACGCTGCGACCGGCTGCGCGATCATGTCGACCACGTCGGCGTCGTCGAAGCCGATCTCGAGCGCTTCGGGATGGTCGTCCGCGTGGACGGCGCTGCCCGTGTGCGAGGTCAGTTCGAGTCGCGGCGGGTTGCCGTCGTGCAGGGTGAGCGTGGCCCAGCGGCCGGCGCGCTCCCAGCGCGCTTCGTCGCCGGCGCCGCCGTCGTGCACGATGCCGGCGGCGATGGCGGGGTTGATCTCGCGGATGCGGCGGTCGATCTCCGCGACACGGGCGGCGAAGCTGTCGGTCATGGTGCGCTCGCTTTCGGTAGCGGGTGTTGGGCCAAAAACGCTTTCGCCAGGTCGATCGGGGTGGCGAAACCGATCGCGCGCTCCTCGTCGAAGCGCGACTCGGCGATGCCGATCACCGCGCCGCTCGTCGCGTCGAAGACCGGGCCGCCGCTCTCGCCCGGGATGATCGGGACCTCGATCTCCAGCGCGCCGCGCCGAACGCTCGCGACCCGGCCGGTATAGAGCGAGACGGTGCGGTCGAGCTTCTCGTCCTCGAAGGCGTCGGGGATCGGGTAGCCCAGCACGCCGACCGCGGTGCCGGGCACGATCCGGGCCGACGAGCCCAGCGGCGCGGGCTTGACGTCGCGGATCGGGACGTCGAGGATCGCCAGATCGACCACGTCGTCGGTCGTCGCGACCACGCGCGCGGCGGCGTGCGCGCCGTCGCCGATCGTCGCTTGGAGATTTCGCGCGCCGTCGATGACGTGCTTGTCGGTCAGCACCCGCGAGCCCCAGGCGCCGCTGGCGACCACGACCCCGCTGCCGTACGCGTCGTCCCAGGCGCCCTTGCGCTTGGGATCGTCGGCCGGAATCTGCATCGTGAGCAGCACGACCGAGGGGTGCAAGGCCCGGTAGAGCGCGACGTACTGGTCGTCCTGGGCGGCCGTGGCATGCGCGCCGCTCGCGCACGCGCTCAGCGCGCACGCGGCAAGACAGGCGACCACATACGCCAGGCGGGCCATTCGCCGATTGTACGGGTTCCGCGGCACGACTTCAACGGCCGGCGCGGGTGCCGACGCCCGGGACGACCAGCGCGACGCGAGCGAGGGGCCGCCACCGAGGCGGGCGCGGGCGCCGCGGCGCACGAGGCGGGGATGCGCCTTTCGTTCGATCCGGCGGCTTGGCTGGTCGCCTCGGCCGTCGTCCTCACGGCCCCGGCGGCGTGTCTCACGGCGGCGGTACCGGCCGGCGCGCAGACCCCGTCCGCCGCGCCCACGGCGGCGGCGCCGGTCGCGATCGGCGCCTGCCGGGGCGGGATCGCGAGCATCGAGCTGATCGAGATCGCGGCCTACGACGTGACCCTGCGCAACACGGCCGCGGTGCCGGCCGACGAGATCAAGCTGTCGGTGCGCTACGGCCGGCGCCGCAAGACGGCCGCCTTCGACGTGCGCGGCACCTTCGCGCCCGGCACCGACGTGACGCGGCACCTGCGGCGCACGGTCGGCGGCGGTCTGTACTCCTACGAGTCCGACACCAACGACTGCAGCGTCGACTACGTGCACTTCAGCGACGGCACGAGCTGGAGCGCGCCCGCGCGAACCTAACCGCCGGGACGATAGCGGCGCCGCGCCGCTACGGGTGCGCGGCGGGCTTCTGCAGGCGGGCCGCGACCGCGGCGCGCAGGCGGTCGATGCCCTCGCCGTCGGTCGCGCTGACCTCGACCCCGTCCTGGGGGAGCGCGGCGCGCGCGGCGGCGTCCAGCCGGTCGACCTTGTTGAACACGTCGATGACCGGCTTCTCGTCGAGCTTGAGCTCGCGCAGGATCGTCTCCACCGACGCGCGCTGGCGCGGCCAGTCGGGGTTGGAGGCGTCGTGGACGTGCAGCAGCAGGTCGGCCGACTCGAGCTCTTCGAGCGTCGCGCGAAACGCGTTGACCAGCTCCTTGGGCAGTGCGGTGATGAAGCCGACGGTGTCGGCGAGCCGCACGCTCAAGCCCGGCACGATGTAGGCCCGGCGCAAGGTCGGGTCGAGCGTCGCGAACGGCTGGTCGGCGACGAACGCGCGATCTTTTTCCGCCGTGCCGGAGAGGCGGTTGAGCAGCGACGACTTGCCGACGTTGGTGTAGCCGACCAGCGCCACGAACGGGTCGCCGCCGCGCGAGCCGCCGCTGCGCCGGGTCTCGCGCTGCTGGCGCACTTCTTCCAATTGGCGCCGCAGCAGCGTGACGCGCTGCTGGATCTTGCGCCGGTCGACCTCGAGCTTCGTCTCGCCCGGACCGCGCGTGCCCACGCCGCCGCCCAGCCGCGACAGGTCGGCCCCGACCCCGATCAGGTTCGACTGCCGGTAGCGCAGCTGCGCCAGTTCGACCTGCAGCTTGCCTTCGCGCGAGCGCGCGTGCAGCGCGAAGATGTCCAGGATCAGCATCGTGCGGTCGACGATCGGCAGCGGGACGATCTTCTCGAGGTTGGTGCGCTGGCGCGGGCGCAGGTCGTTGAACACGAACAGCGTGTCGGCGCCCAGTTCCTTGGCGCGCTCGGCGATCTCGCGCGCCTTGCCGCTGCCGATCAGCGTCGCCGGGTCGACGTGGCCCAGCTTCTGCACCACCTCGCCGACGATCTGCGCGCCGGCCGCGCGGGCCAGCGCGACCAGCTCGTCGAGCTCGGGGCGCAGCGGGCGAGCGGGGTCTTGCAGGTCCACCGCGACCACGAGCCCGCGCTGCGGGCCGCTGGTGGTGGGATAGAGGCGGCGGTCTTCGTTCACGTCGACGAACCCGGTTCGCCGGGACGACAACGATCCCGCCCCCGGCGCCTCACGCGAGCCAGGCTCGGTTTACGTGGGCAGACCGCGCAGCGCGCCGATCAGCCATGCCAGGCCGTCGTTGTAGCGCGGCCCGGGCCGCTCGAGGATCGCCGGGTCGGGCAGCGTGTAGACGCGGTGCTCGCGCACGGCGCGCAGCGCGTTCCACGGCGCCCGGTCCAGCACGCCGGCCAAACCGACCGACGGGTCGACGACCAGCGCGTCGGGCTGGCGCGCCACGAGCGCTTCGGCGCTGTAGCGCGCGTACGGCACGTGAACGTCGTCGGCGGCGTTGCGCGCGCCGGCCAGCGCGAGCAGCTGGGCGATGTACGAGCCTTGGCCGACGGTGAAGATCGGCGCCGTTCCGAGCACGACGAACACCGTCGGCGGGCGCGTGCGCGCCGGGCGCGTGCGGACCAGCGCCGCGGTGCGCGCCCGCAGCGCGCGCACGAGCGCGGCGGCGCGCGCGCGCGCGCCGGTCAGCTCGCCGACGGTGCGCAGGTTGGCGTAGACGTCGTCGAGCGTGTCGTCGCGCACCAGGCGCACCGGAATGCCGGCCCGCCGCACGTCGGCGGTGACGTGCGCCTGGGACGTGATGCCCAGCACCAGGTCGGCGCGCAGCGCGACGATGCGCTCGGCGTCGACCGAGGCGAACGTGCCGACCACCGGCAGCCGGCGCGCGGCGGGCGGGTAGTCGGCGAAGTTCGACACGCCGACGACCCGCGAGCCGGCCCCCACGGCGAACAGATCCTCGGTCAGCGAGGGGACCAGCGAGACGATCCGCTGCGCCGGCGCGGCGATCGCCGCGCGCGCCCGCGCCGGCGCGAACGGCAGCCCGGCCAGTACGGCCAGCGCGAGAGCGCGAGTGAGCATCGTCCCCGCGATACGCCGCCCGCACCGGCAGCCCTCGTTCCTGGCGTGCCGCCCAGGACGGCTCGGCCCGGCGTGCGAATGAGTCCGGTCGTTCGCGTGCGCGGGAAGCCGGTGAGAAACCGGCACGGTCGCGCCACTGTAAGCGGGGAGCCGCTGCGCGTCACGGTCCTACGGGGCTGGAAGGCGGCAGCACGAGGCGACGATCCGCGGAGTCAGGATACCGGCACGCGAGCGCCACCGCATCCCCGCCTCGCGAAAAGGTTGGTCTCATGCTCCTCGTTCCGCGCACCGCGGCGCTGGCCGCGCTCGCGCTGTGCCTCGCCGCACCGGCCGCCGCGCAAACCGCGCCCGCCCCCGTGCCTTCCGCCTCGCCCGCGCCGCTGCCCGACATCGGCCGGGTCGTCACCAGCGACCGGCACGAGGAGCCGCTGGCAAACACCACCCGCCCGACGTTCGTCGTCGACCGCGCCGCGATCGAGGCGCGCGGCGACCGCAGCGTCGCCGACGCGCTGACCGGCGTGCCCGGGGTGAGCCTCTACCGCTACGGCGCCGCCGGCGCGCAGGCGACCGTCTTCATCCACGGCACGAACGGCTCGGCGCAGGTCCTGGTGCTGCTCGACGGCATCCCGGTCGCGCCCGGCTCGAGCGGGCAGATCGATCTGGGCTCGTTCTCGACCGCCGGCGTGCGCCGCATCGAGGTCGTCGAAGGCTCCGCCTCGACGCTGTACGGGACCAGCGCGGTCGGCGGCGTGATCAACATCATCACCGCCGTCCCGCGCGGCGTGTACCTCGAAACCGCCGCCGGCACGCTGGGCGACCGCGACCTGCGCGTATCGGCGGGCACGGGGCGGCTCGGGATCGCGCTCGCGCGCCACCTGGCCACGAACGCGTACGACTATCCCGCGGCGGCCGCCTATCCGGCCGGCACGCGCGACAACGCCGACGCGGCGCAGACCGCCGCGCGCGTCTCCTACGACGCCGAGCTCGGGCCCGACCTGAGCGCGCGCGTGCGGCTCGGTTCGAGCGCGCTGCACCTGGGCGTGCCCGGCGACCTGACCTTCGGCCCGACGCTCGACGCGCGCCAGAACGTCGCGCAGAACGACGCGCGCATCGAGCTGACCCGCACCAGCGCGCAGTCGGTCACGGTCCTGACGCTGGGCGCGTCGCGCCAGCTGCTGGCCTACACGCAGCCGTCGCTGGGGCCCGAGAACGACACCAGCGACGGCCGCGCGCAGCTTTCGCTGCGCCACGTCGTGTCGGGCGGCGCGTCGACGCTGACGGCCGGCCTCGACCTGGCCCGCGAGTCGGCCGTCATCACCAACGTCGCGCAGTACGACGCGGCCTTCACCTTCCTCGGGTACGCGACGACCGGCGTCGCGCAGGCGCAGAGCGCGCTCTACGCGCAGGAGCAGTACGTCACGGCGCGCGGCGTGCGCCTGCAGATCGGGCTGCGCGGCGAGCACGACGCGCCGGTCGGCGGCGTGCTCTCGCCCAGCGCCGGCTTGGCGATCCCGCTCGGCGCGGGCCTGCGCCTGGCGTTCAACGCGAGCAGCGCGTTCCGCGTCCCGACCATCGTCGACCTGTACTATCCCGGCCTGGCGAACCCGAGCCTCAAGCCCGAGCGCTCGAGCGACGGCGACCTCACGCTCAGCAGCGAGCGCGTGCTGGGCGGGGCGGCGCTGACCCTGTTCGGGCGCGAGGCGAACGACCTCATCGCGCTCGATCCCGCCAACGGCTACCTGCCCGAGAACATCGCCAAGGCGTCGGTGCGCGGCCTCCAGGCGACGCTGCGCACGCGCCCCTCTCACGGGTTCTTGGCCTCGCTCTCGCTGACCGACACGTACCGCGCGCTCAACCTGGCCGGGCCGGCGGCGCGGCTTCCGTTCGATCCCGTGTTCGCGGCGTCGCTGAGCCTGGACCACCCGCTGGCCGGCGGCGCGCTCGGCTTCGGCGCGACCGCCAACGTCTTCGGCCCGCACCGCGAGGGCGCCGCGCTCAACCGCGACGGCCAGACCACCGTCGACGCATACGTGCGCGCGCGGCTGGGGCGCGAAGCCGTGCTGTCGCTGCGCGCGCGCAACCTGGGCGGCGAGCGCTACGCGCCGATCCTGGGCTACCCCGCGCCGGGCCGCACCTTTCAGATCGAGCTGGCGACGCGCTAACCCGCACAGCTCCCAGGACGGCGCTCCGAGCGCGCGGAAGCGCGCTCGACCGCGCCGTGGAGACGCATCGTCTCGGGCGCATGCCGCAGGAGTCGGGTGTACGACAGAGAGATGGTGCTGCGCGGTCTGTGCGCCGTGGCCGGTGTGTGCGTGGTGCTCGCGGCGTCGCTGCCGGCGCGCGCGGCGACCGGCCCGAGCGCGTCGTTTCCGGCCGTGCGGGCCGACAAGCCGCCCGCGCTCGATCCCAGCTTGTCCGATCCGGCCTGGCAGCAAGCGACGGCGGTGACCGGCTTGGAGACGATCACCACGCAGAAGCCGAGCGCGCACGCCTCGCGCTTCCTGCTGCTGTACGACGATGCGAACCTGTACGTCGGCATGCGGCTGGAGCAGCGCGTTCCGCTGACCGCCTCGCAGAGCGCCAACAACGTCGGCTTCGGGCTGGACGACTTCGCGGGCATCGGGATCGACCCCAGCGGCGGCGGAACGCAGGTCTACTTCTTCATGACGACGCCGCGCGGCACGCGCTACCAGCAGGCGCTCGAGTCGGCCCGCTACGCGCCGCCCTGGAGCGCCGTCGCGGCGCGCGACGCGAGCGGCTGGAGCGCGATGCTGGTGATCCCGCTGGCGGTCTTGCGCACCAGCGGGCAGCCGGTGCAGAACTGGCGCTTCAACTTCATCCGCCGCGTCGCGGCCCAGAACGTGAACGAGAGCTGGGCCTACGACCCGACCATGACCGACGGCGGCGGCGGGACCGGCAGCTTCCCGCAGTTCAACGACGCGCGCTTCTGGCCGCGCCTGACCGGCCTTGCGATCAAGGGCAAGCTGGCCAAGCACCGCGCGCCGCGGGCGGAGATCTACGCCCTGGCCAACGCCGGCGCGGACCGGCGCCGCTTCCAGACCGCGGACGGCGGCTTCGTCGAGACGGGCACGCGCGGCTTCGGCGCCGACGTCGCGGTGCCGGTGACCGGAACGGCGTCGTTCGTGGGCGCCTTCGCACCCGACTTCTCCAACGTCGAGGCCGACCAGCAGACCATCGCCCCGCAAGAGTTCCGCCGCGCGCTCAACGAGTACCGGCCCTTCTTCGCCCAAGGCGCGGCGTTCTTCGACCCGATCGCGCTCAACCGCATCAACGGTGCGCCGGACCGGATCTTCTACTCGCCTTCGATCGGGGTGTTCGACCGCGGCCTCAAGTTCGAGGGCACGGCCGGCCTGCAGTCGTTCGGCGTGCTCGAGGCCAAGGGGGACGGCTTCGACGACGAGGTCTTCGGGCTCAAGCACGCCACCCAAGGCCGCACGTTCCAATGGTCGCTCGACGGCGTCATGGCGCACCACGCGGCCGGCAACGCCACCTTCGACCAGCGCGCCGGCAACGACGCGACCTGGGAAGCGCAGCTCCAGGGCCGCAACGGCGCGACCGGCGTGACCTACACCGCCGACTACGCGCGCGAGCAGGGCACGTTCGTGAGCCGGAGCAGCCTGGCGTACAAGTCCGAGGACTTCGTCGACCTCAACCGCGGCAACTACGAGGTCTACCTGGGCTACCGCACGATCGGCCCGCAGTACGCGCCGCTGATCGGCTACACGTCCAACGCCGACATGCGCGGGCCGATGGCGTTCTTCGACCTCAACGGCACGCTCTCGCCGCACGGGCCGATCAAGCGCGCCGACCTGTTCCTCTCCGCCGACCGCGCGACCGACGGCAGCGGGGCGGCGCACCAAGCGGACTTCACCGCGACGCTCGACCTGCAGCTCCAGAACGGGCTGCACCTGAGCGGCGGCCCGTTCGCCTCGGAGCTGCGCACGTACGACGGCGGGCTGGTCGGCTACCCGTTCTACACCGGCGGGGTGACCCGCGCGTACAACCAGCACAGCGTCAGCCTGGGCTGGAAAGAGGGCACGCCCGCCCCCGTCACCGCGACGTACGGCTGGGGCCCGTTCGCCGACACGTACCTGCAGCAGGTCACGCTGGCGGCGTCACGGTCGCTGGGGACGCGCTGGAGCGTCGGCGCCGAGCTGGACGGCACGCTCGAGCACCCCAGCTTCGGCGGCCCGCGCGACGGCCAGTGGCTGCGCCGGATCAACGTCGGCGAGACGATCGACGCCAACACCAACTTCTCGCTCTCGCTGCGCTCGATCAGCGGCACGGGCGGCTTCGCCCAGCCCGGCGTCAACTTGGCCGGCTCGTTCCACCGCCGGTTCAAGAACGACAGCGAGCTGTTCGTGAACTACGGCACGCCCGCCTCACCGGTCACCCTGCAGCGCTTCATCCTCAAGTACGTGCTGCGGACCGGCGGCGGCGCCGGAACCTAGTCGAGCTTGAGGATGACTTCCTCGATCTCCGCGCCGCGCCCGTCGGCGAAGCTCGTCTCGCGGCCCGCGAGCCGGAAGCCGCACTTCTCCAGGACTCGGATGGAGGCGCGGTTGTCCGCGGCCGCGCGCGCGTAGAGCGGGCGCTTGCGCAAGCGGCGCAGGAACTTCGCCAGCGCGCGCGTCGCCAAGCCGCGGCCCCAGTACTCCCGGCCCAGCCAGTACGTGATCTCGCGCTCGTCGCGCGGGCCGAAGCTCGCGACGTGGCCGACCACCTCGCCGCGCTGCACGACGGTCCGCAGCACGACCGCGCGGCTGGCTCGGATCTTGGCCCATTTCTTGGCGAACGCGGCCTCGTCGGCCGGGTCCTTGGCCGAGAAGGCCGCCATGTGATTGGCCTGGGGGTCGAGCTGCTGCGCGAAGAAGATCGGCAGATCGGCGTCCGCCACCGCGCGCAATGTGAGATCGTCAGTCACCGTGCGGGCGGCTTCGCGCGGCGGCGGAGCGGTTCATTCACGCCTCCGTCCGCGGCTCCGGGAGCGCGGCGAAGATTCCGCGGATGAGGTAGTACCAGCCGCCGGGCTGGTACAGCGCGGCGTACGTCTCGTCGCTCATCAGGATCGCGTGCGCTTCCCTCAGCCGCCAGATCGGCACGCGCGGGAAGAGGTGGTGCACCAAGTGGTAGCCCTCGCCGCGCTGCTCGCCCAGCACGAAATCCGACCAGCGCCCGCACTCGCGGTTGCGCGTCATGTGGATGTCGACCCGCGGCGCCGACTCGATCAGCGGGTAGTGTTCGAGCAGCTCGGCGACCGAGCCGATCCAGACCTGGGTCGTGACCTGCGGGACGAGCCAGTACGCGGCCACGATCCACAGCCAGCCGCAGGCCGCGGCGGCGCCGAGCAGGGCCAGCAGGTACACGACTCGCAGCCAGGTCTCCCAGCGCTTCTCGTCCGGGTTGGAGATGCGGTTGCGGACCAGGTAGGCGACGTACGACGCGGTCGAGCGCGGGCTGGTCAGGCGCAGCAGGTGGCGCCGCAGGCTGGCGCGCCCGAGGTTCTCGCCGCACAGGCCGGCCCGCTGGTACTGCACGTAGTCCGGGTCGCGCTCGGGGTGACCGAAGTTGCCGTGGTGGGCCACGACGTGCGAGGCCATGTAGCCGGTGTAGCTCTGCAGCACCGGGTAGCCCGAGAAGTACGTGGCCAGGATGCGGCCGAGCCTGGGGTTGCGGGTGAGCGCGCCGTGGCAGGCCATGTGCAGCACGCCCGCCAGCGCCCGCTGCCGCCCGCCCACCAAGAAGATCGCCGCGCAATAGACCGGGATGCTCAGCGCGAGCGGCAGGTGCGACCACGACCACAGCGAGAGCGCGACCGCGCCGGCGACGACGAGCCAGTGCTCGGCCACTTCGAGCGGGCCGTGCCAGTCGTCGTTGCGGTAGCACTCCCGCACGCGGGCCAGCGTCTCGGCGGAAAAGCGGTGTTTGCGGATGGTCGGGTCCATGGCGTCAGACCGGGCGCGCGGAGGGCTCGCGCAGCTCGCTCGCGGCGCGCGGCGCGGGCGGAACCGGCGCCGCGGGCGCGGAGCGGCGGCGGTGCAGCAGCGGGCGGCCGCGGTGCAGGAACCCGAACATGGCCGGCACCGGCGAGACGATGCGCTCGGCCGCGTCGAGCCGCGCGCGGTGCTCGCGGTACACTTCGCGCATGCGGCTCCAGTGCGTCTGCGGGCGCAGGTGGTGCTCCTGGTGGTAGCCGTCGTTGAAGGCGAGCAGGTTGTAGAGCCGGCCGTAGTGGCTCACCGAGTCGGTGTAGCGGCTGTCGGGCGAGGCCCCGAAGTGCTCGTAGTAGTTCTGCAGGTTGACCAGCGCCAGCGCCAGGTAGAGCGCGGGCAGGTAGCAGAACAGCGTCCAGCGCCACGAGAGCGCGGCGAACACGCACAGCGCGGCGAAGTAGGCCGCCCGGTCGAGCTGCACTTGGCGCAGCTCCTCGGCCCGCTTGGCGGGCGTGCGGGCGGCGAGCGCGAGCAGGTTGGCGTCGCCCGCGCCGACCCGCCACAGGCGGGTCACGGTGAGCAGCGCGCGCGCGTTGTCGAGCAGGGTCGAGAACGCGCCCACGAAGGCGTAGCGGAACAGGCTGGCCGGCTCGCCGTTCACGCCGTCCTGGAAGGTCGAGGAACGGTCGCGGGTCAGCCCGTCGGGTCCCCGCCGGTCGTTGTTGTAGCGGTGGTGGTTGCGCACGTGGGTCAGCTGGTAGGCTTGCACCGACTGCCCGATGTTGACCGAGTTGAGCGCCGAGGCCAGCCCGTTGAGCAGGGGCGCGTGGAACCACGGCGCGTGGGTGAACAGGTGCGAGACGATGATGACGTTGTAGACCGTCATCGCGACCAGCAGCCCGCCGCCCGCGGCCCGCAGGGCGAGCGGCGCCTGCTCCCAGCTCGCCGCCAGGAGCAGCGTGACGGCCAGCTGGGCGACGCTGAGCGCGGCCATGACCGCGTCCAGCGGCGTGTGCTTCCAAACCCCCATCGCCGCCGCGCGCCTAGAAATACGACTGCAGCGTGCCGCGCCGGCGCACGTCGAGGGTCGCGCAGTGGAACGACCCGCCGAAGCTGTTGAAGTGGCGAAAGTTGCAAGGGATCGGCTCGAAGCCCCAGCTCCTGAGCGCCTTGATCATCGGCTCGTCCTGGCGCTCCACGATCACCCGCCGCTCGTCGAGCATGAGGATGTTCATGTTGATCCAGGCGCTGGTCATGTAGAGCGGTGTGGTCGGCGGGGATGCTCGGACGGGGGCTGGGCAGCACGTCCCAGCTCTTGAACTGGCGCGGCAGCTCCGAGACGCGCTCGGGGTTGATCAGCACCTTGCCCGGCGCGAGCGGCATCAGCGTCGCGTCGATGTGCATCGGGTGCGTGTCGTCGTACTCGTGGACGTGGATGCGGTACGCGTCGCCCAGGTGGCGGCGCAGCCACTCGATCCCGAAGTCGTTGGTGACGTTGCTCTTCTGGGCGAAGATGTCGCGCCCGCAGCGGATGAAATCGGCCGCGTCGAAGGTCGGTTCGAACTCGGTGATCGAGTAGCGGGTCGGCGCGCCGGCGGGCGGCTCGCTCCAGTCGTTGTCGTACAGCTCGTCCTTGAGCTCGGGCTTGGGCCCCGCGCTCCAGCGCGCGCCGGCGCGGAAGTACTCCTTGAGCAGCGGCCGGTAGGCCGAGGTCTCGTAGTAGCGCGAGCGCCACGCCAGCGGGCACTCGATGATCTCGTCGCCGAACACCAGCAGCATGTCGCGCGGCATCGCCGCGTACAGGCCGGTGCTGGTCCAGCCCGGCGCGCCGTAGGGCTGCGACCAGTCGCACCGGCTCGGGCCGCCGCACCGTCACGCCCTCCGCCTCGAGGATGTGGACGAACTCGTCCAGCTCGCGGTTGGCGGCCGCGATCCGCTCGGCCGGGAACGGCCGGCCCGCGTTGCGGCGGAAGAACTCGTGCTGGTTCTCCGGCAAGGGCGCCTGCAGCGAGGGGTGCCAAGGAGGAACGCTGGCGCCGTCGACGATGCCGACGATGATCTCTTCGAGCGGGTCCCACTCGTTGTAGCAGTTCACCGCGCGCCGCGTCGTGTCGACCGCGGCTGGGGCGTATTCTGTTCTCATGTGTCCGTTCTCGATAGCAGGCTGGGCGGTGTGGTCAGCGCGCGACCATGAAGTACTGGTGCATGTCGCGGATCTTGTCCGCGACGGCCTGGCTGGCGCCGGCGCGCGAGATGTCCAGCAGGGTGTTCCAGATGAAGTCGTCGCCGCCGTCGGAGTGGAAGTGCTTCTTGATGACGATGCTGAAGACGTCTTTGTAGTTGTCCGCGTCGATGACGTCGGCCAGCGCGAGCAGGGCCTGGCGCTGCGCGTCGTCGAGCGCCGCGCGCTCGCGGATGCTGTCGGGCGGGATGCCGGCGTGCGCATCGCGCGGTATGGTGACCAGCGCATCGCGGTCGTCGACGTAGGCGAAGTCGAGGATGAGGTGGACGCGGTCCTGGTCGGCGAAGGAGGCGACGCTGTGCATGCTGCCGGCGTCGAAGAACCACGCTTCGCCGAAGCGCATGCGGTAGACGGTGTTGTCGTGCGAGAAGAAGCTGTGGTCGTTGGTGATGAGCGGGACGTGGATGCGGTGCAGCGGCTTGTCGAGCTCGAGCAGGTCCTTGTGCGGGATGATGACGCTGTCGGGCGAGACGATGGCGATGCGCGCGAAGAGCAGGTGGCGCAGGTCGAACGCGCGCTCCACGGTGTGCGCCAGATGGGGCAGTTGGCGAGCGTAGGCCGTTTGAGCGACCGGCAGACTCTTGTCGTAGTTGGTGATGAAGCCGTCGCCGATGTCGCCGCCGGGCGCCCAGAGCATGCAGCTGCGCCAGGGCGCCCCGCAGAGGTAGTCGCTGTAGGCGTGCGAGTAGTGGAAGCGCTCGATGGCCTTCAGCTCCGCGAGGAGCGTGGGCTGGTCGAAGTCGAGCCGGCCGATGCGCTGGGTGCTCATGTCGTGCTCAGCTCAGCAGCGCGGCGGGCCGCTCGAGCGGTGGTGAACGGCTCGCCCCAGGCGTTCTCGCGCGCGTAGCGGTTGTGGCCGTACTCGTCGCGGCCGGCGATCAGCACGTTGCCGTGGCGCGCCAAGTCGAAGTGGTGCCCGAACTCGTCGAACCCCGTCATGCCGGAGTAGACCTTGACGTGCGGCGGGACGACGCGGATGGAGAATCCCATGCGCTGCTTGCGGCTGAGGTTGGGGTTGGAGCCGTGCACGGTGCGGGCGGTGAAGATGATGAACTCGCCCGGCTTCATCTCGATGTGCGCGACGTTCTGCTCGTCGGGGTTCCAGTTGCGGTCGAGCTTGATCTCGTCGTAGTTGTAGCCGAAGAACGTGTTGTCGGCGCGCGTTTGGTCGTACTCCAAACGCGCCTTCTCGTCGTAGAGCCAGGTGCGGTGGGTGCCGGGGAGCAGTTTGAGGCAGCCGTTTTCCTTGGTGGCCTCGGTGAAGGCGACCCAGGCGGTCAGCTCCATCGGGGTGCCCTCCGACCGGTCGGTGGGCTCGAGCATTCCTTCGCTGGCCTCGCCGATGGCGTACGTCTCGACCTGGTGCCAGCCGGTGCCCGGGTCGCCGGGGTTCTTGGGGAAGAACTCGGTGCGCCAGCACAGCACGTCCGGGCCGATCAGGTTCTGCATGCGCCGCACGATCGCGGGCTCGCTCACGATGCGGCTCAGGCCGGGGATGTCGAGGTGGCGGTCGTAGTTGAGCGGGTTGTCGAACGCGGCGCGCTCGCGGCCGGCCGGGTCGAGCAGGACGCGGCGCTGTTCTTTCCACCAGGCCGTCATGCGCTCGGGCTCCCAGAGCGTGAACGGGCCGATGTAGCCCTGCTGCTCGAAAAGCTGTTTCTCTGCTCGTTCGTCCATGTCGACCTCGGTGGTGGCGTGAGATGGCATCAGCGGCGGGCCAGTACGGCCAGGGCGTCGTCGAGCGCGAGCGCGGTCCGCGCCACCGCCGGCGCGCGCAGCATGCCGTAGTGGTCGCCCGGGACGGGGTGGATGTGCAGCGGGCCGCGCACCAGCCCGCGCAGCGCGCGCTCGAGCGCGGCCTTTCGCGCCGGGTCCACGTCGTCGGGCTGGAACAGGTCCACCGGCCCGGCGTAGGGTGCGGCCTCGTACAGCATGGCGGCGCCGATGCTGGCGCGCGTGATGTGCAGGTTCTTGCGCAGGTGCGTCGCGGTGATGCCGGCGGGCACCGTGCTGCCCAGCAGGCTCGCCAGCTGCGGGTCGGCCAGCAAGTGCGACAGGTCGCCGTCGGCGTCGAGGATGGCGCTCAAACGCTCGAACAGCGGCGACTCGCGGGTCGCCAGACCCGTCGTCGGGTCGAGCACCGGGTTGGCGTCGAACAGGCCCAGGAACTCGACCCGTTCGCCCGCCGCGGCGATCTGCTGCGCGAGCTCGTAGGCCAGCACGCCGCCGAACGACCAGCCGGCCAGCAGGTACGGCCCGTGCGGCTGGAGCGCGCGCAGCTGCACGAGGTGCGTGGCCGCCATTTCAGGCAGCGAGAGCGACAGCGCGCCGGTCGGGCCGGCGCTCTGCCAGCGCAGACCCAGCACGCGCAAGCGCGAGCGCAGCGCGCGGGCCAGCTCGCGGTAGGCCAGCAGCTCGCCGCCCAGCGGGTGCACGACGTAGAGCGCGCGCGCCGAGGAGCCGGCGTTGAGGCTGATGATCTCCGACGTGCGCGCGGCCGCGGTGGGCCGCAGCTGCATCGCTTCGAGCGCGCGCGCGATCCCGGCCACCGTGCTATCGCCCAGCAGCACCGAGAGCTGGATCTCCCGCCCGAGCGCGAGGCCCAGTTCCGTCACGACCCAGGTCGCCAGCAGCGAGTCGCCCCCGACGTCGAAGAAATCGTCCTCGGGCTCGAACTCGTCGTGCCCGAGCACGCGCTCCCAGATCGCGCGCACGATCTGGGCCAGCGCGGCGCCCGCGGGCGGCGCCTCGGCCGGCGGGTCGAGTTCCACCGCCTGCAGCGCGCGCAGGTCCAGCTTACCGTTCGTGGTCGTCGGGAGCGCGGTCAGGAACACGTAGCGCGAGGGCACCATGTATTCGGGCAAGCGCGCGCGCAGGTGGCGCGACAGCTCCGACACGCTCGGCTGGGGACCGTCCGGTACGACGTAGCCGACCAGCGCGTCGACGTCCTCGGCGACGCTGCGCAAGCCGGCCGCGGCCTGGCGCACGCGCGGGTGCGCGGTCAGGGCCAGCGCGATCTCGGCCGGTTCGACCCGGAAGCCGCGCACCTTGATCTGATCGTCGGCGCGGCCGATGAAATCGACGGTCCCGTCGCGGCCGATCCGCACCAGATCGCCGGTTTTGTACATCCGCGCGCCGGGCGACGCGGCGAACGGATCGGGCAAGAAGCGTTCCGCCGTCGAGCCGGGTGCGCCGAGATACCCGCGCGCCAGCCCGGTGCCGCCGACGTACAGCTCGCCCGTCTCGCCCGCGGCGACCGGCTCGCCGCCGGGATCGAGGTTGTACAGCAGCACCCCGCCGACCGCGCTGCCGATCGGCGGCAGGCTCGGCCACTCGCTCACCGCACCGCCGAGGCTGTAGCTGGTCACCAGGTGCGCTTCGGTCGGTCCGTAGTGGTTGTCCAGCCGGCAATTCGGCAAGGCGCCGAAGAACGCCGCGATCGCCTCGGTCACGATCAGCCGTTCGCCGGCGGTGACGACGTGGCGCAGCGCGCGCGGCACCAGCCCCGTTCGAGCCGACGCCTTCGCGAGCTGCTGCAGCGCGACGTAGGGCAGGAACAAACGCTCGACGGAACGTTCGTCCAAGACCGCCAGCAGCCGTTCCGGATCGCGCCGCAGCGCGTCGGACACCAAGTGCAGGGTGCCGCCGGTGCACAGCGTCGAGAACACTTCCTGGAACGTGACGTCGAAGCCGATCGGGGTGAACTGCAAGGTCGACAGCCCCGGCGGGCCGTCCTCGACCTGCCAGCGGATCAAGCGCGCCAGCCCGCGGTGGCTCATCGCCACCCCTTTGGGCACACCGGTCGAGCCCGACGTGTAGATCGCGTAGGCCAAGTGCTCGGGCGCCAGCGCCGCATCCCCGAACTCGGACAGCGCTTGCTCGCCCGCATCCCGACCCGCGCGAGACGGGCCGCACGGTGCGACGACCGCCAAGCCCAGGCGGGCCACCGGCCCGGCCACGTCGCGGTCGGTGATCAGCACGCGCGCGCCGGCCGCGGCCAGCATCGCGGCGACCCGCTCGGGCGGGTGCGCGGTGTCGACCGGCACGTACGCGCCGCCCGCCTCGAGCACCGCAAGGACGGATACGATCAGTCTCGACCGAGCGCTCCAGCCAGACCGCGACGCGCTCGTCGGGCCGCACGCCCAGCGCGCGCAGCTCGCTCGCGAGCTCCGCGGAGCGGCAGACCAGCTCGCGGTAGGCGACGCGCCGCCCGCACTCGTCGACCACCGCCGTGCTCTGAGGATGACGCGCGGCCTGCCGGCGGACGTCGCGATGCACGAAGTCCGTGCCCAGGCTCGGCATTGTCTGGTCGCTTATCATACGCACAAAACCTTGTCGTTCGACGTTGCCGATCGCGACTCGACTGACACATCGCGGGACTCGACTGACAGTGGGCGGCAGCGAAGCGGCCCGAAAAACGAACTCGTGCTGCACCGTACCAATTGCGTTTGCGAAAGTCAACGCTGAATCGCGACGGCGCTTTTCGTGCGTCGCGCGTGCGATTCGCGCCGACACAACGATCGCCGTCGTACAGATCGCAATCGGCTCTGACACCATTTCGCAACCAGTTCTGACATCATCTGCATGTAAGTGCGAAATGCGCCGGCACGAGTACGCTTGATGCGTGTGACAACGGGCACAGTGCCGCATGTGTCGCGCGAAAACAAACGCGATAGCCGTCTAGCAATTCGAAATTTCGCGCGCTATAATCCGCCCTGCTACGATCCGGCTGCAGAGCACTCACTCCGGCTAGACAACCAGAGGGAAAGCGTCACATGTCCATCACCCAAGACCGGTTGACCGTCCGTCTCAACGAGAACCCGTTGCGCCGGCAGTTGATCGAGCACGCGTTCTTTTCGCGCGTGCGCAGTGCCGCGATGACCACGGACCAAGTCGCGATCTTCATCGGACAGTGGTGGCACCCGCTGCACTACTTCCCGACCTTCCTGGCCCGCTCGGTCGCCGCGCTGCCCGACATCGCCTCGAAGAGCTTCATCACCACGATCCTCAACCAAGAGGCGGGTGAGGGCAACCCGCACCGCGCGCACGAGACGATCTACGTCGACAGCATGGAGCGCGCCGGTTTCAGCAAAGCGCAAGCCAGCGAAATGGCGCCCTTCCCGGAAACCGCCGAGCTGGTCGCCGGCTACGAGCGCGCGTCGGGCGAGCGGCTCTCGTCGCTGGGGTTCATCTTCGCGACCGAAGTCGCCGACCTGGCGATGGTGTCGGGAATCGGCACCGCGGTCGAGCGCGCGACCGGCGCGACGGAGCTGGAGTGGGTGAACATCCACGTGCAGCAAGAGCCCGAGCACGTCGAGCAGGCCGACCAGAGCATGCTGCCGACCTTCAGCGCGAGCGAAGAGTCGCTGGTGATGGACAGCGCCGAGGAGATGTGGCGCTTGTGGATCGCCTTCTTCGACCGGCTCGAGCGCGAGGTGTTCGCGCACAGCGGCGGGATGGCGCTCTCGGGAGCCTGATGTCTTCCGACGTCGACGTGCGGGCGAGCTTCCTGCGCTTTCCGCGCTGGAGCCAGCACTTCTGGACCTGGCTCACCGGCAAGGCGCTGCCCGGCCAGCAGCCGCTCATCCGCCAGACCTGGTATTCCTATCTGGCCCAGACGCTGGCGACGTTCTTCGCGGGCTTGGCGCTGTCGAGCACGGCGCTGGCCCTGCGCTTCGACGTGTGGTGGCTGGCGCTGGCCTGCGGGTGGTTTCTGACCCTGGCCGCCGCGCGCTCGATGATCCTGGTCATCGCGCACCAGTGCATCCACAAGCAGTTCTCCGGCCGGCCCGGTCTCGACCGCGCGATCGGCGAGCTGGTCACCGTGCTGACCGTGTACCAGGATGCGCACGCCTTCAAGGTCGAGCACTTCGACGCGCACCACCGCCAGGCGATCTTCGCCAGCCACGACGACCCGCCGGTGCAAGTCCTCATCGGGCTGGGCTTTCGGCCGGGGATGAGCAAGGCGCAGCTGTGGCGGCGCGCGGCGCTGGTGTTCGTCTCGCCCGCCTTCTACGCGCGCGGGTTCGCCGACCGGCTGGCGTGCAATCTGCTCAAAGGGCGCTGGCGGCGGCTGGGCTTCTTCGTCTGGGCCGGCTGGTGGCTCTCGCTGCCGGTCTGGCTCCCGCACGGGCTGAGCGTGCTCGCATTCGCCTTCTTCGTGCCGGTCGTGCCGCTGGCGCAGCTCAGCGCGCTGCTGGACAAACTGGGCGAGCACGCCTGGCTGACCGCTCCCGATCCCGAGCACGGGCGGCGCTACTACCACGCCTCGGCGAGCTGGGCGCGTTTCTGCGGCTGTGCGGTGCCCGCGGCCACGCTGAGCCTGCGCGAGCAGCTCGTCGCCTGGCCCGCGTGGCTGGCGACGATGCTGTTCTACCACGTGCCGGCCAGATTTCTGGTCGTCGTGGGCGACCTGCCCAGCCACGACTTCCACCACCGCTATCCCGGCACCACCGACTGGATGGTCGCCGCCTACGCGCGCCAGCGCGACATCGACGCGAACTGCCAAGGCGGTCCGCCCTATCGCGAGGTGTGGGGCATGGCGCACGCCGTCGACCACATGTTCCAAGCGCTCAGCCAGGCGCCGCCGGCGCCGAGTTCCCCGGCCGAGCGAACGTCTTCGCAGCGCCCGGCGGTGGTGTCCTGAGCGTGCGGCAGACGGCACCCGTCTTGCGCGCCTGGATCGCCGATGCGTTCGCCGACGAGCGCTACGCCGGCAACCCGGCCGCCGTCATCATCACCGAAGACGGGTTCCCAGCGCCGGCGGCGATGCAGGCGACGGCAACGGCGCTCGGCCTGCCGACGACCGCCTTCGTCGTTCCGATCGCGCCGGCGCACTACCGCATCCGCTGGTTCACGCCCGCCAAAGAGCTCAACATCTGCGGGCATGCCACCATCGCGACCACCGGCTACCTCTACGACATCGCAGGCGTCGACCGCGCTACCGAGCTGCGCTTCGAGACGCAGACTGGGCCGCTGTACGCGCGCTGGCAGGACGGCTTCGTCGGCTTGAACCTGCCGCGCATGGACGCGAGCGAATGCGCGCCGCCGCCCGGCCTGGAAGACGCGCTCGGCGCGCGCGCGCTCTACTGCGCCCGCGCCGTCGACGACCTGCTCGTCCTGCTCGAATCCGAGGACGCGGTCGCCCGTCTCGCGCCGGACTTCACCGCGCTGGGCCGGATCGAGAGCCGCGGCATCGTCGTCACCGCGCCGAACGAGCGCCAGCGGGCGGACTTCGTGTCCCGCTCGTTCTTCCCGGCCTGGGGCGTCGACGAAGACCAAGTCTGCGTCTCGGCTCACTGCAAGCTCGGGCCCTACTGGGCCCGGCGGCTGGGCAAGGACCGCTTGGAAACCGTGCAGCTCTCGGCGCGCGGAGGCCGGCTGCTGCTCGAGGTGACGCCCGAGCGCGTTCACGTCGCGGGCTCCGTGCGCGTGCGCCAATCACCAGACCAGCCGATCCTCGTCCAGGCGTTCGGCTAAGGAGACCTTCGAGGACATGTGCGCTCACATCGCGACACCGCGTGGCGGCGGCTCCAAGCCCGCCAACGGCATCGAGTACCCGCCCCGCCGGCACCTCGAGCACGACCGCGAGAAGCTCTACGGCGTCATCGAGCGCTTCAGCTTCGCGACCTTGGTCTCGGTCCGCGACGGCGAGGCGCTGGCGACCCACATTCCGCTGACGCTCGACCGCGACCGCCGCGCGCAGGGCGTGCTGTTCGGCCACATGGACCGCGCGAACCCCCAAGCGGCGTGCCTCGATGCGCGCCCCATCCTGGCGATCTTCCACGGCCCCAACGCCTACATCTCGCCCCACACCTACCAGTCCGATCAGTTACCGACCTGGAACTCGATCGCGGTCCACGCGCGCGGCACGGTGCGGCTGCTGCCCGACCGCTCGGCGCTGCTGCGCGTGCTGACGGGAATCTGCGAGACCGACCACCGCCCGGGCGCGTACCGGCTCGATCCGAACGACCCGCGCATCGCGCTGCTGATCGACGGCATCGTCGGCTTCGAGATCGAGATCGAGGAGCTGATCGGGCGCTTCAAGCTGTCGCAAGACCAAAGCCCGACGGACCGCCAGCTGGCCGCCGCCGAGCTCGCGCGCCACGCCGATCCGGTCGAGCGCGGCTTCGTCGAGCGCGTCGTCGGCTGCCCGCACCTGCAAGCGCGGAACGGCGGAGCGCACTGATCCCCATGCACACGAAGGAGACGACCATGCAACCCGGTTCCGACGACGCCGCGCGCGAGCTGTACTACGTGGTGCGCAACCACGAGGAGCAGTACTCGATCTGGCGCAGCGACAAAGCGCTCCCGCTCGGCTGGGACAGCGTGGGCGAGCCGGACGAGAAGCCGCGCTGCCTGGAGCGCATCAACGAGCTGTGGACCGACATGCGCCCGGCCAGCCTGCGCCGGGCCTGAGCGCGCATGCCCTGTCTGCACGAGCTCTTCGAGACCCAGGCCGCGCTGCACCCGGCGGCGGTGGCGGTGGTGCACGAGCACCGCGCGCTGACCTACGGCGAGCTGAACGCGCGCGCCAACCAGCTCGCGCACCACTTGCGCGCGCTCGGCGTCGGGCCCGAGACGCCCGTCGCGCTGTATCTCGAACGATCGCTCGAGCTGGCGGTGGCGCTGCTGGGCATCCTCAAGGCCGGCGGAGCGTACGTTCCGCTCGACCCGGCCTACCCGCCCGACCGGCTGGCGTACATGCTGGCCGACACCGCCGCGCCGGTGCTGCTCACGCACTCGGCGCTGCGCGAGCGCCTGCCCGCGCCCGGCGTGCAGGCGGTCTGCCTCGACCGCGACTGGGCCGGCATCGCGCAGCACCCCACCAGCGATCCGCTCAACCGGACCCGGCCCGCGAACCTCGCGTACTGCGTCTACACCTCGGGCTCGACCGGACGGCCCAAGGCGGTGACGGTCAGCCAGGCGAGCATCGTCAACCACTGCCTGCACGTGCGCGACGCGCTCGCGCTCGGCGCGCGCGACCGCGTGCTGCAGTTCGTCTCGCTCAGCTTCGATGCGGCCGCGGAGGAGATCTTCCCGACCTGGTTCGCCGGCGCGGCGCTGGTGCTGCTGCCCGCGCGCCTGCTCTCGAGCCACGACTTCCTGCGCCTGCTGCGCGACGAGCGGATCAGCGTGCTCAGCCTGCCGGTCTCGTACTGGCACCACTGGATCGAAGAGCTCGCCGCGGCGCAAACGGAGCACCCGCCCGCGCTGCGGCTGGTGTTCGTCGGCGGCGAGCGCGTCCTGGCCGAGAAGTTCGCGCGCTGGTGCGAGCTCCCGTTCAGCCGCGGCCTGACCTGGATGGTGGACTACGGGCCGACCGAAGCGACGATCAGCTGCACGACCTTCACCGCCGGCTCCGCGCCGGTGGGCGATAGCGTGCCGATCGGCCGCCCGATCGCGGGCGCCCAGGTCCACGTCCTCGACGCGCAGGGCGAACCCGTGCCGCTCGGCGCCACCGGCGAGATCCACATCGGCGGCGCCGGGGTGGCGCGCGGGTACCTCAACCGGCCCGCGCTGACCGCCGAGAAGTTCGTCCCCGACCCGTTCGGCGCGGCCGGCGGGCGGCTGTACCGCACCGGCGACTTGGGCCGGCAGCGCGCCGACGGCAACCTCGAGTTCGTCGGGCGCGCCGACGACCAGGTCAAGATCCTGGGCCACCGCATCGAGCCGGGCGAGATCGAGAGCGCGCTGCTGCGCTGCGCGGGCGTGCGCGACGCCGCGGTGCTGGCGCGCGAGGACGTGCCCGGCGACGTGCGGCTGACCGGCTACGTCGTCGCGCCGGGGCTGGCCGAATCCGACCTGCGCGCGGCGCTGGCCGGCCTGCTGCCGGCGATCATGATCCCGTCCGCGCTGGTGTTCCTGCCCGCGCTGCCGCTCTCGCCGGTGACCGGCAAGCTCGACCGCGCGCGCTTGCCGCGGCCCGCCGCGGAAGCGGCGCCGCCGCTGCGGGACGCGTCGGAGCTGGAGCTGAGCGTCGCCGCGCTGTGGGCCGACGTGGTCGGCCACGCGCCGCGCTCGGTCGAGGACGATTTCTTCGCCTCGGGCGGCGAGTCGCTGCGCGGCCTGCGGCTGGTGAGCCGGCTCTCGGAGCTGACCGGCGTGAACGTGGTCTTCGCCGACCTGTTCGGCGCGCGCACGGTGCGCGGGCTGGCGGCGCTCCTGCTCGACAAGTTTGCGCACGAGGAGATGGTCCGTGGATGAGCGCGAGCACGAACTGATCCGGCGCCTGCGCGGCGGCGGACCGGCCGCGCCGCCGCCGCGCCGCGCGGGCGGTGCGCGCCGGCTCGCCTCCAACGCGCAGCAGCGGCTGGCCTTCCTGGCCCGCACCCAGCCCGGCGCGGCGACGTACTCGGTGCCGCTGGCCTACCGGGTGCGCGGCCCGCTCTCGAGCGAGCGGCTCGACGCCGCGCTGAGCGCGCTCGTCGCGCGCCACGAAGCGCTGCGGACCGGTTTGGCGCTCGACGACGGCGGCGTGCTGTGGCAGAACGTCGCCGCGCCGCTGCCGCTGCGCTCCGAGGCGTACGCCGCGGACGGCTTCGAAGCCGCCCTGCGGCGCGCGCGCGCCGAGGCCGCGGTCGCGTTCGACATCGGGCGCCCGCCGCTGCTGCGCGCGCTGCGGATCGCGTTCGCGCCGGACGAGACGCTGCTGGTGTTCCTGTTCCACCACGCCGTCTGCGACGCGTGGTCGCTGGGCGTGTTCTGCCGCGAGCTGGCGCTGCTGTACGCGAACGGCGCGGATGCCGCCGCGCTCGCCGAGCCGGCCCTGCAGTACGCCGACTGCGTCGATGCGCAGCGCGCGTGGCTGAGCGGTCCGGCGGCGGAGCGCCAGCGCGCGTTCTGGCGCGAGCGGCTGGGCGGCGAGCTGCCGCTGCTGCAGCTCGACTACGCGCAGCCGCCCGCCGAAACGCTCTCGCCCGAAGGCGGGCTCGAGCGGCTCGGCCTGTCCGCCGAAACCGCGGCGGCCGTCATGGCGCTGGCCGAGCGCTCCGGCACGACGGCCTTCGTCGTCGCGCTGGCGGCGTTCGTCGCGACGCTGCACCGCTATTCGCTGCAGGACGAGATCGTGGTCGGCATCCCGGCCGCCTGCCGCACCCTGAGCGGCAGCGAAGACACGATCGGCTATTTCTCCAACACGCTCGCCCTGCGCGCGCACGTCGCGCCGGAGCTGCGCGGCGCGGAACTGATCGCGCGCACCGCGACAAGCCTAGCTGAGGCGCTGGCGTATCAGGAGCTGCCGTTCGACGAGGTCGTCGATCTGCTCGGCGCGCCGCGTGAAGCCGGCCGCAACCCGGTCTTCCAGGCGATGTTCGTCATGCAGAGCACGCCGGCCGACGAGCCCTTCGTCCTCGCCGGGCTGGACGCCGACGAAGTGATCGTGCACTCCGGCACCGCCAAGCTCGACCTGACCTGCTCGCTGCGCGCGAGCGCGCGCGGCCTGGCGGGCGAGCTGGAGTACAGTGCCGGCGTGCTCGATGCCGCCAGCGCCGCGCGCTTCGCCGACGCGTACGCGAACCTGCTGGCCGATCTGGCGCGCCGGCCGTCCGCGCGGCTGGGCGAGCTGGCCTTGATGTCGCCGCGTGAGGCGGCCGAACGCGTGGCGGCGACCGTCGCGCGCTGCGAGCGCTACCCGGACGACGAGCCGCTCCACGTTCACGTCGAGCGGCAGGTGCGCCGCACCCCCGGCGCGCTCGCGATCGAAGCGGGCGCCGAGACGATCTCCTACGCCGACGCTCAACGCGCGCGCGAACGCGCTGGCGCGGCGGCTGCGCGACGAAGGCGCAGGTCCCGAGCGCACGATCGGCGTCTGCGTCGACCGCTCGATCGAGCTGGTCGTCGCGCTGCTCGCGATCCTCAAGGCGGGCGCCGCGTTTGTTCCGCTGGACGCGAGCTTTCCGGCCGAGCGCATCGCGCGCATCGCGCAGGACGCGCGCCCGCTGCTGCTCGTCACGCAAGCCCGGCACCGCGCGCTGCTCGCCGAAATCGGGACACCGCTGCTCGTCGTCGACGACGCCGCGCAGCGGGCCGAAACGCTCGCCGATCCGGGCGTCGCGGTGTCCGCCGACGACGCGGCCTACGTGTACTACACCTCGGGCTCGACCGGGCTGCCCAAGGGCGTCGTCATCGAGCACCGCTGCGCGATGAACCGCTTGGAGTGGCTGCGCCGGCGCTACCCGCTCGCGCTCGGCGAGCGGGTGCTGCACAAGACGCCGCTCATCTTCGACGTCGCGATCTGGGAGATTTTCATCCCGCTCATGGCGGGCGCGACGATCCTGATGGCCGACCCGGGCGCGGAGTCCGACGCGGCCCACATCGCCAAGCTGCTCGGGCGCGAGCGCACCGTGCTGGCGCACTTCGTGCCCTCGATGCTCGACGCGTACCTGAGCGTCGCGCCGCCCGCGGCGTATCCCGGCCTGCGCTGGGTGAACCTCTCGGGCGAGGGCGTCTCCAAGCGGCTGCTGGAGCGCTTCGACCGCGACTTCACGGCCGAGTTCCACAACTGCTACGGCCAGACCGAGACCTCGGAGGTCGCGGCCTGGGAAGGGCGCGCGGCGCAGGCCGGCGCGAGCGTGCCGATGGGCCGCCAGATCGGCATCTTCCGCCTGCACGTGCTCGACGACGCGCTCGGCCCGGTGCCGCCCGGGGTGCCGGGCGAGCTGTGCGTGGCGGGCATCGGCGGCCTCGCGCGCGGCTACCACGCGCAGCCCGGGCTGACCGCGGAACGCTTCGTACCCAACCCGTTCGCGCTCGCGCCCGGCGAGCGGCTGTACCGCACCGGCGACCTGGTCCGGCTGTCGGAAACGGGCCAGCTCACCTATCTCGGGCGGCGCGATCAGCAGACCAAGATTCGCGGCTGCCGGGTCGAGACGGGCGACGTCGAGGCGGCCTTGGGCCGCCATGCATCGGTCGGCGCCTGCGCGGTCGTCGCGCGCACCGACGGCAGCGGGCCCGCGCAGCTCGTGGCGTACGTGGTGAGCGAGCGGCCCGACGCGGACGCACTCGGCGCGCACGCCGAGCATACGCTACCGACCTACATGCGGCCGGCGGCGTACGTCTTCGTCGACCGGCTGCCGCGCACGCCGTCGGGCAAGCTCGACCGGGCCCGCCTGCCCGCTCCGGCGGCGGCGGATTTCGAAGCCCGCGCGCACGAGGAAGCGGCCGAGACGGCGCTCGAGCGCGAACTGCTCGCGCTTTGGAAGAGCGTGCTCGGGCTGGACAAGCTCGGCCGCGCCGACAACTTCTTCACCGTCGGCGGCAACTCGCTCAAGTCGATCCAGGTGCTCGCGCGGATCAAGGAGAGCTTCGGGGTCGAGCTGTCGGTGCGCGAGTTCTTCGCCGCGCCGACGGTGGCCGGGCTCGCGGCGCGCATCGAGGCGGCGCTGGTGGAGTGGGTCGCCTCGCTGCCCGCGGCAGAAGTCGAACAGCGGCTCAGCGAGATCGCGGCGCGATGACCGAACCCGGCGCGCGCACCGGCGGCGACCTGAGCCCGGCCCAGCGGCTGCTGCTGGAGCGGCTGGTCGCGCGCCGGCCCAGCCGGCCCGCGTTCGCGGGCCTGACGCGCGTTCCGCCGGGCACGGCGGTGCCGCTCAGCTCCGCCCAGGCGCGGCTATGGTTCTTGTGCCGGATGTACGACGGCAGCCCGGAGTACAACGCGTTCGGCGCGCTGCGTCTGACCGGCCGCCGCACGCGGGCCGAGGTGGAGGCCGCGCTGCGCGCGCTCGTCGCTCGCCACGACGCGCTGCGCTTGCGCCTGGTCGAGCGCGGCCGCGAGCCGTTTCAAGTCGAGTGCGAGGAACTGCCGCTGCCGCTGACGTGGCACGACCTGCGCGATCTGCCGCCGGCGGCCGGACGCGCGCGGGCTGCAGCGATCGGGAGCGCGAGCGCCTCGACCGCGCTGCCGCTCGACCGCGCGCCGCTGTTCCGGGTCGAGGCGATCGAACTGGCCGAGGGCGAGACGCACCTCGTCTTCGTGTTCCACCACGTGATGGTCGACGGCTGGGCGGCGGGCCTGGCGTTCGAGGAGCTGAGTGCGCTGCTGGCCGGCGTGCCGCTGCCGCCCGCGCCGGAGGTGCGCTTCATCGACTACGTCGCGTGGCAGCGCGCGCACGCCGACGAGCCGCGCCTGGCGCGCCAGCTCGACTACTGGCGCGCCAAGCTGAGCGGCGAGCTGCCGGTGCTCGACGTGCCCAAGGACCGCCCGCGTCCAGCGGTGCCGAGCCGGGTCGGCCATACCGTCCCGTGCGCGATTCCGGCTCCGCTCGCGCGCCGTATCAGGACGCTGGCCGCGGAGCACGGCACGACGCTGTTCGCGGCGCTGCTGGCGGGCTACCAGGTGCTGCTGCGGCGACTGAGCGGGCAGACCGATGTGATCGTCGGCACGCCGTTCGCCGGGCGCGATCACGCCGCGCTCGAGAGCGTGCTGGGCTGCTTCGTGAACACCGTCGCGCTGCGCACCGATCTATCCGGGGAGCCGAGCTTCGCCGAAGTGCTGCGGCGCGTGCACGCGACGACCATCGAAGCGCAGGACAACCAGGCCGTTCCGTTCGAGCGGGTGGTGGGCGAGCTCAAGCTGGCGCGCGAGCTGAACTACAGCCCGGTCTTTCAGACGTTGTTCACGCTGCAGAACACGCCGACGGAGTTCTTCGACGGCGCGGGCGCGGCGATCAGCGAGCTGGCGCTGGATTCGAGCAGCGCCAAGTTCGACTTGAACTTCTCGCTCAGCGAGACGGCGGACGGCCTGAGCGGCTTCATGGAGTACGCCTCGGATCTGTTCGACGAGGCCACCGTCGCGCGCTATGTGGCGCTCTACTTGCGCCTGCTCGAACGCATGGTGGCCGAACCGGAGTGCCCGGTCACCCGGCACCCGCTCGTGACGGCGGCCGAGCGCGAGCACATCTTGCACGGGCTCAACCCCTACGAGCGGCCTAACTATCCGTACCGCACGATGGCCGAGCCGTTCGAGGAGCAGGTCCGCCGTACACCGGACGCCATCGCGCTGGTCGGTGAGGAAGGCACGCTCAGCTACGCCGCCTTGAACGAACGGGCTAACCAGCTCGCGCATCATCTGCGCGCAGCCGGGATCGGGCGTTCGAGCTTCGTCGCGGTGTGCATGGAGCGCAGCTTCGCGCTCGTCGTCGCGTTGTACGCCGTTGCGAAGGCCGGTGCGGCGTACGTGCCGCTCGACCCTGAGCTGCCCGCCGGGCGCATCGCGTTCATGCTCGAAGACACTGCGCCGCCGGTGGTGCTGGTCGGCGCCGACACGAAGGCGCTCATCGCGCCCGGCCCGTGGCGCGTCGTCGCGGTGGACGAGGACGCCGCGCAATGGGCAGCACTGCCCGCGCACGACGTGGCGTGCGAGGGGCCGACGCACCATCCGGTCCACCTGCTCTACACTTCAGGCTCCACCGGGCGGCCCAAGGCGGTGATCTACCCCGTCGATGCGGCGATCGCCGAGATCATGTGGCTGCAGCGCGCGTACCCGTTCGGACCGGGCGACGCGAACGTGTTCAAGACGTCGTACGGGTTCGACGTCTCGATCTGGGAGATTTTCTGGACCCTGTACTTCGGCGCGAAGCTGGTGGTCTGCCGGCCCGGCGGTCAGCGCGATCCGCGTTATCTCGCCGAGATGATCGACGCGCACCGGGCGAGCTGGATCTTCCTCAACCCCTCGCTGCTCCAAGTGTTCCTCGACGAGCTGCCACCCGGCGGCTGCACGTCGCTGCGCTGGGTGCTCAGCGGCGGCGAGCCGCTCACCCCGCGCCTGCGGGATACGTTTTACGCCAAGCTGGGCGCGCGGCTGGTGAACGGCTACGGCCCGACCGAGGCGGGCTGCGTCACCGACATGGTCGTTCCACCGGACTTTGGCGCACCGACCGTGCCGCTCGGCCGGCCCGCCGCCAACTACCGGCTCTACGTGCTCGACGACGAGCTCGACGTCATGCCGATCGGCGTGCCGGGCGAGGCGTATCTGGCGGGTGAGATCGGCCTTGGGCAGTGCTACCACGCGCGACCGGCGCTGACCGCCGAGCGCTTCATCCCCGATCCTTACGGCGAACCCGGTAGCCGGATGTACCGCACCGGCGACATCTGCCGCTACCGCGCGGACGGCGTGCTCGAGCACCTCGGCCGGGCCGGCACGCAGGTGAAGCTGCGCGGCATGCGCGTCGAGCCGGCCGAGGTCGAAGCCGTGCTGTGCGAGCACGCCCAGGTCGAGGCGTGCGTGGTGCTCGCCGTCGACGACGCGACCGGAAAACGGCTGCTGGCCTTCGTCGTGCCGGTCGGCCACCAGCCGTTCGACACGAACGCGCTGGCCGAGCACGCCGCCAACCTGCTGCCGCGCTACATGCTCCCGGCTGCCATCGTGCCGATCGAGCACGTCCCCACCAACGTGAACGGCAAGCTCGACCGGGCCGCGCTGCTGGCCCGCTGGCGCGAGCTCGACGCGAGCGAGGAGCGTGCGATCGTGCCGCCGGCGGACGACGACGAGCGGCGCCTGCAAGCGGTGTTCGCCGCGGTGCTGGAGCGCGCCACCGTCGGCGTCACCGAGAGCTTCTTCGATCTGGGCGGCCACTCGCTGCTGGTGTTCAAGCTGATCGCCGCCTGCGAGGACGCCTGCGGCTACCGGCCTTCGGTGGCCGACATCTTCTCCGCGCCGTCGGTGCGCGAGCTGCGCGCGCGGATGAGCTCGGCCGAGCGCGGATCGGGCTCGCTGGTGCCGCTCGCGCCGCGCCCGGGCAAACCGCTGGTCGCGTTCGTCCACGCCGCGAGCGGCTCGGCGCTGCCGTTCTTCGAGGTCGCCAAACACCTGGGCGACGAGTTCTCCAGCTACGCGCTGCAGACGCCCGGGATCGACGACGACCACACCGCGCCAGGCTCCATCGAGGAGCTGGCGGCGAGCTACGTCGCGACCCTCGAGCCGGTGCTCGGGCAGAGCCCGCTGATCCTGGTCGGCTGGTCGATGGGCGGCTGCGTCGCGCTGGAGATGGCGCGCCAGTGGCGCCGCGCCGGAACGGACGTGGCCGCGCTGGTGATGCTCGACACCTGGCTGCCGCCGCCGCTGCTGGCCGACGCCGCGGCGCGCGACGAGCTGCGCCGCACGATCCTGGGCATCGACATCCTGGGCCACGAAGGCTTCGCGCTCGATCAGGACCCGGGACTGGTGGCGCGCCTCGAGCGCGCGCTCGACGGCAACCGCCGCGCGTTCCTCGATTACGCGCCGGCCTGGTTCGAGGGCGAGGTCGACTACCTGCGCGCGGCCGAGCCGTTCCCCGACCCGGCCTGCCGTTTTCCGGCCGTCTACGCGGCCGCCGAGCGCGGCTGGTCGGCGCACGCCGCGAGCGTCGGCGCGCGCGAGGCGGCCGGCAACCACTTCACCCTGCTGGCCAAGGAGCACGCTCCGGCGCTCGCGGCCGCGCTGCGCGACATCGTCGACGCGCGCCTCTCCTTCTCCGTCGTGTAGCGTGCACGAGAAACCGAGCAACGACATGGTGAGCGCGTGATCATCTGCGGGATCAAGGTATCGCACGACGGCGGCGTCGCCGTCATCGACGGCGACCGGCTCGTCTTCAGCACGGAGATCGAGAAGCTGGGCAACCGCCCGCGCTACAGCAGCTTGTCCGATCTGGACCAGGTGAGCGAGATCCTGCGCGCGGAGAACGTCGACCCGCGCGAGATCGACCGCTTCGTGGTCGACGGCTGGTATCCGGCCGACGGCGACGTCGCCGTGCGCATCCCGACCAGGCACGGCGGCCGCCCGCTGGCGCTGCCCGTCGCCCCGTACGTCGGCGACGGCAGCGACCCCGACCCGATCGTGCGCCGCACGTTCCCCGGCATCGCGGACAGCGCGCTGCGCGCCGGCTACGCCAGCTACACGCACGCCGGCAACCACGTGCTGGGCGCGTACTGCACCAGCCCCTTCGCGCGGCGCGGCGAGGACGCGCTCGTGCTCGCCTGGGACGGCGGGATGCTGCCGCGCCTGTACCACGTCGCGCACGGCGGCGCGATCGAGTTCCTGGGCCCGCTCTTCCCGCTGGTCGGCAACATCTTCGGCGAGTTCTGCGCGCAGCTCGGGCCGTTCCGGCGCGACATCAGCGCGCTCGACGGCGAAGCGCTGACCCGCCACGAGCTCGAAGTGCCGGGCAAGGCGATGGCCTACGCGGCGCTGGGCCGGGCCGAGAGCGCGCTCTTCGCCCGCTTCGACCGACTGCTCGACGGGTTCAACACCGTGTCGATCGAGGCCGCGTCGCAGCTCGGTCAGGACGTCGCGGCGCGCAAGGACAGCTTGCTGCCCGGCTTCTCGGACGCGGACCTGATCGCCAGCTTCCAAGCTCTACATCGGGCGCATGCTGGCCGATGCGCTGGCCCGCGTGCTGCACGAGCGCTTTCGCGGCCGGCAGCCGAACCTGTGCCTGTCGGGCGGCTGCGCGCTCAACATCAAGTGGAACGGCATGCTGCGCGACAGCGGGATGTTCGCCGAGCTGTGGGTGCCGCCGTTTCCCAACGACTCGGGCGCGGCGATCGGCGCGGCGTGCTGCGAGATGGTGCGCGCGGGCGGCGCGCGGGCGCTCGACTGGAACGTCTACAGCGGCCCCGCGCTCAATTCGGCCGAGCTGCCGGCGGGCTGGGCGGAGCGCGCGTGCGACGAGCGGCAACTCGCCGAGCTGCTGCACCGCGAGAACGAGCCGGTCGTGGTGCTGCACGGCCGGGCCGAGCTGGGCCCGCGGGCGCTGGGCAACCGCAGCATCCTCGCGCCCGCGACGTCGCCCGCGATGAAGGACCGGCTCAACGACATCAAGGGCCGCGCGGCGTACCGCCCGGTCGCGCCGATCTGCCTGGAGACGCGCGCGAGCGAGGTGTTCGCGCCGGGCGGGAGCGATCGCTACATGGTCTTCGAGCACCGCATGCGGCCGGGCTGGGCCGAGCGCGTGCCGGCGGTCGTGCACCTCGACGGGACGGCGCGCTTGCAGACGATCGACCCGGCCGCGGCGGGCACCGCGAGCGGCCGCATCCTGCGCGAGTACGAGCGGCTGAGCGGCATTCCGGTACTGTGCAACACCAGCGCCAACCTGGGCGGGCACGGCTTCTTCGCCGACGTCGCGACCGCCGCGCGCTGGGGCCGCACCCGCTACGTCTGGAGCGACGGCACGCTCTACGAGCGGCCCGGCGCGGCGCGCGACGGGGCGGCCTGATGGCGGCCGAAGCGCTGCTCGACCTGGGCCGGCTGAACCAGCCGGAGTTCATCGGCGCGGGCGACCCGCACGCGCTCTGGCGCCGGATGCGCGCCGACGCGCCGGTGAGCTGGACCCCCGAGGCGGACGGCCCCGGCTTCTGGTCGGTCACCCGCTACGACGACGGCGTGCGCGTGCTCAAGGACGCGGCCGGGTTCAGCTCGGCGCGCGGCACCACGCTCGAAGGCGACCGCTGGGGCGACGATCCGGCGGCCGACAAGATGCTCGCCCTGATGGACGCGCCGCGGCACACCGAACTGCGCCGCCTCTTGAACCCCTTCTTCGCGCCGCGCCAAGTCAGCGCGATCGAAGCCGGCGTCGCGGCCTACGTCGAGACGCTGGTGCGGCGCGGCGCGGAGCAGGGCGAGTTCGACTTCGGCACGGAGATCGCCAGCCGTTTGCCGGTCGGCGTCTTCTTCACCATGATGGACATCCCGGCGGCGGACTGGGACACGCTGTTCGACATCATCCTGCGCACCGTCGCGGCAAGCGACGACGAGCGCGCGATCGCCGACGGCGAATTGCTGCTCTACCTGTTCGAGCTGACCGCCGCGCGGCGCGCCAAGCCGGGCGCCGACCTGCTCAGCACGATCGCGACGGCGGAGCTGAACGCGCAGCGCCTCTCGCTCGAAGAGGCGGTGCTCAGCTGCGCCAACCTGCTCTCGGCCGGGATCTACACCACCCGCCTGGCGACCACCGGCGGGCTGCAGGCCTTGCTGGACTACCCCGACCAGCTGCGCGCGCTGCGCGCCGATCCGGCGCGCCTGGCGGGCGCGGTCGAGGAGATCGTGCGCTGGACGACGCCGGGACTGGCGTTCTACCGCACCGCGGCGGCCGACACCGTCGTGGGCGAACAGCCGGTCCGAGCCGGCGAGCGGGTGGTGGTGTGGCTGCCCTCGCTCAACCGCGACGAGCGCATCTTCAGCGCGCCCGACCGGTTCGACGTCGGGCGCAATCCCAACCGCCACGTCGGCTTCGGGGCCGGCCCGCACAGCTGCATCGGGGCGGCCTTCGCGCGGCTGGAGCTGCGGGTGCTGTTCGCGGCCGTGCTGGCCGGCTGGAAAGAGATCGCGCCGGCGGGCGAAGCGACGCGGCTGCGCTCGCTGGTGCTGCACGGCATAGACCGGCTGCCGGTGCGGGTGGTGCCGTGCTGAGCGCCGCCGCACCGGCCGGCTCGGTGCTGCGCGAGCGCAACTTCCTGCGCTTGTGGCTGGCGATCAGCGTGTCGAGCTTCGGTTCGACCATCACCACGATCGCCTTCCCGCTCGTCGCGGTGACGATGCTGCACGCCGGCCCGGCCGCGGTGGGCGGGCTGTCGGCCGCGTTCACCCTGCCGTACGTGGCGATCGGGCCGCTGGCGGGCGTGTACGCAGACCGCCTGCCGCGGCGCGCGATCCTGATCGCGGCCGATCTGTTCCGCACGCTGGTGCTGGTGACGATCCCGCTCGCCGCCGCGCTGGGCGGGCTCAACGTGGTGTGCCTCTACGCCGCGGCGTTCGCGCTGGGCATCGGCGACGTGTGGTTCGACATCGCGCACGGCTCGTATCTGCCCGCGCTGGTGCGCCGCGAGCGGCTGATCGAAGCGCACAGCAAGCTCGAGGTGAGCCAGTCCGCGGCGCAGGTCGCCGGTCCGGGACTGAGCGGGCTGCTGATCCAGGCCTTCGGGCTGCAGGTGCCGATCCTCGCCGACGCCGCGACGTTTCTGTTCTCGGCCGCGGCGCTGGCCTCGATCGACCGCGCCGGCGCGCCCGCCGAACCGCTCGCGAGCGGCTCGTTCCGCACCATCGTGCGCGACATGGGCGCCGGCTTTCGCTTCATCGCCGGCCACCCGCTGCTGCGCGGGCTCACGGCCCGGGTGAGCCTGTGGCAGTTCGTCAGCGGCGGCGTTTTCTCGATGATCGTGCTGTACGCGGTCGGCGCGCTGCACCTGAGCGCGGCGCAGGTCGGCCTGCTGTTCTCCGCGATGGGGCTGGGCGTGTTCGCCGGCGCGAACGTCGCCGAGCGCATCTCCGCGCGCCTGGGGGTCGGCCCGACGATCGCCCTGACGAACCTGACCGCCGCGCTGTTCGGGCTGCTGATCCCGCTCTCCACCGGCCGCGCCGCGCCGCTCATGCTCGGCTGCGCCTTGTTCGTCTACGGCTTCTGCGTCATCAACTACCAGATCAACAACGCTTCGCTGCGCCAAGTGCTCACCCCCGACGCGATGCTGGGCCGGATGGGCGCGACGACCCGCGCCCTGTCGCTGGGGCTCAACGCGGTCGGCGCGCTCGCGGTCGGCGGGCTGGCCCAGGCGATCGGAATTCGCCCGGCGCTGACGGTGGCGGTGGCGCTGGGCGTCGCGCTGGCCGGGGCGGGCGCGTTCTCGCCGGCGCTGCGCGCGCTGGTGCGGCTGCCCGACGGCGTGGCCGAATGAACGGCGGCGCGACGATGCTTGAGGACCGGTCATGATCGAGCTCGAACAGCTGCTTTCCGACCTGCGCGCCGAGGGCGTGCAGTTGTGGGTCCACCGCGGCGAGCTGCGCTACCGCTGCGCGCGCGGGCCGCTCGATCCCGGCCGCTTGTCGGCCATCCGCGCGCGCAAGGCCGAGCTCGTCGCGCGCCTGCAAGCCGACACCGTCACCCGCGCCACGCCGCTGGGGCGCGAGCCGCGCCCGGCGCTGCTCCCGCTCTCGCCGACGCAAGAGGGGCTGTGGTTTCTCGACCAATTGGGCGTGGTCGGGGCGGCGTACAACCTGCCCTACGTGGTGCGCCTGCGCGGTGCGCTCGACGTGCCGGCGCTGCGCGGCGCGCTCGACGCGCTGGCCGGCCGGCACGAGATCCTGCGCACCCGCTTCCCCGCCGTCGACGGCGTGGCGGCGCAGCTCGTCGAGCCGCCCGGCGCGATCGCGTTCGCCGAGCTCGACCTGAGCGCGCTCGATCCGGCCGAGCGCGAGCGGCGCGCGGCGGACTGGGTCGAAGCGCAAGCGGCGTACGTGTTCGATCTGCAGCGCGAGTGCCCGTTCCGGGTCGGGCTGCTGCGCCTGGGCGCGCGCGAGCACGTCCTGGCGGTGAACATGCACCACCTGATCACCGACGGCTGGTCGAACCGCATCTTCGAGCTCGAGCTGAGCGAGCTGTACGCCGCCGCGCTCGACGGGCGTGCGCCCGCGCTGGCGCCGCTGCCCGCGCAGTACGCCGACTACGCGCTCTGGCAGCGGCGCTGGCTGCGCGGCGACGTCGTCAGCGAGCAGCTCGGCTACTGGAAGCAGCGCCTGGCCGGCGCGCCCGAGAGCCTCGATCTCCCCACCGACCGGGTGCGTCCCGCGACGCCGAGCTTTCGCGGCGGGCTGGTCGGGTTCGAGCTGCCGGCCGAGCTGAGCGCCGGGCTCGGCGCGCTCGCGCGGCGCTACGACGTGACCCGCTTCATGCTCGTGCTGGCGGCGTTCCAGCTCGTGCTCTCGCGCTGGAGCGGCCAGCGCGACGTGATCGTCGGCTCGTCGATCGCCGGGCGCGGCCATCGCCAGGCCGACGAGCTGATCGGCTACTTCGTCAACATGCTGGTGCTGCGCACCGACCTCTCGGGCGACCCGACCTTCGCCGCCCTGCTCGAACGCGTCAAGGCCGGCGTGATCGAGGCCTACGAGTACAGCGACCTGCCCTTCGACAAGCTCGTCGCCGAGCTGCGCCCGGCGCGCGACCTGTCGCGCCAGCCGCTGTTCGGGGTCGCGTTCACCTACCAGGGTTTCGCCGACGGCGAGGCGCTGCGCTTGCGCGGGCTGGAGCTGAGCGTGGTCGAGCTGCAGCAGCGCACCGCGCAGTTCGACCTGTCGCTGCTGCTCAGCGAGACCGCGAACGGCCTGCGCGGCAGCCTGGACTACAATACCGACCTGTTCGACCGCGCGACGGTGGAGCGGCTGGCGGGCCACCTGCGCACGCTGCTCGAGGCGGTCGTCGCCGACCCCGAGCGCCCGCTCTCGCGCCTGCCGATGCTCGCCCCGGCCGAGCGCGAGCTGCTGCTGGAAACCTGGAACGCCACCGCCGCGCCGTTCCCCGCGGAGCGCTGCCTGCACGAGCTGTTCGCCGCGCAAGCCGCGCGCACGCCCGGTGCGCTCGCGCTGGTGCACGAGCGCGAGGAACTGACCTACGCGCAGCTCGACGCGCGCGCCAACCAGCTCGCGCACCACCTGCGCGAGCTGGGCGTCGGCCCCGAGACGCTGGTCGCGCTCTGCGCCGAACGCTCGCCGGACATGGTCGTCGGCCTGCTCGCGATCCTCAAGGCCGGCGGCGCGTACGTGCCGCTCGACCCGGCCTACCCGGCCGAACGGCTGGAGCACATGCTGGCCGACACCGCCGCGCCGGTGCTGCTGACCCAAGCGGCGCTGCTCGAGCGGCTGCCCGCGCACCGCGCGCACGTGGTCTGCCTGGACCGCGACCGGGCCGCCGTCGCGCGGCAGCCCGTCAGCGAACCGCCCAACCGAACCCGGCCGGCGAACTTGGCCTACGTGATCTACACCTCGGGCTCGACCGGGCGGCCCAAGGGCGTGGCGCTGCAGCACGCCGGCGCCGTCGCGTTCGTGACCTGGGCGGCGCGCGCGTTCGCGCGCGAGCAGACCGCGCGCACGCTGTTCTCGACCTCGATCTGCTTCGATCTGTCGGTCTTCGAGCTGTTCGTCCCGCTCGTCACCGGCGGCACGGTGCAGCTCGTCGAAAACGCGCTCACGCTCGTGCACGCGGCTCCGGACGGCTCGCCGGCCATCGCCGCGCCGACGCTGATCAACACGGTGCCTTCGGCCGCCCAGGCGCTGCTCGACGGCGGGCAGATTCCGCCCGGCGTGCGCGCCATCAACCTGGCCGGCGAGCCGCTGCAGCGGGGCCTGGTCGAGCGGCTCCGCGCCGCCGCGCCGGGCGCGGCGATCCGGAACTTGTACGGGCCGTCGGAATACACGACGTACGCCACGGCCTGCCGGGTCGAGCCCGATCCGGCCGCGCCGGTCACGATCGGCCGCCCGATCGCGAACACCGCGGTCTACCTGCTCGACGACGCGCTCGAACCGGTTCCGCTCGGCGCGCTGGGCGAGCTGCACGTCGCCGGCGCCGGCTTGGCGCGCGGCTACCTCAACCGCCCCGCGCTCAGCGCCGAGCGCTTCGTGCCCGACCCCTTCGGCCCGCCCGGCAGCCGGATGTACAAGACCGGCGACCTGGCCCGCTATCTGCCCGACGGCAGCCTCGAGTTCCGCGGGCGGCGCGATCACCAGGTCAAGCTGCGCGGCTTTCGGATCGAGCTGGGCGAGATCGAGAGCACCCTGCTGCGCCATCCCGCCCTGCGCGAAGCGGTCGTGCTCGCGCGCGAAGACGATCCCGGCCGGCCCCGGCTGGTGGCCTACGCCGCCGCGGCTGCCGGCCAAGCGCAGCCGACCGTGGACGAATTGCGCCAGCACCTGCTGCGCAGCGTACCCGAGTACATGGTGCCGTCGGCCTGGGTGTTCGTGCCCGCGCTGCCGCTGGGCCCCAACGGCAAGGTCGACCGCAAGGCGCTCCCGGCGCCCGAGAACGAGCGCGCCGGGTTGGGCGTCGACTACGTCGCGCCGCGCAATCCCACCGAAGAAGTGCTGGCCGCGATCTGGGCCGACGTGCTCAAGCTCGAGCGGGTCGGCATCCACGACAACTTCTTCTTGCTCGGCGGCCACTCGCTGCTCGCGACGCAGGTCGTCGTGCGCGCCCGCGAGGCGCTGCGAGCCGAATTGTCGCTGCTCGACTTCTTCGCCGCCCCGACCTTGGAGCGGCTGGCGCTGCACCTGGCGAGCGCGCGCGGGAGCGAGCGGCGCACGATCGCGCCCGCGCCGCGCGACCGCGCCCTGCCGGCTTCGTTCGCGCAGCAGCGGCTGTGGTTTCTCGACCGGTACGAGCCGGACACCGCCGTCTACACCATTCCCGCCGCGTGGGAGCTGCGCGGCCCGCTCGACCGTGACGCGCTGCGGCGCAGCCTCGACGAGATCGTGCGCCGCCACGAGGCGCTGCGCACGGTGTTCGGCGCCCAGGACGAGGCGCCGGTGCAGATCGTGCGCGAGCACCACCCAGTCGAGCTGCCGCTGCTCGACCTCTCGGCCGCGCCGGACCGTGACGCGGCGCTCGCGCGCGCGCTCCAGGCCGAGGCGGAGCGGCCGTTCGACCTCGCTCGCGGGCCGCTGCTGCGCGCGTGCCTGCTCGCGCTGGGCCCCGACGAGCACGTCTTGCTGCTGGCGATGCACCACATCGTCTCGGACGGCTGGTCGCTCGGCATCCTCGTGCGCGAATTGTGCGCGCTGTACCGCGCGTTCAGCGCCGGTGAGCCCTCGCCGCTGCCCGAGCTGCCGATCCAGTACGCCGACTTCGCGCTCTGGCAGCGCGACTGGCTGCAAGGCGAGGTGCTCGCCGAGCAGCTCGCCTACTGGCGCGACGCGCTCGCCGGCGCGCCGGCGGTGCTGGAGCTGCCGCACGACCGGCCCCGCCCGGCGGTGCAGACGCACCGCGGCGCGGTGGTCGAGTTCTCGCTCGGCGCGGAGCTGAGCGCGGCGCTGGGCCGGCTGGCCCGCGAGCGGCGGGTCACGCCCGTTCATGCTGCTGGCCGCCGCGTTCTCGCTGCTGCTGCAGCGCTACGGCGGGCAGACCGACATCTGCCTGGGCTATCCGGTCGCCAACCGCGGCCACAGCCAGATCGAAGGCCTGATCGGCTTCTTCGTCAACACGCTGGTGCTGCGCACGCGGCCCGACCCGGCGCAGCCCTTCTCGGCCTTGCTCGCGCAAGTCCGCGAAGCGGTCCTGCAAGGCGATGCGCACCAGGACGTGCCGTTCGAGAAGCTGGTCGAGGAGCTGCGCCCGCAGCGCAGCCTCAGCCACCCGCCGCTGTTCCAAGCCATGCTCTCGTACAACAACAACGACGAGGGCGGCTTGGACCTGCCCGGCTTGGCGCTGCGCCCGCTCGAGGCCGGCTCCGACGTCACCAAGTTCGAGCTGACCTTGGGCTTCGCCGAGCGCGCGGGCGAGCTGCTCGGGAGCTTGGAGTACAACGCCGACCTGTTCGACCGGACCACGATCGAGCGCATGGAAGGGCACTTGCGGACGCTGCTCGAGGCGGTGGTCGCCGACCCCGAGCAGCCGCTCGCGCACCTGCCGATCCTCACCGCGGCCGAGCGCCGCAAAGCGCTGGTCGAGTGGAACGGCGCGCCGCTCGCGTTCCCGGCCGGCGGCGTGCTGCACGAACGCTTCGCCGCGCAGGCGGTGCGCTACCCGGACGCCGTCGCGGTCGCGGACGGGCACCGCGCGCTGAGCTACGCCCAGCTCGACGCGCGCGCGAACCAGCTCGCGCACCACTTGCGCGGGCTGGGCGTCGGGCCGGGGACGCTGGTGCCGCTGTGTTTCGAGCGCTCGCTGGAGACGATCGTCGCGCTGCTCGGCGTGCTCAAGGCGGGCGGCGCGTACGTGCCGCTCGACCCGGAGTACCCGCACGAGCGGCTGGCCTACATGCTGGCCGACACCGCCGCGCCGGTGCTGCTGACCCAAGCGCTGCTGCTCGACCGCCTGCCCGACTACGCCGGCGCGCTGCTGTGCCTGGACCGCGACTGGGCCGCCATCGCGCGCCGGCCGAGCACCGCCCCGCCCAACGAAGCCCGGCCGCACGACGTCGCCTACTGCATCTACACCTCGGGCTCGACCGGCAAGCCCAAAGGCGTGCTCGTCACCCACCACAACGCGCTGCGCCTGTTCGCCGCGACGGACGCGCACTTCGGGTTCGGGCCGGCCGACGTGTGGAGCCTGTTCCACTCCTATGCGTTCGACTTCTCGGTCTGGGAGATCTTCGGCGCGCTGCTGCACGGCGGCAAGCTGGTCGTCGTGCCGCGCTTGACGGCCAAGGCACCCGACGCGTTCGTCGAGCTGATCGACGCGCACGGCGTCACCGTGCTCAACCAGACGCCGTCGGCCTTCCGGCAACTGATCGCCCAAGCCCGCACCAAGCACGACGCGAGCTCGCTGCGCTCGCTGCGCCACGTGATCTTCGGGGGCGAGGCGCTCGACCCGACGGCGCTCGCGCCCTGGGTCGCGCTATTCGGCGACGAGCGGCCGGTGCTGACCAACATGTACGGCATCACCGAGACGACCGTGCACGTCACGCAGCGCGTCGTGCGCGCGGCGGACACGGCGTCCGCCACCAGCCCGATCGGGCGCGCCATCGCCGACCTGCAGCTCTACGTGCTCGATCCCGGGTTGAACCCCGTGCCGGTCGGCACGCCGGGCGAGTTGTACGTCGGCGGCGCCGGCCTGGCGCGCGGCTACCTCAACCGCCCGGGGCTCACCGCCGAGCGCTTCATCCCGCACCCCTTCTCGCGCGTCCCGGGCGCGCGGCTGTACCGCACCGGCGACCGCGCGAAGTACCGCGCCGACGGCGAGATCGACTACCTCGGGCGGCTCGACGATCAGGTCAAGCTGCGCGGCTACCGCATCGAGCTGGGCGAGATCGAGAGCGCGCTCGCGGCGCATCCCGGCGTGCGCGAGGCCGCCGTCATCGCCGGGCGCGACGGCTCCGGCGAAGCGTCATTGAGCGCGTTCTTCGTGCCGCACCCCGGCGCCGCGCCCGACATTCCGCAGCTCCGCGCGTACCTGCGCACGCAGTTGCCCGAGTACATGATCCCCGCCGCGATCCTGCGCCTGGAGGCGCTGCCGATCACGGCCAACGGCAAGCTCGACCGCAAGGCGCTCGCGCAGATCGAACGGGCGCCCGAGGAGCGCCGCTTCGTCGCCCCGCGGACGCCGGTCGAACAGGCCCTCGCCGAGATCTGGCAGGACGTGCTGGGCGTCGAGGCCGTCTCGACCGGCGACGACTTCTTCGACCTGGGCGGGCACTCGCTGGCGGTGGTCAAGATCGTCTCGCGCGTCAACGCGCTGCTCGACATCGAGCTGCGCGTGCGCAAGTTCTACGAGCACCCGACCGTCGCGGCGCTGGCCGAGCACGTGCTGCGCTGCGTGCTGGGCGACGAGGACGGGAGCGACGAGCCGTTCGAGTGGGCGAGCACGCTGGCCAAGGTGCCGTGGGTCGACGACGGCGCGCCGCTGCCCGACAGCGCGCGCGCGCTCGGCGAAGAAGGCGCGGCCTGGGGCCTCCTCGCGGCGGGCGGCACGATCAGTCCCGAACGGCTCGAGGAAGGCGCGCGCAAGGGCATCTTCCCGCTCTACAACGAGGGCAACCCGGTGATGTGGTGGGCGCCCGAACGGCGCATGGTGCTGCCGGCCGGCGAGCTGCGGCTCGTGACGAACATGCGCCGCATCCTGCGCGGCTTCGCGCGCCGGCCGGAGTACGAGATCCGGGTCGACACGGCGTTCGACCAGGTGCTCGAGGCCTGCGCCACCATGCAGCGCAAGGGCCAGGACGGGCGGACCTGGATCCTGCCCGAGATGGCGCGCGCGTACCGGGCCTGGCACGCCGCGGGCGCCGTGCACAGCTTCGAGACGTGGATGGACGGCGAGCTGGTGGGCGGGCTGTTCGCGATCGGCCTGGGGCGGATGGCGTACATCGAGTCGATGTTCGCCCGGCGCACCGACGCCTCGAAGATCGCGCTGGCCGCGTTCGTCGCGTTCTGCCGCCGCCACGGGATCGAGCTGATCGACCTGCAGCTCTACACCCCGCACCTCGAGTCGATGGGCGGGCGGCTGATTCCGCGCGCCGACTTCGAACGCCACCTGGTCCGCGCGGTCGCCGAGGCGCCGGTCCCCGAGCTGGCGCTTCGAGCCCGGCATGTGGGACGAGCTGGCGCTGAACGCGCCCGCCCAGCCCGAAACGGTGAAAGCCTGATGGCCGCTCCGGTCCCGGAGGCGGTCGCCAAGATGTCGCTCGACCAGTTGCGCCGGCTGCGCGCGCAGGTCAGCGGCGGGCGCAACGGCGACCCGGAGAACGCACCGCTGGCGGCCGAAGCGCGGCCGGCCGTGCTGCCGCTCGCGTACGCGCAGGAAGGGCTGTGGTTCCTCGACCGGCTGGGGCTGGTGGGCGAAGCCTATACCCTCCCGGTCGTCGTGCGGGTGAACGGCGCGCTCGACGCCCCTGCGCTCGAACGCGCGCTGAGCGAGGTGGTGCGGCGGCACGAAGCGCTGCGCACGCGCTTCCAGACCGTCGACGGCGCGGGCGCGCAGGTGATCGATCCCCCGGCGCCCGTCGCGCTCGAACGGCACGACCTCAGCGCGCTCGACGAGCCTGCACGCGCCGAGCGCGCGCGGGACTGGATCGAGGAGCGGATCGCGCACCGCTTCGACCTGGAGCGCGAGACGCCGCTGCGAGCCGGCCTGCTGCGGCTCGGCCCCGCCGAGCACGTGCTGCTGATCGTGATGCACCACATCGCGGCCGACGGCTGGTCGATCCGCATCCTGCTGCGCGAGCTCGACGCGCTCTACGCGGCCTTCGCCGCCGGGCGGCCGTCGCCGCTGCCCGAGTTGCCCGCGCAGTACGCGGACTTCGCGCTCCGCCAGCGCCGCACGCTGCAAGGCGGAACGCTGGAGAAACACCTCGCCTACTGGCGCGCGCGGCTCTCGGGCGCGCCGGAGAGCCTCGACCTGCCCACCGACCGCGTGCGCCCGCCGCGCCCCAGCTTCCGCGGCGCCGTCGTGAGCTTCGCGCTCGCGCCCGAGCTCGCCGCGGGGCTGCTCGCGCTGGCGCGCCGGCACGACATGACGCCGTTCATGCTGCTGCTGGCGGTGTGGCAGACGCTGCTCGCGCGCTGGAGCGGGCAGAGCGACGTGATCGTGGGCACGCCGACCGCCGGGCGCGGCCGGCGCGAGACCGAGGAGCTGATCGGGCTGTTCGTCAACACGCTCGTGCTGCGCGCGGACCTGAGCTCCGACCCGCGCTTCAGCGCGCTGCTGGCCGAAACGAGATCGACCGTGCTCGACGCGTACGAGCACGCCGACCTGCCCTTCGACAAACTGGTCGCCGAGCTGCGCCCCACGCGCGACCTGTCGCGCCAGCCGCTGTTCCAAGTCGGCTACGTCTACCAGGGCGGCGGCGCGCCGGATGCGTACGCCCTGGGCGGCTTGCCGCTCAGCGCGGTCGAGATCGGGCACACCACGGCCAAGTTCGACCTCTCGCTGTACGTCACCGAGAACGGCAGCGAGCTGGACGGCGGGATCGAGTACGCGACCGACCTGTTCGAGCGCGCCACCATCGAGCGGCTGGTGGAGCACCTGCGCACGCTGCTGGAAGCGGTCGTCGCCGATCCGGAGCGCAGGCTCTCGGACCTGCCGCTCCTGGGCCCGGCCGAGCGGCGCCGGGTGCTGGAATGGAATCCGGGCCGGGCGGCGTTTCCGGCCGGCGGTACGCTGCACGAGCGCGTCGCCGCGCAGGCCGCGCGCCGACCGGATGCGGTCGCCGTCGAGCACGAAGGGCGCACGCTGACCTATGCCGAGCTGAACGCGCGCGCGAACCAGCTCGCGCACCACCTGCGTGGGCTGGGAGTCGGGCCCGGGACGCTGGTGCCGCTGTGCTTCGAGCGCTCGCCGGACATGATCGTCGCGCTGCTCGCCGTGCTCAAAGCGGGCGGCGCGTACGTGCCGCTCGACCCGCAATACCCGCCCGAGCGGCTGGCTTACATGCTGGCCGACGTCGCGTCGCCGGTCCTGCTCACCCAGACCGCGCTGCTCGAGCACGTGCCGCAGCCCGCGCCCGCGACCGCCGTCGTGTGCGTGGACCGCGACGAGAGCGGGATCGCGCGCTGGCCCGATACCGATCCGGCCAACCACACCCGCCCGCACGACGTCGCGTACTGCATCTACACCTCGGGCTCGACCGGCAAGCCCAAAGGCGTGCTCGTCACCCACCACAACGCGCTGCGCCTGTTCGCCGCGACCGCCGAGCGGTTCGCGTTCGGGTCAGCCGACGTCTGGAGCCTGTTCCACTCGTACGCGTTCGATTTCTCGGTCTGGGAGATCTTCGGCGCGCTGCTCCACGGCGGCAAGCTCGTCATCGTGCCGCTGCTGACCGCCAAGTCGCCCGAGGCGTTCATCGAGCTGATCGACGAGCACGGCGTGACGGTGCTCAACCAAACGCCGTCGGCCTTCCGGCAGCTCGTCGCCGCCGTGCAGGCGAACCGCGATCCGGGCTCGTCGGGTCAGCCGCTTCCCGTGCGCTCGCTGCGTTCGCTGCGCCGGGTGATCTTCGGCGGCGAAGCGCTCGACCCGTCGTCGCTCGCCCCCTGGGTCGCGCTGTTCGGCGACGAGCGGCCGGTGCTGACCAACATGTACGGCATCACCGAGACGACCGTGCACGTCACGCAGCGCGACCTGCGGGCGGCGGACACGCTCGATACCGCGAACAGCCCCATCGGGCACGCCATCGCCGACCTGCAGCTCTACGTGCTGGACGCGCACCTCAACCCCGTGCCGATCGGCACGCCGGGCGAACTGTACGTCGGCGGCGCCGGCTTGGCGCGCGGCTACCTCAACCGCCCCGACCTCACCGCCGAGCGCTTCGTCCCGCACCCCTTCTCGCGCGTCCCGGGCGCGCGGCTGTACCGCACCGGCGACCGCGCGAAGTACCGCGCCGACGGCGAGATCGACTACCTCGGGCGGGTCGACGACCAGGTCAAGCTGCGCGGCTACCGCATCGAGCTGGGCGAGATCGAAGCTTGCCTGCGTGAAGCCGGCGGCGTGCGCGAAGCGGTGGTGTTGGTGACGGGGTCGCGCGAGACACAAGAGCGGCTGGCCGCCTGGCTCGTGCCGCGCGCTCGGAGCGGGGACGATCCACACGCCGCAGCCGCGCTCGACCTGCAAGCCGTGCGCGCGCACCTGTCGGCACGCTTACCGCAGTTCATGGTTCCGGCGGATATCGTCGTCTTGGACGCGCTGCCGCTGACCGCCAACGGCAAGCTCGACCGCGCCGCTCTGCGAGCGCTCACCAGGCGCGAGCGCGCGCTCGGCGACGCGCCGGCCGCGCCGCTCAACGCGGGCGAGGAAGTGCTCGGCATGACGTTCGAGGCGGCGCTCGGCGTGCCGGTCGGCCGGGACGACAACTTCTTCGCGCTGGGCGGCGACTCGATGCTCGCGGTGCGGGTCGCGCACGACGTCGCGCGCCACGGGCTGGCCGTCTCCGTCGCCGCCATCTTCGAGCACCAGACCGTCGCCGCGATCGTGCGCGCCGCGGCGGGCGCCGCTGCCGCGCTGCCGGCCCCCGCGCCGCTGGAGCTGCTGCCGCGGCTCGACCGGTCCGGCTCGCTCGCGGAGTTCGAGGACGTCTACCCGCTCACCACCATGCAGGAGCTGATGCAGCAGGCATATGCGGACAACCGCGTACACGGCCTGGGCATCTTCCACGCTCAGCAGTGGTTCCGGGTACGCGACCCGGGCTGCTCGGCCGACGCGATGGAGCGCGCCGCGCAGATCCTGGTCGACCGGCATCCGGTCCTGCGCACGCGCTTCGTGACCGCCCGCGGCCGGCTCTGGCAGGGCATCCGGTCCAGCGACCGCGTGCCGTTCACGCGACACGACCTGCGCGGCCTCGACGACGCCGAACGACGCCGCTTCGTCGATGACCTGCTGCTGGCCGACCGGGCCGACCCGCTCGCGGCGCCCGACGCGGACGTCAGCCCGCTGCGCTTCCACTGGTGCGCGCTCGACGACGACACGTTCGTGCTGCTGATGTCCATTCACCACGCTGTCGACGACGGCTGGGGCAACCAGTACTTCCTGACGTGGCTGTTCGATCTCTACGCGCGCATCAAAGCCGGCGAGCCCGTGCCGGTCGAGCGGGCATCGAACGTCTTCAAGGAGTACGTCGCGCTCGAGCACGAGCTGCGCGGATCACTTGCCGCCGCGGCGTTCTGGCGCGAGCGGCGCCTGCCGCGCACCGGTGCGGCGCTGCTCGCGCGCGAGCCCGACGCGCCGCCGGCCCGCGACGGCACGACGCGCTACGTCGGCGGGGGCGTGGTGAGCCGGATGTACGCCACGACGCGCCGGCTGGGCGTCTCGCTCAAGGCGATCGCGCTGAGCGCGTACCTGGAGCTGCTCGAGCGCGAAGTGCTGGCGCAACCGGTGACGGTCGCGACCGTCGCCAACGGGCGCTCCGACCGCCTCTCGGACCCGCTCTCGGCGCTGGGCCTGTTCTGGAACCTCGCGCCGGTCTGCGTGCCCAGCGGCGGCAGCACACGCGAGCACCATCTCAGCGCGGTGCAGCGCGAGCTCGTCGCGCTCGAGCCGCACGCGGTCTACCCGCTCACCGGCATCGCCGCTCCCGACGACATCGCGGCGCTGTTCTTCGCGACCTTCAACTTCGTCAATTTCCACAACGCGTACCGGGAGAGTCCCGAGGCCGGGCTGCGCATCGAGGAGGCCGGCGGGCTGGACAAGTTTCCCTACCCGCTCAACCTGCACGTCGCGGTCGACCGCGAGCGCGACGAGCTCTTCGTGCACGCCAACTACGACAGCGCGTATTTCAGCACCGCGCGCGTCGAGGCGTTGCTGCGGCGCTACGCCGAGCTGCTGGAGGAGCGACTGCACGAGTGAGCGCGCGGCCGCGCCAGGCTCAAGCCGGCGGCGGCACGCGCGGGCGGCGGCGCGGCACCGCGACCGTGCCGCCGTCGGTGGTGCGCACGACCGCGATCTCCGCGCCGTAGGCCCGGCTGAGCAGGTCGCCCTGGAAGACCTCGTCGACCGAGCCGTCGGCCAGCAGCCGGCCGTCGCCGACGAGCACGACGCGGTCCGCCGCGGCGACCGCGAGGTTGAGGTCGTGCAGCACCACCGCGACGGCGGCGCCCTCGTCGGCCAGGCCGCGCAGCGTGTCGAGCGTCGCGTAGGCGACGCCCAGGTCGAGGTGGCTCGTCGGCTCGTCGAGCAGCAGGGTGGGCGCGCGCTGCGCAAGCGCGGTCGCGATCCAGACCCGCTGCCGCTCGCCGCTCGAGAGCGTCGCGATCGGCCGCTCGGCGAACGCGCTCAGCTCTACCCGCGCCAGCGCGTTCTCGACGATCGCCTCGTCGTGCGGGTCGGCGTTCCAGCGCCACCACGGCCGGTGCGGCAGGCGGCCCAGCGCGACCGCCTCGCGCACCAGCGTGTCGTCGTCGGCGACGTCCTCCGCCACGACCAGCGCGACGCGCCGAGCGCGCGCGGCGGCGGCCAGCTCGCGCGCCGGCACGCCGTCGATCGTCACCGTGCCCGCCTGCGGCACGAGCGCCCCGGCCAGCGCGCGCAGCAGCGTCGATTTGCCCGAGCCGTTGGGCCCGACGATCGCCGTCAGCTCGCCCGGCCGCAGCGTCAGGTCGACCCCGCACAGCACCACCCGCTCGCGGTAGCCGAGCACGAGGCCGCGCGCTTCGATCACGCCGAGCCGGTTTCGGGGTGGTGCGGCGCACACCTCGCGGCGGCGCGCCGTCCGTCGCGCGCTGCCGCGTCTTTCCGGCCGACAACGGCTCGGACTGGTACGTCCTGCGGACCGGGACGATCGTCCGCTAGAACTTCACGATGGCCTGGGCGGCGATGCTCTGCACGCCGACGTTTCCCAAGCCCGGCCCGGCGCTGTAGAGCGGCAAGTTCGAACGGTCGGCCCGGCCTTCGAGCCGGAACAGCAGCGCGCTCGACGGCGCGTACGCGAGCGTGAGCGTCCCCTCGCGCAGGTGCTGGTCGAAGCCGGTGCGGTAGCCGCCGCCGTCGGAGAACAGCTCGCCGCGCAGGGCCGCGGAGAAGCGCGGCGTGAGCTGGTAGCTGACGTATCCCGCCGCGCCGCCCCAGCTCGCGGTGCCGACGAGCCCGGTCGGCGCGCCGGTGCCGTCGAGCAGCGGCACGTTCTCCTGCTGGCCGCGGTCGCCGTTGACCACGAAGGTCAGCTTGGGCGTCGCGTGATAGGTCGCGACCGCGTCGAGCAGCGTGCGGTGACCGGTGGCGTCCGAGAAGGGCACGTTGGTGATGCGCTCGGTGCCGGTGTAGGCTTGCGCGGTGACGGTCAGCGCGCTGCCGTTGTACGCCAGGCCGAACTCGCCGGTGTGCGCGCCGGTGCCGTTGCCCTTGAGGTTGTCCCAGCCGTTGTTGATGCCGACGATCGCCGAGAACAGGGCGGTCGGCGCGTAGGTCAGCCGTGCGCCGGCGTGCGTGAACGGCACCGCGAAGCCGAACAGGATCGAGCGCGACACGTTGAGGTTGGCGGGGTCCTCGATCACTTCCGCGCCCGCCAGGGTGGCGAACTTGCCGGCTTGCAGCGTGAGCGGGCCGCCGGTGTACGACAGGTACGCCTGGGTGACGTCGAACGCGTCGCCGGTCAGATCGGGATACGAGGCGATGACGTCGGCGTTGGTGCCGGCGGTCAGCTCGAGCTTGCCGCCGAGCGTGCCGTTCTTCTGCAGCTGCACGTTGAGCGCGTTGAGCAGCGGCTGGCGATCGACGCTGTCGAACGTGCGCGAGCTCGCGCCGTTGGCGAACGCCGGCGTGTGGTTCGAGAACGCGGTGAACGAGGTCGCCGCGAAGCCGGACGGCACCCATGCCCGCGGTGAAGGCGACGGCGACGGTGCCGCGGAGGCGGCCGGAACGGGCGGCGCGGCTGCGGCCGGCTTGGTCGCCGGCAGAGCGCTGGGGCTAGGCAGGGGGCGGGGGGTGCGGTTTGCGCGAGGGCTGGAACGGCGCCGAACGCGCATGCGGCGGTGAAGGCCGCGACGAGGTACTTCAAACCTCCTCCTTACGGTGTGTGAGAGAAGCAGCGCGCAAGAGGAAACGAAAAGCCGTGCGGAGCGCGTACTCCGCACGGCTTCGAGGTCGGGGAACGAGGCCGGTGCGCGGGCTAGGCCGCGGAAGGCATCGCGTCGGGCAGCGCGGCTTCGGGGAGCGTGACGGGCTTGGGGCCGGCGGGCAGCACGAACCACGAGACCACCAGGGCGAAGAACGCGATCATCGAGACCAGGATTTCCATGGAGCTCTCCTTTGCGTTATGACGGGCTGTAAGCGATTTCGGAATGCTGCGAGAGGTCCAGTCCCATCGCTTCCTCTTTTTCGGAGACGCGCAGCGGGACGATGAGGTTGACGAGCTTGAGGATGACGAAGGTCATCACGCCGCTGAACACCCACGACGCGCCGACCGCGATCATCTGGATCCAGAGCTGGCCCGGGTTGCCGTAGAACAGGCCGTTGGCGGCGCCCGCGTTGATCTGCGTGGTGGCGAACAGACCGGTGCAGAGCGCGCCGACCGTGCCGCCCACGCCGTGCACCGCCCACACGTCGAGCGCGTCGTCGACCTTCATCTTGTCGCGCAGCTGCACGGCGCCGTAGCAGACCACCGAGACGACCATCCCGATGAGGATCGACGCGGCGGGCGTGACGTAGCCCGCGGCCGGAGTGATCGCGACCAGTCCGGCGACCGCGCCGGCCGTCGCACCGACCACGCTGGGCGTGCCCTTGAAGGCCCACGACAAGGTGAGCCAGGTCAGCGCCGCCATCGCCGCGGCGGTGTTGGTGTTCACGAAGGCGCTCGCCGCCAGGCCGTTGGCCGCCAGCGCGCTGCCGGCGTTGAAGCCGAACCAGCCGAACCACAGCAGCGAGCAGCCCAGCACGACCATCGGGATGTCGTGCGGCTCGACGTCCTCGCCCGTTTTGTGGGTGATGCGCTTGCCGAGCACCCAGGCCGCGACCAGCGCCGACACGCCCGACGAGATGTGGACCACCGTGCCGCCCGCGAAGTCGAGCGCGCCCAGCTTGCCCAGCCACCCGCCGTGTCCCCACACCCAATGGGCCAGCGGATCGTAGACGAACGTCGCCCACAGCAAGCTGAACAGCACGAAGGCCTTGAAGCGCTTGCGCTCGGCGAACGCGCCGCTGATGAGCGCCGGCGTGATGACGGCGAACATCATCTGGAACACCATGTAGGCTTGGTGGGGAATCGTCGCGGCGTAGTCTTTGTTCGGCAGCACGCCGACGCCGTTGAGGCCGACCCACGAGAGGTCGCCGATGATGCCTAGGCCCTTCCAGTCCGGGCCGAAGGCGAGCGAATAGCCCCACAGCACCCACTGCACGCTGATCAGGCAGAGGATGAAGAAACTGTGCATCACGGTCGAGAGCACGTTCTTGCGGCGCACGAGGCCGCCGTAGAAGAATCCCAGCCCCGGCGTCATCAGCATGACGAGCGCCGCGGATGCCAATACCCAGGCGGTGTCGCCCGCGTTGATCTTGTCCACGCTGCCATTCTAGATGCTGCGCGCGGCTAGGCAATTGGAACATTGGCGAACGATTCGTGCGCGCGGCACGACGTGTGTCGGCGACTTTCGTCGGCGCACGCGATTCGATCCGACAGGATGACCGACGCGCGCCGCCGCGCGCTAGCCAAATGGCGAAACGGCTAGCGGCGGGCGGTGGTGTCGCGGACCAGCAGCTCGTGGACGTCCTCGGACGTCACCCAGCCGTAGCGGCCCTTGTTGGGGCCGCTTTGGATCCGGACGCCGATCGCGTCCTCGAGGTCGCTCGCGTACTTGGAGTGGATGGCCCCCGGAGCGCACTGCACCACCATGGCCCGGGTGCCGGGCTTGGCCAGCAGCGAGTGGGCCAGGACGTCGCGCGTGTCCTTCCAATAGCCGGCCGCGTACTCGACGGCGCGCTGCTTGCTATCCCAGACGAAGACGTCGGGATCGAGGTCGGTAGACTTGAGGGAGACGGCGTGGCCGACGCCGAGCGCGCACGGCACGGCGAACGCCGGGACGCTCAACGCGGCAAACAGAGCGGCTGCCCCGAGGACGCGGAGGACCACGACCCGCGTTGCGACGGCGGTCCGCAGCGGTCCTTTCGTGGCCGTGATACGATGCCGGGACACCGTGAAGAAACTGTCCCGCACGCTCCTAGCCGGAGCCGGCGTCGCGGGCGGCCTGGCCGCTGCGAACCGCGCTCTCCAGAACGCCCCGTTGCCCACCAATGCTCTGGGCGGCACGCGCCGCCGCTGGACCTGGCGCGGTTACGAAATCTTTGCAACCGAAGCGGGCGAGGGTCCACTCGTCCTTCTCGTACACGGGATCTACGCCGGAGCCTCGTCGTACGAGTTCCGCCGGCTCTTCCCGCTCCTGGCCGAGCGCAACCGGGTGGTCGCCTTCGACCTGCTCGGCTGCGGACTGTCCGACAAGCCGAAGCTGCCGTACTCCGCCGAGCTGTTCGTGGAGCAGATCGTCGACGCGCTCGACGTCTTCGGCACGGAACCCACCGCGGTCGTGGCCTCGTCGCTGGGCGCGGCCTTCGCGATCCGGGCCGCGACACGGGCCGAGGACCGCATCGCGCGGCTGGCCGCGATCTGCCCGACCGGCCTGGCCGGCACGCTCGACCGCGAGTCGCTCCGCCCCTCGGCGCTGACCGCGCTGATCCGCGCCCCGCTGGTCGGCGAGGCCTTCTTCAACGCGCTGGGCTCGAAGCCGTCGATCGGCTGGTTCTTGCGCAACCAGGTCTACGCCGACCCCGCCTCGGTCACGCCCGAATTGATCGAGCACTATTACGCCGTCACCCACCAGCCCGGCGCGCGCTACGTGCCCGCGGCGTTCGTCGGCGGCGGGCTCAACTGTGACGTGGCTCGCGATTTGCCGTTCCTCACGATGCCGCTGCTCGTGCTGTGGGGGGAGAAGGCGCCCGCGCCCGGCCTGCGCTCGCAGGCGGACGAGTTCGTGCGGCTGGCTCGCGACGCGCGCCTGGTGACCTTCGCCGACAGCGGCCTGTTGCCACACGAGGAAGAACCCGAGCAAGCCGACGAGGCGCTGGCGCGCTTCATCAGCCCGTCCTGACCTCGCCTCAGTAGAAGCGCTCCGGACCGGTTGCCCGGCATGACGGCGTGCTTCAGCGCGATGCGGCGTTGCCGTTGGTCCAGCGCACGCCCGCACGCAGCGCGGCGTCGGGATCGGGCGGGGCGGCGTCGGCGCAATCGCCCGAGCTGCACGAATAGCGGACGTGGAGCAACGGGCCGCCCTGCGGCCACGGGCTGGGCTGCGGTGCGGCACTCCCGGCGCTTGTGCCGCCTGCGGAATCTCCCGTGACGTCGCCTTCGTGCGCGGGCTGCGTCAGCGCGTCGTCGCCGGTCGGACTGTCTGCGGTGCCATCGCCGCGGCCCACGACGGCGCTATACGGCGGCAATGCGAACAGCCGCAGCGTGACGGTCTGCTCGCGCCGAGCGAGTACCTGCATGCCGGTGGAATCGAAGACACGCACGATGACGCGCAGCGACGCGCGCGACTCGCGAACCGTGGCGTGACACTGGAGCCAGGCGACGGTGTCCGCGCCGCCTTGCTCGGCTGACGCGCAGGACGGCGCCGCGACCGTCGTCGGCGTAACGTCGTATGCGACGCTGAACCCGGAGTCGCCGCCGTCGCCGCTGCTCCCTGCGGCGTGTGGTGCTGGCGTGACGGTCACGGTGGGCAGCGGCTCTCCGTTCGCGCCCGTGCCGTTCGCGAGCAGCGGGCGCAGGCGGTTCTGGTAGTCCGCGAGCGCGTCGTGCAGCGCCGCCTCGACCGCGTGGTCGGCGGCGGCCTGCACGCTCGCGCGGCCGAACGCGGCCGCGCCGTTCATCAGCACCGCGGCCATCAGGCCCATCACCACCACGAACCACAGCGTCGTCCCGAGCACGTCAGGTCACATGCGGGCCGGGACGTTGACCGGCAGCGCCAAACCCTGACCGGGCGCGTACACCGAGGGCGGCAGCACCGTGCGCAGCGTCAGCGAGCGATCCGCCTGCGTGGCGCACGGAGCACTCGGGTAGCCGACGGTCACGCTGAACGCCTGCTGCGCCGGGTCGTACGCCGTCGTGACCGGCAGCGTCAGTCGCAGCGGCGTGTTCGTGCCGCACTGCGCGGGCGCGCGCAGCTCCGCTCCCGCGCTGAACGTCTGCGTGCCGGGCACGAGCGCCCAGGAGCGGTCCGTGGTCATCGCACTCACCGCGCTCGGGTCGTTCGATTGCGCGTACGCGGTTACGGCGCGTGCTCGCGCCAGCGCATTCTCCGCCACCATCAGCGCGACGGCGCGCGTCTGCCCGCCCGTGGCGTTGCGCGCCACGGCCGCGAACGCCCCGGCCGTCGCCGCCCCCACGATCGCGAGCAGAAACACGCACACCAGCAACTCCAGCAGAGTGAAGCCGCGCTCAGCGTTAGTCACCCTTGGATACGTCGTCGTCATCGATCGGCGCTCAGCCGTTGTCATAGTAGCCCGCTCCGGTGCGCTGCGCGTTCACGCCGGCGCAGATCGCGTTCTCGTCGTCGAAGGCTGCGCGCATCGCCGGGGATAGGTTCGGGGCCAGCGCGGCGTACCAGGCTTGCGCGTCGGGCAGGCCTGCGCTGCTGTCGAACGGCGGCCCGGCGGGCGCGGGCGTGCCGCCGCCGTCGAAGGTGTCGCTCACGGCGTAGCGGCTCAGCTCGTCGCCGGTGCCCGGCGGCACCGGGCGCGGGTCGTAGTAGCGGAAGCGGAACAGCACCGCCCAGTCGTAGCCCTGCGTCGTCAGCACGTACGTGCCGGTCGTGCCGTCGTAGACGTACGTCTGCACGGCTGCGGGAAGCGGGCCGGATCGGTCGACCACGACACGTCGCACGCCGTCAGCGTCTTGGGCGCGTTCGTGTCGTGGCCGACCTGGCAGCGCGCGTTGCACGCGTACGTCAGCAGCGCGGTGAAGCCGCTGGGGAACGTGCCGGGCACGAGGTCCACCGCGCGCGAGCCGTCGGCGGTGTCGAGGCGCAGCTCGGTGAGCGTGTTGCCGCCGGCGATCGGTTTGCCGTCGGCGTCCTGCATACCGAGCGGCACGCGCGGGTCTGCCGGCACGGCTTTGGCGAACGCGCCGTCGGGCTGCGCCAGGTACGGGTCGGCGTGCGCGGCGAGCGCCGACGGATCGAAGCGCGTCAGCGCGAACGCGCTCACGCCGCCGAGCGCCGGCTCAGCCGGGTCGGCGAGCGCGCACGCCGCGAGCGGCACCGTGCTCGCCACGCGCTGCAGCACGTCGGCCGGAATCGCGTCGCTCGCGGCGTGGTTGGGGAAGCGGCGATAGCTCCAGAACTTCGGCCCGCCCGCGTCGGCGGTGGCGAAGTCGAGCTGGTCGCAATCGTCGCGCCCGCCGCCCGCGCTCGCGCCGACCCAGATCGCGGTCGCGCCGCGCGCCTCCGCCCGCAGTTGCGCGCTCAGCCGCTCGAGCGTCCCCAGCGCGAGGTGCCGCGCGCCCAGCCGGCGGGCGTCGGCCAGCGCCTGGCGCAGCGTCTCGAACGCGGCCCCGGCGACCACCACGAACAGCGCCGCCGCGACCAGGATCTCGACCAGCGAGAAGCCGCGCTCCGAACTCCGCACGACCGGGCCGGTGCCCCGGCCCGCCCCGCGCTATTCCGTGACGAGGTTGGGCGGCACGTGCCCCTGCACGGCGGCGATCGCGTTCTCGGCCGCGATCAGGGCCATCCTGGTGCGCGTCTCGACCGTCGCCGATGCGATGTGCGGGGCGAGCACGACGTTGTCCAGCCCGAGCAGGTCGGGATGCACCTCCGGCTCGCGCTCGTACACGTCCAGGCCCGCGCCGGCGATCTCGCCGTCGCGCAGCGCGCGCGCCAGTGCCGCCTCGTCGACCACCGGGCCGCGCGACGTGTTGATCAGGTACGCGGTCCGCTTCATCGCCGCCAGTTCCGGCGCGCCGATGAAGTGCCGGGTCGCCGGCAGCAGCGGGACGTGCAGCGACAGGTAGTCGCTCTGGGCGAGCAGGGTCTGCTTGTCGACCCGCCGCGCTTCGAGCGCGTCCTCCAGCGCGGCCGGGGCAGGGTGCTCGTCCTGGTAGATCACCCGCAGGCCGAAGCCGCGCCCGCGCCGAGCGACGGCTTGCCCGATCCGCCCGAAGCCGGCGATCCCCAAGGTGCGCCCGGCCAGGTCGCCGCCCAGGAACTCCATCATCATCCAGCCCTCGAAGCGGCCGGCGCGCACGAAGCGGTCCGCCTCGACCACCCGCCGCGCGCTCGCCAGCAGGAGGGTGAAGGCGAAGTCGGCGGTCGCGTCGGTCAGCACTCCGGGCGTGTTGGTCACCGCGACGCCGTGGCGCTTCGCTGCGGCCAGGTCGACGTTGTCGTAGCCGACCGCCACGTTCGCCACCACCTCGAGCGCGGGACAGCGCGCGAGCAGCGCCTCGTCGACGCGGTCGGTGAGGAGCGTTACGAGCGCGGCCGCGCCGCGTGCGCGTTCGGCCAGCTCGTCCGGGGTATACGGACGGTCGTCACGATTCTCGTCGACGTCGAAGTGCGTCGCGAGCAGATCGATGCCCGCCTGGGGAATCCGGCGCGTCACCACAACCGTAGGGCGAGGTTTCACTTTGTCCCCTTCCGAAAGCCGAGCGGCCATGCCCAACGCGTTCGACACGTCGATCTTCAAGAGCTACGACGTCCGCGGGATCGTCGGATCCCAGCTGACGGCGGAAGTCGCCTACCTGATCGGACGCGCCTTCGTGCAGGCCCTGGGCCGCACGAACATCTGCATCGGGCTCGACATGCGCCCCTCGGGGACCGAGCTCCTCGAAGCGCTGGCCCGCGGCGCGACCGACGGCGGCGCCGACGTCACCCGGATCGGGATGATCTCGACCGACGCGCTGTACTTCGCGGTCGGCAAGTACGGCTTCGACGGCGGCATGATGATCACGGCCTCGCACAATCCCGCCGAGTACAACGGGATCAAGTTCTGCCGCGAGCAAGCGCAGGCGATTTCGCTCGACACGGGCTTGGGCGACATCCGCGACCTCGCCGTCTCGGGCGCCTTCACGGAACCCGCGCGCAAGGGCGGCATCTCCGACCGGGAAGTGCTGGACGACTTCGGGCGCCACTGCGTCTCGTTCATCCGCGACGTCAGCAAGATCAAGCCGTACAAGATCGCGATCGACGCCGGGAACGGGATGGCCGGGCTGACCGTCCCGTACGTGTTCAAGTACCTGCCCCAGGTCGAGGTCGTGCCGCTGTTCTTCGACCTCGACGGCACGTTCCCGAACCACCCGGCCTCGCCGATCGAGGACGAGAACAAGCTCGCCCTGCGCAAAGCGGTGCTCGAAAACCACTGCGATCTCGGCGCGGCCTTCGACGGCGACGCCGACCGCATGTTCATCGTCGACGAGCAGGGCGGTTTTCCCGACGGCAGCATCGTCACCGCCGCGGTCGGCGTGGCGACGCTCAAGAAGTATCCCGGCTCGAAGATCCTCTACAACTTGATCTGCTCGCGCAGCGTGCCCGAGGCGGTGCTCGCGCACGGCGGCGTGCCGGTCCGCTCGCAGGTCGGCCACTCGCTGATCAAGCCGCAGATGCGCGAGGAGAACATTCCGTTCGGCGGCGAGCACAGCGGCCACTTCTACTTCCGCGAGAACTGGTTCGCCGACTCCGGGATGATCGCGCTGCTGCAGTGCCTCGACCTGTTCAGCGAGATCGACGGCCCGATCACCAAAGCGATCGCGCCGTACAACACGCGCTTCCGCTCGGGTGAGATCAACACCAAGGTCGCCGATGCCGACGCCAAGGTGGAGGCGATCCAAGCCCATTTCAAGGACGCCAAGATCGACCACCTCGACGGCGTCACGGTCGAGTATCCGGACTGGTGGCTCAACGTGCGCAAGTCCAACACCGAGCCGCTGCTGCGCCTCAACGTCGAGGGCGACACCCGCGAGCTGATGGAAAAACACCGCGACGAGGCGCTCGCGCTGATTCAAGGCTAGGCGCGTGCCCGACGCGCTGGAGCGCTACGCGGCGGCGCGCGACGACGTAGCGGATTGTCTGGACGAGCTGCGCGCCGTCGTCGGCGACGGCGCGAGCTGGCACGACGCGGAGGCGGACGCCGACGCCCTGGGGCGCGTCGTCACGCGCCTGCGCCACGGCAGGTTCGTGCTCGCGGTGGTGGGCGAGTTCTCGTCGGGCAAGTCGTTCCTGCTCAACGCGCTGCTGGGCAAGGTCGCGTTCGAGGAACGGCCCGGCGCGACGCGCATCGTCGGCCTGCTGGCGACCGACATCAACCCCTCGACCGCGACGATCACCGAGCTGGCCTACGCGCCCGAGGAGTCGGCAACCGCGATCTACCCCAGCGGGCGCGAGGAGCGCATCCCGATGGGGCGGCTGGCGCGCTTCGTGGCGGTCGGCGAGGAGGGCAAGCTCCACGACGCGACCGACGCCGACGACTCGGGCGCGCCCTCGCTGGTGCGCGTGATGGTCGACTCGCCGTTCCTGCGGCACGGGTTCGTGGTCGCCGACACGCCCGGGCTGGCCTCGATCAACCCCGCCCACCGCCGCGCGACGCTTTCGTATCTGCCGGGCGCCGACGCGGTGCTGTACCTGATCGACACGCAGACGCCGTTCACCGAGGGCGACGCGTCGTTCTTGGGCATCGTGCGGCGCTACATCGAGTCGGTCTTCATCGTGCAGACCAAGATCGATCTGTGGCGCATGAAAGAGGGCGAGCGCGAGGCCTGGCAGTCGGCCGCGCAGCGCATCGTCGCGCAGGCCGCGCTGCACGCGCCCGGCACGCCGGTCTTCCCGCTCTCCGCGCGCGAGTACGCCGAGGGGCTGCTGCGCGGCGACGACGCGCTGCTCGCGCAGAGCCGCTTTCGCGAGTTCTTCGGCGCGCTCGACGCCTCGCTGGTCGCCACCACCGGCCGCTCGCGCCTGCGCCGCGCCGCGGCCGAGGCGCGCCGCATCGCGACCCGCGCCGCCGACGCCCTGGCCTTCGACGCGGCCGCCCTCGAGACGCCGCCCGAGCAGCTCGCGGCGCGGCGCGACGCGGTCGTGCCGGCGCTCGACGCCTTCGACGCCGAGGCCGCCGCCGCGCGGCAGCGGCTCGACGAGGCCGGCGCGGCGCTGGCCGCGACGACGCGCGGGCGGGGCGAGGAGACGCGCACGGCGCTGGCCCGCACGCTCACCCGCGCGTTCGACACCGCCGACGTGGCGCGCTTGCGCGACCGGGCCAAGCTGCACATCCTCGTCGACGACGTGCTGGCGACCGCGATCGGGCGCTTCGCCGCCGACTCGGCCGACCTGGTCGCCGAAGCGCCTGCGCAGCGAGGCCAAGGCGGCCTCGGCCGCGGTGGTCGGCGCGGCGCGCGCGGCCGACCGCGACGCGGCCCTGGCGCCGCTGCTCGACGCGCTGGCCGCGGAACGGCTGCCGGTCACCGAGGACGCCGCCGCCGCCTTCGGCGCGGACTCGGGCTCGGGCGCCTGGAGCAGCGACTTGGAGACCGGCCTGCGCAGCTCGATCGTGCTGGGCGCGCTGGGCGGTCCGGCGGTCGGCCTGGTCGACGCGATCGCGCGCCGCTTCGCCGCCGCCCCGCCCGGCACGTACTTCAAGCGCGAGCTGCTGGCCGATCTCGACGCGACGCTCTACCCGGCGTTCGACGCCGAGCTGGCCGCCTACGTGGACGGCATCGCGGGCCGGGTCGAGACGATCGGGCGGGCCTTGGGCGCGCGCGTCGCCGGCCTGGCCCCGCGCGTGCGCACCGAGGCGCTGGGCCCGCTGGAACGCGCGCTCGCCGCCCACGCGAGCGACGCCGACCGCGCCGCCGGCGCGCGGGCCGCGCGCGAGCGGGCCGAGGCGGCCCGCGCGCTGGCGACCCGGATCGAGACCCGCAGCGAGGCCTTCGCGCGCGAGAGCCGGATCGAGCGCGCCGAGCTGGCCGACCCGGCGATTCCGCTCGACCCCCACGCCGGGCGCCAGCACGCCGTGCCGTCGCACCCGACCCGCTTCGACCCCACCACCTACGAGCACGGCCTGCGCCCCGAGCGCTGGCGGGTCGCGATCCTGGGCGCGTTCAAGCGCGGCAAGTCCAGCCTGATCAACGCCATCGCCGGCTCGCGGGTGCTGCCCGACGAAGGCGGCGAGGTCGAGATGCACTTCCCGGTCCACGTCCGCTACGGCGAGACGCACAAAGCGTACGCGCTGGGCGACGACGCGGGCTGGAACGAGATCGCGCTGGCCGAGGTGCTGGACGCGGCGGCGACCACCCCGGTGCTGATCGAGACGCCCTGGACGCTCCCGCGCCAGCTCGTACTCGTGCACGCGCCGGCCTTCGACTCCGGCTTTCCGCTTGCGAACGACATCGTGCGCGCCGCGGCCGGCTCGGCCAGCGAGATCCTGGCCCTGTTCTCGCGCCAGCTCTCCGACCGCGAGCTGGAGCTCTACGGCGGGATCGCGGAGCGCGGCAAGCCGATGACCTTCGTGCACACCATGGCGGATCACGAGGACGGCTCGGAACGTCGAAACGTCGTCATGCTGGCCGACCGCTACCTGCGCGAGCGCGCGATCGCGCCGCAGCGCATCTTCACCACCTCGACGCTGGAGTACCGCGAGGCGGTCGAGGCGGCCCGGGCCCCGGCCGGCTGGAACGAGCTGATCGCGCTGCGCTCGACCCTCGAGGCGCACGCCGAGGAGCACATGGCCCATCTCGCCCGGGGCGAGCGCGAGCGCGCCGAGCGCGAGCGCCTGGCAAAAGCCGTTCCCCAAGCCGTAATCCCGAGCGAGCGCCCGTCACTCTTTGCCCGTTTGTTCGGGCGAAAGTAGGGGGTCGTACGTCAAGTTCCCGAATCGCACCGGACGTGTCCGACACCTACATCCTCGGCCCGGCGCGCATCGCGCTCGGCGACGGCACGCTGGCTCACGGCCGGATCGCCGTCGAGCGGGGCAGGATCGCCCGGGTGCTGCCCGAGGACGGCCCGAGCGACATCCGCCTCCCCGACGGCGCCCTCGTCGCCCCGGGGCTGATCGACGTTCACACCAACGGCGCCGACGAGTTCTTGTTCAACCGCGATCAGGGCAACGCGGTCGAGGTCGCTTCGCGAGCCTACGCCCGCCAGGGCGCGACCGGCTTCGTGGCCGGGATCATGACCGCGCCGTGGGAGTCGATGATGCACGCGGCGGCCGAGGTGTCCGAGGCCGCCAACCAGCTCGTGGAAGCCGGCGACCCGATCGGCGCGCTCTGCCTGGGCATCCACTTCGAGGGCCCGTTCCTCAACCCGAAGTTCCGCCGCGTCCACCGCGGCGAGTGGGTCGTCCCGGCCACGATGGAGCGCGCCCAGGAGATGGTCGAAGCCTGCCGCGGCGCGCTGGTGATGGTCACGATGGCGCCCGAGGCCGACGGGGTCGACGAGGTCACCCGCTTCTTCCACGACCAGGGCGTAGTGTGCTCGGCCGGCCACACCGCCGCGAAGTACCGCGACGGCATGCTCGCCATCGGGCTGGGCTTTCGGACGATCACCCACGCCTTCAACGCGATGCCGCCGCTCGACCACCGCGACCCGTCGATCCTGGCGGCCTACATCCAGGAGTCGCGCACCACGGTGCAGCTCATCTGCGACGGCTACCACGTCTCGCCGCCGATGGTCGACCTGCTCTACCGCACCCTGCACGACCGGCTGGTGCTGGCGACCGACAACATGCCGCCGGCCGGGAGCGGCTACCGCATCGAGGGCGGGGTCGTGCGCGCCGAGGACGGCACGATCGCCGGCAGCGCGCTGCTGATGGACCAGGCGGTGCGCAACCTGATGTCCTACGCCGACGTCCCGTTCCAGACCGCGGTCGTCTGCGCGACCCGCAGCCCCGCCCGGATGCTGGGCATCGAGCGCGAGCGCGGCACGATCGAGCCCGGCAAGCGGGCCGACCTGTCGGTCTGGAGCGACGAGTACCAGGTGCTCTCGACGATCGTCGGCGGCCACCCGGTCTACGGCTCCGCGCACCTCTTCCGCTCGCGCGCGAACGCTTAGACCACGCACCTGATCGGCATCGTCATCGCCGGGCTGGCACTGCTCGGCGTGCTGTTCCGCCCGTTCCGCGTCAGCGAGGCGTGGTGGGCGGCCGGCGGCGCGCTGCTGCTGGTGCTGGTGCGCGCGCTCTCGCCCGCGCAGGCCGGCGGCGCGCTGGCGCGCGGGATCGACGTCTATCTGTTCCTCATCGGGATGATGGCGCTGGCCGAGTTCGCCCGCGCGGAGGGCGTGTTCGACTGGCTGGCGGCGCGCACGGTGCGCGCGGCGGGCGGCTCGCGCGCGAAGCTCCTGGCGCTCGTCTACGGGGCGGGGATCGTCACCACCGCGTTCCTCTCCAACGACGCGACGATCGTGGTGCTGACGCCCGCCGTGCTGGCGGCGCTGGCCCAGACCGACATCGTGGACGGCGGCGCGCTGCCGTACGTGTTCGCTTGCGCGCTGGTCGCCAACGCGGCGAGCACGCTGCTGCCGATCGCCAACCCCTCCAACCTGCTCTTCTTCGCCGACGGCATGCCGCCGCTGGGCGCCTGGTTCGCCTCGTTCGCGCTGGCGTCGCTGGCGGCCGTGGCGCTGACCTACGGCGCGCTGGCGCTGGTGTTCCGGCGCGACCTGCGCCCGCCGTTCGCGGTGCGCGACGATGCGCCGCCGCGCCCGCGCGTGCTCGCGTTCGCGGTGCTCGGGCTCTCGGCGCTCGCGCTGGTGATCACCGCCTCGCGCTCGGGCCCGCTCGGCACGGTGACGTTCGCGCTGGGCGTCGTTGCGGCGCTGCTCGCCGCGACCCGCGAGCGCAGTGCGCCGCTGACGATCGCGCGCGGCGATCGCCTGGCCGGTGGTGGTGCTGACCGCCGGCTTGTTCGTGATCGTCGAAGCGCTCGACGTCGCGGGCGCGGCGGGATTGTCGCGCACCCTCTTCGCCTGGGCCGCGCACCAGGCCGAACCGCTCGCGAAGCTGGGCATCGCGTTCGCCGCCGCGGCCGCCTCGAACGCGGTGAACAACCTGCCGGTCGGGCTGGAGCTGGGCAAGTACGTCGGCAGCGCGCACCCGCCCGCCGCCCTCAACGCCGCCGCGCTGATGGGCGTCAACGTCGGCCCGAACTTCAGCGCGAACGGCTCGCTCGCCACCGTGCTCTGGCTGGCGATCCTGCGCCGGGCGAACGTCGCGGTGTCACCGCTGAAGTTCGCCGCGGTCGGCCTGGCGACGACGCCGCTCGCCTTGATCGCGGCGGCGCTGCTGGCGCGCTAGAGTACAAGCACGGCGGAGGCGTGGTGCGATCACTTCGCCGTTTCGAGCACCATGCGGAAGCGGGCCGCGCCGCTCATCATCTTCTCGTAGGCTTCGTTGGCGCGCTCGAGCGGCATGGTCTCGATCATCGGGCGCACGCCGCTCAGGACGGCGAAGCGCATCGTGTCGGCGGAGTCCGACGAGATGCCCGAGGGCCAGGCCTGGATCGACTGCCGGCCGCCGATCATGCCGACCGTGTTCACGCTGAGCGGCTCCATCGACGCGCCGACGATCAGCAGCGTGCCGTCGATGCTCAGACCGCCCAGCGCCGGGCTCCATCGCCTTCGCGCTGGTGACGGTCGAGAGCACGACGCGCGCGCCGCCGCGAGCCTTGAGCCGCGCCGCGACGTCTTCGGTCTGGCTGTCGATGTAGTCGACCGCGCCGAGCCGGCGAGCCAGCGCTTCTTTGTCCGTGCCGCGCGCGATCGCGACGGTCTCGAAGCCCATCTTGGCGGCGAACTGCACGCCGAGATGACCCAGGCCGCCGATGCCCAGCACCGCGACCACGTCGCCGGGGCGCGCGCCGCTGTGGCGCAGCGAGTTGTACGTCGTGACGCCCGCGCACAGCAGCGGCGCCGCCTCCGCGAACGACAGCCCGTCCGGGATCGGGGCCAGCACGTTGGCCGGGACGACGACGTACTCGCAATAGCCGCCGTCGTACGCGATTCCCGGCACCTGCAGCTGCACGCAGGTGACGAAGTCGCCGCGCATGCACGACGGGCAGGTGCCGTCGTGGCCGCCGTGCCAGCCCACGCCGACCCGCGCGCCCGGCGCGACGCTCGTCACGCCCGCGCCCAGCGCGTCGACCACGCCCGCGATCTCGTGCCCGGGCGCGCGCGGCAGGCTGATCCCCGGCCAGGCGTTCTGGACCGTGAACATGTCGCTGTGGCACACCCCGCAAGCCTCCACCCGCAGCCGCACCTGCCCGGGACCGGGCTCGGGGACGGGCAGCTCGACGAGCTCGAGCGAACCGGGAGTGCGAACTTGCATCGCGCGCATCGTTGCCATGACGTTTCCCTAGGACGGCTTGGGACCGGCGAGCGTTGCAGCGCCGGCGCAAGAGAGGGAAAGGGGCGGCCTGCCGGGGAGTGCCCGGGATGGCAACGCTCGGTATTTCGGTAGACGACCGCGACGGGGTGCGGCACGTCGTCATCGACCGCCCCGACAAGAAGAACGCGCTCACCGCCGCGATGTACGCCGCCCTCGCCGACGCCGTCGTGACGGCCGGCGGCGACGGCGTCGGCGCGCTCCTGCTGCGCGCCAACGGCACGACCTTCACCGCGGGCAACGATCTGCGCGACTTCCTGGAGCACCCGCCCCAGGGCGACGACGCGCCGGTGTTCCGCTTCCTGCACGGCCTCGTCATGACCGACGTGCCGGTGGTCGCCGCGGTGCGCGGCGCGGCGATCGGGATCGGCACCACGATGCTGCTGCACTGCGACCTGGTCTACGCCGCGCCGAACGCATCGTTCAAGGTCCCGTTCCTCGACCTGGGCGTGGTGCCGGAGGCCGCCAGCAGCGTGCTGCTGCCGCGCCGAATCGGCCGCGCGCGCGCCGGCGCCGCGTTCTTCCTGGGCGAAGCGCTCGACGCGCAGGCCGCGCTCGCGGGCGGCATCGTCACCAAGCTGGTCGACGACGCGGAGCTCGACGCGGCGGCCGAAGCGGCCGCGCGGACGGTCGCGGCCAAGCCGCGCGAGGCGGCCCGCGCCATGAAGCGGCTGATGAACCACGACCGCGACGAGATCTCGGCCACGATCCGGCGCGAGGGCGCGATCTTCGGCGAGCGGCTGGCGTCGGCCGAGACGCGCGCGATCATGAGCGCGTTCTTCGACCGCGCCGGCGCGAAAGCGTGAGTCTAGCCGGCAAGACGCTCTTCGTCAGCGGCGCCAGCCGCGGGATCGGTTTGGCGATCGCCCTGCGCGCCGCGCGCGACGGCGCGAACGTCGTCGTCGCCGCGAAGACCGTCGAACCGCACCCCAAGCTGCCCGGCACGATCCACTCCGCCGCGGCGGAGATCGAAGCGGCCGGCGGCCACGCGCTCGCCGTGGTGTGCGACGTGCGCGCGGAGGAGCAGATCGCGGCCGCCATCGCCGCCGGGGTGGAGCGCTTCGGCGGCATCGACATCGTCGTCAACAACGCCAGCGCGATCCGCCTCGGCGGCACCGCGCAGGTCGATGCGAAGGCGTTCGACCTGATGACCGCGATCGGCCCGCGCGCGACGTACCTGCGTGACGCGCGCCGCGCTGCCGCACCTCGAAGCATCGGCGAAAGCCGGGCGCAACCCGCACGTGCTGACCTTGTCGCCGCCGATCGCGCTGGCCTCGAAGTGGGTCGGCGGCTCACCCGCCTACACGTTCAAGAAGTACGGCATGACGCTGCTCACGCTCGGCTTCGCGGCGGAGTTCCGCGCACGCGGCATCCGCGCGAATGCGCTTTGGCCTCGAACGACGATCGCGACCGCGGCGGTGCAGAACCTACTCGGCGGCGACGCGGTGATCAAGGCCTCGCGCACCCCCGAGATCGTCGCCGAAGCCGCTCACGCCGTCCTCACCAGCACACGCAGCGGCGAGTGCTTGATCGACGAGGACGTCCTGCGCGAAACCGGCGTGACCGACTTCTCGGGCTACGCGGTCGACCCGTCGACCCCGCTCGCGGACGACATCTTCCTGGACTAGGTCGCCGCGAGCGAATGGTGGGGCATGTCTATCGTGAGGTTTGATTTGGCAAGAGCTGAGCGCCCTACGGAATACGCCTCCCGGTGCGCTCGTCGAGCCAAGTCAGCACGTCATGCGTGACCTCGTCGCGGTTCGTCTCGTTGAGCGTTTCGTGCCGCGCGTCGGGATAGAACACCGTTCGCACGTCACGCAGGCCGAGCGCGTGATAGCGCGCGGCTAACGCTCGCACGGCGACGGTGTTGTCGCCGACCGGGTCGCGTTCGCCCGCGAACAGCAGTACCGGCAGTTCCTTCGGAAGGCGCGCCTCGTTGGCGGGCTTCCACACGTCGCCGTAACCGCGCAGCATGTCCAGCGTCAGGCGGTTCGAGAACGCGAACCCGCACCACGGGTCATCGACGTACTTCCGCACCTCGGCCGCATCGCGGCTCAGCCACTCGAAGCCGGTCGCGGCGTTTCCGTCCGCTGCGCCGGTCTCGGCCGCAGCCGCGAACGGGCGGTTGAAGTCCGCGAAGCGCTGCTTGAGCAGCGGCGACGGCTTGCGCGCGCCGGGCCCGAACGCCAGCGCGCTCGCTGCGGCGATCGCCAGCGCTAAGCCGGGCGCGGCACCAAAGGTTCCCGACAAGATCAGCCCGGCCAGCTCGCGGCCGCGCAACTGCGCGACGCGCTGCGCGAGCACGGAGCCCATGCTGTGGCCGAACAGCACCACCGGCACGCCGGCGTGCGCCTCGCGTACGAGCTCCAGCAGCCGCTCGAGATCGCGCACCATCCCGTTCCAGCCATCCGCACCGGCCCAGCCCAGCCGCTCGTCGCCGCCCGCCGTGCGCCCGTGTCCGCGATGATCCGGTGCGTAGACAGCGTAACCGCGCGCGCTCAGCGCCTGCCCGAACCGGGCGTAGCGCGCCCCGTGCTCGGCCATCCCGTGCGCGACGACGACCACCGCTCGCACCCCGTCAGCCGGGGCCGCATCAGCCCGCGCCGCGTCAGGCGTCCAGGCATGGACGAACACCTCGCCGCCCGCGTCGTTACGAAAGCCGAAGATGCCGGGCTCGCTGGTGGGCTGCACCGGGCGGAGCTTCCGCTCCGCCGGCGGCCGCGCCCCTCGCGCTAGAGCCCGGTGACGCCCAGCGGCGAGCCCAGGCCGCTCTGGAGCGCGCTGCCGGCCGGCCGGAACGCCGAGGCGTGCGCGTACGAGAAGCCCGGCCCGGCGGGATTGCCCGAGAGCGCGTAGGCTGCCGCGACGAGCGGCGCACCGACACTGGTGCCGCCGGCGACCAGCCAGCCGCCCCCGGCGGTGCTGAAGAACGCGACCCCGGTCGCCGGGTCGGCCACCGCCGCGACGTCGACCGCCGAACGGGTCGCGCACGGGTCGCCGGTCTGCCAGGCCGGCGCGCTCACGTACGCGCTGCAGCCGCGGCCGGCGTAGGCCCAGGGCGTCTCGCTCCAGCCGCGGCTGAGCGTCGTGCCGCCGACCGCCGTCACGTACGGCGACGCAGCCGGGTACGAGGCGCGCCCGTGATCGCCCGAGCTGACCGTGATCGCGATCCCGGGGTGGCGGTAGTGGGCGTCCTCGGCCTGCTCGCCGGGCCACTCAGGGGCGTAGTAGCTGTTGCTGATCGCGAGCGCTCCCAGCGCCGCGGCGGCGTCGACCCCGCCGCCGAGGTCGTCGAGCGAGCTGGAGTCGGCCTCGACCAGCACGATCGCGCAGCGCGGGCAGCCGGCCGAGACCATCGCCAGGTCGAGCCCCGTCTCCTGAGACCAGCTCAGGCTCGGCGCGGGCAAGGGCCCGGGCTGCCCGCGTCCGTTCGAGCTTGCGAAAGCAGCCGTTCGCGCTGGTGCACGGCGGCAGGCCGAAGGCGGCGCGGTAGACCGCCAGGTCGAGCTCGGCGGTCGGGTCGTCGAAGGCGTCGACCACCGCGACGGTCCCGCCCGGATTGCCGGCCGGCAGCCCGTACGCGCTCTGCAGGTCCGCCGGGTGATAGCCCGGGATGCCCAGGGCCGGGGTCTGCGGGTCCTTCAGGGGCGGGATGGTGACGTTGACGGCCAGGGTGCAGTTGGCGCTGCCGGCGGTCTGGGCTTGCCAGCAGGTGTAGCTCGCGCCGGGCAGCGCTTGCGGTGAGTCACCGGGCAGCGCCTGGGGCGAGTCGCCGGGCAGCGCCTGGGGCGAGTCGGCGGCCTGTGCTTGCGCGGAGTCGGCGGCGGTCCGCTCGTGTCCCGCGCCGGCGCGATCGAAGCCGCCCGGCAGCGTGCCGGTGCCCGCGCCGGAGCACGCGGCGAGCGCGAACAGGGACACCAGGGCCAACAGACGCTTCACGGTAGTCGGTGCTCCAGAACAGCGGTCGCGAGCGCAGCCCCATCCCCGCTGGGAGGCCGGCCCGCTCGCGTATACCCCGAAAACGGTGGCGTTCCAAATCCGGATGCACCGGGTATCGGCGCCGACCGCCAAGAATTGGAGCCGGGCCGGGTCGCTCCTTCGTACGCGAGGTACGCCGCATCTTCTCCACTCGTTCGCTGCGCTCGCGCCTGAACGATCGTCTGGCGCGTGCGGCGCGCTATCCGGTCACGCTGGTCGTCGCGCCGGCCGGGTTCGGAAAGACGGTCGCGCTGCGCGACTTCATCGAGACGACGCGCTTGGACGCGGTGCGCTACGACGTCAACCGCGAAGATCGGACACTGCTGGCGTTCGTGCGCGGCTTGAGCGCGGCGCTCGAACCGCTTGCGCCCAGCGCCAAGGCCGCCTTTCCGGCCATGCAGCAGCGGGTGATGGCCGCCGCCGACCCGCTGCGCGAGCTCGGCGACTGGTTCGCGGAGCATCTCAAGCGGGTGGTCGGGACGGTCGTCGTCGACGACTTCCACTACGCGGCGAGCGACCCGGCCGCGAGCGCGCTGCTCACGCGCTTGATCGACGACAGCGGCGACCGCATCCGCTGGATCGTCGCGACGCGCTCGGATGCCGGGCTGCCGATCGCGTCGTGGCTGGGCTACGGCCGGATGGACGTGCCGGTCGGCGAGGACGATCTGCGCTTCACCGCCGAGGAAGCGCTGGTCGCCGCCGACGACGCGCAGGCCACCCTCGACGCGAACGAGGTGGAGCAGCTGCGCGAGCTGACCTCGGGCTGGCCGGTCGCGCTGGCGATCGCGCTGCGCACGCGCCTGCACGCGGGCGACCTGCGCAGCGCGACGCGCGGCACGCGCGAGATGGTGTACCGCTATCTGGCCGAGCAGGTCTTCGGCGGGCTGACGCGCGCGCAGCAGCGCTTTCTGCTCGACACCTGCGTCTTCTCCGGCTTCGACGCGGCGATCGCCGAGGCGCTGGGCGGCACGCCCGAGCTGCTCGCCGAGCTGCGCCGCAGCGTGGCCTTTCTGACCTTGACCTCGGCCAGCGGCTACCGCTACCACGACCTGTTCCGCGACTTCCTCGAGAGCGAGCTGCGCCGCTGCGGCGCCGCGCAGTGGTATGCCGCGCACGCGGCCGGCGGCGCGCTGCTCGAGCGCGGCGGCGACGCCGCGGGCGCGCTCTCGCTCTACGCCAAGGCCGGGGTGAACGCCGGCATCCTGCGGCTGGTCGAGACGGCCGGCTTCCAGCTTTTCGAGCGCGGCCGCACCGAGGTGCTCGAAGCGGCGCTCGACGGTCTGCCCGACACGGTACGGCGCGAGAACGCCGGCGTGCTGGGCGTGCGGGCGATGCTCGAAGCCGGGCGCGGCCACTTCGAGGTCGCCGAGCGCGGTTTCACGGCCGCGATCGAGCGCGCCGCCGAGCCCGACTTGCGCATCGCGCTGGTGCACCGCTACGCGATCGAGCTGGTGCGCCACGACCGTGACTGCATCGCGCTGCTCGAGCCGTACGCCGCGGACGACGGCGTGCCGCCGGCGCTGCGGGTGCCGATCCTGGGCACGCTGGCGACCGCGTACGTGCGCGCGCGCCGGATCGGCGACGCGGTGACGACCGTCGAGCGCGCGCTGGGCCGGATCGAGACCTTCGGCGACGACGTGCGCGCGCGGCTCTACCAGCAGGCCGGCTACGTGCACCAATCGGCGGGCTCGCGCGAGCGCGCCCGCACGTACGCCGAGCGGGCGGTCGAGCTGGCCCTTTCGCGCGGCTTGTTCGAAGTCGCGGCGCGCGCCTACACCGTGCTCTACGTGCTGCTCCACGACGAGACCGACGACCCGATCGCGCTGCTGGCGATCCTCGACCGGCTCGACGAGTGCGCGCGCAAGGGCGCGAGCCGCCAGGTGCGGCTGTTCGGGCTGCTGGCGGCGTACGACATCGAGGTCGAGCGCGGCGACGACGTCGCGCTCGAACGGCTCGACCACGCGCTCGACGAAGGGCGAGGCGCGCCGCCGACCGCGCGCGGCGACGCCCTGCTCCCCGCGCAGGCGCTGCGCGCCGCGTGGGAGGGCAACTTCCGGCGCGCCCACGATCTGCTCGCCGGCTCGGGCGCGCACCTCGGCAGCGACGAGCGCCGCGCGCTGCGCGCCGCGGAGATCGCGCTCTACGCGTTCGCGGCCGGGTTGTCGAGCGAAGGCGAGACCGCCAAGAGCGAGGCGCTGGCGGCGCTGGAGCGCTGCGCGGCGGCGAACCCGAGCCGCCGGGTGGCCCGCTCGCAGATCCTGCTCGCGCTGGCCGAGCTCGCGCGCGGCCGCGCCGCCGCCGCGCACCGCCACCTGAGCGAAGCCGAACGCACGCTGACGCCGGCCATGCGCCGGCTCAAGGCGCTGGCCGGCGCGGTGCGCGCGCTGTACCGGGTCGAGCTCGACCAAGCCGAGCCCGCCACCGGCGCGGCCGCGCTCGAACGGCTGCGCGCCGAGCACCTGGGCGGGCTGGCGCGGCTGCTCGCGGCGATCCCGTTCGGGCGGGGCGAGCAGCACTTCGGGCCGGGCCTGCTCACCCCGGCCGAGCGCGAGATCCTGCAGCAGCTGGTCACCGGCGCGAGCACCAAGGACATCGCCGCGCGCACCGGCCGCAGCCCGCAGACCGTCGACACCCACATCCGCTCGATCTGCCGCAAGCTCAACTGCAGCGGGCGGCGCGAAGCCGTCGCGGTGGCGATCGGCGAACGCTGGCTGGGCTGAGCGCCGCTCGGCCCGCGCCGGGCAGGTGCGCGCGACCGGGCCTCGTAGGGCTACGAAACAAGCGACCTGGGTGTGAAGGCGAGGGTGTTTCGATGAACGAGCGTTTCGCGCGCGCCGCGGCTATGGCGGCCGCGCTGTTCGGATTGAGTCTAGCCGCCGGCTGCGGCGGCGGAGGCGGCGGCGCCTTGCCGAGCGCGGCGGTGCACGACGCGGCCGCGCCGCCGGCCGCGGTCGCGCGCACCACGCAGGGCGTGCGGCTGGCGAGCTATCACGTCGATGCGACCAAGATCACGACCGCCGGCATCTCGTCGGGCGCCTACATGGCGACCCAGCTCCACGTCGCGTACTCCGCGACGTTCAAGGGCGCGGCGATCTTCGCCGGCGGCCCGTACTTCTGCGCGCAGGACAACCTGAGCGTCGCGCTCTCGAACTGCAGCAACAACTACTACCCGACCGACCTCCCGGTGCTCGAGCAAGACACCGACAACACGGCCTTCTACGGCTACATCGACGCGACGTCGCACCTGCGCGGGCAGAAAGCGTACGTGTTCTCGGGCACCAACGACACGACGGTGTACCCCAGCATCGTGCACGACCTGGTCAGCTACTACCAGCACTACGGGGTCAGCGTCACGTCGAACTTCAGCACCGCCGCCGGGCACGGCTGGATCTCGCCCGACGCGAGCGGCGCGTGCGGTTCCACCGCCAGCCCGTACCTCAACAACTGCGGCTTCGACGCCGAGCAGACGTTCCTGACCCTGCTCTACGGGACGCTCAGCGCGCGCCGCAGCGGCGCCCTGACCGGCTCGCTGATCCAATTCGACCAAAACGAGTTCGTCTACGGCAACGCGCCCGCGTACTCGATGGACAACAACGGCTGGGTGTTCGTCCCGGCCAACTGCGCGGCCGGCCAGACCTGCAAGCTGATCGTCGCGCTGCACGGCTGCAAACAAGGCTACGCCACGATCGGGAACGCCTTCGTGACCAAGTCCGGCATCAACGAGTGGGCCGACACGAACAACCTGATCGTGCTCTACCCGCAGGCCATCGCGACGAGTTCCAACCCCAACGGCTGCTGGGACTGGTGGGGCTACGACGGCACCGACTACGCCGCGAAGAGCGGCGTGCAGGCCGCCGCGATCCGGGCCATGGTGACGCGGCTCTGACGCCGTTTCGCGCCGCCCCTTGACAATAGTCGTATCGTTCGCGTAATCTACTCGACGGACTCACATGATGCAGCAAGACACACGGTTCGCCACGATCTCATCCCGCCGGAGCAACGACACTCCGGCGTAGTTCAGCGCGATTCGCGTCCGTCTTCGGTGAAGCGGGGTGAGCGATGCGCTCGCCCCGCTTCTTTTTGTGTAACGGTCAGTCCGAACCGGCTCGTGGGCCGGACGCTCGAGGTTATCTTGATAAGATCGTGGTCGCGGGTTCGAATCCCGCCGTGCGCGCATCGCTTGCGATGAGCGCGCGTAGCTCAGCCTGGTAGAGCACGAGAGCGCAAGCTCACCCTCGGACACCACTCGCCCACGGGCTCGTTCGCGGGCCGGCAGTTGCGGTTATCTGGTCAACCCGGTTCGACTCCGGCTCCGCACGGTTCGCCGTGCGGATGTGTTCCGCAGCACCCACTCGCCCGCGAACGCGTCGGTTTTTTCACCATGCCCGCACCATCCGATTCCGAAGGGAGGGATCTCGTCATGAAGCTGCTCGCGCGGCTGTTCCGCGGCCGAGTTGCCGGAACGCCCCAGATCGCACCGCTGTCCGACGCGCAAGTGCGCGGCGACGGCGGCGGCTACGTCTTTCCGCTCGACCGCTGGGCGCGCGTGGACCGGTTCGTCATCCTCGGCAGCGAGGGCGGCACCTACTACGCGAGCGAGCAGCGGCTGGCGCTCGAGAACGCGGCCAGCCTGGTCGAAGCGATTCGCGAGGACGGCCCGCGCGTCGTCGCGCGCCTGATCGCGCTCTCCGCGAGCGGGCGCGCGCCGAAGGTGCAGCCGGCGATCTTCGCGCTGGCGGCGTGCGCGGGCTTGGGCGACGAGGCCACCCGGCGCGCGGCGCTGGGCGAAGGGCTGCAGCGCGTCTGCCGCACGGGCTCGCACCTGCTCGCGTTCTGCTCCTACGTCGAGCAGTTTCGCGGCTGGGGGCGCGCGCTGCGCAAGGGCGTGCGCGGCTGGTACGAGGCCAAGCCGGTGCGCGAGCTCGCGTACCAGACGCTCAAGTACCGCGACCGCGAGGGCTTCACCCACCGCGACGTGTTCCGGCTCGCGCACCCCGCGAGCGCGGACGCGGAGCGGGCGGCGCTCTACGCGTGGATCGCGCGCGGCGACGTGCCGGGCGACGAGCACGCGGGGCTGGCGCTGCTGCGCGCGCACGCCGCGGCCAAGGCCGGCGCGGACGCCGACGCCGCGACGTGCGCGGCGCTGGTGGCCCGGACGGGCCTCCCGCGCGAGGCGCTCCCCAGCGCGTGGCTGCGCGAGCCGCAGGTGTGGGAGGCGCTCCTTCCGTCCCTTCCGGCGACCGCGCTGCTGCGCAACCTCGCCACGCTGACCCGCGTCGGTCTCATCACCCCCCGGGGCGAGGCGACCCGGGCGGTCGTGGCGCGGCTCGGCGACCCGGCGTGGCTGCGCAAGGCGCGCATCCACCCGATCGCCGTGCTGGCGGCGCTGCGGACGTACGCGTCCGGGCAGAGCGCGCGCGGCTCGTCCACCTGGACGCCGGTTCGCGCGGTCGTCGACGCGCTCGACGCGGCCTTCGCGGGCGCGTTCGAGCAGGTCGAGCCGACCGGCGCGCGGACGCTCGTCGCGCTCGACGTGTCGGGCTCGATGAGCACCGGTCGGATCGCGGGTATCCCGGGTCTGACGCCGCGCACCGGGGCGGCGGCGCTGGCGGTCGCGCACGTGCGCAGCGAGCGCGCGGTCGAGGTCGTCGCGTTCAGCGAGGGCATCGTGCCGTTCGCCATCGGGCGCGGGGAGTCGGTGGCGTCGGTATGCGCGCGCACGGGGGCACTGCCGTTCTCGGGGACCGATTGCGCGCTGCCCATGCTCCACGCGCTGGAACGCCGGCTCGCGGTCGACCTGTTCGTGATCTACACGGACAGCGAGACCTGGTTCGGCGGCGTCCACCCGGTCGAGGCGCTGCGGGCGTATCGGGCCCGCACCGGGATCCCGGCGAAGCTCGTGGTGGTCGGGATGACCTCCAGCGGCTTCACCATCGCGGACCCCGCGGACGGCGGAATGCTCGACGTGGTCGGCTTCGACGCCGCCGCGCCGGCTCTGATCGCCGACTTCGCGCGGACGGCGTGAAAGAATCGGTCTAGGCGGCGCCGCCGAGGTAGGCCGCCTGGACCGCTTCGCTGGCCATGAGCGCCGAGCTGGTGTCCTGGTGGACGATCTTGCCGACTTCGAGCACGTAGCCGCGGTTGGCGACCTGCAGCGCCTGGCGCGCGTTCTGCTCGATCAGCAGAATCGTCGTGCCGTTGGCGTTGATGTCTTTGATCACCCCGAAGATCGTCTGCACCAGGATCGGCGAGAGGCCGAGGGACGGTTCGTCGAGCAGGAGCACGGTCGGGCGGGACATCAGCGCGCGCGCGATCGCGAGCATCTGCTGCTCGCCGCCCGACATCGTGCCGGCCTTCTGGTCGATCCGCTCCTTGAGGCGCGGGAAGATGGTCAGCGCGCGCTCGATGTCCGAGGCGACCTCGGCCTTGGAGGTTCGCGTGTACGCGCCCAGGTCGAGGTTCTCGCGCACGGTCATGCGCGGGAACACGCGCCGGCCCTCGGGCGAGTGGCCGATCCCCAGCCGCACGATCTCGTCGGGCGAGGTGCCGGTGATGTCCTTGCCGCGGAAGCGGACCGATCCGCCCGCCGCGCGCACCAGGCCGCTGATCGTGCGCAGGGTCGTCGTCTTGCCGGCGCCGTTGGCGCCGATCAGGGTCACGATCTCGCCCTCGTCGACGGTCAGGCTGATGCCGTCCAGCGCGGTGATGCGCCCGTAGCGCGCGACGATGGAGTCGACTTCGAGCAGCGCCATCAGGCCGGGGCTCCCAGGTAGGCTTCGATCACGTGCGGGTCGTTGCGCACGTCGGCCGGCAGACCCTCGGCGATCTTCTCGCCGTGGTCGAGCACCGTGATGCGCTCGCTGAGCTGCATGACCAAACCCATGTCGTGCTCGATCAGGAACACCGTCACGCCGCGGTCCCGGATGCGGCGGATCAGGCCGACCAAGTCGGCCTTCTCGCGCGGGTTCATACCGGCCGCCGGCTCGTCGAGCAGCAGCAGCTTGGGGTCGCCGGCGAGCGCGCGCGCGATCTCCAGCCGGCGCTGGAAGCCGTAGGCCAGGTTGCGGGCGTAGTTGTCGGCGTACCGCTCGAGCTCGACGAAGCGCAGCAGCTCGCGGGCTTTCTCGCGCGCCCGCTTCTCCTCGCTGCGCTGCTTGGGGGTGTGCACGAGCGAGTCGAACAGGTTGGCGCGCAGCCGCGCGTGCTCGCCCGTCATGACGTTGTCGAGCGCCGACATGAACGCGAACAGGCGGATGTTCTGGAACGTGCGCCCGATGCCCAGCGCCGCGACGTCCGAGGTCGTCATGCCGGTGATGTCGCGGCCGTCGAAGACGATTCGGCCCTCGGTCGGCTTGTAGATGCCGGTGACGAGGTTGAACGCGGTCGACTTGCCGGCGCCGTTGGGGCCGATCATGGCGACGATCGAACCCGGCTCGATCGTGAAGCTCAGGGCGTTGACCGCGACCAGGCCGCCGAAGCGCTGGGTCACGCCCTGCATCTCGAGTAGCGCCATCAGGTGGCCGCCTTGTTGTACATGGTCTGCTCCTGCGCCGCGGCGCCCGGATCGTCGTCCTCGGCGTGCAGCTCGGCCGCCCGCTGGCGGCTGGGCAGCAGCCCCTCGGGGCGGAACAGCATCATGACCACCAGGATCACGCCGTAGATCATGAAGCGCGAGTTCGCCAGGTCGATGCTCGAGAAGAACCCGTGCAGCGCGGCCGAGCCGGCGAACACCGGCGCGACGACGTCGTGCAAGAAGTTGGTGAGCTGCGGCAAGATCAAGCGGTCGAGCGACGAGATCACGATGCTGCCCAGGATCACGCCCGGGATGTTGCCCATCCCGCCCAGCACCAGCATCGAGAGCACCGCCACGCTGACGTTGAAGCCGAACTGGTCGGGCGAGACGAGCTGCAGCTTGGCGCCGTACGCCACCCCGGCCAGGCCGCTGAACGACGCGCCCAGCGCGAAGGCGGCCAGCTTGGTGGTGGTGGTGTTGATGCCCATGTGCGCGGCCGCCAGCTCGTCCTCGCGGATCGCCATCCAGGCCCGGCCCAGCCGGCTCGAGCGCAGGTTGCTCGCGACCACGATCGCCAGCGCGATCAGGGCCAGCATCACGTAGTAGTACGGCAGCACCTGGAAGCCGAAGCGGAAGCCGAAGAACGTCGGCTGGTCGAGCGAGCTGATGCCGTTGGGGCCGCCCGTCCACTGCGACAGGTTGAGGAACGTCTGCGGCACGATCTCGCCGAAGCCCAGCGTCACGATCGCCAGGTAGTCGCCGCGCAGCCGCAGGGTCGGCGCGCCGAGCAGGAGGCCGAAGATCGCCGCGATCCCCGACGCCAGGAACAGCATCACCCAGAACGGGATGTGGATCCCGAACTGGGGGCTCGAGAGCATCGCGAACGCGTACGAGCCGATCGCGAAGAACGCGGCATAGCCCAGGTCCAGCAGGCCGGCGAAGCCGATCACGATGTTGAGCCCGAGCGCCAGCAGCACGAAGGCGCCGGCGTCGGTCAGGAAGTTGGTGAAGCCGCCGTTGTTGACCACCAGCGGCAACAGCGCGGCCAGGACGAACATGCCGATCGCCTGCACGCGGGGGTCCTTGAGGGCCGCTAGCGGCGAGGGCGATTGCGATTGCGCGCGCGCCGCCATCAGACTTTACTCGGCACCGATTCGCCGAGCAGACCCGACGGGCGGAAGATCAGGACCAGGACCAAGACCGAGAACACCACCACGTTGCTCCACTGGTCGGAGATGAACTGGGTCGTCATCGACTCGACCAGGCCGATCAGGAACCCGCCCAGCATCGCGCCGGCGAGGTTGCCGATGCCGCCCAGCACCGCCGCGGTGAAGGCCTTGAGGCCGGCCGCGAAGCCGTTGAAGAAATAGGTGCTGCCGTAGTACACGCCCGACACGAAGCCGGCCGCGCCGGCCAGGGCCGAGCCGATCAGGAACGTGAGCGCGATCGTGGTGTTGATGTTGATGCCCATCAGCTGGGCGGCGTCGCGGTCCTGGGCGGTGGCGCGCATCGCCTTGCCCATCCGGGTGTTGTAGATGAACAGCTGCAGGGCGACCATCATCACGATCGCCAGCACGATCACCAGGATCTGCTTGGCCGCGATCTCGATCGAGCCGATGTGGAAGGTGGGGTTGGGGATGAACTGCGGCACCGGGATCGGCGCCGGCCCCTTCCAGTACTGCATGATGTTCTCGAGGATGAACGACATGCCGATCGCGGTGATCAGCGGGGCCAGGCGGGGTGCGTTGCGCAGCCGCCGGTAGGCCAGCCGCTCGATGACCACGCCGGTCAGACCGCACAGCAGCATCGAGACGAGGATCGTCAGCAGGGCGACGCCGATCAGCGGCAGCCCGTGGAGCTCACCCGAGACGCCCAGCAGCGACAGAGTGGCCAGCGAGAAGAACGTGCCCAGCGTGTAGACGTCGCCGTGCGCGAAGTTGATGAGCTCGATGATCCCGTAGACCATCGTGTAGCCGAGCGCGATCAGCGCGTAGATCCCGCCCAGCGAGAGCCCGTTGATCAGCTGTTGTAGAAAAACGTCCAAGCGGGGCATCTTTCATCGACATCGAGGTACCGGCTTCGCGCTTCGTGACGCTCGTCGCGGCCGCATTCCCTCCCGCCGGGAATGCAAGAACGGCGAACGCGCGCTCGTTAAAGCGGGTTCCAGTACGCCGAAATCGCACCCCTCCCCTCCAACCGTCCGCGCACGACACAAAAAAAGAACCGGCGCGCGAGCGCCGGCTCTTTCTGCGGGTCGATCGCCGTGGCGATCAGAGCGCGATCTGGACCTGCTGCACGAACTCCGGCTTGCCGCCCTTGATTTCGTAGAGGCTCAGGATCGGTGCGGTCGTGTCGCCGGCCTTGTCGAACCCGATCTTGCCGATCGGGGTGTCGAAGTTGGTCGTCGCGGCGACGTTCTTCACGACCTCGGCGCGGGTCGGCGCCTTGCCGCCGTTGGCCTTGGCGGCCTTGACCACCGCGGCGACGATGATCTGGGTCGCGGAGTACGCGTTGGCGCTGTACGGGCCGGGGTTGCTCTTGAACTTCTTGGAATACGCGGCGTTGAAGGCCTTGGCGGTGGCCAGCTTGCTGGTCTCCGGGGCCGCGACCGTGTAGTACGAGTTGTTCGCCATGTCGCCGGTCTCTTTGACGAACTCTTCGTCGCTGATGCCGTCGCCGCCGAAGTACTTGATGTCCTTCATGCCGACGTCGGCCATTTGCTTGCGCAGCAGCCCGCCGCCGCTGGCGGTCGTGCCGCCGAAGAAGATCATGTCGGGCGAGGAGCTGTGGACCTTGGTCAGCAGCGCCTTGAAGTCTTGCTGGCCTTTGGTGATGTGCTCGTGGCCGAGCACCGTGCCGCCGGCTTTCTTGAAGTTCTCTTCGAACACGTCGGCCAGACCCTTGCCGTACGTCTCGTTGTCGTCGATGACGAAGGCCTTCTTAAGGTTGAACTTGCGCGCGAACTGCGAGCCGGCCGCGCCCTGGCGGTCGTCGGTCGTGCAGACGCGGAAGAACGTGTTCACGTCGGGATGCGACGTGCGCAGCTTCTTGGCGTCGTCGCCCTTGGTCAGGCCGGGGTTGGTGACCGACGCCGCGATCTGGACCAGGCCGGCGTCGTTGGTCAGCGGGATTTCGGCCTTGGCGACGTTCGAGTTGAACGGCCCCACGATGCCCAGCACGGATGAGTCGGCGATGAAGGTCTTGATGTTCTGCGCGCCCTGGGCGGGATCGTGGACGCCTTGCACGGCGTCGTCGAGCGCGGACATCTCGAATTTCATGCCGCCGTTCATCTTGGCGTTGGCATTGATCTCTTCGAGCGCCAGGATGACCCCGTTGCGGGTCGGGATGCCGTTGGTCGCGTCGGCACCTGACACCGGCATGTCGACGCCGATCTTCACGACGTTTCCGGCCGCCATGGCGGGCGTCGAAACGCCCAGCGTCGAGCTGGCGATGATGCCGAACGCTGCGGCTACGGCGGTGACGAACGCCGCCGGACGCCTGTGGGTTGAGAGCATAGATTTCCTCCGTACGAATGCAATAAAACCCCGGCGTCGCAAAGACCCGCTCTTGCGCGACTCGGTTAGGGCCGAGTACGCCGGGCGCAGCGGCTTCCCTTTGGCTGCGCGGTTACGGTTTAACGGAGGCCGCGGGACGGACGTTTCACCACCCTCTGTGAAGCGTCCGTAAACCCGCGGCCCCCAGGAGTCCGCTCCTCTTAGAAGGAGAGGCGCGTTTCGAGGAACAGCGCCTGTCCGTCGTCACGCTGGATCGAGCAGCCCAGGCAAGGAGTCACGACCCGGCCCGTGCCGCTTCCGAAGGAGTACGAGTCGATCGGGATCGCGGTGTGGAGGCCGTAGCCCTGGTAGATCAGGCCGATCTGCGCCTTGTCGCTGAAGAAATGGTGCACGCCGACGTAGCCGATCTTGTAACCGTTGGGGTTGTTGATGAAGAACTGCTGGTAGTCGGGCGTACCCTCGATCTCGGTGTGGACGCTGGTCGAGTTGAGACCGGAGTAGATGTAGCCGAAGTCGGCGTAGTTGTTGCCGGTCTTGCCGCTGGCGCCCAAGGTGCCCTGGCCCCAGAAGGCGTTGGGCTGGTTCCAGTTGCCGCCGCCCAGCGGGTTGTTGCCGAAGCGGTGCAAGAACTCGGCCTTGAGGCCGAAGTACTTGTTGAACGCGTAGCCCGCGTCGATCGAGCCGACCGCGAGGTTCGTCGAGACCTGCTGGTAGCGCAGGGTGGCGGGGTTGAACACGGTCGGGCCGCCGCCGTAGAACGCCACGTCGTTGATGAAGTTGGCGCCCAGGGTGCCGTTCGCCCCGACCGTCGTCTGCAGGCGGCCGAAGATCGACTGGCTGCTCAGACCGTTGTAGGGCGCCGCGTTGCCGTTGGAGGCGCGGTTGAAGCTGTAGCCGGCGAAGCCGCTCAGGCGGTTGTTCTTGCTGGCGTAGCCGATCTCGGCGCCGTTGAAGTAGTCCGCGTAGGCCAGGCCGATGTCGCCACCGCCCTCGACGAAGCGGCCCAGGCGCGCGTACAGGCCCGAGGGATCCTTGTACGCCAGGCTGGCGTAGTTGAGGCGCAGCAGGCCGTTGTTCGGGTACGAGCTCGCGCCCGGGGTGATGTTGCTGGTCGAGTCGCCCAGCGCGCCGCCATTGCCGACGGTGTTGTCGAGGTAGTAGCGGTCCTCGAGCCGGATCGCGTACGAGACCTTGGGATCGATGTTGCCGCTGAACACCATGCGCAGCGTCTGGTAGCCGGTGCCGTGCGAGGTCTCACCCGAGGTGAGCTGCTGCGGTCCGACGCCGTTGTTCGGGCCGACCACCGCCGCACCGGCGGGCAGCGCCGCGCCGGCGGCGCTGTACGTCGACACGCGGTCGCGGTACACGCCCGGAGCGCGCAGGAAGTAGTAGAGGTGGAACTGCTGGCGGTCCAGCGCCGCGGTGTTGCTCGCGACCTGGTCCTTGAGCGCCGCGACGTCCTTCTGGACGGCCTTGAGCTGGTCGCCGAATTCCTCGACCAATCGGCGCACCGCGGCGATGTCGTCGGCATTGACCTTCTGAGCGGTCTGCGCGTCGGCCAAAGCACCTTCAAGCTTCTTGACCGTGCGCGCGACGACCGCCGCCATCTCGTATCGCGTCAGCGGGCGATTGCCCTTGAAATAACCACCGGGGTAGCCTTCGACGAGCCCATCGGCCTGCAGCTGCTGCAGGTACTGGTAGGCCCAGTGATTGGCCGGAACGTCGGAAAACTGGACTGAGGTCGGGTTGGCGGACGCCGCGGGCGCCGCCGGCGCCGCTTGCGCGACGACTGGGATGTCGGCCGCGAAAGCGGCCATCGGACTCGCCGATAGTGCGACTCCGATCGTGAGTATGGCTGCGAAGCCATTGCGTGAACGCAAGAGATCTTCTCCTTGATCAGAGGGACCGGCTGATACGGCATGGTTCGAGACGTGACGAACGCCGCCGCATGCACCAGCGGCCGCATGCCGTAGCATTGGAGCTACGACAACGGTGAGCCGCCTGCTTCTCCAAGCGAGGAGGAGGTCCCCTCATCCCGGGTTTCGCAAAGTTTCTTTAACGTACGCAAGTATACAATCACGGGCTCGCTCGTATACAATCGGCGATCAGGGCAGCGTCGCGCTCAGCGCCGCGTCGCGCCAGAACCCGTCGGCGTCGAAGCTGACCGGCCCGGCGATCGTGTCGAAGCGGCGCCGCGCGAGCGTGCTCGCGACGGCGGCCCGGCTGGCGCCCGCGGAGCGCACGATCTGGGCCGCCGCGTAGGCTCGCGTCGCCGCGTCGTCCGGCTGGAAGCCGGCCACGGCGTGGAACCGCCGGGCGAACTCGGCCCGGGCCGGACCGGCGGGCAGCCGGATTTCGAGCCCGAGCACGTCGCCCGGGCGCGTTCCGGCCGGAACCGCTTCGCCGCCGCGCCCGACCAGCGCGCGCAGGTAGCCCAGATCGAACCGGCGCGCAAAGCTCGCCGCCCGCCACAGCGTCGGCGGCCGCTCGTCGGCGACCAGCAGCACCGCGTCGGCCGCGCCGGCCCGGTGCCGAGCCGCGGCGACGTCGGCCGCACGGTCGCCGACGGTCGCGACCGCCGGACCCAGGCGCCCGGGCCAGAGCGTCGATAGAGCAGCGGCCTCGCCGGCGAGCACGACCAGCAGCCGCGGCCCGAAACGCGCCCGCGCGGTCGCGGCGGCGAACCCCGCCAGCCGCGGCGGGGACGCGCACAGGCAGTAGACCGCGCGGCCGCGCGCGGCGGGGGACCAGCGCGCGAGCACCAGCAGCGGCAAGCCGTGCGCGCCGGCGACCGCGGTGTCCGCGTCGCCGACCGCCCGCCGCAGCCCGCCGACCGCCGCAACGATGCTTGGATCGGCGGCGAACCCGGCGACGATGCGCGGGCCCAGCCGGCGGTCGACCACGTTGTCGCGGCCCTCGTCCTCGTGCGGGTTGAGCACGCCGCCGTTCGCGCTGTCGCGCACGACCGCGCGCGCACCCAACCCCAGGCGCAGCGCAGCGGTGACGGCGAGACCGGCGCCGCCGTCGTCGCCGGCGGCCGGCATCTCGACCCCGATCCGGCCGCCCGGCGTTTCGGCTCCGACCCGGCCGCCCGGCGCCGGCGAGGCGACCGCGAGCGCGAGCGCGAGAAACGCCGTCCCTAGCCGTGTCGCTCCAACCCACGCTCGCATCGCCGCTGGCTACGCGCGCCGACCGCGCGTGCCCTGGCTAGACCGCGGCCAGCTCGCGCACGGCGGCGGCGTTGAAGTAGGCCGCGCGCGGGTGGTGGATCACGATCGCGGCGGTCGACTGCTCGGGCATGATCTGGTGGGCCGAGGTGAGCGCGGTGCCGATCGCGTTCTCCGCGTCGAGCAGGCGCCACACGGTCTCGTGCTGCGACAGGTCCGGGCAGGCGCCGTAGCCCCACGAGTAGCGCTTGCCGCGCTCGCCGCTCAGGCCCAGCTCGTGGCGGATGCGGCGGTGCGTGCGCTCGGCCAGCGCTTCGGCCGACTGCACGGAGAAGCCGTGCAGGAAGTACGACTCGCTGTAGTCGCCGGCCGCCTGCAGCGCGTCGGTGCGGCGCGACGGCTCCGCGCCGACGGTGACGACCTGCAGCGCGATGACGTCGCTGGCCCCGCCGGCCCGCGGCTCGCGCACGTAGTCGGCCAGGCAGAGGTGCTCGCCGCCGCGCTGGCGGGCGAACGTGAAGCGCGCGATCTCCTTGGTGCGGTCGCGCGGGTCGTAGACGATCACGTCGTCGCCCGAACCGGCGGCCGGGAAGTAGCCGTACACGACGCGCGGGTCGAGCAGCGGCTCGCGCTCCGCCAGCGCCTGATAACGGCGCAGGCGCGGCTCGAACTCGTCGGCCACGAGCCGCTCCCAGTCGGCGCCCTTGACGCTCGCGCCGCCCCACGACAGCCGGTACAGGCTCTTGAGGTCGAAGCAGTCCCACAGCTCGCGCGGGTCGACGTGCGCGAGCGTGCGCGGGCCGAAGAACGGCGCCGCGGGCACGTCGGCTTCGCCCACTTGGGCGCGCGCGGTGCGGCCGTCGGCGGCCGGCGCGGCGAGCGCGTTCGCGTCCTTGGCGCGCAGCGTCGCGGCCTCGGCGCGCACGCGCTCGGTCAGCTTCGTCCGGGCGGGCGCGTCGGTGAGCGCGTCCATCAGGTCGAGCCCTTCGAAGGCGTCCTTGGCGTAGAACACGCCGGGATCGAAGAAGTGCTCGTCGACGTAGGCGATGCGGCGCCCGAAATCACGGTTGATCGCCGCGCCGCCGACGACGACCGGATAGGCCAGCCCGCGCGTGGCCTGCTCCTTGATGAGGATCGGCATCTGCTTGGAGGTCGAGACCAGCAGCGCGGAGAGGCCGATCGCGTCGGCGCCCACCTCGACCGCTTTGTCGAGGATGCGGTTGACCGGGACTTGTTTGCCGATGTCGTGCACGGTGTAGCCGTTGTTGGAGAGGATCGTGCCGACCAGGTTCTTGCCGATGTCGTGCACGTCGCCGAACACCGTCGCCAGCACGACGATGCCCTTGCTGACGCCTTCCTTGCGCTCGAGGAATTGCTCGAGGTGCGCGACGGCCTTCTTCATCACCTCGGCCGACTGCAGCACGAACGGCAGGATCAGCTCGCCCGAGCCGAACTTGTCGCCGACTTCCTTCATCGCCGGGAGCAGCACGTTGTTCAAGACGTCGACCGGGTCGCGCTTGACCAGCGCCTCGTCGATCTTGGCCTCGATGCCGTCCTTGCGGCGGCGCAGGATCGCGTTGTGGATGCGCGTCTCGACCGGTGCGTCGGCCTCGTCGTCGAGCTGCGCCGCGGCGCCGCCGGGCGTGACGACCTTGGCCTCGAAGTGCTCGATCACGCGCTGCAGCGCGTCGGGCCGGCGGTTGAGCACCAGGTCGTCGCACAGCTCGCGCTCTTGCGCGTCGATCTCGGCGTAGGGCTTGATCTCGGCCGGGTTGACGATCGCCATGTCCAGCCCGGCTTGCGTGCAGTGGTGCAGCATGACCGAGTTGAGCGCGTGGCGCGCGGCCGGCTTGAGCCCGAACGAGACGTTGGAGACGCCCAGCGACGTCAGCACGCCGGGCAGCTCGCGCTTGATCAGCGCGATGCCCGCGATCGTCTCGACCGCGGAGTCGATGTACTCCGCGTCGCCCGTCGCGAGCGTGAAGGTCAGGTCGTCGAAGATCAGCGCGCCGGGCGGGATGCCGTACTCGCCGACCACGATGTCGTAGATGCGGCGCGCGACCTCGAGCTTGCGCTGCGCGGTCTTGGCCATCCCGATCTCGTCGATCGTCAGCGCCACCACCGCCGCGCCGGCTTCCTTGACCATGGGCAGCACGGTGTCGATCTTCGCCCGCCCGGCTTCGAGGTTGACCGAGTTGATCACCGGGCGGCCGGCGTAGATCTTGAGCGCGGCTTCCATCACCTTGGGCTCGGTGGAGTCGATCACGAGCGGCGCTTCGACCGACTGCGCGAGCCGCTTGACGATCGTCGCCATCTGCACGTCTTCGTCGTTGCGCTCGGTCAGCGCGGTGCAGATGTCGAGCAGGTGCGCGCCGCCCTCGACCTGGCCCCGCGCGACCAGCGTGATCTCGTCGTAGTCGTCGGCCAGCAGCAGCCGTTTGATCTTGCGCGAGCCCTGCGCGTTGACGCGCTCGCCGATCATCAGCACCGTCCCCTCCTGCTCGAGCGCGACGGCGGTCATCGCCGACGCGGCGAGCTGAAGCGGCTGCGGCTTGGGAATGCGCGGCGTGTAGCCGCCGCGCTCGAGCGCATCCAATCCGGCGCGGAATTGCGCGATGTGCTCGGGCGTCGTGCCGCAGCAGCCGCCGATCGCGTTGACCCCGAAGTCGCGCACGAACGCGCCCAGCTCGGCCGCCATCTCGGCCGGCGTCTCGGGGTAGATCGTCTCGCCCTTGGGCCCCATCCGCGGCAGGCCGGCGTTGGGGATCACGCTCACGAAGCAGCGCGAGCTTTCGGTGAGGTAGCGGATCGGGTCGCGCATGTGGGTCGGGCCGGTCGAGCAGTTCAGCCCGATGACGTCGATCGGGAGCGCGTCGAGCGTCGCGCAGACCGCGCTGATGTCGGTTCCGAGCAGCATCCGCCCGCTGACGTCGAGCGTCGCCTGGGCCTGGATCGGCACCCGCCGCACGCCCTTGGCGAACGCCCGCGTGATGCCCGCGATCGCGGCCTTCATCTCCAGCAAGTCTTGGCTCGTCTCGAGCAGCAGCAGGTCGGCCCCGCCCGCGACCAGGTGCGTGGCCTGCTCCTGGTAGAGGTCGGCCAGCTCGTCGAAGCTGATCTTCGAGAGGGCCGGGTCGGACGAGGAGATCAGCATCCCGGTCGGGCCCAGCGAACCGGCCACGAAGCGCGGCCGCTCGGGGGTGGAGTAGGCGTCGGCGGCCCGGCGGGCCAGCTCGGCCGCGGCGAAGTTGATCGCGGCCGTCTTGGCGCCCAGGCCGTACTCGTCGAGCTTGAGGCGCGAGGCGGTGAACGAGTCGGTCTCGACCACGTCCGCCCCGGCCGCGAAGTAGTCGCGGTGAATTTGCTCGATCACGTCGGGCCGGGTCAGCACCAGGGCCTCGTTGCAGCCGTGGTACTGGGCCCCGCCGAAGTCGTCGTCGGTCAGGTGCAGGGCCATGAGCTGCGTCCCCATCGCCCCGTCGAAGAGCACCACCCGCTCGCGCAGCGCCGCCAGATAATCCGCCATGCCCAATCCTACCGGGCGAGCGCAGCGAAACCGGCCCGCTCCGTGTCCAACGAAAGTACCATGGTCTCGATTGGACAGACCGGCGACCGGATCGCCGAGCTGACCGCTCAGGTTCGCGCCGCGCCGCCCTCGGCCGCCCTGCGCGAGGCCTTCGCCGCGTTGCGGCTGGACGAGATCGCGGGCTCGGCCGCCCTGGCCGGGACGGCGCTCGACCACACCGAGGTGCGCGTGCTGCTCGAGCGCGGCCGGGCCCTGGGCGGGCACCGGCTCGAGGACTACCTGATCGTGCGCGGCTACGCCGACGCCTCGGGCTGGGCGGTCCGCCAGGCCGCCCGCCGTGCGCCGATCAGCGGGGAGGACCTGCGCACGCTGCACCGGCTGGCGGTGGGGGGCGGCCCGGAGGGCGGCGCCTGGCGGACCAGCAACCTGCCCGCGCTGGCCGACGGCACGATTCCGCCGCCGCACTGGATGGTCGCCTTCGAGACCGAGACCGCCGTCGGGCGGCTGGCGCTGAGCGAGCACGAGCCGGCCCCGCTGGCGCTGGCCCAGGCGATCGCCCGTTTCGTGCGCCTGCGCCCCTTCCCCAGCGCTAACGGCCGGGTAGCCCGGCTGGTCGCCAACCTGCTGGCTTACCGCCGCGGGCTGCCCCCGCTCGTGCTCGACGCGCGCGCCCGGCGGCTCTACGCCGACGCGCTGCGGGCGGCCAGCGCGCGCGAGGTCCGGCCGCTGGTCGCGGTGGTCCGCCGGTCCCTCGTGCGCGGCCTGGAGCGCCTGCGCGACGCGGCCGAGGCGCCGCCCGAGCTGCGCCCGCTGGCCGAGTTCGCCGCCGGCGGTTCGGCCGACGGCTTGTACAAGGCGGCCCAGCGCGGCCGCCTGCGGGTCGTCCGCCGCGCCGGGCGGCTGTTCACCACCCGCGCCTGGGTCGAGGCCTACCGTCCTAGCGAACGGTGAGCGGGGTTCCTAGCGTATTTGGAGGCCGGCGCCGAACACTAGGGCGATGAGCAAGGCTGAAGTCGCCTACTTCTCGATGGAGATCGCGGTCGGGGCGGCGATTCCGACCTACAGCGGCGGGCTGGGCGTGCTGGCCGGCGACGTGATCCGGGCCGCCGCCGACGCCGGCTACCCGATGGCCGGGGTCACCTTGCTCTACCGCGAGGGCTACTTCCGCCAGTACCTCGACGACGGGCGCCAGTACGAGGGCCCGCAAGCCTGGCAGCCCGAGACGGTGCTGACGGCGCTCGAGCCGCTGGTCAGCGTCTCGCTGAGCGGGCGCGAGGTGCGGGTGCGGGCCTGGCGCTTCGACGCGCGCGGCGTCGACGGCGCGACGGTGCCGGTCTACTTCCTCGACACCGACGTCGACGGCAACGACGACGACGCCCGCGCGCTGACCCGCCGGCTCTACGGCGGCGACGCCCGCTACCGGCTCGAGCAGGAGGCGCTGCTGGGCATCGGCGGGGTCGAGTTGCTGCGGGCGCTGGGGCACGCGGACCTGAGCACCTACCACATGAACGAGGGCCACTCGGCCCTGCTGGTGCTGGCCCTGCTCGAGCGCGAAGGCTCGCTGGAACGGGCCCGCGAGCGCTGCGTCTTCACCACCCACACCCCCGTCCCGGCCGGCCACGACCGCTTCGAGCCCGACCTCGTCGCCGGGGTGCTGGGCCAGGCTCGCGCCGGCGCCCTGCGCGCGAACGGCCTGTTCGACCACGACGGCACGCTCAACATGACCGTCCTGGCGCTGCGCGGCTCGCGCTACGCCAACGCCGTCGCGATGCGCCACGGCGAAGTGTCGCGCGCGATGTTCCCTGACTACCCGATCGCCGCGATCACCAACGGCGTGCACGCCGCGACCTGGGCCGCGCCGCCGCTGGCCGCCCTGCTCGACCGCCGCCTGCCCGGCTGGCGGCGCGACAACGGCGCGCTGCGCCAGGCCGTCGGCATCCCGCTCCACGAGCTGCGCGCGGCCCACGCCGAGGCCAAGACGGTGATGGTCGAGCGGATCGCGGAGGCCACCGGGGTGCGGCTCGACCCGCAGCTCTTCACCATCGGCATCGCGCGCCGGGCGACCGCGTACAAGCGGGTCGACCTGATCCTGAGCGACCTCGAGCGGCTGCACGCCGTGGCCCGGCGCGGCGGCGGCCTGCAGCTGGTCTTCGCCGGCAAGGCCCACCCGCGCGACTACGACGGCAAGGCCGCGATCGAGCGCATCTGCGCCGCGGCCCACGCGCTGGGCGACGGCGTGCGGGTGGTGTTCGTCGAGAACTACGACATGACGTGGGGCGGCCTGATCACCGGCGGCGTCGACCTGTGGCTGAACACCCCGCGCCCGCCGCTCGAGGCGTCCGGCACGAGCGGAATGAAGGCCGCGGTCAACGGCGTGCCCAGCCTGAGCGTGCTCGACGGCTGGTGGATCGAGGGCGCGTTCGAAGGCGTCACCGGCTGGTCGGTCGACGACGTCACCGGCACCCACGACGGCGCGACCGCCGACGCGCTCTACCGCCTGCTGGAAGAGACGATCGTGCCGCTCTACGCCGAGCGGCGCGACGCCTACCTGACCGTGATGCGTGCCGCCATCGCGCTCAACGGCTCGTACTTCAACGCCCAGCGCATGCTCGCGCAGTACGCCCACGAGGCGTACCGCGCGAGCGAGCGCGAACCGGAGCTGGTCTAGCCTAGACCGTCCGCAGCGGGGCCGGCTGCGGGGCCGGGTGGTGCGGCGCGACGGCGTCGTCGTCGGGCGCCGGGTGGGCGTGCTTGCCGCGGCCCATGCCCAGCCGGTCTTCGAGCCCGGCGATGAAGACGTACAGCACCGGGGTGACGACCAGGTTCAGGATCGTCGAGACGATCATCCCGCCGAACACCGCGGTGCCCAGCGAGTTGCGCGCGCCGCTGCCGGCGCCGGTCGCGAACACCAGCGGCGTGACGCCCAGGATGAAGGCGATCGAGGTCATCATGATCGGCCGGAAACGGGTCTCGGCGGCGCGCCGCACGGCGGTGACCGCGTCGGCGCCCTGCTCGCGCAACTGGTTGGCGAACTCGACGATCAGAATCGCGTTCTTCGACGCCAGGCCGATCAGCATGACGAAGCCCACTTGCGCGAAGACGTCGGAGATCAGGCCGCGCACCATCAGCGCGCCGATCGCGCCGAGCAAGCCCAGCGGCACCGCGAACAGGATGATGAGCGGGTCGGCGAACGACTCGTACTGCGCGGCCAGCACCAGGAACACGAACACGATGCCCAGGCCGAAGATGATCGCCGCTTGCGCGCCGCCCTCGATCTGCTCGCGCGAGATTCCGCTCCACTCGTAGGCGAACCCGGGCGGCAAGTGGGCCGCCAAGCTTTGCATGGTGTTGATCGCCTCGCCCGAGCCGTGGCCGGGCGCGGGGCCGCCGCTGATCTCGATCGAGCGGTAGAGGTTGAAGTGGGTGATCGTCGGGGGGGTCGGCACTTGCTTGAGCGAGACCAGCGCGGAGATCGGGATCGCGGCCGGCGCGGTCTGCACGCCGTTCGCGCCGACGGTCGGGTTGCCGTGGACGTAGATCGAGCTGAGGTCCGCGACGGTCGAGCGGTACGGCGTGTCGGCCTGCACGTACACCCGGTACGACTTGCCGCCCAGGTCGAAGTCGTTGACGTAGACCGAGCCCAGGTAGATCTGCATGGTGTTGAAGATGTTGGTAAGCGGAATGCCCAGGCTGAGCGCCTTGCCGCGGTCGACGTCGACTTGCTCGGTCGGCTTGTCGTTGCGGAAGGTCGTGTAGACGCGGTACAGCCCGCTGGTCGGCGCGTTGGCCGGCCCGATGACCGAGTACGCCGCGCCCAGCAGCGGCTGAATGCCTTGATTGGCGCGGTCCTCCAGCTCGAACGAGAAGCCGCCCTGGAAGCCCAGCCCCGGCACGGCCGGCGGAACGATCGCGAACGCCTGCGCGCCGGGATAGAAGAACAGCCGCTGGTTGACCCGGTTGAGCACCGCCGCCACCGTGTGCTCGCGGCCCGGCCGCTCGCCCCACGGCCGCAGCCGGATGAACATCGTGGCCTTGTTGTTGCCCGAGCCGGTGAAGCTGAAGCCGGCCACGTCGAAGACGTCGGAGATCTCCGGCTGCTGGTGCAGGATCGCCTCGATGTCGCGCTGGACGCGGTGGGTGTAGTCGAGCGAGACGCCTTCGCGCGCCTGCATCGAGATGATCGCGAAGCCCTGGTCCTCGTCGGGGACGAAGCCGGTCGGGATGTGCGTGTAGGCCCAGCCCGTCACCAGCAGCGCGGCGGCGAAACCGACCAGCACCAGGCCGCGGCGGCGCATCACGCCCGGGAGCAGCTTGCCGTACCCGCCGCGGGTCGCGGTGATGGCGCGGTTGATCGGCCGGAAGAAGCGCGACTCGCGCTGCACGCGGTTGCGCAGCAGCAGCGAGGAGAGCACCGGGGTCAGGGTCAGCGCGCAGAACAGCGAGATCGTGATCGAGCACGCGATGGTCAGCGCGAACTGCTTGTAGAGCTGGCCCGTCGTGCCCGGGAAGAACGCGACCGGCACGAACACCGCCAGCAGCACCAGCGACGAGGCCAGCACGGCGCCGGTGATCTCGCGCATCGCTTCGCGCGCGCCCTCGAGCGGCGGCATGCCCTTCTCCTGAATGAAGCGGGCGATGTTCTCGATCACCACGATCGCGTCGTCGACGACCAGCCCGGTGGCCAAGGTCAAGCCGAACAGGGTGAGCTGGTTGATCGAGAAGCCCAGCGCCTTCATCAGGAAGAACGTGCCGAGCAGCGAGACCGGGATGGTCAGGGTCGGGATCAGCGTCGTGCGCCAGTCCTGCAAGAACAGGAAGATGACCAGCACGACCAGGCCGATCGCGACCACCAGCGTGATCACGACTTCCTTGATCGACTCGCGCACGAACTCGGTCGTGTCGAAGGCGACCGTGTAGCGCACGCCGGCCGGGAACTTGAGCGCCAGCGTGTCCATGGTCTGGCGGATCTGCTGCGAGACCGCCAGCGCGTTGCCGGTCTGGAGCTGCAGCACGCCTAGGCCGACGCCGTCCTTGCCGTTGAACCACAGCGATCCGGCGTAGTTCTCGGCCCCCAGCACCACGCGCCCGACGTCGCCGACCTTGACGTAGCCGCCGTCGGGATTGGTCTTGAGGACCACGTTGGCGAACTCGCTGGCGTTGTGCAGCCGGCCCGTGGCGCGCACCGCCAGCTCGTAGGGCTGGTGGCCGTTGGTCGGCGGGGCGCCGATCGAACCGGCCGCGACCTGGACGTTCTGCGACTCCAGCGCGGTCAGGACGTCGCCCGCGGTCAGGCCCTGGTCGGCCAGCCGCTTGGGGTCGACCCACAGGCGCATCGCGTACTTGCGCTCGCCGAACACGCGCACGTCGGAGACGCCGATGATGCGCTTGAGGTCGTTGACGACGTTGTCCTCGAGGTAGTTGGTGAGGAACGTCTGGTCCCAGCGCGCGTCGCTCGACGTGACGCCCAGCGCCATCACGAACGTGCCCGAGTTCTTGGACACGCTGACGCCGGTCAGCTTGACCTCGTTGGGCAGCCGGCCCTGGGCGAGGTTGACCGCGTTCTGCACGTCGTTGGCGGCCTGGTCGAGGTCGCGGTCGAGGTTGAACGTGCACGTGATCTGCGAGGTGCCGTCGCTGCCGGACTGGGACGAGATGTACTTGAGCCCCTGAACGCCGTTGATGGCTTGCTCCAGCGGCGTCGTCACCGACGACTCGACCGCCTCGGCGCTCGCGCCGGTGTAGCTCGCGACGACGGTCACCGTCGGGGGTGCGATGTTGGGGAACTGCGCGATGGGCAGGGTCGGGATCGAGATGAGCCCGAGCAGCAGGATGACGAGCGAGCACACCGATGCGAAGATCGGGCGCCTCAGGAAGAAGTCGACCACGTTGCCCTCGACTCGCGGAAGAAGTGGGGGGTTGCCGGGAGCGCGGCGCGCAGCCGCAGCTTGCTGCGGTTGATGCGCGAGGCGGCGGTGCGCTGCGGCACGCCGAGCCGGCGGCCCACGTCGCGCAGCGGCAGATCGTCGAGCGCGCGCAGGGCGAGCGCCGGTTCGGGTGCGATCAGCCGGCGTACCGCGGCCTCGGCTTCACGCGCCAGCGCCTCGTCCTCGGCGGACGGCACGGTGGCCGGCGGACCGAACGGCGGGAACGGCCGGCGCCGCCGGCCGGCGATCGTGAGCGCCTTGCGGCGGGCGATCGCGAGCAGCCAAGGCAGCGGGTCGCGCGCCGCGTCGAACGCGTCCCGGGCGCGCCAGGCGGCCAGGAACGCGTCGTGCAGCGCGTCGTCGGCGTCAGCATCCCCGGTCACACGCACGACCGCGCCGCGAACGGAAGCGGCGTAGCGTGCGTACCAGAGAGCGACGTCGGAAGTGCTTGTCGGCATGGAACCGATCCGTTATACTCGTCGATGGTGGTATATGTCAAGTAACGGTGGCCGCGCCTGGCAAGCCCTGCTCGCACTCCTGCGCAGCCAGAAGCCGCACATGATGGCGATCTCGGCTCCGTTCGACCTGACCCCCCAGCTCGCGCACGCGATCCACGCCATCCCCGACGACGGCGTGACCATGCGCGCCTTGGCCGCCGAGCTGGCCTGCGACGCCTCCAACGCGACCGGGATCGCCGACCGGCTCGAGCAGCGCGGGCTGATCGAGCGCACCAGCGATCCGGCCGACCGGCGCTTGAAACGGCTCTGCCTGACCGACGAGGGCCGGCGCACCCGGGCCGCGATCGAGGCCCGCTTGGGCGAGGCCCCGCCGCCGATCGCCGCGCTCAGCGCGGCCGACCAGCAGGCGCTGCGCGAGATCCTCGAGCGGGCCCTGGCGCACGCCGAGGCAGAGCGGCTGCGCTCGAGCGCCTGACGGGCCTTTCGCCTCGCCCTCGACGGGCTGAGGAGCGGACCGAAAGGAGCTCTCCCATGCCCGACCCGATCGCCCCCGCGCCGCCCCAGCAGGCCGCCCCGCCCGCCGGCCCCGCCCGCCCCGCCGCCCCGCTCGCGGCCCCCCCGCGCGATCCCAACGGCGAGGACAACGCCGTCCTGCGCGGCGGCCAGGGCGCCGCGATCAAGGCCGGCCAGTCGCTCTGGAACGACGGCAACCTACGCGCCGAGTACGAGCGCCGGGTCGGCGCGGTCGGCAGCGGCCCCGATGCCTCGGCGGCCCGCAAGGCGATCCGGGTCGACATCCGCGAGCGCTCCTCGCCGTTCGCGCGCGGGCTGGCCGAGCACATGGGCAACTCCGCCAAGCGCACCGCCAGCCTGGCCTCGAAGACGCCCGAGGAGCTGGCCGCGAGCGCCGCGCGCAGCAACGCCGCGGTCAACGCGCTGGGCGAGGGCTTCCGCTACGGCGGCAAGGCGCTGGTCGGGGTCGGGGCCGCGGTCTCGATCTACGACATCGCCACCGCCCCGCCCGGCCAGCGGGTCGAGCAAGCCACCAAGGAGGCCGGCTCGTGGGCCGGTGCGCTCGCGGTCGGAACGGCCGGCGCGGAAGGCGGCGCGGCGCTGGGAACGATGATCGCACCCGGGATCGGGACGGCGATCGGGGGCGCCGTGGGCGGCCTAGCCGGCGGCGTCGTGGGAGCGCTCGGCGGCGAGAAGGCCGTCGAGTCGGTCTGGGACTACTTCACCGGGCACTAGCCCGCCGAGAGGACACCGCCACGTTTCGCTGGTTGAACCGCCGCCGCCCCAAGCCGGACCCGCTGACCGGCGTGCTGATCGAGGCCGCCCGCTCGTGCGGCCCGGCCGGCCCGCTCGAAGCGGCCGTGCTGGGGCAAGGGCCCGACGTCCAGCCGCTCCTCGAAGCGTACGAGGGGCGGCGCTGGGCCGAAGCGAGCCGTTTTCGGGACTTCGATCCGGCCCGCGACAACCTGGTGCTCTACGTGCTGCGCTGCGGGGGCGTCGCGGTCGCGGTCGCGGCCGTGCTGGACCCGCTCGAACCCTACGACGAGGCCCGGCTGGCCCGCCCGGCCACCTGCCTGCTGGGCGAGGAGCGGGCCGCGCTGGCCGAGCTGGCGCTGGGCGGCTGGAAGCCGCTGGCCGGCTAGACCGAGACGCCCGCTTCGGCAGGCAGCCAGTCGTCGAGCGCGACGACCTCGCCGACCGTCAGATGTAGCAGATTGGTGGTCCGTATGTGTACGTGGAACCAGAATCCGTGTTCGATGCAGTTTGGCTCTCAGCGAGTACCCATTGACCAGACGAATAGCCTTGGGCCGCGACATACTCAGGCTGAGGTTGATTCGAGAGCGAGTCAATCGGAACTTGACCGAAGCCGGCGTTGGACGCGGCTTGTTCGCAAGCACCATTTGGAGTATCAGGCGGATACGGTTGCAACGGCTGGAACGTCCCGTCCGGCGTGCGAAAGGTCTGCGCGCCACCTGTAACGCCGAGCGCTATACCTTCCACTCCATTCACTTGGCTGTTGGTATCATAGTCTAATCCCCAGGGCGCCGCAGAGCCTCCGCCACCATGATTAGCCCCACCGTAGGCTGATCCGTCGGTCGTATACTCGATCGTGCACTGTTCGCTCTGCCCTTTTACCTGCTGGCAGGGCTGAATCAATTCTCCCATGACCACCTGGTCCCAGCGTCCGGTAGGCAGACCACTTGCGCCACACCAGCCAAAACATGAGCGATCAGCGTAACTGTTTGCGGGCGTGATAGTGAACATCCGTGCAACCGAGCAGCCCATGCAGGGGCTCGAAATATAGTGCCATTGGCCAGGACCAACGGTCAAGATTGAGGGAGTTTGGAAAAAATTCCAGGTTGCCTGATGCCACTGAGTGCTGGCGGGCGGAAGCTCGTAGGTGGTTGGATCATAATCCGGCAGGCCCAGAACGAGCACGCTCATTCCGGTTCCGTAGATCGTCCCGTACATCATACCCAGATGCGCCCCGCAAGGCCAAGAATTGTAATAATTGGTCCAGCCCGTATAGTTGTATCCCCCGTAAGACCCTTCGTTGATGAACGGATGCGCGCGGAGGCCTCCGTCAACATAGACCCCAGCATCAACAATGCTGCCGGCCGACGTGCCAGTGTAGGAGTTGAAATACATGTCCCCATTGTCGCCATATCCAATATTGGAGTTGCATGGCGGAGTTGCATACCCGAGGGCTGCATTTACGCCTTGCGCCGAGTAATGGCGAATATAGGGCCCTCCACTACCACCAGACGGCGGATAGTCCAATGGCCGGCGCGACGATCCAGGCAAGCGCGGAGAGGGAGCGGCGGCCGGCAAGCGCGGATCCCCGGCCTTGAGAAACACAACGCCGCGCGCCAAGTCGGTCCTGTTGGACAATATGCTATTGTTGCGCACGTACGTAAAATCGCCGCGCTTATTTGCTGGCATGAGCTTGAGTAGATGGACTGCAAGACGCCGGTCGGCTCCCTGAATATCTGGGTCGACGAATTGATCTAAGTCCGTATCACTGAGCAGCACGCCAACGACATCTGAAAAACTATGGTATATGCCGCCATTTGAAATCAACCCGCGGTGTCCTTTATCGCTAAGCTTTTCAACACCACGACCCGATGGTAAAAGTGACATGCCGCGTGTCTTATCGCTAACACCCGGCGAACAAGCCGTTGCAACTAACAAGCATATCAGAACACTCAAGCACGAAGCTGCGACGTGATGGACCCCCTCAAAGTTCTTGCGATGATGCTGGAATCGGTGGAACACGATTTATTGTCTCCAAAACGAAGCCCGGTCGGTGCAGGCAGGCATCGTCGAGGCGACGATGCGGCGCAGGAGCGGATCGGAAAAATACGGACAGTAACGTTGGCACCCGCGTTCCGGAGCGCGAACACATAGGTTCAAAACCGGAATGTCCGTGTGTCCATCAACAACGATGACAAGAAACTGACCACCTTTGTAGCTGGCAAAATAAAAGGCCAACATCGATTTGTAGGATGGACGAATTCGCCGGACTGCAAGGCTAAGTTCGGCTTGCATCTCCGTCGTCAACCAACTGCGGTCGCTTTTTGAAAGGGTCGCCAGCCGGAACAGGTGAGGCCGCCCATCGGAATCCGAAGGGACTTGTTTGGTAGCGAACAAATACCCTAACCGTCCTAATGCGAGGGATTCACCCGGCAACCAAGAGTTAGCTTTCGGTGCTGTGGCGGCGGACATAAATGCTGCCACCAAAATCATCAGAGTAGCAACGCCGCCCACCAGACGAAGCCACGGCACAAACTTCCACCCCATCTGCTACCCTCGCTCAGACGTCATGGGGGCGTTCCGGTAGCTGGATCGAGTTCCTCTACTAGTCGACCGACGCGAGCCGGCGCTGGGCGGCTGGAAGCCGCTGGCCGGCTAGACGGAGACGCCCGCTTCGGCCGGCAGCCAGTCGTCCAGCGCGACGACCTCGCCGACCGTCGTGCCGGCGGCGTTTGGGATCGCGGTCCGGGCGTGCGGGGCGAGCTCTTCCCGGGCGGCCGGTTCGAGCGCGCGCAGCGCGTCCAGGACGGCCAGGGTGGCGGGCGGGGCGGCCCGGCGGGTGCCGTCGAGCACCTTGAGCGCCAAGCCCAAGCCGGCATCGAGCAGGGCGTCGCAGTGGACGCCCTCGGCGCCGGCCTTGGCGACGATCCGGCCGCGGCTGGCGCGCATCAGGTCGGTGTCGAAGCGGCCGGTCCCCGCCACGTACCAGGGCTCGTTGCCCATCGCCGAGGCGACCCGGGCCAGCGCGGTCGCGTCGCCGTCGTCCAGCCCTTCGAGCGTGGCGAAGCGGGCGAACGAGGTCGCCGCCTTGCGCAGCGAGGTCGCGTAGACCGGGATCCCGCAGCCGTCCACGCCCAGCCGGTCGGGCCCGAACTCGTCGTCGCTGACCCGCTCGCACAGGGCCAGGATCGCCCGCTGGGCCGGGTGGGTCGGCTCCAGATAGCCCTCCAGCGGCGCGCCCAGCACCTTGGCCAGGGCCAGGATGCCGGTGTGCTTGCCGCTGCAGTTGTGGTGCAGGGCGCTGGGCGCCTCGCCGCGTTCGGCCAGCGCCCGGGCGGCCGGCTCGTACTGCGGCGGGTGGACGCCGCATCGCAAATCGGCCACGCTCGCCCCGATACGCGCCAGCATGCTCGCGACCAGCTCGGTGTGACCGGGCTCGCCGTTGTGCGAGGCGCACATCACGGCCAGCTCGCGCTCGCCGAAGCCGAAGCGCTCCAGCACCCCGGCCCGGACCGAGGCGGCGGCGATGAACGGCTTGGCCGAGCTGCGCAGGTAGACCGGGGTCTCGACCGTGCCGACCTTGAGCACGACCGTTCCGTCGGGGTCGCACACGCAGGCCGCGACGTGGTGGACCGACTCGACCCGCGGGCCGCGGTGAACGGCGACGGCCGGGACACCCGCTAATTCCCAATACATGACGAAGACGAGCCGTTCGGCCCCTCGCTGCGCGCTTCCCGGGCTGGGTACATGGCTCGCCTATGGACGCCCCCGCCAACGCCCCGACCGCCGCCGGTGTCTCGCTCCGGCCCGAGCCGCTCGCCCAGTTCCCCGATCACTGGCCGTCGGGCATCGCCCCGGCCCGCGACGGCCGCATCTTTCTGAGCTTTCCGCGCCTGGACGCCGTGCCGGCGCCCTTCACGCTGGCCGAGCTGATCGACGGCAAAGCCGTGCCCTTCCCCGACGAGCTGGTCAACACGGTCGATCCGACCGACAGCGGGCACCGCTTCGTCTCGGTCCACGGCATCGCGCTGGGCCCGGGCGGCCGGCTGCTCGCGCTCGACACCGGCGCCACCTCGCTCGAAGGCGGCGACCCCAAGGCCGCCAAGCTCTACGTGATCGACCTCGACCGCAACGCGATCGTCCACGGGATCGGCTTCCCGGCCGACGTGGTTCTGCCGACGACCTACCTCAACGACCTGGTGATCGACTACAACCGCGGCAAGGCCGGCTTCGCCTACATCAGCGACTCGGGCGCCAAGGGCCCCAACGGGATCATCGTGGTCGATCTCGACAGCGGCAAGTCGTGGCGCAAGCTGAGCGGCCACGAGAGCGTCCGCCCGCAGCAGGGCGCGGGCTTCGAGATCGCCACGGTCGACGGCCCGATCGCCGCGCCGCCGGGCATCGACGGGATCGCGCTCTCGCCCGACGGTCGCACGCTTTGGTGGACGCCGCTGGGCGGCTACGAGCTGTTCTCGATCGACACCGACGTGCTGGCCGACGAGCACGCGAACCAGGAACTCGTCGCGCGCCACGTCGTGCGCTACGACGCGCGCAACTTCGCCAGCGACGGCCTGGACTGCGACCGCGAGGGCCGGGTCTACTTCACCGACGTCACCCACGGCACGCTGCAGCGTTTCATCCCGGCCGAGAACCGCTACGAAACGCTGCTGCACGGCGAGGGGCTGATGGTCTGGCCCGACGCGGTCAAGCTCGGCCCGGACCGGATCGTCTACGTGACCGACAGCCAAGTCAACCGGATGCCGAACTTCAACGACGGGGTGGACCGGCGCGAGCGCCCGTTCACGCTGTACCGGGCCGCGATCGACGCCGACCCGGCCCAGTACTAGGCGATTAGGTAGCCGGAGCGGCGAACGCGAACGAGCGCAGCGCGCGCAGCTCCGGCGCGAACACCGCGCAGCAGCCCGAGCCCATGTCCTTGGCCCGGTACATCGCCACGTCGGCATCGCGCAGAACGTGTTCGGGGTCGTCGTAGCGGCCGTCGATCATCGCGATGCCGACGCTGGCCGAGACGCAGAACTCGCGCCCGTCGGAGTCGTCGAGCGGAAACGGCTCGCTCAAGCCGTAGACGATGCGCTGGCCCAGCATCGCGGCGTGGTCCTCGTCCTCGACCCCGTCGAGCAGCACCATGAACTCGTCGCCGCCGATGCGCGCCAGCGTATCGGTGCAGCGCACGTAGCGCTCGAGCCGGCGCGCCAGTGCCGTCAGGAGCCGGTCGCCCGCGAGGTGGCCGAAGTTGTCGTTGACCAGCTTGAAGCGGTCGATGTCCAGGAACAGCACCGCCCGGCGCGGCGCGCCGGCGGCGCGCGAGGCTTCCACCGCCGCGCGCAGCCTGGTGAGGAACAGCGCGCGGTTGGGCAAGCCGGTCAGATCGTCGCGGTAGGCCGCGTTCGCCAGGCGCGCCTCGAGCAGTTGCAGGCGCAGCATCTCGGCCTGCGCCAGCCAGCGTTCCGTGACGTCGCGCCGCACGAACACCCAGTGCGCCACCCCGCGCTCGGTGTCGCGCACCGCGACGTAGCGCAGCTCGGCCAGGAACGGCGTGCCGTCCTTGCGGTAGTGCAGCGCCTCGACTTGGCCCGAGCCGCCGGCCGCGATCGCGCTCTCCAGCGCGGCGACCGCGGTCGGGTTCGTCTCCGCGCCGAAGAACGTGCGCAGCGGGTGGTATTCGGCCGCCTCGTCCGCGCTGTAGCCGGTCAGCGCGGAGAACGCCGCGTTGGTGTAGATCGTCGCGAGCGCGGCGGCGTCGCCGCCGCGCCCGGTCGCGATGCAGACCGCATCGGTCGAGGTCGCCAGCGCTTGCTCCAAGACGCGCAGGCGCTCTTCGAGACTGCCGATCTCCCCGTCGAACGGCTGCATTGGGTGCTAGAGTCCCGCGAAACCGTTGGGGCTGCCCAGGGCCGTCACGGTCCCAGAGGCGAGCGGCGTCACCGGGTTGAGCCGCGCCGCGTTCGCGTACAGCAGCTGCGCGCCGGCGCTGGTGCCGTAGTTCGCCGCGGCCGCGTACAGCCCGGCGACGAACGGCGCACCGGCGCTGGTGCCGCCCAGCACTTCCCAGCCGCCGTCCTGGGTGTTGAACACCGCGACGCCGCTGGACACGTCGGCGTTGAAGGCGATGTCGCCCACCGCGCGGGTCGTGCAGGCGGAGCGGCCCTGCTGCCAGCTCGGCGCGGCTTCGACCGCACTGCAGCCGGTCCCCGACGACAAGGCGCGTTCGCTCCAGCCGCGCGGCGTGGATGCGTCGCGCGTCAGCGTCGAGCCGGTCACCGCGATGACGTACTTCGACGAGGCCGGGAACTCGATCGCGCGCGTGTCGCCCGCGCTGGCCACGATCGGCACGCCCGGGTGGTTGTAGTGCGCGTCGTTGGCTTTGACCAGCGCCGCCGTCTCGAGCGCGCCGTAGCTGTTGCTGATCGCGGCCGGCCCCAGCGTCGCGGCTTTGTCGACGATCGCCGAGAGGTTGTCGATGTTGTCGTCGTTGGCTTCGACCAGCGCGATGCGGCAGGTCGGGCAGGCCGCCGACGCCATCGCGAGGTCGAGCGCGATCTCGGTGCCCCAGCCGGCGTCCGCGGGCGGATACTTACCGGTTTTGCCGTCCTGGTTGAGCTTGAGGAAACAGCCGTTCGCGGTGCTGCACGCGGGCAGCCCGAAGCGCGCGCGATAGATTGCCAGATCCGATTCCGCGGTCGGGTCGTCGAACGCGTCGACGACGGCGATGATCGGGCCGTTGGCGGTCGTCGTGCCGGCGGCCGGCAAACCGTAGGCGGCGCGCAAGTCGGCGGGCGTCAGGCCGACGACGGTCGCCGGGTTGGGGTTGGGGTTCGGCGCGACGAGCGGGTTCTTGTCGGCGTGGCAGTGGTGCTTGCCGTTGGCGTTGGGGCCGTTGCAGGCGGCGGGTTTGGCGCTCGCGGGCGGGATCGTCGCCGCGGGGTCCGGCGAGGGGGACGTCGCCGGCAGGGCGCGCGAGAACTGCGCCTGCCGGCCGACGCCGTCCGCGCCCGGGATGGCGCCGCTGCCGCCGGCCGCGCACGCGGCAAGCGACAACACGCCCAGAGCCCAGAGGGCCTTGGAGAGATGCACGATGAGAGTTTCCTCGGGTGGGGGAGGGTTAGGTGCGGTTGGTGACGACGTCGATCATGGCGTCGACGACGGCCGGGTCGAAGTGGGTGCCGCGCCCCTGGACCAGCCGGTCGAGCGCGTCGCCGGGAGCCAGCGGGGGCCGGTAGGGACGCCGGCCGATCATCGCGTTGAAGGCGTCCGCGACGCAGACGATGCGGGCGCTGGCCGGGATCGCCTCGCCGCGCGTGCGATCCGGGTAGCCGCCGCCGTCGAAGCGCTCGTGGTGCGAGTGCACCGGCGGCTCGAGGTGGGCCAGGAGCGGAATCCGGGCGATGATCGCGGCGCCATCGGCGGCGTGGCGCTGCATGATCGCGTACTCCACCGGGGTCAGCCCGCGCGGCGCGTTGAGGATCGCCGGCGGGGTCGAGATCTTGCCGATGTCGTGGATCAGGCCGCCCCGCGCGACGTCCAGGGCGGTCTGCTTGTCCAGCACCATCCGCTTGGCCAGCCGCGCGCACCAGGTCGACACGGCCCGCGAGTGCTCGGCGGTCAGCTCGTCGCTCTGGTCGAGCCGGCTCATCAGGTCGTCCAGGGCGACGTCGATCTCGTCGATGGCCTCGTGCGCCGCCGACTGGCGGATCAGGCGCGGGCGGGCCGCCAGCCGTTCGACGTCGGCGCGAACGCGCGCCAGCTCGTCGAGCGACAGCCGGCAGCCCGGCGTGGCGACGATCGTGGCGATCGCCGTCTCGGCCGTGGCGGGCAGCAGCGCCGCGATCGGCAGCACGGCGACGTAGCGCTGGCAGACGCCGTCCACCCAGCGGGTGAGCGGCGCGAACTCGCCCTCGGCCACCGCCGCGGCGAACCGCTCGACGAAGCGCAAGGCCAGAATTTCCGCACCGACGGTGCGCTGCGCCGGCGTCAGCCGGCTCATGACGAACGAGACGATCTCGCGCCCGCGCATTCGGCACTGCGCCGCCATGAGCGGGTCGCCGCTCTCCGCGGCTACGACCTGATACATGAGATCCTTCTCCAAGCCGGAGCCACCCGTTCGCCCAAACGCCGGCTCCACAGTCTCATTACCCAGGACCTATGGCCTAAAACCTGCTCACCCCATTTATAGGGGTGTCTATCGTGTGAAGATTATGTCAAATGCGCCGGATCGCGCTCGCCGGGCTTCGGCAAACCGAGCGCGGCCACGAACCGGGCGATGCCGCCCAGCTCGACCGCTTCGAGCCGTTCCAGCGCGTCGGCCAGCGAGGTCGCCCCGTGCCAGCCGCCCGACCAGCGCTCGCGCAGCGCCTCGATCACGGCGATCAGCGCGGCCACTCGCGGGCCGGCCTCGCCGGCCGCGGCGTGCAGGGCCGCGATCGTGACCGCCGCCCGGCCGTCGCGGGCCAGCAGGATCTCCGCGATGGCCAGGTTGGCTTGGGCGCGCAGGGTCAGGCGGTCGTGCGGGTCGAGCGCGCGCAGCGCCGTCCGGGCGGCCCGGATCGCGGCCACGCTCTCGGCGCGCATCCCAGCCGCGGCGGCGTAGACCGCGCACTCGGCGTAGCGCAGCGCGCGGCGGTCGTCGTCGAACTGCTTGGCGGCGCTGGGCGCGAGCAGCGCGTAGGCGTGCTCGAAGCGCCCGTCCCAGGCCGCCCGCAGCGCCTGGGCCGGCAGCAGCGACTCGCTGACCATCGGGGTCAGCAGGACCTGCAGCTCGCGCAGCTCCGCGTCGAGCCGCTCGAGCGCGGCCCCGTCGCCCGCGTCCACCGCGAGCTCGATCAGGTTCAAGGTCGCGTACAGCCGCAGGGTAGTGCTGCCCGAGCGGCGCGCGGCCTCGGCCAGCCGCACGAGGTACCCGCGCGCCGCCGCGGCGTCGTCGTCGGCCAGCATCGCGACGTTGTGCAGCACGCTGAGCGCGCGCGCGGCGAGGTCGTGCAGCTCGGCCCGCTCGGCGTCGGCCAGGGCGCGCAGGGCGTGGTCCTTGGCCGGCCCGTACTCGCCGTGGTTGAGCGCGACGTAGGCCGCCTGGTGGAAGATGCGGGCCCGGATCGCATCGTCCTCGACGCTCCCGACCCGGCGCAGCGCCTCGGCGGACGCGGCCAGCGCCTCGGGCAGGCGGTGCCCGCCCACGTAGGCCGTCCCGAGCAGTCCCCACAGCGCGGCCGCGTTGGCCTCGGTCAGCCCCGGGCGGGCCAGCTCGGCCTCGAGCATGTCGCTGACGTCGGTCCGGCCGCGCCGGACCAGGTCGAGCCCGTAGCGGATCACGATCTCGTTGCGGCGGTCGCCGTCGACCGCGTCGATCGCGATCCGGAACCAGGCCTCGGCCACGTCGAAACGCTCGTCCAGCGAGGCGATCGCGGCCTTCATCGCAAGCCCGGTCGGCCCGCTCACCGCCGCATCGTCGGGCAGCATCGCCAGCGCGTCGCGCACCAGCTCCACGTCGCCCTGGTCGAGGGCGCGGAAGCCGCGCCGCTCGAGGGCGCGCGAGATGGCCGCCCGGTCGCCGGCGCGGACGCGCAGCGCCAGCGCGTCGGACCAGCGCCCCAGGCCTTCGAGGGCCGCCGCGGCGCGCTCGTAGAGCGCCGCCCGGCGCTCGTCGCCCAGCCCGTCCAGCCGAACCCGCAGCCGGGCGCGGTACGGTTCGCCGAAAGCGTAGCCGTCGCGCCCGACCGGGGCGATCAGCCCGCCGGCCGCCAGCCGGCGCAGAACCGCTTCGGCCTGCGCCGGGGCCGGACCCAGCGCGGTGACCGCGGCGGCGTCGAAGCGACCCAGCAGCGCGATTTCGAACACGAGTTCGCGATCGTCGTGGACGGCCAGGGCGGCGTCGAGGACCAGGTCGTAGACGCGCTCGCGATCTCCGGCCAAGCCGGGGTCGCCGGCCGCGCCCGCGGCGAGCGCGACCGCCAGCCCCAGCGGCCAGCCGGCGCTGCGCTCGTGCAGCCGCGCCAGCGCGGCCTCGTCGAGCCCGTAGCCGGCCGCCGCCGCGCGCAGCTCGGCCGGGTCGACCCGCAAGTCGGCCTCGTCGACCGGGAGCTGGGTGACCCCGCCGGCCAGCCAGCGCGCCACCGGCAGCGCCGCGACGTCGCGCGAGACCAGGATCCAGCGCCAGGCCGGGACGGTCGCGTCGACCGCGTCGCGCACGAAGGCCGCGGCGCGCGGGTCGGCCAGCGCGTACTGCAAGCCGTCCAGGACCGCCGTGCCGCGCAGCCCGGCCAGGCCGTCGAGCAGCCAGGCCCGCAGCGCCAGCTCGTTGCCGGCCGCCAGCGCGGCCTCGGCCGAAGCGACCGTCAGCGCCAGCCCGGGCGCCACGTCGCCGAACGCGGCGGCGAAGCCGCGCAGGAACGCCGCCGGGTCGCGGTGCTCGGGCTCGAGCGCGAACCAGACCGGCGCCAGTCCATGCAGCGCCGCATAGGCACGGACCGCGGTGCTCTTGCCGCTGCCCGCCCCGGCGACCACCAGCGTCAGCGGTGCGGCGCCGGCCGCGTCGAAGCGCGCGTGGAGCCGGTCGCGAGCGAAAACCGGCGCGGCTGGGAGAGCGCTCGAGACGTTTCCGGGGCCGGAAACGGAAGGTGATTCACCAGACATGCGGACGCACGACTCGCTTCTGCACCGCTCGGCAAATCCCGGTAGACGCTCCGTCGGCCGCGGGCACGCGAGTTTTCGTACGCCGTGCCCGGGATCACTGGGGCCGGCGCGCTCGGCGAAGCAGGCGGGACGGCCGTTCCGTGCGCGAACGTACACGCCGATGTCGTTTCTCGAGGTCATCGCCGCGATCGAACACGGGGTTGCCGCCATGGCGCCGCGCGGCTCGTACCATCACGGCGTGGTCGGCCGGACGGGCTCCTGGCGCCGGCCCGACCGCTACCGCTTCGCCGAGGTCCGGCACGACGACGCGCAGCGAGCCTTCCTGCTGATCCACCGCAACGCCCGCGAGGTCGAGGAGACGCCGTTCGACGCCTCGCAGCCCCAGGCGCCCGACGAGATCGCCCGCCGAATCGTCGCGCACCTGGAAATCTAGCCGCCTGAGCGCGGGTCAGCCTGCGGCTTGGGCGATCGTGCGGACCGGGCGTGGGCCGGCGAGCAGGCCGGCCGCGAGCTGGAGCGGGTCGTACGCGCCCACTTCCACGATGTCGGCGTCGTCGCCGCTGCGGCGGGCGGCGCGCAGGGCGTCGATCGCTTCGGGCAGCGCGAACTGCTCGCCGACGTAGCCCGCGACGAACCGGCCGCCGCGAATCTCGCCGCGCGCTTCCATTCGGCGCAGCGCGACCAGCAGCTCGCGCCACGGCGGGGCGAGCGTCTCGCGCGCCACGACGTCGCGGAAGACGACGCCCCAGCGCGCGAGCAGCCGGCGCGCGAAGGCGTCGGCGTCGATCCGCTCCGTCTCCGACGAGAGCAGGGTCCAGCGGCCGCTCGACGAGCGGGGCCGCGCGCGCAGGCCTTTGTCGCCCAGCCGGCGCTTGGCGTCGATCAGCGAGCGCAGCGCGTCGAAGCCGTCGGCGGTGACCAGGCCGGCCGCGACGAGCTGCCAGAGCGCTTCTTCCACTTCGGCGGGAAGGCGCTTCGTGCCGCGCACGATGTCGGCGAAGAACGGCGCGCCGCGCCGGCCGATCTCCTCGAGCACCTCGCGCGCGGCGTGCGACAGACCGGCGGTCTCGCCCGCTCCGCGCAGCACCAGCGCGTCGGCGTCCTCGCGCGCGAACAGCGCGATCGGGGCGAGCTTGGTGGGACGGACCTTGCGCCCCGGCTTGTCCTCGTTGGGCGCGAGCGCGGGGTGCGGCGAGAGCCGGCCCCACATCACGTCGCCGGCATAGCACAGCCGGTCGAGGTACTCGCGCTTGTAGCCCGCCACGCGCGCGGGCAGGATCGAGCTCTCCCACGCCGCGGCCGGGATCTCGTAGCCTTCGAGCTGCTTGACGACGTGCAGCGTGCCGTCGATGCCGTGCAGGCGCGCGCTGGGCGCGGCGTGCTGCCAGCGGAACAGGAAGCGCACGAACTCCGCCGTCGTGACCGGCTCGATCTCGCGCCGCAGGGTGCCCAGCGTGAGCCGGTGGATGCGCGCCAGCACCCGGCGGTTGCACCACTCCTCGTCCGCTCCGCCGCGGAAACGCCCGCGCAGCAGCTGTCCTTCGGTTTCCAGCTTGAGCAGCGCGAACTCGACCGCCGCCGCGTCGACCGCGAAGCGCTCGCTCATCTCGGCGACCGTCAGCGGCCCCGACGACTCCAGCCAGCCGCGCAGAATTTCCGTGAACGCCTCATCGCGCGTTTCCGGCAGCGCCGTGGTGGACGCGAGCGCCGCGATCTCGGGCGCGGCGACCGCACCGAGGTACGCCGTGCGGGCGAGGTCGAGCCGCTCCGCGCACGTCCAGAACGCCGCCATATCGTCACCGGGCGGTACCGATGCCGCGCGCGGCACGGACAGCGTCGTCGCGCGGCGCTGCGCGACCAGCTCGTCGAACCAGGTTTGCCATTCCGCCACCGGCGGCAGCACGGTCAGCGTCGCGAGCGCGTCGTGCAGTTCGTCGGCGTCGCGGACGACCGGCCAGACCGACTCCGTCACCTCGGCGATCGCGGCGGGATCGAGGATGCCGCTGCCGTCGCTGGCTTCGGCGCGGACCGTGCGGCGCAGCGTCACGGCGCGCGCGCGGCGCTCTTCGAGCGGCGCGTCGTCGAGGTAGGCGTACGGGTTGGCGTTGAGGATCTCGTGGCAGAACGGCGACGGCTCGGGCGTGTCGACCGCGACCGTGCGGATCGCGCCGGACTCGATCGCGCGCAGCACCTCGAGCAGCCCGTTCAGATCCATCGCCTCGTGCAAGCAGTTGTCGATCGTCTCGCGGACGAGCACGTGGTCGGGGATGCGGATCGGCCCGCTCAGGTTCTCCGCGCACGCGGCCTGGTCGGGGAAGACGGACGCCAGCAGGTCGTCGGCGCGCATCCGCTGCAGCTGCGGCGCGACCTTCTTGCCGGCCCGCATGCGCAGGATCGCCAGCGCCCGGGTCGCGTTCCAGCGCCAGCGCGCGCCGAACATCGGCGCGTCGAGCATCGCCTGCGTGAGGGTGTACTCCACGCTGGCCGACTTGACGTACTCGAACACGATCTCCAGCGGAAAGGCGTGCTGGTCGGTCAGCGAGAGGCAGATGCCGTTGTCGGTCGCGGCGGCTTGCAGCTCGAGGTTGAACGAGCGGCAGAACTTCTTGCGCAGCGCCAGGCCCCACGCGCGGTTGATGCGCGCGCCGAACGGGGTGTGCAGGATCAGCTGCATCCCGCCGCCCTCGTCGAAGAAGCGCTCGGCGACGATCGTCGTGCCGGTCGGCACGGTGCCCAGGATCGACTTGCCGGCGCGCACGTACGCCACCGCCTGCTCCGCGCCGGCGCGGTCGAGGCTGCACTCGGCCGTCAGCCAGGCGATTGCCGACGCATCGTCGCGCTCGTCGATGGCGGCGCGCAGCGCCGACACTTCGCGCGAGAGCTCGATCGTGCGGCCCGGGCTTTCGCCGTTCCAGAACGGGATCGAGGGCGGCGCGCCGTTGGCGTTCTCGACCCGCACCACGCCCGACTCGACGCGCCGGATCTGCCACGAGGTCGAGCCGAGCAGGAAGATGTCGCCCGCCATGCTCTCGACCGCGAAGTCTTCGTCCACCGTGCCGACGACGTGGCCGTCCGGCTCGGCGACGACGTTGTAGTTGGCGGTCTCGGGGATCGCGCCGCCCGACATGATGGCGGCCATGCGCGCGCCGCGCCGCGCGCGCAGCCGGCCGTTGACCCGGTCGTGGTGGAGGAACGTGCCGCTGCGCCCGCGCGAGGTCGCCACGCCGTCGGCCAGCATGGTCACCACGTCGTCGAAGTCCTTGCGCGCGAGGTCGCGGTACGGGTACGCCGAGCGCACCGCGGCGTAGAGCGCGTCCGCTTCCCACTCGTCTTCCGCCGCGCAGAACGCGACGAGCTGCTGGGCCAGGATGTCGAGCGGCGCGCTCGGGATCGTCAGCGCGTCCATCGCGCCGCCGCGGATGCCGCGCACCAGCGCCGCGCACTCCAGCAACTCGTCGCGGGTGGTGGCGAACAGACGCCCTTCGGGCTTCGCGCCGATCCAGTGGCCGGAACGGCCGATGCGCTGCAGCGCGACCGCGATCGAGCGCGGCGTGCCGAGCTGCACCACCAGGTCGATCGAGCCGATGTCGATCCCCAGCTCCAGCGAAGCCGTCGCGACGACCGCGCGCAGCTCGCCCTTCTTCAGCCGGTCCTCGGCCTCGAAGCGCTTTTCGCGCGACAGGCTGCCGTGGTGCGGCAGCACGACCCCTTCGCCCAGCCGCGCGCTCAGCGCGAAAGCGACCCGCTCGCTCATGCGCCGGGTGCTGACGAAGATCAGCGTCGTGCGGTGCGCGCGGACGTGCTCGGCGACGCGGTCGTAGATCTCGCCCCACATCTCGTTGCTCGCCACCGGGCCGAGCTCGTCACGGGGCACCTCGACGTGCAAGTCCATCGCGCGCCGGTGCCCGACGTCGACCACCGTCGCCGTGGGGCTGAGAAAGTTCGCGACCTGCTCCAGCGGGCGGACCGTCGCCGACAGGCCGATGCGCTGCGGCTTGGGCCCGCCTTCGCGCCGCACCAGCTCGTCCAGGCGCGCGAGCGTGAGCGCGAGGTGCGAGCCGCGCTTGTCCGCCGCCATCGCGTGAATCTCGTCGACGATGACCGTCTCGACGTGCTCGAACAGCCGGCGCGACTTCTCGGCCGTGAGCAGGATGAACAGCGACTCGGGCGTGGTGACCAGCACATGCGGCGGCTTGCGCAGCATGCGCGCGCGCTCGGCCTGCGGGGTGTCGCCGGTGCGCGTCGCGGTGCGGATCGGGGCCAGCTCCGTCCCGCTCGCCTGGGCCGCCGCGAGCAGCTCGCCCAGCGGCGTCTCGAGGTTCTTGCGGATGTCGTTGGTGAGCGCCTTGAGCGGCGAGACGTACACCACCAGCGTCCGGTCGGGCAGCGGGCCCTCCGCGGCGCGGCGGACCAGGCCGTCCAGGCAGATCGAGAAGGCCGCGAGCGTCTTGCCCGACCCGGTGGGGGCGGAGATCAAGACGTCGCGGCCGGCGCGGATCAGCGGCCAGCCTTGAACCTGCGGCTCGGTCGGCTCGCCGTAACGGGCGCTGAACCACGTTGCGACCAGCGGATGGAAATCCCCCAGCATGAAGTCTCCATGACCCGCGAGAGGGGGCGGACGTTTGCAACGCGTCCCCGCGCGGGCCGGTCAGGTACCGACCGGCCCGGGGAAGATCAGATGTGCAGGCCGACCCCCACGAAGACGCCCTGGCCGACGTAGTGGTTGAGGCCGCTGTAGTAGCGGGCGACCAGGTCGGCGTGCGAAGCCAGCCGCGTGCCGGCGAAGACGTCGTAGAGCGCGCCGGTCTGGAACGGCTCGGCGAGCCGGCCGATGCCGACCCCGGCTCCGGCGGTGAAGCCGGTCAGCGGGACGTGCAGCCCGACCTCGGTCGTCGCGGCGTAGCGATGGCCGCCGCCCGAGAACGGGTAGGCGAAGCTGACCTGGGGCCGCACGCCGGGGACGCTGACCCCGACGCCGTGTAGGGTCACGACGGCGGCCCCGGCCGACTGGCCGCCGGTGGTGCCCATGTAGCCGACCGCGGCGTCGAGCGGGATCGTCTGTGCCGACGCGGCGGCGGGCGCGCCGGCCAGCGCGGCGAGGGTGAGCGCGGACGAGGCGAAGATGGAAGCGAGTGCGTTGCGTGTCACGGCCCTCATGCTACCGCGCGCGGCTGGGGCGGACACGCCTTCTTCTTGGGGCGTCGCTGGGGAAGACGGCGAGCCGCCACCGTGCCGGGCTCCAGGAAGACGCGCCTTCGCCGTGTTACGAGGCGGCATGCAGCTCGTACGACTCGGCGCGGCCCTCGCGTGCGCCGCACTCCTCGCCGCCGCGCCGCGCGCCGCGCCGGTCAACGTGGCGATCCAGACCTCGGCCGGCACGATCGTCGTCGCGCTCGACGTGGCGCGCGCGCCGGTCACCGCGAAGAACTTCCTGCACCTGGTCGACACGCACGCCTATGACGGCGCGACGTTCTACCGCACGGTCGTCGCGGCGCCGCCGCGCCCGCGCTTCATCGAGGTGATCCAGGGCGGGCTGGGCGACAAGGCGGCCGCGCTCACACCGATCCCGATCGAGCCCACGACGAAGACGGGCCTGCACAACACCCAGGGCACGATCGCGATGGCGCGCACGGCCGAGCCCAACTCGGCCAGCAGCGAGTTCTTCATCGACGTCGGCGACGACACCGTGCTCGACGCGCAGAAGTTCCGCGACCGCGCCGGCTACGCGGCCTTCGGCCACGTCGTGCGGGGCTACGACGTGGTCCTGAAAATCCACCGCGCGCACGCGGAAGGCGAGGCTCTCACCCCGCCCGTCCGCATCGTGCGCGTCAGCCGTTCCCGCTAAACGAGGGCGGGCTCGAAGACGTTGGCTTCCTGCTCGGAGAACAGCGGGCTCGACAAGTAGCGCTCGCCGGTGTCGCAGCCGATCGTGACGATCAGCTTGCCCTTGTTCTCCGGGCGCGCCGCGACTTGCAGCGCGGCCCAGACGTTGGCGCCGGCCGAGATGCCGACCAGGATGCCCTCGTCCCGCGCGAGCTTGCGCGAGGTCGCGATCGAGTCGTCGAACGAGGCCTTGATCACCTCGCTGTAGACCTTCGTGTCGAGGATCGAGGGCACGAAGCCGGCGCGCGAAGCCCTGCAGCTTGTGCGGGCCGGGCGCGCCGCCCGAGAGCACGGTCGACGTGTCGGGCTCGACGGTGATGCACTCGACGCTGGGCTTGCGCTCCTTGAGCAGGTGGCCCGCGCCGGTGATCGTGCCGCCCGTGCCGACGCCCGCGACCAGGATGTCGACCTTGCCGTCGGTGTCGCGCCAGATCTCCTCGCCGGTGGTGCGGTAGTGGACCTCGACGTTGGCCGGGTTGTCGAACTGCCCGGGCGAGTAGTACTTGCCGGGGTTGGAGGCGACGATCTCCTTGGCCTTGGCGATCGCGCCCTTCATGCCGTCGCTGCACCGGGCGTCAGCACGAGCTGCGCGCCGTAGGCCTTGAGCAGGTTGCGGCGCTCGACGGTCATCGTCTCGGGCATGGTCAGGATCAGCGGGTAGCCCTTGGCCGCGCAGACGAAGGCCAGCGCGATGCCGGTGTTGCCGCTGGTCGGCTCGACGATGACGGTGTCGGGCCGCAGCTTGCCGTCGCGCTCGGCGGCCTCGATCATCGCCACGCCGATGCGGTCCTTGACCGATCCGGCCGGGTTCTTGGACTCGAGCTTGACCAGAACTTCGGCGCCCAGGCCCTTGGTCAGGCGCGACAGCCGGACGAGCGGGGTGTTGCCGAACGTATCGGCGATGTTGTCGTAAACGCGCACGCTTGCTAGCCTGCTCCTTGCATCACGGGGTTCGTTGCTCCGGTTAAACCTGGCGATGCCGTAAAGGGTGCGTTCCCGGCCGGCAGCGAACATTCGTTCGGTCCCGTGTTCTCGCTTTCGCAACGGTCGCTCTACGTGGCCGATCTCGACCTCTGGATCGACTCGATGCGCCCGCGCGCGCGCTGCTACGTCTCGCACGGTCATTCCGACCACGCCCGCGAGCACGAGACGATCGTCACCACCCCGGCCAACGCCGCGGTGTGCAGGTCGCGTTTTGGCCGGCGCGCGGCGCGCGGCAAGCAGACCTCGCTGCTGGCGGTCAAAGAGCGCCCGGCGTGCGACTTCGAGCTGCACGCCTTCAACGAGCCGTGGAGCGACGGCGAGCACGAGCTGACCCTCTTCCCGGCCGGCCACGTCCTGGGCAGCGCCCAGCTCGATGATCGCGGGCGAGCGCGGTCGCTTCGTCTACACCGGCGACTTCAAGCTGGCCCGCTCCTACACGTGCGAGCCGCCCGAGGTCAAGCCGTGCGACACGCTGCTGATGGAGTGCACCTACGGCCGCCCGCAGTACGTCTTCCCCTCGCGCGACGAGGTCGAAGACACGCTCATCCGTTTCGCGACCGAGGCGCTGGCGGACGGCTGCGCGCCGGTGTTCTACGCCTACTCGCTGGGCAAGGCGCAAGAGGCGATGGCGATCCTGGGCAAGGCCGGCATTCCGATCAGCGCGCACGGCGCGGTCTACGAGATGGCGCGCGTCTACGAAGCGGCCGGGGTGCGCATGCCGCCCTACGAGCGCTACGACGCCGAGACGTACGAGCCGACCAGCGCGCTGATCTGGCCGCCTTCCGGCAAGACGCTGCCCAAGGCGCTGCAGGGCAAGCCGATGCGCAGCGCCATGCTGACCGGCTGGGCGCTGGGCAAGGGCGCGGCGTTCCGCTACGGCGTGGACGCCTGCATTCCGCTGAGCGACCACGCGGACTACGCCGCGCTGCTGCGCTACATCGAGCTCGCCCAGCCGCGCAAAGTGCTCCTCAACCACGGCTGGAAAGACTTCGTCTGGCGCTTGAAGCGCATGGGCGTCGACGCGACCTACCTCGAGCCCAACGAGCAGCTGGCGCTGTTCTAGCGCGCCCGGGCGCCACGGGTAGCGTACCGCACGGCTGACCTCAGCCTGGACCGACGCCTTGTCGCCGCAGCAAAGCGCGTGATAGTCTGGCGTGAGATGTACGCAGCCGCGGACGGCGAGATCGTCCTGCCCGAGACCAAACCCGAGACCGAGTGGCTCGACGGCCGCCCGGTCCGCAAGATGAGCCCGTTCTACGCGCACGGGGCGGTGCAGCGGCGCATCGTGGAGCTGCTCGCGCCGTGGGCCGAAGGCCGCGGCCGGCTGGCGTCCGAGTGGCGCTTTCGGCTCGCGCCGCCGGACGAAGTCCGGCGCCCGCTCGTGCCCGACGTGTCGTACCTGTCGTTCGCGCGCCTGGCGGCCGATGCGTACGACGACGCGGACGCGCCGACGATCCCGCCCGACGCGGCCTTCGAGGTGCTGTCCAGGAAAAGCCGGCCGCGGCTGGTGGCAGCGAAGATCGAGGTGCTGCTGCGCTGCGGCACGCCGCTGGTCGCCGTGCTCGAGCCGCGCGACTGGACCGTAGCCCTGCACGACGGCGGCGCGCCGGTCGTGCTGCGCGGCGAGGACGTCTTCGCTCACCCCGGGCTGCCCGGCTTCAGCGCGCCGGCGCGGGCGTTCTTCGCCGGCCTGGCCATCCCGCCGCCGCGCGCCTAGGTACGCGGCGCCGCGCGCCTCGGTGCGAACGAGGAGCACCGCGCGAGCGGTGCTCCTCGTGACGCGGGGAGCTAGTGGAGCGGGAAGTCCAGGGTGGGGCCGCGCTCGCTGGTCAGGACGAGGTGATCGCCGGCGTACTTGGTGATCTTCAGGGCGCCCATGCCGGACGGGCCGTTGAAGAACCTGTTCGGGGTCACCTGGCTGAAGTCGAGCGACGAGCGGGTGACCATGAACACGCCCTGCGTCGGGTGGTAGCGGTAGTAGCCGGCGTAGACGTTGACGATCTGGTTGCCGACCACGCCGTCGAACTGGTTGACGAAGACGTAGTTCGCGTCGTGTAGCGGAGCCTGGCCGTTGGGGATGATGCGCGGGGCGGCATGCTCGCCGGCGAAGCTCTGCATGACGCGCAGCGGCGCGCCGGTTTCGGTCTTGACGCGCTGCGGGAGCGCCGCTTGCGCGCGCGCCTGAGCGGCCAGCTCGGCGTCGGTCACCGACGCGCTTGCGGTTCGGGGCAGGAGCGAGCTGGCCGCGAGCAGCGCGGCGGCGGCGAGGACGAAAGCTTTGTTCATCGTGTCGCTCCTAGTTCGCATTCGAGATGTCGGTGGAGTCGGGCGGCGTGTTCGTCGTCCGGCTGTCGGCGTTGAGCGCGTTGGTCAGCGCGTTGTAGCCGGCTGCCGGTGAGTACGTGCAGCTCCCGCAGGCGGCGTACTGCGTCATCGTGCCTTCGAACTTGTACTTGCCGTTGGGCTCGTGCAGCGCGGAGTAGAGGCTGGCCTGGTACCATTCGCTGGCCTGCGAGGAGTAGTAGATCTCGGGCAGCGGGATGGCGTCCTTGAGCCCCCACGACTTGTACCAGACGCTGCTCTGCGACCAGCCGTTGTCGCACGAGCCGTAGGGCGGGCAGCCCGCCAAGTCGCCGTAGTCGAACAGGTAGAGCGAGGTCGCGGACTGGTAGCCGTTCTCCCAGGCCTCGGTGGTCGCGACCGAGTTCCAGTCCAGCTCCATGTCGTTGGCGCCGCGGATGGAGATCTGGTAGGCGATGTTCTGGTTGGTGAGCCAGGTGTTGATCGAGTTGACCATCTGGCCGAACGCGACGCCGCCGGCGTTGGAGACGTTGCTGCCGTAGTTGCTCGTGCCGACCGCGAGCTCCAGGCGCGGGCCGGCGCCCGAGCACTTCCAGTAGCCGTACGCGTACTGCTCGGCGAAGGCCGCGATCTGCGCGTTGCTCACGAACGCGTTGCCGTAGTCGTACGTGCCCCAGCCACCGGAGTAGTAGGGCTCGCCGAAGTCGAGCACCACCACGCCGCTGGCGTTGGTGCCGCCCATCGCGCAGCCTTCGTTGTAGCCGGTGGTGGTGCTGGCCGTGTGCATGTAGCGCGAGACGGAGGGCGTCGGGGCGGCTTGGGCGAGCGTCGCGCTCAGCACCACCAGCCCGGCCGCGCCTATCAGTGCGGATAAGAGACGTGTGCGAATCATGAAACACCCGTTTGGGAAGCAGCGCAAACGCGCCGCACCGCTCGTCTTACCTGCCTGACGCGGTATTCCTTGAGACGAACTGTGTCAGATGTGATACGCGTCAGCCGGTGAAGAACATGCGCAGCGCCGCGTACGTCGCGTCGGGCGCTTCTTCGGCCATGAAGTGGCCGCTGTCGATCGGGCCGCCGCGCACGTCCGCCGCCCAGTCGCGCCAGATGCCGAGCACGTCGTACCAGGTGCCGACTTCCCCCCGGCCCGCCCAGAGCGCCAGCACCGGCGCGGCGATGCGCGCGCCGGCCGCGCGGTCCGCTTCGTCGAGCGCGTAATCGTAAGTCGCGCCCGCGCGGTAGTCCTCGCACATGGCGTGCAGCGTCGCCGGGTCGCGGTAGCAGCGCAGGTACTCGGCCTGCGCTTCGGGCGCGAAGACGGGGTGGCGGCCGGGGCGGTGCAGGAAGAACCAGTCCGGATCGGCGCCGATCAGCCGCTCGGGCAGCGGGTAGGGCTGGGCCAGGAAGAACCAGTGCCAGTAGCCCAGCGCGAAGCGCGCGTCGGCGCGGCGCAGGTGCTCGCCGGTCGGCAGGATGTCGAGCACGGCCAGCTTGTCGACGGAGCCCGGGTGGTCGAGCGCGAGCCGGTACGCGACCCGCCCGCCGCGGTCGTGACCCGCCACGCCGAAGCGTGCGAAACCCAGCTGCCGCATCACCGCGAGCGCGTCGCGCGCCATCGCGCGCTTGGAGTACGGCTCGTGGTCGTCGGTCGTCGGCGGCTTGGAGCTGTCGCCGTAACCGCGCAGGTCCATCATCACGACGCTGAACTCGCGCGCCAGCCGCGGCGCGAGCGCGTGCCACATGGCATGCGTCTGCGGGTGACCGTGCAAGAGCAGCAGCGGCGGCCCGCTCCCGCCGTGGCGGACCTGGATCGTCGCCTCGGCCGTGTCGATCGCGTCGAGCGCGAAACCCGGGAAGAGCGCGCTCACCGCGCGCCCCGCGCCGGTGCGACCGCCGTCACTCCGAGCCGACGTCCCAGACCAGGCCGAGATCGCGCTTGGCGAAGGAGCGGAACGCGATCAGGGTCTCGGTCGAGACGATCCCCGGGCGCGAGGCGATGGCCTCGGTGACCAGGTCGCTGAGCTGCTCGTGCTCGCGCACCCGCACGATCACCACCAGGTCGAACGGGCCGGCCACGCTGTAGCACTCGGTCACGCCTTCGATCGCGAGCAGCTCCTCGGCCAGCGTCTTCACGCGGCCGGGTTCGACGTTCATGAGGACGAGCGCGGTGATCACCGGGTGCGCCTACCGCGGGCCCGCCCGCCGCACCTCCGTGCCGGCTCGGGGCGGAGGTGAGGAAAGCGCGTCGCGCGGGCATCAGCCCGGCATGGACAACGACACGACGGTCACCCACGTCAAAGAGACCACGGTCGAGAAGCACACCACCGTGGTCGAGGAGCCGGCCCCGCCGCCCCCCGAGCACCACGGCGAGACGATCACCATCACCACCGAGACCTCCTAGCGCCCGGCGCGGGTCCCGGGGCCGGACCGAGCGGCCTCCGGGACCTGTCGCGCGCGGACGGCGAAGCCCGCATGAACCGCGCGGCCGAACGGCGGAAAGACGGCGGGTGATCGCTTTCGCGCAGACCTGTGCCGCCATCGCCGCGACCGCGAGCAAGCTCGACAAGATCGCGCTCGTGGCGGGCTACCTGCGCGGGCTGGAGGATGCCGACCTCGCCCCCGCGGCGCGCTACTTCACCGGCAACCCGTTCCCGCAGGCGCAGGAGCGCAGCCTCGCCGTCGGCGGGCGCACCATCGTCGCCGCCGCGGCGCATACCTGGGGCGTCGACGACGGCGCGCTGTCGGTCGCGTACCGCGCCACCGGCGACCTCGGCGCGGCGCTCGGCCCGTTCGTGCGGCCGGCGCACGACCTGGGCCTGTTCCGCGAGACGCTCACCCCCGCGCGGCTCTACGAGCTGCTGAACGAAATCGCTGGCGCGAGCGGCAAGAACGCCCAGAAGCGGCGCCGCGTGCTGTGCGAGCGGGTGTTCTCGGCCTGCACCGACCCCCTCGAAGCGACCTACGTGATCAAGATCATGACCGGCGAGCTGCGCATCGGTCTGCGCGAAGGGCTCGTCGTCGACGCGGTCGCGGCGGCGTTCGAGCGCGACCCGCGCGCGGTGCGGCGCGCGGCGAGCGCAGCGGGCGATCTGGGCGCGGTCGCGCTGGCGGCCAAGCACGACGCGCTCGATCGCGTCGCGATCGCCTACCACGCGCCGGTCGCGTTCATGCTCGCCAGCCCCATCGCGTACGGCAGCGAGTACAAGGACCTCGCCAGCGCGAGCTGGCTGGTCGAGGACAAGTACGACGGCATTCGCGCGCAAGCGCACGTTACGCCCGAGCGGGTGTCGCTCTTCTCCCGCACGCTCAACGACGTCGCCGGGTCGTATCCCGAGATCGTCGCCGCGCTGCGCGCGCTGCCGGGTTCGTGTGCGCTCGACGGCGAGATCGTCGCCGTGCGCGACGGCCGCGTGCTGCCGTTTCGCTACCTGCAAGCGCGCCTGCAGCGCAAGGAGGTCTCCGCGGAGCCTGCTGCGCGAGGTGCCGGTGCGCTACGTCGTGTTCGACGCGCTGGCCCGCGACGAGACGTTCTTCCTCGACCACCCGCTGGCCGACCGCCGCGCCGCGCTGGCCGAACTGCTCGCCGGCATGTCGCCCGCAGCCGGCGCATCCGAGGCGCCTGGCGCGATCGAACTGGCGCCGTGGACGGCGCTCGAAGCGGGCGCCGCGCCCGAGGCGGTGCACGAGCGCTTCGAGGACTCGCGCATTCGCGGGCACGAGGGCCTAGTGTTCAAGCGCACCGACTCACCGTATGCGCCGGGCCGGCGCGGCAAGGCTTGGCTCAAACTCAAGCGCGAGCTCGCGACCCTGGACTGCGTCGTCGTCGCGGTCGAGCGCGGCCACGGCCGGCGGGTGAACGTGCTCTCCGACTACACCTTCGCCGTGCGCGACGGCGACGAGCTGGCGGTACTCGGCAAGGCCTACAGCGGTCTAACGGACGTCGAGATCGCCGAGATGACCGAGTGGTTCGAAGCGCACCGTCTGCCGCCCGGTGAAGCGCGCGCCGTCTACGAGCAGCTCGACCTCAAGCGGCGCGAGATCGTCGTCGAGCCGCAGATCGTGGTGGAGATCGCGTTCGACATCATCCAAAAGAGCGAACTGCACGCCGGCGGCTTCGCGCTGCGCTTCCCGCGCATCGTGCGCCTGCGCCCCGACAAGCTGCCCGAGGACGCCGACACGCTGGAGCGCGTGGCCGAAATCTATGACGAGATGCTCGCGCGCGAAGGGGTTGCAGGACACGACCCGCCGTGACGCTTAGATCGTCACAGGCCGTCACAGAGAGTGTGCTAGCCGCCTGGAGATCGAGATGGCCGAAGTCGTCCTGTTCCATCACGCCTTAGGCCTCACGCCGGGCGTGCTCGCCTTCGCCGACGAACTGCGCCGGGCCGAGCACACCGTGCACGCACCCGATCTCTACGAGGGCCGCACGTTCGACACCCTAGGACGAGGGGATGCGGCACGTCGAGCAGATCGGCTTCGGTGAAGTGATCGAGCGCGGTCTCCGGGCGGTCGAGGGGCTGCCCGCCGAGCTTGTCTACGCCGGCTTCTCGCTCGGGGTGCTGCCGGCGCAGAGGCTGGCGCAGACCCGGCCGGGCGCGCGGGGCGCGCTGCTGTACTACTCCTGCGTTCCGGTCGCGGAGTTCGGCTCAACCTGGCCGGACGGCGTGCCGGTCCAGGTGCACGGCATGGACGCCGACCCGATCTTCGCCGGCGAGGGCGACATCGACGCAGCCCGGGCGCTCGTCGCGTCGACCGATCGGGCCGCGCTCTTCCTCTATCCCGGTAACCAGCATTATTTCGCCGACAGCTCGCTGCCGTCGTACGACCCGGATGCGGCCGCGCTGTTGCTGCACCGCACGCTGACGTTTCTCCGGTCCGTGTAGTTAGGCTCGGAACTTCGCTCGGCGGGCCGAGCGAGGGCTTTGCTCGCCGCTGGTGTGCGGCGCGCGGTGGGTATCTCCGTACGACCATGGCTGCAGCACGCAAACGATCGAAGAGCAAAGCTCGCAAGGGAACCGCGGGGACACCCAAGACTGCGCAGCGCAAGTCGCCCGCCACCAAGGCGCGCACGAAGACGACCGGCCGCGTCAAGGGCGCGCGCGGCGGGCCGGCGCACTCGCCCGGCGAGCCGGCCAAGACCACCCGCGCGTCGTCGCGCACGCGGGCGGCGGAAGCCGGCGAGCCGCAGACCAAGAAGGCCGCCGCGGCGCGCAAGAAGCCGGCCACCGACATCTCGGACGGCGACGTCGCGAAGGTGCCGAGCTTGGCGCGGGCCCGCGCGCGCGACACCGGCTCCAACTCGGGCTGAGGCTCCGCTAGCGCCGCTTGATGCGGCTATTGCGGTCGCCGCGGATGCGCGCGATGCGGGCGTAGACGTCGGCGACCCGCGCGTCCGTGCGGCGCACCTGGTGGGCGCGCACGCGCAGCCAGAGCAGCCCGAGAATCGTCGCGACCGCCAGGCCGCCGCAGAGCAGGCGGAACTGCGGGGCGAGCGGCAGCAGCGCGCCCGCCGCGAACAGCGTCGCGACGAGCGCGACGGCGTTCTGCCAGGGGCGCATGAGCGGCGCGCTCACGGCGCCGCGCCGCTAATCGTCGCCCTCGTGGAGGTGCAGGTGACAGCCGTCCTCGGCGTCGTCGAGCACCTCGCGCGCCTCGGTCAGCACGCTCGACGGAAGCGTTCCGCCGGACTCGACCGAGCCTTCCTCGGCCAAGAACTCCAGCTCGTCCCAGTCTTCCCAGGTCTCGAGCGGCTCGCCGTCGACCTCGGCCGGAAAGCGCACGCAATAGCCCTGTTCGATGTGGAGACCGGTCACGAGCACCCGCGTGCCGCGCGGGTAGTAGGTCCCGTCTTTCCAGAGGGTCCCGTACGTCGTGTCGTAATGCCGGCCGATCTGCAGTCTGTCGATCGTTGCGCTCCCCAGTTCGCGCGGTCCAGGCCAATTCCGCACGGTCGCGTGGTATACCCGTCACGATGAGCGATCACCGACTCCGCCCGTGGCGCGTCCTGTCGTCCGACTACCGGATCGAGACGCCGTACCTTCGCTTGCGAGCCGACCGGGTAGAATTGCCCAGCGGCCACATCGTGGACGACTATTTCGTCCGCGAGTCGCGCGGGTTCTGCGTCGTCTTCGCGCTGACGAGCGACGAGCGGGTGGTACTGGTGCGCCAGTACAAGCACGGCATCGGCCAAATCGTGGTCGAGTTGCCGGCCGGTGCGATCGACCCCGGCGAGTCGCCGCTCGTCTGCGCACAGCGCGAGCTGGCCGAGGAGACGGGCTACGCCGCCGCGGCGCTCGAGCACGTGCGCACCTTCGTCACCGACCCGACCAACTCGGATTCGTACTTCCACCTGTTCCTGGCGCGCGGCGCGGTGCAGACCGGCTCGCAGGACCTCGACCTCACCGAGGAGATCGACGTGCTGCTCGCGTCGCTCGCGGAGGTGCGGGCGATGGCGCTCGACGGCCGCATCGCGGCGGGCTCGCAGGTCGCCGCGGTGCTGGTCGCGCTGGCCGCGCTGGACGAATCAGTCCGCCCGCAGGCGGCGCCGGAAGCGTGACGTCCGGGTGAGGCCTTGCGCGGCGCCGTGCAGCGCGCCGCGCAATGCGGAAAGCGTTCCGAATGGGAAGACGCGCTCCGCGGTCGCCGCGACGACGTGCAGATCGCGCCGCTCGACGTTCCAAGGCCGCAGCGCGCCGATGCAGGCCTCGCCCAGAACGTTCAAACCCGGCGAGTACGGGGTCAGCGCGGGCAGCACGACCAGCGCCGGGCCGGCCAGGAAGGCCGGCGCGCTGCGGTCGCCGCCGAGGTGCAGCGAGGGGTGCAGGTGGCCGATCATCGTGCGCGCCGCGCCGGGTTCGGGGCGGTCGCCGTGGACCAGCGTCCAGCCGGCGCGGGTGCAGGTCTCGACCGTCGGGCCGAGGATCGCGACCCCGCGCGAGCGGCCTTCGTGGTTGCCCGCGACCACCGTCACCGCCGCTTGCGCGCGCAGCGCGTCGAGCGCCGCGCGCACCGCGCGCGCCGCGCCCTCGCTCAAGCCCGCGCCGTGGATGGCGTCGCCCAGGAACACGATCTCGCGCGCCTCGTGGCGCCGCGCCGCCAGCGCGATCGACGCGACGATCTCGGTCGTCGACCAGAGCGGCAGCGCCGCCCCGCCGCCCATCACGTCCTCATAGCCCAAGTGCGCGTCGGCGCAAATCAGCGCCCGCGCGTCCGTCAGCAGCGCGAACCCGCCCGGCAGCGCGAGCACGCCGTCGGCGAGCGGAAAGCTCTCCGCAGCGGCGGCCGGTTTCATCACAGCAGCTTCAACTGCCCGTGCGCGTCGGCGACCGGCTCGCGAGCGGCGCGAACCGGCGCAGGCTCGGTGCGTTCGCGACCCGTGCCGACGGGTGCGATCGCCTCGCGCCAAGCATCGATCTTGCCGAGCCGCGCGTCGTCCCCGTCGCCGGCGTTCGCCGCTTGCGCGAGCACTTCGATCTCTTCTTCGGGCGTTTCGCCGAGTACCGCGAGGACGCGCTCATGGAGCGCTTCGATCATGCTCGTGCGGTCGTCCATCACCACCGAGTCGTTGAACGACGAGGTGACGATGCCGAAGGTGAACGGGGTCGCCGCGGCCGGGTGCAGCACGCGCGGCTCGCCCTCGAGGCTCTCCAAGTAGCGCAGCGCGCCCGGCGCGTCGAGCAGCTCGCGCGTGACGACCCGGATCGTCTCGCGGATCAGCGGGAAGTCGGGCTCGGCCTCCCACAGCCGGTCGAAGATCTTCTGCGCGTTCCAGCGCAGCGCGCCGCCTCGGATCGAGCGCCCGCCGGCGCGGCGCAGCACCAAGAGCCCGGTGTTCGCGACGTAGCGGAACTGCTGGCGCAGCATGTAGCCCGCGCGCAGCGCCCCGAGCAAATCGGCGTCGAAGTTCTCGACGCCCAGCAGCGCCGCCCACGCCGCATCGGGCACCGTCTTGCGCGCCGGCAGCCCGACCAGGAAGCCGCCGTCGTCGGTGGTGAGCGTGCTCGACACGCGGTGGCGCGCGTGCAGCCGCGCGCCGACGACGCGCGCCAGCGTCTCGTTCACTCGCCGCCCCGCCATCGTGTGGAAGACCGCGGTCTGGCGCTTGTCCATGCGGTAGATCTCGATCACCGGCCGGCCCGCCGCCGGCAGTTCCGAGAGCGCGAGCTGCTGCGCGACGTAGCGCACGACGTGCGCGGCCTCCACGCCGTCGAGGCCGTAGCGCGACTTCAGGTACGCCAGCGCCGTGCGCGTGCCGTCGCCCAGCGCGTCCGCAACGCCGTTGCGCAGGATGTCGATCTCGCGCGCCAGCTCGCGCGGAACGCCCTTCATGTGCGAGCTCCAGGTCGGCACCGTCGGCCGCCCGGCGTGCGGCTCGACCCGCAGGCCGCGCGGGCCGACCTCCTTGACGCGCAGGGTGCGGCCCTCGAGCAGGATCACGTCGCCCTCGCGCAAGCTGGCGGCGAAGCTCTCGTCGAGCCGGCCGATGCCGTGCCCGCCCGCGCCGGCGACCGCGATGGTCTGCTCGTCGGGGATCGTGCCGACGTTCTCGAAGTACGCGCTCGACGGCTCGCGCCCCAGGCCGTACGCCGCTTCGGCATCGAGCCCGATGCGCCGCACGTGCGCTTCGTCGGGCCCCGCGCCGCCGCCGCTCAGGTACGCCGCGCAGGCACGCAGATCGCTCTCCGCCAGGTCACGGAACGGGTAGGCGCGGCGGGCCAGCGCGAGCGCGTCGGCGAGCGGCACGCGGTTGTCGGGCGCGCACAGCCCGACCAGCCACTGCGCGAGCACGTCGAGCGGCGCGTCCGGCACCACGATCTCTTCCAAGACGCCGGCCCGGATGCAGCGCCGCGTCGCGGCCGCCTCGACGATGTCGTCGCGGTCCTGCGCGATCACCACGCCGGTTGCGACCGCGCCGGGACGGTGGCCGGCCCGCCCGACCCGCTGCAGCGTGGGCGTCATGCCGCGCGCGCCGCCCAGCACCAGCACCCGGTCGATGTAGCCGATGTCGACGCCCAGCTCGAGCGAGGTCGAGCAGACCACGGTGCGCAGCTTGCCGCTGCGCAGCTCGGCCTCGGTGCGGTGGCGCACGTTGCGCTCGAGCGCGCTGTGGTGCACCCCGATCCGCCGGTCGCGCTTCTCGGTCGAGGGCTGTGGGGTGCCGTCGGCGACCGCGATCTCGCCGGCCGGCTCGCCCGCCGCTTCCATCTCGTGCGCGACCCGCTCGGCCTGGCTGCGCACGTTGCAGAACACCAGCGTGGAGCGGACGTCCTTGGTCAGCCCGTAGGCGGTGCGGGCGCACTGCGCCAGCGGCGCCATCGCGCCGGCGAACGGCGCCACCACGTCCAGCCGAATCTCGCGCAGCCCGCGGCAGTCGACCACCTCGCACGCGCGCTCGGTGCCGGCCAGGTACGCCGCGACCCGGTCGAGCGGCGAGACCGTCGCCGACAGGCCGACCCGGCGCAGCGGGACCCGGGTCAGCTCGGCCAGCGACTCCAGCAGCAGCGCGAGCTGCGCGCCGCGCTTGGTGCCGGCCAGGGCGTGGACCTCGTCCACGATCACCGTCTCGACGTGGCTGAGCCCCGTGCGGTAGGAGTCCATCGCGACCATCAGCGCCAGCGACTCGGGCGTGGTCAGCAGCACGTGCGGCGGGCGGCGCATCATCAGCCGCCGCTCCTCGACCGGGGTGTCGCCGGTGCGCACGCCCGTGCGAACGTGGGTCTCGCGCACCCGGCCGCGGCGGACCCGGGCCCGCTCGGTGTTGGGCCGCTCGAGCAGGCCCATCTCGCGCAGCGGGCGGCGCAGGTTGTGCTCGACGTCGTAGCCCAGCGCCCGCAGCGGCGAGACGTAGACGCAGTAGGTGCGGGCCAGCAGCTCGTCGGCGTCGCGCAGCTCGGCCAGCCGCGACATCACGGGCAGGAAGGCCGCCAGGGTCTTGCCGGTGCCGGTCGGCGAGCAGATCAGGGCGTGCGCGCCCGTGGCGGCGAGCGGAAGCGCCTGCGCTTGCGGCGGGGTGGCGGTGTGCAGGTGCTCGTCGCACCAGGCCCCGACGGCGGGGTGCAACGCGGAAAAGGCGCCATCCACGGAATGGCGCTAGTTGGTCGAACGCGCGTTCGCTTCCCGCCGAGGCGGGCGAGCGCTCAGGCCGAGGTGTTCACGTTCGAGCCGACCCCGATCGAGGACAAGAGCCTCGTCATCTCGTCGGCGACCAGGCTTTCGGTGCCCTTGAGCACGCTCAGCGCGATCGCGGAGGTTCCGTTCGCCGCGATGTCCATCGTCCCGGCGGAGACGCCACTTACATCCATGTTGTGCCCAGGGTACCGCCTGCCGGCCCAAAATGCAAGCATCCCCCCGCCTCCGAGCCGGCCCTCTCCCCGAGGGGCGGCTTGAAACACGCTCCCCGCCCGGCCGGTATCTGCGGGCGGAGGATTTGATGGCACTGTTCATTCGGCTCACGGCCCTGGTCGCGGCCGGCATCGTCGCCCTGTTCATCTTGGCGTTCGTGCTCAAGATCGTGATCTTCGCGGCGCTCGTCGCGGCGATCGTGGTCGGGGCCCTGTTCGTCTGGAAGCTGTTCCAGCGCCGCCGCGGCGGCGTCGTGGTGGTCAACGCGCGCCGCTACCCTAGCTAAGGAGAGTAATTTCCGGCTGCTCGCCGAAGCGTGGCCGTTTCACCGTTTGGGGAGCGACCACGATGGCTGCGACCAGCTTGCAGATCCGCGCCGCGATGGAACTCGCGGCGATCGCCTATACCGACCCGACGAACCCGCCCCAGCAGAAGGCCGACATGGCCCACGCGCTCGCGGCGCTCTATCCGCAGATCGGCGGCCCTTGGCGGATCGTCTGGGGCCCGGCCAACAACCAAGGCGTGCTCGCCTACGTCGCGCTGGCGGCGGACAAGAAGACGTACGCGCTGGCGTTCCGCGGCAGCCTCTCCGACGTCGACGCGAGCGGCTTCTTCAAAAACTGGATCTGCGACTTGGACACCTTCCAGCAACTGCCGTGGGTCTATCCGCCCGGCAACGAGGTGAAGATCGCCGCAGGGATGCACACCGCGCTGGGACTCGCCGTCGGGCTGACCGATCCGGTCACGCACCTGAACCTGCAGCAGTTCCTCGCCGGCGTCGCCGCGGCGAACGGATCGCTGGAGCTGCTGATCTGCGGTCACAGCTTGGGCGGTGCGCTGGCGCAGCTCGCCGCGCCGTGGCTGAGCTACGAGCTCGTCACGCTCGGCCGCGCGCGCGGCGTGTCGATCGTGCCGCTCACGTTCGCCGCGCCGACCACCGCCAACCGCCAGTTCGCCGACCTCTACGGCGGGTTGTTCGCGAACGCGTACGCGTGCGTCAACACGCTCGACGTCGTGCCGATGGCGTGGCAGAATCTCGACGGCATCCAGCGCATGTACCCCAAGCCCGGCCAGACGCTGACCGAGTGGGGCGTGCTGTACGACCTGATCGTCACCAAGTACAAAGACGATCTCGGCGTCGCGTACCGACCCGTGGGCGGCACCATCGACACGTTCGCCGGCTGGATGCCGCAGCATCCCGCGAGCTTCGGCCAGATCGCGGCGGTCAACCACAGCCACGACACGTACCTCGACCACGTGCGCGTGAAGACGTACCCGGAACTGCACGCCTGACGCAGGACGTCTCGGTATTCCCTCGTAGGCTCGTCGCTTCGGCTACGACGACCTGCGAGGAGAACTGCCACGTCCCGTCCGCTTCTGCGCGCCGCCCTCACGGCGCTGCTCGTCTCTTCCGCGAGCGCGCTCGCGCTCGCGCAGACCGCACCGGAGCGTGATCCGGCGGCGGTACCGGTCCCCGGAGGCTCGCCGACCGCGGCCGCTTCGGCCGTTCCGTCACCCTCGCCCACGCCGCCGTACAACCGGCTCGCATTTCGCGGGATCGGGCCGGCGGTCGCCGGCGGGCGGGTCACCTCGGTGGTCGGCGTCGCGAGCGATCCCAAGCTGTACTACCTCGGCTCCGCCGGCGGCGGCATCTGGAAGACGGTCAACGGCGGCGCGACCTGGGCGCCGGTGTTCGAGCACGAGAACGTCGCCTCGATCGGCGCGGTCGCGATCGACCCCAAGAACCACGACGTGGTGTGGGCCGGCACCGGCGAGACCAACCCGCGCAACGACGTGACCTGGGGCGACGGCATCTACAAATCGGCCGACGCCGGGAAGAGCTGGAAGAACCTCGGCCTGGCGGCGACCAAGTACATCGCCTCGGTCGTCATCGACCCGCGCAACCCCGACACCGTCGTCGTCGGCGCGCTCGGCGACGTGTTCGCCGACTCGCCCGAGCGCGGCGTGTACCGCACGACCGACGGCGGCAAGACGTGGAGCAAGACGCTCTACGTCGGCCCGCGCAGCGGCGTCTCCGAGCTGGTCGCCGACCCCAAGAATCCCGCCGTGCTGTACGCCGGGATCTGGCAGTTCCAGCGCAAGCCGTGGACGTTCGAGTCGGGCGGCCCCGACGACGGGATCTGGAAATCGAGCGACGGCGGCCAGACCTGGGCGCGCCTCACCGGCCACGGTTTGCCCGAGGGAATCACCGGCCGCATCGGTCTAGCCGTCGCGCCCTCGAAGCCCGACCGCGTGTACGCGCTGATCGAGTCCAAGAGCGACGGCATCCTCTGGCGCTCCGACGACGCCGGCGCGACCTGGAAGCTGATGACCAAGAACACGCTGGTCGACCAGCGCTTCTTCTACTTCTCGCACGTGCGGGTCGACCCCAACGACGCCGATCACGTCTACGGCGTCTCCGAGGAGCTGTCCGAATCGAAGGACGGCGGCGCGACGTTCAAATCGATCGCCAAGGGCGTGCACGTCGACTACCACGACTTGTGGATCGCGCCGAACGACTCCAAGCGGATGATCGCCGGCGAGGACGGCGGCTACGCGATCTCGCTCGACGGCGGCGCCGCCTGGGCGTTCTCGCGCAACGTTCCGATCGGACAGGTGTACCACGTCGGCTTCGACGACCGCACGCCGTACGGGGTGTGCGCCGGGTTCCAGGACAACAGCGGCTTCTGCGGCCCCTCGAACAGCCTGCGCTCCGACGGCATTCCCGACGAGGCGTGGGAGCGGGTCGTCGGCGGCGACGGCCAGTGGGCCTGGCCCGACCCGCGCGATCCCGACCTCGTCTGGGCCGACGCGCAGAACGGCTACCTGACCGTGTACGACCGCCGCGCTCACCGCAGCGCGAACGCGCGCGCCTACATCGCGACCGAGGCCCAGCACTTCGCGCCGTACGGCCTGAAATACCGCTTCAACTGGGATGCGCCGATCGCGTTCGACCCGTTCGACCCGCGCACCGCGCTGTTCGGCGGCAACGTCGTGTTCGCGTCGCGCGACCGCGGGCGGAGCTGGGCGCCGATCTCGCCCGACCTGACCCGCAACGACAAGACGCACCAGCAGGCCGCGGGCGGCCCGCTCGCGCTCGACAACACCGGCGCCGAATCGACCGGCACGATCCTGGACATCGAGCCCTCGAGCAAGACGCGCGGCGAGCTGTGGGTCGGCAGCGACGACGGCCTGGTGCAGCTCAGCCGCGACGGCGGCCGGCACTGGCGCGACGTGACGCCGCCCGGCGTGCCCGCCGACGGCCGGGCCGAGATGGTCTCGCCCTCGCCGCTCGTGCCCGGCACCGCGTATGCCGCCATCGACCGCCACTATCTGGGCGACCACACGCCGTACGTGTTCGTGACGCACGATTACGGCGCTTCCTGGGCCCGCATCGCGGCCGGGCTGCCGGCCCAGGAAGCGCGCGCGATCCGGGCCGATGCGCGCAACCCGCACCTGGTGTATCTTGGCTTGGAGAACTCGTTCTGGCTCTCGTACGACGACGGCGCGCACTGGCGGAAGCCGGCGCTCGGGCTGCCGACGGTCGCCACGTACGACATCCGCATCCAGCCGCGCTGGAACGATCTGATCGTCGCCACCCACGGCCGCGCGCTCTACCTGCTCGACGATCTCACGCCGCTGCAGCAGCTGCCGCAGGCCGAGGCTGCGGGCGCAATGCTGTTCGCGCCGCGCCCGGCGTACGCGTTCGCGCTGCACGCCGACGACCAGGGGCTCTACACCCGCTACGCCGGCAAGAACCCGCCCGGCGGCGCGCTCATCTCGTTCTACCAGGCGGCGCCGGGCGCGAGCGCGCCCGCGGTCGAGATCCTCGACGCGCGCGGCCGGGTGGTGCGCCGCATCGCCGGCACGACCCGGGTCGACGAGCGCGAGGTGCCGCTGGTGACGAACTTCGCCGGGATCAACCGCCTGGCTTGGGATTTGCGCGAGGACGGTCCGGTGCGCTGGACCGGCGCGGCCAAGGACGAGTACGCCGGGCCGCGCACCGGCCCGCCGGTCGTGCCCGGCCGCTACACGGTGCGCATGGTGCTCGCCGGCCGCACCTTCCGCGCGCCGCTGCGGGTGGAGCCCGACCCGCGCGCGCACGAGTCGCTCGCCGAGTATCAGGCGGCGCACGACTTCACCGCCCGCCATGCCGCCGCGTTCTCGGCCTTGGACGCGGCCCTCAACCGGCTCGACGCCTACGCCGCCTCCGCCCCGCGGCGCGCGGCCGGCGCGAGCGCCGAGCTCGCCGCGGCGCTGCGCGGCGTGCGCGCCAAGGCGCTCGCGCTGCGCGGCCGGCTGACCGCCGACTTCACCAACGACGAGGACTCGATCGCGCACCCGGGCCGCCTGCGCGAAGAGCTCGAGGAGCTCGCCGGCGGCGGCTACTTCGCCGCCGGGGCGCCGCCCAACGCGGCCCAGCGCGAGTACGCCGCGCGCGTCGACGCGGCGTACGCGGCGCTGATGGGCGAGGTCGCCGACTTCGAGCGCGGCGACGTGGCGCGCGCGAACGCGGCGCTGACGGCGGCCGGCAAACCGGCCCTCGCGACCAGCGGCGCCAAGCGCGCCGAGGTGGTCGGCGGCGAGAGCGCGGCCGAGGACGAGTAGGCCTCGGCCGGCGCGGCGCTACTTGGCGGCGGCGAAGGTGTCCGCGGCCAGGGTCAGCGAGACCGTCAGCTCGGTCGTGACGAACGTGCCGATCTGCTGGCGGTGCTCGATGTCCTTGTAGCTGGCGCTGCGCGGCACCGCGAACTTGGCGTCGTAGACCAGCGAGCCGGTCCGGGTCATGTCGCCGCCGCCGAGGCCGCCGCTCTTCGCCTCGGCCTTGAAGTCGAGGTTGAGCACGGTCCCGTCGACCGCGACGACACGGTAGTGTTCCGCCCCGCGGTGGCCGCCGGCGGTCGTGTCGACGCTCCAGGCCGCGCCCGCGCTGCGGTCGTCGGCGGTGACGAACCCGCGCGCGAGCCAGCGCAGCAGCGTGTCCTCCTCATCGGTGATGTTGCGGCTCTGCTGGGGGTCGTAGCTCAGCGCGCCGGCGGCGGTGATCGCGACCCGGACCTTGGGGTGGGTGCGGTTGGTGGCGGTCTCGCTCACGTCGGCGACCAGGCCGCTGTCCGCGGTCGCGGCGACGATGTCGACCGTGATGGTGCCCTTGCTCTCCCCGCCGCCGGTGAAGTCCTCGTGGGTCGAGCCGGCGGTACCGATCGCGCTGCGCTCGACGATCCCGTTGGTCGAGGCGGAGAGCCGCAGATCGTAGGTCAGCGAGCGCAGCGCCTTGGGCGCCTCCGCCGCCGAGACGGCGAGCGGCACGGCGGCCGCCGCAGCGCAAAACACGACCAGAGCCAGAGCGCGGTTCGTCATGGCGGGCGCTTCGGCGCCGGGAGGAGGCTGCTCCCGCCGAGGACCGTTACTTCTTGGCGAAGCTGTCGGCGACCAGCCGCAGCTGGACCGCCATCTCGGTCGTGTCGTACGTTCCGAGCTGCTGCTGGTGGATGATGTCCTTGTAGTGGGCGCTGGTCGGGACGGACATCCGCGCGTCGTACACGACGGTGCCGGTGCGGGTCATGTCGCCGCTGCCCAAGCCCGAGCTCTTCGACTCGGCCTTGTAGTCCAGCTCGAGCAGCGAACCGTCGGCCGACACCACCCGGTAGTGCTCGGCCCCGCGCGCGCGGCCCGAGCTGGTGTCGACGTTCCAGACGGCGCCCGGCGCGCGGACTTCCTGGCTGACGAAATCGCGCGCCAGCCAGCGCAGCAGCGCGTCCTCCTCGTTGGTGACGTTGTGGCTCTGCCCAGGATCGTAGGTCAGCCCGCCGTCCCCGGTGATCGCGACCCGCACCGGCGGGCGCGAGCGGCCCTCGGCGTTCTCGCGCACGTCGGCCACGATCCCGTGGTCGTCCGTCGCGGCGAGCACGTCGACGGTGATCGTGCCCCGGCTGCCGCTCCCGCCGGCGAAATCGCCGTGGGTGGAGCCGGCCGTGCCGATCGCGTCGCGCTCGATGCTGCGCACCATCCCGACCGTCATCTGGAGGTCGTAGGTCAGCGAGCGCAGCGGCTTGGCCGCCTTGGCCGGTTCGGCGGAGCCGGCGAGCGGCGCGGCGGCGCAGAGCAGCGCGAGCACGAGAACCAAGCCGCGGTTCGTCATGGAAGACGCTTCGGCGCGAGGCACTCGCGACCCCGGGGCGGTACGTTCTCCGTACGCCAGGCTGGAGGAACCATGCAGATCGAGCGCTACCGCGACCGCTTCCGGGACGTCATCGGACTGGTCGTCACCCCGATGGACCGCACCTACGCCGTCGACGAGGGCGCGCTGCGCGCGCAAGTCGACTGGTGCTTCGCCCAGGGTGCGACCGGGGTGGTCGCGACCGGCTCGATCGGCGAGTTCCTCCACCTCGAGGACGACGAGCGGCGCCGGGTGCTCGAGGTGACCCTCGACCAAGCCCGCAAGCACCCCGGCGCGAGCGCCTTCGCGATGACCTCCGGCGCGACGACCTTGCAAGCGCTGCGCTGGACGAAGGAGGCGGCGGAACTGGGCTACGACTGCGCGGTGGTGATCGCGCCGTACTACTGGAAGGTCGGCGAGCGCGAGGCGTTCGAGCACTTCCGCCAGGTCGCCGAGGCGTCCGCGATTCCGCTCTGCGTGTACCACAACCCGGCGCTCTCGAAGTTCCACATGACGCCGAAGTTCTTTCGCGAGGTGGCGGAGCTCGAGAACGTCGCCTGCGTGAAAGAGGTCGAGACCGAGCTGCAGCACCTCGAAGCGGTCGCCGACGCGCTGGAGAACCGCGCGATCTACCTCCAGACCTTCCGGGCGTACCTGACCGGCCGGCTGCTGGGCTCGAACGGCGGTCAGATCAACGTCTTCGCGATCCCGGCCTGCGTGGCGATCGACGAGGCCTGGAAGCGCGGCGACATCGCGCTGGCGCAGGAGATCCAGCGCCGGCTCAACCGCGTCTTTCCGCGCGGCGGCGAGGCGGCGCTGGGCGCGCTCGGGATGACCAAGGTGACCGCCAGCGTGGTGACCGGGATCGAGATGGGCCCTGCGCGGCCGCCGTATCTCGCCCCCGACGACGCCGAGGAGCGCATCACCAAGCGGCTCCCCGAGCTGTACGACCTCGTCCCCGCGATGCGCCCCGAGAAGCGCCGCGCGCTGCACGCGCTGTCGTGATCGCACCGGACCTGCTGCGCACGCGGCTGTGGATCGACGGCGCGTACGCCGACGCCGCCGACGGCGCGACTTATGACGACCGCGACCCGGCCTCGGGCGAGGTGTTCGCGCAGGTCGCCGCGGGCGGCGCCGCCGACGTGGCGCGCGCGGTAGCCGCGGCGCGGCGCGCGTTCGACGAGGGCCCGTGGCCGCGCACGACCGCGGCGCAGCGCGCCAAGGTGCTGCGCAAACTGGCCGAGCTGCTGGTCGATCAGCGCGAGGACTTGGCGCGGCTGGAATCGCGCGACGCCGGCAAGCCGTTCCGCGAGACCGCCGACCGCGACGTGCCGCGCGCCGCCGACAACTGCGCCTTCTTCGCGAGCGCGATCGAGCAGCGCGAGCAGAGCGCGTTCTACGACCGCAAGCCGTTCCTGGGCGCGCAGCGCGAGATCGTCTCGCTGGTGCGCGAGGAGCCGGTCGGGGTGTGCGCGCTGCTCACGCCCTGGAACTCGCCCCTGATGCAGGCGACCTGGAAGATCGCCCCGGCGATCGCGGCCGGCAACACCTGCGTGCTCAAGCCCTCCGAGCTGACCCCGCTCTCGACCCTGCGCCTGGCGGAGCTGTGCGCGCAAGCCGGCGTGCCGGACGGCGTGGTGAACGTCGTGACCGGCTTCGGGCCGACCGCGGGCGCGCCGCTGGTGGCCGACCCGCGCGTCGACGCGATCGCCTTCACCGGCAGCGAGCCGACCGGGATCGCGATCAACACCGCCGCCGCCCCGAGCCTGAAGAAAGTCACCCTCGAATTAGGCGGCAAGAGCGCGAACGTCGTCTGCGACGACGCCGACCTGGAGCTGGCGGTCGAGGGCAGCGTGCTGGCGATGTTCCGCCACAGCGGGCAGGTCTGTCTGGCCGGCACGCGGCTGTACGTCCAGAGCGGCATCTACGACCGCTTCGTCGAGCGCTATCTCGAACGGGTGCGGGCGCTGCGGGTGGGCGACCCGCAGTCGCGCGAGAGCGATCTGGGCCCGCTGATCACGCCGCAGCACCGCGAGCGGGTGGAGCGCTTCGTGGCCCAGGCGCACGCCGAGGGCGTCGAGGCGCTGGTGCGCGGCGCGCGCCCGGCCGATGCCGCGCTGGCGGCGCGGCAACTACCTGGAGCCGACGATCTTCGCCCCGCGCGACGAGTCGCAGACCATCGCCTGCGAGGAAGTGTTCGGGCCGGTGCTCTCGCTGTTCCGCTTCGACACGCTCGACGAGGTGGTGGCGCGCGCGAACGCGACCCGCTTCGGCCTCTCGGCTTACATCTGGACCGCGAACACCGCGACCGGACTGCGCTTCGCCGCTGCGGTGCGGGCCGGGATGGTCTGGATCAACGGCTACTTCCTGCGCGACCTGCGCCAGCCGTTCGGCGGGGTCGGCATGAGCGGTCTAGGGCGCGAGGGCGGCCGCTGGTCGCTGGACTTCTTCACCGAACCCAAGCTCGTCTGCATCGCGTACGAGGCATAGCGTATGTCGTTCATCAACCCGGTCACGGTCATTCCCGCGCACATTTCCGGTGAGGAGCTGCGCACGTTCGGCACGCTGGAGTCGTACGAGGAGTACATCGAGCACCAGTACCGCGACACCAAGTCGCTGCTCGAGAAGTACCGCGCCGCCAAGACGCACGACCCCGCGCTGTCGCGCGCGTACCGCGACGCGATGCGGCCGATCATGGTGACGACCTGCTGGGGCGAGGCGCAGACGACCGCCCAGGTCGCGCAGATCCTGACCAAGACGAACCGCCCCTCGGTGCAGTACTTCTACGCCACGCACGCGCTGGACGAGGTGCGCCACACCCAGGTCGAGTGGCGCCGCATCCGCGACCTCGACCTGGCCGAGTCGCTCGACGTGCCGCGCGAGCAGACCGAGCTGTTCCGCTTCGTCAACGGCTTGCCGACGTTCGTCGAGATCGTCTACGGCCAGGTCTGCACGCTGGAGGCGTACTCCGCCCACGTGCTGTTTAACTCGATCATCGACCTGGCCAAGCAGCACGGCGATCTCGCCACCGCGGTGACCTACGAGTACGTGATGCACGACGAGGTGCGCCACATCGCGACCGGCTTGCGGATCGTGACGGACGCGATCGCGAGCGCGGACGATCCCGAGGAGGCCCGCTTCCGCATCCTCGACCTGGAAGAGAAGCTGCTGCCGATCACGATCCGCAAGCTCGGGCGGGACTCCGCCATCGCCGGCTCGCTCTACGAGAGCGGCCTGATCGCCGACAAGCGGACCTTCGAGTTCGACGGCTTTCGGCAGTATCTCGTCTTCCGCTCGAAGATCCCCGGCCTGCCGCCGATGCGCTACAAAGGTCCCGACGGCTGGACCGCCGAGGACGCGCTGGTCGGGGTGGCTTAGTGGCCGCGTCGGTCGATCCGGTGGCAGGGGAGCGGGGCGCGATCGTCGCGGGATTGTTCTCGACCCACGTGCCGCGGCTGATGATCCTCGACCCGGAAGCGCGGCAAGCGTACATGGGCAAGAACGTCACCACGTTCTACGACGCGCTGCCCAAGCTGTACGCGGAGCGGCTCGCCGGGCTGGACTTCGACACGTTCGTGGTGATCGACACGCACTGGCACTCGACGCTGGAATTCATCCTGAACGCGCACGAGCGGCACGAGGGCATTTACACCAGCGACGAGATTCCGTGGATGATCCACGAGTATGCCTACGACTACCCGGGCGATCCGGAGCTGGCGGGGCTGATCGCGGACGAGGCCAAGCAGCGCGGGGTTCCGGCCGAGGCGGCCGCGCACCGCGGGCTGCCGATCCACTACGGCGCGCTGAACCCGATGCACTACTACAACCCCGGGCCGGCGAAGAAGCGCGTGCTGCCGATCTCCGTGCTCGACACGGCGGAGGTGGAGCCGAACCTGCGCTTCGGCGAGGCGATCGCGGCGGCGGTCGCGCGCAGCGGCCGGCGGGTGGTGCTGGTCGCGTCGGGCGGGATGTCGCACCGCTTCTGGCCGCTGGCGACGATCCGCCAGCGCGCCAGCGCCGACCCGGCCGACATCAGCGACCCCGCGCTGCGCGCGTTCGACGAGCGCGTCATGGCCTGGTGGCGCGCGGGCGACCACGCCGCGGTGCTCGCGCACGCCGAGGAGTTCCGCCAGACGTGCTCGCCCGAGGGCCGCTTCGCGCACTACCTCGTGCTGGCCGGAGCGCACGGCGGCCCGGCCTGGAGCGCGCGGGGCGAGCAGTTCGGCCGCTACGAAGCCGCGATCGGCACCGGCCAGGCGATCTTCTGGTTCGCGCCGTAGGGCGCGGGATGAAGCGTTCCGCCTTCGCCCTGGGTGCGCTTGCGAGCGTCGCCGTCGTGCGCGCGCCGGCGCGGGCCGCGCAGTGGTCGTACAAGTACGCCCACAATCTCCCGACCGGGCACCCGCTCCACATTCGCACCGTGCAGATGTGGCACGCCGTGCGCGAGGCGACCGGCGGCCGGCTCGAGGTCGCGGTGTTCCCCAACAACCAGCTCGGGGCCGATCCTTCGGCGCTGGCGCAGCTGCGCTCGGGCGCGATCCAGTTCTTCACCGCTTCGGGCGGGCTGATCGGCGGCGTGGTGCCGGTCGCGCAGATCGAGAACGTCGGCTTCGCGTTTCGCGACGCGAGCGCGGCGCTGGCGGCGATGGACGGCGAGCTGGGCGCGTACCTGCGGGGCGAGATCGCCGCTCGCGGCCTGATCGGGCTGGACCGGATGTGGGACAACGGGATGCGCCAGATCACGACGAGCACCAAGCCCGTGCGCGACGCGGCCGACTTGGCCGGGATGAAGCTGCGCACGCCGCCGGGCGCGCTGTGGGTCGACCTGTTCCGCACCCTGGGCGCCGCGCCCGCGCCGATCGCCGGTGCGGAGCTCTACACCGCGCTGCAGACGCGGGTCGTCGACGGGCAGGAGAACGCGCTGGCCGCCATCGAGGCGACCCGCATCTACGAGGTGCAGCGTTACCTCGCGCTGACCAACCACATGTGGGCCGGTTACTGGATGCTGGCGAACGGCGAGGCCTGGAACGCCCTTCCGCCCGACGTGCGCGCGATCGTGCAGCGCGAGAACGCGCGCTTCGCCGCCCGCCAGCGGCGCGACGTCGCGCTGCTCAACGACTCGCTGGCCGACAAGCTGCAACGCCGCGGCCTGGCGTTCAACGCGGCGGATCGCCCCTCGTTCCGCGCCCGCCTCGCGCCGTTCTACGCCAAATGGAAAGGCGAGTTCGGCACGCGCGCCTGGTCGCTGCTCGAAGCATCGGCCGGCAAACTGGCCTGAGCCGCCGCCGCGCCGGCATCTCGGGTAGCCGGCTATGGCGTAGCGCGATGTAACCGCAAGATTCGCGTGGCGAACCGGGTCGCGCGAGGCGTACCCTCGGTGTATGCCCGACTTTCGTATCCTCGGCCTCGACCCCGAGCCGGTTCGCCACCTCTACGGCCTCCCCGACGCCGCTCTTCGCGCCGCGGGCGCGATTCGGTACGAGGTCGACGCGGTGCCCGGCTACCCGGACCGCATCGGCCTGAGCGACGTGCCCCTGGGCGAGCGCGTGCTTCTGGTGAACTACGTGCACCACCCCGCGGCGAACCCGTATCGCGCCAGCCACGCGATCTACGTCCGCGAGGGCGCGACCGAGCGCGCCGAGTTCGTCGACGAGATTCCCGAGGCGCTGCGCGTCCGGCTGCTCTCCCTGCGCGCCTTCGACGCCGGCGACATGATGATCGACGCCGAGGTCCTGCCCGGCACCGAAGCGGGCCAGCTCGTCCGCCGCTTCTTCGAGCGCCCGGCGGTGGCGTACGTGCACGCGCACTTCGCGAAGCGCGGCTGTTTCGCCGCGCGCATCGACCGCGTGTGATCCCTGGGCGCCGGCGCGGCTGCGCTCGCGCTGCGTCCGACCGGCGTTCGGGATTGCCAGAATCGACCCAGCCTCAGCCCAGCATCGCTGCCGATGAGGGTGATGAGGCCCTTCCGCAGCGCGCGGACCGGGTCGCAGCTTCCCGAAAGGATTCACCCTATGAGTTTCGGCGTGCAAACCATCGCCGGGTCCGACCCCACCCAGCAGACCGGCCCGACCTCGTCCAGCCTGCGCCCCTTCGCGAACCTCAACCTGACCGAGGACCAGCGCACCAAGCTGCGCTCCATCCTGCAGAACGCCAAGAGCCAAGGAACCTCGCAGAGCGACGTTCAGCAGCAGATCGACAGCGTGCTGACGCCGGACCAGCAGGCCACTCTCCAGTCCGACGTGCAGAACGCACAGAGCGCTCGTTCGGGACACCACCATCACCATGGTGGCGGCGGACAGACGCCTCCCTCGCCGTCGTCCGGTGCGTCGTCGAGCAGCGCCACGACCGCGACCGACGCGCTCGGCGCGCCCGTCACCGCGAATACGACCGTCACCGAGGCCAGCATCCAGAAGCAGATCGCCGCGGCCAACGGCATCCAGCAGGAACAGCTGCAGGCCCAGTACCGCGTGCTGCAAGAGTCCTGAGATGCGACGCTACGCCGGCTGCGGTTGGAGCCGCAGCCGGCGCAGCACCGGGCCGATCGCCAGCCCTTGCACGATCAGGGTGACGAATACGACCCCGTAGACCGCGTCGATGATCTGCGCGCGGTGCGGCAGATCGGCCGGCAGGCCCAGCGCGAGCGCGACCGAGAGCGCGCCGCGCATGCCGGCCAGCGCGACGACGTGCTGCCAGGCGAGGTCGCGAATGCCGCACAGCGGGAGCGCGCCGTAGGCCAGCACCAGGCGCGCGCCGCTGACCAGCAGCAAGGTCAGCACGACCAGCAGCGGCTCGTGCGCGATGCGCGGCAGCGAGATCGCCAAGCCCATCGCGATGAACACGAACGAGGCGGCGAAATACGCCACCGCCTCCCAGAAGAACCCCACCGCCGCGGTGGCGCGCTCGCTCCAGGGAAAGCGCTTGAACGCGCGCAGCGTGATGCCGGCCACGACCGCCCCGAAGATGCCCGACACGTGCAGCGCGTCGGCGGCCAGGTACGCGCCGTAGGCGGCCACGACGGTGCCGACGAGCGCCAGCGAGACGTCCTCGACGCCGCGCAGCAGCAGCGTCACCAGCAGCGCCGCGACGAAGCCGATCGCCGCGCCGCCCAGCGACACGCCGATCACTTCGAGCGCGAGGCGGCCGGGGTGCAGCGCGGCGATCCCGACGCCCGCGCCCACCAGGCCGACCAGCACGCCGTAGAGCACGATCGCCGTGCCGTCGTTGAAGAGCGACTCGCCCTCGACGATCGCGGCCAGCTCGTCCGGCACCGCCACGCGGCGGAAGACGGGGATCACCGCGATCGGGTCGGTGGCGGACAAGATCGCGCCCAGCAGCAGTGCCGGAACGAACGGCAGCAGCCCGGCCAGGGCCAGCCCCGCTCCGACGACCAGCGTGGTGAGCAGAACCCCGGGCACGGCGAGCACCGCGACCGGCAGCGCGCGGCGCGCGACCGCGCTCGCCTTGAGATTCCAGGCCGCCTCGAAGATCAGCGTCGGCAGGAACACCACCAGCAGCGACGGCCCGAAGACCTCGGTGGTGCCCGGCAGCGAGAGCGGCAGCGCCGCGACGAGCAGCGCGACGCTGTACGGAATCTGAAAGCGCGCCGCGACCACGCCGATCAGCAGCGCCGCGGCGAGCAGCCCGACTAGCAGCGCGACGTTCGCGTGCAGCCCTTCCACGCTAGGGCAGCCGCAGCGACGTGCGCACCAGCCGGTCGCGGAGGCGCGCGGGCAGCAGCGCGGCGATGCTGCCCGCGCGCGCCGCCGCGCCGAGCAGGTAGTTCGCGCGCGGGTTCGGCGCGGTCAGCGCGTGGCGGATCGCGCGCGTGACCGCCGCGACCGGCATCGCGCCGCGCTCCTCGCGGTCGGTCGCGGCGAAGACGGCCTCCATCGCCGCGCCGTAGCGCTCGAGCGCCTGCGGCGGCAGCAGCCCCAGCAAGTCGGACTTCGAGGCCCGGCCCTTGGCCCAGATCGGGGTCTTCACCGCGCTGGGCTCGATCAGCGCCACCCGCACGCCGGCCGGTGCGAGCTCCACCCGCAGCCCGTCGGTCAGCGCGCGCAAAGCGAACTTCGAGGCGCTGTACGGGGCGATGAACGGAATCGCCAGGCGGCCCGAGCTCGAGCCGACGAACACCAGCCGCCCGCGCGCCGCGCGCAGCTGCGGCAAGAAGGCCTGCGCGACCGCGAGCGCACCGAACAGGTTGACCTCGAACTGCCGCCGCAGCTCGTCGACCGGCAGATACTCCAGCGGCCCCGCCACGGCGATGCCGGCGTTGCAGACGACCCCGCTCAGCGGCAGCCCGCTCGCCGCGACGGCGTGCGCGGCCGCGTCGATCGCGGCCCGGTCGGTGACGTCCAAGCGCAGCGGCCGAACGTTGGGGTGCAGCGCCGCCGCCGCCGCCGCGTCGGCCTCGCCGCGCACGCCGGCGAACGCGGCGTACCCTTCGCGCGCCAGCAGCTCCACCAGCGCCGCGCCGATCCCGCTCGACGCGCCCGTCACGACGACGGCGTTCACGCGCTCGCCCGCGCCAGTTCGCCGCGGTCGCGCTCCGCGCGCTCGGCGCGGGCGTCGCGGTTGAGCCGGCGCTGGACGCGCGGGTCGCCGAACACCAGGTCGGTGAAGCCGGGAAACGCCTTGAAGGCGAGCAGCGCGAGCTGGTAGCTCGCCGGCACGACGTGCACGCGGCGGGGCCGGTCCACGGCGCGCACGATCGCGTCCGCGACGAGCTCCGGCCCCGGCAGACCGCGCATCGACGGGTTCATTGCGGTCGCGACGAAGCCCGGCTCGATCAGGGTCACCCCGATCCCGTCGCCGCGCAGTTCGCGCCGGACCGAGTCCGTCAGTCCGCGCAGGCCGAACTTCGAGCCGGAGTAGATGCCCATCACGCCGGCTTCGCCGGCCACCGAGCCGACGTTGACGATCGCCCCGCGCCGCTGCGCGCGCATGATCGGCAGCACCGCGTGCATGGTCCGCGCGGCGCCCAGCAGGTTGACCGCGAGCACGCGCTCGATCTCGGCGTCGGTCGTGTCGCCGAACGACGGGCTCGAACCGATCCCGGCGACGTTGGCCAGCGCGTCGACGCGCCCGTACGCCGCCAGCGCGCGCGCCACCAGCGCATCGACCTGATCGCGGCGGGTGATGTCGGTCGGCACGACCAGGACCCGCTCGCCGTGGGGCGCGGTCTCGCGCGCCAGCGGCGTCGAGCAGCGCATCGGGGAGGGCCGCCGCCACGACGGTCGCGCCGCGGGCGAGGAAGGCGCGCACGGTCGCGGACCCGATCCCGCCCGAGGCTCCGGCGACGATGACGACCCGTCCGCGGTACGGCATGCGCGCTCGTTCCGGGGCCTTCGCAGGGGGCCCTTCGTCGGCTCGCGCATCGGTTCGGGGCCATGGAAACCGACCCGACGATCCCGCCGCGCGAGCTCGCGGCCAAACCCGACACCGTCGTCATCGACGTGCGCGGCAAGCCGGACGGGGCCCAGATCCCCGGCTCGCGCTACTTCGACGCCGACAGCTTGCTGGGCGACCCGTCGCTGCCCGAGGACATCGCCTTCGATGCGCCGATCGTGGTCTATTGCGGCAGCGGCAACACCTGCAAGAGCGTGGCGATGGCCCTGCGCGCGCACGGCTACGAGTCGGCCGTCGCGCTCGAGGGCGGCTGGCGGGCTTGGCAAGCGGCGGGGCTGCCGGTCGAACCGCGCAAGGGTTGAGCGGCCTTCCCATCGCGCTGCTCGCCGCGCTTGCGCTCGTCAGCTTCAAGTCGCTGGCGGTGCTGGGCGTGCGCTCGCCGTGGACGAGCATGGGCTGGTGCGCGACGATCGTCTACTGCCTGATGACGGTCGAGGAGCTGGTGCGCCATATGCACCTGGCCTGGCACCTGCCGGTACTGGGACCTTGGGGTGCTGGCGGCGGTGTTTGCTGTGGCCGGCGTGCGGCATGAGCCGCAAGCGTCCCCTTGGTGGTGGCCGGACCAGACGAAGCGGTAGGTCAGGCGGCTGCGCGCCCGTGCGACGCGGCGGTCTTGTGCCAGGCGAAGTCGTACGCGGCCCAAAACTCAAAGGGCATCGTGCTTACGGGTGAGCAAGCGACGTGACGAGCGTACCGGAGAACCACACGCCGCGTGACCGAGCGGCCGAGGCGGCGAGCCGGGTGGATGCGTCACTGATCGTTCGGCCGCGGCTCCTGCGCCGGCTGGACGAGGCGACGGCCTTCCCGGTCACGGTCCTGGCCGCTCCGGGCGGCTACGGCAAGACCGTGCTGCTGCAGCAGTATCTCGGCACCGGGACTCGGCCGGTCCTGATCGTCGAGATGCCGCCACGCCCCGGCGACTTGGGCGCGACGGTGCGCGGCATAGCCGCGGCGCTGCGCACCTCGGGGCGGCAGTCGGCGGACGTGCGACCAATCGCCGAAGGCTCGGCCGGCGCGAGGTCGATCCGTGGCGGCTCGCCCGTTGGGTCGCCGACCTGCTGGCCGGGTTCGAGGACGTCGTGCTGCTCGAGGATTGTCATAACGGAGCGGACGATCCCGGAGTTCGAGACCTTTTTGCTCGAGCTCGTGGACCTCTGCCCGCGAGTGACCTGGATCCTAGCCACCCGCGACGCCGATGTGCGTGCCCTGCGCGACCTGGATCGCCTACCGGCGCCTGGGCACGGTGATCCGCGACGACGACCTGAGGCTGACGCAGCACGAGGCGCTCGACGTGGCGCGCGCGCTCAGTGTCGAAGCGCCGCGAGGACGTCGCGGGTGCTGCAGAGCTCACCGCGCGGCTGGCCAACGGCGTTCGTGCTCGGGGCGGGCCTTCGCCGAGCCGCCGCACTGCGACCCGCTGGCCCAAGCGCGTGCGCTGCTCGACGGCTTCCTGGCCGAACGCGTGCTGGGGCGGCTCTCGCCGGACGAATCGCGGTGGCTGTTCGACAGCAGCGCGTTCGAGGTCGTCGACCTGCGCGTGCTCGGCCCGCTCTTCAAAGATCGGGGAGGCGCTCGACCGCCTGCTGCGCACCATTCCGCTCGTTCACGCGGAAGCCCCCGGAGTCTTCCGCTTCGCCCCGCTGCTGCGCGAGTTTCTGCAGCGGCGAGGCGAGCGCGGAAAACTGGAACGCCGGCGCCGGCTGCTGCTCGAAGGCGCCCGCCTGCAGATAGCGGCAGGCCAGACCGCGGCCGCGCTTGACGCGCTCGTTTGCGCCGACGCACGCGACGAGCTGCGGGGACTGCTCGAGCGGCACGGCTTTCGGCTGGTGGAGTCCGACGCGGCCGCGGCCGTCGCTCGCGCGCTCGACACGCTAAATGCGCGGCGACGCTCCGCCGAGCTCGATCGTGTTCGCGCTGCGCGCCGTGCTCGCGGCCGCCGCAGGCCGCTTTTCCTACGCCGACCACCTCTTCCGGCGCAGCCTGCGGTCTGCAGGCGACGCAGCGCAGCGCGTGGCGATCACCTATCGACACGCGCTACTGCTGACGAAGTGGAACGCACCCGAGGCCCGCGAGCCGCTGGTGCGATCGTCGCCGCGCTCGAACGACTGCTGGCGGCGGGCATCCCGGACGAGCCGATGGCGCTGCGCGTGCGGGCGGCGGTAGCGGTCGCCCGCGCGCTGCAAGGGACGCGGCGTGGGCAAGCGCGGAGATGCGCGAGGTACTGGCGCGGGTCGAGACGACGACCGGCGACGACGAATTGCGCGCGCTGGCGCACCACCAGGCGAGTTTCGTCGCGCTGGTCGGCGGCGACGTGCGGCGCGGCCGCGCGCTCTCATCGATCGCGGTCGAGCTGGCAGTGCGCAATCGCCTCTACGCGCTCGCGGCGCGCGCGATGAGCCTGCGCTCCTCGGTCACGATCCAGGCCGAGGGCCGCTACGACGAGGGCCTGCGCGAGCTCGAGCAGATGGCCGACTACGCCGCCAAGGCGGGCGATGCGTTCCTGGTGGTCGAGGCGGCATTCGGGCGCTACGAACTGCTCGCCGACAAAGGCGCGGAGGAAGATCTGGACGCGATCGAGGCGCTGGTCGAGCAGCAACGCTTGGCCGTCGAGACGAGCACGGCGGCGCTGCCCTACGGCCGCGCCCTGCGGGCGGCCTGGCGCGGCGACCTCGATGAGGCGTACCGACTGCTGGTCGACACCGGCGAGGAACAGCCCACCTCGGCCCGCCGCTTCCGGCGCTGGGCGGAAATCGCGCTCTTCGCCGCGTTCTCCGGCCGGCGCGCGGAAGCCGATGAAGCGCTAGCCTGCGCGAGCGCAGCGGTCGAAGGCGTGAGCGAACGCGGCGAGTTCGTGCGTCGCCTCGCGCGCGGAAGTGCGGTGGGCGCGGTCGCCTTCGCGGCGCTGGGCCGGCCCGATGCGGGTCGCCGCTTTCTCGAGCGCTTCCGCCGCCGGCGAGCCAGACCGGGCGCGAAGGCCGCGCGCTCGGCAGTGCCGCGCGCGCCGCTTGTCTGGCGGCCGAGCTGGGCGATCGCGGAGAGTTGCTGCGCGGCACGGCGGAATTGCGCGTCATGGGCCTGTCAGGGCTGGCGGCAACGATCGAGGGCTGTCCGCTCGGCGGCTCGGCGGGCTCCGTCTCGCCGCTGCAGCGGCTCACCAAGTCGGAGCTGCAGGTCTTGCGGCTAATCGTGCGCGGCGGCACCAGCGAGGACGTCGCGCGCCAGCTCGGCCGCAGCACGCACACGGTGAACGTGCATGTCTCCGCCATTCTGCGCAAGCTCGGTTGCCGAACGCGCAAGAACGCCGTCGCGCTCGCGCTCGAGAGCGGCCTCTTCTAGCGAAAGCCGTAGCGCTCGAGCAATTCCGTGACGCCCCGAACCGGGACGAGCTCGGGTACATCGCGATCTACACCGACCTCCGCACCGCGCCGCTGGGCCGCGCGCTGAAGGGTTGCCAGAATCCGTTCCAGCGCCTCCGGTTCGTCGTCGGCCGGCGCGACGTCGTAGAGCACCAGGCGCTCGTCGTCCGGCGCGACCCACGCGCCCCCCCACGCGAACGAGAGCTGGAAGTCGAGCACGAAGAATGGGTGCGAGCGCACCAAATCGAACCAGGCGTGCCAGGCGGGTGCGAACGAAGCGGCGCAGGCGGCGGGGTCGGCGTCCAGCCGGTGGGCGGCGACGTTCAAGATCCTCTGCCGGACCATGCTTCGGCTATACATGGACCACGCGGTCCGAGCGGCCCCGCGCCCGCGCAGTCCGGCAGCCGCATGTCGGGTTCGCACATCGTCCCGCAAGCGCTGCGCGTCGCCTGCGCGCAGCAGCGGCAGGCACGAGCCGCAAACCGCGATCTCACCCCCGTCGAGCGCCACGAGCGTTCGCAGTGCCGGCGGGAGTACGGCGGCGGTGCCCGGCGAGCGCGGGGAGCGCAGCGCACGCACCGCGATGTCCTGGGAGCACGAGTCGCAGGTGCGCAAGCGCAAGTCCGATGTCTGGTTCATGTTCCTTTCGGCGCTCCGACGTAGCGGATCCACTTGAGGTAGACGGCATGGCTGCTCGTCAGAGCGTTCGGGTCTCCGTAGACGACGTAAAACTCGTTCCGCAGGGTGAGCAAGTGGAACGCCGCGCTCAGGTTGGTGGCGTTGACGTAGGCGAAGTTCGGCGGCGCGAAGGCGTTCGGAAGCGAGCCTCCGACGATCCGGCGCACGCCGAGATCGAGGGCGGCGTCGTGACTGATCTGCCAGTCCAGCGTTGCGCGCTGGAGCCACTGCGACACGTTGAATTCGTTCGGAACCCTGGTGAAGTACTTGTTCCCGTCCACCTCCAGCGAGAAGTGCACCGTCGGCTTGAGCGGGACAGTGGTGGCGTACGTCCACGAGTCGAGGCTGCCGTCGAAGAACGAGCCGCCCGCGTAGGAGATGTATGACGGCGTGCCGGTGTTGATGCGGTAGCCGATGAGCGCACCGTTGGCATTGAACGGCAAAAGACGCCCGTCGTAGGCCTCGATCGCTTGCCGCCCCCCGTACACGCGCGCGCTGAACGAATTGCGCAAATCGACCCCGATCTGCGACTGGAACAGACGCTGGGCCGGGTTCCCGGCGTGGTCGACGAACGAGGTCGCAACGGCCGAGACGGAGAGAGCGTGGACAATGCCTTGGGCGAAAAGTTGAACTGTTTCTGCGCGATGCCTTCGTAACCGCGGACGTCGCTCTGCTGAACGTACGCATCGACCGGGCGAACTGGGGCCCGACGGTGTCGTATGCGACGCTCAGGATGGACGTCGCGTCGGCGTAACCGACGCCGGCTTGGCCGAAGAGCGCGGAAGCGGGGAGGTCACCTGGCTGCCGCGTCCAGGGCACCGAAACCGGACGCAAGAGGTGGTTGCCTGGTTCTCGTAGCCCGCCGTCAGCGATGTCGTGTCATCGTGCAGCCCGTCGGCACCGTCGACCGCGATGTGCTGCAGGTCACCGCGTATGAACGGTCGGTGTCGGAACGCCGAAGTCCAGCGCCAGCGCCTTGTCCAGCCTTCCGTTGCCAACCGCATCGAAGGCGCTGAAACTGAGCAAGCCCTGCGTGCCTTCGATCGCGTACCCGGTGTGGAACGTCGGGATCGCCGGGGTGTACAGGAGCTGCGGGCACTGGATGCAGGAAACGGCGGTATGATTGAACGCTTGCCCGGCCTGGCTGAAGAACGGCCGAACCTCTTGGTACTGGTACGGGAAGGCCGAGGGCGAGATGGTCTGCTGGTCGACTTCGACGTTGAGTAGTCGGGATGGACCGTTGCGACGAACGAGCCGGGGGGTGATCTGGAAGGGACAAGTCCGCGCCCAGGCGCGGACGCCCCGCCGCCGGGGGACGCCGGGGCGCTCTCGGCGCAGGCCGTAGAACTGCGCGCGGGCCCGCGTACGGGGGCGTCCGCCACGGATGCCTGCTCCTACCTCGATCTGCGCCAATTCGCCCGCGAACGACGAATCGGTCGGCACCGGCAATGGGCCGCCGAGTAGGCCCACACATCGAGCGCGCCGGTCGCCACGACGGCGCGCACGAACTGCGCGCGCCACGTCGTCGATCCGCCGGCCCGGATGGCGTCGAGCGGAATCGCATACCAACCCGGCAGCATCCGCTTGCGCGGCGGCGAAGAGACTGGGCAGCCCAGCGCGGTGTGTAGCCGCTGTTCTCCGACGACGTCTGGTACGTCGCCCCGCGCGCGTTGGCCAGAAAGGAATACGCGAATCCGTTTCGGCCCTTGGGCCAGCAGATGGTCAACGTGGTCGTCGTCGTGGAGAACGCCGGCGCCCAATCGAGGTCTGCGTCGCCGTGATCGATTCACTTTGCTGGTGCGTCAAATGTGACGAGAGGGCGACGAGCTGTTGAGCAACGCGACGTCCGCGGATCCGCCGCTGGTCGGCGATAGACGAAATCTTTGCCTAGGTGCAGCGCCGCGCTACTCGTCGCGCCGTCGCCATCGCTCTGCGCGTCCGCGGCGACGGCACGTGACGGACAAGATGGCCTACTGCTCAGTGCGGCGCCGGTGCGAGCGACGCAACGACGGCGATCGCGTACGCGACGAGCGCCGACAGCGGCGGACCCAGCCCTCCGGCGCTCACAGACTCGTCCCTCATTCGAATTCGGGATACAGATAGCACACCAGCGTGAGCCGGTCGCGGTTCCGCATCTCCGTGACCGCGTGGTAGGAGTTCCCCGTCTGCTGGAAAGCGTAGCCGGCGTTGAATACCGGCCGAATGAGCCGCGCGATGTTCGAATCTTCATACGGCCCCTCCATGATCGCCGCGAAGCCGCCGTCTTCGTCCCGGTAGTCCGGCGTGAGGCTGATCAGGACGCGGAACTGCTCGTGCGGCATCCCCGAGGAATCGCGATAGTCGGGGTCGATGATGTTGTCGTTGTGGATGCCGATCGCCTGGCCCGGCGCGAGCCGAACTGCGGTAATGCGTACGCGCCGGTCGAGCTTGGTGCCGAATGCCGTCTCCACCGCGGTACGTATCTCGTCTATTAAGGGCTTGCTCAATGTTTCAGCGACGATGGGGGCGTCGCTGGGGCGAAGAATCTGTTCCCACTGGTCGTAAAACGCTTCGCTGTGTAGAATCCACTGGCGGTCCTCAGCGACGATCCGTCTCGCAGCCGGACAGCAGCTGCGGGATCGAGGACGTCCGCCATCAGGAGGTGGGGGTAGGGCTCGGTAAAGGTTTCGAGAATTTGCATGGGTCACTGCTCCGCAAGATAGAAACTGTTCGTGATCAAGGCGCCGGCATGCGCGAACATCGCTTTCATGTCGTCGCAGTAGACAATCTTGTTGTCGAAGCGCCGGGGCGCTGGACCAGCGGTTCTGTGCGCACCCCCACCGCAGGAGTCCACGTAGTGGCACCCGCGGCATTCCGTTGGCCGGGTGATCGAGGCCTCGTAGATCTCCCGCCACAGAGGGTGGTCGGAAGAGCATCGATGTCATCACGCAACACGTTGAGGCCCGTGGCGAGCGGATCGTCACTGCCGATGGCGCGTAACTGATCCTCCGGTCGCAGCGAGCCGTCGGGTGAGAATGGTGGCCCCCGTTATGGGCGACCACCCGATGTCCTGGGAGAGTGACCGTCTGCCCAGTCACCAGCCGGACCAAATTGTCCACGACGCGCACCCCAACGCAACGTCGCTCGCGGTTACGTAATCGAACAGCCCGGCGTAAAAGGACGCGAGCGACCTAGGCGCAGGGTCGTCATGCGCGGCGTCCGGGATGAGCACCTCGAACGAGCGAAAACCCAAATCCTTGACGATGTGATCGGCGACCACGACCGGGTCGGCGGTCGGGTCGCACAGGCTAGGGCACCCGCGGGTGTCCCTGCCGCTGCGAGCAGCCGCGCCGCGTGCGCGACCCGCGCGTGCGACCCGCGGCCCGCGAAGTCGACCCGGGCTCGGTCGTGGATCTCCCGCGGCCCGTCGACGCTGACGGCGACAAAGCAGCTTGCATCTTTGAAGATCGACGCCCACTCCTCGTCGATGAGGACGCCGTTCGTCGTGACGGAGAGCTGCAAGCTGCAACCGGTTCGCGATTCCAGCGCCCTGAGGCGGCCCAGGAGCTCACGGGTCTTCTCCTTGCCGTACAACAGCGGCTCCCCGCCGTGGAGGATCACGGAGACCGACATGAGGCGTTTGCGCGTGACGTAGTCTTCCAGCCGCACGATCAGCGCGTCGCGCACGTCGTCGCGGAGAGTTCGCGGGTGCCGCAGGACGGCTTGGTCCTCGAACCAGTAGCAGTAGCTACAGGCGAGGTTGCAACGGGATGCGAGCTTGAGCACGAAGCCCGTGATCAGCGGCTCGGCGAGTGTCGTCGTCATCATGCCTTGTTCCTAGCGCGCGGAACGGTGCGCGTCACACCCTCGACGCACACCGTTCCGTGCAACGCGATCTAGAAGAAGTCGGCTTCGGGGGAATTGATGCTACGGCTCCAGCTAACGACGATGACCGTGTTGACGATGACGACCACCGAGTCGTCTTGCGCCAGCGCGGGATTGGACTCGCGCAGGATGCGGTCCACGGTGGGGACGGCCGAGCGCAGGACCAGGCCGGTGGGAACCGGGGCGAGGAGCGTTCCCGAGGAAATCGTACCGTTCATTGGTTGTCTCCGGTGATGGATGTGGGTAGTGAGAGTGGTGTACGTTGCACCGTTGGCGCCGGTCGGTCGACTCGACCGGCGGCATCTTGGGGCCGGCGTCAGAGCGGATCCGACGAGCCGAGCGTGGATGAGGGCGCTCGAGGGCGCTTCGGTCGCCGAAGAGCAGCGCGAAGAGACCGTCGGCCTCGACCAGCTCGCTGCGGCAACCGCTCTGCACCAGGCAGCCCTTGTCGAACACGTGGACGACATCCGCATCGAGGATCGCCGACGGGCGGTGCGAGATCACGACGACGGTCTTACCGGCCAGTGCGCTCGAGGTGGCGATGCGGACAGCTTGCTCGTTCTCGCTGTCGAGAGCGCTAGTGGCCTCGTCGAACACGACGATCGGCGCGTCCTTGAGAAAAGCCCGCGCGAGGGAGAGCCGCTGACGCTCGCCGCCGGACAGCTTGTGCCCGCGCTCGCCGACCACCGTGTCGTACCCCTGGGGCAGCGACGTGACGAAATCGTGGATGTTGGCATGTACCGCGGCGGCGGCGATCTCGGCCTGCGTCGCCTCCGGGCGAGCATAGCGAAGGTTGTTAGCGACCGTGTCGTGCAGCAGGTACGTGTCCTGGGACACGAGCGCGATACGGGCCCGCAGCGAGTCGAGCGAGAACTCGCGTACGTCGGTTCCGTCCAGCGTGATGCGGCCGCTTGCAGGATCGTGGAGCCGCGCGATGAGGCTCGCGATCGTGGACTTACCTGAGCCCGACGGGCCGACGACGGCAGTCAATCGCCCGGCCGGAGCGGTGAAGGTGACCTGCTTCAAGACGAGCTCGTCCTCGTAGGCGAAGTCCACCGCCTCGAACGCGATACCGTCGCTGAGCCGAGCGGGCGCGGTGCGCTCTCCGCCTGGCGGCTCCGTCTTTGTGTCGAGGTAGGCGAAGATGCGCTCGAACACCGCCCGTACCGACATGATCTGAACTTGCACGTTGAGGAGAGCGGTCGCGGGGCCGTAGATGCGGCCGTGGTAGGCCGCGAGCGCCACGACCGTGCCGAGGCTCACCCCGCCGCGCGTGGCCCAGATCGCACCCACGATCCAGATGAGCGCCGGACCGGCCGCGGCCATCGAGGCCAGCAGCGCCGCGAACCAGCGCCCGGTCAAAGCCAGCTTCGTCTCGGCGCGCATCACGGCGTCGCCGGCGCCCGCCAAGCGGGCCTCTTCGTGCGCGTGCCGCCCGTAGGTCTTGGCCAGCGTGACCCCGCCCACCGAGAGCGCTTCCTGGAGGATGGCGCTGAGGAGGTCGCGCGTCCCGCGCATTCCTTTGCGCTGCGCGTACATGCGGCGGCCGACGCGCGGAACCGGGATCAGCATCAACGGCACGAGCGCGATGGTCAGCAGCGCGAGGCGGGCGTCGGTCAGGAACGAGGCAACGACCGCCGCGGCGAGGATCATGACGTTGCCGGTGATCGAGATGAGCGTCGTGCCGAACGTGGTGTTCAAGGTATCGACATCTTGCGAGACCCGGTTCATCAGCTCGCCGCCGCGCGTTTTGGTGAAGAACGAGAGCGGCAGCCGCTGCATGTGCAGAGCCAGCTCCGTTCGCAGATCACGCACAATTGCAGCGCTCGCGGTGACGTTGTAGATTTCTTCGCAGACGCCGAACACGCCGACGAGGGAGCCGGTGACGAACATGCCGAGAGCGTCGAGGACGATCAGGCGGGCGTCGTGGGCGGGCACGGCGACGTCGATGATGTTGCGCACGAAGAGCGGCGGCAGCGTGCCCGCCACGGCCGCCAGCATGGTGAAGACCACGACCAGCAAGGCTCGGTAGCGATGCGGAGCGATCAGCCGGAAGATGCGGCGGAGCACGGCAGTCGGTTCGTCTTACGGATGAGTGGCCGGCTGGTCGTTCGGGGTAGGAGTCGGAAGGGGCCCGGCGGCGAGCGGGGATACCCGTGCGTAGGTCGGGGTCGCGGTCACGGCCGGTGCCGCGAAGCCTGCGAGAAACGGCAGCAGAGCACTGATAACAAGGACGAACAACTCGGACCTCCTCAAATCTGCGGGAGACGAGTTGAGGGTACGCGCTGGAGCCGGCGTTCCTGATACCTAGTAATTCAGTATGCCGATAACTAGAGCGCACCGAAGCGAACCGGGCCTTCCCGGGTTGCACGGTGAGTGCCCCTCGCCGATCCGCGCGCTCTCGCCCTGCTCGTCCTGACCGTCGTCGTCTGGGGCTACAACTGGGTCCCGCTCAAGATCACCGTCGCTGCGGTGGACCCGTACTGGCTGGCCGCGATTCGCGTGGCGGGCGGTTCGCTGACCCTGTTCCTGGTGCTGGCGGCACTGCGGCGCGGGGCTGGACCGCCGCCCGGGCGGGCCTTCGTCGGCATCGGGCTGGCCCAGGTCGGCGGCCTGGCGCTCTTCTCCACCATCGCGCTGCACTTCGGCGACGTCGCGACCGTGACGGCGCTCGTCTTCACCATGCCGCTGTGGACCGCGCTGTTCGCGCTGCCGCTGCTCGGCGAGCGTTTGCCGCGAGCGCGCGTCGCCTGGCTGGCCGTCGCCGCGCTCGGCATCGCGATCGTCGCTTCCGGCATCCGCGGCAGCGGCGACCTGATCGGCGGCGGCTTGGCGATGGTCGCGGGCATGTGGTGGGCGCTCGGCAACGTGCTGCAGCGCAAAGCCGCCTACGAGATCGACCTGATGCGGCTGGCGGCTTGGCTGCAACTCGTCGCGGCCGTGCCGCTGGCCGGCGCGGCGCTGGCGTTCGGGCACCCGCTCGCGCTCGCGCACGTCGGTCCCGGGGTCGCCGCGGCGATGCTGTTCGCGACCGTCGTCGGTAGCGGGCTGGCCTGGATGTGGTGGGGGATCGCGCTGCGCGCGCTGCCGGCCAACACCGTCGCGCTCGCTTCGTTCGCGATCCCGGTGATCGGCACGCTCGGCGCGGTGGTGCAGCTCCACGCGCTGCCGACGTCCCGCAACGCCCTCGGCCTCGCCGTCGTCGTCGCGGGTCTGGTCGGCAGCGTGATCAGCGCGGAGCTGCACGCCAAGCGCGCCGCCGCGTTCCCCGCGCGGGGCGCGGACGGGCGCGCCCCGCGCGTCTCGACCTGAGCTGCTGCCGCTAGGTCCGCGTGCCGGCGGTGCGGGTGGTGGTCGTCGTGGTCGGCCGCCGCAGGCCGACGAGCCCGAGCAAGCCCAGCAGCCCCAGCCAGCCCCAGCCGCCGTTGCCGCCGCCGCCGTTGCTGCCGCTAGCCGCGGTCGACGCATCGCCGGTCGTTCCGCCCGCCGCGCCGGCACCGCCGCCGCCGCCCGCGCCCGCACCGCCGCCGGCGCCCTGGTCGCCGCCTCCGCCGGCCCCGCCCGCGGTCGCACTGCCGCCGCCACCGGTCGTCGCACCGCCCACACCGCCGCCGGTCGTCGCACCGCCCGCACCGCCGCCGGTCGTCGCGCCCCGCCCGTGGTCGCCCCGCCGGTTCCGCCGCCGGCGCCGCCGGCCGACGCACCGCCCGAGGTGCCGCCGCCGCCCGAGGTGCCGCCGCCGCCCGCGCCGCCGCCGCCGCCGCCGGTTTGAGCGTAGACCGCGGCCGGGGCCGTGGCCAGCGCGAGTGCTAAAAGCGCCGTCGCGGCGCGCTTGGTCATGTCGATCATCGTCATCTCCCCTAAGAGCCAACGTGATCTGCCCGGCGCGGCGGGCGAGAAAACAGGTCCTACCGCCTGCCCTCTCGCCTACGGTTCGAGTGCGCGAACGCGATCACTCGAAGCGCAGCGCGCGGATCGGGTCGAGCGCGGCCGCTTTGCGCGCCGGCCAGTAGCCGAAGAACACGCCGACCGCGCTGAGAACGCGAGCGCCAGGCCGACCGCGGGCAGCGGCACGGCCGCGGGCCAGTGCGCGAACAGCGCGATCGCGCCCGCGCCGAGCACGCCCAGCACGACGCCGATCGCGCCGCCGCCGGTCGAGAGCACGACCGCCTCGATCAGGAACTGGCGCAGGATCGCCGCCCCGCGCGCGCCGACCGCGACGCGCAGGCCGATCTCGCGCGTGCGCTCGGTGACCGAGACCAGCATGATGTTCATGATCCCGATTCCGCCCACGAGCAGCGAGACCGCCGCCACCGCGGCCAGCAGCAGGCCCAGGATCGACGCCGTCGCCGATGCGGCCGCGGCGATGTCGGCCAGGTTGCGCACGGAGAAGTCGTCGGGCTGACCGGCGACGATGCCGTGGCGCTGCTCGAGCGTGCCGGTGATCTCGCTCTGCACGGGGTCGATGTGCGCCGCGTCGACCGCCGAGACCATCAGCGTGCCGATCGTCGTGCCGCCGGTGAGCCGCTCGAGCGCGGAGGTGTAGGGGATCAGCACGGTGTCGTCCTGGTCCTGGCCGGCGCCGCTCTGGCCTTTGGACATGAGCGTGCCGATCACGGTGAAGGGCACGTTCTTGATCATCACGGTCTGGCCGACCGGATCGCTGCCGGCGAAGAGCTGCTGCACGACGGTCTGGCCGAGCACCGCGACCTTGGCCGACTCGTCGGTCTCGCTCTGGGTGAAGAAGCGGCCGCTCGCGGCGTCCCAGGCGCGCACGGTGGTGTACGTCGGCGCGACACCGGTGACGGTGGTCTGCCAGTTCTGCGCGTGCGCGATGAGCTGCGTGCGCACGTTGACCGCGGGCGAGACGGCCTGCACGCCGGGCAGCTTCGCGATCGCCAGGCCGTCCTGCGCGGTCAGCGTGGACGCGCCGCCGGTGCCGGTGCGCGCGCCGCCGGACTGCACGCTGCCGGGGATGACGACGACCAGGTTGGAGCCCAGGCCGTTGATCTGGTCGGCGACCGAGGTCTTCGCCCCGGTGCCGATCGCGACCGTCACGATCACCGCCGCGACGCCGATCACCACGCCGAGCATGGTGAGCAGCGAGCGCGAGCGGTTGCGGATCAGCGCGCTGAGCGCCATGCGGACGGTTTGCACGAAGCCGATCATGCGAGCACTTCTTCTTTCCGCGGGGTGGCGGTGTCCGAGACGATCTCGCCGTCGCGGAAGCTGACGAGCCGGCGCGCGTGCGCGGCCACGTCGGGTTCGTGGGTGACGAGCATGACGGTGATCCCGCGCTCCTGGTTGAGGCGGCGGAACAGCGCCATCACGTCTTCGGACGAGGCGGTGTCGAGCGCGCCGGTCGGCTCGTCGGCGAGGATGAGCTGCGGCGTGTTGACGATCGAGCGGGCAATCGCGACGCGCTGCTGCTGGCCGCCCGAGAGCTGGTTGGGCTGGTGCAGGGCGTACTTCGACAGTCCCACCGCGTCGAGCGCTTCGAGCGCGGCTTTGCGGCGCGCGGCGGCCGGGACGCCGGCGTAGATCATCGGCAGCTCGACGTTCTCGACCGCGCTGGTCCGCGGCAGCAGGTTGTAGGCCTGGAACACGAAGCCCAGCGCGCGCGAGCGCAGGTCGGCCAGCGCGTCGCGGTCGAGCGCCGAGACTTCCTGGCCGGCGAAGACGTAGTTGCCCGAGGTCGGGCGGTCGAGGAAGCCGACGATGTGCATGAAGGTGGATTTGCCGGAACCCGACGGGCCCATCACGGCCAGGAACTCGCCCGGCTCGATGGTGAGGTCGACCCCGCGCAGGGCGACGACGTCGTCGCCGCCCTCCAGCGGGTAGACCTTGCGCAGGTCGCGGACCGCGACGACCGGGGTCATCGCGCGCCACCCAGCGCGCCGCCGCGCCCGCCTGCGCCGCCCGGGCCGCCGCGCTGCTGGCCGCCGGCCAGCGGGTTGCCGCCGCTCGCCGAGCGCGAGCCGGTGCTGCTGCTCGAGTCGCCGATGATGACGGCATCGTCCGCCGAGAGCGTGCCGCGCAGCGGCGTGACCGAGGCTTGCGTCTCGCCGACCAGGCCGACCGTGACCGGAACCGGCACCGGCTTGCCGCCGCGCAGGACGAAGATCCGCCCGCGCCCGCCGCTGGTCACGGCGCCGCCGCTCGACGCGCCCGCCGCGCCCCACGGGGAGGCTGCGCTAGCGCCGCCGCCGTTTGCGGCCGGCTTGGCCGCGGTTGCAGCCGTCGTACCGTTAGAGCGGGTTGCGCCGCTGCCGCCGGTTGCGCCGGTCGTGCTCGCGCCGGTGCTGCCGCCGCGGCGGTTGCGCCGGGCGCCGCCCGTGCCGGCCGGAGGCTGGTAGCTGAAGGCCGCGAGCGGAACGATGGTCGCGTTGTCGACGTGCGCGACGCGGATCGTCGCGTTGGCCGTCATGCCGGGGCGCAGCGCGCCGTCCTTGTTCTCGACGATCACCACGCTGGTGTAGGTGACGACGTTCGAGACGGTGGTCGGGTTCTGGCGCACCTGCTGCACGGTGGCGTGGAACACGCGGTTCGGGTATGCGAGCACGGTGAAGTCGACGCCGTCGCCGGCGCGCACGCGGCCGATGTCGGGTTCGCCGACCGACAGGTCGAGCTCCATCTTGCCCAGGTCCTGGGCGATGGTGAACAGGGTCGGCGTCTGCAGGCTGGCCGCGACGGTCTGGCCGATCGAGACGCTGCGCGCGATCACCGTGCCGTCGACCGGCGAGGTGATGATCGTGTGCGCGAGGTTCGCCTTGGCGACCGCGACGTTGGCCTGCTGGATGCCGATCGCGGCGACGCTCGCGTCGTGCAGCGCGGCCTGGTTGCCCGCGGTCGCGCTCGCGACGCCGGTCTGGTCGCCCGAAGCCTGCTGCTGGGCGCTGGCCGAGGCGGCCTGCGCGACCGAGGCGTCGGCCTGCGCTTGCGCCTGCTGCACCGCGGCTTGCGCGCTGCTCACCGCGGTCTGCGCCGCGACCAGGTTGGACTGGTCGGCATCGACTTGGTTCTGCGCGATGTAGCCTTGGCCGATCAGCGCGCGGTCACGCGTGACGGTCTGCTGCGCGAGCGCGAGCGCGCTCTGCGCTTTGGTGACGTTCGCTTGCGCGCTCGCCACGCCCAGCCGCGTCGCGGCCGCCGTCTGCTGCGCCGCGCGCGCGGTCGCCGCCGCGGCCGTGGCCTGCGCTTGCGATGCGGCGATGGCCGAGGGCGCGCCGCCGGCGGTCGCGCCGGTGGCCTGCGCCTGAGCCTCGCTCTGCGCGAGCGTGGCCTGAGCTTGGTCGAGCTGCGCTTGGATCGTGGTCGGGTCGAGCTTGGCCAGCACCTGGCCCTTGCGCACGTGCGCGTTGTAGTCGGTGTCGATCTCGGCGATGGTGCCGGAAACCTGGGTGCCGATGCTGATCGTGTTCTGCGGGTTGAGCGTGCCGCTCGCCGTCACGGTCTGCGCGAGCGAGCCTTGGCTGACCGGCACGCTGGTGTACGTCACGGCCCCGGCCCGAGCGCGCACCACGATCAGCGACGCGACGATCGCGACGACGACGAGCGCGGCAAGCGCGATGATCCACCACCGGGAGCGACGGCGCGGTGGGGTGAGGGTGACCGATGAGACGTGGCCGTTCGTCGACGGCCGTTCCAGTACGTGCATGGTTGTACTTGCTACGTCCGGATGCCGGTGGAAGTGCTTTACCCAAGATGAGAATAGTTCTCAGACCACCCCCAGGATGAGCGTGCCGGAGTCCCAGAATCGACCTGCTCGCCTCGCTCAGGCAGCGAGCATCTGGACCGGCAGCGCGCCGCGCTGAACCTGGGTGCGGACGTAGCGCTTGACCGCGCCGTAGCTGCCGCCGAACGCGAACCGGCGCACGAGCTCGGCGTGAACCGCGCGCAGCGATTCGCCGGCGGCCAAGCGCTCGGCGATCAGCTCGCGGTGCGGCTCGCAGACGGACTGCGGCTCGCGCACGTCGTCGAGCGCGATCACGCTGCCGTCGAGCACGCCGGCCCGGCGGCCGTAGGCGGCGATCGTCTCGCGCCGGTGGCCGGTCTCGTGCTCGATACGGCGCAGCGTCTTGCCCGCGCGCAGCAGCGCGAGCACCCGCTCCCGCTGCGTCTCGGTCAGCGTGTTCATGCCGACGGTTTCGCACCGCCCGCAGCCGGCGCCCTGCGGCGCGTGGCCGCTTTTGGGTGCCCAGGCGGCGCCGCGGCGGGCGGCCGCGCTATACTGCCGCCCATGAGTCTGGTGCCCATCGTCGTCGAGCAGACCGCCCGCGGAGAACGCTCGTACGACATCTACTCCCGCCTGCTGCAAGAGCGCATCGTGTTCGCGACCGGCGTCATCGACGACGACATGGCGAACCTGGTCGTCGCGCAGCTGCTGTTCCTGGAGAAGCAAGACCCCGAGCGCGACATCGACCTGTACGTCAACAGCCCCGGCGGCAGCGTGACCGCGGGCCTGGCGATGTACGACACGATGCAGCTCATCCGGCCCGACGTCGCGACGATCTGCGCCGGCTTCGCCGCCTCGGCCGCTTCGCTGCTGCTGGCCGGCGGCGCGCGCGGCAAACGCATGGCGCTGCCGTACAGCAAGATCCTCATCCACCAGCCGTCGATCGGCCAGATCGGCGGCCAGGCGACCGACATCGAGATCCACGCCCGCGAGCTGATCGGCACCCGCCGCCTGCTGGCGCAGATCTATCACGACCGCACCGGCAAGCCGGTCGAGGACATCCTGCGCGACCTCGAGCGCGACTACTACATGAGCGCCGCCGAGGCCCAAGCGTACGGCCTGATCGACCGCATCCTCGCGCCGGAAAACCGCGTCGCTACGTCACCGGCGACGTAGCCGAGCTGGGCCGGTGTCTCCTAAGCATCGAGAGGGCGTTCCGCATCGTCACGATCCGTGCATGCGAACGGCAATTCGTCGTGAAGCATCTTCTCGATGAGCGCGAGATCGGAACCCGTGGCGGCCTCCCAGACGAGTTCCGGCTCTATCCGAAAATACGCGTGACGGTAAAAATTTCCCAAGTCCTGTAACTGGCGCCATGGTATTTCGGGATGCCGCGCCTTGAGTTGATCCGATAGATTTTTTTGCGCCTCCGCGAGCATCTCGAGGGATCGCTCGACGGCCCGGCGTTTCACGAGGTCAGCGCAGAAGTCAGCTTCGTTCAAGCTCTCGGTGAACTGACGGATCTCTTCCACGGCTGTCAGCATGTCGGCCAAGAACGTGCTGTCGCCGCGCTTAGAAGGCATCGACGAGTTCGCGCTCGACCCAGGGCCGAACCGAAGCTTTGAGGCCGCGCCGGCTGACGACATCGACCGGTCGACCGAAGACGCCGTCGAGGTGGTGCTTGATCGCGATCAACCCGAACACGCTCACGCGGCGGTTGGCGTCCAGGTCGACCAGGATGTCGATGTCACTCTCGTTCGTCGCCTCGCCCCGCGCCACCGAACCGAAGACGGCGGCTCGAACGACGCCTTGCGCACGCAATGACGGCTCTTGCTCGCGAAGCGTCCGGATCACGTCGTGGAGGAACGGCACCTCACCAGTATAACCGACCAAGCTGCGTCTGTCCCGCTCGTATGAGGTCTTCCTAGCCGAACTGGGCGAAGAACGCCTCGACTTCGCTCAGCGCAACACCGGCCGCGAGGGCGCGTGCCCGCTCGCAGGCGAGATCGGGCTGCGGGTGGACGACCAGCGCGGTCGTCGGCGCGCCGCCGGGGATCAGGCAGACGATGTCGGCGGTCGCCGGGGTGACGGCGGTCTGCCAGGGGGCGAGCTCGGCGCTGCCCTCGCCCGCGTCGACGCGCAGGTACGCGTCGTTCGCGGTGATCGTCAGCGGTCGCCCGTCGCTGCTGATGCGCGCGTCGATGGAGCGCACCGCGACGCGCTCGACCAGGAAGCGTGGGTCGGCGACCAGCAGCGTTCGCTCCAGCCCGTCGGCTTCGTACGCGAGCTGCTTCACCGCGCCCGGATTGGTGGCGCGGTAGTCGAGCACGTCGGCGGCCTTGGCGACGTGGAGCTGGCGCGGCTTGCCGTCCGATCCGACCCGGTTCCAGTCGAAGATCCGGTAGGTCAGGTCGCTGGCCTGCTGCGTCTCGAAGAGCTGGATGCCGGCCCCGATCGCGTGCAGCGTTCCCGCGGGCAGGTAGTACGCTTCGCCGGGCCGCACCGGGACGCGGCGCAAGATCTCCGCCAGGGTGCCGTCGGCCACCCGGCGCTCGTACTCGTCGCGCGACGTGTCGCGCGCCCAGCCCAGCACCAGCTCCGCGCCGGTCTCGCAGGCCAGGATGTACCAGCACTCGGTCTTGCCGTTGGGCTGGCCTTCGACGCGCTGCGCGTAGGCGTCGTCCGGATGGACCTGCACCGACAGCGCCTGGCGCGCGTCGATGAGCTTGGTCAGGACCGGGAACATCCGGCCCGGATCGAGCGGGCCGGTCAGCGCCGGGCCCAGTTCCCCGCGCAGCTCGGCGAGCGTGCGGCCGGCCAGCGGGCCGCCGGCGACCGGGTTCTCGTCCCAGCACTCCCACGACTCGCCGAGCGGCTGGCTGGGATCGCCGCTCTTGCCGTACCGGGTGACGAGCGCGTCGCCGCCCCAGATCGCGGGAGTGAGCTTCGGTTCGAGGCGGTAGGGAGAGAGCCGGTCGCGATTCACGCTCACGACTCTACGCCCCGCCTCGGGAGGACTCCGTTAGTCGCGCCGGATCGTCGTGGTCGAGCTGGAGCGGTTGTTGGACATCGCGACCAAGCCGACGATCACCACCAGCACCACCGCGCCGACGATGATCCAGGTCCAATTCATGCCGCTAGCCGCCTGGTTGGCGCTGTTGTCGGTCGTGGTCGTGGTCGTGCTGTTGGTCGTGCCGCCGGCCGTCCCGCCCGCCGTTCCGCCGCCGGCCGTCGAGCCGCCGGTGGTGGTGGTCCCGCCGCCGGCACCGCCGCCGCCGCCCGTGGTTTGGGCCAGCGCGAACGACGGTGAGACTGCGAGGAACAGCGCGACGAGTAAGATTGCGAGCCGTGAGAAAATCCGCATCGTTCCCCTCCTGAGGGTCAAGCTGCGATGGCCTGCGGTTCAGGTTCGACCGGGCCGGTCGGATCGGCCGGCATCGGGATCTCCGACGGCGCATCCGGCAAGGACGGAACGTCCGGGACCGACTCGGGCATCTGATATTCCGCGTACATCGCGCGGCTCACGTTCCCAGCGAGCGAGCGGGCGAAACGGAACCGCGGCGGGAACCAGGTGGAGATATGCGTTCCGTCATGCGTTGCGCCGTCGCGCTGATCGCGACGACCGCGCTCCTCGCGGAGGCGCCCGTCGAGGAGGCGAGCCGCACGTTCGCGGCCAGCGGAGCGCGCACCGCGTCGGTCAGATCGTACACCTCCAAGCTGCACGTCGACTTGGCGCTGCGCTCGTTTCCGTACCTCACGTTTCACCTCAACGGCACGATGACGTTCCAGAAACCGAACCTGTACTCGGTGCACTTCGAGCACGTGCCGTGGTTCGGCAAGGGCTTCGAGAACATCAAGGCCGACCCGCTCCAGCCGACGACCTGGCCCGAGCACTACGACGTGACGAGCATCGCGCACCAGGGCGATCGCACGGTGCTCGAGATGAAAGACAAGACCGCCGGCAACGTCAAGGGCGTGCACGCCGAGCTCGACCCCGACGGCTTGCGGCGCATCCGGTGGCTCTACGTCAACGGCGGCAACATCGACGTGCGGGTCACGCCCGGCACGGTCGAGGGCGTGCCGCTGCCGGCGGTCGAGGACGCCGACATCAAGCTGCCGGCGTACCACGTCGTCGCGCACGCGACGTTCAGCGACTACAAGATCGTCTCCGATCCCTCAGCCGCCGATGGCGGTCGCTGAAGGCGGCTCGTTCCGCCCGCGCGACCACGCCGCGGTCAACGCGCTGTGGCTGGGCATCCAGTTCCAGGACGCGGCGCTGCTCGCGATCGTCGTCCCGGCGCTCGTGCTGCGCCTCGCGCCCGGAAACCACACCGCGGTGCTGGCGCTGCTCGCCACGCTGGCCGCGCTGGCGGTCGCGCTGGTGCCGCCGCTGGCAGGCGCGCTCTCGGACCGCGCGCGCCGGGCCGGCGGCGACCGCCGCAAGGAGACCGCGCTCGCGCTCGGCGCGGACGCGCTGGCGCTGGTCGCGATGGGCTTCGCCGCGAGCACGGCGGCGCTAGGGTTCGGCCTGGTCGTCGCGACGATCGCGCTGACCGCCGGCTCGACGATCTACCAGGCGCTGCTGCCCGAGATCGTGCCGCGCCGAGCCTGGGGACTGGCCTCGGGCGTGCGCGGCGCGATGACGCTGCTCGGCACGATCGCCGGCCTGATCGCCGCCGCGCTGCTGCCGCCCGAGCGCGCGCTGTTCGCCATCGCCGCGGCCGTGCTGCTCGCGACCACGTCGCTGGTCGCGGTTCCGCGCGAGCGCGCCGGCGAGATGAACGGCGCGCGTTCCGGGGGCGGGCCGGCGCACGCGGTCGTGCGCGATCACCACGACCTGATCGTGACCTTGATCGCGCGCGGCTGGATCGTGCTCGGCATGGCGCTGCTCAACACCTACGTGCTGTATTTCTTCCACGACGTGCTGGGCGTGCGCGACGCCTCGCTGCGCACCGGCTTGGTCGCCGGCGCCGCGCTGGTCGGCGCGATCGGCTCGAGCATCTGGACCGGAACGCTGTCCGACACGGTCGACCGGCGGATCGTGGTCGCGCTGTCCGGCGTGCCGATGACGCTGGCGGCGCTGGGCTTCGCGCTGGCGCCGAACCCGAGCGCGATCCTGCTTTACGCGGTACTGTTCGGGCTGGGCTTCGGGGGCGTGTTCTCGGTCGGCTGGGCGCTCGCGCTCGACGCCGTGCCCGAGCTCGGCGACGTCGCGCGCGACCTGGGCATCTGGGCCACGCTGTCGAGCCTGCCCGCGATCGCCGCGCCCGCGCTGGGCGGCTACCTCATCGCGCACGCCGCGACGCCCGGCGCGGGCTATCGGATCATGTTCGCGCTCGCCGGCGCCAGCTTCGCGCTCGGCTCGCTCACCGTGCTGCGGGTGCGCAAGCGGCCGGTGCGGCCATGATGGGCTTCACGCCGCTCGAAGCGCTGGCAGTCGTGGTTCGCCAGCCGTGGCTGACGACGCGCGTGCGGGTGCGCCAGTGGGGCCGGCTGCCGTTCCGGCGCGGCCCGGCGCTGCTGGTTGCCAACCACCAGCACGAGGACGAGTCCGAGATCGTGGTCGGGCGCGCCTACGCGCAGGGGCCGTGGCGGCGGCCGGTCTTCACCGCCTCGTCCCGGCGGCTCTACGAGCCGGGTTTCTTCGCGGTCCGCCGGCCCGGGCTCGCGCCGCTCGTGCGCAGGCTGAACGCTGGCCCGCTCTTCATGGCGCTCGGGATGCTGCCGCTGGAGAACGAGCTGTCGGCCCGGCCGCTCGCGAGCCTGGCCTACGACGTCCGCCGCGCTCACGGCGACCTGATGCTGGCCGACGTGTTTCGCCCGGAGGCGATCGCGCGCGTGCCCGGTGCGCGGCTGCTCTCCGAGCTGCAGCGGCGGGAGTTCTTCGCCGCAGGCCGCGAGGCCACGCGGATCGCGCTGCTGCGCGAACCGTACCGCGGCGAAGCGCTGGCCGCGCTGCGCGCCGGGGTGGAAGCCGACATCGCGCGCATCTCCGCGGTGGTTGCCTCGGGCGCGACGTTCTTCGTCACCCCGGAGGGGTTCTACAGCACCGACGGCCGGATGCGCCCGCTCAAGGGCATCGTCTCCCGGCTCGTTCCGCTCGCGGACGTCTACCTGCTGGCGATCGCGTTCGACCCGTTCCGCGGGCGGCGCTTGTCGCTGCTGTACCGGGTCGTGCCGCCCGCGGACCGCGGCGACCTGGCGGCGTCGCTGGCCGCGGCCCGCCCGGTGACGACCAGCGCGCTGCTCGCGGCGTGGCTGCGCGCGCGGCGCGCCGAGCACGGCGGCGAGCGGTTCGCGCGGGACGCCCCGATCGCAGGCGTCCTGCGCGCCCGAGCGCGGCTGCCGCGACGGCTGTTCGTCGACCCCGAGTTCGACGCGGCGCGCGAGCGCGTGCTCGGGGAAGCGCTCGCCGCGCTCGCCGCGCGCGGGGTGCTCTCGTACGACGGCGAGCGGTTCGGGTTCGGCACCGTGCGGACCGACGAGCGGTTCGCGGAGGTCGGGGACATGATCGATTTCCAGGCGACGTTCCTCGCCGAGACGATCGCCGCGGCGCGCAAGCTCGATGCGGCCGGCATACCGTGGTGACCGCGGGCGGGCGGGCGGAGCGGCGCGTGATCGTCACCGCGGACGATTTCGGGCTCGCCATCCCGGTCAACGAAGCGGTCGAGCGGGCGCACCGCGAGGGCGTGCTGACGGCGGCGAGCCTGATGGTCGCGGAGCCGTGCGCCGCGGACGCGGTCGCGCGCGCGAAGGCATTACCCTCGCTGCGGGTCGGGCTGCACGTCGTGCTGGTCGCGGGGCGGCCGGTGCTATCGCCCGAGCGCATTCCCGACCTGGTCGAGCCGGACGGCACGTTCGGGACCGACCTCGCCCGCGCCGGCGTGCGCTGGTTCTTCACGCCCGGCATCCGGCGCCAGCTCGAGGCGGAGATTCGGGCCCAGTTCGCGGCGTTCGCGGCGACCGGCTTGCCGCTCGACCACGTCAACGCGCAGTGCCACATGCACCTCCACCCCACGGTGCTCGGCATCATGCTGAAGATCGCGCGCGAGTACGGCCGCCCGCCGATGCGCATTCCGTGGGAGCCGTTCGGCCCGTCCTGGCGCGCGACCCACGACGCGCGCGGCCTGCGCCTCGCCAACGCGGTGCTGCTCGCACCATGGCTGGCGCTGCTCAAAGCCCGCCTGCGCGCGGCGCGCATTCCGCACAACGACCGCGTACTGGGCCTCAGCGACGTCGGCCGCATGACGCCCGGCCGCGTGCTGGCGCTGCTGCGCGAAGTGCAGCCCGGCGTAACGGAGATCTTCTTCCACGCCGCAACCCGCCGCTGGGACGGCATCGCACCCGAGCTGCAAAACTACGCGCTGGAAGACGAGTTCGCCGCACTGATCAGCCCGCAGGTCGCGAGCGCACTGCGCGAGCCCGGCACGACGACGGTCGCGTTCGCCGATTTGGTGAAACGTGCGCGTTAACGCCCACAGAATGGCCGAGGCGGCAACCGGCATTGTTGCGGCTGCCAGCCTTTGCTACACCGCATTCGCGCTGAGCCGGGTGGTCGCGTTCGGCGCCGGCCGGTCGAGCGCGCTGACGAGACGCCGTGGGTGACGGTGCTCAAGCCTCTGCACGGCGCGGAACCGCAACTGGCCGAGAAGCTGCGCTCGTTCTGCGAACAGGACTATCCCGCGTACGACGTGATCCTCGGCGCGCGCGACGCCGGCGATGCCGCTCTCGCGGTAGCGCGTCGTGTTGCGGCGAATTCGGCTCCGTGCGCGTCGTCTCGGCCGCCGGCGACACGCCGCATCACGTGAACCCGAAGGCGAACACGCTGGCCGGCATGGTGCCGCACGCGCGGGGTGAGATCATCGCCATCGCGGACAGCGACATGCGGGTGGACCGCGGCTGGCTGCGAGCGGTCGCGGCGCCGTTCGCCGATCCGCGCGTGGGCGCGGTGACCTGCCTGTACCGCGGCGAACCGGCCGACGGAAACGTAGCCTCGGCGCTGGGGTCGATGGCGAACCACGAGCATTTCGCGCCGTCCGGGCTGGTGGCGCAGGCGCTGGGACCGCTCCGCTACACCTTCGGCGCGACGATGGCCGTTCGGCGCGAGGTCTTCGAGGCGGTCGGCGGGCTGGCCGCGCTCGGCACGCAGCTCGCCGACGACGCGCGGCTCGGCGAGCTGGTCGCGCGGCACGGCCTGCGGGTCCACCTGTCGCGCTACGTCGTGGCCAACGTCGTGGCCGAGCCGAGCCTGGGTGCGCTCTGGCAGCATGAAGTCCGCTGGGCCCGGGTACCGCACGCTGCGTCCCGGCGGGTATGCCGGCCTGTGTCTCACCTATCCCGTTCCGCTAGCGCTGCTGTATCTGCAGCCGCGCGCGGCGGCCGCCGCCGCCCGCGAGCCGCGGTTGCGACCGCGCTCGCGCTGCGGTTCGCCGATGCTGCGCGGCCGGCGGCGCATTCGGGGCGCGGCCGGTAGGCTCACCGTGGCTGGTGCCGTTGCGCGACGCGCTGGGATTGGCCGTCTGGGCTGCCGCCTACCGCTCGCGCGGCGTGGGGTGGCGCGGCGAGGCGTTCACCGTCACGGCCGACGGTACGCTGAGCAAGAGCCGATGACGATCTTCGTCCCGCGCGAAGCGGAGGCGGCGGCCGGTCGTCGCGGCGGACGCCGATCGCGTCGTCGCCGTCCGGCGGGACGGGCGGCGGCCGGCGCACCGCAGCCATTCCAGCCCGGTGAGGTCGCGGTGGTGCTCGGTCTTTGCGGCGCCTTGCGCGAGCGCCGCGTGGGCGACGTCGTCGTCTACCGCGCCGTCGCGGCCGGCGAGACCAGGCGCGAGGCGATCGCGCCGGCAGTTGATGCGGCGTTCTCCG
>CAWASO010000006.1:0-8465 GCA_963784655.1 Vulcanimicrobiota bacterium
GGGCTGAGCGCGGGCCTGCCGGCCCTGCTGTTTACCCTCGCGGCCATCAGAAGGGGCAGGCTCCCCTGCCAGGCGATGTCGCATGCACTCCCAAAGCACCGGACATCGTTTTGCAGCGGGTGGGATAACGACGTGACGAGCTTGCCGGAGAACCACACCCCGCCCGAGCGCACAGCCGGCACCTCGCCACGGCCGAACGCGGCGCCGGGCTTGATCGTTCGACCGCGCTTGGTGCACCGGATCGACGAAGCGACGGCGTTTCCCGTCACGGTCTTGGCCGCACCCGGTGGCTACGGCAAGAGCGTGCTGCTGCAGCAATACCTTGCCGGCAGCTCGCGCCCGGTGCTCATCGTCGAGGTTCCGCCCCGGCCGGGTGATCTGGGCGCGGCGGTGCGCGCCATCGCTGCGGCGCTGCGCGAGGCGGGCCGCCGGCTGCCCGCGATTCGGCCGGTCGCCGAAGGCTCCGGCCGGCGCGAGCTCGACCCCGGCGGCTCGCCCGCTGGGTCGCCGACCTGCTGGCCGGCTTCGATGGTTTGGTGCTGCTCGAGGACTGCCATAACGCAACCGACATCCCGGAATTCGAGACGTTCTCTACTCGAGCTGATCGACCTGTGCCCGCGAACGTCCGTGGATTCTAGCCACCCGCGACGCCGACGCCGTACCCACGGCGACCTGGATCGCCTACCGGCGGCTCGACGCGGTGATCCGCGACGACGACCTGCGCTTTACCCTGCAAGAAGCAACTGAGGTCGCGCGCGCACTCGGCGTCGAGTCGGCGGACGATGTCGCGGTACTGCACGAACTCACCGCGGGCTGGCCGACGGCGTTCGTGCTAGGCGCGCACGCCTTCGCCGATGCCGGACAGAGTGGCGCGCCTGAGCGGGCTCGCGCATTGCTGGATGCGTTCCTGGCCGAACGGGTGCTGGGCCGGTTGTCGGCGGAAGATCGGCAATTGCTGTTCGATAGCAGCGCGTTCGAAGTCGTCGACCTGCGCGTGCTCGGTCCGCTCTTCGCGGAGCGACGCGATGCGCTCGTGCACTTGCTCGGCACCGTTCCGCTGGTGCACGCCGAGGCACCCGGCGTCTTTCGGTTCCATGCCCCGTTGCGCGACTTCCTCGAACTTCGGCGCGACCCCGCCGACCGCGACCGCCTGCACGCGCTGCTGCTCGAAGGCGCGCGCTTGCAGCTCGCCTCCGGCGCGCCGGCCGCGGCGATCGAGGCCCTCGTTCATGCCGGAGCACGCGACGCGCTGCTCGTGGTGCTCGAGCGGCATGGCTTTGGCCTGGTGGAATCGGACTCCGCTGAAGCTGTCGCCCACGCCTTGGACGTGCTCGAAGCCGACGAGCCGCCGCACGGCGCGATCGTTTTCGCGCTGCGGGCGGTGCTCGAAGCCGCGGCCGGTCGTTTCCCGTACGCGGACCACTTGTTTCGGCGCAGCGTCGAAATCTGCGACGACGAAGCACAGTGTCTAGCGGTGACCTACCGGCACGCGCTGCTCTTGACGAAATGGAATGCACCCGAAGCGCGTGAGCCGCTGGCACGAACGGTCGGCATACTGGAGAGGCTGCTGGCGGCGGGAATTCCCGACGAATCGATGGTATTGCGCGTGCGCGCCGCGATCGCCGTCGCGCGTGCTCTGCAAGGCGAAGCCAACCTGGCAGGCGCGGAGATGCGCGAGGTGCTCGCGCGGGTCGAGACCACGACCGGCGACCACGAACTCCGCGCGCTCGTGCATCACCAGGCGAGCTTCGTCGCGCTGGCCGGAGGCGACGTGCGGCGTTGCCGGGCGCTCTCATCCATCGCGGTCGATCTCGCGTCCCGTCACCGGCTCTACGCGCTAGCAGCGCGGGCGCTCAGCATCCGCTCCGCGGTGACGATCCAGGTCGAGGGCCGCTACGACGAGGGCTTGCGCGATCTCGAGCAGATGGCCGACTACGCAGCCAAGGCGGGCGACACGTTCCTCGTGGTCGAGGCCGCGTTCGGGCGCTACGACGTACTGGCCGACAAGGGCGCGGAGGAAGATCTCGACGCGATCGAAGCGCTGGTCGAACGGCAGCGCCTAGCGGTCGAGGCCAGCACCGCCGCGCTGCCCTACGGACGTGCACTGCGTGCGGCGTGGCGAGGAGACCTCGACGAGGCGTACCGGCTGCTGTCGGGGACCGCTGAAGAACAGCCGTCGCCCGGTCGCCGCTTCCGCCGCTGGGCGGAGATCGCGCTGTTCGCCGCGTTCTCGGGCCGGCGCGCAGAGGCCGATGAAGCGCTGGTACACGCGGCAGATTCGGTGGAGGGAGATAAGAGCGACCGCGGGGAGTTCGTGCGGCGCCTGGCACGCGGTAGCGCGATCGGCGCGATCGCGCTAGCAGCCCTCGGTCGCGTCGACGCGGGGCGCCGTTTCCTGGAGCGCTTCGCACCGCCGGTCGCGCGCACCGGCCGCGAGGGCCGGGTGCTCGCTGAAGCAGCACGCGCCACCTGCCTCGCAGCCGAGCTAGGCGACCGAGACGAACTACTACGCGGCGCCACCATGTTGGGCGAAGCAGGCCTGGGCGGGCTGGCGGCCGTGGTCGAGCGCTGTCCGCTCAACGGTTCGGGCTCCGCCTCGCCGCTGCAGCGGCTCACCAAGTCGGAATTACAGGTCCTACGCTTGATCGCCCACGGCGGGACCAGTGAGGACGTCGCCGGGCAGCTGGGCCGAAGCACCCATACGATCAACGTGCACGTAGCTGCGATCCTGCGCAAGCTCGGCTGCCGAACGCGCAAACATGCCATCGCCTTAGCGGTGGAAAGCGGGCTCTTCTAGCCGCCTAGTTACCGGCATACTGAATTCTTCGGTATCCGCTTCACTGACCGCATCGTTTACGCTTGGACCAACAACCGCGTTCGAGGAGGTCCGAGTGTTCGTCCTGATCTTCAGCGCTTTGCTCTCGCTGCTGCCGGTCTCGGCATCGCCGGCCTCCACGGTCGCCGCCCCCCCGCGAGCTACGGCAAACACGGCCCTCAGCGCCACGCCGGCTCCCAGTCCCGCACCGGCCGACCAGCCGGTCACTCACCCGTAAGGACGAGCGCGATGATCAGCAGTTCCAATCCTTTGCCTCGCGCGACGCCGGGGCGGCGCTACAAAGCTTCGCGATTCAATGCGATGCGCACGTTCAACGGCCGAACGGTGGTGGGAAACAGCCTCTCCGGGGCCGTCGCGACCCTCGGCGTGGAAGAAACGGCAGCCGCCCGCTCGGCGCTCAAAGGCACCGTCTTGGACGAGCACAGCGCGCCCGTCGTGCTCGACATGATCGAGGCCGGGTTTCTCGTCGACGAGGATGCGAACGAGCTTTTCCGCGTGCACAATCTGCATGCGTCGATGAACGATCAGCAGAGCCTCGGTCTGATCATCATGCCGACCGAGGACTGCAACTTCCGCTGCATCTACTGTTACGAGAGCTTCATCAAGAAGGGCATGAAGCAGCCGGTTCGAGATGGCGTCAAGGCCCTGCTCGCGGCGCGCGTGCCCAAGCTCGAGTCACTCGAGCTGGCTTGGTTCGGCGGCGAGCCGCTGTTCGCGTTCGACGTGATGCGGGAGCTCAGCGAGCACGCGCTCGAGCTGTGCGAGCGGTATGGAACCAAGCTCACATGCAGCATCACCACCAACGCGTACTTGCTGGATCCCGCCAAAGCCGACTTTCTGATCGCGATGAACACGCGCCACTTTCAGATCACCGTCGACGGAGACCGGGAAACGCACGACCGAACCCGCCACCTCAACGGTGGAGGCGCGACCTTCGACATCATCTGGCGCAACATGGTTCACCTGCAATCGCTCGCATCGCCCTTCACCGTTACGGTTCGCGTGAACGTCGACGAGAAAAACTATGGCGGTGCACAAAACCTGGTCCAGATGTTCACCGACCAGTTCGGCGGCGACCCTCGCTTCGCGCTCGACTTCCATTCGATCTGGAACCACAACGACACCGTTTCCGATGAGATCGTGCCGCTGAACGACCACCGTGCCGTCGCGGACCTCAAGGTCTTGGCGCTATCCAAGAACACACGCGATTGCGTCGGCTTCAACGCGTTCGGCCCTGGTGCGCGCTACTGTTATGCATCCAAGGTCAACTCGCTGGTGATCGGCTCGGACGGCAGCCTCTACAAGTGCACGGTCGCCTTCGACGACCCGCGCAACCTCGTCGGCAAGGTCCTTCCTGACGGCACGCTCGAGATCGATGATGACCTGTTCGCGCTGTGGACGGCCAACGACTATCGCAGCGATACCGGATGTCAGAAATGCTTCTACGTTCCGAGCTGCATGGGCGCGAGCTGCCCGCTGATCCGGATCCAGTCCGGCAAGGCGCCGTGCCCCCCGGACAAGCTGCACATCGGCGATACGATGCGCGTGTACGACGCGATTTCGACGGCCGTTGCGCAGGCCTGAGCCCAAAGACGTGACCCAACCCGGCCCTCGATAACGCGGGCCATCCCAACCCCTACCATCCCTACTTAGGAGAGACACCATGTTCGTGATCAAGCCCCCCGTCAGCGTCAACAACCCGAACTCGGACTCCGGAAGCAACGGAAACTGCAACTGCAGCGGGCAGTAGGCACGCCCCGCCACTGATTGGGAAGGCGCCCGTTCGCAAGCCGCGACCGGACGCCTTCCCCAACCTCCATCGTTCTAGGGAGCCGGATGTGATCGAGCTACGCCATATCGATGTCGTCTTCGGCGGCCGCGCCGCGCACCGCGCACTTGTCGACGTCAGCTTGTCAATCGCCGGGTCCTCCGTCACCGTCTTGCTCGGTCCGAACGGGGCCGGCAAGACGACGTTGTTGCGTATCCTGGGCCGGACGCTGCTGCCGACCGCCGGCGAATACCGGCTCAAAGGGCGGGACGTCGCCACCGACCGGCGGGCCTTGCGAGACATCGCATTCGCTCAGGAAGGCGACAAGTCGCTTCACCAGCGGTACACCGGCCGCGAGAACGTCGAGCTGTACTTGGCGCGCAACGGCATACGCCCCCAGCGCAAGGCGATCGATCGGATCGCGGCGCAGTTCGGGCTCGACGGCTGGCTCGACAAGGAAACCCAGCTCTATTCCAAAGGCATGCGCCAGAAACTGTGCCTGATCGGGCCGCTCTTGATTCCGGCACGTGTGGTCCTGCTCGACGAACCGACGGTCGGCCTGGACAGCGACAGCCTCTCCGTTCTCGTCGAGGCGTTGCGCATGCTGCGCGAGGACGGACGGGCGGTCATCGTCGCAACCCACGAGATCGACTTCGCCCGCTCCGTGTTCACCAACGTAGTCGTGCTCGCCGCCGGCACGGTGCTGGCAGATCTCGACGATCGTGCGTTCCGCGCGGTCATGAGAGGACGGCGCTACGTCATCGTCGTGCACGATGCGGCGATTCCGGCGCTTGCCGGCTGGAACAGTTCGCGCGGCGCCGCAGGTGAAATCGTCCTCTCGCGGGACGGTGCGGCCCCCGCTGATCTCGATCAGGCGCTCATGCGCCTGCTGCGTGCCGGCGTCGTTCCGGTTTCGGTCTCGACCGGCGAGCCGTCATTCGACGTCATCTACCAAAGGATTCTCAGCGATGCTCAATCTGATCGCGGTCTCGACCAAGTGCCGTTTCGGCATGTACCGGCGAACGCCGTCCACGCTGCTTTTTGAGCTACTCTATATCGGCCTCATGATGGCGATCGTCTTGGCGGGCGCCGCCCGCGGCGGCAATGCGGCTGAACTCCATCGTTCGGCAGTGGGCTTCTTTGCCTGGATGCTCTTCGCGATGGTCGGCATGTCCGGTGCCGAGTCCGTTACCGGAGCAGCCGCCTCCGGGACGCTCGAAAAGATGTTTTCCGGCCCGATCCGCCACGTGACGATCGTTTTGGGCGAGATCATCAGCAGCGGCGCGATCGGGCTGCTGCGATGGGGCGTCGTCCTAGCCGTGCTGAGCGTGGTCGTGCGGGTGCCGATTCACGTTTCGCTCGGGTCGCTGGTCACGCTCGGATTGCTGATCGCGTTCCTGCTGGCGCTAGGGGTCGCGCTCTCCGGTCTGGCACTGGTCATCAGGCGGACGATCAACATCACCAGCTACTTACAGCTGGCCATGCTCGGCCTCGCCTTGATCGCGTCCAGCCGGAGTGCGTTCGCAACTCCGCTAGGGCTCTTTCCCTTTACGCTAGCGATCCGTTTGCTGAACGCCTCGGTGATCGCGACCCACGAGTTGCTGACGCTCGCGCTGGGCACGCTCGTCACGGCGGCCATCGCCGGCATCGTCTTCGCCTGGGCAGACCGGCGGGCTCTCCGGCTGGGGCTGCTTTCGATCTCCTGACTCGCTCTGCTATAATCGCCCGATGCTCCGCCTGATCGCGCGCACCGCGGGTGTTGTCGCCGCGCTCGCCTCCGCTCTGCTGCTGCCGGCTGCCGGGCAGGCGGCGCCGGGCGGCACGGCTCTCGCCGTGCCTACCCTCACCGAGGCTCCGCCGTTCGACCCAGTTCTAGGCGGCTCGTGGAGCGGCGCGTCGCGGGCCAGCCTCGAGCGCGACTTCACCTATCGACGCGAGGCCGGCGAAGGTACCACTGTGCTGATCGGCCGCTACGGCGACGCGCTCTATGTCGCCTTCGGCGTCACCCAGCGGAGCACGTTCACGGCGACCCAGCGCACGAATGGCTCGGGCGTCGACTCCGACGACGTGGTGCGGGTCGACTTGTGGCCCGGCGGCCAGAGCGGCTTCCACTACGTGTTCGAGGCCAACCCGCTGGGCGCACGCTACCAGACCTCCACCGAGAACGCCGCCTACGCGCCGGAGTGGACGGCGGTTGGGCTCCCGCGCGAGGGCGGCTACACGGTCATCATGCGGATTCCGCTCGCGATCATCCACGGCAGCCGCGCGAGCACGTGGCGCGCTCAGTTCGAACGTGCGACCGTGGCGAACGGCTCGACCGCGGTCTGGATCTACGATCCCTCGATGACCGCTGTGGCCGACGTCCAGCACTCGGGCCGGCTAACTGGAATCGGCGATGCCAAGACGAGCGCAAGTCGCCCGTTGCCACGGCTGGGAGTCTACGGGCTGGGCCAGATCGGCGCGCCGGTCGCCGGCGGTTCGACCTCCCGAATCGGAGCCGACCTGTCGCTCCCCATCGCTCCCACGGCCGCCTTCTTCGCCACTTTCCACCCTGACTATTCGAACGTGGAGATCGACCAGCAGACGATCTCGCCGAGCCAGTTCCCGCGCCAGTACAGCGAGGTGCGGCCCTTCTTCACCCAGGCCGCGAGCTTCTACAACCCGTTCACCTGCGTGAGCTGCGACTACCAGACGCTCTACACGCCCGCGATTCCGACCCGCGCGACGGCTACGCCTTCGAGGGCCGCTCGGGCCGCTTCGCCAGCGCCGGGTTCGAGTCGATCGGCGACCAGCGCATCGACCGCGCCGCGGTGGCCAGCTACAGCGACCCGCTGGGCGCGATGCACGTCTCGGCCGAGCACGTCGACGTGCGCACGCCGGGCTTCATCGACAGCGTCACGCAGCTGGGCACGTCCTACACCAACCCGCACAGCCACGCGACGCTGTTTGCCAACACCGCGCGCGAAACCGGCACCTTCGTCACCGACCCGTCGCGCGCGGTGTACGGCGACGTGGGCGCGGGAATCAGCAACGCGACCTCGAGCGTGTACGCGGTGCTGCGCCGCCTCGGGCCGCAGTTCTCGCCCATCGACGGCTACGTGCAGCAGTCGGACGTCGCCGGCTACGCGGTCAACGGCAGCACGACCCGCAACCTCACCAGCGGGATGTTCCGCAGCCTGTCGCTCTCGGCGTTCGCCGACCGCTACCATGCCGGTGACGGCGCGACGAACCAGGCCGATTCCGGCGCGCAGCTCTCGACCGTGTTCCGCAACAACGTCTCGTTCAACGTCTACCTCAACGCCAGCGCCGCGCGCGCGGTGGACGGCTCGTTCCTGCCGTTCGACCAGAACGGAGCCTATCTCGGCTACCTGACCTCGACCTCGACGCCCAGCTCGATCGGCTTCGTCGGCGGCGCGTACGGCCGGGGCGAGCTGGCCTCCTGGCAGCGCCAGCTCACCTTCCTGGTCCGGCGTCGCGTGACGGTCAACCTCGAAGCGGACGACGACCGCTACACGCCCCGCCTGGCGAGCGACACCCCAGCCGTGCTGTGGTTAGAGCGCGCGGGCGCGACCATCCAGCTCACCCGCGACGCCTCGTTCTCGCTGGGCCTGCGGCGCATCATCGGCGCCGCGCCGCCTTCGGCGTTCGCCCCGCTGGTCGGTCCCGCGGTCTCGGCCGGAAACGTGACCGCGGCCTTCCACGTCTTGCGCGGCAGCAACGAGCTCTTCGTCGTCTACGGCGACGCGAACACGCTCTCGACCACCCCGGCGCTGATCGTCCGGCTGACCCACTATCTGGGCGCGGGCAAGGGCAGCTAACCGGCGCCGAATCGAATGGCGGCCGGCCCGGGTCCCAGCGGGC
>CAWASO010000007.1:0-36028 GCA_963784655.1 Vulcanimicrobiota bacterium
CCAAGCGCGCCGCCGCGCTCCCCGCGCGGGGGCGCGGGGATGGGCGCGCCCGGCGAAAATCGACTGGAGCGGCGCTGCCGCGGAGGTCCGCGTGCCGGCGGTGGCGGCGCGCTTGTCGCGGTGGGTGGGGCTGCTGCAGGCCGACGAGCCCGCGAGAAAGCCGGGAGCAGCCCCAGCCAGCCCCAGCCGCCGTTGCCGCCGCCGCCGTTGCTGCCTCAAGCCGCGGTCGACGCATTGCCGATCTGTCTGCTGGCCGCGCCGGCACCGCCGCCGCCGCCCGCGCCCGCACCGCCGCCTGCCTGGTCGCCGCGCCTCCGCCGGCCCTGCCCTGCTGTCGTGATGCGGCCGCTACCTGGGCCGTCGCACCGCCCACACCGCCGCCCATCGTCGGACCTGCTGCACCGCCGCCTGGCTGCTGCGCCACCGCCCGCGTCGGCACCGCCCGGCTCCGACCCCGGCGCTGCCTGCCTATGCATCGCCCCAGCGGGCGCCGCCGCCCCGAGGTACGGGCTGCTGCCCGCGCCGCCGCCGCCGCCGCCGGTTTGAGCGAAGACCGTGGCTGGGGCCGTGGCCAGCGCGAATGCAAAAGCGCCGTCGCGGCGCGCTCGTCACGTCGATCATCGTCATTCCCCTAAGAGCCAACGTGATCTGCCCGGCGCGGCGGGCGAAAAAACAGGACCTACCGCCTGCCCTCTCGCCTACGGTTCGAGTGCGCGAACGCGATCACTCGAAGCGCAGCGCGCCGATCGGATCGAGCGCGGCCGCTTTGCGCGCCGGCCAGTAGCCGAAGAAGACGCCGACCGCCGCCGAGAACGCGAGCGCCAGGCCGACCGCGGGAGCGGCATGGCCGCCGGCCAGTGCGCGAACAGCGCGATCGCGCCCGCGCCGAGCACGCCCAGCACGACGCCGATCGCGCCGCCGCCGGTCGAGAGCACGACCGCCTCGATCAGGAACTGGCGCAGGATCGCCGCCCCGCGCGCGCCGACCGCGACGCGCAGGCCGATCTCGCGCGTGCGCTCGGTGACCGAGACCAGCATGATGTTCATGATCCCGATTCCGCCGACGAGCAGCGAGACCGCCGCCACCGCGGCCAGCAGCAGGCCCAGGATCGAGGCCGTCGCCGACGCGGCCGCGGCGATGTCGGCCAGGTTGCGCACGGAGAAGTCGTCGGGCTGGCCGGCGACGATGCCGTGGCGCTGCTCGAGCGTGCCGGTGATCTCGCTCTGCACGGCGTCGATGTGCGCCGCGTCGACCGCCGAGACCATCAGCGTGCCGATCGTCGTGCCGCCGGTGAGCCGCTCGAGCGCGGAGGTGTAGGGGATCAGCACGATGTCGTCCTGGTCCTGGCCGGCGCCGCTCTGGCCTTTGGCGTGCAGCGTGCCGATCACGGTGAACGGCACGTTCTTGATGATCACGGTCTGGCCGACCGGATCGCTGCCGGCGAAGAGCTGCTGCACGACGGTCTGGCCGAGCACCGCGACCTTGGCCGACTCGTCGGTCTCGCTCTGGGTGAAGAAGCGGCCGCTCGCGGCGTCCCAGGCGCGCACGGCCGTGTACGTCGGCGCGACGCCGGTGACGGTGGTCTGCCAGTTCTGCGCGTGCGCGATGAGCTGCGTGCGCACGTTGACCGCGGGCGAGACGGCCTGCACGCCGGGCAGCTTCGCGATCGCGAGGCCGTCCTGCGCGGTCAGCGTGGACGCGCCGCCGGTGCCGGTGCGCGCGCCGCCGGACTGCACGCTGCCGGGGATGACGACGACCAGGTTCGAGCCCAGGCCGTTGATCTGGTCGGCGACCGAGGTCTTGGCCCCGGTGCCGATCGCGACCGTCACGATCACCGCCGCGACGCCGATCACCACGCCGAGCATGGTGAGCAGCGAGCGCGAGCGGTTGCGGATCAGCGCGCTGAGCGCCATGCGGACGGTTTGCACGAAGCCGATCATGCGAGCACTTCTTCTTTCCGCGGGGTGGCGGTGTCCGAGACGATCTCGCCGTCGCGGAAGCTGACGAGCCGGCGCGCGTGCGCGGCGACGTCGGGTTCGTGGGTGACGAGCATGACGGTGATCCCGCGCTCCTGGTTGAGGCGGCGGAACAGCGCCATCACGTCTTCCGACGAGGCGGTGTCGAGCGCGCCGGTCGGCTCGTCGGCGAGGATGAGCTGCGGCGTGTTGACGATCGAGCGGGCGATCGCGACGCGCTGCTGCTGGCCGCCCGAGAGCTGGTTGGGCTGGTGCAGGGCGTACTTCGACAGTCCCACCGCGTCGAGCGCTTCGAGCGCGGCTTTGCGGCGCGCGGCGGCCGGGACGCCGGCGTAGATCATCGGCAGCTCGACGTTCTCGACCGCGCTGGTGCGCGGCAGCAGGTTGTAGGCCTGGAACACGAAGCCCAGCGCGCGCGAGCGCAGGTCGGCCAGCGCGTCGCGGTCGAGCGCCGAGACTTCCTGGCCGGCGAAGACGTAGTTGCCCGAGGTCGGGCGGTCGAGGAAGCCGACGATGTGCATGAAGGTGGATTTGCCGGAACCCGACGGGCCCATCACGGCCAGGAACTCGCCCGGCTCGATGGTGAGGTCGACCCCGCGCAGGGCGACGACGTCGTCGCCGCCCTCCAGCGGGTAGACCTTGCGCAGGTCGCGGACCGCGACGACCGGGGTCATCGCGCGCCACCCAGCGCGCCGCCGCGCCCGCCGCGCCGCCCGGGCCGCCGCGCTGCTGCCCGCCGGCCAGCGGGTTGCCGCTGCTCGACGAGCGCGAGCCGGTGCTGCTGCTCGAGTCGCCGATGATGACGCGTGTCGTCCGCGGAGAGCGTGCCGCGCAGCGGGGTGACCGAGGCCTGCGTCTCGCCGACCAGGCCGACCGTGACCGGAACCGGGACCGGCTTGCCGCCGCGCAGGACGAAGATCCGCCCGCGCCCGCCGCTGGTCACCGCGCCGCCGCTCGACGCGCCCGTCGCGCCCCACGGCGAGGCCGGCTCGCGCCGCCGCCGTTCGCGGCCGGCTTGGCCGCGGTGGCAGCCGCCGGACCGTTGCGCGGGTTGCGCCGTGCGCCGGTTGCGCCGGTCGTGCTCGCGCCGGTGCTGCCGCCGCGGCGTTGGCCGCGCGCCGACGGAGCCGGACGGCGGCTGGTAGCTGAAGGCCGCGAGCGGAACGATGGTCGCGTTGTCGACGTGCGCGACGCGGATCGTCGCGTTGGCCGTCATGCCGGGGCGCAGCGCGCCGTCCTTGTTCTCGACGATCACGACGCTGGTGTAGGTGACGACGTTCGAGACGGTGGTCGGGTTCTGGCGCACCTGCTGCACGCTCGCGTGGAACACGCGGTTGGGGTAGGCGAGCACGGTGAAGTCGACGCCGTCGCCGGCGCGCACGCGGCCGATGTCGGGCTCGCCGACCGACAGGTCGAGCTCCATCTTGCCCAGGTCCTGGGCGATGGTGAACAGGGTCGGCGTCTGCAGGCTGGCCGCGACGGTCTGGCCGATCGAGACGCTGCGCGCGATCACCGTGCCGTCGACCGGCGAGGTGATGATCGTGTGCGCGAGGTTCGCCTTGGCGACCGCGACGTTCGCCTGCTGGATGCCGATCGCCGCGACGCTCGCGTCGTGCAGCGCGGACTGGTTGCCCGCGGTGGCGTTCGCGACGCCGGTCTGGTCGCCCGAGGCCTGCTGCTGCGCGCTCGCCGAGGCGGCCTGCGCGACCGACGCGTCGGCCTGCGCCTGCGCCTGCTGCACCGCGGCCTGCGCGCTGGTCACCGCGGTCTGCGCCGCGACGAGGTTGGACTGGTCGGCGTCGAGCTGGTTCTGCGCGATGTAGCCTTGGCCGATCAGCGCGCGGTCACGCGCGACGGTCTGCTGCGCGAGCGCGAGCGCGCTCTGCGCTTTGGTGACGTTGGCTTGCCGTCGCGACCGCCAGCCGGGTCGCGGCCGCCGTCTGCTGCGCCGCGCGCGCGGTCGCCGCCGCGGCGGTGGCCTGCGCTTGCGATGCGGCGATGGCCGAGGGCGCGCCGCTGGCGGTCGCGCCGGTCGCCTGCGCCTGAGCCTCGCTCTGCGCGAGCGTGGACTGGGCTTGGTCGAGCTGGGCCTGGATCGTGGTCGGGTCGAGCTTGGCCAGCACCTGGCCCTTGCGCACGTGCGCGTTGTAGTCGGTGTCGATCTCGGCGATCGTGCCCGAAATCTGGGTGCCGACGCTGATCGTGTTCTGCGGGTTGAGCGTGCCGCTCGCGGTCACGGTCTGCGCGAGCGAGCCTTGGCTGACCGGCACGCTGGTGTAGGTCACGGCCCCGGCCCGCGCGCGCACCACGATCAGCGACGCGACGATCGCGACGACGACGAGCGCGGCGAGCGCGATGAACCACCACCGGGAGCGACGGCGCGGCGTGGTGAGGGTGACGGATGAGACGTGACCGTTCGTCGACGGCCGTTCCAGTACGTGCATGATCGTACTTGCTACGTCCGCCTGCCGGTGGAAGTGCTATGCCCAAGATGAGAATAGTTCTCAGACCACCCCCAGGATGAGCGTGCCGGAGTCCCAGAATCGACCTGCTCGCCTCGCTCAGGCGGCGAGCATCTGCACCGGCAGCGCGCCGCGCTCGACCTGCGTGCGGACGTAGCGCTTGACCGCGCCGTAGCTGCCGCCGAAGGCGAAGCGCCGCACGAGCTCGTCGTGCACCGCGCGCAGCGGTACACCGGCGGCCAAGCGCTCGGCGATCAGCTCGCGGTGCGGCTCGCAGATGGACTGCGGCTCGCGCCGGTCGTCCAGCGAGGTCACGCTGCCGTCGAGCACGCCGGCCCGGCGGCCGTAGGCGGCGATCGTCTCGCGCCGGTGGCCCGTCTCGTGCTCGATGCGGCGCAGCGTCTTGCCCTCGCGCAGCAGCGCGAGCACCCGCTCCCGCTGCGTCTCGGTCAGCGTGTTCATGGGGAGGGTTTCGCACCGCGCGCAGCCGGCGCCCTGCGGCGCGTGGCCGCTTTTGGGTGCCCGAGCGGCGTCCGGCGGGCGGCCGCGCTATACTGCCGCCCATGAGCTTGGTACCGATCGTCGTCGAGCAGACCGCCCGCGGAGAACGCTCGTACGACATCTTCTCCCGCCTGCTGCAAGAGCGCATCGTGTTCGCGACCGGCGTGGTCGACGACGACATGGCGAACCTGGTCGTCGCGCAGCTGCTGTTCCTGGAGAAGCAAGACCCCGAGCGCGACATCGACCTCTATATCAACAGCCCGGGCGGCAGCGTCACCGCGGGCCTGGCGATGTACGACACCATGCAGCTCATCCGGCCCGACGTCGCGACGATCTGCGCCGGCTTCGCCGCCTCGGCCGCCTCGCTGCTGCTGGCCGGCGGCGCGCTCGGCAAACGGATGGCGCTGCCGTACAGCAAGATCCTGATCCACCAGCCGTCGATCGGCCAGATCGGCGGCCAGGCCACCGACATCGAGATCCACGCCCGCGAACTGATCGCGACGCGCCGGCTGCTGGCGCAGATCTACCACCAGCGCACCGGCAAGCCGGTCGAGGAGATCCTGCGCGACCTCGAGCGCGACTACTACATGAGCGCCGCCGAAGCGCAAGCGTACGGCCTGATCGACCGCATCCTCGCCCCGGAAAACCGCGTCGCACGTGCCGGCGACGTAGCCGAGCTGGCCGGTGTCTCCGTAAGCATCGTGAGGGCGTTCCGACATCGCGACGGTCTGTGCATGCAAACGGCAACTCATCATGGAGCATCTTCTCGATGAGCGCGAGATCGGTACCCGTGGCAGCCTCCCAGACGAGTTCCGGCTCTATCCGAAAATAAGCGTGGCGATAGAAGTTGCCGAAGTCGTGCAGCCGCCGCCACGGCATCTCGGGATGGCGTGCCTTGAGTTGATCCGATAGATTTTTTTGAGCCTCGGCGAGCATTTCGAGGGATCGCTCGACGGCGCGGCGTTGTACGAGATCAGCGTCGAACTCGGCGTCGATCATCTCTTGGTGAACTGACGTATCTCTTCTGCGGCTGTCAGCATATCGGCAAGAATCTTGCTGTCGTTGCGCTTAGAAGGCATCGACGAGTTCGCGCTCGACGGAGGGTCGAATCGATGCTTTGAGGCCGCGCCGGCTGACGACGTCGACGGGCCGTCCGAAGACATCGTCGAGATGGTGCTTGATGGCGATCAGATCGAACACGCTCAAGCGGCGGTTGGGATCGAGGTCGACCAGAATGTCGATGTCGCTCTCGTCGGTCGCCTGGCCCGCGCAACCGAACCGAAGACGGCGGCACGGATGACGCCTTGGGCACGGAGCGCAGCCTCTTGCTCGCGCAGCGTTCGGAGGACATCGGAAGGGACGGCACGTCACCAGTATAGCCGAAGTGGTGGTATGAGGCTAGCCGAACTGGGCGAAGAACGCCTCGACTTCGCTCGGCGCGGCGCCGGCCGCCAGGCGCGTGCCCGCGCGCTGGCGAGGTCGGGCTGCGGGTGGACGACCAGCGCGCTGGTCGGCTCGCCGCCGGGGATCAGGCTCACGATGTCGGCGGCCGCCGGGGTGACGACGGTCTGCCAGGGTGCGAGCTCGGCGCTGCCCTCGCCCGCGTCGACGCGCAGGTACGCGTCCTTGGCGGTGATCGTCAGCGGGCGGCCGTCGCTGCTGAGGTGCGCGTCGACGGAGCGCACCGCGACGCGCTCGACCAGGAAGCGCGGGTCGGCGACCAGCAGCGTGCGCTCCAGCCCGTCGGCTTCGTACGCGAGCTGCTTCACCGCGCCCGGAAAGGTGGCGCGGTAGTCGAGCACGTCGGCGGCCTTGGCGACGTGGAGCTGGCGCGGCTTGCCGTCCGATCCGACCCGGTTCCAGTCGAAGATCCGGTAGGTCAGGTCGCTGGCCTGCTGGGTCTCGAAGAGCTGGATGCCGGCCCCGATCGCGTGCAGCGTTCCGGCCGGCAGGTAGTACGCTTCGCCCGGCCGCACCGGGACGCGGCGCAGGATCTCGCGCCAGCGTGCCGTCGGCGACGCGGCGCTCGTACTCGTCGCGCGAGGTGTCGTGCGCCCAGCCCAGCACCAGCTCCGCGCCGGGCTCGCAGGCGAGGATGTACCAGCACTCGGTCTTGCCGTTGGGCTGGCCTTCGACGCGCTGCGCGTAGGCGTCGTCGGGGTGGACCTGCACCGACAGCGCCTGGCGCGCGTCGATGAGCTTGGTCAGGACCGGGAACATCCGGCCGGGGTCGATCGGGCCGGTCAGCGCCGGGCCCAGTTCGGCGCGCAGCTCGGCGAGCGTGCGGCCGGCGAGCGGGCCGCCGGCGACCGGGTTCTCGTCCCAGCACTCCCACGACTCGCCGAGCGGCTGGCTGGGATCGCCGCTCTTGCCGTAGCGGGTGACGAGCGCGTCGCCGCCCCAGATCGCGGCGGTTAGCTTGGGTTCGAGGCGGTAGGGAGAGAGCCGGTCGCGGGTCACGCTCACGACTCTACGCCCCGCCTCGGGAGGACTCCGTTAGTCGCGCCGGATCGTCGTGGTCGAGCTGGAGCGGTTGTTGGACATCGCGACCAAGCCGACGATCACCACCAGCACCACCGCGCCGACGATGATCCAGGTCCAGTTCATGCCGCTAGCCGCCTGGTTGGCGCTGTTGTCGGTCGTGGTCGTGGTCGTGCTGTTGGTCGTGCCGCCGGCCGTCCCGCCCGCCGTTCCGCCGCCGGCCGTCGACGCCGCCGGTGGTGGTGGTCCCGCCGCCGGCACCGCCGCCGCCGCCCGTGGTCTGGGCCAGCGCGAACGACGGTGAGACTGCGAGGAACAGCGCGACGAGTAAGATTGCGAGCCGTGAGAAAATCCGCATCGTTCCCCTCCTGAGGGTCAAGCTGCGATGGCCTGCGGTTCAGGTTCGACCGGGCCGGTCGGATCGGCCGGCATCGGGATCTCCGACGGCGCATCCGGCAAGGACGGAACGTCCGGGACCGACTCGGGCATCTGATATTCCGCGTACATCGCGCGGCTCACGTTCCCAGCGAGCGAGCGGGCGAAACGGAACCGCGGCGGGAACCAGGTGGAGATATGCGTTCCGTCATGCGTTGCGCCGTCGCGCTGATCGCGACGACCGCGCTCCTCGCGGAGGCGCCCGCCGAGGAGGCGAGCCGCACGTTCGCCGCCAGCGGAGCGCGCACCGCGTCGGTGAGGTCGTACACCTCCAAGCTGCACGTCGACTTGGCGCTGCGCTCGTTTCCGTACCTCAAGTTTCACCTCAACGGCACGATGACGTTCCAGAAGCCGAACCTCTACTCGGTGCACTTCGAGCACGTGCCGTGGTTCGGCAAGGGCTTCGAGAACATCAAGGCCGACCCGCTCCAGCCGACGACCTGGCCCGAGCACTACGACGTGACGAGCATCGCGCACCAGGGCGATCGCACGGTGCTCGAGATGAAAGACAAGACCGCCGGCAACGTCAAGGGCGTGCACGCCGAGCTCGACCCCGACGGCTTGCGGCGCATCCGGTGGCTCTACGTCAACGGCGGCAACATCGACGTGCGGGTCACGCCCGGCACGGTCGAGGGCGTGCCGCTGCCGGCGGTCGAGGACGCCGACATCAAGCTGCCGGCCTACCACGTCGTCGCGCACGCGACGTTCAGCGACTACAAGATCGTCTCCGATCCCTCAGCCGCCGATGGCGGTCGCTGAAGGCGGCTCGTTCCGCCCGCGCGACCACGCCGCGGTCAACGCGCTGTGGCTGGGCATCCAGTTCCAGGACGCGGCGCTGCTCGCGATCGTCGTCCCGGCGCTCGTGCTGCGCCTCGCGCCCGGAAACCACACCGCGGTGCTGGCGCTGCTCGCCACGCTGGCCGCGCTGGCGGTCGCGCTGGTGCCGCCGCTGGCAGGCGCGCTCTCGGACCGCGCGCGCCGGGCCGGCGGCGACCGCCGCAAGGAGACCGCGCTCGCGCTCGGCGCGGACGCGCTGGCGCTGGTCGCGATGGGCTTCGCCGCGAGCACGGCGGCGCTGGGCTTCGGCCTGGTCGTCGCGACGATCGCGCTGACCGCCGGCTCGACGATCTACCAGGCGCTGCTGCCCGAGATCGTGCCGCGCCGAGCCTGGGGACTGGCCTCGGGCGTGCGCGGCGCGATGACGCTGCTCGGCACGATCGCCGGCCTGATCGCCGCCGCGCTGCTGCCGCCCGAGCGCGCGCTGTTCGCCATCGCCGCGGCCGTGCTGCTCGCGACCACGTCGCTGGTCGCGGTTCCGCGCGAGCGCGCCGGCGAGATGAACGGCGCGCGTTCCGGGGGCGGGCCGGCGCACGCGGTCGTGCGCGATCACCACGACCTGATCGTGACCTTGATCGCGCGCGGCTGGATCGTGCTCGGCATGGCGCTGCTCAACACCTACGTGCTGTATTTCTTCCACGACGTGCTGGGCGTGCGCGACGCCTCGCTGCGCACCGGCTTGGTCGCCGGCGCCGCGCTGGTCGGCGCGATCGGCTCGAGCATCTGGACCGGAACGCTGTCCGACACGGTCGACCGGCGGATCGTGGTCGCGCTGTCCGGCGTGCCGATGACGCTGGCGGCGCTGGGCTTCGCGCTGGCGCCGAACCCGAGCGCGATCCTGCTCTACGCGGTACTGTTCGGGCTGGGCTTCGGGGGCGTGTTCTCGGTCGGCTGGGCGCTCGCGCTCGACGCCGTGCCGGAGCTGGGCGACGTCGCGCGCGACCTGGGCATCTGGGCCACGCTCTCGAGCCTGCCCGCGATCGCCGCGCCGGCGCTGGGCGGCTACATCATCGCGCACGCCGCGACGCCCGGCGCGGGCTATCGGATCATGTTCGCGCTCGCCGGCGCGAGCTTCGCGCTCGGCTCGCTCACCGTGCTGCGGGTGCGCAAGCGGCCGGTGCGGGCATGATGGGCTTCACGCCGCTCGAAGCGCTGGCGGTCGTGGTTCGCCAGCCGTGGCTGACGACGCGCGTGCGGGTGCGCCAGTGGGGCCGGCTGCCGTTCCGGCGCGGGCCGGCGCTGCTGGTCGCCAACCACCAGCACGAGGACGAGTCCGAGATCGTGGTCGGGCGCGCCTACGCGCAGGGGCCGTGGCGGCGGCCGGTCTTCACCGCCTCGTCCCGGCGGCTCTACGAGCCGGGTTTCTTCGCGGTCCGCCGGCCCGGGCTCGCGCCGCTCGTGCGCAGGCTGAACGCCGGCCCGCTCTTCATGGCGCTCGGGATGCTGCCGCTGGAGAACGAGCTGTCGGCCCGGCCGCTCGCGAGCCTGGCCTACGACGTCCGCCGCGCTCACGGCGACCTGATGCTGGCCGACGTGTTTCGCCCGGAGGCGATCGCGCGCGTGCCCGGTGCGCGGCTGCTCTCCGAGCTGCAGCGGCGGGAGTTCTTCGCCGCAGGCCGCGAGGCCACGCGGATCGCGCTGCTGCGCGAACCGTACCGCGGCGAAGCGCTGGCCGCGCTGCGCGCCGGGGTGGAAGCCGACATCGCGCGCATCGCCGCGGTGGTTGCCTCGGGCGCGACGTTCTTCGTCACCCCGGAGGGGTTCTACAGCACCGACGGCCGGATGCGCCCGCTCAAGGGCATCGTCTCCCGGCTCGTTCCGCTCGCGGACGTCTACCTGCTGGCGATCGCGTTCGACCCGTTCCGCGGCCGGCGCTTGTCGCTGCTGTACCGGGTCGTGCCGCCCGCGGACCGCGGCGACCTGGCGGCGTCGCTGGCCGCGGCCCGCCCGGTGACGACCAGCGCGCTGCTCGCGGCGTGGCTGCGCGCGCGGCGCGCCGAGCACGGCGGCGAGCGGTTCGCGCGGGACGCGCCGATCGCAGGCGTCCTGCGCGCCCGAGCGCGGCTGCCGCGACGGCTGTTCGTCGACCCCGAGTTCGACGCGGCGCGCGAGCGCGTGCTCGAGGAAGCGCTCGCCGCGCTCGCCGCGCGCGGGGTGCTCTCGTACGACGGCGAGCGGTTCGGGTTCGGCACCGTGCGGACCGACGAGCGGTTCGCGGAGGTCGGGGACATGATCGATTTCCAGGCGACGTTCCTCGCCGAGACGATCGCCGCGGCGCGCAAGCTCGATGCGGCCGGCATACCGTGGTGACCGCGGGCGGGCGGGCGGAGCGGCGCGTGATCGTCACCGCGGACGATTTCGGGCTCGCCATCCCGGTCAACGAAGCGGTCGAGCGGGCGCACCGCGAGGGCGTGCTGACGGCGGCGAGCCTGATGGTCGCGGAGCCGTGCGCCGCGGACGCGGTCGCGCGCGCGAAGGCATTGCCCTCGCTGCGGGTCGGGCTGCACGTCGTGCTGGTCGCGGGGCGGCCGGTGCTATCGCCCGAGCGCATTCCCGACCTGGTCGAGCCGGACGGCACGTTCGGGACCGACCTCGCCCGCGCCGGCGTGCGCTGGTTCTTCACGCCCGGCATCCGGCGCCAGCTCGAGGCGGAGATTCGGGCCCAGTTCGCGGCGTTCGCGGCGACCGGCTTGCCGCTCGACCACGTCAACGCGCAGTGCCACATGCACCTCCACCCCACGGTGCTCGGCATCATGCTGAAGATCGCGCGCGAGTACGGCCGCCCGCCGATGCGCATTCCGTGGGAGCCGTTCGGCCCGTCCTGGCGCGCGACCCACGACGCGCGCGGCCTGCGCCTCGCCAACGCGGTGCTGCTCGCGCCATGGCTGGCGCTGCTCAAAGCCCGCCTGCGCGCGGCGCGCATTCCGCACAACGACCGCGTACTGGGCCTCAGCGACGTCGGCCGCATGACGCCCGGCCGCGTGCTGGCGCTGCTGCGCGAAGTGCAGCCCGGCGTAACGGAGATCTTCTTCCACGCCGCGACCCGCCGCTGGGACGGCATCGCACCCGAGCTGCAAAACTACGCGCTGGAAGACGAGTTCGCCGCACTGATCAGCCCGGAGGTCGCGAGCGCACTGCGCGAGCCCGGCACGACGACGGTCGCGTTCGCCGATTTGGTGAAACGTGCGCGTTAACGCCCACAGAATGGCCGAGGCGGCAACCGGCATTGTTGCGGCTGCCAGCCTTTGCTACACCGCATTCGCGCTGAGCCGGGTGGTCGCGTTCGGGCGCCGGCCGGTCGAGCGCGCTGACGAGACGCCGTGGGTGACGGTGCTCAAGCCTCTGCACGGCGCGGAACCGCAACTGGCCGAGAAGCTGCGCTCGTTCTGCGAACAGGACTATCCCGCGTACGACGTGATCCTCGGCGCGCGCGACGCCGGCGATGCCGCTCTCGCGGTAGCGCGTCGTGTTGCGGCTGAATTCGGCGGCTCCGTGCGCGTCGTCTCGGCCGCCGGCGACACGCCGCATCACGTGAACCCGAAGGCGAACACGCTGGCCGGCATGGTGCCGCACGCGCGGGGTGAGATCATCGCCATCGCGGACAGCGACATGCGGGTCGACCGCGGCTGGCTGCGAGCGGTCGCGGCGCCGTTCGCCGATCCGCGCGTGGGCGCGGTGACCTGCCTGTACCGCGGCGAACCGGCCGACGGAAACGTAGCCTCGGCGCTGGGGTCGATGGCGAACCACGAGCATTTCGCGCCGTCCGGGCTGGTGGCGCAGGCGCTGGGACCGCTCCGCTACACCTTCGGCGCGACGATGGCCGTTCGGCGCGAGGTCTTCGAGGCGGTCGGCGGGCTGGCCGCGCTCGGCACGCAGCTCGCCGACGACGCGCGGCTCGGCGAGCTGGTCGCGCGGCACGGCCTGCGGGTCCACCTGTCGCGCTACGTCGTGGCCAACGTCGTGGCGGAGCCGAGCCTGGGTGCGCTCTGGCAGCATGAAGTCCGCTGGGCCCGGACGCACCGCACGCTGCGTCCCGGCGGGTATGCCGGCCTGTGTCTCACCTATCCCGTTCCGCTGGCGCTGCTGTATCTCGCAGCCGCGCGCGGCGGCCGCCGCCGCCCGCTTGCCGTGCTTGCGACGGCGCTCGCGCTGCGGTTCGCCCTACGCCGCGCGGCCGGCGGCGCGTTCGGCGCGCGGCCGGTAGGCTCACCGTGGCTGGTGCCGTTGCGCGACGCGCTGGGATTGGCCGTCTGGGCTGCCGCCTACCGCTCGCGCGGCGTGGGGTGGCGCGGCGAGGCGTTCACCGTCACGGCCGACGGTACGCTGAGCAAGAGCCGATGACGATCTTCGTCCCGCGCGGAGCGGAGGCGGCGGCCGTTCGTCGCGCGCGGACGCCGCATCGCGTCGTCGCCGTCGCGGCGGGACGGGCGGCGGCCGGCGCACCGCAGCCATTCCAGCCCGGTGAGGTCGCGGTGGTGCTCGGTCTTTGCGGCGCCTTGCGCGAGCGCCGCGTCGGCGACGTCGTCGTCTACCGCGCCGTCGCGGCCGGCGAGACCAGGCGCGAGGCGATCGCGCCGGCAGTTGATGCGGCGTTCTCCGAAACGCTCGCCGAGCGGCTGCGCGCGCTGGCGGTTCCGACCTTTTCGGTAACGGCGTGCACGATGGACCACGTCGTCACGACGCGCGCCGAGCGCCGCACGCTGGCCGAGCGATACGACGCCGACGTCGTCGACATGGAAGGCGCTCACCTGGCGGCCGCGCTCGCCGCGCAGGGCGTGCGGTTCGCGATGGTGCGGGTCGTGAGCGACGATGCCTCGCGCGACCTGCCGGCGCTCCAAGGCGCCATCCGGGCCGACGGGCGAGTCGACGGCGCGCGCATCGCGCTTGCCTTCGCGCGCTCGCCCTGGGGTGCGTTCGCGTTCGCGCGCGACGTTCGCACCGCGCTCGCCCGCTTGACGGCCGTCGCCCGCGCGCTCGCCGGTTAGGCCACCGGCGGACGCGCCCTAGCGGCCCGCTCGAAGTCGCGGCCCTTCCACGTTCCGCCGCTTCCGCGCGCGTGCCGGCGGGCCGAGTCGATCGTCATCGCGGTGTACAAGCTCGCGGCGACCGGCAGCGCGAGCGCCTGCGCGCGCGGCACACCGTACAGCCGGAGTGTCGGCGCGTACGCGAGCGCCATCAAGCCCCAGGCGATCGCACCGGGCAGCGCGACATCGCCGCGCCGCGCCAGCGCGCCGCCGATCGCGGCAGCCGGCGGCACGACGTACAGCAACGTCATCCCGGCGACCGTTCCGGCCAACAGCGCCGGTGAGTGCCGGAGCTGCGTGTAGGCGCTGCGCGCGACCATCGCCCAGATCGCGTCGAGCGAGTCGTACGGCCGCACGCTGCGCGAGGTCGTCGCCAGCCCCAGCCACAGCCCGCCGCCGCTGCCTTTCACCGCGGCGGCGAGCGCGCAGTCGTCGATCAGCTCGCCGGCGATGCGCTCCACGCCGCCGATCCGCACGAGCGCGCCGTCGGCCAGCAGCACGCAGCCGCCGGCCGCGCCGGCCGTCGCGCGGCGGTCGTCGTTGACCCACGCGAACGGGTAGAGCAGCCGGAAAAAGAACACGAAGGCCGGGATCAGCAGCCGCTCCCAGCTCGAGCGGCAGTGCAGCGCCACCATCAGCGACACGAGGTCGCGCCGCTCGCCCCGCGCGGTTGCGACCAGCCGCGCGAGCGTGTCGGGCGCGTGTTCCACATCGGCATCGGAGAACCACCAGTACGCCGGGCGCGAACCGCTCGCGCCCGCCGCCGCGACGCCCTCCGCGAGCGCCCAGACTTTGCCGGTCCAACCTGCCGGCCGCGGCCGCGCCTCCACCACCCGCGCCCGCTCGGCCGCCCCCGAGTCCGCGATCGCCGCGCGCGCCACCGCGCCGGTGCCGTCGGTACTGCCGTCATCGACGACGGTCACGGCGAAACGCCCCGGGTAGTCCTGCGCGATCAGCGCGCGCAGCGTCCGCGCGATCACGTCGGCCTCGTCGCGCGCCGGGACCACCGCGTGCACCTCGGGCGGCGTGTCGCGCGCGTCCCCCGCGCCGGGCCGACGAAGGCCGTCCGCGCTCGCGTCCCAAAACCGACCGCGAACGACGATCAGCCCCAGCCACGCCGCCGCGCCCAGCCACGCCGCGGCTCGCAGAATCGAGAATGCCGACACAGCCCGAATCCCGTGCGCTCGTCCCCTCACCGGCACCTCTTCTGCGAGCCGGAATCGAGCGCGCCGCCGAGGCGCTGTTCGGGCTCCAGCAGCCGGCCGGGTACTGGTGGGCGGAGCTGGAGTCCAACGTCACGATCACCGCCGAGGTGGTGCTGCTGCACCACGTCTGGGGCACGTTCGAGCGCGTGCCGCGCGCGGCGGCCGAGCGTTATTTTCGCGCGCAGCAGCGCGCGCACGGCGGCTGGGAGCTGGCCTACGACGACGGCGGCGAGCTGAGCGTCAGCATCGAGGCCTACCTGGCGCTGCGCCTGCTCGGCGTCCCCGCCGACGATCCGGCGCTGGTCCGCGCGCGGGCGTTCGTGCTCGCCCGCGGCGGCATCAGCCGCGCGCGCATCTTCACCAAGCTGCACCTGGCGCTGGTCGGCGCCTACGGCTGGGCCGGGCTGCCGGCGCTGCCGCCGTGGCTGATGCTGCTGCCCGAACGCGGCCCGTTCTCGATCTACGACCTGTCGAGCTGGGCGCGCGGCAGCACCGTCCCGCTGATCCTGCTCTTCGACCGCAAGCCGGTCTACGGCCCCACGCTCCAACTCGACGAGCTGTACGCCGAAGGGCGCGCGAACGCGCGCTTCGCGCTGCCGGCCGCGCGCGATCCGGTCGAGCGCTTCTTCAACGGCGTCGACGCGCTGCTGAAGTGGAGCGAGCGCGCGCGGCGTGGTGCCGTTCCGCGCGGCCGGGCTGCGGCGCGCCGAGCGCTGGACGCTCGAGCGCCAAGAGCCCAGCGGCGACTGGGGCGGCATCATTCCGGCGATGCTCAACGCCATGCTGGCGCTGCGCGCGCTCGGCTACGACGCCGCCGATCCCGTCGTCGTGCGCGGCTTCGCGGCGATCGACGGCTTCACCATCACCGGCGACGGCGCGTACCGGGTGCAGCCCTGCATCTCGCCGGTCTGGGACACCGGATTGGCGGTGCGCGCGCTGGCCGACGCGGGTGTGCCGCCGCGCCGATGCGCGGCTGGTGCGGGCGGCGAGCTGGCTGCTCGACCAGCAGATCGTCGCGCGCTACGGCGACTGGGCGGTGAAGAACCGCACCGGCGCGCCGGGCGGCTGGGCGTTCGAGTTCGAGAACAGCCTGGTATCCCGACGTCGACGACACCGCGGTGGTCGCGATGGCGCTGGCCGCGGTCGAGCATCCCGAGCCGGATCGCGTGCGCGGCGCGCTCGCCCGCGCGGCCGGCTGGGTCGCGAGCATGCAGTGCAAGACCGGCGGCTGGGCGGCCTTCGACGTCGACAACGACAAGGCGTGGCTCAACCGCATTCCCTACGGCGACCTGAAGGCGATGATCGATCCCGGCACCGCCGACGTGACCGCGCGCGTGCTCGAGATGGTCGCTCGCTGCGGGCTGCGCGACTTCGGCCGAGGAGCGCTGCGCGCGCGGGCTCGCTTTCTTGCTGCGCGAGCAAGAGCGCGACGGCGCGTGGTTCGGGCGCTGGGGCGTGAACTACGTCTACGGCACGAGCGGCGCGCTGGCGGCGCTCGGCCCGACGCGGCTCGGCGAGCGGCCGCGTCGACGCAGCGGTCGTGCGCGGCGCAGTCTGGCTGAAGAGCGTTCAGAACGCCGACGGCGGCTGGGGCGAGACGACCGACAGCTACAGCGACCCGTCCCTGCGAGGGCGAGGGCCGAGCACCGCCAGCCAAACCGCCTGGGCGCTGATCGGCTTGCTGGCGTGCGCGGAACGCCTGCCGCCGATCGCCGCGGCGTTCGCGCCCGGCGCTCGAACGCGGCGTCGGCGTTCTTGCTGCGCACGCAGCGCGGCGACGGAAACTGGGACGAGCCGCAGTTCACCGGCACCGGCTTTCCGGTCCACTTCTACTTGAACTACCACCAGTACCGGCTGTGCTTTCCGCTCGCCGCGCTGGGCCGCTACGCCTCGTTCGTGCGGGCTCGCTAGCCTGCTTCCACCGAGGTGCGACAAGGGCACCGGTGCTGGCGCTGGAAGTGTTCGCGATGGTCGATCGGGTCGTCACGGTGAGCGACGCGGAGCGCGCGTCCCGGCTGATCCTGCCGCGCGTGTCGCGCACGTTCGCGCTGGGCATCAAGCTGCTGCCCGCGCGGCTCGAACCGCCGGTGCGCCTCGGCTACCTGCTGTGCCGGATCGCCGACACGGTCGAGGACGATCTGGCCTCTCTCCCGAGCGCAAAGCCGAGCTGCTCGACGCCTTTCTGGCCTGCTTCGACGAGCGAGCGCCGGGCCGACGCGTTCGGCGCGTGCGCGCCGAGCTGAGCGCGAGCGACGACTACCTCGAGCTGGTGGCGATCAGCGGGCGCGTGTTCGCCATGTACCGCCTGCTCGACGCGCCTCGCGCGGCGATCCTGCGGCGCTGGGTCGAGGAGATGGTGCGCGGCATGCGCCGCTTCGTGCTGCGCCACCGCGACGGCATCCGGATCGCCTCGCTCGACGAGTTCCACGAGTACTGCTACTGCGTCGCGGGCACGGTCGGCCATCTGCTGACCGAGCTGTGGCACGCGCACTCGGCGCTGGTCGGCCCGCGCACCTTCGCCCGCCTGGAAGCCGACTGCGAAGCGTTCGGCGAGGCCTTGCAGACGATCAACATCCTCAAGGACATCGCCTGGGACGCCGAGCGCGAGAACGCGATCTACGTCCCGGCCGACGCTGCTGGCCGCCGCCGGCAGCGGCCACGACGCGATCCTGCGCGACGAGCGGCGGAGCGCCAACCGCGCCGCGCTGCGCCCGCTTCTGCGGCTGGCCGAGGACGACATCGAGCGCGCGCTGCGCTACATCGAGGCGCTGCCGGCGGCGGCGCTGCGGATCCGCCTGTTCTGCGTGCTGCCGGTGCTCTTCGCGGTCGCGACCATGCGCGAGCTGGAGCGCAGCGAGGCGATGCTCGTCCCCGGCGGCAGCGTGAAGATCGCGCGGGCCGAGGTGCAGGCGCTGGTGGTCGCCGCCTCGGGCTCGACGCTGACGAACCCCTCGCTGCGCTGGCTGGTCGAGCGGGTGCGCAAGCGCCCGTTCCGTGTTCGCGCTGCCGCCCGCGCGCCTGAGCGCGTGCGCACCGCGTTCGTCACCGGCGCCTCGGGCTTCGTCGGCGCCAACCTGGTGCGCGCGCTGCTCGCCGCGGGCTGGCGCGTGCGCGCGCTGGTGCGCGGCGAGGCGCCCTCGCTGGCCGGGCTCGCCGTCGAGGTCGTGCGGGGCGACCTGTTCTTCCCCGGGCTCGCCGACGCGATGCGCGGCTGCGACGCGGTGTTCCACGTCGCGGCGACCTACAGCCTGTGGCGGCGCGACCGGGCCGCGCTGATCCGCGCGAACGTCGAGGGCACGCGCGGCGTGCTGGCGGCGGCGCGGGCGGCCGGCGTTCCGCGCGTCGTGCACACCAGCTCGGTCGCGGCGATCGGCGTGCGGGCCGACGGCGCGCCGGCCGACGAGACGCACCAGAGCCCGCCGGCGCGACTGGTCGGCGCCTACAAGCGCTCGAAGTACTTCGCCGAGCGGGAGGCGCGCGCCGCGTTCGAAGCCGGCCAGGACGTGGTGATCGTCAGCCCGACCACGCCGGTCGGGCCCTGGGACGCCAAGCCGACGCCGACCGGCGAGATCCTGGTGCGCTTCCTGAACCGCCGGATGCCGGCGTACGTCGACACCGGGCTGAACCTGATCGACGTGCGCGACGTCGCGGCCGGCCACCTCGCCGCCTACGAGCGGGGCGTCGCGGGCGAGCGCTACATCCTGGGCAACGAGAACCTGACCCTGCGCGAGCTGCTCGGCCGCTTGGCAGCCATTGCGGACTCCCGGCGCCAAAGCTGCGCCTGCCGCACGCGATTCCGCTGGCCTACGCGGCGCTCGGCGAGCTGGTGCTGGCGCCGCTGGGTTTTCGGCCCGACGTGCCGCTGGAGAGCGTGCGCATGGCGCGGCAGCGGATGTACTACGACGCGGCGAAAGCGGTGCGGGAGCTGGGCCTGCCGCAAGGCTCGGTGACCGAGGCCTTGCGCGACGCGGTGGGGTGGTTTCGCGAGCACGGCTACGTGGCCGCCGAGCGGCGAGTGTCGGAGGACGGATGGCGATCTCTCTCAAGCAAGCCGTGAAGGTCGGCTCGTACGTGGTCCGCCAGCGGCTCGCGGGCCGCAAGCGCTACCCGCTCGTGCTGATGCTCGAGCCGCTCTTCCGCTGCAACCTAGCCTGCAGCGGCTGCGGCAAGATCCAGCACCCGGTCGACGTGCTGCGCCGCCACCTCTCGCCCGAGCAGTGCTTCGCCGCGGTCGAGGAGTGCGGCGCGCCGGTGGTCTCGATCCCGGGCGGCGAGCCGCTGCTGCACCCGCAGATCGCCGAGATCGTGGCCGGCCTGGTCGCGCGCAAGAAGTTCGTCTACCTCTGCACCAACGCGATCCGCCTGGAGCAGAGCCTGGACCTGTTCACGCCCTCGCCGTACCTCTCGTTCAGCGTCCACCTCGACGGGCCGCGGGACGTGCACGACCACGCCGTCGCGCGGCCCGGCATCTTCGACGTCGCGGTCAGCGCGATCAAGGCCGCCAAGGCGCGCGGCTTCCGGGTCACCACCAACACGACGATCTTCGAGGGCGCCGACCCGGCGACGTTCCAGGCCTTCTTCGACTTCCTCACCGACGAGCTGAAGGTCGACGGGATGATGATCTCGCCCGGCTACCGCTACGAGAAAGCGCCCGACCAGGACCACTTCCTGGCCAAGGAGCAGACGCGGCAGCTCTTCCGCGAGATCTTCGCGCCCATGAAGGCCGGCACGAAGAAATGGGAGTTCAACGCCAGCCCGTTCTTCCTCGACTTCCTCACCGGCGAGAAAGAGTACGACTGCACGCCCTGGGGCATGCCCTCGTACAGCCTCCTCGGCTGGCAGAAGCCGTGCTATCTGCTCGGCGAGGGCTACGCCGAATCGTACCAGCAGCTGCTCGACGAGACGCCCTGGGAGCAGTACGGCCACGCCAGCGGCAACCCGAAGTGCACCGACTGCATGGTCCACTCCGGCTTCGAAGCCACCGCCGCCGCCGACATGATGCGCCCGGCGAACATGATCAGCTCGATCCGGTCGGTGCTCGCGAAGTAGCGCGTACCGACGACTCGTGCTGACCCATGACGCGACCGCCTGCTTCGAAACCTATCTCGAAGCCGCGGTCGAGCGCATCGCCGGCGATCCCGCCAACCACCGCCTGATCCGGCGCCACTTCGCCTTCGACGAGCCCGGCGCGCAGCGCGGCAAGCGCTTGCGCCCGCGCATCCTGATCGCCGCCGCCCGGGCCGAGGGCGCGCCGGCCGAGCGCGCGTTCGCGCCCGCCGCGGCGGTCGAGCTGCTGCACAACTTCTCGCTCGTCCACGACGACATCGAGGACGGTGACGAGCTGCGCCACGGCCGCCCCGCGCTGTGGGCCGCGCACGGCATCCCGGCCGCGCTCTCGGCCGGCGACGCGATGTGCGCGCTGGCGCACCTGACGCTGCTGGCCCAGACGCCGCGCCCGGCCGCGGAGGTGGCCGCGATGGCACGCTGCCTGCACCGCGCGCACCACGCGCTGTGCCGCGGCCAGTCGTACGACATCGGCTTCGAGACCGCGCGCGCGGTGGCGTTCGGCGAGTACCTGACCATGATCGAAGGCAAGACCGCGGCCCTGTTCGGCGCGTCGTGCGAGCTGGGCGCACTCGCCGCCGGCGCGGCGCCGGAGCGCGCGCGGGCGTACGGCACGGTCGGCCGCGCGTACGGCCTGGCGTTCCAGGTGCGCGACGACGTGCTGGGCTCGTGGGGCGCGTTCGAGCAGACCGGCAAACCGGCCGGGGCCGACGTGCGCCGCCGCAAGTGGTCCTTCCCGGTCGCCTGGGCGATGGACGGTCCGCCCTCGCCCGACCGCGACGCCGTCGCGACCGCATACGCAGCCGGCGAGCCGCTCGACGACGCACGGGCCGACGCGGTGCTGGCCGCACTGGTCCGGCTGGGCGCGCAGGACGCCGCCGACGCGGCGTGCGCGGCGTATATTTCGCAAGCCAAGGAGATCGCCGCCGCGCACGCGCTCGACCGCGCGGGCGAGCTGGCCGCGCTCTTCGACGCGACCGCGCGCCGGACGGCTTAGGTCAAGCGCGCCGCCTCAGCGGTTTTGGTCTCGGCCGTCCGCTGTGCGGTGAGCCGGTCGATCGTGTCCGGCACGAACCGCTCGGCGAAGCCCGCGATGAACGACCACACGACGATCAGCGCGAACGCTTTGCCGCTCTCGGGCGCGGTCTTGAAAAAGAACGCGTTGAAGTCGACCCCGGTCGGGCTCGCCGGCGGCAGGATGAACTTGGGGAAGAAATCGCCCGAGAGCACGCCCGAGGCGAAGATCAGGAACAGCAGCCCGGCGAAGAACGCGCCGACCAGCGGCGGGACGAGCAGGCTCTGGATGATCATGGTCCAGCCGCTCAGGCGGAACAGCAGCGGGTCGGCCTCGGGCAGGCCTGCACGCGCTGGATCAGGCTGACCGTGCCGCCGATCGCGCCCGCGAAGATGGCGAGCTGGAAGATCCCGATCGCGGTCGGCGGCACGCGCCAGATGACGAAGCCGATCGCGACCAGACAGAGCAGTCCCAGCCCGACGCCGCCCAGCAGCAGCCGGTGGCGGATCGATTCGCTGGCGGGCGCGAGCGCGATCAGGTAGTACGTGCGCCGCAGCAAGTTGACCAGGTCCGCGCGCAGCACGTCAACGTTCGCGGTGGCCGGATCGGGCGGGACCGAGGCCAGATACTGCTGGTACGCCGACTCGCCCGCGACGTTGCGAAAACGCATCCGGCCCAGCCAAGCGGAGCGCCGCAGGTCGGGCTCGCTGCGCGCGGCCAGCGTCGCCATCTCCAGGCGGTACAGCCCTTCCCAGGTCGCGGGCACCGCCAGCGGCGTGACGAACGAGACGTTCTCCGCCTCGGAGTCGGCCCGCAACTGCTCGTAGTACGACCTGACGAACTCGGGCAGCTTCTCGTCTCCCGCGGTGCCTAGCTTCATCGCAGCCTCCTGCCGCTGCGATTCCCGCCCCCGAGGCCTCGTCCCCTCGGCGAGGCGAGCGCTCGAGCAAAGGCTTACGGCATGCGGCGGTAGAGCCCGTCGAAGGCGACCTGCCAGGTCGCGCCGCCGTCGGTCGACGCGCGCCAGAGCTGGCGCACCGCGCCGTCGGGCCGTTTGGTCCAGACGATGCGGTCGATGCGCGTGCCCTTGGCGGTCGGCGTGCGGCCGGTCAGCGTCATCGCGCCGCCGCGCAAGCCGCCGTCGAGCAGCAGCAGCGTGCCGCCGTTGTCGACCCAGGTCTGGTGCCAGACCTTGCGCGCCGGATCGTACACGTTGAAGCTCGAGCCGTGCGAGCCTCCCGTACCGCTCCAGTGCTCCTGCAGCACGCAGCCGTCGTACTCGCGCGTGACGTCGTTCGTCCCGGCGAACTTGCCGTTGGGCGTCGTGACGCGCCAGCGCCCGAGCCAGAAATCGAACTGCCGGTTCTCGGGCGCGTTACAAGCCGCCAGCGCAAGGGCCAACACGAGATGCGTCATGCCCGCAGTCTACACCGAGCAAGCGGCCTTCGTCCTCAACGTTTCTCAACGCGCCTCGCTGGCGCTGCGCGCGACGCGCTCGCAGAGCGCGGTGAAGCGGCGGCTGGCGCGGGCGTCGTCGAAGAGCGGGTGCTCGGCGACGAACACCAGCCACGGGTCGCGCTCCGCGAGCGCCGTTTCGAGGATGCGCACGCAGGTCTCGACGTCGCGCCGGCCGAGCGGCGGCAGCGCGCGGTTGAAAGCCGAGACGAACGTGCCGCGCGCCGCCATGTCGGCGAGCTGCTGCTCGAAGTCGCGCGCGACGTCGCCCAGGCCCGCGCGGTGCGCGGCGAACGCGCCCACGGCGAGGTTCATTTGCTCGCGCTCGGGGTTCTGGTCGGTGGTCAGCGTCTCGAGCGCGTCGCGGTAGTCGCCGGCCAGCGTCTGCGCGATGCCCAGGTAGTGCGTCGCGTGGCGGTACTCGGGCTCCAGATCGAGCACGAGCCGGAAGCGCGCCGTCGCGTCGCGGAACTCGCGCCCCCAGATCGCGCACGTACCGCGCGTCGTCAGCAGGTTGAGATCGTAGGGCGCCTCTTCCAGCGCCGCCTCGACATCCAGCAGCGCCTCGGCGCGCCGGCCGCGGACGTTGCGAAACCAGGCCCGGTAGACGCGCGCGGTGAGATAGCGCGGGTCGGCCGCGAGCGCGGCGTCGTAGCGCCGTTCCGCCTCGCCGTAGTCGCGCTCGTAGAACAGCGCCACGTCGCCCAGCACGGCGTGCGCCGAGGGCAGATCGGGCGCCAGCGCGAGCGCGGTCCGGGCCGCGTCGCGGGCCAGCGGAAAGCCGGGCTCGGGCGGGTCGAGCAGGTACTCGCAGCGCAGCAGGTAGGTGTCGGCCAGACCCGCCCAGGCCGGCGCGTCGTCGCGGTCGCGCTCGAGCGCGCGCTCGAAGAACTCGCGCGCCCGCGCGTAGCCGGCGGCGCTGCGCTTCTCCCAGTGATACCAGCCGCGCAGGGTGAGCCGCTCGACCTCCGACTCGACCCGCCGCCGCGCGCTCGCGCTGCGGGTGCGCGCCACGAAGCGGTAGCCGCGCCCGGGCTCGGTGACCAGGAACGCCTGGCCCGGCGCGTGCGCCGCGAGCGCGCCGCGCAGCAGGAAGACTTGCTGGGCGAGGTTCTGCTCGGTGACGTCCTCGTCGGGCCAGAGCTCGGCGAAGATCTCGCTCTTGGTCACCACCCGGCCGGGGTGGCGCACGAAGTGCTCGAGCAGCGCGAAGGTCTTGGGGCGCAGCGGCACGGGCACGCCGTGGCAGCCCAGCCGGCGCGCCGCGGCGTCCAGAGAAAACGGCCCGAACGTGAAGACGGGCGCGGATGTCTCCATCCGCGCCTCGTTCAGCACCGCATCGGCGCTTCCCGCGGCTACAGCTTCACCTGCAGCGACAGGAAGGCCGAGAACGGCGTCGTCAGCCCGCCCGGCGCGTAGCCGAACGGATCGCTCTGCAGCCGCGCGAGCGGCACGCCCGGCGTGCGCGCGTTGCCCAGGTACACGCCGCCCGCCGCGTACGGCGTGTTGCCGCCGTAGAAGCAGGCGCGGCTGCCGCCCTGCTCCCAGGCGTAGCCGTGGGTGAAGCAGTGCGTGTAGAGGTTGGCCAGGATCGCGGTCACGGTGACGCGGGGGCCGAGGTCCTTCGCGATCTGGGCCGACAGCGTGAGCGTGCTCGGCCCGCGGAAGTCGCCCAGGCCGTCGAACCGCCCGGTGTAGGGGTTGGGCCGGAAGACGAGGTTCCCGGCCGCGGCGCAGGCGACCGGATCGGGGCACGAGCCCGGCCCGCCGACCACCGCCGACGGATCGTAGCCGACCCACGTGAACGGGTTGCTGTAGCGGAATCCCGCGTCGTACTCCAGCGTCGGCACGAAACGCCAGCCGTTGCGGCGCACCTGCACGAGCGCGGTCAGCACGGACGGCACCTCGTACGACGACGCGCTGCCCGCCGCGAACAAGCCTTGCGACGCGGCCGGCGTGATCGTGTAGGGCGAGTAGTAGGCGCTGGGATCGAGACCCGCGACCGGCGCATTGCCGTAGTACGGGTTGGCGATCGTGCCCGCCGGGCACGTGCCGCCCGCGAGCGCCGCGCCGGCCGCCGTCGCGGTCGTGTAGCACGGCGAGCCGCCGCCCGCGGCGGTCAGCGCGTTGTAGCCCGGCACGAGCTGCTGGTTGATGAGGTCGATCAGGTTGAGGTTCGTGCCGGGGAAGTTGGTGTAGCGGATCTTGCTGTTGGTGTAGGCGAACGAGAGCTGCGCGCTCACCCCGTCGCGGTTGAAGTCGCCGTAGCGGCCCAGCAGCTCGAAGCCGAACGCGCGCAGCGCGCCGACGTTGAGGCCCGAGGCGAAGTTGGTCGCCGGGTCGAGGAAGAACTGCTGGTTCTGGCGGTTGGTGTGGCGGTAGAACGGCGAGAACGTGAAGCTCAGCGGCGCGTTCGCGAAGCGCTTCTCGTAGGAGAGGTCGGCGTTGAGCGAGCGCTGCGCGGCCAGGTCGTGGCGCGGCGTGGTGTAGCCGAAGCCGAAGAACTTGCCCGCCAGGTAAGCCGGCACGTCGCCCGCGAGATTGTACTGCACGTAGGCCGAGTTGACCGGCTGCGAGTACGCGCCGGCCGAGAAGCGCAGCACGTCGTACGGCGAGAGCGAGAACGTCCCGCCCAGCCGCGGTTCGAGCACGGTCGAGGCGACGTTGCCGGGATAGACGTTGCTCAAGTCGGTGTGCAATCGACCCGCGGCGCAGGCGTAGCCGCTCGCGGCGCTCGCCGTGGAGATCGCGCGCGTCGCCGGATCGTAGCAATGCTCGCGGTTGAAGATCGCGAACTGCTCGCCGTTCGGGCCGCCGGCGAGCGCTTGCGGGCCGGTGTCGCTCAAGCCGTAGACGTAGCCGTTCCAGCGCAAGCCCAGGTCCAGCTTGAGCCGGTCGGAGACCTGCCACTGGTCGCTCAGCGAGAGCGCGCTGAACTTGGGCGTGACGGTGTTGAACGTCACGCTGCGCCCGGTCGCCGCCACCCGGTACGCCGCCCCGGCGGCCGCCGCGTCGCCGACGACCGGCGCCGGCACGCCGCCCGCCGCGGCGAGCGAAACCTGCGTGTAGCCGCCGGTCAAGCTCAGCCCGGCATAGCAGTTCGTCAGCGCGCCGCTCGCCGGATCGTAGCAGCGGCCGTCCGCGTCGAGCAGCTGCGCCCGGGACGATTTGCCGAGCATCGTGGTGTCGTTGGCGCGGGTGACGTTGGCGAAGGTATACGACGCCGAGCCTTGCAGCAGGTGGCGCGCGGTGAGCTGGTCGGCGAACTCGAGCGCCGCGCCGCGGGTGTGCGTCTTGAGCTCGTAGTCGAAGTTGCCGACGACCGAGAACGGCAGGTACGCATAGGGCGGGTCGACCGTCGTCCAGCTCGAGAAGTTGGTGTAGCCGTAGAGCCGCAGGTACGCGCGCGAGCCGAAGTTCTTCTGGTATTGCGCCTTGAAGATTCCGTTGTCGTTGCCGATCGTGCCGCGCAAGTTGGGATCGATCACCGGGTTCCCCTGCGCGTCGACCGGTCCGCCGGTCGGCGTGTAGGGGTAGCGGTACACGCGCACGGCGGCGGGATCGAACGGCGCGAACAGCGGTGCGTCGACGACGTAGCCGTGCGGGTACGCGAACGGCCCGGGCCCGCCGGTGATGTCCGTCACCGCGGGGTTGGTGATCCCGCCGTAGTCGTTGAAGCTGTCGTAGGCCTGGAAGAACTGGCGCCCGATCTGCCCCAGGAACTGCACGTCGTCGCGCCCGCCGTCGCCGTTGCGGTGCGGGATGCCGAGGTGCAGGTTGAGCACCGATTCGCGGGTGCTGATGTTGGACTGGGCGCCCGCGTCGAACGGCACCCGCCGGATCGCGCCCGGCCCCGCGCCCGGCGCGGCGTACGCGGAAAAGAGCAGGTCGCCGATCCCGCCGCCGCCGTTGAACTGGTCGCCCACCCGCAAGGCCTGGTTCCAGCCGGTGGTCGCGACGTAGTACGAGATCGAGCGGTTCGGCGCGGCGCCCCCGTACTCGCCCCGCAGGTAGTGGTAGAACGACGGCGCGCCCAGCACGCCCTCGGCGCTTCCCGCGGCGGGATGGGTGCCGCTCTTGACGACCTGGTTGATGTAGCCCGAGAGCCCTTCGCCCGCCGACGAGGCGGGGACGCCGCCGGTGTAGGCCTGCAGCTCCTGCTGCCCGGTGACGCCCTGCGTGTTCGAGACGTAGTTGTCGAACGCGCGGTTGACCGGAATGCCGTCGAACTCGAACCCGACCTGGTTGTAGTCGCCGCCGCGGATGTACGGCGCCGCCGTGTTCTGGCCGTAGTTGGCGTTCTGCGGCACGTACACGCCCGGCACGGACTGCAGCGCGGCGAAGGTCTGGAACAGCGACCCGCCGCCGCCCAGCGCCTGCGCGTTCTGCGAGAGCTGGCCGCTGACCGAGTAGACGTCGGCGGTCTGGCCGGGCCGGACGAGATCCGTTGCCGTTCGCGCGCGGGTGCGGCCGATCTGCGCCAGCTCGCGCGCCGGCTTGAGGTCGTAGGTCTGGGTCTGGTCGGCGACGACGGTGATGCCGGGCTGGCTGAACGGGGCGTAGCCCGGCGCGCTGACCGCCAGCGCGTACGTGTCGGGAGCGAGCGAGACGAAGCCGTACCGGCCCTGCCGGTCGGTGCTCACCGTCGCGCTCTGCGAGGGGCTCGTCGCGGTGACCGCGGCGCCGGGAATGGGTCGCCCGCTGACGGCGTCCAGGATCGTGCCGGCCAATCCGCCCGTCGTGCCGGCCAGAACCACTGTTCCCTGGCCGGTGATGAGCAGGCTTGCCAGCACGGCGGCGAGGACGCGTGCGATTGGTGCGCGCATGCGTGCCTTTCTGCGAGTGCGAAGCACGCCGCGGCGTGCGTGCCGCGGCTGCCCCGATCCTAGGCACGCGGACGCGCTGCCGTCTTGAACGGAAATCAACGCGGATCAACCGGCATCAACGCGCGGAGTAAACCCGCCCGTGCAGCGCGTAGTCCTCGGCCTCATGATCTTTCAGCCCGAGTTCGAGACGCTCGAACGCCATGCGCTCGAGGCGCTCCAGCTCGACCGGCTGCGGGCGCTGGTCGAGCGCCTGCGCGACGCGAACCCGGTCTACCGCGAGCGCCTGCGCGGCGCCGCGGCCCCGGCCGTCGCTGGCCGATCTGGAGGGCCTGCCGTTCAGCACCAAGGCCGACATGCGCGACAGCTACCCGCTGGGGCTGCTGGCGGTGCCCGAGAGCGAGCTGGCGCGCATCCACGCCTCGACCGGCACGACCGGCACCCCGACGATCGGCGCCTACACCCGCGAGGACCTGCGCATCTTCGGCGAGGTCAACGCGCGCAGCCTCGCCGCCGGCGGCATCGAGCCGCACGAGATGTTCCAGATCGCCTGGGGCTACGGGCTGTTCACCGGCGGCCTGGGCATGCACGGCGGCTGCGAGGCGCTGGGCGCGTGCGCGATCCCGGCCTCGAGCGGCAACACCGCGCGCCAGATGCAGTTGCTCTACGATCTGCCGGTGGTCGGCATCGGCGCGACGCCGTCGTACGCGCTGGTGCTGGCCGAGCGCTTCCGGGCCGAGAAGCGCCGCCCGAAGGCGCTGCGGTACGCGATCTGCGGGGCGGAGTCGTGGACGCGCGAGATGCGCGCCGAGCTCGAAGAGCTGTGGGGCGTCACCGCGACCAACATCTACGGCCTGACCGAGATCATCGGCCCGGGCGTCGCGCAGGAGTGCTTGGCGAAAGCCGGCCTGCACGTCCAGGAAGACCACTTCCTGGCCGAGATCGTCGACCCCGAGAGCGGCGCGCCGCTGGCCGAGGGCGAGCGCGGCGAGCTGGTGATCACGACCCTGACCCGCGAGGCGATGCCGGTGCTGCGCTACCGCACCCGCGACCTCACCTCGCTCGTGCGCGAGCGCTGCGCCTGCGGCCGCACCACGGCGCGGATCGACTGGTTCACCGGGCGCGTCGACGACATGCTCGTCATCCGCGGCGTCAACGTGTTCCCCTCGGCGGTCGAGGAGGTGCTGCTGCGCTTCCCCGAGCTCTCGCCGAACTACCGCATCTTCGTCGACCGCCCGGCCGGCGGGCTCGACGCGCTGCTGGTCGAGGTGGAGCACCACCCCGAGGCGGGGCTGGGCGACCGCGGCGGCGTTCGCGCGCGCGGTGGTCGGGCGGCTGGCCGAGACGCTGCTGGTCTCGCTCGAGGTGCGGATCGTGCCGCCGGGCACGATCGAGCGGATCGAGGCAGGGAAAGCCAAGCGCGTGATCGACCGGAGAGCCTATGAACGACGACGTCGTGCTGATGGAGCGGCCCGCCGAGGGGGTCGCGCTGCTCCGGCTCAACCGGCCCAAGGTCCTCAACGCCCTCTCCAACGCCGTCGTGAGCCGGCTGGCGGACGCGCTCGAAGGCTTCGACGCCGACGGCGCCACCCGCGCGGTCGTGCTGACCGGCGACGAGCGCGCGTTCGCGGCCGGCGCCGACATCGCCGAGTTCGCCGCCGAGGGCCCGCTGCTCGAGGAGTGGGACCGGCTCTGGGCCTTCGGCCTGCCGCTGATCGCGGCGGTGCGCGGCGTGGCGCTGGGCGGCGGCCTGGAGCTGGCGATGTCGTGCGACCTGCTGGTCGTGGCCGAGGACGCGCGCCTGGGCCAGCCCGAGATCAACCTCGGCGTGATGCCGGGCGCGGGCGGCACGCAGCGCCTGACCCGCGCGGTCGGCAAGACGCTGGCGATCGAGATGGTGCTGCTCGGGCGCGAGATCAGCGGCCGCGACGCCGAGCGGCACGGCCTGGCCAACCGCTGCGTGCCGGCCGAGCGGGTCGTGCCGGTCGCGCTCGACCTCGCCCGCGCGCTGGCGAGCCAGGCGCCGGGCGCGGTGCGGGTCGCCAAGCGCGCGATCGGGCGGGCGTTCGAGGACTACCTCCACGCCGCGCTGCTCGACGAGCGGCGCGCCTTCGCCGCGCTCCTGCAGACCGAGGACGCGCGCGAGGGCGTGAGCGCCTTCCTCGAAAAGCGGAGACCGACATGGCAAGGACGATGACGACCCGTCGACCACCGGGTGGAGACCGCCGAGGGCGTCGCGACGGTCACGTTCGACCGCCCGCAGGCGTACAACGCGCTGACCGCCGACCTGCTCGACTCGCTGCTCGTCGACGCTCAAGAGGCTCGAGCGCGACGCGTCGGTGCGCGCGATCGTGTTGACCGGCGCGGGCAAGGGGTTCTGCGCGGGCCAGGCGCTGGACGACGAGCGCTCGCTGCCGCGCGGGCAGGTGCCGAGCTGGGCGTCGTGCTGGAGCGCCGCTACGCGCCGTTCATCACCGCGATCATGAGCTCGGCCAAGATCGTCATCGCGGCGGTCAACGGCATCGCCGCCGGCGCCGGCTTCGCGATCGCCTGCGCGTGCGACTTCCGCATCGTCGCCGAGAGCGCGTCGTTCACCACCGCGTTCGTGAAGATCGGCCTGGTGCCCGACAGCGGGCTGTCGTTCACCCTGCCGCGCATCGTCGGCTACGCCAGGGCGCTCGAGCTGTGCCTGCTCTCCGAGATCCTCGACGCGCGCCGGGCCGACGCGCTCGGCCTGTGCACGAAGGTCGTGCCGGGGTCCGACGTGGTGAGCGAGGCGCAGGCGATGGCGGCGCTGTTCTCGTACGGGCCGCGCGCGCTCGGCCTGATCAAGCGCGAGCTGCTGCGCAACGGCCTGGGCGAGCTTGCGCGAAGCGCTCGACTACGAGGTGCAGCTGCAGGCCACGGCCGGCGAGACGGCCGACTTCGCCGAAGGGCTCGACGCGTTCCGCAACAAGCGCGCGCCCAAGTTCCGCGGCGCGTGAGCTGGGCGATCCGCCGCGCGACGCCGGACGATGCGGCGCTGCTGGCCGAGCACCGGGGCCTCGTCTGGCGGCCGTCTACGCTGGGACGAAGCGACCGTCGGCGCGCAGATGCCGGTCTGGACGGCGTTCTTCACCGACCTGCTGGCCGAGGGCCGCTACCTGGGCTGGGTCGCGCACGACGGCGAGACGGTGCTCGGCAGCGGCTCGCTGCTGGTGAACTGCGATCGTTCCGGGGCCCGGCCATCCCGGCGACCGTTACGGCCGGGTGCACTCGGTGTTGGTCGAACCGGCCGCGCGGCGGCAAGGCATCGCCCGCGCGATCATGCTCGAGCTGATCGACTACGCCCGCAGCGCGCTGCTCGTTCGGCTGGTGCTGCATCCCTCCGACGACGTCGCGGCCGCTGTACGCCGCGCTGGGCTTCAAGCCGCTGGACGAGATGGCGCTGCCGCTGAGCGGCACGTGAAGATCGGCGTCGTCGGCGCGGGCGCGATCGGCCTGACGTTGGCGGCCGGGCTGGCGGCGGAACACGACGTCGTCGTGCTGGCCCGGCGCAGCGAAGTCGTCGACGAGATCGAGCGCAACGGCGTAGCGGTCGTCATACGGCGTCGAGCGCGCGACGGGTGCGCCACGTCGCGCTGCGCGCGACGCGCCGATCCGCGCGCCTTCGCGGACCGCGACGCGGTGATCGTCGCGGTCAAATCGTACGCGACCCGCGCCGCGCTGGCGCCGCTGCGCGGCGTGCTGCCGCCGCACGCGCTGGTCGTCTCGGTGCAGAACGGGCTGGACAACGACCTCGCCGCGCGCGCAGCGCTGCCCGGCGCGCGCTTCGTCGCGGGCTCGACGATCCAGGGCGCGATCGCGCTGGGGCCGGGCCGGGTGCGGCCGATCGGCCGCGGCGCGACGATCTTCGCGCGCGACGAACGCGCCGCGCCGACCAGCGCCGAGCTCGCCGCCGCGTTCGCCGCCGCCGGGCTGGACGCGCGCGTCGTCGACGACATCGCGCCGCTGCTGTGGCGCAAGCTGGTCGTCAACGCCGCGATCAACCCGCTCGGCGCGCTCGCGCGGCGCACCAACGGCGACGTCGCGAGCGATCACGACCTCGTGCCGCTCGCCCGCGCGCTGGCCGCCGAAGCGGCCGCCGTCGCCGCGAGCGAGGGCATGGCGATCGACGACCCGTGGGCGATGGTGGAAGCGGCGTGGCACGCGAGCGCGGCGAACCGGAACTCGATGCTGCAAGACCTCGACGCCGGCCGCCCGACCGAGATCGACGCGATCTCCGGCGCGCTTCTCCGCCGCGCCGCGGCGCACGGGATCGCCGTCCCGCTCACCGAGACCGTCGCGCGGCTGGTCCGCGCCCGCGAGCGGTCCGCGTCGTGACGCGCCGGGTCGGCGCGGCCGAGCTCGCCGCGCGCAAGGGAACCGCGTTCCCGGTGATCACCGCCTACGACGCGCCGTTCGCGCGCTGCGCCGAAGCGGCCGGCATCGACGTCGTGCTGGTCGGCGACTCGCTCGGCATGGTCGTGCTCGGCTACCCGTCGACGACCGCGGTGGAGCTGATCGACATGGTGCGCCACGCCGGCGCGGTCGTGCGCGGCACGCAGCGCGCGCACGTCATCGTCGACCTGCCCTTCGGCACCTACGAAGCGTCGGACGAGCTCGCGGTGGCGAGCGCGACCGAGCTCGTCAAGCGCGGCGGCGCGTCGTCGGTGAAGCTCGAAGGCGGCGCGAGCGCCGCGGCGCGCATCGGCGCGATCGTCGCGGCCGGCATCCCGGTCTGCGCGCACATCGGCGTGCTGCCGCAGACCGCCGCGCTAGGCAGCGGCTTTCGTCTCAAGCGCGAGCGCGAGCGTTTGCTGCGCGACGCACAGGCCGTCACCGAAGCCGGCGCGTTCGCCGTCGTGCTGGAGATGGTCGCCGACGACCTCGCCGCCGAACTCACCGCGCAGATCCCGATTCCGACCATCGGGATCGGCAGCGGCCCGCGCTGCGACGCGCAAGTGCTCGTGCTGCACGACGTGCTGGGTCTCTACCCCGACGCGCCGCCCTTCGCCAAGCAGTACGCCAAGCTCGCCGACGCCGCCACCGGCGCGCTGCGCGCCTACGCCGACGAGGTCCGCACGGGCGCGTTCCCGACCGCACGCGGGACCGCCACCCGCGCCGGCGGTGACGAAGGCGGCGGGTACCGCCCCTGACGCGTTCGTCAGCCGAGCGAGCGCCGCGCACGTGTTCCGCGCGCCGCGGCGGGAACACGTCACGCATGGCAACTCCCGGACTCACCGTCTTCGCGCGCTTTCAGGCCAAGACCGGCATGGAAGACCGCGTTCGCGCCGCGCTGATGGACATGATCGACCCGACGCTGCAGGAGGACGCGAACATCGGTTACGCGCTGCACCAGTCGGCGAGCGATCCGGCATTGTTCCTGCTCTACGAGCAGTGGAGCGGCAAGCCGGGCTTGGACGACCACATGGCTCAGCCGTATTTCCAGACGATGGAGCAGCGCCTCGACGGCGCGCTCGAACGGCCGATGGAAGTCATCCAAGCGCACATGATCGGCGGCGAGACGTCGCCCGCCGCCGCCGGCTCCACGACCTCGTAAGACGCGGGCGCCGCTAGTTCAGCGAGCCCACGACCCGGCCGACCAGCACCGGGTCTGCCTGGTAGGGCGTCGGCGCCCCGTGCCGGACCGGCGAACCGCCGGCCGCCACGGGGACGAGCGCGTTGTCGGCATCGAGCCGGAACGCCGCCACCGATTGCACCAGCCGCTCGGACTCTTCGCGCACCCGGTGTGCCGCCTCGTCGACGCCGCGGACCTGCGCTTCGAGCTCGTTGGCCGAGGCCGAGACCTCTTCCGCCGTCGCCGACTGCTGCTGCGCGGCGGAGGTGGAGTCCGCGACCGCGCTCGCGACCAATTCCGTCGTCATGCGCATCTGCGCCGCCGCGGCGGCGTTCTCGTCGACGATCGTCGAGATGCCGCCGACGCTCTCGGTCAGGTGCGCGCTGGAGTCGCGCATCGAGCGGGTGCGGACGGCGACCGCCTGGGCGGTCCGCGCCGTGCCGACCACCGCGGCCGAGAGGGAGTCCAGCGCGGTCTGCGCCTCGTCGACCACGCGCAGACCGTCGTCGGTCGCGCTGGAAGACTGCCGCATCGTCTCGGCGGCCGACATCGTGTCGCGCCGGATCGCCGAGAGGATGGTCGAGATCTCGCGGGTCGAGACGGCGGACCGCTCGGCCAGTTTGCGGACCTCGTCGGCGACGACCGCGAAGCCGCGCCCGTGCTCGCCCGCCCGAGCCGCCTCGATGGCGGCGTTGAGCGCGAGCAAGTTCGTCTGGTCGGCGATCTCCTCGATCGTGGTCACGATCTGGGTTACCGCCAGCGAGCGCTCCTCGAGCGCGGCCATCGCGCCGGCGCTCGCCGCCGCCTGCTCGCGCAGGCGGCGCATCACGGCCACCGTGGCGGCCACCGCGCGGGCGCCGTTCTCCGAAGTCCCGGTCGCTTCGCGCGCTGCCGCGCCCAGCTCGTCGCCGAGCGTGTCGAGCGCGCCGATCTGCTCGTCGAGGACGCGCACCGTCTCGGCCGCGCTCTGGATCGCGCCGGCCTGCTCGTTCGCGCCCTGCGCGATCTGCTGCGCCGCGCGCTTGAGCTCGATCACCGCGACGTCGGTCTGCTTGGCCGAGCCGGCCTGCGTCTCCGCGCCGATCGCGACCGCGCTCACGGCGCGCGAGATCTCGCCGATCGCCAGCGACGCCTCGCCGGTCGCGGTCGAGACGATCGCGCTGGCCGTCCCCAGCTCGCCCGAGGCGGAGACGACGCTGCGCACCAGGGTCCGCAGCCCGCTCACCGTTTCGGTCACCTGACCGCTCACCGCCGCCATGCGGCGCGCCATCGTGTTGTAGCTCTTCGCCAGCGCCGCGATCTCGTCGTTGCCGCGCTCGTCGATCGGCTCGCGGCTGGATGCCAGCGCCACGGTGAGGTCGCCCGCGGCGAGCCGCTCGAGCGTGCCGGACAAGGCGGTGAAGTCCTCGTCGACGATCTCGCGCATCGCGCCGTCGACGGCCTTGAGCCGGCCCGCGGTGCTGCGCCCGAAGAGCATCGCGAGCAGGCCGATGAGCAGCGTGGCGCCGACGCCGACGCCGATCATCAGCACCCGGGCGCGCTCGAACTCGTTGCGCGCGCTGGCCGCGGCCTGATTGACCCAGTCCTCGTTGACGACTCGCTGGAGCTTGGCGTCGGCAGCCTGGAAGGCGACGAACGTCTTCGATCCGCTCGGTACGCGGGCCAGGTACGATGCGCGCAGGCCGGCTTTGGCGTCGGCGATCTGCGCGTCGAAGTACTGGTGCATCCCGTCGATCAGCGGCTGCTCGGCTTCCATCAGCGGCCCGAGCTCGGGGTGTGCGGCGAGCTGGTCGTGCACGAAGGCGATGTCCTGGAGCTCTCGAGCGCGCGCATCACCGTACCGAGCCAGGGTCGAGGGGGCGCCGTAGGCCAGGTAGCCGCGCATGTTCGAGTACTCGATGATGACCTGGGTCGAGATGTCGCCGGCAGCCTTCGCGACCGGCAAGCCCGCCTGCAGCCGGCCGGCGGTGCGCTCGACCACTGCTAGTTCGCTCACCGCGAGAATGATCAAGAACGCGGCAAGTCCCGCGAACATCGCGATCGTGATTGCTACGATCGCGGAGAATCGGATTCGCACCAGCACACCACTCTACAAAATACGATATGGCGAGCGTCGCGAAAAGCGCTCCCTCGGTAGAGGCAGCGAACGAGCACATTAGCCACTTCATCGGCGGCCAGCTCGGGGCGACCAGCGCGCGGCACGCGAGAAAATTATCTTCCGGTAAAGTCGGCGCGCCGCGGAGCACCGCGCGTTGACCGAGCGAGGCGACGATCCGGTCGATGCCCTCGTACAGCGCGGCCGGCTCGGTCGCTACCGAAATGCGAAGAAGCCCTCGCCTGCGGCCCGAACGCGCTGCCCGGCGCGACCACGACCCCGCGGTCGCGCAGAAGTGACCGCCCCGGTTCCCCGGGCGGGTGAGGCTGCTCCGCGCGGGCGTCGGCCGGAGATCGGGTACCGTCGCGTCGGAAACCAGCGTCGGTACGCCGCCGCGGGTGAGCCGCGCGAGGACCTTGTCGCCGTTGCTCGTGCAGGTGTCGTGCATCTGGGGGACGATTGTCTGCTGGCCTTCGAGCGCGGCGATCCGCGGCGCAACTGCGCGGGCGTCGAAAACGACGAGATGGTCGCCCTCTTGCAGCTTGGCCGCATCCCGCGCCGACGGGCGCCGGCGCCGGCGGCTGGCTACGTAGCCGACCCGCCAGCCCGTCATCGAGTAGGTCTTGGAGAACGTGTAGACCGGACCGTGCGGTCCGGGTCGGCGACCGCGGCGGCGCTGACGAACTCGTCCCCGAAGACGGTCTGGTCGTAGCGCTCGCGAGAGATCACAGCCCGCGCCGCTCGGCGAACGCCGCCAGCTCGCGCATGGCTCCTGCCGCAATCATCCGGCCCAGCGGGTTGGAGGGCGTGTCGAGCAGCAGCACCTTGGTGCCGTTGTCGCACAGCGGCTCGAGGTCTTCGACGTCGGGCACAATAGCCGTGCGCCGCGACGAGCGGGTACTTCAGCAGCCGGGCGCCCAGCATGCCGGGCCATCATCGTGTAGTTGGGCCAGCCCGGATCGGGAAGCAGTATTCCGTCGCCCGGGCCGAGCAGCACCGACAGCGCCGCGTGCAGGCCCTGCGCGCCGCCGTCGCTCACCACCACGCACTCCGGCG
>CAWASO010000008.1:0-11129 GCA_963784655.1 Vulcanimicrobiota bacterium
GAAAAGGGCTACGGCCCTCGCAAGAGGTCGCTCGCGGCTTGACAGCCGATTACTTCAAGTCTAAAGTGTTGAAATCGCAAGCGTCTCGGAAAGGATGCCCAGGTGCGCATCGTCTGCATCGGCGGCGGCCCGGCCGGCCTGTTCTTCTCGATCCTGATGAAAGCGCGCGGCCCGGACGCCGAGATCGCGGTCCTCGAGCGCAACCGCGCCGACGACACCTTCGGCTGGGGCGTGGTCTTCTCCGACCAGACGCTGGGCAACATCGCCGCCGCCGACCCGCCGACCTACGAGCGGATCGCCGAGAGCTTCGTCCACTGGGACGACGATCGACGTCCACTACCGCGGGCGCGTCATCCGGGCCGGCGGCCACGGCTTCGCCGGGATCGCCCGCAAGCGGCTGCTGCGCATCCTGCAAGAGCGCGCGGCGGAGCTGGGCGTCGAGCTGCGCTTCGAGACCGAGGCCGACGACGCGCGCCTACGCCGACGCCGACCTGCTGGTGGTCGCCGACGGCGCCAACAGCCCGACCCGCGGAAGTACGCCGAGCGCTTCGGCACCACGCTCGAGCCGCGCCGCAACCGCTACATCTGGCTCGGCACGCACCAGCGCTTCGACGCCTTCACCTTCGCGTTCGAGGAGACGCCGCACGGCTGGTTCCAGGTCCACGCCTATCAGTTCGACGCCGACACCGGCACGTTGATCGTCGAGTGCCGCGAGGAGACCTGGCGCGCGGCCGGGCTCGACACGGCGAGCGGCGCCGAGTCGATCGCGTTCTGCGAGCGGCTGTTCGCGCGCTATCTGGGCGGCCACGCGGCTGATGAGCAACGCCGACGCACCTGCGCGAACCCCTGGGTGACGTTCGTGCGGGTCGGCAACGCGCGCTGGTTCGACGGCAACCGGGTGCTGCTCGGCGACGCCGCGCACACCGCGCACTTCTCGATCGGCTCGGGCACCAAGCTCGCGCTCGAGGACGCGATCGGCCTGGTGCGCGCGCTCGAGCGCAACCCCGACCGCGAGCGCGCCTCGCGGAGTACGAGGCGAGCGCGCGGGTCGAGGTGCTGCGGCTGCAGAACGCCGCGCGCAACAGCACCGAGTGGTTCGAGAACGTCGCCCGCTACGCCAGCCTCGAGCCCGAGCAGTTCGCCTACAGCCTGCTGACCCGCAGCCAGCGGCTCGGCCACGACAACCTGCGCCTGCGCGACCGCGCCTACGTCGAGCGGATCGAGGCCTGGCTCGCCGAGCGGGCCGGCGCGGCGCCGCCCGTGCCGCCGATGTTCACGCCGTTGCGGCTGCGCGAGCTGGAGCTGCCCAACCGCGTCGTCGTCTCGCCGATGGCGATGTACTCGTGCAGCGACGGCACGCCGGACGACTTCTACCTCGTCCACCTCGGCGCGCGCGCGCAGGGCGGCGCGGGGCTGGTGTTCACCGAGATGACCTGCGTCGCGCCGGACGGGCGCATCTCGCCCGGCTGCGCGGGGATGTACAAGGACGAGCACGAGCCGGCCTGGACGCGCATCGTCGACTTCGTGCACACCCACACGCCGCGCGAAGATCGCGCTGCAGCTCGGCCACGCCGGGCCCAAGGGCTCGACCCAGCGCGGCTGGGAGGAGCCCGACGAGCCGCTGCGCGACGGCAACTGGCCGCTGCTCGCGCCCTCGCCGGTGCCGTTCGGCGAGCGCAACCAGGTGCCGCGCGCGATGACGCGCGCCGACATGGACGCGGTCACGGCGCAGTTCGTGCGCGCCGCCGAGATGGGCGCGCGCTGCGGCTTCGACCTGCTCGAGCTGCACTGCGCGCACGGCTACCTGCTCTCGAGCTTCATCACGCCGCTGACCAACCAGCGCACCGACGCCTACGGCGGCAGCCTGGCGAACCGGCTGCGCTACCCGCTCGAGGTGTTCGCCGCGGTGCGCGCGGTGTGGCCGGCGCACTTGCCGATGTCGGTGCGCATCTCGGCGACCGACTGGGTCGAGGGCGGCATCACGCCGGCCGACGCGGTCGAGATCGCGCGCGCGTTCGACGCGGCCGGCGCCGACCTGATCGACGTCTCGGCGGGGCAAACCTCGCGCGCGCGCGCAGCCGGTCTACGGCCGCATGTTCCAGACCCCGTTCTCCGATGCGATCCGCAACGAGCTGCGCATCGCGACCATGGCGGTCGGCAACATCACCGACGCCGACCAGGTGAACGGCATCCTCGCCGCCGGCCGGGCCGACCTCGTCGCGCTGGCCCGGCCGCACCTGGCCGACCCCTACTTCACCCTGCACGCCGCGGCGCAGCTCGGCTACGACGCGCAGCCCTGGCCCGCAGCAGTACCTGCCCGGGCGCGAGCAGTACCTGCGCACGCTGCGCCGGCGCGATGGCCGCCGCCGAGGCCGAGGTGACGCGGTGAGCCTGCGCGGCGCGCACGCGCTGGTGACCGGCGGCGGGCGCGGCATCGGCGCCGCGGTCGCCACGGCGCTGGCCGCGGCGGGCGCGCGCCTGACCCTGCTCGGCCGCGACCGGGCCGCGCTCGACGCGCACGCCGCGACGCTGCCGCGCTCCGCCGAGGCGTTCGTCGTGACGGCGGACGTCACCGACCCCGGCGAGGTCGGCGCCGGCGTTCACCCTGGCGGCCGCGCGGCACGGCGACGTCGCCGTGCTGGTGAACAACGCCGGGATCGCGAGCAGCGGGCCGTTCGCCAAGCTCGACCCGGCCGAGTGGGAGCGCATCCTGCGGGTCAACCTCGACCGGCACCTATCACTGCACGCGCGAGGTCGTGCCGGCGATGATCGCCGCGCGCGCCGGGCGGATCGTCAACGTCGCGAGCACCGCCGGGCTGGTCGGGCGGCGCCTACGTCTCGGCGTACACCGCGGCCAAGCACGGCGTGGTCGGCCTGACCCGCGCGCTCGCGGCCGAGCTGGCGCCGCAGGGCATCACGGTCAACGCGGTCTGCCCCGGCTTCACCGAGTCACCGCTGCTCGAGCGCACGCTCGACGAACATCGTCGCCGATCACCGGCCGCACGCGCGAGGACGCCGGCGCGCGCGCTGCTGGCGCGCAACCCGCTCGGGCGCTTCGTGCGGCCGCGAGGAGGTCGCCGGCGCGGTCGTCTGGCTGTGCGGCGACGCGGCGGCGGCGATCACCGGCCAGGCGATCGTGATCGACGGCGGCGAGGTGACGCCGTGACGGCCCGAGCGGCCATCGACGACCGAGTCGCGCGCGCACGCGAGGACGACCACTTCTCGGTGCGGCTGTGGCTGCGGCTGCTGGCCTGCACCCGCTGATCGAGCGGCGGGTCAGCGGCGGCCTGCGCGCGCACTTCGACACGACGCTGCCGCGCTTCGACTTCCTCTCGCAGCTCGAGCGCAGCCCGGCCGGCCTGCGCATGAGCGAGATCTCGCGCCGCATGATGGTCACCGGCGGCAACATCACCCGCATCGCCGACGGCTTGCTGGCCGAGGGGCTGATCACGCGCAGCGTCGCGCCGCGGCGACCGGCGCGCCTCGGTCGTGCGCCTGACCGCCGCCGGGCGGCGCGCGTTCGCCGAGATGGCGCGCCGCGCACGAGACCTGGATCGTGGAGACTGTTCGCCGGCCTGCAGCGACGGCGAGCGCACGCAGCTCTACGGCCTGCTCGCCAAGCTCAAGCGCCACCTCGCCGCCCGCGAAAGCGACGACCGTATGAACCGCACGCGCTCCCGTTCGCGCCGTACGAGGCGCGGCATTTCCGCTGGGAGGTCGAGGACCGGCGTCGCGACGCTGACCCTGAACCGGCCCGAGCGCAAGAACCCGCTGACGTTCGAGTCCTACGCCGAGCTGCGCGACCTGTTCCGCGGCCTGGTCTACGCCGCGCGACGTGCAGGCGGTCGTGCTCGCCGGCGCGGGCGGCAACTTCTGCTCGGGCGGCGACGTGCACGAGATCATCGGCCCGCTGACCGCGATGGCCATGCCCGAGCTGCTGGCGTTCACCCGCATGACCGGCGACGTGGTGAAGGCCATGCGCGCCTGCCCGCAGCCGATCGTCGCGGCGGTCGACGGCGTCTGCGCCGGCGCGGGCGCGATGCTGGCGCTGGCCGCCGACCTGCGCTACGGCACGCCCGGCGCGCGGGTCGCGTTCCTGTTCACCCGCGTCGGCCTGGCCGGCGCCGACATGGGCGCCTGCAGCCTGCTGCCGCGGATCATCGGCCAGGGCCGCGCGGCCGAGCTGCTCTTCAGCGGCCGCGCGCTGCCCGCCGACGAGGCGCTGGCCTGGGGCTTCTTCAACCGGCTGTGCGCGCCGGACGACGCTGCTCGCGCGAGGCGCAGGCGTTCGCGCGCACGCTCGCGCACGGCCCGACGTTCGCCCACGCGATGACCAAGACGATGCTGCACCAGGAGTGGGCGATGGGCCTGGACGAGGCGATCGAGGCCGAGGCGCAGGCGCAGGCGATCTGCATGCAGACCCAGGACTTCCGCCGCGCCTACGAGGCGTTCGCGGCGAAGCGCACGCCCGCGTTCGAGGGCGACTGATGGCCGACGCGTCGTTCCTGGCCTGGCCGTTCTTCGCCGCCGAGCACCGCGCGCTCGGCCCGGCGCTCGACGCCTGGGCCGCGCGAGCACGTCAGCGACGAGGAGTACCCCGACGTCGACGCGGCGCTGCCGCGCCCTGGTCGCGCGACCTCGGGCGCGACGGCTGGCTGCGCTACGCCGTGCCGGCCGCGCACGGCGGCGCCTTCGAGGCGGTCGACTCGCGCGCGGTCTGCCTGGTGCGCGAGACGCTCGCCCGCCACAACGCGCTGGCCGACTTCGCCTTCGCCATGCAGGGCCTGGGCAGCGCGCCGATCGTGCTGGGCGGCAGCGCCGAGCTGCAGCGGCGCTACCTGCCGCGCGTCGCCGACGGCAGCGCGATCGCCGCGTTCGCGCTCTCCGAGCGCGACGCCGGCTCGGACGTCGCGGCGATGGCGATGCGGGCCGACCGCGACGGCGACGACTACGTGCTCGACGGCGAGAAGACGTGGATCTCGAACGGCGGCATCGCCGACTTCTACGTCGTGTTCGCGCGCACGGGCGAGGCGCCCGGCAGCCGCGGGCATCAGCGCGTTCGTGGTCGACGCCGACACGCCGGGCCTGGAGATCGCCGAGCGGATCGACCTGATCGCGCCGCACCCGCTGGCGACGCTGCGCTTTCGCGACTGCCGCATCCCGGCCACCCGCCGGCTCGGCGCGGGCGGCGAGGGCTTCAAGCTCGCGATGCGCTCGCTCGACATCTTCCGCGCCAGCGTCGCGGCGGCCGCGCTGGGCCTGGCCCGGCGCGCGTTCGACGAAGCGCTCGCGCGCGCGACAGCGCCGCGTGATGTTCGGCGCCGCGCTGGCCGACCTGCAGCTCACCCAGGCGGCGCTGGCCGAGATGGCGACCGGCATCGACGCCAGCGCCCTGCTGACCTACCGCGCCGCCTGGGTGCGCGACGTGCAGGGCGCGCCGACCACCCGCGAGGCCGCGATGGCCAAGCTCACCGCGACCGAGACCGCCCAGCGCGTGATCGACGCAACGTGCAGATCCACGGCGCGCTGGGCGTCCAGCGCGGCACGGTCGCCGAGCGGCTGTACCGCGAGATCCGCGCCCTGCGCATCTACGAAGGAGCGAGCGAAGTGCAGCAGCTCATCATCGCCCGCCAGGTGCCTCGCAGTGAGCGCGCACGTCGACACGTTCGCGCGCGACCACCTGCCGCCGCGCGAGAGTGGCCGGAGTTCCTGTTCGACCCTGCCGGAGCTGCGGTATCCCGAGACGCTGAACTGCGCGGCCGAGCTGCTCGACGCGACCGTCGCGCGCGGCCTGGGCGAGCGCCCCGCGATCGTCACCTCGCAGCGCCGCGTGACGTACGCCGAGCTGCTGGCCGAGACCAACCGCATCGCGCACGTGCTGCGCGACGAACTCGGCCTGGTGCCCGGCAACCGGCTCCTGCTGCGCGGCTTCAACAACGACGTCATGGCCGCGTGCTGGCTGGCCGTGGTGAAGGCCGGGCTGGTCGCCGTCACCACCATGCCGCTGCTGCGCGCGAAAGAGCTGATCGAGGTGATCGGCGCGGCCGAGGTGACGCACGCGCTGTGCGACGCGCGCCTGCTCGACGACCTCGAGGCCGCCCGTCCAGCCTGTCCGACGCTGCGGGAGGTCGTGCTGACCCACACCGATGCGCCCGACGGCCTGGGCGCCCGGATGGCGCGCCAGAGCGCGGCCCCGTTCACGCCCGTCGCGACCGCGGCCGACGACGTGTGCATGATCGCGTTCACCTCGGGCACCACCGGCCGCCCCAAGGGCACGATGCACTTCCACCGCGACGTGCTGGCGACGTGCGACACCTTCCCGCCCTCGTCGTTCGCGCCCGACGCCCGACGACGTGTTCGTCGGCACGCCGCCGCTGGCGTTCACCTACGGCCTGGGCGGCGCGCTGCTGTTCCCGCTCCGCGCCGGCGCCTCGACGCTGCTGCTGGAGAAGCCGACGCCCGAAACGCTGCTGGCCGCGATCGAGCAGCACGGCGCGACCGTCTGCTTCACCGCGCCGACCTCGTACCGCGCGATGACGCCGCTCGTCCGCCGCGAAGCGATCCGCACGCTGCGGGCGTGCGTGTCGGCCGGCGAGACGCTCCCGGTCGGCACGCGCACCGCCTGGGAGAACGCGAGCGGCGTGCGCATCATCGACGGCATCGGCTCGACCGAGATGCTGCACATCTTCATCGCCGCGGCCGGTGACGCGATCCGTCCCGGCGCGACCGGCATGCCCGTGCCCGGCTACGTGGCCTGCGTGCTCGACGACGAGGGCCGGCCGCTCCCGCCCGGCAGCGTCGGCCGCCTCGCGGTGAAGGGCCCCACCGGCTGCCGCTACCTGGCCGACCCGCGCCAGCGCGACTACGTCCAGCACGGCTGGAACGTCACCGGCGACGCCTACCTGATGGACGAGGACGGCTACTTCTGGTACCAGGCCCGCACCGACGACATGATCATCTCGTCCGGCTACAACATCGCCGGCCCCGAAGTGGAAGGCGCGCTGCTCGAGCACCCGCGCGTGCTGGAGTGCGCGGTGGTCGGCGCACCCCGACGAGGGCCGCGGCCACATCGTCAAGGCGTTCGTCGTGCTGCGCGACGCGGACATCGACCAGCGGCACTGGCTCAGCGAGCTGCAGGACTTCGTCAAGGCGCGGATCGCGCCGTACAAGTACCCGCGCGCGATCGAGTTCGTCGCCGCGCTGCCGCGCACGCAGACCGGCAAGCTGCAGCGCTACAAGCTGCGCAGCGAGGCGAACGCGTGAAGCGTGCTCCTGCCTGCGGCGTGGCCGCGTCCCAAAGGCTACGCCGCCGGCGTGAGCGCGCGAAGGCACGATCGTGTTCGTCAGCGGCCAGATCGGCTGGGACGAAGGCGGACGGTTCGCCAGCGACGACATCGCCGGCCAGGTGCGCCAGGCGCTGCGCAACATCGTGGCCGTGGTGGCCGAGGCCGGCGGCCGGCCCGAGCACATCGCGCGCCTGACCTGGTACGTGACCGACAAGCACGAGTACCTCGCCGCGCAGCGCGAGATCGGCGCAGCCTACCGCGACGTGCTGGGGCGCCATTTCCCGGCGATGTCCGTCGTCGCGGTCGCCGCGCTGCTGGAGGACGAAGCGAAAGTCGAGATCGAGGCGACGGCCGTGGTGCCGCGGAAAGACGGTCCGTGACCCAGACGCGCTCGAGTTGGCTTCGCACCGGCGCCGCGCTCGCCGCGGCCGCCGCGCTGCCGGCGGTTCCGCGCCGCGCGCTCGCCCAGGCGACGCCGCTGGACGTGGCCTACGCCGGCTCGATGACCTCGCTGATGGAGGGCCCGGTGAAGGCCGCCGCCGAGCGCCGCCTGGGCATCGCGTTCCAGGGGCGCGCGCAAGGCTCCAACGCGCTCGCCAACCTGATCGCGAGCGGCGGGCTGCGGCCCGACGTGTTCGTCTCGGTCACCGCGAGCCCGATCCGCACCGTGCTCGCGGCGGGCAAGGCCAAGACCGCCGTGCCGGTCGCGCGGACATCGATGGTCATCGCGTACAGCCCGCGCAGCTCCATCGCGGCGCAGCTCGCCGCCGCGGGCAAGCGCGGCGCCGCCCCCTGGTGGCGCGTGCTCGAGACGCCCGGGACGCGCTTCGGCCGCACCGATCCCGCCACCGACCCGCAGGGGCGCAACATCATCTTCGTGATGCAGCTCGCCGGCGCGTACTACGGTCAGCCCGATTTGGCGCAGCGCATCCTCGGGCCGGACCAGAATCCCGTCCAGATCTTCGAGGAGCCGACGGTCGAGGCGCGCCTGCAGAGCGGCGAGCTCGACGCGGCCGCGGCCTACCGCCTGCAGCCCGCCGCGTTCGGCCTGCCCTACGTGGCGCTGCCCGCCCAGATCGACCTCAGCGACGACCGCCGCCACGCCGACTACGAGAAAGCGACGCTCACGCTGAGCGGCAAGACGTATCACCCCGAACCGCTGGTGTACTACGCCGCGATCCTCAACGACGCCGCGCACCCGCAACAGGCGGCCGCCTTCGTCGCGTTCCTCGCCGGCCGGGAAGGCCAAGCCCTGTTCCATCAGGCGAACTATGACCCTGTTGGAAACGCCGCCCCACTGCGGGCCTGAGTGCGAAGGTATTCAAGCCCTCAGACGAACCTGGGCACATCCATACCGGTCAGCATGTCAATGAGAAGGGGCGAGCAAAACCGCCGAACCAGTCCTTACCGGAAGAATATACCGCTCAATATACTAAGAGAACTTGCCGGCATTCCTCATCAGTGCTTGGTCCTGCACGAGCGCATCGTTTGCACAGCCTCAAAGATGCCAGAAGCTTGACTCGACCGGCATCTGCGCTCGCCACGAGATCGAAGCCTTCATCGCTGGAGTTGTCGAATAGAATGCCACGTTCGACCTCAGCCAATGCGGCGGGTAACGCGGCGAGGCTGCGCTGCCAGCGACGTCGAACATCGACTTCCGGAATGTCTGCCCGCCTCCTACGACGTGCTCTCGAATTCGGCGTAAGTTGATGTCGACGCTCTCCGTACCTATATAGAAAAGCTGCGTGAGGTAGCCGGCCGCTCGTGACCGCCAACACCGAAACGCATTACGGCCTGCCAGCGTGGTTTTCGATTAAGAGGTTGCCGCGCCGTGCGATCGTGGATTCAATGAATGCGAGCGCTGCGCGACCGCCGCCAATCGGCGTGAGACGACCTTTGTGCGCAAGGACGTCCGGGTCGACGAGCGTCACGTCGGGCGAAAGCAATACCTGTGCCGCCCAAGCCGTGACCGAGGTCTTTCAGTCTCCGTTCGCGCCGCGACTATCGTCAGCGTGATTGCTGTGCGTCTCCGGGGCTGGCGGGCTCGACTTGCTCTCTTTTGCGCTGAGCCGCAAGCCCGCGACGAGCTAACGCTGCGACGCGCTGCGCAAAGGCTAACCAATCGCTCTTTTTCGTGTCCAATCCGTTGCCTTGGGAATTCATATAACCTTCATATCATGTTGGGGCCGGTTTCGCCATATCATGTCATGGCTAGTCACCAACCGGCCATTGGCCAGCATGTCGAAGCTCCGTTCATGCACCGGGGTTAGGCGAGTCGAGCTGGGCGCGCACTACCGCAGTTTCTTCCTGAAGCACGATCCAAGCCCCAACTAGATCAATTAATGTAACCAGGTCCTTTAGCTCATTCGCTCCATATCGTTCATAGTGAGCAAAGTCTGTTGCAATGATGTTCGCACGCCGTGCAAGGTCTTGGATAGTCGGATCTTCTATGAATTTCTCGATGCAGTTACTTAGCCATGTTTTATGAACCTCGGGGCGATTATCCGGGTCCCTGGCAATCAGATAATCCTTAACGAGGATCTCAAGAGCACGACGGTATCCCACGCCAGCAACCTCGTAAAGGCTATCGTACTCAGCCGCAGCGGCCTCGCCATACACTTGTGTGAATCGCGGCGAAATTCGCTGTAACGTTGTGGCTAACTCACGACTGGGAAAGGCATTCGGAATAGTACGCTTAAACGTATAAGTAATTTCAACATCTCCCATTTGTGGCCCCACGTTCACCGGATCACCGTAGTACTCAGCGATGTACGCTAAATTGCACCGTTGGCAACGAACCGGAACGTTGAGAGTTGGGAACATCCATTCGTCAGGGGCTGCGGATATAGTTGCCGCGCCAAGGAGCGTAGGGACAGCGTCGGTTCGGCAGCGAGGGCAAAACGTGGGTAGCTCGTATATCTCGCATGTTTCGTTGCCCACAGGCACCTTCATCGTCCCGACGCTTGCGCTGGGTGTTTTAGGCTTTGTCATCGCTGCTATCCTGCTTTGGCACTCAACTTACCGCAAGCACGACTTTGCCGAACTGGTCGCCCTGCGCCACCTTTTCCGCCGCTTGCGCGACGTCGTCCATCGCGTACACCGCATCGACCGCCGGCTTGAGCGAGCCGTCGAACATCGCCAGCATCGCGGCGAAGTCGGCAGGGGAGCCCATCGACGAGCCCATCACGTCGAGCTGCTTCCAGAACAGCGAGAACATCCGAATCTTCGCGTCCCCCGCCGTGCCGCCGTACGTCACCACGCGAGCGCCGTAGCGCGCCGCGTTCAACGCTTTCGCGAACGCGTCGCCGCCGGCGGAGTCGACGACCAGGCTCGGGCCGCCGTCGATCGCGCCGACTTCCTTCTCCCACTTCTCGCTGGTCTTGTAGTTGATCCCGACGTCCGCGCCGAGCGCCTTCGCGCGCTCCAGCTTCTCGTCGCTGGACGACGTCACGATCACTTTCGCGCCGATCTTCTTGGCGAACAGGAGCGCGAACGATTGCACGCCGCTGCCGATGCCCGGCAGCAGCACCACGTCGTCCTTGGCGCAGCCGCCGCGGGTCACCAGCGCGCGGTACGCGGTCACGCCGGCCAGCGGGATCGCCGCCGCCTCCTCGTCGCTGAGCGAGGCGGGCGCGGGGTGGACGTTCTCAGCCGGCACGGCCAGGTACTCGGCGAAGGTTCCCTGGTGCGGCATGCCGAGCACCTGCGATTCCCGGCGCCAGATGCGCGGGTCATCGCCCCAGCCCAGGGTCGGATCGATCACGACCCGGGTTCCGACCGCCGGCCCCTGCGCGCCCTCGCCGTGCGCGGCGACCGTACCGACGCCGTCGGAGCCGGGGATGC
>CAWASO010000009.1:0-49863 GCA_963784655.1 Vulcanimicrobiota bacterium
ACGCCGCCCGCGCCGGCCGCATCGCACGCGGCGACCGCATCCTGACGATCGGCTTCGGCGGCGGCCTGGTGTACGCCGGCGCGGTGCTGCGCTGGTAGACGCCGTCGCGCGGTTAGGTAGGGGAGTCCACTTCCGCCTCGGCGTCGTCGAGCAGGCCGGGCGGCAGGGTCACCTCGATCCGCCGCCCGGCCACGTCGATGCGGCGCACGAACGCGCGCACCAGCGGCACGATCGCCCGGCGCGGACCGACGCGCAGCATGTCCTGCGCGGGATAGTGCTCGACCGCGACCACCGCGCCGAGCTCGCGACCGTCCTCGTCGACCAGCGTGCAGCCGACGAGGTCCTCGTCGAAGTACTCGTCGCGCCCTAGCTCCACCGCGGCGCGGTCGATCGCCAGCGCCGCGCCGACCAGCGCCTGCGCCGCGTTCGCGTCGTCGACGCCGGCGAAGTTCACCAGCGGGCGGCCCTTGTGCAGCCGCAGCGTGCGGATGCGCAGCGTCCGCGCCGTACCGTCGAGCAGGGTCGCGCGCACGTCCATCCCGGCCTCGAGCGCGTCGGCGCCGATTCGGCTGGGGTCGATCTTCAGCTCGCCGCGCAGCCCGAAGACGCCGGCCACCCGGCCGGCGTTGGCGTCAGGACTCGTCGGCCGCTCCGGTGTTTTCGTCGGCGGCGGGCGGGGCGTGCTCGATGTCGGATTCGGCTTCGACCTCGTCGTCCTCGAACGAGACGATGTCGACGCTGATGCGGCCTTCCGCGCTGGCGCGGACCAGCGTGCGCAGCGCTTGCGCGACCCGGCCGCTGCGGCCGATCACCTTGCCCAGGTCCTCGTGCTCGACGACCAGCTCGATCAGCGGGCCCTTGTCGCTTTCGACCGCCTCGACGATGACCGTGTCGGGCGTCGAGACGAGCTTCTTGGCCAGGAAGCCGAGCAGGTCGATGGCGCGCGCCTGGGCCGCCGCGGGGTCGGCCGACTGGCGCGGCCCGCGGTCGCGGTACTCGCGCCGGCGCGGCTCGCCCTCGGCCGGCGCGTACGTGCCGGCGCTCTCGCCCGAGCGCTCGCGGCCGCCGCGCGAGCGGCGCGGGCGCTCGTCCTCGGGCTCGATGTCGTCGTGCGACGGCTCGTCCGAGACGATGCGCCGCGCTCCCAGCGTGGACTTCCGCTCTTCTTCTTCGGTCTTCTCCTCGTCACCGAAGAGCCCGAACTCGTCGTCGAACGCGCTCACCGGCGGCGCCCGTTAGCTCTTCTTGGCTTTCGGCGAGCGCTTCTGTTCGGGAATGAAGCCGCGCTCGACGAGGCCGAGCTCGGCGAACAGGCGGCGGACGGGATCGGACGGCTGCGCGCCCTTGGCGATCCATTCCTTGGCCTTGTCCTGGTTCACCACGAGCGTCTTGGGCTCGGTGCGCGGGTTGTAGTGCCCGAGGATCTCGAGGAACTTGCCGTCGCGCGGCGACTTGGCGTCGGCCACGACGAAACGGTACGTCGGCTGCTTCTTGGCGCCCATGCGCCGGAGTCTGATCTTGACCATGAGTTCTTTCTAGCTTAGCGCCCGAGCCCCAGCGGGAGCTTCGGTAAGCGGCCTTTCTTCATGCCGCCGAGTTGTTTCATCATCTGGCGCGAGGCCTCGAACTGTTTGACCAGCCGGTTGACGTCCGCGACTTGGGTGCCGCTGCCGCGGGCGATGCGCTTGCGGCGCGAACCGTTGAGGATGTCGGGCTTCTCGCGCTCGCGGCGCGTCATCGAGCAGATGATCGCCTCGACCTGGCTGACGTCTTTCTCGTCGATCTCGACGTTCGGCAGCGCCTTGGAAAGCCCCGGGATCATCTTCATGATGTCCGTCATCGAGCCCATCTTGCGCACCTGGCGCAGCTGGGCCAGGAAGTCGTCCAGGGTGAACTGCGACTTGCGCAGCTTCTGGGCCAGCTCTTCGGCCTGCTGCTCGGAGTAGACGCTCTGGGTCTTCTCGATCAGGGTCAGGACGTCGCCCATCCCGAGGATGCGCGAGGCCAGCCGGTCGGGGTGGAACTGCTCGAGCGCGCCGATCTTCTCGCCGACGCCGACGAACTTGATCGGCGCGCCGGTCATCTTGTGGATCGAGAGCGCCGCGCCGCCGCGCGCGTCGCCGTCCATCTTGGTCAGGATCACGCCCGTGATCCCGAGCCGGTCGTTGAACGTCTTGGCGACGTTGACCGCCTCTTGCCCGGTCATCGCGTCGGCGACGAACAGGATCTCGGTCGGCTTCACGGCCGCCTTGATCCGGTCGAGCTCCTCCATGAGGCGCTCGTCGATCTGGAGCCGGCCGGCCGTGTCGATGATGACCGTCGGGATGCCCAGGCGCTTGGCCTCGGCCACGCCGTCGCGAGCGATCTTGACCGGGTCGCCCTGGCCCTCGTCGAACACCGGCAGGTCGATCTGGCGGCCCAGCGTCTTGAGCTGGTCGATCGCGGCCGGGCGATAGACGTCGGCCGCGACGAGCAGCGTGCGCCGGCCCTGCTCCTTGAGGCGCAGGGCCAACTTGCCGGCGTGGGTGGTCTTGCCCGAGCCCTGCAGGCCGACCATCAGGTAGATCGTCGGCGGCGCATCGCTGTAGAGCAGCCGGGCGGCGGCGCCGCCGAGCAGCTCGACGAGCTCGTCGTGGACGATCTTGATGATGGTCTGCGCCGGGCTGAGCGAGGTCAGGATGTCGGCGCCGACCGTCTTCTCACGGATCTGGGCGACGAACTCCTTGGCGACGGGCAGCGCGACGTCGGCTTCGAGCAGCGCGACGCGAACTTCGCGCAACACCTCGGCCACGTCCGACTCCGAGAGCCGTCCGCGGTTACCGAGCCGATCGAAGATCGCGCCTAAGCGCTCGCTAAGTGCTTCGAGCATGATGCCTTATGGAAATCGCCCAAAGGGCGACGGATTCACGGGAACCGTGAATCCTATTCGGTGGTGCCGGCGCCGGCGACGGCGTCGATCTTGCTGACGGCGTCGTTGACCGTCTTGATCTTCTCGGCTTCCTCGTCGGGGATGTCGATCCCGAACTCGGTCTCGAACGCCATGACCAGCTCGACCTGGTCGAGCGAGTCGGCCCCGAGGTCGTCGGTGATCGAGGCCTCCGGGGTGACCTCGGTCTCCTCGACGCCGAGCTGCTCGACGATGATCTTCTTGACGCGATCGAAAGTATCGGCTGCCATTGTTGCTACTTGGTTCTCCTGGAGGGTGGCTACATCAAAAAGCCGCCGTCGACGACCAGAGTTTGGCCGGTGACGTAACGGGCGGCGTCGGAGGCGAGGAAGGTGATGACCGGCGCGACGTCTTCGGGCGTTCCGGCTCGGCCGAGCGCGATCGTATCGAGGTAGTGCTTGCGCGCGGGTTCGGGCATCTCGGAGGTCATCGCGGTCTCGATCAGACCGGGAGCGACCACGTTGACGCGGATGTTGCGCGATCCCAGCTCTTTCGCGAGCGACTTCGCCAAACCAAGCAAACCGGCTTTGGTAGCGGCGTAGGCGCTCTGGCCGGCGTTTCCGGCCAGACCGACGATCGACGAGACCAGGACGATCGCGCCGGAGCGCTGCTTGATCATCGGCCGGGCGACCGCCGCGCAGAGGTAGAACGCGGACTTGAGGTTCACGTCGATGAGGCGGTCGAGGTCGGCCGCCCGGAAGCGCAGGATCAGCCCGTCCTGGGCCTGCCCGGCGTTGGCCACCGCGACGTCGATCCGGCCGTGCTCGCGCAGGACCTCGCCGACCGCGGCCGTGGTGGCGGCCTCGCTGGCGGCGTCGACGGCGTGCAGGGTGACCTTGGTCTCGGCCCGGACGGCCCGGACCGCGGCGGCGGTCTCGTCGAGCGCGGCGGTGTCGCGCCCGAACAGGGCCAGGTCGGCTCCGGCGCGGGCCAGCTCGACCGCGGCCGCGCGGCCGATGCCGCGGCTGGCCCCGGTGACGAGCGCGACCTTGCCGGTCACGAGACGGAGGCGGGCGCGAGCAGCGCGCGCAGCTTCTCGACCCCGGCCGCGTCGGCGACCGCGAGCGCCTTGGGCGCGCCCTCGATGCGCTTGAACATCGGCGCCAGCACCGACGAGGCGCCGAACTCGACCACCAGGTCGAGCCCCAGGCCGACCAGCGCCAGCGCGGTGTCGTGCCAGAGCACCTCGTCGGTGACCGAGCGGACCAGGTTGGTCTTGATCTGCTCGATGTCGGTGTAGGGCTTGGCGTCGACGTTCGAGACCACGGTGAACTTGGGCGGCAGCACGGTCGCGTCGGCGACGTGCGGGGCGAACTCCTCGGCCGCGGGGTGCATCAGCACGGAGTGCCAGGCCCCGGCGACGTTGAGCGGGACGACCCGCTTGGCGCCGGCTTCGAGCGCCGCCTCGCCGGCGATGCGGACCGCCTCGGCGTCGCCGCTGATCACGATCTGGCCGGGGGCGTTGAAGTTGGCGAGCTGGACTCGGCCGGCGGCCTGGGCCACCGTCTTGGCGACCACCAGGCGCAGCTTGGGCGGGTCCAGGCCGAGCACGGCCGCCATCGCGCCCTGGGCCTGGGACGCGGCGCGGTGCATCGCCAAGCCGCGCAGGTTGACCAGCGAGAGCGCGGCCTCGAAGGTCAGCGAGCCGGCCAGCGTCAGCGAGCAGAACTCGCCGAACGAATGCCCGGCCGAAGCGACCGGGCTGAGGGCATCGCCGACCGCCTTGGCCAGGGCGACGTTGGTGACGAAGATCGCAGGCTGCGCGTAGCGGGTCTCGCGCAGCTTGTCCTCGGGCCCGTGCTCGCACACGGCGAGCAAGTCGTAGCCGAGCACGACCTTGGCGGCGGTGAAGCAGGCTTGGGCGGCCGGGTACCGGCGCGCGACGTCGACGCCCATGCCGACGACCTGCGAACCCTGGCCGGGGAAGATCACGCCGACGCGCATCAGGCGACCAGCCCGTGCCCGTTGGTGCCGGCGCTGGACCAGCGCCAGGCGACCGCGCCCCAGCTCAAGCCGCCGCCGAAACCGACGAAGAGCACCACGTCGCCGTCCTTGAGCTTGCCCTCGGCTTCGGTCTCGGAGAGCGCGATCGGGATCGAGGCGGCGCTGGTGTTGCCGTACTTGTGGATGTTCATGATGACGCGCTCGGCCGGCAGGTCGAGGTGCTTGGCGGCCGCGTCGATGATCCGCTTGTTGGCCTGGTGGGGGATCAGCCAGGTCACCTCGCCGGGCGCGATGCCGGCCCGCTCGAGCGCGACGTTGGTCGACTCGATCATCTTGGTGACCGCGAAGCGGAACACCTCACGGCCGCGCATCGAGATCTGGTGGCGGTGCGCGTCGAGGTCCGCGTGCTTGAGCGAGCCGGTGACGGTGCCGCCGGCCGGGATCAGCATGGCGGCCGGGTTCGAGCCGTCCGAGCCGAGCTCGGCGGCGAGGAACGAGTCGGTCTCGCTGGCTTCGAGCACGACCGCGCCCGCGCCGTCGCCGAACAAGACCGCGGTGGTGCGGTCCTCGTAGTTGACGATGCTCGAGAGCTCCTCGGCCCCGACCAGCAGGATACGCCGGAAGACGCCGCTGCGGATCAGGCTCGAGCCCACCGTCAGGCCGTAGATGAAGCCGCTGCAAGCGATCTCGATGTCGAAGGCGGGCTTGCCGGTGATCCCCAGCTTGTCGGCCAGGATGCAGCCGGTCGCCGGGAAGATGTAGTCCGGCGTCACGGTCGCCACGATCACGCAGTCGATCGCCGCGGCGTCGAGCCCGGCGCGCCGCAGCGCGTCGCGCGCGGCCTCGAGCGCGATGTCGCTGGTGGCCTGGCCCGGCGCGGCGATGTGCCGCTCGCGCATTCCGGTGCGGGTCTGGATCCACTCGTCCGAGGTGTCGAGCATGCGCTCGAAATCGGCGTTCGTGAGAACCCGCTCGGGCACGTAGTGCCCGACGCCCGCGATCCGGACCCCCTGCTGGATCAACCGATCAGCCGTGGCTGTGGCCGGCGTGCTCGTCCTTGGCAACGACCTGGCGGCCGTCGTACGTGCCGCAGAAGTCGCACACGAAGTGCGGCCGCTTGGGCTGGTGGCACTGCGCGCACTCCACGGTCGTCACCGGGTTGAGCTTCCAGTTCGCAGCCCGCCGGCTACGGGTCTTGGAGCGGGGAGTTTTCCACTTGAGGTTCGCCATGATCGCCTTCCGTCGTTGCGGGGCAGTCGCATCCACCGCCCGCATTCTTGCTCCGCCCGCACGTGTCGCATAGTCCGCGGCACTCCGGGCTGCACACCAGGCCGAACGGGAGCGCGCTGGTCACCACTTGGCGGACCAGATCGCCGACGTCCAACTCGGTGCCGTTCAGTACGTTGTTCTCGCCGAAAGGGTCGCTCGTTCCGCTCGGCGGATCGAAACGCTCCTCGACGTCGACCGTCAGGGGGACGACCACGTCCTCCAGACACCGGTCACACGTTCCCGCCACGCCCGCCTCCACGGTCCCGTCGATCTGCAGCCCTCGGTCGACGCGCCGCAGGTCGAGCCGGACGTGAGCCGGTTGCGGAAACGTGAACGAGGAGAACGGCGGGACCTCGACGCGCTCGTCGAGGGACACCGGACGCCCTGCGAACAGCAGCGCCCCGACATCGATTTTCAACAAGAACCCATACCATAGAACGGGGCCCCCCCGAGGAGACCCCATGCCAACCGAGTCATGGTAGACGACCCGCTCGCCCTTGTCAACGCGCGTTGTCGGCGCAGAGGGCGGGTGCCATGACTTCCTTACCCATCGCCTTCGGCGCGCAGATCGGCGCCGCCGCCGCCCGCCACCACCTCGACCCTCGCTTGCTCGCCGCCGTCGCCGCCCAGGAGACGGGCGGTCCCGGCACCGATTCGGGCCGCAACATCGTCGGCGACGGCGGCCACGGCCGGGGCCTGTTCCAGATCGACGACCGCTGGCACGCCTTCGCCCGCGACCCGGCCGCCCTGGACCCGGCCCGCAACGCCGACTACGCCGCCGGCCTGCTCCAGGCCAACCTCCAGCGCTACGGCGGCGACGTGAAGGCCGCGCTCTCCGCCTACAACACCGGCTCGCCGACCGCGCCCGGCACCCGCACCGACTGGGGCGACGGGCGGCCGCTCGCCTACGCCGACTCGGTGCTGCGCCACTACGCCCGGCTGGGCGGGAGCGGGGACGGCGGCCGAGCGGCGCAGACGGCCTTCGCCAGCGCGGGAAGCTCGCCTGATGCGTCTCGCGGCAGACATCGGCGAACTGACCAGCGCGCTCCAAGCGCTGGCCGGGCAGTACGGCTCCGCCGGCGCGTGCGCCGCGCCGCTCCAGTTCCCGCAGCGGCCGGCTCTGACGCCCGTCGACCAGCGCACCGTCGCCGACGCCGCTCCCTCGGCGGTGGGCGGCGACAGCGATGCGGAGACGACCACCGCAACCGACGACACGGCGGCGAGCGCGCCGACCACCTAGCCGGTCGCGCACAGCGCGTGAACCACCGGTAGACAGCTTTCTCGAACGACGGAGATTACGACATGGGCTTCAATCTCGGCACCGCCATCGGCGGGGCGATCCAGGGTTTGGCGATGACCGGCAACCCGATCGGCGCGATCGCCGGCGGCGCGGCGGGCGGGTTCGCCGGCAGCGGCACGGGCGGCGGCTTGATCAGCGGCCTGGGCGCCGCCGACAACGGCCTCACCAGCATGACCGCCGCCGGCTTCCTGCAGGGCACGCAAGCGCTCAACTCCCAGAACATGATGTTCCAGCTCGCGATGCAGTCGCAGTCGCAGCAATTCGACGAGATGACGACCGAGAAGTCGGAGCTGATGCGCGAGCAGAACGAACTGCGCAACGTCGCGATGGAACAGCGCAAGGCGGACAATGAGATCACGAAAGCCTTCATCAAGACGATCGCCTGATGCTCGTCCCCCAGCTCCTTCCGCCGTCTCGCCCGCACAGCGTCGCTCCGCCGCCGCGAAAAGCACTCGGGGCGGCGGGGCCAGCCCATCACGCTGCGGACGCATCCGCGCCGTCCGACGCGTCAGCAGCGCATTCGCACCACGCCGCGAAGGACGCCGCGGACGACGCGACGCCGTTCGACGACGCCCTGCTGCAGCACGAGCAGACCTTCGATCTGGTCGTGAAGCTGCGCGCCGAGAACGAGCGCGAGGCCAACGTGCTGCGCGACATGGCGATGGCGCAGATCAAGAAGGACGACGAGAACATGAAAAAGTGGATCGCGCTGATCTGAGGCGCCCGCGGACCGGAATCGAGCCGACGGCGACGAAGTTCATACGCGATCGGCCGCCGCCGTTGCGGCGGCTTCGATCAGCACACGACTCATGCTGAAAGGGTGTCCAATGCCAACAGACAGCCGATTCGAAGAGCTCGACCTGCGCGAGGAAGCCGCCGGATATTCCGCCTCGGACGATTCCGGGCCGTCGCAGACCACCGGGGTATGCGCCGACGGGAGCTTCGCCTGCTGCTCGTACCAGTGCACGAAGTTCTGCTAGCGGCGCGCTGACGACCCGGCCGCGAGGTCTACAGAACCTTTACGCCGGGCGCCAGGGAGCGAGGCCTCGCCTGGGAATTGATCGGTCGTGGGCAGCGGCAAAAACGCCGCGACGGATCGTCGCCCACACCCGGTAGTAGGGCAACCTGCTACGCGACGACGCTAGGCCCGCCGTGCGAACGGCGGGCCTTCGTGTGTTCAGGCGGGCTTGAGGACGCCGCGCTTGAGCAGCTCGCTGAGCAGCTCCGCCCGGTTGCGGACCCGAAACGCTTTGTAGATATCGCTGACCGTGTTCTTCACGTGGCCCGCGCTGACGCCGCGCGCGGCGGCGATCTCGTCGGTCATCTTGCCCGTGCACAGGAGTTGCAGCACGTCGCGCTGGGCCGGCTGCAGGCTGCGCAGCACCATGTCGGTCGGAACGCGGGCCACCTGCTGGCGCAGCCAGGACTGCGCGGGCAGGTGGCACGTCGCCTGGTCGGCATAATCGAACATCGTGCGCTCGTTGCGCAGCCAGCCCAGCCGCAGCGCGGCATGCACCGCGCGCCAGGTGAAGCCGATCCGGCGGAACATCAAGAACGATTCGAGATAGGCGCGGTGCGCGTGCGCGCGCTCGTCGGAACCCTCCGCGATCAGGCCTTCGATCAGCTTCTCGTTGGCGTAGCGCGTCGGGTCGCCCGTCATCGCGAACAGCGGTGAGGTCAGCGGGCGCTCCTTGTAGAGCGCGAACACGCGGCGCGCCTCGTCGGTGCGCCCGACCAAAGCCAGTTCCTTGGCCAGAATGAGCGGCACCAGCCGGTCGTAGTCCTCGAACCGCTGGGGGTCGAGCGTCTGGAAGAGGTCGTACGCCGCCGCGGTGTGGTCGTGCTGCGAGAGGCGCTCTTCGGCGCGCGCCACGGTGGCGGCCCGCCGGCAGAGGGCTTCGACGTGCGCGGCGGGGGTCGGCGCGATCATCTCCGCGTTGCGAGCCTCGGTGACCGCGGCCAGCTCGTCGCCCTCCATCTCGAAGGCGAAGGTCGCGGCGGCCATGGTCAGCCAGAACCGCGGCCGCTGAACGCCTTCGGCCGACCAGTCGATCTTCGCCCGGCGCTCCCGGACCACGCTCCAGGTCTCGTAATCGAGCCGCTCGATCGCGAGCGCGCCCAGGATCTGAGCGCAGTTCGCTTCCATGTACCGGTCGTGGTGCCGGCACTGGTCGAGGTGCTCGAGCGCGAGCTTGAAATAGTCCGCCGCCAGCGCGTACTTCGAGCGAGCGCAGGCGATCCAGCCGCGGTACTCCAGCGCCCGCGCGTACAGGATGTCGCTGTTCGTCGCGACCGAGCACAGCGCGCGGTCGGCCTCGCTCAGGTTCCGCTGGCAGAAATAGGCCAGCGCGCAGTTGAGCGCGATCTCGGACTGGATCGCGGGGTGCACCGCCCAGGTTTCGGACTGGAGCCGCCGCAGGATGTCCAGCCCGCGCTCGATCTCGTTGGCCCGGATGTAGGCGGCGCCGGTGAGCATGCGCGCGGTTGCCGCGACGTCACCCGTGCCGCTGGCCGGAATCGACTCGAGAACGCGAAAGGCCTCGGGAACGCGGCCGAGCCGCAGCAGGGCCCGCACGCGCAGGAACCCGACCTGCGCCAGCGCTTCGGGATGCGGGGCGTCGACGTCGTCGCAGAGCTCCAAGCAGCGCTCGAAATTTCCGGCGAACCACTGCTCGAAGGCCTCGTGAAGAGGTAGCGGTCGGCGAGACTGCCGACGAGGTGCAGTTGACGCGATTCCCTCCTGGGAGCAGGGAGAGGAGACACCGGGCGGGCGTCCCCTCACACACCCGTGGGTAGCTTCGCTCAGCGCGGATTGTATCCCGTCAGTGGGACGGCCCGCCCGGCAGCGTGTCCAGCGGTTTCCTCGTGCGCAGCGCGCTCGGCGCGACCGACGGGCCGCCGGGCAAGGTCTCGTTCACCGACGGACCGCCGGGCAGCGTCTCCAAAGGATGGTGCTGGACGGCGTGAACCGGTACACCACCGGCGAGCAGCGCCGCAAGCGTCAACAGCCAAATCATTGAGAATCGGACACCTTTCCGGCCACGAGGCCAGGCGGCCGTGACAAACGTCACGGTCATTCTTGACCTGTACGCGATCGGTCGCGCATCACCGTCGTGACGTGACGAATTTCACGCTGGAAATGAGAATCGGTTCGCGTTACCGTGTATCCAGCGCACATCGCTCCGAATTGTATCCACTACCGGGTGTGGGTTTCGGTGCAGTGAAGGAGCGATGCGCGCGGCGCCACCCACCGATCCGCTCTTGCGAGCTACCCTCGCCTACACCCGGGGGCGGATCGGTGGGCGAGCGCGTCCCGCAACGAGAAAAGCCCCGCGCGAGCGGGGCTTTTCTCGTGGTGTGATGGTGGGCCAACCTGGATTCGAACCAGGGACCTCATGCTTATCAAGCATGCGCTCTAACCAACTGAGCTATTGGCCCGGGGCGCCGACGACTTAGTTTAGAGGGACGCCGGAGCCTTGTCAACGGCGCGGCGGCAGCACGCCGGAATTCCGCTCGGCAGGGCGGCCCTCCCAACCGTCCGCTCACGGGCTGAAGCCTCCGGGCGGCGAAGCGGGCGATCCGCTCCTCGCGCGGTACGATACGGCCATGAAGCCGTCCGCCGCCACGCCCACCTTGGCTGCCGCCCTCACGCTTGCGGTCGCGCTGCTCGCGCCGAGCTCACCGCTCCAGGCCCAGACCGCCCCACCCGTCACCGCCGCCAGCGCCGCGCCCCGCCCGTGGCGGCCGCTGATCGTGGTCGACCCGCGCCAGGTTCTGCGCTCCGCGCAACCTCATCCGCAAGCGCCCAAGCGCAAGCCCGCGCCCCACGCCCGCGCGCACGCCACCGCCGCCCCGGGCGCCGAGGTCTTCGAGCGCTACGACACCGCGCCGTCCCCGCGCCCGCGCTGACCCTTCAGCCGACCCGCATGGCGAGGGTCTTGACCAGGAAGACGTAGCGGTCGGCGGTCTCGTCGATCACCTTCGCGGTCGGCTTGCCGGCGCCGTGGCCGGCCTTGGTCTCGACCCGCAGCAGCACCGGCGCGTCGCCGGCGTGCGCGTGCTGCAGCGCCGCGGCGAACTTGAACGAGTGGGCCGGGAAGACGCGGTCGTCGTGGTCCCCGGTGGTGACCAGCGTGGCCGGGTAGCGCACGCCCGCGCGCAAATTGTGATAGGGCGAGTAGGCCAGCAGGGTGCGGAACTCGGCCGGATCGTCCGAGGAGCCGTAGTCCGACGTCCAGGCCCAGCCGATGGTGAACATCTGGAAGCGCAGCATGTCGAGCACGCCGACCGCGGGCAGCGCCGCGCCGAACAGCTCGGGGCGCTGCGTCATGCACGCTCCGACCAGCAGGCCGCCGTTGGAGCCGCCGTGGATCGCGAGCTTCGCCGGCGACGTCCAGCGCCGTTCGATCAGCCACTCGGCGGCGGCGATGAAGTCGTCGAAGACGTTCTGCTTGTGCTCCTTGATGCCGGCGCGGTGCCAGGCCTCGCCGTACTCGCCGCCGCCGCGCAGGTTGGGCACCGCGTACACGCCGCCCATCTCCAGCCACACCAGCACCGCCGAGGAGAACGCGGGGGTGAGCGAGATGTCGAACCCGCCGTAGCCGTAGAGCAGCGTCGGCGCGCTGCCGTCGCGCGGCGTGCCCTTGCGGTAGGTCAGGATCATCGGCACGCGCGTGCCGTCCTTCGAGGTGTAGAACACCTGCTCGCTGACGAACGCGTCGCGGTCGAAGCCGACCTGCGGCGTGAACACGCGGGTCGACACGTTGCGCTCGATGTCGTAGCGGTAGATCGAGGTCGGCTCGGTGTAGCTGGTGTAGCTGTAGAACGTCTCGGGCTCGCTGCGCTTGCCGACGAAGCCCGCGACGCTGCCCAGGCCCGGCAGCTCGACCTCGGACTGCTGCGTGCCGTCCACGCCGTAGGTCACCACGCAGGCCCGCGCGTCGTGCAGGTACGCGGCGATGATACGGTCGCCGAAGAACGTCGCCGCGTCGAGCGGGTCGGCGTTCTGCGCCACGATCTCGCGCGGCTGCGCGTCATCGAAATCGACCGCGACGATCCGCCCGCGCGGCGCGTCCTTGGTGGTCAGGAAGTAGAACGTCGCGCCGTCGTTGGCCAGGTACTGCCAGCGCGCGTCGGCGTCCGGCAGCAGTTCGACGACCGCCGCGCCGGCGGCGATGTCCTTGACGAAGACGCGGTTCTCGGGATCGGTGCCGCGGCTGATGTCGATCACCAGGAAGCGGCCGTCCTCGGTCGTGATGCCGGCGAAGTTCCAGTCCTTGTGGTCGGGCCGCTCGTAGACGAGCACGTCGGCGGACTGCGGCGTGCCCAGCCGGTGGAAGTACAGCTTGTGGAAGTAGTTCGCGTCCTTGTACTTGTTGGCCGAGTCGGGCTCGTCGTAGCGGCTGTAGTAGAACCCACTGCCGTCGCGCCGCCAGGCGGCGTTCGAGAACTTTGCCCAGCGCAGCACGTCGGGCAGGTCCTGGCCGGTCGCGACGTCGCGCACGTGCCACTCCTGCCAGTCCGAGCCCGAAATCGAGACGCCGTACGCGAGCCGCGCGCCGTCCTCGCTGAACGACGCACCGGAGAGCGCTACGGTGCCGTCCTCCGAGAGGGCGTTGGGGTCGAGCAGCACCCGGCCGGGGCGGGCCAGGTCGTCGGTGACGTAGAGGACCGCCTGGTTCTGCAGCCCCGCATTGCGAAAGTACGCATACAAGTCGCCGGCCCGCTGCGGAACCGAGCGGCGCTCGTAGTTCCAGACCTCGGTCAGCCGCGCGCGGATCGCGCCCCGCTCGGGCACGGTCGCCAGGAACGCCTCCGTGAGCGTGTTCTCGGCTTCGATCCAGGCCTGAGTCTCGGGCGAGTCGATGTCCTCGAGCCAGCGGTACGGGTCGGCGACCGCCGTGCCGTCATAGGCATCGACCTGGTCGACCCGGCGGGCAGGCGGATAGCTGAGGCGAGCGGACGCGTCCACGGGTGGCATCGAAAGAGTGCTCGGCGCGAGGCTTGGCGGTACCTCCCCGCCGAAGCATACTCTTACCCCCGGGGGCGTAGCTCAGCTGGTAGAGCGCCTGCTTTGCAAGCAGGATGTCAGGAGTTCGAGTCTCCTCGTCTCCAGGTTCGAAAGCCCGCGCGGCCGCACGGCCGCCGGGTTTTTTCATCGGGCTTCGCCAATGATATACAACTTGCGCACCGATGGTATACAACTCGCCCCCGCATGCGGCCCGACGGATGCCTCGACCACATGTGACGTCGCTATCATCGGTTCGGGCTTTGGCGGCCTCGGCATGGCGATCCGGCTCAAGCAGGCCGGGGTGGACTCGTTCGTCGTGCTCGAGCGCGGCAACGACGTCGGCGGCACCTGGCGCGACAACCGCTATCCGGGCTGCGCCTGCGACGTGCCCTCGCACCTGTACTCCTTCTCCTTCGAGCTCGACCCGGACTGGAGCCGCATGTACGCGACCCAGCCCGAGATCCAAGCCTACTTGCAGCGCTGCGCCGACGAGTACGGCATCCGCCCGCACATCCGCTTCGGCGCGAACGTCGTCGAAGCGGCGTACGACGACGCGGCGGCGGGCTGGACGGTGCGCACCGCCGACGGGCGAGAGCTGCGCGCGCGCGTCGTCGTCTCGGCGATGGGCGGCTTGAGCCGGCCGCACGTTCCCGGCTTGCCGGGAATCGAACGTTTCCGCGGCGCGCGCTTCCATTCAGCGGAATGGGATCATTCCTACGACCTGCGCGGCAAGCGGGTCGCGGTGATCGGCACCGGCGCGAGCGCGATCCAGTTCGTCCCGCAGATCGCACCCGGCGTCGCACAGCTCGACCTCTACCAGCGCACGCCGCCCTGGATCTTGCCCAAGCTCGACTTCGCCTTCGACGACGCCACCAAAGCGGGCTTCCGCCGCTCGCCCGCCCGCATGCGCCGCCTGCGCAACCGCATCTACTGGACGAACGAGATGCGCGCCGCGGGCTTCACGGTCGACACCCGGCTGCTGCGCGTGGTGGAGAACGTCGCGCGCAAGCACCTCGCCGCGCAAGTGCCCGATCCGGACCTGCGCGCGAAGCTCACGCCGGACTACCGGCTGGGCTGCAAGCGCATCCTGATCGCCAACGACTACTATCCCGCGCTCACCCGCCCCAACGTCGAGCTGGTGAGCGCCGGGATCGCCGAGGTGCGCGAGGCGAGCATCGTCACCAGCGACGGGCGAGAGCGCCCGGTCGACGCGCTGATCTACGGGACCGGCTTCCGGGCCACCGAGCCGATCGCGCCGACCGTGATCCGCGGGGCGGGCGGCGTCTCGCTCGACGACGCCTGGCGGGCCGGGATCAGCTCGTACCTCGGCATCACGGTCGCCGGCTTCCCCAACCTGTTCCTGATCTCGGGCCCGAACACGGGCCTGGGGCACACCTCGGTCGTGTTCATGGCCGAAGCGCAGGTGAACTACATCATGGCCTGCCTGCGCGCGCTGCAAGCCCGCCGCGCGCGGGCGGTCGAGGTGCTGCCGCGGGCCCAGTCCCGCTTCGACCGCTGGGTGCAGCGGCGCATGCGCCGCACCGTCTGGGCGAGCGGCTGCAAGAGCTGGTACCTCGACGCCCGCGGCGTCAACGTGACCCTCTGGCCCAGCTTCACCGTCTCCTACTGGCTGCGCACCCGCCGCATGAAGGCGGCCGACTACCGCTTCATCGGGACCTCGCCAAGCCGGCCAAATCGTCCCACCGGCCGGGAGGTTCGCGAGTCCCCGGCCCTGAATGGACGTCGGTCGCTCCTGGGGGATTAGCTCAGTTGGTAGAGCACCTGCATGGCATGCAGGGGGTCAGGAGTTCGAGTCTCCTATCCTCCACCAAGACGGAAAAACGCTCGCCGCACGGCGAGCTTTTTCTTTGGCGCCTCGCGCGTCAGCCGGGGATCGTGAAGGTGAACGTGCGCGAGCCGGCTTGGCGCAGGGCCGCGTCGCGGCTCGCGTCGCTCTGCACGACGACGACGTTCTTGAAGTTGTTGCGCGTCGGCGCGTAGGCGATCTTGAAGTTCAGGCTCTGCACCGGGTGGTCCCAGCGCACGATCATGGTGTTGCTGCCGGGATGCACGACCGACGTGATGTCGTCGTAGGTGGCCGACCGGAGGTGGTCGACTTCCCGGCCGTCGATCGAGACGCGCAAACCGGCGGGCTCGGCCACCATGTTCTTGAGGATCGTGATCGGGCCGTTCGCGTCGGTGCCGGTGTCGCTGGGAGTCTGCTGCGCGACGGCCGTTCCAGCCGCCAGGACGGCGGTCGCCGCGGCGGCGGCGAGCATCGTAAACATACGCATGCGTACGTTCCTACCCGCCCGCGCTCGAACCTCGCCGAATCAGGCGCTCTTCGCGGCCACCGCTCCCAGGCCGCCCATCCCGCGCTCGCCCGCGATCGGGGGCGGATTCGGGGCTGTCCAGGCGGCTCCACCAGGACGGGTCGCCGATGCCGCGCCGGTAGCAGGCCACGATGAGCTGCGGGGTCGAGTGCACGCCGAACGCGCCGAACAGCGTCTTGACGTAGTGCTTGACGGTGTCTTCGGAGAGCGACAGCTCGAGCGGCGATCTCCTTGGGGTTCTTGCCGGTGAGGATCTCGCGCAGCACCTCGCGCGGCTGGCGCGCCAAGCCCGCGGCGACCGAATCGTGCGGCACGAGCGCCCAACGCCCCAGGCGGCGGGCCAGGAACGAGCGGGGGAAGTTCTCGCGCACCAGCAGCGCCGCGGTCTGCAAATAGCAGTCACCGCGCGGCCGGCCCGTCACCGGGGTCGCGTCGAGCTCGATCAGGGCCAGCGTGGCGCGCCAAAGGAGGCCAACCCGTTTGGCCTGCTCGTGCACGCCCTTGAACGCGCGCCACGCTTCGACCGCGTCGCCGCGCACGCGCAGCACGAGCCCGCGCACGAACTCCTCGAGAATCCATAGCCGCACGTCGTCGTGCATCAGCAGCGCGCGGTCCGGCCGCGACGTCAGCGCTTCGTACTTGTCGAACACCGTCACCGCGGCGAGCGGATCAGTCTGTGCCAGGGCCTCGGCCAAGTGCAGCAGCGCCAGGCGTTCCTCGCCGTCGGTCGCGTTCCAGTCGAGGCGTTCCGACAGTTCCCGTGCCTCGGCGGCGAACTCCGCCGCCCATGCCTGGTCGTCGAATGCGGCGCTGATCTTCGCCTGGTGCGCCAGGGCCCACACGCGCCAGCAGTCATCAGGGGCGAGAGCGTGCGCCGCTCGCACGCTGCGGTATGCCCCACGCCGGTCGCCGTCGAAGGCGAACAGCCAGGCGTCCAGCGCCGCGGTCTCCATCCGGAAGACGCTCGGTACGTTCGCCGCCGTCTCGCCCGCGCGCCCTATCTCGCGCGGCAGGGCATGCGTACCCCCGATCGCGGCGCTGCGGAGCGCCGCTTCGAGTGCCGCGATTTGCACGACGATGCGCTCGAGCAGGTCCGCGTCGCGCTCGCGGCACGAGCGGTAGGCGTCCAGGGCGGAGCGGAACAGCTTGAGTGCTTCGGGATAGCGCTCGTTCGCCTCGGCGACGTATCCCCGCAGCGAGGCCGCTCGGACCGAGATGACGTCCGCGCGTGCGTTTTCGGCCACCAGCGCGTACTGCAGCACCAGCCGGTGCTCGCGCTTCATCCAGTGGGCGAAGGCCAGCATGTAGGCGATCTCGCCCCGAATCGCGCGATGAGCACGCAACGTCTCCGCGGCGGTGGCGACGCTCTCGAGCAGCGCTCGGCCGCGTTCGAGGTTGTCGGGCATGCGCGACACGGCAGCGCCGTGGAGCATTCGCGCCGTACACGCCTCATCGACGGTCACGAAGGTCTCGAGCACCGGGCCCAGCAGCGTGACGACCTCGGCAAAGCGCCGCATCCGGATCAGGGCCCGCGCCCGGAGCAGGATGGCTTCGCAGCGTTCGGCTGGCGAGGGCGACGCCAAGGCATCGAGCCCCTCCAGGCACGCGTCGAAGTTGGCGCGGTAAAACGCATCCCGCGCGGTGTCGAGAAGGGACGCGGGAGTGACGACGTCTCCGCGTCCGGCTATGGTGTAATCGATCGGCTGCATGACCCGCTGCACCTGACGACGATCACGGCGGCCTGAAGGCGCCGTGTTTGCCCTGCCGTTCCATGCAGGCAAGGAGGTGTTCCTCCCATTGGGCGCGCCGTCGGCGTGGCTACATGCCGGGACCGCCGAGGACGTCCAGCGGCGTAACCACGATGCGATGGGCTGGCGCTGCGGACCGGGCCGGGCTATCGCCGATGGTGTTGGCCGGGGCGGTCATGTGGCGGTGGGCACCGCCCGGTGCGACCGAAAGCGCCAGAATTGTCGCTGCAAGCAGGGTGAGCAAGGATGTCATAAACAGGAAGCTCCTCTTATAAAAAGGACCCAAAATAGTGGCTTTGCCTATCTTATCGTGCCGGAAGGATGAGAAACTTCAGGACCCGAGCGAGCGCATGCAGGTTCTGGGCGGCTTGGAGCGCCTCGCCGACGATAGGTCACGACCCGCGCCCAGACGCATTTGCGGGAATGGACGAGCGCGACCGGATACGGCATCATGATCGCAAGCACCGCCGATCGTCCTTGCGAGCCACGCTCGCCTACACCCGGGGACGATCGGCGGTTGCGTCATTTGTGACCGCTGTCAACGAACGTTTGCACGTCCGCGACGGCGCCTTGACAAACGTGCCGTCCGGGTCGAAAATGGGCCGACCAAGGCTGCGGCCCCCTTTGGTGTAGCATACGGGCCGCGCTAAAAACGAGGAATCGACGCCGCGTCCGGGCCGCCCGGGCGCGGCTCGTAGTTTGACGGACACATTGGATACGATCCGAGAGCCGGTGCTGATCCTGGCCCGCGAAGAGACGGCCGACGTCAGCGCCCTGTGCGCCGCGCTGCGCGAGCGCGGCCACGACGCGGTCTTCGCCGTGCCGGGCGACATCGTGGTGCGCTGCGGGCCCGAGGGCGTGTCGTTCGCGCTGCGCGAGCAGCCGATCGCGCCGCGCTGCGTGCTGGGCTGGGTCTCGCTCTGGCAGCGCGAGTACGGGCTGTGGGTGCTGCGCGCGTTCGCCGACGCGGGGGTGCTCGTGCTCAACACCGCCGACGTGCTCGACCTGGGCCAGAACAAGTTCCTGGGCTCGGTCCGGATGGCGTGCGCCGGCATTCCGCACATCCGCACCACGCTGCTCGGATCGGTCGACCAGCTCGCGCGCACGATCGACGAGCTGGGCCTGCCGCTGGTGCTCAAGCCGATCGTCGGGGCCAAGGGCGACGACGTGGTCTGCATCGGCGACGTCGCCGAGCTGTACCGCGTCGCGGCCGACTACATCGCGCGCTATCACGCGGCGTACGTGCAGCAGTACGTCGAGAAGGGCGGGCGCGACATCCGCGTGCGGGTCGTCGAGTACCGCGCCTACAGCGCGGTCTACCGCTACGCCGCGCCGGGCGCGTTCCTGACCAACCTCGCCAAGGGCGGGCGGGACGAAGTCTGTCCGCTCACGCCCGAGCTCGCGGCGCTGGCCGAGCGCTGCAGCCGCGTCTTCGACGCGCCGGTGGCGGGCATCGACGTGCTGAGCGATCCCAGCGGGACGCTGCGGGTGATCGAGGTGAACGTCACCCCCATGCTGGTCTATCCGCCGGACGAGTCGATCCCGCTCACCGTCGACTACATCGAGCGCGCGCTAGGCGCGCGCCAGCGCGAGGCGGTCCCGGCGCGGGGCCGAGCATCGTGAGCGGCGCTGCGCGACTGCCGCTGATCGAGGTCGCGGGAACGGCGTTCGAGCGCGGCGCGGGGCTGGGCACGCAGCTCGGCGAGCGCATCCGCACGTTCCTGGACGAGGACATGGCGCGCATCAACCGCGTGCGCGCGCGGCCTTTGTCGCACGCTGCGGCGCGGCGGTATGTCGCCCGGGTGGCGCCGATCGTCGAAGCGGAGCTGCCCGAGATCGCGCAGGAAGTGCGCGGCCTGGCGGCCGGCGCGCGCATCGCCTACGCCGACGCGATGCTGCTGCAGTTCCGGCGCGAGCTGATCTCGGCCGCCGACGACGACTGCACGACGGTGGCCGGCTTCAATGCGCGCGGCGCGTTCGTCGCGCAGAACGTCGACCTGGCCGGCGATCTCGAGGACCTCGGCATCGTCGTGCGCGAGCGGCCGTCCGAGCCGGGCGAGCCCGACGTGCTGATGTTCACCCACGTCGGCCTGCTCGGCTATCTCGGCCTGAACGCGGCCGGGCTGGGCGTCGGCATCAACATGGTGCTCTCCGGCGACTGGCGCGCGGGCGTGGCACCCTACCTGCTGGTGCGCCAGCTGCTGCGCCAGCGCACGCTGGCCGCCGCGCTGGCCGAGATCGCGCGCGTGCCGCGCGCCTCGTCGCGCTGCTTTCTGATCACCGACGGCACGCGGATCGTCGACGTCGAGATGACCGCGCGCGAGCACGCCGTCGCCGAGGGCGATTTCCACCTCCACACCAACCACTACCTGATCCCCGAGCTGGCGGTGCACGACCGCTACCCGGCCGGCGGCACGAGCCGGCCGCGCTTCGAGCGCGCGGGCGGCCTGCTCGGCGACCGCGGCGACCTCAGCCCGGAAAAACTGGCGGCCGTGCTGCGCGATCACGACCGCCACCCGCTCGGCATCTGCGCGCACCAGCCGGGCGCGCTCAACCGCACCATCGCATCGGTGATGCTCTTTCCCGGCGAGGGCCGGCTGCTGGCCGCGATGGGCCCGCCGTGCAGCAACGACTACCATCCCTACGAGCTGGCGCGCCGCCCGGCGGCCCAGGCGGCGTTGACGTGATTCTCTTGCTGCAGCGCAGCCCGGTGTTCCGCTTCGACGAGTGGCTCGGCGACCTGGCGCGCGAAGCGGTGCTGTTCACCCAGCTGGCCGAAGGCGGCGGCGAAGGCTACGCCGAGGTGGTGCGCATCCCGTCGTTCGACGCCGACGGGCGCACCGAGCTGCGCATCGTCGAACAGCACGCGCGCACGCCGTTCACGGCGGTCGTGCCGATGTCGGAGTACGACCTGATCCGGGCGGCGCGGCTGCGCGAGCGGTTCGGCATTCCCGGCCAGTCGGTCGCGAGCGCGACGGCGTACCGCGACAAAGTGCGCATGAAAGAGCTGGTCGCCGCGGCCGGCATCGCGGTGCCCGGCTTTCGCGCGATCGAGTCGCCGCTCGACCTCGTCGCGGCGGCGGAGGCGTGGGGCTATCCGCTGGTCGTCAAGCCGGTCGACGGCGGCGGCTCGCGCGGCGTCACCATCGTGCGCGACGCGGCCGCGCTGGAGCAGCTGCTCGCCGGCGGCTGCCCGGCTAACACCATGGTCGAGCAGTTCGTGCCGGGGCAGATGTGCCACGTCGACGGGCTGGCGCGCCACGGCACGGTCGCGTTCTCGGCCGCGTCGCAGTACCTCAACGACTGCCTGGGCTTTCAGAGCGGGCGCAGCGTGGGCAGCAGACTGCTCGACCCGCGCTCGGACCTGGCCCGGCGCCTCAATGCCGCGGTCGCCGCGGTCGTGCGCGCGCTCCCGCCGACGCCGGTGCTGACCTATCACGCCGAGTTCTTCCACACCCCCGACGACCGGATCGTGTTCTGCGAGATCGCCAGCCGCTGCGGCGGCTCGCGCATCATCGAGACGATCGAGGAAGGCTACGGGGTCAACGTCGCGCGGGCGTGGGTCCGCTGGCAGGCCGGGCTGTCCGAGGACGTGACGGGCCACCCCTTCGACCCGGCCGGCTGGCTCCTGATCCCGGCGCTCAACCAAGGCCGCCTGGTGCGCATTCCCGAGCGCATCCCGTTCGCGTGGACCTCTCACTACTGGCCGGTCAAGAAGCCCGGCGACGTGGTCGGCAACGCGCAATCGAGCGTGGACGGCATCGCGACCATGATCGTGCGCGGCGCGGACGACGCCACCGTGAACGAGCGCCTGCAGGAGCTCGACGCCTGGTTCGCCCGCTCGCTGGAGTGGGAGCCGGCCGGCGCGGGTGCCTGACGCGCGCTCGATCTGGCGCGACCGCGAGCTGCGCCTCGCGCTGAGCGCCAACTTCGTCAACTTCGTCGGGATCGGCGTCGCCGGGATCGCGGTGGCCTGGCTGCTGCTGCAGCTCACCGGCAGCCCCGAGAGCGTCGGCCTGATGCTGGTCGCGCGCGCGGTGCCGGGCTTGGCCGTCGCGGGCCACGCGGGCGCGCTGGCCGACCGCTTCGACCGCCGCACGCTGTGCCTGTTCAGCGCCGCGCTGGCCGCGCTGGCCGAGCTCGCCCTCGTCTTCTTCGGCCGCCACGGCGGGATCACGGCGGGCTGGATCTACCTGATGACGGCGGTCGTGGCGGTCGGCAACGCGTACTTCTTCCCGGCCCTGCGGGCGCACGTGCAGCATGCCGCGGGCAGCGAACGGCTGATGGCGGCCAACTCGGCGATGGAGACCACCATGCAGGTCGGCGCGATCGTGGGGGCCGGGATCGCCGGCGCGGTGATCGCGGGCTTCGGCACGCTCGGCGCGCTGACGATCGACGCGGCCTCGTTCCTGGCCGCGGGCGGCTTGATCGCGCTGACCGCGCCCGCGCCGCTGCCGGCGCGCGGCGACGCGCACCCCAGCTCCTTGGCCGAGCAGCTCAGCGGCTTTCGCTACGTGCTCTCGCAGCGCGCGCTGGCGGCGACGCTGGGACTGCTCGCGCTGCCGATCCTGTGCATCCAGTTCGACAACGTGCTGATCGGGCCGTTCGTGAAAGACGTGCTGGGCCTGGGCCCGGGCGCGTACGGGATCGCCAACGCGACCTACTCCAGCGGCGCGACCGCGGCGAGCATCGGGCTGCTGGTGCTGGCCAAGCGCAAGGCCGACTCGGCGCTCTTCATCGCGGCGGTGCTGGTGCTGCTGGGCTTGGCGCACCTGGGCTTGGGCATCTCGCCCTCGCTGGCCGTGATGACGGTCGCCACGTTCTCGATCGGCATCGCGATGGTCGTCTCGCGCACCGTGCTGGGGACCCATTTGATGCACCTGTCGGACCCGGCCTTCGCCGGGCGCGTGCAAGGCACGGTGGTGTTCGTGCAGGCCGCGCTGGTGCTGTTCTGCGGCTTGGTGGTCGGCCTGGGCGCGAGCCGCTACGGCATCCGCCCGGCGTACGTCACGCTAGGGCTGTTCGTCGCCGCCTGCGGCCTGCTGCCGCTGGCGCGCTGGAGCCCCGCGGCGGTCGCGGGCGCGGCTACCGTATCTCGGCGCCGCTAGGCGCGAGCGCCTCCGCCGCCGGCAGCGTTTGGGGGTCGAGCCGCTCGCGCCCGGTGACGACGGCGCTGCCGGTGACCGCGGTGTCGATCACCTCGCCCCCGCGCAGCACCGCGCGCGCCGCGATCCGGCTCGGCGCGCCCATCGCGCGCCCTTGCACGAACGTGTACTCGCGCGTCCCGTCCTCGCGCGCGGGGTCGTGCCGCGCCAGGTACGCGGCCAGCGCGGCCGCCGCGACGCCCGTCGCCGGGTCTTCCGGAAAGCCCGCGCGGTAGGGGAACTGGCGCGCGTCCGCGCTGCTGCTCGCATGCTCCGGGCGCAGCGTGAAGGCGTAGAAGCCGGTCGCGTTCCAGCGCTCGCACTGGCTCCACAGCAGCGCGAAATCCGGCGCGGCCGCGTCGAGCGCGAGGTGGTCCGCCAGCGGCACGAGCACCTTGGCGCGCGGCGCGCCGACGAGCTGCACCGGCCCGCGCGACACGTCCACCGCCGCGAGCGGGACGCCCAGCGCGGGCGCTACGTCTTCCGGCGCGAGCACCAGCCCGAACGCGGGCGCTCCCGTCGCCAAGGTCACGTCCACGTCGTCCTCGCGCAGCGCTGGACCCAGGTCGGGCTCGCGCGCCGTCATGGTCGCGCCGAACACGCCGTTGGCGGTCTCGAAGCGCAGCTCCGCGCGGGCGTCGCCCGTGGCGCCGCGCCAGGCGCGCAGCGCGGCGATGGTGGCGTGGCCGGAGAAGCCCATCTCGCGCTCGGGCAGGAAGTAGCGCAAGCGCAGGTCGGCATCCGGCGCGCGCGGGCGCAGCACGAACGCCGTGTCGAGCCCGAAGTGCCGCGCCAGGGCCTGCATCGCGCCGTCACCCAGCCCGTCGGCGGCCAGCACCACCGGGCAGGGGTTGCCGCCGCCCGCGTCCAGCGCGAACACCCGCGCGTGCACGACCTCGATCGCAGCCATGCGCCGCACTTTCGCGCCGCGCCGCGCGTTCTCGTGCTCGGGCCGGCCCGCGCCGCCCGCTTGCGGCCGGCGGCGCGTTCGTGTAAGGTCGAGGGCGCGGAGGACGCCGGGCCGTCGCGGCGCATGGGCGCCGAGGAACGTCCGGGCTCCATCGGGCAAGGTGCAGGATAACGTCCTGTCGGGGCAACTCGAAGGAAAGTGCCACAGAAACAAACCGGCCGAACGCGGCGGATTTGATTCCGTCTCGCTCGACCAAGGGTGAAATCGTGCGGTAAGAGCGCACGGCGCTGCGCGGTGACGCGGGCGCGGGTAAACCCCACCTGGAGCAAGACCGCTCGATTGCGTTCGTTTCGACGAACGCCCGCCGGCCCGGCGGAACGAGCTCACGTCGCACCGAGGCCGGCCGTGAGGCCGGCCCCAGAGAGATGACGGCCACCGTCGCAAGACGGCACAGAATCCGGCGTACAGGCGTCCTCCGCGCCTTCCGGCGAATGCGAGCGAGCACCATGAAGCCGAGCCTCTGGCGCGCGCTCGTGATCGCGTTCGGCATCGCGATCCTCGTCCTGACCGCGGTCGACACCGTCTCGCTGGCGTTCTCCAACGCCGAGCGACGGCTGGAAGGCCGTGCGGACCGCGACCGGCACCGACTTCCAGGTCCGCTCGGTCACCGACCCGACGGCGATCGCCGGCCCGATCGCGGCGGGCGACGTGGTCCACCTGCGCGACGGCTCCTACGCCAACCGGATCCGCTACCTGCGCCAGCGCCCCGGCGACAGCTTCACCTTCGAGGGCCGCTCGCGCAGCGGCCGGCCGGTGAGCTGGACCAGCACCTTCCGCCCGCACCGCTCCGACCGCGTGCTGTGGCTGTACGAGCTGATGCGGGTCGCGTTCGTCCTCGTCGCGATGTTCGTCGCGCTGCGCGCGCCGGGCGATCCGGCCGCTCGCGCGCTGGTCGCGCTGTTCGTCGACGTCGCGCTGCTGCCGCAGGCGCTCGACCCGGTCTTCCCGCTCTGGCTGTGCATGCTGATCGCCGTCACCGCGCCGGTCTTCCAGGTCGGCTCGGGCTACACGGGGCTGCTGGTGGCGACCGAGTTCCCGCAGCCCAGCACGACCGGCTGGCGGCGCCGGCTGGCCCGCGCCAACCCGCCGGTGACCGCGTTCGCGCTGCTCTCCGCGGTCGCGTTCACCGCGTGCGTCGTGGCCGGCCGGCTGCCGCCCAAGCCCGTCCTGACCGCTTGGCAGGTCGTCGCCGCCGCGACCAACCTGTTCTACTTCGGGGGCATCACGCTGGCGTTCGCCATCTCCACCCGCACCGCGGCGGGCGCCGACCGCAAGCGCGCGCGCTGGGTGGCGTACACCACCGCGCTCGGCTTCACCGGGCCGGTCGCGACCCTCGTCATCGCCTTCGGCCAGACGCTGTTCGGCCTGCCGCCGGTCGGGCCGTGGGTGTCGTATCTGGCGCTCACGATGCTGGTGATCCCGTTCGGGCTGGGCTACGCGATCGTGCGCCACCGGGTGGTCGACATCGGCTTCGTGGTCAACCGCGCGCTCGTGTTCGGCGCGCTCTCGGCGATCGTGGTGGTGGCCTTCATGGTGCTGGAGTGGGCGCTCTCGTCGGTCTTCGTGAAGGTCTCGCACATCACGTCGACCACGCTCGAGCTGGGCCTGGCGCTGGTGCTGGGCTTCTCGCTGCGCAGCGATCCACGCCAAGGTCGACCGCTTCGTGGACGACGTCTTCTTCCGCGACCGCCACGAAGCCGAGCGCGCGCTGCGCGCGTTCGCGCACGAGGTCGCGTTCATCACCGACCCGCAGGTCGCGGTCGCGCGCACGCACGCCGAGCTGACCCGGCGCAGCGGCACCTCGGCCTGCGCGGTGTACGTGGTGGACGGCGCGGTCGCGCTGCGCATCGACCCCGGCGAGACGGCCGCGCCCGAGCGGGTCGGCATCGACGACCCGGCGCTGGTGCGGCTGCGCGCCACCCGCTGCCCGCTCGCGCTCGCCCAGGTGCGGAGCGACCTGGCGGGCGAGCGCGTCTTTCCGATGCTGGTGCGCGACACGCTGACCGGCGCGGTCGTGCTAGGCTCCAAATCCAACGGCGAAGCCTACGCGCCCGACGAGCTGGCGAGCATCGAGACGGTGGTGCGAGCGCTGGGCAACGCGCTGGACGCGCTCCAGACCGCGGCCCTCAAGGCCGAGATCGCGCGCGTGCTGCTCGACGGCGCGCCGCTGGACGCGCTGCGCCGGACGGTCGATGCGGCGGGCTGGGTGCGCGGCGCCGCGCCGCAACCGGCGGGGAGGCTCGGGAGTCTCACCGAATGATGGCGACCGTGGCGCATTTCAGCAAAGATCTCACCGTCGAGCAGGCGTTCAAGACGCATGCCGGCGCTCGCCGCGTGTTCGCGCGCTTCCACCTCGGCGGCTGCTCGAACTGCGCGATCAGCGAGACCGAGACGATCGAACAGGTCAGCGAGGGATACGGCATCCCGCTCAACCTGCTGATGGCCGACCTGGAGAAGCTGTTCGACCAGCCGGCGCTCGAAGTCGGCGACACCGTCCGCCTGCCGGACGAGATCCGGGCCAAGATTCCGCAGCTCGCGACCGTCCCCGAGTTCGGCAAGGTCACCAGCCTGGCCGCCGGCGCCTACACGGTCGAGTTCGGCGAAGTCCGCCTCCAGGGTCTGGCCGAGGACTTCATCAAAGCCGAGCCCGCCACCCAAAACGCATAGCGCCTGCCGTCGTTCCCGACCAAGCGAAGGCCGCTCGTCCAGAGCGGCCTTCGCATATCTTGCCGTTGCTACAGCGCTTTTCGGTCGGAGAACGACTCGTCGGTGCCGTGCCAGTGGGTGAGCTCGGACTCGCCGGCTTTCCAGCACAGGTAGACCGGCCGGCCGTCGCGCATCGACGGGAAGTCCAGCAGCCCCAGGTCGATGTCCTTGACCACGCAGCCGTGCGCCTCGATGCGGTTGATCAGGCGCACGATCTCGGCCTTGAGCTCGGTGAACGCGCGCGAGCGGCGGCGGTCGTGGGTCGTGTCGGGGCGGCCGGCGCGCAGCGCAGGGTCCGTCTCCAACAGCCGGATCGCGAGCTCTCGACGCTTCGTCCAGAGCTCCTCGAGCAGCGGTTCGAGGACGGGGATGAGGGCGTTCGCTTTTTCAGCCGAAAAGAGCTTCATACATGCGCCGTCTCGTCATCGTAACGGGGCTCTCGGGAGCGGGCAAGAGCCAGGCGATGAAATCGTTCGAGGATTTCGGTTTCGCCTGCCTCGACAACGCCCCGCCCGTGCTCGCCCACGACTTCGTAACGCTCGCCGAGCGGACCGGTGCGGACACCGTCGCGCTGGCCCTCGACGTGCGGACGCTGGGTCCGTTCGGCGACCCGCCCGCGGCCCTGGACGCGCTCGCGGCGGCCGGCTTGCACGCCCGAGGTGCTCTTCCTCGACGCCGAGGACGACACGCTGGTCCGGCGCTTCAGCGAGACCCGCCGCCGCCATCCCTACGGCGCCGAGGGACGCGGGCTGGAAGAGGCGATCGCCGCGGAGCGGGCGGCGCTGGCCGAGCTGCGCGACCGGGCGAGCGTCGTGTGGGACACCAGCCGCCTGACCTTGGGGATGCTCAAGGAGCGCATCGGCGCCACGTTCGCCGGCACCGGCGCGCGCCGGCTGGCGGTCGCGGTGGTCGCGTTCGGGTTCAAGTACGGGCTCCCGCTCGACGCCGACCTCGTCTTCGACGTACGCTTTTTGCCTAACCCCAACTACGTCGAAGGCCTGCGCGAGCTGACGGGAGCGGACGCGCCGGTCGCGGCCTACCTCGAAGCCTTGCCCGACACCGAGGCGTTCTTGCAACGACTGTTCCCGCTGATCGACTTCCTCGTCCCGCGCTACGAGCAGCGAGGGCAAGTCGCAGGTCACGATCGCGATCGGCTGCACCGGCGGCCGCCACCGCAGCGTCTACCTGGGCCGGCGGCTGCAGCGCCATCTGCGCCGCAGACGACCGGCGTGGTGGCGACCTTCGACGCGCGGGACGTGAGCCGGTGAGCAGCCGCATGCGCCGCTCGCTGGGCCTGGCGCGCTGGCTCCAGCCGGGGCTGGGGGTCAAGCGCTGGCTGCTGCTGGCCGCGATCGGCGCGACCCTGTTCGTCAACGGCGTGTCGCGCTACCTGACCGACGAGGGCACCTCGCTGCGGGTCAACGAGCTGGTCGACTCGCTGGTGGTCGAGTTCATGGCGCCCTCGTACCTGTCGTACGTCTTCATCGTGCTGGGCGCGCTGCTGGTGAGCCTGGGCATCTGGCGCTGGCTCAACGCGATCGTCACCGCCGTCGCGCCCAACGGCAACACCCGGGACATGATCCAAGCGGTGCGCTCGCGCCAGCTCGAGCGCGGCTACAAGATCGTCGTGGTCGGCGGCGGCACGGGCCTGTCGACGATGCTGCGCGGGCTCAAGAAGATCACCACCAACCTGACCGCGGTGGTGACGGTCAGCGACGACGGCGGCTCGTCGGGCCGGCTGCAAAAAGAGCTGGGCGTGCTGCCGCCGGGCGACATCCGCAACTGCCTGGTGGCGCTCGCCGACGACGAAGCGCTGGTGACCGAGCTGTTCCGCTATCGCTTCCAAGAAGGCGAAGGGCTGTCGGGCCACTCGTTCGGCAACCTCTTTCTGGCGGCGATGACCGGCATCACCGGCAATTTCGACCAGGCGATCAAAGTCTCGAGCCGGGTGCTCAACGTCAAGGGCCGCGTGCTGCCCTCGACGCTGGCCGTCGCGCGGCTGGCGGCCCGCATGAGCGACGGGCGCATCGTCGAGGGCGAGTCGCAGATCACCGCCGCGCGCGGGACGATCGAGGAAGTGTTTCTCGACCCCCCCTACGCCGCGCCGCTCGACGAGGTGATCGCCGCGCTGCGCGAGGCCGACGCGATCGTGCTCGGGCCCGGTTCGCTCTACACCTCGATCATGCCCAACCTGCTGGTCGACCGCGTCGCGCGCGAGATCGAGATCGCGAGCGCGGTGAAGATCTACGTCTGCAACGTGATGACCCAGCCCGGCGAGACCGACGGCTACAGCGCGGCGGAGCACGTGCGCGCGCTGATGCGCGGCTCCGACGCGCGCCTGTGCGACGTCGTCGTCGTGAACGACGAGCTGCCGCGCAAGCTGCGCGAGGAGTACGCCGAGGAGGGCCAGTTCCCGGTCGCCGTCGACGAGGCGCGAGCTCGGCGCGCTGGGCCTGCGGGTCGTGCGCGCCAACGTGATCAGCGAGACGCAGACCGTGCGCCACGACCCCGACCGCCTAGCCGCGGTCGTGATCGGCATCGTCGACGAAACGGTCGCCCAGCGCGCGTCCTACGTGCGCCGCCTGCGCGCGCAGAACCAGGGCGGCGGACCGTCGGTCCAGCCGACCTGAGAGCGGAGCCGGCGCCAGCCGCGCGAGCCGACCCGGGTGTAGCCGTTGAGCGTCGCCGGCAGAAGCTCCCCGACGGGCGAAGAACCGGCGCCTCGCGGCGCCGGTTCCCTCACCGCATCACTAGCAGGTGTATTCGGGACACGTTATATCGGTGAAACAGCAGACGTCCGAACAGTAGTCCGTCTGGCACTTCACGCTCGTGCAGGTCTGCCGCGTCACGATGTCGGAGCCGGGACCGCCAGCGCGTGCGGGTTGCTCGCGCAAGTCGAGATCGTCGAATTTGTACTCAGTGGGCATACTCCACCTCCTCGTTCGCTCGCCGTCGGCACAAGCCGGCGGACGAGCGCGCTTCGCGGCGGAGGAAGCGCGCACCCCGCGTCGTACGCTCGCATGCCCCCTTGCCGGCAGACGTAAGCAGTGTCAGCCACGAGCGGCACTACGGCCGGTGCAGCGCCGCGGCGCGCGCGGCTGCCGCGCGGAGATTGCGGGCGGCGGTGCGCATCGCCGTATCGAGATCGAGCGGCCCGGGCACGGTCGGCACGCAGACCACGCCGCGCGCGCGCAATGCCGGCTCGACCGCCGGGTCGACGCTGCCGCCGAACGCGATCACCAGCACGCCGGCGCGGCGCGCCAGCTCGGCGATGCCGTCGACCACCTTGCCGCGCAGGGTCTGCTCGTCGATGCGGCCCTCGCCGGTCAGGCACAGGTCCGCGCCGCGCAGCGCTTCGGCCAGACCGCGCGCGGCGGCGACCAGCCCGACCCCGCGCTCCAGCCGCGCCCCGCACACCGCTGCCAGCGCCCAGCCCAGGCCGCCCGCCGCGCCCGCCCCCGGCAGCCCGCGCAGATCGCGTCCGGTGGCCGCGGCCAGCGCGTCGGCCAGGCGGGTCAGCACACCGTCCAGGAACGCCACGTCGGCGGGGTTCGCGCCTTTCTGCGGGCCGTAGACCGCCGCCGCGCCGTGCGGGCCGAGCAGCGGATTGTCGACGTCGCAGGCGATCGCCAAGTCGACCGTTCGGGCGCCGGGGCCGGCCGCGCCCGAGCCGGCCGCGCCGGCGCCTACCGCCAGCAGCCGGGGCTCGAATCCGCTCAGGTCCACCCGGTCCAGCCGGGCCAGTGCCGCCGGCTCAGGCTCCAGCTCGGCGCCGTTCGCATCCAGGAAGCGCGCCCCCAGCGCGGCCAGCGCGCCGGCACCGCCGTCGGTCGTCGCGCTGCCGCCGATCCCGAGCACGATCCGGGTCGCCCCGCCGTCCAGCGCGTCGCGCAGCAACTCGCCGGTGCCGCGGGTCGTGGCCCGGCGGGCGTCGCGGGGGCCGGGCAGGGCCAGCCCCGAGGCGGCCGCCATCTCGATCACCGCCAGCGCGCCGTCGCGGGCGTACTCCGCTTCGATCGGCGCGCCCAGCGGACCGTGGACCGTCACGCGGCGCGGCTGCGCCCCGCCGGCCAGAAACGCCTCGACGGTACCGTCGCCGCCGTCCGCCATCGGCACGAGAACGCACTCCGCGTCCGGCAGCACGTCGCGCACCCCGGCGGCGAGCGCCGCCGCGACGTCGGCCGCGCTCAGGCTGCCCTTGAACTTGTCCGGCGCGACGACCACGCGCACGCCGGGTTACCGCGTCTTGGTCAGCGGTATGTCGACCGTGATCGTCTCGCCGGCGGCGACGCTGCCCTGGTAGAGCGGGCTGGCCTGCACGGTGTAGCCGGCGGGCGGCTGGATCTGGAGCGGCCCGTACTGCCCGATCGGCACGTTGGACAGCCGGTAGGTGCCGTCGCTGCCGGTGTTCGCGGTGATGATCACGTCGACGGTCACGCCCACCCCGGCGACGGGCTGGCTCGTGGCCGCGTCGTACGCCCGGCCGCGGATGGTGGCGTAGTTCTGGGCCGGCGGAACTTGGCCGCCGCCGCAGGCGGCGAGCAGGGCGCAGCCGAGCGCAAGGAGGGCGAAACGCGCGCGTGTCACGCGTCCGCCGTTCGCGTCAGGCCGGGACGACGCCCTCTTCGGCATCCTGGCGGTCCAGGTTCTCGGCCTTCTCGCTAGTCAGCCAGCGGTTGGCCTCGTCGCGCCGCGCGGCCGGCACCCGGGCCTTGATCCAGGTCAGGATCTCGTCGTCGGTCGCGCAGGTGTCCAGCGCGGCGTCGAACATCCGCGAGGTGATGCCCCAGCGGTCGAAGATCGCCCGGTCCATCGGACAGGGGTAGATGTAGTCGAAGATGGTGCCGTTGCGGGCGGCGCGAGCCTTGTCGAAGACGCGCGCCAGCCACAGGTAGTCGTCGAGCGCTTCGCGCCCGCGACGCGGAAACGCACCGGTACGAAAATCGGTAGCCATGACACTTCCTCCGTCAGCAAAGGATTGGACGCAGGCAGGGCTCCGGAAGTTGCGGAAGCGCGACGAGCCATGGCGATGACCGAACCGCACCCGCCCGCGACGGGCATGACGTACTACGAGAACGCGCTCCAAGCCGTCGGACACACCCCGCTCGTGCGCCTCAACCGGGTGCTCGACGGCGCGAAGTGCCTGGTGCTGGCGAAGGTGGAGTACGTCAATCCCGGCGGCTCGGTCAAGGACCGGCCGGCCGTGGCGATGATCGAGGACGCCGAGCGGCGCGGGATCCTCAAGCCCGGTGCGACGATCATCGAGGCCACCTCGGGCAACACCGGCACGGGCCTGGCGATGGCGGCCGCGATCCGCGGCTACCGCTGCATCCTGGTCATGCCCGACAAGTTCTCGGGCGAGAAGACCGACCTGCTCAAGGCCTACGGGGCCGAGGTCGTCATCACGCCGACCAACGTGCCCAACGACTCGCCCGAGTCGTACTACGGCGTCGCGAACCGGCTTACGGCCGAGATCCCCGGCGCGATCCAGCCCGACCAGTGGCACAACGCGCAGAACCCCGGCGCGCACTACGTCAGCACGGGGCCGGAGATCTGGGAGCAGACCGGCGGCCGGATCACCCACTTCGTGAGCGGGATGGGCACCGGCGGCACGATCTCGGGCACGGCCCGCTACCTCAAGGAAAAGAACCGCGACATCGTCGTGGTCGGCGCCGACCCGGAAGGCTCGATCTACAGCGGCGACACGCCCAAGTCGTACAAGGTCGAAGGCATCGGCATGAGCTACCTGCCGCAGACCGTCGACATGCGCGTGATCGACAAGATCCTGCGCATCACCGACAAGGAGAGCTTCCTGATGGCGCGCCGGATCACGCGCGAGGAAGGCTTGCTGGTCGGGGGCTCGTCGGGCACCGCGGTCGCCGCGGCGGCGCGGGTCGCCAAGGACCTGCCCGAGGACGCGATCATGGTCGTGATGATGCCCGACTCCGGGCGCGGCTACATGTCCAAGATCTTCAACGACGAGTGGATGCGCACCAACGGCTTCCTCGAGGACGAGCGGCGCAAGGACACCGTCGGCGACGTGCTGCGCGCCAAGCAGCCGCTGCCGCCGCTGATCACCGTCACCGAGCAGCAGCCGGTGAAGGAAGCGCTCGACACGCTGCGCCGCTACGAGATCTCGCAGCTGCCGGTCATGCGCGGGCACGAGGTGGTCGGCTCGATCAACGACGTCGCGGTGATGCAGGCCGTGTTCGACCACGCCGACATCGTGCACAAACCGATCGGCGACGTGATGGGGCGCGCCTTCCCGGCGCTCGAGCACGACGCCGAGGTGACGCTCGCCTACAAGCTGCTGACGATGGGCAACTCGGCGATCGTGGTGACGCAGGACAAAAAGCCGGTCGGCGTGGTGACGCGCCAGGACATCATCGGCTTCCTCTCCGCGCAGACCGCCTAGACGCTGTTCGCCGCGCCGATCAGTTCGGCGCGCGTGCCCATCTTCAGCGCGATCGTGTAGCGGACCGCGCCCTCGGTCCAGCTCAGCGTCGCGTCGCCGCAGTACGCATGGCAGGCGTAGGGCACGTACCAGCCGGTGCGCCCGCCGCGCAGGCGGACGGGGGTGCCTTCGCGCGCGGCCGGCCGGTTGCGGGTCGCCTCGACGTCGCCGACGTGGCAGGCGCGCGCGCCGCCGCAGCCCGGCGCGACCTCGAGCTCGACGTCGTAGCCGCCCCCGTCGGCCTGCTCGATGCGCGCGACGAGCGGCGCGCCGTGCGTCGCCAGGCGCGTGGGGAAGCGCAGCGGGATGCTGGTCCGCGCGCGCAGCGCGGGCTCGAGCGGCGCGAAGAGCGCCGCCGTGGCGAGCGCGAGCGCGGGGGTCAGCTGCCCACCCGGATGATCTTCACGAGCGTTCCTCCGGGCATGTAGCCCGCGGCGTTGGGGTGGAACGTGTCCTGCGCGACGCGCCCGTCACCAGCCTTCCCCGAAACGACGTAGATCGCTGCCGCCGCCGGCTTTGAGCGCGCTGAGATAGTGCTGCGCGTAGCCGGCGAAGGTTGCCGCCTTGTCGGTGCCGTTGATGATGCGCCGCGCGTCGGTGAAGTCGGTCTGGTGGCCGTTGATGTACGAGTTGAGCGACTTGCCGGTGAACAGGCCGTCCTTCATCCCGACCGCCATGATCTTGGCGGCGATGTCGGGCCGCAGCGCGAGGTCGGGGTGGCCGACCAGATCGACGCCCAGCAGCTTGCCGAACTCGGCGTAGTTGTCGCGCCCGGTGAGCTGCACGAACCCGCGCCCGCGGTAGTTGTAGCCGTCGTCGGTGCCCGGGCGGTCACCCAGGCGGCCGTTGTAGCGGCGGTCGAAGTCGGCCACCGGGTTCTGCTTGTCGTACGGGTACTCGGTGACCGGTTTGAAGCCGGACTCGCCCTGCGCGGTGGCCAGCACGTAGGCGACCTGGCGCGGGTCGGTGATCCCCGCCGCATGGCAGGCCTCCAGCAGCTTGGGCACGTTGGCGCGCGCCGCGGCGGTGTCGCCGGCGGCGTGGATCGCGTGCTGGACCTGGGCCGGCCTGTAGCCGCCCGCAGCCGGAGCCTGGTGGACCGGTCCGCCGCCGGCCGGCGCTCCCGCGGAGCCGTCGCCCGCGCCGCCGGAGTTCTGGGCGCCGCCTTCGAGCTGCCCGAGCAGTTGGATCAGCTCTTCGATGACGTGCTCGAGCGCGCCGAGCAGGCCGGCCGCACCCTGGCCGGAGGCCGACCCCGCGCTGAAGGCGTCCGTGCCGAGCGCCCCGCCGAGGCCGTCTGCGCCGGCCGGCCCGGCGGCCGGACGGGCAAAGGAGTCGAGCGCCGGGGCAAAGCGGGGAGCGATGCCGGTGATGTCGCTGGCCATGCGGGATCTCCGTCACGGTGAGGGTTTGCCACCCCTCTCAGCGCAGTAGGCATGCAACGAAACAACCGGGCGGACGGGTTCACGGACCCGGAGGATATTGATGGACTTCGCGACGCGCGCCATTCACGTCGGACAAGACGCCGACCCCACGACCGGGGCGACGATCGTCCCGATCTACGCCACTTCGACCTACACCCAGGACGAGGTGCTGGTTCACAAGGGCTACGATTACTCGCGGTCGGTCAACCCGACCCGCAACGCGCTGCAGGAGCAGCTCGCCGCGCTGGAGGGCGCCGACCACGGCTTCGCCTTCGCGTCCGGCCTGGCCGCGACGACCGCCGTGATGACGCTGCTCTCGCCCGGCGACCACGCCGTCGTCTGCGACGATCTCTACGGCGGCACGTACCGCCTGTTCTCCAAAGTCTTCGCCCGCTACGGGATCGAGTTCAGCTACGTCGACCTCGGCGACCTCGAGGCCGCGCGCGCCGCGCTCAAGCCCAACACGAAGATGTTCTGGATCGAGACCCCGACCAACCCGCTGATGAAGCTGGTCGACATCCCGGCCATCGTCGCGCTGCGCAAGCCGGGCGGGATCGTCGTCGTCGACAACACCTTCGCCTCGCCGTACTTCCAGTCGCCCCTGGCGCTGGGCGCGGACATCGTGGTCCACTCGACTACGAAATACATCGGCGGCCACAGCGACGTCGTCGGCGGCGCGGTGCTGACCAGCGACAGCGCGATCGCCGAGTCGGTCAAGTTCCACCAGAACGCCATGGGCGGCGTTCCCGGCCCGTTCGACGCCTTCCTCACGCTGCGCGGCGCGAAGACGCTGGCCGTGCGCATGAAGGAGCACGAGCGCAACGCGCACGCCGTCGCGACCTTCCTCGAAGAGCACGACGACATCACGGACGTCTACTACCCCGGCCTGCCCTCGCACCCGCAGCACGAGCTGGCCAAGCGCCAGATGCACGGCTTCGGCGGAATGGTGTCGTTCAAGCTGCGCGGCCCCGAGGCGCGCGCGTTCGAGTTCGTCAAGCACACCAAGCTGTTCTCGCTGGCCGAGTCGCTGGGCGGCGTCGAGTCGCTGATCTGCCACCCCGGCAAGATGACCCACGCCTCGATCCCCAAGGAAGAGCGCGACCGGCGCGGCTTCACCGACTCGCTGCTGCGCCTGTCGGTCGGCATCGAGAGCGCGCGCGACCTGATCGCCGACCTGCGCCACGCGCTCGAGGCGACGCACGAGCTGGCCGGCGCCGGCGCGAGCGCGAACGGCAGTGCGGACGTCACCGCGCTGCCCGACGCGGAGCGCATCCCGGTCACCCAGGCGGCGGGCGCGCCGACCTACTGACCGGCGACCCGCCGCAAGCCACGATGAGACCGGGCGCACGCCTGGTCTCATCTCTTTTCAGGCCCTTCTTAACCTGCGCTCAAGCGCTTCCAAAGCCGGGCACCAGGTTCGCGCGGTAGCCTGAACCCATGAAATTATCTCCCTCATTGCTCGTGCTGGCACTGGCGGCCGCCATGCCGCTGAGCGCTTGCGCGCAAACCGCTCAAGCCCAGTCCCAAGACGGCCCGCCGCCGGCCGCGCGCGCGCAAATGCAGCAAGCGCGCGACAGCGCCAAGACCGCGGCGCTCAACGACCTCTCGGCCGACCACCGCGCCCGCGTGCAGTCGATCGTCGACGGCATCAACAACGGCACCCAGACCGACCTGCGCGCGGCCGCGACGCAGATCGACGCGGTCCTCAGCCCCGACGAGCAGAAAGCCGTGCTCGCCGAGCGCGACAAGATGATGACGGCCATCCGCGCCAACATGCCCCAGGGCGGCCCCAACGGCGCCGGCCCCGGCGGACCGGGCCGCGGTCCCGACGGTCAGGGCAACCCCAACGGCACGCGCCGCGCGAACGACGCCGGCCGCTTCCTGCTCCAGCTCTCGGTCAGCCGCGAGAAGATGCGCGAGCTGCGCCAGAAGCAGCAGCCGCAGCAGAGCCAGTAACGGCGCCGCGAACCGCATCACGAGAACGCGCCGCGGACATCGTCCGCGGCGCGTTCGTGTCATTCGCGGTCGAGCACCTCGGTGAGCGCGGGGAGCGAGATCTCGTAGCGGTAGCCGACGTTGCGGTGGTCGTCGTCGAACTCTTCGTGGCGCACCGTGAGGCCGAGGTCGCGCACGCGCCGGGTGAAGACGCGCGCGCCGACGTCGAGCCCGTACTCGTCGCGCCGGCCGCAGTCGAGATAGCGTAGGCGCAGCCGCGCCAGCGCGTCCTTGCCCGCCGCGACGCGCTCGCACGGGTCGTACGCCAGCCAGCGCGCGAACACGTCGTCCCGAATCTCCCCCGTCGCGTCGTCCCAGGGCAGGTCGATCGCCCAGCGCTCGGCCGCGCGCGGCGAGTAGGCCGAGGCGTAGCCCAGCATCTCGATCGTGTCGTAGAAGTGCTGCGGGCGCTTGGGCCGGCGCTCGAACTCGGTCACGAACGCTTCGATCGAGCCGAACTCCTCGAGCACGCGCTGCGCGGTGGGAAAGCTGCGCAGCGCCGCGTAGCGGAAGTACGTGTCGCCGCTGTGCGAGGCGAAGGCGGCGAACGTGCCGGGGTGCGCGAGCGAGAGGTGCAGCGCGCCGAAGCCGCCCGACGACTTGCCGAACACCGCCCGCCCGCCCTCGCGCGCGATCGTGCGGTAGTGCGCGTCGACGTGCCCGACCGCGTCGCGCACGGTGTAGGTCGCGTAGTCGCCGTTGTGCACCGAGTCGATGTACTGCGAGCCGCCCAGCCGCGTGAAGCCGTCGACGACGGCCAGCAGCGCGGGCGGCATGCGTCCTTGCGCGATCAGCCGGTCCGCCCACTGCACGACGTTGGTCTCCCAGGCACGGGTCGCGATCAGCGCGCCGACGTCGCCGGTGTAGCCGTGCAGGCAGTACAGCACCGGGTAGCGGCGCGAGCCCTGCGGGTCGTAGCCGGGCGGGGTATAGACGGCGAGCGGGCGCGTCGCGGGGTCGCCCAGGGGATTGTTCGCCAGGGCCGGGCTGTCGATGAAATCGAGCTCGAGCGTACCGGCGAGGCGCAGCAGGCGCGAGAGGTCGTTCGCGTTCACGGCGAAGGCGCTTCGGATGATTCGAAGCGCGGGCCTGCGTTCGCTCGTGTCGCTGCTCGTCGCGTGCGCTGCGCTGGTCTCTGCCGGCGGCGCGCCGGCGCGGCGGACGGGCCGACGTTCGGCCACGCCGTGGTGGTGCAGCGCGACGGCGAGCCGGAGCTGCGGGTGGACGGCAAGCCGTTCTTCTTCTTCGGCGGCGCGTTCTTCTACGAGCGCATTCCGCCCTCGCGCTGGCGGGCGTCGATGCTCGCGATGCGCGCGCTGGGCGCCAACACGCTCGACCTCTACATCCCCTGGAACTGGCACGAGGTCGCCGACGGCGAGTTCGACTTCGACGGCCACACCAACCCGCGCCGCAACCTGCGCGAGGTGCTGCGGCTGGGCCGCGAGCTGGGCTTCCACTTCACGATCCGGCCCGGCCCGGTGATCCGCAACGAGTGGCGCAACGGCGGCTATCCGGCCTGGCTGCTGACCCGGCCCGAGTACGCCATGCCGCTCCACGACGTGCTCGAAGGCCGCTATCCCGCCACCGCGACGCTGCAGAACGCGCACGCCGACGACGCCGCGGCGGAGTGGCTGCGCAACGCGACGCACCTGCGCTACGCGGCGCGCTGGCTGCACCGCGCGCTCGATGAAGTGCGGCCGGTCGCCGACCGCGTGCTGGCGGTGCAGCTCGACGACGACCAAGCCGCGTACTCCGACAACCAGACCTATCCGGCGCCGAACCTGCAAGCGTACCTGGGCTGGCTCGAAGCGCAGGCGCGCGAGGTCGTCGGGCCGCTCACGCCCGCGTTCATCAACACCTACCAGATGCGCGTGCCCGCGTCCGCGCCGGTCTGGACGATGGGGAACTGGTACCAGAGCGACGCCGACGCGATCGGCGAGCACGACCGCGGCGAGCTCGCCTTCTCGACCCTGCTGCTCGGCACGAACCAACGCGGGCCGCTGGCGGTGAGCGAGTTCCAAGCCGGCTGGCTGGCGGCGGCGGAGAACCCCGTCCCGCGCGCGGCCGACCCGACCAACACTACCTTGGCGCTGGGCGAGTTCATCGCGCTGGGCGCCAAGGGCGTGATCGACTTTCCGCTCCAGGACACGCTCGCGCCGTTCGGCTGGGAGGCGCCCTGGAGCAACGCGCTCTACGCCTGGGGCGCGGCGCTCCCGCTCGACGGCGAGACGCGGACGGCGGACCGGCCGCGCTCTCGCAGCGCGGGCTCGCGACCGCGCGCATCGGCCGCACGCTGGCGCGGCTCGGCCCGCTGCTCGCGAGCGCGCGGCGCGAGGCCGATACGGCGATCGTCTACGCGCCCGAGGGTTATGCGCGCCCGCTCGTCGCCGACGAGTACGGCGCGCTCTTCGCCCGCGTGCGCGAGGCGCTCGCCGCCTGCCGCGCCGCGAACCGCGACTGCGACATCGTGGACCCGGTGGCGACGCCCAACCGCCTGCGCCGCTACGCGACGGCGGTCGACGTCTCACGCGTCGCGCTCGCGCGCAACGCGGCATACGCGCGCGCGCTCGCCGCATACCGCGCCGGGCACGGCCGCATCGCAGGCAGCGTGCCGTTCGCCGCGTCGGCCGATCCCGTCGCGATCACGCGGCTGCGGGCGGCGAACGGCGCGACGATCGTCGTCGCGCGCAACTGGACCAGCGCCTGGCAGCGCGTGCCGGCCATCGTGCTGCGCGGCGGCACGACGATCCCCGCGGGGCGCATCGCACCGCGCGACGCGCTCGTGCTGGTCGGCAGCCCGCACTCCGCGGCGCCCTCTGCACCGTCCGCGACGGTGCTCGCCGACCCCGCGCGCGCCGGCGGCATCGACCTGGGCGGTGCGCGCTTCGTGCCGTCCCCCGAGGTGGAACGCGCGCTCGCGCTCGGCACCGGACCCGCGCCGGGGTCCGAGACCGCCACGACGGGCGCGACGGTGCGCAAGCTCGACGTGTTCGAGGACGGCGGCGACACCTACGTGCTGCAGAACGCGCGCGTGCGCGCGGTGATCGTCGCCGACGGCGGCGGCCGGCTGGTCTCCTTCGGACCGATCGCAGCGGCGGACGCCGCGCCCGACCATTTCACCGGGCGCGAGAACCTCACCGACGCGACCGGCGCGCTGCGCGACGACGTCCGCACGCCGCTGGGGCCCTCGCCGCGGGACTACATCGCGCGCTACACCCACGACTACCCGGCCGGCACGTTCAACCGGCCGTATCGCGCCGAGATCGTCGCCGCGGGCGGAACGCGCGCGGCGCTGCGGCTGAGCTACGCGATGCCCGACGCGCCGCCGGCCGGCGCGCGCTTCGAGAAAGTCGTCTCGCTCGGGCGCGACGACGACCGGCTGGTGGTGGACGCCTGCGCCGCCTTTCCGGGCGACGCGGCGGGCACGCAGCGCGCGGTGCTGCGCTCGTCGCTGCCGGCGCTCGCGCCGCTGGCGAGCGGTCCGCTCGCGGTCGCCGGCGGGGGCGGCGCGGAGGGCGGGGTCGCGCGCATGGGCGACGGCTTCGCGGCGGCGGTCTCGTGGGCGCCGCACGACGTCGAGGCGGCGGCGTGGACGGCGTACGGCGCTACCGGCACGCTCGCCCTCACGCTTGCGCCCGGCGTGCCGCACCGCGTGACCTTCGCGCTGCGCCCGGTCGCGAACGCCGCCGAAGCCGCGGCGTTCGGCAAGGCGGAGCGCGCGTGGGTCGCCGCGAACCCCAGTCCCGGCGTGAACGGCGGGGAAGTGGCGAAACGGTATACGCAGTCGCCTCAAAAGCGACCGAGTGAGAGCTCATGTGGGTTCGAGTCCCACCTTCCCTAGTGGATTCGCCTTCGGCGAATCCTTCGCGTTTTGGCCTTCGGCCAAAGCCGCACGCGGTGGCCGAGGTGCGGAAACGGTGATCGCGCCGTCTGATTTCCAGCGCGAGTCGTTCCGGATCGACGAGCAGATCTGGGATGCGCTCGGGCTGCGGTCCGGCGACGCCGTGCTGTTCCTGGGACTGGCCAATGAGGGCGCTTGGGTGCAGCGCGCGGTCGAGGTCGGGGTGCGGGTCACCGCCATCGGCGGCGACACCGCGACCGTGGACCGCATCGGCAAGCTGGGCGCGACCGCGATCCGCGGCAGCGCGACCATGATCCCGGCCGAGGCCGACGCCTACGACGTCGCGATCGCGTTCCACTACCTGCACGAGATCGACCCCGGCTTCCACGCCCAGGTGATCGCCGAGCTGGCCCGGGTCGGGCGCCGGGTGACGGTCGTCGAGCCCTCGCCGCCGGCCGACCCGCTCGGCCGGCGCATCGCGGCCCTGTACTCGCGGGCCAAGCGCGAGGCCGGCCTGTTCGAGCAGTACCAGCCGCTGGAGTACTGGCGCAAGCTGCTGGCGATCGTGAAAGCCGACGTCTACCAGTCGCTCTTCACCTTCACCCGCGTGCCGCCCAAGCACCAGGTCGCCGAGACCATCGCGCTGGTGCTGCAGGCGATGGCGATCGAGGAGATGCCCAAGGAGTACCTCGACGAGTTGCGCACGCTGGCCGCCCGGCCGGACGCGCAGCTTGCTGCCGCTCTCGCGCATCGTCCTGATCGGCACCGCCGCGGACGATCCGCCGCCGCAGGGCGCGCCGACCAAGTTCCGGCCCGGCATCGATCTCGCCCCGCCGCCGCCGCGCCCGACCGAGCCGCTGGCGATCGCTTCACCGGCCCCGCCGCCCCGCCCGGTGACGCCGCCCGCCCAGCCCCAGCCCGGCTTCGGCTTCGGCTTCAGCAGCGAGCCCGAACCGCCCGAGCTCCCGCCGCCTCCGCCACCGCCGGCCGCGCAAGCCGGCCCCGCCGCAAGACTCCCTTCGCCGCCCCGCGGCCGCCGTCGCCGGCCGCCCCCCAAGCCGCGCCGCCCGAAGCGCCCGCGCCGCCGTTCGGCGCGCCGTTCGCGCTGCCCGAGGACGAGACGCCGTTCGGCGGCGGGGACACGGCCGCGCCGCCCGCGGCCGGCTTCGGCTGGGCCTGGGAACCGCCCGAGGGCGAGCAGCCGAGCTAGGCGGCTAGCGGAGCCGGAAGCGGCGGAGCTCGGCGACCTGAATCCGCACGAGCGCGAGCGCCGAAAGCAGCTCCGGCGGAACCGGGCCGCGCCGGATCGCGGCGAGCGCGACCTGCGAGCGGGCGACGAGCGGGTCGACCTGCGCGGCCGCGGTCTGGAGCCGGCGCGCATTCACCTCCGCGCCGGCCAACGCGGCAAGGACCGGCAGCTCTTTGAGAGCCTCGACGCGGGCCTTGGCGCGCTTGAGGTCATGCGGCGGCGCGCTTGGCCTGCAGCGCGGCGAGCACCAGCAGCACCACGAAGGCGACCGCGACCACGAGCCAGACGATCGCCCGCGCAGACAACGCCTACGCCGCGCTCGACTCGCTCTTCTTCGGGGCTGAATCGGCCTTCGGCGCCGCGTCCGTCTTCGGCGCCGAGTCGCTTTTGGGCGCGGAGTCGGTCTTGGGCGCCGAGTCGCCGGTGGCGGCGGCCGACGGCTTGCGCGAGTCGGTCACGTAGAAGCCGGAGCCCTTGAACAGGATCGGGGCCGGGTTGAAGATCCGGGCCAGATTGCTTGCGCCGCAGTCGGGGCACGTGCCGGTGAAGGTCTCTTTGAAGCCGTGGCGGACTTCGGTCACCTTCTGACAGGCACGGCACTGGTAGTCGTAGAGCGGCAAACGCGGATCTCCGGAGGGCGGGGTTCTTCTGGTGAGTCTACCCGTCGACAGTCTAACCGAATTTAGCAGACTTCGTCAACGAGTGCTAGAGCGCGGCTACGGCCTTGCCCTATAAATGCCCATTTGCCTCAGAAGTCGCCTGGCTGCCCATAAAGGGCAGGCCGGGTTGCCCGCCGTCCTGCTGAGCGACCGGCTTGCGCCCCTTCTTGCGCGGCCCGGTCCACGGCTCGCGCGGCGGCAGGTTCTGGGTCCAGGTCGGGATGTACGGCTGGGACAGGGCGGCCGTCCCGCTCTGCCAGAAGCGCGGTTCGATCCCCAGCTCGAAGAAGGCTTGGACGAGGACGCACAGGTTGTGCGCGAGCACCTTGCACAGGACTTCGTTGCGCTGCGCCACCGGCGTCTTGGACCGCACGAACGCGCCGAACTTGGCCTTGATCATGGAGAACGTCGTCTCGACGTTCGACCGCTTGTGATAGGCGTCGAGAAACGCCTCGGGCTGCGTGCGAAAGGAGTCCAGCGAGTCGCGCCAGGCGCCGGGGCCGCCGCGCTTCGCGTTGCGCTTGAACGCGACCAAGGGCGTGGCGCCGGTCGCGCTGATCGCCTCGACGTTGCTCCGACCGCTGTACCCCTTGTCGGCGGAGACGCGGGCCACGGAGAACCGGCGGGCCGTTGCCGTGAGCAGTTCCGGCAGGATCGGATAGTCGTTAATGTTCCCGGGCGTGGCCTCGACGCTCGTCACGATGTTCGTCTTGACGCCGACCATAGCGTGCGCCTTGACGTACTCGCTGACCGAGTGAACGCGGCCGTACTTCGCATCGAACCAGCGGCGATGCACCGAGCTAGAGAACCCCGTGGAGTCAACCGCGAAGTCGGTCTCGACGGAACGGAGCGGCTTCGCGCTTTCCTCGACGAGTGCGCGGAGAATCGGCGTGAGGTCGGGATTTTCCAGCGCGCGGAAGACGGAATTGTAGCACGGCGCCTTGTCGATGTAGCCGCGCGCCGCATACTCCCGAAGGGTCGTCATGCTGCGCCGACCCGACGCGCCGCCGTAGACTTTCATCACGCACGCGAAGGTGAGGTCGGCGAGCGGCAAGCGCGGGCGCCCCGTGGTCTGCACGGGGTTGTCGATAACGCGAGCACAGTTCGTGCAGCAGGCGCGCCACGCCGTCCTCCTCGTTCACCTGCGCGAGGTTGTACGAACTCCACTCCTGCGTGTAGCTCATCCGGACCGTCTCGGTCACGGTGCTGCCGTCGGGCTGGGTCGTCTCGCGCCGGATCGTGAACTCGACCGCGAAGATATGCTTGCACGGCTCGCCCCGGTCCTCATAGTCGGGGCAGGAGCAGGTCGGGTTCGGCTCGGCCGGATCGACGACGTAGGTTCCGGTTCCGCGCTGCGACGGAACGATCCAGACCGCCCCGTTCTGGCGCAGTTTCTTGGTGGCGGCGATCTCCAGGCCCCGTTGCTCGCGTCCGTCCATCGTCTCGACTCCCTCGCGGTGACTATACCTAATAGTAGTATACCGGAGAGTGAGTCGTTGGTCAACGCTCTAGGGTTATATTGACGGTATATTCTCTTTAGGTGTAGCCTAGGGGCATGGCGAAGGTGAAGCTGGACGGCTACCGGTGCGACCGGTGCGAGCACGAATGGCTCCCGCGCGACAAGGGCCAGGACCCGAAGGTCTGCCCCAAGTGCAAGAGCCCGTATTGGAACACACCCCGCAAATTGCATAGCAGACCAGCGTAGCCGATCCCTGGCACCAGCGGCGAACCGACAGCGCGGATTCGTGCGAGAGCTACTTGCCGCGCGTACTCCACTAGGCTTAGGGCCCGGGTAGACCTCAGGCCGACCCTGTGTCGCCATGTCGCATCTGTTGTAACGGCTGAGCCCGGACGTACTTGTCGAGCAAGCAAGTATGCAGCGACGTAACGTTTGAATCGCGGGACTGGGTTCTAACAACTGCCCAAGTGTTCTTATGCTTGGACAATTACCTTGGCGTCATTGCGTGGCAACTCAATGGTCGCTCGGGGCGGCACAATCGACGACGCACCACCATTTGAGGTCGGGGTTGCGTCGGTTGCAGCGGCTTCTTCGGCGATGGTCGCAGCACCGGAGATTCTGAAGAGTCGCTGCACGGACGAAAATGGCAACAAGCCCGCGTAGCATGTACCAAAGATAAGAATTGCCCGTACGAATGTCCGAACTATCGCTAACCATCCGGGGGCATTCTCTTGATAAAAAACGGCGACATATACGATCCACCCAACGACAATTGCGAACACGAAAGCGACACTGTAACAGAAATCAGCGATTACGTGTAGATACTGGAGGCGGTCCTGCGCGGCCACTGGCCGGGGGATTAAGCCGATCAAGACGCTTAGTGATGTACCAAAGAATCCGCCAATGATAGCGAACGTCGATATGAGCAAAGCGAAGAACCCCTGTGCCACGCCGTGAGGCCTGGGGATAAATAATGCCGCGACGTTGCCTAGCGCTCCAAGAACCATAGCCGCCTTGAAGTCCCAGGACGCTACATAATCGGACAGCCGGAAACCGGCGATGTAGCGCCACAGCGCCAGCGCATCGTACGTGTTCTTCTCTACGCTAGGGGTCTTGGGCATCGTTGTCTCCCGATAAGCGTAACTGTTCCGGTGCGCCAGTGACAGGATTACTTTGAGCAAGTTGGCTGATAAAAGTTTCCGGGCTACCGTCACTTGGGATTATAACAGAAATCGGCGTCCCCGTCTTCCCGGGAATGGGCACGGCTCGTCCAGCCTGATTGATAGCCTTCCCACTCTTTAACTCGCCTTGCCCCGCAGAAACGTAGTCAACCTGTTGTTTAACGAAGCCATGGTCGGGATCAATTCCGCGCGGATCACCGACGAGTCGGAGAAGTGCCCGTTGCACATGCGACCGCTCTAAGTCATCGGTAAATAGGCGTGTATCATCTGGGACTCTCTGGGTTTGCTCGGATGATATTAAAAGTCAGTTCAAGAATTTTCTGATATGAACGAAGGCGATCGCGAATATCTTGCTGGTCCAAGAGCGGATAGAATGATATCGCGCCGAGGACAGGCCCGGCAAAGGAGCGCAAAACTTTAGTAACCATCGAAGTTGGGAAGCGCGGTTTAGATGGAATCGCGAATACATGCTGAGCGTGAAAAAATGCGATTGGGATAAAATCATTCGTCGGATAAGGGGTCGCTTGCAGGTGTAAATCCTGTCCGAGTCCCGTAAGGTCTAGGAGCGTCGCAGTGCGCGAACGGCTCAACTTTCCACCAGTAATCGTTATTGACCCAATCGTCTCTGTGACAGGTTCGGTTAGGGCCCAGGTGTCGTGCCGCCATTCGATATTTTGGGGCTTCATAATTGCTAGACCGATTCGTGTTGCATCACCCTCGAAGCCATCTACATTTAGACGGTAAAATGAAGTGGCATATTCAAATAGCGGCATATGGCGGATACCCCTCCCGTTATTTTCCGCGCAAGTTGCGCTTCGGCTGCTTGTCGAAGTGCGTTCGGAGAATCCGCTCGACGACCACCGACGGGTTGAAGACCCGGCCCGAGGTCTTCTCTCGGCCCTCTTCCTGGGCCGCGTCGTTGACCAGCCGGATCAGGTCCACCGGCAGCCGGTACGAGACCGACCGCTTCTCAGACTCCATGCATGCACGGATTCTAGGACGCGGGAATCCTTCCGTGTTGCGAGAATCCCAGGATCGTGGCATCCGTGGACTCGCGATACCCTCGCGGCCTGGGCTGACCAAAGGCTTCAGCGAGGCCGACGCCCTGGCATGGCTCGCCGCCGCGCCGGGCCGCTTCACGCCCTGGACGGCCCGCCAGTGGGCCGCAGAGGGCTTCTGGCCGCACGACGCGGCGGCGTGGTCCGAGGCGTTCACCGATCCGCGTGCGGCCCGCGAGCACCGCTCGTTCGGGCTACGGACCCTTCGACGAGACCGAGTAGGACGCGACCATGACGACGATTGACACCGAGACGTTCGGCGAGCGCCTTCGCCGCCTGCGGGAAGCCAAGGGCTTCGCGCTGACCACGCTCGCCATGCGCGTAGGGCTCACCGAGGCGTGCATTCGGCAACTCGAAACCGGCCGCACCAAGGAGCCGCGCCTGGGCGACGGGATGCGGCTGGCCGACGTGCTCGGCGCGGACGTGCGCTACCTGGCCTTCGGCGAAGGCGACGCGCCGCCGCGTGCCCCCGACCTGGCCGAGCAGCGTGGCGGCCATCGACGCCGGCCTCGGACTCGGGACTTAGACAGACGTGCTGGATGAGATGTATCCGGCAAGCGGCTCCAGCGCCTGCGGGAAGGCGCGCGGCCTGCGCGTGACCGACGTAGCGGCTGCGGTCGGGCTCACCGAAGGCTCGATCCTGGGCAGTTACATGGAGGGCGGGCAAACCAAGGGCGCGACCCTCGTCGTGGGCCTGCGGCTCGCGAAGCTGCTTGGCGTGACCCCCGACTACCTCGCGACCGGCGCTGAGTGTGGCGCCGACAATGCGGGCCCGCTGCGCGTCGTTCTGTCACGGATAGAGGACCACGAGCGCCGCCTGGCCGCTGTCGAGAACCGTCCGCACTAGCCCAGCCAAGCGCCCGAATCCCCCTTTATGGGCAGATGTCCGATTTCAAGGGCAGATCTCTCTTTTGCTGAGCAATGCCGCGCGGCTACGCGGCTGTCCGGCTTCGGTGGTCCGGCATGATCGTTTTTCCCGGGGTAGCCGACTTGAGTCCCGGCGCACCCGGGCGTCGGCGGGACCGTTCGGCGGCGCGCCGAGCGCGAGAGCTAAGGACTCCGGGTCCGCAGAGACTAGGACCAGCGGGATGCTCGCCGGCCTGGTCTTCTCACGACCGGCGCGGTCCGTTCGCATACCGTTACTCCTAACCGGCGCACGGCGCCCGGGATAGGAGAAGTTCGTCATGGATCGTGGTCACCGAGCCCTTCGATGGCTCGTGTTCCCGCTCGCCCTGTCCATCGCCAGCGCATGCGGCGGAGGCGGGGGTTCGAGCCCCGGGAACGTGCTGCCGGGTGTGCCGACCCCGACGCCGGTAGCGAGCCCAAGCCCAACTTCGGCCGCGTCCCCGACCCCGGCGCCGTCGCCGACGGGCGCCGCTTCGGCCACGCCGAGCCCGGCCCCCAGCGCGACCGCGACGGCGAGCCCCACCCCGAAGCCGTCACGGTCCCGACGGCGACGCCGACCCCGACGTCCGCACCGACGGCGACGGCGGTTCCCACCGCGACGCCGGCGCCCACGCCCACGCCGACAGCGGCGCCGACCCCCGTGCCGACCCCGACGTCGGCGCCTACTCCCACTCCAACGCCCCATCCGACGCCTACGCCGACGCCAACTCCAACGGCAACGCCCCATCCGACGCCGACGCCGACTCCACGACGCCCCCGACGCCGACCCCCACGCCGACGCCCGACCCCGACGCCGACCCCCACGCCGACGCCGACCCCCACGCCGACACCGACGCCGACTCCGACTCCGACGCCGACGCCCACTCCGGCGCCGGGACCCGTCGTCGGGTCGCCGCCGAACAGCAGTCCGCTCGATTTCAGCGGTACGGGCCAGACCGCGACGATTTCGGTTTCGCAGACCAACTTCGCCGGCACGTTCGCGCCGTCCACGGACAACAGCTCGATCGCGACGATCGCCGCTAGCGGCACCCCGGGCCACTTCACCGTGACGTCGCAGGGGCCGGGAACCGCCCACGTCACGATCACCGGCGGCGGCGGCCAGAGCATCACCTACACCGTCAACGTCGCCGTCACGACCATCACGCCCAGCTCGAAGAAGAGGAACCGATGAACACGCGCATCGTCCGCGCTTGCAGCGCGATCGCGCTCGTCGCACTCGTGGCCGGGTGCGGAGGCGGCGGTTCGCAGCACAGCGTCATTCCGGCCAACCCCGCAGCGCGCGGAAGCGCCAGCGTCGGGCTGCACGTCGTGATCCCGAAGAAATCGGCGAGCGCGGCCAAGCGCGTCGTGAAGCACCTGCCGTCGTCGACCAAGTCGATGGCGGTCACCGTCAACGGCGGCACGCCGCAGGTCGTCGGGCTGCAGGCCGCGGATCCGGGCTGCAGCACCGACCCGGGCACCGGCAACACCGTCTGCAACGCGACGATCCTGGCCCCGATCGGCAGCGATACCTTCGATCTCACCGCCTACGACGCCGCCGGCGGCACCGGCAACGTGCTCTCGCACGCCAACGTCACCAAGACCGTGGCCGCGGGAACGAACAACTTCCCGATCACGCTGGGCGGCGTCGTGGCCTCCGTGACGCTCAGCGCCGCGAGCCCCGTGTACGAGGGCGCCGCCACGACGACCGCGACGGCCGGCGTCGTCGCCGCGGACGCGGACGGCAACACCATCATGGACGCCTACGACCAGACCGTGACGGTCACCGGCAGCGGTACGTTCGCCGGCACCAGCGGCACGGTCGCGCAATCCGGCGACACCATCAGCCTGGTGTACGACGGCACCGATCCGGCCAACGTCGGCCCGACGACGTTCACGGCCGCCGCGGGCAGCACCGCCGTCACGCTGACGGCGACGAGCCCGTTCGTCAGCAACCCCAAGAATCTCGCCACCAGCGTCGCGCTCTGGTACGACGCCGCGGACGCATCGTCGATCGCCACCGACGGCACGACGACGTTCACCTGGAAAGACAAGTCGGGCAACGCGAAGGACGTCGCATCGTCCGGCGCGCCGCTGCCGACCTATCCCGACACGGCGGTGCGGAACGCCAAGCACGCGCTGGTCGACTTCACGCCCGGCACGCCCGCCAGCGCCGGACCGCCGGCCGTACCGGCCACGCCCGGCGCGTTCCTCTCCCGCCTCGACGGCTTCCCGGGCGGCGACTACTCGGTCTTCGCCGTCGCCTACAACACGCGCGCGGACTCGTCGGGATCGAGCGCGGGGACCAGCCCGGGTGCGATCGTCGGCGGCGGCATCGGCACCACCGCTCCCAACGGTCACGCCCTGCTGCTCACCGATCCCGGCACCCTGTGTCTCTACGAAGCGAATTCGAACTGCACCGCGGTGACGGCCGCCATCGCGGCGACGAACCCGTCGTTCGCGAGCACGCTCTACCGCGTCACCGGCATCGCGAACTCCGGCGCGAACACCGGCACGCTGGCGATCAACGGCGCGACGAGCGCGCCGGGCTTCGCGAGCGGCGCGATGCCGGCCCGCACGGTCGACCCGAGCGTCGTGCTCAACGGCTTCACCAGCGACGGGCTGACCTCGAGCACGAACAGCATCGCCGAGGTCGTCGTGCTCGACCACGTCGCGAGCGCAGCCGAACAGACCGCGATCGAAGCCTACCTCAAGGCGAAGTGGACGCTGCCGTAGCAGCGGCTAGAAGTCGCTCAGGATCGCGTCGGGGCTGCGGTCGTACTCGCACAAGCCTTTGAAGTGGATCAGCGAGTCGCTCAGCGCCACCTCGAGCTTGCGGCGGCGGGTCAGCCGGTCGACCAGCGCGCCGAGCACCCCGCCGTAGGTCGGGTAGTCGACCCGCACCACGAGCTTGGAGCGCTCCGACTTCGACTCGACCCGGATGTCGATCCGGCGCCGGATCGAGTACGCGCCGACCAGCGAGAGCTGGTGCCCCGGGATGAAGCGGTCGACCTCGAACAGCTCCTCCTCCTCGCCGGGCAGGTTGGAGCGGACGGCGACCTCGCTGCCCAGGGTCAGCGGCAGGTGCGGGTCGACCCGGCGCGCACTGCGCACGAAGGACAACCAGACCGGCCATTTCTCGACCTCGCTGATGAGGTCGAATGCGGTCCGCGCGGGCGAGGCGACATCCTGGCAGCGGTGGAGCGCCCGCGCTGACGGCCGGTCGAGAGACACGGACGGCAGAGCCATGAGCCCGAACGTTCGTCACGCCGCTCGGGCTTGCCCTG
>CAWASO010000010.1:0-19635 GCA_963784655.1 Vulcanimicrobiota bacterium
GCGTTGAGCTTGACGTTGACGTGCCAGCGCTCCATCGGGTCGATGCCCAGCTCCTCGACCAGGACGTCGGTGAGGCGGTTCCGGAGGGCGCGCCAGGCGCGCTCATCCACGCCGGTCGCGCTGAGCTCGAGGTGGGTGTCGGGCAGCGCGCCGTCGGCGACCAAGCGGCCGGCGATCGCGAAGTCGGTCGGCTCGAAGGACGTGAAGTGGACCGTCGTCCACTCCGGCTTCTGGTGGGGCAGGATATCGAGGACCGTCGCGGTCAGCTCGTCGGCGAGGTGGCGTTTCGTCTCGTCGTCGAGCGGGAGCGAGGACAGGCGTAAGTACGGCATCGTACTCGCCGTGTACCCGCCGTGCGCACGATACGTCTCCCCCGGCCCACGTTCAGGCGTACGTGCCGCGGGTGCGCAGGTCGAAGATGGCGGCTTCCTTGCGCTTGGCCTCGACCCTCGATCCAGGGCGCGTGCCGCGGGCGGCTAGCCGTTGCGGCCGCGGAGCAGGGGTGCGACGAGCTGCGAGGTGAGGAAGCCGGTGACGATCAGGATCGCGGCCAGCAGCGCGCGCACGGCGAGCGAGAGCGCGTCGCTGGTGTCGGCCTGGAAGACGTAGAGCAGGCTCTCGTACCAGAGCGAGCCCGGACGAGCACGAGCAGGCCCGGCATGAGCACGACCGACTGCGGATGCGCAGGTAGCGGGCGGCGAGGTTCGTCACCAGGCCGATCGCGAAGGCGGTCACGAACGGGCTGGCCTGCGTGATGCCGAGGGTCGGGAAGAAGCGCACCAGCGCGACGGTCGCGATGCACGAGCCGACGATCCAGCCCAGGTCGCGGTAGCGCGCGTGGAGCTGCGCGGCGATCGCCAGGCCCATCAGCAGCGCGGCCAGGGCGGTCGAGTAGGGCGTGGTGTGGCCCGGGCTGACCGTGGGCGCGTACATGATCGCGTTGCCGCCCAGGCCGGCGCCCAGCGCGAAGCCCGAGCCGAGCGAGAGCAGGGTGACCAGCACGCCGCCCAGGCGCGAGGTGCCCGAGACCAGGTTGCGGTTGGCCAGCTCGTTGAGCGCGGTCGTGAGCGCGTAGCCCGGCAAGAGCTGGACGATGCCGGCGATCAGCGCCACGTAGAGCGAGATCGGCGGCCCGAAGCGCTCCCAGAGCGCGATGATGACGGTCGCGACGAAGGCGGCGGCGATCTCGAAGACGCGGTCCACCCGGCGCGAGCGCTGGGCCAGCGCGGCGACCCCGCCGATCGCGATGCCGCCGAGGGTCGAGACGACGATCTCGCCCCACCCGCCGCCCAGCAGCAGCGCCGTGCCGCACGAGAGCAGCGCGTAGGTGCCGACCGTCAGCGCGGGCGGGTCGAGCGGCACCTCGGCGTCGATCCGGACGACCTCGGCCAGCGCCGTGCCGGGATCGGCGCCGCGGCGCAGCTCGCCGACGACCGCGTCGAGCAACGCGAGCTTGCGCAGGTTGAGGCTGCCCGGCTCCAGCCGCAGCACCACGAGGCGCTGGGCGAACGGCGGCCCGATGGCCAGGGTGAGGGTGGTCGGCAGCGCGTTGATCTGGACCGCCAGGCCGAGCGTCATCGCCACGTCGCGGACGGTGTCCTCGAGCGAGTCGGTCGGGAAGCCGGCCTGGTGCAGCGCCCGGCTCAGGTCCAGCAGCAGCTCGGTTCGGTCGTCGCGCGCAACCTCCACGCCGGCCCCGTTCGCCGAGCGAGGGGGCGCGCTCCGCCCCGGCGTAGGCGCTCCCCATGAAGCTTCGTCTCGCGGCCCTGCTCGCGGCCGCCGTGCTGGCCGCTCCGCTCGCGGTGCCGGCGGCCGACCCGATCAAGGTCGGCGTGAACCTCGAGCTCTCGGGCGTGTCGTCCACCTGGGGCCAGCCGCAGCTCAACTCGATCCAGATGTACGTCGACGAGGCGAACGCGCACGGCGGGATCGGCGGGCGCCGGATCGAGCTGGAGGTGCTCGACAACAAGAGCGATCCGGCCCAGTCGCGCCTGAACGCGACCAAGCTGGCCGGTGACGGCGTGGTCGCCATCCTGGGCGCCGGCACGACCCCGACCACCATGCCCGCCGTTCCGGTCGCGAACGAGAGCGGCGTGCCGATGATCTCCAACGGCGCGGGCAACGTGATCACCAACCCGGTCGACCAGCGCCGCTGGGTGTTCAAGACGCCCAACGACGACTCGCAGGTCGCCAACAAGATCGCCGGCTTCCTGGCCAAGCAGCGGCTGACCGAGGTCGCGTTCCTCAGCGTGAACACCGCCTACGGCGACTCCGGCAAGACCAACTTCGGCACCCAGGCCGGGCGCTTCGGCCTCAAGCTGATCGACGAGGAGAAGTACGGCCCGAGCGACACCGACGTCACCGCGCAGCTCACCAAGATCCGCGACTCGCGCGCGCAAGCGGTCGTGATCTGGGGCCAGCCGCCGGCGGTGACCATCATCGCCAAGAACGCGGCCCAGCTCGGGCTCAAGGCGAAGCTGGTCTACCAAACGGCGCGGCCGGCTCGGCGTTCGTCGGGGCCGGCAAGGACGTCGCCGGCACCTACCTCGCCACGACCAAGATCACCGTGGTCGGCCAGCTCGCGCGCAACGACCCGCAGCGCGGCATCCTGCAGATCTACGGCGATGAGTACAAGCGCCGCTTCCACGCCGAGCCCGACGGGATCGCGGCGTTCGGCGCCGACGGCATCAGGCTGCTGCTGCAGGCCATGCGCAGCGGCGGAGCCGACCGCAAGGCGATCCGCGACGCGCTCGAGTCGAAGGTCCGGGGCTTCCCCTCGTACAGCGGGCGCTACACCATCACGCCGTCCGACCACCAGGGACTCGCCGAGAGCGACATCGTGATCGCCGAGTCGACCGGCAGCGGCTGGAAGATCGCCGCCCGCTGACCCAGTTCGTCGTCTCCGGCCTCGCGACCGAGCGCTCTACGCGCTCGTCGCCGTCGGCTTCGTGGTGATCCACAACGTCACGGGGATCTTGAACTTCGCCCAGGGCGAGTTCGCGATGACCGGCGCGGTGGTCGCCGTCACGCTGGTCGGCCTGGGCGTTCCGCTGCCGCTCGCCGCCGCGGGCGGGGTCGCTGCCGCCGCGCTGGTCGGCCTAGCGGTGTGGTACCTGGGCTTGCGCGGCGCGGCGCACGCGCCGCTGGTGGTGCAGGTGATCATCACGATCGGCGTGTCGATCGCGCTGCGCGGGATCGCGCTGCTGGCGTTCGGGCCGGCGGCGAAGCCGCTGCCCGCGTTCTCGCCGGGCGGCGCGATCGCGCTGGGCGCCGCGACGGTGACGCCGCAGCAGCTCTGGATCGCGGCGATCGTGGTCGTGCTCGTGGCCGGCCTCTGGTTGCTGTTCGAGCGCACGCGCCTCGGTGCGGCGCTGCTGGCGGCGTCGCTCAACCGCGAGGCGGCGCGGCTGATGGGCGTCGACCCGCTGCGCGCGGGAGCGGTCGCCTTCGCGCTGGGCGCGGGGCTGGCCGGCGTCGCCGGCGTCGCGATCGCGCCGATCACGCTGGCCTCGTACGACATGGGCTTGAGCCTGGGGCTCAAGGGCTTCGTCGCGGCGGTGCTGGGCGGGATCGTCAGCGTGCCGGGCGCGGTGGTCGGCGGGCTGCTGCTGGGCGTGCTGGAGTCGGTCGGCGCGGGCGTGCTCTCGTCTGGCTGGCGCGACGCGATCGCCTTCGCGATCCTGATCGCGGTGCTGCTGGTGCGGCCGCAGGGCTTGCCCGGGCGCTCGGTCGCGCGGGTCTAGGCGATGCGAACCGGCATCGCGGCGCTCGCTACGCGCTCGTCGCCTCGTCGCGGTCCCGTTCGCGCGCAACGGGTACGCGCTCGCGACCATGGTCGTGATCGGGCAGAACGCGCTCGCGGCGCTGGGGCTCTCGCTGATGATCGGCACCGCGGGCGAGGTCGTGCTCGCGCAGGCGGCGTTCTTCGGCCTCGGCGCGTACGCGGCGGCGGCGGCTTCGCGCCACGGCGTCGACCCGTGGCTGGCGATCGGGGTCGCGGCGCTGGTCGGCGCGGCGGTCGCCGCGGTCGTCGGCTGGCCGACGCTGCGCCTGCGCGGGCACTACCTGACGCTGGCGACACTGGGCCTGGGGGTGATCGCGAAGGTCGTCTTCGACGAGGCCGGCGGGCTGACGGGCGGGCCGTCGGGATCGGGGATTTCGGCGCGCTGCACTTCGGCGCGCAGCCGCTGCACGGCGACTTGCCGGCGTACGTCGTCGCTTGGGTCGCGGTCGGCCTCGGCGCGGCGGCGCTGAGCGCGCTGCGGGCGAGCGCGCGCGGGCGGGCGCTGCGGGCGATCGCGGCTAGCGAGGCGGCGGCCGCGGCGATGGGCGTGCGCGTGCGCACCCGCAAGCTGGAGGCGTTCGTGCTCAGCGCGGTCTACGCGGCGGTCGCGGGCTCGCTCTACGCCTACTACGCGGGCTACATCTCGCCGACGTCGTTCACGTTCGAGCAGTCGGTGTTCTTCGTCGTGATGGTGGTGCTCGGCGGCGCGGCGACGGCGCTCGGGCCGATCGTCGGCGCGGCACTCTTCACGCTGATCGCCGCGGCGCTCACGGCGCTGGCCGGGGTGGTGTTTCCGGCCAACGCGCAGGGCGCGGCGGCGGCGCTGCAGGTGGTGGCGTTCGGCGCGATCCTCGTCGTGGTGATGCGCTTCGTGCCGCAGGGGCTCGTCGGCGCGCTGCTCGAGCGCTCGGAGTGAGCATGTGGTAAGCGCGGGATGAGCACGGCGGGGAGCGTTGGGTGAGCGCCATGGGGAGCAAGTCCGGCCGTTCGGCGGACCACGTGGCGCCGACGAGTGAGCCGCTGCTCGAGGTGGAGCGCGTGCGCAAGCGGTTCGGGGGCGTCGTGGCGGTCGACGACCTGTCGTTCGCGGTCGAGTCCGGCGCGTTCGTCTCGATCATCGGGCCCAACGGCGCCGGCAAGACCAGCGTCTTCAACCTGATCACCGGCGCGTACCCGCTCGACGCGGGCGACGTGCGCTTGAGCGGCCGCAGCCTGCGCGGGCGCGGGCCGACCGCGATCTCGCACGCCGGCATCGCGCGCACGTTCCAGACGCTGCAGGTGTTCGGCCCGCTGACCGCGCGCGAGAACGTGCTGGTGCCGCTCGAAGCGCGCGAGCGCGGCCGGACCGCACGGGCGCGCGCCGACGAGCTGCTCGCGCTCGTCGGGCTGGGCGACGAAGCGGACCGGCTCGCGTCGGCGCTCTCGTTCGGGCGGCAGCGGTTGCTCGAGCTAGCCCGGGCGCTGGCCGCCGAGCCGCGCCTGCTGCTGCTCGACGAGCCGACCTCGGGCCTCTCGCGCGGCGAGACGCGCGCCTTCGTCGACGTGCTGGCCCGCGTGCGCGCCGACGGCGTGACGATCCTGATGATCGAGCACGACGTGCGCACCGTGATGGCGCTCTCCGACCGCGTCGTCGTGATGCACCGCGGAGCCAAGCTCGCCGAAGGCGCACCGGCCGAGGTTCAGCGCGACCCCCGCGTGATCGAAGCGTATCTGGGCGAGACGATCGCCGCGCCCGAACTTCGGGCCGCGCGCACGGCACCGGTCACGACCCAGGCCGTGCCCGATGAGCTAGCGCCGCGCGACGCCGCACTCGCCGAGCTCACGGCGCGTGAAACTCGAACCGATGCGCCGGCCGCGCGTGAGGTCATGCCCGACATCCTCGTCGTAGAGGGGCTCGTCACGATGCGCGGCGCGGTGCGGGCGCTCGACGGGGTCGACCTGACCGTGCGGACGGGCGAGATCCTGGCGATCGTCGGGCCCAACGGCGCCGGGAAGTCGACCCTGCTGGGCACGCTGGCCGGCTGGTTCCCACCCAGCGCGGGGCGCGTCGTCCTCGCCGCCCACGACGTCGCCGGGCTACCGGCCGACATACCGGGCTACCGGCCGAGCGGGTGGTGCGGGCCGGGATGGCGCTGGTGCCGGAGCGGCGCCAGATGTTCGACGCGCTCACGGTGGAACGCAACCTCGACCTGGGCGCGTACGCGCACGGCGGCGCGACCCCGGCCGAACTCGAGCGCGTGTTCGCGCTCTTCCCGCGCTTGCGCGAGCGGCGCGGGCAGCGGGCCGGCACGCTCTCGGGCGGCGAGCAGCAGATGGTCGCGATCGCGCGCGGGCTGCTCGCGCGGCCGCGCGTGCTGCTGCTGGACGAGCCGTCGCTGGGCCTCGCGCCGCAGGTCGTCGGCGAGATCTTCGCCGCGCTGGCGCGGGTGAACGCCGCCGGCACGACGGTCGTCGTGGTCGAGCAGAACGCGCGCGCAGCGTTCGCGGTCGCCGACCGGGTCGCGCTGCTGGAGCGCGGCCGCATCACCGCCCGCGGCGACGCCGCCGCGATGGCGGCCGACCCGGCGATCACCGCGGCGTATCTCGGCTGATGGCTCCCCGGCGCTCCCGTGCTGCGGGCCGACGCCGCCGACGCCCCGCGATGAGCGCTTCGGGGCGCGTGCTGCGCAAGCTGGTGGTAAGCGCGTTGTCTACACAAGACGCCGTCCGCTCGGCGGCGGCGAGGATCGACGGTCGGCGGACCGAAGCGCAGAGAGGTCCGCTGCCGGGAGATCTCTCGGGCGGAACGGAGATGCCGATGCCCGCCACGATGACCGACCTCCACCTGCGCGACCCGAGCACGTTCAAGCCGCCCTTCCAGCTCGACACGGCGTCGTACTACCGGCTCCAGGCCAAGGAGAAGCTGGCCTACGACGACGCGCTGCACGCGCTGCCGGACGACAAGCGCGAGATGCGCAGCGTCGACCAGCGCTATCTCGAGGCGATGATGCCGCTGTTCACCCGCATCGGCTACCAGGAGAAGTCGGTCGCGCGCTACATCGCGCAGGCGGTGCACACCGCGCCCTCCGACGACATCCGCGTGTGGGCGTCGTGCCAAATGGTCGACGAGGCGCAGCACGCCGAGATGGACGACTACCTGCTCTGGGTGCTCGGCGTCTCGCACGAGGACACCGACGCGATCTGGGCGGCGTCCGCCGCCAAGCCCAACTTCGACTACATGGAGTCGCTCACGAACCCCTACCAGATCATCGTCGAGGGCAACCTGTTCGTCGAGGGCGGCCTGGCGCTGGGCAACATCTTCGCCTACATCGACATGGCCAAGGACTACGGCGACCAGCTGCGCCAGCTGCAGCACAAGACGCGCTGCACCGACGAGGCGCGCCACATCGCGTTCGGCTTCGCGCTGGCCGAGGCGCTGATCGCCGACGATCCCGAGAACCTCGCCACGATCCAGGCCGCGCAGGACGAGACGCTGCCGCGGCTGGTCGCCGGCTACATGAAGACGTTCCGGCCAGTCGAGAAGCAGCTCGGCACCGACGGCTACGGCAAGCGGCACCTGCGCGCGGCCTCGGAGCGCTACTACGCCAAGGCGACCCGCCTGGGGCTGCGGCCGACCTCCATTCCAGAGCTCGGTTTGGTCTACTGAAAAAGCACTAGCCCGCTTGCAGGTGGGGCCGAGCTATACGCCAAGCACACCCTCCATGGTGGACACTAGGCCAGCGGTGTCTCTTGCTTTGACGGTGGCATGTGCTCTACTCGCCGCGGGGTGCGGTGGGGGAGGCGGCTCGCCCGCTCCAGCGCCGACGCCGCAGGGCCAACCGACGCTCGCGCCCACCGCGGTGAAGATCACCGCGCTCGCGGCCCCGGTCTCGGTGCAGATCAGCGAGGCCGGATACACCGGCGGGTACACGATCAATGCGGCGCAGTGCGCGGGCATCGCCACGGCAGCCTTGGCCGGTCAGGGTCTCATCTCGGTCGGCGGGGTCGCCACCGGCCAGTGTGCGCTCGTTCTCAGCGACGGCTTCGGGCAGTCGGTGGCGCTGCCGGTCACCGTCACGACGTCCGCGATCACGGTGAAGTGACGATGCGCTCCCATCTGGTTCTCGCGGCCGCCGCAGCACTGGCCGCCGCGTCGTGCGGCGGCGGCTCGTCGCCCGTCGCTCCGGCCGCCGCCGTGCCGGCGCCGCAGCACGGCAAGACCGCCTCTGCTCAGCTCTCTATCGTCATTCCGCTGCCGCGGCAGAGCACCAGCACCCGCCGCCCGCGCTTCGTCTCGAGCGGTACGCAGTCGGGCGGACTGGCCGTGAACGGAGCGGCGGTGAGCCAGGCGTTCAGCCTGGCGGCGAACGCGCCCGGCTGCACGGCGACCGGAACGACACGTACCTGCCAGGTTACGGTCGATCTCCCGCTCGGAGCCGATGTCGTGGCCCTCTCGACCTACGACGGGCCGCTCGTGAACGGCCGCCCCACGGGCCACCTCTTGGCGACCGCGACCGTGACCCAAACGATCATCGAAAGCCGAGCCAACGTCGTCGCCCTCTCGCTGCTCGGCATCCCGGCCTCCGCGACCATCGTGCCGCAGCAAGCGACGATCGTGTCGACCGGTTCGCCGGTCAGCGTTCCGCTCGCGGTGACGGTGTACGACGCGGCCGGCAACGCGATCACGGGCACCGACGCGTACGCGCAACCGGTCGACGTCATGATGCAGTCGGCGGCTCCGTTCCAAGGCCGGTTCACGTTCAGCGTGAACGGTGGACCGGCCGGCGGCGGGCGGCTCACCTCGCCGCAAGATACCATCGCGCTCCTCTACGGCGGGCGGGGCGGCTCGGGGTCCTACACGCTGGCCGCGACGACGAATTTCGGTAACCAGCAACTCGGCGGCGTTCCGTTCGACGTGCAGCCCGGTTTCCGGCTGACCCAGCAAATCTTCACCGGCGGCATGGCCAACGCCGACCTCGTGCAGCGCTACGACAACCGCGACATCTGGTTCACCGAACCCACCGCGCACAAGCTCGGGGCGTACGCCGCGAACGGGAGCTTCACCGAGTACCCGGTGACCAGTGGGAAGGAACCGCGCCACATCGTGTTCACCGGAATCTTCGCCTCCGGCGTGTTTCCCGGCAGCGGCCAGCCGTTCATCGTCAGCGAGCTGCCCGACACGATCGGCCTCGTGCAAACCAACGGCTCGATCGTCGAGCACACCATCCCGACCGCGAACGCCGGGCTGGCTGGGATCCTCTTCGACTCGGTTCACGGGACGCTCTGGTTCGCCGAGCAGACGGCAGGCAAGATCGGCGCGTATCAAGTCGGTGGCGGCGGGTTCAGCGAGTACCCGATCGGCATCGCCGGCAGCGCGCCCACGTCGCTCGCGCAGAACAGCCTGAACGGCGGCCTCTGGTTCACCGACCGCGGGACGAACGCGATCGGCCTGCTCAAGCCCGACCACACCGTCGTCGAGTACCCGATCCCGACCGCGAACGCCAAGCCTTCGGTCATCGTCGGGCAGACGTCGAGCGACACCTGGTTCGCCGAGGACAACGCACCCGTGCTGGGCCACATCGACAATGCGACCGGTGCGATCGTCGAGTACCCGGCCGGCGACGTGCTCGTGTCCTTGGTCCCTGGTGCGTCGGACGGGTTCACCACGCTGTGGGCCCTGACGCGCGGCGGCACCGTCGAGCATTTCGACGCTTCCGGGCACTACGTCGTGGTCCCCAGTACGCTGGGAGCCGGTGGCCTGCCGGTCGTGCTGACCATCGGAAGCAACGACGATCTGTTCCTGCTGCGCAACGGCGTATCGGTCTCCGACCTGGACGAGCTGATCTACTGAGCCGCCCGGGCGGAAGGAGCGCCCGCGGGCTCGGCGGCGAAGGCTGAGGCACCGTTCGTTTCGACCCCCAGGAGACACCCGTGGCGTTTTACGCTCGTCAAGGCCGGTTCCCCGACAAGCGGCACATTCAGTTTCGCCGCCCGGACGGAGCGCTCTATGCCGAAGAGCTGTTCTCGACCAAGGGCTTCGAGAGCGTCTACTCGCTGGCGTACCACCTGCGCCCGCCGACCGCGACGCTCGACGTGCAGCCCTGGGAGCGGCCGCTGGTGCGCTTCGCTGCCAACGAACCGCTCCGCAACCGGCACTGGTTCACCGGCGCGGAAGCAAGACCGGGCGACGCGGTCGAAGCGCGCGTGCCGCTGGTCGGCAACGACGACATCGTGCTCTCGACCGCCGGCGTCACCGAGCCGATGGAGTACTTCTACCGCAACTCCGGCGGCGACGAGATGCTCTTCGTCACCACGGCGAGGGCGTGCTCGAGACGCCGTTCGGCGAGCTCGCCTACCGCGAGCACGACTACCTCGTACGTTCCGATGCGGCACCACGTACCGCTTGCGCCGAGCGACGCCGACGACGCTGCTCGTCGCCGAGTCGTCGCGGCGCCGATCACGATCCCGCGCAAGTTCCGCAACGATTTCGGCCAGCTCGCCGAGCACGCGCCGTACTACGAGCGCGACTTTCGCGCGCCGGTGCTCGAAGCGCCGGTCGACGCGGTGGGCGAGTACGAGGTGCGCGTGACCAGCGCGGGCGCGGCGCGATCTACACCGTCGCAGAACCACCCCTTCGACGTCGTGGGCTGGGACGGGTACTGCTATCCGTAGGCGTTCAACGCCGACGAGTACGCGCCGATCACCGGCAAGCTGCATCAGCCGCCGTCGTCGCACCGATCTGGGACGCGCCGGGCGCGGCGTTCATCCTGTTCGCGCCGCGGCTGTTCGACTACCATCCGCTGGCGATTCCCGCGCCGTACAACCACTCCTCGCGTCGACTGCGACGAGATCATCTACTACCGTCGCGGCAACTTCATGTGCCGGCGCGGCGTCGAGAGCGGCTCGATGACGCTGCACGCCGCCGGCGCGCCGCACGGCCCGCAGCCGGGCGCGGTCGAAGCGTCGCTGGGCAAGACCGCGACCGACGAGCTGGCCGTCGCGATCGACTGCTTCGGCCCGCTGCGCGTCGCCGAGACCGCGACGCGACTGGAGGACGCGGAGCTACTACCGGGGCTGGATCGCGAGCCGACGGCGACGTAGCCCGTTCGCGCACGGTACGCGCTCGGTGTACAGGCGATACGTTGGCAATGATGAGCGGGTGGGAAAGGAAGTTCGGCAGGAAACAGTTTTGCCATGAGCGGACTGCGCGCTAGAGGTCTTGCGCCTGATCGAGCACCTGGGCGGCGCAGAGGACCTCGTGCTGCGCCGCGGCCGATCGGTGCCGGGCTCGATGAGCGGTAGACCCGCTCCTCGGTGCGCTGCAGCCCAGGGTCGAGGCCTTGCGCTGCGGCAGCGGAAGGAGTCTGAGCGCGCGGGCCGTGCAGCGCTTCTCCTCGGCCTTGGCCGTGCCCAGCACAACGCACGCTCTGGTCCGGAGTGCCGCTCGGAAGCAGTGACAGAGCGCTCGATCCGTTCTCTCGAGGCAATCGGATCCTCGATTGATGCCGTGCCAAAGAAGTACGATGGCTACGCCGAAGGCGGTCATGCTACCGCGGACAGGGTGACGCACAGCATCGCGGGCATCGTGGGGACGGCGGTCTCGTCCGACGAGCGCTCTCTCGTTCCGCAGGTATCGCCAGGGCGCAACGACGCAGGAGGGCTCATTGCAAGTATTCGTCACCGATCGTCCATTGCCGCGCGCAATTGCGAGCGGCATGGATCGATGGGATGCTTCCAGCCACGAAGGAGGTGGCGAAAGGCAAGATCGACGCCATCGTCGCCAAGGAAGAGTAGTCGCAGTTTTTTCTCATTGGCAACACGCCGCGGCTGGCGGTGTTCCGCCTCGACGAGCTTGCTATGGCGTGGGAGCGTCGGTTCTTGAGTCGAACCGATGCCTGACGTCACGGTCCATGGAATCGTGTCGGGCTGTTCAACAGCTCGCAAGACGGAGCGGTTCGAAGAGCTTTGTCGACAGGTCTTTCGAAGCCGAATGCCGCAATGCGGAGCGACCTGGATTCCGAAGGGCGCGGATGCGCAGGCGTGGAGGGGTATCGCCCTTTGCTGATGGCGTGGAATGGGGTTGCCGGCGAAGTGGTTTTTGCAGTCTCCGACGCCGAAGCAGTCGGATCAGGTCGATGAGTCAGTCCACACCGCACTCGAACGTCATCCCGATCTCAAGCGTTATGTGATATGTCCCGCTCGACCTCAGTGACGCGCGAGAACCTAGAACAAAGACCGCGCTTGACCGCTGGAATCAGGCTAAGCGAGATACGAAAAGTTGGCGCGCGACCGGGACATGGATGATCTTGGTCGATCTGCGAAGCGCGCACGACGTCGTCCGGGAACGTCAAGTCCGAGAACCGCGGGATGCGGTATTATTGGTTCGGTGGTCCCGATCTCGATCCTGGACGGGTCCGCCGCCGTGTCGAGGACACGTTCCGCGTTGTGGGTGAGCGTTATCTCGAGACCGAATGTTCGAGGTGCCGCTGGTGCGGTTCGTCGAGGCAATGACGCTCTCGGAGCGCTACATCAGGCGTGCCTTCGAACGTTATCGCGCGGTAGACGCCACACAGCCGTTCTCAGGACAGCAAGTACATCGCCACATTTCCGGAGGAATGCGCGGCGCTCGCCGACAGGGGCGGTGCGATGCTGGAAATGCTGAGCCCCTCGCCGTTGACAGCGACGCGGAGATGGTCACGGGCGACATCGCGGAAGCGAGTGGCAAGGCGACGGCGGGGCCGGGACCTGGCACGACGTCTGCGTGACGCCGGGGCGCGGGCGCCGCAGAGACGACGGCCGGTCTTCCCGATTACCGAACGTCGAAATCCCTACGAACATGAAGTGCACGATTTCTGGCGCCTCGCTTCGGCACTCGAGGACCTCGGTGACTTCGCAGAGAGTCCGAAGTCGGTTTTCCCGGATGCCTTGTATGCTCTTGGTGGGTGGGGCGGGTACAGGGAGAACACATTATCTCTGCGACGTGGGACTGAGCGCGGTTGAGGGCGGCGACGTCGCGATCAGTCTGCTCGGTGCGAAAGAGTTTGATGGTAACAGCGTTTGGGGAGAGATCGCGCGACAGAATCCGTTGCCGAGCAATCACGAGGACCTCTCGGTGCGCTCCAGAGCGCGGCGGAGGCGACTGGGACGCGCGCATTGCTCCTCATCGCAGGACATCGATGAGGGCCCAAATCCCCGATATGGTACGAGAACATCAACGCTTTGGTACATCAGGTGAAGCGATTTCCGCGCGTTGCCTTAATCGTATCGGTACGCGACACGTATTTGCGCCTCTGCGTGCGAAACGACGACCGCGACCAGTTCGTCAGCATCTACGCGCGAGGGGTCGAGTACCAACCTGTCGAGACCCAGCGCGCGTTCTTCGGCGGCCCGACATCCGGGAGCCGGCGGAACCAGTGCTCCTCAACAATTTCGGAATCCTATACTCCTATTGCTGTTTTGCAAAGGTAGTAAAGCGGCTGGGTTCTCCAAGATCCCACGTGGCCTCTCTGGCCTGACCGCCGTCTTCGACTTCTTCGTGAATGCCCAAAACGAGAGGATTCGCGATGACCTCGATGTCGATCCGGCTGACCGCCTCATGCCACATGCTCTTGCCGCGCTTGCCGACGCTTTAACCGCCGATTCGCCTAACGCCATCGAGCGCTCGCGAGCAAAGGCCGCTGTGGATGGATTGCATCCGCCTACGTCTTATTCTTTGCTTTTTGCTGCTCTCGAGCGCTACGGCCTTATCTCGAGCGTGGACGGCGGCGAGAACGCCTATGTCCGAATTACAACGAGAGCATGGCTCATTATCAGCGCGATCGTCGCCTGCTTCATTCCATTCCGGAGGGACCTCGGCGTACGAAATGATGCGCGAGCAGCATCGCGGCCTTGATCGGAAATACGTATGACGTATCCCGCGCAGGCTGGCCTCCTCGAAGCGCTAACGATCCAAGTTCCGGAGCGCCACGGCATCGAGTTGGTCGAAGTGCTTCCCGAAGTGGCCCATTGGGACGCGGAAATGCTCGTGCGGACGCTGCCGTGGCGTGAACTGGCCAGCGTGAACAGTGTCATGCGTCGGAATGTCCTCCTCTGGCTCGAGACGGCACCGGAGCTGTGTGAGCGCGTAGTGGAATGCCTGCTTCCTGCGCGCTCATCCCGCAGCATCCGCTCAACGCGGACGGCCTGCACAGTACCTTGACGCAGTCGAGATGCCACGTCGAGATGCGCTGTGGACCGGTCGCATCGGCGGCCGACGACGCGAGGGCGCAGCGGTAACGCGGCTGACATCTGGGCGCGAGATGATGCATTCGGCGCCCGCACTCCCGAAGCAGCGGCGGCTACGGGCACGGCCCACCTGTGGCTGTATTGCTCCACTAATCGGCGCGGGCGTGACGATGCGACGAAGGGATTTGTCGCTCTGCTGGACGCTGCGCCCTCGGCGTCGAGCGTATTCTTCGAGCGTCGGAAACTGCAACGATCCGTACATCGGTGTCAGCGCATGTACGCGGGATTACGGGTTACGCGATGCGAACGTCGCGCCGACTGTCGCTCTTGCTAATCATGCTACGCTGTTTTACAACAGAGCCCGACAGAACGGGCTTCCGGTGGACGTCTCGCACAGATTTCGCCCGGACGGTCGTGGAGCGCGCGGCCTGTCTTCGAGCGATCGAAGCAGCGCAGAAATTAGCGTGATCCGTCCGCCTTATGGCGCCGCTCCACAACGTGTCCGTCGCCGACGAGGCACTACTGGAGGCATTCGTGGGAAGAACCAGGGGGACGGTCGGGAAGAAGTTGCCCGCGGTATCAGCGCTGTTCATTTTTCCGGCTGGACGAAATCGGTGATTTTGCCCGGTACTTGTCGGGACAAACGGCCGCGGGGACTGGCTGAACGTACCGAGTACGGTGAGGACCCAGATGACGCCGAGTCAACGTCGCGACGCGTTCGACGCGGCGCTATCGCCAACTCAACGTCGCCTTCGCGAAGCTTGAACGAAGCGCGCGTGTGTCCAGCATCGTCATGTCAACCTTTATCGAGTGACGTCAGGGCGAAGCGTCCCGCTGACCTTGACGGCGATGGCTTTCGAGACTGACTCAGGGACGTGGTTAAGGTATGCGGCGACGGTCGACGGTGAAAAAGCGCAGAAGGACGAACTTGCAGCCAAGGCGGCCTTCTGTCGAATCTCTCGACGAGGCGCAGCGCCAGCGATACGAGGAATATCAGGTGCCGAAGGAAGCAGATCATCACTACGACTTGAGAACAGCGACACGTTGGATATTCCGTCGCGTGATTGATCTCGGTTACGGCGGAGAAGAGGTCTATGCATTCGATGAGCCGGTCAGCGAGAGCCTCCGCGCGATCGCGGTGATCGTCGCCGTGAAGAGATTGAACGTTTCGGCAGAACGTGCCAGTGGATCACGTTTTCAAAATTATGCGCCAATGGCGGATAATTTCTACCCTACAGCACTGAAGTGAGAGCCGATGCGGTATGATCTTCTGCTGCAGGTTCTTACTCCGGACATCGATCCGTCTTCCTTGATCGTGGAAACGGGAGGCTCCCAATGAGCACCCGCACGCTCAATATGGTGGCGGGCGATCATACGATGATTGGCGGCCGGAGTTCGACATTGACGGAAGGATGTGCGAGCGGCTAACCTTGCCGACCCGAAGAGTACGTTCGACATCGTGGACGAGCAAGGTGCGGAATGGATTTGCCTTAAGACGCATCTCGGGCTGGAGGGAGAAGGAGCCGCTGCTCCACGACCGTTACGACGTGCCGATCCGCGAGCTATCGTATCTTTCTTGGGTTATCTTGTCCCGAGACCGACGCATCGCGCGTTCATAAGGTGCTGAGAAGGAAGGACTTTTACGGCCGTACGCTGCGGCCGGAGCCAGAGATGTGTATAGACTTCTGTGGGGCGATCTCTACTGGTCACCCGCGTTCGCGCACGAGGCCGACACGTTCACAGCTTCGCACGGCGCTCTAGCCGACCCCGTGCGGAAAAAAGTCCATGACCTTCTCGAGCCGGCCACGGGTCGCTATTTTCGAGAAACGGGCAACGACAACTCCATCGCGGACACTATCCGAGTGAGCTGCCAATCGAGGAGATCATTGACAGGATAGTGGGGTTCATCGGACCCCGAGCGTGGGGCGTGGCTCGATGCAGCGGGAGCCGTCGTGGCTTTGGATCCGTCCGTCGCCGGAGACGGCCCCCAGGCGGTGCTCGTGCGGCGAGCTCGACTTCAGGCCTTTCTCCACAAGTCGCCGTATGCACTCGTTTGGACTCTACTTAGCGGAAAGCAAATCATCGGTGGATGGTCTGATCGCTATCACGGGCGGCTCGTTCCGAGCGGCGCATACTGGTTCAAGGAAGAGCAAACCGGATCGTTCGAGATCGTCGGCGGCAAGACGCCGCGCTACAGGAGTTCGGCTTCGAACCGTTGGGCCCTGGCAGACGTAGCGGCTTGTCCATCATCAAAAATGAACACGCGAGAGAGTAGCACCGGTTCAGTTCGGTAAGTTCTTTACCCGGCCAACGTCCCTGTTCTTGTGCCGACACGTTCCCAAGCCGTGCCCATTCGTATGCGTGTCAGACGTTGTCCATGAATGATAGCCGCCGCAGTAACTGCGGCCGGACCGTGGCCTTGCCGATGCGTCATAACCCGGCGTACGGCTGTCGGCAAGCGCCTGGCGCAGTTCGGAGAGCTCTCGCTCGGCCGCCGTATGGCACGGGTCAGCGAGGCACGCGCAAGCGCGAGGACGGTACGCGCGCCGAGACCTCGCAGGGGCCGGGGCGCGGGTCGAAGGCCCATTTCCGCCTGGACCCGCACTGCTATGCGCAAGGCCTGACGCCCCCTGAGCGGGACGGGATCGCGATTGCGTACCTTCGGCGCGCTCGGGATCAGTGCCATCGAAGGCGTTTCGCGACGAAGCTTGAGCGGGTGCGCATGGCCATCACTTGGTCGATGCGTCGGGTTTCGTTGCAAAAGCGTGTTTCTACTGTGCTCGGCGATCTCGGCGCAACTGCGGCCCTCGCAATCGCGCCCAGCACCCGGCGCTCCGTGGAGCTGAGCCGCTCGGGCCTGCGCTCGTGCGCGATGAGCTACTCGTAGCGGCGGCGGCAGCGATGAGCGCGGTATCAGGCGTGTGACCTTGTCCGCACGCGCGAGCGCGGCGGAATCGCAGGTCGCGCGAGCAAGCGCGAAGACTGCGTGCAGGTCGCCCAGCAAGCACACCCACGACAACTAATTTGCGGCCACAGTCGCGGCACAGCCAGCCGTCGCGCTGTAGGATCTCGGCTACTACGCTTCGGCAACTTCATGTCGCGGCGCGGGATCGAGACCGCCTCGATGACGCTGCACGCCGCCGGCGCGCCGCACGGCCCGCAGCCGGGCGCGGTCGAAGCGTCGCTGGGCAAGACCGCCACCGACGAGCTGGGCGTGGCGATCGACTGCTTCGACCCGCTGCGCGTCGCCGAGACCGCGACCGCGCTCAAGACCCGAATTACTACCGGAGCTGGATCGCGCAGCCAGCGACTGCTTAGCGCGGAATTCGCCGGGCGCGGCTACAGAGGCGCGACTACGGCGCCGTGAGAAACGCCACGATGTCGCGGGAGGCTTCGCGCGCTCCGATGTCGCTGCGCACGTACATCTTGAGGTGCGAGAGCTCCTCGTCGGGAACTGCCGTGTTGGCGCGGTCGCGCGGTACGAACAGGCCGCGCAGGGTGAGTGGTCCGAGGCGACCAGTCGCGACCGCGCGGCCGGCGTGCTGCCAGACCGGGTCGCCCGGCCCGAGCTTCGCGACGCGCGCGCGTGCGTCGCCTCGGTCACGTCCATGCCGCTGGCGTGCGCGGCCAGACCCGTGCAGCGCTCGCCCGGAGCGCCGCCGTCCGCCGCTAGCAGCATGTCGACTCGTTCGGCCCATTCCTCGATCGTCGTGTCTCTTCACCGATACCCGCCCGGGCGCGGGTCCAGGCCAGCGGCGCGTCGGGCTCGTGCTCCTCGTTGTCGCCGTCCGTCGTGCGCACGGGCGTGAAGCCGTGCCGCGCGTAGAAGCGCAGCGCGGCGAAGTCCCGCTGGAACGTCCGAGCTCGAAGTCGGCTGGGCGTCCATCGCCAGGCGCAGCAGCGCGCCGCCGATGCCGCGCCCGTGCTCGGCGGGGTCGACGTCGAGCTGGCTGACCCAGCCGTTGCCGAACGCGATCGCTCCGAGCAGGTTCCCGTCGCGCTCGGCGAGGTGGACCTCGTCGCCAGCGAAGACGACGTCGCGGAAGTACACGCAGTCATCCGCGTAGGTGTGCAGGTCGGGCAGGTACGGCAGCGCGATCTGCCGCGTCCGGCGGCACAGCGCGGCGACCGCGTCCGCGTCGGCGACCGTCGCGGCGCGCAGCGTGAAGCGCGTTGCCGTCAATCGCTCTCTCCGCCGTCGCCCTCGTCGGCGTGCTTGGGATGCTTATCCTCGTGGCGGTGCCGCTGGTGGCCCGGCGGCAGTTTGAGGTACGCCCCGCCGCCGCGCAGGTCGACCGCGGGCCGCGGGCCGGTCGAGATGATCACGAGCGCCGTCGTTGCCGGGCCGGACCTGCGTGCCGGCGGCCGGGTACTGCGCGAGCACCGACTCCGGGGCCGCGTTGGAAATGCGGGGCCGCGAAGTTCGGGCGCAGCGCTACGCGCTCGGCGCTCGCTCAGCCCCGCGGCGGCGTAGTCCATCCCGACCAAGTTCGGCACGGTCACCAGTGCCGGTTTGCGCGCCGTGGCCGTAGCGGCGAAAGCGCCTCGGCCGGAAGCGCTCGCCGCGCGCGCAACTACGGCGGACGAGCGGTGCCCGCTCGCGCGCTCCAGCCGAGGCCGAGCAGCGCGAACAGCACCGCGATCCCCGCGGCCAGCATGACCGGCGCGGTACGCGCTCGGGCCAGCGCGCGCCGCGCCATGTCGTTCGGGCTGTTCGTGGCGCTGCGGCGCCCGCCGGTGGAGGAGACGCCGCGGACCGGTGCTGCCACGACCGGGATCGTCGCCACGAGGGTCGGCGCGTCCCACGACGGTCGCGCCGTGGCGGCGGCCTGCGTGCCGAGCGCGGCCAGCGCCGCTTCGAGCGCGCTTGCGCTCGCGAAGCGGGCGCGCGGGTCTTTCTGGAGCAGGCGGTGGACGATGGTGGCCAGCCCGGGCGACATCGCGCGGCGCAGGGTCGCTTCGTCCGGGGGCGGGGTGGTGACGTGGGCGACCGCGAGCGAGACGGGCGAGTCACCCGCGAACGGCGGCCGGCCGGTGACGGGCTCATGCAGCATCGCGCCCAGGCTGTAGAGGTCGGCCGCCGGGCCCAGCGCGAGGCCCTGGGCCTGCTCGGGCGAGAAGTACGCTGCGCTGCCAACCAGCCGGCCCGCCTCGGTCAGGTCGGGACCGCTTCCGGCAAGCGCCTTGGCCAGCCCGAAGTCGGCCACTTTGACCGTGTCGCCGGGCGCGAGCAGCACGTTGGCCGGCTTGATGTCGCGGTGTAGCAGCCCGCGCGCGTGGGCGGCGGCGAGGGCGCTCGCGATCTGGCGCCCGTAGGCGACCGCGCGCGCTTCCCCGAGCGGGCCGTTCTCGTGCAGCACCCGCGCCAGAGGAGGGCCGTAGGCAAGCAGCCATCACGATCGCGTGCAGGCCGTCCTCGGCCTCGGCCAGCACGTCGTAGATGCCGACCACGTGCGGGTGGACCAGCGCCGCCGCGGCGCGGGCCTCGGCGTAGAAGCGCGCGACCAGGGTCGGGTCCTGCGCGACGGCCGGCTTGAGCAGCTTGACCGCGACATCGCGCCCGAGCACGGCGTCGGTCGCGCGCGAGACGGTGCCGGTCGCGCCCTCGCCCAGCAGCGGGCCGAGGCGGTAGCGCCCGCGCAGAACGT
>CAWASO010000011.1:0-10701 GCA_963784655.1 Vulcanimicrobiota bacterium
CTCGTTGAGCTTGAGGTTTACGCGCCAGCGGTCGACCGGCTCGATCGCGAGCGCCTCGACGACGACGTCGGTCAGGCGGTTACGCAGCGCGTGCCAGGCACGCTCGTCGACCCCCGTCGCGCTCAGCTCGAGGTGCGTATCCGGCAGCGCGCCGTCGGCCACCAAGCGGCCGGCAATCGCGAAATCGCCCGGGGCGAACGGCGTGAAGTGCACGCTCGTCCGCTCGGGCTTCTCGTCCGGCAGAATGTCGAGGACCGTGGCGGTCAACTCGTCGGCCAGGTGGCGTTTGGTCGCGTCGTCGAGCGGGAGTGAGGATAAGCGCAGATACGGCATCGTGCTGCTCGTGTACCCGCTCGGGCGCCTGAGCGTACGTTTCGGCGCTCGGCGCTCGGCGCTCGGCGCTCGGCGCTCGGCGCGCTCCGGCGTGCGTTCCGCGCTCGAGCGCGTTCAGGCGTAGGTTCCGCGTGCGCGCAAGTCGAGGATTGCCGCTTCCTTGCGCTTGGCTTCGACCTCGATCCACGGTGCGTCGGCGAAGGCCGCCGGCATCGCGGCGATCAAGTCGCTGTGCTTCGCGTCGCATAGGGCGGTGCGGCCGTTGGACACGTGGGTGAGCTGCCAGGCCGGGTCGGGCCAGGTCTCGCGCGCCAGGGCCAAGTAGTGGGCGACCGACGGGTCGTCGTAACCCGCCAGCTTTTCCGCCACCAGGTGATGGTGGGCGTCGAAGACCATCGGCACGCCGGCTGCCCGGGCGACGGCGAGCGTCTCCTCGGCGTGATAGGCGTACTCGTCGTTCTCGATCGCGATGCGGGTTCGGATCTCGGGCGGCAACGCGCGCAGCTCGGCGACCAAGGCGTCGGCCCGTCCGCCTTTGCCGCCGTGGATCGTCATCGTGCTCCAGGCGCTGCGCGGCAGGCCGAGCGCGTCGAAGACGCGGGCCTCGCCGGCGAGGGCGACCTTGCTGTTCGCGACGACGCGCTCGGATTCGGAGCTGAGCACGATGAACTGGTCGGGATGCGAGACGACGCGGATCCCGAGCCGCGCCGCGCGTGCGCCGATCTTGCGCAGTGCCGAGCCGAAGCGGCGCAGCATGCGCGTCCCGATCGGCATGTCGGCGAAGGGGAACAGGCCCGAGACCATGCGGTAGAGCGCGATCCCGTTCTCGCTGCAGAAGCTCAGCGCGTCGTCGAGCACGCGCGCGTTGTGAACGTAGATCGTGCGCAGCGCGTCGTCCGCCGCGCGCGGTTCGAGCGCGTCCAGGCGGGTTTTGGTGATCGTGCGGAAGCGAATGCGCTCGCCTTCGGTGAGGCAGACCAGTCCCAGTCGCGGCGGCATGGCTACGGTCTACCCCGGCGATGCGGCACACCCTCGAGCGAGCGCGACACACCCGGAGTGGCCTCGAACGAGTCGGATCAGCCCGGGCGGCCGCGGACGGGTGGGGCGACGAGCTGCGAGGTCAGGAAGCCGGTCACGATCAGGATCGCGGCGAGCAGGGCGCGGATGGCGAGCGAGAGCGCGTCGCTGGTGTCGGCTTGGAACACGTAGAGCAGGCTCTCGTACGAGAGCGAGCCGGGGACGAGGACCAGCAGGCCCGGCACCAGCACGACCGACTGCGGGATGCGCAGGTAGCGGGCGGCGAGGTTCGTCACCAAGCCGATCGCGAACGCGGTCGCGAACGGGCTGGCTTGCGTGATGCCCAGCGACGGAAAGAAGCGGACCAGCGCCACCGTCGCCACGCACGAGCCGACGATCCAGCCCAGGTCGCGGTAGCGCGCGTGGAGCTGCGACGCGATCGCCAGGCCCATCAGCAGCGCCGCGCCGACGGTGGAGTAGATCGTCGTGTGACCGGGGCTGACGGTGGGCGCGTACGAGGATCGCGTTGCCGCCCAGGGCCGCGCCCAGCGCGAAGCCCGAGCCGAGCGAGAGCAGGGTGACCAGCACCCCGCCAAGGCGCGACGTGCCCGAGACCAGGTTGCGGTTGGCCAGCTCGTTGAGGGCGGTCGTGAGCGCGTAGCCGGGGAGCAGCTGGACGACGCCGGCGATGATCGCGACGTAGAGCGAGATCGGCGGGCCGTAGCGCTCCCAGAGCGCGACGATCACCGTCGCGACGAAGGCCGCGGCGATCTCGAACACCCGGTCGACCCGGCGCGAGCGCTGGGCCAGCGCGGCGAGCGCCCCGATCGCGATGCCGCCGATGGTCGACACGACGATCTCGCCCCACCCGCCGCCCAGCAGCAGCGCCGTGCCGCACGAGAGCACGGCATAGGTGGCGACGGTCTGCAGCGGCGGGTCGAGCGGGACCTCGGCGTCGATCTGCACCACCTCTTCGAGCGCGCGGCCGGGGTCGGCGCCGCGGCGCAGGTCGCCGACCACCGCGTCGAGCAGCGCGAGCTTGCGCAGGTTGAGCGTGCCGGGCTCCAGCCGCAGCACGACGAGCCGCTGCGAGAACGGCGGGCCGATCGCCAGGGTGAGCGTGGTCGGCAGCGCGTTGACCTGCACCGCGACCCCGAGCATCATCGCGACGTCGCGCACGGTGTCCTCGAGCGAATCGGTCGGGAAACCGGCTTGGTGCAGTGCCCGGGCCAGGTCCAGCAGCAGCTCGGTGCGGTCGTCGCGGGCCAGCTCCACGCAACCGTTGTTCGGCGAGCGAGGGGGCGCGCTCCGCTCCGGCGTACGCGCTCGGGCATGAAGGCTCGTCTCGCGGCGCTCGCCGCCGCCGTCGTCCTGGCCGCGCCGCTCGCGACCGCTGCCCTCCTGATTGGGCCGCTGCCGGTGCGCGCGGCCGACCCGCTCAAGGTGGGCGTGAACCTCGAGCTGTCCGGCGTCTCCTCGACCTGGGGCCAGCCGCAGCTCAACTCGATCCAGATGTACGTCGACGAGGCCAACGCGCGGGGCGGGATCGGCGGCCGGCGGATCGAGCTGGAGGTGCTCGACAACAAGAGCGACCCGGCCCAGTCGCGCCTGAACGCGACCAAGCTCGCCGGCGACGGCGTGGTCGCGATCCTCGGCGCCGGGACGACGCCGACCACCATGCCCGCGGTGCCGGTCGCCAACGACAGCGGCGTGCCGATGATCTCCAACGGCGCGGGCAACGTCATCACCAGCCCGGCCGACCAGCGGCACTGGGTGTTCAAGACGCCCAACGACGACTCGCAGGTCGCCAACAAGATCGCCGGTTTCCTGGCCAAGCAGAAGCTCGGCGAGATCGCGTTTTTGAGCGTCAACACGGCCTACGGCGATTCGGGCAAGACGAACTTCGCGCCGCAAGCCGCCCGCTTCGGGCTCAAGCTGGTCGACGAGGAGAAGTACGGTCCCAGCGACACCGACGTCACCGCGCAGCTCACCAAGATTCGCGATTCCAAAGCGCAAGCGGTGGTGGTGTGGGGCCAGCCGCCCGCCGTGACGATCATCGCCAAGAACGCGGCGCAGCTCGGGCTGCAAGGCGAAACTGATCTACTCCAACGGCGCGGCCGGCGCGTCGTTCGTCGGCGCGGGCAAGGACGTCGCCGGCACGTACCTCGCGACGACGAAGATCACGGTCGCGAACCAGCTCGCCAAGAGCGACCCGCAGCGCGGCATCCTGCAGATCTACACCGACGAGTACAAGCGCCGCTACCACGCCGATCCCGACGGCATCGCGGCCTTCGGCGCGGACGGGATTCGGCTCTTGCTGCAGGCCATGCGCAGCGGCGGCACCGACCGCAAGGCGATCCGCGACGCGCTCGAGACGAAGATCACCGGCTTTCCGTCGTACAGCGGGCGCTACACCATCACGCCGTCCAACCACCAGGGGCTGGCCGAGAGCGACATCGTGATCGCCGAGGCGACCGGCAGCGGCTGGAAGATCGCCGAGCGCTGATCCGCTGACGCAGTTCGTCGTCTCCGGTCTGGCGACGGGCGCGCTGTACGCGCTCGTCGCGGTCGGGTTCGTGGTGATCTACAACGTCACCGGGGTGGTGAACTTCGCCCAGGGCGAGTTCGCGATGACCGGCGCGGTCGTCGCGGTGACGCTCGTCGGCCTGGGTGTGCCGCTGCCGCTCGCGGCGCTGGGCGGGGTGATCGCGGCCGCGCTGGTCGGCCTGGCGGTGTGGTACGTCGGTTTGCGCGGGGCGGCGCGCGCTTCGCTGGTGGTGCAGGTGATCGTCACGATCGGGGTCTCGATCGCGCTGCGCGGGGTGGCGCTGCTGGCCTTCGGGCCGGCGGCAAAGCCGCTGCCGGCGTTCTCGCCGGGCGGTGCGATCTCGCTGGGCGCGGCGACGGTGACGCCGCAGCAGCTCTGGATCGCCGGCATCGTGCTGGTGCTGATGGGCGCGCTGTGGCTGCTGTTCGAGCGCACGCGCTTGGGCGCCGCGCTGCTGGCGGCGTCGCTCAACCGCGAGGCCGCGCGGCTGATGGGAATCGATCCGCTGCGCGCCGGCGCGGTCGCGTTCGCGCTCGGGGCGGCGCTGGCCGGGGTCGCCGGCGTGGCGATCGCGCCGATCACGCTGGTGTCCTACGACATGGGCTTGAGTCTGGGGCTCAAGGGCTTCGTCGCGGCGGTGCTGGGCGGGATCGTCAGCGTGCCGGGCGCGGTCGTGGGCGGGCTGCTGCTCGGCGTGCTGGAGTCGGTCGGGGCGGGCGTGCTGTCCTCGGGCTGGCGCGACGCGATCGCGTTCGCGATCCTGATCGCGGTGCTGCTCGTACGCCCGCAAGGTTTGCTCGGCCGCTCCGTCGCGCGCGTGTGAGCGGCACGCCGATGGATTCCGGGCGAACCGTGCGAACCACGCGCACGCTGTACGCGCTCGTCGTGCTGGTGGTGATCGCGCTGCCGTTCGCGCGCAACGGCTATGCGATCGCGACGATGGTGGTCATCGGGCAGAACGCGCTCGCGGCGCTCGGGTTGTCGCTGATGATCGGGACCGCGGGCGAGGTCGTGCTGGCCCAGGCGGCGTTTTTCGGGCTGGGCGCGTACGCGGCGGCGGCCGCGGCGCGGCACGGGGTCGACCCGTGGCTCTCGATCGGCGTCGCGGCGCTGGTCGGGGCGGCGGTCGCGGCGCTGGTCGGCTGGCCGACGCTGCGGCTGCGCGGGCACTACCTCACCTTGGCCACGCTGGGACTCGGGGTGATCGCGAAGGTCGTCTTCGACGAAGCCGGCGGGCTGACGGGCGGGCCGTCGGGGACCGGTGATTTCGGCGCGCTGCATTTCGGCGCGCAGGCGCTGAAGGGCGATCTGCCGGCGTATGTCGTCGCGTGGGTTGCGGTCGGCCTGGGCGCCGTGGGGTTGAACGCGCTGCGGGCGAGCGCGCGCGGGCGGGCGCTGCGTGCCATCGCGGCGAGCGAGACGGCCGCCGCGGCGATGGGCGTGCGGGTGCGGACGCGCAAGCTCGAGGCGTTCGTGCTCAGCGCGGCGTACGCGGCGGTGGCCGGTGCGCTGTACGCCTACTACGCGGGCTACATCTCGCCGACGTCGTTCACGTTCGAGCAGTCGGTGTTCTTCGTCGTGATGGTGGTGCTGGGCGGGGCCGCGACGACGCTCGGCCCGGTGGTCGGCGCGGCGGTGTTCACGCTCGTCGCGACCGCGCTGACGGCGCTGGCCGGCGCGCTGTTTCCCGCCAACGCGCAGGGCGCCGCGGCCGCGCTGCAAGTCGTTGCCTTCGGCGCGATCTTGGTCGCGGTGGTGCGCTTCATGCCGCAGGGAATCGTGGGCGCATTGCTCGAGCGCAGCGGCGCGCGCGGCGGAGCGCGTTCGGTGAGCGACGTGCCGCTGCTCGAGGTCGAGCGCGTGCGCAAGCGCTTCGGCGGGGTCGTCGCGGTCGACGAGCTGTCGTTCGCGGTCGAGCGCGGGGCGTTCGTGTCGATCATCGGGCCCAACGGGGCGGGTAAGACGAGCGTCTTCAACCTGATCACCGGGGCGTATCCGCTCGATGCGGGCGACGTGCGGCTGGCCGGGCGCAGCCTGCGCGGGCGCGGGCCGAGCGCGATCTCGCATGCCGGGATCGCGCGCACGTTCCAGACGCTGCAGGTGTTCGGGACGATGAGCGCGCGCGAGAACGTGCTCGTGCCGCTCGAAGCGCGCGAGCGCGGCCGGACCGCGCGGGCGCGGGCGGACGAGCTGCTCGCGCTCGTCGGGCTGCAGGACGACGCCGACCGGCTCGCCGCGGCGCTGTCGTTCGGGCGCCAGCGGCTGCTGGAGCTGGCGCGCGCGCTCGCCGCGGAGCCGCGCCTGCTGCTGCTCGACGAGCCGACGTCGGGCTTGTCGCGCGCCGAGACGCGGGCGTTCGTCGACGTGCTGGCGCAAGTGCGCGCCGCGGGCACCACGATCCTGATGATCGAGCACGACGTGCGCACCGTGATGGCCGTCTCGGACCGGGTCGTCGTGATGCACCGTGGCGGCAAGCTCGCCGAAGGCGCGCCGGCCGAGGTGCAGCGCGACCCGCGCGTGATCGAGGCTTATCTCGGTGAGGCCGTCGCGGTTCCCTCACCGGACGCCGGGGCCGCCGCTTCCGCCGCCACCGTTACCGTCGCCGTCGACTCCCCCGGTGCCGGTGCCGGTGCCGGTCGGCCGGTACGAATTCTGTCGCCGACCTGCTGGTCGTGCAAGGGCTGGTCGCGCGGCGCGGTGCGGTGCGCGCGCTCGATGGGGTCGACCTGAGCGTGCGAGAGGGGGAGATTCTGGCGGTGGTCGGGCCCAACGGGGCCGGCAAGTCGACTCTGCTGGGGACGCTGGCGGGCTGGTTCGCGCCGAGCGCCGGGCGGGTCGCGCTGGCCGGGCGCGACGTGACCGGCTTGCCGGCCGAGCGCGCGGTGCGGGCCGGGATCGTGCTGGTGCCCGAGCGGCGGCAGATGTTCGACGCGCTCAGCGTCGAGCGCAACTTGGAGCTGGGCGCGTACGCGCACGGCGGCGCGACGCCGGCCGAGCTGGAGCGCGTGTTCGCGCTCTTTCCGCGCCTGCGCGAGCGGCGCGCGCAGCGGGCCGGGACGCTCTCGGGCGGCGAGCAGCAGATGGTCGCGGTCGCGCGCGGCCTGCTCGCCCGGCCGCGCGTCTTGTTGCTCGACGAGCCGTCGCTCGGCTTGGCGCCGCAGGTCGTGGCCGAGATCTTCGCCGCGCTGGCTCGGGTCAACGCCGACGGCACGACGGTCGTCGTGGTCGAGCAGAATGCGCGCGCGGCGTTCGCGATCGCCGACCGGGTCGCGCTGCTCGAACGCGGCCGGATCACCGCAAGCGGCAGCGCCGCGGCGATGGCCGCGAACCCGGCGATCACCGAAGCGTACCTCGGCTGACCCGAGAGCGAGCAGGGTAGGTCGCCTCGCTCGCTCCCCGAAGTGCGCTGCCATGACTGCCCGCACGTCCCTGGCCGTGGCGCTGGCTGCAGCGTTGGTCCTCTCGCCCGCCGCTCGCGGGCGAGCCGGCGCCGAGCCCGATCCCTGCACGGCCGTCGCCAAAGCCGATGCCGCCAAGGCGATGGGAGCCCCGGTCACGTCCTCGCAGGCCCGGACCGTGGGGCCGAGCCGCAACTGCTCGTTCCACGGCGCCAAACCGCTGCAGGCCGTGGTGGTCACGGTGTTTCCGTGGGGCTCGCCGGCCCGGGCGCACGAGCTCTTCGGCGATTTGGTGAAGCAGACGTCCAACGCGTTCTCGGCCGCGCCCGCCAAGCTGAACGGCGTCGGTGACGAAGCGTTCACCATCACCTCGAACGTCTACGCGCGCAAAGGCGGCGACGGCTACGTCTTCAACGTGTTCGGCCCCCGCACGCCCGCTCTCACCCAGCGCACCGTTGCGCTGGCCAAGGCCACGATGGCGCGCGTCCGCTAGGCAGCTCTCGTAGCGGCGGCTCGGTCGTTCGCCGGCCTCCGCCGAGGAACGGCGGTCGGCAACCCGAAGCGCTGACGATGCCCGCGACGATGGCCGATCTGCACCTGAGCGACCCGAGCACGTTCAAACCGCCGTTCAAGCTCGACACGGTGTCGTACTACCGCCTCCAGGCCAAGGAGAAGCTGGCCTACGACGACGCGCTGCGCGCGCTGCCCGACGACAAGCGCGAGATGCGGAGCGTCGACCGGCGCTACCTCGAAGCGATGATGCCGCTGTTCACCCGCATCGGCTACCAGGAGAAGTCGGTCGCGCGCTACATCGCGCAGGCGGTGCACACCGCGCCGTCCGACGACATTCGCGTCTGGGCGTCGTGCCAGATGGTCGACGAGGCGCAGCACGCCGAGATGGACGACTACCTGCTGTGGGTGCTGGGCGTGTCGCACCGCGACACCGACGCGATCTGGGCGGCGTCGGCGGCCAAGCCGAACTTCGACTACATGGAGTCGCTGACGAATCCGTACCAGATCGTCGTCGAGGGCAACTTGTTCGTCGAGGGCGGCCTGGCGCTGGGCAACATCTTCGCCTACATCGACATGGCCAAGGACCACGGCGACGAGCTGCGCCAGCTGCAGCACAAGACGCGCTGCACCGACGAGGCGCGCCACATCGCGTTCGGCTTCGCGCTGGCCGAGGCGCTGATCGCCGACGATCCCGAAAACCTCGTCACGATTCAAGCCGCGCAGGACGAGGCGCTGCCGCGGCTGGTGGCGGGCTACATGAAGACGTTCCGGCCGGTCGAGCAGCAGCTCGGCAGCGACGGCTACGGCAAGCGGCACCTGCGCGCGGCGGCGGAGCGCTACTACGCGAAGGCGACCCGGCTGGGCCTGCGCCCGACCGCGATTCCCGAACTCGATCTGGTCTACTAGAGGAGACGACCCATGCCGTTCTACGCTCGCCAAGGCCGGTTGCCCGAGAAGCGGCACACGCAGTTCCGCAGCCCGGACGGCGCGCTCTACGCCGAGGAGCTGATCTCGACCAAGGGGTTCGAGAGCGTCTACTCGCTGGCGTACCACCTGCGCCCGCCGACCGCGACGCTCGACGTGCAGCCCTGGGAGCGGCCGCTGGTGCGCTTCCTGCCCAACGACCCGGTGCGCAACCGGCACTGGTTCACCGGGCGCGAGAAGAAGACCGGCGACGCGGTCGAGGCGCGCGTGCCGCTGGTCGGCAACGACGACATCGTGCTCTCGACGGCCGGCGTGACCGAGCGGATGGAGTATTTCTTCCGCAACTCCGGCGGCGACGAGATGCTCTACGTCACCCACGGCGAGGGCGTGCTGGAAAGCGCGTTCGGCACCCTGGCCTACCGCGCGCACGACTACCTCTACATCCCGATGGGCACCGCGTACCGCTTGCAGCCAAGCGCCCCGACCGCGCTGCTGGTCGCCGAGTCGTCGGGCCAGATCACGATCCCGCGCAAGTTCCGCAACGAGTTCGGCCAGCTCGCCGAGCATGCGCCGTACTACGAGCGCGACTTCCGCGCACCGGAGCTGCAGGCTCCCGTCGACGCGGTCGGCGAGTTCGAGCTGCGGGTGACCGCGCGCGGGCGCGGCGCGATCTACACCGTGGCGAACCATCCCTTCGACGTGGTGGGCTGGGACGGGTACTGCTATCCGTGGGCGTTCAGCGCCGACGAGTACGCGCCGATCACCGGCAAGCTGCACCAGCCGCCGTCGTCGCACCAGATCTGGGACGCGCCGGGCGCGGCCTTCATCCTGTTCGCGCCGCGCATGTTCGACTACCACCCGCTGGCGATCCCCGCGCCCTACAACCACTCCTCGGTCGACTGCGACGAGATCATCTACTACGCGTCGGGCAACTTCATGTCGCGGCGCGGCATCGAGACCGCCTCGATGACGCTCCACGCCGCGGGCGCGCCGCACGGCCCGCAGCCGGGCGCGGTCGAAGCGTCGCTGGGCAAGACCGCGACCGACGAGCTGGGCGTGGCGATCGACTGCTTCAACCCGCTGCGCGTCGCCGAGACCGCGACGCAGCTGGAGGACCCGAATTACTACCGGAGCTGGATCGCGCAGCCGGCGACCACGTAGCTTAAACCCTACGGGGCGGTGAGGAACGTCGTTATGTCGCGCGCGGCTTCGCGGGCGCCGATGTCGCTGCGCACGTACATCTTGAGGTGCGAAAGCTCCTCGTCGGGAACTGCCGTGTCGGCACGGTCGCGCGGGACGAACGAGCCGCGCAGGGTCGAGTCGTCCGAGGCGACCCAGATCGCGACCGCGCGGCCGGCGTGCTGCCAGACCGGATCGCCCGGCCCGAGCTTGGTGACGCCGCGCGCGTGCATCGCCTCGGTCACGTCCATGCCGCTGGCGTGCGCGGCCAGCCCCCCGCCGTGCTCGGCCAGCAGCGCATCGATGCGGGCAGCCCATTCCTCGATCGTCATGTCGCTTCTCCGATACCCGCTCGGGCGCGGGTCCAGGCCAGCAGCGCGTCGGGCTCGTGCTCCTCGTTGTCGCCGTCCGTCGTGCGCACGACCGTGAAGCCGTGCCGCGCGTAGAAGCGCAGCGCGTCGAAGTTCTGTTGGAACGTCCAGAGCTGGAGCTCGGGCTGGGCGTCCATCGCCAGCCGCAGCAGCGCGCCGCCGATGCCCCGCCCATGCTCGGCGGGGTCGACGTAGAGCTGGCTGACCCAGCCGTTGCCGAACGCGATCGCCCCGAGCAGGCTCCCGTCGCGCTCGGCGAGGTGGACCTCGTCGCCGGCGAAGACGACGTCGCGGAAGTACAGGCAGTCCTCCGCGTAGGTGTGCAGGTCGGGCAGATACGGCAGCGCGATCTGCCGCGTCCGGCGGCACAGCGCGGCGACCGCGTCGGCGTCGGCGACCGTCGCCGCGCGCAGAACGA
>CAWASO010000012.1:0-109682 GCA_963784655.1 Vulcanimicrobiota bacterium
GCAGTGCTCGAGGATCTTGTGCGCGCCGCCCTTGGCGGTGTGCTCCATCATCACGATGACGTGCTTGGCGCCGTGGACCAGGTCCATCGCGCCGCCCATGCCCTTGACCATCTTGCCGGGGATGATCCAGTTGGCGAGGTCGCCGTTCTGCGCGACCTGCATCGCGCCGAGCACCGCGACGTCGATGTGCCCGCCGCGGATCATCCCGAACGAAGGGCCGAGTCGAAGAACGACGCCGCCCGGCAGGATCGTGACGGTTTCCTTGCCGGCGTTGATGAGGTCAGGGTCCTCGTCGCCCTCGTACGGATAGGGACCGAAGCCGAGGATCCCGTTCTCGCTCTGCAGCACGACGGTCACGCCGTGCGGCACGTAGTTGGGGATGAGCGTCGGCAGGCCGATGCCGAGGTTGACGTACTGGCCGTCGCGCAGTTCTTGCGCGACGCGTGCGGCGAGCTGGTTACGGGTGAGCGCCACCGTTACTGTCCTCCTTGTTCGATTGCGGGCGGGTGGTGACGCGCTCGATGCGCTTGCCGGCGTCGCCGACCTGCACCACGCGCTGCACGAAGATGCCGGGCAGGTGGACGTCCTCCGGTGCGATCTCGCCCGGCTCGACGAGCTGCTCGACCTCCGCGATGGTGATCTTGCCGGCCATCGCGCAGAGCGGGTTGAAGTTGCGCGTCGCCTTGTTGAACACGAGGTTGCCGTGGCGGTCGCCTTTGCTGGCGCGCACGAGCGCGAAGTCGCACACGATGCCTGCTTCGAGCACGTACTCGCGCCCGTCGAACTCGCGCGTCTCTTTCTTCGGCGAGCCTAGCGCGACGGTGCGGTCCGCGTCGTGGCGCCAGGGCAGGCCGCCCTCGGCGACCTGCGTCCCCGCGCCGGCCGGCGTGTAGAACGCCGGGATACCGCAGCCGCCGGCCCGCAGCCGCTCGGCCAGCGTCCCCTGCGGGACCAGCTCGACCTCCAGCTCGCCGCTCAGGTACTGGCGCTCGAACTCCTTGTTCTCGCCGACGTACGAGCCGGTCGTGCGGCGGATGCGCTTGGCGTCGAGCAGCACGCCCAGGCCCCAGCCGTCGACGCCGCAGTTGTTCGACACGGTCACGAGGTCGGTCGCGCCCTGCTCGAGCAGCGCGGAGATCAGGTTGTGCGGGATGCCGTTGAGGCCGAACCCGCCCACCGCAAGCGACGCGCCGCTCGGGATGTCGGCGACCGCTTGCGCACAGGAAGCGACGACTTTGTCCATACGAGCCAACCTAGTGCTACGGCGGGGCGGGTTGCTCCCGCGCGTGCTCGCTTCAAAACGAGGAAGGATCGCCCTTGCGGGCGGTCGCAAGGTTACATCGAACGAGCGTTCGCCTTGCCGCTGCCGTTGCGCACTTCGCTCGCGATGACTATGGGCAAGTCGGCGCTATGAAGCCTGCTCGTTGGTTGGTATGCTGCGAGCGTCACGCATCTTCAGGGAGGTAGCCATCGTGCAGCAGATCGATCAGGTTCTCATTCCGGTCGAGAAGATCGATCAAGGCATGTTCCCGGCGGAGCGCGCGGTCACCGTGCGCGGCACCGACGGAAAGGCGGTCACGCTGTTCGCCGGTCAGTATCTGATCGAAGAGCGCGACCAGCGGCCGTACCTGCGCGTCACGCGAATGGAAATCGACGACGCGACCGGGATCAGCGTCTGCTTGTTCCCGGACGAAACGTGGGAGGGCACGCGCTGGATCCGGATTCGGACCACGCAGCTTCAGGCTGCGTGAACCGCCCATGATCCTGAGCAATCGAGATATTCTGGAGGCGATCGACGCAGGCGACATCGTCATCGACCCGTTGCCGCACCGGAACCCGGGCGAAGCTCCCTTCAACACCACCGCGATCGACCTGCGGCTCGCCGCGACGATCATGGTGCCGCAAAAGCTGCCGGCGGCACAGCGCCTGGACGCTCCCTACGATCCCGCTTTCGTCACCCGGAACGCCGATCGATACCAGGCCAGCACCGCGCAGCCCGTCATGCTGGAACCGAACCAGTTCGCCCTGGCCCACACGGTCGAACGGATCGGGCTCCCGATTCGTCCCGGTCGACCGGCGTACGCCGCGCGCGTCGAGGGCAAGAGTTCCCGCGCGCGGCTGGGGATGCTCGTCCATTTCACCGCTCCGACCGTTCACAGCGGCTTCGACGGCCGGATCACGCTGGAAATGATCAACCTGAGCCCGAACGGCATCCAGCTCGTTCCCGACGTGTATGTCTGCCAGCTCATCTTCGAGCGCGTTTCGAACGAGCCGGCCAATGCGCGCAACCAGTTCAGCGGCCAGATCGATCCGGCCGGGAGCCGGACTTGAGGAGGTTCGAATAATGGCTTGCCCAGTGACTGCGACCCCGGTCGACTTCGACGTCTACGCCGCCCATGCGGCGCAGGTCACCTACGCGAGCGCGCAGCGGCTGTGGTACGTCACCGGGCAGCCGGAGCCCGACGCTTACGCGCAGATCGCGAGCGCCGGGATCGGAACAGTGATCTCGCTGCGGCTGCCGAACGAGACGCAGCCGCCGTTCGACGTCAACGAGCCCAGCGAGCTCTACGCGCTGAACCTGACCTACTCGAACCTGCCGATCGCGCACCCGATGGAGCAGGGGCTGTTCGACGTGATGGCCACGATGGCGGCGCTGGGCTTGCTGTTCCAGGGCGGCGACGCGCCGCCGCTCGTTCACTGCTCCAGCGGCGACCGGGCCTCGGCGATCTTCGCGGTCATGCTGATCGCGACGCAGCTCTGCCCGCCCGCCGAAGCCCTGGCATTCGCGCAAGGCTCGCTGTTCCTCGCCAACCCCGACGTCATCGCCAACGTGCAGAACTATAGCGTGCCGGCGCGCCTAGCGGACGGCGCGCGGCAAGCCGGCGCGATGATGCGCGGCTAGGCGTTCGCCAGCCGGTCGACGCGGCCGGCGAGGCGCCACGCGGCGAAGCCGATCAGGGCGGCGGCTTCGGCCGCGGCTAGCACGAGCCCGACGCCCGCTCCGGCGAGCAGCGAGTGGGCCAGGAAACCGGCGAGCACCGCTCCTCCGGCGGCCGGCAACGACCAGCGCGTACGCCACCGCAAGGCGGATGAAGACGCGCCGGGCCGCGCTGGTCGAGCGCGTTGGGCAGCAGGGCGAACACCGCCACCCCGGCCGCGCGGGTCAGCACCACCAGCGCCAGCGCGACCAGCAGCAGCGTGAGCGTGCGCGCCACGTCGCGAGTCAGCGCGCCGAAGCCGAGCGCCGCCAGGCCGAAGTAGAGCACGTCGCGCCAGAGCGGCGCGTAGGTCCAGGCCGCGAGCCGCTCGGCGAGCATGACGTCGCCCAGCCAGAACAGCGGCCGGCGCAAGTCGGCGGCGAGCCGCAAGCCGGCGGTCGAGGCGAAGGTGATCAGCAGGTTCGGCAGCACGGTGAGGATCGTCAGCGTCGCGGCCTCCGCGTCCGTGCCGCGCGCGAACAGGCCCAGTCCGACGCCGACGATGAGCGCGAGCGCCGCGGTCAGGCCGCTGACGGCCGGAGAGATGCGGCGCGACCAGGTCAGCGCGTCGAGCCACACGAACGCCGCCGCGCCGCGCAGGATGCTGCTGCCGCTGATCGCGTGGGTGCGCTTGGCCTGCGGCGCGTCGTTGCCGCGCGTGCGCCGGGCCGTCATGCGCGCGCGGAACTCGAAGTGCGCGAGCGAGAACGCGTAGAGCTCGGGGTACGCGTCGCGCGCTGCGCGGGCGAACACCGCGCCGCACAGCAGCGCGACGAGCAGCACGCCGCCGACGCGGCGCCAAGTCGCCGCGCGCGACGCCGTCGAACACCAGGCCCGGGTGCCAGTTGGGCAGGCGCGCCGCCGACGCCGAGCAGGGCCGGCGCGGCGGGCAGCGAGAGCAGACCGTCGCGCAGCAGCGGGAGCAGCGCGACGAGCACCAGCGCGCAGCCGCCCGCGACGCAGGCCGCGCGCACCGCACCGCGGGCGAGCGCGCGCGGCAGGATCACGCTGGTGATGGCGACGGTCGCGGCGGCGGGCAGCGCCAGCTCGCGCACCAGCCCCAGCGGCGTGACGTGAGTCGGAATGGCGACCAGCACCACGTACGCGAAGCGCGCGAACGTCCGCAGCAGCGTGGTCGCGACCGTCCGCGCTTGCAGGTACGCCGCGACGAGCGGCGGGGCGAGCGGCGCGCGCACCAGCAGCAGCGCCTCGGCGCGCGAGGTGAAGAAGCCGGCAGCCGCCCGCCGCCCAGCGCGAGCACCACCCCGAAGGCGGCGACGAAGCCGCACACCCAGAAGTCTTGCAGCGCGATCTGCCAGAACTCCGGCGTCTCGTGCCGCGGGCGCGATCCGGCGGTGCGCAGCCAGGCGAAGAACGCGATGATCGCGATCCAGAACGCCCAGATCAGCACGCGCCACGGCCGCTTGCGCAGCGCGAGCAGCCCGTTGACGAACGCCCGCCGGTCGGCGTAGCTGAGCGCGACGAAGTCGTTCACGTGCCGGCAGCGGCGTTCACGCGCCGGTGACGTCGAGGAAGACGTCCTCGATCGAGCCGGCGCCGTTGCCGCGCGCGGCGCGCAGCTCGTCGACCGTTCCGCTCGCGACCAGCCGGCCGCGGTCGATCACCAGCATGCGGTCGCACATCGCGGCCGCGCTCTCGAGCAGGTGGGTGCTCATCAGGATCGCGTGGCCCTCGCCGCGCAGGCCGGCGACGATCGAGCGCAGCTCGCGCTGGCCGAGCGGGTCGAGGCCGATCAGCGGCTCGTCGAGCAGCAGCACCGGCGCTTCGCCCAGGATCGTCGCGGCCAGCAGCGTCTTCTGGCGCATGCCCTTGGAGAGCGCGTGGCCCAGCGTGTCGCGCTCGGGGGCCATGCCCAGCCGCTCGAGCAGCGCGTCGCCGCGCGCTTCCCACCCGCGCGGCTGTTTGGTGAGCGCGGCGACGAAGGCCAGGTGCTCGCGCACGGTCAGCATCGGGTAGACGTCGGGCGTCTCGGGGATCAGCGCGATCGCCCGCCCGCGCTCCGCGCCCAGCACCGCGCCGCCGAACGCGATCGTGCCCGCATCGGGCCGCAGCAGCCCGGCCAAGCACAGGAACGTCGTCGACTTGCCCGCCCCGTTGGGTCCGACGACGGCCACGATCTCGCCCCGCGCGACGTCGAAGTCCAGCCCGTCCACGGCGAGCTTGTCGCCGAACCGCTTGCTCAGCCCGCGCACGCGCAGCCCGTCGTTCATCTCGACGGGATTCGGCGCGTGGCGAGGCGTGCTCGGCCGCGCCGTGCGCGCGGCTTCGGTCAGCAGGCAGAGCGGCTTAGGTGACGACCGGCTCGGTTGCGGCGCGGTCGCGGAACTGCTTCCAGTAGAGGCTGCGCGTAGGCGCCGTCGCGGGCGATCAGCTCGTCGTGCGTGCCGTGCTCGACGATGCGGCCGGCCTCGACCACGAAGATCACGTCGGCGTTGAGGATCGTCGAGAGGCGGTGCGCGATGACCAGGCTGGTGCGGCCCTGCATCAGCGGGATCAGCGCCTCCTGGATCGCGGCCTCGTTGCCGGAGTCCAGCGCGCTGGTCGCTTCGTCGAGGATCAGGATGCGCGGGTTCTTGAGCAGCACGCGCGCGATCGCCAGGCGCTGGCGCTCGCCGCCCGAGAGCTTGTGGCCGCGCTCGCCGACGATCGTGTCGTAGCCTTCGGGCAGCCGGGCGATGAAGTCGTGGATGTTCGCGGCGCGCGCGGCCGCGATCATCTCCTCGTCGGTCGCGTCGGGCCGCGCGTAGCGCAGATTGACGCCGATCGTGTCGTGGAAGAGGTACGTCTCCTGGGTCACGATGCCGATGTTCTCGCGCAGGCTCGCCAGCGTGAGGTCGCGCACGTCGTGGCCGTCGACCCGAATCGTGCCGCTCTGCGGGTCGTAGAAGCGCGGCACCAGGCTCGTGATGGTCGTCTTGCCGGCGCCGGACGGGCCGACGAAGGCCGCCATCTGGCCGGGCCGGACGCGGAACGTCACCCCGTCGAGCGCGGTGCGGTCGGGCGTGTACTGGAACTGGACGTCCTCGAAGGCGACCTCGCCGCGCACGTCGTGCAGCGCGAGCGCGTCGGGTTTCTCCTCGCCTTCGGGCTTCATGTCGAGGTACTCGAAGATGCGCTCGAACACGGCGAACGCCGAGACGATCTGGACCTGCACGCCGGCCAGCGACGAGGCCGGGGTGTAGAGCCGGCCCAGGTACTGCACGAAGGCGACGATCGTGCCGACCGTCAGCCCGCCGGTGATGGCGAGCCAGCCGATCCGCGTGCCGCCCGAGATCGCCAGCCAGCTGCCGGTCAGCCAGACCAGCGCCGGGCCGACCACCACCATCGCGGTGATCGCGGCGATGAACCAGCGCCCGACCATCGCCAGGCGGATCTCGAGCTTCATCAGGTCGCTGCCGACCTTGTAGAAGCGCTCGCGCTCGAAGCGCTCGCGCACGAACGACTTGATCAGCGTGATGCCCGAGATCGAGAGCGTCTCTTGCGTGATCGACTCGATCTCGTCGCGCTTCTCGCGCGTCTTCTTGCGCACTTCGTACATCTTGCGCCCGACCGGCGAGAGCGGCAGGATCATCAGCGGGATGATCATCAGCGCGACGATCGCCAGCCGCCAGTCCAGGATGAACAGGGTCGGTACCGTCGTGACGATGGTCAGCACGTTGGTGACGATGCTGACCAGCGTGCCGGTGACGACGTTGTCGACGTTGTCGACGTCCGACGAGACGCGGTTCATGATCTCGCCGGTCTTGGTGCCGGTGAAGAACGAGAGCGGCATGGTGTGCAGGTGCGCGACCAGGCTGGTCCGGATGTCGCGCATGATGCCCTCGCCCACCAGCGAGTTCAGGTAACCCTGGTAGACGCCCAGCACGCCCGCGACCAGGGCGGTCGCGACCATGCCACCGACGTCGAGCCAGACCCCGTGCATGTCCTTGGCCGCGATCGCGCCGTCGATCAGCCACTTGGTGAACAGCGCCGGCAGCAAGCCGAGCAGCGAGCCGATCAGGATGCAGACCAGGACCAGCGCTTCCTCGCGCGCGTAGGGCCGAAAGAGGGCCAAAATGCGGCGCAGATCGACCTTGCGGGTCGTCTTGGGACGATCCGGGTTGAACGTACTGGACCACATGAGGTGAACGGGAGGACCGCCGCCGAGCATCGCTTCCTTCAGACCCCGCTCGGCCTGCGATGGTTCGGCTCAGTCCTCGGGCACGTAGCGGGGGAGCCGGGTCACGAAGCGCGAGCGCTCGGCCACGGTGACGTCGCCCCCGTGCGAGCGCGCCACCCAGCGCGCGATGGCCAGGCCCAGGCCGCTGCCCTCGCCGTGCGGGCGGCTGGAGAAGAAGCGCTCGAACACCCGCTCGCGGTCGGCGGGGTCGACCCCGGGCCCGTCGTCCTCGACCTCGACCACCGCCTGGTCGCCCTCGGCGAAGACCCGCAGCCGGACCGCGCTGCGGGCGTGGCGGCGGGCGTTGTCGAGCAGGTTGGCGACGAGCTGGCGCAGCCGGCGCTCCTCGCCCAGCACGTAGATCTCCGGCCCGGCATCCAGGTCCACCCGCGGCTCGCCGCTCAGTTCGGCCACCGCCGCGCGCAGGATCGCGGCCAGCCCGACCGGCTCGCGCACCCGCGCCGCGACCGCCTCGCCCCGCACCAGGGTGAGCAGGTCCGACACCAGCGCCGAGGCCGAGAGCGCGATCCGCGCGATGGCGGCGGTGTCGGCGCTCGGCGGGGCGGCCTGGGCGATGGTCGCGATCGCGGCCAGCGGGGTGCGCAGTTCGTGCGCGGCGTCGGCCACGAAGCGCGCCTCGCGCGCCCGCGCCGCCTCGAGCGGGCGCAGCGACAGCCGGGCCAGCAGGTACGAGGCCAGCGCGACCAGGCCCAGCAGCGGCACGTCGAAGGCCGCGATGCCGAGCGCGATCCGGCGCAGCGCCGCCGCGTAGACCGCCGCGCCGGTGGGCGAGCCCAGCAGCGGCTCGAGCAGATCGTGGTTCGCCCGGGCGAGAAACAGAAACGCGGCCAGCGAGAGCGCGGCGAGCACGACGACGAAGACGGCGACGTACGACAGCGTCAGCCGCCCGATCACCCTTCGAGTGTGTAGCCCAGCCCCCGGCTCGTTCGTATGCACTCCTTGGCCCCGGCGGCGCGCAGCTTGCGCCGGATCGCGCTGACGTAGACGTCCACGATGTTGCTCTCGCCGTCGAACCCGTTCCCCCACACCTTGTCCAAGATCCGGTCGCGCGAGAGCACGAGGCCCCGGTTGCGGGCCAGCAGCTCGAACAGCCGGAACTCGGTCGCGGCCAGCGGGACGGGGCTGCCGCGGTAGCTCACGCTGCGCGCGCCGACGTCCAGGGTCAGCTCACCGATCTTGATCGTCTCGCGCAGCGGCAGGCGGCCGCGCCGGGCCAGCGAGCGCAGGCGCGCCGCCAGTTCCTCCTCGGCGAACGGCTTGACCAGGTAGTCGTCCGCTCCGGCGTCCAGCCCGCGCACGCGGTCCTCGACCTCCTCGCGCGCGGTCAGCATCAGGACCGGCGTCTCGACCCCGGCCCGGCGCGCCTCGCGGCAGACGGAAAAGCCGTCCAGCCCGGGCAGCACGATGTCGACCACCGCCAGGTCGAAGGCCTCCTCGCGCAGCAGCTCCAGGCCGCGCGGCCCTTCGTGGGCCAGCGTGACCGCGTAGTTGCGCCGGGTCAGCATGGTCGCGATCCCGCGCGCGATCTCGACGTGGTCTTCGACGACCAGGACGCGCATTAGCGCAGCTCCGCCCGCAGCGCGCCGGCCAGCGAGCGCAGGGTGGGATCGGCCGCGTCGGCGAGGGTCCGGTCGAGCTCGCGCGCGGCGTCGGCGCGCCGCCCGCCCCGGATCAGCGCCTCGGCCAGCGCGAAGCGGGCCCGCGCGTAGCCCGGCGCGAGCGCGACCGCGCGCGCGAGCTCGGCCGTCGCAGCCTCGACGTTGCCGCTGCGCAGCTCGACCAGCCCGAGGTCGTAGTGCGCCACGGCGTAGGCCGGGTCGCTGCCGAGCAGGGCGCCGAACTCGCTCCGCGCGACGCCCAGGTCGCCGCCGCGCAGGGCGGCCAGCGCGCGGGCGTAGTGGGCGCGCGCCGCGTCGGGCGCGATCCGGGCGAAGCGGTCGGCCGCCGCGCGGGCGCGCGGGACGTCGCCGGCCTCGAGCGCGAGCGAGGTCAGGTTGGCGGCCGCCGCGGCGAAGCCGGGGTCGCGCCGGAGCGCCTCGTCGAGCTGGTCCATCGCCTCGCCGCGGCGGCCGGTGTGAGCCAGGGCCAGGGCGAGGTCGTAGCGCGCGGTCGAGCCCTTGGGCTCGGGCGGGTCGAGCGCGATCGCGCGCCGGAATTCGACCGCTGCGGCCTCCCACGCTCCGCCGGTCTCGGCGTCGAGGCCGCGCCGGAAGCGCTCGTGGACCTCGCGCTCGCGCGCGACCCGGCGCAGCGCGGCGGGGTCGGTCGAGCGCGGCTGCGGCGTGGGCAGACCGTAGGTCTGAGCTTGCGCCGCGAGCGGCAGCAGCCCGATCAGCAGGGCCAGCAGGGCACGCAGCACGTCAGCGTTCGGCGCCCGGCAGTTCCGCCTCGCGCGGCGAGCGCGTTCGCGCCGCCCGCTCGGCCGCGCAGGTCCAGCCCACCCGGCCGTCCTCGCTGATCGGTGCCAGCAGGGCGGGCGGAGCGCTTGGGACGAGCGCGCTCAGGTCGCTGCCGAGCACGCCGGTACCGGCGGCCAGCACCACCCCGCCGGCGGAAAGCATCGACAGGAGTGCGGCGAAGGCGATCAGCCATGGCACGCGGGCGCGAATCATCTCGTTCCGAGCCTACCACGATTCGATGAAATGCGTCTGAAGACCGGGGCCCTCTTGGCCGCGGCACTCGTGCTCGGGGCAGTCCTTTCGGCACGCCCGGCGCTCCCGGCGTCCGCCGACGAGCTGGTGGTCGGCGTCGTGGCCGATCAAGACGGCGTTCCGGTAGCGAACGCCCGGATCGTCGCGCGCGGCGCGGACGGCGCGCCGGTCGGAAGCGGGTCCAGCGGGGCTGACGGCAGCTTCGCGGTCGCGGCGAGCGCGGCGGCGAGCCGGGTCGAGGCCGGCTGCGCGTACTGCCTGGACCGCAGCGTGGCGGTGGCGCCGGGCGAGCCGGCGCTGCTGATCGTGCGGCGCTTCGGCGCGCTGCGCGACCGCGGCGCGCCGGGGCCGGCGGACTTTGCCGCGCTGCCGCCCCAGACGCTGGCCGGAGCAGCGGCGCTGGTCCCGTTCGCGGTCGACGCGCGCGGAGGGGTGAGCGACCGCGGCCTGGCGCTCGGTCGCGACGCGAGCGCCGCGGATGGCGTCCCGCTCTACCGCCGCATCGACGGCGTCTCGCTGGCGGATCTCGTGCCCGCCGTCGCCGTGCGGCGGCTCGACGCCCTCGACGGTGCGTTCGAAGCCGGTTTGGCGAGTGCCGGCGCACCGGCGCTACGAGCCGCGACGGGTGCCGCGGGCGGCGGGGCGCTCGCGCTCGGCAGCGCGCCCGTGTCGCTGCTGGCGGCATCCGGCAACGGCGCCTACGACCTCGCCTCGGCCGCCGCGCGGCTACCGTTCGCGGGCGGAACGCTGACCTCGACCGCGCTCGCGGCGGACTGGTCCGACGAGCGCCTCACGGGCGGCACGCTGGCATACGCGACGGCCTCGCGGCGCTACGAGACCGCCGCCGCGCTAGCGCTCGCCCGCAGCGTCGTCGACGAGATTCCCGATGCTGAACTGCTGTTCGACGCGCACCTGCGCGCGCGCAACGCGGCCGCCCTGACGCTGGGCGTGCGCGGCCGGACGTCGAGCGGCGGCGGGCCCGCCCCGGGCGTGCAGACCGAGAACGCCGCGTACGCGAGCGCGCTCGCGCCGCTGCCCGGCGGCACGCTGTCGGGAAGCGTGGCCGTCGAGCGGCAGGCATACCCGAGCCTGGCGTACGACGCGAGCGCCGGCGGCTTCGCGCTGCACGCCGCGCTGACGACCTACGCGCTCGCCCCCGCACCGGGCGGCCCGGCCGACTTCGCCCGCGCCCGGCGCGCGGAGCTGTCGCTCGAGCGCGGCGACCTGCGCCGCCTCGACGTGCTGGCGACGGTGTACCAGGAACGCACGCGCGGCGGCATCGACAGCGAGCTGAGCGGCGCGGGCTTGCGGCTCGATTGGCAGATCGCGCCCCGGCTCGCGCTGCGCTCGTGGCTGCTCGGCGCGAACCGCACCATTGCGGGGGTCGCGCCGAACGTCCCGCTCGGCGGCTATCTGTACGGCGGCGCGTCGTACGGTTACGGCCCGCCGACGGCGCTGGCGGAACGGATCGATCGCCGCCTGGTCTGGCTGACCTACGAGAACGCGCTGCGGGTGGATTTGGTGTACCGCGGCGGCCCGTTCGACGCGAGCGTCTCGGCGCCGTTCGCCCGCGCGCGCCTCGCGCTGGGCACGACGACCGCCATCGACGGCCGGCGCGTGCTGTCGTTCTCGCTCGTCCGCTGAAGGGACGCCGCACGCGCTGAAGCGCGTTTCAGAAATCTTTCACGTGGCCCGGTTATCGTGCAAGCACCAGCTTCACACGAAAGGGCTCTATGCGCATCGCACCGTTGGCCGTGACCTTGGCGCTCGCGGCCGGCCTCGCCGCCTGCGGCGACACCGGTACGGCTCCCTCGCTCATCGCGTCGCCGTTCCAGGTCGTTCAGCCGGCCGGGGTGTTCTACCGGGACTACACCGGCCCGCAGCGCCCGGCGATCGACGCCATCGCGGCCGGCGGCAAGTACGTCGCGAGCGCGCAGACGATCGTGCTCGACGCGCGGATGGCGGGCCCGGTGCTGACCGGCGGGCCGAACTACTTCGTGTGGGGCTTCGACCGCGGCGGCGCGACCAACGCGCCCTTCCCCGACGAGCCCAACGTGAAATTCAACGCCGTCGTGGTGGTGACGGCCGATCCAACGACCGGCGCGGTGACCGGCACCGTGAACGCGCTCAACGGCCAGCCGGCGCAGCCCGTCACCGTGACCCTCACCGCGCCCGACACCCTCGAGGTGACGATCGCCGCGGCGCAACTGCCGTCGACCGGGCTGGCCGCGAGCGCGTACCAGTGGAACCTCTGGCCGCGCTCGGGAGTCGGCGGCGCCGCCACGGCCCAGATCGCATCGTTCATCCCCGAGAACGCGCTAGCGCCGCTCGTCGCGGCGCACGATACGCGCGTATCGCCGAAGCGTTACGCCAGGCGGACGAGGACCTTGCCGACGCTGGCGTTGGGGCGCAGGATGTCCATGAAGGCGCGCGGCGTGTTCTCGATGCCGTCGACGAACGTCACCGGCGCTTTGATGGCGCCTTGCGCGACCAGCGGGGCGACCTCGCTCAGGAACTCGCCCAGCCGCGCGAAGTGGTCGCTGACGATGAAGCCTTCGAGCCGCAGCCGGCGCTCGATCGCGACGTGCAGGTTGCGCGGACCGGGCGGCGGCGCGGACGCGTTGTAGGCCGAGATCGCACCGCACAGCACGATGCGGGCGCGGTCCTTGGTCGCGCCGATGGCCGCTTCGAGCTGCTCGCCGCCGACGTTGTCGAAGTAGAGGTCGATGCCGTCGGGCGCGAGCTCGCGCAGCTTCGCCGCGGGGCCGTCGTGGTAGTCGAACGCCGCGTCGGCGCCGAGCTCTTCGACCACGAAGCGCGCTTTCTCGGGCGAGCTCGCCGAGCCGATCACGCGCAGTCCTTGGCGCTTGGCGAGCTGGACCACCATCGAGCCGACCGCGCCCGCCGCGGCCGAGACGAAGAGCGTCTCGCCGGCCTGCGCGCGGCCGACGACGTTCAGCCCGACCCAGGCGGTGAGGCCGGTCGTGCCGAGCGCGCCGAGATACTGTTCCGGTCCGACGTGCGCGGTGTCGACCACGCGCGCGCCCTGCGCGTCGAGCAGCGCGTACTCGCGCCAGCCCAGCATGTGCAGCACGGTCGCGCCGACCGGAATCCCGTCGGCGCGCGAGGCGACGACGGTGCCGACCGCCGCGCCGCTGAGCGGCTCGCCGATGACGAACGGCGGCACGTACGACTTGGCGTCGTTCATCCGCCCGCGCATGTACGGCTCGACCGACACGAAGCCGTTTTTCACCAGCACCTGACCCTCGCCGGGCGGGCCGACCTGCGCGGTCGCGAGGGAGAAGTTCGCGTCGGTGGGCTCGCCCTTGGGGCGGGAGGCGAGGCGGATCTCGCGGCTGGTGAAGCTGTCGCTGGTCGTGCTCATGCTGCCCCGGACTACGGTGCGAGCAGCCGGGTTGCGCGCCCCTTATTTCTTGCCGTTGCGCAGGCCGGCGAGCTCGCGGAACAGCTTTTGTTCCTTGTCGGTCAGGTTGGTCGGGAAGCTGGCCGATCAGGCGCACGTACTCGTCGCCGAAGCCGCCGTCCTTGAGTTTGGGCATGCCCTTGCCCGAGAGGCGCAGCAGCTTGTTGTTCTGCGTGCCGGCCGGGACGGTCATCGTCACGTCGCCGTTGAGGGTCGGGACCCGCACCTCGCCGCCCAGCACGAGGTCGTAGACGCTCACCGGCAGGTCGAGATAGAAGTCGTCGCCCTTGCGCTCGTACTGCGCGTCGTCGGCGAGGTGGACGACCAGGAACAGATCGCCGCGCGGTCCGCCGGCCGCGCCGCTCGCGCCTTGCCCGGCCAGCCGAATGCGCTGGCCGTCGCGCACGCCGCGCGGCACGGTGACGTCGAACTTCTTGGTCTCGCGCACGCGCCCGGTGCCGTGGCACTGCGGGCAGATGCGGTTGCGGTCGGTGCCGCTGCCGTGGCAGCGCGGGCACAGGTCCTCGACCTGCAGCGTGACCGACTTCTTGCCGCCCTCGAAGGCGTCGTGCAGCGACAGCTCGATCGTCGACTCGAGATCCTCGCCCGGCTGGCCGCCGCCCGAGAAGCCGCCCGAGCCGCCGGCCCCGCCCGCGCCGCGGCGGCCGATGCCCGAGAAGAACATGTCGAAGAAATCGGAGAAGCCGCTCGCGCCGCCGCCCGCCGCGCCGGGCCCGCCGGCGTTGAAGCCGCTGAAGTTGCCGCCCGCGCCGAACGGGTCGCCGCCCGCCGCTTGGCGGTACGTGCGCTGGCGCTCGGCTTCACGCGCCGCGCTCTGCCAATCCGAACCCAGCACGTCGTACTTGCGGCGCTTCTCGGCGTCGCCGAGCACTTCGTAGGCCTCGGAGATGTCCTTGAACTTCTCTTCCGCCTCGCGCGCTTTGTCCGGGTTGGCGTCCGGGTGCCATTTGCGGGCGAGCTTGCGGTACGCGCTCTTGATGTCTTTCTCGGCGGCGTTCTTGGGCACGCCGAGGATCGCGTAGTAGTCTTTGTAGTTCACGCCGTTTTGGCGACGACCACTTGCGCGGGGCGCAGCACGTCGTCACCGATGAGATAGGCCTTGTGGGCTTCGTCGAGCACGGTGTCCTCGGCGACGCCTTCGGGCGTGGACTGGGTCGCGATGGCCTCGGCCAGCCGCGGATCGAACGGCTTGCCCTTGAGCGAGACCGCGCTGACGTTCTCGCTGGCCAGCGCCGTCTCGAACTGGCGCAGGGTCGCCTGCAGGCCGCCGCGCAGCGCCGCCCGAGTCGTCGAACGCGAGCGCCCGCTCGAGGTTGTCGAGCACCGGCAGCATCTTGGTCAGCACCGCGCGCTTGCCGGACATGCGCGATGTCCGCCAGCTGCCGCTCGACGCGCTTCTTGTAGTTCTCGAAGTCCGCCATCGCGTAGAGGTACTTCTCGTAGTTGGCCTTGGCTTCGGCGCGCGCCGCGGTGAGCTCGGCGGCGAGGTCGCCCTCGCCGCTCCGCTGTTCCGCCGCGCCGTTCGCGCCCGTCTCGTCGACGGTCGCGCTGGTCGCGGTGTCGTCGTTCACGCCGTTACTTCGCTTCCTTGAACTCGGCGTCGATCACGTCTTCGTTCGCGCTCGAAGCGCCGGCCGCGCCCTCGGGCCCGCCGGCCGCGCCGTTGGGGCTGCCGTTGGCCGACGCCCCGTCGGCCGACGCGCCGGTCTGCTTGTAGAGCTCCTCGGCCAGCTTGTACGACGACTGCTGGAGCTTCTCGGTCGCGGCCTTGACCTCGGCCGAGGTGCCGTTCTCCGAGACTTTCTTGAGCTCGCTCAGCGCCGCTTCGACCTCGGTCTTGAGCGTCGCGTCGGCCTTGTCGCCGACTTCCTTGAGCGACTTCTCGGTCGAGTAGATCAGCGACGAGGCGGTGTTGCGGATCTCCGCTTCCTCGCGCTTGGCCTTGTCGGCCGCGGCCGAGGCTTCGGCGTCGCGCACCATCCGGTCGACTTCCTCTTTGGAGAGGTTGGTCGAGGCGGTGATCGTGATCTGCTGTTCCTTGCCCGTGCCGAGGTCCTTGGCCGAGACGCTCACGATGCCGTTGGCGTCGATGTTGAACGTCACTTCGATCTGCGGGACGCCGCGCGGCGCGGCCGGGATGCCCTCCAGGCGGAAGCGCCCGAGCTCCTTGTTGTCGTTGGCCATCTCGCGCTCGCCCTGCAGCACGCGGATGTCGACCGACGTCTGGCCGTCCTCGGCCGTGGTGAAGACCTGCGTCTTGCGGGTCGGGATGGTGGTGTTGCGCTCGATCAGCTTGGTGCTCACGCCGCCCAGCGTCTCGAGGCCCATCGACAGCGGGGTCACGTCGAGCAGCACGACGTCGCGCACTTCACCGGCCAGCACGCCGCCCTGGATCGCCGCGCCGATGGCGACGACTTCGTCGGGGTTGACGGACTGGTTGAGTTCCTTGCCGGTCAGCTTCTTGACCAGTTCCTGGATCACGGGCATGCGGGTCGAGCCGCCGACCATCACCACTTCGTCGATCTTGGAGACGTCGAGCTTGGCGTCGGCCAGCGCGCTCTGGAACGGCTTGATGCAGCGGTCGGTGAGGTCTTGCGTGAGCTCCTCGAACTTGGCGCGGGTGAGCGTCATGTCGAGGTGCTTGGGACCGTTCTGGTCCGCGGTGATGAAGGGCAGGTTGATCGAGGTCTGAACCGTGCCCGAGAGCTCGATCTTGGCCTTCTCGGCGGCCTCGGTCAGGCGCTGGAGGGCCTGCTTGTCGCCGCTCAGGTCGATGCCTTGCTCCTTGCGGAACTCCGTGACGAGGAAGTCGCGGATGCGGACGTCGTAGTCGTCGCCGCCCAGGTGCGTGTCGCCGTTGGTCGACTTGACCTCGAACACGCCGTCGCCGACCTCGAGGATCGAGACGTCGAAGGTGCCGCCGCCGAGGTCGAACACGAGGATCGTCTCGGAGCCCTTCTTGTCCAGGCCGTACGCGAGCGCGGCCGCGGTCGGCTCGTTGATGATGCGCAGCACTTCGAGGCCGGCGATCTTGCCGGCGTCCTTGGTCGCCTGGCGCTGCGCGTCGTTGAAGTACGCGGGCACGGTGATGACGGCTTTGGTCACCCGCTCGCCGAGGTACGAGGACGCGTCGTTGACCAGCTTCTGCAGGATCATCGACGAGATCTCTTGCGGCGTGTAGTCCTTGCCGTCGATCTTGACGTGGTGATCCGTGCCCATGTACCGCTTGATCGAGCTGATCGTGCGGTCGGGGTTGGTGACGGCCTGGCGCTTCGCGAGCTGGCCGACGAGCCGCTCGCCGGTTTTGGTGAACGCCACCACGGACGGGGTCGTGCGCGACCCTTCGGAGTTGGCGATGACGGTGGGGCTCTGCCCTTCCATCACCGAGACGACGGAGTTCGTCGTCCCCAGGTCGATGCCGACCACTTTAGCCATGTAGTTGATGTCTCGCTTTCCGAGCCGCGTGGACCAGCCGTCGGATCGACTCTCGCCGACCCATCGGGCCTTGCCGCTTACCGTGGCTCAAGGGGTGTGAGGTTCGCCCGCGGACGAACGCGTCGTCTATCATACGCTGTCCGAAGGCGGTTGTTCCACTCTTTCGCTGTGACAGTTTAGCTGGCACAATGGTTGCGGCGGCCTGAAAATTTGATCGAACCATCCGTCGCGGCCCCGGGGGAAAGAGAAAACGCGCCCGGGTTCGCCGAGCGCGTTCTCGTTGGATCGTGGTCGGGGTAGTCGAGCCTACGGCTGCTGGGGGGCCGCCTGCTGCTGCTGGTCCTGCTGCTGGAGGTAGACCTCGGCGGGCTGCTCGCCCAGCGTGACGGCGACGTTCTTGCGCACGCCTTGAGCCCACACGCGCAGGGTGACCTGGCTGCCGGGTTTGAGCGAGGAGATCGTCGCGGTCAGGTCCTTCTGCGAGTTGACCGGCTTGCCGTTGATCGACTGGATCACGTTGCCGGGCTCGATCCCGGCGCTGGCGGCCGGGCCGTCGGGCACCTGCTGGACCGCCACGCCGCCTTCGTCGTGGTAGCCGCCGAGCTGGGTGCGGACGTTGTTGCTGATGTCGACCACCCCGACGCCGAGGTAGCCCTTGCCGGTTCCGGTCGAGTTGGCCTGGAGCGTCTTGCCCTGGTTCTTGGCCAGCACCTGGGCGGTCTGAACGACCATCTGGGCCGGGATCGCGAAGCCGATGCCCTGCGCGCCGGACTGCGGCGCGGCGGTCGACTGGTTCACGCCGATCACCCGGCCCTCGTAGTCGACCAGCGGGCCGCCCGAGTTGCCGGGGTTGATCGGGGCCGAGGTCTGGAGCAGGCCGCGGAAGAGCTGGAGCTGGCCGCTGTCGTTCTGGATCGGCTCGTCGCGGTTGAAGCCGGACACGACGCCGACCGAGACCGAGCGCTGCAGGGCGAGCGGCTCGCCGATGGCGATCGCCCACTGGCCGGACTGGACCCGGCTGCTGTCGGCGAACTCGACCGGCGGGGGCAGCTTGGCGTAGCCGTCGACCTTGACCAGGGCCAGGTCGGTCGCCGGGTTGGACGAGAAGACGCGGCCCTTGACCCGGTCGCCGTTGTTGAACACGACGGTCACCGCCGAGGTGCCCTTGGGCACGACGTGGGCGTTGGTGACGATCAGGCCGTCGCGCGAGTAGACGAAGCCCGAGCCCGAGGCGCGTTCCTGGACCCGCTGGCGCATGACCGGGCCGCCGCCGCCGAAGAACTGGGACATGGGGTCGGCCGGGACGAGCCGGCTGCCGTTGACGATGACCTGGAGGGCGACCACGGACGGCTCGACGCGCTTGACGGCGTTGATGATCCGGTCCTGGTCGGTGGTGCCGCTGTTGGGCAGGACGGCGGCGTTGACCGACGGCGGCAGGTTGCCGGGTCCGGCGACGCCCGCGAAGTGGGTGCTCGCGAAGAGCATCATCGAGAAACTTCCGATGATCGCGCCGATCAGCCCTACGACCGCGGTCCCGAAGATACTGCGAGACTTCACGATGTTTTGGTTGCTCCTGTTGGGGGTGGTGACGGGGCGCTCTACCGCGGCAACGCGCCGACGGTAGCGTGAGATGAGCCTTTTTCCCCGACTTCTAAGATTCAGCGCTGCGGCCGGGCCGGCCCTCGCTCGGCCGCAGCGCGTTGCGGCTGTCGTCGACGATTCGGCCGTCCTTGACCCGCACGATCCGCTTGGCGTGACTGGCCACGTCCTCGTCGTGGGTGACCATGATGATGGTCCGGCCGGTCGCGTTGAGATCGCGGAACAGGCCCATGATCTCCTCGCTGGTCTCCGAGTCCAGGTTGCCGGTCGGCTCGTCGGCCAGCAGCACGGCCGGATCGTTGACCAAGGCGCGGGCGATCGCGACCCGCTGCTGCTGCCCGCCCGACAGCTCGCTGGGCTTGTGCTCGAGCCGGTCGCCCAGGCCGACCTCGCGCAGGCGGTCGGCCGCCAGGCCGTTGCGCTTGCGGGTCGAGAGGCCGGCGTAGAACAGCGGCAGGCCGACGTTCTTGACCGCGCTGGTCCGGGCCAGCAGGTTGAAGCCCTGGAACACGAAGCCCAGCTTGCGCAGCCGGATCGCGGCGAGCGCGTCGTCGCCCAGGGTCGAGACGTCGATCCCGTCGAGGCGGTAGCTGCCGGTGGTGGGCCGGTCCAGGCAGCCCAGCGTGTTCATCAGGGTCGACTTGCCCGAGCCCGAGGGACCCATGATCGCGACGTACTCGCCCGGCATGATGGTGAACGTCACCCCGCGCAGGGCCTCGACCTTGACGTCGCCCAGGTCGTAGGTCTTGGTCACCTCGCGCACGTCGATCGCGGGCTGGCGGTCATTCATAGCGGAGGGCCTCGATGGGGTCGAGCGTCGCGGCGCGCCAGGCGGGATAGGTGCCGAACGCCAGGGTGACGACCGTGGCGAAGCCGGTCGCGATCGCGATGCTGCGCAGCCAGGGGATCGGCGCGACGACGCCCGAGACCTTGACGATCGCCAGGTCGTTGACCGCCGCGCCGAGCGCGACCCCGATCACCAGGCCGATCAGGCAGCCGAAGGCCGAGAGCGCGAGCGCCTCGATGAAGAACTGCAGCAGCACCTGGAAGCGGGTCGCGCCGATCGCCTTGCGCAGGCCGATCTCGCGCGTGCGCTCGGCGACGCTCACCAGCATGATGTTGAGGATGCCGATCCCCGCCACCAGCAGCGAGACCGCGCCGATCAGCGCGACCACCAGCGTCAGGCCGGCGAAGATGCCGTTGACCGAGTTGGTGAACGACTTGCGGTCGAAGGTCTGGTACTCGACGTGGCCGCGCTTGAGCCGCTGCAGCCAGGCCAGCGCGTCCTTCTCGGTCGCGTCGAGGCGGGTGACGTCGTCGACCAGGAAGCGCGCCGCGAAGATCACCCGGCCGCGCGCGTACTCGCGCTCGTAGGTGGTGTAGGGGATCGTCACGTCCTGGTTGATCGTGATCGGGAGAAACCCGCTGGTCGACTTGCCGAGCACGCCGACGATCGTGTAGCGGTGGTCGCCGACCCGCAGCGACGAGCCGGTGGGGTCGCCGTCGACGGCCAGCTTCGTGTACGCCGCGTCGGAGAGGATCGCGACGTGGCGCGCGCCGCCGATGTCCTCGGGGTTGAGCTTGCGCCCGAAGCGCAGCGGGGTCGAGGTCGCGAAGCGCTCGTCGGTCCCCGCGCCCAGCGAGATGCGGCGGTTGGTGTGGCCGTAGCTCGCGCGCAGGGTCTGCCCGCCGGCCGGAATCGCGTCGACGACGTTGGGCACGCTGTCCTTGGCCCGCTGCAGGTCGGCCAGGCGGATCGCGGCCCGGGTGAAGTTCGCCTGCTGCACGTTGGGCACCACGATGAACGTCCGGTCGCTGATGCCGCCCAGGATGCCCGTCACGGCGCCGGCCATGCCGGCGCCCAGCACCTGGATCGCGATCACCGCGCTGACGCCGATGATCAGCCCCAGCGCGGTCAGGATCGTGCGCACCCGGTTGGCCGCCAGCACCGCGAACGCTTCGGCGAAGTACTGCCCGATGCTCATGCCGCCACCGTCACGAGCGCAGCGCCGCGATCGGGTCGAGGCGCGAGGCGCGGATCGCGGGGTAGGTGCCGAACACGCAGCCGACCAGGGTCGAGAAGCCGACCGCGACCGACATGATGAGCAGGTACGGAATCGGGGCCGGGCCGACCAGCGCTTCGACCGACGAATAGGCCAGCAGCGTCGCGACGAAGCCGAGCACCGTGCCGATCCCGCCGCCCATGAACGAGAGCAGGATCGCCTCGAGCAGGAACTGCAGCGCGACGTCGCCGCGCTTGGCGCCGATCGCTTTGCGCAAGCCGATCTCGCGGGTGCGCTCGGTGACCGAGACCAGCATGATGTTCATGATCCCGATCCCGGCGACGACCAGCGCCACGCCGCCGATGCCGGTCAGCCCGGCCGCGATGATGCTCAGCACCGAGTTGAAGCTCTGGATCTGGGCGGTGTTGTCGGAGGTCGTGTACTGCGCGTGCGAGCCGTGCAGGCGCTGCAGCACCGCGGTGATCGCATCGGACGCCTCGCCGACCGAGACGCCGGGCGCGGCGTAGAGGTTGAGCCCGTCGATCGGGCCCGGCGCGATCTGGTGGAACGTCGTGTAGGGCAGCTCGAGGAACTCGTTGCCGCCGATCGAGTTGAAGAAGCCGCCCTTGAGCTCGGCGTAGACGCCGATCACCGAGCAGCGCGTGCCGCCCGACCTGGACCGCCTGCCCCACCGCCGGCGCGCCCTTGAAGAATCGGTCGGCGAGCTGCGAGCTGAGCAGGCAGACGTGCGCGCCGCTCGCGACGTCCTCGCGGTCGATCCGGCGCCCCTCGCGCATCACCAGGCTGTCCTTGTGGACCTCGCTGCCCGACACCGCGAAGGTCGTGGTCGTGACGCCGTTGGCCCGCATCGTAAGATTGCGCTGGTACGACGGCTCGATGTGGTCCAGGCGCGAGCCGACGTCCTCTTGCAGCGTGCGCACGTCGCGGTACTGCAAAGCCGCGGCCTGCGGGTCGTCCTGGTTGGGGTCGACCGAGATCGAGATGCCCTGGTCGCCGAACGAGTTCAGCGTTCCGGTGATGCCCGCCCGACGCCGCGCGGCTGATCCCCAGCACCGCGATGATCGACGAGGTGCCGATGATCATCCCGAGCATCGTCAGCAGCGAGCGCGTCCGGTTGCGCCAGATCGCGGAGAACGCTTCGCCCAAATAATCGTTGAGGCGGTTCAGCATGACGGACCGCCGCCGCGCCGGCTGGGCAACGCTATTTCTTCGCCGGGGCGGCGCTGGGGAGACTGGTCGGGGTGACGCTCGTGCCGTCGACGATGCCGAGGTTGCGGTCGACGACGACCTTTTCGCCCAGCTGCAGCCCGGACGTGACGATCGTCTGGGCGTCGTTCGCGCTGCCGGTCACGACGGCGCGCTTGACCGCCTTGCCGTTGCGCAAGACGAGCACGTACGGCTTGCCGGCCGGGTCCTTGCGGATCGCGTCGGTCGGCAGCGCGATGACCTGCGGGCGGTCCTGGGTGACGATGTCGATGTCGACGCTCATGCCGTCGCGCAGGTAGGGCACCGTCTTGTCGAGCGCGATCGTGGTCGCGACCTGCCGCGCGGTGTTGGACGGGTCGTCGCTCTTCTGGGCCACCGCGCCGATCGTCGCGACGTGGCCGGGCAGCGTCGTCGTGCCGAGGTCCTCGCCCGACACGATCGCGCGCTGGCCGGGGCGGACGCTCGCGATGTCCTGCTCGTCGACCCGGGCGCGCACGATGAAGCCGCCCTCGGCGGCGATCGTCACGACCGGCTGGCCCAGCGTGATCGTGTCGCCGGGCTGCAGCGTGCGCAGCGTGTCCTGCGTCTCGCTGGCGACGCTCTGCACCACGCCCGCGAACGGGGCGGTGATGCGCAGGCGCCCGACCTGCGCCGCCGCGTACTGCCAGTCCGACAGGCGCTGCGCGGCGTCGGCCTGCGCGGCTTGCACGTCGCCGCTCTTGTCCTGCGCGGCGTTGGCGCGCGCGGCGGTCAGCGCGGCCTCGGCCTGCGCGACCGCGTCGCGGTCGGCGCGCACGCGGTCCGAGAGGACCGGCGTCTGGCGCGCGATCTGGGCGTAGGTCTCGCTGCGGTTGCGGACCGACTGCTGGTAGGCCACCCGGGCCTGGTCGAGCTTGGCGACGGACTGGTCGAGCGCGTCGCGCGAGACCGCCTTCTGGCCGTACAGGTCGCGGTTGGCGTCGGCGATGCGCTGCGCTTCGCGCAGGTCGGTCTGGCGGCTGGCGACGTCGGCGTCGGCCGCCGCGCGCTGCTGGGCGGCCGACGTGCCGCCGTAGCCCAGCCCCGACTGCGCGCCGGCGCGCTGGTCGGTGATGGCCTGGTTGAGGGTCGAGCGCGCGGCTTGCAGCGCGGCCGAGGCCTGGATCACCGCGGAGCGGTTCTGGGCCGGCAGCGTGCCGTTGGTCTGCGCGGCGGTGCGCGCGCGGCCGGCGGCGGCGAGGTAGGCTTCGTGCGCGCTCTGCTCGGCGTTGACGAGCTGCGGGTTGGAGATCGTGGCCAGCACTTGCCCGCCGTGGACGTGGTCGCCGGGCTTGACCCAGATCCGCTCCAGGTTGCCGGCCACCAGCGCCGTCAGCACGTTCGTCTGCGGGCGCTGGACGACGCCCGTCTCGGGCAGCTTCGTCTGGTAGCGCGTGTGCGCGACCGTCACGACGCGGGCGCTGATGGCGTTGGTGCGCGGGCGCGCCGCGAAGGCGCCGATCGCGACGATCGCGACCAGCCCGGCGATCAGGATGATGACGTTGCGGCGGCGGTTGCTGCGCACTGCGGTCGGCGGGCCGCTTTCGGCGACGGTGAAGTGGGTGCTGTTCACGGGGCCCCCGGTTGAACGACGGCGAGCGGGTCGGCGACGCCGACGGCGACGCGCAGGCGGACCAGCGCGTTGAGGTAGGTGACGCGCGCCGCGACGAGATCGGTCGCGGCCTGGAGCGCGCTCTGCTGCGCGCTGGTGGCGTCGGTGAGCGAGATCAAGCCGTTGCGGTACTGCAGCTGCGCGATGCGGGCCGACTCCGCGCCCAGCCGCTGCGCCTCGCGCGCGGTGGCGAGGTTGGCCGAGGCGGTCTGCGCGCCGCGCAGCGCCTGGCGCACGTCGGTCGCGACGCCCGACTCGGTCGAGGCCAGGGTCGCCAGCGACGCGTCGACCTGCGCCCGAGCGGCGCGGTGCGCCGCCCGCCGCGTGCCGTACTCGATGAAGGGCAGGGTGAAGGTCTCCGAGGCGCCGAGCTGCCAGAAGCCGGGCCGGGTGACCGACGTCCCGGGAACGACGCCGAAACCGGGGATCACCTGCGTGGCGCTGGTGGCCGTGGTCGGCGTCTCGATGTTGCCGAACGAGCCGCTGAGCTGGAGCTGCGGGCGGCGGTCGGTCTCGATCGCGGCGTCGGCCAGCCGGGCCACCCCGACTTGGGCGCGAGCGCTGGCGACGTCGGCTCGGGCGCCCAGGGCGGCGTCGACCAGGCTCTCGACCGGGGTGGTCGGCAGGGCGGGCTCGGGCAGCTCGGGCGGAAGCGCGAACGGGGTGTCCGGCAGGGCGCCGATCCGCTGGGCCAGCGACTCGCGCGCGTTCACCTCGTCGGCCCGGGCCGAGGTCAGGTTGGACTCGCTGCGCAGCTCGTTGACCTGCGCGCGCAGCACGTCCACCCCGGCCACCCGGCCGACCCGCTCCTGGGCCCGGGCGGCGGCGAGCAGCTGGAGCTGGTAGGCTCGGTCGCCCTCGGCCAGCCGGAGCGCGTCGCGCCGCTGCACCGCGCCGTACCAGGCCGCGGCGACGTCGCTGGCGAGCTGCTGCTCGGCGCGCCGCTCGTCGAAGCGGGCCGACTCGATCTGGCGCTTGGCCTGCTGGGCCTGGATCTGGTTGAGCGAGCCGTTGTAGAGGTTGTAGACGGTCGCGACCTGGGCCGTGTTCTGCGAGAACACCTGGGCCTGCGAGAGGCCGAACTGCTGGAACGAGCCGCCGTTGTTGCCGTTGCTCTTGGCGAGCTGGTTCTGCAGCGAGCCGCTGAGCGAGGGGAACTCGGCGGCGTGGTTGCGGGCGAAGGTCGACTCGTTCTGGGCCAGGGTGGCGCGGCGGGCCAGGACCGTCGGGTCGTGGTCGAGGGCGTAGCGGACCGCGCCGCTCAGGTCGAGCGGCTGCGCGGGCGCGGCCCAGGCGCCGGCCGGCAGGCCGAACCCGGCGACCGCGGCCAGCGCGGCGCCGGCGATGAGGGCGCGCATCCTAGCCTTGCTGCGCCGCGCCGTAGGCGCCCGCCAGCGCGGTGAGCAGCAGCATCAGGGCGGCCGTCACCCAGGCCGCCGAGCGCGGGATGCGCCCGACGATCGTCATGCCCAGCGCCAGCAGCGCCGTAGCCCACAGGTTGAAGACCGAGAGCGCCTCGAGGAAGCCGCGCAGCGCGCCGTGCGCGCCCGGCGCCAGCATCCCCAGGCTGGGCACGGCCGACTGGATCGCCTTCATGTCGTCGAACGACGCCGCCCCGCGCAGCATCACGATCAGCGCGGTCACCAGCGAGCCCAGCCCCAGGCCGACCACCGCCACGGTCACGCTGAGCGCGAAGTACTTGCCGAACGAGCCGTCGCCCTTGGCGATCGCGTTGGCGAGGGTCATCACCAGCGCTTGGATCACCCCGACCACTAGGATCCAGACCGGCGCGAACAGCCAGCCGTACTGGGCGATGAAGCGGAACACCGCGAGCTGCTGCTGGATGACTTGCGTCTGCTGGGCGGCGGGGAGCCGGGCGATCGCCGGCGCGGCGGCCAGCTGAGCCGGCATGCCGGTGGCGATGGCGTGCAGCACCGCCGGCTGGGTGAGCAGCGAGCCCGCGATCCCCAGCAGGGTCGCGACCAGGAAGGCCCAGCCCCAGGTCGGGACGAGCCGCAGGCGGGCGAAGGCCGTGCTGGGCGCGATGACGACGTCCACCACGTTGAGCAGGCCGCTGCGGCGTTCGACGGTTGCCTCGGACACGGGTGAAGTCTCCCTCTAGAGAACGAGCGGGCGAAAATGACGGCGGTTGCTACCGGGCGTACGGAGGTGGTGTTTCGCCGAACAGGGCGTTCGCTCCGAGCCGCCGCTCGATGACCTTGCGAGCTCGCTCCAGGTCGGCCTCCCTGGTCTCGAGCAGCTTCAGGCGCAAATAGGCTTGGACGAGTCTGCGCGCGTGCGTCGAATAGAGGGCGAACGAAGGCGCTTTGGGCGCCGGGCTCGGGCGGGCCGAGGGCCGCGGTGGAACCACCGGGGGCCTGGGCGCGGTCGCGAGCGTCGAACAGAGTACCAGCACGGCGCCGGTCATGACAGCGTATCTCACGCTCGTCCTTCCCACCGGGCCGCCATCACGGCAAGGACCCCAGTTGAACTCCGATACCTTCGTCGTCCCGGCGCCGCCGGACGAGCCCTACCTCCGGATCGTGCCGCTCGGCGGCTGCGGCGAGATCGGCCGCAACATGACCGTGATCGAGACCAACGACGACATCGTCGTGGTCGACTGCGGGCTGATGTTCCCCGACGAGGAGATGTTCGGGGTCGACATCGTCATCAACGACTTCACCTACCTGCGCGAGCGGCAGAGCAAGTTCCGCGCGCTGCTGGTGACCCACGGCCACGAGGACCACATCGGCGGCATCCCCTACCTGCTGCGCGAGTTCCCGAAGATTCCGATCGTCGGCTCGCCCCTCTCGCTGGCCCTGATCCGCGCCAAGCTCAAGGAGCACAAGCCGGGCGAGATCGACGCGCGCACGGTCGAGCCGGGCGACCGGGTAGCGTTCGGCTCGATCGAGGCCGAGTTCATCCACATCAACCACTCGCTGGCCGGGGCGTGCTCGATCGCGCTGCGCACGCCCAGCGGAACGGTGTTCCACACCGGCGACTTCAAGTTCGACCAGACCCCGATCGACGGCGACCCGGCCGACTTCGCCGCCATCGCGCGGGTCGGCGACGAGGGCGTCCTCGTGATGCTGTCCGACTCGACCAACGCCGAGCGGCCCGGCCACACGCTCTCCGAGCGGATCGTCGGCGAAGCGTTCTCGAACATCTTCGCGCGCGCCAAGGGGCGCATCGTCGTGACGTCGTTCGCCTCGAACGTGCCGCGCATCCAGCAGGTGGTCGACCAGTCCAAGCGCTACGGCCGCAAGCTCGCCTTCCTGGGCCGCTCGCTCCAGAACGTGGTGCACCACGCGCGCGAGCTGAACTACCTCGACATCCCCGAGAACCTGCTGATCCGGCTCGAGGACGTCGACAACTTCCCGCCCGAGCAGGTCGCCGTGATGACGACCGGCTCGCAGGGCGAGCCGATGTCGGCCCTGACCCGGCTCTCGGTGCGCGACCACAAGAAGTTCAAGCTGGTCGCGGGCGACACGGTGGTGATCTCGGCGACCCCGATCCCGGGCAACGAGAAAGCCGTCTCCAAGACGATCAACAACCTCTACCGCCTGGGCGCGCACGTGATCCACGGCAGCTCGGGCAGCGCGCACGTCTCGGGCCACGCCTCGCAAGAAGAGCTCTTGCTGATGCTCAACCTGGTGCGGCCCAAGTACTTCACCCCGATCCACGGCGAGTACCGGATGCTCGTCACCCACGGCCGGCTGGCGGAGTCGACCGGCGTCCACGGCGACAACGTGTTCGTGGCCGAGAACGGCGACGTCATGCAGTACACCGCGAACAGCGCCGGCAAGGTCGGGCGCACGTACGGCGGCAACGTCATGGTCGACGGCAGCGGCGTCGGTGACGTCGGCGAGGCCGTGCTGCGCGACCGCAAGCACCTCTCCGCCGACGGCATCATGATGGTCGTGGTGACCGTCGACTCCGAAGAAGCCCGCGTCGTCGCCGGCCCGGACCTGATCTCGCGCGGCGTGTACTACTTGCCCGAGTCGGGCGAATTGGTGGACGAGCTCAAGGCCAAGCTCACCGCGATCCTGGCCGGCTGCAGCGTCGAGGGCATCCGCGACATCGGCAACGTCAAGGAGCACATCCGCAGCGGCCTCTCCAAAGCCGTCTTCGAGAAAAGCCGCGCGCCGGCCGATCGTGATCCCGGTGGTGATGGAAGTCTAGCCCGGCGCAGCGCTCGGCGGTCAGTACCCGCCGAGGCTGCCGTCGGATTTGGCGTGGCGCACGGCGCGTTCGAAGACGGCCGAGGCGAGCGGGACGAGCACGGCGGTCGCGACGATCAGCCAGAGCGCGTCGGCGGCCACGGCGGACGGCGGCAAGCCGGCGACCGCGGCGCGGAAGCCGTTGAGCGCGTGCGTGATCGGCAAGAGCCAGCCCAGCGCCTGCAGCACCGGCGGCAGGAGCGCGACCGGTACGTAGACGCCGGCGAACAGATACGACAGCGTCGTGAGCACGAACTCGAACGGCGCCGACTGCTTGAAGACGATCGTCGCCGCGGCCGACAGCACGCCCAGCGGCGAGAGCGCCGCGATGGTCAGCACCAGGAACAGCGCGAGCGTGAGCAGGTTGGTGTGCCGCACGTCCAGCCCGAGCAGCACCGCCAGCACCAGCATCCCCAGCGACGTCGCCAGGGTGAACGCGAACGACCACAGGCCGCCCGCGAACACGATCACCGGCAGGCTCGTCGGCGTGGTCAGGATCGCCTCGAGCGTGCCCTGGAGCTGGCCGTCGCGCACCGTCTTGCCGAAGCTGCTCAGCGCGGTCGACTGCAAGCTGACGAAGGCGAGGTTCACGATCGCGTAGGTGAAGAAGCTGCCCGAGTGGCCGCCGTACCCGAAGTGCGGCGAGGGCGGCACCATCCAGGCCAGGTAGAACGTGATGAGGACCTGTGAGATCGTCGCGATCCACTGCACGACGAGCTGCGCCTCGTACGAGAACGCGATCTTCGCGTCGCGCTTGAAGATCGCACCGGCCCGGTAGGCCGCCGACACGCCGGCGTCAAGCATCGCCGCGGGTCACCCGCTGAAAGACGTCCATCGGCCGGGGCTCGATCGTGGTGAAGCCGCGCACGGCCGCCCCGCTGGCGCCGAGCGCGCCCATCAGCTCGCGCAGCGACGTACCGCGGTCCGCGCCGATCTCGACCAGCAGCGACACGCCGTCGGGGACGGGCTGCGTCTCGACCGCTTCGACCCCGGGGATCGTCCGGATGCGCGCCAGGAGCGGCGCGTCGAAGCGGTCGAGCGCGATCGCATAGCGGTCGACCCGGCGCAGCCCGTGGTCGAGCGAGCCGGGCGGGCCCAGCGCGACGAGCGCGCCGTCGTTCACCACCGCGATCCGGTCGCAGAGCTGCCAGGCTTCTTCGAGCAGGTTGGTCGCCAGGACCACCGTCTTGCCGAGCCGCTCGACCAGATGCGCGCGGATGAAGTGCCGCAGCTCCTCGGCGTGGACGGGGTCGACGGCGCGCGTCGGCTCGTCCAGGATCACGATCGCCGGGTCGCCGAGCAGCGCGCGCGCGACGGTCAGCCGCTGGCGCATGCCCGAGGAGAACGTCGCGAAGCGCCGGTCGAGCGCCGCGCTGAGATCGACCTCGGCCGCGACTTCCTCGACGCGGCGCCGCATGCGGGCTCCGCGCAGCCCGTGCAGGGCGGCGAAGAACTCCAGGTTCGCGCGCGCGGTCAGGCGGTAGTAGAAGCTGCGCTCCTCGCTCAGGCAGAAGCCGATCTTTCGCTTCGCGGCCAGCGGCTGCTCGCGCACGTCGACGCCGTCGACGACGATGGTGCCGCGGTCGGGCAGCAGCAGGGTCGCCATCGCCTTGAGCAGGGTCGTCTTGCCGGCGCCGTTAGGGCCGAGCAGGCCCAGCAGCTCGCCCCGGCCGACCGTCAGGCTGATGCCGCGCAGCACCTCACGCCGGGGAACCCGTCCGCGGTGCTTGAGCCAGGGCATCATCCCCGAGGAGACCGGAAACCACTTGCTCACGCCCGTCACGGTGACCGCCGGCTCGCGCACGACCGGGACGGGCCGGACCGGTTGGGCGATCGCGGTCACGCGAGCAGCATGGTCGGCATGTTCCCGCATGATAGCCGCACCGGGGCGGGACCGGCAGAAGCAAAGGGCGAGCGGCCGGGGGACGATCGTCCCGCGCCCGGGTCCGGGCGTGGAGGTTCGGGCGGCTCGCGGGGCGTCTAATCGGGCATATGGCTGATCGTCGTTCGTTCCTCGGCGCCGTTTCGGGGGTCGCGGTTTCCGTCGTGCTCGCGAAGACCGCCGAGGCGCAGACCGCCCCCGACAAACCCTCGCCCGGGCCATCCGCGCCGGCCGCGCCCGCGGCGCCCGCCGCGAGCGGCCCCGCGTCGCCCGGCCCGAGCGCTTCGCCCAAGCCGCCCTCGGCCGGGGCGCGGGCGCAGGCCGAAGCCATGCGCGCCTTCGACCCCAAGCTGAGCGACGCGGAGATCGAGACCATCGCGCGCGGCATCGACGGCAGCTACGCCGCAGGCCAGAAGCTCAACAAGCACGGGCGGGTGCTCAAGAACGGCGACGAGCCGATCACCCGCTTCCACGTCGACGCGGCGGCCCGCTGATGACGCACGACGATCTGGCCTTCGCCGATCTGGCCACCCTGCGCGACCTGCTCGACCGGCGCGCGGTGTCGTCGGTCGAGCTGGCGCAGCTCTCGCTCGCGCGGCTCGCGAAGTACGGGCCGGTCTACAACGGCGTGGTGACGATCCTGCACGAGCGCGCGCTGCGCGAGGCGAAGCGGGCCGACCGCGAGCTGCGCGCCGGGCGCGTGCGCTCGCCGCTGCACGGCATCCCGTACGGGGTCAAGGACCTGCTCGCGACGCCCGACGCGCCGACCACCTGGGGCGCGGCGCCGTACCGCAACCAGCGCTTCGACTTCGATGCCACCGCGGTGCGCAAGCTGTCCGACGCCGGCGCGGTGCTGTGCGCGAAGCTGGCGATGATCGAGCTGGCGGGCGGCTTCGGCTACAACGACGCCGACGCGTCGTTCACCGGGCCGCCGCGCTCGCCGTGGAACTGGCACTACTGGGCCGGCGGTTCGTCGAGCGGCTCCGGCATCGCGGTCGCGGCGGGCTTGGTGCCGTTCGCGATCGGCTCGGAGACGTCGGGCTCGATCCTGTTCCCCGCGCTCGCCAACGGGGTGAGCGGCTTGCGGCCGACGTACGGTCGCGTGTCGCGCCACGGCGCGATGGCGCTCTGCTGGACGCTCGACAAGCTCGGTCCGCTAGCGCGCAGCGCCGCGGACACCGAGACCGTGCTGCGTGTCGTCGCGGGTGCCGATCCGCTCGACCCGACCGCCGAGGACCGCCCGCTGCGCGCGCCGGGCCGCAAGCCGCGCATCGCGGTGCTCAAGCACGCCACGCGCGGCTGCCAGAGCGCGGTCGCGGCGAACTTTCGCGCCTCGCTCAAGGTGCTGGGCTCGTTCTGCGACGTGGCGGGCGAGGTCGCGCTGCCGGAGCTGCCCTACGGCGACGCGGTCGGCACGATCGTCAACGCCGAGGGTGCGGCGGCGTTCCGCGATCTGATCGAGAGCGGGCGCTCGCGCGAGCTCCAGTCGGTCGACGACCGCACCGGCGGCTACGTCGCGTACGCCACGCGCGCGGTCGACTATCTCGACGCGCAGCGCCGCCGCCCGGCCATGATCGAGGCGCTGCGCAAAGCCTTCGGCAGCTACGATGCGATCGTCGCGCCGAACATGAATACCGTCACCTACCCGGTCGGCATCCCGTTCGACAAGGCCTATCCCGACCCGAAGCTGCAGACCGCGCTCGACTTGGTCAACCCCGGCAACATCGCCGGGCTGCCGGCGCTCGCGATGCCCAACGGGTTGGGCGAACACGGCTTGCCGACGTCGCTGCAGCTGCTCGGCAGCGCCTGGGGCGAAGCGCGCTTGACCGCGATCGGGCGGCGCTACCAGCGCGCGACGTCGTTCCACACCAAGCGCCCCGCGCTCTTGGAGAAGAAACCCGAGGCGGAGAAGCCGCGGGCGTAGCAGGGGGAGCGGCGCTCGCTGCGGGCGCCATCGTTCGCGGCTGCGAGCGGAGCGGTCGAGCGAGCCGATGCTACCGGTTTGCGAGAGCGAGCGGGGTACAGGTCGTGCGTAATGGCATCGCGTCAACGGCGTCGTGACTTCCTGGCCCGGCTCGCGGGCGTATCGGCCGGGCTCGCCGCGGGCGGCGCCGTCGCGCCCGAGCTCGCGTCGGCGCAGAACGCGCCCGGCACGATCCCCAAGCGCAAGTTCGGCCGCCACCCGGACATGATCTCGGCGCTCGGCCTGGGCGGCCACCACATCGGCGCTGCCGCGTCGCAAGCGGAAGCGACGGCGATCGTGCACGAAGCGGTCGACAACGGCATCACCTTCATGGACTGCGCGTGGGAGTACAACAACCACCGCTCCGAGGAGTGGCTGGGCCAGGCGCTACGCAGCGGCAACTACCGCGCCAAGACGTTTCTGATGACCAAAGTCTGTACGCACGGACGCGACGCGTCGGTGGCGATGCAGCAGCTCGACGAGTCCCTGCGCCGGCTGCAGACGGACCACCTCGACCTCTGGCAGATCCACGCGGTCGTCTACGACAACGACCCCGACCTGGCGTACCGCAAGGGCGGCGTGATCGAGGCGCTCGACCGCGCCAAGCAGCAGGGCAAAGTGCGCTACGTCGGCTTCACCGGGCACAAGGACCCGCGCATCCACAAGCGGATGCTCGACCTGGGCTACGGCTTCGACTCGATCCAGTTCCCGATCAACGCCTTCGACGCGCAGTTCCGCAGTTTTCAGGATATCGTGCTGCCCGAGGCGGTGCGGCGCGGGATCGCGGTGCTGGGCATGAAGCCGTTCAACGGCGACGGCGCGCCGTTCCACCACCAGGATGCGAAGATCACGCCCGAGCAGGCGCTGCGCTATGCGATGAGCGTGCCCGGCGTGACGACCACGATCACCGGGATGGAGTCGCTCGCGATCCTGCGCCAGAACCTGGCCATCGCCAAGAACTTCAGCCCGATGAGCGCGGCCGACATGGGGCAGCTCGTCGCCGCGGTCTCGCCGCAGGCCGGCGACGGCCGCTGGGAGCCGTACAAGACGTCGCTGCGCTACGACGACATCGTGACCCGCCAGATGCACGAGATGCCGCTCGGCGGCGCCCACGCATGAGCGGCCGATCCGCCAACAGGAGCTTCGAATAGACGTGCCGGTTCCGCACCGCCAGTTCAAGGGCAACTCCGTCTCGATCATCGGCATCGGCGGCTCGTCGCTGGGCGACGTCGGCGACGACAGCGAGGCCTACCGCATCGTCCACGAGGCGATCGACAACGGCATCACCTTCATGGACAACGCGTGGGAGTACCACGACGGGATGAGCGAGGAGCGGATGGGCCGCGCGCTGCGCGGCAAGCGCGACCAGGTCTTCCTGATGACGAAGGTCTGCTCGCACGGCCGCGGGCGGGCGACCGCGATGCAGATGCTCGAGGACTCGCTGCGCCGGCTGCAGACCGACCACCTCGACCTGTGGCAGATCCACGAAGTGGTCTACGACAACGATCCCGACTTGCATTTCATGCCCGACGGCGCGGTCGAGGCGATCACGCAGGCCAAGCAGCAGGGCAAGGTCCGCTACGTCGGCTTCACCGGCCACAAGGACCCGGACATTCACTTGAAGATGCTCTCGCACCGCTACCCGTTCGATACGGTGCAGATGCCGCTCAACCCGTTCGACAAGAACTACCGCAGCTTTCAGGATCGCGTCGTCCCGGAGGCGCTGCGCCAAGGCATCACCCCGATCGGGATGAAGTCGATGGGCGGCGGCGGGCAGCCCGTCAAGCGCGGTGTCGCCACGCCGCAGGAGCTGCTGCGCTACGCGATGAGCGTGCCCGGCATCATGACGACGGTCAGCGGAATCGACTCCTACGACGTCTTCAAGCAGAACCTGCGCATCGCCGAGACCTTCACGCCGATGTCGCGTGCCGAGATGGCTGCGCTGGAGAACCGCGTGCGCGGGATCGCCGGCGACGGCCGGCTCGAACAGTACAAGTCGACCAAGATCTACGACGCCGCGGTCGGCCGCGCGCAGCACGGTTTCCCGAGCCAGCAAGAGTTGCCGGCATGATCGCCGCGCTCGCGCTAGCGACGCTCCTCGCGCAGGCCTCGCCGCTAGCGCCGGCTACGACGATCGCACAAACTTCGCCGCCCCCGAATCCCAAGACTCAGAACCGCGCTCCCGTTCCGGCGAACCCCGCGCCCGGGATGCCGATGCTGCCCTCGTCCGCGGTCGACCGAACGTTCGCGCTTGCCGCTATGCAGGGCAACAACGCGGAGGTGGACATGGCGCGCCTGGCGCTGCGGCGCAGCGGCGTCGACGAGGTGAAGGGCTACGCGCAGAAAATGCTCGACGAGCACGGCCGCCTGATGATCGATATGGAGCCGCTGCTGCGCCGCGCGCTCGGTGCGCCCGCTCCCCCGCAACGTCTCGCGCCGCCAGACGCGCTAGCCTATCGCCATCTGCAGACGGTCGGGCCCGAAGGCTTCGACCAAGCCTACGCCATGCAGCAGATCGGCGATCACCTCGCCACCATGACCGCGTTCCAGACCGAAGCCGAGGACGGCACCAACCCTGAGCTCCAGGCGATGGCGAAGAAGTGGCTGCCGACGATCCAGGCGCACCTGGAGCTGGCGATCCAGATGACGCGCCACGTCGACGTGGGGAGTCCGTTCAAATAGCGCTACGACCCATTTGCCCTTGACTAACCTACGCCGTGTAGGTTAGTCTTCGATATGTGCCGGGCAAGGAGTTCGCCGGGTTTCGCATTGTCGTGAACACGAGGGACGAGCGCGGCCATAAGCCGCATGTGCACGTGATCAAGGCGCGGGCAAAGTGCAAGATCGTCCTGGACCGGTCGCTGACACCCTACGACATCGTGCGCATGCCGATGCGGGACGTTCAAAAGGCGCGAGAACTCGTCGGGGAGCATTTCGGGTACTTCATCGGCCTTTGGGAGAAGTTCAATGGCTAAGGCGCCGGCTCGAATCGTCGTGCCCCCGCTCACGAAGGCAATGTACGAACGGGGTGCTACGCGCCGGAAGGTTGACGGACCGTTCGACGTCGTGCGGGTGCGTTTCGATAGGGTGCGCGAATCGCTTGATCTGACGCTCCGCAACGGTATCGCGGTTCGCTTTCCGCGCGAGCGCATTCGCGAGATCGCAGATGCCGACGTCGTTGAACTCGGCAAGGTCGAGATTCAGCCCGGCGGCGACGGCATCACGTTTCGCCGGCTCGACATCGATATCTCGGTGCCCGGGCTCTTGGCGGACGAGCTTGGACCGCTCTTTGCAAAAGCGATGGGTCGCCGCACGCGCGGCCGCACTACGGCCAAGAAGGCCGCTACGTCACGCGAGAACGGCCGCAAAGGCGGCCGCCCCAAGAAGCCGCCAGTCGCCGCCTGAGTCGCTAGAGGTTAAACCCCCCGCTGACATACCCGCCGAGATCCAGCGTCACGTAACGATACCCCGCCGCCCGCACGCCTTCGACGATCTTCGCGCGGCGCTCCGGGTCGGCTACTGCGGCGACGTCTTGCGGCGGGACTTCGATGCGGGCGATGTCGCCGTGGTGGCGCACGCGGCAGGCGCGGAAGCCGGCGTCATGCACGGCCTGCTCGGCGCGGTCCACCTGGCGCAGCAGTTCCAGCGTGATCGCGGTGCCGTACGGGAAGCGCGACGACAGGCACGCCAGCGCGGGCTTGTCCCATACGTCCAGGCCAAGCTGGTGCGCGAGGGCGCGCACGTCGGCTTTGCGCAGGCCGGCTTCGTAGAGCGGGCTGCGCACGTCGTGCTCGCGCGCGGCCTGGCGGCCGGGGCGCCAGTCGCCCTCGTCGTCGCGATTGTAGCCGTCGACGATGTGCGGGATGCCGCGCTCGCGCGCGATCTCGCTCAGCTTGCCGTACAGCTCGCTCTTGCAGAAATAGCAGCGGTTGACCGGGTTGGCCGCGTACGAGGGATCGTGCAGCTCGCGCGTCTCGATCACCTCGTGCGCCGCGTTCGCGGCGGCCGCGAACTGCACCGCGCCGGCGTACTCGCGCTCGGCCAGCGACTCGCTGCGCGCGGTGATGCCGACCGCGCGCTCGCCCAGCTCCTGCGCGGCGACGTGCAGCACCAGCGCCGAGTCGACGCCGCCCGAGAAGGCCACGATGCAGCTCCCCAGCTCGCGAAAGATCGCGCGCAGCCGCGCTTCCTTGCCGGCCAGGTCGTCCTGGATCGCGTCGGCCGGTGCGGTGGCGGTCTCGGCGGGGGTGCGGGTGGTGTCGATCACGTGGGAACGGTCTCCTCGGCGCAGGTCTGGACGACGCGGGTCACTTCACTCAAGGGCAGATTGCGCTCGCGCGCGATGCGAACCAGGTCGTCGTACTCGGGTTGCACGCGGGTCCGGCCGCCCAGCTCGGCGCGCTTGACCCGGACCGGACCGTAGGGCGTGTCGACCAGCGCGATCGTGCGCGGCAGCACGTAGCGCCGCTCGCTGCGGACGCGCACGCCGATGGTGCTCGTCTCAGCCAGCATGGTGTTCGCCACCGCGCGCTCGTCGGCCGGCGCCGCCAGCGCGGAGACGGTGATCGCGGGGCGGCCTTTCTTCATCTGAACCGGGGTCAGCCACACGTCGCGCGCGCCCGCCGCGAACAGCCGCTCCAGCGCCAGCTCGTAGTGCTGGGGCGACATATCGTCGATATTGGCCTCGATCACGACCACGTCGTCGCCCTCCGGAGCGCCGCCCGCGTCCGCCGTGTCGCTTGCCGCCGGTGCGCGGTCCGCCTCCGGCAGGCCGCTCGCATGCGCGCGCGCGCTTCGCGCGGCGGTGCCGATCATGACGCGCGTCACGTTGGGGACGCTGAAGTCGCTCCGCCCGGCGCCGTAGCCGATCCGCTCGATGACGAGGTCGGGGCGCGGGCCGGGCGTCGCGAGGGTGGTCAGGATCGCCGCCGCGGTGGTGGTGACCAGCTCACCGTCGACGTCGACCGAACGGGTCGGCCAGCCGCGCATCAGTTCGGCAGTGGCCGGCGGCGGGTTGGGATAGAGCCCGTGCTGCATGCGGATCGAGCCGTTGCCGATCGGGAACGGCGAGCAGCGCAACTCCTCGATGCCGAGCAGGTCCAGCGCGACGCAGCTCGCCGCGACATCGAGGATAGCGTCGAGCTGGCCGATCTCGTGGAAGTGGATCGCGTCGGCGGTCGTGCCGTGCACGCGCGCCTCGGCCTCGGCCAGCCGGCGGTAGATCGCGCTCGCCCGCTCGCGCTGGCGCGCCGTGAGCCCGCTCCGCTCGACGATCGCCAGCACGTCCGCGAGGTGTCGCGTTCCGTCAGTATGGTGGTGGTCCGCGCTACCTTCGTCACCGTGGCGGTGCGGCGCGGTTTTCGGGTAGTGGTGGTGCTGGTCGTCGCCGTCCTCGCCGGGGACGATCAGGCCGGCGTAGGTCGCCGCGATGCCGCGCTTCACGACGCGCCGGGGAGCCAGCGTCCAGCCGTCGGCCACGACGGTGCGTAGCGCGCGCTCGAGCGCGTTGCGGTCGACGCCCGCGTCGAGGAACGCCGCGACCAGCATGTCGCCGGCGGCGCCGCCGACCATGTCGACGTAGCAGATCGTGCCTTCGCCGGCGGCCTTCACGCCGAGATCATCTTGTGCGCCAGCGCGGCGGCGCCAAAGCCGTTGTCGATGTTGACCACCCCGATCCCCGGGGCGCAGGCGTTGAGCATGCCGAGCAGCGCGGCGAGGCCCTCGAACGCCGCGCCGTAGCCGACGCTGGTCGGAACCGCGATCACCGGCGCGCGGACCAGCCCGGCCACCACGCTGGGCAGCGCACCCTCCATGCCGGCCACGACGATCACCACCCGGCATTCCCGAATCGCGTCCAGCGAGTCGAACAGCCGGTGGATGCCCGCGACCCCGATGTCGGTGGCGCGCAGCGTGTCGTAGCCGAACGCGTCCAGGGCGAAGGCGGCCTCCTCGGAGACCGGCAGATCGGACGTGCCGGCGCAGACCACCGCCACGCGCTGGCCCGTCCGCGGCAGCGCACCCAGCCGCAGCGAGCCCGAAAGCGGTTCGAACACCGCCTCGGGCAGGGCTTCGCTCAGCGCGGCGCGCTGAGCGGGCGGGACGCGGGTTGCCAGCGCGAACCCGGCCCGGTCGTACAGGCCGCGCACGAGCGCGATATTCTGCTCCAGCGTCTTCCCGGCGGCGAAGACCGTCTCGGGAACGCCGGTGCGGTCGTGCCGCTCGTGGTCGAGCCGCGCGACGGCGGACGTGTCCATGCGCTCATGGTACCCGGAAAGGAACGAGGGCCCCCGCGCGGGCCGGCCTAGTGAGCCTGCGGCGAGGCGCTCGGAGCCGGGGCTGCGCCGGCCGGCTCGAGCTTCGCTAATTCCGCGTCGGCCGCGGCCTGGATCTGGTGGGCCGAGTCGCGGTACCGCGAGCCCACCCGGTCGCCGTTCCGGTCGGACGACGTGCCCGAGGTCCGGTTCGAGGTCGTATAGCTCGTCGAAGACGGCAGCCAGGTATAGACCTCGTCGGCCACCGTGCGCGCGGTGTGCAAGGCGGCCAACGCTTCAGCCGGCTTGCCGACGGCCGCGTCGGCCCGCCCGACCACGACCAGGAACTGGGCGCGCCTGGTCTTGTCGTAGTTCACCGCGGGCTCGATCGACGTCGCGACCTGAGCGTCGACCGCGCACAGCTGGTAGGCGTCGGCAGCCGCTTGCGCCGCGGCGGCGATCTTCGCGCCGTCGCCCGCGGCGGCGGCGTCGTTGAAGGCGGAAATCTTCGGTACCGCGCGCGGGCAGAGCGCGTCCTTGGGGGCATCGGCGGCGTGTGCGGGCGCGGAACACAGCACGGCCAGCACCAGCGCCGGCACGGCGAGCGACTCGAAACGCTTCATGCCCGCGGCTTGCCCGGCGGCAGCTTGAACGCCTGCCGCCAGGTTACGCGCGGCGCGCGACGGACGGTCTACGGCTGCGGATCGCCGCCCAGATCGCCGCCGCCAGCGCGAGCATCGTGGTGCCGAGCAGAAGCCCGCCGATCAGGTCGGTGACGTAATGCGCGCCCAGCGCCAGGCGCGACCAGACGATTCCGCAGGCCCACAGCGCGAGCAGCGGCGCGAGCACCAGCCGCACGGGCCGCGGCAAGTCGCTGTTCCAGACGAACCACGCCCAGAGCCCGTACACCACCAGCGCGAACATGGCGTGCCCGCTGGAGTACGAGTAGGTCGGCTCGTGGATCAGCACCCAGTAGTCCGGCCGCGGCCGCTTGAACACGTTCTTGAGGAAGTCGCTGAGCTGCCAGGTCACCAGCATGGTCGGGATGGCGTAGATCACGCGCGCCCGCCAGCGCGGCACGAAGACCGCGAGCACGATCCAGCCGATCCCGTAGACCAGCAGCACGTACCAGTAGCACGACTCGGTGAAGATGTACGCCAGCTTCTGCGCGTGCCCAGCGAGCGGCCGCGCGGCCAGATCGATCCCGAACGGCGGCACGTGCGAGACCGCCAGCCCGAGGCCGGCGTAGAGGATCGCCGCGACCAGCGCGATGCCGAGATAGCGGACGATCGCGGAACGCTGGTCAGGGGGCGGCGCTGTGGCGGTCATCCTACAAAGAGATCCGTTGGCGCAGGCCTGCCGTAGCGGTCGGCGAGGCGTTCGAGGTCGGCGAGCGATTCGATGATCACGTTGCGGGGCTTTGTACCCTCGTTGGGCCCGACGATCCCGAAGTCTTCGAGCTGCTTCATCAGGCGTACCGCGCGCGGGTGCCCGATCGAGAAGCGTGCTTGCAGCGCGGCGGTCGAGCCGATGCCGGCTTCACCCTTCATCACCTTGGCGGTGACTAAGAATTTTGCTGCGTCGTACCACACGTCGTCGACTTTGCGCTCAGCGCCGCCACCGCGCTCGTCATCCTCGCGAATTGGGGTGATCTCCATCGCCTTGCGCTCCTCGGTGCTCGCCTGGCGCTTCCAGTGCTCGACCAGCCGCTCGACCTCACTGTTTGTCACGAGGGCACCTTGCAAGCGGATCACGTGGGATGTTCCGACCGGCCGAAACAGCATGTCGCCTCGACCTCGTAGCTGCTCGGCCCCATTCTCGCCGAGGATAGTTCGGGAATCGCCGCGCGATGCGACCGCACATGCTATCCGGGACGGAATATTTGCTTTGAGCAAGCCACCAACGGCATCCGTCGCTGGTAAGGGGGTAGTAACGACAAGGTGGATACCGGCTGGCCGGCCATGTGCGGTGAGCCGCTCAACCAACACTGCGATGTGAGGTGGCCCGACGACTAGCAATTCCGCGAGCTCATCAATGACGACAATGATGTGTGGCAGCTTCTCACTTGGGAAGGTGGCATTGTACTCGTCGATTTTCCGCACGGCCGATCTGGCAAAGCGGCTATAACGCTGATCCAGCTCCTGTGCGATCGTCAGCAGCGCTCCGGCTGCCAGCGGCGGATCAGTTATGACATCAGTCTTGAGGTGCGGTATCCCGTTGTACCAAGCAAATTCAACCTGCCTTGTATCGATCAGGACAAGCTCGACTTGGTCCGGCGTTGCGAAGGCGAGTAGCGAAGCGATAATGCTATTCAGACAGGTCGATTTCCCGGTGCCGGGTGCGCCGCCGACGAGTAGATGAGGCAATGCAGTCAGGTCACAGGCTACGGGCCGACCAGCTATATCTTCCCCCAGCGCAATGCACAGCGGCGGTACATCAGCCGGCATAGCGTCGAGGACTTCGCGCATAGAAACGATTGAAACCATGTCATTTGGAACCTCGATCCCGATCGCTGCCTTACCCGGTATCGGCGCTTCCATACGAATATCGCTCACTCCGAGCGCGAGCGCAATGTCGTCACTCCGCGCCAGTATACGGCTGATCCTAACGCCTCGATCGGGCTTGAGCTCGTAGCGGGTGACGGCTGGACCATGGTCCACCTGAATCACTGTCGCGCCTACGCCAAACGACGCAAGGGTATCCTCAAGGACCTGCGCACGGTTCTTATCCTCGGATCGTCGTGCGCCGGGCATCTCGAAAATTTGAGTGATGTCAGGAAGATGCCACCGAGGCTCAGTGCTAGCCGGTTCAACCTCGCCGTTCAACTGAGGTTCATCCGGATAATCTCGATGGCGTGGCGGGCAGCATGATCACCCGGCGAACAGATCCGTTTGCGCGGGTTTGCCGAAGCGGTCGGCGAGGCGTTCGAGGTCGGCGGGAGATTCGATGATCACGTTGCGGGGCTTCGTACCCTCGTTGGGGCCGACGATACCGAACTCTTCGAGCTGCTTCATCAGGCGCACCGCGCGCGGGTGGCCGATCGAGAACCGCGCTTGCAGCGCGGCGGTCGAGCCGACCCCGGCCTCGCCCTTCATCACCTTCGCGTCGAGCAAGAACTTGGCCGCGTCGTACCACAGGTCGTCGACTTTGCGCTCGCCGCCGCCGCGCTCGTCGTCCTCGCGGATCGGCGTGATCTCCATCGCCTTGCGCTCCTCGCCGCGGCCCTGGCGCTTCCAGTGCTCGACGAGTTTCTCGACCTCGATGTTGGTCACCAGCGCGCCCTGGGCGCGGACCGGTTTGGGGGCGTCGATCGGCAAGTAGAGCATGTCGCCGCGGCCGAGCAGGCGTTCCGCGCCGCCCATGTCGAGGATCGTGCGCGAGTCGACCTGCGAGCTGACCGCGAACGCGATGCGCGAGGGGATGTTCGCTTTGATCAGGCCGGTGATGACGTCGACCGACGGCCGCTGGGTCGCGACGATCAGGTGGATGCCGGTCGCGCGGGCGAGCTGCGCCAGGCGCATGATGAGCATCTCGACCTTGGCCGGAGCGACCAGCATCAGGTCGGCCAGCTCGTCGATCACGACCACGATGTAGGGCAGCTTCTCGTCGGGGAACTTGGCGTTGTACTCTTCGATCTTGCGCACGCTCGCCTTCGCGAAGCGCTCGTAGCGCTGGTCCATCTCGCGCGTGATCATCGCCAGCGCCCCGGCCGCCAGGCTAGGATCGGTGATGACCTCGTTCTTGAGGTGCGGGATGCCGTTGTAGACGGTCAGCTCGACCCGCTTGGGGTCGATCATCAGCAGCTCGACCTCCTCGGGCGTCGAGGTCACGAGCAGCGAGGCGATCACGCAGTTGAGGCAGACCGACTTGCCCGCGCCGGTCGCGCCCGCGACGAGCAAATGCGGCATCTTGGCCAGGTCGCCGAACACCGGCCGGCCGGTGATGTCCTTGCCCAGCGCCATCGGCAGCGCGAGCGTCTTGGGGATGTTCTGCAGGATCTCGCGGATCGCGACGACCGACACGGTGGTGTTGGGCACCTCGATGCCGACCGCGGACTTGCCGGGAATCGGGGCCTCGATGCGCACGCTGGTCGCGGCCAGCGCGAGGGCGAGGTCGTCCGCCAGCGAGCTGATGCGCGAGATCTTCACCCCGCGCTCGGGCTTGAGCTCGTAGCGCGTGATCGACGGGCCGCGCTCGATGTGCGTCACCTTCGCGCCCACGCCGAACGAGGCCAGCGTGTCCTCCAGCGTGTGGGCGCGGTTGGCGTCGTCGAGCTTCTGCGCTTGGGGCGCATCGAAGATCTGGTAGATGTCGGGCAGGCGCCACTGCGGCTTGGGCGCCGCCCGCTCGTACTCGCCGCTGACCACGTCCGCCGCGCCGTACGCCGCGCCGGTCGCGACCAAGGCGGTCGAGGGATCGGTTTCATCGTCGTCGTCGAGCTCGTCGGGGCCGAGTTCCGCGCCGTCGCCGATCTCGTCGTCGAGGTCCGCGTCGTCCGCTTCTGCCTCGGAGGCGTCTTCGGCTAAGGCCGTGCCGTCTTCATCCGCGTCGACCAGCTCGTACTCGTCGGCGTCGTACTCGTCGTCGTCGAGTTCCTCGTCGTCGACCAGCACGTACTCGTCGTCGTCGACTTCCTCGTCGTAGAAACGAACCGGCACGCTCGGCTCGACGACGGTGTGCGTCGGCACCGGCACCGCCGGAGCGGGCGGCGCGGCAACCGCCGCGGGCGGCGCGGCAACCGCCGCGCTCGCGGCCGCCGGAGCGGCGGCGCGCGGCAGCAGCGCGGGCAGGTGGAACGCTTCGCGCAGCGAGGCCGGGCCGGCGGGCTTGGCCGCGAGCGCCTTGGTCTTTCCTTTGGGAGCGGGCTTTGCGGGCGGGCGCAGCGCGGCCGCGCGGGCGATCGTCCAGCCGATGATCTTCTTGAGCGAGACGCCGGTGATCGCGACCGTGATCGCCAGCGCCGCGACGATCAGCACGACCCAGGCGCCGGCGTCGCCCAACAGCGCGCGCAAGCCCGCGTGCAGCGTTCCGCCCAGCCACCCGCCGTCGCGCCCCGCCGACGCGAGGCCCAAGTCGGCCAGGACGAAGTACGCGCACGCGGCGCCGCCCAGCGAGGCGATCATCCGCGGGACGTTGATCTCGAGGAAGACGATCGCGGCGACCAGCGCGACGAGCAGCACGAACAGCCCCGCCGCGTCGCCGAACAGCGCGTGCAGCACGAACGCGGTGCCCGAGCCGACCATGCCGGTCCGGGTCGCGGGGGCGACCAGCGCGATACCGAGCAAGAGCGCGAACCCGAGCGCGACGATTCCGGCGATCTCGAGATTCCAGCGCGTCGCGGCACTGGTCTTGCGGCGGACGCGAGCCATTGCGAACGAAGTTCCCGGCGCGCCCGGGGCTTCACCTCTGGACTCGGCAAGCGAGTCCGAGCGCGCCCCTTGGGCGCGCCATGTAAAGTGGTATTGAAGACATTCCTGGCGAACCGGACGGGTCGTGCCCAAGCCTACCATCGTCGTCCTCGAGGGCGATCAGACCGGCCAAGAACTGCTCGTCGAAGCGCTGCGCGTGCTGTCTCCCGACGTGGTCGGGTTCGACGTCGAGCTCGAGCACTACGACCTCTCGCTCGAAAAGCGGCGCGCGACCGGGAACGCGGTCGTTCACGAGGCGGCCGAGGCGATGAAGCGCCACAAGCTGGGCCTCAAGGCGGCCACGATCACGCCCGAGACCAAGGGCGATGTCGGCTCGCCCAACGCCATCCTGCGCAACGCGATCGGCGGCAAGGTCATCGTGCGCACCGGCCGGCGCATCCCCGGGGTGCGGCCGGTGGCCGGCATCCACGCCCCGATCTCGGTCGTCCGGATGGCCGTGGGCGACGCCTACGGGGCCAAGGAGTGGCGCGAGACGGTCGGCGACGACGAGGTGGCCTACCGCACCGAGCGGATCGAGCGCTCCGTCTGCCGGGTCGTCTCGGAGTACGCCTTCAGCCACGCCCGGCGCACCGGGGCCAAGGTCTTCGGCGGGCCCAAGTACACCGTCAGCCCGATCTACGAGGGAATGCTCAAGGAAGAGATGGATGCGGCCGCGGCGCGCTATCCCGACGTGCCCTACGAGCCGCAGCTCATCGACGCCACCTACGCGCTGCTGATCTCGTCGGCCGGCGACGCGCTGGTGATCCCCTCGCTCAACCGGGACGGGGACTGCCTCTCGGACCTGGTGATGCAGCTCTTCGGCTCGATCGCCGGGGCGGAGTCGACCCTGATGTCCTTCGGCCCCGACAACAAGCCCGACGTGGTCATGACCGAGGCCCCCCACGGCACGGCCCCCCGCCTGTTCGGCAAGAACGTCGCCAATCCGATGGCGATGATCCTGGCCATCGCCGCCCTGTTCCCCTTCATCGACGACCGGCGGGCCACCAGCGCCTCGCGGGCGATCTACGAGGCCGTGCTCGAGACGGTCCGGGAGGGGACCGCGACCAGCGACCTGGGCGGCCACGCCTCGACCACCGAGTTCACCGACGCGGTCATCGCCAAGGTCAAGACCAAGCTCGACGTCTGGGCGACCCTGTAGGCCAAACGTCCCTCGAGTTCGGGCGATAGTCCTAATTCTTAGGAAAAGCTTAGAATCGTAAAGACTTTTTGGTAGGAGTCTGAGCCGGCTTTAATCAACGGCTAACCTCGCAAGCTGGCTGGCGGCTGATTCGACGACGCCGGCCCGGGTGTCCGCGCTCCCCCTTTCAGGGCCGGCGCGCGTGTTGCTTGGTAAGCTCCTACGAAAGGTTAGACCGAATGCGCCTGCTCCAGAGGGGTCGAGCCGTCGCTATGAGGGTCGCGCTCGCGATCGCTCTGGTCGCGACGACCGTCACCGGCTTCCGCGTTCCGGCCCTCGCCGTCGGCGGCGTGACGGGTACCATCAACGGTACCGTCACCGACCTGGCGACCAAGGTCCCGCTGGCCGGCGTCGATGTCGTCGCCGCCTCGCCGTCCCAGACTTCGCGCGCGAAGACCGATGCGCGCGGCTTCTTTTCGTTCGCGGGCCTGCCCGTGGATACGTACACCGTCAGCTTCTCGATCAACGGTTACCAGACGATCACGTCGTCCGGCGTCACCGTGCAGGGTGACGGGCAGGTCAGCCTCGACACCGGTCTGACCAAGGCCTTGCGCACGATCGGGCGGACGTCGTCCCGGTCGACCGCCGCGGCGTACCAGCCCAAACAGACCACCGACTCCTACCAGATCACCGGCGCGCAGCAGCAAGCGGCGCTCGGACGGTCGTTCAACATCAGCCAGACGCAGCTCCAGTCCTCGCTGCCCTCGATCGTCACGACCTCCTACGGCTCGTCGTCGATCCGCGGCTCGACCCGCACGGAGATCGCGTACCAGTTCGACGGGATCGACTACACCGATCCGCTCTCGTCGCAGTTCCAGAACTCGCTGGGGCTCAACGGCGCGCAGTCGCTCCAGGTCAACCCCGGCGCGGGCGACGCGACCCAGGGCAACGCCGGCGCGGGCGCGGTCAACATCGTCGTCAAGCGCGGCTCGCACCCGGCCTTCGGGACGCTCGAAGTCGAGGCGCTGGCGTATCCCTTCGGCCACCAGTTCGCGGGCGAGTACGGCTGGGCGACCCCCAACGGCCGCTTCTCGAACTACACCTCGTTCATCGGCCGCGGCCAGGGCGTGCAGTTCGGGCCGATCGGCACCCCGTCGTACGTGACGGGCTCGTACCTCTCGCAGGACTACAGCTACACGCGCGACTTCATCAACAACTCGGTGTACAAGTTCGGGCACGACAACTCGCGCTCGCTGCAGTTCCTCTACCAGACGCGCTACACCGATTTCATCTTCAACCACGGCGGGATCGCGAATCTGTGCTACAAGACCTGCGATCCCAACATCGCCGGCACCGCGACCCTGGCGGGCCAGCTCGACACCGCGAGCTACTTCCCCGGCCTGACGCTGGCCCAGCGCTTCGCCGACTACTCGGCGGTCATCGGACTGCTGCCGGGCCAGAGCGCGGTCAATCAGAAGCTCGACTACCAGGGCTTCAACCACCAGCCCGTCGACGTGCTCAAGTTCGAGTTCTCGCAGCAGATCGACGCCGGCACGTACTGGACCAACCGCCTGTACCGGGTGATCGGCAACTCCGTCTTCAACCGCCCGTACGACACGCAGACCACGTCGTCGCGCGTGAACGAGGCGCAGGGCGGCGTGCGCACGGGGCTAGCGGGCGAGTTCATCAAGCAGCTCGGCGACAAGCACCAGGTCACGGTGAGCTACAGCTACCAGGGCGCGCAGCCGGTGTTCGACTACGTGACGAACACGACCGGCTACCGCGCGCTCAACCCGGCCCTGGGCAATGCTGGCGGCTACGAGCTGGTCGACTTCCTGGTGCCGACCGCGGCGAACGGCGAGGCCTGCCCGACCACCGATGCCGTCGGGCACGAAGCTCAAGCCCATCGTGGCCGGCGGCAGCGCCTGCGGCTACCTCGGCGCAGTTCTTCCCCGGCGGCGTCCCGCGCGTGCCCAACCTCTACAACGAGTCGTCGGGCTACCAGCACCTGTTCGGCTACGGCGTGCGCGACGTGTTCAACGTGAATCCCAAGCTGCGGCTGGACTTCGGCGTGCGCTTCGACGGCTCGGACTACCAGATCGTCAACGACCCGGGCACGATCTCGCACGAGGGCAAGCACCCGCGCGTGACCGAGCCGCGCTTCGCCTTCGCCTACCAGTTCGGGCGCAACGACGCGGTGCGCGCCTCGTACGGCCGCTCGGTCCAGTTCACCCCGGCCGGCAGCCTGAACACTCCGCTGCTCTACCCCAGCCAGTTCGCCGGCATCCCCTCGCGCGACTCGCGCACCGGGCTGCCCGCGATGAACTGCGTCGCGCCCAAGTACACCAGCCAGTGCCGCGACTACTCGCAGCAGATCCACGACGAGCAGGAAGCCTTCTTCGGCCTCGAAGCGTTCGACGTCAAGCCGGCGACCTTCAACAACTACGACCTCTCGTACTCGCACCAGTTCGGCGGCAACGTCGGGCTGAAGATCTCGCCGTTCTTCAAGCGCGGCTACAACGTCAACGTCTACACCAACCCGATCATCGGGCAGGACCCGGTCTCGGGCGCCGCGATCCTGGGGCCCTCGACGCTGAGCAACGCCGGGATCGACAAGACCACCGGCGTGGAGTTCCAGCTCACCAAGGACGCGCCGGTCGGCCTGTCCGGCTTCCTCGCGATGACCTACGTCAACCGGCTGCAGAACACGCCGCCGGGCTACCTGGGCCAAACCGAGGACTTCTACCCCTCGATCCCGGTCGCGTCGCTGGCCCTGGGCAACCTCTACAAGGCCGGTTACCTCTCGCCGCTCAACGCACGCCTGGGCGTCGGCTACAAGACCAAGAGCGGCCTGCGGGTCAACCCGATCGTCTCCTACGACAAGGGCTTCCCGATCGGCGCCGGCCTGCTGACCGCCGCGTTCGTGAACAACCAAGCCGTGCTGATCCCCAACACCAACGCGTCGGTCACCGGCGGCGGCGTGATCGCCAACGCCGGCACCGCCTCGCAGGTCACGCAGTACGTCAGCCCGACGAACCCGGGCTCGGTCTTCAGCCCGAACATCGTCGCGACGCGCGGCACGGCCGAGACGAGCAGCGCCGGCGGCGTGCTCTCGCGGGCGCGCTTCAACACCGACCTCGTGTTCGAGTACAGCAAGCCCGGCACGCGCAACACGCTGGGCCTCTACGTCGGCAACCTGTTCGCGCAGATCTACGCCGAGCCCGCGCTGAGCTCGCGCTACCAGCCCGTCGCGACCGGCATCGCCGGCCCGCAGACCGGCCAGACCTCGGGCGCCGTGCTGTTCGGCAACGGCCTGGGCTACTACAACTACGGGCCGGAGCGCTTCGGCCAGAACGCCTTCAACCTCAACGCGAGCGGCCAGCAGACGTCGTTCCGTTTCTACTACCAGCTCTCGCTCTAGGAGCCGTCTTTGAACCGCAAGCTCAGCCTCATGGCGCTAGGCGTCGCGGTCGCGCTGGGCGGGTGCAGCACCTCGGGTAACACCGGCGTGCCCCCGACCCAGCGGACCGCCGACCTCAGCCAGAACAAACTCCAGTTCGCGGTCGGAACGGCGAACATCGCCGGTACGCTCGGCCTCAACACCGTCGTGACGTACCGCCAGCCCAACGGCCGGGACGGCACGCTGCTCAACACCCCCAAGATCACCGGTCCGTTCACCAACCCCGGGACCGCCGCGCAAGCGGGCGCCGACGCCGGAACGAACACGATCTCCGGTTCGGCCCAGCCGCTCGTCGGCACCGCCGCATCGCCGAGCACCTTCGGGTCCTCGGGCGGCGCGTTCGGCTACGGCTTTCAGCCCGACAACTCGACCACCGGCGGCGGGGTGAGCTTCACCCGCTACGCCCTGCCGATCTACGCGGCCGGCACGACCTCGCCGTTCACGACGATTACGCCGAACAGCGCCACGGCGCCGCCCGTCGCGATTCCGTACCTCGGCGGACCGCCGGCGTATCCCAACGTGCGCGACGCGACGTTCCCCGCCGGGTTCGTCGGTTACCCGATGGGCTTCACCGACTTCCGGCTGGCGCCGGCGGCGGGCACGTACACCCTGGCGCTGCAGGTGCCGACCGGCTTCGACGCCACCGGCACGGCCACGTCGACGACCGTCTCCGCGGCCGGCACGCTGGCGTCGCTCACGCCCCTGCCGACCTTTGCGAGCCCGACGTTCACGCCGGCATCGAGCGGGACGCCGGCGACCTTCACCGGCGGCGGCACCATCGCCGTGACGGTCCCCGCCGGCGTGACCGAAGCGATGGTCATCCTGCAAAACCGCGACGGCTCGTGCTATCCCGGCTCGAACGGAGCGCCGGCGTACTTCACCTTCCTCACCAGGACGACGGGTGCGCAGGTCATCACCGTTCCGCCGAACCTCGGCCCGACGTTCGGGCCGCAGACCAGCACGAAAACGCTCTGCACGGGCGACAACTACCGCCTCTACGCGGTCGGCTTCGATTACCCGGCGTTCGAGTCCGGGCCGCCCAACAACACCTCGCCGACGCCGGCGATCAGCGGCGCCAACGGACAAGCCGACGTCACCACCTCGGCGATCGGCATCGGAAAAGCACCCGCCACCTAGCGGACTAGCGCGCGAGCGAGATGCAGAGCACGCCGGCGAAGGCGACCCCGACGCCGGCCCACTGCGCGCGCACCAGCCGCTCGCGCAGCACCAGCCCGGCCAGCGCGACGGTCGCGGCCGGGTAGAGCGAGCTGAGCACCGCGACGATGCTCAGGGCGCCGGCGTGCGCGGCCAGGATGTAGAGCACGTTGGCGCCCATGTCGAGCGCGCCGCACAGCGCGATCGTCGGCAGCCCCGGGCGCGCCACGCGCAGCGGCCGGCGCAGCGCGCAGGCGCCGCCGAGCAGCAGCAGCATCGAGATCACGCGCGTGCCGAGCAGCGGGTAGAGGCCGGCGTCCCGGTGCGCCTGCGCGAGCGCGATGAAGAAGATGCCGAAGGCGACGCCCGCCCCGAGCGCCTCGGGGATGCCGGGCGGAATGCGGCCGCGGCGCTTCGCGGCCGTGCCGGCGAGCGGCGCGGTGGGCTGCGCCGAGGCCGGCGTGGCGGCCGAGACCAGCACCACCGCGACCAGCGCGAAGGCGATCCCGACCAGGGCCAGCGCGGCGGGCCGCTCGCCGCGCCCGATGCCCCAGGCGACGGGCAGCGCGGCGCAGAGCACGGCGGTGATCGGCGAGACCACGCCCATGACCCCGATCGCCAGCCCGCGGTAGAGCAGGCCGACGGCGAGCGTGCCGCAGACGCCGCAGACGAGGCTGACCACCAGGTCGCTCGGGCTGAAAACGCCGGGCACGAACGGCAGCGCGGCCAGCAGCACCAGCAGCCCCGCCGCCTGCGACCAGACCACCACGGCCAAAGCCGAGGCGCGGCGCGTGGCGAGCCCGCCGCAGAAGTCGGCCGCGCCGTAGAACACCGCTACCGCCAGCGAGAGCGCAACGACCATCAGGTACCGGGCGGGCTACTTCTGGCGGACGTCGAGGGCGTCGCGCAGACCGTCGCCGAGCAGGTTGAAGCCCAGCACGAGCACGGTGATCGAGATGCCGGGGAAGAGCAGCGCCCAGGGCGCGGCGAGCCAGTAGTCGCGCGCGTCGTTGAGCATCGCGCCCCACTCGGGCAGCGGGGGGCGGGCGCCCAGGCCCAGATACGACAGGCCGGCCGCTTCGAGCTCGGCGGTCGCGATGCCGAGCGTGGCCTGGACCAGCAGCGGGGCCAGGATGTTGGGCAGAACGTGCCGGGCCAGGATCGCCGGCGTGCGCACCCCGATCGCCCGCGCGGCCTCGATGTACTCGTGCTCCTTCACTGAAAGAACCGCCGAGCGGGCCAGCCGGGCGTACTGCGGCACGTACACGATCCCGACCGCGATCATCAGGTTGGTGATGCTCGGGCCCAGGATCGTCGTGATCGCGATGGCCAGGATGATCGAGGGAAACGCCAGCATCAGGTCCATCAGGCCCATCAGCGCCGCCTCGACCTGCTTGCCGGCGTAACCGGCGATCATCCCGATCAGGGTACCCACGGTGATCGCCAGGCCGACCGCGACGAAGCCGATCCGGATCGAGATCCGGGCTCCGTAGACGATCCGCGCGAACACGTCGCGCCCCAGCTTGTCGGTTCCGAACCAGTGCGCGGCCGAGGGGGCGTGCGCGCCGGTCGCTAGGTCTTGCGCCAGCGGGTCGTGGGGCGCGACCAGCGGCGCGAAGATCGCGAGCAGCACGATCGCCGCTACCACCGCCGCGCCGACCAGGGCGGCGGGTGCTTGGCGAAAACGGTGCCAAACGCCGACGGCGAAGGTCCGGGACGGGGGCTCGAGATCGACCGCCGCTTCGAGCGCGGTCGGGGTCATGGCGCTCACGAACCCGGTCCGTTCCCGCGACCGCAAGTAGCCCCCTTGCGACTCGGACGCTTGCTCGCGCGACGTGTCAACCGTTGAAGGCCTGCGTCTTGTTAAGTCGGACGCCTGTCGGATGGAACGGCAGGACCAACGGCCTTTAATCAAGACATAATCTGCCGACCGACCCTATTTCGGGTAGGCCAGCTTCCCTTACTTTCACCAAAGGCTTAGCGTGATACAACGAATCGTTCACGTCTTGGGCCGATCCTTGCGCGGCATCATCGGTATGGCGCTCGTGGTCGGTCTCTTGGCGTCCATCACGCTGCCGGTGAATGCCGACACGACGACGGGCAACATCCAGGGCCAGATCACGAGCCCGAATGGCCAGCCCGCCGCGAATGTCGGCGTCATCGCAGCAGCCCCCTCGGGGCGCTTCACCTCGCGTACCGACGCCAAAGGCTTTTTCAGCCTCGTCGGCCTCACGCCGGATACGTACACGGTCACGTTCTCGCTGCCCGGATACCAGGACGCCGTCATCAACGGCGTGACGGTCAACGCGACGCAGACCACGACCCTCAACCAGGCGCTCGTGCAGCGCTTGAAGTCCATCGGCACGACGACCAGCCGCGCGAGCGGGGTCAGCGCGTTCCAACCGCAGCAGCCGGTCGACACCTACAGCGTCACCGGGCAGCAGATCCAGACGGCGCTGGGCAAGCCGCACGGCACCAGCGAGACGGCCCTGCTGACCACGCTGCCCGGCGCGACCACCGACAGCAGCGGCTATCCGGTCATCCGGGGCGGCCGCGAGAACGACGAAGGCTTCCAGTTCGAAGGCATCGACTACACCGACGCCATCACCAGCCAGTTCGTCAACGGCCTCAACCTCAACGGCGTCCAGTCGTTCCAGCTCAGCCCCGGTGCGGGCGACGCCTCGGTCGGCAACGCGGGCACGGGCCAGATCAACATCACCGTGAAGCGCGGCAGCCGCCCGGCCTTCGGCTCGGTCGAGCAAGACATCGGCACGCCGAGCTTCAACCACCAGTTCGCGGCGGAGTACGGCTTCGCCACGCCCAACGGCCGCCTCTCGAACTACTTCAGCTTCACCGGCCAGGCCAACGGCTACACCTACGGCAACCACGCCAACGATCTCGAGTACATCGGGCGGCCGTCCTCGAACTACTACCGCTCGGTTCGCGACTTCGTGAACAACGCGGTGTACCGCTTCGGCCGCGACAACAGCCAGTCGCTGCAGCTGCTCTACCAGAACCAGAGCAACACGTTCTTCAACACGGAGAACTTCCCCAACCCGTACTTCCGCAGCAACGACCCGGTGTTCTTGTACTACGCCAACCTCTACACGGGCTTGAGCAAGGCCGAGATCCAGCAGGTCATGCCGCTCTCGTACGGCCAGGTGGACCCGATCCAGCGCGTCAACCGGCCCTACGCGCAGAACCAGCCCAACGACACCGTCAAGCTGCAGTACACCAACTCGCTCAACGCCTCGACGTACTTCACGGCGAAGTTCTACAAGGTCAACGCGACCGCGATCTTCGACAACCCGTACGCGAACGCCGCGGCCTACGGCCCGGGCTCGGTCGGCGACGAGTACTCGCTCCAAGGCGGCCAGCGCACCGGGTTCGCGGCCGACGTCACCAAGCAGCTCGGCTCCAAGCACCTGCTGGCGCTGGGCGGCAAGTACGAGTTCGTCCACCCGATCAACACGTACAACAGCGCGACGTACGGGCTGTTCAACTACATCTTCGACCCCAACGGCGGCCAGGAGCTGTTCGACGCGCTGCCCACGAACTCGCCCTCGTGCGATCCGGGCACCTGCGGCTACCTGCAGCAGTACTTCCCCAACGGCGTTCCGCGCCTGCCGGCGTACGACCAGTCGCCGCAGACGAACCGCCACGACCTCTCCTACTACATCAGCGACCAGTTCCAGGCCACCGACAAGCTCAAGATCAACGCCGGCCTGCGGGTCGACGGCACCCACTACGACTTCCCGCCGCTGACCGCGGGCGCGTACCTCCCGGCGAGCGGCAACGGCTACACGTCCGCGTACTACTACCCCACCGCGACGACGGTCGACGCGGCCGGTAACCCGATCGCCTCCAAGGACGTTCTGGCCGACCCGGGCAACGAGCGCCGCCAGCCCAGCGTGCTCCAGCCGCGCTTCGGCTTCGCGTACCAGTTCAACCCGCGCAACAGCGTGACGTTCTCGTACGGCCGCTCGGTGCAGCTGCCCGCGATCAGCTACGTCGACGCCCGCGCCGCCAGCAACAACACCCTGGCGTTCGCCGGCATCCCCGCCGACCTCACCGTCTGCGGACCGACGGGCGATCGCGCCTGCCGCGACTACGCCGACCAGCTGTATTGGCTGCAGCAGAACAACGGCGCGGGCATCCCGATCGAGGCCGCCAAGCCGGCCACGTTCACCAACTACGACGCCTCGCTGCAGCACGACTTCGGCAACGGCCTGGCGGTCAAGCTGACCCCGTTCTACCGCCGCGGCTACGACGTGTTCGCGCTGGTCGCCTCGCAGCGCATCCTCAACGGCGTGCCGCTGGTCGATGCCAACGGCAACCCGCAGCTCAACCCGTCGGTCACCACCAACGCCGGCATCAACCGGACGACGGGCCTGGAGTTCTACCTGACGAAGACCGCCACGTACGGCTTCTCGGGTTCGCTTGCGATGACGTACATCAACGAGTTCTCCAACGTCATCCCGACCTCGTCCAACGAGGACTTCTTCCCGTCGATTCCGCCGCCGTCGCTGGCGCTGGGCAACCAGTACCGAGTCGGCTTCATCTCCCCGTTCAACGTTGTCGCGGCGCTCCAGTACCGCACCCACAGCGGCTTCCGGATCAACCCGATCGTGAGCTACGACCGTGGTTACCCGTACGGCAGCGGCAACCTCACCGCGATCGCGTACAACGGCAACAACTACAACGTGACGCAGACCAACGTGACGAACCAGTCCGCGACCGGCGGCACGACCGGCGCGACCAACTACGTCGACCCGGCCAACCCCGGCTCGATCTTCCATCCCAACATCGCGGCCTCGCGCGGAACGCCCGAGAGCAGCAGCGCCGGCGGCAACCTCACCAAGGCGCGCTTGAACACGACGGTCAGCTTCGAGTACAACCGTCCCAACACGCGCAACACGGTCGGCGTGCTGGTCGGCAACCTGTTCAACCAGCTCTACGGCGAGCCGGCCCTCAACGCCCGCTACCAGCCGGTCGCGACCGGCATCAGCGGCCCGCTGAGCGGATCGTCGTCGAACACGGCGCGCTTCGGCCCCGGCCTGGGCTACGTCAACTACGGCTCGGTCCGCGGCTACAACCAGCCGTATCTGCTGACGCCCAACGGGGCTCCGCGGACGTTCCGTCTCTACTACCAGTACGCGCTGTAAGGATCGATAGTGCTCAAACGATCACTCGCGCTCGTCGTCGCGCTGGGAGGGCTTTGCGCCCTTCCGGCGTGCACGTCGGGTCAGGCGGCCGCGCCGCCGTACACTCCGGTCGACGTGGCCGGACAGTCCAAGCTGCAATTCCAGGTCGGTACCGCCAACCTCAACGGCACGCCGGGACTCAACACCGTCGTCACGTTCCGCCAGCCCAACGGCCTGTCGGCGGTGCTGGCGGACACGCCGACCATCACGCTGCCGTTCACGAACACGGCGCCCGCATCGGCCGCCGGGGTCGACTCGGGCACGATGACGATCAGCGGGCGGACGCAGGTTCCCTCCGCCAACCCCACCCCGCCGCCGACGACGTTCGGCACCGCGGTCGGGGCGTTCGCGTACGGGTTCCTGGCCGTGAACTCCAGCCAGACCGGCGCGAACAACTCCGTGTTCTACCCCGCGTCCAACTCCATGCCGTACTACGGCGCGACCAAGCGCGCGTACTACGTCGGGCCGGGTAACTCGTTCGTTCCCAACTTCAAGGACGGCTCGCTGGGAACGACGTTCAACGGCTACCCGTCGGGCTTCACGACCTTCGCGCTCGCGCCGGTCGCTGGCGCGTACGGCCTGAGCGTCGCGATCCCGGGCAACAACGTCACCGTTCCGGCGGTCACCGCGTCCACCACGCTGACCTCGACCGCGCTGCTCGGCCTGATGCCGGCACCCGCCTACGTCTCGGACGGCGCCGGCGGCGGCACCGTGACGGTCACCGTGCCGGCGGGCGTCAGCGAGACGCTCGCGTTCATCACCGACACCACGGCCGGTACCTACTACACGCTCGTCCTGCGCGGCACCGGCGTGCAGACGGCCACCCTCGCCGGCAACCTCGGGAAGGTCGTGGGCGGCGTGACCGGTCCCTCGATCCCGGCCGGCGACTCCGTCCGCGTCATCGCGGTCGGCTTCGACTACCCGGCGATCGAAGCGGTTCCGGTCGGTGCGAACCCGCCGCAGTCGCCGGTCATCAACAACACCGGCACGGCGTGCTCGGGCACGACCTGCCCCGGCCAGGCCGACGTCACGGTCTCGGCCGCGGGCACCGCCAAAGAGTAGCCCAGCGGCTTCTCGCGCCCGGGAAAGGGGCGTCGCCGTCGGCGGCGCCCCTTCCTTTTGTCATGGCGAAACCGGGGTCCAGCACCGATACTCGGAAGGACATGTCCGTGCGCACTACCGACCTCGCGCTCCGCTCCATCGAGCACAAACTGGACGAGGGCATCTCGCTCTCGCACGAAGACGGGCTGACGCTCTTCCGCACGGCGGACATCCATACGCTCGGCCGCCTCGCCAAGACGGCGAAAGAGCGCAAGAGCGGCAAGCACGTCTACTACGTCCTCAACCGCTACATCAACTCGACCAACGTCTGCTACGCGAACTGCACCTTCTGCTCGTTCGCGCGCGGCGAGAAGGACGCCGACCGGGTGCGCATGTCGGCCGACGAGGTGGTGGCCAAGGCGCTCGAGACCGGGACCAACTTCAACCAGATCCACATCGTGGGCGGCCACGACCCGCGCCAGCTTTCGCTCGACTACTGGCTCCCGCTGATGCGCCGCTTCAAGGAATTGCTGCCGCACGTGCAGCTCTCGCTCTTCACCGCGGCCGAGATCGACTACATGGCGCGCCGCCACCGGCTGTCCTACGACGAGATCTGCCGCCAGCTGCGTGAGGCGGGCCTGGACAACGTCAACGGCGGCGGGGCCGAAGTATTCAGCGAGCGCTTCCGCAAGGAAGTCTGCCCGAACAAGGTCGACGCGGCGCACTGGCTGGAGATCCACGAGACGCTCCACCGCCACGGCGTGGCCTCCAACGCGACCATGCTCTACGGCACGATCGAGACGCTCGAGGAGCGGGTCGAGCACCTGATCATGCTGCGCGAGTCGCAGCGCCGCTCGCCCGGCTTCAACGCCTTCATCCCGCTGGCGTTCCACCCCGACGGCAACGCCCTCTCGCACCACGGCTGGACCTCGGGCCTGGACGACATCCGCATGTTCGCCGTGGCCCGGCTGATGCTCGACAACTTCGACCACATCAAGGCCTACTGGATGATCCAGGGCCTCAAGGTCTGCCAGCTGGCGCTGGAGTTCGGGGCCGACGACATGGACGGCACGCACGGCTCGACCGACGAGGAGCGCATCTACCACGCGGCCGGAACGTCGTCGGGCCAGTACGTCGACGACCGCGAGTTCCGCCGCCTGATCGAAGAAGCCGGCTACGAGGCGGTGCGCCGCAACTCGACCTACGACGTCTTCCCCGCCGACTGGAAGCCGGAGGACGGCTTGCCGCAGGGCCGGCTCGTGAGCGCCGGTGCCTGAGCCCCTGCGCTACGGCCGCATCGCGTACACCAACGTCGCGCCGGTCGAGACCGCGTTCGACGCCGGCGCGGTCGCGCGCGCGGTGGAGGTCACCAGCGGCGTGCCGACCGCGCTCAACGCCGCGCTGGCGGCGGGCGAGCTGGACGTCGCGGCGATCAGCACGGCCCACTTCCTGGCCAACCGCGAGGCCTACGAGCTCCTGGGCGACGTCTGCATCGCGGCCGACGGCCCGGTTCGCTCGGTGCTGTTCGTGTCGCCGGTGCCGCCCGCGCTGCTGGGCCGGCGCACCGTCGCGCTGACCGCGCAGTCGGCCTCGGGCCGCGCCCTGCTGACCACCCTGCTAGGCTCCTTTCGCGACGTCGAAGCGCGCTACGAAGTCGTCGACGACGCGCTCGGCGCCGCGCGCGCCGGGCAGCCCGCGCTGCTGATCGGCGACGACGCGCTGCTCGCCCGCGCGACCCTGCCGCCGGCCCAGGTCCACGACCTGGGCGAGGCCTGGCGGGCGTGGACCGGCCTGCCGTTCGTCTTCGCGGTCTGGGCGGTCCGGCGCGACGTGCGCGCCGCGCGCCCGGGCGAGGTGGCCGCGCTGAGCGCGGCGCTGGTCGCCGCGCGAGCCTGGGGCGTCGAGCACCGCGCGGCGGTGATCGACGCCGCGGTCGCCCGCCGGCCGTTCCACCGCGCGCTCTACGCCGACTATTTCAGCCGCCTGTCGTACGTGCTCGACGAGCGGGCGGAGCGGGGTCTGGCGCGCTTCGCCCAGCTCTACCAGCCCGAGGAGAACCGTGTCGCTCGCTGACCTCATCGACCGCGCCGCCGCCGGCGGCCGTCTCAGCTACGACGAGGGCGTGCGGCTCTACCGCGAGGCGCCGCTGCACGAGCTGGGCGCCGCCGCGCACGCCCGCCGCACGGCGCTCTATCCCACCAACGACGTGACGTACGTGGTCGACACGACGATCAACTACACCAACGTCTGCAACGTGCACTGCACGTTCTGCGCCTTCTTCCGGCCCGAGAAGCACGGCGAGGGCTACACCATGTCGCACGACAAGGTGCTCGAGCGCGTGCGCTATGCGGCCGACCAAGGCGCGACCCAGATCATGATCCAGGGCGGGGTCAACCCCGACCTGCGGCTGGAGTGGTTCGAGCGGCTGTTCCGGCGCGTCGCGGCGGAGTTTCCGGCGGTCGACATCCACTCGCTCTCGGTCTCCGAGATTTCCGGTCTGTCCGCGCTCGAGAACCTGAGCCCGCGCGAGGTGCTGCTGCGGCTCAAGGACGCCGGGCTGAAGTCGCTGCCGGGGGCCGGTGCCGAGATCCTGGTCGAGCGGGTGCGCAAGCGCATCAGCGCGCGCAAGATCGTCCCCGAGGCCTGGATCGGGATCATGCGCGACGCGCAGCAGCTCGGCATGCCGACCACCGCGACGATGATGTTCGGCTCGATCGAGACCGACGAGGAGCGCATCGCGCACCTCCAAGTCATCCGCGACCTGCAGGACGAGACGGGCGGCTTCACCGCCTTCATCCCCTGGTACTACGTGCCGTACAAGACCCCGCTGCGCGGCAAGGAGGCCACGGGGCTGGAGTACCTGCGGGTGCTGGCGGTCTCGCGGCTGTTCCTGGACAACCTGCCGCACCTGCAGGCCTCGTGGCTGACGCCCGGGCTCAAGCTGGGCCAGCTGGCGCTGTTCTACGGCTGCGACGACATGGGCGGCACGATTCTCGAGGAGCAGGTGGTCAAGGACGCCGGCTCCACCAACGAGGCCACTCGGGCCCAGCTCGAGGGCATCGTCCGCGGGGCGGGCTTCCGGCCGGTGATCCGGGACACGTACTGGAACCTGCGCTCCGACCTCGCATTAGCAACGGCTTAGAGCCCTAGGCCCTTGAGAAAGGGCTCGAACCGACCTTGTTAAAGGGACGGTTAAGCCCGTCCGGTCCTGAGCAGGAGGGCGGGCTCAAACCCTCCGCTTTCTCTCAAGTGAGGCTCGGGATGCGTTCTCCATATCACGCGCGCTCGGCGATACGGTTCGTACGGACCTGGCTGAGCGCGCTCGTCATGCTGGGGATGGTGCTGACCAGCGCCGTCCCGGCCTTCGCGGTCGGCGGCCAGACGGGCGCCCTGCAAGGCACGGTGGTCGACGGCGGCACGAAAGCCCCGGTGGCCGGGGCGACGATCGTCGCCGCCGCGCCGTCCGCCCGCTACACCGCCACGACCGACAAGAACGGCTTCTTCCAGCTCAACGGGGTCACGGTCGACACGTACTCCCTGAGCATCACCGCCGCGGGGTACGAGACGTTCACCCTGAGCGGCGTCACCGTCCAGGGCGACCAGACGGTCAACCTGGGCGCGCAGACGCTGGCCAAGGCGCTGCGCCAGATCGGCCGCACCTCGGCGCGCAGCCAGTCCTCGGTCTTCCAGCCCTCGCAGACCACCGACGAGGTCACGGTCAGCGGCGCGCGCGCGACCGAGGCGCTGGGTAAAGCGGTCAACACCAGCGAGAACCAGCTCGCGCTCTCGATCCCCGGCGTGCAGCAGACCAACCTCGGCCGCCTGACGATCCGTGGCGGCCTCTCCAGCGAGGTCGGCTATCAGCTCGACGGCGTGAACTTCACCGAGCCGTTCCTCAACGGGAACGGCAGCAACGGCTTCTTCAACGGGCTGGCCTCGCTGCAGGTCGTGGCCGGCGCGGGCGACGCCTCGCAGGGCAACATCGGCGGCGGCGTCGTCAACGTCGTCGTCCAGCGCGGCACCTATCCGCCCAGCGGCTTGCTCGACGTCGAGATCGGCGGCCCCAGCGCCTTCCATCAGGCGGCGATCCAGTACGGCTTCGCCAGCCCCAACGGGCGCTTCTCGGACTACGTCTCGTACGTCAACCAGCGCTACGTGCCGTACTTCGGCCGGCGCTCGACGAGCGCCGACCCGTTCGGCGTGCAGTTCGCGGTCACGCCCAGCAACGGCGTCCTCCCGAGCTCGGCCTTCAATCAGGACTTCCTGAACAACTTCGTCTACAAGTTCGGCAAGGACAACACGCAGTCGCTCCAGGTGCTGTTCCAGAACCGCGACTTCGACTTGTTCGGCGACCGCTTCGGCGGCAACGCCCTGGTGCCGTACTACAACAACCCGTACTTCCACCAGGGGCTGGGCTTCAGCGGCGGCGCGACGGCGGCCGACGGCCGGCGACCCGCTGCTCAACAACCAGTTCCTCTCGCGGGTGGTCGACAAGCCCTTCAACGCGGCGCCCCTGGGCTCGCCCAACACGCCCGAAGCTGATCGGCTTCAACCCCTCGCAGTACCTAAAGTTCGAGTACGACAACGTCATCAACGGCTCGACCTTCCTGGCCCTGCGCGCGTACAACTTGCAGTTCCGCAACGGCGGCACGAACTACTACGACCCCCAGAGCACCGGTAACGACAACATCACCGGCGGCAACCGGACCGGTTTCTCGGGCGAGCTCACCAAGACGTTCAGCGCTCACCACACCGTCGAGATCGGTGGCAGCATGGCGAACATCCACCCGATCTGGGACGCCTACCAGCCGTACCCGTCGCTGCTCGACGTCGAGGGCGCATACGCCGGCGCGGGCTTCGTCCAGCAGGCTAGCCTGGGCACCTTCACCGGCGCGCTGCCGAACCTGGGCGACTTCGCGACCCCGGCCGACTACGGCGGCGCGTGCCCGGCGGCCAGCGCCACCAACCCCAACCCGTGCTACCTCTACAACCACGGCATCACCAACCCTCACGTGCCGTCGTTCGGCATCGGCTACAACAAGAGCGTCCAGATCCAGAGCGGTTTCTTCGTGCGCGACCAGTGGACGCCCAACGCCAAGCTCAAGTTCGACCTCGGGCTGCGGGTCGACACGATGATCTACAAGCAGGGCGCCAACCCGTTCAATCCGACCGACCTGGCCAACCCGGACGACGTGCCGGTGGGCGGCACCACGGCGGGCAACTTCTTCGAGCCAAGGCTTCCTGCGCCCGACCGTGACTCAGCCGCGCCTGGCGGTCAACTACCAGTTCGATCCGAACAACTCGCTGCGCTTCGGCTTCGCGCGCTCGGTCGTTTTCGCCAACGCGCAGACCCAGGCCACGCCGTCGTCGATGTACGATTTCCCGTCCGCGTTCTTCAACATCGCGGCGACGGGCAACGACCCCAACGATCCGGCGAGCTGGAGCTGCGGCACCGGCTTCAACGCGAAGCACTTGCTGCCCGGCGGCGCGAACGCCTCGGTCAACGGCGGCGGCTACTTCCGCTGCACCAGCTACGCTCAGCAGCTCTACTACTTCCTCGACCAGCACAATGACGCGCCCGACGCGGGCAACAACATCCCCGAGCAGTTCAGCAACACGGAGCTGGCCTACCAGCACCTGTTCCACAGCGGCTGGGGGGCGCGCGCGACGGCCTACTACAAGCGCGGCTTCAACATCTCGCAGTTCTCGCTCATCAGCCAGGTGCTCAACGCGCAGGGCGTGCCGGTCAGCCAGGTCTTCGGCATCACCAACACCGGCATCAACAAGACCACCGGCCTTGAGCTGGGGCTGACGACGCCGCAGCGCGCGGTCGGCTTGAGCGGCTACCTCTCGGCGACGTACACCAACGTCATCGACAGCGTGCCGCCGCTGGTCGGCTCCGAGGACGTCCTGCCGCTGGTTCCGGCGGCTTCGGTGGCGCTCAACAATACGTATCGCGCGGGCTACGTCTCGCCGTTCGTGGTCAACATGGGCGTGCAGTTCCGCACCAAGAGCGGGTTCAAGATCAACCCGATCCTCAACTACGACCGCGGTTACCCGTTCGGCGTCGGTAACCTGATCGCGACCGCGCTGCCCGACGGCACGTTCGCGAACCTGCCGCAGACCAACGCCAACCCGCCCATCCTGGCCGGCTTCGGCGCAATCAGCGGTTCGTTCAACGCGACCAACTACGTCGACCCGACCAACCCCGGCACGCTCGCCAACCCCAACATCGCGGCGACCCGCGGCACGCCCGAGACCGCCAACGCGGGCGGCGTGCTGAGCCGGCCGCGCCTGACCGCGGACATCGACTTCGAGTACACCCACAAGCGCAACACGCTCGGCCTGTACGTGCAGAACCTGTTCTCGAACCAGTATCTCGAGCCGCAGATCAACCCGTACTGGCAGCCGGTCACGACCGGCGTCGGCGGCGTGCAGACGGGCACGAACTCGGCCGCGACGCCGGGCACGCTCTCGTACACGTACGGCGGTTTCCGCAACATTCCGGGTCAGATCTACGGCACGTCTCCCTACGTCGAGAACCTCTACCGGCCGCTCTCACTCACCCTCTACTACCAGCTGCACATCTAGGTGAACGTTTTGCACAGACCCCTCCTCTGGGCCGTCGCGGGCGCGCTGGCTTTGTCCGCGTGTACCGCCGGGCAGACCGGTCCGCCGCCCGTCACGGTCGTGAACCCGACGTCGGCCGGCAAACTGCAGTTCGCGGTCGGTACGGCCAACGTCGCCGGAACCGCCGGGCTCAACGTCGTCGCGACGTACCGCCAAGCGAACGGCTCGAGCGCGGTGCTGGTCAATACGCCCAAGCTGACCGGTCCGTTCACGCTGCCGGCTGCTACGACGCCCAGCGGCTTCTACGGCGGTGCCGCGGGTGGGCTGTTCCTCCAGGGCGACCCCCAGGCGACCGCCGATACCGGGCCCGGCGCCGACGAAGTCGCGAACCACTACATCGGCGGCACCCCGCAGACCCAAGCGAGCAATCCGAACCAAGGTATTCCGACCACCCTAGGGTCGTCGGGCGGCGTGTTCGGAAACGGGTTCTTTCCGGGCAACTACACCAGCACCGGCAACCCGTACAGTTACAACCCGTACTACCAGCCGTTCTATGCCGGCGACGCCACCGCGACGGGTACGGCGTTTCTCGCCGCGGGCGGGCCGCCGGTCTTCGACCCGAACAAGGATGGCGGCGGCACGCAGGATGGTAAGTTCAGCGTCTCCATCACCGGCATCTCGCTGGGCCTGAGCGTCTTCGCGGGCGTCACGCCCGGCGCGGGGCAGTACAACCTCCAGGTCACGATCCCGACCGCCGGCTTCCCGGTGGTCACCGCGCCCGCCGCGACGCTGAGCAGCACCGCGCTGCTGCCGGCCGCGGCGACGCCGGTCGTCAGCTTGAACGCCGACGGCTCCGGAAGCGTATCCTACGTTCTGCCGGCGGGTGTCGTCGGGGCGTACGTGCAGCTCGTGGACACGAACTACTGCAACGGCGGCTCGATCGTGCCGTACACGTTCTGGGTCACCGCATCGGGTTCGAAAACGATCCCGAACACGCTCGGCCCGAAGGGCACCAGCGGCGGTCCGGCGTTCTGCTCCGCGGCCATGAACAACACCAGCTCGGGCGGGACCGTCACCACGGGCGACCCGGTCCAAGCGGTGCTGATCGGCTTCGACTACGACCACAACGCGCTGCAATACAACGGCACGACCGGCCAGACGTACCCGCAGGCGCCGGCTCTGCCGGCCCGCGCGGACGTCACGATCTCGCCGATCGCGACGTACTCCCAGAGCGGCACCGGGACGGTCACCATCACCTCACGCGGCCGGCGCCCAAGCGTCCGGCACTAGCCCGAACCTCGGCTCGGCCGACCCGGAACGGGGCTCCACCCAGGTGGAGCCCCGTTCTCGCGTTCAGGCCCGCTCGGGCGGGAGCGGCGCGAGCCGGATGCGGTAGGTGCGCAAACCCCAGTCGCTCGCGACCCGGTCGTAGAGCCGCTGCGCGGGGACGTTCTCGCGCTCGACCACCCAGCGCAGCTCGCTCCAGCCGCGCTCGCCGCAGATCGCCGCGACGCGCTCGATCAGGGCCTGGGCCAGGCCGCTGCCGCGGTGCGACTCCTCGACCCACAGGTCGTCGAGGTAGCCGGCCTGGTTGCCGTCGAGCGTGCGCGGGAAGGGCCGGAAGTGGCTGAAGCCCACCAGCCGCTCGGCTTCGATGGCGGCGATTCCCTCGACGCCGTGGGTGCGCGCCAGCAGCCAGCTCCAGACGGTGGCCGCGACCGCGTCGTCGACCGGCGAGCCCACCGCCCGCGCGTAGCGCCCGTAGGCGGCCTGCCAAGCGTCCCGCCAGCCCGGCGCGAGCGGTTCGAAGCGGATCGCGGCGGAGGCTTCGAGACCGGTCTTTTCGAGCAACCGATGTCCTCGCTAGACGGCTTGGCGGATGGTGGCGGCACCGAGCACTTCGACGCCGTCGAGGTCGAGCAGCGCCACCAGCTGGCCGGGCGAGACCGCCCGCTGCGGCGTCGCGAAGGCCAGCCGCAGCGTCCCGTCCGGCTCGACCAGTGCCTGGGCCGGGGCGGGGACGGCGCGGTAGCGGGTCATCGCCAGCACCGGCGCCGGGCCGGCGGCGAAGCGCTCGGGGCGCAGCAGGTTGAGCTCGTCGGCGAGCAGGCCGTCGGCGTCGAGCTCGTCCTCGCGCCCGATCACGATCGTGTTGGTGGCGGCGTCGATCCGGGTCACGTAGCGCGGGCCGTCGCCGGCGGCGGGCAGGCCGCGCCGCTGGCCGACCGTGTAGCCGCCGATCCCGGCGTGGCTGCCGACCCGCTCGCCCGCGGCGCCGACGATCGCGCCCGGCCGGGCGGTCTCGGGCGCCAGCTCGGCCAGTACCTCGCGGTAGTCGCCGCCCTCGACGAAGCAGATGTCCTGCGACTCGGTCTTGTCGGCGACCCCCAGGCCCAGGCGGGCGGCGTGGGCGCGCGTCTCGGCCTTCGTCAGGCTCCCGAGCGGAAGGAGGAGCCGGCCGAGCTGGGCCGGGGTGAGCTGGGCCAGCGCGTAGGCCTGGTCCTTGGGCGAGGCGCTGCGGAACAGCCGCGGGCCGTCGGGGCCGTGCTCGAGCCGGGCGTAGTGGCCGGTCGCGACCCAGCGCGCGCCCAGCCGGTCGGCGTAGGCGCGCAGGGTGCCCAGCTTGACGTGGTTGTTGCAGCTCACGCAGGGGTTGGGCGTGCGGCCCCGCGCGTAGTCCGCCGCGAAGCGCTCGATCACGCCGCGCCGGAACGTTTCCTCGAAGTCGAGCACGTAGTGCGGGATGCCGAGCGCCGCGGCGCTGCGCCGCGCGTCGTCGAAATCGTCCGCGCCGCAGCACGACTTGGCGTGCGCGGGCTTGGTCGGCGCGTACATCTTCATCGTCACGCCGACGACGTCGTAACCGGCTTCCGCCAGCAGCCCGGCCGCCACCGCCGAATCGACGCCGCCGCTCATCGCGGCGACGACTCGCGTTCGCTCGCTCATATCCAACTCAGACCGCTCACAGATTGAGAGTATTCGACCAGGAGAACCCCATGCGCCCGCCAAGGGTGCGAGCGATGCCTGCGCTCGGGGAGGAGTTCCGAAGCGCGCGAGAAGCGCGCGGGCTCTCGGTCTCGGATGTCGCCGAGCAGATCCACATCCGTTCGGTCTATCTCGCCGCCATCGAGAACGAAGAATGGGCGTCGATCGGTGCTCCGGTCTACGTGCGCGGTTTCATCCGCACCTACGCGCGGTTCCTCGGGCTGGACGGCGAAGCCGCGGTCGCCCGCTTCAACGACGCCGTGCCGGCCGCCCGGCCCAGCAGCCACGCCGCCCCGGCCGCGAGCGCCGGCGCCACCGTACGCGAGCGCTCGGGGCCTTCGCCGTGGGCGCTGCTGGGCGCGCTGGTCGCGCTGGTCCTGGTCGGCTACGTGATCTACGAGTACGTCACGCTCAAGCAGCCCGGCGCAGGGCCGGTAGCGGTGCAACCGTCGCGCGCCCCGGGCGGGTCGCAGTCCCCGGCGCCCGCGGGCGGCGCGGTGCCCGCCTCGGCGGCGCCGACCAGCTCGCCGACGCCCGGGCCGCACCACCAGCTCGCGGTCCGGCTCGTGCAGCGCTCGTGGCTGCGGGTCGCGGTCGACGGGCAGACCAAGCTCGAGGGCATCTACCCGGCCGGCACGAGCAAGTCGTTCACCGGCAAGGTCGCCGACCTGCGGGTCGGCAACGCCGGCGGGGTCACGGTTTCGGTCAACGGCGCGGCCGCCAAGCCGCTGGGCAAAGCCGGCGACGTGGTCGAGCAGCGCTACTCACTCTAGAGACTCAGGAACACGCCATGCCTACGGACGCATCCTTCGACGTCGTCTCCAAGATCGATCCGCAGGAGCTCGACAACGCGCTCAACCAGGCCCGCAAGGAGATCGCGGGCCGGTTCGACTTCAAGAACTCGATGGCGTCGATCGAGAGCGACGACACGTCGATCACCGTGCTCGCCGACGACGACTTGAAGCTGCGCAACATCGTCGACATCATCCAGTCCAAGGCGATCAAGCGGGGGATCGACATCAAGGCCCTCGACGTGAGCGGCGAGGCCGAGCCGGCTTCCGGCAACACGCTGCGCAAGAAGATCGTCTTGCGCTCGGGCATCCCCAAGGACAAGTCCAAGCCGCTGATCGACGCGATCAAGGCCGCCAAGCTCAAGGTCCAGGCCCAGTACCAGGACGAGCAGATTCGCGTCTCGGGCAAGTCCCGGGACGATCTGCAGAAGGTCCAGCAGCTGCTGAAGGGACTCGATTACGAGCTTCCTCTGCAGTTCGTCAACTATCGTTAGGAACGAATGCCAGCAACCGCCGACCGCAACACCGTCTCGTTCGTCAGCTTGGGCTGCGCGAAGAACCTCGTCGACTCCGAGGTGATGATCGCCAAGCTGGGCGCGGCGGGCTGGACCCTCGTGCCCGAGGCGGACGAGGCGGACGCGGTCGTGATCAACACCTGCGCCTTCATCGACCCGGCCAAGGCCGAGTCGACCGAGACCATCCTCGAGCACGCCGAGCGCAAGCGCGCCGGGCAGCAGCTCATCGTGGCGGGCTGCCTGTCGCAGCGCTTCGGGAGCGAGCTGCAGGCCCTGATCCCCGAGATCGACGGGGTGATCGGGACCGGCGCGTATGCCTCGATCGTCGACCTGCTCGACGACGCGCGCGAGGGGAAGAAGCCCGTTCGGCTCGGTTTCGAGGCCGAGCCCGAGCACGATTTCCTGCCCCGCCTGATCACCACGCCCTCGGCGACGGCCTACCTCAAGATCGCCGAGGGCTGCGATCACCCGTGCACGTTCTGCATCATCCCGCAGCTGCGCGGCGCGTTTCGCTCGCGCAGCGCGGAATCGATCCTGGCCGAGGCGCGCGCGCTGGCGGCGGGCGGCACCAAAGAGCTGATCCTGATCGCGCAGGACACCTCGATGTGGGGCCGCGACCGCGGCTTCCGGCGCGGCGGTCTCGCCTCGCTCTTGCACCAGCTGCACGCGATCGACGGGCTGGAGTGGATCCGGCTGCTGTACCTGTATCCCGCCACGGTGGATGCCGAGCTGATCGAAGCGATGGCGACGCTGCCCAAAGTCTGCAAGTACATGGACATGCCGCTGCAGCACGTCGCGGTGCCGGTGCTGCGCGGGATGAAGCGGCCTTCGAACGGCGCGCGCTATCTCGAGATCGTCGAGGACTTCCGGCGCCGCGTTCCCGGCATCACGATGCGCTCGACGTTCATCGTCGGCTTTCCCGGCGAGACGCCCGAGCACGTCGACGAACTGGAAGCCTGGATCGAGCGGGCCGAGCTGGACCGGGTCGGCTTCTTCACCTACTCGCGCGAGGACGGCACGCCGGGCGCGGAGCTGGCCGACCAGGTGCCCGAGCGCGAGAAGCGGCGCCGGCTCTTGCGCCTGCGCGACGCGCAGCGGCGGGCCTCGGAGCGCGCGCGGGGGCGGCGGGTCGGTGAGACGGTGCGGGTGCTGGTCGAGGAACGCCGCACGCTCAGGCGGACCGATCCGCTCGCGGTCGGGCTGCGCACGCGCGAGGTGCTGGTCGGGCGCTCGCAGGGCGAGGCGCCGGGCGTCGACGGCGGGATCGCCTTCGCCGGTGCGGCCGAGATCGGGAGCTTCGTCGAGGTGCGGCTGGACGGCCACACCGCGTTCGACTTCTACGGAACGATGGTGCCCGCGCTGGTACCGGCGTGAGCCGCAACGTGGTCGCCGACCCGCCCCAGCCGCCGCCCGGTCCGCCCGACGAGCGCCCGCGGCGCCGGCCGCAGCCGCCTTCGGGCGGCGAGCCGCCGCGCTGGAAGACCGTGCTGCCGATCGCGCTGGGCGGCGTGCTGGTGCTGCTGGGCGTGCTGCTCGGCTTCGTCGCGACCAAGATGATGAGCGACAAGTCGAGCTTCAGCGACGCGCTGGTCAAGACGCTGGTCTACGTTCCCACGCCGCAAGCGGTGTTCGGCAAGGACCGCATCTACATCATGGTGCTCGGGATCGACTACAGCTACGACGACAAGGACCAGCCGTACTCGACCGGCGCGCGCAGCGACACGATCATGGCGGCGGGGGTCGACTTCAGCTCCAAGAGCGCGAAGCTGGTCTCGGTCCTGCGCGACACCGAAGCGCTGTACAACGGCAAGGACACCAAGATCAACCAGGCCTACTCGGACGGGGGCGTGCGGCTCGCCGACCGCGTCGTCGGCGATTTCCTGGGCATGCCGCCGACCGCGCAGGGGCGCCATTTCGACCGCTACATCGTGGTCAAGATCAACGCGGTCAAGGACTTCGTGAACGCGATCGGCGGGATCGACGTGCCGGTCACCGAGACGATGAACTACGACGACACGTGGGGCCACCTCCACATCCACTTCAAGCCGGGCCTGGTGCACATGAACGGCGAGGACGCGCAAGGCTACGCGCGCTTCCGCCACGACGCGTGCAGCGACCCCTGCCGCAGCAAGCGCCAGCAGCAAGTCATCCACCTGGTCGTGCAAAAGCTCAAGAACGACAAGTTCAACGACGTCGCGCACATCGGCGCGCTCATCGGCGTGTTCAAGCGCGACGTGCGAGACGAACTTGAGCGCCGACGAGCTCAAGTCGCTGGGCTGGGCCTTCAAGGACGCGAACATCGCCGACCTCAGCCACGCCGACACGATCCCCTACGTCGACACCAAGACCGCCCCCGACGGCGGCGAGGTCGTGATCCCCGACCAGACCGTCAAGGCCAAGCTGGTCGGCGACCTGCTCGGCGCGTACGGCAACGTCAAGCCGCCGGCCGCGAGCGCGCTGGCCGCGATCAAGCCGGCGACGGTGCACCTGGTGGTCGAGAACGGGAGCGGCGAGCCCGGTTTGGCCGGCACGGCGGCGGCCCGCCTCCAAAAGGCCGGCTACGTGATCGACTCGGTCGGCAACGCCGACGCGTTCAGCTACGCGGCGACCCAGATCCGGCCGGCGGCGAAGATTCCCTTGGTCGGCGAGCGGGTGCGGCGCGACCTGGGCGTCGACGGTGCGGCGGTGATCCCGGCGACCGACACCACCCCCGGCCCGCGCCCGGTCGTGACCGTGATCGTCGGCAAGGACTTCCGCCAGGCGGCCGCCGTCCCGGCGGTCGGCCCGACCTCGTCCGCCGCGCCGATCCATCACTGAGGTGGGTTCGCCGCGGGCGAACCCGTCGCGTTCGGCCTTCGGCCGAGCCGCCGCCGGTCTTGCGATCCTGGTCGTGCTCGTCGCGGGCGGGTACGCCGGGCGGCGGCTGTGGCTCAAGTCGGACGACCTGCTCCGGCCGGTGCTGGTCGCGCGCGGGGACGATGCGGCGGCGCTGGTGCGGCCCACCCTCGGCGCGCGGGTGCGAGCCGTGCTGGGCGGGGCGCCTGCGACCGGCCCGGCGGCTCCCGGCGGCCCAGCCGCGCCGGCGCGGCTGGTCGCGCTGACCTTCGACGACGGGCCCTACCCGGTCACCACCCCGCTGCTGGTCCAGACCTTGCGCGAGCTGGGCGTGCCGGCGACGTTCTTCCTGATCGGGCGCGATGCCGAGCAATTTCCCGCCCTGGTGCGGGCGATCGCGGCGGGCGGGAACGAGATCGCCGACCACACCCTGACCCACCCCGACCTCGACCGGCTGGATGATGCGGCGCGGTGCGGGCCGAGCTGGAGGCCGGCGCCGCCGCGCTGGAGCGGATCGTCCCCGACCCGGCCGTGCGGCGCCTGTTCCGGCCGCCGCACGGCCGCTACACGCTGGCCACGATCCGCACGGCGCAGGCGGCCGGCTTCGACACCGTGCTGTGGAACGACGACCCGGGCGACTGGCGTTCGGTCGGCGCGGGCGGCGCTCGAGGCGCACCTGCTGCGCCACGCGACCGCGCCCGAGGTCGTCCTGCTCCACAGCGGCCGGGTCGCGACGATCGCGCTGCTGCCCGACCTGGTCGCGCGCTACCGGCGGGCCGGGTACACCTTCGTGACCGTGGGCGCGCTGCTGCGCCGGGTCCCCGGCGGCCGACACTCGAGACTGCCGCTCGCCGCGAAGCTCACCGCTCGCGGCCGGCCGCATCCGAGCCGAGCGAGTAACTCCGCTGCGCGCGATGCGGTAGAATGGAGTCGAGCGGCTCGCGCCGCTCCCTTTTCGTCCTCTGCTGCCGCTCGGGAGGAACCCACCCGGGTGGCGAACGGTTTGTATCCCGTATGGCCTTTCTCAAAGCCCTGCTCGACGGCAACCAGCGCGAAGTCAACCGGCTGCGCAAAACCGCCGAGCGCGTCAACGCGCTCGAGCCGTCGGTCGCGTCCCTCTCCGACGACCAGCTCCGCGACAAGACCGCCGAGTTCCGCGCGCCGCTTGGAGCGGGGCGAGACGCTCGACGCGCTCCTGCCCGAGGCCTTCGCGGTCGTCCGCGAGACGGGCAAGCGGGTGTCGGGCATGCGCCACTTCGACGTCCAGATCATGGGCGGCCAGGCGCTCCACGAGGGCAACGTGGCCGAGATGCGCACCGGCGAGGGCAAGACGCTCGTCGCGACGCTGCCCGTCTACCTGAACGCGCTGACCGGCAAGGGCGTCCACCTGGTCACCGTCAACGACTACCTGGCCAAGCGCGACGCCGAGTGGATGGGCCCGATCTACCAGGCCCTCGGGCATGACCATCGGCGTGATCCAGCACGACCTCGACAACGCCGCCCGCAAGGCCGCGTACGACTGCGACATCACCTACGTCACCAACAACGAGGTCGGCTTCGACTACCTGCGCGACAACATGGCCTGGGCGCTCGACCAGATGGTCCAGCGCCACCTCGACTTCGCGATCGTCGACGAGGTCGACTCGATCCTGATCGACGAGGCGCGCACGCCGCTGATCATCAGCGGCCAGGGCCACGACGCGACCGAGCTGTACGCGCAGTTCGCCAAAGTGATCCCGCGCCTGGTCAAGGACGAGGACTTCACGGTCGACGAGAAGGCGCACGCGGTTCCGATCATGGAAGCGGGCGTCGCCAAGGTCGAGAAGATGCTGGGCGTCACCGAACCTCTACGACCAGCGCAACCTCGAGCTGACCCACCAGCTCAACGCCGCGCTCAAGGCGTGGCACCTGTTCCACCGAGACCAGCAGTACATCATCAAGGACGGCGAGATCGTCATCGTCGACGAGTTCACCGGGCGCCTGATGTACGGCCGGCGCTACTCCGACGGCATCCACCAGGCGATCGAGGCCAAGGAAGGCCTGGCCGTCCGCAGCGAGGACCAGACGCTCGCGACGATCACCTTCCAGAACTACTTCCGGCTCTACGACAAGCTGGCCGGCATGACCGGTACCGCCAAGACCGAGGAGCGCGAGTTCCGCGAGATCTACGGCCTGAACGTGGTCGTGATGCCGACCAACCAGCAAGTGCGGCGCAAAGACTTCCAGGACATCGTCTACCGCACCGAAGAGGCGAAGTTCAACGCGGTCATCGACGACATCATCGCCGAGCACGAGAAGGGCCGCCCGGTGCTGGTCGGCACGCGCTCGATCGAGAAGTCCGAGCGGCTGGCGATGATGCTGCGCCGGCGCGGCATCGAGTGCAACGTGCTCAACGCCAAGTACCACGAGCAGGAAGCGCAGATCATCAAGGACGCGGGCGTCTACGGCGCGGTCACGATCGCGACCAACATGGCCGGCCGCGGCGTCGACATCAAGCTGGGCGAGGGCGTGCCCGAGGCGGGCGGCCTGCACATCATCGGCACGGAGCGGCACGAGTCGCGCCGGATCGACAACCAGCTGCGCGGCCGCGCCGGCCGCCAGGGCGATCCCGGCACGACCCGCTTCTACATCGCGCTCGACGACGAGATCATGCGCCTGTTCGGCGCCGAGCGGATCCAGAAGATGATGGACTTCGTCAAGTTCACCGACGAGACGCCGATCGAGGCCGGCATCCTGTCGCGCTCGATCGAGAACGCGCAGTCCAAGGTCGAGAACCACAACTACGAGATCCGCAAGTCGGTGCTCGAGTACGACGACGTGATGAACAAGCAGCGCGAGATCATCTACGGCGAGCGGCGCCGGGTGCTCGCGGGCGAGTCGCTGCGCGACTTCTTCACCGACTCGCTGCGCCAGAAGGTCGCGGTCGCGGTCGACGCCGGCGCCCCGCCCGAGGAGCATCCCTCGGAATGGAACCTCGGCCTGATCCTCGACGAGCTGGAGATCCTGTTCCCGGTCAAGGACCACATCGCGGTCGAGGACCTCGAGAAGCTCGACCGCGAGGGGATGAAGGCGCGCCTGTACGAGGTCTCGCTCGCGGCCTACGAGGTCAAGGAAGCCGAGATCGGGCCCGACCTGATGCGCACGATCGAGTCGCAGTACATCATGCTGCCGATCATCGACCGCATGTGGGTCGACCACCTGTACATCATGGACGCGCTCAAGACCGGCATCGGCCTGCGCGGCTACGGCCAGAAAGACCCCCGCGTCGAGTACGAAAAAGAGGCCTACGAGATCTTCGACGACCTCAAGAACACGATCGCCGACGAGGCGATCAAGGCGGTGTTCTCGGTCCGCGTCGAGCAGGCGCCGGTCGACGAGAACGGCGTGCCGATCGAGCCCGGCATGGAGCCGCAGCCGGCCGAGACGGGCGCGCTGCCGTACGGCGGCGACGGCTACGCGACGCCGCAGTTCCAGCCCAATCCCGACCGGCCAGATCGCGCCGCAGCCGGCGCCCCAGCCCGCGCAGCAGCCGGCTGCGCCGCGGATGGACGCGGCGACCGCGCAGCGGCTGCTCGGCCCCGCGCCGCAGTACCAGCCGACCCACGTCCACACCAACCACGACGAGGCCGCGCCGCGCAAGCCGGCCCAGAACGGGGCCGAGAAGGTCGGCCGCAACGACCTCTGCCCCTGCGGCAGCGGCAAGAAGTACAAGCGCTGCCACGGCAACGGCACGGCGGCATAGGGTGACGCCGGCCCCCGCCGCGCCGGCCGCTCGGCCGTGGTACGAGAGCGCGGACCCCGAGGCGGTCGCGGCGCGCGGCCTGAGCGGGGCGGAGCGGGCGCTGGTCGAGGCGTACCGGCGCGACGGCTTCGTGGTGGTCGAGGACGCGCGCATCCTCGACGCGATCGACGTCGGCGGGCTGTGGGAGCGGCTGGGGCCGCGCTTCGCGGCCGGCGGCGCGGGCCGGGTGCAGGACGCCTGGTCGTTCGATCCCGCCGTGCGCGCGATCGCGACGCACCCGGCGGTCCTGGCCACGCTGCGGCTGCTCTACGGGCGCGAGCCGTACCCGTTCCAGACCCTGAACTTCCTCAACGGCACCGAGCAGAACACGCACAGCGACACGATCCACTTCTCGTCGCTGCCGCACGGCTTCATGTGCGGCGTCTGGCTGGCGCTCGAGGACGTGACGCTGCGCCAAGGGCCGCTGCACTACTACCGCGGCTCGCACGCCCTGCCGGCGTTCGACTACACCGACTTCGCGATCGCGCCGGTGCGCGGCGCGCGAAGCTGGGACAATCCCGACACCCTCCGCGCGTACGTCGAGTACGAGGGCGCGATCGCCCGCATCGCCGCCGAGAGCGGCTGCGCGCGCGAGGAGCTCGCGATCCCGCGCGGCGCGTACCTGATCTGGTCGGCCAACCTGCTGCACGGCGGCTCGCCGCGAGCCGACGCGGGGCTGACCCGCAAGAGCCAGGTGACGCACTACTATTTCGACCGCACCGTCGCGTACACGCCGATGTTCTCGCGCCGCGACGAGGAGCGTTTGCACGTTCGCCTGCCGTGCGACGTTCGCACCGGCCGGGTGGTGAAGCCGAGCCTCGACGGCGTTCCGGTGGTGTTTCCCCGCGCGGACGACGATCTGCGCCGCGTGCGCCCGCTGGCGGGGCTGAGCGGCGCGGTCGTGCGTGCCCTACCGGCGACGTCCGCCCTTCCGGCCTCCGGGCCGAACGCGGTGCGCCAGGTCTTGCAGGCCGTGCGAAACCGCTTGCGGCGTTAGCCTGCCATACGCCGTACGGGCCGACGATACTGCTCGTGGAGTGGTCTTCCCGGTAACGAGCGCCTAGCCGACCTCGTCGCCTCGCTGCCAGACCGTGCGCACCCGGCGCAGCGCGCCGACATCGGCGCTCGGGTCGCCCTCGACCGCGACCAGATCGGCTAGCGCGCCCGCGCGGACCACGCCGAGATCGTCCCGCCGCAGCACGCGTGCGGCGGTCGCCGTCGCGGCCCGCAGCGCTTCGGCGGGCGTGAGGCCGTGCTCGACCAGGAGCTCGATTTCGCGCGCGTTGTCGCCGTGGGGGAAGACGCCGATGTCGCTGCCGTTCGCGATCGTCACGCCGCTCGCGCGCGCGGCGGCGAACGACGCGCGCTTCTGCGCGAAGGCGGGGTCGTCGGGCGCGAGGCCGCGGTAGCGGTAGATCGCGTCGTACGCCGCCAGGGTCGGGACGTAGGCCACGCCGCGCTCGGCCATCAGCGCGAACACCTCGGGCGTGCCCTCGTTGCCGTGCTCGATCGTCGCCACGCCGGCCAGCGCGGCGCGGCGCATCGCTTCGGCGGTGTTGGCGTGCGCGGCGACCCGCAGGCCGGAGTCGGCCGCGATGCGCACGATCAGCGCCAGGTCGTCTTGCGAGAAGGACGGGCGCGAGATACCGCCCGGGCCGTGGCGCGAGTCGGCGTAGACCTTGATCCAGTCCGCGCCGCGTGCAGATCTGGCGCCGCACCGTGCGGTAGATCGACTCCGGGCCGTCGACCTCGTCGGCGCCTTGCGGCACGCAGCACTCGGGCGCGAAGCCGGCCGGGCCGTAGAAGCCGCGCGCGACGATCGCGCGCGTCACGCAGACCAGGCGCGGGCCGGCGATGACGCCTTCCTCGAGCGCGCGGCGCAGGCCGACGTCGGCCTCGTCGGCGCCCTCGGTGCCCAGGTCGCGGATGGTGGTGAAGCCGGCGGCGAGCGTGCGCGCCAGCGCGGGCACGGCGCGCGCCACGCGCAGCGCCTGGTGGTCGCGCAGGATCTGGTCGTCCCACGAGCGCCGGTCGTAGGGCATCAGCAGGACATGGGTGTGCAGGTCGATCAGCCCGGGCAGCAGCGTCGCACCGGGCAGCTCCACCACCGTGGTGCCGGACGAGAAGGATGCCGGGCCGATGCCGGCCGAGCCGGAATCGCCCCCTTCCACATCCGGCCCCGCCGCGACGATGCGCTCGCCTTCGATGCGGACCGCCCAGCCTTCGTGCAGGGTCTCGCCGTCGAAGACGCGGGCGGGGCGCAGCAGCGTGGCACTCATCGCTTGCGCGGTTGACCCGGCACGCCGCTGCCTCCTACCATACGGGGCGTGAGCTCGCTCTTCGACGACGTATCGCTGGACTCGCTGCGCGCGCGGCGCAGCGTCAAATGGTCCGCGTACCCGCCCGACGTGCTGCCGGCCTTCATCGCCGAGATGGACGTGCCGCTGGCCGAGCCGATCGCGGCGGCGCTGCACGCCGCGGTCGACGACGGCGACACCGGCTACGCCACGCCGGGCGAGCTGGGTGCGGCGTTCGCCGAGTTCGCGGCGGCGCGGCTGGGCTGGGAGGTCGACCCGCGCCGGGCGTTCCTGGTGCCCGACGTCGTGGTCGGGATCGCGGAGTCGCTGCGCCTGTTCACCGCGCGCGGCGACGGGGTGGTGATCAACTCGCCGGTCTACCCGCCGTTCTACGCCGTCGTGCACGAGGTCGAGCGGCGCATCGTCGACGTGCCGCTGCTGCATTCGGACGCACGCGGCTGGGAGCTCGACTTGGCCGGGCTGGAGCGCGCGTTCGCGGCCGGCGCGCGGGCGTACGTGCTGTGCTCGCCGCACAACCCGCTCGGGCGCGTGTTCGACGCCGGCGTGCTGGCGGCGGTCGCGGCGCTGGCCAAGCGCTACGACGTGCTGGTGCTGGCCGACGAGGTCCACGCCCCGCTCACGCTGCCCGGCGCGGCGTTCACCGCCTTCGCGCCGATCGCCGAAGCGGCCGGGACGAAAGCGGTCGCGCTGCACTCGGCCTCCAAGGCCTGGAACCTGGCCGGGCTCAAGTGCGCGCTCGTCATCGGGGCCGACGAGGCGGCACGCGAGGCGCTGCGCCGCCTGCCGGTCGAGGCGCGCTACCGCAGCGGCCACTTCGGCGTGATCGCGTCGGTGGCGGCGTTTCGCGCCGGCGGCGCCTGGCTGGACGAGCTGTTGACGCACCTCGACCGCAACCGCCGCCTGCTGGCCGAGCTGTTAGCGCGCGAGCTTCCGGCGGTCCGCTACATGCCGCCCGAGGCCAGCTTCCTGGCCTGGCTCGACTGCCGGGACTTGGGGCTGGGCGACGATCCCGCCCAGGCGTTCCTCCAGCGCGGCCGGGTGGCGCTGACGTCGGGCCTGGGCTACGGCCCCGGCGGCGCCGGCCACGCGCGCCTGAACATGGGCACGAGCGCCGCGCTGCTCGAAGAAGCCGTCGTGCGCATGGGCCGCGCGCTGGCCTGACCTAGCGTCCCGCGTAGCGGCGGCCGACGGTCGTCATGACGCCGTCGAAGAGACGATCCGGCAACAGCCACTTGAGCGCGAGAATCGGCCGCGCGAACGCGCCCGCGACGTAGCGGGTCTTCGGCCGTCGTGCTTTCACGGCGCGGACGATCGCGGCGGCGATGACCGCCGGGTCGGAGCCGGTCGCGTCGCCGTGCACGAGCACCTGCGACCAGGCCGTCGCGTGGGGGCCGTATGCGGTCGATCCCGAGCGGCGCAGCAGGCTTTCGACCGCGATGCCGCCCCACTCGGTCTTGATGCCGCCCGGTTCGATCACCACGACCCGGATGCCGAACGGAGCCAGTTCCAGGCGCAGGCAATCGCTGAGCCCCTCGAGCGCGAACTTCGTCGCGTGATACCACCCGCCGAAGGGCTCGTACATCTTCCCGCCCATCGAGCTGACGTTCACGATCGTCCCCGAGCGCTGCTCGCGCATCATCGGCAGCGCGAGTTGGATCAGGCGCGCGGCGCCGAAGATGTTCACGTCGAACTGGCGCCGCGCTTCCTCCGGCGGCACGTCCTCGACGGCGCCGTACGAACCGTAGCCGGCGTTGTTGACCAGGACGTCGAGCCGGCCCGCTTCGTCGTGGATGCGCCGGATCGCCGCGACGTTGGAGGGGTCGTCGGTCACGTCGAGCGCGATGACCCGGGCGCCCTGGGCCGCCAGCTCGGCCATCCGGTCGACGCGGCGGGCGGCCGCGTACACGGTGTGGGTCGGCAGCAGCGAACGGACGGTCGCCGCGCCGATGCCGGCGGACGCACCGGTGACGAGGGCGACGGGAGAGGCGGAGCGCGTTTGCATTGCCTACGCATGGTAAACCATCGGCCATAGACCAGCCGAGCGCTCGGCTTGGGCTCGCGCTAGCGCCGACCGGGGGCAGGAGCAAACTGAGGTCTGCTCCAAGCCGGTCCAGCCGTGTCAGACGCTCAGCTCTCCGCCATCGACCGCGCCCGCGAGCGCTTGAGCGCGCTCAAGGTGCGGCTTTGACGACGCGAACAAGCGCCGTTCCGTAGCCGAGCTCGAGGCGCGCTCGCGCGCCGACGACTTCTGGAGCGACCCCGAGCGCGCGCGCGGGGTGATGAAGAAGATCGCCGACCTGACCTCCGATCTCCAGGCGGTCGACGCCGTGCAAGCGGCGCTCGACGACGGCGCCGAGATCCTCGAGGTGCTGGGCGGCGAGGAAGGCGCCGAGGCCGAGGCCGAGGCGGCGCTGGGCCGCGCCGTCAAGGCGCTCGACGACCTCGAGATGGCGGCCAACTTCGACCGGCCCTACGACTCGCACGGCGCGATCGTGACGATCCGGGCCGGCGCGGGCGGCACCGACGCGGCCGACTGGACGCAGATGCTGGGCCGCATGTACCTGCGCTGGGCCGAGACGCACGGCATGAGCTCGGTGGTGGTGGAAGAAGCGCCCGGCGACGAGGCCGGGCTGCGCTCGATCACCTTCATCATCCGCGGCAAGAACGCGTACGGCATGCTCGAGAGCGAGCGCGGCGTGCACCGCCTGGTGCGCATCTCGCCCTTCGACAACCAGGGCCGCCGCCAGACCTCGTTCGCCGAGGTCGACGTGGTGCCCGAGACCGACGAAGGCGACGCCGAGGACATCGAGATCAAGCCCGAAGACCTGCGCTTCGAGACCTTCAAGGCCAGCGGCGCGGGCGGCCAGTACGTCAACAAGACCGAGTCCGCGATCCGCGTGTACCACCTGCCGAGCGGCATCGTGGTGGCCTCGCAGCAGGAGCGCTCGCAGACCCAGAACCGCGACGTCGTGCTCGGCATCCTGCGCGCGAAGCTGATCCAGCGCACGCGCGAGGAGCGCGAGGCCAAGCTGGCCGAGATCCGCGGCGAGCGGCGCGCCAACGAGTGGGGCTCGCAGATCCGCTCCTACGTGCTCCACCCCTACCAGATGGTGAAGGACCACCGCACCAACGTCGAGACCGGCAGCGCGTCGGCGGTACTCGAAGGCGACATCGACGGCTTCATCTGGCCCTATCTCCAGAACCGCGACAACTTCGCCCCCGCCGGCGACGTGGCCTAACGTGGCGCGCGTCGACGTCGTGGTCGTGTGCTGGAACGACAAGGAGAAGATCGCGACCGCGCTCGACTCGGTGTACGCGCTGAGCGAGGTGCGCGCCGACCCCGCGTTCGCGAACGTGGTGGTGAGCGACAACGGCTCGAGCGACGGCTCGCGCGAGTTCATCGCCGAGCGCTACGGCGGGCGGGTGCGAATCGTCGAGAACCACGCGAACTTGGGCTTCGCGGCGGCCTGCAACCGCGCGTTCGCGGCGACGGACTCGGAGTACGTCTTTCTGCTCAACCCCGACGCCGAGCTCAAGGACGGCGCGCTGCGCGAGATCGTGGCCTTCATGGACGCGCACCCGCGCTGCGGGATCGCCGGCTCGCGCATCTACAACTACGACGGCACGGTGCAGCAGTCGGTGGGCGAGTTCGACACCTGGGCCGGCGCGTTTCTGCGCTCCTCGGCCTGGGGCGAGTGGCCGCCCCTGCGCAAGTACGCCAACGGCGCGAGCCTGCGCGACTTCGGCTACGACGCGCCGCGCCGGGTGGATCTCGCGATCGGGGCCGCGCTGGCGATCCGGCGCGCGCTGATCGGCGAGATCGGGCCGTTCGACGAGCGCTTCTTCCTGTACCATGAAGAAGTCGACTACGCCAAACGAGCTCACGACGCGGGCTGGGAGACATGGTTCGTTCCTACCAGCGAAGCGGTGCACGAGGGGATGGGCTCGGCCCGCGGCCAGTACAGCGTCGAAGGGCGCAAGCAGCACTCGCGCCGCAAGTACTGGCTCAAGCACCACGGCCCGCTCTGGTACTACGGCCTGAGCGGCGCGCTGGTCGGCCGCTACGCGCTCTACGCCGGGGTGCTGGCCGGCGCGGTCGCCCTCGGCCGCAAGCTGCGGCGCTAGTGGATTCGACGATGTCGAATCCGTCGCGTTCGGCCTTCGGCCGAGCCGCCCGTCGTCGCCCCGGGGGCTCCTAGTGCTGGCGCCCGAGGCGGTCACGACCTTCGCCCGGGTCGACGGCTACCGCATCGTGCGCTCCTACGGCTACGTCTACGGCAACGCGAACCGCCCGCGCAACGTGCTGCGGGCGACCTTCCGCAGTCTCGGCGCGCTGATCGGCCTGGCGCCGATGGAATACCTCACCGACGCCGAGCGCACGCGCACCGACTCGCTGAACGTACTACTGGAAAAGGCCGAAGCGATGGGCGCCAACGGTGTGCTGAACCTGCAGTTCCAAGCCTCCGAGGGCGCCGACGGCGCGACCCGCGTGCTGGCTTTCGGCGAAGCGGTGTATCTCGAGCCCGCGCCGGAAACATCCGTCGCATGAGCTTGGCGGAACGGACGGCGCGCGAGCGCGCGATCGAGCACGCGTCGGCGGTGGTCTCGGCCTGCCGCAAGTGCGGAATCGGCGCGACCCGCCGCAACGCGGTCTACGGCGAGGGCGACCCCTGCGCCGACGTGATGGTGGTCGGCGAGGGCCCGGGCGAGACCGAGGACAAGCTCGGGCGGCCGTTCGTCGGCCGGGCCGGCGAGCTGCTCGACAAGATGCTGGCCTCGATCGACCTGCCGCGCGAGAGCGTGTTCATCTGCAACACGGTGAAGTGCCGGCCCACCCTCGACACCGGCACGCGCCTGGCGAACCGCGCCCCGACGCCCGAGGAGATGCGCAACTGCCGGCCCTATCTCGACGAGCAGATCGAGATCGTGCGGCCGCGCGTGATCCTGGCGCTGGGCGCACCGGCCGCGAAGTCGTTCATGGGCGACAAGTTCTCCATCACCAAGCAGCGCGGCCAGTGGTTCGACGGCCCGAGCGGCATCCCGGTGATGGCGACCTTCCACCCGGCCTACGTGCTGCGCCAGACCGGCGGCGCCATGACCGAGGTGAAGCGGCTGGTCTGGGCCGACCTCAAAGCGGTCCGCGACCGGCTGCGCGAGCCGCGCGCGGCGCGGGCCGCCGGTAAGCCGGAGCAGAGCTCGCTCTTCTAGCGCCGGGCGGCTGGCACGAGCGTTGCAGTTGGCCGTGTGCCGGCTGCGGTTGCAACTACAAATTTAATCCACGGCCCGCAACTCACTCCTAAAGAACTAGTAAGTCCTGTCGGCGATCGATCGCAATTTTCACCCCCATCACGAGAGGAAGCTCCCATGCGCCTATCCCGTGCTGCGGCATTGCGCTCGCTCGCCGTCGCCGCCTTCGCCCTGGCGACGCTGCCCGCGGCCGCTCCGCCCGCCAACGTGCTCGACCTGGTGTCGAGCCAATCGAACCTGAGCACCTTGGCCGGGGCGGTCAAATCCGCCGGGCTCGAGAGCGAGCTCTCCGGCACCGGCCCGATCACCCTGTTCGCGCCCACCAACGCGGCTTTCGCGGCCATGCCGGCCGCCGAGCGCGAAACGCTGCTCAAGCCCGAGAGCAGGGACCGGCTGCGCGCGCTGCTGCTCGGTCACGTCGTGCGCGACATGGTCCAGGTCCACGACGGCGATACCTGGATCTCGAGCGGCTCGCTGCCGACCGCCGCCGGAACGACCATCGCGTTCGCCAGCGACGGCAACGGCCCGATGATCGGCAAAGCCCACCCCGTCAAGACCGACCTGCGAGCGGGCAACGGCCTGGTCACGACCATCGACCGGGTGCTGCAGTAGCGGCAGCGCCGCTCGGCGGGCCGTGGTAGAATGGTCCGTCATGCTCAGCGCGCGAGACCTCTGGATCGACGAGAAGGCGCGCCGTGCCGGCTACGAAAGCGGCACGGCGCTCGCTTCCGCGCACGCGCTCAAGGGCTACCGGCTCGACCAGCTCTACCGCGCGGCGACCAAGGAACTGGTCGCCGACCTGGACGCGGTCAGCACCTTGCCCAAGGAACTGCGCGCCGCCCTGGGCGCGGAGGGCTTCGCGTTCGACGCGGTCGCGCCGGTGGTGGTGCAGCGCTCGCGCGACGGCCAGACCACGAAGGGCCTGTTCCGCCTGCACGACGGCAACGAGGTCGAGGCGGTGCTGATGGAGCACCACGGCGAGCGCAACACGATCTGCATCTCCTCGCAGGCCGGCTGCGCCTACGCCTGCGCGTTCTGCTCCACCGGCCAGGCCGGCTTCACCCGAAACCTGACCTCGACCGAGATCTTCGACCAGGTGCGCTACTTCGCCATGCAGCTCGCGCAAGACGGCCGCAAGGTCACCAACATCGTGTTCATGGGCATGGGCGAACCCTTCGCCAACTACGACGCGGTGATGGGCGCCGTCGCGCTGCTCAACGACCCCAAGGGTTTCGGCCTAGGCCACCGCCACATCACGATCTCGACCGTCGGCCTGGTCGACAAGATCGAGCGCTTCGCCGACGACGATTCCGACGGACCTTCCGACGCAGCTGCGTGGGGATCCCGGACGATTCCGCCAAATTCTTACCAATCTCATCGGCAACGCGATCAAATTTACTGAGCAGGGAGAGGTCATCGTTCAAGTCGCTAAAAAAAGCGAATCATCCACCGAGATAATATTGAAGGTTCACGTTCTTGACACCGGGATCGGAATTCCTCCCGCCGCACAAACGAAGTTGTTCGAGGCCTTTAGCCAGGCTGATAGTTCCACCACCCGAAAATATGGCGGCAGTGGTCTAGGGTTGGCGATCTCGAAACGATTGGTGGAGCTGATGCATGGAGAAATTGGCTTGGACAATAGAATCGGAGCTGGCAGTTCTTTCTGGTTTACAGCCCAGTTTGAAAAGCAGGCCGAAAAGCCCGCGACAGCAGAAGACCGCCTGACCGCCATGCGGGTACTCGTCATCATTGCTAACGAGACCAATCGGGAAATCCAGTGCCAACAAATTCGTTCCTGGAAAGCGGAAGCCACGGGCGCAGCCAGCAGTCCGGACGCTTTACAGAAATTGCGGACCGCGGTCCAGGAAGGTCACCCTTACCACCTCGCGCTGTTAGATGTCCAGATGCCTGGAATGGATGGTTTGACCCTTGCCCACGTCATCAAGACGGACGCCAATATCGCCGGCACTCGGCTGGTGGCCTTGAGTTCGCCCGGGCAAGCGTGCCCGCGGCGGAATTTAAAAAGGCGGACATGGACGAATGTCCTCATTAAGCCGGTCAAACGATTTCGCCTCCTGGACTGTTTAATAAACACCATGGATGGAGATCTAGTGGGCGACTAGCATCGCAAACTCAAATCTTTCTCTTGAACCGAAGCCCTCTTCGCCGTCATTCTCCAAATCGGGAAAGCGCGCATTCTCTTAGCAGAGGATAACCAAACTAACCAATTGGTGGTGGCGGCCCTGCTACGAAAGCTTGGCTGTAAAACCGATGTGGTGGCAACCGGTTTGGCGGCTCTCGAGGCGTTGAGGTCGACTCCCTACGACATCATCCTTATGGATTGCCAGATGCCGGAAATGGATGGCTACGACGCCGCGCGGGCCATCCGATTGGTGGAGCAAGGCTCCCACCGAAATTCTCCGGTTCACATCATCGCCCTGACCGCCAACGCCATGGAGGGCGATCGCGAAAAGTGTCTGGTCGCCGGGATGGACGATTATCTCACTAAGCCAATTCAGCTCCAGGCCTTGCAGGCAGTTTTGGCGCGTTGGCAGGCTGGATCCAGAATCGACACCACGACATGACAGCGCAAACGAATCTTTGATTTGGCTGTGCCGATCAAACGACCAGGAGAGTATAGGAACAACAGCCTAAAGAAATCCCGGAACCCCTCTCGATTAGAATTCGGGAGCTAGGGGATACGGGGATGCGTAATCTTGTAGCGCCGCTTCGGTACATTCCCCTAGCAATGTCGCGGTCCTCATTATCGGTTGAAAGCGGAAGCAATGCTTGCGTCCGTTCAATAGCCTTTTCCACCGCCTGACAAATAGTGCTTCGCGTAAACGGTTTTTCGATGATCTCAGAGATCTGAAATTTTTCCGCTCTCAATGCGACCCCACTGCAATCACAGCCTGAAACAATATAGGATCGGAACGGTCTTCGATTTTGAACGGATCTCTTGCGCGAGATCAAGTCCGCTCCCGTCCGGCAAAGTGTAGTCGATGATGTAAAGATCGAAATGCTTTTCAGCGATGGCTTCGATAGCCTCTGCCACAGAATGAGTTGTCAGAACGTTATATCGCTCCCCGGAAAGCATGACATGAAGCATTCGACACACTGAGATGTCGTCGTCGACGACTAATATATTAGTCCTGCTCATCTGGATCTAGAGAATGGAATAGATTGTTGAAATAGATTCCACAATTACTAATCATGTCACAATTAACTATAATTTCCAATTAAATTCTTAGCCGGTTGCTGGCCGGAGCAAGCGGGGAAGGCTTGCCTACTAGTAAGTAAGGCGTCCCGCCTTATCTCTTTGGCTGTCGGGTGGCTGGCCGGAGCAAGCGGGGAAGACTTGCCTACTGAGTAGGTAAGGCGTCCCGCCTTATCTCTTCGGCTGCCGGGTGACTGGCCGGAGCAAGCGGGGAAGACTTGCCTACTGGTAGGTAAGGCGTCCCGCCTTATCTCTTCGGCTGCCGGGTGACTGGCCGGAGCAAGCGGGGAAGGCTTGCCTACTGGTAGGTAAGGCGTCCCGCCTTATCTCTTCGGCTGCCGGGTGGCTGGCCCAAGCAAGCGGGGAAGGCTTGCCTACTAGCAAGTAAGGCGTCCCGCCTTACCTCTTTGGTTGCGGCTGCCGACCGGAATGAGCCGTTGGTCGGTTGAAACATCCCGACCCTTTGTTTAAGCGTCACTCGGCGCTTCACCGATCCTCTAACTCATTAACAATGCGTTAAAAGATCGAGAACGAAGGACCACCACGACGACGAGGACGATTAAGCTGAAGGTCCGTTCCCCACTATCACCACCACTCACACATCACTACACCAACACTACACTACAAACTACCACTTACTCCCTCTCACTCGCCTCATTTCGCCATTTCCTCCGGGCTGAAATTGCTTTGCATCCAGCGCTCGTAGCATTCCGGGCAATAACCATGGGTAAATCGGGCTTCGGAATGGATCTCGATGTATTTTTCGACCCGTTGCCAATTGTCTGTGCCGTCCCGGATTTTTTTGCAACTGCAACAGATCGGCAGCAGACCCTCGAGTTGGGTGACATGCCGGTGCAGGCCGAGGATGCGTTCCGCCACTTGAATCCGAGCGGTCAACTGATCCGCATCGAAAGGCTTGGTCATAAAATCATCTGCCCCGGCGTCCATCGCTTCCAGATAGTTGGTTTTCCCTTCGAGCGAGGTGAGCAGGACCAGGTAAGTGTAGTTATCGTGCGGTTGCTCGCGGATTTTACGGCAGAGCGCCAGTCCATCCATTTCCGGCATCATCCAGTCGGAAATCATCACCGGGAAGTAATCTTGTTGGAACGCCTCCCAGGCCTTGCGCCCGTTTTCCACCGCGATGACTTCGTGACCCCGTTTTTTCAACGAGGCTTCCAGGACTATCCTGGAGATCTTTTCATCTTCTGCGATCAGGATTTTCAAAGGGCCAGACTTTCCAGTTCAATTTCGTTTTTCACCCGGTCAAACTCATGTTCCAATCGGGCGAGCGTCTCCGGTGCGCCCGCTACGTTCTCCGCGGTCCCGAAGCTCTCCAGCTGTTGGCAGCAATCTGCCATCCTCTGGGCGCCGATTGTCAGGCTCGCGCCCTTCAAAGCATGGGCTTCTCCCCGGAGGCGTTTGGATTCGCCACTTGCGATGGCAGATCGCAGGCTGATCAGGTGTTTGATCGCGTCATGCTCAAAGGTCTCCAGCAATTGCGGAAAAAAGAAAGGCCCCACGTCTGAGCCGAGGTCCTTTAAGCCTTGGAGCGTCTCCTTACTGAGCGCTCTTTCAATTTTTTCTGGCCCGGAAGGGACCTCGGCGGCGTTTTTACTGTTCTCTAACATAGTTGTTTTTTCTCCAGCTGGCATTCCTCTAGCTAAGGCGGCTGCGAACGTCTCCAAGACCACTGGCTTGGTGATGTATTCGTTCATCCCGGCCGCCAGGCACTTTTCGCGGTCACCGATCATCGCATGAGCGGTCATCGCGATGATATAAGGGGTTGAAATATGGCCCCGGCTAGCCCGGATCTGCCGAGTCGTTTCATAACCATCCAATTCCGGCATTTGGCAATCCATCAAAATAATCTCGTAGTCGACGTGCTCGAGTGCCTCCAGAACCGCGCGCCCGTTGGGTACGGCATCCGCCGTGAATCCGAGCTGTTTTAACTGTCCTAAGGCGACCTTTCGGTTGACCGCGTTATCTTCGGCCAGGAGCACCCGCACTTTCTGCCGCGGACGGCCTGAAGGTTGGCGCGCCATGGAGGTCGGCGTACTGGCCGGCATCTCGAGCAAAACTTTCGCCAGGCAATCAAAGAGGGAGGACGGCCGCACCGGCTTGAAGCAATAGCCAGCAAACCCCGCTTCCTGCAAAGTCTCTGGATCAATTCGCTTGCCGAACCCAGCGAGCAAGATGAGCTGGGTCTGGGCGATCTCCAGGGTGGACTTAATTTCTCGCGCCAGGGCCAATCCGTCCATCTCAGGCATCTCAAGGTCAATTAAGACCAATCGATAGGGGTCTCCTTCCAGCGCCGCTTTCCGCAAGCACTGGAGGGCTTCGGCACCAGTCGTCAGCGCCGCCGTCTCGCATTTTCCAGGCCACCAGCTGTTCATGAAGAAATCGACCGCTCGTCTCGTTATCGTCGACCACAAATACCCGCATGTTGACGAGCTGACGATTGCCGGTCGCCGTCGGCTGAACCGATGGCGACTTTAACAAATGCACCGTGAACCAAAAGGTCGAGCCTTTCCCTAAGGTACTCTCCAGGCCGATCTCGCCTCCCATTTTCTTGACTAGCTGTCTGGAGATCGCCAGCCCGAGACCGGTGCCCCCGAACTTGCGGGTGGTGGAGGTGTCGCCCTGGTTAAAGGCTTCGAAAACATTTTTCTGAACCTCCGAGGCAATGCCAATGCCAGTATCATTGACCGTAAATCGGAGCTGGTCGTGGGTTTGGTTTGGCCTATCGCAGGACACCCGTACCGTCACTTCGCCGGCGTCGGTAAACTTGATCGCGTTTCCGACGAGGTTGGTAAGCACTTGCCGAATCCGTCCCGCATCCCCGCGCAATCTCGCTGGGACGCCAGGTTCGATGAAGGCAGCCAGCTCGATCTTTTTCAGTTGGGCCCGTTCCGCCAGCAATTCAAGAGTCGCGCCGACCACCCCTTGCAGATCAAAGTCAAGCTCTTCGAAATCCAACTTACCTGCTTCCATTTTGGAGAAATCGAGGATGTCATTGATCACCGTGAGCAATGCCTCACCGCTGGAACGAATGGTCTGTGCCAAGTCAAGCTGTTCACTCGTCAAGGAAGTATTAAGCAGGAGATCGGTTATTCCGATGACTCCGTTCATCGGGGTGCGGATTTCGTGGCTCATATTCGCCAGAAATTCGCTCTTCACCCGGTTGGCCGTCTCAGCGGCCGTTTTGGCATAGTTCAACTCTACCTCGGCGCGTTTTTGATCGGTGATTTCAGTCACCACGGCGCCAACGGCCTTTGGTTTCCCGTCCTCTCCCATCAGCGGGAAGAAAGACTCCTGCCAGTCACGGGACTCGCCCGGACTGGAGTTTGTCTCTCCGCTCAGTTCCAGGTTAAGAATTGGCACCCCGGTCGTGAGAACCTGCTGGTAGAGCGGCTCAAGAATATCGGCCAGTTGCGGGACTATTTCGCGGATGGACTTACCGCAGTGTTCCTCCACCCGCATCCCGGTAATGTCCGCCAAGCGCTGGTTGACTTTTAGATAGCGCATTTCCGGATCCACCATCGACATTCCATTCGGCGAAGCGTCGAAGTAGGCAGTCAGCCGCGATTCGCTTTCGCGAGCGGCCTCTTCGGCCTGTTTGCGTACCTCGATTTCCGTGACCAATTGCGCCGTGCGTTCCGCGACCCGTTGTTCCAGCTCAATGTTCGCCATGGCCAAGGAGTCTTGCGCCTGGGAGCGTTCTAAAATTTCCTTTTGCAGCGTGTGGTGGTTCTCTTCTAACGTATCGGCCATCTGGTTGAAGGCCTGGGCCAGCGCACCGATTTCGTCATGGGTGTGGACCGCCATGCGGGTATCGAAGCGCCCGGCGGCGATGGTCTTGGCCCCCTCAGTCAATCTTAAGACTGGTTTAGCCACCCGGCGGGCAATCCAGAGGCCAAAGACGGCCGCCCCAGCCAGCGTCACAAACAGGAAGCCAAGCATGTTGTTAAACGTTTCCCTTACCGGCTTCATGATGGCCTTGTAAGATGCCAGGCTGACCAGGCGCCAGTTACCCGCCTCGTTGGCGCCGTAACTTCCTAGATTGACCGAACCGACCATTAGCTTATTTCCATGGGAGCCGGTGTACACCACATAGCCGCGCACGCCGGTATTCAAGGGTCCGAGTAAAGCTATATTTGTCGCGTCTGGATGCTTGGCTAGCAATTGAGCCTGGGGATCGGTGCTCAGCAGCACCCGACCTTCTTGGTCCAATAAACAAGGGAACTCCGCGCCGGGAGCTCCTCGTTTTAGATCTTGGAGCAGATCGAGCAGCGGGCGGGTCATCACATTGGCGACTAACACCCCTAGCACATGGCCGGCGCCATCGCGTACCTGCTCCAGCAACTGGAGATGCAGGAGCTGGCGGTTCGATCGGCCTTCCGTGGCGGCTGATGGGAGCGAGGAAGGACCATTGCTGGAATCCGAAATATAAACCGAACCGGGTGGCCCATGGAGCGCCAGCTCAAACTCTGCTCGGATGTTATCGAAATGCGTGAAAAGCGACTGGCCTACGTTCGGGCTGGAAGAGGCGATGATCACGCCCTTATCGTCTGCCAGCATGACCTGGTCGAAGAAAGGAAAGGAATAGATGAAGCGGAATAGATGTTCGTCTCTGATTTCGTGATCTTTGGCACTCAGCCCCGGGTCTGCCGCCAGGGATTTGGTGTCCCGGATGCAATTGAGCATGAATTCGTCAATGCTGTTGCCCACCTGGACCACACTGTCCTCTAGACGGGCACCAATCTGTTCCTGAGCCTGCTGCACGAAAGTCCGATGGGAAATCCAGATGATCACTCCCAAGGGAAGCAAGGTCACCAGCGAAAAGGCCAGAACCAGTTTTTTGGTCAGCGACATGGCACTCGTCGTCTCAATCCAAGACGCAGAAAAACTCGGCGCCGTCCAAATGCCGCAGCGTGAAGCTGATTGATTGTCTGGTTCTCAAAATAGTTTCGTCTCTTTTGGACCAACCTGAGCATTGAATCTTTATGCGGGTCTTCATAAATTGATCTTATTAAAATTATGTATGGAAAGTATCACAGATTATGATATTTTCAAAGCTAGATGAGTCCCATTCTTGAAACAGGCGACTCGCGGCCAGCGGAAATCGAATGATCGAAACCGAGATCCATACCGGGGAAGACTCGATTATTGTGGTCCCGGAGATCCTTTACGGAAACGATTCTTTAACCCGGGCGAAAGTGCTGATCATCGGTGAAGAATTGTCCGATGTCCGGTTCCTGGAGCGGATCCTTCGGCGGGTGCGGATCCAAAACTTCCAGACCACCACTGACTCTCACGAAGCCCTCGATGTTTTCCAGGAATTTCGGCCCGACCTGGTCTTGATCGACTGGCTGATGGCTGATGTGAATGGCCACCCGGTAGTCGAGCAATTGCGCAGCCTGATTCCGGAAGGCAGTTTCGTCCCGATTATCGTCTTGATCGCGGATGCCACTTCCGGGACCCGTCAGTTGGCCCTCGCTGCGGGCGCCAATGAATTAATCATCAAGCCCATCGATGCCTGCGAAGTAGTGCTCCGGATCGCCAACATGGTCCAGGTGCGTTTGGCGCATCTCAAACAATACGATCAAAAACAGGTCCTCGAAGAAACCGTCCGCCAGCGCACCGCCAGTCTGAAGGAGGCTCTGGATGAGCTTCGATCTAGTGAGCAACGCCTGGTCAAGACTCAGCGGCTGTCCGCCGTTGGGACGATGGCCAGCGGAATCGCCCATGATTTTAATAACGCGCTGATGTTAATCATGGGCTCCGGAGAAATCCTCCTCAGTGATGCCGAACGAAAGCGTTTGACCAGAGAAAATGCCATCCCGTTGCTCAACGACATTCTTACCGCGGCGCGCGACGCCGCCAGTTTGGTCGGCCAGCTCCGCAAATTTTCCAGGACCGGTGAGACCGGAGAAGTCCATCAACCGATCAATTTGAATTCCCTGTTGGAGCAAGCCGTCTCGTTCACCAAACCGAAATGGAATACCCAGGCCTTCGGGGAAGGCATCCAGATCCGGGTCGAAATGGATTTGCAGGAGATCCCGATGATCATCGGGGACGCGGCGAGATTGCGCGATGCCATTACCAACCTGATTTTCAATGCCGTCGATGCCATGCCGAAAGGCGGCACCATCACGCTGCGAACTCGCGCCGAGGAGAAATTTGTTCTGGTCGAAGTCAGCGACACCGGTATTGGCATGCCGGAGGAGGTGCGCCGAAGTTGTTTTGAGCCGTTTTTCACCACCAAAGGCCAGCATGGCACCGGCCTCGGCCTGGCCATGGTCTACGGCATCGCCCAACATCACCTGGGAAAAATCGACATCAAAAGTGCCCCCGGGCAGGGAACTACCTTCGCGCTCCGGTTGCCGTGCTAGGGGAAGTTGTCAGTGTCAGTGGTCAGTGTCAGTGAGGGTGGATGAAGTTGTTAGTGATTAGTGGTAGGTCGGACGGACGTCTGCGGCCTGAAGGGCCATGAAAGCATAGCCCAGGCTTTAGCCGTCGGGATGTTATAGCTTATAACGCATCCGCCCTGAAGGGGCGGCAGAACGATTACTCTCCAAGACGAATATCGCGTGTTTTTAGCCAACCAGACGCGTTGGGTGATTGGCCTCGTCGTTGCCGGAACGGCCTTGAAATCATAACCAAGAGTTTACCTTGGGAAACCTATTTAATAGGTCAATCTGCGTAGCGTTGCGTGATTCGATCCTGCTGCCTCCCCTTCAGGGCAGGATCCATTAGAAAGATTAAACCCAGGCTATGCTTTCATGGCCCCTTCAGGCCGAGGACGTACCCCACCGTGATTGCGTAGTTTGCTCGTTCCAAAAGCACTGGCTGCGCAGCATACGTGAGGCGATTCTCTGCCGCAGAGGTCCCTGAAACCTGTAACAGCCGAGAGCCAGGACGTGTAAAAATGCTAGCGACTCTATTTTCGTAACCTCCTCTCCCAAACTAACCACTAACACTAACACTAACACATTCTTCCGCCCCCCTCACTGACCACTGACCACTGGCACTGACAACTTCTCCCCTAATTCGTTTTCCAAGGCCATGGAGAGGGCATCGGCGCATTTCTGGAGCAATTGCTGAACTCGCAGGAATTCGGCGCGCCGTTCAGGCAATGCTTGCCAGAACCCCTTCTTCTCCACGTCTTGATGACAGGCCAGTTCATCAATCCTTAATTTTTGGCCGGGAACCAAGTTATAGTTCTTCTTCCTCGTCTTCTTCTTCCTCGTCGGATTCGTCTCTCGATTCCAGCGTGTCGGCCAACTCCAGGAAGATGTCTGCCGCATCCCGCAATTCGTCCGCATTGATCTTCGCGATTTGCGTGAACTCACCATCCTGATCGACAAAGCCCAGGATCGCTTTGTCGGTTTTGGCATTTTCAATCGTTAAACCAAGCCGCCCTTCTTCTGAACCTATTTTCACGTTCCGGAAAGGAAGGTTATCGCTATGGGTTTCTTTGGCCTTTTTCATCTGAGCTCTCTCTTTGTTTTATGAGTGATTAGTTAGCCGAGGCCTCACCTTTGGTGATCTCCTCGAGCAGTTCGTCAATATAAGATTCCGCAGCGCACGCTTCGGCCTCGGCACAATCCAGACAGGTGTCGTGCAGGAAGAGATCCATCAGTTTATCGAAACCGATCTCCCGGGCGTGGTCTCTGAACAGTTGCGTCTCGCCATCGGTCGCAGAAGGGTCGTCATTGATCTCGTTGATCAGTTCAACCACGTAGTTTTGGCAACAGATCAAGAGTACTTCCAGGTTGTCGGTATCTTGTCGCGAAAGGAACCAATCGAAAAGATTGGTAAATCCTGACGTCCTGGCCCTGTCGTGGAAGAATGCCGCGCTCTCGTTCTCTGCGCCCGGCTCCATTCTCGGTTCGATGATGTTCATGTCTTTATTTTTCGCCCCGGGTGATCCAACTCCGAATTCGCGAGCGAGTCCAGTAAATATTGTTAAATATGGCGAATTTAATTAAACATGGTGGATCAATTCGAGAAATGGCTTTGGCTCGGTCTCCGCGGGAGTCCTTTCGAACAATGTGAATTTGTCTTAGGAATGTCTGCTGTGAACGCGAAGAAAAATCGTTTGAGAAAGAAACTCGATTTGCGCCGTGCCGATTGTCTGGCTACCCTTTTCGCTTTCCTTAAGCCAGAAATTATGATTAGTATTGCGCGTATGTATTGGATCGAGGCGTTTGAGACGGAAGTCGAGTGTATCGTCCTGATTTGGGAATGCTGCAGGTCCAGATTCTAAATGGCGATGAAGCTCAGCAGCGTAAGTAAACTAACGAAAATGAAAATAACGAATGCCTCGTGGGCCATCGCTGTCAGCTTGGCGATGGTCTCAGCAGTCTGGCAAGCCAAGGCGGGCCCGGATGCCGGATCGCGTCTAGGCACGATCATCGTCTATCGTCCATGGTCGCTCATCTCGTCCGGCATGGAATTTAATGTAAATCATGGGCCGGATCTGCTGGTCCGAAATGGCACCTATTATCGCCTGAATGTTTTGCCGGGAGAGAACATCATCAGCCATGACGATATGCCCTTTCCCATCGACGAAGATGAGCAAACAGTACATGTGGAAGCAGGGCAAACCGTTTACTTCCAATGTGTAATCGGCTTGTCCTTGATATTTGAAGAAGCGGATGACCAGGAGCGAGCGGCTAGAACAGTGAGCAGGCTTCAACCGTTGAACTGAAGGCCTGTCGCAATCTTAGCTAGTTTCGCCCTAGTGGTCCCCAGATGCTCGGCTGTTGTCGATCTTGGGTCATCTCCGTCCGATTGTGTTGCAGAGCGACGGAAAGCGCGGTCGCGCATTTGTCAATGAGTTGCATCAATGTCAGGTACTCCACCCGTCGTTCGGGGATCGCTTTCCACAATCCCTTTTGTTCCAAGTCTTGCTGACATGACCTTGACGCCTGGAGGTAATACGTCATTTTTCGAGCGCGGGAGGCCCGATCTTCTCGAATATTTCTCGGGCCAGCAGCAGATTTGTGACGCTCGTCCGGATCGGGCGCCAGCAACATCACCCGATTGTACCACATCACCGCCGCAGTCAGGAACCGCTCCGGATCCATGGTGTCAGGACGAAACTTGCGAATCGCCTCATCCGTGATCTCGATGGCGCGCGTGTGCCGGCGTTGGCGTTCCTGCTCTGCCCATTTCTGCAGGACGTTCTTTGGTAGCACTGGCTCCTTCAGTTGGTCGATTCCGGCTGACTGTCCCTGGGAGCTATTTTGCTGTCCATTGGTAGCCGCCTCCTGCATCCGAGGCTTCCTCGTCATCGTCATCCTTAAGCTGAGCTCCCGACAGCGACGCAAACTCGGTTTGGGTCACCTCATTGGTGAGGAAAAAGAAATAAACGTCGTAGGCTGTGTAGTTGCCGGGATCGAGTTCGAAGGCCAGGCGAAGATTCTTTTCCGCCTGTTCCAAGGCTTGGTTCACCTCATACGGACGAAGCGGATATTGCTCCACCGGCCGATAGTGAAGCCGGCCTTGGAATCCCAGTGAACTGCTGCCAGCATCAAGCCAGTGCGAAAGCGGATTGGTGCTCATCGGGGGCGTACGTTCAAACAAGCCGTGATGATAGGAAGTATTCGCTTGTTCAGTGAGTGCCCGCGCGAACGTTCGGCCGAAGCCGCTTTCCTTGAGCGCCAATGGATTCCATCTGGGCGCATCGGCAGGAGTCAAGTCGCGATCGCGAATTTGCCACCAGCCGTAGATGCAAAGAACCAGAGAAAGGGCAATTAGAAGTAAGTGTCTCATATCTAGTCCGCGCGATATTTCCACAGTCGGAGCGCGATCAAACTGCCCAGCAAGAGAATGCCGCAGAAGTAAAGCGAGACATTCAGGAAGGGCATCAAAGGGAGCGCACCCCAGGAAAAGGTGAGACGAGAGGTGAAATCCGCGAAATGAAGGTGCGGCCCAAGGGTCCAAAGTAAATCGGATAGCACCGCGGCAGACCGGTTGCTGCCGGATCGCGCTAGATCGACAATTTCGATGCCGTACATCCCATACAGATTCAAAAGAAATCCGCAGGCAAACGAGGGGGAGGCGTCCAAATAATTGGTCAAAGCCAGAATGACAGCGGATATGATTGATTGCGCCAGCACGGCAAAAAAGGCGGCCTGAAGATTGACCAAAATCCAGTCACCCATCGGGGCATCCAGTTGCTTTCCCATGAAAATGCTGAGCAAGGCTGCGGATAAAAACAGGGCCGCGTTCAGGAGGTTTGGGATGGCAAACAGCGCGAAAAAATATCCCCGGTCAGGAACTCCCAGGCTTTTCCAGAACCCGCGCAAATGGTTCTGCCGTTGCATCGAACCCAGTCTTGCCGCCACAAAGCTGACCCAGAACATCGAGCATCCCCACGCGCACAGCCATATCGCCTGGGTGCGAGTGGAATAGACCAGATCGGATCATCGTCAGTCGGTGCAAGATATTGCCCGAGCACCGTGCAAAGGAGCAGAAGGAACACCGGATAGACCCAATCCTTATCGCGGATGAGCTGTTTGAGATGAATGAGAAAGATCGCTCTCATACCGGGACGAGCTTGGGCTGTTGCAGGAGCATTCTGATTTCGGACCAGGAGGTCGCAGGAGGCACCGTCCAGATTTTCCCCATCGAGACCAGGAGGATTTGGGAAGGAGCCATTGGGATCTCCGAAGGATGCATGCTGACCAGCAGATGGCGGTCGCGATCCGTGTTGCCCATCCAGCGGTTGACCAGGTAATCTCTGGCCTGGAAATCCAGGCCGGCAAACGGCTCGTCAATACCAAGAAAAGAGACTTTTCGCGCTCTCGAGATGATTTCGGCAAATATGACCCGCGCTTTTTGGCGATTGCCCTTGGAAAGGAGACCATATTTCTTGTCTTCGATCTCCAGCCCGGCCAGCATCTCGCTTCCCAAATTCAGAAATTTCCCTCCCGAATCGAGACATTTGATGATCTCGCGCGGGGTAAGATTCCCCGGAAAATCGACATCATCCGACAGATAAAGTGCACGTTGCCGGGGCAAAGTTCCCTCCAAAGGCGGGAGTAACCCGGCCAAGGTCTTCATCAAAGTCGTTTTCCCCTGGCCATTCAGCCCAAGCAGCAGCGTGATTTGCCCGGCCTTGAAGAGGATCTCTTCGGTGACCGTGGCCACGGCGCGAGTTCTTGTAGCCAACGGAAACGCCCCGCTCAATTTTCCAATTTAAAGAAAGATCTTTTTTCGGTGGAGTCAATCCGTGGCGCCTTTATGCTTCAATATTTATCGAAAATACGATAATTCAAATATTTATTGCTTGGATGCGCATTGCAATAATTTACATAAAATTCCATGCTTGAGTTGCATTAGTATCCTCAAGCGCCATAAATGATTGTTTCAATCGACGAAAATTGCGAGAATAACTTAAGAACGTGATATTCTCGACTCTCACCTTGATTTGGCAGCTTCTTGCGCTTTTCGCTTGCTGCTTAGGGGTCGGCCTCTTTCTGCGCTTTCTTCTCCCAAGAGATTTCTCGCCTTTCAACAAAGCGCTCTTTTGCTTGATGGGCGGCCTTTTCCTGGTGGTCTTAGTATCCCAAAACTTCGTTTATCTCGGGTGCCCGTTCGAATATCCGCCTGGATTCTTTTTGCCGCAGCTCTTGTGCAGGGTTGGTTATGTCGTCGAGACTTCGTGGCCCGAATCCGTACAATCTTGCTCAGATGCCGAAATCCGTGCGACGGCGGTGGTCATTCTCCTAACGATAAGCTTTCATGGCATCGTTCCCGTCGAGCAAGGCCTCGGCTGGTACTACGGAAAAGGCCATTTCGATCAAATCAACTACGTTCTGCTGGCAGAGTTCCTAAAGGAGGAACCTTACGGCACCAGCGAGCAGGAGATCGGTCTTCGCCCTTGGTTAGTTGGACCTGTCGGTTCTGACGATACGACGGGACAGCTCGGAACGGCGTTCCGAGGCTCGGGATGGAGACCATCGGGCTGAAGAATGAGCGAATTGGCCAGAGCATCATCACGGCTGAAATCAGCGTCTGGTCGGGAACCGATGGCAAAGGGGGCTACGCCGCGACGGTCATCTTCTTCCTAACGTTGCTGGCGATCTGTCTTTACGTGTTCCTGCGAGAGAGCGGGATCAATCGGTTCATGGCTGGATCAGGCGCGTTGTTAGCCGCGTGTCTGCCGGTTGTCACTCGACTCTCACTGGACGGATTTTTGTCGCAGACTGGGATTCTTTTTATTTTCCCGTTTTTCGCCAGCCTGCTCCGGCACGAGAACTTGAGGGCCCGAAGTTTCGCCGTGTTTTTCAGCCTCACTGTTGCTTATCTGATCGCGGTCTACTCGGAAATCGCTCCACTTGGATTCTGCACCTTAATTTTAGGAGTGATGGTTGTTCGGCGTGACAGATTGCGTTCTAAGAGACTTATGCTCATGAGCTGCTATTCTTCTCATAGCGCTAGTCAACCCCTACTATTTGTTCAACTTAATCAGATTTATAGCGTACCAATATAATCTTGGCGGCCAGCGCTCCGTCTCTCTGGGACAACGTAGCGCCAAATGTTTTGACGCTGGCGTGGTGGTCCGAAATAATTTTCGGCGTCAATGGCTAACATTCCCTTCGCCATTTTTTTCGATTGCTGCGCTCTCATGCTCAGCCTGCTTTTCCTGGCCGGAGTTCTAATCCTATCTAAACGCGAAAGTTGATTTTTAGTGCCATTCTCCTACCCGTGGTCGTGCATTATTTTGTATCTGACAACTCGCACACCGTACTCCTACTATCCCATTGCAAAGATCACGCTCACGGTAGTGCCGTTGTGATCGGTCTTGTCTTCTTACCCTTGTCTGGGATCTCTGCCAGGCCGTCGCATCGTTCAGTTGGAGTGTGATGAACCTACTTTGCGCGTCGATCGTCGCCGCGGCGGCTGCAGGTTCAGTTCGATATTATTCCGAGGTCTTGAACAATGAAGGCCTGCTGACAATCTTCCGAGGATCTAAGTTTTTAGACGTCTGCCGGGAGCTGGAAGACACTCAAAAACAGGCGCGTTTTTATCTTCGAGACTCATCCGTTACTCGCCGCCTGGCTCTGTTACCATGCTCGGCACAACGAAGTTTACTTTGACGGCCAATGGATTAGCGATTCACCGATCCCCGCACGTCTAGCTTTCTCAAAGGTTCCAGACCTCGCTGACATCGACTTGGTGGCCACTCGTGACCAGATTGTTAATTTGGAGAATTCCCGGTGTTTCTTGTCTAGCGTCCGTCGACGATATACTAGGAGAGGATTGGACAGATGGCCATCCTCACTACTTGCTCGGACCGCCGGCGCGCTTGCGCTTTCTCGCACCAAAGCCAATGTTCGGCGACCTTGAAAATGCGGCTCATGACCACACCGGCACGGCATTTACCCGTTGATTTTTTTGTGGCAGACGCTCAAGGTCACGTTTCACAAAGCGAGTTATGGGGAAAAGAAGTGGAGGTCTTACGGATGAACCTTCCGAGAGGGCTTTCGTATCTCGAGATCTCGGTCAAAGCAAAAGGCAGCGAACTGAATACTAGGGTTCTTATCCGATCCTTGCGAAGCTAGACGGGATCGAGATCAACGAAGTTGACGCGAAGCCTGGCGGATGAAGATTTTAAGGTGCCCGCTACGCGCGCGTAGGTGCCTGTCCTATGTACAGTTTCTTTCTGATGAATGAGTCGTCAGCGATGGCGCGTGCGATCTGTAGCTCCCGCTCGGGAGGAACATTCTCCCACTAGGAATTCGAAGGCGCAAGCGGGGTGTCACGGGGAACGCGGAATCTTCGACCACCTGAAACAACTCGCAAAAGTGAGGCTGGAGAAATATTCCGAGGTCCGATGGGAGCTGAACCTTGGATTGCGAATAGGCGGCGCTCCGCGTTTGCACGGCTACATGGAGGCTTTAGCTAGAAAAATAGCCTTACCTTTAACAAACGGATGAATGAACTATTTCTTTTTAACAACTGTAGATCGGCTAGAATTGATTGCGTGGACGCAGAAATATTGCGCGGACATCGAAATTCGTGCGGTGGCAGTTGTCATTCTCCTGGGGCATCTCCTTCCATGGTGTCATTCCAATCAAACACGGCCTTGAATGGTACTATGGAAAAGGCTATTCCGGTCAACGGTACGACGTTCTGCTGCGGAGTTTCTGAAGAAGAAATCTTACAGCACAACTGAAGAAGATATCGGCCTGCATCCCTGGTTGCTGGCATCTGGTGGGTTTCGAGATTCTGCAGAACAGCTGGGAAGGAGTTCGGGGCCCGAAATGGAGATGATCGGACTTAAGAGGTAAATATTGCCTGCAGTATCCTTATAGCGGAAAACAGTGTCTGGTCCGGGACCGACGCAAAAGGGGCTGTGCCGCGACGGTTACCTTTTCCACAGCGATCCTTGCAATGTGTGTATACGTCTTTTGCGTGAGACTGGAGTAGATCAGTTCTTGCAGGGCAGACGCGCTCCCGGCAGGGTTTCTACCGGCCATGCGGTATTGATTTACACCGCAGGCGGGTAAAAAGGGCATGACCACGTTGCGGATGGGGCGAGATTCTCGGCGCAACGAAACTCAGGACCAGGGAGCTTGGAACTATACGGTTGCTTTAACTGGTTGATCCAGCTACGGCGTTAGCTTGCCTATCTGACTATTGATATTGAAGGAGCTGGAAACAACCGTAAAGGTGGCTGTCGCTAGAGTCTCCTGAAATGTTGGTGGAAAGTACGGTGGCCTGAACTGGACCACCTTGATCGTATAGGTTGTTGGAGTGGCGGAGGTCGGGAACAGCAAGCCTCCCGATGAGTTCTTCGCCGTTCCAACTTCAATAAAGACGTTCCGCTTTGCTATCAAGTCGGTCGGTGGTGCGGTTACGCGGCTGTTTAGAACTTCCTGGACTGATGTGGGCGAAGTGACGGTGATCCAGGTGGTGCCGCCAGGGTAGGCGTTGTAGATTTCAATGTTTAACCGCGCTGTATCGCCGGTGAAATTCGTTAGTCGCTCGGGGCTGGGCTGGGAAGGGATCGGATAAGGAGAGGGATTAGGATAAGGGAGAAGGGGAGGCGACGGGAAGTGGGTTTGGAGCAGGATTGGCAACAAAGGCGTTGAAAATCTTGGCCGTTGATTTCGGATAGACCATGATGGGAGACGGCCGAGCAAAGTTTGCGTATTTCCGTGCTATCAAGAGCGTAGATCGAAAGCGTCTCTCGCCCATAGGGGTTCTCGGGATGCGGATAGACTGTAAAAGTGGTCAATATAGTTGCTAGTTGGCCAGGGGCGGTATACTGCGCGCTCACACCGGGCGAGGAAACTAGCTGTGAAGGACCGTAGACGTTCCCGGGAAAACGCGGTTCAAAGGTTCTGAATAGTTCGAATTGGACCGGATCATTACTGTTCAGGTACATCGCCACGACACAAGTATAGGGACCAAACGGTGACGGGGTACCGACCAGGTAAGATCCATCACGATATTGGGGTCTCGGCGACTCCAGGGTGATAACCTGTACATAAGACGGGGGAACTGGCGTCGGGCTCGGAGTCGCCGTCGGGGTCGGAGTCGCCGATGGTGCCGGACTTGGGCTGGGTCCTGGAGGCGGAGTCGAAAGGGGCGTCGGAACAGGTCCGGCGGGCCAACCCGGACCGATGCCGAAAGCCCTGTTGCAGATTGTCCCTGCACTGACAACCAAAAGACCGACGATCAATACTCGGCGAAGAATCATTCTTTGATAGGACATATTAAAGCGGAGTCGGTGTCGGAACCGGGGTTGGGGTTGGCGTGGGAACCGGAGTCGGGGTCGGCGTCGGAACCGGGGTCGGGGTCGGCGTCGGAACTGGGGTCGGGGTCGGCGTTGGAACCGGGGTCGGAGTCGGCGTTGGAACTGGGGTGGGGGTCGGCGTCGGAACCGGGGTCGGGGTCGGCGTCGGAACCGGGGTGGGGGTCGGCGTCGGCACCGGGGTCGGGGTCGGCGTTGGAACCGGAGTCGGGGTCGGCGTCGGAACCGGGGTCGGGGTTGGCGTCGGAACCGGGGTCGGGGTCGGCGTTGGAACCGGGGTCGGGGTTGGCGTTGGAACCGGGGTCGGGGTTGGCGTTGGAACCGGGGTTGGGGTCGGCGTTGGAACCGGGGTCGGGGTCGGCGTTGGAACCGGGGTCGGGGTTGGCGTCGGAACCGGGGTCGGGGTCGGCGTCGGAACCGGAGTCGGGGTCGGCGTCGGAACCGGGGTCGGGGTCGGCGTTGGAACCGGGGTCGGGGTTGGCGTTGGAACCGGGGTCGGGGTTGGCGTCGGAACTGGAGTCGGGGTTGGCGTCGGAACCGGGGTCGGAGTCGGCGTTGGAACTGGCGTCGGGGTCGGCGTTGGAACCGGGGTCGGGGTCGGCGTCGGAACCGGTTGGGTCGGCGGGGCACCGTAGAATCCGGGCGCTCTCTTTCGACCGTAAATAGCAGGGTCAAGCGGGTGATCGGAGGCATTTGCGCAGGAGTAGGATCAGTAATCTCGGTCAAAGTAAACTTATTAGTCAATGTCGAGACACGGTTGCCTGCCGCATCTGAAAAGAGGAGCGGACTTCCTGGCGGCGAAGGCGAAGCCTGGGTTAAGGGTGAAGCTTGATCAACCGAGATCTGTCCCGTAATAGTCGTCGCACTGGGATTGATCCCGGAGATTCCGAACCGAACGTCGGGCGCGAAAATACTCGTGGCAGTACTGCGTCGCCGGACGTCTGGTTAAACGCATCGAGCAGATACAATGTTTGATTCGAGACGATCGAGAGGCCATTGAGTAAACAGTGCAGATCGCTGGTACCAGTAATGGCGACGCCAGGATCGCTAGTCGTCGCGGGGCTCAGAGGTTCGGTCGTCGGATTGGAGCCGACATAGAGAGAGTAAAGTCGAGGGGCCAACACCGCTGGATTGCCAAAAGAAGCTACCATTCCCGCTACATTGATCACTAGGATGTTGCGGGGCGAGGGCCGGTGGGGAACAGCGTATCCCAGTGCTGGTATATACCATCCAGGATGGCAGAGTTCCGGCTGGGTCTGCGGAAGAGGTTTGCGAATACGTGGTTGTCGTTGCAGCGCTGTCGGGAAACCTAAAATCTGATCCGGCTTGCTCGAGGTATCCGGCAGGACAATGACTTTCACACTGATAGCTCCCGCATTCGCCGCGGCGTTCATCTGCGGTGTTGCGGCGGGTTGTAGATCAGTATCGAATTAGTATTGCTAATAATGATGCGGATCCGGCACCTATAATACGGACGGGCGTAAAGATCCCAGTGGGTCTCAGTTCCTGCGCCGTTTGGAGCAGTCATAAAAAATTGGTTTCCCGGCATCACCGGCACCATCAATACCTTTCCATCATTTCCGGCCACCGAGACAGGAGCGGTGCCGCCGGCGCCGCTGGTTGGGTCAGGGCCATTGTTTCGCGCGTTCCAAGTGCGTCGAAGGCGCTGTTCGTCGCATAGGCTACTCCGTCCACAGTCGTGGGTTTGAGAACATTTACCTGCTGCCGAGAACTGATGCCCTCGTAGTTATTAGCTCCTCCGGCCAACTGAATCTGGCTTCCATAGATCGACCCGGTAATTTTGACTTGGGCGATTCCTCCCCAAGCCGTGCCATCCGCGTTGTTACCAATTTGAAGATTCGCATTCCCCGAGATCGGAAGCTGAGAGGGAATCTCGTAGGCCGATAGAATATAGTTGGCTGGAGCGCTCGGATAACGGTTGACTCCGGCCTGAGTCCTCCAGAGTCTGCTGGGTGGTTTGGTAGACGATCGGAATACGCCACCAGACGCGCCGGGCAATAAATGGATCGCCGGCCTGTTTATATCCGAACCGGATATTTGGATAGATGATCTGCCCCCACCGTTTTGATGATGACAAGAGTGCGGGGGAGGGTGGGGACACCGCCGTGTACTGCGAACCGAGAAAGAACTCCTGAGGAGTTGTCAAAGCCGTCGCCGACGACAAAGTCAGGTTCCCCGACCAATTCATGAGCGGGGGTTCCACCGCCGCAAGCACCACATCCGCGGGAACAAGGTTCAGCAAGTCCCGATGTTCCGCCGAACGGCACCTCCTGGCCCCCGTACCCTTGAAAGATGCCGAGAAGAGCTCCGGCGGTGTCCCCGGTGTTAGCTGGGATCACCCCAGTCAGCCCGAGCGCGGCAAGCTCTGCCGGATCCACGTAGCTGGTAGCGGCCAGGTTGGTCGCCGCTTTGGTCATGATCTGGGTCCAGGTCAGGTTAGGGCCGGTGACACCATCGGTGCCCGGAAGTATCCCGTTGCCGTCTGCTGGAGAATCTCCCGCATCAAGGCGTCTTCGCGGGTTGCAATGTCCACCTTGGCCGAAGCGAGTCGGGCCGTGTCTTGGGAGTCGGAGGCTGCCACGAGAAACCCCGCCACGGTCACCACAAAGGCGAGACCGATAATCGATACCAGCATGATCAGCGATGCGCCGCGTTCACTTCTTTTCCGCTGCAAATCTGTACCAGTCATTGTTAGACCCGTTCAAGGTGCAACCAAGACTCCGGTCGATCGTGGCGATGTGAATGTCGAATGTCGCACTGGTTAGCTGGCCGCCGGCCAATTCCCAAGTTGGCGTCGCCGAGAAACCCCGCTGCTGATCTGTCAGGAAAAAATAAATGCCGGGATGGCCGTTAACGGTCTCAAAGGAAACACCGCTTGTCGGAAAGTGCTGTTGGGCTGTCGCATCCAAAGCCTAACCGCCTGCCCGACCAACGCCGGCGTGCCGCTGGAGCTTCTGGCTGCCGCTCCCGTTGCGTAGATCCGATAGTCCTCGGCGTTCCCGATCGTCCTGGTCAGCAGCAGCCCGATAAACGGTGCATCCTGAGCCAGAAAATTGTTTTTAAGCGCTTGGTTCAGCATCTGGACATGGGCCTGGAACATGCCGATCAGCGCGCCTGCGACCATGACAGAAACGCCCATCACCAATGTTAACTCGATTAAGGTGAAACCGCTCTGTCGCCGGCTCTTCATTGGCTTCGATACACTTTGCTGACTTTGCAATAGGTCCGTTGCCCATTCGTATAGACCACATAGGACTCAAGCAGATAAGAGAGTGCGCCGGTGACGGGATCCAGGGTGTACACATGGTAGGTCCGGGTGAGTGTTGCCTTCACCGGTTGAAACGGGGTCTGGCCGATGGTTACTCCGGCCGTGGTGACGGCCGCAGGGTAGATGCCCCAACGTCCGTCCGTGGGTATGTTAGCGAAAACCTCCCGCTGAGCATAGGCTGTTTCGATCCCGGCATAAGCGTCCGTCATGCTTTGCCCGATCGACCAATTTTGCATCAGAAAACCCGACACCATGGTCTGCATGCCAAACACAGCAATCGCCATTAGCAAAAAGAGCGAAATGGTCAGTTCGATGAGTGACCATCCACCTTCGCGAGCAGAAGGCCGATTGCCTGGCCAGGCGGATGCTTTCAGTAGAGTCCCGCGTCCCATAGGCCATCGGTTGTTGATCCAGACGGATCGTAGGGCGTTCCACCAAGAACCGCCACTGGCGGAAACACGGTGCAGTCGATCGTCGGTGCCACACCGTTTACCGAAGGCAAGGTTGGCCAGGTGCCATTCGGCATGTAAGGCAAAAGCAAGGCCTGCGTCAGACTCGTAACCGGCGTCGATGGATAGTCCGACAGATACATCAGCTGCGCCGCTTTAACCGAGCGAAGCATCTCACCGGCCGTTCGGCCGTCCCGGTAGGCTAGGTAGGGTTGGATTCCCAAGGAGGCGCCCCCGACCAGAACGAGAATCACGGCGATCGTGACTGACATTTCCACCAGCGTAAAACCGCCCCTTGCGCGGCAACCTGGAAATCCCTGCGCCGAAGGCGGCTGCGTTTTTCACTGGAGAATCGCTCGGGAAAGCGTTTTCCTGAAAGACCATTCAAGTGGAACTAGAAGTACGCTTTCCCCGTTGCATGAGCGTTGGAAAGCGCGCCGATCATAGGTTAGAAACTGCCGTCACCTTCTTTTGACTATCAGCTTTCGCCGGAACGGAAACTCGGCCGGGCCGCTTTGGCCGGGTCAGACTTGGTGGAAGCAAAACCTTTGGCCAACCTCGGACGGAGTTTTTCGGCCAGCGCAAGATCGAAATAGCCGGCGCCACCATAGATCCGGACAACTTTGTTCGGTCAGGTTGTCGCACCTGACGCATTGACTGGCAGCGGAGGACTAGCGCGGGCTCGACGGGCGACCGAGGTATTATGTGCCACCAGTGAGGCCGGCGCTGCGGCCGACGCGCCGGGATTTCGGTGGCAGGCGACGGACCAGGCTTGCTGTGCCGCAGCCTGATGGACACCGATCGACCCGGCGGCAGCGCAGAAAAGCCAAAAGTAAAAGTTTTCTCACAATTATTGTAATTACAGATATTATCAGCATTTTCCGTAGATACTAAAGCGTGTTTCGGCAACTATTTGCCTCTTTCTCTTTCGCGCAGCCGATTTCCCGCCGAAGAAAAGAGATAACCACGATTCACAATTCAGCGGCCTCTAGGGGCGAGGCTCTGCTGAGCCGGGGCTTCACGTCGTTGCCCGGAAAACTGAGTCCGCACGCAGACTTGCGGTGCCCTTCTGCTCTGATCCGTGAAATCGTGGTTTCAAGTCGGAATTGAGTTTACGCTTTCACTAATGGCCTGAATTCATCATTTTCGGTCCGGCTAAAACGATCGGCATATAGGTTCCGATGTAGATCATGGCAATCACCGAAACGGTCAGAACTTTGCTGGCCACGCCGACGAAGCCGGTAAAGAACTCGATGCGCTGGGCCGTTTCCTCTTCATACAGATCGCGCAGGAGCCGAAGTTGCTCGGTCAGATTGGACGATTTTTCTCCGATCTCCAGCATGTGGGAGAGTTGCGGATCAACGCTGGTATATTTGCGAATCGCCTCTCCGAGATTAGCCCGAGGGCCATCTGCGACTTGACGGTCAAAAGCTCCTTCTGCAACGGGGTGTTTTTAACGGTGATGGCGCAAGTATCCAAGGCGTCTGAAATTGGAACGTTATTGCTGAGCAACATCTCGAAAGTGCCGATAAAGGTGAGCTGACGAAATCCCAGAATGATTTGCCGGAGCAATTTCAAGTGCTTCAGCAGGAAGGTGAAGATCAGGGTCCGGAATCCTCGACTGCGCCAACAGGCCAGTCCAAAAACAATAAGGAGCAATCGTGGCCGGGACATAGATGGCAGTAAAAAAATGGCTGAAGAGCGAAGACGGCGCCGCTGAAAGGGTCAGGATCCACGCGCATGTCAGTCAACATCTTTTCGACACTGGGCACGAGTCCCGTCATAGAGTAGATCAGGATCAGCCAGAGAAACGCCAGGATACAAAGGGGCGTTAGAAGAGCCTTGCGGATGCTGCCCTGAAAATCCGCGTTGATCTTCATCCGGCGCGCCAGGGCTCTCAGTGCCCCTGACAAGTTGCTGGACATCGTTCCCGCTCTCACCAGACCGATGAACGTCGAATCAAATCGGCCCGTTGCGGCGAACGCCTTGTGGACTTCGTCTCCTCGATCCACCGCAGCGGCAATGGATTTGAGCGTCAGTCGAAGATCTTCTCTGGTCAAATGAGCGTTGTAAAAATCCAATGCCTTGGGAAGCGGGATTTGCGCATCTAACATGGCAGCCAGACTTTTGCACATCACGATCAGCGGTTTGCGGGGAAACGGGCTAGCCCGTATTTTTTTATTCTCCGCCTCCGGAACAGCCAGGATCGCTGCCCAACCTTTTGTTTCGGCGATTTGCCTGGCAGTTTTACTGTCCGACGCAACGACCTTCACGGTCCGATTTTGGGTTCGGCTTTTGCCGTTTTTTCCTAACCCTTGTTTGAGCGTTACGACGTAGGTTGCCATTTCTTGTCTCTTTCAGAAATCAGGCCCAGCCGGACGGAATCGGCCGCACTCGGCAGATCGATGGCTCCGGTATAGAGCAGGTCAAATGCGAGATCGCGTAGGGAGGGAACCTGGTACTGATCGTACACAAAATTGGCCATCTCGATCGAGGTCAGGTCCCGCTGCATGATCATTGCGGTGACCTCGTCGGTGATCGGCAGCACTTCGATGATAGCCTGACGTCCGGAGTATCCCAGTTGGTTGCAGTAGACGCACCCTGAACCAGCCCGAAAGATGGAACGGCCGCAGAAGACATCGGGCAATCCAAGCTCGTCGACCAGCGCATCCGTCAAAATCATCGGCTCTTTGCAACTTTTACAAAGTTTTTTTGCCAGGCGTTGCCCACAGGCCGCTTTCAATGTTTCGGCCACATAGAATTTCGGAACCCCGAGCTGGACAAGGCGGACGACGATCTGCGCCGGCCAGGTGGTGTGAATGGTGGAGAGCACCTGGTGTCCCGTCAGAGCGGCCTCAATGGCCAGTTCAGCAGTTTCCTTATCACGGATCTCGCCGACCAGCAGAATATCAGGATCCGAACGCATTCCGGACCGGATATAAAGCGGACCGTGGCTGACCTCTTCCATGTTGACGTGCGTAACCATCGGCACCTCCTCTTCCACCGGATTTTCAAAGGAAATGATGTTGTACCGGGTGCGAAATAGCTCCTTGATCATCGCAATGAGCGTGGTGCTCTTGCCGGAACCGGTCGGCCCGCTCATCAGAATCATCCCATCGGGAAGATTCAGCGCCTGCTTGATGTATTTCATCGTCGTCGGATGAAGGGCCAGCGATCCCTGTCCGAGCTTTGCGCTGACGTGCGATTTATCCAGGATTCGCAGGGTATAGTGAAATCCGCGGTAGGAAGGCAGACGCTCGGCTCGCATGGCAATTCGGCGGTCGCCCATTCGAACGGTAAACCGGCCGCTGAGGGGCAGACCCTTGTTCTTGTCCATGGCCTCGAATCCCATCAGTTGGGTGAGCAAGTTGTCGGTCCTGCCAATTAGTTTCAGATCCAGGTCCCGGCGCTCGACCAAATCCCCTTCTATCCGGTAGGTGTAATGAAACCGGTCCTTCTCCGTTAGCAGGTGAATGTCGGAGGCTCGCCGGGTGATTCCTTCCTGAACGATGGACTGTAGATTGCGCACCACGCTGTCCACGGAGGGAGCGTTCAGATCGAAATCTTTGACCTCCTCGCGGCCGTCATCGACATCGAGTTGGCGGATCTCGTCCTGCGTGATCTGCTGAATCCGCTGGTTTTGGGCAAGGAGAGCGCTGATCTGAGCAGGGTAGGTGAGAACGAGGGACAGTTCGATCCCCGGAAACCGCTTTTCGTACAGCACCTTGAAGTTCCCGTAGGGATTCGCCACCGCGACCGTCAATCCTTCGGCTCCATATTGCAAGCGGAATGGTTTTTTCCTGCCTTAAGGCTTCTACGTCGAAGGAGTTAAGGAGATCGGGATCGACCAGACCAGCTCAGGTTGTGGAGGACCGGGATGCGTCCGGAGGGTTCCGAGCGCGCCGAGCACGTCGGCGGCCTCTACCCGGCGAGGGATCTCCTCGTTCGAGTACTCCTTTAAAGCCGGCAATTTCTCGCGCAATGTCGCGATGATCTGGTCTTCGGTCGGTTTCGACAGCGGTATGCCTATTTCAAACGGCATGGTCGTATCGGAAGTGAGAACGCATGATACCCGCCCAAAGCCGCGGGGGAATGGCCACGTGGAAGAAAAAGCGAGGATGCGTTTCAGCTGGATCGTACTCCAGCTGGGTTTGAATCCAGCGAGCCAGGAAATCGCCGGTGAGCGGATTAATGCTTCCGGTCGTAATAGTAGACGGGGTGGCCGCATCGAGGATAACCGCTCCACAAAGTTTGCAGGCTTCAAAAATCTCGGGATGGACTTTGTAAAAGAGTTCGGGCGGTGGGATGCGATGGGCAATCTCCCAGACATGAAGATTTGCCTGGCTGTTGAGCCAGCCTAGAACCATGGCGAGCCGGCCGTCGTCGGGAAAAAGAAAACGGAGAATGCATTGGCCAACGTTAAGCCCGTTTTCGAGGCCGATTCCATATTTGAGCAACTCGTCCGAGGCGGAAGCCGGATCCAACATTTCACCTTCCAGCAGGATCTTGACTGTGTGAGCGGCGATTGTTTTCGCCAGAGCCGCAGCTCCAGCGTGGCTGGGTTCCTGCCCGTCGCGAGGGATCGATGGCCGAAGCTGCGAGTCCAGGGCTACGCCTAACTTCAGGCGGACCCCTCCGACGTTTGGTTTCATAGTGGCATTGTGTTCAAGGGGATGCACGTCCTTGCACCCAATCCTATTGTTTTGCATCCTGATCCAAAGATTTGCTGATTTCCGAAACTCCCCAGATCTGATCCATCGGCAATTCTTTTGGCCCAGATCCAAATGGTTTCAAAATATGCTTTTGCAAATCCGTGTCGCAGAACAACACACCGCGGACGCCTACACTTTGCACCCAGACGATGAATTGGCTTCCGCCGGACTCCAAAACCAGCAGGTCGCCTTCATGGATCGACCGCGATCCGATCAAGATCTGGTGGCTGCCCAGATTGACGGCGCCGACGACTAGTTCTTGAATGGCTTTCTCGAGTGTCGGGACATTGACGGCGGCGGCAACCTGGCTCAAAGGCGGTTGTGCCGGTGTCGCAGCAGGTTGTGCCGGAGCGGGTTGTTCCACCACCGGTGGCAGACCTCTAAAGGGTCCGCGGACGGTGATTCCGAAAGGGTCTGTCGCCCGACGATGGGACAACAGCTTCCCGCCCCGCAGGGCCGCTTCCTTGTCCGATTCACCGAGGCGACTGACAGTCACGAAAGCACCGCCTGAGGAAACTTTGGAAACCTTTGTGTCAGGGGCACCTGTCGCGGGGTCGGCAAACGCTGATAGCGGCGACAGCAGCGCGGCAAAAAATACTGATGAGCTTGGAAATCGCGCGAACCAAGGCGCTCGAAAGATTTCCAGGCTGAACAGCCGCTTGGAAAATAGCGCGCCGCGATAATCTGTTTAAAAACGAGCCGCTCATTCTTTAGTTCTCGGTGACGACGAAGTATGAAAGGGTTGACTTGAGGTACGGCGCGGAAACTGCCGAGCCGGCCTCTACGTCAATCGAAAGGGACTCCAGAACCAGATTGGGAAAACGTGCTTCCCACTCCGCTGTAGCGGTGTTTAATGCCTCCCAGCGGGAAGAAAGCCTGAGGGACAATCGATGGCCTTCGCCAAAGTTAGGGCCAATGTCAGAAGGCCCGTACTGGAAGTCGTGCAACGTCTGTTCAACATCTCCCGGCGAGAGCTTGTCCAGGCTGGCTGAAATGCCGCTCCCCAGCTTGGCCTCGATGTCGTTATTGGACAGTAGCGCTTTCAGAAGCGAAACCTTCGCTCGCATCGGTTGCAGTTCAGCACTAAGTGACTTCACTTGCCGGTTCTGAATCTCGTCTGCGGAATGTCCTTCCGCTTTTTCGGCTTCAGAACTCTGAAACCACAACCCGGCCCAAAGCAGAGCGCAACAAGGCAATCCGAGCAACAATGCCGGCAGCGCAAGGTCGAAAACCAGAATAGACTGAAGATATTTATTCATCGTCAGGATGCTGTCTTGATGTTCTTAGGCTTCGGTAAGACGGGAATCGCTAACGAGTCGCCGCCAGCGAAAGTCTGAGTAACCACCAGACGAAACACATATGGCAGTACTCCATTTTTGTTTTCGGGGTCGAATTGTGGATTTGCTTCTTCGCGAAGTTCGACTTTTGCGATTCGAGTGTCGGATAGCCCAAAGCTAGGATCACCCAACCGGGTTGCAGTGGATGCGAAGATATTTGAGATCGTCGATCCTTCTCGTAGCCGCTCCAGCCGGACACGGCCCTGCTCCGTGCAGGATCCCTCGATGTTCCATTCACGTAGAAATCCACCAGAACTGTTTTCTGCTATGGGGCCGGGTTTGGAGGCAGCCTGCTTGATCGCGTACTTCAAGTGTTCGCAAACCACATCGTGCCCCTCTGGAAGAAGCGCCAGAAAGAAATCCATCGCAGACCAGGCCTGGCTTCGCGGAGCTAGAATCTTTTCCCAGAGAGTCAAATATTGCCGTGTCTCTTGAAGCTTACTGAGTTCAGCTCGTTGGCTGTTAACTGTTTCCGGCGACCCAGTAGGTGGGTCTGCCTGCGAAGCGCCGGCCATGGAAAGGGCAAGCCATGCACCCAGTCCGAGTAAAAACAAAACGCCTAGAATCTGACCGGCGCGCAGCGCCGTAATCGTAAACGCGAGGCTCCGCGGAAGCCGCTGATCTCGGGATTTCTGATCATCCGGCCAGAAGGTTTCCCGGCTCAAGATCCCGAACCGTTGCGCATCACTTTTAATTCCCAGCGAGAGCGGAAAATCTTTTCCGGACCTTTCGTTGTACTCCGTAAGAAACTCCGGACGATGAATGATCTCTTCTTTAACCCGCCCCGGGGTGTACTCATCGAAGGCTTTCCAAACGATCTCTTTGTCGGGAATCTGAATTTCGATCCCATCCGCGTTTTTTTGGTTTCTTCGCGCGTAGGTGTCTAGTTCGCGGAATAACAGGGTGGGGTCCTGGGTGCCGCACTGGAACAAGCAGCAACACACAGGAATCGATTAAGCCGAATCTTTCC
>CAWASO010000013.1:0-15659 GCA_963784655.1 Vulcanimicrobiota bacterium
GCGCCGTGGCCGGGCTGGACACGAAGCGCGCCGGTGCGCCGTTCCGTCCCGAGCCGGCGAGCGAAGCGGGGAGCGCGCGGCGGAGCGGCTCGCCGCGGTTTGGCTGGACGAACCCTACGCGGCGCTGCGCGCGCTGGCCAAGGGAACGCCGCCGGTCGACGCCCCTGAGCGCGCGTCAGCCCAGCTCGCGCTTCTCCCGAGCCCATAGAGCCTGCTTCTGCTCGCGCGTGAACGCGATGCCGACCGCGAAGTAGGCCGCTTCGAGCCGCAGGTTGCGGTGCGGTTCGCTCGCGCCGGCGAAGTCCCGCACCATCGCGTCGTGGATCCCGAGCAGCGCGTCAGCTTCGCCGTCCGAGAGCACGCTCGCCGTCGCCAGCACCGCCCCGTGGAGCGTCGTCCGCCCGTTGACGACGGTCTCGACCGCCGCTTCGAGCCGGGCACGGTTCGCGGCGCTCAGGCGCTCGAGCACGGCGCTCCGCGCGGCGGCGTTGCCGCGCTCGATCCGGTCCTTCACGTCGCTCGGGACGGGGACCGGCGAAGGCCGCCCGACCTGGATCGCCCGGGTCACGAGTGCCGTTCGGCGGCGGTCTTCTCCCAGCTCGTCGGCTTCATCCGCAGCGCCGCGGGGCGGGCACCCGGGCCGAGCGAGTCGGCCCGGCTGGTGTGCCGCCCGGACTGCGCGAACACCTTGGGCGTCGAGGAAACACGCCGCCGGCTGCGATGATCAGCGCGCGCCCCTTGGGCAGCGCGAAGGTGGTCTTGCCGTCGCCGCCGGCCATCGACCCGAGAATCTTGAACAGGTGCCCGTTCTCGGCGACGGTCAAGGTCTGACCCTGGCATGCGAGCCAGCCCAGCGGCGCGGCCGCGCCGTCGAAGCGCGCCGTCTCGCCGACGATCGGGCGCTGGACGACGTAGTCCGGAATCGCGTCGGCGACCGCGGGCACGAGCCGTGCGTTGGCCAGATCGGGGCGCGACGTTCCTTTGAGAGCGGCGACTCCCGGCAGCGCGCGCACGAGGTGGTTCCCGCCGCAGCCGGTCAGAAAGGCGGCGGCACCGGCTCCTAGAAAGGGGGCGCGCTTCACATCGGTGTCCTCGGTTGGGTGCGGTACGGTGAGCTAGTTGGAGCTGGGGAAGATGCCTTGGAGCGCGATGCAGAAGTTCAGCGCGAGATACGGCTGGCGGTTCTCGTGCGGCTGGCTGCCGCCGACGCTGGACACCATCTGCGGGTACATCGCGACCATGTTGGCGCTGCCGTGCGAGTACATCTGCGTTGGGGCGGTGTTCGCGGGATAGGCGTTGTTCGGGTTGAACGTGTTGGCGTTGCCGCTCTTCACGTCCGCCGTGGCCGGGTGGATGTGGGCGGGCATCTCGCTCATGATGACCGTGTGCGCCTCTTGGCCGGCGCGCTCACCCAAGGTGTGTCCTTGGCCCTCGTGCATCGCCGCGCGGCCCTGGAGATTGGGCAGGGCGAAGTTCACCCGGCCGTCACCGCCGTACGTCGTGCCCAGGAGCGCGAACAGCGGCTGGTTTTGGTTGATCGGCAGAAGCTGGCCGTTGCACATCGCCCAGCCTTTCGGCGCGAAGTTGAACGAGAAGATCCGGATCTCGCTCATGAACGGTGTCGACATCTCTTCCTTTCGGCGCGAACAGCCCCCGTGCAAGCGCCTTTACGTTGCCGGCGGAACAGTCCTGGCTGTGAAATGCAAGGATTGGAACATGAAAAAAAGCGCTCGGCACGAGGCCGAGCGCGGTCGAACGGAAAGAAGCGGCACGCTGCCGCGCTAGGCCGCGTTGCGCTCCAGCAGGGCGATGATGTTGCCTTCGGAGTCGACCGCGTAGCCGAAGCGGCCTAGGCCCGGGATGTCGTGCACGCGGCCCTGCTGGCCGCCCTTCATGGCGATGTCGAGCATGGCTTGATCGATCGCGTCGACCTCGATCGTGGGGGTGGGTGCCTTGACGATGTCCTGGCGCACCGTGATCGCGGCCGGGATTCCGGCCGTGGCCTCGCCGTCGGCCGAGTCGTGCACCAGGTACGGTGTCGGCGCGTTCGGGAACGGGACGAACTCCCAGCCGAACACGTCGCGGTAGAACTTGGCGGCCCGCTCGACGTCGTCCGCCGGCAGATGGAAGTTGACGATCTTGCCCACGCCGTCAGTTACGGGTCGGGAAGATGCCGACGAGGGCGATGCAGAAGTTCATGGCCAGGTACGGCTGGCGGTTCTCGTGCGGCTGGCTGCCGCCGACGTTGGACACCATCTGCGGGTACATCGGCACCATGTTCGAGCTGCCGCGCGAGTACAGCTTCGTGCCGCCGCTGTTCGCCGGGTAGGCGTTGTTGGGGTTGAACGTCGTGTTGTCGCCGGACTTCACGTCCGCCGTGGCCGGGTGGACGTGCGCCGGCATCTCGCTCATGATGACCGTGTGCGCCTCTTGGCCGGCCCGCTCGCCCAGGACGTGGCCTTGGCCCATGTGCATGGACGTGCGGCCCTGGAGGTTGGGCAGGCCGAAGTTCACCCGGCCGTCACCGCCGTACGTGGTGCCGAGCAGCGAGAAGATCGCCTGGTTCTGGTTGATCGGCAACAGTTGCCCGTTGCACATGGCCCAGCCCTTCGGCGCGAAATTGAACGAGAAAATCCTGATCTCGGTCAAGAAAGGTGTCGACATGGGTTCCTTCCTGGTCGTCGGTGCAAGGCGCGCCTACGAGCGCGGCGGGAAGATTCCTTGCATCGCGATGCAGTAGTTGAGGACCAGATAGGGCATCAGGTTGTTGTGCGGCTGGCTGCCGCCCGCGACACTGACCATGGCCGGGTTCATGAGGCCGAGCTGCGGCGTCGCGCTGTTGGAGAACGTGAGCGTGGGCGAGGCGTTCACCGGGACGGCGCCGCTAGGGCTGACCGCTTGCGCGTTGTTGTTGTCTGCATCGGCCTGCGCGGTGTGCGTGTGCGTGGGCATCTCGGAGGTCAGCAGGGTGACGTAGTCCTCGCCTCCGGTCTGGCCGATGAAGAACTGGCCGAATGGGCTGTTGCCGCCGTACTGGGTGGTGTGCATCGCCGACGCGCCCTGGAGGTTGGGCAGGGCGAAGTTGGACTTGCCGTCGCCGCCGTACTGGGTGCCCAGCAGCGAGAAGAGCGCGGTGTTCTGGGAGATCGGCAGCAGCTGCCCGTCGCAGAACGCCCATCCCCGCGGGGCGAAGTTGAACGGAAAGATGCGGATCTCGGCTACGAACGGTGACGACATTACGTCGGGCTCGGGTAGATGCCGTAGAGGGAGATGATGAACGTGATCGCGAGGTACGGCTGCATGTTGTCGTGCGGTTGGCTCCCGCCCTGGACGGGCAGCATCCCGGGGTTGAGGTTGCGGAAGATCGGCGCGTCGGGGTTCGCCGGGGAGTTGGGCACGGTGAAGAGCAGGCCCGGGGCGGCGTTGGCGTAGTACGCGTTGGTCGGGTCGCCCGTCGACGCCGCGTTGTTGTCCGCGATGATGGGGTGCGTGTGGACCGGGATCTGGTTGGTGGTCAGGGTCACGCTGGTGACGCCGCCGTTCTGCGCCAGGGTGTAGGTCGAGGTGCCGTTGTTGCCGATGTGGATCGGCAGGCGCGCGGCCAGGTTCGGCAGCCCGAACGTCTCCTGCCCGTCGCCGCCGTAGGTGGTCCCGATCAGGTTGAACAGGGTGTCGTTCTCCGCGATCGCCATGAGCTGACCGTCGCACGTCGCCCATCCCTGGGGGGCGAAGTTTCCTGCGAACATGCGGATCTCGCCGATGTATGGACTTGCCATCGTCTCCTTTTCCTATCGGCTACGGCTTGAAGGCCGTGCCGAGGGGCTTGTTGTTGATGTGAACGAACCCGGTTTGTTTGGGGGCCGCGGCGAACGCGCTGCAGGAGACGTCGTCGAAGCCGGTCGGCACGGCGGTGGCGCTGATGTCGAAGACGTACAGGCCGTTCTGCGCCGTGGCGGTCGCGCCGTTGTACGACTGCAGGGCGATCAGCAGCTTCGTGTTCGACAGCCAGCTCAGCGAGTTCACCACCGCACCGCTGCCGTAGATGTACGTGCTGCCGCACGAGGTGGTCGTGCCGTTGAACGGGATCGGCCCGTTGACCGCGTTGCGGGCGGCCGTGTTGTCGTACACCTTGACCTGCGGGTAGCCGAACGAGCCGGTCCCGGACACGGCCACGTGGCCGTCGGGGGAGACCGCGACCTTGTCGTTGCGCAGCGCGGTGTTGATGGCGAACACCTGGGTCCCGGAGACGTTGTAGAACGTCAGCAGCTTGTGGAAGGCGGAGTTGTTCGCGATCGCGAGCTGGCTGTTCGTCGGGTCCCAGGCGATCTGGTGCGGGATGTCGATGCCGTACGTGGCCGGGATCGCGCAGGGGTTCGCGGTGCAGTTCGTTCCCGCCCCGGACGGAAGGATGTCCGTCTCGCTGCTCGTCGTCGCGCTGGTGGGCACGACGAGCGCGATCTTCGCGCTGCCGGTGTTGTGCGCCGGGTCGTTCTCCACGCCCGTGGTGAGCGAGATCGCGTACGAGCCGGCGGCCATCGTCGGCAGGTTCGTGAGCCCGAAGCTGCCCATCCCGCTGGCCGCCAGGTCGCGGCCCGTGGCGGCGGCGGTGTAGTTGCCGGTGAGCAGGAACTCGTCGAGCTGCTCGGGCGCGCTGGTCGGGTTGTTGGCCAGCGCCACGCTGCCGTCGCGGCTGTCGTAGGCGATGTCCACCGGGTCGTCGACGTTCGTCGTGACGGTCGTCGAGGAGTTCTGGCCGGTGGCGATCGCGCCGACCGGGACGCAGGCCAGGTTACCGTTGTCCTGCGGCGTGCCCGTCGTGGTGCCACCGTTGCCGATCAGCAGGTCGCCCGTGCTGTCGAAGATCAAGTCGAGCGGGTTGTCCACGTCCGGCGGACCGGACCCGCCGTTGGAGTTGGTCGTCGCGAGGGTGGCGGGCGAGTACGCGGAGATCGTGTCCGCGCCGCCGCTGCCGCCCAGCGCGACGGTGAACAGGTCGACCGCGCCGCTGCCGACGCCGAACTGCTCCACCGCCGCCAAGAAGTTGTGGCTCGGCGGCGGGGTGCCGGTGGCGAACGTGTACGACTTCGTCTTGGTGAAGCTCAGGCCGTCGGAGCTGCCGGTCGAGTCGGCTTGCACGGCCTGCACGTTGATCGTGCCGCTCACGCCCGTCGCGCTGGGGGTCAGCGTGTAGGTCTGCGCGGATTGGTTGACGCTGACGCCGATCGTGCCGCCGGTCACGCCGCTCGTGGTCACGCTCAGCTTCGGCAGCCCCGGGCTGACGATGGTCTTGCTGGCCGGGTCGGTGTACGCGACGCTGAAGTTGACCGGGGTGGTGCCGACCGAGCCGAACGACGCGCCGACCGGACCGTTCTGGCAGCTTCCGCTGCCGCTGACCGTCATCGTCGAGGCGTTGCCGTCGAGGACGATGCTGAACGCGCCGCCGGGGCCGTTCGCCACGCCCTGCACGATCGTGACGGTGGACTTCTGCTCGGAGAGAACGTTGCCGCCGCCCGACGCGCCGTTGTTCGCGTCGTACGTCGTGAAGGTCAGCCCGTCGCTGCCGATCGGCAGCTTCACCGTCATCGTGCAGACGTAGTTGGGGCCCGAGGCGGTGCAGGGCGCGCCCGGGGCGCTGCCGGTGCCGTTGGGGACGTTGACGACTTGCGTGGTGACGGGCGCGGGCGCGGGCGACGTGGCCGAGGCCGAGTTCAGCACGAGCTGGATCGACTTGGTCGCCGCGCTGACGTAGCGCGGGGCGCGGCCGCCGGCCACGCGGACGGCCGACGTGGTCGTCTTGGGGACGGTGAACTGGAAGGTGGCGTTCTCGGAAGCGACGGTCTTGCCGCCGCCGCCTTGGCTGCCGCCGAGCGCGGGCAGGGCCGTCGAGTGCGAGCCTCCGCAGGCCGCCAGGACGACGGAGGCGGCGAGCATTGCCGTGAGCGAGCGAAGCGTTCGTAGCCGGTCCATCAATCCAATCCTCGTCACACGCAAGCGAGCCCGGCCTTGCTAGAGCAAGACGGGCACCCGTCGGTCAGGCTTTCGGCGCAGGGCGCGCTTGGTTCCTGGAGCGACGCGGCTCCAATACGAAGAGCCATCATCTGTCTACGGGGGATATGGTCCCGGGACCCAGCACGAGGGAGGTCGCGTGCGTAAGGTTTTCGTTCGTATCCGAGCGCGGGCGGCGGACGGAGCCTCGGCGGTCTTTCGCGAACCCACGCGGGTCATGGCATCGGATCGGATCGACATTCGCCACGTCGCGAAGCTCGCGCGGCTGGCGCTCACGGAGGACGAGGTCGCGACCTACGGGGCGCAGCTCGGCGGCCTCATGACCTACGTCGACGCGCTGGGCGGGCTCGACACCGAGCAGGTCTCGGCGACCGCGCAGGTCGTGCCGTCGCGCAACGTCCAGCGCGCCGACGCGATTCGGCCCGAGACGATCCTGCCGCGCGAGGCCGCCCTCGCCAACGCCCCGCGCGCGGTGAGCGGCTTCATCAGCGTGCCGCGCATCATCGCCGAGGAGGGCTGAGGTGGACCCCCTCAAGGACTCCGCCCGCGCCATCGCCGCGGCCGTCAACGCGGGCCAGGCCAGCGCCGGCGAGATCGCTGAGGCGCTGATCCCGCACGCCGCGCGGGTCGACGCCCACCTGGGCGCCTACCTGACCCTGACCCCCGAGCTGATGCGCGAGCACGCGGCCCGCGTCGATGCGCGGGTGCGCGCCGGCGAGCGGCTGCCGCTGGCCGGCGTGCCGGTCGCGCTCAAGGACAACATGTGCCTGACCGGCACCCGCACCACCGCCGGCTCGAAGATCCTCGAGAACTTCGTCGCGCCCTACACCGCGACCGCGGTGACCCGGCTGCTCGAGGCGGGCGCGCTGCCGGTCGGCAAGACCAACCTCGACGAGTTCGCGATGGGCTCGTCGGGCGAGAACTCCGCCCTGGGCGTCACCCGCAACCCGTTCGACCTAGAGCGCGTCCCGGGCGGCTCGTCGGCGGGCAGCGCGGCGGCCGTGGGCGGCTTCGAGGCCACCCTGTCGCTGGGGAGCGATACCGGCGGCTCGATCCGCGAGCCGGCCGCCTTCTGCAACGTGGTCGGCTTCAAGCCGACCTACGGCCGGGTCTCGCGCTACGGCCTGATCGCGTTCGCCTCGTCGCTCGATCAGATCGGCCCGTTCGCCCGCACCGTCGAAGAAGCCGCGCTGGCCTACGACGTGATCGCCGGCCACGACCCGCTCGACGCGACCAGCCTCGACCGCCCGGTCGAGCCGACCGCGGACGGGCTGCGCGAGGACCTGCGCGGCGTCCGGGTCGGGATCGTGCGCGAGTTCGACCTGGCCAAGCTCGACCCGGGGAGCCGGGCCTGCTACGAGCGGGCCTACGGCGAGCTGGAGAGCCTGGGCGCGGAGCTGGTCGAGGTCTCGCTCCCGACGGCCGACTACGGCCTCGCGACGTACTACCTGATCGCGCCGGCCGAGGCGTCGTCCAACCTGGCTCGCTTCGACGGCGTGCGCTACGGCCTGCGGGTCGAGGGCGCCGACGTGGGCGAGATGTACGAGCGCACCCGCGCGGCGGGCTTCGGGCCCGAGGTCAAGCGGCGCATCCTGATCGGCACCTACGCGCTCTCGTCGGGCTACTACGACGCCTACTACGTCAAAGCGCAGAAGGCGCGGACCCGGATCGCCGAGGACTTCGCGCGCGCCTACGAGCGCTGCGACGTGATCGCCGCGCCGGCCGCCTCGGCGCCGGCCTTCGGCTTCAACGCCAAGACCGATCCGGTCGCGATGTACCTGATGGACTACTACACGATCCCGGGTTCGCTGGCCGGGCTGCCGTCGCTGTCCGTCCCGTGCGGCGCGGTGGTGCCCGAAGGCGGCACGCGGCCGATGCCGATGGGCCTCCAGCTCACCACCCCGCTGTTCACCGAGCGCGCCCTGCTCGGCTACGCGCACGCCTACGAGCGCGCTACCCTCCACGCCCAGAAGCTCACCCCGCCGGAGTACTCGCTCACATGAGCACCACCGTCTCGCCCGACGACATCACCGTGACGACCGAGCTGCTTTCGAAATACGAAGCGGTGATCGGGATCGAGTGCCACGTCGAGCTGAAAACCGACAGCAAGATGTTCTGCGGCTGCCCGAACGCGTTCGGCGGCGAGCCCAACACCAAGGTCTGCCCGGTCTGCTTGGCGCTGCCCGGCGCGCTGCCGGTGCCCAACGCGAAAGCGCTCGAGCACATCATCCGCGCGGGCCTGGCGTTCGGGGCGACGATTCCGCCGCACTCCAAGTTCGACCGCAAGAACTATTTCTATCCCGACATGCCCAAGAACTACCAGATCTCGCAGTACGACATGCCGCTCACGCAGGGCGGCGTGGTGCGCTATTTCCTCGAGGACGGCACGCGCGGCGAGTGCCGCCTGACCCGCATCCACTTGGAGGAAGACACCGGCAAGTCGACCCACGCCAGCGCCGACGGCCGGCTCGCGAGCTCGACCGGCTCGCTGGTCGACTTCAACCGCGCCGGCGTGCCGCTGATGGAGTGCGTCGGCGAGCCCGACCTGCGCTCTGCGGACGAAGCGGTCGCGTTCCTCGAAACGCTGGCGCGCACGTTCCGCGAGCTGGGCGTGAGCGACGTGAAGATGGAGGAAGGCTCGCTGCGCTGCGATGCCAACGTCTCGGTGCGCTTGCGCGGCGCGAGCGAGTACGGCACCAAGGCCGAGATCAAGAACATGAACTCGTTCCGCAGCGTGCGCCGCGCGATCGAGAGCGAGGTCCGCCGTCAGATCCAAGTCATCGAGAGCGGCGGGCGGGTGATCCAGGAGACGCGCGGCTGGGACGAGCAGGCCGGCACCACGCACAGCCAGCGCTCCAAGGAACAGGCCCACGACTACCGCTACTTCCCCGATCCCGACCTCGTGCCGATGGACATGGACGCCGCAATGATCGAGCACGTGCGTGCGACGCTGCACCAGGCACCTTACGAGCGCTGGGTCCGTTTTGTCGAAGTTTACGGTCTCAACCATAAACAGGCTGCTCAGCTAGTCGAGAACCATGCGTTGTCAATATGGTTTGATCAAGCTGCAACGGTATCGGGTAATCCGCAGGCGACGGCAAACTTCGTTCTGGGCGACCTAGCGCGATTGGCTAATGACTCCAGCACGCATATCGCCAGCGGTATGGTTACGCCTGAGGCACTACATGAATTGATTACGCTGACCACTTCGAATGTGATTAATTCGAAGGCCGCGAAGCAAGTGCTTGAGACGCTCTGGCGTGAGGGCGGCTCGGCAAAGAAAATCGTCGAACGCGAGGGCCTAGCTCAAATTTCTGACAGTGATGCTCTCGGTGTGATTGTTGACGACGTTTTGGCGGAAAACGGCGAAGCGGTCGCGCAATATCGCGCAGGTAAAGTTAGCATCCTCGGGTTCCTGGCTGGCCAGGTAATGAAACGCTCTAAAGGGCGTGCTAATCCCGAGTTGGCAAATCGAATCCTTCAGTCTCGTCTATCGATTACATTCGAAGATTTGCGAGCGGCATTGGCCACATCTGATGTCAATATTCCGGATCGTTCTCAACTCACGTTCGCTGAAGAGCCTGAGCCATTTGTCTCGCCGATTCTGACTCAGACCCCGTCTGACGGCGATGTATTGTCTGCGGAAGTTATCTTAATCGATGCTGCAGCGGCCGTCGGCAAGACAACTATGGCAAAGTGGCTTTCTTCTAACGCTCATATCCCGCTACTGGACCTAAGCAAGGTTCCGGTTGGGTCGGGTTCGCTAGAAGGACAGGTCTCTGCTTTGGAAGTCGCTGGCGACGCTAAGGAGCTATTTCATCACGGCGCCCTTCCTATTATCGTAGATGCCCTCGATGAAGCACGGCTTCGTGCTTTAGACAATTTCGAGGGCTTCCTTGAGTCGGCAGCGACGTTCATCGGTGACAAACGCGTAGTCGTTGATAAACCTAAGCTCATTATGCTTGGTAGGCATGATGCAATTCGCGACGCGCGCTCGTACTTCGAGGCCTATGCTCCCAGTGTACGAACGGTAACGCTTGGCGTCAGATTATTCGATGCAAAAGGGGCCGAGGCGCTTATCCGCGCCTATGGTGACCGAGTTGCGGACAAGAGCAAAGCTTGGGCAGATGGTTCACCTGCTGTTCAGCAGGCGATTGATGCATACTTTGACGCAATTGGTCGTGCCCTGAATGAACCACAAGGCGAACTGTGGTCTACGGACACATTTAGGGCATTTGCCGGTTACGCCCCAGTATTGAAGGCCGTAGGTGAGTCTCTCGCCCCGGAAACGAACTTCGCTGATGTAGCGCAACGATTGAGAGCTTCGGGGGCAACGGAAGCTTGGAAGGTCGTCGAAGACATTCTTGACTACATACTCGTACGCGAGCAAGGAAAGCTCAAAGAGCTTTCGCAGGCCGACTTAGGCACGCTCCTTCCTCAAAATGCATATGATCCAATCGATCAGTTGGCTTTGGCGGCGCAGTTTGTGACCGGCGCACCATTAAGTGGCTCCGGACATGTTCACTTACCGCCTGGAGTGGATGCGCTCTATGCCCGTAAGTTCGAGGGTCACGCCCCTGATCACCCCTTCATATCGGCGCATGGCAACAAGCGCGAGTTCGGGAATGATGTTCTTGCATCTTATGTAATGGCTCATGCGATCAAGAATGATAGTGCTTTAGGTTTAAGTGGACCTACAGTCTTTGCCGAATTGAGTCGCCTGCCATTTCTATGGCGGTCATTTGCTCGCGAGGCAGATTCCGAGGTCTGGGTTGACGCTACTGACGTTGGCTATTTGCTCTCGTCGTTTTGGAGCGAGCCTGCCTCAGAGCGCGTAGTGGACACAAGTAAAGAAACCGTAGAAATTACGTCGAGCGATGACGACGAGGGACTCGCGCTGGTTCGTGTCCCGCGCGGTGCGCGTTCCAGCGTATCTTTTGGTGCCCTCGGCGACCTGACGTTATATCAGCAAGCTCGCGACCTTGAATTGACGTTGCCTGGTACGCTCGTGATCCAAGGCGGTTCCATTGCTGGTCGTGCAAGCCTGTTCTCTACTTACAAGAATGTTAGTATTCATGTTGGAAAATTGAAAGTCGAGGTAGGTGAGGTGAGCGCTTTAGGGCGATTGTCAATACATGCAGATGAGGCGGAATTGCCTCCGCAACAATTCGAACTTGATGTTGATTCTGCGTCGGTGCGATTCTCAGGCCCGTTTGCGGAAAATTTCCCCTGGAATAATCATACTGTGATTGACGCTCCCTCCGGAGCGGCAGACGAAGACCTTGAGTCGCTTGCTATTTTAGCGAGGAAAACAAGTCGCGAACTCTTAGTCACGACTATCGATTTTGCCTTAATAGAGGGTAGTCCGGAAAATGCTTGGGCGGCTAGGCGGTGGCCGAGCTTGAGACGAGTAATTAAAGCCCTCATCGACGCTGGTCTTGCCCGATCCGAGCGTAAATCTACGTCGGGTTCTGTGGGCAAGTATCAGCTTCGATATGACATCGCTCTGCAAGACTTTGTTGCGGCGATTTCAGCCGATCAGAAGCGCGGCCAATTTGCTGAGGCTATCACAAAGTTCCGGAAGGCGCTAAAGAGTCAACGGAAATAGGATGTGTTCATTACACGACCATGTCAATCTGACCGTCCTGTCGTGAGCCTGATCGACGAACGCGGCCTCGACGTCCTCGACTTCCAGCGCGTGCGCGAGCGCTACGCCGGGCAGACCCACGCCCCGCGCTCCTACGAGCGCGCGCTGAGCTGCGAGCCGGCGACCGACTTCGAGCTGGTCCGCACGCTGGTCGGCGAGACCGGCGAGATGCGCACCCTGGCCCGCGAGGGTTTCTCGCTGGCGCGCATCGACGACGTCGAGCAGGCGGTGCAGAGCGCCGCGCGCGGCGTCTCGCTGGCGGCGCGCGAACTGCGCGGCATCGGCGACGCGCTCGGGGCCGCCGCCGCGGCGGTGCGCGCGATCCGCGAGTCCGAGGCCGAGCTGCCGCTGCTGCTCGCCCGCTGCGCGGTGTTCCGCGCGCTGCCCAACCTGATCGGGCGGATCACCGACGCGATCGACGAGCGCGGCAACGTGATGGACCGCGCCTCGCCCGCGCTGGCGCGCGTGCGGCGCGGCATGCAGCAGGCCCAGGACGACGCGCGCGACCGCGCCGCCTCGATCGTGCGCTCGGCCCGCTACGCCAGCGCCATCCAGGACGCGATCGTGACCGTGCGCGACGGCCGCTACGTGGTGCCGGTCAAAGCCGAGTTCTCGGGCCAGATCCCGGGCATCGTGCACGACACCTCGTCGAGCGGGCAGACGCTGTTCGTCGAGCCGCTCGAAACGCTCGAGGCCAACAACCGCCTGCGCGCGCTGCAAGTCCAGGAGCAGGCCGAGATCGCCCGCATCCTGGCCGAGCTGTCGACGCTGGTCGGCGGCGAGGCGGCGCAGATCGCGACCGACGTCGAGGTCTACCTCGACCTCGACCTGGCCGCGGCGCGGGCGCGCATCGCGGACCGCATGGACGCCGTTGCGCCGGTCCTGGTCGACGAGGCGGTGGTGGTGCTGCAGGACGGGCGCCACCCGCTGCTCGACGAGCGCGCGGTGCCGCAGTCGGTGCGGCTCGACGAAGACGTGCGGATGCTGATCGTCTCGGGCCCGAACATGGGCGGCAAGACGGTCGCGCTCAAGCTCGTCGGCCTGGCGGTGACGATGACCGCCTGCGGCATGCACGTCCCCGCCGCCGAGGCGACGGTGGGGCGCTTCACCCGCGTCTGCACCGACATCGGGGACGAGCAGTCGATCGCCCAGAACGCCTCCACGTTCTCGGCCCACCTGCGGCGGCTGGCCGAGATCGTCGACGCCGCCGACGCGCGCACGCTGGTCCTGATCGACGAGATCGGCAACGGCACCGAGCCCGGCGCCGGCGCGGCGCTGGCCGTCGCGGTGCTCGAAACGCTGCTCGAGCGCGGCGCGCGCGTCGTCGCGACCACCCACGCGACGGAGTTCAAGCTGTTCGGCGCCGACCACCCGCACGTCGCCAACGCCAGCGTGCGCTTCGACCCCGACACCTACGAGCCGACCTACCAGCTCGACGTCGGCTCGCCCGGCCAGTCGCTGGCCTTCGCGCTGGCGCGCCGGATGAACCTCGACCCGCACGTCGTCGCGCGGGCGGAAACGCTGCTCTCCAACCAGGAGCGCGACTACGAGCGCGCGCTGGCCGAGGTCGCGGAGGAGCGCATTCGCACCACGCGCGAGCGCGAGGAGCTCGGGCGCGAGCGCGCGCACCTGCGCTCGCTCGAGGACAACGCGCGCCGGCGCGCCGAGACGCTCGAGCGCGAGCGCCGGGAGCTGGCCAAGCGCGCCGACGCGCAGCTCGCCGACGCGCTGCGCAAGTTCTCGCTCGAGCTGGAGCGGCGGGCGGCCGAACGGACCGAGCGCGGGGCGCGCGCGCCGCGCGTCACGCCGGGCCAGGCCGACCTGCTGGCGCGCACGCTGGACCAGATGCACCGCGACCTCGGTCTGGACGCGCGCCCGCAGCGCCCGCGCGAGGGCGAGGCGCCGCAGCCGATCGGGGCCGGCGACCGCGTCCACGTCATCTCGTGGGAGCAGGACGGCACGGTGCTCGAGGACCTCGGCGAGAGCGCGCTGGTGCAGATCGGCGCGATGCGGCTGACCGTGCCCAAGCACGAGCTGCGCCGCCGCGCGAGTGCTCGGGCCGCAGCGGCCGCGCGAGCAGCCGACCAGCTCGGCGACGCTGGAGACGGCCTCCAAGGCGCAGACCGAGATCGACGTGCGCGGCAAGCGGTTCGTCGAGGCCGAGCCGCTGGTGGACCGCTGGATCGACGACGCGATCATGCTCGGCCACTCGCCCCTGCGCCTGATCCACGGCAAGGGCACCGGCCTGCTGGGCAAAGGCCTGCAGCAGTACCTCAAAGCGCACCCGTTCGTGCAGAACGTCCGCTACGGCCACGCCGACGAGGGAGGCGGCGGGGTGACGGTGTTTGAACTGCGCTCGCCGACAGCATGAGCCGCACCGCCGCATGAGCACGCCCACGACGACCCGCACGCCGCTGGAGCGGGCGAAATTCCTCACCGACGGGTGCGATCACGTCGAGACCGTCGCCGAATTAGCGAAGCGGCTCGAACAGGGCCGCCCGCTGCGGGTCTATCTCGGGCTCGATCCGACCTCGCCCGACCTGCACATCGGGCACGCGGTCGTGCTGCGGCTGCTGCAGCGCTTCGTCGACGACGGCCACGACGTGATCCTGCTGATCGGCGACTTCACCGCGCGCATCGGCGACCCCAGCGGCCGCAACGTGCTGCGCCCGCCGCTCTCGGGCGAGCAGATCGAAGCCAACATGCGCACCTACGCCGAGCAGGCCGGCAAGGTGCTCGACATGTCACGGATCACGCTGCGCTACAACAGCGAGTGGCTCTCCAAGCTGTCGTTCGACGACGTCTACAAGCTGCTGGCGCAGATGACGGTCGCGCAGATGCTCGAGCGCAACGACTTCAAGCAGCGCTACGAGAGCCACACGCCGATCGCGCTGCACGAGTTCGTCTACCCCGTCGCCGTCGCGTACGACTCGGTCGCGATGAACGTCGACGTCGAGCTCGGCGGCTCGGACCAGCTCTTCAACTTGTTGATCAGCCGGCCGTACCAGATCCACGCCGGGCAAGAGCCGGAGATTTGCATCACCGTCCCGCTGCTCGAAGGGCTCGACGGGCAGAAGAAGATGTCGAAGTCCTTGGGCAACCACATCGGCTTGACCGATCCGCCCAACGACATGTTCGGCAAGACGATGAGCATCCCCGACGGGTTGATCGCGCGCTACGCGCGGCTGGCGGCCTGGTGGCCGGCGGCCGAGGTGGCCCAGCTCGAAGCCGGGCTGGCCGACGGCAGCCGCGCGCCGATGGACGAGAAAAAGCGTATCGCCGCGGACCTGGTCGCGCTGTATCATGGGCCGGGCGCCGCTCGAGCGGCGCGGGAGTGGTTCGAGCGCACGATCCAGCGCGGCGAGATCCCGGCCGAGATGCCGGAGCTCCGCGCTGGACGGCCGCTCGAAGCTCACCGAGCTGCTGCTGGCGGCCGGGTTCGCCGAGTCCAAGCGCGCCGCCCAGCGCCTGATCGCCGAGGGCGGCGTCAAGGTCGACGGCACGGTCGTCACCGATCCCGGAGCCAAGTGGACCGCCGGCGGTCCGGCGGTGCTCCAGGTGGGCTCCCGCAAGTTCGTCCGCGTCGTCCCGTAGTTCGCCGATCAGCCCACCTAGGAACTGGAGATAAGCCTAACCATCATGGCGCACAAGCAGGCGGCCTCGGCGGCCGCGATCACCTACACGCCGGCCCCGGCGATGCACGGCCCGACGTTCACCTGCCCGCGCTGCGCGCGGGTCTACCCCTACCCGCACGACCACGGCGCGCCGGTGCGCTGCGAGTGCGGCTGGTGGTACACCAACCTCGGCCACGGCCGGGTCGTCGAGGAGTTCCGGCCCCGGATCGGCGGCGCCAAGGTCGCCGGCCCCGAAGCCGCGGCCGACGAGGGCGCGCACCACTAGCCCAGGCGCTGGGCGAGGTCGCGGACCTCGTCGGCGCTCAGGACGTAGCGCTCTTTGCAGAAGTCGCAGGTGGCTTCGGTCTCGGGCTGCTCGCGGGCGATCTTGT
>CAWASO010000014.1:0-784911 GCA_963784655.1 Vulcanimicrobiota bacterium
TTTCTGAATGCAACATTTTGTATTTTAAGTTGTTGCGCTGCGACGGACCCGACGCAAAGCCCGCTCGATCCGCCGATGGTTCAGCCGGGAACTGTTCCGGCGAAAAAGAGCTCCCTCAGTAACAGAGTGGTCCGGATGCCCCTCAATCAGAATGAGCCAACCGAAGTCAAAGTCGGCCTTCAAGGGATCACGACCCTCGAGTTTCCAGCAAAGATTGAGGCTATCAACGGGTACGGATTCGCACTGCAGCCAAACCTTGACACAGATCAGTTTAGTCTCATGTACGACAAAGGGACGAAAATTTTTCGTCGTTGAAAGCGCTGAGGCCTGGGGTGAGCGCAAACCTAACGGTGGTCATCAACGAGAAGGTTTATTGTTTTTTTTGCGAGCAGGACAATAACCCGAGTTTTGTGATGATCTTTAGCGCGCCCGGGGAAAAGGCCATGGGAACTGAAGGGCCTCAGGTACAATCCGCCCCGCCGCAAAAAAGGGAAGTCAGCCGGGAGCAACTGGCCGGGTTCCTTGCCAGGCTCAAGGATTACGTGCAGTTAAAGGCGGCTTCGGCAGACTCGATTTCGACGCTCACCGTCGCCGAACCAAAGAAGAAGTCGGCGATCGGAGAAATCCAGACGGTGATCAAGAGGGTCTTCGTGCGCGATGATTCGCTCGGCTTGGTGGGTTTTGACGTTGACCTCTCTAACCGGGGTCAGTCCGACTACTATCTTGATCCACAGGGATTTGGTGTTCGCGTTGGCGATGCGAAGTATGATGAATCGATTTCGGATTGCGGGGGTATCCGTCCAGCAGGGACCTCGGTGTCGGCATTCTTCGTGGTCGCCGATACCGCAACGGGGGAAGAAACGATTTGGCGGTGGACCAGAATTTCGAGGTCCAGATCCGCGCCTCGGATTCGGCCAGCAATCCTCCTCTGACAGGGAATTTCGTTGAGCCACTCCCGGATCGCTTGCCGGTGGCTAACCCCCACAAGGAGGGCGCGAACAAGGTCCATAGTGGTCAGAAGGACCCGGTTAAAGAGGTAAAGGCGACGCCGAAAAAGGTCCAACCGCCCGGCACGCCGGTGACCACGAAGGATCGCGCGGTTAAAACAGGCGAGCCAACCGCGAAGAAACCTGGTTCGATTTATTCCGCCGCAGCAACAGTGTCACGGTTGAGTAGGGGATGCAGAAAAGAAAAGATCTCGGGTTTAGCGGCACGGTCGAAAGACTGAAGCTGCAAGACATCATTCAGATGGCTTGTGTTGGCGGCATTACCTCGACGATCACTGCGTCTCGAGGCAATCAGAAGGGCTATCTTTATATCCAGCGGGGAAATCCATGGCACGCCAGTGCGGCCGGCGTGACCGGACAGGAGGCTCTCAACGAGCTGCTCTCCTGGAGTGGAGGAAGGTTTGATTTGCGTTGGGGTGTTCCGCGAAACCTCACGCAAAACCTTTCTGGTAGCCACGATGCACTGCTTCTGGAGGCGATGCGTGTTCTCGATGAGCAATCCAGTGGCCCAGAGGACGCTGAGAAAGACGAAAAGGGGAATGTCGAGCTCTCGCGGGACAGCGCGGCAGCTGTACTGGAGTTGATCTACGCTCGGCGCCGGCAGGAGCGCTGGCAGACTAGGACAAGAAGGCTCTTCATCGCGTTTGCGGCGGTCATTGTTACTCTCTTACTGGGGTTTTTCGTGTTCCAAGGCGATTTAGGGCATCGATGGATGAACGGCTTGCTGGTGACGATCAACGGATTCAACCCCAAGCCCGTTCCTAAATCGTTTGGTGCCCCAGTCAGAATCGATGCCGGGGAATTCTTTTATCAGGATGGCGAGAGGCGGACTTCGCCAGGGTACGATATTGATCTGCGTCGAGGTGACGATCGCGCAATACGCCGAATTCCTGAGGGCGGTCGGCTTAAGCACCGAGTACGACCATCCAAGTCAAGCCGTAAATAAAGGGCATTCGAACCCGAAGTGGACCGAACTTTACCAAGCTGCCGTCGCCGGACTGGAAGTTGACGGGACTCGGCTGAGCGTGAACGATCCAGCCGTTTATCTTGATTGGTTCGATGCGTGGGCTTACGCGCGGTGGAAACGGAGACGTCTGCCAAACGAACAGGAATGGGAAAAAGCTGCTCGAGGAACCGACGGACGGCGCTTTCCGTGGGGTTCTGAGGAACAGCCGGGCGCGGCGAATATCTATGAGGGTGACGCTGCTAAAAAGTGGTCTGAGCCGACGGCCTATCCCTTGGACCGAAGCGTTTACGGCGTTTACGATATGGCCGGGAATGTGTCTGAATGGACAGAAACAATCGATGCAAAAAGTGGCCTGCCGGTGGTCCGCGGTGGAAATTTCGGGAACTCGAGCGCCGAGATCACCAGGCGGGTCCTCAATCAACCCTTCACCACCCAGAGCGATCGCATTGGTTTCCGCACCGCTGGAAGCTTGCGCTAGTCAGGGCAGAGTAAATATTTTGCGCCTCGTTCCACTTAGAGAGCCCAGAGAAGCCTTTTTTATGGCAGCGCGAAACGTTTTAGGCATTGCGTTTGATTTTTGCGGCAGCAAAACGAAAGGAGCTCGGAAGTTCGGAGCCTCCTCCCTTAGCCGCTATCTCTATGAGCGAAACGCTCGACGATTTTACTTTGGCGCCTCCCTTGGAATCTCGCCGGTCGCCCTGTTGTTTGGATTGAATTGGAGGTGCGCTCTATGGGGATGGTGATTAACTACGCCGATAAGATAGTTCAAATCAAAATTGTCTACTACGGGCCAGCCGCCGCGGGCAAGACGACGAGTCTGCAATACCTCGCTTCCAAACTCAATGTTGAAGTAGTCGACATGGAATTCCGTACCCGGAGCGACAATGATCGAACTGTCTTTTTCGAATTTGCGCCGCTGATCCAGAAATTTGGCACCTGGAGCGTGAAATTTAATTTTTTTACACTCCCGGGCCAGCTGCGATTCGCCAAAACTCGCGCTTTGGTTTTGCGAGGCGCCCAAGGAATTGTCTATGTGGCGGATTCTCAGTACGATGCAGCGGAGGAGAATCTGCGGATGCTGGCCGACCTGCAGGACAACTTGGGTCAAGATGATCTGGTGCTGAAGGGCTTGAGCCCGAAGACCGAAGGTGTGATCCCGATCGTCTTGTTTTACAACAAAAGGGACCTGCCAGACATTATGCCCGTAGAGTATATGGACCGCACCTTTGGCCTGCGAACATGGAACGTCCCCAGGCTTTGTGGTTCCGCGCTCACCGGGCAAAATGTGCTCAGAGCAGCGGATTTAATTACCTCCAATCTGATGCGGCAATTGGCCGAAAGGCTCGGACTGGAGGAAAAGGAGGAGGAGGATTGACGTGAAAAAAAGTTCTACCGGTCGGCCAGTCGGACTGCCTCCCGATCCTGGCTCCAAGCACCACACACGGTCCCACGCGATTGATCCAGTTATACTCAAGTTGGGCCAGCGGAAGAATGGACCGGCGGGTTTTACTCTTTTTGAGACCCTCGCCGTATTGGCCATTTGCGCTTTTGTGGCCGCGGGCGTTTGCCTCGGCGTTACGCAAGCAATGAACGATAGCAAGGGGCGGGAATGTGCCGCCAACCTGGCGACTCTTGAGGGCGCCAAGGACGAGTTTTCCCGAGATAATCCGGGCGTGGCGTTGACGAGCTTGGATCAGTTAAAACCATATTTAAAATACGGAGTGCCTACCTGTCCGGCGGGCGGTACCTATGAAAATATTATTAGTGCCGGCGAGCAGTGTACGTGCAGCCTTGGTACCAGTAGTAAACCCGGGTTCCATAGTCTCGCCCAACCTTGACAACCGGTGAGTGACGATTGGCAGAAAATTGTGGAGTTCGTTCGCGCGAATGTTGCGAGCGATGTTTACTTGAACCGATGCCTGGTTAAGGGCCGCGTCGATGGCAAAGTGGTCCGGTTGAGTTCTGCCGGCGATTTCACGGAAGAGGCTTTCGACGGCCTGATCTGTGCCCTGGTCGCGGCACGCCCGGATTTGCAGCCCGCGTTGAAGACCGCGATGCCGTCCTTGGATTTTTCGACCCAGATGCACGGGATGCGGTTTCGCGTCAATATCGTGCGGGCCCAAGGCAAACTCTCGGCCTCGCTTCGACCGTTGCCCGAGAACCCTCCCACCCCGGACAGTGTTGGCCTCTCTGAGAAGGTGACCAAAGCACTGACGGATGCTCCTGGGGGCTTGGTTCTCATCACCGGCGTAACCGGAAGCGGAAAGACGACGACACTAGCGGCTATCCTTGAGACAATTAACCAGCTGCGCCAAGTCAAGATCGTTACGATCGAGGATCCGATCGAGTTTCTTTTTGAGGAGAAACTGGCAGATATCGCTCAACGCGAGGTCGGCGTGGATTGCCCGTCGTTTCATCTCGGCGTGCGCGACGCCTGGCGCCAAAATCCCGATGTTATTTCAATCGCCGAAATCCGCGACCAGGAGACGGCCATCGTTGCGCTCCAGGCCGCAGAAACCGGGCATCTGGTGTTTGGTACGTTACACGCTAGTAACGTGCGTGAGACCCCGGAGCGACTGTTGAAGTTGTTGCCGGCGGATATGCGGGTGCGGGCGCGTGATGTTTTCGCTTCCGTTCTTGTCGGTCTCTTTAGCCAGGTCCTGCTCCCAAGACGGGACAGCGGCCGGATCGCTTTGCGGGAAATTCTTCTAAACGACGATGCTATTACAGCGATCATCAAAAAAGGAAGCGATCACGAACTGGACCACTACATGCGGTCGGGTCGGGCCAAGGGAATGATCGACCGCAAAACGCATCTCCAGACGTTACGCTCGCAGGTGGAACCGCGCGAATACGAGCGCTGGATGCAGGCCCTCGATTAAGAGTTGTGTTGGCACAATTTCATGACGCTTTCACCGTCAAACACCCCCACCGGTCTCGAGATTCTGGTACCGGGGGTTCTCTTTGCTGCCGCGGATCGCCACCGTCATGGCGGAGTATTTGTCGCGCCCGGTCTTGGGGCTTCTCTCCGGGAGGCAAAGGCCAGGAACGACGCCCCGACGATCATCAGCGCGAAGCATACTGTCCTTAGACACAAAAACACCAGTGCGCCCGAACCGATAGCCGAGCCGATCTGTGCCGCGCTCATTCCCGGTGCGTGGTGCAACATCACCGCGACACGATACACTTGTTCGCTAGCGATCACGGCCGAGAATCCAAGCGTTCCCACGGCGAGTAAAAGAAAACCAATCTTGCGCCGTTGAAGGACCGACGCGAATATCCACAAAGCACCGAGCACAAATTCGAGGAATTCGATCAGAAGCCCCGGCCAGACAATCACCAAATCTTGCATGCTTCCGATTCTTCCAGGACAGTTAGACCAATTGCGGCATCAACGGCGCGACGCTCGGAAAGATCAGGTATGTATTTTCGGGCATCTTGAAAGCACACATCGGGGCTGCAAAAGCTCGCTACTTTTCGTAGAGTTCCAATATCTCCCGCACTCGCCGCCCAAATACGGCCCGTATGAGGATGTTGGCATCCAGGACAAAACCCCTCCGCCCATTCATTTGCGCCCTCCAGCGCGCCAATGCTTGAAGTCATTGAGAATCTCTTCTTCTGAAATTCCTTCGGCCGTCAGCACTTGTTGCAGACGAACAGCAGCTTCTTTGAGTGCCGTATGCTCAGCCTCGCTACGCTTGCGACGCGCCGGAATGTAGTAACCGATCGTGTCCCCGTGCCGCGTGATGGCCACCGGCGCCTCAGTCTCCAAGAGGTACCTAGCAAGTTTCTCCCGGAACTCCCGAATGCCAACCTTAAGCGTTTCCATAATCTGCCTTTATGTGTACTGATGTGTACACTTTGAAAATGACCTTACAGATTGGCTTTCCTAATCCGTGCGGCTTGAGCGGGATTCACAAGAGCCGCTAGGGAGTCGATTCAGCAGTCATGTAAAGAGGGTAGGGGAGGGAAGAGAAGGGGATGACTCCTCGAATCCGACATTTTGCTCCGTGTTGAAGCGGTGGGGTTCGCATGCGATAGACGCCCTGTCCAAATCCTCTTCAAACGACCAAGACAGAACTTCAGCGCGTCGAAGACTTCGCCGATATGGTCGATGAACTCGTTAATGTAATCTTCGAAGGTGCCGTCGTAGGAGGTGATCACGGCCAATTCGGTGTTGGAATTCGAAAAAACGAATCGGGCAAAATGGACAATCACCAGCTTGTCCAAAGCGACGCGAATCGGATTCTGGTCTCGCGGTAGACCCTGAAAGTGCTGCAGCATGCCTTGCAACTGTAAGAAGTCCGCCTCAGACTTAATCTTCATTACGAGGGCAAAGGGGCTTTGTACGGGATTGGCTGGGGGCGCTGGAACGGGATCGGTCATATTCTTAGGAGTGTTTTCTGGTTTAGTTTGAGGGCTACTGTGTTAGGGCGCTTTCCCAGAACGAACTGATTTTAGTGTCCCAGCGAGCCAAACTATGAAAATGGTTAGTTTAGGTATATTACCCGTTAGAATTAGATCGCTTAGGTATTTTGGGTCTCCGCCTGTGGAGATAGAAGGTGGCACCTAATACGTAAACAACCGTTGCGGCTTTGCTGCAAGACGAATCGACGGAGTTGTCCGATAAATAGTAGTATAAACTTTTGATTGCTTGCTCAAATGGGTCCAACGATCTGTGCTTGCGATGGCATTCGGCCTAGTAAGCCCCCAGAGCGTGGGGCCCGACTCACACGCGACTTGCGAAGGTTACTACGTCGATTAGCGCAGTGCTCGAAAATCTAACCACGGCCTTTGCTATCGAATCTCGAGCGGCACCCGAAGTTCAAAGAGGTCCCGGGCAGCCCATGCAAACATATCGAAGCCCAAGGACGGCCGATTTATTTGATTGTGTGCCTGATCGTAGGTTCGTCCTGCCACAAGCCTTTCAGCAAGTGGTGGTAACCTTTACGGCGTACCGTTCTGCGAGCTCAACCAATTCCGGACTGGAAAAGCAAGGTTCGCCTGGGAAACGAGGTGGATTTTAGGAGGCGATGTCGGACAACCCTCTTCCGATGCGGACCAGTGCGGTAGAACAATTGCGCTCTTATTGCACGCGACAAAACTACCCACTGAAAATCCACTTACTCTTACATGCGTGCCGCCCGTCTTCACACAGTGCTCATACTAACATGGCCGCCTCTTTGGCCGAGCGATGACCTAAGGCGATACAAATAAGGGATCCGTAGACGTTGGGATGAAGCGCGATTGCGATGGCACTGTAGCCTGCAATATCGGAGTACTCTATAACCCTGAATTAGCGGATCCGTAGCGGCGGTGGCGATCTCGAAGGCCCGTTTCTTTTCTCGCTCGACCGGTACTCATAGGCCTGGGACAAATTGCCTGACCATCCGCCAGAACCAGAGGGTCGGCTTCGACGTTTTGAACTGCCATCATTACCGCCGTCAGTAACAGCAACGCTACCTGGGTGGTCTTAGGTCCCTCCAATGCAATTGCCGATCCGAGGCCATTCCCTTCTCCTGGGATCGGTTTCTTTTTTGAATGTAGGAGCACAGCAGGAGCCAACTCAAGGTATTCACACGGAGATTATCATCCGCTCATGCCATCACCCGCCCAAACCCAGCAACGTATGAGCTTGATCGCGCAGAAGCGTTGGCGCTTGGTCCTTGAACGGGAGGGATTCATCCGCGCCATCGCGTAATGATCTTAGGGTTTGTCCCGCCAGCTTTTGTCAATTGGTTTAATACGATGGATTGTGCTTCCGCCGCAGATTTTCTGCCCAGAGCAGCCGCAATAAGAGCCTTTTTCCCATGGCATGCGACACCGACGGCGCCATACCCAACCACGTCTGAAGCAGCGAATAGTTTGACGTCGCGGCCGTAAAGCTGGCGAGCGTGCAGGAGTGCTCGCTGTTTTTCCCTCGCAACAGGTCCTCCAAAAGCGGTGGTGAGATTGCCGTGATGAGGCTCAATCGCTACTGCGGACCCAGCGTTAACACGCTGGATTCCGATAGCCACCAATCCGAATAAAACGAACAGGATACTAGCGCTCCTTTTCATACTGATCGTCAACAAAAAAGGATAGCTTCAGGGGCAAATTCTTCAATCCTAATTGGGCAGAATATCATCGTATTCGATGACATCCGGAGCGCACGCTGTAGACCCATTGTCCTTTCAAAAGACGGAGCACGAGCCTCACGTTGGCTCCAATTGTTATGAGTTCCGCGTCAGCGCTTCAAAGCGTGGGCAGTCATTCAGCGGCAGCCTTCAAATGCTATGCACTGCCCTTTCTCTACACGGCGACTCAGAAAAACAGCGATCGGCCCTTTTTATATACCACATGTGCGGCAATCTCAATCATAGCGTCAGGATTTAGGTTCTTCAATCGAATTCGGCGGCTCTTTAACCTGAATCGGGCAATTCAGCCAGCGAATATCCATGATGTTCGGCACGACCGGCGGGACCATTGAACCGTTCAAAAGCCGAAGATCCGGGATCAATCTGAGCCAGTCCGGTTGAGGGCCGCCCCCGGGATTTCGCCTGGGATCGGCGTTTTGCCCAAAGCAACGATCCCACCGACCACGGTCACGGTGGCAACGCCTGGAGCGCGCTTGATCGCATCCCAAGGCGATTGCGCGGCGCTGACGATTACCGCGTGAATCTCGACATTTTCCGGTGGGCCCCCGGGCGGACGAAATCCTCCAGGGGGAACGGTTGTGACAAAGGGAAGGCCGCTGCCTGGAAAGTCGGTGGGAGTAAAGCCCCCACGCGGATCTGTAGTCGCTTGGTCCTCGATCGCGGCCAATTCTGGGGTAACAGCGTTATTTACATTGGTCGGGTCGGTTGGGTCGGCCGTCTCGGTTAACGCAACCGAAGGCGGACCCGCGTCTGGATCCGAGGCGTTGTCATTTGCGTTGCTAACTGTCGTGGTTGGTGGTCGCGTCAGCGGCGTCCGCTGCCGCGTCGCTCGCCGCATCACTGGCCGCCGACGACGCTGCATCACTGGCGGCAGATGAAGCCGCAGAGGCCGCATCACTTGCGCTCGAGCTGTCGCCATCGCCGTCGCTAGAGCTCGCCCCGCCGTCTCCGTCACTTGAGCTGGCGCCACTATCGCCATCGCTAGAACTCGCCCCTCCGTCTCCGTCGCTCGAACTTCCGGCACCGTCTCCGCCATCACTAGCACCCGACGCACTAGCACCGGCCGCGCCCGCTGCGCCTGCACCATCGCTGCCGCCACCATCGCTGCTGCCACCGCCATCGCTGCTCCCGCCGCCGTCACTACCGCTGCTGCCCCACCGCCATCACCCCACTGCTGCTCCCACCACCTCCATCACTACCGCCTGCCGTCGGCCAGGAAGCCAAACTTGGAGTTAGTCACGAGGCCGGCAAATCGCTCGAGCTGACTGAAGGCCGCGCGCAGAAGTTCGCGATACGCGGTAGCGCCAAAGGAAGGAAATTCCTGAGCGCCGATAGATTCCCGGCTAAAAATAAAAGCGACGAGGATGGCCAGGTACTGTGCTCTTCTCATAGGAGTGGGGTTCTTTCCTGTTTTTACATCTAAAAAAGGTCTATGGGTGCGTTCGCCTTCAATGCTTGACCGTTAGTCCTATTCACCGGCGCTCCTCAGCTGCAGGGCCTCTTCCAAGGAGATCGCCTGGGTAGCCGCGAGGCGGACGGCTTGTTCGAATAAGGTTCTCTCGCCGCGGACTCGCATCAGCGCCCGAATTTCACGAGGCGATTTCTTTTGGGTGATCGCTGCCTCAATTTCAGAATCAACGATCAGTGCCTCAAAGATCGGGCTTCGCCCGATGTACCCTTTGCCCAGACATTTCGGGCAACCCGTTCCGCGGAGCAGCGTGGTGGCCTCTTCCAGCCATTCGGGTTTTATCCCGGTGGCGCTCAAGTATTCCGGCCCCGGGATTGGTACTTCTTCAGGACAGGCCGGACAGAGCTTCCGAACCAGGCGCTGGTGGATGCCCATCTTTAAGACCGAGGCCGTGTAGTGGGTGGGCACGCCGAAGTATTCGAGCCGATCCGGGATGTGTGCGGCGGAGTTGGTGTGCAAGGAAGCGATCACCCGCACAGCGGTGTTAAAGACGCCGATCAAGGCCTCACCGGTCTCGGCGTCCCGGATCTCTTGAATTACGGCAATCGATGGCTGGCGCCGGACCAGTGAACGGACGAAGTCGGGGAAGGTGTACCGGCCGCCTTCACTGATCTCGTCCTGGGTCAGGTCGGGGTTAATCACTTCGATCGGGCATTCACCGGTGATGATATTCATCCGGGAGGCCGGCTGCTCCTTCAAGATCGCATAGATCGACGTGGTTTTACCGGATCCGGCCGGCCCGGTAAAAATTAACATCCCTTGCGGGCCAGCGATGAAATCCCGGATTGCGCCGCAAATGTAGGGAGGCATTCCCAGGCCTTCGAGGCTCGGGATCGATTCCAGGCCGGGCTGAAGTCGCAAAATAGCGGTCTCCATCTGGAAATTGAAGGTCGTGTTGATGCGGAAAAGGTATTCGCGAAGCTCGTACTCGCGCCGGAACTGGCCGTCTTGCGGCCGCTCGGTCCTGGAGGTGTTTAATCGAGCCTGGGTTTTAAGGTAGGTTAAAACGTTCTGGCCGATGTCGCCTAAAACCACGGGCTCGGTCCAGTCGCCGTCGGATTTGAATTTGATTTTGAGCGTTCGGTTCGACGCACTGGATTGAAACAAAATATCGGAAGCTCTGAACCCGATCGCAGCTGCCAGCGTCACCTCGACGACATCTTCGGGTTGCCGATTGGTGACATTTCTTTGCAGGCTTTGCAGGTCAATCTTTTTGAGCCGTTGGACGGAAATTGCCGGCGTGAGATCGACCCGGACGGCGGCCGCAAAGTTCCGGATGCTTTCCGCGGCACTTGCCTCCCGGTTAATCCACTCCTTGATCAGGTCCTTGTCCGCCAGAACCTCACTGAAGATTGTGCCGCGGGTATTTGGCCCTTGGGAGATCAGCGATCTGTCACGCGGGGAGAGCGGCTTGGATACGGCTAGGGTGAGAAACGGCTTCTCCCAGCGCAATGGAACGGTCTCAAAGTGTTGCATCCTCCCGAGCCCGAACTCCTGCAGCAGCGCGCGGTTGCCCACAAACTGACGCAGGTCTATCCAGGGCCGAGTGTTTTTGTCCGAGAGCTCCAGGGCCACGCCCTTCATCACTTCCCGCGGGAGGCGTGGCGTCGTTCGCAGCGGTTGGCGGGCGGTCGCCAAAAACCTCCGGATCGCCTCCGGCTCAGCCCATAAACAGGAGACCCGGCGCGCCGCAAAAAATTCATTGAGAGCGGCCCAGTAGGGCGTGCGCATTTCCAGCTCGAGACCCGGGATCCAGGTAACGACTGTTGCTTCCTCGGCCACTGTGTCCCCCGGTTTAAAGCGGTAGGAGATCGGGACAATCGGAACCGGGACCGGCGGAATGTTAACCTGTTCAATGGCTGGTGGGAAATAGGTTTCGAAGTCAATCGCCGCCTGCGACATATGACGGTTATTACGAAAGATGTTTGTAAACAAATCGTGGCTTGAACCAAGCGCGTTTCCCTCTGTCGTGTTGTTGTCGACCAGCAGTTCGTAGAAGGAACGTTCTTGCCAGGCTTCTTCCAGGGTTTTGCTGCGAGAAAGAAATTCGATGTATTGAAGAACCTGTCCGTTGGCGACGTCGACCTCGGCCTCTTCCAGGTTGAACGCCTTGGTCAAGACGGTCTGGATCAAGATGTTCAGTGGATCGGCCATCCAGAACTGATCGGAACGCGGGGGAATTTCGTGCGACATGGGGGATCTCTCCTTAGAGTTACAGCTGTTGTCCGTGCTGTTCCTTCCGAAGTTTCTCAGGCTCCTTCGCGAGTAGTGACCCCACGAACGAACCGCTAACCCAAGCCTTTCCCCGCTCGATCGCGTCGCAGCTAGGTTTTCTTTGTCGGTTCAAGTGCATCCCCAGATTTTACCAGCCCAATGGTACCGCAAACACGTTTTGAGCCGTAATCGAGACGGCTTTTGGGTCGCCCGAGACGTTCAATCCACCTTCGACAGCGACCGGAAGCGGCGTGACGATCGAGAAATCGGCGGGTAAGTTCCTCGCGTTAATTAACAGGACCACCCGGTTAGGCGACGATGAGGCGAAGTAAAAACTGTTTCGACCTTCCTGCGGAGGCACTCTGGCAACGTTAAAGACGATGGCGATCCCGCCCCGATTGTGCCGGGAGTAGTAGGTATAAAAAGCCCGTTTCTCTTGCGGCGTGCACTCCGTACCGGCCGCGTTGGTGGCGGTAATCCGCCCTAAGTGCTCGGTGATGATCCGGTCGCACTGCCTCCAGAGTTGTTGTTGCGCAGCCGGAGTGGACGGAGGCGAGGTCAGCGCCGGCGGTCGTCATCTGGGTGACGTCGGCTGCTTGAAAGGTGTTCAGTGGAAGATCGCGTCCGCTTAAAATAGTGGAACGCCCGACCGAACGGGACATCGCCAGCCATCTGTTGTCCGTCGTCGATTGGACGGGGAACATCGAAGCCGGTTCGTTCGGACCGGACTGAGCGGCCAGTGCTCCGTCGTTGGCCAAGCTGATGTTGCCTCCGGCCGTGACCGGGTAGATCGAGGCCAGCGGCCCCCCGGAAATCACTAGGTCGCCTTCGGTATGGATCCGGCCCGTGATCGGCATCAGTGCAGGCCTCATCTCGAAACTCCCGGTACTTGCCGAAAAAAGCGTGAACTCGGAGGCCGGGATCTGGCGTACGCTCAATTGCGGGGTAAGGGCCATGGAGGGCAAGGAAAACCGGTTGGCGCTCGAGGTGGAGAGTGTGGTTTGGGCATCGGCCGTGACGTTGACGGTGTTCACTACGGCTGCCAATCCGCGGAACGGGTCGTCAGGCGCCGTGAGCGGTTCGAAGGCCGTGCCATGGGTTTGAGTGGCGAAGATCTGGGGACCTTCGGCCTGAGCCTGAAGATCAAGGTTGTAGAGCCCGGTTTCAGGAGATCCCTGGATTTGAGTTTGATTGATGTTGAGGCTGGCCACGTCCAGCCAGGCTTGCTCTTGAAACTGACGGGTTGCCGAAAGCCGCATCGTTTGCAGGTTGATTTCCACGTTGCCTACGGCACGGTCCCGGTACTGGTTTTGCAATGCTCGTTGCCGGCCGCCATTGGCAACCTGAAAAAGTGCGCCCCCGATCAGACCAAGGATTACGACGACCCCAAGAAGGATCGCGAGAGTGTTTCCATCCTCGCGGCCCCGGGTACCTGGAAGAGTGAAATCAGCGCATCCTGAGTGGACTGCCATAGGATTCAAAGTCTAGAGATTCGTAGGGACTTTGGACGGTCCAGTGTGCCTGGACCAAACCAAAATCCTGGGCAAATACAGTTGGAAATCCTGTCGAGAGCACAACCTTGTTTAATCGTGTGCGTTGCTGGGTAAAATCACCTTCATACCGGGCAAGCGTCTGCGCCGCCTGGTCGTACTCGAACAGCTCGTTGATCAGGGTGCCGTCCGGCAGCTGATCCTGAAAGACCAGCACGTTGCCCGCGGTCGCGACGTTGGCGACCGGATCGGCCAGGTAAGTCGCGCGATCGGCATAGAGCGCCCAGCTTACCGCCGTCTTGCCTTGCTGGGTGAAGGCCGCGGCAAAACGTTCCGACTCGTCGGAAATGCGCGTGACTGCGATCGTGATGTAGCTGCGACGCAGGAGGCCGGTCAGGGTGTCAGAGATAATGCCCGTGCCCACGGCCGCGAGCAGCAAGGCTAGCAGCGCTTCTACCAAAGTGAAGCCTCCCAAGGCTCTACGTTTTAGCGCGGGTGAGCGCATTGGTGCGAATGGTTTGCTGCGGCGTGTCCGTAGTCGCCGGTTCCGGGTTGGTGTTGTAGGTGAGGATTAGTACGATCTGTTTTTGTTCGCCCGGGGTGCCGGGGTCTGTTGTGGTAATAGCCGCGCTCACGCTGAACGGGAATATCGCTTTATAAGTGCCGGTGGCAGGATCCAGGGGGTGAAGCAAGAAGCCTGCGCGAAAGGCCACCCCGTCGGCCGGCAACAGGTCGTAGGCCGCGTAGTTAAGGTAATCGGTGCTTTCCCTTAAAATCTGCGAAACGCGCGCATCAATTCTGGCCCGATCGCACTTGTATTCCGCCAAGCGCCAGAAATTCAGGGCACCCACGATCACCACGGCAAAGGCTAACACTCCAACCAGCGGCTCAATCAGAGCAAATCCCTCGCGGCGCTTCCTGCGGATGACGGCCCGGTCCATTTGAAAGTTATTGGTGCTGCCTGGCCCTTTTGCCTTGTTGCAAATAGACCCTTTTGCCCGCTGGTTGTTTACCCTCAGTTCCGGAGGGAACCGGCGGCGGTTCCCCTGGGAGGTCCGAGAGATTGTTCAGGGAGCTAACTTCGTCCGGGCCGACGCGGTCGTTGCCCGCAAAAGTTCCGCGAATGATTTTAGGCCAGACGATGATTATCAGATTGGTACGGTCTTTGTTTCGCTGCCGGGTCGAGAATAGATAGCCTAACAGCGGGATCCGTTGCAAAAACGGGACGCCGTTAGCCAAGATATTGTCCGTGTCTTCGGTGATGCCGCCAATCACTGCGGCCTGACCGCTTCTCACTTCCACATCGGCCGTGGCCGAGCGATTAGAGATGATCGGCACCTGGGTATTGGTTCCAGGTTGGGCAGGGGAGGTGCCGACCTGGCTAGAGAGGGCCGGGTTGATCTTTAAGTCAATCACGCCATTAGCCAGAATGGTGGGAATCATATCAATCGTCAGGCCGCTCGTAAACACGTAGGGAGTTGTCGTGGCCTGCACGTTGGCCGTCGCGGCGGTCTGAAGAAAGATCGTTTGGTCAAGAGTGGAATGGATCTGAACGGGCAGACCGGTGCGCGTATAAGTCACCGGCGAGTTAGTTGATTTCAATTTCCCCCGCTGCTCCAAAGCGCGGACGGTCGCCTCGACCGTGGGAAATTGTAAAATCAATCCACTCTTAAAGAATCCGCCCCCAAAGGCGCTCGAAACAATGGTGTTGGGCGGAGCGCCGACATTCCCGGTCAAGGTGAAGGTCGCACCGTTCTGGCCCAGCGTGTTACTCCAATCGACTCCCCCAAAAAGGTCGTCTGTCTTATTAACTTCGATTACATAGGTATTGATCTGGAGCTGGTCTTCAGGCTGATCCCAGACCCGGATCTGGGCTGCCAGGGCTTCCTGTTCGTCCACTGTGGCGTTGACCATGATTGAGTTGCTCGAGCGTTCAATCCACAAACGTTTTTCCTTGAGGGCCGAGAGCGGTGAATCAAACGGGAGCCCGGAAGTGAATCTCGGCGTGGACTGTTCGGTTCCGGCCGAATAAAGCGTTTGAATCCCTCCGCCGTTCGCACCGCCGTTCACTTGTGGCGCACCGGAATAAGCCGCCGAGCCGCCTTGGCCATTAGCCACCGGAGGGTAGGCAGGGTTGGTGCTGGCGACAGCTTTAAGCGGAATGCCTAGATAACCGGCGACCGCCTGCGCCATGTCCGGCGCGGTCGCGTACCGCAGTTTGTAGGCTCTGACCACGTAATAACTGGGCGTGTTTATATCAGAACGTTGCAGTGTTATAATATTGGAGCTGCGCCGCTTAACGACTCTGAAACCGCGCGCGTCGGCAATCGCGTAAAAGGCCTGGATGGGCGTCATCGAGGGCAGGATGATTGAAATGCGTTCCTCCGGGTTGAGGGCTGGCTCGACGTAATTGATCATCGCTTCCTCTGCCAGGACGCGGAGCACCGTCCCCACTGGCTGGTTGGTGAATCGATGAGTCCGGGGTTTGTTCGGGTCGCCGGCCACCTCAGGGGTTTGGGCGTTTTGGCGCAAGGCGTTTTCGAGATTGTCCATCGCAGCGTTGGGCGTCGGGGTCGGCGATGGTTGCGACTGGGCCTCCGGCGTCGGTTCCGGCAATGTTTGCGCAAACTGGTCAGTCGAGGGATCCGGCAGCGGTGCCTGTTGCCCCCACGCCATGAGCGTCAGGAACGGTACGATAACCAATGCCCGGATAAAGGGACTTTGATGCATCACGGTTTTTTTCCTTTCTTTCTCTCTAATTTGACCGCGCTACTGGGTTCGTCCCGGTCGATCGGTACTTGGCAAATGCTGGCCCGGAAACCTGGAATTTCGAAATCGACGCCCACGTTGCTGATGGCCCCGACGGCAATCGCGATCGCGTTATCCTGCGTGCGGGGGAGGGTCAGGCCGAAGCTTTGCGCGAGTTGATCTAACTCGTGGAGGGTTTTTTCGTCGACAGTGACCGGGACGGTGTCCCCCTGATGAAAGGCTACGCCGTTGATGAGAGCAACAGCGTCTGTCTGGCTGTCGTCGGTGCTTAATCCGCCCACAGACAACTGATCCTTAATGGACGCGCTAAGCTTTTCCAAAAAGCGGCGCATTAATTCTCCGCTTGCGACGCCGGCAATCTGCACCCGTTCGTTAAGGAGGGTGGTGGGCGCGCGCGCCGAAATGAACGGATCGCGATGGGAACGCACGTAGGTATAAATATCGATGTCGGGTAACTCCACCTGGGCCATCAGACTCACGGCGCTGGCCAGCAGTAAGAAAACAACCCGGATGATCATCGTGTAGTAGATGTCGTAAACATTCGCGCTGTTAAGCGGCTTTGGAGCGCTGTCGGCTTGATCGAAAAAGGCCCCGTGACTTTGGGCCGCAGAAGTTCAAGACGATCGATAAAAAGGAACGCGTTGGAATTTTCTTCTTGAGCGATCAAAGGGACCAGCCGGTGAAACTCCAGCTGATCAGAACCAAGTTGGTACCCTACGCTTGATTCGGAATGCACGGACCCGGACGGGAAAGCCTTGAGCCCCCCTTTCACGAAATCCTGGATGGCCATTGGCTCCGTGCCGGCCGGGCGCGGGCCGGTACCCGAGGTCGGGGGCTGCTGCGCACCCTGCGGCGTCGAGGCCAAGGGATCCTGGAGCCGGAGATACAAACCGTCGATACGGACTGCGGCCGAACGCAGCTCGAGAACTTTGCGCGCATCGATCGCGTTCTGGCCGGCCCGGCGAGCGTTCGCAATCGCGAGCTCTTCGTTAGAGCGATGCCAGTTGGTGAGCCAAAAGGTTTCTGCGATAAATAGAACCAAGACGCAAACGCTTAAGACAATTGCGGATCGAGGTTTCGGGGTGGCGTTTGCGGTGCCCGTCATAGAGAGTTCTGGGTCGCTAACTTGGTTACGCCTAACCCGAAATAGTTAGCGTTGGTTGGAGCGGTGAGGGTTAGGCGGAACGTTTTATAGGGTTCGGCGTCGAGCCCACCTTGCAGGGCGCTCTCGGCGATCTTGCTTTCCGGAGGCAAGCTTCGGAGGAGGCTTTGAGCTAAATTTTCGTAGGCCTCCGGGTCGCTCCCTCTCAAGGTTTGTTCGCCTTCGATCTCGATGCGAATTTGCCGCGGGACGTGGAATAATCCACCCTCGATCTGCAGAGGTTGGTAGGCCTCGGCATTGATAGTAATCCTGGCCACGCTGAGATCAGGCGGGGTTAGCTGCTCAATTTTACCGAGCACCGCTCCAATCGGCATGCGGGCCCGCAAGAGCGGCGCCAGATCCTGGATTCGCTTCAGCTTTTTTTCCGTCGGGGCAAGGGCTTTGCGGCCGTTGGCGATTCTTTGGAATTCGCTCGCCAGTTGAGACGCTCTTTCCGCTTGTCGGCCGGTCAGATCTCGCTCATACACAATCCAGACAATGAAGGGAATCTGGGCGACCAGAAACGCGCAAATCAGGAACGCAGCGAACCGATAGGCCGGATGATACCGGAACACCTGCCTGGCCAGAATCTCGGGAGAAATCAAATAGGGTTTCATCTATTGGGTCACCAGCCAGTTGAGCAAGTGGACTAGCGGCCTGTCGTGTTTCACCTTTTTCCCGTGTCCTTCCTGAAGGGAAAGAGAGGCTCCGCTGATGCCCTGAATGTTCTCTTCGTCGATGATCACGAGTTCTTCCGGAATGCTGCGGCGTTCCTCTGGAATATTAAGCGCCCACAGGTAACGAACCGGATTCTCAAGCTCAAGATCGTCGCTCTCACGATCAAGGACCAGGAAGGCGTCCGAAACAGTTTCCTCCTGGCAAATGTAGATCAGGCTTTGCCGCCGGAAGGCCGCTCCGACCGTACCTTGGTCCGTCGCGATGACGACCAGAGAATCCCGATCTTTTGTCGCCAGGGTATGATTGGCCCAGGCCAGGACCGCGACCGGGAGCGGCAGGATGGCGCTCAGCGAAGCGCCTTGAGTTTCTGACCAGGATTCAAAACCGGCACAGACTTCGTCGGCGATTCCAAACATCAGAATCGGCTCGTCAATGCGAGGGTTGGGCTCGTGGCCGAGGGTTAACTCCTTATTGACGATCGCCCAGCGGAACGCGCTCCCTTCAGGCCAGTTCCCAAAAACCTGCTGCGGATTTTCGTGCATCTCTTCGAGGGCTGAAGCGACGCTTTTCTGGCGTAACCGCTCCAGTGTATCAACACTGAAGAACTGATCCCTTTTATCCGCATCGACGATAAAAAGGTGTTTTACGTTACGCCTTAACCGGTAGCGCGAAGTCAATTTCCGGGAGAGCGTTCGCCCAGGTTTCCCGGTGGTGGCCAGATTAGACTGGCCTCCCGCAAAGGGCGGCGCGTCGCTGTCCTTTTCAAGGGTGGATTCGTAGCCGACTCCGCCCTTGGCCCCTGCCACCAGTGCCTGGATCTGGTCGTGGCCGATGAAAAAAGCGAGAGTCGGCTCTCTGGTCGACAAGAACCCTCCAGCCAGGTAATGCTTAACAGGCATTTTCCGTAGGAAGGTGGTGATGTCGTTATACATTGACCCCTTAGAGACGGTTATATAGTTCGATCAACGGGCCGTAGACGGCGGAGGCAATCATCCCGATCAGGCCGGCCAAAAAAAGAATAATCAGCGGCTTAGCAATCGTCTCGGCGCGCCCAATAGCGTTGTCGAGATCGCGATTCATCACCAGAGCGAGACGCTCGAGCATTTCGACGTCCGCTCCAGTCTCTTCGAGCACGCGCAGGTACTCAATCGTGCGCTGTCCGAGAATGTCTGCCTCCTCTGCGAGGGCCACGGCCAGCCCTTCACCATTTGCGACTCGACGGTAGCCGCGCGTGATAGCCGCCCGATAAGGATAACACCAACTGATTCCCTGCAAGAGCACCAGGCATTTTAAACTGTCGACCTTGGATTTTTTGAGCGTCGCGAGCGTTTGGACGAAGTTGGCCCGGATGGAAACTAAAATGAGATTTCCGACAAAAGGGATTTTTAACACCCATTGATGGAGCGCTGGAGTAGCTCGGACAAAGGCCGGTAAACGCAGCAGCAGGTAGATGAGAGAGGCGATCGCCACCAGATAGAAAATCGGGTAGGCCCCGATAAATTTCCCCAGCTCGATCGTCACCTTCGATTGCCAGGGTAGTTCCCCTTTGAAATATTCGAGCACCTTGCCAAGCTGCGGCAAAGGACCCGTGGCCAACTGGTAAACGACGACCGCGGCGATTCCCAGGACGATCACCGGGTAGATCGAGATGGAAATTAATTTGTCCCGTACTCGTTCGTCGCGGGTCGCCAGCTGCCGAACAGAAGCAAAGGACTCGGCCAGAGAACCAGAGTGCTCTCCGGCATCGACTAGTCCCATCGCGACAGCGTCGAACAGGTTGGGGTAGTGGCTGGCGGAGTCGCCAAGCGATTGGCCTTGTTGCAGCCGGTGAAATAGGTCTGCGGCAATCTCTTTGAGGGGATTGTCCGATTTAACCCAAGGAAGGAAGCCAGTGCTTTTGGCTTCCGTGGTGACATGGGCGATTTCCATGGCCCGGGCTGAATCCAATCCGAGCCCGGCGGAAGATTCCAGCTGTTCGAAAAAAAGGACCTTATCGAGTGGTTTAATCCGTTTCTTGGCCAGGGGCGGCAACGGACGGTCGTCGCGAACGTCGACCACCGATTGTTTGCGCTCTAAAAGATGAAGCAGCAGCTCCATGGGGGAGGACGCCGAGAGCCGCTGAGTCCGATAGGGCCCATGCTTGTGATCCTGGAGCACGGCGGTAAACTGACGCATAGAATGAGAAACGTTTTGTAGAAAGTGTTACAATATTGTCTTAGGCGTATCCCGAAACAGAAGACAAGCTAAAATTACTTCCTTTTCTCTTTCCTTTTACGTGACGACCCTACTACCGCGCCGAGAAAATGGGCCGCCTGTCGGCTTGAAAGGCCGAGTTCAACACTCCCACTTACCCTGTGGTCGCTCCTCCGTCGGCGAAGGTAATCATTTGGACAATCGGTTGCATGTCGGCCGAGATATGAGTGAGGTCCACGTGCTTGTCGATTGTTACGCCCGTCGCGTACGTCCCGTAGTTGGTAATCGTTCGTCCGGTCCCGGCAAGAAGTTGGTTTTCCGCCGTGACCGGCACACCCATCGCCGTGAGATACGGTTGGAGATCAGCAAAGGTGGCCGCCGTGGTATCGCTGACGTTTGGGTTATCCATCAGGAAACGCTGCTTAGCGTCCTGGATTTCCCGCACGGCGTTACATAGTTGAGTGGCCACGCTTTTGTCTCTGGCTCCTACGACAACCGAACTGATCCCTGCTGCTATGGATGCAATAATAGCTATGGCAACGAGCACTTGAATGAGCCCTTCTCCGCTCTGAGTAAACCCCTTAAGGCCGGTGAAATCGTTCCTTGTTTTCATGGCTTTTTTCCTATACAACGACTTAACGTTTATGTTCTTAGCTGCAAGTTTATTCCGAAGTTTCCAGAGGTTGCAATACTCTAATCGTGACCTCGCCGGTGATCGAAAGAACAAAGGGCGTTTTGTCCGGCAGAAAGCAGTAGCGGCCATCTCGCGCAACTGCTTGCCTTTGTGAAAGTTGGTTCTCAAAAGACGTTTCTTGGCCTGGAATTCCGTGGAACCCGCCTGTCGCGTCCTGCGCCTCCGCATGGACGCGGATTTCCTGGTTCTCCATCAAAATTGACCAATCTCCTCTGGATTCGACGCGTCCGCTGTCGGGATCGACATGGCCGATTCCGGAAACCTTGCTCCCGGCCTGGATTAAGATTTTACCATTAGACACCACATCCTGTGTTACTACCCCCTTCATCACGATGCGTCCCTGTGGCGTCGCATTGCTAAGGCTGCCATAGGTGCGACAGAGGATCGAAAAGGATTGGGAGGAATTTGCCGCGGTACCTTGCTCGTAACACGAGATGGCCAGCATCGTCATTGGCTTGAGCGTGGCGACGCTCGTTGGCTGCGAAACCTTTGGTTTAACCTCGGTGCTGACCGGTTGGGGAGCCTCCTTTAAACTGTTGGCCAACAGGAGAGTTAAGAAAACATTGGCTCCCTGGTTTGGTAGCGCGCTCTCTATCTCTGCGTGCGCTCCGGGCCTCACCAGGATGACTCCGCTAGTTGGTACCACGTTGCTCAAGATGTTTTCGCCGGCTTGCGCGGGAAGGCAGGCCGCGGCCGTCACGACCACCATTACAAATCCCCAAGCCTCCCTGCGAACATCGCGCATCATAAGATAATTCGGTTCTTAGAATTTGTTCCAAAGCCACGGCACTGCGCCGAGCATTATACAAAATCCCGCCCAAGCCAAGCTTCTGGTGGAAGCAATCACCACGAACATTTAGTACTTCCCGTACACCAGATCGAGAGCCTGGGTCGTCTCGGTTAACCGCTGCGCCAGCCCTGGCGGCAGCTTCCGACCTTGATGCGAAACCAACAATACGACCTGGCCGCAGCTGACCAGACTGATGGTGTTAGTTGATGTCACGGTGACAAACCTTGGAGCGGCGGATGGACCTTCCAGTTCCAGGATGAACCGTAAGAATTTCGCGAAGACTTCCGGTGCCTGGAGCGCCGCGTTCATGTTCAGGGATTCGTGGAGCTGGCCTCCTAGGATCGCTCCGCCCTGGAGCAAGATTAGTGCTCCGGTGACACCAGGGAACTGCCGGACAAGAGAAGCGACCCGCCTGCCGTCTAATGGCTCGCTGGTCATAAAGATTTCCTGCAGCAGTCCCACGCCCCGGCAGGCAGGCGAAGGGTTCCCGTCCCATCGTCGAGAATCGAGCGGGGTCACAGCGCTCTCGCCACGAACGGTTTCCTCTGCTTTTTCCTGAGTTTCAAATTGTTCGATCCGGGCGATGATCTCAGGATCTGGCAGCTTGGGTGCTTTGTTTTTCGTCTGCTGCCGGGATATTCTATTATGCTCGCCGTCCAAGGCGGCCTCCGCCGGTTTAGTGTGAGCTCCTGGGTGCGGTGGCGCGTGGCGCAAGGTCCTTAAAGTCAAGACCGGTGGCTGGGCATGAACGGCGCCCGGTTCCTGTTCCTTTTCTTTTTTCTCCTCAGGCTCAAGGTCCTGCGCGCTCAAACTTCCTTTGGACGGACCGGCGGCGTCGGGGGAGAGGGGAAGCACGTCGCTTTGTGATCGCTCGCGCGATTCTACCTTCTTTTCACCATAGTTTAGCTCAGCGAATCTAACACCGTCTTGCTTGGCAAGGATGGTGAACGGAGTTTCGTATTCAGCTTCGGGCACTAATTCTGGCTTGCCGGTGCCTAACAAATCCTGGATTTGCGGAATGAGGGTCGGCAAGGCAACAATATATTCGCTCTGGTCTGGGGTGTCAGAGGCCAGCGGCGAGGGACTCAAGCTTTTGAGATCCGCGGCCCTGATCCGCGCCCGTCCCTCGAGCATTCCCTCAACAGCTGCGGCCGGGACCGTAATGTGGCCTTCGACCGCGTCCCAATCCAAGGGCGGCGAGGCTGAACTTACAGGCTCTAAATCCCCACGCTCAAGTTTGATTGAACGTTCTCGCAGGCGCTCCGCGAGGGCCGCATTGTCAGTCTGATCGTCGGCAGGCGAGGGTAGCTGATCGTCTTTGCGGTGAAAGATGCTGCTGAAATTAATCGATCTTTTCATTATGGCGCCATTCCGCCCTCTGGATTTCCAAAGGTCGAACGAGTATTTTCTTAGACTAAAACACAAAATCTGATCCGTTGTTAAAACGGCTTCGTACTAACTTTGATTTCCCAAAACAAGTTTTTTCTGCATCGCCGCATTGAGTGCTAAGTTCAGCGCCCGCTCGTTGGACGATGCAGTGCGTTAGAAGCGTCTTCAGGCGTAATTGTATTTGGTCAAGCATCCTGGAAGATTTTCACGAACCAGTGGTGTTGCACAGGTTCTGGAATGCAATACAAAATATACAACATTTTCGGCCATTGCTGCGCACGGGGCGTGCAGCCGTGCTTGCGGAGAACTCCTAGCGCACGTAAAATGCTCGAGAATGGAAGTGCAATTGACCTCTGACCAACAGGCTAGAACTAGCGCGCATAGCGACCGAGCAAGGCCGCCCGGCGGAAACGCTTGTGCAAGAGGCGGTCGAACAGTTCCTGAATTATGATGAGTGGTTTTCGCTCGAAGTCGATAAAGGCTTGGCGGCGGCAGACCGTGGCGAATTTGTCGACCATGGCGCTATCCGCAAAATGATCGACAGTCGGTATCCGGCCTAATGCTCGTTCGCTGGACGCAGCCCGCGAGAGCCTGCACGCCACTCCGGGGACTGATCATTTTGAGATGCGGTGTTTCAGAGAAGTCAGGAGGCCGAGGCCGTTACCTGGAATCGACGATCGTTTTATTGCACAGAGCAGAAAAGGGCTTCATGATTGAACGACCATGGATGTCAGCTCATTTTTGCGGGGGTTGCCCGGTGGACAAGCCCTGAGCAGCGCGAAAGACCGGTTATTGGCCAACGGTGCCAAGACGCATCTGAACAAACTCATCGAGCGGTACGGAACGGTGGTCGACTTGCAGCTCAACACGGTAAGCCGATCGCTCTCCTTGACGCTCCTCTTGAAAGGAGAAACCGCTCCGCTCGAAATTCACGTCCGCGAATACACCCTGACGACCACGGAAGGAAAATCTGTCCTGGTGCTCGATGGCAGCAAGATCGAAACCTCGAGAGAATGGCTGACCCAACTTGTCCGCGATCACGTGGTCCAGAAACCGTTGCCCGTCCCCCCAAACCTGGAGTGGGTCGTCCGACTGGTAAGCTAAGGAGGACGCGGAGGCGAAGGAGAACGCGGAGGAAGAAATATTACCACAGAGACACAGAGAACACGAAGTTACCGAGAATATTAATGTTTCGGAAAATGGCCCTACCTTCCTTCCGTTTCCGAACTCCGTGTTCTCTGCGTCTCTGTGGTAATATTTCTTCCTCTGCGTCCTCCTTTTTCCTTTGCGCTCTCCCCCCCGAACGGGTTACGCATTGCTATTTGACCGATTTTCGGTTTCCTCGGCTAAATTGGCGGTCAATCCACGGGAACAAAATCGGGAAATTTTAAGTGAATCCGGAGCATCTGGCGGTGGCGGATGATCCAGCGCGCTTTCGCACCACGCGCTGGAGCGCGATTCTTGTTGCCGCGGAAAGCCGGATGCCGGGAAGTGAGGCTGCTTTGGCTGAACTTTGCCGGCTTTATTGGTACCCGTTATACGCCTTCGCACGCCGTCGCGGGTCCGGACCACATGACGCCCAGGACCTTACTCAAGGCTTTTTCCTGCACCTCCTTGAAAATCGCGGTTTGAAACAGGCCCATCCGCTCAAGGGTAAATTCCGCTCCTTCCTCTTGGCATCGTTCCAGAATTTCAGTTCGGACGAGGCAGCCCGGGCCCGCTGCCAAAAACGGGGAGGGGATCGCGAGTTTGTTTACCTGGACTCAGAGGATGCCGAAGGCCGCTATCTGCAGGAGCCTTCCAATGATCTGACGGCCGAGAAGATATACGATGCCCGTTGGGCGATTGCTTTGCTCGGTCACGCGGTCGGCCGTTTGCGCCGGCGTTACGCCCAGACGGGAGAAGAGTCTCGATTTGAGGTCCTGAAGATTTTTATCGATATGGCGGACGGGCGGGCCTTGCCCTCATACGAACAAGTTGCCGAGTCGCTCCGGGTCAGCATCGGTGCCGCGAAAACATTGATTCATCGGTTCCGCAAACAGTATGCCGTGATTCTGCGCGAAGAGATCGGGCGCACCGTCTCTGATCCGGCGGAGATCGAAGAGGAAATTCACGCGCTATGTGACGCTTTGATCGTCACCGAAGGCCGGCTATGAAGGGCCAGGTCGAAGAAAATGGGGGTCCTAACCCTCCGGCGGCTCCCGCGGCGTCCGGTAACGAGAATGCGACTTCCCGGTGTCCGAAATGTGGCACCAAAATGCCGGCTTCCCGGCCTAGCGACCGGTGCCCGGTCTGCCAACTGCGGGGTGCTCTGGACCTGGAAGCCGAACCGGAAACAGAAGATGAGACCCTTTTGCCGGGAGCTGCGACTCCGGGGGTCGAGCAGCGGGGCGTTTTGGTGGGAAATTTCGACCATTACGAGCTGTTAACGAATGAAAATGGAGCGCCGCTGGAGTTGGGTCGCGGGGCCATGGGTGTCACTTATAAGGCCTTTGATAGCAATCTTCGCTGCCCGGTGGCGTTAAAAGTTATCAGTGCGCGTTACCTCGATAGTGAAGCGGCGCAACGCCGGTTCGTCCGTGAAGCCCGTTCAGCGGCCCGAATCCGGCATCCCAACGTGGCCTCGGTATTCCATCTGGGAACCAAAGGCCGGGAATATTTCTACGCCATGGAGTTTGTCGAAGGTGAGACGCTTGATTTTTACATCAAGCGGCATGGCCGGTTTAACGTGCCTCTCGCCCTCGACGTGGCTAGCCAGGTGACGGCTGCCCTCGGGGCCGCCCAAAAAGAACAAATCGTTCATCGAGATATCAAGCCGACCAATCTGATGCTCAACTTTGCCGAAGAGCGTGCCGTGCATGTCAAGGTGATCGATTTTGGTCTGGCCAGATCAACTTCCGATGCTTCTCCCTTCGAGACGGCGCTTTCGCAACCTGGCACCTTTGCCGGGACGGCCCTTTTTGCCAGCCCGGAGCAATGCGCCGGTGGGCCTGTCGACACCCGTTCGGACATCTATTCCTTGGGGGTGACACTCTGGGAAATGCTTACCGGGAAGGTACCCTTCAGCGGCACCACCACCGAAGTGATTCGCCAACATTTGAGCGCCCCGTTGCCGTTGGAGCTGTTACAGCAATTGCCGAAACCGGTGGTTGGTCTGTTGCAGTCGATGTTGGAAAAAGACCCGGAGCGGCGTCCCCAAAATCCAGCAGCCCTTTTATTAGCAATCGATACGGTCAGGAAGGAGGTCCGGTCTGCCGACCAGACGCGTTCCTCTGGTTTTCTTAAAGCTAGCAAAAGTCGACGGCCTCTTTCGCCGGCGGTGCGATGGGTATCGATCATCGCGGGGGTAGCGCTATTAGCAGTCGCCATCGCGCTTGGTCTCCGTTTCTGGGGTTCGGCCTCCCCGCCTGCTTCCGATTCGGCCAAGTCGATTGCGGTGCTCCCATTTGAGAATGTCAGCGACAATAAGGAGAACGAATATTTCAGCGACGGCCTCACCTCCGAGGTGATTTACGAATTATCCAAAGTCGCGGATCTGATGGTGATCGCCCGGAGTTCAATTCTCCAATACCGGGAAACATCCATCGCCCCCCGCAAACCCCTGAACAAAATTGGCGTTGAACTGGGTGTCGGCGCGATTTTAGAGAGCACCGTCCAGCGGGTCGAAAACCGGATCAAGATTGTCACCATTCTTTACGATACCCACACCAGCAAGCGTCTTTGGGGTGCTTCTTACGACCGCGAGATGAGCGATTTGTTTGCCATCCAGGATGATTTGGCGACCCAAATCGCCGCTTCCTTACAAGCCCAGCTATCACCAGGTGAGAAGGCTAATCTTCAGCGCCCGCCGACCGTGAATCAAATCGCCTACGATCTTTATCTCCGGGGCCGCTCACTCTGGGAAAACCATCGCCAGGAAGACAATGATCGAGCCATCGACCTGTTCAAACAGTCATTGGAACAAGATCCCAAGTTTGTCCTCGCCTACGTTAGTTTGGCGGACGCTTATATGGACCGGACGAAGCGATTTCACGGACCAGATTCCTGGCTGAATTCCGCCATTGACCTTTGCCAGCAGGCTATCACCCTCGATCCTAAGGAATTGCGGGCCTACACCTCGTTGGCGGCTGCTTTTAATCTCAAGGGCTGGTTTGATCGCATGGGTGCGCCGGTGCAAAAAGCGTTAGCACTCGCCCCTAATGATTGGGACGCCAACCGGATGGCGGCCGCCGAATCGACAGAGTTCAGGCGCGAAGCGGAAATGTATCAGTCGATCCGGAAATGTTTTATCACCAACCCTGGTGATCCGTGGGCGCCTTATGAGCTGGCTTTGATCTGTTGGAGCGTCGGTGCACCGGATCTGGCCGACCAATGGATGCAGCGCGCCATGAACCTGGAAACTGATCCCCAGAGACGCCGCTTGATGGAATCTGAACGGCTGGTCTATCAGGGGAACTATGCCGGAGCCCTTCCTGGGCTGCGACAGTTGCCCATGGACTTGAAGACTCATTATACGTCCGTTGCCGACCTGGTTCTTTTCTGTTCCATGCAGATCGGAGATTGGCCCGCGGTCATGAAAATGGCCGGAGATAAACTCCAAAAGGAGAACGATAATCCCACGGCCTTGATTCGGCTGGCTCTGGCCCAGCACGGATCCGGCCGGGATGCCGAGGCCCGAGCGACAGCCGAGCGCGCCATAACTTCGGCTCAGCAAAAGCTTTCGACTTCTAAATCGCCGCGCTGGATGCGCTTTGATCTGGCCGTTGGGTCACGACTCCTGAACCGCTCCGACGATTCCTACCGATATCTGCGCGACTTGGTCGCCAACGGCGGTTTTCCCGACCCCGTTTTGGGCTCGAAAGATCCAGGGCTGGATCTCTTCAAGGCCGACAGCGAATTCCAAGCCATCCAGGCTGACCTCAATCACCAGCTCGACACCAAACGCGCCCAGATTCTCGGGATCGAGAAAGCCTTTCCTGTGGTCGCCAAAGCGAATTAGGGAAGGAGTTGCAGGAGTTCAGGAGTTGCAGGAGCCAAAGTAGGTAAGGCGTCCCGCCTTACTCACGTAGGCCAGCCGTCCCGGCTTGCTTCGGCGGAACGCCGCCTGCCTGAAGAAGTAAGGCGGGACGCCTTAATCACCCTGGCTAAAGCGTGGGCGGCCCCGGCGATAAGTCGCCGGGCAACTTTCCAGCTTCACAAATTGACTACCACGTCACCAATTGGAGAGTAACAGATCAGCAGATTGCCTCAGGGGGGCCGACATACGTTCAAAGCTTCGGCGAACGAGGTTTCAGTTGCGAAATGTCGGCAAGCCTGTCCCGGACACACCGATCGTAGCCTGGCACGAAGTGCCTGGGAAAGCGCCAACCCAAAAGAACCGTCCCGTAGGGTACGGTATGATCGGGCGCAGGAACGCTACCAGTTCTCTGATTCGAAATCGGCCCCTGAATAAGTCTCGAAATGTCCAAACTCCAGAGTAAGGCGAGACGCCTTACCTACGTAGCCAGCCGTCCCGGCTTGCTTCCTTGCTTCGGGGACGCTGCAGCGGGTAAGGCGGGACGCCTTAATCACCCTGGCTAAAGCGTGGGCGGCCCCGGCGATAAATCGCCGGGCAACTTTCCAGCTTCAGAAATTGATTAACACGTCGCCAATTGGAGAGTAACAGATCAGCAGATTGCCTCAGGGGGGCCGACGTACGTTCAAAGCTTCGGCGAGCGAGGTTTCTGTTGCGAAATGTCGGCAAGCCTGTCCCAGGGACACACCGATCGTAAGCCTGGCACGAAGTGCCTGGGAAAGCGCCAACCCAAAAGACCGTCCCGTAGGGTACGGTATGATCGGGCGCAGGAACGCTATCAGTTCTCTGGTTCGAAATCGTCTCTCCAATTATCGAATCGGTGACCACCCCTGCACAGAATCACACCGTACCCTACGGGACGGCTCTTTTGGGGTGCGCTGCCCCAGGCACTTCGTGCCAGGCTACGATCGCACCGCCTTGCTCCGGGACGCATCCTGGCCGGCGCCTTGGATCACGATCTAAGGTCTAAGGATCTCTCAGCTTTTTGCCCCTGAATAAGTCTCGAAATGTCCAAACTCCAGAGTAAGGCGGGACGCCTTACCCACGTAGCCAGCCGTACCGGCTTGCTTCCTTGCTTCGGGGACGCTGCAGCGGGAAGAAGTAAGGCGGGACGCCTTACCTACGTAGCCAGGCGTCTCGGCTTGAATTCTTCGCAAATTTCAATCGGAACTACCGTCACTCGATTGGGGTAAAATTAAACCGAAAGATTGGCCTCCCGATCCTTCTGATTTTGCATCGCCAGTTTCCCACGTTCCAGCGCCGCTTGAAGCTCGAACTCCCGGACCGGCTTGCTCAGATAGTCGTCCATCCCGGCAAGGAGGCATTTCTCGCGGTCTCCTTGCATGGAATTGGCAGTCATGGCGATAATATAGATCGGTGACCTCCAAGGACACGGCTGCGCCAAACTTTGCTCTCGTTTGCGGATGGCCCGGGTAGCTTGATATCCGTCCATCTCGGGCATCTGACAATCCATTAGTATAAGTCCGTACGAGATTTGCTCCAGGGCTGGCATAACTTCCAAACCGTTCGCCACGGCATTGGCCGTGTAGCTAAGTTTACGCAGTTGGCCCAAGGCAACTTGTTGGTTAACGATGTTGTCCTCTGCCAAAAGAACTCGCACTTTCTCGACTTTGGAATTTAGCGCTGAGGAACTCGGCGCCCCAACGGCAACGGGGCGGGGGAGAGAGCGCCGATGCTTCCATCCAGGCTTTTTTTCATCACGTTGACCAGACAATCGAACAGCCTCGATTGCTTGACCGGTTTAACGAGGTACGCTTCGATACCCGCTTCTTTCAATTCTGCGGCACTCAACGCTTGCCCTGAAGAAGTCAGCGCGATTAATCGAGTCCCCGCAATGGCCTGATCGATCTTTATCGCGCGGGCCAGACTGAATCCATCCATTTCCGGCATTTGGATATCTAGCAACGCCAGGTCATATGGTTTACCTTCCGTCGCCGCGGCACGCAAAATCTCCAAAGCTTCTGCGCCGCTCGCCGCGATGCGGGGGGACATGCTCCACTCCAGCATCTGATGGCGAAGAATCTTGCGACTGGTCGCGTTGTCATCGACCACTAGGACCCGGACGTCAAAAAGATCCTTGCTATATTTGAGCGGTGATTTTGCCTCACCCGGCTGCTTTTCAAGCTGAGCCGTAAACCAGAAATTTGAACCCTGTCCCGATTGGCTCTGCATTCCAATTTCGCCGTGCATCATTGTTACTAGTTGCTTGCAGATTACCAGGCCCAGGCCGGTCCCGCCGTACTTCCGCGTAGTGGAACCATCCGCTTGACTGAACGCCTGAAAAAGGTTGCTCTGCGCTGGAAGCGGAATACCTACCCCAGTGTCTTCGACCTCAAATCGCACCACCGTGTCCGTCTCCGTTTCGCTTTCGGCGAAAACTTGGACCACGATCTCTCCTCGCTCGGTGAATTTTATCGCGTTCCCGATCAGATTGAGAAGGATTTGCCGTAGCCGTCCGGGATCACCGCGCAATCGGACAGCATGTTCGTCTGAATCGTGCCGACTAATTCTATTCCTTTGCTATGAGCGCGTTCCGCCATCATTTCCAAAGTGCTTTCCACCGTCTCAACTAGATCAAAGTCCAGAATTTCAAAAGTGAGTTTGCCGGCTTCAATTTTGGAAAAGTCCAAAATATCGTTGATGATTTTCATCAGGCTGTCCGCGCTCGAGAGAATCGCATCGCTGAATTCGCGTTGCTTGGGATCCAGTTCGGTGTCTAGCAACAAACCAGTTAAACCAATCACGCCGTTCATCGGCGTTCGGATCTCATGACTCATATTGGCCAGAAACTGGGATTTCAAATTGGTCGCCGACAACGCGGCATCACGCGCTTCTATTAGTTCCGCGCTAATTTTGAGCAACGCCTCTTCTGCCTGCATCCGTTCGGCAAGTTCCATGCGGAGACGCTCGTTGGTTTCCCTCAGCGTGCCGCGAGCTTCCGAAAGACCTGTCCGCGCGCCTTCCAGACCCTCGGCGGCGCGCCCAATCTCTTCCTGAAGTCGGTTGAAATTCAGCGCCATGTCACCGATCTCATCGCGCGAATTGACGATCACCGGCGCGAAGGTGAAGTGGGCCTTCGCCGCTTCCAGGTCACCGGCCGCCAGGGCCCGCATCGCGCGGGTGAAATCGGTCAGCGTCCCCTGGACGAGATGTTCCGCAGCCTTGGAAACATCAACCGCCGATTGAGCGATGGTTCCCGGCAGAATCAGGCCGACGCTGATCGTCAGGAGGGCGACCACGACGAAAATATCTTCCAGCGCTACGACCAGTTCCTGGTCGTTTCCTGAAACGTGGCTGACCGCGATCAGATAGCCGATGGCGTCGAGCACCAGGACGAACAGCATCGTACCGGTAAGTTTCAGGTGAAGTGTTCGACCGATCATCGGAAGACCGGCTTTGCGTCGGTCGGACATTTTTCGCCAGAGATAAAGGACTGAACCCGAGTAAGCGAAGGCGATTCCTACCAGCACCGTCGGTAAGCCAAATTGTTGAAAACCGAGAATGGTCGTCAGCGCCCACACACCCGCCGCGCAGAGCCCAAGGGTAATTGTTCCGCGTGGGGCGCGGTAGGGCCGCGCCATTTGCGGCTCATTACGGCGAAGGATCCAGACGGCGATGCTCGGCATACCGATGCCGATGAGATAGGTTAGGTTCGCCGCCGCGATCAGCCAGACCGGGTCACCGACGAGCAAAAACACGATCGCCATGCCTGCGGTGATCAGCGTGGCCACCCACGGGGCATCGGTGCGCGAGCGCTTGGCCATGAATTCCGGCAGCAGGCCGTCTTCAGCGAGTTGTGACAACGTTCGAGCCGCACCAGAGAGCGCAGCGATCGTGCCGTGAAACATGTTGAAGATCATGAACCAGATTGCCGCGCCTTTCGCTGCGCCCCCCAGCAAGGGAGCGAACGTCGGCCCTAGCACGGACGCGAGATCTTTTCCGAGCGCTTCGGGGCCAAGGGTGCCGAGCCACACCACCGGTAGAACGATGAAATAGAGCGACGCCATTCCAGCGCTGGCAAAGATCGCGCGTGGCACGTTCCGGTCCGGGTCGATCGTTTCGCCGACATGACAAGCCGATTGTTCAAAGGCCGGCGCTGCGAATCCGATCAGATAAAGCCCGGCCATGACGCTGGTCACTTGGCCAAACCATCCTGGGAACGGCACGGTGAGATGAAACGTGAAGGCGTCGTGCCAGTCAACGCTCCCGCTAAATGTCGGGATGACCGCCGAAAGAAAAGCCAGCCCCGCCGAGGCGACGGCGATCGGCATCGTCAAACGCATGACCCACTTGATGCCACACAAGTTGATGACCGTGAAAAAAAGCACGATGCCCGACGCCAACAGCGGGACGGGGAACCAAGGTAAATACCATTGGTTGATCGCGAAGGCCGATAGCAAAGCCGTGAGCCCGCAGGTCGGTATCCAACCCCACCAGTAGCAAACGCCCGTAAGATTGGCCAGCAGCGGACTATAAGGGCGGAATGCTTCGGCACAGTTCGCGGCAATTCCTCCGACCCGGTTCGGATACATCAGGACCAATTCAGTCCAACCCGGCGTCGCGGCCCAGCTTAACAGCAATCCGACGATGAGTAACGGGATCGCTGCGCTTCCTTGGCCACGGATGGTTCCTTGTCCGACAAAAAGGGCCCCCAGGAGAAATAAACTTTGATTGATCCCGCCCATGGCCACCGCGGTCGTACCAAACCATCCCACGGTACGCGGGTGAGCTTTTGACGCACCAAGCTGATCGAACGGACTAGAGTTTCCCGGATGCTTTTCTGCAGTGTCCACTGGTTATATTTTTCGGTGCTCCTGAAAGGATGGTGGCGCCACCAAAGTCCTCCTCCCCATGTCAAGGAGCCTGCTGCTGAGGAAGCTTTGAGTATAAGACCGATTTTCTGAATTGTCTTGTAGTATCCGTGTTTTCCGTAATATCAATATAATTGAGCCTTAGGTTTGGGCTTTCGGCTCCCGTGATTAGAGGGGCTCTCCCTCGGAGGTTGAAACCATCATTCCTAGTTTGTGGAGGCGCAAACCGCAGGAAGGCATCGGCCGGTTGACGGAAACACCACCGCTGCTATAATATGGTAATTACAAAAATTCAGTTTTCAAATTTATCTCGATTGGTCAAAATCGTTAACCGCTCGATCTAGCAGTGAACGCTAAAAAAAATCATGCGTACCAAAGATCGGGCGCGATGGGGCGGTGCGTGCTCCCACCCTCGTTCTGCTTCGATCCGCAGAATTATCCAACAAGGGATAGACCAGAAGCCAAGGATTAAGGGCCTAACAACATTCCTTCAAGGTGCAAACAGTCGGTTCCCTTTCCAATCCCGTCCCAATTCCGTGACTTGCATGGACCTCGGGGCGGGAGGCGATACCCACTCCGTCTGGCGGGAATTTTAATTATCCTTGTTCTTTTAATGACGGCCAGGGGCGATGTTGCCCAGACCGGTGATGCCGTTGCGCCGGACGACATGGTCCTTGGAATGTCTACGGTGCTGACTGGCGGGGCCCAAGATCTTGGCAAAGACATGCAACGAGGGATTCTGGCCGGCTTGAAACGTGCCAACCGTGAGGGCGGCGTCAATGGTCGAAAGGTGCGGTTGATATCACTGGACGACGGGTACGAACCATCTCGCACGGCTCCTAACATGCGGCAAATGATTGAAAACGACAGGGTTCTCACCATTATTGGCAATGTCGGAAGCTCCACCGCAATGGTGGCCGTTCCCTTGGCGAACGAACAAAAAACGTTGCTTTTCGCTCCGCTTTCGGGGGCTCCGGTCTTAAGGAATGACCCTCCGGATCGCTATGTCATTAATTTCCGGGCCAGCACCTCCGAGGAGACCGCCGCGATCATCGACGCGCTCATCGACATTGCCGGTCTCAAACCGGAAGAGATCGCTTTTTTTACACAAAGGGATAGCACCGGCGATATGGGCTTTGACCAAGGAATGTTGGCGATGAAACGGCATGGGTTAGGTGACCCCAACGCAATTTTACATGTCGGTTACAAACGCAATACACTGGCCGTGGAAGGCGCCGTGGCGGACCTGGTCATGGTGCAAAAAACGCCGCGTGCCGTGGTGATGATTGGCGCCTACGCACCCTGTGCCAAGTTTATCAGGTTGTGCCGGGGGTCAGATCTTAGCCCGCTTTTCTTGAATGTGGCCTCCGTCGGCGGTGCTCGGCTGGCCAATGCATTGGGCGCCACCGATGCTCGCGTCATAGAAACCCAAGTGGTTCCATCTCCCTCGAACGATCGGACTAGCATTGGCCCTGAATATCTGGCTGATCTGAAGGATTTCGATCCGTTAGCATCGGCTGGGTTCGGTGATTTCGAGGGATATATTGCTGCCCGGATATTGCTGCTGGCCTTGGAAAAAATTCAGGGGCCACCGACTCGCGAGGCGGTCGTCGACGCGCTGGAAAGCCTCGGTCAGTTTGATATTGGTCTCGGTGAACAACTTTATTTAAGTCGCACCGAACACCAAGCCAGTCATCGAGTCTGGCCCACTATCTTGAAGGACGGCCGATTCGTGCCGTTTCAGTGGACCGATATCACAGCCCTCCTGAGAGTTGAACCTCAACGATGAAAAGGCTCGGGCGAGGGCCAGGAATTTTCTGGATGGTTCGGCTCCTTGGAGCTCTTGGCTTTGTCATGGTCGCCGTAATGATCGGCCAGAGCGGTTTGCAGCTCCACTCGATCAGGTCCAGTCGGATCAGGCTCCAGGAGCAGCAAGAGCATTTAAATCAACCAACCCGGGAAATCCTCCAGCGCGCCGCCGAGGCACGAAGGGAAATTCAACAAGCACTCGACGCCAATACGCCTTTTGCTAACGAATCCGGCGCCGCGACCAGTCTGGCGTTATCTGCGCAACAACTTTCGAAGTCCACGGACGACCCGCCCACGCTGCTGGCTCTGAATCGAGTGAGCGCGGTGGCCAACAAAATGGCCGGCTTGCAAAAGCAAGCACTAGCTTGGCGTACTGAATTCGATGTTGACCTGGAAAATTTGACGGAGCAACGAATCCAGGTCCGCGCTTTCGTCAGCGCATTGGGTAACGAAGCCGAACTAGAAGAAGGTAGACGACGCTTAAAAGAGGCCATGCAGTTCAAACGTTGGCAATCTGCACCAGGCGAAGAAGCATCCCACCGAGCTTTGATCCTTGCCGAACAGGCGCGAAAAGAGAGTCATGGTCTCGGTGATTTCAAGACCGATTTAGCCGACTTGGCGCGGATCGTCGAGTTGCTCAATGGCGAGCAGCATATCGATAGCCTCGCTGAACTCAAAGACAACGAACTTCGGCCCGCCTTGGATCGCATAACCTATCAGCTTCAATTGTTACAGGACCTAAAAACGGCCCTCTTCGGCAAAGGGTTTACAGAGGACAAAGAGCATCAAAGAATCTCAGTGGCCAGCGGAGGCCTTTATACTCTGTGGCGGAACACGCTCCTGCTGAGGCGTCGGCAGGAAAAACTCAAGGACGACCTTGGCTTAGTCTCACATGACGTCGGCGCTGCGCTAGCCGATTTCGAAAAATCAGCTCAGATCCGCTCCCAAGCACTGGCGATGCAGATGGAACAGAATCTTACGGCAAACTGGCACCAGTTGCTGGTTTTCGGCCTGGGCTGCTTGGTTCTGTTCTGGGTTCTCGCCTGGTTGATCTCTCGCGCCATCCGAGACCGAGTCTTCGCCATCGAACTGGCAAAATCGGAGGCCGACTCTGGTCGGCAGACGGCGCATCGCTTGATGCTGGAACAACAGATCGCCAACCGCGAGCTCAAGTTGGCTAAAGAAGCGGCCGAGGAGGCTGGCCGGGCTAAGAGCGAGTTCCTCGCCAAAATGAGCCACGAGATTCGGACCCCGATGAACGGAGTGATTGGGATGACCGATATCCTGCTCGATACCGATCTGGGTTTCCAGCAGCGCGGATTCGCCGAAACGATTCAAACCAGTGCGCAGACCCTTCTAACGATCATCAATGACATTCTGGATTTCTCCAAAATCGAGGCTGGCAAAATGGCATTTGAAGTCATCGACTTTGATCTGGTTCAAATGATCGAAAGTACCTTGGATATCCTGTCCGCGAGCGCGTTCAAGAAAGGACTTGAACTGCAAACGCAGGTCAACCTGGCCATCTCGCTGCACGCGCCGACCGACGCCACCCGCTCGACCTTCATGCCGGTGAACCGCAAGTTCTCCGTCGACGAGCTGATGGCCGCGGTCGCGCGCTACATCGCCAAGACCAACCGCAAGGTGTTCTTCGAGTACGTCATGCTGGCCGGGGTCAACGACAGCGACGCGCACGCGCACGACCTGGCGAAGCTGATGAAGAGCTCGCTCTACCACGTCAACCTGATCCCGTACAACAGCACGCCCGACGCGCTGCTGCGCGGCAGCGACGACCAGCGCATCTGGGCCTTCGCGAAGATCCTCGAGCGCGAAGGCCGCGCGGTCACCGTGCGCACCCCGATGGGGCGCGACATCGCCGCCGCCTGCGGGCAACTGCGGGCCGAGACCCAGCCGCGCGCCAAGGCCAGCTGACCGCCGCGTGAAGGCGAACAGCCGGCCCGATGCGGTCGCCGTGCTCGTGCTGCGCGGCGCCGGTGAGGACACGCGCGTGCTGCTGCTGCGCCGCTCGCGCGGCGCGTTCGCCGGCGCCTGGACCTTCGTCATGGGCGGGGTCGAGGACGGCGAGCGGGCGACCGACGCCGCCCGGCGCGAGCTGCTCGAAGAGACCGGCCTGAGCGCGAGCGCGTTCTACACCGCCGGCGAGCTGGACGCGTTCTACGATCCCGTGCGCGACCGCATCGTCCACGTGCCGTTCTTCGTCGCGCGGGTGAACGGCGAGGCCGGAATCGTGCTCGAGGACGACGTCCACGACGAGCACCGCTGGCTGCCGTTCGCCGAGGCGGAAGATTTGCTGACGTTCTCCTCGCAGCGGCGCGTGCTCGACGAGGTCCGGCGCGCCTTCGTCGCGCGGGAGCCCGACCCGTGGCGCGCGATCGGCTAGAGCCCGCGCTCGACGCGCTGGCGCACGCCTGCGCCGTCGTCGCGCTGGGCTACGCGGCGCGCGCGGCGACGATCGCGCGCGGCTGGCTGCGCGTGCCGGTCGTCGCGGACCTGCCCGGCGCGCCGTCGCTCTCGGTGATCGTGCCGGCCCGCAACGAGGAGCGCACGATCGAGCGCTGCGTGCGCTCCCTGCTCGCCCAGACGCTGCCCGACTACGAGCTGATCGTGGTCGACGACCGCTCCGACGACGACACGCCCGCGATCCTGGCCCGCCTGGCGGCCGAGAGCCCGCGTCTGCGGATCGTGCGCGGCGAGCCGCTCCCCGCCGGCTGGGTCGGCAAGCCGTGGGCGCTCGAGCAGGGCGCGCGGTTCGCGCGCGGCGCGTGGCTGCTGTTCACCGACGCCGACTCCTGGCACGCGCCCGCCGCTTGCACCTCGGCGCTGGCGTTCGTGCTCGCGCGCGGCGTCGACGCGCTCACCATCGCGACCTATCAGGAACTGGGCTCGTGGGGCGAGCGCGCGGTGCTGCCGACGATCCTGGGGATGGTGATCGTCGCGTCGGGCTCGCTGGCGCAGCTCAACGACCCGCGCGACACCGAGCACGCGCTGGCCAACGGCCAGTACATCCTCGTCTCGCGGGCGGCCTACGACGCGCTGGGCGGCCACGCCGCGCTGCGCGGTGAGATCGTCGAGGACGTCGCGTTCGCGCGGCGCCTCAAACGGGACGGCCGCTTTCGCATGCTGCTCGCGGGCGGCGAAGACCTCGTGCGGGTGCGCATGTACCGCTCGCTGCGCGGCGTCTGGGACGGCTTCACCAAGAACGTCTACCTCGGCGCGGGCGGCGACCTGCGCCGGCTGCTCGGCGGCACCGCGTTCGTCGCCGCGCTGTCGGTGCTCCCGGCCGCGCTCGCGCTCGACGGGCTGGCGCGCAAACGCCCGCTGCGCGCGGCGGAAGCGCTGCTCTGCATCGCCGCCGGCATGGCCGTCGAGGCCTACGGTCTGCGGAACACGCGCCTGCCGCGCCGGCTCGCGCTGTGGGCGCCGTTCGGCTACGCCGTGCTGGGCGGGATCACGCTCAACTCGACGCTGCGGGTGCTCAGCGGCCGCGGGGTGGAATGGCGCGGGCGGCGCTACACCGGCCGCGCCGCGTCGGACCAGCCCTGAGCGCTAGCACGGCGCGAGCGTGACGGGCGGCGGCGCCGCCGGATCGGTCATCTCGAGAAAGCCGACGATGTGCTGCTCGCGCTCGCGCGGGATGCAGAACACGTTGATGCTGCCGTTGCTGGGGAACAGGTTCTCCGGGTCGCGGTTCCAGTTGTCGGCGCGGTAGAGCGGCACGACGTGCCAGTACACCCGGTAGTTCAAATCGAGCAGCCGGGTCAGCACCGGCACCGAGGTCGACTCGCGGTCGTTCTCGACGAACAGCACCGGCCGGTACTTGGCCAGAAACGCGTGCGCGCCGTCGAGCACCTCGTGGTTCCATGCCCTCGACGTCGATCTTCACCAGGTGCACCGCGGGCAGCCAGAGGTAGTCGTCGAGCGGCACGACGCGCACCGGCCAGCCGCGCTCGGCGGCCTGCATCGGGATCGCGCCGAAGTTCGTGTCCTTGTCGTAGCGGAAGTCCGGGAGCAGCATCTCGTCGCGCTTCGCACCGACGCCGGCGTGCACGAGGTGGACCCAGCCCAGCGCGTTGAGCGTGACGTTGGTGGTCAGGATGCCGTGCACGGCGCGCTGCGGCTCGAACGCCAGCACGATGCCGTTGGGCCCGACGTGGCGCGCGAAGGCGACGGTATGGGTGCCGATGTTCGCGCCCACGTCCAGCACCACGCCGGCCTCGGGCACCGCCGCGCGCATCAGGTCCAGCTCGAGTTCTCCGAACTCACCGTAGCGCGCGACCGAGCGCCCGATGTACATGTCGTGCGGGTTGTAGGCCATCAGCCCGTGGCGGGCCCGGGTGATCGCCAGCGGGGCGCCCGGGGTGGGCGTCCAGGGCAGCGCTGGTGCGGAAACGGCGAAGTCGTGCACCTTGACAGTATCGGCGCGCGCGCCCCGGCCCCGTAGCTCGGCCGCTCGAACGGGGTACCAGGGGGCGTGAACCCCGACGCCCAGGTCTCCAAAGAGGAAGCCGAGGAAGCGCACCAGCGCGAGCGACCGCGCGCGGCGGTCATCTTCGAGACGATCCGGGCCGAGGGCGAGACCGAGTTCGAGCGCTCGTCGGGCTCGCTGTTCTTCTCGGCCCTGGCGGCCGGGCTGTCGATGGTCTTCTCGATGATCGCGATGGGCGTGCTGCGCGCGGGCCTGCCCGACACGCCCTGGCGCCACCTGGTCGCCGGCTTCGGCTACACGCTGGGCTTCCTGATCGTGATCCTGGGCCGGCAGCAGCTCTTCACCGAGAACACGCTCACCCCGCTGCTGCCGCTCTTCGCCCGCCCGACCGCCTGGCGCTGGAAGCAGCTCGGGCGGCTGTGGGTGGTGATCCTGGCCGGCAACCTGGTCGGGGCGGCGATCTCGTCGGCGCTGGTGGCCTTGGCGGGGGCCTTCCCGCCCGACATGCTGCACGCGTTCGACGGCCTAGCCGCCGACACGATCGGCCACCCGGTGCTGGTCACGTTCGCCAAGGCGATCTTCGCCGGCTGGCTGATCGCGCTGATGGTCTGGCTGATCCCGCTGGCCGAGGGCTCGACCCCGCTGATCATCATCCTGATCACCTACGTGGTGGCGGCGGGTGAGTTCCAGCACATCATCGCGGGCTCGGTCGAGGCCATGTACGGCGCGTTCCGCGGGGTGACGACCTGGGGCGAGGCGATCGGCTTCTTCGTGCCGACCCTGCTGGGCAACATCGTGGGCGGGGTGGCGTTCGTGGCCGCGGTGTCCAGCGCCGAGATCGCCGCGGAGCGCCAGGCGCGCACGCCCAAGACCCCGCGCTGAGGAGTAGTTCGAGCGCGGCTCAGCGCGCCGCGAGCGGCGACAGGGCTTGCGCGTTGAACGGCGAGAGCGGGCGAGCGGACGCACTTCATCGTCCGCGTCTTGGCAAGAGAGGGTGTGCCGACGATGAACGACTGTCGCTATACGGATTCGGTTTTGGGTTACTGAGGGCCGGAACAGGGAGCGGTGCGGCGGAACTGCGTGATGGCCAATGGGAAGCGATCGAAGCCGCGGTCGAGCGGCACGAAGCGCTACTTCTGGTGCGTAAGACCGCTGGGGCAAGAGCGCCGTCTACTTCATCGCGACCAAGCTGCTGCGCGAGCGTGGCCACGGGCCGACCATCGTTCTTTCGCCGCTGCTCGCGCTGATGCGCGATCAGATCCTTTGGCGAAGCGCTACGGGTTAAGCGTGTAGACCGCTAAGTATCGATGACCGACGAATAATGAGCTGACGCCTACAGGGAAATAAACGGAAGAGAACGTCGATGTCGTATTCATCTCTCCCGAATGGCTTCGGAACCGGGAATTCGAAGAGGAAGGCGTACCTGGATTGCTCGTAGGCGTCGGACTCGTGATGGTCGACGAGGCGCATTACATTTCGCAATGGGGCCATGACTTCGGCCCGCGTACCGGCGCATCGCGGCGTTCGTTTGAAACCTGCCCGGGACGGACCGTGCTGGCGACGACGGCAACGACGGAAGAGATCGTGGTAGACGATGTCAGCGAAGAACTCGGCGAACACATCGGCGTGCGACTGGGGCCACTTGGACGTGAAACATTGGAACTCGTGGCTGGTGCGGACATGTCCTACGCCGAACGGCTTGCCTGGCTCGCCGAGCAGGTATCGAGAACCGAGGGGAACGATATCATTCCGCGCTCGACTCAACGCGACGTCGAACTGATCGCGGCCTGGTTGGTAGACCAGAACATCGATGCCCGCCTTTACCACGATGGGCTCAAGGAATTCGAGCGCGAGCCACTCGAGCAGCTTCTGGTCGACAACGGGGTCAAGTCTCTCGTCGCGAGCAGCGCGTTGGGAATGGGTTTCGACGAGCCGGATCTTGCTTTCGTCTACCACATGCAAACACCGCCGTCGATAACCGAATACTATCAGCAGGTCGGTCGCGCCGGCCGGTCCGGACAGACCGCTCGCGGGGTACTGCTCTCAGGGCCGGAAGACCATAGAATTGTCGAATATTTCCACCATTCCGCGTTGCCGCCCGAGCCGCAGGTCAGCGCCGTCCTAGATGCGTTGAACGCGAAGTCATCGTTGAGTAAGCGCGATCTCATAGCCGAGGTGAATCTGCGCGAGACGCGAATCGATCACGTCCTCGAGTTCCTGCGCAAGCTCCACACCGTCCCCGATCGCGCGTGACGGTTCGCACTACGTCGCAACTGCTGTCGAGTACACCTACGATGCGGAGCGCGTGCGCTTGCTGCGCGAACGCCGCGAGCGGGATTTTGCTCGGGTCGGCGCCTATCTCCGCTCGCCGGGCTGCCTGATGGCGTTCCTTACCCGCGAACTAGGTGATGATAGTCAGCTGGCCTGCGGACAGTGCTCCGGCTGCGATCCCGAGCGCGCGGTGACTGATTCCGATCCCTTGCTGGTCGTGCAAGCCGAGGACTTCGTGTACCACCGTGCCATCGTGCTCGAACCCAGAAAGCAGTGGCCGACTTCTCAGCGCATCCCAGTGTACTACCGGGCTGAACCCGGTCGGGCGGCCGCATGGTGGATGCTGGGCCGACTAGGCGGCGGGCAGCAGCAGAAGAGAAGTATGGCGCCAGCCATTTCAGCGAGCGCACGGTTCGAGCCCTCGCCGAGCTTGTCCGTGTGTGGGAGCCAGCCCTGCCCCGATGTGGGTTGCCGCAGTTCCCTCGCTGAATCGCCCCGGGCTGGTCCCTGAACTCGCTGCTTGAGTCGCCGACGCCCTCGGTCTGCCGTATGTGGACGCGGTAAGGAAGACCAAGCAGACCGCAGAGCAGAAGGAGATGGAGAACAGCGCCTTCCAAGTGCAGAATCTCGATGGGGCCTTCGAAATCGTACCGTTCAACGGCATGGAGCATCCCGGTTTGCTTATCGACGACATGTACGATAGCGGGTGGACGATGACGGTCTTGGCGGTGCTGCTGCGCGAAGCCGGTACCGGCTGTCTACCCGTTGGTGCTCGCAAGGACGAGCAGTCAAGAATGAGCATCGTGGCCGGGCCGGTCAGCATCGACACGCGTGCGATTCTCGCGTTGTGCTCGCGCGCGTCAGCCCGCGCGAGGAATGCCGCTCCGCTCACGGCTACGGAGTACCACGACTTGACGCTCGCTCTGCGTGAACGCGAGTTGCGCCGGCTGCGCTCTTCGCGCTCGACGAGACCGCTTTAGCCGATGTCGCGCGCCGCGTTCCCGAGCGCTCGCGCACACATCTCGAGCCCGAACGGCTACGGCGTCTGCTCGACCGGGGGGCGCTGGTAGCGTTGAGGCTAGCTGACCTCGAAGCGCGCGGCGTCTGGGTCTACGGAATGTGGTGACATGGCCTATCCCTCCCGTTACCGCACCCGCCTCGGCGCTACAGCGCCACCGCTCGTCTATGGTGTGTTCTGACTGATCTGCTCGACTGTGGCGGGTTCGCAGTAATTGGATCACGCGATCCGGACCGGTAAGTCTTCGACGTGCACGAGAAAGCGGCAGACTTGTCGCGCGCTTGGACATCCCGCTCGTTTCCGGAGCCGCGCGAGATGTGGACGAGGAGTCGATGCTTGCTGCGCTGGCGAGGGCGGGACCTCAGTGGGCGTGATTACGGACAGCTTATTGGAGATATCACTCGACCAGCGTCCGGGACGCGATTCGGTTTAAGCGGCTGGTTCTGATCACGACGTCGAGCGGATTCCGTTTTCACCATCGGCCGCGCGATGGAGCATAACTGGCTGATCTACGCGCTACCGACGCCTGGCTCGTGTTCGCCGCAAGCGAAGGCAGGACGGCACCTTGGCCGGCGCGATCGTAGCGCTCAAGCAAGGGGGAATCGTCCAGTGATCACGGGACTGACTCGCCCCGCCAACGATCTTCTCGTTGGGATCGATGCGTGGCCGGTGTACGTGCTGCCGATGCCATCTCACCGTGGCTCTAGCGGACGTACCAGCCGACCAGTCTCTCCTGGTACTCTCGTGGCGATACACGTATCGAGCAAAACAGTACTTTTTATGCTCACGCGGCAAGCGATGCTCGATCTGCTCGCTGAGCCGCGTACCTTGGGAGAGGTTACTGAGCTTCTTGAGCTGGTGCCCGCGCAGGCCAAGGCCTGGCTTTAGCGCCTCACTGCAGCCGGGGAGGCTACGCTGAAGCGGCGAAAGTACGTGCGCTCGGCGCCCGTGGAGACACCTGGGGCACCGCTAGCGCCGCAACTTGAGCTTCTCGGCCCACCGGCTGATAAGCCGGCCAAACAGCGCCGCTCGATGCGGTCGCCATCCGCCTCGCCCCCAAACGTGCTCGTTCCATGACGACGGAAAGCCCGCCTGACCTCAGCGCGCCGCGAGCCGCTGCGCTCCGCGCTCCGCTGCGACCGCGCACAGCAGGTGCTCCGCGCTCTCGGGCTTGCCGAACAGATAGCCCTGCACTTCGTCGCAGCCCAGCGCGCCGACGCGCGCGAGCTGCTCGGGCGTCTCGACCCCTTCGGCGACGACGGTGAAGCCGAGCGCGCGCGCGACCGCCACGATCGCCGCGACGATGGCCTGGTCGTAGGGGTCCACGTCGACCTCGCGCACGAAGCTGCGGTCGACCTTGAGCACGCTGACCGGGAGCCGCTTGAGGTACGACAGCGAGCTGAAGCCGACCCCGAAATCGTCCATCGCGATCGCCACTCCGAGCGCCTGGAGCTGCCGCAGCACCGGCAGCACGCCGTCGTCGAGCGAGATCGTCTCGGTGATCTCCAGCCCCAGCGCCGCGGGCGGCAGGCCGTGCTCGGCCAGCAGCGCCCGGACGAGCTCGGGCCAGCCCGGCTCGCGCAGGTCGCGCGACGAGATGTTGACCGAGATGCGGAAGTCGGGCAGCAGCGCGCGCACCCGGGCGGCGGTGGCGCACGCTTCGCGCAGCACCCAGCGGTCGAGCGCGACGATGACGCCGGTCTCCTCCGCCAGGCTGATGAACGCGTCGGGCGCGAGCAGGCCGCGCTGCGGGTGGCGCCAGCGCACGAGCGCCTCGCACGCGACGATGCGGCGCGAGGCGACGCTCACCACCGGCTGGTAGCGCAGCTCGAGCTCGTCCCGCTCGACGGCCCGGCGCAAGTCGTTCTCGAGCGCCAGCCGGTCCGCGGCCATGTGCTCGAGCGAGGTGTCGTAGGTGGCGGCGCAGTTGCCGCCCAGCGCCTTGGCGCGGTACATCGCGGCGTCGGCGTGCGCGAGCAGCGCCTCGGCGTCGCGCCCGTGCTCGGGGAACAGCGCGATTCCGATGCTCGCGCTGAGGTGGAGCTGGCGGCCGCGCACCGCGACGGGCGCGGCCAGGGCCGCGAACAGCTCGCGCGTGCGCGCCTCCAGCTCGGCCGGCTCCGCCGTTTCCGCCAGCAGGATCACCAGCTCGTCGCCGCCGGGCCGCGCGACGTCGTCGCCGGCCCGCACGGCGTCGCCCAGCCGGCGCGCGACGACGCGCAAGACCTCGTCGCCGGCCCCGTGCCCGAGCGAGTCGTTGATCGTCTTGAAGCGGTCGAGGTCCAGGAACAGCAAGGCGAAGCGCAGCCCGGCGCCGCTCGCCGCGGCGATCGCGGCGCGCAGGCGCTGCTCGAGCGCGAGCCGGTTCGGCAGCCCGGTCAGGTGGTCGCGGTGCGCGGCCTCGATCAGCAGCTGGCGGGTTCGGTTGAGCTCGCTGATGTCGAGCGACACGCCGACCGCGCCGACCACGGTGCGGCCGTTCTCGAGCAGCGGCTCGACGTGGTGGCGCAGCCAGCGCTCGCCCCAGGCGTTCTCCACCCGGGCCGGTGCGCCGGCGAAGACGTCGCGCAGCACGTTGGGGCCGACCAGCGCTTCGGACGGGCGGGCGACCAGCTCGTCCGCGCTCAGCCCGAGGTCGTGCAGCGCGCCGCCGGCGAGCGAGGTGAAGCGGCCTTCGCGGTCGGTCGTCCACAGCACCGCGTCGACGTGCTGGGTGACGAGCTGCAGCCGGCGCTCGTTCTCGCGCAGGCGCAGCTCGGCGTGGGTGCGGGCGCTGACGTCGCGCAGGGAGACCAGCGTCTGCGACGCGCCCGCGTGGATGCGCACCTCGACGAACGTCTGCGTGGCCGGAAAGGCGTGGGTGCGCTCGAGCGGGGCGCGCGCGTGGCGCGCCGCGCTGATCTCGGGGACCAGCTCGGACGCCAGCGGGTCGACGATCTCGCACAGCTTGCGCCCGACCAGCGCGTCGGCGGTCGAGCGCAGGAGCCGCTCCGCTTCCTCGTTGACGTGGGTGACGACGAGCGCCGCGTCGACGATGTAGATCCCTTCCCCCACGCATTCGAGCAGGTCGAAGGCGTGCTCGGCGGCGCTGCGGGCCGCCGCGCGCGCGGAGCGCAGCGCGCGGCGCAGCCCCACGGCGCGCGCGCTCGCCCACACCGCCGCGGCGCCCGCGAGCAGCCCCGCGGCGCCGAGCGCCGGAACGAGCGCCGTCATACCAGCGACCGCCGGTGCGCTTCGTCGAGCAGCGCCGCGGGCGAGCTCACCCCGAACGCGCGCAAGATGGTCGCGATCTGGTTCTCGATGGTGAACGTGCTGCGGCTGAAGCGGCGCGACAACTCGCGCGGGGTCGCACCGTCCCACAGCGCGCGCGCGATCTGGCGCTGCACGGGGGTGAGCTGCGCGGGCATCACCTCCTCGCGCGCCCGCGCCTCGGCCGTGAAGCGCACCAGCGGCGCGCCCGGGTAGGCCCCGGAGTGGCGCGCGCTCGCGCGCCGCCAGTGCTCCTCGCCGGTCAGTTCGGCCAGGGCCGCCGCGGTCAGCGCGGCGCGGTAGCGGAACGACACCGCGTCGAAGATCGCGTACGCCTCGCGCAGCGCGGCGACCGCGGTCTCGTGCCGGCCCAGGGTCTGCTCGATGCGCCCGACGGCGTAGCGCTCGTGCGCCTCGGCGCGCTGGTCGAAGTGCCCGGGGAGCGCCGGATCGACGTTCTCGCGGCCGAGCTGCGCGTACAGCGAAGCGTAGCGCTGCGCGCGCGGCGCGTCGGCCCGGGCGTGCAGCACGGCCAGCACGACGAGCAGTTGCCGCTCCTCGCCGTGCGTCGCCGGCCACGGCACGTCGTTGGCCTCGGCGTCGGCGGCGGCGAGTTCCTCTCCGGCCCAGAAGTCGTTGCCGGAGATGCGCGCGACGTAGGCCCGGTCGGCGTGCGCCAGGGCGCGCCAGCTCGCCGCCGGAGCGAGCCCGCGCGCTTCGCGAAAAGCCCACTGGGCCTCGCCCGCGCGGCCGCGCATGAAGGCGTCCCAGCCGAACGCGCGGACGGCGAGATAGTGGTGCATCGCGACGTCGGGCGTCCAGACGAGCGCCTCGAACGCCGTGCGCGCCGCCGCCAGCGCGGTGGAGTCGGCGGTTTCGAAGCCGACCTGCGCGAGGGCGTGGACCGACGCCGCGAGCGTGGCGACGTCGACCGGTTCGGGCGCCGGCGCGCTCGCGTAGCGCACCGCCCGGCGGAGGTCCGCGACGTGCGCGCCGTAGTCGCCGTTGCCCGCGTGCATCCAAGCCCGGTAGGCGAACGCCGCCGACGCGATGCTGGGGTCGGGGTGGGCCAGCGCGAGCTGCACGTCGGGCCCGGTCACGTCGCACTCGCGCCGGAACCAGCGCATGCGCAGGTCGTGATAGGCCATCGTGTGGCGCCCGTCGGGCACGGAATCCGCCAGCGCGCGGGCTTCGGCGTAGCGCGACTCGGCCTGGGCGAACCCGCGCGCGGCGGCGTGCGCCTTGCCGAGCTGGACCGCGAACGCGAACCGGCCCTGCGGGCTGGTCACCACGTCCTCGACCGAGGTCAGGTACGCCACCGCGGCCACCGGGTCGCGCCGGCCGATCGTCTCGGCCTTCACGACCACGGCCTGCTCGGCGTGCGCCGCCGGCCAGTCCTCGCAGCCTCGGGTCAGTTCCAATGCGGCGTCGTAGAGCGCCGCCCGCAAGGCGACGCGAGCGTCACGAAGCGAGTCGGCGCCGAACACACCCACCGTGTTCGACATCTCGGACGCCCGCGTCAGTCGCGCAGTGCTGCTAGCGCGATCTCGCTGTTCGGGCCGACGACGACGTAGGTGGAGGGAGCCGCGCCTGCATCGTTGCCGGACGCGGAAACCGTGACGCCCGCCTTGGTCGTGAACTCGTTGGCGACGCTGACGGTGTAGCCGCCCGCGCTGATGCCGCGCAGGTGGAACGACCCGTCGGCCGCGGTCGGCGCGGCGTTGGCGACGTTGCCGCTCGCGTCGGTGGCGATCACGGTGGCGTTGCTCACCGGCGCGCCGGCCGCGTTCACCACGCTGCCCACGATGGAGGGCGAGCCGATGCCGCCCGCGACCGTGGGCGTCAGCCAGACCACGCCGTCGCTCAGGTTCGCCGACTGGAAGACGTTGAAGTCGAGGGTCGCGACGATCGCGTCGCCCGCGCTGCCGGTGATGCTCAGCGGCACGGTGACCGCCTCGATCGTCTGCGTGGGGTCCCACCACAGGTGGTTCGACGCGCTGAAGCGGACCGGATACGTCTGCCCGCCCACCGTCGCGGTCGTCGTCGCGGGATCGAGCAGCAGCTCCACCGCCGGGTACGTGCCGACCGGCAGCGTGCCCGCGCCCATGTCGAGGGCCTGCTGCTGCAGGCCGAGCAGGTTCACGACTTGCGGCGCGGCGTTGCCGACGAGTTGCCACGAGTCGCCGGCGGCGTCGACCGCGTCCAGGCCCAGGATGCCGGCATTGAAGACGGCCCCACCCGCCGCGCCGACCAGCGGCGCATCGAACAGGTTCACGTTGAGGCGGAACGACGGCGGCCCGCCGAGCACGTCCAGCCGTTCCCGCCCGCCTTGGAGGTGCCGAACGTGCCCTTGCGGGGCGGCGGTTCGGCCCGGCACGGTCGCGCCGGTGTGAAGGGGACCGCTGCAGGCGGACACGAGCAGGGCGCCGGCGGCGACCAAAAGGGCACGCTTCAAAGGACGGGTACTCCGTTACGGCAAGGTTCGGCGCGACAAACGAAAGCGAGCCGCCCCCGCAAGCGTCCCCGCCCCCTCCGTGAGTTCGCTTACGCGTCTGGCTGTATACAATATAGACGCCGCTAGGGCGCAAAGACCACTCCCGGGCAGTTAAGAATTCGTCGCTTGCCCGCCCAGCCGCATGCCTGCTTCGGCTGCCGAGCCGAGAATGCGCCGCACGCGCGAGGGCGCGGTTTGCCCGGTCCCGAAACGCGCACGTTCGATGACGACGGAGACCGCGGTGGACCCCAAACCCCACGTGACGCTGGATGAGATCACGGCGCTGGCCAAGCGGCGCGGATTCATTTTCCAGTCGAGCGAGATCTACGGCGGCATCGGCGGCTTCTTCGACTACGGCCCGCTGGGCGCGATCCTCAAGCGCAACGTGAAGAACGCCTGGTGGCGCGAGATCGTCGAGCTGCGCGACGACGTGGTCGCGTTCGATTCGTCCATCATCATGCACCCGCAGACCTGGGTCGCCTCGGGCCACGTGGCGTCGTTCCACGACAAGCTGGTCGACTGCCGCAACTGCAAGCACCGCTTCCGCGCCGACCACCTGCCGTCGCTCGACAAGTGCCCCGACTGCGGCATGACCGGCACGCTGACGGAGCCGCGCAACTTCAGCCTGATGATGAAGACCCAGGTCGGCGCGATGGAAGACGCCGAGTCGGTGGCCTACCTGCGCCCCGAGACCGCTCAGGGCATGTTCGTCAACTTCAAGAACATCTACCAGGCCGCGCGCAAGAAGCCGCCCTTCGGCATCGCGCAGATCGGCAAGTCGTTCCGCAACGAGATCACGCCGCGCTACTTCACCTTCCGCACGCGCGAGTTCGAGCAGGCGGAGCTGGAGTATTTCGTCCCCGACGACGGCCACGACATGACGGCTTACGAAGAGTGGGTGCGCGCGCGCAAGCAGTGGTACAGCGATTACGGCGTGCGCCCCGAGCGCCTGCGCTTCTACGAGCTCACGCCCGAAGAACGCCCGCACTACGCGAAGGCCGGCACGGACGTGGAGTACCTGTTCCCGTGGGGCTGGGGTGAGCTGGAGTCGATCGCGCACCGCGGCACCTACGACCTCGACGCGCACATGCGGCTCTCGGGCAAGGACCTGACCTACTTCGACGAGGCGACGAAGAGCAAGTACACCCCGATCCTGATCGAGAGCTCGGCCGGCATGGACCGCACCACGCTCACCATGCTGGTCGACGCCTACGCCAGCGAGACCGTCGTCGAAGGCGAGAAGGAGACGAAGCGCACCGTGCTGCGCTTCCACCCCAAGATCGCCCCGGTCCAGGTCGGCGTCTTCCCGCTCGCGCGCAACAAGCCCGAGCTGGTCGAGCGCGCGCACGCGATCGAGAAGGCGCTGCGCCCGTCGTTCCGCACGCAATACGACGAGGGCAACGTCGGCCAGCTCTACCGCCGCCAGGACGAGATCGGCACCCCGTTCTGCATCATGATCGACTACGAAGGCATCCCCGACGACACGGTCACCGTCCGCGACCGCGACTCGATGAAGCAAGACCGCGTCTCGCAGGGCCAGCTCGCGTCGTATCTGACGGAGCGCCTGGGCTAGCGCCCATGACCCAGCGGCTGGCGGCTCCTCGAAGCCCTCGCGTAGCGATAGGCGGACGCTTTCGGCGGTCGGGGCACAGCATGCGGAGGCATCATAACGGTCCGTATATCGAGGTATACTAAGGCGAATAATCGCCTTTAAGAGACCGTACGTGAACCTTTCTCTCTATTCGGCTGCGGAGTTGGCCAGCCTAGTCGGCGAACGCGCCAAGGAACGCCGCCTGGCTCGCGGTATGCGCCAAGCGGACCTCGCGGAGGCCGCCGGGGTTACGCTTTCCACGCTCAAACGCTTCGAGCGCAGCGGCGCGGTGGGCTTCGAGGTCGTGGCGCGGATCGCGCTGGCACTGGGCGCCGAGCGTGAGTTCGCCGCGCTGTTCCCGCCTGCCGAAGCACGCTCGCTGGACGAGATCCTGGCCGGCAGCCGCAAACGGCTGCGGGCGAGGAAGAAAGCGTGAAGCTCGGGTCGGGCACGCCCTTGCACGCCGTGCTCGAATTCGCGCCCGATCGCATCGTGCCGGTGGGCCGGGTCGCGCTCGATCGCGGAACCGCCGTGCTCGAATATGCGCCCGAATTCCTCGCCTCGCGGCTGCAAATCAACCCGCTGTTCCCGCCACCTGGTACGGAGCTGGTGCGAGCCGCCGAACCACGCACGTTCGGCGGGCTGCACGGCGTTCTGGCCGATAGCCTGCCCGACGCCTGGGGCGAGCTCTTGATGCGGCGCCGTGCCGCGGCGAACGGGATCGATTACCACGCGCTCACCGCTCTCGACAAGCTCGCCGCCGTCGGCCGGCGCGGCATGGGTGCGCTCGCGTATCGGCCGGCGCTCTCCGCGAGCGACGAAGCCGGGATCGACCTCGACCTGCTGGCTCACGCGTCGCTCGAAGTCCTGGAGGGCCGCGACAGCGACGTCATCCCGCAACTGGAGCGTTTGGGCGGATCGTCCGGCGGCGCGCGGCCGAAAGTTCTCGTCGCGATGAACGAGGCGGGCGAGGTCCGTTCCGGCACGGACGACATTCCAGCCGGCTTCGAGGCCTGGATCGTGAAGTTCCGCAGCGCGCGCGACGTGCCCGACATCGGCCCGCTCGAAGCGGCATACGGCGCGATGGCGCGCGCGGCCGGCGTCGATATGTCGGAAAGCAGGCTGGTCGCGGCAACCCACGGGCCCGGGTATTTCGCGACCAAGCGATTCGACCGCATCCCCGGCGGCGGCCGGCGCCACGTTCTTTCGGTCGCGGGACTGCTCGAGCTCGACTGGGAGCGCTCGAGCCTGGACTACGGCGAGCTGCTCAAAGCGGTCCGCATCGTCACCCGCCACCAAGGCGAGGTCGAGAAGATGTTCCGCCGCATGGTGTTCAACGTGCTGGCCCACAACCGCGACGATCACACCAAGCAGCACGCCTTCTTGATGGACGGCACGGGGCGGTGGACGCTCGCGCCCGCGTACGATCTGACCTTTTCGCAAGGGCCGGGCGGCGAGCACTACCTCACCGTGGCCGGCAACGGCACCGATGTGACGCCCACGGCGATCGGCGCGGTCGCTAAAGGTGAAGGCATCGGCGCCGCTACCGTGCGCGAGGTGACGAATCAGGTTATCGACGCGGTAAGCCGCTTCGCATCGTTCGCGCGCGAGTACGGGGTGAGTGCTCGGACGACGTCGGAGGTCGGCAAGACCCTCGGCCGCACCCTGAAGGCGTTCGCTCGCTGAGCGCTCTCGGGTTCGATCGAACGGTGCGGGTCCCACCGCCGGTTAGGGCCACATGAGGATGTGCTGAGATACGGCTAAGAACCGCTGGTGCCCGTTTCGCACTTTGACGGGGCCGCATTTTTAACGACATCGGTGCGAGACATCGACGGAAACCTCGTCGCGGTTTTATAATCTGCCGCGAAGCGCTAACGTTCACACCCGCGCCGACCAGAACGACAACTGCAATCAGCGTGTGACGCGAAGCTTGCGTGTTCGTGAAGCGCCACTGGCCACTTTCATTGTACACCACACATGGGGGACTTGCGCAAGTCCCGGGCCGTGCCGCATAATGGGCGATTGAGTCTCAATTTCCGAAAGGGCGCGGGAAACGTGCGAGTGTTGTTGTCGATCGGTTTGCATGAGGGCGCGACGAGTCACGTTGCCCGCAGTGGCCGGTAATGGACGCCGACATAATCATCGTTGGTGCCGGCCCAACCGGTTTGATGCTGGCTAGTGAACTGCGTCTAGCCGGGGTGCGAACGCTGGTGCTGGAGCGCCGGCCGGAAATCCGCGAGACCCCGAGGGCCGGCGCGTTCGTCGGCCGGATCGTGGACGTGCTGCGTTACCGGGGCCTGCTCGGTCGGATTGAAGCGGCGAGCGGCATCCCCAGCTTCCGGGCGCCGAAGGTCCCATTCGGCAACCTATATCTGGACTTTTCGCAGCTGGCGGAATCCCCGATCTGGGGAGCGCGCCTGCCGCAACCACGGCTCGAGGAGCTGCTCGAGAAGCACGCTCGCGAACTCGGAGCCGAGATCCGACGCGGGCACGAGGTCGTTGGGCTCTGCCAGGACGACGCGCTGGTGACCGTCGAGGTCCGTGGTGGAGACAGCCCGTACCGGCTCGAGGCCCGGTATCTGGTCGGCTGCGACGGCCCGCGCAGCCGGGTCCGCGATCTGGCCGGGATCGCATTTCCCGGCACCACCTATCCGGAGGTCAACCGGCTGGGCACGGCTACCATGCACCCATCGGTGACCCGACTGGACAACGGCGACATCGTCGTGCCCGGGCTCGGGCTCGTTCGCGCCGGATATACGCAAACCGAACGCGGTGTCTTTGCACTCGGCTCACTCGATCCGGCTGTGCTGGGGATCCAAACCACCGAGGACGAGCAAACCGCCGTCGACGATGATGCGCCGATGACCCAAACCGAGTTTCAGGACAGCATCCGGCGCGTGCTCGGCGGGGACATCCCCTTGGGCGAAGTGACGCGCTTGTCGCGCTATGGATTTGAGGCCCGGCAGGCTGAGCGGTATCGCAACGGACGGATTCTGGTGGCCGGTGACGCGGCTCATCAGTTTCCCGCCACCGGGATCGGCATCAATGTCGGCATGCTCGATGCGGTCAACCTTGGCTGGAAGCTTGCCGCTGCCGCTCAGGGCTGGGCGCCGGCCGGCCTGCTCGACACCTATCACGATGAGCGGCATTTCGCCGGCGCACGCGGCATGATGCATACCCAAGCCCAGGCGGCGCTGCGGCGCGAACACGACCCAGCGGTACGAGCACTTCGGGAAGTTTTCCAGGAATTGATGGCCTACGATCAGCCGCTTCGCCACCTGGGCGAGCTCATCGCTGCGACGGATATCCGCTACGCTCCACCAGACCGCAACGGGCATGCACTGACCGGCACCTTCTTACCCGACCTTACCTTGCGCACCGACCAGGGCACAATCAGCGTCGCGGCTCTCATGCACACGGCACGGCCGATTTTGCTCGACCTTGCGGACCGCTCAGAATTCCGCAATGCCGCCCGAGATTGGAAGCATCGCGTCGACATCCACACTGCCAGAACCGACGATCGGCCGGCCGACGCTCTCCTGATCCGCCCGGACGCGTACATCGGCTGGACCGCAACGATCGACGAGCCCGCAGAAACCGCCACGGTAGCGCTGCGAGAAGCGCTTCTCCGCTGGTTCGGCTCACCCGAAGCAGACAAGGATCCACTTACATGAGTGACGCGTAGCCTCAACGTACGGTGAACCCCGCTCGGCGCGCGTGCGACGGCGGGTCACGAACCGTGAAGGTCACCGTGTCGCTGCGCGCGCCGTCGCGGGCGCGCAGCGACCAGCGCCCGGGCCGCAGCGGCAGCGTCCAGCGCGCGTCGTGCGCTGCCAGCGCGCGCCCGTTCAACTCCCACCCCGGCCGCGCCGCACCGCGCGCCACCACCGCGACCCGCGCGCCGGGCGCCGCCTCGAACAGGTCTCCGTCGTGCGGGGCGACGATTCGCAGCCCCTCGCCCGCGCGCGCCGGCTGCGCCGCCAGCCACCCGTCGTACACGCGCCCGAGCGGCTTGGCCGGCGCATTCCACGCCACCAGATCGCCCGGGTCGAGCCACTCGCCCACGACGCTCGCGCAGTCGCGCGTCGGCCGCACTCCGGTCGTCGCGCACATCGCCCGCCGCACGTACCCGCGCGGCGGCGCGAACGGCCCCGGCGCGCCGCGCTCCGCGAGATGGCGCACGATCCGGTTCCACAGCGGCGCCGCGCCCGTGACCCCGCTCACCCGCCGCATCGGCGTCCCGTCGAAGTTTCCCGACCCAGGTCGCCACCGTATAGTCGCGCGTGTAGCCGACCGTCCACGTATCGCGGAAATCCGACGACGTCCCCGTCTTCACCGCGCTCGCGAACGACGTCGACAACTGCGACGCCACTCCGAACGCACGGGCGCGCGCATGCGCGTCCGCCAGCACGTCGGTGACGAGTCCCCACTCGGAGGCCATGCCCACGACCGCCGTCGTCGCGCTCGCGCCCGCATCGTGCGTGTCGTCTGCAACACCGCCCGCGCCGTCCGCAGCACCGCCCATCACCGCGTGCACCCGCACCCGCCGCCCGCCGTTCGCCGCCGCCGCGTACGCGCCGGCCAGCTCCTCGAGCGTCACCTCGCCGTCACCGAGCGCCAGCCCCAGCCCGTACTCGTCCGCGCCGCGCGTCAGGTGCGCGAACCCCAGCGCGCGCAAGCGGTCCAAGAACGCCGGCACGCCGACTTCGCTGAGCACGCGTACCGCCGGCACGTTGAGCGAGTCGGCCAGCGCGATGCGCGCGCGCACCGGCCCGGCGAAGCGCTGGCTGTAGTCGCTCGGGCGGTACGTTCGCGCCCCCGGAATCGCGTACGTCGCCGGCACGTCGGCCAGGATCGTCGTCGGCCGCACCACGCGCCGCTCGAAGGCCAGCTCGTACAGGAACGGCTTGAGCGCGGAGCCCGGCTGGCGCAGCGCGGCGACGCCGTCGTTCTTGCCCGCGCCGGTGCGGGCGAAGTAGTCCGCCGAGCCGACGTAGGCCAGGACCGCGCCGTCGCGGTTGTCGAGCACCAGCGCCGCGCCGTCCCGCACGCCGCGCTCGCTCAGCGCCGCGACGACGTGCGCGGTCTCGTTCTCGGCGAAGCGCTGCAGGTCGCGGTCGATGGTCGTGCGCACGCGCGTCACGCTGGGCGGCACGTTCGCCGCCAGCCGGAACAGCAGGTGCGGCGCCGCCGCGATGCCGTCGCCGCGCGGCAGCACCGCGACGCGCTCCGCCGCCGCCCGCGCCGCGTCGTCCGCGCCGATCGCACCGGTCGCCACCATCCGCGCCAGCACCGCGCGCCGGCGCGCTTCGAGCGCGGCGCGGTGCGCGTAGGGGTCCAGCCGCACCGGGTCGTTGGGCAGCGCGGCCAGCAGCGCGGCCTGGGCGAGGTCCAGCTCGCGCGCCGGCAGCCCGAAGTACGTCCGCGCGCCGGCCTCGACGCCGACCAGGTCGCCGCCCATCGGCAAGCGGTTGACGTACGCTTCGAGGATCGCGGGCTTGGGCGTGCCGGCCTCGATGCGCCGCGCGAGCGCCAGCTCCGCGAGCTTGCCGAAGGCCGTGCGCGGCAGGCCGAAGCGCAGCCGCGCGAGCTGCATGGTGATCGTCGAGCCGCCCGAGACCACGCGGCCCGTGCGCGCGAGCTGCCACGCCGCGCGGCCCAGCGCGAGCGCGTCGACGCCGTCGTGGCGGAAGAAGCGCGCGTCCTCGGCGGCCACGACGGCGGCCAGGAAGCGCGGCGCGACCCGGCGAGCGGCACCCGCACCGCGTGCTCGCTGTCGCGCGCGAGCACCGTTCCCAGCGCCAGCCCGGTCCGGTCCTCGAACGCCAGCGCGTCGGCTCCGCCGGCGAAGGCGCGCGGACCGATCGGCCGGTTCAGCGCCATCACCACGACGAGCCCGAGCGCGACGAGCGCCCACACGATCCGCGCCAAGGTGCCAACCGACTACCTCCGCCGCCGGCATTCGCCGCGCGGGCGGCCGCTCTCTCCGTGAGCCCGCTGACAATGATATAGCTGAATCAAAACTTCAGTTCGGAAGTATAGCGCGGAACCCGGTCACCTTTTGCGAAGGGGGTTGCGCTCTGACTACGCATTGGCCTCGCCGTCGGCGCGCTCGTCGAGCACCTGCTCGACCGCGGCGCGAATGAAGTCGCGCGAATCATCTACTTCGCCGAACTTGCCACCCTGCGTGAGGTAATAGGCCAGGTTATCGAGCGCGTCGTTCATGTCGCCACCTGCGCCGCGAAGCGCTCGGCCGCGTAGCACGCCGGGCACAGCACGTCACCGCCGAGCCGTTCACCGCGTACACCTCGCTCCCGTTCGCTTTCCCGGGCGCCGTCGCGCTCGTCGCCCGCGCGCCCACGTGGGCCGCGCCGCCGGCGCAGATCTGAGGCACGCATTCCCGGGATTTCGCCGCGTTGCCGTACGTCACCCGGCGCCGCCACGGCGGGCGTCGCCGCCTGGCGCTTCTGGGGCCAGGTCCGCCGCGCGTACGCTGGGGTGTCGAGCGCAACACCCTGGTGCGCGAACTGACCGGCACGCGCAGAGGCTGGCCGACTCCGAACACGCGCGTGCCTCGCTGCGCGGCATGCTCGCCGACGTCAAGCTGGCCAGCGAGCAACTCCGCCACGACCCGACAAGCTGCGCAAGCGGATCGCCGAGGTCGAGGCCGTCCTGTCCGTGCGCTCGGCCAACGAGGTCGCGCTCTATGGCGACCACGAGCGCGCGCTGGCTTAGGGCGGGGCCTGGCCGCGCAGGTCGTCGCGCTGGGCGCCACGCCGACGGCCGAGCCTTCATGGACGCCTGCACGTCACGGAGTTCGAGAAGTTCGTGCACGAGCGTTACGCAGCACGCGCCTCGGGAGGTTCGCGATGACCCAGGCCGTCTGGTTCGCCGAAGACGAGGCTGCATCCGGGTCAACGAGGGCGCGCGCGCGACCATGTACCGCGACTTGCTCGGCATTCCGACCATCGGGATCGGGTTCAACCTGCAGCGCGCCGACGCACCGACGCGCTGGCTAGCGTCGGCGAGCACGACGTCGCCGGCGTGCGAGACTGGCAGGGTCGCGCTGAAGCCGGCCTAGGTCGACAGGCTGTTCCGGTACGCGTTCGCGCGATCGAGAACAGCGCGCGCGCCTCGCTCACGCCGGGGTGTTCGACGCGCTTACCGACGCGCGCGGTTCGTCTGTGCGACCTCGAGTCAACTGGGCAGCCGCGGCTGGCTGGAGTTCTCGAGCACGGCGCGATAGTCAACGCCGCGCAGCGCGCGGACATCCTCGATGACACGAACGGGATCACGACGCTACGGTGGCGTGGCTGCTGGGCGCGGCCACATCCTCAGGTGACGGCGCTGCGGCGCGAACACCGGATGGCTGCCACAACCGCAGGCACGCACGAAGGCACCACGAGTTCGGCTGGGGCGACCACGTGCACGTCGGCGCGCGGGCACGCGCGGCATGCCATCGCGGGGCCGTCACGATAGCGACCACGTCTCCGCCGCCCAGGCACTCGGCGCGCGCGAGCTCGCCGCGGTAGAGAACCACGCCGGCGCCTGGCACGCCTTGTATTGGGGCCGGCGGCCGCACGCAGACAATCCCGGCGGACAGTACGCCGCCGGGTCGCGGCCGGCGCTGTAGTTCGCGTTGTCCATCCTAGTCTGGCCAGCCCGCCACGAGGTGCAGTTCCTGTGCACGCCGTGAGACGCCGCCGCCGGCGCGCGCCGGTCCCGCTCCAGGTCGCGATCGTCTACGGGGCGCGGCCGACGCGCTGCGTGCCGGGGGCGCGCGGGCTGGACGCCGCGCACAGCACCGGCGAGGCCGTCGACGACGCGCTGCTCCAGATCACGGACGCGGCCGCGGCGGTCGCGCAGCGAGAAACTCGCCGGGTGGCTGGTCGTGCGCGCGCGGCTGCTGGCCGGCCACGTTCGGCAACGCACTCCACGTCGCGTTCGAGCGGATTCCGGAGGATCGATGACGATGCCCATCCTGGGCGCGCTCGTGCAGCGCGCGAACGGCCACCACACGGCGGGATCGGCGGCGGCCTGGCCGCGGCGTCCGTGATCACCTGCTCGGCCAGGGGTTCACGCGCGGCTTCGTTGCTGGCGTCGTCTCACCGCACCTGGGCGCGGGCGCCGCACGCTCGCTGGACCTCTCATCATGCCCGTCACCTTCGCGGGCGGTGGGCTCTTCGCGTTTCCCGGGTTTTTCCGTCCACTGGCGAAACGCGTGGCATCGCAACCGAACACGTTTCACAGAAGCCATGTTGAGGTGACGCTTTGGCAAGTCTACAGATCGACGAAGTTACGCCTGGGCTAAACGTCTTTCTCGACGCCACCATGCTCGCTAGTTGTCCCGGCGTTCTGGTAAATACGCGCATCTTGGCCGGCGCCGATCGGACAGCGAATGATGTGCGGCCTTTCTAACTCTCGATCAAGACCACGATGGGACATGGTTATGCACACCACTGTATTCGCGATTCGCAACGATAGGATACGCTTGGACACAACGCTTAAGAGCGGTCCGGGCATTGGTTGGATTGTACGGGTCAGTTACTTCTCACCATTCCAATTTTGGTTGATCCCGCTAGAGTGCCTGATCGCGGCGTCGATAGGCGAGATCAAGCCCGTCGGCAATCGACAGCGATACGCGAGTACACGACCTGACGCGCTTGCGATTATAGCCTCGCATCGAGCAGACAGCGATACCGACTTTCACCCGCTGCAGCGAGCCAATCGCATCACCTTTCGCGCGCTCGGCTTCGGCTGGCTGCGGGATCGCCGCGTCGCGGTGGCGCGCCCAGACCTCGTCGACCGGGTGCACGTCAAGCGCGAGCACGTATGCGGCCAGCCTCTCGAGTTCCGCAAGCTCTCGACGCTGACGAACCGCCGGTGGCTTCGGCGCCGGAGGTGGCGCGCTGATCCGCGCCTCACAGGTCCGGGCGCGATAATACTGACGCATGCTCCGGCGCTGCGTCGACCGACGCGAACACCTGGTACCAGCCGCGCTGGCTCATCTGCTCGGCTTCAGCGCTCTTGCCGGAGGAGGTGATGCAGGCCAGGTACCGGCGCGGCGCGCTGTCCGCGGTCATATGCGGCGCTTCGTCAGCCGCAGATCGATGGGACGATCAGGCCGTGCGGGCCGCCAGGCGCGCCCGGCGGCACGCAGCTCGGCCAGCGCATCCGCGGCCTGGACGGCAGCCAGCGAGGGGCGCACAGCGCATCACGAGCCGGACATCAGCGACCACTACCTCGACAACTACCCGGGTCGCCGAGCACAGGTATAGGTGACGAGCCGGTCACGACGCGCCCGTCAAGCGCGATCCCAGCGCCACCAGGAGCCGCGCGCGCCGTTCACCTTCAGCCGCTGCGCCGTCTCGCTAGCGATCGGCCGAACAGCAGCCGGTAGCCGCGCGTGCCGCGCCGGCCGGTGGCCTTTTCGCACTTCCAGGATCGCCCACGGTCGTCCGGTGGCCGAGCCGACGTCGCCAGGGAGATACGTCTGCTCGCTACCGACGGAGGCCGCGTGCGGCCGTGTATGAAGACGCGAACGCTGGCGGCGACGACGATAACCGAATGGGCAGGAGACCTGGGGCACTCAACCAGGCGGGCGCTGTGCCGCGTAAGGCTATCGGCTACGGCTGCAGAGCAGGATGCGGGACGCACGACTCGCCAACAGCGTCGTTCCGCCCAATCTGTGCCGACAGGCTCCAGGCTCGACGTCGCCGTCCAGCAAGAATATACCGCACGTATCGCCGCTAGGAAAGACCTCCGATGGAACATTTGCACGTTCGAGTAGAGGAAGCCAGAGAAGAGGCGATTCGCGCCAAGGAGGTCGCGAAGGCTGAGTCGCTTATGCGGGACTTGAAGGCCTCCCCAATGCGCCGAGGCGTGAAGTTAGTGGATCGCTCAGGGAGAGCAGCCGTTGGGATCGGTGATCCGGAGCAGAGTCCAGCACCAACGTTTTACTTGAACCGCGAGCAATTTGAAGCGCTCTATTCCGCGGAGTGGACGGATTATGATCCCAATCTACTAGCGCCTCCGTTTCACGCATTCTATATAAGGCCTGAGGCGCCGCTCGCGAACTTCGCAACGCGCGAACTCGAGGCAGACGACGACCAATTCGCGGCCGCTGACGCCTCTGAGGTGTTCATCGGGCTATTCTTGTTTAGTGAGGATGTGCATTTCTGGATAATTGGTGACATCAGCGAGTCCCACCGAGACGTAGGAGGGGTTCGGATTGGTCGTATCATGGAGAGCTTCATCGCGAGAACGAACGAAGATCTGTGCGTTGCGGACTGCGACATCAATGGTGACGGAAGTTTCGTTGGTCTATCGATCTGTGATCGAGCGCGCTTTCAGGGAGTTGCGGCGCCCTATACAGGGTCGCAAAAGGCCGCTCGTGCTCTCGTAATGTTCCTTCTTATGTTAAACAACCGAGACGTGGTCGTAAACGAAATCCAGCCGACGAACAGGGCTGAGCGAAAACGGCGAGCACGTGAGGGTTCCGCATATAGGATACACATACCGCGTTCCGTTAACGTCCTTGTGACCGAAGTGCAAGAACGCAGGAATCTCGGCGTAGAGCAGCACATCAGGTCAGAGGTCATCTGCGACACTATACTGATGGTCGTACAACTTGGGTGCGACCTCACTATCGAGGCGGCATTCCCGATAAGTTACGCGACTACACAGCTACAGCGGTCCCGTTTTCCGACAGGGTAGATAGCGGACAATGATATAGCTGGGTCAAACGCAGCCCCAGCGACGAACGGGGGACGCGTAAGATTGGCCCAGTCTGGTGCTACAATATCTAGTATGGCGACGAGGGAAGTCTGATGCACCCTGCCCCCGGCGGAAGCGCTGAAGTGTCCCAGCGCTTCAAGGTGAACATCGTCCGGGCGCTTCCAGGACCCCGGCCGACCTCGCCGAGCGCGAGGCCGAAGAGCGCGCTCAGACTGCGGCTACCCGGGGGCGTGGAAGCCGAAGTAGCGAGCCGCACGACCGGGCCGCCATCGCCGAAGGTTAGGTACCGCGGCGTGACCCCGAGGGCCTTGGCATAAGAATCCCGATGTCGAGGCGCGCTTGTTTCATGGCCCCGGTCTCCATCCTGCGGATCGCAGCGCCACTGATGTCTCGGCTTCCGCGAGCCGCCGTTCGTGGTCGTTCAATTGGCCCAAGGATAACACGCAGTACGCTCGTCGTCGCTGCCCTCGGTGCCGGTTGCGAGGTAGTCGGGCGACACGGCGAGCAGCTTGGCGATTCGCAGACCGTTGACCAGGGTGGTGCCCTTGGTCACGCCGGACTCAAACTGCCGGATCGTTCCCTCGGTACACCCGCCGCGAGGCGACGTCCAGGACGGCGCAGGCCACGCAGCTTCTCGCAGGGTAGGGACGCCCGCTTCCATGCCCCTACGATACGGGAGGCGTGTACCACCTCACTCTTTGACCCAGCTATATCACGGGAGCCCGCTTACACGCCCTCTAAGCCGTTTAGGGCATCGCCTTATCGGCAAAACCCAACCCAACGCACTCGTGAAGGTGGAGAATTATGGCTGGACTCATCTGGGGAATCATCGTCGTCTTGGTCGTGCTGTGGCTGCTGGGGTTCGCGATCCACATCGGTGGTGGGCTGATCCACCTGCTGCTGGTCATCGCCCTGATCTTGCTGGTGTTCAACATCGTCACCGGGCGCGGCGCTCGAGTCTGACCCTGCCGGGCTGAGCGCCGCGAACGCGTTCGCGGCGCTTTTCCCTATTTCGACGATGAGTAGGGCACGGGTCGGCCGAATGGCGACGAACCGTGCAGGCAGGCCATAGCTACAGGCTGGCCGTCGCGCTGGCCGCGCTCTTCGCGGCCGGCTGCGGTCGCCATCCGGCCGGCGTGCCGGGCGAACCCGCTGCGCCCGTGCCGCTGGCCGCGGTCTCGCCCTTGCCGGCGCCCTCGCTGGAGCCGCCGCTGGCCTCGGTCGCGCCGACCGGCGACGCCGACACGCTGGCCCAGGTTCGCATCCGTTTCGCCGCCGACCTGATCCCGCTCGAACGGCTCGAGTCGCCCGACGAGAGTGCGGTTCTGGCGCACTTCGCGCTGGAGCCCGCGCTGCCGGGACGCTTTCGCTTTCTCACCCCGCGCATGGTCGGCTTCGAGCCCGACCGCGCCTGGCCGGCCGCGGCGCGGGTCCGGGTGCGCATCGGCAAGGGCTTGCGCGACGTGCGCGGCCGCGCGCTCACCGCCGACGTGGCCTGGACGTTCCAGACGCCGCGGATCGCGCTCGCGGGCCTGCCCGGCAAGGACGACACCACGCCGCTGGCCCTGCGCCCGACGCTCTCGGTGGCCTCCAACGTCGCGCTCGACCCCGCCTCGCTCGCCGCCCACGCCCGCGTGCGCGTCCGCGGCGATAGCGGGCCCGGCGTGGCGCTGACGATTCCGCCCGACACCGCCAAGCCGGGCGCCTCGCCCGGGGCCTCGCCGAGCCCATCCCCCAGCCCCGCGCCGAACGAAGCCTTCGACCCCTCGCAGCACGACTGGCGCTACGCCCTCGTCCCCGCCGCGGAACTCGAACGCGGCAAGCGCTACGACGTGACGATCGAGCCGGGCGTGCTGCCGCGCGACGGCAACCTGGCCAGCGACAAGACGTTCGCAGGCACGTTCGTCACCCACGACGCGCTGCGCTTCGTCGCGGTGCAGCGCGGCGAACCCGGCACGCGCTTCGCCGACGGCGACCCGCGGCTGGCGTTCACCACCCCGCTCGATCCGGCGTCGCTGAGCGCGCTGGCGCTCAGCCCGGCCCCGCCGCGCGGCGCGACCGTCTTCGCCGCCGTCGACGACACGGTCGGCATCAACGCCGCGCTGCTGGCGCCCAACACCGACTACACCGTCACCATCGGCCCCGAGCTGCGCGACACGTTCGGCCAGAAGCTGGGCGGCGCGCAGCGCGCGACGTTCCGCACCGGCGACCTGGCCGCCGCTGTCTGGGCTCCGAGCGGCACCAACCTCTTTCCGGCCGGGCGCGACGTGCGCCTGAACGTGGTCGCGGTCAACCCGCCGCCCGACGTGCGGGCGACGTTCCGCGCGCTCGGGCCCGCCGACGTGGTGCGCTATCCCGACCCGGCCGGCGAGCCGGATCGCGGCGACGTGCTGCCCGCGGCGGCGACCTGGCCGCGCTTCGACGCGAGCGGCCCGCGCAACGTGGAGCGCACGATCGAGGTGCCGCTGCGCGCCAAGCTGGGCGGCCCCGGCGGAGGGGGCGCGCTGGCGTACGGCGTTGCGGCGCACCTCGGCGCGGAGCGCGACTTCACCGCCGCCGGCGTGGTGCAGCTCACCGACCTGGGCGTGTTCGCGCAGTGGTTCCCCGACGGCGGCCGGGTCAGCGTCAACCGCATCGCCGACGGCACGCCGGTCGCCGGCGCGCAGGTCGAGGTCTACCCCTCGCAAGCCGACTCCAAGACGAAGTCCACCCCGGTTGCCTGCGCCCGCGCGACGACGGACGCCGGCGGCAGCGCGCGCTTCGCCGGCCCCGCGTTCGCCGGCTGCGCCGCGCGCGACGGCGGCGAGGACCAAGCGCCCGCGCTCGTCACCGTCGTGCGCAAGGACGCCGACTGGACCTACGTGCGCAGCGGCGAGTCGACCGGCGCGTACGCGGGTGATTTCTACAACGGCTGGTCGGCGGGCGCGCCGCAGCCGCGTGGCACGATCTTCTCGGACCGCCAGCTCTACCAGCCCGGCGAGACGGCGCGCATGACCGCCGCCGGCTGGTTCCTGGTCGGCGGTACGCTCCGCCGCGGCAGCGCGCCGTCCTACACGCTCACGCTCGAAGCGCCGGGCGGAAAGAAGACCGAGCTCGGCCGGGCCGCGCTCGACGCGTACGGCCTGGCGACGTTCCCGGTCGCGCTGCCCAAGAGCGCGCCGCTGGGCTACTACACCGTGCGCGCCAGCGCCGGCAACGGCGAGCAGATCCTGGGCGACTTCCGGGTGGCCGAGTTCAAGCCGCCCAACTTCAAGGTCGACCTCGCGCTCGACCGCGAGGTCGCGCAGCGCGGCGGCACGGTCGCCGGCACGGCGACGAGCGCGTACCTGTTCGGCGCCCCGCTCGCCGGCGCGTCGACCAAGTTCACCGTCACCCGCAGCCCGGCCGACTTCACGCCCAAAGGCCGCGACGCGTACGCCTTCGGCCGCAAGTGGTTCTGGCCGCAAGAGCCGCCCGACGCCGCCACCGACGTCTTGGAAACGACGACCGCGGCCGACGCGCAGGGCAAGAGCGCGGTCAGCGTCCCGGTCGCGAGCGACCTGCCGTACCCGATGACCTACCAGGTCGACGCGGAGACGACCGACGCGTCCAACGTCGCGGTCGCCGACGGCAAGCCGTTCACCGCGCTGCCGTCCGACACGCTGATCGGGCTGAAAGTCGACGACGTCGGCAGCGCAGGCAAGCCGCTGAACGTCGACGCGCTCGCCACCGACGCCGCCGGTGCGGCCCGCGCCGGCAGCGCGCTCCACCTCGAATTGCAAGTTGCCAAGTACGCCAGCGCGACGCAGATCGTCGAGGGCGCTGAGCAAGCCGTCGAGTCGGTCTCGTACGAGACCGTCGCGAGCGCCGACGCGACCAGCGCCGCCGGTCCGGTCCGCGTCGCGCTCACGCCGCCCAAGCCCGGCACGTACCGCCTGCGCGCCAACGCCGCGGGCACGAAAGACGACGCCGGCGAGACCGACGTCGAGCTGTTCGTCGGCGGCGACGGCGCGCCGGCCTGGTACGCGCGCGATCCCAACCAGCTCACCGTCAAGCTCGACCGGGCGACCTACAAGCCCGGCGACACCGCGACCGTGCTGGTCCAGTCGCCCTTCCCCGACGCCGACGTCCGGGTCGCGGTCGTCCGCCACGGCGTGCTCTGGGAGACGACGCAGCGCACGCACTCCGCCGCTCCGACGGTGCGCTTCACCGTCACGCCCGGCATGCTGCCCAACGCCGCGGTGCAAGCCTTCGCCGTGCGCCGCGGCCCGCCGCCGGCCGGCGAGCTCGCCGACAAGGGCAACGCGCTCGCGCGGGTGGGCTTCGCGCCGTTCGCGGTCGCGCTCGACGGCAAGTACGTCGTCGCGAGCGCGCGCGCCGCGTCGCCGTCGCTCGAACCGGGCGCGCGCCAGACTGTCAGCGTGCACCTGGCGGACGCGGCGCGCAAACCGGTCCAGGGCGAGGTGACGGTGATCGTCGCCAACGACGCGGTGCTGCGCTTGACCGGCTACCGCCCGCCGGACTTGGTGAAGACCGTCTACGCCGACCAGCCGATCTCGACGCGCTTCGCCGACAACCGCAGCGCGCTCGCGCTGAGCACGCCCGAGAAGCCGCTCGAGAAGGGCTGGGGCTTCGGCGGCGGCCTGTCCAGCGGCGACGCCGACCCGCGCGTGCGGCGCGCGTTCTCGCCGCTGGCGTACTTCGGCACCGTGCGCACCGACGCGCAGGGGAACGCGCGCGCATCGTTCGCGCTGCCCGACGATCTGACGACCTGGCGCGTGCTGGTCGTCGGCGCGACCGCCGACGGCCGCTTCGGCAACGGCGAGACGACCTTCCGCACCACCAAACCGCTGGTCGCGAACCCGGTCATCCCGCAGTTCGCCCGCCCGGGCGACCGCTTCGACGGCGGCGTCGCGGTGACCAACGGCACCGGCGCTGCCGGGACGCTCCACGTCGACGCCGCGCTGGCCGGTCCGCTCGCGTTCCTGATCGACGACAAACCGGCCGCGACGACCATGCTCGACGCCCCGCTCGACCGCATCACCAAGGCGTACCGCTTTGCGATGATCGCGACCGGCGGCGGCGGTGCCGGCGGCACAGGCGCGTCCCGCGGAGGCGAGGCTACGGCGACGATTCGCGTGCGCGCGGCCGGCGCGAGCGATGCGTTCGAGATCAAGGTTCCGGTGCGTGACGCCGACGTCGCCGAAGCCGTGGTGCAGACCGGCACGACCGACAACCGCACGACCGTCGGCGTCGACGTCGCGGCCGACACGCCGCGCGATGCGGGCGGGCTGGACGTGGTGCTGGCCGCGTCGCTGGTCCCCGAGCTGACCGTCGCGGCGCAGGACGCGCTGCGCGGCGACGAGCGGCTGGCGCTCTCCGCCGCGAGCCGGCTCGCGGTGGCGAGCGATCTGGCCCTGCTGGGCGCACCCGGCGCGCGCGAGCGCGCCGCGACCGAGCTCGCGACGCTGCGGGATCTGCGCCGCGGCGACGGCGGCTTCGCCGCGTACTGGCGCGCCGAGCGATCCGACGCCTGGGATTCGCTGAGCGCCCTCGCCGCGCTGTCGCGCGCGTCCCGCGCCGGCATCCCGGTCGAGCCGGAACTGCTCGCCGGCGCGCACGCGTACGCGCTCGAGACGTTGGCCGACCCGACCGCACGCGAGAAGTGGTGCAAGGACGCGCTCTGCAAAGCCACGCTGCGCCTGCACGCGCTCGTCGCGCTCGCCGCCGGCAACGAGCACCCGACCACGTTCCTGGCCGACATCGACGCGCAGCGCGACCAGCTCGCCTTCGCCGACCAAGTCCGCCTGGCGCGCCTGCTCACCTCCGCGCCCGAGTACGCACCGCGCGCCGCGACGCTGGCGAAAACGATCGAGGGCAAGCTCTACGACACCGGCCGCGGCGCCGCGGTCAACCTGCCCGGGCGCTACGCCTGGTTCGACCGGCCGGTCGTCGCGCAAGCGGAAGTGCTGCGCTTGGAGCTCGCGCGCCGCGCCGACGGCGAGACGCTCGACCGCCTCACCCGCACCCTGCTCGACCTGCGCCGCAACGGCGCGTTCGGCTGCGCCTGCGAGACCGCCGCCGCGCTCGACGCGCTGGTCGACCTCGCCGCGCGCGCACCGCAAGCCGACTTTACCGCGAGCGCCACCCTCGCCGGCCGCACCATCGCGCGCGAGAACTTCGACGGCCCGCACGCGCCCCAGCACACCGCCACGGTCGCGATGCGCGATCTGCCCGCCGGTCGCAGCACGCTGGCGCTGGTCAAGGACGGCAGCGGCACGCTCCACTACGCGGTGACGTACCGCTACCGCCTCGCGGGCGCCGCACCGGGCCGCCTGAACGGCCTGCGCGTCACGCGCGTGGTCCGGCCGGCGAACGCGACCACGGCGCTCGCCACGATGGGCCTCGCGCTCCCGGCGGCGTCGCTCGAGCTCGCCGCCGCGCACGTCTACGACGTCGAGCTGCAGATCGTCAGCGACCACCCGGTCGAGCGCGTCGTCATCGCCGACCCGCTCCCGGCCGGGATGGAAGCGGTCGACACGACCTTCGCCACCACGTCGAAGGCGCTCGCCGCGCCCGCCGCCTCGTGGGAGATCGGCGATCAGCGCATCCGCGCCGACCGCGTCGAAGCCTACGCCGACCATCTGGACGCCGGCATCTACCGCCTCCACTACCTCGCCCGCACGGTCACCCCGGGCACCTTCACCTGGCCCGGCGCCCAAGCGCACCTCGCCGACCGCCCCGACGAATTCGGCCGCAGCGCAGCCTCGGTAGTCGTCGTCCGCTAACTTCGTACACTAATCGGCAATCGGGCAGGACAACGATCCGATGATATGCTCGGCCCTCACAAGAGGAGTTTCTCAGTAGGTAAACGGATCCTAGCGATCGGCGTATTTGTCTTTGTCGTCGACGAAAGTCGCTCTTGCCATAGATCACCGCGCGTCGCCTTAGGAGGTCGCGTGATCGGCGTTGGACCAGTGATGACCTCGCGGAAGTTGATGGCGCATCGTTCAAGAGTTGAAAGCATTCGAGAACGATTGTTTCGGACGGCCCTTATCGCCCGAGAAACGCCGAGCTCAAAACCTACGAAGCTGTTAACGACTAAGACAATGCCGGACTCGACCGCTCAATCTGCGCCTTTGCCCGAGAACGAGATCTGGCCCGTCAAGCGCTGGACGAACCCACTGCTGTAGCTGGGCACATGCTGACCGCGCTCAGCGCAGGCGAAGCTGGCTTATGTCGAAATCCTATTGGGCTTGTGCCCTCGGTATGAAAGCCGCGCCTTCGGAAGCATCGGTTGTCGACCCTACCATAACGCCTGGTGGCGATTTCTAAGGAAGGATGTACTGCATATCTGTTCGAGCGATTCTACCACTTCTGAGACGATGGACCAGGCCGTTCATCGCGGCGTCATCGTATTCGACGAGATCGACAAGAGCACTCGCATGACTTCTCATCGATCAAATCAAAGTATATTTCGGGGTATGACCGCTAGGGGAAGATTCGAGCAGGTAGAGTCATACCGGAACCGTTCTTCGTGCACAGCGACCTGACTACGGGTATCCAGCTTGCGGATATCGTCGCATACCTTCTGTCATGGGGCTACGAACATCCGCTGCTAAGACCGTCCGCGCCGCGCCTGGAACTCTCCCCATATGCATCGATGCATCAAATCGAACCTGTCTTATCTCGCGAAACGAGACTTCGGCGGAAGAAGCTCAAGATTCGAAGTATCGGCGATCATTCGCGCGACCTTGCAATGCGGCTTGAGCGCGGCCTCCGGATCGCCTGAGCAGAAGAAGGAAAAGGCAATGGGCATGACTTTCGTGCGCAAAGCCTCCGGCCAGCATAGTACCACGAGCTTGCCGTATGAACGTCAATTACCGTTATTGATCGCCTCAGCCGTGCGCCAGCGTCAGCACCGCGACGTCGTCGTGGGCGCCGTCGAAGAGGACGGCGCGGTAGATCGCGTCGGCCGGGCGCGGTGCGCTGCACACGGCCGGATCGGCGAGCGCGGCGTGGAGGCGGCGCTCGCCCTCGATGAGATCGCGGGTCGACTCGATCAAGCCGTCGGTGTAGAACACCAGGAACGCTCCCGGCTCCAGCACGATCGTGTGCGAGGCGGCGCGCTCGCCGGTGCGCAGTCCCAGCGGCAGCCCGCGCTCGAGGAACGGCTCGGCGACCGTGCCGTCGGCCCTGCGCATCAGCGGCGCGGGGTGGCCGGCCGCGACGCACGTCAGCGTGTGCGTGCCGGGATCGTAGAGGCCGACCATCGCGGTCGCGAGCTTGTCGGGGTCGTCGAGCCGGAGCGCCACGTCGGCGACGTCGAGGATGGCCGCCGGGTCGGCGTCGCCCAGCGAGGCGGTGCGGATCGTCTGGCGGACCTTCGTCATCGCGATCGCCGCGTCGAGCCCGCTGCCGAGCACGTCGCCGATCGAGATCACGATCCGGCCGTCGGGGAGGGCGAAGGCGTCGTACCAGTCGCCGCCGATCTGCGCTTCGATCTTGCCGGGCCGGTAGACCGCGTCGAACGACACGCCGGGAACGGCCGGCAGCGAGCGCGGCAGCGCCGCTTCCTGCAGCGCGGTCGCGACGTGGTGCACGCGCGCGTAGAGCTGGGCGTGCTCGATCGCGACCGCGGCCCGCCCGGCCAGGTCCTCGAAGAGCGGGAGATCGGCTTCGGTGTAGGTGCGGTCCACGCTCGCCCACGCCGCGCCGAGCGTGCCGATGGTGCGGCCGCGCGAGATCAGCGGCACGATCAGGGTCGTGCGCAAGTTCAGCGCGCGAATCACGTCTTGCGCGCCGCCGGTGAAGGCCGAGGTCAGGAATTCCTCGTCGATGCGCCGCACGATCTCCGGGCGGCCGGTGCGGATCACCTTGGGCGTGCCGGTCGCCGCGCGCTCGCTGGCGTAGTACGAGCCGCGGATGCGGGCCAGCGTCGCCGCCTGCGCCGGGTCGGCGTGCCGGATCGCGACGGCGCGCACGCGACCGTCCTCCTGGCGCAGGTTGATGACCGCGCTGTCCCCCATCGCCGGCACCACCAGGCCGAGCAGCGCGTCGAGCGTCTCGTCGAGCTCGAGCGAGTGCGCGAGCACGTTGCCCGCGTCGGCGGCGAATTGCAGCTGCCGGGCGGCGCGCTGTTCGGCCGCGTACAGGCGCGCGTTCGAGACCGCGACGCCCGCGCGCCGCCCGAGCTCTTCGGCCAGCGCGACGTCCGCGGCGTCGGCCGTGCGGCCGGCCGAGGCGGCGGTCCCCATCGTGAGCGCGCCCAGCACGTTGCCCGAAGCCGTCAGCGGCACCACCACGAGCGCGTCGAACGCGAGCTCGCGCATGAAGGCCAAGTGCTCGTCGCTCTGCGCGCTGCGGCGCAGCATCGCTTCGTCGATGCGGGAGCGCGCCAGCGAGGCTCCGGTGGCGATCACCGTCGCGATCGAGTTGTCGCCGACGCCGGGAACCGGGACGTAGCGCCGGCACTCCGCCATGCGTTCGGTCCAGCGCGGGTCGGTATGAGCCCAGGCGACCCGGTCGATCGAGCCGTCGTCGCTCAGCAGGTCGACGAAACAGAACGTCGCGGTGCGCTCCACCGCCAGGCGGGCGATGTTGTCGAGCGTCAGCTCGTAGTCGAGCGTGCCGGAGAGCACCGTCCCGGCCCGGACCAGGAACGCGAGCCGCTCGCCGGTCCGCTTGGCTTCATCGATGTCGGTCGTGGTACCGAACCAGCGCACGACCGCGCCGCGCACGTCCTTCATCGGAACCGCGCGGGTGACGTGCCAGCGATACGTTCCGTCCGCGCGCCGCAAGCGATACGTCGCTTCGTGCTCGCGCTGCGCCGCGACCGCCGCGGCCCAGGCTTCCGCGACGCCCTCGGCGTCCGCGGGATGCACGAGCGGGCCCCACGTGAAACCCAGGCTCTGCTCGTAGCTCAGCCCGGTGTACTCGATCCAGCGCTGGTTGACGTAGTCCAGCGCGCCGTCGGGCGCGGCGCTGAACACCATCGCCGGAACGGCCTCCGCCAGCGCCCGGTACATGGCGGCACTGGGTTCGCTCAGCCCGCCGTCTTCGTGCGTCGTGCAGCGGCGTCACGATGCGCGCCTAGTGTATTCGAACCAACAGCGCGGTACGACGCCGAACACACCGCCGTCATACGGCAGCGTGGTTCGGAACGGCGGGAGAACGTCGGGCGATCGGTCGAGCTGCATGTGGAGGTAAGGGGACGACGGAGCGCACCGGCCTTGAGCCGGTGGTACTGCTCTCTACGACGCCGCGCGACCGGCTACCGTTTCAGCCGGGGTCAGAAGACGTCGAGGAAATCGTTGTAGGCGGCGTAGCGCAGGAAGCCGCCGCGCAGGTGGTGGACGCGCCGGAAGCCCGCGTCGCGCAGCCGCCGCGCGGCCCACAGCGAGACCTGCCCGGCGCGGCAGGCGACGACGTAGGTGACGGCACTATCGAGCTCGTGCAAGCGCGCTTCGAGCGCGTCGGCCGGGATGGAGACGGCGTTCGGAAGCGTCCCCAGCACCGCTTCGTGCGGCGCGCGCACGTCGAGCACGCGCACGTCGGGCCGCTCGGCCAGCAGCGCGTCGAGCAGGGCGGGCTCGAGCTCGTCCGGATCGCGCGGGATCTCGTCGTCCTCGTCGTCGGCCCGCAGCTCGGTGATGGTCGGCGCCTCGCCGCAGAGCGCGCAGCCCGGGTCCTTCGCGATGCGCACGTGGCGCACGCGCGTCTCGAGCGCGTCGATCAGCGCCAGCGTCCCGATCAAGGGCTCGCCGATGCCCAGGATCAGCTTGACCGCCTCGTTCGCCTGGAACGTGCCGACCATGCCGGCCAGGACGCCCAGCACCCCGCCCTCCGCGCAGGTCGGCACCGTGCCGGCCGGCGGGCGCTCGGGAAACAGGCAGCGGTAGCACGGCCCGCCGGGCGCTCCGAACACCGAGACCTGACCGTCGAAGCGGAAGATCGAGCCGTACACGTCGGGCTTGCCTTCGAGCACGCAGGCGTCGTTGATCAGGTAGCGGCTGGAGAAGTTGTCGGTTCCGTCCACCACCACGTCGTAGAGCCGCACCAGCTCGCGGGCGTTGGTGTGGTCGAGCCGCACCCGAATCGGGTCGGCCGCGACGTACGGGTTCAGCGCCAGCACGCGCTCCGCCGCGACCTCGGCCTTGGCGCGCCCGACGTCGGCGGTGGTGAACAGGATCTGCCGCTGCAGGTTCGTCTCGTCGACCACGTCGTCGTCGACGATCCCGAGCCGCCCCACGCCGGCCGCCGCGAGGTACGAGATCACCGGCGAGCCCAGCCCGCCCGCGCCGACGCACAGCACGCGCGCGGCGCGCAAGCGCTCCTGCCCGGCCAGCCCGACCTCGGGGATGATCAGGTGCCGGCTGTACCGCCGCAGCTCCCGCTTGCCCGCCAGCTCCGAACGACCAGCGCCCGAGCCGGCCCCGTTCACGACCACCGCCGTTGGTTCGCCGTGCCGCTACGGTTTTCCGTACTGCGCGGTCAGGTAGTCCACCAGGCCCGGTACGGCGTCGTCGGGGATCGGCGCGCCGTAGGCGGTGCGCATCTTGTTCACCTCGCCGGTCCACTGCGCTTTGGTGAGCACCGGCTGGGTCGAGACGTAGGCCGACGAGTGACACGTCAGGCAGTGCGCCTGGGCGAGGTTGCTCCCGGGCCCGGGCTTGAACGCCATCCCCGCGTCGCCCGGCAGCGAGATCGTCGCGTTCGCGCGCGGCGGGGCCGGTGTCGTCGCGGCGACGGCCGCGGCCGCGGTGCCGAACGCGATCAGGGTGGAGAGGACGAGCGCCGCGCGCTTCATACCATGCTCGCGCTCATGCCACGCTCACGCGGTAGGTCTCGACCACGTCGCGCAGGTAGCCGCTGGGGTTCCAGCCCTGCGTCATGGGCTGCACCGCGCCATCGTTGGCGTGCGCGCGCACCGCGACCGTGTACGAGCTTCCCGGTTTGGCCTCGAGCGTCGCGTTCCAGCGCCGGAAGCTGTACTTGCCGTAGTCGCGCTCGAGCGCGGCGTCGCGCCAGGTCGTGCCGCCGTCGGCCGACACCTCGACCCGCGCGATCCCGCTCCCGCCGTCGAACGCGATCCCGCGCAGCGCGTGCGTTCCGGCGCCCAGCTTCGCGCCGTCGACGAGGTTCGTCGCCAGCGAGCGCACCCGCATGCGGTTGATCGGGACCGTCGGAAACCCCGTCGCGCCGGGCACGACGCTGTTGCCGGGCGTGTCGGGGATGCGGTATGCGGTCTTCATCCAGAAGTTGTCGTCGGTGTGATCCAGCACGGTGATCGACGAGAGCATCTTGACCCAGTAGGTGGAGTACCAGCCGGGCACGATCAGGCGCACCGGGTAGCCGTTGAGCACCGGCAGCGGCTGGCCGTTCATCGCGTACGCCACGATCACGTCGTCGCCGCGCGCCAGCTCCACGTCGAGCGACTTGCGGAAGTCGGGCGTGCCGGGCAGCACGCCCGCGTCGAGCCCGTCGAACTGCACCTGCTTGGCGGTCGCCGCGAGCCCGGCCGCGTCGAGGATCTCGCGCAGGCGCACGCCGGTCCAGACCGCGTTGCCCATCGCGCCGTTGCTCCACTGGCCGCCGGCGACGCGCGGCGCCGAGAGGCCGCGCCCGTTGCCCGAGCACTGGTTCACCGCCGTCACCTCGACCGGGCGGTGCTTGGCCAGGTCGTCGAGCGAGAGCGAGAGCTCGCGCCGGACCGCGCCGCTCACCGCGATGCGGTGCTTCGCGGCGTCGATCTGCTGCGGGATCGACGCCAAGTGCCAGCGCACGAAGAACGCGTCGTTGGGCGTGAGCACGCCCTGGTCGAACACGGCCAGCGGCGTCTCGAGCTGGGGCGGGCGCGGGGTCAGCACCAGCAGCGGGCGCTTCTGCGGAAAGGCCATCAGCGGGCGCTCCCCGTTGGCGAACGGCAGCTCCAGCGTGTCGGCCAGCGCGCCCAGCGGCAGCGCGCCCGCGGCGGCCGCCGCTCCGGCGGCAACGAGAAAACGGCCACGATCGACGACGCTCACGCCGGTTGCTTGGGCGAGCGAGGAGCGTTCTCCCGTGCTGCTCGGCTGTGCTACTCCGGCTCGCCCGGCCCCGGCCGAGCGGGCTTGGCATCGGCCCGGCGGACCGGCAGGATCACGCTGACGTAGGCGCCGTGCTGCGGCCGGTTGCCGATCAGCATCTCGACCGCGAACGCGCGCACCAGCGCCAGACCCCGGCCGCTCTCGGCGTCCAGGTCGCCCAGCCCGCCGCGCGGGGCGCCGCGGAACCCGGCTCCTTCGTCGACCACCAGCAGGGTCGGCCGGAGGCCGTGCCAGTCGAGGTGGAACGCCACCCGCCCGGGCGCGTAGCGCACCACGTTGCCGAGCAGCTCGCCGAAGATCAGCTCGGCGCCGAACAGGTCCGACTCGGGGGTCGCGTAGCGGAACAGGTAGCTCAGGAACGCGCCGCGCAAGTCCAGCGCCGCGATCGGCTCCTCGACCTCGACCATCCACTGCCAACGCGAAAAGCGCGCACGGTACGGTACCGCGCGCGAGCCGGCAGGCAACGCCGGGTCCCGCTCTTGGCGGTCGCCGGAATCACAGGGCACAGGTCACGTCCGCGCTCGTCTACCCGAAACGGCGACGAAAATCTCGGATTCTAGCGGGCGGTCGAGCGAGCGGCGTTGACCATCGGCGGCACGCGCAAATTGCGCGGGCGCAGGTCGTGGCGGGCGTCGATGGTGCGCACGGAGTGGGTGTAGGTCGAGATCACGATCGACTGGGTGAAGGCCGAGCCGGTGCGGTAGCGCACCCCCTCGAGGAACTCCCCGGCGGTCACTCCGGTCGCCGCGAAGATGGCGTCGCCGCTGGCGCACAGGTCGTCCAGGGTGAGCGTCTTGCCGATCGTCAGTCCCTCGCCGGCCGCGATCTCCTCGTCGCGCTCGTCGCGGGCCCAGAGCCGGCCCTGCATCTCGCCGCCCAGCGCCCGCGCCGCGCAGGCCGCGATGACGCCTTCGGGCGAGCCCCCGATCCCGGCCAGCATGTCGACGCTGGCCCGCTCCTCCATCACGGCGTACACGGCGTTGGCGACGTCGCCGTCGCCGAACACCCGGACGCGGGCGCCCGCCGCCCGGACGGCCTTCATGAGGTTTTCGTTGCGCGGGCGGTCCAGCAGGGCGACGGTGAGGTCGGAGACTTCGCGGCCCTTGGCCATGGCGAGCACCCGCAGGTTCTCCTCGAGCGGGCGCTCGATCGAGATCACGCCGCGGCCGGCCGGGCCGGTCACGATCTTCTCCATGTAGGGGACGCGGGTGCGGAACAGGGCTCCGCGGGGGGCGGCGGCGATGACCGCGATCGCGCCCGGGCCGCCCCGTGAGGCGAGCGTCGTGCCGTCGATCGGGTCGACCGCGACGTCGAGCGAGGGGCCGTTGCCGTTGCCGACCTCCTCGCCGTGGTACAGCATCGGGGCTTCGTCCTTCTCGCCCTCGCCGATCACCACGATGCCGGCCAGCTCGGCGCCCGAGAGCGCGGTCCGCATCGCCTCGACGGCGGCGCCGTCCACGGCATTCTTGTCGCCCAGGCCGACGAGGCGGCCGGCGGCAATGGCAGCGGCCTCGGTCGCACGAACCAAGGCATACTCTAGGGCATGCGTCTCCATAGGCGGCGTATTTCCGGGAGCCCGCTTGCTAAAACCCTTTATTGGCGCGGAAAGGACCTCGCGAGCCGGGCTCCCAGCCCGCGCCAAGGGGCGGACGGTACGGTCGTACATACGATAACTCGTATGTAGCCAGCGCAGGGGAGGGGAACCGGGGGCGTCGCACCTGAGGGCGACGGAGGGTCCTACCACCCCCCGCACTTGGTTCGTTCTCGCGCGGTCCCTACTGCGACGAGGAGTCTTGCTATCTCCAGCTCATGATCGACCCGGCAAACTCGTTCAACGACGTCTGTAAACCGTTCATCGAAATCCCGGCCTGGTGGAGCGGGTTTCTTTTCCACGTCCTCAACACGCGCCAGCTCAGCGTCTACCTGTACCTGAGCATGCTCGCGGACGAGTCCGGGTCCTGTCATCCCACCACCAACCAGATCCGCCAGGACCTGGGCCTGTCCAGCCTGACGATCATCTTCGACGCGATGAGCGTGCTGGAGAGCTGCGGCTTCCTGCTGCGCCGGCGCCAGATCGTCCCCGGCGCGAACGGCCGGCGCAACGTCTACCAGCGGCCGTCCTGCGAGTTCACCATCCTGCGGCTGCTGCAGAGCGAGCGCCTCGACGGGCTCCTGCGGCCCGAGCCCGGCTCGGTCAACGAGATGTCCAGCGACGCGCGGCGCCTGCGCGACGAGTGGCTGCGCACCACGCTCGACGGGCACTACGGCATGTACGAGGCGGCGCCCGACCAGGCGAAGCGCGGCGTGCTGATCGGCATCCTCCAGGCGCTGCTGCCGCAGCCCGGTCAGGAGGGCGCCGATGCTGCCCCGTAGCGCCGCGCCTCGGCACCTGCTGGGTGCGCTGCTGGCCGTCCTGGGCCGCCCGGACCGCTTCCGGATCGACGCCCGGCCCGGCGACCGCGACCAGCCGGTGACGACCGCGGTCGCCTGGGCCTGCGGCTGCCGTGCCGAGGGCCCCTCGTATCGCGAGCTGCTGCTGCTGCCCTGCGCCACCCACGCCCTGCTCGAGGGCTAGCGCCGAGGCGGGCGAACGCCGCGGCGCGGCGCTGCGTTTCGCGTACGAAGCCCGTTTGCCCGGAGGGTCAGCTCGTGCGAATCCCACTGCTCGCCGCCGCCTCGACCGCGGTGTTCCTCAGCCTGGTCGCCGCCGCGGCGGCCGATTCCACCGTGATCGCGGTGCCGACCGGAAACGACGGTATCCGGCTGGGCAAGGCGAAGCCGATCCCGACCACCGTCGCCGCCCAGCCCGGGCCGGTCCGCATCGACGGCTGCTTCTCCGACGGCCGCGGCACCGACGGCCTCACCGTCGTCCACCACGCGCTGCGCATCGTCAACGGCGGCGACCGCGCGGTGGCGGCGGTGCGGGTGAAGTTCGCCTTCTACGATGCGTTCGGCGACATCATGCCGCGACTCGCACGAACATCACCGAGTCGCACTTCGATCCGGGTCAGACGGTGGACCGGATCAACCTCGCCGAGCTCAGCGACGCCGGCCCGCCGGCGAAGATCGCCTGCAGCATCGACGCCGTGCGCTACGCCGACGGCACGCTGGCCAAGACCGGCAGCGGCGCGGCGCTCAACGCTCCCCGCTAGGGGGCATCGTCAGGCGCGCAGCGTGGCGGCGATCCGGTCGATCGTTTCGTCGGGTAGATCTCGCCAGCACGGCAGGCCGAGCGTTCGGCGGGCGAGCGATCGCGTCGCGTCGAGGCATTTACTGCGGGTACCGGGCGAATGCCGCGTGTTCGCCCAAGCCGGCGCCCCACCAACGCCGCGAACCGATGCCGGCGGCCGTCAGCGCGTCTTCGGCGGCCTCGAGCGTGCCGTCGGGGAGCGTCACGACGGTCGTGCTCGCGATCCATCGCTCGCCGTAGCCGGCCTGCAGCGCGATCCCGGGCGCGGCGGCGAACGCATCCTGGTAGCGGCGCGCTACGCGGACGAAGTCCGCGCGCGCTCGCGGCCACTCGTCGAACGCCGCGAGACCGACCGCGGCTGCGTACTCCGACGCCTTGGCGTTGGCTCCGGCGAGCGTCGCTTCGCGCGAGCCGGCGAAGCCGAAGTTCGCGCGCTGCCGGATCGCGCCGATCCGGGCCGCGTCGGTCGAGGTCACCAAGCCGCCCTCGCCGATGCCGAACGCTTTGGTCGCGTGCAGGCTGACGACCGTCGGCAGCTCGGACGCGCGCACCGTATCGAATCCCGCGGCCGCGTCGATGACTACCGCCAGCCCGGTCTGCGCGCGCAGCACGGTCCACGCGGCGATGTCGACGGGCGCGCCGAACGGCGCGACGACGATGACCGCCCGGAGCGTAGCGAGCGCGCCGGGCACGGCTTCGTAGCAGGCGCGCACCGTTGCCGGGCAGAGCATCCCGTCGGCGCGGTCGACATCGACGAACCAGGGGATCAGCCCGGCCTGCACGACGGCGTGCGCGGTCGCGGCAAAGGTCCAGGCGGGAACGATGCACCGGCTGCCGGGCGGAAGTCCGAAGCTCGCCAAGGTCACCGCCAGTGCCGCCGTGCCGCTCGACAACAGCGCGACGGCGTCTTCTCCGGCGCACCGAGACGTTCCGCCAGCCGGGCCTCGAAGCGCCGCACGAGCGGGCCGTGGTTCGCATAGCGCCGGCCGCGGTCGATCTCGCGCAAGTACGGCAAGAGCGCGTCGGCGTTCGGCAGCATGGGGCGGGCGACGGGAACGTCGACGTCGTCGTTCGCCCGCCACGCGCGCCCGCCGTCGTGCTTCACCGTGCGCGCGCCGGGTTGCCCGCGACGACCGCGCCCGGGCTCACGTCCGCCGCGACGACCGCGCCGATGCCGACGAGGGCGTAGGCCCCGACCGCGATCCCGTCGCGCACGACGGCGTTCGCACCGACGTGCGCGCCCTCGCCGATACAGCTTCGGCCGAGCAAGGTCGCGTTCGGTCCGATGAAGGCGAAGTCGCCGAGGGCAACGTCGTGGCTCACGTACGCGCCCGCGCGCACGACGGCGTGCGGCCCGACCATCGCGTGGTGCTCGACGACGGCGTGCGGCGCGACGAACGCGCCGGCGGCGATGCGCGCGCGCGGCGAGACGACCGCGCGCGGGTCGACGACCGCGATCCAGCGGTGTTCGGCGACACCCAGCTCGCGCAGCCGCGCGTAGCGCTCGCGCGCCCGTCCGGGCGCCGGAAACGCCGCGATCAGCCGCACGTCGGCGCCGAGCAGCCTCCACCCGTCGAACGGCCCGAGGACCGGAACGCCGGCGATCCGGCTGCCCACCGCCGCATCGTCGTTGAGGAAGCCGGCCAGCGCGACGTCGGTGCCGGCCGCGCGCTGAGCTTCGATCGACTCGGCGACGAGCAAGCCGCTGGCGTGCCCGCCGAAGATCGCGATCAGCGGCACGCGGCCTTCGCGCCTGCCAACACCTCGCCGGGCGTGGTCAGCATGCCGGCGCAGCGCAGCCGCTCGACATCGTGCTCGCTCAGGAGCTGGCGCTCGAACTCGGCGTCGATCTCACCCGCGTCGTCGAGCGCGATCCAGCGCCGCCAGTGCCATGCCTCCCCCGGCCCGAAGCGGTCGCCGTACGCGGCGAGCCGCGCGCGGATCGCGGTCAGCTTGCGGCCGAAGCGCGCCCGCGTCGTGAACGGTAGGTGGACGATCAGCGCGTCGGCCGCTTGGGCGCCGCGCCAGTGCGGGTCGTTGCTGACGATGGTGTGCGCACCGCGCCCGACCTCGGCCACGAACTCCGGCCTGACCATCACTTTGGGGTGGTCGCGCAGCATGACCCAACTGGCGTGCGGATCGCGCTCGAAGCTTTGCGGGCCGCCCAGGCCGGGCGGATCGGCCAGGTGCACCGTATAGGGGTCGAAGCGCAGCAGCGAATCGACCCCGGCGGCGGCGCGCAGCGGGGGCGCGTTGTAGCGCGGTACGGAGAGCACGTCGGTGTCGTGCAGCCGCTCGATGCGATCGATTCGGCCCGAGGCCGGGACCCAGAACTCGTCGGAATCGGCGAAGAACAGCCAGTCGGGTGCGGCCCAGGCGCGCACCACGCCGACCGCTTCGGTGAAGTAGCGGAACGGGTCGGCGCTGTAGTCCTCGACCCGCGCGACGCGGACCCGCCGGTCGCGCGCCGCCTCGCGGGCGACGCGCTCGCTCGCCGCGTCGGCCCGGTTGAGCGACACGAAGAGGTGCGCGACCCCGATTTCGAGGTGGTGCGCGATGCAGCGCTCGAGCAGGGCCGCATCGTCGGCGTGCGCGATCACCGCCGCAACACGCGGCGTCGTCGTCGTGCCGTTAGGCCGCGGTTCCATCGGCTCTTCTCGTTCGCGTGCCGGGACGAGGATTCCGCGTCCTCGCTCGTGCTCGGACCTCTGCTACGAGCGCGACCCCTGCGCCGGGTTGGCGCGCAGCGTCGCGGCGATGGTCGCGCGCAGGCGCTGGGCGGCGTCGCGGACCTCGTCGGGTGTGATGATGAGCGGGGGAACGAAGCGCAGCGTGTTGCTGCCGGCGGCGTTGATGAAGATGCCGTGGTCGAGGCCGTGGGGCACGAAGTCGGCCGCGGCGTAGGGCTCGCGCACCGGCAGGCCGAGCATCAGGCCGTGGCCGCGCGGCTCCTCGAACACCGCGTCCAGCTCGCTCGAGATCGCGCGCAGCTCCTCGCGCAGCAAGGTGCCGACGTGCGCGACGTGCGCGTCGAGGTCGAGCACGTCGCGGATCGCGAGGTGCTCGAGCGCCGCCGCGGCCGGGACGCACGAGCCGCCGAAGGTCGTGCCGTGGTCGCCCGGGCGCAAGCTCGTGGCGGCCTCGCCGCGCACGACGAGCGCGCCGATCGGCAGCCCGTTCGCGAGCGACTTGGCGAGGGTGAACGCGTCGGGCGTCACGCCGTAGAACTGGTGCGCGAAGAGCCGTCCGAGGCGGCCCATGCCGCACTGGATCTCGTCGAAGATCAGCAGCGCGCCGCGCTCGTCGCACAGCCGCCGCGCAGCCTGCAAGTACTCGCTGGTGGCCGGCACGATGCCGCTCTCGCCTTGCACCGGCTCGACCAGGAAGCACGCCGTGGTCTCGTCGATGGCCGCGTCGAGCGCGGCGATGTCGTTGAACGGCACGTGGGCGAAGCCGCCCGGCAGCGGCGCGTAGCCCTCCTGGTACTTCGCGCTGTCGGTGGCGGCCAGCGCGCCGAAGGTGCGCCCGTGGAACGATCCCTTGGCCGCCAGGATCACGTTGCGCTCGGTTTGGCCCTTGCGGAACGCCGTCTTGCGGGCGAGCTTGATCGCCGCCTCGTTGGCCTCCGCGCCGCTGTTGCAGAAGAAGACCGCGTCGAACCCGGACAGCTCGCCCAAGCGGTCGGCCAGCGTGCCGGCCGGCTCGTGGTGCACCAGGTTGGAGACGTGCACCAGCGTCGCGGCCTGCTCGGCGATCGCACGGGTGATGCGCGGGTGCGCGTGACCCAGCGCGCAGACCGCGATCCCGGCGACCATGTCGAGATAGGCGCTGCCCGACTCGTCGTAGAGCCAGCACCCTTCGCCGCGCACGATGTTGATCGCAAGCCGCCCATAGTTCGCCATGAGATGCGGATGCTGAGTCACCAATCTCGCACCGCGAGAAACAACCGGGATCATGTCAACTACTCCTTTGATCGGACCGCAGCGCAGCGAGGACCGCCAAGGACTTGACGAAGTCAAGTCCGGTAATGGGCGTTGATGCGCACGTAGTCGCTGGAGAGATCGCAGCCCCAGGCGGTCGCACCGGCTTCGCCGATGCCCAGGTCGAGGCGCGCTTCGATCGAGTGGTCCTCGAGCACGTGGTGGGCCTCGGCTTCGCTCATCGCCTCGATCGCGCCGCGCTCGACCCAGGTCTGCCCGCCCAGGTAGAGCGACCACGACTCGGGGTCCATGCCGGCTCCGGCCGAGCCGGCGGCGGCGACGATGCGGCCCCAGTTGGGATCTTCGCCGTAGAGCGCGGTCTTGACCAGCGAGGAGTTGATCACCGCGCGCGCGATCGTGCGCGCCTGCTTCTCGTCGCGCGCGCCGCTGACCCGGAAGGTCAGGGTTTTGGTCGCGCCCTCGCCGTCCTTCACCATCGCGACCGCGAGATCGCGGCAGACCGCGCTCAGCGCGGCGCGGAAGCCGCGTGTCGCCTCGCCGCCGCCCGGCTTGGCGCAGGCGTAGACCGCGTCGTTGGTCGACATGTCGCCGTCGACGGAGATCATGTTGAACGTGCCGTCGGCCGCTTCGCGCAGGGCGTCCTGGAGCGACGCGCGCGACACCGCCGCGTCGGTCACCAGGAAGGCCAGCATCGTCGCCATGTTGGGGGCGATCATGCCCGAGCCTTTGGCGATCCCGCCGATCACGTGCCGCACGCCGTTCTCGTGCCAGGCGTAGGCCGCCATCTTGGGCACGTGGTCGGTCGTCATGATCGCCTCGGCCGCTTCGTACGACGCTTCGGGGCCCTCGGCGAGCTGCTTGTAGGCGCGGTCGAGGCCCTTCGCGACGCGGTCCATCGGCATGGTCACGCCGATCACGCCGGTCGACGCGACGACGATCTGGGCCGGGCGCAGCCCGAGCAGGGTCGCGGCGTGGCGGGCGGTGTTCTGCGCGTCGCGCAGCCCGCGCTCGCCGGTGCAGGCGTTGGCGCAGCCGGCGTTGACCACCAGCGCGGCGATCGCCTCGCCGTCGCTCTCGAGGTGCGCCGTCGTGACGAGCAGCGGCGCGGCCTTGATCTCGTTGGTGGTGATCACTTCGGCGCAGACGTGTTCGCCCGGCAGCGCGATCAGGGCCAGGTCCGACTTGCGCTTCTTGATGCCGGCGTGGACGCCCGCCAGGCGCACGCCGGGGACGGCGCCCAGGCCGCCGCGGACCTCGATCAGGCGGACGTCAGCGAGCGGCGGTGCGAGCATCGAAACCTTGTTCCTCCGGGAGACCCAGCGCGAGGTTCATGTTCTGGACCGCTTGACCCGCGGCGCCTTTGCCCAGGTTGTCGATCGCGGACAGGATGTGGATGACGCCGTCGCGCTCGGCGACCGCCAAGTGCGCGTCGTTGGTGCCTTCGAGCGCCGGCAGATGCGGCGCGCGTACGTCGCGGAACACGGTCACGAACGGGTTGGCTGCGTAGAACCGCTCGTAGGCGGTCAGGACTTCCGCCCGGCTCAGCGGCGCCTTGGGCACCAGGTAGACGTCGGCCAGGATGCCGCGCTTGAGCGGCACGACGTGGGGCGAGAAAACGATCGGCGCGCCGATCCCCGCCGCGCGCGCCTCCTGGACGATCTCGGCCCCGTGGCGGTGGCCGGTCAGCCCGTACGCGCGCACGTCGCCGTCGACCTCGGCGAACAGCGAGCCGACGCTCGGGTTGCGGCCCGCGCCGGTGATCCCGCTCTTGGCGTCGATCACGACCTGCGCGATGCGCCCGGCGAGCGCTTCCAGCGGCACCAGCGCGAGCAGCGCCGCGGTGACGTAGCAGCCCGGGTTGGCGATCAGCCGCGCCCCGGCGAGCTGCGCGCGGTAGCGCTCGGGAAAGCCGTAGACGGCCTGGCCCGCGTTCGCCTCCAGCCGAAAGGCGTCGGAGAGGTCGATCACCCGCGCGCCCGCGGCGAGGAAGCCCGGCGCGACCTCGCGCGCCAGGTCGTGGCCGCCGGCCACGAACACCACGTCGTCCTCGCGGACGCGGGCCAGTGCGGTCCCGCTCTCCTCGAACGCGACGTGCAGGTGCGGCAGCCAGGGGAAGACGTCGGCGACCGGCTTGCCGGCGCTCGAGCGGCTTTCCAGGGTGCCCAGGGCGACCGAGGGGTGGCGGTCGAGGAGGCGGATGAGTTCGGCCGCGGCATAGCCGCTGGCGCCGACGAGGTGGGCGGTGATCATAGGTCTCTCTGCATAATTATGCACACCACGTATAATTATGCAACCACGATGGTCGCCGTGGTTCCATTTGGCTAGCGAGCGTTCGCCATGGCATAGTCGACTTCTTGACCAGCTACGTGCGCGTAGCGCCGGACGCGGACCGGCAGCTTCCTCATAGCTGCCGCCTACCCGATCCGCCCGGCCGCTACCGGCCATTCTGGGTAATCCAACGCCGGCCGCGGTCCGTTGCTCTCCCGGCGCGCCCAGTTTCGCGCGAGAAAGCCGACCGTTGCCCCTCCCCGCTTCGCCGCCCGTTCGGCTGCTCTCCGTCGCGACCGCCGTCCCGCCGCACGTCATCGACCAGCAGGTCGCCGCCGAGCGCGCCCGGATCATGTTCGGGCCGCGCATGCGCGACTTCGAGCGGCTCGCGCGCGTGTTCGTCACGACCGCGATCGAGCGCCGCTACTCCGTTCGGCCGCTCGACTGGTTCGAAGCGCCGCACGGCTGGACCGACCGAACCGAGGCCTACGTCGAAGGCACCTCAGAGTTGTTCGCCCGCGTCGTGCCGGCCGCGCTCGAGCGGGCCGGCCTGCGCGCGGAGCAGGTCGACGCGGTCGTGTTCGTGTCGTCGACCGGCGTGTCGACGCCGAGCATCGAAGCGCGCCTGCTGCCGGGACTCGGCTTTCGGGCCGACACGATCCGCGTGCCGGTGTTCGGCCTGGGCTGCGCGGGCGGCGTCGCCGGTCTCGCGCTCGCCGCCCGCTTGGCGCGCGGCGGCCTGACGGTGCTGCTCGTGGCGGTCGAGCTCTGCACGCTGGCGTTTCGGCTCGACCGCGCCACGAAAGCCGACGTCATCGCGACCTCGCTGTTCGGCGACGGCGCCGCGGCGGCGATCGTCTCGGGCGACGGCGGGCTCGTCCGCGGTGACGGCTCGGCCGCGAACGACCCGGGCGTGCGCATCGACGGCGCGACCGAGCACCTGTGGCCGGACACGCTGGACATCATGGGCTGGAGCGTCGACGAGGTCGGCCTGGGCGTGACGCTCTCGCGCTCGCTGCCGTCGTTCATCGCCCGCGAGTACGCCGCCGCGTTCGGCGCGGCGCTGGAGCGCTTGGGGCTCGCGCGCGCTGACGTCGACCGCGTCGTGTGCCATCCGGGCGGAACGCGCGTGCTCGAAGCGATCGAAACCGCGCTGCACCAGCCGCTCGGCACGCTCGACCACGAGCGCGCGGTGATTCGCGACTTCGGCAACATGTCGTCGCCGACGGTGCTGTTCGTGCTGGAGCGCGCGCTCGCGGCCGGCCTGCCGCCGCGCAGCCTGCTGGCGGCGCTGGGCCCAGGGTTCACCGGCAGCTTCGTCTCGCTCGCGGCGGACACGTCGCTCGCGGTGGACCTGCGTGCATAGCGGCAGCGCGCTGCTCGCCTTCGTGACGCTGCAGCGTTTGGTCGAGCTCGTGCTCGCGCGGCGCAATACCGCGCGGCTCGTCGCGCGCGGCGCGGTCGAGCACGGGGCGGGCCATTACCCGCTGATGGTCGCCCTACACGCCGGCTGGCTGCTCTCGCTGTGGTGGTTCGGCTGGGCCCGCGACGCGTCGCTCGCGTTCGTCATCGCGTACGCGCTGCTGCAGGTCGCGCGGGTATGGGTGCTGGCGACGCTGGGCGAGCGCTGGACGACGCGCATCCTGCTGCTGCCCGGGGTCGCGCCGATCGTGTCGGGCCCGTTCCGCTTCGTCCGCCACCCGAACTACGCGGTCGTCGCCCTCGAGCTGCCCTGCGTGTCGCTCGCGCTGGGGCTGGTGTGGCACGCGCTGCTGTTCGGCGGGTTGAACTTGGTGATGCTGCGCCACCGCATCCAAGCCGAGGACGCCGCCTACGCCGGCTGAGGCCGAGCGTGCGCGGGTTCGCTATATCGGCTCGGTCGTGTAGGTGCCGTCGAAGCCGCGCCACCGGTGCGTCTCGTAGTCGTACAGTTTGCAGACGCGCGTCGTCTCCGCGAACGTCCGGGGCGTCCAGCGCATGACCTGGACGCGGGGGCCCAGCGATGCTTTCAAAGCCGCCTGGGCCGGGCCCAGATGGTGCAGCGAGATCAAGGGGTCGAGGTGGTGCGCGTGGTGCTCCATGATGTTCTGAAAGAGGACGTTGAGCAAACCGGGGAAGATGACGTGCTGCACCGAGTCGACTTGAGACTGGCGGCTGCTCCATTCCGCCTCGTCGTCATACCAGCGAATCGTGGGGCTCGTGTGGTGCTGGAAGATGAGAAAACCGATGATGGCGAGCCAGACGGCGTACGGCACGACCAGGGAGCAGAAAATGACGAGCGCGGCGTTCTGCCCCGTTGCGTATGCGCCGGCGGCCATGACGGCCGCGACACCGCAAGCCCACGCGGCGACGAGCGCGGAGTCCCAGGCGTAGCTCGCTGCCGCACGCTCGACGTGCGGAGGGCGCGGGAAGAAGAGATGCTTGGACCAGATCTCGATGAAGTAGTGCGGTCCGTGCCCGGCCGGAGTGCGGTAGAGCCGCTCCAGCGCGCGGCGCCACGGCGGGAGCGCGTCGTACTCGGCCTTTGAAAACGGGGCCCACACGTAGTCGTGGGACCTGAGGTTCGTGTAGGCATGGTGGAGCTGGTTGTGGCCGAGCGCCCAGGTGCTGAACGGCGTCAGCGTCGGCAGAAATGCCAGCGTCCCGATGACCCGGTTCAAGCGCCGGCTCTTGCTGAGGCTGCCGTGACACGCGTCGTGACCGATCACGAACAGCTGCCCGATGACCAGGGCCGAGAGAAGCCCGGCGAGCAGCTTGAGCCAAGGGTTCGACAGCCAAAGACCGGCGCCCAGGAGCAGGCCCAGAAGGCCGTAGTCCAAGCCGAACATGACGACCGAGCTGGCGGCTTTGTCGACCCGAAACGCCGGCGTGCGGCGCCATTGCGCGAGGTCGTCAGACGCGCGCCGACCGCGAGCGGGAAATGAAGGACCGCGCAACTCAGACGACATCTCGAAGGGGACCCTCCAGGCCCCGAGCGGTTAGACGAGGGCTCGCGCTTCTCCCACCCTTAGGAAAGCGCCGCCGCCAGCGCCGCCATGACCTCGCGCGTCGCCGCGATCGACGCCGCGACCGCCTCGGGATGGGTCGAGCCCGCGGTGCGCTTGCCTTCGACTGACCCTCCCGCGTCCACCGGTGCCGCGGGCACGCCGAGCGCCGTCGCATCGTCCGTGGTGAGCGGGCGCTGTTCGAGCTCGGCGGCCAGCACGGCGCTCCCGACCGCGCGGTGCGCGTCGCGCGCAGTATGGCCCGCCAGGATCACCGCGTCGGCGAGATCGGTCGCGACCGTGTAGCCGTCCGCGGCATGCGCGCTGGTGACGTCTTCGCGGAAGTGGACGTGCGCGAACGCGCGCCGGAAGGCGTCGAGCGCGGCCAGCGCCGCCTCCGTGCCGGTCACGACTTGGGCTTTCGTCTCTTGCAGGTCGCGGTGGTACGACAGCGCGATGCCGTTGGTCGTCGCGAGTGCGCCGGCATAGATTCCGATCGCGCGCGCGCCCGCCGCGCGCACCAGTTCGAACGGGTCGGGGTTGCGCTTCTGCGGCATCAGGCTGGAGCCGGTCGAAGCAGCGTCGTCGAGCTTCACGTAGCCGAACGCGGGCGTGGCCCAGATCACCAGCTCCTCGCTGGGGCGCGAGGCCGTCACCGCGGCGCGCACGGCGGCGTGCAGCAGGTCGAGCGCCACGTCACGGTCGCCGACCGTGTCGAGCGCGTTGCGCGACGGCTGCGCGAAACCCAGCTCGCGCGCCGCGGCCTCGCGGTCGAGCGGAAGCGACGAACCGGCCAGAGCGGCGCTGCCGAGCGGGCAGAAGCGCGCCGCGTCGGCCGCGACGCGGGCGAAGCGCTCCGCCGCGCGCACGAAGCCCTGCGCGCAGGCGTCCAGCCAGAACGCGAGCAGCACCGGCTGGGCGGGCTGCCAGTGCGTCGTCGCGGCGAGCAGCGCGCGCCGTTCGAGCGCGCCGTCCGCGCGGTCCTCGCACTCGCCCGCGATCTCCAGCGCAATCTGCGCGCCGCGCACGGCCCGGTCGCGCGCGTAGAGCAGCAGCGTCGTCGCGACCTGGTCGTTGCGCGAGCGCCCGGCGTGCAGCCGTTCGCCGGCCACCCCGGCGTGCTCGCGCACGCGCGCGTCGATCGCCCCGTGCACGTCCTCGAACGTGCCGCTCACCGCCCAAGCCTGGAACGTACCGTCCGCGATCTCTTCGGCAACCCGGTCCAGCGCCACGCGTAGCGCGCGCGCGTCGTCGGCCCCCAGCACGCCGCCCGATTCGAGTGCGGCGACGTGCGCGCGCGAGCAGCGCACGTCGAACTCGGCCAGCACGAGATCGTCGTGCAGCGAGGAGCCGAAGGCGAGCAGCGCCGCGTCGGGCGCGGACGCGAAGCGCCCGCCCCACTGCAGCCCGCCGCCCTCGGAGCGAGTGCCCTCCGCGCGGTCGCCGTCGTGCGCCAAGCGCTACGCCGGCTGGGGCGTCGCGCGCTGCGCGGCTTCGTTCGCCTTCGCCGCGCCGGCCGCGACCGGCAGGCCGTGGATCTCGATGAAGCCGCCCGCGGCGTCGTGGCGAAAGCGGTCGCCCGCGCCGTAGGTCGCCAGCGACTCGTCGTAGAGCGCGAAGGGCGAGCGCGAGCCGGTCACGACCGCGCGGCCGCGCACCAGCCGCAGGCGCACCTCGCCGGTCATCCGCTCGGCCAGCTTGGCGTTGAACGCGTCGAGCGCGTCGCGCAGCGGCGACGACCACTGCGCGTCGTAGATCAGCTCGGAGTACTTCTGGTCGAGTGCCGCCTTGACGCGCAGCTCCTCGCGGGTCAGCACCAGCCGCTCGAGCGCCTTGTGGGCCTCGATCAGCGTCACGCTGGCCGGGCACTCGTACACTTCGCGCGACTTCAGCCCGACCACGCGGTCCTCGATGATGTCGATCCGGCCGACGCCGTTGGAACCGGCGGTCTTGTTGAGCTCGAACACCATCTCGGCGCCCTGCGCGCCGCCGATCGACGGGATGCCGTGCTGGAACGCGATCACCACCTCGCTGCCGCTCGCCGGCGCGCCGGACGGGTCGACCGTCCAGGCGTAGGCGTCGTCGGGCGGCGCGTTCCAGGGGTTCTCGAGCACGCCGGCCTCGATCGAGCGGCCCCACAGGTTGGCGTCGACCGAGTACGGCTTGGCCGCGGTGTGGGCGATCGGCACGCCGTGCGCCTGCGCGTAGGCAATCGCGTCGGGGCGCGAGAGCGGCTTGTCGCGCAGCGGCGCCAGGGTCTTCAAATGCGGGGCCTTGGCGCGCACGCCGACCTCGATCCGCACCTGGTCGTTGCCCTTGCCGGTGCAGCCGTGAGCGACCGCGTCGGCGCCGTGCTCGGCCGCGGTCTCGACCAGCAGGTCGGCGATGAGCGGGCGCGAGAGCGCGGCGGAGAGCGGGTAGACGCCCTGGTAGAGCGCGTTCGCGGCCAGCGCCTTGAACGCGTACTCCTCGACGAAGCGCTCGCGCGCGTCGATCAGCACCGCCTCGACGGCGCCCAGCATCAGCGCCTTGCGGCGCGCCGCTTCGAGCGCGTCCTGCGAGCCGTCGCCGGCCACCATGTCGGACTCGCCCAGGTTGGCCGTCATCGCGACGACCTGGTGCCCTTGCTCGACGAACTGCTTGAGCAGCACCGACGTGTCGAGACCGCCGGAATACGCCAATACGATTTTCACGGGACCGTTACTCTCCACGCATGTCTTCGAAGCGTTGCATGATTCGGGGGGTGTCTTGCGGGTTGCCGACGATGACGAGCACCGTGTCGTCGCCGCCGATCGTGCCGATCACCTCGGGCCATTCGCCCACGTCGATCGCGGAGGCCAGCATCATCGCGCTGCCCGGGTGCGTCTGCAGGACGATGATGTTGACGCTGGCCTTCACCCCCACGACCAGCTCGGACACCATCCGGTGCAGGCGCGAGGTGAACGACGGGCCGACGGTCGGCTCGACGTACTTGAAGGTTCCGCCGCTCCCGCCCTTGAGCGGGACCTTGAGCAGCCCCAATTCCTTGACGTCGCGCGACACGGTGGCCTGCGTGACGTCGTAGCCCTGCTCCTCGAGCAGCGCGGCGAGCTCGTCCTGCGAGCGCACCGGGCGGGCGGCGATCAGCGCCAGGATGGCGCGCTGGCGCTTGGTCTTGGGTTGCTGGGCGTCGGTCGTCGTCATGCGTTCATTCCGTGAGGCCGCGGAGGTCGGTGAGGAGGGCGAGGAGCAGCGCTTTCTGCGCGTGCAAGCGGTTTTCGGCCTGGTCGAACACGACGCTCTGCGGCCCGTCGACCACCTCGCCGGTGACCTCTTCGCCGCGGTGCGCCGGCAGGCAGTGCATGAACAGCGCGTGCGGCGCGGCCGCGCGCATCAGCTCGGCGTCGACCCGGTACGGCCGCAGCGCGGCCATGTTGCGCTCGCTGAACTGCTCCTGGCCCATCGAGGTCCAGACGTCGGTGTAGACCACGTCGACGTCGCGCACGGCCCGGATCGGCGAGGTGAAGGCGCGCGCGGTCACGCCGTGCGGAGCACCCAGCTTGACCAGCCGGGCCAGGAACGGGTCGCCCGGGCGGTGCGATGGCGGGGCGGCGAAGGTGACCGACATCCCGCTCAGCGCGGCGGCCTCGGCCAGCGAGACCGCGACATTGTTGCGCGCGTCGCCGACGTAGGCGATGCGCAGGCCCTGCAGCGTCCCAAACCGCTCGCGGATGGTGAGTAGGTCGGCGAAGGCTTGGCAAGGGTGGGCCGCCTCGGACAGCGCGTTCACGGTCGGCACGGTGGCCGCGCCGGCGAAGCGCGCGAGGGGCTCGTGGGCGTGGGTCCGGTAGACGATCGCGTCGGCGTAGCGCGAGAGCACCCGCGCCGCGTCCTCGGGCGTCTCGCGGGTCCCGATCCCGAAGTCGCCCCCGGTCCCGGCGATGGCGTGCCCGCCGAGCTGGGTCATCGCGACCTCGAACGAGACGCGCGTGCGCAGCGAGGGCTTCTCGAACAGCATGGCCAGCGTCTTGCCACGCAGCAGCGACATCTGCTCGCGCCCGCGAGCCTTGAGGTTCTGGGCCAGAGCGAGCAAGCTCGCCAGCTCGTCGGCCCCAAGATCGGTGACGGTGAGAACGTTCCGGCCGCGCAAGCGCGCCGCCGCCGGGAGGGTGACCATGACTGCATATTTATACATCAAGCCGTATAATTATGCAACCAGTGGGGTGGCGTTGCTTTGCCATACCCAAAATTGGTATCGTAAGGTATGACGACTGGCAGACTTAGTTTTTAGTGACACATATTCAGTCACTGACAAATACTTCGAGGAGTGTTATATTTACGGCCCCGCTATGATCGCGCCATGGTGGGACAATAAAGTTACACAGTGTAAACTCGGCGGTCCATTAGATGAGCTGCTAGTCGAAATCGTGCCGGGACGGCGCGTGGTTAGCTTGATTGCACTTCGGAATTGTACGCTTGCGCGTTGCACGCTTGTCGGGATCGGGATTGTAGGGACCGCAGACCATCTAAAGTGGTTTTCGAGCGGCCTCAACCGTTAATGTTCGTATGGCGTTACGACGCTTTCCAAAACTCCGGCTCAATCCCAAGCTTATAGATAGATTGTACGAGGCAGCAGAGATTATGGCACAGGACCTTGCAAAGAATCTCGTTCACCTGGGCGACCGGCGCCTTGGAGCGGATGCGCGTCCCGAACTTCGCCTTAATCATGGAGAAGGTCGTCTCGACGTTCGACCGCTGGTGGTAGTGCGCGAGGAACTCCTGGCGATGATAGCTGTAGAAGTGGAACATCCGGCGCCACACGTCCGCTCCGCGTCCCTTGTACGGCGACGTGCCCGTCGCGTTACTCTTGAACGGGATTAGCGGAAACGCACCCACCTGTTCGATCTGCTCCAGGATGCGGCCCGAGCTATACGCTTTGTCGGCCGACACGCGCTTGACGTTGAACCGCTTGGCCGTCGTCGCCAGGAGCGGGCGGAAGCGCTGGCCGTCGTGTTCGTAGGAATGGGTCACGCCGATGCTGGTTACGACGTTTGTTTTCGTTCCGACCATGATGTGTGCTTTGAGCCAGATTGCAGCCGTTTTCTCGCGTCCGTATTTCTCGCTAAACCAGCGGCGATACTGTGACGTGGTGAAGCCGGAGGAATCGGCGGCGAAGTCCGTCTCGACGGAGCAAGCGAAGCGGCCGTTCTCCTCGACAAGGAACCAAGAGCGAGGTGAGGGCGGTGTCCTCCAGCGCATTAAAAATGCTGTTGTAGTGGGGCGCGCGGTCGATATAGGCTTTGGCGGCGAAGTCCCGTAGGTCGGTCATCGCGCGTCTGCCCGACGTTCTGCCATAGACCTTCATGACCGCGCAGAATATGGTGTCCGAGAGCGGCAGACGGGCACGACCGCGACCCTGCACCGGGTTGCCGATCGCGGTGCAGAGGTCGTGCAGGAGCGCCGCTACGTGCTCCTTTTCGTGGGTCTGGAATCGGCTCCGCCTTTCGAGAAAGCTCGAAAGCGTGAAAGCTGGTGATGTAGAGCCCCGCACGGGCGTGGACAGCGACACCGTGGCGGCCTGGGCCGACAAGGGCTTCAGCGAGGCCGACGCCCTGGCATGGCTCGCCGCCGCGCCGGGCCGCTTCGCGCCGTGCACGGCCCGCGCGTGGGCCGCCGAGGGCTTTTGGCCGCACGACGCCGCCGCGTGGTCCGAGGCGTTCACCGATCCGCGTGCGGCGCGCGAGCACCGCTCGTTCGGCTACGGCCCGTTCGACGAAGGCGAGTAGGGAGTGACCATGACGACGACCGAGACGTTCGGCGAGCGCCTTCGTCGCCTGCGCGAGGCGCGCGGGATGCGGAAGACCGTGCTCGGGCGGCGGGTCGGCTTGACGCAGGCTGCGATCCGCCAGCTTGAAAGCGGACGGACGAGCGACGCTCGCCTCGCAGTCGGAGTGCGGATCGCCGCCGTGCTAGGCGTCGATCCGCGCTACTTGGCCTTCGGCGAAGGTGACTAACTCTAGGTTGTGGCCTTCGCCGCCGCTGGCGAAGGCTGGACGTTTAGCGTATCGGTCCCGATCCTGTCAACAACAGTCATGATATCGGTCGCAACGTAATACTGAGTTCTATTTAGTAATGCATATGGCCGAATGATGCCGTATTGGACAAGTTTTTGCACGTTCGTCGCAGACGTTTGAGGAGATTGTTTTAAAATCCGCTGTGCCTGACTTATTGAAATTATGGGGCTTGAAAAAAGATAATCGATCAAGCGGTGAAGCGCACCAGCCGATCGTGCTTTAGAGGCTTGGGCGTAATATCGTGAACGTAACGCACTCAATTCGCGTACTCTAGCCAGAGCGTCTCGGGATTGCGTTGCGACACCTCGAAGAAAGAACGTAATCCATTCGGCCCAACGGCCATCAGCGCTCACAGCGAACATAAGGTCGGTATACTGCACTCGCCGACGCTCAAAAAATGCTGATAGGTACAGCATCGGAGACTTGAGTAGAGACTGATTCACCATTAGCAGCGGTATCAACAAGCGGCCCAGTCGCCCATTGCCGTCGTAAAACGGGTGAATCGCCTCAAACTGATAGTGAATAATTGCAAGCCGTATCAACAAAGGCAGGTTTTCGCCATTCGCCATGTACTGTTCTAGATTTTCAAATAGCGGCTCAAGATGATAAACAGGCGGGGGGACATAGCGAGCTTCGCTCAGCGGAAGCCCTCGGGGTCCAATAAACACTTGCTGATCGCGGAACGCTCCGCTACGATGTTCTTCGGCGGTACCCGTTAGGAGAATGCGTTGGGTTTCGCAGATTAATGTTTTACCTATCGGAATCTCTCGGGCGCGCTCCAACGCATAGCGCAGCGCTGTGACGTAGTTTGATACTTCACGCATATCAGACCCGGGATGCCCCTCCTCTGCTGCCTCGAATAGGACATACTCCGCAAAGGTGGTTTGTGTTCCCTCGATACGGCTCGAGAGTTCAGCCTCTTTCTTAAGAAATGGTGCAATAAGAATCTCGGGCTGCGGCAACACGGCACTTAGTCCGTCAAGGCGGCCCACTTCCGTAAGGGCGTCGCCGAGTGCCATAAGTACGTCATTCGTAACCACGCTAGGGCCCACGGGAAGGTGTCGGGGTATAAAGCCGAAGCCACCCTCGATAATAGGGACGAGTTCTCCCGTTCGGCGAGTGGAGAATAACTCAACGTCCATTACCCGGTCATACAGGGATAAGGCCATTATCCCTGTATGAGATGGGGATTTTCCAGTAAAAAGCCCATTTGCCCTGAGCGTAAATGACTTATGTCGCAGCACAGATGCCCGATTAAGTCAGAGGCGAGGGCAGGGGCTGCTGCTTGGGTAGCTTCTCTGGTTAGCCTTCTAAGCTCACCCACCTTGCCGGAATACGGCCGCCGACCGCCGCGACGGCCGAAGTCGTCCGAGTTCAATGTCCGGTGTGATCCATTGCCGGCCAACCGAATGGCACCTACAACATCCGCCATTTATGGGCAGACGCCGCCTTTTCTGGGCAGGCGGCCCTTTATCGGCAAAGCCAAGAGCGCGAAGGTTGAGACTTTGCGCAAAAGAAGGGCGTCTGCTTATAAACGGAGCGTCGCGGCTTCGCCGATGTCACCGAAAGGTCGCCCGAAGGGTCAGCACCGGCCGGGGATGTATGTGCCGCCCGCTAGGGCGAACGGCCGGTCCGCACTAACGAGGCCCGATGCGAAACCTCCGCACCTCCTTGTTCGTCGGCGCGCTGGCTGCAGGGACTCCTCGCCGGGCCCGCCCGCGCCCAGGCTCCCTCCCCGTCTCCGTCGCCCGCCCCCTCGCCGGTCGCCTTCAGCGCGCGCGGGCACGCCGACGTCACCGTCACCGTGCAGGGGAACGCGTTCGCCGGGAGCGCCCAGCTCGGGCTGGCGCAGCGCGGGAACCGCACTCGGATCGACCTGCTCTCGGTGCGCAGCGACGCGCTCCCGCTGCCGCCGCTCAGCCTGACGGCGGTGATCGACCGGGATGCGAACACGCTCGCCGTTTGGAACGACGTCTCCAAGCGCTATCGCGTCCAGCCGCTGCCGCGCGTCCCGACCGGCGTCGTGCCGCGGCCTAGCCCCTCCCCCGGCGCGAGCCGGCGCACCGGCTCGCCGCTAGCCGGGCTCGACGTGCTGGCGCTGTCGCTGCGGCTGGCCGGGCACGGCACGACGGCCGGGCTGCCGACGACCGGGCTGGACTTCGACCTCCAGGTGCGCCGGCGCGGTGACGCCACGGCGGCGCACGTCACCGCGACCACCCAGCTCGCCGACGAGTTCGCCTTCTTCCCGATGGTGCTCGACGTCTCGCTCGATCCCGGCAGCGCGCGGTTCGGCGTCAAGCTCGTCTATGCGGTCGACCAGCTCACCCGCACCGCGCCCGCGCCCGCGCGCTTCGAGATCCCAGCCGGGTACGCCGAAGCGCGCTCGTTCCAGGACCTCATCCAGCCCCGGCCCGCCGCCAGCCCGTGACGGTGCGGCGATGCGGCTACGGGTTGGAGATGGTTACGGTCGTGCCGTCCACTTTCGTGAGCGACACGGTGAACCGCTCGATGTACGTGCGGGCGAGGTCAGGGTCGCGGCGATGTCGGGCTGGCCCAGCATCCTAAGCCTTTCTGCGTACGCGAGTGCACGTAGCGGCGGAACAGTCAAGCCGGCAGTGCTCCGCGCGATAGCAGACTTGCATATGGAACTCTCCGTCGAAGTCTTTCCGGACTCGGCGATGTAGCGGGCCGGCTCGCTGAGGGCTGCATCGGTGCGCTACGGCGCCGCTGGGAGCGGGATCTCGGGCAGCCGCGGCAGATCTGCGTCTTTGATCGTGTAGCGGAGTTTCGCGCCGCCGTCGTTGGGGTCGAGGATGATCTTGGTGATCTTGCGGTCGGCCGGGATGTTCATCTGCACGATGCGCTCGTGGATCGTCTGCTTCTTCTCCGCGTGGCCCGAGGAGTACGCGCGTCCGCTGCCGACGAACGGGCCCGACGCGTGGCCCACCATCTCGCTCTCGTCGTCGAAGACCGACGTGACGGAGATGTTCGGGATGTTGCTGGCATCGCCGGTGTTCTGCATGGAGAAGGACAAGATCAGATAGCCGTTCGTCGGGTCTTTGAGGTTCTGATCGCTAGCGATCGGGCGGGCGTCGATGTGCTCGACGCGCTCGACCTTGTCGAGCCGCAGATTGAACTGGTTCGCGGACCCGAATTTCGTGTACGTCGCGACCTTTGCGTCTTTCATGGTGTCCGCGGCGGCGGCGAAGCCGCCGGTGGCGGTCACGAGCGCCAGCACGGCGAGAGCGGCGGTGGTGCGGCGCTGCGAAGCGCGCGAGAGCCAAGTCATCATGGGCTCACCATAGCGGGCAGCCGTCAAAAGGCCGTCAAAAGCCGGCCCCGGCAGTGGCTCGGCGACTCGCCGTGCGGGTCGCGAAGCAGCCGGGGCGAAGCCTGCATGCCATGCTGATCGTCCTCAAGTACGGCGGGAACGCGATGGCGGCCGACGACGGCGCCGATCCGGTCCTCGACGAGCTGGCGGCGCTGGCCGAGCGCGGCGAGCGGGTGGTCCTGGTCCACGGCGGCGGGCCGCAGATCGACGCCGAGCTCGACGCCAAGCGGATCGACGAGGTCCGGGTGGGCGGCCTGCGGGTGACCGGGGCCGATACCCGCGACGTGGTCGAGTACGTGCTGTGCGGCACGGTCAACAAGGCGCTGGTCCGGGCGCTGGCGGCGCGCGGGGTGCGCGCGGCGGGCATCTCGGGCGAGGACGGCCGGCTGCTGGGCGCGCGCCGGATCGGCGCCGTGAACGGGGTCGACCTGGGCTACGTCGGGCAGGTCGAGGGGGTCGACCCGTCCCTGCCGCGGGCGCTGCTCGAGGCCGGCTTCGTGGCGGTCGTCGCCCCGCTCGCGATCGACGTGGCGAGCGGCGGCGCGCTCAACGTCAACGCCGACACCGCCGCCGGGGCGATCGCCGGCGCGCTGCGCGCCGACGCCTACGTGGTCATCACCAACGTGGCGGGCGTCCGGCGCGACCTGAACGACCCCAGCTCCGTGATCCCGCGGCTGAGCGTGAGCGAGGCCGAGGAGCTGCTGGCCGACGGCACCCTGACCGAGGGGATGATCCCCAAGATGCGGGCCGCGATCGGCGCGGTGCGGGCGGGCGCGAAGCGGGCGGTGATCGCCGGGGCGGGCTACGGCGCGATCGAGGCGGCCCTGGCCGGAATCGGGACCGAGGTCGTTCCCGCGCCCTGAGCGCGCTCGGCGCTGCGCCGCAGCCAGGACGCGGGCGAGAAGTCGGTCAGCTCGGTGGCGACGTAGTCGTAGAGGTACGGCTGCTCGGCGATCTCGGCCAGCCGTAGCGCGGCGACCAGCGCCCGGCGCCGGTAGCCGGTGGAGCGGAAGACCTGGAACGCGTCGCGGTAGGCGTGGTGCGCCTCGACCCGGTCGCCGGCCGCCTCGGCGATGTGCGCTTCGACGAGCCGTTCGTAGGCCTGCATGCGGCGGTCGTTCTTGGACGAGAGCATCGCCGAGACGGGGTGCGTGCGGTACGTCGCGAGCGCTTTGCGCGCTTCGGCCACCGCGCCGACGTGGGCCAGCTCCTCGGCCAGGCTCAGCGCCACGTTGCGCTCGTCGCCGGTCAGCGCGTCGGGCTGCAGCCGCGCGAACAGGTCGCGCGCGCTGGTGACGTGGTCGTACTGGGTCGCGTGCTCGCCCAGCAGCCGGCAGAACGCGGCCCGCCGCAAGCGGGCCTGCACCCGGTAGGCCTCGGACGGCGCGAGCTCCTCGGCCAGCCGCCCGGCCCGCACCGCGGCGGGGCCGCGCCCTTCGAGCTCCTCCATGTAGCCCGACGCCATGGTGATCCAGAAGTGCGCCTCGGCCAGCCCGGCGCCGCCCCACTTCATGCGCTCCGCGCGCGCCGCGACGAACTGCCACAGCGCGCGGTCGAGCCGCTCGACGGCGAACGCGCTGAGCGTTTGCAGGCAGTTCGCCTCCAGCCCGCGGTCGTAGCGGCGGCAGGTGTCGAGGTGGCGCAGCGAGCTGACGAAGCGCTCGATCGCGGCCGGGTACTCGCCGCGCGCGGCGGCGATCCAGCCCTCGTAGCTCAGCGCGGTGGCGCGGATGATGTCGGCGTCGCCGGCGACGTCGCGCAGCGCGGCCTGGGCCGCGTCCAGGTCGCGCAGGCCGTAGTACGCCAGGCCGCGGTTGAGCGCGATCTCCGAGCGGATCGTGGGGTGCGCGCCGCCGGCCGCCGCGTCGGCCTGGGCCGCGTCGAGGATCACGAGGCCGTCGTCGATCTTGCCGAGCCGGATCAGCGCGGTGCCCTGCAGCATGCGCGCCGTCAGCGACGCATCGAGCAGGCCGACCGGTCCGAGCGCGCGCTCGACCGCGCGCAAGGCGTCGCCGGCCCGGCCCAGCCGGAGCAGCACGCGCGCGCGCAGCAGGCACACGTCGACGGCCAGCGGGGCCAGCCGCCGTTCGACCAGGGCGCACAGCGCCAGACAGTGTTCGTAGTCGCCGGCGAACCAGGCCCGCATCGCGTCGCTGAACGTTGCGCGGCCTGGTATCCGAGCGTGCTGCAGTGATTCCGAGACACACCCCCCAAGACGAAATGCCGGCCCCGTGGAGCCCTTGCAGTCCTGCTGCGCCCGTTCGCCGCGGGCCCGCTCGTCCTCTCTACCGGTGCGAACTTGATTCGTTGCTCAGATCGGCCCGCCGGGGCTGACGTCGCGCCACCGTCTGCCCGGTGCGCTGGGGCTGGTGGTGGGCAGCGGGGCCGCCGCGCTGGGACGCGGGGTCGCCGGGGTCAGCCGCGCCGCCGCCGGGGTTGGCCGCGGCGCGAGCGCGGTGCCGGTCAGCGCGGCGATCAGGATGAGAACGTGAAGCATGTCTACCATCACGTCGGCATGGACCCAATCGCCGCCTTAGTCCCGCCGGACTATCAGTCCCCGCGGCGCGCGTGCTCGTCGGCGTCCGGATCGGGTTTCGTCTTGGCCGGGAGCGCGCCCAGATCGAGCGGGGCGAGCCCGGCCGCGCGCAGGGCGGCATCGAGCGGCCGCACCTGGTCGGCCAGGAAGCTGCGGTAGGCGGCCAGCGCGGCGTCGCCTTCGCGCCGCAGCGCCGCGCCTTCCGCGAGCTGCGCTTGCGGCGGCGCGCCCGGGGTCAGGTTGCCGGCGAACGTCAGGACGCGCTCGCGCAGGAGGTCTTCGAGGAAGTCGTCGTCCTGGTCGTTGACCGGCTGCGAGCTGATCGCGTTCTCGACCCGCTGGGCCTGGGCCAGCACGGCGCGGGCGCGTTCGGTCAGCGCCGCGTCCTTGCTCGCCGCGATGCGCGCGGGCAGCTGAAGGCGGATGTTGTCGAGCGCGTTGAGGGCCTCGTCGAGCTGCGACAGCTCGCCGTACAGCGCAACCGCGAAGGCATCGCCCGCGCGTTCGTCCGCGGCCGAGGCGACCCGGCGGTCGGGCCGCACGCGGATCGTGCGCTCGTAGCGGCGCCCGTCCCGGATCAGCCGCACGGTGTAGGTGCCGCTGGGCACCGGCGGGCCGGAGTCGGGGCCGCGGTCCCAGGGCGCGATGCGCCGCCAGGGCGTCGGCGGCTCGCGGTCGAGCGCCCAGGTCACCCGGTTGTAGCCGGCCAGGTTGGTCACGTTGGGCACGTCCTCGCCGGCCTCGTCGTGGGTGCCGCCGATCCGGCGCACCACGTGCCCGGCCCGGTCGACGATCTCGAAGGCCGGTTCGGCCGCCGCCGGGCGGCTCTGCCAGAAGGTGAAGGTCGCGGCCGGCGCGTCGGTGCCCGCGCCGCGCGCGTTCACCGTCGGCGTGGTGCGGCTCAGCGGCAGCGCCTCGCGCGGGGCGAAGAACGTCACGTCCGCCGCGGGCCCGCCGGTTTGCAGCGCGGTGAGGTCGTCGAAGACGTACAGCCCGCGCCCGTGGGTCGCGGCGATCAGGTCGCCGCCGGGATGGACGGCCAGGTCGCGCACCTCGACCGCCGGCAGCGGCGCGGGGAACGCGCTCCACGACGCGCCCCGGTCGCGGCTCCACCAGACGCCCTTGCCGGTGCCGGCGTAGAGCACGTCGGGGTTGCGCGGGTCCTCGCGCACGACGTGCACCTCGGCCTGCGGCAGACCGTTCACGATCGGCCGCCAGGTGCGGCCGTAGTCGTCGGTGGCGTAGACGTACGGCGCGCGGTCGCCCACGAAGTGCCGGTCGACCGCGGCGTACGCGCGCCCGGCGGCGCTCGCCGAGGCCGCGATGTTCGGCACGCGCGCGTCCGCGTCGAGCCCGGGCGGCGTGACGTCGGCCCAGTGCTTGCCTTCGTCGCGGGTGAGCCGCACCAGACCGTCGTCGGTGCCGACCCAGATCAGGTTGCGCGCGCGCGGCGACGGCGCGACGGCGAGGATCGTGTCGAACGTCTCGGCGCCGGTGACGTCGAGCGTCAGCCCGCCCGGCAGTCCTTGGCGCGCTTTCAGGTTGCGGGTGAGGTCGGGGCTGATCGGGCTGTAGTGCATGCCGCGGTCGGTGGAGCGGAACAGCACGTTACCGCCGACGTACAGCACGCCGGGCTGCAGCGGCGCGAACGCGACCGGCGTCTCCCAGTTGAAGCGATAGCGCAAGCGGGTCGGGGCGACGACGTTCTGGTCGCGCAAGTACGGCGAGACGTCCACCGAGCTGCGGTCGCGCGCGTTCCAGCGCGCCAGCGAACCGGCGTTGTCGCCGCCGCCCGCGGCCGCGAACACGGTGCGCGGGTCGCGCGGGTCGGGCACGACGAAGGTGCCGTCGCCGCCGCCGATGCGGGTCCAGTCGTGCGCGAGGATGCCGCGGTCGTCGCCGGTCCGCGCCGGCCCGCACCACGCGCCGTTGTCCTGCAAGCCGCCGCACACGCGGTACGGCGCGCGCGTGTCGTAGGCGACGTGGTAGAACTGCTCGATCGGGATCACGTTGCGCCACTCCCACGTGCCGCCGCCGTCGCGCGAGACCGCCGCGCCGCCGTCGTTGGCCTCGAGGATCGTGCGCCCGCCGGCCGCGATCCACAGGTCGTGGTGGTCGCCGTGGAGCCGCTTGCCGCTGACGTGCCAGGTCTTGCCGCCGTTGGTGCTCTCGGCCAGCAGCACCGAGACGGAGAACAGGTGGTTCTCGTCGTGCGGGTCGACCACCACGCGCGAGTAGTAGAACGGCCGCTCGTCGATCAGCGTGTTCGACGAGGTCTTCACCCAGTTCGCGCCGCCGTCGTCCGAGCGCCACAGCAGGCCTTCCTTGGACTCGATGAGCGCGTAGACGCGCTTGCCGTCGCTGGGCGCGATCGCGACCGCAACGCGCCCGGTCTCGCCGGCCGGCAGGCCGTGGCCGGTCAGCCGCGCCCACGTCGCGCCGCCGTCGGTCGACTTGTAGAGCCCGTCGTCGGCCCCGCCGCTCTGCAGGTCCCACGCCGAACGGTGGAAGCGCCACAGCCCGGCGTAGAGCACGTCGGGATTCTTGGGATCCATCGCGACGTCCGACGCGCCGACGCCCGGGCCGCGGTAGAGCGTCTTGCTCCACGTCGCGCCGCCGTCGCGGCTCACGAAGATGCCGCGCTCGTCGTTGTCGCGAAACGGGTCGCCCAGTGCGGCGACGATCAGCTTGCGCGGGTCGCGCGGGTCGATCAGCACGCGCGCGATCTGCGAGGTGCCGGTCAGACCCATGCGCTTCCACGTCTTCGCGCCGTCGGTGGAATGGTAGATGCCGTCGCCCGGGATGACGTCGTTGCGCACCCACGGCTCGCCGGTGCCGACCCACACGTCGTTGACGTCGCTGGGCGAAATCGCGATCGCGCCGATCGACTGCGAGCCGGCGCTGTCGAAGACCGCGCTCCAGTCCGTGCCGCCGTTGGTCGACTTCCACACCCCGCCGCCCGCCGCGCCGGCGTAGAACAGCGCCGGATCGCGGTCGCTGCCCGTCACCGCCGCGACCCGCCCGCCCGCCACGGCCGGCCCGATGTTGCGCCACTGCAGCGCGGGAGCCGGGCTGGGCGACGCCGTCGCCGCGGGCGACGACGAAGCGGTCGGCCGCGCTGAGGACGCGGCGCTCGCTCCGGCTGAGGCCTGCGGGCTGGGCGCTTCGGCCGGCTCGCGGGCGGGCTGGTCGGCGAAGGCCGGCAGCGCGAGCGCGAGGAGAAGGGGCACGACGAAGGCGGCGGCACGGTGAAACGGCGGCGTGGGCATGGACCGCCTCGTACGCGATACCGGCGCGGAGAACCCGTCACCGAAGCGCCGGCGCGCGGGTTAGGGGAGCGTGCGCGCGACCACCCTCTCTCAAACGTCGGCCTCGTTCGTGGTGCTCCTGGGCGCGCTCACGACGCTGCCGCCGCTCTCGACCGACATCGCCTTGCCCGCCCTGCCCGCGATCGCGAGCGCCCTGCACGCGTCGTCGGCCGCGATGCAGGCGACCCTCTCGGTGTTCATCTTCGCCTTCGGCGCGGGCCAGCTCGTGATGGGCCCGCTGTCCGACCGCTACGGGCGCCGGCCCGTGCTGCTCGGCGGCCTGGCGCTGTTCACCCTGGCCGGAGTGGTCTGCACGCTCACCAGCGACGCCGCGGTGCTGATCGGCGCGCGTGTCGTGCAGGGCTTCGGCGCGTGCGCCGGCACGGTGGTCGCGCGCGCGATCGTGCAGGACGTCTCGCCCGACCGCGCGCGCGCCGCGACGCTGCAAGGCTACGTCAGCGGGGTGACCTCGCTCGCGCCGGTGATCGCGCCGCTGCTGGGCGCGGCGATGCTCGCGCTGCTGGGCTGGCGCCCGCTCTACGGCGCGCTCGTCGTCGCGGGCCTCGCGCTGGTCGCGGCGGTGCAGTTCTTGCTGCCGGAAACGTCGCCGCGCGCGGCGCGCGATCTCGGCGCGGCACACGCGCGCGTGCTGCGGCTGCCGCGCACGATCCCGCTCGCGCTGTTCGTGGCCTGCATGTTCGGGGCGTACTTCGCGCTGATCAGCGGCTCGCCGTTCGCGCTGGTGACGCAGATGCACGTCCCCAGCGGCCTGTACGCGGTCGCCTTCGCGCTCAACGCCTGCGCGCTGCTGACCGGCTCGTTCGGCGGCGCCCGCCTGGCGAAGCGGGTCGGCCCGGAGCGGCTGTTCCGCGCCGGCGTCGGGCTGGCGGTGCTGGCCGGGATCGCGACCTTCGCGCTCGACACGTTCGCGCCATCACCGGCCGGGTTCGTCGCGACCTTCGCCTTCGTCGCGTTCTCGTCCGGAATCGCGATGCCCAACGCCTACGCCGCGGCCCTCGCCGACGCGGGTCCCGACGCCGGCCTCACCTCCGGACTGCTGGGAGCGTCGCAGATGATCGGCGGCGGCCTGGGCGGCGCGATCGCCGGAGCGCTGCCGTTCGCGCCGGCGCAGTCCATCGGTACCGTCGTGCTCGCCGGCACGCTGGGCGCGGCGGCGGCGTATCTCCTATCAAGAACGCGCTGAAGAAACGAGTTCCTGAAACGCGCTACTGACCGTTGCGGGTGTCGCGGTCGCCGGCGGCGTCGGCTTCTTTGCGGCAGACGTAGGCGCCGGACTTCGTGTTGCCGTACCAGCGCATGCCCTTCTCGTGGTAGATGCCGCTGTTCGTGTTGAGCCAGACGACCGTGTCGCGCGGGCAGTGGCGCTGGGCGGCGGACTCGTTCTCGAAGAGCTGCAGCGAGCCGGACGTGACCGGAGCCTGCGTGACGGTCTTGTGCTTGGACGCCGACGCGGCCGCCGGCGAGAACAGCACCGCCGCGCTGAGGACCGCGGCGGCGATACGTGCGAGCACGGTCATCAGCCCGGCGCTCAGCGGCCCCGGCGCGGCGTGATCGGGTGGACGTACTTCCCGTCAGGGTGCTTGCGAAAGCACGCGGCCGACTTGCAGGACGACGTCCGGAACGTGGTGGCGTGCCCGCGGTACGCGTGACTGCCGTAGGAATGACGAGCGTGGTGGCCGCCGCCATGACCGCGAGCCGAGGCGACGGCGGGTGCGACGATGAGCCCGAGGGCGAGAAGCCCGGCGGTGAGTTTCACGATGTTCGCTCCTGCCACCCGGGAGGATGAAGAGCCCGAGCCCGGTAGCGCGGCCCAGGTTCGAGCCGAACTCCGGTGATGCGGACAAGCGCCCCTGGCCCGGACGCCGATGCGAACGCAAGCTTAACCGAGCGCCGGAATCGTCACCGGCCGGGCTGGGCCGGCATCGCCGCCCGTCCTGAACGTGCGAACTGCGAAATGCTGCGGCGGCGTAACCTCGTCATGCAACACATCATCACCGTCATCGGTGCGGCGGCTTCACTGGCGATGCCGCAGACGAGCATGACGACCAACCTTCCCGTGGCGGTCACCGCGTGCGCGGTAAGCGACCTCACCCCGGGGATGAGCCCCGAATTCGGACCTCCGGCCTCGTACCGCATGCTGCAGCTCGCGTTCTCGAACGTGCGGGACGGCGTCGCGACGCAAGTGACGTTCGACGTTCTCCACGACGGCACGCACACGAGCGTGACCGACCGCGGTCGCTTCACCAAAGGCGTGCCGATCGAGCACCGCTTCGACTACTTCGCCGGCGGCTACGGCGACTCGCCCGTCTGTACCGTCGCCGCGGTCACGTTCGCGGACGGCACGACCTGGGCCGCGGCGGGCGGCGGAGCGCCGACGACGGCGGCTATCCGCTGACATCATGAAAATCTTCGTGAAAACCGTGGTGCAAGCGGTCGCGCTCGCGGCGGTGGCCGCAACGGGCGCGCAGTACACGGTCGTGGACGCTCAAGGCCACGTCGTCGGCACGCTCGTCACGGACGGTGCGGTCACTTCGCAGGTTCGCGTGACCGGCATGGCCGATGCGGGGCGCGCGAAGCGCTCGGCGCCGCTCCAGAGCTCGCCCGACCGAGCGTTTCATCCCGACTATTCGCGCGCCTTGAGTGCCGAGCAGATGACGCGCGCCTGGCGCGACGAGACCGACCGGCTCGACCCGCCCTTCGTCACGGGCGGAGGCTGAGGCATCATACTCCGCGCCTGCGGTGCGCCTCTCGGCCCTGAACTGCGCTGACGACCGTCCACTTCCGTCTTCGGGGGTGCTGAAGAAATAGAGCAGGGCTCGCGCGGGCACTGCGGAGGGTATGGACTCGACTGCTTGCGCAATCATACCTAAAAAGGTATAGTTTCATCGCTCCCACGTGCGGCGCCCCGAGGCGAGAAGTCCTCTGGGCTCCTGGTACGAAAGGCGAGTTGCGAAGCTACTCGAAGCGGGTGCGGCTGCTCATCGGGCGCGGGATCGAAGTAGCGCAATGGGGGCAGACGGATACCCATGCCAAGCTGATGAAGGGCCCGCTGCGGGAAGTGTACGAGATCGTCGTCGAGGGCGACAACGTGACGCACCGGGCAGCGTACTACCCGACCAAGGACCCGGACGGCCCGATCGCGGTGCTCGACGTGTTCGTCAAGAAGAGCAGGCGCGGAATCGTTACCCCGGCGACGGTACTCGCTCGCATCAAAGCTCGCCTGAGGCGCATCAAAGAGATCGAACGTGCATAAGAAATATCTCGCGCTGCTGGATGAAGGCTGGGAGAGCGGCTCCCATACGTTCGCCGAGTTAGGGCTGGAGAACGCTGAAAAGCTGCAAGCGAAGGCGTATCTGCGGGCGGCGATTCTCGCCCGCATCGCCGCGCTCGAGATCAGCCAGAGTGAGGCTGCCCGCCGGATCGGCGTTCCACAGCCGAAATTGTCGAATCTCATGGCCGATGCAGCGCCGCGAGGTTTCTCCAGCGACAAACTGATGGAGTTTGCGCTGAAGCTGGGTCTCGACATCGAGATCAGGGTTCGACCGTCACGTTCCCAGCACGGGAAAGTCATCGTGGGCCGCTCAGGGACCGGAAAGGCGCACCAGTCCAAGGCGAATCGGCGCCGGGCGATCAGCGCAGCTTAGGCTCCGGCTCGGCGGGGTCGAGCATGCCGAAGATTACCGTCGCTTCGGGGACTTCGGGGATCAGGAACGTCACCGTGTCGTAGGAGATCGCGCCCAGCGTCGGGTGGCGGAAGCGGGCCGAGCGCGCCTCGGTCGGCGAGAGCACGGTGGACTCGCTCCACAGGCGCGCGAACGTCGCGCTCTCGCGGGTCAGCTCGGCGACGAGCTCCTCGAACGCCGGGTCGCCGACGTGCTGCGCGTAGCTGGTGCGGAACGCGGCGAGGATGCGCCGCGCCTGGGCCGGCCAGTCGACGAGCATGCGCCGCACGTGCGGGTCGAGGAAGGTGTGACGCAGCGCGTTCGTCTCGCCGGGCGCGCTGCCCGGGAAGCCGAACAGGCGCGCGAAAACGTCGTTCCAGGCCAGCACGTCCCAGCGCGGACCGAGCACGTACGCCGGACCGGCCGTGTACGCGCGCACGATGTCGCCGACGCGGGCCGGAATCGGGACGTTCCAGCGCGTCTCCTCGTGGTCGAACGCGACCAGGTGGCTCAGGTACGCGCGCTCGTGCCGGTCGAGCCGGAGCGCCGCGGCGATCCGCTCGAGCGTGGCGGGCGCCATGCGGATCGGGCGGCCCTGTTCGAGCCAGGTGTACCAGGTGATCCCGACGTCCGCCAAGACCGCGACCTCTTCGCGCCGCAGGCCCGGCACGCGCCGGTGCGTCCCGGCCGGCAGGCCGACGTCCACCGGATTGAGCCGCGCGCGGCGCGTGCGCAGGAACTCGGCCAGGAGCGAGCGCCGCCCGGCCTCTTTGCCTCCCGTGGTCCGCTGGGCCATAAGAGTGGTGGTATCCACTACCACCATGACGGCTCCCTTCCCGCGCCGGCGGCGGCGTGAGAGGATGACCCGTGTCAGCAGCCGCGCGCCCCCGTCCGGCGCTCTTCCTGGTCGTCGCGACCGTCATGCTGGGCGTCCTGATGGCCGTCCTCGACGCGGCCATCGTCAACGTCGCGATCCCGTCGATCTCGGGCAACCTCGGCGCGACGTCCGACGAGGCCGCCTGGGTCGCGACCGGCTACACGCTGGGGATGATGATCGTGATGCCGCTCAACGGGTGGCTCACCGCGCGGCTGGGCCAGAAGTGGTATTACCTCGGCGCGTTCGGCATCTTCACCGTGATGTCGGCGCTGTGCGGGGCGGCGAGCGGAATCTGGATGCTGATCGCCTTTCGCGTCCTGCAGGGCCTGGGCGGCGGCGCATTGCAGCCGATCGCGCTCTCGATCCTGCTGCGCTCGGCGCCCGCCGAGCGGCGCGGCGACATGGTGGCGGCGTTCAGCTTCGCCTCGGTCGCCCCGTTCGCGCTGGGGCCGGTGATCGGCGGTTATCTGCTCGACAACGCCGATTGGCGGATGCTGTTCTACTTCAAGCTGCCGCTGTGCATCGTGGGCGTCGTGCTGGCCTACTTCGTGCTCGAGGACGACCGCGTGCACGGCGCCGCGCCGCCGATCGAGTGGCCGGGCTTCGCCGCGATGGCGGTGACGCTGGCGTGCTTGCAGTACGTCTTGTCGCGCGGCCAGCGCGAGGACTGGTTCGAGTCCGACACGATCGTCGTGCTGACCGCGGTGACCGTCCTCGCAGGCTACTATTTCATCCGCTCGCAGACGCGCTCGCCGCGCCCGTTCGTGAACCTGCGCATCTTTCGCACGCTCTCGTTCGCGGTCGGCTGCGCGATCACGGTCGTGAGCGGCTTCGGGCTGTACGGGATCAACTTGGTGACGCCGCTGTTCTTCCAGGGCCCGCTCGGGCTGCCGGCGTTCGACACGGGGCTGTACCTCTTGCAGGGCGCGATCGCGACGGCCGTGGTGATCCCGTTCGTCGGCCCGCTCACCCGGCGCATCGACGCGCGGCTCGTGATCGGCGCCGGGCTGCTGATGTTCGCCGTCGGCGCGTGGATGATGGGCGATCTGACCGCGAGCGCGGGATACTGGGACGTTTTCGTGCCGCGCGTGCTGCAAGGGCTGGCGCTGGGGCTGCTGTTCGTGCCGCTCGTCGCGGTGACGCTCTCCGAGATCGCACCGGAATTCCTCTCCGACGCGACCGGTATCGCGACGCTCGTCCGGTACCTGGGCGGCAACGTGGGCATCGCGATCCTCCAGGTGCTGCAGGTGCGGCGCGCCGTCGCGGCCGCCGCCGCGCTGGCCGCCAGCGCGACGCTCGAGCACCCCGCGGTCGCCGGAGCGGTGCGCGGCCTCGGCATGGAACGAGCGCGCGCACTGCTGTTCGGCTCGATCGCCGCGAACGCGAACGCGATCTCCTACCTCTACCTCTTCCGGGTTTCGGCGATCCTGTTCGCGTGCACCCTGCCGCTGCTGTTCCTGCTTCCCGATCCCCGCCGCGCGCGTCACGCGCAAGCCAGCCGCGACGTCGCCGAAGAGCTGGCCGAAGAAGCCGGCCCGCAGCCGAGCGCGCCGCCCGGCGCGCCGCAAACCGCCCCTGCCGTCGTCTGAGCCCGCGCGGGGAACCCCGTGCCCGCCCGCGTACAAGGCGGCGATGACGCGCGAAGAGTTCGAGGCCATCTACACGCTGCGGTTCGAGCACGAGGTCGAGTTCGGCGAGATCGACATGATGCGCCACGTCAACAACGTGTGCTACGCGGTGTGGGCGGAGCGCATCCGCACCGTCTACTTCGCCGACGTGCTCGAGCGCGACATCCTCAGCAGCCAGGGCATCATCCTGGCCCAGCATGACATGACCTACGAGGCCACGATCGCCTACCGCGAGCACATCCTGGTCGGCGGGCGGGTCGTCCGCTGGGGCACCAAGTCGTTCGACTTCGAGACCGCCGTGCTCGTCCCGGCGCGCGAGCAGCGCGCGTTCCGCTCCAAGGCCCTGCTGGTCGCCTACGACTACGACGCGAACAAGAGCATCGTGATTCCCGCGGCCTGGCGCGAGCGCGTCGCAGCATTCGAGCGCTTGCAGCCCGCTTGAGGCTCCAGCGCGGGCCGGATGCCCGAGCGCGGAGCGCGAACTGATCGTGATGCTCGCCACCACGACCGCCGTCGCTCCGCGGCGCCGGGAGCTCGATTTCCAGCTCTTCGACGTCCTCGGCCTTGAGACGCTGCTCGACCTGCCGTACTTCGCCGACCACGACCGGGCCACGCTGACCGCGATCCTCGACACCGCGTACGACGTCGCGGGCGAGTACTTCGCGCCGTGCGCGGCGGAGCTCGACGCGTACGATTTTCGCTTGCGCGAGGGCGAGGTGGTCACGCCGGCCAGCCTCAAGGCGGCGCTGGGCGCGTTCGTCGAGGCCGGCTTCCTGCAGATGGGCTTCCCCAGCGACCGCGGCGGCTTGCAGCTCCCAGCGACGCTCGGCTCGGCGGTCGGGCTGATCTTCTCGTCGGCCAACAACTCCGCCAACGCCTACGCCTGGCTGACCATCGGTGCGGCGAACCTGCTCGCGCACTTCGGGAGCGACGAGCAGCGCGCGCGCTGGATGGCGCCGATGATCGAGGGCCGCTACTTCGGCACGATGGCGCTGAGCGAGCCGCAGGCCGGCTCGTCGCTGGCCGACGTCAAGACGCAAGCCGTGCCCGCCGGCGACGGCACGTACCGTCTGAGCGGGACCAAGATGTGGATCTCCGCCGCCGAGCACGACCTCTCCGAGAACATCATCAACCTGGTGCTGGCGCGCTTGCCGGACGCGCCGCCCGGCGTGAAGGGCATCTCGCTCTTCATCGTGCCGAAATATCTCGTCGACGAGAGCGGCGCGCCGACGACGCGCAACGACGTGCACGTGACCGGGCTCAACCACAAGCTCGGCCAGCGCGGCGTGGTCAACACCGTGCTGACCTTCGGCGAGCGCGGCGCGTGCGTCGGCTACCTGGTCGGCGTGCCGCACGACGGCATGCGCCAGATGTTCCACATGATGAACGAGGCGCGCGTCGCGGTCGGCGGCGGCGCGGCGGCGCTCAACTTGGCCGCGTACGAGTACGCGCTGCGCTACGCGCAGGACCGCCCGCAAGGGCGGCTGCCCAGCGACAAAAACCCGCTCTCGCCGCCGGTCCCGATCGTCGAGCACGCCGACGTGCGGCGCATGCTGCTCGCGCAGAAGGCGATCGCCGAGGGCGGCCTGGCGCTGGTGCTGTACTGCGCGAAGCTGGTCGACCAGAGCGTCGCGGCCGTCGAGCCGGCCGAGCGCGAGGCGGCGGGCCTGCTGCTCGACGTGCTCACCCCGGTCGCGAAAACCTGGCCCTCCGAGCACGGCATCACCTCGACCTCGCTGGCGATCCAGGTTCTCGGCGGCTACGGCTACTCGCCGGAGTACCCGGTGGAGCGCCACTTCCGCGACCAGCGGCTCAACCCGATCCACGAGGGCACGACCGGTATCCAGGGCCTGGACCTGCTCGGCCGTAAAGTGCGCCTGCACGGCGGGCGCGGCCTGGAGCTGTTCGCCGCCGCGGTCGCGGCCGAGCTGGACGCGGCGCGCGCCGCGCCCGCACTGGCGGAAGAAGTCGAGCGCCTGAGCGCGGCGTGCGAGCAGCTCGCGCGGGTGACGCGCACGCTGCTCGAGGCGCAGGCGGCGCACGGTCCCGAGCGCGCGCTGGCCGAGGCGACCTCGTACCTGGACGCGTTCGGCACGATCGCGGTCGCCTGGCGCTGGCTGGCGCAGGCGCGCGTCGCGACCGCCGGACCGGCCGGCGACTTCAGCGCGGGCAAGCTGGCCGCGTGCCGCTATTTCTACCGCTACGAGCTGCCGCGTGCGAGCGCCGCGCTGGACCGGCTCGCCGCGCTCGACGACCTGATCTTCACCGTCCGCCCCGAGATGCTCTAGGCCACGATTCGCCAGGAGGCGGCGACGATGCCGGCGCCGCTCTGCTTGGCGTCGTACATGGCGCGGTCGGCGCGGCGCAGCAGCTCGTCGGTCTCCTGGGCGTCGATCGGAAAGACCGCGACGCCGATGCTCGCGCCCACGTGCAGCCGCTCACCCACGGTCAGCGGCGCGGTCAGCGTCTGCCGCACGCGCATCGCGATGGTCAGCGCCCGCGCCTCTTCCGTGACGGCATGGAGCAGGATCGCGAACTCGTCGCCGCCCAGCCGGGCCACGATGTCGCCGTCGCGCATGGTGGCCGAGAGGCGCGCGGCAACCGTCTCGAGCACGCGGTCGCCGGTGGCGTGGCCGTGCTTGTCGTTGATCGCCTTGAACCCGTCGAGGTCCAGGAACAGCACCGCGAACCCGGCCCCGCCGCGCTCCGCGCGCCGCAGCCGCAGCTCGAACGCGCGCCGGTTGGGCAGCCGGGTGAGCGGGTCGCGGAAGGCGACGTCCTCGATCCGCGCGCCGGTGCGCAGTAGCCCGTAGAGCAGCAGCGCCAGCAGCAGCAGCACCGGCCCGGTCACGATCAGGGTGATCTCGGCCCGCCGCACGGCCAGCGCGACCTCGGCTTCGGCGTTGCGGACGTCCGCTTGCGACGCGCGCTGGGCGTCGGCGTCGATCAGCCGGAACGCGTCCAGATAGGTCTTGCCGCGCACCAGCGCCCGGGTCGCCTCGGCGCGCTTGCCGCCGGCCACCAGGCGGATCTCGCTGCCCACGAAGCGGTCGATCTCGGCCGCGTCGGCGAACAGCCCCTGCCGCACGCCGCGCGCGCGGCGCAGCACGCCGATGCCGCTGCGCACTTCGGCCTGGCCACGGTCGACCGCGTCGAGAAACTCCGGGTCGCCGGTCGCGACGTACGCGCGCATGCCGGTCTCCTCGTTGACGAGACCGACGAGCACGTCGCGCTCGGCATCGTGGCGGGAGACCGCGGCCGCCAGCTCCGCGTTGTGCGCGTCGATGTCGTGGAAGACGCGGAAGGCCGTCGTGACGAGCACCACGATGAGCGCGATCGCGATGGTCAAGACCGCCACCGCACGTGTCATCACCGGCACAGTAGAGTTCCCTCGATACTGTAGTGTCGGCCGCTCGCCCGCATCGCCTCAGCGATGCCGATCACACCCGCCCGTGCCGGATCCCTCAAGCGGCCCGAATCGCACCGCGCTCGATGGCCGCGGTGAACGTCTCGAAGTCGCGCTCGGTCTGGTCGGCGTAGCTCTGGGCGAAGGTCAGCAAGGCGCGGTCGAAGACGTCGCTCTTGCCCAGGTAACCCCCGATCGCGGCCGGGTCGCCCGAGCGCGCGTGCGCGCCGGCCAGCGCGCGGGCGCAGGCGGCGCCGTACGCGCGCAGCCGCCCGGCATCCATCGCGCGCAGGTCCGCGGTCGCTTTTTTGTCCTTGAACTGGCGCACGTAGAAGTCGCGCCCGCCCGACGACGCCCAGCCCAGAAAGACGTCGCTGGCGGCCTGCATCAGGCGCTGCCCGCGCACGACCCGCTCGCCCTCGCCGCGGTACGCGCTCTTGGGCAGGTGCGCGGCCAGGACGGAGCGCGTCGCCTCCTTGATCTGGAGCAGCAGCGTGTCGTGGTCGCCGGCGAACAGCGCCAGCGCGCAGCGCGTGCCGACGCTCCCCACCCCGACCACCTTGACCGCCGCATCGAGCAGCCGGTAGCGCGCGAACAGCACGCGCACGTCGGGGGCAGCTCGCGGGCGTAGCCGGCCACGATCCGCTCGACGTCCAAGCCGTCGCGAGCGGCGGCGTGGTAGAGCAGCGGCGGATCTTCACGCAGCCGCCGCGCGCTGCCGGCACCGGTTTCGCTGAACTTCTCGACCGCGTGCAGGCGCTGGCTATCGTCCACCCCGCGCGCTTCTTCCAAGATGTCGACCGCTTCAAGGCGCGCGTACCAGACCTCGAGCGGGCTCGCGGCCGCGAGCTCGTGCATGCGCTCGCGATAGGCGTTGCCCGCGGCCAGCGCGGCGTCGGCGCTCTCCGCTTCGGCGAAGCCGTTGTGGCGGCCGGCCAGGACGATGCTGGTCGCGAGCCGCTTGACGTCCCATTCCCACGGCCCCGGCAGCGTCTCGTCGAAGTCGGTGACGTCGAAGATGTGGTTGCGCTCGGGCGTCGCGAAGCCGCCGAAATTGAGCAGGTGCGCGTCGCCGCAAGCCTGCACGGTCAGCCCCGTCACCGGCGTGGTGGCCAGATCGTGGGCCATCATCGCGGCCGAGCCGCGGTAGTACGCCAGCGGCGACTCGGCCATGCGCGCGTGGCGGATCGGAATCAGGTGGTCCAGCCGCCGCTCGTTGGAGGCGGTCAGGACGGCGAGCGGGTCGGGCCGGGCCGGGGTCGCCAGCCAGAACGCGTGCGAGGTCCGGGGCAAGTGCTCGCGCACCGCCTTGCCGGCCTCCGCCCGCTCGCGGGCCGCTGAGGAAATCGTCTCCGAGCGCATTCTCGCCTGTCTTCGTTCCCGAGACACGGCACTTGCTCGCATGGGTATCTTTGTGATACAGAGTTAACCATGCTGCTCCGCCGTTCCGCCCTTCTCGCACTGGCCGCGGCCCTGGCGATCCCGCTCGCCGCCCAGGCCGACCCGCTCTCGGTCTTCCAGCCGCGCGCCGTCAAGGCCGTCAGCGTCACGCCGGCCGACGAGCGCGCCCTGCGCGCGCTCCCGCCGCTCGAAGCCTTCGGCACGCTGCGCGGGACGCGCAGCCCGGGGCTGGACGAGGTCGCCTCGGCCGGCGAAGCCGCCCAGACCGCCGGCCACCCGCTGCGCCTGCCGGGCGCCGTCCCGAGCAGCCTGGGCAAGGACGCGCACTACGAGGTCACCCAGCGGGCGCGGACGACGTTCACCTTCAGCGCCGCCAAGGCCGCGGCGTGGGCCAGGACGCACAAGGTCGCGCTCCAGCCGCCGCCCGGCGGGCTGGACGGCGCGACCTACACGGCGACCCTGGCCCCGGTCGCGATCGTCACCTACGGCACCCCGCCGCGCGGCCGGCGGGCCGATCGCGGCGTGCGGCGCGGCGAGTTCCTGGCCGTGGTCCAGGCGCCGGTCCCGACCGTGCGCGCCCAGGGCGCGCCGCTGAGCGCGCTGAGCGGCTGGTTCGCGCGCCAGCCGGGCCTGCCGGCCGGCCTGGCGGCCCAGGTCAAGGCGATCGGCGACCCGACCCAGACCCTGCCGATCCCGATCCGCTTCGACAAGCAGACCGCGACGCCGGTCCAGGTCGACGGCGTCCAGGGCCTGGCGATCGGCGACGAGACCGGGATCGGCTCGGCGATCGTCTGGACCAAGGGCGGCACGCTCTACGCCGTGGGCGGCACGCTGGCCCAGAGCGCGGTGCTCGCGATCGCGAACGACCTGCGCTAGTGGCCGGCGAGGCGATCGCCGCGCGCGGCCTGGCCAAGCGCTACGGCCGGGTCGACGCCCTGCGCGATCTGACCCTGACGGTCGAGCGCGGCGAGTGCCTGGGGTTCCTGGGGCCCAACGGGGCGGGCAAGTCGACCGCGGTCAAGCTGCTGCTGGGGCTGGTCCGCCCGAGCGGCGGCGCGGCGGAGCTGCTGGGCCGGCCGGTCGGCGAGCGCCGCGCGCGGCGCGGGGTGGGCTACCTGCCCGAGCTGTTCCGCTACCCGGACTGGCTGGCCGCGCGCGAGGTGCTGGCGTTTCACGCCCGCCTGATCGGGCTGGCCGGCGCGCCGCGCGCGATCGAGGCGGTGCTCGACGAGGTCGGCCTGCGCGCGCGGGCCGGCGACCGGGTCGGGACCTACTCCAAGGGCATGCAGCAGCGGCTTGGGACTGGCCGTCGCGCTGCTCGGCGATCCGGCGATCGTCTTCCTCGACGAGCCCACCTCGGCGCTCGACCCGGTCGGGCGGAGCGACGTGCGGGCCCTGATCGAGCGCCTGCGCGCCCGCGGCACGACCGTGTTCCTCAACTCGCACCTGCTGGGTGAGGTCGAGCGGGTCTGCGACCGGGTCTGCGTGGTCGACCGCGGCCAGGTCGTCGCCCAGGGCACGGTCGACGGGCTGGTCGGCGCGGCCCGGCGCGGGGTGCGGGTGCGGCTGGACGACGGCTGGCACGACCACGACGTCGCCCCGAGCGAGATCCCCGACCTGGTCGCGCGGCTCGTCGCGCAGGGCGCGCGCGTGCACGCGGTCGAGCCGCGCCACACGTCGCTCGAGGAGCGCTTTCTCGAGCTGGTGCGGCCGGCGTGACGGCGCTGCTGTTCGCCGGGCTGACCCTGCGCGAGCTGGTTCGGCGGCGGCTGGTGGTCGCGGTCGCGCTGATCACGCTGGTGATCCTCGCGTTCAGCGCCTGGGGCATGCACCGGCTGGCCGGCGCGACCGTCGGCGGCAGTCCCATTCCGCCGACCGCGGTGCGCGCGACCGCGGCCGGGATCGTGATCCTGCTGGCCTTTCTGTTCTCGTTCGTGGTCGCGGTCGGCGCGGCGCTGGTCGGCGCGCCCGCCCTGGCCGAGTCGGTCGCCAACGGCGAGATCCTGGCCGTGGTGGCGCGGCCGGTTCGGCGCGCCGAGATCGTGCTGGGCCGCTGGCTGGGGACGCTGGCCGGGCTCGCGCTCTACGTCGCCGCCGCCGGCGGCTGCGAGCTGCTGGTCGTGCGCGCGCTGACCGGTTACCTGCCGCCGCACCCGCTCGTCGCGCTGGCGTACTTGTGCGGGCTGGCCGCCGTGGTGACCACCGCGGCGATCGCGCTCGCCGCGCGGCTGCCGGCGCTCGCGGCGGGCATCGTCGCGGCGCTGCTGTTCGGCCTGGCGTGGATCGGCGGCATCGTCGAAGCGGTCGGGCTCGCCTTCGGCAACCCCGGTCTGGCCGACGCCGGCACGCTGGTCGCGCTGGTGTTTCCGTCCGACGCGCTGTGGCGCGGTGCGCTCTACGCGCTCCAGCCCGCCGTCTTCACCGCCGCCGCGGCGACCATGAGCGCGAACGCCGCGGCGACGTCGGTCAACCCGTTCGCGGTCACGTCGCCGCCGCCGCCGGCGCTGCTGGCGTGGGCCGTCGGCTGGGTGGTCGTGGTGCTCGGCGCCGGTACGGCCGCGTTTCGCACGCGCGATCTCTGAGGCGACGCGTGTGATGGCGCGGGGTGAAATTAACGCGCCGCCGGTCGTCCCCGGGTGTAGGCGAGCGTGGCTCGCAAGGACGACCGGCGGCGGTCGCCTCTCTCGCGGCTAGCGCAAGAGAGGACGTTGTCGTAACGCGCCGTTCGTAACGGTGATTTCGTGGAGCGGGTGGGCGGCGCCACTAGGTCGTAACATACTGTGCCGGGCAACGCAATACCACACTCCGGAAGCGCGTTTCTATACTTGCCCGCGTGAACCAAACCTTCGGCGAGCGGCTGCGCTCGTTGCGAACGCGACGCCGTCTGACGCCAAGCTCCTTGGCGCACGCCGTCGGCGTGACCGAAGGCGCGATTCGCCAGATGGAGTCGGGCCAGACCAAGAGCGCCAGCTTCCTGGTCGGCCTGCGGCTCTCGCGCGAGCTGGGCGTCACTCCGTGGTTTCTCGCGACCGGCGAGAACGCGCCCCGCTCGGAAACGGAATCACGTTCGCAAGCGGATCCGGTGCTGGCGGTGCTGGAGAGTCTGACCCAGCAAGTAAACGGACTCGATCGTCGCGTGAAAGCTCTGGAAGCCCCGCCGCGCGGCGGTAGGAAGCGAAAAGCTCCAGGATGATCTCGAGTCCTTCGTCGGTGGGGTCCGGCATCGCGGAAACCCCGGTCGGCAGCGCGTACAACACGCTCCCGTTGTAGCGAACCGCGGTGCCAACAGACTGGCATCGCGCGAATGCAACCGCAATCCCGGCGCGGGGAGACCGCCCGCCCGCGGCATACTCCTGGCTCATGACCGCCTCGGCCACGCTCGCGCCCGACCTGCGCGCCGCGCTCGACGCGCACGGGTACGCCGTGCTTCCCGGCCTGCTCGCCGCGCCCGCGTGCGCGGCGCTGCGGGCCCGCTTCGACGACGAGCCGGCGTTCCGCAAGACGATCGTGATGGAGCACCTCGGCTACGGGCACGGCGTCTACCGCTACTTCGCGGCGCCCGTCCCGCCCGAGGTGGCCGCGCCGCGGGCCGCGCTGTACGCCCGGCTGGCGCCGGTCGCGAACGCCTGGGCCGAGCAGCTCGGCCAGGCGGAGCGCTACCCGGCCACGCTGGAAGAGATGCTCGCCCGCTGCGCGGCCGCCGACCAGGCCCGCCCGACCCCGCTGCTGCTGCGCTACCGGGCCGGCGACCACAACGCGCTGCACCAGGACGTCTACGGCAAGGTCGCCTTTCCGCTCCAAGCCACGGTGCTGCTGAGCGCGCCCGAGGCCGACTTCAGCGGGGGCGAGTTCGTGCTGGTCGAGCAGCGCCCGCGCCGCCAGAGCCTGGTCCACGTCGTGCCGCTGGGCCTGGGCGACTGCGTGGTGTTCCCCAACTCCGTCCGCCCGGCGCGCGGAACGCGCGGGATCTACCGCACCACCTTCCGGCACGGGGTGAGCGCGGTGCGCGCGGGCGAGCGGATCACGCTCGGCCTGATCTTCCACGACGCGGCCTAGTCCGCGCGAGCGGCTCGGCCCCGCCCGGAAGGACCCTCGCCCCTAGAGCGATTGGACCGGTCTCGACGAGGATTGGACCGGGCTGCCGCTCGCCGTTCGTCGAGCGGAAGGCCGCTTGGGTGCATGAAACGGATCGAGGATGGGAAGCATTTCGCCATGGACCAGATGGAGAAAAGTTCCGTCGTTCGGACGCGGCGCTATAATGATTTTCCAAACACGCCTACCGACCAAAGGGAGAAGCCGGTGTCCGAGGCGGTTCTGACGGTCCCGGCCGAACCGGCCGAGACCCGAACCAAGCGCATCTGGTTCTTCGAGGACGGCTCGGGTGAGATGAAGGACCTGCTCGGCGGCAAGGGCGCCGGGCTGGCCGAAATGACCCGGGCCGGTCTTCCCGTACCCCCGGGATTCACCATCACCACGGCGGTCTGCTTGGACTTCTACGAGGCCGGGCGGCGCTTTCCGGACGGTCTCCAAGCCGAGATCCGCAGCGCCATGCGCGAGCTGGAACAGCGCCTGAACAAGGGTTTCGGCAAGTCGGCCGACCCGCTGCTGGTCTCGGTCCGCTCGGGCGCCCGCGTCTCGATGCCGGGCATGATGGACACGATCCTCAACCTGGGGCTCAACGACGAGACGGTGATCGGCCTGGCCAAGCTGACCGGCAACGACCGCTTCGCCTACGACGCCTACCGCCGCTTCATGGCGATGTTCAGCACCGTCGTGCTGGGGATCGAGAAGGACGAGTTCGAGCACGTCGTCGACGAGGCCAAGCAGAAGGCCGGCGTCGCGACCGATCCCGAGCTCCCCGCCGACCGCTGGAAAGAAGTGATCGCGCAGTTCCGCGAGATCGTCCGCCACCACACCGGCAAGCCGTTCCCGCAGGACGTCTTCGAGCAGCTCGACCTCGCCATCCAGGCCGTGTTCGACTCGTGGCACTCCAAGCGCGCGATCGACTACCGCCGCTACAACAAGATTCCCGACGACTGGGGCACCGCCGTCAGCGTTTGCTCGATGGTCTTCGGCAACATGGGCGACGACTCGGGCACCGGCGTCGCGTTCACGCGCGACCCCAACACCGGCGAGAAGGCGCTCTTCGGCGAGTACCTGCGCAACGCGCAGGGCGAGGACGTCGTGGCCGGCATCCGCACCCCGCTGAAGATTCAGGATCTCAAGACGCAGCAGCCCGACGTCTACGGGCAGTTCGTCACGATCGCGGGCCAGCTCGAGCTGCACTACCGCGACATGCAGGACCTCGAGTTCACCGTCGAGCGCGGCAAGCTGTGGATGCTGCAGACCCGCAGCGGCAAGCGCAGTGCCGAGGCCGCGGTGCGGATCGCGCTCGACCTCGTCCACGAAGGCATCATCACCAAGGATGAAGCGCTCGCGCGCGTCGACGCGGCCTCGCTGGACCAGCTCTTCCACGCCCGCATCGACCCGCACGAGAAGTTCAAGGTCGCCGGCAAGGGCCTCAACGCCTCGCCCGGCGCCGCGACCGGCACGATCGTCTTCGACGCGGACCGCGCGGCGGAGCTGGGCGGCAAGGGCGAGCCGGTGATCCTGGTCCGGATCGAGACCGCGCCCGACGACGTGCACGGCATGATCGCCGCGAAGGGCATCCTGACCTCGCGCGGCGGCGCCACCTCGCACGCGGCGGTGGTCGCGCGCGGCATGGGCCGCCCCTGCGTGGCCGGCTTCGACGCGATGACGATCGACCGCCGCGCTCGCACCGCCACCATCGACGGCCAGACGCTCAAGGAAGGCGACTGGATCACGATCGACGGCACGACCGGCAACGTCATGCTGGGCAAGCTCGCGCTGATCCCGCCGCCCTCGAAGCTGCCCGACTGGCTGGCCGAGTTCCTGAGCTGGGCCGACGACGCGCGCCGCTTGGAAGTGTGGGCCAACGCCGACACGCCGGAGGACGCGCGCAAAGCGCGCGAGCTGGGCGCGACCGGCATCGGCCTGTGCCGCACCGAGCACATGTTCATGCAGCCCGACCGGCTCCCGGTCGTGCAGCGCATGATCATCAGCGACACGCCCGCGGCACGCGCAGAGGCGCTCGCGCAGCTGCTGCCGTTCCAGCAGGAAGACTTCGCCGGCATCCTCGAGGCGATGGCCGGCTTCCCGGTCACGATCCGGCTGCTCGACCCGCCGCTGCACGAGTTCCTGCCCTCGCTCGAGCAGTTGCTCGTCGAGACGACGGAGCTGCGCATCACCAAGGGCGAGAGCGACCCGAACTACGCCGAGAAGATGCGCATCCTGGGCCGGGTGCGCGCGCTGCACGAGCAGAACCCGATGCTCGGCCTGCGCGTCTGCCGCCTGGGCATCCTGTATCCCGAGATCTACGCGATGCAGGTGCGCGCGATCTTCGAGGCGGCCTGCGATCTGATCGAGCGCGGCGTCGACGCGCAGCCCGACGTGATGATCCCCGGCGTCGGCACGCTCGAGGAGATGCGCGTGACGTACGACGCGGCCAAGGCCGTCGCCGACGAGGTGATCGCCGCGCGCGGCTGCGCCGTGACGTACCGCATCGGCACGATGATCGAGCTGCCGCGGGCCTGCGTCGTCGCGGGCGAGCTGGCCTCGATCGCGCAGTTCTTCTCGTTCGGCACCAACGACCTGACCCAGACGACGTACGGCTACAGCCGCGACGACGCCGAGGCCAGCTTCATCCCGCGCTACCTCGACCTCAAGATCCTCAAGGACGACCCGTTCCAGGTGCTCGACCGGATCGGCGTCGGCAGCTTGATGCGGATGGGCGTCGAGAAGGGCCGCGCGGCCCGCGGCGACCTGAAGATCGGCATCTGCGGCGAGCACGGCGGCGAACCGCAGCAGCGTGGCGTTCTGCGACGAGCTCGGGCCTGGACTACGTGAGCTGCTCGCCCTACCGCGTGCCCATCGCCCGCCTCGCCGCGGCGCAGAGCGCGCTCGGGCCGAAGTAGCACGTCGAGCGCACGACCGGCTCGAACCGAAAGGGAGCGTTCCGCGTCTGCGCGGAGCGCTCTCGCATTTTCGGCGCGTAAGGAAATGCGCGATCTGGCATGAGCGGCGCGCTCACCCTCGCCACGATCGGGTTCACGAAGACGACGGCCGAGGGGTTCTTCACGAAGCTGACGGGCGCGGGGGTTCGCACCGTGCTCGACACGCGGCTGCGCACCGGCGGGCAACTGTCCGGCTTTGCGAAGACGCCCGATCTGCCGTACTTCCTGCGCGCCGTCGCCGGCATCGGCTACCGTCACGTTGCGGAGCTCGCGCCGACGGAAGATCTGCTGGCGCGCTACCGGGCCAAAGGCCTGAGCTGGGAGGAGTACGCCGCGGCGTACCGGCGGCTGCTGGAGGAGCGCCGGCCGGAGCGCGGACTCGATACCGCCCTCCTCGAGCGAGCCTGCCTGCTGTGTTCCGAGCACACGGCCGAGCGGTGCCACCGGCGGGTGGCGGCGGAGTACCTGCGCGAGCTTCTCGCACCTGGTATCGTCGTCGAGATCGTTCACCTCTGAGGCGTATGCTGCGGCCAGAATGCCAGGCCGGGATGCCGGAGTGGTATTCGGGCATCCTGAGCCCATGGCGAACGACCACCACGACCACGACCACGACACGACACCACGAGCACGAGCCACGATCACGATCACGAGCACCACGCTCACGACCATGCCGAGATCGAGCGCCTGATCCGTGAGGCGGTGGACGAGCCGCGGGCCGAGATCGTGCGGACGCGGATTCGGTTTCGGGTCCTCTACGACATGATGGTCACCAAGGACCGCGAGTTCGCGCGCGAGTTCGCGCGGCGCTACCGCGAGGCGATGCGGCGCGACTTCCAGCCGCTGTGGGACCAGCTCGTGACCCACGACGCCGGGGTGTTCGCGGCCGAGCACGGCGATTGGCTCGAAGGCGAGAAGCGCCACGAGCGCGCCCTGCTGGGCAACGAGCTGTTCGAGGAGCTCGAGCGCGAGTGGGACCGCTGGCGCGAGGACCTCGCGGCCCAATAACGCTCGCGCAATAACGCTCGCCGCCAATAAAGCTTGCGGCCGGGCCGAGCACAAGGTCCGCCTGGGCTCGTTCAGAACCGAGCCCTAGACAACCATGCATTTGCTCGTTCCAGTTCTCGTCGTGGTGTTCGTCGTCTGGTGGTTCATCGCCACCCGCCGCGCCGCCCGGGCCGGGGTCGGGGTTGTCGCCTCGCCCGCCGACGGCCGGGTCGCCCGGGTGCAGGCCATGCAAGCGCAGCTCGCCGCGGAATTGGCGCGCGAGGGCATCCGCGACGACGGTCTGGCGAAGTTTCTCGCCGCCGCGGCGCGGCAGGCCGTCGCTGCCGGGGAGCAGGGCGCCACGACGGTCACCATCACCGTCGACTCCTCCACCGCACCGGCGCTCGCGCCGAGCGCAGCCGCCCTCAGCCAGCCGTCCGCCGCGTTTGCCCAGGCCGCCGTCCCGTTTACTCAGATATCCGCCCCGGCGAAGCCGGCTCACCGCCGCCGGCCGCGCGCCGCCCGCGGCGGCTTCGCGGAGCCGTTGGCGCCGCTAGCGCCCCTGCGCGCGCTGGCGGCGCTCTCCCCGCTCGAACCGGCGGCGGCCCGGGCCGCGCTGCGCCCGCTCCAACCCCGCTCGCCCCAGGAGGTAACCCCGTGGCAATGATGACCGTCATCTCGACCCTCGACAACAACGGCATGGAGGTGATGGGACCCAACGTCCTGATCTATCACTATCCCTCGGCCAGCATCGTGAGCGGCTCGCTGCTCACCGTCGAGAGCAATCACTTCTGCGTGCTCAAGTCGCGCGGCATGATCATCAACGCCTACGAGATGGGCCAGTACCCGATCACGACGGGCGACAAGCCGATCATCGGCTCGATGGTGCAAGGCTTCTTCGGCGGCCAGAGCCCCTGGCAGTACGAGGCGCTCTACATCAACCGCGCCAAGCTGGTGGTGAAGGCCAGCGGCGTCGCGCTCTCGGCCGAGATGGCGGAGATGGCGTACGACGTCGACTACTACATCCACGTGCCGACCAAGGAAGGCGCGCTCGCGCTGATCCAGCACATGCCCTACGCGGGCCACATGCTGACCACCGAGCAGCTCAACGCCTACGCCGGGCCGGTCGTGGAGCAGGCCATCAACCAGCTCATCCAAGTCACCCCGCTCGAAAAGGTCAACGAGAAGATCCACGACCTGACCGACCTCGTGCGCAGCCACCTGGGCGAGTTCCTCGACGGCTACGGAATCGCGCTGGACACGGTCAAGGTGCTGGTGCGGCCGCGCGACGAGCGGATGCGGGCCCTGATCGCGCTCAAAGCCTTCGGCTGCACGGAGATGGAAGCGGTGCGCTACTACACCGCGATCCTGATGGCCGAGCGAGGCGTGGTCAGCGCGCCCAACATGGCCATCGGCACGTCGTTCACCATCGGCGGCGCGCGTGCCGACGCTTCCGCTCGACGGCGTCACTAACGGGGCGGTGAAGCTCTGAGCGGTGCTCCAGCACCGTGAGCCCGGCGAGATCGCGCGGGCGCTGCTCGACCCGCAGCGCCCGCCGGACGATCCCGTCGTGCAAGCCGTCCACCTGCTGATGAGCGGGTTCGGCTACAATTTCTACGATGCGCGCAACCTGGCCCGGGCCAACGACCAGCGCGTGCGCGCGGCGGCGGCGGGACTGCTCGCCGACGGCGGGCGGCTCATGGCGCGGCTGGCGTTCGCGTACCGCGAGGCGCACGTGCCGCCCGCCACGCGCGAGCAGCCGTATCCACCCGCCGAAGCGCTCGCGGCGCTCAAGCAGTGGGAGAAGCTGGAGCGCCGCCTGGCCGAGGTCGAGACCCGGCTGCGCTCGCTCGAGACGCCGCAGCACGACGCGATCTGGTTTCGCCTGCGCGACGAGCGCGCGCGCCTGGAGCGGCTGCTCGCCTTCGACGTCGGGCTCGTCGCCACGGCGTCCGACCTCGCGCGGCGCATCGCCGCGCTCGACGCCGAAGCGATCGGCGCCCGCCGCACCGCCGAGCTGAGCGCGGAGATCGAGCAGCTCGACCGCACGATCGACGCGCGCCAAGCGCTGATGAGCCTCTCGGGCTGACCCTTCGCGGCGCGCGGGGCGGCGCTCAGCGCGCGGGCACGGGCCGGCCGAGCTCGGCGAGCGCGGCTTCGAACTCGTCGAAATGGCGCAGCGACCGGCTCGCCCGGCGCGGGCGGCGGCCCGTAGCCGAAGGCGACGCGCAGGAACGGCACGCCGGCGGCGCGCGCCGCGGCGGCGTCGTGATCGGTGTCGCCGATCAGCACCGCCTCGCTCGCGCTGCCGCCGGCGCGCTCGATCGCCGCGCGCAGATGGCGCGGGTCGGGCTTGCGCAGCCCGTCCGGACCGACGCCGGCGACCGCGGCGAAGTAGCTTCGCAGTCCCAGCGCGGCGAGGATCGCGAGCGCGGGCGCCTGCGGCTTGTTGGTGCACACCGCGAGCCGGACGCCGGCGTCCGCGAGCCGTGCCAGCGCCGCTTCGGCGCCGGGATACGCGCGCGTTCGGACCACCGGTGCGCTGAGATATTCCGTCAGATAGCGCTCGTGCAGCCGCGCCAGGGCGGTCGCCTCCGATTCCTCCCCGGCCCGTCCCGCCGACTCCAACGCCGCGCGGGCGAGCGCCGTTCCGCCCGCGCCCACCGCGCGCCGCACCGCGGACGGTGCGAGCGGCGGCAGGCCGACGGCGGCGAGCGCGCGGTTCATGGCCGCGCCGATGTCCGCGGCGGTGTCGACCAGCGTTCCATCGAGGTCGAACACCACCGTCACGCCGTGACGGCGGCTTCGCGGACCTCGGCCAGGCCGGCCACGACGAGCTTGCGGAGCAGGTTGTGCAGGTGCGGCGGCGTCGCGGCCTTGACGTCGCCGTAGCGCTGCGGGCCTTGCGCCAGGCGGGCCCAGAGCGCGCGAGCCGAGCCGACGTCGCCGGGCTGGCGCAGCCGGTCCACACCCTCGGCGTCGATGAAGCGCAGGCACGGGATCGTCGTGTCCTGCGGCGAGGGCAGCGGCACGGGGTTGTCGCGCAGGTGGCGCCAGTAGTCCGCGGCCGCGCGGCGCTCGTCGGCGGTCGCCCACGGCGGCAGCATGCTGGCCTTGAAGGCCGGGATCGCGAGCGTCTCGCCGTCGGCGCAGGTCACGCCGGGACGCAGCTCGATCAGCGCGTCGGCGCTCGGTTCGCTTTGCGCCAGCTCGGCCAGCATGCGCACGAACGGACCTTCCGCGTCGAGGTCGCGCGCGTCGAAGCTGCCCTTGGTCAGGATCTGCAGCAGGTCGGGCGTGATCGCCGCGTCGACCAGCCCCTGGAACGCCGCGTCGCGGATGCCGAGGTCGAGCACGGTGTTGCGGCGGACCTTCCAGTACACGCTGTCCGGGTGGTTGACCGCGATCGAGTGGTACCACTGGTCGATCGCCAGCGCGAACGAGCGCGCGATGTCGTGCCACTCGCGGTCGTAGTCGTGCCACATGCGCGGCAGGTCGGCAGACGTCTCGTCGGCCAGGGTGGTGCGGATCAGGAGTTCCGCCGTGGCCGCCATGCCCGACGCGAACGTCACGCCCGATGAGAAGAGCGGGTCGACGAAATAGGCGGCGTCGCCGACCAGGAGCCAGCGCTCCTCGAAGTCGCAGAAGCGCTCCTGGATCATCGAGTAGTTGGTCACGACTTGGAGCTCGGCGCGCAGCGGCACCGCGTCGCGGGTCAGCTCCTCGATCAGCCGGATGTGGTGGATCTTGTCGTTGAAGATTTGCGGGTCGAGGTAGTTCTTGGCCGGGTCCTTGAGCACGCTGGGGTCGGTCACGATCCCGATCGAGTAGGTCGTGACGCGCTCGCCGTTCACCAGCTTGCGGACCGGGATGTACCACGCCCAGCCGTCCTCGAACGCCACGCAGGCGATCGGCGACAGGTCGTCCGCCCGGAAGATGTTCCACTGGGCGTCGAGCGTCTGGGCCGGCTTGCAGCCGAGATAGTGGTTCCAGATCGCGACGTTCTTGTACTCGGACAGGAACGCCGGCCGGCGGCGCGTCGCGACCTGGCTGCTGCGTCCCGAGGCGTCGACGAACACGCGCGTCTTGATCGCCCGGCCGTCGCTCAAGACCACCGTGCCGCCGCGGCCGTCGTCGGCGGGCGTGTACGAGCGCACGCGCGCTTCTTCGAGCACGTCGGCGCCCTGCTCGCGCGCGTTGTCGAGCAGGATCGCGTCGAACTCCGCCCGGTCGACGTGGATCGCCCAGCGGTGCACGCCGTCCTCGAGCCAGTTGGGCTGGTCGAAGAACGTCACCGCGGGCCGCTCGGCGTCCCAGGCGAAGATGCCGCCGAACTTCTGGATCCAGCAGTCGCTGGCGAGGATCTTGCCCAGCGAGCCCGCTTCCTCGAAGACCGGGAGGCAGGCGTGCACGAGCGACTCGCCGATGTGCTCGCGCGGAAAACGCTCGCCCTCGAGCACGAGCACCGACAACGCGCTCTTGCGCTTGACGAGCGCGGCCAGCGTGCTTCCCGCGGGCCCGCCGCCCATGATGACGACGTCGTACCGGTCTTGCATCGTACTCACTTTCGTTTCGCTCGCTAGATGACGTGGATGCGCTGGATATGGCGCCGTGGGCTGGCGAAGAACGGCCGCCGGCCGTGCAGCAGCGCGTGGTTGTCGGTCAGGACGAAGTCGCCCGAGCGCCACGGGTGCGCGTAGAACACCGCGGGCTCGTAGAGCCGCGGCACGAAGTCCGCCAGGAACTCTTGCGCGCGCCGCTCGCCGAGCACCACGCCGTCCTCGAAGATCTCGAGGAACAGCGGGTTGAGCTGCACGCTCTCGTCGTTGAGCGGCTCCGCGAAACGGATCGTCGTCGCGCCGGTGAGCGGGTGCGGCTGCAGCAGCGGGCGCCGAATCTGCCCGCCGTAGTGGGCCTGCTTGTCGGTCCGGTACTCGATCGCGATCCGCTCCCAGGCCGCGCGCTCGGCCGCCGTGGCGCGCTCGACGACGCGCACCGTGTCGCAGAAGGTCGTCTCGCCGCTGCCTGACGCCGGCGCTTCGACGCACTGGAAGAGCTGGTGGCGCGGCACGACTTGCGCGAACGCGCCGTCCCAGTGGTAGGGCACGTTGCCGCGCGTGAACAGGTAGTTGCTCGGCGCGTCGTGCACGACCAGCTCGAGCACGAAGCCGAAGTTCCACTCCAGCAGCGCGCCGAAGCGCCGCCCGAAGGCCTCGAAGTCCGCTTTGTCGAGCGCGCCGAACCCGCGCAGCACGACGATCCGGTGCTCGAGCGCGAGCCGTTCGAGCAGCGCGGGCTCGAGCGCCGTGACGTCGGCGCCCTCCTGGCCTTGCAGCAGCAAGCCGTACGGCGCGAGCGGAGCCGGGTGCAGGTGGTCCAGGGCGGCGATCATGCGACCATCTCCCGCACGAGCGCGTCGTGCAGCGCGAAGTGGCTGGGGCGCCCGTCGCGGTAGACGAGCACGGCGTTCTGCTGCTCGGCCTCGGCCCGCTTGACGAGCCGGTAGCCGTCGCGGTCGGCCAGCACCACGCTGTGCCAGGGCGTGCCCCACGGGTTCGCGCAGCGCACCAGCGCGATGCCGATCTTCTCCGAGACCCGCGGCTGGGGGTGGATCGAGAGCCGCAGCGCGGCGGGAAAGTGCCGCGCGATCAGGCTGCTCCAGGCATTGGAGCGCTGGATCACCCGGTACGCGACGTGCTTGGCGCGCTCGCGCACTTGGCTGCGGCTCGCATTTCCGGCCGTCGCTTCGAGCGTGTCCTCGAAGATGAAGCGGTGGATGCCGTTGAACAGCTCGCGCGCCGGAACCGACTCGCGCACGCGCCGCTTGAGCGCGGCGATCGGCTCGGCGTGACCGACCAGCAGCTCCTCGCGCATCGACTCGTAGTCCGGCGCGTCGAACACGTCGTCGAGGTCGAACACGCGCAGGTCGGGCGCGCCGATCTGCGCGATGAGCGCCTTGAGCGCTTCGCGGTAGCGCGTCACCGCTTCGTCGCTCACCCCGACCAGATCGGAGAAGACCCGCCCGTCCGAGCAGATCGTGACGCTCGCGCCGGGCGCGTACAGCGCGCGAATCTCGTCGCACAGGTCTTGCAGCCGCGCCAGGCCGAGCCGCTCGCCTAGATCCGGCAGGTCGCCCAGCGTCTTGCGGCGGTTCGACGACTTGGCGGGAAAGGCGGGCAAGATCAGCTCGATCGCACGCTGCGCGGCGAGCAGCGGCACGAGCTTGGGAACGTGGACCGCCAGCTCCGCTTCGCGCGCGCCGTCGCCGCCGGGCTCGATCGGCAGCAAGCGGCGACCGCGCAGCAGCACGGCGAGAACCGCGCGTGCCTGGTCGTCGAGCGAGCGCAGCGGCGCAGGCTGTAGCACTCCCGTGATGATCGTTCCCTCCCCGTGGCCGCGCTGCGAAAGACATGCCGGCGCGGCGTGAGCGGAACTATAACGCGCCGTTCGGCGCCGCGACAAGCGCGAGCCGGGGACTGTTTCGCGCGTCACGTTGGGGATGTGCAGCACTGCACTTGCGCGCGGTCGCGTGCGCTTGATAGATTGATGGCCCTCATGTACGACTACGACGCGATCGTCGTCGGCGCGCGCTGCGCCGGATCGGCCACCGCTCTGCTCCTGGCGCGCCGCGGGCACCGCGTGCTGCTGCTCGACCGCGCGGCGTTTCCCAGCGACACGGTGTCGGGCCACGCGCTGCGCGTGCCCGGCGTCGCGCGCCTGCACGCCTGGGGCCTGCTCGACGGGCTGATCGCGACGGGCTGCCCGGCGGTGACGAACTTCACGTACGACGTCGGCCCGTTCGCCGTGTCGGGCTGGTCGCAGCCGGTCGGCGGGGCGAGCGCAATGTACGTGCCGCGCCGCTACGTGCTCGACACGCTGCTGGCGCACGCGGCCGCGGCGGCGGGCGCCGAGCTGCGCGAGCGCTTCACGGTGACCGAGCTGCTGTACGACGGCGAGCGCGTCGCCGGCGTGCGCGGCGCGAGCGCCGGCCGGGCGGGGCTGGAGGCGCGGGCGCGGATCGTGATCGGCGCGGACGGTTTGCGCTCGCTCGTCGCGCGCAAGGTGCGCGCGCCGGTCGCGCACGCGCACGCCGGCGCGACCTGCGCGTACTACGCGTACTGGCAGGACCTCCCGCTTCCCGCCGGCGCGGAGATGTACTCGCGCGAGGGCGCGATGGTGGTGCTGCTGCCGACCCACGGCGGGCTGACCGAAGTCGGCGTGCAGTGGCCGGTCGCGCGTTTCCACGAGGTGCGCCGCGATCCCGAGGCGGCGCTCGTCGCGACCTTGCGCGCGATCGACCCGCTGCTGGCCGAGCGAGTGCGGGCGGCGCGGCGGGTCGAGCGCTTCGCGGGCACCGGCGAGCTGCCGTTCTTTTTCCGGCAGGCGGCGGGACCGGGCTGGGCGCTGGTCGGCGACGCCGGCTGCCACAAGGACCCGATCCTCGCCCACGGCATGAGCGACGCGCTCATCTGCGCGGAGCTGCTGGCGGGGGCGGTCGACGACGGGCTGAGCGGCCGGCGCCCGCTCGACGAGGCGTGCGCGGAGTATGGGCGGGAGCGCGACGCGAGCATGCTGCCGCTGTACGAGTTCGAGCACGAGCTGGCCGGGCTGCACCTCCCGCCGCCCCCGCTGCAGGCGCTGCTGGCCGGGCTGCGCGAGAACCCGGTCGCGGCGGAGCGCTTCTTCAGCGCGCTCGACGGCTCGCTGCCGCTGGCCGACTTCTTCGCCGCGGCTTCAGAACCGGCGCCGATCGGCCGATGAATCAGAGCAATGGCTGCCAAGACAGTGCTGGTCGTAGACGACGCCGTCGTCATGCGCATGATGATCAAGAACATCCTGACCAAGAACGGCTACGCCGTGGTCGAGGCCGAGAGCGGTTTCGACGCGGTCGAGAAGTACAAGTCGACCCGCCCGGACGCGGTCACGATGGACATGGTCATGCCCGACATGGACGGCATCGCGGCGGTCAAGCAGATCGTCGCGATGGACCCCAGCGCGCGCATCGTCATGTGCACCTCGATGGGCCAGCAGCAGCTGGTGGTCGAGGCCGTGCAGGCCGGCGCGAAGTCGTTCATCACCAAGCCGTTCCAGCCGCCGAAAATTCTCGAAACGCTCGAAAAGGTGCTCGCCTGACATGTCCACCGTGCTCGAACTGAGCGACCTGCAGCGCGACGCGCTCAAGGAAGTCGGCAACATCGGCGCCGGCCATGCCGCGACCGCGCTCTCGCAGATGCTCAACACGACGGTGCGGATCAGCGAGCCGTCGATCGAGATCGTGCGCTTCTCCGAGCTCACCACCCGGGTCGGCAAGGGCGACATGCCGGTCTGCGCGATCCACATGGGCGTGCTCGGCGACGCGCCCGGGCAGATCGTGGTGCTGTTCGACCGCGCTCAGGCGATGGGCTTCGTGAGCACCTTCATCAGCCGCATCGCGGGCGACATGCCGCTGTTCGACTCGATCGTCGACTCGACGCTCAAGGAGATCGGCAACATCATCGCCGGCGCGTATCTGACCGCGCTGATGTCGCTGACCGGCACCAACCTGCTGCCCTCGATTCCCTCGCTCTCGTCGGGCACGGTCAAGGCGACCTTCGAAGCCATCACCAGCATCCCGCCCGACCAGCAAGTCTTCCTGATCGAGTCCGGCTTCCTCGAGAACGGCCCGGCCGTCTCGGGCCAGTTCATCCTGATGCCCGACGCCGGCTCGCTAGCGCCGCTCTTCTCCGCGTTCGGATTGGAATAGCGCCCGCACCAGGGTCACGCCCAGCCAGCCGCCCAGCGCGCCGCACAACACGTCGAGCAGGTTCGAGGCCCGGCCCTCGGTCGACCCGTGCAGCCGCTGGCCGACCTCGATGAGGCCGGAGAAGAGCGCGACGATCAGGGCCGCCCGCCGCGCCGGGCGCCGCGCCGCGGGCAGCGCGCGGTCGGCCAGCACGCCCACGATCGCGAACGCGACCAAGCTGTAGGCCTTGCGCAGCACGACCTGCAGGCCACCGCCCAGCTCGTCGGGGAGGGTCACGTCGTAGACGAAGTGACTGCGCGCGGCCCAGAAGAAGACGGCGCCCGCGATCAGCGCGAGCGCCGCCCAGCCGGCTCGGCGCGGGCTCAGTACTTGTAGCTCGGGTCTTTGGCGTCGAGCATGCGCAGCAGCGGGGCCCAGGCCATCTGCGACAGACTGCGGCACGCCGTGCTGCGCCTGGCGGCGCACGGTCGCCTGCACCTCCTCGCTAGGATGGTGCAGCGTCGCCCCGCCGGCCAGCGCCGCGACCTGCGTCGCGCAGGCGCGTTCCAGGAAGTACATGGTCAGGAATGCTTCCTGGATCGTCGGGCCGACGGCCAGCGTGCCGTGGTTGCGCAGCAGCAGCGCGTTCTTCGTTCCGAGGTCGGCGACCAGGCGCGGGCGCTCCTCGAGGTCGAGCGCGATCCCCTCGTACTCGTGGTAGGCGAGCTGGTCGTTGAACACCATCGCGGTCTGGTTGAGCGGCAGCAGCCCGTGCTCCTGACACGAGACCGCGACCCCGGCCACGGTGTGCAGGTGGATCACGCAGCGGGCGTCCTCGCGCGCCGCGTGGACGGCGCTGTGGATCGTGAAGCCGGCCGGGTTGATGTCGTAGGTCGAGTCGCCGACCTTGGAGCCCTCGAGGTCGACCTTGACCAAGCTCGAGGCGGTCATCTCGCTGAACAACATCCCGTAAGGGTTGATCAGGAAGTGGTGGTCGGGTCCGGGGATGCGCGCCGAGATGTGGGTGAAGATCAGATCGTCCCAGCCGAAGTGCGCGACCAGCCGGTAGGCGGCGGCGAGGTCGATCCGCGTCTGGCGCTCCTCGGGCGACATGACGGGCGGTGCAACGGGAGCAGTCAACTGCATGGCGGGCGATCCTCCTGGGGTGAAACACTATTTCCGCACGGCCGGCTGGGTCCCCGTCGGGAGTGTGTTCCGGCGCACGAGCGAGGGGCGGCCGGCGAACGGCGGCGGCGCCGCGCGCGTTGTGGGAACACGGGACTCATTCTTTCATCTCGTCTTCATCCACACGCTCTCTTCAGGAGGTCAAATGCGCAAACGCATCGCGATCACCGCCCTAGCGGCCCTGTTCGCGGCCGGCTCGCTGCTCGGCGCGCTCGCCAAGCCCGCCCTCGCCGCCGCCGACGATCAGGTCCACCACCATCACGCCTACCAAAACACCAACAACGGCAGCCACCCCGGCTGGAACAACGGCCAGCGCACCGCCTGGAACAACGGCCAGCACACCGGCTGGAACAACGGCCAGCGCACCGGCTGGAACAACGGCCAGCGCACCGGCTGGAACAACGGCCAGCGCACCGGCTGGAACAACGGCCAGCACACCGGCAACGGGAACCGCTGGAACGGCAACAACGGCAACCACAACGGCTGGAACCACAACCGCGCCAACGACCGCGACCGCGACGACCGCAACCGCCAGCACGACCACCACCGGGACGCCGACCACCGGCGCTGATCCCGCGAACGACGACGAAGCCCCGAGCGATCGGGGCTTCTCTCGTTCCGGCTAGACCGGCACGGGGAGCGGGATGCCGGCCAGGTCGCCCATGATGCGGCGGAAGTCGCCGAACGTCTGGGCTTGGTCGGCGTCGCACTTGGCTTCGGCCGGGTTGGGGTGGACCTCGACGAGCAGGCCGTGCGCGCCGACCGCCTTCGCGGCCGAGCAGAGCGGCGCGATCCAGCGCCGCACGCCGACCGCGTGCGAGGGATCGACCAGCACCGGCAGGTGGGTCCGCTCGCGCAGCACCGGGACCGCCGAGAGGTCGAGCGTGTTGCGGGTCGCGGTCTCGAAGGTCCGGATGCCGCGCTCGCACAGGATCACGTTGGGGTTGCCCTCCGACATGATGTACTCGGCCGCCGCCAGCAGCTCGTCGATCGAGGCTGCCATCCCGCGCTTGAGCAAGACCGGGCGGTCGCAGCGCCCGACCGCCCGGAGCAGGTCGAAGTTCTGCATGTTGCGCGCGCCGACTTGGAGCAGGTCGACCGAGATCGCCATCCGCGCCACCTGGTCGATGCTCATCACCTCGCTGACCACCGGCAGGCCGCTGGCCCGCCCGGCCTCGGCCAGCAGCTCCACGCCTTCCCAGCCCAGGCCCTGGAAGGCGTACGGCGAGGTGCGCGGCTTGAACGCGCCGCCGCGCAGCATGACGCCGCCGGCGGCGGCGACCGCCTCGGCGGTGGCCAGGATCTGCTCGCGCGATTCCACGCTGCACGGGCCGCCGATGACCACGAAGTGCCCGTCGCCGACCACCACGCTGCCGACCTGGACCCGCGCGCGGGTGGCGACGTCGGCCCGGCTGACCTTGGGAAACGGCGTCGCGGCGGGCTTGGGAGCGACCGGCACGGTGTGGTCGATCACGACCGCCCGCGGCCGCTGGACACGCGGCGGGGCGGTCGCGGCATCGTAGCTGCCCAGGACGCGGAGCGCCTGCGTCTCCCCGCGCAGCGCGCGCAGGGCCGCGGCGAAGCGCTCCTCGCGGACGTCGCCGTCGACGTCGGCGTAGAACTCGTACTGGGCCGTGCTGCCTAGGCGCGGGCGGGATTCCAGCTTCGAGACGTTGAGGCCGTGCTGGCCCAGGATCGTCAGGCAGCGCCCCAGCGCCCCGGGCCGGTCCGCCACCGCGAACGAGAGCAAGGTCTTGCGAACTCGAAAGTCCGCGGCCGGCTCGAAATCGGCCGCCGGCCCGCGCGCGCCGGGGGCCCGGAAGAGCATGAAGTGGGTGAAGTTGTCGGGATGGTCGGCGACCGTCGAGGCCAGCTCGATGAGGCCGTAGCGGCGGCCCGCGTCGGCCGAGGCGATCGCGCCGCGCGAGCTGTCGCCGGCCGCGGCGACGTCGCGGGCCGCGATCCCGGTGTCGGGCACCGGCACCCGGCGCACGTTCCGCAGCCCGCTCAGAAAGCGCCCGCACTCCCCCAGCACGACCGGGTGCGAGTCGATCTCGCGCAGATCGGCCAAGGTCGCGCCCGGCACGCCGAGCAGCTTGTGGTCCATCCGCATGGTGATCTGGGCGAGCAGGTCGAGATCGTACTCGGCCAGCACGCCGTAGCCTTCGCGGATCGTGCCGGCGATCGCGTTGTCGATCGGCAGCAGGCCCAGGTCGGCCTTGCCGGAGAGCACCGTCTGGGCCACCGAGCGGTACGAGCTGCAGCCGATCGGCGCGAACTCCACCCCGCGCGCCGCGGCGTACGTCGCGAGGACGGCGTGCGAGTACGAACCCTCGATCCCCTCGAAGGCGGCGGTCAAGGTCAGGGCGGGCGAGGCGGGCTCGGCGGCGGCGGGACTGGGCGTGCTCATCGTGCTCTCCGGAAGCGGAAGAGCCCCTCGCGTCGGCGAGGGGCTCTTGCGGTTGGAGTCCGTGGGGGACTCGTTACGGCAAAGGCCTACTGCGCCGGCACGCTCGTGCGGGCGTAAAAATACCGGTAGGACCAGGACGTAACGGCCGTCATGTGCGTCGGTCTTACCACGACCGAACGCTCGGAGTCAAGAACGGGCGCCCAGTTTCTCGCGCCCGTGCGGCGCGGCCAGATCCTGAACCGGGCCGAGCGGCACGATGCCGGTCGGGTTGATCTCGTCGTGGGTAACGTAATAGTGGCGCTTGATGTGATCGAAATCGACCGTCGCCGCGACGCCCGCGAACTGGTACAGGTCGCGCAGGTAGCCCGCTAGGTTCGGGTAGTCGGCGATGCGCCGCAGGTTGCACTTGAAATGGCCGTTGTAGACCGCATCGAAGCGCACCAAGGTCACGAACAGCCGCCAGTCCGTCTCGACCGGCGCGGCGCCGAACAGATAACGGCGTGACGCCAAGCGGGCATCGAGCTCGTCGAGCGTGGCGAACAGCGCTCGCACGGGCGCTTCGTACGCCGCTTGCGTGGTCGCGAAGCCGGCCCGGTACACGCCGTCGTTGACCGTCTCGTAGATGCGCTCGTTGAGCGCGTCGATCTCGGCCCGCAGCGCGAGCGGGTAGAAATCCAGCGTCGCGTTCGCCGAGCGCATCGAACTCGGTCTCGAGCATGCGCATGATGTCGTCGTCGGAATTGCTGACGATGCGCTTGGTGTGGGTGTCCCACAGCACCGGCACGGTGACGCGGCCGTGATAGTGCGGGTCGGTCGCGCGATACGCTTGGGCCAGATACGCGAAGCCGTTGAGCGGATCGGCCGACGCACCGGGAACCGCGCGAAACGCCCAGCCCGCGTCGTCGCGAATCGGGTCGACCACCGTCATTCCGACCGCTGCTTCCAAGCGGTTGAGCGCGCGCACGATGATCGTGCGGTGCGCCCACGGGCAGGCCAGCGACACGTAGAGGTGATAACGCCCGGCGACGGCCGGCAAACCCGAGCTGCCGTCGGCCGAGACCCAGCCGCGAAAGGCGTCGCCCTGGCGAACGAACGCTCCGGCGGCGTGCTCGGCGGGGAATTGCGCGCTGACCGTCATGCGGCCCGTGACCGGCCCGCGCGGGCGGTGGTTGCCCGCGCGCTATCCGGCGCTCTCGCTGCGCAGCGCGAGATGGTCGCGCTCGGCGCGCAGGCGGGCGAGCAGGTCGTCGAGCGCCAGCGGCCGGGCGTAGAGATGGCCTTGCAGCGCCGGGCAGCCCATCGCCGCCAGCAGCTCGGCTTCCAGCTCCGTCTCGACCCCTTCGGCGACGACGTGCATGCCCAGGCTGCGGGCGAGGTGCATCAGCGCGCCGACGATGGCGCGGTTCTCCGCTCGCCCGGGCAGCTCGCGCACGAACGAGCGGTCGATCTTGATCGTGTCGACCGGCACGCGCTGCAGGTAGGCGAACGAGGAGTAGCCGGTGCCGAAGTCGTCCAGCGCGAGCGTCGCGCCGGTGGCGATCAGCCGCTGCAGCACCTCGCGCGCGTGCGGCGCGTCGGCGACCAGCGCGCTCTCGGTGATCTCGAACTGCACGTCGCGCGGGTCGGCGCCGTGATGCTGCGCGAGCGCGGCGAAGCGCTCGGGCAGCACCGGGTCGGCGACGTCCCAGGCCGAGAGGTTGATCGTCACCCGGCAGCGCAGCCCGGCGGCGCGCCAGGCGGCCAGATCGCGCAGCGCGCGCTCGAGCACCCAGGCGGTCAGGCGGCCGATCAGGCCGACCCGTTCGGCGACCGGCACGAACGCGTCGGGCCCGAGCAGACCGCGCCCGGGATGCACCCAGCGCACCAGCGCCTCGGCGGCATACGTGCGGCCCGTCGCCCGGTCGACGATCGGCTGGTAGCGCAGGGTCAGGGCGTCGCGCGCCACCGCGTCGCGCAGCTCGGTGACCACCGCCAGGGCGTCGGGGTCGCGCTCCATCGCGGGGTCGAACACCGCGAACACCGCGTGCTCCGCCCGGGCGCGCTGGATCGCGACGATCGCGCGCCGGACCAGATCGGCCGCCGACGCGAGGACGCCGCCGTGCAAGGCCAGCCCGAACGTCACCCGCAGCCCCGCGACGTGGCCGTCGATCAGGAACGGCTCGTCCGCGACGCCGGCCAGCCGGCGGATGAAGGCGATCGCCTCGCGCTCCCCCAGCCCCGGCAAGATCCAGCCGAAGCGGTCGCCGTCGACCCGGGCCAGCGTCGCGCCGACGGTTTCCGTGCGCCGCACCAGGCGGGCCGCCAGCTCGCGCAGCGCCTGGTCGGCGCCGCGCGGGCCGAGGGTCGCGTTGACCTCGGCGAAGTCCTCGACGTCGATCACCACCACCGTCAGCGGGTCGCGCGTGCGCTGCGCGGCGATCAGCGCCTGTTCGAGCCGGTCCAGGAACAGCTCGCGGTTGGGCAGCTCGGTCAGCGCGTCGTGGGTCGCGCGGAAGGCCAGCTTGGCTTCCAGCCCGCGCCGCTCGGAGAGGTCGCTGGCGACGCCGACCGCGCCGCTGATCGCACCCGCCGCGTCGCGCACCGGGGTGAAGCGGACCTCGAGCGCGATCTGGTCGCTGGCGATCGCGGTGACGACTTCCTCACCGGCCAGCGCGCGCAGCACGGTCTCGCGCAGCGCCCCGATCGCGCCGTCGCGCGCGGGCAGGACGTCGCCCACGCCGGTGCCGTCCAGACCCAGCCGAACCAGATCGATCCCTTCGCGAAACGTCACCCGGCAGTCGCGGTCGACGGCCAAGAACGCGACCGGCGCGCTCTTGATCACCGAGCGCAGCAGCGTCTCGCTGGTCCGCGTCTCGTCGTCGGCGCGGGCGCGGGCCAGCGCCGCGGCGGCGAAGCCGGCCAGCGCCAGCGCGATCTCTTGCTGCGAGGGGGTGACGGTGACGGCGGTGCGCCAGCCCAGCATCAGCATGCCGAAGCTGCGCTGCGCGGTGGCCAGCGGCACGAACAGCACGACGCGCCCGCTCTCGGCCGCGGTGAGCGGCATGCGCTCGGGCGACGAGCGCTCGTCCGCGCCGGCGGCGTCGATCAGCACCGGGTGGCGGCCGTGCCCGGCGCTCGCGTGCGCGCTCTCGCCGTCGTTGGGGCGCACGTCGTCGCGCGGTTCGGTGCGGGTGCCGATCAGAGCCCGGTTCAGCCAGCGCCCGCTCTTCGTGCGGACGTTCAGCCCGCCGTAGTCCGCGCCCAGCAAGCGCGTCGCGTAGCGCGTCACCAGGCGCATCAGCGGGTCGAGATCCTGCTCGGCCGCGGCGGCGCGCATCAGCTCGGCCAGGCTGTGCGCGACGTTGAGCTCGCGTTTGGCCCGCGCCAGCAAGCCCATCGTGGCCAGCGTCGGGACGATCTGCTCGCCGACCACCCGCAGCGTCTCGATCTCGGCCGGGGTGAACGTCCGGGCGGAATACGAGCGCGCTACCAGCACCCCGCGCGGGCTGCCTTCGCTGCGCAGCGGCACCGCGACGCCCGCCCGGATGCCCAGCTCGAGCATCCACGACGGCGCGTCCTCGACCTCGACGTCGAAGTCGTCGGTCGTCATCGGCCGGTTGCGGGCGAACGCCGCCCCGATGATGCCCTGGTTGGGGTTGACGACCGGCACGGGCGGTTTGACGCGCGGATCGTTGTCGGCCAGCGACGTCAGGGCCGCCTCGTGCGGGTCCCACCAGTAGAGCGCCGCGCCGTCGACGTGGAGCAGGGCGCGCACGTGGTCGACCACCAGCCGGGCCAGCGACTCAGGGTCCAGCAGCGCCTTGGCCGCCGCCAGGACGGCGTCCAGCGCGTCCGGCGGCACGTTGCCGTGAAGCTCGTCGGTTCCGGTCTCGTCGCCCACGCTGGCGGATGTACCCGGCCGGGCGCTCTGTTAGGCGCGTCACACCGCCCGCGGCAGGGTGCCGCCGCCCGGTGCGCGGCCGGTGGACGGTGTGGAGAACTCCGTGGAGATGCGATGGTTCGGATCGCCCCGGGTGGGGTACCGCCCCAGGTGATGAGCGCCTCGATCGATCCGCCGCCGGCCCCCGCCCACCAGTGCCTGAACGTGTCGTGCGGCTGCAACGACCTGATCAGCGCCGGCCCGTGCAGCGAGTGGTGCTCGGCCCACACGGTCGAGGCGGCCGCCGTCGAGCGCGGCGCGGCGACCCCGAGCGTGAACTGCAACTGCGGGCACGAGACCTGCCGGGCCAATCGCGGCGCGGCCGGCACGCCCGAACGTGGGCTGAGCTGAGCGGCCTCGACCCGGCGCGGGTCCGCTACGCCACCCTGCTGGCCGTCTGCAAGGAGTGCGCGGGCGAGCCCAAGTCGTTGCGCAAGGCGCTCAAGCGGGTGCTCAAGGAACGCGGCCGGCGCGACGTGCGGGTCGTCGCGAGCTCGTGTCTGGACGTCTGCCCCAAGCACGCCACGACCGTGGCGGCCGGCGGCGCCGGCGGGGTGCGGGTGCTGGTCGTCAAGCCCGGCGCGCGCGCCGAGGACGTTGCCGACGGCCTGCTCGCGGCGCCCGACGGGGATCAGAACAGCCGCGGCTGACCGCCGGTCGCGATGATGTCCGCGCAGAGCGCGCGCGCCTCGTCGACCGAAGCGACGTCGGTGCGCACGAACAGCTTGCGCCAGTAGGCCTTGCCGGAGAGCTTGGCGATCAGGTCGGAGGCGTCGCGCGCGTCGACGATCCGCCCCATCAGCCGCACCCGCACGGTCGGCACCGTGCCCGCCGTGCCGAGCGGCAAGCGGTGCAGCAGCTGCTCCTGCGAATCGCTCCAGATTGCGTCGCCCCAGCGCGCGCGCAGCGCCGCGTCGCAGGCGGCGTAGGTGCCCAGATCGTGCTCGGCGTTGAACTCCGCGGCGAGCCCGTAGAGGGTGTGCCGCTCGCGCAGCGCGCGCACGTCCTCGCCGTCCAGGCCGCGGATCGCGTCGAGCACTCGGAAGTCGTCCCAGGCCAGGAACTCGTTCACGTCGTCGAGCGCGCGCGGGTCGGGCCAGAGCCGTTCGAGCACCTCGCGCAGCACCCGCTCGAAGGCCCGCGTGGTGTGGTGGAAATAGACCGTCGCGAACATCATGTAGCGGGCCAGCACGAACGACTCCAGCGCGACCGTGCCGCGCCCGTCGACGCCCAGCTCGCGCCGCCCGCCCAGATCGAGCACGCGCAGCGACGCGACGAGCTGCTCGGCGTCGTAGTTGCCGACCGTGACGCCGGTGAAATACGCGTCGCGCAGCAGGTAGTCCATCCGGTCGGCGTCGAGATTGGGCCCGCTGACCAGCTCGCGCAGCACGGGGTCGGCGTCGGGCGCGCCGGTGATCAGCCCGAGCACCGCGTCGGGGTCGACGTCCAGCGCGGCGATCGCTTCGCGCAGGGCGGGCCGAGCCAGGATGGCCCGGGTGCGCGCTTCGTGGCGCACCCCGAGCACCGCTTCGCAGGCGTGCGAGAACGGGCCGTGGCCGAGGTCGTGCACGAGCAGGCTGGCGCGCAGCAGCGCGCGCTGCGCGGCGACCTCGCGGGCCGAGCCGAAGGCTTCGGGCGAGTGCAGCAGCAGCGCGTCGAACACGCGCGTCCCCAGCGCCAGCGCGCCCAGCGCGTGCGAGAAGCGCGAGTGCTCGGCCGAAGGAAAGGCCAGGTACGCCAAACCTAGTTGGCGCAGCCGGCGCAGGCGCTGCACCTCGGGCGCCGAGAGCAGCGCGACCTCGCCCGCGCCGAGCTCGATGAAACGGTGGATCGGATCGTAGATGCGTTTGGGTTTCACCGCCCCGTCGCCGTGCCACGCCGCGACTCCACTACCCTGCGCCCAGGGCGGCGTGCCCGCGAACCCGAACATACGTTCCAGTGCGGATCGACGATGGTGTGAAGCGGGAGATCGCCGCGCGCACCGACATCGGCGAAGTCATCGGGGCCTACGTCAGCCTGCGCAAGCGCGGCAACGACCTGGTCGGGCTGTGCCCGTTCCACGGCGAGAACTCGCCCTCGTTCCACGTCCACCCCGACAAGGGTTTCTACAAGTGCTTCGGCTGCGACGCCAAGGGCGACGTGTTCACCTTCGTGCAGAAGCACGAGAACCTGACCTTCCCCGACGCGCTGCGGATGCTGGCCAAGCGCGTCGGCGTCGCGCTCGAAGAAGAAGACCCGCGCGCGGCGCGCGTGCGCAGCGAGAAAGAGGCGATCTACCACGCCAACGACGTCGCGCGCGCGTGGTTCCACCGCATGCTGCTCGACGCGCGCGAGGGCGCCGAGGCGCGCGCGTACTGCGAGCGGCGCGGCATCACGCGCGAGACGATCGCCGCCTTCGCGCTGGGCTACGCGCCCGACTCGTGGGACGGGCTGGTCGGCGAGCTGCGCCGCAACGACGTCGATCCCGCCCTGGCCGCCAAAGCCGGTTTGCTCAAGCCCAGCCAGCGCGGCGGCTTCTACGATTTCTACCGCGGCCGGCTGATGATCCCGACCTTCGCGACCACCGGCGAGACGATCGCCTTCGGCGGCCGGGCGCTGGGCGACGCCGAGCCGAAATACCTCAACACGGCGACCACGCCGGTCTACACCAAGGGCCGCTACCTCTACGCGCTCAACGCCGCGCGCCGCGCCGCCGCCAAGGAAGACACGCTGATCGTGGTCGAGGGCTACCTCGACTGCGTCGCGCTGCACCAGGCCGGTTTTCCGAACGCGGTCGCGGCGCTGGGGACGGCCTTCACGCCCGAGCAGGCGCGCGAGGTGCGCAAGGTCGCGTCGCGCGCGCTGCTGTGCTACGACGCCGACGCCGCCGGCGTCGAGGCCGCGCTCAAGTCGATCGAGGTGCTGGCGGCCGAGGGCGTGAGCGCCTGGGCGCTGCGCATCCCCGAGGGCAAGGACCCCGACGAGTTCGTGCGCCGCAACGGCGCCGACGCGTTCCGCGCGCTACTGGCCAAGCCCGTCGCCGCGACGCAGGTCAAGATCGACGCCGAGATCGAGCGGCGCGGCGACCGGGCCTCGGGCAGCGCGCTGGCCCGCTGGGCCGAGGAGACGATCCGCCGCCTCGCGCCGGCCGAGGAGCAGGACCGCTGGCGCGTCTACGCCGCCGGCCGGCTCGGGCTGGACGTGAACGACCTGCGCAAGGCCCGCCTGCTGCTCAACCCGCTCCACTTCGCGCCGCGCGGCGCCGACCAGCACGGCTCGCGCCACATCGCGCCGGGCGCGATCGAGAAGCCGACCTTCGAGCGCGAGGTGCTGGCGATCGTGCTGGACGAGCCCTCGCTCGTGGGCGAGTACGCCGAGCGCATCCTGCCCGAGCGGTTCGACAACCCGCCGCTGCGCCGGCTGTGGCAGACGCTGCGGGACAACGCGAGCGCGCTCGTGCAACCGTCGGACGTCTTGGCCGTGTTTGCAGGAGATGAAGACGCGGCGGCAACGCTGGCGTCGGTCTCCGGGTTCGTGCGCCTCGCCGACTCGGACGACCGCCGTGCGAAGCTCGATCGCGTCGTCGCGCGTTTCGCGCGCGACGATGCGGAGCGCCGCTGCCGAGAGCTCGGCGAACGGATCGACCGGCTGTTCGCGGCCGGCGAGACGGTCCCGACCGACCTGCGCGACGAGCACGCCGACCTGAAACGAAAACTGATCAAGGGATGACGGACGGGGAGCGAGAGCTTCCCGGCGAATCGTCGAGACTCCAGAAACGCGATAACTCCAGGAGAGGGGGTGAGAACCAGCATGGCCCGTACCAAGAAATCCGCCGCAGCCGCCGTCGAAACGCCGCCCGTGTCGCTCGAGGAGCAGATCAAAAAGCTGCTCGCGACCGGCAAGAAGCGCGGCACGCTCACGTACGAAGAGATCAACGCCGTCTTCGACAACGTCGACGACGTCGCGCCCGAGCGCATGGACGACTTGCTCGAAGAGATCGCCTCGCTCGGTATCGAGATCGTCGAAGAGCAGGCCAAGGAAGAAAAACCCGCCGGCGAGGAGCGCGAGCAAGAGGAGACGCTGCCGGCCGGTCTCGCCCTCGACGACCCGGTTCGGATGTACCTCAAGGAGATCGGGCGCGTCCCGCTCCTCTCGATGGACGACGAGCGCCGTCTCGCGATGGCGATCGAAGCCGGCGACAAGGAAACGCTCAAGAACGGCACGGCCGACAGCCAGGTCGTGTTCCACGGCCACGACGCGAAGCGCAAGCTGACCGAGGCGAACCTGCGCCTGGTCGTTTCGATCGCGAAGAAGTACGTCGGCCGCGGCATGCTCTTCCTCGACCTGATCCAGGAGGGGAACCTCGGCCTGATCCGCGCGGTGGAGAAGTTCGACTACCGCAAGGGCTACAAGTTCTCGACCTACGCGACGTGGTGGATCCGCCAGGCGATCACCCGCGCGCTGGCCGACCAGGCGCGCACGATCCGCATCCCGGTCCACATGGTGGAGACGATCAACCGGCTGATCAAGATCAGCCGCCAGCTCCTCCAGGAGCTGGGCCGCGACCCCACGGTCGAGGAGATCGCCAACGAGATGGGGCTCACGCCCGAGAAGGTCCGCGAGGTCATCAAGATCTCGCAGGAGCCGATCTCGCTCGAGACCCCCATCGGCGAAGAGGAAGACTCCCACCTCGGTGACTTCATCGAGGACCAGGAAGCCGTTGCCCCGGCCGAGGCCGCCAGCGTCATGCTCCTCAAAGAGAAGATGCAGGACGTCCTCAAGAACCTCACCGAGCGCGAGCGCAAGGTGCTGGTGCTGCGCTTCGGCCTCGAGGACGGCCACCAGCGCACGCTCGAGGAGGTCGGCCAGGAGTTCGGCGTCACCCGCGAGCGCATCCGCCAGATCGAGGCCAAGGCGCTGCGCAAGCTGCGCCACCCCAGCCGCGGCAAAGCTCTCAAAGACTACTGGAGCAACGAGTAGTCCCACCCAACGAAGGAGGCCCGCGACGATCGTCGCGGGCCTCCTTTTTCACCTCGGACCGCGCTCACTCGAGCGGCTCGTCCTCGCCCTTGCCCGCGCCCGGACTGGGCTTGACGGCCGGGTTCTTCTCGGCGAACTGGCCCAGCGGGTTGGGCACGACCCAGACCGAGACGTCCCAGATCGCTTGGTACAGGAAGACGTTGTGCACGCTCGCGGCGTCCTTCACCGCGCCGGCTTTCACGAGGCCCGCGGCGGTCGGGTGGCGCCACTCGCCGCCGTTGAACTTGGCGTAGCGCTTGACGGTGACCGACTTGCCGTAGACGCAGGCGCCGCCCGGGGCGCAGGTCACGTAGTGGATGTGGGCGCCGTTCTTGCCGAACCGCTTGGAGTCGATGCCCAGCGTGGTCGGCTTGGCGCCGGCCCGAACGTTGCTCTGCAGCACGCTGTAGTCGGCGCCGATCAGCCGGCCGCGGACGTCGTACCAGAGCTGCGAGGGGTGGAGCGGATCGGTCACGTTCCAGTACCGGCCGTCGTTCACGTAGCTGATCGCGCCGGTGTTGTCCTCGTTGCCGTAGCGGGCGTAGCCGGCCTTGGCGGCGGCCGCCGGGTTGGGATAGCGCTTGGGCAGCTCGCGCATGATCGTGGTCAGGAAGGTGCGCTCGGCGCTGCTGACCGCCGGGGCGGGCGTCGCCGCCGGAACGGCGGCTCGCGCGCTCAGCGGCGAGAGCAGCAGCGCGAGCGCCAGAAACATTGAAAAGCGACGATACACCATAGGTCGCCGTTCGCCTCACCCGGCGGGGAACCCCTTGGCTACATGGCGTCGTCTTCGCCCTTGCCGGCGTGGGGGCTGGGCGTGACGGCCGGGTTCTTGTCGGCGAATTGACCCAGCGGATTTGGCACCACCCAGACCGCCGCATCCCAGATCGCCGGGTAGAGGAAGACCGCGCTGACGCTGGCCGGGTCGGTAACCGCACCCGCCTTGACGAGTCCGGCCGCGGTCGGGTGGCTGATGTCCGCACCGTTGGCGTCGGCGTATTTCTTCGCTCCGACGGCCTTGCCGTAGACGCACTTGGCGGTGGCCTTGTCGCAGGTCACGTAGTGGACGTGGGCGCCGATCTTGCCGAACCGCTGGGGGTCGAGGCCCAGCACCGAGGGCTTCGCGTCCGGGGCGACCGCGCTCTGCAGCACGCTGTAGTCGGCCCCGATCAGCCGGCCGGCGACGTCGTACCAGAGCTGCGAGGGCACGAGCGGGTCGGTGGCGGTCCAGCTGCGGCCCGAGTTGGCGTAGCTGATCGCGCCGGTCTGGTCCTCGTTGGTGAAGCGGACGTAGCCCGCCTTCGTCGCCGCGGCCGGGTTGGGATAGCGTTTGGGCAGTTCGCGCATGATCGTCGCGAGGAACGCCGCTTCGGCGGCGCTGGGCGACGGGGCCGCGGTGGCGGCGGGCGCGGCGGCCGGGACGTCCGCCGCGCGCGAAGCCGAAGGCGCGATAAACAGCGCGACGGCGAGCAGAACGAACGAACGGCGACGCATCATGCGCCGTCGTTCGCGTTCAGCCGGGCGGGCTCATGGCGGGCGCCGGCTCGGCCGTGGCGGCCGGGCTGGGGGTGCCGGCCGCGGTCCGGCCGGGACGCGGCGTGGGCTGGTTGAAGCCGCGCGGCGGCGCGGTCTTGGCGGGGGTCGGGGTGTACTGCGAGACCGGGACGTCGTTCGAGAGCGGGAACGGGAAGGGAACTTCGATCGAGAACCGGGTGCCGAGGTGATCGACGGTGGCCAGCGTCTTGGCTTGGATCACGGTGCCGACGTCGATTCGCGGCACGGTCGTAACCGCCGGGCCGACGGGCAGCAGGCCGGGTTTGGTGACGAACTCGTCGAGCGAGATGAGGGCCTGGCGCGCGCCTCCGCTCGCGACGCTGCCGCCCAGAACCAGCCGGGCCGGAGTGCCGGCCGCGGCGATCGGTGTGCCGTCGACGACCAGCTCGTCGCGGAGGTGGACCTTGACGGTCGAGCCGGCTTTCGCTCCGACGTCCAAGTGGCCGTCGGAAACGAACACCACCGACGAGCCGACCGGCAGCGCGTGCTGGGGTGACTCGGCGGTGGCCGAAGAGATCGTGACGAGGAGGAGAGCCGCCGCGACGACGGCGCTCCGCTCTAGGATGCCTTCTTCTCCGCAGCCTCGGCGGCTTCGGCTTCGGCGGCCGCCTTCTTGCCCTGCTCGATCAGAGCTTTGACCTTCTGGCCGCCCTTCTGACCGATCGTCTCGTAGAACTCCGGGCCGTAGCGGTCGCGGGTGGCCTCGCCGCCCTTCTTGCCGCCCTTCTTGCCAATGGCTTCGTAGAAGGCGTGGCCGTGGGCTTTCTTGGTGGCCTGGCCGCCTTTGCGCCCGATCATCTCGTAGAACTCGGGGCCGTACTTTTTCTTGACGGTCTCGCCGCCTTTTTGGCCGGCTTCGCGAACGCTCATGCCGGAACCGGGCTTCCGTTCGGGGGTGGACATCAGTGGGGGTGAACCTCGTGGATGAAAATCGACCTGTCTCAATAACGTACGCTGGCTCATGTTAGTTGTGCGGGCGAGCATCACATACGTTAGATTGTGGGCGCTCCTGGTCGGTGCGACGGTCGTAGCCGCAACCGGTGTAGTCCTTCTACCTGTATCGGCTGCTTCGGGGGAACAGCCAGGGTATCGGCGGCTGGTGGAGCTCGAGAGTACCCGAACCTTTACCGACGAGCTCGTCGTCGCCTTGGTGTCCAAGGACACTAGGCTGGCGAGGCGAGCGGCACTCGCGCTGGGGCGGACTGGAGATGTGCGCGCGGCCGGACCCTTGAGGAACGCGACCGGTGCTCGAGACGTTCCGCTGCGCGCTCTCTCCGTGTACGGATACGGTCTATTGGCCGCTAAAGGGGCAAACCAAACTACCGTCGTGAGCCGAGCTCTGCGCGACCCGCAGTCCGCGGTCCGGGTGGCGGCGGTCGACGCCGCCTGGCGCCAGCGAGCGGCTCGCGTGCGAGGGGCGGCCGGCTTCGCCTCCCCTCTCCTTGCCATGCTATCCCACGAACCTGATAGGATCGTGAGGGCCCGGGCCGCGACCGCCCTCTCGGGCTGGCGCGGCGACCGCACCGCCCCGGCCGTCGCCGCCCGCCTAGCGGCGGCCTACGCGACCGAGCCCGACCCTACCGTCCGCTGGCACGAGGCCTGGGCGCTGCGGCGCGCGTTCGCCAAGGAGACCCCGGCGACGGTGCTCCCGGCCGGTCTGCGCGATCGCGAGGAGCTGGTCCGCATCCAGTTCGCCGACCTGATCGGCCGGCGGACCGCTCCCGGCGGAGCGGCGCTGCTCGAGCCGCTGCTCCGCGATCCCGCCTGGCGGGTGCGCGAGCAGGCAGCGGAGAGCCTGGCCGTGCTGGGCGGCGGCAAGCGGACCGACCACCTCACCGCGCTGCCCGCGAGCGTCGTCACGCCGTCGCCGGCGCCCGAGAACACCGAGGCAGCCCTGCCGCGGCCGGCCGGCCTGGGCCCGCTCCGCAGGCCGGTCGCCGCCGCCGCGCGGCTGAATCCGCCGCTCCGCCCGAGCTCGAGCGCGCTGATGGACGGCCCCATGCCCGGCCCTCACCCGCGGGTGCGGATCGGCACGACCCAAGGCACGATCGTGGTGCGGCTCTACCCCGAGTGGGCGCCGCTGACGGTGGCCAACTTCGTGGGCCTGGTCGACCGCGGCTACTACGACGGCTTGCGCTGGTACCGGGTCGTGCCCGATTTCGTGGTCCAGACCGGCGGCCACCTGACCGGCAAGCCCGACAACGACGTCCAGAGCGCGGGCTACACCGTGCCGGCCGAGGAGAACCCGCTCGAGCAGCGGGCGGGCGTGATCTCGATGGGGCTGGAGTACACCACCGGCAAGGACCCGCACGCCGTGCGCGACTCGGCCAACGTCGAGTTCTACCTGACCATCTCGCCCCAGCTCCACCTCAACCGCGACTTCACCGTCTTCGGCGAGATCGAGAGCGGCTTCGCGACCCTCGGCCGGCTGACCGAGGCCGACCACATGACCAGGGTCGAGCGGCTCGCCGATGATTGAGAACTAGCGCGAGATCAGGGAGCGCAGCGCGAAGAGGACGTTCTCGGGGCGCTCGGTGATCCGGCGGTAGAAGTAGCCCGCCCAGTGGGTGCCGTAGGGCACGTAGACGCGCACCCGGTAGCCCTCGCCCACCAGCTTGCGCTGCAGCTCGGGGCGGACGCCGTACAGGAGCTGGAACTCGAACCGCTCGGGCCCGATCCCGCGCTCGGCGGTGAAGGCCTTGACCGCTTCGATCAGGCGCTCGTCGTGGGTCGCGATGCCGGGGTAGGTGCCGCGCTCGAGCAGGGCTTCGGCCGAGCGCAGGTACGCGCGCCGGATGGTCGGCATGTCCTTGTACGCGATGGCCGGCGGCTCGCCGTAGGCGCCCTTGCAGAGCCGGACCCGGGCGCCCAGCGCGATCGCCCGCTCGACGTCGGCCGGGGTCCGCTTGAGGTAGGCCTGCAGGACCGGGCCCACGTTCGCCGTCTGAGCGTAGGCCCGCTCGAAGACGCGCAAGGTGGCGTCGGTGACCGCCGAGCCCTCCATGTCGATTCGCACGAAAGGATCGCGATTGGCCGCCGCCGCGCCGAGCACCGCCTGAAGGTTGGCCAGCGCGAAGTCCTCGTCGACCAGCAAACCCATCGCGGTCAGCTTGACCGAGACGTTCGCCTCGACCCCGCGGGCCCGGATCGCGCTCAGCAGCTCGAAGTACGCATCCCTGGTTCGTTCGGCTTCCGGCCGGGCGGTGACGTCCTCGCCGAGGAAATCGAGGGTGGCGGTCATGCCCTGCGCGTTGAGCGCGGCGACGGCGTCCATCGCCTGGACGACGCTCTCGCCCGCGATGAAGCGCTTGGCCAAGAAGAAGAAGCGCTCTTGGAACGCCGGGGTCTGGATGACGTCGAGGACTGCCACGTCGGGCGAGCTTCGGCATGATCGGGCGGCGCCCTCGGGGTACCACGCAGGGATGGACCGCGGCGCCTTTTCACGCTCTTTTCACTCCCCGCATAGGCGGGCGTCCCGGGGCCCGGGAAAACACCCGCATGGCTTGGCGCGTCCTGGTCGCCGACGACGACCCGGAAATCTGCACGCTGATCAAGACGATCCTGGGCAAGGGACCGTACGAGATCACGCTATGCAACGATGCGGAGAGCGCCCTGGTGCAGATCCAGCGCGAGGGCCGGTTCGACATGCTCATCAGCGACTTCATGCTGCCGGGCATCTCGGGCATCGAGCTGATCTCGCAAGTGCGCCAGAACGGCCCGACCGCGCGCATGCCGATCGTCATGATCAGCGGCCACAGCAACTACGCGATGGACGCGCGGGCCAAGGCGGCCGGCGCGAACGCGTTCCTCAACAAGCCGTTCACCCTCGCGCAACTGCGCACGACCGTCCAGCAGCTGCTGACCGACCCGCTCGAATCCGCGCTGGGCGCGTAACTTCGCCGCGGTCCGTCCGCGCGTGAGCGCCGCCGCGTTCTTCAAGATCCTCTTCGTCGCGCTGTCGCTGGGGCTAGACGTCTTCGCGGTTTCGGTCGGCGTCGGCATGCGCGGGGTCGACCGCTGGGTGAAGGTCCGCATCGGCGCCGCGTTCACGCTGGCCGAGGTCACGATGACGGTGCTGGGCGTGCTGCTCGGGCAAGCGGCGGGGAAGCTGCTCGGCGACGTCGCGGGCTACTTGGGCTTCGCCGCGCTGGCCGGGGTCGGCGCGTACATGGTCTACGAAGCGCTGCACGGCACCGAGGAGGGCGGCGGCTTCGATCTGTCGCGCGGCTGGGGGCTCACGCTGGGGGCCCTCTCGATCAGCCTGGACTCGCTGGGGATCGGGTTCTCGATCCTCTACATCGGCGTGCCGCTGGTCGTCAGCCTGATCTTCATCGCGATCACCTCGGTGCTCTCGACCACGCTGGGGCTGCTGCTCGGCAAACGGCTGGGCATGGTCGCCGAGGAGTACGCCGCGCTCGCCGCGGGCGTCGTGCTGATCCTCACCGGGCTGGCCTTTGCCGCGCTCAAGTATTTCAACGTCGGCGCCTGAGGCGCTCTACGCGCTGGCGACCGCGGCGGCGCGCAGCGTCGTCGTCGTCGGGACCGCGAAGAACGCCGGCAAGACCACGACCTTCAACGCGCTGCGCGCGGTCGCGCGCCGCCACGGGACCGCGATCGGGGTGACCTCGATCGGGCGCGACGGCGAACCGTCCGACGCGCTCGACGCCGAGCCCAAGCCGCGCGTGCGGCTCGCGCCGGGAACGCTGGTCGCGCTGCCGGCCGGCCTCGTGCCGCGCAGCCCGGGCCTGGCGATCCTGGCCGGCGGCGCCGCCAGCGCGCTGGGCGCGATGGTGTTCGCGCGCGTCGTGCTGACCACGACCTGCGAGATCGCCGGGCCGCCGACCGCGCGCGGGATGCGCGCGACCATCGACCGCCTGCGCGCGCTGGCCCCCGGGCCGGTCTTCGTCGACGGCGCGATCGACCGGATCGCGCCGCTGGCCGGCGGCGACGACGCGGTGGTGATCGCGACCGGCGCGGCCAGCGGCGCGACGCTGGCCCGAGTCGCCGAAATCGCGCGCGACACGGTCGCGCGGCTCACCCTGCCGGGCCGCGACCCGGCCCGCGAGCGCGCGCGGGTGGTGCGCATCGCGGGCGCACTCGACGCGCGCGATGCGGAACAACTGCTGGCCGAAGCCGCGGATGCGACCGTGGTGGTGGACGACCCGACCCGGATCGCGGTGCGCGGCGCGCTGTTCGCCAAGCTGCGCGCGACGGTCGACTTGCGCTGCGAGCGGCCGCTGCGGGTGGTGGCCTGCACGACCTCGCCGGTCGGGCGCGAGGGGTCGCTTCCGCCCCGCGCGCTGGTCGAAGCGGTCGCGCTCGCGACCGGCCTGCCGACGTTCGACGTCGTGGCGGACTTGGCGTCGTGAGCGACGGCAGCGCGAGTTCCGTGCCGTTGCGCGCGGATGCGATCACGGCCGAGCGGATCGGCTTGGCGTGGCTGCGAACGGCGGTCGCGCCGGTCGGCGCGTTCGGGCGCCGGCTCGACGAGACGACCGCACCATACGGACCGGGCGACGAGTCGCGCGCGCGGGCCGAGATCGCGGACGTCGTCGCGCTCGCCGAGCGGCTGGAGCGCGACGGTGTCGGGCGGCTGCGCGCGGCGCTGCGCGCGGTGCCCGAGCCGACCCCGATCGTGGCCCGCGCGCGGGTCGGCGACGCGCTGACCGACGTCGACTTCTACGAGCTGGGCCGCTTCGTCGACGGGCTCGACGTGCTCGCGCGTGCGTGGGACGCGGCGGGCGGCAAGCCGACGCGGCGACCGCCGGTGCTGGACGGCCTGCGTGCCGCGCTCGCGCCCGGCCGCGAGGGACCAGGCGCGCGCGGTGCGGGGTTCTATCTTGCCGACGGGTTCGACGCCGGCTTGCCCGCCGCGCGCGCCGCGCTGGAAGCGGCGGAAAACGAGGTCGACGCGCAGCGCGACGCGCTCGCCGGGCGGGTCCGCGAAGCGACCGGGATCGACCCGGTCGGCGAGGAGTTCGTCGTGCTGCGCGACGTCCACGACGGCCCGCTCCCGGCCGAGCTGCACCTCGTGCGCGAGACGCCGACCTATCGCGTGCTGGCGATTCGCACCGTTTCGGCCGCGCGCGACGCGGCGCTGGCGCACCTCGGCACGGTCGAGGAGCGCGCGCGCCGCACGCTGGCCGAAGCGGTCGCTCGCGAAGCCGACGCGGTGCGCGGCGCGACGCGCGCGCTCGGCGCGCTCGACCGCGCGCTGGCCCGGGTCGCGTTCGCCCAGCGCTGGGGCGGCTGCGTGCCCGAGCTGAGCGCGGGCCGGATCGCCTTCGACGAGGCCGCGTTCGCGCCGCTCGCCGACGCGCTGGCCGCGCGCGGCCACCGCTATACGCCGCTCACGCTCGACTTGCGCGGCGTCGCGGTGCTGACCGGCCCCAACATGGGCGGGAAAAGCGCCGCGCTCGCGACGGCGGGCTTCCTGTGCGCGTGCGTGGCGCTGGGCGTGCCGCCGCCGGCGCGCAGTGCTTCGCTGCCGCTGCTCGACGCGCTGGTCTGCCTGGGCGGCGAGGGCCCGGCCGAGCGCGCGCGCCTGCTCTCGTCGTACGCGGCCGAAGTGGTGCGGGCGCGCGAGACGCTCGCCGTGGCGTCGCCGCGCACGCTGGTCCTGGTCGACGAGTTCGCCCGCACGACCGGCCCGCGCGAAGGCCGTGCGCTGCTGGTCGCGTTCGTCGAAGCGCTGCGCGCGCGCGGCGCGTTCGCCCTGGCCGCGACGCACTTCGACGGCGTCGCGCAAACGGCGCACGTCCCGCACCTGCGCATCGCCGGCCTGCGCGAGCGCGGCCTCGCCGCGGTCGACGCGAACGACCTCGACGCCGCCCTCGACGCGATCAATGCCGCCATGGACTACCGCGTGGTCCCCGCGAGCAACGGCGCGGCGGAATCCGATGCGCTCGCCCTAGCCCGCCTCCTCGGCCTCGACGAAGCCGTCGTCGCCCGCGCCCGCGAGCTCCACGACGCCCCCTAGCCGGCGGGGCGATTCGGCGTGAGAGAGGAAGCGATGAAAACCATGCAGCGCTACCGAGTGGTGCTCGAGCACGACCGCGCCGACGACGTTTGGGTGACCCACGTCCCGGCGCTCAACGGCCTCTCCACGTTCGGTCCGTCCCGAGACGTGGCGTTGGACCGAACCCGTGAAGCGATCCTCGGCTATCTGGACGTGATCCACGAGACGGGCCTCGCCCCGGCCCAAACCGATCTCGAAGTGATCGAGCTCGAAGTCTGACCCCTTGCCGCCCGGACTCGCCCGCGTGATCGGAGGGTGTGCGTTATCCTCATATCACCGGGCGGGCAGCGATCGCGGCCCTGCGCCGCCGCGGTTTCGTGATCGTCCGCCGGCGCGGCAGCCACGTCTATCTCCGCATTCCTCACATGCCGGCGATCGTCGTGGTCCCCGATCACGCCGGGCAGACGTTGCCGGTCGGCACGCTCCACGCGATCCTGGGCCAAGCAAACCTCACCCTGGAGGAGTTCGTGGCATTGCTTTGAGCCGCGCTCACAGCCCCAGCGCGGCAGAGTCGGCGCGGGGATCGGCGCCGCCGGCGAGGGTGCCGCGGGCGCGGTCGATGACGATCGCGTTGCTGTGGCCCATGGCGTTGTCGTAGGGGCCGATCGTGGCGACGCGGTGGCCGCGGCGCTCCAAGCCGGCGACGACGTCGGGCGATAGACGCGATTCGACCACCACGGTGTCGGCTTGCGCGATGTCGGGGCGGCCGGGGATGGCGGGGCGGCCGTAGACCCAGCGCGGTTCGTCGAGCGCGCGCTGCACGTCCAGGCCGCGCTCGACGATGTTGTGCACGAGTTGGACTTGGATCTGGGGCTGGCTGTCGCCGCCCATCGAGCCGAACACAATCTCCGGCAACCCGTCGCGCAGGAACATCGCGGGCGAGAGGGTGTGCAGCGGGCGTTTCGCTCCCGCGTACGCGTTGGGGTGGCCGCCGGCGGTCGAGAAGTACGCGCCGCGGTTGTGCAGCACGACGCCGGTGCCTTCGGCGACGATTCCCGAGCCGAAGTTCATGTAGAGGCTCTCGATCAGCGAGACCGCCATCCCGCCCTCGTCGACGACGCAGAGATGGATGGTGTCGCCGCCGTCGAGCGCCATCGTCTTCTCGCCCGCGTGCTCCGGGTCGATGCCGGCGCGCAGCGCGCGCAGGCGCTCGGGCTGGAGATCGCGCTCGATGCCGCTCGCACCGAAGTCCGGGTCGCAGAAGCGCTCGTCGCGGATCGCGATCGCGCGCTTCATCGCCTCGACCGCCAGGTGGTTCCAGAGCGGTTCGTCCGCGCCGGCGTCGTCCGCGAGCATGCCCAGCGCGAGCAGCATCGTCGCGCCCTGCGAGTTGGGCGCGTGGGCCAGCAGCTCGCCGCCGTGCCAGGCCAGCCGCAGCGGCGTGGTCGGCGTGGTGCGGTGCGCAGCCAGATCGCCGGCCGTCATGCGATTGCCCAGCCGGTTGAGCGTGCGCACGATCCGCTCGGCGATCGCGCCCCCATAGAACGCGTCGGCGCCGCCGCGGCGGATCGCGGCCAGCGTGTCGGCCAGCTCGGGATTGCGCAGCACGTCGCCCGCGCGCGGCACGCCGTGGGCCAGGAAGATGCGCGCCGCCTCGGCGTCCGCGCGCAGCAGCGCCGCGTTGAGCGCGCAGTACTCGGCGACGACGTCGGTCACCGCGAAGCCCTCGCGGGCGTAGCGCTCGGCCGGCGCGAGCAGCTCGTCCAGACCGCGCGTGCCGTGCGCCCGGCCGACGTCCTCCCACGAGCGCACCGCGCCCGGCACCGTCACGCTGAGCGCGCCGCGCTGCGGCAGCACGCCCCCGGGCAGGTGCTCGAGCGCGGCGCCGCGCGGGGTGCGGCCGCTGCCGTTGTACGAGACGGTTCCGGCGCGCGGGTCGTGGACGATCCAGAACGCGTCGCCGCCGATCCCGCAGCTCGCCGGGTAGATCACGGTCAGGACGGCGTTGGCGGCGATCGCCGCGTCGACCGCGTTGCCGCCGCGGCGCAGCACGTCGGCGCCGGCCGCGGTCGCCTGGGCGTGCGGCGTCGCGACCATCGCGCGGGTGGAGCGCGCGACGGCGCGGGAGGGTCGGCTCATCCCAGGCGGTTCTCCCAACGGCTGAAGGGGCCATGCCACGAAAGGCGTATGCGCGGGCCATGAAGCGCGCCCTCATCACGTTCCTCGGCGCCGCGTTGGCGCTGACCGCCGGCGCCGGACCGCTCCGCGCCGCCGACACGACCGTCACGATCTCGCAGGGCGTCGACGCCGACACCCTCAACCCGCTCGCGACGACGATCACGCCGACGTTCAACGTCGTGCAGCAGGTCTACGAGCGGCTCGCCGATTACGGCGACAAGCCGGGCGAGTACCAGGCCCGCCTGGCGGTGTCGTGGCGCCGCACCAACCCGACCACCGAAGAGTACAAACTCCGTAAAGGCGTGAAGTTCTCCAACGGCGACCCGTTCACGTCGGCCGACGTCAAGTACACGATCGACTGGATCAAGAACCCGGCGAACGCTTCGAAGCAGACGCCGTACGTGCGCGACATCGACCGGGTCGAGACGCCCGATCCCTACACCGTACGCTTCATCTCGAAGACCCCGACCGCCGTCCCGCCCGGCCTCCAGCAGCCCGTCTACATCGTGGACGCGAAGTACTTCGAGTCCAAGGGCAACGCGTACGTCGGCGAGCACCCGGTCGGGACCGGCGCCTACACGCTGCGCGAGTGGAAGCGCGACGACCAGATCAGCTTCGACGCCAACCCCAAGTGGTGGAACGGCAAGCCCAAGATCGATCACGTCGTGTTCAAGCCGATCCCCGAGGCGGGCGCCCGCATCGCCGCGCTCAAGACCGGCGCCACCGACCTGATCACCAACGTTCCGCCGCAGTACCAGCCGCAGATCACCGGCGGCTCGAACACCAAGCTCGAGAGCACGCGCAGCCTGCGCCAGCTCTTCATCGGCTTCAACACCCTGCAGCCCGGGCCGCAGCAGAACAAGCTCGTGCGCCAGGCGATCAACTACGCGGTCGACGTGCCGGCCATCGTGAAGAACGTGCTGGGCGGCCACGGCTACGACCTCAACTCGCCCATCCCGCCCAACTACACCAACCACGACGCGAAGATGGTCGGCTACAAGCACGACCCGGCGAAGGCCAAGGAACTGCTGGCCAAGGCGGGTTACCCCGACGGCAAGGGTCTGTCGCTGGTCCTCAACGCGCCGCAGGGCCGCTACAACCGCGACCGCGAGGTCGCCGAGGCGGTTGCCGGCCAGCTCCAGGCGGTCGGCATCGCGGCGACCGTGAAGCCGCAGGAGTGGGTCTCGTACGCCAACGAGGTCAACCGCCGCGCGCTGACCCCGATGTACGAGCTGGGCTGGAACGCGCCGTCGGCCGACGCGGACGGCATCATCACGCCGCTGTTCATGTCGACCGCGCCGCTGTCGTGCTACAGCAATCCCGAGGTGGACAAGCTGGCCGACCAAGCCCGCGGCGAGCTCGACACCGGCAAGCGCCGGGCGCTCTACGACCGGATCGTCACGATCCTGCACGAGGACGCGCCCTGGGTCACGCTGTTCCAGTACGAGGACCTCTACGGCACGTCCAAGCGCCTGCACTGGCAGCCGCGCGGCGACGAGTACATCCGCGCCTACGAGATGTCGCTGAGCTGAGTGCTGGCGTTTCTCGTGCGGCGCGCGCTGGGCGCGCTGTGGGCGATCGCGGGCGTGATGATCGTGGTGTTCCTGATCCTCCACCTGAGCGGTGACCCGGCGGCGGTGATGATGCCGCCGGAGTCCACCGCCGCGGAGATGGCGGCGTTCCGCCACGCGGAGGGCTTCGACCGGCCGCTGATCGTGCAGTTCGGCTCGTTCGTCGCCGCGGCCGCGCACGGCGACCTCGGCCTCTCGCTGCGCCACCAGCAGCCCGCGATGGGGCTGGCGCTCCAGCGCCTGCCGGCCACGGTGCTGCTGTCGGCGGCGGCGATGCTGGTCGTGATCCTGATCGGCATCCCGGCCGGCGTCGCCTCTGCGCTGCGCCCGCGCACCGCGATCGACTACGGCGCGCGCGTCGTGGCGCTGATCGGCCAGAGCGCGCCGACCTACTGGATCGGCTTGATGCTGATCCTGCTCTTCGCGGTGTATCTGGGCTGGTTTCCGTCCGGCGGCATCGGCGACTGGCACAATCTGATCCTGCCGGCGGCGACGCTGGGCTTTTTCTCGACCGCGAAGATCATGCGCCTGACGCGCTCGGCGATGCTCGACGTGCTGGCCGCCGACTACCTGCGCACCGCGCGGGCCAAAGGCTTGGACGCGGGGCACGTCGTCATCGGCCACGCGCTGCGCAACGCCTGGCTGCCGATCGTGACCCAGCTCGGGGTGGAGCTGGGCACGCTGCTCTCGGGCGCGATCATCACCGAGACCGTGTTCGCCTGGCCGGGGGTCGGGCGGCTGGCGGTGCAGGCCGTGTTCGAGCGCGACTTCCCGGTCGTCGAGGCGGTCGTGCTGCTCGCCGCGACGATCTTCGTCGGGCTCAACCTGGTGGTCGACCTGCTCTACGCGGTGCTCGACCCGCGCATCCGGTACGCCTGATGGCCGCGATCGTCACCGCCCCCGGCGCGGTGCCGGTGGACACGGTCGGCGCAAACTCGCCCTGGCGCGTCGCCCTGCGCCGCATCGGGCGCGATCCGGGCGCCGTGCTCGGCGCGGTCATCGTGGTGATCGTGGCGATCTGCGCGCTGTTCGCGCCGCTGATCGTCCACACCGACCCCAACGCCCAGGATCTCGCCGCGACGCTCCAGCCGCCGGCCTGGCTGGCCGGCGGTTCGCACGCCCACCCGCTGGGCACCGACAACCTCGGCCGCGACCTGCTGACCCGGATCGTCTGGGGCGCGCGCATCTCGGCCATCGTCGGCCTGGCGGTGGTCGCGATCGGCGGCACGATCGGGATCGGCCTGGGCTTGCTGGCCGGCTACCGGCGCGGCTGGATCGACGCGCTGATCGCGCGCGTCACCGACGTGCAGCTCGCCTTCCCGCTGGTGCTGCTGGCGGTCGCGATCGTGGCGGTGGTCGGCGCAGGTCTGGGCACGGTGATCGCGGCGATCGGGCTGACCTCATGGGTCCAGTACGTACGCGTGATCCGGGCGGAAACGCTGTCCCTGCGCGAGCGCGAGTTCGTCGCCGCGGCCGTCGCGTCGGGCGCGACCAGCGGCCGGATCGTGCTGCGCCACCTGCTGCCCAACGTCGCCTCAGCCTCGATCGTGCTGGCAACGTTCGAGATCGCGCGCGCGGTGGTGCTCGAGTCGTCGCTCTCGTTCCTGGGCCTGGGCGTCCCGCCGACGACTCCGTCCTGGGGCGGCATGCTCGCGGACGGCCGCCAGTATCTCGACACGGCCTGGTGGGTGGCGCTATTCCCGGGCCTGGCGATCATGACCGCGGTGATGGGCGTGAACTTGCTCGGCGACGGGTTGCGGGACGCGCTGGACCCGAATAGCCGGTAATGATTTGCCGGTTCGCCGGCTCTGCAGCCGTACAGCTTAGGAGTCCAAGTCGGGTTCAAGCCGAGCGAAGTGGAATCAGAACCGTTAAGGGGTCTTCTATCGAGTTGCTTTTGCATGGGCGGGCAAGCTCCGCGCCGGCCTATTTTCTTTCCGTCGACGAGGTCCGGGATTTGAAACGTCGTGTTGCGTGCATCAATCGCTGCCCGCAAGAACGTCTCGTGTGGCGGCTTACCCAAGGAGTATACTCTGCAATCCCGCTGGACCTAAAATAGGCGGTAGCCTAATCAGTCCGGCAGAAGTTCGGCTTCGTAGACCGGCCGCTGGCCGCTGTGCGACCGTAGCGAATCTCGTATCGGCGCCAGTGACAGGCGCACCAGGATCGGTCCGCGGTGCGCCGCAATGATTTCCTCGCGATCGCGTGCGAGGGCGGAGATAGCGGAGATCATGTTCTCGCGGTGCTTGGTCGGCATCGCCTCCCACACGTCCGGATCGATGGCGAACTCGACAACGTGCCGGTGACCGCCGCTTTGGACGCCGATCCGCGGAAGGAAACCGAGCCATTCCAGCCGCTCGGTGATCGAGCGGGAAATGTCCCAGACGGCGTTGGGCGCGTACTCATCGCCGAGTGCGCCGACCGTGGCGTGCTTGAGAAGGCCGTTGCTGTCGATGGCGACGACTTGTGAGAACGTGTTTAGACCGGTAACGTCCAAGAGGAAAGCGTGCGCTTCGCCATCCCTGAGCGTGCGCGCCCCGAAAGGCTGACGGCGGACGATGCCCAGGCGCGCGGCGGCGCGGATATCCTCCGGTACTGATTCGGCTCCCCCCTTGAACGCGGCGCGAGCCGCCGCCGACAAATCGGCGCGAACGCCCGGTATCGCCCACAAGTGCTCCAGGAGAACGCGCTCGGCAATAAGGACGACTTCGCGCTCGTTCATTCTGCCGACCCGATGAGGATCCTAAAAGGAAAACCAGCTGCGGTCACTTCGGGGAGATCAACGGCACCCGGCGCCGAGGCGGGAATGTGACGTTGAACCCGTGGTGGACGATGCCGTAGACGAACTCGTCCGTGCTCTCGTAAGCCTCGACACCGTCGAAATGATAATACGTGGTCCCGACGTTGAGCACTTTGGGATCGTCCTGCCGCTGCGCGCTGTCCCACCCGTAGTTCTCCCCGAAATATTTGCTCGTTGCCTGCGAGCCGGCGAAGAACAGCCCGGCATGACCGACGCCACAGCCTCCTACGGGGAACCAACCCCATATCCAGTCGATACCGCACGTAGCGGCGATGTATGCATGGCCTTGAACGTAGGTGTCCGTCACGCGCGGCTGGTCCAGCCAGTAGTCGTAGCCCGCCGTCCTCAGATACGATTCCGGGCTGCGCATCGACGTTCGCTGAACTTGTCGAACGGCGCTCGTCGATTTGTCGACGGTGTAATAATAGTCGGAATTGAGCGTCGAGACGGACGCCGCGCCGGTTGCTTGCAGCAGGGTGGTGACGGAACCGCCGTACGGGTCGGCGATCTGGTTCGCGGGGTCGGCTAGATACGCATCCGCTTGCGCAACCTGTGCCGCATAGGCGCTATCCGAAGCGAGCCGTGCCCGAAAGGACGTATCGTCTGACGGCCATTCCTCGACGGTAGCCAAATCGGTGCCGTCCCCCGTCCCTCTTGCGACACTTGGAGCCGCAGTCGCCAGCATCGGCGCGATATGCCTTTGGCTCGTATCGCGGGCCGGATTCCGGACGGGAGGGGCCGTTCCGCCGGCGGAGCAACCGGCGGCAAGCGACAGTGCCAGGCAAGCCAAAAGCAAAGGGTACTCGTTCCTCATACACACCTTCTTATGAGCGATGCGGGTACTGTGAGCCACCACGCCAGGGGCTCACCATTACGTTCGCTCGCTTGTTTTGGGTTCCCTATATGTCGTCAGCCGGTAGCGTGCGCGCCGGGCGCGAACGACGGCGTATGGACCCGCTGATCATCACCGTCGCCCCGGTCGGGGGCGAGGTCATGCCCGACCAGACGCCCTACCTGCCGGTCACCCCGGCTCAGCTCGGGGAGACGGCGCGGGCGATCCGGGCTGCCGGGGCCTCGATGATCCACGTCCACTGCCGCAACGACGACGGCTCAAACACCCACGACCTCGAGCGCTTCCGGCACGCCTACGAGTCGATCCGGGCGGCATCCGACCTGATCGTGCAATTCTCCGCCGGCGGGGCCATCGGGATGACGCCCGAGGAGCGGGCCGCGCCGCTGGCGCTGCGGCCCGAGATGGCGACCCTGACCTGCGGGACGGTCAACTTCGGCGACGACGTCTTCGAGAACAGCTTTCCGATCATGCGCGCCCTGCTGCGCGCGATGGACGAGCACGGGGTCGTGCCCGAGCTGGAGATCTTCGACCTGGGCCACCTCTCCAACGCCAAGCGCCTGGCCGCCGAAGGCGTCCTGAAGCTGCCGCAGCACGTCGACTTCGTGCTCGGCGTCCCGGGCGGGCTCGAGGCCTCGGTGGAGTACCTGGTCGACCTGGTCCGTTCTCTCCCGCCCGGCTGCAGCTGGTCGGCGGCCGGGATCGGGCGCATGCAGCTCACCCTGGCGACGGTCGCCATCGCGATGGGCGGGCACGTCCGGGTCGGCCTGGAGGACAACCTCTACTACAGCAAGGGTCGGCTGGCGCGTAACGAAGAGCTGGTGGCGCGGGTGGTCCGTATTGCTACGGAGCTGGGTCGCCCCGTTGCCACACCCGACGAGGCGCGCCGAATCCTCAAGCTGAGAACCGCCGCCGCCGTCTAACCGTTTCCGAGGAAACCGCGCGGCCTGACCGGAACTGGCGGCGGTTCGTTACCCCGGGGAGGTGCCTTCCACTGTTCACGTACGTCGTCCGCCGGACGCTGCAGAACATCCCGCTCCTGTTGCTGGTCTCGGTCGTGCTGTTCACGATCCTGCAGCAAGCACCGGGCGGCCCGCTCACGCCGTACCTGCAGAACCCGCACATCACCCAAGCCGACATCGAGCGGCTCAAGCACAACCTCGGCCTCGACCAGCCGGTGTACGTGCAGTACTTCAAGTGGCTGTTCCGCGTCCTGAGCGGCGACTTCGGCTGGTCGCAGTCCAACTCCGAGCCGGTCACCCAGGCCATCCTCGAACGCCTCCCCGCCACGCTGGAGCTGATGGGCGCCTCGTTCGTCCTCTCGCTGGCGATCGGGGTCACGGCCGGGATCGTCAGCGCGGTCAAGCAGTACTCGTGGCTGGACTACCTGGTCACCACCTTCGCGTTCTTCGGCCAGTCGATGCCGGTGTTCTGGTTCGCGCTGATGCTGCAGCTGCTGTTCGCGGTCTACGGCATTCCGCTGGGCTTCGGCTACAAGATCCAGCTGCCGTCGGCCGGGATCTCCGAGAGCGACAGCTTCATCCTAGCCGACCGATTGCGGCACCTGATCCTGCCGACGATCGTGCTCTCGCTGCTCTTCATCGCGCAGTGGAGCCGCTTCATGCGCAGCTCGATGCTCGAGGTGATCCGCACCGACTACATGCGCACCGCGGCGGCCAAGGGCGTCTCGCGCACCGCCGTCATCCTCAAGCACGGGCTCAAGAACGCGCTCATCCCGCTGGTCACCGTCATCGCCCTGTCGCTGCCCGGGCTGGTCGGCGGCGCGGTCGTGACCGAGACGATCTTCGCCTGGCCGGGGATGGGCCGGCTGTTCATCAACGCGCTGGGGCAGTTCGACTTCGCGCTGCTCATGGGCTACATGATGCTGACTTCGTTCCTGGTCATCGCCTTCAACCTGGTGGCCGACGTCTGCTACGCCTGGCTCGACCCGCGCGTGAAGTACAGCTGATGGCTGCCACGCTTCCGCTCAACCCCTCCACGGCCCCGGCCGCCGAGGAAAGCGCTCCCAGCCGCAACACCGTTTGGCGGCGCTTCCGCAAGCACAAGGTCGCGCTGGCCGGCGGGGTCATCATGATTCTGCTGGCGCTGATCGCGGTCTTCGCGAGCCCGATCACGGGCTTCATCCTGCACCAGGATCCCAACGCCATCGACAACGTCCACTGGCAGGGCTATCCGCTGGCGCCGGGAGCGTTCGGCCACCTGCTGGGCACCGACGAAAACGGCCGCGACCTGTTCGCGCGCTTGATCTACGGCGCGCAGATCTCGCTGACGGTCGCGCTCTTCGCGGTCTTCATCGAAATCACGGTCGGCACGGTGCTCGGCGCGATCTCCGGTTACTACGGCGGCTGGGTCGACTTCGTGATCATGCGCACGACCGACGTCGTGCTCTCGATCCCGCTGCTGCCGCTGCTGCTCGTGCTGACCGCGATCGTCGCCGGGACCTCGAACAAGGCCTCGCTCAACTTCGGCGTTATCGTGCTGATCATCGGCGGGCTCTCGTGGCCTGCGGTCGCGCGGCTCGTGCGGGCTTCGTTCCTGAGCCTGCGCGAGCGCGAGTTCGCCGAGGCGGCGAAAGCGCTGGGCAACCGCGACGGGCGGATCATCTTCCGGCACCTGCTGCCCAACGCCGTCGCGCCGATCATCGTGCAGGCGACGCTGGAAGTCGCGAACGTCATCATCCTGGAGTCGACGCTGTCGTTCCTGGGCTTCGGGATCCAGCCGCCGACGGCGTCGTGGGGCAACATGCTCGCCAACGCGCAGTCCAACATCACGGTCGCGCCTTGGGCGGCGATCTTCCCCGGACTGTGCATTCTCATCACGGTGCTGGCGATCAACTACCTCGGCGACGGGCTGCGGGACGCGCTCGATCCGAACATGCGCTAGACCCAGATCGTGGCGGGGCGTCGCGGCGACGCCGGCTGACGGGGACGCGAGGCCTCGCACATCGTGTGCGGGCCCTCGCTGCATTCCGGCGGTCCTCCCGCCATCCTGGCTCCGGACCGCCTTCATAGCCCCCGTCAGCCGGCGTCGCCGCGACGCCTGGGCGCGGTTACGGCTTGTCAGTCGGTGAGCTGGGTGGGCTTGTTACAGGCCGACGCGATCGTCGATACGATCGAGGTCGCGTAGCGGTGCGAGCCGTTTTTCGTGACGGCGGTAACGTGGCCGGCCGTTTGCTCGTTAGCGAGAAGGAAACCATACAGTAACCGGCTTGGTTGCCGCGAGGGGGTCGAGATGGAGCCGCGACATCCTGAGGAGATCACCGAGATCTCGCGCTACTGGACGCCTGAGCACCTCGACGTGACCCACGTGCCGATGACGTACGCCCGACCCAAGGCGACTTGGATCGACGGGTACGAGCGGCTGCGGCCGCGGGTCGCCAGCGACAGCAGCGAGCGGCTCGCGCGGCGCAGGATGAGCTCGCATGCCGTCGTCGACCCAGCCGAGATCACGGTCTTGCCGACGCTGAAGCCGCTCGTGCAGGCACACCCGGCGACCGTGCGTGCGCGCTTCTTGGCACGGGTGTCGGCGCTAGTCGGGCACGCACCCAGGCGTTGAGCGCGGGCCGGGCGCGGGCCGGGCGTACGGTTCGGCGGTGGCTGCGGCTGGATGTCGTGCTGGAAGCGGTTCGCAGTTGGCCCGGGTCGGCGTGTCGGCTGTAACACCGGCTGCACCGCTCGGTACGACCCAAGAACCGGAAATCGCCGTTGCTGTTAAGGTGTGCGAGATGATTGTGCGTTGGTCGATCGCGTTCACGGTATTCGCGACGGTGGTGCGGTGATGCACGGGACATGGTCGGCCGCCGTAAGCGGGGTGGTGAGCATCGTCCTCGGCGCGTGGTCCGTGTGTTGGGGCACGCGGTCCGCGGCGCGGGAGCCGGCTGGCGGGAAGTCACCCGGTGTCGAGCCCTTTGTCTCGGATTGGTTCGGGATCCGGTCCGGTTTTGCCGTGCTGAACGGGGCGCTGGCGATCGTCTTCGGCGTGGTGCTCGTGGTGAGCGGAATCGTCGGCCGCCGCGTCAGGGCGCTGAGCGGCGCCAGGACGATAGCGCGCGGAGCGCACCGGCGCGCGAAGGCGAGCCCGGCGGCAGGGCGAGCGGGATCGGGGCGTAGGCGACCGCCCACACGACCGCGCTGATGACGGCGACGGCGGTGTCGGCTAGGGCGTTGAGGCCGGCGTGCCAGGCGCCGTCGATGCGTGCCGTCGGGCCTGGTTTGGCCGGGCTGGGGTTCGGGCGGTCTTCGCTCAGGCTCAAGGCGATCGCGCTGGTCGCGACGCGGTGCAGGTCGTGCTGGTGCTGCGCGGCGAGCTGCTCGATCTGCCCGCGCACCTCGCTCAGGTTCTGCTGGACGGTGAGGATTTCGTCGACCTTGCCGCCGTGGTCCATCAGCGCGCGCAGGTCGCGTTCCGCGCGGCGCAGGTTGGTCAGCCGCGCCTCCTCGTCGACGATCGCGTCGCCGAGGTCGTCGGCGGCGATCGTGCGGTTGCGAACCGGGCCCAGCTTGGCCAGCGCGTCGAGCGTCGCGTCGAGCCGGTCGGCGGGGACTTCGACGGCGAGCTCCGCGCCGTGTACCGCGCCGGCGTTGCGCGGGCTGGCGTCGTCGAGCGACGGTGACGTCGCCGCCGGCGGCGCGGACCACGCTCTGCGCGCGGTGCAGCGCGGCCTCGACGTCGCCGACGTAGATTTCCAAGCGCGCGTGCTTGGCGAGGCGGTGCTGCTGCTCGACCGTCGGGCCCGCGGCGGCGGCCGGGCGCTGCGCGGTGTCGAGCTTGATCTTTGGTGCCGGCGCGGGCGCGCGCAGCGCGTTGTCGTCGTGGCTCGGGCCGGGCGTCACGCGGTAGACCGTCTGCATCTGCGTCTCGGCGCTGCCGTTGCCGGCGGTGTCGTGCGCGCTGTCGGCGACGTGCGCGTGCCAGCCGGCGACGGCGGCCGCGCCGAATCCGACCACCAGCGCGGTCGCGGCGGCATAGCGCGCGGGCACGGCCCACCACGACGCGTGCAGCGGGCTCGAGCGCGCGGCGCGCGAGGCCGAAACAGTGCGCTGGGTCGAATCGGTGTGTCCGGTCGGGGCGTCGAGCCGGGCCAGCACGGCGTCGAGCAGGTGCGCGGGCGGCGGCGGGGCCGCTTCGGCGCGTGCGCGCAAGGTCGTGCGCGAGGGATCTGAAGCTCGTGCAGCTCCTCGCTGCAGTCGGCGCAGGTGGCGAGCTCGGCTTCGACCCGGGCGCGGTCGGCGGCCTCGAGCGTGCCGTTGGCGTAGAATGGCAAGCAGCTCGGCGATCTCGTGCTTCATCGCGCGCGCTCCGCGGTGCGGCGAGCGCGTCGCGCAGGCGCTGCTTGGCGTAGAAGGCGCGCGTCTTCACCGTCGCCACCGGGCAGCTCACGATCTCGGCGATCTCGGCTTGCGAGAAGCCCTCGACGTAGGTCAGCTCGAGCACGGCGCGGTGCTCGGCCGAGAGCGTCGCCAGCGCGGCGTCGAGCCGGCGGCGGTCCGCGGCGCGCAGCGCGGCCTCCTCGGGCGACGCGCCGGCGGCGGGGACGCCGAGCAGCTCGTCGAGCGGGACGGTGGTCGCGCGGCGGCGGCGCAGCGCGTCGACCGCCTTGTGGTGCGCGATGCCGAACACCCACGTGCGCGCCCGCGAGCGGCCGCCGTATTTCCCGGCGCCGCGCCAAACTTCCACCATCACGTCGCTCGTCAATTCCTCCGCCAGACCGTCGTCACGCACCAGGTCGCGCACGAAGCGGTGGACGGCCGCTCCGTGCGCGCGGAAGAACGTCTCGAACGCGATCCGGTCGCGGGCGGCGATGCGCTCCAGCAAGCGGCGGTCGTCGGCGTCGGTCATTGCCCTTCCATGCCGGTTCGTCGTCGCGCTGGCCGGGAAGGTTCAGCGCCGCCCGGCGGTCAGGCCGGGTCGGCGGGCTTGAAGTCGAGCGAGAGCGAGTTCATGCAGTAGCGCTGTCCGGTCGGCGCGGGGCCGTCGTCGAAGACGTGGCCGAGGTGCGAGTCGCAGTGCGCGCAGCGGGCCTCGGTGCGGACCATGCCGTGCGAGCGGTCCTCGAGCAGGCGCACGTTCTGCTGGTCGGCGGGGGCGAAGAAGCTCGGCCAGCCGCTGCCGCTCTCGAACTTGGTCGCGGAGGAGAAGAGGGTCGCGCCGCACGCGCCGCAGGCGTACGTACCCTCGTCGTGGTTGTGGTAGAGCTTGCCGCTGAACGCTCGCTCCGTGCCGCCGCGGCGCAGGACGTCGTAGCGCTCGGGACCCAGCTCCTCGCGCCACTGCGCGTCGGTCTTCTCGATCTTGTTCACGCTCTGCAAGACCGCTGGTGCACGGTCGGCGGTGGCGGCGTCAGCCGCAGTTCTTGCACAGGCCGCTGAAGGTCACCGTCTCGTTGGCGATCGCGACGCCGTGGCGCTCGGCCAGCGCCCGGCGGGTCTCGGCCGGGACGGCGTAGTCGAAGTCGTCGATGGCGCCGCAGGCGGTGCAGCGGAAGTGGGCATGCGGGCTGGCGGCGGGCTCGTAGACGGCCGAGGCCTCGCCCGGGACGCCGATCTTCATCACCGCGCCGAGCTCGTGCAGGCGGCTCAGACCCCGGTGCACCGTCGCGAAGCCGATCCGCGGCTGGAGCGTGCGGGCGCGGACCCAGATGTCCTGGGCCGTGAGGTGGCTGCCGGGGCCGGCTTGCTCGACGACGTCGAGGACCGTCCGGTAGTTCGGGGGCAGAGCGTGATCGTCGCTTGACACGAGGTAGGGGATGGGGTAGCCTCCGATTGGCGGAGTGAAACCGGTTCTCAGTCTCAGTGTTACTATACTGGGAGACCCACTCCCATAGCAAGAGTAATCGGAGGAATATCAGTTGTTAGCGAAGGTCGGCCAGCCGGCACCCTCATTCACGCTCCCGTCCACCAAGGGCGCCACCAGTGCCAAGGACCTCGGCAAAGAGATCAGCTTGTCGGATTACCGCGGCAAGTGGCTGATCTTTTTCTTCTACCCCCTGGACTTCACGTTCGTCTGCCCGACCGAGATCACGGCGCTGTCGGACCACTACGAGGAGTTCAAGGACCTCGACACCGAGGTGCTCGGCGCCTCGACGGACAGCGTCCACTCGCACTGGGCCTGGCTCAACACGCCCCGTGAGAAGAACGGCATCGCCGGCACCGTGTACCCGCTGGTCGCCGACTTCACCAAGGAAGTCGCCCGCGCGTACGGCGTGCTCGACGAGCAGAGCGGCGCGGCCCAGCGCGGCCTGTTCATCATCGATCCCGACGGCGTGCTGCGCTACGCGGTCGTGACCGCCGACAACGTCGGCCGCTCGTCCGAGGAGACGCTGCGCGTGCTCGAGGCGCTCCAGACCGGCGGGCTGTGCCCGGCCGACTGGACCCCCGGCAAGCAGCTCCTCACGGTCGGAGCCTAACCGGTCGTGCCGCTTCGCACGGGCTCCGAGATGCCGTCGCTCGACGGCGTCGCGACCTGGGTCAACGGCGGCGCACCGAAGCCGGACGAGCTCGCGGGGAAACCGCGACTCGTCCACTTCTGGTCGGTGAGCTGCTACATCTGCCACAACGTCGCCGAGGAGGTCGCGAAGTGGCAAGCCGAGTACGGCCCCCGCGGCCTCGAGGTCATCGCGATCCACCAGCCGCGCGGCCCCGAGGAGCTCGACCTCGCCAAGGTGACCGAGGACGCCCGGGACGCGATGAAGATCACCTGGCCGCTGGCGATCGACAACGACCACACCCTGGTCGGGCGCTTCGAGAACCAGTTCGTCCCGGCGTACTACGTCTTCGACGGCGACGGCAAGCTGGTCCACCGCCAGGCCGGCGACCGCGGCTTCGAGCGGCTGCACGACAAGATCGGCGCGCTGCTCGCGGACAAGCCCGCCGCCTGAGTCGGTCCGGCGCGCCCCTTGCGCGGGGCGCGCCGATGCCCTACACTCTCCTGGTTGTCCGGGTCGCTGCGGCGGGCCGGGCGAGCCCCTGTGCGCGAGTGGCGGAATCGGTAGACGCACTAGCTTGAGGGGCTAGCGGGGGCAACCTCGTGCTGGTTCGAGTCCAGTCTCGCGCACCATCGAAAGGGCCCGTTCGAACGGGCCTTTTTTCTGCTCGCCACCGGCTTGCTCGGCTCAGGCGGGTGAGCGCTCGATAAGCAACGGTAAATTTAAGAGACAGGCGCGAAACATCGGCCCCTCCCGCGTCGTACTTCTGGGCAACCCGACAAGAGGACGTTCTCACGCCATGTGGTTGACGCGTTTTTCCATTCAGCGGCCCATCATCGTATCGATGCTGTTCATCGCGCTCGCGGTGTTCGGGCTGATCTCGTATCAGAAGCTCGGCCGAAGCCTCAACCCCAACGTGACGTTCCCCGTCGTGGTCGTCGTCGCCGGTTACCCCGGTGCGTCGCCCGAAGAAATGGAACGGCTGGTCATCAAGCCGATCGAGGACCAGCTCGACGGGATCGACAAGCTCGACAAGATGACGGCCACCGCACAAGACGGACGGGCCGTCGTGGTCGTGCAGTTCAAGCTCGACACGAACCTCGACTTCGCCGCGATCGACGTTCAGCGCCGGGTCGACACGGCGCGCGTCTACATGCCGACCGACCTCGACCCGCCGACCGTCGACAAGAGCGCGGGCGATCAGCAGGCGCCGATCCTCGAGCTCGCGCTGAGCTCGCGCTCGCTCGCGCCCACGGCGCTCTCCGACCTCGTCGACCAGCGCATCGTTCCCGACATCAAGCACATCCCCGACGTGCAGAGCATCGACGCGCGCGGTGAGGTGAAGCGCGAGTACCACGTGTTCCCCGACCCGCTGCGCCTGATCGCGGCCGGCGCGACGCTGCCCGACATCTTCAACGCGCTGGCGGTCAACAACCAGAGCCTGCCCGGCGGCCGGCTCGACGCCCCCAGCGAAGAGAACGACGTCTCGATCCACTCCGACATCGCGCGCGCCACCGACATGCTGGGCATTCCGCTGGCGCTGAACCGCGCGCAGCACGACCTCACGATCGGGCACGTCGCCGCGGTCGAGGACGGCCACGTCGAGCAGCGCATCGTCTCGAAGTACAAGGGCGCGCCGACCGTCGTGCTCGACGTCAACCGCGTCATCACCGCCGACGAGATCAACTCCACCAAGGTCGCGCGCGAACAGCTCAAGGTGATCGAAGCCAAGTACCCGGCCGTCAAGTTCGAAGAGATCGATGCCCCGGCGGAGTACACGCAGGCTTCGCTGACCGGCGTGCTCGAGAGCCTCATCGAAGGCATCGTCCTCACCGCGGTGGTGCTGATGCTGTTCCTGCACGCCTGGCGCAACGCGGCGGTCGTCATGATCGCCATCCCGGCCTCGCTGCTGGCGACCTTCATCGTGATGCGCGCGCTGCACTTCACGCTGGACATCGTCTCGCTGATGGGGCTCTCGCTGATCATCGGCATCCTGGTCGACGACTCGATCGTGGTGCTCGAGAACATCACGCGCCACCGCGACCTGGGCGACCGGCCCAAGGAGGCGGCGCTCAACGGCCGGGCGGAGATCGGGGGCGCCGCGGTCGCGATCACGCTCGTCGACGTCGTCGTGTTCCTGCCCATCGCCTTCCTGTCGGGAATCGTCGGCAAGTTCATGATCGAGTTCGGCATCGTGGTCGTCGTCGCGACGCTGTTCTCGCTGCTCGTCTCGTTCACGCTCACGCCGATGCTGGCGGCGCGCTGGTCGGTGCGCAAGCGCAGCGCCGAGCCGCCGCGCGCGCTGGCCTGGTTCCAGACCGGCTTCGACCGGCTCAACCACTGGTACCAGCACAAGGCGTTCTCGTACGTGATGCGCCACCGCTGGATGGTCGTCGCCATCTGCGTCATGCTCATGCTCAACGCGGTGACGCTGGTGGCGTCGGCCTTCCAGGTGGCGCTCGCGCTGGACGCGTTCGGGATCGCCGTTGCCCTGCTCTGGCTGCCCGTCGCGCGCATCCTGCCCTTCCGCCATCCCAAGGCCGACGCGCGCGCCAGCCTGGCTGTCTCGGGCGCGTTCGCCGGGATCGCGGCGGTCGTCGCGCTGCTGATGGTCACCAACCACGGAATCGAATCGGAGTTCATTCCCAGCTCCGACACCGGCTCCATCCAGATGACGGTCACCTACCCGACCGGCACGCCCGAGTACAAGACGCAGGCGGCGCTCGACCGGTTCGAGGCCGCGGTGCTGCGGATCGACGGCGTCGAGAAGACGATCACGACCGTGGGCACCAAGCCCTCGGGCTTCGGCTCGACGCTCGGCGGCAACAACGCGCGCATGTACGCGGGGCTGGCGAAGAGCCGCCGCCGCGAGACGAACCGCGCCATCGGGCAGATCCGCCAGTTGAGCAGCCTGCTGCCGGGCGGCGTGCTGACCGTGCAGGGCGAAGCGGGCGGCGGCGGCGGCGGCGACCCGATCTTCTACACCCTCTCCGGGCCCGAGGACGTGCTGCCCGGCGCGGCCGAGAAGCTGGCCGCCTACATCCGCGGCGTCAAGGGAACGGTCAACGTCCAAACCGGCGCGGAGACGCAGGCGAACCGGCTCAACATCACCATCGACCGGGCCAAGTGCGCGATACTGGGGGTCGACCCGGGCGCGGCCGCGACCGCGGCGCGCATCGCGATCGGGGGCGCGGTGGCGACCCGGGTGCGCACGCAGAGCGGCCTAGTCGACGTGCGCGTGCAGCTCCCCGTGGAGTACCGCACGCGGCTGGCCGATCTCCAGCGGATCCAAGTGCGCGGCAGCGACTCGATCGTCCGGCTGTCCGACGTCGCGACCTTCGTCATGGCCAAGGCCCCGACCAAGATCGAGCGCCTCGACAAGCAGCGCGTGACCCGCGTCAGCGGCGGTTTCGACCCCCAGGTGACGACGCTGGGCTCGGTGGTCGGCAAGATCAACACCGCGGTCAACACGCCGGGCTTCCTGCCCAACGGCGTGGCGCTGCGCGCGTCGGGCGACTCGGAGTTCTTCGCCGAGACGATGTCGAGCATGGGGCTGGCGCTGCTGACCTCCTTCACGCTCGTCTACGTGCTGATGGTGATCCTGTACGGCTCGTTCTTCACCCCGGCGGTCATCATGCTGTCGGTCCCCGTCGCGCTGGTCGGCGCGCTGTTCGGGCTGGCCGCGACGCACCAGACGATCAACTTGTTCTCGATGATCGGGATCATCATGCTCTTCGGCCTGGTCGCGAAGAACGGCATCCTGCTCGTCGACTACGCGAACACCATGCGCAAGCGCGGGTTCCGCGCGGTCGACGCGATGCGCGCGGCGGCCGGCACGCGGCTACGGCCGATTCTCATGACCACCGCGGCGATGGTGTTCGGCATGCTGCCGCTGTCGCTGGGGCTGGCCGAGGGCGCCGAGTTCCGGCGCTCGATGGGGACCGTGCTGATCGGCGGCCTGCTCAGCTCGCTGATCCTGACCCTGTTCCTGGTGCCGGTGGTCTATAGCTGGGTCGTCGGCTGGCTCGAGAGCCGAGCCGACCGGCGCGCGCTGCGCCACGAGCACGAGGACGAGGACGAGGAGCCGGCGCCGGCCCGCATCCCGGCCGGAGCGATGGGCGATTAGGGCCAGTAGTCTGAGAAATCGCTGAGAACGGGTAAGGGAACCTTCGGCAACTAGCTGGAGGTTCTCGTACTATGCCATCTTCTACCACGCGACGCCTGACCGCGCTCACGGCGACCGCCCTGCTGGCCTCGGCGACCGCGCTTCCCGCGCTCGCGGCCGGGCCGGTCAGCGTCACCCTCAACGGCAACCCCCTGACCCTCAACCCGGCCCCGACCGAGCGTGCCGGGCGGGTCTTCGTCCCGCTGCGCGGGGTGTTCGAAAACCTCGGTGCGACCGTGGTCTACGCCAACGGCGTGATCAACGCGACCGGCCGCGGCCACACGATCAGCCTGAAGGTCGGCTCGCAGACCGCGACCGTCGACGGCCAGCAGCAGACGGTCGACGTCGCGCCGTTCATCATCGGCGCCTCGACCTACGTCCCGCTGCGCTTCGTCTCGCAGGCCCTCGGCGCCAGCGTCAACTTCGACGGTGCGAACAACATCGTCGCGCTGGGCACCAACGGCGGCGGCAACGCGCCGGCCGGCCAGACGATCACCCCGGTCCCCTCGGCGCGCAATAGCCGCGGCAACATCACGCTGGCCACCGTCCTGCCCGCGCGCGGCGCCACGGTGACGTCGCGCCGGCCGACGATCGAGGCCACCTTCGGCGGCGGCACGGTCGACCCGAACACGGTCAAGGTCACCGTCGACGGGCTCGACGTCACCAACGACACCACCCGCTCGACGACCGGCATTCTCTACGCCCCGCGCTCGCCGCTGCAGCCCGGCAACCACACGGTGACCGTGACCGGCACCGACAACAGGGGCACCGCCTTCAACCGCGGCTGGGAGTTCACGTCGGGCACCTCGTCGACGATCGCCGGCGAGATCACCAACGTCCGGCCGGCCGACGGCGCGACGGTGGGCAACCAGTTCGTCGTCTCCGGGCGCACCACGCCGGGCGCGCGGGTCGCGATCCAGGTCGGCGTCGGCAACGGCAACGGCCGCACCACGACCCTGGGCGGCATCCTGGGCTCCTGCTGGGCGCCGGGACGCAGAACAACAGCGCGGCCTACAACGTGACCGCGGACGGCAACGGCGCGTTCAGCCAGCAGGTCAACATCGGCGCCGCCTCCGGCAGCCAGCTCGTGCTCGCCATCCTGGCGACCGACCCGCGCACCGGCTCCTCGGGGACGCCGGTCCAGCAGACGCTCACCGTTCGCTGACCTCCCGGCGCGCGCCGGAGCTGCCGGCGCTGCCGCGGCAGGCCCCGGCGCGTGTCGCGTCTCACCACAGGCCGTGCCCGCGCAGATCGAGTCTCCGGTCCGCCAGTCTTCGCGCTTGGCGTTGGTGACCGGCGCCGCCGCGGGCTTGGGCCAGGGCGTCGCCCACGCGCTGGCGGCGGCCGGTTACCGGATCGCCTTCACCTACCGGGCCGGCGGCACGCCGCCCGACGACACGCTGGCCCTCGTGCGCGAGCACGACCCCGAGGCGCTGGCCGTGCCGAGCGACTTCACCGACCCTGGGGCGGCGGCGGCGGTCGTCGCGGCGGCCCAGGCGCGCGGGCCGGTCGAGGTGCTCGTGCACGCGGTCGGACCGATCGTGGTCAAGCGCTTCGCGCGCAGCACGATCGACGAGTATCGCGAGCTGCTCGAGGCCAACCTCGGCTCGGCGGTGGCGCTCGCCTTCGCCGCGCTGCCGGGCATGCGCGCGCGCCGCTTCGGGCGGCTGGTCTACTTCGGGATGAACGGCTCGCACGTCACCCAGCCGGCGAGGGGCATGGCGCTGTACGGCGCGGCCAAAGCGGCGGTGGTGACCTTCGCCCGGGCGCTTGCGCTGGAGGAGGCCGCGAGCGGCATCTCCGTCAACGTAATCGAGCCGGGCGACATTCGGGTCAAAGACGCGGATCGTGCGGCCGCGCGCGGGCTCGCGGCGAACAACCCGACCGGTCACGCGGGGTCCTGGGAGGACGTCGCGGCCGCGGTGCGGTTCGCGATCGCCGACGACAACGGTTTCTGCAACGGGATGGTACTGGGAGTGAACGGCGGGCTGACGGAGCCGCACGAGTGAAGTACGCCACCTGGGCCGTCGTCGCGCTCGTGACGCTGGCGCGCGGGATCGCGGCCGCCAAGCTCCCGCTCACCGGCGACGAAGCCTACTACTGGGAGTGGGCCAAGCACATCGCGCTGGGCTACGCCGACCACCCGCCGATGGTCGCGTATCTCATCCTGCCGTTCACCTGGGCCACCCAGAACCCGCTGCTCGTGAGGCTCGGCTTCCTGATCTGCGGGGTGGTCGCGACGCTGGCCGCGGCCGGCGCGGCCAAGCGCATCACCGGCGACGAGCGGGCCGGGATGGTCACGGCGCTGGCGATGACGCTCACCCCGATGCTGTCGGTCGGGTTCGTGCTGGCCACCCCGGACGGGCCGCTGATGGCCGGCTGGGCGGTCTGCCTGTACCTCGTCGTGCGGGCCGCGCAGACCCGGTCCCGGCGCGACTTCGCGCTGCTCGGGGTGGCGCTGGCCTTCGCCTTGCTGAGCAAGATGTTCGCCTGGGCGCTGGTGGCTGGGATCGTCGCCTGGGCGCTCTTCCCGGCCCGGCGCGCGCTCTGGCGCGCGGGGCTGACCCTGTCGTTCACCGTGGCGGCCGTGCTCTACGTGCCGTTCGTGATCTGGAACGCCGAGCACCACTGGGTCACGTTCGCCTTCGCGTTCCAGCAGCGCCACGTCTCGGAGCCCTCGCTGATCCGCCCGCTGGCCTACCTGGCCGCCAACGCCGCGGCCTACTCGCCCGGGCTGTGGATCGCCGCCCTGCTGGTGCTGGTCCGGCCGCGCAACGCGCTGATCGCCTGGACCTCGCTGCCGCTCGCGCTGCTGCTGATCGCGCTCAACTTCCACGAGCGGATCGAGCTGCACTGGATCTTCGGCCCCTACGTCGCGCTGTGCGTCGGGATGGGCGTGGCGTTCGTGCGCCTGCCGCACCGCTCGCGGGTGCTCTGGGCGACCGCCGGCGCGGTGCCGGCGGCGGTGCTGATCCCGTTCCTGTTCGCCGCGGCGAGCTTCCCGGGCCAGCTCTACACCCAGTTCCGGGCGACCGGCTCGACCCTGCGCAATAGCGGCCCGTTCGAGATCTTCACCTACTGGTCGCTGGCGCAGGACGTGCGCCGGATGGCCGACGCCAACGACGCGGTGGTGGTGACCGACGGCTACGGGTTCTCCTCGCAGATGGACTACGAGGCGGGTATTCCGCCGGTCGTGATCGGCTACAACCACCAGGGCCAGGAGGCGCGCCACTGGTACGACGCGGCGATGCAGCCCAAGCGGCTGCTGTTCGTCGACAAGGAGCCGCTGGTGCCGCGCCCCGGCCACCCCGACGACAAGCAGGGCCGGCCCGACTTCCAGCGCCGGCTGGGCCTGGCGTGCGGCGGCGTCCGCCCCGGACCCGACCTCGAATACTCCTACACCGACCCGACCGGCCACACGGTGCCCGCGCGCACGTACTTCCTGACCTGGTGCGACGGCCCGCGCTCGAACGCGCTGAGCATCCTGCGCTGGGAAGACGCGCCGACCCGGACGGCGGCCGAGTAGTGCTGGACTACATTCCGCTCACGGCGCTGGCGGGAAAGCGCCGCACGACGGCGGAACTGCGCGCGCTGGCCTGCGAGCGGATGCGCCGGCTGGGCTATCCGTACGTCGCGACCGAGTTCTCTCCCAGCTCCAGCGGCTGCCGGGTCGACGTGATCGGCCTGGGCCGCTACACCCGCCAAGTCCGCATCTACGAGGTCAAGTCGTCGCGGGCCGACTTCCTCGCCGACGCGAAATGGGAATCGTACTTGCCGTATGCGACGCACTTCGCGTTCGTCGCGCCGGCCGGCGCGATCCAGCGCTGGGAGCTCGACCGCGACATCGGGCTGATCGAGTACGGCCACCCCGCGCTCGAGAAGATGCTCGCCAACCGCCGCTACGGCTTCCTGGTCCGACCCGACGACGCCCTGCGCGCGTCCAAGCCCGCTCGCCGCCTGCGCGACGCGGTCGACGACGCGCACTGGTGCGCGATCCTCGAAGCGATCGCGTTCGCCCGCGCGCTGCCCACCGACGACCCCACCTTCACCGACGGAGCTGGTATTTGAGCGACCACCGACCCTTTCCGCTGCCCGGCGCCCGCCCGCAGTACGGCCCCGACAAGCTCGTCGACGTGCTGCACATCGATCTCCACCTGCGCCCGGAATCTGGCCGCCAAACGGCTCGATGGGATCGCTACCACGACCGTGCGGGCGATCGAGGACGGCGTCGCGCGGCTGGTGCTCGACGCGGTCGATCTCGACGTGCGCGCGGCGCGGCGGGCCGACGGCACGGCGCTGCCGTTTCGCAGCACCAGCGAGCGGCTGGAGCTGACGATCGAGCCGCCGCTGGCGCGCGGCGAGGAGCTGGCGTTCGCGGTCGAGTACGCGGTCGAGAACCCGCGCCGCGGGCTGTACTTCATCGAGCGCGAGCCGGCGCACGTCTGGACGCAGAGCCAAGACTCCGATGCGCGCTTCTGGTTCCCGTGCTTCGACTACCCGGCCGAGAAGCAGACGACCTCGGCGACGGTGATCGTGCCCAAGGGCCAGTTCGCGCTCGCCAACGGCGCGCTGACCGAGCGCCGCGACGAGGGCGACACGACCGTCTTCCGCTACGAGCAGCGCGTTCCGCACGCGACCTACCTGGTGACGATGGTCGCGGGGACGTTCAGCGAGATCCCGCAGGAGCACCCGCGCCTGCCGATGTGGGTCTACGTCGTGCCCGGCCGCGAGGCGGACGCCGAGCGCGCGTTCGGCCAGACGCCGCGCATGATCGACCACTTCGAGAGCGTGATCGGCGTGCCGTACGCGTACGAGCGCTACTCGCAGATCGCGGTCGCGGACTTCATCTTCGGCGGGATGGAGAACACCTCGGCCACGACGCAGACCGACCGCGTGCTGCACGACGAGCGCGCGCACCTCGACTACTCGGCCGACTACCTGGCCTCGCACGAGCTGGCCCACCAGTGGTTCGGCGACCTCGTCACCTGCCGCGACTGGGCCCAAGCCTGGCTCAACGAGGGCTTCGCGACCTATTTCGAGTCGGTCTGGCTGGAGCACGACCTGGGCTGGGACGAGTACGTCTACGACGTCTTCGGTAGCGTGCAGCGCTATCTCGAGGAGGACGACGAGCGCTACCGGCGCCCGATCGTGTGCAACCTGTTCCGCGACCCGATCGAGCTGTTCGACCGCCACCTCTACGAGAAGGGCGGCGCGGTGCTGCACATGCTGCGCGGCGAGCTGGGCTGGGAGCGGATGAAGCGCTCCTTCAAACGATACGTCAGCGACAACGCGCAGCGCAACGTCGAGACGATCGACCTGATCCGCGCGATCGAGGCCGAGACCGGGCGCAACACGCGCCGGTTCTTCGCCCAGTGGGTCGAGCGCGGCGGCCACCCGGATCTGGACGTGTCGTACGCCTGGGACGGCGAGCGCAAGATCGCGTCGGTGACGATCGCGCAGAAGCAGACGATCGACGACGAGCACCCGGCCTACGTGTTCGATCTGGAGCTGGGCTTCGTGCTCGACGCACCGACCGCGGTCGAGACGAACTTCGGCCCCGGGCCGCTGCCGGGCGAAACGCGCGTGCGCGCTGACCGTCGACAGCGCGGCGCGCACGTTCGCCGTGCCGCTCGAGCGCGAGCCGGCGCTGGTGCGGGTCGATCCGTCGGGCTGGATCCTGAGCGCCTGGACGTCGTCGCTGGGCACCGACATGCACGCCGCGATCCTGCGTTGCGATCCCGCGCCGCTGGCGCGCATCCGGGCCGCCAAGGCGCTGGCGAAGGACGGCGGCCGGGTCGCGCGCGAGGCGCTCGCGCACGCGCTGGCGCACGATCCGTTCCACGGCGTGGCGCACGAGGTCGCCGCGGCGCTGGGCGGCTCGCACGCGCCCGCGGCCCGCGCCGCGCTGCTGGCCAACGTCGGCCACGCGCACCCCAAAGTGCGGCGCGCGGTGGCCGAAGCGCTGGGCAACTGGCGCGACGCCGAGGTCGCGGACGCGCTGCTCGGGCTGCGCGACGACCCGTCGTACTTCGTCGTCGCGGCGGCGCTGCAGTCGCTGGGCAAGACGCGCGACCCGCGCGCCTTCGACGCGCTGGTCGCCGCCGCGCGGAAACGGAGTCGTGGCTGGACACGATCGGGGCCGGTGCGCTGCGCGGTCTGGGCCACTTGGCCGACGAGCGCGCGCTGCCGGTGCTGCTCGACGCGCTCGATCCGGCCCGCGCGTCCGAGCCGCTACGCCGCGCCGCGGTCGAACGCGGTGGCGCAGCTCGGCGCGCTGGTGCACGCCGTGCGCACGCAAGCGGTCGACGGCGTCGAGCGCGGCCTGCGCGACCCGGGCTATCTGGTGCGGGTGAGCTCGTACACGGCGGCCGAGAAGCTGGGCGACCCGCGCCTGCTGGCTTCGCTCGACCGCCTCGCGGTGAGCGAGAACGACGGGCGCTTGCGGCGCGACGCGGCCGAGGCCGCGGTGCGCATCCGCGAGCGGGAGGAGAAGCCGGCCGAGCTCGCGCGCCTGCGCGACGAGCTCGACCGCTTGCGTGCCGAGTCGCTCACCCTCCGCGAACGGCTCGACGCGCTCAGCTCGACGTGACGCCGCGCCGCCTCGCCGCCGCCGCGCTCGCGCTGGCGGTGGTCTCGGCGTGCGGGCACCGCGCGCCGGCGCCGCCGCACCCGCGCGGCGGCCCGACCCCGATCGCGGCCGCGCCCAGCGCACCGGCCTGGAGCACCGCCGAGGTGCGCGCGCTGCAAGCGCAGCTGCGCGGCACGCTCGGCGCGTCGGCGCTGGCGACGAGCGGGATCGCGATCGTCGACGCGGGCGGGCGGCCGCTCTTCACTCGCCGCGAGCGCATCCCGCTGACGCCGGCCTCGACGTTCAAGGTGCTGGCCGGCGCGACCGCGCTCGAGACGCTCGGCCCGAACTTCCGCTTTCCGACCACGCTCGAAGCGCTCGACGATCCCGCCGACGGCAAGATCGCGGGCGACCTCTACCTGGTCGGCAGCGGCGACCCGACGCTGACCCGCGACGACCTGCGCGGCGGCATCGGCGCGGTCGCACGCGCCGGCGTGCACGCGATCACGGGCGGTGTCGTCGCCGACGGCAGCGTGTTCTCCGGGCGCGAACAGAACCGGGCCTGGGTCGCCGACGACCTGCAGTACGGCTACGCCGCCGGCACGAGCGCGCTCTCGCTCGACCAGGGCACGGTGGAGTTTCACCTCGTGCCGACCAGCGTCGGCGCGCCGGCCCGCATCAGCGTGCTGCCGCCGTCCGACACGGTGCGGGTCAGCGGCGCGGTGATCACCTCGTACGCGACCCTGCTCTCGATCACGCGCGCGGCGGACCGCAACGACTTCACCTTCGACGGCCGGGTCGCGTCCGGCGCGGAGCAGTCGTTCTGGCGGCCGGTGATCGACATGCCGCTCTACGCCGCCGGCGTCACCCGCACGATGCTGCGCACGCGCGGCATCGAGGTCGGCGCCCGAGCGCGGACCGGGATCGCGCCCCTGACCCCGTACGTGCTCTGGACGCACCGTTCCGCACCGCTGCGCGAGGTCGTGCACCAGATGATGCTCGAATCGAACAACCACTTCGCCGAGCAGCTCCTGCGCGCGGTCGGCGCGACCCGCGGCAGCGGCACCGAAACCGGCGGCGGCCTGGTCGAGCGCGCGGTGCTCAAGCGCGACGGCGTGCCGCAGGAAGGCCTGCGCATCGTGGACGGCAGCGGCCTCGCGCCGACCGACCGCGTCGCGCCGCTCACTTTGGCCGAGCTGCTCGCGCGCACGGCGGTCGAGCCGATCGGGCCGGTGTTCGTGAACGCGCTGCCGCGGGTCGGCATCGAGGGCACCGTGCGCTGGCGCCGCGTCACCGACGCGCTGGGCAAGGCCCGCGCGAAGAGCGGTCACATCGAGAACGTCAACGCGCTCACGGGGTACGTGCAAACTCGCCACCACGGCCGGGTGGCCTTCGCGATCCTGGTCAACGACCGCCGCGCGGACGACGGCCCGGTGGACGAGGGAATCAACAAGACGCTGGACGTGCTGGCGCGGAGCTAGGCGGCGTCCGAGTCGCTCTGATCTACAAGAGCCGTCGCAAATCGTCCGCGGTCATGCCCGCGTCAGCGAGAATTTGAGCCAAGGTACCTCGCTTCAGCGGGTCGTGCATCGGTACGGAAAGATGACGACCGTCCCGCTCGAGCCGAACGTGCGATCCGCGCTGGCGAACGAACCTCCATCCATCGCGCTGGAGAGCGCGCGCAAAGCGAGCCCCGCTCACGACGGGGAATCGTATACTCATCGGCTAGGAGAAGATGCGTTCGACGCAGCGTACTAGGCGGCAGAGTCAACGATGACGACACGCTCGACCCGTACCGGTACGTCGGCGTCCGGGTCGGGAATGTCTTCGCCGCGTTCGCGGGCGACCTCGATCTCGAGCTCGATGACTTCGCGCGCGTTCGCAAGGGCCTCTTCGACTGAATCGCCTTGCGTATGGGCATGCGGAAATGCCGGAATCCGCACGACGAAGCCACCATCCTCCCGGTCGGCTTCGAGAACGACGCGATACGCGAGATCCGCCATCCCAGAGGAGTTCGGCGACGCCTCCCTCGGCCCTCGCCCAGGCCCATTGACGTTCACCGCTCCCATCCCCCGAACACGGGTTTGGCGTAGAGATCGGTGAGGCCGAGCGGCTCTCCGGTAAGGGCTCGGGATAGCCCAAAATTGAGCGTAACGAGCCATAAGCTCGTTCTGATGGCGTAACGGTGCCCATCTACGAAGACCGCGAGGCGGCCGAAGAACGTCGGCTCGAAATGGAGCAGGTCGCGGAACGTCATGGTACGAGGTATCATCCCAGCCTCGCGAAGCCAGTCCGATTGAAGTACCTCGTCGGCCGGCTTGTGCAAGTCCGTGGCGGTGTAAGGTAGAGGCGTTCGGAAGAATCGCATTGCACCATGGTTTTCACGACGGCGAGTTCCCGCGGCAAGGGCCGGGCCGTCGAAAAGCTCAGTAGCCGCGAGACTTGCGGTACCCTGATTTGAGCAAGTCATCCGTGCAGCCGTAGCCCTTCTGTGGAAGGACCGCGTCGTTCCAAATGCCGTATAGCGAGTCGCCCTTGGGGTGGAAGATGTGGCTGCGCGCGTTCGCAAAGACGACCTCTTCGGTCCTGCAATGTGCCCGAGCCTCCGCTTCGGAAGCGTAGAGGGCTGCAGAAGAGTTCGACTGTTTGCCAGACGTGGGCACTCGTGATGCTGCATTCTCTTGACGTACGCCAAACCAAACAGCGACTACGATCGCTACGATTGCCGCTACCGCTCCGGTCCAGGCGGCACGGTCCCGCGAAATCTTGGCCGTCCCGAAAGCGGTTGCTCGCATGGCGGTTGCCGTTCCGCCGGGATCGGCTTGGACGGGCACGACGCGATCGGCATCGGCGAGCCGGTCGAGCGCGCCTCCGTCGGCCTGCCGTGGCGGCGACTCGATGGCTTTGCTTGACAGCAGCTTCGCAGTCGCTTCGAACAGCACGAACTCGGCGTGGAGTGTCTCTCGCCTGCAAGTGGCGCAAGCCGCTGGGCCCAGGCCGCCTTTCCCGTTCTGGGTACCGCAGGCGATGCAGCGGAACACCGGCACGGAACGGACATAGCTTTCCGCTGCGGCGCGACGCAGGGCCTCCCCGACTGGTATGGCTGAAGCTAGGCCAAGGAACGACGCGATACCGCTTGCACTAACGGTGCGCCTACGGCTCGCGTTGGCTAGCCGAACCGCGTCAAGGACATTCGCATAGAGCTGGTCGTCCCCCGATGACGACATCCGACCTCCAATCAATGGAGCGGGAGCGTGATGGCTGGCTTGTACGGTTTCCGTCTCCTACCCTGTGCCGAGCGCTTCAGCGCGGGTGCAGCACGACGTCAGCGTAGGTGCAGCTCGAAGTGACGAAGAGCCGCCGGTACGGTAGCGAGACACGCAGGCCGCTTTACGTATACGCCGGCACTGCCTTAATGTTATTTGCCGATACGCCGTGCAAGATACAGCGCAGCGACGCCACGGCCCAGCATCCGGCGTCGGAAACGCCTGGAGCAGCGTCGTCGGCGCCGAAATCAGGAACGTCGAGGCGAGCGCAGGGCCAGGGCGATCCTGGCGCTGGCCCACGGCCAGCGCCAGCTCGGTCGACTTCGCGGGCTGGCCCTGCCGCGGTCGACGCGCAGGCGGTAGCCGCCCGGCAGATGGGACACGGCTGGCCGCTCCCTTGCGGCGGGATGCGCGGTGCGTTCTGCGAAGCCAGGCCGGTGCTCACCGCCCTCGATCCCGTGCTGCTCGCTCGCATCCTCTCCCGAGCCCTGCGGCGCGGCGGCGACTTCGCCGACGTGTTCTTCGAGAACAAGCTCGTCCAGACGTTTCGCCTGCAGGACGGGCGCATCCACGAGGCCTCGACGACCGTCGTGCGCGGGGTGGGCGTGCGGGTCGTGGTCGGTCAGCAGTCCGGCTACGCCTACTCCGACGACCTCGCCGAGACCGCGCTGCTGCGCGCCGCCGAGGCCGCCTCGCTGATCGCCCGCGACGGCGGCGAGCGGGACGCCGCGGTCGATCTCACGCTCGCGACCGCGCCGGCGCTGTACGAGCCGCATGCCGACGAGCCGGCCGACTCGGCGCGCTACGTCGACCTGCTGGCGCGCGCCGACGTCGCCGCGCGCGGCTTCGACCCGCGCGTCGCGGCGGTCAACGCGTTCGTCACCGACGAATTGCAGTACGTGCAGATCGCGAGCAGCGACGGGCGCGTCGTGACCGACCGCCGGCCGCTGGTCGCGCTGGGCGTGCAGGTCGTCGCCAAGGACGGCGCGCGGCGCGAGAACGGCTACCTGGGCGACGGCGGGCGCACCAGCATCGCGATCTACGACAGCAAGACGCCGGAGTCGATCGCGCGCGAGTCGGCCCGCATCGCGACGACGAAGCTCGGCGCGGTCGACGCGCCGGCGGGCGAGATGCCGGTGGTGATCGGGGCGGGCGGCGGCGGCGTGCTGCTGCACGAGGCGGTCGGCCACGGCCTCGAAGCCGACTTCAACCGCAAGGGCACCTCACTCTACAGCGGGCGGGTCGGCGAGCGCGTGGCGAGCGAACTGGTCACGATTTTCGACGACGGCGACCTGCCGGGCGAGCGCGGCACGGTCGCGGTCGACGACGAAGGCACGCCCGGCCAGCACAAGGTGCTCGTCGAGAACGGCATCCTGCAAGGTTACATGCAGGACCGCCTCAACGCCCGGCTGATGGGCGTCGAATCGACCGGCAGCGGGCGGCGGCAGTCGTTCCGCGTGATGCCGCAGCCGCGCATGTGCAACACCCACATGCCCAGCGGCGAATCGACGGCCGAGGAGATCGTGGGCTCGATCGAGCGCGGGCTCTACGCCACCTCGTTCAGCGGCGGCCAGGTCGAGATCAGCAAGGGCGACTTCGTCTTCATGGTCGCCGAGGGCTACCTGATCGAGCACGGGAAGATCACCGCGCCGGTGCGCGGCGCGACGCTGGTCGGCAACGGGCCCGACGCGATGACCAAGGTGACGCTGGTCGGCAACGACGGGCGGCTCGCGAACCGCTCCTACACCTGCGGCAAGGGCGGGCAGTACGTGCCGGTCGGGATCGGCATTCCGACCATCAAGCTCGCGTCGTGCACCGTCGGAGGGACGGGCCGTGGCTGACCCGCGCGACGAAGCGCTCGGGCTGGCCGAAGCGGCGCTGGCGCAGATCGTCGCGGCCGGCGCGAGCGACGCCGACGCGACCGTCACGATCGCCGACCGCTTCGCCTGCCAGGCGCGCGACCGCGAGCTGACCCAGCTCGAGCGCTCGCGCGGCCGCAGCTTGCACGTGCGCGCCTTCGTCGGCACCCGCCGCGCGACGCTCTCCACCACCGATTTCACTTCCGCGGGCATCGCGGCGCTGGCGGCGCGCGTCGTCGCGGCGGCCGCGTTCGTCGGCGAGGACCCGTACGCCGGATTGCCGGAGCCGGCGGCGCCCGGCGAGCTGTGCGACCACGATCTCTTCACCGTCGCACCCGACGTCGCCGAGCGGCCCGATGCGGACAAGATCGAGGAGGCGCTGGCGCTCGAGCACGCGGTGCGCGAGGCCGACGTGCGGATCGAGAACTCCGACGGCTCGCGGGTCAGCGACAGCATCGCCTCGTGGGCGCTGGCCAACACGCGCGGCTTCCGCGGCGTCACCCAAGGCACGCGGGTCGCGCGCAGCAGCGCGCCGGTGGTGCGCGAGGGCGACGCCAAGCGGATCGGTCACTACGGCAGCGCCGCGCGCGGCTGGGCCACGCTCGAACCGGCGGAGTCCGTTGCGCTGCACGCGGTGCATCGCGCGCTGGCGCTGCTCGGCGCGCGCAAGCCGGCGACGATGCGCGTGCCGGTGATCTTCGAGCGCGACGTGGCCGCGGCGGTGCTCAAGGACGTCTTCGCCGCCCTCAACGCCGCCAACGTCGCGGTCGGCAACTCGTGGCTGGCCGACCGCTTGGGCGACAAGGTCGGCAGCGAGCTGGTCACGCTCGTCGACGACGGCCTGCTGCGCGGCGGCCTGGGCACGTCGCCGTTCGACGCCGAGGGCACGCCGACGCGCGAGACGGTGGCGCTGCGCGCGGGCGTGCTCGAGACCTACCTGAGCGACGCCTACTGGGGCCGGCGCCTGGGCATGCCGTCGACCGCGAACGCGTCGAGCACCGGCGTCGCGGCGAACAACCTCTACCTGGCGCCCGGGCGCGGAACGCTCGACGATCTGGTCGCCTCGACCGAGCGCGGCGTGCTCGTGCTCGACACGATCGGCTTCGCGACCGAGCACGCCAGCGGCGTGTACAGCCGCGGCGCGCGCGGCATCTACATCGAGGACGGCCGGCCGCAGTACGCGATCGACGAGTTCACCATCGCCGCGTCGTTCCCGGACCTGCTGGCCGGCATCGACGCCGTCGCCGGCGATCTGCGCTTCGACGACACGATCGTCTCGCCGTCGTTCCGCGTCGCCGAGATGACCCTCGCGGGCAGTTGACCGGCGCGTCGTGGACGGGTTCCGCACGATCGAGGCGTTCGGCTGCACCGGCACGCGCGAGGGCTGGACGAACCGGCTGATCCGGGCCGACAGCGCCGACGTGCTGGCCGCGCTGCGCGCCGGCTACCTGCGCGACGAGATCGAGGCGGCCGGCGGGATCAAGCTGGTCTACCTCGACCCGCCGTTCGACGCCGGGCGCGACTTCGCCATCACCATCGGCGCCGCGGGCACGCTGCCCGGCCGAACGGACAGCGTCGAGGAGTTCGCCTTTCGCGACCGCCGCAACGGCGGCACCGAGCGCTACGTGGAGTCGCTGCGCGAGCGCTTCGCCGCGATCCGCGCGGTGCTGGCCGGCGACGGGGCGCTGTACGTGCACTGCGACTGGCGGCTGGACTACCTGCTGCGCGCCGCGCTCGACGAGGTCTTCGGGCGCGACTGCTTCCGTAACGCGATCGCCTGGAAGCGCGACGCGCCGGGCAAGGGTGCGAAGCGCGTGTCGGGCCAGTGGCCGCGCAACGCCGACACGATCCTGTATTACACGAAGAGCGCGGCGGAGTGGTACTTCGCGCAGCAATACGTCGCGCTCAGCCCCGAGCAGCAACGCGCCTACCGCTACGCCGAGCCCGACGGCCGCAAGTACAAAGCCGTGCAGCTCGGCGACTACAGCGCGGCCTCCATCGCCCGGCTCGAACGCGAAGGGCTGATCCACCGCTCGCCCTCGGGCGAGCGCTACAAGAAATACTATCTCGACGAGGCCAGGGCGACGGTCGACGCGATCTGGTCCGATATTCCCGGCTTCGGTACCCGCACCGCCTCGCGCGAGATCACCGGCTACCCGACCCAGAAACCCGAAGCGCTGCTGGAACGCATCGTCGCCGCATCGAGCCGGCCGGGCGAGCTGGTGGCCGACTTCACCTGCGGCTCCGGCACGACCGCGGTCGTCTGCGAGCGCCTGGGCCGGAAATGGCTCGCCGTCGACATCGGCAAGCACGCGATCCAGACCGCGCGCAGGCGGTTGTCGGTCACGGCTGCCGGGAACGGCGAGCGTGAAAAACCGGGCCAGCCGGCCCGGTTCGACGTCGTGCTCGGTCCGCCGGCTCGATTCACGGACGACGGCGATGTCGTCACGCGCGTCGCACGAGCATCCCAGCCCAGGAGCGTTTCAGGCTTGCAGTGCCGTTTGCGATCGATGTGCACCGCGTCGGCGAGCGAAGCGTATGCGTCGGCCTGACCTGTCCGCCGCCGGACGGCGGCGGCAACGCGTCGCTGCCGACCCGGGTGGACAACTGGTCGGTCGATTTCGACTACGGCACGTGCGCCTGCCATCCCGAGACGCCGGTATTCCACCCGTCGTGGACCTCGGCCCGAACGAAGTACGCCGAACCCGCACGCGTCTCGGCGTCACACGAGTACCCGAAGGCGGGGGCGCATCGTCTTGCGGTTCATGCCGTCGACATCTTCGGCAATGACGGCTTCGCTATACGCGCGGTCACGGTCTAACGTACGCTAGCCGCGGCGTGAGCAGGCCGGCGCGGCGCAAGGGACAGCGTTCCGCTCGCGGCGAAGACGGCGCCTCCTCTTCGCTACGGATACGGCATCATGAGTGACGATGCGCTCCCACGCTCGCTCAATCCGAGCGAGAGTTTCGGCGCCGATTTCTCGGACCTCGCCGAGGTGTTGGGCCGCTACGCCGAGACCGCGGCCGAGGTCGACGCGCTGGTCCGGCTGCTCGACGTCGCGCCGGGCGCGCACGTGCTCGACGTGCCGTGCGGGTTCGGCCGCTTCGCCGGGCCGCTCCACCAGCGCGGCTTCCGCGTCACCGGGATCGACTTCTCGCCCGAGCAGATCGGGTTGGCCCGCGCGCGCAATCCCGGCCCGGAATACGTGGTGGGCGACATGGCGCAGCCGCCGCCCGGCCCGTACGACGCGCTGATCAACACGTTCACCAGCTTCGGCTACGGCGCCACGCCGGTGGACGATGCGCGCGTGCTGCGCGCCTGGTACGATGAGTTGCGCCCGGGCGGCGTGCTCGTGATGGAGACCGCGGACCTCGAGCGCGCCCGCACGCTCTTGGGCGGCGACGCGTCCGGCGCACCCGCCGACGGGCCGGGCGCGCACAACGTCGTGGGCGACGTCGAAGAACGGCAATCGGTTGACTGGGACGCGCACGTGCTGATCAATCGCTATCGGGCGGGCGACCGCTACGTCGAGGTGCGCACCCGCTTGTACACCCGCGAGCAGCTCGTGCGCATGCTCAACGGAGTGGGCTTCGGAGAAGTGCGGTGCTACGGCGGCTTCGACGCGCGCTCCAAGCGCCCCGAAGACCGGCTGGTCATCCGCGCCGTTCGGATCTAGACCGGCGCCGTTCGCTCAGCCGCGCGCCGTTCGTTCGGCCCGTTTTGCGTTCGGCCCGCGGCGTGCGCCGCCAGCGCCGCGACCGCCGCTCGCGCGTCCGCCACGTCCATCTCGAGCGTATTCGCTTCGACGGTGAGCTCGAACGAGCAGACGCGCGGGTGCGCGGTGCGCGATAGGCGCTCGAAGACCGCGATGCCGTGCGATGCGCTGACCGCGTCGCGCGCGGCGACGAGCGGGTCGTGCTCGCCGTCGAGGTGCACGACGAACGCGTTGCATTCCGGCGGGCTCGGACTGACCGCGACGCCTGCGACCGTGTCCAGCGCCGCCGCCAGCTCCACCGCGCGGGCGAAATACGCCGGCATCCGCGGCAGCTCGTTGCGCAAGCCTTCGCGCGCGGCGACCACGTACGGATACATCCGGTACGGCGTCGCGCCGGCGCGGACGATCCAGGTGCGGGCCGCGGCGACCGTCGCGGCATCGGCCGCCAGCGCGCCGCCGGCCAAGCCGCCCAAGCCCTTGTAGAACGACACGTAGACGCTGTCGGCCAGCGCCGCGACCTCGGCCGGCGCGCGGCCGTAGCCGGGCGCGGCTTCCCACAGCCGGGCGCCGTCCAGGTGAAAAGCCGCGCCGGCCGCGCGCGCCTGCGCGCCCAGCCCGGCCAGCTCGTCCCAGGCCGGGACGCGGTAGCCGGCCCGCCGCAGCGGCACTTCGACCACGGCCGCCGCGAGCGGCTCGCGCACCGCCGCCAGCTCGGCGCCGGTGAAGGGCGCGACCGGCGAGCCGATCCGAGCCAGGCGCAGCCCGTAGAGGGTGCCGGCCGCGTCGTCCTCGTCTTCGGCGACGTGCGAGCGCTGGTGGACCGCGACCAGCTTGCGGCCGCGCGCGTCGGCGTGGACCCGCAGGGCGGCCAGCTGCGCGGCCTTGCCGCTCAGGCAGAAGACCGCCGCTTCCTTACCGAGCACGGCCGCGACCTCGGCCTCCAGCTCCTCGACGAGCGCGCCGGTGCCGTATAGGTCCGGGCTCGCGCCGGGCGGGAGCGCCTCGGCCAGGCCGCGCAGGAACTGGGCCGGGTCGTGGGCGCCGCCGCGCCCCAGTCGCCGCGGCGCGCTGTCGATCAAACCGTGGACTTCGAGGCGTCCGCCGAGCCGTCGGTGGCCGGCGATTCCCGGGCGAAGTCGACCGCGAACACGTCGAGCGGATCGCGCTTGCCGTGGACCTGCTGCAGACCGAGCGAGCGGATCGCGTAGCGGGCCGGCTCGCGCACCGCGTGCATCACGTCCTCGGTCGCGACGACCGGGACGCCCAGCCGCTTGGAGAGGCCCTCGACCCGCTTGGCGGTGTTGACCGCGTCCGAGACGATCGTGGTGTCGATCTGGCGCGCGTCGCCGACCGTGCCGAAGGTGACCGGCCCGGTGTGGAGCCCGACCCCGATCGCGATCTGCGGCCCGGCCGCCTCGCGGTTCATCTGGGCGACCTCGCGCTGGAGGGCCAGCGCGGCGTCGAGCGCGTCCTCGACCCGGCGCGGAAACAGCGCCATGTAGCCGTCGCCGAGGTACTTGTCGACCGTCCCGCGGTGGGCGTGCACGACCTTGGCCGAGCGAGCGAAGAACTCGGCGACCAGCGCGAACGCGGCTTCGGACGAGAGCTTCTCGGTCAGGCTCGTCGAGTCGCGGATGTCGGCGAAGAGGACCGTCATCGACTCGGTCGCGCGGTCGCCGATGGCGACCTCGGAGAGCGAACGGTAACCGAGCCGGTCGATCAGCGTGCGGGGGACGAAGCGGCTCTTGGCCGCGCTTTCGCGCTCGAGCTGCGCGACGAGCCGAGCCGAACCGTCACGGCTGGCGCCGGCCACCGCTTGGGCGTAGCGCGCCACCGCGGCCAGCCCGAGCACGAGCGCCATCCAGACCAGAACGCCGTCGCCGCCCAAAGCGGCGGCGAGCGCGGCGATGCCCGCGGCCAGGGAAGACTCCGCCGCGAGGGCCGGCGCGCGCAGGGCGCGGCCTGTGCACGCGGCGATGACCGCGAGCGCACCCAGCGCTCCCGTGGCCGCGGCCGTGACCGGTGTCATACTCCTAGCATGCCTTTCAAAGGTGCCTTTCGTCGACGGTCGACCGCCCGGAGAGGTCGTTGAGCGGGCTAGCGGGCCGGCAAGCGAACCCGGCGTTTCTTCCCTGGTACGGGCGAGGACACATGCGTCGCGGTACCGTACCGACCAGCGATGGCGACTAGTCCTTCCATCGGCACCCAGCTCGTCATGCGGCTGGAGACTCCCAACGAGCCGGGTTCGTTCGGGATCCTCGCCCAAGCGATCGGCAACGCGGGCGGGATGGTCGGCGCCGTCGACACCCGGACGGTCGGCAAGACGACGATCACCCGCGACGTCACGGTCAACGTACCCAGCGAAGCCGTCGGCGACCAGGTCCGGCACGCGGTCGAGGCGCTCGAAGGCGTGCGTATCGTCAACGTTTCGGACGCGACGTTCCTCGCGCACCTGGGCGGCAAGATCCGGACCGGCATCACCCGCCCGGTCAAGACCCGCCAAGACCTCTCGACGGTCTACACGCCGGGCGTGGCCCGCGTGTCCAGCGCGATCGCCAAGGACCCCAACAAGGCCTACGCCCTGACGATCAAGCGCAACACCGTGTGCGTGCTGACCGACGGCACGGCGGTGCTGGGCCTGGGCGACATCGGGCCCTACGGTGCGGCGCCGGTGATGGAGGGCAAGTGCATGCTCTTCAAGCAGTTCGCCGACATCGACGCCTTCCCGATCTGCCTGGACACCAAGGACGTCGACGAGATCGTGCGCACCGCCAAGCTCATCGCGCCGATCTTCGGCGGGATCAACCTCGAGGACATCAGCGCCCCGCGCTGCTTCGAGGTCGAGCGGCGCCTGGTCGAAGAGCTCGACATCCCGGTGATGCACGACGACCAGCACGGCACCGCGGTGGTGATCCTCTCCGCGCTGATGAACGCCGCCGCCGTCGTCGGCAAGCAGATGGAAGACCTCACCATCGTGCTGACCGGCAGCGGCGCGGCCGGCACCGCGACGATCAAGATGATGCTGGCCGCGGGCGTGCGCGACGTGATCGCGGTCGACCGCGACGGCGCGCTCAACCGCCAGGACAACTACGCCAACTCGCACTGGACCTGGCTGGCCGAGCACACCAACCGCGAGAACCGGCGCGGCTCGCTCGAAGAAGTTTTGAAGGGCGCGGACGTGTTCATCGGGGTCAGCGCGCCGGGCATCCTGCAGCCGGAGTGGATCGGCACGATGGCGCGCGACCCGATCGTGTTCGCGATGGCCAACCCCACCCCCGAGGTGATGCCCGACGTGGCCGCGCCGTACGTGGCGGTGATCGGCACCGGGCGCAGCGACTTCCCCAACCAGATCAACAACCTGCTGGCCTTCCCCGGCATCTTCCGCGGCGCGCTCGACTGCCGCGCGCGGCGCATCACCGAAGGCATGAAGCTGGCCGCCGCGCGCGCCATCGCCGACATCGTCGGCGAGGAGCGGTCGGCGGAGTACATCATCCCCAGCGTGTTCGACACCCGCGTCGTCGACGCGGTCGCGCAGGCGGTCGTGCAAGCGGCGATCGACGACGGCGTAGCCCGGCGCGAACTGCTCATACCCGACGACGAGGCGGCGACCGAGCCGGCCGGTTCGCGCTGATGATCGATCGGATCCTGATCGTCGAGGACGATGCCGACGTCGCCCAGTTCGAAAAGGTCATCCTGGAAAAAGCCGGCTACGAAGTGCGGCTGGCGGCGACCGGCTCGGCCGGGCTCGAAGCCGAACCGCTGTTCAAGCCCGCGGTCGTGCTGCTCGACGTCGAGCTGCCCGACATCTCGGGCCTGGACGTGTGTACCTCGCTGGCGAACTCGTCCGACGCGTTCATCCTCATGGTGAGCGCGCACTCCAGCGAGAACGACGTGCTCAAAGGCCTGGGGCTGGGGGCCGACGACTACATCCGCAAACCGTTCAACGGCAACGAGCTCGTGGCGCGCGTGCAGTCGTTCCTGCGCCGGCGCGAGCGCTCGCGCAAGAGCGATCAGGACGGCCGGCTATCCACCGGCGGCGCAACCCTGGTGCGCGACTTCCACACCCTCGAGCACGGTGGCAAGAGCGCGACCCTCACCGCGCTCGAGTTCCGCCTCCTGTGGTATCTGGCGGAGAACGCCGGCAAGCTGCTGACCCGCGCGCAGATCCTCGAACGCGTCTGGAACGACGTCTCGGGCGTGCCGACGCGCGTGGTCGACGTGCACGTCGCGGCGCTGCGCAAGAAGCTGACCGAGGTCAGCGCGTCGCTGGCGATCTCGTCCGTGCGCGGGATCGGGTACCGCCTGGACGAGCGCTGACGCGCTCGGGCCGGGGCGGCCCCGCGGCATGCTGCCGGCGATAACCCTCGACCCGCGCGACGCGCGGCCGCTCTACGTGCAGATCGCGGACGCGCTGGCGACCGCGATCGAAGCGGGCGCATTGGCGCCCGAGGAACGGCTGCCGCCGATCCGCAGCCTGGCCGGGCAGCTCGACGTCGCGCTGGTGACGGTGTCGCAAGCGTACGAGACGCTCGCCGCGCGCGGGCGGATCGTCTCGCGGGTCGGGCGCGGGACGTTCGTCGCGCCGCAGCGGCCCGCGGCCGAGCCGTTCGCGCGCACCTGGGAGCCCTCGCTGCTGTCGCGGGGCGAGCGGATGGAGGGCGTGATGGACCGCCTGGCGCAGGCGCGCGCGCCGGGCGTCATCTCGCTGGCCACCGCGCACCCCGCGCCCGAGACGTTTCCGCTGGCCGACTTCTCGCGCGCCATGCAGCGCACGTTCGCCGACGACCCGCCCGAGTCGATGCAGTACCGGGCCAACACCGGCGACCCGGACCTGTGCGCGACGCTGGCCGAGAGCCTGGTCGCGCGCGGCTGCGACGCGCACGCCGACGAGATCATCGTCACCTCGGGGGCGCAGCAGGGCGCCGACCTGATCGCCTCGGTGCTGCTCGCCGACCGCGCGGTCGTCGCGTCGGAATCGCCCACCTATCCCGGCACGCTGGGCGTGTTCGACGCGCGCGGCGCGAGCTACGTCGAGGTCCGCAGCGACGCCGACGGGGTGCGGATCGACGACGTCGAGCGGGTGTTCGCGGAGTACCGCCCGCGCCTGTTCACGATCTGCCCGATCGCCGAGAACCCGACCGGCCTGGTGCTGCCGGCTCGCCGCGGCCGCGCGATCGTCGAGCTAGCGCGGCGCTACGACGTCGTCGTGCTCGAGGACCAGACCGGCTGGACCTTCACCTACGACGAGCCCGCCCCGCCGCCGCTGGCCGCCTACGACACCGACGGCCGGGTGGTGATGATGGAGTCGCTCTCCAAATCGATCTTCCCGGCGCTGCGGATCGGTTATTTGCGGGTGAAGGGTACGATGCGCGACTCGATCGAGGCCGCCAAGGTCCGCACCGACTCGTTCACTTCCACGCTCACGCAGCGCGCGCTGTGGCGCTTCTTGCGCGGCCCGGCCTACCCGCGCCACCTCAAGAGCGCGCGCGCGCTCTACCGCCGCCGGCGCGACTTGTTCGTCGACGCGCTGGCGCGCGCGCTGCCCTGGGCCGACGTGCGCCCGCCCCAGGCCGGCACGAACGTCTGGCTGCGCCTGCCGGCGCGGCTCTCGACCCAGGCCGCGTTCGAGGCCTGCGCGCGCGCGGGCGTGCTCGTCATGCCGGCCGACCCGCTCTACCCCAGCCGGAGCGGCCCGGCCGCGCTGCGGCTCTCGTTCGGCGACCTCGCCGACGCGGAGCTGCTCGAAGCGGCGGCCCGGCTGGGCCGGGCGCTGGGCGCGTAGGGCGGACTCGGCGAAAGCCGAGCCGAACGCGGGCGGCCGTGTCGATCCGTCGTCTCATCGCGCTCGCCGGCCTAACCGCCGCGGTCGTTCTGCCGTACGCCGCGCCGGCGGCCGTCCCACGACCCGCTCGGGCTGCCGTCACCTACGGCGCTCCGGCCGGCAACCTGCCCGCCGGGCACAGCCTGCGCGGCGGCACGCCGTTCGACGCGGTGCTGCCGTCGGGGCGCATCGTGCGCCCGGCCGGGCGCAGCGTGCTGACCGGCATGAACGCGCTGGGCGTCGCGCTCACGCCCGACGGCCGCTTCGCGGTGGTCGGCAACGACGACGAGCGCGAGGGCAAAGTCCACTCGCTGACCGACCCCAGCGCCACCGGCGGCTACTCGCTGGCGGTGGTCGACACCGCCAGCATGACGGTCGTCAGCCGCTACACCGCGCCGCCCGACGAGAAGTACTGGGTCGGCTTGCTGGCCGTCGCCGATCCGGCCCACGCCGGGCGCACGCTGGTGCTCGCGGCGGGCGGGCCGAGCAACAAGGTGTTCGCGTTCGACCTCGACGCGCAGGGCCGGCTGACCCCCGACGAGCGCCATACGATCGCGATCCCGGGCCCGGCCGATCCCGCCTTCGGCGACCTCAACCACAGCTATCCCGGCACGCTGGTGCTTGCGCCCGGCGGCCGGCTCGCCTACGCCGTGGACGAGGCCGGCGACGCGGTCGCGACGATCGACCTGGCGACCCGGACGGTGAGCGGCGCGCCGCAGCCGGTCGGGTTCTTTCCGTTCGGCGCGACGCTGGCGGGCAACCGGCTCCTGGTCACCGACGAGGGGCTGATGCGCTACGCGAACCTGCCCCAGCCGGTCGCCGCGCCGCCGTTCCGCACCCCGCCGGCCGACCCGCTGCGCGCCTCGGCGCTGTCGTTCCTGAACGTCGGCGCGGACGGCGCGCTGAGCGCGTCCGCGGGCGCGGCCGCGCCGCTCGCGCCGGCCGCGATCGCGCTGGATCCCGCCCCCGACGGCCTGCGCACGGTGGGCGGCGCGCACCCGACCGCGGTCGTGGCCAGCCCCGACGGGGCCTACGCGTACGTGGCGATGACCAACGTCGACCGCATCGCGACCGTCGCCCTGAACGGCCTGCCGCACGTGGTGGGCGGCACCGAGCTGCGCCTGTTCGACCGCGGGCCGTACGGCACGCAGCCCGCGGCGCTCGCGCTCTCGCACGACGGCGCGCGACTCTACGTCGCGCTGGCCGGTTTGAACGCCGTCGCGGTGATCGACGCGCGCGACCCGGCCCACCTGCACCGCCTGGGGCTCATTCCGACCGGCTGGTACCCGACCGCGCTGGCGCTCGCCGCCGACGACCGCACCCTGTTCGTCGCGAACACCAAGGGCTTCGGCCACGAGGCGAACTTCACCGGCGACCCGGCCACCGACGCCGACTCCAACGCGACCTGGTCGACGCTGGAGCGGATCGATCTGGCCCCGCTGCAGCTCGCGAGCGCGACCCGCGCGACGCTGGCGAACACGCGCCGCATCGCCAGCGCCGCACCGCGCTACCCCAAGGGCATCACCAACGTCGTCGTCGTGCTCGAGGAGAACAAGACGTTCGACGCGATGCTGGGCGATCTCGGGCTGCCGTACGGCGATCCGGCGCTGGTCTCGTTCGGCCGCGCCGTGACGCCGAATCTGCACGCGCTGGCCGAGCGCTACGCGCTGGCGACCAACGTCTTCGCCGACGCCGAGGAGTCCGACGCGGGGCACCAGCTCTTCGCGGGCGGCATGGCGACGCTGTACTCCGAGCGCACGCTCTTCAACAAGAGCGGCCGCCGCCCGCTGGTCAACAAGAACGAGGACCCCGAGGACTACCCGCGCCTGGGCTACATCTTCAACGCGCTGCAGCGGCGCGGGCTGTCGTACCGCGACTACGGCGACCTGGTGCGCGTCTCGGGCTACGACGAAGGCAACGCGCCCGATCCCAAAGCCGACGACCCGAACTTCGCCGGCCCCGACGACACGAGCGCGCCGACCTCGAACCTCGGCGGCCTCTATTCCGAAGACGTGCCCGCGCCGGCCGCGCTGGCCGATCACGTCGACTTGAACTATCCGGGCTGGAACCTGCGCATCCGCGACGAGCGGCGCGCGCACGAGTTCGTGCGCGACTACGGCGCGCTGGTCGCGGCCGGCCGGCAGCCGCGCTACACCTACATCTGGCTGCCGGCCGACCACACCGGGGCGGGCCCCGACATCCCGCCGCTGCCCGAGGAAGTCGCCGACGGCGACCGCGCGCTGGGCGAGATCGTGCAGTACTTCTCGCACCTGCCGTCGTGGCGGCACACCGCGCTGTTCGTAATGCCCGACGACGCGCAGTCCTCGCGCGACCACGTCGACGAGTACCGCACCTACGCGGTCGTCGTCTCGCCGTATGCCAAACGCCGCTACGCCGGCCCGCGCCATCTCTCGACGGTCAGCGTGCTCAAGACCACCGAGCAGCTCCTGGGTCTGGGGCCGCTGTCGCTGGGCGACCTGCTCGCCACCGACATGAGCGATTTCTTCACCACCCAGCCGGACCCGCGCCCGTACAGCGCGATCCCGGTGCCCAAGCAGACCGCCAGCGCCGAGGGCAACCGGATCGCGGGCCTGATGGCGCAGCTCGATCAGAGCAGCGCCGACGCCGACACCGCCCGCGGCGCGCGCCTGGTCGACCTCTCGCGCCGCGCGGACGCGCTGGCGAGCCAGCGCTACGCGATGGCGCCGGCGGCGTATCGCCGCAGCCAAGCCGAGCTCTACGCCCGCGCCCGGGCCGTTCTGGACGAGTAAGCCGCGCTCACCAGACCGAGCACCGCGGCGTTGATCGCCAGCGCGATCAGGCCGGTGTTGACGCCGTCGACTTGCGACGTTCCGGTCCAGGTGAACCAGATCAGCGCGGCCAGACCGGCCACGATGCCCGCGCCGACCGCGAGCGCGGGCGGCCGGCGCGGCGCCAAGCCGAGCGCCACGCCGGGGAACAGCTGCGTGATGCCGTTGTAGGCGATCAGCAGCAGGCCGACCAGCGTCGTCTTGGCCAGCGCCCAGAAGCCGAACGCGAGCAGCGCGACGACCAGCACCAGGATCCGGGTGAGCCGCGTTTGCGCGGCGTCGTCGCGCGCGATGCCGTTGTCGGCGAACACGTTCTTGGCCACGATGCTCGCGGCGGCGAGAATCTGCACCGACGCGGGCACCAGCCCCGCCAGCACGCCGGCCGCGGCGACGAGGCCGAGCACCCAGGCCGGATAATACTTCTGCACGACCAGCATGAACGATTGGTCGGCCGCGGCGCCCTTGAGCCCCGGCACGATCTCGAGCGCGGCGAACCCGGCGAAGAACACCAGCAGCAGCATCACTTGGTAGAAGGGCAGGAAGATCGCGTTGCGCCGCAGCGTGTCCTCGTCGCGGGCGCTGTAGATCGCCGCCATCGCCTGCGGCCACATGAAGAATCCCAGCGCCGTCAGCACCACCGTCGACATGACCCAGGTGATGCCGTTGGGCGCGAGCGGCCCGGCGAACGTCAGCCAGCCCGGATGATCGCGCAGCACGGCGTCCAGCGCGCCGGCCGGCGAGCCGAAGAACCGGATCGGCAGAACGACGCCGGCGAAGATCACGCCGGCGAGCACGAGCGCGTCCTTGACGACGCTGGCCCAGGCCGCGCCGCGCAGGCCGGTCAGGTACGTGAACCCCGCGATCAGCGCGAACGCGACGGCGACCGCGACGAACGGGTCGATCGCGCCGTAGCCCGCGACCCGCAGCAAGATCTGCACCCCGCTGAGCTGCAGGGTCGCATACGGCACGAGCATCACGAACCCGAGCAGCGCAACGAGTCCGCCGAGCCAGCGGCTGCCGTAGCGGTCGGTGAAGTAGTCCGGTCCGGTCAGCATCTTGCGCTCGCGCGCGATGCGGTGCAGCGGCGGGGCGAGGAAGTAGGAGATGATGTACGCCAGCGTGCCGTAGGCGAGGATGTAGTAGGCCGGTGCGCCCTTGCCGTACGCCCAGCCGGCGGCGCCCAAGAACGTGAAGGTGGTGTAGATCTCGCCCGCCAGGAGCAGCCACAGCAGCAGCGCGCCCAGGCTGCGGCCGCCGACGATGTACTCGCCGGCGCTCATCTTCACGCCGCGGACGCCGCGCAGGCCGACCGCGATCGTAGCGGCGACCACGACGGCGACGAGTGCCAGCGCGACCGCGGCGTTCACGAGCGCTCGCTCCGGTAGGCGGCCCACAGGAAGGCCGGGGTCAGCACCACCCAGCCGACGATCCAGACCAGCACGAACGGCAGGCCCAGGATCCGCGGTTCGAGGCGGTTGGCGAGCGCCAGCCCGAGGGTGAGCGCCAGGGCCGGGATGATGGCGCAGACGACGGCGGTGGTACGGTGCGGCATTTGCTCCCGTATTCCCGGTGGGGAGCACGGGGCCGCGCCGGAGAATAGGGACCGGTCGTGATCGTGAAGCCCTTCGCCGCCCCGTACTCGTCGTTCGACGCCGGCGCCCTCGCCGGCGCCGCCGTGCTGCGCCCGTCGACGGCGGTCGACCGCCTTCCCCCGCTCAAGGGCGAGCCCTCGCCGATCGGCGAGCGCGCCAAGGAACAGCACGCCATCCTGGTCCGCACCCTGCGCGACCACGGCGTGACGGTCAGCGAGATCGAGCCCCGCACGCAGAGCTCGACCGAGTCGCTGATCGGCGACTGCGCGCTCGTGCTGCCGCAGGGCGCGATCCTGACCCGGCCCTCGCAGACCGAGCGCCGGGCCGAGGTCGCGGCCGTCGAGGCGCACCTGACCGAGCTGGGCATCCCGATCGTCGGCCGGATCGCCGCGCCGGGCCTGCTCGACGCGAACGACGTCGCGATCTCGCCCGACCGCATCTTCATCGGCGTCCCGCGCGCCGGCGCCGGCCAGCGCGCCCGCTCCAACGAGCTGGGCCGCAAGCAGCTCGAAGCGCTCGTCGGCGGGATGGGCTACCGCGTCGTCGAGCTCGCGGTGGCCAACGACGTCGCGCGGCTGCGCAACGTCTTCAGCATCGTCGCGGGCGACACGGTGATCGCCGCGCCGGAGCGGGTCGACCTCGTCGCCGCGACCGACCTCAAGCTGGTCGAAGTGCCGCGCGGCGAGGAAATGGCCGCCGGCGTGCTGGCCTTCGGCGAACGCCGGGTGATCGCGAACCTGCGCTTCCGCGAGTCGATCGCGCTGATGCGCAAGGCCAAGCTGGTGGTGGAGTCGATCGACCTGTGGGAGTTCGGCAAGGCCGGCTACGGCCCGCACTCGCTCGTGCTCGCCCTCAAGCGCGGGTAACGCCACGCGCATCGCGATTGGTCGCACCGCGTGCGAATAGCGGTCTTGTCCGACATCCACGGTAACGTCCACGCGCTGAACCGCTGCCTGGACGACGTGCACGAGCGCGGCGGTGCGGACGTCGTCGTGGCCGCCGGCGACCTCTGCCTGGATGGCCCGAAACCCAAAGAAGTCCTCGAGCGGCTCGATGCGATCGGCGCGCAGTGCCTGCGCGGCAACACCGACCGCATGGTGGGCGAAGCGGACCTGAGCGAGCTCGACGACGAGGACGCGCGCGCGGTGGGCTGGGTGCGCGACGAGATCGGCCCGGAGCGCACGCGCGCGCTGGCCGAGCTGCCGTTCTCGCTGACCTTCGGCGACGGCGAGGACGGCCTGCTGGTCTGCCACGCCAACCCCAAATCCGACGACGAGCACGTCTGGCCCGACGCCTACGACGACACGCTCGAGCGCTTGTTCGACGGCGTCGTGCAGCGGACGATCGCCTTCGGCCACCTGCACCTGCCCTACGTGCGGGTCTGGCGCGGCCGCACGCTCGTCGACGTGGCGTCCGCGGGACTGCCCAAGGACGGCGACCCGCGCGCCCACTACGTGCTGTTCACCCAGCGCTCCGGCGGCTGGGAAGTGCAGCCGCGCCGCGTCTCCTTCGACGTCGACAAGGTCGCAAAACAGTTGCGCAAGAGCAGCATTCCCGACCTCGACGAACGGCTGGCGACGCTGCGCGGCCACCGCTATGCCAAGCTGCCGCCGGTCGGCGGGGTGATCCCGTGATGCGAGGTGATACCGTGAGCGGGACGATGGCAGTGAACGGATCGAGCGCGGGCGTTCCGGCGCTGCGGATCGACGGCTTGGTGAAGCGCTACGGCGATTTCACCGCGGTCGACGGCATCTCGTTCACCGTGAACGAGGGCGACTTCTTCGGGCTGCTCGGGCCCAACGGTGCGGGCAAGACGACGACGATCAACGCCATCGTCGGCCTGGCGCGCATCTCGGGCGGCTCGATCGCGCTCTTCGGGCACGACGTCGAGCGCGACTGGCGCGCCGCGCGGCTCATGGTCGGTCTCGCGCCGCAGGAGTACAACTTCGACCGCTACCTCAACATCCGCGACGTGCTGATCTACCAGGCCGGTTACTACGGCCTGCGCGGCCCCGCGGTGCGCGAGCGGGCCGACATGCTGCTCGAGCGCTTCGGCCTCGCCTCCAAGGCCAAGCAAGTCTACACCAAGCTCTCGGGCGGCATGAAGCGCCGCCTCACCCTGGCCCGCGCGCTGATCCACCAGCCGCGCCTGGTGATCCTCGACGAGCCGACCGCGGGCGTCGACGTCGAGCTGCGCCTGGAGCTGTGGTCGCTGCTCAAAGAGCTCAACACGAACGGAACCACGATCATCCTGACCACCCACTACCTCGAAGAAGCAGAAGAGCTGTGCGACCGCATCGGCATCATCCAAGCCGGTAAGCTAGTCGCGCTCGAAACGACCCAACAGCTGATCGGCAGCGGCTCGCTGCAAGACGTCTTCCTGGAGCTGACCCGCAAGTGACCGCGCTCATCGGCAACCCGGTCGGTCTGTGGATGGTCTGCAAGCGCGAGATCGTGCGGACGTTCTCGATCATCAACCAGGTGGTCTGGCCGCCGATCATCCAGACGCTGCTCTACGTGTTCGTCTTCGGCCTCGCGCTCGGAAGCAAAATCCAGAACGTCCACGGCGTCTCGTACGCGCAGTTCCTCATCCCTGGGCTGATCATGCTGCAGGTGATCGACCAGACCTACAGCGAGAGCTCGTCATCGGTCTTCGGCGGGCGCTTCATGAACAACATCCAGGAGATCCTCATCGCGCCGCTCTCGGCGCTGGAGATGGTGCTCGGCTACCTCATCTCGGGCGTGCTGCGGGCGCTCTTCATCGCCTTGCTGATCACGCTGCTGGGGGTGGTCTTCGTCCACACCGCGCCGATCAACTGGGGCTTGTACTTCCTCATGGTCGTGCTGGTGGCGATCCTGTTCTCGTCGCTCGGCATCGTGTTCGGGCTCTTTGCCGAGAAGTTCGACCACATCGCGGTGCTCACCACGTTCGTCATCACGCCGCTGGTCTTCGTGGGCGGCGTCTTCACCTCGACCCAGTTCCTGCCGCCGCTCGTCCAGCGCATCTCGCAGATCAACCCGATGTTCCACATGATCAACGCCTTCCGCTACTCGTACACCGCCACCGGCGACGCCCCGCTGTGGGTCTCGCTGACCGTGGTCACAGCGCTGGCCGCAATCGCGTTCACCGTCGCCCTGCGGATGACGGCCGCCGGCTACAAGCTCCGCACCTGAACTCCGAACGCCGCACCTGACCAGGATGAACGCCACCCCGCCCGCCGAATCACCGGGCATGGACGGGCTTTCGTACCGCGTCATCCTCGAACCCGACGAAGACGGCTTCCGGGCGATCATCCCGGCGTTTCCCCGCGTCTTCACCTGCGGCGACGACGTCGAAGAGGCGCTCGCAATGGCAGCGGACGCGATCGGCTTGGAGCTGAGCGTGTTGCGCGAACGCGGCCTGCCGATCCCCGAACCCGACGGGGACGTCGAGGTTCGAGTCGAGCGCGTGACCGTCGCGCTGCCCGCCGCCTGACGACTTTCGCTCGCCCGCTCAACCGTATCTTACCTAAATATGAGCAGAAGGCTACCCGTCGTGAACGGGCCTGATCTGGTGCGGGCGTTCGAGCGTGCTGGGTGGATGAGGTTGCGTCAGACCGGTTCGCACGTTCGCATGGAGCGCGCGGGCGAGCACGTCACGATACCGCTGCACAAACCACTCGCGCGCGGGACGCTGTCCGCGCTGCTCGACGCGGCCGGCATGACGGCCGACGATCTGCGCCGGTTGCTCTAACCGCGCGCGGCAAGGGGATCGGAAACCACCCCCGGCGCCTCTCGGTTAGGGAGCGCATGAAGCGACTCGTGGCCTGGCTGTTCGCTCCCGTGCTCGGGCTGGGCTTTTGTGCGGCCGCGCCGCCTGCGCTTCCGTCCTCGGGCGCGGCGCCGGCGCAACTGCCTGGGCCGGTAGTCGGCCAGCCCGCGCCTGATTTTGCGCTGACCACGATCGACGGCAAGCGGGTGCGGTTGTCCGATTTTCGCGGCAAGACGCTGGTGGTCAACGTGTGGGGGTCGTGGTGCCCGCCGTGCCGGCTGGAGACGCCGGACCTGGTTGCCGAGGCCAAGCGCGATTCGGGCAAGGTGGCCTTCCTGGGAGTCGACACGACCGAGACCGCGAGCGTCGTGCGGGCCTTCTCGGCCGCCAAGGGCATCCCGTACCCGCAGGCCGTCACCACCGGCACGAGCGACTTCGCCCGGGCCTACGAGATCCGCAACTACCCGACCACCTTCGTCATCGACCCGCACGGCGTGCTGCGCGCGCGCCACGCCGACAACCTCTTGCCGGCGGCGCAGCTCCGCTCGTACATCGCGTCGGCGCAGCGCGGCGAGAACGGCGTGCTGACTAGCGCCTTCCAGCAGAGGCTCGACGAGATGCTCGCGCCCGCGCAATACGGCCTAGGCGCCGATGCCAAGGCGGCTGACCGTGACACGATCCAGGCCGGCGTGGCGAAGGCGACCGTCGTGATCGGGCAGGTCAACGAGATGCTCGACGACGCGATGGACGACCCGGCGCGCGACCACGACCTGATCGCGACCCAGCGCGAGGAGCAGACCCTGCGCGCGGCGATCATCGCGGCCCTCGCGCCGACCGCGTCGAGCGACGGCGAGAACGCGTTGCTGGCCCGCCTGCGCGGCGACCAGGCGGCGGCGCTCGGCCGCTGGGCCGACGCCGACGCGCAATACGCCCTCGCGCTGAAATCCGCTCCGGACGACGTCGACACGCTCGGCGGCCAGGCCTACGCGGTGGCCCACCTGGGCGACGACGCGCGGGTGGCCCAGCTCGAGGCCCGCATCGCGCAGCTCGCGCCGTCGTACTCGTCCTACGTCTCGCTGGGCAAGGCCGCGGCGAAGCTGGGCCGCCTCGGCGAGGCGGAAGCCGCGTTCGCCAAAGCTCAGACGCTGGCCAAGACGCCGGCCCAGCTCGCCTGGACGAACCTCTACTACGGCCAGACCGAGGCCAACCAGCGCCGCACCGCGCAGGCGCGCCGGCTCTTCGCCGCGGCCGGCACCGCCGCGGAGCGTATCCCCGCCGGCGACCCGCGCCGCGAGTGGTACCTCGAGCGCGCCCAGGAGGGGACGGTCGCGCTGGCCGTCGCGCCCGGCTCGGCGCCCGCGCTCTCGCTCGCGCCCTGGACCGGGCCCGACCTGCCCGGCTCGATCGCCAGCACCTACAAATACCGCCTGATCGTCACCGGCGCGCCCGGCACCCGGGTCGGCCTGGCCACGGCCGGCCTGCCCCAGCGCTGGATCGGCTCGTTCTGCACCGACCGCGTCTGCGCGCCGTTCCGGACCACCGTGACCATGCCCGCGGCAGGCGTCAAGGTCGTCGAGTTCCAAGTCGTCCCGACCACCGCGGCCGCGCGGCCGGTGAACGTGTCCATCGCAGCGACCGCCCGCGGGCGTACGGTCGCCCGTGCCAGCACCCTCGTCCGCGTCTAGGAACACCGCATGATTCACGCGCTCGTCGTCGCGACCGCGCTCGCGCTCACCGGCCCGCAAGTCGGCGCTCCGGCGCCCGACTTCCGGCTGACCACGATCGACGGCAAGTCCGTCGGCTTGGCCGACTACCGCGGCAAGACGCTGGTGGTCAACGTCTGGGGCACCTGGTGCCCGCCGTGCCGCGAAGAGACGCCCGACCTGATCGCGACGTCGAAGAAGCTCTCCGCCAAGGGCGGGGTGGCGTTCCTGGGCGTCGACACGACCGAGAGCGCGCCCATCGTGCGGGCCTTCGTCGCCTCCAAGGGCGTGCCGTACCCGCAGGCCATCGACGGCCAGCAGACCTTCGCCAAGGCCTACGACATACGGGCCTTTCCGACCACGCTGGTGATCGGGCCCGACGGCGTGCTGCGCGCGCGCTACATCGACAACATCGGCGCCGCCACCCTGACCGGCCTCGTCGATGACGCCCGCGCCGGCCGCAACGCAGTCGTCGCGAGCGAAGCCCAGCGCAAGATCGACGCCCTGCTCGAACCTTCGAAATTTCCGTTCACCGGCGACGTCGCGGCGGTTCGCGCCTCGACCGAGAGCCTGCTCAAGGCGATCGACGACGCGGGCAACGTGGACGGTCCGAGCGACTACCTCAGCGTTCAGGCCGCGGAGAACACGCTGCGCGACGCCGCGGCGCAGGCGCTCGCGCCGCTCGCCGCGACCGACGCCGACCGGGTGCTGCTGGCCCGCCTGCAGGGCGAGTCCGCGCTCGCGCGCGAGCAGAACGACGACGCGGTCGCGGCCTACGCCCGCGGGCTGGCGCTCGCGCCGAGCGATCCCGACCTGCTCGACGGCATCTCTACCGCGTACCGGGCCCAGCACGACTACGTGCGCGCGGCCGACTACGCGGGCCAGCTCGCCAAGCTCCAGCCCAGCGTCGACAACTACGTCGGCCTGGGCGAGCTCGACGGCCGGGCCGGCCGCTTCGACGACGGCGCGGTCGCCTACGCGCAGGCGATCGGCCTGGCGCGCGCGGCGGTGCAAGCCAAGCCCGGCGATGCCAAGGCGGTCCGCAAGCTGGCCTGGGCCTATCTCTACGAAGGACGCTTGTTCACCCGCGCGGGCCGCGTCCCGCAGGCCAAGGCCGCGTTCGCCCAGACCATCGCCTGGACGCAGAAGCTGCCCACGACCGACAGCCGCTACGCGATGTACCTCGAGGAGGGCCAGGAGGCGACCGTCGCGCTCGACGCCGGGCACCCCAGCGCCCGCACCGCGCTCTCGCTCGCGCCCTGGACCGGGCCCGACCTGCCCGGCTCGGTCGCCAGTACCTACAAGTACCGCCTGGTCGTCGCCGGCAAGCCCGGCAAGACCGTCGCCCTGGCCGCCAGCGGCCTGCCCGCGCGCTGGATCGCCTCGTTCTGCAGCGACCGCCAGTGCGCGCCGTTCCGCACCACCGTCGCGATCCCCGACTCGGGCGTCAAGGTGGTCGAGTTCCAACTGGTCCCGCAGTCGAAGCTGGCCGCCCCGGCCACGATCCGCGTCGGCGGCGACGGTGCGAAGACCAGCGTCACGGTGGGCGCGGGCTAGGCGCTTGAGCGCGCCTCGCTCACGGCCACACGCAGCGGAGGATTGCCGAGCCGGTGCGTAACTCCCAGATGTACGCCCGGTAGGATTCCGGCGTAAGCGGCGGAGGGTCGGCTACGGATCAGGTGGTCGGGAAGGTCGGACGCGTCACAGGAGCGGTGGGCCCGGGCACCATCGGGGAGATCATGCTCCCCGTTCGAGGCGGCTCCGAGCATTTTCATGCCTACCCGGTCGACAAGGAGGTCGACCTTCCGGTCGGGACGCGGGTCGTCGTCGTCGAGTACCACCCGCCGCGCACGGTGATCGTCGCCGAAGCCTGACGGCCCGGCGCGGGAGGTCGTTTTCCAGTGACAGTTTTGGGTGTCTCGGCGCTCGCGGTCGCGATCGTCGCCGTCGTCGCCATCGTGGTGGTGATCGCGACTGTTCCGCGCGATGTGGCGGGTGGCCGAGCCGAACGAGGCGCTGGTCATCAGCGGGCTGCACCACAAGCCGATCGATCACACCGGTGAATCGCTCGGCTTCAAGATCATCACCGGGCGCGGCACGTTCGTCATTCCCGGCGTGCAGGTCGTGCGCCGGCTCTCGCTCGACCTGCGCGAGTCCGAGCTGGAGATCACGTGCGTCACCAAACAAGGCATTCCGGTGCACATCAAGGGCGTGGTGATCTACAAGATCGGCGACGACTTCGCGTCGATCGCCAACGCCGCGCGCCGCTTCCTCGACCAGCAGGACCGGATGGACGTGCGCATCCAGAACGTCTTCGCCGGCCACCTGCGCGCGATCGTCGGCTCGCTGACGATCGAGGAGCTGATCCGCGAGCGCGACCGGCTGACCGAGGCCACCCGCGGCGCGTCGGGCACCGAGATGGAGAAGCTCGGCTTGATCGTCGACTCGCTCCAGGTCCAAGAGATCGACGACCCGACCGGCTACATCCAAAACCTCGCCATGCCGTTCGCCGCGGTCGTGCAGCGCGACGCGCGCATCGCGCAGGCCCAGGCCGACCAGGAGGCCTCGACGCGCGAAGCGGAGGCCCAGGCGCTCAAAGCGTCGTCGCAGCGCGACAGCAAGATCAAGGTCGCCGGCTACCAGGCCGAGGTCGACCGCGCCGCCGCCGAGGCGAAGCAGGCCGGCCCGATCGCCGACGCGACCGCGCGCCAGAAGGTCGTCATCGAGGAGACGAAGATCGCCGAGCTGGACGCGCAGAAGACCGAGCAGATGCTGCTCGCGACCGTGCGCCGCCCGGCCGACGCCAAGGCGTACGAGAAGGAGACCATCGCCAACGCCCAGCGCAACGCCGACATCGCGGCGGCCGAGGCGCGCGCCAAGCAGATCGAGCTGCAGGCGCAAGCCGACGCCACCAAGACCCGGGTGCTGGGCGAAGCCGAAGCGTCCGCGACGCGCGCCCGCGGTCTGGCCGAGGGCGAAGCGATCAGCGCGAAAGGCCTCGCGGAAGCCGCGGCGATCAAAGCGCGCGCCGACGCGCTGGCCGAGAACCAGGAAGCGGTCATCGGCCAGGAGCTGGCCCAGCAGTGGCCGCAGATCGTCGAGGCGGCGGCCAAGGCGTTCGCCTCGGTCGACCAGATGATCGTGCTCAACGGCGCGCAAGGCGTGACGGAAATGCTCGGCAAGGTGATGGCCCAGGGCGTGACCGGGCTCGACCTCGCGCGCAACCTGCTCGCGCACCGCTCCCGCCCGGTGGACGGCGACGCTCCGCCCGCGCGCAACGGCGAAGCCGCGATCGTGCACGTGGACCCGAAGTGAGCCTCTGGCGCCGAATCGTTCGCCTGATCGCCGGCGAAGCGCGCAGTTCGGTCGCGCGCCTCGACGATCCGGCGGCTTCGGTGGAGGCGGCGTACCGGCTGCAGCTCGAGGTGGTCGACGAGGTGCGCCGCCACCTCGCCGACCTGCTCACCGCGCGCAAGCGCTTGGAGATGCAGGTCGCCTCGTTCGCCCGCTCCGGCGCGCGCGCGAACGAGGTCGAGGCGTTCCGGGCCGAGATCGCCGAGCTGCGCGCGCGCGAGGACGACGTGGCCGCCGCGGCCGAGCGCCTGCGCCGGCGTGCCGACGCGCTGCGCGCCGAGCGCGAGATCACCGCCGCGCGGGTCGCCGCGGCCCGCGCCGGCATCGCCGCGCACGGCTCGATCGCCGGCCTCAACCCCGAGCACGCCGAGATCCGGACCCTGCTCGAAGAAGCGCGCGACCGCAGCCTGGCTCTCGAGGCGCGCGCCGCCGCGCTGGCCGAGCTGGTGGCCCGCGACGACGCGGCCGCACGGTACGAGTCAGCGCCCGCGACCCGCACGGCGCCGCGGACGGCACCGCGCTGGTGCGGCCCCCGGAGTAACGTGCCGGCGCGCGGCGCGCGGCGCGTGCCGCCGGGCTACGTGTCGGCGCCGATCGTGTCGAGGTCGGCGAAGGCGAGCAGCGTGTCGAACGGCGAGAGCGCGCGCTGGGAGAGGCTCAGCACCGCGCGAGCGTGGCTGCCGCCGTGCGGGCGGCGGGCAACGGTGAAGTCGTCGGCCAGGGCCGAGACGATGTAGAGCCCGCGGCCGCGCTCGCTCAGCACGTCGTCCGGTAATTTGGGCAGGTGGCGGAACCCGCGCCCGCGGTCGAGGACGTGGAGCACCGGGGCCGCGGCGCTGCAGTCGAGCGCGACCTCGGCGGCACCCGGCGCGTAGCGCACGACGTTGCCGATCAGCTCGGCGAAAGCGATCTCGGCCGCGCCGAGCGCGTCGGCGCTCAGCCCGTGCTCGGCCAGCCGCCGCAAGACCGCATGGCGGGTCGCGCGTGCCGTCTCGGCGTCGGACGAGTCGAACGTCCAGCGCTCGACCGCGCACGCGTCCTCGTCGGGATCGCGGCGAACCGTGAAGATCGCGACGTCGTCGCTCGCGCCCTCGGTCAGGACCGCGTCGTGGATCGCGCGGGCGAGGTTGGGCGCGGCGAGCACGCCGGGATCGCGCAGCGCCGCGCGCAGCCGCTCCTCGCCGGCCGTGACGTCGTGCGTCGCCTCGGTCAAGCCGTCGGTGTACAGCACGAGCACCGCGTCGGGCGGCATGGCGACGGTCTCGGTGACGCGCTCGCCCTTGGACGGAACCCCCAGCGGCATGCCCGCCGCGCTGAGCTCGGTCCAGTCGCCGTCGCGGCGGCGCAGCAGCGGGCGCGGGTGTCCCGCCGAGGCGTACGTCAGATCGGAGGTGGCCGGGTCGAGCACCGCCACGAACGCCGTCACGATCCGGTCGGGATCGTCGGCTTGCAGCGTGCGGTCCGCGGCGTCGAGCATCAAGCCGGGATCGGGGTGGACCTGGGCGACGCCGCGCAGCACCTGGCGCACCGAGGCCATCGTCACCGCCGCGTCGAGCCCGGAGCCGCTCACGTCGCCGACCGTGATGACGACGCGCCCGTCGGGCAGCCGCAGCGCATCGTACCAGTCGCCGCCGATCCGCGCCTCGTCGCGCCCCGCGTGGTAGTAGGCGTCCAGCGCCAGCCCGGGAATGCGCGGCAGCAGACGCGGCAGGGCGGCCTCCTGGAACCGCTCGGTGATGCGCCGCTCGGCCTCGTACAGCGCCGACATCCGGCGCAGGCGCAGCGAGAGCCGGCGGGCGCGCAGCAGCGACTCGACCCGCGCGGCCAGCTCGAGCCGCTGCACCGGGCGCAGCAAGCACGTCGTCCACGACTTGCCAGACCGCGCGGGTGTTCAGGCCGGCGTCCTTGCTGTCGGTCAGGAGCAGGATCGGCAGCTGCACCGGCTCGTGGGCGCGCCGCTCGCTGGCCAGGCGCTCCCGATGGCCCTGGAGCGAGAGCCCGTCGACGATGATGAGGTCGACCGCGATGCCTTCGCCGGGCGCCTGATCCCACGGCAGCGATTCGAGCACGTCGTAGCGCTGGGCCAGGAGCGACCCCAGCAGGCGCCGGTTCTCGGCGTTCGCGAGCAGGACGAGGACTCGTTCGCGCGCGTCGGGCACGTCAGGGGTGACGATCGCTCGCCTCGCTGCCGGAGGGCAAATGCGCGAAGACCGAGCTGAGCTGCAGCGCCGCCCCGATCCGCAAGCCCTGGGAGGTGATGGCGAAGTCGCGCACCGTCTTGTCGAAGTCGCTCATGCGCTTCTTGAGGATGCCGATGCCCTTGCCGAGCTGCGCGTTGCCGTCGACGATCCGCTCGACGTAGCGCAGGAAGATCAGGTTGTCGGCGAGGTAGCTGATGCCGACCTCGGTCGCGCGAAAGCTCGGTCAGCTCCTGCAGCTCGTCGACCAGGAGGACGGTCACGCCGACGTTCTGGAGGTACCGTCCCAGCGCGTGGAGGCGCTCGGCCAAATCGCCGCCCGGCACGGACATGCGGTACCCGCTCACGCTGTCGAGCATGACGATCCGGGTACCGTGCTCCTCGACGTCGCGCCGCACGAGGTTGGCGAACTCGTCGGGGCCGTAGCGCAGCGCCTCGAGGTCGGTCACGGCCAGCATGCCGCGCTCGATCATGCCGCGCACGTCCATCCCGATGCCCGAGCAGCGCCGCAGCAGCGTCTCGCCCGGCTCGTCGAACGTGTACACCGTCGAGCGCACGCCGCGCTGCGCGGCCTGCACCATGAACTGGATGCCCAGCGTCGTTTTCCCGACCCCGGTCGGGCCGCTTATCAGCGTGATCGTCCCGCGCTCGATCCCCCCGTGGAGCAGCTCGTCGAGGCCGGGCAGACCCGACGAGAGCGCCTCGCGGCCGTAGCTCGCGCGGTGCTGCGCCGGGATCAGCCGCGGGTAGACCTTCGCGCCGCCCTCGTCCAGCACGAGCGCGTGCCTGCCGGCGCGAAATCCCGAGCCGCGAAACTTCAGCACGCACAGCGAGCGGGTCCGGCCTTCGAGATCGAGCTCGATCACGCCGTCCGCGATGAAACGCAGGTCGTCGTCGGGCGTCTCGACGGTCGACTCGGACGTCACGACCACCACCGAGCCCTTGTCGGCCAGGTAGCGCAAGAACGAGAGCGCCTGGCGCCGGAACTGGAAGCCGTCGCTGGCCAGGAAGCGCAGGTGGGTCATCGAGTCGACGAAGACGCGGTTGGGGCGGATGCGCTCGACCGCCTCGACGATGCGAGCGGTGGTCGGCTCGCGCTCGACCTCGCTGACCGAGAAGATGTCGTAGGTCTCGGCCCGCGCGAACAGCTCGGGCGGCGGGCTCAGGTCGACGATGTGCACCCCGTCCGCGTCGAAGCCGCTCAGCGCGGCGTTCGCGCGCAGCTCCGCCTCGGGCTCGGCGAACGAGATGTAGAGCGCGCTCTCCCCGGCGCGCAGCCCCTCGGTCAGCATGTGCCAGCCCAGCGTCGTCTTGCCGGTCCCCGGTGGACCGCTCACCAGGTACGTCCGGCCCTCGATGAACCCGCCGTGCAAGACTTCGTCCAAACCGGCGATGCCGGTCGAGGCGCGTCGATCGACCACCATATTCGGCTCCCTATGCCCGGAAGTCGGCCCTCGTTCCCACCCTACCGGCATCTCATTTTCAGAAGAAGGGGTTGTGAGCTTTCTCCTGCCCGATCGTCGTCGGCGGGCCGTGGCCCGGCATCACGACGGTGTCGTCGTCGAGCGCGAACAGCTTGAAGCGAATGCTCGCCAGCACGTCGTCGTAGGTCGAGACGTCGCCGTACGCGCCGCCGACCGAGCCCGCGAAGAGCGTGTCGCCGGTGAACACCGTCGAGCGGAAGAGGAACGAGGAGGAGCCGTCGGTGTGGCCCGGGGTGTGCAGCATGCGGATCGCGGCGTCGTCGCCGAACGGCAGCTCGTCGCCGTCGGCGATCGGCAGCGCGCGCGCCGCCAGGTCGCCGATGGCGTGCGCGTCGGCCCGGTGCATCACGAGCTGCGCGCCGGGAAAGGCGCGCGCGACGTCGGCCGTCGCGTCGCAGTGGTCGGCGTGCTTGTGGGTGATCAGCACGTAGCGCAGCGCGTACGGCCCCTCGTTCACCGCCCGCAGCAGGGTTTCGGGGTAGCCGGCCGGGTCGACCAGGGCCGCGGTCTTGCCGTCCTGCAGGAAGAACAGGTAGCCGTTGGAGGGGTGGGGGTCGTGCGGGTGGTGGCGCACCTCGGGCGGGATCTCCGCGCCGGGGTACCAGCGCCGAGCCGCCGCGTCGGCGAACTTGCCCGGATCGAGCCGCAGCACGACCGCCACCGCGCGGGCTTGGTCTTCGCTGGGCACGCCGTCGCCGCGCGCCCAGGCCGCCACGGCGGCCTCGTCCAGGCCGGTCCGGCGGGCCAGCTCTCCCGGCTCCAGGCCGTTCCCGCGCATGCCCTTGCGCAGCAGGTCGGAGGGGTCGTCTTCGAGCGGGATGCGCGGCCAGTCCATGGCGCGCGCTTCCGCCGAACCGGACGGAACCCCGCCTGGGTTGAAGAGGACGCAATGCCCGCCACGCACGCCAAGGTCGTCATCATCGGTTCCGGCCCGGCCGGCCTGACCGCCGCCGTCTACGCCGCCCGCGCCAACCTGGCCCCGATCGTCTTCGCCGGCCACATGTACGGCGGGCAGCTCATGCTGACCACCGAGGTGGAGAACTACCCCGGCTTCGCCGACGGGATCATGGGCCCCGAGCTGATGGAGGCCTTCCGGGCCCAGGCCGAGCGCTTCGGCTCGATCATCCACAACGTGGACGTCACCGCGGTCGACTTCTCGGCCCGCCCGTTCGTCGTGCGCACGGATGAAGACGAGTACACCGCCGAGAGCGTGATCCTCGCGACCGGCGCGAGCGCGCGCTGGCTGAACATTCCCGGCGAGGCGCGCCTGCGCGGGCGCGGCGTGTCCACCTGCGCGACCTGCGACGGCGCGTTCTTCCGCGAGAAGCACATCGTGGTGGTGGGCGGCGGCGACTCGGCGATGGAGGAGGCGACCTTCCTGACCCGCTTCGGCAGCAAGGTCACCATCGTGCACCGGCGCGACGGTTTCCGCGCCTCGAAGATCATGGCCGACCGCGCGCTCAACCATCCCAAGATCGAGGTGATCTGGAACAGCGCGGTGACCGAGGTGATCGGCGAGGACGCGACCACCGCGCTGCGCGTGAAGAACCTCGTCAGCGGCGCGGAGTCGGTGCTGCCGGCGGACGCGCTGTTCATCGCGATCGGCCACGACCCGAACACCGGCATCTTCGCGGGCCAGATCGATCTGGACGATGCCGGCTACATCGTCAGCGCCGACGGCGTGCGCACCAACGTCGAGGGCGTGTTCGTGGCCGGCGACGTCTACGACGTGCGCTACAAACAGGCGATCACCGCCGCGGGGTCGGGCTGCAAAGCCGCGATCGACGCCGAGAAGTACCTCGAAGCGCTGGAAGCGCACGAGCTCGCCGCGCCGGCCGAACGCGCGCCTGCGGTCGCCGCGGCGGCGCTGAGCGCCGGATGAGCACGCCCGGCAGCAGCCCCGCGGGGACGCCCGTCGCGACCAAGGACTATCCGCACGCGGTCGACATCTTTCGCCGCATGGACGGGCTCGAAGCGCTCGGGATGATGCAGCGCGGCGAGGTGCCGGTCACCAACATCACGCGTTGGATGAACTTCTCGCTCGAGACCGTCGAGCGCGGGCACGTCGTGTTCGCGATGCTGCCGCACGAGGAGCTCTACAACATGATCGGCTCGGTCCACGGCGGGATCATCACCACGCTGATGGACAACGCGCTGGGGACCGCGGTGCAGTCGCTGCTGCCGGCCGGCCAGGTCGCGACGACGATGGATTTGCACACCCGCTTCCACCGCCCGGTCACCGCCGCGGTCGGCAAGGTGTTCGCCGACGCGCGCGTCGTGCACGCCGGACGGCGCACCGCGACGAGCGAAGCGAAGCTGGTCGACGCGCAAGGCCGCGTCTACGCGACCGGCACCTCGACCTTGATGATCTTGGTCGACGGGTGACCAGCGAAGAAGCGATGGTACGGGCCATCCTGGGCCGGCGTGGTATTTGCGGCGAGGAGCAAGTCGCGCGCTATGCTGCTAGTTTGTTCGGCAATCCGAGTGCTCTAGCCGGCGAAGCGCGTTCGTTTGACCAGACCAACAAGGTTCCGATCAACTACTGACCAACGGCTGGGCTGGGGTGATCGAGTTGCCCTCGCCCGCCGTGCTGGGATTTTAAGTATGAACAGTCGAGTCGGTCGTACTGGCTGGGCGGGCATCGCAGTGATCGTAGTTCTCGCCTCCACTGTCGGCTGTGCCGGTTCACGCGATGTTCCGATACGCATGGTGACGGGTGCTTCGCCAGCCGACATCCCTGATGGCCTTACGCGTTATCTTGCCTCGCCGATCCTCGTGCTGGTCACCGGTTCTGCGCACGTCGCATCGATCGATGCGGCATCCCAGCACATCGACCTCAATAGCGTGCGGGTGCGAACGGTATATCGTGATATGGACGGTGACGTTTCTACGCGTGGAACGATCCTGATCGCGCAGCGCGAGCCGGTACTGGCAGATCCTGACGGGACGGTTCGGGCCGTCGTCCGCGATGCCGCGCAACATCGCCTCGGCGAAAAACCCTTCGCAATGCTGTACCTGCGGCGTGACGAGGCGCTCGGTGTCTTTGTTCCGGCCATCGGTATTTGGAGCATCGAGCCTGTAGAAAAAACCGAAGATGCTGGTCGGGTCGTCGCCCAGATTGCGCAACGCGCCGGCTGGCGTTCGGAAGCAGGGTCGAACGTGAGCCTGGCGCACGCGGCGTTTACTGCACGCGCTGGTCATGACAACACTCAATACGAGGCGTATCTCCGTGCGCTCACGGCCTGCCCAGTTTTTACGTACGAGACATTATTGGCTGGGCAGCGTACTGGAAAGCCGGCCAAGTTTGGCGATTGGGCGGTCCGCTGCGCGCAGCGGGCACGAGTACGACCGCTTTGAGCCGGGGCGGCGTGCCCCGGCTCCTCGCGGGCCACAGTATGCCGCGCTGATCGGCGGCACAATTCTTGTCGCGCTCATCATCTCGCAGACGATCTTTCCGCCGACGGCGGGGCGATCGCTTTCACTTTACTGCGCTCACTACGGCCGTCGGAGCCGGGACGGTTGGCGGCCGACGGCACATAGGCGCTCAGCCCTAGCACACCCTGGGCCGCCTTAGGAATGGCTCACTCGATCTGGTCGACCGCTAGCGACGGGAGCGCTTGCTCGGGGCGCGAACGAGAGCTCCGTGGCAAGCGACCGCGTTACCCACCCGCTGTTCGAGGAAGCCCAGGAACGGGCGGAGGCGACCTTCCCCGTCGTCGTTCGCATCCGCACGTATCCGGCGAACATCGTGCGCGCGAACCCCGCCGAGACGACGCAGGCCGAGCGCGACGCCGCACTGGCCGCCGGGTACCAAGGCGTGCCCGCGTGCTTGAAAGCGGTCGAGGACGCGATCGCGCAGGTCGGCGGCAAGCCGCCGCGCTGGAGCGGGCGAGCGGCGCACGTGCCATACCTCTACGCCGAGCTGACCGGCGCGCAGATCCTCGCGCTCGACGCGGCGCTGCCGTCCGAGATTCCGGCCGAGATCAGCCGCGGGCGGGCCGACGCCGACCACGCCGCCGACTTCGACCCGGACAACCTCGTCGGGCGGGTGATCGCCGAACCGCTCTCGACCGAAGTCTTCAACGACCCGACCGCCTGCCACGACGTCATCATCGTCATCTCCGAGAACCACCCCGGGGGACGCGACGAAGCGCGCGCGCAGATCGTGCGGACGCTCGAGCTCATCAAGACCCGCATCGGCGACTTGTCGTATCGCGACCGGCCGCGCGCCGCCAACCCGTACGTCTTCGCGAACATGACCGGCGAGCAGATCCTGGCGCTGCTGGAACTCGACGGGAGCGGTTACTTCGGCCAGCGCGCGATTTTCCGCATCTGGGAAGACACGCAGGTGCAGGCGCTGATCACGCGCTCGATCGCGACGGTCAAGGCGGACGCGGCGCAAGCCGCGTTCACCGCGGTCGGCACGGGCATCGTCTGGGCCGTGCTCGACTCGGGCATCGACGCCTCGCACCCGCACTTCACGCTCTACAACAACCTGAAGCTGAGCCCGCCCCTCGTGCACAAGAACTTCGTCACCAAGCTGACCGATGCCGACGCGACGGTCGACAAGTTCGGCCACGGCACGCACGTCGCGGGCATCATCGCCGGGGCCTGGCCGGTGAAGCCGTCGGAAGAGACGGTGGAGCAGCCGCCGCCCGACCCCAACGCGGCGGCGGTCGGCGAGCGGCCCGTCGTGCTGCGCACGGCGCGCAACGAGGCGGGGTCGGAAGAACGCTCGCTCGCGGCGCTGCCGACCATCGCCGGGATGGCGCCGCGCTGCAAGCTGCTCAGCATGCGCGTCCTCGACGACGCCGGCACCGGGCAGGTCTCGTGGATCATCGACGCGCTCGACGAGATCCAGCGCCTGAACGACTACGGCCGCACGATCGTGATCCACGGCGTGAACTTGAGCGTCGGCTACAACTTCGACGCGAAGTGGTTCGCCTGCGGCCAGAGCCCGCTGTGCGTGGAGGTCGACCGGCTGGTGCGCTCGGGCGTGGTGGTCGTCGCGGCGGCCGGCAACTCGGGCTACGGCTACGTCAACACGGCCTTCACGCAGGCGTGGGCGATGGGGCTGCCGATGACGATCAACGACCCCGGCAACGCCGACCTCGCGATCACGGTCGGCTCGACGCACAAGGACGCGCCGCACCGCTACGGCATCTCGTACTTCTCGTCCAAAGGGCCGACCGGCGACGGCCGCATGAAGCCCGACTTGGTCGCGCCGGGCGAGCGCATCGTGTCGTGCGCGTCGGTGCAGAGCCGCAAGCCGGCCACCGTCGCCACGGCCGGCGGCGCAACCACGACCGCCACCCCGAACGCCTACACCTACAAGGAAGACTCCGGCACGAGCATGGCCGCGCCGCACGTCTCGGGTCTGATCGCGGCGTTCCTGTCGATCCGCGGCGAGTACATCGGCCAGCCCGAAACGGTCAAGGCGCTGTTCGTGGCCAACGCGACCGACTTGCGGCGCGACCGCGCGTACCAAGGCGCCGGACTGGTCGATCTGATGCGCACCATCCAAGCCGTGTGAACCCGAGCCGTTCGAGGGAGATCAGCGTGGCCACGTACCCGTTTCAAACCGTCGAAGTGCCGTTCAACGCGAGCGGCGCGCTCGCGCAATTCGCCTCGGTCACCGCGGACGGCAAACAAGCCGCGCTGCTCGCGCTCGCGCCGCGGGTCGACGACTTGATCGTCATCTCGCACGGCTGGAACAACGACGAGACCGAAGCGCGCGCGCTCTACACCGGCTTCCTCGGCTGCGCGGCGGCGGTGTGGGACAAAGCCGGCTTCACGCCGGCCCAGCTCGCGCGCACCGGCGTGCTGGCGCTCTTCTGGCCCTCGAAGAAATTCGACGAAGGCTCGATCACCGCCGCCGCGCCGGGCGCGGGCGCGGCCGCGATCGCCGACGTCGATCCCAGCGCGGCGGCCGCCGAAGCGGACGCGCGGCTGCGAGTGCAGATCGCCGAGCTGCGCCGCACCGTGTCGCCCGATCTGCAAGCCGCGCTCGACGCCGCGCTGGCCCAGGTCGCCGGCCTCGACGCGAGCAGCGACGCGCAGGACCAGTTCGTGTCCGCGCTGGTTCCGTTCTTCGCGCCCGGCAGCGAACCCGATCCCGCGCTCGACAACGCCGCCGCCGGCATCACCGCGGGCAAGAGCGGCAGCGACGTGCTGTCCGACGTGCGCAACCAGCTCGCGACCGGCGCGGTCGACGTGCCGGCCGCCGGGAGCGGCGGCGCGGCCTCGATCGGCGACGCCGACCCGTCGCTGCCCAGCGGCGGCGGCGCGGCCGGCTTCAACCCCTTCGCGACGATCAAAGATGCCGCGCTGATGCTGCTCAACGTCACGACGTACTACACGATGAAGGAACGGGCCGGCACGATCGGCCGGACCGGCGTGAAGACGCTGCTGGCGCAAGCGTTCGCCGCAAACCCGAAGCTGCGCGCGCACCTGGTCGGCCACAGCTTCGGCGGCCGGCTCGTGACCTCGCTGGCGAACGCGCTGGACGGCGGCACGCAAGCGCGCACGCTGACGCTGCTCGAGGCGGCCTACTCGCACTACGGCCTGTCGGCCGATTTTCGCGGGCGCGGGCCGGGTGCGTTCCGCCACATCATCGACGGCAAGACGGTGCGCGGAACGATCTCCATCACCCACAGCGTGCACGACTGGGCGGTCGGCCTGGCGTACCCGATCGCCTCGGCGATCGCGCACCAGACCGGCGCGGCGATCGGCGACGCGAGCGACCTGTACGGCGGCATGGGCCGCAACGGCGCGCAAGAGACGAACGAGGCCTTCGACGACACGCTGCTCGCCGGCCAAACCGTCTATGCCGCCTTACCGCCCGGCAAGACGATTCGCAATCTCGACGGCGACGCGATCATCACCAGCCACGGTGACGTGGCGCGGGTCGAGACCGCCTGGGCGCTGCTCGACGCGATGGTGAAGGACCGGGCTTGACGAAACTTTAACGTTCCGCTCGCCGATACTCCCTGGGAGTGTCTCTTCTCGAGGGTGCGTTTTCGTGATGAGTGGTCGTTCCGCGCGGCCGGCTGGGGCCGCGTCCCTGTCGCTGCGCGCGCTGCCGCGCCAAGCGGCGATCAATTTAACGATCATCACGTTGGCGCAGGGATTGTATTCAATCGTTGCGCTGGTCCTCGTGACGGTGGCGGGCATCGCTGGCCAGCGCTTTGCGCCGGACGCTACCTTCGCCACCGTCGCGGTCGCCGCATCGTCGGTCGCCGCCGCGATCTGCGCGATCCCCGCCGCCAACGCGATGGCGCGCTTCGGCCGGCGCGCGTCGCTCACCGCGGCGAACCTGATCGGGGTCGCGGGCGCGCTCCTCTCGGTTCTCGGCACCTATCTGGGCTCGTTCGGGCTGATCGTCGCGGGCGCCGCGCTGTTCGGCGCGCTCGCCGCGTTCACCGCGAGCTACCGCTTCGCCGCCGCCGACGCGGTGCCCGAGGCCTACAAGAGCCGCGCGATCTCGCTGAGCGTGCTGAGCGGCGTCGTCGCCGCGTTCGCCGGCCCGCAGCTCGCCCGCTGGACGCTCGGCCTGGGCGGCGTGCCGCCGTTCGCCGGCCCGTACGCCGCGGTCGGCATCCTGTGCGCGCTCGGAGCGCTGGCCTGCCTGGCGATCCGGCTGCCCGCGCAGCGCGCCGCCGGGGAGAGCATGGACCGCTCGTTCCTGCGCGTGCTGATCGAGCCGCGCTACGCGATCGCGCTCGCGGCGAGCCTGTTCTCGATGGCGCTGATGTACCTGCTCATGATCGCCTCGACGCTCTCGATGGTCGAGGAGCAGATGGGCGTGGGCGCGATGACGATGGGCCTGCAGTGGCACTTCGTCGCGATGTACGTGCCGTCGTTCTTCAGCGGTAACCTCGTGAGCCGCTTCGGCGCGGTGCCGCTGGTGATCGCCGCGGCGCTGATCCTGCTTGCCGCCGGATTGGTCGGCGCGCTCTTTCACGAAGTCGGCGGCTACTGGGCGACGCTGATCCTGGCCGGGCTGGGCTGGAACTTCGCCACCGTCGCGAGCGGCTCGATCGCCTCCGCCGCGCTCCCCGCCGAGCAGCAAGCGAAGGTCCAGGGCGCCTACAACTTCACCGTCCTGATCGCGATCGCGGTCTCGTCGTTCGGGGCGGGCGCGGTGCTCAACCGCTTCGGCTGGGAGACGGTCGCGCTGCTCGGGATCGCGCTCGCGCTGCTGTGGCTCGTCCTCACCGGCACGCTGTCGCTGGCGGTGCGCCGCACCGGCGCGGGCGCGCGCGCCGCCGGCACGGTGCGCGCCGAAGCCTAGAAGCGCTCCAAGAAGCCCAGCAGCGCCTGGGTGAAGACGTCGTTCGCGTCGCCGGCGACCATGTGCGAGGCGTCGCCGACCGAGGTCACGGTGCCGTGGCCCAGGCGCGCCGTCTCGTCGGCGGTCTCGCGGTCGAGCACGTCGCTGCGGCCGCCGTGCACGACCGTGAACGGCACGCGCAGCGCGCGCAGCGCGGCCTCGGTACGGGCGCTCTTGGCGAGCTGGTCGCGGTCGACGTTGGCCAGCAGCGCCGGGTCCCAGTGCCAGCGGTAGCGGCCGTCCTCGGCCAGGTGCAGGTTCTTGCGCAAGCCTTCGAGCCGCACGCTGCGCGCACGCTGCGGCGCGTACTCCGCTACCGCGACGGCCGCCGCCTCGAGCGACTCGAAGCCGTCGACGTGCTTCTGCATGAAGCCGACGATCCGCTCGACGCCCGCGTCGCGCGAGCGCACGCCGATGTCGACCAGCACCAACCCGCGCGCGGTGCCGCCGCCGTCGCCGCCGTGCTCGCCGACGTGGAGCAGGCTGGCGTTCCCGCCCAGCGACGCGCCGACGAACACCGCCGGCCGGCCGACCAGCTCGGCTACCGCGCCGACGTCCTGCACGAACCCGTCGATCGTGTACTTGCCGTCGGGCGCGAAATCGCTCTCGCCGTGCCCGCGCAGGTCGTAGGTGTAGGCGCTCCAGCCGCGCGCCGCGACGGCGCGCGCGGTCGCGTCCCAGGCGTGGCGCGTCTGGCCGCCGCCGTGGGCGAACACCACCGCGCGCTCGCCGTCGCCGTGGCGCTCGACCGCGATGCTCAGCCCGTCAGGCGTTCGCGCGCGCACGGAGGTCTTCGGCGTACGCCGCTTCGATCAGCGGCGCGTAGCGCTGCTCGACCACGCGGCGCTTGATCTTGAGCGTCGGCGAGAGCTCGTCGTCCTCGATGGTCAGGTCGCGCGGCAGGAGCGCGACGCGCCGGATCTGCTCGTACGTCGCGAGGTCGGCGGTCTGCGCTTCGACCTCGCGGACCATCAGCGCGCGCACGTCGTCGCGCCGCGCGATCTCGTCGGTCGTCAAGTCGGCGGGCAGCGACAGCTCGTGCCGCACCAGCTCCCAGTTCGGCGCCAGCAGCACGCCCGGGTGGGGCCGGCTGGCGCCGACCGCCATCACCTGGCCGACGTAGACGCTGCGCTTGATCGCGCTCTCGATCCGGGCCGGCGAGATCCACTTGCCGCCGCTGCTCTTGAACAGCTCGCGCTTGCGGTCGGTGATGTAGAGGTGCGTGCCGCGCAGCTCGCCGATGTCGCCGGTCTGCAGCCAGCCGTCGGGCGTGAACGGCTGTTCCTCGGGCGGCACGTGGTAGTAGCCCAGCATCACGTTGGGGCCCTTGACGAGCACCTCGCCGTCCGCGGCGATCTTCACCTGCACGCCGCGCACCGGCGGGCCGACGCTGCCCAGGATGTTGTCGGCCGCGCGGTTGACCGTCACCGTGGGCGACGTCTCGGTCAGCCCGTAGCCCTCGCAGACCTCCATGCCCATCGCGGCCAGGGTCAGCGCGGTGTCGCGGTGCAGCGGCGCGCTGCCGCTGACGAAGTACGCCAGCCGGTCCAGGCCCAGCTTGGGCTTGATCTTCTTGAGCACCAGCGCGTTGGCCAGCGCGTGCTGCACCCGCAGGGCCGGCGAGATCGGCGTGCCGTCGCGCCGGGCGCGCTCGTGCGCGGTGCCGACCGCCAGCGCCCACGGCACGAGCTTGGCCTGCGCGCCGCCCGCCGCTTGGGCCTTGCCGACGATGCCGGCCAGCAGCCGCTCGAAGATGCGCGGCACGAACGCGATGAACTCCGGCCGCAGCACGCGCATGTCGTCCATCAGGCGCTCGGGCACGGTCACGTAGTGGATCGCCAAGGTGTAGAGGAACCCCAGCGCGTTGGTGTGCTCGTAGATGTGGGCGAACGGCAGCACCGAGAGCGCCAGCGCCGCCTTCGTTCACGCCGCTGTCGGTGCGGTCGAACGCGGTCACGGCGTCCGAGACCAGGTTGCGGTGCGAGAGCATCACGCCCTTGGGAATGCCGGTCGTGCCCGAGGTGTAGATCAGCACCGCCAGGTCGTCGAGCGCGATCCCGTCGGCGAAGCGCGCGACGGCCTGCGGGTCGGCCTGGTGCGCCGGCGTGCCGCTCGCGACGAAGGCGGCGAACGAGCCCTCGCCGTCGCCCTCGAAGGTCACGATCTCCGGCGCGTCCGGCGCGGCGGCGCGAATCGTCGCCGCGGTCGCCGCATCGTCGGTGAAGATCAGCTTGGCCTCGCTGTCGGCCAGGATGTAGCGCAGCTGGTCGGCGGCGGTGGTGGCGAACATCGGCACCACCACGCACCCGGCGTAGAGGATGCCGAAGTCGGCGACCAGCCAGTCGACCCGGTTGTTGGCGATCAGCGCGACCCGCTCGCCCTGCGCGATGCCGCGCGCCCGGATGGCGTGCGCGACGGCGGCCGCTTGCTGGTGGACCTCGTCGGAGCGCAGGGCCCGGGTACGGCCCCCGACGCGCTCGCCGAGCGCGACCGCCCGGGGCTGCGCGAGCCGCTCGGCGACGAACGCCGGCAGGATGGGAAGAGCGTCGGAAAGCGTCATGCCGAGCGGTTGTCTCCGGGGCGTCAAAATCGCGGACCGGCCAGCCTTGACGGCTTACCGATAACCTATTATAAATAACATATGGCGACGCGGTCAAGGACGCCCGATGCGGTGTTCCCTGAAGAAAACTGGGGGGACCGCGTGTTCCAAGGAGAGGTCAAGACCAAGACGGTCTTCCCGATGCTCGTCCTCCAGATGCTCCACGTCCTGCCTGACAGCGGCTACGGCCTGATGCAGCGGATCGGCGAGCTGGGCGGCGTCTTCCCGGTCAACCCCAACACCGTCTACCCGCTCCTGCGCCGCCTCGAAGACCGGGGCTTCATCCACGGCGCGGTCGACGAATCGACCAAGCGCGGGACGACGGTCTACCGCATCACCCCGGAGGGCGAGGACCGCCTCGCGAGCATCAAGTCCGGGTTCCTACCGTACCTGACCAATCTGATCGAAGCGCTGCAGAAGCTCCGCCTCGATCTCTACGGCGACAGATCCTCGCACTGACGAGGAGGAGCACTGATGAGCACCTACCGCGCGCCCTTGCGCGACATGCAGTTCGTTCTGCGCGAACTCGCCGGCCTCGAGCAGATCGGCAAGCTGCCCGGCTACGAGGACGCCCCCGACGTGATCGACCCGATCCTCGAAGAGGCGTCGACGTTCGCGACGGAAGTTCTCGACCCGCTCAACCAGAGCGGCGACCGCGAGGGCTGCACCTGGAAAGACGGCGTCGTGACGACGCCCAAGGGCTTCAAAGAAGCCTACGCGCAGTTCGCCAAGGCCGGCTGGATCGGGTTGCCCGTGTCCGCCGAGCACGGCGGCCAAGGTCTGCCGCAGCTCCTGCTCGGCCCGACCAGCGAGATGTGGAACGCCTCCAACGTCGGCTTCGCCAACGGCCCGGGTCTCAATCAGGGTGCGATCGAGACGCTCGAGCTGTTCGGTTCTGACGCGCAGAAGGCCACCTACGCCGAGAAGCTGGTCAGCGGCGAGTGGACCGGCACGATGTGCCTGACCGAGCCCCAGGCCGGTTCCGACCTCGCCCAGGTGCGCACGCAAGCCGTGCCCGAGGGCGACCACTACCTGATCAAGGGCCAGAAGATTTTCATCACGTTCGGCGAGCACGACATGGCGCCGAACATCATCCACCTCGTGCTGGCGCGGCTCCCCGGCGCGCCGCTGGGCACCAAGGGCATCTCGATGTTCCTCGTGCCCAAGATGATGGTCAACGCCGGACGGAACGCTGGGCGAGCGCAACGACGTCCACTGCGCGGGCATCGAGCACAAGCTGGGCATCAACGCCAACCCGACCTGCACGCTCAACTACGGCGAGCACGGCACGGGCGCGGTCGGCTACCTGATCGGCGAGGCCAACCGCGGCCTCGAGTACATGTTCGTGATGATGAACGCCGCGCGCTTCAACGTCGGCGTGCAGGGCCTGGGCATCGCCGACCGCGCGTACCAGCACGCGGTCGAGTACGCCAAGGAGCGCATCCAGTTCCGCGACGCGGCCACCCGCTCGCACGAGCCGGTCGCGATCATCAAGCACCCCGACGTGCGGCGCATGCTGCTCACCTGCAAGTCGACCATCGAGGCGATGCGCGCGCTGGCCTACGTCACCGCGGCCTCGCTCGACATCTCGGCCAAGCACCCCGACGAAGCCGTCCGCAAGGAGCACAAGGCCTTCGTCGACCTGATGATCCCGGTCGTCAAGGGCTGGCTGACCGAGGCTTCGCAAGAAGTCTGCTCGACCGCGCTCCAGGTCTTCGGCGGCATGGGCTACATCGAGGAGACCGGCATCGCGCAGCAGTACCGCGACGTCCGCATCACCACGATCTACGAAGGCACCACCGGCATCCAGGCCCTCGACCTCGTGGGCCGCAAGCTGGTGAGCGACATGGGCGCCTCGGCGACCAAGGTCCTCAAGACCATCGGCAAGTTCAGCAAGGAGCTCGAAGCTTCGGACAACGCCGAGGTCAAGGCGCTGGCGCAGCCGCTGGCCGAAGCCACCAAGGCGCTGGGCGACACCGCGCAGTGGCTGGGCATGAACGCGATGGGCGACATCCGCAAGGCCTTCGCCGGCAGCGTGCCGTTCCTCAAGTTCTTCGGCGTCGTCGCGGGCGGCTGGCAGCTCTTCCGCGGCGCGAAAATCGCGGCCGAGAAGCTCGCGGCCGGTGACACCGACGCGTTCTACACCGCGAAGATCCAGACCGCGACGTTCTACGCGCACCACGTGCTCACGCAGTACGCCTGGCTGCAGAAGCAGATCGTCGACGGTTCGGGCGACGTGATGGCCGGCAGCGACGACATGTTCGAAGTCGAGCGCCGCGCGCTGGTGACGGCGTAACCGTGGCCGAGCAGAACGGGCGCGGCAGCGCGCCGAAGATCAAGGCCGAGGACGCCGGCAACGGCGTCCGTGTCATCACCATCGACAACCCGCCGGTCAACGCGCTCTCGTTCGCGCTCTCGGCGGAGCTCGTCGCCGCGGTCGGCGCGGCCGAGTCGGACGCGGCCGTCACGACGGTCGTGTTCACCGGCGCGAACGGCATGTTCAGCGGCGGCGCCGACGTCAACGACTTCGACACCGAGCCGACCGCCGAGACCAAGACCATCCGCGACGTGCTCGCCGCGATCGAAGCCGGCAGCAAGACCTACGTCGCCGCGATCGACGGCAACGCGCTGGGCGGCGGCTTCGAGCTGGCGCTGGCGTGCGACTACCGCGTCGCGACCGCCAAGTCCAAGCTGGGCCTGCCCGAGATCAAGCTCGGGCTGCTGCCGGGCGCCGGCGGCACGCAGCGCCTGCCGCGCCTGGTCGGCGCCAACGACGCTCTGCAGATCATGCTCAAGGGCGACACCATGAAAGCCGAGGCCGCCAAAGAGAAGGGCATCCTCGACGAGATCGCCACCGGCAGCGCCGTCGACGCCGCTAAAGCGTACGCCGGCAAGCCGCGCCGCCGCATCGCGCAGATGAAGGCGGAGCTGGGCGTCAAGGGCCTGAGCCTGTTCGCGACCCCGTTCGTCGTCGCGCAGGCGCACATGATGTGCCCGCCCGAGGAAGCCGGCGGTTTCGCCGCCCACAAGCTGGTCGACGCGGTCGCGGCCGCCATCGAGCTGCCGTTCGAGCGCGGCCTCGCGCGCGAAGCGCGCCTGTTCGAGGAGCTGGTTCGCTCCGCGCCCTCGGCCGCGCTGCGCCACATCTTCTTCGCCGAGCGCGAGCTGGGCAAGATCCCCGGCCTGCCCAAGAGCGAGCCGCAGACCATCGAGAAGGCCGCCGTCATCGGCGCCGGCACGATGGGCACCGGCATCGCGATCACGTTCGCGAGCGCGGGCATCCCGGTGACCGTGATCGACGTCAGCGACGAGCAGATCGAAAAGGCTCGCCAGCTCGTGTTCGGGACGTTCTCGTACCAGGTGAAGAAGGGCCGGCTGACCCAGGAACAGGCCTGGCAGCAGTCCCAGCTCGTCACCTTCGAGAGCGACTACGCCGAGATCGCGGACGTCGACATCGTCGTCGAAGCGGTCGTCGAGCGGATGGACCTCAAGAAGACGATCTTCGCCAAGCTCGACGAGACCGTCAAGCCCGGCGCGATCCTGGCCTCGAACACCTCGACGCTCGACATCGACGAGATGGCGGCGGTCACCAAGCGCCCCGACAAGGTGCTCGGCCTGCACTTCTTCGCCCCGGCCAACATCATGAAGCTGCTCGAGATCGTGCGCGGCCGGGACACCTCGCCGCAGACGCTCACGACCGGCATCGCGCTGGGCAAGAAGCTCCGCAAGGTCGCGGTCGTGTCGGGCAACGCGTTCGGCTTCATCGGCAACCGGATGTTCTTCGACTACTCGCGCGAAGCGATCGCGCTGGCGACCGAGGGCGTCTCGCCGACCCGCATCGACAAGGTGATCAAAGCCACCGGCATGGCGATGGGCCCGTTCGCGACCTTCGACCTCTCGGGCGTGGACGTGTTCTACCACATCCAGAAGGAGCGCCCGGACTCGCTGGGCGGCAAGTCGTCCGTGGTCGACACCATGTACGAGCAGAAGCGCTGGGGCCAGAAGACCGGCGCCGGCTTCCACAACTACGAAAAGGGCAACCGCGAGCCGCAGCGCGCGCCCGAAGTCGAAGCGCTCTTCGCCGAGGAGGCCAAGCGCCTGGGCATCGCGCCGCGCGAGGTCTCCGACCAGGAGATCGTGCAGCGCCTGTTCCTCGCCCTGGCCAACGTCGGCGCCGACCTGCTCGAAAAGGGCATCGCGCTGCGCCCCGGCGACGAGGACATCGTCTTCATCTACGGCTACGGCTTCCCGCCCCACTTCGGCGGCCCGATGTGGTACGCCGACGAGATCGGCGTCGCGAAAGCCGTCGAGATCATGGAGGGCTTCCGGGCGCAGTTCGGCGACCAGTGGACCCCCGCCCCGCTGCTCGTCGAGATCGCGAAGAGCGGCGGCACCATCGCGAAGTACTCGAAGGAGTTGGCTCATGCCTGAGGCGGCGATCGTCTCAGCCGCGCGCTTGCCGATCGGCAAAGCGTTCCGCGGTGCGTTCAATCAAACCCACGGCGCGACGATGGCGGGACACGTCATCGCGCACGCGATCGAGCGCGCGGGCGTCGACCCGGCCGAGATCGAGGACGTCGTGATCGGCACCGGTCTGCCCGAGGGCGCGACCGGCCACAACATCGGCCGCGTCGCCGCGCTGCGCGCGGGCCTGCCGATCGGCGTGCCCGGCACGACGATCAACCGCTACTGCGCGTCGGGCCTGCAGGCCATCTCGACCGCCTCGGGCCGCGTCATGGCGGACGGCGTCAAGGTCATCGTCGCCGGCGGCGTCGAGTCGATCTCGCTCGTGCAGAACGACATGAACATGAACGGCTTCACGGAAGAGTGGGCGCTGCGCCACGAGCCCAGCCTCTACATGCCGATGCTCCAGACCGCCGACACGGTGGCCAAGAAGTACAAGGTCTCGCGCGAGGCGCAGGACGAGTACTCGCTGCAGTCGCAGCAGCGCACCGCCGCCGCGCAGCAGGCCGGGCGCTTCGACGCCGAGATCGTGCCGATGCCGACCTGGAAGTACAACGAGGACAAGAAGAGCGGCAAGGTCTGGGAAGAGCAGGTCACGCTGACCAAGGACGAGGGCAACCGCCCCGACACCACGCTCGAAGGCCTGCTCTCGCTCAAGGGCGTGCTCGACAAGAGCTCGTCGATCACCGCCGGCAACAGCTCGCAGCTCTCCGACGGCGCGGCCGCCGTCGTCATCATGGACTCCGAGGAAGCGCGCAACCGCGGGATCGAGCCGCTCGGCTTCTACCGCGGCATGGTCGTCGCGGGCTGCGATCCGGGCGAGATGGGCATCGGCCCGGTCTTCGCCGTGCCGGGGCTGCTCAAGCGCCACGGCCTGACGGTCGACGACATCGGCCTGTGGGAGCTCAACGAGGCGTTCGCCGTGCAGGCGCTGTACTGCCGCGACACGCTGGGCATCCCCAACGAGCGCTTCAACGTCGACGGCGGCGCGATCTCGATCGGCCACCCCTACGGCGTGAGCGGCGCGCGCATGGCGATGCACGCCCTGATCGAAGGCAAGCGCCAGGGCGTCAAGTACGTCGTCGTGACGATGTGCATCGGCGGCGGCATGGGCGCCGCGGGCCTGTTCGAAGTCAACCTGAACTAGGCGATCCGCAACGCGCGGTCGTGAACGAAGAAGGCCGCCGGTTATCCGGCGGCCTTCTTTGCGTGCCGAACCGGTCTAGCCGAAGATCTGCCAGTTGGCGATGCGGCCGGTGGTGCCGTTGCCGTAGGTGACGGTGCGGTTTCCGTTGGCGTCGACCGTGAACGTCGCCAGGGTTTGCCCGGTGCTGGCGCGGGTGATGACGGCGCTGACGTTCGTCGCCGGCGTGCCCGCCGAGGTGACCGTCACCGTGCCGTCCGCGGCCGCGTCGGTCAGCGTGCACGAGCCGCTGACCAGCACGCCGCTGGACGTGTAGGTGAACGTCCCCTGCTACTTTCGTCAAGTATGTTATACCCGCAATTCACGCGTACGCCGTCGCCTCGATCCCCTCCAGCGCGTCAATCAGCGGTGCTGCTCCGCGCGTGACGAGGACGTCAACCGGCCGGGCTCCGCCTAGGAACGGCTCGTTGCCTACTAGCCAGTCCATCGCGGTCCGCGGCTGAAAGACTTGCAGCGCGCGGACCAGTACGTCGTGCAACTCGATGACGCGTTGGGCATATTCCGGGCTGATCGCGTAACGGCGGCTTGTCCAACTCGTGACCGTGCTGGCTCCGACATCGAGCAGCTTCGCGAGGGAGCGTGCCCCAAAGGCTGACTCCAGCCGCTCCAGCAGAGGCACCACATCGGATAGGGCCTTGGGATTCTTGGGTGGCGGGATTTCCAGCACGGGTAGACTCCAAAGTGTCATCTTCGTCTCTTCGTGCTTCACCGTATCGAGGCAAGGATAGAGCGCTTTGCGTTGCCACTCGGGCCTGGTCTGCAAGGCAGCCAGGGGTCCCGAGCAACTGCCTTTAACGTAGACGACCCACGACCTCAACCGAAAGAGCGTAGCTTAGAAGTGAATTGGGTGTTTCAGTATAATCCGCGTCGATACGATCAGTTGCGGCCCAAAGGTTCCGAAATCATCGATTGGTGGGCGATGAAGCAGAACCGGGACATGGTTTCCATTGGGGATCGTGTTTTCTTCTGGCGATCTGGTGTGGAAGCAGCTCTAACCATGGTCGGTTCGGTGATATCGCCGGTCTACGAGCGGGAGTCGCAATTCGGCAGCTTTGCGGTCGATGTGCAGTTTTCCGCCTATGTTGACCCGGTTTTGACCCGTGATGAAGTACGCCAAGTCCCGGAGCTGTCAACCGCTGCCATCTTTCAAGGATGGCAAGGAACCAACTTTCGCTTGAGGGACGACCAGGCAGCGGCGCTCGATAAACTGCTAGCCGGACGTACTAATGAGGTGGGAGTTCCTTCTGCAAAGGCGACGGCCACCAGCTATGGCTCGCTTCAGGAGTTGAGCGAGGCCATCAGACGCAGCAACGACCGGGTGAAGGCAGAGCTGCGTAAGCTGGTCAAAGAGATGGACCCACGCGCTTTCGAGTTTCTCGTTCGCCGCGTTTTGATCGCTCTTGGTTACCGCGACGTTGTTGTCACGCCCTACAGTGGCGATAAAGGAATTGACGCAACGGCCATATTCCATGTCGGCGATGTTACGCCGGTAAATGTGGCTATTCAAGCGAAGCGTACGGCTAGTGTGGACCGCCCGACGGTTCAGAACGTGCGCGGGTCCTTGACGAGCCGGCAGCTGGGAGTGATCGTGACATCCGGAGTCTTCACTGCTTCAGCCGTTGCTGAAGCACAGGAGGATGGAAAAGTTCCGATCGGACTAATCGACGGCGCCAAACTGTTGGAGGTGATGGTCAGCTACGGGATCGGAGTTCAGGAGAAGACATTCCCTGCCTTGAGTCTTGCCCCACAGCTGCTATCGATCGATGAACTGACTGCGGATGTTCCTGCCTCAACTATGTGATCGGTGATTTCGGATCACCGCGTCGGCTAAGGTCGCCTCGCTCCCCGCCGTATCTCCGTGCTGCCTTCCGCTAGGTTTGCCGGTCCAGGGCTAGCCGAGCTGGCCTGCTGAGGAGAGCATACGCCGTTCGCGCCTTTTCGCAGCGAGCCGCACTCCCGGGCGTACACCAGCGTGAACTCCGCGCCGAGCAAGAAAAGGTACGAGGAGTAGTAGAGCCACAACAGCACGACGATGACCGAGGCCGCGCTGCCATAAGTCCAGGGCAGGTTCACGGATGCCAGATAGAACGCGATCCCGAACTGCGCAAGCACGAAGCCAAGCGTCGTCGTGAGGGCGCCGATCCAGACGTCGCCCCAGGTGAGCGCGGTGCCCGGCAGCCATTTGAACAGCGCCGCGAGGGTCGGCGCCAGCATCAGCGCGCTCATGACGGCGACGCCAGTGCGCACGCCGCCTGCCGCCAGGACGCCGTGCGCTCCGGCCGCATGAACGATCTCCGAGAAGGCCGCGCTGCCGAAGATGAGCGCGGTCATTCCACCGATCACACAGAGCGACAGCGCGCCTGCGGCGAGAAATGAAAGCGCGGTCGTTGCCAAGCTGGTGCCGTGGCGCTGCGGGGTGTCCCACATCACGTGCAGCGCGCGCTGCACCGCGTAGAACAGGCGCGACCCGGCGAACAAGGCGATCACGACGGAAAGAGCCGTCATGACGCCGCTGTTGTTCGCGTCGCGCGCGTTGCTAGCGACCGCCTCCAGCGAGCGCACGGCGCCGTGCCCAACGATCGGTGTGATCGCGAGCGCGAGCCCGTGGACCACCGTCGCGCGCCCGCCGAACGATTCGGCCACGCGCAAGGAGATCACCAGCAGCGGCGCGAGGGCGAGGGCCGCGAAGGCTGCCATTGCCGCCGCGAACAGCCAGCCGTCGTCGGCGTTCCACTTCGCGTAGGTCTTGCGAACGAGCCGCGCGACGATCCCCGGGTTCATTGACTCACGACTCTACCCAATGCCACGGTGGCGAACCCCTCGCGCCGCGCCCGGAATGCGGCCTATCCCGGTTCGCCCTCGAACAGCTTGCCGTAGCGGTCGCGCAGATCGCGCTTGAGGAACTTGCCGACCCCGGTCTTGGGAATCGTGTCCATGAACACCACCCGGTCCGGCGTCTGCCACTTGGCGAGCTTGTCGCCGAGCCAGGCGCGAATCGCGTCCTCGTCGGCTTCGTGGCCTTCGCGCAGCACGACCGCGGCGACCGGGCGCTCTTGCCACTTGGGGTGCGGGATGCCGAACACGCAGGCTTCCTTGAGCGACGGGTGGGCCATCAGCGTGTTCTCCACCTCGACCGACGAGATCCACTCGCCGCCGGATTTGATGAAGTCTTTCACCCGGTCGACGATCTCCATGTAGCCGTACTCGTCGACGGTGCAGACGTCGCCGGTGTGGAACCAGCCGTCCGGCTCGAACGCGGTCGTGTTGGCGCTGTCGTTCTTGTAGTACGAGCGGGTGACGGCGTAACCGCGCACCAGCAGCTCGCCGCGCGCGACGCCGTCGGCCGGTACGTCGTTGCCGTGGTCGTCCACCAGCCGCCAGGAGACGATCGGCGAAAATGCGCCCTGCTTGTAGCGCTCGCGGCGCTGCAGCTCGGGGTTGCCCTCCAGCTCGCCCATGGTGGTGCCGATCGTGCCGATCGGCGACATCTCGGTCATGCCCCACGCGTGGACCGCTTCGATGCCGAGCTCTTCGAGGTCGTCGAGCAGGGACTTGGGCATCGCGGCGCCGCCGATCACGACGCGCCGCAGCGACGGCAGCGTCTTGCCTTGGGCCTTGAGCATGTCGCGGACCGCCATCCACACCGTCGGCACGCCGGCCGAGGTCGTGACGCGCTCCTGTTCGCACAGTTCGATCACGCCGGCCGGGTCGAGCCGTTCCATCGGCATCACGAAGTCTGCCCCGACCATCAGGCCGGCGAACGGCGAGCCCCAGGCGTTGACGTGGAACATCGGCACGATCGGCAGCAGCCGGTCGCGCTCGACGATTCCGAGCGCGTCGGCCAGCCCGATCGCCAGCGCGTGCAGGTAGGTCGAGCGGTGCGAGAAGAGGACGCCCTTGGGGTCGCCCGTCGTCGCCGAGGTGTAGCAGAGCAGCGCCGCGGCGTGCTCGTCGATCTCGGGCCAGTCGTAGGTCTCGGGCTCGGCGGCGAGCAGCGTCTCGTAGTCGAGCGCGCCCTCGAACGGCTCGGGCGCACCGCCCATCACGACGAAGGTGCGGCCGGCGTCGGGCGCCAGCGCGTGCGCGGGTTTGATCGCCTTGACCAGCGAGCCGTCGAAGAAGACCGCCTTGTCCTCGGCGTGGTCGAGCACGAACGCGATCTGGTCGGGGAAGAGCCGGATGTTGACCGTGTGCAGCACCGCGCCGATCATCGGCACGGCGTAGTACAGCTCCAGGTGGCGGTGGCCGTTCCAGGCGAACGACGCGACCCGGTCGCCCGGTCCGATGCCCAGCCTGCGCAGCACGTTCGCCAGCCGCGCCACCCGCTTGGCGAACTCGAGGTAGGTGAAGCGAACGACCCGCCCGCCGTCGCGCGAGATGATGTGCTTGCGCGGGTGCGCCCGGACCGCGTGCTCGAAGATCGCGCGGATCGCGAGCGGCTGGTCGGACATGGTCGACGGCAGCGTTCCGCCGAGCACCGGGGAGGGGATCGTCGTCATGGGCGTGCCTCAGCCGTTCGCAGCCGCAATTCCTTCGGGTCCGCCGGCCTGGACGAGCGTTTAACCGACCAGCGAGCGCAAGGCCGCGCCGATCTCGGGGTGCCGGAAGCGATAGCCCGAGGCCAGCGTGCGCTCGGGCAGGACGCGCTGGCCCTCGGTGATGACCAGCGCCGCTTCGCCCAGCAGCAGCGCCGCGGCGAAGGCGGGGACCGGGAAGATCGCCGGCCGGTGGACCGCCGCGGCCAGGGCGGCGGTGAAGTCGCGGTTCGTGACCGGGTTGGGCGCGGTCGCGTTGAGCGCGCCGTCCGCGCCGTCGATCGCGTGCAGATAGATCCCGATCTGGTCGTCGATGTGGATCCAGGAGTACCACTGCGCGCCGCTGGCGACCACGCCGCCCAACCCGGTCCGGAACAGCGGCAACAGCTTGCCCAGCGCCCCGCCGTCGAGGCCGAGCACGAGCCCGGTGCGGATCAGGGCGACCCGCATGCCCAGCGTCGCGGCGCGCGCGGCCTCGGCTTCCCACCCGACGCAGACGCGGGCCAGGAAATCCGCGCCCGGCGGGCTCGCTTCGGTGAACGTCGCGGTGCGGCTGGTGCCGTAGTAGCCGATGGCCGACGAGCTGACGTAGGCCGCGGGCCGCTTCGGCAGCCGGCCGAGCGCGTCGAGGTAGGCGTGCGGGAGCGTCGTGCGCGACGCTTCGATCGCCTGCTTGCGCGCGGCCGTCCAGCGCTCCGCGACCGGCGCGCCGGCCAGGTTGACCACGACATCGCTGCCGGCGCTGGCCGCGGCGGCCGCGGCCGGGTCGCGCAGGCTCGCCTCCACCACCTGGTCGCCGCGCGCTTTGAGCGCGGCGCTCAGATGGCGGCCGATGAACCCGCTCGCGCCCAGAATCGTCACTCGCATCGCTCGTTCGACGACGCGGGCGCGGGTGGGGTTGCGTCGAACCGGGTCGCGTGCTCGGGAACGTTCAAGCGCTGCGGGCGGTCGCGGCGCTGCTGGTCGTGGTGGTCCACGCCTACGCGGTCGAGTCGACGTACCTTCCCGGGCGGCCGTGGACGACGCCGTTCCACGTCCTGGGCACCTACGGCGTCGACCTGTTCTTCGTCATCAGCGGCACGGTCATGATGGCGACGACCGCCGGCCTGTTCGCGACGCCGGGCGCGTCGCGGCGGTTCCTGATCCGGCGCGCGACGCGCATCTACCCGCCGTACTGGATCGTCAGCGCGCTGGTGCTGGTCGCGTACCTGCTCGTGCCGGCCGCGACGGGCGCGCACCGCAGCGCACCGCCCGAGCTGATCCCGTCGTTCCTGGCCCTGCCGCAGCCCGGCGAGCCGCTCCTCGTCGTCGGCTGGACGCTCACCTACGAGCTCGTTTTCTACGCCGTGTTCGCGCTCGCGCTGCGCTTCGAGCGGCGCCGCTTGCCGCTGGTCGCCGGTTTGTGGCTGGCGGCGGTGGTGCTGATCCACGCCTTCGGGCCGGCGGAGAATCCCTGGGTGCGCGTGCTCGGCAGCCCGCTCGATCTCGAGTTCGCGTTCGGGCTGGTGATCGGCGCGGCGGTCGTGCGCGACGTGCTCGTCGCGCCGCGCGCGCTCTTCGCGCTGGCGGTGGTGCTCGTCGTCGCGACGTGCGTGCAGACGGCGTACTCCGGGCGCGAGTTCCTCACCGTGACGTGGGCCCGGCCGCTGCTGGTCGGCCTGCCGATGGCGCTGCTGGTGTACGCGTCGCTGGGGCTCGAGCGGCACCGCGGGCTGCTCGCGCCGACGTGGCTGCGCGCGCAAGGCGACGCCAGCTACGCGCTCTACCTGTGGCACGTGCCGGTCCTGGGCGCGATCGGCCTGGCGCTGCACCGCATCCACCTGCACGGCACGCCGGCCCGCGCGGCGATCGTGCTGGGCGGTTACGCGCTGGCGATCGCGGTCTCGTTCCTGGCCTACGCGTACGTCGAGCGCCCGCTGCTGCGGCTCGCCCGGCGCTATCTCCCGAGCAGCTCGTCCAGCAACGGGCGCAGCGCGGTGGCCCAGACCTCGTAGCCGGGGGCGGCGGGGTGCAGGCCGTCGGGCATGAGCTCGGTGGGGATCGTGCCGTCGGCGGCCAGGAAGCCGCCGCCCGCATCGAGCCAGCGCACGCGCGTGCCGTCGGCCAGCGGCTGGAGGCGGGCGTTGACGTCGGCGAGCTTGGCCCGCAGCGGGTCGTCCGGCGTGCCGCGCGGCAGCAGCGCGTTGAGCACGATCGTCGCGCCGGGCAGCTTTGCCTGGACCGCGGCGACGACCGCGGCGACGCCGCGCGCGACGTTCTGGGGCGTCGCCGCGCCGAGGTTGTTGGTGCCGATCATCAGCACCACCACGCGCGCGCCGGTGCCGTCGAGCTCGCCGTGCTGCACGCGCCAGAGCAGCCACTGCGTGCGGTCGCCGCTGATCCCGAAGTCGGCCACCGCGCCGAGCGGCGCGATGTCGCGGTTCCACGCCTCCGCACCGCGGGTGGCGAAGAAGTCGGTGATCGAGTCGCCCAGGAACACGACGTCGAGCCCGCCCTGCTGCGCGCGCGCCACGAACTCGTCGTGGCGCGCGAGCCAAGCCGCGGTGCCGTACGGCCTCATCGCGGCGATCCATGCCCCGGCGGGCGTCGCGGCCGGCGCCGGGACGCGAGAAGACGGTGCCGGCGCGGGTGAGACCACGGCCGGTGGGGTGGGCGGCACGGCTTGCATCAGCGCGCGGCGAGCGCGCCGGCGCCGACGATCGCTTCGAGCTCCGCGATCTCCTTGGGAATGCCGGGGCTCAGGTTCACCGGGCCGTCGGGGCCGACCAGGATGTCGTCCTCGATGCGCACGCCGATGCCCCGGAAGCGCTCGTCGCAGTCGAGGTCGCGCTGCACGTACAGGCCGGGCTCGACGGTGACCACCATGCCCGGTTCGAGCGCGCGCCACGTCGTGCCGTCGGCTTCGTGCTGCGCGCCGACGTCGTGCACGTCCAGCCCGATCCAGTGCCCGGTGGAGTGCGGGTAGAACTGCTTGTAGGTCTCCGTCTCGAGCGCTTCGTCGACGCTGCCGCGCAGCAGGCCGACGTCGATCAAACCGGCGCTCAGCACGCGCAGCGCGGCCTCGTGCGCGGCCTTGACGTGGGCGCCGGGCCGCACTTCGGCGATCGCGGCTTTCTGCGCCGCCAGGACGATCTCGTAGATCGCGCGCTGTTCGGGGTTGAAGCGACCGCTGACCGGCCACGTGCGGGTCACGTCGGAGGCGTAGAGGTCCAGTTCGGCGGCGGAGTCGACGAGGACGAGATCGCCGGCGTTCAGGCGCTCGCGGTTGGTCGCGTAGTGCAGGATCGTCGCGTTGTCGCCGCCCGCGACGATGGACGGATACGCCGGGCTCTGCGCGCCGTTGGCGTGGTACGCGTACTCGATCGCCGCCTCGAGCTCGTACTCGAACATGCCCGGCCGGGTCGCGCGCATGCCGGCCGCGTGCCCCAGGCCGGTGATCGCCGCGGCCCGGCGCATCGTCTCGATCTCCGCGGCGTCTTTGCGCAGGCGCAGCGCGTGCAGGATCGTGCCCGGGTCGACGTACGCCGCGGGCGCGATGCCGCCGCGCCGGGTGCGTGCTCGCGCCGCGTCGACCGCGGCGAAGACCTGGCGCTCGAAGACTTCGTTCGCGCCCAGCCGCACGAACGCGCGCTCCGCCCCGATCAGATAGTCCGGCAAGCGCTGCGCGAGCTCGTCGATCGGATACGCCGCGTCGACGCCCAGCGCGGCCGGTGCCGCCTCGACGCCCAGCCGCTTGCCGTTCCAGATCTCGCGCTCGCGATCGCGTTTGCGCAAGAACAGCACCGCGCGCTCGCTCGCGTGGCGCGGCGCGAGCACCAGCAGCGCCTCGGGCTCGTCGAAACCGGTCAGGTAGTAGAGGTCGGAGTCGGCGCGGTAGGGGTACTCGGAGTCGGCGCTGCGCAGCGCGTGCGGCGCCGCCGGGAGCAGCAGCACGCCGTCACCCAGCCGTTCCAGCACCGCCGCCCGCCGCCGGGCGTAGGCGTCCATCGGTGCGCGCTTGTCGCAAACGAAGAAGCCGCCCTGCCGGACGGCTTCTGGGTCTCGCGTGTCGGCGCGGTTAGGCTAGCGCGTCAGCGCGGCGGGCGCGGCGCCGGGCTGGCGTTGTTGGTGCTCGAGGCCGGGTTGTTGGGGGTCTGGCCGCCGGCGCCGGGCGCGCCGGTGTTGCCCTGGTTGCCCGCCGCGCTGCCCATGGATCCGCCCATCGAGCCGCCCGACGCGGTCGGGTTGGGCGAGCTCATCGTGCCGGTCGTCGAACCGGATCCGGCGCGGTTCTGCTGCGCGCCCGCCGGCGGGGTGGTGGCCGTCGGACCGGGCGAGCCCATCGAGCCGCCCATGGAACCGCCGCTCATCGAGCCGCCGCTGTTCATCGGGGTGGGCGAGGTGTTCTGGGTGCCGCCCGACGGGGGCGTCATGCCGCCGCCGCTGGAGCTGCCACCCATCGAGCCGCCCATGCTGCCGCTGCCCATGGAGCCCTTGCTCATCGAGCCCTTGCTCATCGAGCCCTTGCCCATCGAGCCTTTGCTCATCGAGCCCATCGCGCCCATCTTCGAGCCCTTCATCGCCGCGGCCGTCGCCTTGCAGACGTATTTGCCGCTGCCTTTGCCGTACATCGACGAGCCCTTGGCGTAGTAGGTCTTCGTCGCGGTGGCATACCAGACGACGGGGCCCGCCGAGGTGCTACACTTCGGCATCATCATCGAGCTGGCGGCCAGCGCGGTCGTCGGGGCGGCGGTCGCGGCCCCGCTGGCGAGCGCCAGCACGGCGACACCGGTCAACAAGTTTCGCAATCGCTTCTCCTGGTTTCACGGTCGCGGCAAGCCGCCGCGATCTTATGGGATTGTTCTCAGAATGTTCCGAGCGAACGCGCCCGCTAAGCGTTGACCGCTCGGCTGTCTGGTCTCACCGCAAGCCGTCGCCGGCTTGCGCGATCGCTTCGGCGGCGGCGTTCGCGGCGGTGCGCAGCGCGGCGTCGTCTTGCCGGGCGTAGGCGGCCTCGATCTCCGGGTACGCGACGCCGGCGTAGCCGTTCACGCCGTAGGCGACCCGATCGAGCTGCTGCGCGGCGGCGAGCGTGCGGTCGTTGGCTGGACCCGCACCGCGCGCGATGGCGTCGTCGGCCTTGCGCGCCGCGCCGGCGAAGCGGTCGATCGCCGCGGAGAGACCGCTCAGATCGAGCGTGCGCTCGTCGTGCCGCGCGCGGGCCTGCAAGCGCAGCACGCCCGCGCGCAGCGCCGGCACGTACGAGGCGAACGCGTACGGGAGCGCGTCGGCAGCGGCGATGCGCATCGCCACGACGCCGTAGAGCTGCGCCGCGGTGCGGTGCATGACGAAGCCCGGATCGCTCCAGGCGGTCGCGTAGCGCAAGGTGTCGTAGCTCGAATGGTACGGCCCGAACGGGCCGGCGAAGGCGATTTCCGCGACCGGCGTGCCCAAGCCGAACAAGAACGACTCGTGATCGCTGCCGCCGCCCGGGGATGCGACCGCGATGCCGCCGCGCTGCGCGCGCCAGCGGTCGTGCAGCGTGGTGAGAGCGCGGGCCGGATCGGTGACCGCGCGGCTGGCCTCGATCAGTACCGGCCCCAGCGCGCCGGCGGCGCTCGCTTCGAGCCGCGCGCCGGTGACGTTCTCGTCGGCGTTCAGGTACGCGGCGCAGCCGTGCCGCAGCTCCGCGTCGTGCGCGCGCGCGTACGCGGCGGAGCCGAGCAGCCCGAGCTCCTCGCCGTCCCACAGCGCGACGACCACCGACCGTTTGGGCCGCCAGCCGCTGCGGGCGAGATACCCTAGTCCGCGCGCCGCTTCGAGCAGCACGATCGAGCCCGCCCCGTTGTCGCCCACCCCGTACACCCAGGCGTCGCGGTGCGCGCCCAGCATCACGCTGGCGCCGGGCTGCGCGCCGCGCAGCACGCCGACGGTGTTCCAGAGCGTGGTCCGCTCGTGGTTGAGCTGGACGACCAGGTGCACCTGAGCCGGTCCCTTGGCCAGCGGGTACGGCGCGTCGAGCGCCCCCGCCCAGCCGGCCGGCCCGGCCGGGCCGCGCAGCGCGCGCAGCAGCACCCGCGCGTTGTTCGCGCTGACCGGCAGCACCGGAATGTGAATCCCGGCTCCCAGCGTGCCGCGCTGCACCGAGGCGGCCGGCCGCCAGGGCCCGTCGGGATACGCCGGCCCCTTGCCCGCGCCGTCGTCGGCCGGGTCGTCGTAGAGGATCGCCCCGGCCGCGCCGGCATCCTGCGCGGCGCGCGCGAGCAGGCCCCGGAAGGCTCCGCCGTAGCGCACCAGCACGACCGCGCCGCGCACGCCGACCCCCGCCCGCTCCAGCGCGGCGTAGTCGGCGGCCAGCCCGCGGTGCGCGTAGACCAGCGGGGCGACGACGTCGCCGTCGCCCGAGCCCGCGTTGAACGGCAGCCCGACGGCGGGGTCGAGCGTGGCCGGATCGGCCGGGTCGCCCGCCTCGCGCAGGTCCAAGCCCAGCGGCGGCGTGCCGCGCGCCCGGTGCGCGCCGTTGCGCGGCACGTAGAGCTGGCCGGCGGGGAACAGCTCGAGCGCCAGCCGGCGCGGCGTGTCGACCACGGCCGCGAACTCCTCGAGCCGGGCCTCGAAGCCGTACTCGCGCAGCCGGTCGCGCGCGTAGAGCGCGAGCGCGTGGTCGGCCGGCGTGCCCGCGTAGTGCGGGTGCGCGCCGAAAACGGCGGCGTGGTCGAGCGCACCTTGGGCGCTGGGCAGATCGAGGAAGCGGGCCTCGTCGGCGCGCTCGCGCGCGTTGGCGGCGGCGCCGAAGCCCAGGATCGGCGGTGGCGGCGCGACACCCAGCAGCATCGCCGCGGCGAGGGAAGCGGCCAGAACACGCAGCGCTTGCACGCGGCGGCGTTCCCGCCGGGTTAAAGTTCGCCCTGGCGGCCGGCGCTCGCTAAGACTCCCGCCGCGGGTGCCGAAAGAACTAAGACCATGACCGGCGCTGCTATTAATATGTACGTCTTCGTATTCGCATTTGCTTCGGCGTTCTTGCTGGGAGGCAAGCGGCCGTTTCTCGCGCTCTCGACGCGCGCAATGCTGATCGTGCTGCTCGGGCTCGCGCTGACGTACGCCGTCGGGGTGGACCTGTGGTTCCGCGCCTACGTCGGCGTCGCGACGCTGGTCGTGAACGTGCTGTTCATCGCCTTCGCGACGATCGATTTCGTCAACTGGCAGAAGAAGCGCGCGAACGAGCGCAGCTAGCCCGTTATTTCGGGATTCGCACGCTCAACAGGGCGACCGCGACCATTCCGAAACCGATTCCGGTCCATTGCAGCACGGTCAGGCGTTCCTTGAAGTAGAGCAGGCCTACCAAGACGGAACCGATCATGATCATGAGGTTCACGAGCGAGCCCGCGACCGCGAGGTTCACTCGGCTTGCGAGGATGCCGAACAGCAGGTACGCGGCGGGCGACAAGACGATCAGGACCGCCAGGGTGGTCGTTCGGTAGTCCTTGGCCCAGCCCGTGCTGAGCGTGTCGCACAGGATGAAGAACGCGGCGCTGAACACGGTCAGCGCCCAGACCTTCACAGTAAACCCGCGAACGCGCGCCGGTAGGACGCGAAGCGCTCGTCGATCGCCTCGGCGGTGAGGCCGTAGGCCGCGGCGTCGTACTTGGGCGCACCGTTGGCGTGCTTGCCGTTCCCGCTCATCCAGGTTTCCATCTGCTTCGTAGCTGCTTCGCCTTCGGCTAGACCCAGCCGCTTGCGCAGAGCGAGCGCGAAGGCCACCGGGTCGGCAACGGATTGGCGGTACGAGACGTGCACGACCTGCTCTTGAGGCAGCGACGGCAGCACGTCCAGCGCGCGATCGAGCTCCGTGCCCAGCCAGTTCAGCACGCTGGGGCCCAAGCGGTGCGCACCGCGGGGCGAAGCGTCGTTGTAGATCTCGCCGTCGATGCGGTTCAGGTGGCACCACGAGAGAACGACGCTGCGCGGCTCGCGATGGCACCAGACCACCTTCGCATCGGGCAAGACCGCGAAGAGCGCGCCCAGGCTCTGCACGTGCTGCGGTGATTTGAGGATCAACCGCCGGCCGGGAAACTTCCAGGTCAGCAACTGCAGCTGGCGGCGGTAGTACGCGTACGGCTCGAGCAGGGACTGATCCAGCAGCCACATCGCGTACGACGGTACGGCATCGGCGAAGAAGAGCACGAATTCTTGGCTGGTGAACGAGTTCATGAAGAGCAGCTGGCACTCTTCGGGTTCGGACATGCCGACGAAGTGCGCCGCTTGGCGCTTGCGGATCGTCTCGGCGCCGATCAACCGGTCCTCCAGCGTGCACACGACGCCCGCCAGGCCCGGAGCGTCGGAGTTGTTGTAGGCCCGGCCGGCGCGGCGCGGGTCGGTCGCGTGGCTGCTCGGATCGGGCGGAGGCGCCGGTTTCCAGACCTCCCACATCTGCAGGTGGCGAAGCGCCTCGTCCTGGGCCAGGATACGGTGGAGCAGGGTCGTGCCGGTTCGCGGGAGGCCCGTGATGATGATGGGCTCGCGAATCTCGACGTCGAGGATCTCGGGATGGCGGCGGATCGAATCCGCGAGCAGCAGCCGGTTGATCAGCTTCTGGATGAGGATTTCGCGCACCAGCACGCGGCCGACGAAGGTCAGCCGCGCTTCTCGCTCCAGGGAACCGACGAGCATCGCGAGGGGCGCACGAAATTCGTCGCCTCCGAAATCGGTCAGGCCGGCCCGGCGCTGGGCCACGCCGCACAGTTCCTCCGGGTCCAGGCTCACCGAGACCAAACCGCACCCGTGCAGCGTGCGACCGATTCCCTCGACCACCCGGTACGTCGGCGTTCTCGTCATCGACCAGCCACGCGGGTGACGGGCGGCAGTTGGTGCTCGCCCCGTAAGAGGGACTCGCCGGGGCCGAAGACGCGCAGCGCCACGACGAAGTTTCCGCCGCCCGGTGTCGGCAGCCAGTTGAGCGCCGCGTCCGCGGGCCGATCGGCCTGCAAGGCCAGTTGCACCACACCATCGGGCCCGGTCGTCAACTCGGCGGCGCTGCCCAGGCTGTAGCGGTCGATCGGGTTTCCGACCAGGTGGTAATCGGGCAGGCTGTAGACCGTCACCGACCAGGAGTACGCTCCTTGCGGCAGTTGGTGGGGCGCGAACGCCAGGCGGTAGCGGCGGCTACCGGCGAGCGCTTCGCCCGCGTCGTCCACGTACGCAAAGGGATAGATCGCCTCCTCGGGCGCGAGGATGCCCAAGCCCGCTTTCGCCGAGGCGGCCCGGGACAGGTGATCGCGGCCGAACCTGCCGGCCGAGGGCCCTTCCCAAATCCAGCCCGGGCAGAACTGCTCGAACTTCGACTCGCGCTCGGCGATGAGCGCGTCCGCTCGCTCGATGGCGCGTTCGAGCGTCGTGCTCAGCTCGACATCGAGCGCAGCCGGCTCGAAGGGCTCGTCCGCGAGGATGCCCAGCCGGGGCAGGCGCGCGATCAGCTCCGCTTCCTCCGGCTGAGGCGGGTTGCGGCGCAAGACCCGATCCAGGTTGGCGAAGAAATCCAGCTTGCCGCCGCTGCGGTAGCGAGGCCAGCCCGTCTCTCCCCGAAGCGCCTCGCCGCGGGCGGCGGCGGGCGTGAGGGCGAGCCGGTCCTGCAGTCCGTTGACGGTGGCGAGCTCGTGATCTCCCGCGATGCTGATGCGGCCGAAGATCCAGCCGAAGTCGGTCGGCGACCGGACGACGGCGACGTCGTCGGGTAGACGGCCCGACCAGCCCGGACCGACCACGGCCACCGTCTTGGCACGGTTCCCGGACGTGCGCGTCCCGACGTGAGCGAAGGCCGTGGCGAAGAAGTCCAGCAGCTGCAGCACGTAAAACCGCTCGCCCATGTCGGGGACGTGCAGCAGCACCGGGCCGGAGCTGAGGTCGAGCCAGGCGTTCGAGTAGAGCATCTCGCTGTTCGGGGCGGACAGCCACTCGTCGGCGGCCGTCGCCCGCCGCCGCTCGTGAACGAAGGCGTTGAACGCGTAACCGTCCGCGCCGGCAGCTCGCGAAGCCGCGAGCTGGTGCATGGTGCGAAACATCTCCACCGACGGGTATCCGAAGAGGTAGGCTTCGATCGCGAGGCCCAGCAGGCTATCGCCGTCGCGAGCTGCGACCGTCGCGGTACCGGCGGCCCCGCTCTCAGACATGGCTTACCACGGCGCGGGACTCACGCCGCCGGGCGGCGGCATTGCCGAATTGCAGGACGAGCCGGCCGATCGCCGTGCGCATGAAAGCCGCCGGCGGCATGCCCCGCTGCAAGACCGCGGCGAAGTCGTCACCGCGCTCTTCCTCCGGGTTGCGCACGCCGCCGGCGCGCCGGAGATCGGCTGCCTTGCGTTCGCCGTACTCGAACGGGTCGTTGAGGAGCGTGGCGCCGGTGGAGATCAAGCGCCCGTTGACGTACGTGGCGAAGGACTCCGTCAAGCGCGCATCGTGCCGGTCGGCGACAGCCGCGTGCGAAACGTCCGCCGGGAGGTGCGTCACGTGCACCGGCGCGCTGAGCGCGGGAGCGATCCGGCTGACGAAGACGGCGGCGGCGCACTGGCCCCAGGTCTCCGTGCCGCGAATCTCGCAGCCCAGCCGGGCCGCCTCCCGGCGAGCCTCCTGGTCGGTCTTCATGCGCGCGAAGTCCAGGCCGGTATCGCGTTCGATCGCCGCGAGCAGCGACACCGTCGCGAACGGCGCCGAAAGCTCGATCTGCTCCTCGGGCGCGAAACCTGTTTCCGCCAGGCGTTCGGCCACGGACGCGATCAGCCGTTCGGTTAGCGCCATCATGCCGTGCCAGTCGACGAACGGCTGGAGCGCGTCCACCACGAGCGACTGCCCGGGGTTCGCCTCGCGGTCGCACGCGATTCCGCCGATCTCGTAAGCCCGGTCGAGCGAACCGTCCGCCACGAGCGCGCTGAAGCGCGGTACGGCGGCGGAGCCGGGTTGCATGGTGCTGGTGGAAAGGGCGCTCCAGCGCGATTCCGGGGCCCACGTCTCGACGTCTCGAAAACCGCGGGAGTTCATCAGCGCCCGGACCGCCGCGAACGTTTCGGAACGGGCGAGCAGCTTGCCGCGCCGCTCGGCCGGGTCGCGCTCGTCCGCCGGCTCGTCCGCATCGCCGGGCGGCAGAAGGTCTTTGGCCAGAACGGAAAACGTGCGCGCCGCCAAGGTCAGCTCGCCGCGCTGCGTTTTGCGCACGGAGCCGTCCACCGCGAGCAAGTCGCCGACGTCGATGAGCTTGAGAACTCCCAGATCGGGTATCCGCAGCTCGCTCTCATGGCAGAGAATCTGAATTTTTCCCGAGCTGTCGCGCAGCTCGAGGAACATGCCGCCGTTGCGGTAGGCCGCTACGCGTCCGGCTACGATGGCGCGGTCGGTCGTGCACTCGCCGTCGGCCAAGTTCGCATACCGGTCCGAGAGGTCGCGGCAACGCGTGGTGGGCGTGAAGCGAGGCGTATAGGCGGTCAGCCCCAAGTCGATAAGCTTTCTGCGCTTCTCGATGCGGGCGTCGCGCGCGCTGCGCGCTCTGGGTTTTCGCCCGGTGCGGGATTCGTCGCCTCTCCGCGGCGCGCTCAGATACCGGTGGATCTCGCGTTGCGGCAGGATCGGACTGGGCTTCTTGCTTCCCGCGTAGCCGATGAACGAGGCCTCCGACCCGTAACCGCCGTAGGGGCGGGTTCCTTTCTCCTCCTCGTGCAGGTCCCGGTTGTGGAGGACGGTTTCGGGCGGGTGCACGTCGAGCTCGCCGAGCTCTTCGATCTGCGAACGCTCGCCGAACACGGTGAGGTACATGGCGTTGGGCCGGTAGCGCGGGTGGTTGAAGTACGTGTGCAGCTCGTCCTCGGCGTCGTACTCCTGCAGCATGACGACGGGAGCGAAGAACTCCACCAGCTGCGGGCCGTATTTCAAAGGCTTGCGGAAAATGGTCGGCGTGATGATCTGGGACTTCGTATCGATCACCCCGCCGTGGATCAGGTACGACTGCAGTTTGAGGAACGTCTCCGCGGTCGTCGCCAGGTGCGCACGATCCGTGTTGGGCGCGATCATGTTGTCGGCATGACGGCCCAGGCGCATCGCCGCTTCGACCGCCAGCGTGCGCGCTTGCAGCTCGCTGAAGAGCGCGGGATAGACCGCCCGGTCGACCAGGATGGCGTTGGGCGCCGAGCAGTCCTGGCCTTGGTTGTGATAGCAGAGGTGGATGATCGATTCGGCCGCGCGGACGATGTCGGCATCGCGGCGGACGATGACCGGGTTGTGCCCGGCGCCGCTGAACAAGAAGAGCCCGTTCTTCTTGACTTGTTTGCGGACCGCTTCGCCGTTCGCGTGGGTGCCGGTGAACATCACGACGTCGGCGGTCGGAACGTTGGCGGCGACGAACTCCCGCCGGTCGCCCAGAAACAGCTCGAGGTTGGGGAAGAAGCGCGTGAAATCCACTGCCTCGCGCAGGCGCTGGTAGGCGGCGTGGGCCGACTCGGGCGGCCGGACGCGGCAGCGATTCGCCAACAGCGCCGGAACCACGCCCATGTAGATGGTCGCATACAGCAGCTGGTTACGAGGTAAGAACGACGCTACGTCCTCGACCGCCGGCCCGAAGTACTCGCGGTTCTCCTCCAGGTTGGTCAACAGATAGGTGGCTCGGGCGATCTCGTCGTCCACCGCGGGCATGCTCGCATAGGAGCTCAGCGCGGCATGAATCTGATCCCGCCGGTTTCGCAGGTGATCCGCGAAGAGCGCACCGGTGTGCGCGACCTCGGAGAAACGAATGGCACGCGAGTCACTCATTGATTGTATATCTCCGCGACGAGGTCCGATCTGCGAACATCTGCGATGCCGGCGGACCTTGTGTACGCTACGTTACGCGCGCCGGCGATGAACGCCAGGACGCCTACCTCATCTGCCGCCGAAAGCAAACCGAGGATAGATTGGATTCAATCCAGAGACGCCGGTAATGTTCGATTCCCCACCACGAATCGAACGGACGTCGGCTATAAAGCCATGTAACGTTTCGGCTAAGTAGCCAAGGAAAACCTTTCCGCGCTGGTCCGCGGTACGGTGACTGTAAGGCGCATGGTCCGACGAACTATGATGCTGTCGTCAGATGAACTCGAACGCTACTATGCTCCGAAAAGCGCCGACCGCGGCGTCAGTTCAGCGCGTTGAGAAGTGCCGCGCTCTCCGCGTCGAGCTGCTGCTCGAATACTTTGGGATGGGTCAGGTAGAACACGCACATCGCTTGCACGAGAAAACGGTGGCGGGTCGAACCGGCCAAGCCGCGCACGCGCCCGAGCGTGGAGCGCACCAGCCGCCGCAAGCGCGTCACGGCTTCGGCGCTCGAGCCGTAGCAGGCGACGAAATTGAGCTCGCCGTGCTCGCGGTCTTCGGCTTGATCGATGAAGTAGTCGAGCAGGATGTGGATCGCGGAGACGCCGGGGAAGTACGCCCGCGTGGTCGCGTCGATCTCGGCCGGGTCGAGCCGCTCGCGCGAGGCCAGCTCGACGAGCGCGAACACCGGCAGCGACGAGCCGCACGCGGCGGCGAACTCCCACCAGGCCAAGTCGGGAAAGCGCTCGCGGTTGCGCGCGTACCACGCGTCGCAGGCCAGCTCGCGCACGCCGGCCGGACCGTGCTTGAGCACCTGCAGCTCGGCGTAGAAGCGCGCCACCTCGCCGAGCTGCTCGCGCACGGCGTGGTAGTGCGGCAGCTCGCGCAGTCCCGCCCGCGCGTCGTCGACGAGCGAGCGCAGGTAGCCGCCGTCGTCGCCGAGCGGGCCGTCGCGGTAGTAGTCGCCCGGCGTGCGGCGGTCGTCCAAGGCGTCGAGCAGCGACTCGTGCAGGGTCGCGAACGCTTGCTGCGTCACGCCCGGCAGGCGGTCGCAGAGGTTGTCGAGGTAGTCGTAGATGGTCTCGACGCCGGCCACGATGCGGATGTAGCGGTGCGCCGCCGCGGCGGGCAGGAAGGTCGCCAGGATGCAGCCGCCCTGCACGTGGTAGGCCTTGCCGTCGATCGAGGCCAGCGCCTGTTCGCGCAGGGCCGGGTCGGGGATCGCGGCCGCGCGGGTGCGGATGATCGCCAGCTCGCGCCCGGCGCGCGGGATCACCGCCCCGACGAAGCGCGCCGTGGCCAGCCAGCCGGCCGGGCCCAGCGCCAGGAAGCGGCGCAGCCGGGTCGGGCGGCGGAAGACGACGGCCAGCGTGCGCCGCACGTCGCGCCAGAGCGCGTCGGGCACCGCGAACAGGCTGGGAAGCCTAGATCCCATCGACAGAGGTGGCCGTCCGATCCGCCATTCCCCGGGTGTACCCGCTCGGCAACCGCCCGAACGCGCGTGCCGCGGCCCTACGGAGGGCGAGCGCCGACTTCCTGGAAACCGGCCTGGCGGTGTTCTTCTTCACCAAGAAGCTGTTCGGCAAGAAGCGCAAGCCGAAGCGTACCGTCAGGCCGCGCGACCCGGCCTCCGCGAGCGATCAGAAGCGGCAGGCGTACCGGGCCTCGTTCGAGTTTCCCGTCGTCTACGCGCTCGCGGGCCGCGCCGGCGAGCGCAGGGCGCTCGCCAACGATCTCTCCATCGGCGGCCTGCGCCTGGTCGGCGACGAGGATCTCCCCGACGACGGCGTGGTCGAGGTCCGCTTCACCTTGCCCAACGATCTGATCGCCGGCGTGCTGGTGGAAAAAGAGATCGAGCAGACGACCCCGCGCGGCAAGGTGAAGAAGAAGCTCATGGTCCCGCCCGAGCCGTTCCGCCCGATGACGGTGCGCGGCAAGACCACGATCGCGTTTCTCAACGTGCACCGCCGCAAGCTCATGCACGGCGTGCAGTTCGTCGACCTCGACGAGCGGACGGCCGAGGAAGTGCAGCGCTTCGTCCATGTCTGGCAGATCAAACAGTTGCGCGACCGCGCGCACTCGCGCGGCGAGTAGCGGGTCAGCAGTGCACCAACGAACGATCCACGAGTCATCCGGTTCGCGTTCGCAACGTGCGGCACCGGCGGGTGGTCTTTGCGGCCGCGCTCGCAAGCGAGACGCGATCCCGGGCCAGAGTGCCGGCGTGAAAGAGACGGCTGCGAAGCTAACGCGTCGTCGGCAATGCCGGGCGGCGCGTGAGCTCGTAGGCGGCGATGTCCGCTTCGTACTGCAGCGTGACGGCGATCGGGTCGCGGCCCGTCAGCAGGCGTTCGCGGACGTCGTCGTCGAGCGCGAAGGGCTGCACGATGTCCGCGCCGCGCACTTCGCGCCGCTCGAGGTCGACGGTGATCGCGAGCGCGGGATCGTTCTCGATCAGCTCCCAGAGCCGCTCGACGACGGGCTCGGGCACGACGACGGTGAGCAGGCCCTTCATCAGCGAGCTGCCGCGGAAGATGTCGCCGAAGCGCGGGGCGAGCACGACCCGGAAGCCGGCCGCCTGCAGCGCCCAGACCGCGGACTCGCGCGACGAGCCGGTGCCGAAGTCGTTCCCGGCGACTAAGATCGTCGCGCCGCCGTACTGAGGCAGGTTGAGCACGAACGCCGGGTCGTCGCGCCAGTCGGCGAACAGCGCGTTGGTGTAGCCCGTGCGGCTGAAGTAGGGCACGAAGCGGGTCGGGATGATCTGGTCGGTGTCGACGTCGGTGCGGCGGAGCGGCAGCGCGGTGCCGGTGTGGACGGTGAACGGCTGCACGGCGCGCTCCTCAGAGGTCCGCGGGCGCGGCGAGCCGGCCCGCGACCGCGGTCGCGGCGGCGACCGGCGGCGAGACGATGTGGGTCCGCGAGCCCTTGCCCTGGCGGCCCTCGAAGTTGCGGTTGTTGGTCGACGCGGCACGGCGGCCGGGGCGCAGCCGGTCCTCGTTGAGCGCGGCGCACATCGAGCAGCCCGCCGCGGCGCGGAAGTCGGCGCCGGCGGCGGCGAAGATGCGGTCGAGGCCCTCGGCGACCGCCTGCGCGCGCACCGCCATCGAACCCGGCACGACGATCATGTCCAGGCCGGCGGCGACGCGGCGGCCGTCGAGCACCTTGGCGGCGGCGCGCAGATCCTCGATCCGGCTGTTGGTGCACGAGCCCAGGAACACCGTGTCGATCGCGACGTCGCGCAGCGCGGTGCCGGGGCGCAGGTCCATGTAGCGCAGCGCGCGCTCGGTCGCGGCGCGTTCCTGCGGGTCGGCGAAGTCGGCCGGCGCGGGCACGCGGCCGTCGAGCGGCAGGCTCTGGCCGGGGTTGGTCCCCCACGACACGTACGGGCTGAGCGCGCTCGCGTCGAGCGTGACGTGCTTGCCGAAGACGGCGTCGTCGTCGCTGCGCAGCGTCTTCCAGTACGCCACCTCGGCGTCCCAAGCCGCGCCCTGCGGCATCCCGGGGCGCGTCTTGAGGTACGCGAAGGTCGTCTCGTCGGGCGCGACCAGGCCCGCTTTCGAGCCCGCCTCAACCGACATGTTGCACAGCGTCATGCGCGCTTCCATCGAGAGCGCAGCGATCGCCTCGCCGCGGTACTCGATGATGTGGCCCTGACCCCCGGCCGTGCCGACCTTGGCGATGAAGGCCAAGACGAGGTCCTTGGCCGTCACGCCCTCGGGCAGGCGGCCGGTCACGGTGACCGCCATGTCCGCGAGGCGCCGCATGGTGAGGGTCTGGGTGGCGAGCACGTGCTCGACCTGCGCGGTGCCGATGCCGAACGCGATCGCGCCGAACGCGCCTAGCGTCGTGGTGTGCGAGTCGCAGCACACGATCGTCATGCCGGGCCGCACCAGCCCCAGCTCCGGTCCGATCACGTGCACGATGCCCTGGCCGGGATCGCCCAGGCGGTGCAGCGGGATGCCGAACTGCTCGCAGTTGGCGCGCATCAGCGCGCACTGCCGCCGCCCGGCCGGGTCCCGGATGAGCTTGTCGAGCGCCACCGTGGGCGTGTTGTGGTCCTCGGTGCCGACGTTGAGCTCGGGCCGGCGCACGGCGCGGCCGGCCGCGCGCAGGTCGTCGAACGCCTGCGGCGTGTTCACCTCGTGCAGCAGCTGCAGGTCGACGTAGAGCAGGTCGTCGCCCCCGCTCATGCGCCGGACGACGTGCGCGTCCCACGTCTTTTGCGCCAAGGTCGAGCCCATCGTCGTTTCCCGTTCTCCGTCCGTCTCGGTGCCCGCGTTACGCGTTGGCGAGGACGGCCGGCGGCCGCTTCGCCAGCGCCGCCGCCATGCGTTCGAGCGCCGCGGCGATGGTCTCGCGCGAGGTCGCGAAGGAGAGCCGGACGTGGCCCTCGCCGCCCGGCCCGAAGGCCGAGCCCGGCGTCACCGCCACGCCGGCCTCGTCGAGCAGCCACGCGGCGAACTCGGCCGAGCGGTCGAAGCCCGGTCCCGCGCACGTCGGGGAAGACGTAGAACGCGCCGTCCGGGGCGGCGCAGGCGATGCCCGGCAGCGCGTCGAGCCCGTCGACGATCAGCCGGCGGCGCGCGGCGTACTCGGCCACCATGTCGGCCACGACCCGCTGGTCGCCGGTCAGCGCCGCGACGCCGCCGCGCTGCACGAACGAGCCGGCGCACGACACGGTGTGCTCCTGCACCTTGAGCATCTGCCGCATGACGTCGGTCGGGCCGGTGACGTAGCCCAAGCGCCAGCCCGTCATGGCGTAGGCCTTCGAGAAGCCGTTCACGGTGAAGGTGCGCTCGGCCATGCCCGGCAGCGTGGCCAGGCTGACGTGGCGCGCGCCGTCGAACAGGATCTTCTCGTAGATCTCGTCGGCGATGACGAACAGGTCGCGCTCGCGCGCGAACGCCGCGACGGCGGCGGCTTCGTCGCCGCTGAGCGCGCGGCCGGTGGGATTGCACGGGCTGTTGATCAGGAGCGCCTTCGTGCGCGCGCCGGCGTGGCGCTCGAGCAGCTCGCGCGTGATGCGAAAGCCGTCCGCGGGATCCAGCTCGGCCGCCACCGCCCGGCCGCCGGCCAGCTGCGCCATCGACTGGTAGCTGACCCAGCTCGGGGTCGGCACGATCAGCTCGTCGCCCGGGTCGAGGATCGTCATCATCGTCGCGAACAGGGCGTGCTTGGCCGAGGGCGTGACGATGATGTCGCCGGCCGGGTCGGCGCTGATGCCGTTGTCGCGGCGCAGCTTCTCGGCGATCGCCGCCACCAGCGGCGCGATGCCGCGGCTGGAGGTGTAGTGGGTGAAGCCTTCGGCGAGCGCGGCCGCGGCGGCGCCCGCGATGTGCGGGGCGGTCGCGAAGTCGGGGTCGCCGCCGCCGAAGTCGAGCACCGGCACGCCCTGCGCGCGCATGGTCTGCACCTTGTCGATCAAGGCGACGGTCGCCGAGCGCTCGACGCCCGCGAATCGGGTTGCAACGCGGTTCTTCACGGGCGAGCCTCCGGGAGTGCCTGGTCGACGGTCGACATGGCGGCGGTGCGGGCGATGATGGTCAGGGCCGCTTCGTGCAGCGCGGCGTTCGCGGTCGCGGTCGCGTCTTCGAGCACCTCGATGCGGTAGTCGCGGTCGTGGCCGGCGCGCGCCGTGCCGAGGATGACCAGCTCGGTCACGACCCCGGTGAGCAGCAGCGTGTTCACGTTGAGGTTGCGCAGCAGCAGGTCGAGCTGCGTGCCGTGGAACGGGTCGACCCGGCGCTTCTCGACGATGGGCTCGCCGGGCGCGGGCGCGAGCGCGTCGTGCACCTGCGTGCCCCAGGTGCCCAGGATCAGTCCTTGCTTGTGGCGCGACTCGGCGAACACCGGCGAGCCGGCCGGCCAGTCGGGGTAGCCGGGCGAGAACCCGACCACCACGTAGACCACCGGGATGCCGGCGGCGCGCGCGCGGGCGATCGCGCTCGCGGTGCGCTCGATCACCCCGCGCTGCGTCACCTGCGCGAGGCAGACTTCGGCGTACGTGCCGTCGGGGTGCACGATGTCGTTGATCAGGTCCAGCACCAGCAGCGCCGGACGCCGGGTGCGTGTCGTTGCGTCATGCGCCGCCCACGGCGAGCGCTTCGCGCCGCGGTTCCACGATCTCGAGCTCTTCGTCGATGACGATGTCGGCGGCGGCGAGCGCGTGGCCCGCGATCGCGTCGGCGTCGTGCACGAAATCGGTCCAGCGCCCGGGCCGGCTGCTGCCGCCCTGCATGAACCAGCGGGTGTGCTCGGTCGGGATGCCGAGCACGTAGAGCCCGGTGTCGGGCGCACCGTCGCGGCCGACCGGGTGGTACGGCGCGGGCGTCACCGCGACCCCGCCGGTGTGGAACTCGGCCTCGCCGTGGCGGTTGACGTAGCCCGTCCAGACCCCGGCGTCGTACAGCTTGCGGGTCAGCGGCGCCGCTTCGCGCAGCACGTCGGGCGAGGGAATGCGCGCGTCGATCACGGTCTCGACCGGGACCTCGGAGCCGGCGACCTGCGGCGACCAGACGACGAAGCGGTCGAGCCGCTCGTCGCCGGCGAAGCGCGCGTTCGGGCCGGCGACCCGCAGCACGCCCGCCTCGATCAGCGCCAGCGTCTGCCACAGCCGGATGCGCGGCGGCCCGGCGGCCAGGAACGCGCTGCGCGGGTTGTACCAGCCGATGAAGTCGCGCTCGTGCGACTCGGGCGTCAGGCCCGAGAAGTCGACCAGGTTGCGGATCACCCAGCGCGTGTCGCGCAGCACGTCGAGCGCGGCCTTGAGCGGCGAGTCGACGTTGCCCTGTTCGGCATGCTCGAGGTCGCGCCGCAGCTCGGCGATCAGGGCGCGCTCGAACGCGGCCGGGTCGGCGAACGATAGGCCGGTGAACGGGCGCGCGATCCGGTCCAGATCCACGCGCGGCAGGTCGACGCCGAACCGCGCGGCGATCGCGGTAACGTCCGGCACGCCGCTCTCCGCGGCCGCCGCGACCGCGGCGGTGAACTCCGCCGCCACGTCGGCGCCACGGCGGTGGCGCAGTTCGGTGGCGTAGTAGACCAGGTTGACCTCGGCCAGCAGCCACGGCACCGCGTCGGCCTTGAAATCGATCCGGCCGGGGCGGTTCCGGCGCACCCGGTCGGGGGTGAACATCAGCGGCTTGTAGGCGTAGAGCGGTTCCTTCTGGTTGCGCCCGCGCGCCGGCAGCGGCATGCCGCTGCGCGAGCCGGCGACGAGCCGAGGCTCGCGGCCGCTGGGCTGGTAGACCAGCCCGCCGCCGGCTTTTTCCGCGAACGTGCCGCCGCGGCCGAGCGTGAGCGCGGCCATCACGTCGTAGAACGAGAGGCCCAGGCCCAGGATGCCGACGGCGGAGCCGGCCGGGATCGCGTCGAGCGGCATGTCGGCGGCGGAGTCGCCGTCGATGTAGCGCAGGTGCGGGCGCGCCGCGGCGAAGCCGGCCAGCGCCGCGAGCTCGCCGGCCTGTTCCTGGCGCGAGTGCCCGGTGACCAGGATGACCCGGTCCGCCTGCAGGCGCGTGCCGTTCGCCAGCGCCAGCGCGTAGCCGTCACCGGCGTGCGCTCGAGCGTCTCGACCGTGGCGCGCACGCGGTGCAGCGTCGCATTGGGCGGCAAGCTGCGCTCGACGGCTTCGAGCACGAAGTGCATGTAGCGGCCGTGCAGCGCGCGCGGCGCGTAGCCGTTGGGCCCGGGGCAGTTCGGGATCGACCGAGGCCCAGTACTGCACCAGCGACGGGCCCGCGCCGGCGCGCGCCGGGCCGCCGTCGGAGATGCCCGGAGAACGCCGAGACCTCGCCGCAGACGGTGTTCATCAGGAACCAGTCGGGCTGGTCGGTGCGCCAGACCCGGCCGCAGGCGACCTCGACCGCGTCGATCAGGTAGATCTCGACCGGCCGGCGGCGGCGGCTCGGCGGCCAGCCGCGCGCCCATGCGCTCGACGATGGAGAGCCCGCGCGGGCCGCTGCCGATCACCGCGATCGCGGTGCGGCGCGGCCGCGCGATCAGACGCGAACTCGCATGCCGCTCCTGCCGCTCGCCGGTGCGCCCGCTGCCGGGGCCGGTCAGTTCCGCGCGTCAGCCGGCGCTGGAGCGAGGTGAGGTCCTCGCAGTCGCTCCCGCTGCGCTCGGCGATGTGGACGCGGTACAGCTCGGCCAGCTCCGCCTCGCCGACCGAGACGCCGATCTGGTCGAGCACGTAGCGCAGCACCGCGCGGCCGGAGTGGCGGCTGACCAGCAGCATGCGGTCGCGCCCGAACCTCGCCGGCTCGACGTACTCGTAGGTCGCCGGGTTGGCGAGGATGCCTTGCTGGTGGATGCCGGCCGCCGTGCCGAAGGCGTAGGTGCCGAAGATCGCCTTGTTGCGCGGCTCGTCCAGCCCGATCACGTCGCGCAGCGCGGTGTAGGCGTCGTACATCTTGGTCGTGTCGATGTCGGTGTAGAAACCGAAGTGCTCGCGCTTGTACGCCAGCAGCGCGGCGAGCTCTTCGAGCGGCGTGTTGCCGGCGCGCTCGCCGATGCCGCCCAGCGTCACTTGGACGCCGTCCGCGCCGGCCTGCAGGCCGGCCACGGCGTTGGCCAGCGACAGGCCGAAGTCGTCGTGGCAATGGGTCACGATCGGCACCGCCGCGGGCGTCCACGAGCAGACCTTGCCGATCAGCTCGCCGTACTGGTCGGGCGTCGTGCAGCCGGTGGTGTCGGCGATGACGACCCGGGTCGCGCCGGCCTCGATGCCGCTCTCGACGATCGCGCGCAGGTAGTCGTGGTCGGCCCGGCTGGCGTCCTCGATCGCGAGCGTGGTCTGCGCGATGCCCAGCGAGCGCGTGTAGCGCAGCGTGTCGACGACTTCGTCGATGCCCTGCTTGCGGGTGATGCCGCGCTTGTACTCCAGGTGCAGGTCGCTCCCGGTCGCCATCAGCTGCACTTCGTTGTTCGCGATGCCGCCGGCCGCGACCGCGGTGTCGACGTCCTTGCGCGCGGAGCGGCAGAACGTGATGAAGCGGGCCGTGGTGAGGTGCTCGGCGATCAGCCGGGTGGCCTCGAACTCGCTCGGCGACGAGGCCGGGAAACCGGCCTCGATGCAGTCGACGCCGAGCGCCTCGATGCGCAGCGCCAGGCTGAGCTTCTGCGCGGGGGTCATGGCGTTGCCGGGAGCTTGTTCGCCGTCACGAAGCGTCGTGTCGAAGATCGAGATCCGGCGCGCCGCGCCTTGCTGTTGCATCGGATTACACCCTTTTATCGGAAGCGATTTGGTTGGAGGAGAACTTCAGGCGGCGCGCGGTTTGCGCGGGACGAGCGGGACGGCTAAGAACGAGGCCGCCGCGGCGAACGGCCCACACGACGCCCCACGACGAGGCGGCGAGAACCACCGGGATCAGCAGCGGCGTGACGAACGCGGCGGAAAAAGCGGTCGTGTTCTCCAAGCCCAGCGCGGTGCCGGCGCGGCGCGCGCCCGCCATCGCCGCGATCTCGGTGTACGCCACGCCGTGCCACGCGCTGGCGAGCATCCCGCCGACCGCGAGCGCGCCGGCGCACAGCGCCGTGGGAGCGTTGGTCAAGATCGCGGCGCCGGCCATCGCGACGCCGGCGAACGCGCCGATCGCCGCGACCACGCCGCGCCGGTTGCCGTGCTTGTCGGTGTAGCGGCCGCTCCAGATGCGCAGCGCGGCGCCGCCGAACTGCACCAGCAGCAAGGTCAGCACGACCGCCAGCGTGCCGGCGTGCTTGGCGTCGTGCAGGTAGACCGCGGTGAAGGTGAGGACGCCGATCTGCGGCACGGTGAGCAGTCCGCTCGCCAGCGCCAGCCGCCAGACGTCCCAGCGGCGCAGCGGCGAGCGCTCTTCGAGCGCCGCGGCCGCGGCATTCGTGCTCGCCGGCGGCAGCTCGTCGGGCCCGTGCAGCCAGCGCCAGGTCGCGGCGGCGGTGACGAAACAGAACACCGCCAGCACGCCGAACACCGCGCGAAAACCGTAGCTCGCCGCCAGCCAGGGCAGCAGCGCCGCACCGACCGCGCCGCCGATCGGGATCGCGGTCTGGCGCACGCTCATCGCGAAACCGCGCTGGCCTTCGCGAAACCACGCCATCACCGCGCGCCCCGACGAGCCGTTCACGCTTCCGCCCAGCGCGCCGACCAGCAGCAGCGAGGCCGCGAGCAGCGCGACCGGCGGCACGCCCAGGCCGCTCGGCACGACCGCCAGCGCCATCAGCGCGAGCATCGCGCCGGTGGACAGCAGCCCGACCAGCAGCACGCGCCGCTCGCCCCACTTGTCGGTCCACAGACCCCACAGGATCTCGGACAGCGCGATGCCCAGGTAGATGCAGCCCAGCGCCAGCCCCAGCGTGTAGTTGGTGAGGTGGTAGTCGGCGCGCATGGTGATGCCGGTGACCGGAATGCCGGCGAACGCCGCCGAGAAGCTTGCCTGCGCGGCCACGCCGATGCCCAGGATCGACCAGCGGTGGTTGGGTCCGAAGCGCGGGTGCGCGGCGATGTGCGAATCGCTGATGACGGCCTCCGACACGATCACTCCGCCGCGCTGCTCAGCGGCTGCACGGGTTGTTCCCACACCGCCAGCGCGAGGCAGCCGTGCTTGCTGCGCGGGCCGTGCACGCTGTCGGGCGGCAGCACCAGCAGGCTGTTGGCGGGGAACGTGCCTTCGTCGGTCTCGAGCTCGCCGCTGAGCACGTAGATCAGCTCGTACCCGGGGTGGCGGTGCGGCGTCGCCGCGGCCCCGGGCAAATAGCGCACGAGCGCCGCGGCGGGACCGTTCTCGCCGGTCTGCTCGGTGGTGTACAGGCGGTGGATCTCGGCGTTGACGCGCCCTTCGCTGCGCAGCGGCTCGAAGCGCAGCTCCCGCTCGCCGAACGACGAGCCGGGCAGGCCGGAAAACAGACGCGGGAGATGCTCGACCAGCGAATCTACGGACATCGGCGTGAACTCCTTGCGGGCGTGCGGGCGTGCGGGTGGGTCAGTCGCCGACTCGGCCCGCGACGCCGTCGAGCCACTTGCCGGCGTGCCGGTTCGCGGCCGCCTGGTTGCGGAAGGCGTACGTCTTGAGCAGCCAGCGCGAGCGGGCGCGCTGCGGGTCGTTGATCTCGATCTTCTCGCGGTTGTGCAGACCGTCTTGGTTGACGAAGGTCAGCAGGTCGCCGGGCAGGATGCGGTGGCGCGTCTTGGTCGCCCGCACGATCGCGTTCTTGAGCGCGAGCAGCGCATCTTTGGCGTGCGGCGGGCCGTCCGACGCGACGGTGGTGTGGGTGTCGAGGTAGCGGAAGCTGTGGTGGTTCTCGAGGATCGGGTGAACCTCGGAGGTGGTCAGGCTGCTGTTGCGGTCGCGCGAGAACACGTCGAACGCGGTGACGAAGTGCGGCCCGCGCAGCACGGCCTGATCCTGGTCGCTGAGCAGCGTGAGCAGGTCGCGCCCGTCGATGAAGCTGGTGTAGGTGAGCTCGCCCTCGGGGCAGCGCATTCCCAGCAGCGTGATGAAGTCGGCCCGCACGGGGTGCGCGGTGCGGTCGTTGTGGAAGGTCAGCTCGCCGTCGCTGAACCCGGTCAGCTGGCCGCTGTACTTGTTGTGCGCGATGACGTCGGTGAAGAAATCGCCGTTGGAGCGCGTCCCGTAGGCGAGCAGCGGCGTCGCGACGAGCCGCGCGAACAGCGCCAGCAGCGCCTCGCCCACGAACGTCCGCTTCTTGGCGTACTTGTCGTTGAGCGGGTCGTCGTGGTCGAGCAGCGGGATCTCCGCATCGAGCGGACAGTTGCGCAGCACGTGCGCTTCGGTCGAGCCGGACTCGCGGTCGCGCCGAATCCGCGCGCACGCGTCGGCGAAGAACGCCGGCACGCGGCCGTGCTCGGCCAGGTCCGCGACGGACCGGGCGAAGGACGGGTAGTCACGGTACGGGTTTTCGCCGACGGCGTTCAGTACGCCGTACAGCTCGTCGCGTTCGGCGGCGGTGAACACGCGGCAGGGTTCCATGGCTCGCTCTTCCTCAAACGGCAGTCGATGATCGGTACACGGGGACGTGTGCGGTTTTCTGAACCGCGCCGCACGCGGCGCGTGTCCGAACGAGCGAGGCGAATGCCGGCCCGGTTCGGAGATGCGTTCGTGATACGGGGGAAACGACACGGCTCGATCGATCTCGCACTTCGACGTGCTTCGATACGATCGGTCGGGAAACGGCTATGCGATCAGCCGGTCACCACGCGTGCGCGCACGAAGCGCGCAGGCGGCCATTGCATCGTACATCAACGAGCACGGCGCTCGTTTTCACTGACACCCACCCGCCCACAGTATCAGCCATCCCGTATAGGTGTCAAGCAATCGTTACAAACGTCGTACGTGCGCGGCGCAGCGCGTCGTGACGATGTGAGCGCGATCATCGCGGCACGCGCTCGCGTGTGCCGGATGGGACACGGCAGGATTCAGCAGGTATGAAACGCGTTACGCGATGCGTTGCCGCACGCAAGGCGTTGGATACAATTTTACGTGCGTCAGTACAGCAGATACTTCGCGCGCAATTTCGCGAACGCGGCCAGGCCTGGTTTCCAGGCCGCGACGATCGCGTCGGGCGACTCGCCTGCCAAGAGCGCCAGACGAACCGTGTCGGTGCCCCAGTCGCGGTCCATGATCGCTTCGTGCGCGACGTGCAGCTTGCCGTGCGCGCGCGCCGCGGCGAGCAGCTCGACCGCGGTGCGAACGCTGGGAAACGCGTGCGGGTCGGTCAGGTCGAGGTACACCCCGCCCAGCGTCTTGCCGGCCCAGAAGCCTTTGCGCGGAACCCACGTCTGCGGCTCGAAGTGGACGCCGGGAACGCCGCGCGCGTTGAGCGTGGCGGCGTAGCCGACCGGGTCGAACCCGTAGCCGCCGGCGTACTCGAACGGGCGGTCGGTGCCGATGCCGTTGTTCACGCCCGCCTCGTCCACCAGACCGGTCGCCAGATACACCAGCGTGGTGAGCGCGTAGGGCATGTTGGGCGAGGTCGGGACCCAGCTCAGGCCGGTCTCGTTCCACAGCATCTCGCGCGACCAGCCGCGCATCGGGACCACGCGCAGCTTGCAGCCGACGTGGAAATTGTCGTTGATGAGCCGCGCCAGCTCGCCGACGGTCAGGCCGTGGCGCTCGGGAATCGGGTAGAGGCCGATGAACGACTTGAACTTGGGGTCGAGCACCGGCCCGTCGACGGCCAGGCCGCCGATCGGGTTGGGCCGGTCGAGCACCCAGACTTCCTTGCCGTACTGCGCGGCGGACTCCATCACGTACGCCATCGTCGAGACGTAGGTGTACGGCCGCGCGCCGACGTCCTGGATGTCGAACACGAGCACGTCGATCCCGGCGAGCATCTCGGCGCTGGGGTGGCGCGTCTTGCCGTACAGGCTGTAGACCGGCAGGCCCGTTCGCTCGTCGCTCGACGAGCCGACGGTCTCGCCGGCGCCGACGGTGCCGCGGATGCCGTGCTCGGGGCCGAACAGCGCCTTGACCGAAATCTGCGGGTTGGCGTGCACCGCGTCGATCAGCGGCGTGCCGTTGGAGAGCACCCCGCTCGCATTCGTGACGATGCCGATCGTGCGGCCGCGCAAGTCGCGCCACACGTCGCGCACGAACGCGTCGTCGCCCAGCGTCACGCGCGGCGGCTTCGCCTGCGCGCACGCGGCGCGCGGCAGGGCCGATGCGGCCGCGGCGGCGGTGCCGGCGGCGAGGAACGAGCGGCGGTCGATCACACGAACTCCGGCTTGGCTTGCGGTGGAATGAGCCCCGCGCGCGCGGCGCGCGCGAAGAAGTCCTCGACCGACGCGCGCCCGACCGGGCCGACGTCCTCGCTGTACTCGTTGACGTAGAGCGCGATGTGCGCGCGCATCACGCCGTCGTCCATCTCGAAGGCGTGCGCGCGCACGTAGTCGATGATCTCCGGCTCGCGCTCGCGCGCGAAGCGCAGGCTGGCCCGGATCGCGTCGTCGAGCGCGCGCGCCCGTTCGTCGGGCACGTCGCGGCGGACCAGGATCGCGCCGAGCGGAATCGCGTTGCCCGTCTCGCGCTCCCACCAGTCGCCCAGGTCGACCGCCTGCGCGAGGCCCGACTGCTGGTACGTGAAGCGCGACTCGTGGATGATCAGCCCCGCGTCGGCTTCGCCGTTCTTCACCGCGTCGACGATGCGGTCGAAGCGCAGCTGCACCGTCTTGGGCTCGCGTCCCAGCGCCAGCCGCAGCAGCGCGAACGCGGTCGTGAAGCGGCCCGGTATCGCGAACACCGCATCGGCGCCGAAGTCCGCCAGCGTGGGCGCGCTGCCGTCCGCACGCGGTTTGGCGATCACCAGCGGGCCGCAGCCGCGCCCCAGCGCGCCGCCCGCGCGCAGGATGCGGTAGCGCTCCGTCAGGTAAGGGATCGCGCCGTAGCTGACCTTGGTGAGCTCGTAGCGGCCCTCGCGCGCGGCCAGGTTGAGCGCCTCGACGTCGTCGAGGACCACCTGCACCGCGGGCGCGTCCGGCAGCAGCCCGTTGGTGAGCGCGGCGAAGATGTACGTGTCGTTGGGGCAGGGCGAGTACGCGAGCGAGTAGGTCATGGCTCCGTCAGCAGAACGTCGAGCAGGGCAGCGGTCGTTTCGACCGCGGCGCGCGCGCCGGCGGCGAAATCCCATTCGTTGGACGCGCGGTCGCCGACCAGGTTCGACACGCCGCGGATCTCGATCGCCGGCACGCCGGCCTGCTCGGCCGCGCGCAGCACGGCGAAGCCCTCCATCGACTCGACGTCGGGCCGGTAGCGCTGGGCGAGCAGCAGCGCGCGCGCGGCGCTGCTGGTCACCGTCGCCGAGGTCACGCCGCGCCCGACGATGACCGGGATCAAGCCGTCCAGGAACGGCTGCAGCAGGCTGCCGTGCGCCTCGGCGGTGCGCGCCAGCGCCGCGCCCTCGGGCAGCGGGAACGCCGTGCCGTCCTCCAGGCCCAGGTCGGCGTAGTCCTCGCGCGCGACGACCACCGCGTCGCCGACCGTGCAGCGGTCGCGAAAGCCGCCCGCGATGCCGGCGTTGATCACCGCCCCGTAGCGGCGCGCGGCGAGCGCGCGGGCGGTGCCGTGCGCCGCTTCGACCGGGCCGACCCCGACCGCCACGACGTGCACGCCTTCGCGCGAGCGCAAACCCGCCAGCTCCTGCGCGACCGCGCAGACGACCAGGACCGGGTTCAGGACGGGCGCCGCTGCACCGCGACGTGGGCGATCCAGAGCGGTCCGATGAGCAGGTGCGAGAGGTTGGTCAGGAACGCGGGCTTCTGCCCCTCGTACGCGTGGCCCACGAACTGCAGGACCCAGCCGATCACGAACAGCCCCACGGCGTACGGCAAGGGGACGAACAGCGCGGCCAGCTCGAGCACCACCAGCCCGACGAGCGCCGGCAGCGCGGCGCGGCCGGCGATCCGGATGTAGTAGCACATCACCAGCAGGGTGGCGAGCTGGGCCATATTCGTCGGCCCGACGGCGACGTGACGCAGCATCGCCTCGGCCGAGAGCACGATCAGCGGGATGCCGATCTCGTGGCAGAGCCGGTTGCGCGGGTCGCGGTGGTAGGCCGCGTAGTCGTCGAAGAGCGTCACGTTACCTCACGCCGATGAACTTGTGGGTTTGCAGCGAGAGCCGCAAGCGCCGCGGGTCGCGCAGCGCGGCCTCGACCGCCAGCGTCACGTTCGACGGTTTGTTGCCCTCCGGCTGCAAGAACAGCGGCGTCCCGGGCGGGAAGCCGGCCAGCCATTCCGTCGGCACGCGCCCGTCGACGATCAGCTTGGCCTCGTTCGCGCGCCGGGCCATCGCGGGCGCGAGTCGCTCCTTGGGCGAGACCGTCAGCCAGACGTCGGCCGGCAGCTCCGCCGGCACGGTCCCGTTGGACTCGATGTGGACGCGCCGGCCGTCGGCGCGCAGCGCGTCGATCAGGGCCGGCGTCTCGGCTTGCGCGAGCGGCTCGCCGCCGGTCAGGATGACCATCGGGCAGCCGCCGCCCGCGGCCCGCACCCGCGCCACGACCTCCTCGACCGAGGCCAGGAAGCGCAGCGCGTAGTCGGTGTCGCAGAACGAGCAGCTGAGGTTACAGCCGGCGAGGCGGACGAACACGGCCGGGGTGCCGGTCCACGTCCCCTCGCCCTGCACGCTGTAGAAGATCTCGGCGAGCTGAAGCAATCGTCCCCTTGCTGTAGCGGCTACTTGCCGTAGGCCTGGCGGCGCGCGGTGAGCACCTGCACCGTCACGACGGCGTTCTGCGGGATCGTGACCTGCTGCTTGGCGTTCTTGGCGTACAGGAAGCCGCCGGCCGCGCCGGCCAGGCCGCCGACGTTGGTGCCGAGCTTCTTGCCGATGATGTTGCCGATGATCATGCCGGCCACCGCGCCGCCCGCTTCGTTGAGGGTGTTGTTCTTGGTGTTCTGCTGCACGCCGACCGCGCGGCCGTCGAGCGCGTACGAGCTGCCCGAGGGCGTGTGGAGCTTGTCGAAGGCGAGCTGGATGCCGCCCGCGCGGCCTTGGCTGGCCGGCGTCACCGAGGCGACGTGGCCGTAGATGATGGCGTCGTGGATGTTGTTGTCCTGCGAGTGGACGTTGTGCATGGTGAAGCGCTGCCCGACCTGAGCGTTGTTGGAGCTGAGGCTCTGGTCCATGCTGCCGATCAGGTCGGTGCCGGGCCCCACCGCGGCCGAGGCGGCGAGCGGGGTGAGGGCGAGCGCCGCTGCGGCGGCGAGGGGGGCGAGTCTGCGGAACATGCGGTGGAACTCCTTGCGATTGGCTGGCGATCCCCTCGACCTTACCCGGGCTGGGCCAACGGATCGTCCTTTCTCATAACGGCGCAGGCGGTCGGAGTCTCCCACAGGACGAGCTCGTTTAATGTGGGCAGCTCGGGCGCCAGGCGCGACCAGATCCAGGCCAGGATCAGCTCCGCGGTCGGGTTGGCGACGATCTCGTTGAGCGAGCGGTGGTCCAGCTCGCTGACGACCGCTGCCTTGACCACCCGGGAGACGACCTCGAAATCCTCGACCATCCCGGCCGCGGGGCCGGCCGTCTGGAGCGGGCCGGCGAGCGCGACCTCCAGGCGGTACGAATGCCCGTGCAGCCGCCCGCACTTGCCGGGGTGGTGCGGCAGCACGTGGGCGGCCTCGAAGGTGAAGGACTTCTTGATGACCACGGCCCAGGGTCTTCGCCGTGACCACCAACCGGGACCGCCTCGTCGCGCAGATCGTCAACGGCCAAGCCGCGCCGCCCCTGGTCGCCTCGGCGCTCTACGACGTCGGCCACGACGGGGTGGCGCGGGTCGTGCCGTCGGTCGGCGGGATCACCCTCAACGTGCGGGTGGGTGACTCGGCGTTCTTCTACGAGGCCGACCACGTCGAGCCCGGGGTCAGCGCCAAGCACCCCGACGAGAAGACCAACACCGGCCTCAACGTCTTCGCCTGCATCGGCAACCGCGCCACGGTGACCAGCGGCGAGGCCAAGGGCGCGCGCGGCGTCGTCACCGGCAAGCACGGCGGGGTCGAGCACGTCATCGTCGACTTCCCGCCCGACGTGCTGGAGAAGATGAACCTCGGTGACGGCATCGCGGTGCGCGCCGTCGGCGTCGGCCTCGCCCTCGACGACGCGGGCGACGTGAAGGTCTTCAACTGCGATCCCGACCTGTTCGAAAAGCTCGGCCTCGTGCGGAAACCGGGCCCCGACGGCGATCCGGGCCAGGGTGACACTCCGGCGTTCACGGTTCCGGTCGCGAAGCTCGTGCCGGCCCGGGTGATGGGGTCGGGCCTGGGCCGCCAGACGGTGGTGCGGGGCGATTACGACATCCAGTGCTTCGACCCGCCGACCGTGCGCGAGTTCGGCCTGGACGGCCTGCGCCTGGGCGACATCGTGGCCATCGCCGACGCCGACAACTCGTTCGGCCGCATCTTCCGCACCGGCGCGGTGACGATCGGCGTGGTCGCGCACGGCTCGTCCTTCATCTCCGGCCACGGCCCGGGCGTGACGACGCTCCTGACCAGCGCGAGCGGCGCCCTGGAGCCGGTGCTCGACGAGCGCGCCAACCTGGCGACGATCCTAGGCTTGCGGTGAGCAGCTCGCACGGCGATCCGATCTCGCCCGCGGAACGGGCCGAGCCGGTCGTCGTCGTGCCGTACGATCCCGGCTGGCCGGCGACGTTCGCGCGCGTCTGCGAACGCATCGCACCGGTGCTGGGCGAGCTGGCGGTCGGGATCGAGCACGTCGGCAGCACGGCGGTCGCCGGGCTCGCTGCGAAGCCGATCGTCGACGTCGACGTCGTCGTGCGCCCCGAGCAAGCTCTCGCGGAAATCGTGGAACGGCTGGGAACGCTGGGCTACCAGCACCTGGGCGACCTCGGCATCCTCGGGCGCGAGGCGTTCCGCGCGCCGGCGGGCGACGATCTGGCGCGCCACCACCTGTTCGTCTGTCCGGCCGGGAGCGCCGCGCTGAGCGCGCACCTCATCCTGCGCGACGAGCTGCGCGCCGACCCCGAGCTGGCCGCGGAATACGGTGCGCTCAAGCGCGAGCTGGCCGAGCGCTACCGTGCCGACCGCGACGCGTACACCGAGGGCAAGACGCCGTTCATCACCGGCGTGCTGCTGCGCGCCCGCGACGGCGACCAGCGCACGCGCCGCCGCTGAAGCCTGAAACCGCAGGCGCTGAACCGACGGCGCGCTCGTGCTATCGGCGCCCGTGCTTGGGTGCAGGCGTCGGAGGCGCCGGCTGCGTGCGCCGTAAGTACACCGCGTTCGTGCGGTAGTCGAACCACAGGTCGTACGCGCGCAGCAGGTCGCTGCCGATCACGCCGTCGACGTCCTCGCTGCCGAAGTCGGCGTTGGAGACGTCGACCGTCGCGTCGCGGGTGAAGACGTTGCCCAGCTCGAGCGACGGAATGCGGGTCGTCTCGGCGCTGGCGAAGCCGCCCATGCCGCGGAAGTGCTGGATGCTGGCCACGCGCTCGGGCGAGAAGTCGGCCTTGTCCGCGAACGCGGTCTCGAACAGGGTCCGGTTCGCGCCGGTGTCGAGCACGACGCGCGCCACCGCGCTGCCGGTGCGGGCGTGGACCGCGGCCGTCTTGTCGTCCAGGCTCAAGCCGATCGCGGTGGTGTCCAGCGGGGCGCGGAAGCGCTCGGGCGCGAGCGCTTCGACGAGGTTGCGCTCCATGTCGACGTGCACCACCGCGTCGGCGAAGAAGTCGAAGCCGAGCAAGCCCGCGATGCGAGTGCGGTCGTCGGGGTGGAAGGGGACCGCGACGACGCGCGCCACGACGTTGCGCATCTTGAGCGTGCCGACGCCGATCTGCGGCACGATGGTGCTCGACTCGGGAAACGCGCCCAGGGTGGCGCCGACCCGGTTGCCGTAGCGCTCGAGGTTCTGCTGCTCGACGACCGCCGGGTCGACGACGATCCCCGCCGCGCCCGAGTCGAGCAAGAAGTCGTACGTGCTGCGCCCGATCGCGACCCGCACCACCGCCAGGCCGTTGACGAAGCGCACCGGCAGCTTGACCGGGGTGGGCTTGTCGGGAAAGTCGAGCAGCTTGCGGCTGGGCGGCATCTCGACGTCGCGCGCGTCCGGCGTCACGTCGAACGCGCGGGTGATCAAGGTCTGCTCGCGCTCGTTGCCCAGCGAATCGGTCTGGCGCACGCGCGAGGCTTCGGGCAGGCCCTCGACCAGGTGGAAGTCGTCGTAGCTGGTGACGTAGCGGCGGCGGCGCTCGATCCGCTCGCGGCGCACGACGTACCCGGTGCGCTTGTCGACGAAGTACCAGGCGTGCCGGCCGCCGGCCGGGTTGACCTCGACCACGTAGGCGTTGAGCGGAACCGACTCGCCGATCAGCCGCACGTCGCGGTCGTCGGCCGGATCGCGCAGCGCGCGGTCGTCGATCGCGTCGTGCTGCTCGTGCACGCCCGGATAGGTGAACACGATCCCGTTGCGGTTCTGCTCCCAGTGCGCGCCGTGCAGCACGCCGCGCTCGTACGCGAGCGGGCCGAGCTGGGTGATCGTGCGCTCGTCGCGGCCGATCCGGTTCACCCGGAAGGTGCCGTTGGTACCGTCTTGGACCAGCCGCCAGCTCTCCATCACGGTGACGCTGCGGTTGGGGTCGTGCGGGTGCGCGCGCTCGTAGAGCGCCCGCACGTGAGTCAGCGTCGAGCTGGAGCGAATCAGCCCGCCCGGCTCGTCGTCCAGCGCCGCGCGCACCGGCGCGCCGCAGAGAACGAGCGCGGCGAGGAGCATCGCTCCTCGCCACGCGAGACCCGTCAGAGGGAGCCGGATGGTCCCATCGCCTCGAGGCGCTTCTTGAGGTCGAACAGGAAGCCGCTCGCGACCGCGCCGTCGACCACGCGGTGGTCGAGCGACATGCAGACGTTCATCATCGAGCGCACCGCGATCGCGTCGTCGGCGAGCACGACCGGCCGCTTCACGGCCGCTTCCATCGTCACGATGCCGGTCTGGCCCGGCACCAGGATCGGCGCTGAGAGGATCGAGCCGTTCGCGCCGGTGTTGTTGACGGTGAAGGTGCCGCCGGCCAGGTCGTCCGCGCCCAGCTTGCCGCGCCGGGCCTTGTCGATCAGCTCGCCCGCCGCCATGGCGAGGCCCTTGATCGAGAGCTGGTCGGCGTGGCGGATCACCGGCACGACGAGGCTGCCGCCGGCCGCGATCGCGATGCCGATGTTGACGTCGCGGTGGAGCTGGATGCCCTCGTCGGTGAACGAGGCGTTCATGAGCGGGAACGCGGCCAGCGCTTCGACCGCGGCCCGGATGAAGAAGGGCAGCAGGGTCAGCTTGACCCCGTAGGCCTTCTCGAAGCCGTCCTTCTCGCGCGTGCGCCACTTCCAGACGCTGGTGACGTCGACTTCGACCACGGTCCAGGCATGCGGGGCGGTGTGCTTGGACTCGACCATCCGCTGGGCGATGATCTTGCGCGCTTGGGTGAGCGGGATCAGCTCGCCCGGCTGCGCGTTGGCGTAGGTCGGCCGGGCGCTGCCCGGCGGCCTGGGCGCCGCGGCGGCCGGAGCCGCGGCGGGAGCCGGGGGGCGGCGGGCGGCGGTGCGGCCGCGGCTTGCGGCTGCGGGCGCGGGGCGACGTACTCCGCGTTGTCGGCGGTGATCGTCGCCGCGACGCCGGCGCTGGGGCCGGCCTTCGCGGCGGCCATGATGTCGTTGGCGGTGATGCGCCCGTTGTCGCCCGAGCCGCGCACGCCGCTCAGGTCGATGCTGTGCTCGCGCGCCAGCCGGCGGACCGCCGGCGAGACGCGCAGCCCGCCCGGCCCGGCGCTGTAGTTGGGCGCGCTGCCGTTCCCGTTGGCGCCCTGGCCGTTCTTGGAGGGCGGGGCGGTGAACGAGGTCGACGACAGGCCGACGTTGCCGCCCGGGACCGGTTCGTCCGAGGCCATGTGGTTGGCTTCGGCGACCTGTTCGGCGGGCGAGCTGCTCCCGTGCGGGGCGGGGATCTCAGGTGCGGTCTGGGTCGCCGCGCCGACCTCGTCGATGATCGCGATCGAGGCCCCGATCGGCACGGTCTCGCCTTCGGCGATCAGCAGCTCGCGGATCACCCCGGTGACCGGCGAGGGAACCTCGGCGTTGACCTTGTCGGTCGAGACCTCGACGAACGCTTCGTACTTCTCGACGCTGTCGCCGGGTTTCTTGAGCCACTGCGCGACGGTGCCTTCGGTGACCGTCTCGCCGAGCTGCGGCATCGTGATGGTGGTCGGCATCAGAACTTCGCCAGCGAGCGCATCGCGTCGACCATCTCGTCGGTCGAGACGAGGAACTCTTCCTCGAGCGGGAGCGCGTAGCCCATCGCCGGGACGTCGGGCCCGCACAGGCGGCGGATCGGCGCGTCGAGGTCGAACAGCGCCTCCTCGGCGACCATCGCGCTGATCTCCGCGCCGATGCCGCCGAACTTGTTGTCCTCGTGGATGATCATCAGCTTGCGCGTCTTGCGCACGCTGGTCAGGATCGTGCCCTTGTCCATCGGGCGGATCGAGCGCAGGTCGATCACCTCGACCGAGATGCCCTCGGCCTCGAGCCGGCCCGCCGCGTCGAGCGCCTGGTGCAGGTTGTAGCCGTACGACACGACGCTGACGTCGGTGCCGGTCTTCTTGACGTCGGCCTTGCCGATCGGGATCGAGTAGTAGCCGTTGGGCACCTCGCCCTTGACGCTGCGGTACGTCTTCTTGTGCTCGAGGAAGAGCACGGGATCGGGGCACTCGATGGCCGCGGTCAGCAGGCCCTTGATGTCGGCCGGGGTCGAGGGCGCGAGGATCGTCAGGCCCGGGCACGTGGTAGAACAGCGCCTCGATCGAGACCGAGTGCGAGAGCGCGCCGCGCACGCCGCCGCCGTAGGGCGTGCGGATCACCAGCGGGCACGTGTAGTCGCCGTTGGAGCGGTAGCGGGTCTTGGCCGCCTCGCCCACGATCTGGTTGAACGCCGGGTAGATGAAGTCGGCGAACTGGATCTCGGCGATCGGGCGCAGCCCTTCCATCGCCATCCCGATCGCCACCCCGACGATCGAGGCCTCGGCCAGCGGGGTGTCGACGACGCGCTGCGGGCCGAACTCCTCGAGGAAGCCCTTGGTGATGAGGAAGACGTTGCCGCGCGCGCCGACGTCCTCGCCCATGATCAGGACGCGCTCGTCGCGCACCAGCGCGTCGTGCAGCGTCGCGCGCACGGCCTCGACGTTGTTCATCACGGTCGAGCCGGTCTGTTCTTGCGCCGGCACGGTGGTCGACATCGGTATCACTCCTGCCAGGGGCGGTAGTCGCCCGCGACAACGTTGGTGTAAATGGATTCCGGGGCCGGATACGGCTGGGCCTCGGCGCTGTCGGTCGCCTCGTTGGCCTCGCGCAGCACTTCGGCGCGCAGCGCCTTGGCGCGCGCCTCGTCGATCACGCCGTTCTCGATGAGGACCTGCTCGAAGCGCGGGACGGGATCGAGCTTGCGCCGCTCCTCGATGTCCTCGCGGTTGCGGTAGGTGCGGTCGTCGTCGTCGGTCGAGTGCGAGAGGAAGCGGTAGCACTTCGCCTCCACCAGGGTCGGGCCGCCGCCGCTGCGGGCCCGCTCGAGCGCCTCGTTCATCGCTTTGTAGCTGTCGACCGGGCTGAAGCCGTCGCACAGCTTGTGCGCGATGCCGTACCCGGGCGCTTTGTCGGACACGTTGGCGACGTTCATCTGCATGCTCTGCGGGGTCGAGATGGCCCACTCGTTGTTCTCGACCAGGAACACCACCGGCAGCTCGTGGACGGCGGCGAAGTTGATCGCCTCGTGCCACTCGCCTTGCGAGGTGGCGCCCTCGCCGCTGGTGCAGAGCACCGCCCGCCCGCTCTCGCCGCGGTACTTGAACGCCGCGGCCACGCCGACCGCGTGCGTGCACTGGGCCGCGATGATCGAGGAGATCGACAGCACGCCCAGGTCGCGGTTGGTGTAGTGGTTGGGGAACTGGCGCCCCAGCGACCGGTCGGTCGCGCGCGCGAACATCGACGAGAGGATCTCGAACGGCGTCATCCCGACGCCCAGCACCAGGCCCAGGTCGCGGTAGTACGGAGCCAGCACGTCCGAGCCGCGCTTGAACGCCAGCGCCGCGCCCGCTTGCACCGCTTCGTGGCCTTCCGAACCCATCGCGAAGGGGATCTTGCCCTGCCGGTTGAGCTGGAAGCCGCGGTTGTCGAGCTGGCGCTGGAGCAGCATGATGCGCAGCATCGTGACGAGCTGCTCGTCGCTCAAGCCCGCCCGGTCGAGCTGCGCCGCGCCCCGCGCGGTCGTGATTTTCGCCATTGGAGATCCCCCAGGGAAGTGAGAACCGAGGGTACTCGCGCGCCCGGCGACGGGACTCCTGCGCGGGCCTGCCCGCAGCTCGCTGCTCCAGCCGGCCCAAGCAAGGCCGTCGGCGCCGGTCGCAAGACCCGTGTAAGGGCCCGGTAAGGGGCGCGTAAGCGCTCGGTAAGACCGTCCCCATACTGTATGGACAAATAGCCTGCGATCGTTCGCGAACGCTGGACGCCAAAGTGTCCGAGGCGCGAAGGTATCGCTCAGGCTTAACCGAAATCGAACATACGCCAGCGGAACGTCGTTATCGACGCTCCGTATGCTGGCTCTCCTGATCGCCGGGGTGTTGTGGAGATGGTTTCTTCTCATCCATTCGGCTCTTTTGGCCGTGTGGTGCGTCACTGGGCAGAGCAACTGCCCGACCAGTGCGCCGTGCGTTTCCTCACCGACGGCGAGGACGCGCAAGAGTCGTTCAGCTATCGCGAGCTCGATGCGCGGGCCCGGGCGATCGCGCTCGAGCTGCGGCGCTTCACCCGGCCCGGTGACCGCGCGCTGCTGCTCTACCCGCCGGGGCTGGAGTACGTCGCAGGCTTCTTCGGCTGCTTGTACGCCGGGGTGATCGCGGTGCCGGCGTACCCGCCGCGCGCGAACCAGAAGGCGGAGCGCATCATCGCGATGTGCCTGGACGCGCTGCCGGCCGCGGTGCTGACGCTCGCCGCGACGCTCGACGTGTCGCGCGGCGACGAGATCCTCGGGCCGCTGCTCGAGGGCGTGCGCATCGTCGCGACCGACACGCTGCTCGCGAACGGCGCGCACGTCGACGCCTGGCGCGAGCCGGCCATCGCGCCCGACGAGATCGCCTTCCTCCAGTACACCTCGGGCTCGACGGCGGCGCCGCGCGGCGTGCAAGTGTCGCACGCCAACCTCTATGCGGACTCCGAGTTCATCAAGCACAAGTTCGGCCACTCGCACGCCAGCCACGCGGTGATCTGGCTGCCCCCGTATCACGACATGGGCCTGATCGGCGGCATCCTCAACCCGATCTACTGCGGTTTTCCGGTCACGCTGATGGCGCCGGTGATGTTCCTGCAGCGGCCGGTGCGCTGGCTGCGCGCGATCAGCCGCCTGCGCGCGACGACCAGCGGCGCGCCCAACTTCGCTTACGAGCTGTGCGCGACGCGGGTCACCGACGCGCAGAAGGCCGAGCTCGACTTGAGCACCTGGGATCTGGCCTTCAACGGCGCGGAGCCGGTGCGGGCCGAGACGGCCCAGCGCTTCTACGAAGCCTTCCGCGGCTGCGGGTTCAAGCGCGAGAGCTTCTACCCGTGCTACGGCCTGGCCGAAGCGACGCTGATGGTCAGCGGCGGCACCAAGGGCCGGCTGTTCAGCACCAAGGTCGTCGACGCGGACGAGCTGGCCGCGCACCGCGCGGTCGAGACCGATCCGTCGTCGCCGCAGGCGCGCACGCTGGCCAGCAGCGGCGACGCCGGCGGCACGAGCGCGGTGACGATCGTCGACCCCGAGCGCGGCGTCGCCGTGCCGGACGGCACCATCGGCGAGGTCTACGTCTCCGGCCCGATCGTCGCCAAAGGCTACTGGAACCAGCCCCGCTCGACCGAGGACACGTTCGGCGCGCGGATCGCCGGCTCGAACGCGACCTACCTGCGCACCGGCGACCTGGGCTTCCTCGACGGCGGCGAGCTGTACGTCACCGGGCGGGCCAAGGACATGATCATCCTGCGCGGGCGCAACTACTACCCGCAGGACCTCGAGGCCAGCGCCGAAGCGGCGCACATCGCGCTGCGCGGCGCACCGGCGGCGGCGTTCGGTATCGACGTCGACGGCGAAGAGCAGCTCGCGATCGCGCAAGAAGTTCCGCGCGCCGCGATCGGCACGCTCGACGTGGCCGAGACCGTCGCCGCGATCCGCGAGGCGGTCGCGCGCGAGCACGCGATCTCGGTCTTCGCCGTCGCCCTGCTGCGGCCGGGCGGCATCCTGAAGACCTCGAGCGGAAAAGTGCGCCGCGGCGCGACGGCGGCGCTGCTGCGCGCGCAGCTGCTGGGGAACGCCCCGGCGCCCGAAGCCGGTCGAACCAAGCTGATCGACGTCTGGCGCGCGCCTTCGATGCAGCTGACGACCTGACCACACACGACGACTCGACCTCATCGACCTGACGCACGACCTGAAGCGGGAGAAGGTATATGGCGAAACTGGCCCCACTCGAGGTGGGAACCTCGGAAGAGCGCATCGCGCACGGCCGGCAGCGGCTGGCCGCCGCGGCGGCGGCGGAACAGCAGCTCGCGGCGGTCGCCGAGCTCGACGCGAAACTGGCCTGGGTGGTCGTGCTGCTGCCGTTCGCCGGCTTTCTGGCGGCGCTCTCGCTGCCGCTGTTCGGCCACCCGGTCACGCTCGTCGACCTCGGCTGTTTCGCGGTCATGTACGTGCTGACCATGGCCGGGATCGAGATCGGCTACCACCGCCTGTTCGCGCACCGCTCGTACAAGACGACCACGCCGGTGCAGGCGCTGCTGATCGTGCTCGGCTCGATGGCCTTCCAAGGCCCGGTGATCTGGTGGGTCGCGACGCACCGCCGCCACCACGACCGCACCGAGCGCGACGGCGACCCCCACTCGCCGTATCTCCAGTCCAAGCAGAAGACCTGGAGCGGCTTCGTGTTCAGCCACCACGGCTGGCTCTTCAACGGCGCCAGCACCCGCCCGCCGGGCTGGGCGCTGTACGTCAGCGACCTCTACCGCGAGCCGGTGATCTTCAAGCTGCACATGAGCTACTTCCAGTGGCTGGTGCTGGGCATGGTGATTCCCGCCGTCGCGGACGCGCTCATCAGCCACTCCTGGTTCGGCCTGGTCAGCGGCTTCCTGTGGGGCGGTCTGGCGCGCGTGTTCTGGAGCAACCAGTTCGTGTGGGGGCTCAACTCCGTCGCGCACCTGTGGGGCCGGCGCGCGTTTCCCGACCGCTTCGACCAGAGCCGCAACAACCTGTGGCTCGTGCTCCCGACGCTGGGCCAGGGCTGGCACAACAACCACCACGCGTTTCCCGGTTCCGCCGTGGCCGGCTTCGAGCCCGGCCAAGTCGACCCCGGCGCGTGGATGATCAAGGGGCTGCGCGCCGCGCGGCTCGCCTGGGACGTCAAAGTCCCCTCCGGGGACGTCATCGCCGCCAAAAAGCGCGCGAACACCACCGCACACTTCTACGAGGAGACCTAGCATGTCCGATTCGAAGGCGACGATCGCGCAGCCCCAGACCGAAGACGCCATCCGCGACTGGCTGGTCGCCTACATCGCGAAGAAGACGAACACGCCCGCCGACGACATCGACACCGAGGTGACGTTCGACCGCTACGGGCTGGACTCGGCGGTCGCCATCGCCCTGACCGGCGACCTGGAAGACCACCTCGGCCGCCGCCTCTCGCCCACGCTGCCGTACAACTACACCTCGATCGACGCGATGGCGGCGCACCTCGCCGCGGGCGGCTCGTGATGAACGGCGCCGAGGCGATCACCGCCGGCGCGTCGGCCGAGGCGATCCAGCACCACTACGACGTCGGCAACGCGTTCTACCGGCTGTGGCTGGACCCGCGCCTGCTCTACTCCTGCGCGCTCTACGAAGAGGGCGACGACCTCGAGACCGCCCAGGTGCGCAAGCTCGACTACCACATCCGCGAGTCGGCCGCGGCGGGCAAGGAGCGCGTGCTCGACATCGGCTGCGGCTGGGGCGCGCTGCTCAACCGCATGGTCAGCGCGCACGGCGTGCGCGAAGCGGTCGGGCTGACGCTCAGCCAGGAGCAGGCCGACTACGTCCGCGCCACCGCCCGTCCCGAAGTCGAAGTGCGGCTCGAGCCGTGGCAAGAGCACCAGCCCGCCGCCCCGTACGATGCGATCGTGTCGGTCGGCGCGTTCGAGCACTTCGCCGACCTCGAGCAGACGCCCGCGGAGAAGATCGAAGGCTACCGGAACTTCTTCCGGACCTGCCACCGCTTCCTCAAGCCGGGCGGCAAGATCTCGCTGCAGACGATGGCCTACGGCGACATGCCGCGCGACCGCAAGCACAGCGACCTCTTCATCGCCGAGGAGATCTTCCCCGAGTCCGATCTGCCGCGCCTGGCGGACATCGCGCTGGCCTCGGAAGGCATCTTTCAGATCGAGCTCGTCCACAACCACAACCAGATGTACGCGCGCAGCATGCGCGAGTGGTTCGACAACCTGCGCGCCAACCGCGCCGAAGCGGTCGCGATGGTCGGCGAGGAAGTCGTCAAGCGGTACGAGCGCTACCTGCGCACGTTCTCGTACTCGTTCGAGCTGGGCGCGTTCCTGCTCTACCGGATCACGCTGCGGCGCCTCGACCGCGCGCAACTGACCTAGGCCCGATCGACGAGTCGAGGTGTGCTCATGAACGAACCCATCGCCATCGCCGGCATGGCGCTGCGCGCTCCCCAGGCGTCGACGCCCGACGCGTTCTGGGGCTTGCTGCGCGACGGCGCGGACGTCGTGCGCGAGGTCCCCGCCTGGCGCTGGGACGCGCCCGCCCTGGAGCGGATGCTGGCCGGCGTGCCGTCCGCGCCGGGCGTGCGCTGGGGTTCGTTCATCGAGGCGGTCGACGAGTTCGATCCCGAGTACTTCGGGATCACGCAGCGCGAGGCGCCGGCGATCGACCCGCAGCACCGGCTGCTGCTGGAGGTCGCCGCCGAGGCGCTCGAAGTCGCCGGCATCGCGCCCGCGAGCCTCAAAGGCACGGCGGCCGGCGTCTACGTCGGGGTCAGCAACTACGATTACAACCGGCTGATGGCCGGCAACCGGCCCGGCATCGATCCATATATGGCGATCGGCACGACGCAGTGCATCGCCGCCAACCGCATCTCGTACTGGCTCGACCTGCGCGGGCCGAGCATGGCGATCGACGCGGCCTGCGCGTCCTCGCTGGTCGCCGCGAACCTAGCCGTGCAAGCGCTGCGCTCGGGCGAGATCGATCTGGCGATCGTGGGCGGCGTGAACCTGGTGCTCTCGCCCGAGGTCAACATCTCGTTCTCGCGGGCCGGCCTGATGTCGGTCGACGGGCACTGCCGCCCGTTCGACGAGCGGGCCAGCGGGTACGTGCGGGGCGAGTTCTGCGGCGCGCTGGTGCTGCGCCGGCTGTCGGACGCGCGCGCGGCGCGCAACCCGGTGCTGGCTCAGCTCTGCGGCACCGCGGTCAACCAGAACGGGGCGGGCAACGGCCTGATCTCGGTCAACGGCCCCGCGCAAGAAGCGGTGATCCGGGCGGCGCTGCGCAACGCCGGGGTCGAGCCCGGCGACGTCGGTTACGTCGAAGCGCACGGCGTCGGCAGCAGGTTCGGCGACGCGATCGAGTTCAACGCCCTGGCGCGCGCGCTCGAGCGCGACGGCGGCGAACGCGACGGCAGCGAAGCGCCGCCGTGCTACGTCGGCTCGCTCAAGGGCAACCTCGGCCACCCCGAAGCGGCTTCGGGCCTGGCTTCGATCATCAAGGTCGTGCTGGCCATGCGGCACGGCGAGATCCCCGCCGTGCGTGACCTGGGCGAGCTCAACCCGGAGATCGGCGCGGACCGTCCCGGCTTGCACCTGGTGCGCGAGCACATGGACTGGCCCGCCGGCGGCCGCGGCCGCTACGCGGGGGTGAGCGCGTTCGGGATGGGCGGCACCAACGCGCACGTCGTGCTGCGCCAGGACGACGCGCCCGCGCCGGCGAGCGCGGCCGTGCCCGGACCGTTCGCGTTCGTCTACTCGGCGCGTGCCGAGGCGACCCTGCGCGCGCTGCTCGAGCAGCACGTGCGCCATTTGCGCGCGGTTGCGGTCGAGCCCGCCGACCTGGCGTACACGCTCGCCACCGGCCGCACGCACCACCCCCACCGGCTGGCGCTGGTGTGCGATTCGATCGCCGAATTGGAGGCGCAGCTCGAGCGCGCACCTGGCCGGCCTCGAGCCCGGCGGCATCAGCACCGGCAAGGTGAAGAAGAAGTCGCGCGATGCGGCGCAGCTCGAAGCCGCCGCGGCGGCCCAGCGCGCTTACTGGGCCGCAGCCGCGGGGGCCGAGGGAGCAGCGGAGCGCGAGGGCGCTTTGCAAACCCTGGCGCAGTTGCACGTCGGCGGCGTGGCGGTCGACTGGACCGCGTTGCGCTGCGGCGCGGAACGGCTGATCCCGCTCCCGACGTATCCGTTCGCGGGCGGCTCGTACTGGATCGCCCGTTCGCCGGACGCCGCCGAGGCGACGCCGGCCCCCGCGAGCGAATCGCCGTCCCGGCTCTTCGCCCCGAGCGCGCCCGCCGCGGCGCGCGCGGACGGCGTAAAGCCGCCGCGCCGCGACGGCACGGTCGAACAGCGCATCGCCGCCATCGTCGCTCAGGCGGTCGGCGTGGCGTCGGTCGACGCGGACACCGACTTGGTCGATCTGGGCCTGGACTCGCTGATCGCGCTGCAGGTCGTGGCCGAGATCAAGCGCTCGTTCGAGCGCGAGCTCTCGCTCGCGGCGCTGCGCGAGCTGCGCACGGTGACCGAGATCGCCGCCGCGCTGATCGCGCCCGCGCAGCGCCTCAGCACGCCGGCGGTCGTGCTCGGCCACGGCGACCCGCGCGCGCCGGTCGTGTTCGTGCACCCGGTCGGCGGCGGCGTGACGGCGTACGAAGAGCTGGCCAACCGGCTCGACCGGCAGGTCGTCGCGTTCGAGATGGCCGCCGCGCCGGCCGGGCCGTACGACGTCGCCGCGCTCGCCGAGCGCTACCTCGGCGCGCTTGCGCCCCGCGCGGCCGGGACGCCGTACGTGCTGGGCGGCTGGTCGTTCGGCGGGCTGGTCGCGTACGAGATGGCGCAGCGCCTGAGCGCGCGCGGCGAGACCGTCGCGCTGGTCGCCCTGATCGACTCGTTCGTGGTGGCCGGCGGCGAGCCGCCCGACGAGGTGGCGATCGAGCTGGGCTTCCTCGAAGAGATCGCCGCGCTGCGCGGGCGCACCGCCGTGCTCGATGCCGCGGAACTGCGCGGCCTCGACGCCAAGGCGCGCTTGACCCTGATCGAGGCCGAAGCGCGCCGGGCCGGCATCCTGCCGGCGGCGATTCGCTCGGCCGACTTCGCCGCCGCGTACCGGCTGGCGCGCGGCAACCTCGCCGCCGCGTTCGCCTACCACCCGCCGCCGAACCGCGCCGAACGCGTCGTCCTCTGGCGCGCCGAGCGCCGCCGGCCGGCGTTCGCCCGAGCGCTGCCGGCGAGCTGCGCCGGCCTGCCCGATCTGGGCTGGGCCGCCGCGGTCGGTCCGAAGCTCGACGTCGTGTGCCTGCCCGGCGACCACTACAGCCTGCTGACCGCGCCGATCGTCGACGATCTGGCCCTGCAGCTCAACGCGTCCATGACGGCGGCGGCGGGTGCGCTCGTCCTGTCATGATTCCAGAAAGGCGATCGACATGATGAAGATCGAGGTCAGCCCCCGGAGCGGTGTCGGGGTGCACCTGGGCGACGTCGCGCCGATCCCTCACCGTGCGCTCAAGCCGCGTTTGCGCTCGCTGCTCAAGATCGCCGCGATGGGCACGTACAGCCCCGAGCGGCGCCTCACCAACCACGACCTCTCGCTCGATGGTCGAGCAGAACGAGGAGTGGATTCTGCAGCGCACCGGGATTCGCGAGCGCCGCATGGCGCGCGAGGACCAGTTCACCACCGACCTGGCCCTGGCCGCCGTGCGCGACCTGGAACGGCGCGGCGGGCAGCTCGACACGGTGGACTACATCATCGGCTGCACCACCACGCCCGACCACGTCTTCCCCAGCGTCGCGGCGCGCATGCAGCACCTGCTCGGCCTGCACGACGTCGGCGCGCTGGACATCAGCGCAGCCTGCGCGGGCTTCGTCTACGGGCTCGACCTGGCCGACTCGCTGCTGACCGCCGGCCGCGCGCGCAGCGTGCTGGTGCTGGGCGCGGAGACCATGACCAAGGTGGTGGACTACCGCGACCGCACCACCTGCGTGCTGTTCGGCGACGGGGCCGGCGCCGCGCTCTGCACGACCAACGGCGGCGAGGGCGGCACGCTCGCCCGGCGCGTCAACAGCAACGGCGCGGGCGGCAAGGAGCTGGTCCTGCCCGGCATCCGGGGCGAGATCGACGGCAGCGCGATCACCACCCCCTACCTGCGCCAGAACGGCCGGGCGGTCTACGAGTGGGCGGTGACGACCGTCTCGCGCGGCGTCGCGAGCCTGCTCGAAGACGCGGGCCGGAGCGTCGAGGACATCGACTGGTTCGTCCCGCACAGCGCGAACCTGCGCATGATCGAGTCGATCTGCAAGCGCACCGGCATCCCGCTGCACAAGACGCTGACCAGCGTGGAGTACAACGGCAACACCTCGTCGGCGTCGATTCCGCTCGCGCTGGCGCCGGCGGTGTTCGACGGCCGCATCCAGCCCGGCGACCTGGTGCTGCTGTACGGCTTCGGCGGCGGCCTGGTGGAGAGCGCGCTGCTCGTCCGCTGGACCTGACCGGAAGGCGGTCGTCGCGGCGTTCGTTCGAAGCGGTTCGCTCCTGCTGCCCAGGTTAGGCGGCTGGCAAGCGAGGGAACGTACTGCCTAACGTTCGTCCGCACGAGCTGAGGGGAGTTCATCATGGCGGCACGCAAGGCCGGTTCCAAGAAGACGACCACCCGCAAGAGCACCGCGAAAAAGACCGGCACGCGCAAAGCCGGCGCGAAGAAGACCGGCGCGAAGAAGTCGACCGCGCGCAAGAGCACCGCGAAGAAGACCGGCGCGGTGGGAGCGGTCAAGAAGACCGCTCGCAAGGCGGCCGGCGCCGTGAAGAAGACCGTCCGCAAGACCGCCGGAGCGGCGAAGAAGACGGCCGGAGCCGCGAAAAAGACCGTGCGCGGCGCCGGGACCGCGACCCGCGCCGTCGCCAAGCGCGCCGCCGGCGGCGCGCGCCGGGTGCGGCTGAGCGCCGAGGCGGTCGGCGAAGCCGTCCGCGAAGCGGTCGACGTGGTCGAGACCGGCACGGCGATCGTCGAAGCGGTGGCCGCGAAGGTCAAGAGCGCCGGCCGGGGGCGCCGCGGCGGCCGGCCCAAGCCGGAAGGCTCGGAGAGCTCCGCCGGCGGCTGACCGCGACCGCGACCGTTTTCTTGCCATGAGGATCGAGGCCATGCGAACGCCCGACGCGGCGTTCGCAGCCGTTCCCGATTTCCCGTACGCCACACGCTATGCCGAAGATCTGCCCGGTTTGGGCGGTCTCCGGTTGGCGTACGTCGACGAGGGCCCGCGCGGCGCGGCCGAGACGTTCCTGTGCCTGCACGGCCAGCCGACGTGGAGCTTTCTCTACCGCAAGATGATCCCGGTGTTCCTCGCCTCCGGCGCGCGCGTCGTCGCGCCGGATTTCTTCGGCTTCGGTCGCTCGGACAAGCCGCTCGACGAGGGGACGTACTCGTTTGCGTTCCACCGCGACACGCTGCTGCGGCTGATCGAGCGGCTCGACCTGCGCGCGATCACCCTGGTGGTACAGGACTGGGGCGGCCTACTCGGCCTGACGCTGCCGCTCGACGTGCCGGACCGCATCGTGCGACTGCTGGCGATGAATACGACGCTGGCCGGCGGCGACGTGCCGGTCGGTCCCGGGTTCTTGGCCTGGCAAGCGTATTCGAACGCGCATCCCGATCTCGACGTCGCGCGCCTGATGCAGCGCAGCGTGCCCGGGCTGCGCGACGACGAAGCCGCCGCCTACGCCGCCCCGTACCCGGATGCGCGCTACAAAGCCGGCGTGCGGGCCTTCCCCAAGCTGGTCCCGACCGCCCCGGACATGCCCGGCGCGGAGCCCGCGCGCCGGGCGCGGACGTGGTGGAGCACGGAGTGGAACGGGGCGACGTTCCTGGCGCTGGGGGTGCGCGATCCGGTGCTCGGCGCGCCGGCGATGGCGTATCTGCGCCAGATCGTGCGCGGTGCGCCGGCGCCGTTCGAGCTCCCCGACGCCGGCCACTTCGTGCAAGAAGCCGGCGATGCCGTCGCGCACGCGGCGCTCGCGGCTTTTGCGAGAACAGGGTCGGCTCGAGCGGCGCCGGCGCCGCAGCGAGGACTCAGGCCGTGACGATCTTCGCCGCGTTCTCCAGCCCGAGCGCGGCGATCGTCTCCTCGCGCATCTTGTACTTCTGGACTTTGCCGCTGACCGTCATCGGCCAGCCCTCGACGAAGCGCACGTAGCGCGGGATCTTGTAGTGCGCGATCTTGCCGCGGCAGAACGCGCGCACGTCCTCGTCGGTCGCCGTGCGCACCTTCGTTCAGGATCACCCAGGCGCACAGCTCCTCGCCGAACTTCTCGTCGGGCACGCCGATCACTTGGACGTCCTTGATCGCGGGGTGGGTGTAGAGGAACTCCTCGATCTCGCGCGGGTAGACGTTCTCGCCGCCGCGGATCACCATGTCCTTGATGCGCCCGCTGATGTTGACGTAGCCGTCGTCGTCCATCGTCGCGATGTCGCCGGTGTGCATGTAGCGCGCGGCGTCGATCGCTTCTTCCGTTGCCGCCGGGTTGTTCCAGTAGCCCAGCATCACGCTGTAGCCGCGCGTGCACAGCTCGCCGGGCGTGTTGCGCGGCAGGATGCGGCCTTCGCCGTCGACCACCTTGAGCTCGATGTGCGGGTGGGTGCGGCCGACGGTCGCGGTGCGCTTCTCGAGCGGGTCGTCGGTCATGGTCTGCGCGGAGACGGGCGAGGTCTCGGTCATGCCGTAGCAGATCGTCACCTCGGGCATGTGCATCTCGTTCTGCACCCGCTTCATCACCTCGACCGGGCAGGGTGAACCGGCCATGATCCCGGTCCGCAGCGTCGAGAGATCGTACGCGCCAAAATTCGGCAGCGCCAGCTCCGCGATGAACATCGTCGGCACGCCGTACAGCGACGTGCAGCGCTCCCGCACCACCGCCTCGAGCGTGAGCTCGGGGTCGAAGGTCCAGTTGGGGATCACCAGCGCCGCGCCGTGCGTGGTGATCGCGAGGTTGCCCAGCACCATCCCGAAGCAGTGGTAGAACGGCACCGGCACGCAGACCCGGTCGGCCTCGGTGTAGCGGCAGCCCTCGCCGATGAAGAAGCCGTTGTTGAGGATGTTGTGGTGCGAGAGCGTCGCGCCTTTGGGAAAGCCGGTCGTGCCGGAGGTGTACTGGATGTTGATCGCCTCGTCGAACTGGCAGCGCGCCTTGCGCGCGGCCAGCGTGGCGTCATCGCAGCCGGCCGCGCCGGCGAGGTAGTCGTCCCAGGCGATCTCGTCGGCCCGCGCCGGTTCGGCGCCGATCACCACCACCGCGCGCAGCTCGGGCAGCGCGGCGCGCACCTCGCGCACCATCGCCAGGTACTCGCTGGTCTTGTAGCGGTCGAGCGTGAGCAGCGTGCCGACCCCGCTCTGGCGCAGCACGTACTCCAGCTCCGAGAGCCGGTAGGCCGGGTTGACGTTGACCAGGATCGCGCCGACTTTGGCCGTGGCATATTGCGCCAGCACCCACTCCAGCGAGTTGGGCGACCAGATGCCGACCCGGTCGCCGTGCTCCACCCCCGCTGCGACGAAGGCCCGCGCCAGCCGGTCGGTCTCGGCGGCGAACTCGGCGTAGCTCAGCCGCCGGCCCTGGTGGACCGAGACCACCGCGTCGCGGTCCGGGAAGCGGGCGGCGATCCGGTCGAGGTTCTCCCCGATCGTCTCGCCCAGCAGGGGCACGGAGCTCGCGCCGTGCGCGTACGACAAAAGCGCCATGCCGAGTCTCACGGCGCCGACCGGCATGGGTCCTGCTGCCGTCCCTAGTAGGGGAGCGGCGGAGGCCGGGGCGCGAATCCCTCTCGCCATGACGACGACTGCCATCCCGCACGACGATCTCGTCGCGACCCGGCGCCGGCTGCACGCCGCGCCCGAGCTCTCGATGCTCGAGCACGACACGGCGGCATTCGTCGCCGCCGAGCTCGGCAAGCTGGGCCTGGACGAGGTGCGCACCGGGATCGGGCAGACCGGCGTGATGGGGACACTCGTGGGCGGCAAGCCCGGCCCGGTGACGCTGCTGCGGGCGGACATGGACGGGCTGCCGATCGTCGAGCTGAACCCCGTGCCGTACAAGTCGACCCGCGAGGGCGTGATGCACGCCTGCGGGCACGACGGGCACGTTTCGATCCTGCTGGCCGCGGCGCGCACGCTGGCCGAGCGGCGAGCCGAGGTCGCCGGGACGCTGGTGTTCTGCTTCCAGCCCGGCGAGGAGGGCAGCGCCGGCGCCAAGCTGATGATGGACGACGGTGCGCTCGAGAACCCGCACGTCGACCGGACCTTCGCGCTCCACCTCTACAGCGGGCTGGACGTCGGCAAGATCGGCGTGCGCGACGGCGCGTTCTTCGCCTCGGCCGACCAGTTCACGCTGACGATCCGCGGCAAGGGCGGCCACGGCGCGATGCCCCAGACCGCGGTCGACCCGGTGGCGGCCGGGGCCTACGTGATCACCACGCTGCAGACGATCGTCAGCCGCGAGATCGCGCCCAAGGACCCCGCCGTCATCACGGTCGGCCAGTTCACCAGCGGCACCACCTTCAACGTCATCCCCGACCAGGCGACGATGAAGGGCACGGTGCGCGCGTTCGACGCCGAGGTGCGCCGCTCGATCCCCGAGCGCATGGAGCGCATCATCAAGGGCCTGGCGGACGCGATGCGCTTCGAGTACGACTTCGACTACCACTGGTCGTACCCGCCGACGGTCAACTCGCGCGAGATCAACGACCTGGTGCGCGAGGTCGGCCGGGCCGAGCTGGGCTCGGAGAACGTGGTCGAGCACGACATCGTCATGTGGGCCGAGGACATGTCGTTCATGCAGGAGGAGCGCCCGGGCGCGTACTTCATCGTGGGCTCGCGCGGCGGCGACGAGACCGCCTTCCCGCACCACAACGCGCGCTTCGACATCGACGAGCGCGCGCTGGAAGTCGGCTACCGGATGATGGTCGCGCTGGGCCTGCGCGGCTAGCGCGGCGACCGAGCAGGGCTGAGGCGGCCGCACACCGCTACGACGGCCGTCACATTCTCAGCCCACTCTCACCAAAGAGTACAACCTTTCCCAGCGAGCGAGCGTATATTCGGGCGAGCCCCTTCTTCCGAACGGAGCCGTTCTCGTGTACGCACCCCAGGTCCAGCCCGCTCCCGCTCCGGTCAGCCTGCGGCTGATCGGCGTTCTCGACGCCGACCTGGTCGCCGCGTTCGCCGCGGCCGTGCGCGACTTGCGCGGGGCTACCGTGCTCGTCGACGTGCGCGATGTCGGGCCGCTCGGCGAGGCCGACATGCGGGCCGTGACCGGAACGATCGCGGCGGCGCGCGCGGCCGGGCGCGACGTGCGCCTGGACGCCCGTTCGCTGCCCTGGCGGCGCGCGGCCAAGCGCGAGCTGGCCGCGCAGCCGGCGATCGACCCGGCGCTGCACGAGCGTGTCAGGCGGACCGTCATCCTGGCCCACAGCACCAAGCGCGAGCGCGCCTGACGGATGAGGCCGGGATCACTCCCGGCCCTGGTTCACCGTTTGTCGAATGACAGGCGGCTCGCACTCGTCATATAGTGCAGGCTCCCATGCAATACGACGAGCACCGCGAGCACGACGCCTGCGGGGTGGGCTTCCTCGCCGACCTCGCCCACCGCGCATCTCACGAGATCGTCGCGCTGGCGCTTGCCGCCGTGGGCGCGATGGAGCACCGCGGCGCGCGCGGCGCCGACGGGCGCACCGGCGACGGCGCGGGCATCCTGCTCGAGACGCCGCGCGCGCTCTACCTGCGCGAGCTCGCGCTCGCGCACGTGCGCGTACCCGAGCGGCACCTGGCCGCGGTCTGCGTGTTCTTGCCGACCGAGCCCGGCTTGGCGGCGGCGCTGCGCGCCCGGGTCGAGGCGGCGGTGCGCGGCGAGGGCATCGCGCCGCTGCGCTGGCGGGTGCCGCCGGTCGACCCGCGCGTGCTCGGCGACGGCGCGAGCTACACCGCGCCGTCCTACGAGCAGCTGCTGGTCGACATGGGACCAGGCAACACACGCGAGCGGATGCGCGGGGTGCGGCGCGCGGTCGTGCGCACGCTGCGCGAGGAAGGCGATCAGGCGACGCTGGTCAGCGCCGCGCCGGCGACCGTCGTCTACAAGGGCCTGCTCTCGTCGCACGAGCTGGGCGACTACTTCCGCGATTTGCGCGATCCGGCGTGCGCGTCGCGCTTCGCCGTGTTCCACCAGCGCTTCTCGACCAACACCTCGCCGCGCTGGCGCCTGGTGCAGCCGTTCGGCACGATCGCGCACAACGGCGAGATCGACACGATCACCGGCAACCGCGCCTGGATGCGCGCGCGCGGCGTCGTCTCGCCGCGCTGGGCCTCGGACTCGCTGGACTTCGACACCGCGGTCGACGCGATGCTCGGTGCCGGCTACCGGGTCGAAGAGGCGGTCGACTTCATGCTCTCGCCGACCGTCGAAGACGAGCGGCTGCGGGCCTACTACGACGCCCACATCCCGACCATCGAGCCGTGGGACGGCCCGGCCGCGATCGTGTTCGCCGACGGCGACGTGGTCGGCGCGGCGCTCGACCGGAGCGGTTTCCGCCCGCTGCGCTGGTGCCGCACGGCGGACGGCAAGGTGCTCGCCGCGTCGGAGACGGGCGTGGTCGACTTCGGCGCCGACGCGATCGTCGAGCGCGGCCGGCTCGGCCCGGGCGAGCGGATCATGGTGCGCTTCGCGACCGGCGAGCTGGTGCGGCCCGACGCCTTTCGCGCGCTGCGGCGCGAGAACTCCGACTTCCGCGCGACGGTCGCGTCGTGGCGCTTCAGCTACCCGCTCGACGAGCGCCCGCGCGCGGTCGATCCCGAGGCGCTGCGGCGCGACCTCGTGCGCTTCGGCTACACGCGCGACGAGCTGACGACGGTCGTCGCGGCGCTGGCGACCGGGAGCGAGCCCGTCTCGTCGATGGGCGACGACACCGCGCTGCCGTTCCTCGAGCGGCGCCTGCCGGTGGCGGCGTACCTGCGCCAGCGTTTCGCGCAGGTCACCAACCCGCCGATCGACGCGCTGCGCGAAGGGTTCGTATTCGACACCCGGGCCTGGGTCGGCAGCGGCGACACCAACGGCGACGTGCCGGCCGCCGAGAGCATCGTCACCGTCGAGACCGCGATTCTCGACGAGACCGCGTTCGACGCGCTCTCCTACGATGCGCGCCTGGTGCCGCACCGGCTCGCGCTCGACTGCGCGCGCGACGGTTTGCGCGCGCGCCTCGCCGCGCTCGCCGACGAGGCGGAGCACGCGGTGCGCGACGGCGCGACGTACCTCGTGCTCGACGACCGCCACGCCGAGGTGCCGGTACCGGCGGTGCTCGCGGCGGGCGCGGTGCACCAGCGGCTGACCGCGCGCGGGCTGCGCATGCAGGCCTCGATCGCGGCCTGCGACGGGTTCGCGCGCGACGCGCACGGCGTGGCGGCGGTGCTCAGCGCGGGCGCGAACGTCGTCTCGCCCTGGCTCGCGGCGCGCGCCGCGTGCGGCGACGGCGGCACGCCGCACGGCTTTTTGAGCGCGCTGCGCGGCGGGCTGATCAAGATCCTGGCCAAGCTCGGGATCTGCACGCTGCGCTCGTACGTCGGCGCGCAGACGTTCGAGACGCTGGGCCTGGGGCGCGAGATCGTCGACACCTGTTTCCCCGGCATGCACGCGCACGTGCCGGCGCTGGGCTTCGACGCGCTCGACGAGGACCTGCGCGCCTGGCAAGCGCTGGCGGAGAAACCCGACGGGCCGCCGCAGCGCGGGCTGTTCCGCTTCCGGCGCGACGGGATGCGGCACGCCTTCGATCCGGCGCTGCTCAAGGAACTGCGCAAGACCATCGTCGCGCGCGACGAGGCGGCGTTTCTCGCGCTCTCGGAGCGGCTCGAGGAGCGGGGCTCGATCGCGCTGCGCGACTTGATCGAGCCGGTCGCCCTGGGCGATCCGATTCCGCTCGACGAGGTCGAGCCCGAAGAGGCGATCCTGGCCCGCTTCGTCACCGCGGCGATGTCGCTGGGCTCGCTCTCGCCCGAGGCGCACGACGCGGTCGGGCGCGGCGCGGAACTGGTCGGCGCGCGCAGCAACGGCGGCGAGGGCGGCGAGGACGCGAGCAAGTCGCCGCACGCGATCAAGCAGGTCGCCTCGGCCCGCTTCGGCGTCACCGCGGCGTATCTGGCGACCGCGCAGGAGCTCGAGATCAAGATCGCCCAGGGCGCGAAGCCGGGCGAGGGCGGCCAGATCCCGGCCTTCAAGGTGACCGCCGAGATCGCGGCCTTCCGCGGCGCGGCGCCCGGCCAGGCCCTGATCTCGCCCCCGCCCCACCACGACATCTACTCGATCGAAGACCTGGCCCAGCTGATCTACGACCTGCGCCGGGCCAACCCGCGCGCGCGGATCGCGGTCAAGCTGGTCGCCCAGTCGGGCATCGGCTACGTCGCCAGCGGCGTGGCCAAGGCGCGCGCCGACGTGGTCCACATCGCCGGCCACGACGGCGGCACCGGCGCCTCGCCGCTGGGCTCGATCAAGCACGCCGGCCTGCCCTGGGAGCTCGGGCTGGTCGAGACGCACCACGCGCTGGCCACCAACGGCCTGCGCGGGCGGGTCGCGCTGCGCGTCGACGGCGGCTTCAAGACCGGCCGCGACGTCGTGCTGGCTACGATGCTGGGGGCCGACATGTTCGGCTTCGGGAGCGCGCTGCTGGTCGCGCTGGGCTGCATCTACGCGCGCCAGTGCCACGAGAACACCTGCCCGGTCGGGATCGCGACCCAGGACGCGGCCCTGCGCGGCAAGTTCCCCGGCTCGCCCGAGGACGCGGCGACCTTCCTGCGCTTCGTCGCGCGCGACGTGCGCCGCCGCCTGGCGGCGCTGGGCGCGCCCTCGCTGGCCGCGCTGCACGCCCGGGGCGACCTGCTGCGCGCGCGCGGCGAGCGGGCCGCCGGGGTCGATCTGTCGGCCGTGCTGCGGCTGCCCGACACGCGCACCCCGCTCGACGCCGCGCCGCGCGACGACGCCCACCTCGACGATCGCGCCCAGCCCGGCGCGACGCAGCGCATCGGCCCGGCCGACCGCGCCGTCGGCACGCGCCTGGCCTACGAGGCGATCCTGGCCCGCAACGCGGGCGTCGCGCTGCCGGAGGCGACGTACCGCTACGCCGGCAGCGCCGGCCAGAGCTTCGGCGCCTTCCTGGCCGACCCGCTGACGCTGGAACTCGCCGGCGACGCCAACGACGGCGTCGGCAAGGGCATGAGCGGCGGCACGATCGTCGTCCACGGGGCCGGCACGCCGGACGAGCCGGCGATCGGCAACGCCTGCTTCTACGGCGCGCGCGGCGGGGCGGCGTACGTGCGCGGCACGGCCGGCGAGCGGCTCGCGGTGCGCAACAGCGGCGCGACGGTCGTGGTCGAGGGCGCGGGCGACCACGCCTGCGAGTACATGACCGCGGGGAGCGTCGCGATCCTGGGCCCGACCGGCCGCAATCTCGCCAGCGGCATGACCGGCGGCGAGCTGTTCGTGCGGCGCGAGCAGGCCGAGCGGCTCGGCCCGACCCCGCTGGTCGCGCACGGGCTCGACGCCGCAGCGCGCACGCGGCTGTGCGCGCTGCTGGCCCGGCACGCCGCGCGCACCGGCTCGCCGCGCGCCCTGGCCTACCTGGCCGAAGGCGCGGACGGGCTCGACGACTTCGTCCGGCTCGCGGTGGCGGTGCCGGACGCGGTCGGCGAGCTGGCCCGGCGCTAGGCCGAGGGGGGCGGGGGCGGAGCCGAGGGCGGCGGGGTCGAGGACGGCCCGGCCGAAGACGGCCCGCCCGCGCTGCCGGGGCCGTCGGCGTCCTTGCCGGTCGCGTTGTGGACCGCGCTGACCGCCGAATCGGCGGCCTTCTTGGCCTGGTCGGCGAGGTTCTGGAGGTGCGGCTGGGCCTGGGCCACGCCCTGCTCGAGCACGGTCTTGCCGGCCGCGATGAACTCCCCGGCGTGGGTGACCGCGGCGTTGAAGCCTTCCTGGGCGGCGGCGGTGGCGTGGGGCGCCTGCTCGACGATCGTCTTCTGCAGTTCCTGGGCTTTGGCGACCGCGTCTTCGATCAGCGGCTTGGCCTGCTCCTGACCCTTGGCCAGCGCGTCGGCGGCGATCTGCTGAAGCTGCTTGGCCTGTTCGATCGCCCGGTTGAGGAAGTCCATCGTCTCTCCGTCAGGGTGTCGGGTCGCCGCCGTTGACGGTCATGACCCAGCGCAGCGCGCGTGCGTATTGGTCGAGCTCGCGAACCGTCCGGCGCAGCCAGCGGAACGCGGGATCAGCCCTCTCATCCGTACCGGCGCTCGCTTCCACCTGTTTCACGTAGCTCACCGCGGCCGCGAGCTGGTTCTCGATCGCGTCCCAGCGCTCGCGCAAGGTCGCTTCGGAGGCGTCCGGCAACCGGTCCAGCAGCGGCGGCGCGGGGCGCGCGCCGAAGCGCATGGCGAACTCCAGCCGCGCCAGCGCGTAATCGCTCGTGCCGCGGATGAAGCTCGCGAGCAGGTTCACCAGCCGCGGGTTCATGGGCCGGCGAGGGGGGTCATAGCGGGATTCCGCGCGGGTGCGCTAGATTGAGCATTGTGGCAAGTTCAGACCGTCGCTACGTGATCGTGGGAAATGGGTTCGCCGGGACGACCTGCGCGGAGCAGCTGCGCAAGAACGATCCCACCTGTTCCATCGTCCTCTTCGCCGACGAACCGTACCCGCTCTACAACCGGATCGCGCTGCCGCCCATGCTGCGCGGGCAGGTGACCGAGGCGAAGGTGCTGATGCGCGACCTGGCCTGGCACGAGAAGCACCGCATCGACCTGCGCCTGGCGACCCGGGTCGAGCGCATCGACCCGGCGGGCAAGACCGTGCTGGCGAACGGGCGCGAGGAACCCTACGACGCGCTCCTGCTCGCTACCGGCGGGCGGCCCAACCCGGCCACCGCGCCGGGCGCGGCGGGGGCCGGCAACGTCTACAACTTCCAGTACATGGACGACACGAAGGCGATCTCGCACGCGCTCGAGACGGCCAAGGTCGCGGTCGCGGTGGGCGGCTCGTTCATCGCCTACGAGCTGGCCGAGGCGTTCGTCGCGCGCAACGTCGAGACGCACTGGCTGATCCGCGGCCCGCGCTTCCTGCGGCGGATGCTCGACGAGGCGGCGGGCGAGCTGCTGCACGACTCGGCCCGCGCCGACGGCGTGCACCTGCACTTCGGCGAGGAAGTGCGCGAGTACGTCCGCTCCAACGGCGCGGTCAGCGGCGTCGTCACGACGACCGGCCAGACGCTGCACACCGACCTGGTCGGGGTGGGGTTAGGCCTGACCATCAACACCGAGCTCGCGCAGGGCACGCCGATCGAAGTCCGCACCGGCTTCGTGTGCGACCAGCACCTGCGCACCGCGGTGCCGGAGATCTTCGCCGCCGGCGACGCGGCCGAGTTCTACGACCCGATCGCCGGCATGCACTACCGCATGGGCACCTGGAACAGCGCCGGCGCGCACGGCAAGCTCGCCGCGCTCAACATGGCGGGCGGCGACGCCTCGTACGACACGATCCCGGAATATTCGTCGCTGGTGTTCAGCGGCCAGACGATCACCCAGTTCGGGCTCTCACCCGAATACCGCGACGACCTCGACGTCGAGACGCACGTCGACGCCGACAAGAAGTGGTATCGCGCGCTCTACTTCCACGAAGACCGCTTCGTCGGCGCGGTGCTCATCGGCAAGGGCAACCGCGCCGGCAAACGGCGTTATCTGGACGCGATCAAGAGCAAGACCCCGATCGCCAAGCACGAGCGCCGCGCGCTGCTGGACTGGACCGCGGAGTAGCGGCGAACGCTGCGACGCCCCGCGACGTCAGCAGCAGCGCGTGTGCAGGGTGTAGTTGCCGCAGCAGTGCGGCGTACAGTCGTTCGACGCGGTGCAGTCGTTGGTGGCCATCGTGTTCGATGCGTCGGCCGCGTCACCACGGCAGGGTTCTTCACGGAGGTCGAGGTCGTCGAAGCGGTATTCGGTCGGCATGCTGATATCCTCACCCGGAAAATGATGCAGTGCGCCGGCAAGCGGCGTTAGGTGGAGCGATCACGTCGCGGACGTGGCTCGCCGGGAGCGCTACGCGCAGCAGAGCTGGGCGCTGTCGCAGACCGTTCTGCTGCAGAAGCGCTCCGTGAGCGGGATCGCCGAGTCGGAATCGCCCGCTTGGGGTAGTTCTTCGCGCAGGTCGAGGTCGTCGAAACGGTATTCGGTGCGGTATTCGGTTGGCATGATCGGTTCCTCACCCTCTGGAGATCGTGTAGTGTTATGATGAGCGGCGCTCGCCGAGTCCGTCAGCCGACGGCCGGGCGAATGGCTGCCGCGGCCTTCAGCCGTTGCAGGTGCCTGAGACGCAGCAGTTGATCGTGCAGTTCTTGGTCCACGGGCAATACTCGGGCTGGGTCTGCAGCGTATACGACGGGTCCGACTCGCCTTTCATGCGAGCCGGCTCTTCGCGCAGATCGAGGTCCTCGAAGCGGTATTCGGTCGGCATGCTGGTCTCCTCACCCTAGGGGACGCGCGGCTGGGACGCTGGTGGTTGGCCGGACCGGGCGGCATCCCTGCGCCGGGAGGCAGGCCTGGCGGGGCCGGGAGACCTGTCCGTTCCTACTTGACCATCGAACACACGTTCGATAAACTGACGGTCCCATGTTTTCCATCGTGCCGGGGCGTACGCGATGATCCTCTGCGTCCGCATCCCTTGGTTTCGCCTCTCGGCCGCCCTGCGGCGGGCCGTGAGCCCGTACGAATCGGCCTTTCTGATCGATCGCCCGCTGCGGGGACGGGTGGTCGAGGCGACCGATCCGGTGCTGGCCGCCGGGGTGCGGGTGGGGATGGACGCCCGCCAGGCCTTGCGCTGGGTGCCGTTCGGGCGCATGGTGCTCGACGAGCCGGCCGCGACCGCGCTGCGCTGGGACGCCGTGCTCTCGCTGCTGAGCGCGGTCGCGCCGGTCGAGGACGGCGGGCTGGGCCGGGCGTTCCTGCGGCTGGACGAGGACGAGGAGGACCCGGCGGCCTGGTTCGGCCCCGTGCGCGACGCACTGCGCCCGAGCGGGCTGCCGGTCTGCCTGGGCGCCGCGGTGAACCGCTTCGTCGCGCAGGTCGCCACCTACCGCGGCGGGGGCGGGGCGATCTGCCCGCCCGGGCGCGAGGCGACCTTCGTGGCCGACGCGCCGCTCGAACGGCTCGAGCTCGACGAGGACGCGGTCCTGCGGCTGCGCCTGCTCGGGGTCCGGACGCTGGGCGACTTCACGATGCTGCCCCCGTCGTATCTGGAGCGCTTCGGGCCCGAGGCGGTGCGCTGGTTCGCGCTCGCGCACGGCATCGACGACCCGGGTGTCACCGTGCGCCGGGTGCCGCCGCGCCTGCGCGCGGTGCACAAGGGCCGGTGAACGCTACGAGGCGCGTTCGGCCTGGGCGCGGATCAGCTCGTGCACGAGCCGGCGGACCTGCAGCCCGCCGCGGTCGATGTTGATGCTGACCTCGGGCACGTAGCCGTCGCCGGGCAGGCTGCGCTCGAGCGCCTCCAGCGCGACGACGTCCTCGTTCACGATCGCGTCCTGGATCGCGGCCATCTTCTCGCTCACCCAGGTCTGGTCGAGCGCGAAGTTGCGGCTGACGGCCCAGAAGTCGTGGGTGGTGTTCGCGCTCTCGGGGGTGATCGCGTACATGATCTTGACGTGATAGCCTTCGCCCGGGTCGCCGGTCTCGGCGATCCGCACGTGCAGCACGTAGAACGCCGGGACGTGCATCTCGATGTCCTGGCTGCGGTCGATCCGGCCTTGGATGCCGGTCGCCGTCTGGTAGAACGGCGGGCACTCCGCGCCGATCATGCGGCGCGAGACGCGCACCGTCAGCCCGTCGACCTCGGTCGCGATCGGGGTCTGCGCGACGTCCGGCGTGCCGATCGTCGCGGCGTGGATGTACGTCTCGTGCGAGAGATCGAGCAGGTTGTCCAGCAGCAGCCCGTAGCGCACGTTCACCAGCGCCTGGTTGGTGAAGGTGACCCAGCCCGGGTCGCGGGCCCAGCGGTGGTCCGGGATGCGGCTCGCGTCGGCCGCGTCGGCGGCGCCGGTCCAGACCCAGACGAACGGGCCGCTCTCGACGACCGGGTACGCGCGCACCCGCGCGGCGCGCGGGATCTCGGCTTGCCCCGGCACGGCGACGCACGTCCCGCCCGCGTCGAACGCGAACCCGTGGTAGCCGCACACGATCGTGTCGCCCTCGACCTTGCCGCGCGAGAGCGGGTAGCTGCGGTGCGCGCAGCGGTCGAACAGCGCGGCGACCGTGCCGTCCTCGCGGCGGTAGAAGACGATCGGCTCGTCCAGCACGACCCGGCGGAGCGGCTCGCGCGTGATCTCGCCGGCGAAGGCCGCCACGTACCAGTGGCCGTGGACGAGCGTGCGGGGCATCCCGCCGCGCGGGGCGGGGTTGGGGCGCGGCGGCCGCAGCGTCGCGGCGGGCGGGGCGGCCGGCGCCCGTTCGGCGGCGGGGACGGGTTCTGCGACGGTCACGTCGTGTCTCATGGGCTTGCCCTCGTGCGTTCGAGTTGCCTGAATTTCGAACATCCGCGAGCCGCTCCTCGACGGGCGAGGCTCCGCTCAGCGGAGCAGCAGCGGGACCAGGAGCGGGGCGAGCAAGGCGGTGGCGAGCGCGTTGAGCGCCATCGCGCTGGCGGCCGAGGCGCCGGCGGCCGGGTCGAGCGCGGCGGCGCGGGCGGTGCCGATGCCGTGGGCGGCGGTGCCCAGACCGATCCCGGCGTCGCGCGGGTCGCGGGCGAAGCGCAGCGCCAGCGGGGCCAGCAGCGCGCCCAGCACGCCGCCGACGACGGCCGCCGCGGCGGCCAGGTGGGCGTTGCCGCCCAGCGCCGCGGCGACCGCGGCCGCCACCGGCGCGGTCGCCGCGCGCGGGGCGAGCGTCCGGACCAGCGCGTCGGACAAGCCGAGCGCGTGGCCGACCAGCACCGCGCTGGCGATCGCCGCCGCCGAGCCGGCCAGGATGCCGGCCAGGGCGGGTACCAGGCGTCGGGCCAGACCGGCCCGCTCGCGAAAGAGCGGCAGGGCCAGGGCGACGACCGCCGGGCCGAGCAGCGCGACCAGCGGCGAGGCGCCGCGGGTGTAGGCGGCCGGGTCGATGCCCAGGGCGGGCACGAGCAGGGCGAGCGCGATCGCGGCGGTCAGGATCGGCGGCACGCCGCGCAGGCGCGTCGCGGCGAACCAGACGCCCAGGGTCAGCGCGAGCGCGAGCAGAGCCATGCGGCGATCCGGGCGGCGGCGACGGCCGCGCCGAGCGCGGCGACCGTCGCGACGGTCATGGTGAGCGCGACCGGGAGCAGCGCGGGGCCGAGCGCCCGCAGCGGCCCGACCGCTTCGACCAGCAGCGGGAGGAACAGCAGCGGCAGCGCCGCGATCAGAACGTCCGCCGAAGCGAGCGCCTCGGCGTGGGCCGGACGCCACCCGAGCCAGGCGACGAGAATCGCGCTGCCGAGCAGCGGCCCCGGAATCGGAAGATGCAGGGCAGCGGCCAGAGCATCGCCCAGAACGGTCAGCCCGACAAGGACGGCGAGGGTGACCAAGCCGTTGCGGACGCGCTGCCCGACCGGGGACGCTGCCATTCGGCTCGCCTCCGGCGCCCGGTGGGTCGCGCTACAAATGGGATACGGTATCCCAAAAACTGCCATGCCAGTAGTATATCGCGGCCGAACCGTGCCGTCAACGGGATACCGTATCCACTATCTTGACGGGGATCGCATGGCTGGGTACCGTGGTTCCATGCACGGCAAATCGCTGCAGCCGCTTCGCCGGGAGCTGCCGATGCGGGACCGCATCCACGAGCAGCTTCGGGCGGCGATCCTGTCGGGCGATCTGCCGGCCGGGACCCCGGTCATCGAAGCCGACCTGTCGGCCCGCTTGGGCGCCAGCCGGACGCCGATCCGCGAGGCGCTGCGGCGGCTGGAGAGCGAGGGCCTGCTCGAGCCGCGCGGGCTGCGCGGCAGCGTCGTGCGCGGCCTGGACGCCGACGAGGTCGGCTGCATCTTCGAGATTCGCGAAGCGCTCGAGTCGCTGGCCGCCCGGCGCGCGGCGCGCACGATCGCGGACGCCGACCTGGCCGAGCTGAGCGCCCGGCTGGACGGCATGCGCGCCGCCGTCGACGACCCGGCCGAGATGGAGCGCCACGACACCGCCTTTCACGACGTGATCCTGGCCAACGCCGGCGGCGAGCGCCTCAAGCGCATGCTGAGCGACTTGCGCGAGGAGTTGATCGCGCACCGTTTCCTCTCGCTCTCCGACCCCGGCCGGCGCCGCGAAACCATCGCCGAGCACGACGCCATCCTCGCCGCGCTGCGGGCGCACGACGAGATCGCCGCGGCCGAACGCACCGCTCACCACATCGCGCGCGCCCGCGCCGCCGTCTTGCGGCTGACGCCCGCGCCCACCGGCGCACAGGAGCAGGCATGACCACCGCGACCGCCCCTCTCACCGCGGCGCAGAACGCGCTGCACGAGCGCTTCGCCAAGATCGTCGGCGCCAAGCACGCGATCAGCGAACCGTCGCAGCTGCGCACGTACGAGTGCGACGGTCTGCTCGGCTACCGCGTGCGGCCGGCGATCGTCGTGCTGCCCGGCTCGACCGAGGAGGTCGCGGCCTGCGTCAAGCTGGCGCGCGAGTACGACATGCCGGTCGTGCCGCGCGGCGCGGGCACGGGGCTGTCGGGCGGCGCGCTGCCGGTCGAGGGCTGCGCGCTGATCGGGCTCTCGCGGATGAAGAAGATCCTCGCGGTCGACCTGCCCAACCGCGTGGCGCGGGTGCAGCCGGGCGTGATCAACCTCGACATCAGCCGCGCGCTCGGGCCCGACGGCTATTACTACGCGCCCGACCCGTCGTCGCAGAGCGTCTGCACGATCGGCGGCAACGTGGCCGAGAACTCCGGCGGCGCGCACTGCCTCAAGTACGGCTTCACCGTCAACCACGCGCTCGGCCTGACGCTGGTGCTGCCCGACGGCGAGATCGTCCAGCTCGGCTCGCAGGCCGGCGAGCCCGACCCGCTGGGCTACGATCTGATCGGGGTCGTGGTCGGCAGCGAGGGCATGACCGGCATCGTCACCGAGGTGCTCGTGCGCGTGCTGCGCGTCGCCGAGAAGACGCAGACCTTGTTCGCGACGTTTCCCTCCACCGACGAGGCGGGCGACGCGGTCTCGCGCATCATCGGCTCGGGCATCATTCCCGCCGCGATCGAGATGATCGACCAGCTCGCGATCGAGGCGATCGTCGCGGCGACGGGCGTCGACTGGCCGCTCGACGTCGGCGCGCTGCTGCTGATGGACGTCGACGGCGTCACCGCCGAGGTCGAGGAGATCGCGGCGCGCGCCAGCGCGCACCTGCGCGACGCGGGCGCGCTCGAGATCCGCGCGCCCAAGGACGAAGCGGAACGGATGCTGGCCTGGAAGGGCCGCAAAGCCGCGTTCGCCGCGGTGGGCCGCATCTCGCCCAACTACCACGTGCAGGACGGCGTGATCCCGCGCAAGGACATCGCGCCGGTGCTGCGCGAGATCGCCGCGCTCGGCGCCGCGCAGGGCTTGCGCATCGCGAACGTCTTCCACGCCGGCGACGGCAACCTGCACCCGCTCGGTGCTCTACGATGCGCGCATCGAAGGCCAGGAAGCGGCGGCCGAAGCGGTCGCGGGCGACATCCTGCGCGTCTGCCTGCGCTACGGCGGCTCGGTCACCGGCGAGCACGGCGTCGGCCACGACAAGGCGTGCTATCTGGGCGAGCAGTTCAGCGCCGACGACCTCGACACGATGGACATGATCCGGCGCAGCTTCGACCCGCAGCGCATGTTCAACCCCGACAAGGTCTTCCCGACGCCGCGCCTGTGCGGCGACCGGCCCGGCAAGTACACCCCGCACGCCAGCGAGCTCAGCGGCGAGGCGGGCCGCGGGTGACGGCCGCGACGCTGCGCATCGCCGGGGTGACGCCGCGCGAAGTCGTCACCCCGCGCACGCTCGATGAATTGTCGGAAACCGTGCGCGCGCTGCACGACGCGCGCACGCCGTTCGCGTTCGTCGGCGGCGGCACCGAGCTGGACCTGGGCAACCGCCCGCGCGCGCTCGACACGGTGCTGCGCACGGTCGCGCTCGACCGGGTGATCGAGCACGCGCCCGAGGACCAGGTGATCAGCGTCGAGGCGGGGATCACGCTGGCCGAGATCGACCGCGTGCTCGGCGCGAAGGGCCAGATGCTGCCGCTCGACGTGGTCGACCGCGAGCGCGCGACGATCGGCGGCGTGCTCGCGACCAACGCCTACGGCCGGCGCCGCCAGCGCTACGGCGCGGCCAAGGACCTGATCGTCGGGGTGACGATGGTGCGCCCCGACGGGACGCTCGCGCGCGGCGGCGGCAAGGTGGTCAAGAACGTCGCCGGCTTCGATCTGCCCAAGCTCGCGGTCGGCTCGCTCGGCACGCTGGGCGCGATCGCGACCGCCACGCTGCGCGTCTACCCGATCCCCGAGGTGACCCGCTGCGCGCTGCTGCGCTTCGCGCGCCCGGCCGACGTCGATGCCGCGCTGCGCCTGCTGGTCGAGCGCCGCCTGGAGCCGGAGTTCGTCACGCTCTCGAACTACGACGCGCTGGCGGTCGGCTTCGCCGGCACGCGCGGCGGCGTCGACGCGCAGATGAGTACCGTGCTCAACGACATCGCCCCCGCCGCGCGCGCCGAGGGCAGCGAGCTCTCGGAGCTGGAGCGCGAGTCGTACGAGCAGCGCGAGCGCGCGGTGCGGCGCGACGGCACGTGGCGCTTGCGCGTCGTCGCCCCGCCGGCCTACCCGTCGCGCGCTTAGCCGCCGCCGAGACGACCGCCGCCGCGGCGGTGCCGATCGCCTACCCGCTGCTCGGCGTCGCGCTGCACGCCTACGGCGAGAGCGTCGTTCCGACCGGCGCCGCGCCGGCCGGAGCGGATTGGGACGTCGACGGCCTGCGCCGGCGCGTCGCGGCCGGCACCGCCGGCAGCGGCCGGATCGTCGTGCACGCCATGCCCGACGCGGCGCGCGACCACGTCGACGCCTGGGGCCCGCTCCCGCCCTCGTTCGCGCTCATGCGCACGCTCAAAGAACGCTTCGACCCGCACGGGCTGTGCAATCCGGGTCGCTACCTCGGAGGCCTCTAGTGTCCGTTCCGGTTACCGATCCCAAGGCGCACGATCCGCAGTCGAACAAGCGCGAGTACCGCGACCTCATCGCGGACTGCGTACAGGCCGTTTCTTAGAGTCCTGCGGCACAGGGCAGCGTTTGCGGGGCGCGGGTGCCGTCTCGCGCCCCCAACGCTTCGCCAATCCGATCTGGCTGTTCTCGCGGAGCCGATCCCGCAACACTTCAGCATACGGCCGTTCGTCTTCGGTGCGACCCGCGACCAGGCCAGGGACCTTGCTCTCCCAGGTCAGGCGGTATTCACCGATCGCGAGGCGCTCGACGACCGGATGCGCTCCAAGAGCGGCGCAGAAGCCGCGAGCCAGTTCGTTGCGAAGGCTCGCGGTCATCTGCGGATGATCCCACAGCGCCCGGGCTTTCGCGAGACGCTCCCGTAGCAAGGCGGCCGTGATCGTGCGTGGAGCAGTCTTGGCCTTCGCTAGTTCGCCGATCATGGCTTGGCGATCGGCTTCGACCTCCGCTTCTCTCGCGTGCGACCGCTTGGAGCATCTTTCGCGCTTGATCGTCGAGGTCGGTATCGAGGTGGCGGAACGCCTTGTTACGGCGTTCCTCCATGTCCACGGTCCTTTCATCGAGTCGGGCGAGGCGAGATTCGAGGTGCCGGAGAGCGTCCGCGTCGGGCGATTGTTGCCGCGATTCGGCATAGGCTTCTAGCATTGCCTCGCTGGCAGTGAGGAAGCCGATGACCTGCCGGAAGCGTCGTTCGACGTACGCCTCCTTCACGGAGAATCGGTGCTCCGGCTTCTGAAGTCGGTTCTTAGTAAGCTGCGCTCTACGGCAAACGAGGTTGCCGTGCGGGCCAGCGACGAGCAGCGCATCTCTTTCGGCCACACCCTCTCCGATGCAGAGTGGGCAGCACGCGACTCCTGTCATCGGATGATCGTGCGTCCGCTGGCGTTTGGCGGCGTTTCCCGACAGCCGCCCGGCAATCTTAGCTTGCACTTCGGGCGTGCGGACGCCGCTCGCCACCATCAGCGGATGCTGCAAAATGTGCTTGTAATTCGCGATCGACTTTACGGACCTCCGACACCCCTTCGTCGTGAGCATGACCCAAGCGCCGACGTCTCGCAACGGCTCGCCGGAGACGACGCGGCGATCGATCTCTCGGATGATCGCCGCCGGACTGAGGCCGCCTTCCAGCAACGGCTCCTCATCGGGGACGGCTCGCGGCTCGGCCTTCGTGCCTCCACGTACTAAACCGAATGGCACGCGATTACCGAGAAGTACGCCACGCGCTCGGCGGTCATCGTAGCTTTTCTTGATTCGACGCGCGATCCGTCGACGCTCGGCCTCAGCATCCATGAGGTTGTGGGCAAAATCGCGCCAGGAGTTGAGGTCCGCGAAGTCCACGGCTTCGCCGGCTTCGATCGAGAAGAGCTTCCCGCCGGTATCCGTGATCTCGCGGATCATGCGGAAGCCATCCTCCACATTGCGTGTGAAGCGGTCGATCGTATCGACGACGATGAAGTCAGGTCGGAGACGCTCGATGTCCTTGAGCATCTTCTGAAACTCGGGACGACCCGAAACGTCCTTGGCGGATCGTGCCTCCTGATAGGCAGCTATGCGTGACCAGCCTGGGTTCCTCTTGAGGAACTGCTGGAACGCGCGCTCTTGATTGTCGAGAGATTGGCCGTCGTCTTCCTGCTTGACGGTGGAGACGCGGGCGTACGTGACTATCTGCATAAGGCTTCCGGGTTTAACTCCATCATGCGGTCTTGTCATATTCGGGAAGTAAGGCTGTAATGGCGTCCCAGTTCGGTTTGGCTAGCGCGTCTACTATGCAATCTCGCACAGGAGCAAGCCGCAACCATTTGTCATGTGCCTCTTCGATCCATGCACGTTGGTCGAATATCTCCATGTCGTGCCTCGATCGAGGATCGGTGTAGGCAGGGTCAGCGAATGGACGATCGATCCGGACAAACTGAAAGAGCGAGTCCACATCATGCCAGAGCTCTCGCTGCTGCCTTCCGTTCTTCGCGCAGCAGAATCCGCCGGCCTAGGTCGTGAACTGCTATTCCGGCGGCCTTGCAGAAACTGCGCGCACGCTCCGTGAGGTGGGCAACGATGAGAACGGGCTGATAGACGCCGTGCCGGTTAATGTCCCGTGCGGTCTCCAAGAACTTCGCTAGGTAAGGCGTCGTTACGTCGAAGTGCTCACGGTGCGTCTTCACCTCGACGAACAGGTTGATTGCCGATCCCTCAGCGGTCTCATATCCGAGAACGAGGTCCGCGGGTTTGTTGGTGCCAGGGAGTCGCATCTTGCCCAGCGCAGCGGGGTTGGGGATGTAGCCGTATTGAACCGCACCCCGTTCGCGAACGTGACGAAAGACCGCTCTCACGTACCGTTCGTTCGTATCACCGACGCGGGTCGGCTTCAACACTTTGTGGCGCGCGGCTAGAACTTCGCCGCAGCGCTTTCGTTCATCGGCAGCAGGCTCTCCGTAGGAATATGCGTGGGGGCAACCTCTTAGGTGCGGGAATGTGGTTCGTATAAGGGGATCGGGGCATAGCGCACGCAGCGCCGACGTGACGTCACGCGGCTTGATGCGGAGGCTCTTGAGGGTCGGATCGTTCAAAGCCCCGTGCTCAATCGTGCTCCGGGTGATGATCCGTCCTTGGGGCTGCAACCGATCCACGATGTGGCCGCGTAGAGCGGCCATCGTATCGGAGATCATAGGCTTAGAGTCGTTCCTTCGATTCAGGCTCCGACCACTCACCGCTAGTCGCCAGGGTAATAGGGCACCCCGACGCAGCCTATAGGATTTGTCCTACGGGGCGCCGACTGGCGTCAAAACTCAGTGCGGATACGGGTCGAAATGGGTTTACGCGGGTGGCGGCAGGCCCGCTAGTGTGAGAAGAAAGCCGCCGAAATCAAGGTACCGTTTGGGTCGGGACCAGTCAATAGAGGCTCGGATGATCGGTGGGTTCCCGACGCCGGTCACATGATCGGCCGGATGATCGGGCCACAGGGCCGGTCATGTGAGCGATCTTTCCCAGGCGTATCAAGGGCATGGCGCAGGTCCTTGCCTTGCTGCCAACAGTTCGTGATCGAGGCGGCGGGTGAAGCACTGGACCCTGCGTTTCCACGGTCTCGTGCAGATCTCGGGCCTTGGTCTGGGAGCCCGGCGACCTTGATCCGCGAGCATCTCCGACGGGCACCCGCGCACGTTTCCCAGCGCGTGAAAGGCGGCTCATTGTGGCAGGGTCGCGTGCCGATATGGGACCCGTGCTTTGGAACCCCGCCCCCGGGGTCTAGGCACGCCTCAAGGGGCATTTCCGGGCCAGCGGGCGGCTGGGCCTTCGAGCGTTCTGGTCGGGCGTCATAGGCGTAAGCCGCGAGATACGGCCTCCAGCACAGTGTTACAAAGCCTTGATCGAGCGTTCATGGCTGTGTTATGGTGCCGGCGTGAGTAAGGCGATCGTCGCATACTACCGAGTGAGCACCCAGAAGCAGGGCCGCTCGGGCCTGGGCCTAGAGGCGCAGCAGGCCGACGTCGCCGCGTATGCCGAGACGATAAGGGGCACAGTTCTAGCCGCGTACACCGAGGTCGAAACCGGCAAGAAGGACGACCTCGACAACCGGCCGCGACTCCGCCGCGCGGTTGCCCACGCGAAGCGATCGAAGGCGGTTCTGGTGATCGCGAAGCTCGACCGCCTCACTCGATCCGTCTACGTGACGGCGCTGTTGCACAAGAGTGGCGTCGAATTTGTGTGCTGCGACCAACCCACGGCGAACCGGCTCACGATTCAGATTCTTGCAGCCGTGGCTGAGGATGAGGCGCGTCGGATCAGCCAGCGCACAAAGGATGCTCTCGCGGCCTACAAGGCGCGTGGAGGCGTCCTCGGAGCCGCACGACCTAAGTCGCGGAACCTCACGGACGAAGCGCGCCAGCGCGGTGCCCGATCTGCTGGGATTGTGGCGCGTAAAAGCGCGCAAGCGGCGTACGAAGACGTGAGCGAGGCAATTCGCTCGCTCACTGACTCGGGAATGTCCTTACGCGCAGTCGCACAGCGCTTGAACGAAGACGGCCATACGACACGGCGTGGTCGACCCTGGAACCCGGTCCAAGTTAGCCGCGTACTGTGCGCACTGCCAGCGAGCGAGCAGCGCCCGGGGTAACAGCCGCATAGATTTTGGCGTGTAGCCGAATGATTTCTCGGTCTATGCCGATTTTAGGATGCCGCGCCTAAGTAGCTCATTGAGCAGCTCGATACGGTTGCGAACGTGAAACGCCCGAAAGACGCCCGTAACCGTGTTCTTAATGGTCCCAATATGGCGTCCTCGCATCTCGGCTATCTCTTTTGTCGTCATACCGGTACAAAGCAGCTCCAGCACATCGCGTTGCGTCGGTTTCAACGAACGTAAGACAAGGTCCGTTGGCAGCCTCTCGACTTGGCGCCTCAACCATGACTGCGCTGGTAGATGTCGGGTCGTCTCGTCCGCATACTGAAACAGGTTGCTGTCATTCAATACCCAGCCCAAGCGAAGGGCAGCGTGTACCGCTCGCCGCTTGAAGTCAATCTGCCGAAAGGTAGCAAACGCATCGAGGTACGCCCGCTGCGCCGGAACCTTCTCGTCGCCCGATTCAGCCATATTTCCTTCGACCAACCGCTCGAAGGCGTAGCGCCTCGGATCGCCTGTTACCGCAAGTAAGGGCGAGGTCGCCGAATGGCGCTTATAAACCTTGTAGATCTTGTGCGCTTGCTCGGGACGGCCGGATAAAGCTAGTTCCTTGGCGAGTACGAGGGGCACGAGTTTATCGTAGTCTTCAAACGTCGAAGCATCGAGCGTGGCAAATAAGTCGTAGGCCTCGTCTGTGTGGTAGAGCTGGCCCAGGCGCTCCTTCGCGCGTCCTGATGTGGCAGCGAGGCGGCATAGTGCTTCGACGCGGGCCGCGCGGGTCGGTGCGATCCTTTTCGCGAGTCGGCCCTCACGGATCGCATCTGCCGGCGATCCCTCGACTTCGTACGCATATGTCGCGGCGCATAGCGCGATCCAGAAACGATGCCGGCCCAGGTCGCTGGCAGACCAATCGATGGCCTCACGACGTCTTTCAACGATCCGCCACGTCTCAGGCTCTAGCCGCTCGACCGCCAATGTTGCTAGTGCCTGGAGGCAGTTCGACTCGAGGAAGCGATCGTAGTGTCGGCATTGATCCAGAAAATGCAGCGTTGCTACGAAGCACTCCGCGGCATGTGCATAGTCTGCGCGAGCGCTCGCTATCCAGGCGTGGTATTCCAGCGCCTTTGCATAGACAATGTCACTGCTCGCATCCACATCGAGCAACAGGCGTTCCGCTGTGTCTAAATCCCGTCTGATGAAATATACGAGCGCACGGTTCAGGGCTATCTCCGACCGTATCGTTAGATGCGCGTTGGTCGCGTCGCGTTGAGCGTCGTTTAGAATGTCTAAGCCGCGACCGATTTCGCCCGCCCGAAGCTACGCTACGCCGGAAAGCATCCGCGCCGTCAGCGATTCCTCGTAGCCGGTCAACAACGGCTCCGCTCGGTGCAGCTCATTCAGCGCGTCCTCGTGGCGACCTAGGCGTAGGTCCGCTCGCACCCGCAAAAGCGAAATTTCCGCAACCGTATCTGGGTCGCGGTCTTCGATCAAGTCGCATAGCTCTCGACAGCGCTCAAAGTCCCCTGCGAACCATGCGAGTCGAGCGTCATCTACAGTAGTTAGTCGGCGACGTGCAGCGGACGAATTGTACTCCCGGGATAGACGAAGGGAGACACCTGGCGGGTGTCTCCCCGAACACCCATGCGGGGCGTCTTCGACTTAATCGCGACGAAACCCGTTAGGTCGTTGGTCCGCCGTTCACGACGTCATTGGGCGTTATGGGTGACCCGTGTGGAGCGGTAGTCGGACCGCCGTTCACAACGTCGTGAGGTGCTACCGACGGGCCGCCCTTGACAAGGTCGTTGGGGGTGAACGCACCTCCGAGAAGAGCCGCTGTTAGGACGAGAATCCAGAGCATTGAAGGGTTTACCTTTCAGGCGCAAGGCACCGTGATCCATGACAAAGGTCATGGTCCTGATAGAGTACACGATTTGGTGACGATGGTCGCGCTTACCATTAGAAGTGTCCTATGATACTGTCGGCCTCGGAACATCGAAGTGACGGAGGGTGCGTGGGTGGAATCGAGCTGCGGTTGTGCCGCGGTCGTAAGGTGTCGAGAGAGCTAGCCTTGTGCTGGGATTGCCGTCACCGAGCAGCGTTGCACAACGATAGCGGCTGTACTCACCAGGCCGTCGAGAGAGTCTTTGATCGTCCGCGCATGTGTGATTGCAAACGGACCAAGGCTGAAACGCGCGAGCGTTTCCGCTGCGATCCGTGAAGCAACCCGCGCGCGGTACGGCGCACCGCCGACCATCCTTGCGAGCCCCGCTCGCCTACACCCGGGGATGGTCGGTGGTGTGGCGCCGTAAGAGTGCCTGTCCTTGCGACTCCAGTTTGCAGGCATGAGTGGTGTCGTAGCGATTCCGTCCAGCGAGTATAGCAACGGCTGCGCTCACCTATGCCAGCCCCTTGATTGCGACGACTTGACCGATGCTCTCGCCGCATCGCTAACTGGTGATTGGGATTGCGTCGCAGCGCTCATCGAACGTATATCACCGACGAGCAGGCAGCAGCGAACCGACGTCGCTTTCTTGCGGGCACGCGCCGCGCTGCACGGTGAGCTCCCCGACATAGCGCTGCGCGCTCTTGACGACGTGGCGGACCTGCTGTCCGTGGACGAACAAGCGACAGAGGCGGTCCTACGAGGCACGGCGCTAGCTGCTTTAGGCCGGATCGAAGAAGCAATGGCGATACTCCGCGAGGTTGCAAGCTCTACCATCGGCTGTGAGCGAGCAGCGGCCGTCTACGAACTGGGGAATATTCAGTCCCGTGCTGGCGACCTCGACTCGGCCGAGGCCGTCCTCGCGCCGCTTCTCGATGCGGACCCGGCCAAGGGCTGCGAGCTGTTGACGGCGCAGGCGCTGGAGCTGTACGGTCGGATCGAGCTGGGGCGTCGGCGGCGGCAGGTGGCAGCTCGACACTTCCTCGACGCCCTGGAGGTGCTGGGCCGCCTTCCCGTTCCTTACAGGCCCCTTGAGGCCTCGCTACTGCATGGCCTGGCGGGGATCGCCGTCGAGACGCTCGACCTCCGCCTCTTTGCCCGGGTCCGGCGCGAGCTGGAGGCGGTGCGCTGGCCGGCTGGATCGGCAAGGCGCGCTGCAACCCAGCGGCTATGCCTCGTCGGCGAGCTGCTACGCGGTGACGAGCCGATCGCCTGGACCTTGGCGTTTGAAGCGCTGCGGGGCGCTCCAGCCGGAAGCCGCTTCGTCGCGGCCCTGCTGGACGTGGTGATGGTCTCCCGGGCGGCTGGAGAGCGTTTCACCCCGGATCAGCTCTCGACGACGGCTGCCGAAGTCGCGCTGCGGGTCGATTGGAGCGGCTCAGACGTTCGGACCCTGCTTGGGGTCGTTCGAGAAGCGGCCCTCGTAGATGCCGTTGCGGCTCGCGAGCTGCTGGCATTGTACGAGCCGAATCAACCCTCCACCGATAGCAGTGAAGAGGAGTTGCAGGCCCTAGCGTGCCTCGCCGATGCAGCGTTGGCCGGCGCAGAAGGGCGCCCCGCCGATCAGGCGAGCGCGCTTCGCAAAGCACTTGAGTGTCTCGAGTCTCCGGCAATCAGTACGCCGAAGCTGCTGCGCTCGTTGCCTTGCTCGCAGTCGATCCGGATGAACGGCTCCTAGACCGCGCCAACGAGCTGACGCGCCTGGCTCCGCTATCATGGCTGCGAAAACGATACGAGGCGCTTGCGGAGTACGTCCGTGGCCCGGCTCAGCTTAGCGCTGCCGAGCGACGGGTGATGGACGCGATATGCGAAGGCCAGTCTACCGCAGAGATCGCCGAGCAGTTCGGCCGCAGCAAGAATACGATCCGCAATCAAACCCGGCGGGTCTACGAGGTAATGGGAGTTCGCACGCGCTCAGCGCTCGTCTCTAAGCGCGCGGCGTTAGACGTACGACTAATTAGCAGCATGGGAGTACCAAATTTCTAGGGCTCTTAAGTAGATGCAGTCGAGTTAGCGCCGCAAGGTCCTGTATCGATCTTCCATATCGTGTCCAACCGGGCAGCGAGCGTGGCCCTTAGTAGGAAGGTCCCGGCCCGAGGTGTCAAGATGGCTCCAGGGTGCAGATCGGCTAGCTAAGAAGCGCGATCGTTAATGACAGTTCAAGAAGCGGCCGGGAATGCTGCCGAGGCTCAACGAGTGCCTGCGGAGCTTGGGTTACGGGTTCCCGGTGTACCCACCTGAAAGTCCGCGAACGGGGATCGCCACGCTGCCGTACGGGCGTGTCGCGACGTTCCCCGACCCGTTGACGCCTGGACTTCCGAAGGATCAGGTCTACGAGGTCGTCTACTGCGACCACGACGGCAAGCCGCGTGCGACGGTCTCGGACAAGACTGGCCCCGAGTTGCTCGCGATCATTCAGAGCCTCGCGCAGGAAGGTGGGACGACCGCCTATGCTGCGGGTGGAGCAGCAACGCTGAAGTGCCGCGTTCGAGGAGGCTCGCGCATCGCTCGTGGGCCAGGATACGGCGGTAGCGCGAGCACCAGGGAGACTTCGTGGTCCGGCTCAGCTTAGCTCCCCCCGAGGGGTGGTGATGTCCGCTATACGCGAAGGCCGTTCTACAGCAGGGATCGCCGAGCAGTTTGGCTGTAGCAAGAATACGATTCGCAACCAAACCCGGCGGGTCTACGAGGTCATGGGCGTACGCTCACGCTCAGCTCTGGTTGATAAGTGTGCCGAACGGCGTCTGCACCCATAGAGCGGGCTACTGTTCCGTATTTATTGGGTTCCGAATCTCTTCAAGCGGATGGCGCTCGATCAACGCCCATAGGGGCTTGCCATCTTCCGATGCTCGCGCCCCAATCTGAAGAAGAAGTTCCTTCGTCGCTTCTTCGCTGCTACCGATAACGCTCGACAATGTGGTCAGACTTCGCCAAGAGTGCTTTTCGGAGCTGAGCATCTTGAGCAGAAGAGTCTTTCGAGTTTTCTGAGCGCGTTCGCCACTGCGATTAATAATTGACGATTCGATGAGACGCCCGGCCGGCGCCAGGAGTCCGCCCACTAGGGCTCCAACCAGGCCTATCCACGCCACGTCCATCTTAATAACCTTGACTAGAAGTTCTCTGGGCCGAAGTGAGGCAACCTGAAACTATCAAGCGGCTTCGGAGGCCCTAGACCCTCGAACGTAAATGACCGAGTTAATCCCTGGTAGGCAAGAAAACGCCCGCGCTGCTCATACTTCTGGCCATCGTCATCTTCGAATTCAACGAGCATCTCTTCCATACCCGTCGAATGACGCAGCATCCCGGTATCATCATATCGCATGCGAATGTCCCTTGGCGGCTCGCTTGGAACGAGCGTTCCAACTCGCACGGTACCTGCATGGTGATTCGCAGCAGGATCAATATAGCCAGCGAGTGCATAGCTAATACGATTCGCTGGAGCCGATCCGGCGTTGGAGATGGTACCTATCAAGAAAGCGGTGTCATCGTTGCGCCGGCTTTCTAAAACCATCTGCAAGCGTGGGCGGCGTTGGTCTGCATTCACTCTACGCCTGCGCGGCTGTGCTAACGCCTCGGGCAGCTTTGTACGTAGCTTTTCCGATAGTTCATCGAAGGTCTTATATCGCACGCTATCGAGGCCACGAAGGTCGCTGAATATGTCTGGAACGTGTCCTTGCGGTCGATATTGCTCATCTTCGTTGTAAAGGAGTACCGTCGAAAGAGAAAGGCCGCGAGCGAGGCCATACTCGACTGCGACGTTGACGTTGTGGCTTGTCAGGTCAAAGATACAAAGATCGGCGGCGCTCATCATTTCTTTAATCTTATCTAGTAGATGCAGATCAGTGAGGATATCGTCAGCGCAGACTACGGTTGCGAGGCCGGACGCAGCGGCTTTCACTGCTTCCCGTATGACATGCAGACGGAACGCATAGGCGAGAAAGATTGTGGAAGACACAGGCAGAGGCTGCGCCAAGATAGCTAACTTTTCCTTACTGGGTTTGTCCTGCGCCACGGGCAATAGCGGTGGGCTCAGCATCGATGCGGTTGCTGCCCTCGACGGCTGGCTTGAGGGCTCCGTGCCGGGCCAAAAGCCGTGTCCGACTAGCCGCGAAATCGTTGCTTGCTATGAAGAATAGTCAAGCTCTTGTGACAATGCTCGTAAGCCAGGCAAGCGTTCGACGTTTAAGCGCCAGGGGATCGCTGTCCTGAGGACGTGAAGATCGTCTCAAATGCCGATGTTACAGATACTCGGCAAACGGATTCTCCCAAACAAGCGGGACCTCGTACCTACGACTCTTTGCTGTCAGACTGCGTGAAGAGCGTTTCTTAGTGCCCTGGCCGAGGCGGGCTTCGGACGAGGCTGGAAGCCCTAATCAGCCTCACGCCGCGCGGCGGATTGGAACTGAATGATTTCAGACGAAATGTTCACAAGTCAAGTGCAGCAATATCCGGCAGATGCCCCTCATCTAGAACTCGTTGTAGTGCCAGCTTCACGTGTGGTTGAATCAGTTGAACATCTTCTCTAGTAATGGGGTGCCGCAATGCTCCATGAACAATCTCTGAACGGTCCTTGTAGGAGGCATAGGCTTCAGCGAAAATTCGGGCTTTTTCTTCGATCGACGCGGCAATATAAGTAGCGAGCCGCATGGACGAGCGTTCGCGTAGTCCCTCGTTCTTGTCCCGTTTGCGAAAGAATAGGTTTTCTGCAACGATCCAAAAATCGACCACGCGGTCTTCGTCGATTGTACGTGAGCAGCCGTCGTTATAGCGGCGTTTAGCAAACTGAAATGACTGTTGTTGATTTAGAGCTAGAAACGATGAAAACCGCTGTTCAAAGAGCCGCTTAAGCGTCTCATCAAATAGCGATTGTTCTCCTGACGAGGCCTGTAGAAGGCGATAGTTAGCATAATGGATAGAGGTGTTCCACACTGAGTCTAGTCGCTGCTCGGTAATGCCAAACGTTACATTGTCAGAGCCAGCCATGCGGAGCACAAATACGATGTCGTCCTCGGTGATCTCCGGGTCAAGAGACGTTACTTCATACCGGTTTCTCACCAAAGTTATTTCGATTAGGTGCGTGACGTTGGCCAGAGATGCGTACTGAAGCTGTTCACTAGTCATCATGTTGTGCCATGTATCCCGCTCTGAATCGGATATTGGTCGGATGAATGTTCCCGGTCGAATTTGTACAACCTGCGGTGCGTCATATGGAACAGTAAAATTGTGCAGCGGAGTGCGTCGAACCCAGCGCCAACCTTCTGCGTTAAATTCTTCGACTAGTTGCTCGAAGACAATCTGAAATACAACGCTATCAAAGATAGCTGCACCATTATTGCGATCGACGTAAGCAGCTATAAACCGAATCGCTAGTACAAATGCGGAGCTGGGCGATGCGGCTGGGTCTTCAGTTGGCATCTGTATCCGACGCTTGATTGAAGGGAACTCTTCGAAGCAATCAAGAAGCATAGTATACTGTGGGGATGACTGTAGACCGATTCTATTAAGGTGAGGAATCAGGCCTTCTGCAAAGGAGATGTCTGCTGGGATGAGCGTCGGATGACCGTCTTGGCGCGAAAAGCGCATGATATGCCGACGTGGCGCATTCGGAATACGAGGTAACGCGAAGCGGGTCACCCCCTCTATCGCAAACTGGAAAGCAAGTCTCTCGAGCTCAGTCACAATATTGTACCCGCGATCTTTCGTCTCGCGCGTGTCGCACGATGAGGGCTTCCACAGGCAGCATCATTTAAGGGGTCGCACTCGTTGAGGTCGACTGGCTGCCATTCACGGCGACCTTAATAGGCATAGGACACACCTTGTGTAGGTGGCAAGCTGCGGCGGCACGATCTCAAGACTTAGCGGGGTCCTAAGATTCGGTGGAACGAGATAGTGACAGTCGGCGCCAATTGCAAAGAGCGCGTCGAGCGCGCTCTTTGCCAATAGAGAGGGGGATTCGAACCCCCGATCCCCCGTAAGAGGAACTTCCGTTTCTTAGGCGGATGCCTTCAACCGCTCGGCCATCTCTCCGTAGAACCCCTTGGGAGGGTTCTCCTGCGTTGCTGCTTACGGTCAACGCAGACCCCGGATATTCGGAAGCGCGAACGCCTTCCCTGCCAAGGAGATAAAAGGTTCCTAATAGCTGCGGAGCCACACATGCCTTGGTTCTGCCGTGATCGTGTGGTGGGGCCGGTGAGGCTGAAACGTGAAGAGACTCGCATGCCCGACGTCACAGATACTCGGCAAACGGATTCTCCCAAGCAAGCGGGGCCTCGTACCTACGACTCTTTGCTGTCGGACTGCGTGCACTGCGGATTCTGCCTGCCGGCTTGCCCGACGTACAACTCGTGGGGCGAGGAGATGGACTCGCCGCGCGGGCGCATCGACCTGATGAAGGGCGTCGCCGACGAGATCATTCCGCTCGACGCGCTCGTCACCGGCCACATCGACGCGTGCCTGGGCTGCATGGCGTGCGTCACCGCGTGCCCGTCGGGCGTGCGCTACGACCTGCTGATCGAAGCGACCCGAGCGAAGATCGAAGACCAGGTTCCGCGCTCGGCGAGCGACCGCGCGTTCCGCGAGTTCGTGTTCGCGCTCTTTCCGTACCCGGAGCGCTTGCGCGTGCTCGCGCCCGGGCTGTGGCTCGGCACGAAGCTCGGTCTGACGCGGCTGGCGGCCGGGCCGCTGGGCAAACTGCTGCCGCCGCGTCTGCGCCAGCTCGCCACGATGGCGCCGCCGCTCAAGCTGCGCGACGCGTTCCGGTCGCTGCCGGCGCGGGTCGCCGCGCGGGGCGAGCGGCGCGCGCGCGTCGGGCTGGTCGCGGGCTGCGTGCAGCGCACGTTCTTCCCCGGCGTCAACGACGCCACGCTGCGCGTGCTCAGCGCGGAGGGCTGCGAGGTCGTCGTGCCGCGCGGACAGGGCTGCTGCGGCGCGCTCTCGCTGCACTCCGGCCGCGACGGTGAAGCGAAGCAGTTCGCCCGCGCGCTGATCGAGCGCTTCGAGGGCGAGCCGGTCGACGCGATCATCATCAACGCGGCCGGCTGCGGCTCGACCCTCAAGGAGTACGGCGAACTGTTCGCCGACGACCCGGCCTGGCGCGAGCGCGCCGAGGCGTTCGCGCGCAAAGTGCGCGACGTCAACGAGTACCTCGCCACGCTCGAGCCGCGCGCAAAGCGCCACGAGCTGCCGCTCAAGGTCGCCTATCACGACGCCTGCCACCTGGCGCACGCGCAGCGGGTGCGCGCGCAGCCGCGCCAGCTGCTGCGCTCGATTCCCGGGCTGGAGTTGCTCGAGATTCCTGACGGGGACCAGTGCTGCGGGAGCGCCGGCACCTACAACTTGTTCCAGCCCGAGTCGGCGCACGAGATCGGCTCGCGCAAGGTCGACAACGTGCAGCGGGTCGCGCCCGACGTCATCGCCAGCGCCAACCCCGGCTGCACGCTGCAGATGCAGGCCATCGCGCGCGAGCGCGGCGTGACCCTGCACGCCGCGCACCCGGTCGAGATCCTCGACGCCGCGATTCGCGGCCCGCGCCGCTGAGCTAGTGCGGGACGATCCCCGGTCCCGGTCGCCCAGGCGCGGCGCCGGGGCCGGGGCCGGCGGCGGGTGCCGGCTGCGGCACGCCCGCAGGCGGTGCGGGATCGGGCTTGCCGGCCGGGACGGCCGTGCGCGGCGGCGCGCTGCCGGTCGGCACGCGGCGCCGCGCGTCGCCGCCGTCGCGGCCGCCGTCGTGCTTGTCGACCGTCACGTTCAGCGTCGTCGCCATCCCGCCGCCGCCCGTGATGCGAATCGCGCAGTGGCCCTTGGGATCGCTGTGACCGTGGCCGTACGCGGTGACGGTCACTCGGGTGGGTGAGGGCTGGCCGATCGGGACGGTCGACGGCGAGACGCCGAGCGACTGGACATCTTGATCGCAGCTGGTCACGACCAGCGAGATCGTTCCACTCGGCCCAGCTTGCCGAACCGTGAAGTAATCGGTGGGCGACGCGCTGTCGAGCACGAGCTGGCCGTTCGGCTGGACCTCGAGCGGACCGTAGTTCGGGGTCGGCGTGGGCGACGCGGTCGGGGTGGCCGTCGGCCGGGGGGTGGCCGTGGGAGCCGGGGTCGCGCTCGGGGTGGGCGATGCCGTCGGCGCCAGGGTGGGCTGCGGGGTCGGCGATGCGCTCGGCGTCACGGTCGGGGTGGGAACGGCGCTCGGTGCCACGCTGGGAATGGGCGAGGCGCTCGGCAGGGTCGACGGCGGAGCGCTAGGCACGGGCGTCGCCGACGGCGGGACGCTCGGCGTGGGCGTCGCCGACGGTCCGGTGGTCGGGACCGGGGTCGCGGTCGGGACTGGGGTGGTGGTCGGGACCGGGGTGGGGGTCGGGACCGAGGTGGTGGTCGGGACCGGGGTCGCGGTCGGGACCGGGGTCGCGGTCGGGACTGGGGTGGTGGTCGGGACCGGGGTCGCGGTCGGGACCGGGGTCGCGGTCGGGACCGGTGTCGCGGTTGCGACCGGCGTGGGCGCGGTGGTCGCCGCCGCGGGGGCGGCGCCGCCGCCGTGGCCGGCCGCCACCGCGGCGACCGCCGCCGCGCCGCCGGCTGCGGCCACGGCGCCCGCCGCGCCGGCGCCGGCCGCGCCCGCGGCGCCGCCTTGCGCGGCGCCGATCGCCCCGGTCGGGTCGACCGGCGCGGCCGACGAGACGTTGGCGAAGGCGTTGCGGCCGGCCGCGAACTGGTCGACGGCGGGATTGTGGGCGACCACGTTCTGGGCCACGCTGACCGCCGCGTTGAACGGGGTCGAGCCCAGGATCGTCAGGGTCTGGCCGGTCACGATCGTCATGATCTGCGCGCCGGTCGTCACCGTGACGTCGCCCGGGGTGCACTCGATGCAGACGATCTGGGTGCCCTTGGGCCCGACGACCAGGAACGCTTCGGTGCCGCGCACCGCGATCTGCGAGGTGCCGGTCTGGAAGGTGTAGTTCGAGCGCTGGCCTTGCGGGTGGCGAATCTTGAAGTGCAGCGCGCCGTGGTCGACGACCACCACGTTCTGCTTGCCGCTGGCGGCCTCGTTGAAGACCCCGACTTGGACCGTGGTGCGCTCGCCCAGCTCGACCTCGGAGCTGTCGGCCAGCCGCAGCAGCGCGGCCGACTGGGTCTCGGTGACGGCCCAGGCGTCGTCGGCCAGGTCGAGCTTGCCCAGCACCGGCTGGAACGGCGCGCCGGCCTGGGCGCGGTAGCCCACCGTCCCCTTGATCCGGGCGAGTTCCTTGCTCGCGCTGGCCGCCGCCGCGCCGGTGGGCAGGAAGTTAGCGACGAACGCGCATCCAAGCGCGAGCGCACCGATCCGTCGGAGTCTCATCGCGCTCGTTCTACCCACCCTAGTCCCAGGACAAAAGTCCCGAAGCGTTCAGCTTTCGTCAGGCCGCCGCGTCGACGTGTTGGCGGCCCGCCGGGACCGGCCGTCGAACGCGACCGGCGGACATGATCGCCGAACGCACCTATGCCGACCTCGAAGCCGCGTGGCGGGCGCTGCGCGTCCGCGGCGCCCGCGTGCGCGAGGTGGCCTGCGTCGGAGCGCCGCGGACCATGCTCGCGGTCGACGTCGGCCTGCCGCACCTGCCGCTGGTCTCGATCACGGCCGGCGTTCACGGCGACGAGCCGGCCGCGCCCTGGGCCTTGCTCTCGATCGTGCGCGACGGCCTGCTCGACTCGCGCTTCGCCTACCGGATCTGGCCCTGTCTCAACCCGACCGGCTATGCCCGGGGCACGCGCGAGAACGCCGAGGGCGACGACGTCAACCGCAGCTTCTCGCGCGGCGGGACGACGCCCGAGGCGCGCACCGTCTTCACCGCCAACCGCGACCGGCGCTTCGTGCTGGCGCTCGACCTGCACGAAGACTTCGAAGCCGAGGGCAGCTACGTGTACGAGCCGCTGCGGGCCGGCTTCGCCCCGTTCTACGCCGACGCGGTGGTGCGCGCGCTCGACGACGCCGGGCTGCCGGTCCAGCAGCTGCGCCCGGGCTTCGACCTGGGCGCGCCGGGCGGCGACGGCGCCGCGCAGATGTACCGCCTGGCGCGCGGCATGGCGCTGGTCGACTACGAGGTCGAGCAGATGGCGTTCGCGGGTCTGCCCAGCTCGCTGGCCCTGATGTACCGCGGCACGCCCGCCGCGCTGACCTTCGAGAGCCCCCGCCCGCGGCCGTGGGACGAGCGCATCACGGCGCACCGCGTCGCGGTCGCCACGGTGCTGGCGCTCACCCCGCCGGCGCCGGGCTGAGCGGCCGGGGATCGATTGCACCATGGCGCGAAGTCCAACGAGTCATGGCTGTGCGCGATTCCCTCGAAGTCGACGTCCTGTTCGTGGGGGCCGGCCCCGCTTCGCTCGCCGGTGCGATCCGGCTGCGCCAGCTCGCCGCCGCGGCCGGCGCGGAGATCGCCGTGATGGTGATCGAGAAGGGCGGCGAGATCGGCAACCACGGCTTCTCCGGCGCCGTGGTCGATCCCAAGGCCCTGCACGAGCTGTTCCCCGACGAGGACATCACCGGCGGGCTGGACACCCCGGTCTCCAGCGACGCGCTGTGGTTCCTCACCAACGGCGGCAAGATCAAGGCCCCCTTCACCCCGCCGGTGATGAACAACCACGGCAAGTACGTGGCCTCGCTCTCGAACCTCACCAAGTGGCTCGCCGCGAAGGCGGAAGAAGCCGGGGTCGACGTGTTCCCCGCCTTCCCGGGCCAGGAGCTGCTCTGGGACGGCGACCGGGTGATCGGGGTGCGCGTCGGCGACAAGGGCGTCTCGCACACCGGCAAGCAGAAGTCGAACTACGAGCCCGGCCCCGACCTGATGGCCAAGGTCGTCGTGCTGGGCGAAGGCCCGCGCGGCACGCTCACCAAGACCGCCATCGGCCGCCTCGGCCTGGACGAGGGGCGCGACCCGATGGTGTACGCGGTCGGGATCAAGGAGCTGTGGAAGGTACCGGGCCGCTTGGCGGCCGGGAGCGTGATCCACACCCTGGGCGCGCCGCTCTGGAACACCTTCGGCGGCGGCTGGATCTACGCCATGTCGGACGACATCATCGACATCGGCCTGGTCACCGGTCTCGACTACGCCGACCCGACGACCGACCCGCACGACAACTTCAACCGCTACAAGCTGCACCCCGCGGTGCGCCCGCTGCTCGAGGGCGGCGAGATGATCCGCTACGGCGCCAAGGCCATCCCCGAGGGCGGCCTGCACGCCATGCCGCGCTTCTACGCCGACGGCCTGTGCATCGTGGGCGACAGCGCGGGCTTCCTCAACGGGCTGCGCCTCAAGGGCATCCACCTGGCGATCAAGTCCGGCATGCTGGCGTCCGAAGCGATCTTCGCCGCGCTGCAAGCCGAGGACACGAGCGCGAACAAGCTCAAGGCGTACGAGGACGCGTTCCGCGACTCGTGGGCGTTCAAGGAACTGCACGCGGCGCGCAACTTCCACAACGGGTTCGGCGGCGGCATGTTCGGCGGCCTGATGAACGCCCAGCTCGGGATGATGACGGGCGGCAAGGGCTTCGGGCTGCACGACAAGCTCACGGGCCACTACGGCCACGAGAACCTCAAGAAGCTCAGCGAGCTGACCCCGGTGCAGGTCACCAAGCGCGTCGTCCCCGACGGCAAGCTGACCTTCGACAAAGTCACCGACGTGTTCAAGTCGGGCTCGATCCACGACGAGGACCAGCTCCCGCACCTGCACGTCGCCGACACCAACATCTGCGCCGAGAAGTGCACGGTCGAGTACGGCAACCCGTGCCAGTACTTCTGCCCGGCCAAAGTCTACGAACCCGCGTTCACCAAGGTCGGCGCAGCGCCGGCCGAGGGCCGCTTGCAGATCAACTTCTCGAACTGCGTGCACTGCAAGACCTGCGACATCATGGACCCCTACCAGATCATCACCTGGGTCCCACCCCAGGGCGGCGAGGGCCCGGTCTATACCGGCATGTGACGATCGTGCGCGCCGTGACCGCTGACGTCGCGATCGTCGGCGCCGGGCTGATCGGGTGCGGCGTCGCGTACGAGCTGGCCAAGCGCGGCGTGGCGGTGACGGTGTTCGACCGCGCCGAGCCCGCGCGTGCGGCGTCGTGGGCGGGCGCCGGGATGCTGGCGCCCTTCAGCGAGGCCACGCCCGACGCGGCGCTGGTCGCGCTGTGCCGCGACTCGCTCGCGCGCTACCCGGCGTTCGTCGACGAGTTGCGCGAGCGGACCGGCGTCGACGCGCGCCTGCGGCACGAGGGCACGCTGCACGTCGCGCTCGACGAGGCGGCGCTGGCCGAGCTGGCGGTGCACGCGCAGACCTTCCGTGCCAACGGCGGCGACGTGTCGATGCTCGACCGCACGGCGGCGCTCGCGCGCGAACCGCTGCTGGCGAAGGATTGCGCGGGCGGCTTGTTCGTCGCCAACGAGGCGCAGGTCGACAACCGCCGTTTGGGCCGCGCGCTGGTCGCGGCCTGCGAGTCGCTCGGCGTGCGCTTCGAGCGCGTCGATGACGTCGCGCTCGAAGCCGACGCGCGGCGCGTGCGCGGGCTGCGCACCACGTACGGTTTCCGCGCCGCGCCGGTCGTGATCAACGCCGCCGGCGCGTGGGCCGGCGAGCTGGCCGGCGTGCCGCCGCAGGCGCGCGTGCCGGTATACCCGATCGCGGGCGAGATGCTGGCGCTGGCGGTGCCGCGCGGCGCGATGCGCGCGCTGGTGTGGCTGGGGCACCGCTACCTGGTGCCGCGCGACGACGGCCGGCTGCTGGTCGGCGCGACGGTCGAGTCGCGCGGCTTCGACGCGCGCGTAACCGCGGCCGGGCTGCACGATCTGCTCGACGCCGCGCTGGCGGTCGCGCCGGCGCTGGCCTCGTTCGCGGTGGTCGAGACCTGGGCCGGCCTGCGGCCCGGCTCGCCGGACGGCCGCCCGTACCTCGGCCCGACCGCGCTCGCCGGCTACTTCGTCGCGAGCGGTCATTACCGCAACGGCATCCTGCTCGCGCCGGTCAGCGCGCAGCTGCTCGCCGAACTGGTCGTCGAGGGAAGCTGCGCGGCGCTGGCGCCGTTCGCGCCCGGGCGCGTGACGGAGGCGGCGACCGCGGCCGCGAACGAGGCGGGGTGACGCTCACGGTCAACGGCGAGCCGCGCGAGGTCGCCGCCGGCACCACGCTCGACGCGCTCATCGAGACGCTCGGCCTGCGCCGCGACGGGATCGCGGCCGCGCTCAACGACGAGGTCGTCCCCCGCGGGCGCCACGCCGCCACCGCGCTGCACGACGGCGACCGGCTCGAGCTCATCGTCGCCGTCGCAGGGGGATAACGGATCATGATCGCACCCGACGGCGCGCTGCGCATCGGCAAGTACACGTTCGGCTCGCGGCTGTTCGTCGGCACGGGAAAGTACCCGTCGCTCGAGATCATGCAGCAGGCGCACCTCGCCAGCGGCGCCGAGGTCGTCACCGTGGCGATCCGGCGCATGCACCTCGACGACAAGTCGGGCAAGACGCTGGTCGACTTCATCGACCGCTCGCGCCTGACGCTGCTGCCCAACACCGCCGGCTGTTTCACCGCCAAGGACGCGGTGCTGACCGCCAAGCTCGCGCGCGAAGCGCTCGGCACCGACCTGATCAAGGTCGAGGTGATCGGCGACGCGCAGACGCTCTACCCCGACACCGCGCAGACGATCGCCGCCTGCGAGGAACTGGTGCGCGACGGCTTCACCGTGCTGCCGTACGTGGTCGACGACCCGATCGCGTGCCAGCGATTGGAAGCGGTCGGCTGCGCGGCGGTGATGCCGCTGGCCGCGCCGATCGGCAGCGGCCTGGGCGTGTGCAACCCGTACTCGATCCGTATCATCAAGGAGCGCGCCGGCGTGCCGGTGATCGTCGACGCGGGCGTGGGCACCGCGTCCGACGCGGCGCTCGCGATGGAGCTGGGCGTCGACGCGCTGCTGATGAACACCGGCATCGCGGCGGCGCAAGACCCGGTGCGCATGGCGCGCGCGATGAAGGCCGGCGTCGAAGCCGGGCGCGACGCGTTCCTGGCCGGGCGGATGGAGAAGCGGCTCTACGCCAACGCGTCCAGCCCGATGCACGACCTGATCGCCACCAAGCACGGGGAGCACGCGTGAACGAGATCACCGTCGAGGAGCTCAAACGCCGGCGCGACGCGGGCGAACCGCTGCTTCTGCTCGACGTGCGCGAGCCCGACGAGCTCGCGACCGCGTCGGTCGCCGGCGCGACGCACATTCCGATGATGGAGATTCCGCAGCGCGCGAGCGAGCTGCCGGCCGGCGTGCCGATCGCGGTGCTCTGCCACAGCGGCGGGCGCAGCGCGCGCGTCACCCAGTACCTCGAGCAGAACGGTTATCCGGCCGCCGTCAACGTGGCGGGCGGGATCGACGCCTGGTCGGTGCGGATCGACCCGAGCGTTCCCCGCTACTGACCGTCGCGCCAGCGCGTGTAGAGCACGTCGCCGGCGTGGCAGTTGGCGATGTGGAGCCGGAACGCGTCTTGCCGATCCCACTCGATCACCGCGCCGTGCAAGCCCTTCGCGTCGTCGTCCGAGCACGCGCCGAGCACGACCGGCGGGGAACGGTCGACTCGGCCCGACCACGCCAGCCGGCCGGTGGGCATCGTCGGGCTGCCGTCGACGACCCGCGCCGTGACTTGGCTGCCGTGCCGCTCGAGGTACACCCGCAGCGCCTTGCCGGGATACGCCGCGGCCCACAGGCCACCGTACGGGTCGCTCCCCGTCGGCGTGAACGCCGCCGCCGAGCGAGGGCCGGCGGTCTTCGCCGGAGGTGCGCTCGCGGCAGCCGAGTGCGCTGCCGACGGAGCGGAAGTGGTCGTGCTCGGAGCTGAGGTGGCTGCCGCCGGAGCCGCTGTCGCCGCCGCGGGCGGTGCGCCCGCCGCGCCTAGCGGGACCAGGCTGACGTCGTCGATCGCCGGGCCCCACCAGCCCGAGCGCGGGCTGCCGTCGGTGCGGGCGAAGCCGATCGTCGTCGTGCTCGCGGCCGCGGTGAAGTCGAGCGTCTGGGTGCGCCAGCCCATCGCCTGGCGGGTGTGGCCCGCGCTGTCGAAGCTGAACGTCCGGCTCGCCGGTCCCGCGCTCACGACGAGCGTCTTCACCCGCGGCGGGCCTTCGGGATTGCCCGCCAGCGCGAAGCTCAGCCGGTAGCGGCGGCCGGGAACGGTCGCGACGCTCTGCTCGAGCGCGCCCGGGCCGGGCGAACCCACCTCGACGCTGCTGCCGCCGCCGGCGGGCTGCCACCAGCGGCCGACCAGGTCGACGTAGCCCGACCTGATCCGCCAGCCGGGAATCGCCGCCGAGCCGGCGTGGAGCGAGAGCCAGGCCGGCACCGGCCCATTGGCCTCGAAGTCGCCGTTGCGGACGAGGTTCCCGCCCTGCGCGAGGGCGGTGCCCGAAAAGCCGGCGGCGAGGACGAGCGCGGCGGTGGCTCGGAGGACGTGCATGCGGGCCCTGTACCCGCGCGGGTCAGATGCGCGTCGCGCGCACGAACCAGTGGACCCGGCCCGCGACGTCGTCGTCGGGGTGGGCCCAGCGGCCGACGATCTCGTCGACCTCGACCTCCTCGGCCTCGTCGAGCCGGAACAGCCCGTGCAGCAGCTCGCCGACCCCGTCGCGGTCGAAGTAGGCGTGCGGGATCCCCGCCTCGTCGCCGTCGCCCGGCGCGAAGCTGCGCTCGTCCAGCGGTATGCCAAGGCCGTAACGGGCGTCGCGGAACGAGCCCAGCGTGACGAAGACCGGCGCGCCGGGGAGCAGCACCCGGCGCAGCTCGCCGAAGCCGGCGCGGACCTTCGCCGCGGTCCCGTGCAGGTAGGCGTGGGTGGACAGCGCCGCGCCGTACATCTCCCGGCTGCCCGGCAATTGGGTGTAGAGCACGTCGTCGGGCACGCCGACGAGCGGCACGCCGGCATCGACCAGGGCGCGGGTGTTGCGCCCGGAACCCGTGCCGACCTCGATCACCGGCCCCGCCAGGGGCCGTTCGCGAGCGAGCGCCAGGAGGCGCCCGGTGAGCGGGTGGGCCGCCTGCGCGGATGACGATGAAGACATGCGTCCTCCCTTCGCGAGGGCGGGCGAGACGTCCGTGAGCCGCCCGAGGAGAGGTTCCCGCGCGCCCCGCGGCGGAGAACCGTCTCGCTGGCCGGTTGGTGGAACGGTGCGTTTCGTGTTGCCCGTCCCGCGCCGAAACACGCGAAAGAACCCCCGAGGAGAACCATCCCATGCTCGAAGTGGGCGCGACGGTACCGGATGTCGGTGCGCCGGACCAGGACGGTCAGCCGGTGCGGCTGCGCGACTTCGGCGGCCGCAAGCTGGTCGTCTATTTCTATCCCAAGGCCGACACGCCGGGCTGCACCGCGGAGACGCAAGCCTTTCGCGACCTCAAGTCCGACTTCGAGGCGGCCGGCGCGACGGTCGCGGGCGTCAGCCGCGACAGCGTCGAGGCGCAGAAGAAGTTCGCGACCAAGTACTCGGCGAATTTCCAGCTCCTGGCCGACACCTCGTCCGAAATCTGCGACGCCTTCGGGGTCATCGTCGAGAAGAACATGTACGGAAAGAAGAGCGTGGGAATCCAGCGCTCGACGTTCCTCGTTGGGACAGATGGGACCGTTGCTCGGGTGTGGCCCAGGGTCTCCGTCGAGGGCCATGCCGCCGCCGTCCTCGAGGCAGTACGATCGCTCTGACCACTACCGCCCGGCTCACGATCGCGGGATCGAGCTCCTCGATCCCGCGGCCCGACCGCGCGTGCAGCTCCTATCTGGTCGACGACGGCGAGACCCCGATCGTGCTCGATCTGGGCACGGGCGCGTTCGCCAACCTGCGCCGCTACGTCGACTACGACCGGCTGGGCGGGGTGGTGATCAGCCACATGCACGCCGACCACTTCATCGACCTGATCCCGCTGCGCTACGCGCTGCGCTACGGGTCGCACCGGCCGGCGGCGAAGCTCAAGATCTACCTGCCGCCCGGCGGCCTGGCGATGCTCAAGCGCCTGGTCTCGGCCTTCGCCTCCGAAGGCGGCGAGTTCCTCAGCGACGTGTTCGACCTGCGCGAGTACGACCCGGCCGCGCCGCTGGCGATCGAGGGCGCGACCCTGCGCTTCGCCCACACCTCGCACTACATCCCCGCCTACGCCATTCGCTGGGAGCGCAACGGCTCGAGCGTGACCTACTCGGCCGACACCGCGCCGGACGAGCGGGTGGTGGCGCTGGCGCGCGAGACCGACGTCTTCCTGTGCGAGGCGACCCTGCTCCACGGTGAGGGCGAGATCGGCATGCGCGGCCACTCCTCGGCCGCCGAAGCCGCCACCATGGCGCGCGCCGCCGGCGTCCGCCGGCTGGTGCTGACCCACTACGGCGAAGAGTCGACCGCGCGCGACCTCGACGAGGCCGCGCGCAGCATCTTCAGCGGCGAGATCGTCGTCGCCGACGACCACCGCATCTTCAACCTCGCCCCGTAGGGCGCGCCCGTCGGCCTAGTTCTCGGTCTTGGCGTCGCTGCGCGGGAGCGAGAACTGGATCAGCGAGGTGACCGGGGCCAGGCCGCGGGCGATCACCGCGTGGGGCGTCACCTTGAGGTTGAGCTCCTCGAGCCGAGCCTTGGCGGCGAGCAGCTCGCGGCCGCTGGTCACCACGTCCTCGAGCAAGAGCACGTGCTGGCCGCGGGTGAACGGGCCCTCGACGTACTCCTCGGCGAAGGCGCCGTACTGCTTGGGCTGCTTGCGCACCACGATCATCGGCAGGCCGGTCATCTGCGAGACGGCCGTGGCGATGATCACCCCGCCCAGCTCCGTGCCGCCGATCACGTCGGGGTTGATCTCCGAGACGACCGGCGCGAACAGGCGGGCGATCCGGCGCAGGATCTGCGGGTCGCTGAAGAGCCGGAACTTGTCGATGTAGTAGTCGCTGCGGATCCCGCCCGAGAGCAGGTAGTCGCCCCGGGTCAGCGCTTTTTCGAGGATGACGTTCTTGAGCCAGCGCAGCTCGGGGATGCGCGCGATCGGGCTGCTATGGGACGGGTCGTCGAACACTAGATCTCCCACTCGTAGGCGTTCCACGATTCGTTGACCGGGTTCGGCGCGAAGCCCTTGAAGTTCGGGCTGATCGGCTGGATCTGCCGCGGAAACCAGATGTAATCCTCGGGAACGTCCCTGGCGATCAGCTTCTGGATCTTCGAGTAGGCCTTCTTGCGGGTGGCCTGGTCGTAGCTCGCCAGGGCTTCTTTTTCGGCGGCGTCCATCGCGGGGTTGCTGTAGCGGGTGTAGTTCGCGCCGTCGGGGTGCTGGGGCCGGCCGATCTGGTCGCTGGAGTAGATGGCGTGGTCGTCCGGGTCGTAGCCGGCCGTCCAGCCGTAGAGCCCCATGTCGTACTTGCCGTTGATCAGGATTCCGCCTTGGCCGTACGTCGCGTAGTAGAGGTTCGCCGGCACCGCTTTGATCTGGGCGTCCACGCCGACGGCCTTGAGCATGGCCTGGAGCTGCACCGCGACCAGCCGCCTGGTCGCGTTCTCGACGTTGTACGCGAGCTGCAGCGAGAGCGCTTGGCCGTTCTTGCGCAGGATGCCGTCGGGCCCCGGCGCCCAGCCCGCTTCCTTGAGCAGCTGCTTGGCCTTGGCGACGCTGTACGGGTAGCGCGTGACGTTGGGCTCGTACGCCCACGAGTACGGCGGCTGGTTCGACCACGCCACCGTGCCGATGCCGCCGGTGAAGCGGTCGACCAGAGCCTGCTTGTCGATCGCGTACGCGAACGCGCGCCGAACGCGAACGTCGTTCAGCGGCGGGTGCGTGGTGTTGAAGTCGACGCCCAGCGTCTGGAACATCGATTGGATCACGACCTTGACGTCGGGCAGCGTCTTGACGTTGAGGTAGAGGTTGGGCGACGCCTCGAAGATCCAGTCGATGTCGTGCGAGCGCAGCGCGTTGAGCGACGTGTTCTCGTCGGGAATCTCGCGCAGGACGATCGAGCGCAGCTTGGGTTTGCCGCGGAAGTAGTCGTCGTTCGCGGCCAGCTCGATGTGGTCGCCGCGAATCCAGCGCACGAACTTGAACGGCCCCGTCCCGATCGGGTGGTCGTTGAACGGCACGCGGTTGACGTCGGGATACTTGCCCAAGATGTGCTCGGGCACGATGCACACCGGGCTGTCGCTCTCGGCGAAGACCGTGTTCACGAACGGCGCGAACTTGTGCTTGAGGTGGAAGACGACCGTCGTCGCGTTGGGCGTGTCGACCGACTTGACGTCCTCGTAGCCCACCCGCTCGCTGACGTTGTTGCTGTTGTTGAGCATCGCGCTCCAGCTGAACTTGACGTCCTTGCTGGTGAACGGTACGCCGTCGTGCCAGCGCACCCCCGAGCGCAGGTGGTAGGTGATCGTGAGGCCGTCCTTGCCGATCCCGCCGTTGCGCTCGGTCGGCACCTCGGTGGCCAGGATCGGCACCAAGTTCTTGCCGCTCGCGTCCACGCTGAGCAGCGTGTCGAAGCTCAGCCGGTTGATCGCCGCTTCGACCGAGAAGCCGTTGAGGAGCGGGTTGAGCGTATTCGGCGCGCGCTGGATCGCGATGCGCAACTGACCGCCGGTCGACTGCGCGGAGGCTGCCGAGCCCGTCGCGGCGGTACCGCCCGGCGCGCTCTGGTCGCCGGCTTTCGAACACGCGCTCAAAGCCAGCGCGCAGGCGAGCGCGCCGATCACGAGTGTACGCAACGAGTGGTCCTTCCTAGCGACGCTTGGTCGCCGTTTTCTTCGCGGTCGGCTTCTTGGCGGCGGCCGCCTTGCGCGCGGGAGCGTGCTTCGCGGCCGCTTTTTTCTTGGCGGGTGCGGCTTTCTTGGCCGCAGCCTTCTTCGCCGCCGCGGGCTTGGCCGGCGCCGCTTTCTTGGCGCTCGAGCGGCCCGGCACCGCCTTCTTGGGTGCTGCCTTCGCGGAAGCGGCCTTGCGCGCGGCGGGCTTGGCCGGCGCGCTCTTGGCGGCCGGCTTGGCCTTGGCCGAAGCTGCCTTCCCGTTCGTGCCTTTGGCGGCAGCCGGCTTCGGAGTCGTCGCAGCTTTCGCGGTGGCAACCGGCTTCGCAGCGGCAGCCGGCTTGACTGGGACCGCAGCCTTAGCCGTGGCTGCCGGCTTGGCGGTCGACGGCTTGGCGGCTGGGGCCTTGGGCGCAGGATGCGGCTTCGCGGCCGCTTTCGGCGCGGGCTTTCCGACGGCTGGCTGGTATGCGACGGCGCCATTGTCGGACCCGGCGGCCGCAGGCTCGGGTGCAGCTTCGGCAGCGGCTTCTGACGCGCCGACGACCGGCTCGGCTTCGGTGGCGACGACCGGCTCGGGGGCTGCGGCGGACTCCGCTTCGGTGGCCGCCGCGGGCCGCGGTTCGGCTGACGCTGGTTCAGCCGGCGTTGGTTCGGCGGGCACCGGCGGCTCGGACTCGCGCTGGGCCTGCGCCTCGATCAGCCGCTCGGCGGGTTCGGGATCGCTGACCGGTTCGGGCTCCGGCATCGCGCCCGAATCCGGTTCGGACGCCGGGACCGGGATCGGATGCTCGCTCGAGGACGCTTCGACCGGTGCTTCGGGGCGTGGCTGGTCGTAGTGCTCTGCGTGCGCGGTACCGGAGGACGACGTGTCGGCCGCGGATTGCGACTTGGACGACTTCGGTTTGCCCTTGCCCTTCGATGCGGGCTTGGCCGCCGCGGTCGCATCCTGGCCCGACCCGTCGTGCGCCGAGGAAACGATGCCCGCTTCCGCCGGCGTCGTCGCGGCCGGGTTCGGCTGCGTTTCGGTCGCCTCCGCGGGCGAGGCGGAATGCGCCGTCGCCGCCGCGGCAGCCGGAGGTTCGGGTGAAGCGGCTGGTTCGGGCAGAGCCGGTTCGGACGGAGCCGGTTCCGGTTCGGCCGCCACGGGCAGTATCGGTTCGGCCGCCACGGGAGCTGCCGCTTCAGCCGCCCGGGATCCATTCGGTCGGCGTTGTGGGCTCAGCCGGCGCTGGGGCCGGTTCGGCTCCCGCGCCCGGACCCGGTGAGGCGGGTTCGGCGGTCGCGGGAACGGGCTCCGCCGCTGCGGCCGCGCCGGTGCCTTCAGCCGACGGCACGGCCTCCGGCGGGGCAGGCGGTTCGGCTGGAGGAGACGCGTAGGATGCGGCGTCGGCCGAGGACGCGGCTTCGGCGGTTACCGGAGCGGGTTCGGCGGCTGCCGGAGCGGGTTCGGTCTGGGCGACTTCCGCCGGCGGGGCGGTATCCGAGGCTTTGGCGGTCTCGGTAGCCTTAGCGGTATCCGCGGGCTTGGCGGCGCGTTTTCGCGCCGGCTTCGCGGGTTCCGCGATGGGGTGGTCCGGGCTCGCGTCCGCGCCCGAGCCTGATTCCGCGCCCGCCGGCGAGGCGGAAGCCGCGCTTGCGGAAGCGGCGGTGGCTGCGCTTGCGGCGGCAGCGCGCGCGTAGCGGTCTTGCGGGCCGGCTTTTCCGCCTTGGCGGGCTCGGCCGGCGGCGGCGGCGGGGCGGGGGGCGGCTCGGGCTCGGCCTTGCGCTCGACCCGCAGCGCGACGCGCGCCAGCCGGCCGGCGATCGGAAAGGCCAGCTCGTTGATCTCGAGCTCGTCCAGCAGCGCCAGCGCGGTCGCGAACGCACCGCTCTGGTCCTTGGGCGAGTGCGCGTCGGAGCCGATCGCGATCCACACCCCGCGCTGCTGCGCCTTGCGCAGGAGCCGCTTGTTGGCCGCCAGGTACGTCTGCTTCTCTTCCTCGCTGTGGTCGCGGTAGAGGAAGCGGGTGTTGAACTCGATCGCCATCCCGCGCGCGCCGAGCGCGTCGAGCACCCGGTCTTCGTAGCCTTCCAGCACGTCGTCGGCGGGCCACTGGCCGAACAGCGCGGGGGCGAAGAAGTGGCCCAGGATGTGACCCGGCAGGCGTTCCACCGCGTCGATCACCGTCGCGACGTAGATTTCCCAGAGCTGCTCGGTGCTGACGAACTCCGCGACGTCCTTGAACTCCGGGTTGTCGAACGGCCACAGCCAGCCTTCGCCGTGAACGGGATGGGTGACCGGCACGAAGTGGATCGAGCGGATCATCGCGTCGGGGCGCATGGCGTCGACGATGTTCTGCGCGTCGGGCCGCGAGCGCGGGTCGTTGTCGATCTCGGCCCCGATCGAGAAGCGCATGCCGCGCCGCAGCCCCTCGCCGACGACCGCGGCGTGGGCGACGTCGACGCTAGCGGTTTCCGCCGCGCCGTAGAGGTCGCCGGCCTGAGCGAGCTTGAGCGCGCGGCGGACCAGATTCACCGCCGCGGGGTCCTCGAAGGTGAGGTAGTTCATGTGGTCGGCGACCATCATGAAGCGCGGGTACCCGCGCCGGCAGGCGTGGTAGAACCACAGGAACAGCATCCGCGCCGTCAGCGGCAGCGGCCGTTCCTCGGCATAGGGTTTGTGCTCGCCTTTGCAGTGCCCGTGCGTGTCGGGAATCGCGTACAGGCGTGGGTCGCGCTCGATCTTATCGTTCAACTTCTCGTCATCCGCGGGGAATCCACATCGCTTGTGCTACTCGTGAGGGCGGCGCCGCGACCGGCATGGCCGCGCGCCACGCGGCGATCGTCTCGAGCGCCGACTCCAGGCCGCGCCGCATGAGGTCGAGCGTCATCGAGGGCGTGCGCTCCGCCCCGAGCTCGTTGGCCTGCGCCGGCAGGGCGGGGAGGTGGAGGAAGCCGGTCGGCACGGGCGGCGCCGCGTCCGCGGTCAGCGCGAGCGCTTCGTAGAGCCATTGATTGCAGAGATACGTTCCGGCGCTGTTCGAGACGTAGCCGGCGACGCCGAGCGCGATCCAGCCCGCGACGATCTCGTTCAGCGGCAAGGTCGCGAAGCGCGCGTCGGGGCCGCCGGCGGCGATCGGCTCGCCTTTGGGCATCGTGCCGGCGTTGTCGGCGAGCGGAAAGTCCAGCACGTTGAGCGCGGCGCGCTCGAGCGCGAGCGCGGCTCGGCCCGGCGCGTAGCCGACGCCCAGCACGATCGCCGGCCCCTCTTCGCGCAGCGCCGCTTCCAGCCGGGCGCGCAGGGGGCGCGTCTCGACCGGGAAGACGCGCACGCCGATCGCCTGTCCGGCGATGATCCGGCCCTCGAAACTGCGAACCAGCAGTTCGCTGGGATTGACGCGATGAGGTCCGAACGGCTCGAAACCGATCAGTAGAACGTGCCGGGACACGAACCGCCGATTTTCTCCGCGTGCACCAGGAGACCTTTGCCGCTCGCTCGGTTCGGGCGGCAAAAAAAAGCCGCCCCCCGGTTGGGGGCGGCGGACAAGGTTCGCTGGTTTCTTGGGGCTCGAGACTAGGTCTCGAGACCTCCGATCATCGTTCCTCGTTGGTTGGGACTGTCACTAGTAACGATAACCACCTCCTCTTGTCCGCTCGTTAGCCTTCGCTGATCTATCGTCTGAAGGGGCCGCGGACGTGTTATGAGCGAGCTATTCGCGAACCGTTCCCGGTTTTCCCTGCCGACTTGTAACCCTCGAGCGCGAGGATGCGGGCCTTCATCTCGACCCCGAAGCCGTACTGGTGCAGCTGGCCGTTGGCATCGACGACGCGGTGGCAGGGATAGAGGAAGGGCACCGGGTTGCGGGCCATCGCTCGCCCGACCGCGCGGACCGCGCTGGGCTGGCCGATCGACTCGGCGACCCAGCCGTAAGAACGGACCTCGCCGGGCGGGATCTGGGCCGCGGCGCGCAGCGCCGACTGCTCGAACGGCGAGAGCGAGCTGATGTCGACCCGCTCGAGATCGGGCTTGTAGGTGCGGAAGAAGCTCTGGATCGTGTCGCTGACCCACTGCGGGGCCTGCGAGGGGATCAGGCCGCGGCCCAGCCGCCGCTGCAGCTTGGCGAAGATCGTCTCCTCGTCCTCACCGCGGTCGAGCGCGACGGCGGTGATGCCGCTGTGGCGGAAGGCCACGTAGAGCGGCCCGAGCGGCGAGTCCAGCTTGGCGACGGAGTCCGGGGACACGATCTTGACCGCCAGCTTGATGTGGTCGAGGATCTTGGGGACCAGGCTCTGCGGCGGGTCGACCGGCGGCAGACAGGTCAGGCAGTACGCGATCCCGGCGTTCTCGCGGTAGATCTCCTGGCACTCCGGGCACCCGCGCAGGTGGGCCAGCACGTGCTCGCGCTGGGGCTCGACCCCCTCGCGCATCTCGTCCCACAATCGTTCGACGTCGCAGCAGCGCATGAGCTTAGTCCTCTTCCTCGCCGGCGGGGCGATCTGGTGGAGCGATCCGCCCGACTTGGGGCCCGAGGATCCGACGGAGGATGCGCACGGCACGGTGGACGTGCGATTTGACCGTCCCGATCGGTTGGTTGAGGATCTCGGCGATCTCCGGGTGACTGCGCCCCTCGATGAAGCGCAGGGTCGCGGCCGCGCGCAGGTGCATCGGCAACTGGAGCAGCGCTTGCTCGACCAGCACCATGTCGGCCGCGCGGTCGACGATCTGCTCGGGCTGGTCGGGGCCTTCTTGGGTCTCGTTGAGGAGTGCGTCCGGGTCGGCCAGCGAGTCGAGCGCGACGTTGGTCGGGCGCTTCGAGCGCAGGCGGTTTCGGGTGACGTTGAGGGTGATCGTGTAGAGCCAGGGCTGCAAGCGCAGCTCGGCTCGCTGCTGCGGGTCCATCTTGGCCAGCGCTCGGTAGGCGCGGACGAAGGCGTCCTGCACGATCTCCTCGGCGTCCTCGCGGTTGCCCGTCATGCGGAGCGCGAAGCCGTAGAGCCGACGCTGGAAGTCGTCGACGATCGTCTCGAACGTCTCGGGACCCGGAACGGGGCTGTTCACCGTTGCCGGTGCGGTCACGCGGTAGTGGTCTCCGATGATCGGTGCTGCGAGCGCACTCATCAGGGTCCTCAACCGGACCGACGGGAGTGCCGGTTGCGCGTTTTCCCGAAAGGTGACCGTTCGCCCTCGGCATCCTTACAAAGCGGCGAAACCGCCTCAGGTGCGGCGCGGCACCGGGATCGGGGTCAGGCGAGCGGTCTGGGCCCCGTTGGACGAGCGGATCGAGCGGGCGTAGACGATCGAGACGGGCGCTCGGCGGTTCGCGTCGTCGAGGTTGCCCTCGATGGCGAGGGTCGCGTCGAGCGCCAGCAGCAGGGCCGTGTCGTAGGCGTAGTAGGCGGTGCCCTTCATCGTGATCGCCCCGGCCAGCGACAGCGTCGGCTGGTTGGGCGGCGCGCCGTGGAGCGGCCCCGCGGCGTCGAAGGCGATGCCCATCACGCGCCGGTTGCCCAGCAGCGCGTCGGGCAGCCGGCGCAGCGTCCCGTGCAGCGGCGCGCCGGTCATCGGCGAGGGGAAGTCGAACGGCACGGCGCGCTTGACGTGCGCGAGGTCGCGCATGGTCGGCGCGTCGAGCTGCACCGCGAACGGCTGGTTGAGGACCGTCAGGTAGTCGGGGTCGTGCGCCGGCCCGTCGTGCTGGTCGCCCGACGGCAGCAGGGTCGCGGCGAACGAGGCGCGCTCGTGCTGCTTGCCCCCGTCGCCCTGCTTGTCGTACTCGACCCGGGCGACGTAGTGGGTGCCGTTCCCGTCGCGGGCGATGCTGAGCTGCTGCGTGCCGCGGTAGACGGTGCGGCTCTGCACTTCCCCGCTGCCGATCCGGAACACGTCGTGCCCGTCCACCGTGTAGGCCTGGTCCGCGCGAGCCGCCGAAACGGTCAGCGTGACGGCGGCGAGGAGCGCGATCGTGCCGGCGACGAGGGCGCGGCGGAAGGTCATCGGAGGCCTCGGAGAAGCTCGTGGGGTGTTTTACGTTCCCGGTTTATGGTACTACGGAAACGTGCCGATACCTAAAGTACATTGCTGACTCGGTTCATCGGCCGGTTCCTCGCGGTGCTCGCCGCGGCGTCCATGACCGCCGTCGCGCTTCCCGTGCGCGCCGGCGAAGGCCTCACGCTCAGCCCGAGCCTCAATGCCAAGCTCGACCGCCTCTACCTCACCGCGTACGACGAGACGATCGGGCGCCACACGCTTCACCAGCCCGACGGCACGACCTACGTCTCGACCGGGGACATCGAGGCGGAGTGGCTGCGCGACGCCAGCGCCACGGTGCGGCCCTACATCGGGCTCTCGCAGCACGACGGCGAGGTGCAGAAGACGCTGCGCGGCGTGATCGCGCGGCAAGCCAAGTACATTCTGCTCGACCCGTACGCCAACGCGTTCTCGCGCAACTACCGGGTGGTGGAGCGCAAGTTCGAGGTCGACTCGCTGCTCTACCCGATCTGGTTCGCGTCGGACTACTACAAGCTGACCGGCGACCGGAGCATCTTCACGCCCGAGCTGCACCGCGCGTTCCTGCGGGTGCTGAGCACCCTGCGCGACGAGCAGCACCACCCGCAGCGCTCGCACTACAAGAACCCGCAGCTCGCCGACGGCGGGCGGGGCAGCGCGGTCCGCTACACCGGGATGGTCTGGACCGGCTTCCGGCCCTCCGACGACCCGGTCCGCTACCACTACAACATCCCGGTCAACATGTTCGCCACGGTCGTCATGCGCGACCTCAGCGACATCGCGCGCCAGGTCTGGCGCGACGACCGGATGGCGCAGAACGCCTGGGGGCTCTCGGTCCAGATCCAGCGCGGGATCGAGCAGTACGGCACCGCCAACCTGGCCCCGTTCGGGCGCATCTACGCCTACGAAGTCGACGGCCGCGGCCACGCGAACCTCATGGACGACGCCAACGTCCCGTCGCTGCTCTCGATTCCGTACTTCGGCTACCTGCCCAAGGCGAGCTCGCTCTACCAGGCCACGCGCCGCTTCGTGCTCTCGCCGCGCAACCCGTACTTCTTCGCCGGCAAGTACGCGCAGGGCATCGGCAGCCCGCACACCCCGCACGGCTACATCTGGCCGCTCGCGCTGTGCATCCAGGCGCTCACGTCCAGCGACCAGGGCGAGGCCGACCGGGTCTTCGGCTGGATCGCCGCCTCCGACGTGGGCGACCACCGCCTGCACGAGTCGTTCAACGCCGACTGGCCCGAGGCGTACACGCGCGAGGACTTCGCCTGGCCCAACGCCCTCTACGCCGAGCTCGTGCTGACCCGGCGCGGCGAGAACTACGCCGACCGCTAGGGCTTGAGCGCCTCGGCGCGGCGCGCGAAGTCGAGCGCGAAGACGGTCTGCAGCGCGGCCAGCGGGCCGACGACCAGCGCGTCGATCGGGACGTTGGCCCAGAACAGCGCGTGCGGCACGTGGCGCTGCTGCAGCAGGTCGCCGACGACCTCCTCGAGCAGCAGCGGCACGATGCCGGCGAACGCGACCACGCACAGCCGGCTCAGGTTGGTGCCGCGCAGCCCCAGGCTGAGCGAGCGGAAGAGCGCGAGCGCCATCGCGCGCGGCGCGCGCTCGGGCGCGAGCGCCGCGATCGGCGCGGCCAGGCTCAGCGCGCCCCACAGCAGCCAGATCACCGGCGCGAAGACGACGTCGCCCCAGTCGCCGATCGGGCCCAGGCCGCTGCTCCCCGCGGTCAGCTGAAACACGAACTGGACCACCGTCATCGTGCCGAGCACCGGCATCCAGCGCCGCAGCGCGCCCGAAGCGAGCGCGCCGGCCGGCGGCGTTTCGCCCGCCACCCGCGTTCCGATTCCCAGCGCCACCAGCGCGACGACGAACGCGTCGGCGAAGAGCGAGTAGAGCATCAGGTTGAGCGCCGCGACGTCGGCGCTCTTGCTCAGCGCCGACGCCAGCTCGACCGCGCCGGCGAACAGGAAGACGAGCAGCGCCAGGCCGAGGTAGAGCGGCGCGCGCTGGAGGTAGGCCGAGAACGCGAGGTCGACCAGCCCGCCGATCGAGGGCGGGAGCCGCTCGTCGCCGACGGAGGTCACGCCGCGCGCAAAGCGCGCAGGAAGAAGCGCAGCGCGACGGTTCCGGCGCACACCGCGACGTCGTCGGGGTGGGTGTAGATGCGGCCGTCGATCTCGACCACGTAGGTCTCGTCGGCCAAGCCGGCGAGCGTGCTGCGCACGACCCGCTCGCGCTTGTCCTGCGGCGCGCGCGCGCCGAGCGCCTCGCTCACCGCGGCGGTGACGAGGTCGCCGACGCGCAGCGGCGTAGCGAGCGCGAAAGCGGTCGAGGCAGTCGAAGCGACGGCGGATACGTCGATCGGAACGGCGACCCGGAGCATAGTCGAGGCCTCTCATTCCCGCCCGACGAGGGGCCCTCCCGGTGACATGAGGAACTCGCGAGAGCGATGTCCGATCCGCCCCGCCGCCGCCGCTCACCGTCGTCACCGCCGCCGCGGCGCCCGCCCAGCGGCGGGTCGAGCTTGCTGCCGACGATCGCGCTGGGGATCGGCGTCGTCGTCGCCGGGCTGGGCATCGGCGCGTTCCTCTCCGCGCTGCAGGGCAAACACGCGTCGACGAGCAGCACGAGCACCACCACCAGCCGGGTGGCGCAGATAACGCCGGTCCCGCAGGTGACGCGCGAGGCGCTCGCGACGCCGGTCCCGCACCCGACCGCGACGCCGACCGCCGAGCCCAGCCCGACGCCCGAACCGAGCGCGACACCGGCCCCGAGCGCCACGCCCGCGGCGAGCCGCACGCCCGCGGCGAGCCCGACGCCGCGCCCGAGCGTGACGCCCGCGCCCACCCCGACGGCGCGGCCCAGCCCGCTCGCATCCGCCGCCGCGTTGCCCGAGCCGACCGAGAAGCCCAGCGTGCGGCCGAGCGCCGAACCGACCGAACGCCCCACGCCGCGCCCGACCGCCGCGCCGACGCTCAAACCCGTCGTGACGCCGCGCCCGGCGACGCCGGCCCCGCGCGCGGTCGCGGTCACGGCCGTCGGCGCCGCGCAGAACACGGTGCGGCGCTATCTCGCCGACCTGATCGCGGGCAACGAGAACGGCGCGTACGCGGAGCTGGGCAAAGCGCCCGGCGAGCCCGGCGCGCAGCTCAGCGAAGAAGCCTTCATCGACCGCAGCGCGCGCATCACCTCGATCCGCACCACCGGAACCGACGCGACCGGCACGACGATCGGGGTCGACATCACGTCCTCGCGCGGCACGTACTACGCGACCTATCACGTCACCAACGGCCCCGGCGGGGTCATCGACCAGCACGACTACATCAAGGTCTGAACGGCGCTCCGCCCCAGGCTGCGCGGCCCCCGCGTCGCGTGGGGCCCCGGCCCGAGCCGCGCAACACATCATCACACGGGCGCGACGGCTCCGCGCTCGGTCCATCACCGGAGTGCTGTCCATGTCCAGTCATATCGAAGGGTTGCTCTCGACCGGTGAGGTGATCCCGGCCCCGCCCGGCACGGCGCGCTGGTTCCCGCTCGCCGACCAGGACGCGTTCGTCGCCGCGGCGCTGCGCGACCCGGACCGCTTCTGGCGCGAGCGCGCGCGCCGGATCGCTTGGGAGCGCGAGCCCGAGACGGTGTTCGAGGGCGCCATCGACGACCAGCACTGGTTCCCCGACGGGCGGCTCAACGCGACCGTGTCGTGCCTGGACCGGCATGCCGCGAGCCACCCCGGCGCGATCGCCTACGACTACGTGTGCGAGAACGGCGACCGAGCGCACGATCACCTACGCGGATCTGCTGGCGCGGGTGAGCCAGCTCGCCAACGCGCTGCGCTCCGACGGCGTGCGGGTGGGCGACCGGGTCTGCATCTACATGCCGCTGACGATCGAGGGGATCGTCGCGATGCTGGCCTGCGCGCGCATCGGCGCGATCCACTCGGTGATCTACGCCGGCCTCGGCGCGACCGCGCTGCGCGACCGCATCGTCGACGCCGGCGCGCAGGTGCTCATCGTCGGCGACGTGACCTACCGCAAGGGCCGCCCGTTCGATCTCAAGCGCATCGTCGACGCCGCGGTCGGCGAGCTGCCGCTGGTGCGCCGGATCGTGGTCCACCGGCGCGAGGCCAGCGAGCCGGCGGCCGATGCGCGCGAGGTCGACTTCGAGGTCTACTGCGACGCGCAGCCGACGCAGTGCGAGCCCGAGATCGTCGCCAGCGAGCACCCGCTGTTCATCCTCTACACCAGCGGCACGACCGGCAAGCCCAAGGGCGTGGTGATGACGCACGGCGGCTACCTGGTCGGCTGCGCGGCGATGCTGGCCGAGACGACCGGGATCACGCCCGCGGACGCGTACTGGTGCACCAGCGACATCGGCTGGATCGTCGGCCACACGATGATGGTCTACGGCGCGCTCGCCAACCGCTACCGCTGCATCCTGCGCGAGGGCGCGCCCGACTACCCGGGCCCCGACGCCGTGTATGCGACGATCGCACGGTTCGAAGTGACGAAGTTCTACACCGCGCCGACCCTGGCGCGCATGCTCATGCGGCTCGGCCCCGACCTCGCCGCCAAGCACGACCTCTCGGCGCTGCAGGGCATCTGGTGCGCGGGCGAACCGCTCAACCCCGAAGCCTGGCACTTTCTGTACGACACGATCGGCCGGGGCCGCGTCGCGGTCGACAACCAGTGGTGGCAGACGGAGCTGGCCGCGCCCAGCGTCGGCTACTTCCCGCGCGAGGCGGTCCGCCCGGATCGCAGCGGCAAGGCGCTGGGCCCGTTGCAGTTCTCGATCCGCGACGGCGCGGGCAACCCGGTGCCGCGCGGGGCCGGCGGCCTGCTCGTGCTCGAGAACCCGCTGCCGTACATGTTCGCGACGATCTGGAACGACGCCGACCGCTACGCGCAGTACTTCCGCTGGGGCACCTACGTCGCGGGCGACGTCGCGACCGAGGACGAGCAGGGCTATCTGGCGATCCTCGGGCGCGCCGACGACGTGCTCAACGTGGCCGGCCACCGCATCGCGACCGCCGACGTCGAGAGCGCGCTGGTCTCGCACCCGGCCTGCGGCGAAGCCGGCGTGTGCGGCGTTCCCGACGACATCAAAGGCGAAGTGATCGTGGCCTACGTCGTGCTGCGCGCCGGCTACGAGCAGTCCGATGCGCTCGCCGCGCAGTTCGTGGCGCACGTCCGCGAGGAACTCGGCCCGATCGCCACCCCGGCCGCGATCCGCTTCACCGCGAAACTTCCCAAGACGCGCAGCGGCAAGATCATGCGCCGCTTGCTCAAGGCGCAGGAGACCGGTCAGGAACTCGGCGACGTCACCACGCTCGAAGAGTAGAACCTAAGCCGCCGAGACCTCGACGAACTCGCTGCCGACAGCACGCGGCTCGGGAACCGGTACGCCGCGTTCGCGGGCCGTCTCGATCCAGAGCGCGATGCCGGCGGTGACGCTTTCGCGCGCCTCCTCCAGCGTGTCGCCGGCCCCGGTCGCGCCCGGAATGTCCAGCGCATACCCCCAGATGGTTCCGTCCTTTCCGCGCTCGTAGGCCACGGCGTATTTCATCGCAGACCAGCCTCTTTCAAGATTGCCAATAGGAGCGGCACCGGGACGTCGCGGCCCTTCCGATGCCGGGCGATCACTACGATACCGGATTTCGTCGGGTGGACGTAGATGTGGTGGCTTCCACGCACCCGGTCGAGTTTCCAGCCGTCGCGCTCGATCAGCGCCACGAGTTTTCGTTCCGTCACCGGCCGACGATGTCATAGCCGTACGAACGCGCTGTTTCCGCGATGTTGTCGTGCCGCGACGGCGCGTGCCGTGTCGACGCTTTGAATAAGGTAGATGCTGCGCGGAAACAGCGTTCGGAGATCGGATGCCCGGCGCAGGGTTTCGAGCGGCTCCTCGGCTTGCAGGCTGGTGCAGGAAACTTGCTTGCATGCTCTGGGCTCGAACCGGGAAACCCTTGACACACCTTCCCGGCCGCAGTATCGTGGCGGCACATGTTCGACCATTCCGAACTGGATTTCAGTATTTGAAATGGCGGAGTTGCTTGGCACCGTTCGGCGCGCGCTCCGGGTCCTCGACTATTTGGCCGAGGCCGAAGAGCAGGTCCCGATCAAACAGCTCGCCGCCGCGCTCGATCTCAACATCTCGAGCGCGTACCACGTCATGAACACGCTGCTGGTCGACGGCTACGCGTCGCGTGACGAGCGCGGGGCCTACGGCCTGGGCGCCAAAGCGGCCCGGCTGGGCGACGCCTACGCGCGCTCCTGGCCGGTCGAACCGGAGCTGCGCACGATCGTCAGCGGGCTGGGTGCGCGCACGGCGGAAAATGCCTACCTGGCGATGCTCCAGGGCAGCGAGGTCGTCATCAGCGAGATCGTCCAGTCGCGCCAGCGGGTGCGCGTCCACGCGCTGCACCGCGGGTACTCGGCCGATCTCCACGCCCGCGCGCTCGGCAAGGCCGTGCTGGCCTTCCGCGATCACGCCGCGGTCCAGGAGCACTTCGCCGCCCACCCGCCGCGCCGCCTGACCACCAACACCGTGGTCGAGCTCAACGCGATCCAAGCCGGGCTCGAGCGCGTGCGCCGGCGCGGGTACAGCGAAGACCTCGAAGAGTTCTGCGAGGGCGTCTGCTGCGTCGCGGCGCCGTTCTTCGGCCGCGACGGCGCGGTCGCGGGCGCGCTCTCGGTTTCGGTTCCCACCTTTCGCTACCGCGGCGTCAAAGCCGAGGTTCGCACGGCCGTCATCGCGGCGGCACGCGCCGCGACCGACGCGCTCGACATCGCTGACAGGAGAGTTGTCCTTGGCTCAAGTCGCTAGCGTCCTCTACGACGAGCGCCGCGAGCTCGGGCTCGCCATGCTGCGGATGATGATCCGCATCCGCGTGCTCGAGGAAGGGATCGAGAAACACTTCTTGGCCGGCGACGTGCCCGGCTTCGCCCACCTCTCGATCGGGCAAGAAGCGGTCGCGGCGGGCACCTGCGCCCACCTGCGAACCGACGACAGCATCGCCTCGACCCATCGCGGCCACGGGCATACGCTGGCCAAGGGGACCGCGATGCGCGGCATGGTCGCCGAGCTGATGGCCCGCTCGACCGGAATCTGCCGGGGCAAGGGCGGCTCGATGCACATCGCCGACTTCTCGGTCGGCATGCTGGGCGCCAACGGCGTCGTCGCGGGCGGCTTCGGCCTGGTCGCGGGAGCCGCGCTCTCGGCCCAGCAGCGCAAGACCGATCAGGTCGCGGTCTGCTTCTTCGGCGACGGCGCGACCAACCGCGGGCCGTTCCACGAGAACCTCAACCTGTGCGCGATCTGGAACCTGCCGGCCATCTTCGTGCTCGAGAACAACCGCTACGCGTCCACGACGTCGACGGCCGAGACGATGAAGATCACCGACGTCGCGATCCGCGCCGACGGCTACGGCATGCCCTCGCGCATCGTCGACGGTTTCGACGCCTTCGCGGTGCACGACGCGATCGGCGAGGCGGTGGCACGGGCGCGCTCGGGCGGCGGGCCGACCTTCGTCGAGTGCAAAACGTACCGCGCGCGCGGCCACTTCATCGGCGACCCCGAGCGCTACCGCGAGAAGAGCGAGGTGGCCGACGTGATGAGCGCCGACGACCCGATCACGCGCATGCAGCTCACGCTGGGCGACGCGCTCTCGGCCGAGGAGTTCGAGCGCGTCTGGCAGGACGCGCGCGAGGAGTTCGCCGACGCGGTCGCGTTCGCGATGAGCTCGCCCGCCCCGGATGCGAACGAAGCGTTCTACGGCGCGTACGCCGGCGACCGGGACGAGGGCAACCCGGTCAACACCAACATCACCCGGGAGCGCGACGCGCTCATGCCGTTCGCGCCCAAGGTCGGCCTGGGATCACAGGGGAGCGGTCACTAGTGGGTTCGGTCTTCGCCCGAACCCGCCACGTCAGCTTCGCTGACGGGCTCAGAGGAGTCGTCTAATGGCTCGTACGATGAGCTTCTCCGACGCCACGCTCGAGGCGATGCAGGAGGAGATGCGGCGCGATCCGACCGTGTTCCTGATGGGCGAGGACATCGCCAAGCAAGGCGGGATCTTCGGCCAGTTCAAGGACCTGCCGCAGGAGTTCGGCCTCGAGCGCGTGCGCGACACGCCGATCTCCGAGGCCGCGCTGGTCGGCGCGGGCGTCGGCGCGGCGCTGACCGGCTGCCGCCCGGTGGTCGACATGCACTTCGCCGACTTCATCACCTGCGCGATGGACGAGGTGGTGAACCAGGCCGCCAAGATTCGCTACATGTTCGGCGACCAGTGCAACGTTCCGATGACGCTGCGCGCGCCCGACGGCATCACCAAGTCCGCCGGTTCGCAGCACTCCCAGGCGCTCGAAGGGTGGTTCGTCCACACGCCCGGGCTAGAAGTGGTCGTCCCGGCCGACGCGGAGGATGCCAAGGGCCTGCTCAAGGCCGCCATCCGCAGCAACAACCCGACCCTGTACTTCGAGCACAAGCTGCTCTTCCCGCAAAAGGGCGCCGTGCCCGACGACGACGACTTCGTCGTCCCGATCGGGCGCGCCAAGACGATGCGCGATGGCAAGGACGTGGCGATCGTCACCTACGGCATCACCGTCGGGCGCGCGCTCGAGGCGGCCAAGGCGCTGGAGAAGGACGGCATCGAGGCGACGGTGATCAACCTGCGCTCGGTCTGGCCGCTCGACTACGACGCGGTCGCCAACGCCGTCGCGCGCACCCACCGGGTGGTCGTCGCGCACGAGGCGGTGCGGGTCGCCGGCGTCGGCGCCGAGCTCGCGGCCTGGATCGGCGAGGAGTGCTTCGACGACCTCGACGGGCCGGTGCTGCGCCTGGGCGCGGCGCACGTGCCGGTGCCGTTCGCGCCCGCGCTGCAGGAAGCGATGTATCCCAAGGCCGCGATGATCGCCGACGCGGCGCGCCGCCTGGTCCGGCGCGAAGTTTAAATGCCGGTCGAGATCGTGATGCCCAAGCTCGGGCTGACGATGACCAGCGGCACGATCGCGCGCTGGATCAAGCAGCCGGGCGAGACGGTGCGCGAGGGCGAGCCGCTGCTCGAGGTCGCGACCGACAAGATCAACTACGAGGTCGAGGCGCCGGCCAGCGGGCGGCTCGCGTCGAACCTGGCTCGCGAAGGCGACGAGTTCGACTGCGGCGCGGTGATCGCGCTGATCGCGCTCGAAGGCGAAGCGGACACTCCGGCCGCCGCGCCCACGGGGACCGTGGCGTCGCAAGCCGAGGCTGCGCCGGGCGCACCCGGCGCCGATCTTTCGAGCGCCGCGCAACTCGTCGAAGCGCCGCGTCAGCCCGGCGCGCCGACCGCGGCCGCGAACGGCGCGGTCTCGAACCTGCCCGCCGCCGCCAACGGGGCCGGCGCCGCACTCAACGGCACGGGCAACGGCCGCGTCGTCGCGTCGCCGGCGGCGCGCCGGCTGGCGCGCGAGCGCGGGGTCGCGCTGCACGCGGTGCGCGGCACCGGGCCGCGCGGCCGGATCACGCTCTCGGACGTGCACGGCGCGCCGGTCGGCGGCGCCGAGCACGCCGCGCCGAGCGGGCCCGCCTTCGGCGGCGCGCCCGCGCCGCTCCCGCCCCACTTGCCGCCCGCGCGGCGCGCGATCTTCCGCAAGATGAGCGAGGTCGGGTTGCTGCCGCTGGCGCAGGTCGAGACGCAGGTTCGGGTCGACGCGGTGCACGCGCTGATGCAGTCCCGGAGCGACTTCGGCTGGACCGCCTTCGCGGTGTACGCGCTGGCGCGGCTGCTGCGCGAGCACGCCGAGCTGCGCACCGACGCGACGACCGGGGCGCCGTTCGAGCGGATCGGGATCGGCGTCGCGGCCGACACGCCGCAAGGTTTGATCGTGCCGGTCGTGCGCGACGCCGACACCCGCTCGCTGGGCTCCATCCAGACCGAGATCGTGCGCCTGGCCGGGGCCGCGCGCGGCGGCGCGCTCACCCCGCAAGACATCGGCGGGGCCTGCTTCTCGCTCTCCAACGTCGGGCCGCAGAAGATCGACCGCGTCGCGCCGCTGCCCGACCCGCCGCAGACGGCGATCCTCGGCATCGGCGCGGTCAGCGAGCGCCCGGCCGTCGTCGACGGCGCGCTGGTCGCGGCGCGGATGCTGACCTGCGTGCTCAGCTTCGACCACCGCTTCATCGACGGTGCGCCCGCGGGCCGCTTCCTGGCCGCGTTCGCGCGCGCGTGCGCCGAGCCCGGAATGCTGCTCTAGGTGGCGCTCGGGAGCGACGCGCCGACCGCGATCGTCACCGGCGGCGCGAGCGGCATCGGTAAGGCCACCTGCGAGCTGCTGCGCCGCGACGGCTTTCGGGTCGCGGTCGCCGACCGCGACGAAGCCGGCGCGCGTACCGTCGCGACGGCCGTGGACGGCCATGCCTTCACGGTCGACGTCGCGGACGAGGCTTCGGTCAAAGCCCTGTTCGCGGGCGCGCTGCACGCCTTCGGCGGCCGGCTCGACGCGCTCGCGACCCCGGCCGGAATCGCCGACACGACGCCCTTCGCCGAGCTGACCGCGGCGACGTTCCGGCGCGTGTACGACGTCAACGTCGTCGGGACGTTCCTGTGCATGCGCGAAGCGGCGCTGCACATGCGCGCCGGCGGCCGGATCTGCACCGTGGCGAGCGTCGCCGGCAAGCGCGGCGGCGGCCTGTCCGGCACGGCGGCCTACGCCGCCAGCAAGGGCGCGGTCCTCGCGCTCAGCCGCAGCGCGGCGCGCGCCCTCGCGCCCCAGGGCATTTCGGTGAACTGCGTCGCACCGGGCGCGACGCTGACCCCGATGCTCGACGGCGCGTTCGCCGATCCCTCGCACCGGCAGCGCGTCGAAGGGATGGCGCTGCTGCAACGTTCGGGTGAACCCCACGAGATCGCCGAGGCGATCGCGTGGCTCCTCTCGCCCCGCGCGTCGTTCGTCGACGGTGAAACGTTGACGGTGGACGGCGGGCTGATGCTCGACTGATCCGACCGACAAGGAGAATGGCATGACCGATCGCAGGATTACGCGCGGACGCTTCACGGCCGGGACGGCGGCGGCGCTCGCGTCGATCGCGGTGATCCGCGGGACGGCCGAGGCCGCCCAGTGGAACTACAAGTACGCCAGCAACGTCTCGCTCGACCACCCGCTCAACGTGCGCATGCGCGAGTGCTGGAACGCAGTGCGCACGGAGACGAAGGGCCGGCTCGACGTCCAGGTCTTCCCCAACAACCAGCTCGGCGGCGACACCCAGGCGCTGCAGCAGCTGCGCTCGGGCGCGCTGCAGTTCTTCACCCTCGACGGCGGCATCTTGCAGGCCGTCGTCCCGGTCGCCGCGATCCAGGGCGTGGGCTTCGCCTTCAAGGACTCGGGCGAGGCGTTCCGCGCCATGGACGGCCCGCTGGGCGACTACGTGCGCGACGAGATCACCAAGCAAGGGCTGTACGTGCATCCCAAGATGTGGGAGAACGGGATGCGCCAGATCACCTCGGGGACCAAGCCGATCCGCAACGCGAGCGACCTGGAAGGCTTCAAGATCCGCACCCCGGCCGGCGCGCTGTGGGTGGACCTGTTCAAGTCGATGGGCGCCGCGCCCGGGCCGCTGAACTTCAGCGAGGTCTACACCGCGCTCCAGACGCGCGTCTTCGACGGCCAGGAGAACCCCTACGCGATCATCGACACCGCGCGCCTGTACGAGGTGCAGAAGTACCTCAGCGTGACCAACCACATGTGGTCGGCCTATCACCTGCTGGGCAACCCCGACGCCTGGAAGGCGCTCCCGCCCGACGTCCAGCGCATCGTCGACCGCAACCTGACCAAGTACGCGCTGCTGCAGCGGCGCGACACGCAGCTGCGCAACGAGTCGCTCTCGGAGAAGCTGGCTCGCCACGGGCTGGCGACGAACCGGGCCGACACCAGCGGCTTCCGGGCCAAGCTGGCCAGCTCGGGCTTCTACACCCGCTGGCGCGACAAGTTCGGCGCGCAGGCGTGGGGCCTGCTGGAAAAGACGTCCGGGAAGCTGGCCTAGCGCAGCGAATCGGGAGGGACGTGAACCCGTCGCGTCTCCTCCCGCTCGCACTGCTGGTGCTGACCGCCTGCGTCTCGCACGCCCCGCGGATCGAGATCCCCGACCGGGTCGAAGCCAACTGCGAGGCCCGCGCCGTCAAGCAGACGGCGCTCGACGCGATCGTCGCCTCGACCGACGACACCGTGCGGCCCGCGACTTATCCCGGCGACGCCGCCCTGCACGCCACGATCAAGCGCCTGGGCGGCGCGTTCGCGTACTGGAAGGCGCAGCCGTACCGCGCGCCCGACACCGCCAAAGCGCTCGGCCTGAGCGGCGACATGCTCGATCTCACCCGAGCGGTCGTCACCAACGAGATCGACGTCGCCAACCACTCGCGCCCGATCTGGCTGACCTTCGCCACGCCGGCGGGCGAGCGCACGGTCTACGAGCGGGCCTACGACATCCAGAACGTCTGCATCGAGGGCCAGCGCGACATCTAGGGGATTCAGCCTTCGGCTGAATCCTTCGCGTTTTGGCCTTCGGCCAAAGCCGCCTTCGCCATCGGGCGTCGGGGCGGAGCCGCGGCGAGGCGCAGGTCGGTGCCGATCAGCGCCTCGACGATCAGCGCGGCGACGAGCATGCCCGTCTCGAGCACGGTGAAGGTGCGGGCGCCGGATATCGCCGGCCGGGCCACGACGGCGGCCAGCACCAGCAGCCCCGCGCCGAGCGCGAAGCGCAGCAGCCCGCGGCCCAGCCGCGCGGGCACGCGCGCGCCGCGCACCAGGTCGCGCAGCAGGCGCAGCGGCGGGCGCGTCCCGACGTCCCACACGACGAACGCGAGCGCGTCGAGAACGATCGCGAGCGCGAAGCGGGTCACCACCTCCCAGGTCATACCCGGGTGTTTCGCCGTGCCCTCGCCTGAGGCCGTCGGCTCGCCTGGCACGCCAACCGGGCGAGAGCGCTTGCAGGCCGCGATGACGGGCGGGCCAAACGCGCTACGGGTGAACCACTCCCGGGTTGTGGCCGCGCTCGTCTGCGCCGCCGCCGCGACGCTCCCGCGCCCGGCCGACGCGGCGCTGATCGCCGCTTTGCGCCTCGACGCGACGCCTAGCGGCGGCGCGCGCGTGACGGTGGGCTTCACCGGCCCCCCGCCGCAGTACCGCATCTTCGGCACCGGTTCGTCCGAGGTGACGATCGAGCTGGCGCAGACGCAAGCCGGTCCCGGCGTGCCGGCCAACGTCCAGGGCAACGGCACGGTGCTCGGCGTGCGCTACGGCGCGGTCGGGCCGCAGGCCCAGATCTCGCTGCGGCTGGCGGCCCCGGCCCCGATCCGGGTCACCGCCGACGCGCGCAACATCTACATCGACGTGAGCCCCAGCGTGGCCCCGCCGCCGGTGCGCGCGCTCGTGCCCGCCGCGGCGCCGCTCGTGACGGCCGGCGACGTGGTCGAGGTCGTGCCGCTCAAGTACGCCGACGTCGGCGAGGTGGTCGGGATCCTGGTCGCCGGGCAGACCATCGCCTCCAACGACACCTTCACCCCGCAGCCTTCGCAGCTCGGCCAGCCGGCCAACTACGGCGGGTCGTTCGGTGGCACCGGCGGCTTCACCGGCGCGCCCGTCCAGCAGGCGCCCGCGACGGCGTTCGGCGTCGGGGGCCAGCCGCAGAGCCTGGGCCAGAAGATCACCGACAACATCGCCATCGACCGGCGGCTCAACGCGGTGATCCTGAGCGGCTCGCCGGCGGTCGTGGCCGGTCTGCGCGCGACCATCGCCAAGATCGACATCGCGCTGCCCAGCGTGCTGTTCGAGACCCAGATCGTCGAGCTGACCGACACCGCCGCGAAAGCGGTCGGGATCGATTACACCGACAGCGGCGGGCGGCTCGGCACCGCGGCGCTGTCCTCCAAGACGCTCAACACGGCGGCCTCGGCGCTCAGCCTGCAGGCCCAGATCTACGACGTCGTCTCGCACGGCGGCGGGCGGCTGATCGCGCGGCCGCGGGTGGTCGCGCAGAACGGTGCCTCGGCCTCGATCCTGACCGGCGACGCGATCCCGATCGTCACCACGATCACCAGCTTCGGCTCGGCGACGGTCTCGCAGCAGCAGGTGCAGTACGTGCAGGTCGGCGTGAACCTGCAGATCCAGCCCCGCATCGCCTCGGACGGTTACGTCACGACCCACGTGTACTCCGAGGTGTCGAGCGTGACGGGCTACACGCAGGGCTACCCGCAGATCAGCCAGCGCACCGCGACCACCGCGGCGACGGTGCGGGACGGCGAGGCGTTCGTCATCGGCGGGCTGGTGCAGGAGAACGAACTGCGCAACCTGTCCAAGATCCCCGGCATCGGCGACCTGCCGCTGATCGGCGGCCTGTTCCGCAACCGCACCGAGTCCAAGGTCTCGACCAATCTCTACATCGTCGTCACCCCGCACATCGTGCAGCGCGCGGGCGGGCCGCCGTAAAAGAAAGCGGGGCCGGCCCGAAGGCCGACCCCGCTTCCTATTTCACCCTGGCGCCGTCGCGGGGTCACCGCGACGGCATGACCGGGGTCAGAGCGCGTTGGCCAGCGCGTAGCCCTTGGGCGCTCCGATGCCCGCAGCTTGGTTATACTGCGTGGCGCTGCACGTGTACGCTCCGTTGTTGCCGGAGGTGCACGGCGTGTAGTAGCTGCTATAGCCGGTCGACTTGAACAGGCTGTAGATGGTCGGGTTGAGGAAGCCGAGCTTCGTCGCGTGCAGCTGGTTGGTCTCGATGAAGAGCGCCACCGCCTGCGGCGAGGACCACGACGTGCCCAGGTACTGGCCCCACGCGCCGCCGGTGTAGACCGCGACCGGGTCGAACGGGAGCGAGATGTCGGGCTGGTTGCGGCCCGAGGTGATCATGCCGGTGATGCCGCTCTGCCAGGTCGGGAGCGCGACGACCGTCGAGACGCCGCCGCCGCCGGAGTCGCCGCTGGCGCTGCCCATCGTCACGGACGTGAGCACGCCCGCCGAGGTGTCGGTGAAGTTGACGCCGCCGACCGAGGTGAAGTACGGGTCACCGGCCGGGGCGCTGACGCCCTTGGCGCCGCTGCACTCGTTGCTCCCGGTGTCGCCGGACGATGCGACGAACGTGACGCCGACCGCGGCGCCCTGCTGGGCGATCGAGTTGGTCGCGCTCTCGAACGGCGTGTCCTGCGATTCGCAGCCGCCGAACGAGGAGTTCACGACGCTCGCCTTGCCGTCGCTGATCGCCTTGTTGTAGGCGTCTTCGATGTTCTGGTCGGCCAGCGAGCCCATGTGGTAGACGATGATGTTGGCGCCCGGTGCGAGGCCCGCGATCGTCTGCACGTCGAGGTCGGTCTCGGGCTCGTCACCGGTGCCGCCGCCGTCGACGGCGACGTTGGTGGTGGTGCCGGTGCGCGTGACGCCGGCGGCCGTCAGGTAGGTCTGGAGGTAGCTCGTGTTCACCGGGTCGTCGATGATGACGGCGGCGGTGTAGCCGGCGCCGTTGCAGCCGTGCTGGACCGGGAAGTCGAACGGCTTCGCGATGCCCGTCGCGAGCGTTCCGCTCGAGTTGGTGAGCGGGCCGTTGAGAGCCGCCGAGCCGTTGCAGCCGCTACCCGGCGTCGGGGTCGCGGTCGGGGCGGGAGTCGGGGTCGGCGTCGGGCCGCCGGTCGGGGTCGGAGTCGGCTTGGGAGTCGGTGTCGCCACGGGCGTCGGCGTCGGCACCGGCGTCGGCGTCGCCGAGCCGCTCGTCAGCGAGACGTCGTCGACGTACTGCATGTTGTGCTCGCCGCTCGTGCCGTCGCCGTGGACGCCGAAGTACACCCAGAGCGTCTGACCGGCGTACGCCGCGACGCTGTAGCTCTTCTGGACCCACGCCTGGCCGTTGCCGACCGTCGTGTAGAAGTTGTGGACCACGTTGCCGCTCGCGTCGAGCAGGTCGGCTTCCTGATATGAGTACGCGGTGCTCGTCTCGTTGGTCTGCTGCCAGACGTAGAACGAGAGCGTGCCGCTCGCCGGAATGGTGACCTGCTGGCACACGCCCGCGTCGCCGTTGGGCTCGGTGGTGGTGGTGCCCCCGCGCTCGGAATACGAGCCGGTGTGCGGCTTGGCGGTCGTGATCGAGGCGTTCACGTTACCGCACTGGGGCCAGTACGTGAAGCCGCCCGACTCGAAGCCCGGATCGGAGAGGACGTTGGTCGCGTCGGTCCGGACCGCTTGCTTGATGCCGGGGCGGACGTTGTACACGGCCGGCTTGGCCACGCGGCCGGTGCCGGCCGAAGGCGTGCCCGCCTGCTCGACCTTCGTGCGCGCGATGACGAGGTTGCTCAGCGACGCGGAGCTCACGTACGACGCGATGCCGGACGGCACGGTCGCCGGTTTGAGGTTGGTGAACCGCTGGCCGTACTTGCCCTGCTGCACGGTGTGCATCTCGGTCGCGAAGAAGCGCTCGACCGTCGCGGCCGGCGCGGACGCGTCCACGATCGTCCGGTTGGGGAAACGCTGCGTGATCGTGAAGCCGGCGCTCTGCAGGGCCTGCACGACGCTCGCCTCTTGCTGCACCGTCGGAGCGTAGAGGCTATTGAACTGCTCCGGGGTGATGAAGTGGCGGTACGAGGGCGAGCGCGGATCGCTGACGCCGGCGGTGAACTGGTCGAGCTGGGCTTGATTGTTGTAGCGCAGCGTGAGCGAGATGGTGACCGGTGCGTTCCCCGCGCGCCGTCCGGCGTCGGTGAAGGCGAGCGCGCCGGACATCTTCGGGACCGCCGTCAGCGGGGTAACCGAGGAGGTGCTGCGGGCGGCGGAATCGGTGCTGCTGCCGTTCGCTAGCGTGGTCGGCAGCGACGATGTGTGCCCGCCGCAGGCCGCAAGCGCGAACGTCAGGCTCAAAGCCGACGCGGCCACGCGGGAATACCTTCGAATGTGACTCATGACACCCCAAACGAGCGAAGAGGACCGGTGCCAAGGAACCCCTAGTCATTCGGACATGGGCTCCGAGCACCAGATAACGAGTGCGGCTAAGCCCCCGTGGCCGTGTAAAATTTCGGTCACCGTGGGACTAAAACGCTCTTTGTGTCGTTACCCCGACGTTAGCCTGCCACTTTTGTCTTTCTGTGATGGCAGGAATCTTCGCTTCGGGTGCCGATTCGCGCGCGCGAACGCCGCAAAAGGACACAAAAAAGCGGCCCGTGTCCGAGCCGCTTGGAGCAATCAGCCTAGCCCTTGTCGTCTGGCCAGGACGCGATCTCGCCCAGCGCGGCGCTCTTGAGGACCTTGAGGCCGAGCATCGCGCACTTCATCCGGGTCGGGCTGATGCCGATGCCGACGTTCTCCAGGACCGCGTCCTGGGGCAGCTTGGCGACGTCCTCGAGCTTCATGCCCACGATCGAGCCGGTCAGCATCGAGGCCGAGGCCTGCGAGATCGCGCAGCCCTTGCCGCTGAACTTCACGTCGGTGACCACGTCGTGGTCGTCGAGCGCGAGCTCCATCCGAATCGTGTCCCCGCAGAGCGGGTTCAAGTCCTCGAACGACGCGTCGGCGTGCTCGAGGTGCCCGAAGTTGCGCGGGTTGCGGTAGTGGTCGAGAATGTACTCTTTGTAGAAGTCGTCCATGGTCAGCCGAGCCGGAAGACGTCGGCGGCTTTCTCGAGGGCGCGCACGAGCGCGTCGACGTCGTCCTCGGTGCTGTAGAGGTAGAACGAGGCGCGGGCGGTCGCGGTCCAGCCCATCCGCTCCATCAGCGGCATCGAGCAGTGGTGGCCGGCGCGCACGCAGACGCCCTCGGTGTCGAGGATCGAGGCGATGTCGTGGGCGTGGATGTCGGCGAAGTTGAACGGGATCACGCCGCCGCGCTCGGCCTGGTTCTTGGGGCCGTAGATCTTGAGGCCGCGCGCTTCGAGCGGGGCCAGGCGCTCCAGCGCGTAGGCGGTGATCCGCATGTCGTGGGCGCGGATCCACTCCATCCCGACTTCGCTCAAGTAGTCGACCGCCGCGCCCATCGCGATCGCGTCGCCGATGTTCGAGGTGCCGGCCTCGAACTTCCAGGGCAGCTCGTTGTAGGTCGTGGTGTCGTAGGAGACTTTCTTGATCATGTCGCCGCCGGTCAAGAACGGCGGCATCGCTTCGAGCAGCGCGCGCTTGCCGTACAGGAAGCCGATTCCGGTCGGAGCGCACATCTTGTGGCCGCTGGCGGCGAGGAAGTCGACGTCGAGCGCCTGCACGTCGACCGGCATGTGCGGGACGGACTGGGCCGCGTCGACGACCACGATGGCACCCGCGGCGTGCGCGCGCGGGACGATCCGCTCGAGCGGCACGATCGTGCCGACGGCGTTGGAGACATGGGTCAGCGCGACCATCTTCACGCCCCGCAGGAGCGCGTCGAGGTCGTCCAGGACCAGCGTGCCGTCTTCGCGGGCGGGGATGAAGCGCAGCTCGGCGCCGGTCTTGGCGGCCAGCAGCTGCCAGGGCACGAGGTTCGAGTGGTGCTCGAGCTGGGTGGTCAGGATCGCGTCGCCGGGGTGCAGGTTCTGCAGGCCCCACGAGAACGAGACCAGGTTGAGCGACTCGGTCGTGTTGCGGGTCCAGATGATCTCGGCGCTCTCGCGCGCGTTGATGAACCGGGCCAGCTTGGCGCGGGCTTCTTCGAAGGCGTCGGTCGCGCGGGCCGCGATCTCGTACACGCCGCGGTGGATGTTGGCGTTGTAGTTCTCGTAGTAGTCGACCAGGCACCCGATCACGGCCCGCGGCTTCTGCGAGCTGGCCGCCGAGTCGAGGTACACCAGCCGTTTGCCGCGCGACGTCTTGGTGGACAGGATGGGGAAGTCGGCGGCGATGCGGGCTTGCTTTGCGTCGGGGGCTGCGATCATGCGTCGATCTCCGTGGCGTCGTCGATTTTGCGGTCGAGCGCGGTGCGGACTTCGTCGCGCAGCGCCTCACCCGGGAAGCGGGAAATCGCCGGCTCGAAGAAGGCCAGCGCGATCATGCGCACGGCCTCGGGCCGCGCGATGCCGCGGCTGCCGACGTAGAACAGCGCGGTCTCGTCGAGCGAGCCGACCGTCGCGCCGTGGAACGCCTTGACGTCGTTGGCCGCGATCTCCAGCGCGGGTACCGAGTCGATGTGGGCCCGCTTGGAGAGCAGCAGCGCGTCGTCGCGCAGCGAGGCGTCGCTGCCGTGGGCGAACTTGCGGATCACGATGTTGCCGAAGTAGCGGCCCTGGCCGCGATCGGTCGCGGCGCTGCGCACGACCGTGTCGGAGGTCGTGTTCGGCACGCGGTGGTCCACCGTAGTGGTCAGGTCGACGTGCTGCGCGCCGGTGTTGAAGAACAGGGCCGAGGTCTGGGCGTGCGCGCCGGGCGCGTCGAGCTGCGCGTCGACCGTGCTGCGGACCAGCGTGCCGCCCAGCTCGGCGAGGTGCCAGCGGATCGCGGCATCGCGCTCGCAGCGCGCGCCGCGCGCCATCAGCACGCGGGCGTCGTCGCCGGCCTGCTGGACCGCGGCGTAGTCGAGCTGCGCGCCTTCGCCGAGCTGGACTTCGACGATGCCGCAGATCAGCGGCTCGCCCGCGCCGACGTGGCGCTCGAGCACGCTGGCCCGCGCGCCCGCGCCGAGCACGACGACGACGTGCGGAAACACCGCCGCGTCCTCGGCTTCGGAGTTGGCGAAGACGAGCTGGATCGGAGCGTCGAGCACGACCCCGGCCGGGACGTGGACGAACGCGCCGCAGTTCTGGAACGCGGTCGCGAGCGCGGCGAAGCGGTCGGCGCGCCAGTCGACCACGCTGCCGTGGACGGAGCCCACCAGGTCGGCGTGCGCGCGCCGCGCGTCGGCCAGCGGCAGCACCGTGATGCGCGGGTCGGTCGGCGCGCCGGCGATCGGCTCGACGTAGGTCGCGCCGAGGTGGAACAGGCCGCCCGCGTTCTCGGTCGCCAGCGCCGGGCGGTCGGCGTCGAGCGGCTCGTCCGCGGCCGGCGCGCGCAGCGGCACGGTCGGCATGGTGGTGCGCTCGGAGCTCCAGCTCAGATCGTCGTAGCGCAGCTTGTCGTAGTCGTGCTTCCAGGTCCGGCCGGGGCGCGTGCCGGGCGCCGGCAGCACCAGAAAGCGCGCGAACGCCTCGCGCCGCCGGGCCTCGTCGACCGCGCCGCCGCTTTGGGCGCCCGCGGCCTGCAGCGCGGCCACGACGGCGGCGAGCGTGCCGTCCGTCGGCGCGAACGGCAGCGTGGTCAGGGTCTGCGCGTCACTAAGCACCGACGGCCGCGACCTCTTCGCGAATCGTGTCGTAGCCTTCGCGCTCGACCCGCTCGGCCAGGTCCGGCCCGCCGGTCTTGACGATCCGGCCGTCGATCAGGATGTGGACGACGTCGGCGGGGAGGTGGCGCAGGATGCGCGGGTAGTGGGTGATGACGAGCAGGCCCATGTCCCGGCCGTCGTCGGTCGCGCGCAGCGCGTTGACCGAGTTGCCGACGGCTTCGAGCGCGTCGACGTCCAGGCCCGAGTCGGTCTCGTCGAGGATCGCGTACTTGGGCGCCAGGATCGCCATCTGGAGCATCTCCAGGCGCTTCTTTTCGCCGCCCGAGAAGCCGTCGTTGACGTAGCGGCCCAGGAAGGCCGGGTCCATGTCGAGCGCGTCGAGCTTCTCGAACACCATCTGGCGGAACTTCGCCGGGCTCAAGTCGCCCGGGCGGACCGCCATCCGCGCGGTGCGCAGGAAGTTGGCCACCGAGACGCCCGGGATCGCGGCCGGGTACTGGAACGACAGGAACAGCCCGGCCTTGGAGCGCTTGTCGGGCGGCAGCTCGAGCAGCTCCTCGCCGTCGAGCGTCACCGAGCCGGCGAGCACTTCGTAGCCGGGGTGACCGGCCATCGTGAAGGCCAAGGTCGACTTGCCGCTGCCGTTGGGGCCCATGAGCGCGTGGACGCGCCCGGGCTCGACGGCCAGGTCGATGCCCTTGAGAATCTCGTTGCCTTCGACGGCGACGCGAAGACCGGAAGTGACCAAGCCGCGGGTGATGGACATGCCGAAGTATCGTAAAGGGATGGCAGGAGAAAGTCAAGGAAAGTCTGGACTATCTGCGGCTTCCATGCTACCTTAGGAGCAGATGCACGACCGCTTCTTCGAGTCGACGCGCGGGAAGATCGTGGGCGCGCTGCGCGAGCGGCGCTCGGCCTCGGCGTTCGATTTGGCCCAGGCGTTCGGCTTGTCGCCCAACGCCATCCGCCAGCAGCTGGTGGTGCTCGAGCGCGACGGCCTGGTCAGCGGGCACAGCGTCCGGCGCGGCAAGACCAAGCCGACGGTCGAATACTCGCTCACGCTCGAAGCGGACCGCTATTTCCCCCAGCAGTACGACAAGATGCTCAACGCGGTGCTGCGCGAGGTCCGGGCCAGCGGCGGCGCGGCGGCGGTCCAGGCGATCTTCGACCGCATCGGCGAGCGCGCGGCGGAGCGGCTGGCGCCCCAGATCGACGGCAAGCCGACCGAGGAGCGGGTGGTCTCGCTCGTCGCCTCGCTCAAGGCCGCCGGCGTCTCGGCGGGCTACGAGAAGCGGCCCGACGGCAAGTTCGTCGTGCACGAGCACACCTGTCCGTACGCGGCGGTGGTGGCCGAGAACCCCGAATGCTGCAGCGCGATCCACAGCATCCTGGACCGGGTCGCGCCCGGCAAGTCGGCCCACGTCGAGAGCCTCGCAACCGGCGGCGCCGAATGCCGTTTTGAGATAGAAGCCGACCCCACCCCACCCGAGAGCCGGAGAGAGACCGTCAGCGCACCATGAACTTCGCCAAATTCCAGCAGCTCGTCGAGCACCGCACCGGCTTTCGCACCATGGAGAGCCCGACCGCGAGCGGCGAGTACTTCAGCGACTCGTGCGGCGACCTGTACACGTTCTTCCTCAAGGTCGGCCCGGGTGAAGTGATCGAGGACATCTCGTACTTCACCACCGGCTGCGGCTTCGGCACGGCGACCTGCTCGCTGCTGGTCGAGCTGGCGCGCGGCAAGACCATCGACGCGGCGCTGGCGATCACGGACGCCGACATCGAGGCCGCGCTCGACGGCTATCCCGAGAAGAAGAAGGACTACCCCGAGCGCTCGCGCCTGGCCCTCCAGGCCGCGGTCGAGGACTATCGCAAGGGCCGGGCCGAGGGCCGGATCACCGACGCCATGCTCGAGCAGGCCCGCGGGATCGCCGCTGCGGCGGCGGCGCTGGCCAACCAGGACGGCACCGGCAAGACCTCTCAGGACGAAGCGGCCGGCCCCAAGGTCGTCGAGTCCGGCGGCATGGTCACGATCAAGCTCCACTGATGGATTCGCGCTCCGCGAATCCGTTGCGTTCGGGCTTCGCCCGAGCCGCCTTCGGTCTCGCGCTGCCGGCTCTGGCCGCCTTGGCGCTGCTGGCGGCGGCACCGTCACCCACTCCCGACGCCTCCCCCGCGGCGCGTACGCTGAGCGTGGTCTGCCAGCGCGCGCCGCTGTGGGTCTTCGTGCCCGGCAGCGACCGCCCGAGCCGTGCGGCCCAGCCGGAGGTCACGCTCGGCCAGCGCTTCGGCCTGGTCAGCGGGCCGCGCTCGACGCTGAGCGGCTTCCAGTTCTACGAGACCGACATCGTGGCGGTCGAGCCGGGCCTGGCGGGCCTGCACTACTGGCTCAGCCAGGCCTGCGCCATTCCCTCCGCGCGGTAGTCAGCTCTTCGAGACGGCCTCGACGGTCAGGCTGATCGTCACCTCGTTGCCGACGATCAGCGCGCCGCCGTTCGTCTTGCCCCAGTTCAGGCCCCAGTCGCGCCGGTCGATGGTCGTCGTCGCGGTATAGCCCAGATGGGTGCGGCCCTTGCCGTCGGTGACCTTGCCCTCGAGCTTGGCCGCCAGGGTGACCGGCTTGGTCACGCCGTGGAACGTCAGGTCGCCGCCGATCGTGAACGCGCCCGGCGTTCCTTCGATCTTTTTGGACGCGAACGTCATGGTCGGGTATTTCGCGACGTCAAAGAAATCGTCGGAGCGCAAATCTTTGTCGCGATCGGGCTCGCGGGTGTCGACGCCCTTGAGGTCGAGGGTGGCGTCGACCTTGGTCGGCAGGTCGTTGGGGCCGGCGCTGACCTGGGCGCTCTGGACCGGGATCTGGCCCGAGACCTTGGTCACGGTCAAGTGGCTGACCGTGAAGGTGGCTTGCGAGTGAGCCGGGTCGACCGCGTAGTCGGCCGCGGCGGCGGGGCCGGCGAGCGTGGCGGCAAGGACGGTGGCGAGCATGGTGCGGCGGAGCATGACGGAAGCTTGGATACCGAGGCGGCGTGCCCCGTTTCGCGAAGCGCCCCCGTGATGCGTTCATCCCATCGTCTCTTTGCCGTCGTGCTGTCGGCGGCGCTGCTGGGGGCCTCGCCGGCCCCGTCGGCCGCGCCCTCGGGATCGTCCCCGGTCCCCTCCGCCGCCGCGAGCGGCGCGGGCGACGCCGACGCGGGCTACGCGGCGCTGGCGAAAGCCTATTTCGACGAGACGTTCCGGGCCAATCCGGTCAGCGCGACCTATGTCGGGGTCCACACGTACGACGCGCAGCTCGGCTCGTATGCCGCCGCGGACTGGAGCGCGCAGCTGGCCCGCGACCACCGCTACCTCGAGCGGCTCGGCGCGATCGATCCGGCCACCCTTTCGCCCCGCGCCCGGCTCGACGAAGCCATGCTCGCCAACGCCCTGCACGACGACCTGCTGCTCAACGACGCGATGGCGTCGTGGCGCCACAAGCCCGACACCTACGTGCAGCTCGCCGGCGGCGGCGTGTTCGTGCTGATCTCGCGCAGCTTCGCGCCCGCGAGCGTCCGGCTGCGCGCGGCGATCGCGCGCGAGGAGCAGATTCCGCGCCTGTTCGCGCAAGCGCGCGCGAACCTGAACGGGGTCGACCGCGACACGGCGCAGATCGCCGCCGACGATGCGGCCGGCACCGTCGCGCTGCTCAAGACGACCGTGCCGCAGGCGTTCGCGAAGGTCGGCGACCGCGCCACGCAGGCCCGCTTTCGGCGCGCGACGGCGCGCGCGGTCGCGGCCGCCGGCGGCTTCGCGCGCTACCTGCAGCAGCGCTGGGTCGCGCACCCGGCGGGCACGTACGCGATCGGCGCGGCGAACTACGCCGCCCGGCTCAAGTACGAAGAGGGCCTGGACATGCCGCTCGACCAGTACCTGGCCGTCGGCGAGAAGGCGCTCGCGCAGACGCACCGCGAGCTGGTGGAGACGGCCAAGCGGATCGATCCCCACGCCAGCACGCAGCAGGTGCTCGCGCGGACCTACAGACAGCACCCCAGCGCCGCCGGGCTGATTCCCGCGGCGCAAGCGGATCTGGTCAAGCTGCGCGCGTTCGTCAAAGCGCACCACCTCATCGACCTGCCGCCCGATGCGAACATCACGGTCACCCCGACGCCGCAGTTCGAGCGCGCGACGACGCAGGCGTCGATGGACTCGCCCGGCCCGCTCGAGCGGGTCGCGACCAAAGCCTACTACAACGTCACCCCGGTCGACCCGCGCGATCCGCCCAAGCAGCGCGAGCAGTATCTGGAGTCGTTCAACGACTTCGAGCGCCCGATCGTGTCGGCGCACGAAGTCTACCCCGGCCACTTCACCAACTTCGCGCTCGACCGCCACCTGCCGCTCACGCTGAGCGAGAAGCTGCTCGTCGCGAGCTCGTTCGCCGAGGGCTGGGCGCACTACGGCGAGCAGCTCATCGTCGACGAAGGGTGGGGCAACGGCGACCCGCGGGTCCGGCTGATGCAGCTGCGCGAAGCGATCTGGCGCAACGCGCGCTACGTCGCGGGCGTCAAGCTGCACACCCAGGGCATGACGGTCGCGCAGGCGACGCGCTTCTTCGAGACCGAGGCCTTTCTCGACCCGACCAACGCGCGGGGCGAGGCGCGCCGCGGCACGCAGGACGCGACCTACGGCTACTACACGCTGGGCAAGCTCGCCATCCTCAAGCTGCGCGCGGACTACCGCAAGAAGCTGGGAAGCGCGTTCACCCTGGCGCGCTTCCACCACGATCTGCTGCAGTTCGGGGACCCGCCGATCCCGCTCTTGCGGCCGCTGCTGCTGGGCAGCGCCGACGACGGCAAGATCCTGCCGGACCCCGAACCGAGCCCGGCTACGACTGGACGGTGATCGAAAGGGTCACCGCCGCGGCCGCGGACGGGGTGAAGGTGACCGCGCAGGTGCCCTTGGCGACCGGCGTCACGGTGCCGGTCTGGGGCAGCGAGCCGTTGGGGATGGAGAAGGTCGCGATGCCCGCGCACTTGCTCTGGTCGACGGTGATCTGGCCGACGAAGCCCGTGTAGCTCACCGTGACGTTCTGCGGCGCCGAGTTGCCGGCCGCGAAGGTCAGGCTGGTCGGGGTCAGGAGCACGGCTGCGGGCTGGGTCACCTGGGCGACGGTCACCGGCACGGTGGTCGAGACCTCGCCGTCGACGACCACCACCGCGCAGCCGCCGGCTCCGAAGGGGGTGACCGTGAAGGTCTGCGGCGGCGTGCCGCCGCTGCCGGTCACGCTCGCGATGCCGGCGCAGCTCGCGCCGTTGACCGAGACGGTGCCCGCCCCGGTGCCGCCGCTGCCGTTGACGGTGAAGGTCTGCGCGGCGGAGTTCGTCGCCGCGAAGGACAGCGAGGTGGGCGACGCGGTCAGCGTCGCGGGGCCGCTGGCGGCGGTTCCGACCAGGATCGGCAAGGTCGCGGTGTTGGTGCCCGAGGTGAACACCAGCGTGCAGTTGCCGTAGTTCCCGGCGGGCGCGCCGGCGGCGGTCGTGAGGGCGGGGTTGGGGATGACCGTGTACGTCGCCGGCAGCGTGCCGCCGCCGCCGGTGATCGTGACGACCTGCTGGCCGTTGACCGTGCAGGTCGTACCGTCGAGGGCCGGCGCGGTCACGCCGCTGGCCGAGGACGAGACGGTGAACTGCTGCGCGCCGGCACTGGGGGTGGTGAACTGGAGCGCGCTGGGGCTGACCGCGATCGTGCCGGTGGTCGTGCCGCCGGTGCCCCCGCCGCCGGTACCGGGCGAGACCGAGCTGGAGCCGCCACCGCCGCAGCCTGCCAGCGCGAACGCCGCCACGAGCGAAAGAAAGACCGAACGAGAGCCTGAGATCATTGCAACCATCCTCCTGATCGTTCGCAAGCTACCCACGCTTCCTTGCCGCCAACCGCTCGAACGGTCATCCGAGTCAGCCGCCGACGAGGTACGGATTCGTGCGCCGCTCGCGCCCGATCGTGCTGGCCGGACCGTGCCCGGGCACCACCACGGCCGCGTCGTCGCGGACCAGCAGTTTGGCGCGGATCGAGCGCACGATGTCGGCCAGCGACGTGCCGCCCAAGTCCCAGCGCCCGACCCCGCCGCAGAACAGCGTGTCCCCGGTGAACAAGGTGGTCGTGCCGCCGTGCTCGAGCGCGAACGAGGTCGAACCCGGCGTGTGGCCGGGCGTGTGCAGGCAGCGCAGCGCGATCGCGCCGGCCCGCAGCACGTCCTCGTCGACCAGGTCGCCGTCGAGGGTTACCGGCTGGGGCGCGTGGGGCAGGCCGACCCAGCTCGCCTGCCGGGCCAGGGTCGCGTAGAGGGGGCGGTCGGCGGGGTGCAGCAGCGCGTCGCCGCCGACCCGCTCGCGCAGCGGCCCCAGGGCCCCGATGTGGTCGAAGTGGGCGTGGGTGTGGACCAGGTAGCGCGGGCGCAGGCCGCGGCGCTCCAGCCGCTCGGAAATCGCCGGCACGTCGTCGCCGCCGTCGATCACGATCGCCTCGCCGCTGGCGGGGTCGCCCAGGATCGTGCAGTTGCACTCCAGCGGGCCGACCGGGAACGTCTCGACGATCACGCCGGGGCGATCCCGAAGTCGCGATAGGCCCGGTCGAAGTAGCCCAGCGGCGCGCCCGCGCGCGAGCCGACCTCGAGCACGGTGCCCAGAAAGATCGTGTGGGTCGAGGCGGTCAGCTCCTCGGCCAGGGTGCAGTCCACGTGGGCCAGCGTACCCTCCAAGACCGGCGATCCGCTCGGCCCGAGGTGATAGGCCACGCCCTCGAAGCGCTGGCGCGGCTCGCCGCCCGCGAAGCGCTCGGCCAGCCGCTGCTGGTCGAGCGCCAGGATGTTGACGCAGAAGCGCTGCGAGGCGGCGATCAGGGGGTGCGCGGTCGCGCCCCGGTTGACGCAGATCAGGACCGTCGGCGGCTCGGCGGTGACGCTGGCGAAGGCGTTCACGGTGAAGCCGTGGATGCGGCCCTCGTGCGCGGTCGTGACGACCGCGACGCCGGTCGCGAAGCGCCGCATCGCGGCCTTGAAGGCCTCAGTCGACGCGGGCACCGATGCCGATTCCGTCCCCGACCGGCACGATCGTCGCGTCGAGCTGCGGGTGCCCGAGGAAGGCTTTGTTGAACGCCCGCAGGGCCTTGGTGTTCGGGTCGTCGGAGGGCTTGGGCGTGTCGCCCGAGCGGCCCGACCAGAGCAGGTTGTCGATCACCACGATCCCCGAGCGCTTGAGCATCGGCACCGTCGCTTCGAGGTAGGCCTCGTACTCGGTCTTGACGGCGTCGATGAAGACGATGTCGAGGTTGCGCTGGGGAAACGCCTCGAGCACCTCGAGCGCGGGCGAGTTGATGATCTCGACCCGCTCCTCGACCCCCGCCCGGCGGAAGTAGGAGGCCGCGATGTCGGTCCGCTCCATGTCGGGGTCGATGGTCCAGATCTTGCCGGCCGGCGGCAGCGCCAGCGCCATCCACAGCGTGGAGTAGCCGTAGGCGGTGCCGATCTCCAGGATGCGGTTGGCCTGCATGGCGTGGACCAGCACGGACAGCAGGCGGCCCGCCGCCCGGTCGACGATCGGAATGCCCTCGCGCAACCCGTGCTGTTCGAGTTCGAGGAGCAGCGGCGACGGCTCGCGGTGGAGCCGCGTCAGGTAGGCGAGGTCGCGCACGACGTGGTGTTTGCCGCTCGCCGGAAGCGGGAACCTGCCGGACGTCGCTCGCGCCGCGCCGCCGGGTCTTCGGATACGGGGGTCGCGCGCGCGTCGTCGAAGTTCCCGGTCTACCCAAACGAACATCGTAGGAGGCTCCGTTGGCATCGCTCGCACAGCAATCGTACACCGCCAAGAAGTTCGACCTGGCCGGTCTGCAAGGCATCTCGGACAACACGCTGCAGGTCCACTTCGGGCTCTACGAGGGCTACGTCAAGAACACCAACCTGCTCAACGAGCAGATCGCCGAGCAGATCACGGCCGGCAAGGCCGCCGGCGCGAACCCGGGCTTCGCCGAGCTGACCCGCCGCTTGGGCTTCGAGTACAACGGCATGGTGCTGCACGAGTACTATTTCGGCAACATGACCAAGAGCGCGGGCGCGCAGCCCGCTTCGGGCGTGCAGGACGCGCTGGCCGCGACGTACGGCGACTTCGACACCTGGAAGAAAGACTTCTCGGCGGTCGGCGGCATGCGCGGCGTCGGCTGGGCCATCGCCTACTTCGACCCGCACGCGCAGCGCGTCTCGAACCACTGGATCACGCTGCACGAGGACGGCAACGTCGCGGGCTTCGTGCCGCTGCTCGTGATGGACGTCTGGGAGCACGCCTTCCTGCTCGACTACAAACCGGCGGAGCGCTCGAAGTACATCGAGTCGTTCTTCGCCAACGTCGACTGGAACGTCGTGCAGCAGCGCCTGGACGCAGCGAAAGCCGGCCGCACCGTTTAGCTCCATGAAGACGGGGCGGCTGCGGCTCTTCCCGCTCAACACCGTGCTCTTTCCGGGTGCGGCGCTGAACCTCCACGTCTTCGAGGAACGCTACCGCAAGCTCGTCGCCGAGTGCCTCGACACGGGCGAGGCCTTCGGCGTCGTGCTGATCCGCGACGGCGCCGAAACGGGCGACGCCGACGTGACGCCGCACGAGGTCGGCACCACCGCCGAGATCGCCGACGTCACCCCGCTGCCGGGCGGGCGCTACTACATCAGCACCACCGGCGGGCAGCGGTTTCGGATCGCCCGGATCGTCGACCGCGACCCGTTCCTGGTCGCCGAGGTCAGCTTCATCGACGACGGCGGCGAGGACGACGACGGCGAGGCGCGCGCGTCCGAGCTGACCCATCGCGTCAAGGGCGAGTTCCGCGAGTACGCCAAGCTGCTCGTCGCGTTCAGCGGCAACGCCGACGAGGTCCAGATCCCCAGCGACCCGATCGCCGCGAGCTACGCCGTCGGCGGCGCGCTGCAGGTCGCCGACGCGCTCAAGCAGCGCCTGCTCGAGCTGCGCACCGCCGAAGCGCGGCTGCTCGCCGAGCTGGGTTTTCTACGTCGGCTGCTGCCCCAGCTGCGCTCGCTGCTCGAGCGCAAGAAGTCGCAGCAGAAGGTCGTGCGCGACGACGCGCCCGGCGGCGAGTTCCGCACCCACCAAGAGAAGTTCTTCGGCAAGCACTTCTCGCTGAACTAGTGAGCCGCCGGCTCGCGGGTGGCGATGACGATCAGCACGTCGTCGCGGCGCGGCAGCGCGCGCAGGCGCTCGGTCAGCGCCGGGCCGCGGGCGAACACCTCGCCGGGCGCGATGCCGGCCGCGAACAGGTCGCTCAAGCCGTCGCTGTAGACCGCGATCGCCTCGCCGGGCGCCAGCGTGAGCTCGAACTCGGGAAAGGTCTCGTCCTCGCTCACGCCCAGCGGAATGCCGCCCACCGGCAGCTCGGCGACGGAGCCGTCGGCGCGCAGGTGGAGCGGCGGCTCGTGGCCGGCGACCGCGAAGCGCACCCGCCCGTCCCCCTCGAAGCGGCCGTGCCAGGCGGTGCAGAAGGTGCCGTCGCGGCCCAGCGGCGCGAGATAGCGGTTGAGCTCGGCCAGCATGGCGCCGCTCGACCCGGCGGGCGTGCCGCGCACGAGCAGCTTGAGGGCCGAGAGCAGCATCGCGGCCCGCATGCCCTTGCCCGAGACGTCGCCGAAGAACAGCGCCAGGCCGTCGCGCTCGGCGAGCGCGTCGAAGAAGTCGCCCCCGACGTTCTCGAACGGCAGGTGCGCGACGTCGAAGCGCCAGCCCGCGACCGGCGCGATGGCGTGCGGCACCAGCTCGTCGTGCAGCGCCTGGGCGGCGTGCCGCTCGTGCGTCAGCGCCGCGGCGCGCGCGGCCTGGCGCTGCGCCGCGCTGAGCAGCATGATGCTCAGCACGTAGCTCAGCGCGAAGACGGCCGCTTCGAACACCACCCCGACGCCGCTGGTCAAGCTGGCCGCGAACAGCACCGCCAGCCCGACCGCCAGCGCCGTGCCCCAGCGCGGGCCGGCGGCCAGCGCGATGCCCAGCACCGAGATCGCGCCCAGCGGCGCCAGCGTGAGCGCCGGCAGCGCGTAGTCGACCAGCAGCACCAGCACGGCGAGCGCGACGGAGCCCGCGATCAGGGCCGCCCGGCCGCGCAGCGAGGGGCGAACGTGGAGCCCGGTCAGGGCGCGAGCCGCTCCGCGGCCAGGACGACGTTGCGCATCAGCGCGACGTTGGTCACCGGGCCGACCCCGCCGGGCACGGGCGTGATCTCGCCCGCCACCGCCGCGACCTCGTCGTAGGCGACGTCGCCGACCAGCGCGCCGTCGACGAAGGTCGTGCCGACGTCGATCACCGTCGCGCCCGGCGCGATCATATTCGCCCGGATCAGACCCGGCACGCCGGTCGCGCTCACCACGATCTCGGCGTCGCGGGTGTGATGGGCGAGGTCGCGCGTCTCCTTGTGGGTGACGGTGACCGTCGCGTCGCGCGCCATCAGCAGCAGCGCGACCGGCAGCCCGACCACGTTGGAGCGGCCGACGACGCAGGCCCGCACGCCGCGCAGCGGCCAGCGCGCGCTGCGCTCGAGCAGCAGCAGGCACGCCATCGGGGTCGCCGGCACGAACTCCGTTCCCGACGCGAACGCCAGCCGGCCCAGGTTGACGGGGTTGGCCCCGTCGACGTCCTTGTCGGGCGGCATCGCCTCGGCGATCCGGCGGATGCCCAGGTGCGGCGGAAGCGGCTGTTGGAGGATCACCCCGTGCACCAGCGGATCGGCGCCCAGCGCCTGCAGGCGCGCCCGCAGCGCGGCCTCGTCGGCCTGGGCGGGCAGCGCGTCGACCGCGACGTCGACCCCCGCTTTCGCGCCGACCCGCTCCAAGCTGCGCACGTAGGCGTGCGAGGCCGGGTCCTCGCCCACGATCGCGACCACCAGCCGCGGCGCGACCCCGCGCGCCCGCAGCCGCCCGGCCCGCGCGGCGACCTCGTCGCGCAGCAGCTCCGCCGCGAGCGCACGTCCGTCCAGGATTCGAGCCGCCATCGCCGCCCCGGTTCGGGCGCCTGACGGACGCGGCCTGGCGGGCGTAGGCGATGGAACGCGTGCGCTGGACGGTCGCGCTGGGCGCCCGCTTCGACGAGGCCGGCTTCGCCGCGGCGCTGATCGGCTTTCGCCGGCTCTACAACGTCGCGCCCGAGCGGGTGCTGTGCGCACCCGACGTGCTGGCCCGCTTCGCCGCGCTCCACGCCCGCTCGGGCGACGACGCCTTCGCGCGCGACCTGCGCCACGACGGCATCGCGGTCACCGCCGCCATCCTCGCCCCCGGCACCGTCGTCTTCGAAGGTGAAGTCGACGAGGAACGCATGGGGGACTGGTGAGCGGCGTCGCCGCCGCTGACGTTCAGAACAGGGTCGGTTCGTTCGCGCCCCAGCCTTCGATGGTGAGCAGGCGCAGTTTCGTCGCGACGCCGCCGCTGGCGGAGAAGCCGTGCATCTTGCCGTCCGCCGAGAGCACGCGGTGGCACGGCACCACCGGTGCGAACGGGTTGTTTCCGAGCGCCCGGCCGACGGCCCGCGCGGCGCCCGGGTCGCCGATGCGCGCGGCGATCTGGCCGTACGTCAGCGTCGTCCCGGGCGCGATCGTGCGCGCCACCTCGTAGACGCGGCGGTCGAACGGCGGCACGCGGTCCATGTCCAGCGCAATCTCGCCCAGCTCGGCGGGCTCGCCGCGAACCAGCGCGCCGATGCGCTCGACCGCCTGCAGCACGTGTGCCGGCGGCGGTGCTTCGGGTGCGTTGGGGAAGCGCTGCCGCATGCGCCCGCGCGTCGCGGCCGCGTCCGCCTCGGGCAGCTGGACGCCGACCACGCCGCGCGCGCCCCAGGCGATCGCGCAGAACCCGACCGCCGTTTCGAACACGGCGAAGCCGTCAGCCGTCATGATGGTTTTGCCTTCGACGCCGTCCGGGGCGGGTACTACGCCGGGCCCGGATCGGCGCCGAGAAACGCCCGCAGCGCCGCGCCCAGCAGCTCCGGTTCTTCGACCGTCGCCAGGTGGCCGCTGTGCTGGAGCACGAGCGTTTGCGCGTGCGGGTAGACGCGCTGCACCGCGCGCAGCGCGCTGACCGGAATGTAGCGGTCGTGCGCGCCCCAGGCGCAGAACACCGGGCCGGTGTAGCGGGCGAAGCCCGCTTGCAGCGGGCGGGCGTGCGTGTAGGCGTGGAGGGCGCTGGCGTACACGCCGGCCAGGGCGCGCCGTACGCCCGGCTCTTGCGCGCGCGCGAAGACGCCCTCGACGAGCGCCGGGTCCAGCGCGGCGGGTTCGGCCACGGCGCGGCGCAGGATGCGGGTCACCAGCGCGCGCGACGGCGGGCGGGCGAAGAGCCAGCGCGCCGGGCCGGCGGCCAGCGCGTAGACGAGGTGACGTGGCGTGCGGGCGAAGGCGGGCGGCGCGATCAGCGCCAGCCGGGTCACCCGCGCGGGAGCGCGGCCGGCGTAGTCGGCGGCCAGAAATCCGCCCAGCGAGTGGCCGACGAGCGCGAAGCGCTCGAGCCGTAGCGCGGCGACGGCGTCGTCCAGGACGCGGCGGAAGAAGGGCAGGTCGTAAGCCGCCTCGGGCTTCTCGCTCGCGCCGAAACCGGGCAGGTCGAAGGCGACGTAGCGCGCGGCCGGATCGAGCCGCGGCACGAGCGTTCCCCATGCGCCCTCGCTCCAGTGCCCCAGGCCGTGCAGCAGCAGCACCACCGGCGCGTCGGGATCGCTGCTGCCCGCTTCGAACGCGGCCAGCGTCACGTCACCGGCGCGCAACGTTCGACCGCGCCACGCGGGCGGAGCGGCGAGCTTCACCACGAAGGGTCACCGGTGCGCCGGACGCTGATCATCGTTGCGCTGCTGCTCCTTCCGAGCGCGTGTTACTCGGGTCCCGATCCGGGCCGCAACCCGAGCGGCGGCGGCCCGGCCGCCCTAGGCGGCGCACCCGCGCAGTCGTTCGAGGTTCGCCGGACCGACGGCGCGGCCGACTCGCTGGCCCGCCACCGCGGCCAAGTCGTGCTGGTGAACCTGTGGGCCACCTGGTGTCCGCCCTGCCGCGAGGAGATGCCTGCGCTCCAGCAGTTCGCCCGCCAGAATGCCGGCCGGGTGACGGTGCTGGGCATCGACCAGGGCGAGTCGGCCGGTGTGGCTGCGGCCTTCGCGCGCTCGCGCGGGGTGACGTTTCCGGTCCTGGTCGACGAGAAGCAGCAGTACGGCCGCACCTACGCCGCGGTCGGCCTGCCGACCACGGTGATCGTCGGGCGCGACGGGCACGTCGTGCGCGGGATCGACGGCCCGCTGACGCTGGCCCAGATGCGCGCCGCGGTCGCGCCGGCGCTCGCCCGGAAGTGAGCGCCCGGGTCGCCGCGCTCGCGGTCGCCGCGCTCGCGATCGCGCTGGTGCTCGCGCAAGACCTCTATCCGCGCACCGGCCTCTACCACACCTGGCAGTACGCGCTGGCGCTGGCGATCGCGCTGCTGGTCGTGCTGGCGTACGCCAACGGCGCGCGGCGCGGGGCCGACGGCCCGGTCGGCAAGCGGCTGGCCTGGGCCATGGCCGGCGCGGCGCTGGTCGCCGGCGCGGGGCTCGGCTCGGGGCTGCTCGGGCCCGACACCGCGACCGTGATCGGCACGCCGGGCACGGTGAACCCGATCCCGGCCCTGGGCGCGGCCGCGTTCTTCGCCCCGGCCGACCCGGCGGCGATCGAGGGCGGCCGGGGCGGGGTGACGCTGCGCCGCCGGGGCGCCGGTGAGATCGCGCTGGCGGGCGGCGCACGGCGCGCGCTGGGCGAGTCGCTGGTGTACCTCGAGCCGCGCCCGGCCGCGTACGTCGAGGCCTACGACGAGCGCGGCGCGCACCTCACCCTCACCCAGCCGACGAACAGCTCGTTCCTCTCGCCGGTGCTGCTGTTTCGCGACCGCCAGCGGATCGGCGCGGTCAGCGTCCCGCTCGACACCTTCGCCACCCCGGCCCGCAAGCGGGTGGTGCGGGCGCTCTACTTCACCCCGGCCGAGCTGGCCCAGTTCCAGCACGCCGCCGCCCCGGGCGACCGCACCCGGCCGGCGCTGGTGGTGAGCGTCGCCGACGACGCCGGCCGGCCGCTCGGGATCACGCTCGTGCCGTCGGGCCGCGACACGGCCGTGGCCGGCATTCGCATCCGCGCCACGCTCGGAAGCTACCCCGCGCTGGCGATCGCGGCCGCGCCGCCGACCTGGGCGTTGGGCGGCGGGATCGCGCTGTTCGGGCTGAGCGTCATCTGGGCCGGGTTCGCGCTGCGCGACGGGCAGGCGGCGGCGCTCAGCGAGCCGGCGGCTTCGGCGTCGTAGCGGGCTCGGCGCTGCCGGGTACCGTCGCGACGCAGTCGGCGACCGTTACCGTGCCGGCCGCGCTGACCGGCGGGCTGGCCAGCGTGCCGACCACGTAGAACGAGCGCAGGGTCAGCGGCGGCGCGAGCGAGGGCGGGATCTTCGCGCTCAGCCGGCGGGCGCCGCTGAAGTCCAGCGCGCGCGCGAACGTGAGCGTGGCGCGGTCGCCGTAGCGGTCGGCCAGGCCGGCCCGCAGCGCGGCCCCGTTGCCGTCGCCGCCGACCGCGCAGCTCAGCGCCAGCGCGTCGCCCAGCGGCAGCGCCGGGCCGGCGCTGGCGTACGCGGCCCGCTCGCCCGCGCCGAAGTCGTAGCCCAGGCGCAGCGCGCCGGCGTCCAGGTCGACCGCGCCCGGGCCGTTGGCCGGCGCGGTGACCAGCTTCCACGCCGGGCGCTGGCGGTCGCCGAACCAGGCCAGCGGAACCGGATGGCGCCCGACCGGGACGGTCAGGCCGGCGCTGATCCCGCCGGCGTCGGCGGTGACGAGCGCGTCCCGCTCGCCCGCGACCAGCCGGCCGTGCGGGTCAATCGCGGCGCCGTTCGCTGCGCGCCAGCGCACCACACCGTCGACCGCGACCGGGCGGTCGTGGGCGTCGAAGGCCTCGACCGTCAGGCTCACGGCCGCGTGCGGGTCGGGGTTGGCCCGGGGCGGCCCGATCGTCAGCCGAGCGACCCGGTCCAGCACCGCGAGCGGCAGCTCGGCCGCGACCCCGCCGCGCGCGACGCGGACGGCGTACGAGCCGGTCCGCGCGCCGACGTGCAGCACGTCGTCGGCATCGATCGTCGCGACGTCGGGCGGCGCGCTCAGGCGCCAGGGGCCGCGCGCGTCGCCCAGCCCGTGGTCGGCGGCGTCGACGAGCCGGGCCCGCAGCGGGACCCGCGCGCCCGCCAGCGCGGCCAGCCGGCCCGGGCGCAGCACCAGCCGGTCCGGCGGCCCCAGCGGCGCGTCGCTGTAGACGAACAGCCCGTCGGCCACCCGCCGCTCGACGCCGTCCGAGGGGTCGTTGACCACGCTGGCCTCGGCGTCGCCCAGCTTGCGCGCGACCAGCGTCGCCGAGCCGCCGCTGTCGAACAGCAGCGCGTCGCTCGCGCCCAGCCCGCGCAGAAGGGCGGTCAGCTCGGCCCGGTCGACCCCGACCGAGGTGGCCGGGTGCCGCCCGTCGACCACCACCAGCGCCAGGCTGCCGTCGGGGAAGCGCGCCGCGGCGGCGGCCGGGATGCGCCGCTCGCGGTCGGCGTAGTTGGGCGAGGCCGGGTCGTCCACCGGCGCGCCGTTCTGAAGTAGGAGCGGGCCGCCGCCGAGCGCCGCCGCGACGTCGGTCAGGCTGGGGTCGGTGTCGGCCGTGACGGTGACCACGTCGCCCACGTCGGGCAGCGGGCCGAACCCCTGCGCGGCCGGCCCGTAGGCGATCCGCAGCGCGTTCTCGGCCGCGAACGGCGGGCCGCTCGTCACCGCGGCAACCCGGTAGCGGACCGGGCTTGGGCCGGGCGCGGGCCCGAACCCCGCGCCCGGCCCGGCGGCCAGCGGCTCGAGCCGCTCCACCACCACGCCCGGGGTCGGCGGCGGGGTGCCGCCGTAGGCCGGGGTGAGCAGGGTCGCGCCGCCCTCGGGCGGCCAGACGTTGAGCCCGCTGATCGGCACGCTCACCACCCCGCTGGCGGCGGTCCCGGCGAAGCGGTAGGTCTCGAAGCGCACCGCGCGCCCGCGGGTGACGGTCAGCGCGGCGCGCGCGCTGGGCGAGCGGGCCAGCGCGCCGTCGCGCACCAGCACCCCGACCGGCGCGCCGCTGGCGTCGATGTCGAAGTAGTCGCCGTTGATGCCCGCCACCGCGCCGGTGCGGTGCGCCATCGACGAGACGGTCTCGTCGTCGGAGACGATGCGGTCGCGCGCGAGCACGGTGCCCAGGCGCACCTGCCCGTGGGCCGGGTCGGCCAGCACGACCGAGACGACCAGCGGTCCGGCCGAGGTGAGCAGGCGATACGTCGCCCGCGAGACGCCCGGCGCGACCGGCTCGCGCTCGACGCTCGCCGCTGTGACGAGCGGAAACGGCGCCGGCGGCGCGAGCGCGGCGGGCAGCACCGCCGCGCGCCCGGCGCCTGGCCGAACGCACGCGACCGTAAGCGCGCACGCAAGCGCAAGCGGGGGCGCGAACGCGGCGCGCGGCGTGTAAAGCGATCCGAACCGGGGCCGCGCCACGAACCGCCGCGGGGATACGTTAGGGTTCACGCGTGCTGCGCCTCATCGTCGTCGTCGTTTCCGCATTGGTCGTGCTGTTCGGTACGGCCGCGCCTTCGCGCGCCGAGACCGCGGCCGACGTGCTGCTCGCCAAGCTCGCCGCCGCCGATCCCGACTTGCGAACGTACCGCGCGGACGTCGCGTTCGACGTCGGCCTGCACACCTTTCCGTACCTGCGCAAGACGCTGCACGGCAACGCGTACTTCAAGCGCCCGGCCCGCATGGAGCTCGTGTTCAGCGACCTGCCGCCGATCGCGCGCAGCTTCCGCAACCTCTACGTCGGCCTGGGCACGCCCGGCGACTGGGCCCAGAAGTTCGCCATCACGAGCGCGCGCGAGCGGCTCGACGGGCGCGAGGTCAGCTACCTGGTGCTGACGCCGCTCGCCGCCGACCACCGCCTGCGCGAGGTCGACGTCTACGTCGACGACGCGGTCGCGCTGCCGCAGCGCATCGTCTGGCGCTACAGCGACGGGCGGGTCGAGATGCGCCAGCGCTTCGGCCGGGTCGACGGCCACGACCTGATCGTCGCCCAGGACGCCGACATCCGCCTGCCCGCCGTGCACGCCTACGTCAACGCCCGCATCAGCAACTACGCGCTCAACGTCGACGTCGACGACGCGGTGTTCACCCCCAAGAAACGCTCGCCGTAAGCCGCGTCACCGAGGCGACCGCGCCGCCCGCGCAGGCGCGCTAGCGGAAGACGCCGACCGCGAAGATCACCACGGCCAGCGCCGAGGCGATGCCGGCGACGAGCGGCAGCAGCAGGCGCGAGCCGACCAGCGCGGTGATCGAGACGAGCACGATCGAGACCTCGAACAGCGTCGTCGCGATCTCGATGATCTCGTGCGAGCGCAGCAGCCGCTCCGACTCCACGTTGAGGTGCTCGGCTTGGGTGACGTAGCCTTCGGCCTTGGTCAGCAGCGGCGGGCCCTTGCGTTTCTCGCCGTTCGCGGTCGCCGTCAGCTTGGCCGGATCGCGCGCGGTGCCCGCATCGACCGCGGCCTGGTAGACGTAGAACTTGATCCGCCCGGCCTGGTACTGGGCGTAGGTGTCCGAGGCGCGCGTGGTGGCGATGATCGCGTCGTTCTTGTCGACCAGCGCCGCGGTCGAGCGCAGGTTCGAGACGAAGCCGCTCAGCGCGGCCAGCACGGCCAGGATCGCCGCGGCCAGCGGGACCCAGCGCGGGCCGCGCTCCCCGGCCGCCTCGTGCCGCTCGTGGGCTTCTTGGAACTGCTCGGAGGGCGTGCTCACGCGGAGGCCTGGCTCAGGTCGGCGACCCGCTCCAGGCCGGCCCGCACGTCGGTCCCCGGCGCGACGTGCCACGCGTCGGTGCGGCGGCGGTCGAAGGCGAACCCGGCGAGTTCGTAGTCGCCCGAGGCGCCCGCCACCACGACCCCGTCGGGGTCGATCGCGAACGCGCGCCGGCGCGGCGTGTCCAGCACGACCAGGTAGGCGCGCAGCTCGGTCGCGCGGGTGCGGGCGAAGGGCACCACCCAGTCCTCGTCGATCGACGCGCTCCAGACGAACAGCCGGACCCCGGCCAGGCGCGGCCCGACCAGCGCGCGCGGGTCGAGCACGTCCTCGTCGTCGACCAGCGCCACGTCCGCGGACGCGGGCCGGGCGTGCGGGTCGATCACCAGCCCCGCGTCGGCGAGCGCCGCGAGGCGGTGCAGCTCGGGGTCGGTGTGGGTCGCCAGGCCGATCCGCAGCGCGTCGGGCAGCGGCGGCCCGGCCAGCCGCGTCACCGCGGGCAGCGCGGCGCGAGGCGTGGCCAGGGACGGGCCGATCGCGATCGTGCCGTGCAGGATCGTCTCCTCGTGCTGCCCGGCCAGCGCGACCACGCTCCCGTCGGCGGCCAGGATCTGGCTCTTGCCGCAGTACAGCACGCTGCGCGCCTCGACCCCGACCTTGTTGGCGGCGACCATCGGCACGCCGTTCTCGCGCGCCCGCACCGCGGCCATCAGGTCCGCCTGGACGTTCTCGAGCGCGCGCGGGTCGCGCCCGCTGCTGACCCAGGCGGTCGGCATGACGAGCACCTCGGCCCCGCCCGCGACCAGCGTGCTGGCGATGGTCGGGATGCGCCCGTCCGCGCAGATCAGCACCCCCAGCCGCCCGAGCGGCGTCTGCACCGGCGCGAGCGTGTCGCCTGGGGTGAACCAGCGCCGGTCGAAGTGCCACAGGAAGTGCTTGTCGGCGAAGCCGGCGATGCCGGCCGGGGTCACGACGTAGGCGCTGTTCGCCAGCCCGCGCTCGTGGGGCCGCGCCCCGCCGTAGACGATCGTCGCGCCGGTGCGCGCTGCGACGGCGATCACGTCTCGCGCCGCGCGCTCGATCAGCTGCGGATCGACCGGCTCGGTGCCGATGACATACCCGGGGACGGTCCCCTCGGGGACGACGATCAACCGCGCGCCGGTTTCCGCGGCCTCGGCGATCCGCGCCAGCAGCGCGGGCCACCGCTCCGCGAACGCGGCGCGATCGTGCGCGCGCGTTTGCACTGCTGCGACGGGTGTCGGACGAACGCTCACCTAATTATGTCTCCAACCAATGCGCGCCGTCACTTGTGATCGGCGCCGATACGCGCACATACCAGAGGACCGTCGCGTGAAACGACTCATCGCCTGTGTTTCGCTCGTCGCCGTCGCGACCACTGCGGCCGTTTCGTCGGCGGCGGGACCGCCGCACCCGGCCGTACCCGCCAAATCCGCTCCCAAGAAGATCACCGCCGTCGCGAAGGCGCCCAAGTGCCGGGTCGCCCCGGCCGACGAGTACTTCGGCAAGCTCAAGATGAGCGTCCTCGGCATCCGCAACACGATCAAGGACCAGGGGCTGAAGGTCGACTACTACCCGGACAAGGCCGACATGACCCTCAACGCGATCGCGCTGACCGAGGACGCGCTCCACGACTGGCAGCGCAAGTACCCCTGCGACTCGTGGCTGCCCGGCTCGATCTACGCGCTCGAGCACTTCTACGCCAAGCTCCACACCGCCGACGGGGTGAAGCACGTGCACGCGACGTACGCCTGGCTGCGCCACGACTTCCCGCGCGACCGCGTCGTCACCGTCGCGCTCAAGGAGGACGGCGCCGCGGCCGTCGCCAGCCCCAACCCGGTCGTAGCCGATCCGGCCGCCACCACGGCGACCGCAACGACCGACGGCGACGGGGCGGCGCGCGTGCTCAACGCCGGCGCCGCGGGGGCCGCGCCGGCCGGCGCGCCGACCGCGCAGCCGGGCATCATCCCGGCCCAGTCGCAGGCGACCCCGGTGCCGGGCACCGCGCCGGCCAGCGTGATCAACGCCCAGACCACGCCCTCGCCCGCCGCCAGCGCGGCGCCGTAGCGCAGCGAATCCGGCGGCGGAAAAGAAAAAGCCCCCGGCGCGAGCCGGGGGCTTTCTTCGTTCGCTGCGCTTGCGCGCTTAGAACTTGAGACCGAGACCGAGATACCCACCGGCGTGCGACGCATCGGACGGCGAGAGGTTCTTGCCGCGGATGGTGTCGCCCAGGAAGCCGCCGTCCAGGAACAGACCGGAGCTGCCGAGGTTCAGCGTTCCGCCGATCTGGTACTTGAGGAAGCGCTGCTGGAACTTGTCGGTGGTGCCGACGAGGCTCAGCGGGGCGCCGGCCGGGAAGGTGTAGTTGCCCGAGATGCTCGGGTAGTACCACACGCTGCCGTAGACCGAGAAGGGCTGGTCGAGGTCGGGGAGCTTCTCGGCGCCGAAGCCGAAGCCGTTCTGCTTCGGATAGCCGTAGTTCTCCTCACGGTGGAGGTAGCCGACGCCGATGTAGATGCGCGGGTCGGCGATCTTGAGCGCGAAGCGGCCGTCGAAGTCCGTGTCGCGAGCGGTGAAGCTCGGGACCGCGGTCTGGCCGTAGCCACCGATGACGGTGACGCAGCCCTGGTCGATGGTGCCCGAACCCGGGGTGCAGGCGCCGCCGGCCACAGCAGCCGGGCTCAGCCCGCTGTTGTGCGGATAGCTGTACGAGCGGTAGTCGCCCTCGAGCATCCAGGGGAGGCCGAAGAGCGGGAACTCGACCGCGCCGCGGACCGCGTACGAGCCGCCCTTGCCGGAGTTGCCGGGCGAGAACTCGTTGTAGACCTTCGGGTTGAAGACGTAGTCGCCGACGACGAAGTGCTCGTACGGGTTACGGGCGACCGGGGTCGGGGTCGGCGCGGGGGTGACGACCGGGGCCGGGGTGACGACCGGGGCCGGGGTCGGGGTGGGGCTCGGCGGCGGCGGCGGCGTGACCGCGACGTAGCGGACGACGACGATGCGGCGGTCGGGGACCCACTGAACGTAGGCGCCCATGCCCTCGGAGATCACGCGAACGGGTACGACGACCGCGCCCTTGTAGATCTCGGGAGGAACGTCGAGCGGACGGCTCTCGCCGTTGATGACGACTTCCGGACGGCCGACGGTGACTTTGACGTCGGACCCGGGCTTGGAAACGTCGACCGTCTTCGAGGCGGGGTCGTACGAAACCGTGGCGCCCATTTGCTCGAACATCGAGCGCAACGGGATGAGGATGGTGTTGCCGCGCACCAGCGCGGCGAGGACGCGGTTCGCCTTCAGGCGGTCCGGCTTGCTGTAGACGTGCCGGTCGTTGAAGAGGATCGGGACCTCGCCGGAAGGCGGCGTGCCGAAGTCAGCGGGCGGCATGTTCATCGCGGGGCTCGCCTGAGCGGTCTGTTTGGACGCCGAGTTGCCGTTGTTGCCTTGCGTCTGGACAGACTGCTGAGCCGAAACCGACGTTGAACCGATTCCGACCGCGACGAGCGCGGCCAAGAGCCCGGTGCTCAGTCGTTTCACGTAATACTCCCTAGCTAAGGTGTTGTTTTGAAGAAGGGCTGGAACCGGCGGGGCCGGCCCGGGAGGCGTGCGCAGGCGAAGTAACTCGCTTGCTCAACCATACCGGGACCTACCCACGGGATGGTCCCGTCAATCACGAATGGTGGAGAGGTTCCACCTTCGTGTCGCTCCTAGAACGCGGGTCGGCTGCTTTGGGTTCCGTCGGGCACCGAACGCTTCTGGAAACGGTCTTTCCCTGAGATGCCCGCTACACACCCGGACTCTCGCGTCCGCTTCGGCGAGCCGGACGTGGTGGTGGTCGGAGCCGGCGTCGCCGGGCTGACCGCCGCCGCGCTGCTGGCCCAGGCCGGGCGGCGGGTCCAAGTGCTCGAGCGCCACACCGTGCCCGGCGGCTGTGCCTCGTTCTACCAGCGGGGCGGCTTCCGGTTCGACGTCGGCGCGACGCTGGTGGGCGGCTTCGGGCCGCGCGGCGTGCACCGGCTGCTGTTCGAGCGGCTGAACGTCGAGCTGGCCGCGGCGCCGGTCGAGCCGGCGATGCTGGTCCACCTGCCCGGCCTGACGGTCGCGCGCTGGGGCGACGCGCGCTGGCGGGCGGAGCGGCTGCGCGCCTTCGGGCCGGCGGCGGAACCGTTCTGGCTGGCCCAGGAGCGGCTGGCCGACGCGGCCTGGGACTTCTCGGCCCGCTTTCCGGCCCTGCCCCGCGACGCACGCTCGCTGCTGGCCGACGCGCGGGCCTTGCGCCCGGCGCAGCTGGCGGTGCTGGGCGCGCTGGGCCGCACGGTGGGCGACCTGATCCCGCCCGGCGCGCCGGAGCACCTGCGCACGTTCCTGGACGCGCAGCTGCTGATCACGGCCCAGGCCGACGCCGCGAGCACCGACCTGGCCTACGGCGCGACCGCGCTGGACCTGGCCCGCGAGGGCACGTTCCACCTGCCGGGCGGGATCGGCGACATCGCGGCCGGGCTGGCCCGGGCGGTCCGCCGGGCCGGCGGCGAGATCGCCTACGGCACGCCGGCCGAGGCGCTGCTGGTCGAGCGCGGCCGGATCGCCGGGGTGCGGCTGGCCGGCGGGCAGCTGCTGCGCGCGCCGGCGGTCGTCGCGGCGCTGCCGGTCTGGGACGTCGCGCGCCTGCTGGGCGGCGCGGCGGGCGAGCTGGGGCGGCGCGCGGCGGGCCTGCCGCAGCGCTGGGGCGCCTTCACCGCCTACCTCGGGCTGCCGGCCGGCGCCGTTTCCGACGGGCTGCCGCTGCACCACCAGATCGTGCTCGACGCGGGCGCGCCGCTGGGCGAGGGCAACTCGGTCTTCGTCTCGTTCAGCGCGCCGGGCGAGGCGCGCCGGGCGCGCGGCGGCGGGCGGGCGGTGACGCTCTCGACCCATACCGACGTCGCCCGCTGGGAACGGGCCGCGCGGGCCGGCACGGAAGCGGCGCTGGCGGCCGACTACGCGGGCCGGCTGCGGACGGCGTTCGAGCGGGTCGCGCCGGGCGGCTGGGACACCGCCCTGGTGCGCGAGCTGGGCACGCCGCGGACCTTCGCCCGCTACACCGGCCGCTGGCGCGGCCTGGTCGGCGGAATTCCGCAGACCCCGGCCTTCGCCGCGCTGCGCGCGCTCGGGCACCGCACCGGGATCGCGGGCCTGGTGCTGTGCGGCGACACCGCCTTCCCCGGCCAGAGCACCGTCGGCGCCAGCCTCGGCGCGGTCGCCGCCGCCCGCGCGCTGGGGGTGGCGATCTAGCCGAGCTTTTCCTCGAGCCGCTCGCGGAATTTTTCGCGCGAGGTGACGTAGCGCTCGTGGGTGCCTTCGGCGATCTTCTCGCGCTCGTCGAACGCGGTGAAGGCGTACTCGACCCGCTTGCCGTCGAACTTGAGCACCTCGACCTCGGTGCGCACGATCAGCCCGACCGCGGTGGCCGAGAGGTGGGTCAGGTCGACGTGGGTCGCCAGGGTGATCTCGTCCTCGGCCAAGGCCGGGGCGATGCACTGCATCGCCGCTTCTTCCACCAGCTGCAGCAGCATGGGGGTGGACAGGACGTCGACGCCCTTGTTACCGGCCTTGGCGGCCGTCATCCACTCCTCCACCCGCGTCTGGCTCTGATAGGTAGCACCCACCTCGATCTTGCCGCGCACGGCGGTTCAGGTACGACCGGCAACCGGGCGAATCATTTTCGGCGTTACGCCGGTAGAGCCAACGGGCGATGGCGAACGGACGGTGCCGTACACCATTCGTTCCGAGCCCGTTCGCAGCATGTGCAAGTAGAAGGAGCAAGATGAGAGGCAGTCAGCGTACGTTGCTGGCCGCGGCGGTACTCGCCCTGGCGGTCACCGCGTGCGGTCCGAAGGGTGGAGGCGGCGCGCAGCGCAACCAAGGTCCGCCGCCGCTGGCGGTCGACGTCTCCCAGGCCAAGCGCCAGGACATCGCGACGTTCGTCACCCTCGACGGCCAGATCGCGCCGCTCCAGGAAGCGACCCTGAGCACGCCCCAGTCGGGCAACGTCGTCGCGGTCTACGTCAACGAGGGCCAGCGCGTCTCGCGCGGCACGCTCGTGGCCAAGCTCGACGACTCGACCCTGCGCGCGCAGCTCGCGCAGCAGCAGGCGATCGTGCAGCAGCAGACCGCGCAGCTCGGCTCGGCGACGCTCCAGGCGCCGGTCACCGCCGCCAACGCCTCGTCCAGCGTGGTCGCCGCGCAGCAGGGGCTGGCCGCGGCCCGCAACGGCGTCCAGACCTCCCAGGCCGCCTACCAGAGCGCGCTTTCCACGTACAACGCCGACAAGTCGCTGCTGGCCCAGGGCTACGTGGCGCAGACCGCCTTCGAGCAGGCTCGCTCGCAGTACGTCGCGGCGCAGCAGGCGCTCAACAACGCGCGCGAGAGCGAGCGCCAGGCCCAAGCCGCGCTGCGCGCGGCGCAGGTCTCGGGCAGCGGCGCGGCGCCGATCCAGGCCCAGGCGATCGCGGCCGGCCGCGGCCAGGTCGCCGCGGCCCAGGCCCAGGTCCGGCTGCTGGAGACCCAGATCGGCCAGACCAGCGTCATCGCCCCGTTCGACGGCGTGATCACGCAGCGGCTGCTCGACACCGGCGCCTTCGCCGGGCCGAGCCAGCCGATCGTGCGGCTCTCGCAGGTCGACAGCGTCTACGTCAACGTCAACGTCCCCGACGACGACCTGGCCTTCGTCCGCAAGGGCACGCCGGTGACGTTCACCACCTCGTCGCTGGGCAACCAGACGTACAAGGCCAGCGTGACCGACGTCAACGCGACCCCTACCCAGGGCACCCTTTCGTACCGGGCCCGGCTGCAAGTGCCCAACCCGCAAGCCCGCCTGCGGGGCGGGATGCTGGTCAGCGTCAACGTCCGCAAGGAGTTCCACCCCGGCGCGATCGTCGTGCCGCGCACGGCCGTGTTCCAGACCGAAAACGGGGCCAACGTCTTCACGGTGGTCGACATGCCGGCTCCGCCGGCCGGTGCGCCCGGAGGGGGCGGTGGTGCGGCAGCCGGCGGCGCGCAGGGCGGCGGCGGTGCCAAGAGCGGCGCCGGCGGCAAGGGCGGCGCCGGTGGCGCCGCCGGCGGCGGCGGGGCCCAGCAGGGGCCGCCGGTCAAGCTGATGCAGGCCAAGGTGGTCCCGATCCAGGTCGGCTTGCAGACCGACACCCTGGCCGAGGTCCGCAGCGCCGCGATCAAGCCCGGCACGACGGTCATCACGACCCGTCCCGATGCGCTCCAGGACAAGAGCACGGTCGCGATCGCCAGCCCGGCGGCCGGCGGCGCGCGCCGCGGAGCCCAGTAGTGCGGCGTTCGCCCCGCGCGCGCGCCCTCGCCGGCGCCGCGCTGCTAGCGCTCGCCCTGGGCGGCATCCAGCCCGCCGGGGCTCAAGTGACCCAGCCCGGCCAGCCCACCACGACCAACCCGGCCCCCACCGTTCCCACGGTCGCTCCGGCGGCCACCCCGCGCCCGGCGATCAGCCCCGGCACGACCGGCACCGGAACGGCCGGCACCGGAACGACCGGGACGGTACGAGGGACGGTACGACCGGCACGGGCCGACCGGTGGCGGAACGACCTCGGGCAACCGTAACCAGACCCCCAGCGTGCTGCCCGGCGCGGCCGGCACGCCGGCGCCCGGCGGGGCAAGCTCGGGCGGCGCGGCCGCGGGCGCCTCGGGCGGCTCGGCGGTGATCAACGCGACCCAGATCCCGACCCTGGTCCCGGCCGACCAGCGCGCGCCCCTGCCCTACCCGGCCTACGGCACCCCCGCGCCGGTCGCGGTCGGGCGAACTCCCGCCACCGGCGTTCCGCAGGTCGTCACCCTGCAGCAGGCCGTGCTGATCGCCTACGCGCGCTCGCCCCTGCTGGCCTCGGCCCGGGCCGACGTCGCGATCGCGACCGCGCCGGTCTCGCTCGCGCAGAGCGCGATCTTTCCCAACGTCGCGGGCGTCGCGTCGAGCACGCGCAGCCACCGCGAGGCCACCGGCACCAGCGTCAGCACCGGCACGGGGACCGGAACGGGCACGGGCAACGGCGGCACGGGCACCGGAACCGGTACGGGCACCGGCGGAACGGGCGGGACGACGACCGTCACGACCACCACCCCGACGTCGTCGTTCTCACCCAACACGACCACCAACAGCCTCTCGCTCCAGATCCAGCAGCTGATCTACGACGGCGGCCGGGTGTCGGCGCAGATTCGCCAAGCGCGGGCCAACCAGTCGGCCGCGATCGCCACCTACCAGCGCCAGCTCCAGACCGTCGCCTTCAACGTCGCGACCGCGTACTACAACGCGCTCGCGGCGCAGCGCCAGACCCAGGTCGGGCTGACCACGGTGACGCTCGACCAGGTCCAGGAGAACCTCGTCTCGGCCCAGATCCGGGCCGGCACGGCCGCCCGGACCGACCTCGCCACCGCGCAGCTCCCGACCGCGCAGGCCCGCGTCGCGGTGATCCGCGCGCAGGCCAACGAGCTCAACCAGCTCTCGGTGCTGTCCAACACGCTGGGCCTCGACGCCGACGTCACGGTCCAGCCCAAGGACGACGTGCCCGCGCTCAGCGCGACCAACGGCACCGTCGCGCTCACCGCCAACTTCCCGACCCCCTCGTACCAGACGGCGTTCACCCGCGCGGTCGCGCTGCGGCCCGACCTCGCCGCGCAGCAGCAGACCATCGTCTCCAACCAGGAGGCGGTGCGCGCGGCGCGGCTGGGCAACTATCCCAACCTCAACGGGAGCGCGTCGTTCGGCACCGCGTCGACCGATCCGGGCGGCGGAACGTTCCGCAACAGCTCCTCGATCGGCGCTTCGCTCTCCATCCCGATCTACGACCGCGGCATCACGCGCGCGCAGACCGCGCAGGCGCAGGGCCAGCTCGACCGAGCCGTCGCGCAGCAGCAGATCGCGGTTCAGGGCGTGCAGCTGGGCGTGCGCCAAGCGCTGGTGAACCTGGTCTCGGCGTACGCCGCGCTGAGCCAGACCAACGCCGAGCTGGTCAAGGCGCAGGAAGTGCTGCGCGCGACCCAGGCGCAGTACCGGGCCGGCGTGACCACGCTGCCGCTGCTGCTCAACGCGCAAGTCGGTCTGACGCAAGCGCTGACCGACGAGGTCACCACGGTGTACACCGTGCGCCAGGCCGAGCAGGCGCTGCTGTACGCGGAGGGCGCGAACGCCGCCGGGTGAAGTCCCCGGCCTATGGCTTCCCCCACCGTTCCGATCTGGATCGACGATCCGGTCAACGCGGCGATCCTCGCCGTCAGCGAGGATCGCCTCCAGGGTTTCCAGCTCGACCCGTTCGGTGAGATCGCCGAACGGAGCGGGGTCGACGTCGCGGCGGTCCTCGAACGGATCGTCGCGATGCTGCGTTCGGGGACGATCCGCCGCGTTCGCCAGACGCTGATGGCGACCAACCTCGCCGCGGGCGCGCTGTGCGCGTGGCAAGTTCCGCAAGAGCGGCTGAGCGAGGCCTTCGACTGGCTTTATCAGCGAGACCCGTTCTCCGGCCACGTCGTCATTCGCACCACCGACGCCGCGGTGCAGGGCTCGAACTACCGGCTCTGGACGACGCTCAAGGTGCCGCAGGGCTTCGCGATCGAGAAGCACGCCGCGTTCCTGGCGCGCACGATCGGGGCCGAGGCGTACCGCTTGATGCCCGCCCACCGGCTGTTCGCGCTGGGCGTGGGGCACGTTCGGCGGCGCGGCATGGAGCCCGGCGCGCGCGCCGACGCGCCGGCCGAGGTGATCGTCCCCGACGTGGTGGAGCTCGACGAGCTGGAGTGGCGCGTGCTGACCGCGATCAAGCGCGAGCTCGCGCCCGCGGAGATCGTGCGCGACGTCTGGCGCGGGCGGGCGGCCGAGGCCGGCGTGCCGCTCGCAGAGTTCGAGCGGGTCGGCCGGGCGCTCAACGCGCGCGGCGTGATCGGGCGCTTCTCGACCTTCCTCGAGCACGTCAAGCCCAACGCCGCGGCGGGCGGGCAGAGCGTGACCCGCTACAACGCGCTGTTCCACTGGAAGGTCCCGGTGGGGCGCGAGCTGGAGGCCGGGCGCGAGATCGGCCGCCACTACATCATGACGCACGCGTACTGGCGCGAAGGCGGGCCGGAGTTTCGCGGCGTGAACATCATGGGCGTCGCCCATGGCACCGAGAAGGAGAGCGTTCTGGCGCACAAGGCCGCGATCGACGAGCACCTGCGGGAGGCCGGGATCGACTTCGACTACACCAACGTGTTCTGGGGCGGGCGCAGCGAGATCAAGCCGTCCGAGATCGCGCCCGCCGCGTACCTGGACTTCTGCGCCGCGCACGGTCTCGACCCGGAGGCGATGCGCTGATGCGGCTCCGTGCTCTCGCCGTGGGCGCGCTCTGCGCGCTCGCTCTTTCCGCGTGCACCAAGGCCGGCGACGCCGGAGGCGGCGCCGGGGCGCCGGGCGGCGCGAGCGGCCCGACCGGGACGCACCCCGACCGCCTGGTCGTGTCGACCGCGTCGGATCCCAAGAACCTCAACCCGGCGCTGGCCTCGGCCTCGCCGACGCTCGAGCTGTCGCCGTTCCTGTACAGCTACACCGTGCAGTACGACGATCACGCCAAGCCCGTTCCCGACGCCGTGACCGAGATTCCGACCGTCGAGAACGGCGACGTCTCCAAAGACGGCCTGACCCTCAAGTACAAGCTGCGCCGGGGCATCAAGTGGCACGACGGCCAGGGCGACGTGCAGTGCAAGGACATGCGCACGACCTGGCAGATCATGGTCAACCCCAAGAACAACGTCAACACGACCGAGGGCTGGAAGGACATCCGCGACATGGACTGCCGCGACCCCTACGTCGCGGTCGTCCACCTCAAGAAAATTTACGCGCCGTTCCTGCAGCAGCTCTGGAGCGTCAACGGCAACGGCCCGATCCTGCCCGAGCACATCCTGGGCAAGCTCAACGCCGAGGGCAACATCAACACCGCGCCCTACAACTCCGCCCCGGTCGGGAGCGGCCCCTACAAGTTCGTCTCCTGGCAGCGCGGCAGCGAGGTGCGCTACGCGGCCAACCCCGACTGGTATTTGGGCAAGCCCAAGATCGCCGAGCTAGTCTACAAGATCATCCCCGACCAGAACACGCTGGCGACGCAGCTCCAGACCCACGAGCTGGACCTGGGCTGGAACCTCGCCGCGGCCTCGTACGAACGGGTCAAGTCGATCCCCGGCTCGCGCCTGCTCACGCCCGTGATCTACACCTTCGACCACATCGACTTCAACCTGCGCCGGCCGCTCTTCGCCGACGTGCGGGTGCGGCGCGCGCTGACCTACGCCATCGACCGCCCGTCGCTGCTGGCCAAGCTGCGCCATGGCCTCGGCGAGCTGAGCGACACCTTCCTCGACCCGACGCTCTACCCCAGCGCGCAGGCGCACGGCATCATGCGCTATCCGTACGACCCGGCCAAGGCCAAGGCGCTGCTCGACGAGGCGGGCTGGAAGCCCGGCCCCGACGGGGTGCGGGTCAAGAACGGGCAGCGGCTGGCGTTCCAGATGTCGACCCAGACCGAGTCCATCGCGGGCAAGGCGCTGCAGGAGCAGCTCCAGACGTACTGGCGCACGGTCGGCGCGGCGGCCGAGGTGAAGAACTACCCGACCCCGCTGTTCTTCGACAACACCGCCAACGGCGTGCTGCAGGGCGGCAAGTACGACGTCGCGACGTTCGCCTGGGTCGGCGCGGCCGACATCGACAACAACGCCCTGTACTCCGGGCACAATTTCGCCCCGCACGGCCAGAACTCGCTGTTCTGGAACAACCCGGCGGCGACCAAGGCGATGGACGACGCGAACCAGACCATCGACGAGAAACGCCGCATCGCCGACTACCAGATCGCGCAGCGCGAATTCGCCAAGGATGACCCCTCGATCATCCTGTGGTTCCGCAAGGACCTCGAAGTGTACGACGCGCGGCTGCAGAACTTCACTCCCACCCCGGTCATCACGATCCCGTTCTGGAACGTCTGGCGGTACCACTACTGATGCGCCGCTTCGCCGCCGCCGCGCTCGCGCTCGCGGTCTGCGCCGGGCCGGCGGCCTCGGGCGCGCAGGACGGGCGTCATCCCTGGACCGTCGCGCACACCCTGCGCTACGCCACCGGCGAGGACGTGGTCGGGCTCAACCCGCACCTCGTCCAGCAGCTCACGGTCTCGTACATGAGCTCGCTCACGATGGCGTGGCTGATCAAGTTCGACCACCGCAACCGGCCCGTGCCCGAGCTCGCCACCGCCGTGCCGTCGCGCGCCAACGGCGGCGTGTCGGCCGACGGCAAGACGATCACGTACCACTTGCGGCGCGACGCCAAGTGGTCCGACGGCGAACCGTTCACCTCGGCCGACGTGCGCTTCTCGAGCGACGTCGTGCGCAACCCGGCCAACAACGAGGGCACCCACCAGGGCTTCGACCAGATCGCGCGGGTCGACACGCCCGACCCGTATACCGTGGTGTTCCGCCTGGTGCGGCCGTACAGCGGTTTCTACGTCAACTTCTTCAGCTCGGGCGGGGCGAACCCGTGCGTGCTGCCCAAGCACTTGCTCGACAAGCTGCCGAACATCAACGAGGCGCCCTACAACGCGCTCCCGGTCGGGATCGGGCCGTTCAAGTACGCTTCGTGGAAGCGCGGCGACTCGGTCGAGCTGGTGCCCAACCCGCTCTACTTCGGGCGCAAGCCCAAGCTCGCAGCGCGTCGATCTTCAAGATCATCCCCGACCGCAACACGACGCTGACCCAGCTGACCACCCACGAGATCGACATGTGGCTGCCCGTTCCGGGCGCGTACTTCGACCGGGTGCGCGCGCTGCCGGGGATCGCGATCACGCGCCAGCCGTCGTACGGCTACAACCACATCGACTTCAACTTGGAGCACGGGGCGCTGCGCGATCCCGCCGTGCGCCGCGCGCTGCGCATGGCGATCGACCGGCCGACGATCCTGGCCAAAGTCCGGCACGGCGTGGGCGTGCTCCAGGAGACGCCCTTCGCGCCGGGGCACCCCTTCCACATCGACTATCCGCGCGTGCCGTTCGACGTCGCCGCGGCCAACCGGGAGCTCGACGGGGCGGGCTGGAAGCGCGGCGCCGACGGCGTGCGCGCCAAGGGCGGCCAGCGCTTGGAGTTCGCCGTCTCGCTGGTCAGCGGAGCGCCCGACACCGACGCGATCATCGAGCTGATCCGGCCCGCCTGGAGCCAGCTCGGCGCGCGCTTCGAGGTCAAGCACTACCCCTCGCCGCTGTACTTCGCGCCCTTCGCGACCGGCGGCATCCTGTACGCCGGCAAGTACGACGTCGGGTTCTACGCCTGGATCACATCGCCCAACGGCGACCTGACCAACCTGTTCGGCTGCGACCGCGTCCCGCCCAAGGGGCAGAACGTGCCGCGCTACTGCAACCGCGCGGTCGACCGCGCGCTGACGCGGTTCATCACCACCTACGACGAGGCGGCCCAATACGACGCCGAGCGCGTGATCCAGGAAAACCTCGCCCGCGACGTGCCGACGATCGTCACCGACGCGCGCGAGGACGTGTACGCGTACAACCAGGACCTGCACGGGTTCCATCCCAACCAGGTCACCCCGTTCGACGACCTCGTCGACGCCGACATCTGAGGAGCACCGATCCTGAAGCACTCGTTCGCGCTCGTTCTCGCCGCGCTGCTGCTGGCCGGCTGCACCAAAGCCGGCGCGCCGGCGTCGTCTCCAGCCGGCGGCGACGCCGGTGCAAGCGGCGGGCGGCACCCGTACACCGTGCCGCACGTCCTGCGCTACGCGACCGCCGAAGACATCGTCGGGCTCAACCCGCACCTCAGCCAGCAGACCGTGCTGAGCTACATGTCGTCGCTCACGATGGGCTGGCTGACCAAGTTCGACCACGAGAACCGGCCGGTGCCGTACCTCACCACGGTCGTGCCGACGCAGGCCAACGGCGGGATCAGCAAGGACGGCCTGACGATCACCTGGCACTTGCGCCACGGGGTCAAGTGGTCGGACGGCGCGCCGTTCGACGCCGACGACCTGGTGTTCTCGACCAAGACGGTGCTCAACCCGGCGAACAACGAGGTCGGGCGCGACGGCTTCGATCTGATCACCAAGATCGACGAGCCCGACAAGTACACCGTCGTGTACCACCTCAAGAAGGCGTACGCGTCGTACGCGGCGACGTTCTTCGGAACCGGCGGCGCGAACCCGTGCATCCTGCCCAAGCACCTGCTGGGCAATCTGCCCACCATCAACAACGCGCCGTACAACGCGCTGCCGGTCGGCATCGGCCCGTTCAAGTACCAGAGCTGGAAGCGTGCCGACTCGGTGGTGATGGTGCCCGACCCGCTCTTCTTCGGGCCCAAGCCCAAGCTGCAGCGGATCGTGTTCAAGATCGTGCCCGACCGCAACACGGTCACGACCCAGCTCGAGACGCACGAGATCGACCTCTGGGCGCCGGTCTCGCCGGCCTACTACGACCGCGTCAAGAAGATCCCGGGGCTGACCGTGGACCGCGTTCCGAGCTATTACTTCGGGCACCTCGACCTGCAGAACACGCACCCGGGCCTGGACGACCCCAACGTGCGCCGCGCGCTGCGTCTGGCGGTCGACCGGACCGAGATCAAGGACAAGATCCGCCACGGGATCGGCATCGTTCAGGACAACCCCGTCTCGCCCAAGAACCCGTCGTTCGACAAGGCGGTCCCGACCGCGCCGTTCGACGTCGCCCAAGCCGGCAAGCTGCTCGACGCGGCCGGCTGGAAGCCCGGCCCGGACGGCATCCGGGCCAAGAACGGGCACACCCTCAACCTGTCCTTCGCGACCTCGACCGGCACGCCCGACGCCGACTCGACGATCGAGCTGATTCGCGCCAACTGGAAGAAGATCGGGGTCGGGCTGAGCGTCAAGCACTATCCCTCGCCGCTGATGTTCGCTCCGTTCGCCAACGGCGGGATCGTCTACGGCGGGAAGTGGGACGTCATCACGTTCAACTGGGGCGGCGACCCGATCGGCGACCTCTCCAACCTCTACGAGTGCGACCAGATCCCGCCGCACGGCCAGAACGACCCGCGCTACTGCAACAAGACGGTCAGCGCCGCGATGGAGAAGTTCAAGGTCGAGTACGACCTGGCCAAACGCCAGCGCTACGCGAACGTCATCCAGGCCGGGATCGCAGCCGACGCCCCGATCATCGTGCTCGACATCCTCGAGGACATCTACGCCTACAACAGCGACATGACCGGCTTCCACCCCAACCAAGTCTCGCCGTTCGACGACCTCGCGAACGTCGACATCTGAGGAGCACACCCTGACCAGACCGTTCGCGCTCGTCCTGGCCGCACTGCTGCTGGCCGGCTGCGCCAAGGCCGGCGCGCCGCCCGCGGCGGGCCCAGCCGGCGCGAACGGCGGCGCGCCCGCCGGCGGCGCGGCGCCGGCCCGGCAGAACGCCTTCACCGTGCCGCACACGCTGCGCATCGGCGACATCCAGGACCTCACCTCGCTCAACCCGCACCTCGCGACCGCGACGTCGCTGGGCAACCTCTCGGAGCTCACGATGGCGTACTTGGTGCGCTACGACGAGCACAACCGTCCCGTGCCCGAGCTGGCGACCGTGGTTCCGACGCAGCGGAACGGCCTGATCAGCAAGGACGGGCTGCGCATCACCTGGCGCCTGCGCCGCGGCGTGCGCTGGTCGGACGGCGCGCCGTTCGACGGCGACGACCTGGTCTGGACGACCAACGCGGTCAACAACCTCGCCAACAACGAGATCGGGCGCGACGGCTGGGACCAGATCACGAAGATCGACGAGCCCGACAAGTACACCGTCGTCTACCACCTCAAGACGCCGTACTCGGGCTTCCTGCCGTCGTTCTTCGGTTCGGCCGGCGCGAACCCGTGCATCCTGCCCAAGCACCTGCTGGCCAAGCTCCCCAACTTCAACAACGCCGACTACAACAGCAAGCCGGTCGGGATCGGGCCGTTCCGCTACGTGCGCTGGGTGCGCGGCGACCGGATCGAGCTGGAGCGCAACCCGTATTATTGGCGGGGGCGGCCGAAGCTCGAGCGCATCGTCTACCGCATCATTCCCGACCGCAACACCCTGACGGCGCAGCTGCAAACGGGCGAGGTCGACGTCTGGCCGTACGCGGGCGCGGGGTACTACGACCGCATCCGGGCGATCCCGACCGCCAACGTGTTCCGCACTCCGGGCTTCTACTATTCGCACCTGGACTTCAACACGTCGCACCCGGCCTTCCGCGATGCGGCGGTGCGCAAAGCGCTGGAGTACGCGACCGACCGCCGGACGATCATCCAGAAGATCAACCACGGCACGGGGATCCTCTCGCAGTCGCAGCTCACCCCCGCCTCGCCGATGCACGTCGAGCGCTCGCTGCTGCCGTTCGACCTCGCGAAGGCGAATCAGATCCTCGACGCGGCCGGCTGGAAGCGCGGGCCGGACGGCATCCGGGCCAAGAACGGGGTGAAGCTCTCGTTCGTGTGGGCGAACTACACCGGCGCGCCCGACCAGGACCAGCAGATCGAGCTGGTGCGCCAGAACTGGCAGCAGGTCGGCGCGCAGTTCACCGTGCAGCGCTACCAGTCGGCGCTGTTCTTCGCGCCGGTGGAGCAAGGCGGCCCGATGTACTCGGGCAAGTGGGACGTCACCGCGTTCGCCTGGGGCATGACGCCCGACGCGGACTACACGCCGCAGAACAACTGCGACGGCATCCCGCCCAAGGGCCAGAACGTCACCCGCCTGTGCGACCGGCAGATCCAGGCCCTGCTCACCAAGGAGAAGGCGGCCTACGACGAGCCCGACCGCAAGAAGATCGTCGCGCAGCTCGACGCCCGCATCGACGAGCTGGTGCCGTACTTCGTGCTGTTCATCCGCGACGACATCCACGGCTACAACAAGGACCTGCGCGGCTGGCACCCCAACGCCGTCTCGCCCTTCGACGACATGATGAACGTGGACATCTGACCCTCTAGCCGGCGGCGCCCTCGCGGCGCCGGTTCAGCACGACGGCGACGCCGAGCGCGACGCAGCCGGCGAGCGGAAACGCGCGCAGGAGCGCCCAGGCCGGCGAGCGCGCGTCCAGGCCCGCGGCGCGCTGTTCGTCGGCCCAGACCGCGCTCGCGTCCGCCCGCGCCGGAGCGCGGTAGCCCGGCGGCAGCGCGTCGGGCCAGGTCGGGGCGGGGTGGGCGCGGGCGAGCGGCAGCGCGACGAGCGCCAGCGCGGCCAGCGCCAGCCCGGGCGCGAGGTCGGCTCGGCGCAGCCGCGCGCCGGGGCCGAGCGCGACGAACGCGGCGGCGACCGCGGCCCCCAGCGCGACCAATTGCGCGCCGCCCGCCGGGCGCTGCGCGAAGCCCAGCCAGTCGACCAGCAGCAGCACCGCGGCCACGCCGGCCCAGGCCCGCGCCGCGCCCTGGGCGCGCAGGGCCAGCACGAGCAGCGGGATCAGCTCGATCGCGAAGTCGTGCTCGTGGAAGAACGGGACGATGAGGGGCAGCGCGGCCAGCGCGAGCAGCGCGCCGTCGCGCCGGTCGAGCCTGGCCCGGACCGTGACGGCGACCAGCGCGGCGAGGGCGAGCAGCGCGACCGCGCCGCCGACCGCGCTCGCGGCGGCGGCCGGCGCGCCGAGCGCCCAGGCCAGCGCGGCTGGGGTGTGCTGGATGCTGGCGAAGCGCTCGGCCCGGCCGTGCTCGCCCAGCCGGTGCGCGTACGCGGCCAAGCCCGCCGCGCCGCCGCCGGCGACCAGGGTGAGAACCGCGAACGCCAGGCCCGCCGCGCCGGCCGCGAGCAGCGCCGAGCGGTCGCGCATGCGCGCGATCAGCGCCAGCGCGAGGTTCGGCTGCAGGCCCGCCACCAGCGTCGCGAGCGCGCCGCCGGCGAGCGCGCTGCCTGAGAGCGCGCTGCGCTCGTAGGCGACCAGCGCACACGCGATGCCGGCCGCCGAGAGCAGCGCGACCTGGCCCAGCGCGAGGGCGCTGATCGCCGGGCCCGAGACGAGCACCAGCAGCAGGCCGACCAGCAGGGCGCGCACGTCGCGGCTGCGCGCGAGCGCGAGCGAGGCCAGCAGCAGGGCGCCCACCGCCGCCGCCAGCAGACCGCTCCACAGGCGCACCGCGAGCGGCTGCGGCAGGCGCGCCAGCGCCCCGAACAGCGGCAGCGCGGCGGCCGGGCCGACGTAGGGCAGCAGCTCGTCGCGCGCCGGGTCGACCCCGGGGATGGCCCGCTCGGCGTTCCAGAGCGCGCGCGAGTACGGGTCGCGGCCGGCGTTCCAGGTCGCCCCGGCGGCGTAGTAGGCCTCGAAGTCGCGCGCGTAGGGCCCCGAGGTCGGCGCCGGGCGCAGGACGGTGAAGGCCGGGAGCAGCGCCAGCAGCGCGACGGCCGGGACGAGGTTACGACGCAGCGTAGAGCCCGAGCCGCTCGACCCGCCCGCCGTTGCCCATCACGTAGGCCACCCCGCCCGGGAAGCGCACCTCGAAGGCCTCCGCGTAGACCACCGGGGCCGGCCCGCCGACCGCGTTGACGTAGCGCTCGTCCAGGCTCGCGGTCCCCGCGCCCAGCGCGACGTCGCCCGGCGAGAGCCGAAACGCGCCGTAGTCGCGCGCGGCCAGGGCCGGCGCGCGGTCGAGCTTGGGCAGGTAGTATTCCAGCGCGACCAGCGTGCCGTCGCTGTAGAACAGGCTCAGGAAATAGCGCCGGCCGTCTTCGCGCGCGGCGTAGGTGTGCCAGCCCGGCATCGGGTAGGCGAACGCGACCCCGAACGCCTTCTCGACCTGGACCCGGGTCGTCGTGCCGACCGCGAACGCGAGGTTCTCGTTGGCCAGCACCACCGGCCGGTCGATCGGCGCCGGAGGCACGTTCCGCTTGGCGTGGTTGGTCTCGGCGATCTTGGCGAGGATCTCGACCGCGCGCAGCATCGCGAAGTCGGGCGCTTTGTCATCGCTCACCCGCGGACGTCGATGTGGGTCGCGGCCGCGCCGGCCAGGGTGACGGCGATCAGCGCCAAGTAGGCCAGGCCGATCGCGATCCGCTGCCCGGGGGAGGCGAGCCCTTCGCGCGGGTCGATCTGCCCGCGCCAGGCCGCGATCCCGCGCGGCACCGACGAGCTCAGCACCATGATCAGGATCAGCACCGTGAAGACCGACCAGTGGCGGTAGGCCACGATCCAGCCCAGCAGCAGCGCCGCCCCGATCAGGTAGAGCCGGTTGTCGATCACCCCGGCCACCCGCCCGCCGTCCAGCGGCAGGGCCGGGATCAGGTTGAACAGGTTGAGGAAGAAGCCCAGGTACGCGCAGACGAGCCAGAACGGCTCGCCCGTCGCCGCGCCGTAGCCCCAGCACACCGCCGCCGCGGCGACGCCGAACACCGGCCCCATGATCGCGCTGACCGCGTTCTGCGCCGGGCTGCCGGTCATCGGCGAGTTGACGAACGCGCCCAGGCCCGGGATGAAGTACGGCAGCGAGACCGGGATGCCGAAGTTGCGGAAGGTCAGCAGATGGCCCAGCTCGTGCACCAGGATCAGCAGCACGAAGACCACGCCCAGCTTCCAGCCGAAGAACAGCGCGTAGACCCAGATCGAGAGGAAGATCGAGCCGAAGCTGAGCAGCAGCTTGGGCGCGAGGAGCAGCCACTTGAACGTGAACAGGAGCGCGAAGAAGGCCTTGAACTTCGCCGCCGCGAGCGCCAGCCCGACCAGGACGCCGCCCGCCGCGCGGCCCCTGCCCTTGGGCTCGGTCGTCGTGCGGCGCGGCTGCTTGAACCGGTCGTCGTCATCTGGCTGCATCATCCGGTGATTCTCGCTCCCTCCGCCGCTCTCCGTGAATGGCGCCCGCACCTGCCCGCGGGCGACCTGCGCGCGATCTCGCTCCACTGGACCGCCGGCGACTACGAGACCGTCTACCCGGCCTATCACTTCTGCGTTACGGGCGGGCGCGAACCGCGCGTCCACCACACGCACGACCTGCGCGAGAACATGCGCGACGTTCGCGCCGACCCCTCGCTGCCCTACGCCGCCCACACCCGCGGGCGCAACAGCTGGTCGATCGGCCTCTCGCTCGCCGCCATGCGCGACGCGACGCCCGCCGACTTCGGCGCGTTCCCGCTGGGCGAGGCGCAGCTCGACGCGCTCTGCCGGGTGGCCGCGCACCTGGCGCGCTTCTACGCGATCGACCCGGCCGCGATCCGCACCCACGCCGAAGCGGCGCTGGACGACGGCTACTTCGGCGCGGGGTCCGAAGACGTGCGCTGGGACATCGCGCGCCTGCGCCCCTCCCCCGCGCCGCTCGAACCGCGCGAGGCGACGGCGACCGGCGACTGGTTCCGCGAGCGCATCGCCGCGCTCGTCCGCGCGGCGCGCACCTGACGCCCGCCGAGGCGCTCGACGTCGCGGCGGCGTTCGGGCTCGACATCGCCGGCGCGCACGCGGCCGTACTCGCGGGCGGCTACTCGAACGACGTCGTGCGGGTCGACGCGCGCGCCGGCGCGTACGTGGTGCGGCGCTATGGCGCGCTGCACGTCACGCGCGCGGCAATCGCGTTCGAGCACGTCGTGACCGCGCACGCCGCCGCGCGCATGCCCGAGGTCGTCGCGCCGCTGCGGGATCCGGAGGGAGCGACGGTGCGCCCGGCGCCCAGCGGCGGGCTGGCGGCGGTGTACCCGTACATCGCCGGCACGACCGGGCGGCGCGATCTCGCCACCGGCCGGGCGGCGGCGGCGGTGCTCGCGCGCTTCCACCGCGCCGTGCGCGACGTGCACGTCGCGGGCGGCATGCGCAGCGTGCGCTTCCTGGGCGCGCTGCCGTGGCTGCGCGAGCGCTTCACGCGCTGGGCGGCCGACCCGCTCGTCGCGCGCCGGCTCGACTGGAGCGCGCTCGTCGCCGCCACCACCGCGGCGACCGCGCGCGCCGCCCCGCTCGTAAAGGAGCTGCCGCACGTCGTCGTGCACGGCGACCTCAACCCCGGCAACGTCGTGGTCGACGAAGACGGCACGGTGCGCGGCCTGATCGACTTCGATTTCGCCCACGAAAGCGAACGGGTCTACGACGTCGGCACGCTGCTCGACGAGTTCGCCCGCCCGGGCGACGACGCGCCGCTCGACGCGAGCCGCATCGCGCCGCTGCTGGCGGCGTACGCCCAGGCCGCGCCGCTGGCGCCCGCCGAGCGGACGCTGGTGCCCGAAGCGATGCTGCGCCGCGCCGCGACGCTGGTCTGGTACGTCGCGACCCGGCACGGCGAGCGCACGCCGGGCGATCTCGGCGGCGCGCCGCGCTACGCCGCGCACGTCGCCGAGATCGTGGCGCGGCGGGCCGAGATCGCCGAGGCGGCACGTGGCTAAGCTTGCAAACGCGGTGCTCTGGACGCTGTTGGTCGGAAGTGTGCTACTCGTGATCGTGATGGTCTGGCACCCGTGGGTGCATCCCTGGACCGGGGTGGGGCCGGTGCGATGACGCGCGTCCTGATCTTGGGCGGCGGCTTCGCGGGGGTCGCGGTCGCGCACCGGCTGGAGAAACGGCTGCGGCCTGACGAGGCCGAGATCGCGATCGTCAGCCGCGACAACTTCACCTTGTTCACGCCGATGCTGCCCGAGGTGAGCTCGGGCGGAATCGAGCTGCGCCACGTCGTCACGCCGGTCCGCTCGCAGCTGCGCCGCTCGACCTTCGTGCTGGGCGAGATCGGGCGCATCGACCTCGACGCGCGCACGGTCGAGGCGACCCACCCGATCACCGGCTCCACCACGCGGCTCGCGTACGATCACCTGGTGCTCGCGCTGGGCAGCGTGACCTCCACCTTCGGCATCCCCGGGGTCGAGGAGCACACGGTGCCGCTCAAGACGCTCGAAGATGCGGAGGCGCTGCGCAACCGCGTGATCGCCGCGCTCGAGCGCGCCGTCGTCACGCCCGCAGGCCCCGAGCGCGCCCGGCTCCTGACGTTCGCGGTCGTCGGCGGCGGCTATACCGGCTGCGAGTGCGCGGGCGAGCTGGTCGATTTCTTCCGCTCGATCATCCCGTACTACCGCCCGCTCAAGCTGGCCGACGTGCGCATGCTGCTGATCGAGGCCGGCAAGGCGCTGCTGGTCGACCTGCCGGCGCAGATGGGGCGCTACACCACCCGCAACCTGACCCGGCGCAAGGTCGAGCTCGTGCTCGGCGACGGCGTCACGCGCGTCGACGCGCAGGGGATCGCGCTGCAGTCGGGCCGCTTCGTGCCGAGCGCGACGGTGATCTGGAGCGCCGGCGTGCGACCCTCGCCGGTGCTCAAGGACCTGCCCGGTCTGCAGCACGCGCGCAACGGCGGGATCGTGGTCGGCCAGGACATGTCCGCGCTCGGCCGGCCCAACGTCTGGGCCTTGGGCGATTGCGCCTGGATTCCCGACAGACCGGGCGCCGAACTGAGCGATCGCACCGCGTGGTACCCGGCCACCGCGCAGCACGCGATCCGCGAAGGGCCGGCGCTGGCCGACAACCTCGCCGCGGTGCTGCGCGGCCAGCCGACGAAACCGTTCGCGTACCGCTCGATGGGCACGATGGCGTCGCTGGGCGCGCGCCGCGGCGTGGTCGCGTTTCCGGGCGGCTTCGTGCTGACGGGCTTCCTGGCGTGGCTCATGTGGCGCTCGTACTACCTGGCCCGCCTGCCGGGCTGGGACCGCCGGCTGCGCGTCGCGTTCGACTGGACGCTGGGCTTGATCTTCCCGCGCGACATCGCCGAGATCCGGCTCTACACGGAGCGGGGCCGAGGCCCCGCGCAGATCGACCCCGGGCCGTCCGCCGCGCCGGGGCCGCCTTAGTTCACGGGGCGCGGCGCAGCGCGGCGTGCGCGTTGTCGGAGGCGGCCTGACCGCGGCTCGACGGCGGGACGCAGACGTGATCGCTCGGCGACGCTTCGCGCCAGACGAAGCCTTGCAAACACGTATCGGGTCCGAAGGCGCCGCCGCCGGGCGCGCGGCGGGCCGCCGCCAGCCCGTTCTCGCGGGCGCTCTGATCGCGGATCGCCGGCGTGACGCAGACGTGGTCGCCGGCGAACGCATCGCGCCAGACGTAGCCTTGCGCGCAGGTGTCCGGCCCGAACGGCTTGGGTTTGCCGCCGACGGTGACCGGATCGGAGGGGTGGACTTCGACCAGCTCCGCGCCGTGGTGGGTGTCGATCAAGACGTGGCCGTGGAAGGCGATCGGCACCCCACCGGGCGGCGGGTTCGCCGCCGCCGCGCCGTGCGCGGGCGTGCCGGGCTCGATCTCGATGCGCACGAAGCGCGGCGCGGCGGCGAGGTTCTGGCCGTTGATCGCCATCGCGGAGAGCCGCACGTCGACCGTCCAGAAACCGTCGGTGCTGTGCTGCGCGGTGCGCACCGGCGTGCCGGTCGCCTCGGCGTTGCAGCCCGTGTCGACCCAGCCGCTGATCCCGGCGAACTTGAGCGGGGTGGTGAAGACGCCGATGTCCTCGTCCACCTTGCTGAGCGCACCCTCGGCCTGCGTGCCCAGGTGGCCCAAGACCCAGGCCGGATTGCAGGCCGAAACCGGCTGCGAGACCGGCGCGATCGAGAAGAACACCAAGGTGCGGTTTCCCTTGTCGCCGATCTGGCCCGCGTGAAAGCCGGCCGGCGCGCTCGCGCTGGCCGAGTTGGAGCCGACGAACGGATTGTCCCAGTTGAACTGCGCTTCGCCCGCGACGCCCTCGACGCGGTAGACGACGTAGCCCTCCGTGCCGGTCGCGAAGCCGTTGGACTCGGCGAACAGATCGCCCGTGCCGCCCGGCGCGATCGCAGACGGCGGCTTCTTGGTGACCTCGCCGTGGGCGACGCTGCCGCGGACGTAGATCAGCCGCTGCGCGGTCTGGTTCTGAATGATGACGTGCGAACTGCGGGCCGCAGCCGACGCCGTGCCGGGCAGGGCCAAAACGGCGAGCGCGAGCAACCCGCTCAGACCGAATCGATGGATCATCGCTCGACCGTAGCTTAAGTGGGCGGCAAAGTCAGCAGGCGAAAGACCTTGACATTGGAGCACGGACACCGTAGCGTTGAACTATGATTTTAGTTCTAGCGCTCGCCGCCGTGCCGTTCGCCTACGAGGGGTCGCTGCGGGCGGGGCAGACCTTGACCGTGCGCGACATCAACGGCGGGGTGCGGGTGCGCACGGGCGACCGGCTCTCGATTCGGGCCACGAAGCACGCCCGCAGCGGCGATCCGAGCGCGGTCCAGATCCACGTCGAGCAGCGCGCCGACGGGACGATCGTGTGCGTGCGCTACCCGCCCGACGCGGGCCGCGGCTGCGACGCGCGCGAGTCGCGCCACGAGAGCAGCGACAACGACACCGCGGTCGATTTCGACATCACGCTGCCGCGCGGCGCGCGCTTGGACGCGCAGACGGTGAACGGCTCGATCGACGCGCAGACCGACGGGCCGGTCAGCGCGGCGACGGTGAACGGCGGCCTCACGCTGGACGCGCCCGAGATCGGCAGCGCGCGCAGCGTGAACGGCTCGCTCCATTTGCGCGTGCGTGACGCCGGCCGCGGCACGCTGGTCGCCAAGACGGTCACCGGCTCGATCGACGTCGAGCTGCCGCGCGGCGCGGGCGTCACCTTCGACGCCAAGACCGTCACCGGCGGCATCGATGCGGCCGGCGTCAGCGTCACGCGCCCCGAGTACGGCCCCGGCGCGACCGCCCACGCGACCGTCGGCGACGGCGCCCGCCGCATCGACTGCGAAACCGTCACCGGCTCGATCACCTTGCGCCGTTAGGGCAAGGGCGCGCTACTCCACCCAGGCGTCGTCGGGGCCCGCGTAGGTGTTGCCGTAGAGGGTGTGGGCTTCGGGGTACGGTTCGGCTTCGACTTCGTCGGTGGTGCGGTTGACCAGCTCGGTGATCTCGCGCTTGAGCTCGCGGATCGCGTCGGCGGCGAGGACCTCGTGCTCGAGCAGGTACTGCTCGAACTTGGGCACCGGGTCGTTCGGGCGGAACTCGGCGACTTCGTCGCGGGTGCGGTAGGTGCGGTCGTCGTCGTCGGTCGTGTGCGAGAGGAAGCGGTAGCACATCATCTCGACCAGGACCGGGCCCTCACCCGAGGCGGCGTGCGCGCGCGCGTCGCGAACCGTGGTGTAGACCGCGATCGGGTCGAAGCCGTCGCACATCACGCCGCGCATGCCGTAGCCCGCGGCGCGCTGGTGCACCTGCGGGACGCGCATCTGCTTGCTGATCGGGGTCGAGATCGCCCACTGGTTGTTCTCGCACAGGAACACCACCGGCAGCTTGTGGACCGAGGCGAAGTTGAGCGCCTCGTGCCACTCGCCCTGGCTGGTCGCGCCCTCGCCGAACTGGCAGAACACCACCCGGTCCCGGGCGCGCTCGCCCTTGAGCTTCCAGGCCGCGCCGACCGCGTGCGTGCACTGCGCGGCGATGATCGAGGAGATCGAGGCGATCCCGTACTGCCGCCCGGTGACGTGGTTGATGATCGAGCGCCCGCCGGTGGTGTCTTGCGCGCGCGCCAGCTGCGAGCGGAACAGGGCGACCAGCGGGAAGCCGCAGGCCAGGATCAGCCCGGTGTTGCGGTAGTACGGGTAGAGCAGGTCGCGCCCGCGCTGGAACGCCAGCCCCGTGCCGGACTGCACGGCCTCGTGGCCCTCCGAGCCCATCGCGATCCCGATCTTGCCCTGCCGGTTGAGCTGGAAGCCGCGCGTGTCGACCGCTCGCTGGGTCAGCATGTTGCGGTACAGCGTGAGGAGCTGATCGCGCGAGATGTCGGCGCTGGTCGACGTCGGGGTCATCGCTCTGACGCTTGGCGCGAGCGGCCCGGGCTCCCTACCGAGCGGTCGGGCGGGAACCCCGAAATCGGGCTGGGAAGGCTGGCGCGATGCGCCTCGCTCCCCTGCTCGCCGCCGTCGCGCTCGTAGCGGCGGGGCCGCTCGCCGCGACCGCGGCCGGGCCGGACACCGGCGGCTTGCAGTTCCGCGCCATCGGCCCGGCCGCGGCCGGCGGCCGGGTTCCGGCGGTGGCGGGGAGCGACCGCGATCCGAACCTGTACTACGTCGGCGGCGCGGGCGGCGGGGTGTTCAAGTCGGAGGACGGCGGAATCTCGTTCGCGCCGGCCTGGAACGGGCCGGCCTACGGCGCGGTCGGCGCGCTGGCCGTCGCGGACAGCGACCCGCGCGTGGTCTGGGCCGGGACGGGCGAGGCCAACCCGCGCAACGACGTCTCGTGGGGCGACGGCGTCTACCTCAGCCGCGACGGGGCCAAGACCTGGACCCATGCCGGGCTGGCCAACAGCTCGCAGATCGCCCGCATCCTGATCGACCCGCGCGATCCCAACCGGGCGCTGGTGGCGGCGCTGGGCGATCCCTGGAAAGACTCGCCCGAGCGCGGGGTCTACCGGACCGAGGACGGCGGCCGGCACTGGACCCGCACGCTCTATCTCGGCCCGGGCAGCGGCGCGGCCGACCTGGCCTGGAACCCGCGCCGGCCGGGCCTGGTGTTCGCGGCGATGTGGCAGTTCCGGCGCGCGCCCTGGGCGGCGTCGAGCGGCGGCCCGGCCGACGGGCTCTACCGCTCGCGCGACGGCGGGCGCAGCTGGGCGAAGGTGAGCGGGCACGGCTTTGCGCGCGGCCTGCTGGGCCGGATCGGGATCGCGGTCGCGCCGAGCGATCCGCGCCGGGTCTACGCGGTGGTGGAGTCGCGCGCGGGGACGATCTGGCGCAGCGACGACGGCGGCGACTCGTGGCGCAAGACCTCGGACAGCAGCCTGCCCGCGCAGCGCCCGTTCTACTTCAGCCACCTCGAGGTCGACCCGCGCAACCGCGAGCGCGTCATCGCGCTGTCGCTCTTCCTGACCGTGTCCGAGGACGGCGGGCGGAGCTGGAAGCACCTCACCACCGGCTTGCACGCCGACAACCACGCGCTGTGGTGGTCGCGCGACGGCAAGCGGATCATCGAGGGCAACGACGGCGGCGCGGTGCTCAGCCACGACGGCGGCAACGCCTGGGCCTTCCTCGACCGCATTCCGCTCGCGCAGGTCTACCACGTCGGCTGGGACCAGCGCAAACCGTACACGCTCTGCGGCGGCTTGCAGGACAACTTCTCGTGGTGCGCGCCCACGACGGCGCGCAACGGGGTCGGCTTGATGAACCGCGACTGGTACGCGGTGGCGCCCGACGACGGCATGTTCGCGATCCCCGACCCGCTCGACCCCAACCTGGTCTGGAGCAACAACCAGAACGGCGTGCTGACCATCTACGACGCGCGGGCCCGCCAGAGCACCGACGTCTCGCCCTATCCGCGCGATCCGTTCGCCGCGCCCGGCGCGCTGGCGGAATCACCGTACCGCTTCAACTGGACCGCGCCGCTGGCGTTCTCGCCGCAGGACGGGCACGTCGCGTACTTCGGCGGCAACGTCGTGTTCGCCAGCAGCGACCGCGGCCGCCACTGGGCGCCGATCAGCCCCGACCTGACCCGCAACGAGAAGGAGCACCAGCGGCCCTCGGGCGGCCCGCTCACGCTCGACCTCTCGGGCGCCGAGACGTTCGACACGCTGCTGGCCCTGGCGCCGTCGCCCAAGGAGGCCGGCGTGATCTGGGCCGGCAGCGACGACGGCCTGGTGCAGCTCACCCGCGACGGCGGCGCGCACTGGCGCGACGTCACGCCCGCCGGCTGGGCGCGCTACGGCCGGGTGGCGGCGATCGACGCGAGCCCGCACGCCGGCGGGACGGCGTTCGTCGCGCTCGACCGGCACGACGAGGGCGACCGCGCGCCGCACGTCTACGTCACCGACGACTACGGCGCCCACTGGAGCGGGCTGGCCGCCGGCCTGCCCGCGAACGTGCCGGTGCGCGTGGTGCGCCAGGACCCGCGCGAGCCGAACCTGCTCTTCGCGGGGACCGAGACCGGGCTGTGGTTCTCGCTCGACCGGGGGGCGCGCTGGGAGCGGCTGCGGGCCGGGCTGCCGGCCGTCCCGGTCTACGATCTGGGCGTGCAGCAGAGCACGGGCGATCTGCTGGTCGCGAGCCACGGGCGCGGCTTCTTCGTGCTCGACGATCTCGCGCCGCTGCGCGGTCTGGCCGCGGCGCGGCGCGACGGCGCGGCCTTCTTCACGGTCCGCGAGGCGACGCTGTGGGCGTCCTTTCCGTCGGACGAGGGGATGACCCCGGCCGACCGGTTCGTCGGCCCCAACGCCCCGGCCGGCGCGCTGCTCTCGTTCTACCAGCGCGCTCCCGCCAAGCAGCCGCCGTGGCTCGAGATCGCCGACGCGGGCGGGCGGGTCGTGCGCACCCTGCGCGGGGAGAAGGACGGCGTGCCCAACGACACCGGCCTCAACCGCGCCGTCTGGGACGGCAACGAGGACGGCCCGGCGCCGTGGACCGGGACCAGCCGCCAGAACATGGGCCTCCCGGCCGGGCCGGAGGCGCTGCCGGGCCGGTACGCCGCCCGGCTGCACCTGGCCGGGCGCACCTTCGAGCAGAGCTTCGATCTGGTCGACGACCCGCAGAGCCCGTGGACGGCGCGCGAGCGCGAAGAGCGGCACGCCTTCCTGGCCACGGCGCTGGGCTGGTACGACCGGATCGACCGCGCGCTCAACGCGATCGACGCGCGCGCCGCGCGCGCCGCGCCGCCCGAGCGGGCCCGGCTCGCCGCGCTCCGCCGCGAGCTGACCTCGGATCCGCGCAACGACAAGGACTCGCTGACCCGGCCGAACCGGCTGCGCGAGCGGCTGGCGGGCGCGATCTACTCGGTCGGCGGGATCACGCTGCAGCCGCCGTTCGCGGCGCACGCGGCCGCGTTCGACGCGCTGCGGCCCGACCTCGAGCGCGCCCTGCGCGCCGCCGCGGCGCTGCTCGGCCCGGCCTACGGTCCGCCGGCGTGAGCGAAGCGCGCAAGCCCTACGACATCGACTCGCTGACCGACGTGGCGCTGCGCGTCTTCGCCGAGCGCGGCTACGACGGCGCCTCGATGGACGACGTCGCGCGCGCGGCGGGCATCACCAAGGCCTCGATCTACCACCACGTCAGCGGCAAGGAGGCCCTGCTCGAGCGCGGGCTGGGCCGCGCGCTCGACGCGCTGTTCGCGCTCCTGGACGAACCGGCCGCGACCGACGGCCGCGCGGTCGAGCGCTTGCGCCACATCGTCACCCGGGTCGCCGAGACGACGCTGCACCTGCTGCCCGAGCTGACCGTGCTGTTCCGCGTGCGCGGAACGTCGCGCAGCGAGCGTGAGGCGCTCGAGCGGCGGCGGCAGTTCGACCGCGTCGTGACCGGCCTCATCGTCCAAGCGCAGCGCGACGGGGAAGTGCGAGCCGATCTCGACCCGCGCCTGGCGGCGCGCCTGATCTTCGGCATGTCCAACTCGGTGGTCGAGTGGTACCGCGGCGGCTCGTCGCTCAGCGGCGCGGCCGTCGCGCGGGCGATCGCGGCGATCGCTTTCGAGGGCATCGTACGCGCGGAGCCGTGAGCGGGGCGGAGCGGAAAACTTAACCGCGCGCTGACCGTCGGGCCTGTGCGCTCGGCCCGGGCGCGCCGATTCTGTCCAGGAACGTATACACTTTTCCGGACAAGGATCGTCGTGAACAACTTCGCTTCCCGCTGGTTCTCGCTTTCGATTCGGGGTCAGCTCAGCACCGCGATGGTGGTCGTCATCGCCGCTTTCGCCGCCGCGCTGGTCGCGACGCTGCTCGTCGTCAGCTCGCTGGGGCAGACGAACCGTACCATCGCGGGCGAGCTGGTGCCGCAGCGCGACGCCGTCGCGAACTTGATCGTGCGGGTGCGCGAGATCAACAACGACTTCGCCTGGTCGGTCCTGGCGCCCGATCCCGCGGTCTGGCGGCACTACGCGCAAGAGCAGCCCGCCCACGCGCGCTTGGTCGACGCCGCGCTCGCGCGGGCCCAGGCGGTCGTGACGGATCCCAAGCAGCGCGAAACGCTGAGCGCGTTCGCCGCCTTCTGGCAAGGCGCGAACGGCATGCGCGCGCAGCTGCTGAGCGCGGCCGAGCTGCGGCTGGCCGGCAAGCTCGACGGTGCGCGCGATCTGCGCGCGTGGAAGACGAACGACGCGCACGAGCTGGCCTTCGAGACCTTCATGGACGACAGCGAGAGCTTCCTCAAAGCGACGGTCGCGCGGATGTCCGCGGCGGCGGCCGACGCGGTCCGGCTGCAGCGCCTGGCGTTCACGCTGGGCGTCGCGCTGGGCTCGTGCGGCCTCGTGCTCGGCATCGCCTTGACGCTGCTGCTGAGCGGCACGATCGCGACCCGCGTCGGACGGGCCAAGCGCGCGCTCGAGGACGTCGTGGAGAACGACTTCGGCGCGCTGGGCGAGGCCTTGCGCGCGCTGGCCGCGGGCCGGCTGGACGTCCCCTTCACCGCCTCGCAGCGGGCCGACATCGCGATCTCCGGGCGCGACGAGCTCAGCGCGCTGGCCGCCAGCACCAACGCGCTGGGCAACGGGATGCGCGGGATCGAGCGCGAGTTCGCGAGCGCGACGGCGCGCCTGCGGACCCTGATCGGCGATTCGGTCGGCATCGCGGCCGGGCTGCGCGAGATGAGCGGGCAGGTCGCGATCGCGATCGGCGAGAGCAAACAGGCCATCGGCGACGTGTCCCGCGCGAGCGACGAGGTCGCGCGGGCCAGCCGCGAGCAGGCCGTCGGCGCGAGCCAGGCCAGCGACGCGCTGAGCGAACTGATGGCCGCCGCGGCGCGGGTCGCCGAAGTCGCCGAGGAACAGGTCGGATCGGTGCGCCGCGCCGCGGGCGGCGTGACGAGCCTGGACGCCGAGATCGGCGCCACCGCCGCGCTGGCCGAGCAGTTGCGGGGCGCCAACCTGGCCGCGACCGCGGAAGCGGTCGGCGGGCAGCGGGCCGCCAACGAGACCGCGAGCGCGATCCACGACATCCGCTCCCAAGCCGAGCTGGCCGAGCGCGTCGTGACGTCGCTGGCCGAGCGCACGCGCGCGGTGGGCGACATCGTCGCGGCGATCGACGAGATCGCGGACCAGACGAACCTGCTCGCGCTCAACGCCGCGATCGAAGCGGCCCGCGCGGGCGAGCACGGGCGCGGCTTCGCGGTCGTGGCCGACGAGGTGCGCAAATTGGCCGAGCGCGCCTCGGTCTCGACGCGCGACATCCGCGCCATCCTGTCCGCGATCCGCAAGGAAGCGGAACAGGCGGCCGGCGCGATGGAGCAGGCCAGCGGCTCGACCCAGGCCGGCATCGGGCTCGCGACCCGGCTGACCGACGCGCTGACCGCGCTCAACGAAACCGTCTCGGAGTCCAGCCGGGTGGCGGACAACCTGGCCGAGCGGGCGCGCACGATGAGCGCCGCCAGCGCCGACGTGACCGGCGGCGTCGCCAGTCTGTCGGAGGGCATCGCGTCCAGCGCCGCCGCGGCCGACCAGATCGAGGCCACCTCGCGCTCGATCGCCGAAACCGCGCAGCGGCTCGCCGCCGCCGCGGAACGCCAGTCCGGCAGCGCCGACCGCGTCTCCGCGGCGAGCGCCGAGCTGGCCGCGCAGATCGAGCAGATGGACGGCGCGGCGACCGACCTGCGCGCCCACGCCGAGCAGCTCGGCGCGGCGAACGACGCGTTCACGGTCGCGCCGCGCGCGGCCCAACTGCCGCGCTTGGAACTCAGCCTGCCCGTGCCGGCCATGGCCGCGCCGTGCTGAAGCTCGCGCGCTTCGCCGCGGGGCTGGCACTGCTCGCCGCGCTCGGCCTCCCCGCCGCACCGGCGCTGGCCGGACCGCCGTTCCAGGTCGACGACCCCGAGCCGACCCCGTTCCGGCACTACGAGATCTACCTCAACTCGCAGTTCGCGCACGGCGCGGACAGCATGACCGGCACCCTGCCGGCGCTCGAAGTGAACTACGGTTTACTGCGCAACGTGCAGTTCGCGGTCACCACCCAGGTCGCGGCGAGCCGCGATGCGGGGAAGGCGCCGTGGGTGCTCGGCTTCGGCGACACCGAGGTCGCGCTCAAGCTGCGCTTCGTGCAGGAGAGCGCGCGCCGCCCGCAGATCGCGTTCTACCCGGCGGTCGTCGTGCCGACCGGCAACGCGGTCAGCGGTCTGGGCGGGGGCAACACCCGGCTGTTCCTCCCGCTCTGGGCGCAGAAGGACGTCGGCCACTGGAGCGTCTTCGGCGGCGGCGGGCTGTGGCACAATCCCGGCGCGGGCAACCGCGACTACACCTTCAGCGGCATCGCGGCGCAGCGCGAGGTCAGCGAAAGCCTCTCGTACGGCGCCGAGGTGTTCCACTCGACGCCCGACACGGTCGGCGGCGCGCCCTCGACCGGCTTCAGCGTCGGCTTCGTGCGCGGCTTCGACGAGCACCACAAGGTGCTGTTCTCGGCCGGGCGCTCGCTGCGCGGAACCAACGCGCTGACCACCTATGCGGCGTACGAGCTCTACCTCGGGCCGCGCGCGGCGTCCCACGCCGCCGGCGACAAAGACGACAAGGACGAGGACAAGGACAAGCCCTGAGCGCTACGGCTTGACGGCTTGATCCGCGCCGACGGGTACGGGCGTGGCCGGTGCGTCGAGCGTCCGGTCGCGCGCTTGCGCGAGCAGCGCGCGGTCGGTGGAATCGTCGGGGAACGCGCGGTCGATCACTACTCGCGCGATGCCGGCCAGCGGCACCGCGAGCAGCATGCCGAGCACGCCGTCGGCCTCGGCTCCGACCAGGATCGCCAGGAAGATCACCAGCGGCGTCACGCCGACGGCCTTGCCGATCACCACCGGCGTCAGGACGTGGCTCTGGATCTCGAACACGACCACGAACAGCAGCAGCACGATCAGCGCCTTGGCCGGGCCGGCGGCGAACAGCGCGACCAGGATCGCCGGAATCGCGCCGATGATCGGGCCGACCAGCGGCACGATGCTCGCGATGCCGGTGAACGCGCCCAGCAGCAGCGCGTACTTCACCCCGGTCAGCAGCAGGATCACGGTCGCCACGACGCCGACGAACAGCGCCAGCAGGACCTGCCCGCGCACGAACCCGCCGATCACGCGGTCGCAGTCGTCGACGAACGACTGGGTGACCGCGCGCCGCGGGGGCGGCACGAGGCGCAGCATCAGCGCCCGGATGCGCTCGACGTCGGTGATGAAGAAGAACGCCAGCAGCAGGATCACGAAGGTGTCGATCAGCGCGCGCGCCGTGCCGGCCAGCACCCCGACCGCGTGCTCGCCGACGATTCCCGCCGCCGCGCCGGTGAAGGCGCCGACCCGGTCGGCGTACTGGGCGAGCAGTCCGCGCAGGGCGGGCTCGATCGGGCCGATGATCGGCAGCGGCGCCGCGCCGGCGCTGACTTGGGACTTGGCCTGCGCGACGGTCGCCGGGAAGTCGTGCGCGAGCTGCGCGGCCTGGGCGGCCAGCAGCGGGGCCAGCCCCATCACCGCCGCGCCGACCACCGCGATCAGCACGACGTACACCAGCAGCACCGCGATCCCGCGCGGCATCGTGCGCGCCAGCGGCTTGACCGCCGGGAACAAGAGGTAAGCGACCAATACCGCGATGATGATGTCGGTCGTCACCGTGCGCACGCGCGCGAAGATCAGGTCGAGCATCCAGATCAGCACGCCGATGGCGACGATCAGGGCGACGGTCACGAGAGCGCGCAGCCTGGGGTTCATAACGAGCAGGCTTGTACCCGCGCGGCTCGGGTATGACCCCGGGCATGATCGAAGAGCGGCGTGAGCTGTGCGTCATCGGGGCGGGGACGGCGGGCTTCACGGCCGCGGAGGCCGGGCGCGCGGCGGGGCGCGACGTCGTGCTGGTGACCGGCGACGAGGAACTGGGCGGAACCTGCATCCTGCGCGGCTGCATGCCGGCCAAGGCCGTGCTCGTCGCGGCGCACATGGAGGGCGAGGTCGCCAAGGCGCACGACGTCGGGATCGAGACCGAGCCCGTCCACGTCGACTTGCCGGCGATCCTGCGCCGCAAGCGCGCGCTGGTCGACTACTTCGCCGCCGACCGCGTTCACGAGCTCGAGGAGTACCCGCTGGCGCGCGGCGGCGCGCGCTTCGTCGCACCCGACGCGATCGTGGTCGGCGACCGCCGCATCACGGCCGAGCGCTTCGTGATCGCGACCGGCGCGGCGGTCGAGCTGCCGCCGATCGACGGTCTGGCGGACGTGCCGACGATCGACAGCACCGGCGTGCTCGAGCTGAACCACTTGCCGGCTCGCATCGCGGTGCTCGGCGGCGGCCCGATCGGCTGCGCGTTCGCGCAGTACTTCGCCCGCCTGGGCTCGCGCGTGACGCTGTTCCAGGACGCGCCCGAGCTGTTGCGCAACGAGGATCCCGACGTCGGCACCGCGGTGCGCGCGTCGCTCATGCGCGACGGGGTGACGGTGGTGTGCGACGCCGACGTGCGCAGCGCGCGGCGCGACGGCGACGCCACCGTGCTGATCGCCGACACGCCCGGCGGCGCGCACGGCGCGCGCTGCGACCTGGTGCTGATCGCCACCAACCGCCGCCCGGCGGTCGCCGCGCTCGACCTCGCCGCCGCCGGCATCACCGGCGACCGCGCGCGCGGGATCGTCGTCGACGACACGCTGCGCAGCGTGTCCAACCCGCGCGTCTACGCCGCGGGCGACGTGCTGGGCCGGCGCTGCCTGGTGCACAGCGCGGCGTACGCCGGCCGGCTGGCGGCGACCAACGCGTTCGCCGCGGAGCCGGTGAAGGTGGAGTGGGCGCGCTGGGAGGCGCACGCGCTCTACACCGCGCCGCAGCTGGCGGTCGCCGGGCTGACGGAGCGCGCTTGCCGCGCGCAGGGGATCGCCTACGACGCCGCGATCCTGCCCGCCAGCGAGGTCGGCAAGGCGCTCGTCTCCGACGAGGCGGAGGGGTTCGTGAAGATGCTCGCCCGGCGCGGCGACGGGCGGGTGGTCGGCATCACGCTGGTCACCGACGACGCGATCGACCTCGCCGGCGAGGCGATCGCGCTGATCGACCGCGGCGCGACCGCGCGCGAGATCGCCGAGATGCCGCACCTGCACCCGACCATGAGCGAGCTGCTCGCGCGGGTCGCCGAACAGCTCTGCTAGACCGGCGCCGCGCCGCCGCCGCCGGCGGCGGTGGTGTCGGTGTTGACGATCGTGAGCGCGCGCAGCGCGACGTTGGGTGCGGCGCCGAGCACCGTGCGCAGCCCGCCCGGCGTACCGTTCGCGCCGTCGAGCTTGCGGTCGAACGGGTAGCCCATCGGCTTCGCGTCGTTGTACTCGCGCTTGCCGGTCAGCTTGGCCTGGCGCCCGCAGTACGAGACCGAGTGGCACTCGACCGCGTCGTGATCGACCAGGTCGTCCTCGCCGTCGGTCAGCACCACGGCCAGCCGGAAGGCCATCCCGTCACCGGGCTTTCCGCGCGGCAGCAGCATGCGGTAGGGCAGCCCGCAATCGCACCAGCTGTTCTCCTCGCCGGGTACGAAGGCGTGGTCGTCCTCGTTGACGTTGGCGGGCGCGCTGGCATCGTCGGTGACGCTCTTGCGGCGGATCACGGTCGAGTACCAGCTCGGCCGCGCGACGACGGTCTTCGTTCCAGGCTGGATCGTCGCGACGAACTTGTCCATCTCGATCATCCGCCGGCGCGCCTGCGGGTCGTCGCCGAACAGCTCCTCGGCGACCAGGAAGACCCGGAACATGACCTTGCGCGCGGCGTGCGCATCGGTGTTCTCGACCCGCAGGTAGTACACGAAGTGGTCGTCGAGCGCGAGCTTGCGCTCCTGCGTCGTGTCGTCGAAGACGATCCGCGTGCGCAGCACGTAGTCCGCGCCGAGGTCTTTGGGGTCGCGGCCCCAGTTCGCGTCCGAGCCGAACGTCTTCGTTCCGTACGCGGTGTAGTCGAGGCCGCTCGCCTTCACGGTCTGCCACGGCAGCACGATCAGGTCGGGGCTCTCGCCGCCGCCCGCCGTGTCCGCGCCGCCCGCGGCGAGCGTCTTGCGCAGCTTCACCGCGGCGTTGGCCGCGCTCAAGCCCAGCGTGTTGGGATGCTGCGCGTCCTGCCAGGCGAACGAGACGTCGTCGATGCGGCGGTGCCAGCGGTAGAAGACCGGATCGGTCATCGCGGTCGCGGTGGTGATCATCACCGCCGGCGTCTGCGCCGCGGGATCGGCGTAGCCGAGCAGCACGTGCCCCTGGTTGTGCAGGTTGCTCGGGCGCGGGTCGGTCGCGCGCGCGGTGACGCCCTCGATGTCCGCGCCCAGCTTCTCGGCGCTGGCGTACCGCGCGTGGGCCACCTTGTCGAAGGCCGCCTTCTGCCCGCTCAGCTGCGGCGTGCCGGCCCAGGCTTGCGCGGCGAGAAAGCCGTCCGGGCGCGGGCTGAACGGCGGGTCGGTGAATACCTGGCGGACCCAGAACGGCACCGGCGTCGTGGGGACCGGCTCGGTGGCGTACGCGTCGAACGTCGCGGCGTACGGCTTCACCGGCTCCAAGCCGACCGCGTGGCGGTCGGTGTCGTAGCGCGCGAGCATCTGCTCGTGCATGTACAGGAACAGCTCGCCGTGGATCGGCGAGTCGCCGTCGAAGCCGCCGGGGTAGATGACGTGCCAGTGATCGTGGTGGTCGCTCAAGTCGATGTCGTGCCGGAAGTAGTCCATCTCCGGCTCCGGGGTCGGTTCGCCGGGCGCTTCCGCGCCGGCCGCGAAGCCGCGCTCGGTGGAAGCGGCGGCGCGGCGGGTCGCGATCTCGCGGAAGGTCGGGATGCGAACCGCCACGTCGGGCGTGCGCGAGGCGAAGATCTTGAAGGCGTGCTGCACGAGCGCCGGCCGGCGCCGGCCCAGCTCGCGCTCGACGGTGTCCATCACGGCGTGCCCGGCGGCTTCGCCCGGGCCCGTCGCGGCGACCGCGCCGAGCTCGTCGGCGAGCTGCTGCGCCTCGATGATGTCGTCGCGGTCGAAGGGCGAGAACGGCTGCTGCGCCTTCGCGTCGGTGATTCCGGCGGCGAAGCCTTCGGTGCGCATGGGCGTGACGGCGGCGGGGTCGAGGAACAACCGGTCGACGCGAGCCTGGACCGACGGAGCGTCGTCGTTCATGGAAGTCCCTCCCTAGCGATGCGTCCAGCGCACTTCCGCCGCCGCTTGGGCTACCCTGCCGAACGGGAGCTCAGAACACGCGCGCGTAGACGCTGCACGAGCGGCAGATCTCGGGCGGCTCGTCGGAGTCCAGGCGGCGCCGGAAGTCCTGGTACGCCGGGCCGTTCCAGACCGCCGCGACGCCGTCGCGCGCGACGTTGCCCAGCGCCGCGCGGTCCGGCGTGGCGACCATGCAGCACGGCATCGCGGTGCCGTCGTAGGTGATGTAGGGCCCGTGCCAGGGCCAGTCGCAGCGCGAGCGGCCCGGCGTGCCGGGCGCGTGCTCGACCGGGTGCAGGCGCGGCAGGCGCAGCGCACGCCGTGCCGCTCGGCCGCGGCGCGCGCGGCGGCGAACGCGCGCTCGACGCGCCCGGGCTCGTCGTCGAGCAGGGTCTGGTCGGCGACGAAGGCGCGCATCGGCGCGTAGCGCGCGGGCAGGGTCGACTCGCCGAAGTCGTGGCAGAGGTGCTGCACGTGCAGCGTATCGATCCCCAGCGCGCGCTCAGCGCGACCAGGTCGGCGAGCTCGTCGACGTTGTCGCGCATCGCGACGGCGGTCAGCTCGACCCGCGGGCCGGCGCCGCGGCGCGCGAGCGCGCTCAGCAGCCGCAGCATGTTGCGCTCGAGCCGGTCGAAGCGCGCGTCGACCCGGATGCGCTCGTAGGTTTGGGCGCTCGCGCCGTCGACCGAGACGAAGATCGTCTCGAGCCCGCTGCGCGCGGCCCGCTCCGCATTGCGCTCCGGCAGCACGGTCAGGTTGGTGTTGACGCTGACCGATACGCCGCGCGCGGCGGCGTAGTCGGCCATGTCGAAGAAGCGCGGGTGCAGCAGCGGCTCGCCCAGGCCCTGCAAGTGCAGCACGGCGAGCTGCGGCAGCGCGTCGACGATGCCGGCGTAGGTGTCCCAGGCCATGAACGCGTTGGCCGTGTCGCGATAGCGCACCGGGCACATCCGGCAGCGCAGGTTGCAGTGCCCGACCGGCTCGATCTGGACGAAACGGGGTGATGCCTCCACCTCAAGCGCTGTTCCCCTCAGCCCAGCCCTTCACCGCATGCTCGCGGGAGCGGCCGCTAGCGCGCCGCGACGACCGCGATCGCCACCATGCCGGCGAGCGTGGGCAAGGTCGCGACCAGCAGCCGCCCCGGCTTGACCCGGAACGTCTGGTCGCGGGCCAGCTCGATGAGCCGGTCCACCACCCAGCTCATCAGCCCCGCGACGACCGCCAGCTCCAGCAGCACCAGCGCCAGCACGGGCTGCTCGTCGGGAGCGGGCGGCGTCGTGAGCAGCCCGGCGCCCACGCCCAGCACGGCCAGCGCCAGCGTGCCCGGGATGAGCCACACGAAGGCCCGCGGGGCGCGCGTGCGGGCCCGGCCGTCGATCCCGATCCCCAGCGGCATTCGCTTGGGCATCGCCGGCAGGCGGCGGTACACGTGCAGCGCGAGGAATACCGTGGCGGCGAACGCGATGCCGAAGGCGATTCCGACGATCATGCCCGCGAGTACCCCGCGCGGCCGGTGCGGGTTACGGGCGGAAAGGGTACGGACGAGCGCATGGATGTCTCTCGCTTTCCGGCGCTCGCGGGCGAGGCGCTCGACGGGACGCCGTTCGCTGTCCCGCGCGACCTGGCCGGCGCGCGGACCGTCGCGCTGGTCGGCTTCGCGCTCGACCAGCGGCCCCAGGTCGAGTCGTGGGGGCCGTACCTCGACGCGCTGGTGCGCGGGCGGCGCGACGTGCGGGCGCGGCTGTTCGCGGTGATGGGCAACCTGCCCAAGTTCGCCCGCGGCGCGATCCTGGGCACGATGCGCATGGCGCTCCAGGCGCCCGAGCTGCGCGCCTCGACCATCCCGGTGTTCGCCGACCAGGGCGCCTTCAGCCGCTCGCTGGGGCTGGCGGACCGCGCCCACCTGGCGCTGTATCTGATCGAGCCCGACGGCACGATCTCGTGGCGCGCGACGGGCGCCTACGACGACGCGCTCGGCGCCTCGCTCAACTCCGCCCTGGGCGTGTAGGGGTTCAGCGCGCGAACCCGCGCGCGGCGGGCGTGGCCGCGGGCCCGCCGAAGCGTTCCGGTATGACCACGACCCTGGCCCAGGCCGCCGACTTCTTCGCGCGCCACCGTGAAACGCTCGACCGCGCGCGGGACGCGATCCGAACCCGCGCTTACTACAGCGCCTATCCCGAGAGCGCGAGCGGCAAAGTCTACGGCGAGACCGCCGCGGACCGCGGCAAGGCCGCCTTCGAGGCGCACTTGGGCAAACCGTTCGCGCTCGACCAGCCCGGGAGCGGCGCGCACGTCGGCACCGAGCGCTCGCCCTACGGCATCGAGCTGGGCGTGCAGTATCCCGCGCCCGACGTCGACGCGCTGCTCGCCGCGGCCGGGGCGGCGCTCGAGACCTGGGGCGCGGCCTCGGTCGAGGCCCGGGCCGGGGTCGCGCTCGAAGCGCTGGCCCGGCTCAACGCGCGCTCGTTCGAGATGGCGCACGCGGTGCAGCACACCACCGGGCAAGCCTTCCTGATGGCCTTCCAGGCCGGCGGCCCGCACGCGCAGGACCGCGCGCTCGAAGCGATCGCCTACGCCTACGACGAGATGTCGCGCGTGCCGGCCCGCGTGCTGTGGGAGAAGCCCGCCAAGCCCGAGCCGCTGCGGATCGAGAAGACCTACGCCGTCGTCCCGCGCGGCGTCGCGCTGACCATCGGCTGCTCGACCTTCCCGACCTGGAACGCCTACCCGGGCATCTTCGCCAGCCTCGTCACCGGCAACCCGGTGATCGTCAAGCCGCACCCGCAGGCGGTGCTGCCGCTGGCGATCACGGTCGAGATCCTGCGCGACACGCTGCGCGACGCGGGCTTCGACCCAACGCCGTGATGCTGGCCGTCGACACGCCCGACGCGCCGCTGGCCAAGCTGCTCGCGCAGCGCCCTGAAGTGGCGCTGGTCGACTACACCGGCTCGACCGCGTTCGGCACCTGGCTCGAGCAGAACGCCAACGGGCTGGTGTACACCGAAAAGGCCGGCGTGAACAGCGTCGTGATCGACTCGACCGACGATCTCAAGGGCATGGTCTCGCAACCTCGCGATGTCGCTCGCGCTGTACTCGGGCCAGATGTGCACGACGCCGCAGAACATCTTCGTGCCGGCCGGCGGCATCACGGCGAGCGGCGAGCGGATGTCGTTCGACGACGTCGTCGCGGCGCTGGTCAAGGGCCTCGACGGGCTGCTCGGCGATCCGGCCCGCGCGGCCGGCATCCTGGGCGCGATCGCGACCGACGCGACGCTCGCGCGGATCGCGGAAGAAGACGCGAAGCCCGGCGTGGTGCGCCACAGCGCGGCGCTGGAGAACGCCGAGTTCCCCGGCGCGCGCGTGCACTCGCCGGTGCTGGCGGTGGTCGACGCGGCCGACCGCGAGCGCTACGACCGCGAAGCCTTCGGCCCGATCGCGTTCGTGGTGCGCACCGCGGACACCGACGAGTCGCTGAAGCTCGCGACCGAGGCGGCGCGGCACAGCGGTGCGATCACCGCGATCCTCTACTCCACCGACGACGCGGTGAAGGCGAAGGCCGAGCGCTGGGCGCGCGACGGCAAGGTGAACATCGCGGTCAACCTGACCGGCACGCTGCTGGTCAATCAGTCCGCGGCGTTCAGCGACTTCCACGTCACCGGCGGCAACCCGGCCGGCAACGCCTCGCTGTGCGACGCGGCGTTCGTCGCCAACCGCTTCCGCGTCATCGAAACGCGCACGCCCGCGACCGCGTGAACGCCGCCGAGCTGACCGGCGCCGCGCTGGCACGCGCGTGCGCCGAGGCGATGCTCGCGCGCGACCACGCCTCGCAGGCGCTGGGGATCGCGCTGCTCGACGCGCGCCCGGGCTGGGCGCGCGCCACGCTCACCCTGGGCCCGGCGATGGTGAACGGGCACGCGATCGCGCACGGCGGGGTGATCTTCACCCTCGCCGACAGCGCGTTCGCGTTCGCCTGCAACTCGCGCAACGAGCCCAACGTCGCGCTGCAGTGCTCGATCTCGTACGTCGCGGCGGGCAAGCTGGGCGACGTGCTCGTGGCCGAGGCGGTCGAGCAGAGCTCGAAGGGCCGCACCGGCGTCTACGACATCACCGTGACGCGCGGTGAAGACGAGCTGGTCGCGCTGTTTCGCGGCGTGTGCTACCGGGTGAAGGGCACCGTGCTGGAGGGAGCGGCGGGCTGAGCGCGGACGCGAGCGACGGCGTCCTGCGGCTGCGCGGCGAGCCGCTGCGCGAGCCCGCGCCGACGCTGCTGCACCTGCTCGACGACGCCGCGCGGCGCGCGCCCGAGCGCGCCTTCCTGGTCGAGCGCGACGCGCGCGACGTGCGCCACACGCTGACCTTCGCGCAAGCCGCGGAGCGCTCGCGCCGGATCGGCGCGGCGCTGCGCGGCCTGGGCGCGGGGCCGGAGCGCCCGCTGCTGATCCTTTCGGGCAACGGCATCGACCACGCGCTGATGACGTTCGGCGCGCTGCGGGCCGGCATTCCGGCGGTGCCGGTCTCGGCCGCCGCGGGCCTGGCCGCGCACGACGGGTTCGCCCGCCTCAAGCGGATCGCCGAGGCGGTCCGGCCGGCGGTGGTCTTCGCGCGCGATGCGGCGGCCTATGCCGCCGCCGCGCGCGCCGTCGCGCCCGCCGTGCCGTTCGTGACGGTCACCGAGCCGCCGCGCCTGATGCGGGCGCTCTCGTACGACACGCTGCTCGCGCACGCGCCGCTGCGCGCGGACGTGCCGCTCGGGCCGGAGACGGTCGCCAAGGTGCTGTTCACCTCGGGCTCGACCGGCGAACCCAAAGGCGTCGTCACGACGCACGGCATGATCTGCGCGATGCTGCAGGGGATCGCCCAGGCCTGGCCGTTCTTGAACGACCACCCGCCGGTGCTGGTCGACTGGCTGCCCTGGAGCCACTGCTTCGGCGGCAACAAGGTGCTCGGGATCGCGCTCGCCCACGCCGGCACGCTCTACGTCGACGACGGCAACCCGACCCCGCAGCGCCACGCCCGTACGGTGCGGCTGCGGCGCGAGATCGCGCCGACGCTGGCCTTCGACGTGCCGCTGGGCTGGGCGCGCTGGGTCGAGCAGCTGCGCGGCGACGACGCGCTGCGCAAGCGCTGGCTGGCCCGCCTCGACCTGGCGAGCTGGGGCGGCGCGCCGCTGGCGCCCTCGACCCGCGACGCGCTGCGCGCGCTGGGCGTGCCGCTGGCCGCCGGCTGGGGCGCGACCGAGACCGCGCCCACGGTGACGCTCTCGCCCGGGACCGACGCGGCGGCGGACGCGCTGGGCGTGCCGCTCGCGGGCGTCGAGCTCAAGCTGGTGCCGCTCGGCGCGGGCGCCTACGAGGCGCGGGTGCGCGGGCCGCAGGTCACGCCGGGCTACTGGTGGCGGCCCGATCTGACCGCCGCCGCCTTCGACGACGAGGGCTTCTACCGCACCGGCGACGTGGTGCGCGCGGTCGACCCGGGCGCGCCCGAGCGCGGCTTGGCCTTCGTCTCGCGGCTGGACGAGCGCTTCAAGCTCAGCTCCGGAACGTGGGTGCGCGGGGCGGAGCTGCGCGAGGCCTTCTTGCGCGAGAGCGCGCCCGACGTGGCCGAGGTCGTCGTCACCGGCGACGGGCGCGACGCGATCGGGCTCTTGGTCTGGCCGAGCGCCGAGGGCGAGCTGCTCGAGCCGCGCCTGCTGCGGGCGCAGGTCGCGCAGGCCATGCGCCGCGTCGCGCGCGGGCGGGGCAGCGCCGGGCGGCCGTGCCGGGCGCTGATCCTCGACAGCCCGCCCGCCCCGGCCGAGCTGACCGAGAAGGGCACGCTCGTGCGGCGGGCGGTGCTGACCCGCCGCGCGGCGGAAGTCGCGCGCCTTCACGCGAGCTTGCCGGATGCCGAAGTGATCTGCGTATGAGCGAAGCGCGGCTGCTGGCCGGGGTGAACGTCGGCGGCACGACGACCAGCGTCGTGCTCGGCACGGCGGCCGGGACGATCCTCGAGCGGCGCGCCTGGCCGACCCAGGCCAGCGACGGCGCGGCGCTCTACGCCGCGGTGGTCGCCGCGCTGCGCGAGCTCGCGCCGGCGGGTGCGCCGGTCGGGGTCGCGATCGGGGGGCCGATGGACGCCCGGCGCGGGGTCGTGCTCTCGCCCCCGCACCTGCCGGGGATGCACGGCTTCCCGCTGGCCGAGCGGCTGCGGGCCGACCTGGCCGCTCCGGTCGCGGTCCACCACGACGCGGCCGCCTGCGCGCTGGCCGAGTGGCGCTGGGGCAGCGAAGCCGGCGCGGACGGCCTGGCCTACTTGACCTGCGGCACCGGCTTCGGGGCCGGGATCGTGCTCGGCGGGCAGGCCCGCTACGGCACGCGGGGCTTCTCGCCCGAACTCGGCCACGTTCGCTACCGCGCCGACGGGCCCGACGTGTTCGGCAAGCCGGGCTGCTTCGAGTCGTACGGCGCGGCTAGCGCCCTGCCCGCGCTCGCCCGCCGCCACGATCCGGGCTTCGCCGCGGCGAGCGGGGCGCGAGGTTGCCGCGCGCGCGGCGGCCGGCGACGCGGCCGCGCAAGCCGCGCTGGAGGACAACGCGGCCGCGGTCGGCGCGGCGTGCGCGCTGCTGGCCGACCTGCTGGCGCTCGACGCGATCGTGCTGGGCAGCTTGGGCACGTATCTCGGCGCGCCGTGGATCGCTCGCGTGCGAGCGACGTTCGAGCGCGAAGCGCTGCCCGACCACGTCGCGTCGTGCAGCGTGCGCGCGCCGTCGCTGGCCGACGTCCAAGATCTCAGTGGTCTCGCCGCGGCCCTGGACGCGAACGCGGGAGACGAGCGGCCAGGATGGGCAAAGGGCACCGGATCGTGATCGTAGGCGAACGCAGCGACATGCGCGCGCTCAGTCGAGAGTTCGACTGGAGCGCTACTCCCGTGGGGCCGGCCGACCGCTGGCCCCAGAGTTTGCGCACCGCGATGAACATGGTGCTGGACTGCGGCTTCCCGATGATCCTGTGGTGGGGTCCCGAGATGGTCCAGGTCTACAACGACGCCTACGTCGAGATTCTGCAGGGCAAGCACCCGCGCGCGCTCGGCCAAGCCGGGCGCGAGTGCTGGGCGGAGATCTGGGACGCCATCGCGCCGCTGTTCGCCGAAGTCGCCGAGCACGGCGTCTCGGTCTTCAAAGAAGACCTGCTGCTGCCGCTCAACCGCAAGGGCTACCCCGAGGAGTGCTACTTCACGTTCTCGTACAGCCCGATCCGCGACGAGCGGGGCGGCGTCGGCGGAATTCTCTGCACGGTCAACGAGACGACCACCAAGGTGCTCAGCGAGCGCCGCTTGCGCACGCTGCGCGATCTCGAAGCGCGCGCCTTCGAGGCCAAGACGGTGAGCGAGGCGTGCGAGCTCGCCGCCGCGACGCTGGGCGCCAACCCCGCCGACTTGCCGCTGGTGCGCATCTTCAGCGCGAGCGAGGACGGCCGCTATGCCGCGGCCGGAACGTCGGGCGCCGAGCTCGAGCCCGCCGCCGAAGCCGCGCTCGCGGCCGGGGTCGAGGCGATGCTGCGCGCGGGCGACGTCGCGTCGACCTTGGAGCTGCCCGCGGCCGCGGGGCCGGTGCGTTACGCGCTAGCGCAGGCGGTCGGCGCGGTCGAACAGGGCCGGGGGCGCGAGGTGCTGGTGACCGGGCTGAGCCCGAGCCTGCCCCACGAGGGTGAGTACCGCTCGTTCCTGACCGTCGTGGCGGGGCAGCTCGCGGGCGCGCTCAAGAACGCGCGCGCGGCGCAGACCGAGCGCGAGCGGCTCGAGCGGCTGGCCGAGCTGGACGAAGCCAAGACCGCGTTCTTCAGCAACGTCAGCCACGAGTTCCGCACCCCGCTGACGCTCATGCTGGGGCCGCTCGAGGAGCTCGAGTCGAGCGGCGAGGTCACTTCGGCGCAGGGCCGCGAGCAACTCGACAGCGTGCGCCGCAACGCGCTGCGGCTGCTCAAGCTGGTCAACACGCTGCTCGAGTTCTCGCGCATCGAGGCCGGCCGGCTGGAGGGCTCGTTCCGCCCGACCGACCTGGCCGAGGCCACCGCCGATCTGGCCAGCACGTTCCGCTCGGCGATCGAGGCCGCGGGGCTGCGCCTGGAGGTCGACGCGCACCCGCTGCCCGAGCGGGTCTACGTCGACCGCGCGATGTGGGAGCGCATCGTGCTCAACCTGCTCTCGAACGCGCTCAAGTTCACCTTCAGCGGCGAGATTCGCATCGGCATCGGCCCCAGCGCCGACGGCCGGGCGGCCGAGCTGCGCGTCGCGGACACCGGCACCGGCATTCCGCCCGAGGCGCTGCCGCGGCTGTTCGAGCGCTTCCGGCGCGTGCGCGGGGCCAAGTCGCGCACCCACGAGGGCACCGGCATCGGCCTGGCGCTGGTCCACGATCTGGCCGAGCTGCACGGCGGCAGCGTGAGCGTGGAGAGCGTGCTCGAGCGCGGCACGACGTTCACCGTGCGCGTGCCGCTCGGCAGCGCGCACTTGCCGGCCGATCAGGTCGACGACGACGAGGGCGAGCCGACCGCCGGGCGGATCGTCGCGCAATACCTCCAGGAGGCGCGCGACTGGAGCCGTGAGAACGGGCCGGCCGGCGCGCGGCCGGACCGGCCGGCCGCTGGTGCTCGTCGCGGACGACAACGCCGACCTGCGGGCGTACATCGCGCGCCTGTTCGCCGACCGCTACGACGTCGAGACGGTCGCCGACGGCGCCGCGGCGCTGGACGCGATCGCGCGCGGCCTGCCCGACCTGATCGTGACCGACGCGATGATGCCGGTGATGGACGGCTTCGAATTATTGCGGCGGCTGCGCGCGGACGAGCGCGCGGCGCGCGTCCCGGTCATCATGCTGTCCGCACGGGCGGGTCAGGAGAGCGCGGTCGAGGGCCTCGAGGCGGGCGCCGACGACTACCTGGTCAAGCCGTTCTCCGCCGACGAGCTGCGCGCGCGGGCCGAGGCCCACCTCAAGGTCGCCCAGCTGCGCGAGTCCGAGAGCGACGGCACGCGCGAGCGCGAGCTGCGCTTCCTGATGGAGGCGACGCGCGTGCTCGGCTCGTCGCTCGACCTGGCGGCGACGCTCGCGCACGTGTTCGACATCGCCCTCCCCGCGCTGGGCGACGTCTGCACGATCCGCCTCGTCGACGAGCGCGGCAAGCTGACCGGCGCGGACGCCGCGCACGTCGACGAGCGCAAGCGCGAGCTCGCACGCGCGAGCTCTACCGCGCCGAGCAGGCCGCGGGCCCCGCCCCGGGCGGGGTGCTCGACACCGTCCTGCGCAGCGGCGTCTCGGCGCTGCACCCGGTCGTCAGCCCGCCGCTGATCGAAGCCGAGGCGCAGGGCGCGCGCCACCTGGCGCTGCACCGCGAGATCGGCCTGCGCTCGGTGATGATCGTCCCGCTGGCCGCGCGCGGGCGAATCCTGGGCACGATCGGTTTCGGCGTGACGGAGTCGGAGCGGCGCTACGACGAGCGCGATCTGGCGGTGGCCGAGGAGTTCGCCCGCCGCGCCGCGGCCGCGATCGACAACGCGCAGCTGTTCGAGCGCGAGCGGCGCGTCGCGCAGCGCTTCCAGGAAGCGGCCCTGCCGACGTCGCTGCCCAGCGTGCCGGGGCTGAGCTTCAGCAGCTACTACACCCCGGGCCAGAGCGAGGCGCTCGTCGGCGGCGACTGGTACGATGCGCTGCGGCTGCCCGACGGGCGGGTGGTGATCTCGATCGGCGACGTGGCCGGCAGCGGCTTGGAGGCGGCGGTCACGATGGGCAACGTGCGCCAGGTGATCCGCGGCGTGGCGCACATCCACCCCGACCCGGCGCTGATCCTCGACGCCGCCGACAAGACGCTGCGCGCCGAGCACCCCGACCGGCTGGTGACCGCGTTCATCGCCGTGCTCGACCAGGTCGGCGGCATGCTCAGCTACGCCTCGGCCGGCCACCCCGCGCCGCTGCTGCGCGCGGCGGACGGCACGCTCAGCGCGCTCGCCGTGGTCGGCCTGCCGCTGGGCTTGCGCGAGCGCGACGAGCCGGGCGCCGTCAACGCCGAGCTGGAGCGCGGCGCGCTGCTGCTGCTCTACACCGACGGCTTGGTCGAAGCGACCCACGACTACCTCGAAGGCGAGGCGCGCCTGCGCGCCGCGCTGGCCGACCCGCGGGTCGCCGGGGCGGATGCCGTCGCGCGCGCGGTCTACGAGCGCGTTTTGCCGGACGGCGCCCGCGACGACGTCGCGCTCCTGGCGGTGCAAGTGGCGAGCGAACTGGTCGCCGACCCGAGGAGCGCGTCGTCCGAGGGCTTCGTGCGCAGCTGGTCGTTCGACGCGCGCGACGCGATCGCGGCGCACCGCGCGCGCCACGAGTTCGCGGCCGAGATCGTCGCGCGCGCGGGCTCGGATGCGGACGCGATGGCCTCGGAGCTGGTCTTCGGCGAGCTGGTCGGCAACGTCGTGCGCCACGCCGACGGCACGGTCAAGGTGATCCTCGACTGGACCGCGAGCGCGCCGGTGCTGCACGTGATCGACGACGGCCCGGGCTTCCAGCACAACCCCAAGCTGCCGGCGGACTTGCTGGCCGAGTCGGGCCGCGGGCTGTTCCTGGTCACGGCGCTGACGTTCGATTTCCAGGTCACCAAACGGGTCGGGCGCGGCAGCCACGCCCGCACCGTGCTGGCGGTGCGCCCCAAGGCGCGCCGTCAGGCCAGGGCTTGATACACCAGCGCGCGCATCAGCGAGCGGTAGTAGACGCGCACGGCGGGCGCTTGCAGCATCAGCACCGCGAGCAGCCGCTCCCGCGGGTCGGCCCAGAAGAACGTGCCCGAGATTCCCGACCACGAGAAGTCGCCGACCGAGCCCGGGTTGGGGCTGCGGCCCGCGTCGATCCGCACCGAGACGCCTAGCCCGAAGCCTTGGCCGAACCACGGGAACGGCGCGGTGACGCCGAGCTCCGGGGTGAACGGTCCGAACGCGACCCCGGGCGGAAGGTGGTTGCTGGTCATCAGGTCGACGGTCTTGCGCCCGAGCACGCGCACGCCGTCGAGCGTGCCGCCGCCGAGCAGCATCTGCGCGAAGCGGGCGTAGTCGGCCGCGGTGGTGAGGATGCCGCTGCCGCCCGCGAACCAGCGCGGCGGGCGCGCGGGATCGAACAGGCCGCGCAGGTCCGGCCGCTCGCCGGTGGCCGGATCGGCCTGCGGGTGCGCCAGCCGCGCCGGGTCGGCGAGCCGAAACGCGGTGTCCGGCATTCCCAGCGGGCCGGTGATGCGCTCCGCCAAGAGCCGATCGAGCGGCAGGCCCGCCACGGCCTCGAGCGCCGCGCCGAGCACGTCGGTCGACATGCCGTACTCGAACGTCGAGCCGGGCTGGTACGCGAGCGGGAGCGCGGCCAGCTTCTCGACCAGCTCGGCGTTGGTCTGCTGCGTGTCCGTGACGTTCGCGGCCCGGTACGCGCGCTGCACGAGCGAGTCGCCGAACGCGCCGTAGGTGAAGCCGGCGGTGTGGCGCATCAAATCCTGCACCGTGATCTCGCGCTCGGCCGGCACGCGCTCGAGCGTGCGCGTGCCGTCCGCGGCGGCGGTCTCGACGCCGACCGTCATGTTCGCCAGCGCGGGCAGATAGCGCGAGACCGGCGCGGCGAGCTGCAGCGCGCCTTCGTCGACCAGCGTCAGCGCGGCGGCGACGACGAGCGGCTTGGTCACCGACGCGCCGCGGAAGACGGCGTCGAGCGGCATCGGAATCCCGGCTTCGCGGTCGCGAAAGCCGACCGCGGCGTGCGCGGCCAGCTTACCGTCGCGCGCGACGGCGATCACCGCGCCGGGAATCGCGCCCTTCTCGACGTCGGCCGCGAGCGCGTCGGTCAAACGCTGTAGGCGCGCGGGGATGAAGCCGACGTCGGCGGGTGAATCGGCGCGCGGCAGTCCCGTCATGATGCCGACCCCTGTCGGACGGCGCGGGGCGGCAATCCTGCTACGCGCCGCGGCGGCGGAGCAGCCCGCCCAACCCGCCGGGAACGAACAACACCAGCCCGATGAACAGCACGCCGAGCACGAACAGCGGCTCGGAGAGCGGCACGCGCACGAGCGCCGGCAGCGCTTGCAGGTCGGGCTGGTTCGCGAGCGCGACCAGCCGGAAGTCGAGGTACTCGTAGACGATGCCGCCGAGCACCGCGCCCCACAGCGTCCCGACCCCGCCGAGCACCACCATCACGAGCAGCGCCAAGGTGAACCCCGAGGCCGTGACCTGCGGGTTCGCGCCGCCCTGCAGCAGCAGGTAGACGACGCCCGCGCCCGAGGCGAGGAACGCGGAGAGCACGAACGCGCCGAGCTTGTACAGATACGGGTTGAGGCCGAGCACCGCGACGCGCCGCTCGTTCTCGCGGATCGCCTGCCAGACCCGGCCGGGCGGCGAGTTGACCGCCCACCACGCGATCGCGTACGTGACGACCAGCGCCGCCAGCGCGATCCAGTACAGGTTGTGGGTGTTGGCGACGCCGACCAGCGGCGCCGGCAGCACGCCCGCGCCGAGCGCGAGCCCTTCCTCGCCGCCGGTCAGCCCGAACGGGTTCTGCATCACCAGGATCGACGCGGCCTCGGCGAACGCCAGCGTGACCATCGCGAACGGGATGTCGCGAATGCGCAGGCAGATCGCGCCCAGCACCGTCGGCAGCACGAGCGCGACGAGCGCGGTGAGCGCCAGCGCCTGCGGCAAGGCCCAGTGCCACTTCGCCAGCGCGATCGCCGTGACGTACACGCCGGTCGCGAAGTACAGCGCGTGCCCGAACGAGAGCAGGCCGACGTAGCCGAACACGAGGTCGTAGGTCAGCGCGAGCGCGCCGAACACGAAGCAGAGCGCCAGCAGGTTCAGCGTTCCCGGCGCCCCGAGCGGCTGCTCGAACAGCAGCGGCACCGGCAGCCCGATCCACGGCAGCGCGACCAGCACCGCCGAGCGCGACGGCGAGCAGCGCCAGGCGGGTGCGAGCGCGCGCGCTCACGTCTGCGCTCCCGGACAGGCCGCCGGGCCGCACCAGCAGCACCACCGCGAGCAGCAGCACGACGGCGAAGTCGCCGACCCCGGGCGCGCCGTAGAAGTTGAGGAACTGCTGCAGCAGGCCGACGACGACCGCGGCGACCGCCGAGCCGGTCACCGAGCCCAGCCCGCCGATCACCACGACGATGAAGGCGAAGATCAGCATCGACGAGCCGCGCACCGGATCGATCGTGCCGTAGTACGCGCCGGCGAGCACGCCCGCGAGCCCGGCCGCCATCCCGCCGAGCGCGAAGACCAGCGTGAACGCGCGCTGCACGTCGATGCCCAGCGCCTGCACCATCGCGCGGTTCTCGACCCCGGCCCGCACGATCAAGCCGTAGCGCGTGCGGCGCAGGAAGTACAGCAGCGCCATCAGCACCAGCACCGCCGCGACGATCGCGACGAAGCGCGAGTTGGGCACGTTCGCGCCCGCGAAGGCCGTCGTCCCGATCAGCCAGCCCGGCAGTTCTAGTTGCTTGGGATCGTTGCCGTAGCCGCCTTGGACGAGCGCGATCGCGGCCAGCGCGAGCCCGACGGTGACCAGCACCTGGCCGACGTGGCGCACGTAGAGCGGGCGGATCAGCCCGACCTCGGTGGCGGTCGCGAACAGCCCGCCGGCCACGATCCCGACCGCCAGCGAGACGATCCAGCGCAGCGTCGGCGAGAGCCCGGGCAGCGCCTGCGTCGCCGACCAGCCGGCGTACGACGCGACCGTGAAGAACGCGCCGTGCGCGAAATTGAGCACCCGCATCAGGCCCCAGATCAGCGACAGCCCGGCCGCGATCAGGAAGTAGAGCGCGCCCAGGCCCAGGCCGGTGATCAGGAGCAGCGCGATCGTGCTCAGGTCAGTGCCCTCCGGCGGCGAGCGCGAGGCCCAGGTGCTGCCGCGCCAGCGCGGGATCGCTCATCAGCGCGCCGACGTCGCCGCTGAACGCGACGCGGCCCTGGTCGAGCACGACCACGTCGCGCACCAGCTCGTGCGCGACGCTGAGGTTCTGCTCGACCAGCAGGATCGTCGCCACCTCGGCGGCGCGCCGCAGCGCGCCGATCACGTGCCGCACGACCAGCGGCGAGAGGCCTTTGGTCGGCTCGTCGATCAGCAAGATCCGGTTGCCGGCGTTGAGCAGCGCGCGCGCGAGCGAGACCATCTGCTGCTGGCCGCCCGAGAGCGTGCCGGCCCGCTGCGCGGCGCGCTGCTTGAGCTCGGGGAAGAGCTCGTACACCAAGTCGTAGCGCAGCTCCGACCCGGCGCGCTCGGCCAGGCGCAGGTTCTCCGTGACGGTGAGCCCGGCGAACACGTCGCGGTCCTCGGGCACGTAGCCGACGCCGCGCAGCACCACCTGGTGGACCGGCAGCGCGGTGAGCTCCTCGCCGGCGAGCGTGACGCTGCCGGTGCGCGGCACCAGGCCCAGGATCCCGCGCAGGGTCGTCGTCTTGCCGACGCCGTTGCGGCCGAGCAGGCCGGTGATCCCGCCCTGGCGGACGGCGAACGAGACGTCGTGCAGGATGTGCGACTCGCCGATGCGCACGTCCACGCCGCGCAGTTCGAGCAGCGCCGCGGGCGGCGTTGGGCGCGGTGGGAGCCGGCGTCACAGCGGGTCTCCGAGGTACGCCGACTGGACCGTTTCGTTCGCGACGATGCGCTCGGGCGTGTCGATCGCGAGCAGCGCGCCGTGGTGCATCACCGCCATCCGGTCGGCCAGGCCCATGATCAGGTCCATGCGGTGCTCGACCATCAGCACGGTCTTGTTGCGCTCGCGGTGGATCGCGCGGATCAGCGCCATCATCTCGGGCACGTCCTCGACCGCCATCCCGGCCGTCGGCTCGTCGAGCAGCACCAGCTCGGACTCGCCGCAGAGCAGGATCGCGAGGTCGAGCTTGCGCTTCTCGCCGTGGGAGAGCGACGCCGCCTTCGCCTGCGCGCGCTGCTCCAGGCCGACCGACGCCAGCGCGGCGCGCGCCCGTTCGAGCGGCGCGCGCTCCCGCTCCGCCAGCCGCCAGAGCGCGTTGGACCCGCCCAGGTATGCCTGCGCCGCGAGCCGCGCGTTCTCGAGCACCGTCAGGCCGCCGAAGACGGTCGAGGTCTGGAACGTGCGGCCCATGCCCAGGCGTGCGCGCGCGTACGGCGGCGCGTGCGTCACGTCGTGCCCGGCGAAGGTGATGCTGCCCGAGGTCGGGTTCGCGACCCCCGAGAGCAGGTTGAAGAGGGTGGTCTTGCCCGCGCCGTTGGGGCCGATGATCGCCAGGAACTCGCCCGCGCGCACTTCGAGCGAGACGTCCTCGACGATCCGAACGCCGCCGATGCGCAGCCCCAACCCGGCGGTGCGCAGCACCGGCGCCGCTACTTGAACGGGCGAACCGGCGGCGTGACGGCGCCCGCGGGCACCACGCGCACCAGGTGCGGCTCCAGCGCGCTCCCGCTGCCTTGCAGCTTGACGATGAACATCGGCTGGATCATGGCGTGATCGGTGGCCCGAATCTCTTGCTGGCCCTTGGGCCCCTCGAACTTCCAGCCCTCGAGCGCCGCGATCTCTTTTCCGACGTCGCCGCCGTCGGTCTTCTCGACCGCGTGCACGATCATCTGCGCCGCGACGAAGCCGTCGTTGTCGAAGATCTCGGGCTGCTTTCCCTGTTTCTTGAGCGAGTCGGCGAGCGCGGCATTGGCCTTGGTCCGCGTGGCGCCGCCGAAGTAGTGCGAGAGGAACTGCAGGCGGGCCGCCATCGGCGCGTAGCTGGCGAACGACGCGCGCTGGTCCAGGCCGGTCACGGCGCTGGTGACCGCGAAGACGCCGGCGTCGTCGAGGCTCTTGAACACCGCGGGGCCGGTCGTGCCGGCCCAGGCCAGGAACAGCAGGCCCGGCTTCGCGTCCTTGATCTTCTGCGCGAACGGCGTGAAGTCGTTGGCCGAGAGCGGCGCCAGCAGCCCGTCGACCGCCGCGCCCTGCGCGCCCAGCACCGCTCGCACCGCCGCGAGGTTGGCTTGACCGAAGGCCGAGTCTTGCGCGAACACCAGCACGCGCTTGCCGCGCAGCGAGTTGCCCGCGATCACGCCCGCGGTCAGCACGTCCTGGTACGTCTGGCGGCCGGAGCGGAACGTGTTGCGGTTGTTGCCGGTGACCGAGTCGGCCGCCGCCGCGCCCGAGATGAAGAGGACGTTGTTGTCCTTGGCGAGCGGCGCCATCTGCAGCGCGACGCCCGAGGCGGTCGACCCGGCGAGGATCTTGACCCCTTGCCCGATCAGCTCTTTGGCCGCGGCGACGGCCTTGGCCGGGTCGCCCGCGTCGTCGTGCTCGCTGACGATGATCTTGTGCCCGGCGGCCATGCCGGTCCCGTGCGTCGCGTAGTCGAGCCCGGCGACGAAACCGTCGTAGTACTCGGCGCCGTAGGCCCCCAGCAGCCCGGTCTTCGAGTAGATCAGGCCGACGCTGACCGGCGCTTTTACCGCCGGCGCGGCGGGCGCGGGGCTCGCGCCGCCCAGCGACAGCAGCGCGAATGCGAGCGCGGCAGCGGCGCAGCGGGCTCCGGCGGCACGAGTTCTCACGAGCATGACCTCCATGACGGTGGCGAGAGCCGTTGGCCGGGCGCGCGCAATCCACCGAATAGATAGCGGTCAGCGTTCACCATGGCATCCGGGCAGGCCGCGTACGTACGGTAAAAACGTGCCGCATCCTTGAGGCGGGCGGGCGGGCCAGGTTCACCGCCGCGCTCAAAGGCTAGTAGCGCCCGAACACCCGCTGCTCGCCGCCGATGTCGCGCAGCGCGGCGGCCAGCCGGGCGTCGTCGACGCCGCTCAGCTCGACGAAGAAGCGATAGCGGAACGGCACGCTGCGGTCGGGCCGCGCGATCAGGAAGCGCAGGTCGATCTCGCGGTCGGCGAACGCGGACAGCGCATCGCGCAGCGAGCCCGGCCGGTCGGTGACCGCGATCCCGACGCACGCGCGAGCGCCCTGCGGAGCGTCGTCGTCACCGCGCGCGAGCAGGAAGAAGCGGGTGTAGTTTTCGCGCGCGTCTTGAACGCCGCGGGCGAGGATCGCGCCGCCGTACAACTCGGCCGCGAGCGCGGGACCGATCGCTGCGACGGCCGGATCGTTCAGCGCGACGATCTCCGCGACCGCGCCGGCGGTATCGGTGGCGACGGCGCGCTTCCAGCCCGGGTGCGCCGCGCTGAGCCCGCGCACTTGTTCGAGCGCGACCGGGTGCGAGCGGATCTCGCGAACGGCGTCCGCGCGCGCGCCCGGCACGCCGATCAGGCATAGCTCCACCCGCAGGCTCGTCTCGCCGCGCACGCGCAGCTCGGCGTGCTCCCAGAGGAGCTCGTAGCTGCGCGGTACGGGCCCGGCGATCGCGTTCTCGACCGGCAGCACGCCGTAGTCGACCTCGCCCGCCGCGAGCGCCGCCGCCACCGCGTCGAACGAATCGTAGCCGCGCGTCCGCGCGCCCGGTACCAGCTCGCGCGCCGCGACGTCGCTGAACGCACCCGCCCGGCCCTGGTACGCGACGACCGGCGCCGGGATAGCGCCGGCCGGCGCTCCGTTCGCCGGCGCCGCGTCCATCAAACGTGAGCGTTCGCCGCCGCGCCGAGGCGGTAGGCGGCGACGTAGGCCTTGAAGATCACCCGGTAGTCGTCGTGGACGAAGCGAACGCTGCGCCCGCCGGTGCGCTCGAAACCCGGAATAAGCTCGGCGTAGTCGGCGTTGTGGGTGAAGACGAAATCGAGGTCGAGCGCGATCGGCGGCTCGAACGTGAACGGCTTGGCCTCGCCGATGCGCTCGATCGCGGTGCGCGCGCCGCCCCGAATCAGCTCGCGGGCGCGGGCCGGCGAGAGCGAGTTGGTGGCGTAGCGCCCGATCGAGTCCTTGACCACGACCCCTGTCGCCCAGGGCATCGCGGAGAGCATCTGCTCGACCGCGACCCGGTCGCCGGTGACCAGCACGACCGGCACGGCGGAGAGGCCGAGCACCGCCGCGTTGAGCATCGCCTCGTTGCAGACTCGGCCGTTCACGCGCGTCTCGCGCAGGGTCTCGTCGGTGTAGGTGTGGTCGAGCACGCCGTCCTGGGTGCCGATTCCGGCGTGGTAGCCGGTGAAGAACGCCGCGTCGAACGAGCCGTCCGCGCCCTCCGCCATCGAGAACGGCTTGCGGTTGCCGTAGATCATCCGCACGTCGTCGGGCAGCTCGTCCCACAGCACGTTGCGCATCGAGGAGTGCGAGTCGTTGATCAGCACGTCGCGCACCCCGGCGGAGCGCGCGCCGTCGATCGCGGCCCGCACCTCCAGCGACATCAGGCGCCGGTAGTACGGGTACTCGGTGGTGTTGGTGGGATCGACTTGGGTCCAGGAGCAGACCGCGGCCGTCCCCTCCATGTCGGCTGAGATGTAGAGCTTCATCCGCCCAACTGCGCGATCGCGGCTTTCGCGTCGGCTGCCCGCGGGTCGCCGGCCGGCACGACGGTGAGGAACTTGCGGAACGTCTCGAGCGCGTCGCTGCGGCGCCCGATTGCTTGCAGCACCACGCCGCGATTGAACACCGCGTTGGGGAACTTCGGGCGCTCGGCGAGCACCCGGTCGAGCTGCGCGAGGGCCTCGATGTCGTGCCCGCTCTGGTGCAGCGCGACCGCGTCGTCGGTGCGCACGTCGGGGCTGGAGGGGTCGAGCGCGAGCGCGCGCCGGTAGTAGCCGTCGGCCTTGTCGAACTTGCGCGCGTCGAACTCCATGTTGCCGAGGCCGACGAGCGCGGCGAGGTCCTTGGGGTTGCGCTCGAGCCGGCCGCGCAGCTCTTGGATCTGCGCCATCACGGGCGCGGGCGGTCCGGCCGGCGTGCCGCCGCCGGTCTGCGCGCCGGGCAGTTGGTTGGACTGCCCGCCCGAAATCGGCCCGCTGCCGGTCTGCGGCACGGTGAACGTCCCCGGCGGGTCGGTCGCGATCGGCGCGGCGGTGGCCTGGATGCGCGCGTCGCCTTGCTCGCGCACGGTGCCCGGCGCGGCCGCGACGCCGGGGCCGAAGGCCGAGCCCGTCGTGCCGAAGCCGATGCGCAAGAAGTAGCCCATGATGCCCAGGAAGACGACCGCGAAGACGACGAGGATCGGCACCGCGATCCGCATTGGCAAGCCCACGGCCCGCTCTTGGCGAAGAAGGTGGCGTGCTCCCCGGTCTGCCCACCGTCGCCGATCTCCAGCTCCTGTTCGCGCAGTACAACTTTCTGCACTTCGACGGCGAGATTCCGACCTACCGGATCGCGTTCAACGGGCGCTTCTCGAACCTGGCCGGCCGCATCACCTACAAGCCGCCCCAGATCGAGCTCTCGCCCAAGCACCTGGCCGGCAAGCCCGACGAGCTGCGCGAGACGCTCCTGCACGAGATGATCCACGCCTGGCTCCACGCCAAGGGCCTGCCCCCCGGCCACACGCCCACCTTCAAGAAGAAGATGCGCGAGCTGGGCCTGCGCTCGATCTACCACGACCTGGGCAAGGTCGCGCCGTTCAACGAGTCCGCGAAGCGGTATATCTTGCGGTGCGAGAAGTGCGCGATGGAAGTGCTGCGCAAGAAGAAGCCCTCGCCGAACATCATCTGCGCGCGGTGTCGGAAGTCGCTTGTCGCTTTTGAGATCGTGGAGATTCGAACCAGTGGAGTTGGGCCGCGCAGCACTTAGGAAGTCATAAGAAGCCATAGCTTACATGGTTACCGGTAGCTCAGTCGACAGTCTCATCGCGGCCGCCTTGATCTCCGCGATAGCTGTGCTGATTGGAGCAATCGTCACTCAAATTGGAACCTTCAAACTCGAAGAAAGTCGCATCAAGGCACAAACTCTTCTTGAAGAGAAAAGATTTCTTTACCAACAGTGTCTTGCTGATGCGGTAGCAGCACGCGAGCAAGCAAAGATTGATGCGGAACGGCTACGTGAGCGCAATAAAATAGTGCTTCCTGTACGTTCTGCATTGGCTGCGTTGGCAGAAGTGCTAAGGCCTGTATACGTTCGTGGTGCAGTAAGGTTCGATATATGGGAAGAGTATAATCAAAAACTTATTCGTCTGAGCGAGTTAGAAGAGGCTCCAGTTCTGTTAAGCGACGACTATATTCTGTTGCGAGATTTTGTTATCCAGACCACCTTTACCAGACGCTTCTGTCAAGAAAATCTATCTAAACACGCCCACGAAGAAGAAGCGGGCATTCTTGAACTTCATACGTTGTTGATGAACTGGGCGAGCAGCTTTGTGGAAGGCCTTGCAATTGCGTTAGAGGTCTTTGGCGACTCCAATCTAGCGGCGGAGGTACGGCGGCGCCAGTTCGATGCCCTTGATCGTGAACGCACCATAGCCGAGCATCGAGGGCGTACGTTTAGTCAGGACGTTAGTGAAGACCCATAGGTCAAAATGGAAGATAATTGGTGTTTTGCAGATGTGTTTTATTGAGACCTCGTATAACGTTGACCCAAGCCGCATACGAGCTGAGAAGCCTACACCAAATGTCGCACCACCAGCCCGCAAGCCGCTAGAATCAACGCGACTGCCAGCAGCGTGATCAGGTTGGACGACGAGATGCGCTTGGCGATCACCGGCCCGACGCTGCCGCCCGCCACCCCGCCGAGCACAAGCGGCAAGGCGAATACCCAGTCCACGTCGCCAGCATAGGCGTGCGCCGCTATTCCCACCGGGGCGGTCGTGGTGATGACGAACGCGCCCGTCGCCGTCACGACATGGGGCGGCATCCGCGCCGCGATCAGCAGTAGCGGCACCAGCACCACGCCGCCGCCGATCCCGAACAGCGAGGAGAAGAAGCCGAGCGCGAGCCCAGCCGCTAGGCCCGCCGCCGGCCGGTGCATGAAGGTCGTCTCGCCGGCGGGTCGCGATGCGACGCCTCGCCGGCGCAGGACGAGCACCGCCATGATCACGAGCACGACGCCGTACGCGACGTCGAAGCCGACCGGCGAGAAGCGGTGCACCGCGAACGCGCCGACCACGCTGCCCGGGATCGCGCCGACCGTCAGCGGGACCGCGAGGCGCAGGTCGACCTTGCCGTCGCGCAGGTAGCCGACCGTCGCGGCGGCGGTGTTCGCCAGCACCATGACCAGCGAGGTCCCCGCCGCCTGGGCGGGCGGCACGCCGAAGAACACCCGCAGCACCGGGATGATCACGAACCCGCCGCCCAGGCCGACCAGCGAGCCCAGCACGCTCGCCGCCGCACCGACCAGGAACAGCGCGAGCGCGCCGAGCAGGCCGCCGCTCATCGCCGCGCGCTAGTGGTCGGCGGCCACGACGGCTTGTGGCAAGTTCGCTGGATCGAGCAGCGTGGAGGGGTTGGCCTGGCCGGGTTCGATGATGCCCACGACCTCGAAGTTGCGCAGCGGCAGCGCCTTGCCCTTGACCGACACCGGGGTCAGCTCGTTGACGACGAAGCGCTCCTTCACTTCCTCGTAGGTCGACTCGCTGATGATGATCTGGCCGCCCTTGGCCACATTGTAGAGCCGGGCGGCGGTGTTGACGTTGTCGCCGATCACCGTGTAGTTCAGGCGGTCGCTCGAGCCCAGGTTGCCGAGCACCACCTCGCCGGTGTTCAAGCCCATCCCGACGGTGAAGATCTGCCGGCCCTGCGCGGCCCACTCGGTCATCATGGCGAGGATTTTCTGCTGCTGCTTCCAGGCCGACATGACCGCCTCGTAGGCGTCGTCGGGGCGCGGGTTGGGCGCGGAGAAGACCGCCATCAGGCAGTCGCCGATGAACTTGTCGACGTAGCCGCCGTGCTCGAACACCAGCCGGCACATCTCCTCGAAGTATTCGTTGAGCGCGCCGTAGATCGCCTCGGGCGTCATGTTCTCCGACATCGCGGTGAAGCCGCGGATGTCGGAGTAGAACACCGTCACCTTCGCGCGCTTGCCCGAAAGATCGAGTGCCTTGAGCGGGTCGTCGTGGGCCAGCATCTGGTCGACCAGCGCGGGCGAGACGTGCTTGCCGAACATGGCCCGGATCACGCGCTTGTCGGCGCCCTCGGTCACCACCCGGTAGAGCGCGACGAACAGCGCGGCGAACAGGGTCGCGGCGTCGACGTGGATCAGGTCGATCCAGTACAGCGTCGTCGCGTACAGGCCGATCGCCAGCGCCGAGTAGCACAGCACGACCGCCGTGCCGGCCGCGATCCCCACTAGCGGCCGCAGCTGCGTCACGGCGAACCCGATCAGCAGCGGCAGCAGCACGATCAGCGCCAGGTCGAGCGCGGGCGGCGCACGGCGGATGAACGTGCCGGTCAGCAACTGGTCCATCAGGCGCAGGTTGCTGAACACGCCGGGATAGCGGCCGTTGGGCGTGACGACGAAGTCGCCCATCGCCTGCGCGGTGGTCCCGATCACCACCACGTTGTCGCGCGCGAACGCGCGCAGCGTCGCGTCGTCCCACTTGAGCGCGTCGACGAACGAGACGAACTGGAAGAACGGCGCCGACAGCTGCGAGGCCCCGGCGCGCGACGCCGGGCCGCCGGCAAGCCTGCGCGCTGACCTCAGCGCCGGCCGCGCCCAATTCGGTCTTCTCCTCGACCGTGAAGGGCAGCATCAGGAAGAAGCTCTCGCCGTCGAGCGGCACCGTGCGCGCCCCCAGGTTCGCGTGCCAGGCGTCGGCCAGGTGCAGCTTCGCGCCGGTGTACTGCTCGACGGTCGCGGTCGCCAGCGACGGGTAGGGGCCGTTGGCGGGCGGCTGGCCCAGCATCCAGCCGCCGGGGTTGTCGACGGTCGTGTAGCCGATCGCGGCCGCGGCGGCCCGAACGCTGGGGATCGGCAGCTCGGTGGTCAGCAGCCCGCCGGCGGTCGTGGCGATGGTGAAGCCCTCGACCGTCGGCTGGGCCCGCATGCCCGAGAGCAGCGCGGTATCCTGGGCCGGGTCGGCCGAGCGCTCCGAGAACAGCACGTCGAAGGCGACCACCTTGGCCCCGGCCCGAGCCAGGCGGTGGAGCATGGTGCCGTAGACCGAGCGCGGCCAGGGCCAGGGCGCCACACCGCCGCTGCGCGGGTCCTGGAGGGACTGCTCGTCGATCGCAATCAGGCGCAGGTGCGGGTTCTCGGCGTCGTGGTCGGGCAGCTTCAGGCGGCGGGCCAGCGGCTGGTCGCGCAGCCAGAGCATGGCGTCGTTGAGCACGACGTAGTCCGCGATGCGGTTGAAGGCCGGGAGCTGGGCCTTGGGAAGCAGGTAGAGGACGATGCCGATCAGCGCCGCGACCGCCGAGAGGGCCGTCGCGACGCCGAAAATCCTCAGCCGCCGAAGCTTCATGGTCTGGTTATCGGCAGCTCGGCGGCAGCCCGAACGCGAAGGCGGCTCGGCCGAAGGCCGAACGCGATGGGTTCGCCCCGCAGGGCGAACCCTCTAGCTTTGGACGCGCCCGATGTAGCGGCGGTCGCGGGTGTCGATGCGGATCATGTCCCCGGGGTTGACGAACAGCGGGACGTTGACCGACGCGCCCGTCTCCAGCTTGGCCGGCTTGGTGGCGCCCGTCGCGGTGTCGCCTTTGTAGCCGGGGTCCGTCTCCTCGACCCGCAGCTCGACGTGGGCCGGCAGGTCGGCGCCGATCGGGGTGCCGTCGTGGAACTGGACCGCGATCTTCATCCCGTCCTTGAGGAAGTCGGCGGGGTCGCCGATGACGTCCTTCTGCAGGGTGAAGTTCTCGTAGCTCTCGCTGTCCATGAAATGGTAGCCGTCGGCGTCGTTGTAGAGCATCTGCATGTCGCGGTTGTCGACGGTGGCGCGCTCGAGCTTTTCACCGGCTCGGAACGTGCGCTCGACCGTCGCGCCGGACTTCACGTTCTTGAGGCGCGTGCGGACGAACGCGGAGCCCTTGCCCGGTTTGACGTGCAGGAACTCGATGACGGTCCAGAGCTGCCCTTCGATGATGATGGTGACGCCGTTACGGAAATCATTCGACGAGATCATGTCCGCTTCGCCTTCAGCAGACTGAGACGGTTTTCCGTTCCGCTGCGCAGCCGGCCCAGGTTCTCGCGGTGCTTCCAGATCACGAGCAATGCCGAGACCACACCGTACAGCAGGCCTGTCCTGCCGAGTCCGAACCAGAGCACCGGCGCCATCGCGATCGTGGCCAGCATCGAGCCGACCGAGGCGTAGCCTGCGGCCAGGACCGCCGCCAGCCAGACCAGCGCGAAGGCCGCGGCCGCCGGCCACCACAGCGCGAACAGCGTGCCCAGGAACGTGGCGACGCCCTTGCCGCCCTTGCCCGAAAGGAAGGGCGAATAGCAGTGCCCGACCACCGCCGCGAAGGCGGCCAGCGCCGCCGTCTCGCGCCCGCCCAGCGCGAAGGCGGCCAGCGTGGGCGCGTAACCCTTGAGCGCGTCGAGCGCCAGCACGGCCGCGGCGCCGCGCTTGCCCAGCGTGCGCAACGCGTTCGCGGCGCCGATGTTGCCGCTCCCCGCGCCCCGGATGTCGGTGCCGTAGAACGTCCGCGAGACCAGCACGCCGAACGGGATGGCGCCGACGAAGAAGGCCACCACGATGACCGCAAGGTCGAGCCCCAGGTTCATGCCTCGTCGTCTCCGTCGCGGCGCGAGCGAAATTCCAGCGTGAGCGGCACGCCCTCGAAGTCGAACTCGGCCCGCAGCGTGTTCTCGATGAAGCGCTTGTACGAAGCCGGCACGAGGTCGGGGTCGTTGACGTGGAACACGAACAGCGGCGGGTGCGTCTGCGGCTGCGAGCAGTACAGGATCTTGAGCGGCTTGCCGGAGTGGATCGGCGGCGGGTGCGCCAGCACCGCCTCGCGCACGACGACGTTGAGCTTGGCGGTCGGCACGCGCCGGTCGAGGTTCTCGGCGACCTTCTCGACGATCGGCATGAGCGACTGCAGCCGGCGCTTCGTCAGCGCGCTCAAGAACGTCACCGGCGCGAACGACGCGAACGGCAGCTGCGCGTGGATCTCGTTGGTCAGATCGCCCTGGCTGTACTCGCCGAGCTCGCGCACCAAGTCGTACTTGTTGCCGACGATCACCAGCGCTTTGCGCTCCTCGAGCGCGATCCCGGCCAGCCGCCGGTCCTGGTTGGTGGGTCCCTTGAGCGCGTCGATCAGCAGGATGGCGACGTCGCAGCGCGCGATCGCCTTGAGCGAGCGCAGCGACGAGTAGTACTCGATCTTGCCCTTTTGGTTCGCGCGCTTGTAGACGCCGGCGGTGTCGATCAGGCGGAACTCGCGCCCGCTCCAGGTGAACAGCGTGTCGATCGCGTCGCGCGTCGTGCCGGGCACGTCCGAGACGATCGCGCGCTCCTCGTTCAGCAGCGCGTTGAGCAGGGACGACTTGCCGACGTTGGGCTGGCCGATCAGCGCCAGCGCGAGCTGCGGCTCCTCGAGCCGGGTCGGGTCCTCGGGCGGGAGCTTCTCGACGATCGCGTCGAGCAGGTCGCCGGTGCCCTCGCCGTGGATCGCCGAGACCGGGATCGGCTCGCCGAAGCCCAGCCCGCCGAACTCGGCGTGCATCGAGGCCAGCGCGCGCGGCGATTCGATCTTGTTGGCGGTCAGCACCACCGGCTTGCGGGTGCGGCGCAGGATCTCGGCCACGTCCTGGTCGACCCCGACCAGCCCGTCGAGCGCGTCGACCACGAACACGATCACGTCCGCGTCGCGGGCGGCCATGTCGGCCTGGGCGCGCGTGCCCGAGGCGATCGCGTCGTCCGGGTCGACCTCGGTCTCGATCCCGCCCGTGTCGACCAGGGTGAAGGAGCGGTTGCGCCACTCGGCCAGCGCGTAGAGGCGGTCGCGGGTGACGCCGGGGGTATCCTCGACGATCGCGAGGCGCTGCCCGAGCAAGCGGTTGAACAGCGCGCTCTTCCCCACGTTGGGGCGGCCGACGACGGCGACGGTCGCGGGACGCACGTGGAGCGAGGGTGCGAGGGCTTCGGACATAACCCCCTAAGGTTCTGGCACTATGCTCCGTCGCCTGGCGGCGCTGATGGCGTGCGTCCTGCTCCTGGCCCTCGTCCCGACCGGGTCGGTCTACGTGACGACCCTCCCGAGCGGCGCGGACGTCTGGGTCGACGGCACCTACGTCGGGCGCAGCCCGCTGGTCGTCGACGGGCTGGCGACCGGCCGCCACAGCGTCAACCTGAGCATGTCGGGCTGGCAAGGCCAGCAGCTCGACGTGAGCGTCGTGGCAGCCCAGACGGCGCTCAGCTCGGCCCGCTTGGACCGCGTCCCGGGGGTGAAGATGCGGGCTCAGCTCGGCTCGATCGCGCTCCACGGCCTGGTTCCCGGGGTGACGCTGCTCGACGGGATGCCGGTCGAGCCGGCGAAGGACGGGACGATCCCGGCCGGGACCGGAACCCACCAGCTGGTGGTGCGCACCCCGCGCGGCCGGGTGACCCGCACGGTGACGGTCTGGCCGCAGACCCGTACCGAGGTCGTGCTCAGCGAGGACGTCGAGCGGGCCAAGCCCACCGTCGTCGCCCCGGCGGAAGACTTTCTCCCCAAGAGCGCGGTTCGCATCGACGGCGAGAAGGTCGTCCTCAAGTTCGCCAACCACGAGGTCGTCGGCCGGCTCGGTTCGACCAGCTACCGCGTGGACGGCCACCAGGCCGACTACGACGCCGCCCCGACCCTGATCGGCCCCCGCCTCTACCTCCCGCTCGAACTCCTCACGATGCTCGCCGGAAACCACTGACGCTGATATGGCCCTTACCGAGACCGCCCGCTAGATGGCGCAAATCTACATCGAGACCCACGGCTGCCAGATGAACGAGGCGGACTCGCAGGACGTGGTCCGGCGCGCGCTGGCGGCCGGCTTCACGCTGGCGGAGCGGCCCGAGGACGCCTCGGTGCTGGTCCTCAACACCTGCACCGTGCGCGACAACGCCGAGCAGCGCGCGTACGGCCGGATCGGCCAGTGGAACGCGGTCAAGCGGGCCGACCCCTCGGTGAAGATCGTGGTCACCGGCTGCCTGGCCGAACAAGACCGCGGCCGGATGCAGAAGATCGTGCCACACGTCGACGCGGTGTTCGGGACGCGCGAGCTGGGCGCGCTAGGCGACGCGCTGGCCGGCTGGCGCGGCGAGTACCCGGACGAGGAGCTGACCGTCGACCGCGAGGTCGCCCAGCTGATCGGCGGCAACGGCGCGGGCGTGCCGGGCGCGTACGATGCGCTGCGCGGCTTCGTCACGGTGCAGCGGGGGTGTTCGTACTACTGCACGTTCTGCATCGTGCCGCACGTGCGCGGGCGTTTCGACCATCGTCCGATGCGCGAGATTTTGGACGAAGTGCGGGCCAAAGCGGAGGCCGGCGCGCGCGAAATCATGCTGGTCGGGCAGACGGTCAACGCCTACAGGGAGCCGGCGACCGGGGCGGACTTCGCCGACTTGATCCAGGAAGTGTGCGCGATCGAGGCGGTGGAGCGGGTCGGTTTCGTCAGCTCGCACCCCAAGGACAACACGGCGAAGCTGGCCCGCGTCTGCGCGACGCTGCCCAAGATGAACCCGCGTTTCCACCTCGCATTGCAATCGGGCAGCAACCCGATGCTGCGCCGGATGAACCGCAAGTATTCGATCGAGCAGTTCCTGGAGCGGATCGCGGAGTTCAAGCAGTACAACCCGAGCTGGGCGATCACGACCGATCTGATCGTCGGCTTCCCGGGCGAAACGGAAGAAGACCACCAGCGGACGCTGGACGTCTGCGCGACGGGCATCTTCGCCCAGGCGTATATGTTCGTGTATTCGCCGCGACGCGGAACGCCGGCGGCGGTGTGGCACGAGAAGGACCCCGTGCCCAAGGAGATCGCGCAGGACCGCTTCAAGCGCCTATGCGCGGTCCAGGATGCCGAAGTGCGTGCCTACCACGACCGCAAGGTCGGCAGCACGGTGCGGGCGCTGATCCACGGCGTGTCGCGCAAAGACCCGACTCGCCTCACTGCCAAGACGACCGACAACGTCACCGTGAACTTTCCGATGATGAAAGCGTCGCCCGATCCGGCGCGGCCGTGGGTCGACGTGCAAGTGGAGTCGGCCGCAGTGTGGGGCGTGCGCGGAACGTGCGTGGGCCGCGCCGCGCGCTACGATGGCCCGGCGGAGCCGGTCGCGCCGCCGGTGATCGACCTGCTGGCGGTGTAGCGGAAACAGAGATGTATATCGCTCCGGATACAAACTTCATCCTTCGCTATAGGCCTCTGTGGGAAATCAAGCCACAAGACATGGAGTCGGATGGAGCTAAGATCATATGGATTCTCACGTCTCAGGTTATTCGTGAGCTAAATCAAATAAAGGATCGCGAGCGCGATAATTCGCTCAAAAGGCGGGCTCATAGGTTCTTGAAAAAATTCGAACAGCTACACAGCTCTAGCGATGCTCAATTCATCTATGCTCGTCGTAGCGGCTCTTTTGACTATGTTGGCCAAAACCTTGACCCGTCAAGTGGGGATCACATAGTATTGGCTGACTTGATCGACTTTCGACAGCGAAACGGTGTCCCGGACATTGCGGTGGTGTCATCAGATTTTAATATGCGAACCGAAGCGCGAGCATTCGGCTTTCAGGTAATTAGTCCTAATGACACTTTGGCCTTGCCCGAATCCGATGACCCCAAAGATATTGAAATCCGTAGATTAAAGGCGGAGATTGATGCGATCCGGTCGTCTACCCCTGATATAGGGATCGCGTTTGCTGACGGAGAAGATACATGTGCCATTTCAGTAATCGCTGTGCCGATTCGAGAAGCATTGCCACAACCGCCTTCAGCCAGCGATGGGGATAACGAAGATGAGCTACTCTTAATGGCATTCGGACGTAAAAACGAACGTTATGAACTAGAGTCCCGTGAGTACCCAAAGGCGGTTGAACGAGTTGCTATTGAGCGCTGGTGCTTAGAAAATCGGTACTATCCAGTGCGGTTGCGGCTTGAGAATATTGGTAAGGTTGCAGCTAGACGAGTTTCATTAAGTATTAGAGTAAGCGGTATTGTGAGTGCCAACGCCGAAGTACCTCGCGAACCCGATTGGCCTTTAGAGGCGCGCCGTTATGTGCCTAAGGGCGACACTCGATCGACAGGATTCTATTGGGAAAACGGTTTTCCGGTTTTCACCTCTAGATCGTATGGATTGTCGTCACCGAAGATGGCTGATATCGGAGGCCCTTCGATATCTCGCTCTGGGGAGGATCATGTTATTGATTATTTCCGGCTGAATCTTGAGCAAGAATCCCAGTCGATCCTAAAGCAAGTGCTATTTCGCCTACCGTTTGAGATACTTGAAGACATCGTCGTTGTTCTACGCTGTGAAGTGCGTGCCGAAAACATTGTCGGCGTTGTACGCCGCTTCCTCCGGCTCAAATTCTCTCCAGTTATTGAACCCACCTGAAACCAGGTATCCAAAGCGCTCATTATTGGAGCAATGGACGGGCAGGTTGGCTTGAATTTTACCGTGGTTCATTGACTAGGCGCGGTGATCTATCCACCTTATGCACAGGGAGATGGGCCACATGGCCGTGAACCTGGGGCCGATGCGATCGCGGCTCGGATGACGACGACGACGACGTGGTCGCCGATGCTCGAGCAGTACTTCGGGATGAAAGCGCGCTATCCCGAAGCGATCCTGCTCTCGCGCGTCGGCGACTTCTACGAAGCCTACGGCGAGGACGCCGAGACGGTCGCGCGCGCGCTTTCGATCGCCTTGACCTCGAAGGAGGGCGGCGGCGGCAAGCGGGTCGCGATGGCCGGCGTGCCGCACCACGCGCTCGACGGTTACCTCGCCAAGCTGGTCGCGCAGCGGCGCGTCGTCGCGCTGGCCGAGCAGCTCGAAGCCCCGATCCCGAACAAACTGGTCCGGCGCGACGTGGTCCGCGTCGTCACGCCCGGGACGCTGCTCGAAGAGCACATCCTCGACCGCTCCGCGCACAACTACCTGGCCGCGATCACCGTGCAGGACGACGTGATCGCGCTGGCCCACGCCGACATCTCGACCGGCCACGTGCTCGCGACCGCGTTCGACGGCGAGGGCGCGCTCGACGACGTGATCGCCGAGCTGGCCCGGCTCGACCCGGCCGAGCTGGTCGCCGACGTCCCGGCCGACGTGCGCGCCGCGCTCAACGCCGCGCTGGAGGGCGCGCAGACTCGCATCGCGTCGCCCGCGCTCTCCGCGGTCGACTCGCGGCCGCGCGAGGGGATCGACGGCTTCTCGCTCGACGGGTCGCTGGCGATGCACCGCGCGCTCGACGCGCTGGGCGCGTTCGTGCGCCGGGTGAGCGTCGCGCAGGCCGGCGCGCAGCCGCTGCGCGAGGCGGAGTTCTACCGCCAGGCGACGTTCCTCGCGCTCGATCCCAACACGCGCAAGCACCTCGAGCTGACCAAAGCGGTCGGCTCCAACCCGCGCGCGACGCTGCTGGCGACGATCGACCGCACCCGCACCGCGATGGGCTCGCGCCTGCTGGGCCGCTGGCTGCTCGCGCCGCTGGTCTCGGCCCCGGCGATCGAAGCGCGGCTGGACTCCGTCGAGACGCTGCTGCGCGACGCCGCGCGCCGGCTGCTGCTGCAAGACGTGCTGCACGGCTGCTTCGATCTGGAGCGGATCGCCCAGAAAGTTCGGTTCCGGCGCGCGCTGCCGCGCGACCTGGCCTCGCTGCGCCGCACGCTGGCGCTGCTCGACCCGATCGCCGACGCGCTGCGCGAGCCGGCGCTGCCGCCCGGCATGCACCGCCTCGCGGAGAAGCTGGGTGACTTCGACGAGATCCGCGCCGACCTGCTGGCGACGCTGGTCGACGAGCCGCCCGCGACGCTGGGCGACGGCGGCGTGATCCGGCCCGAGCGCGATCCCGAACTGGGCGAGTGCGTCGCGCTGCGCGGCGACGCGCGCAGCCGCATCGCCGCGCTCGAGGAGCACGAACGCGCGCGCACCGGCATCGGTTCGCTCAAGATCAAGTATGCCTCGGCCTTCGGCTACGCGATCGAAGTGCCCAAGTCGCAGTTGACCAAAGTGCCGGCGGACTACACCCGCAAGCAGACGCTGGCCAACGGTGAGCGCTACGTGACGCCCGAGCTGCGCGAGCTGGACGTCGCGATCGGCTCGGCCGAGTCGCGCCAGCTGCGGCTCGAACAAGCGCTCTACGAGCAGCTGGTGGAGCGGATCGCCGAGCGCGTCGACGACTTGCTCGCGAGTGCCGACGCGCTCGCCGAGCTCGACGGCTACTGTTCGCTCGCGCAGGTTGCGGGCGAGCGGGGCTACGTTCGCCCGTCGTTCGTGGAGGAAAGCAGCGCGGAGTTCGTCGACGGCCGCCACCCGGTGATGGAGGCGCTGCTCGGCTCGTCGTTCGTCCCCAACGATCTGCGGCTGGGCGTCGACGCGTCGCGCTTCATCTTGCTGACCGGGCCCAACATGGGCGGCAAGTCCACCTATCTGCGGCAGACCGCGCTGCTGGTGATCCTGGCGCAGATCGGCTCGTTCGTGCCGGCCCGGGCGGCGAAGCTGGGCATCGTCGACCGCATCTTCACCCGCATCGGCGCCGGCGACGACCTCGCCTCGGGCCAGTCGACGTTCTACATCGAGATGGCCGAGGCGGCCAACATCCTGCGCCGCGCGACCGACCGCAGCTTGATCCTCATCGACGAAGTCGGGCGCGGGACCGGCACGATCGACGGCTTGGCGATCGCGCAAGCGATCTGCGAGTACTTGCTCGAGCGCGAGACGCGCGCGCCGATGGGCCTGTTCGCGACCCACTTCCACGAGCTGGTCGCGCTGGCCGAGCGCTGGCCGCTGGTGGCCAACTTTCACATCACCGCGGTCGAGAGCAGCCGCGGCGGCGCGCCGGTCTTCTCGCACCGCGTGCTGCCCGGCTCGTCCTCGCGCTCGTTCGGCATCGAGGTCGCCCGCATGGCCGGCCTGCCGCCAGCGGTCGTCGCCCGGGCGCGCGAGATCGCCGCCGCGCTCGAAGGCCGACCGACCGTCGAGGTGACCGCCCCGCTACGCGGCAAGCTGGCGAAACCGGTGATCGAGCAGCCGCTCCTGTTCGACTTCTGAGCCGCGACTGAGAAAGATTCGTCCGAACCGGCGACCCGTGCGCCGAAAATAGCAACCGAGCCGAACGGGTATACCACCCGTGATGGACCTGCACCGCACGTTCGTGCTGAGCCAGAACCAGCTCGACGCCATCACGACGGTGGCCTGGGTCGTGCTTGCGGTAGGCGTGGGCCTGGTCGTTCACCGTGTGGTCTACTGGCTGTTCGAACGCTGGTCCCAGCGCCACGGCAACGCGTTCGCGAGCGCCGTCGTCCGCCAGACGCGCCGCTCGTCGCGCTACATCCTGCCGCTGCTGGCCGTGCTGGTGGCGCTGCCGAACCTCGACGTGCCGCCGAACTGGACGCAGTCGATCATCCACCTGACCGCGATCGCGACCATCGTCGCGATTGCCGGCGCGCTCATCGCGACGATTCGGCTGTGGGGCGCCGTCACCGTCGCGCGCCACCGGATCGACGTCGACGACAACCTGCTCGCGCGCCAGCTCGGCACGCGCGTCGCGATCTTCACCCGGGTCGGGATCAGCATCGTCGCGCTGATCGCCCTGGGTTCGATCCTGATGACCTTCCCCTCGATCCGCACGCTGGGCACGACGCTGCTCGCGTCGGCCGGCGTGGCCGGGATCGCGATCGGGATCGCGGCCCGGCCGCTGTTCGAGAACCTCGTCGCGGGCGTGCAGCTCGCGCTCACGCAGCCGATCCGCATCGACGACGTCGTGGTGGTCGAGAAGCAGTTCGGGCGGATCGAGGAGATCCACAGCACCTACGTGGTCGTACGGCTGTGGGACCTGCGCCGAATGGTGCTCCCGCTGACCTACTTCATCAACACGCCGTTCGAGAACTGGACCCGCAACACGGCCAACGTCGTCGGCGAGGTGTACGTGTTCACGGACTGGACGTTCGACGTGGAGCCCCTGCGGGCGGAGCTGCCGCGCATCCTCGCGCGCACGCCGCTGTGGGACGAGCAGACCCAGAGCGTGCAGGTCACCGACGCGACGGAGCGTGCGCTGCAGATCCGCTGCCTGGTCAGCGCGCGCAACTCCGCCGAGCTGTGGGACCTGCGCTGCTTCACGCGCGAAGCGATCGTCGCGTACGTCCGCGAGCACCAGCCCGACGCGTTCCCGCGCGTCCGCGTCGAAGCCCCCAACGCAGCCGGCACGATCCAAGGCGCGGCGGCGGATGTCCATCTCATGCCCGCCGCGCATGGCACGCGCCCCTGATTCACCTGCGAACGAGGCGGTCCATCACGCTCAGGAAGCGCTCGATCTCGTCTTCGGTGGTGTAGAAGTGCGCGCTAACCCGCAGCCCGCAGCCGGGGCGGTGGTCGACGATGATGCGGTGCTCGAGCAGCTCCTGCTGCACCCGCTCCGCGCCGGGCACGTCGATCCCGACCCAGCCCGTGCGCTTCGCGGCCTCGCGCGGCGTGTTGACCGTCCAGCCGCGCTCGAGCGCGGCCTCGGTCAGGCGCGTGGTCAGGCGCACGTTGTGCGCGCGGATCGACGGTACGCCCAGCTCGCGGATCAGGTCGTGCCCGGCCTTGGCCACCAGGTAGCCGGGGATGGTCGGGGTGCCGGTGGCCCAGCGGAACTGGTCCTTGGCGTAGTCGATCGAAGGCGGGTCGAACGCGAACGGGTCGCGGTGCGCGAACCAGCCGGTGATCATCGGCGTGAAGCGGTCGCGCAGGTCGGGCCGGACGTAGATGTAGCCGCAGCCCGACCCGCCGCAGAGCCACTTGTGCGAGCCGCCCACCGCGATGTCGACGTCGAGCTCCGTCACGCTGAACGGGAGCGCGCCGGCGGTCTGGTAGACGTCGAGCACCACCAGCGCGCCGACCTCGCGCGCCCGGGCCACGATGGCCGGGACGTCGATGATCACGCTGCTCTGGTAGTAGGCGTGCGAGAGCACCACCACCGCGGTCCGCTCCGTGATCGCCGAGCAGATGCGGTCGGTCGGGATCGTCTTGCCGTCGTCGGTAGGCACCCGCACGGTCTTGGCCCCGGCCCGCTCCCAGGCCGTCCAGACATAGGCCAGCGAGGGGAACTGGAGCGCCTCGTACACGACCTCGTTGCGCGCGCCGGCCCGGAAGTCCAGCGACGACGCCAGGGCCGACTGCAAGGTGCTGACGTTGGGCGCGAGGTTGACCGAGCCGGCCGGCGCGCCGATCAGGTCGGCCAGGCCGTCGGCGATGCCGCGCGCCTCGTCCAGCCAGCCCGGCCAGGCCTCGGGGCCCGCGTCGGCCCACTGCTCGTGGTAGCGCACCAGGGCCTCGCGCGCCGCCTTGGGCGGCGGGCCCATCGAGTGGTTCACGAGCCAGGTGTTGACGTCGATGCCCGCCATGCGCTCCCGCGCGCGAGCTTGGGTCGTTGCCTCGATCACGGCGTCGAGCTTCCGCCGAGCACCGTGCGGACCTCCCACAGCTCGGGGAAGAAGCGCCGCTGCAAGGTGGTCTCGAGGTACTTCGCGCCCAGCGACCCGCCCGTCCCCGGCTTCATCCCGATCATCCGCTCGACCATCCGCACGTGCCGGCCGCGCCAGAGCAGCACCCGCTCGTCGAACTCGATCAGATCCTCCAGCACCAGATACAGCGCGTAGTGCGTCTCCTCGTGCTGGTAGATCGTCTTGAACGTCTCGAGCAGCGCGTCGTGGTCGCCGGCGGCGAAGCCCTGCCGGCCCAAATAGCCTTTGAGCGCGTCGTACAGCGTCGGTTCGCGCAGCCGCCGCTCGAGCCGCGCGCGCTCGGGCGCGGTCGGCTCCAGGTGCCGCAGCGCGTCCTCGCCCATGCGCAGCCCGCAGCGGAACTCGATCTCGCGGAACTGGGTGGACTGGAAGCCGCTGGCCGGGTTGAGCTCGTCGCGGAAGGCGTTGAAATCTTGCGGGGTCATGGTCTCGAGCACGTCGACCTGCTGCTCGAGCACGCGCTGGATGGCGTGGATGCGGCGGAAGGCCTTGCCGACCCGCAGCAGGTCGTCGCGGTCGAAGAAGCGCACCGCGGCGTCGAGCTCGTGCAGCATCTGCTTGAACCACAGTTCGTACACCTGGTGGATCAGGATGAAGAGCAGCTCGTCGTGGTGCGCCGGCTCGCTCACCGGCCGCTGCAGTTCGAGCAGCTCGGGGACGTGCAGGTACGAGCCGTAGGTCAATGCCATGGGGGAGCCTTCGCGCCCCGCGGCGGGGCTACTTCGCGAACAGACCCGGCTTGCGGATCGTGCCGCAGAGCACCTCGCGCCCGCCGTCGAGCACCCGCACGCGGTGGTTGCCGTCCTGCAGGTCGGTCAGCTTCACGTTGGTGAGCTTGGTGGTCGAATCGCCGTCTTTGAGCGGGTGCAGGGCGTACTGCCGCTGCCCGGGCTTGCCGCAGACGCCGCGGTCGATCTCGGCCGGCATCGGGCGGCCCTGGACCAGCCGGGCCTTGACCCGAATCGTGGTCCCGTTGGGGTTGACGATGAAGTAGGCCAGGCCCGGATAGGTGTTGCCGTTCCCGGGCGCGAGCGTCACCGAGGGCGCGCCGTTGGGCGAGTTGTCCTCGCCGCCGGGCGGGGCGCCGGGCGCGCCGGGCGCGGCGGCGCACAGGGCGAGGACGGCAGCCAGGGCTAGCGGAGCGGTGCGCGGCGATGCGGTTCGCATGGGAACCACGTTCCCGGGCTAGGGTCGGCGCAAGCGCCAGGCCCAGGGGTTCCAGAAGTGCTCGCCCAGCACCGACGGCTCGATGCCCTCCAGCCCGTTGCGGTACGCGACCGCCTCGCGGTTGAAGCCTAGGAACAGCAGATCGGTCTGCTCGACCAGGCGGCGGGTCAGGGCCCGGTCGCCGGCCGCTTCGCGGGCCGGGTCGGCGGTGTCGAGCTCCTGGTGCGCGGCGCGCTCGATCGCCGGGTCGCAGATGCGGGCCAGGTTGTCGCCGCCCGGCGGCCGGGTGTCGCAGCGGAACAGGTAGGAGTGGTCGTTCACGGCGTTGGGCTGCCAGCCGGTGTAGGTCAGGTCGAAGCGGCCGCTCTTGTAGATGCCGTGCTCGGCCGCGCTGGCCCAGATCTGGTTGTAGGCGTAGCCCTTGACGTCGCTGCGCACGCCGGCCCGGCTCAGGTCCTGCTGGGCCAGGATCGCGAAGCGCGCGGTCGTCGGCGACTCGCTCGTCGCGACGAAGTCCAGCGCCAGGGTGCGCCCGTTCTTGCGCCGGCTGCCGTCGGGCTGCAGGTGCCAGCCGGCGGCTTCCAGCCCGCGCGCCGCGGCAGCCGGGTCGTAGCGCGGCTGCACGACGGAGGGATCGAAGGCGAACTGGCCCGGGAGGCGGTCGCTCTCGCCCGGCACCCACAGCTCGCCGTCGAGGGCGCGCATGATCCGGGCCCGGTCGATCGCCTGCGCGAGCGCGCGCCGGACCCGCACGTCGTCCAGCGGCGGGCGGCCCTGGTTCATGTCCAGGAAGTCGAACTCGTAGTGCGGCTGGAGCACGACGCGGGCGTCCTTGCGCACCCGCAGCCGGTCGAGGAACGCGCGCCCGGTCTGCACCCGCCCGATCACCAGGTCCAGCTTGCCGGCCTGCCAGAGCGTCGCGATGGTGTTGGGATCGGGCACGATCGCGATCTCGATGCGCGCGATGGCGGGCGCGCCGCGGAAGTAGCGCGGGTCGGCGCTGAGCACGATGCGCGAAGCGCGCTCCCAGCGCTCCAGCTTGTACGGCCCCAGGCCCACCGGCGCGGCGTTGTAGGGATCGCGGTTGAGGTCGTGCTTGCCGGCCAGCAGGTGGGCCGGCAGGATCGGGTACGCGTCGTTCGCGCCCAGGGTGAACGCCGAGGCGACGAAGGGCGCGAACGCGCGCGTCAGCGTGACGCGCACCGTGTACGGGTCGAGCGCCTTGACCGCGGCGACGTGGTCGAAGCCGGTCCGGTCGGGCACCGCGTTGTTCGGGTTCATCGCCGCGCCGAACGAGAAGACGACGTCGCGCGCGTCGAACGGCGCGCCGTCGTGCCAGCGCGCGTTGCGCCGCAGGTGGTAGGTGACGGTTCGCCCGTCGCGCGAGATGCCGCCGTTGGCCAGGGTCGGCACCGCGGTGGCCAGATCGGGCACCAGCCGGCCCGCGCCGTCGGCCCGCAGCAGAAAGCCGTGGATCAGCTCGGACAGCAGCGCCACCTGGGCGTTGTCGATGACGAGGTTGTTCCAGCCCGGCAGATCGGACGGCGTGACCAGGTGCAGCACCTGGCCGGCGTCGCCCGCCGGCGGCGCAGCGTCGCCGTTACCGGCGCGCGTGCAGCCCGCGAGGGCGCCGACCAGCACGGCGGTGAGGAGAAGAGCGCGGCGCACACCCGCTAGTTAGGCGTGGGTGCAGCGGTTCTTGCTCGCCGCCCGGGCGGGCGGCAGGAGTAGCGCTCTCACCTCGGGATAGGAGGCGGGCATGCGAATCGCACCGCTCGCTGCCGCTCTCGCCGTCGCCTGCGCGCTTGCCGTCACCGGCTGCAGCAAGCCCGACAGCACCAGCACCACGACGACGACGACCGATAGCACCGCCTCGCCCGCGGCCGACGTCTCCCCCGGCGCGGAAGTCTCGCCGGGCACGTCGGCCGAACCGTCGCCCCTTGCCTCCGCCGCCGGCTCGCCCGCCCCGTCCGGCGCGAGCGCCGCCGCCGGGTCGTCCGGCGCGCCGTCGCCGCTGCCGTCGGTCGCGTTCAGCGACATCGGCGGGGTGCAGGGCCAGCGTGAGATCGTCGAGCTCGCGCAGCTCGGCGTGCTCGATGCGACCGCGGGCGAGTTCAAGCCGGGCGCGCCGGTGAAGCGGCGCGAGTTCGTGCGCTGGCTGGTCAAGGCCAACAACGCGCTCTTCGCCGACGCGCCGACCAAGCAGATTCACCTCGCCGACGCGAGCGAGAAGTCGGACCTGCGCGATCTGCCCTCGAGCGATCCGGATTTCCCGTACGTGCAGGGCCTCAACGACGCCGGAATCGCGGTCGGTTTTCCCGACAAGTCGTTCAAACCCGATGCGCCGCTGACGCGCGAGCAGATGATCGCGATCAAGTCGGGCCTCGACCGGGGCGGGGTCGGCGCGAGCTTCCAGCCCAGCCGCGACAAAGACCATACCTACGCGAAGTATCACTTGCCGGCGTGGAAGGACCGCGATCAAGTCTCGGTCACCTACCTGCCGGCGATCGCGACCGACATCGCCGACGAGTCCCACGACGCGCCGATCGCCAACGTCGGGCGGACGTTCGGCGCGATCGCGCTGTTCCGCCCGCAGCAGCCGGTGACGCGCGCGCAAGCCGCCGTGCTGATGTCGGTGATCGGCGCGCACGACGAGTCCTCGCAGTACGCCAACGCGCCGCGCAGCGCGGCGCAGGCGCTGGGCCCCAAGCCCAGCCCGACGCCGTAAGACTAGCCGCTCGGCGCCGCCAGCAGCGCGAGCGCGCGATCGAGCTGGGCGTCGCGGCCGGGCTCGCCGGGGTGCGCGCCGGCCGGTTCGGCGACGACCAGGTCGGGGGCGATCCCGACCCGGTCGATGTCGCGCCCGGCCGGGGTCAGATAGCGCGCGGTGGTCAGCTTGATCGCCGCGCCGCTGGGCAGCGGGAACAGCTCCTGGACCAGCCCTTTGCCGAAGGTGCGGGTGCCGATCACGGTGCCCGTCTTATCGTCCTGGATCGCGCCGGCCACGATCTCCGAGGCCGAGGCGGTGTCGCCGTCGACGAGCACCGCGAGCGGCGCGCCGAGCGGCGCGACCCCGGCTTTCGCGCCGAAGGTCTGCGGTGCGGCGCCGCGCTCCCGCGTCGTCACCACCGTGCCGCGCACGAAGTGCGAGGCGATCGCGATCGCGTCGTCGCGGTAGCCGCCGCCGTTGCCGCGCAGGTCCAGAACGTACGCGCGCGCACCGCGCAGCTTCGCCAGCGCGCCGTCGAGCTGCTGGGCCGAGCGCGCGCCGAACGAGCGCACCCGCACGTAACCGATTCCGCCCGCCAGCGCACGGCCGACGACGTCGGGCGGAGTGACGGCGCGGCGCACGATCGCGAGCGGCTCGCGCGCCGCGCCGTCGCGCGTCAGGCCGACCCGCACGACGCTGCCGGCCGGCCCGCGCAGCGCCGCGCCGACCGCGGCCGGCGTGCCGGCCGGCGGCGCGCCGTCGATGCTCGCGATGAGGTCGCCGGCCTGGACGCCGGCCGCCTCGGCCGGGCTGCCGGGAAACACGTCGACCACGCGCACCGCGTGGGTTTGCGGGTCGACGTCGAGCTCGGCGCCGATCCCCGCCACCTGCGTCCCGTCGAGGAAGCCGACGAACTTCTTGTACTCGGCCGGGTGGAACAGCACGCTGTACGGATCGCGCAGCGCGGCCAGCTCGCCCGCGATCGCGCTCTCCACCAGGTCGGCGGTGCGGATGCGCGCGCCGTAGCGCGCGACGGCCAGCGCGACGTCGCGGTCGATCTCGCTCTCGGCCCGGTAGCGGTCGGGATGCGCGGGCGCGAGCGGGATCGCGGGCTCGGCGATGCCGCGCCCGGCCAGGTACGCGACGATCCCGTTGCGCGCCCCGCGCAACAGCAGGCCCGGGTCGACCGGGCGGTAGTAGCGCGCCATCACGGTGGTGTAGCCGATCTCCAGCGCGATGACGTCGAGCGCCGAGAGCGCGGCGGCGGGCGCCGGCCGGGCCGGCGCGGCCGCCGCGGCAGCGGGAACGGCGACCCAGGCGGCCAGGATCAGCGCGAGCGAACGGCGAGACACCTCGCAGTCGTTCCCTCAATCGCGCCGCGGTCCGCGCCGCGCGGGCAAACCGGGCCGCCGATCGTCCCCGGGTGTAGGCGAGCGTGGCTCGCAAGGACGACCGGCGGCGGGTCGTACCGCGCACGCGAAGCGCGCGGACGACTGCTGCTATCTTCGGCCAGCGATCGCACCTCGTCCAGAGGCGCTTGCCCCAACGATTGCGCCGTGCTGCACAATCAAGCCATCTTGCAAGCAGAGCGAGCGTAGTGCGGTTGCGTGCCGAGCGGAAAGGCAGGAGCGTCCTTGGTCGAGCCGTGGTTCCTTCAGGTCATCGGTTGCGATTGCAACGTGGTGCTTTGAACTCACGACATCGCGGCCGGCACGCCGGAAGCCGAGTCCGGACGGGTTTTCCGAGGCATTTGATGGTTCTCGCCCCGTCCGGGCGCTAGGATACCTCAAGTAGGGCATCCGCCCTACTTCGTCTTCAAGGAGTATCCGCGTCCATGAACATCATCTCGGTTTTCAGCCTCGTCGGGCTATTGGCGGCATTCGGCCTCGGTACGGTGTCCTCTCAGCATGCCATCGGAAGCTCGCCGGGGCGGAGCACCGGGCCGGCGAGCGGGCTCGCCGCAACGGTGCAGCTTCGGCCGCGGCCGAGCGATGTCGTGGGGACGAAAACGGTACGGCACCCGCTGGATACCGTGGGCGGTACGCCGGCGCACTGACGCTGAACCCACCAAAGACCCGGGCAGGGAGGACGTCCACAGAGTCCGCGCTGAACGCGGTCCTTACGGCGTGAGATAGCACTTTTGCCGTCTCTTGCCATAGGAGTGCAGCGGGTATGCAGCCACGACGCGTTCAGTTCGAATCGGATGTCGAGCGTTCTCCCGCCCCGGCCGGGTCCGTTGGTTTCGCGCGCGACGCCTGGTTCCGGGGTGATTTCAACGCGTGCCTGAGGTGGCTGGACGAGGCCGGCGACTCCGCCGACGGCTCGCTGCGCGACGAAGCGGTCCTGCTGCGCGCGCGAGCGCTCTACCGGCTGCGGCGCTTCGGCGACGTCGTCACCCTGCTCGGTCCCGCCCTGACCTCGTTCCGAACCGTCGACGAGGCCTGCACCGCGCGCATGCTGCACGCTTCGGCGGTGAGCCAGGCGCAGGACGCCGGTTACGGCTTGGCGCTGCTCGAGGACGTCGCGCTGGCGGCCGACGCGCTCCAGGCGCACCCCGCGATCCGCGGCGAGATCGCCTATTTCCGCGCGCTCGCGCACTGGACCAAACGCGAGCTGCCCGAGGCACTGCGCTTGGCGCTGGTCGCCGAGAGCGTGCGCGCCGACGTCATCTCGGTCCGGGCGACGCAGCTGCGCGGCTTCATCGCCGTCACCGAGCACCGCTATTCCGAGGCGCTGGGGCTGTTTCGCGAGGCGCTCGCAACCTACTGGCGCTGCCGCGAGCACGACACGTTCCTGGCCGAGACGATCGTGCTGCAGATCGCCTCGCTCGAAGTCACCCTCCGTTCGGCCGGCGTTCCGGGCAGCCACACCAGCTTCGAGGGGCGCCGGACGCGCTCGTTCGGCGAGGCGGAGCCGCAGACGTGCTCGCTGCCGCGCTTGCAGACCATCGTGCTCGACGGGTGGCTGTACGCCCACGACGGCGACGCCGCCAACGCGTACCGGCAGATGCGCCTGGCCACCGAGCTCGCGCCGAATCCGGCCTGGCGCGCTTGGGCGCTCGCCGGCCGAGCGGCGGTCGCCGACGCGTTCGGCGAAGCCCACGCCGCGCGCGAGCACGCCGCCCAGGCGCTCGAGATCGCGGCCCGGGTGGACTGGAACGCCACGCTCGGCGAGGAGCGCGTCACCTTGCTGCTGCTGGCCGAAGTGCTGACCTCGACCGACCCGCCGGCGGCGGGCCCGGTCTTGGACCGCTACGACGCGCTGCGCGAGCCGATCGAACCGGCCCAGGTCATCAGCGACGATCCGCGCCGCGAGGGGCTCGAGCAGCACGTCCGCGGGCTGGTCGCGCGCGCACGCGGCGACGCCGCCGGGGCGCGGGCCGCGCTGCAGCGCGCGTTCGTCACCTTCCGCGACTGCGGCAAGCTGTGGCGGGCCGCGCTCGCGCTGATCGAGCTCGACGCGACCCCGGGCGGGCAGCGGGCGGGCGGCGACTTCTCGCTCGAGACGGCGGCCCGGCTCGTGCACGAGCACGTTCCGCATTCGTTCCTGGCGCGCCGGCTGGGGAACTGGATGAACGCCTACGGCGATCCGGTCGCCGGCCGCCTGACCCCGGCTCAGCGCGAGATCCTGCGCTACCTGCTGGCCGGTAACGTTCCCAAGGAGATCGCCGCCGCGACCGGGCGCGCCTACAAGACGGTGCGCAACCACGTCGAGGCGATCGAGCAGCTCTTCGGCGTGCACTCGGTGCCCGAACTGATCGTAGCGTGCTACCAGCGCGGGCTCGCGCCGCCGCCGGCCGAACCGCGCGCCGACCGTTCCGCCTAGAGGCACGAGCAGCCTGCCTACCGGTTTCGAGGATTTCTTACAATTGAAAATTAAGGGTTGAGGGCCGGGATTCGTTTCGATTCTTTAAGGATGACCTCATCGTGCCGCAGGCCCTCTCCACCCATAAAAAAGTCAAGCTCGCACCCGATTCGTACAACCTCGCCAAGACGCTGTTCGAAGCCGGCGCCGACAAACGGAAGATTCCGGTCCGCCCGGAGTGGCGCGGGCCGGCCCTCAACGATCTGGTCAACATCAAGCGAATCGCCAAGCGCCACGACGCGGGTAAAGGGAAGAACGGCGCCCCCGGCGCGATCTCACTGGAAATAAAATCGTTCGACCTGTTGGAGCAAAAGGCGCCCGGCCTGCCCCGCGCGGCCGCTCCCCGGCCGCGCACGGATGCCGACGAGCTGCCGTCCTTCCGCCAGGCGGTCAGCCTGGAAGCGCTCGAAACGTTCATCGCCAACTTCAAGGCCCAGGTCGCCGAGCGCAGCAGCGACCGCGAGCGGGAAGTCGACGCCCAGATCGCGGCCGCGAAGCAAGCTGTCGTCGCGGCCAAGACGCCCGACGAGGACAACAACGCCCACGTCATGCTGGGCAACGCCCTGCGGGCCAAGCAGCAGCTCCAGAAGAGCGTGCGCCAGGAAGTGCTCAAGTCGATGAAGTCGGCCGACCACAGCTCGCACCTGCAGCCGATCTACGACTTGATGATCGAACCGGAGCGCTAGCGCCCCGGCCGCGCCGGACCGTGCTTACGGTCCCGCCAGAAACCGCATCAGCTCGGCGCTCGTCGCGCGCGGGTTCTCGTCCATCAGCCAGTGCCCCGAGTCGGGGATGACGCTCGTCTGCACGTTGGTCGCGACCGCTTTGGCGAACTGCGGCATCAGCGCGCCGAACGACTTGTCGCCGCCCATCGCCAGCACCGGCATGCGCAGCGGCGTCTTCGCGAACGCGGCGTTGGCGTCGGCGTCGTCGTAGAACCCGGCGAAGTACGAGAACCCGGCGTGCATGTTGCCCGGCTGCGCGTAGGACGCGGCGTAGCGCGTGCGAGCCGCTTCGGTGACGCGCTCGGGGTGCGCGGCGAAGTCGTCCCAGATACGGTCGAGGTAGATGCGCTCGCGGCCTTGCGTGAGCTGCTCGGCGTACTTGCCGTTGAAGTGGAAGTGCCAGATGGCCGGCATGAGCAGCACCTGCTGCCACGGCCCGACGCCGGGAATCGGCGCGTCCATGACCGCCAGCTTCGTCACCTCGGCCGGAAACTGCGCGGCGTAGGCATACGCGACCATCAGGCCGATGTCGTGCCCGACCACCGCCGCTCGGCTCACGTTCAGCTCGAGCATCAGCCCGTGCAGCGCCCGCGCGACGGTCGCCATGTCGTACTTGGCGTCCGCGCTGTCGGGGCGCGACGCGCCCAGGCCGGGCAGATCGGGCACGATGACGTCGTGGCCGCGCGCCAGCTCGGGTGCGAGCGGGGCCCACATCTCGCCGGTGTCCCCGTAGCCGTGGATGAGCAGCACCACGGGCCCCGCGCCGCCGCGGCGGTAGTGGATCGGCCTCCCGCCGACGTTCACGGTGCGTTCGGTGAAACCGGGTGCGAACGCGGTCGCATCGGGTGAAGCCTGCGCCTGTGCCGGCAGCGGCGCGAGGCTCGCCGCTGCGAGCGCCGCGGCGAGCAGTACGGAAACGTTCATGCAAGGTCCCTTTCAAGAAGTTCGGGACGCGGATACGCTCGTTCGGGGCGGTCTATGCGGTGCGGCCCAGCTGGAGTCGCGAGTCCAGTATGGGCAAGTCTTAGGATGGGCGAAAATCTAGTCTAGTGCTGATAGAGCGACCCGCGCCACGCCGGCGAGCGCGGTGCGATTGGAATTGCCGCGCGCGGTCGCCCGCATGCCTTGGATCGTGGCCATGAAGAAACTCGCCAGGGCGGCTGGGTCTTTGTCCGGGCCGAGCTCACCGTCTCGCTGAGCCCGCTGGAACGCCGCTTCGAAGATTGCTTCCACTTCGACCTGATTCTGTTTGACCAGCGCCGCGAGATCGGCGTCGTCGAGCTGGCGTTCCAGGTTCGCGCTCAGGAGCAGGCACCCGCGCTCGTGGTCGGCGCGCGACTCGTTGCAAATTCCGTTCAGGATCGCGCCTACGCACGCGCGCAGCGGATGGCCGGACTCGAACAGGCGGCGCATCGTGCCCTGGGTCGCATCGCGGTATTCCCGCAGCGCGCTCAGGTACAGCGTTCGCTTGTCGCCGAAGGTGTCGTAGAGGCTCTGCCGCCCGACGTTCATACCGGTCATGAGATCGTCCAGCGACGTCTTCTCGTAACCGTTGCGCCAGAACACCTCGACCGCCGCCGAGAGCGCCTGGTGCGGGTCGAACTCCTTGTTGCGCGGCACTTTCTGGACTATAGAGTCCAGAAAGACGCTTGTCAAGGCCCATCCGGGGCACTGAAAAGCATCGAAGGCGCGCGACAGGCAAGGAACTGTGCAAGTCGTCCGCTCCCGGCTTGCGGTGACCGTCATAGAATCGTCAGCTTCATCGCGCGGCCGCCGTTTCATGGCGAGGTAAGAGATGTCGCACAATGAGTGCACTACCACCCGCCTTCATACATGCAAAGTAATTCGTGCGCGAAGAATCAACTTGATGTGCAATGCTCAATGGCGTTCTGCCTGACAGGCGACTAGCTAAAGGACAGCGTATTATACAATGGATGGGAGTCCAGGGTACGGATAATAAGGGTCGCCCTACAGCGAGACTAAGCAAAGCCCAATGGGTCTCGCTGTCAACAATGTGCGCATATACCTTTGGCGTAGCCTTGCTGGAATCGCTGCATGGTATTGATTGGCAAGGTGCTGTATTCTTTGAGGTACCTGTTCTAATCGCAAGCCGTATACTTTGGATGAAGGTTAAAGTGGAACCGACGGCGTTGAAGCGTCCGATGACCCGACTGATGCTATCCGAGTTCTGGAGGAAACGGTTGAAAAGACTGTGCGTGAAACGCGACCCGTTGAGGAATCGGTCGCCAAGGCTTTTGTAGAGCAGGGTGAAATAACAACTGAATCCTCTCGCGGAATGGAAGCGCTAATTTCCAATGAGCGAGCGGTTGAAGCGCGGGAATCCGATGAGGCGAGAACGATAGAGCATGAGCGCGACCAAGTGCTTCTATTTGCGCGCCTGCGCCTCGATATTGAACAAGAGCTTCGGCGTATGGCGCGTCTCGCTGGTTTAGCTCGAGCGAACGAGCCATTTAGAAACGCATCGTCTCTGGTTGCTACGCTCGCACGAAACGACCTCGTTAACAAAGAGCTTCGTGCTGCCTTGGAACGTGTTCTCAAGGTTGCAAACGCTGCTCTCACGGTGAGTTGAATGTGGCTCAAAGCGAGGAGCGCGACATGGCAGAGCTGGGCGCACGCGCTCGCAACGGCTTGCGGCGATTAACTGCGCTCAACACCTGGATCGGCGAAGCAATTGCCGGTACAACAGCCGTAAATCGGTCAGCGTGTTGAAACGCGAAGCAAGATTGATGGTTCGGGTTCCCTACGGATAAATGGGGTATCATTTTTAGTTGCTGCGAACAGCTCAATTACGCCAATTCAACCGCCGGATGCTTTTAGTGTTCTTCCGGACGAGGCAGATCCATATCTCGTAGACTTTCAAACAAAGCGCGGAGTTTCCTTTGCATGGGTGTCCGGCAGCGTTTTCAAGGGTAATACATTAGCGCTGGCTGCGGCTCCATGGCTATTCACGCCATAGGAACGAGGTCGCCTAAGGCTGTTATCAAATTTTCATGTTGGGGGATCGAGACGCATGATTGATCTCCGCTATGCGGTCGCGACGATTTCGACCCGATAGAGGCGATTGGAAGTGCTGTGTATAGGCAAGCCCAATTGGTCTGCCAGCAATGCTTGGACCGATGGAACTGCATGATAAAACGGGAGGTCGTCCCAGGAGGCTAGTAGCCTAATAGCTCAGTAGTCGAGTGTTCCAAGAGGGCCATACAGCATCACCGGACAAGGTGCCGTACGGAGAGATGGCAGAGCGGTTGAATGCAGCGGTCTTGAAAACCGCAGGCCCTTCGCGGGGCTCGTGGGTTCGAATCCCACTCTCTCCTCCACGACACCTCAAACGTATCCGTCTCGCCCCGGAGTCGTCTTCAAGATGCACACCTCTCCGCACCTTCCGCCGTCGCTGGACGAACTCCAACGCCGTATTCGCGCGCACCGGACGGAGCTCGTGCGCCTGGGTGCCGAGAGCGTCGGGATCTTTGGCTCGTGCGCGCGCGGGGAGCAGCACGAAGGCAGCGATGTCGACGTGATCGTGGATTTGCAGCCAGGCCACGGTTATTTCGACTTGGCTGAGATGGCGAACGTTCTCCGAGCCGAACTCCAGGTCGAAGTCAACCTCGTTCCAGGCATCCGGCGTGTCGCCCGGCAGCGCGATCCAGCGCGAACGTGTCCGTGTCTTCTAGCCGATACGACGGCAGCAGCGCGAAGCAGCGACTCACCGACATCGCCGAGCGCTTCAAGCTCATCCGGCAATTCATCGAAGGGGTGAGCCGCGAAGAGTTCCTGCGCGACACGATGCGCGAGTATGCCGTCGTGCGGGCGCTCGAGGAGGCCTGTGAAGCGGCCTACTGGTTCACCAAGCACCAGAACGGCGCAGAGACTTCGCAAGAGGCACCCTGCGGTCGACTTCGCGCGCTTCGGCGCCGCCGGCAATATCTTTCGACATGCCTACGGCACGATAGACTATGGGATCGTCTGGGACGACATTCTCGGTGGTCCGGACGTGGCGGCGATGGAGAGCCTGTTGGAAGCGGAGGTGCCGTTCTACCAGCGTAACTTCCAAAAGACATCAAAGGGCGTTGGACGCGACCCGGCACGGAACGGAATGACGGCAGCGATTCCCTACGGAGCGAGCGTCGTGCCCGCTCTGCGGCTCTTCGTCGGCTCAGACCGGTAGCAAGAACGGCGTGCCTTTGCGGCGCTGCACGAGTTGCGGGCATCGCTTCGCGGGCATGTTGCCGGACGACGGCGCGCTGGAGGCGATCTACGCGGACGACTATTTCACCCGCGAGTACGGCGATTACCACGCCGAGGCGCGTGCGCTGGCGGCGCGCGGGGCGGCGTACCGGCGGATCGTCGAGCGCTGGCGAACGGGCGGGCGCGTCCTCGACGTCGGCGCGGCGGCCGGTTACGTGCTCGAAGGGTTCACCGCGGACGCGAACTGGACCGGCGCCGGCATCGAGCTGAACGCGGCGATGGCGCAAGCTGCGCGCTCGCCGCGGCGTCGACGTGCGAGCGGGCACGGTCGAGAGCGTTGCGCTCGAAGGCGCGTTCGACGCCGTGCTGCTGGTGCAGGTGATCGCGCACTTTCCGCACCCGGTCGAGACGCTGACCGCCTTGCGCGACCGCACCGCGCCGGGCGGCGTGTGGGTCATCGAAACCTGGGACCGCGAGAGCGTCGTGGCGCGGCTGCTCGGGCGGCGCTGGCACGAGATCAACCCGCCTAGCGTCCTGCACTGGTTCTCGCGCCGCTCGCTCGACGCGCTGCTGGCGCCGCTGGGGTTCGAGCGCGTCGCGCGCGGCCGCCCCCGCAAGACGATCGGCACGGAGCACGTCCGCGCGCTGCTCGGCGCGCACCCGCTGCTCGGCCCGCTCGCCCGCGTCATACCGCGCGGCGCGGAGATCCCGTATCCGGGCGACGACGTCTTCTGGTCCGCCTACCGGCTGCGCGACGATGCGAAACCGCTCACGGGGTGACGCTGCGCCCGCCGACGCGTGAGACGCTGCTCGCCGAGCTGCGCGCGTACGAGCCGGCGGATGCGCGCGAGCGCGCCATGCGCGACCGGCTCGCGGCGTTCGTCGCCGGGCACGCCGACGCGTTCGCGCGCTCGCTGCTCGTCGGGCACGTCACCGCGTCGGCCTGGATCGTCGACCCGGCGCGCGAGCGCGCGCTGCTGACGCACCACCGCAAGCTGGGCAAGTGGCTGCAGCTCGGCGGCCATGCCGACGGCGATCCCGACGTGCGCGCGGCGGCGCTGCGCGAGGCGCGCGAAGAGTCGGGCTTGACCTCGCTGCGCTTCGCGCGCGACGGCATCTACGATCTCGACGTGCACCCGATCCCGGCGCGGCCGGGCGAACCGGCGCACGAGCACTTCGACGTCCGCTTCGCCTTCGAGGCCGATCCCGCCGAGCCGCTCGTGGTCAGCGCGGAGTCGAAGGAACTCGCCTGGGTGCCGCTGGACGCGCTCGCGGAGTACGGCGCCGACGAGTCGGTCCTGCGATTGGCCCGTAAGACCGCGCTCCTGCGGGGGTAGGAGCGGCCCTATGAGGGGCCGCTTCGAATTCGCCTTCCACACGATTCCCGAGCCGACGGCGGCCAGCGGCGACGTCGACCCGACGCTCGCTCTGATGGGCGCGCAAGGGTGGGAGATTCGCGGCGTCGCCTGCCTGCGCGACGGGGTGCTGACCGTCGCGCTCCAGCGCCCGCTCGGCGAGGACCTGCCCTTGCCCGACGAAGGCACGCTGTCGGCCGCGCTCGCCGCGCCGATGACCGCCCCCACGCTGGAGGAGCTGGAGCGCGAGCCGCTCCACGGCGAGGGCGAAGCCGTCGCCTGAGGTGACCGCGCCGCTCGCTGGGTACCAGGATGGCATGCCTCCAACGAAGCGGCGGTGGTCCAAGCACGTCACCGAAACCAGCGACGCGCTCGACATCAAGAGCGGCACGTTCGCCCAGGACGACCCCAAGGCGATCGCGCGCGAGCTCAAGCGCGATGCCGAGAAGTCGCACCGGCGCAAGTCGTCGCCCTATCGCTCGGCGATGTCGATGCTGACGTTCTTCATGAACCGGGCCGGCAAGAATCTGCCCAAGCGGCGCAAGCAGACGCTCGAAGAGGCCAAGCACGAGCTGCGCAAAGCGTTCGGCGTCGAGGACGTCTAGCTAGCGCGGCGCCGCGGCGCGGGTGAGCCGGTCGCGGACGGCTGCGTGCGCCTCGTCGTCCGGCGGCAGCGTCGCCACGATGGTGTCGTAGCCCTCGGCGTCGAGCGCGCGCAGCGTCGCGTACAGCGAACGGGCCGCGGCGGCGGCGTCATCGGGCAGCGTCAAGAGCGCGACGCGCTCGCCGTCGGCAGCGCGCCGCTGCGCCGCGGCGTCGCGCGCGTCCTCGCCGACCAGAACGACGCGCGCGCGCGGCGCGTAGTGCGAGGCCAGCGTGCCCGGCGCGCGCACGCCGCCGCTCTCCCCGCCGACACGCGTGACCACCGGGCGGCCGAGCGCCGCCCCGAGCTGCGAGGCCGTGATCGCGCCCGCGCGCAGGACCGCGGGCACGCTGCCGGTGAGGTCGACGATGGTCGACTCGACCCCGACTCGCGCGGGGCCGCCGTCGACCACGAAGTCGACCGCGTCGCCCAGGTCGGCCCGCACGTGCTCGGCGCTGGTCGGCGAGATGCGGCCGAAGCGGTTGGCCGACGGCGCCGCCAGCGCGCCGCCGAACCCGCGCAGGATCGCCAGCGCCAGCGGGTGGTCGGGCACCCGCACGGCGACCGTGTCCTGGCCGCCGGTGACGGAGCGCGGCGTGCGCGGCCCGCGCGCGACGATCGCGGTCAGCGGACCGGGCCAGAAGCGTGCCGCGAGCGCGCGCAGCTCCGGCGTGATCTCGGCGACGTATTCTTCCAGCGCGTCGACGTCGTGCGCGTGCACGATCAGCGGGTGCCCCGCCGGCCTGCCTTTGATCGCGTACACGCGCGCGATCGCCGCGGCGTTCGCCACGTCGGCCGCGAGCCCGTACACCGTCTCGGTCGGCAGCGCGATCACCCCGCCCGCGCGCAGGACTTGGACCACGCGCACGACGGTATCTTCGCCGCCGGCGCGCGCGCTACGTCCGGATTCACTCCAGCGACGCCCTCGTCGCTCACGTTACTTCGTCGAGCCGCCGGGCTCGATCGAGGCGAAGCCGGTGAACGGCCGCAGCGCGTCGGGAATCGTCACGCCGCCGTCGGCGCGCTGGTAGTTCTCCAGGACCGCGAGCAGCGTGCGGCCGACCGCGAGTCCCGAGCCGTTGAGGGTGTGCACGAGCTCCGGCTTCGCGCCGGCCTCGCGGCGGAAGCGGATGCTGCTGCGGCGGGCCTGGAAGTCGGTGCAGTTCGAGCACGAGCTGATCTCGCGGTAGCGCGCCGGCGCCCGGCAGCCAGACCTCGATGTCGTACGTCTTCGCGGCGTTGAAGCCGGTGTCGCCCGCGCACAGCAGCATCACGCGGTGCGCCAAACCGAGCTCTTCCAGTAATCCAGCGGCGTTGCTCGTGAGCGTCTCGAGCGCGTCGAACGAGCGCTCGGGCGCGGTCAGCCAGACCAGCTCGACTTTCTCGAACTGGTGCTGGCGCATCAGGCCGCGCGTGTCCTTGCCGGCCGCGCCGGCTTCCTTGCGGAAGCACGGCGTGTAGGCCGTATACCGCAGCGGCAGCACGTCGCCGTCGAGCAGCTCGTTGCGGTGCAGCGCGGTCAGCGGCACCTCGGCGGTCGGGATCAGGAAGAGCTCGTCGCCCGGCGCGTCGCCTTCGACGGTGTACATCTGGTCCGAGAACTTGGTGAGCTGGCCGGTCGACCACATCGTGTCGCGCGTGACCAGATACGGGCGGCACGATCTCGGTGTAGCCGTTGCGCGCCGCCCGGTCCAGGAAGAAGCTCACCAGCGCGCGCGAGAGCCGCGCGCCGGCCCCGCGCAAGATGGAGAAGCGCGCGCCCGAGAGTTTCGCGGCGCGTTCGAAGTCGAGGATGCCGAGCGCCTCGCCGACCTCCCAGTGCGGCTTGGGGGCGAACTCGAGCTTGCGGCGGTTCGCCCCAGGTCCGCACGAGCCGGTTGGCGTGCTCGTCGCTGCCGTCGGGCACCGAGCCGTCGAGCAGGTTGGGAATCTGGGCCAGCTCGGATTCGATCTCGCCGTCGAGCTCGGGCAGGCGTTCGCCCTCGGCCTTGATGCGCGCGTCCAGCGCGGCGATCCGCGGGCGCAGCTCGGCGGCGGCCGCCTTCTTGTCGGCGGCCTTGGCGATCCCGGCGCTCAGCGCGTTCTTCTCGGCCTTGAGCGCCTCGACCGCGGTCAGCGCGGCGCGGCGCTCGCGGTCCAGCCCCAGAATGCGGTCGACGAACTCGGCCCCGCCGCCCCGCCGGCGGGCCGCGACGCGGACGTGATCGGGCTCGCGGCGCAGCAGTTCGATACTCAGCACGACCTGCCGCCGTTACGCGAGCCTCGGACCGCCTCCTACCCGCATGAGAATCCGCGCCGAAGCGCCGTGCTGCGACGGCCCGGCCGCGGCCCGTGTCGAAGCGGGTGATGATGCGCGCACTCCAGCCGGGTGAAACGTTCGACGCCGAGCGCCTGCGGGGGCCGGCCGAAGCCGTCGCGGCCTACCTGGCCGCGGTCGGGCCGCGCCGCGCGGGGTCGAGCGGGTGCCGCTCGCCGCGGCGCTCGGCCGGGTGCTGGCCGGCGACGCCGTGGCCGACGCGGCCTACCCGGCCGACCACCGCTCGACCATGGACGGCTTCGCCGTCCGCTCCGCCGACGGCACCGCGCCGCGCCGGATCGTCGGCACCGTCCGGATGGGCGCCGCCCCGCCCGCACCGCTAGCGCCGGGCGAGGCGATGCGCATCCCGACCGGCGGCGTGCTGCCGGCCGGCGCGGATGCGGTCGTCCCGGTCGAGGACGCCGACTTGAGCGAGAGCTCGGGCCAGGCCGGGGCCGGCGAGACGATGATTCCCCACGAGGCGCCCCGAGCGGGCGAGTACTTCACCCCGCGCGGCGAGGACATGGCGCCGGGCGACCTGGTGCTGCCTGCCGGGCGGCGGATCGGCGCGGGCGAGCTGTCGGTGCTGGCGACCCTCGGCCAGGCCGAGGTCGAGGTCTATCTGCGGCCGCGCGTGGCGGTGGTCTCGACCGGCGACGAGCTGGTCGACGCGGGGCTGCGCCCGGGGACGGGGCAGGTCCGCGATTCGAACCGCTGGGCCGTCGCGGGCGGCCTGATCGGGCTGGGCTGCGAGGTCGTGCACCTCGAGCGGGCCCGCGACGAGGTCGCCGAGATCGCCGCCCGGATCGCGGCCGGGCTGGAGGTCGCCGACGCGGTCGTGCTGACCGGCGGCTCGTCGGTCGGCGCGCGCGACCACGTGCCGGCCGCGATCGACGGCCTGGGTGCGCCCGGGGTGGTCGTCCACGGCCTGCGGGTCAAGCCCGGCAAGCCCACCGTGCTGGCCGCCATCGGCGCCAAGCCGGTGATCGGCCTGCCCGGCAACCCGACCAGCGCGCTGACCATCCTCGACGCGATCGCGAGCGACGTGATCCGGGCCCTGACGGGCGCGCGCGAGGCGCGCCGGGCGAGCGTCGCGACGGTCGCCGCGGAGCCGTTCCCCGGCCGGGCGGGCTGGACGTGGTACGTCCCGGCCGTGCTCGGCCCCGGCGGCGCGCGCCCGCTGGCCCTGCGCTCCTCGCACACCAGCCTGCTCGCCCGCGCCGACGGCTACGTCGTGGTCGGCCCCGAGCGCCCGCGCATCGAAGCCGGCGAACCGGTCGCGCTGATCCGCTACGGAGCGGTCGGGTGAAGCGCGCGTTCGCCGCGCCGGCCCTCGCCGTCATGCTGCTCGCCGGCTGCGGGACGAACGCCACCACCACGACGGTGCGGGTGCCGCAGCCGTTCGGGAGCCGGGCGGCGACCGAGGTGCTGCGCGACGGGCTGATCCTGACCGCGGTCAAGGCCCAGCTCACCGCGATCGACCCCGACTCGGCGACCAGCCTGGGCGTCGCCGTGCGCGACGGGATCGTCCACTTGCGCGGCACGGTGCGCGACGGCGCCGCGCTGGCCAAGGACACCGCCGCGGCGCGCAAGGTCAACGGCGTCAAGCAGGTCGTCGCCGACGTGCGGGTCGACCCGCGCGGCCCGCGCCCGCGCGAGCAGTTGTCCGATTTCGCCTTGGCGACTCGGATCACGACGGCGCTGGCCGCGCAGGTCGGGCTGACCGGCGTGCGCGTACATGTCGCCGGAGGGACCGTGACGCTCGACGGCGCTGCTCCCGATGCCAAGACCAAAGCGACGGCGGTCAACACCGCCCGCGGCACCGGGGGCGTTCGCAACGTCGTCGACCACATCCGGGTCGAACGTCCATGAGCTTGCAAGAGGTGATGCAGCCCCAGTTCCCGCAGCCGGCGGCGCACGTCGCGGCGATTCCGCCGACGACGCCGTTCGTCGCGCCCGAAGAGCTGGCGCGCCGCGTCGGGCGCACGTCGCTGCTGCGGCTGGGCGCGAACGAGAGCACCTTCGGGCCCTCGCCGCACGCCATCGCGGCGATGCGCGAGGCCGTCGCGCTGACGTCCTGGTACGGCGATCCCGAATCGCTCGAGCTGCGCGCCGCGCTGGCGCAGCGGCACCACTGCCGGATCGAGGAGATCGTCGTCGCGAGCGGGATCGACGCCCTGATGGGCTTGATCGTGCGCGCGTTCTGCGCGCCCGGCGACCCCGTCGTCGCGACCCGCGGCACCTATCCGACCCTGTTCTACCACCTCAACGCCTACGGCGCGCGGCCGGAGTTCGCCGACGCCGGGCCGGGCGGCGCGATCGATCCCGACGGGCTGGTCGCCGCGGTGCGCCGCTCGGGCGCGAAGCTCATCTACATCGCGAATCCCGACAACCCGTCGGGCGCGTTCGTCGGCGCGCGACGTGCTGGCCCGGCTGCGCGCCGAGCTGCCCGACGACACGCTGCTCTTCCTCGACGAAGCGTACGCGGACTTCGTGCCGCCCGAGCAGCTCCCGCCCGACGCGATCGACCCGCGCACGATCCGCACCCGCACCTTTTCCAAGGCGTACGGCTTGGCCGGCGCGCGGATCGGCTACGCGCTCGCCTCGGCCGAGACGATCGCGACCTTCCAGAAAGTGCGGCTGCACTTCGGGGTCAACCGCACGGCCCAGATCGGCGCGCTCGCGGCGCTCGAGGATCAGGCCTTCCTGCGCGGCGTGGTGGCCCAGGTCGAGGCCGGACGGGCCGAGTACCGCGCCCTCGCCGAGCGCCACGGGCTGCCCTCGCTCGACACCCGGACGAACTTCGTCCCCATCGGGATCGGCACCAAGGCCCAGGCCGAGGCGATGGTCGCCGAGCTGCTGCAGGGCGGAGTCTTCGTGCGCAAGCCCTGGGCCCCGCCGATCGACGGCTACATCCGGGTCACGGTCGGCACCGCCGCCGAGCGCGCCGCGTTCGCCGAAGCCTTCGCCGAGGCGCTGGCGCGCGTGCGGGCGAACTCGACCGCGTGACGCCGGAGCCGTTGCCTTGAGATACGCGATCGTCTCGGACGTGCACGGCAACCTCGACTCGCTCGAGATTGCCTTCGCGTCGCTCCGCGACGACGACGCGCTGCTGTGCCTGGGCGACATCGTCGGCTACGGCCCGCAGCCCAACGAGTGCGTCGAGCGGATCCGCGCCCGGGCCACCGCGACGGTGCTGGGCAACCACGACGTGGCGGCGATCGACGACTTCGGCCTGGCCTACTTCAACCCGGCCGCCAAGGCCGCGATGAAGTGGACCCAAGGCGTGCTGAGCGCCGAGAACAAGGCCTGGCTCGACGGCCTGGGCTACGAGTTCCGCATGCCGGACTTCTTGCTCGTGCACGGCGCGCCGGTGAACTACTTCGAGTACATCCTGGACAAGGCGGCGGCCGGGCGGGCCTTCGCGGCGACCGACGCGCCGCTGATCTTCATCGGCCACACCCACATCGCCGAAGTCTACGCGCTGCGCCCCGACGGGACGATCGAGCACCGCCACCTGCAGCGGGGCGGCGAGGTCGCGCTCGAGGACGGGGTGCGCTACCTGGTCAACGTGGGCAGCATCGGCCAGCCGCGCGACCTCAACCCGCAGGCCTCGTTCGGCTTCTACGACTCGACCGCGCGCACGGTCACCGTCGAGCGCTTCGCGTACCCGATCGGGCTGGTCCAGGAGAAGATCCACCACGTCCACCTGCCCGACGCGCTGGCCCGGCGGCTGACCGTCGGGCGCTGACGGGCAAGCGGAAGTCATCGCGGCGGGCCGGAAAGGTCCGCCCGTGTTCCGCCCTTCCCCGACCGCCGCGGCTCTGTGCGCGCTGCTCGCGCTGGCGCCGCTCCTGGCCGCGTCGCCGCGTCCCGCCGCGCCCCGCAACGACTACGCGAACGCAGCCTTCACCGTGCCGCTGGGCCAGGGCTTGCGGGCCTTCTACCAGCGCGACTTCGCCGGCGCGGCCCGGGGCTTCGAGGCGGCCCTGGCGGTCGTGCCCGACAACACCCTGGCGCTCTCGTTCCGCAACGCCGTCGCGGCCCAGACCCCGGGCGAGCTGGACAAGCTCGTCGACGGCGAGGAAGAGGCCCTGGCGAAGAGCCCCAAGAGCGTGCTGGCCCACGTGCGGCTGGGCTTCTCGTACCTGTTCTCCAGCCAGACCGGGCGCAACCGGGACGTCGACGCGCGCGAGGAGCTCAACGCGGCCGTCCAGCTCGAGCCCACCTCTCAGTCCGCCCACACGGGCCTGGGCATCATGCGCGAGAGCGAGCGCAGCGCCAACCGGGCCAAGACCGAGTTCACCGCCGCGCTCGAGACCGACCCGCACAACGTCCTGGCGCGCGAGTACCTCTCGCGCATCTACCAGGTCGACCTCAAGGACCCGCAGCGCGCGCTGACCACGATCATCGAGATCCCCAACCTCGTCCCCGACTACGCCGACATCGACTTCCACCTGGCCTCGCTGCTGCAGGACCTGGGCCAGCCCGACGCCGCGATCGGCTACGCCACCCGCGGTCTGCAGGCGGACGTCGGCCACGTCGGCGAGGCCGGCCAGCACGGCTACACCCTGCTGGCCCAGATCTACCTCCAGCAGAAGAAGCTCGACGACGCGCGCCGGGTGCTCAAAGCCTCGATCACCGCCGGCACCGACGTGGCCTACGCCAACACGCTGCTGCGCAAGCTCGACGACGGCGCCTACGGGAAGCCGGGCGCGTCGCCCTCGCCGGCACCGTCGCTCTCCCCGGTGCCCAAGCGGTGAGCGCCGAGCTTCCGGTCGACGACGGCCGCTGCTTCGCCTGCGGGCCGTTCGCCGCCGACGGGCTGCACCTGCGCTTCGCCCCCGCCGGCACCGATCGGGTGCGGGCCGAGATCACCCTCCCGCCGCGCTTCCAGGGCTGGCGCGGGGTGGCCCACGGCGGGATCGTGATGATGCTGCTCGACGAGGCCATGGCGCACGCCTGCGGCCTGGTCGGCGAGCGCGGCATGACCGCCGCGATGGAGCTGCGCTTCTGCGCGCCCGTGCCGCTGGGCACCGCGCTGGTCGTCACCGGCACGGTGCGCTGGCAGCGGGCCAAGGTGATCGCGCTGGCGGGCAGCGTCGCGCTGCCCGACGGCACGGTGCTGGCCGAGGGCGAAGGCTCGTTCGTCTCGGCCGGGCCGCTGGGCGAAGCGCGCCTGGGCAGCCCCGACGTGATCCCCGGGGGCGCGCGCTGATGGCGCGCATGAAGCAGGTCCGCGCGGCCGCCAAGGTCCACGAGCCGGCGCCCGAGGTCTCGCTCGACAACCGGCGGGCTCGCTTCGAGTACGAGAAGCTGGAGTCGCTCGAGGTCGGCATCGCGCTCCAGGGGAGCGAGATCAAGTCGATCCGCCACGGCAACGTCTCGATCAACGAGGGCTTCGCGCGCCTGCGCGACGGCGAGATGTGGCTGATGAACCTCCACATCCCGCCCTACAAGGAGGCCTCGCACTTCAACCACGAGCCGAACCGGCCGCGCAAGCTGCTCCTGCGGCGCGAGCAGATCGACCGCCTCTCCCGGCGCGCGGCCGAGAAGGGCCTGACCCTGGTGCCCTGGCGGCTGTATTTCAAGAACGGCCGGGTCAAGCTCGAGCTGGCCCTGGTCAAGGGCAAGAAAATGTGGGACAAGCGGCGCGACATCCAGAGCCGCGACATGGCGCGCGAGCTGGCGCGCGAGGTCGGCCGCTGAAGCCCGCCGCGGAGGGACCTCGGTCCCGGCCGTGGTAGGCTGATCCCGCACGGACGAGCGAGGGACCGAAGTGCCGTTGGTCCCTTCGAGCGGCCCGGCTGTCGGCTAAGATTCTGCAATGATCGACCGGTCGCGAGGCGCTCGGTCGTACCCGCGTGAAGTATTACCGCATCGGGTCCATCAACCGGCGTCGTGCTAAGCGGCTCCGGGCTTATCGTGTTCTCTCGGAGGCGTTTTCTGCCATGAACTCTCGCGCGCTCGCAGTCGCGGCGCTCTTCCTCCTCGCCGGCTGCGGCGGCGGAGGCGGCGGCGTCTCTCCTATCACGACACCACCGGTGCCGGGCCATCCCACGCTGCAGCAGGCCACGCTGAAGATCACGTTCCCGGTCAACCCGGGTACCGCGTCCTCAGCGCGCAGCCCGCAGTACGTATCGCCCAACTCCAACTCGATCAAGATCACCGTCAACTCGATCGACGGCGGCAACACCACCATCCCGAGCTGGGTGACGCCGAACCCGTACACCGCCCCGCTGACGACGACCGGCGGCAGCCCGAACTGTACCGTCTCGGGCGGCACCGAGACCTGCACGGTCGTCAACGTTCCAGCCCCGCCCGGCGTCACGAACTACACCTTCGGCGTGTACGCGAGCACGGACGGCAGCGGCACCGCGCTGGCCACCGCGACGGTCAACGAGACCGTGGTCCAGGGCATCCTGAACAACTTTAGCGTGACGCTCTCCGGCGTGGCGACCACGCTGGTGACGCAGAACGTCACGGCCTTCACCGCCAACACCCCGGCTACGGACACCGACATCGTCGCGGTCGAGGATCCCTCGGGCGCGCGCATCGTCGGCACCGCCCCGTTCAACGGCGGCGCGACCGTCACGGTGACCAACAACGACACCAGCGGCCAGACCTCGCTCGTCGCCGGCACCGGCGGCGGCAGCGCGACGACCTGCGCGGGCAACACCTGCACGCTCAGCCACGGCGCCGACACGGTGAACCTCGTCTACACCGGCCGCGCAGTCGCCGGTTCGGGCGGCCCGCCGCCGGTCGACAGCTTCACGGTCACCGCGAGCAGCACCGGCCTGACCACCGCGACCGCGAACTCGAGCATCACCGACCTGCCGATCACCTTCGACGTCACGACGCTCGACGACACCGCGCACGGCGGCCAGGCGGGCGACCCGAACTACAACCAGCTCACGCTGTTCTTCGCCGCCACCGGCAACTCGGCGGGCTTCAACGCCGCCGAGCTCGGCTGGAGCAACGCGCCGTACAGCCAGAGCTTCTCGACCGCGTTCGAAGCGGCGAGCTGCGGCAGCGGCGCGAGCGCCGTCGCCACCATCACCCCGAGCACCGGAACCAGCTTCACGGTGACCTCGCAGAACCCGGGCATCTGCAAGCTCACGGTGTCCGACGGCGTCGGCCAGTCCAAGATCCTCTGGATCTCGGTCACGACCTCGAACTTCAGCGTGAACGGCCGCAAGCGCGGCGTCTAGTCCCGCTCGGTCGATCAGGAGCGCCCGCCGAGACCACGGTTTCGGCGGGCGCAACCCTGCGCTCCGCGGTAGCGGCGCACGATAAGAAAAAGATGAGCCGCGACCGGCCGGCGGGAGCAGCTCGAGCACTCCAGGGAGGCGAACCGATCCATGAACACGCGCGCGCTGGCCGTCGCGGCCCTGCTCGTTCTGACCGGCTGCGGCGGAGGCGGCGGCAGCTCCGCGCCTCAGGTGCCGGTTCCGCTCCCGACCGCCACCGTCACGGCCCCGCACGAGGCCGGTAAGGCGACGCTGACCCTCACGACCCCGCCCGCCGTCGCGCCGGCTTCGGGCGCGCGCGCGCCGCGCTACGTCTCGCCGAACTCGGCCGCGGTCCAGGTGACGATCAACTCGATCGACGGCAACACGACACTTCCGGCGGGCGTTCCGCGCACCACCACGGTCGCGCTCTCGAGCGCGCCCGGCGGTAACTGCACGACCTCGGCCGCGGGCGAGACGTGCACCGTCACGATCCCGGCCCCAGCCGGCCAGGTGAGCTACACCTTCACGCTGCTCGACAGCGCCAGCCCGCCCAACCAGCTCGCGACCCTCACCCAGACGTACACGATCGCGCCCGGCTCGAGCCCCAACCTGCAAGCGCAGCTCGACGGCATCGTGGCCGGCGTCCAGATCATCGCGCCGACGTTCCACGCCGGCACCGCGTTCAGTGGCCCGCTGACGGTCAACGCCTTCGACGCCAGCGGGGCGAAGATCACCGGCCCGGCGCCGTTCTCCAAGCCCTTCACCGTGACCGACGGCGACACGTCGGGCCACACCTCGCTCACGGCAAACGGCCAGACCGGCCTGACGGTGCAGGTCAACGGCCCCAACGACGTCGTCACCATCAACTACGACGGCCAGCCCAACGGCAGCTTCACGATCAGCTCGGGCGGCGGTTCGCTGCCGCCGGGCGGCGGCGGCAGCACCTCCGTGCCGGCGACGGACGGCTCGTCGCCCACTCCCAGCCCGACCCCGAGCCCGGCGCCCACCGCGGCCCCGACCGGCAGCGCGAGCCCCGTGCCGACGCCGACCGCGACCCCGACCGCCGGCCCGACGCCGACCGCGACCCCGACCGCCGGCCCGACGCCGACCGCAACCCCGACGCCGACCGCGACCCCGACAGCGACCGCGACGCCGACTGCCACCCCGACTCCGACCGCCACGCCGACTGCGACCCCGACTCCGACCGCCACGCCGACCGCGACCCCGACTCCGATGCCGACGCCGACCTCGACTCCCACCCCGGCCCCCGGCGCGATCAGCTTCACGGGAGACGTCGCGACCGACACCAGCTCGCCGAGCGATCCGAACTACAACCAGCCGACGGTGTTTTTCGTCGGCCTCGCCTCGGCCAACACGCCGCGCTCGTTCACCCCGGTGCAAACCGGCAACACCAGCGGGTTCAGCGTGGATCCCGGACCCTGCAGCGGCATCGCGACCATCACGCCCGCCGCTCCCGCGCTGGGCACGGTCTTCACGGTCGCCGCGCAGGCCGTCGGCGTCTGCGAGCTGATGGTCACCAGCACCGTCCCGGGCTCGACGCCAGCGCCGATCTACGTGAGCGTCACCCAGGCGGCGTTCTCGATCGACTCGCGCAAGCGCCGCTGACGCTCGCGCCAGCCTGACCGTCCCGCGAAGCCCGCTGCCTACCGAGCAGCGGGCTTCCGTTTTGCGGCGCGAAGCCTGCGGGCAGCATGCGCGGCGCCCGTCCGGAACGAGCCCTCGACCGCCTCGTGCGGCTGACCCTACCGCCTCCCGGCGGGCGGCTGCTGCTGGCCTGCTCGGGCGGCCCCGACTCGGTCGCCCTCGCCGCCCTGCTCGACCGGCTGGCCCGCCCGGCCCACGTCGAGCTGGTGCTGGCCCACGTCAACCACGGCACCCGCCCCAGCGCCGCACAGGACGAGTGCGTCGTGCTCTCGGTCGCCGCCCGGCTCGGCCGCGCGGTCCGGGTCGCCCGGCCGTCCCCCGGGCGTGACGACGAAGCGAGCTTGCGCGAGGCGCGCTACGCCGCGCTGGCCGAGCTGGCGAGCGAGCTCGGCGCGGCCGTCGTCGCGACCGCGCACACCGCGGAGGACCAGACCGAGACGGTCCTGCTCGCGCTCTTCCGCGGCGCCGGGTTGGACGGGCTGGCCGGCATGTCGGTCCGCCGGCCGCTCGCGCCGGGCATCGAACTGGTCCGGCCGCTGCTGCGGGTGACTCACGCCGAGGCTGGCGACCGAACTGCGGCGCAGCGGACTGCCCTACGCGCTCGACCCGACCAACGCCCAGCCGCGCTACCGCCGTAACGCCCTGCGGGTCTCACTCGAGGTGCTGCGGGCGGAGTTCCCGGGGCTGGACCGGGCAGTGGCGCGCTGCGCCCAGATCGTGCGCGACGACCTGGCCGGAACCGCCCGGGCCCGCGGCCGCCGCGCCCTGCGGGCCCGGCTGCGGGCCAACGGCGCCCTGCGCGACGTCTCGTTCGCCCGGCTCGAAGCCGCGCTCGACGCCCGCGGCGAGGACTAGCGGCGGGGCAAAGCCCGCGCCCGAAGCGAAGGACCGCTCCGATGCAGCAAACGCTCCCGCTGGGAATCGAACGAGTCCTCATCACCGCGGGAGAGATCGCGGACGCCAACCGGCGCATCGCGGCCGAGATCGCGCGGGACTACGCGGGGCGCTCGATCGTCCTGGTCGGCGTGCTCAAGGGGGCGGTGTTCGTCACGGCCGACCTGGCCCGGGCACTGGCCGAGACTCCGGGCGGTCCTACGGACGTGCAGCTCGATTTCATCGCCGTCTCGTCGTACGGCAACGCGCACCGCTCGAGCGGCGAGGTCCGGCTGGTGCAGGACACCACCCACGCGATCGAAGGCAAGCACGTCATCATCGTCGAGGACATCATCGACAACGGCCACACCCTGCACTACTTGCGCGCCATGCTGGGCAATCGCCAGCCGGCCTCGCTGGCCGCGGCGGTCTTGCTCGACAAGCCGTACCACCGGGCGATCGACGTCACGGTGGATTACATTGGATTGACCTGCCCCGACGAGTTCGTCGTAGGGTACGGTCTGGACTACCAGGAACGCTATCGGACTCTCCCCTACCTCGCGAAACTCCGGCCGGAGGTTCTCCCCGCGTGACACCGGGCCACCAAATCGCCGCGAAACGTGTCGTACCGAGAAACGTTCTCTTGAAGGAACGGTAAAAGGGTCTCGCAACGCATGGGTAAGCACCTCAAGTCCATCCTCGTCGTCCTCGGCATCTTCATCCTGGTGATCTTCATCGTGGATAAGCTGGTGCTCAGCCCGACGAACAATCAGCCCCTCTCCTACTCGACCTTCTACGACAAAGTGCAAGCGCACCAAATCAAGAAGGTTACGATCTCGGGCCACGAGATCTCAGGAGATACGACCGACGGGCAGAAGTTCACCACGACCGCGCCGGACGATCGGGACCTCTACCCGACCCTGCGGTCCAATCACGTGGACTTCAACGTCATCAGCCAGCAGTCGACGCCTCTGATCGGGTACATCTTCCAGTTCGTACCGTTCATCATCATGGCGCTGCTGCTGATCTTCATTCTGCGCCAGGCGCAGAGCGGCGGGAGCCAGGCGCTCTCGTTCGGGCGCTCGCGCGCCAAGCTGCTCAGCGAGAACCGGCCCAAAGTCACCTTCGCCGACGTCGCGGGCGTCGACGAAGCGAAGGAAGAGCTGGGCGAGGTCGTCGAGTTCCTCAAGTATCCCAAGAAGTTCCAGGCGCTCGGCGCGCGCATTCCCAAGGGCGTGCTGCTGCTGGGCCCGCCGGGCTCCGGCAAGACGCTTCTCGCGCGGGCCATCGCCGGCGAGGCCGGCACGCCGTTCTTCTCGATCTCCGGCTCGGACTTCGTCGAGATGTTCGTCGGCGTGGGCGCCTCGCGCGTCCGCGACCTGTTCGAGCAGGCCAAGAAGTCCGCGCCCTGCATCATCTTCATCGACGAGATCGACGCGGTCGGGCGCCAGCGCGGCGCCGGCCTGGGCGGCGGTCACGACGAGCGCGAGCAGACCCTCAACCAGCTGCTCGTCGAGATGGACGGGTTCGACCAGAACACGGGCGTGATCTTGGTCGCCGCCACCAACCGCCCCGACGTGCTCGACCCGGCGCTCTTGCGGCCGGGCCGCTTCGACCGCCAGATCGTGGTCGACCGGGCCGACGTGCGCGGCCGCCAAGCGATCCTGGGCGTCCACTCCAAGAACAAGCCGCTGGCGAAGGACGTCTCGCTCGAGACGCTGGCCCGCCGCACGCCCGGCTTCTCGGGCGCGGACCTGGAGAATCTGCTCAACGAGGCCGCCCTGCTGGCCGCCCGGCGCAACAAGTCGATCATCGAGATGAACGACTGCGACGAGGCGATCGACCGGGTCATGGTCGGCCCCGAGCGCCGCTCGGTCGTGATGTCGCAGCGCGAGAAGGAGAACACCGCCTTCCACGAGTCCGGCCACGCCGTCGTCGCGGGCATGACGCCCAACTCCGACCCGGTCCACAAGGTGACGATCATCCCGCGCGGCATGGCGCTGGGCATCACCTGGTCGCTGCCCGACGAAGACCGCCACTCGATGACCAAGAACGAGATCCTCTCCACGATCAAGCGCGCCTTGGCGGGCCGGATCGCGGAAGAGATCAAGTTCGGCGACGTCACGACCGGCGCGTCCAACGACTTCGAGAAGGCGACCGAGCTGGCGCGCCGGATGGTGACCCAGTACGGCATGTCCGACTCGCTCGGCCCGATCCAGTACGGCAAGGGCAGCCACCAGGTGTTCCTGGGGCGCGACTTCGGCGACGAGCGCAACTACTCCGAGGAGATCGCGGGCAAGATCGACGGCGAGGTCCGCAAGATCATCGACGACTGCTACGGCGACGCGCGCCGGATCCTCGAAGCGAATTGGGACAAGGTCGACCGGATGGCCAACTCGCTGCTCGAGCACGAGACGGTCGAGGCCGAGGAAGTGCTGGCGATCCTGGGCGACAAGCCCTGGCCGCCCGAGAAGCCCAACGCCCCGGTCGCGAGCCACGAGGAGCCGATCGGCCTGGTGCCCTCGGAACCCGAACTGCGGCCCGAGCGGCCGCGCCGGCTCCCGCCGACCATCTCTCCCGAGCCCGCGTGACGGCTCGAAGCCTCCTGAGGGCCGCGGTCTCCGCGGCCCTCCTCGTCTGTGCCGCCGCCGCCCCCGGCGGCGCGCAAGGCACGCCAGCCAGCGGGACGCTGCCCGGCGGGGTGACCTATCAGGTCCGGCCGGACCCGGCTCAGCCGGCGGCGGCGGTCGCGCTCTGGTACCGCGCGCCGGCCTCGGGCTTCGGCCCCAAGCCCCAGCCCGGGATCGCCCGCCTGGCGGCTGCGACGGTGGCCGGCTCCACGCCGATCACCGGGACGCCGCTGAGCCGCCAGATCGAGCGCTACGGCGGCCGGGTGAGCGTCGCGGTGTACCCCGACAGCGTTTCGATCACCGCGCTGGTCCCGCCCGAGCGGACGGCCGACACCGTCCGCGCCATGACCACCGGCTACTTCGCGCCGGTCGTGGCCCAGGACGGGCTGAGCCTGGCCCAGCGCGACCTGGCCGAGGACGCGGTCTACCGCTCGTTCGACCCCGAGCAGGCGCTCGAGGACCTGCTGGGCAGCGCGCTGTTCGCCAGCGGGCCGCTCCACGACGGGCTGATCGGGACCCCGAACGGCTACCGGGCGGCGAGCCTGGCCCAGGTGCGGGCGTTCGCCGAGCGCGCCTTCCGGCCGGCCAACGCGATCCTCGTCCTGACCGGCGACGTCGATGCGGCCGCGCTCGGCGCGGTCGCCAGCCGGGCCGGCGCGCAGCCGGCCGCCGAGGCGCCGGCCGCCGAGATCGCCCAGCCCACGCCCGCGCCCGTGACCCGCAACGGCAACGCGGCCGGTGTCGGGCTGGGCTGGATCGGCCCGCCGATCGCCGACGAAGCCGCCGCGACGGCGCTCGACTTCACCGCCGACGCCCTGTTCGCGCCGGGCGGGGTGGTGGCGAAAGCCGTCGGCTCGCGCAAGGCCGCGGTCAGCGGAAAATTCGTCACCTATCACGACCCGGGCGTCTTCCTGGTCACCATCTCGGGCGACGACGCGCAGGCGGTCCAGCCGCTGGTGGCCCGGGCCATCGCCGACGCCGCCAAGCCGATGGCCGCCGCCGCGTTCGCGCAGGCCCGGGCCGCCTACACGTACCGCATCCTGGCCAGCATCGAGACGCCCGTCGACCAGGCCGGCACCTACGGCTGGTACAGCGTGGAGGGCGACCCCGTCTACGCGCCCGCCGAGGGCGGGAGCGGCGGGCGCTACTTCAGCCTGGCTGCCGCCCTGACGCCGGCCGGCGTCGCCCAGACGGTGGCCCGGTATCTGGGGCCGGCCCCGGCCGCGGTGACCCTCACCACCCAGCCGCCGCCCGCGAGCGGAAAGAAGACCGCCACGTGATCCGCGCCGCCGCAGCCGGCGCGCTGCTGCTGGTCCTGGCCGGCCCGGCCGCCGCTGCTCCGCTCGCCACGGGCGCGCTACCGGCCGTCGCCACCGTCGACCTGGGCGGCGCGCCGGGCTACGTCCGCTCCGACGCCGGCTCGCCGCTGGCCGGGGTGCAGCTGTTCGTGCGGGCCGGCCTGGACCGCCAGAGCGGGACCCAGAACGGTCTGGCCGCCCTGACCGCCGAGGCCGTCCTGCGCACCCCGGTCGACGGCGTGGCCTTGAGCGACGCGATCGCCGCCCGGGGCGGCTCGCTGGAGTACGCCGTCGCGCCGCGCTACGTGCGGTTCCACCTCCAGGCCGCGCCCGAGGCGCTGGCCGGCCTGACGCCGCTGCTCGCCCGCGCGCTGAGCGCCCCCGCGACCGATCCGGCCACCCTGAGCGCCGCGCGCGGCGCGCTGGGCGCGCGGATCGCCGAGGACGAGCGTAACCCGGTCCTGGCGGGCCTGGGCATGGTGCGGGCCTCGTTCTACCGCGACGGTCCCGGCCAGCCGCCGCTGGGCACCCCCGGCGCGCTGACCGCCTTCGCCCCGGCCGACGTCCAGGCGTTCCACGACCGCTGGTACGTCCGCGGCAGCGCCTACCTGGCCGAGGTCGGCCGGACCGGACCCGCCAGCGACGCCGCCGCGCGGGCGCTGGTCGCGGCCCTGCCGGCCGGCACCGCCCCCGCGGCGCCGGTGCCGAGCACCCGGCCGTTCGTCAAGGAGCCGCGCCGGCTGGTGACGCGGCGCGACATCGGCTCGCCCTACGTCGTGCTCGGCTTCGCCGCGCCGGCCCTGGGCTCGCGCGACTTCGCCGCCGCGCTGGTGGTGCGGTCCCTGCTGGGCGAAGTGCTCGAGCGCCCCGGCGCGACCACCCTCTCGCCGCAGCGGCGCGGGATCGGGACGATCTACGGCTACGACGTCGCGCCGGCCCAGTTCGCGCTGTGGATCAACGGCGCTCAGATCGACCCGAGCACGGGCCTGGGCACGCTCGCGGCGGTGGTCAAAGCCGCCGCTGCGAAGCCGCTCGCCCCGGCGGTGCTGGCGCGCTACAAGGAAACCGCGCGCGGCGCCTGGCGGCTGGAGTCGGTCACGCTCGAGGACCGGGCCTGGGCGATCGGCAACGCCGTCGCGCAAGGGCTCGACCCGAGCACGCTCGACACGATCCCGGCCGCGGTCGACGCGGTCACGGCGGCCGACGTCCAGCGCGTCGCCAAGCGCTGGTTCCAGCAGTTCGACGTGGCGCTGGTGCTGCCGCGGGCGGGCGGCGGCTGAAGACCGCGCTCGTCCACGACTACCTCAACCAGCGCGGCGGGGCGGAGCGTGTGTTCGCCCATTTCGTGCGCGCCTGGCCCGAGGCGCCGGTCTACACCGCGCTCTACGACGAGCGCGCGGTGGGCGATCTGGTTCCCAAGCAGCGGGTGCGGACCTCGTTCCTGCAGCGCTTCCCGCTGCGCGAGCGGCTGTTCCGCGCCTACGCGCCGCTCTACCCGCGCGCGTTCGAGGCCTTCGACCTCGCGCCGTACGACGTGATCGTGTCGTCGACGACGGCCTGGGCGAAGGGCGTGATCGTGCGCCCGGACGCGGTCCACGTCTGCTACATCAACACCGTCTCGCGCTTCGTGTTCGACGAGGCGCGCTACGTCGGCGGCTTCGGGCCGGGCGCGCTGGCCCGGCCGCTGGTGCGCGCGCTGGCGAACTGGGACGTGCGCGCCGCGGCGCGGCCGACCCGCTTCGTCGCCAACTCGCGCAACGTCGCGGCGCGGGTGAAGCGCTGGTACGGGCGCGAGGCCGACGTGCTGCCCTGCCCGGTCGACGTCGACCGCTTCACGCCCGGGGCGGGGAACGGCGACTACTACGCGGTCGTGTCGCGGCTGCTGCCGTACAAGCGGATCGACCTCGCGATCGCGGCCTGCGCGCTGGCCGGCGTCGCGCTGCACGTGGTCGGCGTGGGACCCGACGAGCGGCGCCTCAAAGCGCTCGCGCTCGGCACGAACACGACCTTCCACGGCGCGGTCGACGACGCGGCCCGCAACGCGCTGCTGGGCGACGCGCGCGCGGCGCTCCTGCCGGGCGAGGAAGACTTCGGCCTGGTGCCGCTCGAGGCCGCGGCGGCGGGCCGCCCGACGATCGCCTACGGCGCGGGCGGCGCGCTCGAGACGATCGCCGAGGGCGTCACCGGCGCGTTCTTCCGCGAGCCCACGGCGCAATCGCTGGCCGACGCGCTGCGCGCCTTCGACCCCACCCGCTACGAGCCGCCCGCGCTGCGCGCGCACGCCGAAGCGTTTCGCCCCGAGCGCTTCGTGGAGCGCCTGCGCGCGCTCGTCGCGGACACCGTGGCCGCGCGCGGCTAGTGCTCAACCGCCGCGACACGATGAACGCCGTGCGCGGCGCGCTGACGGCGGCGAACGTCCGCCCGACCCGCAGCGTCGTCGTCGCCGCGGGCGTGTTCGCGCTGGTCTACGTCGCGCTCGACTTGAACAAGCTGTACGCGCTGCGCTACGGCGCGGACACCGGGACGTTCGTGCAGTTCCTCACCGGCGAAGCGCACGGGCGCGGGTCGTGGAACGGGGCCGAGTACCGCCCGCACTTGCAAGTCCACGACTCGTGGGTGCTGCTCGCGCTGGTGCCGCTGCTGGCGGCGTTTCCGTACGCGCAGACGCTGCTGGTGCTGCAGGTGCTCGCGATCGCCGGCGCGGCGCTCGCGCTGTGCGCGTTCGCGCGGGCCTGCGGAGCCGACCGGCGCGGAGCGAGCGCGGTCGGGATCGCGTACCTGCTCTCGCCCAGCGCGCAGGGGATCGCGTACGGCAACTTCCTGGAGAACGCGTTCGTGCCGCTGCTCGCCGGGCTGGGCGCGCTGGCGGTGCGCCGGCGCGCGTTCGCCGCCTCGCTGGTCGTCGCGCAGCTGCTGCTCGGCTTGAAAGAAGACCAGGCGCTGTTCCTGATCTGGTTCGGCCTGGCGTGCGCGCTGTGGTGGGACCGCCGCATCGGCCTGGCCATCGCGGCGCTGGCGCTGCTCAACGGCGCCGCGTTCGTCGTCGCCGAGCGCGTCGCGGCCGTTCACCCGTCGCTGCCCGGGTACGCGCTGCACGTCGACGACCCGCTCGGCAAGCTGGCGTTCTTCGGCGCGCTGCTGCTGCCGTTCGCGTTCGCCCCGCTGCTGCTGCGCTGGCGATTGCTGCTGGGCGCGCCGCTGGTCGCCGAGCTGGTGCTGGCCCGCCCGTGGGCGTACCCGATCGCGCGCATCGGCACGCACTGGACGGCGTCATGCGTCGCCGCGGCCGCGCTCGGCGCGGCGTACGTCGTGGCCAAGCAGCCGCGCCTGGCGGCGCCGATGCTCGTCTGCGCCGCGCTGTGCGCGCTGGCGCTCAACGACACGGTCCTCAAGCCCGGGCGCTGGCCGTTCGTCGTCGACCGCGCCGCGTACGCGCGCGCGGCCGCGCTGCGCACGAGCGAGCGAACCGTCACCGTGCGCCGCCCGAACGAGGGCGCGTACGTCGTCGCGGCGGCGAACCCACACGTCGTCTTGGCGCGCTACGATCCGCGCGAAAGCGGCTACTGCCCCGCCTACAATAGAGATGCGCGCGCGTTTTTCGCCTCGCTCGGCATCGGCGCGTGGCCGCGAGACACCGCGCTGTGCGGCGGCGTCCCGGTCAGGTCTGGTGGGCGAACACGATGAGCAGCACTTGCACCGCGTTGAAGGCGCCGTGCGCGATCATCGCGCTGGTCAGCGCGCCGCTGCGCCGGTAGACCCAGGCCAGCACCATCCCGCCCGCGCAGAGCGGCGCGAAGGCGCCGGCGTCCCAGTGCGCCAGGCCGAAGGCCGCCCCGCTCAGCGCCGCGGCCGGCCAGAACGGCAGGTAGCGGGAGAGCGCGTTGAAGATGAACCCGCGGAAGACGAACTCCTCGATCAGCGGCGCGAGCGCGCAGGCCAGCAGGGCGAAGCCGGCGATCAGCAGCGGGTCGTGCGCGCCGGCCAGCAGCTGCACCGGGAGCTGCTCGGTCTTGAGGTGCAGCACCACGCTCTGCAGCGCCGCGACCAGCAGCGTGACGCCCAGCATCAGCGCCCCGCCGCCGAGCCCCCAGCTCAGCTCCCGCGCCCCGGGCGGGCGCAGCCCCAGCTCGCTCAAGGGCCGGCGGGCCAGCCAGGGCAAGCCCAGCGCGAGCACCGCCAGCACCGGCACGTACGACAGCACCTGGCCGCCGATCACGCCCCAGTTCAGCACCGGGTGGGCCGGGTTGGCGAACGGCGTGCGGGTCGCCAGCAGCGCGCCGACGGCCAGCAGCAGCCCGGCCGCGAAGCCGCCCAGCAGCAGCAGCGCGAACAGCAGCGAGCGCCACCAGGCGAAGCCGTCAGTCGTCGAGGGCGGCGGTGAGAGCGGCGAACGTACGGAGGTCGAGGGATTCACCACGGGCGTCGGGGTCCAAGGAGAGGGCGGCGATCGCCTGGGCGATGCGCTCGCGCGGCAGGCCGAGCGCGAGCATCAAGGAGTTCGCGAGCGTCTTGCGGCGGTACGCGAACGCCCCGCGCACGACCTGTTCGAAGCGGGCCCGGTCGCGCACCTCGGCCGCCGGCCGCTCCAGCCGGCGCAGCACGACCACGGTCGAGACCACCCCGGGCCGGGGATAGAACGCGCCGGGCGGCACGGTCAGGGCGCGCTCGGCCTTCATCGTCAGCCCGATCGCGACGGTCAGGCTGCCGTACTGGGCGGTGCTCGGTTTGGCCAGCAGCCGGTCCGCGACGTCCTTCTGGATCATCGCCACGATCCGCTCGGGCGGGCGCGCCAAGCCGGCCAGCATGACCAGGGTCGGGGTCCCGACGTTGTAGGGCAGGTTGCCCGCGGCGCGCCAGTCGCCGTCGCCGGCCCAGCCGGCGTAGTCGAACGCCAGCGCGTCGGCCTGGCGGATGTCCACCCCGGCCAGGTCGGGCCGCGAGCGCAGCACCGCGACCATGTCGGGGTCGATGTCGAAGGCGGTCACCGCGGCGCCCTGCTTGACCAGCGCGGCGGTCAGGGCGCCGGTCCCGGGCCCGATCTCGAGCACCCGGTCGCCGGGCGCGTCGACGGCGAGCCGGGCGATCTTCGCGCTCGTCCCGCCGTCCATCAGGAAGTGCTGCCCGAGCCGCTTCTTGGGCCGGATCCCGCGCGCGGCGAGCAGCGCGCGCGGGTGGAGCGGTGGACTCTCGTCCACCTACTTCAGCAAGTAGACGTGGACCGGGCGGCGGCCGAACTGGTTCGCCTCGGCGTTGCTGTTGAAGCCCAGGTCGATCCGGTGGCCGCGGATCGACCCGCCGGTGTCGCCGGCCACGGCGTGGCCGTAGCCCGGGATGAACATGCGCGTGCCGAGCGGGATGAGGCTGGGGTCGACCGCCACGATCCCGTGGCCGGCCGGCCTGCCGATGGCGGTCATCCCGCTGCAGCCCGCGCAGGCGCCGGTGTAGGCGGTCGCGACCATCGAGAGCGCGGCCGAGGCCAGCTTCAAGGTGCCGTCGATGCCGCGCGCGGCGATGTGCGAGAGCGCGGCGTACTCGCCGATGCCCTCGGCCAGGATGCGCGGCCGGGCCGGGCGCAGGACGCGCGAGGCCAGCGCGGTGCGGCGCGTGCCGCGCCGGTCGGGCCCGCGCGAGATCAGGTAGGAGGTCTCGCCGACGCCGGGCCGGCCGCGGTCGACCAGCGCCGTCTTGCCGGGGGGCAGGCTGACCGCCCAGCGCTTCACGGTCGGCGGGGCGAGGGGCTTGCGGACCGTCTCGGTCCAGGCGGCGACGTGCTTGACCGTCACCACGGTGCCCGTGGCCAGGGCCGTCCGGGGCGCGGGAGAGATGGTGTCGTGGCCGTCCCAGGCCACGCCCTCCTGGGCGAGCAGATCGCCGACGGTCGGCACGGCGGTGCGCAGCGTCCGCGGCTGGTCGTCCACGACCACGGTCACGGGAAGCGCCGCCCGGAACGTGACGGTCTCGCCGTCGACGATGGGGCTGGCGGGGTCGACGCTGAGCGCGTCTTCGGGGCTGCGCGCGATACCGTTCTCGGCCAGAAAGGCTTCGGCGGTCGCGGCCCGGGTCTCGAGAGTTTGCTGGATTCCATCGCGGACGAGCAGGACGTGCTTGGCGGGAGTCGGCGCCGCGATCGTGGTGAGCGATCGGGCGATCCCGTCGGTGGCCGTACCGGCACCGAACGGAAGAAGGAGTCCCAGCGAGAGCATGCCGGTCGCCGCGAGAGGTGTTGGTCGATCGTTGCGGATCGTCCGACTCCTTTCTGGCGGAGGGTGCGGCCCACCGGGCCCGGAGCATAAGGCTCCGTGCTTGCGCGGTCCGCACTCGACGTCGTGGCGGTAGTCGGCGAGCTGTGCACAAAGGCCGAAATGGCCCAGGCGCTCGGTCGAATGCCTCCAAGGCCCTGTCGAGCCTTGGCGAACTAGGGCACTCTATCACGACGGTCAAGGGCGTGTCAAAGACCCGAGTCGTAGGGCAGAGGACAGTCCTTCGGGTACGCGCGAGGTGGGGGCCCGGGCTCGCCGAACCCCCGCAGTCCGGTGTCATCGCTGCGCGTGGGGTTCTTCACCGAGTGCTACAAGCCGATCGTGAACGGCGTCGTCGCGAGCATCGACGCGCTGCGCGACGGGCTGGTGGCGCAGGGGGTCGAAGTCACCACGGTCGCGCCGCACTTCCCGCGCTTCGTCGACGACGCCCGGGACGTGGTGCGCATCCCCTCGCTGCCGCTCCCGACCGCCACCGCCTACCGGCTGTGCGTGCCCTACCTCAACGCCGAGGACCGGGCCCGGGTGCGCGGGATCGAGCTGGTCCACGCCCACTCGCCCTTCGTGACCGGCTGGATGGCGGCCGCCTACGCCCGCAACAAGCACATCCCGCTGGTGTTCACCTACCACACCCGCCTGGACGCCTACGCCCACTACGCGCCCTTCGACCGCGGCACCACCGAGCGGGCCATGGCCGAGCTGACCCGGCGCTACGCCAACGCGGCCGACGCGGTGGTGGTGCCGACCGCGGCCATGGAGACCCGCCTGCGGGCGCTGGGTGTGCGCGCCCCGATCGCGGTCGTGCCCAGCGCGATCGACGTCGAGCGCTTCGCGGCCGGGCGGCGCAGCACGCTGGTCCGGGCCCGCCTGGGTGCAGCGGGCGACGAGCCGCTGGCGCTGGTCGTCTCGCGCCTGGGGGTGGAGAAGAACGTCGAGCTCGCGCTGGACGCGCTGGCCCGCCTGCCGGACCTGCGCCTGGCGATCGTGGGCGAGGGACCGCACCGCGGGGCGCTCGAGGAGCGCGCCGAGCGGCTCGGCGTGGCGGGGCGGGTCCGCTTCGCCGGCGCGCTGGCCCGGGAGCGGCTGCCCGACGTCTACGCCTCGGTCGACGCGTTCGTCTTCCCGTCGACCACCGACACGCAGGGCCTCGTGCTGGCCGAGGCGCTGGCGGCCGGGCTGCCGGTCGTGGCGGCCCAGAGCGAGGCCTCGCGCGACGTGCTGGGCGAGGGCGGCCGGATCGTGCCGGCCGACCCCGCGGCGATGGCTGCCGCGATTTCCGCCGCGATCGCCGCCGGGCGCGATCAGAGTGCCGTACATTTGGCATTCGACCGGTATACGGTAGAGCTGCAAACGCGGCGGATCCTCGACCTCTACCGGGAGGTGCTCGCCGCGAGAGCTGCTTGACGTCGAACGTATGTTCGATATAGGATGATCGCACGAGCCATGACCAAGACTACTATCGCCCGCCACCGCTCCGCCGACGTCGCCGTCGGCTACGCCTCGGACCGCTCCGGCAACGGGATCGCGTACGCTGCGATCGCGACGGGTTCCGGCCGCGCGGTCGTCAAGGTCCCCTACCACGCCCAGCCGATGCCCGCGCTCGAAGGGCGCGAGGCCGGTTACGCGGCGGTCGCCGCGGTCGGCGCGTACCTGCGCGGGCGCGGCTTCACCCGCATCCGGCTGCGCATCCCGGACGGCAAGGCGGTCGAGGACCTCAACTCGCGCAGCCTGGTCCCCCCGGCGCTGGCGATGGCCTACGTGAAGACCCGCTGCGTGCTGCACGGCTTCGCGCTGGCCCGCGTCGAACGTGCCGAGCCGATTGAGACCAACGAGCTCGAAGCGCGCGCCCGCGCCGAAGTCGCCCCCCGCACCGTCGCCGCCTGACCGGCCGCAGCCCCCGCCCGGCCTGGGCCGGCGGCTGGGCCGCGCCGACCTGCCGCTCGAGACCGTCGCGCTCGCCCGCGCGCTGATCGGCAAGCTCCTGGTCCACGAGGTCGGCGGCGAACTGCTCGCCGGGCGGATCGTCGAGACCGAGGCGTACGTGCCGGGCGACCCGGCCTCGCACGCCTACCGCCGGATGACGCCGCGCAACCGCACGATGTTCGGCCCGCACCTGACCGTCTACGTGTACTTCATCTACGGCGCCAACTGGTGCATCAACATCTCCAGCGAAGGCGAGGGCATCGGGGCGGCGGTCCTGATCCGGGCCTGCGAGCCGGTGGCCGGGATCGAGACCATGCGCGCGCCTGCGCGGCCGGCCGGAACTCAAGGACCGCGAGCTGCTGCGCGGCCCGGGCAACCTCTGCCGGGCGCTGGCGATCGGGCCCGAGCAGAACGGGCTCGACCTCGACGCCGACCCGGCGCTTCGGCTGGCCGACGACGGCACGGTCCTGCCGCTGGGCGAGAGCGTCCGGATCGGGATCACCCGGGCGGCCGAGGTGCCCCATCGTTTCTACGCGCGCGGAAATCCGAGCGTCAGCGGGCCGCGCGCCTTGTCGCCTTGACGAAGGCTGTGGTAGACTCCGGAACGTCGCGCGGTCTCGCATCGCGCAACCCTTCACGTTCCTCGGCGTCCACGCGCCGACGAGCGGCCCCGGCAGCCTCGCCGCGCGGCCCCGTCTCGCCAACCGCCTCGACTCCCCAAGGGAGCAATTCCGCTGCAGTTCGACAAAGGTCCTCAAAACAACGGTCGCCCCGAGGGGAACGGCCGCCGCCGGCGTTCGCGCCGCAATCGCCGCGGCTTCAACGAGGGCGGGGCCGCGCCGGCCGGGCAGGACGTCTTCGCCCAGCCGGAATTTCCGCAGCCCGTCGGGCCGCCGCTGCTCTCGCCCGAGCAGCTCGCGGAGATGAGCAAAGCCGAGCTCAACGAGCTGGCCAAGACGTTCGAGATCGAGAACCCGACCAAGATCAAGAAGGACGAGCTGATCGCCGCGATCGGCGAGGTCCAAGCGCAGCGCAGCGGCCTGGAGAAAGCCAACGGCGTGCTCGACGTCCTGCCCGAGGGCTACGGCTTCTTGCGCCGCGAGGGCTACCTGGTCGGCGGCGAAGACATCTACATCTCGCAGTCGCAGATCCGGCGCTTCGAGCTGCGCCGCGGCGACCTGGTCGCGGGCCAGGTGCGGCGCCCCAAAGAGAACGAGAAGTACTACGGCATCGTCAAGGTCGAGACGATCAACGGCTACGCGCCCGAGACGCTGGCCGACCGGCGCGTGTTCGAGCTGCTCGGCGCCGAGCCGCCCACGCAGCGCTTCGCGCTCGAGTCGCGCGGTGACGTGCTGGCGCGCGGGATCGATCTCTTCGCGCCGCTGGGCAAAGGCCAGCGCGCGCTGCTGCTCGCGCCGCCGCGCCCGGGCGCGAGCGGGCTGCTGCTCAGCATGGCACGCGCGCTCGAGGCCAACCAGCCCGACGCGCACGTGATCGTGCTGGTCGTCGACGAGCGCCCCGAAGCCGTCACCCACCTCAAGCGGTCGCTGGCGACCGAGGTCGTCGCGACGAGCTTCGAAGAGCATCCCGAGAACAGCGTCACCGCGGCCGAGCTGGTCTTCGAGCGCGCGAAGCGCTTGGTCGAAGTCGGGCAGGACGTGGTCGTGCTGGTCGACTCGCTCAGCCGCCTGGTGCGCGCGTACGCCGCTGCTGCGCACCACAAGGGTCCGATTTCCGCGCTCGACCCGGCGGTGCTGGCGCGGCCCAAGCGGCTGTTCGGCGCGGCGCGCGCGGTCGAGGGCGGCGGCTCGCTGACCGTCGTCGGCGCGGTCGGCAGCGGCGGCGCGCCGCTCGACGCCCTGGTGCTCGAAGAGTTCGCCCCGGCCGCCAACGCCGAGATCGTCATCGCGCGCGAGCTGGCCGAGGGGCGCGCCTTCCCGCCGGTCGACCTGATCCGCAGCGGCAACTGGTACGAGGAGCAGCTGCTCTCCGAGATCGCGCTGCGCAAGGTCGGCGCGCTGCGCCGCGCGCTGGCCGGCGTGCCCAGCGCCGAGGCGTCGGAGCGGATCTACGCCGCGCTGGGGCGGACGAAGACGAACGACGAGTTCGTCACCAAGTTCGACCTGGCCAAAGTCTAGCCGCCCTGCGGCTGCAGAAGTACCTCGCGGCGGCGGGCGTGGCGTCCCGCCGCAAAGCCGAGGACCTGATCGTGGCGGGGCGCGTGCGCGTCGCGGGCAAGGTCGTGCGCGAGCTGGGCACCAGCGTCGAGGACGACGCACGCGTCGAGGTCGACGGCAAGCCGGTGCGCCCGGCCGCGACCCGGACCTACGTCGTGCTGCACAAACCGGCCGGCGTGATGACCACGATGCGCGATCCCGAAGGCCGCCGCACGGTGGCCGAGGTGGTGCGCCGGGCCGGCGTGACCGCGCGCGTCGTGCCCGTCGGCCGGCTCGACTACGACACCAGCGGCGTGCTGCTGCTGACCGACGACGGCGAGACCGCCAACGTGCTGACCCACCCCCGCTTCGGGGTCGAGAAGACGTACCGCGCGACGGTCCGCGGGCGGCTCGAGGCCGCCGCCGTCGAGCGCATCCTCAAAGGCGTGCGGCTCGACGAGGGCCGCGCCGCGCCCGCGCAGCTGCGGGTGGTGGCGGTGCGGCGCGACGTCTCGGTCGTCGACCTCACCATCCACGAAGGCCGCAACCGCCAGGTGCGGCGGATGTTCGAGGAAGTCGATCACCCGGTGCTGACGCTGGTCCGGCTGCGCTTCGGCCCGCTGGGCCTGGGCGAACTGCCGGTCGGCGCTGTGCGCCCGCCGTCCGACCGCGAGCTGGCCGCCCTGCACCGCCTGGTCGCCGACGCGCACGCCGCCGGCGCGAACGGCGAGGACGACGCCTAGCTTGCGCGTGCGGGGGATTCGGGGCGCGATCACGGTCGAGCGCGACGAGCCGGGGGCGATCCTCGCCGCGACCGAGCTGCTGCTGCGCACGATCGTCGAGCGCAACGGGTTCGAGCCCGACGACGTGGCTTCGGCCCTGTTCACCGTGACGCCCGACCTGGTCTCGGAATTCCCCGCCGCGGCCGCGCGCCGGATGGGCTGGACCCTCGTCCCGCTGTTGAACTTCACCGAAATCGGGGTACCGGGGCGATTGGAACGCTGCATCCGGATCCTGGTCCACGTCAACACGGAACTGGGCCAGGCCGCCATCGAGCACGTCTACCTGGGGGGCGCGACCGTCCTCCGCCCCGACCTGAAGAGCGGGTAACCGGCGATCGGACAGCAGGTGATGGGCCGCGTCCGGCCCAATCGCGCCCCGTCGAACCGTGTGCCGCGAGGGCCGGGTGCCTCACGAGCCGGCGAGTGGAACGCCGCCGCAGCCGGACCCACGTTAGTCGCCGTACCATCTCCCGTCGTCACCGAGGTTGAACGTCTCCATGGCCGCACGCCCCTCCCGCTCGCTCGCCGCCCTCGCGCTCGGCGCGCTCTCGCTGGCCTCGTTTCCGCCGGCCGCGCTCGCGCAGACCTCGCAGTTCTACTCGCCGCCCAAGATCCTCAAGCAGGGCAGCGCCACCTCGCCGGTGGTCGGCAAGGGCTCGGTGACGCTCAAGGTCTTCGTCAAGAAGAACGGTAGTGTGGGCGCGGTCACGGTGGTCAAATCGACCAACCACGGCGACGATGCGGCGGCGACGGAAATCGCCAAGAGCTCGACCTACAAGCCGGGCGCCCGGGACGCCAAGCCCGAGGACGCCTACTACACGCTCTCGCTCAAGTTCAACGGCAACGCCGTCACGACCGACACCGGCTCTGCCGCGGGCGAGGTCAACCAGGCCAACGCCTTGATCCGGGCCGGCAAGTACGCCGACGCCAAGACCCAGCTCCAGAGCTACCTGACCGGCCACCCGGGCGACCGCGACGCCGAGGCCCTGCTGGGCGTCTCCGACGCCTACCTCAACGACTCGGCCGGCGCCGCGGCGGCGTTCGACGCGACCGGCGGCACGATTCCCGCCCAGTTCAAGGTCGTGGCCGGCAAGGCGTACAGCGACGCCGCGGTCGAGGCCCTCAAGGCCAAGAACAACGACCAGGCGGTGGCCTACGCCGACAAGGCGCTGGCGATCCAGCCCAACGTCAACGGCTACTACCTGCGCGGCACGGCGTACGCCAACGCGCAGAAGTATCCCCAGGCGATCGCCGACCTGGAGAAGGCCAAGAGCCAGGCTGCGGCCGGCAAGGCCGACGCCGGCACGCTCAACGCGATCGACTCGTCGCTGGCGACGTCCTACCTGTTCGGCGGCCAGCCCGACAAGGGCACGGCGCTCGCCGCCGAGGTGAAGCGGCGCGACCCGTCCAACACGCGGGTCGACGACGCGATCGCCGGCTACTACAACCAGCAGGCCTCCGCGGCCGTTCAGGGTGGTAAGCGCGATCAAGCGGTCGCGTCGCTGGAAGCCGGCGCCAAGGCGGTTCCCAGCCGCGCGGTGGTACTCTATACGGCGGCTGCGAACGTCATGGGCGGCAGCGCCAAGAGCGCCGACGACTGGAAGCGGGTCAAAGCCGAAGCCGACAAGGCGCTGGCGGTCAATCCGAACGACGCCGGCGCGCTCTTCATCGACGGGATCGCGTCCGCCAACGCCGGGGACAGCGCGGGCGCGCGGACGGCCCTCACCAAAGCCAAGGCCAACGTAGGTTCCGACGCCGACCTGTCGGCCAAGATCGACACCGCCCTGGCGCAGCTCAGCAAGACCGCACCAAAGTAGGAATGGATGACGGGACGGCCAACACCTAGGCCCGCGCCGGGAGCAGCGTCCCGCCGTCTTTCGTTTTGTCCCGGCGGCTCACGGCCGTCCAACACCTCGGGAAATAGAGAAGGGGCTACATAGACCTCGTGGACATCAAAGGATTCTTGGATACGATCAACCAGGGCGGCCCGGCCATGTGGGTCCTGCTGCTCCTCTCCGTCGTCGCCGTGGCGATCGTGATCGAGCGCCTGCTGTTCTTCAGCACCCAGCACTCCGACACGAAGGGCCTGCTGCGCGACATCGGCCAGCGGATCTCCGCTGACGACCTCCCGGGCGCCATCAAGGTGTGCAAGCAGAACAAGGGCATGCTCCCGCGCATCCTGGAGTTCGGCCTCGCCCGCGGCGAGAAGAACCGCGCCGACATCACCGACGCGCTCTCGATCGCGCTGATGGAGAACCTCAACGCGCTCGAGCGCAACCTCGGCGTGATCGGCACCATCGCCGTCATCGCGCCCTTCGTCGGTCTGGCCGGTACCGTGCTCGGTATCATCCGGGCCTTCCAGGACATCGCGCTCAAGGGCAACTCGACCCCCGCCGTCGTCGCCGCCGGCGTCTCCGAGGCGCTGATCACGACCTTCGCGGGTCTGGTCGTGGCCGTCATCTCGGTCGTGTTCTTCAACTACTTCAAGACGCGCATCAAGGCGTACAACCAGGAGATGATCGTGGCGGCCAACCAGCTCGCCGAGATGCTCCACTTCCACAACACCGGCGCCCCGATCCCGACCGAGCTGTACCAGCCCGTGACCGGCGCGGCCGCGGTGCGGAAGTAACCGTACCCTGAACCTCTCGACCGAAGGGCTCGACTCATGAGCATGGTCTCCTCCGCGCAAGACAACGAAGTGATGGCCGAGATCAACATCACGCCGTTCACCGACGTGCTGCTGGTCTTGCTGATCATCTTCATGATCCTCGCCGCGCTCGTCGCTCCGCCCGGCTTCGAAAAGCAGCTGCCCGACAAGAACGACACCAACCAGCCGATCCAGCAGCAGAAGAAGACGGACGACATCGAGGTGCTGGTCAACGAAAAGGGCCGGGTCTTCATCGACGGCAAGGCCACCGACGACCAGCACATCTACGCCGACATGGCGGAAGTCCATCAGCGCAAAGGCGACAAGCACGTCTCGCTGACCGCGGACGTGAAGGCACCTTACGGAACGATCATCCGCATCCTCGACGCCGCGAAGATTTCCGGCCTCGAAGACGTCGGCTTCGTCACCTCCTAGAAGAACAGGAAACGCTACGTGGCCGTCTCCACCGGACAAGGCGAAGAGGAAGTGATGTCGACGATCAACATCACGCCGTTCACCGACGTGCTGTTGGTCCTCCTCATCATCTTCATCATTCTGGCCTCGGTAACCAAAGAGCCGAGGCTCCCCGATGCCAAGAACAAGCAGAAGGTGCACCCGTCGCAGATCGTCGTGCTCGTCGACGACAAGAACCGGGTGCAGATCGGTTCGACGATCGTCGACGAGCTGCAGGCCAAAGAGCAGTTCGCGCAGCTGGTCAAGTCGACCGGTACCGGGCTCAAGACCGTCATCATCAAGTCCAGCCCGAAGGCCAGTTTCGGCACGATCCTGCGCGTGATGGACGCGGCCAAGTCCGCGAACCTGAACACCTTCGGCCTGGCCAACCACGTCGAAGGCACGCCCGAAGGGCAGTCGGGCGGCTGAGATGGCGACCAACACCGTCCCCCCCACCCCGCCGACGCCCGCTCAGCGGGCGCGGAACTTCCTGCTCTACGGTTTCCTGCTCTCGATCGCGATCCACCTGATCGTCGGGCCCTTCCTCAAGCAAGAACGGACCAAAGCCGAGGAAGACCAGCCGCAAAAGGTGACCGTCGTGCGCGTTCCCACGCCGCCGCCGACGCCCAAGCCGACCCCCACCCCCAAGCCGACGCCGCCGCCGACGCCGCCGCCCAAGCAGACTCCGCCGCCCAAGCAGACCCCGGCGCCGCAGCAGCCCAAGATCAAGATCAACACGCTCAAGACGACGTCCAAGAGCAACACCGGCCCGACCGAGGCGACCAACAAGTACACCCAGGGCAACACCCAAGGCATCCCGCAGGGCCAGGGTACCGCCGCGCCGGTCCCGGCCGCCCCGGCCGCCACCCCGGCCCCGGTGCGCGCGACGCCGACCGCGACCCCCGTGCCGACCCCGACCCCGCTCTCGTGCGCGCGCCCGAACGTTCCGGCGACCACGATCCGCGCGGTCGAGCCGGACACCCCGCCGCTCGCCCAGCAACAGGGCATCAGCGGCGACGTGGCGGTCATCGTCTCGCTCAACGCGGCCAGCCAGGTGACCGCGACCAAGGTCCAGAGCTCCCCCAGCGCCATCCTGAACAACACCGCGCTCCAGGCCGCGCGCCAGTCGACCTTCCAGACCGAAATCCAGAACTGCAAGCCGATCGCGGCGGACTACATCTTCACGGTCCAGTTCAGCAGCCAGTGATCTTCTAGCCGGCCGGACCTGGAGAAACGAGACCTCGGCGTCAGGTGATGCCGAGGTCTCGCAGTTTGTACATGCTGTCGATGTAGCCCAGGAGCGCGTGCTGCTGCTCGGGCGTGCGGTCGGTGAACTCCACCCCGACGCGGTACTTGCCCAGCAGCGGGTCGTGCCGGCACCAGCGCACCTCGCCGGTCAGGCGCAGCGGCGGGCGCGGGCCGCCGCGCAGTTCCAGTTCCAGCCCGAGCGGCGAGCCGGGCGCGAGCTCCGCGCTGCTGAGCATCGCCAGCCCGCCCTGGCCCAGATCGTACGCCTCGCTGCGCGCCGGCGCGAATTCCTCGCCGATGGAGTACGCCACCAGCATGACGGCTTCGAGCCGCCGGTGCGCCCGTGCATCACTCACGCGCGCGGCCTTCACCGCGAGCGGGAAACCCTCCCCCGCGTGCGAACCGACGGGGACGTGACGTTCGTGCAAGCGATGCTGCTCGCGGTGCTGCAAGGCGTCAGCGAACTGTTCCCGGTCAGCAGCTTGGGGCACACCGTGCTCCTGCCCGCACTGCTGCGCTGGAACGTCGACGAGAGCTCGGAATCGTTCCTCGCCTTCGTCGTCGTGCTGCACCTGGGAACGGCCCTGGCGCTGATCGCATTCTACCGCCGCGACTGGGTCGCGCTGACGCGCGCGTTCTTCGCGACCATCGTGCGCGGGCGCATCACCGACGACGCCGACGAGCGCACCGTCTGGCTGCTCGTCGCGGCGACGATTCCGGTCGGCATCCTGGGCGTGCTGCTCGAGTCGTCGGTGAAGAAGCTGTTCGCCTCGCCGGTTCCGGTCTCGCTGTTCCTGTTCGCCAACGGCTTCATCATGCTGCTGGGCGAGTGGCTGCGCCGGCGCCAGAAGGCCGACGCGGCACAGCCGTACCGCACGCTGCCGCAGCTCACCGCCAAGGACGGCGTCTTCGTCGGCTTCGCGCAATCGCTCGCGCTCTTGCCGGGTATCTCACGCTCGGGTTCGGCGATCGTCGCCGGGCTGCTGCGCGACCTGCACCACGAGGACGCGGCGCGCTACTCGTTCCTGCTCGCGACGCCGGTGATCGTCGCCGCGAGCGTGCTGGAGATTCCCAAGCTGTTCGCGCCCGACGCGCACGTGGTGCTCGTTCAAGCGGTCGTCGGCGGGCTGGTGGCCGCCGTCACCGCCTACGCCTCGGTCGCCTTTCTCACGCGCTGGTTCCGCCACAACGACCTCGCCCCGTTCGCCTGGTACTGCGTCGCCGCCGGCGCGATCTCGTTCGTCCTCTTCGCTACGAAAGTGATCGCATGAAACCGCTCGCCCTGATCCTCGCCGCCGTCTTCGTCATCGTCGCGGTGCTCTATTTCGCCGGCCACGGCCCGCTCGCGGCCCCCGGCGTCCACGTCAAGCACGGCATCGTCAGCATCATCCTGGCCCTGCTCTGCCTGATCTGGTACCGCTTCCAGTCCGCCAACACGACGACCGGCTCGCTGCGCTAGAACTTGCCTAAAACGTAGAGCTCGTCGTCGTTGGGGGCGACGAGCTCGACGTGCGGGCGGTGCTCGCGAACGAGGCGCTCGAAGCGGTCCGCGTCCTTGGGGTTGGCCTGGACGATCACGTACGGGGCCGTGCTCGCGGCGGCCAGGACTTGGCCGACGGCGCGGTCGTGGCTCGCGTCGTCGTTGATTCGCGCGCCGAACACGGTGTCGCGGTAGAGCCGCTCGACGTTGAGGTACGGGTCGCCCTGCCACCAGGCTTCCCACATCCAGATGCGCGGGTCGACCCGCTTGCCGGCGCCGCGCCCGGGCGGCGCCAGGTACACCGCGTCGGCCTGGACCGCGCTCAGCGTCGCTGCGAAGTCGCCCCGCCGGACGGTGTTGCGGCGGCCGTTGTCGACCACCCAGCGCTCGGTCTCGCGGATGTAGTTCCAGGCCAGCTCGCTGGGCCCGATGTCGACCATCTCGTCGGGGTGGCCGGCCTTGAGCAGCCAGTGGCAGAGCACGTGCCACAGCCCGACCACCGCCAGGCCGGTCTGGCCGTCGCTGCGCAGGCCGTGGACGTTGGCGTGCCAGACGCCCAGATAGCGGCACTGCTCCTCGCTGAAGAAGACGCCTTCCCAAGCCCGGAACAGGTCGGTCGGGTAGATCCGGCCGGGCAGCATCTCGACCAGCTCCGCCACCTCGCTGTCGCGCAGGATGGTGAAGTCGTTGACCACCAGGCCCTCGCCGGCGCGCACGAACCACTCCAGCAGGTCGCCGCCGTGGACCGCGATCCCGTGCCGCTTGAGCACGTTGAGGTGCATCGGCAGGCCCATGAACGGGTCGACCAGGCTGCGCAGGCCGCGCTCGGCGCACAGGTCCAGCAGGCGCGTCCCCGACACGCGCCGGGTGCGGGCGGGCAGGTCGATCACGTCGCCGCCCCCAGCGAGACCAGGTACGCCCGCACGACCGCGGGGTCGAATTGCGTTCCGGCCGCGGCGGCCAGCCGGCGCGGGCCGTCGACCCGGTCGAGCGCGTCGGCGGCCAGCGCCAGCGCGACGACCGCGGTGCTCCGCTCGGCGGGCCCCTCCTCGTACCAGCGCGCGGCCCCGGCCAGCAGCGGCGCGTCGGCGGCGTAGGCGGGCACGGCGGCGGCGACCGCGGCGGCCCGCTCGGCCTCGGCGCGGCGCGGTTCGCGCCCGAAGCGCGAGAGCGGGTCGAAGCCGTCGTCGTGGGGCGGCAGGCCGGCGGCGGCGCGCCCCAGCGCGACCAGGCGCGCCAGCCGGGTGACCGGGCCCGGGTCCAGACCCAGCCGGGACGCCAGCGGGCCGGCGATGGCCGCCAGCCGTTCGCTGCGTCCGGCGGTGCGCTCGTCGCGGGCGTCGATCCGGCTGGCCAGGTCGGTCAGCACGGTGTCGCCGTCGAGCCCGGGCGGGGCGGCGGCGACCGCGTCGAGCGGCAGCGGCTCGAGCGCGTCGGGCACGGTCAGCACGAACTCGCGGAACGCCCGCACCAGCTCGACCCGGAAGCGGCGCCCGCTCTCGGCCACGATCGCGTAGAGCGCCTCGCCGGGATGGCGCGGCTCGTCGGGGTCGTCGACCGCCTCGAGAAAGGCGTGCGCGATGCCCAGGCCGACCGCGTCGGCCGGGATGCCGTCCCAGCGCAGCCGGTCGGGGAAGCCGGTCCCGTCCTCGTGCTCGCGGTGCCAGCGCACCAGGTCGGCCGCCGCGCGCGGCATGCCGGGCAGGGCGGCGACCAGCCGGGCGCCGTGGAGGGGGGCGTCGGCCTGGGCCAGCAGGCGCTGGCGGTCGCCGGCGCCGGGCGGCACGACGACCGCGACCAGGCCCGTCTCGGCCAGCGCGCCGGCCAGCCAGCTCGCCGCGAGCGCCGTCTCGGCGCCGCCGCGGTGGCGCGCGAAACGGGCCGCCAGCGCCGCCCGCCGGCGCCCGAAGCCCTGTCGTCTGCCCGCAAATGCGTCGCCGACGGCACTCAGTAAGCCGAGCGCCGCGTCCGCCGTCTCACCGGCGTCGAAAGGAACAGCCATCCTTGCTCGACGACGTTCACCGCACCGTGACGAATCCCTCACCGCATCAAGTATCGGCAGCCCGGGCCGGCTTCGTGGGCGCGATCGGCGACACGCCGCTGATCGCCCTGCCCAAGCTCTCGGCCGCGCTCGGCCGGACGATCCTGGGCAAGGCCGAGTACCTCAACCCGGGCGGCTCGGTCAAGGACCGCGCGGCGCGCGGGATGATCGAGGACTTCGAGGCGCGCGGGCTGCTCGTGGCGGGCGGCACGATCGTCGAGGGCACCGCCGGCAACACCGGGATCGGCCTGACCCTGGTCGCCAACGCGCGCGGCTACCGCAGCGTGATCGTCATGCCCGACGACCAGGCCCCCGAAAAATACGCGCTCTTGCGGACGTACGGGGCCGAGCTGCACGTGGTCGAGGCGGTCGGCTACGCCAACGACGCCAACTACTACCACGTCGCGCGGCGCCTGGCCGAGTCGATTCCGGGCGCGGTCTGGGCCAACCAGTTCGAGAACACCGCCAACCGCGACGCGCACGAGCGCACCACCGGGCCCGAGATCATCGCCCAGACCGGGGGCGAGCTAGCGGCCTTCGTGGCGGCGGCGGGGACGGGCGGCACGATCGCGGGCGTCGGGCGCGCGCTCAAGGCCCACGACCCGGCGATCCGCGTCGTGCTGGCCGATCCCTACGGTTCGGCGCTCTTCCGTTACGTGAAGGACGGGGCGCTCGAATACGAAGGCGACTCGGTCGCCGAGGGGATCGGGATCAAGCGCGTCGTGGCGAACTTCGCGGGCGCGCCGGTCGACGACGCGGTGCGGGTGGACGACCGCACCATGATCGAGATGGGGCACTGGCTGGTGCGCGAGGAGGGCCTGTTCCTGGGCGGCTCGGCCGCCCTCAACGTCGCCGCCGCGGCGCGGTATGCGCGCACGCTGCCGGCCGGGAGCCGGGTCGTGACGGTGCTGTGCGACGGCGGCGAGCGCTACCGCTCGCGCCTCTACGACCGCGCCTGGCTGGAAGAGAACGACCTCGTCGCGGCCGCCTCGGACCTGAGCTTTCTGTGAGCGCCGCCAAGCCGTCGCACATCACCGCCGACGGCTCGCTGACGATGGTCGACGTGGGCGCGAAGGCGAGCACCGCGCGCACCGCGCGGGCCGAAGCGCGGGTGCGCCTGACGCCCGCCGCGGCCGACGCGCTGCGGACCGCGACCTTGCCGAAGGGCGACGCGTTCGTCGCGGCGCAGCTGGCCGGTATCATGGCGGCCAAGCGCACCGGCGAGCTGATCCCGCTCGCGCACCCGATCCCGCTCGGGGCGGTCGACGTCGCGTGCGGCTGGCACGACGCGACGACGCTGCGGATCGAAGCGCGCGCGACCACCCACGGGCAGACCGGGGTCGAGATGGAAGCGATGGTCGCGGCGAGCATCGCCGCGCTGACCGTCTACGACATGTGCAAGGCGCTCGACAAGGGGATCGTGGTCGAGAGCGTCCGCCTGCTGGAGAAGACCGGCGGCAAGTCCGGCGATTGGACCGCATCGTGAGCGCGACGACGCACCCGGTGGCGGTGATCGTGTTGTCGGATCGCGCGTACTCGGGCGAGCGGCCCGACTTGGTGATCCCGGTCGTGCGCGACGCGCTGCTCGGCCACCCGCTGGCCATCGACGACGAGCGCATCCTGCCCGACGATCCGGCCGCCTTGCAGGCGGCGCTGATCGAGCTGTGCGACGGGCCGACGCGCCTGGTGCTGACCTCGGGCGGCACGGGCCTGGGTTTGCGCGACCGCACCCCGCAAGCGACCGCCGCGGTGCTCGACTACGAGGTGCCGGGGATCGCCGAGGCGATGCGGGCGGCCTCGATGCGCCACACCCGCGGGGCGATGCTCTCGCGCGCCGTCGCGGGCGTGCGCAACCGCTCGCTGATCGTCAACCTGCCCGGCAGCCCCAAGGGCGTGCGCGAAACCCTCGACGTGATCGCCGAGGCGCTCCCGCACGGTTTGGATCTGCTGGCCGACGTGGAAACGGACCGGCATCCGACGGGGTCTCATAGCGGATGACATTTCAGGCGGCGCAATCGTATTTGCTGGGGCTGATCAACGAGCACGCCTCGCGCCGGATGCCCAACCGGCTCGACCGCTTCCGCGCGTTCTTGGAAGCGCTCGGCAACCCGCAGGACCAGTATCCGACCCTGCACGTCGCGGGCACGAGCGGCAAGGGCTCGACCTCGACCATGCTCGCCGCCGCGCTGCAAGCGGCCGGCAAGCGGACCGGCTTGCACACCAAGCCGCACCTGACCAGCGTCACCGAACGAGCCCGCATCGACGGCGTGCCGGTCAGCGAGGCCGAGTTCGGCGACCTCATCGGCGAGATGCAGCGCGCGGTCGACCGGATCGGCTACGAGCACGGCCGCCCGACGTATTACGAGATGCTGCTCGCGCTGGCGTTCCTGTGGTTCGCGCGCGCGCAGGTGGACGTGGCGGTGATCGAGGCCGGCGTCGGGGGCCTGCTCGACGGCACCAACGTGCTGCGGCCGCAGGTCGCCGCCATCACCAACGTCGCGCTCGACCACACCGATATCCTGGGCGACACGGTCGAGGAGATCGCGCGCGACAAGGCCGGCATCGCCAAGCGCGGCATTCCGCTGGTGACCAACGCGCGCGGCAGCGCGCTGCAGGTGATCGAAGCCGCGGCCGCCGACGCGGGCGCGCCGCTGATCTCGGTCGAGCGCACGGCGACGATCGAGGCGCGCAGCGGGCAGCGCTACGGGCAGTCGTTCGCGGTCGTCACGCCCGAGGACCGCTACGAGCTGTCGCTGCCGATCCTGGGCGATTTCCAGCAAGAGAACGCCGCCACCGCGATCCGCGCGCTCGAACAGCTCGGGCCCGAGCTGCGCCCGGCGCGCGCGGCGATCGAAGCGGGCTTCTCGCGCCTGCAGATCCCGGGCCGGATGGAATTCTTCCCTTCGCACCCGGGCGTCGTGTTCGACGTCGCGCACAACCCCGACAAGGCCGCCCACCTGGCCCATGCGCTCGAAACGACGTTCCCCGGCCGGCGCTTCATCTTCGTGATGGCGATCGGGGAGTCCAAGGATGCGGCCGAGGTCATCCGGCCGTTCCTGGGCCTGCCGGGCTCGTTCACGTTCACCACCTTCTCGGTCGAGGGGCGCAACGCGATGCGCCCGCAGCGGCTGGCCTCGATCGCCGACTCGCTGGGCGGCTGGGGGCGGGCGATCAACGACCCGACCGACGCCTTCCAGATCGCGCGCCGCAACGCCGACGCCGACGACGTCATCGTCGTCACCGGCTCGACCTTCATCGTCGCCGAGCTGCGCGCGTGGTGGGTCGCGAACGTGCTGGCCAGCGGCGTCCAGTGAGCGCGGCGCGGCGATGACGCGGCAGGCGTCCGCCGTGCGCGGCGCGCTGCGCGTGCGCGGGCGGGAGCTGCCGTGGGGCGCGCGGACGTACCTGATGGGGATCGTCAACGTCACGCCGGACTCGTTCTCGGGCGACGGCGTCGGCGACGCCGCGGCCGCGGCGGACATGGCGGCGGCGCACGCGGCGGCCGGCGCGGACGTGATCGACGTCGGGGCGGAGTCGACCCGGCCGGGCTACGCGCCGATCGGCGACGACACCGAGCGCGCGCGCCTGCTGCCCGCGCTGAGCGCCATCCGCGCGCGCGTGCCCGGCGCGATCGTCTCGGTCGACACGTTCAAGCCCGGCGTCTTCCGCGCCGCGCACGCCGCGGGCGGCGACCTGCTCAACTCGATCTGGGGCGCGCCCGACGAGCTCGTCGCGGCCGCCGCCGAGACGGGCGCGCCGCTGGTCGTGATGCACAACAAGCGCGTCGCCGTGTACGAGCGCGACGTCGTCGACGAGGTGCTGCGCTTTCTGGCCGACGCGGGCGCGCGCTGCGTGCGGGCCGGCATCCCGGCCGAGCACGTCATCCTCGACCCCGGCATCGGCTTCGGCAAGCTGCCCGAGCACAATCTGGCGATCCTGGGCGCGCTGCCGCGCCTGGTGGGGCTGGGCTTCCCGACGCTCTTGGGGACGTCGCGCAAGTCGACCATCGGCAAGCTGACCGGGCGCGGCGTCGGCGCGCGCGAGTTCGGCACCGCCGCGACCGTCGCGCTCGCCGTCGCGGCGGGCATCGACATCGTGCGCGTGCACGACGTGGCCGAGCAAGCCGACGTCGTGCGCGTCGCCGACGCGATCGTGCGCGGCTGGCGCCCCGCGAACTGGCAGGAACGCTTGCCGTGAACGACACCATCGAGGTGCGCGGCATTCGCGCCTGGGGGCACCACGGCGCGAACCCGGGCGAGCAGGACGTCGCGCAGCCGTTCGACATCGACCTCGCCTTCGAGCTCGACCTGCGCGCGGCGCGCACGAGCGACCAGCTCGCCGACACGGTGAGCTACGCCGACGTGCACGCCGACGTCGTGCGGATCGTCGCGCGCGAGCGCTTCGCGCTGCTGGAGCGCTTGGGCGAAGCGATCTTCGACGCGCTGTTCGCCGACCCGCGCATCGCCCGCGCGCGGCTGAGCATCGCCAAGCCCAAGCTGCTGGCCGGCGCGACGCCGGTCGTCACCCTGCACCGCGCGCGCTGATGGCGCTGGCCGCGATCGGCATCGGCTCGAACGTGGGCGACGCGGCGGGCACCGTCCGGCGCGCCTTCGCCCGGCTGGCGGAACTCGGCGAGGTCGTGGCCGCCTCGTCGCTCTACACCACGCCGCCCTGGGGCGTCACCGGCCAGGAACCGTTCGTCAACGCCGCCGCGCTGGTCGAGACGGCGCTCGCTCCGCGCCCGCTGCTGCAGGCCCTCAAGCGACTCGAGCACGAGGCGGGCCGCGTCGCGACCTATCGCTGGGGGCCGCGCGTGCTCGACCTCGACATCCTGGCCTACGGCGCCGAGCGGGTGGACGAGCCGGACCTGGTCGTGCCGCACGCGCGCCTGCGCGAGCGCGCGTTCGCGCTCGTCCCGCTGGCCCAGATCGATTCGCGCTGGGCGGCGGAGCGCGACGCGCTGCCGCCCGGGGAGCGTGCGGGCGTCGTCGAACTGGAGCCGCGATGAGACCAGCCCTCGCCGCCGCGTCGCTCGCCCTCGCGCTCGCCGCGCTCCCCGCGGCCGCCCGCGCCGACCTGTTCTCGTCGGTCTCGTACGGCGCGCACGTCAGCACCGTCGGCGACGGCATCACGCTCGAGAAGCCGCTGCTCTACGACTTGAGCGCGCGCATCGTCACCAACAGCCTGAGCGTGTCGCAGCAGCTCGAGTACGACGGCACGCCGTACACCTCGACCTCGCGCTTTCGCAGCATCGGCCTGATCGCCGACTTCCGGCCCTACGCGGGCCGCTATCGCATCAGCGGCGGGCTGCTGTTCGGCAACGACCGGATCGACAACGTCGCCCGCCCCGACGCCGGGTCGGTCAACGTCGGAGCGGGCACGTACGCGGTCGCTGGGGCGGGCACCGTCTCGAGCCGGGTCAGCTTCAGCCGGCCCGCGCTCTACGCGGGCGTCGGGACCGGGACCGGCTTGATCCGCGGGCTGGCGCTCGACTTCGACGCCGGAGTCCTGGTCCGCAACGGGGTGGCGAGCGCGGACGCGACCGGGCCGCTGCGCAGCGATCCCGCCTTCGCGGCCGACCTGGCGCGCCTGCGCGGCGAGCTGCGCACCCGCGTCGTCACCCCGGTCTTGAGCATCGGGCTGGTCTACCGCCCGTAGCGGATTCGCCTGCGTCGTCCGTCACCACATCGTCGCTAGACCGGCGGCGGTGGCGAGGTCGCAGTCGACCGCGGCGGCGGTGCAGTTCTCGACGTACTGCCACACCACGGTGCCCTGGGGGTTGCTGTTCGGGGTGTCGGGCGCGAACGTCGCCGGCGGCGGCTGCCCGCACTCGCTCCCGTCGTAGGGCTCGGGTTCGCTCGACCAGATCCGGGTGCGCGCGAAGTGCTCCGGCGCGCCGGCATACGCCTCGTCGTAAGCCGGGCCGAAGTCGGCGTCGGGGTTGCCGTACAGGCCGGCGCCGTACTCGGAGTTGCTGAGGGTCGAGACCCAGCCGTCGAGCCACGCCACGCTGGGCGACCAGCCGGCCTCGATGTCGGCGTAGACGTACACCCCGGCCGGGACGCCGAGCGCCTTCATCGCCGCGATGGCGGCGTTCGCGTCGGCCGCCCCGGCCGCGCTGTCGCCCGCGACGTCGTCGGGGCCGGTATCGTTGTAGGCGATCAGGACCTTGCAGTTCTTCTCGTGCAGGTAGGCGATCTCGGCCGCCGTCACCGCGTAGTCGCCGCCGACGTAGCGGCCCCAGAACTTCGGCAGCCGGCCGAGCAGGTTGTACGCGGCATCCCAGGCCGCGCTCGTCACGGGGTCGGCGGAATCGACGCCCCAGGCGATGCCGTCGTCTTGAGCCATGCTGAGCTCCTCATCCGAGCAAACGTAGCGGTAGGCAGGCCGCTTTCACGGCCGCCGCCCCGCCGCCTGCGCCGTGTCCCGAGCAGCCTATTGCGGCGGCGCACTTGCGCCGATCACCCGGGCATGATGAATTTTCGCCGCGTCAGCACGCTGGCGGCCTTGTCGTGCGCGCTCCTCGCGCCGGCCGCCGCGCGGGCCGACATCCTCTCGCAGAACACGACCGATCTCCACGTCTCCTCGCTCGGCTACGGCATCGCGCTCTCGCACGCGATCGCGCCGCGCACCGACCTGCGCGTGTCCACCGGCACGTTCGGTTTCGAGCGCAGCGGCACGTCGGATAACCTCAACTACACCGGCTCGGTGCGGCTGCGCAACGTCGCCGCGCTGCTCGACTTCCGCCCCACGCGCTCGCCGTTCCGGCTGACCACCGGCGTGCTGTTCGGCAACGACCACATCGACGTCGTCGGCACCGGCTCGGGCAACGGCACCTACACGATCAACGGCAACACTTACACCGTCTCGCAGGTCGGCACCGTGACCGGCACGGCGAAGCTCGGTTCGAGCGCGCCCTACGTCGGCTTCGGTATCGGCGCCCCGCGCCGCCGCGGCACCTATCTCACCGCCGACGTCGGCGTCGTGTTCCGCAGCGTCAGCACCACGCTCGACGCGACCGGCCCCGCCACGCAGCTCCCGCAGTTCCAAGCCGACTTGGCGCAGGCGCGGAACGACTTCGCCAACTCGGTCAGCATGCTCAAGACGTACCCGGTGGTCTCGTTCGGCCTCGCGACGCGGTTGTAGCGGTTCGCCTGCGGGCGCATCGTCGTGTGCGGCTCCGGCCGAGCCGCACACGAAACCGTCCGCAGGGCTTGTGAGCACCTAGCAGCACGAGGAAGGCTGCAAGCGCGCGAGCGTGACGTCGTGCAGCGACACGGTGACGTACCCGGTTACGCCGGGCGCGACGGAGATGCTCGTTTCGGTCTCACGGTCAAGGTCAAAACCATCGCACGCTACGCGAACCGTGCGCGCTCGTAACCTGCTCGTACCTGCAAACGACCCCCTTGACCGAGCGAGCTCGGATGCCGTATCGTGGTCACCGTACTACGAGCCGACATGTCGTCATGCCATACCGACGGCCCGTTTGGCGTTGTACGACTCTGTCTTAGCCCATACCTTACTATGGAATGGGCTCGTTCCGCTCATCCATCCGCCTAGTGTGGGGCTCTTTTGAACGCTCGTCGTCGCGCTGCAATTGCGGCGCTGGTTTCGCTCGCGCTCGTGCTGGATCTGCCGGTGCCGGCGGACACCGGCACCGACGGTGCTGGCCGCGCCGGCGATCGCGCAAAGCGCGGCTCACCCGCTGACCCGCGTGGTGGTGCCCGAGCCCGCCCGACGAACCCCACTGCCGCTGCTTGTAAATTCCGCCGTGCGCGCGATGGTGACGACCAACGTGCGCCGTGTGTCGGGGTTTGCGGTGGCGGGCCCGCCGATGGTGACGCCGCCGTTTTCCGCTGCGGTCGTGCGGGCGATGGTGCATGGCGGCTCGAGTTCGGGCGCACCGGGACGGGCGATGCGCGGCTCGACGGGCGGTGTGAATCCGACGCCCACTCCCGCGCCGCTGAGCATTCCTTGCGTGAGCGGCATACGACGGACGGCCGCCGCACAGCGAGGCGCGGTTGCGCCGGCGCGTCCCAATACGGTGGCTCCGTGCTGTCCCGGCAGCCGATTGCCCCACGCCCACTCCCGTGGCGACGCCGACTCCTGGTGCGACGCCCGTTCCGACGCCGACGGCCACCGCGACCCCTCGCCCGCCCACGCCCAGCCCGACGCCGACGCTCCAGTCCGACACCGACTCCGACCGCGGCGCCGCCGGTCACGACCCGACGCCGACACCGCCGGCGGGCTCGACGCCAACGCCGGTTCCCGCAGCGGCGGGTCCCAGCGGGACCGGCATCAACCCGTGGTGGCGGTATCAGGAAGAGAACGTCCCGGGCGGGGGGCACGTCATGGTCAACATCGGCACGGGGAACCTGGTGCTGCAAGAAGATGACATGAACGTGCCGCACAAGGGTGTCGCGCTGGCGTACCGGCGGACGTACAACTTGCAGAGCGGCCACGACGTGAACGGCAGCGACGGATCGGCTCCGTCGATGACCGGCAACGGCTGGACGAGCACCTGGGATGCGCACATCAGCGGCGACCCGACGCGCGCGATCGCGGTCTGGGATATCGACGGCGCGCGGTACGACTACGTGCTGGGAAGCGACGGCAAGAGCTGGCTCTCGCAGACGGCCGGGCAGCATGCGACGCTTGACCTCGGACGGCAAGTGCGGGATGCTGTGGACGAAGAAGTCCGGTACGCTGTACGACTTCTATGCGCTCAACGGCACGGCGTCGTGCGGTAACTCCGTCGCACAGTACGGCGGGTATAGCCGGGCGAGCTGCTCGCGATCTACGGACGCAATCAGAATACGTGGGTGCGCTTCTCGTACGTCTGGGACAACGGTGACTCGAGCCCGACCGGCAAGGTCGCAAACCTGACGGCCTTCACCGAGTCGGGCCTGCAAGCGACGCTGGTGATGTGGGACTTCAACGGCCACCGGCTGGCGTCGAGCCTGTCGCGCCCGGACGGGACGGTGTACACCTACCGGTACGACGACAGCGGAAATCTGACCGTGGTCAATGCGCCGCCCAACAACGCGGGGACGGCGGCGATTCCGCACGATTTCGCGTACGGCAACTCGTCCAACGGCGCGCCCTACATGGTATGGGCCTCGAGTCCGCGCTGGGCCGGCACGAACGCCACCGACGGGTCGTACCTGTACTTTGGCGTGGCGCCGATCGGGTCAGCGCGTTTCGCTCAGCTCGATCGGTCACGTCGGCTACATCAATCCGGTGATCGACGACGGTGCCTCGTCCGGGCCGATCCAGCCGTTGTCGACGAGCAGCACGCAGTTCTTGTTCGAATCCTACGGCCTCGGCACGCTGGGAACGGCGTCGACCGAGACGTTCCGCGACAGCGACGGGCACTATACGAACTGGGTCACCAATGCAGCCGGCAGCACCATCCAGACGCAAGCGTGCACCGCGACGCAGAACCAGCAGTGCACCGGCACCCTGCTGATCTCCGGCGAGCAGTGGGACGCGAACAACAACCTGGCGTGGGAGGTCGAGCCGCGTGGTTTCGCGCCGGGAGTCAACCAAGCGTCCTACGAGACGGACTATGCGTACGACGGCAATGGCAATACCGTCACCATCGCCCAGCCACCGGTGACCGTGCAGACCGACGGTGGATTGCAGCAGATCCGCCCGACGCAGCTTTACAGCTACGATCAGTACAACAACGTCCTGGCGTATTGCGATCAGAGCTGGTCGCAAAAGAACGGGCGAGACTGGGACGTGACGGGCAACCCGGGCTCGTCCGACGCGCTCTGCCCGCAAACGGCCGGCTCCTCGGCTCAGCCGGCCGCGACGGTGATGACCTACGCGAACCCGACGTGGGAGCCGTTCGGTGAGGTCACTACGATCGCGACGCCGATGGGTTACCAGCGGACGATTTCCTACGTCGCGCCCGGAGCGGGCACCGACTATGGGCTGCCGGTCGCGGTTACCGGCACGGCGATCACCCAGGTCGACGGGGTGACGCCATTGCAGCTCAGCCAAACTTTCGGCTATGACAGCTCGGGTAATCTGACGGTCTACGGTACCGGCAACGGTACGTGGAACTTGGCTTACGACGCGCTCAATCGCTTAACCATTGCGACCGATCCGGACGGCTACGCCTCGTATACGTCGTATTTCCCTGACGGGGCTGTCAGCCGGACCGAAACGACGGCTCAGCATGCCGCCAACGCCGCCAAGACCTATCCGTACGATGCGGCAGTGCTGCACACGTATGATCTCGATGGTGATGAGATCACCCAAGTGCACCATCATGGCAACGTGGTCGGTACGACCCAGAACTGGTATGACGGCGCGGACCGGCTGGTGGACGTGGCCTTGCCGGGCGACAGCAATCTGTCGGCGGGCGCCGTACCGGGCATGGGCGGGACGACCTCGGTCCACACGCGCTACTTGTACGATCTAAGCGGCGGCGGGACCGTCTCGGTCGGCGGCATGCCGGTACGCGCCTACGGCAATCTCTACGATACGCAAGAATTCACGACCAACTTGACGCACGCGACCGCTACGTACGTCGATGCGCGCGGGCAAGCGTTCGATGCGCTCAACCGGATCGTCGCGAAGATCACCTTTCCGCCCAACGCGGATACGACCCCGGTGCAGGCTACCTCCACCTACGATCAGACGTACGGCACGTGGGGCCTCCTGTCGTCGACGACCGACGCGGTGGGGGAGTCTTCCAATCGTACTTACGATGCTCTGGGTCGCTTGACCGACATTGCGTTCCTCAACGACGGCGGTACCACGCCGCACCGCACCTACACCTACGATGCGAACGGGCGCTCCGCGATCGTCACATCGGACGCCTTTGGCGCGCAAACGTCGCACTACGATGCGGACGGTCGGCTGACGTCGACGAGCGAGCCCAGCGGCGGCGGCGTCACCTCGGCCGCCGTGATCGGCTACGACTACTACCCGGACGGTCACCGCAAGGACCTCACCGTTCAGTCCAGCGCCCTGTCGACGCCCGCGCTCACGCCGTTGCTGACCTACATGTACCGCGCGGACGGCCAGCGCACCGCGCTGACCTTCCGCTACGGCGGCGGTACGTATCCGTTCACTTGGACGTATAGCAACGCGGGACGCCGAAGCACGCAGACCGACCCATACACCGGCACGGCAGTCCCGCACCCGGCCGCAACGACCCCGCCAGCCGCGACGTATGGGGCCAAGCAATGGACGTACGACGGCAACGGCGACGTGCTATCGCTCGCGCTACCCGTCGTGGGCAAGTACACGGTCATGGCGCACGATCTGGAGGGGGCACTCTCCGGCTACAGCGTGCAGCCGTCGGCGAAGTCAACCTCGACGGCACCGCCAAACTTCGTGTACCAGTTCAACATCACCAACAACGAGGTGGGTGAGGTCACCGGTGAAGGCATCGCCAACCCGCCTCCCAGCGCTGCGACGGTTGTTTCGAGCTTCTCGTATTCCAACGGTCATGCGATGCCGTATCCTGGGAAGCTAGCTGGGTACCCGCACTCGGGATACGTCCAATACGAGCTCATCAACGGCGTCCGTATCACTCTCGCGACATACGGCAACAATAGCGAGGGCGGCCTCCAGTGCCCCAACCCCACAACGACGACCGAGCAGTATGACAACGCCGGCCGACATACCGCGACCAATACGACGATCGTCGACAACAGTTGCTACAGCAGTTCCTACAGCGATACGACGACCTACGACGCGGAGAACCATTCCGTCCAAGCCGTGCAGACCGGCGCCGTGGCATCGGACATCGGAGTGCAGACCTGGGGGCTGCGCTGGGGACCCAACGGGCATCCAATCGCTTTCCAGCAGAGCCCTAACTCCACGACGTTAACGAGTAACCCGATTACGACGTACCTCCATTACGACGGCGACACTCTGCTCTTCACGACCAACAGCAACGGGCAACTCGTCGAGGTTCGCCCCGAACTCCTGGGAGAATACTACACCGGCACGACGCCGGGCTTCGCTGTCCTGGACCGCGACTTCGCAGAACTCAACGTGACCCGCCACAACGCGTCGAGCTACTCGGGCATCAACTATGGAAGCGGACCCTTTCATAACGGCAAAGTTAGCGTGCCTCAAACGGTGTACGAGCTGGCGTCGGACGGCTCGCAACCGATCTTCGATAACGGCCAGCCGGAAGGCATTCTCGAGTACACGCACCCTGACGGCTTCTACACTCCGCTCGGACGCATCCAAGGCGTCCGCGCCATGGACACCGATCTCGGCACCTGGAAGAGCCCCGATGCGTACGCCGGCGATATTCGCGATCCACTGTCCCAGAAACCGTACATGTGGAACGGGAATAATCCATACGAATATAGTGACCCCAGCGGATATTGCTCACGCAGGAGCGCCGGTAAGGGGCTGCCGGTGATTGGTTGTGTCGACGCGAACCCGGTCTCTCCAGGCGCACAACTCATGCCGAATGGCGAGACGGTCGCACATGCGATTGCTCGTCAGCGGCAGGCGACCAGCGCGATCTCGGAAGCACTGTCATTTGCGATTCCAGGAGGCGAGGGCATTACGATGACGCGCTTTGGCGCGAATCTTCTCAAGCAGGTGGCGAAGGACGGTCTACCAAGTTTAGATAAGACTATTAGTTCGCTCGCCTCGCAGCTAGGAGAACACCTCGATAAGATTGAAGAGGCGAAGTTGAACGGCGGCTTTACAAGTTCGATGGAGCGTGAGGTGCGGACATTCAAAAGTCAGATAGAGGAAGCTAAGCGTATCAGGGGTTTGCTTACTGCAGGTAAGGAAGGTGGCTCAAATACGGTGTCCGAGAAGTGAGAGTCGAACCTTTGTCCGATCATGACGGGTTGCCAACTTTAATGTGCATAGCTAGCCTTGAGGAAATGCCTTCGATTGTTACTGTGACGCAACGTGGATGCAGTATCGCCTGGTTCATTGGGTCGGCAGGCGATTTCCAAGACGAGGACCTGCACCAACCCTTCACTGCTATTATCGGTTTATGTCCGAATCTGGTTCATATCTTTGGGCGAGCAGCTGAGCGAGTGCATGACGAGCTCGACCGAGCGCTTCGCGCAGCGAACCAGTTTGCGCTGACCCTCTGGTCGGAGCGATATACTGCGAACGAAGCCGTTTTCGATATATTTCGCGTCGATTTTCCGGAAGAACCGACGGCCGACTGTTGGTCCTCGCGTGTGATTATCTTGGATGAACGGCTCCCGGCTGAGGAGCAAGGTGTCCTATTAGAGAAGCTGCGCGATCCGGACAGGAGCATACGGGAGTACTTGGCTCGGACGTGAGCACGGTGTCCTCGGCTGCTCAGCGTGACGCCCCCAAAGGATCGGCTCTGTCCGAAAACAAGAGGCGACTTTTGCGTGCCTTGCCGAAGCTGCTTATCATGAAGGTTTTCTTGCTTGAACCATCTTGCCGAAATAACGACTATGCCTATGAGTCGTTATGGCCAAGGGCGGCAGATTCAGCTGCATTGCGGCGTTTCAATTGCGTTCCGAAAGGTGAGAACTGGGACGAGCAGGGACTGTTGTCGTTCCCTCTAGTCGCGGGAGCTGGTAGGTAACTTTCCACATCTTCGATCTGGTTGTCTCGTTCTCAGCCAGAGGGCTAGGTTAACGTTCGGCTCAATGTTGAGCAGTAGCGGAGAACTGCTACCTTTACGTGCATTGATGGACGCCGATTTGCTGTCTGTAATCCGTATCCGTGCTATGATTTTCTCGATCACGAAAACTGTAAGGGCAAGCGTTTTTCCGAGAGTGGCCACTGGATGCGGATCGAGCAATATTCGTTGCATCGAGATGCAGTCTCGACAGCAGCGGTTTACAAGCTAACAGGCTTTGAAACGAAACTGGTGTTCTGCTCAAGCAAGTCTAAGAAAGCCGTGGAGGAGGCTGAGCTAGTGGGACTTTGGTTCCGTGAAGTGTGGAACGATGATGGCGGCCCAACGGAGACCGTGGGCTTGCTCTACTTCATAAATTGACGTTCATGAAGGTCTATCAACCTGCGGGTGCTGCGAAGGAGAGCGTTTGGGCCATGCTTTGAAGGGACTCGGCGTCGAAGATGTCGCTGATCGTGAGCAGCCGGACCTGCGGCGCGATGGCCTCGGCGCGAGGCCGCGCGGGTAGCCGGTGCCGTCGAGGTGCTCGTGGTGGCCGTGGGCGTACCCGTGATCGGCTACGACTACTACGCGGACGGTCGCCGCGGGAACCTCACCGTGCAGTCCAGCGCCCTGTCGACGCCCCGCGCTCACGCCGTTACTAACCTAGATGTACCGCGCGTCTAGTTACGGGAGAGCAAGTTGAATTCAAGACTAAAATCATACCGGCAGCGAGGTAGTGAACGGTGGAATTGCTTCCTAGAGTTCAATCAAAGCGTCGCGAGCTTGTTGCTATCGCGAACGGGGTAAGGGCTGGAGAAATTGATCTCATTGCAGGAGTGAGGATGATATGCCGCCTCCGCTTTCAGGTAGGTGATGAAAACAATCCTATGTTTGATGTGATTCGAGCAGCAGAATCAGAGACTGACCGTTTTCCTGTAGGCGAAGAACGAGCACACTGGGATGCTGCCGCACTCTCAAGTATGGATCTAGAACTCCGCGACTATGAAAATGTCTTGCGGCCCCAGATTCTTGCGGCCTGCGCGGAAATCACACAAAGTTTCGCTGATTACGACTACAAAGGGCAATAGGGTCGATATCCCGTCGAACGGTACGAAGCCTGTGGAAACCATTCACAGGCCGCCCCCCGGCAAAGCCATTGTGAAGTGACGTCCATTGAACTTCGATGTATTAACTGGTTTGCGCTTGGAGCGCATTGTGGGCATACAATTCCATCCGTACGTGCCGATCGGGTACAATTCTGTCGACCTGCGCTGCGAGTCTGGTCGAATCATCAAAATCGAATCGGTTGAATTAGACGACGTGCCGTTTGATGCATACTCCATCGAGGTTAGCGAAGCAGAACACGAGGTGCTTGATGAAGTTCAATACGGAGATCGCTGCCTAGAAGTGCAACTGCAAGTAGAACATATCGAGATACTTCGACGCGCTGAGTGGCAGGAGGGTGAACCACCGACATATTCTACAGTAGGACAAAATGCTGTCTCTATCAATGCCGGTCCTGTCGGATCAGCTCCATTGAGCGCATTATCTACGACCGTTGTGTGCGGCGTGGTATTCCGGTCCGGCAATCCGAATAGCTCTTCGCTATTGGTTTACCTATATGATTTCCCAGGGCTGGTGGGATTCAGTTTGGCTAAGTCTGAGGTCGACTGTTTTCGGTTTCAAGTGTCGGGTGAGACTCTTTGGTGATCAGACGGACTGTGGCGGGCAGCGCAAAGTCGCCCGGCAAATCAAGTGGATAGTATGCCCTGTGTATTTCGTTCAAAGCGACGCGAACTCGTCAAACTTCGCGACCGGGATAAGGGCCGGAGAAATCGCCCTGATTGGTGGAGTAAGAAAATATGCCGGCTTTCGTTTTTGAAGTAGGTGACGAAGATAGTCCCAGCTTCGACATAATTTGGGCAAGCAGGCTCGGAAATCGACCGCTTCCCTCTAGCGGTGCAGAGACATGGGCAAGAGTATGGACGACCAAAGATGCAAATGGGGATTTAACGAGCGTCAGAACAACGGGGGAATCAATCAGAAACCGTTATGACCGCATTAACGCATTGTAACGTCATCCGAGGGATAGGCTATGCCACAAGCGTTGAGTAGTCGTCAGCTGAGCCCGCGAAGCGCATATAACTTGCTGCAGCTTACAATAGCTGATTATGCGATGTCCTTAGCATCTGCTGATTTGGAAATGTTCGCTTATGAGATGGAGCTTATCCCGGGTACCGAAGCGAGCCTTGACCCAGCCCTGCGATCAGAATTCATGAAGCAATATGCTCATACGCTACCTACTGAACGCGCGCTTGCGATTGCCGCTGAATATGTTAAGAGCGAGCTCGTGGTATTACGGCGTGTGGCTCTGGCTAAACGCATAGTTAGCGAGATGCAAATGGCGCAATGGGTGTCAACCAGCGTCGTGCTCCCGCTTCGCAGGTGGTTCGGCGATGCAATGTGAGTGAAGCGCAGCCAACCAACGGAGGTGTCGGGGTCATATCGATCTACGTAGTGTGCAAACGCATCTCGCCGACGTCCGTTCGGAACTGCTCGGAACATACTATACGGGCACGGCGCCGAAACTCTTATTTCAAGATCGCGAATCGCCGAGCTCGACGTGACCAGCACAGCGCGTCCGATCACTCCGGGCTCAGCCGAGATAAGCCAGACCTAAGGGGCCATTATGCTTACGGATTCGGAATTAAACCTTCTTCGGTGCGTCGTGGAAGCTAACGCCCCTGAGCTCGCTAGTTTAGTGTCACGTGACGCTGTTGGATTACCGCTTGAGGACAGGAACCTTCTCCGCTCCGCTCTTGGGAGCTATCTCGCAGAGCACGGCTTTGACACGAAATGGAGGCCGACGAAGCTGGGCCGCGAGGTTGAAGGCCTGATCGACAAACTTGGCCCGAAGTGAGTTCGGAGCTACGTATCCACAGCGGCCGCGCCGCAGAGTTCAGTATCGGCGCGCCTGGTAGAAACGACTAGCGCGCTCCGGATCACCGGAGCGCGCTTGCGAGTACCGGCTCGTAAACGCGTTTGGCGATGAATAGGTCGAGCAGTTGCGCGTCGACCTTGCCGCGCTCCGCGAACTCGTGGACGAGGATGTCGAGCGCGCGCTCGACCGTCATCGCCGGTTTGTAGGGGCGGTCGTTGGCGGTCAGGGCGTCGAAGATGTCGCTGATCGTGAGCAGCCGGACTTGCGGCGCGATCGCCTCGGCGCGCAGGCCGCGCGGGTAGCCGGTGCCGTCGAGGTGCTCGTGGTGGCCGTAGGCGTACTCGGGCACGTTGGCCCAGGGCGTCTTCGTCCACGGGATCTCGCGCAGGAAATGGAACGACTGGGTGACGTGCTGCTCCATCGTCCGGCGCTCGGAGGCCGAGAGCGAGCCGCGCGGGATGCGCAGGTACTCGATCTCGCCGCGGGTCAGCACCGGGCGCTCCTCGTCCTCGTCGAGGTACGTGATCGCCGGCACCGCGTCCAGCGCGGTCGCCAGCTCGTTGGCGACGACGAGCGGCTCGTTCGCCGCTTCGACCGTCGCCAGCAGCCGGCGCAGCCGCATGCGCTCGCGCTCGTCGCCGCACTGCTCGATCGCCAGCAGGAAGCGCAGGCGCACCGCCTCGATCCGCCCGTCCGGCAGCTTCTTGTTCTTGCCGAAGATGTACTCGGGCACGGTGACTTTGCCGAAGTCGTGCAGCAGCGAGGCGTAGCGCATCTCGCGCAGCTGGTCGGGATCGAAGCGCAGGCTCGCCAGCGGGCCGCTCTGAACCGCGTTGATCGCCTCGCCTTGCAGCACGGTGAGCTCCGCGACGCGCGCGGAGTGGCCCTGGGTCGACTTGTCGCGCACCTCGATCGCCTTGACCGACGCCGTGACGAACTGCTCGAACAGGTTCTGGATCGACTCGACCAGGGTGCGGTTCTCGAGCGCGACGCCGGCCTGTGAGGCCAGCGACAGCAGCAGCCGTTCGTCGCGCGAGGAGAAGGCTCGCACCAGCGCCTCGGTGTGGGCCGGCGAGGTCAGCACGGTCTCGAAGGCCGGCTTGCGGTTGATCAGCATGATGACGCCGACGATCGCGTCCTCGTGGTCGCGCATCGGGACCGCCAGCACGGACTTCGTGCGGTAGGCGTTGGCGCGGTCGAAGCTCTGGTTGAAGCGGTACTCGGCATCGCCCGCGATGTCGTAGGCGTCGTCGATCCGCACGACCTCGCCGCTGAGCGCGACGTAGCCCGAGATGGAACTGCGCGAGAGCGGCAGCACCGCGCCCAGGTGGGTGCCGGCGTCGTCCGGCCCGGTCTGGGCGACCGCGAAGCGCAGCACCCGCTCGCCGTCGGAGCCGTCCTCGAGCAGGTAGAGCGAGCCCGAGTCGGCGTGGGTCAGCCGGCGCGCGCTGCGCACGATGGTCTGCTGGAGGCGGACCAGGTCGCGCTCGGCCGAGAGGGCCAGGCCGATCCGCTGGAGGTGGTCGCTCTCGCCGCGCAGGCGGGCGACCTCGTCGCGGGCCACCACCGCCGCGGCCGCGGAGCGGACCGTCGCGACGACCTGCGGCCCGTTGACCGGGGCCACCAGCCAGCCGCCGACGCACGGGTGCGAGGCCAGCCAGTCCGCCGGCGAATCGGGCTCGGCCAGCACGACGATGGTCGCCGACTGGCCGGCGACCATCAGCTCCAGGGCCTGCTCGACGATGGCTCGCGGCCCCAAGGCCGTAAGGCCGGCCTCGTCGACCAGGTAGACGACCGGGACGGGCAGCACTTCGTCCGGCGCGTACGGAAAGCCGGCCGCGCGGTGCGGGATCAAGGCCTCGTCGAGGGCGCGCGCGCACCCCCGCAAGTCCAAGCCGTACGGGTAGATCAAGACGAACGCCGGATCCGTGGCGATGGTGCTGACGCTCACGCAGACACCTCCTAATTCCTGTCTTCGGCAGTTCGGGACGCGGAACCCCGGGGGCGGCAAGCGGCCTGCGTCGAACCGCCCGATGGATGACCGAGGACCTGATCGCGACGCGCGCCCGCGCGCTCGCCGGCGCGCTCACCGAGAGCGGGTTCGCGCGGTTGCGCGTCCGCGACGGCGAGACCGAGATCGAGCTGCGCCGCGCCCCCCGCTTCCCCAGCGCCGCCGCTTCCGCGGAGGAGCCGGCCCGTGTCCCCGAGCGGCGGACCGATCTGATCGCCAGCGACGTGGTCGGCGTGATCCGCCTCCTGCGGCCGCCGGTCGGCGAGGGCCAGGAGCTCGACGGCGACCGCGAGCTGGGCTACGTCGAGACGCTGGGCATCCGCAACCCGGTCCGCTCGCGCAGCGGCGGGCGGGTCAGCGCCGTGCTGGTGACCGAGGGCCAGCCGGTCGAGTACGGCCAGCCGCTGTTCGCGATCGAGCGCCGCTAGCTTGTTCAAGAAAGTTCTGATCGCCAATCGCGGCGAGATCGCGCTGCGGATCAACCGCGCCTGCCACGAGCTGGGCGTCTCGACCGTCGCGATCTTCAGCGAGGCCGACCGCCAGTCGCTCCACGTCCGCCACGCCGACGAGGCGTTCTGCGTCGGGCCGGGGCCGGTGATGCGCTCCTACCTGAACATCCCCAACATCATCTCGGCGGCCTTGATCAGCGGCTGCGATGCGATCCACCCCGGCTACGGCTTCCTGGCCGAGAACGCGCGCTTCGCCGAGATCTCGGCCGACCACGGGCTGGTGTTCATCGGGCCCAAGCCCAGCGTGATCGCCAGCATGGGCGACAAGGCGACCGCGAAGCGGCTGATGGCCGCGGCCGGCGTGCCGACCACCCCGGGCTCGGACATCGTGGCCTCGGTCGACGAGGCGCGCGAGGTGGCGGCCAAGATCGGCTACCCGGTGCTGCTCAAGGCGACCGCGGGCGGCGGCGGCAAGGGGATGCGCGAGGTGCCCTCGCCCGACGAGCTCTCGACCGCCTTCGCCACCGCTCAGGCCGAGGCGGAGGCCTCGTTCAAAGACGGCCGGATGTACGTCGAGAAGCTGATCGTCAACCCGCGCCACATCGAGGTCCAGGTGCTGGCCGACGAGCACGGCGGCGTGGTCCACCTGGGCGAGCGCGACTGCTCGGTCCAGAAGCCCTCGCACCAGAAGCTGATCGAGGAGGCGCCCGCGCCCGAGCTCGACCACGCCGTGCGCGACCGCCTGCACGGGATCGCCACCACCGCGACCCGCGCCGTCGGCTACACCAACGCGGGCACGCTGGAGTTCCTGGTCAGCGGCGACGACGTGTTCTTCATGGAGATGAACACCCGCATCCAGGTCGAGCACCCGGTCAGCGAGCTGGTCTACGGGGTCGACCTGGTCAAGGAGCAGATCCGGATCGCGGCCGGCGAGCCGCTCGGCTTCACCCAGGACGATCTCCACCCGCACGGCCACGCGATCGAGGTCCGGGTCAACGCCGAGGACGCCGACAACAACTTCGCGCCCGCGGCCGGCACGCTGAGCAGCGTGGTGTTCGCCGGCGGCCCGGGCATCCGGGTCGACACCCACGTCTACAGCGGCGCGATGGTGCCGCCGTTCTACGACTCGATGCTGGCCAAGATCATCGCCGTCGGGCGGACCCGCGAGTCGGCCATCCTGCGCATGGAACGGGCGCTCTCGGAGACCCGTATCGAAGGCGTGAAGACGACGGTCGAGTTCTGCCGCGAGGTGCTCGCCGACCCGGAGTTCCGCCGCGGCGGGATCGGGGTCGGCTGGCTGCCCGCGTACTTGAGCCGGAGAAGCCAGGCCGCGGTCTCGTAATGGCGTCGTCATCTCGCCGCTACGGGCGCGAGCTAGCCTTGCAGGCACTCTATGGAACCGAAGTCGGAAAGCGCCCGCCCAGCGAGATGCTGGCCGAGCTGCTCGCGCGCGACGAGGCCTCGGAGGGCCGCGCCTTCGTGCGCGACCTCGTCCTGGGCACGCTCGAGAACGTGGGCGAGTCCGACGCGATCATCGCGCCGCTGCTCGAGGGCTGGACGCTCGAGCGGCTGCCGACCATCGACCGGCTGGTGCTGCGCATGAGCGTGTTCGAGCTCAACCACCGCAAGGAGACCCCGCCGCCGGTGGTGATCAACGAGGCGGTCGAGCTGGCCAAGAAGTTTTCGACCGAGGACTCGGGCCGCTACGTCAACGGCGTGCTCGAACGCGTGCGGCGCCAAGTGGTCCCCGGCGCGGAACTGCCGCGCGGAGCCGACCGGTGAGCCGCGCGCTTCCGCGCTCGGGCGTGGCCCGGCCGCGTCCCCGGCCGCGCAAGAAGGGCGGCGGGGCGGGCCGGATCGTGCTGGGGATCGTCAAGTGGCTGGCGATCCTGGTCCTGTTCGCGGCGCTGCTCTCGGTCGGCGTGGTCGCCGGCATCGTCGCGTCGTACTCGCGCAACCTGCCCGACATCAACCGCATGGCGGACTACCAGCCCTCGCGCTCGACCCGCGTGTACGCCCGCAACGGCATGCAGCTCGCCAACCTCTACCGCGAGAACCGCACCTGGGTCACCATCGACAAGATCCCGGTCCGGGTGCGCAACGCGTTCATCGCGACCGAGGACGCGCACTACTACCAGCACCACGGGGTGGACTTCAGCGGCATCGCGCGCGCGGCGCTGGCCGACTACCGCCACCAGCGCTTCCAGGGCGCGTCGACGATCACCCAGCAGCTCGCCCGCCGGCTGTTCCTCTCCAACGAGGTCTCGATCTCGCGCAAGGTCCAGGAAGCGCTGCTGGCGATCGAGATCGAGCGCTACTACACCAAGGACGAGATCCTCGAGCGCTACCTCAACCTGATCTACTTCGGCTCGGGCGCGTACGGCGTCGAAGCGGCCGCGCACACCTATTTCGGGACCGACGTCGGGCGCTTGTCGCTGGGCCAGATCGCGGTGCTGGCCGGCTTGCCGGCCGCGCCGTCGGACTACTCGCCCTACGTCAACCTCGAGCACGCCAAGCAGCGCCAGCACCACGTGCTGGGGCGCATGGTGGACTCCGGCTTCATCACCGCCGCGCAAGCCCGCCACGCCGAACGCCTGCCGCTCAACCTGATCGGCGAGCGGCCGCAGGGCCTCACGTCGTACCGCTACCCGTACTTCACGACCTACGTCACGCATCTGCTCGAGCAGCAGTTCGGCACGCAGGCGACGTTCGAGGGCGGGCTGCAGGTCAACACCACGCTCGACCCGGCGGTCCAGGACGCCGCGCAGGACGCGGTCACCTGGGGCATCGACCGGGCCAAGAACGAGGGCATCGGCGCGCACCAGGGGGCGCTCGTCGCGATCCGGCCCTCGACCGGCGAGATCGTCGCGATGGTCGGCGGCGCGAGCGCGTTCTCGCTGACCAACCAGTTCAACCGCGCCTGGCAAGCGCACCGCCAGCCCGGCTCGTCGTTCAAAGCCTACGTCTACACCGCCGAGATCGACGCCGGCCACCCGCCCACCACGCTGGTCGCCGACACGCCGGTCAGCTACCCGATGGGCGACGGCACGCGCTGGACGCCGATGGACGACGACAACCGCTACCTGGGCGACATCACGCTGCGCTACGCGCTCGCGCAGTCGCGCAACGTCGTCGCGGTCAAGCTGGCGCAGGACCTGGGCGTCGACCGCATCATCGAGTACGCCAAGCGGATGGGCGTGACGGCGCCGCTCGATCCGAACCTGTCGCTCGCGCTGGGCTCGTCGGTGGTCTCGCCGCTCGACCAGGCCGCCGGCTACGCGACGCTGGCCAACCAGGGCGTGCACATCGCGCCCTCGCCGATCAAGCTGGTGCGCGACTCGCTGGGCACGCCGCTGCTCGACAACACCTTTCCGCAGCAGACCGAAGTGGTCAGCGCGGGCGTCGCGTACGTGATGACCTCGATGCTGGAGTCGGTGATCAAAGAGGGCACCGGCTCCCCCAACGCCGACATCGGGCGCCCCGCGGCGGGCAAGACCGGCACCACGTCGTCGTTCCGCGACGCCTGGTTCGTGGGCTACACGCCCGACCTCGTCGCCGCGGTGTGGGTCGGCAACGACGACTACACCCGCATGAACGAGTCGTACGGCGGCAACATCCCGGCCCGCATCTGGGCCCGCTTCATGAAGAAAGCGCTGGCCAACACCAAGCCGCGCGACTTCGCGATACCCGTCGGCGAGGTCAACCGGGTGAAGCTGTGCAGCACCGGCAAGGAAGAAGTGTTCCTGACCGGGACGGGACCCGAGCGCACGTGCGGCGCCCCCGACGACACGAGCTCGCCTTCGCCGTACCGGCGCCGGCGTCACCGCACCGCCGACGCCGGCCTGCCTGCGCCGTATGCGCCGGCCGCCGTCGCGGCCGCCGGCTCCGCGGCGCTGCCGCTGCCCAAGACGCCGCCCACGCTGATCCCGCTGACGCCCCCGCCCGACGCGATCGGCGACGGCCAGACGTTCCAGTCGCTGGCCACCGAGCCGCGCGCGCCGGAGCCGACGGCCGGGCCGTGACGACCGTGCGCGCCGAGGTGCGCGTCGTCGCCGTCTCGCGCCTGGCGAACTACATCGCGGGCTTGTTCGCCCGCGAGAAGGCGTTCGCGCGGCTGGGCGTGCGGGGCGAGATCTCCAACCTGCGCGCGCAGCCCAACGGCAACACCTACTTCGACCTCAAGGACCGCGACGCGCTGCTCAACTGCGTCGCCTTCAGCGAAGCGGCGGCGACGTTCCCGGAGCTCGCCAACGGCGACGAGATCGTGGCCTACGGCGGCGTGCAGACCTACGCCAAGGCCTCGCGCTACCAGCTCCGCGTGTTCGAGGTCGAGCCGGTCGGCTCGAGCGGCGCGCTGCACCGCCGCTACGAGCAGCTCAAGGCCCGCCTGACGGCGGAAGGGCTGTTCGCCGACGAGCGCAAGCGCGCGCTGCCGCGCTTTCCGTTCCGCGTCGCGCTGATCACCTCCAAGCAGGCCGATGGCGCGCGCGACTTCGTCACCCAGGCCCGCGCGCGCGCCCCGCACGTGCGCATCGACCTGATCGCGACGCCGGTGCAGGGCGAACATGCCGCGCCCGAGATCGCCCGCGCGATCGCGCGCGCGTCGGCCATGCCGGTGGACCTGATCGTGCTGGCGCGCGGCGGCGGCTCGTTCGAGGACCTGTTCGCCTTCAGCGACGAGCGGGTGGTGCGCGCGCTGGCCGGCGCGGCGCACCCGACCGTCTCGGCGATCGGCCACGAGGCCGACGCGCCGCTGACCGACTTCGTCGCCGACCACCGCGCCGCGACGCCGTCCGCCGCCGCGCAGACGGTGCTGCCGCGGCGCGACGACCTGCTGGCGGTGGTGGCCGAGCACCGCCGCACGCTCGCCCGCGACGTCGAGCGGCTGGTCGCCGCGCGGCGCCAGCACGTCGACGTCGCCGCGCGCCACCTCGCCGCCTCCGGGCGCGAGCGCGTCCGCCGCTGCGGCGACGGCCTGGTGAAACTGGAGCGGCGCCTGTCGGCGGCCGCCCCGGCCGCGCGCCTGGCCCAGCGGCGCGGGCGCTACGAGCAGCTGCGCGACCGGCTGGAGCGCGACGTTCCGGCGCTGCTGCGCCGCCGCGTCGACCGCCTGGCCGCGCTCGCCGCGCGGCTGGAACGGGCCGAGCCCGGCCGGCGGGTCGCGCGCGGCGCAGCCCGCGTCGAGGCCGTGGCGGAACGGCTCGAGGTGGGGCTGAGCGGGTTCTTCGGCCGCCGCGTCACGCTGCTCGACCGGCTCAAGGCGACGATCGAAGGCAACAATCCCGAAGCGATCCTGCAACGCGGCTACGCGATCGTGTACGACGACGTGGGGCGCCCGTTGCGCGATCCCCTCGACGCCCCGCCGGGCACGCGGATCACCGCGAAGCTCGCCCACGGAAGCGTCCGGGCCCGCGTCGAACGCGACGGGACGAATGGCGGACGACAGATCAGCCTCTTTTGAAGAGTCGCTGCGGCGGCTCGAACAGATCGTGAAGACGCTCGAGACGGAGGATCCCGATCTCGAGCGGGCCGTCGCCCTCTACCAAGAGGGCAAGGGCCTCGTCTCGCGCTGCGGCGATTTGCTCGCGACCGCCCAGCAGGCGATCGACGCGACGAACGCTCCCGCGCGTCCGGCCGAAGACGCGCTCGATGACGACGAAATCCCACTCTGACGGGCACGAGGCGCGCCGCCTCGACGCGCTGGTGGCGGCGACGATGGGGCTGACCCGCTCGCAGGTGCGCGGCTTGATCATGGCCGGCAAGGTGCGCGTCGACGACGTGCCGGCGACCAAGCCGGGCGCGCACGTCCCCGAGGGCGCGCGGGTCGAGGTGAGCGAGCCGCCGCGCTACGTCTCGCGCGGGGGCGACAAGCTGGCCGGCGCGCTGGACGACTTCGGCGTCGCGGTGGCCGGGCTCGAGGCGCTCGACGTGGGTGCTTCGACGGGCGGCTTCACCGACGCGCTCTTGCAGCGCGGCGCGGCGCACGTCACCGCGCTCGACGTCGGCTACGGCCAGATCGCCTGGAAGCTGCGCGGCGACCCGCGCATCACGGTCGTCGAGCGCACGAACTTCCGCACGCTCGCGGACGACGCGTTCCCGGCCGGGTTCGACCTGATCGTGATCGACGCGTCGTTCATCTCGCTGCGCACGCTCGTCGCCCGCGCGGCGGCGTACTTGCGCGAGCGCGGCGTCATCGTCGCGCTGGTCAAGCCGCAGTTCGAGGCCGGGCGCGAGCGGCTGGGCGGGGGCGGGGTGGTGCGCGAGCCGGCCGTGCACGCGGCGATCCTGCGCGAGGTGCGCGACGCGGTGCGCGCGACGGGTTTGCGGGTCGTCGGCGCGACCGTGTCGCCGCTGCGCGGCCCGGCCGGCAACGCCGAGTTCTTCTACCGGCTCGAGCGAACCGGCGCCGAGGTCGGTGACGCGGCGCTCGACGCGCTGGTGGAGCGCGTGCACGCCTCGTGAAGTCGATCGCGCTCTACGTCAACCAGAGCCGGCCGCGCGCGGTGGAGACGGCGCGCACGGTGGCGCGGCTCGCCCACGAGGCGGGGCTCGAGGTCGCGCTGTGCGACAACGACGGGCCGGGCGAGGGGCTCGGCTTCGTGCCGACCTGCGAGTTCGAGGAAGCCGACCTGCTGATCACGATCGGCGGCGACGGCACGCTCTTGCGCGGCGCGCGCCTGGCGCACCCGCGCGGCATGCTGATCCTGGGCGTCAACACCGGGCGGCTCGGTTTTCTGACCGAGGTCGAGGCGGACTCGGCCGGCTTCACCGCGCTGCGCGCCGTGTTCCACGGCGACTACCAGGTCGAGGACCGGGTCGCGCTGCACGCGCGCGTGAACGGCGCCGACGAGCCGCACTTCGCGCTCAACGACGTGGTCGTGCGGCGCGGCGCGCAGGCCCGCATGGCGCCCTTCGGGCTGGCGCTCGACGGCGAGATCGTCGCGCACTTGCCGTCGGACGGGGTGATCGTGTCGACGCCGACCGGCTCGACCGGCTACTTCCTGTCGGCCGGCGGGCCGATCATCCACCCCTCGGTCGACGCGCTCGGCGTCGCCGCGCTGCTCCCGCACACGCTCTTCGCGCGCCCGCTGATCGTGCCCAGCGATGCCACGATCGCGATCACCTGCGACGGCGAGATCGCGCGGGCGAACCTCGAGACCGACGGCAACATCGCGGGCGAGTTGCGCGCCGGCGACCAGGTGACGATCCGGCGCACCGAGCACCCCGTCCGTTTCGCCCGCGTCAGCGACGGCGCGTTCTTCAAACGCCTCGAGGACAAGCTCCAATGGGGCGTCCCGATCAAGTCCACATGACGGCGGTCTCGCGGTGAGCACGTCGCTGCTGCGCCTGACGATCGAGAACGTCGGTTTGATCGCGCGCGCGGAGCTGGATTTCGCCAACGCGCTGACCGTCGTCACCGGCGAGACCGGCTCGGGCAAGACGATGCTGCTCGGCGCGCTGGGGCTGGCCCTGGGCGAGCGGGCCGACAGCGAGAGCGTGCGCGGCGGGGCGGAGCGGGCGCGGGTCGCGCTGGAGATCGCGCCCGACGACGGGCTGCGCGCGCGGCTGGCCGAGGCCGGCTTCGTGCTGGCCGCCGACGACGACCTGATCGTGCAGCGCGAGGTGCTCGCCTCGGGCCGTTCGCAGGCGCGCATCAACGGTATTCCGGCCAGCGCCAGCCAGCTGCGCGAGCTGGTCGGCACGCTGGTCGACGTCGTTTCGCAGCACGAGGCGCAGCGGCTGCTGGCCCCGGCCTACGCGCTGGACCTGGTCGACCGCTTCGGCGGCGAGGAGACGCTCGCGCTGCGCGACGCGGTGCGCAAGCTGCACGAGCGGACGCGCGCGGCGCGCGAGCGGCTGGCGCGGCTGCGCGACGACGGCGAGCTGGCCCGGGCCGAGTTCGCCCGCTTCGCGCTGGGCGAGATCGACGCCGCGGCGGTCGAGGACGACGGCGAAGACGAGCGCCTGCGCGCGCGGCGCGACCTGCTCGCCAACGCCGAGCGCATCCTGGCCGCGCTGGGCCTGGCCAGCGCTGCGTTCGAGGACGAAGGCGGCGCGGTCGACGCGCTGGGCGCGGCCGAGACCGCGCTGGCGGGCCTGGCGCGCTACGGCGAGGCGTTCGCGGAACTGGGCGGCGCGGCCGCGGCGCTGCAGTCCGAGGCCAACGAGCTGGCGGCCCGGATCGCGCGCGAGCGCGACGCGATCGAGCTCGACCCGGCCGAGCTGGACGCGCTCACCGAACGGCTCGACGCGCTCGACCGCCTCAAGAAGAAGTACGGCGGCACGCTGGCCGCCGTGCGCGCGCGGCGCGAGACGCTCGCCGGCGAGATCGCCGAGGTCGACGACCGCGACGCGCGCCTGGCCGCGGCCGCGCGCGAGCTGGCCGCGACCGAGGCCGCCCTGCGCGAGCGGGCCGAGGCGCTCGGCGCGCGCCGACGGGCGGCCGCGAACGCGATCGAGCGCGCGGTGCGGGTCGAGCTGACCGCGCTCGCGATGCCCGCCGCGCGGCTGCGCATCGCGCTCGACCCGCTGCCCGAACCCGCTGCGAGCGGGCTGGAACGAGCCGAGCTGCGCTTCGCCGCCAACCCCGGCGAGCCGGAGCGCGGGCTGGCCCGGGTCGCCTCGGGCGGCGAGCTGTCGCGGGTGCTGCTGGCGCTGACCGTCGTGCTGGCCGACCGGCGCGAGCGCACGGCGCTGGTCTTCGACGAGATCGACGCCGGGATCGGCGGCGCGACCGCGTCCGCGGTCGGCGCGCGCCTGGCCCGCCTGGCCGAGACGGCGCAGGTGGTGTGCGTCACGCACCTGGCCCAGATCGCCTCGCACGGCGACGCCCACCTGGCCCTGCGCAAGCGCGCCAGCAAGAGCGCGACCACGATCGAAGCGGTCGCGCTGGAGCCCGGGGCCCGCCAGGCCGAGATCGCGCGCATGCTGTCCGGCGGCGAGGGCCTGCTGGCGCTCGAGCACGCCGGCGAGCTGATCAGCACCGCCCGCTCGCGCGCCGGCGCTTCCTGAGAACTTGCCGAGAGGACAAGCCGGCCAGACTGGGTAGGCTTGCTGGCATGCGGACGTTGCTGCTCGCGGCGCTCCTGGCTGCGGCACCGCTCGCGGCCGCGGCCGACGACGTCCCGGCGCCCGTGCCGCCCGCGGTCGCGACGATCCTGGGCGAGCTGGCGGCCTCACCCGACCAGCCGTCAGCCTACAAGGCCTCGGTGGACCTGCACGTCCGGATGCGGGTCTTCCCGTTCATCCGGATGACGCTCCACGGCGACTCGTGGTACAAGCGCCCCGGCCTGTACCGCTTCGTCTTCCGCGGCATGCCGCTGGTGGCCAAGGCGTTCTCGGACATGAAGTACGATCTGGGCGATCCCGCCCGCTGGCCCGAGCGCTACGAGATCGCCTTCGCGCCCGAATCGACCCCGGCCGTGCCGGTCCTGCGCCTGACGCCCAAGAGCCCGGTCCAGGTCAAAGCCCTCGACGTCGCGCTCGACCCGACCCACGGCCGCATCCTGCGCGCGACCTGGTCCCGCAACGACGGCGGCACCATCACCCTGGTCCAGACCTACGTCCCCGGCCTGGCCGGCCACGCGGTGGTCCAGAAGCAAGTCTCGACGATCCGCCTGCCCCACATGAAAGCCGAGCTCGAAGCGGACTACGCCAACTTCGCCCTCGCCTCCGACGAAGAACCGGCGAAGTAGCGCGCGAAGCGGGCGGGATGCCCGAGCGCCATTTCGCCAGCGACAACAACGCCGGCGCCCATCCCGAGATCCTCGCCGCGCTCGCCGAGGCCAACGTAGGCCACGTCACCGGGTACGGTGACGACCCGTACACGCGGCGGGCGGAGGCGGCGTTCCAGGCGCTGCTCGGGCCGCAGGCGCGCGTGCTGTTCGCCTTCAACGGCACCGGGGCCAACGTGGTCGCGCTGTCGGCCGCGCTGCGCCCGCACCAGGCGGTGATCTGCGCCCAGGGCGCGCACCTCGACGTCGACGAGTGCGGCGCGTACGAGCGGTTCGCGGGCGGCAAGCTGCTGCCGGTGCCGGTGGAGAACGGCAAGCTCACCCCGGCCGACGTGCGCTCGTGCCTGCACGGGATCGGCGACCCGCACCACGTCCAGCCGGCGGCGCTTTCCATCTCGCAGTCGAGCGAGGTCGGTACCGTGTACTCGCTCGACGAGATGCGCGCGCTGGGTGCGGTCGCGCGCGAGCACGGGCTGCTGTTCCACGTCGACGGCGCGCGGCTGGCGAACGCCGCGGTCTCGCTGGGCGCCGACCTGCGCGCGCTGCTGGTCGACACGGGCGTCGACGTGCTGACCTTCGGCGGCACGAAGAACGGGCTGCTGTTCGGCGAGGCGATCGTGTTCGTGCGCGATCATCCGGCGCTAACGGTGCTCCCGTACGCGCGCAAGCAGGGCATGCAACTCGCCTCGAAGATGCGTTTCGTCGCGGCGCAGTTCGAGGCGCTGCTGCGCGACGACCTGTGGCGGCGCAGCGCCGCGCACGCCAACCGCATGGCGCAGCTGCTCGCCCGGCGCGTCGGCGCGATCGACGGCGTGCGCATCGCGTACCCGGTCCAGGCCAACGGCGTCTTCGCGCAGCTTCCGCCCGCGGCGATCGAGCCGCTGCAGCGCGAGCGCAACTTCTACGTCTGGAACGCGACGGAGTCCGTGGTGCGCTGGATGTGCGCGTTCGACACCACCGAGGACGACGTGAACGCGTTCGCCGACGCGGTGGAGCGAATCGTGCGCGAGGTCGGCGTGCCGGCGTGAGGCCGGACGAGCACGACGCGTGGGCGTATCGAGACCCGGACGACGCGGCGGAGTCGGCGGGCGGCGAAACGGCCCGCGTGGGCCCGCTGGCCGGGATGCGCTTCGGGGTCAAAGACATCATCGATGTCGCCGGGATGCCGACCGGCCTGGGGCTGAACGACCGGCCGGCGCGGATCGCGGAGCGCGACGCGTTCTGCGTGGCGGTGTTGCGCGCGGCGGGCGCGGTGCCGGTCGGCAAGACGCACACCACGGCGCTCGCGTCCGTCGATCCGGCGGTGACGCGCAATCCGGCCGACGGGCGGCTCACGCCGGGCGGCTCGAGCGCCGGCAGCGCCGCCGCGGTGGCGGCCGGCGACGTGCCGTTCGCGCTGGGCACGCAGACGCTCGGCTCGATCGTGCGTCCCGCCGCGTACTGCGGCGTCGTCGGCTTCAAGCCGACCTACGGCCGCATCCCGCTCGCCGGGGTGAACCCGTACGCGCCGTCGTTCGACACCGTCGGCGTGATCGCACGCGACGTGGCGACCGTGGCCGCGGTCGCGGGCATCCTCCTCCCGTTCGTGCCGGGCGGCGGACGCGTCGCGCTCGACAGGGGCGCACCGCTCGCCGATGCGGCACCGCTGCGGCTCGCGTACGCGGGCGACGCGTTGGGTGAGCGCTTCAAAGCCCAGACGCTTGCCGCGCTGACGAGCTGGATCGACGGGCTCTCGGCTGCGGTCGCAACGGTGGAGCGGGTGACGCTGACGGCGCTCGCGCCGATGATGCCGGTGATCGAGACGATCCTGCCCTTCGAGGCGCGCGCCTCGCTACTTTCGCACCGCACCAGCGGTCCGCTGCCGCCGGGGATCGACGCGCTGATCGAGCGCGGCTCCCGCATCGCGTTCGCCGACTATCACGCGGCGCTGATCGAGCGCGAGCGGCTGCGCGGGCTGGTACTGGCCGAGATCGGGGATTTCGATGCGCTGCTGCTCCCGCTGGCGGATGAAGCACCGCCGCGCGCGACCACCGGCGACCCCGCGCCCCAAGGCCCGTGGACCGCGTGGGGCTGCCCGGCCGCGACGTTGCCGGTAACCCGCTCCGCGGCCGATCTGCCGATCTCGATCGGCATCGTCGCGCCGCCCGGCGCCGACGAGCGCGTCTTGGCGGCCCTGAGCCGGCTCGAAGTAATATCTTCCGGCCTCGACGGGCTGCGCTCACCAACTTATCCGAAACTGCAAGCCTACGCGCGAGCCGGCGTGAGCGAGGTCTGAATCGTCGATCTCGTCGAGGACGCGGTCGACGTGTTCACCGAGCCGTCGGGCGAGGACTACGCCTTCGCAGATGCGCCGATCGCAGGTCTCCGACATCCTGCCGCCGCTCCGGACGGCGCCGAGCCGACCGGCTAGCCCTCGGGGGCGGGGCGTCGAAGGGGGCGGAGTGTCTGCTCCGTTCGTTGCCTTCGACCACGTCCAGCTCGCCATGCCGCCCGGGCGCGAGGACGATGCGCGCGCCTTCTACGTCGGGACGTGCGGGATGACCGAGCTGCCCAAGCCGGCCGACATGGCCAAGCGCGGCGGCGCCTGGTTCGCCAGCGGCGCGCTGCAGCTCCACCTCGGGGTCGAGCCGGATTTCCGGCCCTCAGCCAAAGCGCACCCCGGCCTGCGCTGCGCCGACCTCGACGGGCTGCTGGCGCGCCTGCGCGCGGCCGGCTGCGAGGTGAAGGAGGACGCCAACGTCCCCGGCGTGCGGCGCGCCTTCACGACCGACCCGTTCGGCAACCGCATCGAGCTCATCGCGGCGTGATCCGGCTGCTCGACCCTCAGACGATCGGGCAGATCGCCGCGGGCGAGGTCATCGAGCGGCCGCTCTCGGTGGTCAAGGAGCTGGTCGAGAACGCGCTCGACGCCGACGCGACCCGGATCGCGGTGCGCGTGCGCGGCGGCGGGCTGGCCGAGATCGAGGTCGCCGACGACGGCCTGGGCATCGCGCCCGAGGAACTCGCGCTCGCGCTGACCCGCCACGCGACCTCGAAGATCGCCGCCGCGCCCGACTTGGTGCGGGTCGACACGCTCGGCTTTCGCGGCGAGGGGCTGGCCTCGATCGCCGCGGTCGCGAAGGTGACCGTCGTCTCGCGCACCGCGCAAGCCGAGGTCGCGACCGCGCTCGACGCCCACGGCGAGACGGTCGGCGAGCCGCGCCCGCAAGCCGGGCCGCTCGGCACGCGGGTGATCGTGCGCGAGCTGTTCGGCAACGTGCCGGTGCGGCGCGAGTACCTGCGTTCGCCGTCCGCGGAGTTCGCGCGCATCTCGGCGTGGCTGGCGATGCTCGCGCTGGCCTACCCGCAGGTCGGCTTCACGCTCGAGCACGACGGCAAGCCGGCGTTCACGTTCCCGCCCGGCGACGATCTCGCGCCGCGCCTGCGCCACGTGTTCGGCACCTCGTCGTCGACGATGGTCGGCGTGCGGCTCGACGACGAGCACGCCGGGGTGAGCGGGTACGTCAGCTCGCCGGGCGACGACCGGCCCGACCGGCGCAGCCAGATCCTGTTCGTCAACGGCCGGCTGCTGCGCAGCACGCTGGTGAGCGGGGCATGGAGCGCGGCTTACCGCACGTTCGCGATGGTCGGCCGGCACCCGTTCGGCGTGCTCTACCTCACCGTGCCGCCCGACGAGGTCGACCCCAACGTCCACCCGACCAAGAGCGACGTGCGGCTGCGCCACGGCGACCGCGTCGTGATCGTAGTGAAGCGCGCGATCGAGAGCGCGCTGCGGCGCGGCGCGCTCGATCGGCTGGAGCGCTCGATCTCGTTCGCGCCGCCCTCGCGCGAGCTGCCGTCGAGCGCGGTTCCGCCCGACTGGGCCGACACGTTCCTGTCCGCGACCGATCCGGCGGCCGACGAAGCCAAGCCGCTGCGCGTGCTGGCGCAAGTCGACCGCACGTTCATTCTCGCGACCGACGGCGACGCGGTGGTGCTGATCGACCAGCACGCCGCGCACGAGCGGGTCGTGTTCGAGCAGCTCGCGGCGAACGCGCGCGCCGGTTCGGCGTCGGAGCCCATGCTGATCCCGCACACCTTCGAAGTCCGGCCCGACGAAGCCGACAAGCTCGACGCCACGCTCGAAGCGCTCGCCGCCGGCGGCCTGCACGTCGAACCGTTCGGCGAGCGCGCGTACCGGGTCACCGCGACGCCGGCCCGCTTGGTCCACGCCGGCCGCTCGCGGCCGTTCGACGTGACCTACTTCGTCGAGTGCCTGAGCGACGACGTGCGCGGGCTCGACGCCGACCAGCGCGTGTGGGCGTCGCTAGCTTGCCATTCGGTCGCGCGCGCGGGCGACCGGCTGGAGCTCTCCGAGATGGAGTCGCTGGTCGAGCGGCTGCAGCGCTGCGAGAACCCGATGCACTGCCCGCACGGGCGGCCGACGATCGTCCGGCTCGAGCCCGATCAGCTCGCGCGCCTGTTCAAACGGGTGTGACGCCGGCCCAGGTGACGCCCGGCGTGCTGTTCCTGACCGGACCGACCGCGTCGGGCAAGAGCGCGCTCGCGCTCGAGCTCGCCGAGCGCTTCGAGGCCGAGATCGTGGGCGCGGACTCGCGCCAAATCTACCGCGACATGCCGATCGGCACGGCCGCGCCGAGCGCTGCCGACCGAGCGCGCGTCCCGCACCACCTGGTCGGCTTCCTCGACCCGCGCGAGCGCTACTCGGCGGCGCGCTTCGTGCACGACGCGCTGGCGGCCATCGACGCGATCCACGCCCGCGGGCGGCGCGCGCTCGTCGTCGGCGGAACCGGCTTCTACGTGCGCGCGCTGGCCGGCGACGTGACGCTCTCGCCGGTCCGCGACGAAGCCCTGCGCGAGCGGCTCGCGCGCGAAGCACGCATCCACCCGACCGAAGCGCTGGCCGAGTGGCTCCGCGCGCTCGCGCCGTCGCGCGCGGCGGCGGTGCCTCCGGGCGACGCATACCGCGTCACCCGCGCGCTGGAGATCGCGCTCGCCGAGCGCTACGGTACGCCGCCCGCACCTGCGTACCGAGGCGGCACCGACCGGCGCAGAGCCTACGCACGCTCGGCGTTCCGTACCGCAAGCTCTACCTGGACGTCGCGCCTGAGACATTGCAGGCGCGCATCGCGACGCGCGTCGACGCGATGCTCGCCGCCGGCTTGCTGGGCGAGGCGGAACGCATCGGGCCCGATGCCGTCGCGGCCGATGCCGTCGGCTATCGCGAGGCCCTGGCATATCTGTCCGGCTTTTCGACGGCGGACGAGCTGCGTGCGCACCTGATCCGCAACACGCGCCGCTACGCCAAGCGCCAAGCGACCTGGTTCCGGATCGAACCCGACCTCATTCGCATCGGCGCCGAGAATGCGCTCGCCGAAGCCACTGCGCACGCATACGAGCTGCCTGGCTGGTCATAGCGCAAGCCATTTCATCGTGATCGATATTCACTCATAGGGCAAACGCCGCTCGACGCGATCGACACCTACCGCTCGAACAGGATCGTCGCTTCGCCCTTGTACTCGGCGCGCGCGAACTCGCGGTAGCCGCACTTCTCCGCGACGCGGATCGAGGCGACGTTCTCGGGCCCGATCAGGCAGACCGTCCGCACCGTGCCGAACGCCCCATCGCCCCAAGCGACCGCCGCCGCCACGGCCTCGCTCGCATAGCCGTTGCCGTGCGCGTGCGAGGCGAGCGCCCAGCCGATCTCCGGCCGGCCGTCGAGCGACGGCTCCATGTCCCGCATGAAGTCGGCGAAACCGAGCTCGCCGATGAAGCCGCCCGTCGCGCGGTCCTCGAGCGCCCAGTAGCCGTAGCCCAGCAGCGACCACAGGCCGGCGTAGCGCAGCAGCTTGGTCCACGTCTCTTGCCGCGTGGCGGGCTTGCCGCCGATGTACCGCGTGACCGCCGGCTCGGCCCACATCGCGGCGCAGGCGGCGAGATCGTCGGCGCGGTGCGCGCGCAAGCGCAAGCGCGCCGTTTCGATCACCGGAACGCCGGCCGGGCGGCCGCGGACGAGTCCTTGCATGGTTCGCACTGTTTTCTCAGCGCGGCGCGCTTCCTCGCGGTCGCCGAGGCGCGAGCGCGCGCAGGCGGGAAGTAGTGGGGATGGCCATCCCTCGCCCGCAACCGCTCCAAGACGCCTATCTGGCCGAGGTGAAGCGCCAGGCGGTCCCCGTCACCATCTACCTCGTCAACGGTTTCCAGCTCCGCGGGGTGGTGAAGGGCTTCGATCCCTTCACGATCGTGCTCGAGTTCGAGAAGAAGGCGCACCTCATCTACAAGCACGCCGTCTCGACGATCTCGCCGATGGGCGCGCTGGTCGCCCCGCTGGTGCCCGAGGAGAGCGAGGCCGCCGCGTCATGAGCGCGGGCGTCCCCGTGGTCAAGATGAACGGGGCCGGCAACGCGTTCTTCATCGTCGACGAGCGGCTCGCGCCGCTGGCCGACCCGATCGCGTTCGCGCTGCGCGTCTGCGATCCGAGCGACGGGGCTGGGCGCCGACGGCGTGCTGCTGGTCGGCCCGTCCGCCGAGCACGACGCGCGCATGCGGGTCGTCAACGCGGACGGCAGCGAGGCCGAGATGTGCGGCAACGGCATGCGCTGCGTCGGCCGCTACCTCGACGAGCACGACGGCCTGGCCGGCGCGACGGTCGAGACGCTGGCCGGCCCGATCGGCACGCGGGTGATCGCGCGCGGCGAACCGTACCGGGTCGCGGTCGAGATGGGCGAGCCGCGCATCGGCGCGCCGCACGAGGTCGCCGGCTTCACCGCCACGCCGGTCGACGTGGGCAACCCGCACGTCGTGATCCGCGTCCCCGACGTCGCCGCGATCGACCTCGCCGTCGCCGGCCCGCGCATCGAGCGCGACCCGCGCTACCCGGGCGGCACGAACGTCCACTTCGTCCAGCGCGCCGGCGACGAAAGCGGCGCCGACAACGGCTGGCGCGTGCGCCACTGGGAGCGCGGAGCGGGCGCGACGCCGGCCTGCGGCACCGGCGCGGTCGCCGTCGCGGCGGTGCTGATCGCGGCCGGCGAGGCGACCTCGCCGGTGGAACTGCACGTGCCCGGCGGCGTGCTCGACGTAGCATGGGCGCCCGGCGGCCGCGCAACCCTCGTCGGCGACGCCGCGCGGGAGTACGAACGGGTTCTCGCGTGACCGGGCTGGCCTACACCGACGCGCGCGGCCGGATCTTCTTCGACGAGACGCGCACGCCGCTCGCCGACGGCGGAATCGAGCGCGCCGCGCTGCGCGAGGAGCTGATCCCCGCGCCGCCCGGCACCGTCACGACGATGCTGCCCGGCCGCGCGCCGCTGCTGCACGGCGGCAAGCCCGGCGGCAAGCGCACGGCGCTGGCCGCGCTGCTGCCGGCCGGCTACACCCGCCTGCTGCTGCCGGCGTACCGCAGCCGTCCCGACGCCCCCGCGCTGCCGCTGTTCGGCTACACCTTCGCCGCCGTCGTCGACGACGAGCTGCACGTGGCGGCGATGCGCACCGACGAGAGCGAGGACTGGACGCCGCGCTACTTCGGCCCCGGCGAGCTGGAGCGCGCGATCGACCGCCGCATGGCGGAAGACCCGACGAACCGCACGCTGGCGCAAGTCGCGCTCTGCTCGCGCGAGTACGGCTGCTTCACCGCCCAGAACGTCTTCCTCGAGCGCGGCGAGGCGGCGCTGCCGGTGTCGCCCAAGTGCAACGCGGCCTGCGTCGGCTGCATCTCCGAGCTCGCGCCCGACGCCGGTATGCCGTCGCCGCAGACGCGGATCGCGTACGAGGCCGACGCCGAGGCGGTCGCGCGGATCGCGGTCCATCACCTCGAGCGCGTGCCCGACGGGATCGTCTCGTTCGGCCAGGGCTGCGAGGGCGAACCGCTGCTGCGCGTCACGACCATCGAGCGCGCGATCGAGCGCATCCGCGCCCAGCGCCCCAACGGCACGATCAACCTCAACACCAACGGCTCGCTGCCCAAGTCGCTCGCGCGGCTGATCGACGCCGGTCTGCAAGCGGTGCGGATCAGCCTCAACTCGTTCCGCAAGGACGCGTATGCGGCGTACTACCGCCCGACCGGCTACGACCTCGACGACGTGCTGGAGTCGATCGCGCTGGCGGCCGCGCGCGGCTTGCGCGTGTCGCTCAACTACCTCACCCACCCGGGCGTGACCGACGAGCGCGCCGAGGTCGAGACGCTCGAGCGTTTCCTCACCGCGCACCGCGTCGCGATGGTGCAGACCCGCACCCTCAACATCGACCCCGAGCGCTACTTCGCGTCGGTCGGCCGGCCCGCCGAACCGCTCGGCATGCGCGAAGCGCTCCTGCGCATCGAACGGCTCGGCATCCCGCTGGGGAATTTCACCCACACACACTGATCGCCGCTACGCGCGTGGTTGACGAGGTCTCCGCCGAGGTCGATGCCGTGCGCGTGCGCGGTGACGTCGACCCGACCGGCCACCGCGCGCAGCGTCGTGCTGATCGAGCCGCCGTTCGCGGTTCCGGCGCTGACGACCAGCGAGCCGTCGTTGTCGGCCCGCACGGTTTCGCCGCCCGAGAGCTTCGCGCTCTGTCCCTTGCCCAGCGCGATCGGGTTGCCGTCGTCGAGCACGGTGAACGAGCCGTCGGCGCGCAGCGTGATCGCGTCCTGGCCGAAGCCCGCGTGGACCGTCGCGGAGCGGTTCGTCGTCACCCCGTTCGCATCGGGCTGGCTCACCGCGGTCGAGACGCGGTAGCCGCCCGCGACGTCTCCGCTGTCGAAGAGGTCGCGGTGCGACGTCATGCTGTCGAAGTGCTCGTCGACGTGCGCGTCGCCACCCGTCCCCTGGCGCGTGCCGACGAGGGCCAGGTGCGGGTCGCCGACCGAACTGAGGTCCGCGTCGCCGAAGAACTGCTGCACGTTCGAGCCTTGCTGCGCGCCCGGCTGCCTGGCCGCACGGCCCCTGGCCACCCGGCGACTGGCCCGCGCCCGGCGAGCTGCCGCCGAACAGCGACGACACGAGCTGCTGCACCGCGCCGAGCAGGCTCGAGATCAAGCTCATGATCGCGCCGCCCTGCGCCGGCCCGGCGCCGCCGCCCGTGCCGGCACCCCAGCCGGCCCCGCTCCAGCCTGCGGCGGGCAGCGGCGGGTCGACCGGCGTCGCGGGCTGGAACCACGGGGTCGCGACGCCGTCGCGGCTGCCGGCCGGCACGGGCGCGGCGGCGAGGGCGAGGCCGCCGCCCGACGCGAACGGGCTGCGCGCGTCGGCGGCTTGGTCGAACGGCAGCGGCGTCGGATCGAAGGCGCGGAAGAGGTTGTCGGCCGGGCTGGTCTGCAGCATCGTCGTCTCCTGGAAGAGGGTGGTCGCCCTTTCCATCACGACGCGCGTTCCGGCTGACTAGGTCCCGGCTGCCGAGCCCGCTGAGCAGGTCCGGCTGCGATTACCGCTGGGTCGGCGTGCGGGCTCCGACCAGCGCCGCGCAGACGTCGGGCCGGGTGTCGCGCTTGATCATCGCGATCACGTCGTCGCCGCGCTGCAGGACGGTGTCGCCGTTGGCGATCAGCACGTCGCCCCCGCCGCGGTCGACCGCGACCACCACGCTCCCGCGCGGCAGCGTGACCTCGGCGATGCGCTTGCCGCAGGCCGGCGAGTCGTCCGCGATCCGCAGCTGCACCAGCTCGAGGTTGCCGTGGCCGACCTTCGCCAGCGGCTCGAGCTGCGTCGCGTTGACCCGCTCGTCGATCATGTCCAGGATCAGCTCGGTCGACGAGATCACCGTCACCGGGCGGTCCGTGTCGAGCGACTCGAAGATCAGCTTGTTCTTGGGGTTGTTGACGCGCGCGATGCAGCGCGCGCTGCTGTGCTTCTTGGTGATGATGGTGACGACCAGGTTGTCCTCGTCGTCGCCGGTGTCGGCCACCACCACGTCGGCGCGCTGCACCCCGGCCTGCAGCAGCACGTTGGGGTCGCAGCCGTCGCCGACGACCGCGATGTCGCCTTCGAGCAGGTTGGTCATCAGCTGCGCCTTGCGGGCGTCCTTCTCGATGACCACGACCTCGTGGCTCTGCTTGATGAGCCCGCGCGCGAGGTACGTCCCCACCTTGCCGCCGCCCACGATCAACACGAACATGCTGCGCGCTCCGGTCTACGTGCTCAGCGCCGCTTCGGGGCGCGCGCTGACGAACGCGGCGGCGAAGTCGGAGAGGGCGTCGGGAGCGACGATGGCGTTGATCTCGTCGCCTTCGGTCAAGCGGTCGGCCGGGGCGGGGATGCTGACGCTGCCCAGGCGGCGGATCGCGGCGATGCGGACCTTGCCGTCGATCTCGACGTCGGACACGCGCTTGCCGGCCTGCGCGGGCGGGACGGTCGCGACCAGCGAGCTGAGCTTGCCGAAGTCGAACGACGGCATGCTGGCGTAGGCGACGTCCTGGAGCCGGTCGCGGATGAGCTGCGCGCCGATCGTGGTCGGCGAGAACGTCTCGATGCCCGAGCTCCCGGTAGAGCTGGCCGCGCGGCGGGTCGTAGATGCGCGTCACGATCTTGGGGATGCGGAACATGCGCTGCGCGATCAGCGCCGCCATCACGTTGCGGTTGTCGCCGTCGGTCACCGCCACGAAGCCGTCGGCCCGCTCGGCGCCGGCCCGCTTGAGCACGTCGTAGTCGATCCCGGTCCCGACCTCGACCTGGCCGCCGAAGCGGTTGCCCAGCCGCTTGAAGGCGGCCGGGTTCTCGTCCACGACGACGACGTCGTGCTTGTCGGCGACGAGCAGCTTGGCGAGGGTCGAGCCCACGCGCCCGCAACCGACGATCAAGTATCTCATGGAGCGACCTCCCGGATTCGAGGCCTCCAAGATCGTTCCCCCAACGGCAGGAGCGGCTTCGTTCTTTCAGAATTCGGGGGATTTGGTCCAAGCCGGTTACGGGGCGTAGCTCAGCTTGGTAGAGCGCTGCGTTCGGGACGCAGAGGTCACAGGTTCAAATCCTGCCGCCCCGACCATTTTTCTTCCGACTCCACGGGCCGCCGTTGTTCTCTCGATTCAGCCCAGCCGCCCGACGCGTGCTCCGAGTAGCGGAGCAAGAGTGCCGGAACCACAACCACTACTACGTGGGTGCCGAGCACGTGCTCTACGCCTTGCTCGAGGAGCACGACGGCGCGATCGACGCCCTGCTCGCAGCAGACGCGGGTCGAGCCGGCCCGAGTGCACGCCGAGGTCAAGCGCGCGCTGGGCACCGGCGACGACCGGACGTGGGAGGGCATCCTGGTGACACCTCGCGTCCGCAAGATAGTACAACTCGCCGAAACGCGAGCGGGCGACGTGAGATCGAACCGATCGATCTCTTCGAGGCGATCCGCGCCGAGGGCGGCGGGCTCGCCGCCGACATCCTGAGGCGCGCATGGCACACCTGACCCAGATCTTCCACGACCTCGTCGTCCACTTCGGCTACGCCGGGCTGTTCGTCGTCATGTTCCTGGGCAACATGGGCGCCCCGGCCGGGACCGAGATCGTGATGCCGTTCGCCGGCGCGCTCGGCGCCCAGGGCCACCTGGCGCGGCCTCTCGGGCCTGCCGGCCTGGGTGCTGGTCGGGCTGGTCGGCACGATCGCCGAGGTCTGCGGCGCGACCGCCCTCTACGCGGTCGGCTACTACGGCGGCGTCCCGTTCGTCGAGCGCTACGGCCGCTACGTCGGCTTCAAGCACTCCGCGCTGATGAAGGTCCACGGCTTCTACGAGCGGTTCGGCACGATCACGGTCTTCTGGTGCCGCTTCGTCCCCTTCGTGCGCGGGGTGGCCTCGTTCCCGGCCGGGCTCTCGCGGATGCAGAAGCGCTACTTCATCACCTACACGGCGCTGGGCTCGGCGATCTTCTGCTTCGGCCTGGCCTACCTGGGCAACATGGCCGGCAACAACATCGACGGCATCCTGGCCGTCCTGCACAAGCTGACCCTGGTCATCGCCGGGGTGGTCGTGGTCGCGCTGATCGCCGGGTTCCTGGTCTGGCGCGCCCGCCGGACCAAAGCCGGAGCCTCCGACCTCGCCGCCTGAGACGGCGCCGGCGCTCCGCCGGCCGGGCACCGGGCGCAAGGGTGGCCCGCTGATCCTGCTGCTCCACGGCCACGGCGCCGACGAGCACGACATCTTCCCGCTGGGGGAGGCCTTCCCGCCGGCCGCCACCGTGGCCGCGCTGCGCGGCCCGATCCCGTCCGAGGGCGGCTACCGCTGGTACGCCCACCATGCCGTCGGCCGGCCGATCGCCTCGTCGCTGGCCGAGGGCATCGCCTATGCCGAGGGCTGGCTCGACGCGAACGCGCGCGGCGCGCGCGGCATCTGGCTGGCCGGCTTCTCGGGCGGCGCCCTGCTCGCGGGCGCCCTGCTGCTGCACGATCCGGCGCGCTACGCCGGCGCGGCGCTGCTGCACGGCACGCTGCCGTTCGACGCCGGGCTCGAACTCGCGCCGGGCCGGCTGGCCGGCTGCGAGGTCTTCTACGGCTACGGTGAAGCGGACGCGGTCATCCCGCCCGCGCTGGTCGCGCGCTCGCGCGACTACCTGCGCGACGCGAGCGGCGCGCACGCCGAAATCCACGGCTACCGCGCCGGCCACGAGATCCCGCCCGCCGAGCAGCGCGACATCGCCCGCTGGTACGCCGCGCTGACCTGAGCGCACGCGACGGAACTCCGCCTTCTCGAAACGTATCATGGAGCGTTGATGGCTTCCGAGCCGAGCCGCCTCGAACGCACCCTCTCGCAGCTTCCCGACCAGCCCGGCGTCTACCAGATGATCGGGGAGGACGGGCGCATCCTGTACATCGGCAAGGCCGTCGTCCCTGCGCAGCCGGGTGCGCTCGTACTTCCAGGACTCGGCCGCGCACGCGTTCCGCACGGTCAAGATGGTCGAGCGGGTGGCCGACGTGCGCACGATCGTGGTGACCAACGAAGTCGAGGCGCTGATCCTCGAAGCCAACCTGATCAAGCGCCACCAGCCGCCGTTCAACGTGCGGCTGCGCGACGACAAGCGCTTCCCGTACCTCAAGGTCACGAACGAAGGCTTTCCGCGCGTGGTGTTCACCCGCACGCTCAAGGACGACGGCGCGCGCTACTTCGGCCCGTACACCAACGCCGCCGGCTTGCGCGAGCTGATCGACCTGATCCGGATCGTGTTCCCGCTGCGCACCTGCCGCGAGCCGATCGACGGCAAGCGCAAGCGGCCGTGCCTGCAGTACCACATCAAGCGCTGCCTCGCGCCGTGCGTGGGCTACCAGTCCGAGGACGACTACGACAGCCTCGTCGACGAGGTGACGCTGTTCCTCGAAGGCCACTACGACCCGCTGATGCGCCGCCTGCAGCGCGAGATGAGCGACGCCGCCGAGCACTTCAACTTCGAGGCCGCGGCGCGGCTGCGCGACCGCATCATCGCGGTGCGCCGCACGACCGAGGCGCCAGAAGGTCGTCTGGCGCTCGCGCATCGACGTCGACCTGATGGCGCTCGCGCGCGCGCAGGGCCAAGCCTGCGTGCAAGTCTTCATGGTGCGCGACGGCAAGCTGCTCGGCCAGGAGCACTTCATCCTCGAGGGCGCGAGCGAGACCAGCGACGCGCGAGCTGTTCTCGGAGTTCCTCAAGCAGTTCTACACCGCGCGGACCGGCAATTTCGGCATGGGCGGCGGCGCTCGACGCCGACCTCGTCGGCTTCGCCGCTCGCGCTGCGCGGCGCGCGCGACCAGCAGGCGCCGGTCGCGGTGAAGTCGCGCGCGCGCCGGCGGCGCGGCGGCGAGGCCGCGGTGCCCAAAGAGATTCTGCTCGAAGCGCAGCCCGACGACCAGCAGCCTGATCGAAGCCTGGCTGACCGAGCTCAAGGGCCAGCGCGTGCGCGTGCTCGAGCCCGAGCGCGGCGACCGCGCTCGACTACCTGAAGCTGGTGAAGAAGAACGCGGAGCAGAACCTGCGCGCGTTCCTGGTCCACCAGGAGGCGACCGAGACCGCCTCGGCCAGCGCGCTGACCGAACTGGCCAGCGCGCTCGACCTGCCGGAGCCGCCGCACCGCATCGAGTGCTACGACATCTCGAACATCCAGGGCACGAACTCCGTCGCCTCGATGGTGGTGTTCGTCGAAGGGCGGCCCAAGAAGAGCGACTACCGCCACTTCAACATCCAGATCGGTGCAAGGGCCCGGACGACTTCGCCTCGATGCAGGAGACGCTGCGCCGCCGGCTGCGCTACCTGCGCCGCGAGGCGGACCGCCCGCCGGCGGCCGACGGCGACGCCGCGGCGGCCGCGCTCGAGAAGCAGGCCGCGCAAGCAAGGAGCGCTTCCACGAGAAGCCCGACCTGCTCCTGATCGACGGCGGCAAGGGCCAGCTCAACGCGGTCGTCGAGGTGATGCGCGAGCTCGACATGTGGGGCATCCCGGTCGCCGGGCTGGCGAAAGAGCACGAGTGGCTGTTCCTGCCCGGCAGCGGCGAGCCGATCGTGCTCGCGCCGAACTCGGCCGGCCTGCACCTGGTCATGCGCGTCCGCGACGAGGCGCACCGCTTCGCGATCGGCCACCACCGCCAGCAAGCGCGGCAAGGCGATGACCAAGTCCGTGCTCGACACGCTCGACGGGGTCGGGCCGGTCCGCAAGAAGCGCCTGCTGACCGCGTTCGGCTCGGTGCGCGCGATCAAGCGCGCCAGCATCGACGAGATCGCCGCGATGAAGGGCATGACCCCGGCGCTCGCCTCGCAGGTGAAGGCGGCGCTAGGCGGGTAGCGGCGCCGCATGGGCTTTCTGATTCGGCTGGTGGTCAACGCGCTCGCGCTGATCGCCGTCGCCTACCTCGTCCCCGGCGTGCACGTCAGCGGCTTCGGCGGCGCGCTGCATCGCGGCGCTGATCCTGGGCATCGTGAACGCCGTCTTGCGGCCGATCCTGGTGATCCTGAGCCTGCCGCTCGAGATCCTGACCTTGGGGCTGTTCACGCTGGTGATCAACGCGCTGCTGTTCTGGCTGGTCGGCAAGTTCGGGGTCGGGCTGACCGTCGACGGCTTCGGCCCGGCGTTCATCGGCGCGATCGTGCTGGCGATCGTCTCGTGGCTGCTCTCGCACCTCACCCGCGGGCTCGAGCAGCCGCGGGCACGGGCGTAACCGGCCGGTTCGCGCCTGAGTAGAGCTCGCACGTGAAGAACACGGAACGGCTGCTGGGGATCGCGCTGGCGGTGGTCGCGCTGGAAGGCTGCCGCGGCCCGCAGCAGCAGTCGCGCCTGCCCGGTCCGCAGCCGTCCAGCTCGGCCAGCTCGTCGACCGGGCACGGCACGAGCGGGCACGCGCGGCTACGCCGGCACATACGGCGGCGGGTTCGCCGCGGGCGCCGCGGCGGGCGCCGTGGCGGGGAGCGCGCAGAACGGCTCGCGCTCGCGCGGCTTCGGCACCGATCGCACCCTGGGCGGCCGCAGCGGCCGGCAACCAACGCCGACGCCGGCCGGGCGGGCGGCGGCTATCACTGGGGCGGCTTCGGCCGCGGCGGCTTTGGCGGCTCGGGAGCGCACGGCGGCGGCTGACGCCGTCGCGTTCTGGGAGACGTTCGGCGGGCGGCCCTACGCGCTGCCCGACGTCGTGCCGGTCGACGCCGCGACGGTCGCGCGCGCTCCGGGCCGCGGCGGGCCAGGCCTGGGCGATCTACGCCCGCGTCGCGCCGCTGCTGCGCGCGCTGCCCGACGAGGGCCTAGCCGCGCTCGGTATCCCCGCCGCGGCGTACGAGGTCGTGCGGCTGCACGACCCGCTGGCCGGCGAGACGCTCGTCGCGCGCTTCGATTTCCTGCGCGAGGGTGACGCCTTCCGGGTCGTCGAGCTGAACGCCGAGACGCCGTTCTTCCTGGTCGAGTCCTTCCGCGAGCAGGGCCTGCGGGCGCGCGCGGCCGGCTACGCCGACCCCAACGCCGGCGAGTGCGAGCGGCTGGCCGACGCGCTCGCGGCGGCGCTGGGGCCGCTCGGCCCGGGCGCGCGCGTCGGGGTGCGTCGCGACCAACGTGCACCGCGAGGACATCGGCACCGCGCTGTTCTTGCGCGACCTGCTCGCCGCGCGCGTGGCGGCCGAGGTGGCGTTCGTGCCGGTCCACGAGCTGGCGGTCGGCGACGGCGCGTCGGCGACGCGCACGGCCCGCTCGACGTGCTCTACCGCTGCTATCCGCTCGAGCACATGGCGGCCGACCCCGGCGGGCCGGCGCTGTTCGAGGCGGTCGCGCGCGGCGCGTGCCGGCTGCTCAACCCGCCCTCGGCCTTGCCGCTGCAGTCGAAGGCGACCCAGGCGCTGATCTGGGGCCTGGCCGAGCAGGGCGCGTACTTCGACGCGCGCGAGCGGGCGGCGATCGCGCGCGTCTTCCTGCCGACCTATCTCGACCATCCCGGCGACGGCGGCTGGTACGTCCGCAAGCCGGTGCTCGGGCCGCGAGGGCAGCGGGGTGGCGATCCTCGACGGGCGCGGCGAGGTCGTCGCGCAGGGCGCGGGCAGCGCCTACGCCGGCCAGCCCTGCGTCTACCAGCGCTACGTCGCCGCGCCGACCCGGCAGGTCGCCCTCGGCGACGGCACCGCCATGGACGGCACCGAGCTGCTGACGTGCTTCGTCGTGGCCGGCCGGCCAAGCGCGGTCGGGCTGCGGATCGGCGGCGCGGTGACCGACGCGGGCAGCTATTTCGCCCCGCTCGGCCGTGCTTTTGCGCCGCCGGGGTGGAGGTGAGTGTTCGATCCGTACCGGCTCGCGCGGCCCTTCCTCCACCGCCTCGACCCCGAGGACGCGCACGAGCTGACCCTGCGCGCGCTCGAGCGCGGCCTCGTCCCCGGCCAGCCTCAGGGCGACGACCCGGTCCTGGCGACGACGCTGTTCGGCCGCCGGCTGAGCAACCCGGTCGGCGTGGCGGCGGGGTTCGACAAGAACGCCCGGGTCTACGACCGCATGGGCGCGCACGGCTTCGGCTTCGTCGAGGTCGGCGGCGTCACGCCGCGCCCGCAGGCCGGCAACCCGCGCCCGCGCGTGTTCCGGCTGCCCGCCGACGGCGCGGTGATCAACCGGATGGGCTTTCCGAACGAGGGCGCCGACGCGGTGGAAGCCCGCCTGGCGCGCAAGGGCCGCGGCCCGATCGGGCTGGGCATCAACCTCGCCTCCAACGCCGACTCGGCCGACCCGGCCGCCGACTTCGTCGCGCTGGCGAGCCGCTTCGCCCGCCACGCCGACTACCTGACCCTCGACGTGTCGTGCCCCAACACCGCCAACGGCCAGGTGTTCCTCGACCCGGCCCGCCTGGCCGACCTGCTCGCCCGGCTGGCGGCGCTCGACTGGCCCGGCTCCGGCCGGCCGGCGCTGGTGGCGAAGCTCTCGCCCGACGTCGACGACGCGCTGCTGGAGCGGCTGGTCGCGACGCTGCTGGGCGCGCGCATCGACGGGATCGTGGTCGCCAACACGACCCGCGCCCGGCCCGCCCGGCCTGCGCGAGCCCGCGCGCGGCCGAGGCCGGCGGGCTGTCGGGCACGCCGCTGTTCGGGCCCTCGACCGCGCTGCTGGCCCGCGTGCGCGAGCTGACCGGCGGCGACGCTGCCGCTGATCGGGGTCGGCGGCATCGCGAGCGGAGCCGACGCCTACGCGAAGATCCGGGCCGGCGCGAGCGCGGTGCAGCTCTACACCGGCCTGATCTACGGCGGCACGGCGCTGGTGACGCGGATCAAGCGCGAGCTCGCCTCGCTGCTGCGCCGCGACGGCTTCGGCTCGGTCGCCGAGGCGGCCGGCGCGGCGGCGCCCGTCGCGGTCCGCTGATGGAACCCCCGCTTGCGCGGGGGTGTTAGTATGAAGTGCTGGTCCAATCGGGACCTTCGCGCGGGGCTGAGTAGTCTCGACGGGGAGATCCGTGGCTGGTGTAAGCAGGCGGTGCTGTGAGCCCACCTTAAACGATCACAAGCGTTTTACACGCGAACAACGAATACGCCCTGGCTGCCTAAGCACTAGCTTAACGTAGTCACCGTTTGCGAGGGGTAGCCGGATCCACCTCGCCTGCGGTCATCAAGTCCGGCTAGGATGCTGAGGTGTCTCGAGATGCATCCGAAACTCAACCGAGGCTGCTGCGCGGCTGATTCCTGTACCGAGAAGCTGACGCGCTCAAGACAAAATCGGGACTGAGCCTGGAGAAAGTACCAGTCCGGCTTTTCGGACCCGGGGGGCGGCTCCCCGGCAGCTCCACCAAGTCACGACATCCCGGCGAACGACGTTCGCCGGGATGTCGCTTTTCTCGCCCGCGTCTACCGCAACAATGAGCGAGGTCGCGCCCGCAGAACCGGTCGGTCTTCCGTTCCGCACGACGAGGAGATGCATGACCGCACCATCCCGCTCGCCCGCTGCCCTCTTGAATGCCGCTCGCAGCGACGACTCGGCTTCGCTCGACGCCGTCGCCTGGCTGATTCTCGAAGACGAGGGCGTTGCGGCCGCCAAGGCACTGCTGAATCGCCCTGAACTCGATGTGGCCGTACGATGGGCCGCCGTATACGTCTACGGCGGCGGCGGCGCCGATCCGGAACCGCTGCTGCCCGTGCTGCAGGACGCCGATCCGTCGGTGCGGCTGCTTGGCAGCGATGGGTCTCATCGCGCGCGGCCGCTCAGAGGGATTCGCGCCGGCCGTGGCGGCCCTCAGCGACGAGCTGACTCTGCGCGGCAGCAGGCCGCCGGCGACGAGGTGGAGAGTGGCGGCGCAGGCCTGGTGCGCCATACCCTGCGTGCCGATTTGGGGCCTCCGCTCGACGCCGACGCGCCGCTGCGCGCGCGGTGCCAGCAGCGCTGGCAAGACTGGCTGAGCTCCGCCCTGCCGTCGCTGCGCTTCGATCCCGCCACGGCGGAATGGACGAGCCCATGACGTATTCCCGCCGGAATGACGGTCACCGGCGCGGTGCACTGGTCCGTAGATCATGCCAAGACAAGATCATCCACGTCGCCGTGAACATCGCCTTCTATTTCGCTGTCGGGGGTCAGATCCATCACGCAAGTCGATTCGGCGCGCATCTCAGCGAGATCCAGGCCGAGTGGAACGATATCCATTACAAATGCTACACACTGCAACCAAGGTGAATCCCTCATCTGTCTCGCGGCCCTGCGACGCTCCGGACGACTACTTCGATATCGGGCTGCTCGGCTTCCTCCGGAATGCGGGCCTCGACGTGGTAACCACGACGACGGATCCAAGCACGACTTCTCCGGCGAACCAGAACGACAAAGGCGTGCCGGTGCGGGGCGACCCGAGGGCGCGCAATCCGATGTGGCCGGTTTCAACCCCGCCGACCAGTCCGTACGCCCACGAGTTCGGGCATCTGATCGGGCGCCGCGACGGCTATTTCGAGGTCAAGGTCGAGGGCGACGAGGACTCCACTGGTTCTCAAGGTGCCGTGCCACACGAACGACATCATGGTCGACGACGAGGGCGGTCACGTCTCGTCCGAGCTCGTGACGCAGGTGGTGCAGCGCAGCGGCGATCCCGACGTCGCCAAGATCGGCCAGTGCCCGATGCGTTTGACACCAACACGACCTCGCTGTGGCTGTTCTTCGCGGAATTCAAGGAGTTCGAGATCCACGCGCGCTGCGAGGACATCGAACCGCCGGCCGACGGCACCGCGAATCCGCCCAAGCCGATGGCCTTCACCGGACAGGTGAGCTTCCTGGCCGGCTACCTGATGGGCGACGACAACGCCGAGGCGCGCGGAGCCCTCGAGGCGCTGGGCGTGCCGGCCGGGCCGTTGGCAACGGACCAGTGGCGCGGTCGCCCGGTGACCTTCACCCTCACCCCGGCAACCTGCGCGCAGAAGGATACGGCGGGCTGCTAGCTGGTGATCGCGTTGCCGAACATGACCATCAACGGGCGAGTACCAGATGGAATGCAGTGACGGGGGTCCCCGTGCTTGCAGTCGCCTCTGCTCTCGTCAACGGGCTACCGACGGCCTCGTGGTATCCCGGGCCGGCGCTGACGGGAAGTTCAGCCTTCCTGACCATTGATCTCCGCGGAGAGTCGTAGCACCCGAGAGGACGACGACCGATGCCGTGGCAGCCCGCACCCTTGTCCGACCGTGCCCGCGACGCGCTCGCTCGGATCGTCGCCAGCTTACCTCGCGCACTTCCGCGTCGCGATGGGATAGCGGCCGGTGGTATGACGCGCAGAGCCGAAGCCGACGTCGTTGCGGCGTACCAAAGCGCGACGGCGCACCGTTCCGCCGGGCGCCACCGTCAGTGCGGGCGGCGACGGGATCGTCGTGGTCGCAACGCCCTTTCGACAGGCCGGGGTCTTCGTCGCGAGCGATGCGCAAGGCTCGAGCTACGTCATCACGGCCGGCCCGAGTCTCACCGTTGCCGGAACCGGGACGGCCGCCGACGGGGCGCGATTCGTGCGGGTGGGACCGGCGCCGTACAACACCGATGCCGACGGCCGCGGCTTCTTCGGCCTCTTCGACGCCGGCGGCATCGAGTGGGCCGCCATCGCCTCGGTCACCGACGACGACGGCACGCCCAAACCCATCGTCATGATCGGGCCCGCCAGCGCCCTCGGCAGCAAAGGCGGGGACGGCGATGCCCCCGCCGGCCCCAACGTCTTCGGCGGACCGGCCGAACTGACGCTCGCCCCGGACGGCGCCGTCGTCGCCACGCTCAAGGACCCGGCGTCCAAGCTCGTCGTGACCGCGTACGTCACCGACCCGATCGCGTTCACCGTTGCCGCCCTCCCCAAGCAGACTTAACCGTGAACGCGCCTGACGACCCCGGTGAGCGGGGAATGGACTGACGATGTTCGTGATGTTCAGCAACCGGCTCGGCTGTATCGGCTCGCTTCTGGTATCGGCGCTGCTCACGCTGGTGGTCGTGGTCCTCATGCGCGGCTGCAGTCACGCGTAGTGATGGATCGGACACGACTCGTCGAGGTCACCGACGCGGACTTCGCCGCCCTGCTGCGCGGCGATGCGATGCTGAGCGGCGGCCTCATCGTGCCGCCCGGCGGCGTCGACGAGCCGTTCGTGCTGGAGCACGTTCGGGGCATTGCCGCCACCTTGCACGCGCAGGGATATACGGGCGGTCACTGGATGGTGGCCGCCGGCGGCGAGGTCGTCGGCCTGTGCGGCTTCAAGCACGTGCCCTCGCCCGACGGTGAAGTGGAGATCGGCTACGGCATCGCGGCCAGCCGGCGGCGGCGCGGGCACGCGACGGCGGCCGTCGCCGCGTTGCTCGGCGCGGCTCGGCGCGACCCCGCCGTGCGCGCGGTGATAGCCCAGACCGCCGTCGCCAACGTCGCCTCGCAGCGCGCGCTGGAGAAGAACGGCTTCGCGCGCATCGGCACGAGCTACGATCCAGAGGACGGCGAGCTCGTCGTCTGGCGCATCGTGCCGAACTAAGCCAGATGGTGTCGAACGCCGGCTTACTCGCGCGCTACCGGTTCGCGTGCGCGAGGAAGAAGCGCAGCATCTCGCGTGAGGCGTCCGGGCCGCGCTGATCGGTGTAGGAGCCCGCTGGGCTGCCGCCCGACCAGGCGTGGCCTGCTCCGTGGATCACCCACTGTTCGAGCACCGGTCGTCCGCTCGCGTCGGTGTGGCGCGTGCGGCGGTACGCATGCCCGCCGGCCGCCTTGCCGTCCTCCACGCTGACGGACAGACCGGGCGTCATGAACTGCGCGACGACGTTGTCGCCGTTCGCGGGATGGACGGTCGTATCGCGGTCGCCGTGGAACACGATGGCCGGCGAACTGGGCTGTCCGTTGCGGCGCTCCCCGGCCACGGCGCCGTTGCGCATGGCGGTGAGCGCCGAAGGCACGTTCCGCGCCACGCCGACCGGCAGACCGGAGTGCACGCCGACCGCGGCATAGAGGTCCGGGTACGCCGTACCGAGCACGGCCGCGGCGGCGCCGCCGGCCGAAAGCCCGGCGACGTACACGCGGCGCGGATCGACCGCGTAGTCGTGCATGACCTCGCGCGTGATGCCGGCGATCAGCGCGGGCTCGCCGCGGTCGCGCCGCTGGTGGCCCGAATCGAACCAGTTCCAGCACTTGGAGGAGTTCGCGGAGGCGGCTTGCGCCGGATAGGCGACGAGGAACCGCGCCTCTTCGGCGAGCGCGTTCATGCGCGTTCCCGCGGCGAAGTCGTCCGGCGACTGCGTGCACCCGTGCAGCATCACGATCAGCGGCAAGGGCGATTTCCGCTCGGGGTAGCCGCTCGGAACGTAGAGCTTGTAGGTCATGCTGCCGGCCTCGCCGCGGTACGAGCGCGTGCTGAAGCGAGCATCGCCCGCGGGCGTGACGGTCGCTTTTGCGGTCGTGCCGGCGGCGCCGTGCCGCAGCAGCGCCGTGGCTTCCACGAGCTTACCGGCTCGAACGAGGCGCTTGGCCTCGGCCATCCTGGAGTACGAGATATCGGTCATGTCGGAAGCCTTTTGAGATTTAGGTCATGCGGTCGGCGAGCGCGGCTTTCACGGCCGCGTCGGCCTGCAGCGCGCCCCGCACGAAAACGGAAGCGATCGTCGCGCGCGCGAGCTCGGGCGTGACGTCCGGCGCGATGCGAGCCAAGCCCAAGACGCGGACGTGCAGCGTCCGCCCCGCGGCGCGTGCCGCTTCCAAGTCCGCGCGGGTGTAATCGCGCAAGCCGACGTCGAGGTTGTTGCGTCCGACGGACTGCTTCGCGGCCTCGGCGTGGCGTTCGAGCTGGTTGCGGATGGCGGTGCGGATGAAATCGGTGCGGTTGGAATAGAAGCCGTCGTGGACCATCAGGTCGATATGCCCCAGGTCGACGAAACCGAGGTTGATCGTGATCTTCTCGGTGTCGCCGCCTTTGGGTTTGATCTCAGACATCTGGTAGACCTCGCGCTGGAGCTCCTGATTCACCATCCATGTACCATCTATATGGATGGTATGCGAGGGACTTCAGCCTGTCAAGCGGTCTGGCTCGGGCCCGGGCATCCGATGCCGCTTCCATTGACGCGCGGAGCGTAGCCGTTCGCCGCGACCGACAGGAGGACGCGCGGCAACGTAGCAGCACGAACCCGTGAACCAGAGCGACGGGGAGCGCACCGGCTTGGAGATCGCGGGCGAGACGGCGTGGCGGAACGTGATCGCGTCCAAGGCGTCGCGCTGGACGCTCGCCGAGAACGATTCGGGCTACGACCAGAGCGCGCACGGCCGGCTGGCCGCCGGCATCGCGCTGCCGCACGTGACGCCGAAGTTCACCCTCGCCGAGGACGACGTGTTCTTCTGCATCGGGTCGTGCTTCGCGCGGAACATCGAGGAGCACTTGCTGTACCGCGGCATCGCGGTCGCCAGCCGGGCGATCGCGTTCGACAGCCGCGGCGGGCGGCCGAACTCGAAGGTCAACAAGTTCACCACCGGTTCGATCCTCAACGAGCTGCGCTGGTCGCTGGCCGGCGAGCCTTTTCCGTCGGGGTCGATCGTGGAAGACGACGGCGCTTGGCGCGATCTGCAGCTCTCGCCCGGTGCACCCGCCATGCCGCTCGCTCAAGCGCGCGCACGGCGCACGATGGTCGGCGATTACTTCGCGAGCATCCGCCGGGCGACCGTCGTCATCATCACCTTGGGCTTGGTGGAAGCCTGGTACGACAGCGAGGCGTCGGTCGTGCTCAACGTCGCGCCGTCGCTTTGGATGACGCGCAAGTTTCCCGGGCGCTTCCGTTTGCGCGTCACCGACTATGCCGAGAACCTCGCCGCGCTGCACGCCATCTACGAGCTGCTCGCGCGCCACGGGCCCCCGGGCTTGCGGATCGTCGTGACGGTGTCGCCGGTGCCGATGGGACAAACCTTTACCGGCCAGGACGTCATCGTCGCGAACACGTACGCGAAGTCGACCTTGCGCGCCGCGGCGGAAGACTCCGCGCGCGGCCGCGCCGCCGTGCAGTACTATCCCAGCTTCGAGACCGTCGCCGTCTCGGACCGGGCCCTCGCCTATAGCTCGGCCGACGACCTGCACGTTCGCGACGAAATGGTCGACGCGGTCACGTCGCATTTTCTGCGCACGTACGGGATCTCGCGCGAGCGCCCGCATCCCGAGTTCGTCGAGCTGGACTACCTCTTCGCCAACCCCGACGTGCACGAGGCCGTCCTCGAGCATCAGTTTCCCACCGGCTACGCGCACTGGCTCGCCCACGGGCGTGACGAAGGCCGGCCGCTTCGCGCTGAGAACCGCTCGCCGGTTCTCGCCGAACTGCTCGGTCCATGACGGGCGACCCGCCGCGTCGCCCTCGACGATGACAAGGCCGCCGCCTCGTCGTAGCTTGGGCTAGGGCGAACAAGCACGCGGCGTCTTCGGAGGGGGACCAACTGATGGTGGCCGGCTCGAGCGTGGACCGCTATTTCGGCATCACGGCGGCGGGGTCGACCGTGCCGCGCGAGCTGCGCGCGGGGCTGACGACGTTCCTGACGATGTCGTACGTCCTGTTCGTCAACCCGCAGGTGCTCGGCAATGCGATCGTCGTGCCGGACGGCTTCGCCAAGCTGCTGGTGGTGACCGCGCTGGCCGCCGCGATCGGCAGCCTGCTGATGGGCCTCGTCGCGCGCTACCCGTTCGCCCAAGCGCCCGGGATGGGGCTGAACGCGTACTTCGCCTTCACCGTGGTGCTGGGGCAGAAGATCGCCTGGCAGACGGCGCTCGGCGCGGTGTTCATCTCGGGCGCGCTGTTCGTGGTCCTGTCGCTGATCGGCGCCCGGCAAGCGGTGGTGCGCGCGATCCCCAACGCGCTCAAGTACGCGGTCACGGCCGGTATCGGGATGTTCCTGGCCTTTCTGGGCCTGCGCAACGCGGGCGCGGTGGCGGCCAACCCGGCGACCTTCGTCACGCTGGGCGCGCTGACGTCGCCGCCGGTGCTGATCGCGATCTTCGGCCTGTTCGTCACCTCGGTGCTGCTGGCGCGCCGCGTGCGCGGCGCGATCGTGTTCGGCATCCTGGCCTCGACGCTGGTCGGCATCGTCACCCGCGCCCCGCTGTATCCGGCCGGACCGAAGGGCGGGCTGGTGCCGTTCGGCGGCTTCCCCAACGGCATTCTGGCGCTGCCGCTGATGCCCACCGGGCTGGTTGGCGCGCTCGACCTGCGCGCCGCGCTCGGGCTGGGCGTCGTCGCGGTGGTGTTCACGTTCTTCTTCGTCGACTTCTTCGACGCGACCGGAACGCTCGTCGGGCTGGCCAGCCGGGCCGGCGTGCTCGACGCCAACGGCGACATGCCGCGCGCGCGGCGGACCTTCGCCTGCGACGGCTTGGCGGCGATGATCGGCGCGCTGCTGGGCACCAGCACCACCACCGCCTACATCGAGAGCGCGGCCGGCATCGAGGAGGGCGGCCGGACCGGGCTGACCGCGACGACCGTCGCCGTGCTGTTCCTGGCCGCGACGCTGCTGTGGCCGCTGGCGGGGCTCATCCCGCCCGCGGCCACGGCGCCCGCGTTGCTGGTGGTCGGCGCGATGATGATGTCCAGCTTGCGCGAGGTAGAGTGGGGCGACTACGCGGTCTCGATCCCGGTCTTCCTGACCGTCGTCGCGATGCCGCTGACGTTCTCGATCGCCAACGGCGTGAGCTTCGGCGTGATCTCGTACTGCGGGATCAAGCTGCTGGCCGGCCGCGGCCGCGAGGTGGCCCCGCTGCTGTACCTGGTCGCCGCGCTGCTGGTCGCGCGCTACGTCTGGCTGAGCGGCTGAACGGACGACGCCGGACGAGCGAGCCGAGCACGGCTCGCATCGACCTGGTGGGCGGTTAGCGCAGGGCGGCGGCGTGAGCCCGTTTGGCGTGGTGGAAGCGCGCCTGTGCCTTGTCGTCCGCGACGATCAAGAGCGGATCCAGCGGGCTGAGCGGTGGGATGATCGTGACGTACGGCTCGGGAGCCCAGCCGTCGTTGGCGGCGAAGCTGACGGTCCGGGACGGGGTGCCGGTCAGGTCGATCAGAGCGCCCTGGCTGAACGCCTGCTCGATCACGGAGCCCGTGTCGATCACGGCGGTCGCGAACATCAGCAGTACCTTCTCGACCGGCGTGAACGTGACGACCATTCCGCCCCCGTTGAGGTTGAACGCGCACAGCGGGGCGTAGTTGCCGTTCGGATCTTCTTGCGAGATCCCGGTGGTGTACGGGGACGAGGAGTTGTTGACGACGGCCATGGAGTTCGGCACGCCGCCGGAGGCGACGGTGAGGGTACCGTCCGAGGCGATCGTCATCGTCTCGTCGACATCGAACGTCACGAAGTTCGAGGCCACGATCGTGCCGCCGGGAACGATCGCGGACGTCGAGTCGTAGCCCTGGTAGTTCTCCTGCCAGCTCAGGCTGGTGTTGGTCTCGTACGTCGTCGTGCTGAACCAGACCGTCGGTTGCGCGGTGGGCGCGGTCCGGACGGCTTTGAACGCGTAGAGCGAATAGCCACCGCTCTTGAGGCTGTTGACCGTGGCCGAGTCCATTTGCAGGTCGATCGAATAGTTCGCCATGATTGGTTCTCCTGGGATGTGAGGTGAGAGTCGGTATCTCTCGTCGGTCCGCTCTCCGCCGTCATCATCCCGTTACGCCCTTACATCGCCGTTAACGAGCCCTGGGATTCGCTCGCGACGCTGCTCCGCTTCGGGCTGGTGCGATAGCGCGCTTCGGCCTGCTGCGCGAACGCGGTGAGGATCTCGCGGGCCGGGATCGCATCGAGGTGCGCGGCGATGACCTGCTGCACGACCGGGTCGCGGTGCAGGTGCAGGCAGGTTTGGCAGATCGCGGGCGACTCGAGCGGCAGCCGGTAGTCCGGCACGAAACGCTGCACGAAGGCCAGGATCGCCTCCGGGCCTTCGACGTGCAGCCAGTACTTCATCAGGTCGGTGGGTGCGGCGTCGAGCACCTCGTCCAGCCGCCGTTCGGCGACGGAACCGAGGTGCAGATCGGGGATCGCCTCCATCGTGAAGCCGCAGCACGCGATCAGCGTCTGGTCCGGCGTCACGCTGAGCACGTCGAGGACCGTCGAGCAGCCGCCCCCGCGCTCCGGCAGGAAGCGCGAGGTGGCGGGGTCGTGCGCGAGCAGTGCTTCGCCCTGGTTGTCGGCATTGGCGATCCACGGCTGCGCGATGAGCTGCACGCGCCGCGCGCGTACCAGGTCGTCGAGCGCGGCACGGACGGCGGCGCCGTCGAACGTCGAGCCCTCGCACTCCTCGAGCGAGACGCTGACGGCGAGCCCCGCTTCGGCCGCGGCGCGCGCCGCGTGGAGCACGCGCGCGACCGGGACGAACCGTTCGTGGAACATCCCGGTCGAGAGGTGCATCTCGCCCAGGCCCGCCGCGCGCAGGCCGGCGATGCGGCGCTGAGCGGCGAGCGGGGTGACCGCCCAGTACCCGTTGGTGACGACGCGCGTCCGCAGCGCCAGCCTCGTCGCGTGCGCGACCAGCGCGTCGAGCTCCTTGCCGAGCAGGAAGCACTCGCCGCCGGTGAACGCGACCATCTCCATCGACGGGATGCCGGCGGCCTCGTCGATCAGCCCGTGCATGCGCGGGACGGGAATCGCCTTCGTGACCTTGGGCGAGCACCCGAAGCAGCAGTTGTCGCAGGCCGCCGTGCAGCGGTGCGTGGTGATCAGCGAGAGAGCCCGCGGACGCGCGTACATCGCTACGACGCCGGCGGCGCGGTCGGCGGGTCCGCTTGCGTGATCGTCAGGGTGAAACCGGGTCCCATCGGGCTCGAAACGATGGTCCCCCGGCTTGATCGTCAGCAATGTTTCAAGGCCTTTCGAGAGGTTGACCGGTACGCCGCCCCGCGGATCCGGGCCGCCGGTCGCGTCGGATAGAAATTGAACGTCTTACCGCCGACGTTCACGACGATCTGATCGAACGAGACGACGTCCAGATCGGACCCCGGAGCCGTCGGAGATATCGGCGAGTGAGGGACGCCCTCCGGGGCGGTTTCGTGTTCGATCTCCGGTGGATTCGCCAGGTCGGTTTGGAACATGCGCACGCGCGTCGAGACACCGCTTACCATGTCCACGGTAAAGTTACTGAACTGTACTTCGCTCGTGTCGCCGTCGGGGCGGATTGCCCGCAGAGGGCCGAGCTTCGTGCTCGTCATACTGCCCGGCGTTATGACGTGTCTTGTGATGGTGGGTCGCCATGAGTTCTAGGTTCCTTTCGGTTGATGGGTGGGTGAGGAACGGTCGGCGCGCGGGGCGGGCGATTCGTGCCGCCGATGCGCAGCGAGAGGTGGAGGTGGAGCTGCTCGCGCTCGCCGGCGTCGTCCATGCCGCAGTCGACGCGCAGGCCGAGCGCGATCTCGCCGCCGGGGCCGAGCGGAATGGGATCGAGCGGCAGATAGCGCGTCGTGCCGGCGGCGTGCACCGCGACGGTCTTGAGCACCACGTCGGGCGGCGTCACGGCCGTGTGCCGAGCGAACTGCGGCAGGGCCGGGGCACCGGGCTGCCAAGGAGGGACGCATGTCTCTCGTCGGCCGGGTGCTCGCCGAGGCGCCGCGCGCGCTCGTCCTGACCGCGCCCGCCGGATACGGCAAGTCGACCTTCGTGCGCGAGTACGCGCAGGCGTTTCCCCACGCCGCGTTTTGCGATTGCGACATCGCGCGCGACGGGGACGGGCTGGCTCGCGCGGTCGTCGACGCGCTGGCCGCCGGTTCGCCCGAACTGGCGCTGGAGGTGGCCCGCATTCGGCTCGCGCAGGCCGCGGGCGGCGAGCCCGAGCTCGCGGCCGCTCTCTGGAGCCGCGCGCGACGAGACGGACCTGTTCGTCTTCGAGAACGCCGACGCGCTGCGCGAGATCGGCGGCGCGCGCGAGCTGCTCGAACGGCTGGCGGTCGCCGCACCGGCCGGCCGCGTGCTCGCGTTCTGCACGCGGCGCCCGCTCCCGCTCGCGCTGTCGCGGGCGATCGGCCGCGCGCGCGTCGTGACGATCGAGGCCGAGCAGCTGCGGCTCGACCCCGAGTGCCGTCGTCGCGCTGGCGGCCGAGTACGGGGTGGGCGAGCGCGAGGCGCGCGAGGTGGCGCGGCTGGGCGAGGGCTGGCCGATGGTCTCGCGGCTGCTGCTCGGCCTCGCCGGCTCGGGCCGGCTCGAACGGCTCGCCGCGGGCTTGGACGACGTCGCGTTCGAGGAACTCTACGACTACCTCGCCGACGCGGTCGTCGCGGCGCTCCCCGGCGCCATCGCCGACGCCCTCATGATCGCCGGCCGCCGTACCCGGCGCGACGCTCGAGGACCTGCGCCTCGCGCTGGGCGAGCGCTTCGACGCGCTGGTCGAGCGCCGGCTGCTGGCGCTGCCGTTCGTCGGCCGGGAGGGCGCGGGTTATGCCGTCCACCCGCTGGTGCGCGCCTTGCTGGTCGCGCGCTATCCCGAACGCATGGGCGACGCGGCGGAGCGCGCGCTCGCGGCGCACGAGGCGCGCGGCAACGGCGTGCGGGCCGCGCAGATCGCGCTCGTTCAAGGCGATGCGCGCCGCGCGGCGCGGCTGCTCGACCGGCTGCCGACGTACCTGCGCACCTCGACCGCGCTGCCCGCGTGCGAGCAGATCGTCGCGCAGCTCGGCCCGGCGCTGATCGCGCAGTACCCCAACCTCTGGATCGCGACCATCCCGTTCCGCCGCTACGCCGTCGCGCTGGACACGTACGTGCAGGAGGCGCGCACCGTCTACCACTGCCTGCCGGTCGAGAGCGAGCCGCAGCTTCGCCTCGACGCCCGGCTGCAGCTGGTCAACGCGCTCTACAGCGTCGGCGAGGTCGACGAGAGCGAACGGCTGGTGGAGGAGGCGTTCGAAGAGTTCGCGGTACCCTCGGCGAGCCGCGCGCAGCTTCTCGTCTACACCGCCTCGCTGCGCGGCTTGCAGGGCCGCTACGCCGAAGCCGGTCTGCTGCGGCGCGAGGCGGCGGCCATCCGGCCGGCGGATTTCTTCACCGATCTGGCGCTGAACTACATCGACGCGCACGAGTCGATCGCGCGCGGGCGCTACGAGGCCGGCCTGGCCACCATCGACGAGTCGCTGCGCCGAATGCAGGAAGCGCGCTTGCCGCTCTACATCGCGATCATGGCGACCAACGGGGCGATCTTTAGCCTGGGCCAACGGCGACGACGCGCGCTTCAGCGGCTACGTGGCGCGGATCGAGGAGGCCATGACGCCCGGGATCGAGCGCGGCTTCGCGGCGATGCTGGCCGGCGCGCGCCGCCGCTCGTTTCTCCCCGACCCGCGTTTCGAGACCCCGGTCGCGATCGCGCTGGGGCAGCTCTACCGGATGGGCTACGCGCCCGACCGCGCTGCGGCGGCGGCCGCCGCGCGCGCCGCCGCGAGCGAAGCGGACCGCTGCCGCGACCCGTACGTCCAAGTGCTCGCACACGCCGCCCGCGTGCTGCTGATCCCCGAAGAGCGAGCCGAGGCGGCGCGGGCGCTGCTCGACGCCGCGCGCCGGATCGAATCGCCCGAGCTGCTCGCCGCCGCGGAGGCGATCGTGGAGGCTCGCACCGCGTACGGCATCCTCGAGCCGTTCGTCCGCACGCGCGTGCTCGTACCGCGCGGCGCCCACGCCAGCGGCGCCACCGTGCGCGTCTTCGCCGGCCGGGTCGACGTCGACGGCCGCGAGGTGCGCCTGGCGGGCAAGGAGTTCGAACTGCTGCTGTTCCTCGCGTACGCGCGCGGCACGGCCGCCCGCGGCGCGATCGTCGAAGCGATCTGGCCGCAGCTCGACGACGAGGAGGACGGCGCCAACAACCTGCGCGTCACGCTCTCGCGCTTGCGCCGCAAGCTCGGCGACGAGCGGCTCGTCACCCGGCTCGAAGGCGGCTACCGGCTCGCGCCCGAGGTCGCCGTCGACGTGCGCGAGGCGGAGCGGCTGGTCCGCGAGTGCGCCGCGGCCGGCGCGCTCGACGAGCGGCAGCGCGCCGCGCTCGACGCGGTCTTCGCGCAGGTCGAGGCGAGCGGGTTCGCGGCCCGGCTCGAACGCTTCGCGTGGTTCGCGCCGCAGCGCCTGCGGCTGCGCGAGCTGGCTTTCACGACCGGCACGCTGCTGGCCCGCGACGCGCTCGCCCGTGCCGCCGTGGACGACGGCCTTCGCTACGCGCGCACGCTCGTCGAGCTGGACCCGCTCGACGAAGACGCGCGCAAGCTGGTGCTGCAGGCTCTCTCGGCGCACGGCGAGCGAGACGCCGCCCGGCGCGAGCTCGACGGGTACGCGATCTTGCTGCGCGCCGAGCTCGACACGGAGCCGTCCTCCGAACTGATCGCCCTGGTCGACGGCCGCCACACGCTGCATCGTGCCGGCGAGCGTGCGGCCACGCCCTTACATTCGCATTAACGAATCGGCCCGCTGTGAGCGTGCCGTCGCTCAGCGGCTAGGCGCGCGTTCCGGCTCGATCCGCAGCCGGCGCATCATCGCGGCGGTGGGCAGCTTGAGATCCGAGGCGAGGCGCAGGAAGGCCAGCAGGCGCACCGTCAGCCAGGTCACGTCGAACTCGTACCAGCGCAAGCCGTGGCGGACCGAGAACGGGAAGGCGTGGTGGTTGTTGTGCCAGCCCTCGCCCCAGCCCAGCAGCGCGACCCACCAGCAGTTCGTCGAGCGGTCGTCGGTGCGGAACGAGCGGTAGCCGATCGTGTGCGCGGCGCTGTTCACCAGCCACGTGAACTGGTACACGAGCACGAGCCGCACGAAGATGCCCCAGACCACCCACGACGCCCCACCGAGCGCGTAGAGCAGCACGGCGAGCGCGAGCGTGAACCACACCGTGTAGCGGTCGAGGAAGCGGTAGAACGGGTCGGCCATCAGGTCGGCGGCGTACCGCGCGCGCTCCTCGCCGGTCAGGACGTTCGGGTTGGGCAGCACCATCCACAGGAAGTGCGACCAGCGGAAACCGGCGTTCGCGTCGTGCGGGTCGCCCGGGCGGTCGGTGTGCGCGTGGTGGGCGCGATGGGTCGCGACCCACTCCACCGGCGAGCCCTGCAGGGCCAGGCAGCCGCAGATCGAGACCGCGTACTCCAGCGGCTTCCAGAGCGCCAGGCTGCGGTGGGTGAGCGTGCGGTGGAAGCCCAGCGCCACGCCGATCCCGCCGGTCACGTAGATCAGCACCGCCATGACGATCAAGGCCGACCAGTGGAAGAAGCCCGGCCAGAACGCCGCCAGCGCGGCGACGTGGATCAGGACCAAGACGGAGCCGGCGGCCCAGTTGCCTCGTTTGGAATTCATGCGCTCCGACAACCCCCGGCCGGGCCGGTTCGTTACCGACCAGGAGCGTTTCCGTACGTTGGGCGCATTTTTTCCCGCCGCGCCGGGGCGCCGGAGCCGAGCCGTCGGGGCTCGCGGCGCCGATGGCGAAGGGATGCCGAGTGGAAACCGTACGACTGGGCCGGACCGGCCTCAAGGTCTCGCAGGTCTGCCTGGGGACGATGACCTTCGGGCTCCAGACCGAGCGCGGCGAGGCGTTCGCGATCATGGACACCGCCGAGGAGCTGGGGATCGACTTCCTCGACGTCGCGGACGTCTACCCGGTCGGCGGCACGCTCGAGACGGCCGGCCGGACCGAGGAGATCGTGGGCGACTGGCTGACCGGCAAGCGCGACCGCTTCGTGCTCGCGACCAAGGTCTGGGGCCGGATGGGGCCGGGCCCCAACGACGGCGGCAACTCGCGCCGCCACGTGATCGCCGCCTGCGACGCCTCGCTGCGCCGATTGAAGACGGACTACGTCGACCTCTACTACATCCACCGCTGGGACCCCGAGACGCCGGTCGACGAGACGCTCGAGGCGTTCGACGACCTGCGCCGGGCCGGCAAGATCCGCTACGCGGGCTGCAGCAACGTCGCGGCCTGGCAATTGATGTCGTCGCTGTGGACGGCGGACCGCCTGCGCACGCTGCGCTTCGACGCCGTGCAGCCGCGCTACAACCTGCTCTACCGCGAGATCGAAGCCGAGCTGCTGCCCGCGGCGCACGAGCACGGCGTCGGCGCGGTGGTGTTCAACCCGCTCGCGGGCGGGATGCTGACCGGCAAGTACCGGCGCGGCGAGGCGCCGCGCGAGGGCACGCGCTTCACCCTGGGGCAAGCCGCGCAGCTCTACCAGACCCGCTACTGGCAGGACGCGACGATCGACGTCGTCGAGAAGCTCGCCGCCGACCTGGCCTCGCGCGGCAAGCCGATCACCCACGTCGCGCTGCGCTGGGTGCTCGACCAGCCCGGGGTGAGCGCCGCGATCGTCGGCGCCAGCCGGGCCGCGCAGCTGCGCGACTCGCTCAAGGCGCTCGAGCTCACGCTCGACGAGGCCGACCGCGCGGCGGTCGACGCGGCCTGGTACGCGCTGCCGCGCCGCCGGCCCGAGGAGGAGCGCTGATGTTCGCGACGTTCGTGCGCCACGGCAGCAACGCCGTGCTGCTGGTGCTGGCCGCCGGTCTGGCCGCGGCCTTCGCGGCCGGGCTGCTGGCCCCGGCGCCGCTCGCGCTGGTCGCCGGCGCGCTGGTGTTCTTCGGCTCGGAGTACACCACGCACCGCTTCCTGCTGCACGCCCCGCCGCTGCGCTCGCCGTTCGTCCTCGGCCTGCAGCACCGCTTGCACTACGACCACCACCTGCGGCCGAGCGAGCTCGGGCTGCTGTTCCTGCCGCTGTGGTTCGCGCTGCCGGTCGTGGCGCTGTACGTCGCGGTCGCGTTCGCGCTGACCCACGCCTGGGGCGCGACCGCCTCGGCGCTGTTCGGCGCGGTGCTGGGGCTGCTGTATTACGAGTGGGTGCACTACGTGGCGCACATCCCGTTCGTGCCGCGCACCCCGTTCGGGCGCTGGATCAAGAAGTATCACCTCTGGCACCACTTCAAGAACGAGCGGCTCTGGTTCGGGGTGACGAACCCCGCGCTCGACGTGCTCGTGCGGACCTACCGCCGGGTCGAGGACGCCGAGCGCTCCGCCAGCACCCGCGTCCTGCACTGAGGGGAGCGCTCACGTGACCCGGCCAACGAGCCGACGTACCAAGGATGCCGCCGCTTTCAGCGAGGGGGTTCTCGATGCGTTGGCCGGTTCTGTTCGCCGCGGTGCTCGCCGCCGTGATGCTCTTCGTCGGCCAAGCGTCACAGGCCATGCACCCCGCTCCCGGCGGCAACCCGTGCGCCAACGCGCGGCCCGTGCCGGCCGCGCTGCGGCTGCCCCGGACCGTGCCGCCCGGCGAGCCGGTCGCGCTCGAGAAGAGCATGCTGGCGTATCTCTCGACGTACGGCTACCGCGACTGGGCTGGTGCGTCGACAAGGGCGTGCGCGACACCGGCCCCTTCCTCAACCGGGTCATGTACGGGACGCACCCCGCGGTGCGCATCTACTACTCGCCCGAGGTGATGGCGTGGCTGCGCGCCGGGCGGCACGGCGCGCCCGCCGACGGCGCGGTGATCATCAAGGAGCAGTACGGCGTCACCGTGCCGGCGGCGGCCTATGCCGGCCGAGGCGACGCGGACCTGCGCCCGACCGACTGGACGATCATGATCCGCCGCGCGAGCGCCTCGCACGACGGCTGGTACTGGAGCGAGGTCTACGCCGGCATGTTCGGCACGCCGGCCTCGCCGCTGCCGGTGGCGATCACGCAGTACCCCAACTCCGGCTTCGGGCTGTACTGCCTGCGCTGCCACGCCTCGGCGCAGAAAGCGCTGACGTTCTCGTCGCTCGAGAACGTGCGCGGTTTCCCCGGCGAGCCGATCGCCTACCGGGTCGACGACTCGTGGCGCTGGAGCACGCCCGCGCCCGTCGCCCGTCGCCGAGCGGTGAAGCCAAGCCCGTCGAGCACGAGAAGAACCTCGCCTTGCAGGCTGGCGCACGCGCAGGCGCCGGCGACCGAGATCCCGCTCGCGGTGCAGACCTTCCCGCCCGAGCCGCTCGACAACTACGTCTCGCACACCCACCGCGCGCCGCAGTTCGTCACCTCGAGCCAGTGCATGGGCTGCCACAGCGCCTCGGCGTCGGTCCCGTTCGGGCCGACCATGTGGGTCACGCCCGCGCCGCGCGTCGCGGCGACCAAGAACGGCCTCAACGTCTCGGAGTACGGCGAGTGGCGCTGGTCGCCGATGGGCCTGGCCGGGCGCGACCCGGTCTTCTTCGCGCAGCTCGGCAGCGAGCTGGCGTACCTGAAGACGGTCAAGGGCACCACGCCGCACACCGGCGCGGCGCTGCAGCAGCAGACGATCGACATCTGCATGACCTGCCACGGCGCGATGGGCAAGCGCAGCTACGCCAAGGAGCATCCCGGCGCGCCGTTCTCGCCCAACTTCGTGTTCGAGGGGCAGCCCTCGCACGCGACCTTCGCCTACGGCGGGCTGGCGCGCGACGGCATCAGCTGCACCATCTGCCACCACGCCGCCGAGAGCAAGACGCCCTACGGCCAGCAGCCGCTGGCGCACTTCCTCGACACCAAGATCAACGGCAACTTCGACCTGGGCAAGAGCGACAAGCTCTACGGCCCGTTCAAGAACGACGCGATCGTCAGCCACCCGATGAAAGAGGGCCTGGGGATCAAGCCGATCTTCTCGGCCTACACCAGCTCGTCGCGGATGTGCGGGAGCTGCCACACGATCAACCTGCCGGTGGTCGACGTCCCGCCGGTCACCGTCGCGGCCAAGGCGCACAGCGTCGAGCAGGCGACCTACGTGGAGTGGCTCAACAGCCGCTACCAGACCGAGTTCGGGCCCGACAAGCGCACGGAGCGCTCGTGCCAGGCCTGCCACATGCCGGCCGGGGTGAGCGACGACGAGCGCGGCATCGCGCTCAGCCACCTCGCCTCGCGCATCGCGCTGGTGCAGGACGACACCTATCCGCAGACCGCCCACGCCGCCGCGCCCAAGGACATCGAGGTCCGCTACCGCGAGCGGGGCTACCGCCGCCACGAGCTGCTCGGCCTCAACGCCTTCCTGCTGACCGCGTTCGAGCAGTTCCCCGACGTCATGGGCGTGCGCAAGGCCGACTACATGTCCGGCTCGTCGACCGACCTGGCCGACGCCGTCGGCCACATCGTGCGGCAGGCGCACCGCTCGACCGCGACGGTCGTGGTCCGCACCCACCCCGAGGGCCGCACGCTGGTCGCCGACGTCGAGGTCACCAACCTGACCGGCCACCGCTTCCCCAGCGGGGTCGGCTTCCGGCGCGCGTTCGTCGACCTCGCCGCGCGGGCGGGCACGGCCGAGCCGTTCTTCGAGTCCGGCCGGACCGACCGCAAGGGCGTGATCCTGGGCGCCGACGGCAAGCCGCTGCCCAGCGAGTCGTTCGCCCGCGGCGCCGACGGCCGCCAGCAGTACCAGGAGCACTTCGACGAGGCCCACCCGGTCACGAGCCCCGACCAGGTCCAGATCTTCGAGGAGCTCACCCAGGACCACGCCGGCAACTTCACCACCAGCTTCATCCGGCGCGACCACGAGGTCAAGGACGACCGGCTGCTGCCGATCGGCTGGACCTCCACCGGGCCGGCCCACGCGCTGCCGAAGTACTTCCTCGAGGCGACCTACCCCAAGGGCCGGGCCGAGCACGACCCGCGCTACCGCGACGGGCGCGGCCACGCGATCGTGCGCTACCGCATCCCCGTCCCCGCGGGCGTCGACCCGGCCACGGTCCACGTCGACGCGACGCTGTGGTACCAGTCCTGGGCGCCGTACTTCATCGCCGAGCGCAAAGCCGGCACGGACGCGGCCGCCCGGCGTTTCGGCGCCCTGATGGACAACCTGCGCCTGGACGGCGAGCTCGCGAACTGGAAGCTGCGGATCGCCTCGGCGCCCGGCGGGGCGCGCTGAGGCCGGGGCATGAAAAAGAGAGGCGCCCCCTCGCGGGGACGCCTCTCGTGCGGTTATTCGCTCTCGCTAGGCGCCGGAGCGCTTAGCGATACGACTGGCGCGAGCTGAAGCAGTCGCGGCAGTAGACCGGCTTGTCGCCGCGGGGCTGGAACGGAACTTCCGCAACCTTGCCGCAGCCACTGCAGGTGGCCTGGAACATCTCGCGGGCGGGACGGCTGCCGCCGTAGCCGCCACCCGAGCCGCCGGAGCCGCCCGAGTACGAGCTGCCGCCACCGCCGCCGCCGCCACCGCGCTGGGCCTTGCGGGCCGCACGGCAATCGGGGCAACGGTTGGGCTTGTTGGTGAAGCCCTTCGCGGCGAAGAATTCCTGCTCGCCCGCGGAGAAGGTGAAGGGGGCGTTGCAGTCAGTGCAATTAAGGGTTTCGTCGGTGTACATCGGGGACTCCAGGCGTCGATCGAAGTTTGAAGAGGTTGGCGATGTACCTGGAATCAGACCCTGGAACACGACTCGTACTCTCAGCCAGACGATGCGACGCCGCGAAATCGTCTGACTCGCTCGTTATAACACAGGTCCGGGTCTTTTGTGTGCACGCAATTGAAAAAATCGCAGTTGTCCGTCTGCCCGGGGCGGATGAGTGATCCGCGCACACCTCTTCTACCCTGTTTTAGGCCGGTCCGAGGCCGGTTTCGGGGGCTTTGGCCGTCCGGAGCCCTCCGGGATGCGACGAGGCCCGGGAACACGTTCCCAGGCCTCGCTCCGCTTGCTCTGCGAGCTAGCGCTCGCGGTTGAACACGTACTCCCACGTGAAGCCGACCGCGACCCCGACCATTCCGAATACCACTGCGCCTGTTATCATGACCATGTCAGGGACCCTGACCGGGTGCGGGGAGTTCCTTTGCTGAAGGAGGGTTGCCGAGCGAAACTCGTCTCCGGCTCCGGGCGCAAACCTTTGGCCGCCGGGCGACGTCTGTAGCAGCGCAACCCACCCTCCTGAGGAGCTCTCATTCCCCCACCTCGCAAACGGGGCGGCGGCGGCAAGAAGAAACGCCGTCGCGAACCCCTCCAACCGGTCGTCAAAGAAGATACGCTCAGCCTGATCGGCCGCGTGATCGAGACCTTCCCCAGCTCGACGTTCAAGGTCGAGCTCGAGAACGGGCACACCATCCTGGCCAGCCTCGCCGGCCGGCTGCGGCGGTTCCGCATCCGCATCACGCCGGGCGACGACGTCGACGTCGAGCTCTCGCCGTACGATCTCACCCGCGGCCGGATCACCTACCGCCGGCAGGGGCGCAACGCCTAGCTAGCGCGAACGTTCGCACTCCAAGATGCGAACGTCGCGCGTTCTCGCGCTGATCGTCCTGTTCGCCGTCGCGGTCGGCGCGGCGTGGTGGTTCACCCGCCGCGGCACGCCGTCCCTGGGCGACACGGTGGCCGTGTACTACGCCAAGGCCGACGGCACGACGCTCGTCCCCTGGCGCGTCACGCTGGGCCCGGCCCGCGACCCCAAGAGCGTGGCCTTCTACGCCGCGACGCAGTGCGTCGCGGGCCCGCCGCCCGGCACCGAGGCGGTGCGCTTCCCCGCGGGAACGCAGGTCCGGGCCGTCGACGTTGACGGGAAAACCGTGGACGTCGATCTGTCACGCGACGTCGCGAGCTCCGCGGAAGGCGGCTTTGCCGAGTCCGCGGAGTTCAAGGCGCTGGTGTGGACGATGACCCAACCGTCGCTGGGCTACACGGCGGTGCGCGTGCGCATCGGCGGGACCCGGCTGGCGACGCTTCCCGGAGGACACCTCGAGCTCGATGAACCGCTCTCGCGTGCGAGTTTTTAGCGCGTTCGCCGGCCGTGCGGTGCGGCTCGCCGCGCTCGCCGCCGGCGCCACGCTGGCGTGCGCGGCCGGCGCGCCGGCGCAGGCGGGCGCGCCCAGCCTGTGGTTTCAGGGCACGCGCCTGGTGCTCGAGCACCCGGTCGCGACCGCCGGCGACCTGGCCGTGTCCGTCCGTGACGCCGGCATGCGGCGCTTTCTGGAGCGGCTCGGCGCGACGGTCTCCTACGAGCCCGGCCAGCGCTACGCGATCGTCACCAGCGAAGACCGCCGCACGATCGTCTTCACCCTGGGCGACCCCGCCTACACGGTGGCCGGGGTGCGCGCGCGCGCGCCGTTCGCCCCGTTCGCCGACGGGCCCGATCCGGTGCTGCCGTTCTTCGCCCTGGCCCGGGCGCTCTACGTCGAGCCGGTCGCCGACGGCGGCGAGACGGTGCTGCAGCCGCGCTTGGGCGCGCTCGACGTGCGGGCCGAGGGCGGCCGCACGACGGTCACCGTGCGGGCCGCGATGCCGCTGGTCGCGCGCACCGACCGCGAGAGCCCCGAGCGGCTCGCGGTGACGTTCCTGGGCCTGGGCTCGGCGCTCGCGCCGGCCCGGCGCGGGGCGGGCGGCGCGGTCGACACGATCGATTTCAGCACCGCCGGCTCGGCCCGCGTGCCGACCACGACCCTGACCATCGCCGGCCCGCCCGGCACGACCCACCGGCTCGTCCCGGGCGCGTCGCCGGACAGCTTCACCGTGGTGTTCGAGGCGCGCGCGACCGCGAGCGTCGCGGCCGGCCCGGGCAGCCCGCCGACCCCGCCCCCGTTCGCCGCCTCGCCGCCCGCCCCGCCGGGCGTTCAGCCGACGGCCGCGCCGCCGCTGGTGGCCGGGCGGGCGACCGTGACGGACCTGGCCATCGAGCCCGCCGCCGACGACGCGCTGGCGATCCGGCTTTCGCATCAGCGGCGCGGTCGCCTACCAATGGCACCGGCTGGCCGATCACCGCTGGTACGTCGACCTGCTCGGCACGACGCTGGTCGGCCCGGGGCGCGACGAGCGGCCCCAGACGGGTTCCGTGCAGGGCGTGCGGGTGCGCCAGATCGGTTCGACCGACGCGCCCGCGGTGCGGGTGGCGCTGACCCTGAGCGGCGAGCAGCGGGTCGACCTCAACCCGAGCGACGCCGGGCTGACGATCGTGGTCGGTACCGGCCCCAGCCTCGACCTGGCCCGCACCGGCCGGGGGCGGACCGGCGGCCTGCCCGTCGTGGCCAGCGCGGCCTCGCCCGATCCGCTCGCCCTGCCCGCGCCCGCGCCGGGCGATGCCGCCGGCGGCTGGAAGTACGCGCCGGCGCCGGGCGCCCCGGCCCCGGCCAACGCGTCCTCGAAGCTGATCGTGATCGATCCCGGCCACGGCGGCGCCGACGCCGGCGCGGCCCACAACGGTCTGACCGAGAAAACGCTGACCTTCGACATCGCCCAGCGCCTCAAGACGCTGCTCCTCGCGCAGGGCTGGACCGTGCGCCTGACGCGCGACACCGACATCGACCCCGTCTCGCCCGAGAACCTGGCCCGGATGCGCACCGACGGCAGGCCCAACGCCGACGACCGGGCCTACCTGCAGACGCGCTGCGACATCGCCAACCTGGGCGGCGCGCGGCTGTTCATCAGCATCCACATCAACAGCGCGCCCTCGACCGCCGCCGCCGGCTCGACGTTCTACTGGTACAAGCCGCAGGACGCCGCGCTCGCGCAGGCGCTCGAGCGGTCCGTCATCCCGCTCGCCGGCACCCGCGACGACGGCACGCGGCACGAGAACTTCTACGTGGTGCGCCACACCACGATGCCGGCCGTGCTGGTCGAGACCGCGTTCATCACCAACCCCGGCGACGTGGCGCTGCTGCGCACGCCGTCGTTCCTGCAGAACGTCGCGCAGGGTCTGGCCAACGGCGTGAAGGCCTACACCGGCGCGGCCCAGCCCAATCCCGTGAGCGTTCAACAATGACCCGCGGCGAGCGGAGCGCGGCGGGCTGATGCTGGGCCTCTACGACTCGGGCCTGGGCGGCCTGACGGTGCTGCGCGCGCTGCGCGCGGCGGGGATCGACCAGGACGTGGTCTACTTCGCCGATCAGGCCAACGTGCCGTACGGCGACAAGAGCGAAGCGCAGCTCCACGGCTACCTCGACGAGAACCTCGCCTTGCTGGCGGAGCAGCGCGTCGACGCCGTCGTGATGGCCTGCAACACCAGCTGCGCGGTCGCGCAGAAGCTGGGCTGGCCGGCCGCGCCGTTCCCGGTGCTCGACCTGATCGCGACCGCGGGCAGCGCCTTCGCCGGCACGCCGCACCGCCGGATCGGCGTCGTCGCGACCGCCGCGACGGTGCGCAGCGGCGCCTACGGCCGCGCCATCCGCGCCGCCGCGCCGGGCGCCGAGGTGTTCGAGCTGGCCGCGCCCGCGCTGGTGCCGCTGGTCGAGCGCGGCGAGGCCGAAACGGGCGCCGCGCGCGCCGCGGTCGCGGCCGTCGTCGCGCAGCTCCCGCCCGAGCTCGACGCGCTGGTCTACGGCTGCACGCACTACCCGCTGCTCGACCGCTGGTTCGCCGCGGCGCTCGCCCCGCGCGTCGCCCGCATCGACCCCGCGCTCGCCCAAGCCGCCGCCACCGCGCGGCTCGTCGCGCAGCGCGCGCTCGCCCCCGGCACCGCGACGACGACCTACTACACCAACGGCGACGCCGCGCCGTTCGAGACCGCCGTCCGGCGCTGGACCGGCGACGCCACCGGCCGGGTCGGCGCGCTCGTCACGCGCTGAGCGCGGCCCGGGCGCGCGCGACCGCGCGCCTTAGACCACGTGGAAGATGCGGAAGAACAGCAGCGACGTCGTGACGGCCAGCAGCGTGCCGGCGACGACTTGCAGCGGGGTGTGGGCGCGCAGGTAGACGCGCGACCAGCCGACCAGCGGGATCAGCACGTAGAACGGCGCCGGGCGGTCGCCGAACAGCACGGTCAGCGCGATCAGCGGCGCGGTGATGCCCAGCGCGTGGGTCGAGATCTTCCAGTAGCGGGTGATCCACTGGACGATCAGCAGGCTGGCCACGTAGGCCGCCATCGAGGCGGTCATGATCGCCGGCGCGTGGATGAGCCACAGATCGAGCGCGCCCAGCGCGAAGAAGAGCACGAAGGCGATGAAGACCCGCTCGCGCTCGGTGCGGATCGACATGTCCAGATCCGAGATGCGGTCCGTCGCGTAGAGCCAGAAGATGAACAGCATCGGCAGGATCGAGGTGAAGAACGCGCTGTTGAAGAGCAGGATCCAGAAGTCGTGCGCGTCGTGCGAGCGGGCGCCCGCCAGGATCACGAACAGCGCCAGCGAGGTCACGAACGGGTTGCACACCGTCGAGATGATGCGCGCGACGTCGGTCCAGACGCGCTTGCGCACGCGCAGCGCGGTGGGCGGCGATTGGGGGGCCTGCACGGGGCCGGGCTTTCGGGCCTGCTCGTCGAACCCCCCCGAATGATCCTCGAGCGCATCACGTCACCCGCCGACGTCAAGCGGTTGACCCGCCCCGAGCTCGATCAGCTGGCCCGGGAAGTCCGCGAGACCTTGATCCGGGTCTGCGCGGCCAACGGCGGCCACCTCGCGCCCAACCTCGGCGTCGTCGAGCTGACCATCGCGCTGTTCCGCGTGCTCGACTTGCCGCAGGACGCGCTGGTCTGGGACGTCAGCCACCAGAGCTACGTCCACAAGCTGCTCAGCGGCCGTGCCGCGCGCTTCGCCACGCTGCGCCAGGGCGGCGGGGTGAGCGGCTTCTCGATGCGCAGCGAGTCGGAGTTCGACGCCTTCGGGGCCGGCCACGCCTCGACGTCGATCTCGGCCGCGCTCGGGATGGCGACCGCGCGCGACCTCGCCCGGCGCGACGACGCGGTGATCGCGGTGATCGGCGACGGCGCGCTGACCGGCGGCCTGGCCTACGAGGCGATCAACAACGCCGGCCTGCTCAAGACCAACTTCATCGTCGTGCTCAACGACAACGAGATGTCGATCGCGCCCAACGTCGGCTCGATCGCCTCGTACCTGGGCGTGCTGCGCTCCAAGCCCCTGTTCACCCGCGGGCGCGAGTTCGCCAAGGGCGTGCTCGACCACGTGCCGCTGGGCGACACCGCGCGCAAGGCGCTCTCGACCGCCGAGCTGGCCGCGATGCGCTTCGTCTCCGCGGAGCACAAGGCGCCGGTGATCTTCGAGGAGATGGGCTTCCGCTACATCGGCCCGGTCGACGGGCACGACGTCGACACGCTGGTCGACGTGCTGTCCAACGCGCGCAAGATCGCGGGCCCGGTGCTGCTGCACGTCAAGACGGTCAAGGGCAAGGGCTACGAGATCGCCGAGAGCGACAGCCGCACGTTCCACGGCGTCGGCCCCAACACGTACCACCCCGACGAAGGCAAGCTGGAGAAGAAGTCCGGCCGGCCGACCTTCGCGCAGGCCTTCGGCGACGCGATCATCGGCGCGGCCGAACGCGATCCGAGCATCATCGGGATCACCGCCGCGATGCCCGACGGCACGGGCCTGGCGAAGTTCGCCAAGCGCTTCCCCGAGCGCTATTTCGACGTCGGGATCGCCGAGGCGCACGCGGTCTGCTTCGCGGCCGGCGCGTCGACCCGCGGCATCAAGCCGGTCTGCGCGATCTACTCGACCTTCCTGCAGCGGGCGTACGACCAAGTCGTCCACGACGTCACGATCCAGAACCTGCCGGTCGTGTTCGCGATCGACCGGGCCGGCTTCGTCGGCGACGACGGCCCGACGCACATGGGGCTCTACGACATCGCCTACCTGCGCACGCTGCCCGGCATGACGATCATGGCCCCGCGCAACGAGCACGAGGTCGCGCCGATGCTCGACCACGCGCTCGCGCTGGGCACGCCGGTCGCGATCCGGCTCGCGCGCGGGTCGACCAGCGGCAAGCACGACGAGGCGCTCGCGCCGCTGGTCCACGGCCGGGCCGAGCTGCTGCGGCGCGGCGAGAACGTCGCGATCCTGGCCCTGGGCAACACGGTCGACGTCGCGCTGGACGCCTGCGCGCTGCTCGAGGCCGAGGGCCTGCGCCCGACCGTCGTCAACGCGCGCTTCGTGCTGCCGCTCGACGAGCCGCTGCTGATCGAGCTGGCCGAGACGCACCGCCGCTTCATCACGTTGGAAGAGCACAGTCTGGCCGGCGGGTTCGGCTCGGCGGTCGTCGAGGTGGTCAACGACCGCGGCCTGGCCGTCGCGGTCGAGCGGATCGGCGTCCCCAACGTGCTCGTCCAGCACAACAGCCCGGCCGCCCAGCGGGCCCAAATCGGCCTCTCGGCGGAGAACGTCGCGGCCCGCGTGCGAGCCTTGGCGCCGAGTCAGACCGCCTGAGCCGACAGGAAGAACGCGCAAGCGGGGCCAAGCCCGGGCGGTTCTTTTCTCCGAAGGAGCCCCCTATCGTGATTCCCGCGCTGCTCGCGGCCGTGACGACGGCGGCACCGGCCGCCGCCAAAGCGGCGGCACCCGCCGTCAAGGCGTCGATCGCCCCGTTCACCCTGCCGCCGAACTTCACGTTCGACACCACCCCGCACTCGGCGCTCGCGCTGAAGTTCCCGTGGCTGACCCACACCTTCGCGGGGCTGTTCGTCGTCGCGGGCATCTTGCTGATCGTGCTGCTGGCGATCCAGACCACCAAGCAGGAGGGCCTGAGCGGCACGCTGGGCGGGCGGGTCGAGTCGTCGACCAGGCGCCTGGGCCTGGACGCGCAGATCGCCCGCGTCACCGGCACGATCGCGATCGCGTTCGTCGTGGTCGCGACCATCATCAGCTTGTCGGGAATCTAGCCTTGGCACTGCTGGAGGTCCGCGACCTCAAGACGACCTTCCGCACCGAGGACGGCACCGTGGCGGCCGTCAACGGGCTCTCGTTCGCGGTCGAACCGGGTTCGACGCTGGGGATCGTGGGCGAGTCGGGTTCGGGGAAATCCGTCACCTCGCTCTCGATCATGCGCCTGCTGGCCCAGAACGGAACGATCGAGCGCGGCCAGATCTTGTTCAAGGGCGAGAACCTGCTCGACAAGAGCGAAGCGGAGATGCGCAAGATCCGCGGGCGCGACATCGCGATGATCTTCCAGGACCCGATGACCTCGCTCAACCCCGTGCTGAACGTGGGCGAGCAGATCGCCGAGGCGACCCGCCTGCACCTCGGCCTCTCCAAGAAGGACGCGCTGACCAAGGCGCTCGACATGCTGCGCCTGGTCCGCATCCCGGCCGCCGAGAACCGGCTCAAGGACTACCCGCACCAGTTCTCGGGCGGCATGCGCCAGCGCGTGATGATCGCGATGGCGCTCTCGTGCGATCCGGCGGTGCTGATCGCGGACGAGCCGACCACCGCGCTCGACGTCACGATCCAAGCCCAGATCATCGAGCTGATGAACGAGATGCAGTCCCGCCTGGGCTCGGCCATCGTCCTGATCACGCACGACCTGGGCGTGGTCGCCGAGACCTGCGAGAACGTGCTGGTGATGTACGGCGGCAACATGGTCGAGTACGGCACCGCGCGCGACATCTTCGAGAACCCGAAGATGCCCTACACCAAGGGGCTGCTGGAGTCGCTGCCGCGCCTCGATCAAGCCGGCGACCGGCTCGTTCCGATCGACGGCCAGCCGCCCAACCTGCTGCGCATGCCGTCCGGCTGCGCCTTCGCGCCGCGCTGCCGCTACCGGATGCCGATCTGCGACGAGCCGGTGCCGCTGTACGACTTCGGCGGCGGCCACGTCGCGCGCTGCTACCTCTACGACGAGCGGGCCGAGGGCCAGAAACCGATCGAGGCCGAGAACGTGCCGCGGATTCCCAACAGCGCGGTCGCCAAGATTCCGCAGGTCGCGAAATGACCGCCCCGATCTCGGCCAACGGCGTCGTCGCGCCGCGCGATGCCGACAACCTGGTCGTCGTGCGCGACCTGCACAAGTACTTCCCGATCACCGCCGGCATCTTGCAGCGCCACGTCGCCGACGTGAAGGCGGTCGACGGGATCGACTTCGAGATCCGGCGCGGCGAGACGCTGGGGCTGGTCGGCGAGTCGGGCTCGGGCAAGACCACCGCCGGGCGGGTCATCCTGCGCCTGGCCGACGCCACCAGCGGCAGCGTGACCTTCGACGGGCGCGAGCTGCTCGGGCTCTCGCGCGGCGAGCTGCGTCCCTTGCGCAAGGAGATGCAGATCATCTTCCAGGACCCCTACGCGAGCCTCAACCCGCGCATGACGGTCGGCTCGATCGTCAAAGAGCCGCTCGAGATCCACGACATCGCCAAGGGCAAGGCGGCCGACGACGCGGGTCCAGGAGCTGCTCCGGCTCGTCGGGCTGCAGCCGTACCACGCCAACCGCTACCCGCACGAGTTCTCGGGCGGCCAGCGCCAGCGCATCGGCATCGCCCGCGCGCTGGCGGTCGACCCGAAGTTCATCGTCGCCGACGAGCCGGTCTCCGCGCTCGACGTCTCGATCCAGGCGCAGGTCATCAACCTGCTCCAGGACCTGCAGCAGAAGCTCGGCCTGACCTACCTGTTCATCGCCCACGACCTGTCGGTCGTGCGCCACATCTCCAGCCGGGTGGCGGTGATGTACGTCGGCAAGATCGTCGAGATCGCCGACCGCGACCGGCTCTACGACAACCCGCTCCACCCCTACACGCAGGCGCTGCTCTCGGCGATCCCGATTCCCGACCCGGTCGTCGAGCGGCGCCGCAAGCGGATCATCATCAGCGGCGACATCCCCTCGCCGGTGAACCCGCCCTCGGGCTGCCGTTTCCACACCCGCTGCCCGGTCGCGTTCGACCGCTGCAAGGTGGAGGTGCCGGCGTTCAACGAGTACGAGCCGGGCCACCGCGCGGCGTGTCACTGGGTCGAGGAGCACGGCGGCAAGGCGCCCGACCTGACCCGCGGACCGGCGCTGCTGAACTAGCGGCCGGCCGGAAAAAAATGAGGAGCGGTCGCGAGACCGCTCCTCCGTTCTACGCCCCGGTGTGAATCAGGACGACTTGCGGCGCGTCGTCTTGCGTGCCGCGGTCTTGCGCCCGCCGGTGGCCTTCTTCCGGCCGCCGGCCGCTTTGCGCGTTCCGGTCGCCTTCTTGCGCCCGCCGGCCGCTTTGCGCGTTCCGGTGGCCTTCTTGCGCCCGCCGGCCGCTTTGCGCGTTCCGGTCGCCTTCTTGCGCCCGCCGGCCGCCTTACGCGTTCCGGTGGCTTTCTTCCGGCCGCCGGCCGCTTTGCGCGTTCCGGTCGCCTTCTTGCGCCCGCCGGCCGCTTTGCGCGCTCCGGTGGCTTTCTTCCGGCCGCCGGCCGCTTTGCGCGTTCCGGTCGCCTTCTTGCGGCCGCCGGTGGCTTTCTTGCGGCCGCCGGTCGCCGCTTTCTTGCGCGTGCCGGTGGCTTTCTTGCGGCCGCCGGTCGCCGCTTTCTTGCGGGTGCCGGTGGCTTTGCGCGTGCCGGCCGCTTTGCGGGTTCCGGTCGCTTTCTTGCGCCCGGCGCCCTTGCGGCGTCCGCCGCGGCGTGAGCCGGCGGTTTCTTCCGCCGACGACTCTTCGGTGGTTTCGTCGTCGCCGTTGATCGTGTCCGAGTCCATTCAACCTCCTCGTCCGCGCGGACGGAGTGGTGTTACCGTGTTGCGCCGACGCGTCGACGCATTTAGTCGCAGAATACACACATTTTCCCGTTCGTGCAACTCTGCGGCGAAAATCGCTGTTCCGCGCGCGCCTCGCGCGACGAAATTGGAGCCGCTTGACGTCCGGGTTTATACTGTGGCCCGAAGCTCGTCCCAGGCGAGCCGTACCCATTGGAGACCGGAGTGGCGAAGCCGCTGATCATCGTCGAGTCGCCGACGAAAGCCAAAACCATCAAGAAATTCTTGCCGCGCGCGGTACGTCGTCAAGGCGTCGGTCGGGCACGTCCGCGACCTGCCGAAGTCGACGCTCGGCGTGGACGTGACCAACGGCTTCTCGCCGCGCTACCTGACCATCAAAGGTAAGGGCGACGTCATCAAGGAGCTCAAGGCGGCGGCCAAGTCGGCGTCCGAAGTGTACCTGGCGACCGACCCCGACCGCGAGGGCGAGGCGATCGCGTGGCATCTGGCCGAGCTGCTCAAGCTCGAGAACCCCAAGCGCATCGAGCTCCACGAGATCACCAAGGACGCCGCGCTGGCGGCGCTCAAGGACGCCCACCCGATCGACATGCCGCGCGTCAACGCGCAGCAGGCGCGGCGCATCCTCGACCGGCTGGTGGGCTACAAGATCTCGCCGCTGCTGTGGGCCAAGGTGCGCGGCGGGCTGTCCGCGGGGCGGGTGCAGTCGGTCGCGGTGCGGCTGATCGTCGACCGCGAGCGCGAGATCCGGGCCTTCGTGCCGCGCGAGTACTGGACGATCACCGCGCAGCTGCTGGCCGACCGGGTCGCCGATCGTGTTCCGGCGCCGACCTGGCCCGCATCGACGGCGAGAAGGCGGAGATCACCAACGGCGAGCAAGCCGCCGCGATCATGGCGGCGCTCGAGGGCGCGGCGTTCCGGGTCGCGTCGGTCAAGACGCGCGAGACGCGCCGCAACGCGGCCGCCCCGTTCACCACCTCGACCCTGCAGCAAGAGGCCTCGCGCAAGCTCAAGTTCCGCGTCCGCAAGACGATGCAGCTCGCGCAGGCGCTGTACGAGGGCGTCGACCTGGGCGGCGCGGAGGGCACGCAGGGCCTGATCACCTACATGCGCACCGACTCCAACCGCGTCTCGGACTCGGCGCGCGAGGCGGCGCGGGAGTACATCGTCGGCCGCTTCGGCGAAGACCACCACGCCGCCGGGCGCCAGTTCAAGCTCAAGGAAGGCGCGCAGGACGCGCACGAGGCGATCCGCCCGACCTCGGTCTTGCGCACGCCCGAGAAGATGGCCGGCATCCTCAAGCGCGACGAGCTGCGGCTGTACCAGCTGATCTGGGAGCGCTTCGTCGCCTCGCAGATGGCGCCGGCGGTGTTCGACCAGACGACCGTCGACATCGCCGGCGACGGACCGGTTCACGTTCCGCGCGACCGGCAGCGTGCTCAAGTTCGCCGGCTTCACCGCGGTGTACGAAGAGGGTACCGACGACAACGCGCAGCCCGACGGCGGCGCGACCGCCAAGGGCGCAAGGCCCGCCCGATCCTGCCCAAGACGGCCGAGGGCGAGCGAGCTCGGCCCGCAGTCGGTCGAGCCCAAGCAGCACTTCACCGAGCCGCCGCCGCGCTTCACCGAAGCGACGCTGGTCCGGGCGCTCGAGGAGAACGGCATCGGCCGGCCCGTCGACCTACAGCGCGATCGTCGAGACGATCCAGGCGCGCGGCTACGTCGAGCAGACTCGAGCGCCGCTTCCACCCGACCGAGATCGGCGAACAAGTGAACGACCTGCTGGCCGAGCACTTCCCCGACATCGTCGACCTGACGTTCACCGCGTCGATGGAGGGCAAGCTGGACGCGCTGGCCGGCGACGGCGTGGGCGACTGGGCCGCGACCGCGCAGGTGCTGTCGGACTTCTACGGCCCGTTCGCCGCGCGAGCTGGAAGCGGCCGAGCTCAAGCTGCCCAAGCTGGAGCAGCGCGACGAGCCGACCGACGAGATCTGCGTCAACTGCGGCAAGCCGATGGTCATCAAGACCGGCCGCTTCGGCAAGTTCATGTCGTGCGTCGGCTACCCCGAGTGCAAGACGACGAAGCCGATCCTCAAGGACACCGGCGTGAAGTGTCCCAAGGACGGCGGCATGATCGCCGAGCGCAAGTCGCGCAAGGGCCGCACGTTCTACGGCTGCGCCAACTACCCGGCCTGCGACTTCGTCTCGTGGGACCGCGTGGCGCCCGAGCCGTGCGCGGTCTGCGGCGACTACGTGACCGAGAAGCCCAAGCGCGGCGGTGCGGTGACGTACATTTGCCACACCGACAAGACGCACGACGACGGGCCTCGGCGCAAAGCCGAGGACGCCGAAGACGCCGACGAGCGCGGAGCTCGAGAGACCGGTCTGATGAGCGCTGACGCCTGACGTCGTCGTGATCGGCGGCGGCCTCGCCGGGCTGCGAAGCGGCCTGGCAGGCGGCGCGGCGCGGGCGCGCGCGTGGTGCTGTACGAGATGCGGCCGCTCAAGCGCGGGCCGGCCCACCACACCGACGACGCTGGCGGAGCTGGTGTGCTCGCAACTCGCTGCGCGGCGCGGCGCTGGAGAACGCGGTCGGGCTGCTCAAGGAAGAGCTGGCCCGGCTCGACTCGCTGATCGTCACGTCGGCGCGCGAAGCGGCGGTGCCGGCCGGCGGCGCGCTGGCGGTCGACCGCGAGCGGTTCAGCGCGCTGGTCGAACCGCGCGCCTCGCGGCGCTGCCCAACGTCGAGATCCGGCGCGAAGAGGTGACGCGCGATTCCGCCGAGCCGGCGCGGTGATCGATCGCCTGCGGGCCGCTGCCCGTCCGAACCGCTCGCCGCCGCGATCGACGCGCTCGGCCGGCGGGCGGCTGCACTACTACGACGCGGCCGCGCCGATCGTCGCCGCTCGACTCGCTCGACCTGGACGCGATGTACCGCAAGTCGCGCTACGACAAGGGCGACGGCGACGACTACCTCAACATCCCGCTCGACCGCGAGACCTACCTGCGCTTCGTCGACGACCTGCGCACGCTGCCCAAGCACCAGCCCAAAGGCTTCGAAGCCGACGCCGCGGCGGGCGACGTGCCGTACTTCGAGGGCTGCCTGCCGATCGAGGAGCTGGCCGCGCGCGGCGAGGACACGCTGCGCTTCGGCCCGCTCAAGCCGGTCGGGCTGCGCGACCCGCGCACCGGCCGCGCGCCGTACGCCGTGGTGCAGCTGCGCAAGGAGAACGCCGACGGCAGCGCGCTCAACCTGGTCGGGTTCCAGACCCGCCTGACGTGGCCGGCGCAGAAAGAAGCGTTCGGCAAGCTGCCGGGCCTGGCGAACGCGGAGTGGCTGCGCCTGGGCGTGATGCACCGCAACACGTTCCTCGACGCGCCGCGCCTGCTCGAGCGCCGATCTGGCGCTGCGGACCGACCCGCGCATCCGCTTCGCCGGCCAGATCACCGGCGCCGAAGGCTACGTCGAGGCCGCCGCCTGCGGCGCGATCGCCGGCATCGCCGCGGCGCGCGAGCGCGCCGGGCTTGCCGCCGGTCGCCGTCCCGGCCGACACGGCGCTCGGCGCGGTCGTCGCGCACCTGCAGAACACCGCCTCGCCCGACTTCCAGCCCGCCAACGTCACCTGGACGCTTCTTCTCGCCGCTCGACCGAGCGATCAGGGACAAGCGCGAGCGCCGCGCGCAGCTGGCGCAGCGGGCGCTGGCGCAGATCGACGCGTTCGCCGCCGCCGTCGCAGCCGCGCGAGCACGCCCTCGCTTAACCGCAGCGGCCGCGGCGCTGCAACCTCGCCGCGCCGCGGCGCGAGTAGCTAGTCCAGATGCGAATTCGTTCGACTACGATCTGCGCGGTCCGCCGGGACGGCAGGATCGCGATGGCCGGCGACGGTCAGGTGACCGTCGACAAGACGGTGATGAAGCACGGCGCGCGCAAGGTGCGCACGATCGCCGGCGGCAAGGTGCTGGCCGGCTTCGCCGGCAGCGCGGCCGACGGGATCACGCTGCTCGAGAAGTTCGAGGGCAAGATGAGCGCGTACAAGGACAACGTCGCTGCGCGCCGCGGTCGAGCTGGCCAAGGACTGGCGCCAGGACCGCGCGCTGCGCCGGCTGGAGGCGCTGCTGATCGTCGGCACGCCCGAGCACCTGTTCGTGCTGTCGCGGCACCGGCGACGTGATCGAGCCCGACGAGGGCGTCGCGGCGATCGGCAGCGGCGGCCCGTACGCCCAGGCCGCCGCGATGGCGCTGCTCGGCCACTCGCCGCTCTGCCGCCGACCGAGATCGCCCGCGAGGCGCTGCGCATCGCCGGCCGGATCGACATCTACACCAACGACAACGTCGAAGTGCTGACCCTATGACGACGCCTACCGTCGCCAAGCCCGCCGGCGAGCTGACCCCGCGCGAGATCGTCGCCGAGCTCGACCGCTACATCGTCGGCCAGGCCGACGCCAAGCGCGCGGTCGCGGTCGGCATGCGCAACCGCTACCGCCGCGAGCGCGCTGCCCGAGGCCGTGCGCAAAGAGATCACGCCCAAGAACATCCTGATGATCGGCCCGACCGGCGTCGGCAAGACCGAGATCGCGCGCCGCCTGGCGCCGCTGGCCGGCGCGCCGTTCGTCAAGGTCGAGGCGACCAAGTACACCGAGGTCGGCTACGTCGGGCGCGACGTCGAGTCGATGGTGCGCGACCTGGCCGAGGCCGCGGTGCGCATGGTGACCGACGAGCGCCGCGGCGAGGTCACGCGAGGCGGCCGACGCGGCCGCCGTCGAGCGCGTCGATCGACCTGCTGCACCCCGAGACGCGCGCGCCCGAGCCGCAGGCAGGGCAACCCGTTCGCGGCCTCGCTGGGCTCGATCTTCGGCAACGCGTTCGCGCCAGCAGCAGCCGCAGCAGCCGCAGAGCGCCGGCCGCACGCTGCCCGACGACGAAGCGCGCGGCGTGCGCGACACGGCCCGCTCCGACGTGCGGCGCGGCTTCTACGACGTGCGGATCGTCGAGATCGAGGTCGAGGAAGCGCCGCAGCTGCCGCTCGGCATGCTCGGCGGGGGCGAGCCCGGCGGATGGGCGGCATGGGCGGCGGCGACATGGGCGAGATGCTCGGCGGCCTGCTGCCCAAGAAGCGCGTGCAGCAAGAAGGTCACGGTGGCCGAGGCGCGCCGCATCTTCGCCCAGCAGGAAGCCGACAAGCTGGTCGACTCGGACGCCGTCAAGCGCGAGGCGCTGCGGCGCGCCGCCGAGCACGGCATCGTCTTCATCGACGAGATCGACAAGGTCGCCGGCAGCGGCGGCCAGCGCGGCGGGCCCGACGTCTCGCGCGAGGGCGTGCAGCGCGACATCCTGCCGATCGTCGAGGGCAGCACGGTGCAGACCAAGCACGGCCCGCTCTCGACCGACCACGTGCTGTTCATCGCGGCCGGCGCGTTCCACGTCGCCAAGCCGTCCGACCTGATCCCCGAGCTGCAGGGCCGCTTCCCGGTCCGGGTCGAGCTCGACGTCGCTCACCGCGGCCGACTTCGAGATCATCCTGACCCAGCCCGAGAACGCGCTGATCGGCCAGTACAAGGCGCTGCTCGGCGCCGACGGCGTCGACGCTCGAGGTCACCGCCGACGCGATCGCGCGAGATCGCCCGCATCGCCACGCAGGTGAACGAGCAGACCGAGAACATCGGCGCGCGCCGGCTGCACACCGTGCTCGAGCGCGTGCTCGACGAGATCGCGTTCCGCGCGCCCGAAGAGGGCGGCAAGGTCGACGATCGACGGCGCCTACGTGCGCGAGCGGCTGGACTCCGTCGCCGGCAACGCCGACCTGTCGAGCTACATTCTCTAGCCGGTTTGAGGGACGCGGCGATCAGGAACGCCGCGCCCAGCGCGTTGCTCAGGCCGTGCAGCACCACCGCGGCGGTCAGGTTGGCGGTGCGCGCGTAGAGCAGCGCGTTGACGAAGCCCAGCGCGGCCAGCGACGGGAACAGCACCGGGTCGCCGTGGGCCAGGCCGAACAGCAGCGCGCTGACCAGCGCGCCCAGCCAGGACGCCGATGCGCGGTACGAGCGCGCCGAACAGCAGGCCGCGAAAGACCAGCTCCTCGACCAGCGGGCCGATCACGACCAGCACCAGCACGTTCAAGCCGACGTCGAGCGCGGTCAGCGCGGGCTGGCTCGACTTGCACGCTGAAGTGCTCGAAGCCGGCTTGGACGTGCTTGGCCTGGTGGGTCAGGACCGAGCTGGACCACGGTGCCGACCCGGACCGCGATCATGGCCAGCACGCCGAGCCAGCAGCGCGCGCACGTCGCGCGCGCGCGAGCGGGCGGAACGGGTGCGCGACGTGGCGCGCGCAGGCGCCGCCACGCGAACGGCGCCATCGCGGCGTAGAAGACGACGCCCATCGCGGTCAGCGCGAGCCCGCCCGGGCGCGAACTTGGGCGCGTGGCCGGTCGCCAGCGTGAGCCCGACGCCGAGCACGATGCGCGCCGAGCATCAGCGCGCCAGAGCCGATCGCGGTCGCGGCCAGCGCGGAAGCGATGCCGTTCCAGAACGGCACCGCGATGCGGTCGCGCGCGTCGGTGCGGGTGAGCGTCACCGCGCGCGTTTCACGCCGCGGCCCGGCCCTGCGCGAGCTCGGCGGCGAGGAGGAGCCTCGGCCGCGACTCGCATGGGTCACCATCATGAAGGACTCATCCGTCTCCCGCGGCCTCGTGCTCAAGCGCTTGGCTGCCATCCCCTTCGCCGCGCTCGGCGTCGCCGCGACCCTCTCGCCGGCCCAAGCGGCCGACAACAAGAAGCAGTTCAAGTACCAGGACAAGCCCGGTCCCAAGGGCGCGAAGTGCGCCGGTTGCCGGTTCTTCAAGAAGCCGAACGCCTGCACGATCGTGACGGGCAAGATCAGCCCCAACGGCTGGTGCATCGCCTACGCGGCCGGCAAGAGCCACTAAGCGACGGGGGTTGCAGCGAAACACCGCTCGCGAGCGGTTATACTGGGAGCACTGCCATGGCGTACATTCGCGAAATTCTCACCGAGGGCCACCCCACGCTGCGCAAGGTCGCGAAGAAGGTCGATCCGGCCGAGATCGCCGACCCGATGTTCCAGCAGCTCATCGACGACATGTTCGAGACGATGTACGAGGCGCCGGGCATCGGCCTGGCGGCCAACCAGATCGGCGTGCCCAAGCGGCTGTTCACGATCGACCTCCAGGACGAGGACGAGCGCGCACGGCCCGCTGGTCGTGATCAACCCCAAGTTCACGGTCAAGGAAGGCGAGAAGGAATCGGTCGAGGGCTGCCTCTCGGTTCCCGGCATGGTCGGTGACGTGACCCGCTTCGAGCGGATCGTCTGCACCGGCCTCGACCGCCACGGCAAGAAGCTCACCCTCGACGGCGACGGCCTGTTCGCGCGCTGCCTGCAGCACGAGATCGACCACCTCGACGGCGTGCTCTACATCGACAAAGCCAAGAACCTGCGCCCGGCCAAGACCGAAGAAGAAGTCGCGGAGGCCGAAGCGGTCGCCGCGGGCGCTCGCTGAAGCTCGTCGTCTTCGGGACGAGCGAGTTCGCCGTCCCGGTCTTGAACGCGGTGGCGGACGCGCACGAGGTCGTCGCGGTCGTCACCCAGCCGGACCGCCCGGCCGGCCGCGGGCACAAGCTGGTCGCCACGCCGGTGAAGCGCGCCGCCGCAAGCGCTGGGCCTGCGCGTGCTGACGCCCGAGAAGCTCAAGCCGTTCGTCGCCGAGGCGGGCGCGCTGGGCGCCGACGCGTTCGTGGTCGCGTCGTACGGCAAGATCGTGCCGCAGGCGCTGCTCGATCTGGTTCCGGTCGCGTTCAACGTCCACCCCAGCCTGCTGCCGCTCTACCGCGGCGCGACGCCGCTCCAGTCGGCGATCCGCGACGGCCGCACCGAGACCGGCGTGACGATCATCGCGATGGACGCCGGGATGGACACCGGCGACGTGCTGCTGCAAGAGCGGACCCCGCTCGGGCCGGACGAGACGTACGGCGAGCTGCACGACCGGCTCGCGCGGCGCGGCGCGGAGCTCGTCCTGGAGGCGCTGCGCCGCTACGCGGACGGTTCGCTCGCGCGCCGCACCCAAGCCGACGTCGCGCGCGAGCTCGGCGTGAGCGACGCGGCGATCGCCGCGACCGCGACGCGCCCGCTGCGCAAGGAAGATATGATCGTGGACTGGGCTCGGCCCGCGAGTGAGATCGCGAACCTGGTGCGCTCGCTCGCACCGCAGCCGCTGGCGCGGACTGCCGATGCGCAGGGTGAGACACTGAAGCTCGCCGCCACACACGTCTTAGAGCGCGGCGCGGCCGCAACCGCCGGGGTGCTTCAGCCGCAAGCGTTTACGCCCCAGGCGGTGTTTGCGCCGGATGGCGGGCGTTTGGTCCTCACTCCCGCCAGGTCCGGCTGGATCGCCGGCGCGGCCGTTGATGCAGGCGATGCCTGGCTCGTGCTCGACCGCGTCGTGCCGGCCGGAAAGGGACCGATGGAAGGCGTCCGTTACGCCCAGATGCTGCGCGATCGCATGCAACGAGAGACGCAGCCCGCCGGGCACGCGCATACCGCCGGAGAAAAGGCATGAGCACCGTCGCCACCACCGCGCGCGAGGTCGCGCTGCAGGTCTGCCGCGACGTGTTCGGCGCGCCGCCGCGCGGGGCGCGGGAGTCGCTCGACTACCGCTTGCGCAAGAGCACGCTCGCGCCGCGCGACCGCGCGTTCGCGACCGAGCTGGCCTACGGCGCGATCAAGATGCGGCGCTTCCTCGACTTCGAGCTGGCGCCGTTCGTCGGCGAGCGGGCCAAGACGCTGCCGCAGCCGATCGCCGAGATCTTGCGGCTGGGCACCTATCAGCTGCGCGCGATGTCCGGGGTCGAGGCCTACGCGGCCGTGTCCGAGAGCGTCGGGCTGGCCCGCAAGTACGGCCACAAGGGCACCGCCGGGCTGGTCAACGCGGTGCTGCGCCGGGTCGCGACCGAGCCGCCGCGCGAGGCTCGACCTGCCGACCCGCGTCTCGCTCCCGACCTGGGTCGTCAACCACTGGCGCGAGCGCTTCGGCCCCGAGCGGCTCGACGCGATCCTGGCCGGCGTCAACGCGCCCGCCGCGGTCGGCCTGACGGTCGACCCGCGCCACGCCACGCGCGAGGACGCGCAGCGCGCGCTGGCCGAGGCCGGCATCGCGGCTTCGCCCAGCCCGTACGCGCTCGACTCGCTCGTGCTCGCTCCCGGCGCGCCGGCCGGCGAGCTGGAGCGGCTGGCGGAGCACCGCTGGCACCTGCACGCCGAAGCGGCCGCGTTTCCGGTCGACATCCTCGACCCGCAGCCCGGCCAGCGGGTCGTCGAGCTGTGCAGCGGGCGCGGCAACAAGACGCTCCAGATCGCCGGCCGCATGCGCGAGCAGGGCACGATCCTGGCCGTCGACGACGACGAGCGCAAGATCGCCCAGGCCCAGACCCGGCTCGACGAGGCCGACGTCGCGTCGGTCGCGCTGGTCCGCGCCGACGTGACGCAGATGAAGGCCGCCGCCGACGCGGACGCCGTGCTGCTCGACGCGCCCTGCTCGGGGCTGGGCATCCTGGGCCGCCAGCCCGAGGCGCGCTGGCGCAAGCAGCCCGACGACCCGCTCCGCATGGCGGCGCTGCAGCGCCAGCTGATCGACGCCGCGGCCGGGAGCGTCAAGCCGGGCGGCGTGCTGGTGTACGCGGTCTGCTCGACCGACCGGCGCGAGGCCGAGGACGTGGTCGACGCGTTCCTGGCCGAGCACGCGCAGTTCGCCCGCAGCCCGATCCCCGCGCGTTACGCGCCGTTCCTGACCGCCGCGGGCGACGTGCTGGTGCCGCCGGGCATCGACGGCCGGGACGGGTTCTACATCGCGCGGCTGAGCAGGGCCTGATCCCCCGGCCGGGTATCGACAGGGCGTGAACGTGTTCGCTCGGATCGAGTCCGCCTGCGCGCGCGTCGTCGAAGACGCGTTCGCGCGGGTGTTCCCGAGCGCGCTCGAACCGGTCCAGATCGGGCGCCGGCTCGTCGCCACCGCGCAGTCCTCGCCCGGCGACCTGTACCTGGTGCGGGTCCACCCGGCCGACTACGCCCGCCTGGCGCCCGACCGCGACTTCCTCGAGAACCGCTGGAGCGCGATGCTGCGCGAGGCGCTCCCGGCGACCGCGGAGGCGCCGCGGGTGGTGCTCGACGAGGACCCCGACATCGTCGCGGGGTCGCTGGCGATCCAGCCGGTCGCCGACGAGCGCGCGGCCGAGCTCGCGCTCGAGCGCGCCGACGGGACGCGGGTGGTGCTGGCCGACGGCCTGACGCTGGGGCGCGGCGACGACAACACGCTGGTGCTGCGCGACGCGCGCGCCTCGCGCCGCCACGCCGCGATCCGGGCCGAAGGCAGCGGCTGGGCGGTCGAAGATACCGGCTCGTCCAACGGCACCTACCTCGACGGGGTGCGCGTCACGCGCGGCCGGCTCGAGCGGGGCCAGACGCTGACGATCGGCGACACGTCGCTCAAGGTCGTCGAGCCGTGACCGACCCGCGCCTGGTGACGCTCGGGTCTCTCGTGCGCGTTCGTCGCCTACGTCGCGCTGGTGCGCGACCGGCGCGGCGCGCCGCCGCGGCGCACGATCGACGCCGCGATCCCGACCGGCATCGAGCTGACGGTCGCCCACGCCGGGGCCATCAAGACCCTGCGCTTCGGGCGGCGCATCCTGGTCGGGCGCTCGCCCAGTGCCGACCTCAAGCTCGACGACCCCAGCGTGAGCCGCTTGCACGCGCGGATCGAAATGCGGGATGATGGTGTGTACGTCGAAGACTTGGGCAGCCGCAACGGCACCACGGTGGACGGGCAAGCCGTCGCCGCGCCGCGCCGGCTGGAACCCGACGAAGAGGTCGGCGTGGGAGCGGCAGCGCTCGTCTTCCGGGGAGTCGGAGCATGGAGATAGCGGTCGGGTCGCGGCCCGGGGTTCCGCAGCGCGGCGGTGACGAAGCCTACGTCGCCGAGATCGTCGCGCCGGGCATCGTCCTGCTGGCGGTCGCCCACGGCTTCGGCCGGGTGCGCGAGCGCTCGGCTCCCGAAGTCGCCGCGCAAGCCGTGCGCGACAGCCTCAAGCGGCGCGTCCGCAGCGAGCGGCGCGACCCGCGCGGCGCCCTGGCCGCGGCCTTCAGCGCCGCCAACGCGCGCGTCTACGCCCACTCCGGCAGCACCGACGACCACGTCGCCTCGGGCACCTCGCTGACCGCCGCGCTGATCGTCGGCGACCACGCCTACGTCGGGCCACGTCGGCGCGACCCGGGCCTACCTGGGTCGCGAGGGCACGCTGGCCGCGCTGACCGTCGACGACACGCTGTCCGACGGGGGTGCGCCTGCTGACCCGCGCGCTGGGCACGCAGCCGACGCTCGAGCCCTCGCTCGAGCACCTGCGCCTGATGAGCGGCGACGCGCTGGTGCTCTCCAGCGGCGCGCTGCACGAGCTGCTCGACACCGACGAGATCGCCGAGGCGCTGCACGGCTGCGCCACCTCCGAGGACGTCACCGCCAAGCTGCTCGCGATCGCCGGCATCCGCGGCGACGGCGCCGGCACGGTGATCGTCGGCCGCGCGCTGACCGACTTCCCCAGCGAGAGCCGGGCCCGCCGCCCGCCCGTGCGCGAGTGCGCGATCTGCCTGGCGGCGATGATCGCGGCCACCATCGTCGCGATCTTCATCCTGCACGCGATGTTCGCCGCGGCGTGAACGATGCCGTCCTGATCCGCGCCAAGGCGTGCGCGCCGATGGTGCTCGCGCTCGCGCTGGCGGCCGTCACCCTGCGCCTGGCGCCGCCCCACGCGCTGCTGCCGGCCTGGCTGCCGTTCGTGCTGGGCGCGCTCGCGCTGGCCTGGCCCGCGCTGCGCCCGGCCGACGTCACCCGCGACGACACGCTCCCGGCGCTGGCGATCGTGCTGGCCTCGATCGGCCTGGCGATCGTCGCCCGGCTCCAGCCCGAGCTCGCCCAGAAGCAGGTCGTCTGGCTGGCCTTCTCGCTCGTGCTGGCGGTCGCGGCCGGGCCCGGCGTTCGACCGCTTCCGGGTGCTGGCGGCCTACAAGTACATCTGGATCCTGGCGGCGATCGGCCTGTTCGTCGGGCTGGCGCTGTTCGGCCAGGAAGTGAACGGCGCGCGGCTCTGGATTCGCCTGGGGCCGGTCCAGTTCGAGCCGGTCGAGGTGATCAAGCTGCTGGTCGTGCTGTTCATGGCCGGCTACCTGGCCGACACCGCCGACGTGATCGCCCGCACCAAGCCCTGGTCGCTGCGGGCCAACGCGAAGTACCTCGGGCCGCTGTTCCTGGGCTGGGGCGTCTCGATGGGGATCCTCGTCTTCGAGCGCGACCTGGGCATGGCGGCGCTGCTGCTGGCGACCTTCGTGGCGATGCTCTACGTCGCGACCCGGCGGATCGACCTGGTTGCCGGCGCGACGGGCATCTTCGTCGCTGGCGGCCTGGTGGGCGGCGCAACCACTACACCTACGTCGAGCGCCGGATCGCGGTCTGGAAGGACCCGTTCAGGGACCCGCTCGGGCGCGGGCTACCAGGCGGTGCAGTCGCTGTTCTCGCTGGCCAACGGCGGGCCTGTTCGGGACGGGCTACGGGCACGGCCGGCCGGACTACATCCCCGACGTCGCGACCGACTACGTGTACGCCGCCTTCGGCGAGGAGTGGGGGGCGATCGGCTCGATCGCGCTGCTGCTGGTGTTCCTGGCGGTCGTGCTGCGCGCGTTCCGGGTCGCGGGCCGGCAGCCCGACCTCTACGCCAAGCTGCTCGCGACGGGCCTGGCGGCGGTGTTCGGGTTCCAGATCGTGATCATCGTCGGCGGCGTGCTGCGGCTGTTCCCGCTGACCGGGATCACCCTGCCGTTCGTCTCGTACGGCGGCAGCTCGCTGGTCACCAACTTCTTGCTGGTGGCCCTGGTGTGGGCGATCTCGAGCGAGCGGCGCACCGCGAAAACGCCGAGGTCGGCCGAAGCGCAGCACGCTCGGAGAGCTTCGGGCGATCAACTTCAGTTTCGATTTTCGGCGGCCGACATTTCCAAGATCGGAACAGGTTCCCGTCGCCCACGACCGCCGGCGCGGGCCGCGCCGGGTCGACGCCGAGCGTAGCGGTCGATTTCGACCGCCGCCGGAGCGACCGCCGCAAGCGCCGGCCGGGCCTCGCGGCGCTTTTCGGCGCGATCTTCGGAGCATCCAGCGCGGTGGATCGCGAAGCAAGCATGAGTTCGGCGGAGCCGAGCTAAGGAGCTACACATGGACAACGAAGAGGCCGGGTCGGCTTCGGGCGGCTCGCCGGGCTTCGACCGCCGTCGCGGCCCGCGCCGCAGCTACGTGCACATCGATCCCGAGACCGGCGAGCGGCGGACCCACGACCGCCGCAAGACCCCGGGCCTGGACGCGCTGCTGGACCGCATGCTGGGCGTGCGCGAGACGATCCCCAAGCCGCCCAAGACCGACGACGACCCGGAGAGCGAAGCGAAGCCCTAGCCCGCGGGCGATTCGCGCAGGGGCGCCGCGTCCGCGCACGGTAGAGCGCGCGTGACATCGCGTCTCCCGGAAGGTATCTCGTCTTGGTCTCGTCTCGCTCGTTCGTGCTCGCGCTCTCCGCGCTCGTCTTCGCGTCGTTCTGCGGGGGCGCCGCGTCCGCCGACGAGGGGATGTGGACGTTCGACAACTTTCCCGCCGCCAAGGTAGCCAAGGCGTACGGCTTCGCGCCCTCGAGCGCGTTCCTCCAGCACGTGCAGCGCTCGACGGTGCGCATCGCGGGCGGCTGCTCGGCCTCGTTCGTCTCGCCCCAGGGCTTGGTGATGACCAACCACCACTGCGTGGTCGGCTGCGCGGAGCAGCTCTCGACCCCGCAGCAGAACCTGGTCGACAACGGTTTCTACGCCAAGCGCGGCGAGGACGAGCGGGCCTGCCCGGCCTTCGAGCTCGACCAGCTCGGTGCGCATCGACGACATCACCCGCGCGATCCGGCGCCGCGACGGCCGGCAAGACGGGCGCCGCGGCGAACGCCGCGCTGCGCGGCGCCGAGGCCCGCGCGCAGCAGTCGTGCGGCGGCGACCGGGCGGTCCGCTGCGACGTCGTCTCGCTCTACCACGGCGGCGTGTACGACCTCTACCGCTACAAGCGCTACACCGACGTGCGGCTGGCCTTCGTGCCGGAGTTCGCGGTCGCGCAGTTCGGCGGCGATCCCGACAACTTCAACTTCCCGCGCTTCGACTACGACGTGAGCCTGGTGCGGGCGTACGAGAACGGCAAGCCCGCCGCCACGCCCGACTACCTGCACTGGAGCGCCAACGGCTCGAAGCCCGGCGAGCTGGTCTTCACCGCGGGCAATCCCGGCAGCACGGCGCGCGAGCTCACCACCGCCCAGCTCGCGTACCTGCGCGATTACGACCTGCCCGTCCAGCGCGCGCAGAGCGCGGAGCTGCGCGGCGTCCTCGAGGAGTACTCGCGCGAAGGACCGGCCCAGCAGCGCGAGGCGCACGAGCCCCTGTTCTACCTGGAGAACGGCTACAAGGTCGCGACCGGGCAGCGCCTGGCGCTGGTCGACCCGGCGTTCTTCGGCGCCAAGCTGGCCCAGGAGCGGCAGCTGCGCGCGCAGGTCGCCGCCCGGCCAGCGCTGCGCGCGGACGCGAGCGCGTGGGACGAGATCGCGAAAGTTCAGACCGCGCGGCGCGAGCTGGCGCCGCGCGAGAGCGTCATCCGCAGCCGCGCGCTGCGGCGCGGGCTGCTCGGCGACGCGCTGACCCTCGTGCGCGCCGCGCAGGAGCGCACCAAGCCCAACGGCAGCCGGTTGCCCGAGTTCACCGACCAGGCCTTGGTCGCGGTCGCCGCCGAGATCGCGGCGCCGGGTCCGGTATACCCCGAGCTCGAGCGGCGCATGCTGGCGTTCAGCTTCGCGAAGATTCGTGAGACGCTCGGCACGGACGACCCGCTGGTGGTGAAGATGCTCGGCCGCGAGACGCCCGACCAGCTCGCGCAGCGGCTGGTGAGCGGGACCAAGCTCGCCGACCCGGCGGTCCGCAAGGCGCTCTACGACGGCGGCAGCGCGGCGGTCGCGGCGTCGAACGACCCGATGATCGCCTACGCGCGCGCGATCGACCCCGACTTGCGCGCGATCCGCAAAGCTCAGGAAGACCGCATCGACGCGCCCTCGCGCGCGGCCGCCGAGCGCATCGCGCACGCCCGCTTCGCCGTCTACGGCACCAGCGTCGACCCGGACGCGACGTTCAGCCCGCGGGTCAGCTACGGCACGGTGAAGGGCTTCGCCAACGGATCAGGCGCGACGGTCGCGCCGTACACCACGATCGGCGGATTGTTCAACCGTGCGACCGGGGCCGATCCCTACGTGCTGCCGCCGTCGTGGCTGGCCGCGAAGGCGGCGCTCGACCCGAGCACGCCGATGAACCTGTCGACGACCAACGACATCATCGGCGGCAACTCCGGCAGCCCGCTGGTCAACGCGCGCGCCGAGGTCGTCGGCTTGATCTTCGACGGCAACATCTACTCGCTCGGCGGCGACTACGGCTACGACCCGGTCCGCAACCGCGCGGTGTCGCTCGACAGCCGCGCGCTGCTGGCGGCGCTCGGCACGGTGTACCACGCCGACCGGCTCGTCACGGAGATCACCTCGGCGCGCTGACCGCGTTCGCTCACACCGCGCCGCAATGGCGGGCTCACCGGTCGGCCGGGCTCACGGCCCGCCGGTGAGGCCTTGGTGCTTGGTCAAGAAGCAGATCTCGAGCCGGTTGCCGTCCGGGTCCTCGAAGAACGAGGCGTAGTAGCCGCCGTAATCTTGAGGACCGTCGACGTCCCGCGCGCCCGCGCCGCGGGCGGCCTCCGTCGCCCGGTCGACCTCCTCGGGCGAGTACGCCTGGAACGCCAGCCGGTTCGCGTTGGGCACGAGCGCCGGGTCGACGACGAAGCCGAAGAACTCGTCGTTCGCCTGCCACTGCGGCCGGCGCCAGGTCGGCTCGTCGGGCCCGAACGGCGGCGTCGTCACCCGCACGAACCCGAACGCCGCCAGCAGCGCATCGTAGAACGCCAGCCCGCGGTCGCGGTCGCGCACCCGCAGGTCGATGTGGCTGATCAGGCGTCTGTCGTTCATGCGGCCCACGTTTCGCGCCGCCGCCTGCAACGTCATCGGCGGGGCACGACCTTGGCGGCGATCAGTTTGGTATCAGCTACGCCGCCAGGTCGTAGCGGAAGATGCTCTCCAGGATCGCCGCCATCTGCGGGTCGATCTCGCGCAGGCGTTTGCGGGTCGCGCGGGGCCACGCGGAGCGCGGGTCGTTGGCTTCGACCCACGCGCGCAGGCACTCGGCAAAGTACTCGTCCAGGCCGCTGGCGGCGTAGGGCGTGATGTAGGCGCGCGCGGCGCGGAACGCGCGCCGCACCCGCGGATCGACCCCGCTCAGGTAGATGCCGCCGCCCAGCGCGCAGTCGAGCGCGTGCGCGAACTCGTGCGCGACGGTCATCGGCGAGATCGAGCGCAGGTAGACCGTGCGCTCCTCGACCACGAACAGGCCGGACGGCGGCATCGGCCAGTCGTCGATGGGCGAAGCCAGCCGGCGCAGCGCGCGCGAGCGGTCGCGATAGGCTTCGCCCGCCCGGAGCAGCACGATGCGCGTCCCCGCGCTCGCGGTGACGCGCAGGGCACCCGGCCCGAAGCGGTCGAGCACGCGCTCGATCGCGGCGGCGCCGGGCGGAAGAGCATCGACGACAGGGCGGTTGCGCATCGCCCAAGCATGATTTGTCGATGTTTCCGACAGGCGGCCGCATCGTTACGGCTGTGTGCGGGTCTGCCGGATGGAAGTCAGCCAGGCTTGAGCGCCCGAGAAGGACCGGCCACCGCCAGCGTGGTGATCTTGACCCCGAATTCGTCCTCGATGGCCATCGTCAGGTCGGAGAACCGGGGAGAAGGGCGAGTTTCTCGCTCTGCGGCACGGTCACCGCGTAGTCGAACCCGTGTGCGCCGGCGGTGAGCGTGCCGATGTCGGCGATATCTCTGAGCCGGGCCATGTATGCGACCGTCGCGCGCGCCAGCAGCACCGCCTTCTCTTCGACTTCGGCGGCGGCTTCCGGGTTCGTCACGTGCACGGTCATATCAGGCGCTCCAGGTCTTCGATGAGGTATTTCGCCGTCTCCAGCAGTTCATCCACCTCGGCGGCGGTGTAGGGCTCCGCGGAGGTGCTCGGGCCGTAGTCCGCCTCGATGCGCGCCTGGAAGAGCGCATCCGCCTTGCGGTAGGCCTGCTTCTCGTTGTAATGGGCCGAGATGATGCCGGGCGACGAGCCCGGGTTGGAGACGTTACCGCGCTTCGTCCCGTCGTAGAGCGCCCAGACGACGTCTACGAACTCGTAGTGGCTGAAGTCCTGTCCGGTGACGGCTCTGCCGCCACGCCGGTGGGTGACCTCGACGCCCTGCTTACCTGCTGCATACGAGGCGACCAGGTAGAGGACGTAGTAGGCGCGAGCGACGGACTGCAGCAGAGAGTTCCCCGCGCGCAGCGTGTCGCGGGCGTCCTCGAGCCGCTTGCGCAGCGTGTCGTACTCCGCGCGCGTGTACTCGGCGATGGCACGGTCGTCGCTCATCGCCGCTCCAGCGGTCCATCGTTCCGCTCGGCGGCACCGGGCGGAAGAGCATCGACGACGGGACGGCTGCGCATCGCCGAAGCGTAGGCGCACCGTGGGTCCGCGAGGTGACCGTGGCGTTACCGTTCCGCGCTGTACCGGAAACTGAGGGGCGATTACCGCCCGAGCTGCTCCAGCACCACGGCGCCCGGCAGCCCGGCCAGCGCCGCGCCCGGGAGCACGAGCTTCGAGCGGCGCAGGCCGCTGCCGATCACCACGCGTTCCGCCGCTGCGACGGCCGCGTCGATCAGGATCGGCCAGCCCTCGGGCAGCCCGACGGGCGTGATGCCGCCGTACTCCATGCCCGTCGCTGCGATGGCCGCGTCCATCGCGGCGAACGAGATCTTGCTGGCGCCCAGCTGTCGTTTGGCCAGGCCGTTGACGTCGGCGCGGGTGGTCGCGAGCACCACGCAGGCGGCGAACCAGCTCCGGCCCTCGCGCCGCGCGGCCAGGATCACGCAGTTGGCCGACTCGTCCAGCCTGACGCCGTAGCGCTCGCAGAAGGCGGCCGTGTCGGCCAGCTGGGGGTCGATCTCGGCGACCGCGATCGCCTCCGGCGGCGCCCCCGCGCGCCCGGCGGCAAGGGCGGCGGTGACCGGCGCGGCGAGCAGGTCGGGGCGCGCGAGGGCCGGTTCGGTGCTGAGGGTTCCCATCGTCGTCGGCGTGAGCATCGCAGCGAGGTATCCTCCGGGCGGGTCGGGTTCCTGGCCGAACGGTGCCGCCGGGACTAGGGACGAAACGAGCCGACGAGTTCATGAATCTTGCCACCACCCTCCTGCGCATCGCCGCCCGCACCGCCGCCGCCTCGGCGGCGCTCGTCGTCCGCTCCGGCGGCACCGAACCGGTCGCGGCGTGGGGCTGCGACGAGGCGGCCGCCCGGGCGCTGCTGCGCGCCCGGCAAGCCGGCCCCGCGGACGGCCCGTCGCCGTTCCGCGCGTTGCCGCTGACGCTGGCGGGCGGGTCTCCGGCCGAGCTGCTGCTGATCGGGTCGAACGCGCCGCCGGCGGAGGTCGCGGCGCTGGCCGGGCTGGCGGTCGAGATCGGCGCGGCCTGCGACGGCGCCCCCGCGATCGCCGCCCCGAACGCGGTCGACCGGCTCATCGAGAGCGTCGAGCAGCTCGGCGACGCGGTCGCGGTGTTGGAGACGGACCCCGACGGCGAGACCCGCTTCGTCCACGTCAACGCCGCTTTCTCGCGCCTGTTCGGCCACCCGGCCGAGGAGCTCGCCGGCCGGCTCGAATCGCGCCTGTGGGGACCGCGGACCGATCTCGACCGCACGGCCTGGATTCGTTCCCGCATGACGCGCCGCAAGGCGGTGCGCGCGGTCGTCGTGCTCTACACCCGCGAGCGCGCGCTGCTGTGGACCGAGGTCGGCTCGTCGCCGGTCGCCCACGAAGCCGGCGACGCGCTCTACCACGTCGTGACCTACCGCGACGTGACCGCGCGCAAGCAGTTCGAGGACGCGCTGTCCTCGGAGAAGCGCAAGCTGCAGACGACGCTGGCTTCGATCGCCGACGCGGTCGTCACCGTGCTGGGCGACGGGCGGGTGGAGTTCGTCAACGCGGCCGCGCAGCGGCTGCTCGGCATCGCCCTGATCGACGCCTACGGCACGCAGGTGGCCGAGGTGATCCGGCTGGTCGACGACGAGGGCGCGCCGCTGGACGTGCTGGCCGGAACGGCCGCTGGCGGCGCGGCGCGGCGCGGCGAAGGGCACCTGCACGGGGCGAGCGGGGTGACCGACGTCGCGTACGTCGCCTCGCGCATCGACGACGAGGATCAGGGCTTCGTCGTCGTCCTGCGCGACGTCACGGCCGAGAACCGGCTTTCGCTGCGGCTCTCGTTCGAGGCCAACCACGATCCGCTGACCAGCCTGCCGAACCGGCGCGCCTTTCTCGAGCGGCTCGCCCACGCGGTGCAGAGCGCGCGCGACGAGAACCGGCACCACGTCGTGGCTTTCCTCGACCTCGACCGCTTCAAGGTGGTGAACGACCGCTTCGGCCACGCCGCCGGCGACCGGCTGCTGCGCGAGATTTCCGCGGTGATGGGCGGGGTGGTGCGCGTCGGGGACGTGATCGGCCGGATCGGCGGGGACGAGTTCGCCCTGCTGCTCTCGGACTGCACGATCGAGAACGCGCGCGCGGTGGTCGACAAGCTGCGCCAGGCGGTCGACGCGTACCGCATCGAGCACACCGGCGAAGCGCTCGCGGTGGGCGTCTCGATCGGCTTGGCCGCGATCGAAGCCGAGACGGCGAGCGCCGCGCAGGTGCTGGCCGAGGCCGACACCGCGTGTTATCAGGCCAAGGCCGCTGGGCGCAACGTCGTCGCCGGCTGAGCTCGGTCGCTTGGCGGCGTATCGCGGGTACGCTACGGGCATGGGTCGCTCACGTCGAATCGCCTCCTATCGCCCTGGGCGCGGCCGCCGTCGCCGCCGGCGCGGCCGTCGCCGCGCGGCGCAGCCACGTCGCCGACCGCGAGTCGCTGCGCGGCCGGGTCGTGGTCATCACCGGCGGCGGTCGGGGGCTGGGCTACGCGCTGGCCAAGGACCTCGCGCGCGGCGGGGCCCGGGTCACGATCGCCGGCCGGGACGCGACGACGCTCGAGCGCGCCCGCGAGCGGCTCGCCGAGCTCGGCTTCGCGGTCGACACGGTGCGCTGCGACGTGCGCGACGCCGCGCAGGCCGAGTCTCTGATCGCACAGGTGGAGGCCCGCGGCGGCCCAGTCGACGTGCTAGTGAACGACGCCGGCGTGATCGAGGTCGGCTCGGTCTGGGACCAGTCGCTCGACGATTTCCGCGAGTCGGTCGAGACGCACGTCTTCGGCCCGCTGCACACCATGCGCGCGGTGCTGCCCGGGATGCGGGCGCGCGGCGACGGGCGGATCGTCAACATCGCCTCGGTCGGCGGGGTGATCGCGCCGCCCCACCTGGCCCCGTACGCGGCCGGCAAGTTCGGCCTCGTCGGGCTCTCGCAAGCGTACGCCGCCGAGGTCGCGCACGACGGCATCACCGTCACCACGGTCTGCCCGGGGCTGATGCGCACCGGCTCGCCCGACAACGCCTCGTTCAAAGGAAATACGCGCGCGGAGTACGCCTGGTTCACGCTCTCCGACAGCAACCCGCTGCTCTCGGCTTCGACCGAGCACGCGGTGGTGCGGATCGTCCACGCGATCGCCCGGCGCGAAGTGTTCATCACGATCACGCCGCTGGCGCGCCTGGCGCTGATCGCCAACGGTCTCGCGCCCGCCACGACGACGCGCCTGCTGGCGCTGGCCGCGCGCGCCCTGCCGCCCCCGCGCTACGACGAGAGCGGCAAGCGCACCGGCGCGGAAAGCCACTCGCCGCTGGCGCCCAGCCTGCTGACCGCGCTCGACCGGATCGCGAAGCGGCAGAACAACGAATGAGCGGCGCGGACGAGCTGCGCGCGCACCTCGCCGTCCCCGAGGACGCGCGCGGCGCGAAGTGGCGGCACCAGTTCTACGACCTGATCGACACGACGCGCCTGACCCAGCGCGATCCCAAGATCTTCCTGGGCCCGGACGGCTTCCCGTACTACGCGCTCGACCTGCCGGCGCCCGGAGCGGAGGGCGAGGTGTCGGTCGGCGATCTGATCGAGCTCGCCACCAACCGCGGCTTCGGGATCGCGATCGAGCCGGGCGAGGAGCAGGCATCCTGGGTCTTCACCTGCGGCGACCTGGTGACGCGGCGCGCCTTCGGCGGCTACGAGTTCCCGCGCATCGGCGTGGTGCCCAGCGAAGCGCCGACCTTTCGCGCGGTGCTCAAGCGGACGCAGCGGATGGAAGTGCTCGCACCGTCCGACGCGATGCTGCCGGGATACCTGCGCCCGCTGCTGCACGTCTACTTCACCCGCACGCTGGGCATCGCGCACCCCGGCGTGCTCGCGCTGGTGTCGCCGGATCAGGAACCCAAGGAGCAGCTCGTCTTCCGCATCGGCCACACCGATTTCGCGGACGAGCAGGCGTTCGAGAACGCGATCGCCGGGCTGACCTGGTTCCTCCCGCGTCACCTGGTCGTCTCGATCTTGCCCGCCGACGTGATCGACGCGCTCGACGAAGCGTTCGTCCCGCTCGCGGCATAGCGGGGTGGATACGACGCGACGCGGGCTCGCCTTGGGCGGGCTCGCATTGGGCTTGGCGATCCTCGTGACCTTGGCCGGAATGCCGCCGCGCGCACGCGCGCAGTCGCCCTCGGTGGGCATGCTGATGCGCGGCAAGATCCGGCACGTCGTCGTGATCGTGCAGGAGAACCGCACCTTCGACAACATCTTCGGCGGACCGGCGACCCCGACGGCGAGCGTGCAGGCCTACCCCAACGCCGACTCCACCTGGCCGCCGGGCCTGCCGCCGATGAAAGCGGTCGACTTCAACAGCAGCGGCGCGCCCGCGCCTTCGAACGCGCACAACTCGTGGCAGTGCATCGCGCAGGGCGGCTTCACGGTCGCGGCGTGGCAGTCCGTCGCCAGCGGCGGTTGCAAGGCGCAGCACGCCAACGCGCCCGACGCGGTCTTCCAGTACATTCCCAAAGCCAGCCGCACGATCTACTGGGAGATCGCGCAGCGCTACGAGCTGGCCGACCGCTTCTTCGCGATCACCAGCACTGGCTCGTTCCCCGCGCACCAGTTCATCGTCGCGCAGCAGTCCGACGCGCTGCTCTCCGCCAGCGGGCAGACGGCAATTGTCGCCGATCAGCCCAGCGGCGGCAACGCCTGCTTCGACAACCCGAAAACGGCCTCGGTCATGGTGCCGGTGCTGCAGCCCAACGGGTTCTCCGTCGACACGCGGGCCGGCTACGCCGGCGAGTGCTACCCGTGGCGAACGTATGCCGACCTGATGCCGACGCCCGCCCCGAGCGGCGCGCCGTTCTGGAAGCACTACGAGACGCAGCTCGGCAGCGGTCCGTACAACGGCTTCATCAACATGCAGAATTGGTACCAGGCCACGAACGGCTCGTCTGCGATGCCGCTCTCGGGCACGCAGCTGGTGACCGACATCCAGGCCGGTGCGCTGCCGTCGTTCGCCTGGGTGAAGCCGGCCTGCGTCGCGGTCAGCGATCATCCCGGCGTCGCCAAGCAAGAGTACGGACCGCAGTGGGTCGGCTACGTCGTCAACCAGATCCTCACGTCGCCCGAAGCCCAGAGCACCGCGATCTTCATCTTGTGGGACGACTGGGGCGGGTTCTACGACCACGTCACGCCGCCCGCGCTGCGGCCCGACCGCATCGGCCCCGGCTTGCGCACGCCGATGATGCTGGTCTCCGCGTACGGCGCCGCCCCGAGCGCCGTCGTTCACACCACCAGCGACTACGCCTCGGTGATGAAGTTCACCGAGGACCTGTTCGCCCTGCCGCGCCTCAACCCGGTCGACGCCGGCGCCGCCGATCTCGTCGGTTTCTTCAACACCGCCTCGAACGCGACGCCCGCCCCGCTCCCGACCATCGCCGCCGCCGTCGCCCACCCGTACGTCCCGAAGACGATGTGCCCCGCCGGAGCACCACGCGCTGCGGCCGACATGGAGGACTGAGCCGCGTAGCGCAGCCGGCGCGGTTGCAGGATGCGGGCGCGTACGCTATACTGACGGCGGTTCCGGGCGTTGGCTCGGCGCCTCCCGCCTCGAGCGGGTCCGGAGAGGGAGCGCTTCGCCGCTCCCTCTTTTTATGTTGGTTCTGCCCAGCCGGCGTAGCAGAACTCGCCTTTGCGCTTATGGTCTTCCTTGCCGCTGCTCAAGCGGTAGGCCGTGGTGCAAAGGGCTGTCCTGGTGTCGACGCACACCATGTGGACGACGGTGTCCCGTCCCAAGCGGTACTTTGCGAGCAGGTGCAGGTTACGCGAACCTTCGTAGTCGTCGATCCACCCTTCGAGCGGCTTTTCGATCGTCCGTTGTGTCAAAGACACCAAGTGAAGGTGAGCGCTGTCGCGCTTCGCCGCGAACTTTTCGACGAGGCCATGATGGACGATCACGGGGCGCTCGCACGCCGGGCTCAGGATCGCACGCGGCCACAGGCTCCGGCCCAAGCCGAGGCGAGCGCGAACGGTGCCGTTCAGATCGGGGGGCGCCAAGCTCTCGAAATCGTAAGCGAAGAAGCGAAGTTGTTTGGGTGGCGCGAACACGAAGGCCGGATCACCGACGCCTTCACCTAATCGCGCGATGGACGGTAGCCCGAGCGCGGTCCATGTCCCGTGCCGGCCCAACTGCCGGCTCGCTGCGAGCCGGGCGCGATGATCCGCCGAGAGACGGTGCCCTCCGACGGGGAGATGAACTGTTCCGCACCCCGCGCATGCCGCCGTGACGACGATCGGAGTGCCGGTCTCGTCGAGCGCCCGCCACGAAGAAGAGAGCGTCACGACGTTGCTGGCCGTACACGCGCACGGTGAGATGTCCTCCGGCACCATTTCCTCATGATAGCATGCTACGATGCCCTAACAGGCCTCCTAATTACGGTGCGGACTGGTCTGTGGGGCACCAGAAGAGGTTGCGCGATGCCATCGTCGTGGCTTCGATCGGGGTGCCGCAGCGGCGGCAAGGTTGGCCGGTGCGCTTGTAGACGTAGAACGCGTTCGCGCGGGTGACTTTGCCGCCGCGCGATTTCGGGCGGTCCGCCGGGGTCGTGGTGATGATGCGGCCTTGGCGCACGCCGGCTTCCAGCAGCGCGCGCGTGTCGTTCCAGAGCGCTTGCAGTGTCGCACGCGGCACGTCGCGGCCGGGGACGAACGGGCTGACACGCTGCCGGAAGAGCACCTCGCAACGGTAGATGTTGCCGATCCCGGCGAGCACCGACTGGTCCATCAGCAGCTGCCCGATTGGCGTCGGGCTCTTGGTGATGCGCGCGAACGCGCGCTCGGGATCGCTGTCGGGATCGAGTGGGTCAGGTCCGATGCGCGCTTCGAGCCGCGTGCGTGCTTCGCCGTCGTACAGCTCGATCGCGATCGCGCCGCGCAGCTCGAGCCAGTCGCTCTTCGACCACAGCCGCAGGCGTAGCGTGCCCTTGGGTTCGGGCAGCGGGAGCGTGCCCTCCTCGAACCAGCCGAAGCGGCCCAAGTGCACGTGCAGCTCGCGCTCGGGACCGAAGACGTAGAGCAGGTGCTTGCCCAGCGCGTCGACGCGGCGCAGGGTCGCGCCGTCGAGCAGCGCGGCGACCTCGTCCGAGCGGCCGTTGGGCGAGTCCAGCCGCAGCCGCTTGCCGGCGAAGCGCGCGGCGTGCTCGCGCGCGAGCCGGTGGATGGTATGACCTTCGGGCACGCCGGTTTGGACGCCGGCTCAGCGCGGAATCGCGGCTTCGATCTCGGCCAGTTGGTCCGCGGACAGCTTCAGGTCGGCCGCATCGATCCAGCCGTCGACTTGCTCGGGGGAGCGCGCGCCGACGATCGCGCCGGTGACGACCGGATCGCGCAGCGTCCAGGCGATCGCGACCGCGCCCGGCGAGACGCCGTGGCGCGCGCCGATCTCGCGCAGGCGCTCGACGAAGGCCAGGTTGGCCGACAGCTTGGGCTCTTGGAACTCGGCGTTGCGCGAGCGCCAGTCGCTGGCGGGCAGCGCGGACGCGCGCTGCCTGGTCATCGAGCCGCTCAGCAGGCCCGACTGCATGGGCGAGTAGACGATCACGCCGATCCGGTACTCGCGGCAGTAGGCCAGGATGTCGCCCTCGATGTCGCGCCGCAACGGTGAATAGGGCGGCTGCAGCGAGGCGACCGACTCGATCTTGCGCGCCCGGTCCAGCTCGGCGACGTTGAAGTTGGAGACCCCGATCCAGCGCACTTTGCCCTCGCGCTGCAGGTCGGCGAGCGTCGCCCAGCCGGCGTCGATGTCGCTGATGTCGTCCGTCGGCCAGTGGATCTGGTAGAGGTCGATCGTCTCGACCCGCAGCCGTTTGAGCGAAGCGACGCACTCGCGCCGCAGCGAGAGCGGATCGAGCGACTCCGTCATCCCGCCCCGGCCGTCGTCGACCAGCGCGCACTTGGTGAAGACGTAGGGGCGCTCGCTCGCCGGGATGCCGTCGAGCGCGCGCGCCACGACCTCCTCGCTGTGGCCCAGGCCGTAGGCGGCCGCGGTGTCGATCCAGTTGACGCCGCGGTCCCATGCGCGGCGGATGGCGGCGATCGACTGCTCGTCGTCCTGCGGCCCCCAGCCGAAGCGCCATTCGGGGCCGCCGACCGCCCAGGCGCCGAAGCCGACGGGGGTGATGGCGAGGTCGGTCGTGCCGAGCTGTCGGGTGTCCACGTTCATGTTGGACCCCGGGCGGGGCGGGAAAGGTGCGGAACATGGACGACCGTTCGAACGAACCAACGGCCACCGACGAGCGGGTCGCGGAGAACGCGGCGCCCGCGCCGGTGGCGCCCGTGACGCGCAAGGCCGACGCCGACGTCGACCCCGCGACCGGCCTGCCGCGCGGCATGCACGACGACGATTCCAGCCCGCTCGACCGCGGCAAGCCGCTCGACCCGTTCGGCGGCGCGTCGCCGGCCGAGCGCGCCAAGGGCGTACGGCCCGAGGACCGGCGGGGCGATTCGTGACCGCCGCGCCGGCCGCGACGACGCTGCGCGCGGCGCTCGACGAGCACCTCGGCGCGCTGCGCGCGAAGGACGCCGCGCGCTTCGCCGCGACGCTGGGCGACGACGTCGTGGTGGTGGACGGCAAAGGCACGATCGCGCGCGGCACCGAGAGCGTGCTGCGCTCGCACACCGAGTGGTTCGCCGCCCCCGAGCCCTGGACGTTCGACTACGAAGTCGTGCTGGCGCGCGAAGCGGCCGGTCTGGCGCTGGTCGACGTGACCTACCGCCACACGCCCGACGCGACGCCGGCGCGCTTCCTGCTCTCGCTGGTCTTCGAGCGCGACGACGCCGGCGGGTGGAAATTCGTATACGATCAGAACACGCCGCTGGAGTGAGCGCGCGCACCCGCGCGTGACGCGCGGGCCGAAGGGAGCGCGCCCGCGCGACGGCGTACGGCTTTCCCACAGCCGTTCGAACCGAGGGGAGTACGTCGTTGCGCATCCTGATCTTGTATCCAAACCTCAGCATGCCGTTCATCTGGGACGAGCTGGGAGCGATGGGTGCGCGCGCGACGATCGTCCACGCGCCGAACAAACAGGTCCTCGCCGAGCTCCCGTTTCCGCACGACGACGTCGCGCTGGACATCAACGGCGACCCCGAGGCCGCGATGCGCGCGCTCGAGGACCTGCACCGGCGCGAGCGCTACGACGTCGTCTTCACCGCCAGCGAGATGTGCGTGCTGTTCTGCGCGCAGCTGGCCAAGAACATCGGCCTGCGCGGCATCGAGCCGCGCACCGCGCTGCTGGCGCGCGACAAGGCGCAGATGCGCGCCGCCTTCCGCGACGCCGGGCTCAACACGCCGGCGTTCACGCTCGAACCCAGCGCGGACGGCACGCTGCCGCCGCACATGCGCTTTCCGGTGGTCGCCAAACCGATCTCGGGCTTCGGCAGCCAAGGTGTCGCGCGGGCGAACGACGATGGCGAGCTGCGCGCCGCGCTGCAGGTGATCCGCGAGATCAACCAAGATTCGCTCGACAAGCTCAGCGACGCCAAGGTCGGCCACTTCTCGGGCATCCTGGTCGAGGAGTACATCGAGGGCAAGGAGTACGCCATCGACTGCTTCATGCAGGCCGGCAAGGCCTACGTCATGTGCACCTGCGAGAAGCCCGACTTGGTCGGCCCGTATTTCGAGGAATGGTCGTACGTCGCGCCCGCGCGGCTCGACGAGACCACGATGACGCGCATGCTCGAAGAGGCTGCGGGCGGCGCGCTGGCGCTGGGGCTGGTCGACGGCGCGGTGCACGCCGAGGTGCGCATCCGCGCCGGCGTGCCGTACCTGATCGAGATCGGGGCCCGCATCGGCGGCACCGGCCTCGCGCAGTTCTTCACCGAGGTCACGACCGGGGTGCACTTCGTCCGGCTGGTGATCGACAATCTGCGCGGCGGCGCCGACGTGAGCGGGCTGCCGTTCGCGCCCAGCCCGCGCAACGCCGCGGCGGCGTTCATCCCGCCGGTCGGCGGCGGCGGAACGGTCGCCGCGTTCGAGGGCCTCGACGCGGTGCGCCAAAAACCCGAGGTGGTCCACGTGGCGGAGTTCCTCAAGGCGGGCGACGTCATCCCGGCCTGGCCGAAGTTCAACTTCTATCCGGCCTTCGTCTGCTCGCGCCACGGCTCGGTCGAAGCGGCGGTGGCGTTTCAGGAGTGGCTCAAGGAGACGATGCGCATCCGCTACGAGAGCGCCGCGCAACCCGTCTGAGGGGTTGGCGCGCGGCGATCACCCGCTCGCTCGCCCGCATGTTAGCCGAGAACGCGCGCGGGTAAGCGCCCCGGTGAGCATCCCTCACCGTACGGAGTGATTTTTCGTTGCAGACTCTCATCGCCGCCGACGCGGCCGGCTCGAAGCGCACGCTGGGCACCGTCATCGTGACCGGCGGGGCCTCGGGCTTGGGCGCCGCGATCGCCGACGCCGTCGCCGCGCACGGCGGCACGCCGGTGACGTTCGACATCGCGCAGCCGCGCCAGGCGCGCGAGTACGACCACCACCTCGTCGACGTCGGCGACCGCGGCGCGGTCGAGCGCGCGATCCGCGCGGTGGCCGAGAAGAACGGCGGCGCGCTCGACGCGATCGTCGCCAACGCCGGCATGGATGCCTGCGGCGACTTCGACCAGGTCGCCGCTGACGCGTGGGAGCGGGTGATCCAGGTCAACCTGATCGGCACCGCGTCGCTGGTGCGCGCCGCGCTGCCCTATCTCGAGAAAGCCGCCAACCCGCGCATCGTCAACGTCGCCTCGACGCTGGGCCTGCGCGTGCTGGGCGCCGCGACCGCGTACAGCGCCTCGAAGTTCGGCGTGGTCGGGCTGACCCGCGGGCTCGCGCTCGATCTCGCCGGGCGCGTCGGCGTGACGCTGCTGATCCCGGGCGGGATGAACACCCACTTCTTCGACGGCCGGGACGAGCAGTTCAAACCGTCGGCCGACGCGTTCGAGAAGAACCAGCTCAACGACCCGCGCGAAGTGGCCGAAGCGGTGGTATTCGCGCTGACCCGCCCCAAGGGGGTCGAGGTGCGCGAGCTGATCGTGACGCCGTCGCGCGAGACGAGCTGGCCCTAAACCTTGATGGCGGCCGGCGTGGTGTCGTAGCGTGAGGTGACGCGGCGACATCGGCCGGCTTCTTCGAACAAGAAGAACGACTCGATCGGGCGCGAGTAGACGTGGAGTGAGATCGCCGGGCCGCCGGCCGCGCCGACCCGGTGCACCGCGAGGGAGCCGGTGCGCTGGTCGATGTCGCCCGCGCGCAGCGCGTTCGACCCGACCCGGGCCAGCTCGCAGGGCCCCTCTTGCTCGCCGCCGCGGGTGACCTGCCAGTTCTCGCACGCCATCGACCCCTGCTGCAGCACGAAGGCGCAGTCGGACTCGGCGTGGTCGTGGATCGCCGAGCAGGCGTCGCGGTCCCAGCAGATCGCGATCAGCTCGAACGCCGCGGTGCGCGCGACCAGGTTGCGCGTGTAGCGCCCCGGCGCGAAGGTCAGGAAGGGCTCGAGAGTGCGATCGTCCACTCGCACCGCCCGCAGGGTTGCGGCGACGCGGCTCGGGTCGATCTCGTCGCCCAGCCCGCGGAGCGCGTCGACGAGGTCGGCGATCCCGTGCGTGGTCATAGGTAGTTCCCCCTGTGGTCACCCATGCGGGCGGACCGCCCGCTGGTCCTGCCGGCGCCCGTCACGGAGAGGAGCACCGGGCCGTCGGCCGGGAGTACACCGTCCGGGAGGGATACTCGATGGCCTTGGAAGTCGCTCGTACCATTCGCGCGCCGCGCGGCACGGCGCTGCGCGCGCGCAGCTGGCAGACCGAAGCCGCGCTGCGGATGCTCATGAACAACCTCGATCCCGAGGTCGCCGAGCGGCCGGCCGATCTGGTCGTCTACGGCGGCATCGGCAAGGCCGCGCGGGACTGGGCATCGTTCGACGCGATCGTGGCCGAGCTGGAGCGGCTGGGCGACGACGAGACCTTGGCCGTCCAGTCGGGCAAGCCGGTCGGCGTGTTCCGCTCGCACCCCGACGCGCCGCGGGTGCTGATCGCCAACTCCAACCTGGTCCCGCACTGGGCGACCTGGGAGCACTTCAACGAGCTCGACCGCAAGGGCCTGATGATGTACGGCCAGATGACGGCCGGCTCGTGGATCTACATCGGCTCGCAGGGCATCGTCCAGGGCACCTACGAGACCTTCGCCGAGCTGGGCCGCCGGCATTACGGCGGCGACTTGGCCGGGCGCTGGATCCTCACCGCGGGGCTGGGCGGGATGGGCGGCGCGCAGCCGCTGGCCGCGACGATGGCCGGCGCCTCGATGCTGGCGGTCGAGTGCGATCCCAGCCGGGTCGAGAAGCGGCTTGCGACGCGCTATCTCGACCGGCTGCGCGGGATCGCTGGACGAAGCGCTCGCGCTGCTCGACGAGTCCAAGCGCACGAAGATCCCGGTCAGCGTCGCGGTGATCGGCAACGCGGCCGAGATCGTGCCCGAGCTGGTGCGGCGCGGCGTGCGCCCGGACGCGGTGACCGACCAGACCTCGGCCCACGACCCGGTCAACGGCTACCTGCCTGCCGGCTGGACGCTGGCCGAGTGGCGGGAGAAGCGCGTCTCCGACCCGGCCGGCGTCGCGCGGGCGGCGAAAGCGTCGATGGCCGCCCACGTCGCGGCGATGGTCGCGTTCCACCGCCAGGGCGTGCCGACGTTCGACTACGGCAACAACATCCGCCAGATGGCGCTCGAGCACGGGCTCGCCGACGCGTTCGCCTTTCCGGGCTTCGTGCCGGCCTACATCCGGCCGCTGTTCGAGCGCGGGATCGGGCCGTTCCGCTGGGTCGCGCTCTCGGGCGATCCCGACGACATCCGCAAGACCGACGCCAAGGTGAAAGAACTGCTCCCGCACGACGCGCACCTGCACCGCTGGCTCGACATGGCGCACGAGCGGATCGCGTTCCAGGGCCTGCCGGCGCGCATCTGCTGGATCGGCTTGGGCGAGCGCGACCGGGTCGGCCTGGCGTTCAACGAGATGGTCGCGCGCGGCGAGCTCAAAGCGCCGATCGTGATCGGGCGCGACCACCTCGACTCCGGGTCCGTCGCCTCGCCCAACCGCGAGACCGAAGGGATGCGCGACGGCAGCGACGCGGTCAGCGACTGGCCGCTCCTCAACGCGATGCTCAACGTGGCGGGCGGCGCGACCTGGGTCTCGCTGCACCACGGCGGCGGGGTCGGGATGGGCTTCTCGCAGCACGCCGGCGTGGTGATCGTCGCCGACGGCACCGAGGCCGCCGCCAAGCGCATCGCGCGCGTGCTGTGGAACGACCCGGCCAGCGGGGTCGCGCGCCACGCCGACGCCGGCTACGAGGCGTCGCTGGAGTGCGCGCGCCTGAACGGGCTGCGGCTGCCGATGCAGGAGCAGCGATGAGCGCGCCGGCTCTCGCGCGCGCGACCGTCGCTCTGCGGGCGGGCGAGCTGCGCGCGAGTGACGCGCGCGCGCTGCTGCGCGGCGACGCGGCGCTCGCGCTCGACGAGTCCGCGCGCGCCGCGGTCGACCGTGCCGCCGCGGTGGTGGCCGAGATCGCGCGCAACGACGTCAGCGTCTACGGCGTGAACACCGGCTTCGGCAAGCTCGCGCAGACCCGCATCCCGCGCGAGAAGCTGGCCGACCTGCAGCGCAACCTGGTCGTCTCGCACGCCTGCGGGGTCGGCCCGCTGCTCTCGCGCGAAGTCGTGCGGCTGGTGCTGGCGCTCAAGATCAACTCGCTCGCGCGCGGCTACTCGGGCATCCGCTGGAGCGTGATCGAGACGCTGCTCGCGCTGCTCGAGCGCGACGTGCTGCCCGCGATCCCGTCGCAGGGCTCGGTCGGCGCGTCGGGCGATCTCGCCCCGCTGGCGCACCTCTCCGCGATGCTGCTCGGCATCGGCGACGCGCTGGTCGACGGGCGGGTGGTGCCCGCGCGCGACGCGCTCGCGGCGGCCGGCATCGCCGTCACCGACCTGCGCGCGAAGGAAGGGCTGGCGCTGCTCAACGGCACGCAGGTCTCGACCGCGCTGGCGCTGCGCGGGCTGATCGCGGCGGAAGACGTGCTGGCCGCGTCGCTCGTCGCCGGCGCGCTCACCGTCGAGGCGGCGCTGGGCAGCTGCACGCCGTTCGACCCGCGCATCCACGCGGTGCGCGGCCACCGCGACCAGAGCGACGTCGCGGCCGCGATGCTGCGCCTGGTGCACGGGACCGAGATCAACGAGTCGCACCGCGACTGCGGCCGGGTCCAGGACCCCTACAGCCTGCGCTGCATCCCGCAGGTGCTCGGCGCGTGCCTGCGCACGCTGCGCGACACCGCCGCGATCCTGGTCGACGAGGCCAACGCGGTCTCCGACAACCCGCTGGTGTTTCCCGACACCGGCGAAGTGATCTCGGGCGGCAACTTCCACGCCGAGCCCGTCGCGCTGGCCGCCGACGCGCTGGCCGTCGCGATCGCGGAGATCGGCAACATCAGCGAGCGCCGCAGCGCGCTGCTGGTCGATCCTACGTTCAGCCAGCTGCCGGCGTTCCTGGCGACCGACCCGGGGCTGGAGTCGGGCTACATGATCGCGCAAGTGACCGCGGCCGCCCTGGCCTCGGAGAACAAAGGCCTGGCGCATCCCGCCAGCGTCGACTCGATTCCGACCTCGGCCGGTCAGGAGGACCACGTCTCGATGGCAACGCACGGCGCACGCCGGCTCGACGACATGACGCGCAACTGCGCCAACATCGTGGCGGTGGAATTGCTCTCCGCCACGCGCGGCATCTGTTTCCGCCGCCCGCTGCGCACGTCGGACGCGCTGGAGGGCGTGCTGGCGGAAGTGCAGTTCGAGGGCGGCGACACGGGGGACGCTTACCTGGCGCCGCAGATCGCGCGGGTCGCGGAGATGGTGCTGGCCGGGCGCTTTACGCCGCTGGTCGCCGAGCTGTTCCCGACGACGTGCGCAAACGCGCCGAGCACGGCACGCGGGGGAACGCATGAGCGAGACCTTCGCGCTCGGTCGCGGGACGGGCCCGCTGGTCATCAGCGCGCCGCACGTCGGGCTGGAGCTGCCCGCGGCGCTCCGCGCGCGCTTGAGCGAAGCGGGTCGCGCGCTGACCGACACCGACTGGTACGTCGACCGGCTCTACTCGTTCGCCGGACAGCTGGGCGCGTCGACCATCGGCGCGCGGTTCTCGCGCTACCTCGTCGACCTGAACCGCGACCCGGCCGGCGTTTCGCTCTACCCGGGCGCGCGCACGACCGGGCTGTGCGCGACCGAGACGTTCGAGGGCGAGCCGCTCTACGCACCCGGCGAGGAGCCGAGCCCGGCCGAAGTCGCCGGCCGCCGAACCGGCTACTGGGAGCCGTACCACGAGGCGCTGCGCGCGGAGCTGAACCGCGTCCGGGCCAAGCACGGCTACGCGCTGCTGCTCGACGCGCACTCGATCTGGGGCCGGCTGCCGCTGCTGTTCGAGGGCGATCTGCCGGCCGTGAACTTCGGCACCAACTCGGGCCGGTCGTGCGCGCCGGGCGTCATCGCGGCCGCGGTGGACGCGGTCGCTGCGTCGACCTACGACCACGTCGTCGACGGCCGCTTCAAGGGCGGCTACATCACCCGCCACTACGGCGACCCGGACGCCGGCATCCACGCGCTGCAGATCGAGCTCGACCAGCGCACGTATCTCGCGGACGGCTCGCGCACCGCCTGGGACGAGGCGAAGGCGGCGGCGCTGAGCCACGTCCTGCGCCACGTCTGCGAGGCGCTGCTGGCCTGGGGAGAATCGAGCGTGACGGCCGCGTCGTGAGCAGCGCCTGCTCGACCGTGAATGGGTACGAGTCGGCAATGCCAGAGTTCACGGTTGGTCCGGTCGGTCATTTCGGGCTCGCGGTGCGCGATCCGCGCGCCAGCGCGGCTTGGTTCACCCGCGTCCTAGGCCTAGAGCCGTTCATGGAAGCCGAGGACGAGCTCGCGTCCGTCGGCAACGACGCGGTGACGATCTGGTTTCAGCGCGGCACGCCGTCGCCCCGAACGCTGGACCACATGTCGTTCCAGCTGCGCGACCGGGCCGAGCTGGAGCGCGCGCTCGCCCACCTGCGCCGCGAGCAAGTCGACCTGGAAGACCCGGGCCACGAGATCGGGCCGCAAGCCGAGGGCGCGCCCGACATCGGGCTGTGGTTCCACGACCAGGACGGCTACCGCTGGGAACTGTCGGCGCCGCAGTGACGATCGCGCGCGCCGAGTTCGTTCCGCTCGACGCCGAGCGGCGGGGCTACTACGCCGTCCCCGCGGGCGACGGGCCGTTTCCCGCGGTGCTGGTCTACCAGGAGGCGTTCGGCGTCAACGACTACGTGCAGAGCGAGGTGCGCCGGCTGGCCGAGCACGGCTACGCCGCGCTCGCGCCGGACCTGTTCCGCGGCGACACGTACGGCTACGGCGAGGCCGACCGAGCGGCGATGTACGCGCGCCTGCAGTCGCTCACCGACGACGGCATGCTGGCCGACGTCCGGGCCGCGGCGGCGTTCCTCGACGCGCAGCCCGAGATCGCGCGGCGCGCGTACGGGGCGGTCGGGTTCTGCATGGGCGGCCGGCTGGCGGTCCTGACCGCGCTCGCGCTAGGCGAGAAGATCGCGGCGGCGGCTTCGTTCTACGGCGGCGGCATCGCACCCGAGCAGCCGCGTTTCTTCGCGCCGCTGCGCGAGCGGCTGGCCGAAGTGCGGGGCGCGCTGCTGCTGGTCTACGGCGGGGACGACGAAGGAATCGCGCCGAGCGAGCACGCTCGCATCGTGGAGACGCTCTCCGCGCACAAGAAGCGCTACACGCTCAGCCTGTATCCCGGCGCGCCGCACGGTTTCGCCTCGCGCGACCGGGAGAGCTACCGCCCGGCGCAGGCCGAGGCGGCCTGGGCCGAGACCTTCGCGCTGTTCGGCACCACCCTGCGCTGAGCGCGCCCTCGAGCTGAAAGCGCGCCCCGCAAGCAGCCGAGGAGGCTGGTTGTGGGTACCGGATGCTCGTGCTGAATCCCGAGATTCCCACCAACCGCCGGCCGGTCGACCGCCTCGGCAAGAGCCCGTGGCTCGCGGCGCTCGCCGAGGCGGTCCAGCCCGCGGTGCGGCAGACTCTCGAGCGCGCGGGCTCCGGCGTGAACGACCTGCTGCACGGCACGGTGCTCGGCCACCCGCTGCACGCGGTCATCACGGACGTGCCGGTCGGGGCCTGGACGGTGACGGTGGTGCTCGACACGCTGGAGCTGGGCGGCCGGCGCGACGTCGGCTTCGGCGCCGACGCGGCGCTGATCGTCGGGCTGCTGGGCGGGGTGGGCGCGATCGCCTCGGGCCTGGCCGACTGGTCCGACACCAGCGACGAGCCCAAGAACCTCGGCATGGCGCACGCGCTGCTCAACTCGATCAGCTTCAGCGGCTACGTCGCTTCGCTCGCGCTGCGGCGTGGCGGCCGGCGTAAAGCCGGAATCGTCACCGCGATGCTGGCGTACGGCGTCTCGGGGCTGGCGGCGTACCTCGGCGGCGAGCTGTCGTTCGGGCTGCAGATCGGGGTGCGCCATACCGCCGAGCCAATCGCACCACCCGAGGAGTTCACGCCGGTAATGTCTGCGGCGGCGCTCAGCGCGAGCCGCCCGGTGCGGGTCGATCTCGGCGGCATCCCGGTGCTGGTGTCGCGCACGGATGCAGGCGTCGCCGCGATCTCGGCGGTCTGCACGCACCGCGGCGGGCCGCTCGACCAAGGCACGTTCGCCGACGGCTGCGTGACCTGCCCGTGGCACGGTTCGGTGTTCTCGCTGACCGACGGCTCCATCGTGCGCGGGCCGGCCTCGTTCCCGCAGCCGCGCTTCGAAGCGCGCGAAATCGGCGGCCGAATCGAACTGCGTGCGTTGCCCGTGTAGCTATCCGTTAGCGCTTCATCTGTCCGAGCGCTCGCTCTTCGAGGGGCGCGTCGGGCGCGATATTCGCGGCCAGGGCCACGTATGACGTCACGCCGGATTCTTCCAGCCGACTCAGCTGTGCGCCGAGCTTGCCGCTGCGCCGCACGACCGTCACCGTGCGGCCATCGGCGCGCACTCTGCGCGCCGCCGCAACCGCGTCGGTCAGCGGTACGTCGGCGTCGAACAGCACCGCAACCTGATCGACTGGCGCCGGGGCGCCGATCAAGTCGACGATGCGCTCGAAACCGATGCTGAAGCCGCAGGCCGGCACGTCGCGGCCGAGGCTGCGCCCCACCAGCTTGTCGTAGCGCCCGCCGCCGGCGATCGAATAGCTCAGGTCGGGGTGGCCGACCTCGAAGATCTGCCCCGTGTAGTAGCCCATCCCGCGCACCAGCGTCGGGTCGAACTTCCAGGTGATCCCGGCGAGCTGCTCCAGCCCGCGCGCCGTCGTCGCGAGGTCGGCCAGCACGTCCGCGGGCAGATTCCGGTACCGCTTTGGCCAGCGCGTCGGCGATTTCGCCGGGCGGCGCGTGCTCCAGCGCCTCGATGCGCTCGCGCGCGGACGCGACCGCCTCGGCCGCCACGCCGCGCGCGGTCAGCTCCGCCGTGACGCCGTCCCAGCCGATCTTGTCCAGCTTGTCCAGGGTGATGAAGAAGCTGGTGTGGCTCTCGGGCGGCAGGCCGATGCTCGCCGCCAGCGCGCTCAGGAAGCGCCGGTCCGAGAGGCGCACCGTGGTATTGCGCAGCCCGACCGCGGCCAGCGCCTCGGTCGTCGCTTCGATCAGCTCGATCTCGGCCAGCACCGACTCCTCGCCGATGATGTCGATGTCGCACTGGGTGAACTGGCGGTAGCGGCCTTTCTGCGGGCGCTCCGCGCGCCACACCGGTCCCGCTTGAAAGCTGCGGAACGGGAGCGGCAGCGCGGCGTGGTTGTTGCCGTAGAAGCGCGTCAGCGGCACGGTGAGGTCGAAGCGCAAGCCGTAGTCCACCAGGTCGCGGATTGGCGTGCCGGCTTCGATGGGATCGCTCAAGCCGCGCTTGAGGATCTGGAAGATCAGCTTCTCGTTCTCGCCGCCCTGGTCGGACTGCAGGCGCTCGATGCTCTCCAGCGCGGGCGTCTCGATCCGGCGGTACCCGTAGCGGCGGTAGACCGCGGCGATCGTCGCCAGCGCCTCGTCGCGCACGGCGACGGCGGCGGGCAGCAGGTCGCGGGTCCCGCGCGGCGGGTTGTTGTCGAGCTTCACCGTCCGTCTCTACCGCGCGAACGCGCGCAATCCCACGCGTCGTGGCCCACCAGCGCGAGCGGCTCGCCGCCGACCACCACGCCGGCGCACGGGCTTGCCCCCAGCCAGTAGCACAGCTCGGCGGGCGAGCCGACGTCCCACAGCGCGAGGTCGCAGCGCAGCCCGGGCCGCAGTTCGCCGCGGTCGGTCAGGCCCAGCGCGCGAGCGGCGTGGCGGGTCGCGCCTGCGACGGCTTCCTCGGGCGTGAGCCCGAACAGCACGCAGGCCAGGTTCAGCGCGGCGGTCAGGGCGAGGATCGGCGAGGTGCCGGGATTGCAGTCGGTCGCCAGCGCCATCGGCACGCCGTGCGCGCGCAGCGCCTCGACCGGCGGCTTGACCGTCTCCCGCAAGTAGTAGTACGCGCCGGGCAGCAGCACGGCGACGGTGCCCGCTGCGGCGAGCAGGCGCACGCCCTCGGCGTCGGTGCGCTCGAGGTGGTCGGCCGATAGCGCGCCCACGCGCGCCGCCAGCTTGGCCGCGCCGGTGTCGTCGATCTGGTCGGCGTGCAGCTTCACCGGCAGGCCCAGCCGCTGCGCGGCGGCGACGACGCGCTCGGCTTCGGCGACCGAGAACGCGATCGTGTCGCAGAAGACGTCGACCGCGTCGGCCAGCCCTTCGCGCGCGACGCGCGGCAGCATGACGTCGCAGACCAGCGCGAGGTAGGCGGCGCGCCGCTCGCGGTATTCCGGCGGCACGACGTGCGCGCCCAGGTACGTCGTGCGCACGGTGATGCCGAGCTCGCGCCCGAGCCGGCGCGCGACGCGCAGCACGCGCAGCTCCGTCGTCGACGTCCAGGCCGTAGCCGGACTTGATCTCGACCGTCGTCGCGCCGCTCGCGATCAGCGCGCGCAGCCGTTTCGCCCCGCTCGCGAACAGCGTCGCCTCGTCCGCCGCGCGGGTCATGGCGACGGTGTGCGCGATCCCGCTCCCGCCCGCCGCCGCGGCGACGTAGCTCTGGCCCGCGACCCGGCGCTCGAAATCCGCCACCCGGTCGCCGCCGAACACCAGGTGCGTGTGCGGGTCGACCAGCCCCGGCGTGATCCAGCGCCCGCCGGCGTCGATCACCCGCGTCGCGAGCGTCTCGGGCGTGTCGGGCAGCTCCGCGCGCGGACCGACCCAGGCGATTACGCCGTCGCGCGCGGCGAGCACGCCGTCCTCGATGGCGCCGTACGCCGCGCCGCCGGGCGTCATCGTCGCCAGCCGCGCGTTGGCCCAGAGCGTATCGTACTTCGGTCTCATGCTTTACTCGGTCTCCGCTTTGCTCGCGCGCAGGGTGCGGACCGCGAGCAGCGCCATCAGCCCGGCGATCACCAGCAGCACCGCGGTCAGCAGCCAGGGAAAGCGCTCGGGCAGCGGGCGCGCGTCGTCGTAGGCCGGGTTGTCGGCCGGCGCGCCGAGCGCCGCGCTCGCGTCCGGCCGCGCGTGCTCGTGCGCGAGCTGCGCGGCGAGGTCGTACTGCGGCGCGGCGGCGCGCGGGTTGCCGCTCGAGCAGGGCGTAGCCGTGGTGCGGTGCGGCGCGGAAGAGCAGCTCGCGCGGGCGGGCCAGCAGCGTGGGGCGCAAGCCCGGCGACCGGCGGGTCGTTGCCGTTCTCGACCGTCACCCGCCAGTGCGGCGCGGTCGCCTGCGCGAAGGCGAACGAGCTCTGCGCGCCGCCGCGCGCGTAGCGGGCGATGGTGCCCTCGCCGGCGTCGTTCCAGGCCGTGCCGTCGGCGCTGGATGCGACCGTCACGTGCCGCACGTAGGTACCGGCGCCGCCGTCGAACGCGACCGCGGTCGGGCGCAGTGCGACGCGGCCGGCGAAGGTCCAGCTCTGGCGGCGGGTCGCGGCATCGGTCCGCGGCGTTCCGGCGACGGGCAGCGGTTCGAGCACCGGCTGCGGCCGGTCGCCGCGCGCGACCGTCGCGCCGCTCAGCGCGAACGGCGCCTGCGGTTCGGCGACGCGCACTCGCAGCCAGCGCGAGTAGGTCGGCGGGAACGCGACCCGGCTGTTGCCGCGCCCCTCGTCCTGCGCGACGCGGTAGATGACCGCGCCGTCACGCACCCGGCGCCAGGTGACGCGGTCGTCGCTGGCGTCGACGCTGACCCGCTCGAAGTACGTCGCGCGCGGCGTGTCGAGCGCGATCTCGTCGTGCAGCGCGCGCTCGTCGCCCAGATCGAGCACGGCCTGGGTGTACGCGCCCGGCACGAACCCGGTGTCGACCAGCTCGACCGCGCGCGCGCCGGCCGCCGCGCCGTCGTCGTCGGCGGCGAACGCGTACGCGGTCTCGGTGCCGCCGTCGTCGACCAGGCGCAGGTCGGGATACGTCGCGTCGGGGCCGGGATCGATCGTCGCGGGCAAGCGCAGTCGCACCAGCCGCGCTCGCGCGGCGTCGCTCAGCACGACGGGCGCGACGGTCTTCCAAGCCGGCCACTTCGCGCCGGCGGGCGCAGCGGCCAGCAGCGCCACGACGGCGAGCGCGATCACGCGTCGGCCTCGGCCTTTTCGGCGGCGAAGCTGCGCTGGTACCAGGCCGAGGCCGCGACGAGCACGACCCCCAGCCCGACGAACGACACGACCCGGTACGCCGAGTCCAGCGCGGCGAGGTCGACGATGAACACCTTCCACACCGTCAGGCCGAAGAGCGCGATCCCCTGCCAGCGCAGCTGCACGTCGCGCCGCCGCATGCCCAGCGCGAAGAGCGTGCTGGCGAAGGCGGTCCAGAGCACGGACAGCGCGAGCTGCGCGTGCTCGGAGAGCACGTCGAGCCCCCTGCCGCCGTCGAACAGGTCGACGCACTGGCGCGACAGCCCCGCCCACGCCATCAGCGCGAGCGCGACCCGGGCCGTGCCGATCAGCTCACGCTTGGCGTAGAGCCCGTCGTCGTACGCGCGCAGGTGGCGCAGCACGGTGACCAGCGCGCCGGCCGCGATCGCGTAGGCGAGGAACAGCGAGTTCGCCAGCGGCGGCACCATCGGCTCGAAGGTGGCGGCAGCCAGCAGCCACAGGCAGCTGCCGCCCAGCAGCACCAGGCCCGCGCCGGTGAGCCCGCGCTCGCCGGCGCGCGTGCCCAGCACCACCAGCAGCGCCGCCTCCACGACGAAGACGTCGATCAGCGTGTCGGCGTGCAGCAGCGCCGGCACCGCCAGGGTCAGGGCCGCCAGCCCGAGGCAGGCGTACGCGCGCCGCAGCGCCCCCGGGACGCGCGCCGCGCGCGTCGTCGCGAGCAGCACCGCGGCCAGTGCGATCAGCGCCGCGCCGAGCAGCGTACGGTGGTTCCACAGGATCTCCGCGAGCGCGCCCGCGTAGCAGGCGGCATCGACCGTCAACAGCACGAGGCGCGGCCGGTCGACCCTGCCGGCCCGCATCGCGCCGAGCGAGAACGCCGCCGCGAACAGCGCGAACACCAGCGTCGCGGCGGCGTAGGCGGCCGGTCTGCTCCAGCCGTGCACCGGGTCGACATCGAACAGCGGCGCGTAGCACAGCACCGCCACGAACGCCGCGCTCTCGACCCAGCGGAAGCCCGCCCGCAGCGCGAGCGCCAGCATCGCGGCGGCCAGGATCAGCAAGTACGCCCCGAGCGGCAGGCGCTCGACGGTACCGCTCGCGAGCAGCAGCGGCGTGATGAACCCGCCGAATAGGCCCATCAGCGCCAGGCGCTCCGAGCGGCGGGTGCCGGCCAGCGCGGCGAGCGCGCCGGTGACGGCGATCATCGCGACGAACGCCGGGGCCTGCCCGACCAGGTGGAACAGCCCGACCGCCGCCCACAGCGAGAGGTACAGGATCCCCGCCCCCAGCGCGATCAGCCCTTCGGCGAAGTAGCGCAGTGCCGTGCCCAGCCGGCGCGCGCCGACCGCCATCAACGCCGTGCCGGCGACCAGCCCGAGCAGCACGCGCTCCAGCGGCCCCAGCCAGTTCCGGCTGAAGGCGAGCTCCAGGAAGTACGCCGTGCCGACCAGCACCAGCAGCAGCCCCGCCAACTGGAGCCCGCGTCCGGCGACCAGCGTCTCGAGCGAGCGCCCGTGCAGCTTGGGCGGCGCGCTCAGGCCGGGGAAGAGCGGCGCCGCCGGGCTCGCGCCGGGCGCCGGGCTCGGGCCGCCGGCGGCTTCGAAGTCGCGGCGCAACTGGGCGGCCTCGCTCTCGAGCCGGCGCAGGCGGGCTTCGAGGTCATCGTAGGCACCGGGTCTCACGTCGTGTCCTCCGCCCGCGCTGGACGAGGCGAGCGGCGGGTCGCTGCGCCGCGAAGGTATTGCGCGGCGGCGGGCGGAGTTCCGCCCGTGCGTCTGTTCGCCTCCGAAGCGTTCCTCGCCGACGGCTGGGCTCCCGACGTCGCGCTCGACATCGCGCCCGACGGCACGATCGTGGACGTGCGCGCCGGCGCGCAAGCGGGCGGGGCGGAGCGCGTGGCGGGCCCGCTCGTGCCCGGCATGGCGAACCTGCACTCGCACGCCTTCCAGCGCGCGATGGCGGGCCAGGCCGAGCGGCGCGGGCGCGACGGCGACGACTTCTGGTCCTGGCGCGAGCTGATGTACCGCCTGGCCGGCACGCTCGAGCCGGACGCCCTGCGCGCGCTGGCGGCGGACGTCTACCGGGCGATGCTGCGGGCCGGCTACACGGCGGTGGCCGAGTTCCACTACCTGCACCGCGACCCGCGGGGCGAGTGGTATGCCGACCGGGCGGTGATGGCGCGCGCGCTGGTCGAGGCCGCCAAGGAGGCCGGGATCGCGCTCTGCCTGCTGCCCGCGCTCTACGCGCACGGCGACGTCGGCGGCGCGCCGCTGGGCCCGCACCAGCGCCGCTTCGCGACCGGCGTCGACGACGTGCTCGACATCGCCCGCACGCTGCGGAGCGCGTACGCGCACGATCCCGAGGTGACGGTCGGCGTCTGCGCCCACTCGCTGCGCGCGGTGACGCCGGCCGAGCTGCGGGCGCTGGTCGACGGCTCGCCGCGCGACGTGCCGGTGCACCTCCACATCGCCGAGCAGACGCGCGAGGTCGCGGCGGTCGAGGCCGCGCTCGGGGCTCGTCCCGTTGCCTGGCTGCTCGCCAACAACGACGTCGACGGGCGCTGGTGCCTGGTCCACGCGACCCATCTCGACCCGGCCGAGCAGGCCGGCTTGGCGCGCAGCGGAGCGGTCGCGGGCCTTTGCCCGAGCACGGAAGCGAACCTGGGCGACGGTCTGTTCCCGCTCGGCCCGTACCTGGCCGCCGGGGGCGCCTTCGGGATCGGTTCGGACAGCAACGTCTCGCTCTCGCCGGTCGAGGAACTGCGCTGGCTGGAGTACGGGCAGCGCCTGATCACCCGGCGCCGGATCGTCGCGGCGAGCGCGCCCGGCGCGTCGTGCGGCGAGACGCTCTGGGCCGGCGCCGCCCGGGGCGGCGCGCGCGCCTGCGGCCGCGCCGCGGGCACGATCGCGCCCGGCATGCGCGCCGACTTGGTCGTGCTGGCCGACGGCGGCCCGCCCGAGACCCGGCTGGACCGCTACGTGTTCGCCGCCGAGCGCGCCGCCCCGCAGGCCGTGATGGTCGGCGGCCGGTGGCGTGTATAGTGTCTTTGACCCAGCTCCAATGGAACGTAGGCGCTACACGAGGGTGGCCTCCGCAGAGCATGCAATACCACGCGTGTGACCTCGCACACTAGGTGCGCATGAGCGCAGCCGAAGCCAAAGTCGTCCGCCGCAGCGATCCGCTGAGCACCCTGCGCGACGCGCGCGAAGCGTGGCAAGCCGGCGAGTGGGAGCGTTCCGCGACGCTGCTCGAGGGCTTCGCGCCGCCCACCCGCGAGCAGCGAATCGACGGCGCGCTGCTGCTCGCGCGCGCGACCCTGCGCGCCGGTCAGCCCGCGCGCGCGCTGGCCGCGCTCGACGATGTCGCGCCGGCGCTCGACAAAGCCGACGACCGGGTGACCGCGGAACTGCTGCGCGGCGCGGCGCTGGTCGCCTTGGGCCGGTTCGACGAGGGATTGCGGCTGCTGCTCACCGCGGTCGCGCCGAATCCCGCGGTGCACGCGTCGGTGCGCGCGCAAGCCGGGTACGAGCTGGCCCGCGCGTACTGGAGCGCGGGCCGGCTGGACGAGGCCGAGAGCGCGCTCGACGCGCACGTCGCGGCCGACGCCGACATGGTCTACGCGCGCGCGCTCGAGCTGTACGGCTGGATCGAGGTGCGCCGCGAGCGCTACCCGATCGCCGCGCGGCACTTCCTCGACGCGCTCGACGCGCTGGGGCGCTCGCCGCACCGCGACCCGGCGATGCATGCCTCGCTGTTGTACGCGCTGGTCACCATCGCGCTCGACACGCTCGACCTCAAGCTGTTCGCCCGGGTGCGGCGCGACATCGACGCGACGAGCTGGTCGCCCGGGCTGCAGGCGCGCTGGTTCGCGCTGCGCCGGATGCGGGCGGTCGTCGAGCTGCTCGATGGGAACGCGAGCGAAGCCTGGCGCGTCGCGGACGAGATGCTGGCCCAGTCCGCGCCCGGCTCGCAGCGCGTCGCCGCGGCCATCACCGCGGCGCAGGTCGCGCGCGCCGCGGGCGAGTCGTTCACGCCCGATCACCTGGTGCGCAAGGCGGTCGCGATCGCGGCCGACGTCGACTGGGCCGCGCTCGACCGCACCGGCCGCACCGTGCTGCTCGAAGCGATTCGCGACGGCGTCAAGGTCGAGCGCGCCGTGGCCGTCGCGCTGCTGCGCCGGTTCGAAACGCTGCCGCCCGCGCCGCCGCCGAGCGAGTCGTTCGAGAACGAGCGCGGCGCCGCGGCGGGACTGGAGCACGCGGCGCGCGCCGCCGTCGCGCGCGCCGAAGGCCGCCAGACGGAGATGATGACCGAGCTGCGCTCCGCGCTGCGCGTGTGGCAAGGCGTCGGCAACCGCTACGCCGAGGCGCGCACGCTGCTGGCGCTGCTCGAAGTGCACATCGACGACGACATCCTCCACCGGGCCGACCAGCTGACCAAGGTGGTGCCGCGCTCGTGGCTGCGCCGCCGCTACGAGTCGCTGGCCGAGCGCGCGCGCGGCCCCGAGCAGTTGAGCCCCGCCGAGCGGCGGGTGATGTACGCGATCTGCGAAGGGCGCTCGACCGCGGACATCGCCGACCGCTTCGGGCGCAGCAAGAACACCATTCGCAACCAGACGCGCCGCGTCTACGAGGTGATGGGCGTGCGCACGCGCTCGGCGCTGGTCTCGAAGTGCGCCGCCATGGGACTTCTTGCCGACGTAAGCTAGTCTAGATTGTGGCGCAAAGGTACTAAGGTAAAACTGCCGTAGCATAGTCTCCGGGATGATGCATTCCGGAGGCGGTCGGTGATCCAGCTCGTGCTCAAGCGCTCGAGCACCGCGATCGACGTGTCCGGCGTCAGCGGCGAGCCGCTCTTCTCGATCCCGCTCCTGGGCTCTACGCGCGGCACCGTGATCTCGCTCCACGGGCGCGAAGCGGGCGAGCCGCTCCCGCCCGGCCACTACCGCGCCGGGGCCTGGACGCGCGGCGGCGAGGGGCGCCCGGCGCTGCTCGAACTCGCCGATCTGGACCTCGCCACCGAAGCCCGGCTGATCGATGCGGGCAGCGCCCGGCGCGGCTCGGGGGAGCGTCTACTCGATGTGCGCGGGATCGGCGCGCCGACCGGCGGCCTGGGCGGGCGAAGCGGCGTCGCGATCTACGCCGAGCCGGCCGACGCGGCTCCGGCCGGCGGCGGTCTGCGGGTCGCACGGGCCGACCTGCTGCGCCTGATCGACCTGCTCGAAGGCGATCCCGCCCACGGAACCGTCGTTCTCACCGTGGCTGGAGAGCCATATTTCGTAAACTAAACCATAGTACGAAGGTGTGGTGTAAAGACTCAGTGAAGCTGGGTGGGCGGGATCGCGACGCTTTGGGTGTGTGCACCGCGATGACGAGACCATCTCGACCGGAGAAATCGACGAACGAGCCCGCGTGAAAACCCGCCGTGTAGGCCGGCGTGGGCGGCTCGCGGATCGCGCCGTAACCGGGTACGGCGTTCGATCCTTGTCGAATTCGACCGTCCCGCGGTTTCCGAACCCGCCCCGCCCGCGCCCCGCGCGAGCGGGGCGGACGGTTTCCGGCCGCCGTGGAACGACGCCGCATGGGCGAGGATGCGGCGGGGCTGGTGCGGCTGGGCGCGGCGGAACTGGCCCGCGCGATCGCGACCGGCCGCTGCAGCGCGCGCCAGGCGGTCGAGGCGCACGTTGCCCGGATCGAGGCGGTGAACCCGGCGCTCAACGCGGTGATCGTGACCCGCTTCGGCGAGGCGCGGGCCGAGGCCGACCGGGCCGACGCGGCCCAGCGGGCCGGCGCGCCGCTGGGGCCGCTGCACGGCGTGCCGGTCACCCTCAAGGAGCAGTTCGCGCTGGCCGGCCACGCCGGCCGGGCTCGGGGTCGCCGGGGCAGCGCTCGCCGCGGCCGACGGCCCGCTGGTGGCCCGGCTGCGCGCGGCGGGCGCGATCGTGCTCGGCAAGACCAACGTGCCGCAGCTGCTGATCTACAACGAGACCGACAACCCGGTCCACGGCCGCACCAACCACCCCGAGAACCCGGCCCGCTCGCCCGGCGGGAGCAGCGGCGGCGAGGCGGCGATCGTCGCCGCGCACGGCTCGCCCTTGGGGCTGGGCAGCGACATCGGCGGCAGCCTGCGCTGCCCGGCCCACGCCTGCGGGATCGTGGCGCTCAAGCCGACCAGCGGCCGGCTAACCAACGAGGACGCGCGCGCCGCGGGCTATGCGGGCGGGCAGACCGCCATCGTTTCGCAGCCCGGCCCGATGGCGCGCGCGGTCGCCGACCTGGCCCTGGCGATGCGGGTCCTGGCCGCGCCCGGCCAGGCCGAGCTCGATCCGCAGGTCGCGCCGGTCCCCTGGCGCGAGCCCGGCGCGGTCGAGGTCGGCGCGCTGCGGGTGGCGGTATACGAGGACGACGGCTTCTTCCCGGCCGCTCCGGCGCTGCGGCGCGCGGTGCGCGAGGCCGCCGCGGCGCTCGCGGCGCGCGGGGTGCGGGTCGAGCCGTTCCGGCCGCCCGAGGTGGGCCGGGCGATGGCGCTGTTCCAGGGCATCCTCTCGGCCGACGGGGCACGCGGCGCGCGCCGCCGGCTGGGCCGCGGCAAGCGCGACCCGCGGGTGAGCGGTCTGCTCGGGCTCGCCGGATTGCCCAACGCCTGGCGCCCGGCGGCGGTCGCGGCGGCGACGCTGCTCGGGCAGCGCCGCCTGGCGGGGCAAATTGCGGCCATTCGCGAGAGGACCGTCGACGAGTACTGGGCGCTGGTCGAGGCGCAGAACGAGTACCGGCGGCGGTTTCTGGCCGAGCTCGACCGGGGCGAGTTCGACGCGATCCTCTGCCCGCCGCACGCGCTGCCCGCGCTCACCCACGGCGCGGCGTACTACCTGAGCACGGCGGCGAGCTACTCCATGCTCTACAACCTGCTCGGGATGCCGGCCGGGGTGGTGCCGGTCACCCGCGTCCGCCCGGACGAGGCGCACCCGCGCGGCTGCGGGCCCGACGCGGTGGCCAAGACGGCGCGCGCGGTCGAGCGCGGCAGCGCGGGGCTGCCGGTCGGCGTGCAGATCGTCGCGCGCCACTGGCGCGAGGACGTCGCGCTGGCGCTGATGGGCGCGCTCGAGAGCGCGCTACGCTAGCGCCGTGCTCCGCCGCGACCAGGCCACCGCGGCCAGCAGCGCCGCACCGGCCTCGACCGCCACGACGAGCGCGACCGTCGCCGGCCAGCCGCCGCGGGTCCACACCAGCGCCGGCAGCACCGCCCCCAGGCCGCCGCCCGCGTAGTAGACGGTGATGTAGAGCGAGGCCGCGGTCGAGCGCCGCTCGACCGCGACGATCCCGACGTACCCCTGCGACGCGGCTTGAGCGGCGAACACGCCCATCGACATCACGCCCAGCCCGACCACGATCGCCGCGACCGAGGGGATGAGGGTGATCAGCATCCCGCCCGCGCTGACCGCGATCGCCGCGACCACCGCGGCCCGGTGGCCGACCGCGTCGATCAGCCGGCCCGAGAGCGGCGTGGCGACCACGCCCAGCAAGTAGATGAAGAAGACGTTGCCCAGCGCCAGCGTGCCCAAGCCGAACGGCGGCCCCGCCAGGTGATACGTCGCGAACGTGAACGCCGCGACGAGCGAGAACAGCACCGCGCCGCCGACCGCGTACGTCGCGAGCAGCACCGGGTCGCGCGCGAAGCGCGCCATGGCCCGCAGCGCTTGCGGCGCCGAGCGCTGGCGGGTGAAATGCGCCGCGCGCGGGAGCGCGAACAGCACGAGCGTCGCGCCGCCCAGCGTCAGCGCGCCGAGCACGACGAACGCGGCTTGCCAGCTCGCCGCCGAAGCGACCAGCGCCGCGACGTAGCGGCCCAGGAATCCGCCCAGCACGTTGCCCGCGATGTACACCCCGACCGCGCGCCCGCTGACCGCGGGCGGAAACTCCTCCGCGATGTACGCCAGCGTCACCGCGAAGACGGCCGGCATGAACAGGCCCTGCACGAAGCGCCAGGCGACGAGCGCGTGCAGCGAGTGCGCGGCGGCGGCGGCCAGCGTCGCCAGCGCCAGGCCGTAGAGCGCGCCGACGATCACCCGCTTACGCCCCAGCGCATCGGCCAGCGGGCCGACCACCGGCGCGGCCAGCGCGCAGGCGAAGGTCAGCGCCGAGATGGTCGCGCCGACCGCCGCTTCGCCGGCGCCGAACTCGACCCGCAGCGCCGGCAGCAGCGGCTGCGTGGCGTACATGTCGAGGAAGGCGCTGCCCCCGCACGCGGCCAGGACGAGGTAACGCGAGCGCGGCATGGCCCGTTGCTTCCGTGCCGCGCCCGCGCCGACCGCCTGGGCGGTGATGAGGTTCAGGCGAGCGCCAATTCGCGCGCCGGTTCGCTCTCCGCGGTCGCCAGCAGCGCCGAGGTGATCGTCGCGTACGACGCGCCCACGCCCGCCAGATAACTCGCGCAGCAGCGCGCGAACTGCGCGCCGTCGAACGTGGCGCCGGTGCCGCGGCAGTACTGCTCGAGCGCGCGCACCGCGTACAGGAAGTGCCCGCTCTCGGTGTTGCCGACGTGCGCGGTGACGAACTCCAGCTCGTGGTTGCGGCGCTGCTTGTCGCGCCCCATCGCCTGCAGCCACTTCTGGAACTTGGGCGCGATCACCGTGAACTCGCCGTAGTTGTAGATCTCGGCGACGATCGAGAGCATCAGCGCCTCGACGATGTCGGGGCCGAGCCGGCGCTGCGCGCGCACCCAGCTCTGGTAGTCCGATGCGCTGGGAATGCCGTACTGCGCGCGCTGCCAGGCGTCGCTGTCGCACAGCGCCTCGGCCATGCGCGCGTAGAGCGCGCCGTGCGTGTCGCTGAACAGGCCCAGGTCCTCGCCGGTGATGCGCGCGACGTACGCCGCGCTCAGGAACAGCGCCTCGCGCTCGTCGCCCTGCTTTTCCTCGGCTTCGGCGAGGATGCGAACCGTCAAGCCCGCGACGCTCGCGGAGCCCACCGACGGGTTGCGCCACGCGTTGAAGAAGCGGAACAGCGCCAGCTGCGGCCACTCGCGCGAGGTCAGCGTCTCGAAGCATTCCTCGACCCGCGCCAGCGAGTCGGTGGCCTGCTCGAACGAGGTCAGGATGGCATCGCGTACCGTCTCGTCGGAAACGCGTTTGATCACCGGTCGAACCACATCTTGAATCCGTAGTGCGCGCATTTGAACAATCTCCTCGATCGTAGCGATCGGAGTGCATGGGAAATCAGCGCCCGTCGTGTACGTGCTCGACGGCGGGTCACCGCATGAATGCGTATGGTGGAGCGGCGGCGCGCGCGGAACGGCGCGGGCCGCGGGTCGGTTAGGCTCTCAGGCTCGCGCCGTGCGAACGCGCGTCGTTCCCGGAGCCCGGGGTTCGGCCGCGGCGCTTGTGCTGAGAGTGGAGCGTCGCGCCGGTGGCGCGGCCGCTGCGGAAAGCTCGCATGGTCACCATCTTCCTCACCCGTGTCATGATGGTTCGCCCGTCGACTAAGCCGCCGGTGGCGGTGGTCGACGGGTCCTGCTAGGACTTAAGGCTCAAGGACCTACGGTGTAGGCCCTGATGTGATGCTAACCACTCCGGGACCGGTTTGTCAACAAAATCTGACAACTCGCTGCGGCCGAATTTCGGGTGGTCGAATCCGCCTAGCCGGCGGTGGAGCCCGTCGGCACGCGCGAGCCGGCGGCGCATGCGTCCAGCGCCTGCTCGACGTCGGCGATCAGATCGTCGGGGTGCTCGAGCCCGACGGCCAGGCGCAGCAGCGACGGCTTGATGCCGGCGGCCAGCAGCTCCTCGGGCGTCGAGTGGCCCGACCAGACCGCGGCCGGGTGGAACACCAGCGACTCGAAGTTGCCGAAGCTGGCGGCCTGCTTGACGTGGCGCAGCCCGCTCACGAAGCGCTCGGCCATCGCCTGGTCGCCGTCGAGCTCGAACGAGAGCAGACAGCCGAAGCCGGTCATCTGGCGCAGCGCGAGCTCGTGCTGCGGGTGGCTGGGCAAGCCGGGATAGTACACCGTCGTGACGCGCGGGTGCGCTTGCAGATACGACGCGACCGCCAGCGCGTTCTTGTTCAAGCGCTCGTTGCGCAGCGGCAGGGTGCGCAGGCCGCGCAGCAGCAGCCAGGCGTCGATCGGGCCGAGCGTCGCGCCGATGGTCAGGATCGCGTGCCAGATCTTCTCGATCAGCGCCTGCGAGCCGGCGACGGCGCCGGCGATGATGTCGGCGTGGCCGCCCATCGCCTTGGTCGCGCTGTGCAGCGCGAGATCGATGCCCAGCTCGAGCGGGCGCTGGTTGAGCGGCGTCGCGACGGTGTTGTCGCAGATCGTGAGGATGCCGCGCGCGCGCGCGAGCTTGCCGATCGCCGCCAAATCGGTCAGCTGCATCAGCGGGTTGCTCGGCGTCTCGACCCAGATCAGGCGCGTGCGGTCGGTGATCGCCGCTTCGAACGCGGCCGGATCGCGCTGGTCGACGAAGGTCGTCGTGACGCCGAACTTCGCCATGATCTCTTGCAGCAGGCCGGTCGTGCCGGTGTAGATCACGGTCTGGGCGACGACGTGGTCGCCGGCCTTGAGCAGCGCCAGAGCGGTGGTCGCGGCGGCGGCCACGCCCGACGCGAATACCAGCGCGTTCTCGGCTCCTTCGAGCTCGGCGATGATGGCGGCCGGCTGCTGCTGGTTGGGGTTGCCGTAGCGGGTGTAGAAGTCGGGCGAGAGCGGGGTGGTCGAGATGGCGTGGAAGTGCTCCGCCGACTCGGCTTGAAAGGCCGAGGTCTGGAAGATCGGCGACGCCACGGACTTGGTCGGGTTGAACTCGTTGCCCGTGTAGATGACGGCGGATTCGCGGGAAACGGACGACATTGACACCCCTTCGCATCATGCGGCGCACGGCGCGCCGGAGACCATGAGCGGGCCTTAGACCGCCGGCCGGGGATTCCATGCCGTGGGCCCGCTTCGGACCCCGGTCACTCCGCCGCGCTAGATGCAGCGGCCGCCGTCGACCTCGAGCGCGACGCCGGTGATGAACGCGGCGTCGTCGGAGCTCAGGAACGCGACGGCGTTGGCGATGTCGCGCGGCTGCGACAGCCGTCCGAGCGGCACGCTGGCGGCGAACTTCGCGCGCAGCTCGGGCGTGTCGCCGCCCATGAACTCCGCCAGCAGCGGCGTGTCGCCGGCGACCGGGCAGACCGCGTTGACGCGGATGTTGTCCGGCGCGAACTCGACCGCCATCGACTTGGAGAACAGGATCGCGGCCGCTTTGGAGGCGTTGTAGACGGTCAGCCCGGGCCGCGGCCGAATGCCGGCGGTCGAGGCGACGTTGACCACCACCCCGCCGCCCTGCGCGCGGAACACCGGCACGAGCTCGAGCGCGGACAGGTACAGCGCCTTGACGTTGACCGAGAAGATGCGGTCGAACCACTCCTCGCTCACCTCGAGCATGGGCCTGTTGCGGTGCGTGACGCCGGCGTTGTTCACGTACGCGTCGACCCGGCCGTCGGCCGCCACCATCGCGCGCACCGCGGCGGCGACCTCGTCGCGCCGGCTGACGTCGCAGCGGATGTAGCGCGCCCGGCCGGGATGCGCGGCGGCGATCTCGGCGGCGACGCGCTCGCCCGCGGCGTCGTCGATGTCGAGCACCGTCACCGCGGCGCCCTCCGCGGCGAACTTGCGGCAGATCTCCGCGCCGAAGCCCGAGCCGCCGCCGGTGACCGCGGCGACCTTGCCCTGCAGCATCCCCGCCATCAGGCGAACTTCTGGGTGATCGTCTGGAGCGTGCTGAACTCGTGCAGCGCGGCGAAGCCCTTGCCGCGCCCGTGCCCGCTGCGCTTGAAGCCGCCGAAGGGCAGCTCGATCCCGCCGCCCGCGCCGTAGCAGTTGACGAACACTTGGCCGGCGCGCATGGCCCGGGCGACGCGCGCCTGGCGCCCGCCGTTCTCGGTCCAGACGCCGGCGACCAAGCCGTAGTCGGTCGCGTTCGCGAGCCGGATGGCCTCGCTCTCGTCGCGGAACGCCAGCGCCGAGAGCACGGGGCCGAAGACCTCGCGGCAGGCCAGCTCGTGGCGCTCCGCGACCGGCCCGAACAGGGTCGGCTCGACGTAGAAGCCGTCCGCGGGCAGCCCGCCGGGCACGGTTCCGCGGCCCAGGACGCGCACGCCGTCGCGTTGCGCGCGGTCGAGATAGCCGTGCACGCGCTCGTGCTGCGCGCGGTTGATCAGCGGCCCGACGTCCGGATCGTCGGCGGGCAGGCCGACGCGCAGCCGCGCGAAGGCCGCGGCGAGCCGTTCGGTCACCTCGTCGAAGACCGCTGCTTCGATCAGCACCCGGCTGCCGGCCGAGCACGACTGCCCGCAGTTCTGCACGATCGCCTTCACGATCGTCGGCACGGCCGCGTCGAGATCGGCGTCGGCGAACACGATCTGGGCCGACTTTCCGCCCAGCTCGAGGATGCAGCGGGCGTGGTGCTGCGCGGCCGCCGTCTGCACCAGCGTGCCGACCTCGGGCGAACCGGTGAAGCCGATCACGTCGACGAGCGGGTGGCGCGCCAGCGCGTCGCCGGCGATTTCGCCCAGGCCGGTGACGACGTTGATCGCGCCGGCCGGGAAATCGCATTCCTGCGCGAGCTTCGCCAGCTCGACCACCGTCCGCGACGCGTCTTCCGAGGGCTTGATCACGGTCGCGTTGCCGACCGCGAGCGACGGCCCGAGCGACCGCGCGAACATCTGCAGCGGGTAGTTCCAGGGAATGATGTGGCCGGTCACGCCGACCGGCACGCGCAGCACCTGCACGCCGTAGCCCGGCAGATACGGAATCGTGTCGCCGTGCACTTTGTCGGCGCCGCCGGCGTAGTATTCGAAATAGCGCGCCGCCGCGGCGACGTCGGCGCGCCCTTGCGAGATCGGCTTGCCGGTGTCGTCCGACTCGAGCCGCGCGAGCCGCTCGCCGTTGCGCGCGACGGTCTCGCCCAAACGCGCCAGCAGCCGGCCGCGCTCGGCCGCGGCGAGGCGGCCCCAGGCGCCCTCGAACGCGGCGCTCGCGCCGCGCACCGCGCGGTCGACGTCGTCCGCATCGCCGGCCGCGATGGCGCCGACGGTGCGGCCGGTGGCCGGTTCGACGACCGGCAGCGTCGCCCCGGAGCGCGCGGGCCCGAACTGCCCGTCGGCGAAGATGGTGCTGGCGAGCGGCGGTGCGATCACGCGGCGGTTCCTCCGGCCGAGGGCATTCCGCGCCGCGGCGCCAAAGTCTTACCGCATGACGACGACGATCTATCGCGCGCGCCGCATCGTCACCATGACCGGCGCCGAGCCCGAAGCGCTCGCGGTGAGCGGCGAACGGATCGTCGCGGCCGCCGGTGCCGCCGCGCTGCGCGAGCGCTTTCCCGCCGCGGAGGTCGTCGACTTCGGCGACGGCGTCGTCGTCCCGGGCTTCAACGACGCGCACGCGCACCTCGCGGTCGCCGCGGAAGACATGCTGCACCTCGACCTCTCGATCGACGCGGTGCGCTCGCTGGCCGAGATCGCGGACGCGCTGCGCGCGGCGCTGGCGCACGCGCCGCCCGGCGGCTGGATCCGCGGCAGCCGCTACGACGACGCGAAGATGGCCGAGGGCCGCGTGCTGACGCGCTGGGACCTCGACGCGATCAGCCGCGAGCACCCGATCATGGTGCTGCAGGTCGCCGGCCACTGGGGCGTGGTCAACTCCAAGGCGCTCGAGCTGGGCGGTATCGACGAGGCGTCCGAAGCGCCGCCCGGCGGGCGTTTCGGGCGCGACGCGAGCGGCCGGCTCAACGGCATCCTGTTCGAGACCGCGATCTTCGACTACGCCTACCCGCAGGCATCGCGCTTGGCGGACACGATCGCGCCGGCGAGCACGCCGGAGGACCGCCTGCGCGGGCTGGGCCTGGCGATGCGCGCCTTCCACGCGGCCGGGATCACCTCGCTGACCGACGCGATGATCGGCCCCGCCGACATCGCGCTGCTCGAGGAAGCGCGCCGCCGCGGGCAGCTCTCGATGCGGGTCAACATGCTGCTGCACTACGAGCACTACGATCTGCTCGCCGCGCGCGGGCTGCGCACCGGCTCCGGCGACGAGCGCCTGCGGCTGGGCGGCATCAAAGCCTTCGTCGACGGCGCGATCGGCGGGCGCACCTGCCTGATGGAGCAGCCGTTCGAGGGCAGCAGCGACGATTTCGGCATGCAGACCATGTCCGACGCCGACCTGGGCGACGTCGTGCGGCGCGCGCACCTCGACGGCAACCGGATCGGCGTGCACGCCAACGGCGACCGCGCGATCGGCAAGCTGCTCGACGCAGTTCGAGGCCGCCCAGCGCGAGCGCCCCGATCCCGCACTGCACCACCGCATCGAGCACTGCAGCATCGTCACCGAGTCGATCCTGCAGCGCATGAAGGCGCTGGGCGCGATCGCCGCCCCGTTCGGCAGCTACGTGCACTATCACGGCGGCAAGCTGCTCGAGTGGTACGGGCCCGAGCGGATCGAGCGGATGTTCGCGCACCGCGCGTTCCTCGACCACGGCGTCGCGGTCGTCGGCTCGTCGGACTACCCGTGCGGGCCGTTCCAGCCGCTGCTGGCGCTGCAGTCGTGCGTCACCCGCACCGGCTACGACGGCACGCCGCTGGGACTCTCGCAGCGCATCACGCCGGCCGAGGCGCTCGCGCTCTACACCGTCAACGCGGCCTACGCGTCGGGCGAAGCCGGCGTGAAGGGCGCGCTCGCGCCGGGTTATCTGGCCGACTTCGTGGTGCTCGGCGGCGACCCGCTGACGGTCGAGCCGGCAACGCTCGGCGCGCTGGGCGTGCGCGCGACGTACGTGGGCGGCACGAAGGTCTGGGACGCCGCCGCCTGATGGGCGGCCTGATCGAGGTCCAGCTGCTCAACGGGATCGTCCAAGGCGTGATCTACGCGCTGGTCGCGGCCGGCCTGACCTTGATCTTCGGGATGCTCGACATTCCCAACTTCGCCCACGGCGCGTTCTACGCGCTGGGCGCCTACGCGGCGTTCACCGTCGTCTCGGCGACGGGCAGCTTCTGGCTCGCGATCGTCGTCGTGCCGCTCGCCGTCGCGGCGCTGGGCCTGCTGGTCGACGCCTTCGCCATGCGCAGGCTGGCCCGCGCGGGGCACGTGTACCAGATCCTGTTCACGCTGGGGCTGGTGCTGATCGTGCAAGAGACGATCGTGCTGGTCTGGGGCGCGAACCCGACCAGCGTGGCGGTGCCGGCCGCGCTCGAGGGCGGCGTGCCGCTGGGCGCGGTCAGCTTCCCGTTCTACCGGCTGTTCCTGGTGCTCGCGGCGGCGCTGGTGATCGCGGCGGTGTGGCTGGCGCTGGGGCGCACGAAGTACGGCGCCATCATCCGGGCCGGGATCGGCGACCCGGAGATGGTGGACTGCATCGGGATCGACGTGCAGCGTTTGTTCACCGTCGTGTTCGGGATCGGCGTCGGCTTGGCGGGGCTGGCGGGCGCGCTGATCCTGCCGCTGCGCGGCGGGCAGCCGGCGATGGGCAACGAGCTGATGGCGACCAGCTTCGCGGTGGTGGTGATCGGCGGCCTGGGCAGCTATCTCGGCGCGGTCGTGGGCGGTATCTTCGTCGGGCTGACGCAGGCCGTGATGACGATCGTCTACCCGGCCGCGTCGGAGGTCGCGATCTTCGCCGCGATGGCGCTGGTGATCCTGATCCGCCCGCAGGGGCTGTTCGGCAAGCGATGAGCGAGCCGTGAGCGGGCGATGAAGCGCTTCGCGGTGCTGGTCGCGCTGGTCGCGGTGCTGCCGCTGGTGCTGCGCTATCCCGAGCTCGAGACGCAGATCCTGACCTTCGGCCTGCTCGCGGTCGGCTTCAACCTGCTGCTGGGCGAGATGGGCTTTCTGTCGTTCGGTCAGGCGACGTTCAACGGCGTCGGGCGCGTACGCCGCGGCGCGGCTGCTGCTCGACGCGCACGCCGCGCTCCCGCTCGCGCTGCTCGGCGCGCTGGCGGCGGGCGCGGTGTCGGCCGCGCTGGTCGGGGCGCTGGCGATCGGCGGGCGCGGGGTGTACGGCGTGATGCTGACCTTCGCGTTCAACGAGATGGCGTACTACCTGGCCTTTCAGTGGCGCGACGTCACCGGCGGCGACAACGGGCTGCGCGGCATCCCGCGCCCGGATTTGTTCGGGCTCGCGCTCGACGATCCGACCCGGTATTACTACTTCACGGCCGCCGTGGTGCTGCTCGCGCTCGCCGCCGTGCTGCGCATCGGGGCGTCGCCGTTCGGCGCGGTGCTGCGCGCGATCCGCGAGAACGAGGAGCGGGCGCGGGCGATCGGCTTCCGGGTGCGCCGCTTCAAGATCGCGGCGTTCGCCATCTCGGGCGCGCTCTCGGGGCTGGCCGGCGGGCTGTACGCGGAGCTGTTCCGCTTCGTGCCGCTGCAGGCGATCGACCTCGACACGTCCACCAACGTCGTGGTCGCCGCGCTGCTGGGCGGCACGGGCTCGCCCTACGGCGCGCTGCTGGGCGCGGCGATCTTCACCGTGCTGTCGAACTCGCTGAGCCACGTCTGGGCGCACTGGCCGCTGCTGTTCGGCCTGGTGTTCTGCGCGGTGGTGCTGTTCTTGCGCGGCGGGTTGTGGAGCGTGGTGGAGCGCTGGAGCGGCCGTGCTGCGCACGCGTGAGCTGGTCAAGCGCTTCGGCGCGCACCGCGCGGTCGACGGGGTCGACCTCGAGATTCGCCCGGGCACGCTGCACGCGATCATCGGCCCCAACGGGGCCGGCAAGACGACGCTGTTCAACCTGCTCAGCGGCGAGGCGCACCCGAGCGGCGGCACGATCGCGTTCGGCGGCCGCGACGTCACCCGGCTCGACGCGACGGCCCGCTCGCACCTGGGCCTGGGCCGCTCGTTCCAGCGCACCAACGTGTTCCCCAAGCTGAGCGTGTTCGAGAACGTGCGGCTGGCCGCGCAGTCGCGCACCCGGGACAGCTTCGCGCTCTGGCGCACCGCCGCGTCGCTGGACGCGGTCAACGAGCGGGCCGAGCGCGCGCTGGCCGAGTTCGGGCTGCTCGAGCGGCGCGCGCTGCCGGCCGGCGAGCTGGCCGGCGGCGAGCAGCGGCTGCTCGAGCTCGCGCTCACGCTGGCCACCGACCCGCTGCTGCTGCTGCTCGACGAGCCGTCGCAAGGGCTTTCGCCCGAGGACGCGCGCCGGCTGATCGACCGCATCGGCAGGCTGGCGGCGCGCTACACGATCGTGCTGATCGAGCACAACATGCCGCTGGTGATGAGCCTGGCCGACGAGATCACGGTGATGAACTTCGGCCGCGTCCTCGCGCACGGCACGCCGGCCGAGATTCGCGCGAACGCGGACGTGCGCGCGGCGTATCTGGGCAAGCGCGGCTGATGCTGGAGCTGGCGCGCGTCGACGCGTACTACGGGCCGAGCTGGATCCTCAAGGGCGTCTCGCTGACCGTGCCGGACGGCGGCGTGCTGGCGCTGCTGGGCCGCAACGGGGCCGGCAAGTCGACCACCCTCAAGACGATCATGGGGCTGGTGGCGCCGCGCGCGGGCAGCGTGCGCTTCGACGGGGCCGAGATCGGCGGCCGGCCCGCGCACGAGATCAACCGGCGCGGGATCGCGTACGTGCCCGAGGAGCGCCGCGTCTTCGCGGACCTCACCGTGGCGGAGCACCTCGCCGTCGCGGCCCGGCCCGGCGCGTGGCCGCCGGAGCGCGCGTTCGCCCTGTTCCCGGCGCTGGCGCCGCTGCGCGCCCGGCGCGGGCGTTTCCTGAGCGGCGGCGAGCAGCAGATGCTGGCGATCGCGCGGGCGCTGGTGACCGGCCCCAAGCTGCTGCTGCTGGACGAGCCCTCGCAGGGGCTGGCCCCGGTGATCGTCGACGCGGTGATCGGCTCGATCGAGGCGATGCGCGGCGAGGGGCTGGCGATCGTGCTGGTGGAGCAGAACGTCGAGCTCGCGCTGGACGTCGCCGACCGCGCGGCGATCGTCGACGGGGGCGCGCTGGTGTTCGAGGGAACGGCGGCCGAGCTGCGCGAACGCGGCGACCTCCAAGCGACCTACCTGGGCGTCGGCCCGTAAACTGGCGAAAGGGACGTCCATGCAACGCAAGAGGTTTCTGGCCGGAGCCGGGGGCGCGGCCGCGGCGGCGCTGACCGGGCTGCCCGCGGGCGCGGCGGACGAGGTCGTCTTCGCGGGCGTCTTCTCGTCGACGGGCGCTTACGCGGCGTTCGGGCGCGACACCGACCGCGGCTTCCAGCTCGCGATCGACGAGCGCAAGAAACTGGTCGCGGGGCACCCGATCAAGTACATCACGCGCGACGACCAGACCAAGCCCGACGTCGGGCAGCAGCAGGCCACCGACGCCTACGAGCACGACGGCGCGCGCTTCTTCGCCGGCTGCGCGTCGAGCGCGGTCGCGCTGGCGGTGGCCCAGGTCGCCCGGGACAAGCACGGGCTGTTCTTCACCTCGGTCGGGGCCGACGAGATCACCGGCAAGGACTGCAACCCGTACACGTTCCGCTGGTCGGTGCCGGCCTACGGCGCGGTGCGCGCGACGATGTACCCCTTCATCCAGAAGTTCCCCAACCTCAAGAAGTGGTACACGATCACGCCGTCCTACGTGTTCGGCGAGTCGCTGCTGACCAGCGTGAAGGACGTCGCGCGGGAGCGCGGGCTGACGCTGATCGGCAACGACTACCACCCGCTGGGCGCGACCGAGTTCTCGAACTATATCGCCAAAGCCGCGGAAGCCAAGCCCGACGTGCTGGTGCTGCTCAACTTCGGCGGCGACGCGATCAAGGCGCTCAAGACCGCGACCAGCTACGGCCTCAAGAAGAGCACGAAGATCCTCTACGTCTGGAGCGGCGGGCTGCTCGACTTCGCGGGCATCGGCCCCGACGATCTCGACGGCGTGTACGTGGGCTGCCAGTACTGGCACGAGTCTTCGCCCGCGACGCGCAAGGCGAGCGAACCGTACAAGGCCGCCTACGGTGAACCGCTGGGCTACGTCGGCGCGAGCGCGTACATCGAGGCCAAGCTCACGTTCGAGGGCATCGCGCGGGCGAAGTCGGCCGACCCGGCCCGCGTCGCCAAGGCGCTCGAAGGCTACAAGTACGCCGGCCCGACCGGGCCCGAGCAGATTCGCGGCTTCGACCACCAGGTCGTCAAGCCGTACTACCTGCTCGTCGGCAAGCCCAAGAGCGCGATGAAGGACCAGTGGGACTACGTCGACACGGTCGCGGCCGGCTCGTACCCGGTGCCGCGCGACCGCAGCGCGTGCAAGCTCTAGCGCGCCCCGCCGCGCGCTTGGGCGAGACCGTTCTGCACCATGTCGATGAGGCGCTCGCCGATGGCCAGCATTTCGGTGTGGTCGAGCGCGCGCAGGGGCCCGTCGATCGCCAGCAGCGCGAGGCCGTGCACCGCGGACCAGGCCAGGAACTCCGCGCCCGGCCGGCGCGTGCGCGGCAGGACGCCGGCTGCGACCAGGTCGTCGAGCGCGGCGGCCAAGTGCTGGAACGGCGTCAAGCCCGTGTGGCCGGCGCGCGCCGCGCTGCCCGACCGCAGCAAGTGGGCGGGGACGAAGAACGCCGTCCGGAATAGTCCGGGCTCGGTGCGGGCGAAGCGCAGGTAGCCGGTGCCGACCGCGTGCAGCCGTGCGCGCGCGGCCTTGGCGCGGTCGCGGTGCTTGGGCTGCGCGGCCTGCTCGGCTTCGATCGCGACGGCCAGCGCGGACTGCGCCGCCTCGCACACCGCGTCGAGCAGCGCTTGGCGGTCGGCGAAGTGCCGGTACGCCGCGTTGGGGGAGACGCCGACCCGGCGCGTCGCCTCGCGCAGGATGACCGCATCCGGCCCGCCCGCGCGCGCCAGCTCCACGCCCGCTTCGAGCAGCGCGCGGTGGAGATCGCCGTGCCGGTACGTGCTGCGTGCCGGCGGCCGGGTCGGGGCCTTCGTCGTCGCCCTCACGATGTTGACAGCATACACGGCTTGTGCCATTGTGTACAGCGTACACATGATGATTGCACACGAGGAGTGAACCGGTGAGAATAGCCGCCCTGATCGCCCGCATCTTGCTCGGGCTGCTGTTCGTCTTCGCGGGCAGCTTCGCGTTCATCCCGTTCACCCCGCCGCCGCAGCCCGGGCGTGGCGGGCCAGTTCCAGGATGCGTTCTTCGCCACCCATTGGGTGAAGTTCGTCGACGTCGTCGAGCTGATCGTCGGCCTCCTGCTGCTGACGAACCGCTACGTCCCGCTCGCGCTGGTCACCCTGGCCGCGATCATCGCGAACATCCTGTTCTTCCACATCGCGATGCAGCCGCAGACCCTGCCGATTCCGCTCGTCGTGGTGGTGCTGTGGTTCCTCGTCGCGTGGCAGCACCGCGCGAGCTTCGCTCCGCTGCTGGCCGCGAAGGCGCCCGGTCGCGGACGCGCCGCCGCGGGCATCGGGTCTAGCGCGGAAGCGATAGGTCGTCCGCTTCACGAAGGAAGCTAGCTAACGGCGCGCGTTCCCTCGGGTAGAACGGCGGACGGTGGACGGACGACTTCGGTTCCTGCGGCTGTGGGCGCTGTTCGGCGCGCTCGAGGTGCTCCTGGTCGGCAAGCTCGACCCGCAGGAGACGCCGGTCGGCGTGCTGGTCGGCGCACTCGCCGCGCTGGGGACGGCGTGCGTGCTGCGCGCGAGCGGCGAGCGGTACCGCTTGCGGTGGCGCTGGCTGGCCATCGTGCCGCGCGTCGCGCTCGGCGTCGTGCGCGACACCCTGCGGGTCTTCGGCCTGCTCCTGCGCCGCCTCGCCGGCGGAGCGCTGCCGGACGACCGGATCGTGGAGATTCCGTTCGCGGGCGGCGGCGACGATCCGGAGTCGAACGCGCACCGGGCGCTCGCGATCGCGGCCGTGTCGTGCGCCCCCAACTCGATCGTGCTGGACCTGCAGCGCGCGCGCGGGACCATGCGCGTGCACTACCTCGATAGCGGCGCGCCCCGGCCGCGCTCGGCGGAGTGGCCGCTGTGAACCTCTGGCTGCTGGCGAGCGCGGCGCTGCTGCTGTGCCTGGTACCGTGCGCGATCGGGGTCGTGCGCGGAACGATCGCCGACCGCCTGATCGCGCTCGAAGCCGCGACCGTGGTCAGCGTCCTGGCCCTGCTCACCCTCGAACAGGGGCTGGAGCGCCAGTCGTTCTTCGACCTGTCGCTGGCGATGGCGGTGCTGATGATCCCCTCCACGCTGCTCTTCGCGCGCTTCTACCGGCGCTGGCTGTGAGCGCGCGCGAGCTGGTCATCGCCGCCTTGGTGACGCTGGCCGTTCTGACGGCGGCGCTGTCGTGCCTGGGCGTGCTGGTGATGCGCACCCCGCTCCAGCGGCTGCACTACCTGGGCCCGCTGACGATGGTGTCGCCGGTGCTCCTGGGCGTCGCGGTCGCGCTCGCCCGCGGCGTCTACGCCGGCGCGGGCTGGAAGGCGCTCTTCATCGCGCTGGTGCTGGCCGCGTTCGGGCCGGTGCTCGCGCACGAGACCGCCCGCATGGCGGAGGCCAGGGAGGAATCGTCATGATGCTGCTGCAGGCCTTCGCGCTGCTGCTGGCCGCGGTGCTGGCGACCGTCGTCGTGCTGGTGCGCGAGCCCAAGCGCCAGGTGTTGCCGTACATGCTGTACGGGCTGGTGCTGTCGATCGTCTTCGCGCTGCTCCAAGCGCCCGACGTCGCGCTCTCGGAGATGGCGGTCGGCTCGGTCGCGATCCCGTTCGGCATCCTGGCGACGCTGGTGCGGATCGAGCACGGACGGCGCCCGAAATGAACTTTTCGCTGCGCGGCGCGTTGGGCGGAGCGGCGTGCGCGCTGCTCCTGGCGTTCGTGCTGTGGGGCTTTCGCGCGCTGCCCGCCTACGGCCACTACCCGGGCCCGTACGGGGACGAGATCAACCGCCGCGCGCCGGGCGAGCGCAAGCTGCCCAACGCCATCAGCGCGGTGAACTTCGACTACCGCGGCGCCGACACGCTGGGCGAGGAGTTCATCCTGTTCGCCGCCGTCGCCGGGATCACGATGCTGCTCCGCCACGACCGCGAGCGCACGACGGCGCGCCCGCTCGCACCCGCGCCCGGCCGCTCGCCCGCTCCGCGCAGCGAGGCGGTGCGCGCGTTCTCGGCCGCCGGGGTCGGGCTGACGATCGCCTTCGGAACCTATCTCGCCATCCACCCGCACCTCACGCCGGGCGGCGGCTTCCAGGGCGCGGCGATCCTGGCCGGCTTCACGGCCCTGACCTTCCTGGGGCTGGGCTACGGCACGTTCGCGCGCGTCGTGCGCAAAGACCAGCACGAGGTGGTGGAGGCGATCGGCGCGGGCGCGTACGCGGTGATCGGCCTCGCGACGCTCGCGCTGGGCGGGTCGTTTCTGCTCAACATCCTGCCGCTGGGGAACGAGGGGCAGCTGTTCGCCGCGGGGACCATTCCGCTGATCAACCTGTGCGTCGCGGTCGAGGTGTTCGCCGGGTTCGCGCTGATGTTCTTGGAGTTCGCCTGCGAGACGCGCGAGGAAGAGCCCGAAGGCTCGCAAGCATGATGGGCATGCTCGCGTTCGCCGTGCCGGCGTGGATCTTCGTCGTGGGCCTGTTCGGCATGGCGACCAGCCGCAACCTGATCCACCTGATCGTCTGCCTGTCCGTCGCGCAGTCGGCGACCTACGTGCTGATCCTCGAGGTCGGGTACCGCCTCGGCGCGACCGCGCCCGTCTTCAGCGACGTGCTGCCGACCGTGCGCGCGACCGACCCCGTCGTGCAGGCGCTCTCGCTGACCGACATCGTCGTCGGCGCGACCGTGACCGCGCTGCTGCTCGCCTTCGCGCTGCGCATCCACAAGCAGCAGGGAACGGTCGACCCCGAGGACCTGCGGGCGATGCGCGGATGAGCGCGTCCGCGCTGGCGCCGCTGGCCTTCGCCGCCCCGCTGACCGCGGCCGCCGCGATCGCGGCCTTCGGCTCGGTCCTCCCGCGCCGCGCCAACGACCTGATCGCGATCTTCGCCGGCATGCTGACCGCGGTCGTGGCGTGCGCGCTGCTGACGGCCGTCGCCGCCAGCGGAACGGTCGTGCACTGGTTCGGCGGCTGGACGCCGCAGCCACGGCGTCGCGCTGGGAATCGCGTTCGTCGTCGACCCGATCGGCGGGGCGCTGGCCACCTTCGCCGCGCTGCTCACGATGGCGGCGCTGATCTTCGCCTGGACCTACTACGACCAGGGCGGGCCCGAGTTCCACACCCTCATGCTGGTCTTCGCGGCGGCGCTGATCGGGTTCTTCCTGACCGGCGACCTGTTCAATTTGTTCGTCTTCTTCGAGCTGATGAGCGTGTCGGCGTACGCGCTGACCGGCTTTCGCAGCGAGGACGAGTCGGCGGTGCTGGGCGCGCTCTCGTTCGCGGTCGTCAACAGCGTCGGCGCGTTCCTGGTGCTGATCGGCATCGTGATGCTGTACGCCCGCACCGGCGCGCTCAACCTGGCGCAGCTCGGGCACGCGCTCGCCGGCCCCGCCGACCCGCTGGCGATCGTGGCCTTCGCCCTGCTCACGTTCGGGTTCTTGGTGAAGGCCTCCATCGTGCCGGCGCACTTCTGGCTCAGCGAGGCGCACGCGGTCGCGCCGACCCCGCTCTGCGTGCTGTTCTCGGGGATCATGGTGCAGGCCGGCATCTACGCCGTCGCGCGCGTGTACGCCGACGTCTTCGCCGGGCCGCTCGCTCCCCACGCGCACGAGCTGCGGGCCGTGCTGCTGAGCTTCGGCTTGCTCACGGCGGTCGTCGGCGCGGCGATGTGTTTCGCGCAGCGGCACCTCAAGCGGCTGCTCGCGTTCTCGACGGTGTCGCACAGCGGCATCATGCTGTGCGCCTTCGCGCTGTTCTCGGCGCGCGGCCTGGGCGGGCTGATGTCGTACGTCATCGGCCACGGGCTGGTCAAGGGCGCGCTGTTCATGTGCAGCGGCATCGTGCTCAACCGCTGGCGCACGCTGGACGTCGAGGCGCTGCGCGGGCGGCTGCGCGAGCGCCGCTGGCTGGTGACGCTGATCGCGGCCGGCGGCTTGGCGCTGGCCGGCCTGCCGCTGTTCGGAACGTTCGTCGGCAAGGCGATGATCGACCGCGCGGCGGCCGACGCCGGCCTGGCCTGGCTGCCGTTCGTGCTGCTGGCCGCGGCCGCGACCACGAGCGGCGCGGTGCTGCGCGCGCTCGGCACGATGGCGTTCGGCTGGGGCCCGCCGCCTGAGACGGACTCCGCCGCCGATTCACCCGAGATCGAGGACGCCGAGATCGCCGCCCGCGGCGTACCGCGCGTGATGCTGCTCACCGCCAGCGCGCTGCTCGCCGGCTGCGTCGCGTTCGCGTTCGTGCCGGCCCGCACGACGCTGCCGCTGGCCGCGGCGCTGCGCTTCCTCGACCGCCCGCTGAAACTCGCGGTGACGCTCGGCGGTGTGCCGAGCGGGCCGCTGCCTCCAGTCGCCGCGCAGCCGCTCGGTGAGGCGCTGTGGTTCGGGCTGGGATCGAGCGCGCTGGCGCTGGCGCTGGCGGCGTACGCGCTGTTCGGCCACCGCTCGCGCGGCGCGGTCGGCCGGGCCGTGTCGGCGCTGATGCACCCGCTGCGGCTCGCCCACAGCGGGGTGGTGACGGACTACGTCGCCTGGCTGGTGGCGGGCGTGGTCGCGTTCGGTTTCGGGCTGGCGGTGCTCGTCCGCTGAGGCGCGTCCGGCTCGGCCGAATCCGCTTTGGGCGGGCGCGGCGTGAGCGCGTCGACGTGGACGAAGATCTCGCGGACGGCCGGCTTGCGCTCTTTGATCGCCTGCTGCATGCGGTCGATCGCGCCGGCCACGACGTCCGCCCGCAGGTCGTCGCCGAACCGCACGTCCATCGCCACGATGACGTTCTCCGGCCCCATCACGCAAGTCAGCACGCGGTTCACGTGCATCACGGTGGCGTCGTTGCGCGCGTACTCGGTGACCAGCGCGACGATGTCGGGGTCCGCCGCCTCCCCGGTCAGCAAGCTGCCGATCTCGCGGATCATGAAGAACGCCACCACGCACAGGACGCCCCCGATCGCCAGCGAGCCGATCGCGTCCGGGCGGCCGTCGCCGGTGAGCTGGCTGACGGCGGTGCAGATCACGGCGATGAGAATGCCGACCAGCGCCGCGCCGTCCTCGAGCACGACCACGAAGACGTTGGGGTCCTTGCTGGCGTGGAGGGCGCGGAAGACGTTTCCGTGCGGGTAGACCTTGCGCAGCTCGCGGTAGCCGGTCAGCAGCGCCTTGCCGTCGGCGAGAAAGGCGATCGCGTACACGGCGTAGTTCAGCAGCGGCTTCTCGAGCGGCGACGGGTGGAGGAAGCGCACGACGCCTTCCGCGATCGTGAGGCCGCCCCCCAGCACGAAGATCACCACCGCGACGACGAGGGCCCAAAAATACAGTTGGGCCCCGTACCCGAAGGGGTGCGTCTCGTCCGGCTCGCGACCGCCCTTGTGCATGCCGATCAGCAGGAGCGCCTGATTCGCCGCGTCGACGAATGAGTGCCCGCACTCGGCGGCCATGGAGGCGCTCCCGCTGAAGATCGCGGCGAATCCCTTCGCGACGCCGACGATGAGATCGGCGCCGACGGCGACCACGACGGCTTTGCTGCTGTTCTCGGCCACGGCACGCAGCATACCCGCCGCGTCGGCCGCTTTTATCACGCTTGCTTCGCACGGTGATGGCAGCCGTCGCCGAACAGGTCTAGATCAGCGGGCTCAGCCGAGCGAGCACGAGGCGAGCCGTTGCTCGACCTCGTCGACCGAGCGCCCGGCGCGAATCAGCTGCGTTGCGATGTACGCGTAGATGCGCTGGAGCGTGGCGCAGTACAGCGAGGGGTTGTCGAAGCCGTTGCGGGCCGAGAAGCGGTGCTGCCGGATTCCGCCGTTGCAGATCGCCTTCCAGGTGCAGGTGTCGCACGGTGCCGGCAGATCGCTTTGCGAACGATCCAGTTCGCGCCAGACGTCGTGCGCCAAGACGCTGCCGTACGTGTCCCGGCCGACCCGCAGGCCGGCTTCGCGAAAGCGGGGTGCGAGCGGGCGCAGCGCGTCGTCGGGGGCGATGTCGCCGTTGGACGAGATGGTGAAGATCGCCCGCGGATCGTGCTTGGTCGTCGCCGACAGGCGCAGGAGCCCGTCGTCGAGCAGCGGCCCGACGACGTGGTCGATGAAGCGCACGTGGACGTCGCTCGGCCCCAGCCCGAACCAGGCGTGGCACACGTCGATCAGGTAGTCGCCGCAGCCGCTGACGAACGTTTCGTTCGCGTCGGGCGAGTCATGGGTGATGTCGGGCAGCAGGAAGTCCATGTGCCGCACGCCGAGCTCCTCGACGAAGTGCCGGAACGTCGTCGCGCCCGATTGGTGCGGATCGACGACGCACAGCACGCCGGGCTCGGGAATCCGCCCGGCGCGGGCGGCCCCAACGAGCATGTCCCAGCCGCGCCGAGTCTCGGCGTACGTGCCCTTGCCCTTCTTCGTGACCCGCGTCGTGTTGTGGAAGGCGGGGTCGCCGTCGAAGCTGACGCCGGCGCTGATGCGGTACTTCTCGAACACGTCGATCCAGCCGGGATCGATCAGGACTCCGTTCGTCTGCACGCTGAACGACATGCTGCAGCGGCCCGCGAGCGCCGTCACCAGCTGGTCGCACATCGCGCTGAACGCCTGCTTCTTGAGCAGCAGCGGCTCGCCGCCGTGGAAACCGATCCGAACGTTGCGAATCCCGTCTCGCTCGACGGCGCCCAGGATGAACGCGATGAGCCCGTCGACGGTCTCGGGCAGCACGAAGGGCGGATGCGACTTGTACGACTCGTCGCCGCTGAAGAAGAAGTAGCAGTACGAGCAAGCCAGGTTACACCGCTCGGCGACCTTGAAGACGAACGCCAGCGAATCCGGCGCGGCGTGCGGAGCGTCGTGCGGCAGTTGGGGCAGGGCTTCCGTGAGCATTTCCGTCACCTCTCGAACGTCAGGACTGCGCCCCGCCGGCGACGGCGTGGCGGGCGAGAAATTGGCTGCAGGCGGTGTCGACGTGAGATTGCACGCTCGCCTCGAACTCGCGCTCGGGGTGCAGCGACCCAAAGAGCGCGCGTTCTTCGACGAACAGGCCGTACCGGCCGCCGTCCGCGGCGTTCAGCGAAACGAAGTCCGCGATGCGGCCCACGTGAGCGAACTCGAGCGCGGTCCGCGGTGCCGTGTCAGCGAGCGCGCTCAGACCGGCCGGCAGCGAGTACCGGTGCAGGGCCGCGAACGCCGCGCCGGCCGCGCGCACGAAACGGGCGTCGGCCTCATCGCAGCGCCGGTCCAGAGCGATGCCGCGGGCCTGCGCGAACGCGAGCACCAGCCCGGCGACCATCATCAAGTGGAACGAGTCCGCGAACGGCCTTTCCAGCGGCCTGAGCGCGGAAAAGTCCTCGATCGCCGCGAGCTTGATCGACGGTGAGCTCAGCGCACCCGGCGGGGCGCTCAGCTGCGCCAGCGTCCGCTCGACGACGAGGGTCATCGCGGGCGTCGCTTTCAGCCCGAGCACCATGCACGAGAGAACCAGCTCGAGGCCCAGGTCGAGATCTTCCGTCGCGACCGCGCGGCACAGGCCACCGTCCAGCGCCTCCACGAGGGCGCGGCTCGGCTCGGGCGCGGCGCCCAGTACGAACGCGTACACGACCGAATGGCAGAGCGCGTAGTAGCCGTCGCGATCGCTGTAGATCGGGCACGGCGGCACCGCCAGGCTCGACGCGGCAACCACGTCTCGCCCCGCGAGGGGGCCTCGCAGGCCGCCGAACGCGCACGCCACGAGCAGGTCGAGCTGCCGGAAAGCCGGCCACTCGGTGTTCCACGCGAAGGCGTTGCACAGCAGCGTGGAAACGCGCCGCCGGCGGGTCGCGTCGAGAAGACCCGCTCGCAGCGCGTACGACAGCGCCGCCGAGAACATCAGCACGCGCTTGGGAGAGCGGCATGCCAGATCGAAGTAGTCGTCGCGCGCGAGTTCGGCGAAAGCGGCCCGCAAGCGATCGCTCTCGGGCGTGGCCGCAACGCCGAGGTGCTCGGCCCAGAGCAGGTAGGTCGCCAGCTCGTTGAGGCACTTGCGGCGGAACGACAGCTCGGCCACGGAAGTGCCCGCGAACGGGTCGCACGCCGGCACGACCGCCGCCAGCCAGCGATCGACTTGCGTTCTCGTCTCGACTACGTCGGGTGCGTACAGTCCGGGCATGTGAGAGAGGCCCTTTGGGGCTCGGATGCCGTCCTCCGCTGCACCGCGCGCTAATCGTTAGCACTAGTGATAACCGCCTTGACACCGGTGTTTGGGGCAAATACACTCGGCTCACGCGGCGGACGCTGCGGATCGGACATGTTGCGCTACGTCACCCTCGAACCTATCGCTGCAACATCACGTGAAAGGGATTCACATGTCCAATCTGACCGAGACCCTCAAGACCGTCAACGCAGTCGACACCAGCAAGGCCATCGAGATCGAGAAGCTGGCCGACCTGGTCGAATCGCAGATCGACAACATCCTGGGCGGCGGCTACTCGCAGTACGCCGCGTACCACGCCAAGGACGTCCAGCAGCAGCCCATCCTCGCCTAACCCACGTGCGCACCGATAGGAAGCGGCAATCATGCTGTCGACTGATGCGGGTGCGTGCAGTCCCATGGGCGCGCGCGGTGTCGCGCGCACGAGCCGTAGAGTGACCTAGACGTAGCGCAACATGTCCGGTACCACTCCTTGATGCAGGCAGGACCCTTTCGTGGTCCTGCCTGTTTTCGTGTCGTGGCCCGCCGGCTTTCATGCGCAAGCCTTGCGCGTGCGCTAATGGTTAGCACTAGTGATAGTCGCCTTGACTCGGCTGTGGAGAGCGAAATACACTATACATACGCAGCAAGCGGCTGCGGATTGGACATGTTGCGCTACGTCACCCTCGAACCTATCGCTGCAACATCACGTGAAAGGGATCCCCACATGTCCAATCTGACCGAGACCCTCAAGACCGTCAACGCAGTCGACACCAGCAAGACCATCGAGATCGCGAAGCTGGCCGACCTGGTCGAGTCGCAGATCGACAACATCCTGGGCGGCGGCTACTCGCAGTACGCCGCGTACCACGCCAAGGGCGTCGCTCAGCAGCCCTCGCAAGCCTAAACCACCACGCGCGCACCGATAGGAAGCGGCAGTCATGCTGTCGACTGATGCGGGTGCGTGAAGTCCCATGCGCGCGCGGGTGTAGCGCGAACGAGCCGTAGAGTGACCCAGACGTAGCGCAACATGGCCGGTATCACTCCTTTGATGCAGGTAGGTTCCCTTTGGTGGCCTGCCTGTTTTCATATCGTGACGGGCCCCGCGTGCGATGTCGGGGGTTTAGCACTGTGGGTTAGCACTAGTGATAACCGCCTTGACCGGGCCGTAAAGTGTGAAATACACTTTACGTACGCGGCAGCGGCTGCGGCGTGCGGGACGTGTTGCGCTACATCGTCCCGGACCTATCGTTGCGCCATCTCGTGAAAGGGATACACACATGTCGAATCTGAGCGAAGCCCTCAAGACCACCAACACCGTGGACAGCAGCAAGGCCGTCGAAGTCGAGAAACTGGCCGACCTGGTCGAGTCCCAGATCAGCAACATCCTGGGCGGCGGCTACTCGCAGTACGCGGCGATGCACGCCAAGGACGTCGCCCAGCAGCCCTCGCAAGCCTAACCCCACGCGCGCACCCACAGCAGGCAGGACCGGAGACGGTCCTGCCTTTTCGCTAGTGGCGGCTCGAACCGCCGGTGTGCACCACGTACTTGACGACCCAGCGGTTCAGCGTCGAGGTCGCCGCGGGGGTCCCGTAGTCCACGTAGAGCTCGTTCAAGCCGGCGAAGCGCTGGTGGAACGAGAAGGACAGGTTGGTACCCGGGGTGGCGTACCCGCCTTCGCCGCTCACGTCCCGCACGCCGACCGCGAAGCTCGCGTTCTTGGCGAACGTTCGGGTGAGGGCGACCGAGCGCAGCCATTGCGAATCGATCGACGGCGCGCCGGAGTCCGGCCGGCCGTGCTCGAGGACGCCGTCGTACTCGAACGAGACGCCCCAGCGGCCGAAGGGCCGGCTGTACGACAGCGAGCTCTGCTGGAGAAAGATCGGCTGCAGCTGGTTGTTCGCGAAGGGACCCCAAGAATAGCTGGCGTCGAGCGGTGCCGGCGTTCCGTCCTTGTAGCCGAACGAGACCTTCTGCGCGTTGAACGGCACGACGAACGGGTTGCTGTAGACGGGATAGGGGCTGTCGTAGAAGCGCAGGCCGCTCGTGTGCTGGCTGTACTCGAGCTGGACGAGGTTCGTGAACGTCACGCTGGCGCTCGAGAAGACGTCGACCTGGTGCGCCGCACCGCTGCGGTCCACCAGCCGGTCGCCGCCCACCGAGAGGATGTACGACTTGACCTTGTGCCCGGCGCCGGTGCCGGTATACTGGTACAGCGCCTGCGGGCCGCGAACGTCGTTGAGCGTGATGTACCCGTCGATGGGGTTGTACTGGGGCCCGATGTCCTTGTAGGTCAGGATCGCGAGATTGCGCGAGTTCTGGAGGCCGAGCGCGAGCTGCTGGTCGTTGGCCTGGCCCGGCGTGTCGACCAGGGTGCCGCGGTCGGATGCGAGGTGCGCGATCGCGAACAGCCCGCTGTGCGGGTTGGTCGTGGCGACCCCGTAGCCGAACGCGCTGTCGCGGACTTGCGTGTGGTTCGCGTTGACCCCGTTCACCGCGAACGTCAGCGAGTTGTCGGGCTTGTTCCAGGTGTAGCCGAACACGCTGTCGTTGAAGCCGTTGCCGATGACGTTGATGGCGCCGATCTGCGAGAGGCCCTGCGTGCCTTCGACCTTGAGGCCGCGGGTGAAGATGCCGATGTTCGGCGAGTAGAACAGCAGGTCCGCGGAGTTCACGTTGGCGCTGGGCAGGTTCGTGACGTAGCCCGCGCCCTGGGCGAAGAAGGGACGATACTCGTTGTACTGCCGCTGGAACTCTTGCGGCGCGATGGTCGTCTGGTCTTGCTCCACGTTCGAGAAGTCGGGATTGAGGGTCCCCACGAACGCGAGCGTGTTCGTGATCGGCACGGTCGCGTCCACGCCGTACATCCGAGGCCGGACGGACCGAAAGTCGCCGACGCCGTTCTGGAACTCGCCGCCGTCCTTCCCGGCCGACGCGAGGCCGTAGAAGTCCGCGTGCGGGCGCGGGCGGGCGGACGTCCCCGCGATCTGTATGCCGCTCAGGTGCGGCCAGTACTGGGACGACATCACGTCCGCCATGGCACCGTCGAAGGCCCAGGTGGAGACGTCGTTGGTATAGGCGATGTAGCGAGTGACGTTCACCTGCCAGTTCTGCTGCTCGCCGCCCTGGGCGCGAATGTTGTCGAGCGGGATGACCATCACGGCGTTCCAGCTCCCGTCGGGCAGAATCTTGGCCGTGCTCTGCCAGTAAGGAACGTAGCGCGCGTTCTCGCTGTCGGACTCGTCGCGGATGCCGCGCGGGGTGACGCTGAACCGGTACACGCGGCCCCCGCTGCCGGACGTCTCGAGGCTCAGCGAGACGTGGTCGTCGGTGCCCGTTCCGGCGTGGTCGAGCGTCTGGGCCGAGACGATGGGGATGCCGGCCTGATCGCAGTGCACGGCGAAATACAGGTTCTTGCTGTCGTAGAGCAAGTGCGCCGTGGTCTGCTTGCGCCGCGGCGCGATGGTTCGTGAAGTCGAAGAAGTCGGCGAACGTCGTGCCGGTCGCCCAGGCGGGATCGTCCAGCGCCGGATCGCTGCTAGGGGCCGCCGCGGCCTTGACCGCCGCCACGGTGTCGCCGTGCGGCGTCCACGCCAGGGCCGGCGCGCACGTCGAAGCGAGGGCGACGAGCAGCGCAGCGGAAATCCGCTGCGCTGCTCGGCCTCGGGTCGCGTTGGAGGGACGGTTGCTGCTCATAGTGCCTTCGAGACGGTGGGCGGCCGGGAGTGCGCGAAGTGCGGAAGCACGTGACAGCTTCCGTTCTGAAGGTCGAGAACGCGATCGGCCTCGTCGAGCATGCGCGCGCGGTGCGCCACGCAGACGATCGAGATGCCCAAGCTCTTGAGATTCGCAACGATGTCCGTCTCGCACGCCATGTCCAGGTTCGCCGTGCCTTCGTCGAGGAACAGGATCCGCGGCCTTCTGTACAAGGCTCGGGCCAGCAGGATGCGTTGCCGCTGGCCGCCGGACAGGCTCGAGCCCATGTCGCCGATCAGGCTGAAGTACGACATCGGCATCTTCATGATGTCGTCGTGAATGCAGGCGAGCGCCGCCGCGTCGATGACGTCGCGCTCCGAGGCGTCGGGGTCGAAGCCGCTGATGTTGTCGAACAGCGTGCCGCTGAACAGCTGGTCGTCCTGCAGCACGGCCCCGATCGAGCACCGGTACGCGACGATGTTGCCGCGGTTCAGCTGCACGCCGTCGACGGCGATCGTACCGGCGTCGGCCGGGATCAGGCCCAGCAGGATGCGCACCAGCGTCGACTTGCCTTCCCCCGATTTGCCCTTGATCGCGACGAACTCGCCCGGCGAGATGTCGAGGTCGAGGTCTTGCAGGATCCAAGGCGAGGTGCGGGCATAGCGAAAGCTGATGCCGCGCACGGATATCGCTCCGTCGTGCACGAAGGGCATCATCTGCTCGGCCGCGTCGGTGCTCGTCTCGGGGGCGGAGTTCGTGATGTCGGCCAGGCGCTCGAGCCGGATTTGCAGCAGCTTGAAGCTCTGCAGGTGTTCCACGATCGGGTACGCGCGGTCTTGGAACTGCTGGCGCAGCGCGACGACGGCGAAGAGCATGCCCAGGGTCATGGCGGCGCCGATGACGTGCGAGGCGCAGATCCAGATCAGGGCGACGAACTCGAGTCCCACCATGACGCTCTTGCACGCCGTCCCGACCGCGACCAGACGCTGCTGGTCCTGCGCGCTGCGCAGCGCGGCCAAGTTCGCACCGTGCCAGGCGGACAGGCGCGACGCTTCCCCGTTGTGGACCTTGACCGTCTGGATGCCGCGCAGCGAGTCCATCAGCTGGCCGCGCTCGTCGGACAGCGTATCGATCGCCTTCTCCTGGTACTCGCGCAGCTTGGGATACATGGCGAGCTTGAGCCCGGCATAGAGGCCGAAGAAGACCAGGCACACCAAGCCGGCCAGCGGCAGAACGACGAACAGCGAAACGAGGATGAAGAGCGAGAACGCGCCGTCCACCACGACCGGGACGGCGCCCTCGGTCAGCGCGTCCTTGAGCGTTCGCGTGGACTCGACCCGTGACAGGAGATCGTTGAGGCGGCGCTGCTGGAAAAAGAAATACGGTAGCCGCAGGAGGTGCTGCACCAGGTTCAGGTTGATCTGGGCCGTCAGCTGCGTGCCCAGCGAGAGCAGCAGGTAGCGCCGCAGCAGCTCGCCGGCGGATACCACGACGTAGGCCACCCCGATCGCTCCCACGATGCCGTAGAGCAGGGGCAGCGACGAGTAGGCGACGGCCTGGTCGACGACGAGCGAGAACAGGAGCGGCGGGGCCAGCACCAGCAGCTCGATGAACAGCGACAGCGCCGACACGAAGCCGATGGAGCGGCGCACGCCGTACATGCGCTGCCACAGGTCCGAGAGCGAGACGCGCAGCAGCTGCCGCACGGTCCGGTACTCGGGCGTCCGCGTGAACTCGATCGCGATCCCCGTGTAGTGATCGGACAGCTCGCTCAGGGGAGAGCCGCAGGCGGCCCTTGCTCGGGTCGATCACGATCGCTTCGTCCGCGCCGTACCGTTCGAGCACGACGAAGTGGTTGAAGTTCCAGTGCAGGATCGCCGGCAGCTGGAGCGCCGCCAGGTCGTCCAGCGACGCGCGCGCGGCGCGCCCGCGCAGGCCGAAGCCGCCCGCGACGGCGATGATCTGCGAGACCGATATGCCGTGCACCGAAGGCGGTACGATGGAACGAATGCCTTCGCGGTCGACTTCCGAACCGTGCGCGCGCAGAACCATCGCCAGGCACGCCAGCGCGCAGTCGGTGGCGGTCGTTTGCAGGATCGGCTCGATGCGTCTGGGCGAGAGCCGGGCGCGGTTCATCACGACCCTCGCAGCAAGCGGTGAACCACGGCATCCGCCGGCCGGGCGATCAAGCGGTACGCGACGTTGCACCGCTCGCTCGCGCTGGGACCGCGCTCCGCGGTTACGGCGGCGACCAGCCTGCCCGGTGTCGCGGAGCGGCCGGGACTCCACACCGCGGCGCGCATGCCGTCGGTCGTTTCCAGCTCGGCGCGCTGGAGGGTCGAACCGGCCGGAAAGCGCGGCTGAGCGACTTCTAGATAACCGGCGCCGGCAGGCCTGCAGGTCGCGGTCGCGTGCACCGTCGCCGGAAAACTGACGAACGCGAAGCCGGCGCTCAGGGCGACGACCAGCGCGCCGTAGACCGAGCACGCGACGGTGAGCGGGGACTCGGGGCGCAGCACGACGTTCCCGGACAGACGCCGGCGCTGGAACTCGACCGCCTCGCGCCGGAACATCGCGTCGTGGCGGATCAGCACGGGACGAGCCCGCGCCCTCGGAGCAAGCCGTCTTGCGCGCGGAACAAGGTTTGGCCGGCTTCGGTGAGGCCCGTCGCGCGGGCCAGTTCAGCGGCCAGGCTGTCGACGTGCCGGTTCATCTCGTTTTGTTCGGCCAGGTAATAGTCGCGCAGGGTGACGCGCTTGCTCAAGTCGTCCCAGAACAGCGCCATGTTGGCCGCCGCGTGATAGGCGAGCAGCACCCGGGTCAGCGGCCGGTCCGCGCCCTTGAGCGATGAGTAGAACGACTCGCCTTCCTGATCGCGGGCCAGCGGATACACCGCGTTGAGCAGCAGAAAGTTCTGGTGGCTGACTTCGTGCACGATCACTTCGGCGATCGACTCGGCGCCGCCCGGGAAGCCGCAGTTGAAGACGCCGGCATGCTCGCTGTAGCTGCCGCTCTGGCGCATGTCGTCATGGGTCAGCGGTGTCGCGGCGACGCCGCGGAACAGTGGGCGCACCCAGCGCAGGTACGGGTCTCCCGCGTTCGCGAGAACGCCCAATCCCTGGCTGATGTTCGTCGCGCCGAGCGCCGCCAGCGCGGGCGCCTGGGGGAGCGGCGAGGGCGGAATCGGCCAGTTCACGATGATGTCCGGCCCCGCGTTCTCCGGCTCCGCCCACGCGTGCACGTAGACGTCGCGAAAGCCGTCGAAGTCGACGAAGTGCGGCGCCGCGTAGTTCCAGCCGGGATGCGGAGCGCCGGCGTCCAGGCGCCAGCCGTCGTCGGTCCAGACCAGCCTGAGCGCGGAACTTCCGGCGGCATCCGTCGCAACCTCGATGGCGTCTGCCGACGCCGTGACCGTCACCCGGCCGCTCAGATCGAACAGGTGCCCGCCCAGGCCGGCCCGGATCGGTTCGTTCGCGCGCAGCTGCCACGTGCCGCCGACGCGCAGGGCGTGGGTGGCGAACAGCGCCAGCACGACGGCTCCGAGGACGTCACCGTCCTTCAGCCGCCGCGCGGCTGCGCCGATTTCCGGCTGCCAGCAGGCCGAGGTGATCGGCAGCTCGGCCTGCGCCTTCGCCAGGACCTGCTCGAAGAGCTCGGCCGCGGCCGGGTCCCGCTGGACGTTCGCCGCGAGGCGCTTGATCACGCCGGCGTGGTACGCGGTCGCGAAGACGTCCTGATTGCGGCCGGATTCGGATGTGACCGGGCAACCGATGTCGAGAACGGGCGTGCTCATGAGGTCCTCGTGCGATCAGGCGATGGAGCTTTCGTGCGTGGCGCTCAGCCGTCGTTCGATGTCGGCGACGGCATAACCGGACGCGATCAGCCGGGCGGTGACGTAGCCGAACGTGCGCTTGAGCGACGAGCAGTACAGGGACGGGTTCGCGAAGCCGTTCTCGTTGGAGTAGCGGTGCTGGAGCAAACCGCCGCCGCACACGCTCTGCCAGGTGCACGCTCGGCACGTCTGGGGCAGCGTGTCTTGAGCCTGAGCGAGCTCGCTCCAGGCACGCGTCCCGATCAGGTCGTGAAACGTGCTGGTGTCGACGTGCTGTCCGGTCGTTCTGAGGTGCTCGGCGTACCCGCGCATCACGTCGTCGGGGCAGATCTCACCGTTGGAGGAGATGCACATCTGCCCGAGCGGATCGTGCTTGGATCCCGAGCGCGCGGAGAGCCGGTCGTCGATCAGCGGCCCGACGATCTCTTCGAGAAAACGGACCCCGACCCCGGGCGTCTTGCACGCGAACCACGCCTGGCAGACCTCGAGCATGAAGTCACCGCAGCGGTCGACGAACTCCGGGGTCGCTTCGGGCGCGTCGTGCGTGAAGTCGGGGAGCAGAAAATTGATCCCGCGCGCGCCCAGGTCGTCGACGAAGTGCTCGAAGATCGCCCGGCCGGAGTGCTCCGCCGAGACGACGCACAGCAGGCCCGGAAACGGCATCACGCCCGCATTCGCCGCGTCGACCAGCATCTGCCAGCCCCGCCGCGTTTCCGCGTACGTTCCCTTGCCGCGCTTGGTGATTCGGTTCTGGTTGTGAATGGGCTCGGGGCCGTCGAAGCTCACGCCCACGCGCACCTTGCACTCCGAGAACACGTCGATCCACTCGGGGTCGATGAGAACGCCGTTCGTTTGCACGGCGAGGGTGAGCGCGGACTCGTCACCCAGCGCGTCGCGAAACTTCAGGCACAGCTCGCGGAAGCGCTGCTTCTTGAGCAAGAGCGGTTCGCCGCCGTGCAGCCCGACCCGCACCACCTTCGCGCCGCTGTCTTCCTTGGCTTGGCGCGTGAACGCGATCACGCGCTCGAGCGTCGGTTCGGGGATGGCGGACGGGTGGCGCATGTAGCTGTCGTCGCCGCCGAAGAAGAAATAGCAGTACGGGCACGCGAGATTGCACCGTTCGGCCACCTTGAGCACGATGCTCAAGAAATCCGTCTTGAGTGCGGTTCGCACGTGCGCCCGTAGCGCTGTATCCGTCTCAACCAGGTGCATGTTAATCAGACGTGCTCCATGCAATCACGATGTGATCTCGATCTGCCGTGCTCGCATCTCAAGAGCGGAAGTCTACAGCGTTGACGAAACGGAGCGTCGAAAGCGCGCACATCGTGAGCCTCGTGAAGGCCGTGCGTTTTTCGCCGTGAGCCGCGGAGCCAGACCAGTGTAGTAGTTCAGTTTTGAGAGTGTCAAGGCGACTATAACTAGTGCTAACTATTAGAAGCAGGCTCAACGCCGGAACGGTCTGCCGGCGGGGCGCCGCGTCAGGGCCGCTGCGTATCCGACTTGTCCACTTGCAGGATGCCGTTTCGAAACGCACACGTCACCAAGTGCGCGCGCGAACGCGCGCCGAGCTTGGCGCACATCAGCCTTACGTAGACTTCGACCGTCGGCTTGCTCCGGTTGATCTCGGAAGCAATTTCCTTGCTTTGAAAACCCAGCGCGATGTACCGCAAGATCGTAAGCTCGATTGCGGACATATCAACATCTCTCGCCTGCATGTACCCCACACCAATGAGATCACGTCGAGCCGACATAGAAAGCGGCCCACCGAGTCCCGTTCCACTTCGTCCGACACTAGTACGTACCTCCCATGGAAGTGACAATTTGTTTCCATGCTCATCCTATGTTGGGCGTCGCTTATTCGCCGTGTAAGGCGACATCGGTGCGCGCTTCCGTTATACGGCTACACGTATGCGGCTTACATGTCGCGGCGTGCACACCGACTTGAATCGCTCTGCATTCGACCGCGCCGTGCGCCGTAAGATGGGCACGCGCGGCCCACCATACGATGCGCGATGCAATGCGGTTCTACCGAAACGAGACTGCGGCGCAAGAAACTTCCGTTTGCGGCCGGTGCGTTGCGATCGTGTACCTCAGTTGTGCTTGTGTTACCTCATTGATAAGGGAGAGGTATACTGAGTAGGTTATGATGCGGCGCAGCCGGTCGCGGAAGCGGAATGGTGCGTATCAGAAAGTTCGCTCGCATCATGTGCCCGAGCTTGACGGCCGTCCTAGGTCGAGAAGTCGCCGCGCTGGGCGAGCTTTCGTTCGTCAAAAGCCGTCAAAGTCGCTCGGTCGTACGTCAGGAACCGAGAACCGCTCGGCCGCTGCCCTGCCGACCGAACGGGACTCTCGGCGGCACGCGGGAACAAGCGGAGGCATGACCGTTCACGATCGGCTTATCGCGCTGGGTGCGGACGCGCGTGAGGCCTTCGAAGCGGAAGCCCTCCTCGCGCGCGTTCTTCCCCTAGGCAAATCCGTCGTGGTCAACGAGGCGGCCGTTGACGCCGCTCGCGCCGGCGACGCAACGCTCCTCGCAACCCTGTTCGCCACGATGGCACGCGAAGTGGACGCCGAGCGCATCCGCGCCCAGGCCGAACAGAGCGTCGCGGCGCAACTGTACGAGGCTTTCCAGCAACGGCTTCCCGTGCTCCGGAGCCTGGGGTTCTCGGCGACGTACGTGCCGGCGAGTACGGGGGCCACCGGAGGCGACTGGTACGACGCCTTCGAGCTGCCGGACGGCCGCATCCTGTTCTCGATCGGAGACGTCGCCGGTCACGGCGTCGAGGCCGCCGTGGCGATGGGCCGCACGCGGCAAGCGATCCTCGCCGTCGCGCTCGGCGCGACCGATCCCGGCGAGGTCTTCGAGCGCGCCAACCTCACGATGATGCTCCAGGACACGAAGTTCGCGACCGCGATTTGCGGGTACGTCGACCCGGCCACGCTGCGCGTCACCTACGCGACAGCCGGCCACCCGCCCGCGATCATGGTCGGCGCGGACCGCATCGCGCGGCATCTCGCTTACGACGGACTGCCGCTAGGCGTCGCTCACGACGCCGCATACCCCAGCTTCGAAGTTCAGGCCGAGCACGGGGCGCTGCTCGTGCTCTACACCGACGGGCTGCTCGAGTACGACCGCGATCTGCTCGCCGGCGAGCGGCGCATCCTCGAAGCCGTCTCCACGGTCGCGTCCCGCTTCATCGACAACCCCGCCGTCGCGATCCGCGACGCCATCTTCGCGCGCTACGAACCGACCGACGACGTCGCGATCATGACGATCGCTTTCGCGCAGCACCCGTCCGACGAGACCGCCGACGGCAAGCCGCTGTGGTCCGTCGGCGTCCGAGGCGTGCGCGCGCCGCTTGCCTCGCACGGCCCGACGCCGGTCGACGGGCGCGTCACGCGTTAGTTCGGGTCGCTCGTCACGACGGTCGACGATTGACTGCGCCAGCCTTTGAACAGCGAGCCCAGCGTGCCGAGCACGCCGATCACCGCGCCGAGCAGGCCGCCGATCGCGCTGGTGTACTCGGTCAAGGACATGAGCGTCGTCGGCTTGGACACGCTGATCCGATCGAGCGGCACCGCGATCTGATCGCCGAGGAAGGTGAGACGCACGTCCAGCGGCTGCTCTCCGGTTCCGAACGTGACGAACCAGCGCCAGACGCGTTCGCTCGGGCGCATCGTCTTGGCGGCGGCGAACGCGGTCACGACCTTCGCGTCGGGCTGTCCGTACGACGCCGCGACCGCCGGCATCCCGTTCACCGGCGCGCTGGGGCAATAGACGCTGAGGTCGATCGGAACCTGATCGTCCGTGATCGCGATCGACGGCGACCAGACCTTCGCGACGCACGGCGCCACGTTGTCGCGACCGCGCAGATCGAACTTCGTGACCGACCGCAAGTGACCGATTTGGGTCGACGAGACGAGCGCGAGGCTGAACGCGACGATCGCCAGACCGGCGAGCGCCGATCCGCGCCACGTATGCGTCGAGACCGTCATCGGCCCGGCCTCCGTGCCGGCCGCGCCCGCGCGCGCCGCCGCCAGGCGGAGCGCGTTGCGGCGTTCGCTCGCGTCCACGATCACTGCCGCGCAAGCGGTGGTCAGCGCGAGCAGCGTCCAGGCGAAGACCGGCCCGACGACCTGCCGGATCTCCGACCAGTCGTTCGAGCTGTGGACCTGCAGCACGACCCATGCGACGAACCCGAGGAACGCGAGCGCGGCGACCAGCACGATGATCGAGATGAGCCGCCGCACGCCGCCGACGGTATCGGATCCGAGTCCCCGCAGAATGTTTCCGAGCATCCCGGTAGCCCTTCGGACCGAGCGCCTCGTCGCCTTCGTTGGGCCGTATGGCTGACCAAAGGCATCGCGCCCGGCGCTGTAACGGGCCTTCAGCCGGGTCGATCGTCGAACGCGGGCCGGTAGGCGAACAGCCCCGGCGTTCCGCCGGTCATGAGGAAGAGTACCGCCGCACCGTGCGGGTACACCCCGGCGCGGACGTCGGCCAGCAGACCCGCGAAGGCTTTGCCACTGTACACGGGGTCGAGCAACAAGCCTTCCGTGCGCGCGAGGAGGCGAACGGCCTCAAACATGGCCGCCGTTGGAATCCCGTAGCCGTCGCCGAGCTGGTCGGGCACCACGTCGATCGCTTCGAGCGTGAGCGAACGGTCCGGGTTGGGGCGCAGTAGCGCGAGCGTCGCGCGCGCAAAGTCGAGCGTCCGGCGGCGCGCCTGCTCCGCGGGCGCGGAGGTCGTGAAGGCGCGCAGGATGCCCGGATCGCGCCCCAGCGCGGCGAAACCGGCCGCGAGACCGGCATGCGTTCCGGAACTCGCGTTCGGCAGAACGACGCGTACGAACCCGCCCGCGACGCCTTCTTCCTGCTGAGCGATCTCCTGCGCGCAGGCAGCGTACCCCAGGCAGCCGGTGGGCGACGAGCCGCCCGAGCCGACCACGTAGGCCCGGCGGCCTTCGCGCTCGAGTTGCGCGGCGCGTTCCCACGCGAACGCCAGGGGATCTTCGTCACTCGCCAGCTCGTGCACCGTGGCGCCGAAAATTCCGTCCAGGAGCACGTTTCCGTTGCGCCGGTACTCCTCGTCGGCGCGCGGCACTTGCCGGTTGAGAACGAGCTCGCAGGCCAGCCCCGCGCGCGCCGATGCCGCCGCGCTCAAACGAGCATGGTTCGACTGAATGCCGCCCACCGTGATGAACGTGTCGCACCCTTGCGCGCGGGCCTCGCCGAACAGAAACTCGAGCTTGCGCAGCTTGTTGCCGCCGCCGCCCAGCGCCATGAAGTCGTCGCGCTTGGTGAAGAGGCGCACGCCGCGCAGCTCGTCGCCGAAGACCTGCTCCAGCCGGTCCAGCCGCTGGATGGGCGTCGGCCCACCGATCAGGTTCAGCCGGGGCACGCGCCCGAGTGCTTCGATCTCCCGCGTCTGCATGACAAAGGCTTTCTGCGAGCGCCCGCCCGTCTCCGCGATCGGCGTACGAGCGAAGCCGGTCCGTAAGCGTAGGGATCGCGTCTAGGAGATCGTACGAGACGCCGGGTGGCTCGCGTCTTCATCACCGGTTCCGCCGACGGCCTCGGGTCGATGGCCGCCCAGCTCCTCGTGCAGCAAGGACACTCCGTCGTGCTGCACGCGCGCAGCGCCGAACGCGGCAAGGCTGCGCTCGCGAGCGTGCCCGGCGCCGAAACCGTCGTGGTCGGCGACCTCAGCAGCATCGCGCAGATGCGAGCGGTCGCCGAGCAGGTCAACGCGCTGGGCTCCTTCGACGCCGTGATCCACAACGCGGGAGTAGGCTACCGCGAGCCGCGGCGCATCGCGACGGAGGACGGCCTGCCGCAGGTGTTCGCCGTCAATTCGCTGGCGCCGTACGTCCTCACCGCGCTGATCGAGAAGCCGAAGCGCCTCGTCTACTTGAGCTCAGGGCTGCACCAGAGCGGAGACCCGAGCCTGCGAGACCTCACCTGGGAAAGCCGGCGCTGGGGCGGCATGCAGGCATACGCCGACAGCAAACTGCACGACGTCCTGCTGGCCTTTGCCGTGGCACGCCGCTGGCCGGACGTCCTCTCCAACGCACTCGAACCCGGCTGGGTCGCGACGAAGATGGGCGGCCCCGGCGCGCCCGACGACCTCGAAGCCGGCCGTCGCACGCAATGCTGGCTCGCGGTCAGTGACGATCCCGCCGCGCTGGTAACGGGCGAGTACTTCTACCACCAGAAACTGCGCGCACCAAAGGCAGCCGCCCGCGATCCGCAGGTTCAAGACCGCTTGCTCGCAGCATTCGAACAATTGTCGGATGTTGACCTGGTGTGAACTGAAGGAGAGCCGCGTGAGTCCGTGTGCAACGGGTACCGCGCGGTACTAGAGCGGCCCTGGACCTTCCGCCGGACCGGTGCGCTTCGCATTATTGGCGCATGACAAAATCCAACGAGCAGCACTCGTGGAGTGAGCGTGAGGCGGCATGGCGCGCGACGTACTCCGCGATGCGTACCTGGTGTGCGGGGTTCACGATCGCGGCGACGCTCGCCGCAGTAGCGGCCTTAGCGCCTGCGTCGGCGCAGACCCGCGCCCCGGCGACACCGGCGCCCGCGGCGGGTGAGATCCCGCTTGGCGTCACGGTTATCGAGATGCACGCCGTTGTGGCAGGGTGGAGCGCGAAGCGCGACCTGCTCGGCAAGAACGTGCAGAACGACAAGAAAGCGAACCTCGGCAAGGTAGAAGACATCATCGTCTCGCAGGCCAACTCCGTGTCGTTCGCGATCATCGGGGTGGGCGGCTTCCTCGGCATCCCGTCGCGCCTCGTCGCGATCCCGATGAAGCAGTTGAAGCTCGAGAGCGGACAGCTCGTGCTGCCAGGCGCGACGAAAGAGAACCTTACGGCGATGCCGCCGTTCGTGTACGCCCACTAGCATGTCGGCGATGCTCGCCGACATCATTGGAGCTTTGAAGCGGTGAGTTGAACGCGGGACGACTCAGCGTGCAGTGCCGCTCGTATATCAGGGAACGATAACTGCATGGCTACCGATCCGCTCACCGTGATCGCGCGCTGGCAGGCTGCCGTTTCCGCCGCGGACCTCGACGGGCTGCGCGCCCTGTCGACCGAGGACATCGAGATCATCGGATCTCGCGGCCCCGGACACGGCATTCTCTTCGCCGAGGAGTGGGTGCGCAAGACCGGGATCGGCCTGCAGACGCTCCGCGCCTTCCCGCGCGGCGAGATCGTCGTCGTGGAGCAGACCGCGCGCTGGCCCGCCGGCGCGGACAGCGCCGAAGCCCCCGAGCGCACGATCGCAACGATCTTCACCGTTCGCGGTGAGCGGGTCGCGCGCGCCGTGCGCTACGAAGACCTTGCGAGCGCGCTGGCGGCGGCCGGCATGCCGCCGGTCGCCGTCACCTGATCCGCCGTAGGTTAGCGGGCCTCCGCGATTTGCAGGGGCGGGTAGTCGGTGTAGCCGCGCTCGTCGCCGCCGAAGGTGTGGTCCCAATCGACATCGTTGAGCGGGCCGTCGATGCGCAGCCGTTCGACGAGATCGGGATTTGCGATGAACGCCCGGCCGAAGGCGACGAGATCGGCACGGCCGGAGTCGACCGCGTCGATCGCCATCTCGCGGCTGTAGCCGTTGTTCACCATCCACGGGCCCTCGAACGTGCGGCGCAGCTTCTCGAAGTCGAAGCCGTGGAACTCGCGCGGACCCTGGGTGTGACCTTCGATCACGTGGCAGTAGGCGAGGCTGAAGCGGTTGAGCTCGCGGACGAGCGAAAAGAAGACGGCGTGCGGGTCACTGTCGGAGACGGCGCCGGCCGGTGAGACCGGCGAGATCCGAATCCCGGTGCGATCGGAGCCGACGGCAGCGACGACGGCTTCGGTGACTTCGAGCGTCAACCGGATGCGGTTGGCCACCGAGCCGCCGTAGCGGTCGCTCCGGTGGTTGCTGCCGTCGCGCATGAACTGGTCGAGCAGATAACCGTTCGCGGCGTGAACCTCGACGCCGTCGAAGCCCGCCGCGATCGCCTTCGCCGCCGCCGCGACATAGTCATCGACCAGTCCGGGCAGCTCGTTGAGCTCGAGCGCTCGGGGCGTGGGAACATCGGCGAACTCACCGTTCTCGAGGAAGGTTCGCGCCGCGCGCGGCGCGATCGCGGACGGAGCCACGGGGAGCAGGCCGCCGGGCTGAAGCGACGTGTGCGAAAAACGGCCCACGTGCCAAAGCTGGAGCCAGATCGTGCCGCCTTCTGCGTGAACGGCGTCGGTGACCCTCTTCCAGCCCGAGACCTGTTCGGGTGAGTAGATCCCCGGCGTAAAGGCGTAGCCTTTGCCGTACGGGGAGATCTGCGTCGCTTCCGCGATGATCAGACCGGCGCTCGCACGCTGACGATAATACTCGACGTTGAGATCATTCGGCGCGTCCAACCCGGGGGTCGCGCGGTCGCGCGTGAGCGGCGCCATGACGATGCGGTTCCGAAGCCGCGAGCGGCCGAGCTCGAACGGCGAAAATAAGGACCACCGGCTCTCCATCGTGCGTCTGGTTTTCCCGACTGAAAAGAATCCGAAGCGTGCTCGTCTGCTCCGCGTTCAGCCTGATATCAGGCGCTCCCGAGCGCGGCGAACCAAGCGCAAGCTCACCGCGGCTGGATGGGTGTCGGGCCGCCGATCAGGTCAGCCGGGGCACGCCCGAGCGCTTCGTCTCCCGCGTCCGAATCTCGAAGCTTTCTGCGAGCGCCCGCCCGTGTCCGCGACCGGCGTACGAGCGAAGCCGGTCCGCAGCATAGGGGCCGCATCTTAGGATTTCGTACGAGACACGGGTGGCTCGTGTCTTCATCACCGGTTCCGCCGACGGCCTCGGCTCGATGGCCGCTCAGCTCCTCGTGCAGCAGGGGCACGCCGTCGTGCTGCACGCGCGCAACGCCGAGCGCGCAGGGCCGCGCTATTGGCCGTGCACGGCGCCGAATCGGTCGTGATCGGCGACCTCAGCAGCATCGCGCAGATGCGAAACGTCGCTGAACAGGCAATGCGCTGGGCTCCTTCGACGCCGTAATCCACAACGCGGGGTGTGGGGTATCGCGAGCCGCGCCGCATCGCTACGGAGGACGGCCTGCCGCAGGTGTTTGCGGTGAATTCGCTGGCGCCCTACGTCCTCACCGCGCTGATCGACCGGCCGAAGCGCCTCGTCCACTTGAGCTCGGGACTGCACCAGAGCGAAGATGCGAGCCTGCGCGATCTCACCTGGGAGAACCGGCGCTGGGACGGCATGCAGGCGTACGCCGACAGCAAGCTGCACGACGTCCTGCTGGCCTTCGCGGTGGCGCGCCGCTGGCCCGATGTGCTCTCCAACGCGCTCGAACCGGGCTGGGTCGCGACGAAGATGGGCGGTCCCGGCGCGCCCGACGATTTCGAAGCCGGCCGCCGCACGCAATGCTGGCCCGCGGTCAGTGACGACCCCGCCGCGCTAGTGACCGGCGAGTATTTCTACCACCAGAAAGTGCGCGCGCCGAAAGCGGCCGCCCGCGACCTGCAGGTGCAAGATCGTTTGCTGGAAGCGTTCGAACGATTGTCGGGTATCGCGCTACCCGTGTCGGCACCGTCGACCGAGTAGCAGATAGCCACGCAAAGCGGCCCGGGCCACCGTATCCCTGGGTGTAGGCGAGCGTGGCTCGCAAGGACGACGGTGACCAGGACCGTCGTTATCGTGCCCACGCGCCGGTAGATGTTGAAGCGGGCCGATCGGCCCGCCATCGTGCGCGAGGACTGGCTGACTACGACGGCTCAAGGGATGGGTACCGCGCCTTCCGGGGTGTTATGGGCTCGAAATCATGGATTTTGGGCGCACGACCCGGGTCTTGGCACCGGCCACTCCAACCCGAGGTAACTTAATGATTCAGACTGCTCTAGCCATAACCGCCGCGCTGGCATTCATTCTGACCGTTGGTGCGTCGGCTCCGACGGTGCAGGGCCACGGGGCCACCGTCGTCTCCCCGGCGGATGCACATCCCGTCGGTCCGATCTAAGCAGAATAGGCGCTGTCGAGAAGGCGGATCGTCGTACAGGGTGACGAAGGATCGTGATCCAAGCTCGGCCGGGCAATGTAAACAAACAAAGAGATTGCGATCGCGCAGCATATCCATCTCTCGAGTGAAGAACTCTCTTGGCGAGATTTCAAAGGCTAGGGATCGAGAGCCGGCCGAACTGGCGACGTTGGCCATGACCCGGGGACTGGTGAACTAGTAGGCTGCGATGGCCTAGTGAACTACGGTTGGGAACGGCGGGTTGGCGTCCATCGGTCGACGAGCCGCCTTCGTGGATGAGCTTGCGAGGGCCGAATGATGAGCAGACTGTACCACCCGTCGCGCAGAGGGCGGAGCGCTGTGGCGCTCCGACTTCTGCGCCTGGCTCGGGAGGATTAGGACAGGCGTCGCGCGTAGGCAGTGTAAGCAACCGCTTCGGCGTCTGTGTGGGTGCCAACTTGCCGCTCCGGTATTCGACCTCTAGTGCGAAACGCTGACCACGCCGCTGCCTTGCACATCCCGATCCGCTTTTGGTCCGACAAAGACCGTCGCGCTCTCGCCCGGTTATCGGCCGGGCCGGTTTTCGAGGCAATCGTCAAGGACGGGCTCCGCTGTTCTTACGGCGAATTTTTGTCCTACGCGGTTTTCCACGAGCAGTCAAACGACGAAGATTTCGAAACATGGGAGGCTTTGCAACAGCACGTTAAAGCCATTCAGGGTATGTATGAACTGCACTATAGCGCGCACGAAGGCACGATCCGCGGACGACGTCGCAATGACACCGATAGCAGAAAAAAAGAAACAGAGATTGCTGGAATAGGGATTGGCCTCGCGGTGGCCAGTGATGCATATGGTCTTCACCAGGCAGACTGGCAACGTATTGAAGAGAGCCGGACCGCAAAGACGCTGGACTACCGCATTGCGTCAGACTCCACGAAGTTTATCGAAGTCGAAATGAAAGCCCGACGCGTTGACGACCCCAACACGAGAGATGCGCTTTACGGCGCCGCAGCGGACATTCGAAAAAAGAAGTCAGCCCAGTTGTCTGCTGATCGCCTCAAAATGAACGAACCGATCGGCACGAAGACATTTGCTAGAACTACCGTTGACCGCTTCGGGACGATCGTGGCCCTGCCGGGACCGGACGCGTCTGAAGCCGTCGGCTATCTTGTTGACCCTCCGGCGGAAACGGTTGCGATGGATCCCTTTCGGTACCGGCTCCTCGCGCGCTTGACATACTATTGGAAAGCGATTGGCGCGATCTCACGCTCGCCGTTCATAGCGGAACTGCGAAATAGGATTGAGTTCATCCGGTCCGCAACGAATTGGCGCGCCTTGGACGGTATCCCACTGCGCGATCGCACCGGGGGTGAGCAACCTTTCCCGCAATCATATCGGCTCACCAAAGTGCGGCCATCCTCAGTTCCCGCGTTTGGCGAACTAATACGACTTTCGAGAGACCGGCTCTTTTACTACGGCTTCGACGATGAGGTCGTGGCCATGTTGCTGCGCCAGCGCTACGAAGAAGTCGTCGCTTACAGCAGTGACTTAGAAGCGCGTATCCAAGATCGGGAAATCGAAGTTGCTACACCGGTCGTTCCTGGCCACGCTCCATCTAGGCGCCTTCGTCGCGCCACGGCTCGACTATTCGCGTCACGGGATGGACGAGTGTTCGGCCTCGCGTATCGAGACTAGGTTGAAATTCAATGTGCGAGACCACACCGAACCGAAAGTCGTCGCGTGTTTGCGGTTGTCGCTGTCTTGGTCAGAACGATACTAGGCAGAGGCGGCGCGGCTCGCATGGAAATACGAAGTAAAGCATGACGCTTAGGAGTGAACGTATAGCGTCGAGAATTGCATGCGTGCATCCCGTACGCAGAGATGTAACCAGCGCCGTTGACAAAGCAACGAAGGAGATGACGTCGTACCATGATATTTGTGAAACGCGAGCCCGATCGGTATGAGCCGACTGATTTCGTAGGTTTTTGAGGTGGGGAAAGACACGTACCCGCGGCTGTTTATTATTGAGTCCGACGACGTTGACGCGGAAGGGACCCGCAGCGAAGGCACCGTCTTACGTGAGGTTCTCCGAATGATGGAGCGGGAGCCGATCGATCACTATCGCATTAGAACGTCTCAAGAGTTGCGGGTAATGGCAGCGCTGTTCGAACAATCAAAATGTCGGTACCTTCATATCAGTTGCCATGGAACTCGCAACGGATTTGCACTTGCTTTCGATACCGTGTCGTACCGCGAGTTCGCTAACATTTTTCGGCCGGTCCTCCGCGATCGGCGCCTCTTCCTTTCGGCATGCGGCGTCGCTAAACCAGCGCTCGCGCGGGAACTTTTTGCTGATGCTGGCCGCCTCCCTTACTCAATAACCGGACCGTCTCGAACGATCGAATTCGCCGACGCTGCCGTTACGTGGGCCGCTTTATATAATCTGCTGTTTCGCGGCAGGGACGAAGTGATTAAGGGTCGTCGGCTTCGTACTTGTCTAGACAGGCTGTGTCGCTTAAATGGAGTTAAGTTCGCTCACTTCGGGCGCAGCAGTAAAAAGGCGTCAAACTTTCGATCATACTGGTTCCCGAAGAGACGATAGACGACGACATCAGCGCACGCCCTGCGCCGTCTAGGTCGCCCGTGTAGAGCCCGTGATTGGCGGACGCTTCTGCACGCACGACCTCATGCGGAATATATTTTACCGCTCCTTGAATGGGAACTTGCCCACCGCAGCGTCGACAACATCAACACCGACGATTTACCGAAGGCAACGAAGTCGGAGTCGACCGTATTGACAGAGTCGGAACTTCGCCGACTCCTCGACGAAGCGAAGAACCCGTCGTCAAGATCGCAGGCTTGCGGCTCTCCGCGATCTCGGCGTTCTACCCCGCCGTGGCGGTGCAGCGTACACCGGAGCATGGCGAGGAGAGGTCCTCGCGGCGCGTTGGTGCGACGTCACCGGAGAATCCTGTAACGGCGCGTTCTCGCGCATTTGCGTCCTGGCGCGTCCCACCGAATCCGTTCGAAAATTGACACCCCTGTTAGATGGTGTTAGATCGACCCGAACCCGCCGGTTTTCCGTTGTGCCTCGCGTTAGAGAAGTGCCATGCATATGGCACTGTGGGTCCCTAGAATCGCATCATGGAACCTTCAGATCAACTCGTAACGGCGCTCGCGGCGATCAAGAACCTCGGGGGCGAGGACTTCATGGCCTTGGCTTCCTGGGCCAAGGGAGAAGGCCGGAAGGCGCTTCGTGCCCGTGGGCTGACGGACGCACAGATCGGCGCAGCACGGCTGGACGTGGACCTCATGGACGACGCACCGCTCGGCTAAGAGCCTGCGGCGAGGAATAAAATGGCTTCCCCTGACGTCGCAAGTCCGACCGCGATCATTGGTGCAATCACCGGCGTTTGCGCTTTGGGTCTCTCCTTTACAATACCGTCATTGAACAGCGGAAAACCCGAACGCGCGTGGCCATTGAGGTTTCTTTCGCCTTGACAACCGTACACGTGACCGCCGTGATCGCCGTAAAGGGCATTAACATGGGGCAAACGGATGTGAACTTCACATCATGTGGCTTGGCGTTGCCCGGTAACCAATACGTGTTTTTTATGAGAACGCGCTTCCTCCCGAAAGCGGTGTCGGCGCGTGACAGTGTCTACGAAGTTGAGAGTCTGGACGGCATCAAAAGCAGTTTGAGCAATCACGGTTTCGGCGGCAAAGTGCAAGCCTTCGGATTTGTTGACGATGCAACAGGGCGGCGACATAGGTCGAAGAAGCCGCTGATAATCGACTTGGACGAATAGCGGACTGGCTTGACGGCGCTAGCGCAAGGCTACCGTTTGGGATCCTGTGGTAGGCTTGCGCCATGAAGATGCTCACTCCGGCGACCCTTTAAGGGGCACCCCAACGCATCGTTGACCTGCTCCGGCGCTCGTTCATCGAGACCGGCGACCGCTCGTCGCTCACGGTCGAGTAAACGAAAGAACCCCCCGCCTTTCGGCGAGGGTCTTCGTGCTTGGTAGCCCCAACGGGATTCGAACCCGTGTTACCGCCGTGAGAGGGCGGCGTCCTAGGCCTCTAGACGATAGGGCCGTGCTCCCGGTCATGGACTCGAACCACGATAAGCAGAGTCAGAGTCTGCTGTCCTACCATTAGACGAACCGGGAACGCGGTTTCGGCCGGAATCCCGGCCGACGACCCATGATACGAGGACACGGGCGAGTTGACAAGCCCCCTGGGCGGCATCGCCGGCCGTTCGGCAGGCTTCGGTCGGGTCCGCTCCGATATTGTGGTCGGTCATGCCCCGCCCCGGGGGTGGCGCTACTCGCCCTTCAGGAGAACGCGTGCAGGCAGTCGTCCTCGTCGGCGGCGAGGGGACGCGGCTGCGGCCGCTCACCCTCGAGACGCCCAAGCCCATGGTCCCCATCATGAACATGCCGTTCTTGGAGCGGACGCTGCGCCGGCTCAAGGCGGCGGGGATCGAGGACGTCATCCTGCCGGCCGGCTACCTGCCCGAGGCGATCACCTCGTTCTTCGGCGACGGCTCGGAGCTGGGGCTGCGGCTGCGCTACGTGATCGAGGAGGTGCCGCTGGGCACCGCCGGCGCGCTCAAGAACGTCGCTCAGTACATCGACGGCCCGTTCTTCGTGCTCAACGGCGACGTGCTGACCTCGCTCGACCTGCGGGCCATGCTCGACTACCACCGCCGCAAAGGCGGGATCGGCACCCTGCACCTGATCCGGGTCGACGACCCGAGCGCCTTCGGCTGCGTCGTCCACGACGCCGGGGGCCGGATCGAGCGGTTCGTCGAGAAGCCCCCGCGCGGTGAGGAGCCGACCAACGAGGTCAACGCCGGCACCTACCTGCTCGAGCGCGAGGTGCTCGACCTGATCCCGGCCGGCCGGCCGGTCTCGATCGAGCGCGAGACCTTCCCGGCGCTCATCGCGGGGGCGCGGCCGCTGTACGCCTTCACCACCGACGACTACTGGATGGACCTGGGCCGGCCCGACACCTACCTCGACGCCCACCGCCACGTCTTCGACGGCACGATGCCGCTCGGGCTCGCGCCCGACGCCGACGGCCCCGGCGTGACGGCGGTGCCGGCTTCCGCCCTGCGCCGGCCGGTCTTCATCGGGCGCGGCTGCACGATCGCGCCGGACGCCGAGGTCGGGCCCTACACGGTGCTGGGCGACAACTGCGCGGTCGGGGCCGGAGCGGTCGTGTCCGACTCGCTGCTCTGGGACGGGGTGAGCGTCGGCGCGGGCGCGCGGGTCGACTGGGCGATCGTCGCCAGCCGGGCTCGGATCGGGGCCGGGGCGCGGGTCGGGCGCGGGTCGGTGATCGGCCACGACGCCGAAATCGCGCCCGGCGCTGTGGTCGAAGAGAACGCGAGAGTCTCGGACCGTACATAGTAGCAAGCAGGCGGATAGTTAGGAACACCTCTCGGCGGGGTACGTACCCAGGACGCAAGCGAGCTGGTCCTTGCAGGGTGAGAGCGATTGCTCGACCTCGGATGCGGCTCATGCCGACGCCCGTTGGGCGCCTGGCTCCCAAGGGGACGACGTTGACTACCCAAGCGCCTCGGATGCTGTTCCTCGGCTCATTTCCGCCCCGCGAATGCGGGATCGCCACCTTCACCAAAGACGTGGTCGACAGCTATGACGACGAGTTCGGCACGCGCAGCACCATCGTGGCGATCGACGAGCCGGGCGGCGAATCGCGCCGCTATTCCGACCAGGTCGTGGCCCGCCTGACCCAGGACGACCCCGCCTCGTATCCCGCGATCGCCGACTTCGTCAACGCCTACGCCTGCGACGCGCTCTCGATCCAGCACGAGTACGGCCTGTTCGGCGGCGAGGAGGGCGAGTGGATCGTGGACCTGATCGCCCGCGTCCGCAAGCCGGTGATCACCTCGCTGCACACCGTCCTGCCCGAGCCTTCGGCGAGCCACCTGCGCGTGGCGCGGGCCCTGTGCGCCGTCTCCAGCGCGGTGGTCGTCCTGTCCGAGACCGGGCGGGATATCCTGGTCGAGCGCTACGGCGTCGACCCGGCCAAGATCCGGGTCATCCACCACGGCGTTCCCGACGTGCCGTTCCTCGAGACCGCGCCCGCCAAGCGCGCGCTGGGCTTCGAGGGCCGGACCACCATCGCGACCTTCGGGCTGATCAGCCGCGGCAAGGGCCTGGAGTACGCGATCGAGGCGATGAACGCGGTCGTCACCCAGCATCCCGAGGCGCTCTACCTCATCCTGGGCCAGACGCACCCCGTCGTGCGCCGGCACGAGGGCGAGTCGTACCGGCGCCAGCTCGAGGCCGAGATCGCCCGCAACCACCTGGCCGACAACGTTCGGCTGGTCGACAAGTTCCTCGACTTCGACGAGCTGATCGCGTACCTGACCGCGACCGACATCTACCTGACCCCGTACCTCAACCCGACCCAGATCGTCAGCGGCACGCTGGCTTACGCGGTCGGGCTGGGCAAGGCGGTCGTCTCGACGCCGTACCTCTACGCCGAGGAGCTGCTGGCCCACGGCCGCGGCTTCCTGACCCCGTTCCGCGATGCGGACGCGATCGCGACCACGCTCGTGGCGCTGCTCGACGACCCGGACCTGCGCGAGGCGACCCGCCGCCGCGCCTACCGCTTCGGCCGCCGGATGACCTGGCCGCACGTGGCCGAGGCCTACGGCCGGCTCTTCACCGACCTGCTCCCGCTGGGCCGCCGCGAGGAGCTCGCCACCTCCGCGTAGGGGCCGCCGTGTACCAGGAACCCTCGCTCGACCACCTGGCCGCCCTGACCGACGACGTCGGCCTGTTCCAGCACGCCACGTTCGACGTCCCCAACCGCTCCTGCGGCTACTGCACCGACGACGTCGGGCGGGCCCTGATCGTCGCCTGCGACGCGGCGGCGCGCCCGGCGACGGCCGAGACGGGCGGGCGCCTGGTCCGCACCTACCTGGCGTACCTGCAAGACGCCCAGCTCGCCGACGGCTGGTTCCACGGCTTCATGGGCTACGACCGCCGCTGGCAGGACGCGCGGGCGACGCCCGACGCGGTCGGGCGGGCGATCTGGGGCCTCGGGTACGCCGAGGCGAACGCGCCGCGCGCTTCCTGGCGGGCCATCGCGGGCCGGCTGCGGACCCGCGCCCTGCCGGCCGTCGCGACCATGGAACACCTGCGCTCGCGGGCCTACGCGATGCTGGGCCTGGTCCACGCGCTGGCGGCCGCGCCGTCGGACGCCTTCGCCGTGCGCGAGGCCCTGGCCAAGTCGGCCGAACTGATCTTCCAGGCCCATCACGACCGGCGCGGCCCCGGCTGGGAGTGGTGCGAGGACCGGCTCACCTACGACAATGCCCGCTTGCCCGAGGCGCTGCTGCGGGCGGCCGGCGCGCTGGGCCACCCGCCGTACCGCGAGGCGGGCCTGGCGATGCTGGAGTTCTACGCCAAGGTCACCCTGGAGGGCGGCGTCTTCGTCCCGGTCGGCAACGCCGGCTGGTTCGAGCGCGGCGGCGAGAAGAGCCGCTCGGGCCAGCAGCCGCTCGAAGCGGCCGCGATGGTCAGCGCGGCGCTGGCCGCGCACGCGCAGACCGGCGAGCACCACTGGCGGGTGGTGGCCGAGCTGGCCCACGCCTGGTTCCTGGGCCACAACACCCACCAGGCGGTCCTGGCCGTCGGCGGCGGCTGCTGCGACGGGCTCGACGACGGCGGGCCCAACCCCAACATGGGCGCCGAGTCGACCTTGGCCTACGTGCTCAGCGCCGGCGACATGGCCCGCGCGACGCCGGCCGCGCCCGTGCAGCCGCTGCGGCTGGCCCGCTAGGCGCTCCGCCGCGGCGCGGAAGGTGCCCGCACGCGGCGCGGTGCATCGCGCGCTACGGCCTTTTCCGGCCGCTCCGGCCCCCGATTTCACCGCGCGCGCCCGAGCGTACCGAACGCCGAGGCTGAATTGATGCGCGCGGCGAAGTAATGGCGTGATGCTGGCGCAGACCGAGATTCTCAACGACGTCCAGCGCGCGGCCGTCGAACACACCGATGGGCCCGTGCTGATCTTCGCAGGGGCCGGGTCGGGTAAGACTCGGGTCCTCACCCACCGGATCGCATACCTGCTCGAGGAGAAGAAAGTCTTCCCCGACCGGATCTTGGCGGTGACGTTCACCAACAAGGCGGCGGGCGAGATGAAGGCTCGGCTCGAGCGCATGGTCGGCGCCCCCGCGCGCGACCTGTGGGTGGGAACGTTCCACTCCATGTGCGTGCGGATGCTGCGCCGCGACGGCCGCAAGATCGGCATCGCGCCGAACTTCGCGATCATGGACGCCGACGACCAGCGCGCGATCGCGCGCGAGGTGATCGCCGACCTCGACTTCGACGAGCGGCAGATCACGCCGGGCGCGGCGCTGGCCGAGATCTCCAAGGCCAAGAACAACCTCTGGTCGCCCGACGAGTACGAGGAGAAGAACCCCTCGTTCGCCGGCGAGCGCTACGCGCAGGTGTACCGCGAGTACGACCGCCGCCTGGCCGAGTCCAACGGCCTGGATTTCGACGACTTGATCGCCCGCGCGATCAAGCTGCTCGACGAGGACGACGACGCGCGCACGCGCTACCAGACCAAGTTCAAGTACGTGCTCGTCGACGAGTACCAGGACGTCAACTACGCGCAGTACCGGCTCGTGGCGACGCTCGCCAAGGAGCACGGCAACATCACCGTCGTCGGCGACGACGACCAGTCGATCTACTCGTGGCGCGGCAGCGACTACCGCATGATCCTGCGCTTCGAGGAAGACTTCCCGGGCGCCAAGGTCTTCAAGCTCGAGGAGAACTACCGCTCGAGCCAGACGATCCTCACCGCGGCCAACGAGCTGGTCCAGAACAACCCCAACCGCTCGGCCAAGACGCTCTTCACCAAGCGCGCCGAGGGCGAGAAGATCACCGCCTTCCAGGCCGAGTCCGAGCGCGCCGAAGTGCGCTACGTGATGGAGAAGATCAAGGAGCACGTGCGCGAAGGCGCCGCGTACCGCGACTTCCTCGTCCTGTACCGGACCAACGCGCAGTCGCGCTACTTCGAAGAAGGCTTCCTGGCCGAAGGCATCCCCTACCGGGTGGTCGGCGGGGTCGGCTTCTACGCCCGCACGGAGGTCAAGGACATGCTGTCCTACCTCCGCTACATCGTCAACCCGTCCGACGCGGTCGCGTTCCGGCGCATCGTCAACGTGCCGCGCCGCAGCATCGGCCAGCAGACCCTGGCCTCGCTGCTCGAAGCGGCGAACCAGGCCGGGCAGTCCGTCGGCACGGCCGTGTTCGACTCCAACCTGCTCAAGCGCGCGGTGCCCAAGAAGCAGCGCGAGCTGGAGCGCTTCGCCGAGCTGATCGCCGACCTGCGCGAGAAGGCGCAGACCTTCGGCGTCGCCGAGCTGCTCGTCGCGGTGATGGAAGAGTCGGGCTACCTGCGCGAGCTGCAGGCCGACGAGACGCCCGACGGCAAGGCGCGGGTCGAGAACCTGCAAGAGCTGATCGGCGTGGCGCGCGAGTTCGAGGCCAACCCCGAGACCGGCAACACGATCGACGACTTCCTGGCCCAGATCGCGCTCATCAGCGACATCGACACGCTCGACCCCGAGTCGTCGTTCGTCACCCTGATGACGATGCACGCCGCCAAGGGGCTCGAGTTCCCGATCGTCTTCCTCACCGGCCTGGAAGAAGGCGTCTTCCCGCACACGCGCGCGCTGACCGACATGACCGAGCTCGAGGAAGAGCGCCGGCTGGCCTACGTCGGCGTGACCCGCGCGATGGACCGCATCTACCTCTAGCTTCGCGGCCCGGCGGACGCTGTTCGGCAACACGTTCTCGCACCCCAAGTCGCGCTTCATCGAGGAGATGCCCTCGGTCGAGGTGATCGGCGGGATCGGCATCGGCCCGCGGCCCGGCGGCGGGCGCTGGCGCGAGGTCTCGATCCACGAGAACGCCGGCGCGGGCGTCGGCATGGACCTCAACGCGGGCGACCGCGTGCGCCATCCCAAGTGGGGCGAGGGCACCGTGGTGGAAGTGGTCGGCGCGGGCGGCGACGGGCTGCTCTCGATCAACTTCCCCAACGTCGGCCAGAAGATGGTCATGCTCAAATACGCCCCGCTCGAAAAAGTCGTCCCCGAGTAGCGCCGTGAGCAATTGCGCGTCGGGGTCGCCGGCGCGCTCGGGAGACTGGGACGCGTCGCGTGTGCGGCGATCGATGCCGCGGACGACATGCACGTCGCCGCGGCGTTCGCGCGCCGCGGGGGCGAGCGCGTCGGCGGGATCGAGACCGACGACGACCTCGACGCCTTCGTCGCGCGCGGGCTCGACGTCATCGTCGACTGCACGGTCTACCCGGTGACGGTCGACGTCGCGCGCGCCGCGCTCGACGCGGGCATCCCGCCGGTGATCGGGGCGACCGGCTGGACCGACGAGGACGTGCTGGTGCTCTCCGACCGCTGCGACGAGGCCGGCGTGCCGGCCATGCTGGTGCCCAACTTCTCGCTCGGCGCGGTGCTGATGATGCGCTTCGCGGCCCAGGCGGCGCGGGTGTTCCCGCGCGCCGAGATCGTCGAGCTGCACCACGACGCCAAGCGCGACGCGCCCAGCGGCACCGCCAAGCTGACCGCGCGCCGCATCCACGAGACCGGCGCGCCGCTGCCGCCGATCCACAGCGTGCGGCTGCCCGGCCTGGTGGCCCACCAGGAGACGATCTTCGGCGGCACCGGCGAGACGCTGACCCTGCGCCACGACTCGCTCGCGCGCGAGTCGTTCGGGGCGGGCATCGTGATGGCGGTGCGCACAGTTCGGGCGCAACGCGGCCTGGTGATCGGACTCGACGCGCTGCGTCGACGAACTGCTGTCCGCATGAGAGGGCCCGGAGTGCGAGGCGCATGCGCGTAGCGGTCATCGGCGCGACCGGCGTGGTCGGCACCCAGATCTTGCGCGTGCTCGAGGAGCGCGACGTGCAGGTCGACGCGCTGCTGGCGTACGCGTCGCGCGAGCGTGACGACGCGGTGCGGTTTCGCGGCGCGAGCCTGCCGGTCGCGGTCGCGACCCGCGAGCGGCTGCTGGCCGACCGGCCCGCGGTCGCGTTCTTCGCCTCCAGCGACGACGCCAGCGCCGAGCTGGCCGAGGCGCTGGCCGGCGCGGGCACGCTGGTGATCGACAACTCGTCCACCTTCCGGCTGGCGGACGGCGTGCCGCTGGTCGTGCCCGAGGTGAACCCGGACGCGATCGAGCCGGGGCACCGCATCTTCCCGGTCGCCAACTGCACGGCCATCGTGCTGACCGTCGCAATGGCGCCGATCGAGCGCGCGGTCGGCCTGCGCGCGGTGCGGGTCGCGACGTACCAGGCGGTCAGCGGCGCGGGCCGGGCCGGGCTGGACGCGCTGGCGCGCGAGGAGAACGGCGAGCCGCCCGACGGCACCTTCGCCGCGCCCGATCTACCGCAACGTCGTGCCGCAGGTCGGCAGCTACGACGGCGACGGCGACACCGGCGAGGAGCAGAAGGTCGCCGCCGAGACGCGCAAGATGCTCGGCCGGCCCGATCTCGTCGTGGCCGCGACGACGGTGCGCGTCCCGGTGCGGCGCGCGCACAGCGAAGCGGTGTTCTTCGAGACGGCCGTGCCAACCGACATCGCCGCGCTGCGCGACGCGCTGCGCGGCGCGCCCGGCGTCGCGCTGCACGAGCGCGGCATCGTCACCCCGCGCGACGTCGAGGACACCGACCTGGTTCACGTCGCGCGCTTGCGCCCCGAGTCCGGCGACACCACCGGCCGGCACTTCCAGCTCTGGGCCGTCGGTGACCAGCTGCGCAAAGGCGCCGCCACCAACGCGGTCCAGATCCTCGAGCTGCTGATCGCGCAGGGCCGCTTCGCCGAGGCGCACGCGTGAGCGAGGTCGTCGTCCTAAAGTTCGGCGGGTCGTCGCTGTCGACGGCGGAGCTGCGCGAGATCGCGGCGTCGCGGGTGATCGACGTCGTGCGGCGCGGGCAGCGGCCGGTGGTGGTCTGCTCGGCGCTCGGCCGCGCGCCCGAGCCGTACGCGACCGACACGCTGGCCGAGCTGCTCGGCCCGGTCCGCAGCGGGCCCAATCGCGACCTGCTCTTGGCCTGCGGCGAGATGATCGCCAGCGCCGTGTTCGCCGAGCTGCTCTGCTCGCTGGGCGTCACGGCGCAGGCGGTGACCGGCCTGCAGGCCGGCATCACCACCGACGAGCGGTTCGGCGACGCGGAGATCACCGAGATCGACCCCGCCCCGCTGCGCGAGCTGCTGGCGCACGAGATCATCCCGGTCGTGACGGGCTTCCAGGGCGGCACGCCGGCCCGCGCGACGACGACGCTGGGCCGGGGCGGCAGCGACCTGACCGCGATCGGCCTGGGCGACGCGCTGGGCGCGGCGGCGGTCGAGATCTACACCGACGTCTCGGGCGTGATGACCGGCGACCCGCGCCGGGTCGCGGGCGCGCACGCGCTCGAGCGGGTGACCCAGGCCGAGATGGTCGAGCTGGCCGCGAACGGCGCCAAGGTGATGCACCACAAGGCCGCTCAGCTCGCGCACGCGACGAGCACGCCGTACGCGGTCAAGGGCCTGCGCAGCAACGTCGGGACGCTGATCGACGACGAGGCCGAGGTCTCCGCCGAACGGCCGGTGACCGGCATCGCGGTCATTCGCGACGTGACGTTCTGCCGCATCATCCAAGGCCTGACCGACGATCTGGAGCGCTCCGACGTCGACCGCGACGTGCTGGCCCGGATCGCGGAGCGCGGCATCTCGATCGACATGGTCAACGTCAACGACGCGGGGGTGTTCTTCATCGTCGACGACGAGCTGGCCGACGCGGTGCGCGCGGCGCTGGCCGACTTGAACTTGGCGTTGCGGATGCGTCCCCACTGCGCCAAGCTCTCGATCGTGGGCGCAGGGATGCGCGGCGCTTCCGGCGTGATGTACCGCATCGTGAAGACCGTCACCGAAGCCGGGGTCGAGATCATCCACTCGACCGACTCGAACATCACCGTCTCGGTCCTGGTCGGGGCGGATCAGGCGGTCGCGGCCGAACAGGCCCTGCACGATACCTTCGGCTTGGGCCGCAACACGGTGGTGCGATGAAATCCCTGGGCAGAGTGCTGACCGCGATGATCACCCCGTACGACGCGCGGGGCGCGGTCGACGTCGCCGAAGCGGTGCGGGTCGCGCAATTCCTGGTCGAGCGCGGCAACGACGGCGTGGTCGTCGAGCGGCACGACCGGCGAATCGCCCGCGCTCGAAACCGACGAGAAGCTGGCGCTCTTCCGCGGCATCAAGCGACGCGCTGGGCGAGCGCGGGACGGTGATCGCGGGCACCGGCGGCAACAACACCCGCCACTCGGTCGAGCTCACCAAACAGGCGGAGCAGTGCGGCGCGGACGGCATCCTCGCGGTGGTGCCCGTACTACAACAAGCCCACCCAGGACGGCATGCTGCTGCACTTCGGCGCGATCGCCGAGGCCACCGCGCTGCCGATCGTCGTCTACAACATCCCCGGCCGCACCGGCGCGAACATGCTGCCCGCGACGTTCACCGAGCTGACCCGCCGCCACGCCAACATCGCGGGAATCAAAGAGTCCACCGGCGACACCGCCCAGTTCACCGAGGTGCTGCGCCTGCGCACGCGCGACGACGTGACGTTCTGGAGCGGCGACGACTACATGTTCCTGCCCTCGCTCGCGGTCGGCGGCTACGGCCTGATCTCGGTCGCCGGGCACCTCGTGTCGCGCGAGCTCAAGTCGATGGCCGAGGCCTTCGACGGCGGCGACGTCGACACGGCGGCGCGCATCCACCGCGACCTCGCGCCGCTGATCGCCGCGCTGTTCGCGACGACGAGCCCGATCCCGGTGAAGTGGGCGATGGAGCGCTACGGCTTCAGCGTCGGACCGTGCCGCTCGCCGCTGGGCGCGATGCCCGACCCGCTGGCCGCGGCGCTCGAGCCGCTGATCGCACCGTACAAGCCGTAGTGCCGGCGTCGTTCGACGTCCTCGGCTGCCGGGTCGACGCGGTCGGCTTGCACGAGGCCGTCACCACCGTCGCCGAGCTGGCCCAGGGCGACGCGCCCGCGCTGGTCGTGACGCTGGGGGTCGAGATGGTGATGGCGGCGCGGCGCGACGCGGAGTTCCGGCGCACGATCGGCGGCGCGGCGCTGGTCACCTGCGACACGATCGGGCTGCTGCTCGCCTCGCGCGCGCGCGGCGGCCCGCTGCGCGAGCGCGTCACCGGAGTCGCGCTCGTCGACGCGCTGGCCGCGCGCTCGGCCGAGATCGGCGACGTCCGCCTGTACCTGCTCGGCGGCGGCGGCGACACCGCGCGGCGCGCGGCCGAGGCGCTGCGCGCGGTGCACCCCGGCGCGCGGATCGCCGGCGCGCGCAACGGCTACTTCGGCCCGGACGAGAGCGACGCGGTCGCCGCGGCGATCCGGGCCAGCGGCGCGAACGTGCTGCTGGCCGGCCTGGGTTCGCCCAAGCAAGAGTTCTGGCTGGCGCGGCACCTGGCCGCGACCGGCTGCCCGGTCGGGATCGGGGTCGGCGGCTCGTTCGACGTGTACGCCGGGAACGTCCGGCGCGCGCCCGCGTTCTTCCAGCGCACCGGCACCGAGTGGGCCTACCGGCTGGCCAAGGAACCGCGCCGCTGGCGCCGCCAGCTCGCCTTGCCCCACTTCGCGCTGGCCGCGCTGGCCGAAGTGCTGAAGCCGGGCTCGGCCGGGAAAAGACGCTCCTGATGGAGCCACAGCAGACCGACATGCGAGCGATGATCCTGGCCGGCGGCATGAGCACCCGGCTCTACCCGCTGACCAAGGAAGTCCCCAAGCCCGTGGTGCCGGTGGCGGGCGAGCCGATCAGCGGGCACGTGATGCGCTGGCTGGCCTCGTTCGGCATCCGCGACGTCGCGATCAACATCTTCTACCTGGCCGACGCGGTGCGGGCGGCGTTCGGCGACGGCTCGCGCTACGGCGTCCGGCTGAACTATCTCGAGGAGCCCGAGCTGACCGGAAGCGCGGGCGGGCTCAAGCAGATGGAGCCCTGGTTCCGCGCGGGCGGCACGTTCGTCGTGGTCGGCTGCGACGACCTGACCGACGCCGACCTCGGCGCGCTGATCGCGTTCCACAAAGAGCGCGGCGCGCTGGCGACCATCGGGCTGCTGGCGGTGGAGGAAGTCGACCAGTACGGCGTCGTGATCCTCGACGAGCAGGGCCGCATCACCGGCTTCCAAGAGAAGCCCGCCCGCGGCACGGAGAAATCGAAGCTCGCCAACACCGGCATCTACGTGTTCGAGCCGGCGATCTTCGACCACATCCCGGCCGACACGTTCTACGATTTCGGCAAGCAGGTGTTCCCCGAGCTGGTCGATGCCGGGCTGCCGTTCTACGGCATGGAGCTGCGCGGCGCGTACTGGCGCGACGTCGGCACGCCGGGCGAGTACCGCGAAGCGACCGCCGACGTGCTCGAAGGCCGGGTCGCGCCGGTCGGCGCGCGCGCGACCGGCGTGCCCGCGAGCGCGCGCGTCGCGAGCGGCGCGCGCATCGAGGGCGCGGTGCGCGTCGGCGAAAACGCGGAGATCGCGAGCGGCGCGCGCATCGTCGGCCCGAGCGTGATCGGCGACGGCGTCCAGGATCGGCGCGGGCGCGACGGTCGAGCGCAGCATCGTCTGGAACGGCGCGCGGATCGGCGCGGGCGCGACGCTGCGCGACGCGATCGTCGGCGAGCGCTACGCCGTCGACGGACGGGATCACGCTCGACGGCGCCATCGTCGCGAACGAGCCGACGACCGCGTAGAGCCCTTCGCGCCTTCGGCTGAACCGTCGCGGCTCCCAGCGCGCGCGTCCGCTTGTCAGGCCGGGCGCTCGTCGTGATGTGCGAGCGTGAACGACTTTCTTCGCGCGATCGACTTTCTGCGGGTCTGGCTATTTCCGCCCGCGTGCGTGGCGTGCGACGCGCCCGGGCCGGGGCTGTGCGCGGCGTGCGCGCCGGGGCCGGCCGCGGCGCTGGCGTTCGACGTGGACGGCGTGCCGGCGTTTGCGCTGGGGCCGTACGAGGGCGCGCTGCGCCGGGCGGTGGTGGCGCTCAAGCACGGCGAGCGCGACCCGCTCGACGCGTTGGCCGCGCTGCTGGAGCGGGCGCCGGTCGACGGCGTGCTGGTGCCCGTGCCGACCACCCGGCGGCGGGCCGCCGAGCGCGGCTTCGACCAGAGCGTGCGAGCTGGCGCGGCGGCTCGCGGCGCGTCGCGGCCTGCCGTGCGCGGAACTGCTCGCCAAGCACGGGCGCGCCCAGGCCGGGCGCGGGCGGGGCGAGCGGCTCGCGGCCCACGGCCGGTTCGGGCTGCGGGCCGGGACGGAGGGAGCGGGTCTCGCCCTACCGCGCGAGGTCACGCTGCTCGACGACGTCTGCACCACCGGCGCCACCCTGCGCGACGCGCTCTGGACGCTGCGCGAGCGGGCCGTCGAGGTCCGCCGAATCGTCGTCGTTGCCCGGGCGCTGGACGATCGCCCCCGGGGCGGCCCGGAACCCCGCGCGTCCGGGGCGGGTCGGAGACGGTGATGAAAGCGATTTGGAACGGTACCGTGCTGGCCGAGAGCGACCGCACCGAAGTCGTCGAGGGGAACCAGTACTTCCCGCCCGACGCCGTGCAGAAGCAGTACTTCAAGCCCTCGGACACCCACTCGGTCTGTCCGTGGAAGGGCACCGCGAGCTACTACACCGTCGAGGTGAACGGCGCGCAGAACAAGGACGCGGCCTGGTACTACCCGCAGGCCAGCGACAAGGCGAAGAACATCGAGGGATACGTCGCCTTCTGGAAGGGCGTCGAGGTCACGCCGTAACCGACGACGCGACGTACCTGGCGCGCGCGTGCGAGCTCGCCGCGCGCGCCGTCGCGGACGCGATGCCCAATCCGTCGGTCGGCTGCGTGCTGGTGCGCGACGGCGTCACGCTGGGCGAAGGCTGGCACCACCGCCGCGGCGAGCCGCACGCCGAGGTCGAAGCATTGCGCGACGCGCGCGCCCGCGGGAACGACCCGCGCGGCGCGACGGCGTACGTCTCGCTCGAACCGTGCGACCACCACGGCCGCACGCCGCCCTGCAGCCTGCGCGCTGATCGAGGCCGGCGTCGCGCGGGTCGTGATCGGCGCGCTCGACCCCAACCCGAAGACGGCCGAAGGCGGCGTGCGCCGCTTGCGCGCGCACGGCATCGCGGTCGACGTCGCCGACGACCCGCGCGCGCGCGCGCTGATCGAGCGCTTCGGCTGGACGATCGCGCACGACCGGCCGTACGTCACGCTCAAGATGGCGATGTCGCTCGACGGCTACGTCGCATCGCGGCCGGGTGCGCAGCAGTGGCTGACCGGCGCCGAGGCGCGCGAGCGCGTGCGCGAGCTGCGCGCGGAGCACGACGCGGTGATGGTCGGCGCGGGCACGATCCGAGTCGACGACCCGCTGCTCACCGTGCGGCCGCACGTCACCCGGCGCAAGCCGTACGCGCGGGTCGTCGTGTGCGAGACGGACGCGATCCCGCCCGCCAGCCGCGTCCTCGTGCCGCCCGCGGACGCCCCGCCGGACGCCTACCGCGCGCACGATCCTGCTCGCGCCGGCCGGCGCACGCGCGAAGTTCGCCGGGCTCGAAGAGCGGGCCGAGGTGGTCTACGTCGGGGCCGAGGACGCGCGCGAGCTCGACCTCGCGGCGGGGCTGGTCGCGCTGCGCGAGCGCGGGATCGCGACCGTGCTGTGCGAGGGCGGTCCGACGCTGGCCGGCCGGCTGCTCGCCCGCGGCCTGGTGCAGCGCGCGGTCTGGCTGGTCGCCCCGCGCTTCCTGCGCGCGGAGGGCGCGGTTCCGGTGCTGGCCGGGGCCGATCTGACCGGCGCGAACGGATGGCGCTTCGACCGCATCGAACGGCTGGGCGACGATGTACTCCTCTCGGCGGACCTGACCGTATGTTCTCCGGCCTGATCGTGCACGACGGCCGCGTCGCGGCGCTCGAGGGCGACGCCCGGCGCGGCGTGACGCTGACCGTCGAGGCGCCCGGGGCCATCGCCGACGGCGTCGCGCTGGGCGACTCGGTCGCGGTCAACGGCGTCTGCCTGACCGTGGTCGGCGTTCGACGCGCGCACCATGCGCTTCGACGTCGTGCCCGAGACCGTCCACCGCACCGGCTTCGACACGCTGCGCGCGGGCGACGGGCTCAACCTCGAGCTGAGCCTGCGGCTGGGCGACCGGCTGGGCGGCCATCTGGTCTACGGCCACGTCGACGCGAACGCCGAGATCCTGGCCAAGGAGCCCGAGGGCCAGGGCTTCCGGCTGCACGTCGCGCTGCCGCCCGCGCTGGCGCCGCTCATCGTCGAGAAGGGCTACGTCGCGGTCGACGGCGTCAGCCTGACCGTCGCCTCGGCCGCGCCGGACCGCTTCACCATCGCGCTGATCCCCGAGACCGCCCGCCGCACCACGCTCGGCGTCAAGCGCGCCGGCGACCGGGTCAACCTCGAGGCCGACCCGGTCGCCCGCTACGCGCAAGGCGCGATCGCCGCGTACGCCGCGCAGAACCAGCAGCAGCAGAACGGCCCGACCGCCGACGAAGTGGCGTGGGCGTTCGAGATCTAGTCGCCCCCGTCAGGCACCGGGACTCGCCTGGATCGTGACCGTGTGCTGATCGCCGGGCCCGCGGTGCGCGAGCGCGTGCGCTGGAGCGATCTGGACTTGATGGGCGTGGTGTACTTCGGGCGCTACCTGCGCTTCATGGAAGCGGCCGAGGCGGAGTTCTTCCGCGCGCTCGGGTTCACGTACGACGCGCTCGCGAGCGAGCACGGCGTGTGGTTCGCGCGCGCGCACTTGGCCTGCGACTACCGCGCCCCGGCCCGGCTCGACGACGAGGTGGTCTGCCGCGCGGAGCTGACGAAGCTGGGCGGCGCGTCGCTGACGTTCGCGTTCCCGGTCGACCGCGCCGACGGCACGCGTCTGGTCGACGGGACGCTCGTCATCGCCGCGGTCGACCGCACGACGCTGCGCCCGGCACGCATCCCTGAACCGCTGCGAGCGCGGCTGAGCGCCGGCTAGGTCTCGTCGGAGGCGAGGATCGCGTAGACCTCGCGCCGCGCGCGGTCGAGGATCGCGCGGATGCGGTCGAGCGTCGGCTCGTCGCTGCCGCGCGCGCCCATGACCGCCGCGCCGAGCTTCATCGCCGACTCCTTGAGGCGGTGGTGGGCGTCGGGGCCTTCGTCGTCGTCGGCGTCCAGGGCGCGGTTCGCGAGCAGCGCGCGGCCGCTGTCGCTGATCGTGTAGACGCGCTTGCCGTCGACCTCGGCCGAGGTCACGAAGCCGCCGTCCTCGAGCATCTGCAGGGTCGGGTAGATCGAGCCCGGGCTGGGCCGGAAACCGCGCCGCTGCTCGATCGCGCCGATCAGCTCGTAGCCGTGGCGGGGGCCGTCGGCCAGCGTCTCGAGGACCAGGAACTTCATGTCGCCGCGGCGCGTGCGGCCGCCCCAGCCGCGGCCGAAGCCGCCGCGCATGAAGGCCCGCGGGCCGCCGGGGTGATCGTGCCGGTGGTGGTGTTCGCCGTGGCCGTGGAGGCCGTGGCGGAGCAGGTGCTTCATCATGTCGCGATACTATTCGATATATCGCGATAAGTCAACACGACATAGAAAAGCCCCAAGCCGATCGCGGTGCGCGCGAGCGGCTCGGGGCGATGCGCCCAGCGATCGGGCTAGAGGCTCTAGGCTGGAGCGCCGGCTGGAGTTGCGTGGATGCCCCGCGCCGCGCCTAGTGCTGCGCGATGCCTGCGGTCAGGCCGACGCTGCTGGTGGTGTCCAGGACGGAGACCGCCGCGCCGGCGCCGGGAACCGACAGGAAGGCGTAGCCGCCGTCGTACGGGCCGGTGTACGTGCCGCCGACCGGGCCGGCCGGGTCGGCCACGCCGAGCAGCGGCACCGGGATCGTTCCGCCGAACTGCGTCGGGAGGGACGCGCCGAACGCGAACGCCGGGAAGGCGTAGGCGCCCGTGCCCGCGGGCCCGCCCGTGGCGCGCACGGCCAGCGCGAGGCCGAAGTCGCTCAGCGAGCTGCTGGTCCGACACGCCGGCGATCGCCGCGACGTGATCGAGCCCGGTCTGTGTCCCGGCCTCGACCTGGTGCAGGTACGCGTCGCCGCCGAGCCGGTCGTAGAGGTAGCGCTGGAAGAGATACGATCCGCCGTAGCAGCCCGAGCAGTTGTACGCGGGCGCGCTCTGGCCCGGATCGATGCCGCTGAAGCCGGTCAGGCTGTAGCTCTGCGGCGACGCCAGCCAGAGGTTCGCGTGGCGCACCGCGTCGAGGCTGTCGTGGTCGACGCCCGAGAACATGTGCGGCACGGCGAGGTCCTGGGCCAGCATCGAGAGCCCTTCGTTGATGAAGGCGTCCTCGTCGGCGCTGGGCTCGTCGTTGCGCAGCGCGTGGTTCACGAAGTTGATCAGGTGCTGGAACTCGTGCGCGGTGCCGCGGACGAGATCTTCCTGCAGCTCGTAGACCTTGTTGTCGCGCTGCTCGAACCAGCCCAGGTAGATCATCGGCGCTTCGTTGGAGTGGATGCCCGCCGCGCGCGCCTTGGCGCTGCACTGCAGCTCGGCGTCGGCCAGGAAGTTGGCCGGGTCGAAGTAGCCCCCGACGCCGCCGCCCAGCGAGCTCGGGTTCACCACGAACACCACCGTGCGCGCGTCGCTGGCGACGATCGCGTTGCCGCTGCCGGTCCGCACGCCGCTGGAATTGCAGTACGAGGCCTGATCGGACTCGACCGGCAGCCCGGCGTAGACGTCGGTCCCGAAGTGCTGCGTGTCGGACGCCCAGGCGTTCTCGAAGTCGGTTCCGATCTGCTGGGCCGCGTTCGTGTCCACCTCACCGGTGTCGAACAGGCTGGAGTCGATCCAGACGTAGGCGTGCGCGGTGACGGCCGCCAGCGTGGCCGGGACCTGCGTGTAGTGGCCGCCGGAGCTGGAGCCGATCGCGCTGTTCTGCGCCCACAGGCCGGCGGTCGCGCCGACCGTGCTCGGGAGCGAGCGGGTCCGGCGGACGGCGCCCTGGACGGCTTTGCCGCGGCTCGCGCCGCGCAGCAGGTCGCGCACGACCCGGTGCTGCAGCGCCGTCGGCGCGTCGACCGAGAGCTGCGCCGCCGGGGCGCCGCCGCGCACGCCGCGCCGCACGGCCGCCCCGGTCTTGCCGTTGACGGTCAGGGTCAGGCTGGCTTGGGTCTGGACCGGGCCGTCGGTCGAGGCCAGCAGGCCCGTGCCGGCGGCGACGATCGTCGCCCCGTTCGAGCCGCTCGCGGTGAGGCCGCCGAAGCCGTTGCCCAGCGCCGGCATGGCGCCGGTCAGCGGCAGGGCGGCCTGGGCCGAGGCGACCGCGGTCGGCGTGGCCGACGGGGCCGCGCTCGGCGCGTGCGAGCCGACCGGGGTCGGCGTGGCGGCGGGGGTGGCCGTGACGACCGGGGCCGGGCTCGGGTCGGGGTCGGGGTCGGAATCGTGACCGCGCCGGCGGCGGTGAAGAGCGCGTAGACGTACGTCTTGCCGGCGGCCAAGCTGGTCGCGCTCGGGACGCCGCCGAACGTCACCGAGACGGCGCCCCCGCCCACGGTCTGCGGGCCGAGGATCGGCTGCCAGCCCGCGGCCGGGTTGGTCGGATCGTAGGCGGCGATGTAGGCCGGGGTCGGCGCCGCGATCGTCAGCATGCCCGGCCCGGCGGCCGGGAAGGCGAACGTGAAGCTCGGCGTCGTGCCGAAGGCGACGTTCGCGGCGGGGGTCAAGCTGACGTACCCCAACCCCGCGATACCGCTCGCCCCGATCGCCGCCGGGCGCTTCTTGAGCGCGCTGAGCTGCGGCGCGCCGGCCGGCAAGACCGCGTTCAGCGCCACCGCGATCGCCGTGCCCGCTCCGGCGGCCGCCGCCGGAACGGAGACCCCGCCCGACAGGCCGGTTGCAACGGCCGGGAACGTTGCCGCAGCGGGCTGGCCCGCCGCGGCGGTCACGCTGGAGGTCTGCTGCTGCGGCACCGGGGTGGGCGTCGGCAGCGGGGTCGCGATCGGTGCCGGGGTCGGGGTCGCTCCGACGGGCGGCGGGCCGGGGTTGGTTCCGCCGCCGCCCCCGCCGCCGCCGCAAGCCGGTAGCACGAACAACGCGGAACATGCGGCCAGTACGACGCCGCGGCGCAAGAGACTCATGGACCAATCTTCGGCAGCTCGCTTGCCGGTTTGTAGCGCGGCCCCTCCGGAGAAACTTTACAGCCGTTAAGGACGGTCTAACCGGCCGTGGAGCATTTTTCGGACGAGCTGCGGGCGGCCATGGCCCAGGCCGGGATGTCGGCCTCCCAGCTCGCGCAGCGCTCGGGACTGACGGAGGCCGCGATCTCGCTGCTGCGCAGCGGGCGCCGCGAGCCGTCGTACCGGACCGTTCGAATGCTCGCCTCGGCTGCTGCCCGGGCTCGGGCAGCGGCTGGCTACGGAACGGAGTACGATGGATTCGATCGAGTCGGCGGTTGCCGACATCCGCGCGGGCAAGATGGTCGTCGTCATGGACGACGAGGACCGCGAGAACGAGGGCGACCTCGTGATGGCGGCCGAGAAGGTCACCCCCGACGCGGTCAACTTCATGCGCAAGGAGGGCGGCGGCCTGATCTGCGTCCCGCTCCCCTCCGAGCGGCTGGACGAGCTGCACATCCCCGACATGGTGAGCGACAACACGACCCCGCTGGGGACCGCGTTCTCGGTCTCGGTCGAGGCGCGCGGCCGGGTGACGACGGGAATCTCGGCCCACGACCGGTCCAACACCATCCTGCGCCTGGTCGATCCCGTCCGCCGGTCCGGCCGACTTTCTGCGCCCTGGGCACACCTTTCCGCTGCGCGCCCGCGAGGGCGGCGTGCTGGTGCGGGCCGGCCAGACCGAGGCCTCGGTCGACCTCGCCCGCATGGCGGGGCTGTACCCGGCCGGCGTGATCTGCGAGATCATGGCCGACGACGGGACGATGATGCGCCGCGACGGCCTCAAGGAGTTCTGCGAGAAGCACGAGCTCAAGATGGTCACGGTCAAGGACTTGATCGCCTATCGGCTGCGCCACGAGAAGCTGGTCGAGAAGATCACCGAGTTCGCGCTGCCGACCTCGTACGGCGAGTTCCGCGGGGTCGCGTACGAGTCGCGCCCCGACAAGATCGCGCACGTCGCGCTGGTGATGGGCGACATCGGCGACGGCCAGAACATCCTCGTGCGCGTGCACAGCGAGTGCCTGACCGGCGACGCGCTGCACTCGCTGCGCTGCGACTGCGGCCCGCAGCGCGACGCGGCGCTGGCCGCGATCGCGCACGAAGGCCGCGGCGTGTTTCTCTACCTGCACCAGGAAGGGCGGGGCATCGGCCTGGCCAACAAGCTGCGCGCCTACGCGCTGCAGGACGCCGGCGCCGACACGGTCGAGGCCAACGTCGCGCTGGGCTTGCCGGTCGACAAGCGCGACTACGGCATCGGCTCGCAGATCCTGGCCGACCTGGGCATCAAGTCGATGCGCCTGCTCACCAACAACCCGCGCAAGATCGCGGGGCTGGAAGGCTTCGGGCTGACGATCGCCGAGCGCGTGCCGCTCCACATCGCACCGACGCGCTACAACGCGCACTACATGGAGACCAAACGCGACAAGATGGGCCACATGTTCGGCGCCCCCAACCCGGTGGAGGTGTAGCGTGAAGAGCGAGAAGAGCGGCGCGCCGCTGCCCGACGCGAGCGGCAAGCGCTTCACGATCGTCGTGGCGGACTTCTACGCCGACCTGGCCGCGCAGCTCGAGGACGGCGCGCGGCGCGGCCTGCGCGACTGCGGCGTCGACGAGGACGCGATCGACACCGTGCGCGTCCCCGGCTGCTTCGAGCTGCCGCTGGCCGCGCGGCGGCTGATCGCCGGGGGCAAGGTCGACGGCGTGGTCGCGCTGGGGATCGTGATCCGCGGCGACACGCCGCACTTCGACTTCGTCGCGGGGGAGTGCGCGCGCGGCATCATGGACGTGCAGCTCGCGACCTCGACCCCGATCGGCTTCGGCGTCCTGACCACCGAGAACCGCGCCCAAGCCGAGGAGCGCGCCGACCCCGCCCGCGGCGACAAGGGCTACGAGGCCGCCGTCGCCTGCGCGACCGTCGCGCTGATCGAGCCCAAGCGCCCGACGACGCGGGTGGGTTTCCGCTAGGCGCACGGCCGCCGGGTGCGACCGCGGTCACGCTGACCGGCGGGCGTAGCGGGCAACCTCCGGCCCTCGCCGAAGCGGCCCGCATGGATTCCGTCTGGTACGACGGCGACGCCGTCGGCTATCTCGATCAGCGCGCGCTGCCGCGGGCCGTGGTGCGCGAGCGTGCGACTAGTATCGACACCGTCGTCACGGCGATCGCGACGCTGGCCGTGCGCGGCGCGCCGGCGATCGGCATCTTCGGCGCGTACGGCGTCGCGCTCGCGGCCCGGCTGTCATGCCGAGGACCGCGCGGCGTACGCCGCCGCCGCCGCGCGCATCCGGGCCGCCCGCCCGACCGCGGTCAACCTCGCCTGGGCGGTCGACCGCGTGCTCAACGCCGCGCCCGGCGGCGAGCTCGCGGAGGCGCGCGCGATCCACGAGGAGCAGCGCGACGTCGACCGCCGCATCGGCGAGGCCGCGATCGAACTCTTTCCGGCCAGCGGCAACGTGCTGACGCACTGCAACACCGGCCCGATCGCGACCGGCGGCGACGGCACGGCGCTGGGCTGCTTCATCGCCGCGCACCGGGCCGGCAAGAACCTGCACGTGTACGTCGACGAGACGCGCCCGCTCTTGCAGGGCGCGCGCCTGACGATGTTCGAGCTGCGCGAGGGCGGCGTGCCGTCGACCCTGATCGTCGACAGCGCCGCCGCGATCACGATGCAGCGGCACGCGGTGCACGCGGTCGTCGTCGGCGCGGACCGCATCGCGCGCAACGGCGACACCGCCAACAAGATCGGCACCTACGGCGTCGCGATCGCCGCGGCGTACCACGGCATCCCGTTCTACGTCGCCGCGCCGCGCTCGACGTTCGACTTCTCCATCGAATCCGGCGAGCAGATCCCGATCGAGGAGCGCAACGCCGACGAAGTCCGGATCGCCGCCGACGACGCGGTCTACAACCCGGCCTTCGACGTCACGCCGGGCCGCCTGGTGACCGGCTTCATCACCGAGTACGGCGTCCTGTCGCCGCCCTACGCCGACGCCATCCCCGACCTCGGCGACCCGACCGAACTTAGCCGCGCTCGCGCGCTCGTGAAGTTCTACGACTTCCTCGACAAGCAACCGAAGATCGACGGCCTGGTGGTGATCGAGGGCGAGGACGCGATCCTCGCCCAGCGCGCGCTCGATGCCGTACTCGACCGGCTCCTGCCCCCCGACATGCGCGCGCTCAACTGCGACGTCTTCGAAGGCCCGACGATCGACGGGGTCGGGCGCGCGGTGGGCGACGCGGTCAACGCGATGCCGTTTCTGGCCGAGCGGCGGGTCGTCGTCGTGCGCAACTGCCACCGCATGCGGGCCCAGCCGCGGCGCGACCTGTGGGCGGTCGCCGAGCGCGTCCCGGCCGGCAACACGCTGGTGCTCGAAGACCTCTTCGCCCCCAACAAGAAGACCAAGCCCGAGCCGTTCGGCGCGATGGCCGGCCGCAAGGCGACCCGCATCGACACCACGCCCAACGCCGACGTGCGCGAGCGGTTCGTGCGCGAGACGCTCGACCGCCTAGGTGCGAAGGCCCAGCCCCGGGTGATCGCGACCCTCTCCGAGGGCGACGCCGACCTCGGCGCGATCCAGAACGACCTCGAGAAGCTGGCCCTGGGCGGAGGGACGATCACGATCGCCGACCTCGAGCGCGAGAGCCTCTCGGTCGAGGACCCCAAGGCCTGGCAGTACGCCAGCGCGGTGGTCGAGGGCCGGCCTGCCGACGCGCTCGCGATCGCCTTCGAGCTGTTCGCCAACGACCCGCGCGGCGCCGGCGTGCCGCTGGCCAGCGCCTTGGCCGGCGAGTTCGCGCTGCTCTGGGAGCTGGCCCGGCCCGGCGGCGGCGCCCTGCCGGCCCGCCACCGCTGGCGCGAGCGCATCCTGCGCCCGATCGCGCGCCGGGTCGGCGAGCGCCGAGCCCGCATCGGCTACGAGGCCGCGGTACGCGGGTTCGAGGCCGTCGTGACCGGCCGGATCGACGATCCGCGCGCGATGATCGAGCTGCTGACCGCCGATCTCGCGACCCGGCTTGCCTCCTCGCGCTGAGACGCCTGCCCCAAAACCAGAGGATTCCTCCGCGCGCGAGGCCAACGTCGCGCTCGGATCGTGGGTCAGCACTAAGGCTGAACCTGCGTCGTCGTTCGCCTTCGGCTCTCGGAGAGGTCCCTCACGAATGCGTAGTCTTCTCGCCCGTCTGGCCGTGCTGGGCGCGTTCGCCGTGTCGATGTCCGCCTGCTCGAACGGGCCCGGCGGGACGTCGCTGCCGTTCTCCGGCCCGCCCAACAGCGCCGGCGGCAACACCGGCCTGCTCCAGAGCGGCGCCAACGGCTCCGCGCTCCTGCGCTTCGTGCACGGCGCTCCCCGACATCGGCACCGTCGACATCTGCATCGACCAGGCTTCGGTCGGCGGAACCGTCTCGACGAAGATCGGCTACAAGGGCTTCACGGTCAGTCCGATGGTGATCCCGTCCGGCATCGCCCACACGATCGCGATCTACACCGTGCCGACGACCGGCGCCGGAACGGAGTGCGCGACGGCACCGGGCCCGTACTTCGGCAGCGCGGCGGTCGCTTCGACGACGTTGAATCCTGCCGCTAATTCGCGCAACTTCCTCGTTCTGGGCGGTCGTTCGGGCAGTACGCTGGGCCTGTATTACTATCCCGGGGCGTCTTTTGCTAATGCGCCGACGGCTCCGGAGGCACAGGGCTTCAACGCTTCGCCCACATTCGGCAAAGTCGGCCTCGGCTACATCCCGACCGGTGGCGCAGCGACAAACCTGTTTACCAGCCTCAACGCCCCGGTACCATCTAAGCCGGCGGCGACGGTGACCACTGCCGGATCGTCCGGGATCCGCGTCGCTGCCCGCGCAACCGGCGTCGTTCTATGCCGGCAAGCCGGTGTCGAGTGGCACCGTGGCTCCGTTGACGACAGAACCTGCGGTTACACCGCTCGCCGGAAACGTGTACGTAGCGAACGTTTTCTCGATTGACTCAACAAATGCGACTGGTGTAGACGTTATCTCGATCTTTGAGCCGACGATCGGTTACGGATTCTAATCCACGATAGTATCAGAAAGGCCATTATCCTAAGCATGGCCTTTCTGATTACTATTGCGGAACCGCTTGATATGTCTCGACAACAATCGCCGCAGTTATGATTCCGTACAGTTGATCCCCGACGTAACGATCATCAGGATAACCTGACGCACAGTCTGTGAAGTCAGGGATATATGTGACATATTCTCCTTGAGTAATTTCTGGGTCCCAGTACTCCGAAGCGATAGAGTGGCCATAAGATGGTGTCTGAACCGCTGAATTGAATTGATTGATAGTGTTGGAATATTGAGTAGCATCTTGGGTGAATTGTGCATAAACTCCGCCAAACGGAAATGGCTCCGTACGATTTGATTTCGAAAAGCATATAGATCTGGTTGGCCGAAACCAGGCGACAATCCGATGTTCAGTAAATTTCCCGCACTTGATTCAATGCCGACCGAATTCCATAAAGGAACGTTAGGTGGAGGCGGGTAGTAATCTACGATTTCGTCAAAGGTGGCGCATTTATTGTAGGTCCCAGCAACACCATCCACCACGTAAAGCAAGCGATGCGCAACATCATTGGGAGCAACGGGAGGTTGCTGGTTATAAGGCTCATGAGCAGAGATGATCACCAAGCCCACTTCATTTATCCATTCGCATGTTATGCCAGACGAGTCGCATCGATAATTACGGTGAAACTGACTTATCGAACATCTCCATCGTCGGCCCTGCGATGCGACGATAGCATGTACCGCTTTGGACGAGATCGCAAGTTGCCGCTATCGGCGTGGGTTGGGCGGTCGGGGTCGCCTGTGGCGTCGGCGCCGGTGTTGGAGTCGTTACGATTGCGGTTGGCGTAGGTGTAGGGATTGGTCTCGGTGTAGGGATCGGCGTTGGCGGCGGCACCGGTACGCACGTATGTTCCGACCGGGTCGGTCCCGCTCGGGCAGGTGAGCGCGGGTGACGATGCGGTCGGTAGCGGCGGCGGCGTGCAGGGGCCGGCGCATGAGCCACCGGGGACGGCGCGCTGGTTGCCGGTGGCCAGACCGTATATGCGAGCGGCCCGCCCGCGGCGAGAACCGTCCGGCAGGGGAGGAAGCGGTCTGCCGAGCCGCCGGCGGCGGTGATGCGGAGGTGATAGCGGCCGCTCGCGGGGCAGCCGACTTCGCTCGAGGCGGCGTTCGGGATGCCGCCGAGGCGGCCGTCGGCGTGGAGCACCAGCGCGAAGGCCGGATTTCCGAGGCTGTCTTGTTCGGCGATGTGGGCATGGGTGTGCAGCGCCGGTAGCGTGGTGGGACGAGGGTGCCGTCGCGGATTCGTGGCGGCGAAGGTCGACGATCGTGCCGTCGCCGTCGGCGGCGAAGACTGAGCCGGCCGCCGCCGAGCTCGCGAGCCATCGTTCGGGCGCTGTCGAGGAGCTGGTCGAACTCGCTCGCTGCCGCGGCGACCGCGAGCGAGCGGTTGGCCAGGGTCAAGCCGGCGCCGGTCGCGGCGAGCAGCGCGATCAGGCCGATGGCGATCGTCAGTTCGATCAGGGAAAAGCCGCGAGCACCGCGCATGGGAAGAGCCTCCTCGCCTTGGGGAGTGCCCGCGCCGCGGGCCCGCTATGCCGGCCTGCTCAGACCTTTCTCGTCGAGGCCGGACCGGCGTGCGGCGCGAAACCGTCGGGTCGTACACGCATGAACGACACCACGTACGCCTCGCCGTTCTCGTGGCGCTACGGGCGCCCGGCCTTGCGCGAGCTCTTCTCCGAACGCGAACGGCGCAAGCTGTGGCGGGCCGTCTGGGTCGCGCTGGCCGAGGCGCAGCAGCGTGCCGGCCTCGTCTCGCAGGCCGAGCTCGACGATCTGCGCGCCCACGCCGAGGACATCGATCTTGCCGCGGCGCTGGCGATCGAGCGCGAGATCGGGCACGACCTGATGGCCGAGATCCGCGTCTTCGCCCAGCAGGCGACCGCCGGCGGGGGCAAGCTCCACCTCGGCGCGACCTCGATGGACATCGAGGACAACGTCGAGACGTTCCGCATGCGCCTCGCGCTGGACGGCATCCTCAACGCGCTGGACGATCTGCTGCGCGCGTTCGTCGATCGCATCGAGCGCCACGCCGACCTCGTCTGCATGGGCTACACGCACCTCCAGCCGGCGGAACCGACCACGCTCGGCTACCGCCTCGCGATCTATGCCCAGGACCTGCTGATCGACCGCTCGACCATGCTGCGCGCGCGCGAGCAGCTCACCGCCAAGGGCATTCGCGGCGCGGTCGGTACGTCGGCGTCGTACACGCGCCTGCTCGACGGCACCGAGCTGCACGCCGCAGCAGCAGGAGGACGCCGTGCTCGGCCGCTTCGACCTGCGCGCGCGCGACGTCGCGACACAGACCTATCCGCGCAAGCTCGACTACCTGCTGCTCTCGGCGCTCGCCGGCCTGGGCGCGTCGCTCTCGAAGTTCGCCTTCGACGTGCGCATCTTGGCCAGTCCCGGCTTCGGCGACATCGCCGAGCCGTTCGGCGCCAAGCAAGTCGGTTCGAGCGCGATGCCGTTCAAGCGCAACCCGGTGATGGCCGAGCGCATCGACTCGCTCGCCCGGCTGCTGCCCGGCTACGCCGACGTGGCCTGGCAGAACGCCGCGACGAACCTGCTCGAGCGCACGCTCGACGACAGCGCGAACCGTCGCACGGTGCTGCCCGAGGCGCTGTTGTGCAGCGACGAGATCCTCGTCGCTGGCGACCAAGATCGTCAGCGGCTTGCGGGTCGACGAGCGGCGCATCGCCGAGAACCTGCGCGTCTACGGGCCGTTCTCGGGCACCGAGGCGGTCCTGATGGAAGCGGCCAAGCGCGGCGGCGACCGCCAGGAGCTGCACGAGGCGATCCGCGAGAGCGCCATGCAGGCCTACGACGCGCTCGCGCGCGGCGAGACGAACCCGCTCGCGACGGCTGCTCGCCGACGACGAGCGCATCACGCGCCACGTCGAGCCGGCGGAAGTGCGCGAGTGGCTCGACCCGAGCGAACACGTCGGCGACGCGCCCGCCCGCGCCCGCCGCCTCGCCCAACGAATCCGGGAGACGGATTGAACAGACGCATGCGTAAAGGCCACGAGATCGCCCGCGGTAAGACCAAGGTGCTGTACGAGCTGGAGGGTCAGCCCGACGTGCTGGTCGTGCAGCAGCTCGACAACATCAGCGCGCGCGACGGCGAGCGGCGCGACGTGATCGAGGGCAAGGGCCGCATCGCGGCGCAGACGACCGCGCGCGTGTTCCGCCTGCTCAACCTGTGCGGGCTGCCGACCCACTATCTCAATGGCGGCGAGGACGACGACGACAACGAGATGCTCGTCCGGCGGGCGCAGATGATCCCGATCGAGGTCGTCGTGCGCGGCGTCGCGGCGGGCTCGCTGGTGCGGCGCCGGCCGGGGATCGCGCGCGGCTCGCTGCTCGTGCCGCGCATGATCGAGTTCTTCATCAAGGACGACGCCAACCACGACCCGCAGATCGAGCCCGACGCGATCGTCGCGGCCGGCATCGCGAACGCGCAAGAGATCGCGACCATGTCGGAGCTGACGCGGATCACGTACGAGATCCTGGCCCATGCCTGGCGCCGCCGCGACGCGCTGCTGGTCGACCTCAAGCTGGAGTTCGGGCGCCTCGCCAGCGGTGAAGGCAAGGGCGAGCTGGTCATCGCCGACGTGATCGACAACGACTCGTGGCGGGTCTGGCCGCAGGGGCGCGAAGACCTCATGCTCGACAAGCAGCTCTACCGCAACCTCGACACGGTCACGCCGGACGATCTCGAGCGGGTGCGCGGCCAACTACGAAACGGTCGCCGACGTGGTCGGCACGTTTCCGCAGATGCTGCCCGGGATGGTCGCGCTGCTCGCCGACGGGCCGGAGAACGTGGCCGCGGCGGACGTCGTCGGGCGCGCGCTGGGCGCGTTCGGTCTGCCGGTGCTGCGCCACGTCGTTTCGGTCGCGCGCACGCCGGGCTACGTGCTGCAGCTCGTGGCGCAGCTCGAGGCGACCTTCGCGCGGCTGGTGCTGGTGCCGATCGGCGGCGCGAAAGCGCGCTGCCGGCATCGTCGACAACGCGACGGCCAACCCGGTGGTCGCGGTCGACGCCGCCAACCCGCGCGCCGACGAGATCGCGACCTGACTGCGCCAAAGCCTTCGCGCTGGAGGACACGGTCGTGTTCGGGCGGGTGCTGCTCATGCAGGCCAACGGCCGCAGCGCGGTATTGCGCGCCGACGCCCAGCTCAACGCGCCCGCAGCCGCCGCCCTGGCCCCGGGATCGCGCGTGCCTGAGCGCTTTGCGTGGCTCGACCCGTGACGACGGACGTGCGGCCGCTGAGGCTATGCGGCGGAGCTGGGACGGCGGCTGGGCGTCGAGTTTGTCGGACGACGAGCTGCGGCGCATCGCCGAACACCTCGGCCGGGTGCCGAGCACGACGGAAGTGTTCGCGTTCGACGCGCAGTGGAGCGAGCATTGCTCCTACAAATCGTCGCGCGAGCACCTCAAGAAGCTGCCGACGCGAGGGCCCCACGGTGCTGCTCGGGGTCGGCGAGGACGCCGGCATCGTGCGGCTGGGCGAGCACGAGGGCGAGACCTACGGCATCGTGGTCGCGCACGAGTCGCACAACCACCCCTCGCAGGTCGTGCCGTTCGAGGGCGCGGCGACCGGGATCGGCGGGATCGTGCGCGACGTGCTGTGCATGGGCGCCGAGGTGATCGGCGTGGCCGACCCGCTGCGCTTCGGGCGGCTCGAGAACGAGCACTGCCGCTACGTCGCGCAGAGCGTCGTCGACGGCATCGCCGCGTACGGCAACGCGATCGGCGTGCCCAACGTCGGCGGCGACGTGTTCGTCGACGAGTCGTTCGACGACAACGTGCTGGTCAACGTCGTCGCGCTCGGGGTGGTGAAGGAGAAGGACATCATCCACAGCCGCGCGCCGCGGGGCAGCGCCGGCTGGGACATCGTGCTCGTCGGCAAGGCCACCGACCGCAGCGGCTTCGGCGGCGCGTCGTTCTCGTCGGTCACCCTCGACGAGGAGGATGCGGAGCAGAACAAGGGCGCGGTCCAAGTTCCCGACCCGTTCCTCAAGAACGTCGTCATGCGCGCGTCGTACGCGGTCTTCGCGGAACTGCGCGCGCGCGGGCTGGAGGTCGGCTTCAAGGACCTCGGCGCGGGCGGCCTGGCCGGCTGCAGCGCGGAGCTGTGCGCGGCGGGCGGCATGGGCGCGGAGGTCGATCTCGACCTGGTCGTCACCGGCCAGCCGGATCTGCCGCCCGAGGTGATCGCGATCGGCGAGACGCAGGAGCGGCTGTGCTGGATCGTGCCGCCGTCGTTCACGCCGGCGCTGCTCGCGCTCTACAACGACGTCTACACGCTCCCGCGCGTCGCGCGCGGCGCCTGCGCGGCGGTGATCGGCAAGGTGACCGACAGCGGGCGCTACGTCGCGCGCCATCGCGGCGAGACGGTGATGGACGTCGACCTCGACTTCCTGACCGGCGGCGTGCGCTACTCGCGCCCGTACACGCTGCCGGCGGTGCAGGCCGGAACCCGTCGCCGCGCGCGAGCGCGCGATCGAAGCCGGCGTGCGCAAGCACCCGGGCACGCTGTTCGAGCGGCTGCGCAAGGTGCTCGCCCACCGCGACGTCTGCTCGCGCGCCTCGATCTACCGCCGCTACGACGGGGTCGTGCGCGGCTGCACCGCGATCCCGCCCGGCTACGCCGACGCGGGCGTGCTGGTGCCGGTGCCCGGCGCGCCGCTCGCGATGGCGCTGGGGCTGGGCGGCAACCCGCGCTACGGCAAGATCGACCCGCGCCGCGCCGCCGAGCTGGCGGTGGTCGAAGCGATCGCCAACGTCACCGCGGTCGGCGCGACGCCGGCCGGGCTGACCGACTGCCTGAACTTCGGCGACCCGACCGTGCCCGAGCACATGGGCGCGTTCGTCGCGGCGGTCGACGGCCTCGCGGAAGCGGCGGGCGCGCTGGGCGTGCCGTTCGTCTCGGGCAACGTCTCGCTCTACAATCGCTCGTCGTCGGGCAACCACGTCGCACCCTCGCCGATCGTGGCCTGCGTCGGCACCCTCGCCGACGTCGCGAACACGGTGACGATGGCGCTCAAGCGCGCCGGCTCGCCGATCGCGTTCGTCGCGCCGCCCGTCGACGCCATCGCGCTGGGCGGCTCGGTGATCGCCGAGCAGCTCGGCATCGCCTCGAACGCGCTGCCCGCGGTCGACTACGCCTGGTTCCTGCGCGCGTGCGCGTTCGTGCGCGAAGCGATCGCGCGCGGCATGGTGCTGGCGGCGCGCGACGTGAGCGACGGCGGCTTCCTGGTCGCGCTCGCCGAGATGGCGCTCGCCGCCCGGGCCAACGGCACCCCGCTCGGCCTCGCGATCGAAGAGGACGATGCGATCGGCGCGACCTCGCCCGAGGTGGTCTGGAACTTCAGCGAGGAGCCCGGCTTCGTGCTGGAGGTCGGCGGCGAGATCGACGCGCTCGACGCGCTCGCGCAGGAGCACGGCGTGGAGCTGGGCTACGGCTCGATCGTGACCACCGCGGAACCGCGCCTCGCGCTGCACTCCGAACGCACCGGCAAGCTCACCGCGACGATCTCGCTCGCCGAGCTGGCCGAAGCGTGGGAAGCCCCGCTGCGCGATTTCTACGGAAGCGCCGCATCATGAGCGCACGCAACGGCGCCGGCCCACGCGTGGCGGTGCTCGTTTTCCCGGGGACCAACAGCGAGAACGAGACGCTGCGCGCGCTGCGCGCCGTGGGGCTGGCCGGGGCGCTGGTGCACTGGAGCCGGCCGGAGGCGCTGGCGGAGTTCGACGCGTTCGTGCTGCCGGGCGGCTTCGCGCACGAGGACCGCGTGCGGGCCGGCGCGGTCGCCGCGCACGACGCGCTGATGGACCCGGTGATCGAGGCCGCGCGGGCCGGCAAGTTCGTGCTGGGCATCTGCAACGGGGCCCAGATCCTGGCCGAGGCCGGGCTCGTCCCCGGCACCGGCCCGCTGCGCCGGCCGACCGCGGCCTTCGCGCCCAACGCGAGCGGGCGGTTCCAATCGGTCCACGTCCACGTCAAGCTGGCGGTCGCGCCCGAGCGGGTGCCGATCCTGGCCGGGATCGAGCCCGGCGCGCTGATCCCGGCCTGGGCCTCGCACGGCGACGGCCGGCTGGTCGCCCCTGCCGACGAGCTGGAGCGCATGCGGACCGGCGGCCACCTCGCCTTCGTCTACGCCGACCGCGCCGGCAAGCCGGTCCCCGCTCCCAACGGCGTCCGCGCTCGGCGCCGCCGGCGCTGGTGAACCAGGCCGGCAACGTGCTGGCCATCATGCCGCACCCCGAGCGCGACGCCTGGACCTACCAGCACCTCGACGCTTCGCGCGACCGCGCCCGCATGCTCGCCCCCTCGGGCGGCATCCGCTTCTTCGAGTTCTTCGCGCGCGCCGTGCGCGGCGCGGCCGAGGCGCGCGTATGAGCACCCGCACCTACGCCGTCTCGCTGACGATCCCCGACAACGAGGCCTTCACCGCGTTCGAGACCCTGGGCCGGCTGGGGCTGCCGGTCGCCGGCGTCCGCCGGGCCGACGTCTGGGTCTTCGAGGTCGACGACGCGGCGGCGGGCGACCTCAGCGCGACGGTGGCATCCATCGAGACCATCCACAACCCCAACAAGCACCGTTTGATGGAGCGCACCGCGGCCGAGCCCGAACCGGGCGAGGTGTGGATCGCCGCGCGCGACGAAGCTCCGGCGACCCTCGTGGCCGGCCGCCCGATCCGCGGCGTGCGGGCGATCCGCCGCCGCACCGCGTGGCGGCTGCTCGACGAGTCCGGCCACGACGTACCGCAGGCCGTGCGCGAGCGAGCGGTCGAAACATTCCTTTGCAACCCCGCATTCCAGGTGGCGATACAGAGATGACCATGACGATCGAACACGGGCTCCAGCTCCAGGACCGGCGCGACGGGGTCGGCGGCGCTGTACACCATCGCGACGCTGGGCTCGCACTCCGCGCTGCAGATCCTCAAGGGCGCGCGCGACGAGGGCTTCAACACGCTCGCGATCGCGAACCGCGAGACCGAGCGGCTGTACCGCTCGTACGCCTTCGTCGACGAGGTGATCACGATCGACAAGTACAGCGACTTCATGTCGCTGGTGCCCGAGCTCGAGCAGCGCAAGATCATCATCGTCCCGCACGGCTCGTTCGTGGCCTACCTGTCGCTCGAAGACCACAAGAAGATGACGATCCCGTACTTCGGCAACAAGGCCGTGCTCGACTGGGAGGCCAGCCGCGAGCTGCAGCGCCAGTGGCTGACCCGGGCCAACCTGCGCCTGCCGCGCCAGTTCCGCACCGGGGCGGAGATCGACCGGCCGGTGATCGTCAAGCTCTACGGGGCGCAGGGCGGCAAGGGCTACATGTTCGTGCGCGACGCGCACGACTTCGAGGAGCGCGCCTCGCTGCTGGCCCGCCAGAACTACATCCTGCAAGAGTACGTGATCGGCGTGCCGGCCTACATCCACTACTTCTACTCGCCGCTGACCGGCAAGCTCGAGATCATGTCGATGGACCGCCGCTACGAGACCAACGTCGACTCGCTCGGCCGCATCCCGTCCTCGGCCCAGGCCGGGATGGACATCGACCCCTCGTACGTGGTGGTCGGCAACTCGCCGCTGGTGCTGCGCGAGTCGCTGCTGGCCGAGGCCTTCCGGATGGGCGAGGACGTGGTTCGCGTCTCGCAGGAGATCTGTGGACCCAAAGGGCTGTTCGGTGCGTTCTGTATCGAGACGATCATCACGCCGGACACCAATTTCTACGTCATGGAGATCTCGGCGCGGATCGTCGCGGGTACGAACCCCTTCATCGACGGGTCACCGTACTCGTACCTGAACTACAGCGAGCCGATGTCCACCGGCCGCCGTATCGCCCGGGAAATCAAGCATGCTCTGCTCTCCAACTCGCTCGACGCGGTTCTCGACGACAACACGATCGCTGGCTCGTAAGCTCCTCGCCGCGCTGGCGGCGGCGCTGGTCCTGATCCTGCCCACCGCTGCCCGCTCGGGCGGCGCTGGAGGTCGATCCGGCTCAGCTCTACCGCCAGATGAAGGCCGCGTACGACAAGGGCGCGGCCGCCGGCTGGCACCTGGCCGACCAGCTCGACTACTTCTCGACCGTGCTCGACGCCGGCCGGGCCTACGAGCTCAAGCTGCGCGACGACCCGCAGAACGCCCAGATCAAGGGCATCGCGGTCGATCTCGCGGCGCAGCTCAACTACGACCCGCTGATCAGCAACGACGCGGCCGAGTGGTACGTCCGCACGGCCGCCCAAGCCTATGCCGACGACCCGCAGCGCGGCCCGGCCGCCAAGGCGGTGCTGGCAAAGCTCGACGCCGAGGACGCCGACAACGGCAAGCTGGCGCGCGACGCCGACGCCGACGCCACCGCGCTGGTGCAAGCCTATCCGGGCGACGTGCAGGCGCTGCTGGGCCAGGTCGACGCCGATCTGCGGGCCTACAACCTGACCCACGACCCGGCCTGGCGGGCGCTGGCGATCGGGCGCGCCGCGCAGGCGACCTTCCCGATCGGCTCGGTTCCGCAGGACCTGGGCCGGGTGCTGTTCCCGATCGTCGACGCGGCCCGCAACGCCGGCCCCGGCTACAGCGACGCCGAGCGCGAGGCCGCCCGGGTGGTCGCCTCGCACCGCGCCTCGACCCACGGGCTGGCCGTGATCGGCCGGGTCGTCTCGCACAACGCCTACCTGGTCATCACCGCGCCGGCCGACGAGTACTTCGGCCACACCAAGCTTTCGCCGATCGGGGTGCGCAACGAGCTGGCCCGGATCGGCAAGTACCTCGACGCGGGCTGGGGCGGTCGGATGACCCAGGAGACGGTCTGGGTGGTCGACTCGCTCGACGACTGGCAGCACCAGTACCCGCGCGACTACGAGCTGCCGCGGCTCTACAAGCGCGCCTACGACACCCTGGAGCGCGAGGACACGCCCGAGGCCAAGCAGCAGCAGCAGCTCGTCCGCCGGATGCTGCTCGTCGGCTACCCCGAGCTCGACCGAGGCCCGCGCCTTTCTCACCTCGTAACCGTCCGGGATGCCGCCGTTCGATCTGGCCGGAACGCTCGCGTCGTACGACGCGAGCGCCCTCACCCTGTGCTCGATCGGGAGCCACTCCGCGCTCGAGGTCGCCTCGGGCGCGCGCCTGCACGGGCTGCGCAACCTGATCGTCACCGAGCGCGGGCGCAACCGCACCTACGACACGCACTACGCGCGCCGCTTCGACGGCCCGCCGCGCGGCTGCGTCGACGCCACCCTCGAAGTGGCCAAGTTCGCCGACGTGCTCGACCCGGAGATCGTCGCGCGGCTGCGGCGCGAGAACGTCGTCTTCGTGCCCAACCGCTCGTTCGAGGTGTACCTGCACCAGCGCTATTCGTACGCCCAGATCGAGGAGCGGATGGCGGTGCCGTTCTTCGGCAACCGGCGCCTGCTGCGGGCCGAGGAGCGCGACGAGCCCGACAACCAGTACGCGCTGATGGACCGGGCCGGCATCCGCTACCCCAAGCAGCTCGGCTCGCCCGAGGAGATCGACCGTCTCGTGATGGTCAAGGCGCCGCACGCCACGGTCTCGTTCGAGCGCGCGTTCTTCCTGGTCCGCAGCGCGGACGAGTACCGGGCCACGGCCGAGCGGTTGTGCGACGCGGGGATCGTGACCGGCGAGGGCTTGCGCGGCGCGGTGATCGAGGAGTTCGCGCTCGGGCCGACGGTCAACCTGAACTTCTTCTGGTCGCCGCTGCTGGGCGAGCTGGAGCTGATGGGCACCGACACCCGCCGCCAGACCAACAAGGACGGCCTCGTCACGCTGCCCTACCGCCAGGCCCACGACTTGGCCGACGAGCCGGTGCGAATGGAAGAGGCGGGCCACATCGCCGCGACCCTGACCGAGTCGATGCTGGAGAAGGCCTTCGCGCTGGGCGAGGCGTTCGTCCGCGCGGCCAAGGAGGTCGACGGCGTGGGCGTGATCGGGCCGTTCGCGCTGCAGTGCGTGATCGTCAGCGGCCCGCCCAAGGACTTCGTCTGCTACGACGTCAGCCTGCGCATCCCGGGCTCGCCCGGCACCCGCTACACGCCCTACACCGCCTACCGCTGGGGCCGCGACGTCTCGGTCGGCGAGCGCATCGCGATGGAAGCTGGCCTGGGCCCGCGAGCAGGGCCGGTTGGCCGAGGTGCTCACCTAGCCTCGCGCCGCCACGGTGTGAAGCGCGGTACCGGACGGGACGTGACCCGCGTCGAATGCAGCGCCGGTGACCTCCTCCGCTCACGCTACGACGGCTCCGGTCGCGGCTGCTTTCGGCACGGCGGTTTCCGCTACGGCCGGAACCGTCGTGATCCTCGACTTCGGCGCGCAGTACAGCCAGCTGATCGCGCGCCGCGTGCGCGAGGCGAACGTCTACTCCGAGCTGCTGCCGTACGACACGCCGTGGGAGAGCATCGCGGCCCGCAAGCCGGCCGCGATCGTGCTCTCGGGCGGACCCGAGTCGACCCTCGCGCCCGACGCGCTCGACTGCGCGCCCGAGGTCTACGCCAGCGGCCTGCCGCTGCTGGGCATCTGCTACGGGATGCAGCTCCTGGCCAAGCACCTGGGCGGCAAGCTCGTGCCGCTGGAGCACGCCGAGTTCGGCCCGGCGCAGCTCGTGCTCGACCGGCTCGATTCGCCGCTGCTGCTCGGCGTGGCGCCCGAGTCGCGGGCCTGGATGTCGCACGGCGACTCGGTCGTCGCGGTGCCGCCGGGCTTCAGCGCCCTGGCGCACACGCCGCGCTGCGCGGTCGCCGCGATGGGCGACGACGCCCGCCGCGTCTACGGCACGCAGTTCCATCCCGAGGTCGTGCACACCGAAGCGGGCAGCGCGATCTTGGAGAACTTCCTGCACACCGTGGCCGGGATCGCGCCGACCTGGCGGATGGATTCGTGGGTCGACGACGCGATCGCCAAGGTGCGCGCGCAGGTCGGCGACGCGAACGTGCTGTGCGCGCTCTCGGGCGGCGTCGACAGCGCGGTCGCCGCGACGCTGGTCGCGCGCGCGATCGGCAAGCAGCTCACTTGCATCTACGTCGACACGGGCCTGATGCGCAAGAACGAGTCCGAGGGCGTGGTCGCGGCCTTCCGCGACATCCTGCACCTCAACGTGATCCACGTCGACGCCGAGCAGCGCTTCTTGGAGCGCCTGGCCGGCATCGACGATCCGGAAGAGAAGCGCATCCGGATCGGGCACGAGTTCATCGCGATCTTCGAGGAAGAGGCGAAGAAGATCGACGACGTGCGATTCCTCGTGCAGGGCACGCTCTATCCCGACGTGATCGAGTCGAAGACGCCCGGCTCGAAGGCCGGCCACAAGATCAAGTCTCACCACAACGTCGGCGGCCTGCCCGAGCGTATGGCGCTGGCGCTGGTCGAGCCGTTGCGCGCGCTGTTCAAGGACGAGGTGCGCGAGGCGGGGCGGGTGCTGGGTCTGCCCAACGCGATCGTCGAGCGCCAGCCGTTCCCCGGGCCTGGACTGGCGGTGCGGATCATCGGCGAGGTGACGCGCGAGCGGCTCGCGACCGTGCGCGAAGCGGACTGGATCGTCACCAGCGAGATCGACGCCGCCGCGCACGCACTCTCGCCGCGGCCGTGGCAGTACTTCGCGGTGCTCACCCCGGTGCGCAGCGTTGGCGTGATGGGCGATGGCCGGACCTACGGTTACCTGGTCGGGGTGCGCGCGATCACCAGCGAGGACGGTATGACCGCCGACTGGGCGCGTCTCCCGCACGAGCTGCTCGAGCGCATTTCGACCCGCATCGTCAACGAGGTCCCCGGCGTGAACCGGGTCGCCTACGACATCACCTCAAAGCCGCCGGCGACGGTGGAGTGGGAGTGAGCCGCCGGCGTGCGCTGAGCGGCTAGCAAGTACGTTGATTGCCATCGCTCAAGCGACCGAACGCGATCTCGACGACGCCTCGTGCATCCTCACCGCGTACTTCGATGCGATCGGCCTCCCGTCGACGCTGCGGGACAAGCCCCAAGACATTGTCCACTATCTGCACGAGCCCGGCGGGATGTGGCTCGCACGGGATGGAGAGCAGGTCGTCGGCGTCATCGCGATGCGTCCGCTCGCGACGATCGCGGGCGCGTGCGAGATCAAGCGGCTCTACGTCGATCCCGGTCAGCGGGGTAAGGGCAGCGCGGACGCCCTGCTCGACGCGGCCGAAGCCGCGGCGGCCGCGCACGGCTATGAGGTTGCATACCTCGACACCATGGCCAACCTTCACGCCGCGATCGCCTTCTACCGGCGCCGCGGCTACGAGACGTGCAAGCGCTACAACGACAACCCCGTAGCAAGCGTCTTCATGCGTCTCCGGCTCCCGCCCGGCTAGCCGACCACGCGCAGGTCCCAAGGCTGGCCCTCCGCCTTGCGCGAGACGCGCACGCGTTTGTTGCGGATGATCGCGGCGGTGCGGCTGGTCGAGGCGTCGATCGGGGCGACCCAGATCGTGTTCGTGTCGCGGTCGTGCACGAACGCCGCGCCGGCGGTATTCGAGACGAGCGCCTCCAGCAACGTGCCTTCGACGTGCGGGACGTCGCTCTGCAGCGCGCGGCTGGTCGTCGCGCCGTGCTGCTGCTCCAGCCGGTGCGCCGCGGCGAGAATCGCTTTCTCGGCGCGGTCGGTCGCGGAGACGGGCGTGATCAGGATCGGGCCGACGGGCTTGGGCGGCGCTTTCGGCACGACCGGGTTGCGCAGCCCGGTGCGCAGCGGCGCCTTACCGTTCGTGCTCACGCTGCCATTCGCGCTCGGCCCGCTCGCGCCGGGCAGCTTTTCGATGATGTGACCGAGGCCGACGTGCGCGCCGAGCGTGCGCTGCAGCGATGAGGTCAGCACCGCATGGAAGTCGGTGACGTCGAGCACGTCGCTCGCGCGGGTGACCGTCACGTAGGCCAGGTTCAGCTCCTGGCCGTCGATGGCGGCCGTGCGCGGGTCGTTGCCGACCGCCGGCTCGAGCGTCGCGAAGGGGCGGAAGTCGTCGGCGATGCGCACCCGCGCGCCCTCGCGGCCCTTGAACGCATGCGCGGTCGAGACGATCACGTCGGCCTCGTCCTGCGGAACCAGGCGCGCTTCGAGCGAGGTCAGCTCGCCGCGGGTGTCGGCGCCGTAGCGCTCGACCAGGCTGACCGCGGTGCGCAGGTCCTGCGCGTTGTTCTTGTCGGCGAACCACTTGAGCGTCTCGAACGAGCTGAAACGGGCCAGGCGCGGATGGGTGACGGGCTTGCCGACGCGCAGCGCGTGGATGCCCTCGGCCAGCTCGCCCAGCGACTTCAAGCGCGACTGGTGCAGCGTGCCGACCACCGCGACCTTGCGGTCGCGCGCAAGCTCCCGGCTCGCCGCCTCGATGATCGTGGTCTGCACGCGGGTCAGGATGACGTCGGGGTCGGGGCAGCGGTCGTGCGATGCGACCACGGCGTCGCGCTTGCCGAGCAGCGTGCGCAGCGGCGGGGTCGGCTCGTCGGCGCGCAGGATGAGCTGCGCCAGCGCCGCGATCTTGGGCCCGAAGCGGAAGCTCGTCGTGAGCGGCCACAGCGGCAGGTGGTCGAGGTGTGCGAACGCGTTGGTGGCGCCGCGGAAGGCGTAGATCGCCTGGTGCGGGTCGCCGACGTAGATGCGCTGCACGCCGCGCTGCTCGTTCACCGTGGCGAGCATCGCGGCGGTGCAGTCTTGGCACTCGTCGTACAGGATCACTTCGAAGCCCAGCGACGGGTGCCCGGCTTCGTGCTGCAAGACGTGGAAGAGCTTGACGTAGACGTCGTGGTCGCGCTCGTTGACGTGCCGCGCGGCGTACACGTCGCCCCACACGGCGCGCGCGTGCTCGGCGGCTTCGGGGTCCTCGCCCGGCTCGATGCTCGTCGCCATGCCGAACAAGAACGCCGCCAGGACGTCGGCGACGCGCGCCGCCAGCATCTCGCGCGGGTCGCTCACGTCGCCGCGCCGGTCGGGCAGCCGCAGGCGCGCGCGGATGCGGCGCTCGACGGCCGGCGTCTGGTCGTCGACCCGCACGCCGTAGCGCGCGATCGCGGTGCGGCGCGCGAAGCCGTGGGCGGTCGCGACCGTCGTCGTGCGCGGAAACACCGTGCGCGCCTTGCGCACGACGTCGGCGTTGAAGGCCAGGTACAGCGCCTTGCGCTCGCCCAGCGCGTCGCCGACCAAGTGCAGCGTCGTCGTCTTACCTGAGCCGGCGTAGGCTCGGACCGCGAAGCTGCCGCGCCGCTGGGCCGCCTCGACGATCGCGCGCTGTTCGTCGGTCGGGGTGAACGCGGGCGGAGCGTGGTTGGCACTGTCGGCGGGCATCGCGTCAGTATAGCGCGTCGGGCGGAGGGATTCCAGGCCGGCCCGGCGCAAGGGCGCTCCTCGCATGAACATCCTCATCGTCGGGGGCGGCGCACGTGAAGACGCGCTGTCGTGGCGGCTGAGCACCTCCCCCTCGTGCGGGGCGCTCTTCCACGCTCCCGGCAACGCCGGGACGGCGGCGCGCGGGACGAACTGGCCCGAGGTCAGCCCGACCGACGCGCGTACGATCGTGCGCCGGGCCAAGGAAGCGGAGATCGATCTGGTCGTGCTGGGTCCCGAGACAGCGATCGCGGCCGGGGTCGGCGACCGCCTGCGCGACGCCGGGATCAGCGTGTTCGGGCCCAACCGCAGCAGCGGCCGGCTCGAGACGAGCAAGGTCTTCGCCAAGCGCTTCATGGAGCGCCACGGCATCCCGACCGCCGCGTTCGCGGTCGTGCACACGCTCGATCAAGCCAAGCGCGCGCTGGCGGAGTGGCAGGGCGGCGCGGTGGTCAAGGCCGACGGCCTGGCGGCCGGCAAGGGCGTCGTCGTGTGCGACGACGCGGCCGCGGCGCTCGCCTTGCTGAACGGCTGGTACGGCAAGAACGCCGTTCCCGGCGGCGGGCACGACGTCGTGATCGAGCGCAAGCTGGCCGGGCGCGAGGTCAGCGTGTTCGCGATCGCCGACGGGCGGGCGATGGTGCCGGTCGCCGCGGCCTGCGACTACAAGCGCGCCGGCGACGACGACCGGGGGCCCAATACCGGCGGCATGGGGGCGTACTCGCCTCCGGCCGGCTTCGCCGACGACCTGCTCGACCAGGTGCGCGAGCGGATCGTCGCGCCGACCCTGCGCGGCCTGCGCGCCGAGGGCGAGGACTACCGCGGCGTGCTGTACTGCGGGATCATGCAGGCCGCGGACGGGCCCGTACCTGATCGAGTACAACGCGCGCTTCGGCGACCCCGAGACGCAAGTGCTGATGCCGCGCGTCCGGGGCGACTTCGCGCGCTACCTCAAGTCGGCCGCCGACGGCACGCTCGAGGTCGACGCGGCGACCTGGTCGGACGAGGCGGCGGTCGGGGTCGTGCTGGCGACGTCCAAGTACCCGTATGAGAACACCAAGCTGGCCGGCCTGCCGGCGGACCTCGGCTTGCCCGAGGACGTGGTCGCGTTCTGGGGCGCCTCGGCGCGCGAGGAACGGCCGGAGCCGGCGCCGGGCAGCACCGTGTCGTCGCCGGGCGGCCGGGTGCTGACCGTGACGGCACACGGTCCGGCCGTCGCCGAAGCGCGCGAGCGCGCGTACGCCGCGATCGCCGGGCTCAAGGCGCGCTTTCCGAGCGGCACGCCGCTCGCGTACCGGTCGGACATCGCCCGGCTCTAGCCGATGACGGTGCTGCGCGACCTCGTCTCGCGGCCGGCGCGGACGTTCTTCACCGCGGCCGGGATCGCGGTCGGCATCCTGGCCTTGACGGTCGTCGGATCGCTGGCCGAACGGCTGCACACGATCGTCACCCGCTCGACCGCGCTCAACACCGGGGTCGTGTTCGCGACCGTGCAGCGCGCGACGCTGCTCGCGCCCAACGCGCCGGCGACGATCCGGCGCGCGTACGCCAAGCTGAAGACGCTCGACGGCGTGCGGGCCGCGATCCCCGAGGTGATCGTGCCGTACGCGCGCGGCGGCGAGCAGGGCGGGCGCTTCGGCCCGCCCTCGCTGGTGTTCGGTTTTCCCGACGCGGCGCGCGCGCTGCAGCGCGACCTGCTCGTCGTCGCGCGCGGCGCGCAGCCGGCGCCCGGCGTGCGGCGCGCAGCGGTCGTCGGGCCGGACTTCGCGGCCGCCCAGCACGTCGACCTCGGCAGCGTGATCGCGCTGCAGGGCAGCTCGTACGAGGTCGTCGGCGTGCTGACCAAGTCGTTCACGATCTTCGACGCGGCGGTGGTGGTGCCGTTCGCCGACGCGCAGGACCTGCTGCGCCAGCTCGTGCCGCCCACGCTGGCCGCGCTGCCGGCCGATCCCGTCTCGGCGTTCCTGATCGTGTCCAAACCGGGGACCGACGTCGGGCTGCTGGCGCGGCGGATCGAGCTGATCGAGGGGCTGGCCGCGCGCGACCCGCGCGAGGTCGCCAACACCGTCCGCTCGACGCTGGGCATCTTCGATGCGATCGTGTTCGGGGCGGCGCTGATCGCGCTGCTGGTCGGCGCGTTCTCGGTGGTCAACACGATGACCATCGCGGTCACCGAGCGCACGCGCGAGATCGGGATCCGCAAGGCGATCGGGGCGACCGACGGTGACGTGCTGCGCGCGTTCGTCGGCGAGGCGGCGGCGATCGGGTTCCTCGGCGGCGTCACCGGCATCGCGCTGGGCTTGGTGGTGGTCGCGGTCATCGACGCGCGCAGCGCGGCCAGCGGCAGTCTCGAATTGTTCGCGATCTCGCCGCGCGTCGCGCTGGGATCGCTCGCGTTCGCGGTCGTGCTCGCCGCGGTGGCGGGCTTCATCCCGGCGCTGGGCGCGGCGCGCCTGCCGCCCACCGTGGCGCTGCGCCGGCTGTGACGTCGGTCCCTAGCTCCCGTACGGAGACGTCCGCTTCCGGGCTGGGCTCGGATACCGAGCCGGCCGCGCTGGTCGACGTGCGCGGCGCTGGTCAAGGTGCACGCGGTCGGGACGCCGACCGAGGTGCGTGCGCTCGCGGGCGTCACGTTCGGCGTGGAGCGCGGCGAGTACGTCGCGATCGTCGGCGAGAGCGGAAGCGGCAAGACGACGCTCATGCACTTGCTCGGCGGGCTCGACCGGCCGACTTCGGGCGACGTGGTGATCGACGGCCGCTCGCTGGCGAGCGCGTCGCGCCGCGAGCTGGCGGCGATTCGCGCCCGGGCGCTGGGCTTCGTGTTCCAGGGGTTCAACCTGCTGCCCAATCTCGACGCGCGCGAGAACGTCGCGCTCGCCGCCCGGTACGCCGCGCACGGCGCGGCGGAGGCGCGATCTCGGGCCGAGGGCGTGCTGCGCGAGGTCGGTTTGGGCGACCGCATGCACCACCGGCCGGGCGCGCTCTCGGGCGGCCAGCAGCAGCGCGTCGCGATCGCCCGCGCGCTGGTGAACGAGCCGGCCCTGCTGCTCGCCGACGAGCCGACCGGCGAGCTGGACTCGCGCACCGCCGAGCACGTGCTCGAGCTGCTCGGCGCGCTCAACGCACGCGGCCAGACCCTGATCGTCGTGACCCACAGCGAGGCCGTCTGGCGCCGCGCGCGGCGGGTGATCCGGCTCGCCGACGGGGCGATCGTGAGCGACGATGCGGCGTAGCGGCTTTCTCGCGGCGGCCGGCGGCGCCGCGAGCGCCGCCCTGAGCGGCGGCGCGCTGAGCGCGACCGTGCTGAGCGCGGCGGGCTGCGGGTCAAGCCGGGTCGCCGCGAACCGTTCGGCGGAGGGTCCAGCCACGAAACCGCGCTACCGCGTCGTCGCGCTGGGCGATTCGCTCGCCGTCGGCACCGGTGCCTCGTCGCCCGAGAAGGGCTTCATCTTTCAGGCCTACCTGCGCCTGAACGAGCGCTACCCGGGCAGCCGGATCGACGACCTCGCCATGGGCGGCGCGACGGTCGCCGAGGTGCTGCGGCTGCAGGTCACGCGGCTCGCGCACGAAGCGGGCGCGAACGCCGCGATCGTGTGCGTCGGCGGCAACGACGTCGTGCGCCGCACCGCACCGGCCGAGTTCGCCGCGTCCTACGCGACGCTGGTCGAGCGCATCCGCACCGCGCTGCCGACCGCCGCGCTGGTGCTGTGCGGCGTCCCCGACGTCGCGCTCAGCCCGCTCTTCACCGGCCCCGACGGCGACACGATCGCCCGCCTCGCGCGCGCCGACGACGACGCGGTGCGCGCGCTCGCCCGCCGCAGCGGCGCACAGTTCGTCGACCTGTTCGCCGCGACGCGCGCCCGGCGCGCCGACGCGACCCGCTTCCTCTCCGACGACCGCTTCCACCCCTCGGACGCGGGCCACGCCGCCTTCGCGGACGTCCTCGCCCCCGCGCTGCTGCGCGCGGTGGGCCGCTAGTCGCGGATGCCGAACGCCTGCCGGCCGAAGCTGTTGGGCACCAGGTAGATGCGGCTGTTGGCGTAGTCGAGCCCGAGCGTTGAACAGCTTGAGGAAGTCGACCCCGATGATGCCGTCGTCGTCGCCTTCGTAGCTGCTCGCCGACATGACGCGGTAACCGACGAAGTCGTTGAAGCTGATCGGCCCGAATCTGAGCTCTTGATCTGGTAGGGCTTCGTCGTGATCGCGCCGCCGACGCCTTCGAAGGTCATCGAGCGCGCGAACGCGTCGCCGCCGCCCTCGTCGTGCAGCGCCTCGGGGTGCTTGCGCGCGAAGGTATCGAAGATCATGAACGAGCCCGCCCCGCCGGTGTCGATCATGAACCGCTCGCCGGCGCGCCGTTGATCGCGACGGTGACCATCGGGCTGCCGTCGCCGATCCGCACGTCGAGCGGGATCACGTGCGTGCCGGCCGGCGCAACGTAGGCCGGTTCGGTGACACGCGGTCACGCGCTCGTGCTCGTAGTCGACCGTGACGCCCAGCTCGGCGAGGAAGTCGAAGCCGAGCAGGCCGACCGACTTCACCCCGAACGTCTTCGTCTGGCCGTCGGGAACGAGCTGCACCGCGACGTTCTTCATGGTGAGCTGGCCGACGTGCATCTCGGGCACGATCGTGCGCGCCGTCGTGTAGCGCTGCGCGGTGATCGCCGAGTGCGTGCCGTATGCGGGCAGACCGAGCTGGCGCGCGACGCCGTTGTCGAGGGTGATCCCGCTGGCGCCGGTGTCGAGCACGAAGTCCAAGCCGCGCCCGCCGATCGTGATCCGCACGAAGACGTGCTCGCGCCCGAACTTCGCCGGCAGCGTGACCGGCCCGGACGCCGGGCGGAAAGCTCACCAGCGCGCGCCGGTTGGGCGGCATGGCGACGTCTTCGTCGGAGACGTCGTTCGCGTCGTAGGCGGTGATGCGCGACTCGCGCGTCGTGCGGCTGTAGCCGTTCTCGGTGATCCAGTGGTGGGCGAAGGTCCGGCCGGCTTCGGTGCGGACGTCGTCGTAGCGGGTGACGACCGTGCCGCTGGCCCCGATCGTCTCGCGCCGCACGACCAGCCAGCTTGCGGGATCGACGATACTCCTTGTCGCCCCAGCCCTGCGCGTTGAGGACCGCGATCACGTACGCCTCGACCGGCGCATGCACCCGGCTCAGCGTGGTGGTCGTCTTCTCGGGCGCGGCGTGGCCCGGATCGGGCTCGTCGGCGACGGTCTGGCCGTTGTCGTTCTGGTGCCAGGCGTCGCCCTTGACCTCGCCCTGCTCGGTGTGGAACGGCCCGCGGTCGACGAGGTCGCGCCAGTCGTCGCCCTTGTGCAGGTGCCGGACCGTGGTCGTCAGGCCGTCGGTCGAGGTGCTAGACGATCGTCTCGCGCCAGGCCGCGGGCTTGGCGCGGCCTGTTTCACCTTGGCCTGCACCGCCGCCAGATCAGGGAGACTTTCGTCCGCGCGCGCCGCGCTCGCGCAAAGCAGAAGAGACACGCCCAAAAGCGCACACGCCGTTCGCATGGCACGCATTCCGCCGCGCGCGATGCCGGCTCCTACAGCAACACGAGTAGTTTACCGAAAAAATCGCGCTCTCGACTGAGGTCTTCGCTTCGAAGGCGTTTCATCGCTTGGGCCGCGATGTCTGTTATGCGCGCTAGGCGCTGCGCGCGGTCGTCGCGCTGGCGTTCGAGGAACTCGTTCATCGTAGCCGCGACGATTAGGTCCGCCCCGTCCGCAGAAGCCGGCGGCGTCATGAATTCCGTCAGATGATCGCACGCGTAGAGAGAAACGCGGAAGCGCCCGATCTTCAGAAAACCATCTCGCGCCTCGGCCAACAACGAATCCGGATAGAAGGCCGCTGCATACCGAGCTTGTTCGGCCGCGTTTGCGAAATCGATGTCGTCTTTGGCACCGACGATCACGGCCAGCGCAATGCCGCGCTCGATCGCCTCTTCGCACAACGATAGGAGCCAGAACACGTGGGCAACCGAGGCCGTCTCGGTTAGCGGCTCGGCGGATTCGAGTTCGATCGCGGCGATCCGGATCGATGCGTCGAAATAGAGATACCCGCTCCCGGCCGGAAGGGTGAGCGAGTACAGCCGCGGGCCCAGAACTGAAATCGTCATCCATCTTGCGAGCCATTCCACGATCGCTTCACGGTTTGCAGGATCGATGTAGACGAGAATTTTCTCGGTCACGCGTTCAGCCGAACGCTCAGTCCCCGGTGCGCACGAAGGCGTCCCAGTACCAGATGCCCCACACGCCGACCAGGCACGACCAGGCGATCAAGGCCGTGCCCCAGACCGGGAAGCGCTCGCGCTCGCGGACGCCCAGCGCGATCAGCACCAGCACGAACGGCTCGAAGTCCAGCGCGTGGCGCATGCCGAACTGCACCCAGCCGTTGAGGTAGTAGAAGAACGAAGGCCCGGCCACGAGCACGATCGTCGCCCAGAGCAGCCAGACCACGCGCCGCCGGCGCGGAGCGAGGAACGCGAGCACCAGCGCCGGGCTGGTCCAAGTCAGCGCGATCCCTTTCGGGTCGACTTTGAAGATGGGCCACTCGGCGACTTGGCGGTACTCCGCCAGCACCGGGGCCTGCAAGAAATACGACCAGAACTCGTAGGGGAAGTAGCTCAGCCGGAACGGGCTGCCGCTGGTCTGGCCCCAGCTGTCCTGCTGGAAGAACAGGGTGTAGCCGATGTCGCGCGGCGTGCCGTACTGGACCATGTCGCGCGCGACCCAGAGCGCGAGCGCTACCGCGACGACCGCGCCGAACGCGATCAGCCGGCGCTTGCGGCCCTCCGCCGGCTGGAACAGCAGCGCGCCGTAGAGCGGCAGGGCGAGGATCATCGAGAAGCGCGAGCCGAAGGCCAGCACCGCCCACAGCCCGATCAGCCAGCCGCGCTTGCGCCCGAAGCCCTCGGCCAGCGCGAACAGGGTGAAGGCGACGGCGGCGGAGTGGGCGATGAACCACACGTCGCCCAGCATCGAGCACCACCACAGGTCGGTCCCGGCGAACAGGAACGCCAGCAGCAGCACCGCCCGCTTGTCGCTCAGCCCGAGGTTGCGCAGCAGCCGCAGCCCGGCGCCCAGGGCCAGCAGGCAGAGCACGATCGCCTCGGTCGTCTGGTTGGCGGTCTTGAAGACCGCCACCACCGGGACCAGCAGCAGGGCCGGCACGGGTCCCTCGATGACCCAGTTGCGGCCGTTGTAGGCCAGCGAGTCGATCACGGTGTCGTGCCGCTCGACCCAGAGGTGGCCGTCCAGGATGGACTGGGCCAGGATCACGTCGTTCTCGTAGGGTGTCTTGCGGCCGTGGGACGAGGCCAGCAGCGCGCTGACGACCAGGACGGCGAACCCGACGACCCAGGGCGAGGGGAGAGGTAACCGCTTCCATGCGCTCGTCATGCCGCAGCGCCGTTTCGTCCGCGCGTAACCGCTGCCCCGCCGGTGTGGTACAAGAGCCCACCATGTACCAGCGACGCACCCCTTCCGTTCCGTACGCCTACGGCCAGGCCCAGGCCGCGCCCGTCCCGGCGCTGCTCGGCCAAGTCCTCGGCATCACCGGGGTCGGCTTCCTGGTCACCGCGCTCGCGGCGTACCTGTTCCGCGGCGTCTCGCCCTTGGTGGGCCTGATCGCCTTCTTCGCCGGCTTCGCGCTGATCTTCGTGATCAACGGCGTGCGGGCCAACCCGCGCGTGGCGCTCCTCTGGTTCTACGCCTTCACCTTCCTCGAGGGCATCGGGCTGGCGCCGACGATCGCCCGCTACGTTCACGCCTTCGGGCCCGAGGTGGTGGTCAACGCGGCCGCGACGACCGGCTTCGGCATGCTCGTCCTGGGGGGCGTGGCGTTCGTGTTCTCGGTCGACTGGCGCCGCTTTCAAGGCATCGCCTTCGGCGCCCTGATCGCGCTGCTGGTGGTCGGCCTGATCTCGGCCTTCACCCACTTCATCCACCCGGCGACGTACGCGTGGCTGACGCTGGGCGTCTTCACCCTGCTCACGCTGGTCGACTTCAGCCGCATCCGGGCCGGCGGCAACGGGCTCACGGCGGTCGACCTGGCGCTGGCGATCTACCTGGACGGGATCAACATCTTCATCGCCCTGCTCGAGCTGTTCGGAATGCGCTCGCGCGACGACTAGGCAAGCGCCCGCGGCCCGAAGTGTCGTTTGGAACCGGGGCCTTCCGGCCCGGTTCCTGAAGCATGACTTATGGCGCGCTCGTACGATGAAGAAGCGGCTCTCCCCGCCGGTGACGTTCTGCACGAGGCCTGCGGGGTGGCCGGCATCTACGCGCCCGGCGACGACGTCGCCCGGCTGACGTATTTCGGGCTCTACGCGCTCCAGCACCGCGGCCAGGAGAGCGCCGGGATCGCGGTCGGCAACGGCCAGGCCATCGACAGCCACCGCGAGATGGGGCTGATCACCGGCGTCTTCGACGAGGACGTGCTGGGCCGGATGCGCGGCAACGTGGCGGTCGGCCACACCCGCTACTCGACCAGCGGCAGCTCGATCGTCTGCAACGCGCAGCCGTTCATCGAGGAGTCGGACCTCGGCCCGTTCGCCTTCGCCCACAACGGCAACCTGACCAACACCGACGAGCTGCTCGCGCGGCTGCCCGCGAACGTGCGGCTGATCGCGACCTCGGACTCCGAGGTGCTGGCCATGACGATCGCGCTGGCCGACGGCGCGACCTGGCCCGAGAAGATCAAGGCCGCGATGCGGATCACCGAGGGCGCGTACTCGGTCGCGCTCTGCACGCCCGACGCGCTCTACGCGTTCCGCGACCCGTGGGGCGTGCGCCCGCTGTGCATCGGCACCTACGGCGTCGACGGCTACATGGTCGCCTCGGAGTCGTGCGCGCTGGCGACGGTCGGCGCGCACTACCTGCGCGAGATCGCGGCCGGCGAGGTCGTCGCGATCGACGCGGCCGGCATTCGCACCGAGCACATCGAGATCGTCAAGACGCCCGCGCTGTGCATGTTCGAGTACATCTACTTCGCGCGCCCCGACAGCGTGCTCTCGGGCCGTTCGATCTACATGGCGCGCTACGAGATGGGCCGCGCGCTGGCGCGCGAGCACCCGGTCGACGCCGACGTCGTGATGGCGATTCCCGACAGCGCGATCCCGGGCGGCATCGGCTACGCGGCCGAGAGCGGCATCCCGTACGTCGAGGGCCTGATCAAGAACCGCTACATCGGGCGCACGTTCATCAGCCCCGACCAGAAGCTGCGCAGCCAGGGCGTGCAGCTCAAGTTCAACCCGATCGTCGAGAACCTGCGCGGCCAGCGCGTGATCGTCGTCGACGACTCGATCGTGCGCGGCACGACCACGCCGCGGATCGTCTCGCTGCTGCGCGACGCCGGCGCGCGCGAGGTGCACCTGCGCATCACCTCACCGCCGATCGTCCACCCCTGTTTCCTGGGCGTGGACATGGCGACGTACGCCGAGCTGATCGCCGCCAACCTGACCATCGAGCAGATCTGCGACAAGGTCGGGGCCGACTCGCTGGGTTTCTTGAGCATCGCCAACCTGGTCGGCGCCACCGGCCGGGCCGGCGGCGACTTCTGCCTGGGCTGCCTGAACGGCCGCTACCCGACCATCCCGGCCGTCTCGCACGGCAACCTCCAGAGCGACCAGCAGCCCGCGCTCAAAGCTTAGCGCGGGCCGGGTCGGCTGGTCAGACGCCGGGTTCGGACGCGGCGGGCGGGTCGCTGGCCGGAAACGACTCCGCGTCGGCTTCGTCGTAGGGGTCGGGCTCTTCGGTCGGGGCGCCGGCCTGGTACTCCGAGGGCTGGTCCGGCCGCGAAGGGTCGCTGACCGGGCCGCCCGGGTCTTGGCTGGGGCCGTCGGGGTCGGGGATGACGGGCTCTTGCGGGTTCATGCCACCCGCTTACCCGCCCCGGCCGGCTAGGCCGTGACCGCCGACTTGGCGACGCCGTTGACGGCGCCCGTGCCGTGCTGGGCGAGGTCCTCGACCAGGCTCAGCATGGCCCGCACCGGGGTCCCGTTGGGGCCCTTGGCGAGGTAGGGCGACTCGCTGTCGCCGTAGGCGGTGCCGGCGATGTCGAGGTGGATCCACGGCGTGTCGCCCGCGAACGCCTTGAGGAACGCGGCCGCCGTCTCGGCGCTGGCCGCCCGCCCGCCGGTGTTCTTGAGGTCGGCGATGTCGCTCTTGATCTGGTTGTCGTACTCGGGATACAGCGGCAGGCGCCAGTAGCGCTCGCCGACGTCCTTCACGACCTCCAGGAAGCGGTCGACGAAGGCGTCGTCGTTGGACATCGTGCCGCTGGCGACGTGGCCCAGCGCGATGATGCAGCCGCCGGTCAGGGTCGCCGTGTCGACCAGCTTGGTCGCGCCGAGCTTCTTGGCGTAGCAGAGCGCGTCGGCCAGGATCAGCCGGCCCTCGGCGTCGGTGTTGATGACCTCGATCGTCTTGCCGTTCATCGCCCGGAGCACGTCGCCGGGCTTGACCGCCTTCGAGCCGGGCATGTTCTCCGAGGCCGGCACCAGGCCGATCACGTTGAGCTTGGGCCGCAGCTTGCCGATCGCCCACATGGTCGCGATCACGCCGGCCCCGCCGGACATGTCGTACTTCATCTCGTGCATGTTCTCGGCCGGCTTGATCGAGATGCCGCCGCTGTCGAAGGTCAGCCCCTTGCCGACCAGGGCCAGGATCTCGCTCGAGCCGGGGTCGCCCTGGTAGGTCATGACCGAGAGCGTGGCCGGCTCGTTCGAGCCGCGCGAGACGCCCAGCAGCGCGCCCATGCCCTCGGCCGCCATGCGGGCTTCGTCGAGCACGTCGAACGCCAGCCCCGCGTCCTGCGGCCAGCTCGCGGGCGCGCGCCGCCAGATCGGTCGGAGTCATGTCGTTGGCCGGGGTGAGGGCCATCAGGCGGGCGCTGTTGATCGCCTCGCCGAGTACCGCGCCGCGCTTGGCGCCCGGCCTCGACGGCTTCGGCCGCGTAGCCGCCGGCCAGGATCGCGACCTCGGTGGTCTTCACCGGGCGGTCGGGCTCGGTGCGATAGGTGGTCGTATCGATCGTCGCGGCGAGGGCGCCTTCGGCGACGAACGACGCCGCCAGCGCGCCGTCCAGGCCGGCCGGCAGAACGAACGCCACCTGCTCCACGCCGCGCTTGCCGAGATGGCGCACGGCGGTGCCCGCGTACTTGGCCAGCATGCTCGGGCGGAGCTTGGCGCGCTCGCCCAGGCCGACGACGAGCACGCGCTTGAACGGGTGGTCCTTGGCGTGAACGAGCGACGTCTCGTTGAGCTTGCCGACGATCTCGCCCGAGGCGAGGACGTCGGCGATCGCGCCGCCGAGCGCGCGGTCGACCTCGGCCGCGGCGCCGTCGATGGCGGTGCCTGCGAAGACCGGGACGACGAGCGCGCCGGTCGCGACCGACGCTGCCGCGTCGTGCGAGACGTGGACGTGCATGGAGTTCCTCCGAGGTGACAGAAGCGGTCGGGCGACCGTGAAAGACAATCAGTTCGGTTTACGCGCGCCCCGGGCGGTGCCCTCCGATGAGTGACGCCTACGCGCGGGCCGGGGTCGACATCGACGCCGGAAACCTCGCCGTCCAGCGCTACCGCGACGTCACGTCGGCCTGGACCCATCCGGACCAGCTCGGCAGCTTGGGCGGCTTCAGCGGTCTGTTCCGCCTCCCGGGCGACGGCAAACGCGCTCTGGTGGGTTCGACCGACGGCGTCGGCACGAAGATCCTGATCGCGGCCGCGCTGCGGCGCTACGACACGGTCGGGGCCGACCTGGTCAACCACTGCGTCAACGACATCCTGGTCACCGGGGCGGACCCGCTGTTCTTCCTCGACTACCTCGCGGTCGGCAAGCTCGACCCCGAGGTCGCCGCGCTGGTCGTGTCCGGCGTGCACCGGGCCTGCCGCGAGAACGGCTGCGCCCTGCTGGGCGGCGAGACCGCCGAGATGCCGGGCGTGTACCGGCCCGATCACTTCGACTTGGCCGGCACGATCGTCGGCCTGGTCGAGCTGGCCGCGATGCCCGACCCGAACCGGGTCGCGCCGGGCGACGCGATCGTCGGCCTGCCGGCGGTCGGCCTGCACACCAACGGCTACACCCTGGCCCGCGCGCTGATCGACGAAGCCGAGTACGCGCAGCCGTTCGCCGGCACGACCTACGGCGACGCCCTGCTCGCCCCGCACCCGTCGTACCTGCACGAGGTGCGCGCGATCCGCGCCGCCGCGGACGTGAAGTCGATGGCGCACGTCACCGGCGGCGGCCTGCTCGAGAACATCCCGCGCACCCTGCCCGCCAACGCGGTCGCGGTGTTCGAGCCCGCGCGCTGGGAGGTGCCGCCGGTCATGGCGGAGCTGGTGCGGCGCGGCAACCTGGCCTGGGACGAGCGCTACCGCACGCTCAACATGGGCGTCGGCTACACCCTCGTCGTGCCGGTTACCGACATCGACCGGGCGCTCGCGGCGGCGCCGGGCGCGCGCGTGGTCGGCTTCGTGCAGCCGCGCCGCGCCGACGAACCGCAGGTGATCGTCCGCCAGCCCCGCGCGTAGTGGCGGTCAACCTCCTCGCCGCGCTCGACGACGAGCGCTACGGCGGCGCGGGTTTGGCGCTCGCGCACGCCGCGGCCGCGCGAGCCGGCGTGACGCTGCGCCGGGTCGACGGGGCCGACGACCGGCTCGCGGCCTGGATCGACGCGCACTTCGCGCCCTCGTGGTGGTCGTCCGAAACGCGCGCCGGCAGCGCCTGGATCGCCGAGCGCACCGGCGCGATCGCCGGCTTCGCCGGCGTTCGGCGCGCGCGGCTTGCGCTTTCCGTGGCTGCGCGACTACCGCGAGCGCCCGGAAGTCGGCATCTTCGGGCCGTACGGCGTCGCGCCGGCCGAGCGCGGGCGCGGCGTGGGCGAGCCGCTGCTCGACGCGGCGCTGTGCGGGCTGCGCGCGAGCGGGTACGCCGCCGCTTTGATTCCGGCCGTCGGCGGACCGCGGCTGATCGACATGTATCTGCGCCGCACCGGCGCGGCGGTGGTGGACGAGTTCGACTACGAGGTCGGCCGCATTTCGCGCCACGATCCTCGCCTCGGGCGCGGGTTCCAACGCGCGCAACGTGCTGGAGCGCGCGCGCGCCGGAAAACTACCGCTCGACGTGGCGGCGCTGGTTTGCAATCACGCGGGCGCGGGCGCGCTCGCCGTCGCGCGCGAGCACGGCGTCGAGGCGATCGCGCTGCCGTGGCACCGCGGCGAAGAGTCGCGCGCGGGGTACGACGCGCGCGTGCTCGACGCGGTCGCGCGCACGGAGCCGCAGCTCGTGCTGCTGCTGGGCTGGATGCACCTGCTGCCCGCAGCGTTTCTCGCGCGCTTTCCCGAGACGATCAACCTGCACCCGGCCTTCCTGCCGCTCGACCCCGCCGCCGACCAGACGATCGCGCCCGACGGCACGACGATTCCGGCCCTGCGCGGCGCGCACGCGCTGCGCGACGCCCTGCGCGGCGGCGTGGCGTGGAGCGGCGCGACGGTCCACCACGTCACGCCCGCGACGGACCGCGGCGCGGTGCTGGTGCGCACCCCGCTCGCAGTCGGCGCCGCCGCCGACGAAGCGGCGCTGCGCGAGAAGATCCGCCCGGTCGAGTTCGCCACCGTCGCGGCAGCGATCCGGCGCTGGACCTTCGAACGGTAGCGGGATGGAAGACGACGGCCTGACCCGCCTCGCGGTGCCGGTGGGCCCTGACGATCACATCCGGGGCAATCCCGACGCGCCGGTGACGCTGGTGGAGTACGGGGACTTCGAGTGCCCGTACTGCGGGGTGGCGTACCCCGCGGTCAAGGCGCTGGAGGCGAAGTACGGCGACCGGCTGCGGGTGGTGTTCCGCAGCTTTCCGCTCCAGCAGCACCGCTTCGCGCAAGCGGCGGCCGAGGCGGCGGAGTTCGCCGCCGACGCGGGCCGCTTCTGGGAGATGCACGACACCCTCTACGAGCACCAGCAAGCCCTCGACGAGCCGCACCTGCTCGGCTACGCCAAGGAGCTCGGGCTGGACGCCGGCGCGCTTGCGGTCGCGCTGCGCGAGCAGACGTACCGCGCCGTCGTCGAGGAGGTCCGCGACGGCGGCGACGACGCGCCGATCCCCGGCACCCCGGCGTTTTTTCTCAACGGCGTGCTGTTCGAGGAGGAGCCCAGCGTCGACCAGTTTTCGCACGCGATCGACTGGCTGCTGGAGCGCGGCGGCCCCTAACGTAGGGCGGCGTTTCGGCCGACCATACGGGGATGAGCACCGCCGTGGGTCCAGCCGAAGCGGCCGGCGAGCCGGCCGAAGCGGCTGCCGAGCCGGCGCGAGCGCGGCGGCAGAGCCGGGTTCGAGCGGTCGCGGCGCAAACCGGCGCGGCGATCGAGGGCCTGCGCTCCGCCGCGAACCGGCTCACGGCCAACGGGGTCGCCCAGACCGCGGCCATCGTCGACATCGCCCGGACTGCCCGCGCCTCGGCCGGCCGCGTGCGCGGGGTGGGCCGAACCGTGGCGAACGCGCGGGTGCGGGCGGCCGAAGCGGACGATCAGCTGCGTTCCGCGGAGCGCGGGATCGCACAGCTCACCGGTGCCTCGGCCGAGCTCGCCACGGTGACGAAGGACGCGCTCGGGTCGATCCTCGAGCTGCTCGCGCTGACCCGCCGGATCGACGGCATCGTCGACTTCGTGCGCGAGATGTCCGAACGCACCAACCTGCTCGCGCTCAACGCGAAGATCGAGGCGGCGCAAGCCGGCGAGCACGGGCGCGGCTTCGGCGTGGTCGCCAATGAGGTCGGCAAACTGGCCGCCTCGACCCGTGGCGCCACCCGCGACATGGACGACCTGCTGCGCCAGATCGCGGCGCGCGGAACGTCGACCCACGCGTTCAGCAGCGCGCTCGACGAGGCGGTGACGGGCAGCGAGCGCTCCGCGGAGGGCGCGCGCGCCGCGCTCGGCTCGATTTCCGGCGCGGTCGCCGACGTCGTCGGAACGTTCGCCGAGGTGGAACGGCTGGTCGAGAGCGAGATCGCCGCGGCCGAACAGTACGGCGCGGCCGCCGGTGCGCTGCTGCACACCGTGCGCGACCACTTCGCCGACACGGCTGAGACGCAGCTGTGGATCGGCAACGTCGAATTCCAAGCGCACGAGCTGACCGCGCTCGACGCGCGGCACGGCGGGATCACCGCGTACGCGCCCGCGCGCACGCTGCGGGTCGGCTGCCCGGTCGCGCCGGGCTCGCTGCCGGCTCGGATGCTCGAAGCGTTCAAACGCGAAGTCGAGGAGCTCTCGGACGGCGACCTGCGGGTCGAGCTGGTGATCCCGTACGAGAAGCGCCAGACGCAGCTCCTGATCGACCTGCGGACCGCCGACCTGGCCCTGGGCTCGGTGAACTGCTCGCTCGTCGCGAGCCTGCTGCCGCCGGCGCAGCTGCTCGAGCTGCCGTACCTGTTCCGCTCCCGCGCGCACGCCTTCGCAACCTTCGACGGCGCGTACGGGCGCGCGCTGCTGGCCCGCGGCGAGAGCATCGACCTGACCTTCCTCGGTTTGTGCGAGAACGGCGTGCGCCACTACACCAACGACGTGCGCGAGCTGCGCGTGGCCGACGACATGCGCGACCTGCGCATGCGCACGCTGGACGGACCGATCCACCTCTACGTCGCCAGCGCCCTCGACCTCACGCCCTACCCGATGCCGATCGGCAAGGTGCGCGACGCGCTGCGCGAGCGGCGCATCGACGGCCAGGACAACCCGCTGCCGACGATCGTGAGCACCAAGTTCTACGAGCTCCAGCGCTATCTGACCCTGACCGCGCACACCTACACGCCGCAAATCCTGATCGCCAACCCGGACGTGCTCGCGGCGCTGGGCCAGCGGCGGGCGATCGTCGAGCGGGCCGCGGAGCGCGCGATCGCCTGGCAGCGCGCGTACGCCGCGACCTTCGACGCGCAAGCGCTGGCCGAGCTGCGCAAGCACATGCAGGTCACCGAACTGTCCGCGCCTGAGCGGCAGACCTTCGTCGCGGCCACCGCGCCGGTCTACGAGCGCGCGGCCGACCTCGTCGGCGAGGCGGAGTTGTCCGCCTTGCGCGCGGCGGCGGCTAGCGCCAGCGCAGGCTGAGCGCGAGCTGCTCGCCGTCGCCGCGAGTCGCTTCGACGCACAGCCGCTGGGCATCGGGGCGGTGGGGGCCGTCCCAGGCCGCGAGCGCGGCCGGGTCGCCGAGCACGACCGGAGCGAGCCCGGCCAGCGGACCGCGCAGCGTGATGAACGACGCGTCGACGATCGCCGTGCTGACCAGCGCGGCGCGCTGGCGCTCGAACGCGACGACTTTCTGGCTGAGTCCCAGCGCCAGCGGCATCACCAGCCGGCCGCCCTCGCGGAGCTGCGCGTGCCAGGCGGCGGGCACGCCGCCGACCGCGACCGTCGCCACGATCGCCTCGAACGGCCCGTCGTCGGCGGCCCCCAGCGTGCCGTCGCCGCGGCGCGTGCGCACCGCGCCGAACCCGTGCGCGTCGAGCCGGGCGCGCGCCGCGTCGACCAAATCCTCGTCGAGATCGATGGTCGTGACGCGGCCGCGCGGGCCGACCAGCACGGCGAGCAGCGCGGCGTTGTAGCCGCTGCCGGTGCCGATCTCGAGCACCCGGTCGCCCGGGCGCACCCCGAGCAGCTCCAGCATCACGCCCATGATCGCCGGCTGCGACGACGCGCTGATCGGCACGCCGTCCTGCAGCTTGATCGCGATCGAGCGGTCCGCGTACGCCTCGTCCAGCGGCAAGCCGGGCAGAAACGCGTGGCGCGGCACCGCGCGAAACGCGGCCTCGACGGAGCGGCTGACGACCCAGTGCTCGGCTCGCAAGTGGTCCACCAGCGCCGTTCGCAGCGCGTCCGCCTCGCTCGCCACGGTGCTAGCCGAAGCGCAGGTTCGGGTCGGCGGTCAGCGCCTTGGGGTCGACCCGCCCGCGCTCGCCGCGGCGCTGCGCGGCGGCGGCGATCATCGCGGCGTTGTCGGTGCAGAAGCGCCGCTCGGGCACGAACGCCGGCACGCCGCGCCGCACCGCCAGCGCGCGGAACGCGCTCTGCAGCGCGCCGTTCGCGGCGACGCCGCCGCTGAGCACGATCGCCCGGTAGCCGCCGCCGTCGTCTTGCGCCGCGGCATCGAGCGCGCGCGCCGTGCGGTCGATCAGCACGTCGACCACCGCCGCCTGGAACGAGGCCGCGACGTCCTCGCGCCGCGCGCGCTTTCCCTCGTCCGACTGCAAGAAGTAGCGGACCGAGGTCTTGAGGCCCGAGAAGCTCATGTCGAGCGAGCCTTCGTCGGGCCGGTGGCGCGGGAAGCGGATCGCCTTGGGGTCGCCGTCACGCGCGAGCGCCTCGAGCGCGGGCCCGCCGGGAAACGGAAGATCGAGCAGTCGCGCCGTCTTGTCGAACGCTTCGCCGGCCGCATCGTCGCGCGTCTTGGCGATCACCCGCAAGTCCAGCGGCGAGCGCACCTCGACCAGTTGGGAGTGCCCGCCCGACACGAGCAGCGCGAGGAACGGGTACGGCGGCGGCGCGTCCTGCTCGAGGAACGCCGCGAACAGGTGGCCGTGGAGGTGGTTGACCGCGTAGAGCGGCAGGCCGGTCGCGAAGGCCAGCGCCTTGGCCGCCGCGACGCCGACGACCAGGCTGCCGATCAAGCCCGGCCCGGCCGTCACCGCGATTCCGTCCAGCTCGGTCAAGCCGACCCCGGCGCGGGTGAGCGCGTCGTCGACCGCCGCCGAGAGCAGCGCAGCGTGGCGGCGGCTCGCGATCTCGGGCACGATCCCGCCGTACTTGGCGTGGAACTCGTCCTGGTTGGTCGAGACGTTGGCCAGCACGCGCACGCCGTCGCGCACGACCGCGGTCGCGGTGTCGTCGCACGACGTCTCGATTCCCAGCAGCAGCATCGGCGGCCGTGCGGCGGCGGCTAGCGCCGCGCCGCGACTTTCTCCGCCAGCTCGGCGGCGAACGCGTCCACCGTCACGGTGCGCTTCGTGTCGCTGCCGCGCTCGTTGACGTTGACCGTCCCTTCGGCCAGCTCGGCCTTGCCGACGACCAGCACGTAGGGCACCTTCTGGGTCTTCCAGTGGCGGATCTTGTAGCCCAGCTTCTCGTTCGACGCGTCGGCGTCGACGCGGAAGCCGCGCGCGCGCAGCCGGTCGCGCACCTCGTACGCGTAGTCGAGCTGGTGCTCCGAGATCGGCGCGACGACGGCCTGCACCGGCGCGATCCAGGCCGGGAAGTTGCCGGCGAAGTGCTCGATCAGCACGCCGAAGAAGCGCTCCATCGAGCCCGCCAGCGCGCGGTGGATCATCACCGGCCGGTGGTCGGCCCCGTCCGCGCCGCGGTACGTGAGGTCGAAGCGCTCGGGCAGGTTGAAGTCGACCTGCACCGTGCCGAGCTGCCACTTGCGCCCGATCGCGTCGTGCAGGTTGATGTCGAGCTTGGGCCCGTAGAACGCGCCGCCGCCTTCGTCCACCCCGTACGGAAGGTTATGCGATTCGAGCGCGCGCCGGATCGCGTTCTCGGCGATCTCGTCGGTCTCGCCGCGCTGCTCGCGGGTGCTCAGGAAATACTCGAAGCCGGTGAAGCCGAAGGCGTCCATCAGCCGCAGCGCCTCGTCCAGCGTCTGCTCGAACTCGCCCTGGAGCTGCTCGGGCGTGCAGAACAGGTGCGCGTCGTCCTGGGTGAAGCCGCGCACGCGGGTCAGCCCGTGCATGGTGCCGCTCAGCTCGAAGCGGTAGACGGTGCCGAACTCGCTGTAGCGGATCGGCAGGTCGCGGTACGAGCGCGCGTCGCTCTTGTAGATGAGAATGTGCCCCGGGCAGTTCATCGGCTTGAGCCGGAAGCGCTGCCCCTCGACCTCGATCGGCCCGAACATCCCGTGCGCGAAGTTCTCCAGGTGGCCCGAGATCTCGTAGAGGTGCTCGTGCACGACGTGCGGCGTGACGACGGGCAGGTAGCCGCGCTCGCGCAGGCCGTCGCGGATGAACTGCTCGACGATGCCGCGCATGAGCGCGCCCTTGGGGTGCCAGAAGATGAGTCCGGCGCCGGCGGTCTCGTCGATGTGGTAGAGGTCGAGCTCCGCGCCGAGCTTGCGGTGGTCGCGCTTGGCGGCTTCCTCGAGGAACGCCAGGTAATCGGTCAGCTCTTGCGGGGTGGCGAAGGCCGTGCCGTAGATGCGCTGCAGCATCGGGTTGTGCGCGTCGCCGCGCCAGTACGCGCCCGCGACCGACTGCAGCTTGAGCGCGCCGATCGCGCCGGTCGTGTCGGCGTGGCCGCCGCGGCACAGGTCGGTGAAGTCGCCGATGGTGTAGAGCGTGATCGGCTCGTCGTCCGGGATGCCCTCGGCCAGCTCGACCTTGTAGGGGTTGTCGCGGAAGGCTTCGATCGCTTCCGCGCGGCTGACCCGGCGGCCGGTCATCGGGTAGTCGGCCGCGACGATCTCGCGCATGCGCGCCTCGAGCCGCTCGAGGTCCTCGGGCGTGAACGGCGTCCCGCGCTCGAAATCGTAGTAGAACCCGGTCTCGATCGCCGGCCCGATGGTCGGCTTGGCGTCGGGGAAGAGGTCCTGAACCGCGTAGGCCAGCACGTGCGCGGCGGTGTGGCGGAGGTGCGCGATGTCGACGGTCGTGGTCACGTACGTTAGGTACGACGCCGGCCGCACGACGCCCGCGTTCGGTCCGCCTCACGCCCGACCGCGGGCGTGACGAAATCGCGTCGGCCCGCTAGGATTGCCCGGTGCACTACGACCACGTCCTCGACCACGGCGAGACCCACGGCGCCGGCACCCAGACCATCCGCGACCTCGTCCTGGGCATGGCCGACGGCCTGACCGTCCCCTTCGCGCTTGCCGCCGGGGTCACCGGAGCCGCGGCGGGCAGCGGCCTCGTCCTGACCGCCGGTCTGGCGGAAATCGTCGCCGGGGCGATCTCGATGGGCCTGGGCGGTTATCTCGCCGCCCGCAGCGAGCAGCAGCACTACGAGAAGGAGTACGCCCGCGAGGTCCGCGAGACCAAGGAGATCCCGTCCGAAGAGCGCGCCGAGGTGGCCCAGATCCTGTACCGCTACGGGGTGCGCGAGCCGGTTCTGAACCGGGTGGTCAAAGAGATCACCAGCGACCGCGAGCAGTGGGTCGACTTCATGATGCGCAACGAGCTGGGGCTCGAACGGCCCGACGAGCAGGCCGCCCCGCGCAGCGCGGCGCTGGTCGGCGGCGGCTACGTGCTGGGCGGCATCTTCCCGCTCGCGCCCTACGCCTTCATCCCGGTGGCGCACCTCGCGCTGTGGTGGTCGGTCGTCTTCACCTCGGTCGCGCTGCTCGTGTTCGGCGCGGTGCGCGCGCGCGTGCTCGGCACCCGGGTCGCCCGCGGCGCGCTCCAGACCTGGCTGATCGGCGCGGTCGCGGGCGGCGCCGCGTACGCCTTGGCCCGCGCCGTCACGCCCCACTAGGAATGCAGCAGCTCACCCTGGTCGCGCCGCGACGATTCGAGTGGCGGGAAGTCCCGGAGCCCGTGCTGGGTGGTGAGCTGGCGGCGCTTGTCGCGCCGCTCGCGGTCGCGTCGTGCGACCTCGATCCCGACATCATCCACGGCCGCACCGGGCACGGGCTGCCGATCGCGTTCGGGCACGAGTTCGTGGGCGAGATCGTGGCCGTCGGCAGCGCGGTCGAGCGGTTCGCGCTCGGCGACGTCGTCGCGGTCGCGTTCCAGATCTCGTGCGGCGTGTGCGACGCGTGCCGGCGCGGTCACACCGCGAGCTGCCGCGCCGTGCCGCCGCTGGCCGCGTACGGCCTGGGCGAGGCGCGCGGGGCGTGGGGCGGCGCGCTGAGCGATCTGGTCCGGGTGCCGTACGCGGACGCGATGTGCGTGCGCATCCCGCCTGGGCTCGACCCGCTAGCCGTCGCCTCCGCGAGCGACAACATCGCGGACAGCCATCGCAACGTGGCGGCCCCGCTCGCCGCGCGGCCGGGTGCGCCCGTGCTGATCGTCGGCGGCCACTACGGCTCGATCGGGCTCTACACGCTCGACATGGCCTTCGCGCTGGGCAGCGAGCAGGTCACCTACGTCGACCACGATCCCGACCGTCTCGCGCTGGCCCACGCCGCCGGCGCGACGACCGTCGACGCGGCGGACGGCTACCCCGCGAAGATCGCGGGCGAGTTCCCGGTCACGATCAACTGCGGCACCGCGGAGGGCCTGGCGACCGCGATTCGCTCCACCGCGTCCAACGGCGTCTGCACCAACACCGTGATCTTCTGGGACAACTTGCAGCAGTTGCCGCTGCTGGAGATGTATCTGAACCCGATCACCTTGCGCACCGGCCGGATCAACTCGCGCGCCCACCTCGAGCCCGTGATCACCCTCGCCGCTCAAGGCCGCATCCACCCCGAACGCTTCACCGACCGCATCGTCCCCTGGCACGAAGCCGGCGACGTCCTCGCCAACCCGCGCCACAAAACCATCATCGCGCGCCGGCCGAAGTGAAGAAGCGGTGAAGGAGTCTTAGATGATCGCCCCCGTTGAGATCCACGCCGATTTGGAAGCGAACGCCTACGAGATCACCTATCGTCACCTTGCCGAGGGCGAGCGCATCGATCGCGACGAGCGGATCACTGGAAGCGGCAGCGCCGGGATCGACTCTACCGGCAGCGTCGTTGCCATCGAGCTCCTCGACCTCGAGCCGGCCACGATCGCGGCGGCACGTGAGTACGCCCGCAGCCACGGCCTCGCATTTCCGCGCGACCTGGCCGGTTTATCGGTCGCAGCCTGAAGCTCGCCCAAGGGTGAAAAGAAGAAGCGCCGCAGGGGTCTGCGGCGCTTCCGGACGTGGTGGGCACGAGAAGGATTGAACTTCTGACCCCCACAGTGTCAATGTGGTGCTCTCCCACTGAGCTACGTGCCCGTCCGACGACCGAGTTTACCCGATCCGGGTCGCCCGCGTCAAATCCTTTCGCCGGTCGGGAGGCGGAGGAAGCGATCGCGCACGCGGAAAGGGAGCGCCGATGATGCGACGTGGACCTTTCCTGAGCGGCACCGCCGCCGCCCTGGGCGCAAGCGCCCTGACCCGCTCGCTGCCCGCGTCGGCCCAAGCTGCTCCGCCCCAGGCTCCGGCCGCTCCGCCCGCGACCCCGCCCGCCCCCGCCGCGCTCACCGGGCCGGTCGCCGACCTGCGCTTCGGGATGGCGCCGACCCCGGCCGCCCGGCCCGGGTTCGATCCGGTCGCCGACGCCAAGGCGCTCATCGTCCCGGGTACGCCCTCGCCCGCGACCGCGCCGATTCCCGGCCGCCAGATCGCCGGCGGGCGCGGCGACGCTCGCTGGCTGGTGCGCGTCCCGGACGCCTGGAACGGCAACCTCGTCGTCGCCGGGACGCCGGCCTTTCGCAGCGAGTACGCCAACGACGCGATCTGGGGCGACTACCTGCTCGCGCGCGGCTACGCGTTCGCGACGAGCAACAAGGGCATCCCGTACAACGCCGTCGCCGAGCCGATCGCCGCCACCCCGGCGCCGGACCGCATCTACCCGATCCCCTTCGACCTCGCGCAGCTCGAGACCAAGAAGCTGGGCTACCGGCTGGGCGCGCTGGTGCCGGCCAAGGTCGGGATCGCGAGCTGGAACGACGACTTCGCGGCCCTGACCGTCTTCGCCAAGGGCGTGCTGCCGCACGCACCGGCGCGCACCTATGCGGTCGGGCTCTCGAACGGCGGCGCGCAGGTGCGCTCGCTGCTCGAACGCCACCCGGACCTGGTCGACGGCGGCGTCGACTGGTCCGGCGTGTTCTGGTCGCCGCAGCGCAGCCTGCTCGACTATCTGCCGCCGTTCTTGCGCGCCATGCCGGCTTACGTCGCCAGCGCTTTCACCGACCAGACGGCGGCCGGCTCGATCGCGAACGCCGGCTTCCCCGACGACCGCCGCCAGGCCGACCCGCACCCCTCGCTGTGGTTCGAGTACTACGCCGGTCAGCCGTCGTTCTACGCCGACCTGACCCTGTTCGCGTACGCGCTGCTGATCGATCCCGAGGCCGTGTCGGTGCTCGCCGGCGACGGCTGCACGCCCAGCGAGCAGAACCCCGTCCGGCTGCCCGGCACCTGCCGCGGCAGCGGTTTGCGCTCGCCCTCGGCGCGGGCGGCGTACGTGCCTTCGGCTCGCGCGCGCGACGCGATCCGCGCCTTCGCGCACGGCGGCGCGATCGGCAAGCCGCTGGTCTCGGTCGCGGGCGACGCCGACGTGTTCGTCACGCCGCAGAACAACGCCAAGCCGTATCTCGACGCGGTCGTCGCGCAAGGCCGCGGCGCGAACCACTGGCAGTACCTCGTCAAAGGCGGGACGCACGTCGACGCGTTCGTGCCGCTGGGTTACGGGTTGCAGCCGCAGCTCCCGTTCGCGTGGGCCGCGTTCGAGCAGCTCGTCGGCATCGTCGAGCGCGGCGCGCGCCCCGCGGGCGCGGGGACGCAGCGCACCGTCACGATGCCGGCCGAGATCGGCGGGAGCTGACGCGCTCCTGGAAAACAGGTGCGCGCAACGTACCACTCACTTGGAGCGAGGATTTCGCGCGTGCGACGACATGAGTTTCTAGCCGGGGCTGCGGCGCTGGGTTTGGCCGGGTGCGGCAGCGACTCGGCCGGAACGTCCGGCACCGGTCAGCTGCCGCCGACCGGCATCGGCCAAGGACACCTGAGCGATCTGCGCTGGACGTTCGCGCCGGTACCGCCGACCGCCGACGGCATCGATCCGGCCGGCGACGCCAAAGCGCTGATCCTGCCGACGAGCGCGTCGCCCGCGCAGACGCCGATTCCGGGCTACCAGATCGTCGGCTCGTACGCCGCCGGAGAGCGCTACGTGCTGCGCATTCCCGACGCCTGGAACGGCAAGCTGGTGGTGGTCGGCACGCCGGCGTTCCGCAGCGAGTACGCCAACGACGGCATCTGGAGCGACTTCCTGCTCTCGCTGGGCTACGCGTACGCGTGCAGCAACAAGGGCGTGCCGTACAACGCGATCGTCGAGGCGATCGCGGCCAGCCCCAACCCCAACCTGAACTTCCCGATCGACTTCGATCTGGCCGGGCTGGAGACGGCGAAGCTGTCGTTCCGCTTCGGCGTGCTCTACCCGCAGAAACGCCCGATCGCCGGCTGGAACGACGACTTCGCCCAGCTCACGCAGACCGCGCAAGCGTACCTGGCTGCGAAGTTCAAGCGGCCGACCAAGACCTACGCGGTCGGGCTCTCGAACGGCGGCGCCGAGGTGCGCTCGCTGCTCGAGCGGCACCCCGATCTGGTCGACGGCGGGGTCGACTGGTCGGGCGTGTTCTGGTCGCCCAGCCTGAGCATCCTCGACTACCTGCCCAAGTTCGTCGCCGCCATGCCGGCCTACGTCGCCAGCGGCTTCACCGACGCGACCGCGCGCGCGGCGATCGTCGCCGCCGGCTATCCCGACGACGTCAAGATGAGCTCGGCAGCGCACCCCTCGCTGTGGTTCGAGTACTACTCGGGGCAGGCGTCGTTCTACGCCGACCTGACGATCTTCTCGTACGCGCTGCTGATCGATCCGCAGGCGACCGCGACGCTGACCGCGAGCAGCGCGTTCACGCCCAACCCCGCCAACCCGGTCCAGCTCCCCGGCAGTTCGGCGACCGCCGGCGGGCTGGCTCAGCCCGCCGCGCGCGCGGCCTACGTGCCGTCGGCCGCGGCGCGCAGCGCGATCGCGTCCTTCGCGCACAGCGGGAACATCGGCAAGCCGCTGATCTCGATCGCCGGCGCGTCGACATGTTCATCACCCCGCGGAACAACGCCACGCCCTATCTCGACGCGGTCAAGGCGAACGGCAAGGGCTCGATGTACTGGCAGTACCTCGTCACCGGCGGCACGCACGTCGACACGTTCGCCGCCTTCGGCTACGGGCTGCAGCCGCAGCTGCCGTTCGCCTGGGCGGCCTTCAACGAGCTGGTGAACGTGGTCGAGCACGGCGCGACGCCGGCCGGCGCGGGCACCCAGCAGACCGTCTCGAGCCCGGCCCAGATCGCTGCCCGGGCGCGCGCTACGAGCTGAGCGCGGCGGCGACCGCGAGGACGTGCTCGACGTCCGCGCGGTCGACCCGCTCGCTGAGCGATTGCTGGGCGGCGCGCCAGTACGGCCGCGCCCGCTCCAGCGCCTTCGCTCCGCGCGCGGTCAGCCGGGCGACGTTCGCCCGCCCCGCGCGGGCCGGCGCGATCGCCACGAGGCCCTCGTCCACCAGCGGCTTGAGGTTGCGCAGCAGCGTCGTGCGCTCCATCGCCAGATCGCGCCCGAAGGCGCTCAGCGTCGGCTCGCCCAGCGCCGCCAGCGTGCTCAGCAGCGAGTAGCGCGCGATCGTCAGCCCCGAGGCCGCGAGGTGCTCGTCGTAGTGGCGCGTGATGGCGCGGCTCGCGCGGCGCAGGGCGCCGGCGACGCAGCGGCCGTCGGGGTACGCGGGCGGCGTGGCGGGTGTGGCGGAGGAAGTCGGCACTACCGTGTAGATACACCGCTCATGCGCCTGCGTCCTGGTCTCGGCGTCCTCTTGGCCGCCTGTATCGCGCTCTCGGTCGGCTACGGCGTGCGCCAGTGCCTGGGGCTGTTCATCGTCCCGCTCGAGTCCGCGCGCGGCTGGTCGGCCGGCACGTTCGCGCTCGCGTTCGCGCTGCAAAATCTCGTCTGGGGGCTGGCGCAGCCGTTCACGGGCGCGGTCGCCGACCGGTTCGGCGCGCGGCTGACCGTGGCCACCGGCGGGCTGTGCTTCGCGCTGGGGCTGGTCATCGTCGCGACGAGCTCGAGCCCGGTGCTGTTCGCCTGGGGTGGCGGTGCGCTGCTCGGCCTGGGCCTGGCGGCGACCTCGTTCGGGGTGCTGATCGGCCCGGTCGCGGGGCTGGTGCCGCCCGAGCGGCGCAGCGCCGCGTTCGGCGTGCTCGGCGCGGGCGGGTCGCTCGGCCAGCTGTTCTACCCGCCGTTCGCGCAGATCGCGATCCACGGGGTGGGCTGGTTTCCGACCCTCATCGTGCTGGCCTTGATCGGGGTGAGCATCGCGCCGCTGGCGTTCGTGCTGCGCGATCCGCCGCGCGGCACGACCGCCGGCCCGCAGCTCTCGCTGGGCGCGGCGCTGCGCGAGGCGTTCAGCGTGCCCAGCTACCTGCTGCTCTCGGCCGGGTTCTTCGTCTGCGGTTTCCACATCGCGTTCTTCCAGACGCACTTGCCGGCGATCGTCGCGCGGGCCGGATTGTCGCCCGGCATCGGCGCCGCGGCGCTGGCGATCGTCGGCGCGTTCAACATCGTCGGCAGTTTCGCCAGCGGCCGGCTCGCCGACCGCTACCCCAAGCGCTACGTCCTCTCGGCGATCTACGGGCTGCGCTTCGTCGCGATCGGGCTGTTCGCGCTGCTGCCGATCACGGCGCTCACCGTGCTCGCGTTCTCCTCGGCGATGGGGCTGCTCTGGCTCTCGACCGTCGCGCCGACCAGCGGCGTGATCGCCGAGAAGTTCGGGCTGCAGTGGGTCTCGACGCTGTTCGGCGTGACGTTTCTGGTGCACCAGCTCGGTGCGTTCTTCGGCGCCTGGCTGGGCGGCGTCGTGCTCGACCGCACCGGCAGCTACGACCTGATGTGGGTCATCTCGCTGGCGCTCGCGGCGTTCGCCTTCCTGATCCAGTTCCCGATCGACGAGCGGCCGCTGGTCCGCACCGCGGCGGCTCCCGCGTCATCCTGACTTCCCGGCGCGGCGCGTACGACGTGGTCGTCGTCGGCGCCGGACCGGCCGGCGCCGCGGCGGCGCTCGTGCTGGCGCGGCGCGGGCGGCGCGTCGCGCTGGTCGACCAGAGCGCGTTCCCGCGCGACAAGCCGTGCGGCGACCTGCTCGGCACGTTCGCCGTCGCCGCGTTGCGCGAGCTGGGCGTCGCGCCGCCGGCGGCCGCGTTTCGGCTGCGCGGCGCGACGCTGTTCGCGCCCTCGGGCGCGTCGCTCGGTGCGGCGGTCGAACCGGATCGCTGCGACGCGCGCGTCGTCGAGCGCACGGTCTTCGACGCGTCGCTGGTCGCCGCGGCGCGCGGCGCCGGCGCGGTGTTCGTGCAAGCGCGCGTCATGGCGCTGCACGGAGCGGCTGACGCTAAGCGTGTGACCGGACGGTGCGGCGCTGGACGCGCCGCTGGTGATCGGCGCGGACGGCTGGGGCTCCGTCGTCGCGCGGGCGATCGGCGTGCGGCCGCCCGCGCACCACGGGATCGCGCTGCGCGCCTACGCCGAGGGCGTCGGCGTGCGCGACGGCCGGATGCGCTTCTACGTTCTGCCGCGCGGCGAGGGGTACGCCTGGATCTTTCCGCTCGGCGGCGGCCGCGCCAACGTCGGCTTAGGGTTCGTGCGCGGCGAGCCGGGCGCCGACCGCCTCCACGACGCGTTCGCGCGCTTCGCGCACGGCCCGCGCTCGCTCGCCGCGCCGCTGCTGCGCGACGCGGTGCTGCGCGACGTGCGCGCCTGGCCGCTGGCCTTCGGCCCGCGCCGCGCGCCGGCGGCGGCGGACGGCGTGCTGCTCGCGGGCGACGCGGCCGCGCTGGTCAGCCCGCTGAGCGGCAGCGGCATCCACACCGCGCTGCTGAGCGGCATCGCCGCCGCCGAAACGGCCGACGCGGCGCTGCGCCGCGGCGACGTCTCGCGCCGTGGGCTGGCCGGCTACGACGCGCGCCTGCGCCGCACGCTGCTCCCGCGCCTGCGCGCCGAGCGCGCGCTGCACGACTTGGCCGGTACCCCGCAGCGCGCCGAGCCCGCCATCCGCGCGCTGGCCGCGCTGGGCGCGGGCCGGCTGCTGGCGCCGTTCTTGCTCAACCTCGGTTAGCGCCGGGGATCGCGCGCGCCGCGGCGGAATCGAGCGGGATGCACTTGCGCTACGAGTCGATCGCCCCGGTCCTGATCGTCGAGCGGGTCGAGCCGACGCGCGATTTCTTTCGCGACCGGCTCGGCTTCACCCAGACCGCCGTCATCGCCGACGGCGACGAGCTGGGCTTCGCGATGCTCGAGAAAGACGGCGTGACCGTCATGGTCCAGTCGCACGCCAGCGTGATCGAGGACGTCGGCCACGACGCGGCCCGCGCGGTCAACGAGACCATGTCGGGCCGCGGCGCGGTCGGCCTGTTCGTCGTCGTCAGCGACGTCGATCTGATCGTGCCGGCGGTGGCCGACGCGGACGTGATCGTTCCGCTGCGCAAGACGTTCTACGGCATGCACGAGATCATGGTGCGCGAGCCCGGCGGGCACGCCGTCACCTTCGCGTCACGCCTGCCCAAGGAGTGACGCGAGGCCGGCGCCCGAGCGCCGCTAGGACTTGATCTTCTTGACCGGCATCTCCGCGCTGTTGAGGATCAGGATGCGATCGGCGTGCGGGCGGCCCAGGAACTTCTGGTCGTAGTAGACCTTGACGAGCTCGCCCGAGCGCAGGTCCTTGACTTGCATCGGCTTGGTGCTGCTGCCGCTGCCGAAGATCTTCCCGAAGCGGGGCACCAGCAGGAACGTCATCTCCTGGCTGGGGTTCTTGACCTTGAGGTTGTCCGACGAGACGTGGACGAGGGTGCCCTCGAAGACTTGGGTGCCCGCCTTGACGGCGGCGTCGGCACCGACCGGGACCAGCCCGGCGACCAGCGCGAGGGGGAGCGCCGCGGAACGAGCGGCGGAAAGAAAAGTACGCATGCTACCCTCTTTCCCGGTTAGGCCGCTTTTGCGCGCTTCTTCGGGCGAGCGGGCGCCTTGCGGCGTTTGATCTGCTCGCTGCGCACGGATTTCGCGAGCAGGTCGCCGAGCGGCTGGTTCTCGCGGGCCACGATGCGCTCGACCAGCGCGACGACCGCGTTCTCGTGGCTGCTGAGCGCGTGCGGATCGGCTCGCTCGGCCTTCTCGACCGCCTGCTCGATCAGCTCGAGCGCGCCGTTGCGCAGGAACTCGTCGACGACGCCGGGGTGGATGTAGGACTTCTTGCAGACCGCCGGGGTGTTGCCCAGCTTCTCCGAGACCCGCTTGATCGCTTCGACGACCGCCTTCTTCGCCTCGGTCGTGCCCTCGGCGCGCACCGCGGCGAGCTCGAGCGCGCAGCTCATCGTGCCTTCCCACGTCCGGAAGTCCTTGGCCGTGAAATGGTTGCCGGCGATCTCTTGGAGGTAGGCGTTGACGTCGTCGGAGTGGACCGGGCGCGGCGTCCCGTCGTCGTCGACGTACTCGAAGAGGTGCTCGCCGGGCAGGTCCTGGCTGGCCTTGACGATGCGCGCCAGGCGCTTGTCGCGAACCTCGACGTCGTGCACCTTGCCGCTCTTGCCGCGGAAGTGGAACTTGATCGTGGAGCCCTTGACCTCGGCGTGCTCCTCTTGCAGCGTGGTCAGCCCGTAGGAGTCGTTCTCCTTGGCATACTCCTCGTTGCCGACCCGGATCGCCGTCGCCTCGAGCAGCGAGATCACCGTCGCGAGCACCTTCTCGCGCGGCAGCCCGGGCTTGGCCATGTCGCGCGCCACCGCGGCGCGGATGACCGGCAGCGCTTTGGCGAACTCGACCATGCGGTCGAACTTGGTCTCGTCGCGCACCGCGCGCCAGCGCTTGTGGTAGCGGTACTGCTTGCGCCCGCGGGCGTCGCGCCCGGTGGCCTGGAGGTGGCCGTTGGCCTGCGGGCAGATCCAGACGTCGCTGTAGGCGGGCGGGATCGCCAGCGACTTGATCCGCGCGATCTCGCCCGGGTCCCGGATCGGCTTGCCGTCCGAAGCCAGGTAGGCGAACGACTTGCCGCGCTTGACCCGCTTGATGCCGGGGAGCGTGTCGGTGGTGTAGCGCAATCCGGCGGCTTTGGCCGCCTCCGGCCCTTCGAGCGGAATCATGGCAGCAGTTCTACCCGCCCGGCGTCGTATACGAGCCGGTCGCCGGCCTGGCGCACGCCCTCGGTCGGGCGGTGCGACTGGCGGGCGTCGCCGACGAGGTGGACCACCTCGGCGCCGCCCAGCAGCACGGCCGCGTCGGCGATCAGGCGCCGGTGGCAGCGCCACCACAGCGTCTCCGAGCAGACGACCGCCGTCGGCGCCTCGGCCGCCTCGCGCAGCAGCCGCGCGAAGCCGGCCCGGAACTCCGGCCCGGCCATGTAGTCGGCGTAGCCCCGAAAGCCGCGCTCGCGCAGCACCACGTTGGGCGAATCGGGCGCCGGCTCGCGCCGCCCGCCCAGCTCCTGGGCCGGCACGTAGGCGATCCCGCGCTCGGGCAGCCAGCGCGCCATCTCGGCCGCCCCGAACCACGGCCAGCGCCGCGAGCCGGGAAAGCGCCGCACGTCGACCACCCGCTCCACCCCCGCGGCGCAGCAGCCTGCCGGCGAACGTCTCCTCGTCGGCCGTCCCGTGGCCGATAGGTGTAGAGAATCATCGTCCTCCAAGAACGGCTCGCCGAAGTGACTCCGGCCGAGGGCGGCTCGGCCGAAGGCCGAACGCGACGGATTCAGGCGAAGCCTGAATCCACTAGACAGGAGGTACCCGGTCCGATAGAATACTTTGGTTCGTCCGTCGAGGGCGTGGGCGCGTAGCTCAGTGGGAGAGCATCCGCTTCACACGCGGGGGGTCGTTGGTTCAATCCCAACCGTGCCCACCATGAACTCGATGGCGTTGTAGCTCAGTTGGTTAGAGCGCCGCCCTGTCACGGCGGAGGTCGTGGGTTCGAGCCCCATCAACGTCGCCACGTGCGACACGCGCCGGATCTCGGAAACGAGGTCCGGCGTTCGCGTTTTCGAACACGCCCAGGCGTGGCGTCGATCCTCGTCGAGCACCTCACCAAGCGGTACCCCAGCGGAACCGTCGCCCTGGAAGACGTCAACCTCGAGATCGACGACGGCGAGTTCCTGGCCGTCGTCGGACCCAGCGGCTGCGGCAAGAGCACGCTGCTGCGCATCATGGCCGGGCTCGACCGGGCCACCGCGGGCGGGGTGACGGTCGAAGGCGAGCGGCACGACGGCACCGGGCTGGACCACGCGATCGTCTTTCAGGAGCAGTCGCTCTTCCCGTGGATGAAGGTGGCCGAGAACGTCGCCTTCGCGTTCGACAGCCTGGCCGTGCCCAAGAGCGAGGTCCGGCGCCGGGTCGCGCAGGAGCTCGAGCTGGTCGGCCTGACGCAGTTCGCCGACGCCTACCCGCACGAGCTGTCGGGCGGGATGAAGCAGCGCGTCGCGGTGGCGCGCGCGTTCGCGGTCGACCCCGGCATCCTCTACATGGACGAGCCGTTCGGGGCGCTCGACGAGCAGACGCGGGTCGGCCTGGCCGGCGAGCTGATGGCGCTCTGGGCGCGCATGCGCAAGACGGTCGTGTTCGTCACCCACGGCATCGAGGAGGCGGTGACGCTGGCCGACCGGGTGGTCGTGCTGAGCGCCCGCCCGGGCCGGGTCAAAGCGGTGATCCCGATCGACCTGCCGCGCCCGCGCGACGCGGTCGGCATCCGCGGCGAGCCGCGCTTCGGCGAGTACGTCGTGCGCATCTGGGACCTGCTGCGGTGAGCTACGAGCGCATTCTGCGCGTCGTGGCGCCGATCTCGCTGCTGGTGCTGTGGGAGCTGGCGGTGCGCGTGCACCTGCTCGACGCGCGCTTCTTCCCCGCGCCCAGCTCCATCGTCGGCACGTTCGGCGGCTACATCGCCAGCGGCGAGCTGTGGCGCGACGGCTGGATCACGCTGCAGCGCATCCTGATCGGCTTCACGATCGGCGCGGTGCCGGGCACGCTGCTGGGCCTGGCGATGGGCATGAACCGCTTCGTGCGGGCGTACTTCGACCCGGTCGTCTCGCTGCTCTACCCGATCCCCAAGATCGCGGTGCTGCCGCTGATCATCTTCATCTTCGGCCTGGGCGAAGGCTCGAAGTGGGCGGTGATCGCGATCGGGGTGTTCTTCCTGATGACGATCAACACCGAGGCCGGCGTGCGCCAGATCGAGCGCATCTACCTCGACGTCGCGCAGGCCTACCGCATCCGGCCGGCCTCGTTCTATTTCCGGGTGCTGCTGCCGGGGGCGCTGCCCAACATCTTCGCCGGGATCAAGCTCTCGATCGGGATCGCGATCGTGCTCGGCGTGGCGGCCGAGTTCACCGCCGCCAAATCGGGCCTGGGCTTCGCGATCTACAACAGCGAGCAGCTGCTGGACATCGAGAAGCTCTACGTCGCCCTGGTGGCCGTCTCGGTGCTCGGTTTCTTGCTCTCGTCGCTGGTCGACGCGGTCGAGCGAATCGCGATCCCCTGGCGCCGGCGTGCCGACCGCCGCCGGTAGGCAGGGACGCGCATGGGTCCGCCGAACCCGGGTTGGTCGCGCCGAGATAGCTCAGTCGGTAGAGCACAGGTCTGAAAAACCTGGTGTCGCCAGTTCGATTCTGGCTCTCGGCACATTGGGAAACCCCGTCAGGACACTGTTCAGGCGGGGTTTTTGCTTCGAGATGCCGCCGGAAGCGTCGTGCTTCCCTAACGGCGTCTCGTACGTCGTCAGCCGTTGCTCCAACCGGTCGCCGAGCGTCGCCTTCGTCTCGGGGAGAACGCGCGCGTAGAAGTCCAGCGTAGTCGACGCCTTGGAGTGTCCGAGCCGCTTAGAAACGACCGCAATCGGAACCCCGTCCGAGAGCAGCATCGTCCATCGTATGCCGCAGGTCGTTGAAGGTGACGTCCGGGAACGCGATGCCGGTCCGTGCCGTGCAGAGGTCGAGCAGCCGGGCAAACTCGCGCCGGTTGAAGTTCTGCCATCGTTGGTGTCCGCCGGATTGGTCCGGAAATACTAGCGGCCCGTCATACCCGGCGTCTTCGAGGGCTTGCCGGTGCCGACGCAACGCGGTGAGCGTCGACAGCCAGCATGAAGTGCAGTTCGCGTATCGCCTCCGCGACGAGCGGGTCGCCGGCCTCGATGAACGAGCGCCGCAGCAGGTCAACGATGAGCCGGGCCCTGAAAAGGGTCGCCGGGTGAGCGTCTTCATGGCGCAAGCCTACCGCAGAGAATCCCCAAACGGTAGCCTTGCGCCGAGGGCGTCAAGGTCAGTTCGCTAGATATGCGCTTCACGCATGACGAGGAAGCGTTGTCCGATTTGTCCTTCTCGCGGCTTGATCTCGACGGTAGCGTCGCCGGACACTAACACGGTGTTCTTGGTGTTCGGTCCCGGCATTTCAGGCGCAAACTGAATCGCAAGCCCCGGAGTACGGACGACGAACAGACCGCCGCGTCCCTCCTCCAAACGTCCGCGATACTCATACGCTAAGTCGTGATTCTGAACGAATAGAGAAACGTCGCTGCCGAGCCACGACTTCAGCAACTCTAAGGCGCGTGTTCGATTGTCAAACTCTTCCTGGCTATGCTGCAATTCTATCGCCTTTCTCCGGGCGTCACACCCGAGGTAAGCAGCGGGCTCTTTAGCCGAACGGTGCGTCGTCCATGAGGTCCACGTCCATCCGTGCTGCGCCGATCTGTGCGTCCGTCGCTCCTCGGGCACGGAGCGCCTTTCTGCCCTCGCCCTTGACCCAGGATGCCAGCGCCATGAAATCCTCGCCACCGAGGTCCTTAATGGCGGTCAAGGCCGCGACGAGTTGATCTGATGGTTGCATGCTGTGATCCTACGGACTAACGGTGCCATATGCATGGCACTCTCGGTGCGGCTTAGACCGACTTTGTTCCCCTAACTGCTCACTAAGTGCCTAGAAAAAGATGGTCAGCGGTGGACGCCGTCAACGTCGCAGGAACCTTATAGCTACGGCCTTCTTGGACGATCTCGGACGCCGATGGACAATCTGGGAACGGGCTCCGGCAGCTCTGAAAAACCTGGTGTCGCCAGTTCGATTCTGGCTCTTGGCACATTCAAGGGAGCCAGTTGCAACGCTGTCGCCGCGGGCTTTCTTGTGATCAAGCCCCCTATGACTAGAGTCCTGGCCATCACGATGCCGACATCGCAATTGTTCGCGGCGATTGCTATCTCCACGACGGCTACGTGACGCCGACTGCGCGACGGCTTCGGAATAGGCCCTCGGTTACTGCCCGGCGGCGATGAACCAAGGTCTAGCCTTCTCGGCGATCTCTTGCAGATCACGCTGCGCGATCGCAGCGCGAAGCGGAGAGCCGATGCGAGCCAGGCTTCGTGCTCTTGGCCGAGCAGCGTCGCGGCGCGCGCACCGAAGCCTTCTGCGCGCAGCACCATCGCTTCTGCCCGCATCTCGAAGCAGCGCCAGCGAATATTGTCCGAGCCGACGATGCCGGTAGCGGTGGCGTCTTCGGCCCGCCGCGTGGCCTCGTAGCGCCGGAGCAGCCGGCGAGACCGGACCGGGTCGAACGAGGCTGTCGATTCGGCGACGAAGAGCAGCACGATTCGTTCCATGTCGTCGACGGTTTCCCAGGCGACGCTGTCGGCCAGGTCCGCCGCGTACAGAGCCGACTCGGTGGCGACCAGGCCCGCCCCCATCGCGCGGCCTAGCTTCGCGTGGTCAACCCACGCCATCACCTTTTGCGGCAGGATGGGTGCAAGGTCAGCCGCGTGGTGGAATGTCCGCAGGGCGCCCAAATGGTCGCCCTCGTGTGCGCGCGCCCAGCCTAAGCCGTGCAACGATCGGAAACGCTGCTGCACGGTGCCGGGTCCCCAGTTGACGTGGTCGATCCGACGCTCCAACTCCGCGCTGGACGTAGCAAAGACAAAATCTCGCGCGAGAATAGCCAAGTTGGCCGCGAGAATGCGGACCAGTCGTTAGGTACTGGGGCCGTCTCGTAGGCATCCAGCGATTCACGGAAGCGGGTCGCGGCTACGCCGAACTGCTCGTGCTCTTGGGCAAGCAAGCCTAGCAGATTGATTGCGAACGTCCGAATATGCTGGAGGTGTGGCACCGCCGTACCATCGTCGTCGTCCACGACTGCCCCATGCTCGGCGTGTTGCTGAGCGGCGTCGAGGTCGCCAAGCGACCATGCGTGCCGCGCCGGTGAAGTCGAGCTCTGCCCGAAGCGTCCGAGCACCGGTCTCGAAGATCGACCGTTGTGCGTCGCTGAACACGTCGAGCAGATCGTCCCGTCGGAGTTTCATGGCGACGTTCGCGTAAGCGACGTTGAGCTCGGCCCGCTCCAACTCGCCGGCGTCCGATAGCGCCGCTCGAGCACGGCCTCCCGGGCTTCCTGAAAGCGCCCTAGACGCGTCAAGGCCCGCACCCGAAGTATGGTTGGCCGCTCGTGGTCCAAGCCTACCAGAAGGGACAGGCACGCCTCGTTGTCGGCTGCTCGGTAAGCGGCGAGCGCGCGTTCGTACGATGGCCGGCGAGCCGGCCGGTTCTGCGGTTGAGGCAACCCGTTTCCCCCTGCGGCAACGCCCGTGGCCGCAGGGGGCAAGTACGGTCGGCTAGGGTTGGGGACCTCTGCCGGTCAGCCGCCGCATTGGCCGGTGTAGCACGGCACGACGACCGCGGCAGTGGATGCGGCCAGGATGACCAAAGTCAGCAATGTGAGCATGTTTCATTCCTCTCGAAGCCTCGTGGCATGCACGAGGCAGCTGCTAAAGCGACGTCAACGCGTCGCGTCGAGAGGGTAGGGCGGCCGGGACGGGTGTCCAGGTGTCGCTACACGGTACCAGCCTACGGGTTTTCACGCCAGCGGCGCTCCTCCAAGTGAAGCTGCTCGAAAGCGTTCATCCGGCGCTCGAGCTCGGTTACGCGACCGACTAGGCTGGCGCCCTCGCCGAAAGCGAGATAGTTGACGTCGACGCTCAGCGCATCCGCGAGGCGAACGCCAACGAGAAACGACGGCCCTTTCGAACCCCTCGTTTCGAGGTTCCTGATCGCCGCTTCGGTGACCAGCACCCGACGGGCCAAGCCTGCCAGGGTGTACCCGCGCTCCGTGCGCAGCCGCCGGAGACGTACACCGAAGCTCTCCGCTTCCATGTCCCGTAGGTCGGCAAAGCAGGCCGGCTCCTCCAGCAGACATGAGGTTGCTTTCGCGGGCCGCAGCATACCTCGGCTTTGCGGCCTTGCAGAACCTTTACCGGCGCCAGGTGGCAAACTGCTGCTGGTAGGGGCATGATAGGTTCGTGGGCAGCGGCGACGCCGCGAATAGAACGTCGCCCACACCCGGTAGTAGGGTAACCTGCTACGCGACGACGCAAGGCCCCCGTGCAAACGGCGGGCCTTCGTGTTTCCGGTAGGCCGTCCCGATGGCGGCCGACAAAAACAGCAGCGTGACGTACGACGAGTTGACCCGGCACATCGGCGAGCCGCAGCGAACCGGGGTCAAGACCGACGGATCGGACACGTTGATCACCGTGTTCCACTGGGCGTGCGGCTGCCGGGCGTACGACTGGCCGGATCACATCGAGATCGAGCCGTGTGCGCCGCATCGGACGCTGCTGCGCAGCGGTTCCGGCGAGTGACGAGCCGGCAGGCTGTCGCTCGCTCTTAGGGCAAACGCCCTACGGCGACGCCGAGGAAGTCAAGGGTGCTTGCTCAGAAAGCGTCATCGTCGCAAGTGGGCAAGCGGTCACGGCCGCCGATCGACGTCGCCCACACCCGGTAGTAGGGCAACCTGCTACGCGACGGCAACGAGGCCCGCTTCACAGCGGGCCTCGTTGTTTTGTGCCGGCTGCTCGCTCAGCCGTGTTTGGGCGGGATCGACTCGAGCGTGAAGCGGTCCGGCCCCGGCGTGCTCGCAACGGTCTCGAGCGCGCCGTCACGGAACGTTCCGCTCAGGTGCAGCGGAAACGCGCCGTCGCCGATGTCGAGCCAGATGCGGTTGCCGGCGTCGAGGCCGCCGGTGACGGTGCGGAAGCTGCCGCCGTCGAGCCGGTAGGTGCCCTGGACGATGCCGTCCGGGTAGATCGTGAGCGCGAGGGAGCCGTCGTACTCGCCGGCGTGGTACTGGTCGAAGTAGCGGGTCTGGAGCGTGTAGCGCTGCGGCTCGGTGGTCGTCGTCGTCGCTGCTTGCGTGGCGAGCGGGAGAGCGAGCGCGGCCAGCAAGCCCGCGGTCGCTGCCGCGTTACGAATCGTGGTGGTCATTGCGGTTCCATAACCCGAATACGGGTCGCGCGCGTTGCGGCGCGCGGTCGGGTCTAACGCTTCTGATACGGCAGCGGGCCGCCGCGGTGCGCTTCGCCCGGCGGTTCGGTGACTGGCGGCGCGGCGGCGTGCGGCGGCTTGTCGTGCTCGGTCGTCGGGTGGTGAGGCTTGCGCTCGAGCTCTTCGAGCCCTTCGCGGTGCGCCTCGGCCGGGGTCTTGTGCTCGTGCTCGTCCATGCAGGTGGCGTACCCGTTTGGTGCGCGGTCGCTCGCGCGCGTTCGGGTTCTCCACAGGGCGGGTAAGCGGCTAGCAAGAGGAGGGACTGCCGATGGCTGCCCGCACCACGACCACGCGCCGGAAGACCTCCGGCCGCAAGAAGACCACCGCCCGCAAGACGACCGGCACGCGCAAGAAGACGAGCGCGCGTAAGAGCACCGCCCGCAAGACCACCGCGCGCAAAAAGACCACCACCGCGCGCAAGAAGACGACCGGTACGCGCAAGAAGACGACCGGTACGCGCAAGAAGGCGACGACGTCGCGCAAGACCAGCACGTCGGCCCGCAAGAAGACGACCGCGCGCAAGACCAGTACCTCGGCCCGCAAGAAGAGCACGGCCTCCAAGCGCAAGTATAGCCGCGGTGCATCGGACGACGTCGGGCGCGAGATGCACGAGATGAAGCGCGGCACGCTGCGCAGCGGGGGCTCGGGCAAGAAGGTCACCAATCCCAAGCAGGCGATCGCGATCGGGCTCTCCGAAGCGCGCCGCGAGGGGAAGAAGGTGCCGCCCGCGCCGCGCCGCCGGCGCAAGGCCTCGTCCTGACTCAGCCCAGGTCGTAGTCGATCGTCACGGGCGCGTGGTCCGAGAACCGCTCCTCGCGGTAGATCGTGGCCGCGCGCACCCGTGGGGCGAGATCGGGCGTGACGAGCTGGTAGTCGATCCGCCAGCCGAGATCGTTCTCCCAGGCTGCTTTGAAGTTGGCCCACCAGGTGAAGCGCTTGGGCTCTTTGTCGACTTCGCGAAAGGCATCGGTCCAGCCGACGCGCTCGATCACGTCGTCCATCCACGCGCGCTCCGGGGCCAGGAAGCCGGTCACGCCTGCGCACGACTTGGGGTTGTAGACGTCGATGTCGCGGTGGGCGATGTTGTAGTCGCCGCAGACGATGAACGGGTGGCCTTCGTTCTTCATTTGCGCCAGCTGCGCGATGAAGCGGTCGAGGAAGTCGTACTTGACCGCCTGCCGCGCGGGCCCGGTCGTGCCCGACGGCACGTAGAGCGACGCGACCGACAGCCCGCCCTCGAAATCCATTCGCACGAAGCGGCCCTCGGCGTCCATGTCCTCCATGCCCAGGCCGCGCACCACGCGCAACGGCGGCCGCTTGGCATAGATCGCGACCCCGCTGTAGCCTTTCTTCTGCGCGTCGACGAAGGCCGAGGTGTAGTGCGTGAGCTCGAGCGCCTCGGGCGGAAGCTGGTGCTCCTGCGCCTTGGTCTCCTGAAGGCAGACGACGTCGGGGTCCTGCGCTTCCATCCAGCGGAAGAAGCCCTTGCGGGCTGCGGCCCGGATACCGTTGAGGTTGCAAGTGATGACGCGAAACACCGGGCCTGACTTCGAGCCCGGGCGCGTTCGGCTCCCCCGCGCGAACCGGGCTCGGATCGGGTAGGAGGGCAGCATGGCGCGCAACCCTTTGGCGAAGTTCGAGCCCGGTGCGTTCGCGATCCCGCGCGATCGCCCGGCCGCGGTCGTGCGCGCCGGCGAGCGCGAAGTGGCGCTGACCAATCTCAACAAAGTCTTCTGGCCCGACGAGGGGATCACCAAGGGCGACCTGCTCCAGTACTACGCCGACGTCGCGCCGTTCTTGGTGCCCTACATGCAAGACCGGGCGCAGGTGATGAAGCGCTACGTCCACGGCGCGACGGGCGAGTTCTTCTACATGAAGCGCACGCCGTCCAACGCGCCGGCGTGGCTGCGGACCTGCCCGATCGAGCACGGCTCGGGCAACGTGATCGCGTTTCCGATCGTCGACGATCTGGCCTCGCTGCTGTGGCTGGTCAACCTGGGCTGTATCGACCTCAACGAGTGGTACTCGCGCTGCGACGACATCGACCGGCCGGACTACCTGCACTTCGACCTCGACCCGGTCAAGGACGGCACGACCACCTTCGCCACCGTGCGCACCGTCGCGCTGTACGTGCGCGAAGCGCTGGTCGACCTGGGCATGACGCCGTACGCCAAGACCTCGGGCTCCGCGGGCATCCACGTCTACGTGCCGATCGAGCGCGGGCCGCTGCAAAAAGACGTCTGGACGTTCGCCAAAGCCTTCGCGCAGACGATGGAGCGGCTGCACCCCGACGTGATCACCGCCGAGTACACGATCGCGAAGCGTCCCGCCGGCCACGTGCTGGTCGACTACAACCAGAACGCCTGGGGCAAGACGCTGGCCTCGGTCTACTCCGTGCGCGCCAAACCCGGCGCGACGGTGTCGACCCCGGTCACCTGGGACGAGATCGCGGGCGGGATCGAGCTGGCCGACTTTCGGCTGGACAACGTGCGCGAGCGGCTGGTCGAGGTCGGCGACCTGTGGGCCCCGCTCAAGGCGAAGACCGGCCGCTTCAAGCTGGAATCGCTGGTTCCGCCGGCACCGGCGCGGCGGCGGGCGGCACCGCGAGCGGCGCGTCCCGCTCCAGCCGAAAGCGGCTGACCAGCTCGCGCAGCTTGGCCGCGGTCAGCTCGAGCGTCTCGGCCTCGCCGCGCACCCGCGCGACCTGGTCTTCCATCTCCCGCGCCGAGCTGGAGACGGCGTTGGTGCCGCGGGCGTTCTCGTCGGCCGTCGTGGCGATCGCGCCGATCGCGCGCGCGAGCTCGCCCGTCTGCGCGGCCATCTCTTCGGTCGCCGATGAGTTCTCTTCGACCACCGCGTTGATCGAGTCCATCGCGCCGCCGACGGTGCGCGCGCCGCCGGCCATCTCGCGCATCGTCTCGGCGATGGCGCCGACCCGCTCGACGGTGCGGTCGACCGCGGCGATGATCCCTTCGAGCGCTTCGCCGGCCGCGCCGACCTTCGCGCCGCCGCGTTCGGCGGTCGCCGGCGCCCGCATCCGCGGCCGCGACCGCTTCGCGCGTGCGGCGCTGGACGTCGACGATCAAGCCGCCGATCTGTTTGGTCTGCCGCATCGAGGACTCGGCCAGCTTGCGCACCTCGTCCGCGACGACCGCGAAGCCGCGCCCGTGCTCGCCCGCGCGAGCGGCCTCGATCGCGGCGTTGAGGGCGAGCAGGTTGGTCTGATCGGTCAGCGTCTCGATCGTCTCGACGACGACCCCGATCTGCGACGACAGCTCGCCCAGCTCGCGAATCTTCTGCGCCGCCAGCGCCACGCCGCGCTCGATGTCGCGCATGTCCTCGATCGTCGCGCCGACGGCTTTGGCGCCGCTCTGCGCGCTGCTGCGGGTCTGCTGGCCGGTCGCGGCCAGGTCGGCCGAGATCGCCGCGACGCGCTCCACGTCGTCGGCCATGCGCTGCGCGTCGGCCGAGGCGGTGCGCAGTTGCACCGCCTGGTCGAGCGCGCCGCGCGCGATGCCGTCGATCGCGCTCTCGAACTGGCGCACGATCGTGTTCGAGGTCTCGGCCGCGCCCGAGAGATCGCCCGAGCCGTGGGCCAGCTCGCGCACCGCCAGGCCGACGCCGCCGACGATCTCGGCCGAGCGCGAGGCGGCCAGGTCGAGCCCGCGTGCCTGGTCGCCCAGCTCGCGCGCGGACGCCTGGAGCGCGAGCACGATCTCGCGCAGGTTCTCGGTCATCCGCGCGACCGCGTGGCCGAGCCGGTCGTCGGGGCCGGCCGGCGCGACCGAGCGGGTCAGGTCGCCGTCCGCGATCGCCCCGGCCACGTCGGCGACGGCGCGCTGGTAGGCGACCAGGCGCGCGAACGAGGCCGCGACCCGGCCCAGCTCGTCCTCGCCCGGGCGGGTGCGGATGTCGTCCACGCGGCCTTCCGCCAGCGCCTCGGCGTCGCGCGCGAGCGTGTCGGCGTTGCGCGCCAGCGGGCGCAGGATCGCGCCGACCAGCAGCAGCACGACGCCGACCGCAACCAGCCCGGTGATCAGGATCGAGGCGAAGGTCTGCGCGACCGCTTCGTTCACCGCGTCGAGCGGGACGCCGTCGTAGAGCATCGCGATCGGCTGGCCGAGGTCGTTGTGCACGATCGCGTAGTGGTTGATGGAGAGCTTGCCCAGGATCGGGCTGATGCCGTCGAACTCCTGGTCCTTGTCGAAGGCCTTGCGCGCCGGGCCCTCGAGCTCGGTGCCGATGATGCGCTTGTCGTCCTTGAGCAAGGTCGTGGCGATCCGGATCGGCTTGCCGCCGACGATCTGGAAGACCGTCGCGTCGGCGCCGGTGACTTCTTTGACCCGGTCGACCAGCGAGGTGTCGCCGTTGGCGATGTTCGAGCCGAAGGCGAGCTTGCCGTCCGCGGTGACGTGCGCCTCGCCGTTGGCGGCGGCGAAGCCGCGCAGCACCTCGGCCCCGGTTCGGACCCGCGCGTGCACCTCGGCCGAGACGGTCCGCGAGATGTCCCGGCGCACCACGTACAGCAGGACCGCCGCGAAGGCGACGAACACCGTCGCGGTGACGACCAGGATGCGGGCGACGCGCGAACGCCGCCACCATGCGAAGGCGGACATGTCCGGTGTATCGGCCGGAACGCGACGCCGCTGAACGGGTAGGAGTTCCCGCATGATCCCGTTCGGCTATCCGCCCATGGAAATGCGCCCGGTCGAAAATATCCCCGACGGGCCCGAGTGGCAGTACGAGCCCAAGTGGGACGGCTTCCGCTGCCTGGCCTTCCGCAGCGAGGCCGATCCGGAAGTGGTGCTCCAGTCCAAGGCGGGCCAGCCGCTGGGCCGCTACTTCCCCGAGATCGTGGCCGCCCTGGCTGGGCTGGAGGCGGAAGGATTCGTGCTGGACGGCGAACTGGTGGTGCCGCTGGCCGGGGCGCTCTCGTTCGACGCCCTCCAGCAGCGGATCCACCCCGCCGCCTCGCGGGTGCGGATGCTGTCGGAGACGACGCCGGCCTGGTACCTCGTCTTCGACCTGCTCGCCGAGAACGGGACCGATCTGGTCGAGCTGCCGCTCGAGCAGCGGCGAGCGCGGCTCGAGCGCTTCGCGGCGGCGTTCGACGGCGTCACCCTGCGGCTCTCGCCCGCGACGCGCGCGCGGCACGTCGTGGACGACTGGTTCGCCCGGGTCGGCGGCGCGCTCGACGGCGTGATCGCCAAGCGCGCCGACCTGCCCTACGCGAGCGGCACCCGCGACGCCGCGGTCAAGGTGAAGCGGGCCCGCACCGCCGACTGCGTGGTGGGCGGCTTCCGCTACGCGAAGGGCTCGACCGACAAGATCGGGAGCTTACTGCTCGGCCTCTACGACGACGCCGGAAAACTCGACTACATCGGCTTCTGCAGCGCGTTTTCCAAAGCGCAGAAGGAAGAGCTGCGCGAGACTGCTGCGCCCGCACGAAGGCGAGCCGGGTTTCACCGGCGGCGCGCCCGACGATGCGCCCAGCCGCTGGGACCGCGGCGGCGAGCGCGACCGCAGCTACGTCAAGCTCGCGCACGACCTGGTGCTCGAGGTGTCGTTCGACCAGGTCACCGGCGGGCGCATCCGGCACGGCACCAAGCCCGTCCGCTGGCGCCCCGACAAAGCGCCGCGCCAGTGCACGGCGGAGCAGCTCGCCACGCCCGACCGCGCGATCGCGCTGCTGGAGTAGCGCGCGACGCGCTGCTCGAACGTGGGCAGTTTCGTCCCTTGCGCTCGCGTCGAGCGCCTTGATACCATCGCGAATGTCAGCCGGCAGATCGCGCGTTCGATTGCCGGTGACATTCACTTTTCTTCCACCGTTGCGGGTGTCTCAATGCCAATACCGTCGAAGCTTGCCATAGGGCGAGCCCGCTTTCGTTTTGCCGCCGTGCTCGTGTCGCTCGGCGTCCTCGCCGGCTGCGGCGGAGCCGGCACGAGTGTGCCGGTGCAGCCGGCGGTTCCGCTGCAGGGCGGCGCTGCAGGGACCCAGTCCGTCGCGCTGCGGCCGCTGCAGTCCAGCTCAGCCGCCCAGCACACCAGCCAGCTCGTCTTCCAGCCGGAGACGATGCACGAGTCGCAGGTCCAGGTCACGCCGGTGAAGAGCCAGGTCGCGCCGCAAACCGGCCGGCGTACCGCGAGCATCGGGTGGGCCGGCAACGTCACCACCGCGGCGAACTCCAACAACCTGGGGATCACGAGCGGCCCCGACGGCAACGTCTGGTTCTGCGAGAACAACGTCGGCACGAGCGGCAAGATCGGCATGGTGACCCCGGCGGGCGTGCTTTCGGAGTTCAGCGTCCCCAGCATCGTCTACAACAACCGCACCTATTACTTCCATCCGCTGTTCATCACGTCGCTGGCCGGCAAGCTCTGGTTCACCAGCGGCGGTGCCGTCGTCTCGCTCACCACTAGCGGCGCTTTCACGTTCTACTATCTTGCTTCGGGCGGGCAGATCACGATCGAGAACTTCTCGTCGATCGTCGCCGGAACCGACGGCAACCTGTGGACGCTCGACTACGCTAGCCCGAACAAACTGTGGCGGATCACGACCGGCGGCAGTTTTGCCAGCGCCGCGCTGACCTCGAACGCGCTGCAGTACGGGTCGGCCGGGCTGGTGAACGGTCCCGACGGCAACCTGTGGTTCACCGAGTACAACAACAACGCCGTCGCCAAGGCGACGACGGCCGGGTTCGTTACCGAGTACGCGACCGGGCTTCCCACCAGCAACCCGATCGGTATCGCATCAGGCCCAGACGGCAACCTCTGGTTCACCCAGAAGTCGACCTCCGGTACGAGCGGCTACCTGATGTACATGACGACGGGCGGCGTACTGAGCGGGTACAACCTTCCGCATGCACCGGGCGTGATCGCTTCGGCACGCGGTTCGCTGTGGTACCTCGCCTCGGGCCCGGTGGTATGGCAGTTCACTCCCGGCGGGACGACGCTCTACCCGTACTCGCTGCCGGCCGGCAGTGCGACTGGGGTATGGATCACGACCGGCCCGGATCTCAACCTCTACTTCACCGGGGGCGGCACGGGCGGCAACGTCGTCACCAAGTTCTTCACCCAATAGCGCCCAGCGCATCACCTCCGGCCGGCACCGTCTCGGGGAAAGTCGGGTAGCGCGTCGCTCCCACCGTTCCAGCGCAGCTCGTCGACGTCGTCGAACAGCGGGATCTCGGTGCGGAGCGTCGCCAGCACCCGAAACAGCAGCGCGCTGTCGCGCTCGCGGGCCAAGGTTTGCGCCAGCCTCGCGGCACTAGCGACGTTGACGTTCCAGGCGCGCGGGTCGGCCGGGATGGCTTCGAGGTGGCCGTACTTTGCCAGGACGGCCGCCGCCGATTTCGCGCCCCAGCCGGGCAGGCCCGGAAACCCGTCGGCCGCGTCGCCGACCAGCGCCAGGTAATCCGGGATGCTGGCCGGCGGGACGCCGAACTTCGCCACGACGCCGGACTCGTCGAAGTAGGTGCGCGTTCGCCGGTTGAGCTGGACGACGCGGGTGCCGCGCACGCACTGCGCGAGGTCTTTGTCCGGCGTGCAGATAACGACGCGCTCCACGCGCGGATCCGCATCGGCGGCCGCCGCCGCGGACGCCAGCGCGTCGTCGGCCTCGAACTCGACCATGGGCCATACGGCGATCCCCGCTGCGGCCAGCGCCTCCTCGAGCAGCGGGAACTGCGCGAGGAGGTCGGGCTCGACGCCCGCGCCCGACTTGTATCCCGCCCACAATTCGTTGCGGAACGACTCGATGACCTGATCGGTCGCCACCCCGACGTGCGTCGCCCCACCTCGGAGCAGGGCCCGGATCGATGCGAGGACGCCGCGGACGGCGGCGATCTCGCGCCCGTCCGCGTCACGCGCCGACGGGAGCGCGTAGTAGTGACGAAAGAGCTCGTACGTGCCGTCCACGACGTGAATGATCACGCTGCCCGCTTCGGCGCCCGCCGGGTACAGGCCGCCCGGACAAGGGCAGTTCACTTACCTAGCGGGCAATGGGCTCGCGTGCCGATGCCGTTGTAGCCGACGGACCGGCTGCGGTACCATACGCGGGTGATCACCGCCACCTCGCTCGACCGGCCGGCCGATTTCTCGGGCGGCCGGGCGCGCTACCGCATCGTCCGGCACCCCGAGCACGCCCGGCTCTACCACGTCGCGGTCGACGCGGACGTGCTGCGGGCGTTCTTCGCGGCCTGGGCGCACGTCGACCACCAGAACCTCGAGTACGTGCCCTACATGCGCTTCATGCTGGCCAAGCGGCTCGACGAGCTGGCCGGGGACGGCTTCGGCGACACGCTGCGCGCGATCGTGCGCGACCGCGCGACGGGCGGGTTCACGATCGGGGTCGAGGGCGTCACGGCCGATCCGGGCGACTACGTGAAGTTCGGCACCGCGGTCGGCGCGACGCTGGGCGCGGCCAACTTCGACACCATGTCGGGCACCTATTACGCGCGCTTCACCGTGGCCCACACCGACGCCAGCGACTCGTACCTGCGCCAGGCTTACCGCCCGCTGACGCTGCACACCGACGGTACGTTCATGGACGAGCCGACCGACTGGCTCTTGATGATGAAGCTCGCCGAGCGTCACGCCCGCGGCGGCGAGACGCGCCTGCTGCACCTGGACGACTGGGCCGAGCTGGCGCGCTACGGCGAGCACCCGCTGGCGATGCGCGACCTGACCTACAAGGCGCCGGCGAGCAAGAACGCGCCGGCGCCGCTGAAGCGCCGCACGTTCTACGACACCGGCGCCGGGCCCGGCATCCGCTTCATCGACCAGTTCGTCCACCCCGAGACGATCGAGGAGGCCGCGTACCTGCACGACATGCTGGCCTCGGCCGAGGCCGACCCGGCGACCAAGGCCGTCCCGCTCCCGACCGGCGACCTGATCGTGCTGGCCAACGCCTTCTGGCTGCACGGCCGGGCCGCGTTCGAGCCGCATCCCGAGCTGCACCGCGAGCTCGATGCGCCAGCGCGGCCGTTTCGCGCCGCGCTGAGCGGGGGAGCCCGGCGGCTAGGCGGCCTCGGGTCTGGCGATAAGGATCAGCTCCACGGCCAGGTCGATCTCGATCTGGCAATCCAGGCAGCGGACGCGGTAGCCGAGGCCGGCTTCGGCCGGGTCGCCGTGGGCGTCGCCGCAGTCGGGGCAGAGAAAAGCGGTGTCCATGCGGGCCATGCTAGGCGAGCCGAGTGCCAGCTGGGTGGCATCATATTTCTAGGCGCCAGCGAGGGACCGCCGGGTTCACCGCGATACATATGACCCAATGGCGGGGGAGCACCGGTTCGAGCGCGTCCTCGAGATCACGCGGGACATCCTGCGACTGCGCGATCTGGACCTCGCTTTGGAGTCGATCGCCCGCGGCGTGCGCGACCTGTTCGGCTTCCGCTACATCACGATCGTCCTGGCCGACGACGACGGGGAGATGACTCGCCGGGTGCTGCTGGGCTATCCGGACGACGTCACCGCCAGCCGCAAGAACGAGCGCGTCCGCCAGGACGACATCATCGCCGTCCTCGCGCCCCACTACGAGGTCTTCGAGAACGCCTACTACGTCCCGGCGGAGCGCGAGTTCCACTGGGACCGGGCGATCTTCAGCAGCGAGGCCGACCGCGACTCGCCCCGCGCCGCGCCCGACTCCTGGCACGAGCGCGACTCGCTCTGCCTGGTGCTGCGCGACTCCGAGGGCGAGATGATCGGCTACCTCAGCCCCGACGGGCCGGCCGACGGCCGCATCCCGACCCGTGAGACGCTCCGCGCGCTGCAGCTCTTCGTCAACCTGATGGGGCTGGCGCTGGCCAACGCCCAGGCCCACCGGGCCGAGGTCGAGCGCAGCCGGCTGCTCGAGGCCAACCAGGCCCGGCTGCGCCACGAGGCCACCCACGACGCGCTGACCGGCCTGCCCAACCGGACCTTCTTCCAGGAGCGGCTGGCGGCGACGCTCGAGCACGCCCGGGCCCGGCCCGACCGGACCTACGCGGTGCTGTTCGTGGACCTCGACGAGTTCAAGTCGATCAACGACTCGCTGGGCCACATGGCCGGCGACTCGCTCCTGATCGCGGTCGCCGACCGGATGCGCGCCACGACCGCGCCCGAGGACTTCATCGCCCGCATCGGCGGCGACGAGTTCGCCCTGCTGCTGGCGCACCGCCACGACCTGGGCCAGATCGAGGACGCCGTCGAGGCGATCCAGGACGCCCTGGTGGCGCCGATGCTGATCGAGAGCCGGGCGGTGTACAACACGGCCTCGATCGGGATCGCCATCATCGACCTGCACGACGAGCGGATCGAGGAAGTGCTGCGCAACGCCGACACGGCGATGTACCACGCCAAGTCGCTCGGGCGCGGCCGGCACGCGTTCTTCGACCACCACATGCACTTCGAGGCGACCCGCCGGCTGGCGCTGACCAGCGACCTGCGCGCCGCGATCGAGGGCGAGCAGTTCACCGTCGACTACCAGCCGATCGTGCGGCTCTCCGACGGCCGCCTCCAGGGCTTCGAAGCGCTGGTGCGCTGGCGCAACCCGGTCACCGGCGAGGTGCTGCCCGGCGAGTTCATCCCGCTGGCCGAAGAAGTGGGGCTCGTCGTTCCGATCGGCCGCTTCGTGTTCGTCGACGCCTGCCGGCGGCTGGCCGAGTGGCGCCGCCGCGCGCCGCAACTCAACCTGCGCATGCACGTCAACCTGTCGGTGCAGGAAGTGCTCGAACCCGACCTCGACGCGTTCGTGGCGCGCAACCTGCGCCGCTTCGGGCTGTCGTCCGACGACATCGTGCTGGAGATCACCGAGAGCGCGGTGATCCGCTCGAACACCCTCTCGCTCGGCTCGCTGGCCCGCCTGCGCGCGACCGGCGTCCACCTGTGCATCGACGACTTCGGGACCGGCTACTCGTCGCTGCGCTACCTGCACCAGCTCCCGTTCGACGCGCTCAAGATCGACCGCTCGTTCGTCGAGAGCGCCGACGGCAGCCTGGGCAGCCCGCCCATCGTGCGGATGCTGATCCAGCTCGCGCGCTCGTACGATATCGACGTCGTCGCCGAAGGCGTCGAGACCGCCGCGCCAAGCCGAAGAGCTCATGGCGCTGGACTGCGAGTACGCGCAGGGCTTTCACTTCCACCGCCCGATGTGCGCCGACGCCGTCGTGGCGCTGCTCGGCTCGTCGGTAGCCGCCCCGGCCTGAGCCGCGGATCAGTTCGCGGCTACAACGGGACGACGGCGTAGGCCACGGTCAACAGCCCGATCGCCAGGCTGACGTAGCCGAGCAGCTCGGTCGCGGATCGCACGCGTTCCGGGCCACGGCGAAGGCCGCCGAGCCGAGCGCGTTCCGCGAGCGAGCGCGAGGCGTGAAAGCGATCTTCAGCCGCGCCGATGCGCGCATCGAGCACGTTGAACGCCTCGACGATCTCACGCGTCCGCCGTTCCTGAACGAGCTGCGCGGTAGCGCCGCCCGCATGGCGGTCGGGATGGTGTTCGAGCAGCAGCCGGCGGTAACACGCCCGCAGCCCGCGCCTATCGACGAACGGCGAGACGCCTAGCACCTCGGCCGCTCGCACGACGTCGAACGACTCCCCGGCCTCGACCGAGCGCAGAGTCTCAGCGCTCACGCGCCGACGGATACCAGCGAAAGCTGCGGCATGCAACGATGGTAGACCGCCGCCCAACCCGACCTCCAGCGCCCAGCGGTGCCCCCCAAGGAGGCGGAGGTCCCAGTACTTCCCCGCCCGCCCCCGAATCAGGGACCTAAGCCCCCAACCACGCCCATGTCGCGCGAGCGGCGCGGAACCACGGCGGGCCGTCGTGAGCCAGCGAAGCGCAGGATGCGCGGGAGCGCCGCGAACGAGAGCGGCCCCGGACACGATGTCCGGGGCCGCGTGCCCGCCGTGGTTCCGCGCCGCTCGCGCGACTACGACAAGCCGAACTAGTGAACCAGGAACCCAACCAGCAGCAGCGCCACGATATTGAGCACCTTGATCATCGGATTGATCGCCGGCCCCGCCGTATCTTTGTACGGATCGCCGACGGTATCACCGGTCACGGCCGCCGCGTGCGCGAGCGAACCCTTGCCGCCATGATGCCCATCCTCGATGTACTTCTTGGCGTTGTCCCACGCGCCGCCGCCCGAGGTCATCGAGATGGCGACGAAGATGCCGGTGACGATCGCGCCGACCAGCACGCCGCCCATGACCTGCGCGCCGGCGTTGCCGGGCAGCACGCCGATGAGCGAGAGGATCACGACCACGATCGGCACGCCGATCGGGATCAGCGCCGGCACGATCATCTCGCGCAGCGCGGCCTTGGTGACGATGTCGACGGTCGTGCCGTAGTTGGGCTTCTGCGTGCCGTCCATGATGCCGGGCATCTCGCGGAACTGGCGCCGCACTTCCTCGACGACCGCGCCGGCGGCCCGGCCGACCGACTGCATCGAGAGCGAGGCGAACACGAACGGCAGCGCGCCGCCGACGATCAGCCCGCACAGCACCCACGGGCTCTCGAGGCCGAAGGTGACCTTGTTGGTCGCGCACCCGAGCGCCGTGTTGGCCGCGCAGCGGTCGCTGAGCTCCTGCACGAACGACGCGAACAGGACGACCGCGGCCAGCCCGGCCGAGCCGATCGCGTAGCCCTTGGTGACGGCCTTGGTGGTGTTGCCGACCGCGTCGAGCGGGTCGGTCACGCCGCGCACGCTGGCCGGCATCTCCGACATCTCGGCGATGCCGCCGGCGTTGTCGGTGATCGGGCCGAACGAGTCGATCGCGACGATGATGCCGGCCATCGAGAGCATCGCCATGACCGCGATGCCGACGCCGTAGAGCCCGGCGAACGAGAACGAGACCAGGATGCCGACGACGATGACCAGCGCGGGCAGCGCGGTCGACTGCATCGAGATCGCGAGGCCCGCGATCATGTTGGTCGCGTGGCCGGTGGTCGAGGCCTGCGCGATCTGCTTGACCGGCCCGTACTGGGTGCCGGTGTAGTACTCGGTGATGTAGGTGATCAGCCCGGTGACGATCAGGCCGACCAGCGCGCAGATCCAGATCCCGAGCGGGCCGACGGTCTGCCCGCTGGGCAGCGTGATGCCGCCCCCGAACTGCGCCGCGGCGACGAAGTAGAAGGCGATCGCCGAGAGCACGCTGGCGATGATGAGGCCCTTGTACATCGCGCCCATGATCTTGCCGGGCGAGGGCACCGCGTTCTTGGCCATCCGCACGAACAGCGTCCCGACGATCGAGGCGATGATCGAAAGCGCGCCGAGCACCAGCGGGAACGTGACCGCGCCGGCGAGCTTGGTGCCGAAGATCAGGTGGCCCAGCAGCATCGCCGCGATCGTGGTGACCGCGTAGGTCTCGAACAGGTCGGCCGCCATGCCGGCGCAGTCGCCGACGTTGTCGCCCACGTTGTCGGCGATGACGGCGGGGTTGCGCGGGTCGTCCTCGGGGATCCCGGCCTCGACCTTGCCGACGAGGTCGGCGCCGACGTCGGCGGCCTTGGTGAAGATGCCGCCGCCCAGCCGGGCGAAGACGGAGATCAGCGAGCAGCCGAAGGCCAGACCGACCAGCGCCGCGAGGCTGTCGGACTCGGGCGAGGCGTGGCCGGCGTTGATGGCGCTGACGATCGCGTAGTAGCCGCTGACCGCGAACAGGCCCAACCCGACGACGAGCAAGCCCGTCACCGCGCCGCCCTTGAACGCCAGGTCGAGCGCGGCCGCGACGCCGCCGCGGGCCGCTTCGGCGGTGCGGACGTTGGCGCGGACCGAGACGATCATGCCGATGAAGCCGGCGGCGCCCGAGAGCACCGCGCCGATCACGAAGCCGAGCGCGGCTTCCCAGCCCAGCGGGGCCGGCAGAATCGCGATGACGATCGCGAGGACGACCGCGACGATCGCGACGGTCGTGTACTGGCGCTTGAGGAACGCCATCGCGCCTTCCTGGATCGCGGCCGCGATCGACTGCATCGTCGCGTTGCCGGCGGGTTGCTTGAGCACCCAAGTGGCCAGGTAGACGCCGTACAGGATAGCGATGAGTCCGGCAACGAGGCCGAACTCGATTCCGGTCTGTTGAGTGAAGCCGATGGTCACGATGGTCCTTTACAGCACAAAGAAAGGCGCGACCGAGGTCGCGCGCTCTGGACCCCAAGGCGTTTAGCGCCGTCCGGGCAGCGTCCTGCGCGGCGCGGACGGGCATCGGGCCGTCCGGCGCGAAGCCGGAGCCCGGCATGGAGTCGACGGAGTTCTTGGTGGTGGGCTGCGGACCGGCCGGCGGTACGGCCGCCCGGGAGGCCGCTCGGCAAGGGGTCGCCACCGTCGTGCTCGAGCGCGACGCCGTGGTCGGCGCCAAGCGGGTCTGCGCGGCCGGCCTGCGGCCGGGCTTCTGCGAGGACTTCGACCTGCCGCGCTCGATCGTGCACCTCGACCCGGGCACGATCACCCTCTCGACCGCCGCCCGCACCTACGCCTTCCCGGTCGGGCCGGCCCACACGACCACCCGCGAGGAGCTCGACGGCACGATCGGCAGCGCTGGCCGCGCGCGAGGGGGCCGAGATCCGCACCGCGGCGCTGTTCCGCTCGCTGCGCCGCGAGCGCGACGGGATCGTGGTCGAGTACGCCGACACCCGGGCCGGCGCGCGCAAGCAGATCCGGGCCCGCAGCGTGTTCCTGGCCCAGGGCTCGTCGGCCCGGCTGGACGAGGTCGACCCGCGCTTCGCCTACGCCGGCTGGAACGCCGGCCTGATCACCTGCTTCCAGTACCGCGTCTATCCCGAGCGGCCCGGCCAAGCCGGAGACCTACGCCACGCTGGAGATGCACTACTACGTCAGCCCGCTCTCGGGCCGCAACGTGATCGCCTGGATGTTCCCCAAGCGCGACCACCTCTCGATCGGGCTGGGCATCCAGGCCAAAGTCGCAGGCGGCGCGCTGCGGGCCGAGCTGGACGCCTTCCTCACGACGGTGGAGCGGCGGCTGTTCGCCGGCATCCCGTACCGGGTGCGCGACGAGGGGAACCTGCTCTACGGCGGCCTGCCGCGGCCGGGCATCGGGGCCGAGGGCGTGATGGTCGGCGGGACGGCCGCCGGGCTGGTCGACGCGACCACCGGCGAGGGCATCCACGAGGCCGCCAGCACGGGCCGGATGGCCGCCGCGGCGGCCGCGAGCGTGCGCGCCGGGCGGGTGCGCGATGCGGCGCCGGGCTACGAGCGCGAGGTGAAGCGGACGTTCCACGCCCGGCTGCGCCACCGCCAGCGCCTGATGAGCGCGCTGGAGCGCAAGCCCGCCCGCTTCGACGTGCTGTTCCGGCAACTGGAGGAGACGCCGCGCTTCGCCGAACTCTTGCAGCGGGACCGCGAAGCGTTCAGCCCGCTCGAATGGGCGTACCTGTACGCGCAGGCGGCGAAGTTCTCGCTGGCCGCGCTGCGCGTGAAATAGGACCATGCTGCGATTTTTCGTCGACCGCGTCGTGCGGCTGCTCTTCGTGCTCCTGGGCATCACCGTGGCGAGCTTCCTGTTCATCCACGCCATCCCGGGCGACCCGATCGCGCTGCGGCTGGGCGAGCACGCCACCCCCGAGGCCGCGGCGCAGCTGCGCCAGGAGCTCGGCCTGGACAAGCCGTGGTGGATCCAGCTCGGGGTGTACCTGGTCGCGGTGCTGCACGGCGACCTGGGCCGCTCGGTGTTCGACTCGCAGCCGGTGCTGACCACGCTCCTGCAGTATTTTCCGGCGACCCTGGAGCTGACGCTGGGCGCGATGCTGGTTGCGATCGTGGTCGGCATCCCGGCCGGCGTGATCGCCGCGGTGCGCCACCGTGGCGCCGTCGACGCGCTGACCATGAGCGCGGTGCTGCTGGGCGTCTCGACGCCGGTCTTCTGGCTGGGCTGGCTGCTGGTCTACCTGCTCGCGGTGCTGCCCTCGCACGCCGGGCTGAACCTGTTCCCGATCTCGGGGCGCATTTCGCTAGCCTACTTCATCCCGGCCCGCACGCACTTGCTGGTCATCGACACGCTGCTGGCCGGCAACGGCCGGGCCACGCTCGACGCGCTCTGGCACCTGGTGCTGCCCTCGCTCACCCTGGGCACGATTCCGCTAGCGATCGTCGCGAAGATCACCCGCAGCGGGATGCTCGACGTGCTGCAGTCGGACTACATCAGAACTGCCCGGGCGAAGGGGCTGAACGAGCGCAGCGTGGTCGTCCGCCACGCCCTGCGCAACGCCTTGATCCCGATCATCACCGTGCTCGGCCTGCAGACCGGCCTGCTGCTGGGCGGCGCGGTGCTGACCGAGTCGATCTTCGCCTGGCCGGGCGTCGGGCGGCTGGCCTTCGAGGCGATCTCCAACCGCGACATGCCGCTCATCAACGGCTGCGTGCTGCTCTTCGCGGTCGTCTTCGTGGTGGTCAACACGGTAGTCGACTTGCTCTATGCGGCCGCGAACCCGCGCATCCGATACAGCTAGAGTGACCCGGGCTCCGCGCTGTGCTTGACATCTCCGACGCGGAGTTCGCGTCGCTGCGCGACGCGATCCGCGAGCGGTTCGGAATCTACTACGACGACCAGAAGCGCTTTCTGCTGCTGAGCCGCTTGCAAACGCGCCTGGCCAAGCGCGGCTTCGAGACCTACCGCGCCTACGTCGCCTACCTGCGCAGCGATCCGCGCCGCGAGGAGGAGTGGAGCGACCTGGCCTCCGTGCTCTCCAACAACGAGACGTACTTCTTTCGCGAGCGCGCGCAGCTCAAGACGCTGGCGGGCGGCGTGCTCGACGAGTTCCTGGCCCGCTCGCCGCGGGTGCGGCTGTGGTCGGCCGCCTGCTCGTCGGGCGAGGAGCCGTACTCGCTCGCGATGACCCTGCTCGGCACCGGCAAGCTGACCGAGTCGCAGTTCTCGATCCGCGCCACCGACATCTCGTCCCGCGTGCTGGAGCTGGCCGCGCGCGGCTACTACCGCGCGCTCTCGTTCCGCGCGACGGAGCCGGCGATGATCCAGAAGTGGTTCGCGCCGCAGGGCGACGGCTTCCTGATCGCCGAGCGCATCAAGCGGCTCGTGCAGTTCGGCCACCTCAACCTGCTCGACCCGCTGCGGGTCGCCGCCGAGGGGCCGTTCGACGCGATCTTCTGCCGCAACGTGCTGATCTATTTCGACAAGCCGACCCAGAAGCGGGTCGTGGAGTCGTTCGCGAAAGCGCTCCGCCCGGGAGGCTATCTGTTCTTGGGTCACGCCGAATCGCTCTTCCACCTGACCGACCTCTACGAGCCGATCGTCGGCCCCGACGCGATCGTCTACCGCCTGCGTGCCCCGGTGCCCGCGTGAACCCCCGTACCATTACCGTGGTCGTGACCGACGACTCGGCCTTCATGCGGCGTGCCATCCAGAAGATGCTCGAGAAAGAAGCCGACATCCGGGTCGTGGGCACGGCGGCCAGCGGCGAGGAGGGCATCGCGCTGGTCGAGCGGCTGCGGCCCGACGTCGTGACGATGGACGTCGAGATGCCGGGCATGGGCGGGCTGGAAGCGGCGCGCGCGATCGTCGAGCGGCGCGGCCCGCCGATCATCATGGTTTCCGCGGTCACCCGCGAGGGCGCCGAGACGACCCTGCGCGCGCTCGAGGCCGGCGCGGTCGACTTCATCCCCAAGCCCGACTCGGCCCTGATCGACATCGTCAACGTCCAGCGCGAGCTGGTCGAGAAGGTCAAGCACTTCGGCGCGCGCGGAGCCTACCTGCGCGCCATGCGCGACAGCGCGCGCGTTCCGCGGGCCGAGGCCGCGGAGGCGCTCAAGCCGCGCGTCTCGCCGCCGCCGGCCGTTCCGCCGGTGCGGCCGGCCGCGCGCGCGCGGGCGTCGAGCTTCACCTGCGTGGCGATCGGGACGTCGACCGGCGGGCCGGTCGCGCTCTCGCAGATCCTGCCCAAGCTCCCGGCCAATTTTCCGCTGCCGATCGTGGTCGTCCAGCACATGCCGCCCGGCTTCACCCGCCCGCTGGCCGAGCGGCTCGACGCGGCCAGCCGGATCACGGTGGTCGAGGGCAGCGAGGGGCTCGCGCTGCAGCCCGGCACGGCGGTGATCGCCCCGGCCGGCAAGCAGCTCCGGCTGCGCCGCTCGCTGGGCTCGGTGCTCGTCACGCTGAGCGACGACGCGTCGCGCTCGCTGCACGTGCCCAGCGTGGACGTCATGGCCGGCGCGGTCGGCGAGGTCTACGGGAACGGCGCGCTGGCGGTCATCCTGACCGGGATGGGCCACGACGGGGTCGCCGGGCTGCGGGTGATCAAGGACCGGGGCGGCTTCGTGCTCGGCCAGGACGAGCAGAGCTCGGTCGTCTACGGCATGCCGCGGGCGGCCGCGGTGGCCGGTCTGGTCGACCGGGTGGTGGCGCTCGGAGCCGTCTCGCGGGCCCTGTGCGAGCTGACCGGGACGGCCTACGCTCCGATTTGACCGAGATCAGCCGATCCTTTAACCGAGCGCGCACAGAAACGGGCCGGGAACAGAGGGAGCCTTGCCCGCTCGACGTGAACGGGACATCAATGACGGGGGACGGGTCGCCTCGGTATGGGAGCAGGCCGTGAAAGCAGTTCGCGAGACTCCTCGGTATGTCATCGGTGGGTTGGAGCTCAGTCGCGAAGAGATCGTTCATAAGTATCTCCACCTGGTGAAGTACGTCGCCGGGCGGATTTCGATCAACCTGCCTCCCAACGTCGAGATCAACGACTTGATCAACGACGGGATCCTGGGGCTGATCGACGCGATCGAGAAGTACGACGACGCCCGCGGGGTCAAGTTCGAGACCTACGCGATCACCCGCATCAACGGGGCGATCCTCGACGCGCTGCGCGCGCTCGACTGGGTGCCGCGAGCAGTGCGCCAGCGGGCGCGCGAGCTGGAGCGGACCTACCAGGAGCTGGAGATCGAGTACGGCCGGGCCGCGAGCGAGGACGAGGTCGCCGCGAAGATGGGCCTGAGCCGTAAAGAGCTCGACGTCCTGATGCAGAAGATCCGCGGCACCGCGGTGCTCTCGCTCGAGGAGTTCCTGCCCAACGAGCGGGGCTACGAGATCCCGCTGCTCGACACGCTGCGCGACGACGGCACCGAGGTCACCAGCGCCGTCGAGGCGCGCGAGATCAAAGCCGCCCTGGTGCGCGCCGTCGACTCGCTGCCGCCCCAAGAGCGGACCGTCATCTCGCTGTACTACTTCGAGGGCTTGACGCTCAAGGAGATCAAGGCCACCCTCAACGTCTCGGAGTCGCGCGTCTCGCAGATCCACGCCCAGGCCGTGATCCACTTGCGCACCAAGCTCAAGTCCCTGCGCGGCGACCTCGGCTACCGTGAGGGCGACCCGACGGTCAAGCAAAAGTACACCCGCCGCAACGCCACCCCGACGGGCGCGGCCGGAGACGCCGGCGCGGCCGGCTAGTCCAGGAAGGACGACGTCGTGGCGATCCGCCCCAGCGACATCCAGGGCTCGATCTGGCAGGCCTCGCACAACGCGCCGCTGACCCAGCGCGCGCAAGAGGCCCCGCGCGCCGCGCAGGCGGTGGCGCAGGCCGCGTTCGCGAGCCAAGCGGAGCAGCGCAGCGAGACCGTCGCCCAGACGCACAAAGGCGAAGGCAACCGGGTCGGGCCCGACGCCGACGGCCGCAAGCGCGGCGACGGCGAGCCGCCCGAGCGCCGCGCGCGCAGCCCGTTCGCCGAGGTCGTCGACGAAGCGGCCGGGCTCGACGAGCCGCCGCACCTGATCGACTACACCGCATAGTGCGCTCGGCGGTGCCGAGATGAGCGTCGATCCGCTCGCGGCCGGGGGCGCGGATTTGGCCGCGCTGCTCGACGCCGAGATCGCCTCGCTGGCCGCCGACGCGCAGGCCCTGAGCGCGCTGCTGGTCGAGGGCGCGGTGGTCAGCGCGCGCGTGCTGCCCTCCAACGGGCTGACCGACCTGCTCGACATCGCCGGCCGGCGCGTCGCCGCGTCGCTGCCGCCCACCGTGCGCCCGGGCGACGTGGTCGCGGTGCGAGTGACCGGCTTCGACGGCGGCCGCATCCTGCTGCAGATCGTGGACGGCGCGGGCACGAGCAGCGCGGCGGGGCCTTTCGTGGTGGGTACGCCGGCGGGGCCGGTCGCGCCATCGGCCGCCGCGTTCGTCCCCGGGTCGATACGGCCGGCGGCACCGCCGCCGGCGGCGGATGGCGAGCAACCGGCGGCGTCACAGCCGGCGACCGCGCGGCCGAGCCCGGTCGCGCCCGGAGCGTTCATCCGGCCCGGCCTCTTGGGTGGCTACGCACCGGCACTCGGTCGACCGGCGGCCCCGATTCCCGGGCAACCCGGGGCGACCGTGGCCGTGCCGCTGTCCGAGGACGCGGACGGGCCGACGACGATCGAGACCCGGCTCGCCGCGGCGAATGCCGCGCTCGCACCCGGCGGGATCGCGGCGCGGGTCGCGCAGCCGGGCACGGGCCGGCTCGTCGCACCGCCCCCGATCGCGCCGAAGGCCGGCCTCGCCGAAGCCGCCGGCGTGCTCACCGCCGCTCGCGCGACCGGCTTGTCCGCATTCGCCGAGCCGGCCGCGCTGCTGCGCGGTTTGCGCCTGCCGGTCACGCCGGCGAACCTCGCGGCGGCGACTCTCGCGCTCGACCGCCCGGAGCGGCTGCCTGCCGCGCTGGCCGCGCTGGAGCGCGCGCTGCCCAACCCGAGCGCCGACCCGCACGTCGCGACGCTGCGCGCGCTGCTGCCGTTCGTGGGCCGCATCGAGCCCGACTCGCCGGTGCTCGCCACGCAGATCGCGGCCTTCGTCGACCACGTCGTCGACGGCGCCGAACCGAAGCTCGCCACCCTCCTCGCCGCGACGGCGGCGAGCGCGGAGCCCGCGTCCGGGCAGTCGGCAGCCGCCGGAAGCGGACCCGCGCCGCTGCCGGCCGCACTGGCGGTGGAACGGGCCGCCGCGCTGGGGGCGAATCTCAAGCAAACCGTGCTCGCCCTCGCCGCCGACGGGGCCGCGCCCGAACTCGGACCGGCGCTGGCGGGCGCGCTCACCGCGCTGACCGCGGTCCAGACGCAGGCCGCGCAGCTGCTCGCCGGGCGGCCGGACGGGCTGGCGTTCACCTTGCCGCTGACGACGCCGTTCGGCCAGCAGAACGCGCGCATCGCGGTTGGGCGCGAAGCGCCGCAGGGCCGCGGCACGCCGCTCGACGGGGCGAATTTCCGGATCGCGTTCGTGCTCGAGACCGCGCACTACGGCACGATCGCGCTCGACCTGGTCACCGTCGGGCGCGAGGTGACGGTCGACGTGCGGGCCGAGAGCGCGCTCGCGGTGCGCGCCTTCCGCGACGCGCTGGGCGGCCTGACCGCGCGCCTGGAATCGCTGCGCTACCGCGTCGCGTCGGCTGGCGCGGTGATAGGCCCGATCGCAGTGGCGGCGAGCCCGGCCGGCGCGGTCGCCGCATCGGCGCCGGGACGAGCCGGCGCGCACGACGGCAGCGCCGTGGACCGCTCGGCGTGAACGCGCGCTACTACGACGCGCGCCGCAACCCGCCGCAGCGTCCTGCGGCGGCGGCGCTGGCGTACGATCCCGCCGGCTCCGCGCCGCCCGAGATCGTCGCCACCGGGCGTGGCTTGGCGGCGGCGGAGATCGTGCGCCTGGCGCGCGAGCACGACATTCCGGTCCACCAGGATGCCGGGCTGGTCGAGGCGCTGTCCAAGCTCGAGGTCGGGACGACGATTCCCTACGAGCTGTATGCGGTCGTGGCCGAGGTGCTCGCGTTCGTCTACGCGGTCGACGCGCAAGCCGCGTCGTAGACCGGAGAACCGGCGCACGCGCCGAAGCCGCGTCCGCGTGAACCTTCGGAGCTTGGCCCGCATCGCCGCGCTGTTCGTCGTCGCGACGGTCGGTTTCGCGCCGCTCGGCGCGCGCGCCGACGACCCGCCGCCCGCGCTGCCGCCGCTGCCGGCAACGGCGGATGCGGTCACGCACCACGCGCTCGCCGCCGGCGGCCGCGCGCTGCGCTACACCGCGCGAGCCGAGCGCACCGTGCTGCGCGACGCCAAGGACGAGCCGGCGGCGAGCGTCTTCTCGGTCGCGTACACGCTCGACGGCGCGCGCGAGACGACTCGGCCGGTGGCGTTCCTGTGGAACGGCGGCCCGGGCTCGTCGAGCTTGTGGCTGCACATGGGTTCGTTCGGGCCGCTGGTCGTGCGCACCAACGACACCGGCAGCGTCGCGGTGCCGTCCGCGCTCGTGCCGAACGACGGTACGCTGCTCGGTTCGACCGACCTGGTCTTCATCGACGCGCCCGGCACCGGCTTCAGCCGGGTCGGCGGCAAGGGCAAGACGGCCGACTTCTACGGCGTCGACCAGGACGCGCGCGCGTTTACCCAGTTCATCGAGCGCTGGCTCACGGCGCACGACCGCTGGGGTTCGCCGAAGTTCCTGATCGGCGAGTCGTACGGCACGACCCGCGCCGCGAACGTCGCCGACCGCTTGCAGAGCGCCGGGGTCGGCCTCAACGGCGTCGTGCTGATCTCCAGCGCGCTCGATCTCAACTCGCTCGACCCCGCGCCCGCCGGCGAGGACCTCTCGAACGTCAAGTACCTGCCCAGCGAAGCCGCCGTCGCCTGGTACCAGAACGCGCTGCCGGGGCCGCGGCCCGCGCAGCTCGAGCCGTTTCTCGCCGAGGTCCGCCGCTTCGCCGCCGGCCCGTACGCCGGCGCGCTGCTGCAAGGCGCGAACCTGGATGCGGCGACGCGGCGCCAGATCGTCGCGCAACTGCACCGGTATCTCGGCTTGGACGAGGCGTACGTCGAGCGGGCCGACCTGCGCATCGACCCCTCCCGCTTCGAGAAAGAGCTGCTGCGCTCGCGCGGCCGGCTCACCGGCCGGCTCGACGGCCGCTTCACGGGCTACGACGTCGACCGCAACAGCGACTCACCGGCCTACGACCCGGTGCTGGACGCCTCGATCCAAGCCGCGTTCGTGAGCGCGTTCAACCGCTACGTCCGCGAGGACTTGGGCTATCGCAGCGACCTGCGCTACCTGCCCTTCGGCCCGAACGAGATCAACAGCGGCTGGAGCCTGAAGCGCGACGCGAGCGACGTCGGGCTCGCAGCGGTGACGGTTCCCGACGTGATTCCGGACCTCGCGCAGGCGCTGACGCGCAATCCGGCGTTACGGGTGTTCTCGGCCAACGGCTACTTCGATCTGGCGACGCCGTTCTTCGGCACGGAGCTGGACCTGGCGCACTTGGGGATCGACCCGGCGCTGCGCTCGCACGTGAGCTACGGCTACTACCGTTCCGGGCACATGATCTATCTCGAACCGAACGCGCGCCGTCAGCTCGCGACCGATATCGCGAACTGGATGCGCGCGACGCTCGCCATCCGCTGACCTACGCGCGCAGCTTTGCACGCGCATCGGTTCGCGTGTTTACTCGGGATACAGCGTGGTCGGCAGGCCGTGCTCGATCAGGCCGACGTCGCTGTCGTGGCTGGCGTCGACCTTGTACAGCTCGTACGTGCCGTCCGCCGCCGCTGCGCGGTACTTCGCGCGCAGCGCGTCCAGCGCCGCTTCGTCGAGCGGCACGAAGCCGTTCGCGATGCGGACGTGGTGGTCGAGCACCGCTTGCGAGTCGATCCCCGTCACCGTCGTGACGATGCCGGGCAGCGACATCGCGTAGCGCAGCGCGTCGTCGGGATCGACCCCGGCCGGCGCGAGCCGCCGGCCGTCGAAGAACGCTTTCATGCCGAGCGGCGCGATGCCGCGCTCGCGCGCCAGCGGAAGCACCTCGCGCTCGAAGCTGTCGTAACTCGCGTCGAGCACGTTGAGCGGCATCATCACCGTGTCGAACGGGAAGCCGCGCTCGATCATCTCGCGCAGCACCGCCGGACGCTTGTGGCCCGCGATGCCGACGAAGCGCACCTTGCCCGCCTGTTTGGCGTGCGCGAACGCTTCGAGCAGCCCCCCGGGGGCGTAGTAGCGCGCCGGGTCGTCTTCGTAGATGCACTCGTGCACCGACCAGAGGTCCAGGCGGTCGGTACCCAGCCGGCGGAGCGACTCGTCGAGCTGCCGCAGCGCCACGGCGGCGCCGCGCCCGTGCGTGCAGACCTGGTCCATCAGGAACACCGCGTCGCGCTTGCTCGTCGAGGCGAGGGCCTTGCCCATCCGCTCCTCGCTGCGGTGCTGGTGGTACTCCCAGGCGTTGTCCAAGAACGTCACGCCGGCGTCGATGGCGGCGTGCAGGAGGCGGATCGCCTCGCGCTCGTCCGGTATGCGGCCCAAGTGGTAGCCGCCGAAGCCGATCGCCGCCACCCGGACGCCCGGTGCGATCTCGCGCTGCGGAATCATGCGGGCCCGCTACGCTCCGCCGCCGAACCGGACCTACCCGTGAGTTGGTTCGCGAAACTGAAGACCGCGCTGACGAAGACGCGCGAAGCGTTCGGCGGCGAGCTCGAGACGATGGCGCTGGCGCGCCGCCCGGTCGACGCCGAGCTGTGGGACGACCTCGAGGAGATTCTCCTCAAGGCCGACTTCGGCGTCCCGACGACGGTCAAGATCGTCGAGGCGCTCAAGGGCGTCGCCAAGCAGGACCGCTACGAGACCAGCGACCAGGTCGTGACCCGCTTCCGGCGCGACGTGCAGAACTTCCTGACCCTGCCCGAGATGGGGCTCGACCTCCAGGGCAAGCCGGCGGTGGTGCTGGTCGTCGGGGTCAACGGGAGCGGCAAGACGACCACCATCGGCAAGCTGGCCACGATGCTGCGCAAGCAGCGCAAGCGGGTGATGGTCGTCGCCGCCGACACCTTCCGCGCCGCCGCCGCCGAGCAGCTCGAGATCTGGGCCCAGCGAGCGGGCGCCGAGTACGTGCGCGGCGCCGAAGGCAGCGACCCGTCCTCGGTCGTGTTCGACGGGATGAGCGCGGCCAAGGCGCGCGGGGTGGACGTCGTGCTGGTCGATACCGCCGGCCGCCTCCAGACCAAGACCAACCTGATGGAAGAGCTCAAGAAGATGCGCCGCATCATCGAGCGCGAGACCGGCGCCCCGCCGGCCGAGACGCTGCTCGTGGTCGACGGCACGACGGGCCAGAACGCGCTCTCGCAGGCCAAGCTCTTCAACGAGGCCACCAAGCTGACCGGGGTGGTGGTGACCAAGCTGGACTCGACCGCCAAGGGCGGGGTGCTGGTCGGGATCGTCGACCAGCTCGTCGTGCCGGTGAAGTACATCGGCCTGGGTGAATCGATCGACGCGCTGCAGGCGTTCGACCCGGCGCAGTTCACGAAGGCGCTGTTCGAGACCGCTGCCTAGCGGGGCCGAGCCCGAAGCTGCGCGTCAGCGGTTCGAGATCGTGTAGTTCGTGCCGTCCAGCAGCGCGATCGTCACGGCGAACTTCTCGTTGTAGGTCGCCGCATGGTCCTGGAGGATCGACAGAGCGACTTTTTCGCCGAGGCGGATCGATTCGACGGTGTCGGTGCGCCAGTGGATGCCGGCGTGGACGCCATGGCCGAAGGAGATGTTGCTCGCGAGCTTGTGCAGCTCGCCGTCGAGCGTCAGGGCCGGGTTGCCCGGTGCGTTGACGAGCGCGCTGCCCGTGGGGTTGGACTGCTTGGCCAGGGGCTGGAACGGTGTCGCCGTGTAGTCGCCGACGACCGCGTTGCCGTCCCAGAAGAACTTCAGGACGGTGATGCACGCGCCCGCGACCGTTCCGTGGCCGGTCGGGTAGGCGGGATGCGTGGGGGAGCCCTGCGGGAAGGCTTGCGAGAGATAGAACGAGCCGCCGTTTGCCGCCGCGCTCGCGGCGACAGCGGCGGAGTTCACGACCAGATCGCGCGGCGTGGGCGGCACGAGCGGGGGATTGCTCTTGCGCAGGTGCACGAGGTTCCCGCCGGCTTCGGGGCGATGCCGCAGGTGGACGAACCACTTCTGCCACCAGACGGCCTTGAGCGCTTCGTTCGCCACGTAGCCGATGAGCGCGCTGACGTCGGGCCCGCCGAAGGTGGCGAACGCCTTCTGCGTTTTCGATTTGGCGACGGCGTTCGGCGGCAGGCCGACGGTCGCGTAGGGACTGCCGGGATTCGCCGGGTGCTTGTGGGTCTCGAGCACTTGGTTGGCGATGAGATACGCCTGGTAGAGCACGTCGTTGTAGGTGTAGGACGCCAGGCCGCGGCCGTTCCGCAGATGCTCCGGCGGTCCGAGCGGAAGCGCCGGCGGCCCCGGCGCGGCGTTCTGCGCCGCGACGTAGGTCGCGGTCGTCGTCATGAAAGGTCCGTAGTTCGGGCGGGACGATGCCGTACTTCTGGTTGAGCGTCAGCGCGCCGAACTTCGCTTCGAGCAGCAAGAGCTGCGAGATGTACGGGCCGACTTCTTCGCCCGGGAACGGTCCGCGGAACAGGAGGTGCGACGTGACGCTGCCGCCGCTGTCCGTGGGCCCGGTATAAAACGGAATCACCGCCGGGTCGTTCAGCTCGGCGACGGCGTTCACGCCGTCCGGCTGCCCGCCGTAGTCGTTGACGTCGACGTTGCGCAGGAGCGAGGCCCAGTACATCTCGATCAGCTCGACGGCGTACTCGTTGCTGGCCACCGGCGGCGCGGGCGGGCATGCGAACTGCACGTTGTCGACGCAGCTCAAGTGGTAGGCCAGGCCCCCCTGCGGCCCGTTCAGCTTGTCGCCGCCGGTTCCGATCAGGATGTTCTCGAAGTCGGCCGGGTTGCCGCTGAGCAGCGCCGCTTTGAACGACGCGAACGAGGCCGGCAGGACCAAGCCCGTGGCCGTGTGGTGCCGCAGGCCCTTGGAGTAGGTGCCGCGCTCGTCGGCGTAGCGGCCTTCGTCCCCGTTGTCGGCTTGGTTGGCGGCCGGCTGCAGTGAATCGCGGTACGCCAGTTGGCGCCGCAGCCGGAGAGTCTCGAGTACCCGGTCGCTCATGAGTGCCTCAGTCGGGACGGCAGATGCGTTCCGTCCCACGATCCTATCACAGGTGACCAAGACAAGCAAGCTGAGAACGAGTCGGTACCTGAGAGACCGGCACGATCATCAAGCCCGCTCGGATCGAACAGAGGTTCGATTGGCCAGTGTTCCGAATCACTGGGGTAACGACGTGCCCTTGCCGCGGTGGCTTCTCGGCGTGAATGTCGGGTGACGACGATTCCGCCCGGTGCCACACATATGGCATGCAGGCGCGGTACCGTCGGATTGAAACCGACAGCATCACCCGCACGGAGCACTCCATGGCCGACGACAAAGCCCTCGCCCTCTCCAACGCGCTCGCCCAGATCGAGCGCCAATTCGGGAAGGGCTCGATCATGAAAATGGGCGAGCACGCCGAGAAGATGGCGTTCGAAGTCATCTCGACCGGCTCGATCGCCGTCGACCTCGCGCTGGGCGTCGGCGGGCTTCCCCGCGGCCGCATCGTCGAGATCTACGGTCCGGAATCGTCCGGTAAGACCACCCTCGCCCTGCACGTCATCGCCGAGGCGCAGAAGCACGGCGGCACCGGCGCCTTCGTCGACGTCGAGCACGCGCTCGACCCGATCTACGCCCAGGGCTTGGGCATCGACCTCGACAGCCTGCTCGTCTCGCAGCCGGACGCCGGCGAGCAGGCGCTCGAGATCGTCGAGATGCTCGTCCGCTCGAACGCCGTCGACGTGGTCGTGCTCGACTCGGTCGCCGCGCTCGTCACCAAGGCCGAGCTCGAAGGCGACATGGGCGATACCCACGTCGGCCTCCAGGCGCGGCTGATGTCGCAGGCGCTGCGCAAGCTCACCGCGGCGATCTCGCGCTCGAAGTGCGTGGTGATCTTCATCAACCAGCTGCGCGAGAAGGTCGGGGTCATGTTCGGCAGCCCCGAGACGACCTCGGGCGGCCGCGCGCTCAAGTTCTACGCCTCGGTTCGGCTGGACATCCGCAAGCTCGAGCAGATCAAGATCGGGACCGACGTGGTCGGCACGCGGACTCGGGTCAAGGTGGTCAAGAACAAGGTCGCCCCGCCGTTCCGGCAGGCCGAGTTCGACATCACCTACGGCAAGGGCATCTCGAAGATGGGCTCGATCATCGACGTCGCGCTCGAGCGCAACATCATCGGCAAGTCCGGCTCGTGGTACACCTACGGCGACACCCGGATCGGCCAGGGCCGCGAGAACTCCAAGGCGTTCCTCGAGGAGCACACCGACATCTCGGCCGAGATCGAGGCCAAGATCCGCGAGGCCCTCAAGGCGACCGTCTCCACGAACGGCCTCGCCAAGCCGGTCGGCGCGGTTGCCGGCGACGAGTAGACCGCCCAGCGGGTCCGCGCCGAGCGGCTCCGCCCGGGTGTCGGCGCTGCGCATGCTCGCGCAGCGCCGGCTGACCGAAGCCCAGCTCCACGCCAAGCTGGCCCGCAAGGGCTACTCGGACGAGGCCGTCGCCGAGGCGCTCGCGTCGTGCAAGCGCGCCGGGCTGCTCGACGACGGCCTCTACGCGGCGCTCTACGTCGAAGGCAAGCGAGCCGCCCTGGGCGATGCGCGGCTCGTGGGCGAGCTGGTCAAGCGCGGGATCGACCGCGACGCCGCCCGCGAACGGGTCGCCGAGGCCAGCACGCCCCAGGCCGAGCGCGCCGAGGCCGCCTACGAGCGGATCCGGCGCATCCAGCCCGGGGTCTCCTACCAGTCCGCGGCCCGCAAGCTGGAGCGGCTGGGCTTCCCGGCCTCGCTGATCTACCGCGTCCTGCGCGAGCAGGCCGGGGCCGACCTGGGCGACGCGCTGGCGGACCTGGCGTAAAACTCTGGCCGGTTCCCGAGGAGGGTCGCGCAGGCGCATGGTAGGGTGGCGGTGACGATGGGCTATCTCGTTCGCGCGCTGGTATGGACGCTGGCGTTTATCATGTTGCTCGCGCCGCTGAACGCGGCGGCGATCGAGCTGGACGCGGTCGCACGGGCCGCCGCCGGCTATACCGTCGGCGACCCCAAGCTGCAGTCGATGTACCGGGCGGCGCTGCTCAACACCAACAAGCAGGTCACCTACGCTTCGGACGGGACCGCCTACGTCAAGACCGGCGACATCCCGGCCGAATGGCTGCGCGACGCCAGCGTGCAGGTCCGGCCGTACCTCTTCTTCGCCAAGAACGACATGCAGGTCGACGCGCTGCTGCGCGGCTCGATCGCGCGCATGGGCAAGTACCTCCAGGTCGATCCGTACGCCAACGCGTTCACGCTCGACTACCGGGTGTGGGAACAGAAGTTCGAGCTGGACTCGCTGGCCTATCCGATCTCGCTGGCCTGGACGTACTGGAAGCAGACCGGCGACGCGACGATCTTCACCGGCGACCTCTCGCGCGGCTTGGACAAAGCGCTCGACACGATGGAGCGCGAGCAAGACCACCCGCGCAACTCGCGCTATGCGCACAAGGAGCTGGCGCAGGGCGGCAAGGGTAACCCGGTCGCCTACACCGGGATGATCTGGAGCGGCTTCCGGCCCTCCGACGACGCCTGCAAGTACAACTACCTCATTCCGTCGGAGATGATGGCGGTGGTGGCGCTGGGCGAGCTGCAAGAGATCGAGCGCGACGTCTACCACAACCTGATCAAAGCGCAGCGGGCCAAGGCGCTGCGCGACGAGGTGCAGACCGGGATCCAGACCTACGGGCTGGTCTTCACGCCCAACTACGGCTACGTCTACGCCTACGAGACCGACGGGATGGGCAACTCGACGCTGATGGACGACGCCAACGTCCCCTCGCTGCTGTCCGCGCCGTACATCGGCTACGGCAAGAGCTCGTCGTTCATCTACCGCAATACCCGCAAGTTCTTGCTCTCCAAGGACAACCCGACGTATTACGTCGGCAAGCTGGCGCGCGGGATCGGCTCGCAGCACACCACCGACGGCTTCGTCTGGCCGATCGCGCTGCTGATGCAAGGCTTCACCGCCTCCAACGACCAGGAGCGCAAGGACGTCCTGGCCCAATTGCTCGCGTCCGACCCCGGCGACCACCTGCTGCACGAGTCGTTCAACCCCGACGACCCGACCAAATTCTCGCGGGTCGACTTCGGCTGGCCCAACGCCCTGCTGGCGGAATACGTCCTGACCTCGTTCGAGGGCGTTCCGCCGCTGCCGGTCGGCAGCACGACCGATCTCGATTTCCGCGGAGACACCTAGCATGTTCGCGACCCCGCCCGATCCCGCGCGGCCGCTCGACGTGTGCGTCGGGATCCAGTGGGGTGACGAGGGCAAGGGGCGCATCGTCGACCTGCTGGCGCGTGAGTACGACGTGGTGGCGCGCTTCGGCGGGGGCAACAACGCGGGCCACTCGATCCAGGTCGGCGACGTCAAGGTCGCGCTGCGGATCGTGCCCTCGGGCGCGATGGTCCCTTCCACCAAGCTGCTGATCGGAGGCGGCACGGTCGTCTCGCTGCGCGGCCTCGTCGAGGAGCTCGACGCGCTGGCGGCGATCGGGGTCGACGTCTCGCGGGTCGCGGTCTCCGACCGGGCCCACATCGTCTTTGCTTACCATGCGATCCTGGACGCGCTGGGCGAGAAGCAGCGCGGCGGGGCGGCCATCGGCACCACCGGGCGCGGCATCGGCCCGGCCTACGTCGACCGGGTCGGTCGGCTGGGGATCAGCTTCGGCGACTTGGCCAAGCCCGAGGCGCTGGCCAGCAAGATCCGCCAGGCCCTGATCCTGCGCGCCCCGCTCTTCGCCGGCGCGGACGACCTGCCGCGCGAGGAGGACGTGGTCCGCGAGACGCTGACCCTGGCCGAGCGGGTCCTGCCGCACGTGGTCGACGGGGTCGGCTGGCTGCACGACGCGCTGGAGCGGGGCGAGCGGGTCCTGGCCGAGGGCGCGCAGGGCACCATGCTCGACGTCTCCTACGGCACCTATCCCTACGTCACCAGCTCCACCACGATCGCCGGCGGCGCGACCACGGGCCTGGGGGTCGGGCCGACCGTGGTCGGGCGCGTGCTGGGGGTGGCCAAGGCGTACTGCACGCGCGTCGGCGGCGGGCCGTTCCCCTCGGAGCTCGAGGACGAGCTGGGCGAGCGCCTGCGCGCGCAAGGGCGCGAGTTCGGCGTGGTCACCGGCCGGCCGCGCCGCTGCGGCTGGTACGATGCGGTCGCCGCGCGCTACGCGGCCCGCCTCAACGGCCTGGACAGCCTGGTGATCACCAAGCTCGACGTGCTCTCGGGCTTCGAGCGGCTGGGCATCGTGACCGGCTACCGGCGCGCGGACGGCAGCCCGGCCGGGATCGAGGCGATCGGCGATCCGGGCCTGCGGGTCGAGACCGAGGAGCACCCTGGCTGGACGGAAGACCTGCGCGAGGTCCGGCGCATCGCTGACCTGCCCGCCAACGCGCGCGCGTTCGTCGCGCGCCTGTCCGCACTGACCGGCGTCCCGGTCGTCGCGGTATCCGTCGGCCCCGAGCGCTCCGCCCTCGCCGTCTAGCGCTCGCTCGTTTCTGGCCGCGCTCGTACGGATCGCTTACGCGCGGCGATAAAGACGGGCCGGGTTTCGCCGATAGTATCCTCAGTGCCGGGCATGGACGCCCGGTGGGGCAGCCACGGTCGGCATCCCGCACGGAGTCGTTCTACGCACTCCGCGAAGGTGGCTTTTGGAACGTCTGTCCTCGTTCGGGTTCTCTCCCGGGCGCATGCGCGATTGGTGGAACCAGCAGAGCGGCACGAACCGCATCGTCTACGCGGCGATCGGGGTCGTCCTGGCGCTGGCGCTGGTGTTCCTCGCGATGTTCCGCCTGCGCGGCCCCGCCTACGGCGTGCTGTTCTCCAATCTGCAGCCCGACGAGATGACCGGGGTCGTGCAGAAGCTGGAGGCGTCCAAGATTCCGCACCGGCTCGCCGACGGCGGCAGCACCGTGCTCGTCCCGCAGGAGAACGTCTACGAGGAGCGCGTCGCGCTCGCCGGTCAGGGCGTCGTCAAGGGCGGCGGCACCGGCTTCGAGCTGTTCGACAAGACGAACCTCGGCATGACCGACTTCCAGGAGAAGATCGCCAAGACGCGCGCCACCGAAGGCGAATTGCAGCGCACGATCTCGGCCCTGACGCCGGTGCAGTCGGCGCGCGTGCACATCGCGACCCCCGAAGCGTCGCTCTACTCCACCACCCAGCAGCCGACGACCGCCTCGATCGCGATCCAGACCAAAGCCGGCATGCAGCTCGGCGCGCAAGAGGTTCGCGGCATCACCCAGCTCGTCGCGGGCGCGGTCGAAGGGCTCAAGCCCGAGAACGTCACCATCGTCGACCAGAACGGCACCGTTCTGCGCCCGTCCGCGCTCGCCGACCAAAGCGGCGAGGATACGGCGACCGCGCTGCAGCTCACCCAGCAGCAGCAGGTCGCGAAGGAGAAGTTCGAGTCCGACCTGCAGCAGTCGCTGCAAGGTCTGCTCGACGTGACCATCGGCGCCAAGCGCTCCGCGGTCCGGGTCGCCAGCACGATGGGCTTCGACGCCAACCAGACCGAGACCAAGAGCTACGCCCCGCAGGGCACGGTGCTCTCGGAGAAGACCAAGCGCGAGTCCTACACCGGCAACGGCAGCGGCAAGAACCCGGCCGGCGGCGTGCCCGGCACGACGACCAACGTCGTCGCGACCTATCAGGGCCAGCAGAACCAGCAGGGCAACAACCGCTACAACAACGCCGAGGCGACGCGCAACTACCAGGTCGGCGAGCAGACCACCAAGCACGTCGACGCGCCGGGCAAGGTCCAGCGCCTGTCGGTCGCGGTGCTCGTCAACGCGCCCGCCGCGGCGATCACCGCCGCCGGCAACGCCAGCCCGAACGCGCAAGCGCAGTACGCGGTCAGCGCGGCCGACGTGCAGAAGATTCGCAACGTCGTCGCGGCCGCGGCCGGGATCGACCCGGCCCGCGGCGACCAGATTTCCGTCGAGGCGATTCCGTTCGCACCGTCGGCCGCCGCGACCGGCGTCGCGTACGGCGCGAGCTCGACCGTGCTAGGCCTGCCGCTGATGCCGTTCGTCGCGCTGCTGGCGATCCTGGGCTTGGCCGGAGCGGGCGCCGCCTTCGCCCTGATCCGCCGCCGGACGTTCCGGCCCGGCAACGAGCTGCCGACCTTCGACTCGTCGCTGGCCGAAGAGCTGCCGTCCTTCGAAGAGCACCCCATGCTCGACGGCACGCCCTCGATCGCCGCGCCGATCCGCTCGGCCGCCGACCTCACCCGCGAGCAGATGATCGAGTACGTCACCACCGTCGCGCAAGAGACCCCGGACAACATCGCCAAGCTCGTCAAGCTCTGGCTCGCGGAGTAGCATCACGTGATCACCGATAAGCCCATCCTGACCCTCGGCGACGACTTCGGCGGTGCGTTCGGCAACGACTCGTACAACGCGCCCGCCGTGCCCGACATGACGGGGCCCGAGAAGGCCGCGATCCTGATGATCACGATCGGCCTGGAGCTGGCCGCCTCGATCTTCAAGTTCCTGCGCCAGGACGAGGTCGAGCGGATCGTGCTCGAGATCGCCAAGATCTCGACCGTCTCGATCGACAAGCGCGACGCGGTCGTGCAAGAGGCCTACCAGCGCGCGATCGCGCTCAAGTACATCAACGAAGGCGGCATCGAGTACGCCAAGGAGATCCTCGAGCGCTCGTTCGGCGCCGGCCAAGCCGACGACATGACGAACCGCCTGTTCGCCGCGCTCAAGCACGGCAACCCGCTCGAGCTGGTGAAGAAGACCGAGCCCGCGCAGCTGCTCGAGTTCATCAAGGAAGAACACCCCCAGACCGTCGCCCTGATCCTGGTCTACATGTCGCCCGACCAGGCCGGCGCGGTGCTCTCGCAGCTCGAGCCCGAATTGCAGGGCGAGGTCGCGATGCGCATCGCGATCCTGCAGAAGACCGCTCCGGAGATTCTCGAACAGTTGGACGAGTTGCTCGGCCGCCGCCTGATGGTCAGCGGCTCGGACTTCACCAAGGCCGGCGGCGTGCAAGCGCTGGCGCAGGTCATGGGCTTCGTCGACCGCGAGACGGAGAAGAACATCCTCGACGGGTTGTCGCGCCGCGATCCGGCCGTCGCCGAGGAAGTCAAGAACCTGCTGTTCGTGTTCGAGGACATCATCAACCTCGACGACCGCGCGATCCAGCGCGTGCTCAAGGAGGTCGACGGCAAGGACCTCGCGCTGGCGCTCAAGACCGCCAACGACGACCTCCTGCGCCTGGTGTTCAAGAACATGTCGACCCGCGCGGCGGCCACGCTCAAGGACGACATCGAGGTCCTCGGGCCGGTGCGCGTGCGCGAAGTCGGCAAGGCGCAGCAGAACATCGTCGACGTCATCCGCACGCTCGAGGAGAACGGTCAGATCGTGATCGCCCGCGGCGGCAAGGACGACCGGATCGTCTGATGCGGTTCGCGCAGGCCGGGCGGGAGCGCCGTTAGAATGGGCCGGGTCGTCAAAGGCGCGCTTTTCCGGACCGAGCGGTACGCGCTCGACGTGCCGGAGATCGCGCCGCCGGTTCTGCTCGACCCGGTCGACGCGTTCGCGCCGGATTCGTACGACTTCGGGTTCGAGGGCGGCATCCTGGACGCGCCGCTGGCGCCGCCGGAGCCCGAAGCGCCCGCCTTCGACACCGAAGCCGTGCGCGCCGAGGCGCAAGCGCTCCTCGACGAAGCGGCTCGCAGCGCCGAGGAACTGCTGGCCGACGCGCACCAGCGCGCTCGCGCGCTGGTCGAGGACGCCGCCGCGCGCGCCGACGCGATCGCGCAGGACGCGCGCGCCAAGGGCCACGCCGAGGGCTTCGGCACCGGCCGCGCGCAGGCCGAGCGCGAGATGGACGACATGCTGGCGACCATGCGCGAGCTGCTCGAGATGGCGCGCCTCGAACGGCGCAAGCTGCTCGAGGACGCCGAGCCCGAAGTGGTCCGGCTGGCGCTGGGCATCGCCGAGCGCGTGCTGCACCAGCAGGTCGCGCTCGACCGCGGCGTGGTCGTCCAGATGGCCAAGACCGCGATCGCGCGCCTGATCGAGCGCGACAGCGTGACGGTGCGGGTCAACCCGGCCGACCTCGAGCGGATGCGCGATCGCCGCGAGGAGCTCGTCGCGATCGGCGACATCCGCAACCTGCGGGTGGTCGAGGACCAGCGCGTCGGGCGCGGCGGCGTGGTGGTCGAGACCGACGCCGGCACGATCGACGCCCGGATCGCCACCCAGCTCGACGAGGCGCGCAAGATCCTGCACATCGAGGACGACGTCGTGGTCGAGCCGGCCCCGCACGCCGACGCGTTCGCGCCCACCTCCGGCCTGACGGCCCGCGCCTCGTGACCGCCGCGCCCGAAAGCGCGCCGCGCGCGTTCGACGCGAGCGGCTATCTCGACGAGCTGCGCAGCGTCGACCTGATCCGCACCAACGGCAAGGTCCGCCAGGTGATCGGCACGGTCATCGAGTCGAACGGCCCGCCGATGGCGATCGGCGAGACGGCCTCGATCCGCTACAAGCGCACCGCGCAGCCGGTGCTGTCCGAAGCGGTCGGCTTCCGCGACTCCAAGGTGCTCTTGATGCCGCTGGGCGAGCTGGGCGGCATCGCCGCCGGCAACGAGGTCGTCGCGCTCGGCAAGCCGCTCCAGATCGGGCTCTCCAACAACTTGCTGGGACGCGTGCTCGACGGCCTGGGCCGCCCGCTCGACGACCTCGGCCCGATCGTCGAAGCGCGCCGGGCGGAAGTCGCCGGCACGCCGCCCAGCTCCCTGCACCGGCGCCGGGTCACCGAGCCGCTCAGCGTCGGCGTGCGCGCGATCGACGGGCTGCTCTCGGTCGGCAAGGGCCAGCGGGTCGGCATCTTCGCCGGTTCGGGCGTCGGCAAGTCGACCGTGCTGGGCATGATCGCGCGCAACACCTCGGCCGACGTGAACGTGATCGCGCTGGTCGGCGAGCGCGGCAAGGAAGTGCGCGACTTCCTCGAGCGCGACCTCGGGCCCGAGGGCCTGCGGCGCTCGGTGGTGATCGTCGCGACCTCCGACCAGCCGGCGCTGGTGCGCATCAAGGCCGCCTACGTCGCGACCCGGGTGGCGGAGTTCTTCCGCGACCAGGGCCTGGACGTGATGCTGATGATGGACAGCGTCACGCGCTTCGCGATGGCCCAGCGCGAAGTCGGCCTGGCGATCGGCGAGCCGACCACCACGCGCGGCTACACGCCCTCGGTGTTCGCCGCGCTGCCCAAGCTGCTCGAGCGCACGGGCACCTCCGAGCACGGCACGATCACCGCGCTCTACACCGTGCTGGTCGACGGCGACGACATGAACGAGCCGGTCGCCGACGCCGTGCGCTCGATCCTCGACGGCCACGTCGTGCTCTCGCGCAAGCTCGCCGCCGCGAACCACTATCCCGCCATCGACGTGCTGGCCTCGGTCAGCCGGGTCATGCCCGACGTCGTTCCCGCGCCGCACAACGCCGCGCGCCTCGACCGTGCGCGACATCCTCGCGACCTACAAGGACGCCGAGGACCTGGTCAACATCGGCGCCTACGTCGCGGGCTCGAACCCGCGCGTCGACCACGCGCTGGCGCGCATCGACCAGGTCCGCGCGTTCCTGCGCCAAGGCATCCACGAGCGCTCCGACTTCACCACCGCTGAACGCGCGCTGATGGGCCTCGCATGACGGTCGCTTACGAATCCGGCGTGACGGCAGCGCGGTCGGCGTGAAGAACTTTCGGTTCCGTTTGGATCCCGTGCTCGGGCAGCGCGAGCGGGTCGAGCAGGAGCGCGCCGGCGAGCACGCGCGCGTCGTCGCGGCGCAGCTCGCGGCCGAGCGCACGCGCGACGAGCTGATCGCGCGGCGCGACGCCGCCCGCGCCTCGCTGCTCGACCGGCACGCCGTGCTCGAAGGCGAGACGCTGCGCGCGACCTACGCCCACCTGGGCTATCTCGACCGCGCGATCCGCGCCGCGCAGCAGCGCGCCGACGCCTGCGCCGCCGACACCGCCCGCTCGCAGGCGCGCTTGATCGAAGCGGCCCGCGACCGCAAGGTCCTCGAGACGCTCAAGGACCGCCGCCGCGAGGCCTACCAGCTCGAGGCCGCGCTGGCCGAACAGCGCGAGCTCGACGACCAGAACGCGCGCCTGTTCGGGCGCGCCGACCCGTTCGAAGGACTGCGCCCGTGATCGTCACCCGTCAACGCAAACGCCGCCGCGGCCTGGGCCGCTTCATCGTGCCCGTCTTCGTGCTGGCCGGGCTGGCCGCGGCGCTGGCCTGGCCGCCGGCCCACCACGTCATCGCCGACGGCCCGCTGGCGCCGGTCTGGAGCACCGGCGCGCGGGGCGTCGCGGTCGTCACGCGGCCGCTCTCGTTCGCCGCCCAGCAGCAGGTCATCACCGACAAGAACCGGACGCTGCGCGAGCTGGACGGCCGGCTGGAGACGCAGCGCCAGGCCAAGGCCGCCGCCGAGGCCCGCGTGGCCCAGCTCCAGCACCAGATCGAGGCCGCCGCCGCCGAGCCCGCCGCGACCCCGGTGCCCGCGCCGGTCCGCACCGCCGCCCCGGCCGGGCTCGACTTCGCCGCCGCGCCCGGCGCCCAGTCGGCCGAGGGCTTCAAGCGGCTGGCCGCGACCTGGGCCGCGATGGAGCCCGAGAAGGCCGCCGCGGTGGTCCAGCGCCTGCCCGACGACCAGGTCACCCGCGTGCTGGCCCTGATGGACGCCGACGCCGCGGCCGGCATCCTCAACGCGCTGCCGCCCGCCGTCGCGGCCCGGATCAGCCGGGCCAGCACTCAGGTCTCGGCCGCCCCGGGCCGATAGACCAAACAGTACCCTTCAGCCTTCGAAAGGAGGTGACACCCTGAACGACTCGCTCTCGCTCCAACCCATCATGTCCGCCAAGCCCGTCAGCCCCAAGCTCGACGCGCAGCCGGACAACGCCGCGGGCGGCGCGATCTTTCGCGGTCTGCTCGACGGCTCGCTCGCGCACGGCGCGGCGAAGACGGCCGGCAACGCCAAGCTGGCCCAAGCGCCGGCCACCGTCGACGGCGCGCTCGAGCTGCACGTCAAGCAGCTGCTAGACAAGGGCATCCCGCTCGACACCGTCGTCAAGCAACTCGCCGACGCGCTCGCGACCCAGGTCGCGGCCCTGCTCGGCATCACGCCCCAGGCGGCGCAGGCGCAACTCGCGCAGGCGTTCACCCAGGCCTTCGGGAGCAGCGGCAGCGGTCCACCGGGCGAGACCAGCGCCCAGAGGGCGGCAGCCCTCGTCCAAACGCTCCGGCGCATCGCCGAAGCCGCGACGAGGGTGACGAACGGAGACCCGGGGACACCGATCCGACTGATCGCAGGACAACGCTCGGACGCCGACACGGCGAAAGCAAGTCCGACCCCGCCGACCTCCCCGACCGACCGGCTCCTCCGCGGCGCGCTCGACGCGCTGGCAGGATCGGCGGCTCCCGTCGTCACCGCCCCCGCACCCGCATCTCCCTCGTCCGGCGCACCCGGCGACGGCCGCACCGTCGCCCTCCAAGGCGCGACCGCGCTCGCGGCCGGCGGCGACACGCTGCTCGGGCGCACCCTCGCCCGGGCCGTGCTGGCCGACCAGCAGCGCTCCGCCGCGGCGGACGCCGCTTCCGCCGGCTCGGCGGCCCCTGTCTCCACGGCCGCCTCGGCGGCTCCAACGGCGCCCAGCGCGGCCGTGGAGGCCTTCCTCAACGCCTTCGCCGGCGCGCTGGCCCAGGCCGACGGCGCCGGCTCCGGCGGTTCGGGAAGCGCGGGCGACGGGCGCCACGATTCCCCGCCGTCCGGCGGCGACGCGCTCGGCGCTGCCGCACCGGCGGCCGCGCCGGACCAGCCGGCCGCGCCGTTCGCGCTCGCCTTCGGGCAGCAGGCCACCCCGGTCGACACCTCGCTGCCCGCCCCGGCGGCTGCGCCCGCGCATGCCCCGGCGGTCGATCCCGGCGCGATCGTCGACCAGCTCGTGCGCGGCATGCAGATCCAGACCGCCAACGGCACGTCGGAAGTCCGCCTGCGGCTCGATCCCGAGCAGCTCGGCGACGTCAGCATCAAGCTGGTCGTCTCCGGCGGCACGGTCGACGCCTCGATCACCGCCGGCTCCGCCGCCGCCCGCGACGCGCTCGCGGGCGGACAGGCCCAGCTCGCGCGCACCCTGGCGGACGCCGGCCTGAAGCTGCAGAGCTTCACCGTCGGCCTGGCCGGGGGCGGCTTCGGCCAGCGCCAGGACTCCAACCACCACGCCTGGGCCAACCCGGCGCCGCGCCGGATCGGCGGCCTGGGGCCGCTCGAACCCGACGAGCCGGTCGACGATCTCGGCCTGCTCGCGGTCCCCAGCTTCGGTCCGCCGCTGGTCAGCGGCCTCCGCGGCTACGACTACCTCGCCTGACCCAACCTCGTCCCGTACCAAGGGAGCACCACCCATGTCCAGCGTCAGCGGATCGACCGCCGGTCTTCCGATCGACAGCCTGATCACCAAGAACCAGACGTCGGCGCCCGTGGCGTCGACGCTGGACCAGCAGCTCGGGGAAGACGCCTTCCTCAAGCTGCTCACCACCCAGCTGCAGAACCAAGACCCGCTCAAGCCGATGGACGACACGCAGTCGATCGCGCAGCTCGCGCAGTTCTCCGCCGTGCAGTCGACCAACGAGCTCAAGGCGTCGTTCTCGTCGTTCCAGTCCAACTTCGCGGTCATGCAGTCCGCCGGTCTGATCGGCAAAGCCGTCTCGGCCCAGTCCAACGACGGCAGCGGTAACGCGATCACGGTCAACGGCACGGTCAAGACGATCTCGATCATCGACGGCACGCCCGAGTTCACCATGGTCGACGCCACGGGCAACCTGCTCGTCGACGGCAAGGGCCAGCCGCTGCAGATCCCGACCTCCGCGATCCTCTCGATCGGCTGATGGCCGACCCGAAGATCGCCGGGGTGCAGATTCCCCCGGTCATCGCGCCCGTTCGCCCGCGCGGCGTTCCGGTTCAGATCCCGCCCACCGGCGGGGGCTCGTTCCGCGACGTCCTGCACGCGACCGGCGCACCGGCCGCCCCGCTCAAGTTCTCCGCCCACGCGCAAGCGCGGCTCGAATCGCGCAACATCCGGCTCACCTCCGAGGACGTGGCCAAGATGAACGCGATGGCCGACAAAGCCGCCGCAAAAGGCGCGAAACAAAGCCTCTTCATGATGCGCGACACCGCGATGGTGGTGTCGATCACCAATCGCACCGTCATCACCGCGGTCGACCAGAACAGCATGAAGGAAAACGTCTTCACCAACATCGACTCGGCGGCGATCATAGACTAACGGTGCCCCGTAACGGCTCCTTAGGTTCTGTCACCAAAAACCGAAACACCACATATCACCCGGAGAGCGGACCACTCGTGGAGCTCTCAGCGGAGCCGATTGATTGACGCTCCGTGACTCGATGACACGAAAGGTCACCTAGATGGCTTTCGACTCGTTGTTCGTCGGCGTGTCTGGTTTGAACGCATACCAGAACCAGATCGACCTCATCTCGAACAACATCGCCAACGTCGGTACGACGGGCTACAAGGGCCAGCGTATGACGTTCCAGGACTTGCTCTACCAGGACCAGCGCTTCGCCTCGGCGCCGACCAACACCAGCGGCGGCATCAACGCCCAGGAAGTCGGGCTGGGCGTGAAGGTCGGCTCGACCGACACCCTGTTCGCCCAGGGCGGGCTGCAGACGACCGGGGTCAACACCGACCTCGCGATCAACGGCGACGGCTTCTTCGTGCTGCGCGCCCCCAACGCCAACGGTGCGCCGGTCTACACCCGCGACGGCGCGTTCTCGCTCAACGCCAACGGCCTGCTCTACGATCCCACCTCGGGCTTGGCGGTGCAGGGCTACGGCGCCGACAGCAAGGGCACGATCACCGGCACCGGCGTGCCCGGCGACATCACGATTCCGCTCGGCCTGCGCTCGCAAGCGGTCGGCACGGGGCTCAACCCGAACCTGAAGTTCGGCCCGACCTCGAGCGACCAGGTCTTCGACGCGCAGCTCGGCGGCAATCTCGACCAGACGCAGTGGACGAAGGAAGCCCAAGGCGTGCAGGCCGGTACGGCCGGCACAGGCCAGGCCTCGACCACCACGACCACGATCTACGACTCGCTCGGCAACGCGCACCTGGCCTCGATCACCTACACCCCCGACGCCAGCGGCGCGACGCCGGCCGCGGCCGGCCCGCCGCCGGTTGCCGCGACGAACGGTCTGCCGACCCAGGTCGCGGACCCGTCGGGCAACCTGCACACCGTCGCGGCGCGCTGGAAGGTCTCGGTCTCGTTCCAGGACGGCTCGACGTTCGACACGATCAACCCGGTCACGGGCGCGCCGGCCGGCGCGGCCGCCAGCGGCGTGGTCGGCTATGCCTACTTCGACCAGTCCGGTCAGTACGTCAACAGCTCCAACCAGCTCGGCTCGGGCGCGGTGCTCAACGGCGCGGCCGTGCACACCGTGGGCCAGCCGGCGACCAGCGCCAACGGCAACCAGCTCAACGTTCGCACCTGGGGCAGCAACGGCACGAACAACGCCGTCGCGCCGACCCCCGGCGCGGCGCCGACGCCGGGCGCCATCGGCCTGGACTTCAGCCAGCAGACGTCGCTCTCGGGCACCGCGAACCTGAGCGTGCTCTACCAGAACGGCTTCACCGCCGGCACCCTCTCGAACATCACGATCGGCCAGGACGGCACCATCCAGGGCGCCTTCACCAACGGCCAGAGCTCGGCGCTCGGGCGCGTGGCGACCGCCACGTTCCAGAACGAGCAGGGCCTGCACCGGCTGGGCGGCTCGCAGTTCTCGGCGACGTCGAACTCGGGCTTGGCCCAGTACGGCACCGCCTCGACCGGCAAGAACGGCGCGATCGTCTCGGGCGCGCTCGAGCAGTCCAACGTCTCGATCGCCGACGAGTTCACCAAGATGATCCTCGCCCAGCGCTCGTTCGAGGCCAACTCGAAGAGCATCACCACGGCCGACGAGGATCTCCAGACCGTCGTCAACCTCAAGCGCTAAACCGCGGGTTCGACGCCGAAAGCGACGCAGGCCACGGAGGGCCGCGTCGCTTTTTTTTCGCGTTCTGGCTAGACTACAGAGGCCATGATCGCTTTACGCCGTCTCAACAACCAGCCCATCATGGTCAATCCCGACCTGATCGAGTCGCTCGAGGCGACCCCCGACACCGTCGTGACGTTGACCTCGGGCAACAAGCTGATCGTCCGCGACTCGATGGACGAGGTGCGCGAGCGGATCGTCGAGTTCAAGCGCCGCATCTACGGTCCCGCGGCGACGGTGAACGAGCGATAACGCTCGCCCGCCTGCTCTCCGAGCAGGCGTGAATAGCGGCGAGACGGATTAACATCGGCCGCGGCGGCGCCGATAGTCACAGAGAGCACCCTCGCCTCGTCCGTTTCGGAAGGGCCGCACCTTGGATTTCGCGACCATACTCGGCCTGGTGATCGCCATCGCCGCCCTCGTCGTCTCCGCTTGGATCGGCAAGGTCGACGTCGGCATCATCTTCGCCCGCTACGAGGCGTTTCTGCTGGTCTTCGGCGGCACCATCGGCGCAACGATGATCTCGTTCCCCATGCGGGTCTTCCTGCGCGGCCTGCGCGAGGGGCTGCGCACCGCGTTCGTCGAGCCGGTGTACCACGAGCGCGACGTGATCGCGACGCTCGTCTCGTTCGCCGAGAAAGCGCGCCGCGAAGGGCTGCTGGCGCTCGAGAACGAGGCCGCCGCGCTCGAGGACGAGTTCATGCGCAAGGGCATCCAGCTCGTCATCGACGGCCGCGACACCGACATCATCCGTAAAATTCTCGAAACCGAAGTGCTGTTCGTGCAAGAGCGCAACGCCAAGGCCGAGGCGGTCTTCATGACGATGGGCGGCTACTCGCCGACGCTAGGCATCATCGGCACCGTGCTCGGCCTGATCGCGATGCTCAAGGGCCTGGGCACGCTGGGCGGCAACGGCAACGTCGCGGGCCAGCTCGGCGTCGCCACCGCGCAAGCGTTCGTCGCGACGTTCTTCGGCATCGCGCTGGCGAACTTGCTGTGGCTTCCGCTGGGCACGAAGATCAAGGAGCGCGCGGGCCAGCAGCTGCTGATGCGCGAGATCATGATCGAGGGCATCCTCTCGATCCAGGCCGGCGACAACCCCCGCCTGCTCGAAGAGAAACTGCACGCCTTCCTCGACCCCGAGGAGCGCGAGACCGAGGTCGAGGCCGGCGGCGCCGTCGGCGACCCGGAGTTCGTGAGCGCATAGCGCGTGGCGACCGGAAGCGACACCCGCTCGCGCCTGCGCCGCGCGGCCGGCAAGAGCGGCGAGATGGAGAGCGCCGGCATGATGCGCTGGCTGCTCACCTACGCCGACATGATCACGCTCCTGCTGGCGCTGTTCATCATCCTGTTCGCCATCTCGACCATCTCCAAGGTCAAGCTGCAGCGCCTCGCGACCGAGATCTCGGGCGGCTTCAACAACGTCGACGCGAACAACACGCCGCCCAACGGCGGCATGACCGGTACCCAGTCGCGCCGCGCCGAACAGGCCGACATGGTCGCGGTGAAAGCCAAGCTGGACAACTACGTGCGGGTCCACCACCTGCAGTCCAAAGTGCAGACGCGCTTGGACAAGAGCGGGCTGGTCATCACCCTGCTGAGCGACCGCACCTACTACGCTTCCGGCTCGGCCGACCTGCGCCCCGAGACCAAGCAGCTGCTGGACGAGATCGCCAGCCAGATTCGCGCCGTGAAGAACGACCTGCGGGTCGAAGGCAGCACCGACGACGTGCCGATCGCGACCTCGCAGTACCCGACCAACTGGGAGCTGTCGGCGGCTCGCGCGACCGGCGTCACCCGCTACCTGGTCGAGCACGCCCAGATCTCGCCGACGCGCCTGTCGTTCGCGGGGTACGGCGAGTTCCGGCCGAAGTTCCCCAACGACACCGAAGCGCACCGGCACCTGAACCGGCGCGTCGACGTGGTCATCTTGAACGGGGCCACGGCCCCCGCCGCCAAGCCCGCGGAGGCCGAATAAGCGCGTGTCCATGCTGTCCCAGGAAGAGATCGACGCCCTCGTCAACCAGCTCGCCGCCCCCGAGGGCGAGGCCGGCGGGCTCGAAGGGCGCAAGATCAAGTCGTTCGACTTCCGCTTCAACAAGCGGTTGGACAAGTTCTCGACCAACCAGCTGCAGACGCTGCGCACGCTGCACGACAACTTCACCCGCCTGCTCAACAACTCGCTGTCCGTCTACTTGCGGACGCGGGTCGAGGCGACGATCGTCTCGATCGAGCAGATCAGCTACGGCGACTTCATCTCGTCGATCGGGATCCCGTCGATCCTCTCGATCTACTCGATGGACCCCCTGCCGGGCTCGGGGATCGCGCAGATCGACCTGAACCTGGTGTTCTCGATCATCGACCGCCTGCTCGGCGGCCCCGGTTGGTTCCCGCAGAAGCTGCGCGACCTGACCGACATCGAGCGCACCCTGATGCAGCGCTTCATGGCGCGCATGCTCAACAGCTACCGCGAGTCGTGGAACTACCTGCTCACGCTCTCGCTCAAGATCGAGGCGCTCGACTCCAACCCGCAGTTCATCCCGCGCATCATCCCGCTCGACCAGATCGTCGCCTTCGTCTCGATGGAGCTCAAGATCGGCGACATGACCGGGGTCATGAACTTCTGCCTGCCTTACCTCGTCCTGCAGTCGATCGGGCCCCAGCTGTCCGACTTCCAGTGGTCGCCCAGCGTCGTGGCCGGGCGCGGCATGACCGACCAGGACATCGCCCAGCTCGCCCGCAACGTGGAGCGCGCGTCGGTCGACGTCAGCGTCGAGCTGGGCAAGACGGTCGTCTCGCTGCGCGACCTGATCGCGCTCCAGCCGGGCGATCTGGTCATGTTCGACAAGCCGGTGACCGAGCCGCTGGCGGTGACCGTCAACGAGCGCGAGAAGTTCAAGGTCTTTCCGGGCGTGAACCGCGACAAGCTCGCCGTGCGCGTCTCCCAGATCGTCGAGAACGAGGAGTGACGGTGCCCGATTCGCTGCGTCCGCTGGCCGACGCCATGTTCGCCTCCGCCGCCGAAGTGCTCGGCACGCTGGCGGGCCGCACGGTCGCGGCCGGCAGCGCGGTCGGCGCGGAGGGCGACAGCTCGATCCGGGTCGAGCCCAACACGGTCGCCACGCTCACCCGCATCCCCTCGGCCGCGCTGTCGTTCGTCGCCCGCTACGCCAAGGCTGACCTGGCCCGGGTGGTCGAGCTGATGTTGGGCGGGCCCGGCGACGGCGGCGAGCTCGACGCGATGCAGCTCTCGATCGTGGCCGAGACGGTCGCCCAGATCTCCTCGGCGATGGGCGAGGCGCTGGCCAGCGCGACCGGCCACGACGCCAACGGCATCACCTCGGAGGTCGTGACCGAGGCCCACGCGTTCCCCGCTCCGCCGTTCGCCACGTTCACCGCGGCGCTGGACCTGGGAGCCGACCTGCGCACCCCGCTGACCCTGGACTTCGACGTCTTGGCCCAGCACCGGCTCGTGCCCGAGCCCGTCCCGCAGGCCGCGCCCGCCGCGCCGCCGGCGCCGTTCGTGCGCGCCCGCCTGCCCCGGGTGGAAGAAGGCCAGCCGGTCGCGTTCGCCCCGATGGCCCCGACCCCGGTTCGGACCGCCGCCCCCGGCCACGCCAACCTCGATCTGGTGCACGACGTGCCGCTCGAGATCTCGGCCGTGCTCGGCCAGACCGAGCTATCGCTGCGCGAGGTCGTCTCGATGACGCCCGGCAGCGTGTTCGAGCTCGACAAGCTCGCGACCGACCCGATCGACCTCTACGTCAACAACATCCTCATCGCGCGCGGTGAGGTCGTCGTCGTCGACGACAAGTTCGCGGTCAAGATCAGCGAGCTCAACCCCGTCGTCGACCGGGTGTGAGCTCTGGAAGGTAACTTCGTCCTCACGGCCATCTGGTCGCTGGCGGTCATCGGCCTGCTGCTGTTCGGGCTGACGTACGTGGTGCGCCAGCTCAACCGCGGCCGGATCGTCACCTCCACCAGCAAGAAACTGGTCAGCGTGGTCGAGTCGACCTTTCTGAGCCAGAACACCACCGTCCACGTCGTCAAGGTCGCCGACAAGTATTTCTTGGTCGGCGGCGGCTCCGGCGGCGTAACCCACATCGCCGATCTCGCTCCCGAGGTCGTCGAGCCCTATATCGAGACGCAACGGAAGGCGCTCGGTGAGCAGCGCGACGCGATGCTCCGCCTGATGCAGAGATTCCGCAAGAAGTGAACCGCCGTCTCCTGACCCTCATCCTCGCGCTGATCGCCGCCGTAACAGTCGTCGGCCTCTTCGCCGCGCCCGCCTTCGCGCAGAGCGCCGCCGGACCGGTGTCGCCGACCATCCCGATCCCGCGGGTGAACATCGGCGTCAGCCCGGCCACCAAGCCGTCCGACGTCGCCATGTCGCTGCAGATCCTGCTGCTGCTGACCATCGTCACCCTGGCCCCGACGCTGCTGGTTCTGGTGACCTCGTTCACCCGGATCGTGATCGTGCTGTCGTTCGTGCGCACGGCGCTGGGCACGCAGCAGGTCCCGCCGACCCAGGTCCTGGTCGGGCTCTCGCTCCTGCTGACGTTCTTCGTGATGAACCCGGTCATCAAGGACATCAACCAGAACGCGCTCCAGCCGTATCTGGGCAACAAGATCTCGCAGTCGGTCGCGGTCGACCGAGCCGCCAAGCCCTTGCGCGGCTTCATGTTCCGCCAGACGCGCGAGAAGGACATCGCGCTGTTCTACACGCTCTCCAAAGAGCCGCGCCCGGCGGCCCAGGCCGACGTGCCGACCTATCTGCTGGTGCCGGCGTTCGTGATCAGCGAGCTCAAGACGGCCTTCCAGATCGGCTTCGCGATCTACATCCCGTTCATCGTGATCGACATGGTGGTGGCCTCGGTGCTGCTCTCGATGGGCATGATGATGATCCCGCCGGTGATCATCTCGCTGCCCTTCAAGATCCTGATCTTCTTGCTGGTCGACGGCTGGAACCTGACCGTCGCCGCGCTGTTCGCGAGCTACAAGTGACCTACGCCGCGGCGCTGTCGCTGGGGCGCGAGGCGATCGTGGTCGCGCTGCTGGTGTGCGCGCCGGCGCTGCTGCTCGGGCTGATCACGGGCCTGGTCGTCTCGGTGTTCCAGGCGGTGACCCAGATCCAGGAGCCGACGCTGGCCTTCATCCCCAAGATCGTGGTCGTGGCGCTGGCGATCCTGCTCTTCGGCCCGCTCATGCTGGCCCTGCTGACCGATTTCACGAGCCGCGTCTTCGCCGGGATCCCGCAGTTCATCAAGTGACCGGCGCGTTCAACCTGTTCGGGATCGGGACCGCGCAGTTCGAGACGACGCTGCTGGTCCTGGTCCGGGTGACCGCGATGCTGGCCCTGGTGCCGATCTTCTCGCAGACCCAGATTCCCCAGCTGCTGCGCTTCGCGCTGGGCTTCACGATCGCGTTCGTCATCGTGCGCACGGTGCCGACCATGCCGCCGCTGCACGGTTTGGGCGAGCTGGCGGTCGCGATCGCCTCGCAGGTCTTCGTCGGGGTGGTGTTCGGCTTCGTCGCGTTTCTGCTCTTCACCGGAATCCAGTTCGCGGGCGAGATCATCGACATCCAGATGGGCTTCGCGGTGGTCAACATCATCAACCCGCTGACCTCGCAGAGCGTGACCGTGATCGGCGAGTTCCAGCTCGCGCTGGCGAGCCTGCTCTACCTGGCCGCCGACGCGCACCTCGCGCTGCTGAGCGGGATCGCGCAGTCGTTCCAGCTCGTCCCGCTGCCCTTCGCCGCCACCCCCGAGCTGCTGGCCGGCGACGTGGTGCGGTTCTTCACCCAAGCCCTGTTCATCGTGTTCCAGATCGCCGCCCCGGTCGCGATCGCGCTGTTCCTGGTCAACGTCATGCTGGGACTTATGGCCCGGGTCGCGCCGCAGATGAACGTTTTCGTGGTCGGGCTGCCGATCCAGATCATCGTGGGGCTGGTGATGATCGTCGTCTCGATGCCGCTGTTCGGGGCGGTCTTTCCCGCGCTGCTCGACCAGTCGCAGCACCAGCTCGACACGGTTCTGCGCGCGATGCGCCCGGTCGCCTCGCCGCTGCCCTCGCTCGGCCCGACCCCGCTGCCGACGCTCGTCCCGTAGATGGCCAAGCCGGACCAGACCGAGAAGGCCACTCCCAAACGCAAACGCGAGGCCCGCGGGCGCGGCCAGGTCGCGCGCTCGCAGGACATCGGCGGCGCCGCGATCTTCATCGCGATCATCGTCGCGCTCCACACCGGCTTCATGGCGACCATGGACGCGGCGGCCCAGGCCTTCGCGGTCGCGCTGACCCACGCCGGCTCGCGCGAGGAGCTCAACCTGCACTCGGTCTGGAGCCTGTTCGTCACGACCGGGCTGCCCTACGCGCCGATCATCGGGGCGGCGTTCGGCTCGGCGATCGTCATCGCGATCGCGGCCAACGTGATGCAGTTCGGCCTCTTGTTCTCGCCCGGGCTGCTGGCGCCCAAGTTCTCCAAGCTCAACCCGCTCACGGGCTTGCAGCGCATTTTCTTCTCGCCCCAGACGCTGGTCCAGCTCGCCAAGCAGCTCATGAAGCTGGGCGTCGTGATCGTGATCTGCTGGATGGGCGTGAAGGACAGCCTGACGACGTTCTACGCGCTGGGCCACACCGCGCCGCGCGACATCGTCCTGACCGTTGAGGGCATCGTGTACGGCATCGGCCTCAAGGTCGGCGTGCTGCTGCTGGTGCTGGGCATCGCGGACTACATCTGGGAGAAGCGGCGCCTGGAGCAGTCGCTCAAGATGACCAAGGTCGAGGTCAAGGACGAGCACAAGCAGTCCGAGGGCAACCCCGAGTCGCGCCAGGCGCTGCGCCAGCGCCAGCGCGCGATGGCCCGCAAGCGCATGATGGCGGCCGTTCCCAAGGCCACCGTGATCGTGACCAACCCGACCCACTACGCGGTCGCGCTGATGTGGGACGAGCTCACGATGGACGCGCCGGTGCTGGTCGCCAAGGGCGCGGACCTGATCGCCAAGCGCATCCGCGACCTGGCGACCGAGCACGAGATCCCGATCATGGAGAACCCGCCGCTCGCCCGCACGCTCTACGCGAAAGTCGAGCTGGACTCGCCGGTTCCACCCGATCTCTACGCCGCGGTCGCGCAGGTCATCGCGTTCGTCTACAAGCTCAAGAACCGGTCCGTCTCGTCGGCGTGATGACCGTTGCGGCGCCCGGCTTGGCGGATGAACGAACTGGCGGTCGTCCGCACGCTGCACGTTAAGGCTGAGTTGGACTGGGCCCGTTCCGGAAGTTACGCGCTCCGAGCGCGGCGCAGCATCGTCGCACATGCAGTTCCCGCGCTTGGCGAGCGTCCGCCCGATGCTCGCCGTTCTCCCGTTCCTGGGGCTGGCCGCGCTCGCCGCGTGCGGCGGCTCGTCGAGTTCCGTGCCGCCGACGTCAGCTCGGCCCGGCATCTGGGTCGCCGCCTGGGCTCAAGCGACGCGCCCGCAAACCGCCGTCACCGTCAGCGACGAGACGCTGCGCACGATCGTCAAGCCAAGCGTCGGCAGCCGCGGCACCGTCCGGCTGCACTTCACCAACGAGGCCGGGACGGCGCCTCTCACGCTAGGGGCGGTGCACGTCGGCATCCGCGCGGCGGGCAGCGCGCTGGTTCCCGGCACCGACGTCGCGCTGACGTTCGGCGGCGCGCGCACCGTGACGATCCCGGCCGGCGGCACCGCCCTCTCGGACGCCGCGCCGCTGCAGTTCGCGTACGGTGCGGTGCTGGCGGTCAGCGAGTACGTCGCCGGCTCGCCGGGGACGCTCACCGGCTACACGCCCGACGGCGGCAAGGTGACGAGCTACTACGCACCGGCCGGCTCGGGCGACCAGACCGGCGACGTCGCGGGAACCTCGTTCAGCGGGACCTTCACCTACGCGCTGCTGGTCGACCGCGTGGACGTGCTCGGCAACTACACCAAGACCGTCGCGGCGATCGGCTCGTCGACGACCGCCGGCGGCGGGTCGGACCTCAATGCGTTCGACACCTATCCGGAGGACCTCGCGGCCGACCTCCACGCCGCCGGCCGTGACGACATCGCCGTGGTCAACGTCGCGTTCGGCCCGGACTCGCTCCAATCGGCCGTGCCGTACGGCAGCAACCCGCCGATCCAAACCCGCTTGGGGCACGACGTCTTGGCCCTGCCCGGCATCGGCACGGTGATCCAGTCGGGCGGCGACATCGAGATCAAGGCCTCGTGCCTGCCGGCGACCTCGGCCATCGACGGCGAGCGAAGCGTCATCGCGCAGGCCCACGCGGCCGGCGTCCGCGTCCTGATCGCGACCATCCCACCCTCGACCTTCTGCGGCGCCTCCAATCCCGGCGGCTACGGAACGCGCTTTCCCCAGGGCTCGGGTCAAGACGCCGAGCGCCAAGCGTTCAACGCCTGGGTGACGAGCACGGCCCCGTCCGTGGTCGACGGCCAGCCGGTCCAGCCGCCCGGCGCCGACGGCGCGCTCGACCTCTCGGCACCGGTGACCGACCCGTCCAATACCGCCTACATGCTCCCCCAGTACGACTCGGGCGACGACAACCACCCCAACGGCGCGGGATACGCGCTGGAGGCCAAGGCGATCCCGCTCGGCGCGCTCTGAGCCGCGATCCTAGATCAAGCTGGCGTAATACCGCTCGCGTAGCCGCCGCCGGTGCCGGCCGCCCCTAACCCCCGAGCCCGGATCGGCCGAAGAGTGTACTAACGTGGAGACCGTGACTTAGTGGCAACGGCTGTACCTGCGCGTCCGAGCGTGATCGACCGGCTCGCCTCGACCTCGCACGTCTGGGTGGCGGCGGCCTCGGTTTTGATGGTCGTGCTGCTGATCGTCCCCGTCGCGCCGTGGGTCCTGGACCTGCTGCTGTCGGTGAACATCACCATCGCGCTGGTCATCCTGCTGGTCTGCCTCTACACCGAGAACGCGCTCTCGTTCAGCGTCTTCCCGACCCTGCTGCTGGTCATCACGCTGTTCCGGCTCTCGCTCAACGTGACCGGCACGCGCTCGATCCTGCTCCACGGCTACGCCGGGCAGGTGATCGAGGCGTTCGGCAACATCGTGGTCGGCGGCAACTACGTCGTCGGCCTGATCGTGTTCGCGATCCTGATCGTCATCCAGTTCGTCGTCATCACCAACGGCGCCGGTCGCGTCGCGGAAGTCGCGGCGCGCTTCACCCTCGACGCGATGCCCGGCAAGCAGCTCGCCGTCGACGCCGACCTCAACGCCGGGCTGATCACCGAGGCCGAGGCGCGCCAGCGGCGCAAGGACATCCAGCGCGCGGCCGACTTCTACGGCGCGATGGACGGCGCGTCCAAGTTCGTGCGCGGCGACGCCATCGCGGCGGTCGTGATCGTGTTCGTCAACATCATCGGCGGCTTCGTCATCGGGGTGATCCAGGACGACAGCTCGATCGTCGCGACCCTGCAGCACTACACGCTGCTGACGATCGGCGAAGGCATCGTGACGCAGATTCCGGCCCTGCTGATCTCGACCGCGACCGGCATCATCGTCACCCGCGCCGCCTCCGAAGGCTCGTTCGGGCACGACCTCTCGCGCCAGCTCGTCCAGGAGCCGCGCGCGCTGGCGATCGCGGCCGGCCTGCTGATCCTGTTCGGCCTGTTCGGGCTGCCGCCGCTGTTCATGTTCATCATGGGCGGGCTGCTGTTCGCGCTCTTCATCCGCCAGCGCAACATCCAGCGCAAGGCCGCCGTGGCCGCCGGCAAGTCCGGGATTGCGGGGCAGCCCGGCGCGCCGGGCGTCACCGGCTCCACCGCGCAGCCCGCGGTCAAGCCCGCCGAGTCGGTCGTGCCGCTGCTCTCCTACGACCCGATGGAGCTGGAGATCGGCTTCGGCCTGATCCCGCTGGTCGACGTCTCGCAGGGCGGCGACCTGCTCGAGCGCATCACCATGATCCGCCGCCACGCCGCGCGCGAGCTGGGCATCGTCGTCCCGCCGATCCGCGTGCGCGACAACCTGCAGCTCAAGCCGTCCACCTACGTGGTGAAGATCTACGGGCTCGAAGTGACGCGCGCCGAGGTGATGGTCTCGCGCCTGCTGGCGATGAACCCCGGCACCGCCGCGGGCGGCATCGACGGCATCCCGACCACCGAGCCCGCCTTCGGGCTGCCCGCGCTGTGGGTCGCCGAGAGCGCGCGCGGCGACGCCGAGATGGCGGGCTACACCGTGATCGACCCGACCTCGGTGATCGCGACGCACCTCACCGAGCTGATCAAGACCCACGCGCCCGACCTGCTCGGGCGTCAGGAGACCTCGGCGCTGCTCGACAACGTCAAGGGGCACTACCCGGTCGTAGTCGAGGAGCTGGTGCCCAACCTGCTCACCGTGGGCGAGATCCAGCGCGTGCTGCAGAACCTGCTGCGCGAGCGCATCCCGATCCGCAACCTGCTGCTGATCCTCGAGAACCTCGCCGACGGCGCGCGCGCGTCCAAGGACGTCGACTACCTCACCGAGCGGGTGCGCAGCGCGATGGCGCGCCACATCTGCGCCGAGTACGCCGAGAACGGCCTGCTCTCGGTGATCACCGTCGACCCGCGCCTGGAGACGCTGCTGGGCGAGGCGGTGCGCCGCGGCGAGGACGCCTACGCGCTGCTCGACCCGGGCACGGTGGCCAAGATCTACGCCTCGCTGACGCGCCAGATCGCGGCCGCGCAGCAGAGCGGGCTCAACCCGATCGTGCTCACCTCGCCCAGCACGCGCCTGGCGCTCAAGCGCCTGACCGAGCGCGCCGCACCGTCGCTGGTCGTGCTCTCGTACAGCGAGATCGCGCCCGGCCTGCGGGTCGAGTCGCTGGGCCAGATCTCGACCACCGACGAGAGCCTCGAACCGGCCGGAGCGGGGGTCTGAGCGATGCTGAGCTTCTTCGGCTTCAGGCGCAAACCGAAAAAGAAGCTGACCCGCAAACGCGTGCTGCTCCCCGAGCAGCAGCGCGCGGCGGTGCGGCTGGACGTCACCGTGCCGGGGCTGTGGCGCGATGCGCCGGGCGGCAAGGCCGTCGGCGCGTACACCCGCGGCTCGATCACCGACATCAGCCGGACCGGCGCGTCGCTGACGGTGGACCGCGAGATCAAGCGCGGCACGCAGCTCGAAATCAAGCTTTCCGTGAGCACCTCGGCGCGGCCGCTGGTGCTGCTCGGCGAGGTCATGCGGTCGAACACGATCGAGGCGTCCGGCAAGTCAGCCCTCGGGCTGCGCTTCCTGGGGATCACGCCCGAGGAAGACCGGACGATCATGGAGTTCATCAACAAGCGGCAGGCCGAGCGCCGTAGCCGCGGTCTGGCTTAGGAGCAACACGGTGGACAGCAAGCGAGTTCTCATCGTCGACGACGCGGTCGTCATGCGGATGATGATCAAGGGCATCCTGAGCAAGAACGGCTACGAGGTGGTCGGCGAGGCGCAGAACGGCGTCGAGGCGGTCGAGAAGTACCGCGCGCTCACGCCCGACCTGGTCACCATGGACATGGTGATGCCCGAGATGGACGGCATCTCGGCGGTCAAGCAGATCGTCGCGGACCATCCCGACGCGAAGATCGTGATGTGCACCTCAATGGGCCAGCAGGCGCTGGTCGTCGAGGCGATTCAGGCCGGCGCGAAGTCGTTCATCACCAAGCCCTTCCAGCCGCCCAAGATCCTCGAGACGATCCAGAAAGTGCTGGCCTAGATGGCCACGCTGACGCTCACCGACCTCCAGCGCGACGCGCTCAAGGAGGTCGGGAACATCGGCGCCGGTCATGCCGCCACCGCGCTCTCGCAGCTGCTCAACACGACGGTCAAGCTCTCCGAGCCGACCATCGACGTGCTCAAGTTTCGCGACTTGAGCAGCCGGGTGGGCTACGCCGACCGCACCGTCGCCGCGCTGCACATGTACGTGCGGGGCGAGGCGCCCGGCCAGATGGTGGTGCTGTTCGACCGCGCGCAGGCGCTGGAGTTCGTCAACGTCTTCATCAAGCGCGTCATCGGCGACATCCAGATCTTCGACTCGATCGTCGACTCGACGCTCAAGGAGCTGGGCAACATCATCGCCGGCGCGTACCTCACCGCGCTGATCTCGCTGATGGGCATCAACCTGCTGCCCTCGGTGCCGACCCTCTCGTACGGCACCATCCAGGCCGCGTTCCGCACGCTGATGTCGATCCTGCCCGATCAGGACGTGTTCCTGATCGAGTCGCAGTTCCTGGACGACAACCGTGCGGTCTCGGGCCAGTTCATCCTCATCCCCGAGACGGGATCGCTCGAACCGCTGCTCTCGGTCTTCGGTGTTCAGTGATTCCGCGCCGTGCCGATAACTGGGTGTGACCATGTCCTCGTCTGACGATTTCTTCGATCGAACCGAGTTCGTCCAGTACTTCCGCGACGAGACGGACGAGCTGCTGCAGTCCATCGACGCCGACCTGCTGCGCCTCGAGCAGTTCGTCGACACCGGCTCGACCGACGTCGAGATCGTGAACTCGCTCTTCCGCGCGCTGCACACCGTCAAGGGCAGCGCCGGAATGCTCGAGTTCGCGGCCGTGCAGCAAGTCGCGCACAAGCTCGAGAACGTCTTCGACCTGCTGCGCAAGGACCGCATGCCGCTCACCGAGAGCGGCGTCAACCTGCTGTTCGAAGGCCGCGACGTGCTGACCGCGCTGGTGCGCGCCGCCGTCGACGGCGGCGAGACGCCGTCCGGCGCGGACGGCTACGTCGACCGCCTGGACCGCTTCGCCGCGGTCTACGACTCGACCGCGCAGGCGATCGAGGGCCCGCGCGCGGCCGACGACCACGAGGAAGAACTGGCCCCGGTCGACGCGTCCGAGATCGCGGCCTTCGAAGCCGAAGTCGCCCGCCTGCTGGCCGAAGCGCAAGGACAACCCGCCGAGTCGGAAGCCGTTGCGGAAACGCTCGCCGAAGAACCGGCCGCGAGCGCTGAACCGGTTGCGAGCGCCGAACCGGTCGCCGCGCCGGCGCAGTCCGTGCAGGCCGGTGACGGCGATGCCGTGCCGACGGTGGACGACGCGCAAGCCGCGATCGACGCGCTGTTCGCCGCCGCTTCGTCGGCGGTGCCCGCCGCGCTGGGCCCGGCCCCCGCGCCGAAGCCGGCCTTCGCGCCCAAGCCCGCGGCGGCGAAGCCCGCCGGACCGGCCGCGGCCGCCAACGGTGCGGCCGAGGTCAAGCGCGCGGCCGTGCCGGTCGGGAAGAACCAGACGATCCGCGTCGACATCGACCGGCTCGACCTGCTGCTCAACCTGGTCGGCGAGCTGGTCATCAACCGGACCCGCATCTCGGACATCGCAACCACCCTGGGCCACGAGCTGGGCGGCAACGAGCGGGCTCAGACCGCGCTCTCGACCCTGGCCCGCGATCTGGCCGAGTCGTCCGCGCTGCTGGCCCGCACGACGGGCGAGATCCAAGAGAGCATCATGAAGGTCCGCATGGTGCCGATCGGGCAGGTCTTCGACCGCTTCCCGCGGATGGTGCGCGACCTGGCCAAGGCGCGCGGCAAGGAGATCCACCTCGAGATCGCCGGCGCCGAGACCGACCTCGACAAGACGATCGTCGACGAGGTCGGCGAGCCGCTGATGCACCTGGTGCGCAACTGCGTCGACCACGGCATCGAGCTGCCCGAGGTGCGCGAAGCGCGCGGCAAGCCGCGCCACGGCACGCTCAAGCTCAACGCCTACCACGAAGGCAACCAGGTCATCATCGAGATCTCCGACGACGGCGGCGGGATCGACATCGCGCGCGTCCGGGCCAAGGCGGTGCGGATGGGCGTGATCGCCGAGAGCGACCGCCTGTCGGACCGCGAGATCATGGAGCTGATCTTCACCCCCGGTTTCTCGACCGCCGACCAGGTGACGGACGTCTCCGGGCGCGGCGTCGGGATGGACGTGGTGAAGAAGAACATCTTGCGGCTCAAGGGCGTCTTCGACGTCGACTCGCAAGCCGGCGTCGGCACGACCTTCACCATGAAGCTGCCGCTCACGCTGGCGATCATCCAGGCCCTGCTGGTGCGGGTGGCCGACGAGCTCTACTCGATCCCGCTCGACGCGGTCATCGAGTCGCAGCGGATCGACGCCGGCGACGTCCGCACCGTGCACGGCAGCGAGGTCATCACGCTGCGCGGCCAAGTCGTGCCGCTGATCCGGGTCGGCGAGTTCTTCCGGCTCGACACGCCGCGCGATCCCAACAAGGTGATGATCGTGATCGTCGGCCTGCAAGGGCGCCAGGTCGGCCTCGTCGTGGACTCGTTCCAAGGCGAACAGGAGATCGTCATCAAGCCGCTCTCCGACGTGATCGGCCGCATCCCGGGCATCTCGGGCGCGACGATCCTGGGCAACGGCTCCATCTCGCTCATCATGGACGTCCACTCGCTCGTCGCCGGGGCCTACGGCCACGGCAAAGCCACCCGCGCCGAATTCTCGGGAGTTTGATTCAATGTCAGAGACTATCCAGGTCGTCAGTTTCAAGTTGGGCTCCGAGGAGTACGGGGTCGACATCGCTCAGGTGCAAGAGATCAACCGGATGGTCTCGATCACCCACGTGCCGCGCGCGCCCAAGTTCATGGAAGGCGTGATCAACCTGCGCGGGCAGCTCATCCCGATCATCGACCTGCGCACGCGCTTCGAGATGCCGCGCGCCGAGCACACCAAGAACACCCGCATCGTGGTCACCGAGATCGGCGCCAAGCGGGTCGGGATGGTGGTCGACTCGGTCTCCGAGGTGCTGCGCCTGGACACGGGCGCCATCGAGCCCGCGCCCGAGATGATCACCGGCGCCGGCACGGAGTACATCCGCGGCGTCGGCAAGATCGAGGACCGCTTGATCATCCTGCTCGACCTGGCCCGGATCATCTCGTCGGGCGAGAAGCGCGAGCTCGAGACGGCCGAGCTGGCCGAGCCCGTCCTGGCCTAGCCTGAGGACGTCCGCGCCCGTTCGCCGAAGGCCCCGCAGGTGACCGATCAGACCACCGCCTCCGCCGCCGACGGCGTTCCGGCGCGCCGCACTAGCGCGCCGCTCGGCCGCACGCTCGTTTGGCTGGGGATCGCGGGCGCATCGGCCGCGCTGACGTTCTTCGTCGTGCGGGCCTCGCTGCGCAGCACGCCCGCCGGCGACGAAACGACCGAGCGCATCCAAGAACTCATCGACGAGGCGAACCGGCTCATCAAGACCCTCGACGAGAAGAAAAACGCGTAGGTGGATTCGCCTCCGGCGAATCCGTCGCGTTCGACCAGCCGAGCCGCGCTGCGGCCGGGAGTCGTAGCCGAGGTTCGCTTCACCGACCTGCTCGCCAACGGGCAGGCGGTCGGCCGCATCAACGGCGTGGTCGTGTTCGTGACCGGCGCGCTGCCGGGCGAGCGCGCGCGCGTGCGCGTGACCCAGGTCAAGCCCAAGTACGCGGTGGGCGAAGTCGTGGCGCTGGAGACCCGCTCGGAGATGCGCGCCCAGCCGTTCTGCGGCGTGTTCGGGGTGTGCGGCGGCTGCCAGGTGCAGCACCTGGCCTACCCCGCCCAGCTGGCGTGGAAAGAGCAGATCGTGCGCAGCGCGCTGCGCCGCATCGGCGGCTTCGCCGACGCCGCGGTGCGCCGGCCGATCGGCATGATGCACCCGCGCAACTACCGCAACAAGATGGCGCTGGTGGTCGACCACGGCGGCGGCGAGCCGGTGTTCGGGTTCTACCAGGCGCGCTCGCACGCGCTGGTCCCGATCGAGACCTGTCCGGTCGTCCTGCCGCAGCTCGACGCCGCGATCGGCGGTCTGTACGCCGCCGCCCGGGCGCCCGAGTCCAAAGCCGCCTTCGCGCGCGCCAAGCACGCCATCGTGCGCGCCGGCGCCGCCAGCGGGCAGGCCGTCCTCTCGCTGACCACCGACCGCGCCGCGTCCGAGATCAAGGACGCCGCGCCCGCGATCGCGCGCCGCATTCGCGGCGTGGCCGGCATCTCGAACTCGTTCGAGCCGCGCACCGCCAACGCCGTGCTCGGGCGCAAGATGCTCTACGTGTGGGGCGAGCGCGAGATGGAAGAGGTCATCGAGGGCGTGCGCTACCGCGTCTCGCCGGCCTCGTTCTTCCAGGTCAACAGCGAGATGGTCGGGCACATCTTCCGCTTCCTCGCGCCGGGGATCGCGCAGGGCCGCAAGATCGTCGACCTCTACTGCGGCGCCGGCACGTTCGCGATCTTCTTCGCCGCGCGCGGGGCGCAGGTAGTCGGGGTCGAGGAGAATCCGGCCGCGGTGCGCGAGGCGCGCGAGAACGCCAAGATCAACGACGTCGGCGGGCGGGTGCGCTTCGTCGAGGGCCGGGTCGAAGGCGCGGTTGCGAACGCCGACGGCAAGGCCGCGCTGGCCGACGCCGAGATCGTCTTCCTCGACCCGCCCCGCAAGGGCTCCGACGAGGCGACGCTCGACGCGATCGCGGCCGCCCGCGTGCCCAACGTCTGGTACCTGTCGTGCAACCCCGCCACGCTGGCGCGCGACCTGGCGTACCTGGCCAAGCGCAACTACGCGCTGGGCGTCGTGCAGCCGTTCGACATGTTCCCCCAGACCGGGCACGTCGAGACGCTGGTCACCCTGCGCCGGGTCGACGCGCCACCGGTCGTCACGCTGGCCGAGCGCGAGCCGACGCCGTGGGACGATGCGATCCCCGACTGGCCCTCGGACGACAAGTACGCCAAGCACGACTACCCCGATTTCGTCGAGCAGTAGGCCGCCGCGGATGCTGACCGCCGGCGTGTGCTCGTGGAACGAGTGGGACCCGCTGCGCGAGGTCATCGTCGGCAGCGCGCGGGGCGCGGCGGACATCGGCTACGAGCCGGCGCTGGCGCCGTATTTCCCGGCCGGCGACCAGGCGCGCGACGCGCGCGGCGCGGCGGTGCTGCCGCAGCTCGTCGACGAGGCGGAACGGCAGCTCGACGCCTTCGCCGACCTGCTCGCGGGGCGCGGCATCACCGTGCGCCGGCCCGATCCGGTCGACCACGCCGCGCCGGTGCGGACGCCCGACTGGGAAGTGGCCGTCGGGCGCGCCAGCGCCTGCCCGCGCGACCTGCTGCTGGTGATCGGCGACGAGATCATCGAGGCCCCGATGGCGCAGCGCGCGCGCTTCTTCGAGTACCGCGCGTACCGCACGCTGATGGCGGAGTATTTTCGGCGCGGCGCGCGCTGGACCGCGGCCCCCAAGCCGCTGATGGCCGACGCGCTCTACTCCGAGCGCGCGCGGCTGGGCGCGGAGCGGTTCGACTTCGGCGCCGCGCCGCTGCTGACCGAGATCGAGCCGGCCTTCGACGCGGCCGCGTTCGTGCGCTTCGGGCGCGACATCTTCTGGCAGCCGGATCTGGTCAGCAACCAGTTCGGCGCGGACTGGCTGCAGCGCCACTTGGGACCGGGCTTCCGCGTCCACCGGATCGCGTTCCGCGAGCCGCTGCCGACCCACATCGGCACCACGCTCGTACCGGTTCGGCCGGGGATCGTGCTGATCAACCCGGAGCGGCCGTGCGTCGACGGATCGCTGGAGCTATTTCGCGCCAACGGCTGGCGCACGGTGGAAGCGCCGCGCTCGGTGCGTTCGGGCCGCAACGCGCGCGACGTCAGCAACTGGATCTCGATGAACGTCCTGATGCTCGACGAGCGCACGGCCGTCGTCGAGGCGGCGGAGACGCCGACGATCGCGTTGCTGGAGTCACTCGGCTGCGAGGTGATCCCGTGCCCGTTCGACCGGGTGTATCCGTTCGGGGGCAGCTTTCACTGCTGCACCACCGACGTCCGGCGCGACGGCGAGCTGCGCTCGTACTTCCCGTCACTCGACGCGGTCTGACCGTCCCTGGCCCGCGCGCCCCGCGCGGCCGGAGGATCGGCCGCTCGGCCGGGGTAGGAGGGCCTCGATGGACTTCTTGATGAACGAGGCGCGCTCGCTGCTCGGCGGCGCGGACCCCCAGCAGGTCGGCGACGCCGCGCGCGACCACGTCGCCGACGTGCCGCCCGACCAGCTCGCGCAACACCTCACCGAAGGCGCGCAGAACCTGGACCAGGGCGGTCTAGCGTCGCTCGGGCAGTCGCTGCTGGGCGCGCTCTCGCAGCACGGCCACGACGAGGCGTCCGCGCAGGACGCCGGCGTCGACACCGGGGCCGCCGCGAGCGGCGATCAGGGCAACGTCGTCGCGCTGATCCAGCACGCCAGCCAGAATCCCGCCGCCCTGCGCGACGCGGCGGTCCAGTTCGTGCAGCACAACCCGCAGGTCCTGACCCAGTTGCCGGGCTTGCTGCAGGGCATCATGGGCCGGCTCGGCCGCTAGACCCCGAGCAGCGCGCGCAGCGCGAGCGCGTTGCGGGTCGCGAACGCGTGCTGGTCGTTGTTGAAGTAGACGTACGTCGCTTCGACCTGCGGCGCCAGCGCGCGAATCGTCTCGGCCCAGCGCTCGAGCCGCACCCGGCGGTACGAGCCCGCGTAGGCGCGCACCGGGCCGTGCAGGCGCACGTAGAGCACCGGCCCGGTGACGACGCCCGGCACCACGCTGCCGCGCAGGTCGTGCAGGCAGAGCGAGGCCCGGTGCTCGCGCAAGAGCGCGTAGACCGCGTCGTCGTACCAGGACGGGTGGCGGAACTCGACCACGTAGCGGTGGCCGGGCGGCAGCGCCGCGAGGAAGCTCGCCAGCGCGTCGTCGTCGCGCGCGAACCAGGGCGGGAACTGGGCCAGCACGTTGGCGACGTGCGGCACCGGCCGCCATCGCGCTGAAAAAGTTCTCGACGAACGCGCGCGGCTCGCCCGGGCGCTTGCGGTGGGTGATCAGCCGGCTCAGCTTGATCGTGTAGACGAACCCCGGCGGAACGTTCGTCCAGCGGACGAGGTCGTGCTCCTTGGGCAGGCGGTACGTCGTGACGTTCAGCTCGACGGTCGGGAAGCGGGTGGTGTAGTACGCCAGCCACTCCCGCTGGGGCAGCTTCGCCGGGTAGAACCGGCCGCGCCAGTCCTTGTACGTCCAGCCGCTCGTGCCGATCAGGATCGGTCCCACCGGGCTCGCGTACCCGGGCGAGCGCGAGCCGCTCGCCTGCCGGCGCGAACGGGGCGCCGGAGAGACCGGCCCGCGGCGCGAACGCGTCGCGCGATGACGATCCTGACGACGGCGCGCCTGCGCTTGCGCGGGCCCGTGGACGGCGACGCCGAGGCGCTGTGCGCGTACCACGCGCGCAACGCCGAACGGTTCGCCCCCTGGGAGCCGCCCCAGTCGGCCGACGTCGCGGACCACCGCGCCTGGATCGCGGAGCAGCGGGCGCAGACCGGACCCGATCGCCCGGCCTCGTTTCTCGCCTTCGCGAACGAGGGCGCGGAGTCGCCGGCCATCGTCGGCTTGAGCGGGTTCACCACCGCGCCGGCGAGCGCGATGGTGCACTACACCGTCGACGGCGCCTACGAG
>CAWASO010000015.1:0-249424 GCA_963784655.1 Vulcanimicrobiota bacterium
CGCGCCTGCGGGTCGACCGGATCAACACCTACTACGGCGAGAGCCACGTCCTGCGCGACGTGTCGCTCGAGATCGCCGCGGGCGAGACCGTCGCGCTGCTGGGCCGCAACGGCGTCGGCAAGACGACCACCCTCAAGTCGATCGTCGGCTGGCTCAAGCCGCGCAGCGGCAGCGTCACGCTCGACGGCGAGGAGCTGACCGGGCGCGACATGATGACGATCGCCCGCTGCGGCGTGTCGCTGGTGCCCGAGGAGCGCCGCATCTTCACCAACCTGACCGTCGCCGAAAACCTCAAGCTCGCGCAGGTGACCGCCAAGCAGCCCGGCTGGACGCTCGACCACGTCTACCAGAAGTTTCCCCGCCTGCGCGAGCGGCTGGGCAACCGGGGCGACGAGATCAGCGGCGGCGAGAAGCAGATGCTGGCCATCGCGCGCGCGCTGCTGCAAGACGTCAAGGTGCTGCTGCTCGACGAGCCGACCGAAGGGCTCGCGCCGCTGATCGTGCGCGAGGTCGAGAGCGTGATCCGCGAGATCAAGGCCGCCGGCATCACGACCTTGCTGGTGGAGCAGAACCTCTACTCCGCGCTCGCCGTCGCCGACCGCTGCTACATCGTCGACCAGGGCGAGATCGTGTTCGCCGGCACGCCCCAGCAGGTGCGCGACGACCAGGAACTGCGCCGCCGCTACCTCCACGTCTAAGCGCGGCCGCTTTCGAGCGCGTGGGCGATCGCGGTCTCGTCCCACTCGAGGCCGCTGCCGGGCGGTCGGGCGAGCCGTACCGGGCCGTCCGCGACCGCGACCGGGTCGACGAGGAGCGGCCGGGCGTGATCGAGGTATTCGAGGTGGGGCGCGGCCGCCGTGACCCGAGCAGATGCGCGCTGAGCTCGGGGAACGTGTGGCTGGAAACGGGCAGACCGGCCGCGTCCGCGAGCGCGGACGCGCGCAGCCAGCCGGGACGCCGCCGATCTTCATCACGTCGAGCATGACGTGGTCCGAGGCCCGCGCGTCGAGCCTTCGCCACTCGTGCGGCCCCACCAGTTCTCGCCGAGCTGGATCGGCGGTGGCTGCGCCGCGGCGATCCGGGCGTGACCCGCGAAATCGTCGGCGCGGGAGGCTCCTCGATCCACGCGAGACCCTCGCGTCGAGCACGCGGGCCCGCTCGATCGCCTCGGACGGTCAGGCTCTGGTTGTAGTCGACCATCAGCCGGCGTCCGCGCCGACCGCGCTGCGCATCGCGCGGATCACCTCCATGTCCGCGGCCGGGTCGGCCGCCTCCGACCTTCACCTTCACCCCGCGGAACCCGTGCCCGCGCAGCTCTTCCGCCTCGCCGCCGCGCGGGCCGGCCATCGTACGCAGGCGGCGTAAGCGGCGATCGTCCCCGCGGCCGCCGAGCAGCGGCACGAGCGGAAGCCCGCGGCGCGCACGCGCGTCCCACAGCGCCATGTCGATCCCGGCCATGGCCATCCGGTCAGTCCCTGCGTGCCGAGCAGCCGGAACTGCCGCTGCAGCTTGTCGCCGACCGCGAGGGTGCGCCGGGACGCGCCGACGAGCAGCGGCGGAACGTCACAGAACAGCCCGGCCCACGGCTTGCAGCGCCAGAGGCGAATAGCAGCGGACATAGTGCCGCCCCCGACGCCGTCCGGGGTCTGGACATCGATCAGGACCAGAGGGGCGGTCGCATGACCCCGGCGGCCGTCTCGACCGGGCGTTCCAGCGGCAGATCGACTCGCGAACGCGCAGGGCGCGGATGGTCAGCCGCGGCTGGGCGCCCGCGTCGCTGCTGCTGGTGATCGCGGCCCCTTCGCGCTCGCCCGAAACGCTCACCTTCGCGACGCGGCTCGATGAGAATTCCGTGACCGCGCGCCGCGCGCGCCGAGGCCGCGCTCGGCGGGGCGGGAATAGCTGGACGCGCATGACCTCACCCCTGGCTCGTTTTCTCTCGGCCGCTTCCGCGCCGCGCCGGCTCCTCGGCGCGGCGCTTCTTCATCGCGCTGGCCGCACCGCTGTCGGCGGCGCAGGCGCCCGTCACGCCGACGGCTGCAACGACCGACGTGCTCAAGGCCACGCTGCGCAACGGGATGCGCGTGGTTTCGTGCGCAACGCGATCGCGCCGGTCGTGTCGACCGACATGACGTACCTGGTCGGTTCGCGCGACGATCCCGCCGGCGTTCCCGGGATGGCGCACGCGCAAGAGCACATGATGTTCCGCGGCACCAAGAATCTCTCGACGAGCGAGCTCGGCACGATGGCGACCGCACTGGGCGGCGCGTTCAACGCGGCGACGAGGGACACGCTCACGCAGTACCAGTTCACCGTTCCGGCGGCCGACCTCGACGCCGTGCTGCGGATCGAGTCCGACCGCATGCGCGACGTGCTCGACCCGCAGTCGCAATGGGAGAACGAACGCGGCGCGATCGAGCAGGAGGTGCTGCGCGACGAATACGCAGCCCGGCGCCGACTTTTCCGCGCAAGTTCAGCGCTGGCGTTCGACGGCACGCCGTACGGGCACGAAGGCGTCGGCACCAAAGCGTCGTTCGACCGGCTGACCGGCCCGCAGATCAAAGCGTTCCACGACCGGTGGTACGCGCCGAACAACGCCGTGCTCGTGGTAGCCGGCGACATCGATCCGGCCCGCGCGCTGGCGCAAATTCGCGCCCGGTTCGAATCGATCCCAGCGCGCCCGTCCCGGCGCATGCCGCCGCGCACCTCAAGCCGCTCAAACGCACCGTGATTCGCCAGCCGACGCGGCTCGTGTATCCGCTCGCCGTCGTCGCTTTCCGCTGCCCGGCATCGATAGTCCGGATTTCTTGCCCTCGTTCGTGCTGCAGGGCATCTTGGACTCCGAGCGCGGACCGCTCCGCGCGCTGGTCGACACGAACGAAGCGCTCGACGCGGGGTGGGTCTCGATGCCGTACGTCCCGGAGGGCCAGCTCGGGCTTGCCACCGCCGCGCTCGGCGCCGAACGCCGACCCGGCGAAGAGCGCGCAGCGCTCGAGGCGATCTTGACGCGTACGCGCAGCACGGCATCCCGCGCGAGCTGTTCGAAACGACCCGGCGCAAGCTCATCACCGGTCAAGAGGAGAGCCGCAACTCGATCGAAGCGCTCGCGTCGGACTTGGTCGACGACGATCGCACTCGACCGCGAACCGTCGATCGCGCGCGAGCAGGAGCTGATCGCCGACGTCACGCTCGCCGACGTCGACCGGGTCGCGAAACGGTATCTCGACCGGCAGCCACGCGATCGTCGGCGCGCTGACGCCGTCGGCCGACGCGTCGCAGAACGCCGCCGCCGCACCGTCGCAGCGGCGCCGGAGAAACCGCTCAACGCGCAGCCCCCGGTCACGCCGCCTGCCGGAATGGGCCTCGCAGCTCGTTGCGCATGTCGCCGCGCCGGGCGCGACCCGCCGCCGGCGCGCTAGAAGCTGCGCCAACGGCATCACGCTCATCGTGCAGCCGGAGACGATCTCCGACTCGGTGTTCGTCTACGGCGTGGTCGAAGACGAACCCGGCGCTGCAGGAACCCGCCGGCAAAGAAGGCGTCTCGGCGATCTTGCGAACCATGTTCGGCTTCGGCACACGCGAACCAGGACCGGCTCGCGTTCCAGCGCGCTCAGGACGATGCCGACTCGGAGGTCTCGGCCGGTGCCGGTTTCGGCTTGCAAACCACGTCGAAATCGTTTGCGCGCGGCGTCGCGCTGCTGGCCGAGAACGAGCTGCAGCCGCGCTTCGACCAAGCGACGTTCGATGCTCGCCAAGCGCCGCTCGATCGACTGCGCTGCGAAACGGCGCTGACGAGCTCCGCCACGGTGATCGCGAACCGGCGCGCGGCCGCGTACTTGCTGCCGCCCGGCGATCCCGAGTTACGCGAGCCGACCGCCGCCAGGGATGCAAGCGCTGACGCTCGACGACGTGAAGGCGTACTATGCCAGCACGATCCGCCCCGACCTCGCCACGATCGTCGTCGTGGGCAACGTCAGCGCCGATGCGGCGCGCGCGGCGATCGAGCGTGAGTTCGGCGGCTGGCGCGCGACCGGCGCGAGCCGCCCGGACCGAGTTGCCGCCGCTTCCGCTCAACCCGCCGGGCGACGTGAGGCTCGCGCTGCCGATCGGTCAGGACTCCGTGACGTCGCAGCAGATCGTCCCGCTGGCGCGCTCGGCGCCGCAACGTGTACCCGCTGCTGCTCGGCAACGCGATCCTGGGCGGCGGCTCGCTCGGCCCGGAACAAAGCCGGTTGTTCCGCGACCTGCGTCAGAACGCGGGACTGGTGTACTCGATCGACTCGCGCTTGTCCGCCGCGCCGTTCGCGCTTACGAGTTCGTCGATCGAGTACGCGTGCACGCCGGCGAACCAGCCGCGCATCGCGTCGCTGATCGATAGCGAGATCGACCGCATGAAGACGCAGCCGGTCGGTGATTTCGAGCTCGCGCTCGCCAAAGCGTCGATCGTTCGGCAGACGGAGATCGCGAATTCCTCGGTGTCCGCCATCGGCGACTCGCTGCTCGAGAACGCGAGCCAACGGGTACCCCTCGACCAATCGCACATCGACGTGGAGCATCTCGTGGCGACCGATGCGCATGCGATTCAGTCGGCGTTTGCGGAGTACATCAAGCCGCAGAACTTCGTGCGAATCGTCCAGGGCCCGTAGCGGGCGCCGGCTAGTCGAGACCGGAAACCACGCCGTAGCGGCGGGCGAGCGCCTGCCGCTCGGCTGGCGAAGCGCTCCGCGGATCTTGGCGGACTTGACCTCGGCCTCGCGGCCGAGCTTCTCGCTCGCGGTCGCCTTGCGCTGCTTCTCGGCTTCCTTGGCAGCTTGGGCGGAAATCGTTTTTGCGCTCATGTCAGAGTTCTTCCGGATCGCTGGGAAATGACCCCCGCGCCGATCGGCTCGCCGACTTCGGCTCTGTCGGCGCGCGTCTTCAAGACCTCGTAGCCCCAGACCATCAGCGGCATCATGATCGGGCTGATACTGCGGCCCAGAGCGGTGAGCGAGTACTCGACGCGGGGCGGCACCTCGAGGTACACCTGACGGCTGACGACGCCGTCCTTCTCGAACTCCCGCAACTGGACGACCAGCGACTGCTGCGAGATGAGCGGCATGAATCTGCGCAGCTCGGTGAAGCGATGCGGGCCGTCGTCCAAGTGCGCGACGATCATGATCTTCCATTTGCCGCACAGCACGCTGAGCGAGGCCTCGACCGCTTGGAGATTTCGCGCGATGAGATCGGGCGGGAGTCCGTGATTGGATACGTTCTGCTGCCGTCGATCATGAAGTCCGCACCCTACTCATATTTTTGTGAGTATCTTGATACCGGATTAAATATACCATACAGTGAGTCGCGCGGTGTCGCCCCGTCACGCGGAGCAAGCTGCGGGTGCGCTCAGGCCCCCATACTTCCGTTTCAGCCTCTTCGACTCGGCGAGCTGACACCGGCTTGCTTCTCTGTCACCAAGAACCGAAAGTTGTGGAACCCTTCATGCGTCTACGCTCGGTTGCCGCATCGGCGGCGGCATTGGCGATCTCCTGTACGTCCATGGCGAGTGCCGCGAGTTTGTACGGTGGGACGGGTCGCCCGGGTCCCGACATCCTGTACGCTCCGCTCGCGGCCGCGCCGCAATTCGTGAACGCGGGCATCTGGCGCGCCGCGCCGATCCTCGTGAGCGGTGCGAGCTCGTACCGCAGCGGTGAATACGTCTACCAGGATTTCCTGTACGACGACCACGGCGCCGTCGCGCCGGTGATGGATCCGACCGACGTTCGCACGCAGAACGCCACGTTCTCGCGCCCCGCCGGCACCTACACCTATCCGACCGATCCGCACTACGCGGAGAACGCGGCGGACCTCGTCGAACTGCGCTTGAAGCCGACGACGGGCGGCAGCAGCTTCCGCGTGACGTTCAACACGATGATCGATTCGTCGCGCGCGGCCTTCACGATCGCGCTGGGCGGCACGGCGGGGACGACGTTCCCGATGCCCCACGGCGCGAACACGCGCGCGCCGGGCTCGGTGTTCCTCACCTGGCACGGCAACACGTACGACATCAAGGCCGCGGCCACCGGGACGACGCTCTACACGGGCACTCCCATCGTGCGCTTGGCCAATCGCCAAGTCGAAGTCTTCGTCCCTAACTCCGTGTACGTCACGACGAACCAAACGGCACTGCGGGTCGCGGCCGCGACGGGCCTGTGGAACAACGCGACCAACACGTATCTCATTCCCGGGATCGCCCGCAACCCGGCCGACGGCGGCGGGGCCAGCGGGTTGCTGCTCCCCTCGGCGTTCTACAACGTCGCGTTCCGCCACGCCGAGCCCGCCCAGGGCGCGCTCAAGCTGCCGTATTTCCCGGCCAACGAGCTCGCCTCGACGCAGTGGCGCGAGCTCGCCCAGAGCCGCGCGCTCGCGGCCGGCGACATCTCGCCGTTCTTCGACACCGTCAACATGGCCAAGGTCGCGGCCGGCACGAACGACGACATGAACGGCTCCCCGCAGGGCGTGCCCCTCACGGGCTCGGTCACGCGCGTCCTGGCCAGCCACTTCGAGCCCGCCCAGGGCGCCAACCAGGACAACCCGCTCGAGGGCGATCTGACGGCGGACCCGCCGCAGTACCTGGGCAACCTGCAGCCGTACACGATCTACGTGCCGTCGAGCCACACCGTGGGCGCGCCCTACCAGCTCACGGTGCTGCTGCACGCGCTGGACAACAACTACAACCAGTTCACGAACACCAACCACCAGATCCAGTTCGCCAACCGCGGCGGCGGCACGATCGTGCTGACGCCCGAAGGCCGCAGCCCCGGCAGCTGGTACTACGGGCTCTCGGAAGTCGACGTCTTCGAAGCGTGGGCCGACGTCGCCGCGCACTACCCGCTCAACCCGGCCGCGACGAGCATCTCGGGGTACTCGATGGGTGGCTACGGCGCGTACAAGATCTCGGTCGAGTTCCCCGACCTCTTCAACCGCCTGGCGGTCACGGTCGGCGGTCCCTACGTCGGCCTGGGCGCGATCATCGGCCGGCCCACGGTGGAACAGCCCGGCACGCAGGTCCAGCCCCTCTTCGGATCGCTGCGCAACGTCCCGGCCCTGCTCTGGTACACGGCGGGCGACGAGTCTGGTGCCGCCGACGGACTCGATCTCGACGCAAATGCGCTTGGACGCGCTGAACTACCGCTACGAGTACGATCTGTTCAACGCCGGCGACCACCTGGTGTTCGACGAAAACGACCAGTACGCGCCGCAGGCCGCGTTCCTCGACACGCACCGCACCAACCTCAACCCGCCCCACGTCACCTTCAACACCGATCCGACGACCGATCTGCCCACCTACGCCGACGTCCACGACCACGCGTACTGGGTCTCGCAAGTGCGGCTGCGCACCCTGGTTCCCACCAACCCCACCGACGGCCGACCGGTCGGCATCGTCGATGCGCGCTCGGAAGGTTTCGGCGTGGGCGATCCGCCGGTTTCGCCGACCATCCTGGGCGGCGGCGTCGTGGCCGGGGGCGCGCTCGGTGCGCTCACCTACAGCTCGTTTGCGAAAACGTGGGGTCCGGCACCCGCGGCGCCCGTCCGCGACGTGCTCCACATCAACGCTTCGAACGTCGCCAGCGTGACGATCAATCCGGCGCGCGCCAGGATCGACTGCGCGGCGGTGCTCGACGTGCAGAGCGACGGGCCCATCAGCGTGACGCTCACCGGCTGCGGCACGAAGGCCTTCGCCGCGACGCGCGCCGTGCAGCGCACCCAGGCGAAGCCCGGCGGCATTCGCACTCGCCCGAACTAGCGCTAATCACGCCAGCTCTTCTTCAGCCAAAGGAACCCAAAGGAACCAACATGCTACAACGAACCAAGCTCTGGATGGCCGGAGCGGCGTCCCTTGCCGGAGGCGTGCTGCTGCTGGGCGGCATCACGTTCGCCGCCCCGATGGCGGGCGGCACGGCAGGGCACGGGATCAACAGCTTCGGCATCACGCAGGCCTACTACAAGGGCCGCGCGGCGTCGGAGATCTACACCAAGGGCTTCTACTGCGACACGTCGGTCGCGGCCGAGTCGACCTCGGGCTGCGAGCTCGGGCAGAAAGCCGCCGTCCCGCCCGCCGGTCACGTCGATCCCGAGTACGCCACCGTGCCGATCGGGTTCACCGTTCCGCCGATGCAGATGCAGTGCGGGCCCAAGCTCGTGTGCGTCGGCCATCCCGGCACGATCGACATGACGCGCGCGGTGAAGCCGCTGGCGAAGGCCATGCACGTCTCCGAAGCGGCGCTCCTGCCGACGCTCGGCAACGCCGCGGTCCCGCCGCACAACCACTACATGACCACGCTCTACGGCGGCCGGCCGGAGTGGTGGAACGTCAACATCATCGGCGTGACGAGCCGCGCCACGTTCGACGCGATCCAGAAGCACGGCGACTACGCGTACGTGCAGAAGCTGCTCGCCGCGGGCGACCCGACCGTCATGCCGCCCGTGCCGACGAACATCTTCCTGTACTTCCGCGCCATCCCGAGCAAGGATCCCGGCGTCCCGATGATGCCCATGTAACCCGGGTCCGGACCTTTAGTCCACGGCGGCGCCTCCCGAGCAAGGGGGCGCCGCTTTGCGTCCCGGTCCCGCTGCCTGCCCTCTGGCGCTCGGAGCCCGGACGCGGTATACTCCTCGGGTTCCCCTCGGCGCGGTGACGTGCCGGAGCGGGTCGTGGCGTCCTCGGGCGCCACGTGTGTAGGGCCGGGCTTCGATCCCGGCCACCACCACCTACATCACCGAAAGGCTCTCCCCACCCATGGCTGGTCCGCCCAAAGGCAAGCGCGCGTCCGCGAAAAAGGATCGCCGCCCCAAGAAGAAGGTCTGCACGTTCTGCGCCGACCGCGTCCACGACCTCGACTACAAAGACACCACCCGGCTGCGCAAGTACATCAGCGAGCGGGGCAAGATCTTGCCGCGCCGCATCTCCGGCAACTGCGCCAAGCACCAGCGGATGCTCACCGTCGCCGTGAAGCGCGCCCGGATCATCGCCCTCCTGCCGTTCGTCGCGGCATAAGGAGCACGCAGTGAAGGTCATTCTCACCGCCGACGTCAAGCCGCTGGGCACCCGCGGCCAGGCCGTCGAGGTCGCCGACGGCTACGCCAACAACTACCTGCTGCGCCAGAAGCTCGCGGTCGCCGCGACGCCGGGCGCGATGAAGCAGCTCGAGCAGCAGCAGCACGCCAAGAAGCGCAAGCAGGCCGAAGAGGTCGCCAACGCTCAGGACGTCGCCACCCAGCTCGAGAACGTCGTGATCCGGGTCTCGGCCAAGGCCGGCGGCAACGGCCGCCTGTTCGGCACCGTCACCAACGCCAACGTGGCCGACGCGCTGCACGAGCAGCTCGGGGTCACGATCGACCGGCACAAGATCGAGATGAAGGACGGCATCAAGGCGCTGGGGACGTACCCGGTCGAGATCCGCCTGGGCAACAACATCGTCGCCAAGTCCGCGGTGCAGGTCGTCGCGCTGAAGTAGCCGTGCGACTGAGCGCGGACGAGAAGGTCCGCCGCGAGATCGCGGTGCTCTACGACGTGCTCAGCGAGGCGCTGGGCACCGACAAGCTCGTGCTGCGCGCCGGCAAGCTCGGCACCCTCAAGGAGATGCGCTCGCAGGCGGTGCCCGACCGCCTGCTCGCGCTCCAGCGGCTGGTCTTCGAGGACCCGACGCTCGAGACGCGGCCCGCCAAGGCCCAGTACAAGAAGGTCATCGCCGAGATCGAGGACCGGCTGGCGGACCTCGTCGCCCAGCGCACCGTCGGCGACAGCCTCGAGGCCAAGATCAACGCCAAGATGGTCGCGCGCCATGCCGACTACCTGCGCGAGCTGCGCCTGGAGGCGCTGCGCGACGAGGCCGGGCCCGAGACGCCCGCCACCCAGAAGCGGCTGGCCGACCTCGAAGCGCTCGACGCGCGCGGCCTGGCCCGCGCCGCGCTCGACGTCCTGCGCCCCAAGGCGCTCGACGAGGTGGTCGGTCAGGAGGCCGCGATCAAGGCCCTGATCGCCAAGCTGGCCTCGCCCTACCCCCAGCACGTGATCCTCTACGGGCCGCCGGGCGTCGGCAAGACGACCGTCGCGCGGCTGGCGCTCGAACTGGCCAAAGCTCGCCCGCACGCGCCGTTCGCGGCCGACGCGCCGTTCGTCGAGGCGGCCGGCACGACGCTGCGCTGGGACGCGCGCGAGACGACCAACCCGCTGCTGGGCAGCGTGCACGACCCGATCTACCAGGGCGCCCGGCGCGACTTCGCCGACGGCGGCGTCCCCGAGCCCAGGCTGGGCCTGGTGACCAAGGCTCACGCGGGCGTGCTGTTCATCGACGAGATCGGCGAGATGGATCCCGCCATGCAGACCCGCCTGCTCAAGGTGCTCGAGGACAAGCGCGTCACCTTCGAGTCCTCGTACTACGACGAGCACGACGCCAACGTCCCGGCCTACGTGAAAAAGCTGTTCCGCGACGGCGCGCCGGCCGACTTCGTGCTGATCGGCGCGACCACGCGCGACCCCGACGCGATCGACGCTGCGATCCGCTCGCGCTGCGCGGCGGTGTACTTCGAGCCGCTCACCCAAGCCCAGGTCGCGCGCATCGTGCGCGAGGCGGCGGCGCGCTTGGGCGCCAAGGTCGCGCGGCGCGTACCCGAACTGGTCGCGTCGTACACGATCGAGGGCCGTAAGGCCGTGCAGATCCTGGCCGACGCGTACTCGCACGCGCTCGAGCGCCACGGGAACGCGCGCGGCGCGAGCGTGCGCGAGGAAGACGTGCTCGAGGTGGTGCAGGCCGGGCGCATCGTGCAGCACACGCCGGCCCGCGCGCGGCACGCGCGCGAGCTGGGCAAGGCGCACGGCTTGGGCGTGCTGCAGTACGTCGGCAGCGTGATCGAGATCGAGGCGGCCGCGTTCGCCGCGCGCGAGGCGCGCAAGGGCACGGTGCGCTTCAACGACACCGCCGGCACGATGGCGCGCGACGCGGTGTTCAACGCGGCCTCGGTGATCCGCGCCGTGGCCGGCATCGACCCGGCCGACCACGACCTGCACGTCAACGTCGTCGGCGGCGGCAACATCGACGGCCCGTCGGCGGGGCTGGCGTTTTTCCTCGCGCTGTACAGCGCGCTGACGAAGCTGCCGCTGCCGCAGGACGTCGCGGTGACGGGCGAGGTGTCACTCGCGGGCAACGTCCGGGCCGTGGGCGGAGTCGTCGAAAAGCTTTACGCCGCGCGCCAGGCCGGGATGCGGGCGATCGTCTTGCCGCGCGAGAACGCTCGGGAGATCGAGGCGGCACCAGAGGGGATCGAGGTGATCGCCGTCTCGTCCGTCGTCGAGGCGCTGGCCGCGCTCGGCGTGCGCGTCCCCGTCCCGCCTCCCGCCAAGCGCCGCCGCACGAAGGTCACCCGGTGAACGTCGCACAGCTCTCGCACTCCGTCGACCGCATTCCGCCCAACAACCTCGAGGCGGAGATGGCGCTGCTCGGCTCGATCCTCGTCGACAAGGAGATGATGGCGACGGTCAGCGAGATCGTCGTCTCGGGCGACTTCTACGCCCCGCTGCACGAGTCGATCTTCGTCGCGCTCTACGCGCTCTACGAGCGCGGCGAGCCGCTCGACAAGGTCGCGCTGGCCGAAGAGCTGCGCAACCGCGGCATGCTCGACAAAGTCGGCGGGATGGCGTACCTCAACTCGCTGATGGACACCGTGCCGACCGCCGCGTCGGCCGAGTACTACGCGCGCATCGTGCGCGAGAAGGCGTCCTTGCGCGGGCTGATCCACGCCGGCACGCAGATCACCGGCCTGGGTTACGACTCCGAGGAGGACGTCGAGGCGGCGATCGACCGGGCCGAGCAAGTCGTCTACGAAGTCGGCAACAAGAGCGACCGCGGCTCGTTCGCCTCGGTGCCTTCGCTGCTGCTCCAGACGTTCCAGGCGCTGGAGCGGCGGCACGAGCAGAAGGGCGACCGCACCGGCGTCACCTCGGGCTACCGCGACATCGACGACTACACCGCGGGCTGGCAGCCCGGCAACCTGATCATCGTCGCCGCCCGCCCCGCGATGGGCAAGACCTCGATCGCGCTCAACATGGCCGTCGCCGCGGCCAAGGATGAGAAGAAGCCGGTCGCCGTGTTCTCGCTCGAGATGACGAAGCAGGAGCTGGTCGAGCGCCTGCTCTCGTCCGAAGCGCGGCTGGACGCCAGCAAGCTGCGGCGCGGCGCGATCGCCGACCGCGACTGGGAGAAGATCGGCCACGCCATGGGCGTGCTGCACGAACTGCCGATCCACCTCGACGACAGCGGCGCGCCGACCGTCACCGAGATCCGCTCGCGCCTGCGCCGCCTCAAGTCCGCGCACGGCCTGAGCTGCGTGGTGATCGACTACCTGCAGCTCGTGCGCCCGTCCACCGCGGTGGGCAAACAGGTCAACCGCAACGAGGAGCTGTCCGACATCTGCCGGACCCTCAAGGCGACCGCGAAGGACCTCGAAGTGCCGGTGATCGCGCTGGCCCAGCTCAACCGCGCGGTCGAGACGCGTCAGGACAAACGCCCGCTGCTGTCGGATTTGCGTGATTGCCTGGCCGGCGATGCCTGCGTGACGAATGCCGAAACCGGCGAACGCGTACCGATCGCGGACATCGTCGAGCGCAATCTGCGTTTCGACGTCTGGGCGGTGGACGAGCGGCTCCGGCTGGTTCGCCGCCCGATCGTCGACGGCTGGTGCGTGGGCCGCAAGCCGACGTACCGGGTGACGACCAAGAGCGGCCGGGTCGTCCGCTGCACCGACGGTCATCGGTTCCTGACCGTCTCGGGCTGGTCGGAACTGCGCGACCTGCACGTCGGCCGGTCGATCGCCGTGCCGCGCCGCTACGGCGCGCCGGCCCAGACTGGTACGCCCATGTCACCGAACCGGGCGCTGCTGTTGGGCTGGCTGATCGGCGACGGGCACCTGGGCGGTAGCCCGGCGATCACCGTCGCGACCCAGGCTGAGGCCGATTTCCTGGTCCAGCTGGCGGCGTCCGAGTTCGATCTGCGCCCGATCGTCAAGCCCGAGCGGGCAACGACGACCGCTTTGCGGGTAGTCTTGACGACCGGCCGTATGTGCGGCGCGGGAAAGAACCCGCTGACGTGCTGGCTGCGGGAACTGGGAATCTGGAAACACACCGGCGCGCGCAAGCGCGTCCCGGCTGCCGTCTTGACGCAGTCCGACGACGTCGTCGCGGCCTTCCTGCGCGGGCTGTTCCATGCCGACGGCAGCTTGACGCGCGGCGCGACCTCCTCACGGGTCACTGTTCGGCTGGGGACGATCAGCCAAGGTCTGGCCCACGACGTCCGGCACCTGCTGCTCCGCTTCGGCATCAACGCAATCTTGACTTCGGACACCCGCAACATCGGCGGCTATCGCACCAAGACCAAGGCCATGTACACCCTCTCGCTCATGCAGCGCAGCGTCGTGAACGCGTTCATCGAGCGCATCGGATTCGTCGGCGAGAAGCACGCGCGAGCGGCTGCGAAGGTCGTCCCCGTCGTGGCGAACGATGCAGCGCAGTTCGACCGCATTCCGCTCGAGGTCAACGGTCGCGTCTCCGTGCTGCGAGCGCAGCGCGGATTTTCGCATGCGGCACTCGGCTGGCGCGACCAAGGCAAAGCGATGTCGCGCATGACGTGCGCCATGCTCGCCGAGCGTCTCGACGACGAAGTGCTCGACGTGCTCGCGAGCTCGGACGTGCTGTGGGATCCGATCGTGTCGATCGAGGCGCAGGCCGACGAGCCCGTGTACGACATCACGGTCGGCGAGCTGCACAACTTCTGCGTCGACGACATCGTCACGCACAACTCGGGCGCGATCGAGCAAGAAGCCGACATCGTCACGTTCTTGTATCGCGACGCGTACTACAACAAGGAAACGTCGCCCGAACCGGACGCGACCGAGTTCATCATCGCCAAGCACCGCAACGGCAAGGTCGGCACGATCAAGCTGCGCTTCCTGCCCGAGCACACGCTCTTCGTCCCCTACGGCGACGACTCGCACTACCCCGCCCCGTGAACCGCGCAGCGCGGTGGACGGAGCCGGTGTGAGCACCGTCGCTCCGCGCGTTCTCGTTACCGCATCGTTCGACGATCCGGTGGAGGAGTATCTCGACGCGCTGCGCGAGGCGGGCGCCGAGCCGGTGCGGGTCGATGCGTCGTCCGATCCGGCAGAGCTTCTGGTGAATGCGGGCGGGCTGCTGGTGACCGGCGGCGTCGACGTCACGCCCGCGCGCTACGGCGCGCCGCGCTCGGCGTTCGTGACGGCGGTCGAGCCGGAGCGCGACGCGTTGGAGATCGCGCTGCTGCGCGCGGCTCGCGAGCGCGGGCTACCGACGCTGGCGATCTGCCGCGGCATCCAGATCGCGAACGTCGCCTTCGGCGGGACGCTGATCGGCGACATCCCGCACGCGCAGGGCGAACGCGCGACGGTGCGCCACGCCGTGGGCGAACCGGGCCAGCAAGACCGCTGGCAGCTCGTCCCCGAGCACGTCGTGAGCATCGAGCCCGACAGCCTGCTGGCGCGCGTCGTCGGCACGACGAGCCTCGTCACGAGCGCGACGCACCACCAGGCCGTCGACCGCTGCGCCGCCGACCTGCGCGTGGTCGCCCGCACCAGCGACGGCATCGTCGAAGCGCTCGAAGCCCGGTTCGCCTCTCCTTTCTGGCTCGCCGTCCAGTGGCATCCCGAGTCGAACCGAGCCGACGACGGCGGCGCGAGCCGCGCACTGTTCGCGGCGTTCACACGCGCTTGCGGCGGTTCTTCAGCGGCCTGAACGGCCCAGGTAGACCGCCTGCGAAGCCGGCGGCCGTACCATCCGTGCGAAAGTATCGTGGTTCCTCGGGTATGTCGTCGTCACGGTCCATACGCTATGATGGGGCAGCTATGAGCGAGCGTCAGGTGAAGGTTACCCGTACATACTCACCGGTGTCGGGCCGGGCGGTGACCGTTGAGGACGTGCCGGCCGTGGAGGGCACCATGGGTCGCGAGACCCGTCTCCTCTTCGACTTCGCGGTCGTGGACCGAACGCAGGTCCTGGTCCATCGTGCGCTCGACGACAGCGATGCTGCCGAGCTGAGGATCACCTACTCTGCGGCGGATGCCGTCGCTTCCGGCGACCGGTCGCATGGGGAGCGGGATCGCCGAAGGCTGAGATCGCTGCTACTACAGCCCGGTCAACCGCTGCAGCGCCAGCGACGAGAGCGCCACGGCGACCCACAGGACGAAGCCGAACGCCAGCGGCCGGGCTCCGGTGCGCAGCAGCTTCGCGAGCTGGGTTTGCAGGCCGATCGCGGCCAGGGCGGCGCTGATCAGAAAGGCGGCGAGGATGCCGATCGGCGCGTGCCAGCCGGCGGGGATGATGCCGGTCGTGTTGACCAGCGCGGCGGCGAGAAACCAGACGATGAACCACGGGATGATGCGCCGCCACGGCACCCGTGCGCTGCCGGCGCGTTGTGCGCGGGCGCGCAGCACGGCCAGCACGCCGACGATGGGCAGGATCAGCGTCGCGCGGGTGAGCTTGACGATCGTCGCGTGGTCGCCCGCCTCGCGGCCGTAGGCGTACCCGGCCGCAACGACCGACGAGGTGTCGTTGATCGCGGTCCCGGCCCACAGCCCGAACGCGTCTTGCGTCAGGTGCATCAGGTGGCCCAGCGGCGGGAAGATCAGCACCGCGACGATGTTGTAGAAGAAGACCACCGCGATCGCCAGCGCGATCTCGCTCTCGGCCGGTTCGATCACGGTCGCGACCGCCGCGATCGCGGACGCGCCGCAGATCGCGGTGCCGATGCCGACCAGCCGCTGTAGCACGCTCGTCCACGCGCAGCGCCCGTGCGACGAGCGGGGAGAGGATCAGCGCGACGGCCATCGTGCCCAGCGTCACCGGCAGCGTGCCCAGCCCGGTGCGCACGACGGTCACGAACGACAGCGCGAAGCCCGAGACGACGATCGCGGCTTGCAGAACGGTCCGCGCCGCGAAAGCGAGCCCGGGCCGACATCGCTCGGGAGGCTGCCAGGCCGCTCGCACCGCGACGCCCAGCACGATCGCCAGCACCGGCGCGCCGGCCAGCGGAACCCAGTGGGCGGCCAGCGTCGCGAGCGCCGCGACGGCGAGCGCGAGCAGCAGCCCGGGGAGGGCCTTACGGGGCGACGCGGTTCTCCACGATCTCGTGCATCTCGGGATCGCCGATGCCGTGCCTGAGGTACGAGCGCGAGAGCGCCACGTACTCGGGGCCGCCGTGCGCGACCCACTCGACGGCCGGCCCTTCGAGCGCCTTCTTGACCACCGCGGGGGCGCCGGCGGCGACCACCCGGGCGGGAATCCGGGCGTTGGTGACGACCACCGCGCCGGCCGCGATCAGCGTGCTCTCGCCGACGTGGGCGCCGTTGAGCACGACCGCGTTCGAGCCGATCAGCGAGCCGCGCCCGATCGTGCAGTCCTCCAGCACCGCGCAGTGGCCGATCGTGACGTCGTCCTCGATCACGGTCGCGGCGCCTTCGCTGACGTGCACGACCGCGTTGTCCTGGAGGTTGGCGCGGGCGCCGATCCGTGATCGGGCCGTTGTCGCCCCGGACGATCGTGCCGAACCAGATCGACGCTTCCTCGCCCACCTCGACGTCGCCGATGAGGACGGCGGTCGGGGCGACGAACGCGCTCGCCGCCACCTTCGGCCGCTTCCCGCGGTACTCGATGATCATAGGAGAGCACATTTGAGCGAGCACCGGCACCGTACCCCCCTGCGCGGCACCAAGGTCGTCCCGCGCCCCCGCCCGGGCGACCCCGACTACAGCGAGGTCAACTACCGCTACGCGGGCCAGGAGGGGCACATCCACGAGGTGGTCGAGATCGGCGGGCGCGAGCTGGCCAAGGTCGGCTTCGACGACCGCAAGATCGTCTATTACTTCCTCGCCGATCTCGAGCAAGAAGAACGGGCGCCCAAGCGCACGTTCCACGACCTGCCCGAGCCGCGCTAACCTCGGCGGCGGCCCCTCTTTACGAAATCCTTACGGTAAGGACTAAAGTCCTGGCAATGATCCCCCTGAATTGAGGGTATCTCTAGGCCCAGGCCCTTAGTCCTGATCGAGCCGTGCGAACTGGGCCTCCGCGCGGCGCGAATCCACTGTGCCGGCGGCTGATACGGACGAGTCGGCCGCCATAGGAATCGTAAGGATGAAGCATATTCCGGTGATGTCGACGGACGTTTCCCGCCCGCTGCCGCCGATCGACGCCGCGGAGCGCCCGCGTTCCCCCAAGGGCTTCGCGTGCAAGGCGCTCTTCGTCGGCCTCGCGCTGACCGCGGCGGCCGGCTGCGCCGGGGCGGGCTCGGGCTCCGTCTCGCCCCTGGCCGGCGACGGGCGCGGCGCTCAGAACATCGCCCGCGCCCTTCCCGCGGTCTCGCCCACGCCGGTTCCAGCCAGCGCGGTCGCTTGTGTAGGGGTAACGAAGAAGGACTCCTCGTGCGACGTCAAGATCAACCCGAACGTGCCGCCCGCGAAGACGCCGACGAGCGGTCTGACCCCCGCCCAGATTCGCAGCGCATACGCGTTGCCGCCGATCGTTCCGACCGCCATCGCGAACGGTCCGCTGGTCGCGATCGTCGATGCGTTCGACACGCCCCACGCCGAGGACGACCTCAAGACGTTTCGAGCCCAGTTCAACTTGCCGGCCTGCACGCACGAGAGCAAGTGCTTGACGATCGTCAAGGCCAAACCCATCGAGGGCCTCCTCAAGCTCCTGCCGATCGTGGGCGATAAAGGAGCGTACCAGGCGACCTGGGGCGACGAGACGACGCTCGACCTCGCGATGGCTTCGATCGCCTGCCCGACCTGCCGCATCCTGCTCGTCCAAGCGCCCGGTCAGGATCTGGACAGCTTGGCTCAAGCGGTGAACGTCGCCGCGTCGTATCACCCGGCCGCGATCAGCAACAGTTGGGGCGTGCCCGAGGGGAACGGGAACTCCACCGGGATCGACGAGGCGGCGAAGGACGCGTTCTATCACCCCGGCATCGCGATCACCGCGAGCACGGGCGACATGGGCGCGGGCGAGGTCCAGTTCCCGGCGTCGTCGCCGTACGTGACGGCGGTCGGGGGAACCACGCTGAACCGGAGCTCCGGCACGGCCCGGGGCTGGTCCGAAACGGTCTGGGAAGCGAGCGGCTCGGGCTGCAGCATCATCTACGCGCGGCCGGCCTGGCAGAGCCGCTCGGCGTGCGGCGGCCGCGCGGTGCCGGAAGTTTCCGTGATCGCGGACTACAACCCGGGCGTGGCGGTTTACAGCAGCGACCACAAGGGCTGGATCGTGCTGGGCGGCACCAGCGCCGGAGCGCCCTTCGTCGCCGGTCTCTACGCGGCCGCCAACGACTACGGCAGCGCCTCGGTCGGGGCCGCCAAGCTCTACGCGAACCGCGACACGCTCAACCCGGTAGCCGGGTTTGCCGATGGCACATTGGGCAGTCCGAACGGATTAGCCGCTTTCTAGCAGCTTCCGCGCCCTGTGAGGTCGACGGTGAACCCTGCCGAGGACGACTCCAGCCGCCGCCCTCACCCGCCGAGCCCCGGCGCACGCGCGTTCTCGCGCGTGCGCCTCTTCGCGCGCTTGGACGAGGCGCGCCGCGCGCGAGTGGCCCTCGTCGTCGCCGACGAAGGGCTCGGCAAGTCGACCCTCGTGCGCGACTACCTCGCCGCGCGCGCGATCCCGCACCTCTCGTTCACCGCGACCCCCGCGCACGCGGCTCCCGGCGAGCTGGTGCGCGGCTTGGCCGCGACGTTCGGCGCGCCGCGGCCCGCGATGGCGCGCTCGGTCCGCAACGCCGCCTTGCAGCTCGAGCGGGCCGAGGGCCAGGACGCGGCGCTGCAGTGGGCCCGCGAGCACCTCGCGGGCGTGAGCGCGACGGTGGTGCTCGACGAGCTGCACCACCTCGCCGGCGCGGAGCGCTGCGCGTCGTTCTTGAGCGCGCTGATCGAAACCGCGCCGCCCGAGATCCGCTGGATCGTCGCCGACCGCGACGCATCGTGGCTGCCCGTGCCGCGCTGGCTCGCGAGCGGCGTCGCCGCGCTCCCGATCGAGTCGCCCGAGCTGCGCGTGCGGCCCGATGAACTACGCGCGGCGTTCGAGCGCGCGGGTATTGCGCTCTCCGCCGCCGAGGCGGGCGCGCTGCACGAGCGCACGGGCGGCTGGGCGCTGGCGCTGGGCGTGGCGCTCGCGACCGGACGGCTCGATGCGTCGGCCGCTCCCGACGACGTTTACGACGGCCTGGTGGACGCCGCGCTGCGGAACTGGAGCGACGACGATCTCGACCGCGCGTGCGAGCTGGCGTGCGTAGCGCGCTTCGACGCTCGCATCGCGGCCGCGCTCGAGTGCGAGCCGGCGCTGATCGAGGATTTACGCGAGCGCGGGCTGATCTTCGCCTGCTACGACGGCGGCGACGCCTTCCACCAGCCGCCGCGCGCGCGCCTCGAGCGGCGCCTCGAGCGCTTCGCGCCGGAGCGGCGCGGCATCGTCTTCGAGCGCGCCGCCTCGGCGCTCGAGCGCGCGGGGCGCTGGGTGGACGCCATCGCGCTGCGGCTGCGCGCCGGCGACCCGGAGCGGCTCGCGGCCGCGCTCGAGAGAGGCGGCTTCCCGGCGCTCGACCACGGCGAGGTTCCGGCGCTGGCGCGGGCCCTCGCCGCCCTGCCCGACGACGTGCTCGCGCGCTTCCCGGTCGCGCTGGCGCTCAAGGCCGCGCTCGCCTCGCTGGACGAGAGCTTCGACGTTTCCGAGGCCTGGTTCCGCATGGCCATCGACGCGGCGCGCGACGGCGCGCGCCGCCAGATCGTGATCCGCTACGGTACGGACCTCGTGCGGCGCGGCCGGCCGGACGTCATCGAGCTGCTGGAGGCCGAGGCCGAGCGGGGCGAGTCGCGCGCGAACCCCGATGCCGACGCCGCGCTCTGGGGGCTGCTCGCGACGGCCTACGTCGAAACGCACGACATCGACGGCGCGCGCGAGGCGGCCAAGCGGGCCTTGGCGCGGCTGCCCGGCGTCGAGGACGACGCGCTCCGCCCGCGCGTGCTGCACCAGGCGGCGTACGTCGCGCTCAGCGCCAACGACTACGCGGCCGCGAAAGGCCTGGCCGAGCGCGCCCTCGCGCGCGCCGACGAGAGCTTCCTGTACGACCTGGCGGCGCGCGCCCTGAGCGTGCTCTACAACGTGGCGATGCTGCACGAGGACGACGTCGCGGCCGCGCTGCAGGCCTTGGCGCGGCTGGAAGAGGCCGGCCGCAAGGCGGGGAGCGATCCGCTGCGGCTCTACGCGATCCTCGCCGCGTACGCGCTCGAGGTGGACGCCGGCGACACCGCGGCGCTCGCGCGCCTGGACGGCGAGCTGGATCAGATGCAGGTGCTCTTCACGGCGACGGTCGGCGAGGCGCTGCTGCCGGCTCAGGCGCTGCGGGCCGGCTGGGAAGGGCGCTTCGCGCACGCCTACGAGATGCTCGCGCCGGGCGCCGCGAAGCTGTTCGGCGACGACCGAATCGCCTATCGCTGGGCCGAGATCGCGGCGTACGCGGCCGCGGCCGGAAAAGTACCCGAGGCGCGCCGCGCGATCGAGGCCTCGCGCGAGATGCTGCGCACGCTCGAGCACGGCCAGCCGCTGGCGATTCGCACCGCCGCCTACGTCGCGCTGGCCGAGGTGCTGCTCGGCGACGACGATGCGGCCTGCGCGGCGATCGAAGCCGCGCGCGCCGCCGCGCGCGGCCGCAGCGAGCGGATGAACGCGCTCGTCGAGGCGGTGGCCGCGTTCCACGCCTGCCGGACGGATGAAGCGAGCGCGTACGTCGCGCTCGGCGAGGCTCTCGACGAGCTGGACCGGCGGCACTTTCGCGGCGTCGCGCGCTTCATCGGCCGGCTGCCGGTGCCGCGCCGCGCGCGGCTCGCAGCGCTGGCGGTGGCATGAACTCCGCGCAGGCCTGGGCCGGCGCGAGCGCGGCGGTCGAGCGTCTTCCGGCACCCGAGCGCACGGTCGGCGCGAAGATCGTCGCGGCGCGCTTCGTGGAGCGCTGTGCGGTCGCGGCGGCCGGCGCCGACTGGTCGGCTCTGGCGAGCTGGGTGGACGGCGCGTGCGAGCGCTATGCCGGAATCATGCCGGCGCAGGACGTCATCGCGGCGGCGGTCGACGGCGTCGCGCAAGCGCTGGACCAAACCGCCGGCAGCCCGGCGCGGCGCGAGTTCGCCGCCGTGCGGGCGGAGATCGAGGCCGTCCTCGCGCGCCCGCGCGCGGCCTGCGCCGCGCCGATGCACGAAGCGATCGACGAAGTCGACGTCGCGCTCGACGGCCTGCTCACCAAGCTCGACCAGACCGACGTGCTGACCGCCGAGCACTCGCGCGCGGTCGCCTCCTGGTGCGCGCGCTTGGGCAAGCGCCTCGTCCTGTCGAAGGCGGAGATCTTGCACCTGACGCGCGCCGGTCTCGTGCACGACATCGGCAAGGTGACGACGCCGCTCGCGATCCTCAACGCGCCGCGCCGCCTCGACGACGCCGAGATGGCGGTCATGCGCGACCACGCCCGGGCCGGAGCGGCCATCGCTCAAGAGATTCCCCTCATCGTGCCGTTCATCCCGGCGGTGCGCAGCCACCACGAGCGCTTCGACGGTACGGGGTATCCGGACCGGCTCAAGTGGGAGGCGATTCCGCGGGTGGCGCGCATCGTCGCGGTGGCGGACGCCTTCAACGCGATGATCGGCCGGCGCCCGTACCGGCCGCCGCTCAGCCCCTCGGCCGCGCTGGAACAGCTGACCGCGGGGCGCGGCGACCAGTTCGATCCCGACATCGTCGACGCGATGGTCGACGTCGTCGCCAACCGCGCCTAGAGCGCCGGCCAGGCGCGGCGGCCTGGGGAGGAGAGCGCGCCCCGCACCGCACAACGGTCGGGCGTGCTGACACCCGCCGCTCCGCCCCAAGCCGTCCCGGTCTTCTCGGGCTTCGACTACGTCACCGTCGACGCGCAGCGCCGCCGGGTCTACGCCGCGCACAGCGGCTCGCGCGCCTTGCTGATCGTCGACGCCGACAGCGGCAGCGTCGTCGGGCCAGGTGCGCGTCGGGCAGATGCGCGGGGTGGCGGTCGACCCGGCCAGCGGCCACGTCTACGTCGGCACCGGCGACGACGAGGTCAGCGAGGTCGACCCGGTCGCGCTCAAGGTGCTCAACCACCTCGACGTCGGCGGCTCGGTCGACGCGATCGCTTACGACCCCGGCAACGGCCGCATCTACGCCGACGAGGACGACGGCACGAAAGTCTGGGTGGTCGACGCCAAGACGTTCAAGCTGGTCAAGACGATCGCGATCCCCGGCCACAAGCCGGAGTACCTCGCGCTCAACCCCAAGACGCACGAGATCTACCAGAACATCGACTCGGACTCCGAGATCGCGGTGATCGATCCGGCCACGATGAGCGTGTCGCGCACGATCGCGACGCCCGAGATCAAGCACAACCACCCGCTGCAGTACGATCCCGGCTACGATCAGATCGTGATCGCCGGCGGCGGCGTGATGAGCACGTACGCGCCGGGCGGCAAGAAGCTCGGCGAGCTCGCGGTCGGCCGGTTCGACCAGTGCGACCTCGACCCGACCCAGCACGTGATCGCCTGCGCCGGCGACGGCGGGATCACGCGCTTCACCCTGCACCGCGGCGCGGCGCCGACGATGCTCGACAAGGTGACGGTGAATCCCGGCGTCCACACCAACGCGATCGATCCCAAGACGCACGCGGTGTTCGCGGTCTGGGGCGACCGGGACGGCAAGGGCGATTTCGTCCAGAAGTTCACCCCGTAGGCCGGGGCCGGCCCTTGACGGGCGGCCCATGGTCTGGTACGGTGCCCCGCATGGGCATCCGCTGTACGGCGATGATGATGTGCGCCTCCCGCGAGGGACGGTGTAGCTCGTCGTCGCCCTGAAGGCGATCCCGGACGACTACAGCGGCCCTCGCCACCCGGCGGGGGCCGTTTTTCATACCTTGCGCTCCACGCATTCGTGAAGGAGACCCACGATGAGCAGCACCCTCGATCCCGCGACGCAACGCGGCTTCGACACCGTCGCCCTGCACGGCGGTCACAGCGGCGACCCGGCGACCAAGTCGCGCGCCGTGCCGATCTACCAGACGACCTCGTACACCTTCGACGACACCGCGCACGCCGAGCGGCTCTTCGCGCTGCAAGAGTTCGGCAACATCTACACGCGCATCATGAACCCGACCACCGACGTGCTCGAGCAGCGGCTCGCGGCGCTCGAGGGCGGGGTCGGCGCGCTCGCGGTCGCCAGCGGCCAGGCCGCCAACGTGTACGCGATCCTCAACCTGGCGCGGGCCGGCGACCACATCGTCAGCGCGGCGGCGATCTACGGCGGAACGCACAACGCGTTCGTCCACACCCTGCCGCGCTTCGGGATCGAGACCAGCCTGGTCGACGCGCGCGACCCGGCCAAGATCGCGGCCGCCATCCGGCCCAACACCAAGGCGGTGTACGCCGAGACGATCAGCAACCCGCGCGTCGACGTGCTCGACGTGGAGGCGCTCGCGAAGGTCGCGCACGACGCCGGCATTCCGCTCATCATCGACAACACGATCGCCACGCCGTACCTGCTGCGCCCGATCGAGTACGGCGCCGACGTCGTCGTCCACTCGGCGACCAAGTTCATCGGCGGCCACGGCACCACGATCGGCGGGGCGATCGTCGATGCGGGCAGGTTCGACTGGGCGGCGTCGGGCAAGTTCGCCGACTTCACCGAGCCCGACGCGTCGTACCACGGCGTGAAATACGTCGAGGCGTTCGGGCCGCTCGCGTACATCATCAAGGCGCGCGTGCAATTGCTGCGCGACATCGGCGCGGCGCTCTCGCCGTTCAACGCCTGGCTGCTTGCTGCAGGGGATCGAGACGCTCGGACTGCGGGTGGAGCGCCACAGCGCGAACGCGCTGCGGGTCGCGCAGGAGCTGCACGGCGCATCCCAAGGTGCTCTGGGTCAGCTACCCCGGGCTGCCCGGCGATCCGGCGTACGACCAAGGCGCAGAAGTACCTGCCCAAGGGCGCGGGCGCGGTCGCTGTCGTTCGGGGTCAAGGGCGGCGCGGCGGCGGCGCGCGGGGTGATCGACCGGCTGCAGCTCTTCTCGCTGCTGGCCAACATCGGCGACGCGCAAGTCGCTCGCGATCCACCCCGCCTCGACCACCCACCAGCAGCTCTCGCTGGCCGACCAGATCGAGTGCGGCGTGAGCGAGGACGGGATCCGGCTCTCGATCGGCCTCGAGTCGATCGACGACATCCTGGCCGACTTGACACCGCGCGCTCGACGCGGCCTAGCGCCGTGCTCGCCGCACCCAGCGCGGCGCGCGAGACCGACGTGCGGATCGGCGCGCTCGAGCTGGGCTCGGGCGCGACCCTTCCGGACGTCGTCCAGCGCGTCACGCTGCACGGCGCGGACCCGCTTCCCGACGGCTCCAACGTCGCGTTCGCGCCGCACGCGCTGACCGGCTCGTCGCGCGTCGTGGAGTGGTGGAGCGGGCTGGTCGGCCCGGACGCGCTGTTCGACCCGGCGCGCTGGTGCGTGGTCGGGATCAACGCGCTGGGGGGCTGCTACGGCTCGACCGGGCCGCTCTCGCCCGGTCCCGACGGGCGGCGCTGGGGGCCGCGCTTTCCGCTCGTCACCGTCGCCGACATGGTCGCGGCGCAGCGGCGCGCGCTGCGCGCGCTGGGCATCGAGCGGCTGGCGGTCGTCATCGGCGGCTCGCTGGGCGGGTTCCAGGCGCTGCACTGGGCGCACGCGCACCCGGCCGAGGTCGAGCACGCGATCGTGGTCGGCGCGTACGACCACCTGCGCGCGCAGGGGATCGCGCAGAACGCCAACGCGCGCGACGCGATCGCGCTCGATCCGGCCTTTCGGCGCGGCTGGTACGCCGCGCCGCCGCGCGCCGGCCTGGGCCTGGCGCGCGCGATCGCGACGCTGACGTACAAGAGCGAAGCGCTGTTCGAGCGGCGCTTCGCCAACCGCCCCGACCGGCGCGGCGCGGCGCGGTTCGACGTCGAGGGTTATCTGGCGTACCAGGGCGCGCGCTTCGCCGAGCGGATCGACGCCAACGCCTACATCGCGCTGACCCGGGCGATGGACCGCTTCGACCTGCGCGGCCGCGAGCGGCCCGCGGGCGCGACCCGGCTGACGTTCGTCGGCATCGAGGGCGACCAGCTCTTCGGGCCCGAGCACGTCCGGGCGTGCGCGCTGCGCTGGCGCGAGGCGGGCTGGAACGCGGTCTACCGCGAGCAGCGCAGCGAGCACGGCCACGACGCCTTCCTGGCCGAGGCGGAAACGCTGGGAGCGCTGTTGCAAGCAGCGGAATGATGTCGTTCTCGCGCGATGGCCTGCACGGTGCTCTGTGCGCCGCGCTGATCGCGCTCATCGGCTGCGCGCACGGCGATGGCGGCCCTAAGCCGCTGGTCGTCGTGCGCGCCGTCGCGCCCGCGACGCTCGACCCGCTGCTGCTGTCGGGACCGGCCGGCTTCGGACGTCGGGCCGCTGCTGTTCTCGTACTTGCTGACCACCGATCCGAACGGCCGGCTCGCGCCCGACTTGGCCGTGCGCGTGCCGTCGCTCGCGAACGGCGACATCGCGCCCGACGGCCGTGCTATCACGTATCGCCTGCGCCGCGGGGTGCGCTGGCACGACGGCAAGCCGTTCGGCGCGCGCGACGTCGTCGCGACCTACCGGGCCGTGATGGACCAGCGCAACGCCGTGCCGTCGCGGCTGGGGTTCGACCAGGTCGCCGACATCCGCGCGCTCGGCGACGCGACCGTGCGGGTTCGGCTGCGCGCGCCGTTCGCGCCGTTCCTGAGCTATTTCTTCGCGGCGGAGAACTACCCGGTGCTGCCGGCTCACGTGCTGGCGAAGTACGGTGCGCTGCAGCACACGCCGCTCGACGACGCGCCGGTCGGGACCGGCCCGTACCGAGCTGCGCGCCTGGCGGCGCGGCGAACTGCTCTCGCTCGAAGCGAACCCGGCATATTTCCGCGCCGTGCCGCGGATCGCGCGGCTCGACCTGCGCTTCATCGCGGACCCGCAAGCCGCCGCGAACGCGCTGCGCGCCGGCGACGCGGACGCGCTGCTCGGGATCGACCCGCTGGCCGCGCAGGAACTGCGCGGCGACGCGCGATTCGCGGTGAGCGCGACGCCGGTATTCGGGGTCGAGGAGCTGCTGTTCCAGACGCGCGATCCCGGCGCTGCGCGATCCGGCCGTGCGCCGCCGCATCGTCGAAGCGCTGCACCTCGGGCGCGACGTCGCCGCCGCGAGCCGCGGGCTGCTCGACACGCGCGACGCGAACGCGGGCCTGTGGACCTGGGCGACCGTGCCGACCAGGGCTCGCCGTTTCGCCATCACCCTCCGCGCGCGCCGCGTCGGCTTTGCGGGCATCCCTGCCGGCGCGGCTGACGCTGGCGTACGACAGCACCCGCGTGCTCGACCGTATTCTCGCGACCACCATGCAGGACGACGCACGGCGGGCCGGACTGATGCTGGTGCTGCGCGGCTACGCGCCGCAGCAGTTCAGCGCGACCGCCGACGCGCACGGTCCGCTCGCGAGCGGCGCCTACCAGCTGGCGTTGCGCGCGGAGATCACCGGCGCCGACCCCGAGACGTCGTGGCTGCTGGCGTGCTCGCAGATCCCGCCGCCGGCGGGCTGGAACTTCCCGCGCTGGTGCGAGCCCGAGGTCGACCGCGCGCTGCGCGCGGGCCTGATCACGTTCGACCAGCCGCGCCGGGCCGCCGCGTACGCCGCGATCCAGCGCCGGGTCGCACGCGACGTGCCGTTCGTACTTCTGTGGCGCGCGCGCTCGTTCGACGCGACGGTCGCCGGACTGGACCGGCCGGCGCGCAACCCGGACAGCGCGTTCCTGGGCGTCGAGCGTGGCGGCTCGGTGTGATTTCCGCTCGTCCCCTTGCGCCGCGGCCGGTCGCCGTGCTAAGGTTCGCCCCATGACCGCGCTAGCCATGATTTCGATCATGACGACGACGACGACCACGACGACGACCCTCCGCGAGGGCCCGTCCGGATCGTCATCGCCCTAGACGCGGCGAAGACGAAACGGAAACGGCCCTCGCGAAAGCGGGGGCCGTTTTCATATCCCGCCCCGACCGACCCCAGCCCGCATCACCGTCACCGAAAGGCTCACCGTGGAAACCGTAGCGCGCGTCCTGTGTTCGTCCGAAGCCGTCCCCGTCGCGGCGGTCGGCACGGCCACGCGCGCACGGGGCGTAGGCCTCTTGGGCTGCGGCACCGTCGGCGCGGGCGTCGCGCGGCGGCTGCTCGCGTCGCACCCGGGGCTGGTGCGCGGCATTGCGGTGCGCCATCCCGACAAGCCGCGCGACGTGGCCTGGAACGAGTACGCGGACGACCCGTTCGCGCTGGTCGACGACCCGGCCATCGGCGTGATCGTGGAGTGCATCGGCGGCCTGGGTCTGGCGCGCGAGCTGGTGCTGCGCGCGATCGCGCGCGGCAAGGACGTCGTCACCGCGAACAAGGACCTGATCGCGACCGAGGGTCCCTGGCTGGCGGCGTTCGCGGCCCGCACCGGCGCGTCGCTGCGCTACGAGGCGGCGGTCGGCGGCGCAATCCCGATCGTGCGCGCGCTGACCGGCGCGCTGGCCGACGAGGACGTGCTCGAGGTCGGCGGGGTGCTCAACGGCACGACCAACTTCGTGCTCGACGCGATGAGCGCCGGGGCGCGAGTATGCCGAGGCGCTGGCCGAGGCTCAGCGGCTGGGCTTCGCCGAGGCCGACCCGCGCGCGGACGTCGACGGCCACGATGCGGCCCACAAGCTGGCGATCCTGGCCGGGCTGGCCTTCCGGCGGCCCGCGACCTCACCCGCCATCGCGCGGCGCGGGATCGGCGCGATCTCGGCCGCCGACGTGCGGGCCGGGGCGGAACTCGGGCTGCGGCTCAAGCTGGTCGCGGTCGCGCGCCGGACCGAGGCCGGGATCGAGGCCGGCGTGACCCCGGCCTACGTGCCGGCCGACCACCCCTTCGCCCAGCCGCGCGGGGCAGAGAACATCGTTCGCGTGCGGGGCCGGGGCTGCGGGACGCTGACCTTCGGGGGCGCCGGGGCCGGCGGCGACGCGACCGCCTCGGCGATCGTGGCCGACGTCCTGGCCGCGCTGGGCGCCCGGGAGCGGGCCGTGCCGGTCCGCCCGGGCGCCGAGCCTGGTGGCCCGGCCGTTGCGGGCACCGGCGTTGATCCGGTTCGCTCAGGGCAGCGTGGTGACGGACGAGGCCGTCTCGCTGGACGAGCTGGAGGCTGCGGCCGGAGCGTACCGGGCCGGGCGCGAGGTCCGCTCGGTGATCCCGGTCTGGACGGACGCGGCCTGACCCGGGCGAGGACGAGCGACGGGCCGTAGGAGAGCGCCTCCCGGCACGCGAACCGGTGTCGGTCGCTCTCGGCCCAGCCAGGCCGAGACACCGGCGCTCCAGCGCCGACGTAGCTCAGTTGGTAGAGCAGCTGATTCGTAATCAGCAGGTCGCCGGTTCGAGTCCGGCCGTCGGCTCCACAAATAATCCTGCTACGGCGGGGTTTTTATTGCTCGCTTGCTGAAGCGGCGTCCAGCGACAGAGCGTTTTGACACCTATCTGACCCCGTGACGCCTTGGCGAGGTACCGCGCGACGCTGTCCGCGACTCAATGATGAACCCGGCAATCGCTTGCGTGCAAACGCCTCGACTTCGCCGAACCGAAGGCAAGGAAGCAGCTTGGCGCGCCAGCATTCGCCGTTGCCCGCGCCCCGCCAGCGTGGTAGAAGTGCAACCGGCCAGCTAAGAATAGCACCGCGTCGGCAGCGCATGCCGCACGCTGAAGCCAATGGTTTCAGTGCGCGCGAAGACCAGCGCGATCCCGTTCCCATGCTGCGCTAGGTCATCCAGCCACACATAGAAGCGTGGCCGTACGGCGGATTTGGCCAAATGCGCCTTGACCAAGGCTGCGCAAGTCCGTTCTCTTGCTCGGTGTAGCTCAGCGTCGCGGTCGGTCACGGTTGATGCACTGCGGCGCACGGTCTAAGTCAAACGGGCCGAGCAGCTTGATGAGCTCGGGCGGCGTCAGCCAGATATTCGTCCGACCCTCGTTAGGGAGCTGATGTCCGCCGATGGCGCGCGTCATGCAATACAGCTTGAAAAGCGCCCGGCGGCTGAGGACTAGAGGGTGAACGACCACGGGAGCCAACCGCCTGGGCATGGGAGTCGCCTTGGACCCTAGCTGGCTCGCTGCTGGATCCGCTTTGGCCGGTGCCTTTATCGGCGGTTCAGCTGCCGTTGCATCGCAGTATGTAGCTCAGATTCTTACGGCACGTCGCGAGCAAGCTAACCGCCTGCGCACCGAGGAACGTACGGTGCAGGCTTTCCTCGGGATGGTGCGTGGCGTAGAACTCGCTACTTCCGCGCTTTGTAGCGCTGGCTCGCGCGTCGGGCCAGCGCTTTACGACACGCACATTATCCCACTGCGCGAAGCGCTTAAAAGCCCTACATTCTACCTCAGCTTGAAATCCCAGCAAATTACGGCGGTATTCCACGTATTGAACGGCGGCGACCTCATCGTTGAGTATTTGCGCTCTCTGGAGCAACGGACGGACGATGAAACAGCGAAGTATCGAGATGACGAAGATTCTTTTAAGGATCATCTTCCGGGAATGCTGCAGCGGTGCAAACAAGCGATCAGCGCCTTGGAGGCTCCCAAAAGCGTATAGCCCACCGGATGCGGCCGGCCAGGGCGCTAGAGCGAGAGCGCCCTCACGCCACACACTCGCTCTCGAAGTCCTGGCTCCGCTGCGCGATCCGCAGAGCCAGCCGAACGCTCCGCCTGCCGAAACCGTTCGTGTGCAGCCGGGCGCTTGAAGAACGCCGCCAGCACCTGGGAAAGGCGCTCGTCCGCCCATAGCCGCTCGCCGCCGGCCGCAGCCACCGTGCACGCATCTTGCTCGGCCGGGTCATCGACTCGACGACGTACGGGGCGGGCACGAACGGCGACAGGGGTCCGCCTTACCGGCCTTCCCGAAGCGCGATCTGGCAGCGTTCGAGGCACTCCTGCGCGTCGGACGCTGGTCGCGATCGCCGCGGAGAGCAACCGTGGCGTCTTCGTCAGCGGGCAGCCGGCGTTCGCGTTGGCGCTAGGCAAGGTACTGCGCACGGTCGAGCGGGCTGTCGCGGTGTTGTTGGAGCACGGTTCGTGCTGGAGCAGCGCCCGTGGCCTGGGGCCGGGCGGCCCTGCTGCTGGCGCATCCGTCCACGCCCGTGTTCGCCGCATTTGGGAGGCGTGACGGCCCGGTCGCCGGTCGGCATGCAGCTCAGCGCCCGTGCCGCTGGTCGCGCCGTCGATCACGCTGCGCGTCGCGAGCGTTCGCTCTACGGACGGGGACCCGGTATTTTTGCGTCACGCGCTCACCCGCCGGCCGGCCACAGCGCGTCTTTGAGCGTCCGCACCGACTTGGTCGTGTCCGCCGTGAGCGCGGTCGGCTCGCCGACCGGGAACGTCACGCGGCCATCTCCGTCGACCGCGATCCAGTCGCCCATACCGAGCTTCGCGTAGTGACGCGCGTTTTCGATGTGCGCTTCCGGTTCGCGCACTACGCGGTCCTCCGCGAGAGCCGCGACCTGAGCAGCGCGACAAGCCCGTGGACTCGAAGTGCCTGCCGCGCATCACCCGCTCTCGTGTGCGCGCGGTCTGGTCGGCGACCTCCAGGCTCTTGACGCTTCGGTGTCCGCACGACCCGAACAGCCGCTGGTCAAGCACCCGCGCGCTCACACCAGGCTCGGCCGTGCGCGCACCCTCGATTCCGCCAACCCGATACGCATGCCAAGCCGGCGTAGCCGCTCGTCGGGCCACGCGATCTCTCACGCCGCCACCGCCTGTACAAACGTCATCGAGCGGAACCCACACCGTGTGGTCGCCCTGCGCCGGTATCGTCTGCGCGCCGCCCTTGGAGCCGATAGGCTTCGCGATCCGTGCAGCAGCGGCACAGGGCGTGACTTTCGGACATTGCCAGGCAGCGCTGACCGCCGTCGGCCTATGGACTTCGTCAGCTCAGCCGGCCATGGCCGTCCGGGGTTCGCATTATTGCGATGTCGACTCGGACGCCGTCGAGCCCGCCACGCGGTCCACCCAAAACGTCCTTCGACTGGCGCCTCGCCCTCCAGCTCCAGACCAAGTTCGACCAAAAAAGCGATGGCAGTTGCGAGGTCGTCGACAACAATGCCGACCTGGTCAATCCTGCGTATCGTCATGCCTCCGAGCATATGACAACAGCCCTCCACTATCTACTGCACGGCGGTGTCGCCGAGGCTGTTCCCGCGCCGAGCGCGCCTGGCTGCTCGCCGGGCGGCGCCGGGTCACGTGTCGAGCTCATTGTAAAAGATCGCCGTGTCGACCGGGTCGCCGTGACGGTCGAGCGCGTAGTTCGGGATCACGCCGACGAGCGTCCAGCCAAGCCGGATATAGAGACGGTAGGCGGCGCTCCCGGGCCACGTGTCGAGCACCAGCAGCGACAGCCCCGCCGCGCGCGCGGCCGCTTCCGCCGCGTGCATCGAGCTCGGCGCCGACGCCGCGCCCGCGCGCGGCGCGATGGACCAGCAGCTTAGCGACGTCTCCCCGGTGCGGCTGGTTGAGCAGGCGCGCGCGAGCGACCTGGACCGTTCCGACGAGCGTTCCGTCCGCCTCGAACGCGCCCAGCAGCAGCCTGAATCTGGCCCGCACGTCGGGCACTAGCTCGCGCCAGAACGCCGCCGCCTCGGCCGCGCTCGGCACGTCGACGAAGCTCACCGAAGCGCCACCCTCGACCGCATCGACGAGCAGCGCGCCGAACGCCCGCGCCGAGCTGACGAGCTCGTCGGCATCGACCTGGCGAACCGTCACGAGTGCTATTGATTCAGCCTCAGGGTGCGGGCCGGCGGTTGAAGTGGTCCGGGACGTGCCATTCCCAGAAGTACGGGAAGTGCGTGTCGCCGAGCAGGGCGTCCAGGATCTCGGGATACGCCGCCGCGCCCGCTCCGCTGTTGCTGTAGAGCACCACGCACGTTTGCGATTGCTGAAGGCAGACGAAGACGTTGTCCGTCCAGTCGTCGTGGCCGCCTTTGTAGAACGCCGGACCCGCCGGGCTCTGATACACGACCACACCCAGGCCGGACCCCAGCCCGATCTCGCGGTTGGCGGGATTGGTCTCCGGCCGCAGGGTCGGAAACTGGTGCGCGGAGTCGATCGCGATCTGGGGCCGCAGCATCTCGGCACGGGCGTGCTCCGAGAGGCCGTCGCCGCGCACGAGGCCGGCCGCGAAGCGCGCGAAGTCGTCGACCGTCGAGTCCATCGAACCCGCCGCGCGGACCGAACGGCGCCGGTGATGCGGTTCGGCCTTACCCGCGGCGTCGTAGCCGGTCGCGGCGTTGGGCGCGAAATCGTCCCGCCAGGTCATGCTCGTGCGGCGCATGCCGAAGCGGTCGAACACGCGCCGCTGCATCTCCGCGCCGACGTCGAGCCCGAGGCCCGCTTCGAGCACGAACTGAGCGAGGTTGATGCCTTCACCGGAATAGCCGTAGCGCGCGCCCGGGTCCACGTAGAACCGTAGTTTGCCGTCGGGACCGACCCCGAGCGGCGCGAGATCGCGGAAGTTGGCGAAGCCGGTCGGGTGATCGAGCAAGATGCGGAAGGTCAGCTTGCGCCAGCGCTCGTCGTTCGCGAGGTCGGCATACTGCTCGTAAGCCGGGAGCGGTTTGGGCAGGTACTCGGCGATCCGGTCGAGGTCGACGCGCTTCTCGTCGACGAGTTGCATCACCAGGTACGCGAACGCCGTCTTGGTGGTGCTGGCGGCGTACATCACGGTGTCGGTGCGCAGCGGGGTCATGGTCTCCACCGACCGCACGCCATACGCTTTGGTCAGAACGACCTGGCCATTTTGGATCAAGGCCAGCCCGATGCCGGGTACGGCGTGCGCGGCCATCGCCGTGCGGACCGTGCGGTCAACGTCCGCCGGGAACGGCGCGGCCAAGAGGCTCGCGGCGAGCACGAACTCGATCAACGGCACGCGTTACCTCCCGGCCTCGCCGGACCCTTCGGTGAGATGAATCGGGCAACGAATGCGCTGTGTTGGCACTGCGCTCAGGGTGGACCTTGAGCGGCAGAACCATCCGCGGCACAGCGGTGCCCGGGACCGTGGAGCAATCAAGCAAAGGAACGGTAAAGTCCCTTCTGATCGCCGAGGGCCGATCCAACAAGAGAGCGCGGCGGCGCGCGGGATCACGTGAACGACAATGCGTGTTGCGTGCAATTCTTAGCCGGCTGGGCCATCAGGAGCAGCGCCTTGCCATGGCCGAACGCCGGCTCGGGGAGCCCTCGTAGTCCTGTCAGAACCAGTCTTTACCTGAATGTGCTCGCCTCTCTTCTGTCCACCGAAGGACTGAGGCTGACAAGACACTTGAAGATTTGATCACTTCACTACAATCGTGTCACCGGCGGCATTGACGTACGTGATGGATGATGATGCTTGTATATTGAGCGTCGCTGTGGCGAACAAATGCACGTGGCCGGGGAACGCCAATTCTTGGAGTGTCAGCTTGAGCGCCTGGAGCGCCCAGCGCAAACGGTAGCGAGGCTCTGCCGAATCCCCGGCGATCTGGCTGAACAGCTCCGCCGCACGGCCAGTGAGCGACTTCACCAAAGACTCAACTTCTGGAGCCGTGAGCGCCTTTTCGAACTCGTGGCCGAAGGCGCCGCGTATACGCGACAACTGACGGAGTGACTCTGCGAGGTCAAGCTGAATGGCCTGGACCTTCATGGCCGCGGCAATGTTCGACCCGAACATCTGCCTGCCCAGAATCCGTTCACTCGGCGGGTTCGGACTACGGAGGATAAGCATCTTGAGGAACTCGTCGCAGTACATACAGCCTCGCATCACAGCCCCGAGGTCGTCACTCTCCGGCGACGAATCCCAGAGCCGGCGGTAGAACACGTCGCTATCGCGCAATGCTTGTTCGTGCGTCTGCTGGTCCCTTGCCATACCATGTCCAATTCATGCTAAAAGAATCGCTTTCCCGTAAGCCCTAAGAACCTCCGCCGTCAACGCTGATCCACCTCAGCATTCACTTGTACGTTTGAGTGGCTGGGGCTGGAACAGGCGAGCGATTTTAGGCCCAAGGTATGCCACGCCATACTGCCGACCGACGGCCTCTTCAACCGCCGACATAAAAAGAACCGCATACTGGGCAGCGTACCCAACAACGCGGTGCTCTGAAAACTGCCCAGAAACACTGGGCTGGTTCGCGCGCTCGTCGGCATACATCTCGCAAACTTCGTAGTACGCCGCTTGGTCGCCATGAAGGTAGCCGCTTCGAAGACCGTACTCCACGCCAATGAAGTCGTTGCGAAGCTGGCTGTCAGCTTCGGCAACATTTCTCATGTGATACCATTTGCGCGTGTCGACTTTTTCCTTCTGACCGAGCAGCCTCTCAAAGTCCGTACGTTCTTGATCAGTGAGCGAACTTAGATCCAAATCCGGCATTTTCTTCATGTATCCGCGCATCTTCGCCGTGGTGGTTGACCAATCGCGGTAAGCATGCGTTTCTGTTATATTCATCCCGGCAGGGCCAAGCTCTCCGGAGGTACGCCAGGGGCCGGCAACCTTTTTTGCTTCCTCGTGATAGTACGTCATGCGGACGTAGTATTCGATCAAAGTCCGCGAGAGTCCGAAAGCGGCCCGTAGCTTACCGGCGCGGGTGAGCATTAACACGCTCTCGAGCATCTCCCAGCCAAGGATGGTCAAGTACGTGGCCCACATGCGCAGCAAGTACTGGAACGGGTCGTCCAGATCGTAGCCAGTTAGTGCGTCTGCCAGACGCCGCATGTCTCGCACGGTCTCGTCACATACCGCCCACTGATCGGACGACATTTTCCCCTGGCCCATAGTTCAAGGGATTCTGCAAGTTCCGATCTTACCCTGGATGGGGAGCAACCTTCTCCGTAGATGAGGAAAAGACGTTCGGTAAGCGGCGACACGGTCGTGTTGTTTTTTTTGCCAGACAGCATGACGATTGGTTCGCCAGCTACATCGTTGTGCGTGATGACGAGGTCGTGGCGAATCAGATCGTCTGCGAGGCGTTCATCTAGCGTCGAAGACCGCGCACTGCCGCGCTCGCGGCGTCAAGACGCGCTGCGTACCGAACGAGTAGCATTCGCCATCTCATGGGGCGCAATCTTGGCCCGCCCTCCCACCATCCCCGGGTGTAGGCGAGCGTGGCTCGCAAGGATGGCGGAGGGGCGGACCTGGCCCGCGTGGCGATGAGCCGCGCCGGGCATCGCAATCATGCCATCGAGATGCCCAGCAAGTCGACGGGGCAGCTAACCCGGCGTGTACCGAAGTCCGCGCCGCTAGGACGGGCGGGCAGCATCCCCCAAGGGGGTCAAACCGGGTCAGACAGGGTGCATCGGCTTGGAATCGGCGACGATTCCGTGCGAATGACCCGGGTCATGGTACCGGTTCACTCGACACCCGTGAGGTCCACGATGAACCAGATGCTTCTCGCCTTCGCAGCCGTGCTCGCCGTGCTCACCGCTGGGGCACCTAGCACGACGGCCCAACAGCATGCCGGCGTTCGGCCCGCCCATGCCATTTCGCCGATCGGCTTGCACCCGATGGACACCTTCCCGCCGACCGGCTTGCACACGATGGACATCTTCCCGCCGACCGGCCTGTAAAGGCGGATCGCTACAGACGGCGACGAAGGATTGTGACCCAAGTGCGGCCGGCGTTTTCGGACGCCGGCCGCATTCTCTTCCGGTGTGGGGCTTGGGTGATGGCGATCAAGAAGGGTCCGGGTGAGCGAGTAACGCTTTCCGTCGTCCGCGATGCATTTTTTCGCGGCGATTTCGAGCGGTGTCTCACGCTGTGCGACGCGTTCGAATCGCGGGATGCCAAGGATGCGGCGGAGATCGTCCTGCTGCGCGCCCGATGTCTCATCCCGCTCGGGCGCGGTGAGCACGCGATTCAAGCGCTGCGCGGCTTGCGCCTCACCGACGACCAGCACGACGCATACCTGACGGGCCGTATGCTCATGAGCGCCGCGTACATGAGCATCGGCCAGGATGCTCGCGGTCTGGAGATCGCGCTCGAGGCGTACAGCACGATCGGCGATGCGCACGCGACGGTGCGTGCCGAGTGCTCGTGACGCTTGCGGTCGGGCACTATCGGAAGGGAGAGCACGTTCGGGCGCAACGCCTGATCGATACCGTTCCCCAGGATGCAGACATCGTTTACGTTCGTGCGCTCGAATACAGCGGCTGGCTGGCGTGGGCGCGAGGCGACTATAGCGGGTCGGTCGACCGGTTCCGAGATGCGCTGTGCCGGATCGACGCTTGTACTCACTACGATCGTTTCATCGAGGCGAAGTGTTTGTTCGGCCTCGCGTTTCTCGCGGCCGAATTGCCACGCCTAGGCCTGTGGAGCGAGATCAGTCAGCGTGTGGAGCGCTTCGATTGGTCCGTCAGCGGTGTGGCAACCTGGCGGTATTGGATTGCCGGCTTAGCGTCATTGATCGCCGAACTGCGCGGGGATTGGGTTGAGTCCACCGCCTGGGCTGCAACCGCGGAGGAGATTGCACCGGATAGCAGCGCTCGTATCGGTGCCTGGTGCCGTTTGGCGGCTCGCTTCGGCCGCTACGGTGAACCGAGCGCGCACGCCTATTTCGTCAGCAAGGCGCGCGCCGCATACGAGGCACTACCACGCGATGCCCGGCATGAGGAGCAGCGCTCCTTACCGCTGGTCATTGCCGAAGAGATGGTCAACGGCGAGTCGCCGGACGAGGCCGGTGCGCTGCTGACATATTTCGCGGAGGCCATCGTGCCGACCATGTTGGAGCGCAGCGCAGATCGACGTGTGATGGCGTTCTACTCCTCGATCTTGGGACAGTACGAGGAGCGCCGCGGTAACCGCGCTCGCGCTCAGGAAGCCTACATGCATGCCTTCGATGCCTTCCGTTCGGTTGGGTTCCTGCGGCGTGCCGCCATCGTCGCCTATCGCCTCGCGGTGATGACCGGCGACGAGCAGTACGACGCCTTCATCGCCGGCGCTCTGCACGATGCCAGCCCGGCATATTGGGTCAAGGCGCGCATCGCCAAGAGCCGCATGGAGGCCCGCCTGACTCCCCGGCAGCTGGAGATCCTTCGGCTGGTCGCCGAGGGTCGCTCCAACAAAGAGATCGCGGCGGCACGCGGGATCGCGTACCACACCGCGCGCAACACGGTCAGCAAGATCCTCAATCTGCTGGGCGTCGAAAGCCGGACGGAGATCGCCGGCGTGGCGGTGGCAAAAGGACTGCTCCGGCCGGCCAAGTGAAGGCGCCCGCGCTCCGGGCGGAAAAGGCATTGAACAACGGCGCTATGCCACCCAGCGCAGGCTGCAGGCGCCCCACGTCCAGCCCGCGCCGAAGCTCGCGAGCACGACTCGCTGACCGGGCCGAATGTCGTTGCCGCGCACTTTCTCGTCCAGCAGGATCGGCACGGTCGCGGCGACGGTGTTGCCGTAGCGCTCCAGGTTCGTCGGCAGCTTGCCGGCCGGCAGCCCGAGCGCCGACTCGACGCTGGCCAGCAGCTTGCGCGAGGGCTGGTGCAGGATGAACCAGTCGACATCGTCCGTCGTCAGCTCGGACTCGGCCAGCAGGTCGCGGATCGAGCGGGGAAAATAGCGCAGCGCGTTCTGCGCGACGCGGCGGCCGTCCATCACGAAGCGGTCGCGCCGCTCCGCCAGGGCGCGCTCGTCGACGGGCCACTCCGAGCCGCCCGCCTCCACCGTGAGACCCAAGCGGTGCGTGCCGCCCGCGCCGCAGCGGATGCGCTCGATGCCCGGTGCCAGGCTGGCCGAGAGGACCGCGGCGCCCGCGCCGTCGCCGAAGAACACGTTGTCGCGGTGGTCGAAGTCGGTGATCGACGACACCTTGTCCGCCGCGATGACGAGCACGTGCTCGGCCCGGCCGGCGGCGATCGCGTCGTGCGCCAGGGCCAGGCCGTAGAGAAAGCCCGCGCACGCGGCGTTGAGGTCGAACGCCGGGACTCCCTCGAGCCCGAGCTTCTCGTGCGCGATCGCCGCGCACGAAGGCACCTTGCGGTCGGGCGTGACGGTCGCGAGCACCAGGAAGCCGATGTCGTGCGCCTGCAGCCCAGCGGCGGCGAGCGCCTTGCGGGCCGCGGCAACCGCCATGTCCGAGGTCGTTTCACCGGGCTGCGCGTAGCGCCGCTCGCGGAAGCCGAACAGCTCCTGCACGCGCTGCGGGTCTGCGCCCGAGCGCGCGGTCGAGCTCCGCGTTGAGCACGGTCCGCTCGGGCAGGTACGCGCCCGTTCCCGAAATGCGGGCATGGCGCAGCGGCCCGAGCGCGGGGCCGGGGCTCAGCACCGGCTGAGCTCTTGGCGCAGGATGTTGACGCGCTGGATGTCGCTCGTGCCGCCGGCGATGCGCGTTCCCAGCGCGTCGAGCGCCTGGGTGGAGACCGCGCCGGTCAGGTAGCCGGTGTGTCCGTGGACCAGCATGTTGGCTTGGGACGCCACCACCAGCGACTCGCTGGCGATCAGCTTCGCGGTGGAGCACGCCTGCACCAGCCGCGGGTCGTCGGCGTCGACCTTGGCCAGCGCGTCGCGGGCCAGCGCGAGCGTGGTGTCGCGCCCGATGACGACGTCGGTCAGGTGCCGCTGGACGTATTGGTTGCGGATGATCGGCTGACCGAACGCGTGCCGCTCGCGCGCGTACGCGATCGCGCAGGCTGCGATGCCGTCCATGACGCCGGCCGCCGCCATCGCGAAGAGCGCGCGGTCGAGCGAGAGCGTTGCATAGAGCGCGTCGAGCGGCTGGCTTCGCTCGCCGATCAAGCGGTCCGCGGGCACCGCGACGTCGGCGAGCACGAAGCCGCCGGTCGGGCTGTCGCGATGGCCGATCAGATCTTCGGGCGCTTCGAACGTCGCGCCGTGCTTGGGCCGGTCGATCAGGAACAGACCGACGTGCCGGGGATCCTCCGCGCCGGCGATGCGCGCGACGACCATCAAGATGTCGGCGATCGGCGCGTTGGTGACGTGCGCTTTCGCACCCGAGAGCCGATAGGCTCCGGCCGCGGGCACTGCGGTCGTGGTCAGCGCGGCGACGTCCGAGCCGCCGCCGGGTTCGGTGACGGCGGTCGAGCCGACCACGCTTCCGCCGATCAGCAGCGGCACGAGGCGTTCGCGCTGGTCTTCCGTGCCGAAGCGCAGCAGCAGGCGGACCAGCCCCGCTTGCGAGATGAGCGAGATGCAGAAGCCGATCCGCCCGCTGCACCGGCCCAGTTCGTAGAACGCGCCGCCCAGCGCGCTCCAGTCACCGCCCGCGCCGCCGTAGCGCTCGGGTACCGGAATGCGCCACAAGCCGTCGTCGCTCAGCAGCTCCCAGGCGCGGTAATCGAACCCTTCGCGCACCGTGCTCCCGGCGAGGTGGTCGCGCACCGGCTTGCCGAGCGCGCGGACGGAACGGGGCTCTTGCGTCATCGTTACACCCGAAACTGCGTCAGTCGACGCGACACCGCCATTCTAATGCATCGCTCGCGGCGGTGCACCGGCGTGCCGTCACAGTGTGCGCCGCCCGAAAATAGCGAAGTGACGCCGACCGCTGGATCGGTCTTTACGGCGTCACGACCGCGATCGCGGCGAGGGAGCCGATCGCGATGAGCCGCTCGACCCCGCTGACGGGATCGACGCCGTCAGCCCATACGCGCGGGCCGTCGTCTTCGCTGGTCTGCTGGACCCGGCGCAGCGTCATTCGCCACGTGCGGCCGTCCGCGCCGCGCACGTCGACGAGCTGTCCCACCAATGCCGTCGGCACCTCGCGAGGCGACACGGCCTATGCCGAGCCTCTGCTCGGCACGGCTGCTTGGCCGTGCATCAGCCAAGGTACCTTGCCATCCAACCGAGCCCCTGAATGCAATCCCCGCACTAATGAACCAAGCCTCATCATGGTACTCATATACCAAATATAAGGAGGCCATCGCGCGGGGCTGGGTCAAGGTGCCGACCGCCGCCGGGCGCGCGATGATGGCGCGGTCGAGGTCGATGCGCTTCTGGTCGACCAGTTGCATCACCACGTACGCGAACGCCGTTTTCGTCGTGCTGGCGGCGTACATCACGGTGTCGGTCCGCAGCGGGGCCTTGCTCTCCACCGAGCGCAGGCCGTAGGCTCCGTGCGGTCGACGTCCGCCGGGAACGGCGCCGGCTTCACCGGCTCCGGCTGGCGGCTCACTCGCTGATCGCGAGCCCTCGGATGTAGCTCGAGGCGGGGTTCGGGTAGATCGAGCGCAGCGGGGCCGGCTTGCCGTTCGCGGCGCTGTCGTAGACCCGGATGAAGCTGCCCACGCCGCCGCCGTTGGGGTTGAACGCGACGTAGAGCGAGCCTTGCGAGTCGACGGCCATGGCGCTGACGTAGTTGTTCGGGAACGGTCCGATGGTGCGCGAGATCGTACTCGAGCCCGGCGCCAGCGCGTAGATGCTCTGGTTGCCGATCGAGCCCGCGACGACGTACACCGTGCGGTCGGCTCCCTGCGAGACGGCCATCGTCCCGAGCGCGGGATTGCCCGCCAGCGTAACGTCCGTGGCTTTGACCGCGGGGTCCGTCGTGGCCGTCTTGTAGCTCACGATCCGTCCCTGCGGCGTGTCGAGGTAGTCGTGCGCGCCGCGGTCGGTCGCAAGGTAGAGCGGAAAGAAGTCGAGCAGCACCGTGTTCACCACCGACGCGCCGTCGCTGCCGAAGCGCCGCAAGACGTCTTTGCTCTGGACGGTGTCGGTGAACAGGACGTCGTAGCCGCCCGCCGTGTTGGCCGCGATGCCTTCGGCCTGGCCGGTGTTCTGCGGGTCGCACAGGTGCGTGCCGAGCGCGGCGGGCGAGCCGCTCGCGGTGGCGCTCTCGACGAGGACGCGGCAGTAGTCCGCCTGCGCGTTGCCGGTTCCGGTGAAGTAGTCTTCGAGGATGGCGAGCGACTTGTCCGCGTCGACCGCCAGGCCGCGCAGAATCTGGGTCTCGCTGGGGTTGGGCGCGATCGTGCGCGTCGGCGCGGTGGTGCCGTTGCTGCCCAGCGGGTACACGTTCACCGAGGCCGTCTCGGCCGAGTACAGCGTTCCGACCGGCGGCGGCATGGGCGTCGGCGAGGGCGAGGGGGACGGCGAGAAAGCGACGTGCACGGTGCGGCCGGCCCCGTCGGGCCCGCTCACCGGCGGCGTCGCCGTTTGCGAGCCGCCGCAGCCGGCGAGGAACAGGGCGACGGCGGCCGTGCACAGGCCGCGACGTACGGAGGACATGGAAAAACCGCCTTCGGTGGTACGAACCGGGCAACGATGGCGCTGTGTTGGCAGCGCGCGCCGGATTGCCCTACGCAATCGAGCAAAGGGACGGTAAAAACTGCCCCGAGCGCCCGGCCGCTTTCGCCGCGACCGCTTTCCGGTATAAGGGCCCTTATGACGACGTCCACATTGGAAGGTACCGTTGCGCTCGTGACCGGGGCCAGCTCCGGAATCGGTGATGCGACCGCGCGCGCGCTGGCCGGGGCCGGAGCGGCCGTCGCCGTCGTGGCGCGGCGGCGCGACCGGCTCGAAGCGCTGGCCGGCGATCTGCGCGGCGCGCGCGGCCGCGTCCTGGTGCTCGAGAGCGACATCACCGATCCCGACCAGGCGAGCGAGGCGGTCGAGTCCGCGGCGCGCGAGTTCGGGCGGCTCGACATCCTGGTGAACAACGCCGGCGTGATGCTGCTCGGGCCGATGGTCGGCGCGGACGTGAGCGAGTGGACGCGGATGCTCGACCTCAACGTGCGGGCCCTGCTGCAGTGCACGCACGCCGCCTTGCCGCACTTGCTGCGCGCCGCGGAGTCGGGGCCGCGCCGGGTCGCCGACCTGGTGAACGTGTCCTCGGTCGCGGGCCGCATCGCGCGCCCCGGCAGCGGCATCTACAACGCGACCAAGTTCGCGGTCGGCGCGCTGAGCGAGTCGCTGCGCGCCGAGGTCACCAAACGCCACGTCCGGGTGGGTTTGGTCGAACCGGGCGCGGTCGCGACGGAACTGCAAGCGCAGAACCGGCCCGAGATTCGGGAGCAGATCGCGGCCCGCTTCGCACAGCAAGAGATTCTCGAGGCGGGCGACATCGCCGAGGCGGTGCTCTACATGGTCACCCGCCCGCGCCGCATGGCGGTCAACGAGATGCTGATCCGACCGACCGAACAGGACGCGTAGCCGAGCCTACGGTCTAGACGTAAACACAAAGCAGAGGGCGGCCGCGTCAGCGACCGCCCTCTGCGAGCCTCATTCGTTCGGGTCGGAGAGTCCTAGTGGAACGCCGCCAGCTTGACGGTTTTCGCGCCGAGGGCTTGGGCCAGGTCGTAGTGGGCCTGGTCGGCGATCTTGTGGTAGTTGGCGTCCGCGGCCACGCCGTACTTGGCGTCGATGTCGTTCATGACTTGCTCGTGGATCGCGTGGGTCACGAGGTGGTCGAGCTGGGTGCCTTCGTAGTACGTGCCGTCGACCAGGCCGAGGGTCACGACGCGCTTCGCCAGGTCGGCGCCCTTGAGGGTCGGGGTCGGGAACTTCACGCCGGCCGCGGTCGCGATCTTCACCGCGTCGTTCACGGCGAAGTTCTGCACCTCGACGAACGAGGTGACGGCGGCGCGCCGTACTGCGTGGTGAGCTTGGCGACTTCGCCGTTGGCGGCGTCCGCGCCGACCAGGCTCGTCAGCGCGGTCGTGATCGAGAAGCTGCCGGGCGCGCCGCCGGCGGTCACCAGCGAGATCGCGGCCTGCAGGTCGGGCGCGCCGGTGTAGTCGGTGCCGTCGCCGCCCATCGTGCCTTGCGGCATGCCGTGGTCGGGGCCGGTCATGGCGCTCATGCCGCTCGCCATCGGAGCGGGAGCGGGGCTCGTCTGGGCGCTCGCGGCGGAGGCGCCGGCGAGCAGCGCGACCGCGGTCGCGAGCGGGATGATTTTGTTGAGCATCGCGGATGGAACGGCGCCGCGCCGCCGGGCGGATGTGTTCCTGGCGTAGGATATGCTCGCGCGATGGAGATCGCGGTCGGGCACGTGCGGGTTCTCGTACAAGGACTGGGTCGGGCCGGTCTACCCGCCGGGCACCAAGCCGGCCGAGATGCTGCCGCTCTACGCGCACAAGTTCCCGGTGGTCGAGATCGACTCGTCGTACTACGGCGTGCCCGCGCCCGCCACGGTCGCGTCCTGGGCGCGCCGCACGCCGGACGGCTTCCGTTTCAGCGCCAAGCTGCCGGGCACCGGGACGCACGTCCCCGAGCCGCTGCGCTGGGCACCGTGCACGACGACGTGCGGCTGTTCCGCGCCAACCTCGCGCCGCTGCTCGAGGCCGGCAAGTTCGCCTGCGCGCTGATGCAGTTTCCGACCTCGTTCCGCCCGTCGGAACCGGCCGAGCGCCACCTGCGCGCGCTGCGCGACACGCTGGCCGACATGCCGCTGGTGGCGGAGTTCCGCCACCGCGAGTGGCAGACGCACGACACGCTGGCGCTGCTGCGCGAGCTGCGCATCGGCCTCGTCGCGGTCGACGAGCCGCAGTTCAAGTCGCTCGTCCGGCCCAGCACCGATGCGACCTCGGAGATCGCCTACGTGCGCTTCCACGGGCGCAACTACGAGCAGTGGTGGAAGGGCGACAACGTCACCCGCTACGACTACCTCTACACGCGCCGAGGAGCTCGCGCCGTGGGCCGAGCGGGTCACCGACCTCGCCGCCAACCCCGAGGTGCGCGAGGTGTTCGCCTTCTTCAACAACCACCGCCAGGGCCAGGCCGCGCGCAACGCCGAGATGTTCGAGGCGATGCTGGCGACGCGCTTCCCGCCCGCGGCGATCCGCAAGGCGGCGGGCCCCGCGGCGAAGGCCGGCGAGGGCGGGGAGGCTCAGCCCGAGCCGCAGGCCCTCAGCCTGTTCGAGGCCGGCGGTGAGAGCTCGGCCAAGCCGCCCGCTCGCAAGGCGAGGTCCACGCCGCGCCGGTCGTAGCCCGCGCCGTTTGAGAGTGCGTTGAGAGCGGACCGTCATCGTAGGTCCCATCCTCCAGCTCGAAAGGAACGGGACGTTGACTCAAGCTCTCCTCGGTCGTCTGCGCGGGGCCGGCGCCGCCGCCCTCATGGCCGCCACCCTCGCGCTCGCCGGCTGCGGCGGCGGCACCTCGGCGGTGACGCCGATCCCGGTCGCCCCGGCCTCGCCGGCACCGCCCGCGACCCAGTCGCTGCACGGCTACGTCGCCGTAGGCCGCCCGGTGGCCGGCGCCGGGCTCACCCTCAAGTGCGCCAACGGCAAGACCTACACCACCGCCAGCGACGGCACGGGCGCGTACGCTGCTCGCGGTCGACGCGGGCGCTCTGCCGTGCGTGTTCGAGAGCAGCGGCGGCACCGTCGGCGGCGCGGCGTACGCGGCCAAGCTGCACTCGATCGCCCTCGCGGCCGGCGTCGTGAACGTCACCCCGCTGACCGAGCTCTCGGTCGCGGCCTTCGCCAGATCGTCCGCCGCGAGCTATTTCGCCGGCTCGTTCGACGCCGCGGCCTGGGCCCGGCTGACCGCGCAAGCGCTGCAATCGGCGCAAGCGCTCCTGATCGCCAACCTGCAGGCGCTCGCGCTGACCGTGCCGGCGGGCGACTTCTTCAGCGGCGCGTTCACGCCGGTCGACAGCGACGCCTACGACACGCTGCTGCGCGCGATCGCGGCCCAGACCGCGGCGGCGCTCCAGCTCCTGGCGGACAGCGTCATCGCCGGCGTCGTCGGCAAGTACCCCGTCGCCGGCGCGAGCCCGCTCCAAGTGCCCAGCATGGCCGGGACGTGGAACACCAGCGACACCAAGATCAACCGGCTCACGCAGCGCGGTGAGCGGCGTCGCGGTCGGCGACCACTGCCGCATCGACGTGACCAGCGGCGGCGGAATCACCGTCACCGCCGGCAGCCACGTCTGGACCGCGCAGATCGCGCCCGGCGGCGCGAACAGCACGCTCGACGCGCAGTACGCGCCCTATCACTACACCGGCTACGCGCCCGGCGGCGCGGGCGTGCAGATCGGCTGGGGCTACTTCGGGCAGTCGTTCAGCGCGTTCTCGGACCAGACGCCGATGTCGACCACCGTCCGGCTCAACGGCAGCGACACGCTGTTCTGCGCCAACTACCGCTACGCGTAGCTAGTCGCCCTGGCGGCGGGCCTGCACCGCCGCCTCGGCGGCTTGGAACCCGATCTTCGAGTGCGTGCCGTCGCAGAACGGCTTGTTGACCGACGCGCCGCAGCGGCACAAGGTGATCTGTTTCTTGCCGCTCAGATCGTGCGGGCTGCCGTCGGCATCGGTGAGGTTGCAGCTCGCTCAAATCGCCGCTGACTAATACGGACCGTTGTTCGCGACCTTGATGTTCAATGCCATGCGGCGCGGTTCGCGCAAGCGCGCCCGCCGGCCCTGCGCCCAACCCCATCGGACAACGCACGAGGCGCCGGTCTCCACGACCGGCGCCTCGCGCATGGTTCGGACGAGCGGCGCTCCGGCGGCCGCTCGCAGCGTTGGGATCAGTGCCCGATCTGCGCGTTCATCACGCTGACGTCGAGCGTGCCCAGGCCGGTCGTGTAGTCGTAGCCGGGGAGCGCGGTGTAGGCGCCGTTGCGCGCCCCCGATGACGTCGTGGAAGCCGCCCAGGGCTTGGGTCGGCGGCGGGCCGGTGACGGTGGTCGCGCCGTTCTGGTTGGCGACGTAGTTCTGGTAGAGCAGCGGTGCGGCGTAGCCCAGGGCGCCGCCGTGCGCCGAAACCAGCCGGGCGTAGGCGCCCATCGCCAGCGGCGAGGCTTCGCTGGTGCCGCCGACGGCGCAGCCCGCGCTGCAGTCGCCCACGCCGGGGATGTTGGGGCCGTAGATGTTGTACGCGCCGGCCACCGAGTCGGCCGCCATGGCGATGTCGGGCAGGCCGCGCAGGTTGGTCGCGGCCAGGCCGGTGTTGCGTGAGCTGCGCGGTCTGCTGCCAGGACGTGGTGTTCTCGAACTGGCTCAGCCCGCCGCCGCCCGCGTTCCAGGCGACCTCGCCGGCGTAGCTGGAGTCGGCCGCGTTGGCGATGGCCGACGTGCCGCCCACGCCGATCACGTACGGCGACGCGGCGGGGTACTCGACCATCGGCAGGCCGAACGCCGGCACGCCGTTGGTCGGGGAGGAGCGCGCACGCCGAGCCGGTGTCGCCGGTCGAGGCGAACATGGTCTGGCCCAGCGCCGCGGCTTCCATGAAGAGGTGGTCGTCGACGCGCATCGAGCCGTCCAGGAACGCCTGGTACTCGCACTCGCCGAACGACGAGTTGCCCAGCGTCGCCGGCATCCTGCGTGACCCAGGTGTTGTACTCGTTGGCGATGTCCGAGTCGGTCAGCGAGGTGGTGGCGTAGACGTAGAGCGCGGAGACGGACTGCGCCATGCCGGTCGAGCTCTGGGTGTCGAGATCCCATTCGACCACGCCCGCGGTGTCGGTGCTGGGCAGGCCGACCGTGATGACGCGGGCCGGAACCGCGGGCAGGCCTTGTTTGCTCTCCGCGTAGCGCAGGTCGCTGAGCACCTGCGAGACGTCGCCTTCGGCCATCACCGCGACGACGGTCTGCGCGCCCGTCGCGGTGCTGCCCACGTCGTAATAGCTCTGCACGTCCGCGGCGTTGAAGCTGGGCGCGCACTGCCCGTTCGGCAGCGCGGTGCCCAGGCACGACACGGCGTGCGTCGTCGCGCGCGGGTGGACGGTGAATTTCGCGGCGTTGTTGAGCCCGAGCACCGCGCTCACCACGCCGCCCAGCGCGGCCGGCACGAACGCCGGCTTGGTGTTGGCGTACACGTTCTGACCGCCCAGCGAGAACGACTCGAGCGCGGTGCCGAAGGTCTTGGCCGCCAGCGCCGCGGTGCCGTCCGCGCTGACCAGCTGGCCCTGGGCCACGACGTTGTGGAAGCCCTGCCCTTGCAGGTAGGAGACGACCGAACCGATCTCGCTCTGGGTCGGCCCGAACTGGGCCGCGAACTGCGCCGGGCTGATCCGCTGCTTGGCGGCGATGAGCGCCTTGAGCTGGTCTTCGTTGTGCAGGTTGAGGCCCAGGCGGACGGTCAGCGGGGTCGCGGGGTCCAAGGCGCCCTTGTCGGTGCCGTTGGCGATCGTCGCGCCTTGGGTAGCGGTCGCCGCCCAGCCGGGCGGCGCGACGACGACGTCCTGCGTGCGCGCGCCGTGGCCGGCGGCGGCGGTGCCGGGCAGCAGGTGCTGCCCGCCGTTGCCCGAGCACGCCGCGAGGAGACCGGCGCCCAGAGCGAGTGCGAGAACGCGTTGCATGTGCATCGTCCTTTACTGAAGCGCCGAGGAGAGGTGCGCGATGTCGAGGCTGCCCAGCCCGGTCGTGTAGTCGTATTTGGGCAGCGCGGTGTAGTCGCCGTTGGTGCCTTGCAGGATGTCGTGGAAGGGCCCGATGAGCTGGGTCACCGGCGGGCCGGAGATCGACTGCGCGGTGCTGCGGCCGTAGACGCGGTAGAGCAGCGGCGCGGCGAAGCCCAGCGCGTTGCCGTGCGCGCTCTGCATGCGCGCGTACACGCCGGCCGCCATCGGCGAGGAGAGGCTCGTGCCGCCGGTGATGTACTGCGCGCCGCCCTGGTACAGCAGCGCGCCGGTTTCGAGCGCCGCGTCGTACGCGACGTCGGGCAGGCCGCGGAAGGTCAAGCCGGCCGGCGTGGTGCCGACGGGCTGCGCGGGCGATTCCCAGCTCGGCGAGTACTCGAACTGGCTCAGGCCGCCGCCGCCGGACTGCCAGGCCTGCTCGCCCAGATACGTGCCGTCGACGTTGCTGAACAGGTCGGTGCCGCCGACCGCGACCGCGTAGGGCGACGAGGCGGGGTACTCGACCATCGGCACGCCGCCCACGCCGCCGTTGGGCGGCACGCCCGCCGCGCCGCAGAAGCCGCCGGTGTCACCGGTCGAGGCGAACAGGGTCTGGCCCTGCGCGGCCGCCTCGACCAGGATCATGTCGCCCACGACCATGTCGCCGGACTGGTAGGGGAAGACCTCGCAGCCGCCGATCGAGGCGTTGAGGACCGGGTCGGTGTCGTCGGCGGCCCACGTGTTCATCGCCACGGTCAGGTCTTTGAACGAGAACGAGTTGGCGGTGTAGAGGTCGATCCGCGCCAGGTTGTAGGCCATGCCCTGCGAGTAGGTCATGTCGAGCGTCCACTCGCCGTTGCCGGTCGCGTCGGCGCTCGGCGCTCCGGCGTGGATCACGTTCACCGGCACTTGCGGCAGGCCGAAGTGCGTCTCGTTGTCGCGGAAGTCGGCGATCGCGCCGCTGGGGTCGCCCACGGCGAAGATGCCGATCCCGGTGCCGGTCGCGGCCGGCGTCGCGCCGGCGCCGTACGCGATCTCGAAGCTGGCGGGATCGTAGAAGCGCGGGCAGACCGGCATGCCGGTGGTCGTGTTGACGTTCTGCGTGCAGGCGGTCGGGCTGGGCGATCCGTTGGCGTCGAAGGCGCCGGGCGTCACGCCCAGCGACGGCTTGGACGCCGGGCCGGCCTTGAGGCCGGGGACGTTGGTCAGGCCCAGCACCGCGACGACGTTGCCGCCCAGCGCCGCCGGCACGAACGCCGGCGCCGTGTTGGCGTAGTACGTGCCGCTCGTGCCCGGCACGCTGAACCCGTGCAGCGTCGTGCCGAAGGCTTTCTCGACCGTGGCCGCAGGAGCGCTGGCCGGAGACGAGCAGGTTGTTCGGGGCCGCCGTCACGTTGGCGAAGCCCTGGGCCCGCAGGTACCCGACGGCCGCCGCCACCTGGTCGGCCGAGGGAGCGAACTGGCTCACGAAGGCGTCGCGCGACATCCGCTGGCCGGCCGCGATGGCGGCCTTGGCGCCCTCGACGTTGCGCAGCTGCAGCCCGAGCGTGACGTCGACGGGCTTGCCGCCGTCGAGGTGGCCCAGATCCGTCGCGCTGGCGAGCGCCATCGCGCTCGTGGCGGTGGCCGCCCAGCCGGCCGGAGCGGCCAGGGCCGCCTTGGCGCGGGTGTTGTGCGTGCCCAGCGTCATGGCCGGCGAGCCGGCGGAGACGCCGGCCGGCGGCAGCGCGCCGCCGCCGTGCCCGGAACAGGACGCGCCGACCACGCCCAGGACCACGGCCAGAACGGAAAGTCTTCTCATCGAGCCATCCCTCCTCATCGCATCCAGGCTAAGCGGCCGAAGGGTGGCGCACCCATACACAAAACTGGGTAGGCGATTACGACGAGGGGCGATTTGACCGGCTGCGCCGGGCGGCGTATACTGGTCCTACTGACCATTCGGTAGGGAGCGCGACGGTATGTACACTCAGCTCATCGAGCCCGACGACGACGGCGCCGAGGGCAGCTCGCCCCAGGAAGCGGTCTTCGAGAGCAAGATCGACCGCTCGGTCACGATCGAGCCGGGCGACTGGATGCCCGAGGCCTACCGCAAGACGCTGCTGCGCCAGATCTCGCAGCACGCCCACTCCGAGATCGTCGGCATGCTGCCCGAAGGCAACTGGCTGACCCGCGCTCCCTCGCTGGAGCGCAAGCTGATCCTGCTGGCCAAGGGTCAGGACGAGGGCGGGCACGGCCTCTACCTCTACAGCGCGGCCGAGACCCTGGGCACCAGCCGCGACGAGATGGTCGACGCGCTGCACTCCGGGCGGGCCAAGTACTCGAGCATCTTCAACTACCCGACCCTGACCTGGGCCGACGTCGGCGCGATCGGCTGGCTGGTCGACGGCGCGGCGATCATCAACCAGGTCCCGCTCACCCGCTGCTCCTACGGGCCGTACGCCCGCGCGATGGTCCGCATCTGCAAGGAAGAGAGCTTCCACCAGCGCCAGGGCTTCGACGTGATGGTCAAGCTGGCGGCCGGCACGCGCGGAGCAGAAGGCGATGGCGCAGGACGCGCTCGACCGCTGGTGGTGGCCCTCGGTGATGATGTTCGGCCCGCCCGACGGCGAGTCCAAGCACAACGAGCAGTCGATGCGCTGGAAGATCAAGCTGTTCACCAACGACGAGCTGCGCCAGCGCTTCGTCGACCAGACCGTGCCGCAAGCCGAGGCGATCGGGCTGACGATGCCCGACCCCGAGCTGCGCTGGAACGAGGAGCGCGGCCACTACGACTTCGGCACGCCCAACTGGGACGAGTTCTACGACGTGGTGCGCGGCAACGGCCCGTGCAACCGCGACCGGCTCGCCACCCGCCGCCGCGCGCACGAGGACGGCGCCTGGGTGCGCGAAGCGGCGAGCGCGCACGCCGAGAAGCACGCCGCCCGCCCGGCGCGCCGAGAGCGCCGCGTGAGCGCGGCCGCCAGCGCCAGGACGCCTGGCCGCTTGTGGGAAGTGTTCGTGCGCAGCGCGCACGGGCTCAACCACCGCCACGTCGGCAGCCTGCACGCGCCCGACGCGGAGATGGCGCTGCGCAACGCGCGCGACGTCTACACCCGGCGCAACGAGGGCGTGAGCATCTGGATCGTGCGCTCGAGCGACATCGTCTCGACCGACGCCGTCCGAGCGCGACGCGTTCTTCGCCGCGCCGCAAGACAAGCCGTTCCGCCAGCCGACGTACTTCACCGTACCCGAAGGGGTGAAGCACCTGTGAGCGACGAGCAGGCGCGAGTCGAGTACCTGCTGCGGCTGGGCGACAGCGATCTCGTGCTGGGTCAGCGCCTGATCGCGTGGATCGGCCACGCGCCGATGCTGGAAGAAGAGCTCGCGCATCGGCAACGTCGCGCTCGACCTGATCGGCCAGGCGCGGCTCTGGCTGTCGTACGCGGCCGAGCGCGAAGGCGCCGGGCGCGACGAAGACGCGCTGGCGTATTTCCGCCAGGCGCACGAGTTCCGCAACGTGCTGCTGGCCGAGCGGCCCAACGACGACTTCGCGGTCACCATGGCGCGCCAGTTCTTCTACGACGTCTGGCACCTGGAACTGCTGCGCGCGCTGAGCCGGCTCGAACGACGAGCGCATCGCCGCGATCGCCGCCAAGGGCGCGCGCGAGGTGGCGTACCACGTCGAGCGCAGCCGCGAGTGGGTCGTCCGCTTGGGCGACGGCACCGCCGAGAGCAACGCGCGCATGCAGCGCGCGGTCGACGCTGCTCTGGCCGTACACGGGCGAGCTGTTCGCCCCCGACGCGGTCGACGAGGCCGGCGCTGCGCGCCGGCTGGGGCTGCGACGCGGCCGCGCTGCGCGCGCCGTGGCTCGCCGCGGTCGAAGACGCGCTGACCGAGGCGACGCTGCCGTGCCGCCGGCCGACGCCTGGATGCACGTCCGGCGGCAAGAGCGGCCGCCACAGCGAGGACCTCGGCTATCTGCTGGCCGAGATGCAGTCCGTCCGCCGCTCCGTCCCGGGAGCGACGTGGTGATCGCCGCGCGATCGACGCGCTCGCCGCGCCGATGATGTCGCCGACGATCTGGGAGTGGCTCGCGGACGTGCCCGATCCCGAGATCCCGGTGCTGTCGGTGGTCGACTTGGGGATCGTGCGCGAGGTGGCGTGGCGCGGCGACGGGGCGGAGCGCACGCTGCACGTCGCGATCTCGCCGACGTACTCGGGCTGTCCCGCGACGGCGATGATCCAGCGCGACATCGAGCGCGGCGCTGCGCGAACGCGGCGTCGCCCGGGTGAAGCTGGAGATGCAGCTCGCGCCGCCCTGGAGCACGGACTGGATCTCGCCGGCCGGTCGCGAGAAACTCCGCGCCTACGGCATCGCGCCGCCGTCCGCGCCGCGCGCGATCGCCTGCCCGCGCTGTGCGGCCGGCGACGTGCAGCTCGTCAGCCGGTTCGGCTCGACGCCCTGCAAGGCGCTCTACCGCTGCAACGCCTGTCGGGAGCCGTTCGATCATTTCAAGTGCCACTGAGGCCCGCCCCAAGAGCGCCTTCTACCCCCTGACGATCAAGGACGTCGCGGCCGAGACGCGCGAGGCGATCGTCGTCACGTTCGACGTGCCCGCGGACCTGCGCGAGCGGTTCCGCTTCACGCAAGGGCAGTACCTCACGCTGCGCACGCACCTGGGCGACGAGGAGGTGCGCCGCTCGTACTCGATCTGCTCGGGCACGAACGACCCGTACCTGCGGGTCGCGGTCAAGCGCGTCGCCGACGGGCGCTTCTCGAGCTGGGCGCACGAGAACTTGCAGCCCGGCCACGTCATCGACGTCGCGCCGCCCGACGGGCGCTTCCACGTTCCGCTCGAGCGCGAGAGCCGGCGCCACTACCTCGGCTTCGCGGCGGGCAGCGGGATCACGCCGCTGCTCTCGATCGTCAAGACCACGCTCGAGCAGGAGCCGCAGAGCCGCTTCACGCTGGTCTACGGCAACCGCTCGTCGTCGACGGTGATGTTCCGCCAGGAGCTGCTCGAGCTCAAGGACCGCTATCTCGGCCGGCTGGCGATCCTGTTCGTGATGAGCCGCGAGCCGCAAGACGTCGAGCTGTTCCACGGCCGCCTCGACCGGGCGAAGTGCGACGAGCTGTTCGCCCGGCTGATCGACGTCGAGTCGGTCGACGTGACCTTCGTCTGCGGCCCGCAGGAGATGACCGACGCCGTCGTCGCGTCGCTGGCCGCGCACGGGGTCGATACCAGCCGGGTCAAGACCGAGCTGTTCGCCGCGGCGGCGGGTCGCAGCGCGGCGGCGCGCGGCTCAAGGCGGTCGAGGTGGTGCACGGCACCACCAGCGCGACGGTCACCATGGACGGTCAGACGCGCGCCTTTTCCATCGACCGCGGCGGCGAGACGGTGCTCGAGGCCGGCCTGCGCCAGGGCATCGACCTGCCATACTCGTGCAAGGGCGGCGTCTGCTCGACGTGCCGCGCGGTGCTCAAGCGCGGCGAGGTCGACATGGACCACAACTACGTGCTCGAGGACTACGAGATCGCGCGCGGCTTCATCCTGATGTGCCAGAGCCACCCGGTCACCAGCGAGCTGCAGATCGACCTCGACGCGGTGCCCTCGCACGGCTGAGCGCGTTCTGCACGTCGGAACGAGCACGGCAGCGTACGAGCGAGCCCACGATCGGCCGTGCTCTCGCGACGCTTGCAGGCTATATTGGGAGCCTACGCCTCCAAGCTGCAAAGGTGCCTGATGAAACTCTTGTTTTCCGCGACGATCGCGTCGCTCGCGCTGGCCACGATCGCTCCGGCCACTGCGCAGTCGCCCGCGCCGAGCTCGGGTGCGATGGCGATGCGCCGGCCGGTGCTCCTGAACGGCTGTTCGCTCACCAGCGCGAGCACCGCCTCCGCGACCGCCGCCACGCAGCTCTCCACCAGCGGCAGCGTGCAGCACACCTTCACCGTCATGTACACCATCGCGTCGGACAAGCCGGTCACCGCAGTGCAGGTGCAGGGCAGCGCGGCCGGGCGGACCGAGGTCTGGACCGACACGAACGCGTTCCCCAAGAGCGGGGCGGTGACGCACAGCGTCAACTTCCCCGGCGACATCATCGTCGACGAGGTGAGCTGCAAGATCCAGTCGGTCAAGTTCGCCGACGGCACCACCTACACGACGCCGACGACGCCCGCCATGAAAATGTGATCGCCGGGGAGCAGCTCTGCGCCGGCGGACCGTGATCGCGGGCGACCCGGTCGCCGCGCGGCTGCGCCGCTATTTCGAGGATGCCGCGACGACCGCGCCGGCCGAGCGCGGTTTCGGGCTGGAGGTCGAGACCCTGTTCGTCGACGCCGCCACCAAGGCGCCGATCGCGAAAGCCGCCTCGCAGCGCATGGTTCGCGACATGATCGCCCGGCACGCCTGGGCGCCGGCGCTCGAGTTCGAGGGCGTCGTGGGCGAGATCGTCAAGGGCGCGGCCTGCCTGAAGTACGACGTCGGCTGGAACCTGTTCGAGCTGACCACCGGGGTCGAGAACGTCGCGCGCAGCGAGGCGCTGTTCGCCGAGGTCGGCGCGCGCTTCGCCGAACTGTACGAGGTCGCCGCGAGCGTGGGCGCCGAGCCGCTGCGCGGCTCGTTCGACGGCGACGACACGAATACGCTCATCCCGTCCTCGGCGGCGGACGCGCTGTACTGGGAGCTCAACGGCCCGAGCATCGCGTATCTGGGCCACATCGCGGCGATCCACTACAACATCGACCTGGTCTCGATCGACGAAGGCATGCGCTGGATGGGCGCGTTCGAGCGCTACTTTCGCGCCAAAGGTTGGCCGCCGCGCAGCTCGATGGAGGCTTGGAGCCGCTTCGTGCGGCTCTCGGTCGCTGGCTACGAGCCCGAGCGCTTCGGCCCGCCGCCGACCGATTTCGACGCGTACCTGGCCGCGCTAGCGCGGCTCAAGCTGTTCATGAACCGGGGCGGCGAGAGTTTCGCGCTGCTCGAGCCGCCGCGCACGCTCGACGCGGTCGACGACCCCGATCTGGATTGGTTCGTCACCTTCGTCTGGTGGTGGACCCGGCTGCGCGTGCGGTCGGGACGCTTGGTGCTCGAGGTGCGCCCGGTACCGCGCTCGACCGACGCGGATCTGGCGGTGGTCTTCGCCGAGCTGCGGGCCGCAGCCGGCTTCTGAGCGAGCACGAGGCGCACGCGCGGCGCGGGGGACGCCTCGCGCTCGCTCACGAAACCAAACGGTTCGCGCGACAGGCGCATGCCGAGCTGCTGGTACGGGTGGATAGCGGTGAACGATGGATCTGACACGGCGGTCAGCGCGACCGCGCCGCGGCGCGGCCCGCTCTCGTACGCGCAGGAGGGCTTGTACGCGCTGGCCCGGCTCGCTCCGCACGATGCCGCGTCCACCGTGCCGCTTGCGGTCCGGCTGCGGGGCGAGCTCGATACCGGCGCGCTGCGCCGGGCGCTCGACGGGCTGGTCGAGCGGCACGCGATCCTGCGCACTCGCTTCGTCGACGGCGGCGGCGGGCCCCAGCAAATCGTCGACCCGAGCGCGTCGCTGCCGCTGGCGCTGGTCGACCTGCGCGCGGCCGGTGCGGATCAGCGCGAGCAACGCTTGGCCGACGCGCTGGCGCGCGCCGTTCGCGTCCCGTTCGATCTCGCGCGCGGGCCGCTGCTGCGCGCCGTGCTCTACCGGCTGGGCGAGCGCGAGCACGTGCTGCTCGTCGCGCTGCACCACATCATCACCGACGGCGTTTCGAACAACACGCTCGTGCGCGAGCTCAGCCTGCGCTACAACGCGTGCCGCGCGGGCGCCACAGCCGTGCCGCCGCCACCCGGCCTGACGTTTATCGAGCACGCGCTCGCACAGCGTGAGGCGTTGCGCGGCGCCGCGCTCGAGCGGCAGGTCGAATACTGGCGCGGCCGGCTGGCCGGTGCGCGCGCGCTCGCGCTCCCGACCGACCATCCCCGTCCGGCGCGCCCGAGCCAGCGCGGCGCGCACCTCGACTTCGCGGTTCCGGCCGGGCTGGCCGGTGCGCTGCGCGCGCTCGCCGCACGGGAGGGAACGACGCTCTTCACCGTTCTGCTGAGCGCCTACCACGTGCTGCTGACCCGTTTGAGCGGCCGGGCCGACACGGTCGTCGGGGTCGCGGTGAGCGGCCGCTCGGACCCGCGCACGCACGGCGTGCTCGGGTTCTTCGTCAACACGCTGCCGCTGCGGGCCGACCTCACGGGCAACCCGTGTTTCGTCGACGTGCTGCGCGCGGTCGGCGCGCACGCGCGGGAAGCGTACGCGCACCAGGACGTGCCGTTCGACCAGCTGGTCGAGGGCGTGCGGCCGGTGCGCGAGGCGGGACGCCACCCGCTCTACCAGACGGTCCTGAACTACCGCACGTTCGAGTTCGCGGGCGCCGGCTGGGACGCTTTGGAAGCGCTGTACCAGCCCCGCCCGTGGACCGGCGGCACCGCGGTCGAGCTGACCCTGATCGTCGAGAAGGACGGCCCCGCGCTGCGCGTGCGCGCCGAGTACGCGCTCGACCTGTTCGAACCGGCGACGGTTGCCCGCTGGGTGGATGAACTGCTCGCGCTGCTGGCCGAGATCGCGCGCGACCCGCAGCGCCGCGTGTCGCACCTGACGGGCGGGACGGCGCCGAGCGTGCGGGGCGAGTTCGTGCGCGAGCCGGCCGCACCGGCCGCACCGCCCGCGGCCGCTCGCGCCGGTGAAGCCGAGCTCGAGCCTGCGCAGCGAGACGCAAGCGCGGCTGTCCACCCTGTGGGCGACGCTGCTGCGGACCGACCGCGTGGGCCTGGACGACGACTTCTACGACTTGGGCGGGCACTCGGTGCTGGCGATTCGGCTGCTCAACCGCGTGTCCGAGGCGTTCGCGGTCGACGTGCCGGTCGAAGTGCTGTTCGACGACTTGACCGTGCGCCGGCTCGGCCAGCAGATCGACGCGCTGCGCGCGGCAGCGAGCACGGCGTGAGCTACGGCTACCGGGGCGCGCCAGCGACGGCTGCCGCGGCGGCGGCCCAGCGCTCGCGCGCGGGACGGCCGAGCACACGAACCACGGGTTGAGGATCGACGGCCCGGCGTAGCGCAGCGGCGCGCCGTCCAGCGTCACGATCTCCGCGCCGGCTGCGAGCGCCACGGCGTGCGCGGCCGCGGTGTCCCACCACGAGGTCGAGCCCAGCCGCGGGTAGAGATCGGCGCTGCCGTCCGCGACCAGGCAGATCTTGAGCGAGCTGCCGATGGAGACCACGCGGTGCGGCGGCAGCGCGGCCAGGAATGCCGGCAACGCTTCGCCGCCGTGCGAGCGGCTCGCCACCACCGCCAGCTCGTCGCGGCGCGCGGCGCACGCCGATGCGCCGCGCGCCGCCAGCGTCCAGGCGCGTCGCGCCGGCGCCGCGCGCCGCGGCGTAGCTGACGCCGGTCGCCGGCGCGTGCACGACGCCCAGCACCGGCACGCCGTCCTCGACCAGCGCGATGTTCACCGTGTAGTCGTCGCCGCCGCGCACGAACTCGCGCGTGCCGTCGAGCGGGTCGACCAGCCAGAAGCGCGCCGAGCGTGCCGTCGCGCACGCGCTCCTGCTCTTCCGAGACGACCGGGGTGGCGGGATCGAGCGCGGCCAGACCGGCCGCGATGACGCGGTCGGCGGCCAGGTCGGCCGCGGTCACCGGCGAGTCGTCGGCCTTGAACGTGGTGGCCTGCGCGCGCGCGGCGACGACCGCGAGGATCGCGTCGCCGGCCCGGCGCGCGAGCGCGAGGACGTCGTCGAGCAACGGCGTCAGGCGTCGCCGCCGGCCAGGTGCGGTGCGCTCTTCGACGAACGCGATCAGCTTGGCGATGCCGTCCTCGATGCTGCCGCTGTCGGTGCGGATCTCGAGGTCGGGCGCCTCGGGCGCCTCGTAGGGCGAGTCGATCCCGGTGAACGAGGTGATCTCGCCGCTGCGCGCCTTGCGGTACAGGCCCTTGGGATCGCGCTCCTCGCACACCGCGAGCGGCGCGTTGACGAACACCTCGTAGAACGGGTGGCGCGCGCTCGCGCGCACCGCCGCGCGCGCGTCGGCGAACGGCGCGATCACCGAGACGAGCACGATGTGCCCGGCTTCGGCCATCACCCCCGCCACGGCCGCGCTGCGCCGCACGTTCTCGGCCCGGTCGGCCTCGGTGAAGCCGAGGTCGGTGTTGAGCGACCAGCGCAGCTGGTCGCCATCGACCGTCGCGACCGAGAAGCCGCGGTCGAACAGGCGCCGCACCACGCCGCGCGCCAAGGTCGACTTGCCCGCGCCCGAGAGCCCGGTCAGCCAGATCACGGCCGCCCGGTGGTGGTTGCGCCGCTCGCGCTCGGGCAGCGTCACGGCGCCCGCGTCGGCGCGGGCCGGCGCGGCGCTGGCCGCGACGCGCGTCGGTGGTGAAGCCGATCGCCACGACGCGGTCGCCGCGCAGCAGCACGCTGCGCGCGCCGTGCGGGTCGTCGTCGCGCCGGTCGAACACGACCGGCGTCGTCGCGCGCACCTTCAAGCGCACGATGTTGTGCTGCGCCGCTTCGCTCGAATAGGCTTCGCGCGCGGCGTCGATCTCGTAGATGCTCGGGGTGCCGTCGACGACCACCGGCACGTCCTGCGTGCCGCGCTTGAGGCGCAGCCGCTCGCCCGCCGACGGGCCGTCGTGGTCGAGCCAGAACGTCTCGAGCGCGAGATCGCGCGCGACGACGGGCGCCTCGTGCGGGAGCACGAAGGTGTCGCCCCGCCCGACGAAACGGTCGCCGTCGAGCACGACGCCGATCGTCTCGCCCGCGGCCGCGCGTCTCGACGTCGCCTTCGGGCCAGCGCACGAGGCGCTCCGCGCTGACCCGCACCCCGGCCGGCAGCATGAGGATCTCGCTGCCCGCGGCGAGCCGGCCGCTGGCCAGCGTGCCGACCGCGATGCGCGTGCCGTCGCGCCGGTACACGTCCTGCACCGGCAGCCGGAAGCGGCGCTCGACCGGCGCGGGCACGCGCCGGATCGCGTCGATCGCGCCGACGATGGTCGGGCCGTCGTACCAGGGCGTCGTCTCGGAGCGGGTCGAGACGTTGGTGCCGAAGGCCGCGCTGACCGGCACGACCGCCGCCGGCGGCGACGCCGAGCGCCGTGCGCAGCTCGCGCTCGAGCTCCGCGACGCGCCGCTCCGGCTCGTCGAGCAAGTCGATCTTGTTCATCGCGACGATGACGTGCTTGATGCCCAGGAACGCCAGCAGGTAGGCGTGGCGCAGGGTCTGCTCGCCGATCCCGGCCTGCGCGTCGACGACCAGCACCGCGGCGTCGGCTTCGCTCGCGCCGGACGAGCATGTTGGCCAGGAACTGGCGGTGGCCGGGCGCGTCGATGATCATGTAGCGCCGGCCGTTGTGGGCGAACCACAGGCGCGTCGTGTCGATCGTGATCGCCTGGTCGCGCTCTTCCTGCAGCGAGTCGAGCACGTAGGACCACTCGGGCGTCACGCCGCGGCGCGCGCTGCTGGCCAGCACGTCCTCGATCTTCGAGGCGTGCAGCAGGCCCAGGTCGTACAGCAGCCGGCCGATCAGGGTCGACTTGCCGTGGTCGACGTGGCCGGCCACGACGATGCGCGCGACCTGGTCGTCGGCGACGGAGGTTTCGGCGCGCGCGGCGGCGGGTTGCGTCTGCGTCTGCAAATCCATCGCTACATGTAACCCGCGGTGCGCAGGCGCTCGAAGGAGTCTTCGCTCTCGTTGTCCATCACGCGCCCGGCGCGCTCGGGCTCGCGGGTCGCGATCAGCTCGGCGATGATCGCGTCGACCGTCGCGGCGTCGCTCTTGATCGGCACGGTGATGTTCTTCTCGCCCAGCGACCGGTAGCGCATGCCGTCGCGCGCCAGGTACAGGTCGACGTAGGGAATGTTCTCGCGCTGCGTGTAGCGCCAGATGTCGACCTCGGTCCAGTGCAGGAGCGGGTGGACGCGCACGTGCGCGCCGTGCGGCACGTCGGTCGCGTAGTAGCCCCACAGCTCGGGCGGCTGGGCGCGCACGTCCCAGGTGCCGCTCACCGAGCGCGGGCTGAAGATGCGCTCCTTGGCCCGGGTCGACTGCTCGTCGCGCCGGATGCCGACGATCACGCCCTGCGGGTTGTCGCGCGCCAGGTAGTTCTTGAGCCCCTCGGTCTTGCGCGCGGCGGCGCGGGTGGCGGGCGGCAGGGTCGGGATCCATCTGGTCCTCGGGCGGGCACAGCTCGACCCGCAGGTCGAGCTTCCAGTCGCGCGCGAGCTGGTCGCGGAAGGCATACACCTCGTCCAGCTCGAGCTCGGTGTCGAGCTGGACCAGCGGGAACGGCACCTCGCCGAAGAAGGCCTTGCGCACCAGCCACAGCAGCGCGGTGCTGTCCTTGCCCATCGACCACAACATGGCCAGCGGGCGCAGCGTGGCATACGCCTCGCGCAGGATGGCGATGGCGGCATGCTCCAGGATGTCGAGATCGGCTTGTGGACCCGTCACGCAGGCTCGTCTTTCGCAGTGGATACAACCGCGCGTCGCGGCGGATGGTGAGCGGCCCTTACGCTACCATGCCGACGCCAGCGTTACCTGGCGCGGTTGCTGTCGGAATCGTGCGCACCGCGCTCCGCTCGGCGTGAGCAGGCGCACGATAACGAGCACAGGAGGGCCGACGCCGACCGCGGAAGCGATTTTAGCTCTCCGGTTTCTCCTGGAGGATAGGGTGTTTCTAGACGACCGATGTCCCGTGCCGGGACGTGACGGCGCCTCGGCGCGCGCCGTCACGCTGTTCGAGAGCGCCCGGCTGCGCGTGGTCGACCTCCGCTGCTCGGCGCCGTGCGCGAGCGGCGGGGCGTGGATCGTCGTCGACGCGCCGACCGCCCCCGGCCGGCCGCAATACCGCGTCTGGCTGTACCGCCACACCGACCGATGTCCGACCAGGTACCATCCGGCGGCGCAAGCCGCCCGCTCGCGCTACGTCGAACGCGCCACGACGTATCTAGCCGCCAACTTCGACCAACCGCTGACGCTGGCCGACATCGCTCGCGCCACGCAGTGCTCGCCCTTTCACCTGGCGCGGCTGTTCCGCACCGAGCTGGGAACCTCGCTGCGGCGCTATCAGGAACGGCTCCGCTTCGCCGCCGCGATCGAGCGGCTGGCACGCGGCGAAGCCGATCTGCTGCGGCTGGCGCTGGACTTGGGCTTCACCAGCCACAGCCACTTCACGGCGAACTTTCGCCGCGCCCTGGGCGTCACGCCCAGCGAGCTGCGGCGCACGCTGAGCGCGCGCCGCGCCGGGCCGCCGCGCACGATCATGACAGCGAGCTGAACGCGGACTTCGCTATCGTTCTCGATGGTGCCGTTCCGGCGGCGCCTGGAGGCGACGATCACCGCGCGCGCAAGCGCGAACTTGGCAGGAGCAAAATAGCGTGGCTCGATTCTGCGTTTCTTCAGAATGTAGCGGCCCGGGCGCGAGCGGCGTCGAGGGTTTCGTCGTGGTCGACAGCATGGTCGGCGGGCGCGCGATGGGCGGTATCCGCATGACGCCCGGGGTGACGGTGGAAGAAGTGGCCGAGCTGGCGGCGCGGATGACGCTCAAGCTGGCGCTGGTCGACATCCCGATGGGCGGCGCGAAGGGCGGTATCGTATCCAATTTGCCGCTGGGGCCGGAACGGGACCGGCAGCTGCGCGCGTTCGGGACCAGCGTCGCCCCGCTGCTGCGCGGCGGCGTGTACCTGGGTTCCGACCAGGGCGTCTCGCACCGCGACCGCGACGTCATCCTCGATGCGGCCGGCTACGACGTGACCGCGCAGCCCGGCCTCGAGCTGCCCTGCGGCTGGGACGAGCTGTGGCACCACTGCGACGACGTGACCGGCTTCGGCGTCTGCCACGGCATCTTCGCCGCGGTCGAGACGCTCGGGCTGGGCGGCGGCCGCAAGCGGGTCGCGATCCAGGGCTTCGGCTCGGTCGGCTACGCGGTGGCCAAGGGCCTGGAGCGGCGCGGCTACAGCATCGTCGCGGTCGCCGACCGGTTGGGCACGCTGGCCGACCCCAACGGGCTCCCGGTCGCGGCGCTGCACGCCTGCACCGACCCCTCGGGAACGGTCGATCGCGGCGCGCTGCCCGACTCGGTGCGGCAGCTCGCCGGACCCGAGGCCTGGCTCGACGTCGATGCCGAGGTGCTGGTGCTGGCCGCCGGCGGCCACGCCGTGACCGCGGCCAACGTCGAGCGCGTGCGGGCCGCGCTGGTGGTCGAAGGCGCCAACGTGGGCTGTTCGCTGGACGCCCACCAGCGGCTCGCCGCGCGCGGCGTGCCGGTGCTGCCCGACATCGTCGTGAACCCCGGCGGCGCGGCGGTCAGCGCGCTGCTGCTGACCGGCGCCAACCCGCGCGGCCTGGACACCGCGCGCCTGGTGGCCTGGCTCTATCACGAGATCGCCGGGCGGATCGAAACCAGCGTCAACGCGCTGCTCGCGCGCGCCCGCCGGGACGGGCGGCTGCTGCGCGAGGCCGCCGACGAGCTGGCCGCGGAAAAGGTCGAGCGGCGCGCGCTCGCCGGCGCCGCGAGCGGCTAGCTCGCCGGTGAACGTCTGCATCTACCACCGCACGCTCGGGGCGGCGCTGGCGCGCGCGATCGAAGCCGCGCACCCCGACGTCGGCGTGCGCGTGGTGGCGGACGTCGCGCACGACCCGCCCGAGCGCGACCGGATCGACGTCCTGATCGCGAACACGTTTCCACCCGGCCTGCTGGGCCGCTGCGCGCGGCTGCGCTGGCTGCACCTGACCGGGAGCGGCTCGGACCACGTCGCGGCGGGCGAGCCGCGCCCCGGCCTGATCGTCACCAACTCGGCCGAGGTGCCGGTCCGCGCGGTGGCCGAGTTCGCCTGGATGGGCGTGATGGCGCTGGCCAAGGACGCGGTTCGGCTGGTCGACCAGCAGCGGGCCCGGGTCTGGCGGCTGCCCGACGCGCGCCTGCTGGCCGGTTCGCGCCTGGCGGTGGTCGGGCTGGGCCGGATCGGGAGCGAGATCGCCCGCCGCGCGGCGGCCTTCGACGTGGCGGTCACCGCGGTCACGCGGAGCGGGCGGCCCGCGCCGCCGGCGGAGCGCGTGCTGCCGGCGGAACGGCTGCACGAGGCTTTGGCCGACGCGGACCACGTCGTGCTGGCCTTGCCCGCCACGAGCGACACGGCAGGGCTGTTCGACGCGCGCGCGATCGGCGCGCTGCGTCCGAGCGCGACGCTCGTCAACGTCGGCCGGGCGGCGACGCTCGACGTCGACGCGCTGGTCGCGGCGCTGCGCGCGGGGCGCCTGCGCGGGGCGCTGCTCGACGTGCACGCGCAGGAGCCGCTCCCGCCCGACAGCCCGCTGTGGGAGGTGCCGAACCTCTGGCTCACGCCGCACGGCGCGTACCGTTTTCCGCAAGAAGAGCAGGAGATCGCGCGGCTCTTCGTGATGAACTTGAGCGCGTTTCGAGCGGGCCGAGCGTTGCGCGGCCTCGTTCCGTGCGACGCTCCGTCGGAGGTGGCGTGATGCCGGTCTCGGCCCAGGATCTGTTCAACGTCGACGCGATCGTCGAGGAAGCGCGACGCGGTCTCCCGCCCGACGCGGCGGATTTCATCTTCCTCGACGGTCTGCGCGTGCTGGCCGACGCGTTCGAGAACGAAGCCGAGCTCAGCCCGACCGGGCGCCAGACCATCCACGGCTGGCTGGTCGGCGCGCTGCACGTGCAGGAGCGCGTGCGCCGCAACGTCGCGGAGCACCCCGAGATCGCGACCATGTCCGTCGGCCGGCCGGTGTTCATCATCGGGCTGCTGCGCACCGGCAGCACCTTCGCGCAGAACCTGTTCGCCGAGCACCCCGGGCTGCGCTCGCCCAGCCTGTGGGAGCTGATGTCGCCGGCCGGTTCGTCCGAACGGGCGCAGCGCGACGCGCTGGCCTACGTCGAAGACTACTACCTGCACGCGCCGCAGCTGCCGGCGATCCACCCGATGGACGCCTTCCGCCCCGACGAGTGCCTGCGGCTGTTCAGCAACGCGTTCCGCAGCCGCGTGCACTGGATGCGCCACTACGTGCCCAGCTACGTGGACTGGCTCGAGCGGCAAGACCTGCACTCGGCCTACGAGTACCACAAGCTGCAGCTGCGCAACATCCTGTGGCGCAGCCCGGGCGAGGTGCCGGTGATGAAGTGCCCGTTCCACGTCTGGAGCCTGGAGCCGCTGGTCGACACCTACCCCGAGGCGCACTTCATCTTTCTGCACCGCACCCCTGCGGTCACGATCCCCTCGACGTGCAGCCTGTCGGCGGAATTGCGCGCGGCGCGCAGCGAGCGGGTCAACCGCGACGAGATCGGGCGCTTCTGGCTCGCGCAAGTCGACAAGGCCCTGGACCGGGTGGCGCACGCGCGCCGCACGGTGCTGGCGGACAAGCCGGTGCTCGACGTCGAGTACGCCGACCTGACCCGCGACACGATGGCGACGATGGCCCGCATCTGCGACTTCATCGGCGTGCCGCTCACCGCCGAGGCGGAGCGCGGCATGCGCCGCCTGATCGACGAGAACACGCTCAAGCAGCACGGCGAGCACCGCTACTCGGCCGAGCAGTTCGGCTTGGACTCGCGCGCGCTGGCCGAGCGCTTCGCCGGCGACCGGCGCGAATACGCACCCTAACCTCCGCATATGAAGGACACGACATTGCCGGTGACAGAGCTCGACACGTACGCCGGCCGCGCGCAGCGGCTGATCGACGCGGCCAACCGCGCCGCCGAAGCGGTTCCGCCCGAGCGGCGGGTGCGGATCGGCATCCTCACGCCGCTGAGCGAGCCCGGCTTCCCGGTCGCGGGCGAGCTGATGGCGCGCGGCGCGGTGCTGGGCGCGGAATACGTGCGCGAGTTCGATTTGGCGGCGGGGCGGCAGTTCGAGTTCGTGCTCCAGGACGATCAGGCCGACGCCGCCGCGGAGGGCATGGGGCGCTCCGCGGTCGGCGCGATGGCCAAGCTCGCCGTCTTCGACAACGTAGCGGCGGTGATCGGGCAGTGGCACCTGCGCACCACGCCCTGGGCGGTCGAGGTGGCGGAGAAGTTCGGCGTGCCGATCTTCGTCGAGAACGGGCACGACGCGATCACCGCGCAGCACAACCGCACGGTGTTCCGCTCGTACTTCTCGATCGCCGACCGGGTGCCGCTGATGATGGACTTCATCGCCGCGCAGGGCGCGCGCCGGGTCGCCGCGCTCGCGCCCGACACGGTCTTCGGCGCGATGCTCTCCGACGCGGTGCAAGCCGCCGGGCGCGCGCACGGCATGGAGATGCTGCGCCTGGACTACCCGCAGCTCACGACCCGGAACTTCCGCCCGGAGCTGGAGAAGATCGCGGCCTTCGAGCCGGACTGGATCGTCAACCTGGGCGTGATGGCCAAGCCGACCGCGGTCGACATCATGCGCGAAGCGGCCGAGCTGGGGCTGCGCCCGCGCATCCCGATGATGCTCTCGTTCTCGTTCCCCAACGCCTCGGACGCGTTCTGGCAAGCGACCGGCGACGCGGGCGAGGGCATCGTCTGGCCGGCGCTCGAGTTCCGCTCGACCTGGCCCGGTTTGACCCGGTACGGGCGCTGGCTGATCGACCGCTACCGAGCGGAGTACGGCGCCTTCCCGCCCGACCCGATCCTCAACGCGTTCACCGACGTGACGATCGTCGCGCAGGCGATCGCGCACGCCGGCTCGGCCGAGCGCGAGGCGATCCTCACCGCGCTCGAAGCCAAGCCCTTCGACACCTGGCGCGGGCCGGTCGCGTTCGAGCGCGGAGCCGAGCACTGGCACCACAGCCCGCCCCCGGTCCAGCTTCTGCAGTACCAGCAGGTCGGCCAGACGTTCGAGGAGGCCGCGATCGTCTACCCGCCCGCGCTCGCGACGGCGGCCTACCAGCCTCCGCGTTCAGCCGCGCCGCGATGACGGCGTCCGCCGCGCTCGCGGCGGCGCTCGCGGCGCACGGCATCGACCGCGTCTTCTGCGTCGCGGGCGAGAGCTATCTGGGCGTGCTCGACGCGCTCTACGACCTGCCCGCGATCGACGTCGTCACCTGCCGCCACGAAGGCTCGGCGGCGTTCATGGCGCTGGCCGACGCCAAGCTGTCCGGGCGGGCCGGCGTGGTGCTGGCCAACCGCGCGCCGGGCGCGACCAACGCCAGCATCGCCGTCCACTCCGCCAAGGAGGACGCCGCCCCGCTGGTGCTGCTGGTCGGGCACGTCAAGAGCGCGCAGCTCGGGCGGCGGGCGTTCCAGGAGATGGACTACGCGCAAGGTTTCGCCGACCTGGCCAAGGCCGTGCTGGTCCTGCACGACCCGCGCCAGGCCGGCGAGGTGACGGCCCGTGCGCTGCGCCTGGCCGAGGCGGGCACGCCGGGGCCGGTCGTGCTCGCGATCCCCGAGGACGTGCTGCTCGCGACCGTGGCCGACCCGCCGCCGACGCCGGGCCGGTTCGCGCCGGCCGCGCTCGAGCCGGGCCCGGCGGGACTGGCCGAGCTGGAGCGGCTGCTGGCCGGCGCGCGCCGCCCGCTGATCGTCGCCGGCTCGCGCTGCGGCGGTCCCGCCGGGCGCGGGCTGCTGCGCGAGGTGGCCGAGCGCCACGGCCTGCCGGTCGCGGTGACGAGCAAACGGCAGGACCTGTTCGCCAACGAGCACCCGCTCTACGCCGGCCACCTGCAGATCGCGACCCGCCCGCCGCAGCGCGAGCTGCTGGCGCAGGCCGACCTGGTGCTCGCCTTGGGCACCCGCCTCGATCACGTCACGACCAAGGACTACACCCTGCTGCGGGCGCCGGTGCCGGCCCAGCCGCTGGTCCACGTCCACCCCGACCCCGAACAGCTCGGTTTCGTCTATCAGCCGACGCTAGGCTTCGCCTGCGAGCCGGAGGCCGTGCTGCGGGCGCTGCGCGACCGGGTGCCGGTCAGCCGCTCGGCCGAGCGCGACGAGTGGGCCGCCCGCCTGCACGCGCTCGAAGCCGCCGAGGCCGACTGGCGGCCCGTCAGCGCGCCGGACGGGGTGGTGTTCGGGGCGGTCGTTCGCGCGCTGGGTGCGCTGCTGCCCGCCGACGCCGTCGTGAGCGTCGACGCGGGCAACTTCGCGATCTGGGTCCACCGCTATCTGCGCTGCACCGGGACGAGCCGGCTGCTGGCCGGCGCCGCCAGCGCGATGGGCTTCGGGGTGCCCGCCGCGGTCGCGGCCGGGCTGCGCTTCCCCGGCCGCACGGTGGTCGCGGTGGTCGGGGACGGCGGGATCCAGATGACCGGCGCGGAGCTGGCGACCGCGGTCGCGGCGGGGCTCTCGCTGGTCGTCGTGATCGCCGACAACGGCAGCTTCGGCACGATCCGCCAGCACCAGGAGCGGGCCTACCCCGCGCGCACGATCGCGACCGAGCTGGTCAACCCCGACTTCGTCGCCGCGGCCCAGGCCTACGGCGCGCTCGGCCTGCGCTGCGCGAGCGAGGCCGAGATCGAGCCCTGCCTGCGCCGGGCGCTGGGCCATCGCGGGGTAGCGGTGGTCGACGTGAGAACCAGCCTGGCGTGGATTCACCCCAATCAGGAGTTGCCGGGTCTGCTCCGCCACCTGCCCAGCCGGGAGCAGGAGCGAGCTTTGTCTGGGTGAGGGCCGAGCTGTCCGCGCCTAGGCGCACGCGCATGCTGCTCGTGCTGCTGCTGGGCCAGATCATCACCTCGATCGACGGCTCGATCGCCAACGTGGCCGGGCCGTCGATCCGCCGCAGTCTCGAGCTCTCGGGCGCCCAGCTCCAGCTCGTCATCGGCGGCTACATCCTGGCCTACGGGGTGCTGCTCGTGCTCGGCGCCCGGCTCGGCGACGACTACGGCTCGGACCGCCTCTTCACGCTGGGGGTCGCCCTGTTCACGCTGGCTTCGCTGGTCTGCGGGCTGGCGCCGAGCACGGGCGTCCTGATCGGGGCGCGGGCCGTGCAGGGCGTCGGCGCGGCGCTGCTCGTCCCGCAGGTGCTCTCGCTGATCCAGCGCCACTTCGAGGGCCGGGCGCGCGCGCGCGCGCTGGGCTACTACTCGCTCATCCTCGCGGTCGGGGTCAGCGCGGGGCAGCTGCTGGGCGGCGCGATCATCGGCGCGAACCTGTTCGGCCTGGGCTGGCGGCCGGCGTTCCTGGTCAACGTGCCGGTCGGCATCGCCCTGCTGCTGGCCGCGCGCGCGGTGCTTCCGCGCACGCCCGGCGCCGGCCGCCGGCAGCTCGACGTCGCGGGCGTGATCGCGCTGTGCGCGCCGATGCTGCTGATCATGCTCGCGCTCATGTTCGGCCACGAGGTCGGCTGGCCGGCCTGGACCTGGCTCGCCCTGCTGCTGGGCCTGCTGGGCCTGGCCGGCTTCATCGCGATCGAGCGCGCGGTCGCGCGCCGCGGCGGCAACCCGATCCTCGACCTCGCGGTCCTCGCGCCGCGCGGCATCAAGCCCGGCCTGGCGGTGGTGTTCGTGCTGATGGGGCAGTACGGCGGCTTCCTGTTCGTCGTCACGCTCCATCTGCAGTCGGGGCTGGGGTTCGGGGTGCTCGCCGCCGGCCTGACGTTCTGCGCCTACGCGCTGGGCTTCGCGCTGGTCAACCTCAACTGGGCGCGTTTGCCCGAGCGCGCCCAGCGCTGGACGCCCAGCATCGCGCTGATCGCCTTGGCGCTCGCCGACGTGCTGTTCGGCCTGAGCGTCCGTTCGGGCTGGACGCCCTGGGCCGCGCTGCCGCTGCTGGCGCTCGCCGGCGCCGGGCACGGGGCGGGCTTCGGACCGCTGGTCAACCAGATGGTGCTGCGCGTGCGCGAGCGCAACGGGCCGGCGCTGAGCGGCCTGGTGACCACCGCGACGATGCTGGCCGAAGTGGTCGGCGTGGCGGCGCTGGGCAGCCTCTACCTGGGGACCGCCGAACCCGGCTCGCCCGCGTCGTCCGCCGCGGCGCTCTCGCTGGTCGCCTTCACGATCGCGCTGGCGGCCCTGCTGGCAGCGTTCGCAGCGGTGCGCCTGGCGCGCGCTCCGCTCCCCGCGCCCGAGGGCGCCGGCTAGCGCGCGTTTCGCCGCCGCGCGCGCTGCGCGCGCCGCGCGGGGCGGTGACGATACGCACAGATCGAGGCAAGGATGGCCGCTCGCGGCCGGGGAACTTCGCTCGGCTGGTTCCTGACGTGATCGTTTCCGCTATGGTAACGGTCTGCAACGAACGAGATGCTGGAGCAGGGTGTACTGTGACGGGTATCGAGTGGTCGATTCTTGCCGCCGCAACGGCGCGTGACGGGGAGCGCGCCGTCCGATGACGCACGCCGCGGCCGCCGCCGCGTCGCTTCCGCCGGGGCTGCTCTTCCTCCAGATCGCGGTGATCCTGGGCGTGGCCATCGGCGTCGGGCGATTGCTCGCGCGGGCGCAGCAGCCCGCGGTGGTCGCGCAGATGATCGCCGGGGTGATGCTCGGCCCGTCGCTGTTCGGCTTGCTGCTGCCGGACTGGCAGGGCGCGCTCTTCCCGCGCGCCTCGATCCCGGTGCTCAACGGCTTGGGCCAGGTCGGCGTGGCGATCTACATGTTCGGGGTCGGCTTCGAGATCGACTTCGCCTTCGTCAAGCGCAACCTGCGCAGCGCGGCGGCGGTGGGTTTTGGCGGGGTCGTTTTTCCGCTCGCGATCGGCGCGCTGCTGGGCGCGTTCCTGGTCCACGACACGCGCTTGTTTCCGCCCCTCGCGCACCCCTGGATCGCGGTCGTGTTCTTCGCCGCCGCGATCGCGGTGACGGCCTTCCCGGTGATGGCCGCGATCATCACCGAGCGCGGGCTGCTGGGCACCGCGGTCGCCGACCTGTGCCTGGTCTGCGGCTGCTTCAGCGACTTCGCGGCCTGGTCGCTGCTGGCGCTCGTGCTCGCCGCGCTGGTCGGCAACATGGCGGCCGCGTCGATCACGCTGGCCGGCGCGGCCGTCTACGTCGCGGTCGTGGTGCTGCTGGTGCGGCCGCTGCTGACCCGCGTGTTCAGCCGCTTGGAGGGCAGCGAGCACGCCGGCGGCTGGCGTGACGTCGTGCTGATGACGGTGATGTTCGCCGGGGCCTGGTCGACCGAGCTGATCGGCATCCACGCCGCGTTCGGCACCTTCGTGATGGGCGCCGCCATGCCGCGCATCGCGGCGCTGGGCTCGGCGCAGGAGCGGCTGCGCCCGTTCGTCGTCGCGTTTCTGCTGCCGCTGTACTTCACGTCGAGCGGGCTCAACACGCGGGTCAACCTGCTCAACAACGGCAACCTGATCTTTCTGACGCTGCTGATCGTGTTCGTGGCCTGCACCAGCAAGGGCGTCGTCTGCGCGGCTGCCGCGAAGCTGACCGGGCGCACCACGCAGCAGGCGCTGGCCGTCGGGGCGCTGATGAACGCGCGCGGGCTGGTCGAGCTGGTCATCCTCTCGATCGGCTTGCAGCACGGCGTGATCACGCCCACGCTCTACGCGATGATGGTCGTCATGACGATCGTCACCACCATCGCCGCGTCGCCCGCGCTGCGCTGGATCTACGGCCCGCTCCCGCTCGGCCCCGCCGTGCGGCGGGTCAGCGCACCGCTCGAGCCGGCGGCGCGCGAAGCCGCGGTGACGGTCGAGGTTTGAGCCCGGCGGTCACGCCGGGTCTGCTCTTCCTCCAGATCGCGGTCATCCTGGGCGTCTCGCTGCTCGCCGGCCGCGCGCTGGTGCGCTTCCAGCAGCCCTCGGTCGTGGCGCAGATGATCGCCGGCGTGCTGCTCGGGCCGTCGCTGCTGGGGCTGGTGCTGCCGGCCTGGCAGGCCGCGCTCTTCCCGCCCGCCGCGCTGCCCGCGCTGCGCGGCCTGGGCCAGGTCGGGGTGGCGATCTTCATGTTCGGCTTGGGCTTGGAGATCGACTTCGGCTTCGTGCGGCGCAACCTGCGCGGCGCGGCGGCGGTGGGGGCCGGCGGGGTCGTGCTGCCGCTGGCCGTCGGCGCGCTGCTGGGCACGGTGCTGGTGCACGACACGCGCCTGTTTCCGCCGCTCGCGCATCCCTGGGCCGGGGTGGTGTTCTTCGCCGCGGCGCTGGCGGTGACGGCGTTCCCGGTCATGGCGGTGATCATCAGCGAGCGCGGCCTGCTCGGCACCGACGTGGCGAACCTGTGCCTGGTCTGCGGCTGCTTCAGCGACTTCACCGCCTGGACGCTGCTGGCGCTCGTGCTGGCCGCGATGGCGGGCAACTACGCGACCGCGGCGACGACGCTGTTCGGCGCGATCTTCTACGTCGGCATCGTGGTGATGGTCGTGCGGCCGCTGGTGCGCTGGCTGTTCAGCCGCCTCGACGCGGTGGCCCCGCCGGGCTGGGCCGAAGTGGTGGTGCTGGCGGCGCTGTTCGCCGGCGCCTGGTCGACCGAGTTCGTCGGCATCGACGCGGCGTTCGGCACGTTCGTGATGGGCGCGGCCATGCCGCGCATCCCCGCCCTGCACACCGCCGAGGAACGGCTGCGCCCGTTCGTGCTGGCCTTCCTGATGCCGCTCTACTTCACGGTCAGCGGCCTCAACGCGCGGCTCGACCTGCTCGCCGACGGCGGCCTGCTGCTGCTGACCGCGCTGATCGTCGTGGTGGCCTGCACGAGCAAGGGCGTCGTCTGCACGGTGGCGGCCAAGCTGACCGGCCGCTCGACGCGCGATTCGCTGGCCATCGGCGCGCTGATGAACGCGCGCGGCCTGGTGCAGCTGGTGATCCTCACCATCGGCTTGCAGCACGACGTCATCACGCCCACCCTCTACGCGATGATGGTCGTGATGACGATCGTCACCACCATGATGGCTTCGCCCGCGCTGAATTTCATCGACGGCGCGTTGCCGCTCGGGCAGGCGCCGACACACGCCGGCGCGCGCGAAGCCGCCGCCGACGCGTGACCGTTGCTAGGCGAACGACGTGACGACGTCCAGGCCGTGGGTCGCGAAGGTATCGAAGTCGCGCAGCACGCCGGTGACGTCGTCAAACCGACGCGGCGGGCGATCAGCGAAGCCGGGTCGAGCTTGCCCTGCGCGATGAGAGCGAAGATCTCGCCGTAGCTGCCGTGCGGGTTGGAGGCCGAGCCGACGATCTCGAGCTCGGTGTTCACCAGCAGGTCGGCCGGGATCGCGATCTGCCCTTTGTCCTCGGCCGAGGTCAGGCCGACTTGGACGTGCCGCCCGCCCGGCCGCAGCGACGCGATCGCCTGCTGGGTGGTGGCGGCGCTGGCGATCGCGTCGACGCTGCGCGTGACGCCGCCGCCGCTGAGCTCGCGGATGCGCTGCGGGACCGGCCCGCCGCTTTCGTCGCCCGCTCGCACGGTCGCCGACCGCCCCCGCGCGCTCGGCCAGCGCGAGCTTGGCGGCGTCAATATCGACCGCGATGGCGCGCGCGCCGAGCGCGGCCGCGGTCTGGATCGCCGAGAGCCCGACCCCGCCCGCGCCGAAGATCGCGATCCAGTCGCCGGCGCGGACCTGCGCGCGGTGCGCGATGGCGTGGTAGCCGGTGGTGAAGCGGCAGCCCAGCGCCGCCGCGACCTCGTCGGAGATCGTGTCGGGCAGCGGCACGCAGTTCAAGTCGGCGTTGCGCACCAGCACGTACTCGGCGAAGCCGCCGTCGCGGTTGAAGCCTGCGAACTGGCCGCGCAGGCACAGGTTGTCGCGCCCGCCGATGCAGTTGTCGCACCGCCCGCACGACTGCAGGAACGGCACCGTGACGCGCTGCCCCGGCCGCACCGCGCGCACGTCCTCGCCGACGGCCTCGATCGTGCCGCCGATCTCGTGCCCGAGCGTCATCGGCAGGCGCGGCTTGACCCCGACCCAGCCCAGGTCGCCGTTCCAGCGGTGCCAGTCGCTGCGGCAGATGCCGACCGCGGTCAGCCGCACCAGCGCCTCGTCGCCCTGCGGCGAGGGGGTCGGCACGTCTTCGACGGCGAGCGGTTCGCGAAAGGCGACCAGACGAGCGGCTTTCATGGTGAAAACCGCATTGTCGGTTCGGCCGGATGCGGTCCTGCCCGCCTAGCGGCGCCCGCGCGGCGATCGGTCGCGGGTACGATGCCCCGCGATCAGTCCGGATGCGCCAGAAGCTCGGCCAGCTTGCGGTCGACGAACGCGCCGTCGGCCGGATCGAGATTCGCGCCGGCGGCATGGCCGAACACGCTCTCGATCACCGCAAGCTCCGCGTGACGCATGGCGGCGACTTCGCGCGCGCTGTCCTCGGGCGGAAAATAGCAGTCGGTGCGGCTCGGCATCACCAGCGCGCGCGCTTGGACCGCAGCGAGCGCCGCGTTCGTGTCGCCGCCGTACGGCGCCAGCGTTCCGACGTCCGCCGCGCGCCAGGCGCGCAGCATCGCCAGCATGTCGTAGCGGTCGCGCGCGCCGAAGCGGGCCGCGTAGTTGCTCACCGCCTCGGCGCGCGACGATGCGCCCAGCGCCGCCCAGCGCTCCTCGCGCCAGAACGTCTGCGAGAGGCCCCACGGCGCCCAGCAGCGCCCCAGCGTCTCCTTCATGTCGGCGTCGGGAATGGGCAGGCGCATCAACCGTTCCATGCCGTCGAGGAAGACCGCCGTGTGGTGGGCGGTCTTGGCCGCGCCGCAAATCGCCGCCACGCGCGCAACGCTCGCCGGAAACGCGCAGGCCCAGTAGTACGCCTGGATCGCGCCCATCGAGAAGCCCGCGACCAGCGCCAGCCGCTCGATCCCGAACGCGTCGCCGACGAGTCGGCGCTGCGCGGCGACGTTGTCGCCGATCGAGACGAAGGGAAACGCGTCGCCCTGCTGCGCCGGACCGGCGGTGCTGGGCGAGGTCGAGACGCCGTTGCCGAACAGGTTGGTCGCGATGGTGAACCAGCGCGCCGGGTCGAGCGCCCGGCCCGGCGCGATCAGCCACTCGCTGTCGGCGTGCGTCCCGCCGAACGCCGAGGCGACCAAGACCGCGTTGTCCCGCGCCGCGTTCAGCTTGCCGTAGGCCGCGTAGGCCAGCCGCGCGCCGGCCAGCGTCTCGCCGGACTCGAGCGGCAGATCGCCCAGCTCGAAGTACCGAATTTCCGCCGTCGTCACCGCTGCAGCCGCCGTTCGAGACCCCGTGAATCGATCAAAACCGCGTGTGCCACCCCTATGGCATGGGCTCGAATTCCCGCTTGAGAATCGAACGTATGTTCGATATACTGGCGGGACGATGCAGGGTGGACCATCTCTCTTCGACCCCGTTACGAGGCGCTTGCTCGAGTGCGACCTGGCCCTCGCGTCTGCTGAAGCTGCTGTGCGAGCGCGAGCGCATCGCGCGCCGTCCGCAGCGCCACGACCACCTCGTCCTCCAGCCGAGCGACCCGCTCTTCGACTGATCGCCGGGGGGCGCGCGGCGTAGCATGGCCCTCCACCAGCTCGTCGAGGGTGAGGCCGAGCGCCTTGGCGATTCCGGCCACGATCAGGACCCCGGGGTCCTGGGTCTCGTCGCGCTCGATCCGCGAGATCGCGGCCTGCGCGACGCCGACCCGCTGGGCGAGATCCGCCTGCGAGAGGTTCGCCGCGGCTCGCGCTTTGCGAATTCGCGCTCCGATGGTCGCCACGAGAAGGAGACTCACGCCCTGGTACATCGCTCCACCTTTCATGCGCAAGCGCATATGCAAGATATATTGACATAAAACCGATTAAACATATACTAAAACGCATGAACAATCCGAGGCTGCTCGCCGCTACCGTTCACGCCGCAGGAGACCTGCGGCAAGGGCCGCTGCCCGACGGCTGCTACCCGGTGGTGATCGCCGGCGCCGAGATCCAGCGCCCGCGGCGCGACGACGCTCGGGTGGCAATCGTCCTGGCCGTCACCGGCGGACCGTATGCCGGCACGACCGTCGCGTACGCTTGCCGGGCCGCGCTCGAGCGGCGCGCCGCGCACGCTCCGTATCCCGCCTTCGCGCGCTTCGTCGAAGCGGCGACGGGAATCGCTTGCGGCGACGAGGTCCAGCGCTCGATCGACGAACGCATGCTGCTCGGCCAGTGCCTAGAGGTCACGCTGCGGGCGGGCTTCGACGGCGCGCAGCGCATCGTCGGCTTCGCGCCGCCGAACGAGGGCGCGAGCAGCTTGGCCCGGGCGGCGCGCGAGCGCATCGCGGTGCGCGAGCGGATCGCGGCGCTGGTGCGCGGCGCGGGCGTCGACGCGGCCGGCCTGCGCGATCTCATCTCCAGCGTCAGCCGGGGCCGCACCCGCAGCTACGCCCGGCTGCGCGCGGCCGAGGCGGACGCGCTCGCCACGCGGCTGCGCGGATCGCACTAGTGCTGGCATCCGCCCTGAGCGCCGCCGCCGCGCTCGCCGGCGTACCGCTGTTCGCCTCGAAAGCGCGCCTGCTGCGCGAGCGCGACGCGCTGATCCGCGAGCGCGACGAAGCGCTGCGCGAGCGCGACAAGCTGCGCGCGCTCGTCGACGCGTTCGAGCTGTTCCTGCCGGTGCTGGAGTCCGAGGGCAGACACTGACCGCAGGCGCAACGTCCGGTGGCGGGCGTTGAGTCTTGGACTTCTTGAAGTTCTTGGAGTTTCTGGTATGCTGTCTCCATGACCGTACGAGGCGGGCCGGGGGAGGCAGGCGAGGCGAGCGCCTCCGAAAGCGGCCCTCGCTCGAAGTCGAGGGTAATCGCGGAAATCGTCGCGGTCTTCGACACGATGGACGAGCACGAAATCGTTCGGCTTCGGGACGTTGCGCGGGCGCTGCACGACCGAAATTCGGACGAGGTGGTCGTCTTCACGTCCGGGCCCCCGGATTTGGATGTAACCGAAGCGCTCCTGCCCCCCGAAGCGATGAACGCCGTCTGGCGCGGGCAGATCAGTTTGCTCGTGGGCGGTGCCGATTCGGTTGCCGTCCCGAAAAGAGCGCGCAACGAGTCGCTCGAGGCGCGTAATCAGGAGCGCGTCAGGCGACTGCGCCAAGAAATCTTGGCGGAGTCCGTCCCGGTGTCCGACGCGGCCGCTTCGATCGGCCGAACCGAGCAGGCAGCGATCAACCGTGCCGTAAATGGGGACGTGCTCGCGTTTCGGGACGGCGTCAAGTGGATGTTTCCACGCTGGCAGTTCGACGCGATGCAAGACAAAGGCGTCGTCGCGGGCTTGGGCGAGGCGCGCAGGGCGCTGGATATTCCTTCGTTCTCAGCCGTGCTCTGGTTTCGCAAACCGGCTCCAGCGCTCGGAGGCCGTAGCCCGATCGACGCGCTACGTGATGGCGACGTCGCCGAAGTCGTTTCTCTCGCACGTACGGTCGGCACACAATAGGTGGTTGCGCTCAGCGGTCCGCCACCGACCCGTCCGGTTCGGCCGGTCTGGCACGTCGTTTCGCCTGGCCGCCAGCTTCGCCGGATTTGGAATCCCGGCGCTCTCCGGTATGCTGCCACGGATTTTCGCTCGGGCGATTCCAGGTACCGATTCGACCATCATCAGGGAACCGACCCGAACCGCGCGATCATTTATGCGGCGTACACCGTAGCGTGCTGCGTGGTGGAGAAATACGGAGACATCGGAGCGCTCGAGCCGAGCAACGACCGTTGCGGCATCTTGGACGTGATCGACGAGATTCGGCTGTTGGACCTGCGCGGAGCGGCGGCCGAGCAAGCCGGAACGGTTGCGGCGATAGGGGCGGTCCCGGACGTGGCCTACACGCAAGAGTGGTCGCGGTACTATTACGACGTTCTCCCGAGCGCCGACGGGCTGATCTACAACGGCGCGCACAACGCGCAAGACGCGATGGCGCTCTACGAGCGGGCGCGTTTGAAAATCAAGCTCGACAAAGAGTTCGCGATGAGCGATCCACAGATGCGGTATGCGCTGATGGAAGCCTGCGAACTGAATAATCTCGACTTCTTGGCATAGCGCCCGCCAGCGGCTAGTCCAGCGCCAGCGCGCTCTCGCGCATGGTCGCGCGCGGGCCCGCGGCGCGCTCGTACTGCGGCGGAAATGCCGCCGGGACACCGAGCGCGGTTGCCGCGGCGAGGGGCCAGTACGGGTCGCGCAGCAGCTCGCGTGCCAGCAGCACCAGGTCGGCGCGGCCGTCGGCGACGATCGCCTCGGCGTCGGCCGGCTCGACGATCATGCCCACCGCGCCGGTCGGAATCCCCGCTTCGCGCTTCACCCGCTCGGCGAAATCCGTCTGGTAGAGCGGCCCGACCGGGATGGTGCCGCGCGGGACGGGCACCGCGCCGCCGCTGCTGACGTCGATCAAGTCGACGCCGTCCGTCTTCAGCAGCCGCGCCAATTCGACGGTCTGCTCGACGTCCCAGCCGCCCGGCATGTAGTCGGTCGCCGACAGGCGCACGAACAGCGGGAAGCGCTCCGGCCAGACCGCGCGCACGGCGCGCGCCACCTCGCGGATCAAGCGGGTGCGGTTGTCGAACGAGCCGCCCCAGCGGTCGGCGCGCGTGTTGATCAGCGGCGAGAGGAACTGGTGCAGCAGGTAGCCGTGCGCGCCGTGCAGCTCGATCACGCTGCCGCCGGCCGCGAGCGTGCGGCGCGCGCCGTTGGCGAAGGCCTCGATCACGGCCGCGATGTCGGCTTCGGTGAGCGCGCGTGGGGTCGGGTAGCTGTCGTCGAACGCCGCGGTGGTCGGCGCGACGGGCGTCCACCCGCCGTCGGCGGGTGAGACCGTGCCGGTTCCGTCCCAAGGCCGCTTGGTCGAGGCCTTGCGGCCGGCGTGGGCGAGCTGCGTGCCCCACACCGCGCCCCGTTCGCTCACGAAGCGCGCGATGCGGGCGAGCTGCTCGACGTGCTCGTCCTTCCAGATACCGAGGTCTTGCGGCGAGATGCGGCCGTCGGCCGTCACCGCGATCGCCTCGGTCAAGACGAGCGCCGCTCCGCCGACCGCGCGGCTGCCGAGGTGCACCAGATGCCAGTCGCTCGCGAAGCCGTCGTGCGAGGAGTACTGGCACATCGGCGAGACGGCGATGCGGTTTCGCAGGGTGACTTCACGTAACGCGAGCGGAGAAAACAGAGCGGACATACGCCCTTCGGACGCCTCCCGCGCGGACGAGGTTGCGGCTCGCGCGGCATGCCGCTTGCTTACCGCGCCGGCGCGCCTCGGCGTCGCAGCGCGGCGGCGATGCGCCGGGCCACAAAGGCGAAGGCGATGGTCGCGAGCAGCACGGCGACGGCGGTCAGCACCGGCGCGAGGAACGACGCCACCAGCAGCACGAGCGCGAGCCCGTCCTCGACCACGCTGACGATCGGGTTGAGCATGCCCAGCGACACCGACGTGCTGCCCGCGCGGGCGGCGCTCTTGAGCCCGTGCACGCCCAGCGCGTTGCCCGCGCCGAGCAGCATCAGCAGCGGCACCGCCCCGCCGGCCGAGGGATCGACGGCCGCGACCGCGATCCCGCCCGCGACCGGCGCCAGCCCGGTGTGCACGAGGTGCAGCAGGTGGTCGACCCACGGGATCTTGTCGGCCAGCAGGTCGGCCAGGGTGAAGACCGCGGCGACGGCGAGCGTCACGTCGCTGGCCAGCCAGCCGAGCGCGGCCGGGGTCGCGAGCGCGTGAAGATGGACCGCGAGCGACAGCGCCAGGACGGTCAACGACGCGCGCAGACCGGCGACCGCGCTGAGCGCGTACGCCAGCGCGAGGTCGTGAACGTTCATGGACGGCCCTAGTAGGCGAAGGCGCGATATGTTTCGTCGGCGGCGAGCGCTTGCGCGTCGGGCACGACCGGCTCGAAGCGCAGCAGCCGGCGCTGCTCGGCGTCGAGCGCGGCCCAGGTCGACTGCGGCACGCGCACCGTGACCTCGGGGCGGCGCAGCCAGGCGCGCGAGAAGCCGATCACCACCATCGGCCGCGGCACCGGCGTGCGGTTGGCCGTCCCGCGGTGCAGGTGGCGCACGTCGCGGATCGTGACGTCGCCCAGCCGCATCAGGAGCGGTTCGAGCGGCGCCTCGCCGCGCGCGATGCGCGCCAGGCCCTCGGCCTTGCTCAGCAGGTGCGTGCCGCGCGCGATCTCGGTCGGGCCGTTCTCAGCAGTGACGTCCACCAGCGGGAAGTTCACCGCCAGCTGGTACGGCGGCGTAGGCTGGTTCGACTCGGGAAACAGGCCCGGTGAGTCCCGGTGCACGTCTTGCGCTTCCGAGCCGAGCAGCGGCGTGTCGCTGGCGAGCTGGCACATCACCATGTCGTCGCCGACCAGGCGGGCGCAGATTGCCAGCACGTCGGGATCGAACACGATGCGCGGGTCGGCGAACGGGCCGTTGAACGGCAAGGTGACGTAGTAGCGCTCGGCGCCGCGGTTCTGCTCGCCGCTCGCCTTGGCTTCGCGCACCTTCGCGTCGAGCAGCGGCGCGAAGGCCGCGGCCCAGGCGCGCAGCACGCCGGGATCGAGCTGGCCGCGCAGCACGCAAAAGCTGTCGCGCCGCACCTCGTCCGCGTAGCGGTCGAGGGCAGGCTGGTCGTAGCGCGTGGTCATGGCGAGGGTTTCGGCCGAACGGTTGCCGCGCACCATCGGGTCGGCCGCCCGCCCGGCCCCCGGCGGGAGCGTGCGCTGTCCGACGAGGTGTTAACTTTGGCCAACCCGGCGGGGCAAACGGGCCGATCCGTTCGCCGCTGGGCCAACGGTCGAACCCGGCCGGGCCCGTACGACCTCATCAATGCAGCACGAGCGTACCACCGCCGGCAGCGCGGCCCCGACCCGCACCACCTGGGCGGGCGAGGTCGACGACGCCGATACCACCGGCGCGCCCGGCGACGAGGATCTGGCCCAGTACCTCACCGCCGCCGAGCCACGCCCCAACCTCGACCCCGCCGACCTCTAACGGCGAACGGGCTAGCGGTTCGAGCGCGGCAGGTGCCGGTAGCGCTCGATCAGCTGGTCTTGGCGCGAACGGTCGCGGTACTCGCGGCCGCGCACGAACACGTGCTCGACCGCGGTCGAGAACTCGAACGGGTCGCCGCTCCAGACGACGACGTTGGCGTCCTTGCCGGGCGCCAGGCTGCCGATCCGGTCGGCCACGCCCAGGATCGTCGCCGGGCCGAGCGTCACCGCGCGCAGCGCGTCGTCGTGCGAGAGCCCGAACGCGACGGCGTTGCCGGCCTCGTACTTGACGTTGCGCGCGTTGAACGCTTCCTCGCCGCCGCCGCCGTTGCCGACGATGGCGAGCTCGACGCCGGCCCGGCGCAGCAGGCTCAGGTTGTCCTTGCGCGCGCCCAGCGTGTCGAACGAGGCCGGGATGTCGTTGAGCGCGCCGGTCAGCACCGGGACGTGCGCGGCGGCCAGCCGGGGTGCGATCTCCCACGCCTCCGCGCCGCCGACGATCGCCAGCCGCACGCGCGCCTCGCGCGCCAGCCGCAGCGCGGCCTCGACGTCGTCGACCCGGTCGGCCTGCAGCAGCAGCGGCTCGCGCCCCGCGACGACCGGCTGCAGCGCTTCGAGCGCGGCGCGCGAGGCGGCCAGCGCGCGGTTGGCGCCGGCGTCGTAGCGGGCCCGGTGCGCACCGTACCAGCGCGCGTCCTCGAGCACTTGGCGCAGCAGCGCGAACGACTCCGCGCGCGAGCGGGGCGCGGTCGTCACGCTGCCCGGCCCGGCCGTCTCGGTACCGCCGCCGGTGTTCTCGTCGGCGTCGCCGCCGAACACGTTGCCGCCCGAGACCGACGCGACCATCGCGACCGGCCCGCGCCGCAGCATCTGCGCCGCCGTACCGTCGCTCAGGTCGAGCACCGCCGCTTGCCCGGCGACGAACGGCCCCGAGGGCATCACGCCGACCGAGGTGACGCCGTCCTCGCGCGTCGACGCGATGTAGGCCGAGCCCGAGAACACGCCTTCCCAGGCCCGGAAGTCGGCTGCGACGAGGTCGTTGGCGCGCTCGTTGCGCGTGCTGCGCTCGCCGTCGACTTCGACCAGGCCGAGCTGCGTGTAGGCGTCGATCAGGCCCGGCGTGACGGTCTTGCCGCGCGCGTCGATCCGCCGCGCGCCGGCCGGTATCGCGACGTTCGCGCCGACCGCCGCGATGCGGCCGGCCTGGATCACCACCGTGCCGCCCGCGATCTTCGGACCGCTGACCGGATAGACCGTGCCGCCGACGATCGCCACCGTCTCGGCCGAGGCCGCGAGCGGCGCGGCCAGCAGCGCCGCGCCCAGCAAGAGCGCCGCGGCGTTCACTTGCGCACCGCCGCGCGGACGTAGCCCAGCTCGAAGTCGGTGCGCCAGTTCTGCGCCGCGTCGTCGCGGTCGAACAGCTGCGCGCCGTCGACGAAGACCTTCTCGGCGTGGGTGTAGACGCTGAACGGGTCGCCGTCCCAGAGCACGACGTCGGCGTGCTTGCCGACCGCGAGCGAACCGATCCGGTCGTCCAGCCCGAGCGCCGCGGCGGGGTTGATCGTCATCCACTTCACCGCGAGGTCCTCGTCGACGGGCAAGCCCGCGCGGCGCGCGGCGTACATCGCCTTGGCGACCTCCTGGTTGAGGCGCTGGATGCCTTGCGCGTCGTCGCTGTGGATCATCGCCCGCACGCCGGCCGCGTCGACCAGCCCGATGTTGGCCCGCACGCTGTCGAGCGCTTCCATCTTGAACCCGCCCCAGTCGGCCCACATCGTCGCCGCGATGCCTTCCTTCGCCAGCAGGTCGGCGATCTTGTAGGCCTCGACCGCGTGGTGGAACACGCGCACCTTGTAGCCGAACTCGTGCCCCATGTCGATCACCTGCGCCATCTCGTCGGCGCGGTAGCAGTGCATGTGCACGTCGATGTTGCCGCGCAGCGCCTCGGCCATCGTCTCGAGCCCCAGGTCGCGCTGCGGCGGCTCGCCTTTGTGCGTCGCGTTCCAGGCGTCCCATTTGCGGCGGTAGCCTTCGGCCGCGATCCAGGCCGCGCGATAGCCCGCCATGTTGCCCATCCGGGTCGACGGGCCGCGCTGCGCGTAGACCCGCTTGGGGTTCTCGCCGCAGGCCATCTTGAGCCCGTAGCGCGCGCCGGGAAACTTCATCTCCTGCACGGTCCGGGCCGGCACGACCTTGAGCACCACGGTGCGCCCGCCGATCAGGTTGCCCGAGCCGGGCAGGATCTGGACCGTCGTCACCCCGCCCGCCAGGGCGCGCGGAAACTGCGGGTCCTGCGGCCAGACCGAGTGCTCGGCCCAGACGTTGGCGGTGTTGGGGTTGGTCAGCTCGTTGCCGTCGCTGTTGGCCTGCACGTCGGGCGCGGCGTAGACGCCCAGGTGCGAGTGGACGTCGACGATCCCCGGCGTGACGTACTTGCCGCGCCCGTCGATCACCACGGCGCCGGGCGGCGCGGCGACGTTGGGCCCCAGCGCGGCGATCGTGCCGTCGCGCAAGAGGATCGAGCCCCCGCGAATCGCCGGGCCGGCCGCGGTCAGCAAGGTCGCGTCGCGGATCAGGACCGGAGGCGACGGCACCCGCACGTAGGCGGACGGGTAGGGGTCGGCCAGCGGCACGGAGACCGCGCCGGGACCGGGCGTCGCCGGCGGCGACGCCGTGGCCGCGGAGGCGGGTGCCGGCGCGGGCGGTGCGCCTTGGGCGGCGCCCGGAAGCGGCAGCGCGAGAAGGCCGGCCGCCCAGAGGACGGCCGGCACGCGGGGAAGGCGGATCATCCGCATTCCCTAGGAGAGAGTTGCCGCGGCTTCCTCTACGCGCGGCTGGGCGCCGCTACACGCGGCAGGTGCGCAGGCCGCGCTTCTCCAGGTAGCGCTGGTGGTAGTCCTCGGCGGCGTAGAAGGGCTCCGCGGGGACGAGCTGGGTCACGACCGGGCGGGCGTGGCGCGCCCCGGCCCGCTCCTTGGCGGCCTCGGCCTCGACCCGCTGCGCGTCGTCGACGTAGAAGATCGCCGAGCGGTACTGCGGGCCGATGTCCGGGCCTTGGCGGTTGAGCTGGGTCGGATCGTGCAGCTCGAAGAAGGCGTCGGCGAGCGTCGCGAAGGAAACGCGCTCGGCGTCGTACGTCACCCGGACGGCTTCCGCGTGTCCCGTCCGGCCGGTGCAGATCTCGCGGTACGTCGGGTTCACCGTGGTTCCGCCCGTATAACCTACCTCAGCGTCCAACACTCCGGGGATGTCGCGGAAATCAGCCTCGACGCTCCAGAAGCAGCCGGCAGCGAAGATCGCGGTTTCTTGTCTCATCTCGATGCATGACCCAATTTTGACTAGGCCGGTGGCGGCGTGAGGACCATGGACGTGCGCGCGGTCGAGAACATCGCCGCCGCGCCGGCTTCCGCGACCGACCGCCGCGCGGCGCTGGTGAGCGTCGTCGCGCTGGTCGGCTTCTTCGCGGCCACGCTGCCGGTGGCGCGCTTCGCGCTGCCGCAAGCGCCGGCGTTCCTGCCCGCGGTGGTCGGGGCGGGCATCGTCGCGCTGGTGGTGACCGCGCTGCTGCTCTACCTCCAGTACCGGATCGAGCGTGACCTCAAACTGGCGCTGCTGTTCCTCGCCTACGCGTTCTCGGCGGTCATCGAGCTGCTCTACCTGCTGACCTTCCCGCGCTTGTTCGGCCCGGGCTGGCTGCTGGGCGCCGGGCCGCAGACGGCGTCATGGTTCTTCGTCGTCTCGCAAGCCGGGTTCGCGCTGTTCGCGATCGCGCAGGGATTGGCCGTGCGCTCCGGCCGGCCGGTCTCGCACCGCGTCACCCGCACCGTCGCCGCGGCGACCGGCGCGGCGCTGGTCGGGCTGAGCCTGCTGTTCACGCTCGGGCACCGGCTGCTGCCGCAGACGATCGGCCCGGACGACCGTTTCCTCGCCACGTACACCCGAGTCGTCAGTCCGGGTCTGGCGCTGCTGCTGCTGATCGCGCTCGCGGTCGCCGGCCGGCGCCGGCACACGGTGACCGAGGTCTGGCTGACCACGGTGCTGCTGGCGCGCGCGATCGACGTCTTCACCGCCGGAGCGCTCGGCTCGGGCCGCTACACGCTGGGCTGGTACGCCGGGCGGCTGGAGGGGCTGGTCGCCGCGGTCGTCGTCCTGGCCGTCTTCGTCGTCAAGTACAACGGGCTGATGACGCGCCTGGCGGCGCGCACCCGGACGACCGCCGAGGCGCTCGAGATCGGCGAGGCCCGCTATGCATCGCTGGCCAACGTCGTGCCGCAGCTGATCTTCACCACCCGGGTCGACGGCGAGGTGGAGTACGTCAACGATCGCTGGACGGCGTACACCGGGCTCGACCTGGATGCGACCCGTGCCGCGGGCTGGCGCGGCCCGCTCCACCCCGACCACGAGCTGGCCGCGCGCGAGCGCTGGCTGCACGCCTTGCGCAGCGGCGAGCCGTTCGCGGCCGAGTACCGCATCCGCCAGGCGGGCGGGCGCTACCGCTGGTTTCTGCTCAACGTGGTGCCGGTGCGGGCGCGCGCGGACAGGACGATGGCCTGGATCGGGACCGCGACCGACGTCGACGCCCAGAAACGGCTCGAGGAGCGGGACGCCTTCCTGGCCCGGGCCGGCGAGCGGCTAGGGGCGTCGCTCGACGTCACCGCCACGGTGGCGGGGATCAAGACGCTCCTGATCCCGCGCTTGGCCGAGCGGACATGGGTCGCGCTGATCGACGAGGACGGCCGCTACGTGCTGACCGGCCTCGGCAGCACGATCGTGAGCGAGGAGCTCGACGGCCGGCGCTTCATCGGCGCGCCGCTCGGGCCGGAGCTCCACGACGCGGTCGCCTCGGTCGTCGCCGGGGGCGACCCGGTCGTGCTCGACAAGCCGGACCGCTTCCCCGACCCCTGGCTGCGCGAGCTGCCGGCCGGGGCCGCGATGATCGTCCCGCTGTTCGCCGGCGAGGCGGCGATCGGGGCGCTGGCGCTGGTCCGCAGCGGCGGCCGGGCCTACGACGCCGACGACGTCGCGCTGGTGCGCGAGTTCGCCCGCCGGGCCGCGCTCTCGCTCGACCACGCCCGGCTCTACGAGCGCGAGCGGACCACCGCCGACGCGCTCCAGCGGGCGATGCTGCCGGCCTACCTGCCGCAGCTCCCGTACGTCCGCTTCTCGGAGTCATACTCGGCGGCGTCGGAGTCGCAGCGGGTCGGGGGCGACTTCTACGACGCCTTCGAGCTGCCCGACGGGCGGGTGGCGCTGGCGATCGGCGACGTGACCGGGCACGGCTTGGCGGCGGCGGTCATCATGGGCGAGATCCGCCAGGCCCTGCGGGCCGCTTCGTTCGAGTCGGCCGAACCCTCGGCGATCCTGGACCGGGCCTCGCGGCTGCTGGTCGCCAGCGGCCGGACCGTGTTCGTGACCGCGATCTTCGGCGTGCTCGACCTGCTCAGCGGGCGCTTCACCTACGCGACGGCCGGCCACCCGCCGCCGCTGCTGCACGACGGTACGGCGCTGCACCGGCTGCCCGCCTCGGGGCTGCCGATCGGCCTGCGCGACGACGAGGGGGTCGACTTCGCGCTGCGCCTGCACGCGCCGTGCACGCTGGTGTTCTACACCGACGGCCTGCTGGAGTTCGCGCGCGACATCGACGCCGCGGAGCGGCGGATCGAGGACGCGATCCGGACCTTGGCGGCCGAGGAGATCGACCACCTGGCCGGCGCGCTGATGAAGTCGGTCCTAGGCGACGACGTGCCGACCGACGACATCGCGATCCTGACCGTCAGCATCGACCGCTTCGCCCAGCCGCAGTCCGGCGACGAGCGCGAGTGGCGCTTCGCCAGCTCGGACAGCCGGACCGGGGGCCTGATCCGGCGCGAGGTCGGCGCGCTCACCGCCGAGTGGACCGGCGCCGCGGACGTGCGCTACGGCAGCGAGCTGGCGTTCGGGGAACTGGTCGCCAACGCCGTCCGCCACGCGCCCGGCCCGCTGCGGGTCGTGCTCTCGACCGACGGCCGGGGCACGGTGGAGCTGGCCGTCGAGGACAGCGGGATCGGCTTCGTGCCGCGCGAGCGGGCGATCGACCCGCTGGCGGAGAGCGGGCGCGGGCTCAACCTGGTCCGCGCGTTCGCCCAGGGACTGGCGATCGAGCCCGGGCCGCGCGGCGGCACCCGCGTCCGGGTCACCTTCACCGCTCCGGCGCCCCTGCCCGCGCCGCGCGCCTAAGCCGGGCGCTCAGGCGCGGCGCAGGACTGGCAGCACCACGCTGGCGCGGGTCCCGCCGCCCGGCTCGCGGGCCAGGTGGACCCGCCGGCCCAGCCCGCTCAGCAGGGCGTAGGCATGGTGGGTCGCCTCGGCGCTCCAGTCGTCGGGCGAGAACGGCCAGCTGCGCAGGCGGTCGCTCCCGTCGATCACGGCCAGGGTCGCGTCGGCCCAGCGGAACTCCACCCGGACCGGCCCCGGCGCGTGGCGGGCGCAGTTCGCCAGCAGCTCGCCGTACACGACTTCGGCCGCGTGGAAGTCCGAGCCCGGGTGGCCGTGGCCCACCAGGTAGTCGCGGAAGGCGGGCCGCAGCCGGAGCGCCTCGCGCGCGTCCGCCGCGAGCGTCCAATGCCGCGCGTCCCAAGCCACCGCCGGATCGCCGCCGCCCCGGGCTGAGATCGCGGCGCGGTCGTCGATAACCGTCGTCATGCGAGCCTCCTCCACCGCCACCCCGGTAAGGCGGGCGAACGATATGCCCGAGCCGGGGCGGTTCCCCCTGCCAGGCGAGCGGCCCACGGCCGGGGGACGCTGGTCCTCGATCTTTGCCGGCTCGAAATAAACGGCTCGCCATGTTTAGGGCCCGGATTCGCGGGGCAGAACTGGTCGCGAGGGGCCTCCAGCAACACTTCCTACCAGCCCTCGGGAACCAGAACGCCGTCCGCACCAAGAGAGGTGGGCGGCGTTCTTCTCATATAACCGCGCCGCATGAGACTGTGCACGTACGAGCACGCCGGCACGGTGCGGCTCGGGGCCCTGACGGCGGACGGGATCGTCGACCTGCAGGCGCTCGAGCCCTCGTTGCCGGCCACGCTGCGCGGCCTGCTGGCCGGCGGCGAGGCGGCGCTCGATCTCGCGCGCGCGGCCGTGGCCCGGGCCGGCGCCGGGGCCGCGCTGGCGCGCGCGGCCGTCACGCTGCTGCCGCCGATCCCCGACCCGGGCCGCATCGTCTGCATCGGGCTCAACTACCGCGACCACGCGGCCGAGGTGAAGCTCGACCTGCCCGCGCACGTCGCGGCGTTCGCGAAGTGGAACAACGTGCTGGTCGGCGACGGCGCGCCGGTGGTGATCCCGCGCGAGTCGGACAAGGTCGACTACGAGGCCGAGCTGGCGTTCGTGATCGGGCGCCGCGCGCGCCACGTCGCCGAGGCCGACGCGTACGCGTACGTCGCGGGCTACACGTGCTTCAACGACGTCAGCGTGCGCGACTACCAGGCGCGCACGTCGCAGTGGACGATGGGCAAGAACTTCGACACGCACGGGCCGTGCGGGCCGTGGCTCGTCACGCGGGACGAGATCGCCGACCCGCACGCCTTGCGCATCCGCTGCAGCGTGGACGGCGAGACGCTGCAGGATTCCAACACCGCGCAGCTCGTGTTCGGGATTCCGCGCCTGGTCGCCGAGCTGTCGGCGGTGATGACCTTGGAGCCGGGCGACGTCGTCGCGACCGGGACGCCGGCCGGGGTCGGCCTGTCGCGCACGCCGCGCCGCTGGCTGCGCGCGGGCGAGCGCGTGCGGGTCGAGATCGAAGGCGTCGGCGCGCTCGAGAACCCGCTCGTCGCCGACACGGACGGGGCGCGCTGACGGCGGGAGCCCTCGCCTCCCAGCGCCAAGCACCATCGTCGCCCACCCGCCCGCAGAGTCGAAGGAGAGCCCCGTGCTGCTGACCCAGACCGCCACTACCGTCTGGCTCGATGGCCGCCCGCTGGAAGGCACCGAGCTGCACCTGCACCCGCTCACCCACGCGCTGCACTACGGCTCGACGGTGTTCGAGGGCATCCGCTGCTACCCGACCGAGCGCGGTCCGGCGATCTTCCGCCTGCGCGAGCACGTCGACCGGCTGCTCGAGGGCTCCGCGCGGTTCGGGCTCAAGCCGGCCTTCGGCGCGGACGCGCTGTGCGAGGCGGCGGTCGACACCGTGCGCGCGAGCGGCTTGCAGGGCGCGTACATCCGCCCGCTGGTGTTCTTCGGCGGCGAGACGGTGCGCTACAACCCGGCCAAGGAATGCCCGACCCGGGTCATGATCGCGGTATTCGCGTTCGACGGCATCCTGCCCGGCGTCGACGACGTCCGGTTCCGGGCCGGCGTCTCGCCGTTCATGAAGACGCCCTCGCGCGCGCTGCCCTCGACGGTGAAGGCGGGCGGGCACTACACCAACTCGTTCTGGGCGCTGGGCGACGTGCAGGCGCGCGGCTACGACGAGGCGATCCTGCTCAACGACCGCGGCGAAGTCGCCGAGGGCACGGGCGAGAACCTGTTCATCATCAAGGACGGGCTGCTGATCACCAACGACGAGAGCGCGGACATCCTGCTGGGGATCACCCGCCGCAGCGTGCTCGAGCTGGCCAAGGGGTTCGGCATCCCGACCGCGATCCGGCCGATCACGCTGGACGATCTGCTCGGCGCGGACGAAGCGTTCTTCACCGGCACCGCCGCCGAGGTGTGCCCGATCGTCAGCGTCGACGAGCACCAGTTCGCGGGCGAGGGCCCGATCACCGAGCGCCTGCGCACGACCTATCAGGACATCGTGCGCGGCCGGCGCGAAGCGCCGGGGCCGTGGCTGACGTACGTTTCGTAGCGCGGCCGACGAAGGTTTCCTAGTTCCTTCGGAGGTACGGTCGCGGGATGCTCCGCGCCCGTACCTCGGTCGTTTGCGCGCTGGTGTGCGCGCTGCTCGCTTCGGCATTGCCGCGTCCCGTGGTCGCCGACGCGCCCGTTCCGCTCGACTACAAAGCCTACGACGGCTGGAATGCGGTGCGCAGCCCCAAGCTCAGCGACGACGGCCGGCGGCTCGCCTACGCGCTGACCCCGCAGGACGGCGACCCGACCCTGGTCGTGCGCGATCTCGACGCGGCCGGGCACGAGCGGCGTGAGGCGCGCGGCAGCGCACCGGCGTTCGCGGCCGGCGGGCGCTTCGTCGTGTTCACCCACGTCGCCGCGAAGAAAGACCTCGACGCGGCCAAGAAAGCCAAGAAGCCCGAGGCGCAGCAGCCCAAGAACGGCCTGGGCATCCTCGACCTGAACGCCGGCGCGCCGGCCGAGATCGTCGACAACGTCAAGAGCGTGCAGGTCGCGCGCGACGGCGGGCCGGTGATCGCGTACCGCGCCGAACCGTCGCCCGCGCCGAGCGGTTCGCCCAGTGCCGCCGCGCGCTCGAGCAACCCGCCGCGCAGCGAGCCGACGCCGCAGATCCAGCCCGCGACGACGCCCGCGCCCGGCGGCAGCGGCTCGCCCGCGCCGAGTGCGAACGCGAGCGCATCGCCCGCGGCTTCGCCGTCGGGTTCGCCCGCGCCCAAAGCCGACAAGTCCAAGGAGCCGGGCGCGGCGCTGACGATTCGCGACTTGGTCGGGGGCAAGAAGATCGTCGCCGCGGACGTGACGGAGTACGCGATCTCGGCTGACGACCGGTTCGTCGCCTACGCGGTGCAGACCAAGGCCGGCACGAGCGACGGCGTGCGCGTCTACGACACCGCCCGGGGCACGACCAGCGACGTGCTGGTCGGCGACGGCCGCTACCGCCAGCTCGCCATCGCGCGCGACGGCTCGGCGCTGGCGTTCTTGAGCGACGTCGCGACGTTCAAGCGCGACGTGCCGCACGATGCGGCGTACGTGGTCGACTTGCGCGCGGACAAGCTCGGCGCGCGCAAGGCGGTCGACACCGACACGGCCGGCATCGGCCCCAACCAAGCGCCCAGCGCGAACGGCGCGCTGACGTTCACGCGCGACGGCAAACGGCTGTTCCTGGGCACCGCGCCCGCGCCGACGCCGCTTCCCTCCGGCACGCCGGCGCCCACGGCGGTCGACCTCTGGAGCTGGCAAGACGACACGCTGCAGTCGCAGCAGAAGAAGGACGCAACGAGCGAGCGCAAGCGCACGTATCTGGGCGTGTACGACGTGGCCGCCGGGCGCTACGCGCAACTCGGTTCGGACTCGCTGCGCGACGTGACGAACAACCAGAATCCCGACGTCGCGTTCGGCCAGGACGACCGCGCGTACCGCCGCGCCGGCTCGTGGCTGGGCGAGGTGTACCGCGACCTCTACGCGGTCTCGCTGGCCGACGGGCGGCGCACGCTGCTCGCACGCCGCGCGTCGGAGACGGCCGAGCTGTCGCCGGGCGGGCGCTATGCGATCGCGTGGGACGAGCCGGCGCGGCACTGGGTCGCGCTGCGCGTCGCGGACCGCAAGCGGGTCGTGCTGGGCGCGAACGCGCGGGTGCCGTTCTGGTTCGTCGGCGACGATCATCCCGCGCCGCCCCAGCCGTACGGGAACGGCGGCTGGCTGGCGGGCGACCGCGGCGTGCTGCTCTACGACGAATACGACGTCTGGCTGGCCGACCCGGACACTGGCGCGGTCAGGAATCTCACCGCCGGCGCGGGGCGGCGCACGCACACCGTATACAGCCCGGTCCAGCCCGATCCCGACGCCGAGGCGTTCGCGGCCGACAAGCCGCTGCTGCTGGGGTTCGTCGACGCGCGCACGTTCGCCAGCGGCTACGCTCGCGTCGCGCCGAGCGGCGGCGCGCCGACCATCTTGCTCAAAGCGGACGAGGTCGTCAACGGCCGGCGCGACGTGTTCAACCAGCCGCTGCACGACCTGACCTTCCCGCCGCTCGCCGCGCGCCACGCCGAGCGCTACCTCTTCGCGCGCGAGTCGTTCCGCGAGAACCGCGACTACTGGACCGCGGACGCGTCGTTCCGCGATCCGCGCCGGGTCACCGACACCAACCCGCAGCAGGCCAAGTACCGCTGGGGCACGGAGCGGCTGATCGACTTCAAGGGCGCCGACGGTACCCCGCTGCGCGCGGTGATGCTCGTCCCCGACGGACTGCGCCCCGACCGCAAGGCGCCGCTGCTGGTGTACTTCTACGAGACGTGGAGCAGCATGCTGCACACGCACTACAACCCCGGCCCCGGCACCAGCCCCAACTTGGCGCGCTACGTCTCCAACGGCTACGTGGTGCTGCTGCCCGACGTGCACTACAAGCCCGGCCATCCCGGCAAGAGCGCGGTGAGCGCGCTGCTGCCCGCGGTCGACGCCGCGCTCAAGACCGGTTACGTCGACCCCAAGCGCATGGGCATCGCGGGGCACTCGTGGGCGGCCTACCAGATCAACTACCTGATCACCCAGACGCACCGCTTCCGCGCGGTCGAGGCGGGCGCGGCGGTCGACGACATGTTCAGCGCGTACTCCGGCATCCGCCTCGAGAGCGGGGTCGTGCGCGAGTCGCAGTACGAGCACACCCAGTCGCGCATCGGCGCCACACCCTGGGACCGGCCCGATCTCTACCTCGAGAACTCGGGCCTGTTCGGGATCAGGAAGATCAGCACGCCGTACCTCACCATCCACAACGACCTGGACGGTGCGGTGCCGCAGTTCCAGGGCATCGAGTTCCTCACCGCGATGCGCCGCCTCGGCAAGGAGGCGTACCTGTTCAGCTTCGACGGCGAGGACCACAACCTGCGCGGGCGCGAGCAGCAGAAGTACTGGACGGTGCACCTCGACGAGTGGTTCGACTACTGGCTCAAGGGCGCACCGCGCCCGAGCTGGATGAACGGCGTGGACTACCTGCACCGCGGCGAGCGCGACGTCCACCCGCTCTACGGCGAGCCCGACTAGCGTGCTGGTCCTCGCGCTGGCGGCGGCGCTGATCGCGGCGCCCCCGCCGCCCGTGCGCGTCCACCTCTACGAGCGGCTCACCATCGCGCCGGCCGGCGACCGCGTGGCGGCGGTCGAGTCGCTCCAAGCCGAGGGCGGCGCGGCGCCGGCGCACGGCACGCTGGTCGTGCGCTCGGCGCACGACGGCAGAGTGCTGCGCCGGTTCGATCCCTGCCGCACCTGCACGTACACCGCGCCCGCGTTCTCGCCCGACGGCCGGCGGCTGGCGTTCCTCGCGAGCGATGTAAAAGCGGGCACCGTGTCGCTCGACGTCGCCGAGGGCGGGGCGGTGCGCGCACTGACCACGATCGAGGGGGTGGCGAGCACCGTGCGCTGGTCGCCCGGCGGCACGGCGCTGGCGCTGCTGGCGACGGTCGGCGCGCGCAAGCAGACCGGCGCGACGCAGCCCGGCGTGCCCGAGGTCGGCGAGATCGGCACCGCACCGGACGAGCAGCGCATCGCACTGGTCGGGTCGAGCGGCGGCCCGCCGCGGCTGGTTTCGCCGCCCGATCTGTTCGTCTACGAGTACGACTGGACGCCCGACGGGCGAGGCTTCGTCGCCAGCGCCGCCCGCGGCAACGGCGACGCCAACTGGTGGGTCGCCCGGCTCGACGCGATCGACGCCCGCAGCGGCGCGGTGCGCGAGATCGCCGCCCCGGCGACGCAGCTCGCGTCGCCGCGCGTCTCGCCCGACGGCCGCAGCGTCGCGTTCGTGGGCGGGCTGATGAGCGACTTCGGCTCGACCGGCGGCGACCTCTACACCGTGCCGTTCGCGGGCGGCACGCCGGCCGACGCGACGGCGGCGTTCCAGGCGTCGTTCAACGGCGTGGTGTGGGACGGCGAAAGGCTGCTCGGCACCGCCCTGGAGGGCTCGCGCGCGGTCGTGGTGCGGGTCGACCCGGCGACCGGCACGACGAGCACGCTGCGCGCGCAGGCGGGGTCGCTCAGCGCGAGCGACGGCCGGATCGCATTCTCCGCCGATCGCCGCGTGATGGCGACCGTGGCGCAAGACTTCTCGTACGCGCCTTACATCATGGCGGGCGGCCCGCGCGACATACGCGAGATCACCTCCGACAACGAGGCGCTGCCGGAGCCGGTGCGCGCGCAAAGCGTCGACTGGACGAACGACGGTTTCGAGGTGCAGGGCTGGCTGCTGGCGCCGCCGGTTCCGCCGCCCGGCGCGAAGCACCCGATGGTGGTGCTGATCCACGGCGGGCCCGGCGCGGCCTGGACGCCGCGCTACGAGGCGCGCGGCACGGTGCACGACCTGATCGCGCGCGGCTACTACGTGTTCGAGCCCAACCCGCGCGGCAGCTTCGGCCAGGGCGAGCGGTTCGCGCGCGCCAACGTGCGCGACTTCGGCGGCGGCGACCTGCGCGACATCCTGACCGGCGTGGACGCGGTGGAGAAGCTGGCCCCGGTCGACGACGCGCGGCTCGGGATCGCGGGCCACAGTTACGGCGGCTACATGACGATGTGGGCCGTCACCCGCACCAACCGCTTCAAAGCCGCGGCGGCGGGAGCCGGGGTCGCGAACTGGATCAGCTACTACGGCCAGAACGGCATCGACCAGTGGATGCTCCCGTTCTTCGGCGCGACGGCCTACGACGATCCGGCGATCTACCGCGCGGCCTCGCCGATCGAGCACATCAAGGACGCCCGCACCCCGACCTTCGTGTACGTCGGCGAGCGCGACGTCGAGTGCCCGCCCGCGCAGTCGCTGGAGTTCTGGCACGGCTTGCGGGCGATGAACGTGCCCTCGACCCTGATCGTGTACCCGGGCGAGGGGCACGCCATCCGCCGGCCCGATCACCAGCGCGACGTCACGGCCCGCATCGGCGCATGGTTCGAGCGCTACTTGCGCTGAGCGCGCTCGCCGCGCTGCTCGGCTCGAGCGCGTGCACGCCGAGCGCGCCGCGCGGTGAGGCGCTTCGGCTAGCGATCGCGAGCGAGCCGCACGCGCTCGACCCGGTGCTGGCGCAGTCGATCCAGGAGAACGAGATCTTCCGGCTGGTCTACGAGCCGCTGATCGCCTGCGACCGCGCCGGCCGGCCGGTTCCGGCGCTCGCCGCCGCGGTGCCGACGCGCGCCAACGGCGGCATCAGCGCCGACGGGCGAAGCATCACCTACCGCCTGCGCCCGAACGTGCGCTGGAGCGACGGCAGCGCGTTCACCAGCGCCGACGTCGCGGCGTCGTTCCGCGCCGTGATGGACCCCAAGAACTCGGTCCAGACGCGGCACGGCTACGACGTCGTCGCGCGGGTCGAGACGCCCGACCCGCGCACGGTGCGCTTTCGCTTGAAGCGGCCGTTCGCGCCGTTCGTCGGCACGGTGTTCGCCGAGAGCGACGCGCCGTACTATCTGGGCAAGCGCGGCGCGCTCCCGGTCGGCACGGGGCCGTACAAGGTTGCGACCTGGGCGCGCGGCGACCGGCTCGAGCTGGCCGCCAACGAGAACTATCGCGGCGGCAAGCCGGCCATCGCGCGGATCGTGTTCCGCTTCGTCACCGACGAGAACACGCAGCTCGTCGGCCTGCGCAGCGGCGACCTCGACGGCGTGATCGGTCTCTCCGCGAACGCCGCCGCTCAAGCGCGCACGATCCCGCACGTGCGAATCTCGACCTCGGCGCTCAACGCATACTACGGGATCATGTTCAACAACGCGCGCGGCGCGACGGCCGACGTGCGGGTGCGGCGCGCGATCGCCGAGGGGCTCGACGCGGCCTCGTTCCGGGCCAACGTCACCCACGGCTACTACGCCGCGCCGCTCGCCGACCTGCCGCCGGTGCTGTGGGCGGCGGACCGTTCGCTGCACGCCATTGCGCACGACGTTGCGAACGCGCGCAAGCTGTTGGCCGCGGCGGGCTACGGCCCGCACCGCCGGCTGGGGCTCGACCTCGCGATCCTGCAGAGCTCGCAGACCCACCGGGTCGAGGCGGTCGCGCTGCAGAGCCAGCTCGCGCCGCTGGGGATCGATCTGCGCGTGCACGCCTACCGCGGCAACGTCTTCGACGCGCCGCCGGCCGAGGGCGGCATCTTACCGCGCGGGCGCTACGACCTCGCGATCTACGGCTGGTTCGCCGGCATGGACCCGGACGACAGCGGCCAGTTCACGTGCGACCAGCGCCCGCCGGCCGGCTACGACCACTCGTTCTACTGCAGCGCGGAGATGGACGCCGCGCAGCGCGCCGCGCTCGCATCGTACGACGAGAATACGCGCAAACGCGCCTATGCGCGCATCCAGGCGCTGCTGCTGCGCGACGTGCCGATCGTTTTCATCGCCTCGCCGGTCGCGATCTCCGCGCTGCGCGACGATCTGGACGGCTTCGCGCCGTCGCTGGTCACGCAGACCGCCAGCGCCCAGCGCTGGCGGCTGCGTTCCCCGGCCGTGCGCTAGCTCTCGCTCTCGGTTTCGGCGGGGGTTCCCTCAGCGGTTTCCGATTCCGAATCCGGCGGGTTGGCGTTCCAGTAGGAGCCGCTGCCGCCGAAACCCTCGGCGACGGGCGAGCCGCCGCCTTCGGTCAGGTCGAGCGCGCGTCCCAGCGGCACGACCTCAGGCGTGGAATAGGGTTGACGTTCGTTCATCGGGTGCTCCTTGCGAGCTCGCGCTCGCGGCGTGGAGAGGGTGGTCACGACGGTTGAGCCAGCACTCGAGCGTGGCGGCGGCCAGGAAGTGGCGCATCGACGGCGTGCGGCCAAAGCGCGCCTGTTCGACGGCGTCGCGCCAGGCGCGCCCGTCGACGTAGCCGCGTTCGACGATCTGCGGCCGGTGGCGCAGCATGTCCAGCCACGCGCCGTTGCGGCGCAGGCCTTCGGAGTAGGCTTGCTGCACGCCGCGCTTGCCGCGCCGCAGGCGGACTTTCTCGGGCAGGATGCCGAGCAGCGCGCGGCGCTGCAGCGAGCGCTCGCGGTCCGGCTCGAGCCGCTGCTCCCACGGGACGGCGAACATGAACTCGACCAGCGGCCGGTGGAGCAGCGGGTTGCGAAACGCGAACGACTCGCTCACCGCTTCGCGATTGGTTCCGGCGATCGTGCCGATCACGTGCAGCGCTTCGGCGAAGAACTGGTCGCCCACGAAGCGGCAGCGCGGCGCGTAGCGCCGGCGCGGGCGCCGGTCGAGCGCGAGCGTACGCGCGAAGCGCGGATCGAGCCACTCCGGCAGCGCGAAGTTCGGCCCCGCGTCGTCGAGCACGCTCTGGCCGCGGGCGTGGCGCAGCGCGGGCCAGACCACGTTGCCGCCCAGCCAGTGCAGCAGCGAGCGGCGGGCAGGGCTGCGCCGGTTCCAGTCCCGCAGCCCGCGCGCGAAGCCGAGCGGGTCCAGGCGCAGCAGCGGATCGCTCAAGTGGCGCGGTGCGGGCGTGTCGCCGGCGAAGACCTGGTCGCCCCCGGTGCCGGTCAGCACCACCTCGACGCCGTGCTCGGCCAGCAGTTCCTCGTAACGCCGGAAGAGCGGCCAGACCGGCATCGACGCGTTGGGCTCGTCGAACGCGACCTCCGGCAGCAGCGCGAACGGCTGGTACGCGTCGGCGTCGATCGTTTGCCACGGCAGCTCGTAGCGGCGCACGACCGCTTCCATCCAGGGCCGCTCGTCGCCGGTCTTGGATTGCTCGTAGATCAGCGAGACCGCCGGCAGGCGGCGCTCGCACGCCGTCGCCGCGACGCTGATGACGCTCGAGGAGTCCAGCCCGCCCGAGAGCTCGCACCAGGCCGTGCCGGCGTCCCCCAGCGTCGCGCGCACGGCTTGCGCGAGCAGCTCGCGGCAGCGCTGCTCGTACTCCGCGTCGCTTGCGAGCCGGATCGGGCGCACGCTTCCGAGCGACCAGGTGGTCAGCTCGCGCACCCGCCCCGCGCCGCCCGTCAGCGTGCGGCCGGGCAGCAGCCGGCGCACCGCGGGATACGGCGTGCGGCCGCCGGCCGGGCGGCCCAGCGCGAGCTGGTCGGCGACGTACTCGTCGTCGACCGGGCCGTCCGCGACGCCCGCCGCGCGCGCGACGTCCGCCAGGCGCGAGCCGGCCACGAGGCGCCCGGGCAAGTCGGCGTAAAAACACGGGACGATGCCCAGCGCGTCGTGGGTGAGCAGCAGCCGCCGCTCGCGCTCGTCGTAGACGGCGACGGCGTACTCGCCCAGCACGTGTTCCTGCAGCGCGTCGCCCCACCAGCGATAGGCCAGCCCCAAGAGCGCCTCGTCGTCCGGCGGCGCCGCCTCGCCGCGCCGCCGCGCCTCGCCGCGCAGCTCGGCGGCGTTGCTGACGTGACCGCGCGCGAGCACCAGGCAGCCGGCGTGGCGCGCCGGCGCGCGGTCGGTCCGCAGTTCCGCGCGCTCGTGCTCGAGCGCGACGAGGAAGTGCCTCACCCAGCGATCCGCGCGATCGTGGTGAAGGTCTGCCGCTGGCCCGCGTGGTCGGCCAGGACGCGCCCGGCGTACTCCACCCAGGCGTGCGCGCGAAAGGGGAAGCGGTCGACCCCGATGTGGTGCTCGACCGGGACGCCCAGCTCGCGCAGGAAGCCGAACAGCGCGATGGAGCGCGGGAAGCAGTCGTTGGGCGCGCGGCGGATGAGGAACAGGTTCTCGGCTCGCGCGAACGCGCGCAGCCCGTCGTCGAGCAGCGCACCGAGCGCGGGCGGCGCGCCCGCCCCGGGGGCGAGCGCCGCACTGTGCCGGTACGCCGCCGCGAAGCCCTCGCGGCGCAGGCGCAGCACGGTCCGCGCCAGCCACCACCACGCGCGCAGCGCCGAGGGCCGGCGAGCGCGGCCGCGCGCTTCCTGGGCCGCAGGCACCGATGCCGGGACGGGCGCGCGCGCCGTGCCCCAGGCGCCGAAGCCGCCCTCGATCAGGCGCGCGATCAGCGCGTCGAGGTCGCGCGCGAGCAGCGCCGGATCGGCGTCGTAGCGCGCGCTCAGCTCGGCCAGCACGGCGGCCCGCTCGCCGCGCTCGACCAGCAGGCGCCACATCGTCGTGGCGACCTCGTCGAGGATGTAGTAGGCTTCGCTGCGCAGGTCCAGCACGACGAGCATGCCGTCGAGCTCGCCCGTAAAGATGTCGGGCGAGGCACGAAAGGCGGGTTGCGTCGGAATCGGTTCGGCGCTCACGTCCGGCAATCGTTGCCGAAACGACGCGGCTTGACAAGGTCCTTAGGTCATGGAGCCCTCGACGCATGAGGACCGGATTGGCGGACGGTTCCCTCGGCGGGCCGGCCCCCCGGGCTGCGCGAACCTCCGGCCATGATCCGGCGTACCTCCGTCGCTCTTCTGGCCGTGCTCGTCGGCACCGCGTCGCTCGCCGCGGCGCAGGCGCCCGCGCCGCGGCCCGCCGCCACGGTGGCGCCCGAGCGCCCCGATGACGGCCGCACCCGCGCCGGAGCCGACCCGCTCGGCCGCCGCCACGCCCGATCCCGCCCCGACGCTGGCCACGCCGCCCGCCGAGCCGTCGGGCGCGCCGGAAGGCTCGCCCCGCCCGGTCGCCAGCACCGCGCCGGCCTCGGCGTCGCCGCCGGGCCGCTCGAGCCTCCTGCCGTTCCCGCTGAGCGCGCCCTCCACGCAGCCGTACGCGACGTTCGTGCGCGGCGCGACCAAGCAGGACGGCGTCATCAACCTGGTCCGCAAGGACGACGACCTGTACTTCGACTTGCGCCCGGAGAACTTCGACCACACCTACATCGTGCTGCCTTCGATCGAGCGCGGCGTGGGCGGCGGCGCGTTCGCGGGGCGCGTCTACGAGCCGTTCCAAGTCACGTTCAAGCGGGTCGGCAAACGGGTGCTGTGGATCACCCCCAACACGCGCTACGTCGCGGCCAAGGGCAGCACCGCCGCCGCCTCGCTCGCGGTCAGCGTCGCCGACACCGTGCTGCTCTCCACCACCATCGTCGCCGAGGACCCGGCGCACGACCACACCATCGTCTCGCCCTCGGTCTTCCTGACCGACTTCGAAGGCATCGGCGCGGACCTCGGCCGGGCCGCGCCCGCGCCGTCGATCCCCGGCCTGCTCATCATCGGCGCGCGCCCGTCGTTCGCGGTCGACTCGAGCAAGTCGTACTACGGCGCCACCAAGAGCTTCCCGCGCAACGACGAGATCAGCGTCAACCTGGCCTTCAACGGCCCGCCCAACGCCTTGCCGACCGTGCCCGACGGGCGCGGCATCCCGGTCACCGTGCACTACAGCATCGTCGCGCCGCCGCAGCACGACGCGGCGTTCGTGCCGCGCCGCGCCGACGACCGGATCGGCTACTTCATCACCGCCCGCAAGCGCTACGGCGACGACGCGCTGGCCTCGCCGTTCGAGCGCTTCATCGAGCGCTGGAACCTGCACGACGGCCCGATCACGTTCTACCTGAGCGACGAGATCCCCAAGCAGTACCGCGACACCGTGCGGCGCGGCATCCTGGCCTGGAACGACGCCTTCGCGCGGGTCGGCCATCCCGGCGCGATCGCGGTCAAGGACCGGCCCGCCGACCCGAGCTGGGATCCCGACGACGCGCGCTACACGACCGTTCGCTGGATCACCTCGGACCAGCCGGACTTCTCCGCCTACAGCCCGCACGTGAGCGATCCCGACACCGGCCAGATCATCCGCGCGACGGTGGTGGTGGACGGCGAGTCGCTGCGCACGATCAAGCGCGGCTACGTCGACCGGGTGCTGCCGGCGCAGCGCGCGCGGGTCAACGCGTTCGCCGATCCGGCCGCCGCGCTGGCGGCCGCGGCCGCGCAGGCCGCCGCGCCCGACGAGAGCGCCGACCAGTGGTGCTCGCTCGAGGAGGACTCGCTCGCGCAAGCCGCGCTCGGCTCGGCGCTGCTCGCGGCCAACCCCAAGGCGAGCGCCGCCGACCGCGAGCGCTACGCGCAGCAGTGGCTCTACAGCACGGTGATGCACGAGGTCGGCCACACGCTGGGCCTGCGCCACAACTTCCAGGGCTCGACCGCGTACACGTACGCGCAGCTCCACGACCCGCGCGTTCACCGCCGCGCACGGCACGACGGGCTCGGTGATGGACTACACGCCGGCCAACATCGCCGCGCCCGGCGAACGCCAGGCGACCTACTTCCCCAACCGCCTGGGCGCGTACGACTACTGGGCGATCGCCTACGGCTACGCGACGCTTCCCCAACGTGCGCAGCTCGGCCGACGAGGCGGTTCCGCTGCAGCGCATCGCCTCGCGCTCGACCGAGCCCGGCCACGCCTACGGCACCGACGAGGACGCGACCGCCAGCGCGATCGACCCGCGCATCCAGCGCTTCGATCTCTCGAGCGATCCGCTGGCCTACGTGCGCGAGCAGTTCCTCGTCGACGACGACGTCGCGGCGCGTCTGACCAAGCACTATCCGGGCGACACGCGCAGCTTCCAGGACCTGCGCGCGCAGCTGGTGACCGTGCTCAACGACGAGTTCGAGAACAGCGACGTCGCGGCGCGCTACGTCGGCGGCATCTTCACCTCGCGCGCGCACCGCGGCGAGCCGGGCGCGCCGCCGCCGTTCGCGTCGGTGCCGCGCGCGCAGCAGCGGCGCGCGTTCGACCTGCTCGACCGCTACGTGCTCTCCTCGCGCGCGTTCGGCTTCACGCCCGAGCCTGCTCAACGCCGCCGCGCCGTCGCGCTTCGGCATCCACTGGGGCGCGTCGGTCCCGCGCCGGGCCGACTTCCCGATCCGCGAGGTGGTGGCCGAAGTGCAGGACGGCGTGATCGCGCACCTGTTCTCGCCGGCCAACCTGGCCCGGGTCGCCGACCAGGAGCTCAAGCAGCGCCGGCCGGGCGAGACGATGTCCCTGGCCGACCTGTTCGCCTGGAGCGGCAACGCGATCTACGACGACCTCGGCCGGGCCTCGATCGCGCCCGCGCACCGCGAGCTGCAGCGCCGCTACGCCGACCTGCAGATGCAGATCGTCGCCCTGCCGTCGGGCTTCGCCGACCAGCTCAGCCTGCCGCGCGAGACCCAGTCGCTGGCCCGCTACAACCTGGTCAAGCTCGCGGCCAAGCTCGACCGCGCCGTCCCGGCGGCGCGCGACGAAGCCACCCGGGCCCACCTCGAGGACCTGCGGGTGCGGGTGAAGGGCGTGCTCCACGCGACCAACGTGCGCTCGGTGTAGCCTCGCGCGATAGCGGCCAAGCATGCGCCCGTAAACTTAACAAACTCAGGTATTCCCCAGGAACGCGCTCGGCCGATAACCGGAGGATGAGACGCATCCTTTCGTGCGGCGCCGTTCTCGGCCGTTGCCGTTCTCGCGGCCTGCGGTGGCGGCGGCGGCGGCTCCAGCGCCCCCGTTCCAGCGGGCGGCAACCCGTCGGCGGCGCCTACGAGCGCCCCCGTCACGCCGAGCTTCTCGGCCAGCGACGCGGTCGCGATCCCGACGCCCGCGCCGGGCGCGGCCAGCGTTCCGGTCCCGCTGGCGTCCGACGCCGGCGGCGCCAGCGCCAGCGCCGCGCTGGACGCGGCGGCCAGCGTTCCGGCCGACACCACGGTCGAGAGCGCGTACGCCAGCACCGCCGACGCGTCGCTGCCCGCGCTGGGCGCCCGCCGGGCGCCGCGCGAGGACGGCGGCAAGCACGGCATCGCGTTCCTGCGGCTGCGCTTCTCGGCCGACGTGTCGCTCGCGCAGGCGCCCGTCGTTCAGCTTCACGGTGCCCGGCACGTACGCCGCGGCGCTCGAGCTACTGGCTGGCGCTGTACGACCCGCTGCGGACCGCGGCCGGCTGGCAGCACGGCTGGGAAGGCCCCGCGACCGTCAGCCGCGACCACGGTGAACGGCAAGCCGGCGACCCAGTTCGCCTTCGCCTCGAACGGCAAGCCGATCGCGTTCGCCGCCAACCAGACGTACTGGCTGGCGCTCGAGGCGGTCGCGCGCGGGCACGCGCCACCCCGACGCCGGTGCCTTCGTCGGTGCCCAGCAACCCGCCCCACGAGGGCAAGCCCGCCGCGGTCCTCGCCGTCGCCCGCGGTCGTCGCGTTCGCCAGCGTCTCGTCGGCCCCGGTCGCGGTGACCTTCGCCGAGCAGGGCTTCAGCGGCGCGTTCACGCTGCACGGCGACTGCACCGGGATCGTCAACACCAGCGGCAGCGAGCCCGACCTTCACCCTGACCCCGGTCGGACCGGGCCGCTGCGTGCGTGATCGGCCTGGGCGACCGCGGCGCCACCGGCGTGGTCCACATCGGCGTCGTGACCGCGCCGGAGACCCCGCACCCGCGCAGCTCCGAGTCCCCGAAGCCCGGCGAGTCGGAGTCGCCCAAGCCGCACGCGTCCGAGTCGCCGGAACCGCGCACGTCGGAGTCGCCGGAGCCGCACGAGTCCGAGTCGCCCAAGCCGCACGCCTCGGAGTCGCCGAAGCCGCACTCGTCCGAGTCGCCGGAACCGAACCGCTCAGCCGAGCCGAGCCATGCACCCGAGCCGTCGCATGCCCCGAGCCGAGCCATGCCCCCGAACCGAGCCACGCACCGGAACCGAGCCACGCACCGTCGCCTGCGCCGTCGCAGTCGCCCGAGCCGGGTGCTGCAGCCTCACCGTCGCCCAGCCCGAAGTAACGCCGACCAACACGCGGAGAGCCGAAACCTGATAAGAGAAGGGGCGGTGAGCGATCACCGCCCCTTCTCGGCCTTCTATTTTGCGCTGGACTTCTTCGCGCCGGTCTTGCGCAGTTCTTCGGGGCGGTGCACCGCTTCGGCGCCGGTGCGGTCGCTCTTCACGAGCACCTCTGGGTGATCGGGCGAGGCCTTGGCGGTGTGGCCCTTCACCTTGGTCGGCTTGGTGACGACGCGCTCGACCGTGCCCTCGACCACCCCTTGCGAGGCATCCCACTCGACCGCTTGACCTGCCCGGAACGATTTCTTGGACGTGGAGCCTGGCATCGAATTCCTCTCGTCCCCCACCGCGCTGGATCGTGCCCGGCCCGGATCTCGGCGAACCCTCTCCAGCCTGAGAACCGCGCTGCAAGGTCGAAGCAGCCGACCGTGAACGTTCGCTTCCTCGCCGCCGCCGATGCCCGGGTCGCTGCGCGACCGCTACGGCGACGGGCTCTCCGCCGAAGCCGCCGGCGCGCTCGCCGCGGCCGTCGATGCGCGCCTGCTGGTGCTGCCGCACCCGCCCGCCGTCGCGGCGCTGGACGCTGCTGCGCGCCTGCGGCGTGGCCGTCGCGCAGGCCGGCGGCGAGACGCTGCTGGGTGCTTCGCGAGCCGCGCTCGAGCGAGCGCGCGAGCGCGCGCACGGCGCCGACCGGGACGCTGGTCGACACGCTGCTCGCCGCGCTCGACCGCGCCGCGGCCGTCCCGCGCGCGTGCCTGCGCTTGCGCGAGCGCGTGCTCGACCTGCGCGACCAGGCGCGCGTCATGGGCATCCTCAACGTCACCCCGGACTCGTTCTACGAGCGCGTGGACGGGCTCGACGCGGCGGTCGAACGGGCGCGCGCGATGGCCGCCGAGGGCGCGGCGCTGGTCGACATCGGCGGCCAGTCGTACGCGCACTGGAACCGGCGCATCGCCGCCGACGAGGAGCGCGACGCGCGTCGTTCCGGCGGTGCGCGCGATCGTCGCGGCCGGGATCGACGTCGCGCTCTCGATCGACACGTTCAAGGCCTCGGTCGCCGACGCCGCGCTGGCCGCCGGCGCGCACCTGATCAACGACTGCTCGTGCCTGTCCGATCCGGCGCTGCCCGAGGTCGTCGCCAAGTACGGCGCGGGCTTGGTGGTGATGCACCTCAAGGGCGAGCTCAACGTGCGCGACCCCGCGCAGTACGTCTACCGCGACGCGCTGGCCGAGATCGTCGAGGTGCTCTACGAGCGGACCGAACGCGCGCTGTCCGACGGGCGTCGCGCGCGACGCGATCGCGATCGACCCGGGGCTCGAGTTCGGCAAGGAGCCCGAGACCGATCTGGAGATCCTCGACCGCTTCGCCGAGCTGCGGGCGCTGGGCTACCCGATCCTGTTCGCCAGCTCGCGCAAGAGCTTCATCGGGCGGGTGTTCGACCGGCCGGCGAAGGAGCTGCTCGTCCCCTCGCTGGCCACCGCCGCGATCGGCATCGCCGCCGGAGCCCGCCTGCTGCGGGTCCACGACGTCGCCGAAACGGTGCAGCTGGCGACGATGCTGGCCGCGGTCGCGCCCGCCCGGCGGCGGGCGATCGGGCTGGCGGAGCGGATGCCCGGCACACCGCTGCCAGCGGGCAACTCGCGCCCGCCCCGGGCGGTCTGAGCGAGGGCGATGCACACCGTCTACGTCGGCGTCGGCTCCAACTTAGGAGACCGGCAGAGCACCATTCTCGCCGCGCTGCAGCGCCTGCGCAAGGAAGCGCGGGTCGAGGCGGTCTCGTCGTACTACGAGACCGCGCCGGCCAACGGCGTGGCGGGGCCGGCGTTCCTCAACGTCGCCGCCAAGCTGAGCACGGCGCTCGAGCCGCAGCGCGTTCGAGGCCTTCGTGCGCGGGATCGAGACCGCGGTCGGCCGCACCACGCGCCGCCGCTCGACGCGCGCCCGATCGACATCGACATCCTGCTCTTCGACGACCTGGCCGAGGACTTCGGCCGCTTCGAGGTGCCGCACCCCTACCTCGCCGCGCGCGCGTTCAACCTGGTGCCGCTGGCCGAGATCGCGCCCGACGCGGTCGAGCCGCGCAGCGGCAAGACGATCGCGGAGCTCGCCGCCGCCGCCGACGCCTCGTTCGTCTCGCGCAAGCAGCGCGCGATCCACTTCGTCGCCAACCGCCAGGAAGAGGCGCCCGACGTGCGCCTCTCGCTCAACCGGGTCGGCGTCTCGTCGGTCAAGCACATCATCCGGCTCAACATCGGGCGGCCAGGAGCGGCTCTTCCACGGCGAGTTCACGATGGTCGCCGACCTCGCGCCCGACAAGGCCGGCGTGCACATGTCGCGCTTCTCCGAACTGCTCGAAGCGGCGACGCTCGACGTGCTCGCGCGCGACGAGAAGCCGGCGCGGGTCGAAGACCTCACCGAGCAGATCGCGCGCGAGATCGTCGGCTCGCAGGGCGCGCTGCGCGCCGACGTGCGGCTGCGGGCGGAGTTCGGCCTGGAGCGCTGGACGCCGGTCAGCGGCAAGCGCACCGAGGAGACGTACACGCTGGTCGGCATCGCGCACGCCGACGCGCACGGCACGCGCCGCATCGTCGGCGTCGAAGCCGAAGGCATGACGGCCTGCCCGTGCGCGCAGCTCATGGTGCGCGAGCACTCGATCCGCGAGCTGCAGGAGGCCGGCTTCTCCGAGGCCGACGCGACGCGGGCGATCGACGCGCTGCCGGTCGCGACCCACAACCAGCGCGGCCGCGGCGGCGTGTACATCGGCGCCGAGGCGAAGTTCGCCGACGAGATCCGGGCCGAGGACCTGGTCGAGATCGTCGAGTCCTCGATGTCGAGCGAGACCTACGACCTGCTCAAGCGGCCCGACGAGTTCTTCGTGGTCAACAAGGCCCACCACAACCCGAAGTTCGTCGAGGACGTCGTGCGCGGCATCCTCGCCCGCGCGCTGGACGTGTACGCCGACTTCCCCGACGGGACGTACATCGGCGCGAGCCAAGTCAACTACGAGTCGATCCACAAGCACGACGCGTTCTGCGAGGCGTTCGGCTTGTTCGGCGAGTTCCGCCGCGAGCTGCGCGACGGCGTCCACGTCGACGCGAAGACCGACATCGCGACCTGGCTCGGCACCCGGGCGTCCCCGGTCGTCACCGTCTAGCCGGCTCGGTCGAGTTCGTCCGGAACGCGTTGCGGAGCGTTAGAGCCTCGACCGGTAGACGCGGTCGAGCTGGTCGCGCAGACCGGCGGAAACGACGCGCCGGATCACCTGCCACGTCCGCGAGCGGTCCGCGCGCCCGATCGTTCGGGCGATCGCCCCGAAGCGCTGCCCGATCTCGGACGGGCCGGTCGTCCCCTCGGCGCTGAGCGTGACCAACTGCCGCGCGTCGCGGTGCGTCTGCTCGCTCCAGCGGCGGCGCTCGGCAAGGGAATCGATCTCTCGCAGGGCGGCGCTCAACAGGCTCGCGCGCGCCGGTCGCCGTTTGTCTGGCTCGCTCATGATGGCACGCGCTCAATACGGAGCGAGCCGGGCGCGAACCTGGGACCGAGCTCGCACCGCCGAGCAAGCGTTCGCACAATGCGTTTTGCGGCCGAATGCGGCGGTTAGAATCCGGCCATGAAAGCAGTCGTTTTTCACGGCATCGGCGACATTCGGCTCGATACCGTTCCCGAACCCAAGCTCGAGGAGCCGACCGATGCGATCGTGCGGCTGACGTCGAGCGCGATCTGCGGCACCGACCTGCACATGGTGCGCGGTACGTTCGCCGGCATGGTTCCCGGGACGATCTTGGGCCACGAAGGCGTCGGCGTCGTGGAAGAGGTCGGCAAAGGCGTCCGCAACCTGCGCAAAGGCGACCGCGTCGTCATCCCGTCCACGATCGGCTGCGGAGCCTGCATGTTCTGCCGCCAAGGCACCTTCTCGCAGTGCGACGTCGCAAACCCGAACGGGCCGCAAGCCGGCACGGCGTTCTTCGGCGGGCCCAAGCCGACCGGCCCGTTCCAGGGGCTGCAAGCCGAGTTCGCGCGCATTCCGTTCGCCAACGTCGGGCCGGTGAAGCTGCCGGACGAAGTTTCGGACGACCAGGCGATCTTGCTTTCGGATATCTTCCCGACCGCGTATTTCGGGGCGTCGCTGGCCGAGATCGAGCCGGGCAACTCGGTCGCCGTGTTCGGCTGCGGACCGGTCGGCCAGTTCGCGATCACGGCCGCGTGGATGCTGGGCGCCGGGCGCGTCTTCGCGATCGACCGCATCCCGGGGCGGCTGGAGCGCGCGCGCGCGCAGGGCGCGGAGGCGATCAACTTCGACGAAACGGATCCGGTCGCCGAGCTGATGGCGGCTCACCAACGGAATCGGCGTCGACCGCGTGATCGACGCCGTCGGGGTGGACGCCATGCGGCCGCAAGCCGGCCCGGCGGCAGCCGCGGCAAAGGCGCAAGCGAAGCAATTCGACCAGCAAGTGAAGGAGGTCGCGCCCGAGCAGCACCCGCACGGCGGCAACTGGGAGCCCGGCGACGGGCCGTCGCAAGTGCTCACCTGGGCCGTCGGCGCGGTTCGCAAAGCGGGCCGCCTGGCGATCATCGGCGTCTACCCGCCGACCGCGCAGTTCTTCCCGATCGGCGCCGCGATGAACAAGAACCTCTCGATCCGCAGCGGCAACTGCGACCACCGAAAATACCTTTGGGACGCGGTCTCGTGGGTGAAGTCCGGCCGCTTGAGCCCGGAGCGCATTCTGACGCAGCTCGCGCCCGTGACGGCCGCGCTCGAAGCGTACGAAGCCTTCGACCGGCGCGAAGAAGGCTGGCTCAAGGTCGAGCTCGTTCCGGGCGCGCGCGGCAGCGTCGAAACGGTGCGCGGCGACGGCGAAGCGAGCAACGCGCTCCGCACGTAAGCAGAGCGGCGCGCTGAGCGCGGGCGGAGACCGAATCGCCCGCGCTCAGCGCCGAACGGGAACGAATCGCCCGCGCCGAACGGGTGTGCCGTGCCGCCGAAGCGTTCCGCGTCCGACCCGCTCGATCTCGCCGTCACGTTCCGCTTTCTGCGGGCGCTGGCGCGCAACAACGACCGGGCCTGGTTCCACGCCCACCGCGGGCCGTGGGACGAGCACGTGCGGCACGGCTGGGAGGATTTCGGTCACGATGCTGCTGCTCGCCGGCAGCACCGTCGACGACCGGCTGGCCCACGCCGACCCGCGCGCGTGCGTGTTCCGGCTCGCCAACGACAACCGCTTCCACCAGCGCGCACCGTACAAGACGCACCTCGCCGCCTGGATCTCGCCGGGCGGCAAGGACGGTGCGTTTCCGGGCTACTACTTCCACCTCGCGCCGGGCGATTCGCACGTGTCGGCCGGCGTGTACGTGCCGACGAAGCCGGCGCTGCACGCCTTGCGCTCCACCTTCGCGCAGGACGGCGCCGACGCGCGCCGCTTCGATCGCATCCTCGGCTCGAAAGCGCTGCGGCCGTATCTGCCGCTGGACACCGAGCCGCTGCGGGTCACCCCGCGCGGGTTCGACCGGCACCACCCGCGCATCGAGCTGATTCGCGCCCGCAACTACCTCGTGCGGCGCGACGTCTCCGATGCCGAGCTGCGGGAGCGCGGCGCGTTCGCGGTGTTCCGGGACACGGTCCGCGCGACCGCGCCGTTCGTTCGCTGGCTCGACGAGCGCATGCTCGCGGCGGCGCGCCCGGACGAGTACTTCGAGGACGTGTTCGAGGCGTAGCGGCTGGGCAAGCTGCGAGGTATGAACGCTCTCCTCAAAGCCGCGGTCGCCGGAGCGGTCGGCGCGGTCACCACCAACGTCGCGCACGAGCTGACCCGCCGCATCGTGCCGAACGCGCCCCGGGTGGACGTGCTCGGCATGCAGGCCCTCGCCAAGGGCCTGACCGCGACGACCGGCTCGACCCCGACCGGCGACGACCTCTACCGCTCGACCCTGGTCGGCGACCTGCTCTCGAACAGCGCCTACTTCAGCGCGGCCGGACTGGGCGGCGGGAATGCGGTCGCGGTCGGGGTCGGCCTGGGCGTGCTGGCCGGGCTGGGTGCCGTGGTGCTGCCGCCCCGCATGGGCTTGGACGAGAAGCCCACCGCGCGCACCCCGGCGACCGAGGCGATGACCGTCGCGCTCTACACCGTCGGCGGCCTCGCCGCCGGCATGACGTACCAGGCCATCGACGCAGGCTGAGCTACGCTTCGAGCGCGCGGATGCGTGACGCGAGCGAGGGGTGCGAGCCGAACAGCAGCTCGGCCCAGCGGGGCGGGTCGAGCTCGGCCAGGTTCTGCTCGCCCAGGCGGCGGAAGGCGCGGATGCCCGCCGCGCGGTCGTTCGTCGCCGCGACGGCGAAGCGGTCGGCGCGCCGTTCGAGCGCGCGCGAGGCGGCGTTCGCGAGCGGCATCAGCGCGAGTTGCGCGAGCGTCGCGTAGAACGTCAGCCGCGCGCCCTGCGCGGGTGAGTCCAGGCGCCGGCCGGTGGTCGCGCGCAGCGCGGCGTCCGCGGCCAGCAGGGTCGCGGCGAGCGCGGCGGTGCCGACCGCGATGCCGGTCCAGGGATCGCGCATGACGTAGTGGCCCAGCTCGTGCGCGACCACGAACAGCGTCTCGTCGGCGGCGAACGATTCCACCAGCGTGTCGCCCAGCGCGATGCGCTCGGTGCCCAGCACGCCGGTCACGAACGCGTTGGCTTTCTTCGTCTGGCGGCTCATGTCGAAGCGCAGGATCTGCGCGTCGCCGACGCCGTAGCGCGCGGCGAGCGCGCGGATGCGCTGCTCCAGCTCGCCCGTCACCGGCTCGTAGCGGTTGAACAGCGGCATCACGAACGTCGGCACGATCACCGTCGCGAACGCCAGCAGCGGCGGCGCGGCGGCGACTCGCGACCAGCGGCCAGCGCCGCAGCGCGCGGACCACGATCGCGTCGGCCAGCTCGGTCAGCAGCGCGATCGCGACCGCGCCGACCGCGGCGCCCTTGGCCTGATCGGCCAGCCACGCCCGCGCGCTCTGGTCGCTGGTGCCGTAGACGCGCTCGAACGCGTGCCCCTCGACGTACTCCACGCCCAGATCGCGCAGCGTGTCGAGCGCGAACACGGTCAGCGCGAAGGCCGGCGCGCGCACGGGCCGCGGCAGCGGGCGCAGCGCGCGGTCGAGCGGGTCGGCCAGGACGAACGCGGTGAGCGCCAAGCCGGCGACGCCGCGGGCGAGCCCGGCCAGCATCAGCGCGCGGCGGGCCGCGCCGTACGTGCGCGGGTCGGGCGCCGTCCGGGCCGGCGCGGGCGAGCGCAGGTCGCGCACTGCTTGGACGGCGCGCAGCGCGGCGTAGCCCAGGGTGAAGCCCGTCGCCACCCCGAGCGGGAGGGTGAGGGCACGGCGCATGACGGAACCTCCTCGTCGTGACGACGTTCGTGTTGACCGGGGGACCTTGCTACTCGTACGAGCCGGCTACCGACACCTGGTCGCGCGGTGACGCGCTGGTGGTTCACGAGGGCCGGGTGGTCTCGCTGGACGAGCGGGACGCGGGCGGCGGCGTGCGGCGGATCGACGTGGGTGGGCGCGCGGTCTATCCCGCCTTCGCGGACTGCCACGTCCACCTGACCGACACCGGCCTGTTCCTGGGCGAGCACGACCTCGCCGCGGTGCGCGACGCCGCCGACTACGCGCGCCGCATCGCGGCCCTGCCGCGGCGCGACTTCGTGCTGGCCGGCAACTACGACGACGCGCGCTGGACCGACCGCGGCACCGCGAGCGCCGCGCCCTTGGACGCTCATCATGCGGATGCGATCGCGATGGTGGTGCGGGTCGACGCGCACTCGTGCACGCTCAACCGCAAGGCGCTGGCGTTCGTCGACCTGCCGCCCGACACGCCGGGGATCGAGCGCGACGGGGCGGGTGCGCCGACCGGGCGGCTCTTCCTCGAGGCGAACTGGCGCGCGCAGGCCAAGGTGCTGGCCGCGCTGCCCGACGCCGACAAGCGCGAAGCCGACCGGCGCGCGACCGCGCTCGCGCTGGGCCAGGGCGCGCTGCACTTGCACGTGCAGCTCGTCGGCCTCGGCGGCCGGGCGGAGTACGAAGCCGAGATCGCGCACATGCGCACGGCCGGCGCGGCCAAGTGGCACCCGAAGATCTGCGAGCGCGACCCGGCGCTGGCGCGCGACCTGGGCCTGCCCTACGTCGGCGGCGACGTCTTCCTCGACGGCTCGATCGGCAGCGGCACGGCCGCAGTGAGCGTACCGTATCACGACCGCGCCGGACACGGTCACCTCATGCACGGCGACGCGGAGGTCGAGGCCTATTTCGCGGCGGCCGAGGAACTCGGGATCAGCGCCGGCGTGCACGCCATCGGCGACCGCGCGATCGAGCAGTGCGTCGCGACCTGGGAGAAGGTGCTGGGCGGCAAACCGTCGCCGCGCAACCGGCACTTCATCGAGCACTTCGAGATCGCCACCCGCGACCAGATCGCGCGCTGCGCGAAGCTGGGCCTGTTCCTCTCGATGCAGCCGCAGTTCGACGCCTACTGGGGCTTCCCGGGCGGGATGTACGACGTGCGCCTGGGCGCCGAGCGCGCGCGCACGATGAACGCGCTGGGCTCGGCCAAGCGCGCCGGCGCGACGCTGGTCGGCGGCGACGACAGCCCGGTCTGCACGCTCTCGCCGCTGGACGGCATGCGCGCCGCGCACGGTCACCACAACGCCGCCGAGCAGCTCTCGGTCGAGGCCGCGCTCCTGATGTACACCTACGATGCGGCCCGCTTCGGCCACGCCGAGACCCGGACCGGCCGGCTCGCACCCGGCTACGCGGCCGACTTCGTCGTGCTCGAGGGCGACCCGATCGCGAACGGGTCGTTCGAGGGCGTGCGGGTCGCGCAGACCTGGGGCGACGGCGTGCAGGTCGCCGGGTAGGGTGAAGATCGCTCGCCGCGGGGAACAGCCGTAGGATGGCGCTGGGCATCGAGACGTTCACCATGGGAGTCGAGGAGGAGTACCAGATCGTCGACCCCGTCACGCGCGGGCTCGTGCAGCGGCAGCAGCGCGTGCTGCCCGCCGCCGAGGAGGCGCTGGGCGAGGCCGTGCAGCCCGAGCTGCAGCTCTCGATGATCGAGATCGCGACCCCCGTCTGCGCCACGCTGCGCGACGTGCGCCGGGCGCTGTGCGAAGCGCGCACGGGCGTGATCGACGCCGCGCGGGCCGCCGGCAGCCGCATCGCGGCGGCCGGGACGCACCCGTTCTCGCGCTGGTCGGAGCAGCTCATCACGCCCAAGCCGCGCTATCGCGGGATCGTGCGCAACCTGGGCCAGATCGCCAACGAGACGGTCATCTTCGGCTGCCACGTGCACGTCGGCATCCCCGAGCGCGAGGTCGCGATCGAGGTGATGAACCGCGTGCGCGCCCGCCTCTCGCCGCTGCTCGCGCTGGCGGCGAACTCGCCCTTCTGGCTGGGCGACGACACCGACTACTCCAGCTACCGCACCGAAATCTGGTCGCGCTGGCCGCTCTCGGGCCCGCCCCAGCCGTTCGCCTCCAAGGACGAGTACGACGCGCTGATCGCCGGTTTGGTGAGCGTCGGCATGATCGAGGACGAGACCAAGATCTACTGGGACGTCCGCCCGTCGGGCCGCTTCCCCACGCTGGAGTTCCGCGTCACGGACATCTGCATGACCGTCGACGAAGCGGTGATGATCGCCGGCCTGGTGCGCGGTCTGGCCCGCACTGCCTACCTCGAGCACGAGCGCGGCACGCCGTACGAGAACGTGCGGCCCGAGCTGCTGCGCGCGGCGCACTGGCGCGCGGCCCGCTACGGTATATCGGACGAGCTGATCGACCTCCAGCAAGGCCGCACCGTCCCGGCGACGGAACTGGTCGAGTCGCTGCTGGCCTACGTCCGCGACGCGCTCGAGGAAGCCGGCGATTACGAGGAAGTCAGCACGCTCGTGGAAGCCGTGGTCGAGGGCGGCAACGGCGCCGCCCGCCAGCGCGACGCCTTCGCCCGCAACGGCAAGCTCGAGGACGTGGTGGACTACATCGTGGAGCAGACCGAACGCGTGTAAGCGGCTTATGCTCCGCATCGGGCTTACCGATGTGATGGAGTGATGTACGCCTTGCTGGCCGCCGCCATGGCGTTCGCGACGATCGCTGCCGCGCCGCCGGCTGCGGTCGGGACGCTCAGCGGCACGCTGCCTGCGCCGGGTGTCGTCTGGGTCAGCGACGGTTCCGCGCCCGCGCCTTCGGCCGGGGCGGCGATCACACAGCGCGACAAGACGTTCTTCCCCGAGCTCGCGGTCGTCACGGCGGGGACGAGCGTGCGCTTTCGCAACGAGGACACGCTCGATCACAGCGTCTACAGCGTCTCGCCCGCCGATCCGTTCGATTTGGGCATCTACGAGCCCGGGCCGGGCAAGGACGTGGGTTTTCCCAATCCCGGCGTGATCGAGATCCGCTGCCACGTGCACCGCCACATGCACGCCGCGCTGGTCGTCGTGGACGGACCCTACGCGCGGGTCGAGCGCGCCGGCGCGACGTGGTCGCTGCGCGGCGTGCGGACCGGCCGCCACGTGCTGCACACGTGGACCGCCGACGGCAGCGAGACGACCAAGACCGTCGACGTCCGCTAGCGCGTACGCCGCGCGAACGCTGCGCGCGCTAGCGGGAGGCCGAAAGCGGCCGGGTCAGCGGCTCGCCGACGCCCTCGCCGCCTTCATCGGGATCGAGGCGCAGCGTCGCGGCCAGCTCGTCGCGCAGCAGCGGCGTGATCATGCGCTCTTCGGTCAGGTCGTCTGCGTACAGCTCGCGCCGTTCGGTCGCTTCGGCGCGCGTCGCGCGGTGGTTCGTGAAGACGCTGGCGGCCGGCTCGTACGTCGGCAGCGGGCGGTTCGCCGGCGAGAGCTGCGCGGCCACCTGGCGGTAGAGATCGCGCGTCGCTTCGCTGAGCAGCCCGCTCACCCGGAACAGCCCGTCGCCCGAGAGCAGCATCCCCGTCCACGGCATGCCGGCGTGCCGCTGCACCAGCAGATAGGTGTCGCAGCTGGTCGCGTAGACGGCGAACTGGTTCGACTCGGCGACCAGCTTGATGCCGACTAGATCCGCCGGGTCGATCGTCGTCACGAAGTCCATGAGCCAGCATAGCACCTGCGGTCCCCGCTACGAACGAGGAAGCATGCGCCTGGCATAGCCCCTAGCGCGCGGTCTCGTGCTCGATGCGGCGGGCGAAGACCGCATCGTCGCGCGAGGGCGGCGGGGCGATCGACCCGCGCGCCACGAGCCGCCCGAACGCCAGCACGCAGGTCTCGTCGAACTGCACCCCGGTCAGCCCGACGATCTCGGCGATCGCGACCGCGACGGGCAGCGCGCGGCGGTAGGGCCGGTCGGTCGTCATCGCGTCGAACGCGTCGGCCACCGCGATGATCCGCGCGCCCAGCGGAATGCGGTCGCCGATCAGGCCGTCGGGGTAGCCGCTGCCGTCGACCTTCTCGTGGTGGTGCAACACGCACGGCGTGACGTCTTCCATCGAGCGGATCGCGCCCAGCAGCGACGCGCCCACGCTGGGGTGGACTTCGATCATCTTGCGCTCGTCCGCGTCGAGCTTGGCGGGCTTGAACAGCACCGCGTCCGGCACGGCGATCTTGCCCAGGTCGTGCAGCAGCGCGGCGCTCTCGGTCAGCCGAACCTCGCGCGCGCTCAGGCCCAGCTCTTCCGCGATCGCGCGGCTGTAGGCGGCGACGCGTTCGGAGTGGCCCGCGGTGTACGGGTCGCGCAGGTCGAGCGTGCGCGCCATGACGCCCAGCGTGTCGACGAAGGTCGCCTGCGACTCGCGCCGGCGCCGCTCGAGCTCGCGCGAGGCGCCCGCGGCCAGCACCAGCAGCGAGAAGAAGACGATCGCGACGCCGCCCGCGGTCGCGCCGACGACCACCCAGCGCTGGCGCGCGCTCTGGACCGCCATCTGCCCGCGCGAGAGCGCGACCGCGACGACGTACGTTCGGCGGCCGTCGCTGGAGATCAGCGGCGCGTAGGCCACGCGGGCTTCGCCGCGGTCGGCGATGAGCAGGTCGTCCTTGGCCAGCACGGCGCGCGCCTCGGCCGCGGCAGGCCGGTCGCCGGCGGGGAACAGCGCCCGGCCGCGCTCGTCGTAGAGCCGCACGCCGTTGACGTAGCCGAACACCACCGTCTCGCGCGCGACTTGGGCCAACTCGGCTTGGGGTACGCGCTCGCGGGCGAGCCGGTCGACCAGCGGCGTGACGAGCTGCTCGACCCGGGCGACCGCGTCGAGCGTCTCCTCGCGCTCGAGCGCCTGGCGGTGGACCGATTCCAGCACCAGCGCGAGCACGACCGCGGCCACCGCCGCGCTGACGAAGGTCACCAGCGCGAAGCGGGCGAGAAACGTCAGCCGCGGCAGGCCCGGCACCTAGACGACGAACCCGGTCGGGTAGGCGCGCTCGCCCAGGGCCTGGGCGAGCAGGGCGACGTGGGTCGTTTCGACGCCCAGGATCGCGCCGGCCGCCTCGGCCAGCTTGCGGTTCTTGAGCTCGGGGATCACCGAGAGGTACGTCGCGGCGGCCTTCTGCTCGACCGCGCGCGCGAAGCGCAGGATGTCGGTCTGGCTGGCCAGCTTGGGATACTCCAGGTGCGCGACGCGCTCGCCCGGCACGGCGCCGGCCGCGCGAATCGCGGTCGCGAGCGCGTCGCGGTGGGCGGTGTGGTCGGCGATGAAGCCCTGGGCGACCGCGATCACCGGGGCGCTGAGCAGGCCGGTCCCGGCCGCCTTCTGGTAGGCCTCGATCGCCGCCCGCTCCAGCTCCAGCGCGCTTTGCAGCGTCCAGACGTCGTCGGCGTCCGCGCCGCCGGCGGCCAGGGCGAAGCGGGTCATGAGCGGGAGGCCGACCAGCGCGATGGCCGTGCTCGCGCCGAGCAGTTCCGAACGTGACAAATTCTTCAAGCCGAACGACCTCCTAGAGTCCGTTAAAGTCCCTAAGGGTCGTTCGGCAAGCAAGCCCGGTTCGTTGAGCGCGTGCTCAGATGATCGAGATGGTCTCCGGCGGCTTGGCGGGGCGGGCGGCCATCACGCGTTCGAGCGAGGCGGCGAGCTGGTCGACGATCGGGTCGTCGATCTCCTCGACCTTGCCGGCGTCGGCCATCGCGACCAGGTTCGGGTCGATCGGCAGGCGGGCCAGGAGCGGCGCGCCGGCCAGCTCGGCGACCTGCTCGGCGTAGGACGGGCCGAAGATGTCGTAGCGCTTGCCGGTGTCGGGGGCGACGAAGTACGACATGTTCTCGATCACCCCGACGATCGGCTTGCCGAGCTGGTGGACCAGGTTGGCGGCCTTGCGGACGATCATCGTCGCCAGCCGCTGGGGCATGGTGACGAGCACGATACCGTCGACCGCGAGCGACTGCAGCACGGTCAGCGGCGCGTCCGAGGTGCCCGGCGGGAGGTCGATCAGCAGGTAGTCGAGGTCGTCCCAGAGCGCCTGCTCGTAGAACTGGCGGATCACGCCCGAGAGGATCGGGCCGCGCCAGACCATCGCCGTGTCCTCCTTGTCGGTCAGGAGGTTCGAGCTGACGATCTGGATCGCCGAGCGCGACATGGCCGGCACCATCAGGGGCTTGGGCGGCTGGCCGGGCGGGGAGTTGGGGTCGGACTCAAGCCCCAGCGGCGTGGTCAGGCCGAACAGGCGCGGGATCGAGGGGCCGGTGATGTCGGCGTCGAGGATGCCGACCTTCTTGCCGGCCCGGCGCAGGCCGACCGCGAGCAGGCCGGTGGTGAGCGACTTGCCGACCCCGCCCTTGCCCGACATGATCGGAACGACCCGGCCGAACTTGGCCCGCCGCGCGAACGCGCCCGGGGCGCGCCGCTGGGGCGTCTTGTCCTCGTTCATGACCGTCGGGACGCGGCCCGAGAGGCGAGCCTGGTTGAGCGCGGCGATGATCGGCTCGACCCGCAGGTCGTGGGCCGCGGCGCCCTTCTCGATCGTCTCGTACTTGTTGACCGCGCAGCCCGAGCAGTGCAGCCCGAACTCCTCGAGCACTTGCTCGGCGACGGGCAGGTCCTCGACGAGCTCGCGGATGTTGGTGGTCGGGGTGATCGCGATGGGGGCGGCCATGAAGCGGGAGCTACAACCTTCGGCGGAAATGGGCGTACGATAGTTCTGCTCGGAACGGTGAAGTTCGGGGCGGGCCGGGTGCGTTCCGTCCCGGCCCGGGCACTCTCTCGCGTGAGATACGTCGAATAGGCTGATGGTTGACACGTTGATCGTGGGAGGCGGCCCGGCCGGCCTGGCCGCCGCTCAGTACCTGGCCGACGCCGGCCGCAGCGCGGTGGTCCTGGAGAAGCGCCCGTTCCTGGGCGGCAAGCTCTCCTCGTGGCGCGACCGCGACGGCGACATCCTCGAGACCGGCCTGCACGCCTTCTTCGGCGGCTATCACACCCTCCACGCCCTGCTCGAGGAAGTCGGGATCGCGCACCACGTCCTGTGGCAGCCCCACGCGCTGACCTGGGCCATGCCGCCGGGCTTCTCGCCGCGCTGGAACGGCAAGCCGGTCTACGAGGAGTTCCGCTTCGTCGACGCGCCCTCGCCCTTCAACGGGATCGGCGCCGTGCTCAACGCCAAGTACGTCTTCAACCACTGGGAGAAGCTGCTCTTCGCGACCGGCACGCTCCCGATTCTGATGGGCGACCACAAATACGCCGACGCCCAGGACGCGATCACCTACGCGCAGTGGCACCGCCGGCGCGGGATGTCGGAGCACATGCTCCAGACCTTCTTCGGGCCGATGGCGCTGGCGCTCAACTTCACCCCGGTCGAGCGCATCTCGGCCGAGGCGATGCTGCGGGTGATGGCCTACTTCGCCAGCTCGCGCGACGCCAGCCGGGCCGGCTTCCTCGACGGCCCGCCCGGGCCGCGCTTCGTCGAGCCGCTGGCGGCGCACGTCCGCGCCCGCGGCCAGCGCACCGAGACGACCGCCGGCGTGGCCGAGCTGCTATTCAGCGGCGACCGCTGCACCGGCGCGCGCACGCGCGACGGCCGGGTGTTCGAGGCCGAGCACGTGATCCTCGCCACGCCCGTCCACGACGCGAAGAAGATCCTGCCCGCCGACATGCTGCGCGACCCGCTGATCCACGGCGTCGGCAAGCTGGAGTCGTCGCCGGTGATCAACGCGCACCTGTGGTTCGACCGGCCGGTGTCGCCGTTCACCAACCTGATGTTCTCGCCCGGCACGGTGCTGAGCGTGCACGCGGACCTGGGCCAGGTCTCGGCCGGCTACGAGTGGGCCGGCAAGTCGTTCATCGAGGCCTGCGTCGCACCGGCCGACGACCTGATGAAGCTCGACGACGAGACGGTCGTCAACCGCGTGATGGACGATCTCGGCAAGCTCTACCCGCTCGCCACCCGCGCGAACTTGGTCAAGGCGAAGCTGGTGCGCGTTCCCAAGAGCGTCTACCGCGCCAGCCCCGGCGCGGAGACGCTGCGCCCGGGCTCGCGCACGCCGGTGCGCAACCTGTTCCTGGCGGGCTGCTACGTCGACACGAAGTTCCCGGCCAGCATCGAGGGCGCGGTGCGCAGCGCGCGCATGGCGGTCGACGCGGTCCTGGCGGAGAACCGTGCTCGCGTCTGACGGCGCGGGCGCGCCGCGGCCGGCCGTGGCGGAGCCGCTCGACACCGACCGGCTCGAGGACTGCTACCGCGCCTGCCGCGAGATCGTCCGCTTCCACTCCAAGACGTTCTACTTGAGCTCGCTGTTCCTCGAGCCGCTCAAGCGGCGCGCGGTGTGGGCGGTCTACGCGTTCTGCCGCACGGCCGACGACATCGTCGACCGCGATTCGCCCCCCGCCGACAAGCTCGCCGCGATCGAATCGTGGGAGGACCAGCTCGTCGCGTCCTACGACGGCCGGACCGGCGACCCGATCTTCGTCGCGTTCGCCGACGCGGCGCAGCGTTTCCGCATCCCGATCGAGCCCGCGCTGGACCTGTTGCGCGGGGCCCGGATGGACGTCACCGTCCGCCGCTACGAGACCTTCGAGGACGTGAGCGAGTACTGCTACCTCGTCGCGTCGACCGTCGGGCTGCTGGTGATGCCCGATCCTGGGCACGCTCTCGCCCGACGCGGTCGGCTACGGCGTGGCGCTGGGGCGCGCCATGCAGATGACCAACATCCTGCGCGACGTCGGCGAGGACGCGCGGATGGACCGCATCTACCTGCCCGCCGAGGACCTGCGCCGCTTCGGCTGCCCGGAATCGTGCATCATGGAGGGGGTGGTCGACGAACCGTTCGCCGAGCTGATGCAGCTTCCAGATCGACGCGCGTGCGAGCCATGTACGCCGAAGCGGAGCCGGGGATCGCACTGCTCGCGAGCGAGTCGCGCTTCACCGTGCGGCTGGCGCTGGGCCTGTACCGCCGCATCCTCGAGCGCATCGAAGCGAACGACTACGACGTCTTCACGCGGCGCGCGTACGTGCCGCTGCGCACCAAGCTGCTGATGGCGCTGGCGACGTGGCTCGGCTTCACGCGCGGAGAGCCGCTTTAGGATACCGCGGAAGGTTCGCGCACCAACGCGGCAAGCCACTGCAAGTAGTGTTAATTGCCCATGCGATTAGGGTGGCGAAATTTGTAGGTATTCCCTCGCCCGAGACAGGTTCGGCGCGCCCCGTGCGCGTACGTACTGCTCGGCCACGGAGCTCGGGTGTGGGCGAAACCAGCGTTCGATACGTCTCTTCGACTTAGCACTGATAAGCAGCCAGTCTGCGAAGGAGCTGATCATGCCGATTGAACCCCGTTTCGATGACCTCGATCTGCGCGAAGAGCCTCAGCGCGGCAAATCCGACGACGCGGACATCACCGCATTCTGCAACCCCACCGACTACTGCACCCAGACGTGCACCACCAGCCACAACACCTGCACCACGTTCTACTGCTGACCGCGGTCGGCCGCAGCAGCAGTTTTCGAAGGAGCACTTCAATGCCGATTGAACCCCGTTTCGACGACCTCGACCTGCGCGAAGAACCTCAGTCTGAAAAAACGACCGAGATGGACTACACCGTCGGCCTAGCCTGCACTACCTCGGATTATTGCACCTGTAACTCCCGCAACACCTGTAGCTCGTTCTACTGCTGAAGCCGGGCCGTTACGATCCGAAAGGGCGCTCGACGGAGCGCCCTTTTTGGGAAGTGCCCGCTCGGCACGGCGACCGTGCGCTGAGCTGGGCCGTCCTCCGCGAACGGCTCATGGTGTGATCCGGCTAACGCTTGCGTGGCTCGTGATGGTGCGCGCTCGGCGCAGGCTCGGCCGGCCTTACGCCGTACCTGAACGGTGCGACGGGTGAGCAGGGTGTAGGCGAGCAACCTTCGATTGGCGTCGATCCCGTGCGGCCCGCAAGCAACCAGCCTCTTCAGGAGCGCACCATGCCGATTGAATTCCGTTTCGACGACCTCGATCTGCGCGAAGAACCCGCGTCCGGCAAGTCACCCGACGCCGACACCAGCCTGAACTGCACCGACACCAAGAACTGCACCGTCACTTGCCACACCAGCCGAAACACCTGCACCACGTACTTGTGCTGACGCATCATGCCGACTGAATTTCGTTTCGACGACCTCGACCTGCGCGAAGAGCCGCCGTCCGGCAAGTCCGAGGAGGCGGACGCGACGACCCTCAACACCTGCACGGGTTATTGCACCAGGCTCACCACCAGTCGCGACACCTGCACCACCACCCTCTGCTGAGCGCTGTGAGGGCTGGTGACGGCGCTCACGATCTGCCTCGCCTTCCCGGCGGGAAACGCGCTAGCGGCAGGTCCGGCGGCGCTTGCACCCGTACGTGAATCGTGCTGCGGGCAGCGGGTGTGGGCGGCTCATTCGATAGGTATTTTGCACCTACTACGCGCTACTCGGAAGCGGCCATTTCCGATAGAGGAGCGCACCATGCCGATTGAATACCGTTTCGATGATCTCGACCTGCGTGAAGAGCCGGCGTCCGAAAAGTCCTTCGATACGGGCACGGACAGCGAGGTCAGCGCTCGCTGCAGCCTCCAAGTCGGCTGCAATACGCGAAATACCTGCACCACGTTCTACTGCTGACCGCAGTCGACCTGAAACGAGCCGGGCGCTTCCAAGGAACCACCCGGCTCGTTTCGATCCCCGTTGTGCGCTAGTAGAACTCGCGCGTGTCGACCACGTTGCGCAAGCGGCCTGCCTTCCGCGTAGCGGCGGAGGTTGTCGCAGAAGAGGTCCACGATGCGTTCGTTCTCGTGCACCGAGAGGGCGGCGGTGTGCGGGCTCAGGATGACGTTGTCCATCGTCCAGAAGGGGTGCTCGGGCGGGAGCGGTTCTTGGGCAAAGACGTCGAGAACCGCGCCGCGGATCGCGTTCGCCTGCAGCGCGGCTAGCAGAGCGGGTTCGTCCACCACCGCGCCGCGGCCGACGTTCGCGAAGATCGCGCCCGGCGGCAACGCGGCGATCGCTGCGGCATCGACGACGCCCGTCGTCAGCTCGGTGGCGGGCAGCGTCACCACGGCTAAATCCGCCCGGGCAAAGGCGGTCGTGAGCTGCGTGAGCGGCAGCGTCTCGTCCGTCTCCGCGCCGGGGCGCGGGGCGCCGTCGCGGGTCAGGCCGATCGCGGTCATGCCGAACGCGCGGCCGACGCGCGCAACCGCGGCGCCGATCGAGCCCAGCCCTACCACGACCAGGGTGCCGCCGTGCAACTCGCGGTTGGGATAGTGGACCCAGGCTCGGGCGGCGCGGTCGGCGGCGAGCCGGTCGAGATCGCGCAGCAGCCAGAGTGCGCCCGCGTAGACGAACTCGGCCAGCACGCTGCCGTGCACGCCTGCTGCCGTCGTAACGACCACCCGGTCGAGCGCGTCACCGAGGTTCGCCGCGCGGACCTGCTCGCCGGCGCCGGCCGCCGTGGCCTGTACCCAGCGCAGGTTCGGCGCGCGGCGCACCGCGTCGGCCAGGCCCGCCGCCGTGTCGGCGGGGATGCCGTAGAGCACCTCGGCGGCGGCGATCGCCGCCTGCCAGCGCGCTTCGGCGGCGGCGTCGCGCTCGAAGCCCGGGTCGCCGCGATGGTCCGCCGGGTAGCGGGCCGGCGGCAGCAGCGCAGGGTCGTAGAACACCTCGTTGCGCGGGTCGACCGCCCGGATACGTTCGACCAGCTCCGGCTCGACCGGCGTCGCGACCATGATGCGCATCGGGCTCGTCTTTCGCCACCGCGTGACCCACTCCGGCGGTTGCGGACGGCAGGAGGGCACCTCATGAGCGCTTCCCCGATCCGCTCGGTGCGCTGGCCGCGGCTGCTGGCGCTCGTCTTCGTCACGTACAGCCTCGCCTATCTCGACCGGGTGAACTACGGGTTCGGCGCGGCCGGCGGTCTGGCGCAATCGCTCGGGATCACGCCCAATGCCGCCTCGCTGCTGGGCGCGACGTTCTTCCTGGGCTACTTCCTGTTCCAAGTGCCGGGCGGGCACTATGCCGAGTCCCGCAGCGCGAAGATGCTGATCTTCTGGGGCCTGCTGCTGTGGGGCGCGTTCGCGTCGCTGACCGGCGTCATCACCAACCTGCCGCTGCTGTTCGCGGACCGCTTCGCGCTGGGCGTGGTCGAGAGCGTCGTGCTGCCGGGGCTGATCGTGTTTCTGAGCCACTGGTTCACGCGCGGCGAGCGCTCGCGCGCCAACACGTTCCTGATCCTGGGCAACCCGGTGACGGTGCTGTGGGCGTCGATCGTCTCGGGCTACCTGCTCGCGGCGCTCGGCTGGCGCTGGATGTTCGTGCTGGAGGGCATTCCCGCGATCGTCTGGGCCTTCGTCTGGCTCAAGCTGGCCGACGACGAGCCGCAGCAGGCGCGCTGGCTGCCCGAGGCGGAGCGCGCCGCGCTCGCCGCGCGGCTGGCGGACGAGCAGCGCGGCATCCCGGCCGTCGCGTCGATCGGCGAGGCGCTGCGCCGGCCGGCGGTCGTGCTGCTGGCCGCGCAGTATTTCTGCTGGAGCTTAGGGATCTATGGCTTCGTGCTGTGGCTGCCGTCGATTCTCAAGGATGCGTCGGGGCGCGGCATGGTCACGGTCGGCTGGCTGACCGCGGTGCCGTACCTGGCCGCGGTGCTCGCGATGCTGCTCGTCTCGGCGTACTCCGACCGCAGCGGCGAGCGCAAGACGCTCGTCGCGGGCTCGATGCTGGTCGGCGCGCTCGCGTTCTACGTCTCGTTCGCGCTGGGCGCGAGCCACTTCTGGCTCTCGTTCGTGGCGCTGATCGTGGCCGGCGCGGCGATGTACGCGCCCTACGGGCCGTTCTTCGCGGTCATCACCGAGCTGCTGCCCAAGAACGTCGCCGGCGCGGCGACCGCGTTCGTGAACAGTGCCGGCGCGCTGGGCGGCTTCGCCGGCGCGTACCTGGTCGGCTATCTCAACGGCCGAACCGGCGGCCCCGGCGCGTCGTACACGCTGATGGCGGGCGCGCTGCTGCTCGCGGCGCTGCTCATGCTGGGCGTGCGCGCCGCGCCGCGCGTTCCGGCCGCGCGCGCCGCGCGCGGGCGAGCGTGAGGCCGATCGCCGCGCCGAGGATCAGCAGCGCGCCGGCCAGCGCCGAGCCGCGCAGCGCTTCGCCCAGGAAGCTGACGCCCAAGCTGACCGTCACCACCGGCTCCAGCGTGGACAGCACCGAGGCCAAGGTGGGCCCGACGATGCGCAGCCCGGCGATGAAGGTCACGATCGCGAGCACGCCGCCGGCCAGCGCGATCGCCGCCAGCGCCGTCCAGCCGACCGTGCCGTGCGGGAGGTGCAGCCCGGTGAACGCCGCGATCGCGCCGTTGAGCGCGCCCGCGCCGGCGAGGATCACCCACGAACCGGCCAGCGGGTTCGTGTTCGTGGCGCCGAGCTTGCCGCCGACGATGATGTAGCCCGCGTACAGCACCGCCGAGGCGAACGCGAGCCCGACGCCGAGCGTGCTGCCTTGCAGCGCGCTGCCGAGCAGCAGCGCCAAGCCGAGCGTCGAGGCGGCGACGGACAGCCACTCGGCCAGCCCGAAGCGGTCGATGCGCAGCGCGGCCGAGCCGGCCGCGACGAAGACCGGATAGGTGTAGAGCACCAGCGCGACGGTCGACGAGCTGGCGAAGTGCAGCGCGTTGAAGTAGCTCCACGCCATGCCCGTGTAGACGAGGCCCATCAGCAGGTAGCCGGTCAGCGCCGCACCGCGCGGCAGCGCGATCCGCCGCGCCGCGAGCGGCAGCGCGAGCACCAGCGCGGCCAGCACGAAGCGCACCGCCAGGAGCGTCGTCGTGTCGACCCCGTCGGCGTACGCCAGCCGCGCGCACAGCGCCATGCTCCCGAAGCACACGGCCGAGACGAGGATCAGGAGCGAGCCGCGCAGCGTCTTCACGCCGGCTGCCGGGCTAGTCGGGCCGGCGCGCGGCCCACTCGTGCCACGACGCGCTCAGCTCGGGCACGGCCAGCAGCTCGCGCACGCGCGCCGGCTCGAAGAAGAAGATGCGCGACACCTCGCGCACGGTGAAGCCGTGCGCGGGCCGCGCGAGCAGCGCGACGGGATCGCCCTGCTCGACCGTGCCGGGCTCGACGATGCGCAGGTACGCGCCGGGGCGCAGCGCGTGCCCGAAGCGCTTGATGAAGTGCACGTCGTTCATGCGCCAGCCGAGCTTGTAGCAGGGCACGCGCGGGCCGGCGACCTCGAGCAGCGCGCCGCCGATCCGCCAGCGCTCGCCGACCACGGCGTCGCTCGCGGCGACTCCGGCGGTGGTCAGGTTCTCGCCGAAGGTGCCGGGCGCCAGCGGCGCGCCCAGCTCGCCTTCCCACCAGGCGTAGTCCTCGGCGGCGTAGGCGTAGACCGCCTTGTCGGGGCCGCCGTGCACGTTGCGGTCGGCTTGGTCGTCGCCGGCGAGGTTGACCCCGCGCAGCGCGACCGGTCCGGCGGCCGGCGTCTTCACGATCGCGGTGGTGAAGCGGCGGCCCTCCCACTCGGCCTCGCGCGGCAGGCCGAGGTTCACCGAGAGGATCCGGGCCGAGTCCATCCGGGCATCGTATGGCACGGTGCGGCTCGGGGTCAAGCGGGGTACAGGCTCGGAATGGCGGTCACGATCGATCCGGCGCTGCTCGCCGCGGCGCAGTGTGACGAGCGCGGCGTTCCGCTCGCGGGCCGGCGGGCCGAGCTGGCGGCGCTGCGCGCGGCCGGCGCGGCCGACCTGGCCGGCGGGCGGATCTACGAAGGCCACGTCAACGCGCTGCAGTTGATCGGGCGCTTGGGCACGCCCGCGCAGCGCGCGCGAGCGCGCGCCGATGCCGAGCGCGGGCTGCTGTTCGGGGTCTGGAACACGCAGGACGATGACGGCGTGCGGGTGGTCGACGCGGGCAGCCGGATCGCGCTGGCGGGCGCGAAGACCTGGGCCTCGGGCGCGGGCGGCACGGTGCTGCGCCCGATCGTCACCGCGCGCCTGCCCGGCGGCGCGTCGCAGATGTTCGTCGTGCCGCTCGAGCGCGTCGCCGCGCAAGTCGACTCCAGCGCCTGGCGGCCGCTGGGGATGGGGGCTTCGGACAGTTTTCGGGTCGGCTTCGAGGGCGTGACGCTCGCGCCCGACGCGCTGCTGGGCGGGCCGGGCGACTACGAGCGCGACCCGTGGTTCCTGGGCGGCGCGCTGCGCTTCTGCGCGGTGCAGTGCGGCGGGCTCGAAGCGCTGCTGGGCGCGACCGCGGCGTATCTGCGCGAGCGCGGGCGCGACGGCGACCCGTTCCAGACCGCGCGGGTGGCGCAAATGCGCGTCGGCGTGCGCGCTGCGCTAGCCGTGCTGGCCGCCGGCGCCGAGGCTTGGAGCGCGTTCGACGCCGACCCCTCGGACGCGAACGCCGCGGCGGCCGTCGACGCGGCCGACGTCGCGCGGGTGCAGGTCGAGCGCGCCGCGCTCGACGGGATCGAGCTGGCGGTGCGCGCGGTCGGCGCGCGCGGGCTGCTCGAGCCGCTGCCGTTCGCCGCGCTCGTGCGCGACCTGCAGATGTACTTGCGTCAGCCGGCGCCGGACGCGGCGCTGCTGCGCGTCGGCCGGACCGCGTTCGCCGAGGCCAGCAGCGGCCGCAGCACCGCCAGCGCCTCGTTCACCGGCACGGGCGCGTAGCGCCGCCGGGCGCCCCCGGCGCCGGCCGTGATGCGCTCGTAGTTGCGCCCGAACGGTTCGCCGCGGTCGAACAGCGCCTCCCAGCGCTCGCGGGTCAGCGCGAACGCCGCGCTGGTCAGGGCCAGGTCGCGGCGGTGCGGCTGCCCGCGCCAGATGCGCCGCAGCGCGGCGCGCGCCTCGACCCGGGCGAGCGTGTCGCGCGGGTCGTCGACCAGCCACGGCTCGCCGCGCCGGCCGAGCGCGTGCAGGTCGCCCAGGAACGTGCCCAGACCGCCGTGCGCGCGCGGCTCCCGCCGGGGCGAGGTCGTGACGCGCACGCGCGGGCTGTGGCGCACGCGCGCATCGACCCGCAGCAGCGCCTCGTAGAGCGCGACGTCTTCCAGCGCGGGCAGCGGCGGCACGCCGCCCGCAGCGCGGTACGCGCGCACGCGCACGGCGAAGCTGGCCCCGAAGTGCTGTCCGTGGCGCGGCGCGGGATCGCCGGGCAGCGGATCGTGCGCGTCCTCCAGGTCGGCCACGGTCCGGCGGTAGGCATCCTCGCACGAGTACAGCGCGTGCGCCGCGGCGCTCAGCTCGCCGCGCTCGCCGGGTGCGAGCACGATCCGGCCGGCGACGGCGTCCACCGGGCGCGCTTCGGCCAGCGTCCAGGCGATCCAGTCCGGGTCGGCCTCGCTGTCGGCATCGGTCGAGGCGATCAGCGCGTCGAACCGTCCGGCGCGCTCGAAGCGCCGCGCGGCGGCATCCATCACCAGCTTGCGCGCCGTGCCGACGTGCGCGGCGCCCGCCGGCAGCGTGCCTTCGACGACGTACGCGCGCACGTGCGGCGCGAGCGCGGCGCGCGCGGCGCGGGCCGTGCGGTCGCGGCAGCCGTTCGCGAACACGAGCACGTCGAAGAGATCGGGCGCGAGCGGCGCGCCGTCGAGGTCGCGCTGGCGGGCCAGCGCGGCGAGCGCGCGGGCGATCAGCCCCTCCTCGTCGCGGGCCGGGATCGCGACGGTCAGGCGGCAGCTCGGCAGCGGCGCCGGCAGCGCGGCGAAGGGATCGCTCACGCCGCGCGCAGCACGTCGATGCGGTAGCGCTCGCTGCGCGCGCCGCGCAGGCGCTCGAAGCGCGGGTCGGCCAGGAACGCCTCGTGCGCCGCGTCGCCGGTGCGCGGGTAGTCGGGCACGACCGGCAGCCAGTGCACCAGCTCGACGACGCCGCCGCCCGCCGCGCCGCGCGCGATCGCGTCGATCGCCGCGCCCAGGTCGGCGTCCGACCAGTAGTACGCGACCTCCGACACGACGATCAGGTCGAAGCGCTCGGCGGGAAATTCGCGCCGGCACCTGCATCCGCGCGAACCGCACGCCGGGCAGCGCGGCGCAGCGGGCGCGCGCCGCGGCCAGCGCGCGCTCGTTCACGTCGACCGCCAGCAGCCCGTCGCAGACGGCGGCGAGCCGCGCGGTCAGCACCCCGATCGAGCAGCCGATCTCCAAGCCCGCGCCGAAGCGCGCGCCCTCGAGCGCCGCGATGGTCGCGTCGTACTTGGCGCGCTCGTAGCCGCTGCTGGCGAACCGCCACGGATCGGGGTCGCGCGCGTACACGTCCTCGAAGTAGTCCGCGCCCAGCGATCGGTCCGCCACTCAGGGTTCCTCGTAGAAAACTTCGGGGGTCGTGCAGATCCGTTCGACCATGGCCGGGTCGAGCGTGAAGCCGCTCGGGTCGTCGTCGATCAGCGCGCTCGTCTGCGAGCGGTGCGCGGCGATCGCCGCGCGCTTCGCCGCCGCATCGCTCGCGCCGGTCGCGAACCGCACCTGCCGCACTTCCTCGGACCGCGGCCGGTCGGATTCGGTGCCCCGCTCGTGCAGCCAGACGGGGTACTCCAGCAGCCGCGGCGCCGCGGCGAGCCCGCTCGGCCCCCCGCCGCCGCGCAGCACGCCGCGCGCGAGCGCCGCGAACGCGCGGTGGTCGGGGTGCGGGTCGCGCCGCCACGGCAGCAGCACGATCGTCGGCTCGGCCGCCGCGACGGCCGCACTGACGGCGGCGCGCAGCGCATCGGCCGCGGCGCCGGCGAGCCCCTCCAAGCGGCCGTCGGGCGCGCGCAGGAAGCGGCTGCGGGCGGGGTCGTGGCCGAGCCGGCGCAGCGCTTCGCCGGCTTCGCGCTCGCGCAGCGCGCGCAGCGCGGCGGGCGGGTAGCGGCGCGAGCGCGGGTGGCTGGCCGCGCCGTCGGTGGCGTAGAGCACGTCGACCGCGCCGCCGCGGCGCGCGGCGTAGGCCAGCAGCGCGCCGCAGCCCAGCACGTCGTCGTCGGGGTGCGGCGCGAGCACCAGCAGGCGCGCCGCGGCGGCGAGGCGCTGGCGGTTCAGCGCGTCTGGTCGAGCGCGGCCGGGTCGGCCCCGATCGCCGCGGGGGAGAGCTCGGCCCGGCCGGCCCGGCGGCCGTTCGACTGCATGATGAACGCCATGATGTTGAGGTAGTCTCTTTGCGGCAGCCCGCCCGCGTTTCCCACCGGCATGTGCACGGTCATGTAGGCCCAGACCGTCTTGGGCGTCTGCCACGGGACGTTGCTGCCGGGCCCTTGCAGCGCCGGGCCGAACTGGCCGTGCAGGTCGCCGCCGTGGCACTCCGCGCACTGCGCGATGAAGGTGAAGCGCCCCTGATACGCCTGGTCGGCGGTGAACGACGCCGCTTGGGGCGGCGAAGCCGGCTTCGCGGCGGCGGCGGGCGGCGGTGATTTCGCAGCGGCCGCCGGCCCCGAGCCCAGCGAACCGAGCAGCGCGGCCGTAACGAGCAGCACGGCCGCGACGAGCAGCGCGCGCAACGTGCGCGGCGCGCTCACGAGCCCGCTCCGGCGGGCAGCGCGAAGACGTAGAGCCGCCCGCCCAGCGGAATGTGGCGGAAGCCCGGCACCATCTTGGGGCCGCCGTAGAACGGCGTCACGCCGCCCCAGCCCGACTGCACCGCGACGTACTGCTTGCCGTCGACCCGGTAGCTGACCGGCACGCCGATCACCCCCGAGCGCATGTGGTGGTCCCAGAGCACCTTGCCGCTGCGCGCGTCGAAGGCGTAGAAGTGCTGGTCGGGCGTGCCGCTGAACACCACCCCGCCGCCGGTCGAGAGCGAGCCGTCGCTCCAGGGCTGGGCGATCTCCTTGCCCCACACGTGCCGGCCGGTCGCGACGTCGATCGCCTGCAGCTCGCCCCAGTGGTCGTCGCCCGGCGTGTGCTCGACCTCCCACGTCTCCTCGGTGTAGTCGGCGCCGGCCCGGAACGGCTTGGGCTTGTCGCCGGTCAGCTTCATGCAGGTGTGCATGGTCGGCACGAACGCGTAGCCGGTCTTGGGATCGAACGAGTACGGCCACCAGTTGTCGCCGCCGAAGAACGCCGGGCAGGTGAACACCGTCTGGCCGACCTTGGGTTTGAGCGCGGCGTTCACCGTGCCGATCTCGTGCTTGCGGTCGTAGCCCGTCACCGACGTGGTCTTGGTGAACGGGGTCATGTGGATCAGCTTGCCGTTGGTGCGGTCGACGACGTAGAACCAGCCGTTGCGCGCGGCTTGGTAGAACACTTTGCGCGGCTTGCCGCCGATGGTGAGGTCGGCTTGCACGGGCGTGTTGGTCGCGTCGTAGTCCCACGGGTCGTTGGGCGTCTGCTGGAAGTACCACTTGATGCGGCCGTCGGCGGGATCGAGCGCGAGGACCGAGTCGCTGTAGAGGTTGCGGCCCTTGCGCACCCCGGCCAGCCACGGCGACGGGTTGCCGACGCCCCACAGCAGCGTGTCGGTCTCGGCGTCGTAGGTTCCGGTCAGCCAGGCGCTGCCGCCGCCGTGCAGGTAGCGGCCCTTGGGCCAGGTGTCGCCGCCGGGCTCGTCCGGAGCGGGGATCGTGTAGCGGCGCCAGCGCTCCTTGCCGGTCAGCGCGTCGAGCGCGACGATGAAGCCGCGCGCGCCGTACTCGCCGCCGCCCGCGCCGACCACGATCAGGCCTTTCACCGCCAGCGGCGCGGAGGTCATCGCGTACGACGCGCCCGGGGTGGGATACACGGTGGCGTTCCAGAGCAGCTTGCCGCTGCGCGCGTCGAGCGCGAGCACGTGGTCGTCGAGCGTCGCCATGTAGGCCGTGGTGCCGTACAGCGCGACGCCGCGGTTCACCACGTCGCAGCAGACCGTGCGCAGCGCGGCTTTGGGCAGCTGGTAATCGTACTCCCAGAGCGGCGTGCCGTTCGTCGCGTCGAGCGCGTAGACGTGGTCCATCGGCGTGGTGACGATCATCGTGCGGCCGTTGACGATCGGCGGCGCCTCGAAGCCCTCGGGGATCGTGACGTCGTGGGTGAACACTTCTTGCAGCCGGCCGGCGTTGGCGGGCGTGATCTGGTCGAACGGCGCGTGGCCCTGGCCCTGGTAGGAGCGCAGGAACATCAGCCAGCCGTCGTCGCGCTGCGCCGCCAGCAGCCGCGCGTCGGTGACCGGCGGGAACATCGCGGCGGCGGCCGCGCGCGCCTGCTGCATGCGCACGCCGAGCACGGCGGCCAGCGCCGCCACGACGACGGCGACGCCGATGACGGCGAGCCGGAACGGGTTCATGCGGTGACGGTCCTCATCAGGCGTGGGCGCGCGAGAAGGCGTAGGCGAGCGCGCAGAGCAGGCCGATCGCGAGCCAGCCCAGCAGACCCTCGGGCACCGGACCGCTGGTGCGCAGCGGAATCGTGCGCCGAACGGCTGCGACGTCGAGCGATTCGACGTAGCTGGCGACGTCGCCGAGCGCTTGCGGGTCGAGCTGGTGCGCGCCGAAGCGCGGCATGTTGCCCGGCCCGATGCGGACGGCTTCAGCCACCTGGGTGATCGTCGCGCGGCGCAGCGAGGGCGCCCAGTCGGCTCCGCCGATCGACGCGCCGCCGCCCGCGACGCCGTGGCAGTGCTCGCAGTTCTGCTCGAACAGCGCGCGCCCGTGGCGCAGGTCCCCGCCCGCCGCGACCTGCGGGATCGGCTCGCCGCCGGGCTGCACCGAGGTGACGTACGCGACGATCGCGTCGATCGTGCCCTGCGGCAGCTGCGGGCGGCGGTGCTCGACCTGGATCCACGGCACGGCGGCGGGCATCCGCCCGGTACCGACCCAGAAGTCGACGTCGGCCGCGCCGACCCCGCGCAGCGAGGGCGCGTTGACGCTGCCGCGCAGGTCGGCGCCGTGGCACGACGCGCAGGCCTGCTGGTACGCGGTTTGGCCCTGCTGGACGATCGCGGGCGGCGGGGCGGGAATCATGCCGCTTCTCCCCCGTCGGCGATCGTGCCGAGCCGGCGCTCGCGCGCGCCCCAGTCCGCGACGCACCACAGCAGCGCGACGAACAGCGGCCCGCCGCCCGCGATCCACATGATCGCGCCGGCGCTCGCCTGGTCGGCGAGCGCACCCGGCTGGCCGGCGTAGTGCGGGTAGAGCACGCGCTGCGTGACGTAGAACGCAAAGCCCAGGAACGCGCTCATCGGCAAGGCCAGGAACAGCGCCAGGATGCGGACCGGGTGCGCGGGCGCGTGCGGAGCGGGCGCGACCGCCAGTACCGGCTGCCAGAACAGCAGCGCCGAGCCGAGGTAGAAGGCGTGCTCGAGCGCGTGCACGCCCTCGTTCTCCAGCGCGGCCTCGTAGAGCGGCGAGAAGTGCGTGCCGTACAGCACCGCGGCGAACTGCAGCCAGGCGAAGGCGGGGTGCGTCAGCACCCGCAGCGGCGGCGACGCGAGCGCGCGCGCCAGCGCCCCGGCCGGGCGGGCGGGCAGCGCGGCGAGCGCGAGCCGCAGCGGCGCGCCGAGCAGCAGCAGCGGCGCCACGACGCTCACCAGCAGCAGGTGCTGCACCATGTGCCAGGACAGCGCGCCGTCGGCCAGCTCGTCGAGCGGGCCGAGCAGCGCGCCCGCCAGCGCCGCCAGGCCGAGCGCGTACAGGACGATCGCGCGGAGCGGGAACGGCCGCCGCGCGCGCCGCACGCGCAGCACGCCCCAGCCGTACAGCAGCGCGGCGAGCGCGATCGGCGCGGCGGCGCTCATACCGGCTGAACCTCTTCGTCGTCGAACCCGCCCTGCGCGTTGCGCCGCATCACGACGACGCGCTCGGCCTCCGCGCCGTGCAGCGCCTTGCGCACGCCGAGCTGGCGCGCGAGCGCTGCGGCGAGGAAACCGGTGCCGAGGCTGCCGACGGGCAGCAGGATGCGGTAGAACCAGACCAGCCGCTGCACCGGGACGTGGAACGCGAGCGCCTGCGTGTCGTCGCTGGCCGCGAGGGTCAGCACGACCCCGGCCGCGAGCAGCGTGGCGCCGACCCCGACCCGCCACGGCGCGGCGGTGGGCGGCACCAGCACGTCGTGCGCGGCGACGTCGCGCGGTGAGGCGCTTGTCGATCCACGGCCACGCGATCACGACGGACAAGGCCACCGCGGCAGGACCACTCCGGGCCAGAACACCGGCGGAATCGGGTGCCCGAAGATCCGGATCTCGGTGGACGGACCCAGCCGCAGCGCGCCGTCGAGAAAGGCCGCGTACCAGTCCGGCTCGGCCGGGTTGGTGACGATCCAGTCGTGATAGCGGCCGTACTGCTCGATCGGGTTGATCTCGACCGCCGCGACGAGCACCAGAATCACCGCGACCGTCAGCGCGAACGCGGCCAGCGTGCGCAGCGCGTAGTCGGGCCAGAAGCGCCGCCCGACCACGTGCTCGGGATCGGGCACGAACTGGGTGTGCTTCTGGTAGACCAGCAGCCCGAGGTGCAGCGAGAGCAGCCCCGCGATCGCGACCGGCAGGAAGTAGACGTGGATCGTGTAGAGGTGCGGCAGCAGCAGCGGCCCGGGATAGCTGCCGCCGTTGAGCAGATCGGCCGCCCAGCCGCCGACGAGCGGCAGCGACAGCGCGACCGCGTCGGCGATCCGCAGGCCGGTGCCCGAGAGCGCGTCGTCGGGCAGCGAGTAGCCGGTGAAGCCGGTCAGCGAGGCCAGGATCAGCATCAGCACGCCGATCACCCAGTTGACCTCGCGCGGCGCGCGGTAGGCGGCGGTGAAGAAGATGCGCGCCATGTGGACCAGGATCGCGGCGACGAAGAAGACCGCGCTCCAGTGGTGCACCTGGCGCATCACGTAGCCGACCGGCATCCCGCGCGAGAGCGCCGCCACCGAGGCGAACGCGGTCCGCTCGTCGGCGGTGTAGACGAAGGTCAGCCAGACGCCGGTCGCGACCAGCAGCACGAACGCGTAGAGCGCGAACTCGCCCAGATAGAACGACCAGTGGTCCGGAAAGACCTTCGCCAGCACGTAGCGCACCCCGGCGTCGGTGCCGAAGCGGTCGTCGAAGAAGCGCGCCAGCTTGCGGGCGATCATACCGTGCGCCACCACTCGTCGGGCCCGACCGGCTCGCTGAAGTCGCCGCGCGCGATCAGGTACCCCTCGCGGTCGACGTCCAGCCCGAGCTGCGGCAGCGGGCGCGGGGCCGGCCCGCCGGTCGGCTGCGCGCCCAGCAGCACCGCGAACACCGACTGGTGGCAGGGGCAGTACAGCTCGTAGGAAGCGTGGCGGTAGAGCGCGACCGGGCAGCCGGCGTGGGTGCAGATCTTCGAGTACGCGACGTTGCCGTGCGGGGTCCAGCCCTGGCGCTGCGGCGGCAGCTGCACGTCGCCGTCGTTGACGCGCAGCAGCAGCACGGCCGACTCGGCCGCGTCGACGCGGCCCTCGGGAAACACCGTCTCGACCCCGCCCACCGCGAGGTCGTCGCTGCGCACCGGCCGGCCCTCCGGGGTCACCAGGCGCGCGCCGGCTTTCCACGCGGTGCCCTTGCGGCGCGGGTGGCGGCCGAGCACGACCGCGGGCACCAGCGCAAGCAGCGCGAACGCGCCGAGCACGCCCAGCCAGAGCCGGCCGAAGACCGCCCGGGTCGGCAGCGCCGCGTCGGGCGGCAGCGGCTCGGGGTGCGACGGGCCGCGCGCCTCGCGCGGTTCGCGCAGGTCGTCGGGCGCGCGCAGCTCGAGCGCGCCGGCCCCCGCCGCGACCGCGACGCCCAGACACGCCAGCGCGCCCAGCCCGGCCAGCCACGCCGGGTTGGCGTGCAGTACCGCGGCCGCGACGCAGCCCAGCGCGGCGAGGATCGCGACGATCAGGCCGCCGTTCTTCACCGGACCAGGTAGATCGTGGCGTACACCGCCAGCCAGACGACGAAGACGAAGTGCCAGTAGTACGCGATCGCCTCGACCCCGGCGTGATGGGTCGCGCTGAACGCCCGCTTGCCCAGGAAGAGGGCGAGCGCCAGCAGCAGGATCGCGCCCGCGACGACGTGGGCCAGGTGGGTGCCGGTCAGCACGTAGTAGAGCGTGCCGTAGGCGTTGGTGTCGACGTGGAAGTTCGCTTGCGACCAGCCGCGCAGCGCGATGTAGATGAAAGCCAGCGCGCAGAACAGGGTCACCACCAGCATCGCGCGCGCCACGCCGCCTTTGCGCTTGGTCGCGGCGACCTGCGCGACGCCCATCGTCACGCTGCCCAGGCCGAGCAAGACCGTGCCGAAGGTCGCGCCGGCGAAGTCGAGCTGCGCGCCGGCCGGCGGCCAGGGCGTGGTCATGCCGCGCAAGTCGTACCACGCGGCGAGCAAGCCGGCGAAGAGCATCGACTCGGACGCCAAAAAGATGACGACGCCGAACACGAGCGGGTGCGCGCGCACCGCGACGGAACGCATGCCGTCACCCTACCCGGGTGGGGAGCGCGCAAACCGGGTAGCATCCGATCGTGCACGCGCAGACGTGGCCGGAGACCGCGACGACGCAGGCTTCCGTGCTCGCCTCCGACTGGGCGCTCTTCACGTACGCGGGCCTCGCGGTCGCGCTGCTCGTGTGGGGCCTGATCTTGTTCGCCATCCTGCGCTGGCGGCGCCGCCCGGGGCGCGACGGGGACGCGCTGCCGCCGCAGTTCCGCACCAACAACCCGCTCGAGATCGCCTGGACGGTCGCGCCGCTGGTCATCGTGTGCGCCTTGTTCGTCTACACCTACCGGGCCGAGGCGACGGTCGAGGCGCTCCCGCCCACGGCCGACGCGACGGTCGACGTCACCGCGTACCGCTGGGGCTGGACGTTCGCCTACGCCGGCGGACCGCGGGTCGACGGCACCGCCGCCGCGCCGCCCCAGCTCGTCCTGCCGCTGAACGCGACGACCCGGGTGCGGCTGACCTCGCGCGACGTCACGCACTCGTTCTGGGTGCCCGACTTCCTGTTCAAGAAGGACGCGATCCCGGGCCAGCTCAACGTGTTCGACCTGCGGCCCGACCGGGCCGGCACGTTCATCGGCCGCTGCGCGCAGTTCTGCGGGCTCAACCACGCGCTGATGAGCTTCAGCGTGCGGGTGGTGCCGCAGGCCGAGTACGCCCGCTGGGCGCACGGGGGCACACGGTGAGCGCCGCGACCGCACCCGCGCCGGTCGCCGCGGCCGCGCCGCCGCGCAACGACCTGCTCTCGTGGATCACCACCACCGACCACAAGCGGATCGGGATCCTGTACCTGGTCTCGAGCCTGGTCTACTTCGCGATCGCCGGCGCGCTGGCGCTCGCGATCCGCACCCAGCTCGCGCACCCCAACGGCGCCGTGGTGGGCTCGCACGAGTACGCGCAGCTGTTCACCCTGCACGGCACCGCGATGATCTTCCTGTTCGTCGCGCCGTTCGCGTTCGGCCTCGCGAACTTCTTGGTGCCGCTGCAGATCGGCGCGCCCGACATGGCGTTCCCGCGCCTCAACGCGACCTCGTTCTGGCTCTTCCTGTTCGGCGGGATGGTGGTGTTCGCGGGCGCGGGGACGGCCGAGGGCGCGGCCGCGGCGGGCTGGACCTCGTACGCGCCGCTCTCGGAGATCGCGGTCTCGAGCGGCCTGGGGCAAGACCTGTGGATCATCGGCGTGTTCCTGGTTTCGGTCGCGACGATCCTGACCGCGATCAACGTCGTCACCACGGTCTTCATCTACCGCGCGCCCGGGATGACGATGTGGCGCCTGCCGATCTTCACCTGGGAGATGGTCGCCACGTCGCTGCTGGTGTTCATGGCCTTCCCGACCCTGGCGGCGGACTTGCTGCTGCTGTTCGTCGACCGCCACCTGGGCGGGCACGCGTTCGACCCCGCGCGGGGCGGCAACGCGATCCTCTACCAGCACCTGTTCTGGTTCTTCGGCCACCCCGAAGTCTACGTCATGATCCTGCCCTACTTCGGGGTCGTCAGCGAGATCGTGCCGGTCTTCTCGCGCAAGCCGATCTTCGGCTACACCGGCCTGGTGCTGGCCGCCTTCGCGATCGCCGGCCTGTCGATGGGCGTCTGGGCGCACCACATGTTCACCACGGGCGCGGTCAACAACCCGTTCTTCAGCTTCGTGTCGTTCCTGATCGCGGTGCCGACCGGGGTCAAGTTCTTCAACTGGATCGGCACCATGTGGCGCGGCTCGATCAGCTTTGCGACCCCGATGCTGTTCGTGGTCGGCTTCCTGCTCAACTTTCTGCTCGGCGGCGTCACCGGGGTGATGATCGCCTCGCCGCCGATCGACTACCACGCGCACGACTCGTACTTCATCGTCGCCCACATGCACTACGTGCTGGGCGGCGGGAGCCTGTTCGCGATCTTCGCCGCGCTGTTCTTCTGGTGGCCCAAGATGTTCGGCTACCGGCTGCGCGAGGGGCTCGGCAAGTGGTGCTTCTGGCTGCTGTTCGTGGGCTTCAACGTGACCTTCTTCCCGATGCACCTGATGGGCATCGACGGCATGCCGCGCCGCGTCTACACCTATGCCGACGCGGGCGCGCTGCCGCTGCTCAACCTGATCGCGACGGTTGGCTCGTACCTCATGCTGGCCGGGGTGCTGGTCTTCGCCTGGAACGTGCTGCTCTCGGCGCTCGACCACGAGCCGGCCGGCGACGACCCGTGGGAGGCCAACTCGCTGGAATGGGCCACCTCGTCGCCCCCGCCCGAGCACAACTTCGACCGCCTGCCGCCGATCCGCAGCGAGCGGCCCGTGTTCGACGCCCGCCATCCCGAGCTGCCGACCAAACGGTGAGGGCGCGGTGACGATCGGGCTGCGCCTGTTCATCTCGTCGATGGTGTTCGCGATCGGCATCGCGGTCGCGTACTGGCTGGTGGCGCACGAGGTCACGGGCACGTTCCTGCTGGGCTTCATGGCCTTCGCGCTCAGCTTCGTGGCGGGCTACATGATCGTCGCCGAGCGCGAAGCCGACCTGTGGGGCGACAAGGCCGAAGCCAAGCAGAGCGACGCCGCGGGCGAGCTGGTCGGCACGTACTCGATCCGCTCGCCGCTCCCGTTCTGGACCGCGCTCGCCCTGACGTTCGTCGGGCTGGGGCTGGCGATCTCGCCGACGCTCGTAGCACTGGGCGTGATCGCGCTGCTGAGCTTGGGCGTGGGCTTCATCCTGCAGAGCCGCTAGCGCGGCGCGCGCGAGCGAACGCGGTCCGTGATTCCCGCGCGCGACTTGCCGCTGCTGGCGGCGCTGCGGCTGCGCGTTCCGCTCCGCACGCTGCGCGCGCTCGCCGCGGGCGACCACGCCGCGCTGCGCACGTGGCTGGCGGCCGAGTCGGCGCTGCGGCTGGCCGAGGCGCGGCGCGACGCGCGGCTCGATCTCGCCGCGCTCGAAGCGCTCGGCGCGCGGATCGTCACGCCCGCCGATCCGGACTGGCCGCCCGGCTTTGCCGACTTGCCCGACCCGCCGGCGTTCCTCACCCTGCGCGGTGCGCTGCCGGGCGATGGAATCGCCGTGATCGGCGCGCGCGACGCGGCCGAAGAAGAGCGCGCCTTCGCCCGCGCGCTGGCGGCGGCGCTGCGGCACTCCATCATTGCCGGGCTGGCGCCGGGCATCGACGACGCCGCGCACCGCGGCGCACTGGACGCGGGACAGCCGACGGTAGCCTACCTGGGCAGCGGGCTGGCGCGCGCCGAGGACGCGGCGCTGGCGGACGCGATCGTGGCCGGCGGCGGCGCGGTCGCGTCCGAATACGGGCCCACCGCCGCAGCGACGGCCTGGACGCGCAAGCGACGCGACCGTTTGCAAGCCGCGCACGCGAGCGCGGTCGTGCTGGTCGTCTCGGACGCCGAGGGCGGCGCGATGCACACCATGCGCTTTGCCGGAACGTATCGGCGGGCGCGGTTCGCGCTGGACGTCGAAGCGAGCGGGAACCGTCTCGCGCTGGCCCAGGGTGCGACGGCGCTGCCGTGGGAAGCGCACGCTGCGGCGCGAACCATCACCGGATGACCTCAGCTCCAACCCACGACGCGCGCCGCCTCGACGACGTGCTGGCCGGCGGCGCCAGCTCGCCGGTGCGGGCCGGGCGGCGGGTCGGCGGCGAGCCGTTCGTCTGCGCGCGTGCCGAGGGGCCGTACGCGTTCGATCCCGACGGCAAGCGCTACATCGACTACGTGATGGCCTACGGGCCGCTGCTGTTCGGCCACACGCCGCCGTTTCTGCACGGGCTGGACGCGCTGGCCGCGCGCGGCGTCGTGCACGGGTCGACCGCGCCGGACGAGCTGGCGCTAGCGGCGCGCATTCGCGGGCACTTGCCGTCGATGGAAAAATTGCGCTTCACCACGACGGGCAGCGAAGCGGTGCAGAGCGCGGTGCGCGTCGCGCGCGCGTTCACCCGGCGCGATGCGGTGCTCAAGTTCGCGGGCAACTACCACGGCCACTTCGACCTCGCGCTGCAGGACGCGGGCGCGTCGGCCGAGACACCGGACCCGACCGGCTCGGGCATCCCGCGCTCGGTCGTCGACGATTTGGCCGTCGCGCGCTACAACGATCTGGCCGACGTCGACCGCCACCTGGCGCGCGTCGGCGACCGGCTGGCGGCGATCCTGGTCGAGCCGATCTGCGGCAACATGGGCCTGGTGCCGACCGCGCCGGGCTTTCTCGAAGGCTTGCGCGAGCGCGCCGACCGGCTGGGCGCGGTGCTGATCTTCGACGAGGTCATCACCTGGCTGCGGCTCGGCCTGGGCGGCGCGCAAGCGCGCGTGGGCGTGCGGCCCGATCTCACCACGGTCGGCAAGATCGTCGGCGGCGGCTTCCCGCTGGCCGCGTTCGGCGGGCGGGCGGAGATCATGGCCGTGCTCGCGCCCGACGGACCGTGCTTCACCGGCGGCACGCACGCCGGCATGCCGTTCGCTGTCGCGCTGGGGCTGCGCGTGCTCGATCACCTCGAGTCCGACCCGTCGCTGTACACGGAGATGGACCGCCGCGCGCGCACGCTCGCGGACGGTATCCGCGCCACGCTGCGCGAGCTGGGGCTGGACTACGCGGTCGTGCAGCTGGAGTCGATCGTCGACTTCAAGTTCCGCCCCGGCCCGCCGACGCGCTCGTACGACGACCAGCAGCGCGACGACCAGCGCGCCTACGCCGCGTTCTACCACGCGCTGCGCGCGCGCGGCGTGCTGCTGCCGCCCTCGCACAACGAGGTCCTGTTCCTCTCCACCGCGCACGGCGACGCCGACGTCGCCTTCACCGCCGAGGCGATCGAGGCGAGCCTGCGCGAACTGCGCGCGAACGAGGTGATCTGATGACGCTCGAACCACCCGCGGGCTGGAGCTACGACGGTCAAGCGTTCGTGCGCGTCTTCGACCGCACGGACTTCGACGGGGCGATCGCGTTCGTGAACGCCGTCGCGGCGGTCGCGAACCGGCTCGACCACCACCCCGACATCGCGCTGTCGTGGAACCAGGTGACGATCCGCACCTGGTCCCACGACGCGAACGCGGTCACCGAGCGCGACCTCGCGCTCGCCCGCGCGATCGACGCGCTCCCGTCGGGCGCGGGCTGAGCTCAGCCGTCCTCGCGGTCGGGGTTGTCGAGCCGGAAGAAGTTGGACTGCTTGCCGTCGGTGCGGTGCTCCTGGTAGATGAAGTTGAGCTTGCGCTCGTCGAAGGTCGCGAACCACTCGTCCCACGAGACTTCCTCGATCCGCTCGTTCTCGTCGAAGCCGGGGAAGTTGAAGCGCAGCACGCCCAGGTGGTCGCGGTGCTCGGTGCCGCGAATCGTCGCGGGCACCGCCTTGCGCTCCTGGGCCCATTGCCGGATCGTGTCGTGATCGCGCGTGATCAGCGAGCGCCCTTCGCGCTCCTCGTGCTCGCCGGGCGAGTGGATGTGCTGCGAGTACTTCACGCTCTTGGAGTCGCCGGTCGGCTCGGCGCCGCGCTTGCCTCCGCCGCCCGAGCCGCTCTCGTCGCTCTCGCCGCGGATCGTCTCGATCAGCTCGTCCTTGCGCATGTGCGAGGTGCCGCCGAGTCCCTTGCGCTTGGCCTCTTCGTGAAGCTCCTCGACCGTCATCGATTCGTAGTCGGTATTGCCGCGTGCCATGATCTCCTCCGTGCAAGCGTGGTTCCCGCCACCGCCCGGAGGTTCACCCGCTCGCCCGCCTAGCGCGCGGGCGTCGGGTAGGCCGCGGGCGAGCGGTGGCCCTGCGCGTCGACGCTGCGCACGCCGAACTGCCAGTTGTCCTTGGAGAACGGGAGCGTCACGCGGGTCACGTTGCCGACGTCCTGCACGCTGGTCCAGGTCGGCTCGGTGCTGGCGCGGCGCACCACCTCGTAGCGCACCGCGCGCGGTACGGCGTCCCAGAACAGCGTCGTGTCGTTGGTGAGCTCCTTGGTGTCGACCGAAGTCTTGGGCGGCGCGGGAGCGAGCGCCAGCGCGGCCAGCGCGGCGGCGTTGTAGCGCGTCACCTTCGCCAGGTAGTCGAAGTCGACGAACCCGAGCAGGTCGCCGTACTGCACGCCGTTCTCGGTCCGCACGTTCTGGTGCTGGTGGGCGAACGTCTCGCGCGGCTCGGTGAAGCGCAGCGCCGGAAAGCCGGCCTCGTTGAACGACTCGTGGTCGCCGCCGCGCAGGAAGCGGTCCGCCCGGAACACCAGGTCGCCGCGCAGGCCGGTCGCGTACGCGTCGCTCGTCTCCTTGGCGAAGCGGGCCAGCTCGCGCGAAGGCGAGTCGTTCTCGGCTCCGACCGCGTTGAGGCGCGGCACGTTCGCGCCCGCCGGTACCGCCTCGGAGAAGATGCGGATCGTGTCGTCGCGCTTGACGCCGTCGTCGCCGACCGACGCGCCGACGATGTCGTTGTTGAGATCGCCCTCGACCGGCACGCCGGCCGTCTTGAGGCCCTGCGCGAAGTGCCCGCTCCCGAACAGCCCTTGCTCCTCGGAGTCGAAGCAGGCGAACACGACCGTGGCGTGCATCGGGATGCCGGCCAGCACGCGCGCGGCCTCGACGACCGCCGAGGTGCCCGAGCCGTTGTCGTCGGCGCCCGGCGCGTCCGCGGCGCCGTCGTCGTTGTCGGAATTGCGCGAGTCGTAGTGGCTCGACATCACCACGGTGCGGCCGCTGGGATCGTCGCCCTTGAGGGTGGCGATCACCGACGAGATCACGACCTCGCGCGGAATGCGCCGCTTGGGGTCGGCGGGCTGCGTGTACGAGTCGAGCGACACCGTCATCCGCCCGCCGCTCGCCGCGGCGATCTGGCGGAAGCGCTCGACGAGGTACGCTCGGGCCGCGAAGACGCCCCGCCCGGGCGCGCTCTTCTCGGAGAACGTCGAGCGCGTTCCGAAGCCGACCAGCCGCTCGTCCGTGGCGCGCAGCTGGGCCGGCGAGATCCGCGCCAGCGCGGCGGCGATCGCCGGATCGAGCGGCGGCGCGGCGATGTCGGCGCCGCGAGCCGGCGCGCCGGCGCAGAGAGCGAGGGCGAGAGCGAAGCTGAGAGCGGTTCGGCGCATGGCGCGGTGTGTGCGCGGTTGCGCGCGGCTGAACCTCCGCATGCGGCCGGACGACAGCCGGCCGAGCGGTTAGCCGACCAGCGCGGAGCGGCCGGGGCGCACGCCGTAGCGCACCGAGCGGCCGAGCGTGACCGAGGTGCCCTTGCCGGGCTCGCTGCGGATCGAGAACAGGTCGGTGTACCGGCGCATGATCGGCAAGCCGCGGCCGCGCTCGGCCAGCGGATCGGACACCGAAGACCCGGCCAGCGCTCGGTCGGCGTTGAAGCCGACCCCGTGGTCGACGACGGTCGCGACCAGCTTGTCGCCGCCCGCGATCCAGCACGCGATCTCGATCGTGCGCGGGGTGCCGGAGTGCTCGATGGCGTTCGCCAGCGCCTCGGAGACCGCGGTGATGAACTCGTCCGCGTCGCCCTCGGGGATGTCGTGGGCATAGGCGAACTCCGCGACGCTGTCGCGCACGGATCGGCCGTACCGCGCTTCAGGCGGTACCTCTAGACGCAACGACGCGCCCGCTTTCGCCGGCACCCTGGTTGTCCTTCCGCTGACGTTCCCGCGTAACCCGGGCGTTCCACCCCGACTCGTACCAAGTCTTACCCCGCGCGATTAGTACCCCTCTACCCATTTATCGTACGGTCGGAACATTGCCGGCCGGAACGGGTCCCGGTGGTGTGCGCGCCGTAGATTTGCTCGATGGCCACCAACACCAAGCCTACCGGCGACGAGCTGACGACCCTGGCGGCGGAGGCGAAGACCGCCCGCGCCCGCATCACGACGCCCAAGGGCGACATCGTGTTCTCGTTCTATTCCAACGACGCGCCGCAGCACAGCGCCGCCTTCATCAAGCTGGCCCGCGCCGGGTTCTACGACGGGCTCACCTTCCACCGCTACGAACCGGGCTTCGTCATCCAGGGCGGGGACCCGAGCGGGAACGGCACCGGCGGTCCGGGCTACCAGCTCGACGCGGAGTTCAACAGCCAGAAGCACCTCAAGGGCACGGTCGCCATGGCGCGCTCGTCCAACCCGAACTCGGCCGGCTCGCAGTTCTACATCTGCATCGAGGACGCGCCGTTCCTCAACAACCAGTACACCGTCTTCGGCCAGGTCGTCGAGGGCCAGACCGTGGTCGACGCGATCCGCGCCGGCGACGTGATGACCAAGGTCGCGATCGAAGGCGGTAGCCGCGGTCGGAGCCGCAGGTAACGGCTGACGCTGCCGCAGGATCGCCCTCGGGACGCAGGGCTGGGCGTACGCGGACTGGGTCGGTCCGATGTACGATGCCGGAACGCGTTCCGAGAGCTACCTGCGCGGCTACGCGCGCGAGTTCGGGAGCGTCGAGGTCGACTCGACGTTCTACGGCACGCCGCCGCCCGGCCGGATGCGCAAGTGGGCCGCGCAGGTTCCGCCCGACTTCACCTTCGCGCTCAAGCTGCCGCGCGAGATCACCCACGACCGGCGCCTGCTCGCGTCGGCCGAGCTCGTCGACGCGTTCGTCGCCGGCGCGGACGAGCTGGGCGACCAGCTCGAAGCGGTCCTGATCCAGCTCCCGCCCGACTTCGCCCCCGCCGAGCTCGGCGCGCTCGAAGAGTTCGTCGCCGCGCTGCCGAGCGGTCCGCGCTGGGCGCTCGAGGTGCGCGACCCGGCCTGGCTCGAGGGCGACGTGCGCGCCCGCCTGCGCGAGACGCTTGCTTCGCGCGAGGTCGCGCTGGCCGTCACCGACGGCGATTTCGTTCCGCTCGCGACGATGCTCGACGAGCTGCAGGAACCGACCGCCCCGCACGCCTACGTGCGCTGGCTGGGCCGGCGCGACGCGGTCCAGCGCTTCGACGCGGTGCTGTTCGACCGTCAGGCTCAAATCGACCAGTGGGCCGGCGCCATCCGCGCCGCCGCGCCGCGCCTGACCCGCCTCTCCGGCTACGCCAACAACCACTACGCCGGCCACAGCCCCGCGACGATCCGCGAAGTCTACGCCGCGCTGGGCCTCCCGCACCAGCGCCCCACCCGCATCGAGCAGACGTCGTTGTTCGACTCATGATCACGCTGGACGAAGCACAAGTCGAGGCGCTGCTCGGCAAGCTCGATCTCGTCGGCGCTGATGCGCGAGACGCTGCGCGCTGCCGCGGAAGGGAAGGGCGGCGGGCCGACGCGGGCGTCGCTGGCGACCGCGAACGGGTGGTTCGGGGCGATGCCGGCGTACACGCCCGGCGGGCTGGGCGCGAAGCTGGTCGTGGTGATCCCTGACAACGCGGCGCGCGGCTTGCCGACCCACCGTGCGGTGGTGGTGCTGTTCGAGCCCGAGACCGGCGCGGCGGCGGCGTGGATCGAGGCCGAGGCGATCACGCGCGACCGCACCGCGGCGGTGTCGGTCGTCGCGACGCAGGCGCTGGCGGCACGGTCGCGCGGGCGCCACGCGATCCTGGGCGCGGGCGTGCAGGGCCGCGCGCATGCCAACGCCTTCGCTCGTGCCGGGCTGCTGGAGTCGCTCGCGGTATGGTCGCGCGATGCCGCGCGCGCAGACGCGCTCGTCGCGCACGCGCGCGAGTTGGGCGTCTCCGCGCACCGCGCGGAAAGCGCCGATGCGGCGGTGCGCGGGGCCGACGTGATCTCGACCTGTACCGGTACGACCGACCCGCTGTTCGCGGCCGATTCGGTCGCGGACGGCGCGCACGTGAACGCGGTCGGCGCGTGCGTTCCCGACCGGCGGGAGCTGCCCGGAGCGCTGGTCGGCGCGGCGGCGCTGGTCGTGGACGACGTGGCCGCCGCGCGCGCCGAGGCCGGCGACGTCGTGCTCGCGGTGGCCGAGGGTGTCGCGGCGTGGGACGGCGTCGTGAGCCTAGGCGACGTGCTCGCCGGCCGGGCCGTACCGCGCCCTGGGCGAGCATCGGTGTTCATCTCGCTCGGTCTGGGAATCGAGGACGTAGCGACTGCCGTCGCACTGATCGAAACGGCTGGCGGCAGCCGCTGACGCGAGCGGAACTTTCAGCGGCCGGACGCGGTCTACACCAAGTTATGGACACGACGACTGTCTCAAAATTTCAGGCCCACCTGGGCACGCCGTCCGATCTGGCCGAAGGCGGCCGGGCGGAACTCGGCAAGGCGCTGCTGCCGCTGACCGCCGGACGTGGTGGCGCTGTACTTCAAGACCAAGAACTACCACTGGCACGTGTCGGGCAGCCACTACCGCGAGTACCATCTCCTGCTCGACGAGCAGGCGGCGCCAGCTCTTCGCCTACATCGACGTTCTCGCCGAGCGCGCGCGCAAGCTCGGCCAGCCCGCGCTGCGCAGCGTCGGCCAGATCGCCTCGGCGACCCGCGTGGACGACGACGACCGCGAGTTCGTCGAGCCGCACGCCATGCTGCACCAGCTCGTCGAGGACAACAAGAGCCTCAACGCGCGCATGCGCGAGGTCCACGCCCTGTGCGACGACGTCGGCGACGTCGCGACCGCCTCGCTGCTGGAGAACTTCATCGACGAGACCGAACAGCGCATCTGGTTCCTGTTCGAAACCGTCCAAGGCGGCGAGCACACCCGCTGACGATCCGCGCTGATTCGAAAACGAAGGGGCGCCGCTTGCGCGGCGCCCCTTTCCACACCCGGGTGGAACGGCGGTCGGTCAGAGCGCGCCGTTGATCGCGCTGACGTCGAACGTGCCCAGGCCCGTGTTGTAGTCGTAGCCCGGGGTCGAGCTGAAGGCGCCGTTCACGCCGGCGATCACGTCGTGGAAGCCGCCGTGGGGGATCGTGGGCGGCGCGGCCAGCAGCGGCGAGCCGGCGCTGGTGGCCGAGAACGAGTGGTACAGGCGCGGGGCTGCGAAGCCGAGCGAGCCGTGGGTCTGGATCATGCGCGCCCACACGCCGGCCGCCAGCGGCGAGGAGAGGCTGGTGCCGCCGATCGCGGTCGCGCCGGTGCTGGCGGTGTAGATGCTCATGCCGGTGTTCGGGTCGCCGTCCATCGCGACGTCCGGGACGCCGCGCCGCAGGGAGCCGGTCGGCTGGACGCCGCTCTCCCAAGCCGGAGCGGCCTCGAAGGTGCTCACGCCGCCGCCGCCCGCGTACCAGCTGACTTCGCCTTGGTATGCGCCGGCAGCCGTGGTGACCAAGGTCGTGCCGCCGACCGCGACGACGTACGGTGACGCGGCCGGGTACTCGACCTCGGGCACGCCCGCCGGGACGCCGTTGGGCGTGCCGACCGAGCAGAACGAGCCGGTGTCGCCGGACGAGGCGAACATCGTCTGGCCCTGGGCCGCGCCCTGCATGAGGATCTGGTCGATCATCGCGAGCGAGCCGTCGAGGACCGGCCCGAACTCGCAGCCGCCGAACGACGAGTTGCCGACCGGGGCGATGTCGTCGCTGACCCAGGCGTTGTACTCCGCCGCGATGTCGGCGTCGCTGAGCGAGGTCGTGTCGTAGAGGTAGAGCGTGTTGACCGCGCCCGCCATGCCGCTCGAGGCGAACATGTCGAGCGTCCACTCGTCGTTGCCGGCGGTGTCGCTGCTCGCGGCGCCGACCGGCTTGACCACCACCGGCACCTGGCTCAGGCCGGCGTTCTGCTCGTTGACGCGGAAGTCCGCGACCGCGCCGGAGACGTCGCCCTCGGTCATGATCGCGACGTTGACGCCGCTCGCCGCCGGCACGCTGCCGACGTCGTACGCGCGCCAGTAGTCGGCCGGGGCGTAGCTGCGCACGCAGGCCGGCACGCCGGGCACGAGGCAAGGCGAGGGCGGCGTGCCGGCCGCCGGGCCCACGTGCAGGTTGGGCTTGAAGGCCGGCACGTCGTTGAGCCCGAGCACCGCGACGACGATGCCGTCGAGCGCGGCCGGGACGTAGGCCGGCGCGGTGTTGGCGTAGTGCGCGGCGCCGTTCTGGCTGAAGGCGTGCAGGGTCGTGTCGAAGGCCGCGCGCGACCTGGGCCGCGCTGCCGCTGGCGCTGACCAGCTGGCGGTTCGGCGCGACCGTGACGCCGCTCAAGCCCTGGCTCTGCAGGTAGCTCGTCACCTGCTGCACCTCGGCCGCCGTCGGGCCGTAGGTGGCGGCGAACTGGGCCGGTGCGATCGTCTGGCCGGCCGCGATCGCGGCCTGGAGCTGCGGCACGTTGTGCAGCGCGAGGCCGACCCGCACGGTGAGCGGCTTGGCGGCCGGGAGGACCCCCTGGTCGGTCGCATTGAGCAAGTTCGAGACCTGGGTCGCGGTGTTCGCCCAGCCCGCCGGGGCGGCGGACCGAGCGGCGCGCGCGTTGGCCTGCGGCCCACCCGCCGAAGGCGGAAGCACCCCGCTGCCGCCGTGACCGCCCGAACACGATGCCGTCGCCACGCCTACGGTAAGCGCGACGGCTGCCAATTTCTTCATATGCAGTCCTCCTGTTCGCTCAGCGTAGGGGGCCGCGACGGCAGGGGACATACCGTAAACTGGGTAGGCGGTGCGGGCCGAAGGGGCTCATGCGCGGGCGGACGCCTCTACGCGGGCGGGCGCAGGGCCGCGTCGACCCGGTGCGCGATGGCCGCGATGCCCGCGTTGCCGGCGGCCTGGTCGCGCAGGTCCTTGGTCAGGACGACCAGCACGTAGGGCGTGTCGCCGAACGGGTCGACGATGCCGGCGTCGTTGCGGACGCCGGTCGATCTCGCCGGTCTTGTGCGCGCAGGGGGTGCCGGCCGGCAGGCCGCGCACGATCTTGGTCCGGTCGTCGTTGCCGAACAGCACCTCGATCATCGCCCGGCAGCTCTGCGGGCTGGCGATGGTCGGCAGCGCCCTCGCGCGCGCCGCGCTCGATCGCGTAGAGCAGGTCGCCGGTGTCGGCCGGCGTGATGACGTTCTCGCTGACGTGCCAGGCTCGGGACGACGTCGGCGAAGTGCCGGCCGAGGCGCGAGCCGGTCATGCCGGCCTGGCGCATGGTGGCGTTGACGTGTCCATCCCGAAGGCGGTGATCAGGGTGTTGGAGGCGGCGTTGTCGCTGACGTGGATCATCGCCTTGACCAGCGCGTCGAGCGTCCAGGCCTTGCCGGCGCGGCGAGCCGGCCAGCACGTCGGAGCCGCCGATCAGGTCGGAGGCGCGGGTGCGGACGGTGTTCGCCGGGGCGGCCGTGCCGGCGTCGTAGGCCCGGTAGACCGTCGCCATGATCGCCAGCTTGATCACCGAGGCCGAGGCGAAGCGCTCGTCGGCGCGCAGCGCGAGCAGCGGCGGCGCGTCGTCCATGGTGCGCGGCGATGGCGCCGGTGACGCCGGGGATCCGCTCGACGATGTCGCTCACGTCGAGCGCGGGCGCCGCCCCGGCGCCGCGCGGCAGCGTGGCCGCCGCGAGCGTGCCGGCGGCGCCGGCCAGGAACAGCGCGCGCTTCACCGCGCGAGGCGCTCGATCAGGAACGCGGCGAGCCGGTCGCCCAGCTCGCGCAGGCGCGGCTCCAGCCACGCGCGCTGCGCGCGGACAGGTGATCTCGCCGAACTCGATCAGCAGCTTCTCGGGCGCGTCGACCTTGCGGAAGCCGTAGTACGCGTGCTCGTTCTCGGTGAAGTTCTCGCCCACGAAGCGGAACGGGAACCAGGCCCGGTACGGCGTCTCCCAAGCGTCGACGAACGCGCGGCTCGTCGTGGCCGGGAAACCGAGCGACGCCCCGCTCGCGCACGGCGCGGCCCCGTCGAAGTGGATGAACACCGCGGCCCGCGCGCTGTCGTGACCGGCCCAGTCGGCGGGCCGGCGGAGCACGGTCAGGCCCGCCTCGCGCAGCTTGCGGGTCGCTTCGTCGGCGACGATCGGCGTCCAGGCGCGCTCGCTCGCGCCGTCCGCGCCCGCGCCCAGGTTGCACGCCTTGACGTGCAGCGGAGCGCAGCTGGCCGGCCGGCCCTCGTGCCCGGCTTGCACGACGACGTCGCCGTCTTCGGCGCGCGCGGCGCCGGCGGTCGCGACCAGCGCCGCGATCGTCAGCGCGAGAAACGAGGGAAGGCGCATCACGCGACCATAATGCCCGGCATCGATGTCCTCTCCTGTCGTACCGAGCGATCTGCTGCGTTTCGTCCTGGTCACCGACCCGCAGATCGCGCCCGACGGCTCCGCCGTCTACTACCGCCGCAGCTGGTTCGACGGGGAGGCCGACGAGATTCGCGGGGCGATCCGGCGGGTGACGCGCGACGGTGGAGAGCGCGCCTTTTCCAGCGGTCCGAACGACCGGCTGCCGCGCATCGCGCCCGACGGCTCGGCGGTCGCGTTCGTCGCCGACCGCGACGGCGCGACGCGCCTGTTCGTGCTGCGCCTCGACGGCGGCGAAGCGCAGCCGCTGGGCGAGAGCTATCCGGCGATCGGCGCGCTGGCGTGGTCGCCCGACGGCAAGCGGCTGGCGTTCGTCGCCACCGCGCCGCACGAGCCGGCCCTGGCGCGCGCGTTCCACGACGCCAAGAGCGGCGCGCGGCACATTCGCATGCTGCCCTTCAAGAGCGATGCCGACGGGCTGCTCGACGGCACCCGCAAGCACCTGTTCGTGATCGACGCCGCGGGCGGCGCGGCGCGCCAGCTCACCCGCGGCGACTTCGACGTCGCCGCGCCGAGCTGGTCGCCCGACGGGAAGCGGATCGCGATCTCCGCGCAAGTGAACCCGTCGGAGACGGCGACCATGCTGCGCGACATCTGCGTCGTGGACGCGGAGAGCGGCGAGCTGGTCCGGCTGACCCGCGACAGCGGCCCGATGAGCTTGCCCGCGTTCTCGCACGACGGGCGCGAGATCGCGTTCATCGGCCACTTGCACGGCGACGACGGCGGCGGGCGCTTCGACGAGGAGCTGCTGGTGATCGCGGCCGCGGGCGGCGAGCCGCGCTCGCTCTCGGCGGGGCTGGGGCGCACGGTCGGCGACCACATCGCCGGCGATTTGCGCCGCGGCGGCTCGAGCGCGCCGGCCTGGAGCGCCGGCGACCGCGAGATCGTGGTGCAAGTCTGCGACGAGGGCACCACCTCGGTCCGCGCGTTCGCGCGCGACGGCAGCGGCATCCGCACCCTGGCCGGCGGCGAGCGCCACGTGTACGGCTTCAGCCTGGCCGCGGACGGCACGCTCGCGCTGGCCTTCTCGAGTCCCACCGTGCCGGGCGAGATCGCGCTGGTCGAGCCGTCCGGCGGCGAGCGCGTGCTGACCGACACGAATCCCTGGCTGGCCGAGAAGACCGTCGTCGCGCCGGCGCGCTACCGCCCGCGCGCGGACGACGGCACCGAGCTCGACGGCTGGCTGCTGCTGCCGCCCGAAGCGCGGGAAGCGACGCCGCCGCTGGTGATCGAGGTCCACGGCGGCCCGCACGGCGCGTACGGGTACACGTTCTTCCTGGAGTTCCAAGTGCTGGCGAACGCCGGCATCGCGGTCGCGTACGGCAACCCGCGCGGCTCGCAGTCGTACGGCCACGCCTACGCGAACGGCACGCTGGGCGACTGGGGCGGCATCGACGTCGCCGACGTGCTGCGCATCCTCGACGGCGCGCTCGAGCAGGGCACGTTCGACACCGCGCGGCTGGGCGTCGCGGGCGGTTCGTACGGCGGTTTCATGACGAGCTGGCTGCTCGGCCACAGCGACCGCTTCGTGGCCGGCGTGTCGATGCGCGCGGTGAACGACTTCGTCAGCGAGATCGGCGCGTCGGACATCGCCTGGTTCCTCGAAAAGGAGCTGCAGACCGACTACGCGCGCGACGCCGGCCGCGCGCTGTTCGAGAGCTCGCCGCTGCGCAATGCGAAGGACGTGCGCGCCGCGCTGCTGGTGGAGCACAGCGAGCGCGACTACCGCTGCCCGATCGATCAAGGCGAGCAGATGTTCACCGCGCTGCGCCGGCTGGGCAACCTCGAGACCGAGTTCGTGCGCTTCACCGACACCGGGCACGAGATGTCGCGCGGCGGCAAACCGCGCAGCCGCGTCCTGCGCTTGCGCGCGATCGCGCACTGGCTGGTGCGCCACCTCCGCCCGGCCGGGGCCGCGCGCGCGGCGGCCGACGCCGGCTCGCTGTTCGCGCCGCTGCCCGGCGAGGAGAAGATGGATGCCGCCGGCCCGCTCTGAGGGCCGGGCGCGCTTGGATTGACGCTCGAACCGAACTCTGCTAGTGTCGAGCCACACGTTCGCCGTTGAGGTGCCGTCTCGACGTGGGTGCCGTGGTGCCTCGTGTGCGTCGTGAACGGGGAAGACGGCCGATGAACGAAGCCCGCTCGAAAGACCTGGTGCCGACCGGCAAGCGCCGCGAGCTGCTCCAGGCCTTGTTGCGCCAGCAGGGCGAGGCCGCCGAAACCGGCATCCCGCGCCGCGGCCACGACGGCCCGGTGCCGCTCTCGTTCGCGCAAGAGCGGCTGTGGTTTCTCGACCAGTACTACCCCGGCAGCGTCGCCTACGACATCCCCGTGCCGTTCCCGCTCTCGGGCCCGCAGGACCCGCGCGCCGTGGAGGCCGCGGTGAACGACATCGTGCGCCGCCACGAGGCGCTGCGCACGACCTTCGCGGTGCGCGACGGCCGGCCGGTGCAAATCGTCGCGCCGAGCCTGGAGATCCCGCTCGCGGTGGTCGACGTCACGCACCTGCCCGAGAGCGAGCGCCAGGGCGAGGCGATGCGCGTGCTGGCCGACGAGCGCCGTCACGTCTTCGACCTGACCCGCGGGCCGCTGCTGCGCGCGACGCTGGTGCGGCTGATGCCGCACTTCCACTACCTGATCCTGAACATGCACCACATCGTCTCGGACGGGTGGTCGCTGGCCATCTTCGGGCGCGAGCTCGAGGCCGCGCAGCGCGCGTTCGCGCAGGGCCGCAAGCCGGAGCTGCCCGAGCTGCCGATCCAGTACCCGGACTTCGCCGTCTGGCAGCGCCGCTGGGCGCACAACCCCGAGTTCGCGGCCCAGCTCGGCTACTGGAAGAACCAGCTCGCCGACCTCGATCTGGCTCCGCTGGAATTACCGGCCGACCGGCCGCGGCCGCTCCACTCGAGCTTCAACGGCGCGACGATCGCCTTCGGCCTGCCCGACGGGCTCGCCGAGAAGCTGCGCGCGGCGGCGCAGCAGGCCAACGCGACGCCGTTCATGGTGCTGGCGGCGGGGCTCGCGGCGCTGCTCTATCGCTACACCGGGCGCGACTCGCTGGCGATCGGCTTTCCGGTCGCCAACCGCAACCGCTCGGAGATCGAGGGCCTGATCGGCCTGTTCGTCAACTCGCTGCCGCTGCACGTGCGCATGGCGGGCGACCTGACCTTTCGCACGCTGCTGGCGCGCGTGCGCGAAGCGACGCTGGGTGCGCTGGCGCACCAGGACCTGCCCTTCGAACGGCTCGTCGAGGAACTCCAGCCGGCGCGCAGCCTGAGCACCAACCCGCTGTTCCAAGTCCTGTTCGATCTGCGCACGGTGCCGGCCGGTCAGGCCGGGGCGGGCGGCGGCGACGGCACGTTCGAGTCGGCCGTCATGGACGACACCGCGAAATTGGACTTGAGCGTGCAGATGACGCACGACGGCACCCACCTGAGCGGAAGCGTGCAGTACAGCACCGACCTGTTCGACGAAGCGACGATGCGCCGTTTCATCGGGCACTACCGGACCGTGCTCGCCGCGCTGGCCGACGCGCCCGACGCGCCGCTCGCGCGCTTGCCGCTGATGCCGCAGCTCGAGCGCGAGCGCGTGCTGGGCGGCTTCAACAGCAGCGCGATGCCGTTCCCCGGCGTGACGGTGCACGAGCTGTTCGAAGCGCAGGCCGACCGCACGCCCGACGCGCCCGCGCTGGTGTTCGCGGGCGGCGGGCTGACGTACCGCGAGCTCGAGCGGCGCGCCAACCGGCTCGCCGCGCTGCTGCGCGCGCGCGGGATCGGCCGCGAGGACGTGGTCGCGATCTGCATGGACGGCGCGCCCGAGACGATCGTCGCGGTGCTGGGCATCCTCAAGGCGGGCGGAGCGTACCTGCCGCTCGATCCGGCTTACCCGCGCGACCGCATCGCGTTCATGCTGACGGACGCCCGCGCGCGCATCGCGCTCACCCAGACGGCGCTGCTGCCGCTGGTCGCGCCGCTGGTCGAAACGGCGCTCGCGCTCGACGAGGACCTTCCCGAGCTCGAAAGCCGCCCGGACGCGCGCCTCGCTCCGCTCGCCGAGCCGGGCGATACCGCGTACGTGATGTACACCTCGGGCTCGACCGGCCGGCCCAAGGGGGTCGTCGTGCCGCACGCGGGCGTGGTCAACACGATCGCCTGTTTCGCCGCGATCTACGAGAACGGGCTCGGCCCGGGCGCGCACGTGCTGCAGTTCTCGTCGCTGGGTTTCGACACGTCGGTGCGCGAGATCTTCGAGGCCCTTTCAACGGGGGCCGCGCTGCACGTCGCGCGCCGCGACGACATGCTGCCCGGCGAACCGCTGGTGCGCCTGATGCGCGAGCGCGGGATCACCATGGCGACGCTGGCGCCCTCGGTCTGGGCCAGCCTGCCGGCGGCGGAGCTGCCCGCGCTGCGCATCGCGGCCTCGGGCGGCGAGTCGTGCATCCCGAGCACGATCGAGCGCTGGGCGCCCGGGCGCGCGTTCTACAACGGCTACGGCCCGACCGAGACGAGCATCTGCAACTCGACCCACCGCTGCACGCCGGGCCTGCGCCCGAGCATCGGCGGCCCCGGCGCGAACGTGCGCTACTACGTCGTCGACGCCAACCTCGAACCGTGCCCGGTCGGCATCCCGGGCGAGCTGCTGATCGGCGGCATCGCGGTCGCGCGCGGCTACCTGGGGCAGCCCGGGCTGACCGCGGCGCAGTTCGTTCCCGACCCGTTCGGCGGTGAGCCCGGCGCGCGGCTGTACCGCACCGGCGACCTCGCCCGCTGGCTGCCCAGCGGCGAGATCGACCACCTCGGGCGGATCGACGGGCAGATCAAGATCCACGGCGTGCGAATCGAGCCGGCCGAGATCGAGGCGGTGCTGAGCGAGGACGAGGCGGTCGCGGCGTCGAGCGTGACCATGTCGCTCGACGCGAACGGCGAGAAGCGGCTGGTGGCCTACGTCGTTTCCGCCGATCCGGCGCGTCCGCCGAGCTCCGACGAGCTGCGCGTGCGGCTGGCCGCGAAGCTGCCCGGCGTGATGGTGCCGCAGCACTTCATCGTGCTGCCCGAGATCCCGCTCACGACCGCCGGCAAGCTCGACCTGCGCGTGCTGCCGACGCCCGAGGAGGCCGCCGCCGAGCACGCCTACGTCGCGCCGCGCACGCGGCTGGAGACGCTGCTGGCCGAGATCTGGGGCGAAGTTTTGCACCGCGAGCGGGTCGGCGTCGACGACAACTTCTTCGAGCTGGGCGGGCACTCGCTGATCGTCACGCAGGTCGTCTCGCGCGTGCGTGACGCGCTCGGCATCGAGATGAAGATTCGCACCATCTTCGAGCACCCCACCATCGCCGAGCTGGCGCGCCACCTGCGCGCCGCGGAGCCGGCCGCGACGGGGGAAATGGTCGAGTCGTAGCGGTCGCGTACTAGCCGGAATGCGCCGTCGTCTCAGCCTGGCGGTTCTCGCCGCGTTCGCGTTGCTCTCGCTGCCCGCCGGACCGTCCGGCGCGCAGCCGGCGCACGCCATCGATCGCATCCTGTACGGCGGCTTGCGCTGGCGCAACATCGGTCCGTTCCGCGGCGGGCGCACCGATGCGGTGAGCGGCGTGCCGGGCGATGCGCGCACGTACTATTCCGGCGCGGTCGGCGGCGGCTTGTGGAAGACGACCAACGCCGGGCGGACCTGGCTGCCGGTGATGGACGCGCAGCCGGTGGCCTCGATCGGCGCCGTGGCGGTCGCACCCGGCGACCCGAACACGGTGTACGCCGGCAGCGGCGAAGCCGACATGCGCTCCGACATCGTGCACGGCAACGGCATGTACCGCTCGACCGACGCGGGCGCGACGTGGGCCCGCATCGGCCTCGAGGACTCGCGCCAGATCGGGCGCATCCTGGTCGATCCCGCGAACCCCAAGACGCTGCTGGTCGCGGCGCTCGGCCACGCCTACGGCCCCAACGACACGCGCGGCGTGTACCGCTCGACCGACGGCGGCGCGACCTGGGCGCGCACGCTCTTCCGCGACCGCGACACCGGCGCGATCGACCTCGCCGCGGACGCGAGCGGCAAGCTCGTCTTCGCCTCGCTGTGGCAGACGCGCCGCCCGCCCTGGAACGCCTACCCGCCCGCGAACGGCCCCGGCAGCGGGCTCTACAAATCGACCGACTCCGGCGCGACGTGGAAGCCAGTGCTGGGCGGCGGCTTCCCCGCGGCGGGGCTGGGCAAGATCGGCCTGGCCGTCGCGCCGAGCGATCCTCGGCGCGTATACGCCATCGTCGACGCGCGCGACGGCGGGCTCTACCGCAGCGACGACGGCGGTGCGCAATGGCGCCGGATCGACGCCGACCGCCGCATCTGGGGGCGCGGCTGGTATTTCTGCCACGTCGCGGTCGATCCCAAGAACGCCGACAAGGTGTACGTCTCCGACACTGCGCTGTACGCGTCGAGCGACGGCGGGGCCAGCTTCAGCGCGGTCAAAGGCTCGCCCGACGGCGACGACTTCCACCAGCTCTGGATCGATCCGAGCGACCCGGCGCGGATGGGACTGGCCAGCGATCAGGGCACGACGATCAGCCTCGACGGCGGCGCGAGCTGGAGCTCGTGGTTCAACCAGCCGACGGGCCAGTTCTACCACGTCGCGACCGACGGCGCGTTCCCGTACCGGCTCTACGGCGCGCAGCAGGACAGCGGCGCGGCGATGATCCTCTCGCGCAGCGACCACCGCGGCATCTCCGCGCGCGACTGGCGCCCCATCACCGCGGGCGGCGAGAGCGGCAGCATCGCGCCCGACCCGCACGATCGCGACCTGATCTACGGCAACACGTACGACGGCAGCGTTAACCGCGAAGACCTGCGCAGCGCGCAGACGCGCCGCGTGACGCCCGCCGTCGCCGACCCCAGCGCGCTGCGCAGCGAGTGGACGATGCCGCTCGCGTTCGGCCCCGGCCATGCCCTGTACGCCTCGTACCAGCAGGTGTTCCGCACGCGCGACGGCGGCGCGCACTGGGACGCGATCAGCGGCGACCTGACCCGCGTGCCGCCCGCCGGCGAGCAGCGGCGCGGCGTCGTCTACGCGCTCGCGCCGTCGCCGCGCGCCGCGAACGTGGTGTGGGCGGGAACCGACGACGGCCTGGTGCACGTCACCCGCGACGGCGGCAAGACCTGGGCAAACGTGACCCCGCCCGGTGTCGAGCGCGTGGGCGCACGTCGCCGGCATCGAGGCCTCGCACTACGACGCACGCAGCGCGTACGTCGCGGTCGAGCGGCACCGGCTCGACGACGACCGGCCGTACCTGTACGTCACGCACGACGGGGGGCGCACCTGGCGCGCCGCGACGAGCGGCATCCCCGACGGCAGCTTCGTCAACGCGGTGCGCGAGGACCCGGTTCGCCCCGGCCTGCTCTACGCGGCGACCGAGACCGGCGTGTTCGTGTCGTTCGACGACGGCGCGGCGTGGCAGTCGCTGCGCCTGAACATGCCGGTCGTCTCGGTGCGCGATCTGGCGGTGCGCGACGGCGACTTGGCGATCGCGACCCACGGCCGCGCGTTCTGGATCCTCGACGACGTCGAACCGCTGCGCCAGCTGGCCGCCGATGCGTCGCCCGGTGCGCGCCTGTTCGCCCCGCGCGCCGCGGTGCGCATGCGCGCCGGTCACGACGAGGCCGAGGCGACGCCGCCCGAGACGCCGCTGGGCGAGAACCCGCCCAACGGCGCGTACCTCGACTACGTCGTCCCGCCCGGCGCCCACGGCCCGCTGACGCTGGCCGTGACGGACGCGCGGGGCACGGTGTCGCGCCGCTGGTCGAGCGACGATCGCGTGCCCGCGCCGGACGCGAGCAAACTCGCTTTCCCTGCCTACTGGCTGGTGCAATCGCAGCCGCCATCAGTCGCCCCGGGAATGCACCGCTTCGTGTGGGATTACGGTACGCGCGATGGCGACGACGCCCCGCTCGCGCCACCCGGCCGCTACACCGTTCGTCTGACGCTCGACGGCCACAGCTTCATCAAGCCGCTCACCGTGCGGCGCGACCCGCGCGTGCGCGCCACCGACGCCGACCTGGTGGCGCAGTACGCCCTAGCGCACGACGTCGACGCGTTGCTCGTGCGGCTGCACGGCGCCATCGCCGCGGCCACGCAAGCCCGCGCGAAACCCGGTGCTAACGTGACAGCGATCGACGCGATCGCGGGTACACCGCCCGGTACGGCGGCGAATGCGCCGCCAAGCACGGCGGCGCGCTCGAACACGCTGCGCGCGTTAGCCGATGCTCTCACCGATCTGGAAGGCGCGGTCGAAAGCGCCGATACGGTTCCGAGCCAGGACGAGCGGACGACCTGGTCGCGCTTGCGTTCCGCTGCTACGACGGCGCTACGCGCATGGTCAGCCCTGCCGGCATAGACTCACCGGCAGACGAACGGAAGATCACGGCTGGCTGAACACGTACAGCGTGTTCGACTGCCGGCTGCCGCCGTTGACCGGGCCGCCCGCGGGCAAGTAGAGCGCGTCGCCGATTACCGCCGCGCCGGTGCCGTGACGGCCGGCCGGCAGCGGTGCCAGCTCGGACCACGTCTGCGTGGCGGGATCGAAGGCTTCGTTCTCGGTGAACACGCCGCCGCGGCGCTCGCCGCCGACGTAGAGCAGCCGGTCGTGGTAGACCGCGTAGGCGCCGCCGCTGCGCGCGGTCGGCAGGCGCGGCAGCTCGCTCCAGCGGTCGGCCGCCGGGTCGTAGACTTCGGCCAGGTCGGTGTTGTGGTCGAAATCGTTGAAGCGGCCGCCGAAGGCGTAGAGCTTGCCGCCGTACGGGAGCAGTCCCATGTGATCGCGGCCCTCGCCGGGTGGAAGCGGCGCGGCGCTGGTCCAGCGGTCGGTCGCGGGATCGTAGACGTCGTGCTCGCCGACGCTCGTCACGTCGCGTCCGCCGACGGCGTGGATCTTGCCGTCGAGCACCGCGAGCGACACCGAGCCCCGCTTGGCCGGCAGCGGTGCGATGGCCGACCAGCGGTCCGCCGCCGGGTCGTAGACGTACGCGTCGGCGACTGCGTCGCGGTTCTGCGCCACGAAGCCGCCCGCGGTATAGAGCTTGCCGTTCAGGGCCACGACGCCGATGTGGTTCATCCCGCGCGGGATCGGCGCGCGCGCACGCCAGGCGCGGGCCGCCGTGTCGTACGCTTCGACGATCGGCTGGTCGACGTTGCCGCCGGCGTAGCCGCCGACCACGTAGACGGTCGCGCCGACCGCGGCGGCAGAGACCTCGCTGCGCGCGGTCGGCAGCGGCGGGCCCTCGCTCCAATGCCCGGGCGGCGAGCCGGCGGGAGCGGCCGCCAGCAACGCCGCGGCGAGGATCAGGATGCGTCTGTTCATACGGTGCCGTTCGCCCTTTTCTCGAGTGTCTAGCTGCCTGTCCCCTGGTAGCGGTTCAGGCCCGTGCGCCAGAACGCGTAGGCCAGCGACACGGCGAGCAGGCCGACCAGCGGCGTGAGCAGGCCGACCGCGGGGTTGAGGTGCAGCGCGTCCTCGCTCTTGTGGAGCAAGAACGTGGCCGGGAAGTAGTTCATGAACGCGAACGGCAGCCCGAACGCCAGCACGAGCCGCACGCCGCGGCCGTAGATCGAGAGCGGGTAGCGCGAGAAGTCCTGCTCGAGCGACATCACGACCCAGCGCAGCGAGTCGATGCGGATGAACCAGAACGACGCGGTCGCGATCGTGAGGTTGATCCCGAAGTCGATCAGCGCGCCGCCCAGCGCGACCAGCGGCACGTAGCACAGGAACAGCCAGTCGACCCGCACCCCGACGAAGGCCGTCGCGAGGCTGAAGGTGATGATCGCCAGGATCAGCTCGTCGGGCCAGATCTGCTCGGGCACGGTGAGGGCCTGGAAGAGCGGGTCGAGCGGGCGGATCAGGAAGCGGTCGAACTTGCCCTCGCGCACGAACTCGGGCACGCTGCCGACGGTGAAGAAGAGCGTGTTGTGCAGGCCGTGGCCGAGCATCCACAGCCCGTACATGAAGGCCGTCTGGCGGAAGTCCCAGCCGTTGATCGAGGGGAAGTTCCGCAGCGTCACCCACAGCGCCATGATGGCGGTGCCGTGCAGCACCACGGTGAAGCCCGCCCACATGAGGAAGTTGGCCCGGTACTCCAGCATGGTGAGCAGGTTGATGCGCCAGTAACGTGCGTACGTCGCGAGATACACCCCCTTCGGGTTCCGTCCGCGAGGCGGTCGTCCCCGTCCGGACGCCCTACCGGCTCGATCTGACCGCGGTCGTGCTGCGCCGGCTGAGCACCAACGTCGTGGACGTGTTCGAAGGCGGCACTTACCGCCGGCTGCTGGGCGACCCGACCGGTCCGACCCTGCTGACGGTCGCAGCAGAGCGCCCCCGACGCGCTGACCGTCCGGCTGCAAGGCCCAGACGCGAAGCGGCTCGACCCGGCGGCGCTGGTCGGGCGGATGCTGGGCGCGCAGCGCGACCTCGACGCGTTCTATGCCGGCGCCGCCCGCTTTCCGTGGCTGGAGCGGATCGCCCAGGGCGCGCGCGGGGTCAAGCCGCCGCGCTACCCCTCGCTCTGGGAGACGGTCTGCAACGCCGTCGTCTACCAGCAGGTCTCGATCCACGCCGCGGGCGCGATCCTGCGCCGGGTGATCGAGCGCTACGCCTTCGCGGTCGAGCTGGGCGACGCGCGCATCTACCCGTTCCCGGTGCCCGAGACGCTGCGCGACGCCGACCCGGTCGAACTGCGCGACCTCGGCCTCTCGGTGAACAAGATCACCGCGCTCAAGGCGGTCGCGCACGCGCTCGACGCCGGCGAGCTGGTCGAGCGCGAGCTCGAAGCGCTGCCTACGCCCGCGCTGGTCGAGACGCTCGTCGCGCACAAGGGGATCGGGCCGTGGACCGCGGCCGTGATCGCGCTGCGCGGCTTCGGCCGGCTGGACATCTTTCCGATGAACGACTCGGGCGTCGCAAAGTCGCTGCGCACCCTGACCGGCGAGCCCGACGTGCAGCCCGAGCCGGTCCTGTCCGCGCTCGCCCCGCAGCAGGGGATGCTGTACTACCACCTGCTCTTGGGCCGGCTGCATGCGACCGGTGAGGTACGGCTCTCCGATTGACCGGAGCGCGGTGATGAAGTTCCTACGCCCGCTCGCTCTTACCGCGCTCGCTTGCGGCCTGGGCGCGTCCAGCGCCGTCGCCGCGCCGCCCACGCCGGTTCCAGAGCGCTCCCGGGGCGGCGCGTCAGGTCAGAACGACCGACGCGCTGCCCTTGAACGGGTGTGAAACGGTGTAGTCGTTCATCTGACCACGGCGCGGACCGGCGATCGTCGTGTGGCGCACCGTCGTGACGCCGAACGTCTCGATCTTGCATGAACTCTCGCCGGCGAGGTTCACGTTGGGCAGCATCAGGCTGAAGAAGGTCGTATCGGCGTCGATCGACGGTTTGACGACCACCGAGAGCAGCGTGCCGACCGGCGTGTCGGTCCGTACGAGCTGCGTGCCCGAGAACGTGTGCGCCGTGCCGTGATCGTCGTAGGTGAGGTGCGGGTTGGGCCCGGTCAGATCGTCGAGGATGTACGTGACCGTGACATGACCGTGCTGGACTTCGTAGTGGTTGGCTTGGCTCAGCGTGGACGCCATGATGCCTCCTCGGGTGGGCGACTTTGCTCGGAATGTAGCATGGCGAAAATTACTCGGGCAAGAATGCGAACCAAGCGTTGACACAGCCGCATCGATCGTGCCGCTCGCTCGTGAAGCGAGCTAGCGGGGGGCGGTTACCGCCAGGGAACCGACGGAACCGCTCGGGAACGACCAGGGTCGAGAGGACAGCCATGGACACCACGACCACGCCCGTCTTCACCATCCAGCGCGCGGCGGACCGCGCCCGCTTCGATCTCGGCTGGCTCGAGACGCACCACTCGTTCAGCTTCGCCGACTACTACGACCCGGCCAACCTCAACTGGGGCGCGCTGCGCGTCTTCAACGACGACACGGTGCAGCCCGGCAAAGGCTTCGGCACCCACCCGCACCGCGACATGGAAATCATCACCTATGTTTTGCGCGGCGAGGTGGAACACGTCGACTCGCTGGGCCACCACGGCGTGGTCGCGCCGGGCGGGATCCAGTACATCAGCGCGGGGACCGGGGTGCGGCACAGCGAGTTCAACCACTCGCAAACCAACGACGTGCACTTCGTGCAGATGTGGGTCATGCCGCGCAGCTACGGCGAGACGCCGTCGTACGGCCAGCACGCGTTCGACGAGAGCGCGCGGCGGAACCGCTGGCTGGTCGCGGCGAGCGGCGAGCCCGGCGTGGAGACCCCGGTCGCGCTGCGCGCCGACGCCACGCTGCGGGTCGCCAAGCTCGAGGACGGCGCGCTGGAATATGCGTTCGCCGCGGGCCGCTACGGCTTTCTGTTCGTCGCCGAGGGCGAGGTCGTCGCCAACGGCGAGCGGCTCGGGGCCGGCGACGCGGCGCGCATCCTCGGCCCGCAGAACGTGACCGTCGCGGGCAGCGGCGAGCTGGTGCTGTGGGACGTGCCGCCGACCGACGTTCGGCTGGAGGACGCATGAGACAGGGCAAGTGCGAGCACGCCGCGCTCGTGAAGCATCCCAAGCCGCGCACGCCCGCGGGCTGCGAGGAGTGCTTGGCACTGGGTGACGAGTGGGTGCACCTGCGCCTGTGCGAGACCTGCGGGCACGTCGGCTGCTGCGACTCCTCCAAGAACAAGCACGCGACCAAACACTTTCACGCCACGGCGCACCCGGTCGTGAAGTCGTTTCAGCCGGGCGAGCACTGGCTGTGGTGCTACGTCGACGAGACGATCTGGGAGTAACGTAGCGCCGTGACGATGTGGGAGCCGTTCACCGAGGATGCGCGCCAGGCGATCGTGCGAGCGCAGGCCGTGGCGCAGATGTTCGGCTCCTCGACCATCGGTACCGAGCACCTCGCCTTCGCGCTCGACGAGGGCGGCGACGCCACCGCCACCGCGCTCGCGCAGTCGCTCGACCGCGAGGCGATCAAGCAGCGCCTGGGCGTCACGCGCGGCGCGCCGAGCACCGAGATGGTGTTCGGCGTCTCGGCCAAGCGCGCGATCGAGTCCGCCTTCGAGAACGCGCGCCGGCTCAAGCACAACTTCATCGGCACGCCGCACCTGGCGCTGGGCATGCTCGCCACCGACGACCCGCCGCCGCTGGTGGACGGGGTCGATCTCGTCATGCTGCGCGCGCGCCTGGACGCCGTCGCGGAAAGCACGTCGCTGCCGAACCTGGGCTGGGTGCTGCGCGAAGGCGAGCCGCACCCGTTCGCGCGGCACCTCGCCGCTTTGCTCGCCGGCTACGAGCGTTCCGGCGTTCTCGGCCCACCCGGAACGCGCGTGGAGCTGACGGTGACGCCGCCCGGCGAGCCCGAGCGCCGCTGGGTGCTCGAGCGCGAGAACACGCCGCCCCCGAGCTAAGGGCTACTGGTGGCGCAGGCGCGCGCACGCCTGCGCGAACTGCGCGCGCTGCGTCGCGTTGGCGATCGCGACGCTGTAGTTGCCGCCGCGCAGCTGATCGATCGGGATGTCGACGATCGTCTCCGATTGCGGCGCGTTGGCCGCGATCGCCGCGCCCAGCGGGGCGAGGCTGACGTCGGCTTGGCTGGCGTTGCGCGCGTCGCTGCAGTCGGTGCCGCGGTGCAGCGTGATCCGCTGCGTGGTGCCGCCGGGAACCGTCACGACGATGCGGCTGCGCGTGCGCCCGATCGGGTACAGCGCGACGCTGCCGCGCGAGCCGCCCGCACCGATGAGCTGGTACGTGATCGCTTCGGCTTTGCGGGTCGCGTCGCGAGCCGCGCGAACCGCCTTGACCGAGGGCTTCGGCGTCCGCCGCGACGCCGGCTTGGGAGCGGCCGCCGGTGCCGCGCTCGGGACGCTAGGCGCGACGCTCGGGGCCGTGCTCGGCGCGGCGCTCGGAGGCGGTTCGGGTACGGCGCTCGGCGCCTGGCTGCTCCCCGCGCTCGGAGCGGCGCCGGCCGCGGCGCTGGGGACGGCGCTCGGCGCGGCGCTGGCGGCGGGGCCGGGCGCTTGGGTCTGGCCGAGCGCGGCGGCGGGCAGCGTCAAGGCGAGGGCGACAGAGAGGACGATCCGCGAGCGCATAACTCGTTCATCGTACCCTTCATGCGCCGCGCTGCCTCGGGGTTGGACGCGGCGGCTACGCGGGCCAAGCGCGGTCGACGATGGCCCGCGTGTCCGCACGCGGTGGGAGCGTGCCGAAGGCGAAGCCGCCTTCGCCGCCGAGCCGGGAAGCGCAGAACGCATCGGCCACGGCCGCGGGTGCGTGGCGCACCAGCAGCGACGCCTGCAGCACCAGCGCCATCCGCTCGACCAAGCGCCGCGCGCCCGCTTCGAGCTCGTCGCGGTTCACGCCGAACGCCTCGCGCAGGCCCGCCGCGGCGCGGTCGAGCCGCGCGTCGGCGCCGCGCGCGAGCGCGATTTCCGCGAAGTAGGCGTCGAGCGAGGCGGGCTGTTTGGCCAGCGCGCGCAGCAGGTCGAGCGCGTTGACGTTGCCCGAGCCTTCCCAGATCGAGTTGAGCGGCGCCTCACGGTAGAGGCGCGGCATGATGCTCTCCTCGACGTAGCCGTTGCCGCCCAGGCACTCCATCGCTTCGCCGGTCAGCACCGGCCCGCGCTTGCAGACCCAGTACTTGCCGAGCGCGATGCCGATCCGCGCGAACGCCGCTTCGCGGTCGTCGCGCCCGCCGTCGTCGACCGCGCGCGCGAGCCGCAGCAGCAGCGCCGTCGCGGCTTCGGATTCGAGCGCGAGGTCGGCCAGCACGTTGCGCATCAGCGGCTGGTCGACCAAGAGCGCGCCGAACGCGCGCCGGTGCCGGGCGTGGTGCGCCGCCTGCGCGAACGCCTGGCGCATCAGCGCCGCCGTGCCGCCGACGCAGTCCAGCCGGGTGTGGTTGACCATCTCGATGATCGTCGCGACGCCGCGCCCTTCGTCGCCCACCCGCAGCGCGAGCGCCCCGTCGAACTCGAGCTCGCTCGAGGCGTTGGAACGGTTGCCGAGCTTGTCCTTGAGGCGCTGGATGCGCAGCGCGTTGCGCGTGCCGTCGGGCAGCACGCGCGGCAGCAGAAAGCAGGTCAGCCCCGCGGGCGCCTGGGCCAGCACGAGGAACGCGTCCGACATCGGCGCGGAGCAGAACCACTTGTGGCCGGTCAGCGCGTACGTATCGCCGTCGAACGGTTCGGCGCGGGTCGTGTTCGCACGTACGTCCGAGCCGCCTTGCTTCTCGGTCATCGCCATCCCGCACAGCGCGCCGCGCTTCTCGCGCAGCGGCTTGAGCGCAGGCTCGTACTCGGTCGAGGTCAGGACCGGCTCGAACAGCGCGGCCAGATCGGGCCGCCGGCGCAGAACGGGAATGGAAGCGTAGGTCATCGAGATCGGGCAGCCGTGGCCCGACTCGACCTGCGACCAGACCAGGAACTTGGCCGCCCGCGCGACGTGCGCGCCCGGCCGCGGCTCGCGCCAGGGCTGGCCGTGCAGCCCGTGCGAGACGGCGACCTCCATCAGCCGGTGCCAGCTCGGGTGGAAGACGACCTCGTCGATCCGGTTGCCGAAGCGGTCGTGCGTGCGCAGCTCGGGCTCGTTGCGGTTGGCCTCGAAGCCCCACGCGATCGCCTCCTCCGAGCCGGCCAGCGCGCCGAGCGCGTGCAGCGCCGGCTCGTCCCAGCCCGCGCCCTCGCGCCGCACGCCCTCGAGCAGCGCGACGTCCTGCGCGGCGACGTCGTAGCCGGCCAGCGGTGGCGGCTGGTTCGTCACCTCGTGCGTGTCGTGCCGGGGTCGGTCGATCGTGTCCATGCGAAGCCTCCGACCGGAGCGGTTCGGCGGGGTGCGCGCGGACCCCGGTAGAGGATTTCCGGGCGGCGCCCACTGGTCTCGTATTGTGGCCGACCGTTCAACATTCTGACGGAAGGTTTTCGGAAGGCGTCGTGCGCGAATTGGGGAACATCTTCGGTATGGTAGCCGTGGCGCACCGGGCTCTCAAACGAGTCGCGGCGGAAGAGGTGTTCGACGAACGAGGCCGGGTGTTGGGGCCGGCGCTGGCCCGCGTACTGGACGTCTCGCTGGGCAGAGTAGCGAAGTCCGCTCACCTGACCGAGCGCGCTCTACGAAGTAATCCGGCGTCGGAGCGCCTACAAAAGCCGGGCCGGAGGATCGCGGCGCTGCTGGCTCGCTTGGATCATGTTTTGGGCGCTCGCCGCTCGACGCTGATCTGGCTCAAGAGTCCTCGGCCGCAGCTCGAAGATGCCTCCCCGCTCGACCTGCTCCTATGCGGTGATTACGCATCGGTCGAAACGCTGGTGCACGCGCTCGAAAGCGGTCAGTCGATCTGACCAACGTTCCCGGGTTCCGAAGGAGGCTCGCCGGTGTCGCGCGTCGCGGTCGCGAGGTAACATCCAGGCGCTCGCGCGGCCGCCGTCACTCCGACCTGCGCAGGATGGCGCCAGAGCATGCTGTGGGCGCGGCAGGGCGACGGGCGGCTCGTGAACGCCGACGAGGTGGCGGCCGGGCTCGGGCCCGACGACCCGCACCCGCGCGGGTTCGTCTGCGCTTCGACGGCGTGCGAGGCGCGGCTCACGTTCTACCGCGAGCACCCGCAAGGCGACACCGTGATCCCGCCGCACTTCCAGCTCACCGCGCTGGGGGCGGGCCAGACCGCTCGGCACGACGAGGGCTGCGAGGTCGAGGACGGGTCGTGGATGACGCCGACCGGCGAGCAGCCCGGGCCGGCGCCGCGCACTCGGCCGCGCCGCTTGCGGCTGGAGGAGCGCGTCCACCGGCTCGCGCTGCGCCGCTCGCCCGACCCGCACGCGCCGGCGCCTGGCGATGCGGATGAGCCGTCGCGCGCGGAGATCGGCGCCCGCGCGGGACCGGGACCCGGCAGCGCAGCGGACCGGGCGCGCCGCCTGACCTCGGCTTCCGCGGTCGGGCAGCGGCACCGCGAGATTCGCGAGGACGACGAGGGCGCGGTGGTGCTGTTCAGCGGGCGCGAGGTGCTGTGGCGCAACTTCGTCTACGAGCCGCACCGCTACGGCGAGCTGGTCGAGCGGTTCCGGTTCTTCGGCACGCCGCCGCACCGGGTCGCGCTGATCGTGCGCCCGGTCGAGGTGAGCCGGCGCGAGGACGGCTACTGGCGCCTGAAGTGCGCGCCGTTCTGGTTCCACCCCGGCGACGACATCGCGGTGCCGATGCTCGTGACACAGCGACGGGAGCTGTTCGGCGAGCTGGACTTCGGGCGGCTCTACGTCGCGCTCGTCGAGCTGACGATCCGCCAGTACGAGCGCGACTACGACGACGGCGACGGCCCGTTCCAGGCGACGTACTTCTTTGGCACGGTCGCCGACCCGGCCGACTTCGGCTCGCTGGAGACTGTCGAGGAATACGCCGATTTCCAGGCTCGCGTCAGCCGACGAAGCGGCCTAGCAGCAGCAAGAAGCCGCAAGTCGCGCCGAGGTCGTCGCGGCGGCGGCAGCGTACGCTGGTCGCATGGCGCGCCGAACGGGCATCACGATCACCGAGCTGCAGGAGCAGATCTTCGCGCTGGAGGGCTTCCGCGTCTCGTTCGAGCGCCTGGGCGCGAGCGACGACCCGCTCCAGCCGTACGTCTACCCGGTGATGGCGCCCAACGGCTGGAAAGTCTCCGACTGGCAGCGCGTCCGCTTGGCCGCGTACGTGTTGGCGTTTCGGGGCGTGACCGTCTACCGCGGGGATCAGAAGCCGATAGGCCGCGACCTCACGCTAGGGCACCTGCGCGACAGCTACTATCAAGCCGAGTACGGCACGCTCTCGCCCGACGCGCCGGAAGCGCCGGCCGAAGCAGCACAGCTGCGCCCGCGAAAAGCCGCAAGAGGCGCGCGCCGCTCGCCTGACGTGGCTCAGCCGTTCGCGACTACCCGGCAGGCGTCCACCGGAACCGCAAGCCGTACCGCGCTGCCGACGGCGTGGTCGTCTTGCGGGGGCGCCGAGACGCGGACTTGCTCCTCGCCGACGGCGATCAGGTAGTCGCGCGCGTCGCCGAGGTACGTCTGGCGCACGATGCGCCCGACGAGGTGGTTGCCGCCGTTCTCGTCGTAACCGGCCGAGGCGTCGCCGTCGGTCGCGGGCGTCAGGCGCAGCTCGTGCGGCCGCACGCACAGCGTCACCGGCCCGGCGCCCGGGCCGTCGGCATCCTCGCGCACGCGCAGCCGCACCCCGCCGACTTCCGCCACGCCGGGCGCGATCAGCGTCGCGGCGAGCGTGTTGGTGCGGCCGATGAAGGTCGCGACGAAGCTCGACGCCGGGCGCTCGTAGATGTCGCGCGCGGTGCCGACTTGCGCGATGCGGCCGAGCTGCATGATCGCGATCCGGTCGGCCGCGACCATCGCCTCGGCTTGGTCGTGCGTGACGTAGACCATCGTGATCCCGGTCGTGTCGTGCACGCGGCGGATCTCGAAGCGCATCTCCTCGCGCAGGTTGGCGTCGAGGTTGGAGAGCGGCTCGTCGAGCAGCAGCGTCTCCGGTTCGACCACCACCGCGCGGGCCAGCGCGACGCGCTGCTGCTGGCCGCCGGAGAGCTCGTTGGGATAGCGCTGGGCGAGGTCGGTCAGGCGCACGGTCTGGAGCACGCGCCGCACCCGGTCCTCGATCTCGCTGCGGCCCAGCTTCTGCACGCGCAGCCCGTAGGCGACGTTCTCGAACACCGTCTTGTGCGGCCACACCGCGTAGCTCTGGAAGATCAGCGACATGCGCCGCCGCTCCGGCGGCACGACCGCTTTCGCCGAGGACACGACGCGGTCGCCGACCGAGATCGTGCCGGCGTCCGGCTTGAGGAAGCCGGCCAGCAGTTGCAGCGTCGTCGTCTTGCCGCAGCCGGACGGGCCGACCAGCGCCATCACCTCGCCGTCGGTGATGGCGAGGTCGATGCCGTCCACGGCGCGGCCCGCTTTGCTGCCGGGGTAGCCCTTCGCGAGCCCCGCGATGTCGATTCGTGCCATCAGGTTCTCCGGGAGTCCATGAAGTCGCGGCCGAGGAAGCGGTACGCGACCGAGACGATCACCAGCGTGATCGCCAGGATCACCACCGCCAGGGTCGCGACCGCCTCGTAGTTGCCGGCGTCGGTGAAGTCGTAGATCTGGGTCGTCATCGTCGCGGTGCGCGGGGTGAACAGGAAGATCGCCGAGCTCAGCTCGCGGATCGCCGGGATGAACACCAGCAGCCAGCTCGCCAGGATGCCGCGCCGCAGCAGCGGGGCGGTGATCGTGAACAGGGCGCGCAGGCGGGTCGCGCCCAGCGTGCGCGCGGCGTTCTCCAGGTCGGCGCCGACCGAGCCGATCATCGTGTTCAAGTTCGAGTACGCGATCGGCAGGAAGCGCGTGGTGAAGGCGACGATCAGGATCGCCGCGGTGCCGTAGAGCAGGATCGGGCGGTGCGAGTACGCGGCGAAGATGCCGATCGCGAGCACGATCCCCGGCACGACGAACGGCGCCATGCAGATGAAGCCCAGCACCGCCGCGCCGGGGAACAGCTTGCGGTTGGTGATGTACGCGACCAGGAACGCGATCAGCGTCGCGGCCGTGGCGGCGGTCGCGCCGTAGGCCAGGCTGTGGCCGATCGCCGCGCGCGTCGCGGCGTTGTCGAAGATCGCCCAGTGGTACCAGTAGAAGGTGAAGTTCGAGCCGACCGGCCCCTCGTTCCAGGCGTGCGAGAACGACGCGGCGAGCAGGGTCAGGTACGGCAGCGCGACCGAGCACAGCGGCACGAGCAGCGCCGCGCCGAGCAGCGGCCAGCGCCACGGGCCGAGCGCGATCAGCCGCCGCCGGCCGCCCTTGCCGCCCACGACGGCGTACTTCTTGCGCCCCAGGATACGCCGTTGCAGCAGCAGCAGCCCGATCGTCACGCCGAGCAGCGGCATCGCGTACGCGGCGGCCAGCTCGGTGCGGACCGGGAACTGGAAGAAGAGGTAGAGCTGGGTCGTGACGACCTGCGTGCGGGCCGGGATCAGGAGAAAGGCCGGCGCGCCGAACTCCGCCAGCGCCTCGAGGAACGACATGATGAACCCGCCGATGATCGCCGGCGCGACCAGCGGCAGGGTGATCGAGGTCATCGTGCGCCAGGCCGACGCGCCGAGCGTCGACGAGGCGTCTTCCAGGTCGACCGGCAGCAGCTCGAGCGCGCCGGCCACGAACGTGAACGTGTAGGGCACGTTGTAGAGCGCCATCACGAAGATCGCGCCGAACAGCGAGTAGATGTTGAGCGGGCCGTGCGCGGCGTGGGTGAGCGTGGTGTAGGCCCGGTTGAGCCAGCCGCTGTTGGGCGCGGCGAGCAGAATCCAGGCTTCGGCGCCGATGAACGACGGCGTGACGAAGGCCGCCGTGATCAGCGCGCGCAGCGCCGGGCCGGCCGGGCAGGTCGGTGCGCGCGATCAGCCAGGCCAGCGGCGTGCCGAGCAGCACCGCGATGGTCGCGACCGACAGCGCCAGGATCAGCGAGTTGAAGATCGGCCGCAGATAGATCGAGGTGGTGAAGGCTTCGACGTAGTTGTGCAGGGTGAGCGTCCCCGACTCGGGCTGCTGCACGCTCATCACGAGCAGCCACCCGAGCGGGACCACCACCAGGATCGACCAGCACCAGCGCCGCGGCCGCGAACAGCAGCGGCCCGGCGTCGAAGCCGCGCGCGGTTTCGGCGCGGCGCGGCACGGCTTCGGTCACGCTAGACGTTGAACGTCTCGCGCCACTTGGCGACCACTTCGGGCACGCCGGCGTTGAGCCGGTCGAGCTTGACCCGGTAGGTCTTGAGGCGGTCGAAGCGGATCCCGCCCGCGGCCGGGACGTCGGTGCGCATCGGCACGTTGAACGTCTTGGCCATGGTCTGCGCGTACTCGCGCGAGTAGTAGAAGTTCATCAGCAGGCGCGCGGCGTTGGGGTGCGGCGCCTCCTTCATCACGGCGACCGGGCGCGGTGACCAGCACCGTGTCGTCGTCGGGGAAGGCGATCGCGACGCTGCGCCCCCGATGATTTCTTGTCCAGCGCCAAGCTGTCGGCGCCCGGTCCCAAGGTGCGCTCGCCCGAGACGATGTCGGTCGTGGCGTCGAACACCGAGCGCCCGATCTTGGGCTCGTTGGCGGCGAACTTCTTGAAGTACGCGTCCCAGCCGTACTTGTCGTTCATCGCGATGACCCAGTTGCCGACGTAACCGCTGAAGCCGGGGTGGCCGACGGTGAGCTGGCCCTTGTACTTGGGATCGAGCAGGTCGGCCCAGCGGCGCGGCGCGGCGCCCTTCTTGGGGTTGTAGTTGATGCACATCAGCGCGATCTCGCCGAGCTGGTAGGCATCGTCGGGGTCGAGGTGCTGGTACTGGGCGGGGATCTTGTCGATGTCGGCCGGCACGAACGACGCCAGCGCGTTCTGCTTCTTGAGGATCGGCATGTGCGCTTCGTCGGTCGAGGCGAACACGTCGACCTGGTGGACGCCCGACTTGAGGTCCTGGGTGAGGCGCTGGAACAGCACCTGGCCGGTCTGGCGCAGCAGCTGCACGTCGACGCCGGGGTACTTGGCTTTGAACGCGTCGCGCACTTTCTCGGCCGCGTCCTGGGTGTAGTGGCCGGTCCACCAGGTGACCGTGCCCTCTTTCTTCGCCGCGTCGTAGAGCTTGGAGACGTCGGCGTCGGTCAGCTCGTTCTTGCGCCGCGCGAGCGCCAGCGCGGGGTTGCCGGCGAGCAGGCCGGCGCCCAGCGCGCCGGCCGAGCGGACGAAGGTTCCGCGAGTCGTCATGAGGTTGGATCTCCTCCCAATGCCGCGGCGTAGACCTCGGCGACGTGCAGCGCGTGGCGTTCGGCGCCGTGCGCGATCTGGTGTTTGCAGCTCATTCCGTCGGCCACCACGAGCGTGTCGGCGCCGGCCGCCCGCACCGCGGGCAGCAGGTCGCGCTCGGCCATCCGCATCGAGATGTCGTAGTGCTCGCGCTCGTAGCCGAACGTTCCGGCCATGCCGCAGCACGACGACTCGATGACCTCGGCCTCCAGGCCGGGGATGGCGCGCAGCGCGCGCACGACCGCGGGCATCGCGCCGAAGGCCTTCTGGTGGCAGTGCCCGTGCACGACCGCCTTGCGCGCGAGCGGCCGCAGCGGCGGGTTCCAGCGCCCGGCGTCGAGCTCGCGCGCGACGAACTCCTCGAACAGCAGCGCCGCGCCGGCGACCGTGCGCGCCGCGTCGGTCGGCACCAGCGCAAGGAACTCGTCGCGCAGGGTCAGCAGGCACGACGGCTCCAGCCCGACGATCGGCACGCCGCGCTCGGCGTACGGCGCCAATGCGGCGATCGTGCGCTCGGCCTCGGCGCGCGCTTCGCTCAGCATTCCCGCGCTGAGGAAGGTGCGCCCGCAGCAAAGCGGGCGCGGGCCGTCGGCGGCGCGCACGAATACCGGCGTGTAGCCGGCCGCGACCAGCACCCGCTCCGCCGCCCGCGCGACGTCGGCTTCGAAATACCGGTTGAACGTATCGACGAAGAAGACGACTTCGCCGTGGCGGCCCGCCGGCACGCCGGTACTCGCCGGTTCGCCAACGTTCGCTGGTCCGCGCTTACCATCGCGATATGGCCGGGCGTGCCAGCGCGGCAGCGGGCGGCGGGCGGTGAAGCCGCTTACGCCTTCCAGGGCTTTGGCCAAGCCGGGGATGCGGTCGCGCAGGTTCGCCAGGCGGGCGAACGGGCCGGCGCGGTGCGCGGTGCGCGGCAGCTCGGCCACCATGCGGTCCGCCCGCGGGATGCCGTGCTCGGCCCGATAGTGGGCCAGGAACTCGATCTTCATCCGCGCCATGTCGACGCCGGTCGGGCACTCGCGCCGGCAGGCTTTGCACGACACGCACAGGTCCAGCGCGTCGTAGACGCCTTGCGAGGTCAGCCCGTCCGCCCCGAGCTGGCCGGTCAGCGCAAGGCGCAGCGCGTTGGCCCGGCCGCGGGTGACGTCGTGCTCGTCCTGCGTGACGCGGTACGACGGGCACATCGCGCCCGGCGCGCTCTTGCGGCAGGCGCCGTTGTTGTTGCACATCTCGACCGCGTTGCTGAAGCCGCCCCACTCGCTCCAGTCCAGCTCGGTCTCGAGCGGCAGCGGCGCGTAGCGCGGGCCGTAGCGGAAGTTCGTGCGGTCGTCCATCCGCGGCGCGTCGACGATCTTGCCCGGGTTCAACGTGCCCGCCGGGTCGAACGCGGCCTTGACGTCGCGGAACGCGCCGACGATGCGCGACGCCGAACATCTCCTCGTGGAACTCCGAGCGCACGATCCCGTCGCCGTGCTCGCCGGAGTGCGCGCCGCCGTACTCGCGCACCAGCGCGAAGGCTTCCTCGGCGATCGCGCGCAGCTTGCCGACGTCGTCGTCGCGCTTGACGTCGAGCACCGGCCGCACGTGCAGGCAGCCGACCGAGGCGTGGGCGTAGAACGTGCCGGTCGTGCCGTGGCGCGTGAAGATGCCGGTGAGCCGGTCGGTGTAGTCGGCCAGGTGCTCCAGCGGCACCGCGCAGTCCTCGATGATCGAGACGGGCTTGGCGTCGCCGCGCATCGAGGTCATGATGTTCAGACCCGCCGCGCGCACTTCCCACACCGCGGCTTGACCCGCATCGTCGGTCACCTTCACGACGCCGTCCGGATAGCCCAATTCCGCCATCGTCTCTTGCAGGGCGGCGAGCCGCTCGGCCAGCGGCTCGGGCTCGTCGCCGGTGAACTCGACCAGCAGCAGCGAGCCCGGCTCGCCGCGCACGTACTTCGCCATCGTCGGCGCGAACGTCGCGATCCCGCGCGACAGCTCGATCATGGTGCGGTCGACCAGCTCGACCGCGACCGGGTCGAGCGCGACCAGCGCCTGCGTCGCGCGCATCGCCGCGCCCAGGCTGGGGAAGTGGCAGATGCCCAGCGCCTTGGCACGCGGGAGCGGCTGCAGCGCGAGATCGATCTCGGTGAAGTACGCCAGCGTGCCCTCGGAGCCGACCAGCAGCCGGGCCATGTTGTGCCCGCCCGGGTGCACGCTCTGGATGGCGTAGCCGCCGACGTGGCGCTGCACCTTGGGGATGCGGGCCGCGATCTCGCCGGCCTCCCGCGCGGCGATCGCGCGCACGCGCTCCACCAGCGCGCGGTAGCGGTCGGGTTCGACCGCGTCGAGCGGGCCGGTCTCGCCGAAGTACGCGCGCGTGCCGTCGGCCAGCACCGCGTCGATGCCCAGCACGTTGTCGGCCATGATGCCGTAACGGATCGAGCGCGCGCCCGAGCTGTTGTTGGCCGTCATGCCGCCGATCGTGGCCCGGCTGGCCGTCGAAGGGTCGACCGGGAAGAACAGCCCTTCGCGCTTGAGCGCGCGGTTGAGCGCGTCGAGCACGATCCCCGGCTGCACCCGCACGCGCCGCGCCGCCGTGTCGAGCGAAACGATCGAGCGCAGGTGCTTGCTGACGTCCACGATCAGCCCGTGATTTACCGTCTGGCCGCACTGCGAGGTGCCGCCGCCGCGCGGGGTCACCGGCACGCCGTGCTCGCGCGCGATCGCCAGCACCGCCTCGACGGCGGCCGCGGTGCGCGGCACCACCACGCCCAGCGGCATGATCTGGTAGATCGAGGCGTCGGTGGCGTACATGCCGCGCGTCGCGCGGTCGAAGAAGATCTCGCCCTCGACCTCGGCCCGCAGCCGGCTCTCGAGCCGCTGGTAGAGCAGCGGTTGCGCCGCGGTCGTCGTCACCTAAACCGTGGCGAGGGCGGGCGTTTCGGCCGGAGCCGCGAGGTGCGCCAGCGCCGGCGTGACGCCGTCGCCCTTCGCGAGGCCCATGAGCTGCAGGCCCATCTGCACGCCGCACAGGGTCCCGGCCAGCATCAGATCGTTGAACGAGCCGAGGTGGCCGATCCGGAAGATTCTGCCCTTGAGCTTGCCCAGGCCCGTGCCGAGCGACATGTCGAAGCGCTCGAGGATCAGCGTGCGCAGCGCGTCCGCGTCGACGCCGTCGGGCATCAGCACGCCGGTCAGCGTGTTGGAGAACTCGCGCTCGTCGAGCGCCAGCACCTCGAGCCCCCAGCCGCGCACCGCGCGCCGGGTTGCCTCGCCATGGCGGGCGTGCCGCGCGAACACCGCCGGCAGCCCTTCCTCGTGCAGCATCGCGAGCGCTTCGCGCAGGCCGTAGAGCATGTTGGTCGCCGGCGTATACGGGAAGTAGCCGGTCGCGTTGCTGGCCAGGATGTCGTCCCAGGCCCAGTACGCGCGCGGCAAGCGCGCGCTCTTGGACGCGGCCAGCGCTTTCTCGGAGACCGCGTTGAACGACAGGCCCGGCGGCAGCATCAAGCCCTTCTGCGAGCCGGCCACCGTCACGTCGACGCCCCAGGCGTCGTGCTCGTAGGGCAGCGAGCCCAGCGACGAGATCGTGTCGACCAGGAACAGCGCGGGATGACCGGCGCGGTCGATCGCGGCGCGCACGTCGGCGACCCGGCTGGTGACGCCGGTCGAGGTCTCGTTGTGCACGATCGCGACCGCTTTGATCGCGTGCGCGCGGTCGTCCGCCAAGCGCGCGGCGACGGCTTCGGGGTCGACCCCATGGCGCCAGTCGCCCGGGATCAGCTCGATCTCCAGCCCCAGGCGCGTCGCCAGCTTCTGCCACAGCGTCGAGAAGTGTCCCGTCTCGGCCATCAGCACGCGGTCGCCGGGCGAGAGCGTGTTCACCAGCGCCGCTTCCCACGCGCCGGTGCCGGACGCGGGATAGATCACGACCGGGCGCTCGGTTCCGAACACCGGACGAATCGAGCGGTCGATCTCGCGCGTCAGGTCGGCGAAGGCGGGGCCGCGGTGGTCCATCGTCGCGCGGTCGATCGCGCGCAGCACGCGCTCGGGCACGTTGGTGGGCCCGGGAATCTGGAGAAAATGCACGCCGCTGTGGAACTCGGGCAACCGCCGCCTCCTCGCCGCTCGGGCTGTGGCGGGCGGTATTGCACGCGGGTCGTCAGACTCTTGCCGACACCGAGCTCGCGCGCGTGGTCGGCAGGGAACGCCGGAGCGGCGGCCCGATAGGTGCGGTCATGGTTGCCGGAGAGACGAATCGTACGGGCGCGCCGCCGCTGGCGGGCATTCGGGTGGTCGAGGTCGGGAACTTCATGGCGGTCCCGTTCTGCGGGATGCAGTTGGCCGATCTGGGCGCCGAGGTGATCAAGGTCGAGAACCCGCGCGGCGGCGATCTGACCCGCGGCTCGGGGCCGTTCCTCGCCGGCGAGAGCTCGAACTTCGTGCGCCTCAACCGCAACAAGCGCAGCGTCGCGCTCGACCTCAAGAGCGAGGCCGGCAAGGCGGCGTTCCGCGCGCTCGCCGCGAGCGCCGACGTGCTGATCGAGAACCTGCGGCCCGGCACGATGAACGGCCTGGGGCTGGGCTACGAGGCGCTGAGCGCGCAGTCGCCGCGCATCATCTACTTGGCGGCGACCGGCTTCGGCAGCGACGGTCCGTACGCCGAGCTGGCCGGCTTGGACATCATCGCGCAGGGCATGTCGGGCCTGATGAGCATCACCGGCGAGCCGGGCGGGGCGCCGGTGAAGGTCGGCGTGCCGATCGCCGACCTGACCTGCGCGCTCTACGGCACGATCGCGGTGATCGCCGCGCTGCGCGCGCGCGAGCGGGACGGCGTGGGCCAGTTCATCGACGTGTCGCTGCTCGAGTCGGCGGTGTCGCTGGGCGTGTGGGAAGCGGGGCGCTACTTCGCGACCGGCGAGGTGCCGCAGCCCAACGGCTCGGCGCACCAGTCGATCGCGCCGTACCAGGCGGTGCGCGCGGCCGACGGCTGGTTCACCTTCGGCGCCAACTCGCAGGCGCACTGGCTGCGCGTGTGCGCGCTGCTCGGGCTGAACGAGCTCGCCGCCGACGAGCGCTTCGCCGACAATGAGAAGCGGCTGGCGAACCGCCGCGAGCTGATCGCCTTGATCGAAGCGGTGACGATGACGCAACCGACGGAGCACTGGTCGCGGCGCATGGGCGAAGCGGGGATCCCGTGCGGGCCCATCTGGTCGTTCGACCGCGTCTTCGCGGACCAGCACTTGGCCCAGCGCGGCTTCTTCGCCGACGCGCCGCACCCGACGCTGGGGCCGGTACGCCAGCTCGGCTCCCCGATGCGCTTCTCGCGCACGCCGACCCGGCTCGACGCCGCCGGACCGCCGCTCGGCGCCGACACCGCCGACGTGCTGCGCGAACTCGGGCTCGAAGCATGATCCGCGTCGAGCGCCGCGAGCGCGGCATCGTGTGGGTGATCTTCGACCGCCCGCAGGCGCGCAATGCGATGACCTTCGCGATGTGGGCCGAATTGCGGGAGCTGGCGGAGCGGCTCGCCATCGACGACCGACGTGCGGGTGGTGGTGTTCACCGGGGCCGGCTCGGCGGCGTTCGTGTCGGGCACGGAGATCTCCGAGTTCCGCGCGTTCGCAAGCGCTGACGACGGGGTGGCCTACGAGGCGCGCATGGACGGCGTCATCGCGGCGCTCGAAGCGATCCCCGTCCCGACGATCGCGGCGATCGGCGGGGCCTGCACCGGCGGCGGCGTGAGCATCGCGGCGGCTTGCGACCTGCGGATCGGCGCGCCGGGCACGCGGGTCGGGGTGCCGATCGCGCGCACGCTCGGCAACTGCCTGTCGCTGGCGAACATCGCGCGCGTCGCGGAGCTGATCGGCCTGGACCGGGTGAAGATGCTGCTCCTCACCGGCCGCCTGCTCGACGCCGGCGACGCGTTGCGTGCGGGCTTCCTGACCGAGCTGGCCCAGAGCGACGACGCGCTGCCGGCCCACGCCCAGGCGACGGCGGAAGCACTGACCGAACTCGCACCCCTGACGGTACGCGCGACGAAGGAGATGGTCCGCCGCCTGCGCGCGGCCCAGTCGCTGCCGGACGATGAGGACTTGATCCGCGCCTGCTACGGCAGCGCTGATTTCCGCACGGGCGTCAGCGCGTTCGTCGAGAAGCGCCGGCCGAAATGGACGGGGCGCTGAGCGGGCAGGTGCCAGGACCGACAAGAGTGGTTGATCGGGATGCGAAATGCGCGAGATAGTTGAATTCCGTATCCCAGAAGAGTGGGCTTGCGAATGGCTACAAGGAAGTGATGGCAAGGTCACCCGTACAGGATCGGTACGGGTCGTCAAGGCCGAAAAAGGGAGCGAGCTGTACGAGCGGGTAGTGGCGATCCATCGCGAGTGGCGCAAAGCTGACAACTACTTCTTCCTCTCGCATAATATTGACCGCGTGTACGACCCGGGTGAACTGGAGCAGGCGGATCTCCTGTTGCTTCACATCGTGTATGTTTTTGAACCGGCCGGGGAGGAATTTGACGCGGTATACCTGCCCGACGTTCACGGTCCGGCTGAGTTCGCGAACCGGATTGGGCCGTTAGTCCTGCAGTGCTCTCGTTTTCGTGGGAACTCGTTCTGCCAAACGATCGCTGGGGAGCGTCTCATGTCCCCTGAAGTTCAGAAGATCGTTCACGATGAGAGCTTCACCGGGGTGGACTTCGGGCCGGTGATGTGCACGGGCCAACCGCGTGCAAAGACGGACTGGGCCGAGTTGGTCGTGACCGCACCGAAGGTGTCGATAGTTCCACCGACTGTGGTCGGTACCAATGTGTCTGGTGACCCGCCTCCCAATGTTTGGGATGAGGCGACCCAGCTTCTCGGGCTTAATATCCTTTCGGAGGTGTCGATCCGGCGCGATAGCTGGGATAAATCCGATTTTGCAGTTTCATGGCAGACTGTCGGAAACCACCAAGGTTTATTGCGTCCGTATCGACCGCTGTTCATCTCGAAGCGTGTGTTCGAAGCGCTATCTCCGAAGATGCGACGTGGCCTAAAAGTCGAGATTGCCCACCTCGTTCAATGAAAACCGAATAGCCAATGCGGCTGCACCACAACGGAACTTGTATCTCCCTTACGCGAGCTTACCAATCGCAGGATCCAGGATATGGAAACGGGCAGCTCTTTTGGCAGCCTCATACCTGGCCATCGGACGGACGGTGTCCGTTGGAATCCCCAAACTACATGCTGAAGGGATAGCGGCGAGAGTACGTGCAAGAAACGATCGTCAACGCGCGTTTGATAATGGTTAGCATGATGGTTGCATTAATCTTCCTGAACTCGGTGCTTTGCATCGAACCGGTACGCGCTGCCGGCGCCCCGGTCGGTACGTATAGCGCATGGCACCGTTCCACCGCGCAGGCAAAGCAGCTCGTGGTCGCCGTATCGATCAATTTGCTGCAGATCGGATGGCTAACCGGGGCGGCAGAAGGTCGGGAAGATGCCGATCGCATCCTGCTCGCTGCAAATTCGCCTGAAGCCGATGCTTTCGTGCAGCAAATACGACATCTTCCGTTTGTGCGACTCCCAAGGTTCTCTCATTCAATGGCTTACTACGTAAAGCAGATCGACGCTTTCTATGGGAACTCGGCACGATCGCGAAGTAAGGATGTCGGAGCGGTTCTTTTATGCCTAGCGGACGCCCCGATGCCATCTTGCAGATGACCCGCACGGCAAACCGCCTTGCAATTGGCAGTTGATCCAAGGCACGACCATGGAACGGGTGTACGGCAAGTATCCGATACCAGGTCGTAAACCTGGGAGGTGTTGTCGACGTTTGCTGCAGGAGGTGGTCTTGGCATGAGCATGCGCCTTAATTGGGACACGAGATGCGCGAGATAGTCCAGTTCCGTATCCCAGAAGCTCGGGCTTTGGAATGGCTACAACCAAGTGATGGCAAAGTCCATCGTACCGGATCGGTGAGGATCATCAATACCCCGCGGGGTAGCGAGCTTACGAGCGGGTGTTGGCGATCGAGCGTGAGTGGCGCAAGAGCGGAAGATACTTCTTTCTCTCGTATGGAATAGACCGTGCGTACGATCCGGTCGAGCTCGAGCAAGCGGATCTCCTGCTGCTCAAGATACTGAATATCTTTGAACCAGCCGGCGAGGATTTCGACGTGGTGTACCTGCCCGACGTGCATGGTCCTGCAGAGTTTGCGAACCGGATCGGACCGTTGGTCCTGCAGTGCTCTCGTTTTCGTGGCAACTCGTTTTGCCAAACGATCGCATGCGAGCGTCTCATCTCTCCCGAGGTTCAAAAGATCGTGCGCGACCGAAGCTTCACCGGGCTCGAGTTCGGTCCGGTGATGTGCAAGGGTCAACCGCGTACAAGGACGGACTGGGCAGAGTTGGTCGTCACCGCGCCGAAGATCGCAATAGCTCCACCGACCGTGGTTGGTACCAACCTGTCCGGTGATCCGCCTCCCGATGCCTGGGATGCGACTACCGCACACCTTGGGCTCAACGTTCTTTCGGAGGTTTCGATTCGTCGCGACAGCTGGGATGGATCGGACTTCGCAGTTTCATGGCAGACCGTCGGAGCTCATCAAGGCTTACTGCGCCCGCGTCGGCTGCTATTTGTTTCGAAACGCGTCTTCGAAGCGCTGTCTCCGAAGATGCGACGCGGCCTAAAGGTCGAGATTGCCAAACTCGTCCAATGAAAACCAGCAATAGCCGATGACGGCTGCTGTGCCAAGGATGAGTATCGGCAGCGCTGTATTTCTCATACAATGGACGGGATCAGCAAGACCGCGCTCGGGGTCGGCTCGCTGCGCGCGCTGCACCGCCTGGTCGATGCCGAGCCGTGGGTGATCGACGACCCGGTGTCGCTCGCGCTGTTCGGCGATGCGGCGCGGTATCTCGCGCGGCACGACCCGGCTTCGCTCACGGCGCCGGCCCAGGTCCAGTTGCGCGCCCACGTCCTGGTGCGCAGCGCGTTCGCCGAGGACCGGCTGCGCGCGGCGGTGGCGCGGGGCGTGCGCCAGTGCGTGATCCTGGGCGCCGGTTACGACACGTTCGCGTACCGCCAGCCGGCGTGGATGCGGGGCGTGCGGCTGATCGAGGTCGATGCGCCGGCGACGCAAGCCGACAAACGCGCGCGACTCGAGCGCGCCGGCATCGCCGTGCCCGAGAACGTCGCGTTCGCACCGATCGACTTCGAGCGCACCTCGCTCGCCGACGGCCTCGCCGCGGCGGGCTTCGATGCCGGCGCGCCGGCGTTCTTCTCGTGGCTGGGCGTGATGGTGTACCTGACGCGCGACGCGGTCGAGGCGGTATTCCGCTTCGTCGCCGGGTTGCCGGCCGAAAGCGAGATCGCGTTCACGTTCACCGCGCCCGGAGGCAGCGCCGAGCTGGAGCGGCGCGTCGCGCAGATCGGCGAGCCGCTGCTGACCCGGCTGGAACCGGCCGCGGTTGAACCGATGCTGCGCGAGCTAGGCTTCGGCGCCGTCACGCTCCTCTCGCCCGCCGCCGCGGCACGCTATCTGGGCGAGCGCAGCGACGCGCTTCGGCTTCCGTCGCGCACGAGCATCGCGGCCGCGATCGTCAGCCGCCCTGCACCACCACCCGGCGCTGTGCCGCGCGCCAGATGACCGCTGCGAGCGCGGCGAAGACGACGAACCAGCCCAGCTGCACGGCCATCGCGACGAGGTAGCGTGAGGGCGGGATCGTTCCCAGGTAGATCAGCAGCGGGGTGGAGTAGACCGCCGCGAACGGCAGCGCGAGCACGACCTTCTGCAGCGCGCCGGGGAAGAACACCAGCGGAATGATCTGGCCCCCGAGCAGGTCGCTGATCCAGCGCACCATCGCCTGCACGGCGAACGTCTCGAGCGTCCAGAACGCGACTAGGTTCATGCAGAAGTTCAGCGCGAAGTTGACCAGGTAGCCGAGCGCGAAGCTCAGCACGAACGCGGCCAGCACGGGCGGCGCGGGGACGTCGATCCGCACGATGAACAGCGAGAGGACCAGCGCGGGCACGATCATCACCGCGTGCAGCAGCGTCATCCCGACCCCGTCGCTGAAGAAGTAGAGCGGGAGCGAGATCGGCTTCATCAGGTCGGTCGCGATCGTGCCCTCGCGCACCTTGTCGCGGATCGTGCGGGTGCCGTCGATCTCCAGCACGAGCGACATGAGCAGCGCGACCGAGGTGTAGGTCAGCACGGCGTGCAGCGGCACCCCGGCCGGCGCGGCGTTCTGGGCGTACAGCGCGTCCCAGACCGACTTCATCAAGTACAGCCGCAGCAGCAGCGAGCCGACGTTGGTGAAGACCTCCATCCGGTAGGTCGCCTCGCGCGAAAACGCTTTCGCGGCGAACGCGGTGTAGGGGGCGGCCAGGGCGGCGAAGGTCACGCGGCGCTGTAGCCCTCGACGTAGATGCGGCGGATGATCGACTCCAGCTCCGGCTCCTCGATGGTCAGGTCCTTGATGCCGTAGCGCTCGGCGACGGCGCGGATCAGCGCCTCGGCCGAGGTAGCGGCGCGGTCGAAGCGCAGCCGCACGACCTCGCCTTCGTGCGACACCAGCTCGGCGCCCGGCACGCTCACCTCGGCGGCCGGGCGCGAGAGCGTCACGACCAGCGTGCGGTGGGTGCCGTAGCGGTCGCGCAGGTGCTCGATCTCGCCGTCGTACACCAGCGTGCCCCGGTCGATCAGGACGATCCGGCGGCAGAGCCGCTCGACGTCGGCCAGGTCGTGCGTGGTCAGGATGAAGGTCGTGCCGCGCTCGCGGTTCACCTGAGCCACGAACTCGCGGATCGCTTCCTTCGCGACCAGGTCCAGGCCGATCGTCGGCTCGTCGAGGAAGACGACCCGCGGGTCGTGCATCATCGCGGCCGCGAAGTCGCCTCGCATCCGCTGGCCGAGCGAAAGCTGGCGCACCGGCGTCTTGAGGAACGGCCCCATGTCGAGCACGTCGGTGAAGTGCGTCGAGGTTGGCCCGGTAGCGCTCGGCCGAGACGCCGTAGATGGCGCGCAGCAGCTCGAACGACTCGATCAGCGGCAGATCCCAGTAGAGCTGCGAGCGCTGGCCGAACACGACCCCGATGTTGCGGGCGTTGGCCTTGCGCCGCTCGTGCGGCACGAGGCCGGCGACCCGGATCGAGCCCGAGGTCGGGACCAGGATGCCGGTCAGCATCTTGATCGTGGTCGACTTGCCGGCTCCGTTGGGGCCGATGTAGCCGACCAGCTCGCCCTCGTCGAGCGCCATCGTGACGCCCTCGACCGCGACCTTGTCCTCGTAATCGCGCGAGAACAGCGTCCGCAGCGTGCCGGCCACCCCGGGCTGCCGCACCAGCGAGCGGAAGACCTTGCGGAGCTCCCGCGTCTCGATGATCGGCATACGTCGATATAGCTTCGCTGCTAGACCCGCTTCGCCATGCGCACGATGGCAAGCGTCTCGCCGTTGGGCATCACGGTGTCGGCCCGCTCCAGCGCGGCGTAGCCGTGGCGGGCGTAGAACGGGAGCCCGGTCAGGGTCGCGCCCATCTCGAGGCGGGTGAAGCCGGCCTCGAGCGCACCGCGCTCGCAGGCGGCCAGGACCAGGCTGCCGATGCCGCTGCGCGCGCGGGCGGGGTCGACGAAGAAGGCCCGGATCTTGGCCGCGTCGCGGGCCGGGTCGAGCAGGTCGTCGGCGCGCCCGGCGAAGTCGTCGCCCCCGTAGAGGGTCGCGTGCTTGCTCCAGCCGCCGCAAGCGACGATCCGCGGCGGCTCGCCCGTCTCGGCCACGAAGTAGGTGCCGTCCGCGATCAGCTGGCTGTCCACGTCGTAGACCGACGCCAGCGCGCCTTCGATCTGCGCGGGCGTGTAGTCCGGCGCGTGCAGGACGCGCACGGAGGCCTGGATCAGCGCCCGCAGCGCCGGGACGTCGGCCGGAACGGCGGGCCGGATGCGGATGTCCATCGGCCCAGCTCTTTGTGCCGGGCGGAGGCCGCCCTCCGCGCCCAAGGGGATTGCGCCGCGCGACGGGGGAGAAGGGAGACCGTGACCGCCTCGGCCGTGAGCGCCCCCCGTACGTCCCGCATGCCCGTCGCCTTGGTGATCGCCGCGCTGGGCATCGTGTTCGGGGACATCGGGACCAGCCCGCTCTACACGCTGCGGACCTGCTTCCTGATGGCCGGCGCGAAGCCGGACCTGCACGACGTGCTGGGCATCTGCTCGCTGCTGTTCTGGGCGCTGGCCCTCGTGGTCTGCGTCAAGTACGTCGGCTTCATCATGCGGGTCGACCACGAGGGCGAGGGCGGCATCCTGGCGCTGCTCGCGCTGGCCTCGCCGCCGCGCCCGTTCGGCGCCCTGATCGGCTCCGGGCTGCTGACCACCGTGCTCATCATCGGCGCGTCGATGCTGCTCGGCGACGGGGTCATCACGCCGGCGATCTCGGTCCTCTCGGCGGTCGAGGGCATCAGCCTGGTCTCGTCGGCGTTCCAGCCCTACGTGGTGCCGATCGCGCTGGTCGTGATCGGCGGGTTTTTCGCCCTGCAGCGGGCCGGCACCGAAGGCGTCGGGCGGCTCTTCGGGCCGGTGATGTTCGTCTGGTTCCTGGTCATCGGGGTGCTCGGGCTGTTTCCGCTCCTGGCCCATCCGGAGGTGCTCTTCGCGCTCAACCCGGTCCACGCGGTGGAGTTCGCGGCCCGCAACGGCTGGACGGGCTTCACCATCCTGGGCGGCGTCGTGCTGGCGATCACCGGCGTCGAGGCGCTCTACGCGGACCTCTCGCACTTCGGCTACAAGCCGATCGCGCTAGGCTGGTACCTGTTCGTGTTCCCGGCCTTGGTGCTGAACTATTTCGGCCAGGGCGCCAAGCTGCTGGCCGACCCGCGCGCGCTGCAGAACCCGTTCTTCACCCTCGCCCCGGCCTGGGCGCTGGTCCCGCTGGTCGTCCTGGCGACGGCCGCGACGGTGATCGCCTCGCAGGCCTTGATCTCGGGCACGTTCACCCTGGTCGAGCAGGGCATCGCGCTCAACTTGGTGCCGCGCGTGCTGGTGCGCCATACCTCGCACAGCCACAAGGGGCAGGTGTACGTGCCCTCGATCAACCGCCTGCTGGCGATCGGCTGCGCGGTGCTGGTGGTCACCTTCGGCTCGAGCGCGAAGCTGGCGTCGGCCTACGGGCTGGCCCTGACCTTCACGATGCTGTGCACCTCGATCGCGTTCTACGTCGTGACCACCCGGGTGCTGGGCTGGCGCAAGGCGCTCGCGGCGCCGCTGGTCGCGTTCTTCCTGACGATCGACCTGTGCTTCGTGATCGCCTCGCTGCCCAAGATCCCCGGCGGGGGCTACATTCCGCTCGGGATCAGCGCGGTGGTGGTGCTGATGAGCCTGACCTGGCTCGAGGGCCGGCGCAGCCTCGCCCGCGAGCTGGCCGCTCAGCAGACGCCGGTCGAGGAGGTCATCGACAAGCTCCCCAGCGGCGTCGGGAGCAGCAACGGCACGATGGTGTTCCTCACCCCCGACCCGCGCGGCGTGCCGTTCCTGGCCCGCCACCGCTGGGTGCGCGACCGGGTGCTCGAGGAGCGGATCGTGCTGCTCAACATCGCCCGCGCCGCCACCCCGTACCTCGACAGCGAGACGGAGCGGGTCTTCGTCGAGCGCCTCTCGCTGCGGCTGATCCGGGTCACCGCCCGCTTCGGCTACATGGAGACGCCGCGCATCGACCCGATCTTGCGCGCCTGCGGCGCGTTCGGCCTGGAGCTCGACCGCGACGACACCTCGTTCTTCTACGCCGATCCCAAGATCGAGCCGGCTCCGCCCGGTAAGGGCATGCCGAGCTGGCGGCGGGAGCTGTTCGTCACCCTGCAGCGCAACGCGCGCCCGCTGCCCGACGACTTGAAGATTCGCGCCGAGCGGCGGGTCGAGCTCGGGGTAACGGTCGAGTTGTGAACTCATCGACCGCCGGCACGGCCGCGTCCCGGCGGGTCAGCGAACCCAGCATCGCCAGGCTGCGCTCGTCCGAGCCCGGCCCGACCGACCCGCACGCCGGGCTGCCGACGCTCGGGCTCGCGGCGCTGGGGGTCGTGTTCGGCGACATCGGGACCAGCCCGCTGTACGCCTACAAGCAGTGCTTCGGCAGCGGCCACGGCTTCGCGCCGACGCCCGAGAACGTGCTGGGCATCCTCTCGCTGATCACCTGGGCGCTGATCCTGGTGGTCTGCCTCAAGTACGCCACCGTCGTGCTGCGGGCCGACAACGACGGCGAGGGCGGCACCTTCGCCCTGCTGGCGCAGCTCCGGCCCGGCACCCGGGTCGGCATCCCGGCGCCGCTCAACGTCCTCGCGCTGCTGCTGCTGTTCGCGGCCGGGATGGTGTTCGGCGACGGCATGATCACGCCGGCGATCTCGGTCCTCTCCGCGGTCGAGGGGCTGGCCGTCGCGACGCCCGCGGCGGCGCCGTTCATCGTGCCGATCACGATCGGCATCCTGATCGCGCTGTTCGCGGTCCAGTCGCGCGGCGCGGGCAAGATCGGAGCGGTGTTCGGGCCGGTGATGCTGGTCTGGTTTCTCGTGCTGGGCGTCGCGGGCGGGATCGCGATCGCGCACGACCCGCGCGTGCTGGTCGCGCTCAACCCGGCCCACGCGATCGGCTTCTTGGTGCACAACGGCTGGTTCTCGCTGCTCGTGCTGGGCGCGGTGGTGCTGTGCGTGACCGGGGTCGAGGCGATGTACGCCGACCTGGCTCACTTCGGCCGGCGCCCGATCTGGCTGGCCTGGTACGCCGCGGTGTTTCCGGCGCTGCTGCTCAACTACTACGGCCAAGGCGCGCTCACGCTGATCGACCGGAGCAAGCTCGCCAACCCGTTCTACGGGCTCTACCCGGCGTGGGCCCTGATGCCGATGATCGTGCTCGCGACCGCCGCGACGGTGATCGCCTCGCAGGCCCTGATCTCGGGCGCGTTTTCGCTGACCCAGCAGGCCGTCCAGCTCGGCTACCTGCCGCGCCTGAAGATCGTGCACACCTCGAAATCGGTCGAGGGCCAGATCTACATGCCGTTCGTGACGATCGCGCTGGCCGTCGCCTGCGTCGCGCTGGTGCTCGCCTTCCGCAGCTCGGACCGGCTGGGAACCGCCTACGGCCTGGCGGTCACGATGACGATGCTGGCCGACTCGATCGCGATCGGCTGGGTGATGCGCGACCGCTGGCACTGGTCGGTCCCGGCGATCGCCGCGCTGGTCGCGCTGTTCGTCTCGATCGACGGCGCGTTCCTGATCGGCAACCTGCCCAAGCTCTTGGAGGGCGGCTACGTGCCGCTAGGGATCGCGGCGGTGATCTTCACCCTCTTCACGACCTGGGTCGCGGGCCGGCGCCGGCTGGCCATCGCGCTCTCGGAGCTGGCCACGCCGATCGAGGAGTTCATCGCCGAGGTCGACGACCGGCCGGCCAGCACGGCGGACTCCACCGCGATCTTCCTCACCCCGCACCCCGAGGGCATCCCGTTCGTCCTGCGCCACCACTGGCTCAAGTCGCGCATGCTGCACGAGGAGGTGGTGCTGCTGACGATCGTGAGCAAACGGCGGCCGTACGTCAACCCGGCCGAGCGCGTTCGGATCGAGCAGCTCGTGCCGCGCCTGACCCGCGTCACCGCGATGTACGGCTTCATGGAGACGCCCAACGTGGAAGACATCTGGGCCCGCTGCCGGCCCCAGATCCCGCCCGAGATCGAGCTCGAGGAGGCGGACTACTTCCTGGCCCGCCCGCGCATCGTGCCGCGCGAGGGCAAGGGCGCGTTCCCCGGCTGGCGGCGCTGGCTGCTGGGCTACATGATGCGCAACGCCAACCCGTACACCGACTCGCTCGGGATCCCGCCCGACCGCATCGTCGAGTTCAGCGTCGCGCTGCGCGTATGATCGTCACGGTCTCGCGCGCGTACGGAGCCGCCGGCCAGGCGGTCTCGCGCCGCGCCGCGGAACGCCTCGGATACCGGCTGCTCGACGAGGAGCTCGACGTCGTGGTCGCGACGCGCCTGGGCACCTCGCCCGACGTGGTGGAGAGCGCGGGCGACCGGCCGCGCGGCTTCGGCGAGCGGGTGATGGAACAGCTCGGCGGCGGGCTGCCCGAGCTGGCCCAGCCGGCGGCCTCGCGCGACGACGACCTGATCGCCGAGCGCAAGCGCGGGATCGAGCTGGCGGTGCGCGAGGCGGCCGAGGCCGGCAACGTCGTCATCGTCGGCCGGATGGCGGGCGCGATCCTGGCCGCGCGGGCCGACGTGGTGCGGGTCTTCGTCAGCGCGCCGCTGGCCTGGCGGATCGCGCACGTCGCCGAGTCGCTGGGCGTGCGCGAGGCCGAGGCCAAGGCCGAGGTCGGGCGGATCGACGAGGCGCGCCGGGAGTACGCGCGCGAGCACTACCGCGTGAACTGGGGCGACGCCCGCAACTACAACCTCGTCGTCGACACCGCGCGCTTCGGGGTCGACGGCGCCGGCGACGTGATCGCGGCCGCCGTCCGCGCGGCGGGCGGGTGAGCGCCGCCGAACCGCGGGTCCCCGATCGCCGGCCGGGCTTCTTCGGGGCGTTCCGCTTTCGCGACTTCCGCCTCTTGTGGGGCGGCCTGCTGGTCTCCAACCTCGGCACCTGGATGCAGTTCACGGCGCTGGGCTACTACGTCGCGTCGCTGGCGCCCAACGCGCGGGTCGGCGCGCTCGACATCGGCTTGCTCGGCGCGGCGCGCGCGGTGCCGGCGCTGCTGCTGTCGCCGTTCGCGGGCGTGGTGGCCGACCGCTACCCGCGCCGGCGCGTGCTGCTGATGACCAACGTCGCGACCTCGCTGCTCTCGTTCGTCATCTTCGTGCTGATCGCGACCCACCACGCGCCGCTGTGGACGCTGATGATCACCAGCGGCTTGGCCGCCGCGACGCAGTCGTTCGACGCGCCGGCGCGCCAGAGCTGGGTTCCGCTGATGGTGCCGCGCGAGTACGTCGGCGGCGCGATCGGCTTCAACTCGGTCGCCTTCAACGCGCCCAGCGTCGTCGGCCCGCCGCTGGCCGGGCTGCTGATCGCCGCGATCGGCGTCGCGCCGTGCTTTTTGGTCAACGCCTTCACCACGCTCGCGGTCGTGATCTCGCTGAGCTTCATGAAGCCCGCGCCGCCCAGCAGCACGCGGCGCGGCAACGTCGTCGGGGCGATCGTCGAGGGCGTGCGCTTCCTGGCCGGCCACCCCGTGCTGCGCTGGGTGATCCTGCTGCTGATCGTCACCTCGCTCACCATCCGGCCCTACAACTTCTTGCTGCCGGCGTACGCGGTGCACGAGGTGCACACCGACGCGCGCGGGCTGGGCTGGCTGATGGCGGCCGCCGGCGCGGGCGCGATCCTGGGCGCGTTCGTCACCGCGGCCGGCGGCGAGCGGCGCGGCACGATCTGGATCGTCTCCGGCGTGGTCGGGTCGGCGGGGGTCGGGCTGCTCGGCCTGACCACCCAGTTCGTGCCCGCCGCGCTGATCCTGGCGGTGGTCGGCGCGGCCACCCTGAGCTTCATCGGCTCCTCGAACATCCTGCTGCAGACGCTCGCGCCGGACGACATGCGCGGGCGGGCGCTCTCGGTCTACGGGATGATCCTGCTCGGCCTGGTGCCGCTGGGCTCGCTGCTGGTCGGCGCGGTGGCGTCGGTGTTCGAGCTGCGCTGGACGTTCGTCGGCGCGGGCGTGGTCGCGGTCGCGGTCGCGCTGTGGATCGCGCTCACCAAGCCCGAGATTCGCGCGGCATGACCGGCGTCTTCCTGACCGTCCTGCTGGCGGGGCTGGTCGCGCTGGCGCTGGCCGCCAAGCAGCTGCGCGTGCCGTACCCGATCGTGTTCGTGATCGGCGGGCTGGTGCTGGCGCTGATCCCCGGCGTGCCGACCGTGAAGCTCGCGCCCGGGACGGTGTTCCTGCTGTTCTTGCCGGCGCTGATCTTCGGCGACGGCTGGACCACCGACTACCGCGCCTTCAAGCGCTACGCGCAGCCGATCTTCTCGCTGGCGATCGGCCTGGTGATCTTCACCGCGACGGTGGTCGCGTTCGCCGCGCACTGGCTGATGGGCATCGACCTCGCGCTGGGCTTCGTGCTGGGCGCGATCCTCTCGCCGACCGACGCCGTGGCGACCGACGCCATCGCCGAAGAAGTCGGCCTGCCGCGCCGGCTGGCCACGATCATCGGCGGCGAGAGCCTGATCAACGACGCCAGCGGCCTGGTGATCTACAAGTTCGCCGTCATCGCGGTCGCCACCGGGGCGTTCTCGCTGCTGGCCGCGACCGCGCAGTTCTTCTACGTCGCGATCGGCGGGGTCGCCATCGGCCTGGCCATCGCCTGGCTGATCGCCAAGCTGATGGCCGCGATCCGCGCGTCGGGGCTATCCGACCAGACGATCGCGGTCGCGATGTCGCTGGTCACGCCGTTCGCGCTCTACGTGCCGGCCGATGCGCTGGGCGCCTCGGGCGTGCTGGCCGCGTTGACGGGCGGCGTCTACCTGAGCCGCAAGTCGTCGCAGATCTTCGACGCCGACGCGCGCATCGCGGCGGCCAGCGTGTGGAACCTGCTGTTCTTCGTCTTCAACGGCGCGGCGTTCGTGCTGATCGGGCTGCAGCTGCGCGGGATCGTCGGCGCGCTGCACGACCGGCCGCTGGCGACCTACGTCGGCTGGGGCGTGGCCATCGCGCTGGTCGTGATCGCGGTCCGCTTCGCTTGGGTGTTCCCGGTCGCGTACGGGCGGCGCCGGCTGTTTCCGGGAATCCGCGAGCGCGAGGGCCCCGATCCGCCCCGCGCCTGGATCGTCGTCCTCAGCTTGGCCGGGATGCGCGGCATCGTCTCGCTCGCCGCCGCCCTGGCGCTGCCCGAGCGCACCGCGAGCGGCGCGCCGTTTCCAGGCCGCGACCTGATCCTGTTCGTGACCTTCGTGGTGATCCTGGTGACGCTGGTCGGCGAAGGGCTGCTGCTGCCGGCCTTCATTCGCCGCTTCACCATCCGCGAGCCGGACGACGAGGACGGCGCGCACTTCATCGCGCTGGCGAAAGTCCGCACCGCCGACGCGGCGCGCGAGCGCCTGCGCGCGCTCGAGCCCAGCTTCGCGACGCCCGCCGAGTGGGAAGTGGCCGGCCGCATCCACGCCGACTACGAGCAGCGCGCGACGCACTACACCGCGCACCTCGACGGAACCGACGCCGGCGGCGACGAGCGCCAGCACGAGATCGAACGGCGCCTGCGCGGCGAGGCCTACGCCGCCGAGCGCCGCGCGCTGAGCGCGCTGCGCCGCAGCGGCGAGATCACCGACGCGGCCTACCGCAGCCTGGAGTGGGACATCGACCTGGCCGAGTCGCGCCTGGGATGAACGCGCCCGCTCGCCGGCGTGCGAGCGCGAGCTGTAACCCGGCGCGCCCGGTGCGGTATGCTCGCCGGGCAGGCCGTTCGGCCGCACAGGGAGGGTCTCATGCTCGTCCGCACCCGCATCGACGTCGGGGCCGAACTGCAGCGCGCGTTCGAACTGCTGCAGCGCCACTGGGTGCTGGCCATTCCGCCGGCGGTGGCGTCGCTGCTGTTCACCGTCTTCGTGGTGTTCGTGATCTTCTCGTTCGTCGCGGGGCTGGTCGGGGCCGGCGTGCTCGCCGCTAACGGCGGCGTCGGCCAGCCGCTGGGCGCGCTGGTCGGCCTGGGATCGCTGTCGCTGCTGCTGGTCCTGCCGCTGTTGCTGCTGCTCGCTGTTCGTCGCCAACGCGCTGACCGTCGTCGCGGCGGAGGACGCCTGGGAAGGACGGGCGCCGGACTTCGGGCGCGCGTTCGGCGTCGTGCTGCGCAAGCTGCCCGACCTGCTCGTCGTGGGGATCGCGATCGGCGTGCTGGCGATCGTCCCGGCCATCCTGTCCATCGTCGGGATCGGCCTCGTGCTGCTGCTCGCGCTGGGCTACGTCACGATGTACGCGCTGCCGGCGATCGTGCTGGGCGGCGAGAGCGGCTTCGCCGCGCTCGGCGCGTCGTACCGCTTAGTGCGGTCCGATTGGCAGACCAGCGCGATCGCGTTCGCGGTGATGCTGGGCGTCGCGCTGGCGGGCCAGATGGCGAACGCGCTGATGATCCACCTGCCGCTGGTGAACCTGGTGTCCTCGTTCGCGATCGGGGGCTTCACCAGCGCCTACACCGCCCTGATCGCGGCCCGCTTCTACGCCCTGCAGCGGGCCAGCTCGGTGTAGAGCGCGCGCACCGCGCTCACCAGCGCGGGGGCGGCGAAGCGCCGCTCGAACGTCGCGCGCGCCGCCGCCGCGAGCCGCGCGCGCAGCGCGGCGTCGCCGAGCACCCGCGCCAGCGCGTCGCGCAGCGCGAGCGGATCGTCCGGGTCGGCCAGCACGCCGTTCTCGCCGTCGTCGACGTCCTCGGGAATCCCGTCGACCCGCGTGGCGACGATCGCGCAGCCGGCTTGCATGGCCTCGATCAGCGCGAGCGATCCGCTGCCTTCCTCCAGCGACGGCAGCACGAAGACGTCGGCCTGCCGGAGCACCGCGAAGGCGTCCTCGACCCGACCGGGCAGGGCCGTGCTCGGCGCGAGCCCGAGCCGGTCCGCCAGGGCGCGGTGCGCCGCGAGCAGCCGTCCCGTGCCGACCAGGCAGGCGCGGAACGGCACGCCGTCCGCGTGCAGCGCGCCCAGCGCGCGCACGAGGCGGTCGATCCCCTTGCGCGGATCCTGCCGTGAAACGGCGACGATCAGCGGCGCGCCGGCCGGCCGCAGCGGCGCGACCGCGGCCGGCGCGAGCGCCCGGCGCGCGGCCGGCGCCCGGTCGGCGAACGCGCTCAGCGGCGCGTACGGGAAGCGCCGCACCGGCACGCGCAGCGCGTGCTCGGCGGCGAGGATCGCCCGCACCGAGTCGTAGTTGACCAGCAGCAGGTCCATCGCGTTATAGGCGCGCCGCTCGCCGTGCCGCGCGAAGCCGCGTATCCAGCCGTTTTCGACGAGGTAGTTCAGCCGCGCGGTGAGCCCGTGGACCCCGCTGACGCCGGCCAGCTTCGCGCGAAACTCGTGGCTGGAGCGTGGTGTACGCGGTCGCGACGGCGGCGACGCGCCGCCCGCGGCGGGCGAGCCGGCGCCGCACGGCCGCCGCCACGGCCGCCCACGGGCCGAGCGCGTGGAGGACCACCGGCCCGTCCACCGTTCCCACGAATCGCACGATGGCCCGGGCGACGAACGGCGCGTGCACGAGCGCCATCATCGTGCGCAGCGGCCGGACCGGCGAGCGCACCGGGTGCGGCGTCCAGCGGCGGGCGGCGTCGGGCGGCGGCGCCTGCGCGGTGACGTAGAAGAGGTGGGTGGCGAAGCCCGCCCGGGCCGCCGCCTCGGCGTACGCTAGCGCGTAGGTTTCGTGGCCGCCGAGCCGCACCCACGGATCGGTGCCCCCGATCAGCACGATCGTCGGCGGCGCGCCCGCGCCGGCCGGGCTCACACCGCGGCGGGGCGGCGGGCGGCGGCGCGCACCGCGGCGATCACGCGCGCGATCTCGGCCTCGCCCAGCGTCGCCGAGGTCGGCAGGTACAGCCCGCGCGCGCACAGATCTTCGGCGACCGGGAAGACCGAGCTCGCGCCGACCCTCGCGGTAGATCGGCTGCAGGTGGAGCGGGATGAAGGTGGTGCGGGTCTCGATCCCGGCCTCGGCCAGCGCCGCGCGCAGCGCGTCGCGCGTGCAGCCGAACGCGTCGCCGACCAGCAGCGCGTACATCCAGAACACGTTGGTCGTGCCGGGCTGCTCGTGCGGCAAGGTCAGCCCGTCCAGATCGCGCAGCGCGTGCGTGTACCGCTCCGCCAGCCGGCGGCGGCGCGCGACCAGCTCGTCGTAGCGCTCGAGCTGGGCGACGCCGACCGCGGCCTGCAGGTTGGTCATGCGATAGTTGAAGCCGCGGTAGCGGTGCCAGAAGTGGTGGTCTTCGGAAAACGCGTGGTCGCGCAGCCGGCGCGCGACGCGCGCGAAGCGCTCGTCGCTGGTCGTCACCATCCCGCCCTCGCCGGTGGTCACGATCTTGTTGGCGTAGAACGAGAACGTCGCCGCGTCGCCCAGGCTGCCCACCGGGCGCCCGCGGTACGCCGCGCCGTGCGCCTCGGCCGCGTCCTCGATCACCGCCAGACCGTGCCGCGTCGCGACGGCGCGGATCGCGTCCATCTCCGCCGGCGCCCCGTAGGTGTGCACGACGACGACGGCCCGGGTGCGCGAGGTGACGGCCGCGGCGACCGCCGCGGGGTCGAGGTTCCACGCTTCCGGCTCGGCGTCGACGAAGACCGGCGTCGCGCCGGTGTAGGCGACCGCGTTCGCGCTGGCGATCATGGTGAAGGCCGGGACGATCACCTCGTCTCCCGGACCGATTCCGAGCGCCGCCAGGGCCAGGTGCAGCGCGGTCGTCCCGCTGCTGCACGCGATCGCGTGCGCGCAGCCGGTCAGCGCCGCGAAGCGCTCCTCGAACGCGCGCACGAACGGCCCGCCCGACGAGATCCAGCCCGAGCGGATCGCCTGCTCGACGTAGCGCAGTTCGTTGCCGTCGAGCAGCGGCTGCGAGACCGGGATCACGGGCCCGGCGTCCGTGCGCAGCACCGGGTCGCGCGCGGGCAGCAGCGCGCGCACGCGGGCGTCGTCCGGATCGCGCAGCTCCACCGCCGCGAGCACGGGAACCCTGCGCGCGGCGAGCGGCGCGACGATCCAGGCCGTCAGGCGACCGGCGCGCTCGAGCACCGCCCGGTACGCCGCCTCCGGCTCGGCCGGGAACGCCGCGCCGTAGATCGCGCCGACGCGCGCGCGGACGAGCGGGTCGACGTCGGCCAGCGCGCCCGGGCGCCAGCCGATCTCGCGCGCGGGCAGGCGGCGCGCCCGCGCGCGCAGCCCGGCGTAGGCCCGCAGCGCGGCGCGCGTGCGCCCGTCGCGCCAGCGCCGCAGGTCGCCCGCGCTCAGCCGGCGCAGCATCCGGGCCGGCCCGATCGCGCGCAGGTTGTGCGCGATCTGGGCGTGGATCTCGGCCCGCACGCGCGCCCGCGGCGCGGCGCCGGGCTCGGCGGTGCTCGGGCTCCAGTCGGCTTGCGCGATCAGCACCTCGGCCAGGTCGACCCCCATCGCGGCCGGGTCGCCGCCCGCGGCGACGGCGCACAGCGCGATGCGCAGGCACTGGCTGCAGCGACTGCAGGCGGCGCCGTCGGGCGGCACGTTCCAGCACGAGTACTGCAGGTCGGCCAGATCGCGGTAGCGCGTCCACAGCAGGCGCTGCACCGAGTCGGCGTGCAGCGGCGAGGTGAGCGTCGAGCAGCCCAGCCCGTGCGGCCGCAGCAGCGCCGACACCGCGCCCAGCGTGACGGTCGAGTACATGAAGTGCGGGTGCTGCACCACCCGCCCGGCCAGCTCGGCGTTCTCCTGGACCTCGGCCTCCGACGCGACGAACAGGTGCGTCGCTCCGTGCGCGAACCCGACCACGATCAGGCTGGCCAGGTAGAGGAAGGCGTCGGTCAGCTCGCTGACCGCGATCGGGTAGCCGCGCTGCTCGGCCGCCCAGCCGTTCGCGTAGAGCGAGCGCAGGTCGGAGCCGACCTCGGCGAACGTCACGTCGCGCCGGGCGGCGATCTCGCGAAAGACGTGGCGGCGCCGTTCGGTGACGTGGTCGTGGAAGGGCGCCATCGGCGAGGTGGTCGCGACCAGCACCGGGCGAAAGGTGAGCTCCGCCAGCAGCGCGGCTTGCAGCAAGCTGTCCTTGCCGCCGCTGAACGCCGTCGCGCAGCGGCCGATCTCGCGCAGCGGCACCGGCGCGGGCAGATCGCGGTCGCCTTCGACGAGCTCGATCGAGCGCGCCAGCTCGCCGGTCCCGCGCAGCGATTCGAGCGTGTCGATCCCCGCGTCCATCAGGCGCAGCCAGGTCTCGGCCTCTCCCGGCAGCAGCCGGATCGGCAACTCGACGCGGCACGGCCGCAGCACCATCCACTGCGGGTGCAGGCAGAGCAGCGCGATCGTCCACCACAGCCGCTCGGGGACGGCGGACGTGTCGACCTCCGGCGGGAACCGGAGCGCGAACGTGTTACCAAGGTAGAGCCCGTCGTCCGGATCGCAGGTGAAGCCGAACGTGACGGCCTGCGGGCCGACGACGGGCGCGTGGAGGCGGATGGAGGTCATCGCGGTGGAAGAGTCAGCAATCGCCGTCGTCGTCGCGTTCGACGGCCGGACCGATGCGCTGCGCGCGTTCCTGCGCCGCCGCGAGCGCGAGACGATGATCCTGCTCGCTCCGGAGGACGACGACGCGCGGCGGCTCGTGCATGCGGCGTCCTTCGACGGCGGGGTCCCGGTTCATCCGGTGGAGCGCCCGGCGCGCGTCACCGGCGCGCGTGCGCTGCAGGACGTCGCTTCGGCCGCGGCGCACGCGCTGCGCGCGCGCTGGATCGTGCCGCTCGACCTGGACCAGGCGTTCGCGCGCCACGAACCGCTCGCGGGGCGGTTCGCGTTCGACGGCGACGTGCTGCGCCGCAGCCCGCCGCCCGCGCCGGCGGAACCGGGCGGCGACTTGCGCGTCGTGGTGCGGACGACGACGCTCCCGGGTCCCGCCCACAAGGAGCACCTCGCGCTACGCCTGCGGCCCGGTCTTGCGCGCAGCGTGCTCGTGCCGCTGCACGTGCCGATGTACACCAGCCACATCCGCTTGCGGTTCGACGGTCTGGGCGCAGCGCTCGTCGAGGCCGATGCGCTGCGCGCGTTTCGGCGCGCGGCCCCGATGCGGGAGGTCGACGTGTCGGTGCTGCCGGCGTTCGTGCGCGTCGCCGGGTTCGCGGCGCTCCCCGCCCCGCCGCTGCGGGCGCTATGCGCCGACGGTGCGCTCGAGCTGATCGTCGACATCGCCCGCCTGTGGCACGACGGCGTCGCTGACGCGCTCGAGCTGCGCGTCGCCGCGACGCCGCTGGACGGCGCGGGCGCGCTCTCGTCGGCGGCGCTCGACCGGCTGAGCGCCGCGCACCGCGATCCGTGGTCCGCCGCGTCGTCCGTCGGCGCGCTGCTGGAGGCGCGGGCCGACCGGTTCGCGCGGCGCAACGGCGCGGGGTCGCCGCGGTGACCGTGCGCGAGCTGCTGGCTCGTCATCGCGGTACCCGCGTCCACGTGCTGCCGAATCCCGGCAACGGCGGCGACGGCCTGATCCAGCGCGGGCTGCGCCGGCTGTGCGCCGAGTTCGACCTGGCGGCGTGCGAGCTGCCACTACCCGAGCGGCGCCGGCGGCGGGCTGCTGCTGGCGCCCGGCGGCGGCAACCTCTGCGTGCCCTACCACGGCGCGGCCGAGCGGACCGGGTTCTACGCGCCGGGGTTCGGTTCGCTCGCGGTGCTGCCCGCCAGCGTCGACACCGCGTCGGACGAAGTACGGCGCTTCCTGCTCGGCCTGCCGGCCCATGCGCACGTGTTCTGCCGCGAGCGCTACAGCTACGCGCTCGTGCGCGAGCTGCTCGGGCCCGAGCGCAACGTCTGGCTCGACCACGACCTCGCGTTCGAAGCCGACCTCTCGGCCTGGCGGCGGCCGGCGCACGGCACGCTGTACGCGTTCCGGGCGGATCCCGAGAGCAGCGGCGAGGCGCCGCCCGCGGGGAACTTCGACATCTCGGCGCTCACCGGCGAGTGGATGACGGATCTGTTCGTGGACGTCGTGTCGTCGTTCGCGGTGGTGCACACCGATCGCGCGCACGTCGCGATCGCCGCCGCGCTGCTGGAGCGCGAGACCCACGTCTACCCGAACGGCTACCACAAGCTGCGCGGCGTCTTCGAGTACTCGCTCGCCGGCCGGCCGCACGTGCGGTTCCACGAGCGGCGCGCGAGCCTCCCGGCGCTCGACCTGCGAGCGGATCGGCGAGTCGCGATCTGGCGCGCGCGCGCCGCGGCCGAGGCCGCGGCGCCGGTGCGCGCCGCGGAAGGCTTCGCGTGAGCGCCGCCCGGCCGGTGCTGGCCGGCCTGGCGCGGGTCAAGAACGAAGCGGACATCGTCGAGGCGTTCGTCCGCCACCACGCCGCGCTGCTCGACCACCTCGTCGTCGTCGACAACGCGTCGTCGGACGGCACGCGCGAGATCCTCGCGGCGCTGGAGGCCGAACGGCTGCCGCTGACGGTGCTCGACGACGCGACGTTCGTGTACCGCCAGGCTGAGATCACCACCTATCTGGCGCGCGCGGCCTTCGCGCACCTCGGCTGCGCGCGGCTGTTCCTGCTGGACGCCGACGAGTTTCTCGCGGTCCCGGACCGGCGCGCGCTGGACGCGGCGCTGGCGGTCATTCCCGCCGAGACGCACGCGCTGCTGCCCTGGCGCACCTACGTCCCGCGGCGCGCCGACGATCCGCACGAGCGCGAGCCGCTGCGCCGCATCGGGCACCGCCGTGCCGCGGAGAGCATCGCGGACCACAAGCTCGCGCTGTCGGCCTCGTTCGCGCGCGATCCGGCGGCGACCATCGCGCAAGGCAGCCACGGCATCGCGGGCGGCGCGGCCGGAACGACCGCCGCCGTGCTCGACGAGCTCGTGCTCGCGCACTTCCCGCTGCGCAGCGCCGCGCAGCTCGCGATCAAGACGCTCGTCGGCTGGAACGCGTACATCGCGATGGGCTACGAGGAGGCCGGCTACGGGTACCAGTGGCAGCGCTCGTACGCCTCGATCGTCGCGGACCCCGCCGCCGCGGACGCGGCGTTCTTTCCCGTGGCGGCGGGCTGGCCGGGCGAGCCGCGCGAGCCGGCCGGCGTCGCGCTCGTGCGCGAACCGCTCGCCGCGCCCTCGATCCGCTACGCGGACCTGCGGGTTCTCGACGCCACGCTGGTCCTGGCGCGGGCGCTCGAGCAGCTCAGCCGCCAGTTCGCGTCGACCGCCGCGCGCGCCGAGCGGGTCGTGCCGGCGCTCCTGCGCACCGCCGAGTGGCTAGCGCCGGTCGCCGCGAACGGCGACCCGCCCGGTAGAGGCGCCGCGCCCGGCCGTTGAAGACGGTTCGCCATGCCCGCGAACCAAGCACCGCCGCCCGGGCCGCTGGCCGGCACCCGCGTCCTCGACCTCTCGACGGTCGTGATGGGGCCGTGGGCGACCCACATCCTGGCCGGCTACGGCGCCGAGGTGATCAAGGTCGAGCCGCCCGGCCGGCGACGTGATGCGCCACGCCGGCCCGTCCCGCCATCCCGGGATGGGTTCGCTGTTCCTGTTCATGAACCGCGGCAAGCGCAGCCTCGCGCTCGACCTCAAGCGCCCGCAGGCGCGGGCCGCGCTGCTGCGCTTGTGCGCGAGCGCCGACGTGCTGATCCACAACATCCGCCCGGCCGCGATGGCGCGGCTGGGGCTGGGCTACGACGACGTCGCGGCGGTCAACCCGCGCCTGGTGTACGCCAGCCTGGTCGGCTTCGATCAGCGCGGCCCGTACGCGGCCCGGCCGGCCTACGACGACCTGGTGCAGGGCGTGGCCGGGATGGCGGCGCTGTTCCGGCGGGTCGAGGGCGGCGAGCCGCGCTACGTGCCCGAGCTGCTGGCCGACCGGATCACCGGCATGAACGCCGCGCACGCGGTGCTCGCCGCGCTCTACCAGCGCGAGCGCACGGGACGACGGACAAGCGCTCGAGATCCCGATGTTCGAGACGATGGCGGAGCTCGTGCTGAGCGATCATCTGGGCGGGATGCTGTTCGACCCGCCGGCGGGCGCGGTCGGCTACGAGCGCATCCTGACGCCGAACCGGCGCCCGCTGCGGACCAGCGACGGCTACGTCTGCATGCTGCTCTACACCGAGAAGCACTGGGCGCGCTTCTTCGACCTGGTCGGCGAGCGCGCGCGCTTCGACGCCGACCCGCGCTTGAGCGATCCGGCCGTGCGCCGCACCGACTACGATTTCGCCTACGGCGCGGTGGCCGAGCTCGTCGCGCGCCGCTCGACCGCGGCGTGGCTGACCGCGCTCGAAGCGGCGGACATCCCGGTCGGCCCGCTCTCGGACGTCGAGGATTTGGTCGCCGACCCGCAGCTCGCGGCGACGTTCTGGGACGCGGCCGAGCACCCGAGCGAAGGACGGGTGCGCGTCGTGCGCCGGCCGGTGCAGGGCAGCGCGCTCGGCGACGACCCGCGCGGATCAGCGCCGCGCCTGAACGAGCACGGCGCGGAGATCCTGCGCGAAGCGGGCTACGACGACGCGGCGATCGCGGACATCTTGCCGCCGTAGACAGCCGGCGGCGCGGTATCGTCACCCGAGCCGAAAGCGTGCGACCGCGCCGGCCAGTTCCGCCGCCGCGCGGCCGGTGCGCTCGACCACGTCGCCCAGCGCGTCGGATGCGCCCGCCGCTTCGGCGCCGACCGCCGAGAGGCGGCCGGCCGCGTTCTCGACCTCCGCCCCGATCGCCAGGCCCGTGCGCGAGGTCGCGCTGAGCGTCTCGGCGGTCGCGCTCATGGTGTGCGCGGCCTGCACCAGCCGCTCGGCCTCGCCGCCGAGGCGCTCGCTGGTGCGCGCCAGCATCTGCGTCGCGGCGAGCTGCTGCTGCTGGGTGGTCGCGATCGTCTCGACCGTGCCGGCGATCTCGCGCACGTCGTCGGCCAGCCGCTCGATCCGCCGCGCCGCGTCGGCGCCTTCGCCCAAGCTCTCGTGGGCCGCCTCGGTGCCGCGCGCGACCGCGCGCGCGGAGCGCTCGGCTTCGGCCCGGATGCCGCGCACCAGGTCGCCGATCTCGTGCGTCGCCCGGGTCGCCGCCTCGGCCAATTTGCGGACCTCGTCGGCGACGACCGCGAACCCGCGCCCGTGCACGCCCGCGCGCGCGGCCTCGATCGCGGCGTTGAGGGCCAGCAAGTTCGTCTGATCGGCGATCGTCTCGATCGTCGCGGTCACGTCGCCGATGCGCTCGGCCGCACCGTGCAGGTGCTCCATCGCGCGCGCGCCCTCGGCGATGGCCTCCATCGCCCGCTCCGAGCGCGTCGCGCCGGCCGCCACCGCGTGCGCGGCCAGCTCGGCCGCCTCGCGCGCGGAGCTCGTGCGCGCGCGCAGCGCCTCGCTCGCCGCGCTGTTCTGCAGCAGCGTCGCGCGCAGCTGGTCCAGCCCGGCCGAGCCGCTCTGCGCGCTCTCGCCGACCAGCGCCGCGCCGCGCGCCGCGCTCTCCGCCGCGCCGCGCAAGGCGTCGCCCGAGCGGCCGATCTCTGTCATCGCGCCGGCCAAGTCGTGCGCGGCTTCGCGCAGCGTGGCGACGTCGTCCGCGGTGCGCCGCGCGGCGGTGGCCAGCTCGCCGCGGCTGCGCTCGAGATCGCCGCTCGAGCGCTCGACCGTGCGGGCCGCGCCCAGCGCCGGGCCGAGCGCGGCGCGCAGCGCGACGACCAGGCCGGCCGCCGCCGCGCCGAGGAAATCGCCCGCCCCGAGCGGGCGCGGCTCGCGCCGCAGGTCGCCTTCGGCGACGCGCAGGTTGGCGTCGGCGATCGCGCGCCAGCGCGGCGTGCGCGCGGGTCAGCGCGTCGGCCAGGATTCCGACCTCGTGCGGCAGCCGCGGCAGCGCGTCGGCTTCTTGCAAGGCGGCGAGGTCGCCGCCGCCGGCCCGGCCGAGCAGCGCCGCGACCGCCGCCAGCGGTTCGCAGACGGTGCCGTTGATGGCCCGCATCGCGAGCGCGCCGTACACCAGCCCGATCGCCGACGACGCCGAACGCGGCGATCGCCAGCACGCGCGGCCACGACGCGTCGCCGGCCGCCGCGACGCTGCAGGCGTGCACCGCCGCGATCAGCAGCGCGCCGATCACGTACGCCAGCAGCCCGGCGACGGTGAGCGCGAAGCGCCCCGTCACGCCGTAGCGGCGCACGCGCGGCGGGCGGCCGATGCCGGTCGCGCGCTCGACGATCCGCCGCCCCTCGCCGATCGCGCGCTCCGCGGCGAACGAGACCAGCGTCCAGTACAGGCTGGCCGCGACGACCGTGTCGACCACGTCGATCGCGAGGTGGCGCCCGAAGCCCCAGCCGGCCGGGATCTCGCTCAGCGCCGCCAGCAGCCCGACCAGCGGGAAGGCGACCGCGGCGATCAGCGGCAGGCTGGCCATCGCGCGGGCGAAGCGCTCGACGCTGGCCGCGTCGCGCTCGCGCAGCGCGGCCCGGATCGCGGTGAACCCGCGCGCCGCGACCAGGCTGCCGGCGACGCCCATCGGCACCGCGCCGACCAGCACCGCGGCCGCCGCCCACAGGCCCTCGACGGGCCCGAAGTCGCCCGAGGTCGCGACGAAGACCATGGCGCCGGCGAAGGACGCCGCCAGCGCCAGCAGCCGGTCGCGCTGAAAGCGGCGGTGGGTCGCCGCGAGCGCGGGCTCCCAGTCCATGCTGCCGCTCCCGAACACAGCAAAGGATTCCATCCCCTTCCCTATCGGCCGAGGCGAGCGGGTTCTGACCGCGGGCGGGCCGCTCAGCGCTTGGGGGCGGCTCAGAAATAGTAATCCACGAGCCGGAAGCCGGCCGATTCGAGCGCCGAGCGGTCGCGCCCGGCGACGCTCTCGGTCGCGGCGCAGACGCGCCGGCCCGTCGCCTCCAGGCGGTCCGCGGCCGCGGCGAACAGCGCGCTCGCGTGGCCCTGGCCGCGAAAGGCGGGGTTGACCACGACGCGCAGCTCGCTCCAGACCGCGTCGAGCGGCTCGCTGAAGACCAGGCCGACGGCGTCGCGGTCGATCTCCGCCACTTCGGCCAGCGGCGCGGCGAACGCGGGCGCGTGCTCGCGCTGCTGCTCCTCGAGCGTGACGCGGTCGCGCTGCGAGGGCGGCCGGAAGACCACGCGCACCGCGCGCGCGGCATCCATGCGGCGCACGAACGCCGCGCCGACCGGGCGCAGCTGGAGGTCCAGCGCGAGCGCCGCGCGGCGCGTCATCTCGTCGCCGCCGTAGAACCACAGGCTGCGCGCGCCGGTCGCGGCCAGCGCGTCGGTCAGCCGGCGGCGCGGCTCCTCGCCGCGCGTCACGTCGAACCGGACCAGCGTGTCGGCGGGCAGCAGCGAGCCGTCGGCCAGGAACGCGACGGCCACCGCGCGGTCGCGGTCGCGGATCGCGACCCCGCGGGAGCGCGCGCGCACCAGCCGCGCGCGGGAGAGTTCGGGAAGCTGATCGAGATACATCGGTTCCGAGCAAAAGAGCAGCGCGTCGCGAGCTTCCTCGCGACGCGCTGCGTCCCTGGGCTGGAGTGGGTTACGCCGCTTTCTTGCGGCGGGTCGCGGTCTTGCGGCGCGACGTCGCGGCCCGGGCCGTCGCCTTGCGGACGACCTTCTTGCGGCTGGTGCTCTTGCGGGCCGACGTCTTGCGGGTCGCCGCCTTCTTGCGCGCGGTGGTCTTGCGCGCCGCGGTCTTGCGCGTGCCGGTCGCCTTCTTGCGGCCGGTGGTCTTCTTGCGCGCGGTGGTCTTGCGGCTCGTGCTCTTGCGGGTGGAGGTCTTGCGCGCCGCCGTCTTGCGCGCGCCGGTCTTCTTGCGGGCGGTGGTCTTGCGGGCGGCCGTTTTGCGGGTCGCGGTCTTCTTGCGCGCGGTGGTCTTGCGTGCCGCCGTCTTGCGCGTGCCGGTCGCTTTGCGCGCCGCCGTCTTGCGTTTGGGCGCTGTCTTCTTCGTGGCCATCGGTACTCTACCGAGTCCTTTCCGCGTCCGCGTTGTCGCATGGACGCGCGGAGAACCGGCGGAGTCCGCCGGCGGGGGTTAGGTCCCTTATACCACTATAATGCGAAATAGCGCAATCGTCCGAAGGAAATGCGCGGCGCGGCGTCGGCGGCTGCTGGACGGCGGGAGCTGCCGCCGGGCGGCTGCGCCGGAGGAACCTTTCTCCGCCCGGTGCAAGGCGAGTTGGGTTATGAAGAGTCGTGTTACGTCGGCCGCGCTTGCGCTCATTTGCGCCGCGGCCGTCCTAGCGCCGCTGCCCGCCCGCGCTGACGGAGCGGAGGCCAACGCGATCAGCGCGGGCCTCCTCGCTCCGGCCAACGCGTCGCTGCAGCGCGCGCTTCGAGATATCAAAGAGAACCAGGACGATGCCCGGACGGTCGCTCAGGCGAACCCGCCCGGGACGCCGCAGCGCCCGCTCCGCCGGCCCGGCTTGCCGCAGGGCTTCACGTACAACGCCGACGTGTCGTTCGCGTTCCCGTACGGCAGCGTCAACCGCGACGTGCGGATGCCGGGCGGCGTCGATGCCGGCTTCGGCTACGCGTTCTCGCGGACGAACCGGCTCCAAGTCGGCTACTACGAGATCCAGCAGTACCCGCTCGGCTTCAGCAACAAGTCCGTGCCGTTCTACATCCAAGGCTTCACCGGCCCGGGCACGACGCTGGCCCAGATCTACCAGAACACCGGCAACGTCGACGCGACCACCAAGGACAAGATCCTCACCGTCGTCGACCAGAACCTGTTCGTGCTCGGCCACGGCGACACGCAGATTCCGATCGTCATCTCGCCGACCTACCTCGCGCACACCGCCAAGATCGGCGGCGGCAGCGACGAGGCGCTGATCGAGTACAACGGCTTTCCGACCACCGTGCGCCAGCGTACCGAGCAGGAGTGGCTGCTGCCGCTGACCCTGCCGTTCCTGGCCACCCCGCGCATGTTCGGCACCGCGACGGTCGCCGCGCAGTGGCTCAACCACCTCAACGGCATCAACCAGACGAACAAGGCTCAGCTCTTCGAGCTGCTCTACCTGGAGTACCGCGCCAGCCGCTCGACGACGTTCTTCGTCCAGCCCTCGCGCCTGGTGCAGTACAACCCGGTCGACCCGTTCCCGGAGTACACGCCGACCTTCATCTATGGCCTCGACCACCACTTCACCAAGAAAACGTACGTGCAGATGACCGTGCTCACCGGCGGCGCAACGAACTACAAGGATCTCGGCATCACCGGGATCTACTGCCAGCAGCTGCCCGCGTGCAGCAACGTCGCGACCTCGCGCGGCGGCTTGAAGGCCACCACGGTCCAGGTCCAGCTGGGCATCGGTTCGCCCACGGTGCTGCCGCTGTGATCGCGCGCATCGGGACCGCCGCGGCGCTCGCCGCGACCCTCGGCCTCGCGGGTTGCTGCGGCGGCGGAGGCGGCAGCCAGCCGTTCACCACCCCGTTCAACGCCAGCCCCGGCACGACGGTCCAGGCGCAAACCCGCATCGTCGGCGTCGGCGACAGCTTGACCGCCGGCACGCAGTCCGGCGGCACGGTCGGAGCCGACATCCCGGGCGGCGCGACCGTCGCCGGGCGTCGGCGTCATCGGCCGCGTTCAAGAAAGCCAGGAGCACGGGTTCTTCGCGCTGATCTGGGAGCAGGCCAACGGCGTCTCGCAGGCGGCGCTGGAGAATCCCGCCACCTCGCCGCTGCCGCTGATCGCGCCGCTGGGCGTCGGCGGCATCCTGGCCAAGACCAGCAGCGGCTTCCCGGCCGGGCTGACGGTCGCGTGCCAGGGCCAGCGCCTGGCCGCGTTCTCGCCCAGCGGCGGGCTGGGCGACCGGCTCAACCCGCAGACCACCCCGTACGACCTGGGCGTCCCGGGCATGACGACGCACGAAGCGGTCGCGATGTTCGAGCCCATCGCGGGCTGCGTCTCGCCGCCCGACACGGCGACGCTGGCGCAAACCGCCTCGGGCCGCGCGCTGCTGGGGCTCAACCAGCTCGTCGCGGGCGAGAGCGAGAACTTCTACCCGGTGCTGGCCAACTTCGGCGCGCGCGTGACGCCGCTCCAAGCCGCGGTCTCGCTGCACGGCCAGCCTGGCCACGGTCTACCTGGGCTCCAACGACCTGCTCCACTTCGCGTTCGCCAACGGCGGCTCGCCGCCGGCCGATCCGGCCGCCATCGGGGCCGACATCGCGACGATGATCAGCCAGCTGCAGGCCAGCGGCGCGAAGGTCGCGGTCGGCAACCTGGTCGACGTGCTCGGCGCGGCGACGTTCTTCCCGGTCCAGTCGACGACCGAGCCGAACTACGAGCAGAACCTCGACGGCTTCCTCCAGGCCGCCATCATCGACGCGGCGGCGCAGCAGTTCCACATCACCCCGGCGCAGGCCGCGGCCATCCCGGCCGTGCAGGCGCAGGTCGCGGCCGCGTTCGCACGCCGCGCACCAGTACGCGCGCGGCCGAGGATAGCGCAGACGCACCTCGGCGCCAACGGCTACTTCCTGTTGCCGGTGCTGCTCCAGACGGTGGCGGCGATTCTGCAGCAAGCAGCCGGTGCCGCAGCTGCATCACCGCGAGCAACCCGACCGGCGCGGGCGAGGTCGTCAGCGACCAGGTCGCGCTCGAGGTCAAGGGTCTCAACGCCGCCTACAACCAGGCCATCGCGGGCGCGGTGCAGCAGACCGGCGCGGTGCTGGCCGATCAGGCGGCGCTGTTCCAGAACGCCGCGACGCTGCGCGCGGCGGGCAAGCCGTTCCCGGTCGACGCGCAGGGCGACCTGGCCTCGCTGCAGTACGGCGGCGGGTTCTTCAGCCTCGACGGCCTGCACCCGTCCAACACCGGCTACGCGCTGATCGCCAACACGTTCATCGCCGCCTTCGACCAGAAGTACGGGCTCACGATCCCGCCCGTCGACGTCCACTCGATCTACGCGAGCGACCCGTATTCGGCGGGGAACTTTGCGACGATCAATCCCAGTTCATACGTCCGTGCGACACGTTAACCGCGCGCTCCTGACCGGCATCCTCGGCGTCGCCCTGCTGGGCGCGGCGCCGGGTCCGGCCGCGACCGCCTTCCTCGACGCCTGGGCGAAGGTTCCCAGCTACACGTGCAACATCAAGGTGCACGAGACCAAGGGCAGCGACGTCCAGGACCGGACGTATCACTATGCGTACCTCAAGCCGCACTTCGCCAAGATCGACATCACCGGCGGCGCGGGCCGCGGCGGCGGCGCGGTCTGGAAGGGCGGCGACAAGGTCAGCGGCCACCAGGGCGGCTTCCTGAGCGGCATCCACCTCACGATCGCATCCACGACGGCCGCGCGGTCGATCTGCGCGGCGGCACGATCGACGAAGGCTCGTTCCAGAACATGGCCGACGCGCTCAAGGCCGCGCCCTCGGAAACGACCGCCGAAGAGACCGTCAACGGCGTCGCGACCGACGCGGTGACGATCCCCTACACCGATGCCAACGGCGCGACGAAGCGCACCGTCTACTTCGCCAAGACGACGCACCTGCCGGTGCGCCGGGTGACGTACGCCGGCAGCGCGGCGGTCGAGAGCGAGGACTTCACCGACGTCAACCCGGCCGCCAACCTCAAGGAAAGCGACTTCTAACTCGTCGCATAGATCGTCGCATGACGATCGGCATCGACGGGCGGCGTATCGGCTTCGACGATTCGAGCGGAGCAGGTACGCCGCTCGTTTTGCTGCACGGCTTCCCGCTCGACCGCACGAGTCTGGGACGAGCAGCTGCCGGCGCTGGCCGGCACGCGCGTCATCCGGGTCGATCTGCGCGGCTGCGGCGAGTCGCGAGCCCAGCGACGGCCCGGCGCTGATGGAAGCGCTGGCCGGCGACGTGGCGGGCGTGCTCGACGCGCTGCGCGTCGAGCAGCGCGGCGCTGGCCGGTCACTCGATCGGCGGCTACGTCGCGCTGGCGTTCTTCCGCATGTACGAGGAGCGCGTCGCGGGGCTGGCGCTGATCGCCAGCCACACCGCCGCCGACGCCTCGCGCCAAGCCGCCGGGCCGGGCGCGCTCGCGTCGCAGCGCGAGCTCGCGGCCGGGCGCGACGAGCTCGCCGCGCGGCTCGAGCGCGACGGCACGATGGACGCCGCGATCGAAAGCTATCTGCCGCGCTACTTCGCGCCGGCCGTCTACCGCGAGCGGCCCGAGCTGGTCGAGCGCGCGCGGGCGATGATGGCGCGCCAGGACGCGCGGCGGCTGCGCGCACTTGATCCGCGGGATGAAGGAGCGCCTCGCGAGCGACGATCTGCTGGCCGACGTGCGCGTGCCCGCGCTGGTGATCGCCGGCGCGCAGGACACCTACATCAGCCCGCTGACCCTGCGCGAGACGGCCGCCGCGCTGCCGGACGCGCAGTACGTCGAGCTCGCGGAAACGGGCCACCTGCCGCAGTTCGAGGCGCCGGAGCGCACGGCGCGCGCGCTGGCCGAATTCGCGGCCCGCACGCGCGCCTGAGTTCGGCCTACAGGTCTGGAACTGGCCGATCGGGGTCGGCGTGCAGTTCGAGTTCTGGGTGTTGAGGTACACGGTGTACGTCACGCCCGAGAAGAACTGACCGCTGTTGACGCTGCCGGCGTAGTAATAGTCCGAGTTGTACGGGTGCGGCGCGCCGGGATCGGCGACCAGGCCGAGGTTCTGCGAGACCACGTTCGTCCCGCCACCGACTGCGACGAGCATGTAGTTTCCGAAGCTGCTGGCGAACGAGTTCGTGTTGCCGTTGGTGACCATCTCCAGCTTGGTGATGCTGCCCGCGCTCGTGAAGCTGCCGTTGTTGGGCACCGCGAGGGTGGCCTGGGTGTCGGACGGCAAGCACGGTCCGTTGGTCTGCGGGACCGCGCCGGTGCCGCTGCTGCCGCTGCACGCGGCCAGGGCGATCGTCGCTGCGGCGATCAGAAGTGCGCGCGCGCTGCGGGCGCCGCGAAACAGGGGGTGACGCACGGCCATCTCCTCGGAAGAGAACGCATCAGTGTAGAAAGGCTACGCCGGTTCTACCCGATGAACGCAGAGGAGCGGCGCCCGCTCGCGCGCCGGTGTTAAGTTGTCCTGAGAACGGGCTGGGAACGGCAGGCCGTCAGAGGCCGAAGCGGAGCGCCCAGTCGTCGAGCGCCCGCACCACCGGCAGGGCGCCGCGGCCGCGCTCGCTCAGCTCGTACTCGACCCGCGGCGGCAGCTCGGTGTAGGCCGTCCGCTCGACGAGGCCGTCGCGCTCGAGCCCGCGCAGCGCGCTGGTCAGCACCTTCTGGTTGATGCCGGCCAGCGCCGCGTGCAGCGCGCCGAAGCGCATGCGCCCGTTCTGGCCCAGCGCGATGACGATCAGCAGTTTCCACTTGTCGCCCAGCACCTCGATCCCGCGGTGGGCCGGGCACTCCTGGGGCGGGCGGGTGGTGAAGACGGGCGGCGGCGCGGTGTCCACCGGAAGAGCGTTCCGAGCGAACGCCGCGCCCTCCCTCATCGCTGGGCCGCGGCGACCGGCCGCTCGGGCGCCAGCTCGAAGCGCTCGTAGCGCGCGCGGAACGTGCCCAGCCCCGCGGTCGCGGTGCGCAGCTCGGTCGCGTAGCGCGCCAGCTCCGCTTGCGGCACGAGCGCGCTGACCCGCTCGCGGCCGGGCTTGTCGGCCGCTTCGAAGCCCAGGATCTGGCCGCGCTTGGCGGTGAGCTGCGAGACGGCCGCCGAGAGCGAGGCCGACGGAATCACCACCTCGAGGTGCATCAGCGGCTCGAGCACGACCGTGCCGAGCTTGTGCAGCGCGTCGCGGACCGCCATCCCGGCCGCGGTCCGAAACGAAGCCTCGCTCGAGTCGACGTCGTGGAAGGCGCCGTCGTAGAGCGTCACCCGCAGGTCGGTGACGGGATAGCCGTGCGGTCCGCCCGCCGCCAGCGCTTCGCGCACGCCGCGCTCGACGGCGGGAAAGAACTGCTTGGGCACCACCCCGCCGACGATCTGCTCGGCGAAGCCGACCCCGCTGTCGCGCGCGCCCGGCTCGAAGCGCAGCCGCACGTCGGCGAACTGCCCGTGGCCGCCGGTCTGGTGCTTGTAGCGCGAGTGGATCTCCAGCGTGCTCTGGATCGTCTCGCGGTAGGCGATCGAGGGCGGGTGCGTCTTGACGTCGACGTTGAACTTGCGCGCCAGCCGTTCCGTCGCGGTCGCGACGTGCGTCTCGCCGCAGCCCAGCAATTGCAGCTCGTTGGTCAGCTCGGCGCGGCCGACGCGCAGCGCCGGGTCCTCGTCGATCAGCCGCGCGAGCGCTTGCGAGAGCTTCGCCTCGTCGAGCCGCTGCGCGGGCGCGATCGCGACCGCGAACAGCGGCTCGGCCAGCGGCACGGTCGGCATCAGCACGCCGGCGTTCGGCGAGCCGAGCGTGTCGCCGGTGCAGACGCCGTCCAGCCGCGCCAGCGCGACGATCGCGCCGGGCCCGGCCGAGGTGACCGGTTCCTGGCGCTTGCCGAACAGCCGCACCACGGCCGAGAGCCGCACCGCCGTGCCGCCGCGCGACGCGTTGACGAGCTGCGACGACGAGGTCAGCGTGCCGGTGAAGACGCGCACCACCGAGAGTTTCCCCTGCTGCGGGTGCACGACGGTCTTGCAGACCTGAGCCACGACCGGGCCGTCCGCGCGCGCCACGACCGGGCGGCCGTCGACGTCGCGCCGCGGCTCGGTCGCGGGCGAGGGAAAGAGGCGCGCGATCGCGTCGACCAGCGGCGCCAAACCGATGTTCTCTTGTGCCGCGCCGACCAGCACCGGCACGATCTGGTCGTGCGCGCAGTCTTCGCACAGGTCGCGCTCGATCTCGTCTTGGCTGGGGTCCTTGCCGTCGAGCAGCTCTTCCATCAGCGTGTCGTCGAAGTCGGCCAGCGCTTCGAGCAGGATCGTGCGCTGCGCCTCGACCGCCTCGCGCAGGCCGCCCGGAATCGCGATCTCGGTCACGCCGGCGTCGCCGTTGAGGTACGCGTGTTTGGTCGCCAGATCGACGTAGCCCGCGAGCTTCTCGCCGATGCCGACCGGCAGGTGCGTGGCGACGACGTGCGGGCCGTACGCGTCGCGCAGCGCGGCCAGCGTGGCGTCGAAGTCGGCCCCCGGCCGGTCCAATTTGTTGACGAAGAAGAGGTGCGGCATCGTGCGCGCCTCGAGATATTCCACCAGCGCCGCGGTCTGCGCGACGCGGCCCGGTTCGGCGTCGATCACGATCAGCGCGGCATCGGCCGCGACCAGCGCGAGCTTCGTCTCCTCGAAGAAGTCGACGAAGCCGGGCGTGTCGACGAGGGTCAGGTCGACCGCTCCGCACGACGCGTGCGCGAAGCCGACGCAGACGGACTGGAGGTGCCCGATCGCTTCGGGCTCGCAATCGGTGGTGGTCGTGCCGTCGCGGACCGAACCGCGGCGGGGGATCGCCCCGCAGTGCGCGAGCAGCGCTTCGACCAGGGTCGTCTTGCCCGCGTGGTGCGGGCCGACGACGGCGACGTTCCTGAGGCGCGCGATGTCATCCATCGGCAGGTTCTCCTCGTGGAGCCGTGAGAGGTCCGCGAGCCTTCAGCCCCCGGGGGGAAGGTCCTGCCAGGCGGCCCAGCGCGGAGGGGCGGGGCGTACCGATGGGTGGCCGCCGCCTGAGCCGGCGCCCGGCGTATCGCAGCGCCCGGCGTATGGCGGCGCGCCGACTCATCTTCAGCGTGCGCGTATGCCGCGCGTTTTCCATGCATTGCATACATTCAAATGCGCCGCTGCGCCGCGCGCTATTCCTGCGGACACATGTGATTGTCGCGGCGCGCAAACCCTGGTATGATGCGCCGGGGAAAGGGTGTAGGTGTAAATGTTCTATGTCAGAGCGAGTGTAAACACGCGCGGCGGGCTCGCCTGCGCGCGCGCTGGATACAATTTACGTCGTTGCATCTGACCGCCCGGTCCCGCCCAAGGCGTTCGCGCGACTCGGACGTCGCGCCGGCCCGGCGGGCCTTTTCTTGCCCCGACCTGCCCTCGGAGAAGAACCGATCATGCAGACGACCCTGATCCACAGCGCGGAAACGATTCGCGCGCACTTCGCGCCGGATTCGTGGCAAGCTCGCTTCTTCGAGAGCTTCCACCGCGACCTCAACTCGACGGAGCGGACGTTCCCGTGCACGTTCGGAACGCTGGGCAGCCAGCGCGGCGGCTTGCGTTTCCTGTTCCTCGAGGATTTTCGGTCGGCCGCGGACATCGAGCTGCTGGGGCAGACCCTGCTCGAGTACATCGGCGAGTACAAGTCGATCGACCGGATGACGTCGCTGGTGTGCTTCTTCAATCCCGCCGCCAAGCTCGACACCGAACAGCAGTATTTCAAGGCGTTCTGGAACGTGCTGCAGCAGCTGCACGAGCGCGACGAGGCGCCCTGGCCGGCCGGTATCCCGACCGATCCCAACGATCCCGACTGGGAGTTCTGCTTCGGCGGCGACACGTTCTTCGTGGTCTGCAACACCCCGCTGCACGAGCACCGGCTCAGCCGCAGGGCGGCCGGCTTCTACATCACGTTCCAGCCGCGCTGGGTGTTCGAGGGGATCACCGGCGACACCAAGGCCGGCCAGTCGGCGCGACGGGTGATCCGCAAGCACCTGCGCAACTACGACCGGATCGATCTCTACCCCAAGCTGGGCAGCTACGGCGACGCGACCAACCACGAGTGGCTGCAGTATTTCATCCCGGACCGCAACGAGACCGAGCTGAAGACCTGCCCGTTCCACTTCGCCGGCGAGCAGGGCTCGCGCGGAGACGAAACGACGAGGTGACCACCATGACCGCCCCCCGCATCGTGCGCGGCGCTCCGCTGGAACTGCGGCAGTCGATCGCGCACCTGCTGCCGCCGAACAAGACCAACTCGATCGAAGTGCAGTACGATCTGCCCAACCGCGAGCACAAGACGCACCAGCACCCGACCGACGAGACGCTGCTGATCCTCGAGGGCGAGATCACCTTCCACTGGGGCGACGAGCAGAGCACCTGCCGTCCCGGCGACCGGCTCCTGCTGCCGGTCGGCACGCCGCACTCGTCGGTCGCGGGGGACGACGGCTGCCTCTACGCGATCGCGCAGTGGTTCGTCACGGATGAGCGAAGCGCATAAGCTGACCAAGACGCTGACGGTGACGCAGGCGATCGCGCTGGGCGTCACCATCGTCGTCGGGAGCGGTCTGCTGATCCTGCCCGGGCTGGCGTACGCGCGGGTGGGGCGCTCGGCGATCTACGCCTGGCTGGCCTGCGCGCTGATCGTGCTCCCGATCCTGTTCATCTTCGCCCGCCTGGGTGCGCGCTTTCCGTCGGCCGGCGGGGTGGCGGGCTTCGTGCAGGCGGCGTTCGGGCGCCGCTGGGGGCTGGTCACCGAGGTGATCCTGCTGGGCACGTTCTCGCTGGGCATCCCGGCCATCGCGCTGACCGGCGGGCGCTATTTCGCGGCCATTCTCGACCAGCCGGCGATCGCGGCGCCGGCGGCTTTCGTGCTGCTGCTGGGCGCGTGCGCGGTGAACTGCCTGGGCGCGCGCGTGTCGGGCTCGGCGCAATCGGTGCTGGCCGCGGTGCTGGTCGCGATGCTGGCCGTCATCGGCGGCACGAGCGTCATCGGCCACTGGCACGGCGCCGCGCCGGCGGCGGCGTTCAGCCCCGCCGTGTGGCCCGCGATTCCGGCCATCGGGCTGATCTTCTTCGCGTTCACCGGCTGGGAGATTCTCTCGTTCACGGCCGAGGAGTACCACAACCCCAAGCGCGACTTTCCGATCGCTGTCGGGGCCAGCTACCTGATCGTCGTGCTGCTGTACCTGGCGATCGCGGTCGGCATCCAGCTCAGCCTCGCGCCGGACGATCCGTCGCTGGCCAACGCGCCGCTGGCGACGATGATGGCGCAGTTCTTCGGCCCCTTCGGGCGCAGCTTCGTGGGGGTGCTCGGCACGGTGATCATCGGCGCGAACCTGATCGGTGCGGTCTGGGCCGCCTCGCGCCTGGTGTTCGCCTCGGCGCGCGAGGGGCTGCTGCCCGGCGGGCTGACGAAACTGAGCGCCGGCACGCGCACGCCGCTGCGCGCGATCGGCACCATCGCCGCGGTGTTCGTGCTCGTGCTGGTGCTCAACGCGCTGGGCGTGATCCGGATCGAGGCGCTGCTCAAGTTCGCCGGCCAGAACTTCTTCGTGCTGTACGGGTTCTGCGTCGCGGCGTATCTGGCGCTCGAGCGCGGGCCGGTGGCGCGCTTGCTGGGCGTGCTCGCGGCGGTGCTGGTGGTGCTGACGATGGCGTCGTTCGGGATCGAGCTGCTGTACCCGGCGCTGCTGATCGTCGTGGGCCTGGTGCTGAGCGGCTTCCGGCGCGGCTACCGCGAGCTGGAACCGACCCCCGAGCGGCACGCCGGGCTGAACTCCCGCGCGGCGGTCGACCGCGACGTAGGCCAGGGCCGCCAGCAGCGGCACGCACGCCACGCTCGCCAGCGCGAACGCCGCGCCGTTGCGGGTGACGAGGACCCCGACCAGCGCGACCCCGATCGAGCCGATGCCGAACGCGACCCCGTTGATCAGCCCCAGCGCCGCGCCGAGGTTGCGCGGCAGCAGCGACTGCACCAGCGCCACCCCGGGTGCGTTCTGCACCGCGAGCAGCGCGCTGCCCAGCAGCAGCGCGGCGATCGCGAGCGGGCCGTGGGCGGCCAGCGCGAGCAGGAGCGGCGGCACCGAGGCGACCAGGCCGACGATCGAGACCCGCGCGTTGCCGAAGCGGTCCGCCGTCGCGCCGCCGGCGTACATGCCCAGCGCCGCGGCGACCAGGAACGCGGTCACCACCGCGCCGGCGGCGGTCAGCGGGAGGCCGGCCCCGGTCAGCAGGTTGGGCAGAAAGTAGGCGAACGAGGCGCCGACCAGGTGGCGCAGCGCGGTGCTGGCGATCAGCAGCCCGAGCGCGACCCGGTCGACCGCGGGCGCGGTGCGGTCGGTCGAGTCGTCCTTGGCGGCGCGCCGCGGCACGAGCGCGTCGGCGCTGCGGGCGAAGCCGGGCAGCACGGCCGCGACGGCCAGCGCCGCCAGCACGCCGGGGACCGCCATCGCGACCAGCGAGGCGCCGCCGCCGTGGGCCAGGGCGGCCGCCGCGACCAGCGGGCCGATCCCGTAGCCGAGCTGGCCGCCGATCTGGTAGATCGAGATCGCCGAGGCCCGCCGGGTCCCGCCCAGCAGGGTCGAGTAGCGGCCCGCCTCGGGGTGCATCACCGCCGAGCCCAGCCCGCCCAGCACGACGCAGACCACCAGCCCGGACACCGAGGTCGTCGCGGCGGCGAACGAGATGGCGACCGCGGTCAGCCCGACCGAGGCGGGCAGAAACCACCACTGCCCGCGCCGGTCGCTGTACGCCCCGACCAGCGGCTGGGCGATCGAACTGGTCAGATACCACGCGAAGGCCAGCGCGCCCTGATACCAGGCCGGCAGTCCGGCCCGCGTGACGTCGAAGAAGATCACGAACGGGACCACGCCCGAGTACAGGTCGCTCGCGCCGTGCGCGAACGCCATCAGGGAAACCCCGCGCAGGTTCCAGGGCCGGGTCAGGGTCGCGCTCGTCATCGCCGGTAAAAATATCCTATCGCAAGAGGCGTCCGAGGCGACAAGGACTTGCCCCGCGCGCCGGTGAGAATGCTGGCATGGCCGTGAGCGTACCCTGCGCCGCCGCGTGAAGCTTTCCTCGCAAGCGTACGGGCCGATCGGGCTCCTGCTCGCCGCGCTGGTGGCGGCCGTCGTGTGGGTGCTGCCGTCGTCGTACACCGGGCTGCTGACGCTGATCGGGCTCTACGGCCTGGTCGCGCTGGGCCTGAACCTGTTCATGGGCTACGCGGGACAGGTGTCGCTCGGGCAGGCCGCGTTCGTCGGGGTCGGCGCGTACACGTCGGCGGCGCTGGCGGTAAAGGCCGGCGTCACGCCCTGGCTGGGCACGATCGCGGGCGCCTTGGCCGCCGCGCTGGTGGCCTACGTGCTGAGCTTCGTCGCGCTGCGCTTGCGCGAGAACCTGCTCGCGCTGGCGACGCTGGCGCTGGGAATCGTGATCAACGTCGTCTTCAACGAGTGGGAGTTCATCGGCGGCTCGTCGGGCTTCAAGGACATCCCCGGCTTCGCGCTGGGCGGGCACCTGTTCGACCAGCGCGCCTATGCGGTGCTGGCCTGGCTGCTCTTCGCGCTGGGCATCTGGTTCGCGGGAAACCTGGTGCACTCGAGCTTCGGGCGGGCGCTGATCGCGATCTCGGCCGGAGAGCTCGGCGCGCAGGCGCTGGGCGTCGACGGCGAGCGATTGCGGCGGCAAACCTTCGTGCTCAGCGCGGTCTACGCCGGCGTGGCGGGCGCGGTGTACGCGTCGGTGTTCTCCTACATCGACCCGACCTCGTTCGGGTTCGTGCTGTCGGTGAACTTCGTGCTGATGTCGGTGATCGGCGGGATTCGCAGCCTGTGGGGGGCGCTCGTCGGGGCGGCCTTCGTCGTCGTGCTGGGCCAGGTGCTGCGCACCGTCATTCCCGCGGTGCTACCCAACGCGCGCGGCGAGTTCCAGCAGTTCTTCTTCGGGGTGATCCTGATCGCGATCTTGATCTGGCTGCCGAAGGGCATCACCAGCCGCCTGAGCGAAGCGCGGCGCGCGTGATCGCATCGCTCTGGCAATACGTCCTCGCCGGGATCGTCGCGGGCGCCATCTACGCCCTGATCGCGGCCGGGTTCGTGCTGATCTACCAGGTCACCGGGCTGATCAACTTCGCCCAGGGCGAGTTCGCGATGATCGGCGCGATGACGGCCGCCTCGCTGGCCGCGACCGGGATGCCGCCGCTGGCCGCGGCGGGACTCGCGGTGCTCGCCGCGGCGCTCGTCGGCGCGCTGTGCTATCTGCTCGCGATCCGGCCGGCGCGCGGCGCGACCGGGGTGACGCTGATCTTCATCACGCTGGGCCTGGACGTCGCGCTGCGCGGGGCCGGGCTGTTCGTGTGGGGCACGAATCCCTACGCGCTCCAGGCCTTCAGCGGCGGGCGCGCGGTCACGGTGTTCGGCGGCGTGCTGCAGCCGCAGGCGTTCTGGGTGCTGGGCACCGATCTGCTCGTGTTCGCGGCGCTCTACCTGTTCTTCCGGTACACCTACGCCGGCACCGCGGTGCGCGCGGCGGTCGCGAACCCGCCGATCGCCTCGACCTTCGGCATCCCGCTGCGCACGTTCGCGTTCTGGAGCTTCATCGCGGCGGCCGCGATCGGCGGCGTGGGCGGGGTGATGGTCGCGCCGATCACCCAGGCGACGTACGACATGGGCCTAACGCTGGGGCTGGCCGGGTTCGTCGCGGCGGTGCTGGGCGGGCTGGACAGCCTGCCGGGCGCGCTGCTGGGCGGCTTCGTGCTGGGCATCGTGCAGAAGGTCGCGGGCGGGCTGCTCTCCACCGGCTGGGAGGAGGGCATCGGCTTCCTGATCCTGGTGCTCGTGCTGGTGCTGCGCCCGCAGGGCCTGCTCGGCCGCGCGGCGCGCCGCGCGTGAGTGGCGGACGCGACGTGAGCGCGGCGGCGCGACGACGCTCGACGTGCGCGCCGTGACGATGCGCTTCGGCGGGGTCGTCGCGCTCGAGGACGTGAGCTTCGAAGCGCACGGCGGCGAGGTGCTGGGCGTGATGGGCCCCAACGGGGCCGGCAAGACGACGCTCTTCAACGTGATCAGCGGCGTCCAGCGGCCGACCCGCGGCGAGGTGTCGCTGGGCGGCGTGCGGCTGACCGGGCGGAGCGTGGACCGGGTCGCGGCGCTGGGCGTGACGCGGACGTTCCAGACGCCGGTGATGTTCTGGGGCCTAACGGTGCGCGAGAGCCTGGCCGTCGCGCTGGCGGCGCACGAGTCGGCGGCGCGTACCCGCCCCGGCCCGAGCGCGGTCTGCTCGCCTGCGGCCTGGGCGTGCCCGGCCGGCGGCGGGCCGACACGGCGCTGGCCGAGCGCGCCGACGCGCTGCTGGCCGGCACGGCGCTGGCCAGCATGGGCGACCGGCCCACCGAGACGCTGGCCTTCGGCGAGGAGCGCATCCTGGAGCTGGCCCGCGCGCTGGCGGTGCGGCCGGCGGTGCTGCTGCTCGACGAGCCGCTCTCGGGCCTCAACCCCGACGAGGCGCCAGGACGTGCTCGGCGCGGTGCGCGCCGCGCGCGCCGACGGCATCGCGGTGCTGCTGGTGGAGCACGCCGTGGGCGAGCTCTTGTCGGTGGCCGACCGGGTGGTGGTGCTCGACCACGGCCGCACGATCGCGCAGGGCACGCCCGGCGCAAGTCGCCGCCGACCCGGTCGTGATCGACGCGTACATCGGAGACGAGCTCGAATGAGCGACGCGCCGCGCGACACGCCCGGTCCTCGAAGTCGAGAACGTGTCGACGATTCGCGGCCGGGTGCAGGTGCTGTGGGACGTCAGCCTGACCGTGAACCGCGGCGAGACCGTCGCGATCGTCGGCCCCAACGGGGCCGGCAAGACGACCCTGGTCGGCTCGATCACGGGGCTGATCCCGCCCGCCGCCGGGCGCATTCGGGTCAACGGCGCCGACGTCACCGGCCTGTCGCCCGAGCGGCGCGCGGCCCGGCGCGTCGCGCTGGTGCCGGAGCGGCGCGGCATCTTCGCCCCGCTCACCGTGCGCGAGAACCTGCTGATGGGCGCCTACGCGCGCCGCCCCGACAAGGCCGAGCTGGAGGCCGACCTCGCGGACGTGTTCGGGCTGTTCCCGGCGCTGGTGCGCTACCGCGACGCGGTCGCCGGTTCGCTCTCGGGCGGCGAGCAGCAGATGGTCGCGATCGGCCGCGCGCTGATGGCCAAGCCCGAGCTGATGCTGCTCGACGAGCCCAGCCTGGGCCTCGCGCCCAAGGTGCGCAGCGAGAACTTCGGCGCGCTGGCGCGGCTCGCGCAGCGCGGCGTCACGATCCTGCTGGTCGAGCAGAACTTGCGCCTGGCGGCCAAGATCTGCGGCCGCGCGTACCTCATGCAGCGCGGCCGCATCGTCGGCACCGAGTCCTCGGAAGAGCTGGCGCGCTCGGCGCGCCGCGTGTACCTGGAGTCGCACGGGTGAAGCGCGACAGCCACAGAACCCACCCGCCCAAGGAGGTCGTCACCATGCGTTCGACACTCGTCCGGTTCGGCGCGCTCGCGCTGGGCCTGGCCCTCACCGTCTCCGCCGCGCCGCCGCGCGGCGCATCCGCCGCCGGCGAACCGTACGTGATCGGAGCGGTCGTCTCCGAGAGCGGCCCCGGCTCGTCGCTGGGCCGGCCCGAAGCCGACAGCATCCAGCTCGCGGTCGACGAGATCAACAAGTCCGGCGGCGTCAACGGCCACCAGCTGCAAGTCACGATCCTCGACGACGAGTCCAACCCGACCACCGCCGTCAACGACGTGCGCCAGCTGCTCGACAAGCACGTCGCGGCGATCATCGGCTCGTCGCTGACCCAGACGTCGCTGGCGATGGTGCCGGTCGTGACGCAGGCGCAGATTCCGCTGATCTCGCTCGCTTCGAGCGCGCAGGTGATCACGCCGATCTCCGACCGGCGCTGGATCTTCAAGATGCCGATCACCGACTTCCACGTCGCCCAGACGCTGCAAGAGTACCTCAAGAAGCACAACCAGACCAAGGTCGCGGTGGTGTACCGCAACGACGACTACGGCAAGACGGGCCTGAGCCATTTCCAGGACGCCGGCAAGAGCGCGGGCTTCCAAGTGGTCGACTCGGAGGCGATCGCGGCCAACGCGACCGACGCGACGACCCAGCTCACCCACGTCAAGTCGGCCAACCCGCAAGCGGTGGTGGTCTGGACCACGCTGCCCTCCGCGACGGTGGTCATGAAGGCGTACCGCGATCTCAGCCTGCCCTACCCGATCTACTACTCCGACGGCTCGGCCAACGGCGCGTTCCTGGTGCAAGCCGGCGACGCCGTCAACGGCGCCTTCATCGCGAGCACGAAGATCAACGTCGCGGACCAGATCGCGCCCAGCGACCCGCAGCGCAAGGTGCTCACGCACTACATCGACGCCTTCGGCAAGGCGTACCCCAAGGATCTGCCGGTCAGCATCTTCGGTGGCTTCGGCTACGACAGCGTGTACGTGCTGGCAGACGCCCTGCGCCACGCCGGCGGCACCCAGCCCGCCAAGCTGCGCGACGCGCTCGAGCGCGTGACCTACACCGGCGTCTCGGGCCAGTACCGCATCTCGCCCAACGACCACAACGGGCTGTCGACGTTCTCGACCGTGCTGACCCAGGTCGACAAGCAGAAGTTCAAGCTGATCAAGTAGGGCGAGCGCCGCCCGCTGGTGTAGCGGGCGGCGGCGCCGGGCTCGTCAGAAGGGCAGGTGCGCGGCGGGGAAGTCGTTGTGCTCGAGGCCGAGCAGGCTGCGGACCGTCTTCGCCTCTTGGACTTGGACTTGCCAGGCACCACCGGTCGGAACCGTCGGCTTCCTAGTTACACTAATCGACTATATCGCTATACCTCACCGTTAGTAAGGGATCTGCTCCGAGGCCGTCCGCCCTTTCGCCCATTCGCCCGAGCGGCAGCCGCCTTCGCTGCGGTTCGAGCCCGTCCGCCGATTCGTTGAATATTCGATCCCACGAGATCGCGTAGCAGCCCGGCTACCGCAATATCGACGTCGTACGAGGGAACGGATATCGCGTCGCCCCCGATTCCCAATGTCAATTCTTTCGAGAGGACGGAGCGAGGGACTTCGTCGAGCTCTTCGATCAAGCGGCGTGGAATGATGACTTCGAAACCAGACACCATGTGAAGCCTGACAGAGTCTGAACCAGCAGAATAGCGAACTTTGGATGCGGAAACAAGGTTTGCGCGCTCATCTTCGCGCTGCTGGCGAGCCGCGACTTCCGCAGCGGACGAGACTTTGATTTTAACGCGGTTTGCGGTCGCGCTCATTGTTCTCTCTCCAGGCTCGCCAGCACTCGTCCAGGCGCTCGGCGACGATTCTCGTCGCGCGGTCGATCTCGACGTCGCGAGTGCCGTGTCCCTATGTCGTACAGATTGGTAAGCAAGCGGAGCGGGCGAACCCTGGGTGGCGAGCTGCTCGAAAGCCTTGGCGGCGGCAATGGGCGGCCGCTCCGGTGCCCGCTCGACCACGGTTCACGATCTCGTCGGAACGCTGGAGCGCGTCGCTAAAGCGCGGCGCTCAGCGAGCAGCGCCCTCGAGCGCGTCGAATCGCACGCGCGCTCGCAATACCGCGGGGTGGCTGCGCTCGGTCCACTCCACGAGGGCGATCATCGACTCGAGGAGCGATTCGCCGAGCGCGGTCAAGCGGTATTCGACGCTCGGCGGTTTGGTCGCGAACACGTGGCGCGAAATCATACCGTCGCGTTCGAGCGAGCGCAGCGTCTGAGTGAGCATCCGCTTCGAGATGTCAGGAACCGCGCGCCGCACCGCGCTAAAGCGCAGCGGCTCAGCGGCGAGCGACATGAGAATGAGCGTCGACCACTTGTCCCCGATGGAGTCGAGCAGATCACGCGTGGGGCAAAGCCAGCCCTCCAAGCTTCGGCGCTGCCAATCAGCAAAATACGCGGCGAAGCGCGCACGCGCCGCGCCATGAGGTTCCTTCGCGGTAACCTCGGCACCATTTTGTGCCTCATTGTGGCTGACGATCATGGTCTCTATTATAGTCCTATCCTCAATTCGTTTCCTGGAAAGAGCACCATGTCAGCGACAAGGCACGCCTCCCTCATTACCGGAGCAAGCGGTCAGCTCGGCCGCCTCGTCATCGAACACCTGCGCCGCCTGGACCCCACTGCCGACATCACGGCAATGGTCCGCACAGCACAAGCAGCGGACGAACTGGCGCCGTTTCGCGTCGCGACGCGTATCGGCGATTATACTGATCCCGCGTCGCTCGATGCGGCCCTGACCGGCATCGACCGGCTGCTGCTGATCTCATCGAGCGCCCTCGGTCAGCGCGCTGCGCACCATAAGAACGTCATCGAAGCGGCGACGCGGGCCGGCGTGTCGCTCATCGCTTACACGAGCATCTTGCGAGCCGACACGTCGGAGCTGAGCCTCGCTGCCGAACATCTGGCAACCGAGAAGATGTTGCGCGAGAGCGGACTGCCGTTCGTCGTATTGCGCAACGGCTGGTATCTGGAGAACGACACCGCGATGCTTGCGCCGGCGGTCGCGCACGGTGCGATCATCGGCAGCGCGGGCGACGGACGACTTTCGTCCGCGAGCCGATCGAACTATGCGGAGGCGGCAGCATTGGTCCTGCTGCACGGGGCGCCCGCCGGTACCGTCTACGAGCTCGCCGGCGACGAGGCGTTCACGTTGACGCAACTCGCGGCGGCAGTGAGCCAACGAACCGGAAAGTCGGTTGGCTATCGGAACATGAGCGAGGGCGAATACCGCACCGCGCTGCTCGGCATGGGCCTGCCGGACGCTATAGCGACAATGCTCTCGGAAAGCAGTGCTGGCGCGGCTAAGGGCGCCCTCGAGGATCACGGTCGCGTGCTGAGCGGTCTTATCGGCCATCAAACGACATCGCTCGCCGATGCCGTAGCCGCTGTTGTATAACGTAGTTGACGGACGAGCATTCCTGCTGTGGCTTCATGTCGGCGCGATGATGCTCGCGTTCGCGGGGTTGCCGATTGCCGGAATCATCTTCCGGGTCATCGTGCAGTACGTTGACGAACAACGGGTATTGCGGATGCTGGCTACCGCCTTCAGTCGCATCTTCGCAGCCGGCGGCGTATCGGTCGGGATAGGAGTGGTGTCCGGTCTGTTGCTTGCGCACACATACGGTTACGCGTCTGGCTGGCTCGTGCTGTCCTATGTGCTTTCAACGATGGCGGCGCTCACCGGTATTCTGATCGACGAACCATGGTCGCGGCGCCTCGCCTCTGCGGACCGCGAAAATTTACCGGTCGTCCGTGGCGCGTTGTTACCGCGTGTCGCCCCTCCACTTGGAATCGCCCTTTGGCTCTCCATTCTCTGGCTGATGATTGCGAAGCCATCCTTATGATGCTACTGCAAAGTCGCTGCTTACATAACGGCGCGCGATTCATCGAAATGGTCCACGCCTAACGGGTGCGCCGGAGGCGGCCGCGCGCGCACCGAGATCGGCGGTGGCGTCGGAGAGCGGCCGATCGGATGTTGCGCGCTTCGGGCGGGCCCGCCGGGCAAGGCAGCATGCCGGGTACTCGCTTGGCCGTCGTTCGGAGGTTCCCGGGTCCCCTAGACCGCAGAAAGCGGCGATGATCGGCGAAGAAGCTTCCAAGATTCGCACTGACGCAGGTCGAGAAGCAGAAGTTCAAGCTGATTCGCTAGGCTCCGACTGAGCAGGATGATGGACGCCGAGCGGGTGGAGGCGTACGGAGCAGTGAACGGCGGCGCCGCGGCCGGCGCGCGCTTGCGGCGGCAGATCTCGCTGCCGCACGGTATCGGCCTCGCAGCCTCGACCGTCATCGGCTCGGGGTTGCTGGCGCTTCCCGGGCTGGCCATCGATCGCTCCGGCCCGTACGTCGCATTGGCCGGCTGGGCCGTGACGCTGGTGCTGTCGCTCCCGCTGATGCTGGTGTTCATGCGCTTGACGCAGCACGTCCAGGACGCCGGCGGGCTGGCGCGCTATGCGGCGCTCGCGCTCGGCCCGGCGGCGGGGTCGGCCGCCACGTTCGTCATCGTCGCGACGTTCGCGCTGTGCATTCCGGTCGGCACGACGATGGGCGGCGCGTACCTCCAGCACATGCTCGGCCTGCCCGCTTGGACGGTGCTGCCGCTCACCCTCGCGCTGCTCGCGTTCACCACGCTGGTGAACCTGGGCGGCGCGAAGCCGTCCGGCGTGGTGAACAACCTCGCGGTGGTGTCGCTGGTCGGCCTGATCGCGGTCCTCGTCGCGCTCCAACGCCGGCTACGTCCGCGTAGGCGCGCACGCGGCGGTGCAGCTCGCCGGCGGCGCGGTGCCCGTCCCGCTGCACGCGCTGTGGGGCTCGTGCGCGCTGCTGTTCTGGGCGTTCCTGGGCTGGGAGAACCTCAGCTTCGGCAGCGAGGAGTACCGCGGCGCGAACACCGGCTTCGTGCGCAGGATCTACCTGCTCGGCTTCGCGCTAGTCGGCGTGCTCTACGCCGCGCTGGCGCTGGTGAGCAGCGGCGCGGCGCTGGCGGGGCGCTCGGTCGACGGCGTGACCGGTCTGCTCGGCCTCGTGCAAGGACGCCCGATCCAGCCGCTGGTCTACGTGCTGATCGGGCTGGTCGTGATCGCCAACGTGAACGCCTGGGTGTTCGCCGCCAGCCGGGTCTTGTTCGCCGCCGGCCGCAACGGCGATCTGCCGCGCGCGCTGGGCAAGCTGTCATCGCGCGGCGTGCCGGTGCGCAGCTCGCTCGCGCTGTTCGCGCTCTGCACGGTTCTCGCCACCGCTATCGCGCTCGGCATCCTGCCGCTGACCGTCGGCGTGGCGGTCGCCGACCAGAACTTCATCGTCCTCTACCTGGCCGCGATCGTCGCCTTCGCGCGCGTCGACAAGACGTGGTCGGGGCGCGTGCTCGTCGTGCTCGCGGCGCTGTCGTGCGCGTTCTTGCTGTCCGGGTTTGGAGCGTGGCTGCTGTTCCCAGCCGGCTTGGCGCTGATCGGTTACTGGAGATACCGAGCTCAGCCCCGTCGGGAAGGATATGGTATACTGGACAAGTGACCACGAAGGCTCGGACATCTGTCCTGCGCCGTCGGTATTCCGGCGGCGTACGCCGGCTCATCGCGGTCGCTGTGCGCTCTCGAGTATCTGGTGCACCTCGATCGGGCGCTCGCGGCGCGGCTCGATCTCGTGTTCGCCGGCGTGTCGTTCGATAGCAGCGACGTCGAGATCGCCGCGTTACCCGCCGGCTGGAATGCCGCCGGATCGCTCACCGCGGTCTCGTACGGTCAGGTCTGGCTTCGCGAACAGCGTTCGCTCGTGCTCCAGGTGCCCTCGGTGGTGATTCGCGAGGAAGCGAACTACGTGATCAACCCGCGCCACCCGCGCGCTCCCAGCCTCGTGTATTCCGCTTCGCTCGAGACGTTCACATACGACACCCGGCTCTTCACCTAATGGCGGTTGCCACGCCGCTGATGTAGTGGGCGGCGGCGTCCCCAGGCCGTCAGAATGCTGGAGCGCAGGTCCGGATATGCCTATGATGCCTTGGTCGTGAGCGGCTTGATCGCTGCGATCGCTGCCGCGCCTAGGGCGTGCTGGGCGTCGTAGAGATCGACGGCGAGCTGGCGGACCCACATATCCGCCGATGTGCCCAACGCCCGCCCGATCCGCATGGCTGTGTCGACGCTGACACCCCCTGGGCTTGCCTGACAGGGCTTCCAGCGGGTCCGGGCCGGGCGAGGCAGTATGCCGGTACTCGCTCGGCCGCCGTTCGGAGGTTCCCGGGCCTCCTAGACCGCAGAAAGTCGCGATGATCGGCGAAGAAGCTTCCAAGATTCGCACTCCCGAGGCGGCCGAGCACGCGTTCATCGTGCGGGCCCTGACGACCGTGGGCGTGAGCGAGTCCGACGCGCGGGACGCGGCCGACGTGCTGGTCGCCGCGGACGTGCGCGGGGTCGAGTCGCATGGGATCGCCCGGCTGGACCACTTCTACGTGGCCCGCATCCAGGCCGGGGCGGTGAACCCCCGTCCGACCTACAGCGTGGTGCGCGAGACGCCGACCCTGCTGAACTTCGACGCCGGCAACGGGCTGGGCCACCCGGCCTCCAAGCGCGCGATGGAGCGGACGATCGAGAAGGCGCGCGACCAGGGCGTGGCCTGGGCGGCGGTGCGCAACTCCAACCACTACGGGATCGCGGCCTACTACGCGATGATGGCGCTCGAGCACGACATGATCGGCTGGTGCACGACCAACTCGTCGCGCCTGGTCGTGCCGACCTTCGGGCGGGTGAAGACCACCGGCACCAACCCGATCGCGGTCGCGATCCCGGCCGGCGAGGAACAGCCCTACGTGCTCGACATGGCGACCTCGGCCGTAACCTACGGCCGGCTAGAAGTCGCCGAGCGCAAGGGCAAGCAGCTCAAGCCTGGCTGGGCGGTCGGGCCGGACGGGGCCGAGACGCTCGACCCGACCCTGGCTAAACTGCACGGCGGCAACCTCCCGCTGGGCGGCTTCGGCACCGACAACGGCGGCCACAAGGGCTACGGCCTGGGCGTGCTGGTCGAGATCCTGTGCGGGGTACTGTCGGGCGGGCCGTTCGGCGCGGAGCTGATGCTGCCCGAGGACGGCCTGCACGGCGGGTACACGTCGCACTTCTTCGGCGCGATGCGGATCGACGCGATGCGCGATCCCGCCGACTTCAAGCGCGACATGGACCGCGAGCTGCGCGCCTTCAAGAGCAGCGCGCCCGCGCCGGGGCAGGAGCGCGTGCTGGTTGCGGGCGAGCCGGAGTACGAGTTCACCGAGCGCTACCGGCGCGAGGGCGTGCCGATCAACGACAAGGTGTTCGAAGCGCTCGACGCGCTGGCGGAGCGGCTGAACATCCCCAAGCTGGAGCGCTTCATCCTGGAGTGACCTCCGGCGTGCGCACGTGCTCGGGCCGAAAGCCCAGTCCGACCACGCGCGCCGGAAACCGGCTCAGGTACGGAAACCGCCGCAGCAGCCGCAGCGGCAACGGCAGCGGTCCTTTACCAGCGCGCGGGGCAACGGGCGCCGGTGCGGGCGCGCTTCCGCTCGTGCCGGAAACGTTGCCGAAGATGCGGCTCTGCGCGAAGACTTGCAGCGCTTGGATCAGCCGCACGGGCAGTTCTCGCCGCCGCTGCACGGCGCGCAGATCGGATTCCGCCACGGTTCCGGCGCGCAGCGGCGCGGCCAGCAGGTTCGCCGCGGCGACGGCGTCCTGGACCGCGAGGTTGATGCCGACCCCGCCCATCGGCGACATGGCGTGCGCGGCGTCGCCGATGCACAGCAAGCCCGGCCGGTACCACGTGCGCAGCCGGTCGATCACGACGGTGAGCAGCTTGACGTCGTCCCAGTCGCGCAGCTCGTCGACGCGGTCGCGCAGGAACGGCGCGATCCCCACGATGTCGTCGCGCAGCGCCGCCAAGCCGCGCTGCCGCAGCGCGTCGAAGCCGCCCTTGGGGATCACCAGGCCGCACTGCCAGTAGTCGCCGCGGTCGATGGTGACCAAGAGGCGGCCCGCGGTGAAGCGCCCCAGCGCCGCGTCCTGGTCGCCGGCGTGCTTGGAGAGGCGCATCCACAGCACGTCGATCGGGGCGCCGAAATCGCGCCCCGCGAGGCCGGCCCGGGCCCGCACGGTGGAGTGCCGGCCGTCCGCGCCGACGACCAGGTCGGCCCGGATCTCGAGCGGCCCGTCGGGGCTGGTCGCGCGCACGCCGGCGACCCGGCCGCCCTCCTCGATGAGGTCGGTCACTTCCGCGCGCATCAGCACGTGAAAGCCCGGATAGCGGCGCCCGTGCTCGGTCAGGAAGTTCAAGAACTCCCACTGCGGCATCAGCGCGATGAAGCGGCAGCGCGTCCGCAGGTGGGCGAAGTCGGCGATGAGGACCTCGTTGCCGTTGATCACGCCGCGCAGTTGCGGCAGCTCCTGGTGCGGGCGGGTGAGAAAGCCGTCCAGCAGGCCGAGCTCCGCGATCAGCTCCAGGGTCGACGGGTGGACCGTGTCGCCGCGGAAGTCGCGCAGAAAGTCGGCGTGCTTTTCGAGCACGACCACCTCGACGCCGGCCCGGGCCAACAGGAACCCCAGCATCATCCCGGCCGGGCCGCCGCCCGCCACGCAAGCCTGGACCCGCATCACCGGCCCGTCGGACATCGTCATCGTCGTGAATCCCTCCGGCGGCTGCTTCCGCGTCGAGCGGCGGCTGTTCTGCTCGCCGGGTCACAAGGCGCGTCGCGGCCGCGCGCGAATTTCTCGCCTTCATGTCCGAAGCCGTCATCGTCGCCGCACTGCGCACCCCGATGGGGCGGTACGGCGGCGCGCTCGCCCCCGTCCGCCCCGACGACCTCGCCGCCCACGCGATCCGCTCGCTGGTCGAGCGCAGCGGCGTCGACCCCGGCGAGATCGAAGACGTCTTCTGGGGCGCGGCCAACCAGGCCGGCGAGGACTGCCGCAACGTCGGGCGCATGGCCGCCCTGCTGGCCGGCCTGCCGACCACCGTCCCGGGCACGACCCTCAACCGGCTGTGCGGGAGCGGGCTGCAGGCGATCAACTCGGCTTTCCACGCGATCAAGTCGGACTGCGCGGACGTCATCGTCGCGGGCGGCAGCGAGTCGATGACGCGCGCGCCGTTCGTGATCCTCAAGTCGGAGAAGGCCTACGACCGCGCGCCGGACATCCACGACACGACGCTGGGCAACCGGATGGTCAACCTGCGGCTGGCCGCGCAGTACCCGCCGATCTCGCTGGGCGAGACGGCGGAGAACGTGGCCGCGCAATTCAACGTGAGCCGCGACGACCAGGACCGCTTCGCCTACGCCAGCCAGCAGAAGGCCAAGGCCGCGGTCGAGAGCGGCCGCTTCGCCGACGAGCTGGTCCCGGTCCACGTCGAAGCGGGCAAGAAGAGCTTCGACCTCACCCAGGACGAGCCGCCGCGCCCGGACACCACGCTCGAGGCGCTGACCAAGCTCAAGCCCGCCTTCAAGGCGGACGGCACGGTGACGGCCGGCAACGCCTCGCCGCTCAACGACGGCGCCGCGGCGGTGCTGATGTGCAGCGCCGAGACGGCCGAGAAGCACGGCTGGCAGCCGCTCGCGCGGGTCGTCACCTCGGCCACGTTCGGGGTCGATCCCAGCGTGATGGGCATCGGCCCGATCGGCGCCGTCCGGCGCGCGCTCGAGCGCGCCAAGCTGACCGCCGCCGACCTCGACCTGGTCGAGCTGAACGAGGCCTTCGCGGCGCAGTCGGTGGCGTGCGTGCGCGAGCTGGGCATCGACCCGGCGATCGTCAACGTCAACGGCGGCGCGATCGCGCTGGGCCACCCGCTGGGCTGCAGCGGCGCGCGCATCACCACCACCCTGCTGCACGAGCTCAAGCGCCGCGGCGGCCGCTACGGCCTCGCGACGATGTGCATCGGCATGGGCCAGGGCATCGCCACCGTGTTCGAGCGGGTGTGAGGAGAAGATCGTGATCCAGCAGCAGCGCACGCAGGTCCGCCCCGACATCGTCGACATCCCGCGCTCGGGCATCCGCGAGGTGATGGACGCCGCCTGGGCGACGCCCGGCGCGATCATGCTCGGCGCCGGCCAGCCCAACTTCGCGACCCCGCCGCACATCGTGCAGGCCGCCACCGACGCCGCGCTCGCCGGGCACACCGAGTACGTCGCCAACGCCGGGATTCCCGAACTGCGCGCGGCGCTGCCCAAAAAGATCCGCCGGGTGAACGGCTACGACGTCGCGCCGGAGTGCGTGGTGGTGAGCAACGGCGGCGCGCAGGGCCTGCACGCGGCGCTCTCGGTGCTGCTCGGCCCGGGCGACGGAATTCTGCTGCCCGATCCGGGCTGGCCGAACTACACGATGATGGCCCGCATGCTGGGCACCCGGCTGCTGAAGTACCCGCTCGTCGCGGCGCACGGCTATCTGCCCGACGTCGAAGACCTCGAGCGGCTGTGCGACGACGGCACCAAGGTGCTGCTGCTCAACACGCCCTCCAACCCGCTGGGCCGGGTGATTCCGCGGGAGCGCATGCGCGAGCTGGCGGCGTTCGCCGAGCGGCGCGGGCTGTGGATCGTCTCGGACGAGTGCTACGACCAGACCGTCTTCGGGGACGAGTTCGTCAGCGCCGCCGCGGTCGCCGACCCGGACCGCACGATCTCGGTCTACACGTTCTCGAAGACCTACTCGATGACGGGCTGGCGGGTCGGCTACGTCACCGCGCCGGCGCGCGCCGTGGCGCAGATCGCCAAGCTGCAAGAGCCGCTCATCTCGTGCGTCAACGCGCCCGCGCAGTACGCCGCGATCGCCGCGCTCGAAGGCCCGCAGACGATCGTCACCGAGATGCGCGACGCCTACCGCGAGCGGCGCGACGAGGTCCTCGCGCGGCTCACCCGCGGCGGCGTTCCGGCGCTGGTCCCCGACGGCACGTTCTTCATCTGGGCCGACGCCCGCGCGAGCGGCCTCACCAGCCAGGACTACGCGATGCGGCTGCTGCGCGACCGCGGGGTCGTGGTCGCGCCGGGCAGCGCGTTCGGGCCGCACGGCGAGGGGTTCTTCCGCATCTCGGTAGCGACCGAGCCGGCCGCGCTGTACGAGGGCATCGACCGGATCGTCGCCTCGCTGGGCTGAACGCGGCGGTGCTCCGCGGCGCGCCGTCTTTACCGAAAGTAAACATTTCTCGCGGTGCCGCGCGCTGGTCGCCCCGAGCCTGGCCGCCGATGAGGTGGTAGATGTGCTCGCGCGCTGTCTCTACCGAGGGAGCGCTTTTCGCGAGTGCTCGCCATATCGTATTTTGTAGAGGGGTGTGCTGGTGCGAATCCGATTCTCCGCGATCGTAGCAATCACGATCGCGATGTTCGCGGGACTTGCCGCGTTCTTGATCATTCTCGCGGTGAGCGAACTAGCAGTGGTCGAGCGCACCGCCGGCAGGCTGCAGGCGGGCTTGCCGGTCGCGAAGGCTGCCGGCGACATCTCGACCCAGGTCATCATCGAGTACTCGAACATGCGCGGCTACCTGGCCTACGGCGCCCCCTCGACCCTGGCTCGGTACGGTGATGCGCGCGCTCGGGAGCTCCAGGACATCGCTTTCGTGCACGACCAGCTCGCCCAGCATCCCGAGCTCGGGCCGCTGATGGAAGCCGAGCAGCCGCTGATCGACGGGATGCACCAGTACTTCGACGCGCAGATCGCCGACGCCAAAGCCGGCCGGCGCGCATCGTACCTGGCCCGCGTACCGAGCGGATCGAAAACGTTCGTCGCCTTCCAGGCTGCCGACGCCAAGCTCCAGCGAGTCGTCAACGAGGACTGGGTCAATCAGGCCGCGGCCAGCGCGCGCAACGAGTTCGAGCGCGCCCGGGTGCTGATGATCGGCGTCGGCGTCGGCGCCACGCTGCTCATCGGCCTGCTCGCGATGCTCTTTGGGCGCAGCACCGCGGGCCGGCTCAAGGCCGTCGACGGCGCGATGCGCGAGATCGTCGACGAGGACTTCACCGCCTTGTCCGGCACGCTCGAGCGGCTCGCCGCGGGCGACCTCACCGTGGCGCTGGCATCCAGCCGCGAGCCGATCGACGAGCGCGGCAACGATGAGATCGCAGCGCTGGCGAAGAGCTACAACACGATGGCGCGCCGCATGGCGGCGGTGAGCGGTCAGGTGACCGAAACGGTGAGCGGGCTGCGGACCCTGGTGCGCAGCGTCGTCTCCGCCTCGGGCGAGCTGGGGACGGCCAGCGCGATCGTCTCGACGGCGACCGGCGAGGCGTCGCTGGCGATCGGCGAGATCTCGCGCGCCGTGAGCGCGGTCGCGATCGGCGCGGAGACGCAGGCCGGCTCGGCCAAGCAGACCGACGTCGCGGTGATCGAGCTCAAGCGCGCGGCGCAGCAGATCGCGCAGGGCGCGAACGAGCAGGCCGGCGCGATCCAGAGCGCGGCCGAGACGGTGCGCGTCCTCGACGAGCAGATCGGCGCGCTCGACACGCTCGGCGACGAGCTGGGCGCGGCAGCGCGCGAAGCGACCGGGACTTCGGAGAACGGCGCCCGCGCGGTGGCCGCCACGGTGGCCGTGATGCGCCGCCTGCGCGAGCAGGCGGCGGCGAGCGCCGGCGCGATGGCCGCGCTCGAGGAGCGCTCGCTGGCGGTCACCCAGATCGTGACCACGATCGAGGAGATCGCCGACCAGACGAACTTGCTCGCGCTCAACGCCGCCATCGAGGCGGCTCGGGCGGGCGAGCACGGGCGCGGCTTCGCGGTCGTCGCCGACGAGGTCCGCAAACTGGCCGAGCGGTCCGCCGTCTCGACCCGCGAGATCTCGACCATCCTCTCGGCGATCCGGCGCGACACGATGTCGGCCGCCGAGACGATGCGGCAGTCTTCCAGCGCGACCGACGACGGTCTGCGCGTGGTCGACGAGGCGCAGACCGCGCTGGACTCCCTCTCGGCCGCGGTGGTCGGCACGGCGCGGACCGCCCAGGCGGTCGCCGTCCGCACCCGCTCGATGCGCGACTCCAGCGCGCACCTGACCGAGAGCGTCGGCGGCATCTCGACGATCGTCGACGAGAACGCCGCCGCGGCGGCGCAGATGCGCATGACGACGGAATTGGTCGCGAGCGCGGTCGCGGACTCCACCTCCGCCGCGCAGCAGCAGTCGGCGACGGCGGAAGAGGTCTCGGCCTCGGCCAACGAGCTCGAAGCGCAGGTCCGCGGCGTCGACGAGGCGGCACACCGGGTGCGCGAAGAGTCCGAGCGGCTGGTGCAATCGGTGGCGGCGTTCCGGCTCGATGCCGACAACGCGCTCGTCCCCGTGGCGGCCGGCGGTTCGCCGGTCCGGCACGGGGCGCCGACGCCCTACCAGGCAGACCCGGTGCTGGTCGGCCGGGTCGTGGGCTCGCTGAACTAGCGGCGCCCGCGTCTTACGAGGTCGTGGAGCCGGCGGCGGCGGGCGACGTCTCGCCGCCGATCATGTGCGCTTGGATGACTTCCATCGGCCGTTCGAGCGCGCCGTCGAGGCGCTGCTCCATCGTCTGGAAATACGGCTGAGCCATGTGGTCGTCCAAGCCCGGCTTGCCGCTCCACTGCTCGTAGAGCAGGAACAATGCCGGATCGCTCGCCGACTGGTGCAGCGCGTAACCGATGTTCGCGTCCTCCTGCAGCGTCGGGTCGATCATGTCCATCAGCGCGGCGCGAACGCGGTCTTCCATGCCGGTCTTGGCCTGAAAGCGCGCGAAGACGGTGAGTCCGGGAGTTGCCATGCGTGACGTGTTCCCGCCGCGGCGCGCGGAACACGTGCGCGGCGCTCGCTCGGCTGACGAACGCGTCAGGGGCGGTACCCGCCGCCTTCGTCGCCGCCGGCGCGGGTGGCGGTCCCGCGTGCGGTCGGGAACGCGCCCGTGCGGACCTCGTCGGCGTAGGCGCGCAGCGCGCCGGTGGCGGCGTCGGCGAGCTTGGCGTACTGCTTGGCGAAGGGCGGCGCGTCGGGGTAGAGACCCAGCACGTCGTGCAGCACGAGCACTTGCGCGTCGCAGCGCGGGCCGCTGCCGATCCCGATGGTCGGAATCGGGATCTGCGCGGTGAGCTCGGCGGCGAGGTCGTCGGCGACCATCTCCAGCACGACGGCGAACGCGCCGGCTTCGGTGACGGCCTGTGCGTCGCGCAGCAAACGCTCGCGCTCGCGCTTGAGACGAAAGCCGCTGCCTAGCGCGGCGGTCTGCGGCAGCACGCCGATGTGCGCGCAGACCGGGATGCCGGCCGCGACGATCGCGCCGATGCGCGCCGCGGCGCTCGCGCCGCCTTCGAGCTTCACCGACGACGCGCCGCCGCGCTTGACGAGCTCGGTCGCGCTCGCCACCGCGAGCTCGTCCGATGCTTCGTAGGTGCCGAAAGGCAGGTCGACGATGACGTGCGCGCGCTGCGTGCCGCGCACGACCGCGCCGGCGTGGCGCACCATGTCGATCAACTCCACCGCCGTCGTCGACGGGTAGCCGAGCACGACCATGCCGAGCGAGTCGCCGACCAGCACGACGTCGATGCCGGCCGCTTCGGCGCAGCGCGCGAACGGCGCGTCGTACGCGGTGATCACCGGGAACGCGGTGCCCTTGCGCGCGGCGAGCTCGGCCGCGCCGACCCGGCGCGTCACGACGCGGACCGTTCGCGGGCGCGGACCAGCCGCGCGACGGTCTCGGTGAGCGGGACGGCGATCCCGTGCGCCGCGGCGCGGCGGAGAAGCGCGCCGGAGATCGCGTCGATCTCGGTCGGGCGGCCGGCGTCGAGGTCTTGCAGCATCGAGTTCCGGTTCGCCGCGCTCGCGCGCCCAGCCGCTTGGACCATCGTCCACGGGTCGTCGACCGCCACGCCCGCGCTCGCGGCGACCGCGACCGCCTCGGCGACCAGCGCACGGGCGAGCGGCACGAGGTCGGGATCGCTCACGACGTCGCCGTTGGTGCGCCGCGCGAGCGCGCCGAGCGGGTTGATCGCGGCGTTGACGACCAGCTTGCGCCACAGCAGCGGCGCCGCATCGTCGACGACGCGCGCGTCCAGCCCGGCCGCGGCGAAGGCGGCGGCGAGCTCGTCGCTGGTCGGCGCGGCGCGTTCGTCGCGGGCGAAGGTCGTGACACCGCGCCCGATCGGGCGCACTCGGCCCGGCCCCAGCGCGATAGCGCCCTGGGACGTCGAGCCCGAGACGAAGCGCGCGCCGGGCAGCGCTTCGCGCGCGGCGAGATCGTTGTCGAGCCCGTTCTGCACCGAGACGACCAGCGCGTGCGGCGGCAGCACCCCGCGCAGCGGTGCCAGCGCGGCGCGGGTCGCGTACGATTTGACCGCGACGATCACCGCGTCGCGGTCCGCGAAGGCACGCGGATCGGCGCTCGCGCGCAGCGCGACGCGCACCTCGCGGTCGGGCGCGATCTCACGCCGGGTGTGACGACGGTTACGCCGTTGCGCTCGATCTCGTCGGCGACTTCGCTGCGCCGGGCCAGGACGACGACGTCGTGTTCGGCCGCCAGGCCGGCCGCCAGCGTCAGGCCGATCGCGCCCGCGCCGACGACGCCGATCTTCACGTGCCGCTCAGCGGCAGCGCCATCTCGTCCTGTGGCGTGAAGCCCAGCGCGGCGTAGAGCGGGCGCCCGTCGTCGGAGGGATGCAGCACCAGCCGCACCAGCATCGCGGTGCGGGCGTAGTCGATCAGCGCGAGCATGATCGCGCGTGCGATCCCTTGCCGCCGCGCGGCTGGTTCGACCCACACCGAGTGGACCCGGCCGTAACGGTCGCCGGGATGGCCCGGCCGCGGAACGATCGCGTTCACCAGCAGCGCGCCGCTGCCGAGCACCGTCTCGCCGTCGTGCGCGACCCAGCCCAGATAGCGGCTCTCGGCCAGCATGTCGGTGAAGAACGCGGTCCAGACCGGCATCTGCGCGCCGACGGTCGCTTCGTCCCAGCCGTAGACGGCCAGGCAGACGAGGCCGCGGTGCCGGGCCAGCAGCGCCGCATCGTCCGGCGTGGCGCGGCGGATCGCCCAGCTCACAGGCCGCGGAACTTGGGCGTGCGCTTGTTGCGGAACGCGTCGAGCCCTTCGGCGAAGTCGGCCGTCTCGCCGGCGGTGGCTTGCAGCTGCGCCTCGTAGTCGAGCGCTTCGCGCAGCTGGCCCAGGCCGTTGTGCTGCAGCTCGCGCTTGATGAGCCCGAGCGCCCGCGGCCCGTACGAGAACAGCGCCGCCATCGCCTGCGCCTCGCTCACCACGTCGGACCCCGGGACGACCTTCGTGCACAGGCCGAGCTCCTCGGCGCGGCGGGCGTCGAGGATCTCGGACAGCAGGCACAGCTCGAGCGCCTTGGCGTAGCCGACGATGCGCGGTAGGGTGAACGACAGGCCGCTGTCGGGCACCAGGCCGATCTTCACGAACGCGGTGGTGAACGACGCGCTCTCGGCGACGATGCGGAAGTCGCACGCGCAGGCGATCGCGAAGCCGGCCCCCGCGGCGATGCCGTTGACCGCCGCGATGTAGATCTTCTCCGAGCTCATGATCGCCGTGATGAACGGCGCGAAACGGCACTCCAGCACGACGCCCAGCTGCGGCACCTGCCCGCGCGGCAGCGAACGCTCGTCGTCGAGCGCCTGGCCCGCGCAGAACGCTTTGCCCGCGCCGGTGAACACGATCGCGCGCACGGACGCGTCGCGTTCAAGCGTCTTGAGCGTGACGAGCAGCGAGTCGAGCAGGTCGGCGGTCAGCGCGTTGTACGCGTGCGGCCGGTCCAGCGTGACCGTTGCGATGCCGTTGGCGCTCTCCACCCGGTGGTCGAGCGGGTTCATCGTCCTTGCCATGTCGGCTTCCGCTTTTCGAGAAAGGCTGCCACGCCCTCGCGCGCGTCCGCGGTTTGCAGCAGGCCGGAGAACGCGCGCCGCTCGTCGAGCAGCGAGGCGTGTAAGTTGTCCTCGAACGCTCGCCCGACCGCGCGCTTGGCGACTCGCACCGCGCCCGGCGCCTGGCGGGCCAGCGCGCGGGCCATGTCGAGCGCGACCGGGACGACTCGCTCGGACGGCACGCAGCGGTTGGCCAGACCGTGCCGCTCCGCGTCGCGCCCGCTGATCTCGCGCCCGAGCAGCACCATCTCCATCGCCAGAGTCTTGCCGACCGCCCGGGTCAGACGCTGGGTGCCGCCCGCCCCGGGCATCACGCCCAGGTTGATCTCGGGCTGGCCCAGGCGGGCGTCCTCGGCCACCACCAGCAGGTCGCACGACATCGCCAGCTCCAGGCCGCCGCCCAGGGCGAGCCCGCGAACCGCCGCGATCACCGGCACGCCGACGGCCCACAGGCGGTCCCACTCCTCCAGGCGCGGCCCGTCGGCGGCGAACTCGGCGATGTCGGCTCCGGCCGCGAAGGCCCGCGCGTCGCCGGTCAGCACGACGGCGCGAGTGACGCCGTCGGCGTCGAAGCCTTCGAGCGCGTCGGCCAGCCGGGCCACGACGGCGTTGGAGAGCGCGTTGAGGACCTTGGGCCGGTTGAGCCGGACGAGCGCGATCCCCTCGGCCGGCCGCTCGATCAGCAGGACGTCGTCGTTCATAGGCTCCTTCGGTCGATCACGCGCTTGGCTTTGCCTGCCTCGATCCGCTCGATCGTGCCCGGCGGCACGACCCGCACCTCCAGCGAGACGAGCAGCACCTCCGCCAGCCGCCCCCCGACCGTGCGCGCGAAGACCGCCGCGTCCCCGAACGAAGCCTCGGGGTGATGCTCGACCTCGACCAGCAGCGCGTCCAGCCCGCCGGCCGGGCGGTCGACGAAGATGCGGTAGTTCGGCGAGAGCTCGGGGAAGCGCAGCAGCACCTCCTCGACCGCCGAGGGGAACACGTTGACCCCGCGGATGACGAGCATGTCGTCGACCCGCCCGGTGAACCAGTCGATCCGCGCCGTGGTGCGGCCGCAGGCGCAGCGCTCCCGGACCATGGAGGTGAGGTCGCGGGTGCGATAGCGCAGCACCGGCATCGCCTCGCGGGTCAGGGTCGTGATCACCAGCTCGCCGCGCTCGCCTTCGGCCAGCGGCGCGCCGCTCTCGGGGTCGACGATCTCGGCCAGGAAGTGGTCCTCCTGGACGTGCAGGCCGGCTTTGGCCAGGCACTCCTGCGCCACGCCCGGACCGATGATCTCGGTCAAGCCGTAGATGTTGGTCGCGGTGACGCCCCACAGCTCTTCCAGCTCGGCGCGCATCTCCCGCGTCCACGACTCGGCCCCGCAGATCGCGTACTTCAGCGCCTGCGGGCGGCGTTTCTCGGCCCGGAAGCGCTCGGCGAGCACCAGCGCGTACGAGGGCGTCGCGCCGATCCCGACCACCGGCAGGTCTTCGAGCAACTGCATCTGGCGCGCGCTGTTGCCGCTCGACGCGGGGATCGCGCAGGCGCCCAGCGCCTCGCAGCCGCCGTGCATGCCCAAGCCGCCGGTGAACAGTCCATAGCCCCAGGCGATCTGGAACATCTCGTGCGGGTTGATGCCGCCCGCGGCGAGGCTGCGCGCGTTGACTTCGCTGAAGATCCGCAGGTCCTCGCGCGTGTAGGCGCCGATGGTCGGCGTGCCGGTCGTCCCGGTCGAGGCGTGGATGCGCGCCAGCTCGCTCTCGGGCACCGCGAGCAGCCCCAGCGGGTAGCTGTCGCGCATGTCCGCCTTAGTGCTGTACGGCAGACCTTGGACGTCGGCCAGCGACGCCGGGGCCGTGACGCCGCGCAAGCGCTCGCGGTAGATCGGGTTGGCCTCGCGCAGGCGCTCGACCAGCGCCCGCAGCCGGTCGAGTTGGAGCGCCTCGAGCGCATGGCGTTCGAGCGTCTCGAACTCGGGCTGAAAGATCATGAGGCCAGGAGTACGCGCTGCACGGGCGGGTTTACTCCGTGCGTTGATGCCGTTTGATTCGCGTTGATTTCCGTTCAAGACGGCAGCGCGTCCGCGTGCCTAGGATCGGGGTAGCCGCGGCACGCACGCCGCGGCGTGCTTCGCACTCGCAGAAAGGCACGCATGCGCGCACCAATCGCACGCGTCCTCGCCGCCGTGCTAGCAAGCCTGCTCATCACCGGCCAGGGAACAGTGGTTCTGGCCGGCACGACGGGCGGATTGGCCGGCACGATCCTGGACGCCGTCAGCGGGCGACCCATTCCCGGCGCCGCGGTCACGGCGACGAGCCCCTCGCAGAGCGCGACGGTGAGCACCGACCGGCAGGGCCGGTACGGCTTCGTCTCGCTCGCTCCCGACACGTACGCACTGGCGGTCAGCGCGCCGGGCTACGCCCCGTTCAGCCAGCCCGGCATCACCGTCGTCGCCGACCAGACCCAGACCTACGACCTCAAGCCGGCGCGCGAGCTGGCGCAGATCGGCCGCACCCGCGCGCGAACGGCAACGGATCTCGTCCGGCCCGGCCAGACCGCCGACGTCTACTCGGTCAGCGGCCAGCTCTCGCAGAACGCGCAGGCGCTGGGCGGCGGCGGGTCGCTGTTCCAGACCTTCGCCGCGCTGCAGTCCGTGCCGGGCGTGTACGTGCCGCAGAACGCCAACTACGGCCAGAACACGTCGGCGCCGTTCATCCGCGGCGGCGACTACAACCAGGTCGGGTTCGAGTTCGACGGCATCCCGGTCAACCGCGCGTTCGACAACTACGTCTCGAACACGCAAGGCGTCACCGGCCAGCAGGAGCTGCAGGCCTACACCGGCGGCGTCCCCGCCTCGTCGGCGGGCGAAGGGCTCTCAGGTTACATCAACCAGGTCGTCAAGAGCGGCACCCATCCCGCCGCCGGAAGCGCCGAGGGCGTGCTGGGCACGCCGTCGTTCTACCACTACCTGCGGGGCGAGTACGGGGGCGCCGCGCCGAACCGCTCGATCTCGTACTACGTCGCGACCACCGGCTGGAACCAGGCCTTGCGGGTGGGCGACCAGTTCAACGGCGGCGGCGGGATCGGCGACCTGCTCTTTTCCGCGTACGCCGCGCCGGGCGCGGGGCCGGGCGCGATCCGGCGGGTGCCGTTCGCCGCGGGCGCCCAGTCCAACATCAGCACCCGCGAATCGGTGCTCAACCTGCACCTCGGCATCCCGCACCGCAACGGCGACGGCGGGCGCGACGACGTGCAGTTCCTGGGGCAGATCGGGCGCCAGTTCTTCCAGGCCTACGACAGCTTCAACGACTACGGCGGGATCACCAACCCCGCGGTGACGGACATCACCGGCGGGCCCGGGCCGTTCGCGTACCCGCACGGCTACGTCGTCGACGCACCGCTGTTCGCGCCGTTCGATCCCGCCGCCGTGCGCGTGTACCGCTACCCCTACACGCCGACCGGCGGACCGGTCGACGCGCAGGGGAACCCGGTGATCGATCCCAACTTGCGCGGCACGATCGGCAACGACAACGGAATCTTCAAGGCGCAATACCAGAAGAACTTCGGCTCGCGCGCGTACCTGCGGCTCTACGGCTACACCAACTTCTCGAGCTGGACGACGGTCGACCCGCCCTATGCGTACCTGCCGTTCTCGGTCGTCGGCAACTTTGACTACGAGCTCAAGACGCACACCCGCGGCGCGGCGCTCGAGTTCGCCGACCAGCTCACCGCGCGCCACCTGCTGCAAGGCTCGGCGTCGTACACCTTCGCCAACGTCACCCGCGCCAACGACACCACGATGCTCGGCAAATCGTACCGGGCGCAGCTGCTCGACGCGGACGGCCGCTGCTACGATCCGGCGAGCGGCGTGCTGACGAACTGCTACGCCGGGCTGAGCTTGACCGGCGGCTACACGCAGGTTTCGCTCGCCGCGGCGGGCGGCGTGCCGGCGCCGGTCGTCGGCGACGCGGCGGCCGCCGGGGCGGCGTACCGGGTGGCGGCGACCGGGCGCAGCGTGACGTTCAACACGGTCACGCCCAAGTTCAGCGCGCTCTCGCTGAGCGACCAGTGGCAGGTCTCCGACCGGCTCAAGCTCGACCTGGGCTTGCGCTGGAACGGCTACGTCTACGGCTTGAGCGACACCGGCCCGCAAGCGCTCGCCGGCGGCCCGAACGGCGAGCAGTTCGCGATCTTCAACCGCGAGCACTGCTACGATCCGGCGACGCGCGCGATCTCCACGGCGAGCGCCGCGAGCGGCTACGCCTGCGCCGCGGGTCGATTGCACACCGACTTGAGCAACGTCTATCCCGGCAACGTCGCCTCGACCGTGCTCGAACCGCGGCTGGGCGGGACCTTCTCGCTCTCGCCGTACGACGTGCTGCGCTTCTCGGCCGGCGCGTACTCGCAGCCGGTCAACTCGGCCTACGTGCAGTACAATCTCGCGGGCGACGTGCCGGCTTACCTGGCGGGCAAGTTCTTCGGGTTCGGCTATACCACGCCGCGCCACGACCTGGCCGCGCAGCGCTCGCTCAACGCCGACCTCTCCTACGAGAAGCGCTTCGCGAACGCGCCGCTGAGCTTCACGTTCTCGCCGTTCTACCGCCACACCAACCGCCAGAACCAGCAGTTCTTCCTCGACCCGGCGACCAACTTCGCCTCGGGCCTCAACGTCGGCGCGCTGCGCGCGTTCGGCTTCGAGCTGCTGGGCCGCTACGGCGACTTCAACCGCGACGGGGTGAGTGCGCAGCTCTCGTTCGCCTACACCAACAGCAAGATCCGCTACACCAACTTCCCCGGCACGAACCTCAACCTGATCGACCTCATCAACCAGCAGCTCGTGCCGGGCTACAACGCGCTGACCGCCGCGGGCGGCGGCTCGCCGTGCTACACGACCGCGACGGCGGCCGGCGCGGCGCTCGCGGGCGGCGCGTGCCCGGCGGGTACGATCGCCAACCCGTACTACGGCAGTGCGCCGCTCGCCGGGACTCGATCCCAGCGCCTACTACTCGCCCTACACGATCACGCCGGCCGCGTCGCAAGGCTTGTTCGCGGCGGGCAGCGCGTCGTCGTACGAGGTGCCCTCCGTGCTGACCGCGCTCGTGCAGGTGCGCCGCAACGGTTGGCGGTTCGTGCCGACGCTGGAGTACGACGCGGGATTCCGCTACAGCAACCCGTTCACGTGGGTCGGCTACGATCCGTCGGCGGTGGTCGGCGGGCCGGGCTCGTGCCCCGATCCGGTCGCCTGCGCCGCGGCCGGGAACCTCGTTTTCCGGCCCAACCCCTACACCGGGCGGTTCGACGGCCTGGGCGACTTCCGCGGGCCGAGCACGCTCACGCTGTCGGCCCAGATCGCGAAGGACCTCGGCCCCCGCGTCACCGTGACCGCGATCCTGGCCAACCTCTACACGCACTGCTTCACCCACGGCTACGCCTGGGAGCAGGGCGGCAGCCGCGCCTGCTTCTACGGCGGCAACACGCCGTACGCGGCGGGCGGCGTGTACCTGGGCAACGCGCGCACGCCGGGCGTGCCGCTCGCGCGGCTGCAGAGCGATCCGTTCGGCTACGCGCCGGGCGGGCTGACGACGCCGTTCTCGGCCTTCCTGTCGCTGCAGGTGAAGCTGTAGCCGCGGGAAGCGCCGATGCGGTGCTGAACGAGGCGCGGATGGAGACATCCGCGCCCGTCTTCACGTTCGGGCCGTTTTCTCTGGACGCCGCGGCGCGCCGGCTCGGCTGCCACGGCGTGCCCGTGCCGCTGCGGCCCAAGACCTTCGCGCTGCTCGAGCACTTCGTGCGCCACCCCGGCCGGGTGGTGACCAAGAGCGAGATCTTCGCCGAGCCTGGCCCGACGAGGACGTCACCGAGCAGAACCTCGCCCAGCAAGTCTTCCTGCTGCGCGGCGCGCTCGCGGCGCACGCGCCGGGCCAGGCGTTCCTAGTCACCGAGCCCGGGCGCGGCTACCGCTTCGTGGCGCGCACCCGCAGCGCGAGCGCGCGGCGGCGGGTCGAGTCGGAGGTCGAGCGGCTCACCCTGCGCGGCTGGTATCACTGGGAGAAGCGCAGCGCCGCCGGCTACGCGCGGGCGCGCGAGTTCTTCGAGCGCGCGCTCGAGCGCGACCGCGACGATGCGCCGGCCTGGGCGGGTCTGGCCGACACCTACCTGCTGCGCTGCGAGTACCTGCTCGACCCGCCCGAGCCCGGCTTTCCGCTGGCCCGCGACGCGGCCCGGACCGCGCTCGCGCTGGCGCCCGATCTGCCCTCGGCGCACGCCGTGCTGGGCGACGTGGCGCTGTTCTACGAGCGCGACTACGGCGAGGCGGAACGGCGCTACGACGCCGCGCTCGCGGCCGACCCACGCTATCTCACCGCGCGCGTCTACCGGGCTTGGTTTCGCAACGTCCGCGGCCGGCGCGCCGAGGCGCTGCTGGATGTCGAGGCGGCGCTGGAAGAGGCGCCCTACGATCTCAACCTGCTGACGACGCGCGGTACGTGCGCGATCTGGGGGCGCGAGTTCCGCGACGCGACGGCGCGCTTCCGGCTCGTGCTCGATCTGGAGCCCGAGTACCGCCACGCGACGCACTACCTGGGCATCGCGCAGACGCTGGCCGGCGACTACCGCGACGCGCTCGAGACGCTGACCACCGACCAGAACCCCGAGCGCGAGCAAATGAACCTCGCCGTGGGCGCGTTCGCCGCGCACCGCGCGGGCCTGGGCGACGTCGCGCGCGACTTCGAGCAGCAGCTCGCCGACATGGCGGCGCGCGGCACGTTCGTCTCGGCTTTCAACCGCGCGCTGCCGCCGCTCGGCCGGCGCGACGTCGAGACGTGCGTGCGCATCCTCGAAACGGCGCTCGCGGAGCGCGACCCGTGGCTCGTGTTCGTCGCCGAGCACCCGCTCTTCGACGACGCCCGCGCCAGCCGCCGCTTCACCGCGCTCTGCGAGCGCGTCGCGCGCAGCGCCAGCGAGGCGCGTTGAGAAACGTTGAGGACGAAGGCCGCTTGCTCGGTGTAGACTGCGGGCATGACGCATCTCGTGTTGGCCCTTGCGCTGACGGCTTGTAACGCGCCCGAGAACCGGCAGTTCGATTTCTGGCTCGGGCGCTGGCGCGTCACGACGCCCAACGGCAAGTTCGCCGGGACGAACGACGTCACGCGCGAGTACGACGGCTGCGTGCTGCAGGAGCACTGGAGCGGTACGGGAGGCTCGCACGGCTCGAGCTTCAACGTGTACGATCCGGCGCGCAAGGTCTGGCACCAGACCTGGGTCGACAACGGCGGCACGCTGCTGCTGCTCGACGGCGGCTTCCGCGGCGGCGCGATGACGCTGACCGGCCGCACGCCGACCGCCAAGGGCACGCGCATCGACCGCATCGTCTGGACCAAACGGCCCGACGGCGCGGTGCGCCAGCTCTGGCGCGCGTCGACCGACGGCGGCGCGACCTGGCAGGTCGCCTTCGACGGGCTCTACCACCGCATGCCGTGAGCCGTTGCCGTGCCTGAGCGCTCGCGTCGCCGAGGGGACGAGGCCTCGGCGGCGGGAATCGCAGCGGGCAGGAGGCTGCGATGAAGCTAGGCACCGCGGGAGACGAGAAGCTGCCCGAGTTCGTCAGGTCGTACTACGAGCAGTTGCGGGCCGACTCCGAGGCGGAGAACGTCTCGTTCGTCACGCCGCTGGCGGTGCCCGCGACCTGGGAAGGGCTGTACCGCCTGGAGATGGCGACGCTGGCCGCGCGCAGCGAGCCCGACCTGCGGCGCTCCGCTTGGCTGGGCCGGATGCGTTTTCGCAACGTCGCGGGCGAGTCGGCGTACCAGCAGTATCTGGCCTCGGTCCCGCCCGATCCGGCCACCGCGAACGTTGACGTGCTGCGCGCGGACCTGGTCAACTTGCTGCGGCGCACGTACTACCTGATCGCGCTCGCGCCCGCCAGCGAATCGATCCGCCACCGGCTGCTGCTGGGCGGCGTCGGGCTGGGACTGCTCTGTCTGGTCGCGATCGGCTTCGTGATCTGGCGCGTGCCGCCGACCGCGATCGGGATCTTCCAGCTCGCCATCTTCGCGGGCGCGATCGGCGGCACGGTCAGCCTGATCCAGCGCGTGCAGGCGCTGCCCGAGGCCGACCCGCTGCTGTTCCGCCTGAGCGGCTGGACCATGATCATCCAGAGCCTGCTCGTCCCGCCGCTGGTCGGCGCGTTCTTCGCCGGGCTGCTGTTCCTGATCTTCGCCTCGGGCGTGCTCTCGGGCGATTTCTTCCCCAAGTTCATCCTGCCGCCGGCGAGCCCGACCGGGGTCGACTTCAACGCGTTCTTTTTCAAGACCGCGCCCGAGAGCGGCAAAGCGTTCGCGCTGATCGTCGTGTGGTCGTTCATCGCGGGCTTCGCCGAGCGCTTCGTGCCGGACACGATCGACCGGCTCACCGCACAGCGGACGGCCGAGACCAAAACCGCTGAGGCGGCGCGCTTGACCTAAGCCGTCCGGCGCGCGGTCGCGTCGAAGAGCGCGGCCAGCTCGCCCGCGCGGTCGAGCGCGTGCGCGGCGGCGATCTCCTTGGCTTGCGAAATATACGCCGCGCACGCCGCGTCGGCGGCGTCCTGCGCGCCCAGCCGGACCAGTGCGGCCAGCACCGCGTCGGCCCGTGCGTCGTCGAGCGGCTCGCCGGCTGCGTATGCGGTCTCGACGGCGTCGCGGTCGGGCGAGGGCGGACCGTCCATCGCCCAGGCGACCGGGAAGGACCACTTGCGGCGGCGCACGTCGGCTCCGGCCGGTTTGCCGGTCTGCTCGAACGCGCCCCACGAGCCCAGCACGTCGTCGCGCACCTGGAACGCCAGGCCGTACGCGCGGCCGACCGTGCCGTACGCCCGCGCCCGCTCCGGCGCCGCGCCGGCGGCGAGTGCGCCCAGCTCGCACGACGCGCCGAACAGGGCCGCGGTCTTGCCTTCGATCATGGTCAGGTACTCGCCGAACGCCACCGCGCGCGCGGTCTCGAAGCCGATGTCGTACGACTGGCCGCGGCACAGCGCGTGGTGCGCGCGGTGCAGGCAGCGTGCCATCGCGGCCACCTCCGCGGCCGGGCGCGGCGTCTGGGCCAGCAGCGTCAGGTGCGCCAGCGCGCACATCGCGTCGCCGGCCGAGAGCGCGGCCGGGATGCCGTGCGCGGCCCACAGCGCGGGGCGGCCGTGGCGCAGCTCGTCGCCGTCCTCGATGTCGTCGTGGACGAGCGAGAAGTTGTGCAGCAGCTCGACCGCCGCGGCGGGCGCGAACGCGCGCTCGGCCGGCGCGCCCTCGGCCCGGGCGGCGGCGATCAGGATGCGCGGGCGCAAGCGCTTGCCGCGCTGCGCGCCGGGCTCGTCGAAGGCGAAGTGGCGCCGGATCAGGCGGTGGTTGGCGGGATCGCCGGCGATGCGCTCGACCGCGGCTTCGAGATAGGTTTCGAAGCAGGCGGTCGCGTCATGGGTCAGCACGAGTCGTCGGTACGCGCTACTTGGCGAGAACCGACTTGATCGAGGTGAGCAGGTTGGCGGGGCGCATCATGTCGGCCGCGGCCGAGGCCTCGAAGCCCGAGTGCACCATGCAGTCCGCGCACTTGGGGTTGCCGCTGGCGTGGCCGTAGTTCTCCCAGGGCGTCGTGTCGAGCAGCTCCTGGTACGAGCTCGCGTAGCCCTCGCCCAGCAGGTAGCACGGTTTCTGCCAGCCCAGCAGGCTGTACGACGGCATGCCCCAGGGCGTGCAGTCGTACTCTTTCTCGCCGGTCAGGAAGTCGAGGAAGAAGGGGCTGGCGTTGAATTCCCAGTGCTTCGTGCCGGCCTTCATGGGCGCGAAGATCTCGCGGAAGAGCTGCCGCGTCTGCTCCTTGGCCAGGAAGTGCTCCTGGTCGGGCGCCTTCTCGTAGCGGTAGCCGGGCGAGATCATCATGCCGTCGACCCGCAGCTCGTCGGTCAGGAAGTCGAAGAAGCCCTGAAACGTCGTGGGATCGGCGCCGTCGAAGATCGTGGTGTTGGTGGTGACCCGGAAGCCGCGCGCCTTGGCGGCCTTGATCGCGCTGACCGCGACGTCGAAGATGCCCGGCCGCCCGACCGCGTGGTCGTGCACTTCGCGCGGGCCGTCGAGGTGCACGCTGAACGACAGGTAGTCCGACGGCGTGAACTTGTCCAGGCTCTGCTCCAAGCGGATCGCGTTGGTGCACAGGTACACGAACTTCTTGCGCGCGACCAGGCCCGCGACGATCTCCCCGATCTGCGGGTGCAGCAGCGGCTCGCCGCCGGGAATCGAGACGACCGGCGCGCCGCACTCCTCGACCGCGGCGAAGCACTGCTCGGGCGAGAGGTGGCGGCGCAGCAGGTCGACCGGGTGCTGGATCTTGCCGCAGCCGCCGCAAGCGAGGTTGCAGCGGAAGAGCGGCTCGAGCATCAGTACGAGCGGGTAGCGCTTGCGCCCGGCGAGCCGCTGGCGCACAACGTACGCCCCGACCTTCACCGCCTGCTTGAGCGAGATCGCCATCCGTCCTCCGAAACCGGCCGCCCGGCGACCGCGTAACCGTGCTCTCGAAACCACCAGACCGCACTCGCCAGCGCTTCGGTTACGGAGCTCCGCGGCAGGCCGAGCTGCCGGACCGCTTTCGCGCTGTCGTAGTACATCCGCTGCTTCGCCATGCGGACGCTGTCGAGCGAAACGTCGGGCCGAATGCCCAGCGGGGCCAGCACGAGCTCGCCGACGGCCGCGTACGCGAGCGGAATCGCGCGCGGCAGGCGCAGCGAGGGAGCAGGCGAGCCGGTGATCGCCGCCAAGCGGGCGAGCAGCTCGCGCAAGCTGAGGTTCTCGTTGCCCAAGATGTAGCGCTCGCCGGCGACGCCGCGCTCGTACGCCGCGATGTGCCCGGCCGCGACGTCGCGCACGTCGACCAGGTTCAAGCCGGTGTCGACGTAAGCCGGCATCCGGCCGCGCAAGAAGCGCACCACGATCTCGCCGGTCGGCGTCGGCTTGGCGTCCCACGGGCCGACCGGCGTGGTGGGGTTGACGATCACCACGTCCTGACCGGCCTCGAACGCGGCGCGCGCTTCCCGCTCGGCGAGGTACTTCGAGCGCTTGTAGGCGCCGATCAGGTCGTGCGGCGGGCTCTGGTGCGTCTCGTCGGCCGGCCGGCCGTCGGCGCGCACGCCGATGGCCGCGACCGAGCTGGTGTGGACCGCGCGCGGCACGCCGGCCGCGCGCGCGGCCGCCAGAACGCTGCGCGTGCCGGCGACGTTGGCGCGCATCACGGCGGCCCGGTCGCGCCGCCACAGGCTGTACGTGGCCGCGAGGTGGAACACCGCGTCGCAGCCGCGCATCGCCGCGCCCAGCTCGGGCGCGAACAGCTCGCCGCGGACCAACTCGAGATCGAGCCCGGCGAGCGAGGGCGCCGCGCCGCGCACCAGCCCGCGCACCCGCCAGCCCGCGGCGAGCAGCGCGCGCACCAGGTTGGCCCCGATGAAGCCCGAGGCGCCGGTGACGAAGGCGGTTCGCACCGCCGCTACGCGCTGCGGGCGGGGCGGAACACGAACGGGCGCTTGCGCACCCGCTCCACCAGCCAGCGCAGCGAGGCGTTGGTCAGCGTCGAGCCGGAGGCGGCGACGACCAGCGCCTGCACCTCGGCGCGGGCGATCTTCACGCTGCCGCCCGGAACGAGCATCGCGTCGCTGCGCTCCAGCTCGCGCATGGTCGCGACCGCGAAGAGCACCGGGAGCACGCAGAACAGCCGGATGCGCAGCGCCGCCGCGGGCAGCGCCTCGATGTAGCGCACGGCGCGCTCGAGATCGTCCTGGGCCAGCCGCAGCAGCGGCGCGAGCGCGTCGTGGCTAGCCGCCCGCCGCTCGTGGCGCAGGAGCGCGTCGTGGCCGCTGCCGGCGGCGGCCAGCAGGTCGGCCGGGATGTAGATCGCGTTCTCGCGCTCGGCGTCCCAGGCGACGTCCTTGAGGATGTTGATCGTCTGCAGCGCCTCGCCGAAGGCTTCGCAGTCGGCTTCCAAGCGGGCGAACGTGCGCGGCCCGATCAGCCCGGAGTGGGCCTGCCACAGCTCGCTCAGGAGATGGCCGACGGTGCCCGCGACGTAGTAGCAGTACTCGTGGAACTCGGCGAGCGAGCCGATCCGAATGCCGCCCCGGTGGCGCAGCACGAAGCGGCGCATGCCGCCGATCATCTCGCGGACCCAGGCCCGCAGGATCGCCCGCGAGCGCGCGTCGAGCAGGCGGTACATGGCGAAGACGCTCGCGCTGAGCGCGACCAGCTCGCGGTAGTCGTCGCTCGCGCTCAGTTCGCGCGCGCACGCACCGAACGCGTCGCTTTGGCGCTCGTCGTCCAAACCGGCCAGAAAGGCGTCGAACAGCTCGGCTTTGCGCTCGGGAGAGAGGGCCAGATCGTCTTCGACCGTGTCGGCGATTCGGCACAGCAGGTAGCCCAGGCGAACCGGCGCTTCGAGCCGAGCGGGCAGCAGCTTGATGCCCAGCGCGAACGTGCGCGAGACGCGCGGAAGGATCAGTCGGGACGCGCGGTCCGCGTCGCTCGCAATGACGACTCGATCGACCACCGCGAACACCTTCGAGCGCCCGCACCGGTGCCCTTGTCGCACCTCGGTGGAAGCAGGCTAGCGAGTCGCACGAACGAGGCGTAGCGGCCGAGCGCAGCGAGCGGAAAGTGCAGCCGGTACTGGTGGTAGTTCAAGTAGAAGTGGGCCGGAAAGCCGGTGCCGGTGAACTGCGGCTCGTCCCAGCTTCCGTCGGCGCGCTGCGTGCGCAGCAAGAACCCGACGCCGCGTTCGACGGCGGGCACGAACGCGGCGGCGATCGGCGCAAGGCGTTCCGCGCACGCCAGCAGGCCGATCAGCGCCCAGGCGGTTTGGCTCGCGGTGCTGGGCCCTCGCCCTCGCAGGGCGGGGTCGCGGTAGCTGGCGGTCGTCTCGCCCCAGCCGCCGTCGGCGTTCTGCACGCTCTTCAGCCAGACCGCGCCGCGCACGACCGCTTCGTCGACCGGCCGCTCGCCGAGCCGCGTGGGGCCGAGCGCGGCCAGCGCGCCGCTCGTGCCGTAGACGTAATTCACGCCCCAGCGCCCGAACCACGCGCCGTCACGCTCTTGCTCGCGCAGTAAGAAAGCGAGCCCGCGCGCGCAGCGCTCCTCGGCGAAGTCGCGCAGCCCGCAGCGAGCGACCATCTCGAGCACGCGCGCGGTGACGTCGGCGGTGCCGGGATCGATCATCGCCTTCAGATCGCCGTAGGGAATGCGGTTGAGCCACGCCTTGTCGTTGTCGGCGTCGAAGGCCGCCCAGCCGCCGGTCTTGCACTGCATGCTCGCGACCCAGCCGGCCGCGCGGGCGAGCGCGGCGCGCACGCGATCCGGCTCCGGATGCTCGACCGCCGCCAGCGCCATCGCCACGACCGCGGTGTCGTCGACGTCGGGATACCAGCTGTTCTGGAACTCGAAGGCCCAGCCGCCGGGCGCGCCGGTGCGGTTCTTCACCGCCCAGTCGCCGTAGCGCGCGACGATCTGCTGGTCGAGCAGCCAGGTCGCGGCCCGCACCAGGCGCGGGTCGGCGCGGCGCACACCCGCGTCGGCCAGCGCCCGCACCGCCAATCCGGTGTCCCAGACCGGCGAGATGCAGGGCTGCACCCGGTACGCGCCGTCGCCGGTGATGGTGAAGCCGTCGATGGCCGCGAAGCCGCGTGCGACGACGGGGTCGGCGGCGTCGTAGCCGAGCGCGCGCAGCGCCAGCATGGCGTTGAGCATCGCCGGAATGATGCCGCCCCAGTCGCCGCTCGGTTCTTGGCGCTCGAGCGTCCAGCGCTCGGCGCGCCGCAGCCCGGCCGCCCGAAACGGGACCGCGCCCGTGCGCTCGCTCCACTTCAGCACCGCGTCGACGCCGTTGAAGAAGCGCTCGACCGGATCGCGCGCGGCCGGCAGCGCGAAGCGCGCGTTCGCGCGCCCTTCGGCGTACAGCTCGTCGAGTTGGAGTGGGGGGCCGTAGACCGGCTTGCGGTCGAAGAGCAGGATCAGCGGGACGGTGCTGCCGCGGGCCAGCTCGACAGGTCGTAGATCGAGAACGGGCCGCGTTCGGGCAGCAGCATCAGCCACGGCGGCAGCGCCGGCAGCCCGGCCCAGTCGTAGGCGCCGATCAGCGCCAGGTGCAGCTTGGTGAAGATGCGCGCGCGGCTGATGCCGCCGCGGGCGAGCACGAACGCCCGCCCGCGGACCAGCGCCGGATCGTCGGCGGGGACGCCGAGCAGCCGCAGCGCCAGGTAGGCCTCGATGCTGACGCTCAGCTCGCCGCCGTCGTCGTAGGCCAGCTCCCAGCCGCCGTGCGCGCGCTGCTGCGCGCGAAAATAACGCTCGGCCGCCGCGCGCGGCACGCGCTCGAACGTGCCCCAGACGTGGTGCAGAAGCAGCACCTCGGCGGTGATCGTGACGTTGGACTCCAGCTCCGCCCACCAGTACCCGGCCGGCTGCTGGAGCCCGAACAGCGCTTCGACGGCGCGCTCGATTCCGGCTCGCAGAAGAGGTGCCGGTGAGGGGACGAGCGCACGGGATTCGGGCTGTGTCGGCATTCTCGATTCTGCGAGCCGCGGCGTGGCTGGGCGCGGCGGCGTGGCTGGGGCTGATCGTCGTTCGCGGTCGGTTTTGGGACGCGAGCGCGGACGGCCTTCGCCGGCCCGGCGCGGGGGACGCGCGCGACACGCCGCCCGAGGTGCACGCGGTGGTCCCGGCGCGCGACGAGGCCGACGTGATCGCGCGGACGCTGCGCGCGCTGATCGCGCAGGACTACGCGGGGCGTTTCGCCGTGACCGTCGTCGATGACGGCAGTACCGACGGCACCGGCGCGGTGGCGCGCGCGGCGATCGCGGACTCGGGGGCGGCCGAGCGGGCGCGGGTGGTGGAGGCGCGGCCGCGGCCGGCAGGTTGGACCGGCAAAGTCTGGGCGCTCGCGGAGGGCGTCGCGGCGGCGGGCGCGAGCGGTTCGCGCCCGGCGTACTGGTGGTTCTCCGATGCCGATGTGGAACACGCGCCCGACACGCTCGCGCGGCTGGTCGCAACCGCGCGGGGCGAGCGGCGCGACCTCGTGTCGCTGATGGTGGCGCTGCACTGCCGCTCGAGCTGGGAGCGGCTGCTGATCCCGGCCTTCGTGTTCTTTTTCCGGCTGCTCTACCCGTTCGCGTGGGTCAGCGACGACCGCCGCGCGACGGCGGGCGCGGCCGGCGGCTGCGTGCTGCTGGCCGACGGCGCGCTCGTGCGGATCGGCGGCGTGGAGCGCATCGCCGGCGAGCTGATCGACGACTGCGCGCTCGCCGCCGCGGTGAAAGGCAGCGGCGGCGGGCTGTGGCTGGGGCTGGCGACGACCTCGCGCAGCGTGCGGCCGTACGACTCGCTCGACGCGATCTGGGCGATGGTCGCGCGCAGCGCCTACACGCAGCTCCGGCACTCACCGGCGCTGTTGGCCGGAACGGTCGCCGGGATGACGTTGCTGTACGTCGTGCCGCCGCTAGCCGTGATCGGCGGTGCGCTGGGGCGGCGCGGCGACGTCGCGCTGCCCGGCGCCATCGCCTGGGGCTCGATGGCGCTCGCGTACGCGCCGACACTCCGGCTGTACGGTGTGCCGCGCGCGCAGGCGCTCGCGCTGCCGGTCGCCGCGAGCTTGTACACCGCGATGACGATCGACTCGGCCCGCCGGCACGCGCGCGGAAGCGGCGGAACGTGGAAGGGCCGCGACTTCGAGCGGGCCGCTAGGGCGCGTCCGGCGGTGGCCTAACCGGCGAGCGCGCGGGCGACGGCCGTCAAGCGGGCGAGCGCGGTGCGAACGTCGCGCGCGAAACGGAACGCACCCCAGGGCGAGCGCGCGAAGGCAAGCGCGATGCGCGCGCCGTCGACTCGCCCGTCGGCCCGGATGGCGCCTTGGAGCGCCGGCAGGTCGCGCGAGGCATCGTCGCTCACGACCCGCACCATCGCGAACCGCACGCCCTGCGCGGCGAGCGCGGCCGCCAGGTGAGCGCCTTCCATGTCGACGACGTCGGCGTCGTATCGCTCGGCCAGCGTGCGGCGCTCGGCGCGCGTCGTGACGACGTGGTCCATCTGCACGCCGTTACCGAAAAGGTTGGAACCGCCAGCGCGAGCAGCCGCTCGGCGAGCGTTTCGGAGAACGCCGCATCAACTGCCGGCGAGATCGCCTCGCGCCTGGTCTCGCCGGCCGCGACGGCGCGGTAGACGACACCATCGCCCACGCGGCGCTCGGCAAGGCGCCGCAAAGACCGAGCACCACCGCGACCTCACCGGGCTGGAATGGCTGCGGTGCGCCGGCCGCCGCCCGTCCCCCCGAGACGGCGACGCCGCGAGGCGGCGACCGCGCGCGACGAAGGGCCGCCGCCTGCCGCTCCGCGCGGGACGAAGATCGTCATCGGCGCTTGCTCAGCGTACCGTCGGCCGTGACGGTGAACGCCTCGCCGCGCCACCCCACGCCGCGCGAGCGGTAGGCGGCAGCCCAGACGGCCTATCCCAGCGCGTCGCGCAACGGCACCAGCCACGGTGAGCCTACCGGCCGCGCCCCGAATGCGCCGCCGGCCGCGCGGCGTAGGGCGAACCGCAGCGCGAGCGCGGTCGCAAGCACGGCTAGCGGGCGGCGGCGGCCGCCGCGCGCGGCTGCGAGATACAGCAGCGCTAGCGGAACGGGATAGGTCGACGCAGGCAGGCATACCCGCCGGGACGCAGCGTGCGGTGCGTCCGGGCCCAGCGGACTTCATGCTGCCAGAGCGCACCCAGGCTCGGCTCGGCCACGACGTTGGCCACGACGTAGCGCGACAGGTGGACCCGCAGGCCGTGCCGCGCG
>CAWASO010000016.1:0-12070 GCA_963784655.1 Vulcanimicrobiota bacterium
CCGGCTACCGGCCCGTAAGCGCGGTTGGGCCGTCTGCCGCTAGGGAACGAGACGACCAACCCCGCCACGCGCTGGAGGTTCGGCATGAGACTGCGGTATCTGGTCGTCGCGTTCGCACTGGGCCTCGCGGCCTGTAACGGGTCGTCCTCGGTCCCCGCGCCGCCGGGCAACGCGCAGACCACCCTCAAGTCGACGACGGCGCTGCCGGGCCTGACGACCGGCGGCAGCTTCGTCTACGACATCGGCGAGGTGGACCCGCAGACGCGGCGGTACTACCTGGCCGACCGCACGAACGTCGCGCTCGACGTGCTCAATGCCGATACCGGCGCGCTCGTCACGCAGATCAAGGGCGCGTACGCGGGCAACCAGGCCTCGACCGGCATTTCGGGCCCGGACGGCGTGGTCGCGATCCACGGGACGAGCACCGTCTACGTGGGCGACGTGAACTCGGTGAAGGTCGTCGACGTCGCCAATCAGACCACCGTGACGACGATCCCGATCACCACGAGCGGCTTTCGCACCGACGAAGGCTGCTTCGACGGCGACGACGGCATCGTCATGTTCGCCAACCCGAACGATCCGACGCCGTTCGTCACCTGGATCTCGGGCAAGTCGAACGCGGTGCTGGCCAAGCTGCCGTTCGCGGGCTCGGCCGGACTCGAAGCGTGCGTATACGATCCCACCACCAAGAACTTCTTGGTCAACAACGACGGCACCACCGCCAACCCGTTCGGCGAGCTGGACGTCATCGCGGCGGCGAGCGTGGTCGCCGGCACCCCGGCGATCTCCGCCCGCTACGCGCTGCCCAACCAGTGCAACCCGACGGGAATGGCGCTCGGCGCGGGCGAGACGCTCATGATCGGCTGCGACCCGCCGGCCGGCGCGCCGGTGGTGACGCTGTTCCTGAACGCGACGACGGGTGCGGTCGTCAAGGTGCTGACCGAGGTCGGCGGTGCCGATCAAGTGGCGTACGACCCCGGGAAGCGCCGCTTCTACGAAGCGGCCCGGCACTGGACCGCGAACGGCGTCGCGAGCGCGAGCGGTCCGTACACGCCGGTGCTGGGCGTCATCGACGGGACGACGCTGACGTTCTTGCAAAACCTGCCGACCGGCTCGGGCGCGCACTCCGTGGCGGTGGACTCGACCACCGGCAACGTGTTCGTCCCCGTCCCGCCGACCGCGACCTCGGCCGGCGGAATCGACATCTTCAACTAGCGGCGCAGGGGCGGCGAGGCGGCTGCGCGCAGCGGAGCGCAATGCGGATCACGCTCGCCGACGGCATCACGCTGGCGCCGCTCGGAGCCTCCGACGCCGTAGAGTACGCGGCCGCGGCCGCGGCCGACTGCGAGCGCTTGGCGCGCTGGTTCGTGTGGGCGAAGGACCGCCCCGACCCCGAGAACGTCGGCGCGTTCATCGCGACCCTGCGCGAGCGGCGCGCCAACGGCGTGGGCGAGGAGTTCGGGATTCGCGTCCGCGGCACGTTCGCCGGCGCGGTCGGCCTGCACAGCGTGCTCCGCATGCACGCCGTCGGCGCGCTCGGCTACTGGCTCTCGTCGCGCTTCGGCGGCCGCGGCATCATGACGCGCGCGGTCGAAGCCGTCGCCGCGTACGCGTTCGGCGACTACGCGCTGCACCGGCTCGAGATCCTCGCGGCGGTCGGCAACGCGCCCAGCCGCGCGGTCGCCGAGCGCGCCGGCTTCGCTTTCGAAGCGACGCTGCGCGAACGGCTGCGCGCCCCGCACGGCTACGACGACGCCGCGCTATACGTGCGCCTCGCATCCGGCGACACATTGCAGGGAGAACATCGATGAGGGGAACGGACGGGAAACGCTATCGGATACGGCCGACCCGGATGGCATCCGCGTTCGTGGTGGTGCTGTCCGCGATCTTCGTCTTCATCGGGATAACACAGGTGATCCCGCGTGACGGCGGCAACTGGTTCGTGATCTTGTGGACGCTCCTCGCCGCAACGGCGTTCGTAGCGCACCTGCTGAACCTGCTCGATGCGGCGCCGGCCTGGCTCGATTGGTTCTACCGGCCGCGGTTCATGAGCGATTGGGGCTATCGTGTCGAGGAGATCGACGACGACAGCCGTTGACTGCGCGCGGTGAGTCCCAGCCGCGCCGTCAGCCGCGTGCGACGAGCGCGTTCGAGCTCCGCGCGCATCGTCGCGGCAGCGAGGTGGACGCGCTCGCCGTGGCCGGGCAGAACCCAGGTGAAGTCGTACGCGATCAGCTTCGCGACCGAGCGCAATTGCGTCGTCCAATCGTACCAGCACACGTCGCGATGCGCGCTCAATCGCTGCCGCCCGCGATCCCAAGCGATGTGGTCGCCGCTGAACAGATACGCACCGTGGTGCAGCACGCAGTGGCCGCGCGTGTGGCCGGGCGTCGGGATCACCGTCACGTCGCCGAACGCGGTCGGCTCGTCGCCGTCGACGACGATCTCCGCGTCGGGCTGCGCGCTCTTGTCGCGCGCGTGGATGATGCGCCGCGCGCCGAAGCTGGCGGCATAGCGCGCCGCGTCGGCGACGTCGTCGCGGTGGGTGAGAAACACGTAGCGCACCCCGCCGCGCGCCTCGATCGCGCGCGCGAGCGCGGCGTTCCAGCGCGGTGCGTCGATCATCCAGTTGCCGCGCGGGTGCTCGAGCAGGTACGCGTTCGCGCCGTACGACTCGCGCGCGTTGAAGCCGAGATACGACACCGGCCCGTCGATGCGCAGCGGGAACGCGGCGACCGCCGGCGCCACCGGGCGGTGCGCGGCGTCGCCGATCGCGCCGACCGGACAGGCCACCAGCGCGCGCAGCGCGGCGGCCGAGCTCCGCCTCGCCGCGCGGCTGCACCGCGACGGCTGAGAACGCGCCCCGCTCGGCGAAGGTCGCGGGCGCGAGCTGGCGGCAAGCGTCGCAGTCGATGCACGAGGCGTCGACGTAGAGCGCGCCCTCGGCATTGGTGCGCAGGCGGCGGGCGGGATCGGCCATGGGTACCAGCTCGAACCCGGTCCAGCCGCGAAACGCTCCGCGGGCGGCGAAGCCCCCGTGCGCGGCGAAGCGCTTCACCCAACCGTGAAGACCATCGACTCGCGCAACGACGACGCCGCCGTGATCGTCGTCGGAGGCGGCCACGCCGGGGTCGAAGCCGCGCTGGCCGCGGCCCGGCTCGGCGCGCCCACGCTGCTGGTGACCGGCGACCCCGCCCGCATCGGGACGCTGGCCTGCAACCCGTCGATCGGCGGCAGCGCGAAAGGTCAGCTCGTGCGCGAGATCGACGCGCTGGGTGGCGCGATGGCCCGCATCACCGACCGCGTCTCGCTCCACGCGCGGGTGCTCAACGAGTCCAAGGGCCCCTCGGTCCGTGCCCTGCGCGCGCTGGCCGACAAGCCGGGCTACGTGCGCGCCGTCGGCGAGACGCTCGCGGCGCAGCCGAACCTGACCGTCGTCGCCGGCATGGCCGAAGACCTCGTCGTGAGCGCCGGCGCGGTGCGCGGCGTGGTCCTGGCCGACGGCCGCACCCTGCGCGCGCCCAGCGTCGTGCTCGCGACGGGCACGTTCTTGGGCGGCAAGACCTTCCGCGGCGACGAGGTTCGGGCCGAAGGCCGCTTCGGCGAAGCCCCGGCGCTCGGGCTCTCCGCCGCGCTGGCCCGGTTGGGCTTCCCGCTCGGCCGGCTCAAGACCGGCACCCCGCCGCGCGTCGACAAGACCAGCCTCGACCTGAGCGCGATGGCCGAGCAGCGCCCGAGCGCCGTCCCGCTGACCTTCTCCTACGCCAGCCCGCGCGCATTTGCCGGGCCCGCAGCTGCCCTGCTGGATCGTCGATACCAACGACGAGACACATCGTCTCGTCCGGGAGAACCTGCACCGCTCGCCGCTCTACGGCCTCGACCTGATCCGCGGCATCGGCCCGCGCTACTGTCCCTCGATCGAGGACAAGGTCGTCAAGTTCGCCCACAACCCGACCCACCAGATCTTCGTCGAGCCCGAGGGCTGGGACGAGCCCTCGTTCTACGTCGGCGGCTTCTCGACGTCGCTCCCGGCCGACGTCCAGCTCGCCATGCTGCGCACCCTCCCCGGCTTCGCCGCGGTGCGGATGCTGCGCGCCGGCTACGCCGTCGAGTACGACTTCGTCCAGCCGACCGAGCTCGATTCGTCGCTGGAGACGCGCCGGGTCGCCGGCCTCTTCCACTGCGGCCAGCTCAACGGCACCAGCGGCTACGAAGAGGCCGCCGCGCAGGGCCTGGTCGCCGGCATCAACGCCGCGCGCCGCGCCCACGGCCGCGAGCCGCTCCGGCTGGGCCGCGAGACCTCCTACATCGGCGTGCTGATCGACGACCTGGTCACCCGCGGCGTCGACGAGCCGTACCGCATGCTGACCTCGCGCGCCGAGCACCGCATCGTCCTGCGCCACGACAACGCCGACCAGCGCCTGACCCCCGTCGGCCGCGACCTCGGCCTGATCGACGACGAGGCCTGGGCCACCTTCACCGCCCGCCGCGAAGCTCTGGCCACGGCCCACCGTGCCGCCGAGAAGACCCGCCTCGGCGCGATCCTGATCGGTCCGTCCGCCCGCCTGCCCCAGGGCGCGACGCTCGCCGACGCGCTGCGCCGCCCGGACTTGACCGTGGCCGACCTGGTCGACCGCTTCCCGCCCGGCACCGATCCGGAGATCGCCGCCCGGGTCGAGATCGAGCTCAAGATGGCCGGCTACATCGGCCGCCAGCAGACCGCGATCGACCGGGCTGCCCGCGACGAGGCCGTAACGCTCCCCGCCGATCTCGACTACGGCACGATTCGCGCCCTCTCGCTCGAAGCCCGCGAAAAGCTGACCCGCACCCGCCCCCGCACGCTGGGCGCCGCCGCCCGCATCCCCGGCCTGACCCAGACGGACCTGGCCCTGGTGAGCGTCCACCTCCACCGCCAGCGCACCGCCGCCTCAGCCTCGGCGTGAGCCGGGTAACGCCGCTTCCCGAACCGGCGGCGTTCGCCGTCCTGATCGCCGCCGGCGTGGAAGAATCCCTCGCCGCACAGCTCGCCGTCTACGCCGCCCTGGTGCTCGACGCAAACCGCCGGCTCAACCTGACCGGTGCCAAGGACGGCACTGCCTTCGCGGAACACCTCCTCGACGCGCTGACCCTCCGGAACGACGTCACCGGCCCCCTGATCGACGTCGGCTCCGGCAACGGCGTCCCCGGCATTCCCCTGGCGCTCGCCACGGGCGCCCGCGTCGTCCTCCTCGAGCCGATCAAGAAGCGCGCGACCTTCCTCACCTCCGCCCTTGCCGCCCTAGGCCTGGACGGGGAAGCCGTCGCCGCGCGCGCTGAAGACGCGGCCCGCAATCCGTCCTACCGCGAAGCCTTCCAAACCGCCACGGCCCGCGCGGTGTCGAGCGCCCCGACGGTGGCGGAACTGACCGTGCCGTTCCTCGCGATTGGCGGCCGAGCACTACTGCAACGCGGCTCGCTCGACGAGCGCGAGCGCAACGCCGTGGCGGACGCGGCCCTCGTGCTGGGAGCGGATCTGGTCGAGGAGCGCCCGCTCGGGGGCGAGCGCCGGCTCGTCATCCTGGAGAAGCGTGGACCGACTAGTTTTCGGTTTCCGCGGAAGAATGGCGTTCCGGCGAAGCGGCCGCTCTGCCTAACGTAGGATGCTTGGTCTGCACCCGGTACACGAGGCTATAGCCGCGCAACGCGTTTCACGCTAAACATGCCGCTTGCCAAGCTCGTTGGCAAGAGCGCGCAACTACTCTGCTATACAAAGGTTCAGCGTGAAACATTATCCCCGACGGAGGGTGAGGGCGGGCACGGTGCGGCCCAGGGGCTTGCGGAGGCGCGGAGCCCAGGATGGGCGGGAGCGCCGGAGCACGCAGCGACCGGAGCGCACGACGCGCGTAGGGAGCGTCCCTGGGCCGCACCGTGCCCGCCCTCACCCGGTCCCAGCGACACAGATCTCCCGACAGGCTACAATGAGGATCCCGTGCCTAGTCACCCCCTCGACGCCGTCCTGACCGCCGCCCTCCCCACCGCCGAAGTCTACGCCGTCGGCGGCCGCGTCCGGGACGAGTTCCGCACCCGGCTCGACGGCATCCCCCGCCCGCCCAAGGACCTGGACTACGTCGTCACCGGCCTTCCGCTGGATGAACTGCTCGCTGCGCTGGAACGGGTCGGCCGGGTCGATGTGGTCGGTGCCTCCTTCGCGGTGCTGAAGTTCCGGCACGCCGTCGGCGAGGCGGACATCGCGCTGCCGCGGCGCGAGAAGTCGACCGGCGTTGGCCACAAGGACTTCGCGGTCGAGGCCGGGCCCGAGATTCCGCTCGAGGACGATCTGCGCCGGCGTGACTTCCGGATGAACATGATCGCGCGGCGGCTGCGTGACGATGTCGTCGTAGACCCGTACGGCGGGGTCGAGGACATCCGGGCGGCGCGGATCGACATCGTCGATGAGGCGACATTCGTGGAGGACCCGCTGCGCATGCTGCGGGCGGCGCAGTTCTCGGCGCGGTTCGGGTACGCGCTGACCGAGCGGGCTGCGGCGGCGATGGCGGCATCGGCAGAACTCGTCGGATCCGTGTCGGCCGAGCGGGTCGGCGAGGAGATGCTCAAGCTGATGGGCGCGCCCGCGCCGTCGGTCGGGATCGAGATTCTAAGGGTGACCGGGCTGCTGGAGCGAGTCTGGCCGGAGCTTGCAGAGGGGATCGGGGTCGATCAGAACGACTGGCACGCGTACGACGTCTACCGGCACAACCTCGCCACGGTCGATGCGGCGCCTGCGGACGACGTCACGCTGCGGATCGCGGCGCTGCTGCACGACGTGGGGAAGCCGCGCACCGCGGCACCGCGGCCGGACGGGCGCGGGAACACGTTCTACCAGCACGAGCATGTCGGGGCCGACATGCTGCCGGCGATGCTCGCGCGCCTGCGGCTGCCGAACGAGACGGTCGAGACGGTCGCGCACCTGGTGCGGCACCACATGTACTCGGCCGACCCCGAGGCGCAGGACAAGACGCTGCGGAGGTTCGTACGCCGGATCGGCACGGAGCACGTCGCCCGGCTCTTCGCGCTGCGCTGGGCGGACATCCGCGGCTCGGGGATGCCCAAGCGGGACGACAGCAACGAGCGCTTCGAAGCCCGGATCGCGGCGGTGATCGCCGAGCGGCCCGCCCTCACCGTGCGGGATCTGGCGCTGACCGGCACGGACGTGATCGCACTGTTCGAGCGCAAAGGGCTGGCCGGGTCAGGATTTCGCGGGGATCGGCGGGTCGGAGAGGTGCTGCAGGCGCTGTTCGAGGAGGTCACCGACGACCCGTCTCGGAACGTGGCGGGCTCGCTCGTCGAGCGCGCTGAGCGCTATATCGACGAGCATTTCTCTGCGTCAGCGTAGGTCGAGGTTCTTTGTCCGCGGCAGTTCCACGTGAAACGGCGACGGCGAACGTCATCGCGATCGTCAACCAGAAGGGCGGCGTCGGCAAGTCCACGACCGCCGTCAACTTGGGCGCGTCCCTGGCGCTGCTGGGCCGGCGTGTCCTCATCGTCGACATCGACCCGCAGGGCAATACGACGACCGGGGTTGGGGTCGACAAGCGAGCGGTCGAGCGCGACATCTACAACGTGCTGCTCCAGCACGCATCGATCGCCGAGGTCACGCGCGGGACCGAGGTCGAGAACCTCTCGATCGTCCCTGCCACGCTCAACCTGGCGGGTGCCGAGGTCGAGCTCGTGTCGACGCTCCAGCGCGAGGGCCGGCTCAAGGTCGCGCTTGCGCCGGTGCTCGCTCAGTACGACGAGATCCTGATCGACTGCCCCCCGTCGCTCGGGCTGCTGACGATCAACGCGCTGACCGCCGCGAACGAGATCATCATCCCGGTGCAGGCGGAATACTATGCGCTCGAAGGCTTGAGCCAGCTGGTCGCGATCGTTCGCCGCATCAAGGAAGGGCTCAACCCCGAGCTGATCATTCGCGGCGTGCTGATCACCATGTTCGACGGACGGACCAAGCTGGCGATGGAAGTGCTCGACGAGGTGCACCGGCACTTTCCGGAGCGGGTCTTCAAGACCCAAATTCCGCGCAACATCCGGCTTTCCGAGGCGCCCTCGTACGGCAAGCCGGCGATCCTCTTCGACGTGAAGAGCCGCGGCGCGCAAGCTTACCTCTCGCTCGCTCGCGAGCTGCAAGGAATTCCCGCATGAGCAAGCGCGGACTCGGCCGCGGCCTCGGCGCGCTCCTCGGCGAGGCCGGGACGAGCGATGTCACAACGCATACCACGACAGCCGCGCCCACGGGCGGTGCAGCCGGGCCTGGTCCCGCCGCGCCGCGTGAGAGCTTGCCGCAGATTCCGGTCGGGAGCATCCGGGCCAACCCGTTCCAGCCGCGCACAACCTTTGCGCCCGAGGGGCTCGAGGAGCTGCGGGCTTCGATCGCGACCTTCGGCGTGCTGGTCCCGGTCATCGTGCGCGAGCGGCCCGACGGCTACGAACTCATTGCCGGCGAGCGGCGCTGGCGCGCGGCGCAGGCCGCGGGGCTGGAGACGATCCCGGCCATCGTGCGCGCGGCCGACGACCGCGAGTCGCTCGAGGTCGCGATCATCGAGAACCTGCAGCGCGAGAACCTCGACCCGCTCGAGGAGGCGATGGGCGTTCAGCACTTGATGGAAGCGCACGACTTCACGCAAGAACAGGTCGCGCAGCGGCTGGGACGCAGCCGGTCGGCGATCGCGAACGCGCTGCGGCTGCTGTCGCTGCCCGACTCCGTGAAACAACTCGTGCGCGACGGCAAGCTGAGCGCCGCGCACGCGCGCACGGTGCTCTCGTTTCCGCCCGAGCGGCGCGAGGCGATGGCGCGCCGCGCGGCCGACGAAGCAGCTCTCGGTGCGCGCGCTCGAGCGGCTCGCGCAAGATGCCGCGCCCAAGCGCGCGCGAGCGCGACGGCGCGCGACGCGAACGACGAGTACGTCGAGCGGCTGCGCTATCGCTACGCGACGCAGGTGCGCGTGCTCGCGCAGGAGCGCGGCGGCACGATCGAGCTGCGCTACGCCGATCCAGCCGATCTGCTGCGCATCGTCGACCTGCTGCTGGGAGAGCAGCCGTGACCGCGCCGGCGCGCATCGCGTGCGCGCTGTCGCTGCTCGCCGCGCTCGGCGCGGCGCCCGCGCCGCGCTACGGGCCCGCGCCGCGCAACGCGCAGAGCGCGCTGGTGCAGAGATACGTCGACGCGCAGCGGGCGGGACGGTATGCCGACGCCTTCGCGCTGCTCACCGCGGGCGAGCGGGCGTACTTCGGCGATGCCGACGCGTATCGCGGCGTGTTCGCCGCCGACGGCATCGCGCTGCGCGAAGCGCGCATCGTCGGCGCGCGCGGCGACGAGCGCGGGCGCGTCTTCTTCGTGCGCGAGCGGATCGCGTTCGTCGACCACGCGCACGACGCGCGGCGCGAGATCGAGGCGACCGTGCCGCTCGGCGTGCTCAGCGAAGGCGGCGCGCTGCGGATCAAGGACCCGGGCAAGCCGTATCGCGCCTTCGCGGCGAACGCGACGGCGACCGCGTCCGGGCTGCGCCTGACGGTGAAGAAAGTCGACTTCTATCCCGACCGCATCGACGTGGTGGTCACGTTCGTGAACACCGGCAGCAACTTCGTCACGCTGCTGCCGTACGGCAAGAGCGTGCTGCGCGACGACCGGGGCGGCATCTACCGGATCGCCGCGAGCAAGGACTGGACGATCACCGACAAGCACCTCTTCGAGGGCGTGCCGCTGGCGCCCAACGCGCAGTACACCGGCTCGCTGGCTTTCGCCGCGCCGCGAATCAGCGCGGGCAAGCGCGCCTGGTCGCTGACCGTATCGCCGGCCTTGCGCGAGGGTGGCGACACCCCGTTCGACGCTGACCGTCGCCATCGCGCCGCGCGGCTAGGCTCGACGACGAGAGGAACCGCCCGCAGGGTCACGGAACGGTCGCTCCGCCCGGCGGCGACTTCTTCAGCAAGGCCTCCGGCGTTTTTCCGTTCTCACGGGAGTCGCATCCATGCGTCGCATCGTCCTCTCGCTCGCCGTCGCCCTCTCGGCCGCCCTTGCCGCGTGCAGCGGCGGAGGACAGGTTCTGAGCACCGGCGGCTCGGGCTCCGACCGCATCTTGATCACCACCGGCGGCCAGTCGAACGTCCCGCGCGTCCTCGCCGGCAGCGGCATCGCGCTGAGCGCGCTGGCCCTGCGCGGCTCCCAGAACGGCGTCGTGGAGAACAACAAGTTCATCTGGCACGCGGCGATCGTGAACGACGTCAGCTACACCGCGAACACCCTGGGCGGGACGAAGCCTTGCGCCGCCGTGACGTCGGCGACCGCGGCGGCGGCCCGTTCAGCGCGTACGCGCCCGACTACAGCATCTTCATCGCGATCGACCCGGTCAACGAGTCGAACGTCATCTTCGAGCCGCCGCTGACCATCCCGATCCCGGCCGGCAGCTTCCTGGGCCCGCTCAGCGCGGCCAGCGCCTACTGCGCGATCATCACCGCGACCCAAGGGTCCACGACCGGTTCGCAGATCGTCTCGATCGTGAACCCCGCGCTTCCGCAGCAGTAGGAACGCACCCGGCATGACCACGACGGCGAGGAGCGGTGACGCTCCTCGTTCGCGTTTGCACGGGGTCTACGCGCTGATCGACCCGGCGCGCTGCGAGCCCGTCGCGTTCACCGAGGCGATCCTGCGGGGCGGCATCCGCCTGGTCCAGATCCGGGCCAAGACCGGGATCGACGCCGCGACGCTGCTCGCCATCGTCAACCGGGTCCGCGCCGCGGGCGGGCTGGCGCTGGTCAACGACGACATCCGGCTGGCCCAGCTCGCCGACGGCGTTCACCTCGGGCAGGAGGACGCGGCCGGGCTCGACCTGCGCCAGCTGCGGATCGGGCTGAGCGGGCGCATCATCGGGCTCTCGTGCGGAACGCCGGCCGAGGCCCGCGCCGCCGATCCGGCCCTGGTCGACTACGTCGGCGTCGGGCCCGTCTTCGCGACCGGCTCGAAGGGCGACGCCGGGCTGCCGATCGGCCTGAGCGGCACGCGCGCCGTGGTCGAGGCCACGCCGCTGCCGTGCGCGGCGATCGGCGGGATCGCGGCCGGCACGATCGGCCGCGTGCGCGAGACCGGCGCGGCGATGGCGGCGGTGATCTCGGCTCTGGCGATCGACGACCCGGAGGCCGACGCCCGCGCTCTGGTCGCGGCCTGGGAGGCTGGGTGACCGTCGGCGTTCGGGGGTTCCGGTGACCGTCGTCTGCACGGTCGGGACGACGCACCCGCTGGCCTTCGCGGGCTGGGTTTGCCATGCTCGCGCTGGCGGCCGACGCGGTGCGGCCGGTCTGCGTGGTGGCCGGGGTGAGCGCGCAGAGCGCGGACCGGGTGCTGGCCCGCACGGCGCTCGACTCGGCTACGATCGCGGCCCAGTTCGCGGCCCTGCGCGAGGCCGGGGTGGGCGCGTTCCACGTCGGGGCGCTGCTCTCGGCCGACGCGGTGCACGCGGTGGCCGCCGGGCTGGCGCTCTATCCCGGCGTGCCGGTCGTGCTCGACCCGGTGCTGGCCGCGAGCGGCGGCGACGCGCTGGCGGACGACGCGACCGTGCGCGCGCTGCGCGACGCGCTGCTCCCGCGCGCAACGCTCGTGACGCCGAATCTGGGCGAGGCCGGCGCGCTGCTCGAGCGCGAGGTCGGGGACGTCGCGGCGATGCAGGATGCGGCGCGAGCGCTCGTCGCGCTCGGCGCGCGGGCGGCGCTGGTGAAAGGCGGCCACCTGACCGGCGACCCGGTCGACGTGCTGGTCGAGGGCGAACGCATGCGCACGCTCGGGTCGCGCGCGTCGGCGCCACTCGCGGCACCGGCGACCTGCTGGCGACGACGATCGCGGCGTGCTTGGCCAACGGTGCGCCGCTGGGCGAAGCGGTCGAGCGCGCGCGGCACGGATGCGCGAAGCGATCGTCGGCGGCGTGCCGTTCGCCGGCGCGCGCGTCGCGCTGCTGCGGGCGTGACGCCGGGCCGAGTTTCCGCTCGCAATAGGCTTGCTCTCGTCGCGCCGAGTAACCTGAGAGGATGTCCAGCCCGACCATCT
>CAWASO010000017.1:0-75920 GCA_963784655.1 Vulcanimicrobiota bacterium
TCGGCGATCAGCTTGTCCATCTTGCCCGCGAGAATATCCGGTATGTTCTGGAAGTTCTGGTTGATGCGGTGGTCGGTGATCCGGTCCTGCGGGTAGTTGTACGTCCGGATTTTTTCGCTGCGGTCGCCGGTGCCGACTTGGCTGCGGCGCAGCGTCGCTTCGAATTCCTCGCGCTCGCGGCGCTGGTTCGCGGCGAGCTGCGCGCGCAGCATGTCCATCGCGCGGGCGCGGTTCTGCAATTGCGAGCGCTCCTCGCTGCACGACACGATGATCCCGCTGGGCTTGTGCGTGATGCGGATCGCCGACTCGGTCTTGTTGACGTGCTGGCCGCCCGCGCCCGAGGCTTTGAAGGTGTCGACTTGCAGGTCGGTCGAGCGAATCTCGATCTCGCCGTCGTCGGCGACCTCGGGCATCACCGCCACCGTCGCGGTCGAGGTGTGGATGCGGCCCGCCGCTTCCGTCGCGGGGACGCGCTGCACGCGGTGCACGCCGGACTCGTACTTGAACCAGCGGTACGGCTCGCCGCCCTTGACGCCGACCACGACTTCCTTGTAGCCGCCGGCTTCGTTCTCGCTCTCGCTGAGCAGCTCGACGCGCATCTTCTTGGACTCGGCGAAGCGGGTGTACATGCGCAGCAGGTCGCCCGCGAAGATGCCCGCCTCGTCGCCGCCCGCGCCGGCTCGGATCTCGATGAAGATGTCCTTGTCGTCGTTGGGGTCGCGCGGGAGCATCAGCTCCTGCAGCTCGGCCTCGAGCGCGACGCGGCGCTCGCGCAGCGCGGGCGCTTCCTCCTCGGCCAGGGCGGACAGCTCGGGATCGCTCTTGTCGGCCCGCAGCGCGTCGTTCTCGGCCAGGTCGCGCAGCAGCGCCCGGTAGGCGCGGAAGGTCGCGACGGTCGGCTCGATCGCCGAGCGCTCCTTCATCAGGGCGGTGAAGCGTGCTTGGTCGAAGCCGCCGCTCGAGTCTGCGAGCGCGGCGTCGATCTCGTCGAAGCGTTTCGAGAGCGTCTCGAGGCGGTCGGTGTAGTGCATCAGGATGAAAAGAAGCGCGCCGGGCTGCGGCGCGCTTCGTTGGCTTGGGGCGAGGTCGCTAAACCGAAGCCGGAGCGGCTTCCGCGGCGGCGTCCGCCTGCTGCTTGCGCTCGCGGCGAGTGGCCGTCTCGGCCTTCTTCTTCTCGGCCATCGCGACGCGCTGGTTGAACTTCTCGACGCGGCCCGCGGTGTCGAGGAACTTCTGCTGCCCCGTCCACAAGGGATGGCAGTTGGAGCAGACCTCGACGGAGATCTTCGGCGTCGTCGAGCCGGTGGTGAACTGGGCACCGCAAGCGCACGAAACCTGCGCCTCGGGATGCCATTTGGGATGAACCTGGGTCTTCACAGCCTTAAGATTATACCACCGGCTGCAAGAGGCCCCGGGAGCGAGCCCCCGGAGCCTCCTGCAAGCCGGCCGGCGAGCGCCTAGACGCCCGCGATCGCCTTGATGAGGTGGCGCGCGAACGGCACGCCTAGGCCGGTGATGTTGTCGTAGCCGGCTCCGGCGCTGTAGCCGGGCTGAGGCGTCGGGGCCGGCGCGTTCGGGTCGCAGCCGTTCGGGTTGAGGTCGCAGCCGACTTGGCCGTTGTTGCCGAAGGTGACGTCGTAGATCGTGGTCGGGTAGACCGCCGCGTTGTTGTAGATTCCGAACAGCAGCGGGGCCGCGTTGCCCAGCCGGTAGGGGTGTGCGCCGCCCGCCTTGGCGCAGGCTCGGGGTCGCCCGGCAGGCCGAGAGGACGAGCGCCCACATGGCGGCCATCTGCGGCGCGGCCACGCTGGTCCCGCCGCTGGGCGAGAGGTGCGTCGTTGCGAACGGCGTGTTCACCACGACCGCCACAGCGCTGGCCGGGTCGCCGTCGAGAGAGATGTCGGGCTGGTTGCGGCCGCCCGCCGCGACGCCGGTGCCGGTCTGCCACGCGGGCTTGGGCACGATGGTCGACACGCCGCCGCCGCTCGCCCCGTTGGCGGTCTGGTTGCCCCAGGCGGTGAGCGGGCCGAGCAGCTGCCCGGCGTTGTTGACCGGCACGAACGCGCCTCCGACCGAGGTCACGCTGACGTCCCCCGACGGATAGGAGACGCAGTTCTGGTTCTCGCGCGACAGGCTGTACGGGGCGCACGTCTGAGCGCCCTGATCGCCCGAGGAGACGAAGGTCGCGACGCCTTCCACGGCCAGCGCCGCGAACTCGGAGACGCCGAAGGCGGTCGGGTCGTACGTCTGCCCGCCGTCGCTGCTGACGTAGAACGCGTTGAGCACCTCGGGGCCGCCGAAGCTGAGCGAGACGATGTCCGGCCCGCCGCTGCCGTTGTTGTCGGCGATGGCTTGCTGGATCTCGTCGTCGGACTCGGCCAGGCCCTGGTAGGCGTAGCCGAGGTTTCCGCCGCCCGAGCCGGGCGCGCACGGCGTGCCGCTGGGGTCGCCGCACTCGTTGGGCACGTAGGCCAGGTAGAACGCCACGCTGGCGTCCTTCGCCAGCGTGGCTTGCTCGGTATCGATCTGGGCCTCGAAGTCCTCCGGGTTACAGGTCGGGGTGGGCGACTGCGAGGGCGGGAGGTTCGGGTTGCTGCCGGTCGTGCAGGGTGCGGTGACCGGCGGCGGGGTCGCGGTCGGCGAGCTGCCGGCGTTCGCGGCCGGGCCGGGCTGCACGTTGACCTGGGTCAAAGCCGCCGAGCCCGTCCAGCCGAACTGGCTCTTGTAGGCGCTGAAGTCTTGCGGCGCGATCGGCCCGGTGCCGATGACCCCGATCGTGATGTTCTTGCCGGTGTAGCCGGCCGCGTACGCGCCGGTGAAGTCGAACGCGGCCGCCATCTGCTGGGGCGTGTTGCCGGTCAGCGAGCCGCTCTGCGGGCCGCCGCTGCCGCCGCGCACGAAGTTGGTGTGCTTGACCTGCGGGTCCAGGATCGCGTCGGCCACCGACGTGACCGGGAGCGGGCGCGAGAACGCGATCGGGCCGCTGGGCGCGACGAGCTGGTGCCCCTCGGCGCTGCGGTAGAGCGCGAACGTCGTTCCGAAGGCCTTCTCGAACGCGGCCCGCGGGCCGGCGACGGTCAGGCCCAGGCGCTGCGGCCAGCCGCCCACGCGCAAGCCGCTGGCGGCGAAGTATTGCGCCACCGCGGCGTAGTCGCTCGGCGCGGCGCCGTAGCGGTCGCCGATCTCGCTCGCGGTCAGGAACTGCCGGTAGCGGCCGTCGCTGGGGTTGCTGACGGCGGCGGCGTAGTCGGCCAGGCCGCGCCCGTCGCGCAGGTTGACCACCACGTGCATGACCAGCGTCGAGACGCCGGTGGCCGGCCCGAGCTTGGTCGCGCTGGAGGTGAACTTGGCCGGCGGGACCAGGACCGAGGTGAGCTTGCCCGAGGCCGCGGCCCCGCTGCCGCCGGGCGAAGCCGGGATCGCGGCGTGCGAGCCGCCGCCGCCCGAGCAGGCCGCCAGGGCGGTCAGCGTAACGAGCGCGAGCGCCCGGCGCGCGCCGAGAGAACGAGCGCGTTCACAGCGAGCTTCCTCCGGTCTGGCGCAGCCCGGCGAGCCGCCGCAGGGCCCGCTGGTGGACGAGGTTCCCAGCGCGCGCGCCGAGCAGCGCGGGCGGCACGAACACGCCGCCGCCGGCGAGCGCCGCCGGCGCGCGGCGCGCGGCGCTGGTGCCGGGCGCGGTGGTCGACTGCAGCGAGAGCGTCTCGGCGACCGTGACCGTCTCGGCCGGCACGGTCGCCGAACCGGACGGGAACAGGCGCGGCACTGAGCCCTCCTGCCCGCTGAAGTCGTAGAACGTCCGGATCGTGTCGGCGACGGTGGCGCAGATCGTGCCCGCGCCGAGGATGTCGTAGGCGGTCGTGACGCGGGTCTCGAGCGTGCCCAGCACGGCGTCGGCCGCGGTGATCGTCTGGGTCACCTTGGTCGCGGTCGAGCCGTACTTGGCCGCCGGCTGGCAGGCCGCGGCGAGCGGCGAGCCGGGGACGATCGTGTCGGTCTCGACCGACGGGACGGTCTGGCCGGCCGGGATCCAGTTCAGCACGGTCGAGGTGGTGTCGGAGCCGGCGCCGTTGTTCGCCGCGCCGTTGTGGTACACGTAGGTGATCGTGCCGCCGGCCGGCGCGCGGAAGGTGAAGGTGCGCCCGCCGGGCAGGTTGTTGAGCTGCAGCGTGCCGCTGAAGTCGGGCGCGAGCTGGGCCGTGTTCGTCGCCGGCGCGAGCGCGAAGTCGAACGTGCCGGTGGTCTGCGCGTACGAGCCGTCGGCGTTCACGTCGCGCTGGGTGGTGACGTTCTGCGTGCCGCCGGTGCCGAGGTTCTGGCCGGGATCGGTTTCCTTGTACGTCGCCTTGGCGTCGTTGCCGAAGCTGCCGGCGTTCTCGGGCAGGTTCGTCAGCAGCCCGTTGCTGCTCCCGTAGTCGGTCTCGACGACGAGGCCGTTGGAGTCGCCGGCGACCGTCTTGAGCGCGCGCACGGCGACCGAGCCGCTCGCCTGCGGCTGGTAGGCCACGGTCGCGACGGTGGTCGTGGTGACGGTGCGCAGCGGCGACGCGGCGGTCTCGCTCGCGGTGAACGTGCTGTTGCCGGCGCTGTCGGCGCCGGTCACGATCCCTTCGGTGAGGCTGGCGTTCGACGTCGTGCTGACCGGGCCGGCCGCGATGAGGTTATTGACGTCCGTCTCGGTCAGCGTGCCGCTGAACTGCGCCTGCGTCCCCACCGCGTTCGGCCGGGCGATCGGAGGCGGACCCTGGATGCCCGGTGAGCCCGACCCGCCGCCGCAGCCCGAAAGCAGCGCGGCGCCGAGCAATACTCCGAGCGAGCGTTGGTGCAACAAACGCCTAGACCTCATGCGTTGAACGACGAGTGGAAAACCGTGCGACGTGCCGTCGCCGGGTCGATGTCCTTCATATCGGCAGTCGGCGGAGCGAAGGCCTGCACCGCGGTCCCCGACAATAGAACCGTGTCTTTTCTCTCTCGAGGAGCCTCGTTGAACGTTCGTCAGCTCGCCCTGGTGGGCATCGCGGTACTCGCGCTCGGCGGAACCGCCGTCGCTCAGGTCGCCCAGCCGGGCCCGGCCGTCACCCCGCCCCCACCGCCCGCGCCCAACGGCAACGCCGCCACCCCCGGGACGCTGATCGGCACGCCTTCCCCGGCGACCGCGCCGCCCTCGCTCGCCGCGACGGCGGCTCCCGCCGCCTCCGGCAGCCCGGCCCCCGCGGGCCGGCGCGGGCGCGGCCGCCCGGCGAGCTCGCCCGAACCCGGCGCGAGCCCCTCGGAGAGCCCCGAGCCGCCCCAGTTCCAGACCATGGACGGGGTGTGGGAGGTCCAGCTCCAGCCGCTCGGCGCCCGCACGGCCTACTCGCACCTGACGATCGTCCAGAAGGGCGACACCCTGACCGGCACCTGGAACCGCAGCGACAAGGTGAAGCTGCCGTTCACCGGCACCTTCGACGGCCGGCTCTTCAAGCTGACCTTCAGCGGCGGCGCAGACCCTCACGATGGCGGGCTACGCCGAGAACTTCGGCGACATGGTCGGGCTGCTGACCACCGCGGACCCCAAGGACAAGGGCGTGCCGTTCACCGCCTCGCACCGCAAGCACGACAAGGTCAGCTAGCGAGGCCGCGGCCGTGAACGCCGCCGCGCTGGACGGGCGGATCCTGGCCGCGATCGCGACCTACGCCCTCGACGAAGCCGCCTTCCTCGCCCTGGCGCGCGATCTGGTCGCCTACCAGCTCGCGCGCAACCCGCCCTACGCCGCCTTCGCGGCCGCCCGGGGCGTCGGACCGGCCCGCCTCCCCGCCCGGCTCGAGGACATCCCGGCCGTGCCGGCCGCGGCGTTCAAGGAAGCGCGCCTGGCGACGTTCCCGCCGGCCGAGACGGCGCTCTGGTTCGAGACCAGCGGCACCACCGCCGGCGGCCGCAGCGGGCGCCACGAGCTGCCCACCGCGCGGCTCTACGAGGCCGCCCTGCTGGCTTCGTTCGACCGCATGCTGCTGGCCGACGGCGCGCGGCTGCGCTATCTCAACCTCGTGCCGAACCCGGCCCAGCGGCCGCACAGCTCGCTGGGCCACATGATGGCCACCGTCGCGCGCGAGCGCGGCGACGGGCGCACCGGCTGGTATCTCGATGGCGACGCGCTCGACGCCGAGCGTTTTGGCCACGACGTCGAGCGGGCGCGGGCCGAGGGCACGGCGGTCTGCGTCGCGGCGACCGCCTTCGCGCTGGTCGCGCTGCTGGACGCGCCGGCCGCGCGGGAAGGGCGGTTGGCGCTCCCGCCAGGCTCGCGGATCATGGAGACCGGCGGCTTCAAGGGCCGCTCGCGGGTCGTGGCGCGGGCCGAGCTGTACCGCGAAGCCTCGGCCCGGCTGGGCGTTCCGACCGCGGCGATCGTGGCGGAGTACGGGATGACCGAGCTGTCCTCGCAGTACTACGACGCCCCGGCGGCGCGCGCGCAGATCGAGCCGCGGGTCAAGCTCGCCCCGCCCTGGCTGCGGCCGCTGGTCGTCGACGGCGACGGCCGCCCGCTCCCGCCCGGGGTGGTCGGCGCGATCCGCCACGTCGACCTGGCCAACCGCGGCTCGGTGATCGCGATCGAGACCGAGGACCTGGGCGCGCTGGTCGGCGACGGTCTGGTGCTGCTCGGGCGCGAGCAGGGCGCCGAGCTGCGCGGCTGCTCGCTCGACGCGGAGTCGCTGCTCGCCCGCGCCCGCTCGTGAGCCCGTGAGCGGGGCGCTGCGCGCGCTGCCGGCGCGCCGGATCGTGGGCCTGATCTGCGACGCCGCCGAGCGCTGGAGCGACGCCGACTTCCCGCCCCGGGTGCGCGCCACGCACGCGATCATGGCCCGCCTGGGCTATGCCGAGCCGGTGGTCGACTACGCGCTCGACCGGCTCTTCTTCGGGATCACGCCGGCCGCGCTGACGGCGGCGATCGCGTCGGAGCTGGGAGCGGTCGAAGCACTCGACGGGCCGCGCGAGCGCGACGGCGCGCCGGCGGCCTGGGCCCGCGGGGTCGAGCGGGTCGCGCTCGTCTCGAGCGATACGACGATCGGGGTCGCGCTGCTGCCGGCCCTGTACGCGCTGTGCGCGAAGTGCGACGTGGTCGTGAAAGACCGCTCCGACGCGCTGGTGGCGAGCTTCTTCGAAACGCTGGCCGCCGAGCACCCGGCCTTCGCCGCGGCCGCCCGCGCGCAGGCCTGGCCGGGCGGCGCCGACCCCGCCGAGGACGAATTGCTCGGCGCGGCGGACGTCGTGGTCGCGTTCGGGCGCACCGACGCGCTGCGCGCGATTCGCGCCCGCTGCGCGGTCGAGGCGCGCTTCGTGCCGTTCGGCCACCGGGCCAGCGCCGGCCGGCTGACCCGGGCGGAGGTCGCCGCGCTCGACGACCCGCTGGCCGAGCGGATCGTGCGCGACGCCCTGCTCTACGACGGCGAAGGCTGCCTCTCGCTGCACGTCCTGTTCGCCCAGGCCGAGGGCGGCGCGCTGGGCCGGCTGGGGGACGTGCTGGCGGCGGCCTGCGAGCGGGTGGCGGTCGAGTTCCCCGCCGGGCCGCTCGCGCCCGAGCGCGCGGCGGCGGTCGCGGCGTACCGCAACCTGGCGGCGTTCCGGGCGGCGACCGGGCGCGGGGCGGTCTACCGCGGCGGCGACGCGACGGTGGCCGTCGACGTCCCGCGCGACGACCCGCCGCCGTTCCTGCCGCGGGTGCTGCCGGTGGTCGCGGTCCGCTCGGACGACGAGATCGCGGAGTACGCCGCGGCCCACCGCCTGCCGCTCCAAGCGCTGGGCGTCGCGGCCGCCGACGGCGCCGCGCTGGCGCTGGCCGCGCGCCTGGGCGCGGTGCGGCTCGCGCCGTTCGGCACCCTGCAAGACCCGCCCGCCGGCGGCCACCACGGCGGCGCGCCGCGGATCGCCGACTTCGTGCGCTGGCTCGACCGCGAATGAGCGAGCGCTTCGAGCGGATCGTGACGGCGGTGCCCGGGCCGCGCTCGCGCGCGCTGGCCGCCCGGCTGGCGCGGGTCGAACCGCGCGGCGTGACCTACCTCGGCCCGGACTACCCCGTGTTCTGGGAGAGCGCGCGCGGCGCGCTGGTCACCGACGCCGACGGCAACCGCTATCTCGACCTCACCTCGGCCTTCGGGGTCGCGACCACCGGCCACACCAACCCCGCGGTCACCGCCGCCGTGGCGGAGCAGGCCGGACGGCTGCTGCACGGCATGGGCGACGTCCACCCGACCGAGCTGCGGCTGCGCCTGCTCGAAGCGCTGGCGGCGCTGGCCCCGGGCGACCTGAGCAAGACGTACCTCGCGAACGCCGGCTCCGAAGCGATCGAGTTCGCGCTCAAGACGGCGCTGCTGGCGACCGGCAAGCCGCGCGTGCTGGCCTTCCGCGGCGCGTACCACGGCCTCTCGCTGGGCGCGCTCGAAGTGGCGGGAATCGACAAGTTCCGCGACCCGTTCGGCCCGCTGGTCGCGGAGCGCGCGACCTTCCTGCCCTACCCGGGCGCGAACACGACGGCCGGCGAGGCGCTGGCCGCGGCGCGCGCCGCCCTGGCGGCCGATCCGCAGATCGGCGCGGTGCTGGTCGAGCCGATCCAGGGCCGGGGCGGGGTGATCGTCCCGCCCGCCGGCTGGCTGCGCGGGCTGCGCGCGCTGTGCGACGAGCGCGGCCTGCTGCTGATCGTGGACGAGATCTACACCGGGTTCGGGCGCACCGGGGCGACCTTCGCCTGCGCGCACGAGGCGGTCGTGCCCGACCTGCTCTGCGTCGGCAAGGCGCTGGCCGGCGGGGTGCCGATCTCGGCCGCGATCGGCACCCCGCGCGCCATGGACGCCTGGCCGCGCAGCGCGGGCGAGGCGCTCCACACCTCGACCTTCATGGGCAACCCGCTGGCCTGCGCCGCGGCGCTGGCGAACCTGGCCGAGCTCGAACGGCTCGACGTCGCGGGCCGGGTGCGCGCGCGCGGACCGGCCCTGGGCGAACGGCTGCGCGCGCTGCGGCGCTACCCGCGCGTGCGCGACGTGCGCGGCGTGGGGTATCTGTGGGCGGTGGAGTTCGCCGACGGCGGGTTCGCGAACCGGGTCGTGGTGCGCGGGCTCGCGCGCGGGCTTATCCTGCTGCAGTCGGGCCCGACCGGAACGTCGATCACCCTCGCGCCGCCGGTCACCATCGAGGACGAGCAGCTCGCGCGGGCGCTCGACTTGTTCGAAAGCACCGTGCGCGCGTGCGAGGAGGAACCATGAGCAGATTGCGGGTCGGGATCGTCGGGTCGGGATTCGGCGGCGCGGTGCACGCGCCGGCGTACGCGCTGCACCCGCGCTTCGAGCCGGTCGCGATCGCCTCGCCGAGCAGCGCCGAGCGGGTCGCGCGCGAACGCAAGATCCCGCACGCGTTCGCTTCGGTCGAGGAGATGCTGGCCGGGGTCGAGCTCGACGTCGTGTCGGTCGCCTCGCCGCCGTTCGACCACCATCGCTCGGTGCTCGCGGCGCTCGCCGCCGGCAAGCACGTGCTGTGCGAGAAACCCTTCGCACTCAACGTCGCGCAGGCCGAGGAACTGGTCGCGGCGCTGCAGCGCGCCGGGACGGTCGGCGCGCTGGCGTTCGAGTTCCGCTACGTGCCGGCCGTTCTCGCGCTCAAGGAGCTGATCGACAACGAGCACATGGGCGCGCTGCGCGAGATCGAGGTCGCGCGGCTGAGCAGCGACCTGCTCGAGCGCAACACCGCCCGCCCGCGCAGCTGGTGGTTCGACGCCGCGCAGGGCGGCGGGGTGGCGAACGCGGTCATGCCGCATTTCTTCGACCTGGTGACGTTCCTGGCCGGCAGCGCGCCGCGCGCGACGCACGGCTTGCTGCGCACCGCGAACCGGCTGCGCAGCGACGCGCAGGGCCAGTTCGAGAGCACGGCCGCCGACGGCGCGTTCGCCTTCGTCGACTACGGCAACGGGCTGGTCGCGCGAGCCAGCAACGACTCGGCGACGGTGATCGACTCGACCACCGTCACCGTGCACGGCGAGCGCCGCAGCGCGATCGCCAACGGCACCTTCTTCCACGACTTGAGCTTGTTCACGATCGCGCCCGACGAGCAGGACGAGCTCGCCGTGGCCGAATCGCCGTACGCCAAGCACGCCGTGATCCACGGCAACCTGCCGTTCTTCTTGCCGCTGCTCGACGCGTTCGCCGAAGCGATCGACCTGGGCACCCCCGGGGTGCCGACCTTCGCCGACGGCCTCGTCGCGCAGCGCTCGCTCGAGGCCATCGGCTACGGTAGGTGATTACGGCAGCGTGTAGGCTCCGCTGACGGTCTGCAGCTTGATCGAGCCGATCGCGCAGCGCGCGGTGGTCGTGCAACTGGAGGCTGAAGTGCCGACCGAGTCGCCGGCGTCGATCGCGCCGTTGCCGTTGGCGTCGTACCAGACGCCGACCTTGTAGCCGCCGGGCGCGTCGGCCGGGCGGACGTCGGCGATGCGGAACGTTCCGCTGGTCGGGTCGACCGGAACGCCGACCGGGTAGTCGTAGTCCAGGATGGTCGGCCGGTTCGAGCCGCTGTTGGCGTAGGCGAAGGCGATGGTCTGACCGGCCGAGTGCGCGTTAGGCTGCGGGCCCGAGTACGTCGCTCCGGCATCTTTGACCAGCGCCGCGACCGCACGGTAGACGTTCAGCCGCCCGTGGCCCTGGTTGGCATCGTTGATGTTGTCGGCTGTGCTCTCCAGCAATTGCGCGACCTGGGCCGGCTGGAGCGAGCCGTGGCCGCCGGCGGCTGAGTACAGCAGGGCGGCCGCGGCGCTGACCTGCGGCGTCGCCTGCGAGGTGCCGTTGAAGAGCGCGGTGCAGTTGGTCGGAATCTTCGGCAGCGTCCCCTTGCTGTATTTACACGGGTCGTTCGCGGCGGTCGAGTAGTAGCCCCAGATCCAGTGCAGCAGGTCGGGGTCGGGATCGCCGTTGGCCTGGTCGGGTCCGGCCGAACCGCCCGGTGCAACCAGGCTCAGGCCGTTGCCGCTCTGCGAATAGCCGGTCACCGATTCCGTCGCGGTCGCGTAGTTGCCGCTGTTGTTGTCGTTGAGCTGCGACGCGCCAACCGAGATCACGCCCGGATAGGCGGCCGGGTAGTCGAGGTTGTTGTGCGCGTAGCCGCCGCCGTTCGGGTCGTTCGGATTCTTGTCGCCACCCGGGTCCAGCCCGTCGCGATTGTTGCCCGCCGCCGCGACGACCGTTACGCCGGCCCCGAGCGCGGCTTGGATCGCCTCGAACTCACCCTGGTCGTAGCCTTCGCTGCCGTTCGGATCGCTGTTGCCGTTGAAGCTCGCCTCGGCGCCCAAACTCAAGTTGATCACGTCGGCGCCGTGCGAGATCGGCGTCGCCGATGGCGATCGCCTCGTCGGAGGGCGACGCGAAGCCCGTCGAAGGGTCGAAGATGCTGATCGCGATCAGCTTGGTGTTGTAGCCGCCGCCGGCGAAACCGACGCCGTTGTTCGCGGCCGCGGCCGCGATGCCGGCGACGTTGGTGCCGTGCCCGTCCTTGTCGACTTCGCTGGCGGTCCGCGCGCCGTTGAGCACGCCTTCGGAGAACGTCACCTGCGAGGCGATGTCGGGGTTGGTCAGGTCGACGCCGGTGTCGATCACGGCCACGTCGCGCCGGAGCCCTGCGTGTACGACCACGCGTTAGGGAACCCGTCGGCCATCAAGATACCACTGGTCGGGCAACTTGAAGTGCGGGTCGTTCGCGTTCGAGGCCGCACGCGAGAGTGCATAACGCTTGTGCACCGGGTACACCGCGACGACGTCCGAGCGCGCCTGCAGGGTTTGGGTAAAGGCAGCGGCGGTCGTGCCGGCCGGCACGCTGACCACGGTCAGCGGGTCGGCGTTGGTGGTCGGCAGCTCGTGCCCGGCGACGCGCAGCGCGCTCATCGCTTCCGCGACGGTGCGGCCGCTCTGGTGCAGTGCGGAGGCGCGGAAGCGGACGTAGACGCGGTCGCTCAGGGTCTGCGACGCGGCGGCCTTGAACGGCCGCCGGTGCAGCTTCGCCCGCGGGGCCCGGGTCGAGGCCGCGCTCGCGAGCGTGCCGCGGCGGATCGCCTGCAGCTGCGTCGCGTCGACGGTGCCGGTCGAGTCGGCGTTGCGGTTGTAGTAGACTTGGTGCGCGCCGTCGTGGATCTGCTGCACGCTGACGATGAACGGCGAGCCCAGCGCCGAGGCGAACTGGTATTGCAGGTTCGTCGACGAGTCCGGCAGCGTGTCGTTCGTCGGCGTGGTCAGCGAGGCATTGAACGACGTGGTCTGACCGCTCGGATCGACCCGCTGCACCGCCACGCCCGCCGGGTCGGAGCTGAGCGCGTATACGCTCGTGCAGCCCGTCGCCGCCGAGCCGCGCGGGCAGGTTCCGCCGCCGTGGCCGCCGCCGCCCGACGCGAAACCGAGCGGGTTAATCGACTCGATGCCCGGGTTCGTCGTCGGACCGGGGCTGGGAACCACGCCGCCGTGGCTCCCCCCGCCGCCTCCGCCGCACGCGGCGAGGACGGCCGCTGCGAGCACGGCGAGGGTACGCGGGATGAGGCGGTGGGTCATGCGCATCGCTTCCTAGGGAACTGACGTTGAGACGTGGGCGTCGCGTTCGAGGTGGCGCCAGATCAGACCAAGCGCCGCCACGGTGGCACGATCGCGAATGTCCGCCCGGTTTCCTGGGAACGTGAGCCGCCTGGTCTCCGTCTCACCAGATCGTAAGGCAAGCGCGAACCACACCAAACCGACGGGCTTCTCCGCCGTTCCACCGTCGGGGCCTGCAATCCCGGTCGTCGCGATCGCGTAATCGGCGCCGAGCCGCTCGCGCGCGCCGGCCGCCATCGCGACCGCCGTCTCCTCGCTCACCGCACCGAACCGGTCGAGCGTCTCCTGCGGCACGCCGAGCTGCCCGAGCTTGAGCGCGTTGTCGTAGGCGACGATCCCGCCGCGGTAGGCCGCGGACGCGCCCGCGACGCTCACGAGCGCGTCGGCGACCTGGCCGCCGGTGCACGACTCGGCCGTCACCAGCCAGGCTTCGCGGCGGCGCAGCTCGGCCACGATCGCGCCCGGCAGGGTCGTCTCGTCGTCGCCGAAGTAACCCTCGCCGATCCGCCGCCGCAGCTCGGCGGCGACCGGCTCGATCAGCGCCTCGGCCTCGGCGCGGCTGCCGGCCTTCGCCATCACTTTGACGTCGACTTTGCCGCCGTGCGCGAGCATCGCGATCTTGGGGTTCTCGAGCGTGCGGAACAGGTCTTCGACCCGCTGGTCCAGCTGCGACTCGCCGATCCCGACGGTGTGCAGCGTGCGGGTGTAGATCGCGTCGCGCAAGCCGTAGGTGCGCACCAGCCAGGGCACCAGCTTCTCTTCGAGCATCGGCTTCATCTCGCGCGGCACGCCCGGCATGCAGGCCACGAACTTGCCGTCCGCGCGCAGCGCGACGAAGCCCGGCGCGGTGCCGTGCGGGTTGTCGAGCACCACGCAGCCCTCGGGCAGGTACGCTTGGCGGCGGTTGTTGTCGGTCATCGGCCGGCCGAACTGGCGAAACCGCGCCTCGATCGCGCGCAGCGAGGGCTCGTGCAGCACGAGCTTCGTGCCGACCGCGCGCGCCACGGCGTCCTTGGTCAGGTCGTCGACGGTCGGGCCGAGGCCGCCGGTCGTCACCGCGCCGTCGGCGCGCGCGAGCACGTCCTCGAGCATCGCCGCGAGCCGTTCGGCGTTGTCGCCCACGGAGTGCTTGGCGAAGACGTCGACCCCGTGATCGGCCAGGACGCGCGCGACGTGGACGCTGTTGGTGTCGACGAGCTGGCCGAGCAGAATCTCGGTCCCGATCGTGACGATCTCGACGGATGCCATGCGCGTCGGCTTCCCGGCGCGCAGGGCGAACTCCCCGAGGGCTTAGTTGGGCGGGTTGGGGTCGCCGACCGCCTTGGCCATCGCGCGGTAGACGTTGAGCCGGCCGCAGCCCTCGTGCGGGTCGGCGATGTCGTCGGTGGTCGTGCAGAGCAGCGTCTTCATCGCGGCCGGGCTCTGATACGCGCGGTTGACGGCCAGGATGAGAGCCGCGGCTCCCGCCACGTGCGGCGTCGCCATCGACGTACCGGCGATTTCCGTCCGGCAATCGACGGGCGGCGCCGTCGCGCCGCTGTTCGGGTAGTCGTCGCTGCACGCGCCCGCGAACGTCGTGTCGAAGGGCTGCGAGGTCCAAATGTGCTCGATCCAGTGGAGGTCGTCGTTATCGGTGCCGGCGCTCGGATCGCCGCCCGGCGCGACGATCCCCCAGGCGGACGCGCTTCTCGCGGCGGCCGCGGGCGAGCCCCAGTCGGAGTACGACGCGACGTACTCGACCGGCGCGGACGCCGTTCCGGCCGCCGAGGTACCGTTCGGCTGGCCGTCGCCCAGCGCGGACGCGCCGACCGCGATCACCCCCGTAACGCAGGCGGGCGCTTCGACCGGCGAGCTCCCGTCGTTGCCCGCTGCGGCGACGACGACGACGTTCGCCGCGAGCGCGTTGGCGATGGCGGCGCCTTCGGTCGGATCGTTGTCCTGCCCGTTGGTGCAGTTGTCGCCGCCGAGGCTCATGCTGATGACGTTCACGCCATGGTCGACGGCATCGGTGATCGCGGACGCGATGTCGAGGGTGTCGGTGCTGCACTGAGCGTCGCTGTTGGTGTCGCTCGCGCAGGTGTCGTCGGGGGTCGGGAACACGCGGTAGCCGTAGAGCGAGACGTTGCCTCCCGCGCCGACGAAGCCCAAGCCGTTGTCGAGCGAGGCGCCGGCGATTCCGCTGACGTCCGTTCCATGACCTTGCGGATCGGTCGTGAAATTCGAGCTCGACTGCGTCCCGTTCGGGTCGGTGACGAAGCACTTCTGGTACACGACCTTTCCGCTCAGCTCGGGGTGCGTCGTGTCCTCTCCCGTGTCGATGACGGCGAGCTTGACGCTCGACGAGCCGAGCGCCGCCGGGTTGACGATCCCGCTGCCGTTGCCGGCTTGGCTGTACCCGAACGCTTGCTCCAAGCCGATGGCGTGCATGTCCCACTGGCCCGGGACGGAACTCGTTTCGGCGTACGGCCCGGCGTGGAACGTGCCGCCCGACGCGAAGCCGGCGAAATACGGGTCGTTCGTGTAGTACGGCGTCGCGACGGTGGCCGGGTTACGGCGGTAGCCGGTCGGCCCGACGTTCTTCACCCCGGCCTGCGCGCGCAAGGCGGCCGCGATCGAGCTCGCCTGCGCCGCGGGCACCGCCAGGACGTGAGTCGTCAGGCCGGCGTGCGTGAAGTCGAGCGTCCGCACGGCGCTTGCGCCCAGGCTCTTCTCTCGCGTGGCGAGCGCGGTCGTGGAGCGGGCCGCGCTTGCGCGGTCGTAGGTCACGGCGAGCATCGTCGTGGACGGCTGCGTCGCGCGCGAACGGCGCATGACGTGCGCCCGGTTCGCGTCGCGGGACGCCGGCGCACGGCCGAGCGACGTGGTCCCGCTGCTGCCGGCAGGGCACTGGTAGGCGGCCTCGCTGACCGGGCCCGGCGTCGGGCTGGCCGTCGGCGCGGGCGTCGGCGTCGGCACGACCGGCACCGTACCGGACGGCGTGACCGCCGACGATCCGCCGCCCCCGCCGCACGAAGCAAGCGCGAAGACGAGCACGAGGGCGGCGGGACGCACGATAAGGACGGCCATGGCGCAAGGCTACCGGTATTTTCTGCGCCCGGTCTGAGATCGCGGCGCTGCCGTCAGCGCCGCGGTTCTCCCGGGCTTTCCACCAGACGCGGCCGGTGCGCGGCGACTTCGTCCTCGAACCACCGCGGGTAGCGCACGCGCGCGTCCACGTCGAAGCCCTCGGCCGCGGCGATCATCGCGCGGCGCCGGTCGGCGCGCTCCGGCAGGCGCGTGCGGGCGCGCCGTTTCTGCGTCGCCAGACAGTCGATGAAGCGCGCGAACTTGGCGTCCATGACGCGCTCCAGCGCGAGCTTGAGCGCCTTGCCGACCCGCGGCGCGACGCCGCCGGTCGAGATGCCGACCCGCACCGGGCCGGCCTTGACGATCGCCTGCATCGCGACGAAGCCGAAGCGCGGCTGGTCGATCGTGCAGAGCAGAAACTTGTGCCGGTCGGCCAGCGCGCGCAGCCGCGCCGACAGCGTCTCGTCCTGCGGCGTCGAGATCACGAAGAACGCGTCCGCGACGTCCGCGTCGCGCAGCGCCGAAGCATCGTCGATCCAGGTCACCGCGCCGTCCACCTCGCGCAGCGCGGCGACCTTCTCGACCGCCTCGCGGTCGTCGCGCGGGCCGATCACCACGCACTTGCGCCCGACCAGGTTGAGGCTGACCGGGTAAAAGCCGTTGGGCGGCAGCGGGTCGTGCATCAGAAATCCACCGGGCGCAGGTAGAACTCGTTGATCGCCGTGCCCGAGACGAGCGCCGTGGTGGGCAGGTGGCGCTTCCAGTGCGTGCCGTCGACCCGGCGGCGCACCAGCGCGACCTCCGCGGCGGCGTAGCCGCGCGCGACGATCGCATCGTTCTTGTAGCCGAGCAGGATCAGGTTGAGGATGCGGTCGGCCTGGGCGTAGCTGATGCCCAGGTCGCTCTCGTCGGTCTGGTTGGCCTCGAGGTCGGCGCTGGGCGGTTTGTCGATCACCTGTTTTGGGACGCCGAGATGGCGCGCCAGTTCCCACACCTGGGTCTTGAACAGGTCGCCGATCGGGTTGACCGGCGGCGTGTCGTCGGCGTGCCAGGTGAAGTAGCCCATCAGCCGTTCCGTCTTGTTGCCGGTGCCGACCGGGAGCGCGTTGCGGCGCGCGGACTGGTCGAACAGCACCAGCATGCGCATGCGCGCCATCACGTTGCCCTTGCGGCGCGCGTCGGCGTCGGGCGCGTGCTTCAGATAGCCGTCGACGGCGTCGCTGATCTCGATCGTCTCGGCGTGGATGCCCAGCGCGTCGACGATGCGCTGGGCGTCGCTGAGCGACTCGGGGCTGGAGCTGCGGTACGGCATGCGCACCGCGTAGACGTTCTCCGGGCCTAATGCGCGGGCGCACAGGTATGCCACCAGCGCGCTGTCGATCCCGCCCGAGAGCCCGATGATCGCGCGCCCGAGGCCGCGCCGGTTGCGCATCTCGTCGACCAGGAAGGCTTCGAGCCAGCGCGCGGTCAGGGCGGGGTCGATGGCCAGCGACGGCTCGTCGAGCCGGGCCTCGATGACGGGATAGCTCACCTGCGCTCCTCGCTCCGGCGCGTCACCGGGATCTCGTCGTCCAGCCACAAGTCGGGCAGCACCGCGGACAGGTCGCCCAGCAGCGGCAGCGTCGCGCGGGCGAGGTCGAGCTCCTCGCGCTCCAGGCGCACCCGCACGATGCACGGATCGAGCGGTCCGGCCGCGGCCAGCACTTCGCCGCGCGGCGAGTAGGCGCTGGTCGAGCCCGACATGCCCTTGCCGCCCTCGAACCCGGTCAGCCCGGCGTAGAGCACGTACACGCCGTGCTCGCCCGCGATGTTCGCCAGCACGGCTTTCCAGTGCGCGACGTTCTCGAGCTCGCCGCCGGCCGTGCCGACGCCGCGCCCGGGCGAGGCGCTGGGCACGATGATGAGCTGCGCGCCCTTGAGCGCCGCGACCGTGCCGGTGATCGTGTGCCAGGCGTCTTCGCAGATCAGCATGGCGGCGCGCCCGAACGGCGTGTCGAACACGGTCAGCCGCCGCCCGCGCGTGAGGAAGCGCTCCTCGTCGAACACCCCGTAGGTCGGCAGGAACAGCTTGCGGTGAACGTGCGCGATGCGCGGCCCGCCCGGCTCGCCGACCCGCACGTAGATCGCGCTGTTGTGGAACGTGCCGCCCGCGTTCTCGTAGAAGCCGCACACGACGTCGACCGGCCGCTCCGCGCCGGCTTCACGCCAGGCCTGGTCGAGCCGGCGCGCCATCGCGTCCGCGTCGAGCGCGAGCTCGTACACCGCGCCCTCGAGGAAATAGCCGGTCAGCGCCGCTTCGGGCAGCACGATCAGCTCGGCGTCGGTCGGCGCGAGCTGCGCGAACACCTCGCGCAGCGACGCGAGGTTCGCCGCGACGTCGCCCTTGCGCGGTTTGAACTGGACCAGCGCCGCCTCCACGCCGCTACTTGGCGACGGCGAGGGCGGGGGCCGGGCCGACGCGCTCGGCGAGCTCCTCGGCGGGATAGGTCAGGATCTCGACCAGGGTCGGGTGGAGGTGCGGGATGCGGGCGTACTGCGCGGCGGTCGCGCCGAACGACATCGCGACGATCAGCGGCTCGATCAGGTCGGACGCCTCGGGGCCGAGGATCGCCGCGCCCAGGATCGTGCCGTCGTGCGGCGCGGCGAGCATCTTCACGAAGCCTTTGGTCTTGCCCAGCGCGACCGCCTTGCCGTGGTCGTTGAACGGGTACGTCGCGCGCAGATAGGGGATGCCGGCCGCCTCCAGCTCGCGCTCGGTCTCGCCGACGACCGCCACCTGCGGGTCGGTGAAGACCGTGTGGGTCTTGGTGATCCGGTAGTCGGCCCGCTCGTGCGCGCCGGTGGCGGCGTTGCGGCCCGCGATCTCGCCCTGCTGGATCGCGACGTGGACCAGGAGGTACTGCCCGGTCACGTCGCCCACCGCGTAGACGTCGGGGTTCGAGGTGCGCAGCGTGTCGTCGACCGCGATCCCGGTCACCTCGTGGTACTCGACCCCGGCCTTCTCCAAATCCAGCCCGGCGACGTTGGGCGTGCGTCCCAGGGCGTAGAAGATCTGCTCCGCGGCGACTTCGCGCTCGGCGCCGTCCTGCACGTAGTGGACGACTTTCATGCCGTCGGCGCGCACCGACACCCGGCGGACCGCGGCGCCGGTCTCGATCCGCATCCCCTCCTCGCGGAAGTACTCGGTCAAGCCTTCGCCGACGTCGTGGTCCTCGCCCGAGAGCAGGTGCGGCGCGCGGATGAGAATCGTCACCTCCACCCCGGCGCGGTGGAAGAACTGGGTCAGCTCGCTGCCGACGTAGCCGCCGCCCAGCACGATCATGCTCTTGGGCGCGGCCTCGAGATCGAGCGCCTGGTCGCTGTCGATGTAGCCGGCCTCGGCCAGCCCGGGGATCGCCGAGGGCGCGACGCTGCTCCCGGTCGCGACCACGAAGCGCGGCGCGTAGAGCACCTCCGCCCCGACCCGCAGGGTGGTGGGCGACTCGAAGCGCGCGGCCCCGGTGAAGAGCGGAAACGTCTCGATGCCCGCGATCCGGTAGTCGGCCCAGCCCTGGACCAGCTCGCGCTTGCGCGCGGCCAGCTTGGGGTAGTCGAGCCGGGGCTCGCCGGCCTCGACCGCCAGGTGCCCGGCTTCGCGGATCGTGTGGAGGAGGTCGCCGGTCGCCAGCAGCGTCTTGGACGGCATGCAGCCGCGCAGGATGCACAGGCCGCCGAGCGGGCCGGGGTCGACCAGGGCGACGTTGGCGCCCAGGTCGCGCGCGGTGCGCGCCGCGGCGTAGCCGCCGCTGCCGGCGCCGACGACGATCAGATCGAAACGCTGTGGAATGATGAGGCTCCTCACGGGGCGCACGGCCGAACGCCGATCCGCCCGCGTTCTGGGACCCATTTCGCATCCCTGGCGGTTCCAGGCAGGCGCCCGAGGCGGGGTGCGGGGAACCCAGCCGACCGTGAATCTCGCCCTCGTCGCGAACGACGCCCGCTCGAAGCCCGCGGCCTTCGTCGCCGCCGTCGGCTGGCCGGCCGTCGCCGCGGTCGGCGCGGCCGGGCTGTCCGTCGGTTTCTACCTGTGGTACGCGTTCGCGCTGCGCTCGCCGCACGGCGCCGGTTTCCTCGACCTGACCCTGCCGATCGCGCTGCTGGCCGGCCTGGCCGGGGTCTACGGCGGCTGGCTGGCCTACGCCAGCTACTTCGCGCGCCGGGCCCGGGTCGACGAGATCACCGCGCTGCGCTACGACTCGGCCTCGTGGTCGACGCTCGTCCTGCTCTGGGGCACGCTGCTCGCGCCCAGCGGCGTGCTCGGCTCGGGCCGCGCGCTGGCGATCGCGCTGGGCGCGTTCGTGATCGCCAAAGTGGCGCTCGCCGCGCGCTTCAACCGCACGGTGCGCGAGGTCGCGGTGACGTTCGTGGTGACCCGCTTGGCGCTGGTGGTCATCGCCGAGATCGCCGCGGTGGTGATCGGCCAGCGGCCGGGCGTCCACTACGCCGCCTCGGCCAACCCGCTGCTCGCGGTCTGGGGCCGCTGGGACGCCGAGCACTACCTGGGCATCGCGCGCAAGGGCTACTCCGGTACCGAGCCCGCCTTCTTCCCGCTCTACCCGCAGCTGATCGCGCTGGTCGGCACGCTGGCCGGCTCGTACCTGGTCGGCGGGCTGCTGGTCTCCAACGCCGCCAGCTTCTTCGGCCTGCTCTACCTCTACAAGCTGGTCGAGCACGAGTACAACCGGCACGTCGCGCAGCGGGCGACGTTCTACATCGCGATCTTTCCGACCGCGATCTTCTTCTCGGCCGTCTACTCCGAGTCGCTGTTCCTGTTCCTGACCGTGGCCTCGTTCTACTACGCGCGCGAGCGGCGCTGGCTGACCGCGGGCGCGTTCGGCTTCTTCGCCGCGCTGACGCGCTCGGAGGGCGTTTTGCTGGCGGCGCCGCTGCTCATCGAGTGGGTCGTCGCGGCGCGCGAGGGCGGGCGCGAGTTCTTGCGCCACTGGCTCGACAACGTGCTCAAGCCGTTCGTCGGGACGGCGCTGGTGCCGCTGGGCCTGGCGGTCTACATGGGCTATCTGTGGGTGCTCAGCGGCGACCCGCTCTTGTTCTCGCACGTGCAGAAGCACTGGGGCCGGCACTTCGCCCCGCCTTGGGTGAGTTTCTTGGACTCGTTCCACAAGATCGCCCACGCCCACGCGCAGCAGACCGTGGCGACCCAGATCCAGGAGCTGGCCTTCACCGTGCTGATGCTCGCGGTGCTGATCGCGGGCTTCCGCCGCCTGCGGCTCTCCTACAGCGTCTACATGGCGCTCTCGATCTTCATCCCGATGTCCACCGGCAGCCTGATGTCGATGCCGCGCTTCGCGCTGGTGCTGTTCCCGATGTTCGCCCTGTTCGGCCTGTGGGGCGCGCGCCCGGCGGTCAACAACGCCTACGTCGCCTTCTCCTTACCGCTCTTGGGGTTGTTCACCGTGCTGTTCGCCGATTGGTACTGGGTCGCATGAATACTCCTCAAAGCGCGCCCGAGGCGAGCCTGTTCCAGCGCGTGCGCTCGCGCCGCGGGGTGCGCCAGTTCGTCAAGTTCGGCATCGTCGGGGCGTCGGGGTTCCTGGTGAACCTGCTCGTCTTCACCGCGCTGCAGCGGGTCGTGCCCGACCACGCGGGCGGGGCGCAGTACACCGCCATCTACTCCGTCGCGTTCCTGGCGGGCGGCGTGTCGAACTACTTCCTCAACCGCATCTGGACGTTCCGCTCCAGCGGCCACGCCGGCAAGGAGGGCGCGCAGTTCATGGCCGTCTCGGTGCTGGCGCTGCTCGTCGGCCTGGCCGTCTCGGCCGCCGTCGCACCGTCGTTCGGCCACGGCCACAAGACCTGGTTCATCGCGACCTGCGCCGGCATCGTCGTCAACTTCTTCCTGAACAAGTACTGGACGTTCCGGGCGGTCGAGTGACCCCCGCGCGGCGCTTCTGGATCGCGGCGCTCGCCCTCGCGGCCGTCGGCCTGCTGCTGCGGCTCAAAGGGAATCCACGACCCGATCTTCGACCACCCCGGCTGGCGCCAGGGCGACACCGCCGCGATCGCCCGCAACTTCGCGACCCTGCAGCTCAACCCGCTCTTCCCGCAGACCGACTACAACGGCCCGCCGCCCAACTACGTCGAGCTCGAGCTGCAGATCGTGCCCTGGGCGGCCGCGCTGCTGTACAAGCTCTTCGGCGTGCACGAGGTGTTCGGGCGGCTGCTCTCGATCGCGTTCGGCGTCGCGACGATCCCGCTGATCGCGTTGTTCGGGCGCTGGCTGTTCGCAGCGCCCTCGCCGGACTCGCGGCGGCGGCGGCGTACGCGATCCTGCCGGGCGCGTGGTACTACAGCCACACGTTCATGCCCGACACGACGATGGTGTTCTTCACCACCGCCGCGCTGTACGCGGGCGCGCGCTGGATCGTCGACGATGAAGCGGACTGGCGCGGCTGGTGGCCGGCGGCGCTGCTGCTGGCGCTGGCGTTTCTAGCCAAGCCCGTCGCGGTGACGGCGGCGATCCCGTTAGCCGCCGCGGCGCTGGCACGCTTCGGCTGGCGCGGCGCGCTGCGCAAGCCGCAGCTGTGGGCGCTGTTCGCGGCGGCGTTCGTCCCGCTGGCCGTGTACGACCACATCGTCTCGTCGCACGCCGAGTGGCACTGGGCCAGCGGCATCACCAAGCTGCACGTCATCCCCGGCCTGCAAGCCGCGTTCACCTCACCGCACGCATTCGTGCAGAAAGCGGTCGCGTTCGGGCACGCCTTTCGGCTGCTGGCGACGACGATGCTCGGCCCGGTCGCGTTCGGGCTGGCTATCGTCGGGTTCTGCGTGCCGCTGCGCTCGCGCAGCGACGCGCTGCTGTGGGGCTGGCTGGGCGGGGGGTTGCTCTACGCGTACGTGGTCGTGACGGTGGAGCGGGTGGACTACTACCTCTACCTGCTGCTGCCGCTGGGCGCGCTGGTGATCGGCCGGCTGTGCGCGTACGCGGCCGAGCGCTGGGCCGACCAGCCGCAGCGCCGCACGACCCTGGCCGCGCTCGGTGCGCTGGTCTGGCTGGCCGCGCTGGCGGTGGGCTATCGCCAGATCGCGCCGTACTATCAGTGGAGTCGGGTCAACTACGTGCGCGCCAAGGCGCTCGACGCCGCCCTCGCGCCGGGCGCGCTGATCGTGATGGGGCACTACGATCCGTCCATCCTTTACACGATCGGGCGCAAGGGCTGGGAAGAGGACCCGCACCTGTGGACGCCGTTCGACGAGCAGAGCGCGATCCGCAAGGGCGCGCGCTACTTCGTCTCGGTCGAGCACGCGCGGCTGAAGCAGACGAACCTCGAGCTGTACTGCTGGCTGGCGCGCTTTCCGCTGCTCGATCCGGCCGCGAAGTGGCCGGTGTACGAAACCGATCCCGCGAAGGTGCTGCCCGGGGCCGAGGAGCGCTGGAAGGCGTTCCGCAAGCGCGAGATGGCCGGCGCGTTCGCGAACTGGCGCAAGAGCCAATGGAAGACGGAGGCAGACCCGTGTCGGTGAGCACCACGATGACCGTCGGCGACCTCGACCGCGACGTCGAGAGCCTGCGCGCGCACGCCGCCGGCTGGGCGCGGCTCGGCTTCGCGGGCAAGATTCGCCACCTGCGCACCATGCGCGCGCGCACCGTGGAAGTCGCCGCGCAGTGGGCGGAGCTGGCCGCGCGGGCCAAGGGCATCGCCGGTACGCCGCTGGCCGGCGAGGAGTGGCTGTCCGGCCCGTACGCGCTGCTCGGCGCGCTCGACCGGCTGGCCAAGACGCTGGGCGAGATCGCGCGCGACGGCGTCCCGGCGATCACCGAGAGCGCGATCCGCACCCGGCCCGACGGCCAGGTCGTGGTCGACGTGTTTCCGCTGGAAACCGCCGACGTGCTGCTGCTCAACGGCGTGCGCGCGGAGATCTGGATGGAGCCCGGCGTCACCCGCGAGACGGTGCGCGAGCAGACCGCCGCCGCGCTGCGCGAGAGCGATCCGCAGCCCAAGGTGACGCTCGTGCTCGGGGCCGGCAACATCGCGAGCATCCCGCCGCTCGACGTGCTGGCCGCGCTCTACGCCCACAACAGCGTCGCGCTGCTCAAGCTCAACCCGGTCAACGCCTACCTCGAGCCGGTGCTGACGCGCGTCTTCTCGGCCCTGATCGACGAGGGCTTCGTGCGGGTCACCGGCGGCGGCGCGGACCTCGGCCGCTACCTGACCGCGCACCCCGGCATCGACGCGATCCACCTGACCGGCGGCGAGCGCACCCACCAGGCGGTGGTGACGGTCGCACGCGACAAGACGATCACCAGCGAGCTGGGCAACGTCACGCCGGTGATCGTCGTGCCCGGGCCGTGGAGCGAGGCCGACCTGAAGTTCCAAGCCGCGCACGTCACGACGATGAAGCTGCACAACGCGGGCGCGAACTGCATCGCCGCGCAGCTGCTCGTCACCCCGCGGAGCTGGGAGCGCCGTGACGCGTTCCTCGGCCGCGTGCGCGATGCGCTCCGCACCGCGCCGCCGCGCCCGGCCTACTATCCCGGCGCGCCGGACCGCGTGCGCGACGCGGCGGCCTCCCGCGCGGGCGCGGAAGCGCTCGGAACCGGGCCCGACGGCGTACCGCGCGTCTTCGTCCCCGGCCTGGACGCCGCGAACGCGGCCGACGCGTTCTTCCACGACGAGGCGTTCGCGCCGGTGCTGACCGAGACCGCGCTGCCCGGCGCCGATGCGGCGGCGTTCCTGCGCAACGCGGTCGCGTTCGTCAACGACGTGCCGCACGGCACGCTCGGGGTGTCGGTCCTGATCCACCCGCGCACGATCGCGGAGCTGGGCCCGGCGTTCGACGAGGCGGTCGCGGCGCTGCGCTACGGCTGCGTCGCGATCAACTCCTGGCCCGGGGTCGGCTTCCTGCTCGCCAGCGCGAGCTGGGGTGCGTATCCGGGCAACACGCTCGACGACGTCGGCAGCGGCATCGGCATCGTGCACAACGCGTTCCTGTTCGACCGGCCGCAGAAGACGGTGCTGCGCCAGCCCTTCGCGCCGTTCCCGCGCTCGCTGAGCGGAGAGCGGACGCTGCTGCCCACGCCGCCCTGGTTCGTCACCCACCGCCGCGGCGACGCGGTCGGGAGAAAGCTGTTCGCCTACACCGCCAAGCCGTCGCTGCGCGGTCTGCTGGCAACGGCAATCGCAGCCATGCGGGCATGAAGTTGAGCGCGGCTAGGGCTTAGCCGAACGGCACGACCGCCAGCGACGACCACGGACCGCCCAGGTAGCGCCAGACGTGCACGCCGGTCGCGTGCACGCTCCATATTGAGGCGGCGGTGAGTTCGGCCAAGGTACGGCGCGCGGTCTCGGGATCGACCTTGTTCTGCACCACCACGTGGGGCCGGAAGCCTTGGCGGTCCTGCGGCGTCAGCCAGGCTGACCACGTGCGCGCCAGCCCGGCGCGCAGTGCGATGAGCTCGGCGGAATCGATTGCGTAGGCCACGCCGCGTCCGAGCGAGCGCGGCGCGCCGATGCGCAGTGCGGGCGCCTGCCGCGCGCAAGCGCGGCGCAAGTCTGCCAGCACGTGCTCCACCTCGGCGCCGGGCAGCGCATGGAACAAGGTCAGATGAGCCGGAATTAGATTGCGCTCGGGCGGGAACAGGCGCCGCCGCAAAGCCTCGAACCGGGCTGCGGCGGCCGGATCGAGGTCGAGCGTGACGACCAGCGGCGCTTCTTCGTAGTCCGATGCAGCCTCGCGCTTCGCCCGTTCCAGTGCATCGTGCAGTCCCGCGAGCGTGCGCTGCGACGGACGTTCCGGAAACGTGTCTGGTGACAGCCCGGTCTCGCGCGCCGCAAGACGGCGGGCTCGCCGGTAAGCGGCCGGTACCATCGCTTCGAGCCGCGGACGGCGAGAAGGTGCCTCGCGCAGAAGCTCCTCGATGTCGTCGGCTTGATCGCGCTCGGTCGAGCTTCCACGAGCGCGTCGCGCGCTCCGGCTGGAACTCTCCCTTGAGCAGGTGCGCCAGCAGAATTTTGAGGTGTGAGGTCAGAGCATGGTCGAGCGAGCGGCTCAAGTCGCCAACCTCGTCGGCGAGGTTGACCAAATCCAGGTCGGCGAAACGTCCCGCCGCAAGCGCGGCCGCCTGCTCTTCCGCCCACATTGCGTAGTCGTCCTCGTAGCGCGTCCCGCGCACCGGCCGTTCGGTCTGCATGGTGCCTCCATTGTACTCCCCTCGTGGTGACTCGACCATCACTCACGACGGGGGCTGAGCGCGGCTAGGTCTCGGCCGACACTGCTCGCCCGGACTTCGGTGCGCGTCCGGCGTATCGGGCGGCATGACCATCAGCGACCAGCGCATCGCTCCGCGTCGCATCGTCTTCGGGCCGCTGGCCGAGGCGCTCGACGCGCTCGCGCTCCCCGGCCCCGTCGCCCTTCTCGGCTCGCCCCGCTCGCTGGCCCTGGTGGGATCGCGGGCGTTCGGGCGGGCGACCGGTGCGCCGCTACGACGGCGCGCGCCCGCACAACCCGCGCGCGGTGGTCGACCTGGCCGGAGCGCTGGTCGACGAGCACGCCTGCACGGCGGTGGTCGCGATCGGCAGCTCGAGCGCGATCGACCTCGGCAAGGCGGTCGCCGACGGGCGCGAGCTGATGCTCGTGCTGGTGCCGACGGCGCTCGGCGGGGCCGAGATGTCGCGCGGCTACGGCGTGCTCGAAGGCGACCGCAAGGCCGGCGGGCGGCTGCGCGCGCCCGCGCCGGTGGTGATCTACGATCCCGCCCTGCTCGCGACGCTGCCCGCGCGCGAGCTGGGCTCGATCGGGATCAACGCCTGGGCGCACACCATCGAGGCGGCCTACGCGCGGACCCCGCACGCGCTCGGCGGCGCGGCCGCGCTCGCGGCGGGGCGCGCGCTGCCCGGCCTGCTCGAGCGCGCCGCCGAAGCGCGCGACCCGGCGCTGCACCGCGCGCTGTTCGAGGCGGCGCACCTCGCCGGGTTCGCGCTCGACACCCGCTCGATGGGTCTGCACCACGCGGTCTGCCACGTCGTCGGCGGGCTGACCGGCATCCCGCACGGGATCGTCAACGCGGTCGTGCTCCCGCACGCCGTGCGCGCCAACGCCCGTCTGGCGCCCGCGGCCGTCGCGGCGGTCGCGGCCGCCTTCGGCATTCCCGACCTCGCCGCGCGGGCCGAGACGATAGCCGCCGCCTACGCGCTGCCGCGCACGTTCGCCGAACTCGGCGCGCCGGCCGATCTGGTCGAGCGCGCGCTGCCGCGCGTCATGGAGCAGCCGCTGCTGGCCAACAACCCCTCACCACCCGACGAGGCCACGGTCCGCACGCTCCTCCAGCGCGCGTACACTGGGACATGAGGCGGCTCGGCCGCAGGCCGAACGCGACGGATTCAGCGGAACGCTGAATCCACTACTTCTGGATTCCGGTCACGTACTCGCCCGCGGCGGTCAGGGTCAGCGACTGGCCGCGCGGGTTGGGTGCGAACGAGACGTGGACCCAGCTGCGCTGCTCGTGGATGAGCTGGTCGTACTTGAGCTCCTTCTGCTTGGCCTCGATCGCCTTGCAGACGTCGTACGGCGAGCCGAAGGCCGGGCAGTGGAAGTCGACCGCGTGCGCCTGCGCGTGGTGGCTGTTGCTCACCCCGCCCACTGCGGCGTTGAGCTCGGGCCCGCGGTAGCCGCTGGTGACCTGGATCGGCTTGTTGCCCAGGATCGTGCGGATCTTCTCCATCTGCGCCGCCGTGCGCTTGAGGCGCTCGAGCATCTCGGGCGAGGGGTGGTTGCTGATGCCGCGCGCGCGGGCGGTATCGGACGCGATGAACTCTTCGAGGGTGAAATGCTCGGACAGCTGCATGGTGAGCGACGACCTCGTGAAGGGGGCGGTGTCGCTCCACTATAGCAAAAGCGGCTAGGGGAGCGGCAGCAGGCTGGCCGGCGGAGCGAGATTCTCGCCGCCCGCCTCGGGGACGCCGGACTCGACCAGCTGGCGGTACTGCGTGAGCCGGTTCGTGAGCTGGGTGACCTCGGCGTCGAGGGCGTAGCTCTGGCGGATCGCGGCCGACAGGTCGGCCGTGTCGTAGGTGTAGTCGAAGCGCTTGAGGGCGTTGGAGATCTGCTGCGCCTGGCCCTTGAGCTGCGCGTACGGAGCGCCGGATCGACGTGCCGGTCACCTTGTAGGCGGGATAGTTCGAGAGCACGATGTCGCGCTTGATCTGGGCCTGTTCGATCTGCGCGCGCATGGCCAGCACGCGCTCGTCGCGAGGCGAGTACTTGGCCGTGACCGAGAGCGCGTCGAGCGCGTTGTCGAACAGCGAGGCGGCGAAATCTTTTTGGGCCAGGCGAAGCTGGACTTTGGTCAAGCCGTCGCGGGCGTGCTGGTTCTCGGGCTCGATCTTGAGCGCGAGCTGGTAGGCCACCGAGGCGTCGGGGAAGTTGCCGTGCGAGAGCGCGATGTCGCCCTGGTGGTTGCGCGTGCGCACGATCCAGTGCGCCACGCTCGAAGCGCAGCCGGTCGTGCCGAGCGGCAGCAGCGCGCAGGCCAGCAGCAGGGCGAGAAGGCGGAAGACGCGGCGTACGGTCATCGTGCTAGTGTCTCGAGTGGGTGATCCAGAAGTTCGCCACCGCGGCGATGTAGTGCGCGGCCGGGCGTGAGGATGAGCTGGGCCACGAGCGTGCCGGCGAACGCGGTGACGATCAGCCAGAAGATCATCGCGCTGACGTCGCTGCGGGGACGCTCCTTGCGCACCGTCTGGTCGACGATCAGCGCGGTGGTCGGGTCGATGAACAGCGCGAAGGCGATCGTGCCGACCCCGTTGACCAGGCCCGAGAGGCCGCTGGCGGTGGTGCGGGCGTGCAGGTCGATGTCGCTGGCGTAGAACGCCGCGACCACGCCGACCGAGTAGACCGCGAACAGGATCGTGTTGGCGATCAGCAGCTTGCGCGGCACGCCGGCGAGGGGGAAGTCGGCCAGCGTCACTCGCGGCGGGTGGAACAGCGCGTAGCCCAGATCGCCCAGCACGCGCGGGTCGAACAGGCGCATGAGCGCGTGCGGGATCGAGCCCAGCCGCTCGAAGGCCCGGATGCCGCGGATGAACATGGTCAGGAACATCGGCAGCAGCAGCGCGCCGATCAGGATGCCGACCGAGCCGCCCGCGACGACGAGCCGCATCTGGAGGTCGAAGCGGGCCAGCATGTCGGGCGCGAGCGAGGCTCAAGCCCTGCTTCGCGGCGGCGTTGGCGGGCAGATCGGCGAGCGCGCCCAGCGAGGGCACCATGAACAGCGAGGCCAGCCGGCTGGCCGTGACCAGCAGGCTGAAGAGCGAGATGGCGGTCGCGATCCGGCCCGAGATCACGCCCGCGTAGCGCGCGGCGTACGCCCCGATCTGGATCGCCTGCGTGACCAGGGTCAGCGTGACGGCGATGATCAGGTTGGGCGTGAAGACGTCGCTCACGCAGCGGCGGCTCCCGGCAAGCGCACCGCGCGCACCTCGGCCGGGCCGAGCACGCACAGCCCGCGCTGCGCGGGCACGAACAGCTCGCGCGCCAGCGCGTCGACCGCCGCGGCGTCGACCGCGTCGAAGGCCGCTTCGACGTCCTCGGTGCTGATCTGGCCGCCGTGGACCAGCTCGTTGCGCGCCAGGCGCGACATCCGGTTGAAGGTGCTCTCCAGCGCCAGGGTCAGGTTGCCCTTGAGGTGCTCGCGCGCGCGCTCGACCTCGTCGGCCCGCACGCCGTCGTGCAGCAGCCGGTCGAGCTCGTCGGAGACGACGTCGACGACTTCCTGGACCCGCTCGGGCGAGCAGCCCGCGCTGATCCCGAACAGCCCGGCGTCGCGGTAGCCCTGCTGGAAGGTCGAGATCTCGTAGGCCAGGCCGCGCTCCTCGCGGATGCTCTGGAACAGCCGCGACGACATCCCCCCGCCCAGCAGCGTGTCGAGCACCGAGAACGCGTAGCGGCGCTCGTCGCGCATCGCGAGGCCCGGCGTACCGAGCAGCACGTAGGCTTGCTCCGTGTCGTCCACCGTGACGTCGAGCGCGGGCGTGAAGCGCGGCCGCTCGGGCACCGGCCGCGGCGCGCTGCCGGCGAACGACGCGAACGCCTCGCCGACCAGCCGCACGACCTCGTCGTGATCGACGTTCCCCGCCACCGTGACGAACACGGTCGAAGGCGTGTAGCGCGTGTCGCGCCAGGCGACCAGTTCGTCGCGCTCGATCGCGGTGACGGTGTGGGCGTAGCCGACGGTCGGGTCGGCCAGGTTCGAACCGCGCCAGAGCGTGCGCGCGAAGCGCTCGTTGACGACGTCGCCCGGGTCGTCGTCGTACATCTTGATCTCCTCGAGCACGACCTTCTTCTCTTTGCGCAGGTCGGCCAGGGCGAACAGGGCGTGCTGCAGCATGTCGCCCAGCACGTCGACCGCCAGCGGCAGATGCCGGTCGACGACGTGGGCGTAGAAACAGGTCGTCTCCTTGTCGGTCATCGCGTTGAGCTCGCCGCCGACGGCGTCCATCTGCTCGGCGATCCGGCGCGCGGTGCGCCGCGCCGTGCCTTGGAAGACCATGTGCTCGAGCAGGTGCGAGAGGCCGCGCCGCTCGGCCGGCTCGGCCGCCGACCCGACGTCGCACCACACGCCGACGGTCGCCGAGCGGACGTGGCTCATCGTTTCGGTCAGCACGCGCAGACCCGAGGGGAGCGTCGATATGCGAATCATCCGTTCGTGCCTTTCGACAAGGACGCCCGGAAGGCCGGGTCCCAGAACACGTCGCGCCCGTCGCGCAGCCGCTGCCGCCACCGCGCCCCGCTCGGCGCGCGGGACGGCGAGCGAGAACACCGTCGCCGCGGTCGGCTTGGCATAGTCGCCGCTGACCACCGTGCCCCGGCCGGCGTCGAGCGGCACCGTCGCCCACAGGTCGATCTCGTCGACCTCGGGCGCGGCGGCGTAGGCGCCGGCGAGCAGGCCCGCCACCTCGGTCGACCAGGCCCGCAGGTCGAGGCTGCGGTGGAAGTGCGTGCCGCTCAGGACCAGGCCGCAGTCGACGTGCCGGCCGACCCGCTCGCAGCGCACCCGCAGCAGCTGCGCTGCGAGCGGGCGGGCCAGCAGGGCGGTCGCGATGCGCAGCGCGGTCGCCCGGTCGCTCCCCGAACTGCGCGCCTCGGCCCGCGGGTCGGCCGCGCTCGCCGCCAGCGGCGCCAGCGCGAGCGAAGCCGCCACGAGCACGGCCGCTTTAATAACTCTGGGCGAAATAGGCCTGGTACCGGGCCGGCTCGCCGCATGGCACGCAGCGCTCGGCGCGGGCCGGCTCGCGCAGGTTGCGGGTCGAGGCCTTGGTGGCTTCCTTGACCGCTTCCTCGCACTCCGGGCGGCCGCACCACGGCACGTCGATCATGCCCGCGCGCTCCTCGAGCAGGCGGAAGAACTCGTCCCGGTCGAGCGTCGCGATGGTGTGGTCCTGCAAGAACGTCTTGGCCTGGGCGAACAGGTTGTGCTGGATCTGCTCGAGCACGGCCGGGATGAAGCCGACGACGTCGGCCAGCGGGACCTGCTGCTTCTGGCCCTCTTCCTTGACCGCTTTGTCGCGCCGGACCAGCGTCGCCACGCCGGCCTCGATGTCGCGGTTGCCGATCTCCAGGCGCACCGGTACCCCGCGCATGTCCCACTCGTTGAACTTGTAGCCCGGCGACTGGCCCGGCCGGTCGTCCAGCTTGACCCGCAGCCCGGCCGCCTTGCACTGCCGGTACAAGTCGCGCGCGACCTCGTCCAGCTTGGCCGTGTCGCCGCGCGGGATCGGCACGATCACGACCTCGGTCGGGGCCATCTTGGGCGGGATGCGCAGGCCGCGGTCGTCGCCGTGGGTCATGATCAGCGCGCCCAGCATGCGCCACGACATCCCCCAGGAGGTCGTCCAGGCGTGCTGCTGGGTCTGGTCCTCGGCGGCGAACGTGATGTCGTACGCCTTGGCGAAGTTCTGGCCCAGCTCGTGCGAGGTGGCCGACTGGAGCGCCTTGCCGTCGGGCATCAGGGCCTCGATCGAGTAGGTGTGGTTGGCGCCCGCGAAGCGCTCGGTCGACGACTTCTCGCCCTTGTAGACCGGCACGCCGCAGACGTCCTCGGCGACCTCGCGGTAGACCTCGAGCATCCGCGCGACCTCCTCGGCCGCCTCGGTCTCGGTCGCGTGCGCGGTGTGGCCTTCTTGCCACAGGAACTCGGCCGTGCGCAGGAACGGGCGCGTGCGCTTCTCCCAGCGCAGCACGTTGGCCCACTGGTTGATCAGCACCGGCAGGTCGCGGTACGACTGGATCCACTCGGCGTACATCACGCCGATGATGACCTCGGAGGTCGGCCGGATCGCGAGCCGCTCGGTCAGCTTCTCGGTGCCGCCCTGGGTGACCCAGGCCACCTCGGGCGCGAAGCCCTCGACGTGCTCGGCTTCCTTCATCAGGAGCGACTCGGGGATGAGGAGCGGGAAGTAGGCGTTCTCGTGGCCGGTGTCCTTGAAGCGCCGGTCCAGCTCGGCCTGGAGCCGCTCCCACAGCCCGAAGCCGTACGGCCGCAGCACGAGGCAGCCGCGCACGGGCGAGAGCGAGACGAGCTCCGCGCGATAGCAGACGGCTTGGTACCACTCGGAGAGGTCGGCGGACTTTGTCGGAATGCGTTCCATCGGCAACCGAGCGGGGTTCGCGGAGGTCGGGAGGCGTCCTGTCAGAAGTCGTCCGGGTGCCGAAGCTGACACGCATTTACACTCGTACCGGCGACGACGGCACGACCGGCTTGGTCGGCGGCCAGCGGGTCAAGAAGAACGCGCTGCGGATCGAGGCCTACGGCACGATCGACGAGCTGTCGGCGGTGGTCGGGCTGGCCCGCACGGCGCTAGCCGAGGTCGAGCGCACCCGCCCGGTGCAGGACGCTGCCCGCGCCAACGCGGTCGCCGCCGAGCTCGACGAGTGGCTGGCCTGGACCCAGGACGTCCTCTTCAACGTCGGGAGCGACCTGGCGACGCTGCCGCAGGACCGCTGGGAGGGCATGCCGCTGGTCGCCCCCAGCGATGCGACCGCGCTGGAGCGCGCGATCGACCGCGCCCAGCAGGACCTCGAGCCGCTGGCGAACTTCATCCACCCGGGCGGCGCGTACGCGGGCGCGTTCCTGCACCAGGCGCGCACCGTCTGCCGCCGGGCCGAGCGGCTGCTGATCGCGCTGCGCGACCACGAGGGCATCTCGCCCGACGTGGTGCGCTACGTGAACCGCCTCTCCGACGCGCTGTTCGTCTGGTCGCGCTGGATCAACCACGCGCTCGACCAGCCCGAGCACCTCTGGAACGCGAAGACCGCGCCGCCGGGGTAGTGCCAGAGGCGGCGCGGCATCAGCTCAGCGCCGCGGCGATCTCCAGCCGGTCGAAGAACCAGCGCTCCGCGCTCGCGATGCGCGCGCGCACCTCGGCCGCGTCCGCACCTTCGACCACGAACGAGGCCAGCGTGTCTGTGGAGTGGTAGGCTGCTGCGAGCCGCTGGCCGGGCTGGGCCAGCAGCGCGTACGCGACCACGCCCGGCAACGGGCAGGCGGCGGGTGCGGCGCGCAGCTCACCCGGGCGCGGAAAGATCAGATGCCAGCCGACCGCGCGCTCAGGCCGTGCGGCCGGGCGCTGCACCGGAAGCCCGCACAGCACGCGGTACCACGCTTCGTTGATGTCGACCCCGAAGGCGAGCTCGAGTGCGGCCGCGACCTTTGCGCCGCCGGTGCGGCTGGCGACCTCGCACAGCACCAGCTCGTCCTGCGGCGTGTGAAAGACCTCGGCGTGAAAGGTCGTCGTCGGCGGCGTCGGCAGCGCCGCCAGCACCGCGCGCGTGAAGGCGCGCAGCCGCTCGGTCAGCGGCGTGCCGGGATCGAGCGTCAGGCTGCCCAGCGCGACGTCGTCCTTGAACGAGAGCGTGTTGTTGATGTAGCGCGACGGCCAGACCAGCGCGACCTCGCCCGCGATGACCAGCCCGTCGACGTGATACATCTCGCCTTCGACGAAGCGCTCGACGATCAGGTTGGGGACGAAGTCGAAACGCGGGACCAGGCCGCGGCCGAGCAGCGCGCGCAGCTCCTCGTCGCCGCGCAGCACGTGAGTGTCGAGCGACGCGCCGCCGTTGGCCGGCTTGACCACGACCGGGTAGCCGTGCGCGGCGACGAACTCCAGGATGTCGGTCGCGGTTCGCACCCGGCGGTAGTCGCCCACCGCGAGGCCGCGCGCCCGGCAGAGGTCCTTCATCTGGACCTTGTCGCGGAAGGCGGTCGCGCTGGGCAGCGTCTGACCGGGCAGGCCGAGCCGCTCGCGCAAGCGCGCGGCGCGCGACAGATCGAACTCGAAGTTCGCCAGGACCTGCTCGAACCCGAAGCGCTCGTGCAGCTCGAGCGCGCGCAGCTCGATGTCGCCGTTGACGTTGTAGGCATCGAACTGCTCGATGTGGGCGTAGAACGGGGCGAACTGGGCCAGGTCCTCGCGGTACTCCTCGTGGATCTGGCGCGCGGTCAGCAGCACCTTGGGGCGCGGGTCGTCGCGCAGCCAGGCGTGGTAGGGATACCCGTGCAGCGAGCGCTTGTTGAGAATGAGAATGCCGCTCATGCCGCATCTCGCGGGGCGATGCGCGCGTGCGCCAGCGCCCAGCCGGTCGCCTCGCGCAGGCGCGCGACGGCCTCGGCGTGGGTCGGCGCGTGGACGAGGAACGAGATGTATGCCTCGCCACTGCTCCCCGCGCGCTCGAGGACCTGGCCCGGCGCGGCCAGCGCGCGATAGCCCCACACCCAGGGAAAGGGCAGCTCGGGCGGGATCGCCTCGACGACGCCGGCGCGCGGCGGGATCATCACCCAGCCGGCCGCCTGCAGCGGCAGTTCCGGCGGCCGGCGCGCGAGCGGGACGCCGCACTCCGCCTTGACCGTGCTCTCGATCAGGTTGAAATCGTCGAAGGCCAGCCGGATCGCGTCGTTGACCCGCACCCCGCCGACCCGGCTGGCGATCTCGCTCAGCAGCAGCCGGTCGTCCGCGGTGCGGAATATCTCGCAGTGGAAGGTCGTGTTCGCGGGCGTCGGCAGCGCGGCGAGCACCCGGCGCAGCAGCGCCTGCAGCGGCTCGCGCAGCGGGTCGGCCGGATCGACCGTCGCGCCCATCAGCGGCTCGTCGCGCTCCCACGTCTCGCGCTGATCGCCCAGGAACAGCGAAGGCCAGTGCAAGACGAGCTCGCCGTCGACGACCAGCCCGTCGACGTGGTACATCGAGCCCTCGACGAACGTCTCGACCATCATGCTCGCGTCGTCCATGATGCGCGGGGTCAACCCGCGCGCGGCGAGCGCGCGCAGCTCTGCCCGGTCGCGCACGACGCTGACGCCGACCGAACCCGCGCCGTGGCGGGGCTTGACCACGATCGGGTAGCCGTGGCGCTCGGCGAAGGCGTGCAGGTCGGTCGCGTACTCGACCGGCGCGTAGGCGGTGACCGGGATGCCGCCGGCCTCCGCCAGCCGTTTCATCAGCAGCTTGTCGCGGAAGGCCTCGGCGCTCGCGACGGTCTGGCCCGGGATGCCGAACCGCTCGCGCAGCCGGGCGGCCCGCATCAGATCGCGCTCCGACAGCGCGACGATGCGCGTGAAGCGATAGCGCTCGTGCAGGCGCGCGGCGTGGTACTCCACCATTCCGCTGAGCGCGTAGTTCGCAACCGGCTCGAGCGCGGCGTAGTGGCGCTCGAACGCCGCCCGCTGCGCCGGGTCGGCGATCATCGCGCCATCGGCGCCGATCATGACGAGCGTCTCGCGCGCGTCGCCGACCCACTCGTGATACGGTGCGCGGGCGAGCGGAAAACCGTTGAGGATCAGCGTGCTCACGAGAAGTTCCTCACCTGGGCGAGCCGTTGGCGGCCGGCAGCGAGCGCGCCGCTCGCCAGCGCCGCGGCGAACAGCGCGAGCGCGAGCAGCGACCAGTAGCGCTCAGCATGGCCCAGGCCGTGCAAGCGCGGGTAGAGCGCGCCGCCCAGCCAGTTCCCAAGCGCGCCGCCGAACGCGCCGCAGACGGTCAGCAAGCCCAGCGCCGTCGCGACGACGTGCTTGGGCAGCACCGCCACGGTCGCCGCGTTGAGCTTGGGCATGATCAGCAGCTCGCCCAGGCTGAACAGCGCGATGCCGGCCAGCAGTCCCGTGACGCCTAGCCCCGAGGCCGCGACCAGGGCGAAGCCGGCTCCCATCGCGGCGAAGCTGGCGGCGGCGACCCACCAGGTCGGGGTGCGCTCGTTCCAGGCCGCGAGCGGGAGCTGCAGCGCCACGACGACGAGCGCGTTGAGGGCGAAGAACCAGCCCACCGCGCGCGTGCCGTACGCACCCTGCACGAACGACGGCAGCGCGAGCTCCAGCTGCACGTAGGCCAGCATGAAGACCGCGACCGCCGCGCAGGCCAGCCAGACCGCGCCGTTCGAGGCCAGCGCCCGCACGTCGCGCGGGTGCAGCGTCTTGCCCGCCACCCGCCCGGTCAGCGGCGGAATCAGCGCGGCGACCGCCAGCGCGAACGCGCCGAACACCGCCGCGGCGAGCGTGAAGCTCAGCGCGGGCGGGAAGGGCAGCAGCAGCACGCCCAGCAGCGGCCCCAGCGTCACCCCGGCGTTCATCGCCGTGTTCTGCAGCGAGTAGACGAACACGGCGTCGTCCTCGCCGGCCAGCGCGAACAGCGCGGCGCGGACGGCCGGCGCGAACAGCGCCTGACCGGCGCCGATCAGCGCGACCCAGCCTACCACCAGCACGCCGAACGGCAAGAACGCCAGGCCCAGGTACGAGACGACCCGGATGCCCAGGCCGGCGGCCAGCGCGCCGCGCGCGCCGTAGCGGTCCGAGACCATTCCGCCGAAGAACGCCAGCCCCGACTGGGCCCACAGCTTGGCGGTGAAGGCCAGCGCGACGGTGGCCAGGCTTCAAGCCGGCGTGGCGCACCAGCCCCAGCGCCAGGAACGGCACGATCATGTAGCTGCCGACGCTGATCGCGAACGTGCCGACCAGCAGGACCCAGGCCGCGAACGGCAGGCCGGCCAGCTTGCGGATCACGGTCCCGGGCGCGGCGCCGGGCGGCGCAGGGTGGTGACGAACATCTGCGCGTCGCGCGGCCGCAGCAGCCGCGCCAGGTAGTCGTCCAGCGCGTAGACGTCGTTCTCGCCCAGCACGCCCATCCAGGCGTCGTAGCACTGGTCGGTCAGAAAGCACAGCGGGCTGACGCCGACCGGCTCGAAGCCGGTCCGGGCCGCGAGCCGCAGCCCTTGCTCGGCGGTCAGCGCGTTGCGCTCGATGTACTCCTGCTCCTCGCGGGTGTAGAAGCGCAGGTACGCGGTGTACGGGCACTCGCGGTTCCAGGACGAGAACAGGAAGATCCCGCCCGGGCGCAAGCTGGCGCGCACCCAGGCGAACAGCTTCTCCTGCTGCTCGGGAACGATGTGGTTGAGCGTTCCCATCATGCAGGTCACCACCGCGAAGCGCTCGGGCTCGGGTTCCACCTCGAGCACGTTGCGGACGTGGAACTCGATGTTGCTCCGCCCGCGCGCCGTCATGCGCGCCATCGCGACCGCCTCGGGACTGATGTCGTAGCCGACCGCGTGGTAGCCGTTGTCGTTGAACCAGAGCGGGTAGCGCCCCGTCGCCGAGCCGATGTCCAGCGAGCGCAGCGGCTGCTCGTCCCGGGCGACGAACTCCCGCACCAGCTCGCCGATGCGGCGCTTCTCGAGGATCTTCTTGGCGTGATCGGCCCGGTCGCTCCACTCGTACTGCAGCAGCTTGCGCGAATCGTAGTGAATGCTCACGACACACCTCTCGAAGCGGCGAGCGGGCGGCGCCCGCGCGCCGCGCGGGCGAGCGCCACGCCGGTCTCGGCCGCGGCCAGCCCCAGCAGCACGGCGAGCAAAGCGCCGTAGCCGGACCGCACGATGAGATAGCCCGCGACGAACGGAAAGCCGAAGATGCCCAGGAAGTACGACACGCTGAAGACGGTCAGCACCAGCGTCGGGCGAAACTGCGGGCTCGCGGCGACGGCCTGGGCCTGGATCAGCGGGTAGACCAGCCCGTAGCCCGCTCCCAGCAGCGCGGCCGCCAGCGCGTACACGGGGTTCGCCCCGGTCACCAGCAGCAGGGCCACCGCGGCGGTCATCATCGTCAGCAGGCCGATCGTCGCGCCGTCGCGCGACAAGCGTCCCACGAAGCCGGCGGCCAGGAAGCGCAAGCCGATGACGACCACCGAGTAGGTCACGTAGAACACCGTGTAGTCCAGCCCGCGCGCCGCCGCGAAGCCGGCCTGGAAGTTGAACAGCGCGCTGAACACGCAGGCGCCCAGGAAGACCATAGCGATCGGATAGGCCGCCGGCCCGCGCAAGACCGCGGCGACGTCGCGCAGCCGCGGCGGCGCGTACTGGGCGCCGTCCGGTACGAGCGCGCGCGACCCGGCGAACGAACCGCCGGCGAGCAGCGCGGCCGCGACGGTGTTGGCCAGCGCGCTGGCCACGAACAGCGCGTGGAACGGCAGGCCGGCATGCAGCAGCGCGCGCGCCAGCACCGGCCCGCCGCCGATGCCGACCATCTGAAAGGCCGAGAGCAGGCTGAACATCTGGCTGCGCCGCGCGTCGTCGGCGTAGCGCGCCACGACCATCGGCGTCGCGGTGAAGAACAGCCCCCAGCCGCAGCCGAGCAGAAAGCCGCAGCCGAACAGGAACGGTCCGAGCCGGTCGTTGAGGGCCAGGCCCAGGATGCCGGCCCCGAACACCAGCGCCGCCAGCGCCGCCAGCCGGTCCGCCGAGATGCGGTCGGCGATGGTGCCCGCGAACGGCACGCACAGCAGCGTGCCGAGCACGCCCGCGCTCAGCACCCGGCCGGCGTCGGCCTCGTTGCCGTGCAGGCCGGCGACGTAGAGCGGCAGCACCAGGGTGAACCCGTAGCCCAGCGCGGCCAGCAAGCCGGCCGCGTAGACCAATGCCAGCCGCACGCCTAGAGCGCCGCCGCGGCGAGCGTGGCCGGGAAACACGGCCGCAAGTCGTCGACCGCGATCGGCACGGCGACCGGCAGCGCGAGCGGCTGGGCCGCCGGCGGGCGCCGCTCGAGGAACTCGGCGAGCCGCGGCTCGCCCGCGTGCCCGCAGCTCTCCCACAGCGCGGCGGCCAGGCGCGGCATCAGCGGCGCGAACAGCAGCGCCGCGCCCTTGAGCCACCAGCCGTGATCGGCCGGTTCGCGGGCCAGCGCGCCGCGCTCGGCGATCCAGTCCTTGGCCGCGCCCGCGCTCGCGCTCAGCGCGAACGTGGCCGGGTCGAGCGCGCGCTCCTGCACCGCCAGCAGTTCCGCCAGCCGAGCGGACAGCGCGGGCGCGGGCGGCGGCGGGACGAGCGGCGGCCGGGCCGCCTGCGAGGCGGCCAGCGCCGGCGCGAGCTCCGCCGCCATCCAGTTGGTGAACGTGACGAACCCGGCGACGTCGAAGTTGCTCGTCTCGAACTCGGGGTTGACCGAGGCCAGGTAGAAGCGCACCGCGTCGCTCGAAGCGGGCGTCTTGTCGACGATGTCGGCCGCCCAGATCACGTGCCCGCGGTTGGTCGAGAACTTGCTGTGCTCGAGATCGTAGAAATAGTTGACCAGGAAGTGGTCGAACGGCTTGTAGCGCCGCTGCTCGATCGCCGAGCCCAGCACGCCGACCAGGAACGGGACCGCGTTGTCGATTCCGAAGCACGTCACCGTCGTCACGCCCGAAGCCGGATCGAAGGCGTTGACGTCCAGGGCCAGCCGCTCGGCGGCGATGTCGCCGCAGATCAGGTTCGCCGCGTAGAGCAGCGCCGAGTAGGTGAAGATCGTCTGGGGCGCGGCGCTGCCCGGCACGGACCAGGGGATGCCCCAGTCGCCCGGCGTCGTCAGCCGGATGCGCGGCCCGCGGCGGGCGAGGTAGGTGCGCGCGACAGCCTGGAAATCCGCCCGCACGCCCATCCGCGCCATGTGCGCGAACAGCCCTTCGACGTCCCGCAGGCGCAGGTACAGGCAGGGCACCTCGCGCCACGCGAGCGGCTCGTCGGCCGGGAAGCGCGCGCCGGGCGCGAGCATCTCCTGGGGCATGAAGTGCGCGCCGCACTTCTCGCAGAAATAGCTGCCCGCGCCGGCGCCGCAGTCGGGACACGTGCCGACGAACCAGCCGCCGACGACCGGCCGGCCGTTCGGCGCGAACGGGATGCGCTCGCGCACGATCTCGGTCGCCCCGTTGGCGACGAGGTCCTCCATCGTTTGCAGGTTGTGCGCCGCATAGCGCGCGCTCCAGCGCGGGTCGAGCGGGTTCACGTACTCGTCGTACACGATGTCGAGCGCGGCCAGGTCGGCCGCGATGCGGGCGAAGTTCGCCGCGCACAGCTGCTCGACCGGGCGCCCTTCCTGATACGCCTTGACCAGCATGTGCGACTCGTAGACGTCGCTCGTCGAGGCGACGACGACGCGGTCGCCGCGCCGGCGCAGGTGGCGCGCGAGCACGTCGATCTTGAGCAGCGGGCCGCCGATGTGGCCCAGGTGGGCGCGGCCGTTGGGCACCAGCGATACCGGCGAGAGCAAATAGGAGCGTGCGGCGGCGGGATCAGCGGGTTGCAGCATGCAGGTTCTCCTGGTCGAAGGCGAGCCGCGCCAGCGCGGCGGCGGCGATTCCGGGCGCGAGCCGGTAGCCCGACCCCGCGCCACCCGAGGCGTACGCGAGGCGCCCGCCGCCGGCGGCCGCGACGAACGGCAGACGGTCGGCGGTATACGCGTCGCAGAACACGCGCCCGGCGACGGCCAGCTCGCTCAGCGCGGGTGCGTGGCGGTCGAGGATGGCCCGGGCCAGAGCGCGGTCGCGCGCGCCGATCGCGAGCGCCGCCGGCTCGGGCGCGACGTCCCACTCGTCGGAGGTGAAGCTGAACAGCCAGTGGCCGCGCCGGTGGAGCGGCACCAGGTACGCATCGTCCGCGAAGAAGACCAGGCCGGGCGCGTCCGGTTCGGGCGCGTAGGGCAGGTGCAGGGCGACGATCTTCTTCACCCGCAGCGCGCCGGGTGCGACCCCACCGCCGAGCGGCTCGCGGGCCAGCCACGGCCCGGTCGCGATCAGGGCCCGGCGCGCCGCCAGCCGGCGGCCGTCGTGGACGGTCAGCCGCACGCCCTCGGCGCCGGCCTCGACCGCCTCGACCTGCACGCCCTCCCAGACCGCGCTCCCGGGCGCCGCCGCGACCGCACGCGCCAGCTGCTCGGCGATCAGCCCCGGGTAGCCGATGGACGCGCGTGCTTCGGCGTAGACCGCCGCGCCGGGCGCGATGCGCCAGCTCGGGACGTGGGCGCGCGCCCGCGCGACGTCCGCCGCGCTCGCGGCCGGCGGCGGCGGCCCGCAGTACGCGGTCTCGAACGCCGCCCGGGCCGGCTCGGATACGACCCACAGCAGCGGCAGCGGGGAGATCGCGCTGTCCGGCTCGCGCTCGCGCAGGTCGCGGTAGAACGACTCGCCGGCCCGGACCAGCTCGCGGCCCCAAGGCGCGCGCGCCAGCGGGACGTCGATCCCGGCCGAGTACTGGGTCGCGCCGCGGCCGACCAGCGAGCGGTCGAGCAGCAGGACGCGCGCGCCCGAGCGCACGGCCAGCGCCGCGGCGGCGCTGCCGACGATACCGGCCCCGACGACGGCCAGGTCGTAGCTCACGTCGCCCACGCCGGTTCGCCCGGAGCACGCGCGACGCCCAGCGCGATCGTGCTGTCCGGCTCGTCGACATCGTAGACGGTCCGGCCCGCGATGCTGTTGACGATGGTCGCGCTGCGCCAGGCGATCAAGCCCAGGTTGGTGTCCTGGATCCCGCGCGCGTGACGCGCCAGGCCCTGGACGTACAGCCGGCGGTCGGCCGGGCCGTCCCACTCGAGCGAGAAGTCCGCCCGCACCGCCAGCTCCCCGTCACGCCGCCCGATTCGTCCGGCGAGCGGTTCGAGGTAGTCGGGCAGGCGGGAGCTGAAGCCGGTCGCGAGGATCACGACGTCGGCCTCGTGCGTGGCCGGCCCGTCGTCGCTGCGGCTGGTGAGCGCCCACCCGGCGCCGCGCGGCGCGATGCCGACGAGCTCGTGGCCGGGGCGGAAGTCGTGGACGCCCGGCCGGCCCTCGAGGAAGTCCAGCGAGTAGAGCGTGCGGTAGAGCTCTTGCAGCAGCGACTCCTTGATGCCGTCGCTGGCCAGGCGCTGCTCCGCGAGCAGCCGTGCGCGCCGCTGCGCGGGCAGACCGAAGAAATAGTTCGCGTAGGCCGGCGTGTAGAGCTCGTTGGCGAACACCGACTCGTCGAGGGCGTGAAAGCTGGGGCGGCGCGTGATCCAGGTCAGCCGGCGCGGCAGCCGGTCGCGCGCGCGCAGCAGCTGCAGCACGATCTCGGCCCCGGTTTGCCCGCCCCCGACCACCGCCACGCGCAGATCGCCCCCGAGCGGCTCGCGCAGCAAGAACTCACCGGCGTGGAAGAGGTTGGAGCCCAGGTACGGGCGCGCGCAGTCCGGCACGTACGGCGTCTGGCCGCTGCCCAGGATCAGGTCCGTCGCGGCGCGCTCGCCGTCGTCGAACCGGACCCGGAACGCCCCGTCGCGGAAGTCGACCGCGCGCGCCCGGCGGCCGAAGCGCAGGTTCGACAGGCGCGCGCTCGCCCAGCGGAAGTAGCGGTCGAACTCGGCCCGCGTCACGTCGGCGAAGTTCGCGATCAAGAACCGGTGGAAGCGCTTCTCGCAGAACAGGTAGTTCAAGAACGTGTACGGGCTGCACGGGTTGGCGAGGGTGACCAGGTCCTTGAGATAGGGCGACTGCAGCGTCGCGCCGTCGAGCAGCAAGCCCGGATGCCACGCGAACTGTTCCTTCGCTTCGTAGAACTCCGCCGGCACGTCGGCCAACGGCTCGAACAACACCGCCGCGCTGAGGTTCGCCGGCCCCGCACCGATGCCGATGACGTTCAAAAGCCACCAGTTGCCGAATTCACCGCTAGCACACCCTCACTCGGTCACGTACTCTCGCAGCGCCGCCCGCGCGGCGCATCTGATCTTACGCCATTCCGGGTTCGGCGGCTGTCGCGCGGATCACTTTTCGGACCCTGTTCGCTCCTGCTCGGCGCGCGCGGCGCGCAGCAGGGCCAGCGCGGTGACCGCGTCGTCGATCCGGCCGTCGGCGCAGGCGGCAAGCGCGTCGGCCAGCGGCAGGCGCACCACCTCGATCCGCTCGACGGCCTCGGGCACGAGCGGCGCGAGTGTCAGATCGCGGCCGAGGAACAGCGCCACCGGGTGCGCGACGATGCTGGGAATCTCGTAGGCGACGCCGAGCGCGTCCCAGCGCGCGGCGACGACGCCGGCCTCCTCGCGCGACTCGCGCACCGCGCAGGCCAGCGCGTCCTCGTCGGGCGCGCGGCCGCCCTTGACCACTTCGAGCACGACCGCGTCCACGGCGAAGCGCGGCTGGCGCACCAGCAGCACCGTGTCGCCGTCGAGCAGCACGGCCGCGCTGGCCGGCGGGGTGACGACCAAGCCGTGCTCGCCCGGCACGCCGGTCGGGTGCACGATCTCGTGCGCCTCGAAGCGCAGCCAGGGATTTTCGTATACGATTCGCTTGGCGCGGCGCACGTAGCCCGCGTCGCTCACGCGCCGCCGCCCACCGCGTCGCTGGGTGGAATGAATCGCTTCACGGTCCGTCGCACCTCCGCCCTATGACCCAGAGTTTCCTCGGACGGCTCTTCCGCAGGACCTCCGTCGACGCCATGCGGGCCCGCACCGATGCCAGCCCGCTCAAGCGCGTCCTGCGCGGGCGCGACCTGATCGCGATCGGCTTGGGCACGATGATCGGCGGAGGCATCTTCACCACCATCGGGCCGGGCGTCCACAAGGCCGGCCCGGCGGTCGTGCTGGCGTTCATGCTGGCCGGCTTCGCCTCGCTGCTCGCGGCGCTGTGCTATGCCGAGCTCGGCGCGGTCATTCCGAGCGCGGGCAGCGCGTACACGTTCGCCTACGCGACGCTGGGCCAAGTCGTCGGCTGGATCATCGGCTGGAACCTGATCCTGGAGTACGCGATCTCCGCCGCGCCGGTCTCGCAGCAGTTCTCGCAATCGCTGCAAGAGGCGCTGCACGCGCTGATCGGGGTGCGGCTGCCGCCGGTCTTGTCCAAAGCGGTCCTCGCCCACGGCGACGCGTGGTGGCAGATCGACTGGAGCAAATCGTCGTTCGACGTGATCGGCGCGCTGTTCGTGCTGCTGCTGACGGTGCTGATCGTGATCGGCATTCGCGAGACGGCGCGCGCCAACAACACGCTGGTCGTCATCAAGGTCACCGCGCTGCTGGCCTTCATCATCGTCGGGCTGGCGCTGTTCCATCCCGCGAACCTGGTGCCGTTCAACCCCGTCGGCTGGGTCGGACCGCTCGACAAGGACGCGATTCCGACCGGCATCTTCGGCGGCGCGGCGCTGGTCTTCTTCACCTACATCGGGTTCGACACCGCGACCACGACTTCCGAGGAGTGCGTGAACCCGCCGCGCGACATCCCGGTCGGCGTGATCGGCTCGCTGGTGATCGGCACGCTGCTCTACTGCGCGGTCGCGATCGTGCTGGTCGGCGCGGTGCCGTGGCAGCAGGTCAACGTCGACACCCCGCTCCAGTCGGCGCTGGCGCCGCTGCACCTGCCCTGGGCCGAGTGGATCATCCGCATCGGCGTGCTGGCCGGCACCTCGTCGGTCGCGCTGATCTCGCTGCTGGGCCAGTCGCGCATCTTCTTCGCCATGGCGCGCGACAACATGCTGCCCCCGGCGGTGGCCGAGATCCACCCGCGCTTCCGCACCCCGGCCCGGATGTCGATCATCACCGGCCTGATCGTCGCGCTCTTCACCTTGATCGTGCCGCTCGATCTGCTGCTCTCGCTGGTCAACATCGGGACGATGAGCGCCTTCATCGCGGTCTGCCTGGGGGTGCTGGTGATGCGGGTCAAGCGGCCCGACATCCCGCGCCCGTTCCGCACCCCGTTCGTCTGGGCCACCGCCATCGGCGGGATCGTCATCACCGCGATGCTGGCGGTGCTCGGCCTGGGGATGATCACCTTCGCCTGGTTCGGGGCCTGGCTGTTGGTCGGGCTGGTGGTCTACTTCGCGTACGGCTTCCGCAAGGCGGGCCGCGAGCTCTGAGCCCTACGCGATCCCGTGGCGGATCGCGTAGATCGCCGCCTGCGTGCGCGCGGTGATCTGGAGCTTGGAGAAGATCCGGCTGATGTGGTTCTTGACCGTCTTCTCCGAGAGCGAGAGGCGGTCGCCGATCTCGCGGTTCGACAGACCGCTGGCGATCAGGCGAATGATCTCGCTCTCGCGCAGCGACAGCTCGTCCTCGGCGGGCCGCTCGGCCTTGAGCCGGCGCAGCAGTCCGCCCGCGACCCGTGGATCGAAATAGGTCTCACCGCGCGCGACCGCCTTGCAGGCGCGGATCAGCTCGCCGGGCGAGATGTCCTTGACGATGTAGCCGTCGATCCCGTTGGCCAGGCAGCGCTGCATCGTCTGCTGGCCGGCGTGCGAGGTCAGGATCGCGATGCGGGTCGCGGGCGACGCGGCGTGGCAGGCGGCGACGATCTCGTCGAACTCGCTCTCGAAGCCGTCCATGTCCAGGATCAGCAGATCCGGCTGGTGGACCGAGATCGCGCCTTCCTCGACCGTGCGCGCGTCGCAGATCACGTCGAGCTGCCGGTCGCCGGCGAGCAAGTGGCACAGCGCCTTGCCGACGATGGCTTGAGACTCCACGACGATGATGCGGCAGCGTCGTACGGCGGTGGTGGTCATCATCTCTTTTCGGTGCTCCACGAATACGGGAATTCGGCTTGCCAGAAAGCCGGTGTGCGTTTTTGCAGTCGCTTGGCAGTCAGGGCCCCGGCGCCCATGACCAAGGTCGCACGGTCGGGTTACGTTGTCTTGAAGGCCGTGTGGAGATTTGCGCGCCCGATCTTCGCAACCGGGACCTCCGGCCTACGCGGGGAACCGGTAGCCCAGCCCAAACACGGTCACGACGTGGCGCGGGCGGGACGGGTTGTCCTCGATCTTTTTCCGTAAATTTGCAATGTGCTTGTCCAGCGTGCGGTCGAACACGTCGCCGTGCGCCGCGACGTGCTCGAGCAATTGCGAGCGGCTGAGGATCTGGCCGCGGTGGCGGATCAGCACCTCGAGGATGCGGAACTCGGTCGGGGTGAGCGCGACGGGCTTCCCGTCGCGCCGGACCTGGCGCGACTCGCGGTCGATCTCGACGCCTGCGGGGCCGGCCCACTGCGGGCTGCGCTCGCCGCACGAGCAGTGCGAACGGCGCAGCACGGCGCCGACCCGCGCGACCAGCTCGCGCGCGCTGAACGGCTTGGTGACGTAGTCGTCGGCGCCCATCTCCAGCCCGACGGTGCGGTCCGTCTCCGAGTCGCGCGCGCTCAGGATCACGACCGGGACGTTGGACTGCGGCCGCAGCGCGCGCACGATGTCGAGTCCCGAGCGCTTGGGCAGCATGAGGTCGAGCACGATCAGGTCGGGGCGGGTGTCGATCGCCAGCCGCAGCCCTTCGTCGCCGTCGTACGCGCGCGTGACCGCGTAGCCTTCGCCGCTCAGACAGGCCGCCACGACCTCGACGATCTGGCGATCGTCGTCGACGACCAGGATGCGCGCGAGATCGCTCATCGCGAAGCGGTCCGCGCTCGCGCGCGGCGGCGAGGATATGCGGGATGCTGCGGACCGGCGGCGGTCCGACGAGTGCCACGACGGGACGGCCATTCGGGCCATCCGAGCAGTCCCCGTCGCAGCGGATCGGATCGTTCACGGGACGATCGTCCTTTACACGGGACCTAGGAGACAGGAACCTCCTTTATCAGGCCGGTACGGTGCGACCCTTTCCGAGCCGGCAATGATAACGAAACGTTTACGCGGCGCCGTCCTTGCGCTCGCGTACCGGCGGGAGCGGCAGCGCCCGGCGGCCGTCGAGCGCCTCGCCGTACGCGCCGATCGCCGAGCGCGCCGGGGCGACCTTGTTGAGCACCGCGCCGACGATGTTGCGCACGCCGGCCGCGCGCAGGCGCACCAGCCCGCGCTCGGCCTGGGCCTGCCCGGTCTCGTGCGAGGCCAGGACGTAGACCGTCCCGTCGGCCTGCGCGCAGACCAGCGCGGCGTCGATCACCGCGCCGCAGGCGGGCGTATCGAGCAGTACCGTCTCGTAGCGCGAGCGGGCCTGTTCGAGGAAGCGGGCAAAGGCCTGCGACTGCAGGAGCGCGTACGCGTTGGGCACCGTCGTGCCGGCCGACACCACGTCGAGCCCGGCGTGCGGCGTCGCGCGGATGGCATCGTCGAAGCTGGCGGTGCCGACCAGCACGTCCGAGAGCCCGGGCTCGCGCCGCATGTCGAGCTTCGTGTGCAGCGAGGGCAGCCGCAGGTCGGCGTCCACGAGCAGCACGCGCGGGGTGAGCTCCGCCAATGCGATGGCGGTCTTGAGTGCCACGACGGACTTGCCGTCCTGCGCGTCCGGGCTGGCGAACGCGATCGTCCCCAGCCGCTCGCTGGACGCATAGCGCAGCGCGGTCACCAGCTGCAGGAACGAGTCGACCGCGGCGGCGCGCAGCCAGGTCGGCCCGCCGTCCGCGGGGAGCCGCGGCAGGCTGGCCAGCACCGGCAGGCCGAGCCGTTCGACGATGTCGTCCTCGACCTTGATGCTGCGGTCGAACCGCTCGACCACCAGCACCACGCCGATTCCCAGCAAGAGCGCGACGACGAAACCGATCGCCAGGTCGACCGTGCGGTGGGGCGCGACCTGGGCGTCGGCGGCCGACGCGCGCGAGATCACCGCGACGTCGCTCAGGGTCGTGGTGCGCGCGATGCGCGCGTCGCCGAGCTTCTGCTCGAGCGCGTTGTAGACGTCCTCGTCCTGTTTGGCCTGGCGCTTGAGCACGGCCAGCTCGGCCGCGCGGCGCGGCAGCCGGCTGATCGCCGGCGCGGCGCGCGCGTGCTGGGCGCGCAGCACCCCGAGCTGGGCGTCGTCGGAGGCGATCTGCGAGCCCAGCGTGGCGGCGGTCTGCGCGATCGCCTGGCGGACGGGGTTCGCGACCGTGGTGTCGCCCGCGACGATGGTGACCGGCGTGGCGGCGATCTCGCGCCGCAGCTGCGCCTCCTGGGTGCGCAGCGAGCGCACCGTGGGGTGCTCCTCGGTGTACTGCGCCAAGGCGGTCTCGAGCTGGACGTCGAGCTGGGCGAGCTGGGTCTTGAGCTGCGCCGCGGCCGGGTTGGGCGCGACCTGGTGCGAGCCGCTGACCGTCGCCGGCATGCCGGCGAGCTGGCCGCGCACGACGCTGAGCTGGGCCTCGGCTTGCCGGCGGTCGATCTCGACCGCGGCGGTCTTGCGCTCGACGTCGCTCAGCGACGCCAGGGCGCTCTGCGTCTGGGCGTCGGCATCGGCGATGCCGTTGACGCTCTGGTACTCCGCGAGCGCGCCCGCGCTGGTCCGCAACCGCGCCCGCGCGGCCGGAATCTGGCCGCCGACGTAGCCGATCGCGGCGTCGGCCTGGGCGCCGATCAGCTCGCGCCGCACGTCCAGGAACGCGTCGGCCAGCCGGTTGGCGATCCGGGCCGAGCCTTCGGGGTCGCTCCAGGCGACGCTGACATCGAGGATCGAGGTGTTGGTGACCGGCTTGACCTTGATGTGGGTCAGCAGCTGGCGCGGCGTGAGGGTCAGGTGCTCGGCCGCGATGACCCGCTCGAGCGCCGGCGTCTGGCGCAGGATCTCGGCGTAGGTCTCGGCCGATTGGGCGTTGGACGCGCCCAGGATCGCGTTGAGGACCGGCAGGATCGTCTGACCGCTCGAGCTCTGGCCCGGCGCGGCGGCGCTGCCCGCGATGAACTCGACCCGGGTGGTGTAGGTCTTGGGACTGAGCAGCAGCACCACGGCGATCAGCGCCGACACGGCCAGCACGGTCGCGCAGAACAGCGTGCGGCGGCGCTGCAGCAGCCCGAGCAGCGAGCGGCGCGGGAGCTCGGGAACGCCGGTGAAGGGCTGGACCGGTGACGGAAGCGCGAGCATCGCGATCAGAACGGCAGGAAGAGCCGGCGCAGCACGCCGAGCACGCCGCTGAAGTTGTCGCCGCTGCGCCGGTACGCTTGTGGCACGTACACGATGTCGTCGGCGGCCAGCACGAAGTCGTGGCTCAGATCGCCCTGCTGCAGCACGCGGTACAAGTTGACCTCCGTGGATTGCGCGGCCGCTCCCGGAGCGGCGCGCGTGACGCGAATGTGGTTCAGGTCGGCGTTCGAGTTGACGCTGTTGCCGGCTTTGGCGACCGCGACCGCGAGCCGGTCGCCTTCGTTCACCTCGATCTCGCCGGGCCGGTCGACCGCGCCGAGCACGCGCACGTGGATCGTCGTGGGCGACGGCACGTAGACGGCGGCGCCGTTGGCCAGCGCGATGTCCTCGCCCGCCTGGCCCTTGCGCAGCAGCGCTTCGAGCGAGACCGTGCGCACCGCGTCGCCGACCACGATGCGGGCCGCGGGCAGCGGGCCGCTGACCGGCCCCATCCCGCCCGCCGCGGCGAGCGCGTCGCTCAGCCGGCTGCCCGGCGCGACGGTGTAGCGGCCCGGCGTCTTGACGTTGCCCAGCACCAGGACGTTGTACTGCGCCTCGGTCTTGAGCGCGACCGCGACCAGGGGCTTGCGGATGTAGCGCTTGAGCCCGGCCGCGATCTCCGCGCCGAGCTCGGTGGTCGACTTGCCGCCCGCCGTCAGCCGGCCCAGCAGCGGAAAGGTGATGCTCCCGTCGCGCCCGACGGTGAGCTGCTGCGCCAGGGTCGGCTCGCCGAAGACCTGGACGTCGAGCAGGTCGCCCGGCGCGATCGCCGTGTCGGCGCCGGCCCGCAGCGGCGCGCACAGCGCGAGCGCGGCGCCCAGCAAGAAGGCCCGCGCCGCGCGTCTTCATCCGGAGTCTCCGGTGTAGACCAGCCGGCCATGGACCTCGTCGTCGGCGTCGTACGCGCGCGCGATCTCGTCGGGCAGCGGGGCCAGATCGCGCAGCCGCACGAAATCGCGCAGCGACGTGCCGCTGGGCTGCGAGTCGAGGTTGGGCGCGCCGCGCTGCGCGATCACGTCGCTCAGCGAGACGGTCCGGAAGTCGACGCTCCAGCGGCTGCGGCCCGTGCGGTTCTCGCAGGTCGAGTGGAGCTGCGCCGCCGAGAACACGACCAGCCCGCCGGCGCGCGGGATCAGGCGCAGCTGCGGCTCGAGCTCGAGCGCCTCCTCGGCCTTGGGCTGGCGGCGGGTGTCGCTGCGCACGTGCTGGCGCGCCTGCGCGCGGCCCTCGCTGTTCCAGCGGTAGTAGTCGAACGCGGCCGAGCCGTTGCGCACCGGCTGGCTCCAGTAGCGCGGGTGGAACGCCATCCCGGCCGACGCGTCGTAGTCGTAGAGCGGCATCCACCAGTTGAGCTGGGCCATCGGCGCGCTGTACCAGGTGTCGCGGTGGGGATGGTGGACGTACGCCACGCCGGAGGTCAGGTAGGCGTCGCTGGTCGCGACCCGCAGGCGCGGCACGTCGATGTAGGTGTCGTCGGGATCGAAGTCCAGCTCGCCCAGGATCGCTTGGATGCAGGCCCGCGAGCGCGGGTCGTGGATGAACGAGGTCTTGAGCGGCGCGAAGCGGTCGACGAACGCTTCCACTTCCAGCGCGTACTGCGCTTTCTGCGGGTCCAAGCCCGGGAAGGCCTCGCCGATCGCCGCGCGCGCGTGGCGCACGAAGGCGTTGGTCGCGGGCGAGGGCGAGCGGACGACGATCTCGCCGTCGTAGAGGGCCTCGAGCGAGCGCCGCTCGGCGAAGGCGGGGTCGAAGTAGACGCTGTTCATCCGACCGCCTCCAGCGCGGGGTGGAGCCCCATCGCCGCGAGCGCCGCGCCGATCTCGCCCAGGTAGGCCGAGTTCATCACCACCACCAGCCCGGGCCGCAGCGCGGCCAGCGCGGCCGGGTCTTCGACGGCCGTTCCGCTGGTCGGCAGGTAGCGGCCCTGGCGGTGCGGGTTGACGTCGACCACCGCGTCGATCTCGTCTTGCAGCCCGGTCTCGCTCAGGAACGCGACGCACTTGGAGCCCGAGCCCCAGACCGCGACCCGCTCGCCCCGCGCGCGCGCCGCCCGCACCCGCTCGCGCCAGCCGTCGATGGTGGCCCGCGCGCGCAGCGCGTACGCCGCGACGGCGGCCCGCAGCTCGTCGGGCGTCTCCTCGGCCGGCAGCGCCGCCTGGGCGGGCGCGGCCGGATCGACGCGCGCTTCGAGCAGCACGTACTGGTCGCCGAAACCCAGCCGCACGTCCTCGACCGCGAAGCCTTCGCGGCGGAACAGCCGGGCCAGCGAGCCGGCGGTGAAGTACGAGCAGTGCTCGTAGTAGACGTCCCAGAACGCGCCCTCGTTGAGCACGCGCAGCACGTCGGGCACCTCGAAGAAGATCCGCGCGCCGGGCGAGGCTTCGAGCGAGCGGCGCAAGGTGCGCACGAACGCGCCGACGTCGTGGATGTGCTCGAGCGTGTGGCGGCAGACGACGGCGTCGGCGTGCAGCGCGCCCGTGCGCGGGCCGTACAGCTCGGAGACGAGCCGCAAGCGCCCGCCGGGCGCCGCGCCGACCCGCTCGGGCGCGACGGTCGGATCGATCCCGACGCCGTGGTTGGGGCCCAGCCGGCACAGCTCGGCCAGGAAGTCGCCTTTGCCGCAGCCGATCTCGACGATCCGCTTGTCGCGCAGGCCCCAGCGGTCCACCAGACCGCGAGCCAGCGCGTCGCTGAAGGCGTTGAAGGTCGGCGAGTAGCTCTGCTGCTCCTCGTAGCCGGCCGAGTACGCCACCAGGCGGCCGTCGTAGCGCAGGTTCCCGATGAACCCGCAGCCCGGGCAGAAGGCCAGCTCGATCTCGCCGGCCGGCACCGCCCGAGCCTCGTCGCGGCGCGCGAACACGCGCGCGTTGTTGACCGGCACGGCGGCGGAGGCGGCGAACGGCTCGAGCCCCGCCTGGCCGCAGGCGCGGCAGCGGATCGCTTGCGCGCCGGGCGCGAACGGCGCCGCTTCGGCTACGGTTCTCATGCGATGATCTGAACCTCCGGGATCGGGATGATGAAACGGCCGCCCTGGGCGCGGAACTCGGCGTTCTGCGACATGATCTCGTCGGCGAAGTTCCAGGCCAGCAGCAGCAAGTAGTCCGGCGGGTCGTCGCGCAGGCGCGCGGGCGCGACGATCGGCAGGTGGTTGCCGCCCATGAAGCGGCCCTCTTTGTGGTGATTGCGGTCGACCACGTAGTCGACGAGCTCGCTGCCGATCCCGACGTAGCTGCACAGCGTCGTGGCCTTGGCCGCCGCGCCGTAGGCCGCGATCCGCCGCCCGCTGTCGTGCAGTTCCTGCAGCAGCGCGTGCAGCTGCTGCTTGATCGCGGCGACGCGCGCGGCGAAGCCGGCGTAGAAGCTCGGCTCGCCGATGCGGCGCGCGCGCTCGGCCGCGATCAGGCGGTCGACCCGGCCGCGCCGGTCGTCCTTGAGCTCGACGAACACGCGCAGCGAGCCGCCGTGGATCTTCGTGCGCACCACGTCGTTGAGGAACATCCCGTGCCGGCTGAAGAGCGCGTCGAGCGCGGTCACCGAGAAGTAGCACAGATGCTGGTGGTAGATGGTGTCGAACTCGCAGTTGTCGATCAGGTCGACCACGTAGGGGCACTCGATCACCGCGACCCCGTCGCGCTTGAGCAGCAGCCGGATTCCTTCGACGAAGCCGTTGAGATCGGGCACGTGGGCCAGCACGTTGTTGGCCAGGAACACGTCGGCGCTGACGTTGAGCCCGGCGCGCATCTCGGTCGCGAACTCGCGCCCGAAGAACGCCTGCACGGTCGGGATGCCGCGCTCCATCGCGGCCGCGACCGGGCCCGCGGCCGGGTCGATCCCGAGCACCGGAATGCCGGCGTCGTGGAACGTGCGCAGCATGTAGCCGTCGTTGCTGGCCGCTTCGACCACCATGCTGTCGCCGCCCAGGCCGCGGCGCTCGATCAGGTCCTGCGCGCTGGCGGTGAAGTGCGCCATCAGCTCGCTCGAGACCGACGAGAAGTACGGGTAGTCGCGGCAGAACAGCACTTCGGGATCGACCGTCTCGGTGATCTGGGCCAGCGTGCAGTTGGGGCAGAAGGCGAAGTCCAGCGGCGCGCGCACTTGCGGCTCGGTGAGCTGCTCGCGGGTGAGCAGACCGTCCGCGAGCGGCGTCTCGCCCAGCGACAGGATCGGCAGCAGCGGCTCGCTGCCGCAGGAGCGGCAGTTCATACCGGCAGTACCGCCTGCGCCGGGAGGTGCGCCGCCGGGCGCAGGTCGCTGCCCAGCGCCCCCAGCGCGAGCAGCATCCGCAGGTGGGCGATGCGCTGGTAGCGCGGGCCCTCGAAGTCCGCCGTGCTCGCGCCGTGCGCGCGGTAGGCGGCGAGCAGCTCGCGCACCCCGTCGCGCACCGTCCAGCGCAGCTCGGTCTCCGGGAAAGCGGCGGGCGAACTTGCCGCAGTCGACGCGGTAGTTGCGCGCGTCGGTGTCGGCCCGCTCGGCGAAGCTCACCTGCGCGCCGGCCACTTCCTCGGCGACGATCGCGGCGACCTCGCGCACGCGGTAGTTCTGGTCGTTGCGCCCGACGTTGAAGCACTCGTTGTGAACCATGTCGCGGGGCGCCTCGAGCACCGTCACGAACGCGCGGCAGACGTCCTCGACGTGGACCAGCGGGCGCCACGCGCGGCCGTCGCTCTTGAGGAACACCTTGCCCTCGGCGTGCGCCCAGCCGGTCAGGTTGTTGACCACCAGGTCGAAGCGCAGGCGCGGCGAGAGCCCGAACACCGTCGCGTTGCGCAGGAAGACCGGGGTGAAGCGGTCGTCCGCCAGCGGCGCGATGCGCTGCTCGGCGAGCACCTTCGAGCGCCCGTACGGGGTGACCGGGTTGAGCGGCGAGCCCTCGTCGAGCAGGTCGTCGCTGCCGGCGCCGTAGTTGCTGCACGACGAGCTGAACACGAAGCGCTCGACCCCCGCCCGCAGCGCCGCGCCGGCCAGCGCCACCGAGGCGTCGGCGTTGATCGCGATCGTCAGCGCGGGATCGAGGTCGCCCAGCGGGTCGTTGGAGAGCCCGGCCAGGTGGATCACCGCGTCGAAGCCGTCGAGGTCGGTGTCGCGCAGGTCGCGCACGTCCTTGCCCAGGTTCATCACGGGGGCGGGCTCGGGCCCGAAGGTGCAGTGCGCGAACAGCTCGGTGTCGCAGCCGACGACCTCGTGCCCGCGCGCGGCGAGCATCGGCGTCAGGACCGTGCCGATGTAGCCGGCGTGGCCGGTGACCAACACCCTCATGCGGGCACCGCGACCAGCTTGCGCGCCGGGCGCGTGACGCGCCAGGGCGGTTTGCCCGAGGCCCACAGCTCCTCGAGCAGCTTGCGGTCGCGCACGGTGTCCATGCACTGCCAGAACGACTCGTGGCGGTACGCCATGAGCTGGCCGTCGCGCGCCAGGCGGGCCAGCGGCCCGCGCTCGAACGAGGTGTCGTCGCCTTCGATGTAGTCGAACACGCCCGGCTCGAGCACGAAGAACGCGCCGTTGATCCAGCCCTCGGCGGTCTGCGGCTTCTCCGAGAACTCGCCGACCCGGTTGCCGTCGAGGTCGAGGTGGCCGAAGCGGGCCGGCGGGCGGACCGCGGTCAGCGTCGCCAGCCGCCCGTGCGAGCGGTGGAAGCGCAGCAGCGCGTCGAGGTCGATGTCGGCCACGCCGTCGCCCCAGGTCAGCATGAACGTCTCGTTGCCGATGTAGGGCTGCAAGCGCTTGACCCGCCCGCCCGTCTCGGTCGCGATCCCGGTGTCGACCAGGTCGACGCTCCAGTCCGGCGACGCGCTCTCGTCGGAGCGCTGCACGCTGCCGGTGCGCAGGTCGACCTTCAGGTTGCTGTTGAGCGAGCAGTAGTCGACGACGTACTTCTTGATGACCTCGCCCTTGTAGCCCAGCGCGACGACGAAGTCGCGCAGGCCGAACTCGGCGTAGATCATCATGATGTGCCACAGGATCGGCTTCCCGCCGACCTCGACCATGGGCTTGGGCTTCGATTCCGTCTCTTCGGACAGACGCGAGCCGATGCCACCAGCAAGGATCGCAACTTTCATGGGGCTCATCGTACGGTCGAGCGAGCGGCTCCAACGTGAGCCCGGAGCGTCCGCCGCACGGGACCATTAGCCCAGCCGCGCAGCAACCCGGTCGCGAAGGCGGCGTGAACGAACGGAAAGTAAACAATTGCGGCGGCGGTCACCAGCGGCTGCTCGCCGGGCTCGCGGCGCGCGGCGACCAGCGCGGCGAACGCCGCCGCCAGCGGCAGCAGCGCCAAGCGCAGCGGCGAGAGCGCGAGCGCCAGGCCGAGCGCGAGCGCCAGCGGCGGGGCGAGGTGGCGCGGGCGCAGCGTCGCCGGATGGCGCAGGGTCGTGCGCGCGCGCCAAAAGCCGTAGCGGTGCCACTGCGCCAGCGTCGCGAGCGGGCCGCGGTTGATGCGGTAGGCGCAGCGCACCGGCACGAACCACACCTCGCCGCCCGCGGCGTAGATCCGCGCCGCGAGCTCGGCGTCCTCGTTGGCGACCCAGTCCTCGTCGAAACCGCCCAGCGCGCGCAGCACGCCGGGCCGGAAAGCGCCCAGGTAGACGTTGGACTCGACCTGCCGCAGCATCCGCGCGCGGCGCCAGTCCGAGGCGCCCAGGCCCGTCGGGTTGGTCATGAGCGCGCGCACCAGGCGGTCCGCGAAGCTTGCGGCGAGCGGTTCGATCAGCGAGCCGCCGACCCACCACACCGCCGCCGGGAGCGCGTCCAGCGCGTCGAGCAGCTTGCGGAGGTACTCCGGCTCGTAGATGGTGTGCGCGTCGAGCCGGATGACGATCTCGTCCGCCGCGGCGCGCGCGGCCCCGGCGTTGAGCGCGCGCGAGATGCCGGGCCGCTCGACCGCGACGACCTCGCCCGGGTTTCCCGTCGCCTCCAGCCAGGCGCGCGCGAGCGCGGCGCTCTCATCGCTCGAAGCGCTGTCGACGAACACGTAGCGCAGGCGCGCGCGGGTGGCGCGCTGGGCCGCCAGCGAGGCCAAGACTTCGGGCAGATGGCGCGCCTCGTTGCGAAACGGCATCACCAAGCACGCGCGCTCGAGTGCGGTCATGAGCGTAATGGTACGCGCGCGCGGCGTTCCTCGCTGCGTGCGAGCAGCCGCGGCGTACGTGACCAATGTCCCGCGGCGAGGTTCCAGCGGGTCTACCGGCCGCGCGGCGCGCGCTCTATGCTCGGAGCTGCTCGGTCGGATGCCGTCTCACCGAACGCGCAATCTTTACGCGAACGTGACCCGAGGAACCTCATGGCTCTCGAAGCGCCCTTTGTCGACGCGCTGCCCATCCTTCGAGCCAAACCCGCCCCGACGCTCTTCGGCCGCGGCTGGGCCTTCACGCTCTTCGCCGCCGACCTGCTCACCCTGGTGCTGGCAACGATCGCGGCCGCCGACGTCGTGCAATACTACTGGCACGCGGGCTGGTCGGTCGAGCGGGTCGCGACCGCGCAGGCGGTCTGCATCACGGCCTGGCTGCTGGTGTTCTACCGGGTCGGGCTCTACCAGCGCTCGTTCGCGCTCTCGATCCGCGACGAGATCTACTGCACGGTGACGGCGCTGGCGCTGGGTGCGCTGCCGCTGATGATCCTGTTCACGTTCGTGCCGGCGATCTCGTCGTCGCGCGCGGTGCTGCTGCTGGCGCTGCTCTTCGCGATCGTCACGATGGGTTTGGAGCGGACCGCCGCGCGGCTGGTCTACGGCGCGGTCGCGCAGCGGCGCGGCCAGCGGATCGCGATCGTCGGCACGCGCTCGCGCATCGCGCGCGCGCTCGACCAGATGAACGTCGCGCCGCGCTCGACGGTGCTGCGCATCGAGGTCGACGACATCGAAGGCTCGCTGGACGGGATCGAACCGCTCGCCGACCGCGCGCTCGACGACGTGAGCTGGCTGCGCCGCGCGCGCGACGCCGGCTGCGACATGCTGGTGCTCACCGAGATGCTGCCGCCGCGCGTTTTGCCGCCGCTGCTCCAAACGGCCTCGCTGGAACGCTTCACGGTCGCCTTCGCCCCGCCTCGGATCTGCTCGCAGGCCTACGACTTGCGCATCGAGACCAACGGGCACCAGGCGATGATCGTCATGCGCCAGCTCCACACCCTCGCGCACGGCTCGCGCATCCTCAAGCGCGCGTTCGACGTTCTCGTCGCGGGCACGATCCTGGTGTTCGCCGCGCCGGTGATGCTGATCGCGGCGCTCGCGATCCTGATCGAGGACGGCGGCCCGGTGCTCTACCGGCAAGAGCGGGTCGGCCTGTTCGGGCGGCCGTTCCACATCCTCAAGCTGCGCTCGATGCGGGTCGACGCCGAGACTCTGTCGGGCCCGATGTGGTCGCCCAAGAACGACCCCCGCACGACCCGGGTCGGGCGCTTCGTGCGCCGCACCAGCATCGACGAGCTGCCGCAGCTGTTCAACGTGCTGCGCGGCGACATGTCGGTGGTCGGGCCGCGGCCCGAGCGCCCGGTGTTCGTCCAGCGCTTCCGGCGCGAGCTCGCGCGCTACGACGAGCGCCACCTGGTGCGGCCCGGGATCACCGGCTGGGCGCACGTCAACATGCCGCGCAAGGTGGAGTACTCCGCCGCCAGCGAGCGGCTCAGCCACGACCTCTGGTACATCGAGCACTGGGGCTTGTTCATGGACGTGTCGATCGTCTTCAAGACGGGCGCCGAGTTCCTGTTCCAGCGACAGTAGCGCGTGTTCGGCAAAGCGCTGCACACGCTGGCGACGCAGGCGCTGGGCACCCTGGCGGCCCTGGCGGTCGGCGTCGTCCTGGCCCGCGTGCTGGGTCCCGCGGGGCGCGGGGTCGTCTCGTACGCCTGGCTCGTGCTGGGCCTGGCCGCGGTCTACGCCGACGGCCCGGCCGCCGCGGTCGTCGCGCAGTACGCGGGCGACAAGTTCCGCCGCGCCGACGTGTACCGCGCCATGCTGCGCGGGCTGCCGGTGCTGATCGTGCCGGCCGTGGCGGGCTTCGTCGTCGCGGCGTTCGCCCTGCCAGGCCAGCTGCCGCTGCTCGCGGTCGCCTGCGCGCTGCCGTGCGCGGTCTACGCGCAGTGCGTGAAGGGCTTCTACCTGGCCGAGAGCCGGATCAGCAGCGCCAACCTGATCGATCTCGCCGCGGGCGCCGGCTATGCCGTGCTCGGCTCGGCCGTCGTCTTGCTCGGCGGCGGCGTGATCGGCGCGCTCGCCGCCTGGGTCGCGGCGTACGCGGCCTCCGCGCTCTACGGCCTGCTCCGGCTCGACGCCGCGCCGCCGCTCGAGCGCGCGACGCGCCACGCCCAGCCCGCCGCGCTGGCGCGGGCGCAACTGGTGTTCGGCGGGAAGTCGGGCTTGGTCTACGCCGCCGGCTACGTCAACCTGCGGATGGGCGCGTTCGTCGTCGCCGCGCTGCTCGGCTCGGCGTCGCTGGGCATCTACACGATCGTGATCGCGGTCTCCGAGCTGCTCTGGAAGATCAGCAACGCGCTGGCCTGGAGCGCGTTCGGCCGCATCGCGGGCGACGACGACGCCGGGGCGCGCGTGCTCGTCGGCCGGCTCACCCGCACGATCGTGCTGCTCGAGCTCGGGCTGGGCGGGCTCGTGTTCGCCCTGGGCCCGTGGCTGATCGTGCGCGTCTACGGCGCCGCGTTCGCCGGGGCCGCGCTGCCGCTGCGGATCATGGTGCTCGGGGTCGCGGCCTACGCGATGGAACCGGTGCTGGGTTACTTCCTGCTGGTCCGCGCGAAGCGCCCGCTGCTCGTGCTGCTGATCCAGCTCGCCTCCGCGGCGCTGTGCGCGGGGCTGGCCGCGCTCGCGATCCCGGCCTACGGCTTGGCCGGCGTCGCGGCGGCGACCGCGGCCAGCTACGCCGCCGTGGTCGTGGTCAAGGCGTTCTTCGTCGCGGCCAGCTTGCGCATGCCGGTCGGCGAGCTGTTCGTGCCGCGCTTGGCCGACGTGCGCGCGGTGGCCGCCGCGGCGCGGCGCTTCGCGCTGCGCGCCGCCCGCCCGAGCGAGGTGCCGGCGTGAACGCCGCGCTGCGCACCGGCCACCAGCGCGGGCGGCTCGTCGCCCTCGCCTACTTCGCGACCGGCGTGCTGGCGGCGGCGATGCTGGTCGGCGCGCCGCACCTGCCGCTCTCGGGCAGCGGGCTGGGCCTGGCCGCCGTCGTCGCGCTGGCGATCCTGCCGGTCGTGGGGGCGCTGGCCATCGAACGGCCGCTGGTGATCCCGTTCGCGCTCTGGGCGGCGCTGGTGCCGTTCGACAACCTGCTGACCATCGCCGGGATCGGCAAGATCGCAAAACCGCTCGGCATGGCCGCCGCGCTGGCCGCCGTCATCGCCATGCTGCTGCGCCGCCGGGCCGTGCTGCCGCCGCTCTCGGCCGGGATATGGACCCTGCTCGCGCTGTTCGCCACGGTGAGCCTGTTCTGGGCCGCCAGCCCGGACTTCGGCCTGCTCATGCTGCAGCAGATCGGCGGGCTGCTCGTGGTGGGCGCGGTGCTGGCGATGTACCCGGCCGACGAGCGCGACCTGCGGGCGCTGTTCTGCGGCGTGGTCGGCGGCGGCGCCGCGGCCGGCGTCTACGCGATCGCGATGTACGCCATGACGGGACACGCGCTGTTCATCGGCGACACCACCAGCAAGCCGATCGACCACAACCACTTCGGCGCGGCGCTACTGCTGCCGGCGCTGTGCGCGACCATGGCGACCATCTCGGTGCGCAAGCCGCTGCACGCGGCGCTCTGCGGGCTGGGCGCGGCGCTGTGCGTGGCCGGCATCGGGGTGAGCGAGTCGCGCGGCGCGCTGATCGCCTTCGGGATCGGCCTGGCCTACCTGGTCGCGCGCTCGCGCCACCGCTTCAAGCTGCTCCCGGCGATCGTCGCGGGCGGCGCGCTGCTGGCCTGCATTCCGGGCACGCTGGGCCGGTTCAGCGACTCGACGGTAGGCGACGGCGCGGGCCGCTACCAGATCTGGAACATCGGCCTGGCCGCGTTCAAGCACAAGTGGTTCGCCGGGCACGGCTTCGGGATGTTCATGCCGGCCTACCAGGCCTCGTTCCTGGAGTACGCGCAGCCCGCCGAGGGCGCGCAGCGGGTCCAGATGCCGCACAACATCCTGATCGAGTTCTCGGTCGAGCTGGGCCTGATCGGCTTGGCCTTCATCCTGTTCGCCTGGTGGATGCAGCTGCGCACCCTGCGCGGCATCGGGCCCAACGAAGGCGGCTGGACGGACGCGGCGCGGGCGATCGAGGCGACCACGATCGCGCTCTTCGTCTCGGCGCTCTCGCTCGATCTGATGACCTTCAAGTACACCTGGCTGGCCCTCACGGCGGCCTGGATCCTCTGGGCCGCTTACCGCTCGCGCGCGCCCGCCCACGCGGAAAGCCGCGGTGGCTGAGCGCGCGCTGCCGGCCGCGGTCCTGCTCGCCGCCGCGCTGCTCGGCGGCGCGGGCGCGGCGGCGGCCGCCGCGCACCACGGCCAGCCGACCCCCGCACTGCACAACGGCGTGGAGTGGCCGGCCGGGTTCAGGCCGTACGCGCCGAGCTCGTACTGGAACCGGCCGCTGCCGGACGGCGCGCGGCTCAAGCTGCTGCCCGAGTCCGACGCGATCGTGCACCGTGCCGAGGAGGGCGCGCCGGGCCGCACGGTGCGGGTCGGCGCGCTGGGCTCGGGCTGGGACGAGGGCCACCCGGTCGTGTTCGCGTCCGCGCGCGACCCGCTGGTCAGGCCGCACTGCAAGATCTACTGCAATCCGGTCTTCCTGACCCGGCCGTTTCACATCCCGGCGCGCGCGCGCGCCGGCGACGGCAGCGATCGCCATCTCGCGGTGGTGCAGCCCGACGGCACCGAGATCGACCTGTGGGCGGTCGACCAGCCCGACCGCGACTGGCACGACGGCGACGAGATCGCCTACGGCTCGGGCAACACCTGCGGCAACTTCTTCCACGGGCCGGGCTTCGGGCGCGAGACGTCGACCGTCGGCGGGGGGTGCTTGGGGGCGGGCTTGATCCGGGCCGCCGAGCTGCGCGCGGGAACCATCCCGCACGCGCTGTTCACCACCGTCGACTGCGGCGCGCACGCCTTCGTCTACCCGGCCGCGCAGCCGATCGACAACGCCTGCAGCGGACCCGGTCCGCACGTTCCCAACGGCGCGCACCTGTGGCTCGACCTGTCCGACGCGCAGGTCGCCGCGCTGCCGCTGCGCGGCTGGGAGAAGACGGTCCTGCGCGCGCTCCACCACTACGGGGCGTACGTCGAGGACACGGTCTCCGGCGGCGAGCGCGCGCACGGGCTGTTCATGCCGTGGTTCGAGGACGACGCGCAGTACAGCGCGTTCGGCCGGCCCAGCCCGCTCGCGGCTTGGGCGCGCGAGCAGAACTGGCGTCCGGTCCCGATCCGCCCGCGCAGCTTGGCGCACCGGTCCACGACGTGGTTCACCTTCAGCGAGAACTGGGCGCCGCTGGACTGGGCAAGCCACCTGCACGTCGTCGATCCCTGTTACGCGCAAGGCACCTGCTGAACGCACGCGCCGCCGCCGCGTAGCAACACGAGCGCGCCCGGCCCGGAAAATTCAACCGTAAAGGAATTCGATTGCCGCTGCGCGGGCTGCGCAGCGCGGCTTTCTTCGGCCGTTCCGCACCGCGGACCATAGTCGCAATCGGATCGTGAAGCATCGCACAAGGGGCGATCTTTGCGAAAGTTTTGCTTCGTCGATCCCGATTACACGGACTGAGAGCGGAGCGCACGTATCGCCACCAGCGCGTTCGGCGCGCGGCCCGCTCGCACTGTCTATCGCTGCTACGGAGCCGGCGTAGTTTGCTACGTCCCCGCGCGGCCATCCGAACCGAGAGGTCCCCCGTCTTGAATTCGACTACGAAACGCGCCATCGCCGCCCTCAGCGCTTCAGCCATTCTGGCCGGGTGCGGCGGAGGCGGTGCCGCCGTGTCGCCGCCGGTCGTTCCTCCCGTATCGGCACCCATCCTGAACAGCGTCGGGCCGATCAGCCCGAGCGTCGCGCCGATCAGCCCGAGCGTCGCTCCGGCCACGAGCGTGCCCGCGTCCGCGAGCGCGCCGTTCGTCGCCCAGTCGGCCACGGCAGGCACCAAGGGCAACGCCACGTCGGTCTCCGCCCGGCTCGCCGCGGCTCCCAGTTCGGGCAGCCTGCTGATCGCCTTCCTCGGCAACGGCGACACCTCGTCCAAAACGACCGCGCCCGCCGGCTGGGCCGCCGCGGTCGACGCCGCCGGCCACGCCTGCCAGCAGATGGACGGCCCGGCCGGCACGCAAGGCCAGCAGATCTTCACCCACCGCGTCGGCGCAAACGAAGCCGCCGCCACGTACAGCTTCGGGTTCAGCAGCAAGGCGCCGTCGCCGTACGCGGTCGCGGTGCTGGAGGTTCGCAACGCGAACGCGACCGCCCCGATCGACACCTGTTCCGCCGCCAACCCGGCCAAGCAGACCGCGACGGCTCACGTCGCGGCGGCGCCGCTCAAGGCGAGCAGCGCCGGCGAGCTCCCGCTGGTCGCCTACGCTCCCTCGACGTCCGCGCTCACCGTCACGCCGCCGGCCGGCTGGTCCAGCACGGTGTACAGCAATGCCCAGACGCCCTGGCTGACCCTCGACGTCGAAGCCGGGCCGGTGACCGCCGCGAGCGGCAGCGTCGTCACCCCCGCGACGACGTTCGGTAACCTGCGCGCGACGACGATCGTCTTCGCACCGTCGGTCGGCATGCTGATCGCCGCGCCGCCCGCCCCGCGGCCGACGCCGACTCCGACCGCCACGCCGACGCCGGCCCCGACCGCGAAACCGACCAGCGCGCCGACGCCGATCCCGCTTCCGACCATCAGCTCCGGCCCGCCGATCGCGACGCTGCAGAACGGCATCGAGTGGCCGACCGGGTTCCGGCCCTTCGGCCCGAGCTCGCCCTGGAACCGCCCGCTCACGAACACGACCAACCCGCGCCTGCTCGCCAACTCCGACGCGATGGTCTCGCTCGCCGAGCAGAGCGGCACCGACGCGCAGATCTTCACCTCGGAATACGGCTCGGGCTCGGACTACTCGCACCCCATCGTCGTCGCGACCAGCACCGACCCGCTGGTGACGCCGCACTGCACGGTGTACTGCGACCCGACCTACTTGAAGACGCCGATCCACATTCCGGCTCTGGCGCGGCCCAGCAGCGGCAGCGACCACCATCTCAGCGTCGTCCAGCCGGACGGCACCGAGATCGACATGTGGCTGGTATCGCGCGCCGCGGGCGCCGGCGACTGGCGTAACGGCGACACGGTCAACTACGGCGGCGGCAACAGCTGCGGCAGCTTCTACAGCGGCACGGGCTTCGTGAGCGACGCGGCCACCGTCGGCGGCGCGTGTCTTGGAGCGGGCGTCGTGCGCGCCGCGGAGCTGGCCAGCGGGGTCATCCCCCACGCGCTCTTCATCGTGACGGCGTGCATGGACCACTCGTACGTGTATCCGGCCTCGCAGCCGGGCGACTACGTGTGCAGCGGCGGCGGCCCCCACGTTCCCAACGGTGCGCACGTGTGGCTCGACCTGAGCGATTCGGCCATCGACGGCCTGGCGATCAAGCCGTGGGAGAAGACGATCCTCCACGCGCTGCACCAGTACGGCGCCTTCGTCGGCGACACCAAGGGAATCACCCCCGCGCACACCGACAACCTCAACCAGATCCGGTTCGAGTCCGACGCGCAGTTCGCCGCGTTCGGTGCGACGCCGGCGATGGCCGCGCTGGCCAAGAGCCTGGGCTGGAACCCCGTCTCGGTCCAGTCCGCCACCCGGTACGTGGCCTCGGACGACTGGCAGCCCGTCAACTGGCGAGCGCACCTGCACATCGTGGACCCCTGCTACGCGCAAGGCTCCTGCTGAGCGGCTCGCTCTAGCGCAATCCCCCAGCGCCCCGCGGTCACGCGGGGCGCTGCGCTTTTCGCGGCGGAGGGACCGCCGGGACGGGCCCCGTGACGTTGGCCTCTGGGCGCGCGCGGCGCCCCGGGGTACCGTCGGAGCAGCGATGCTCCACACCGTTGCGCCGAGCGCCGCGGGCACGGCCCGGGTCTCGGTCGTCGTCCCGCTCTACCAGAAGGCCGCCACGATCCGCCGCTGCCTGGCCTCGATCGCCGGCCAGAGCTACCCGGGGTTCGAGGCGATCGTGGTCGACGACGGCTCGACCGACGGCGGCGGCGAAGCCGTCGCGGCGCTGGCCGACCCGCGTTTCCGGCTCGTCCGCCAGCCCAACGCCGGCCCCGGCGCGGCGCGCAACCTGGGCATCCGGGCGGCCCGCGGCGAGTACGTCGCGTTCCTGGATGCCGACGACGCCTGGGACCCCGACTACCTGGCCCGCATGATCGCGCGCCTGGACGGCCAGCCCGCCGCGGCGGCGGCGACCTGCTCGTTCCGCACCGCGCGGGGCTCGCTCGTGCCGCGCTGGCGGCGCGCGGGCCTGACCGACGGCCCGCTGCGCATCGGCCCGGCGACCCGGCCCGCGCGGGTCGTCGCGCTGGTCGCGCTGATGAGTCCCTGCACGACCGTCGTCCGGCGCGCGGCCCTGCTGCGCGCGGGCGGGTTCTACGAGCGCGACCGCTGCTGCTACGGCGAGGACAGCTTCCTGGCGTTCAAGCTCGCCTTCGCCGGCGCGGTCGAGGTGGTGCTGGCCGATCTGGTGACGGTCGACGCGGGGTCCTCGCAGCTCAGCCTGCGCCGGCCCGACCGCCCGCTCGAGCCGATCTTCGCCGCCGCGGGCGAGCTGCGCGCGAGCGCGCCGGCCGCGCTGCGCCCGCTGTTCGACGACGTGCTGGCGCTGCGGGCCGGCAAGGCGGCCTGCGTGATGGCCTACTGGGGCCGGCGGGGCGAGGCGCGCGCGCTGCTCGCGGCGTATACGCGCCCGCGCGATATGCGCCGGGCCTGGGTGGCGCTGGGACGGCTCTGCGCGTCGCCGGCGGGGGCTCTCGGGGCCGCCGCCATGCGACGGCTGCGCCGCAAGTGACAGGCCTCACACGGGTTCCGATCACGGAGTGATTTCCGAAGGTTACCTCGATAACCCGGTCGAGACGGTGCGCTTACCAGCGATCCGTTCGAGCACGGCCCCCCGGAATCGAGGTCTCCCATTCTCGACTCGTCCACGAAGCGCGCGATCGTCACGATCGGCGTCGCTCTCCTGTTGGCCGGCTGCGGCGCGGGCGGCGCCGCCCTCGCACCGCAGCCGCTCCGAGCCGCCTCCGCGCCCGCCGCCCAGAGCCTCGCCGTGCAGGCCGTGAGCGCGGCGGTTCCCGCCGCGGCCGGTGGGCTCGCCAACGGCGCGGAGTGGCCGGCCGGCTTTCGGCCCTTCGGCGCGAGCTCGCCCTGGAACCGGCCGCTGCCGAGCAGCGGCCCGGTCCTGCTGCGCAACTCCGACGCGATCGTCGCGCTGGCGGAGCGCACGAACACCGGGGCCTACGTCCACAGCGCGGAATACGGCGCGGGCTACGACTTCTCGCACCCGGTCGTGCTGGCGAGCAGCAGCGATCCGCTGGTGACCCCGCGCTGCACGCTCTACTGCCACCCGGTCTTCCTGACCCAGCCGTTCCGCATCCCGGCCAAGGCGCGCGCGGCGGGCGGCGGCGACCACCACCTGGCCGTCGTGCAGCCGGACGGCACGGAGATCGACTTGTGGGGCGTCGCGCAGCCGTACCCGGGCGGCGACTGGAAGAACGGCGACACGCTCAGCTACGGCAGCGGCAACTATTGCGGCAACTTCTACACCGGCAACGGCTTCGTCGCGGAGGGGGCCACGATCAGCGGCGCGTGCTTGTCGGCCGGACTCATCCGCCAGTCCGAGATCGCGGCCGGCGTCATCCCGCACGCGCTGTTCGTCACGACGGCTTGCCTGGCCAAGGACTACGTGTATCCCGCCTCGCAGCCCAGCGACTTCGTCTGCACCGGGGCCGGGCCGCACGTGCCCAACGGCGCGCGCGTCTGGCTCGACCTGAGCGACGCCGCGATCGACCGGCTCGCGCTCCAGGGCTGGGAGAAGACGATTCTGCACGCCCTGCACGACTACGGCGCGTTCGTGGGCGACAGCGCCGGGCGGCGCGGCGACCACACCGACACGCTGGTCCAGGTGATGTTCGAGGACGACGCGCAGTTCGCGCCCTTCGGCGCGGTGCCGCTGGCGGCGCAGGCCCGCAGCCTGGGCTGGAACCCGGTCACCATCGCGCCCCGCTCGAGCGCGTACGGCCGGGCCGTCCGCTGGACCGCGAACGACAACTGGCGGCCCGTCGACTGGGCCGCGCACCTGCACGTCGTCGACCCGTGCTACGCCAAGGGCACCTGCTGAAGCGGTAGCGGCTCGGTGCCGCTCGCGCCGTAGAGCGACAAGTAGGCCCGGTGGTGGCGGTCCATGGTGAACTCCGTCGCGAACCGGGCCCGCGCCGCCGCCGCCAGCCGGGCCCGCAGCGGCTCGTCGGCGGCCAGCCGCTCGACCGCCGCGCGCAGCGCGGGCGGGTCGCCCGGCGGGATCAGCAGCCCGTCGCGCCCGTCGTCGATCGCGCGCTCGGTCGAGCCGACCCGGGTCGCGATGCAGGCCAGCCCGCCGCGCATCGCCTCGAGCAGCGCCAGGCTCAGGCCTTCGGTGTGCGAGGCCTGCAGGTACGCGTCGAGCGCGGGCAAGTACGCGTCGGCGTCGTCGACGTAGCCGACGAACCGCACGTTGGCCGGCACGCTGGTGGAGCGCACCAGCTCGCCGTCGCCGGCGAAGGCGAACACGATGCGCGGGTCGGCGCAGGCGCGCGCCGCCGCGAGCACGTCGAGCGCGCCCTTCGCCGCCGTCACCCGGCCCAGCAGGCCGACGACGAAGGCGTCTTCGGCCAGCCCGAAGCGGCGCCGCGCGGCGGCCCGTTCGGCCGGTCCGAACGGGGCCTGGTCGGCGATCGCGTTGGCCACGTACGTCACCCGCGCGGCGCGCGGGAACGAGGGCGGGAGCTGCGCGTCGGCGACCGCGACGGCGTGGCTGAACGGCGCGGTGAAGCGGTCCAGGCGGTTGTAGAACGCCAGCGCGCGGGTCTCGTCGTTCATGCCGTGCACGGTCGCGACGAGCCGGCGGATCGGCGCGCCGGCCGCGCGCGCGGCCCGGCCCACGATGTTGGCCTTGTAGCCGTGCGTGTGCAGCACCGCCGCCGGCTCGGCGTGCAGCAGCGCGATCAGCCGGCTCAGCGCGCGGAGCGGGACGCGGCGCGGGCGGCGGCCCAGCACGTCGGTGCGGAAGCCGCGCGCGGCGAGCAGCTCGACCAGCTCGTTGGGCGCGAAAGCCACCAGGCGCGTCGCGATCCCGGCGCTGCGCTGGCGCAGCATCAGGGCGGCGATGGCGCGCTCCTTGCCCCACAGGTGCGTGCTCCCCATCGCGTCGACGAGGTGCACGACCCGGATCGAACCGGCCGCGAGCGCAGGCGAACGTGCTTCCACCTACCGATGCTACGCGCTCGCGCGGCCGGCGCGGAGCGCCAATGGTCCCGCACCCGAGGGCCGCGGTCGGATGCGACGCTTGCCGGCCCTGCGCTATCGTGTCCGTCATGGCAGGCGAAACGGCCCGGATCGGTATCGTGGCCGGCGAGCTCGTGTCCGGCTGGCAGCGCGATGCGATCGAGGCGCTGCGGGCCGGCGGAGCGACGGTCGCCGCGCGTTTCGCCCCGCTCGCGGACGGCGTCCCGGCCGACTTGCCGGGCCCGGCGGCGCGGCTGGCCGGCGCCGCCGCGGCGGCCTTCGCGCCGCTGCCCTGGGACGCCCCGCCGCTCGCGCCGGCGCAGCGCGCGCGCGAGCTGGACGCGGTGCTGGCGCTGGTCGAACCGGCCGCTGCGGCCGCGCTCGAGCGGGCCCGCTGGGGCTTATGGGAACTCGTCCTGCCCGGTGCTCCGCCCGCGTTCGCCGCGCTCGAAGCCGGCGCGCCGGTGGCCGAGGTGCGGGTCGAGCGGCGCGGCGCGCAGCGCACGGTCGTCGCGCGCGGTACGGTTGCGGTCGACCGTTCCTCGTACGGCGGCACGCTGCGGCGCGTGCTCGCGCTGGCCGCCGCGCTGCCCGCCGACGCCGTGCGGCGCAGCCGGGCCGCGGTCGCCGACGGCGCGCCCGCACCGCCGCAGCCCGCGCCCGAGCGCGTCGGGCCGGGCCGCGCGGCGCGGCTGGCCGCGCGCTGCGCGCTGCACCGCGCCGGCGCCGCGCTGACCCGGCGCGTCGTGCACGCGCGCTGGCGGGTGGGCGTGCTGCGCACCGCGCCCGCCGCGCTGCTGAGCGGCGCGCCGGCCGACATCGGCTGGCTCGACCTGCCGCGCGGGCGCTTCTGGGCCGACCCGTTTCCGTTCGTGACCGAGGGCCGCACCGAGCTGCTGTGCGAGGGTTACGACTACGGGCGCGAGCGCGGCTTTCTCGCGCGCTGCGCGCTCGACGGCGAGCGCGTCGCCGGCCCGCCGCGCGCGCTGGCCGAGGTCGAGCACCACCTCTCCTACCCGTACGTGGTCGCCGACGGGGCGCGGCGCTACGTCGTGCCCGAGCAGTCGCAGGCGCGCCGCGTCGCGCTGTACGAGCTGGGCGACGACGGGCTGCGCGAGACGTGCGTGCTGCTCGAAGGCATCGCCGCGGTCGATCCGACGGTGATCCAGCACGGCGGGCGCTGGTGGCTGTTCTGCACCGACGGCGAGCGCGACGACAACGGCGCGCTGCTGCTGTTCCACGCGCCCGAGCTGCGCGGGCCGTGGCGGCCGCACCCGCTCAACCCGGTGGTGCGCGACGTGCGCGGCGCGCGCCCGGCCGGCACGCCGTTCGTCGTGGACGGCGCGCTCTACCGGCCCGCGCAGGACTGCTCGACCGGCTACGGCGCGCGCGTCGCGCTGGCCCGCATCGACCGGCTCGACCTCGACGGCTACCGCGAGACCGTCGTCGCGCACCTCGCGCCGGCGCCGCGCGGGCCCGGCCGGCACGGCCTGCACACGCTCGCCCTGCGCGACGGCGTCTGCCTGGTCGACGGCAAGGACCTGGTGCTCGACCCCGCCGCCACCTGGGCCATGCTGCGCGCCGACCTGCGCCGGCTGCTCCGCGCCGTTCCCTCACCGCTCCAACACACGGAGGTTCCGCTGCGATCATGATGGCTTCCCCACCCACCCCGCTGGTCTCGATCGGGCTGCCGGTCTACAACGGCGCGCGCTTCCTGCGCGAAGCGATGGACTCGATCCTCGCCCAGACCTTCACCGACTTCGAGCTGATCGTCTCGGACAACGCCTCGACCGACGCCACCGAGGACATCTGCCGCGAGTTCGCCGCCCGCGACGCGCGCGTGCGCTACTACCGCAACGAGCGCAACATGGGCGCCTCGTACAACTACAACCGCGTCACCGAGCTCGCGGTCGGAAAGTACATCCGCCACGCCGCGCACGACGACGTGCTCGCGCCGACCAACCTGGAGCGCTGCGTCGCGGTGCTCGAAGCGGACGACGGGGTCGCGCTGAGCTACCCGCAGATGAGCCGCATCGACGAGCAGGGGCGGGTCATCGACACCTTCACCGACAGCCTCGACCTGCGCGACGAGGACCCCGTCGCGCGCTGGCGCCGCTTCCACCAGCTCTGCGACGACGGCTCGATGTGCGATCCGGTGTTCGGCCTGTTCCGCGCCTGCCGTGCTCAAGGCGACCCCGGTGCTGGGCCGCTTCGCCGCCGCCGACGTCGTGCTGCTGGCGGAAGTCGCGCTGCGCGGGCGGATCCAGGAAGTGCCCGAGGTGCTGTTCTTCGAGCGCTGGCACGCCGGGACGTCGGTCAACGCGAACAAGACTCCCGACGAGCGGGCGGCCTGGTTCGATCCCGCCGCGCGCGGGCGCTGGGAGAACCACCTGCCGCAGTACCGCTGGCTGCGCGAGTACCTCGCCATCATCGGGCGCGCGCCGCTCTCGCCGGCCCAGAAAGCGGCTTGCACCGCGGCGCTGGTGCCCTGGCTGTGGAAGCACAAGCGCGGCCTGGTGCTCGGGCCGGCCGCGCTCGCGCTCAAGCTGGCCGGGCTGGAGCGGCTCGCGGTGCGGACCGCGGCGCGCTACCTGTGAGCGGGGGCGAGCTCGACGTCACCGTCGTCGTGCCCGCCTTCGAGAGCGCGCGCTGGATCGAGGCGACGCTGGCCTCGATCCGCGCCCAGACGCTCGCCCCGCGCGAGATCGTGGTGGTCGACAACGGTTCGAGCGACGACACCGCGGCGCTGGCCGCGCGGGCCGGCGCGACGGTGCTGGTGCGGCCCGGCGGCGGGCCGTCGCGCGCGCGCAACGCGGGCATCGGCGCGGCGCGCACGCGCTGGATCGCCTTCTGCGACGCCGACGACCTGTGGGAACCGCACAAGCTGGCCCGCCACCGCGACGCGGCCCGGGTCTGCCCCGACGTCAGCCTGACCTTCAGCGACTGGCTGCCGTTCGACGCGCGCGGCCCGCTGCGCGAACCGGCGCTCTGCGACGACCCCGCCTACCGCCGGGTGGCGCGCGCGCGCGTCGCGCCCGGCATCGTGCGCTTCGCGCGCGCCGACTTGAACGCGGGCTTCTACCGCTCGATGTTCGTGCTGACCTCGGCGGCGGTCGTGCGGCGCGACGCGCTGCTGGCGGCCGGTCCGTTCGACGAGCGGCTGCGGATCGCCGAGGACTACGACCTCTTCCTGCGCGTGCTCGCGCGGGGCTGCGCGGCGGCGATCGAGGAGCCGCTGGTGCGCTACCGCCGCCACCCGAGCAGCATCTCGTGCGACGAGGTGGTGAACGCGAGCGCGCACCGCACGCTGTGGGCGCTGATCGAAGCGGACCCCGAGCGCTACCCGCGCGGCGGCCTCGACTTCGTGCGCCGCGACCGCGTGCGGCGCGCGGCGGTCGCGGGCGAGTTCGCCGCCCGCCGCGGCCGCTTCGCCGAGGCGCGCGGGCTGCTGGCCGAGTCGCTGCGCCTGCGCCCCTCGGCCCGGGCCGCGCTCTGGTACGCGCTCAGCTTGGCCCGCGTCAACCCGCTCGCCGCGCGGACCCGCCGGGCGGAACGGCGGACCAAAGGCCCGGTCGGCGGCAACGGGGGACTGCCGCCCGGCGAGGGCCGCGCCAGGTACGATGAACCCGAACGCCCGCGTCCCGACCGTCAGGTGAGGAAATCCAGCGCATGAAGCAAGCATCGATCGTCGTTCCCGGGCCCGGCCTGCCTGGCGGAAGCCAGGCCGGCTTCGCCGCGGCGCCCGGCGAGCGCGAGGCGGTCTGGCCGTTCCTCGAAACCCTGGCCCGCCGGCGCCGGCTGGCGGCGGGCATCTTCGCGGTGACGCTGGCGACGGTCGGGGCGCTGACCGCGATCTCGCCCAAGGGCTACACGACCCACGTCGAGCTGATCGCGGGCGCGTCGGGCAGCGCCGGCGACTCGTCGGCCGCGGCGCAGACCACCCTGCCGGTGCTCAACGCGCTGCTCGCCGCCTCGAACATGCAGTCGTCCGAAACGTACGTGCAGATGCTGCGCGAGACGCCGGTGATGATGCGGACCATCAGCGACCTGCACCTGAACCTGAGCCCGCAGCGGCTGCTCGACCACGTCACGGTCAAGCCGGTCACGAACACCTCGATCGTCGACGTCGCGGTGAGCTGGCGCGACCCGCAAGGCTCGGCCCGCGTCGCCAACGGGCTCGCCTCGTCGATCGTCGCGTTCCGGCGCGATCTGGTCACCCGCCAAGCCGACACCACGATCGCCGAGCTGCAGCGCCAGCTCGTGCCGGCCGCGGCCGACATGCGCCGCACCGCCGACGACCTGGCCCAGTACCAGTCCCGGATCGGCGTCGCCGACGCCGCCGCCCAGACCCAGAACACGCTGGCCGCGTCGGCCGCGCTCGACCAGAAGGCCGCCCAGGCGCCGATCGAGGCCCAGCAGGCCGCGGCTTCGCTCAAGGTGGTCGAAGCGCAGCTCGCGCGCACGCCGGCCAGCGTCTCGGGCGGCGGCTCGTCGCAGCCCAACCCGATCGCGGCCCAGCTGCGCACCCAGCTCTCGCAGGTCGAGGTCCAGCTCCAGACCGCCCTCAAGCAGTACACCGAGGACTACCCCGCGGTGAAGACCTTGCGCGCGCAAAAGACGCAGCTCGAGCGCGAGCTCGCCAAGCAGCCGGCGATGATCGTCGCCTCGGAGAGCACCGTCGCCAACCCGATCGCGCAGCAGCTGACCCAGGCCGCGTCGCAGCTGCGCGTCCAGCTCGCCGCCGCGCAGTCGCAGATGGACACGGTGCGCCGCCAGCGGGCCCAGTTCGACGCGCAGATCCGCCGGCTGCCGGCGCAGACGCAGCGCCTGGCCGACCTGCAGCGCCGGGCCCGGATGAACGAGTTCGTCTACGACGCGCTCAACCGCAAGCTCAGCGACGCGACGATCGCGCGCACCACGACCTTGTCCGACGTCGCGGTCATCCAGGCGGCCTCGGCGAGCGACGCGACGGTCACCCCCAGCCTGTCGCTGAACCTGGTGCTGGGCGCGATCGTCGGCTTGATCATCGCGCTGACCGGTGCGATCGTGGTCGATTTCCTCGACAACAGCATCAAGACCGAGCACGACGTGGAGGAGCGGCTATCGCTGCCGCTGCTGGCCACCCTGCCGATGCTCGGCACGGCCGCCAAGCCCGCGCCGCCGTGGGTCCAGCGGGTGATGATCGAGTCGGTCCTGCACCTGGTGACCTCGCTGCGCTACGCCTCGAGCACCGAGCTCAAGACGGTCGCCTTCACCAGCGCCGCGCCGGGCGAGGGCAAGTCCACCGTCGCGCTGGCCGCGGCGATCGCCTACGCCGCGATGAAGCCGCGCGCGCTGATCGTCGACGCCGACCTGCGCTGCCCGACCCTGCACACCAAGATGGGGCTGGACAACGAGCGCGGGCTGTCCGACGCGCTGGTCGGCACCGCCTCGTTCCACGAGGTCGTGCGCGCGACCCAGCACCCCGGCCTGGACGCGGTGACGAGCGGGACGCACACGACCAACCCGGCCGGCCTCTTGCAGTCCGAAGCCTTCGAACGGTTCCTGGCGACGGCGCGCGAGGCGTACGCGATGGTCATCGTCGATGCGACCGCGTGCGGCCCGGTCGCCGACGCGACGCTGGTCTGCAGCCGGGTCGACGGCTCGGTGTTCGTCGTCGCGCGCGACGAGACCGACATCCGGATCGCGCTCAAGTCGATGCGCCGCCTGCACGGCTCGGGCGTGCGCAACATCCTGGGCGCGGTGCTCAACAAGATCGTCCCCTCGAAGAACGAGCTGGGCGCCTACGGGCTGCTCGGCGACGACGGCTCGCGCGCGCTGCCCCTTCCGCCCGCGCGCAGCGCGTAGCCCAGGGGCCGCCGGCGCGCGGTCAGCGCGCGGCGGTCGCGGCGAGCCGGGTCGCGGCCGCGCGCGAGCCGAACGCGAACACGTCGCCCGCGTCGGTCGCGGCGTAGACGCCGCTGGGCACGACGACCGGCGAGGCGTACGCGTACGCGCCCAGGTCGGTCGACCAGAGCCGCTCGCCGGTCGCCGCGTCGAAGCCGACGAGCTGCCGGTCGAGCACCGCGAAGCCGACGCCCGGCACGAAGGCCGCGTAGCCGTTGACGACGGCGGTGCTGTGCAGGCGGTACTTCACCCGGCCCTGCTGGTCGAAGGCGCTGAGCACGCTGCCCGCCGTGCTGCCGACGAGGTCGGGGTTCTTCTCGTTGCCGCCGCTGATGAGCACCACGCTGCCGTCGCCGGTCGGCGTGCCGATGCTGCCGCCGTTGCGCGCGAACGGCGCGAGGTCGCGGCGCGAGAGAATCGCACCGCTGGCGCGCTCGAGCTCGTAGAGGTAGCCGCTCTTGCCGGCCACGTAGGCGCGCGCACCGACCAGCGCGACCCCGCCGCCGACGTCGCTGTCGTCGACGCCCGGCACGGCGGCCGAGGCGTGCCAGCGCAGCCGCAGGTCGGGCGAGAGCGCGACGATCGAGTCGCCGTACGCCGCCATGCCCAGGCTGCGGCAGGTGTTGCCGGTGCCGAAATAGATCGAGCTGCCGTCGGTGCTCAGCGGCCCCCACACCCCGCCGCCGTCGTCGGGCCGGTCGCTGGTCCGCCAAACCGACGGGCGCAGCGCGCCGGTGCGCTCGTCGAGCGCGACCACCCGGCCCGCGAAGCAGCCGCTGAACGAATCGCCCCCAGCCAGGCCTTCGTAGATCGTGCCGCCGAGCACGACCGGCTCCGCGCGGATCAGGCCGGGCAGCGGGGTGCGCCAGCGCACCGCGCCGGTTTGCGCGTCGAGCGCGTAGAACGCCGCGCCGTGCGGCTTGGCGCCGGGCGCGCCGAGCGCGCCGTACGAGCCGACCAGCAGCGCGCCGTGGACGAGCGCGGGCGTCATCCGCACCGAGTCGCCGATCCGGCGCTGCCAGCGCACGTCGCCGCTGGCGGCGTCGAGCGCGTACACCGTGCCGCGGTCGCTCGCGGCGAACACCAGCCCGCCCGCGACCAGCGGGCTGGCCCGGACCGGCTCGCCCAGCGAGCGCATCCAGCGGCGCTGGAGCGTGCCGACGGTGTCGCGGCGTGATGCCGGTGGGCTGCGTCTGCAAGCCCGAGCGGCGGTCGTCGTGCGCGAAGGTCGTCCACTCGTCGGCGGGCGCGGAAAGCCGCGCCAGCGCGACGAGCTCGTCGTTTCCGGCGGGGTGCAGGCGCACTGCCGCCAGCATGCGGGCCCGGCTCAGCAGCATGCTCAGCGTGGGGCGGTCGGTCTGGGCGTGCCAGCGGTAGACGAGCAGGCCGCCCCCCGACACCAGGGCGAGCACGATCAAGATCGCAACGGACTTCACGACGCGCATCCTCGGATCGTAAACGCAGCGTGCCGAGGCGCCGCGAGGCAGCCGACCTTCGGGATGGCACGAACGTCCCGAATTGGGACATCCGGCCGCGAAGCGTCCCACGCACGTCTCCGTTGGTCCCAGGGCCGGTGGTACGCCGGAACGGCGCGTGCGGGCGGCGCCAGCTCGTACGATGCTCGGGTGAGCGCATTCGATCCGCGATCCGCCGCGCGGCGGGCGACCGCGACGTTCGGGCCGGCGGGAGCGGCGCTGGGCGTCGCGGTCGGCTTGGCGCTGGCGGTGCGCGCGGCGGTGCTGGCGCTCGCCGTGGCACGCCCCGATCGACATGGACGGCACGGAGTACGTGCGGATCGCGCAGAGCGTCGCGGCGGGCGCAGGCCCGATCGGCATTCGCGGCCTGCCGATCCTGATCTACCAGCCGCTGTACCCGTGGGCGATCGCGGCGTTCGTCCACTTCGGCGCCGACCCCGAGACGGCCGCGCTGTGGATCGCGGCGCTGTGCGGAACGGCGTTCGTGGCGCTGGTCTACGCGGTGGGCGCCACGGTGTACGGCCGGCGGACGGGGTTCTACGCCGCGCTGGTCGCGGCGGTGCTGCCGATCTGCGTGCAGACCTCGACCACGGCGATCACCGAGGCGCCCTTCGCGGCCGCCGCGACGGCGGGCCTGTGGGGCCTGCTGCGGCTGCTGCGGACCTGGTCGGTGCGCGATGCGGCGCTGTGCGGGGCCGGTTTCGGCGTGGCGTACCTGGTGCGCCCCGAGGGCGCGCTGTTCGCGCTGGCCGCGCTGGTCATCGCAGTGCTGGCGCCGGGCCGGCGCGCGCTGCCGATCGTCGTCATGGGCGCGCTCGCGGCGCTCTTGGCCGTACCGGCGCTCGCGAACACGTACGCCGTCACGGGCCGCGTCGCGCTGGAGGGAAAGTCCACCATCAACTTCCGGCTCAGCGAAGGGCTGCGCCGCGGCGCGTCCTACCTGAGCGTGGCCGACGCGACCGACGCCCAGGGCCGGCCGGTCGGACCGGAGATCGACACCCGCTACCTGACCCCGGGCCTGGTGCCGCGGCCTTCGTTCTCCAGCACGATCGCCTCGGCGCTGAGCGCCGAGGTGAAGCACGTGCGCGACGTCGCGGTGACGTTCAAGTCGCGCGACTACGGCGCCGGCCTGCTGGTCGTGCTCGCGCTGGCCGGGCTCTTCTTCACCCCGTGGCCGCGCCGGCGCAGGCGCGACGAGCTCGTGCTGGGGGCGTTCCTCGCGATCGGATACGTCGCGCTCGCCAGCGTGTTCCACTTCTGGTCGCGCTACGGTGCGCTCTTCTTGCCGGTCGCGGTGGTCTGGGCCGGCCACGGCGTCACCCGTTCGACCGGCTGGCACGTGCGGCTCGGCAAGGTCGATCTGATACGCGCCG
>CAWASO010000018.1:0-38772 GCA_963784655.1 Vulcanimicrobiota bacterium
CAGCGCGTGCGCGAGCGCTACGCGGGGCAGACCCATGCGCCGCGCTCGTACGCGCGAGCGCTGAGCTGCGAGCCGGCGACCGACTTCGGGCTGGTCCGTACCCTGGTCGGCGAGACCGGCGAGATGCGCACGCTGGCCCGCGAGGGCTTCTCGCTGTCCCGCATCGACGACGTCGATCAAGCGGTGCAAACCGCCGCGCGCGGCGTTTCGCTGGCGGCGCGCGAGCTGCGCGGCATCGCCGACGCGCTCGGCGGCGGCCGCCGCCGCGGTGCGCGCGATCCGCGAGTCCGAAGCCGAACTGCCCTTGCTGCTGGCCCGCTGCGCGGTGTTCCGCGCGCTGCCCAACGTGGTGGGGCGGATCAGCGACGCGATCGACGAGCGCGGCAACGTGCTGGACCGCGCCTCGCCCGCGCTCGGCGCGCGTGCGGCGCGGCATGCAGCAGGCCCAGGACGACGCGCGCGACCGCGCCGCCTCGATCGTGCGCTCCGCCCGCTACGCTAGCGCCATTCAGGACGCGATCGTCACCGTGCGCGACGGGCGCTACGTGGTGCCGGTCAAAGCCGAGTTCTCGGGCCAGATCCCGGGCATCGTGCACGACACCTCGTCGAGCGGGCAGACGCTGTTCGTCGAGCCGCTCGAAACGCTCGAAGCCAACAACCGCCTGCGCGCGCTGCAGGTCCAGGAGCAGGCCGAGATCGCCCGCATCCTGGCCGAGCTGTCGTCGCTGGTCGGAAGCGAGGCGGCCCAGATCGCGACCGACGTCGAGGTCTATCTCGACCTCGATCTGGCCGCGGCGCGGGCGCGCATCGCGGACCGCATGGACGCCGTCGCACCGACGCTCGTCGACGAAGCCGTCGTCGTGCTGCGCGACGGGCGCCACCCGCTGCTCGACGAGCGCGCGGTGCCGCAGTCGGTGCGGCTCGACGAAGACGTGCGGATGCTGATCGTCTCGGGCCCGAACATGGGCGGCAAGACGGTCGCGCTCAAGCTGGTCGGCCTGGCGGTGACGATGACCGCCTGCGGCATGCACGTCCCCGCCGCCGAGGCGACGGTGGGGCGCTTCACCCGCGTCTGCACCGACATCGGGGACGAGCAGTCGATCGCCCAGAACGCCTCCACGTTCTCGGCCCACCTGCGGCGGCTGGCCGAGATCGTCGACGCGGCCGACGCCCGCACGCTGGTCCTGATCGACGAGATCGGCAACGGCACCGAGCCCGGCGCCGGCGCGGCGCTGGCCGTCGCGGTGCTCGAAACGCTGCTCGAGCGCGGCGCGCGCGTCGTCGCGACTACCCACGCGACGGAGCTCAAGCTGTTCGGCGCCGACCACCCGCACGTCGCCAACGCCAGCGTGCGCTTCGACCCCGACACCTACGAGCCGACCTACCAGCTCGACGTCGGCTCGCCCGGCCAGTCGCTGGCCTTCGCGCTGGCGCGCCGGATGAACCTCGACCCGCACGTCGTCGCGCGGGCGCGAAACGCTGCTCTCCAACCAGGAGCGCGACTACGAGCGCGCGCTGGCCGAGGTCGCGGAGGAGCGCATTCGCACGACGCGCGAGCGCGAGGAGCTCGGGCGCGAGCGCGCGCACCTGCGCTCGCTCGAGGACAACGCGCGCCGGCGCGCCGAGACGCTCGAGCGCGAGCGCCGGGAGCTGGCCAAGCGCGCCGACGCGCAGCTCGCCGACGCGCTGCGCAAGTTTTCGCTCGAGCTGGAGCGGCGGGCGGCCGAACGGACCGAGCGCGGGGCGCGCGCGCCGCGCGTCACGCCGGGCCAGGCCGACCTGCTGGCGCGCACGCTGGACCAGATGCACCGCGACCTCGGTCTGGACGCGCGCCCGCAGCGCCCGCGCGAGGGCGAGGCGCCGCAGCCGATCGGGGCCGGCGACCGCGTCCACGTCATCTCGTGGGAGCAGGACGGCACGGTGCTCGAAGACCTCGGCGAGAGCGCGCTGGTGCAGATCGGCGCGATGCGGCTGACCGTGCCCAAGCACGAGCTGCGCCGCCGCGCGAGCGCCGGGCCGCAGCGGCCGCGCGAGCAGCCGACCAGCTCGGCGACGCTGGAGACGGCCTCCAAGGCGCAGACCGAGATCGACGTGCGCGGCAAGCGGTTCGTCGAGGCCGAGCCGCTGGTGGACCGCTGGATCGACGACGCGATCATGCTCGGCCACTCGCCGCTGCGCCTGATCCACGGCAAGGGCACCGGCCTGCTGGGCAAAGGCCTGCAGCAGTACCTCAAAGCGCACCCGTTCGTGCAGAACGTCCGCTACGGCCACGCCGACGAGGGAGGCGGCGGGGTGACGGTGTTTGAACTGCGCTCGCCGACAGCATGAGCCGCACCGCCGCATGAGCACGCCCACGACGACCCGCACGCCGCTGGAGCGGGCGAAATTCCTCACCGACGGGTGCGATCACGTCGAGACCGTCGCCGAATTAGCGAAGCGGCTCGAACAGGGCCGCCCGCTGCGGGTCTATCTCGGGCTCGATCCGACCTCGCCCGACCTGCACATCGGGCACGCGGTCGTGCTGCGGCTGCTGCAGCGCTTCGTCGACGACGGCCACGACGTGATCCTGCTGATCGGCGACTTCACCGCGCGCATCGGCGACCCCAGCGGCCGCAACGTGCTGCGCCCGCCGCTCTCGGGCGAGCAGATCGAAGCCAACATGCGCACCTACGCCGAGCAGGCCGGCAAGGTGCTCGACATGTCACGGATCACGCTGCGCTACAACAGCGAGTGGCTCTCCAAGCTGTCGTTCGACGACGTCTACAAGCTGCTGGCGCAGATGACGGTCGCGCAGATGCTCGAGCGCAACGACTTCAAGCAGCGCTACGAGAGCCACACGCCGATCGCGCTGCACGAGTTCGTCTACCCCGTCGCCGTCGCGTACGACTCGGTCGCGATGAACGTCGACGTCGAGCTCGGCGGCTCGGACCAGCTCTTCAACTTGCTGATCAGCCGGCCGTACCAGATCCACGCCGGGCAAGAGCCGGAGATCTGCATCACCGTCCCGCTGCTCGAAGGGCTCGACGGGCAGAAGAAGATGTCGAAGTCCCTGGGCAACCACATCGGCTTGACCGATCCGCCCAACGACATGTTCGGCAAGACGATGAGCATCCCCGACGGTTTGATCGCGCGCTACGCGCGGCTGGCGGCCTGGTGGCCGGCGGCCGAGGTGGAGCAGCTCGAAGCCGGGCTGGCCGACGGGAGCCGCGCGCCGATGGACGAGAAAAAGCGTATCGCCGCGGACCTGGTCGCGCTGTATCATGGGCCGGGCGCCGCTCGAGCGGCGCGGGAGTGGTTCGAGCGCACGATCCAGCGCGGCGAGATCCCGGCCGAGATGCCGGAGCTCGCGCTGGACGGCCGCTCGAAGCTCACCGAGCTGCTGCTGGCGGCCGGGTTCGCCGAGTCCAAGCGCGCCGCCCAGCGCCTGATCACCGAGGGCGGCGTCAAGGTCGACGGCACGGTCGTCACCGATCCCGGAGCCAAGTGGACCGCCGGCGGTCCGGCGGTGCTCCAGGTGGGCTCCCGCAAGTTCGTCCGCGTCGTCCCGTAGTTCGCCGATCAGCCCACCTAGGAACTGGAGATAAGCCTAACCATCATGGCGCACAAGCAGGCGGCCTCGGCGGCCGCGATCACCTACACGCCGGCCCCGGCGATGCACGGCCCGACGTTCACCTGCCCGCGCTGCGCGCGGGTCTACCCCTACCCGCACGACCACGGCGCGCCGGTGCGCTGCGAGTGCGGCTGGTGGTACACCAACCTCGGCCACGGCCGGGTCGTCGAGGAGTTTCGGCCCCGGATCGGCGGCGCCAAGGTCGCCGGCCCCGAAGCCGCGGCCGACGAGGGCGCGCACCACTAGCCCAGGCGCTGGGCGAGGTCGCGGACCTCGTCGGCGCTCAGGACGTAGCGCTCTTTGCAGAAGTCGCAGGTGGCTTCGGTCTCGGGCTGCTCGCGGGCGATCTTGTCGAGCTCGTCCTTGCCCAGGCCCATCAGCGCCGTCTCGACCTTCTGGCGGGTGCAGCGGCAGTCGAAGCGGGTCTGGAACTCGTCGAACAGCTTGAGCTCCAGGTCGCCGGTCACCGCGCGCAGCAGGGCGGCCGGGTCCGCCCCGCCGACGATCTGGGTCGTGACCGGCGGCATGGCGGCGGCGTTGCGCTCCAGCGCCGCGATGGTCGCCTCGTCGGCGCCCGGCATGATCTGGGCGATGACGCCGCCCGCGGCCCGGATGCCGCCGCGATCGGCCAGCACCCCGAGCGCGACGACGCTGGGGATCTGCTGCGAGTCGGCCAGATAGGCCGCCACGTCGTCCCCGATCTCGCCCGAGACCAGCGCCGTGATGCCGCTGTAGGGCTGGCCGATCTCGTAGCTCTTGGTGACCTGGAGCTTGCCCCGCCCGACGATGCCCGCGACGTCGAACTTGCCCTTGGCGTTGAGCGGGATGTCGGCCTCGCCGTTGCGGGCGTAGGCCCGGGCCCCGATCACCCCCTCGCCGGCCCGCCAGGCGTCGGCGGTGATGCCGCCGATCGGCCCGTCGCCGACGATCTGAAGGGTCAGGCGCTCCCGGCCGCCCAGCGAGGCGCCCAGCAGGGCGGCGGCGGTCAGCAGGCGGCCCACGGCCGCGCTGGAGGTGGGGGCCAGGTCGTGGCGCTCGCGCGCCTCGCGCACGAGGTGCGTGGTCGTCCCGGCCACGAGGGAGACGGTGCCGCGCGCGGCCGAGGCAGTCAGGATACGGTCCATTACCACTGATAACCGTTCGCGGCTTTTCCCCGTTGCGGCAACGTTTTTTCGGTGTTCGCAAGGAAGGAGCACGGCGCGTGCGAGCGTATCCTCCCCTTCGAACGAGCGGCGCCGCGTGACGCGTTTCTACGCAGCCGTTTCGCTACGACGTTCCCCTGAGGTATACGAGAGAGTGACCAAAGCCGATATCGTCGACTCCCTGGCCAACGAATTCGAGATGTCGAAGCGTCAGGTCGGTGAGATGGTCGACATGATCCTCGACGAGATCACCGCCGCGCTCAAGGCCGGCGACAAGGTGCAGCTGATTCCGTTCGGGAGCTTCGTGGTCCGGGAGCGCAAGGCGCGCACCGGCCGCAACCCGCAGACGGGCGAGACCCTCAAGATCGCGGCCCGCAAGGTGCCCGCGTTCAGCCCCGGCAAGGGCCTCAAAGACTCGGTCGGCGGCCCCAAGCGCGCCGCCGCCGGCGCCAAGAAATCCGCCTCCAAGGGCGGCGCCAAGAAGCGTTAATTTCCCGCAATCATTCTCAGGGTGAAGTAACGAAGCGCGCTCTCTCCGGAGACGCGCTTCTTGCATTTGGCGGCCGAACCGTGGACGATGGTCGGGCTCGTCACATCGCGGCAGCACACCAGCGGAGTTGTATCATGACCGTTCACGGTATCGACGCGACGTACTACACGGTTCGCGACATCGAGGCGCAGACGACGTTCTACACCGACCTGTTCGGGGCGCCGCCCGAGAACAGCTGGCCCGGGCGCTTGTCGGAATGGACGTTCGGGGACGGGAACAGCTTCGGGCTGTACGCGGCCGAGGGAGCGGGTGAGGTGCACAGCGGCAGCGTGATGTTCGCGGTCGACGACGTCGCGCGCACGGTCGCCGAGGCGAAGGCGCGCGGGGTGAAGTTCGCCGACGATGGCGGGGTCACCGAGACGCCGGTGTGCGAGATGGCGTTCGGCGAGGATCCGGAGGGGAACCAGTTCATCTTGCATCACCGAAAGGCCGAGTAGCCCGGTAACCGAGGCCGTACGCTCAACCCTTGCGCCAGTAGACTCCCGTCCAGTCGATCGGGGCGATTTCGTCGCTGATGCCGTGCCGGCCGCGATAGTCGTGGACGGCGGCACGGCAGGCTTCGAAAGCGCCGTAGTCGTCGATGACGACGAACCCGCCCGGCGACAGCTTCGGATACAGCGCGTCGAGCGCGTTGGTCGTCGATTCGTACAGGTCGCCATCGAGGCGGATCAGCGCGAAGCGCTGCGCGTCGACGTGCGCGAGGGTGTCGGAGAACCAGCCCTCGACGAAACGGACGCGCTCGTCGAGCAAGCCGAAGCGGCGAAAGTGTTCTTGCACGGCGTCGAGCGAGACGGAGAGTCCCGGGAAAATCTCGAAGTGCATGATCTCGTCGAGCGGGTAGCGGTCGGGGTTGGGGGCTGGTAGCCCGCGAAACGAATCGGCAAGCCACACGCGGCGGTCGGTGACGCCGTAGGCTTCGAGCACGGCGCGCATCATGATCGACGCACCGCCGCGCCAAACGCCGGCCTCGATGAGATCGCCGGGGACATTCTCGTTCAACACGGTCTCGGCGCACGAGCGCAGATGCCGCAGGCGAGCCGAGCCGACCATCGTGAGCGCCTGCGCAGGCCAGTCTAGGCCGATCGCACGCCGCTCGGGATCGTACGGCTCTTCGCCTCCGGTCGGCAGCATGCTCGCATCGCGGTAGATCGTGTTGCACAGGATGCGCTCCATCGCGTCGAGGTACAGCGCGCGCAGCCGCGCGAGGTCGTCGAGCATCATCGCCAGCAAGTACCCGAAGGTCGTCCAGGGCGAAACGAAAAGGGCTCGCGTCGTGCGAACCCTTGTCGTCGTTGGTCGGGCAGACAGGATTTGAACCTGCGACCCCCAGTCCCCCAGACTGATGCGCTACCAAGCTGCGCTACTGCCCGACGTGAGGTCCGCTGGAGGTAATGTTCCGTCGGATGTGGTTCCCCTTCTCGACGTGAAAGCAACGCTGTTCGCCGACGGGGGCTCCCGCGGCAATCCCGGCCCCGCCGCCTCGGGCGCGGTCCTCTACGACGAGGGCGGCGCGGTCCTCCAGGAGATCGGCACCTACCTCGGGGTGGCGACCAACAACATCGCCGAGTGGACGGCCCTTTTGGAGGGGCTCAAGGCGGCGGTTGCGCTGGGGGTCGACGAGATCGCGGTGCGGATGGACTCGGAGCTGGTGGTCAAGCAGCTCTCGGGCGCCTACCGGGTCAAGCACCCGGGGCTGATCCCGCTCCACGCCCAGGCCAAGTCGCTGCTGCGCAAGTTCGCCCGGGTCGAGGTGCGGCACGTGCCGCGCAAGCAGAACGCGGCGGCGGACGCGGTGGTGAACCAGGTCCTGGATGCCCACCGCTGACACTTCGGCCGCCCGCCCGCGGTTGTAGGTCCGATGCGCCGTTTCCCCACCACGCTGGTCATCCTGGTCATCATGGTCGTCGGGCTGATCGCCGGCTGGCGGCTGTTCTGGCCGAGCGAGACCCAGCGCTACCAGGCGGTCAAGACCGTCCGCCAGCAGCGCTCCGAGATCCACCTCAGCCAGGCGGTCGTGCACGCCAAGGGGCCGATCGCGCGCGAGGAGCTGCGGCTGGACAACGTCGAGGGCAAGTCGACCGCCTCGTACACCGTCGCCGACCGCAAGGGCTACGTGGCCGCACTTCAGCCAGCCGATCCAGGGCTACGACGTCACCTTCGCCTTCGATCTGCTGGTGCGCGACGGCATCTGGCAGCTCCAGCGGCCGACCCAGTTCCACGGCAACACGAACGAAGTCTACACGGTCGCGATCAGCCAGGCCGCGGGCAGCCGCGAGGGCCGGCACAGCTTCACCTTCGCCGACCCGCACTATCTGGCCACCACCGCCGGGCGGCAGTACGAGATCCACCTCGACAAGACCAAGCCCGTGCCCAGCGAAGCGGACCTGCTCACGGCTGAGGTCGACCTCGCTCGCCGACCCGCGCTATCAGAAGATCGTCGACGACTTCGCTACGTTCGGCCCCCCGCGGTTCAAGCAGACGGTCGCGGCGGCCCGGGCGAAGCTGCTCAGCTCGTGACGTCCCTGCGCGTGGCGCTCGCGCTGGCGCTGCTCAGCGTGGGCTTCTTCGCGCTCTACGAGGCCGTCGAGGCGCCGCGCAGCGACGCCTTCGCGCCGGTCGTCTCGCGCGGCGCGGGGCACGCGGTCGCGCTGACCTTCGACGACGGGCCGACCGCCGGGATCACCGACCCGCTGCTGGGCGTGCTCGAGCGCGAGCGCGTGCCGGCGACGTTCTTCGTGGTCGGGCGGGCGGCGCGGCGCGAGCCGGGGCTGCTGCGCCGGATGCGCGCCGACGGCGACGAGATCGAGAACCACTCCGACACGCACGCCCACCTCAACGCGCTGTTCACCCGGGCCGCGCTCGACGCGCAGATCGGGCGGGCCGACGACGCGGTGTACGCCGCGACCGGCCGCCACACGCGCTTCCTGCGCCCGCCCTTCGGGGCGCGCGACGCGGCGGTGATCGACGCGGCGGCCCGGCACCGGCTGCGGGTCGTCACCTGGACCGCGATGCTGGGCGACACGCCGCTGCGCGCCCGGCCGCGGGCCTGGTACGTCGACGCGCTGCTGCGGCAGGTCGGCGACGGCGCGATCGTGGTGCTGCACGACGGCGACCAGGGCCGCGGCGACGACGGCGAGCGCGCCCGCGAGGCGGAGCTCGCGCCCGACCTGATCGCCGCGCTGCGCGCGCGGGGCTACCGCTTCGTGCGCCTGGACTCCCTCCTCCGGGCGGACCGCAGCGAAGCGAGGACCGCGAAGGATTCGCCATAGGCGCATCCACTAGGCGTACGTCCGGCCGTCGAACCTGATGAAGCCGTCGGGGTGATGCCCGTGCGGGTCGTGGTGGGTCCAGTGCACGATCGGCGGCTGGCCGCGGTCGTGGACCTCCTCGCCCTGCACGGTCACCCGGTCGCCCGGGCGGACCGGCACGCGCGGCGCGAGGGTGACGTTGTCGATCACCCGGATCGTGCGCCCGTCGTCGGCGCGGCAGTCGAACTGCTCGTGCTCCGAGCGCGAGCGCTTCCCGTAGAAAAATGTGGGCGGCGTGGTGACCGTCCCGTCGAACCGAGTTTCCATCGGCACCTCCACCGGCTGGTTCACGCCGGAAGAGGCCCGCGGAAAGCGGTCGCCGTAGGGCAACGCACGTGATGCTGCTGCTGGCCACGGCGTTCCTGACGCTGGGCCTGGTCAACTTGAACTTCTCGCGCGCCTGGTGGCCCGGGCAGCTTCGCCGGCTCGCGGTCGGCGTGCCGCTGGTGCTGGTGTTCGTCTACGTCACGCTGCCGCCGCTGGTGTTTCCGCAGGCCCTGACGCTGCTGCTGATCACCCTGGTGCCCAACCTGCTGATCAGCGCCGCGGGCGCGGCCCGCACCATCGTCGTGGCGCGCCGGGTCGTCTCGCTGCGCCGCACGCCGCTGTGGCCGCTGCTGGGCGCGCTCGCGTGCAATCGGCCTGTTCGCGCTGGTCTTGCTCGTCGCGCCGGTCGTCGACGCGGGCGGGCTGCGCGACCTGGTCGGCGCGACGGTCTCGCGGGCCGGCGCGCCGGCGGCCGACCCGCGCCACGTGCGGGTCGTGCCCGAGGAGTCGGCGATCTTCGCGGGCGAGAAAGTCGTCGGCCAGCTCGGCGCCTACTACCGGGTCGGGACCTACAACGTGCAGTCCGAGAACGGGCGGCTGGTCTGGGTCGCGCCGCTCGACTTCCAGGGCGCGCTGCAGTGGCTGGCGCGGCGCGTCTCGCCCGGCGTGGTGATCGTCGACGCCGAGAAGCCCGACGCGGCGCCCGAGCTGCGCCAGCGCGCGCCGATGCGCTACATCCCCTCGGCGCTGCTCAACGACAACCTGCTCCGGCACGTCTGGTTCCGCTACGGCAGCGAGCTGCTGCTCGAGGCGACCCTGCAGCTCGACGCGCAGGGCGACCCGCGCTACCTGGTCACGCTGGGGCGGCCGACGATCGGCTGGAGCGGCGAGCGGGTGACGGCCGTCGTCATCGTCGATCCCGCGACCGGGGCGATGGAGCGCATCCCGCGCGAGCGCTTCGACGCGCTGCCGGCCTGGGTCAGCCGGGTCTACCCGCCCGAGCTGGTGGTGGCCTACAACGACTGGTTCGGGCGCTACGTGCACGGCTGGTGGAACGCCCAGACGACCAAGCTCGACGTCCACCTGCCGGCCCGGCGCGACGTCTTCGGCCTGCTGCTGGGCGACGGCCGGTTCGTCTGGTTCGTCGACCACACGTCGCCCAACGGCTCGGACGCCTCGATGACCGGGTTCACCTACACCGACAGCCGGACCGGCGCGCTGACCTACTACACCTCGAGCGGGGGCGAGTACAACTCGCGCGCGGCCGAGCAGGCGGTCGCCGGAAACCCGGTGATCAAGCAGGGCCGGCTGATCGCGACCCAGCCGATATTGTACGCGCTATTCGGGCAGAATACGTGGGTCGTGCCGGCCGTCGCGGACAACGGGAAGTTCCAGACCCTCGCCCTGGTCCAGGCCGCCGGCGGTCATGCCGTCGTGGGCAACAGCGGCGCGGCCTCGCCGTCGGCCGACGCGTTCTCGTCGTACCGGCGCCTTTCTGGGCGACCGCGTCGCGGGCACGAACAACGAGCGGATCGCCGGGACGATCGACCGCTTCGCCAACGCGGGCGGGCGGGTCTACTTCACCCTGCGCGAGCGGCGCGGCGTCTACACCGTCGTGGACCCCAGCGATCCCGACCTGCTGCTGGCCCGCGGCGGCGACCGGGTCAGTTTCGCGGCGGCGCGCGACGAGAGCGGCGCCTTGCTGGTGCGCGATTTCCGCGACGGGTCGATCGTACGGTGAGAACCTTGCGCACGCCGCGCGTCTCGCTGATCCCGGTCGACGCCCGCAACGCCCGCGAGCTGTGGGAAGTGCTCAACGCGCCCGACCTGCGCAAGTACCAGGACATCCCGCGCGTGCGGGTCGAGGAGTTCGAGCGCCAGGTGCGCGCGCGGCCGCGCGCGCTGCGCCCGACCGCCTCGGGCCGCTTCGAGTGGCTGCTGCGGGCGAAAGATACCGGCGCCGCGATGGGCTGGATCTCGCTGCGCGTCAACGACCGCAGCCCGCGCATCGGCGAGGTCGGCTACAGCCTGCTGGCGCACGCGCGCGGGCAGGGCTATGCCAGCGAGTCGCTGCGCGCGGTGATCGACGAGGCCTTCCTGGCCGCGGAGCTCGACGAGGTGCAGGCCTGCATCGTGCCCGACAACGCCGCCTCGCGCGCGGTGCTCGACCGCAGCGGCTTCCGCGAGGAACGCCTGCTGCGCAGCGGCGCGGTGATCCGCGGCCGGCACGTCGACGTGCTGCTGTTCTCGGTCACGCGCGGGAACTGGGACCGCGCGCGGCGCGAGGCGCTCAGCTCCCTCAGCCACGGGTGACCGACCGGAGCCGCCGCTGACGGTCGAGCTGTTCGCGCCGAGCGATCGCGCCCGCATGGACGCCGCGCTCGCGCTGCGGATCGCGGTGTTCGTCGACGAGCAGCGCATCCCGCTGGAAGAAGAGATCGACGCGCACGACGACCCGGCGGCGAATGCGGTGGTGCACGCGCTCGCGCGCGGTGCGGACGGAAGCGTGCTGGGCACCGGGCGCTATTACCGCGAGGACGGCACGACGGCGCGCATCGGCCGCATGGCGGTCGCGCCGGCCGGGCGCGGGCGCGGCGTGGGCCTAGCGCTGCTCGAAGCGCTGATGGCGCACGCGCGCGCGGCCGGCTTCACGCGCGCGGTGCTCAACGCGCAAGAGCACGCGCTCGGGTTCTACGCGAAAGCGCCGGCTTCGTGCCGGACGCCGAGACGAACCTCGACGCCGGCATCGTCCACCGCGAGATGCGCCGCCCGCTCTAGCGCGCCGCGCGTCGCCGGCGCGCGTTCTTCACCCAGCGGTCGAGCCAGTCGACCATCTCGGCCAGCGTCGTCTCGACCGACTCGCGGCCGACGTAGCCGTGCGCTTCGTACGGGAGCATCACCAGGCGGGCGGTGCCGCCGTTGCCGCGGATCGCGGCGTACATGCGCTCGGACTGGATCGGGAAGGTGCCGGTGTTGTCGTCGGCCAGGCCGTGGATCATCAGCAGCGGGTCCTTGATCTCGTTGGCGTACGTGAAGGGCGACATCGCGGTGTAGAGCGCCGTCGCTTCCCAGTAGCTGCGGTTCTCGTTCTGGAAGCCGAACGGCGTCAGGGTGCGGTTGTAGGCGCCGCTGCGCGCGATCCCGGCCCGGAACAGGCGCGTGTGCGCGAGCAGGTTGGCGGTCATGAACGCGCCGTAGGAGTGGCCGCCGACCGCGATGCGGTGCGGGTCGGCGACGCCGATCGCGACCGCTTCGTCCACCGCGGCCTTGGCGTCGGCGACGAGCTGCTCGACGTAGGTGTCGTTGACCGTCTTGGGATCGCCGACGATCGGCATCGAGGCGTTGTCGAGCACGGCGTAGCCGGCCAGCGCGAGGAACAGCGGCGACGGCCCGCCGGCGTTCACGAACGCCTGCGCGCTGTTGGTGCTCTGCGAAGCCGTGCCGCGGTCGAGGTATTCCAGCGGGTACGCCCACACGAACGTCGGCAGGCGCTGGCCCTCGCGCCAGCCCGGCGGCGTGTAGAGCGTGAACGACAGGTTCACGCCGTCGGGCCGCTTGTACGCCACCACCCGGCGGCCGATGCCGCGCAGCGCCGGGACCGGGTCGGCGAACGCGGTCAGCGGGCGCAGCGCGTTCGTCGCGCGGGTGCGCACGAAGACGTTGGGCGGATCGGCCGGCGACTGGCGCTGGGTCAGGATGCGCGCCGCGGCGGGATCGAGCGGGGCGAGCGGCGTCTCGAGCGGGCGCAGCTCGGAGCGGAACAGGCGCTGCTTCTCGCCGCTGCGCAGGTCGAGCCGGTCCAGAAACGGGCGCGTGCCGTCCGCGCCGTAGCCGCTGCCGCGCAGCCAGATCGCGTCGCCGGCGTGCTGGACCACCGGGTCGCCGTCGGCCGCGAGGGTCGTCACCGGCGTGCCGGGATCGGCGTAGACGTCGCCGTCGCGCAGCGTCCCGAGCGGCTTGGCCTCGCCCGGCGCGCGCGCGTCGAGCAGCAGCGTCGTGCGGGTGCGGGTCGGCCGGTCGTAGGTGGTGACCAGCGCGCGCGGGTCGCGCTCCAGCCAGCGCAGCTCGAACGTCCGGGCGGCGGTGCGGGTCAGCTCGCGCGGCGGGCCGGCGAACGGCGCGTCCAGCGCGACGATGCGGTCGCGCTGCGCGGCGGCGTGGCGCGGGTCGCCGCCGTCGAGCGCCTCGGCCCAGGCCAGCGTGGCGGGCGCGCCGGCTTCCCAGGCGACCTCGCGCGGGCCGGCCGGCACGCCGTCGGCGGGCAGCCGGTCCGCGGCCGGCGCGGTCGGCCACGGTCGCGACGCGGCGGCCGGCGAGGTCGAGCACCTCGGTGGCCGCCGGAAAGCGCTCGTAGGGGAACAGGTAGGAGAAGGGCGCGTGCACGCGCTCGGCGAGCAAGTAGCGGCCGTCGGGCGAGGGCGAGACGCGGGTGTAGAGCCCGCGCGCGGCGGTGCGCGTCACGCCGCCGCCGCGCGCGTCGACCAGCGCGATCCGGGCGCTGGCGTAGTAGTCGAACAGCGCCTCGTCGTGCGCGTCGGCCAGCAGGTCCTCGTAGGTCACGATCTGGCCCGCGGCGCCGGCCGTCTCTTGCACCACCGGGCCGGGCGCGACGCCCGCGGCGGGCGCCGGGCCGCGCCGGTCGACCGCGCGCACGATCAGGTGCGCGCCGTCGGGCGCCCAGACGAGCGGCTCGGGGAAGACCGCGTTGACGGCCAGGTTCGCGACCCGCCGCACCCGCCCGTCGGCGGTCGTGCCCAGCCACAGCTCGGTGCCCCGCGCGGTGGCGTTGGTGAGCGCGAAGCGGCTCCCGCCGGGCGAGAAGCGCAGGTTGGCGATCCGCGCGCCGGGCGGCAGCGCGAGGCGGGTGACGCGGCCGTCGGCCACCCGCTCCAGGCTCAGGCCGGTCGCGGCGGCGGCGTGGTGGATGCCGTTGCTCGCCGGGTCGATCCGCAGCCCGGCCAGCCGCAGCATCGGGCGGGCCAGATCGGCCACCGGCGGGTAGCGCAGCGGCGTCGAGAGCGCGATGACGTCGCGCCCCGGCGCGACCTGCACGGTGGGCAGCGGCGGCGCGGCGAGCACCGCCTCGATCGCGGCCGGCGGCGTGCGATAGCGCGCCTCGTCGGCGGCGCCGGGAACGGGGGCGAGCGAAACGGCGAGCAGGACGGCTGCGAGCAGCGGGTGCGGCGACGGCATGCGCCGCGGTTCGGTGCCTTGCGGGCGCGTCCTAGCGGATCGCGCCGCGCGCGGAGCCTAGGCCAAGCCGCAGAGCTCGTGGGCGAGCGCCGTCAAGCCCTCGACCTTGGCGGCCGGAATCTCGCCTTCGAGCGCGCAGTCGCGCCCCAGCGCGACGACCAGCGCGACGAGCGCGTAGGCGGCGAAGCGGGTCGAGCCCTGCGTCGCCGTCACGCCGGCGGCGCGCAGGCCTTCGAGGTAGGCCGCGACCGCGTCGACCGCGCCGTCGACCGCCTCGCGCCGCGCGGTCGAGACCGCGTCGTCGGCGTTGGAGTAGACGTGCCAGGCCCGCACCACCCCGCGCTCGCGCAGCGACGTCTCGGCCGCGTCGCGAATCCAGTTCGCCAGCCGCTCGCGCTCGAGCTCCGCCGTGCCGGGCAGCGCGGCGAACAGCGTCGTGACGTCGCCCAGCGACGCGCCGTGGCGCAGGAGCGCCTCGCGCACCGCGTGGGCGCGGTCGGTGAAGTAGCGGTAGAACGTCCCGTAGGCGACGCCCGCTTCGCGCGCGATCAGCCCGGCCGAGAGGGACTCGGCGTCGTGGTCGGCCAGCAGCCGGGCGACCGCGTCGAGCAGGCGGTCGCGCGAGTTGCGCTTGGTGGGCCGGTCCGGGAGGCCGGCTTCGGCCGGATCGACCCGGCCGAGGTAGGTCCAGCGCCCGCGGACCCGGCGGGTCTCGGGGTCACGGAAGCTCTCGACCCGGTAGCGATAGGCACGCCCGCTGACGCGCTTGATGACTTCGTACGCCAACCTACCCTCCCTTCGATGGTGAAAGAACGATTAGACAGGACGATACCGCTCGCTTCCCCGGCCTGCTCGGGTTGCCCATAATTTAACGCATGCCGCGTCGTAGGGAGACGGCCCGCGGTCCCTTGCTCCGAGCCGAAAGGGTCAGCCGAACGGCAGGCGCCGGGACCTCACAGGTGGACGGCGACGCCGATCTCGATGCGCTGCTCGGCGGGGATGCCGAGGTCGTCGGGCAGGGGCCGGCGCGTTGCGCTGCAGCGCCAGGTAGATGCCGTCGAGGAACGGTTGCCGGCCCTCGTCCGAGACCAATTTCGGGTCGGCGTAGAAGTACGACGTGCTCGCGGTTTCGAGCTCGAGACCGTGCGCTCGGCAAGCGGCGACGATCGGGGCCAGACGCGGGGGCTCCATGTAACCGAACTGCGCCACGACGCGCGTCAAACGCGGCCGGAGCCGTTCGACGTGGACACGCCCGGCGTCGCCGACCGCGGGGCCTTCGGCCCGGATCAGGGTCAGCAGGACGACGTGCTCGTTGCGGGCCCGAGCGCGAATCCAGCGGTGGTCGGCCAGAAACGGCACGCCGTCCTCGTCGCCGGTCAGGAAGACCATCAGCGGCGCCCCGGCATTGGGGACGGCGAAGTCGTCCAGAACGTTCGCGACGGGGGTCGTCTGGGCGGTCATCGCCGCCGTCATCGCGCGCCGGCCGCGCAGCCACGCGAGGCTGGCCAGCGAGAGCACGAAGCTGACCGCGAACGGGACCCAGCCGCCGTTGAAGAACTTGGGCAGACCGGCGATCACGAACGAGCCGTCCACCAGCACGAACGCGCTCAGCAGCGCCCCCGCACGGACCGGCGGCCAGCGCAAGACCCGGCTCACGACGACGAAGTACGCGACCAACGTCGCGAGCATCGTGCACGACACGGCCAGGCCGAACGCGGCGGCGAGCCGGTCGCTCGAGCGAAACGCGAGCACCAGCGCCACGCAGCCGACCGCCAAGGCCAGGTTCACCGCGGGGACGTAGACTTGGCCCGCGCTGGCGCTCGGACGTGTGCCGCACGGTGAGGCGCGGCCACAGCCCCAGCGCGATCGCCTGTTCGGTCAGCGTGAACGCGCCCGAGACGAGCGCCTGCGAGGCGATCACCGTCGCCAGGGTCGCGATCGCGATCGCCGGCAGTAGCGCGGCGCCGGGCGTGAGCGCGTAGAACGGGTTGGCCAGCAGCGCCGGCTCCGCCAGCACGCGCGCGGCCTCACCGACGTAGCACAGCACGAGCGCCGGGAAGACTAGGCCGTACCACGCCAGCACGATCGGGCGGCGGCCGAAGTGCGACAGGTCCGCATAGAGCGCTTCGACGCCGGTCACCGCGAGCACGACGCCGCCCAGGACGAAGAACCCGCCCGGCCCGTGCGCGACGAGGAAGCGCGCCGCATGGCGCGGGTCCAGCGCGGCCAAGATCGCGGGGTGCGACACGATCGCGACGAGGCCGGCGAGCGCGATCGTCGCGAACCAGACCACCATCACCGGGCCGAAGAGCCGTCCGACCCGCTCGGTGCCGCGCGGCTGCAGCGCGAACAGGCCGACCAGGATCGCGATCGCGATCGGCACCAGGTACGGGTGCGCGACCGGCGTCGCGACGTCGAGCCCTTCGATCGCCGAGATGACCGAGATCGCGGGCGTGATCGCGCCGTCGCCGAGCAGCATCGCCGCGCCGACGACGACGATCACCGTCAGCGCGCCGGCGGCGACCGGCGCACCGAGCCGGGTCGGTTTCGAGGCTCGCGCCAGCAGCGCGAGGATCCCGCCTTCGCCGTCGTGGTCGATCGGCAGGATGAAGGTGACGTATTTCGAGACAGACCACGACCACGAGCACCCACACGAGCAGCGACGCGATTCCCAGCACGTCTTCCGGGCGCGCCGCTGAGGCGCCGCTGAGCGAGAAGCAGGTCGTGAGCGTGTAGAGCGGGCTCGTTCCGATGTCGCCGAACACGACGCCCAGCGCCGCCAGAGCGAGCGGCGCGAGCGGCCGGGCGGAGCGGTCGTGTGACACGCTCGCAACCGTACCGTGTCGCAGCGCCCGCCGCCACCGTCGTTCGGATGATCCGTTCGGTGCGGCATCCGAAAGGTTCGACCGGACGGCCCGTGCGCAGCGCCCTGGGCGCGCGGTACCATCGTTCCATGCTGCTCACGCTCGACGAGTGGTCCGCCGCCTTTTGGGACGAGCTCGTGCTCGTCGACGAGCTGCTGTGCCACTATACCTTCACCGGCGACACGAAGGCGCATCACATCGTCATCGATGCGAACGTCGCGGGCGACGGGGGCGTCGGTTCGCGTGTCCCGCTACCACGGCGGGGCAGCCGTGCGCCGTTTTCCATTCCGGCTTGCCGACGCTCCGGCGAAGCTGGCCGCCGAGGTGGCTGCCCTGGTCGTGCCGCGGCGCGCCGCCCCTGGTAACGTGCTGACCGCGATGCGGCGGACCGAGTTCTTGCGCGTCATCCGGCGGGCCGAGCTGCAGGCGGCCAGCGCCGACAAGCTGCGCACCGTCCTCCTGCGCTGGGCCGCGCGGCTGCTGCCCCACCTCGAGCGCGACCATGACCTGACGGTCGCCGAGGCGCTCGAGCGCTACCATGCGGAACAGCGCTCCAAACACTAGCCGAAAGGTTCGGCCGGACGGCGGATACCGCGCCGGTCCGCGCTCCGCTACGCTGAGCGGGATGTTGTGCATACTGCTGCTCGTCGCGGTCTGTCCCGCGCTCTCGCTGCTGGCCGAGCGGGCCGTGGCGCTCGTCCCGGTGGACCGCTCGCGATGAACCCGCTCGTGCTCGAACTCTGCTTGGTCGCGCTGAGCGCGCTGTCGTTCTGGCTGCTCGACCGCTACGTGCTGGGCTGCGAGAAGATATGACGCCCGACCTGCTGGCCGGTTTGATCTTAGCCCTCGCCGCGCTCGCGTACTTGACGTACGCGATGCTGCGCCCCGAACGCTTCTGACGAAGGTATCGCTGCGATGACGATCGTCGGGTGGCTCCAGGCCGCCCTCATCTTTGGGCTCGTGTGCGCGTGCGTGAAGCCGCTGGGCATCTACATGGCGCGCCTGTTCGAGGGCGAGCGCGTGTTCCTCTCGCCGCTGCTCGCGCCGGTCGAGCGCGGCCTCTACCGGGTCTGCCGCATCGACCCGAGCGCGAGATGGGCTGGAAGGGCTACGCCTTCGCCGTGCTGGCGTTCAGTTTGGTCAGCCTGGTCTATCTCTACGTCCTGCTGCGCACGCAGGCGTTCTTGCCGCTCAACCCGCAAGGCTTCGGCAACCTCGCGCCCGACCTGGCCTGGAACACCGCGGTGTCGTTCATGACGAACACCAACTGGCAGTTCTACTCGGGCGAGTCGACGATGAGCTATCTCTCGCAGATGGCGGGACTCGGCTGGCACATGTTCGTCTCCGCCGCGACCGCCATCGCCATCGCGGTCGCACTGATGCGCGCGCTCGCGCGGCGCGGCGGGTCGACCATCGGCAACTTCTGGGTCGACCTGACCCGCACGGTGCTCTACGTGCTGCTGCCGATCGCGCTGGTCGGCTCGCTCTTCCTCGTCTGGCAAGGGGTGCCGCAGAACTTCGCGGCCTACACCACCGCCAAGACGGTCGAGGGCGCGGCGCAATCGATCCCGCAAGGCCCGATGGCGTCGATGGAAGTGATCAAGGAGCTCGGCACCAACGGGGGCGGGTTCGTCAACGCGAACTCCGCCTCGCCGTTCGAGAACCCGACCGGGCTGAGCGACGCGTTCGAGCTGTTCCTGATCTTCCTGATCGGCGGCGCGCTCACGTACACGTTCGGGCGCTTCGTGAAGGACCAGCGGCAAGGCTGGGTGCTCTTCGCGGCGATGACGACGCTGTTCGCGGTCGGCTTCACGGCGGCGTACGCGGCCGAGGCCTATGGCAACCCGATCGTGCACGCGCTCGGCGTCGCGGGCGGCGAACATGGAGGGCAAGGAGATGCGCTTCGGCGTCGCCGCTTCCGCCCTGTTCGCGACGATGACGACGGACACGTCGTGCGGCGCGGTCAACGCCATGCACGATTCGTTCACGGCGCTCGGCGGGCTGGTGCCGATCTTCGACATGCAGCTGGGCGAGGTCGTGTTCGGCGGGGTCGGCTCGGGCTTCTACGGGATCGTCTACTACGCCATCCTGACGGTGTTCATCGCGGGCCTCATGGTCGGCCGCACCCCGGAATACCTCGGCAAGAAGATCGAGCGCCGCGAGGTGCAGCTCGCGATCCTCGCCGCGCTCGTCGTGCCGGTGTTCGCGCTGGTTCCGGCCGGGATGGCGGCCGTGCTGCCGGCCGGAACGGCGACGCTCAACAACGCCGGCCCGCACGGCTTCAGCGAGATCCTCTACGCGTACTCGTCGATGGTCAACAACAACGGCTCGGCGTTCGCCGGCCTCTCGGCGAACCAGTGGTGGAACGTCTCGGGCGGTGTGGTGATGCTCTTCGGGCGCATCGCGATCATGATCCCGGTGCTCGCGCTGGCCGGGGCGCTGGTGTCCAAACGGGCGGTCGCGACGACCGCCGGCACGTTCACGACGACCTCGCCGATCTTCGTCGTGCTGCTGATCGGCGTGATCGTCATCGTCGGCGCGCTGACGTTCTTCCCGGCCGACGCGCTCGGCCCGGTGGTCGAACACCTCTTGAACCTGCAGGGAAAGCAATTCTGATGGTATCGCGTTCGCGCTCGCTCTTCGACCGGTCGATTCTGCGTCCCGGCGGTTCGGCAGTCGTTCGTCAAGCTCGACCCGCGCGTGCAGCTGCGCAACCCGGTGATGTTCGTCGTCGAAGTCGGCGCGCTGGTCTCCCTGGTGTTTGCCTTGCGCGACGCGCGCAACGGGCAGGCCTCGTTCGACCTCGCGATCTCGGCCTGGCTGTGGTTCACCGTGCTCTTCGCGAACTTCGCCGAGGCGCTGGCGGAGGGCCGCGGCAAGGCCCAGGCCGAGTACCTGCGCCGCACCAAGACCGACACGATCGCGCGGCGGCTGGCCGGCGGGCGCGAGGAGCGCGTCTCGGCGACGCAGCTGCGGCGCGGCGACCGCGTCGTCGCCGAGGTGAACGACCTCATCGCCACCGACGGCGAGATCGTCGAGGGCGCCGCGACGGTCGACGAATCGGCGATCACCGGCGAATCGGCCCCGGTCATCCGCGAGGCGGGCGGCGACCGCTCGTCGGTCACCGGCGGCACGCGCGTGCTCTCCGACCGCATCGTCTACGCCGTCAGCGCGAACCCGGGCGAGTCGTTCCTGGACCGCATGATCGGCCTGGTCGAAGGCGCGCAGCGGCAGAAGACGCCCAACGAGATCGCGCTGTCCATCTTGCTGTCGGGGCTGACGATCATCTTCATCGTCGCGGTGGCGACGCTGGCGCCGTTCTCGATCTACGCCGGCTCGGCGCCCAGCGTCGTGGTGCTGATCGCGCTGCTGGTGTGCCTGATCCCGACCACGATCGGCGGGCTGCTCAGCGCGATCGGCATCGCCGGGATGGACCGCGTGCTGCAGCGCAACGTGCTGGCGATGTCGGGCCGGGCGGTCGAGGCTGCCGGCGACGTCGACACGCTGCTGCTCGACAAGACCGGCACGATCACGCTGGGCAACCGCCAGGCGACCGAGATCGTGCTCGCGCCCGGGGTCGACGAGCGGGCGGCGTACCGGGCGGCGTACTTCGCCTCGCTGGCCGACGAGACGCCCGAAGGCCGCTCGATCGTGCTGCTCGCGGGCGCGCGAAGCGGCCTGGACGGCGACGGGGCGGCGGTGCTGCCGCTCCGGTTCGACAGTCGTGCCGTTCAGCGCGTACACCCGCATGTCGGGGGTCGACTTCGCCGACGGCACGCAATTGCGCAAGGGCGCGCCGGACGCCGTCCGGGCCTGGGTCGCGGGGAACGGCCGCGGCGCCGTCGCGACCGCGACCGACCTGCTGGCGCCCGAAGTCGAGCGCATCGCGCGCGCCGGCGGCACGCCGCTGCTGCTCGCCGACGGGCAGCGCATCCTGGGTGCGATCTACCTGCGCGACATCCTCAAACCCAACACCCGCGCGCGCTTCGACCGCTTGCGCGCGATGGGGATTCGCACGGTGATGATCACCGGCGACAACCCGCTCACCGCGAGCGCGATCGCCAAGGAAGCCGGGGTCGACGATTTCCTGGCCGAGGCAACGCCCGAGACGAAGATGGCGCTCATCCGGCGCGAGCAGAGCGAAGGCCGGCTCGTGGCGATGACCGGCGACGGCACCAACGACGCGCCCGCGCTGGCGCAAGCCGACGTCGGCGTGGCGATGAACAGCGGCACGCAGGCCGCCAAAGAGGCCGGCAACATGGTCGACCTCGACTCCGATCCCACCAAGCTGATCGAGATCGTCGAGGTCGGCAAGCAGCTCCTGATGACGCGCGGCTCGCTCACGACGTTCTCGATCGCGAACGACGTGGCGAAGTACTTCGCGATCCTGCCCGCGATGTTCACCACCGCCTACCCTGCGATGGCGGCGCTCAACGTCATGCGGCTCGCGACGCCGCACAGCGCGATCCTCTCGGCGATCGTCTTCAACGCGCTGATCATCGTCGCGCTGATCCCGCTGGCCTTGCGCGGCGTGGCGTACCGCCCGCGCGGCGCGAACGCCGTGCTGCGCGAGAACGTGCTGGTCTACGGCCTGGGCGGCCTGGTGGTCCCGTTCGTCGGGATCAAGCTCATCGACCTCATCCTCGTCGGCCTGCACCTCACCGGAGCCTGACGCCATGAACTCACCGCACACCGCGCCGCCCGAACCCGCGCGCGACAGCACGCTGCGCCACCTCGTCACCTCGCTGCTCTACACGGTCGTCACCGTGATCGCGCTGGGGCTGATCTACCCGCTCGCGATCTGGGCCCTGTCGGCGCTGCTGTTCCACCACCAGGCCATGGGCTCGCTGATCGAGGTCGACGGCACGGTCGTCGGCTCGGAGCTGGTCGGCCAGGCGTTCAGCAAGCCGCAATACTTCCACGGCCGTCCCTCGGCCGCCGGAAAAGGGTACGATCCCACCGCGACGGGCGGCACGAACCTGGGCCCGACCAGCAAGAAGCTCATCGCCGCCACCAAGACCACGATCGCCGCGCTGCAAGAAGGAGAACCCCGCCGCGAGCGGCCCCGTGCCGATGGATCTCGTCACGTCGAGCGGGAGCGGCATCGACCCCGACATCTCGCCCGAGGGCGCGTACTACCAGGCCGCCCGAGTCGCGCGGGCGCGCGGCATCTCGCTCGACGCGGTGCGCGCTCAGATCGCGGCCCACATCACCCCGCGCCAGCTCGGCATCCTGGGCGAGCCGCGCGTCAACGTTCTCGCCCTCAACCGCGCGCTCGACGCGCAAGGAGCTACCGCACACCCGTGATCCGTTCGCTCATCGCCGCCGCGCTCGTCGCGCTGCCGGGCCTCGCATCGGCGCAGACCGCCCCCGATATCTGCTCGAGCGGTTTGAGCGCGGTCGTCAGCCGCCCGACGCAGACCACGTCGGCGTGCGTGGTCAAGCCGAACCAGGTGCTGATCGAGACGGGCTACCAGTCGCAAACCGTCGACGTCGCGGGCGGCTCGTACACGTATCAGTCCTGTCCGCTCGCGGCGATCCGCATCGGGACCAAGCTGCGCGGCGTCGAGCTGCAAGTGCTGCCGCCCAGCGCGATCCGCTCGGGCGGCGTGCCGGCGACGTCCGACGCCGGCGCCGGCCTCAAGTGGCAGATCGGCGCCACGCCGGCGTTCGCGTACGGCGTGCAACGTCATCGCGACCGCGCCGACCGGGAGCGATCCCGCGCCGAACCCCAACGGCCTGGGCAGCGCCGAACGCCGGCACGTACGTCGGGAACGTCAACCTCCAAGGCTCGCTGGGCAAGGTGTTCGGCTACGGCGCGACGCTGAGCGTCGACCGGTTGACGACCGTGTCGGCCGGCGCGGGCGGCGACGACGACGGCGCGCTACACGTCCGTGCTGCCGTCGCTCGACGTCACCGTGTCGCTCCCGGCGTCGTTCGGGCTCGCGCTCGAGGCATACCGCCAGTCCAACGGCGAGGGGATCGCGACGCCGAGCCACACCTGGTTCGACGCGGCCCTCTCGAAGGACGCCGGCAACGCGCAGTTCGACCTGAACTTCGGCACCTCGAACCGGATCAGCCCGGCGCCGGGCGCGCCCGGCGTGCGCCGGCACTACGTCGGCTTGGGCATCAGCTACTTGCTGTGAGCGCTCAGGGCGACGCCGGCTGGGCGTCGTCGCGCGGGGCCAGCAGCAGCAAGTCGCGCACGCCGGCCGCGAGCACGCGCACCGCGAACGAGCGGCGGCCGAACGGGCGCCGCTTGTGGCGCGGCGACTCGACCGCCAGCACGTCGCCGTCGGTCAGCAGCTCGGCGATCCGTCCGGCCGCGTCCGCGCCGACCGCGGCGACGAACGTGCCGTGCAGCGCGGCGGTCACGGCCGCCAGCGCGTCGACGGGCGGGCGCGCCGCCGGACCGTCGTCGGGCGTCACGCAGATCACGCGCAGGTCGACGTCGAGCCGCTTCGCCAGCCGCCCGGCGCGCCGGATCAGCGCCGCGTCGCGCTCGCGCGGCGCGACCCCCAGCACGATCCGCGCGAAGGGCCGCTCGCGCCCGCGCTCGGAGCGCCCGCGCAGCATCTCGCGCACGGCCAGCTCGCGCAGCGCGGCCAGGTTCTCGGTCCGAAAGAAGTTGCCCAGCGCCGCGTCGACGCGCTGGGGCGGGTAGATCTTGCCCTGCCGCAGCCGCTCGCGCAGCACGTCCGGCGTGACGTCGATGAAGATCACCTCGTCGGCGAACTCCAGCACGCTGTCGGGCAGCGTCTCGCGCACCCGGGTCCCGGTCAGCCGCTCGACCGCGTCCGCGACGCCTTCGAGGTGCTGCACGTTGAGCGTCGTGATGACGTCGGTTCCGGCCCGCAGCACCGCCAGCACGTCGTCGTAGCGTTTGGCGTGCGCGTCGCCGGCGGCGTTGGTATGGGCCAGCTCGTCGATCAGCGCGACCTTGGGCCGGCGCAGGGTCAGCGCGGCGAGGTCGATCTCGCCGTTGGCCAGGCGCGGCAGCAGCTCCAGCCCGGCCAGCTGCGCCGCGGTCTCGGCCCGGCCGTGCGTCTCGACCAGCGCGGCCACCACGTCGACGCCGTCCTCGGCGAGCTGGTGGCCGCGGTCGAGCATGGCGTAGGTCTTGCCGCTGCCGGCGACCGAGCCGAGGTAGATCGTCAGCTTGCCGTAGCCGATCCCCAGCCGGTCGCCCAGCGTGAAGCCGTAGGGATGGCGCGCGCCGTCGTACGCGTGCGGCAGCGGCAGCCGGGCGGGGTCGGCGATCAGCACCTCGCGGTCGACCGGGCGGGTCAGGATGCGGTCGGCCAGCGGGCCGTAGGGCACGATCACCAGCGACGCGCGCACCGCGCTCAGGTCGCCGCGTGTGAGGCGCGCGGGCGGCGGCACGCGCCCGCCGTCGGCGCGCAGCGTCGCCTCGTTCAGGCGCGCCTCGTCGACCGGCTCGACCGCGGTCGTCTCCAGCGCGAGGTCGAGCGCGTCGGCGAACGAGGCGGCGCGGCGCAGGAACGGGCCCGGATCGTCCGTGCCGCTCACCACGGCCAGCGCCGTGGAGACCTTGCTCGGCGCGACGACCGGGATGGTGAGGTCGTCGACGACGCGCAGCAGCAGCTCGCGCATCATGCTCAGGTTCTTGGGCTGGAACAGGCCGGCCGCGGCGCGCTCGACGTCCTCGTCGCGCACGATCCGCCCGGTGCGCAGGCGCGACTCGAGGATCGAGGGCGCGATGTCGAGCGCGATCACCCGGTCGGCTCGTTTGAGAAATGCCAGCGGCACGAGCTCGCGGATCGGGTGGCCCACGATGCGCTCGGCGACCGGCGCGACCGTGTCGAGGTGCATGACGTTGAACGCGCCCAGCACCGACTTGCCGGCCTCGCGCAGCGCCAGCGCGTCCTGCCAGCGCTTGGCGTGCGCCGCGTCGGCGGGGTTGGCGTGCGCGAGCTCGTCGAGCACGATCGTCTCGTAGTCGCTGCGCAGCGCCGCTTCGAGATCGAAGTCCTCGCTCGCCGTTCCACCGGCGAGGAAGCGGCGCGGCGGGATGCGGGGCAGGTCGGCGGCCAGCGCGTCGAGCTGCGGGCGGCCCTTGGTCTCGATCCAGCCGATCGCCACCCGCCGCCCGGCGCGGGCCTCGCCGACGGCGTCGGTCAGCAGCCGGTGCGTCTTGCCCGCGCCGGGCGCTCCGCCCAGGTAGATGGTGAGGCGCGGCGTCAGGCCGAGCTCGGCGAGGAGCGCGGCGGCGTCGGTCCGTCCCTCGTCTCGCACCCCGGCCCCTTCGCAGGCGGGCGCGCCGGCTCCCCGAAGCGCGTCAGGGTGCGCTCGCGAGCCGTCGCCGTCACCGCTTTCGCGCTGCTGGTGGGCGCGTTCGTCGCCGACGTGCTGACGCCGCAGACGCTCGTGGTCGCGATTCTGCTCGACGTGCCGATCGTGCTCGCCGCGCTGACCCGCAGCCGCCGGCTGACGGCCGTGCTCGTCACCTGCGCGCTCGCCGCCGACGCCGGCGCGGCGATCGCCAACGCGGCGCACGACGGCTACCGCTGGGACGCGATCGTCGTCGGCGACCGGCTCCTGTCGATGCTCTCGATCGCGATCGTCGGCTACCTCAGCACGGCCGTGCAGGAGCGCGCCGAACGAGTCGGCCGGCTGGCCGCGCAGGAAGCGCGCGCGCGCCGCGAGGCGACCCTGGCCGGCGTCGCGGAGCGCATCCGCGCCTCGCTCTCACCGGAGCTGGTCGTGCGCGCGATCGTGCGCGAAGCGCCGCGCGCGCTCGAGCTGCAGCGGCGTGTTCTGGTACCCGGCCAGCGGCGGCGAGATTCTCGCCGCGCGGGCCGGTGACGACACGGTCGAGGTGATCGACGAGCGCCCCTCGCCCGAGATCGCTTCGCTGAACCACCGGGTCGCCGCCGACGGCACGCTGGCCGTCATCCGCGCGGTCGATCCGCTCGGGCGCTTCGTGCTCGACCGGCTGCGCGCGCGCAGCGCGCTGGCGATTCCGCTCGCCGACCGCGGCACTCGCCTTCGGCGTGCTCGTCGCCGCGAGCGATGCCGAGGCGCCCGACGACACGGCCGTCGCGACCGCCAAAGGCTTCGCCGCGATCGCGGTCAACGCGCTGTGGCAAGCGCGCCTGTTCGCCGAATTGGCCGAGCGCAACGACGCCCTCGGCGACCGCCAAGCCGTCATCCGCGACCTCGTGTACGCGCTCTCGCACGACCTGCGCACGCCGCTGGCCGCGCTCTCGATGACCTTGCGGCAAGCCGCCGACGGCGCGTACGGCGCGCTGCCCGAGCGGTACGGGACCGTGCTGCACGCCAGCCTGGGCGCGATCGACGATCTGCAAGGCCTGGCCGAGACGCTGCTGCTGGTCGCGCGCTTCGAGGCCGGGGAACACCGCGCCGAGCGCGAGCTGGTCGACCTGGGCGGGCTGGCCGGCGAGATCGCCGCGGGACTGCGCGCGATGGCGGACGCGCGCGAGATCACGCTGCGCTTCGATGTCGCCGCTGATGCCGGGCGCGGAGGCGAGACGACGGTGCGCGGTTCGCGCGGCGACCTGCGGCGCGCGCTGTCGAACCTCGTCGCCAACGCCCTGCAGCATACGCCCGCCGGCGGCACGGTCGAACTGCGCGTGGCGCCGCGCGGCGCGAGCGTGGAGACCGTCGTCGCGGACGACGGCTTCGGGATCGACGAGCGCGTGCGCGAAGGGCTGTTCGCGCGCTTCTCGGCCACCGCGCGCACCGGCGGCGGCACGGGCCTGGGGCTCTACATCGTGCGCCGCATCGCCGAGGAGAGCGGCGGCACGGTCCGCTACGAACCGCGCTCGCCGCGCGGGTCGGTGTTCACGCTGACGATCCCGAAGGCAGCACCGTGAGCTCTGACCCGCGCGATGCCTTGGACTCTCCCATCCGCGTCGCGGTGGTGGAGGATCACGCGCTGGTCCGGGCCGGCCTGCGCACGTCGCTGGAGGCGGCCGGCTTCGAGGTCGTCGGCGAAGCCGCCGACGGCGTCTCGGGCCAAGCCATGCTCGCCGAGCGGCGGCCCGACGTGGCGCTGATCGACCTCGGGCTGCCGGGCCTGGACGGGATCGCGCTGACCCGCGCGCTCAAGGCCGCCGCCGACCCGCCGCGGGTGGTGATCCTGACCATGCAAGAACGCGAGGACGACGTGCTGGCGGCGCTGGCCGCCGGCGCGGACGCCTACTGCGTGAAATCGTCCAACCCCGAGACGGTGATCGACGCGGTGCGCACCGCGGCGGCGGGCGGCGCGTACTTCGACCCGCGCATCGCGCACGTCGTGCTGCGCCGGCTCAGCGGCTCGACCGCGCCGGCCGCGTCCTCGCCGCTCAGCCCGCGCGAGACCGAGATCCTCGCGCTGGTCGCCGAGGGCGTCGGCAACGCCGAGATCGCGCTCCGTTTGCACCTCGGCCTGGGCACGGTCAAGGGCCACCTGGCCGACATCCTGCACAAGCTCGCCGCGTCGGACCGCGCGCAGGCCGCGGTGATCGCGTTCCGCCGCGGCCTGATCGTCTGAGGAGCGCGCCGTGCCGCTGCAAAATCGGGTGACGCCCTTCGCGCGCATCGAGGCGGTCTCCGCGCGCGGGCTGTTCATGGGCCAGCGCGGCTGCCTGCACGACGAGCGGCGTACCCTGGTCAGCGAGACGTGGAAGCACAAGGCCTGGGTCGTCTGCGTGCTGGAGTTCCGCGACCGGCGGCGCACCGTGATGGCGCCGCGCCGCTTCACCGAGCTGTTCTTTCTCGACGAGGCGGTCGCGCTGGCGGCGGGCCACCGCCCGTGCGCGGAGTGCCGCCGGGCGGCGTTCAACACATTCGTGCGCACCTGGGCGGGGCTGAGCGGCGAGCCGGCGCGCGCGCCCGCGCTCGACGCGGCGCTGCACCGTGAGCGCGTGCCGATCCTGCGCGGCACGCGCGAGCGCGCGCGGCCGGAATCGCTGCCCGACGGCGCTTTCGTCGCGGATGCTGAGGGACGGGCATATCTGAAGCGTGCGGAAAAGCTGCTCGCGTGGTCGCACGACGGATATACCGATGCGTGCCACTGTGCCGGCGCGGGCGAGTTCGACGTGCTGACGCCCGCGTCCACGCTCGCGGTGCTGCGCGCGGGTTATCAGCCCGTCTATCACCCCAGCGCGGAGCGTTTCGCGCGAGAGCGAGGCGGTGAAAAACGACAAGGCAAGACACGGCGTGCCGTGAATGCTACACCGCATGGATGATACAGACGCGACGTCTCGCGGTCGGCAAGCGCCGCATTCACCAGACGCGGAACTGCCGCCGGAAGCATTCTCCCTAGCAACTGCGGATGCTGCGAGCGCGAGCGCCGCTGACGGCATCGTCACCTGTCGCGACGTCTCTGGATATACGTATTACGCGCAACCGAAGCAATCGCTCGGGCCGGTGCAGGACGGCGCGTTCACGTTCACGGCGTGGGACGGCGGCTGGAAGTGGGCGTGGTCGCAGTTGGGCATGGAGACTCAGCCACTACGAGGGGCCGATCCGGAGGATCATGGGAGTCCGCGACGACACCGCCTGGATCACCGCGGCGAACTATCCGGGCTGGTCGCCCTGGCGCGCGGTCAGCGACAAGCCGGATCGGTATGACTCCGGCGGGTTCCTGCGGTATTTCTATGCCTGGGCGATCCCACCGGCGGCGGGCGTGACGTACAAGTGGCTGCGCGACTTCTACGACTGGCGGTATCCGGAGCTGCAAGGAAAGGCCGCTCAGGTTGCCGGCGCGACGCTGACCGACTACAGCCTGTGGTGCGGCTTTCTCACCAGCGACGGCGTGCTGGCGCCGTGCGAATACGTCACGGGCTTCGGCGAACCCAACGAAGGCCGGGTGCGTCTCCCACAGTAGAACGCGTGCGGCTAGACCGGCAAGTCGCTCGCTAGCCGCGCGGCAAATGCTCCGCGTCGAGCGGGCGTGAGAACCGATAGCCTTGCAGGTGCGTCGCGCCGATCGCGCGCAGGGCGTCGCGCTGGACGTCCGTTTCCACGCCTTCGGCGACGCACTGCAGGTTGAGGTCGGTCGCCAGCCGCACGATCGTCGCCGCGATCGCGCCGTCGAGCGGGTGGTTGCCGATGCCCGACACGAAGGCGCGGTCGAGCTTGAGCGTGTCGATCGGGAAGTATTTCAAGTACGCCAGCGCGCTGTAGCCGGTGCCGAAGTCGTCGATCGAGAGGCGCACGCCCAGCAGCTTGAGATCGAGCAGCGACTCCATCGTGTCCTCGAAGCTCTCGACGACGCTCTCGGTCAGCTCGAGCTCCAGCCGCGCGGGCGCGATGCCGTAGCGGCGGATCGTCTCGCCGACGGTCTGCGCGAAGCGGCGGTCCTTGAACTGCAGCGGTGAGATGTTCACCGCGACCACGATCGGCGGCAGGCCGGCTTCGTCCCAGGCCCTGACGTGCGCGCAGGCGGCCTCGAGCACGAGCTGGCCGAGCGGGACGATCAGGCCGGTGCGCTCGGCCAGCGGAATGAAGTCGGCCGGGCTCACGATTCCGCGCTCGGGATGGTTCCAGCGCACCAGCGCCTCGGTCTTGACGATGCGCTCGCTGGCCGCGTCGACGATCGGCTGGAAGAAGAGCACGAACTCGTCGTGGTCGATCGCCCGGCGCAGCTCGATCTCGCGCAGCGCCTCCTCACCGGCCTGGCGCCGGATGCGCTCGTCGTAGCGCAGGTAGGCGTTCGCGCCGCGCTCCTTGGAGTGGTACATGGCGATGTCCGCGGCTTGCAGCAGCTCGTCGGCCTCGCGCGCGTCGTGCGGAGCGAGCGCGAGCCCGATGCTCACCGTGACGAAGTGCTGCTCGTCGTCGATCACGTACGGCTGCGCGATCGCGTCGAGCACGCTTTCGGCGACCGCCTCGGCGTCGCCGGCTTGGGCCACTCCGGGCAGCAGGATCAGGAACTCGTCGCCGTTGAGCCGCGCGACCGTGTCGCCCGGGCGCACGCAGCTCGCCAGCCGCGACGCGACCAGGCGCAGCAGCGCGTCGCCGACCGCGTGGCCGGCCGTGTCGTTGACGTGCTTGAAGCGGTCGAGGTCGAGGAACAGCAGCGCGACCGGTTCGTCGCGCAGCAGCGTCTCGCTCAGCCGCTCGAGCACGAGCTTGCGGTTGGGCAAGCCGGTCAGCACGTCGTGGTGCGCCGAGCGCCACAGCCGCCGCTCGTGGCGCTCGCGCTCGGTGACGTCGAGGATTGTGCCGAAGCGGCGCCGCGCGCCGCCGTCGCTGAGCGTCGCGACGTGCTCGACGACGCTGCGCTCGTCGCCTTGCGCGGTCCGGATGCGGTAGGCCAGGGTGATCGGCTGCTCCGACGCGCCGGCCTCGGCCAGCGCGTGCTCGATCCGGGTCCGGTCCTCGGGCAGCACGTGGGCGTGCAGCGCGCCGGCCTGCGGCGAAACGCTCTCGGCCAGGCCGAACATCATCCGCACCTCGGGCGACCACCACGTCCGCCCGTCGTGCTCTTCCACCCACTGCCCGAACAGGGCGGAGGCTACCAGCGCGTCCGGACCGCCTGGGCCGCGGGCGAGCTCGCTCGCGCGCGGCAGCGGCTCGCGCCGGCGCGCGGCCGAGCGCGTCTTGACCAGCAGCGTGATGTCCTCGCGCTCAGCGCGGCGGAGCATGGTGATCGTGACGTCGTGCCGGCCCCACGCGAAGTCGAAGGCGAAGTCGAAACGCTCCGCCCCGTCGCCGGTCAGCGCGGCGAACTCCTCGAAGCGGCCCTGGAAGCCGCGCACCGACGCGCACGGGGCAACGTCGCCGAAGAAGCGCCGGCCGGTCACGTCGTGCGGCTTGAGCCGCGAGAACGCCGCCTCGGCCCGGTTGTAATGGACGATCGTGCCGTCACGAGCAAGCGTGATAACCCCGACGGGGTAGCGGTTGAGTTCGTCCCGCGAAAGGTCGGGGACGCGATCGTCCATGATCACGTATGTATTGACGGCGCGCGCGGTGGCGCCGTTCCCGCGCGTCAGCGCAAGCGGCGGTAGAACCGTTCGGTGTCGGTTAATTCCTCGTACGCGCGCTGGTGGGGCGTGTAGCGCAGCGTCTCTTTCGACGACACGCCGAGATAGCCCAATCGGACTAAGCTCTCGTAGATCACCTGGTGCGCACGGTACGACAGCGTACGGTTGAAGTGGGTCACGACGTTGCGCGCGACGACCAGGTGGAACTCGTTGAACGAGCCGTCGGTCGCGAGGTTGTGCTGGGCGAACACGATCTGCTCGCGCAGCCCGGGCTTGAAGACCGCCCGCCCGCCGTCGAGTGCGATGTAGTCCGAGAAGCGGCGCGTGCCGCCGCCCTCGACGTAGCGGTGGGCGTACTCGTCGACCAGCTCGGCGGGGAAGACGCCGGCTTTGGCGCGCTCGATCGCGGCTTCCCCGGCGTCGGTAGCGTAGATGCGGGTGCGGTGGTAGAACTCCGACTCGCGCAGCAGGATCGCCAGCGCGTACGCGTCGTCGCCCGAGCCGATCACCCACAGCCGAGCGTGCGGGAAGGTGCGCAGGCGCGGCAGCACGCGCTCGCGGAACGCGGCGAAGAACTGCGGCTCGCGGAACGGTGAGCTGGGATTGTGGGTGAGCGCGTCGACGAAGCGGCGCAGCACGGCCGGGTCGTGCAGCACCCGCTCGAGCAGCCCGGTGATGGTCGCCGCGCCCTCCGCGCGCACGCGCTCCGCAACCCGCCGTTTGAGGGTCGCGGGCGAGTACTCGCGCAGGTCGTAGCCCGAGATGCGGTACACCGCCTCGAGCAGCAAGTTGAGCTCGAGGTCGCTGACCGCCGCGGAAACCGTCGGCGGGACGCTGGGCGCCCCGTCCGACGGGCGTTCGGCGATCACGCTGTGACGTTCAGCCAGACGCGGACGAGCGCGACGAGCTGATCGATGTCGACCGGCTTGGAGATGTACTCCGAGGCGCCGGCCGCCAAGCACTGCTCGCGGTCGCCCTTCATCGCCTTGGCGGTCAGGGCGATGATCGGCATGCTCTTCCACTCGTCGCGCGCGCGGATGCGGCGGATCGTCTCGTAGCCGTCCATCTCGGGCATCATGATGTCCATCAGGATGACGTCGATCTCCGGGTGCGAGCGCAGCAGCGCGATGGCCTCGGCGCCCGACTCCGCGGAGAGGACGTTCATGTCGAAGTCCTCCAGCGCGCTGCGCAAGGCGTAGATGTTGCGCGTGTCGTCGTCGGTGACCAGGATCGTGCGCCCTTCGAGGGTGCCGTTGCCGTGGGCCGGGTTGGCCGGGCGCTTGACCTCGGGCAGCCGGGCCTCGACCTGGTTGAGGAAGTACGAGGTCTCGTCGATCAGCCGCTCGGGCGACATCGCGTCCTTGACGATCACCGACTCGGACAGCCGCCGCAGCGACCCGTCCTCTTGCTCGGTGAGCTCGCGGCCGGTGTAGACGATGACCGGCACGCGGACGTGGGCCGGGTGGGCCTTGATCCGCTCGATCAGCGTGATGCCGTCCATGTCGGGCAGCCCGAGGTCGACGATGACGCAGTCGAAGCGCGCGTCGTCGAGCGCGTGCAGCGCCTGCTCGCCGGTCGAGACGGCGGTCACCGTCACCTCGCCGGTCTGGATCAGGTTCGCCATCGCCGAGAGCTGGGTCACGTCGTCCTCGACGACGAGCACGTTGCGCGAGGCGGCGTCGGCGAAGCCGAGCAGGTTGTCGAAGGCCTGGGTCAGCGCGTCCTCGCTGGCCGGCTTCTTGAGGTGTGCGAAAGCGCCCGAGTCGAGGGCCTTCTGCCACTGCTCCTCGCCCGAGATGACGTGCACCGGGATGCCCTTCGTGGCGGGGTCGCGCTTGAGCTGATCCAGCAGCACCCAGCCGTCGACGTCGGGCAGCCCGATGTCCAGCGTGATCGCGTCGGGCACGAACTGGCGCGCCAGCGCGATGCCGTCGGCGCCGCTGCGGGCCATCAGGCCGCGGAAGCCGCGGTCGCGGGCCAGCCCCAGCAGGATGCGGGCGAAGGTGGCGTCGTCCTCGACGATCAGCACCACCCGGTCCTGCGGGCGGATGTCGGCCCGGTCGTCCTCGACCGGCCCGGTCGGCAGCGCCGGCGGGAGCTTCTTGCGGCGCAGCGCGAGCGGCGCATCGTCGGCGTCGACGGGCTTGGCCGGGGCGGGCGCGGTGTGCAGCTCGGCCGCCGCGATCGCGCGGACCGTCCGCACCAGCGGGTGGAAGAAGGTGAACGTCGATCCCGAGCCGGGCTCGGACTCGACCGTCATGTCGCCCCCGAGCAGGCCCGCGATCTCACGCGAGATCGCCAAGCCCAGGCCGGTGCCGCCGTACTTGCGCGCGGTCGACATGTCGGCTTGCTGGAACGCCTCGAAGATGACGTTGTGCTTGTCGCCGGGGATCCCGATCCCGGAGTCGCGCACCTCGAAGGCGACGTACGGCGCGATCTCGCCGTCGATGTCGCGCACCTCGCGCCGCAGGGACAGTTCGACCGAGCCGTGCGAGGTGAACTTGAACGCGTTCGAAAGCAGGTTCTTGAGGATCTGCATCAGGCGCGTCTGGTCGGTCTCGAGCGAGTCCGGCACGTCGTCGTCGACCTCGACCGCGAAGCGCAGCCCGCGCTCTTGGGCCACGCCGCGGAAAGTCCGCTCGACGTCGTCGCAGATGTCGGCGACGCGCTGCTCGGTGATGTCGACCGAAGTCGTCCCGGACTCGATCTTCGAGAGGTCGAGGATGTCGTTGATCAGGGTGAGCAGGTCCGAGCCCGCGCGCCGGATGGTCTGCGCCATCTCGACCTGCTTGCCCGACAGGTTCTGCTCCTTGTTGTCGCTGAGCTGCTTGGAGAGGATCAGGAGCGAGTTGAGCGGGGTGCGCAGCTCGTGCGACATGTTGGCCAGGAACTGCGACTTGTACTTGGAGGTCAGCGCGAGCTGCTCGGCCTTCTGCTCGAGCGCGCGGCGCGCTTCGTCGATCTCGCGGGTGCGCTTCTCGACCTCTTCGTTCTGCTCGGCCAGCAGGCGCGCTTTCTCTTCGAGCTCCTCGTTGGTCTGCTGGAGCTCGTCCTGCTGCGACTGCAGCTCGACGGTCAGCGACTGCGACTGCTTGAGCAGCTCTTCGGTGCGCATGTTGGCGGCGATCGTGTTGAGCACGATGCCGATCGACTGGGTGAGCTGGTCCAAGAACAGCAAGTGGTTGTCGCTGAACTCCTCGAACGAGCCCAGCTCGAGCACGGCCTTGATGTCGCCCTCGAACAGCACCGGCAGCACGACGATGTTGAGCGGCTTGAAGTGGCCCGCGCCGGAGGTCACCTGGAGGTAGTCCGGCGGCACGTTGGAGACCAGGATGCGCGTCTTCTCGGCGACGCACTGGCCGACCAGTCCTTCGCCCGGGCCGAACTGGAGCGTGCCCTTGCGGCGCGGCGCGGCATAGCCGGCGGTGAAGCGCAGCAGCGGCTCGTCGTCGATCGGTTCGTTGAGGTAGAAGATGCCGACCGAGGCGTTCACCAGCGGCGCGAGCTCCGACATGATGAGCTTGGCGACCGTCTTGATCTTTTTGGCCTTGGAGCGTGCCGGTGAAGCGGGCGAGGTTCGTCTTGAGCCAGTCCTGCTCGCGGTTCTTCTGCGTGGTGTCGCGCAGGTTGCGGATCATCTCGTTGACGTTCTCGGTGAGCAGGCCGACCTCGCCCTGCGCACCGACCTCGATCGCGCGCGAGAGGTCGCCCTTGGTCACCGCGGTGGCGACCTCGCCGATCGCGCGGATCTGCGAGGTGAGCTGCGCGGCGAGCTGGTTGACCGAGTCGGTCAGGTCGCGCCACAGGCCGGCGGCGCCGGGCACCTCGGCCTGACCGCCCAGCTTGCCTTCGAACCCGACCTCGCGGGCGACCGAGGTCACCTGGTCGGCGAAGATCGCCAGCGTGTCGATCATGCCGTTGATGGTGTCGCCCAGCTCGGCGATCTCGCCCTTCGCGTCGAGCACGAGCTTGCGCTTGAGGTCGCCGTTGGCGACCGACGTGACGACCTTGGCGATGCCGCGGACCTGGTTGGTCAGGTTGCCCGCCATGCGGTTCACCGAGTCGGTGAGGTCTTTCCAGGTGCCCGCGACGCCCGGCACAGGGCCTGGCCGCCGAGGATGCCTTCGGAGCCGACCTCGCGCGCGACGCGGGTGACTTCGCCGGCGAAGGCGTTGAGCTGGTCGACCATCGTGTTGATGGTGTCCTTGAGCTCGAGCATCTCGCCGCGCACGTCGGCGGTGACCTTCTTCGAAGGTCGCCGTTGGCGACGGCGGTCGTCACCTTGGCGATGTTGCGGACCTGGTTGGTGAGGTTCGCGGCCATCGAGTTGACCGAGTCGGTGAGGTCCTTCCAGGTGCCGGCGACGCCTTGCACCTGGGCCTGGCCGCCGAGCGTGCCTTCCGAGCCGACCTCGCGCGCGACGCGGGTGACTTCGCCCGCGAACGCGTTGAGCTGGTCGACCATCGTGTTGACGGTGCCCTTGAGCTCGAGGATCTCGCCGCGGGCGTCGACCGTGATCTTCTTGGAGAGGTCGCCGCGCGCGACGGCGGTCGTCACGTCGGCGATGTTGCGGACCTGCGCGGTGAGCGACGAGGCCATCGAGTTGACCGAGTCGGTGAGGTCTTTCCACGTGCCGCCGACGCCGGGCACGACGGCCTGGCCGCCGAGCTTGCCGTCGGTGCCGACCTCGCGCGCGACGCGGGTGACTTCGGCGGCGAACGCGTTGAGCTGGTCGACCATCGTGTTGACGGTGGCCTTGAGCTCGAGCATCTCGCCCTTGACGTCGACCGTGATCTTCTTGGACAGGTCGCCCTTGGCGACGGCGGTCGTCACGTCGGCGATGTTGCGAACCTGCGAGGTCAGGTTCGAGGCCATGAAGTTGACGTTGTCGGTGAGGTCCTTCCACGTGCCGGCGACGCCTTGCACGTAGGCCTGGCCGCCGAGCCGGCCTTCGGAGCCGACCTCGCGCGCCACGCGCGTCACTTCCGAGGCGAACGCGTTGAGCTGGTCGACCATCGTGTTGACGGTGCCCTTGAGCTCGGCCATCTCGCCGCGCACGTCGACGGTGATCTTCTTGGAGAGGTCGCCGTTGGCGACGGCGGTCGTCACGTCGGCGATGTTGCGGACCTGGTTGGTGAGGTTCGCGGCCATGGAGTTGACCGAGTCGGTGAGGTCCTTCCAGGTGCCGGCGACGCCTTCGACCTGGGCCTGGCCGCCGAGCTTGCCTTCGGTGCCGACCTCGCGCGCGACGCGCGTGACCTCGCCCGCGAAGGCGTTGAGCTGGTCGACCATCGTGTTGACGGTCGCCTTGAGCTCGAGCATCTCGCCCTTGACGTCGACGGTGATCTTCTTGGAGAGGTCGCCGCGCGCCACGGCGGTGGTGACGGCGGCGATGTTGCGGACCTGGTTCGTCAGGTTGCCGGCCATCGAGTTGACCGAGTCGGTGAGGTCCTTCCAGGTGCCGGCCACGCCGCGCACGTCGGCCTGACCGCCCAGGCGGCCGTCGGTGCCGACCTCGCGCGCCACGCGCGTCACCTCGCCGGCGAACGAGTTGAGCTGGTCGACCATCGTGTTGATGGTGGTCTTGAGCTCGAGCACCTCGCCGCGCACCGAGACGGTGATCTTCTTGGAGAGGTCGCCGTTGGCGACGGCGGTCGTCACCTCGGCGATGTTGCGAACCTGCGCGGTCAGGTTGCCGGCCATCGTGTTGACCGAGTCGGTGAGGTCTTTCCAGGTGCCGGCGACGCCTTCGACCTGGGCCTGGCCGCCGAGGCGGCCTTCGGTGCCGACCTCGCGCGCGACGCGGGTGACTTCGCCCGCGAACGAGTTGAGCTGGTCGACCATCGTGTTGACGGTGACCTTGAGGTCGGCGACCTCGCCCTTGACGTCGACGGTGATCTTCTTGGAGAGGTCGCCCTTGGCGACGGCGGTGGTGACCTCGGCGATGTTGCGGACCTGGCTGGTCAGGTTGCGGGCCATCGTGTTGACCGAGTCGGTGAGATCTTTCCAGGTGCCGGCGACGCCTTCGACCTGGGCCTGGCCGCCCAGGCGGCCGTCGGTGCCGACCTCGCGCGCGACGCGGGTGACTTCGCCCGCGAAGGCGTTGAGCTGGTCGACCATCGTGTTGACGGTGACCTTGAGGTCGGCGACCTCGCCCTTGACGTCGACGGTGATCTTCTTGGAGAGGTCGCCCTTGGCGACGGCGGTGGTGACCTCGGCAATGTTGCGGACCTGGCTCGTCAGGTTGCCGGCCATGGTGTTGACCGAGTCGGTGAGGTCCTCCAGGTGCCGGCCACGCCGCGCACGTCGGCCTGACCGCCCAGCCGGCCTTCGGAGCCGACCTCGCGTGCGACGCGGGTGACCTCGGCCGCGAAGGTGTTGAGCTGGTCGACCATCGTATTGATGGTCTCCTTGAGCTGCAGGATCTCGCCACGCGCCTCGACGGTGATCTTCTTGGAGAGGTTGCCGTTGGCGACGGCGGTGGTGACCTCGGCGATGTTGCGGATCTCGTTGGTCAGCGTGCCGGCCATCGAGTTGACCGAGTCGGTGAGGTCCTCCGGGTGCCGGCCACGCCGCGGACGTGGGCCTGGCCGCCCAGCGTGCCTTCCGAGCCGACCTCGCGCGCGACGCGCGTCACCTCGCCGGCGAAGGCGTCGAGCTGGTCGACCATCGCATGATCGGCGCGCGCTGCGCAGGAACTCGCCCTTGAGCAGGCGGCCATCCGTCTCGAGCGCCATCTGCTGCGAGAGGTCGCCGCGCGCGACCGCGCCGAGCACGCGGTTCGTCTCGGCGATCGGCACGGTGAGGTCGTCGATCAGCCGGTTGACGGCCAGCAGCTTCTCGCCGTAGCCGCCAGGCGCTTGAATCTCCGTTCGCTGGCCCAAGCAGCCGTCGTGTCCGACGACTTGCGAGATGCGCTCCATCTCGCGCAGGACGCACACATTGTTGCCGACGACCTCGTTGAACGCCTCGGCCAAGTCGCCGTCGATGCCGTCCCACGAGCCGGGCAAGCGCTGCGAGAAGTCGCCGCGGGACACCGCGCGCAGCGCGTTGAGGAGCTGCGCGCTTCGTTGATCGCCGCTCGTCCCGGAGGCGCCGTTTTGCCCTTGACCCCACTGGTGTCCGGTACGGCCGGACGCTTTCCGTTGGTCTTCGTTTTACCAGCAGCGGCCACAGGCGGCATACGTACATCTCCTACGGGGCGAAGCGGGACGACAGCACACGACGCCGTCGGTCCCCAATGCATAGCATCGGCACCCACGGCGAGGACGTTAATTGCAAGCAGCTACCCGTCGACGGGTAGACCAAAACGCTCGCGAAATACGATCTTCGAAACGACGCGCCCGATTGTCACCGGGCGAGCGAACCGTATACACGATCGGCTCGGCGAGGGCGTCGAACGTCACCGCGACGGCCAGACCGTAGAGGGCGTGCGGGATCGCGTCGGCGAGCCAGCCGCTGGTGCCCCAGGTCTTCAGATCGGTCACCCCGCTGCGGACGAGCGGTACGTCGCTGAGCGCCATCGCCGCGCCGCCCGCGGCCAGGGCGGCGAGCAGGAGCGGCACGCCGCGCAGGAGCGGCGCGCAGCGTGCCGTAGAGCACGCCCACGCCCAGGCCGTTGGCGTAGCCCAGCGGCGCGCCGGTGCCGCTGCGGCGGTTTCTGGCCGCGTCGTCGTCGCCGACAGCGGCTTCGGAGGCCTTTGTCCTGGGCGATTTTCTTGGCGGACTCGGACGGCGTCTTTCGCTCGGCCGGCCGCGCGCACGGGACCATGTCCGCGTTCGTCGCCAGGTTGAGGGCAGCAGTTCCGGCGGCGCCCGCGACGGTGCCGAGCAGGGCGGATCGAGATGCTCATGCGGCTAGCATTCCCCCGCGCCGACGGTGT
>CAWASO010000019.1:0-9853 GCA_963784655.1 Vulcanimicrobiota bacterium
GGAACGCCAAGACGGCGCCGCCGGGGTAGTGCCAGAGGCGGCGCGGCATCAGCTCAGCGCCGCGGCGATCTCCAGCCGGTCGAAGAACCAGCGCTCCGCGCTCGCGATGCGCGCGCGCACCTCGGCCGCGTCCGCACCTTCGACCACGAACGAGGCCAGCGTGTCTGTGGAGTGGTAGGCTGCTGCGAGCCGCTGGCCGGGCTGGGCCAGCAGCGCGTACGCGACCACGCCCGGCAACGGGCAGGCGGCGGGTGCGGCGCGCAGCTCACCCGGGCGCGGAAAGATCAGATGCCAGCCGACCGCGCGCTCAGGCCGTGCGGCCGGGCGCTGCACCGGAAGCCCGCACAGCACGCGGTACCACGCTTCGTTGATGTCGACCCCGAAGGCGAGCTCGAGTGCGGCCGCGACCTTTGCGCCGCCGGTGCGGCTGGCGACCTCGCACAGCACCAGCTCGTCCTGCGGCGTGTGAAAGACCTCGGCGTGAAAGGTCGTCGTCGGCGGCGTCGGCAGCGCCGCCAGCACCGCGCGCGTGAAGGCGCGCAGCCGCTCGGTCAGCGGCGTGCCGGGATCGAGCGTCAGGCTGCCCAGCGCGACGTCGTCCTTGAACGAGAGCGTGTTGTTGATGTAGCGCGACGGCCAGACCAGCGCGACCTCGCCCGCGATGACCAGCCCGTCGACGTGATACATCTCGCCTTCGACGAAGCGCTCGACGATCAGGTTGGGGACGAAGTCGAAACGCGGGACCAGGCCGCGGCCGAGCAGCGCGCGCAGCTCCTCGTCGCCGCGCAGCACGTGAGTGTCGAGCGACGCGCCGCCGTTGGCCGGCTTGACCACGACCGGGTAGCCGTGCGCGGCGACGAACTCCAGGATGTCGGTCGCGGTTCGCACCCGGCGGTAGTCGCCCACCGCGAGGCCGCGCGCCCGGCAGAGGTCCTTCATCTGGACCTTGTCGCGGAAGGCGGTCGCGCTGGGCAGCGTCTGACCGGGCAGGCCGAGCCGCTCGCGCAAGCGCGCGGCGCGCGACAGATCGAACTCGAAGTTCGCCAGGACCTGCTCGAACCCGAAGCGCTCGTGCAGCTCGAGCGCGCGCAGCTCGATGTCGCCGTTGACGTTGTAGGCGTCGAACTGCTCGATGTGGGCGTAGAACGGGGCGAACTGGGCCAGGTCCTCGCGGTACTCCTCGTGGATCTGGCGCGCGGTCAGCAGCACCTTGGGGCGCGGGTCGTCGCGCAGCCAGGCGTGGTAGGGATAGCCGTGCAGCGAGCGCTTGTTGAGAATGAGAATGCCGCTCATGCCGCATCTCGCGGGGCGATGCGCGCGTGCGCCAGCGCCCAGCCGGTCGCCTCGCGCAGGCGCGCGACGGCCTCGGCGTGGGTCGGCGCGTGGACGAGGAACGAGATGTATGCCTCGCCACTGCTCCCCGCGCGCTCGAGGACCTGGCCCGGCGCGGCCAGCGCGCGATAGCCCCACACCCAGGGAAAGGGCAGCTCGGGCGGGATCGCCTCGACGACGCCGGCGCGCGGCGGGATCATCACCCAGCCGGCCGCCTGCAGCGGCAGTTCCGGCGGCCGGCGCGCGAGCGGGACGCCGCACTCCGCCTTGACCGTGCTCTCGATCAGGTTGAAATCGTCGAAGGCCAGCCGGATCGCGTCGTTGACCCGCACCCCGCCGACCCGGCTGGCGATCTCGCTCAGCAGCAGCCGGTCGTCCGCGGTGCGGAATATCTCGCAGTGGAAGGTCGTGTTCGCGGGCGTCGGCAGCGCGGCGAGCACCCGGCGCAGCAGCGCCTGCAGCGGCTCGCGCAGCGGGTCGGCCGGATCGACCGTCGCGCCCATCAGCGGCTCGTCGCGCTCCCACGTCTCGCGCTGATCGCCCAGGAACAGCGAAGGCCAGTGCAAGACGAGCTCGCCGTCGACGACCAGCCCGTCGACGTGGTACATCGAGCCCTCGACGAACGTCTCGACCATCATGCTCGCGTCGTCCATGATGCGCGGGGTCAACCCGCGCGCGGCGAGCGCGCGCAGCTCTGCCCGGTCGCGCACGACGCTGACGCCGACCGAACCCGCGCCGTGGCGGGGCTTGACCACGATCGGGTAGCCGTGGCGCTCGGCGAAGGCGTGCAGGTCGGTCGCGTACTCGACCGGCGCGTAGGCGGTGACCGGGATGCCGCCGGCCTCCGCCAGCCGTTTCATCAGCAGCTTGTCGCGGAAGGCCTCGGCGCTCGCGACGGTCTGGCCCGGGATGCCGAACCGCTCGCGCAGCCGGGCGGCCCGCATCAGATCGCGCTCCGACAGCGCGACGATGCGCGTGAAGCGATAGCGCTCGTGCAGGCGCGCGGCGTGGTACTCCACCATTCCGCTGAGCGCGTAGTTCGCAACCGGCTCGAGCGCGGCGTAGTGGCGCTCGAACGCCGCCCGCTGCGCCGGGTCGGCGATCATCGCGCCGTCGGCGCCGATCATGACGAGCGTCTCGCGCGCGTCGCCGACCCACTCGTGATACGGTGCGCGGGCGAGCGGAAAACCGTTGAGGATCAGCGTGCTCACGAGAAGTTCCTCACCTGGGCGAGCCGTTGGCGGCCGGCAGCGAGCGCGCCGCTCGCCAGCGCCGCGGCGAACAGCGCGAGCGCGAGCAGCGACCAGTAGCGCTCAGCATGGCCCAGGCCGTGCAAGCGCGGGTAGAGCGCGCCGCCCAGCCAGTTCCCGAGCGCGCCGCCGAACGCGCCGCAGACGGTCAGCAAGCCCAGCGCCGTCGCGACGACGTGCTTGGGCAGCACCGCCACGGTCGCCGCGTTGAGCTTGGGCATGATCAGCAGCTCGCCCAGGCTGAACAGCGCGATGCCGGCCAGCAGTCCCGTGACGCCTAGCCCCGAGGCCGCGACCAGGGCGAAGCCGGCTCCCATCGCGGCGAAGCTGGCGGCGGCGACCCACCAGGTCGGGGTGCGCTCGTTCCAGGCCGCGAGCGGGAGCTGCAGCGCCACGACGACGAGCGCGTTGAGGGCGAAGAACCAGCCCACCGCGCGCGTGCCGTACGCACCCTGCACGAACGACGGCAGCGCGAGCTCCAGCTGCACGTAGGCCAGCATGAAGACCGCGACCGCCGCGCAGGCCAGCCAGACCGCGCCGTTCGAGGCCAGCGCCCGCACGTCGCGCGGGTGCAGCGTCTTGCCCGCCACCCGCCCGGTCAGCGGCGGAATCAGCGCGGCGACCGCCAGCGCGAACGCGCCGAACACCGCCGCGGCGAGCGTGAAGCTCAGCGCGGGCGGGAAGGGCAGCAGCAGCACGCCCAGCAGCGGCCCCAGCGTCACCCCGGCGTTCATCGCCGTGTTCTGCAGCGAGTAGACGAACACGGCGTCGTCCTCGCCGGCCAGCGCGAACAGCGCGGCGCGGACGGCCGGCGCGAACAGCGCCTGACCGGCGCCGATCAGCGCGACCCAGCCTACCACCAGCACGCCGAACGGCAAGAACGCCAGGCCCAGGTACGAGACGACCCGGATGCCCAGGCCGGCGGCCAGCGCGCCGCGCGCGCCGTAGCGGTCCGAGACCATTCCGCCGAAGAACGCCAGCCCCGACTGGGCCCACAGCTTGGCGGTGAAGGCCAGCGCGACGGTGGCCAGGCTTCAAGCCGGCGTGGCGCACCAGCCCCAGCGCCAGGAACGGCACGATCATGTAGCTGCCGACGCTGATCGCGAACGTGCCGACCAGCAGGACCCAGGCCGCGAACGGCAGGCCGGCCAGCTTGCGGATCACGGTCCCGGGCGCGGCGCCGGGCGGCGCAGGGTGGTGACGAACATCTGCGCGTCGCGCGGCCGCAGCAGCCGCGCCAGGTAGTCGTCCAGCGCGTAGACGTCGTTCTCGCCCAGCACGCCCATCCAGGCGTCGTAGCACTGGTCGGTCAGAAAGCACAGCGGGCTGACGCCGACCGGCTCGAAGCCGGCCCGGGCCGCGAGCCGCAGCCCTTGCTCGGCGGTCAGCGCGTTGCGCTCGATGTACTCCTGCTCCTCGCGGGTGTAGAAGCGCAGGTACGCGGTGTACGGGCACTCGCGGTTCCAGGACGAGAACAGGAAGATCCCGCCCGGGCGCAAGCTGGCGCGCACCCAGGCGAACAGCTTCTCCTGCTGCTCGGGAACGATGTGGTTGAGCGTTCCCATCATGCAGGTCACCACCGCGAAGCGCTCGGGCTCGGGTTCCACCTCGAGCACGTTGCGGACGTGGAACTCGATGTTGCTCCGCCCGCGCGCCGTCATGCGCGCCATCGCGACCGCCTCGGGGCTGATGTCGTAGCCGACCGCGTGGTAGCCGTTGTCGTTGAACCAGAGCGGGTAGCGCCCCGTCGCCGAGCCGATGTCCAGCGAGCGCAGCGGCTGCTCGTCCCGGGCGACGAACTCCCGCACCAGCTCGCCGATGCGGCGCTTCTCGAGGATCTTCTTGGCGTGATCGGCCCGGTCGCTCCACTCGTACTGCAGCAGCTTGCGCGAATCGTAGTGAATGCTCACGACACACCTCTCGAAGCGGCGAGCGGGCGGCGCCCGCGCGCCGCGCGGGCGAGCGCCACGCCGGTCTCGGCCGCGGCCAGCCCCAGCAGCACGGCGAGCAACGCGCCGTAGCTGGACCGCACGATGAGATAGCCCGCGACGAACGGAAAGCCGAAGATGCCCAGGAAGTACGACACGCTGAAGACCGTCAGCACCAGCGTCGGGCGAAACTGCGGGCTCGCGGCGACGGCCTGGGCCTGGATCACGGGTAGACCAGCCCGTAGCCCGCTCCCAGCAGCGCGGCCGCCAGCGCGTACACGGGGTTCGCCCCGGTCACCAGCAGCAGGGCCACCGCGGCGGTCATCATCGTCAGCAGGCCGATCGTCGCGCCGTCGCGCGACAAGCGTCCCACGAAGCCGGCGGCCAGGAAGCGCAAGCCGATGACGACCACCGAGTAGGTCACGTAGAACACCGTGTAGTCCAGCCCGCGCGCCGCCGCGAAGCCGGCCTGGAAGTTGAACAGCGCGCTGAACACGCAGGCGCCCAGGAAGACCATCGCGATCGGATAGGCCGCCGGCCCGCGCAAGACCGCGGCGACGTCGCGCAGCCGCGGCGGCGCGTACTCGGGCGCCGTCCGGTACGAGCGCGCGCGATCCGGCGAACGAACCGCCGGCGAGCAGCGCGGCCGCGACGGTGTTGGCCAGCGCGCTGGCCACGAACAGCGCGTGGAACGGCAGGCCGGCATGCAGCAGCGCGCGCGCCAGCACGGGCCCGCCGCCGATGCCGACCATCTGAAGGGCCGAGAGCAGGCTGAACATCTGGCTGCGCCGCGCGTCGTCGGCGTAGCGCGCCACGACCATCGGCGTCGCGGTGAAGAACAGCCCCAGCCGCAGCCGAGCAGAAAGCCGCAGCCGAACAGGAACGGTCCGAGCCGGTCGTTGAGGGCCAAGCCCAGGATGCCGGCCCCGAACACCAGCGCCGCCAGCGCCGCCAGCCGGTCCGCCGAGATGCGGTCGGCGATGGTGCCCGCGAACGGCACGCACAGCAGCGTGCGAGCCCCCGCGCTCAGCACCCGGCCGGCGTCGGCCTCGTTGCCGTGCAGGCCGGCGACGTAGAGCGGCAGCACCAGGGTGAACCCGTAGCCCAGCGCGGCCAGCAAGCCCGCCGCGTAGACCAATGCCAGCCGCACGCCTAGAGCGCCGCCGCGGCGAGCGTGGCCGGGAAACACGGCCGCAAGTCGTCGACCGCGATCGGCACGGCGACCGGCAGCGCGAGCGGCTGGGCCGCCGGCGGCGCCGCTCGAGGAATCGGCGAGCCGCGGCTCGCCCGCGTGCCCGCAGCTCTCCCACAGCGCGGCGGCCAGGCGCGGCATCAGCGGCGCGAACAGCAGCGCCGCGCCCTTGAGCCACCAGCCGTGATCGGCCGGTTCGCGGCCAGCGCGCCGCGCTCGGCGATCCAGTCCTTGGCCGCGCCCGCGCTCGCGCTCAGCGCGAACGTGGCCGGGTCGAGCGCGCGCTCCTGCACCGCCAGCAGTTCCGCCAGCCGAGCGGCCAGCGCGGGCGCGGGCGGCGGCGGGACGAGCGGCGGCCGGGCCGCCTGCGAGGCGGCCAGCGCCGGCGCGAGCTCCGCCGCCATCCAGTTGGTGAACGTGACGAACCCGGCGACGTCGAAGTTGCTCGTCTCGAACTCGGGGTTGACCGAGGCCAGGTAGAAGCGCACCGCGTCGCTCGAAGCGGGCGTCTTGTCGACGATGTCGGCCGCCCAGATCACGTGCCCGCGGTTGGTCGAGAACTTGCTGTGCTCGAGATCGTAGAAATAGTTGACCAGGAAGTGGTCGAACGGCTTGTAGCGCCGCTGCTCGATCGCCGAGCCCAGCACGCCGACCAGGAACGGGACCGCGTTGTCGATTCCGAAGCACGTCACCGTCGTCACGCCCGAAGCCGGATCGAAGGCGTTGACGCCCAGGCCCAGCCGCTCGGCGGCGATGTCGCCGCAGATCAGGTTCGCCGCGTAGAGCAGCGCCGAGTAGGTGAAGATCGTCTGGGGCGCGGCGCTGCCCGGCACGGACCAGGGGATGCCCCAGTCGCCCGGCGTCGTCAGCCGGATGCGCGGCCCGCGGCGCTCGAGGTACGTCCGCGCGATGGCCTGGAAGTCCGCCCGCACGCCCATCCGCGCCATGTGCGCGAACAGCCCGTCGACGTCCCGCAGGCGCAGGTACAGACAGGGCACCTCGCGCCACGCGAGCGGCTCGTCGGCCGGGAAGCGCGCGCCGGGCGCGAGCATCTCCTGGGGCATGAAGTGCGCGCCGCACTTCTCGCAGAAATAGCTGCCGCGCCGGCGCCGCAGTCGGGACACGTGCCGACGAACCAGCCGCCGACGACCGGCCGGCCGTTCGGCGCGAACGGGATGCGCTCGCGCACGATCTCGGTCGCCCCGTTGGCGACGAGGTCCTCCATCGTTTGCAGGTTGTGCGCCGCATAGCGCGCGCTCCAGCGCGGGTCGAGCGGGTTCACGTACTCGTCGTACACGATGTCGAGCGCGGCCAGGTCGGCCGCGATGCGGGCGAAGTTCGCCGCGCACAGCTGCTCGACCGGGCGCCCTTCCTGATACGCCTTGACCAGCATGTGCGACTCGTAGACGTCGCTCGTCGAGGCGACGACGACGCGGTCGCCGCGCCGGCGCAGGTGGCGCGCGAGCACGTCGATCTTGAGCAGCGGGCCGCCGATGTGGCCCAGGTGGGCGCGGCCGTTGGGCACCAGCGATACCGGCGAGAGCAAATAGGAGCGTGCGGCGGCGGGATCAGCGGGTTGCAGCATGCAGGTTCTCCTGGTCGAAGGCGAGCCGCGCCAGCGCGGCGGCGGCGATTCCGGGCGCGAGCCGGTAGCCCGACCCCGCGCCACCCAGGCGTACGCGAGGCGCCCGCCGCCGGCGGCCGCGACGAACGGCAGGCGGTCGGCGGTATACGCGTTGCAGAACACGCGCCCGGCGACGGCCAGCTCGCTCAGCGCGGGTGCGTGGCGGTCGAGGATGGCCCGGGCCAGAGCGCGGTCGCGCGCGCCGATCGCGAGCGCCGCCGGCTCGGGCGCGACGTCCCACTCGTCGGAGGTGAAGCTGAACAGCCAGTGGCCGCGCCGGTGGAGCGGCACCAGGTACGCATCGTCCGCGAAGAAGACCAGGCCGGGCGCGTCCGGTTCGGGCGCGTAGGGCAGGTGCAGGGCGACGATCTTCTTCACCCGCAGCGCGCCGGGTGCGACCCCACCGCCGAGCGGCTCGCGGGCCAGCCACGGCCCGGTCGCGATCAGGGCCCGGCGCGCCGCCAGCCGGCGGCCGTCGTGGACGGTCAGCCGCACGCCCTCGGCGCCGGCCTCGACCGCCTCGACCTGCACGCCCTCCCAGACCGCGCTCCCCGGGCGCCGCCGCGACCGCACGCGCCAGCTGCTCGGCGATCAGCCCCGGGTAGCCGATGGACGCGCGTGCTTCGGCGTAGACCGCCGCGCCGGGCGCGATGCGCCAGCTCGGGACGTGGGCGCGCGCCCGCGCGACGTCCGCCGCCCTCGCCGCCGGCGGCGGCGGCCCGCAGTACGCGGTCTCGAACACCACCCCGGCCGGCTCGGATACGACCCACAGCAGCGGCAGCGGGGAGATCGCGCTGTCCGGCTCGCGCTCGCGCAGGTCAGGATGGAGAACGACTCGCCGGCCCGGACCAGCTCGCGGCCCCAGGGCGCGCGCGCCAGCGGGACGTCGATCCCGGCCGAGTACTGGGTCGCACCGCGGCCGACCGCGAGCGGTCGAGCAGCAGGACGCGCGCGCCCGAGCGCACGGCCAGCGCCGCGGCGGCGCTGCCGACGATACCGGCCCCGACGACGGCCAGGTCGTAGCCGCATCGCCCGCGCCGGTTCCCCCGGAGCGCGCGCGACGCCCAACGCGATCGTGCTGTCCGGCTCGTCGACATCGTAGACGGTCCGGCCCGCGATGCTGTTGACGATGGTCGCGCTGCGCCAGGCGATCAAGCCCAGGTTGGTGTCCTGGATCCCGCGCGCGTGACGCGCCAGGCCCTGGACGTACAGCCGGCGGTCGGCCGGGCCGTCCCACTCGAGCGAGAAGTCCGCCCGCACCGCCAGCTCCCCGTCACGCCGCCCGATTCGTCCGGCGAGCGGTTCGAGGTAGTCGGGCAGGCGGGAGCTGAAGCCGGTCGCGAGGATCACGACGTCGGCCTCGTGCGTGGCCGGCCCGTCGTCGCTGCGGCTGGTGAGCGCCCGCCCCGGCGCCGCGCGGCGCAATGCCGACCAGCTCGTGGCCGGGGCGGAAGTCGTGGACGCCCGGCCGGCCCTCGAGGAAGTCCAGCGAGTAGAGCGTGCGGTAGAGCTCTTGCAGCAGCGACTCCTTGATGCCGTCGCTGGCCAGGCGCTGCTCCGCGAGCAGCCGTGCGCGCCGCTGCGCGGGCAGACCGAAGAAATAGTTCGCGTAGGCCGGCGTGTAGAGCTCGTTGGCGAACACCGACTCGTCGAGGGCGTGAAAGCTGGGGCGGCGCGTGATCCAGGTCAGCCGGCGCGGGTGCCGGTCGCGCGCGCGCAGCAGCTGCAGCACGATCTCGGCCCCGGTTTGCCCGCCCCCGACCACGGCCACACGCAAATCGCCCCCGAGCGGCTCGCGCAGCAAGAACTCACCGGCGTGGAAGAGGTTGGCGCCGAGGTACGGCCGCGCGCAGTCAGGCACGTACGGCGTCTGGCCGCTGCCCAAGACCAGGTCCGTCGCGGCGCGCTCGCCGTCGTCGAACCGGACCCGGAACGCCCCGTCGCGGAAGTCGACCGCGCGCGCCCGGCGGCCGAAGCGCAGGTTCGACAGGCGCGCGCTCGCCCAGCGGAAGTAGCGGTCGAACTCGGCCCGCGTCACGTCCACGAAGTTCGCGATCAAGAACCGGTGGAAGCGCTTCTCGCAGAACAGGTAGTTCAAGAACGTGTACGGGCTGCACGGGTTGGCGAGGGTGACCAGGTCCTTGAGATAGGGCGACTGCAGCGTCGCGCCGTCGAGCAGCAAGCCCGGATGCCACGCGAACTGTTCCTTGGCTTCGTAGAACTCCGCCGGCACGTCGGCCAACGGCTCGAACAACACCGCCGCGCTGAGGTTCGCCGGCCCCGCACCGATGCCGATGACGTTCAAAAGCCACCAGTTGCCGAATTCACCGCTAGCACACCCTCACTCGGTCACGTACTCTCGCAGCGCCGCCCGCGCGGCGCATCTGATCTTACGCCATTCCGGGTTCGGCGGCTGTCGCGCGGATCACTTTTCGGACCCTGTTCGCTCCTGCTCGGCGCGCGCGGCGCGCAGTAGCGCGAGCGCGGTGACCGCGTCGTCGATCCGGCCGTCGGCGCAGGCGGCGAG
>CAWASO010000020.1:0-12985 GCA_963784655.1 Vulcanimicrobiota bacterium
CCCGGCGGGCGCGCCGCCGTCACCGCGCGATCTGCGTGGGCGTGGCTTCGGCCGCTCCTTCCGCGGCCTCGAGGCCGATGTACGGCAGCGGTTGCAGAAGTCGTAGGAGCGGTCAGGACGGTCGGAACGTGCTGAAGTTGTAGTAGGTGGCGGGCGAGCGGAACATCACTCAGCGGGCGCGCTCCCCACGGATTGGCGGCCCGCTTTGCCGGTGCTTGATGCTGAGATGACGTTACGAAGAAGATCAGCCCGATGCCGATCGCCATCAGATAGGACGAGATGGACTCAAGCGGTTCCAGAACTGGAACTGCGGGTCGTAGATCGCGACGCGCGCGGCATGCCGAGCAGCCCTAGCCAGTGCATGCGGCAATGAACGTGCCGTTGAAGCCGATGAAGATCAGCCAGAAGTGCCACTTGCCGAGCCGCTCGCTCATGCATGCGGCCGGTGATCTTGGGGAACCAGTAGTAGATGCGCGCGCGAAAAGCGCCATCATGAGCCGCCGAAGAGCACGTAGTGGAGGTGCGCCACCATGAAGTAGGTGCCGTGCTCGTGAGGTCGACGGAACGGCGGCCAGGAAGAACCCGTGATGCCGCCCAACGTGAAGGTGACGATGAAGCCGATCGCGAAGAGCATCGCGGTCGTTAGCTGGATACTTCCCGCCCAACAGCGTCGCCATCCACGAGAAGATCTTGATGCCGGTGGGACCGCGATGACCATCGTGACGATCATGAAGGGCAGCTGCAGCCACGGCGCCACCCCGAGTGAACATGTGGTGCGCCCACACCATGAAGCCAGCAGCGCGATCGCAGCGAGAGAACGCGATCAGCTTGTAGCCGAAGACCGGCTTGCGCGCGAAGGTCGGCAGGATCTCGGAGATGATGCCGAAGCCGGCAGGATCATGATGTAGACGGCCGGGTGCGAGTAGAACCAGAACATGTGCTGCCACATCAGCGGGACTGCCGCCCTTGCGTCGGGTCGTAGAACGGCACGCCGAAGGTGGCGCTCGATGAAAAGCGCGACCAGCCGCCGGCCAGCGCGGTCGTGGCGATCATGCAGCATCGGCGACGTGGCCAGCTGCGCCCAGACGAAGAGCGGCATGCGCGTAAAGGTCATGCCGGGCGCGCGCATCTTCAGGATCGTCACCAGGAAGTTGATCCCGGTCAGGGTCGAGCTGACCCGACCAGGAAAATCGCGAAGCACCACATCGAGTTCCGGGCGGCACCTTGCAGCGAGACCGGCGGGTACTCCGTCCAGCCGGCGTCGGCGCGCCGATCAGGAACGACGCATGAACAGCATAAGATGCCGGCGACCGGGAAGATCCGGAAGCTGAGCATGTTGAGCCACGGAAAGGCGACGTCGCGCGCCCCGATCTGCAGCGGCATGACGAAGTTGCCGAACCGCCGGTAAGCAGCGGAATGATCACGAACCAAACCATGGCGTCCCGTGCACGAGTAGACTTCGTTGTAGGTGTCGGGCGCAATGAACCCGCCGTTCGCGGTGAGAGCTGAGTCCGGATCGTTTCGGCGAGCAGGCCGGCGAGGATGAAGAATACCCAGCCGGTGATCATGTACTGGATGCCGATAATCTTGTGGTCGAGCGAGAAGACGTACTTCCGCAGAAACGTCGTGGGCTCCGGGTGGACGTGGTCCAACACGGCATGGTGCGGGCCTGCCGCCGCCCCGGGTGCGATCGTCGCCATCTGCCTGGTGCGCCCTCCTACGACTCGCCATGCTAGGCCGTCCCCGGGGCGGCGGCATTGACTTAAATCATTGTCGCGCCCGGCTCAGCCCCGCTCCAAGATGCCCTGCAGCCGCTCGCGATCGACCAAGGCGATGTGACCCTTGCGGCGCTCGAGCGCGCCGGCCGCCCCCAGCTCGGCGATGGCGCGGGCGGCAACTTCCTTGGCGGTGCCCGCGATAACGGCGAGCTCCGCCTGCGTCATGTGGGGCAGCGGCTCCAAGGCGGGGGTGAGGCCGGCGTTGGGCGGGGCGTACGGCAGGATCGCCGCGGCGACGCGCACGACGGCCGGCTGCGCGACGTGCGCGCTGAACCCTCCCGCGAGCGCGCGCACGCGCTGTGCGCATATCGCCCCCAGCGCCCGCGCGAACGCGGCGTCGTTCGCCATCGCCGACAGCACGGCGCCCCGCGGCAGGAAGATCGCGCGAGTCGGAGCGGCCGTCGCGACGAAACGCGCCACGGTGCGCCCGCCGTCGAGGACCTCGACGGCTCCGAACGTCTCGCCCGCGAGAACGTCGAAGAGGCGCAAATCGCGGCCGGCCGCGGAGCCCATGATCGCGGCCAGCGCTCCGCTCCGGACCAACCCGAGATACGGCCAGCGCGCGTCCTGTTCGACCACCGGCGCGCCCTCGCCGTAGGTGCGTTCGGTCGCGTGCCGGGCGAGCTCGCGGCACGTGTCGTCGTGCCCGTCCGCGAAGACCGCGCAGCGCCGCAGGACATCGGCGGCCGACTCGGATTCTCGCGCGGGCGCGATCCGCCGCAGCGTCGCTTCCCACCGCCCGATGCCGAACTGGCGCTGGGACCAGATGAACCGGCCCGCATACGCGCTCTGGAACTGCAGGTGCAGCGGCCGCGGTTCGTGGTCCGTCACGATGGTGAGCGACGCGCCCTCGTCCAGCGCTTCGAACAGCGCTCGAATGCGCGCGTGGCGCTCCCAGGTCGGCAGGAGACGCACGTCCAGCCGCCGGCTGCCACCTGGTCGTTTGGCAGGCATACCGCCTGGTTTCTGAGGCGCCGAGGCCCGCCTCACCTCTTGCGCGGGCCGGCCCCGGTAAACGGGAACAACCCACTCATGCACGGCATGCACGCGTTCCCATGGCGTTGAGCGAGCGAGCAGTCACCATCGTGGTCGTCACGCGCGACCGCGCCCAGACGCTGCGCGAGACGCTCCCGCGCCATGCGCCCTACCCGGTGGTGGTCGTCGACAACGGCTCGGCCGACGAGACGGTCGCGGTCGCGCGAGCGGCCGGCGTCCAGGTCGTGGCGCTGGGGCGCAACGCCGGCGCCGCGGGCCGCACCGCCGGCGTCCGCCTCGCGACGACCCCGTACGTCGCGTTCGCCGACGACGACTCGTGGTGGGCGCCGGACGCGCTCAAGCGCGCGGCCGCGGTGCTCGACGCCCACCCGCGGCTGGCGGTGCTGGCGGCCACGGTGCTGGTCGGCCCCGACGAGCGCCTCGACCCGGTCTGCCGCGAGATGGCCGCCTCGCCGCTGGCGCCGGCCGCCGCCGGACCGGCCGTGCTCGGCTTCGTCGCCTGCGGCGCGGTCGTCCGCAAGGAGGCCTATCTCGAGATCGGCGGGACCCAAACCCTACGGCATCGGGGGCGAGGAAGAACCGCTGGCGCTCGATCTCGCGGCGGCCGGCTGGGAGCTGGCCTACGTTCCGGACGTCATCGCGCACCACTACCCGTCGCCGTCCCGCAACCCTCGCCGGCGGGTGATCGTGCAGCGCCGCAACGCGCTCTGGACCGCCTGGCGCCGCCGGCCGCTGCACGTCGCGCTCGGCCGCACGCTGCGCGCGCTGCGCGACGAAACCGGGCGCACGGCGCTGCGCGAGGCGTTCGGCCACGCCGGCTGGGCAGTCGCCACGCGGCGCCCCGCTCCGCTCGCCGTCGAACGCGCGGTTCGATTGCTCGAACGCTGAATAGCACGACATACCGAACCCAGCCGCGGCGCGAACGCCGCGGCTGGGTGGTGGTGCGCGGGTTAGGGCGTTCCCGCGCGTTTCGAGGCGGTAGCCGAGCGGGTGTCGAGGACGGCGTTTGCCGGGCCGCGCGGCTGTGCCAGGCAGGCGATGTCAGAGCAGATGTGGTGCGGAGGACAGTAGCAGGGGTTCGGCGTGGGAGTGGGCGTGGCGAGGGCCGCGCGCGCGTCGGCCGGCAAAGCGGCGTTCGCCGGCGCCTGCGGCTGCGCGAGGCAGGCGATGTCGGAGCAGATTCGCTGGCGAGGCGGGCAGTAGCAGGGGTTCGGGGTCGGGGTGGGGGTGGCGGCGAGCGCCGAGGCCGACACCGTCCGCGCGACGGACTGGGCCGCGCCGGTGCCGGGGATGGGCGAACTTCCGCTGGAGACGTTACCGCCGCACGCCGCGAGCAGCGCGGTCGTGACGGTCAGAGCGAACAGCCGGGCCAAAGAAGACAAGCGCAAAGAAGATACCCTTCGGTCGTGTGCTGGCGGATGGACCGCGATCGCGCGGGGGCACCCACATGCGTACCATGTCCGATATTCGTCGTGACGCCGCCTGTCAGATGCCACTCGGCGGTCGGACCGGGATGACGATTGTGACCGGGCGCAAGCCCCGGTCCAAGCAGCGCCGGCCGCTCTCGTAGCCGATCATCGGAGCTCGAAAAGGGCTCCGGCCCTCGCAAGAGGTCGCTCGCGGCTTGACATCCATCTTGCTTCACCTCTAAACTATTTATGTAGCAAGCGTCCGGAGGTTTCCACGTGCGCATCGTCTGCATCGGCGGCGGGCCGGCTGGCCTGTTCTTCTCGATCCTGATGAAAGCCGCGCGGCCGGATGCCGAGATCGCGGTCCACGAACGCAACCGCGCCGAAGACACCTTCGGCTGGGGCGTCGTCTTCTCCGACCAGACGCTGGGCAACATCGCCACGGCCGATCCGCCCACCTACGAGCGGATCGTCGAGAGTTTCGTCCACTGGGACGCGATCGACGTCCACTACCGCGGGCGCGTCATCCGCGCCGGTGGCCAGGGCTTCGCCGGGATCGCCCGCAAGCGGCTGCTGCGCATCCTGCAAGAGCGCGCGGCGGAACTGGGCGTGGCGCTGCACTTCGAGAGCGAGGCCGACGACGCCGCCCACGCCGATGCCGACTTGCTGGTGATCGCCGACGGCGCGAACAGCCCGACCCGCAAGAAATACGCCGAGCGCTTCGGCACCACGCTCGAGCCGCGCCGCAACCGCTACATCTGGCTGGGCACCCACCAGCGCTTCGACGCCTTCACCTTCGCGTTCGAGGAGACGCCGCAAGGCTGGTTCCAGGTCCACGCCTACCAGTTCGACGCCGGCACCGGCACGGTGATCGTCGAGTGCCGCGAGGAGACCTGGCGCGCCGCCGGGCTCGACGCGGCAACGGCGGAGGAGTCGATCGCGTTCTGCGAGCGGCTGTTCGCGCGCTACCTCGGCGGGCACGGGCTGATGAGCAACGCGGCGCACCTCAAGAACCCCTGGGTGAGCTTCGTGCAGGTCGGCAACGCGCGCTGGTTCGACGGCAACCGGGTGCTGCTGGGCGACGCCGCCCACACCGCGCACTTCTCGATCGGCTCGGGCACCAAGCTCGCGCTCGAGGACGCGATCGGCCTGGTGCGCGCGCTCGAGCGCAACCCCGACCGCGAGCGCGCCTTCACGGAGTACGAGAGCGAGCGCCGGGTCGAGGTCCTGCGGCTGCAGAACGCCGCTCGCAACAGCACCGAGTGGTTCGAGAACGTGGCCCGCTACGCCAACCTCGAGCCCGAGCAGTTCGCGTACAGCCTGCTGACCCGCAGCCAGCGCCTGGGCACGACAACCTGCGCCTGCGCGACCGGGCCTACGTCGAGCGGATCGAGGAGTGGCTGGCCGAGCGGGCGGGCGCGGCACGGCCCGTGCCGCCGATGTTCACCCCGTTCCGGCTGCGCGCGCTGGAGCTGCCCAACCGCGTGGTCGTCTCGCCGATGGCGATGTACTCGTGCAGCGACGGCACGCCGGACGACTTCTACCTCGTCCACCTCGGCGCGCGCGCGCAGGGCGGGGCGGGGCTGGTGTTCACCGAGATGACCTGCGTCGCGCCCGACGGCCGGATCTCGCCCGGCTGCGCCGGCATGTACAAGGACGAGCACGGGCCGGCCTGGGCGCGGATCGTCGAGTTCGTCCACACCCACACGCCCGCGAAGATCGCGCTGCAGCTCGGCCACGCCGGCCCCAAAGGCTCCACCCAGCGCGGCTGGGAGGAAGCCGACGAGCCGCTGCGCGCCGACAACTGGCCGCTGCTGGGTCCCTCGCCGGTGCCGTTCGGCGAGCGCAACCAGGTCCCGCGCGCGATGACGCGCGCCGACCTGGAGCGAGGTCAGGGCGCAGTTCGTGCGCGCCGCCGAGATGGGCGCGCGCTGCGGCTTCGACCTGCTCGAGCTGCACTGCGCGCACGGCTACCTGCTCTCCAGCTTCATCACGCCGCTGACCAACCAGCGCAACGACGAATACGGCGGCAGCCTGGCGAACCGCCTGCGCTACCCGCTCGAAGTCTTCGCCGCGGTGCGCGCGGTCTGGCCGGCGCACTTGCCGATGTCGGTGCGCATCTCGGCGACCGACTGGGTCGAAGGCGGCATCACGCCCGCCGACGCGGTCGAGATCGCGCGCGCCTTCGACGCGGCCGGCGCGGACCTGATCGACGTCTCGGCCGGGCAGACCTCGCGCGCCGCGCAAGCCGGTCTACGGGCGCATGTTCCAGACCCCGTTCTCCGACAAGATCCGCAACGAGCTGCGGATCGCGACGATGGCGGTCGGCAACATCACCGACGCCGACCAGGTCAACGGCATCGTCGCCGCCGGCCGGGCCGACCTCGTCGCGCTGGCCCGCCCGCACCTGGCCGATCCCTACTTCACCCTGCACGCCGCGGCGCAGCTCGGCTACGACGAGCAGCCCTGGCCCCAGCAATACCTGCCCGGGCGCGACCAGTACCTGCGCACGCTGCGCCGCGCGATGGCGGCCGCCGAGGCCGAGGTGACGCGATGAGCCTGCGCGGCGCGCACGCGCTGGTGACCGGCGGCGGGCGCGGATCGGCGCCGCGATCGCCACCGCGCTGGCCGCGGGCGGCGCGCGCCTGACCCTGCTCGGCCGCGACCGAACCGCGCTCGACGCGCACGCCGCAATGCTGCCGCGCTCCGCCGAGGCGTTCGTCGTGACGGCCGACGTGAGCGACGCCGACGAGGTCGGCGCGGCGATCACCTTGGCATGCGGGCGGCACGGCGACATCGGCGTGCTGGTGAACAACGCGGGGATGGCGAGCAGCGGGCCGTTCACCAAGCTCGACCCCGCCGAATGGGAGCGCATCCTGCGCGTCAACCTGACCGGCACGTATCACTGCACGCGCGAGGTCGTGCCGGCGATGATCGCCGCGCGCGCCGGGCGGATCGTCAACGTCGCCAGCACCGCCGGCCTGGTCGGGCGCGCGTACGTCAGCGCCTACACCGCGGCCAAGCACGGCGTGATCGGGCTGACCCGGGCGCTGGCGACCGAGCTGGCGCCGCGGGGAATCACCGTGAACGCGGTCTGCCCCGGCTTCACCGAGTCGCCGCTGCTCGAGCGCACGCTGGCGAACATCGTCTCGACCACCGGCCGCACGCGCGACGACGCCGGCGGCGCGCTGCTGCGGCAGAACCCGCTGGGCCGCTTCGTGCGGCCGGAGGAAGTCGCCGGCGCCGTCGTCTGGCTGTGCGGCGACGCGGCGGCGGCGATCACCGGCCAGGCGATCGTGATCGACGGGGGCGAGGTGACGCCGTGACCGAGCCCATCGACACCGAGTCGCGCGCCAGCGAGGACGACCACCTCTCGGTCCGGCTGTGGCTGCGGCTGCTGGCCTGCACCAACCTGATCGAGCGGCGGGTCAGCAGCGACCTGCGCGAGCAGTTCGACACGACGCTGCCGCGCTTCGACTTCCTCTCCCAGCTCGAACGCAGCCCGGCCGGCCTGCGCATGAGCGAGATCTCGCGCCGGATGATGGTGACCGCCGGCAACATCACCCGCATCGCCGACGGCCTGGTGGCCGACGGCCTGATCACGCGCAAGGTCGCGCCCGGCGACCGGCGCGCCTCGGTGGTGCGCCTGACCGCCGCCGGGCGGCGCGCGTTCACCGAGATGGCGCGCCGCCACGAGGACTGGATCGTGGAGACGTTCGCCGGGCTCACCGAGCGCGAGCGCAAGCAGCTCCACGGCCTGCTCGCGAAACTCAAGCGCCACCTCGCCGCCCGCGAAAGCGACCCCACCGCATGAACCGCAGCACTCCCTTCGCACCCTACGAAGCGCGCCATTTCCGCTGGGAAGTCGGCGACCGCGTCGCGACGCTGACGCTGAACCGGCCCGAGCGCAAGAACCCGCTCACGTTCGAGTCCTACGCCGAGCTGCGCGACCTGTTTCGCGGCTTGGCCTACGCCGCGGACGTCGATGCGGTCGTGCTGGCGGGCGCGGGCGGCAACTTCTGCTCGGGCGGCGACGTGCACGAGATCATCGGCCCGCTGACCGCGCTGGCGATGCCCGAGCTGCTGGCCTTCACCCGCATGACCGGCGACGTGGTGAAGGCCATGCGGGCCTGCCCGCAGCCGATCGTCGCGGCGGTCGACGGCGTCTGCGCCGGCGCGGGGGCGATGCTGGCGCTCGCCGCCGATCTGCGCTACGGCACGCCCGGCGCGCGGGTCGCGTTCCTGTTCACCCGGGTCGGGCTGGCCGGCGCCGACATGGGCGCCTGCAGCCTGCTGCCGCGGGTGATCGGCCAGGGGCGCGCGTCCGAGCTGCTCTTCAGCGGCCGCGCGCTGCCCGCCGACGAGGCGCTGGCCTGGGGCTTCTTCAACCGGCTGTGCGCGCCGGGCGAGCTGCTCGCGCAGGCGCAAGAGTTCGCGCGCACGCTCGCGCACGGCCCGAGCTTCGGCCACGCGATGACCAAGACCATGCTGCACCAGGAGTGGTCGATGGGCCTGGACGAGGCGATCGAAGCCGAAGCGCAGGCGCAGGCGATCTGCATGCAGACCCAGGACTTCCGCCGCGCCTACGAAGCGTTCGCGGCGAAGCGCACGCCGCGCTTCGAGGGCGACTGATGGCCGACGCGTCGTTCCTGGCCTGGCCGTTCTTCGCCGCCGAGCACCGCGCGCTCGGCCCGGCGCTCGACGCCTGGGCCGCGCAGCACGTCAGCGACGAGGAGTACCCCGACGTCGACGCGGGCTGCCGCACGCTGGTGGCCGACCTCGGGCGCGACGGCTGGCTGCGCTACGCCGTGCCGGGCGCGCACGGCGGCGCCTTCGAGGCGGTCGACTCGCGCGCGGTCTGCCTGGTGCGCGAGACGCTCGCCCGCCGCAACGCGCTGGCCGACTTCGCCTTCGCCATGCAGGGCCTGGGCAGCGCGCCGATCGTGCTGGGCGGCAGCGCCGAGCTGCAGCGGCGCTACCTGCCGCGCGTCGCCGACGGCAGCGCGATCGCGGCCTTCGCGCTCTCCGAGCGCGACGCCGGCTCGGACGTCGCGGCGCTGTCGATGCGGGCCGACCGCGACCGCGACGACTACGTGCTCGCCGGCGAGAAGACCTGGATCTCGAACGGCGGCATAGCGGACTTCTACGTCGTGTTCGCGCGCACGGGCGAGGCGCCCGGCAGCCGCGGCATCAGCGCGTTCGTGGTCGACGCCGACACGCCGGGCCTGGAGATCGCCGAGCGGATCGACCTGATCGCGCCGCACCCGCTCGCGACCTTGCGCTTTCGCGACTGCCGCATCCCGGCCACCCGCCGGCTGGGCGCGGGCGGCGAGGGCTTCAAGCTCGCGATGCGCTCGCTGGACATCTTCCGCGCCAGCGTCGCGGCGGCCGCGCTGGGCCTGGCCCGGCGCGCGTTCGACGAAGCGCTCGCGCGCGCGAAAGGCCGCGTGATCTTCGGCGCCGCGCTGGCCGACCTGCAGCTCACCCAAGCGGCGCTGGCCGAGATGGCGACCGGCATCGACGCCAGCGCCCTGCTGACCTACCGCGCCGCCTGGGTGCGCGACGTGCAGGGCGCGCCGACCACCCGCGAGGCCGCGATGGCCAAACTCACCGCGACCGAGACCGCCCAGCGCGTGATCGATCGCAACGTGCAGATCCACGGCGCGCTGGGCGTCCAGCGCGGCACGGTCGCCGAGCGGCTGTACCGCGAGATCCGCGCCCTGCGCATCTACGAAGGAGCGAGCGAAGTGCAGCAGCTCATCATCGCCCGCCAGGTGCTCGCGTGAGCGCGCACGTCGACACGTTCGCGCGCGACCACCTGCCGCCGCGCGACGAGTGGCCGGAGTTCCTGTTCACCCTGCCGGAGCTGCGGTATCCCGAGACGCTGAACTGCGCGGCGGAGCTGCTCGACGCGACCGTCGCGCGCGGCCTGGGCGAGCGCCCCGCGATCGTCACCTCGCAGCGCCGCGTGACGTACGCCGAGCTGCTGGCGGAGACGAACCGCATCGCGCACGTGCTGCGCGACGAGCTGGGCCTGGTGCCCGGCAACCGGCTCCTGCTGCGCGGCTTCAACAACGACGTCATGGCCGCGTGCTGGCTGGCCGCGGTGAAGGCCGGGCTGGTCGTCGTCACCACCATGCCGCTGCTGCGCGCGAAAGAGCTGATCGAGGTGATCGGCGCGGCCGAGGTGACGCACGCGCTGTGCGACGCGCGCCTGCTCGACGACCTCGACGCCGCCCGTCCGGCCTGTCCAACGCTGCGCGAGGTCGTGCTGACCCACACCGATGCGCCCGACGGCCTGGGCGCCCGGATGGCGCGCCAGAGCGCGGCCCCGTTCACGCCCGTCGCGACCGCGTCCGACGACGTGTGCATGATCGCGTTCACCTCGGGCACCACCGGCCGCCCCAAGGGCACGATGCACTTCCACCGCGACGTGCTGGCGATCGTGCGACACCTTCCCGCCCTCGTCGTTCGCGCCCACGCCCGACGACGTGTTCGTCGGCACGCCGCCGCTGGCGTTCACCTACGGCCTGGGCGGCGCGCTGCTGTTCCCGCTCCGCGCCGGCGCCTCGACGCTGCTGCTGGAGAAGCCGACGCCCGAAACGCTGCTGGCCGCGATCGAGCAGCACGGCGCGACGGTCCTCTTCACCGCGCCGACCTCGTACCGCGCGATGACGCCGCTCGTCCGCCGCGAAGCGATCCGCAGCTTGCGGGCGTGCGTCTCGGCCGGCGAGTCGCTGCCGGTCGGCACGCGCACCGCCTGGGAGAACGCGACCGGCGTGCGCATCATCGACGGCATCGGCTCGACCGAGATGCTGCACATCTTCATCGCCGCGGCCGGTGACGCGATCCGGCCCGGCGCGACCGGCGTCGCCCGTCCCCGGCTACGTGGCCTGCGTGCTCGACGACGAGGGCCGGCCGCTCCCGCCCGGCAGCGTCGGCCGCCTGGCGGTGAAGGGCCCGACCGGCTGCCGCTACCTGGCCGACCCGCGCCAGCGCGACTACGTCCAGCACGGCTGGAACCTCACCGGCGACGCCTACCTGATGGACGAGGACGGCTACTTCTGGTACCAGGCCCGCACCGACGACATGATCATCTCGTCCGGCTACAACATCGCCGGCCCCGAAGTGGAGGGCGCATTGCTCGAGCACCCCCGCGTGCTGGAGTGCGCGGTGGTCGCCCACCCCGACGAGGGCCGCGGCCACATCGTCAAGGCGTTCGTCGTGCTGCGCGACGCGGACGTCGACCACGCGGCACTGGCCAGCGAGCTCCAGGACTTCGTCAAGGCGCGGATCGCGCCGTACAAGTACCCGCGCGCGATCGAGTTCGTCGCCGCGCTCCCGCGCACGCAGACCGGCAAGCTGCAGCGCTACAAGCTGCGCAGCGAGGCGAACGCGTGAAGCTGCTCCTGCCGCGGCGTGGCCGCGCCCCAAAGGCTACTCCGCCGGCGTGAGCGCCGAAGGAACGCTCGTCTTCGTCAGCGGCCAGATCGGCTGGGACGAAGGCGGACGGTTCGCAAGCGACGACATCGCCGGCCAGGTGCGCCAGGCGCTGCGCAACATCGTGGCCGTGGTGGCCGAGGCCGGCGGCCGGCCCGAACACATCACGCGCCTGACCTGGTACGTGACCGACAAGCACGAGTACCTCGCCGCGCAGCGCGAGATCGGCGCAGCCTACCGGGACGTGCTGGGGCGCCATTTCCCGGCGATGTCGGTCGTCGCGGTCGCCGCGCTGCTGGAGGACGAAGCGAAAGTCGAGATCGAGGCGACGGCCGTGGTGCCGCGGAAAGACGGTCCGTGACCCAGACGCGCTCCAGTTGGCTTCGCACCGGCGCCGCGCTCGCCGCGGCCGCCGCGCTCCCGGCGGTTCCGCGCCGCGCGCTCGCCCAGACGACGCCGCTGGACGTGGCCTACGCCGGCTCGATGACCTCGCTGATGGAGGGCCCGGTGAAGGCCGCCGCCGAGCGCCGCCTGGGCATCGCGTTCCAGGGCCGCGCGCAAGGCTCCAACGCGCTCGCCAACCTGATCGCGAGCGGCGGGCTGCGGCCCGACGTGTTCGTCTCGGTCACCGCGAGCCCGATCCGCACCGTGCTCGCGGCGGGCAAGGCCAAGTCCGCCGTGCCGGTCGCGCGGACGTCGATGGTGATCGCGTACAGCCCGCGCAGCCCCTCGCGGCGCAGCTTGCCGCGGCGGGCAAGCGCGGCGCCGCCCCCTGGTGGCGCGTGCTCGAGACGCCCGGGACGCGCTTCGGCCGCACCGATCCCGTCACCGACCCGCAAGGCCGCAACATCATCTTCGTGATGCAGCTCGCCGGCGCGTACTACGGTCAGCCCGATTTGGCGCAGCGCATCCTCGGCCCGGACCAGAACCCCAGCCAGATCTTCGAGGAGCCGACGGTCGAGGCGCGGCTCCAGAGCGGCGAGCTCGACGCGGCCTCCGCCTATCGCCTGCAGCCGGCCGCATTCGGCTTGCCCTACGTGGCGCTGCCGGCGCAGATCGACCTCAGCGACGACCGCCGCCACGCCGACTACGAGAAAGCAACGCTCACGCTGAGCGGCAAGACGTATCAACCCGAACCGCTGGTGTACTACGCCGCGATCCTCAACGACGCCGCGCACCCGCAACAGGCGGCCGCCTTCGTCGCGTTCCTCGCCGGCCGGGAAGGCCAGGAGCTGTTCCGCCAAGCCAACTACGACCCGGTCGGAAACGCCGCCCCGCTGCGGGCGTAAACCACGCATGCCGCAGCCGGCGGCTCGGTGACCGCCGACCCGACTGCTATTTGTTGCGCTCAGCCTACCGCGA
>CAWASO010000021.1:0-38851 GCA_963784655.1 Vulcanimicrobiota bacterium
CCGAGGAGTATACCGCGTCGGCGCTCCGAGCGCCAGAGGGCAGGCAGTGGGACACTGGGACTCAAAGCGGCGCCCCCTCGCTCGGGAGGCGCCGCCGTGATAAAGGTCCGTACCGGGGTTACATGGGGATCATCGGGACGCCGGGATCCTTGCTCGGGATGGCCGCGGAAGTACAGGAAGATGTTCGTCGGCACGGGCGGCATGAGGTCGGGTCGCCCGCGGCGAGAGCTTCTGCACGTACGCGTAGTCGCCGTGCTTCTGGATCGCGTCGAATGTGGCGCGGCTCGTCACGCCGATGATGTTGATGTTCCATGACTCGGGCCGGCCGCCGTAGAGCGTGGTCATGTAGTGGTTGTGCGGCGGGACGCGGCGTTGCCGAGCGTCGGCAGGAGCGCCGCTTCGGAGACGTGCATGGCCTTCGCCAGCGGTTTCACCGCGCGCGTCATGTCGATCGCGCCGGGACGGCCGACGCACACCAGCTTGGGCCCGCACTGCATCTGCATCGCCGGAATGGTGAACCCCATCCGCACGGTGCCGGACTCGGGATCGACGTGACCGGCGGGCGGCACGGCGGCTTCGGCCCAGCCCGCAGCCCGAGGTCGACTCGGCCGCGACCGACGTGTCGCAGAGGAAGCCCTTCGCGCAGATCTCCGATGCCGCGCCGCCCTTGTAGTAGGCCTGCGTGATGCCGAAGCTTTTGATCCCGCGCCCTGCCGTGCCGCCGCCATCGGGGCGGCGAACGTGATGCCGCCCACAGCAGCACGCCACCGGCAAGGGACGCCGCTCCGGCCATCCAGAGCTCGGTCGATGTAGCACGTCGGTTTCTTTGGGTTCCTTAGGCTGAAGAAGAGCTGGCGTGATCAGCGATAGTTCGGGCGAGCGCGAATGCCGCCGGGCTTCGCCTGGGTGCGCTGCACGGCGCGCGTCGCGGCGAAGGCCTTCGTGCCGCAGCCGGTGAGCGTCACGCGATGGGCCCGTCGCTCTGCACGTCGAGCACCGCCGCGCAGTCGATCTGGCGCGCACCGGATTGATCGTCACGCTCGCGACGTTCGAAGCGTTGATGCGGAGCACGTCGCGGACGGGCGTCGCGGGTGCCGGACCCACGTTTTCGCAAACGAGCTGTAGGTGAGCGCACCGAGCGCGCCCCCGGCCACGACGCCGCCGCCCAGGATGGTCGGCGAAACCGGCGGATCGCCCACGCCGAAGCCTTCCGAGCGCGCATCGACGATGCCGACCGGGCGGCCGTCGACGGGGTTGGTGGAACCAGGGTGCGGAGCCGCACTTGCGAGACCCAGTACGCGTGGTCGTGGACGTCGGCGTAGGTGGGCAGATCGGTCGTCGGATCGGTGTTGAAGGTGACGTGGGGCGGATCGAGGTTGGTGCGGTGCGTGTCGAGGAACGCGGCCTGCGGCGCGTACTGGTCGTTCTCGTCGAACACCAGGTGGTCGCCGGCGTTGAACAGATCGTACTCGTAGCGGTAGTTCAGCGCGTCGAAGCGCATTTGCGTCGAGATCGAGTCCGTCGGCGGCACCGCTGTCGCCCGCCGTGGCCATAGCAGGGCCGGGACGTTGCGCAGCGATCCGAACAGCGGCTGGACCTGCGTTCCGGCTGTTGGACCGTGGGCCGGCCGATGATCGCGCCCAGGCCGACGTACGGACCGCCGACGGTGACGCCAAGCGGTTGAAGAGGTCGGGGAACTCGACCAAATCTTGTACGCGCCGTAGCCGCCCATCGAGTACCCCGAGATGCTGTCGGGGCCGGGTTGAGCGGGTAGTGCGCGGCGACGTCGGCCCACGCTTCGAAGACGTCGACTTCCGAAGCCCGTAGTACCAGCTGCCGGGGCTGCGGCCTTCGGGCGTCAGCACGATCGTGCCGCCGCCGCGGTTGGCGAACTGGATCTGGTGGTCGTGTTCGTGAACTGGTTGTAGTTGTTGTCCAGCGCGTGCAGCAGCACCGTGAGCTGGTAGGGCGCGCCCACGGTGTCGTTCGCCGGCACGTAGATCGGTACGGCTGCAGGTTGCCCAGGTACTGCGGCGGGTCCGCCGTCAGATCGCCCTCGATCGGGTTGTCCTGGTTGGCGCCCTGGGCGGGCTCGAAGTGGCTGGCCAGGATGCGCGTGACCAGCCCGTGAGGGGCACGCCCTGCGGGAGCCATTCATGTTGTCGTTCGTGCCGGCCGCGACCTTGGTCATGTTGACGGTGTCGAAGAACGGCGAGATGTCGCCGGCCGCGAGCGCGCGGCTCTGGGCGAGCTCGCGCCACTGCGTCGAGGCCAGCTCGTGGCGGGAATACGGCAGCTTGAGCGCGCCCTGGGCGGGCTCGGCGTGGCGGAACGCGACGTTGTAGAACGCCGAGGGGAGCAGCAACCCGCTGGCCCCGCCGCCGTCGGCCGGGTTGCGGGCGATCCCGGGAATGAGATACGTGTTGGTCGCGTTGTTCCACAGGCCCGTCGCGGCCGCGACCCGCAGTGCCGTTTGGTTCGTCGTGACGTACAGGAGTTAGGGACGAAGACTTCGACTTGGCGATTGGCCAAGCGACCATGGAGTGCCCGTGTAGAGCGTCGTCCCGGTGGCGGCGGCCTTGATGTCGTACGTGTTGCCGTGCCAGGTGAGGACACCGAGCCCGGCGCGCGCGTGTTCGCGCCGTGGGGCATCGGGAACGTCGTCCCCGCCGTGCCGCCCAGCGCGATCGTGAAGGCCGCGCGCGACGAATCGATCATGGTGTTGAACGTCACGCGGAAGCTGCTGCCGCCGGTCGTCGGCTTCAAGCGCAGTTCGACGAGGTCCGCGGCGTTCTCCGCGTAGTGCGGATCGGTCGGATAGGTGTAGGTGCCGGCGGGGCGCGAGACGTGGCGTTCTGCGTGCGAACGTCGGTCGGGTCCATCACCGGCGCGACGGCGCCGTGGTCGTCGTACAGGAAATCCTGGTAGACGTATTCGCCGCTGCGGTACGAGCTCGCACCGCTCACGAGGATCGGCGCGGCGCGCCAGATGCCCGCGTTCACGAATTGCGGCGCGGCCGCGAGCGGAGCGTACAGGATGTCGGGACCCGGGCGACCCGTCCCACCGTACAGACTCGCGGCACTCGCCATGGACGTACAGGAGATCGCCAATGCCGCCGCCGATGCGGCAACCAAGCGTAGACCATGAAGGGTTCCACAACTTTCGGTTCTTGGTGATAGAGAAGCAAGCCGGTGTCGGCTCGCCGAGTTGAAGAGGCTGAAAACGGAAGTATGGGGGCCTGGCGCACCCGCAGCTTGCTCCGCGTGACGGGGCGACACCGCGCGACTCACTGTATGGATATTTATCCGGTATACAAGATACTCACAAAAATATGAGTAGGGTGCGGACTTCATGATCGACGGCAGCAGAACGTATCCAATCACGGACATCCGCCCGATCTATCGCGCGAAATCTCCGAGCGGTCGAGGCCTCGCTCAGCGTGCTGTGCGGCAAATGGAAGATCATGATCGTCGCGCACTTGGACGACGGCCCGCATCGCTTCACCGAGCTGCGCAAATTGATGCCGCTCATCTCGCAGCAGTCGCTGGTCGTCCAGTTGCGGGAGCTCGAGAAGGACGGCGTCGTGAGCCGTCAGGTGTACCTCGAGGTGCCGCCCCGCGTCGAGTACTCGCTCACCGCGCTGGCCGCAGTATCAGCCCGATGATGATGCCGCTGATGGTCTGGGGCTACGAGGTCTTGAAGACGCGCGCCGACAGAGCCGAAGTCGGCGAGCCGATCGGCGCGGGGGTCATTTCCCAGCGATCCGGAAGAACTCTGACATGAGCGCAAAAACGATTTCCGCCCAAGCTGCCAAGGAAGCCGAGAAGCAGCGCAAGGCGACCGCGAGCGAGAAGCTCGGCCGCGAGGCTGAGGTCGAGTCCGCCAAGATCCGCGAGCGCTTCGCAGCCGAGCGGCAGGCGCTCGCCCGCCGCTACGGCGTGGTTTCCGGTCTTGACTAGCCGGCCCTACGGGCCCTCGATCACCCGCACGAAGTTCTCCGGCTTGACGTAGGCGGCGAAGGCGCGCTGCACGGCACGCGCGTCGGTCGCCACGAACTCGCGCGCGTCGAGCTGCGCCTGGTCGAGCGGGTACCCGTGGCTCGCGTCGTCGAGCAGCGCCCCGCCGATCGCGCCCATCGATGCGCCGGCGATCACCGTCTGGCGCACGATCGACGCCTTGGCTAGCGCCAGCTCGAAATCGCCCACCGGCTCGGTCGCCAGCCGGGCGATCTCGGCGTCGATCAGCGAAGCGATGCGCGGCCGTTCTGCCGGCAGGCAGGCGAACTGGATCGAGAGCTGATAGCGCGAGCGGCGCGGCTGGAGCTGCGAGGCGACCGTGTAGACCAGGCCCGCGTTCTGGCGCAGGTCGCGGAACAGCCGGCTCTGCTCGGGGCCGATCGAGCCGCCGCCTAGGATCGCGTTGCCGAGCAGCAGCGGGTAGACGTCGGGGCGCGGTCCGCCCCAGCGGCACGATCTGCTGGAAGGTCACCGTGTCCTGCCGATCGGCAGCGGCAGCTTGACCTCGCCGGCCCGGTTGGGCGGCAGCGGCGGCAGCTCGGTCGCGGGCGGCTCGCCCGTGGCGTGCCAGCCTGCGAACTCGCGCTCGACCGCCGCCTTCGCGGCCTGCGGCGTGACGTTGCCGACCACCACCACGGTGGTCAGGTCGGGCCGCAGCGTCTTGGCGTAGTAGGCCCGGACGTCGTCCAGGGTCAGCGCTTGCAGTTCGGCGACGGTCGGCTCGCGCAGCTCGGGGTCGCCCGCCGGCAGCAGCAGCGCCGCGGTCCGGCGCGCGATCACCGTGCCGGTGCTGTTGAGCGCGGTCTCGCAGGCTGTCGATCGCCCGCCGCCGGGCCAGCTCGAAGGTCGGCTGGTCGAAGCGCGGCTGGAGCTCGTTCTGGGCCAGCAGCGCGACCCCGCGCCCGAACGACTTCGAGGTGGTCTGCAAGCCGAAGTCCGCCCCGCCCGAGACCTGCGACTCGGCGTCGTCCTGGGCGCGCTGGAAGGCCAGCCGGTCCTGGCCGCGCGTGCCGTAGGCGAACAGGGCCGAGAGCACCGCGGCGACCCCGGTCTTGCCGGCCGGTTCCTGCAGCGCCGGGCTCGTCTTGACCCGGCCGAACACGAACACCGAGTCCGAGATCGACTCGGGCTTGACGATCAGGGTCATCCCGTTGGCCAGCTTCTCGCGCGCCGGCGGCGGGCCGGCGACCGGCGGGGCGACGTGCGCGACGAGCTGGGCGGCCCAGCCCGGCAGGCGGGTCACCGGCGGCTGCGCCGCGAGCGGCTTCTCGGGGGAGGCGCCGGGCGGAGCGGCGGCGGCGTTCTGCGAGGCGTCGGCGGTCGGGGTCAGCTCGCCCACGATCGCGTGGCTGGGGTCGAGATAGCGCTTGGCGACCCGGTCGACGTCGGCCAGGCTGACCCGGGCGATCAGTTCCTGCTCGCGCGCGATCGAGGGCTCGCGGTCCAGCGCGATCGTCGTGGCCCAGTCCGAAGCCAGGGCGGAGATCGAGTTGCGGCTCTGCTCCTGGCCCGCGATGAGCTGGCGGCGGGTCGACTCGAACAGCTCGCGCGGCACGCCGTGCCGGGCGTAGCCGGTCAGGATCGCCTCGAGCTTCTGCGCGGCGCCGTGCGGGTCGGCGTTCGCGCCGAGCGCGGCGGTGGCCAGCCCGATCTGGCCCTCGGGCACGTACGGCAGCGAGACCCACTGGGCGTCGAGCGCCTCGCCCGCATCGGCCAGCGCGTGGACGTTCCCGCGCGCCGAGTCCAGGACGCCCTGGAGCACGAACGAGGGCAGGAAATCGGGGCTGTCGACGCCGGGCATGCGGAAGCCGACCACCGCCAGCGGGTACACCAGGCGCGTCGGGCGGTGCAGCACGGTGCGCGCGAGCGGCTGCAGGCGCGCGGCCGCGTGCTTGGGCACGGCGCGGCTGGGAATCGCCTCGAAGCGGGCCCGGATCTGGGTCAGCGCGCGGGCCGGGTCGACGTCGCCGGCGACCACCAGCACGGCGTTGTTGGGCGCGTACCAGCGGTCGTGGAAGGCCTTGATCTGCGGCCCGGTCAGCTTGTCGAAGGCGGCCTTGGTGCCGACGCCCTCGTGGCCGTACGGCGTGCCGGCGTACGCCAGCAGCTCCACCGCGCGGAAGAAGTCGCTGCCCGGCGAGGACTCGTCGCGCAGCACCTCCTGCTCGATCGCGCCGCGCTCGTTCTGCCACTGCGACTGCGCGTCGAGCACGTCGCGCATGCGGTCCGACTCGATCCGCAGCACCGCGTCGAGGTCGGCCGCGGGGACGGTGAACTGGTACTGCGTCGTCGTGTCGGTGGTCGAGGCGTTGAAGCTGCCGCCCAGCGCCGTCGCGACCGTGCCCAGCTCGCTGGTCGAGAGGTTCTTGGTCCCGCGGAACATCATGTGCTCCTGCGCGTGCGCCATCCCCGGCACGCCGGCCGGGTCGTCGCGCGAGCCGACCAGATACGTCAGCTCGGTCGAGACCGCCGGGGCGATCGTGTTGCGCACGATGACCACCCGCAAGCCGTTGCGCAGCGTCGCCTTGAGGACGTCGCCCCCGCTCGCGCTCGCCGCCGGGGTGGTGGCCGCCGGAGCGGGGCCGGTCAGCGGTGCGGCCAGCGCGAGCAGAAGCGCCGCGCCGAGGAGCCGGCGCGGCGCGGAAGCGGCCGAGAGAAAACGAGCCAGGCGTGAGGTCATGCGCGTCCAGCTATTCCCGCCCCGCCGAGCGCGGCCTCGGCGCGCGCGGCGCGCGGTCACGGAATTCTCATCGAGCCGCGTCGCGAAGGTGAGCGTTTCGGGCGAGCGCGAAGGGGCCGCGATCAGCAGCAGCAGCGACGCGGGCGCCCAGCCGCGGCTCACCATCCGAGACCTGCGCGTGCGCGGGCTCGATCTGACCCTGCAGCGGCCGGTCGAGACCGCCGGCGGCGTCATGCGCAGCACGCCGCTGGTCCTGATCGACCTCTTCACCGCCGAGGGCGTCACGGGCGTCAGCTACGTGCGCTGCTACACGCCGACGGCGCTGGGGCCGCTGGTCGCGCTGATCGCCAACCTCGCGCCGCTGCTGGCCGGCCGGCCCGCCGTACCGGCCGCGGTCGAGCGCACGCTGCAGCGCCACTTCCGGCTGCTCGGCCCGCAAGGCCTGACCGGAATCGCCATGGCCGGCCTGGACATGGCGCTCTGGGACGCGCGCGCCAAAGCCTGCGGGGTGCCGCTGGTGACGCTGCTGGGCGGCGCGCCGGGGCCGGTCCCCGCCTACGCCAGCCTGCGCACGATGAGCCCGGCCGGCGCGGCGGCCGAAGCCGAGGAACTGCGCGCGCTCGGCTTCAGCGCCATCAAGGTCAAGATCGGCCGGGCCGATCTGGCCGCCGACCTGGCGACGATCCGAGCCGTGCGCGGGGCGATCGGCGCGGACGCCCGGCTGATGGTGGACTACAACCAGAGCCTGTCGGTACCCGAGGCCATCGCGCGGGCCCGCGTGCTCGACGGCGAGGGCCTGTACTGGATCGAGGAGCCGACCCGGGCCGACGACTTCGCCGGCCACGCCCGCATCGCGGCGGCGGCCGCGACCGCGATCCAGCTCGGCGAGAACTGGTGGGGGCCGCCCGACATGGCCAAGAGCATCGCCGCGCAAGCCTCGGACCACGTCATGCTCGACGTGATGAAGCTGGGCGGCGTGAGCGGCTGGCTGCGCGCGGCGGCGCTCGCCGACGCGGCCGGGCTGCCCGCGTCCAGCCATACCTTCCCCGAGCTCAGCGCGCACCTGCTGGCCGTCACGCCGACCGCGCACCTGCTCGAGTACCTCGACCACGCCGGGCCGATCCTCGCCGAGCCGGCGCGCCACGCGGATGGGCAAGTGCTGATCCCGGACCGGCCCGGCAGCGGCATCGCGTGGGACGAGACCGCGATCGCCCACGCGCTCGAAAGCGGCCGCGCTTAGACGTGGAGGTAGCGGCGGCGCAGTTCCTGGTCGTCGCGCACCTGCTGGGGCGTGCCGGCGAACACGATCTCGCCCTGGTCGACGATGTAGCAGCGGTCGGCGACGGCGAGCGCGGAGTAGAGGTTCTGCTCCACCAGCAAGGTCGTGATGCCGGCCGCCTTGATCTCGCGGATCACGCTCTCGACCTCGCGCACGATCAGCGGCGCGAGCCCTTCGGTCGGCTCGTCGAGCAGCAGCACCTTGACGTCTTGCAGCAGCGCGCGCGCGATGGCCAGCATCTGCTTCTCGCCGCCGCTGATCTCGTCGCCCCGGTTGCCCAGCCGCTCGCGCAGGCGGGGGAACTTCTGGTAGACGTGGTCCAGCGTCCAGCCGGGCTGCTTGGCGGTCACCTGCGCGAGCTTGAGGTTTTCGGCGACGGTCAGGTTGGTGAAGATGCGGCGCTCCTCGGGCACCAGCGACACGCCGCAGCGGGCGATCGTCATCATGTCGCGCCCGGTCAGCTCCTCGCCGTCGAGCGTGACGCTGCCGCTGCGCGGCTTGAGCCAGCCGACGATCGACTTGAGGGTGGTCGTCTTGCCGACGCCGTTGCGGCCCAGCAGCGCGACGGTTTCGCCCGCGGCGATCTCGAGCGACACGTCGCGCAGGACGTGGCTCTCGCCGTAATAGGTGTTGATCCGGTCGACCCGCAGGCGCGGCTTGGCGGCGATCATCCGGGCGCGAGCTCCGCCGCGGAGTGGCCGCCGAGATACGCTTCTTGGACGGCGGGGTTCTCGCGGATCGCGGCCGGCGTGCCGGTCGCGAGCACCCGGCCCTGGTGCAGGACCGTGATCGAATCCGAGATGCCCATGATCATCTCCACGTCGTGCTCGATGATCAGCACGGTCATCTCGCTGGCCAGCTTGCGCACCAGCGCCTCGGTCTTGCGCGCCTCGTCCTTGGACATGCCGGCGACGGGCTCGTCGAGCAGCAGGATCTCGGGCTCGGTCGCCAGCGCGATCGCGATGTCCAGGCGTTTCTTGTCGCCGTGCGAGAGGTCGCCGCAGCGCACCTCGGCCACGTCGCTCAGCTCGAGCCGGCCCAGCGCGCGCGCGGCGAGCGCGTCGACCTCGCCCAAGCGCGCCGAGCGGCGGAAGACTTGCAGCGCGAAGGCGCCCTGCACGTGCGCCAGCGCCGCCAGGCGGCAGTTCTGGCGCACCGTCTGGTCGGGGTAGAGGCTGGCGGTCTGGAACGCCTTGGCGATGCCCAGGTGAACGCGCTTGGAGCCGCTGGCGCGGGTGACGTCCTGGCCCTTGAAGCGGATCGTGCCGGCCGTCGCGGCGGCCGTGCCGGCCAGCAGGTTGAAGAACGTCGTCTTGCCGGCGCCGTTGGGACCGATGACCGCCCGCAGCTCGCCGGACCGGACCGCGAAATCGATGTCGGCGTTGGCCGCGAAGTGGCCGAACGACTTGCCTAGCCCGCGCGTCTCCAAGATCGGTTCGCTCATTTCAGCGCCACCGCGTCGGAAAGCACCGCGCGCGCCTTGCGCGACTTGCGGCGTTTGAGCAGCGAGCCGACGATGCCGGCCGGCAGGAAGACGATCGCCAGCACGAAGACGACGCCCTCGATCAGGCGCCAGGCGTCGGTCTTGGCCGAGAGCACGTTCTCGAGGTACATGATGACGGCCGTGCCGACCACCGGCCCGAACAGCGTCTGCACGCCGCCGACGACGGTGTAGATCACGAACGACCCGCTCCGCTCGATCCCGACCGACTCGACCGAGATGCTGCCGTCGTAGCAGGCCCGCAGCGCGCCCGCCAAGCCGGCCAGCGCGCCCGAGATGGCGAACGCGGCCAGCCGGTACGCGGCGGCGTTGAACCCGACGAACACGCTGCGCTCCTCGTTCTCGCGGATCGCGGCGAGCACTTCGCCGAACTGCGAGCGGGTCAGCGAGCGCACGAACAGCAGCACCAGCAGCAGCACCAGCGCCGCGAACGCATACCAGAGCTTGATGTCGGCCAGGTTGCCGAACGGGCCCAGGTCGAGCGCGGGCAGCGGCGCGGTCAGCGCGATCGACCACGGCCCGACCGGCACGACCGCGGCCGGAATCGACTGCAGCCCGTCGCCGCCGTTGGTCCACGGCTTGGCCTGGTCGATCACGAAGTAGATCATCTGCGCGAACGCCAGCGTGAGCAGCGCGAGGTACACGCCGTACAAGCGCACGACGAGCGCGCCGACGAGCAGGGCCAGCACGGTCGAGGCCAGGGTGGCGCCGAGCATCGCCAGCCACAGGTTGGGGTGCTCGGGCATCAGCCGCAGCATCAGGATCGCGGCGACGTACCCGCCCCCGCCGTAGAACATGCCGTGCCCGTACGACAGCATCCCGGCGTAGCCCAGCAGCAGGTTGAAGCCGACCGAGGCGACGCTGACGATCACGATCTGGGTCGCCAGGCCCGCGTAGCCGCCGATCGGGTGCAAGAGCAGCGGGAAGAGCGCCAGGGCGAGCGCGGTGAGCAGCGCGAAGCGCGCGTCTCCGGCCAGGACACCGGCTCGGGCGCGCGGGAGCGGCGCGTCGCTGGTCGTGGTGGTCACGATTGGCGGATGACCTCGCTCTCGCCGAGCAGCCCTTGCGGCCGGAAGAGCAGCACGAGCGCCATGCACAGGTAGATCACGACGTTCCCCGCCGGCGCGTAGACGATCGTCGACACGCTCTGCAGCTCGCCGATCAGGATGCCGGCCAGCACCGCGCCCCAGAAGCTGCCCAGGCCGCCCACCACCACGACCACCAGCGACGGCACGAGGAACTCGAAGCCGGTGTTCGGGTCGACCGAGTAGATCGGCGAGGCCGCCACCCCGACCAGTCCCGCGATCGCCGCGCCCAGCGCGAACACGATCGTCGAGGCGCGCCGGATGTTGCCGCCCAGCAGCTGCACCATGACGCGGTCGCGGATGCCGGCCCGCACGATCAGGCCGTAGTCGGTGCGCTCGAGGAACAGCCAGACCAGCAGCAGCATGACCAGCACGCCGGCCGCGAAGACCAGCCGGTAGAGCGGGTACCCGAGCGGCACGAACGACCCCGCCAGCGCGTCGGGCACCGGAAACAGGCGGGTCGTGCCGCCGAAGACCAGGCGCAGCGACTCTTGCACGACCAGCGCGATCCCGAACGTCAGCAGCAGCTGCGACGTCGCGTCCTTCTCGTAGAAGTAGCGCAGCACGAGCCGGTCGAGCAGCACGGCGAACGCCGCGACCACGAGCGGCGCGGCGACGAAGCCGGCCACTATTCCGAACCGGTCGGCGACGACCAGCCCGGCGTACGCGCCGATGGCGTAGAACGCGCCGTGGGCGAAGTTCAGCAGCCGCAGCGTTCCGAACACGATCGTCAGGCCGATCGCGACCGCGACGTAGATCAAGCCGAGGACCAAACCGTTGAGCAATGCCTGGGTGAAGGCTTCCACGCGGATCTCCGTGGCGTGCGAGGGGGAAATGCGAACGGACCGGTGTTCGGCACACCGGTCCGTGGACGGTTGGGGCCGGCGGGTTAGACCGTGGCCTCCATCTTGCACTTCAGCCCGCTCATCGGCTGCATGACGGTATCGCCGCCGTGGACCTCGAGCACCTTGGCGTACTCGAACCCGCCCGCGCCGCGCTGCGCCGTCGGGATGCCTTCGAGCACGAGCACGGAGTTCACGCCCTGGTGGTCCTCCTTGCGGTAGTACTCCTGCTCCTTGGTGAACTGGAACTTCGTGCCCTCGAGCGCCGCGATCACCTTGTCGGGCGCGATCGAGCCGGCCTTCTCGACCGCCATCTTGTAGATGTAGATGTCGGCGTAGGCCGTCTCCGCGCCGTTGGAGGGCGGCGTGCCGTAGCGCTTGGTGAACGCGTCGACGAACTTCTTGGCGCCGGGGTACTTGTCGGCGTGGTACTTCCAGTAGAACGGCGCGGTCGCGACGACGTTGTCGAAGTTGTCGCCGACGCCCTTGGCCATGTACTCGTCGACCAGCGGGACGAGGATCTTGGCCGACTTGGTCAGCCCGAACTGCGCCGCCTGGTTGAGGCAGTTGACCATGTCCTTGCCGAACTGCGTGATGACCAGCACGTCGGGCTTCGCGGCCTTGGCCAGCGAGAGCGCGGAGGAGTAGTCGGTCGTCTTGAGCGGCGTCATCACGTTCTTGCTCTTGGCGCCCTTGGCGTCGATGACGGCCGTGATGTTGTCGTGGACGCTGTAGCCCCACGCGTAGTCCGACGTGATGTGGAACCAGTTGCCGGTGCCGTAGCGCGTGACCAGCGTCTTGGCCAGCGACTGGGCCGACATGTAGGCGTCGTTGTAGCGCCGGAAGGTCACCTTGTGGCAGTTCTGGTTGGTGGTCTCGTCGCCGTGGGTCAGCGCCGCCATGAAGATCGTCTTCTTCTGCTCGCACAGGGCCGAGACGGCCAGCGCCGTGCCGGTCGAGGAGCCGCCCGTGATCATCACCGCGCCGTCGCGCTCGATCATGCGCTGGGCGTTGTCGCTGGCGACCGAGGGGGTGGTCTGGTCGTCGCCGACCGTCGACTTGATCTTCATCCCCATGATGCCGCCCTTGGCGTTGATCTCGTCGATGGCGAGGTTGTAGGCCTTGAGCTGGTCCTGGCCCTGGTCCGAGTACGGCCCGGACTGCGGGACGTTGAGGCCGATGACGATCTCTTTCGTCGGCGCCGCGATGACGTGCGGCGCGGTGCCGAACGCGAGCGCGGCGGCGCCGGCCGTGCCGGCGACGAACTTACCGCGCGATAGAGCGTGCTTCACGGTCGAAACTCCCTGGAGAAGCGGGCAACGTCTTGAACGATTGCTTCCGACTTAGGTCCGGCTCGCGCAACTATCCTCCGTGGGATAGCCGTACCGATGCAAACTCTTCACACAGCCCTGGGCCGTCATTTAGCAAGCGAGCGGATGGCCGGTTCGAGCGCCCGTCGCGCGCGGCCGCCGCGCGCCCGGTCCGGGTAGAGCGTAGGAAGTGGCCGGGAGTCCAGGAAGCAACCTTCTTTCGCCGGAGGTGGGCGCTACGGACGGGGACGCGGGCGTATGTGCGCGCGCTTCTCGCATCGCAGCCGCGCCGAACGAATCGCCGGCATCCTCGAACCCCACTAGGAGGTCCGGGTTGGCATACGACACCGCTCCCGACTGGCGCGCGATCGAGCACAGTCCCGAGTTCCAAGCCCTCGTGCGGGCGAAGATGCGCTTCATCATCCCCGCCACGATCTTCTTCCTGGTCTACTATTTCGCGCTGCCGGTGCTGGTCGGGTACGCGCCCGACCTGGCGAACACCAAGGTCATCGGCAACATCAACGTCGCCTACCTCTTCGCCCTCTCGCAGTTCGCGATGACCTGGATCGTCATGGCGCTCTACGTCCGCAAGGCGCGGGATTGGGACGCCCAGGCGGCCGCGATCAACGAGCGCGTCACCGGGAGAACCGCACGATGAGCACGTCGCTCGTACTGTTCCTGATCTTCATCGCGATCACGCTGGGGATCACGTACTACGCCGCCAAGCGGACCCACACGACGTCGGAGTTCTACAGCGCCGGGCGCGCCATCACCGGCTTGCAGAACGGCTGGGCCGTGGCGGGCGACTACATGTCGGCGGCTTCGTTCCTGGGCATCAGCGGCCTGATCGCGTTCTACGGCTACGACGGGTTCCTGTACTCGGTCGGCTTCCTGGTCGCGTACCTGACCGTGCTGCTGCTGGTCGCCGAGCCGCTGCGCAACACCGGCAAGTACACCATGGCCGACGTGCTCGCGTTCCGCCTGCGCAGCAAGTCGGTGCGCGGCATCGCGGCCGTCTCGACCCTGGCGGTCAGCCTGTTCTACATGATCGCGCAGATGGTCGGCGCGGGCTCGCTGGTCAGCCTGCTGATCCCCGGCTTCAGCTTCAACAACGCGATCGTGCTGGTCGGCGTGCTGATGCTGATCTACGTCATCTTCGGCGGCATGCTGGCGACGACGTGGGTCCAGATCGTCAAGGCCGTCCTGCTGATGTTCGGCACCTTTCTGCTCTCGATTCTGGTGCTGGGGCACTACCACTTCTCGCTGGGCGCGTTCTTCGACGCGATCGCCAACGTCCACGGCACGATCAAGGACGCCGCCGGCAACGTCATCGCGACCAAGGACTTCACCCAGCCGGGCCTGCTCTACAACGGCAAGTGGGGCGCGCTGGGCTTCATCTCGCTGGGCATCGCGCTGGTGCTCGGAACGGCCGGCCTGCCGCACATCCTGGTGCGCTTCTACACCGTCCCCACCGCCAAGGCCGCGCGCACCTCGGTCGTCTTCGCGACGGTCCTGATCGGGATCTTCTACATCATGACCACCTTCCTGGGCTTCGGCGCCGCGACGCTGGTCGGCAAGGCCAACATCGGGGTGCACGTCAGCGGGGCCAAGGCGGCGGCGTTCATCGCCGCGCACCCGGCCGAGGCGACGAAGCTCAACGAGCAGCTCGCCAGCACCGGCTACATCGTGCCGGCGCCCAACAACAACCTGGCCGCGCCGCTGCTGGCCGGCCAGCTCGGCGGCGACCTGTTCCTGTCGTTCATCGCCGCGGTGGCGTTCGCGACGATCCTGGCGGTCGTCGCCGGGCTCACCATCGCCTCGTCGTCGGCCTTCGCGCACGACATCTGGTTCAACATCGTGCAGAACGGGCGAGAATCCAAGCCCGGCGAGGAGGTCCGCGTCGCGCGCATCGCGGCCGCCGTGATCGGCCTGCTCTCGATCGTGCTGGCGGTGGCGCTCAAGACGCTCAACGTCGCGTTCCTGGTCGGCCTGGCCTTCGCGGTCGCGGCCAGCGCGAACGTGCCGGCGATCGTGCTGACCCTGTTCTGGCGCCGCTTCAACACCACCGGCACCATCGTCGGGATGCTGGTCGGCCTGATCTCGTCGCTGGTGCTGATCGTCATCAGCCCGGCCGTCATGGGCGTCGACGCGCCGACGGTCGTGGTGCGCCACATCATCCAGGCGCCCGCGCTCTTCCCGCTCGACAACCCGGCGATCGTCTCGGTGCCCCTGGGCTTCCTGGCCGCGGTCATCGCGGCCCTGGTGACCCGCGACCCGCAGGCCGAGGCGACCTTCGACGAGCTCACGGTGCGCGCGAACACGGGGCTGGGCGCCGAAGCCTAGCCTCCCGCGGGCAGTGCCGGGGCTTGACCGACCAGCATCGCTTCGAGCTGCTCGCGCGGGAGCGGCACGGCGAAGCGGTAGCCCTGGCCCTGCTCGCAGCCCAGCGAGGCGATGAACGCGACCTGGGCGTCGGTCTCCAAGCCCTCGGCGGTGATCCGCAGCTCGAGCGCGTTGGCGACCGCGACGATCGAGCGGACGATGGCCTGATCCTGCTTGTCCTCGGCCAAGTTGCTGATGAACGAGCGGTCGATCTTGAGCGCGGTGATCGGCAGCCGCTTGAGGTACGACAGGCAGCTGTTGCCGACGCCGAAGTCGTCGATCGCGACCTGCACGCCGAGCGCGGCGATGCGCTCGATCACCGGCAGCACGGTGCCGTCGAGCACGACGTGCTCGGTCACCTCGATCGTCAGCGCGCTCGGGTCGAGCCCGCACTCGCCCAGCACCGCGGCGATCGCGTCGGGCAGGTCGCGCTCGCGCAGGTCGCGGGTCGAGGCGTTGACCGACATGTGGAAGTCCGGCGCGTGAACGCGCATGGCGGCGGCCATCTCGCAAGCCTGCGCGAGCACCCAGCGGTCCAGCTCGATGATCGTCCCCGTCTCCTCGGCCAGCGGGATGAAGCTGTCGGGCATGACCAGCCCGCGGATCGGGTGGCGCCAGCGCACCAGCGCCTCGCAGCCGGTGACGCGCTCCGAGCCGACGTCGACGATCGGCTGGTAGAGGACGTGGAACTCGCCCCGGTCGAGCGCGTGGCGCAGGTCGGTCTCCATCGCGAGCCGCTCGGAGGCTTCGCGCTTCATGGATTCCTCGAAGTACGCGTGGACGTTGCCGCCGGCCCGTTTGGCGCGGTACATCGCGGCGTCGGCGTGCGAGACCAGCGTGCGCGCGTCGCGCCCGTGGTCGGGGTAGATCGCGACGCCCACGCTCGCGCCCAGGAACAGCTCGGTGCCCGCGACGTCGACCGCCTGGCCGACGAGCCGCACCAAACGCTGCGCCACGATGTCGATGTCGCCCGTGCCCGCGATCCGCGGCAGCAGGATGATGAACTCGTCGCCGCCCGGCCGGGCCACCACGTCGCCGGTGCGGACGGCTTCCTTCAAGCGGTCGGCGATGCGGCGCAGGACCTCGTCGCCGACGTCGTGGCCGAGCGTGTCGTTGATCGTCTTGAAGCGGTCGAGATCGACGAACAGCACCGCGAAGCGGCGGTCGTTGCGGTTGGCGCCGGCGATCGCGTCGGCCAGGGTCTGCTCGAGCGCGAGCCGGTTGGGGAGCCCGGTCAGGCGGTCGTGGTGCGCGCTGTCGAACAGGCGCTGCTCGGCGCGCTTGAGCTCGGTGATGTCGATGGACACGCCGACCGCGCCCTGGACGTCGCCCCGGCGCAGGTCGCGCAGCGGCTCGACGTGGTGGCGCAGCCAGCGCTCGCCCAAGGCCGACTCGGTGCGGACCGCGTTGCCCGCGAAGGCCTCGTCGAGAAAACTGCGCGCCAGGAGCCGATCGCAGGACTCGTCGATCAGCTCCTGGGCGTCCAGGCCGAGGTCGTCGAGCGCGCCGCCCGCGACGGCCGAAAAGCGCGCGTCGCGCCCGGCGGTCCAGAGCACCGCGTCGACGTTCTGGGTCACGAGCTGGAGGCGCTGCTCGCTCTCGCGCAGGCGCGTGTCGGCGCGCGTGCGGGCGGTGACGTCGCGCAGGTGGACCAAGGTTTCGGTGGCGGCGGGCTTGATGCGGATCTCGACCCAGCGCTCCGCGGCCGGGAAGACGTAGGTCTGCTCGACGACCGCGCCGTCGCGCCGCGCGAGCGTGATGTCGGGCACGAGCTCGGAGGCGAGCGGGTCGACCACGCGGTCCAGCCGCTGCCCGATCAGCGCGTCGGCGGTGCCGCCCAGCAGGCGTTCCGCCTCCTCGTTGACGTGCGTCACGACGAGCTCCTCGTCGACGATGTAGATGCCGTCGGCGACCGCCTCGAGGATGTTGAAGCGCCGTTCCTGAGCATCGGCCGCGGCGCGGCGCGCGTTCTCGGCGGCGGTGTCGGCGCGCAGCGAGCGCGCGCGCATGCGCACGGCGAAGGCGATGCTCGCGGCGGCGACGAGCGCGAGCAGCGCGAGCAGAGAGACGATCACGTCCGGAGCTCCATCATGTCTAGTTCGGTCCCACACCCAGCGGCGCTGAGCCGGCGAAGGTAAAGGCGGCGTTCGGCCCACCGAGGTGAGCCCAACGCCGCCCAGGGGTCACGCCACGCCGCGCGAGCGGGCGTGGTCGAGCAGCTGGGCCCGCGATGCGACGCCGAACGCGGCGTAGATCGCGGCCACCTGCCGCTCGACGGTGTAGGCGCTGCGGCTGAACCGCCGCGAGAGCTCGGCCGTGTCGGCTCCGCTCCACATGGCGCGCACCATCTGGCGCTGCAGCGGGGTCAGTTCCCGCGGCAGCGCGTCCTCGGCCCGCAGCGCCTCGTCGACCATCGCGGCCAGCGGACAGCCCGGATAGGCCCCCGCGTGCCGCACGGCGGCGTCGCGCCAGGCCATGTCCCCGGTGACTTCGGCCAGCCCCGAAGCCGCCATCGCCGCCTGGTAGTGGTAGTCCAAGCCGTCGAAGAGCGCGTACGCCTGCGACAAGCTCGCGGCCGCCGCTTCGCGCCGGCCGAGGGTCTGGTCGATGCGGCCCTGCGCGTACTGGGCGAACCCGTGGGCGCGCCGGTCGGCCGAGAGGGCCAGGGTCGGGTTGAGGTTCTCCACGCCGAGCTGCGAGAACATCGCGGCGTAGCGCTGCGCGCGCTTGGCGTTGGTGGCGGTGTGCAAGACCGCCAGCGTCACCAGGGCGAGGCGTTCCTCGCCTTGAGTCGACTCCCAGCGCACGTCGCACGCCAAGCGGTCGGCCTCGGCGAGCTCCTCCACCGCCCAGGCTTCGTTGCGCGCGATGCGCGCCACGAACGCCCGGTCGAGGTGCGCCATGACCCGCCAGGCGAGCGAGGGCGCCATCGCCCGGGCGTCCTTGAACGCCCACTGCGCTTGACCCGACTCGCCCCGCATGAACGAGTCCCAGCCGAACACCCGCATGGTCTGGAACCGGTCGACCTCGACGTCGGCGGTCCAGTTGATCCGGGCGTACGCGCGCCGTACCTCGGCCACGGCCTCGGCGTCGGCCGTCTCGAATGCGACCCGCGCGAACGAGTGGCAGGTCACGGCCAGCGTCGCCACGTCGACCGGCTCTTCGGTCGGCGCGTCGGCGTACGCGAGCACCCGGCGGAAGTCCGCCTTCTGGGCGCTGAAGTCGCCCAGGCTCCCGTGATGCCAGCCCCGGACCGCGAACGCCGCCGCGGCGAGGTTCGGATCGGGGTGGGCGACGGCGAGCGCGATGTCCGCCGCGTGCGGATCGAACTCGCGCCGCATCCAGCGCACGCGAGCGCGGTGGTAGGCCAGCGCCGCCGCGCCGGCCGGAACGTGGTGCGCCAAGCCGGCTGCCGCGTCGTAACGCGAGTCCGCCGAGCGCAGGTCGCGCACGTTCGCATACGCCTTGCCCAGGGCGAGCTCGTACGCGAACCGGCCGGCCGGCGTCGCGACGACGTCGTCCAGACCGGTGAGCCATTCGAGCGCGCCGACCGGATCGCGGCGGCCCAGGGTCTCACCTTTGAGGACCACGGCTTCCTCCGCCGCTGCGGTGGGCCAGTCCTCGCACCCGTCGAGCAGCTCGAGCGCGGCGTCGTACCACGCCGAGCGCAGAGCGAGACGCGCTTGCCGAAGTGACGACGCGACGGTTCCCGTGTCGGCCGAAACCAGCATGCGGCTCAATCCGCCAGCGTGCCGAGGTCGAGATCGACACCGGCCGCGAGCTGAACTTGGGCCGTGCGCGGGGCGGTCGAAGTCGCGCCCGTCGCGTTCACGCTCACGCCCGAGCTGGACGTGTACGCGTTCCGAATGGCGACCGTGTACGCGCCGGCTGCGAGTGCGTGAACGACGAACGAGCCGTCCTTGTCGGTGATGGAGGCTGTTGACGACGTTGCCCTTCGCGTCCGCAACCAGGATCGTGGCGCCGGCGACCGGCTTGCCGCTGTCGTTGTGCACCTTGCCGTGAACCTGCGACGCGTCGGTGCTGACGGCGAAGTGCGGGTCGATCTGCGCCACGCCGTTCGAGAGCGAGACCGATTCGAGCGCGTTGAAGTCGACGTCGACGGTGACCTTGGCGTTGTTCGCGCCGACGATGCTCACCGGCGAGTCGAGCGCGAGCGGAATCGGCGAGCCGACCGCGCCGCTGCCGAAGCGGACCGGATAGGTGGCGCCGCCGACCACCACGCTGCTCGCCGCCGGCAGGACGATGAACTCCACCGCGCGGTAGGAGCCCGCCGCGACCTTGGTCTGGTACAGCTGCGCGGCTTTCTTGAGGGTCAGCAGATCGACGACGACCGGCTTGGGGAGCATGAACATGGGGTGCGAGACGCCGTCGTTGCCGACGAGGTTCACGCCCAGCATGGCCAGATTGATGTGGTCGCTGGCGCTGAACGTCAGCGGCGCGTCGAAGAGCGCGATGCTCAGCGAGAAGCAGGGGATGCCGCCCAGCGAGTTCTGCGGCAGACGTGCCGTGAAGTCGGTGGACGAGCCGGCGCCGGCCGGAAGCGCGGAGCCGGGCCCGAGCGCGGGGGCGGCGGAGTTCGACCCGCCGCACGCGCTCAGTGCGAAGAGGGCCGCGACGGCGGCCGATCGGAGGATTCGTTTCATCTTGGCCCTTGAGCGGAAACGGCGGGTTCCCCGCCTGGAGAACCCGAGAGCCCACGACACCCGGAGCAAGAGAAGCTCGCCGGCCGGCTGCTCACCGGCTGGACGCCCGTTGAAGGTGGCGCCCGATAGAGTCCTAACCGACGAGGCGGGCGCCTTCCGTGTCGGTCCTCACACCTTATAGGACTAAAGTCCCAATTCCTAACACCCGATACGTAAAAATCTTGCGCCCATTCCGAGCAGGAACACCCTTCTCCGCCGGCCGCGCGCGCGACGGCCGAATGGGAACGAGGGCCGCATGGAATCGCCGCACGATCGACCGCCGCCGCGTGACGTGGATGCCCTCGCGCGCAGCTTCATGACCCACGTGCTGCTGCCGGCCTGGGTGGTCCCGAGCCTGCTCGACTGGTACTGGCACCGCCAGACCAAGATCGAGCGCACCGCCGGCGCGCACGAGTCGCTGACGCACGTGCTGATGGGCGCCCAGGGCGGGATCGCGATCACCATGGGGCTGTTCCTCGAACTCGACGCGGGCGCGATCGGAGCGATCCTGGGCGCGGCGCTGCTGCACGAGGCCACCACGATCTGGGACGTCGCCTACGCCGCGCCGCGCCGCCCGATTCCGCCGCGCGAACAGCACACGCACAGCTTCCTCGAAGTGCTGCCGTTCGTCACGGTCGTGATCGCGGCGCTCGGCAACCCCGAGCAGGCGCGCGCGCTGTTCGGGCTGGGTCCGGAGAAGCCGCGCTGGCGCTTGCGCCTGCGGCCACCGGCGCTGCCGCTGCCGCGCATGCTCGCGATCCTGACGGTGTGCGGGACGCTGGGCATGCTGCCGCACGTCGAGGAACTGGTGCGCTGTCTGCGCACGAAGCCGACCCTCGCACCGCTGCCGGTTCCCGCCGAGCCGCCGAACCAGCCGCCGGGCGAGTAGCGTCCCGGCGGTGCGATTCTCGCTGGGCGTCAACTACTGGCCGCGGCGCAGCGCGATGGCGATGTGGCGGCGCTTCGATCCGGGCGAGGTGCGCGAGGACTTCGCGCGCATCGCGGGGCTGGGCTTGGACGCGGTGCGCTTCTTCTTGCGCTGGGACGATTTTCAGCCGCAGCCCGGCGTGATGGACCCGCTCATGCTGCAGCGGCTCGAAACGGTGGTCGAGCTCGCCGCCGAGGCCGGGCTGCGCGCGATGCCGACCCTGTTCTGCGGTCACATGAGCGGGGTCAACTGGCTGCCCGCGTGGGCGCTCGATCCGCGCACGCCGCACGGGCGCTTCCGCACGATCGCGGGCGACGCCGAGTCGCCGTACGGGATCGGCGACATGTATACCGGCCCGCTGCTCGACGCGCAGCTGCTGTTCGCGCGCGCCGTCGGCGAGCGGCTGCGCGCGCACCCCGCGGTGGTCGCCTGGGATCTGGGCAACGAGTTCAGCAACCTGCGCGAGCCGGCGACGCCGTACGATGCTGCCGAGTGGAGCCGCCGGCTGAGCGCGGCGCTGCGCGATTCGTCGGCGCTGCCGGTCACGGCGGGCACGCACGGCGAAGACCTCACCCGGGACCGCAATCTTCGTCTCGCTTCGCTGTGCGCGCCGCTGGCGTTCGCGACGATGCACGGCTACAGCGTCTACAGCGGCTTCGCGCGCAGCCGGCTCGATCCCGAAGTGGTGCCGTTTCTCGCCATGCTCGCCGCGGCGTTCTCGTTCCAGCCGGTGCTGTTCAGCGAGTTCGGGAACCCGACGTGCCCGCCCGGAAAGCGCTCGCCCTACGAGCGCGTCGCGCTGCCCGACGAACCGCCCAATCCCACCATCTCACCGGACGACCCGGAGCTCGCGTCGTACGCGTGCCTGAGCGAGGACGAGATCGCGGCGTACTGCACGCAGGTGCTCGAGCGGCTGCACGCCGACGGCCGGCTCGGCGCGTACTGGTGGTGCTGGGCCGACTACGCGGACGCGCTGCGCGACGAGCCGCCCTTCGATCGCGCGCCGCACGAGCTCTCCTTCGGGATCGTGCGCAGCGATGGAAGCGAGAAGCCCGTCGCCGCCGCGCTGGCCGCGTTCGCGCGCGAGCGGCGCACGGTCGTCCCCGCCGCCGACATGCCGATGATCTCCGCCGACTACTACTACCGCACGCTGCCGAGCAGCACCAAGACCCTGTACGAAGCGTTTCTCGGCTTCGCCGCGGCGCGGCGCGGCGCCGAAACGTAGCGCGGCTCGGCGGCACGGCCCGCGCGGCGGCATGGGACCGTGCGCCGGACGGCAAACCGGTGCCGATGCGCCATTCCACCATCGCGTTCGTCGTCGCCCTCGCCGTCGTGGCGAGCGGAGCAGTTCCGAGCGCGAGGGCCGCGGCGGCCGACGCGCCCGCGGGTCGGGCGTTCTACGCGCCGCCCGCCCCGTTGCCGGCCGGTAAGCCGGGAAGCGTGATCTGGTCGCGGCCGCTGAGCGGCGCGGCGGCCTTGCCCCACGCGGCCCGCAACGTGCTCGTGCTCTACCACACCACCGCGGTGGGCGGGAACGACGTCGCCGTCTCGGGCACGGTCGCGATCCCGCCCGGCACGCCGCCGGCGGGCGGCTGGCCGGTGATCAGCTGGGCGCACGGCACGACCGGTGACGGCCCGCAGTGCACGCCCTCGCTCGACGAGCGGAGCGGACCCGAGCACTGGTACCTCGGCCCGGTCGACGAGCTGCTCGACGGCTACGTCGCGCGCGGGTACGCGGTCGTGCAGACCGATTACGAGGGCCAAGGCACGCCGGGCGTGCACCCGTATCTCGTCGGCGTGGCGGAGGGACGCGACGTGGTCGACATGGTGCGCGCGGCGCGCGCGCTCGAGCCGAGCCTGGGCTCGCGCTACGTCGTGATGGGCCACTCGCAAGGCGGCCACTCGGCGCTCTTCGCCGGCTCGCTCGGGCCGGCGTGGGCGCCGGAGCTCACGCTGCTCGGCAGCGTCGCGCTGGCGCCCGCCTCGCACCTCGAACTGTGGCTGCGCGGGCTGACGCGCCAGGCCCAGCCCAACCCGGGCTTCGGCTTCGCCGGCCTGCTGATTCGCGGCTACGGGGCGGTCGATCCGGCCGTCCGGCCCGAGCGCCTGCTCGCGGACGCGACCGCGCCGTTCCAGGCGCAGCTCGCGAACGGGTGCGTCGTCGACCTGGTGCGCGGCGACTCGTGGGCCGGGCTCGCGCCCGCGACGGCGTTCCGCGCCGGCGCGGACTTCGCGCCGCTGTTCCGCAGCGCGGCGGCGAACGACCCCGCCGCGCTGCCCTATGCAGGACCCGTCTTGCTGCTCCAAGGGTCGGCCGACCAAACCGTCGCTCCCGCCGCGACCGACCTGCTCGACCGCGAGCTGTGCGCCGCGCACGCGAACGTGACGTACCGCCCGGTCGCGGGCGCGAGCCACAACGGACTGCTGCCCGCCTCGCCGGACACCGTGCGACCGTGGATCGACGCGCGCTTCGCCGGCACGGCCGCGGCGCCGAACTGCGCGGAGGCGCTCAAAGCGGCGCCGTAGCGCCGCGCAATCCCCCTTCTTGCGGGGACTGCCGCCACTCGGCAACGGGAACACCGAATCCACGATGGACAACCAAAGCAGCACTTCCGCAAAGCCTCTCGCGGTCGTCACCGGCGCGTCGAGCGGCATCGGCCTCGAGCTGGCCAAGCAGTTCGCCGAAAACGGCTTCGACCTGATCGTCGCCGCTGAAGACGCCGGCCTGGCGAGCGCCGCGCGCGAGCTCGAAGCCATGGGCAGCACGGTCGAGACCGTGCAAACCGATCTCGCCACGTACGAGGGCGTCGAGCAGTTGGCCGCTTCGCTCGCGGCCCGGCCCAACGGCATCGACGCGATCGCGATCAACGCGGGCGTCGGCGTCGGCGGCGCGTTCCGCGACACCGACCTGCAGGCCGAACTGCGCCTGATCGATCTCAACGTCCGCTCCACGGTGCAGCTCGCCAAGCACGTCGTGCGCGACATGAGCGCGCGCGGGCGCGGCCGCATCCTGTTCACCGCCTCGATCGCGGCGATGATGCCCGACCCGTTCGAAGCGGTCTACGGCGCGTCCAAGGCGTTCGTCCACTCGTTCGCCGAGGCGCTGCGCAACGAGCTCAAGGACAGCGGCGTCACCGTCACCTCGCTCATGCCGGGCCCGACCGACACCAACTTCTTCCACCGCGCCGACATGGACGACACGAAGGTCGGCACCGCGAAGAAGGACGATCCGGCGCAGGTCGCGCGGCAGGGCTACGAGGCGCTGATGGCCGGCAAGGACCACGTCGTCGCCGGTTCGCTCAAGACGAAGGCCCAGGCCGCCGTCATCGGCGTCATGCCGGAAACCGTCAAGGGCGAGTTCCATCGCGGCATGGCCGAGCCGGGCACCGCGAAGCACTGACCGGAGGGATTGAGACTGATTTGAGAGCCGGGGGCTAGGGTAGGGTGGTCCCGCTGCGACGATTGCGGCAGGGGGACCACCCGCAAAGGATTCCCTTTTTATGTTTGCCCTGCGTCCCTTGGCGCTCGGATTGCTCTGCCTCGGCGCCCTCAGCGCGTGCGGCGGGACGCAGTCCACCGTCCCGGCCACCCTTCCCGCTCCGGTCGCGACGGCGGTCCCGACCGCTTCGCCGACGCCGGCGGGCAGCACGACGACGACCTTGGCGGTTTCCGCGGCGCCCGCCACCGCGGCGCTGCCGGCGCTCAACGGCGCGACCGCCACGGTCACGTTCGGCGCGGTGAACCCGCCCGCCGGCGCGACGATCGCGGTCAGCGCGTCGACCACGCCGCCGGGCGGAATCGTCGCGCTGCAAGGCCGCAATCGCCGCACCCAGGCGGTGACCCGCACGACGCTCGTGTACTTCACCTGGATCCCCTCGGCGACGATCGCGCTGAGCGCGTTCCCGCAGCTCAGCGCGACGTTCCCCACCTCCACCGTGCCGGCCGGGACGAGCTTGCACGAAGCGTTCCTCGACGGCTCGACGGCGCAGCCGGTCTACCAGCTCGACGTCGCGTTCGGCGCGAATGGCGCCACGCTCAGCTCGACCGCGAGCGCGCCCACGCTGCAAGCCGGCAAGCCGTACGTGTTCGTGATCTACCTCGAAACCGGCGCCGCGCCGTCACCGGCCCCCAGCACGGCTCCGTCCACCGCCCCGTCCAGCGCGCCGTCCGTCGCGCCGAGCGCGACGCCGAGCGCCGTTCCGAGCGCCACGCCCAGCCCGGTGTCGGGCGCGTTCCTGGGCAACCCGGCGAGCATCACCAAGGTCGCCGACGGCTTCCCGGCCGGCGGCGAGTTCTACGACGGCCAGATGACGCTCGGGAGCGACAACCGGCTCTGGCTGGCCGACCAGCGCACGCAGGCGATCCGGCCGCTCGACCCGGTCGCGAAAGTCCTCGGCGCGGGCTACGCGTTCATGCCGCCGGGCTTCACCAACACGATTCGCCCGGGCAACCTGGTGCGCGGGGTGGACGACCGCCTGTGGATCGTGACCTTCGACGACACCAGCAACATCTACGCGATGAAGCTCGACGGGACGCTGCAAAAGATCGACTCGCGCGTGCCGAGCCGCGTCGGCTACGTCAACCGGCTGGCGGCCGGCTCGGACGGCCGGATGTGGGGCATCTCCGGCGACTCGATGCGCGTCTTCACGCCCGCGGGCGGGTTGACGGTGTACCCGCTGCCCGGCGCGCGCACGGGCAACGACTGCCCCACGCTCACCCTCGCCTCCGACGGCAACATGTGGTACATCTGCCACGACGCGGTCGGCAAGGTCACGCCGAGCGGCGTCGTGACCGAGTACCCGGGCCACGGCGGCACGCTCATCGGCGCCGGGCCGGACGGCTCGGTGTGGATGAAAGGCTCCGGTCTGACGGTCGCGCGCGTGTCGCCCGACGGCACCTACAAGGAGTTCCCGCTCCCGGCCTATGCCAGCTCGTGCACCTCGTTCGTGCGCGGCCCCGACGACGCGATGTACCTGGGCTGCTCGGGACCCCTGTTCCGCATCGTCGCGAGCGGCGCGTCGGCGGGCGCCGCGACGGTGGTCGCCGACTACCGGACCGCGGGGTACACGACCGGCTTCAGCGCGCTGACCGTCGGTCCCGACGGCCACTCGCTCTGGTCGCTCAACGACGTCCCGTACGCCCAGCTGATCCGCTGAGCCGCCTGGGCCGGGTGAGCGCGTCTCACTCGGCCCGTCAGCGTCCGATGCGGCAACGTTATCAGAGGTAGCCGGCGCCCATCTCCGCGGCGAAGCGGGGCGCGTCGCCCTCCCACGTGATGCGGGCGTGCTCGAGCAGGTAGACGCGGTCGGCGTGGGGGAGCGCGAAGGTGACGTTCTGCTCGCCCAGCAGGATCGTGATCCGCGTCCCGGCGCGCAGCCGCTCGAGCGCTTTGGAGAGCTGCTCGAGGATCACCGGCGCCAGGCCGAGCGTCGGCTCGTCGAGCACCAGCAGCGTGGGCTGCATCATCAGCGCGCGCGCGATGGCGAGCATCTGCTGCTCGCCGCCCGACAGCGTGCGCGCGACCTGGCTGCGGCGCGACTCCAGGATCGGGAACAGCTCGAACAGCCAGGCCAGCTGGCGCGCGCGCTCGTCGTCGGGGACGTGCTGACCGCCCAAGTCGAGGTTCTCGAACACCGTCATGTCGCCGAACAGCTCGCGCGACTCGGGGCACTGCACGACGCCGCCGCGCGCGATCGCGCCCGGCGTCATGCCGGCTAGCGCGCGCTCGCCCAAACGGATCGTGCCGCCGTACGGCACGAGCCCCGAGATCGCGTTGAAGAGCGTCGTCTTGCCGGCGCCGTTCAAGCCGACGATCGAGACGAACTCGCCCTCGCGCACCTCGACGTTCACCTTGTCGAGGGCTTGCGCTTTGCCGTAGAACACGCTGACGTCGTTCAGGCGCAGCAGGGGCGGCTTGGCCGTGGCCGCGCCGCCGTTGCGCTCCACCGCTTCGAATCGTGCCGCCGAGGTAGACGCGCCGAACCGTCTCGTTGCGCATCACCTCGGCCGCACTGCCCTCGGCGACTCGCTCGCCCAGGTACATGGCCAGCACGCGGTCGACCAGCGCCGCGACGCTCTTGACGTTGTGGTCGACGAGCAGCACCGCGCGGCCCTCGTCGCGCAGGCCGCGGATCAGTTCGGAGAACGCGGCGACCTCGCCCACGGTCAGCCCGGCGAACGGCTCGTCGATCAGCACGACCTTCGGGTCGCGCGCGATCGCCTTGGCCATCTCCATCCGGCGCAGGTCGGCGAACGGCAGCGTCGCGGGGTGGCGGTGCATCACCTCTCCCAGGCCGACGCGCCGCGCGATCTCGCGCGCGCGGTCGTCGATGCCGGGCGCGGCGACCAGCCGCAGCAGCGAGTCGGGCAGCAGCGCGAGCTTGATGTTCTCGAGCACCGTCTGGCGGTGCAGCGGGCGCGAGTGCTGGAACACGATGCCGACCCCGGCCCGCGCGATCCGGTACGAAGGCCAGCCGGCCACCTCGACCCCTTCGAGCGCGACCGAGCCGGCGTCGGGCCGCTCGATGCCCATCACGAGCTTCATCACCGTCGACTTGCCCGAGCCGTTGGGGCCGATCAAGCCGAGGATCTCGCCGCCGCGCAGCTCGAAGCCGATGTCGTTGACCGCCACCAGCCCGCCGAAGCGCTTGGTGAGGCCGCGCACCGCCAGCCGGACCGCGCCGCTCACGCGTTCTCCCGCGGGCGCAGCACGTGCCCGAGCAGGCCGTCGGGGAAGAACAGGATCACCGCCAGCGCGATCGCGGCGACGACGAACGTGTTGAGCTGGCCCAGCGGGCGCAGCGCCTCGCTCGCCACGACGAGCAGAATCGCGCCGGCCGCCGCGCCCAGGATGGTGCGCCGGCCGCCGAGCACCGCGCCGATGATGATCTGCACCCCGATCGCGATGTCGACCACCGTTCCCACCGAGGCCGTGCCGGAATAGAAGATCAGCATCGCGCCGGCCGTCCCGGAGAAGATCGCGCTGACGCAGAACGCGGCCAGCTTGTGCTTGGTGACGTTGAACCCGAGCGCGCCCGCCTCGATCGCGTCCTGCCCGCTGGCCTGCAGGATCAAGCCGATCGCCGAGCGCGAGAGCCCGAACAGCAGCACCGCGCAGACGATCAGGAAGAGCAGCGCGACCCAGTAGTTCGCCCGCGCGTCGACCGAGATCACGTCGGGCACCGTCATCCCGATCTCGCCGCCGGTGAACTTCGCGAAGATCACGACCGCGTTCTGCAGCAGCAGCACCGCGACCAACGTCACCAGGCCGAAGTACGGCCCGCGCAGCCGCAGCGCCGGCAGCGCCAGCAGCAGCCCGCCGATCAGCGCCACGAGCGCGCCCGCGGCGACGCACAGCGGGATCGGCAGGTGGTGCTGGTTGTCGAGCAGCGCGGCGGTGTAGGCGCCCAAGCCGATCAGGAAGGTCGGGCCGAAGTTCACCTCGCCGGCAAAGCCGAACAGCAGGTCCCACGCCATCGAGAACACGCCGTAGTAGTACGCCACGGTGAGCACGCCGAGCACGTACGCCGACAGCCACAGCGGCAGGACGGCGGCGACCAGCGCGAACAGCGCCGCGAATGCCAGCAGGCGCGGTTGGAACGAGCTCGCCATCCGCGTCAGCGCCGGCCCAGCAAGCCCTGCGGCCGCACGTAGACCACCAGCACCAGCAGCACCAGGGCCGGGATCGGGCGCAGCGTCGGTGAGATCAGGTACGCGGTGAGCGTCTCGAGGTAGCCGACGACGTACGCCGCGAGCAGCGAGCCCGACACGCTGCCCAGGCCGCCCAGCACGACGATCGAGAACGCGCTCGCGGTGAGCTGCCCGGCGTTGTTCGTGCTGACGCCCAGGAACGACGCCAGCAGCACGCCGGCCATGCCCGCCAGCACCCCGTAGATGCTCCACACGAGCAGGTAGATGCGCGACAGCTCGAAGCCCAGCAGGGTCAACCCGCGCGGGTTGATCGACGCGGCGAGCATCGACTTGCCGGCCCGCGTGCGGTTGATCAGCAGCCACAGCAGCCCGATCACGATCCAGCACAGGCACGCGATCATGATCTCGTTGCGCGGCGTCCGCACCCCGAGCACGTCGACGACGCCCGCGATCAGCGGGCGCATCGTCACCGGGTTGTCGCTGAACAGGTACGCCAGGCCGGTCTGGATCATGATCCCGAACAGCAGCGTGCCGGTCAGCACGAAGATCTCTTTTTCCTCGGGCGCGATCCGGGCCGAGCGCTGGATCGGGCGCACGACCAAAAAGTACGTCAGGTACGCCGTCACCAGCCCGGCCGCGACGCCGACCACCGTGCCGGCGTACACGCCCAGGTGCAGCTCGCCGGCCGCCCACCAGCCGATCAGCCCGGCGACCACCATGATGCCGCCGTGAGCGAGGTTGAGCACGCCCGACACGCCGAACATCAGGGTGAAGCCGACCGCCGCCAGACCGTACAGCGCGCTGATCGCGAAACCGTCGACGAGGATCTGAAGCGCGGTCACCTCGCCGCGCGCCTAATGCGGCAGCTTGATGGCCGAGGGGAAGGTCAGCTTCCCGTTCGCGTACTGGTGCGGCCAGACCGTGACCTGCTTGCCGTTCTGCCACTGGATCACCACGCCGGTGACCAGCCCGGGGCCGTACTTGAGCGCGTGCGTGTACTGCTCGCTGCGGCCGTAGAACTGCACCCGGCCCAGCGTGCCCACGTAGTTGGTCTTCTCCATCGCGGCGACCATCTTGTCGGGGTCGGTCCCGCCCGCGCTCTTGATCGCGTCGGCGAAGATGTGGATGTCGTCGTAGGTCGTGTAGCCGTCGTACGAGGGCGAGGCGCCGAAGCGCTTGACGTAGGCCTCGGTGAACGAGATCGTGGTCGGCGTGATCGCGACGCCCGGCGCGGCGGCGGTGGCGGTGATCACCCCCTCGGCGGCGCCGTTGGTGTCCTTCCAGAAGGTGCTGGTGGTGGCTTGCGAGCTCTGCCCGGCCATCGGGATCGGCACCCGCTGGTCGTGCCACTGCACGGTCGGCTGCACGCCGACGTGGCTGATGCCGGTGGTGATCAGGTCGGGGTGCTCGCCGGCGCTCTCGATCTTGTTGAAGATCGGGGTGAAGTCGGTCGTGTCGGGGTTGAAGCGGACGTGGTCGAGCACCTTGAGCCCGGCCTTGGGCAGGCACTCCAGGTAGCGCTCGTCGAGCGGGGTGGTCCAGGCCGCGTCCTCGCTCATCACCACGGTCGTCTTCATGTGCAGCTCGCGCACCAGCATGTCGCGCTCGAAGTCGCACACCGACTGGGCGATGAACGCCGAGGTCATCCAGCCGTGGAACGTGTACTTGTTGTGGTCGTAGTCGTCGTGGACGTGCTTGGAGATTTCGGTGCTCGCCGCGCCCGGGGTGATGAACGGCATCTTCATGCGGGCCGCCCACGGCTCGATCGCCAGCGCCACCTCACTGATGTAGCTGGCGACGACGGCCGAGACTTTGTCCTCGGTGACGGCGCGCTGGAACGCGCGCACCGCGTCGGCGGCCGACGAGTGGTCGTCGTAGATGACCACCTCGATCTGGCGCCCGTTCACGCCGCCGTGGGCGTTGACGTCGTCGGCCGCCATCTGCGCGGCCTTGGTGATCGATGCGCCCGCCACCGACGAGGCCTCGCCGATGACGCCGATCTTGATCGGCGGCTCGGCCGCGGGAGCGCGGCTCGCGACCGTCAGGCTCAGCAGGGCGGCCAGCGCGGTCCCGCCCGCCAGCAGCCGCCGCGCCAGACGAAAAGAGGCATGCTTGGAATCGGCCATCGTGTCTGTCCCCCTAAGCACGTTCGTGGTTCGCGTGGAGAGAGCCGACCGGCTCGGTACCTGCCTGTATATGCGGCGGCGGGCCCATCACCTGTCCCGCGCCCGGCGGCATGGGACGGGCCGGAGAACGGCCAACGCGGTCAACGGTATGATCCACGCGAACTACGTCGGCGGCGCCTGGGACGACGGCGGCACCGTCTATCCGAACGTCAACCCGTCCAACACCCGGGAGATCGTGGGCGAGTACGCCTACGGCGACGCGGCCACGGCGCGCGCGGCGATCGCGGCGGCGCGCGCGGCGTTCCCGGCCTGGTCGCGCGGGAGCATCCAGCAGCGCTTCGACATCCTCGACCGGGCCGGCAGCGAGATCCTGGCCCGCAAGGACGAGCTCGGCCGCCTGCTCGCCTCCGAGGAAGGCAAGACGCTGCCCGAGGCCATCGGCGAGGCCGCGCGAGCGGGCCAGATCTTCAAGTTCTTCGCCGGCGAGACGGTGCGCCAGGGCGGCGAAGCGATCCCGTCGGTGCGGCCCGGGATCGAGGTCGAGATCACCCGCGAGCCGGTCGGCGTGGTCGGCCTGATCACGCCCTGGAACTTTCCGATCGCGATCCCGGCCTGGAAGATCGCGCCGGCCCTGGCCTACGGCAACTGCGTCGTCTTCAAGCCCGCCGAGCTGGTGCCGGGCTGCGCCTGGGCGCTGGCCGACATCCTCGCCCGGGCCGGCGTTCCGCCCGGCGTCTTCAACCTCGTGATGGGCAGCGGCGCGACGGTCGGCGACGCGCTCGTGAACTCTCCCGACGTCGACGCGATCAGCTTCACCGGCTCGGTCGCGGTCGGGCGCGCGCTCGCGCGCCAGGCGGCGGCGCGCATGGCCAAGCTGCAGCTCGAGATGGGCGGCAAGAACCCGCTGGTGATCCTCGACGACGCCGAGCTCGAGGTCGCGGTGAACTGCGCGGTCCAAGGCGCGTACTACTCCACCGGCCAGCGCTGCACGGCCAGCAGCCGGCTGATCGTGACCGACGCCATCCACGACCGCTTCGTCGCCGCGCTCGTCGATCGGCTCGCCGTTACCCGCGTCGACGACGCGCTCGCCGACGGCACCCACATCGGCCCGGTCGTGGACGAGCGCCAGCTGGCCCAGGACCTGTCGTACCTCGACGTCGCCAAGCGCGAGGGCGCGAAGCTGGCGTTCGGCGGCGAGCGGTTGCAGCGCGCGACCGACGGCTTCTACCTCGCGCCGATCTTGTGGACGGAGACGACCAACGCGATGCGGATCAACCGCGAGGAGATCTTCGGACCGGCGGCCTCGGTGGTGCGCGTCGCGGATGCCGACGAGGCGCTGGCCGTCGCCAACGACACCGCGTTCGGGCTCGCGGCCGGCGTCTGCACCACCTCGCTGCGCGCGGCGGCGCGCTTCAAGCGCGAGCTGCAAGCCGGCATGGTGATGGTGAACCTGCCGACCGCGGGAGTCGATTACCACGTGCCGTTCGGCGGGCGCAAGGGCTCGAGCTACGGGCCGCGCGAGCAAGGCCGCTACGCGCGCGAGTTCTACACCATGGTCAAGACGGCGTACGTCGCGCCGTGACCGCGCGCGGGGCCGTCCTCCACCACGCCGACGCCGCGGCGCCCTACGCGGCGAGCAGACCGCTCGCCGTCGAAGCGCTGGAACTGCTGCCGCCGCGACGCGGCGAGGTCGTGGTGCGCATCGTCACCGCCGGCTTGTGCCACTCCGACCTCTCGCACATCGACGGCACGCTGCGCAAGCCGTTTCCGCTCGTGCTCGGCCACGAAGCGGCCGGGATCGTGGAAGAGACCGGGGCCGACGTGACGCAGGTGCGGACCGGCGACCGGGTCGTGTTCGCGTTCGTGCCGGCGTGCGGGCACTGCACGCCGTGCTTGACCGGGCACTCGTCGCGCTGCGCGCGCGGGATGGCGGCCAACGGCAAGGGCGAGCTGCTCGGCGGCGGGACGCGCTTTCGGCTCGGCGGCGAGCCTGCGTATCACCACCTTGGCGTGAGCGCATTCTGCGAGCGCGTGGTGTGCGCGCAGGAGTCGCTGGTGCCCGTTCCCGCCGACACGCCGCTGGAGATCGCGTCGTTCTTCGGCTGCGCCGCGCTGACCGGACTGGGCGCGGTGTTCAACGTCGCGCGGGTGATGCCGGGCACGAGCGTGGCGGTATTCGGCGCGGGCGGGGTCGGCATGATGGCGCTGCTGGGCGCGCTCGCCGCGGGCGCCACGCACACGATCGTGGTCGATCCGGTCGCGGCGAAGCGCGCGCTGGCGCGCGAGCTGGGCGCGACGGCGACGGTCGATCCCGCCGCGGGCGACGTCGCGGCGCAGATCGCCGAGCAGCTCGGCGCGCCGGGCGCGGACTACGCGATCGAAGCGGCCGGCAACCCGGCCGCGCTCGAAGGGGCGATCGCGGCGACGAGCGCCGGCGGCACGGCCGTGGCGGTCGGGTTGTCGCGCGGCGGCGCCAGCGTGGCGGTGCCCTACGGCCCGCTGGTCGTCGGCGAGAAGACGATCCGCGGCAGCTTCATGGGCTCGTCGGTCGCGCGGCGCGACATCCCGCGCTACATCGGGCTGTGGCGCGCGGGCCGGCTACCGGTCGAGAAGCTCGTCAGCGGCGCGGTGACGCTCGACGGCCTCAACGCGGCGTTCGACCGCCTCGCCGCCGGCGACGCGGTGCGTACGCTCTGCCGGTTCGACTGACTACGGACCGATCTTCGCGCCGATCTGCTTGAGGATGCCGAGCTCGTCGCTGCTGCCCCAGCGCTCGACGGCCTTGCCGTTTTCGAAGCGGGCGATCTGCAAACCACGCGCTTTGATCCGCGTGCCGGTGGGCGGAACTCCCAGGAAGGGCCCGTTGTGCGTGCCCTCGAGCGTGTACGCGATCGCGACCTCGTCGCCGGTCTCGATCGCGTGCGCCGGCGTGATTTTCAAATCCGGGAACGCCGTGCGCAGCGCGGTGAAGAACTTCTTGAAACCGGCCGGACCAGGTCCCTGATCCGGCGCCGGGTCGTGGTCGACGATGGAGGGGTCCAGGAGGTCCGTCGAACGCATCCAGGTTGCCGCTCATCGCAATTTCGGCCGCAACGTTTTTGAACGTCGAGAGGGTGTTGATCGCTCATGGGGTGCCGCTTACCCAGTCAGCGGGCTGCCTGTGGCAGGCGAGATCCCGCTTCTGACGTGCTTTCGCGGTTGTCGCCGGCCTATCGTGCCGCCATGCTGGTCAGCGTCGCGCGGGTCGCGATGATGTCGGGGTCGACGCGCAGCTCGAGCAGCGCGGGAACGCCGCTCGCTTGCGCTTGCGCGAACGCGGGCGCGAAGTCCGCGGTGCGCTCGACCAGCGCGGCGTGCGCGCCGTACGCGCGCGCGAGCGCAACGAAGTCGGGGTTGCGCAAGTCGGTCGGCCAGCGATGGTGCGGCCGGGGTATTCCCGTTCCTGGTGCATGCGGATCGTGCCGACATCCCGTTGTTGATCACGATGACAAGATGGGCGGGCCGAAGTGCTCCGCGGTGGTCAACTCCTGCGGCTCATCATGAAGTCGCCGTCGCCCGCGACAGACCACCGACCGCACGGGGCGCAGCTTCGCCGCGATCGCCGCCGGCAGGCCGTAGCCCATCGCGCCGCGGTCGGCGCCAGTTGCGTGCCAAGCCGTTTGTACTGGAAAAGCGGTGAAGCCAGATGGCGAAATTGCCGGCGCCGTTGGTGACGACGCGGGCGTGGTGGGGCGGCTGGGGGTAGAGGTGGCGTTCGACATGGCGGCCATCTGGACCTGCGATGTCCCAAAACATCGACAGTTTTTGGAACCGCGCCTGTGAATTCCTCATACTCGGATCGTGCACTCGGGCCCGCCAATCGCGCCATGCCGGGTTCGAAACGCCGGCCCGAGCGCACGCAGCGCCGCCGCGATTTCTGCCATGCCGGCATTGATCGCCAGGGCCGGCTGGATAGACGCGCCCGAGCTCCTCCGCGCCGGCATGGATATGGATCAGGCGGCGCTGGGTGAACGGCGAAACCCATCATCGCGTAGGCGCCGGTCGTCGCCTCGCCCAGTCGCGGTCCGACGGCGATCAGCAGGTCGGCGAGAAATAGGCTTTGACGCGGGCGCGAATTTGCAACAACTGATAACGAGATGCCCGACATAATTCGGGATGCTGGTTGTCGAACAGATGACTGACAGCGGAACCCGAATGCGGTGACCGGCAAATCGTTGGCCTCGATGAAGGCGTGCGATGTCGTTCCAGGCCCGACCGTCCCAGCCGCTGCCGCCCAGAATGACCAACGGCCGCTCGGCCTTGGACAGGCGGGCGCGCAACTCCTTCAGATCGGCCGCCGACGGGCTGGCCTGCACTGGTTACTGTTATGGGAGCCATATCCACGGCGTCGGCGCAGTCCTCGCGCAGCATGTCCTCGGGCAGGGCCAGCACGACCGGGCCGGGTCGGCCGGAGGTCGCGGGGTCCGGAAGGCGCGGGCGACCAGTTTCCGGCACGCGGTGCGGGATCGTCGATTCCGGCCACCCATTTGGTCATCGGGCCGAACATCTCGCCGATAGTCGATTTCCTGGAACGCCTCGCGTTCCTGACAATGCCGCGCGCGTCCTGCCTGACGAACAGAATCAGCGGCGTCGAAATCTGGAAAGCCGGTATGCACGCCGACGCTGGCATGGGTGGCGCCCGGCCCGCGGGTGACGAAGCAGATGCCGGGGCGGCCGGTCAGCTTGCCGTCCGCCTCGGCCATGTTGGCTGCCGCGCCCCTCGTGCCGGCACACGATGATCTGGATGGCCGGCACATCGTGCAGCGCGTCCAGCGCGGCGAGGAAACTTTCGCCCGCCACGCAGAACACGCGCTCCACCGCGTTCGCGCGCAGCGCGCGGACCAGCGCCTCCCCGCCCGTAGGCACGCGCGCTGCTCGGCTCAGCCCGCCGCGCCACGGGGAAGCCGCGGTCGCGCATCAGCGCCGTCGTGTCGACGTCGCGGCCGCGGAAGGCGCGGAACGCCTCGTCCGGCGGGATGGTGTTGCCGACGCTCATGATCGAGTCCAGCAGCCGCCTGGCGCGCCGCATAGAAGGCCGCCGGCCTCGGCGAACGCCTCGGCGGCGTCGGCGGTCAGCGTGTCGGCCCAGATATAGGCGTAGTAGCCCGCGGAGTAGCCGTCGCCCGAGAAGATGTGGCCGAACTGCGGCGGCCGGTGGCGCATCACGATCTGCGCGGGCAGCCGATCTCGGCCATCGCTCGCGCTCGAACTCGGCCGGATCGATCGTGAACGGCGCGGATGTGGATCTCCATGTCGTAGATCGCCGCGCCAGGTACTCGACCGTCTTGAAGCCCTGGTTGAAGGTCGCGCGCGCTCGATCTTGGCGACCAGCTCGGTCGGGATCGGCTCGCCGGTCTGGTAGTGGAGCGCGAACCGCGCCAGCAGCTCGCGGGTCGGCAGCCAGTGCTCGTTGAGCTGGCTCGGGAACTCCACGAAGTCGCGCTGGACCCCGGTGCCGGCGAGGAGGATAGGGGACGTCGATTGAGCCCGTGCAGCGCGTGGCCGAACTCGTGGAACAGCGTCCCCGCGTCGTCCCACGAGATCAGCACGGCTCGCCGGCTCGCCTTCATGAAGTTGGCGTTGTTGGAGACGATCGGCGTGCTGCCGCGCAGCCCCTCCTGGGTGCGGTACTCGCTCATCCACGCGCCCGAAGCTTGCCGTCGCGCGCGTAGGGATCGAAGTACCACAGGCCGACGTGCTTGCCGTCGCGCCTCACCTCGTAGACGCTCACGTCGGGGTGATAGACCGGCACGTCGTCGAGCTGCGCGAACTTGAGCCCATAGAGCCGGCCGGCGGCCCAGAACATGGCCTCGCGCATTGGTCGAGCTGCAGGTAGGGCTTCACCTCGTTTCGTCGAGGTCGTACTTCGCCTTGCGCACCTTCTCGGCGTAGTAGCGGTAGTCCCACGGCGCGATCTTGAAGCCGGCGCCCTCGGCGTCGGCGACGGCCTGCATGTCGGCGATCTCCTCGCGCGCGCGGGCGACGGCGGCCGGCCAGACCTGCATCATCAGCGCCATCGCCGCGTCGGGCGTCTTCGCCATGTTGTCGTCGGTGATCCAGTGCGCGTAGGGCTCGTGGCCGAGCAGCGCGCCTTCTGGGCGCGCAGCGCAGATTCGGTGATCAGCGGGTTGTTGTCGTGCGCGCCGGCGTTGTCGCCGCGGCTCGTCCACATGCGCCAGCCTTCTCGCGCAGATCGCGCCGCGTCGAGTAGGTCAGGAACGGCTCCATCGACGAGCGCGTGTTCGCGAACACCCATTTGCCGGCTGGCCCTTGTCGGCCGCCTCGGCGCCGCGGGGCGCTCAGCGATCCGGCAGCCCGGCGAGGTCCTCCTCGCGCTCGAGCAGCAGCGTCTGCTCCTCCTCGTCGGCGAGCACGTTCTGGCTGAACGTGGTGTAGCGCGCGCCAGCTGCTGGTTGATCTCGCCCAGGCGCGCCTTGTCGGCGGCGTCGAGCGCCGCGCCCTGGCGCGCGAAGCTGTGGTAGACGACCTGACCAGCCGCTGCTGCTCGGCGTCAGCCGGCGTTCCGCGCGCGTCGTAGACCGCCTTGACGCGCTGAACAGCGCCGCATTCTGGACGATCTCGTCGCGAAGGCGGCCAACACCGGCGCCAGCTCGTTGCCTCTCGCGCTTGGACTCTCGCCTTCATCCGAACTGTAGATCGACACCGCCTCCCCCCGCGCAACGGCTGGCCCGCGCGCTCCAGCGCCAAGATCGTGTTGTCGAAAGACGGGGGCGCCGGACCGTCCGCGATCGCCGCGATCTCGGCACGCTGGAGGTCCATCGCCGCGAGCAGCGACGGCTGGAACGCGGCGACGTCGAACGTCATCGAACCGCGGGAACCCGCCGTGCGGGCCGGTCCAGGGAGCGAGCGGTGAAGGGGCGCCGTCGGCGGCGAGAACGTCGGTGCGTGACAAAGAAAACTCCTCGAAAAGCCGTGACCACGGTTCGCTCGGCCACCGGCGGCTCCCGCTTGCACCGCACGGCGCGATGGGCGGCGCCGGCCCGGCGGCGGGGTACGATTCATGCCGTGCGGTTCTCCCTGGGCGTGAACTACTGGCCGCGGCGCAGCGCGCTGGCGATGTGGCGGCGCTTCGACGCGGGCGAGATCCGCGAGGACTTCGGCCGCATCGCCGCCCTCGGGCTGGACACCGTGCGCTTCTTCCTGCGCTGGGACGAGTTCCAGCCCCAGCCCGACGCGGTCGATCCGCTGATGCTCGAGCGGCTCGAAACCGTCCTGGCGCTGGCCGCCGAGGCCGGGCTGGTCACGGTCCCCACCCTGTTCTGCGGGCACATGGGCGGGGTGAACTGGCTGCCCGCTTGGTCGCTCGACCGGCGCGCGCCGCGCGGCCCGTACCGGACGATCAGCGGCGAGACGGAGACGCCGCACGGCGCCGGCAACCTCTACGCCGGCCGGCTGCTCGAGGCCCAGGTGCTGTTCGCCCGCGCCGTCGGCGAGCGGCTGCGCGCGCACCCGGCGCTGCGAGCCTGGGACATCGGACACCGCTTCAGCGACGTGCGCGAGCCGCCGCGCGGCAAGATCGCGACCGGCGACCACGGCTCGGAGTCGGCGGCCGATCCGGTCGTCGCCGAATGGAGCCGCCGGCTCACCGCCGCGCTGCGCGACACCTCGGGGACCGACGTCACGGCCGGCACGCACGGCGCCGACATCTTGGAAGACCGCGACATTCGGCTGGCCCCGCTGTGCGCGCCGTTCGCCTTCGCCTCGATGCAAGGCTCGAGCGTGTCCGCCTACGTCGCGCGCGACCGGCTCGATCCCGAAGTCGTGCCGTTCTTAGCCGCGCTCGCGGCGGCGTTCTCGCACAAACCGGTGCTGTTCAGCGGCTTCGGCAACCCGGACTGCCCGCCCGACAAGTTCTCGGCCCTCGAACGCTTCCCGGGGCGCGGCGAAGCGCCCGAGCTCGTCATCGCGCCCGACGACACGGTGTTCGCGACCTATCCGTGCTTGACCGAGCGGGAGAACGCGCTCTACTGCACGGCGGTACTGGAACGGCTGCACGCCGACGGCCGGCTGGGCGCGTACTGGTGGTGCTGGGCCGACTATCCCGACGAGCTCGCCGCGCAGCCGCCGTTCGACGAAGCGCCGCACGAGCGCGTGCGCGGCATCGTGCGCGCCGACGGCAGCGAGAAGCCCGTCGCCGCGGCGCTCGCCGCGTTCGCCGCGCAACGGCGTGAAGTGGTGCCGGCGAACGACATGCCGATGATCTCGAGCAAGTACTACTACCGCACGCTGCCGACGAGCGCGCGCACGCTGTACGAAGCGTTCCTGGGCTTCGTCGCCGAACGGCGCTAG
>CAWASO010000022.1:0-21871 GCA_963784655.1 Vulcanimicrobiota bacterium
CTTCATCACCGCGCCGGTGAGGAAGCCCATCACGTTCGTCTTGCCTGCCTTGTAGTCGGCCACGACCTTGGGTTCGCGGCCAGCACCTCGGCCACGATCGCCGCGACGGCGCCGCGGTCGCTGACCTGCGCCAGGCCCTCGCGCTCGACGATCGCCTTGGCCGAGCCGCCCTCGCTCCAGAGCGTCTCGAGCACGTGTTTCGCGGCCTTCGAGTTGATCGCGTTCGCGTCGGTCAGCGCGATCAGCTCGGCCAGCGCCTCGGGCGTCACCTTGCCGTCCGCGAGCGGCGTGCCGCTCTCGTTCGCCAGCCGCGACAGATCGCCGAGCACGAAGTTCACCGTCGCCTGCGGCGTTGCCCGCGCGCTCGACCGCGCGGTCGAAGAAGGCCGCCAGCGGCGGCGTCGTCGACCAGCTGCGTGGCCTGTTCGGAGTCGATCCCGTACGTGTCGACGTAGCGCACGTAGCGCTCGTACGGCATCGGGGGCAGCGTCGCGCGCACGCGCTCGATGTCGGCCGGCGTCGATGTCCAGCGGCACGAGATCGGGGTCGGGGAAGTAGCGGTAGTCGTGCGCCTGTTCTTTGGAGCGCTGGAGTGCGTGTGCCGGCCGGCTCGTCCCAGCCGCGCGTCTCCTGGATCACCCGCCCGCCGCTCTCGATCACGGCGATCTGGCGGCGGATCTCGCTCTCGATCGCGCGTGCACGCTGCGGAACGAGTTCATGTTCTTGATCTCGGCCTTGGTGCCGTACTCGGCCGCGCCGCGCAGGCGCACCGAACGTTGGCATCGCAGCGCAGCGAGCCTTCTTCCATCTTCACGTCGCACACGCCGAGCTCGAGGAACGTGCGCTTCAGCGCTTCGAGATACCCGACCGCTTCTTCGGCGCTGCGGATGTCGGGTTCGCCGACGCATTCCATCAGCGGCACGCCGGCGCGGTTGAAGTCGACCAGCGAGCCGGTCGAGCTCGCGAGCCGGCCGTCGGCGCCGGCGTGCGTCGACTTGCCGGTGTCTTCTTCGAGATGGATGCGCGTGAGGCGGCACTCGCCGCGCGTGCCGTCCTCGAGCCAGTAGTGCACCACGCCGCCTTGCGTGATCGGCATGTCGTACTGCGAGATCTGGTAGTTCTTCGGCATGTCCGGATAGAAGTAGTTCTTGCGGTCGAACTTCGAGTGCGGCGGGATCGTCGCGCCGAACGCGAGGCCCGCGCGGATCATGTGCTCGATCGCCTTCGCGTTGGGCACCGGCAGCGCGCCGGGCAGCGCCAGAGCAGACCGGGCAGACCTTGGTGTTCGGCTCGCCGCCGAACTCGTTCGGGCAGCCGCAGAACATCTTGCTGTCGGTCTTCAGCTCGACGTGGCACTCGATGCCGATGACGGCTTCGTACTTGGCGAGCAGGCTCGCGCGCGTCACGGTGACGTCGTCGGGCGAGCACGGTGGTGCTCATGCTAGCGATCTCCGACGGGCGTGAGCTTTTGCGGCGTGGCGGGTGGCGCGTTCGTAGGCGTGCGCGTAGCCGAGCAGGGCGCGCTCGGTGAACAGCGGGGTGGTGAGCTGCAGGCCGAGCGGCATCGGGCGCGAGCCGCCTTCGGGCACGACCGCGCCGCACGGGACGGAGAGCGACGGCAGCCCGGCGAGCGAGACCGGGATCGTGTAGTAGTCCATCAGGTACATCGCGAACGGATCGCTCTTGGCGTTGAAGCCGAAGGCCGGCGCCGAGGCGGCCGGCGCGGCGATCACGTCGCAGCGCTCGAACGCGCGCGCGAAGTCCTCGGCGATCCGCGTGCGCGCCTTCTGCGCCTTGACGTAGTAGGCGTCGTAGTAGCCGGTCGAGAGCGCGTAGGTGCCGATCAGGATGCGCCGCTTGACTTCGGGGCCGAAGCCCGCCGCGCGCGTGCGCTCGTACATCTCGCCGACGTCGGCGCCCTCGACCCGCAGGCCGTAGCGCACGCCGTCGAAGCGGGCCAGGTTGGACGAGCCTCGGCCGGCGCGATCAGGTAGTACGTCGCCAGGCCGTAGTCGGCCGTCGGCAGCGCGACCTCGACCAGTTCCGCGCCCAGCGCGCTCCAGCTCGGCGTAGGCCGCTCGTAGCAGGCCCGGCTCGCCGGGTCGAGCTTGGCCAGGTCGAACTCCTTGCACGATCCCGACCCGCACGCCGCGCAGGTCCTCGCGCAGGTTGCCGGCGGTCGGCTCGACCGGCGCGGTCGAGGCTGGTCGCGTCGAGCGGGTCGTGGCCGGCGATCGCGTCGTAGACCAGCGCCGCGTCTTCGACCGTGCGGGCGAACGGGCCGATCTGGTCGAGCGACGAGGCGAAGGCGATCAGGCCGTAGCGCGAGACCCGGCCGTAGGTCGGCTTGAAGCCGACCACGTTGCAGAACGCGGCCGGCTCGCGGATCGAGCCGCCGGTGTCGCTGCCGAGCGAGATCGTGGCCGCGAAGCCGCCGACGGCCGCCGCGCTGCCGGCCGACGAGCCGCCCGGGACGCGGTCGAGGTCGAACGGGTTGCGGGTGGTGCCCAGCGCCGAGTTCTCGCCCGAGGAGCCCATCGCGAACTCGTCCAGGTTGGTCTTGCCGATCGGCAGCGCGCCGGCCTCCAGCAGCCGGGCGACCGCGGTCGCGGTGTACGGCGCGACGAAGTTCTCGAGGATCTTCGAGCCGGCGGTCGTGCGGGTGCCGGTCAGGCACATGTTGTCTTTGAGCGCGACCGGCACGCCGGCCAGCGGCAGCCACTCGCCGGCCCGCACCCGCGCGTCGACGCGGGCCGCGTGCTCGCGCATCAGCTCGGGGGTCAGCGTCAGGTAGGCGCCGAGGTGCGGCGTCGACCCGCGCGACGTGCGGGATCAGCGCCTCGGCGATCTCGGCGGCGCTGGCCTGGCCCGCGTTGACCGCCGCGGCGATGGCCAGGGCGGAGTCCTTGATCGGGTCCACCTCAGCCCTCCTCGGCGATGATGCGCGGCACGCTGATGAAGCCGCTCGCCGCGCGCGGGAGCGTTCGGCAGGGCGGCCTCGCGCGGCAGGATCGTCTCGGGCCGCACCGCGTCGGCGCGCTGGACGTTGCGCGAGGGCACGACCTGCGCGGTCGCCGGGACCTGCTCGGTGTCGAGCCCGGCCAGCGCGTCGACGTGGGTCATGAGGTCGCCGAGCTGCGCCCCGTAGGTCGCGACCTCGTCCTCCGTGAGCGCCAGCCGCGCGAGCTGCGCGACGTGGCGAATGTCGATCCGGTCCGATGCCATGACCCGCGTGGGTTCGCGAAGGACCGCCGAGGCTCCGTCCGCCGCCCGCGCTCGGATACGAACGAAAACCTTACGCACGCGACCTCCCTCGCGCTGGGTCCCGGGACCATATCCCCCGTAGACAGATGATGGCTCTCCGTATTGGAGCCGCGTCGCTCCAGGAACCAAGCGCGCCCTGCGCCGAAAGCCTGACCGACGGGTGCCCGTCTTGCTCTAGCAAGGCCGGGCTCGCTTGCGTGTGACGAGGATTGGATTGATGGACCGGCTACGAACGCTTCGCTCGCTCACGGCAATGCTCGCCGCCTCCGTCGTCCTGGCGGCCTGCGGAGGCTCGCACTCGACGGCCCTGCCCGCGCTCGGCGGCAGCCAAGGCGGCGGCGGCAAGACCGTCGCTTCCGAGAACGCCACCTTCCAGTTCACCGTCCCCAAGACGACCACGTCGGCCGTCCGCGTGGCCGGCGGCCGCGCCCCGCGCTACGTCAGCGCGGCGACCAAGTCGATCCAGCTCGTGCTGAACTCGGCCTCGGCCACGTCGCCCGCGCCCGCGCCCGTCACCACGCAAGTCGTCAACGTCCCCAACGGCACCGGCAGCGCCCCGGGCGCGCCCTGCACCGCCTCGGGCCCCAACTACGTCTGCACGATGACGGTGAAGCTGCCGATCGGCAGCGACGGGCTGACCTTCACCACGTACGACGCGAACAACGGCGCGGCGGGCGGCGGCAACGTTCTCTCCGAGCAGAAGTCCACCGTCACGATCGTGCAGGGCGTGGCGAACGGCCCCGGCGGCGCGTTCAGCATCGTCCTCGACGCCAACGCCTCGACGATGACGGTCAACGGCAGCGGAAGCTGCCAGAACGGTCCGGTCGGCGCGTCGTTCGGCTCGGTCGGCACCACGCCGGTCAACTTCAGCGTCGCCTACACCGACCCGGCCAGCAAGACCATCGTCAGCCCGGGGCTGCCGAAGCTGAGCGTGACCACGAGCGGCGTGACCGGCGGCACGATCGGCGTCAGCGTCAACCAATCCGCGCAGACCTACACGCTGACTCCCAGCGCGACGGGCGTGAGCGGCACGATCAACGTGCAGGCCGTGCAAGCCGACTCGACCGGCAGCTCCGACGGCCTGAGCTTCACCAAGACGAAGTCGTACACGTTCGCCACCGGCACCCCGCCGCCGAGCCACAACTTCTTGGCGGCGGTGGAGCAGTTCGGCGTCGGCAGCGGCGCGGTCGACCTGTTCACCGTCGCGCTGGGCGGCAGCGGCGGCGCGGACACGATCTCCGCGTACTCGCCCGCCACCCTGGCGACGACCAACTCCAACGGCGGGTCCGGTCCGCCGGACGTGGACAACCCGCTCGACTTGATGTTCGACAGCACGGGCGACCTGCTGATCGGCAACGGCGGCACGACCACCGGCACGCCCGGTCGACAACGGCAACCTGGCCTGCGTCCCGGTCGGCGCGATCGCCACCGGCCAGAACTCCTCGACGACCGTCACGACGAACGTCGACGACCCGGTCGGACATCGCCTACGACAGCCGCGACGGCAGCGTGGCGCTCGCCAACAACCCGATCAGCGCGCCCGAGCAGCTCGACGAGTTCCTGCTCACCGGCAACTACACCGCCGCCGCCACGGGCCGCGACCTGGCGGCCAGCGGGATGGGCAGCTTCGGGCTCACGAACCTGCCGACGATGGCCGCCGGCTCGTACGCGATCTCGCTCACCACGGGCGTGGAGAACGACCCGGCGCACAACACCGGCAGCGCGAAGATCGCGCTCGTCGTGCCCACCAGCGCGACGACGAGCAGCGAGACGGACATCCTTCCGTCCGGGGCGGGAACGAACTGCACCGCGAACCCCTGCGCGATCCCGGCCACGTACGGCATCGACATCCCGCACCAGATCGCCTGGGACCCGACGAACAGCCAGCTCGCGATCGCGAACAACTCCGCCTTCCACAAGCTGCTGACGTTCTACAACGTCTCCGGGACCCAGGTGTTCGCCATCAACACCGCGCTGCGCAACGACAAGGTCGCGGCCTCCCCCGACGGCCACGTGGCCGTGTCCGGGACCGGCTCGTTCGGCTACCCGCAGGTCAAGGTGTACGACAACACGGCCGCCCGCAACGCGGTCAACGGGCCGATCCCGTTCAACGGCACGACCACCTCGTGCGGCAGCACGTACATCTACGGCAGCGGTGCGGTGGTGAACTCGCTGAGCTGGCTGTCGAACACGAAGCTGCTGATCGCCCTGCAGTCGTACAACGGCGCGACCGCCACGGCGCAGAACGGCCTGTACGTCTTCGACATCAGCGCCACCGCCGTGCCGACCGGCTTCGACGACGTCTCCTGCAGCGCGTTCGCCGCGGCCCCCAAACAAACCGGGTTCGTTCACATCAACAACAAGCCCCTCGGCACGGCCTTCAAGCCGTAGCCGATAGGAAAAGGAGACGATGGCAAGTCCATACATCGGCGAGATCCGCATGTTCGCAGGAAACTTCGCCCCCCAGGGATGGGCGACGTGCGACGGTCAGCTCATGGCGATCGCGGAGAACGACACCCTGTTCAACCTGATCGGGACCACCTACGGCGGCGACGGGCAGGAGACGTTCGGGCTGCCGAACCTGGCCGCGCGCCTGCCGATCCACATCGGCAACAACGGCACCTCGACCTACAACCTGGCGCAGAACGGCGGCGTCACCAGCGTGACCCTGACCACCAACCAGATCCCGGTCCACACGCACCCCATCATCGCGGACAACAACGCGGCGTCGACGGGCGACCCGACCAACGCGTACTACGCCAACGCCGCCCCGGGCCTGCTCTTCACCGTGCCCAACTCCCCGGCGAACCCCGACGCGCCGATCTTCCGCAACCTCAACCCCGGGATGCTGCCCGTCCAGGGCGGGAGCCAACCGCACGACAACATGCAGCCGTACCTCGCGATCACGTTCATCATCTCCCTCTACGGCATCTACCCGAGCCCGACGTAATGTCGTCACCGTTCGTAGCCGAGATCCGCATCTTTCCGTTCAACTTCGCCCCGCGGGGATGGGCGTTCTGCGACGGGCAGCTGCTGCCGATCTCCCAGAACACCGCGCTCTTCTCGCTGCTGGGCACCCAGTACGGCGGCGACGGCAAGTCCAACTTCGCCCTGCCCAACCTCCAGGGCGCGTCGGCGATGCACACCACCCAGTACGGCGGCAACAGCCCATTCGGCCAGTTCTTCATCGGCCAGACCGGAGGCGAGGACTACGTCACCCTGCTGACCTCCGAGATGCCCACGCACACGCACACCGCGCAGGCCGATGCAGACAACAACAACGCGCAAGCGGTCAGCCCTAGCGGCGCCGTCCCGGTGAACGCCTCGCCCACGCTCACGTTCTCCAACAGCGCGACGCCGCAGCTCGGCCTCATGAACCCGGCCATGGTCAGCGTCGCGGGCGGCAGCCAGCCGCACAACAACCTGATGCCCTATCTGGTCCTCAACTACTGCATCGCGATGCAAGGAATCTTCCCGCCGCGCTCGTAGGCGCGCCTTGCACGACCGACCAGGAAGGAACCCATGTCGACACCTTTCTTGACCGAGATCAGGATTTTCTCGTTCAATTTCGCGCCGAAGGGCTGGGCCATGTGCAACGGGCAACTGTTGCCGATCAACCAGAACCAGGCGATCTTCTCGCTGCTCGGCACCACGTACGGCGGTGACGGCCGGGTGAACTTCGGCCTGCCCAACCTCCAGGGCCGCACGTCCATGCACATGGGCCAAGGCCACGTCCTGGGCGAGCGGGCCGGCCAAGAGGCGCACACGGTCATCATGAGCGAGATGCCGGCGCACGTCCACCCGGCCACGGCGGACGTGAAGTCCGGCGACAACACGACGTTCAACCCCAACAACGCCTACCCGGCGAACAGCGGCGGCACGAAGCTGTACTCGCGCGGCAGCTCGAACATGGTGCCGATGTACCCGCAGATGGTGTCCAACGTCGGCGGCAGCCAGCCGCACGAGAACCGCCAGCCGTACCTGGCCATGAACTTCTGCATCGCCCTCGTCGGCATCTTCCCGACCCGTAACTGACGGCGTGGGCAAGATCGTCAACTTCCATCTGCCGGCGGACGACGTCGAGCGGGCCGCCAAGTTCTACCGCGACGTGTTCGGCTGGGAGTTCGTCCCGTTCCCGAACGCGCCGACACCGTACCTGGTGCACGACTCGGCCGACGGCGAGGCCACGGCCGGAATCCCGGCCGCGATCACGGTGCGCCAGGACATCGTCAAGGCACCCACCCCCACGATCGAGGTCGACGCGATCGATCAAGCCATGCTCGACATCGCCATGAAGGGCGGCCAGCAGGGCCGCGTGCACGACATCCCGGGCCTGGGCCGCTTCGGCTACGCGGTCGACTCCGAAGGCAACATCATCGCCCTGCTGGAGCGCAACGCGGCCTAGCGCGGCAGCGTGCCGCTTCTTTCCGTTCGACCGCGCTCGGCCTCGTGCCGAGCGCTTTTTTCATGTTCCAATCCTTGCATTTCACAGCCAGGACTGTTCCGCCGGCAACGTAAAGGCGCTTGCACGGGGGCTGTTCGCGCCGAAAGGAAGAGATGTCGACACCGTTCATGAGCGAGATCCGGATCTTCTCGTTCAACTTCGCGCCGAAAGGCTGGGCGATGTGCAACGGCCAGCTTCTGCCGATCAACCAAAACCAGCCGCTGTTCGCGCTCCTGGGCACGACGTACGGCGGTGACGGCCGGGTGAACTTCGCCCTGCCCAATCTCCAGGGCCGCGCGGCGATGCACGAGGGCCAAGGACACACCTTGGGCGAGCGCGCCGGCCAAGAGGCGCACACGGTCGTCATGAGCGAGATGCCCGCCCACATCCACCCGGCCACGGCGGACGTGAAGAGCGGCAACGCCAACACGTTCAACCCGAACAACGCCTATCCCGCGAACACCGCCCCAACGCAGATGTACTCGCACGGCAGCGCCAACATGGTCGCGATGTACCCGCAGATGGTGTCCAGCGTCGGCGGCAGCCAGCCGCACGAGAACCGCCAGCCGTATCTCGCGCTGAACTTCTGCATCGCGCTCCAAGGCATCTTCCCCAGCTCCAACTAGCTCACCGTACCGCACCCAACCGAGGACACCGATGTGAAGCGCGCCCCCTTTCTAGGAGCCGGTGCCGCCGCCTTTCTGACCGGCTGCGGCGGGAACCACCTCGTGCGCGCGCTGCCGGGAGTCGCCGCTCTCAAAGGAACGTCGCGCCCCGATCTGGCCAACGCACGGCTCGTGCCCGCGGTCGCCGACGCGATTCCGGACTACGTCGTCCAGCGCCCGATCGTCGGCGAGACGGCGCGCTTCGACGGCGCGGCCGCGCCGCTGGGCTGGCTCGCATGCCAGGGCCAGACCTTGACCGTCGCCGAGAACGGGCACCTGTTCAAGATTCTCGGGTCGATGGCCGGCGGCGACGGCAAGACCACCTTCGCGCTGCCCAAGGGGCGCGCGCTGATCATCGCAGCCGGCGGCGTGTTTCCCTCGACGCCCAAGGTGTTCGCGCAGTCCGGGCGGCACACCAGCCGGGCCGACTCGCTCGGCCCGGGTGCCCGCCCCGCGGCGCTGCGGATGAAGCCGACGAGCTGGGAGAAGACCGCCGCCGAACGGCAGCTCGTGACCCGGGCGATCCAGGTCGGGCGGCCTTCGCCGGTCCCCGTCCCGAGCGACGTGAAGGACCGGATCGAGCGCGGCAACGCCGCCGCGCGGAGCGCCGTGCTCGAGCGCCTGAGCGCCGCGAACCGTGCCCGGCTCGAAGCGGCGGTCGAGACCGTCGTCAACGGGCGGACGACGCTCCACGGGGCGGTGCTGGCGACGGCGAGCGTGCTCTCGGACGGCGAAGCTGACGCGCTGCTCGGGATCCACGACGCGATGGTGCGGGACTTCGGCGGCGCGAGCGAACCGCACCGCAACCTGCGGCTCGAAGCGGCGTACTTCGCGGTCGGCATCGCGTTCACGCGCGAGCAGAAGCAGGCTCTGTGGGCGCGGGAGAAGCGCGAGCTGGGCTGACGCGCGCTCAGGGGGCGTCGACCGGCGGCGTTCCCTTGGCCAGCGCGCGCAGCGCCGCGTAGGGTTCGTCCAGCCAAACCGCGGCGAGCCGCTCGGCCGCGGCGCTCCCCGCTTCGCTCGCCGGCTCGGGACGGAACGGCGCACCGGCGCGCTTCGTGTCCAGCCCGGCCACGGCGCGCATCCGTGCGCGGTCCTCGTCGCCGAGCACCACGCCGAAGAAGTCCAGCAGCCGCGCGGGCACGGCCTCGGGCAGGTCGGCGTAGTCGACGAACCGCGCGCGCCCGAGCCGCGCGCTCCGCAGCGCGCTAGCGCAGAACGCGGCCAGCACCCGCGCGCCGTACTCGTCGGGCGGCAGCGCGTGCGCGCGCGCCGCGTCGAGGTTCAGGTAGGCCGGGTCGAGCGCGCCGGCCATGAACTCGGCCCCAGCGTTCTCGGCCTGCGAGCGCAACACGGCGCGCGGCTCGCGAAACACGAACGCCCACGGCACGCCCGGAAAAGCGCGCGCGATGAACGGCAGCTCGAGCACGTGCCAGGCGTGGAACTTGACGAACACGTGCCGCTCGCCGGCGTGCGGCCGTCCCAGCGCGCCGACCAGCGCGCGCAGCCAGCGCGCGAGCTTCTCCTCCTGCCCGAGGTCCGTCATCCGCGGGCGCAGGCGCAGCAGCGCGTCGAGCGGCTGCGGCTCGGAAAGCACGACCGCCGCCGGCAAGCTCGCCAGCATCTGCGCGACGAGCGTCGAGCCGCAGCGCGACATGTGGAACACGAACCCGCTCGGCGCGAGGCCGGGCTCGCTCGCGTGCGCGGCCTCCAGCTCGCTCATCGGCGTGCGGCGCGCGAACAGCTCGTTGAACGGGTGGCGCATCGCGCGGTCGGCGGTCTGCTCGAAGAACGGATCGCGCAACGGCTCGCCGACCAGCGCCCACTCGACGAGCGGTTCCGCGCCGCCGGCGTAGACGCGCACCGGGGTCCACGCCGCCAGGCTCGCGGCGCTCAGCGAACCCACCGCAGCATCCAGTCGCGGCGCGCCCGCACGCGCGCCTCGCCGACGTCCTGCGGCGTCACGTCGGCGCCGCATTCCGCCGCCAGCTGCAGCAGCTCCGCTTCGAACTGCTCGGGCGCGAGGCGGCGCAGCGCGCGCGCGAGCTCCGGGTCGCCGTGCACGCGCGCGCGCAGCGCCTCCAAACCCTGCTGCGACACGGCCTAGCCCGCCGCTCCGCGCTCGGCCCGAGCCAGCGCGGCCCACACCTGCGGCTTCATGAGGTGCTCCAGCCCCGGCACCGCCGGCGTGATCGCCATGACCCGGAAACCCAGCCGCTCCAGCAGCCGGCCGCTGCGCGCGTTGCCGGGATGATAGTACGCGCTCACCTCGGCGAGTTCGAACGCGGCGAACGCGTAGTCCAGCACGGCGCGCACGGCCTCGCTCGCGTAGCCGCGGCCCTCGTAGGCGCCGTCGACGGTGTAGTGCACCATCGCGCTCGCCGGCGCGGTGGTGAACCCGCTCAAGCCGACGATGGCCGCCAGCTCCGCGCCCTCGTTCGCGAAGGCGAGAAACGAGGCCGGGCGATCGGGTCCGGTCTGCGCCCGCTGCTCCGCGATCCAGGCGCGGTGGTCCGCGACGTCGGCCGACTGGGGCGGCTCCCAGGGGGCGAACCGTTCGGCGTTGCGCGCGTGGTACGCGCACAGCGCCTCGGCGTCGCCGTCCACGGGCCCGCGCAAGCGCAGGCGCGCCGTCGTCAGGATCGTCATCGCGCGACGCGTTCGCGCCGCGGGCCGGTCTCTCCGGCGCCCCGTTCGCGCCGGCAGGCGAGCGGCTCGCGCTCGCCCGGGTACGCGAGCCCGGTGGGACCGATCCTGATCGGCACGAGCGGCTGGACGTACAAGGACTGGCGCGGCCGGTTCTACCCGGCGAAGCTGCCCCAGCGGGAGTGGCTGGCGTACTACACCACCCGCTTCCCGACCGTCGAGCTGAACGTCACGACGTACCGCCTGCCCAAGGAGCACGACCTCGTCCGCTGGACGAACGTTCCGCCGGGGTTCGTCTACACGATCAAGCTGAGCCGGCTGATCACCCACCGCAAGCGCCCGGGCGAGCCGCGCGCGTTCGTCGAGAACTTTTTCAGCGCGATCGGGCCGCTGGTGCCGCACGTCGCCAACGTGCTGGCCCAGTTCCCGCCCTGGTTCGCGCGCGACGACGACGCGCTGGCGAGCTTCCTCGCGGCGCTGCCGCCCGGCCACCGCTACGTGGTCGAGTTCCGCCACCCGTCCTGGTACGACGACGCGGTCTACGCGCTCTTGCGCGAGCACCGGGCCTCGCTCTGCCTGCACGACCTGCGCGGCAGCGTGGTGCCGGGCGTCGTCACCGGGCCGGTGCTCTACGTGCGCCTGCACGGCCCGGTGCGCGCCTACGCGGGCTCGTACCGCCGGGTGCGGCTCGAGCGCTGGGCCGAGACGATTCGCGCGCTGGCGCCGCAGGTCGAAGCGACGTACGTCTACTTCAACAACGACCAGCACGCGTTCGCGACCCGCAACGCGCTCGCGCTGCGCGCGCTGCTCGGGGTCTAGCGGCCGAGCCGGCCCATGATGCCCTGCAGCAAGCCCGGCAGCTGGGTCAGGACCTGCGGGTTGTGCTGCACGAACTGGACCGCCGCGTCGCGCAGGGCGGCGGGATTCTGGCTGGCGTGCTGGATCAGCGCGACGACGTTGCCCTGATCGCCGCTCGCGGCGGCCCCGGTGTCGACGCCGGCGTCCTGCGCGGACGCCTCGTCGTGGCCGTGCTGCGAGAGCGCGCCCAGCAGCGACTGCCCGAGCGACGCTAGACCGCCCTGGTCCAGGTTCTGCGCGCCTTCGGTGAGGTGTTGCGCGAGCTGGTCGGGCGGCACGTCGGCGACGTGGTCGCGCGCGGCGTCGCCGACCTGCTGGGGGTCCGCGCCGCCGAGCAGCGAGCGCGCCTCGTTCATCAAGAAGTCCATCGAGGCCCTCCTACCCCGGCCGAGCGGCCGATCCTCCGGCCGCGCGGGGCGCGCGGGCCAGGGACGGTCAGACCGCGTCGAGTGACGGGAAGTACGAGCGCAGCTCGCCGTCGCGCCGGACGTCGGTGGTGCAGCAGTGAAAGCTGCCCCCGAACGGATACACCCGGTCGAACGGGCACGGGATCACCTCGCAGCCGAGTGACTCCAGCAACGCGATCGTCGGCGTCTCCGCCGCCTCGACGACGGCCGTGCGCTCGTCGAGCATCAGGACGTTCATCGAGATCCAGTTGCTGACGTCGCGCGCGTTGCGGCCCGAACGCACCGAGCGCGGCGCTTCCACCGTGCGCCAGCCGTTGGCGCGAAATAGCTCCAGCGATCCGTCGACGCACGGCCGCTCCGGGTTGATCAGCACGATCCCCGGCCGAACCGGTACGAGCGTGGTGCCGATGTGGGTCGGCAGCGGCTCGCGGAACGCGATCCGGTGGACGCGGAAGCCCGGTCCCAAGTGGCGCTGCAGCCAGTCCGCGCCGAACTGGTTGCTGACCAGATCCGGCTGCCAGAAGATGTCGCGCCCGAAGCGCACGAACGCGGCCGCGTCGAAGGCCGGCTCGATCTCGGTCAGCAGCGGCGCGGCGCCGAAGTCGAACCGCTCCGCGCCCAGCCGCGCGCGCTCGGAGTAGAGCGCGTCGGCCATCAGCGGCTTGGGGGCCGCGGTCCAGCGCGCGCCGCGCCGAAAATACTCCGCCATCAGCGTGCGGTACGCGCGGTACTCGAAGAAGCGCGCGCGCTGCGCCATCGGGGCCTCGATGATCTCGTCGCCGATCACCAGCAGCAGGTCGCGCGGGCAGGCGCTGGCGCGCCCGACGGCCACTTCCCAGTCGGGCGTCCGCACCGGCGCGGCGTGGTCGACCGGATCGGGCCGGCGCACGGTGATGCCGCGCCCCGCGAGCAGGTCGGCGAAGGCGTCGAGCTGCCGTTCCGCCTCGTCGACGAGCTGCGGCAGCACCGCCGCGCCGCGCGCGTCGCGCGCCTGGTCGCCGGCCGGGAAATACGGCGCCAGCGCCGGCTCGTAGCCGATGTCCGCCGCGCCCCGCGCGCTGCCGACGATGACCTCGCGCAGCGGGTCCCACTCGTTCCACGAGCACACGCCGGCGGTCAGCATCCGCGGCGGCCTACTGCTCGACGAAATCGGGGTAGTCGTGCTTGGCGTACTTGTCGTCCGAGGGCCAGTCGGGGATCGCATCGTCCCACGGCGTCGGCTCGCGCTCGGCCAGCGTGACGACCGGTGGCGCGTCGACCCGGCGCAGGGTGACCAGCGTCTCGACGTGCCCGGTCTGGGGGAACATGTCGAACGGCTGCACGACGCCCAGCGCGTAGTTGCGCTTGGCCAGGTACGCCAGGTCGCGCGCCAGCGTGGCGGGGTTGCACGACAGGTACCAGACGTTGGGCACGCGGGCGGCCGCGATCGCGTCGAGCGTCGCCTCGTCGGAGCCCTTGCGGGGCGGGTCGAGGAAGACGATCTCGGCGTCGGCCAGCGCGGCCTTGCCGTCGGCGTTCGCAACCGCGCCTTCGACCCGGCCCTCGACGAAGCGCACCCGCCCGCCGACGTCGTTGATCTTGGCGTTCTCGCGCGCCTCGCGCACCGCGGCCGGATTCTCCTCGACCCCGACTACCTGCGCCCCGCGCGCGGCGAAGAAGATCGCGAACGTGCCGGCGCCGCAGTAGAGGTCGACGATCTTGCGGCCCTGCGCGATCCCCGGCGCGAGGAAGCGGAAGATGTGCCCGACCATCTCGCTGTTGACCTGGAAGAACGAGGCCGGCGAGACGCGGTAGCGCACGCCCTCGATGACCTCTTCCATCTCGCGCTCGCCCCACACGTAGAGCATCTTGCGCCCGAGCACGGCGTTGGCGGTGCGCGGCTCGAACGAGTTCGAGATGCCGGCCACGCCGCGAATGCGGCGCGCGATCGCGGGCGCGGCGTCCTTGATCTCGGACGCGGCGCGGTCGGTGGTCAGCGAGAGGACGGCCTGCCCGCTGGCGGCGCCGGCGCGCACGATGGCGTGCTTGGCGCGCGCGAAGGCGGCTTTGGACTCGGGCGCCCGGGCGGCGGCGTACAGACCGCCGATCGCGGCGTCGAGCTGCGGCAGGACGACCGGACAGGTCTCGATCGGGACCAGCGCGTGCGAGCGCGCCTGGTAGAACCCGAACACCGGCTCGCCGCCGCCGTGGTCGACCACCAGCGCCATCTTGTTGCGGTAGTTGCGCGGGTGCATCATGCCGATCGGCCGGCGCACCGCGGCGTCGGCGAAGCCGCCGATGCGGCGCAGCGCGCTGCGCACGATCTGCTCTTTCCACGCCAGCTGGGCGGGGTAGGCCAGGTGCTGCACCTGGCAGCCGCCGCACACCCCGAACACGCCGCAGAACGGCTGGGCGCGCATCTCCGAGCGGGTCTCCAGCGCCACGACTTCGCCCACCGCGTACTTGGGCTTGACCTGGGTCACGCGCACGCGCGCGCGCTCGCCCGGCAGCGCGCCGGTCACGAACACGACCACGCCGTTGATGCGGCCGACCGCCTGCCCGTTGGCGAGCAGGTCGGTGAAGCGAACCTCGGCTACGACTCCCGGCCGCAGCGCGGCTCGGCTGGTCGAACGCGACGGATTCGCCGGAGGCGAATCCACCCTACGCGTTTTTCTTCTCGTCGAGGGTCTTGATGAGCCGGTTCGCCTCGTCGATGAGTTCTTGGATGCGCTCGGTCGTTTCGTCGCCGGCGGGCGTGCTGCGCAGCGAGGCCCGCACGACGAAGAACGTCAGCGCGGCCGATGCGCCCGCGATCCCCAGCCAAACGAGCGTGCGGCCGAGCGGCGCGCTAGTGCGGCGCGCCGGAACGCCGTCGGCGGCGGAGGCGGTGGTCTGATCGGTCACCTGCGGGGCCTTCGGCGAACGGGCGCGGACGTCCTCAGGCTAGGCCAGGACGGGCTCGGCCAGCTCGGCCGTCTCGAGCTCGCGCTTCTCGCCCGACGAGATGATCCGGGCCAGGTCGAGCAGGATGATCAAGCGGTCCTCGATCTTGCCGACGCCGCGGATGTACTCCGTGCCGGCGCCGGTGATCATCTCGGGCGCGGGCTCGATGGCGCCCGTGTCCAGGCGCAGCACCTCGGAGACCGAGTCGACCACCATCCCGACCCGCTTGGCGCCGATCTCGGTGACCACGATGCGGGTGTTCTTGGTGTGCTCGGCGCGCGGCATCTCGAAGCGCGTGCGCAGGTCGATGATCGGGATGAGCTGCCCGCGCAGGTTGATCACGCCTTCCATGAACTTGGGCGCGCGCGGCACGTGGGTGATCGAGACCATCCGGTTGATCTCTTGCACCTGAGCGATGTCGACCCCGTACTCCTCGGAGCCCAACTTGAAACTGACGACCTGGATAGTCTCTGACATTGAATCAAACTCCCGAGAATTCGGCGCGGGTGGCTTTGCCGTGGCCGTAGGCCCCGGCGACGAGCGAGTGGACGTCCATGATGAGCGAGATGGAGCCGTTGCCCAGGATCGTCGCGCCCGAGATGCCCGGGATGCGGCCGATCACGTCGGAGAGCGGCTTGATGACGATCTCCTGTTCGCCTTGGAACGAGTCCACGACGAGGCCGACCTGGCGCCCTTGCAGGCCGACGATCACGATCATCACCTTGTTGGGATCGCGCGGCGTGTCGAGCCGGAAGAACTCGCCGACCCGGATCAGCGGCACGACTTGGCCGCGCAGCGTGATGACCTCGCTGCCGTGCACGGTGCGGACGTCGCCGGCGTCGATCCGCTGCGACTCGATGACCGCGTCGAGCGGGATCGAGTAGAGCTCGTCGGCGACCCGCACCAGCAGGGCCTGGATGATCGCCAGCGTGAGCGGCAGCTTCATGGTGAAGGTCGTGCCGACGCCGGCTTGCGAGTCGACGTCGAAGACGCCCTTGAGCCGCAGGATGTTCTTCTTCACCACGTCCATCCCGACGCCGCGCCCGGAGACGTCCGTCACCTGGTCGGCGGTCGAGAAACCGGGGGTGAAGATCAGCTCCATGATCTCGCGGTCCGACAGGCGGTCGCTCTCGGCGATCACGCCCATCCGCACCGCCTTGGCCCGGACGCGCGCGATGTCGATCCCGCCGCCGTCGTCGGAGATCTCGATGATGACCTGGTTGCCTTCGTGGTAGGCGTTGAGCTTGAGCGTGCCGTGGCGCGGCTTGCCGCGCGCTTCGCGCACCTCGGGCAGCTCGATGCCGTGGTCGACGCAGTTGCGCACCAGGTGCATCAGCGGCTCGCCGACCTCGTCGACGATCGTCTTGTCGAGGTCGGTCTCGGCGCCGGCGATCTCGAGGTGGATCTCCTTGCCGCGCGCCTTGGCCAGGTCGCGCACCATCCGCGGGAAGCGGTCGAAGACCTGCCCGATCGGCACCATGCGGACCTTCATGATGCTCTCTTGGATCTCGCCCGTCGTGCGGGCCAGCAGCGCGGACGACTCGGCCAGATCGCGGGCCAGGGTCGAGAGCGCGGTCTGAGCCCGCTCGTTGCCGCCCAGCTCGTGGCCCAGGGTGGTCGCGATGTCCGAGATGCGGGTCCGGTTGATGACCAGCTCGCCGACCAGGTTGAGCAGCAGGTCGAGCCGGTCGATGTCGACGCGGATCGTCTGGTTCTTCCCGACCGGCACGGCCGCGCGCTTGACCTCGGCCGCACCGTTGGCGGCCGCGGCCGGTCCGGCGGGCTTCGCCGCCGCGGGCTTGGGCGCGAAGGCCGGCTTCGGCGCGGGGGCCGGGCCCAGCGCGGCGGGCACCGCCGACGAAGCGGCGGCGAACAGCGCGTCGATCGCGGCTTGCGCGTCGTCCACCGTCGGCACGGCATCGCCGTCACCGGCCTGCACGGACTGCGCCGGCGCGGCGACCGGTTCGGCGCTCGCAACCGGTTCAGCGCTCGCGGCCGGTTCTTCGGCGAGCGTTTCCGCAACGGCTTCCGACTCGGCGGGTTGTCCTTGCGCTTCGGCCAGCAGGCGGGCGACTTCGGCTTCGAAGGCCGCGATCTCGGACGCGTCGACCGGGGCCAGTTCTTCCTCGTGGTCGTCGGCCGCGCGCGGGCCCTCGATCGCCTGCGCGGTCGAGTCGTAGACCGCGGCGAAGCGGTCCAGGCGGTCGACGTAGTCGTCCGCGCCGGACGGCGTCTCGCCGCCGTCGACGGCGGCGCGCACCAGCGCGGTCAGCACGTCGCGGCCTTCGAACAGCAGGTTGACGCCGCTCTCGGTGAGCGGCATGCGGTCCTTGCGCAGCAGGTCGAAGACGTTCTCGAGCTTGTGCGCGACTTGCTGCACGGCCGCGAACTCGAGCATTCCGGCGCTGCCCTTGACGGTGTGCAGCGCGCGGAAGAGCGAGTTCACGATCTCGACGTCGGTCGAGCCGGTGTCGACGAACTGCTCGAGGCGCAGCAGGTCGGCGTCGATGGACTGCAGCAGCTCGTCCGTCTCGTCGCGGAAGTACTGGACGAACTCGGTTCGATCGAAGAAATCGTCAGACGAGGACATGGTCACACCCAGTTATCGGCACGGCGCGGAATCACTGAACACCGAAGACCGAGAGCAGCGGTTCGAGCGATCCCGTCTCGGGGATGAGGATGAACTGGCCCGAGACCGCACGGTTGTCGTCCAGGAACTGCGACTCGATCAGGAACACGTCCTGATCGGGCAGGATCGACATCAGCGTGCGGAACGCGGCCTGGATGGTGCCGTACGAGAGGGTCGGCACCGAGGGCAGCAGGTTGATCCCCATCAGCGAGATCAGCGCGGTGAGGTACGCGCCGGCGATGATGTTGCCCAGCTCCTTGAGCGTCGAGTCGACGATCGAGTCGAAGATCTGGATGTCGCCGATGACGCGCTTGATGAAGACGTTGACGAACTCCAGCGCCTGCGCGCGGTCGAACAGCACCACCATCTGGCCGGGCGCCTCGCCCCGCACGTACATGTGCAGCGCGGCGACGGTGCGGTCGGCGTAGCCCACCCGGCTGCTCAAGTCGCGAAACTTGAGCACGTCGATGGTCGGCTCGGAGAGCTTGACCGTCGTGTTGAGCAGCTGCGAGAGCGCGGTGGCGGCATGACCGGCGCCGATGTTCCCGACCTCCTTGAGCGCGTCGCGCTGGAGGTCGGTGAGCGTCAGCGTGGCCATCTAGGCCAGCACTTTCTGGATCGTCTCGAGGATCTTGGGCGGCTGGAAGGGCTTGGTGATGAACGACTTCGCGCCGGCCTGGATCGCCTCGACGACCAGCGCCTGCTGGCCCATCGAGGTGCACATCACGATCTTCGCGTCGGGATGGTCCGCGACGATCTGCTTGACCGCCGAGATGCCGTCCATCTCGGGCATCACCATGTCCATGGTGACCAGGTCGGGCGTGAGCGCGCGGTACTTCTCGACCGCCTCGACGCCGTTCTGCGCCTCGCCGACCACCTCGTAGCCGTTCTTGCTCAGGATGCCCTTGATCATCATCCGCATGACGACCGCGTCGTCGACGATGAGAACTCGCTTGCTGTCCACCGTGTTGCTCCTAAGCCAGACCGCGGCTACGGCGCTCGGCCTGCCGCTTGTTGATGAACTCCATGATCGTCCGGTCTTCCTCGGGCGTGATCCCGAGGAAGCGCAGCCCGAGGGCTGACTTGCCGGACGCCTCGATCGTGTTCGACCGCATGACCTCGCCGAGCAGCACCAGCGGCCGCGCCGAGGTGCTCACGGAAAGCTTGATTTCGAGCTGCGTGCCGCGCTTGATCTCGCGGTCCACCGTCAGCGACGCGCCGGTCCGGCTGATGTCGGTGATCGAGCCGCGGGTGTACGCGCCGACGGCCTTGCCGCCCGGCGCATCGCGCCACAGGCCCGGCACGGTGACGTCCAGCCGCACCGCCGCGCGCTGCTGCTCGGGGAGCAGCACGCGCTTGCGGGTCAGCTTCTTTTTCGGTTTGCGCTTGAAGCCGAAGAAGCTCAGCATCGCTCAGACCCCCGCTCCGGCCGGTTCGAGGCTCTCGTCGGTGGTCGAGATCTGGCCCAGCGACTCGACCCGCAGGCCGGGCGCGATCTCGCTGTACGAGAGCACGACCAGCGACGGTGCGGCGCGCTCGGTCAGGCGCTTGAGCGCCAGGCGCGTGCTGGGCGAGGTGAGCACGATCGGGTTCAGCCCGCTCTGCTGCGCGGCCGCGATCTGGCGCGTCAGCGAGGCGTAGATCTTGGCCACCGTGCCCGGGTCGAGCAGCGCGTAAGCGTCCTCGCCGCGGCGCACCGCCTCGCCCAGCAGCGTCTCCAGGCGCGGGTCGACGGTGATCACCGAGAGCAGGCCGTTCTCGGCGTACTCGGCGCAGATGTGGCGCGCCATCGCGCTGCGCACCCGCTCGGTGAGGTAGTCGACGTCCTTGGACGCGCGCGCGCCGTCGGCCAGGTTCTCCAGGATCAGCAGCAGGTTGCGGATCGGGATGCGCTCGCGCAGCAGGTTCTGCAGCACGCGCTGGATCTCGCCCACGGTGAGCAGGTTGGGCACCAGCTCCTCGACCACGACCGGGTAGTGCTGCTTGACGTTGTCGAGCAGCGCCGAGGTCTCCTGACGCCCGAGCAGGTCGGGCGCGTGGGTCTTGATCAGCTCGGTGAGGTGCGTCGCGATGACCGAGGTCGGGTCGATCACGGTGTAGCCCGCCATCTCGGCGTCGCCGCGCGCGCTCTCGGCGACCCACAGCGCGGGCAGGCCGAAGGCGGGCTCGGTGGTCGGGATGCCGTCGATGCCGCCCGCGGCGGTGCCGGGGTTCATCGCCAGCAGGCGCGAGACCATCACCTCGGCGCGGGTGACCTCGAGCCCGTAGATCTTCACCACGTAGGTGGACGGCTTGAGCTGCAGGTTGTCGCGCACGCGGATCGGCGGGACGACGATGCCCAGCTCGCGCGCGGCGTGGCGGCGGATCATGGTGATGCGCTCGAGCAGGTCGCCGCCCTGCGAGACGTCGACCAGCGGGATCAGGCCGAAGCCGATCTCCAGCTCCATCGGGTCGTAGGAGAGCAGCGGCACGACCGACTCGGCGGGCTTGACCGCGGGCTGCGCGGTGGAGCCGGTGACGCCCGGGGCGCCGGGCTGGCCCGCGATCGCCGGACTTGCCGGCGGCCAGGGCGGCCTTGCGCTGGATGTTGCGCTGGCGGATGAAGAGCGCGAACAGCAGCCCGCCCATGATGAACATGAACAGCGGCGGCAGCCCGAACAGCCCGAACAGGATCAGCAGGCCGGCCGCGATCGCCAGCGCGCGCGGCTCCTGGACGAGCTGGCGCGAGAGGTCGTGGCCGAACGAGCCTTCCGAGGCCGCGCGGGTGACGATGATGCCGGTCGCGGTCGAGATCAGCAGCGCCGGGATCTGGGTCACGATGCCTTCGCCGATGGTCAGCAGCGTGTAGTGCTGCAGGGTCGCGACGATCGAGCATGCGGTCCTGGATCACGCCGATGACGAAGCCGCCGATGATGTTGACGAACACGATCACGACCGCCGCGATGGCGTCGCCGCGCACGAACTTGGACGCGCCGTCCATCGCGCCGTAGAAGTCGGCCGCGCGCTGGATGTCCTTGCGGCGCTGGCGCGCCTCGGCCTCGGTGATCAGCCCGGCGTTCAGGTCGGCGTCGACGGCCAGCTGCTTGCCGGGCATCGCGTCGAGGGTGAAGCGGGCGGCGACCTCGGCCACGCGGCCGGCGCCGTTGGTGATGACGACGAACTGGATCACGATCAGGATCGCGAACACGATCAGGCCGACGACGTAGTTGCCGCCGACCACGATGTTGCCGAACGCCTCGATCACCTGCCCGGCGTAGCCGTGGAGCAGGATCGAGCGGGTGCCGGTGACGTTGAGCGAGAGCCGGAACAGGGTGATGACCAGCAGCAGGGTCGGGAAGACGCTGAACGAGAGCGCGTTCTCGGTGTAGAGGCAGACCAGCAGGATGACCAGCGCGATGGTGATGTTCACCGAGAGCAGCAGGTCCAGGACCCACGGCGCCACGGGCACGATCAGCAGCACGACCATCAGGACCGAGGCCGCCGCGACCCAGACGTGCGAGGTCGACGCGAGCCGGTCGATCACACCCGGACGCGAGGGGACAGCCGTTGTCACTAACTCACGGTCTCCACGTTGATACTTCCATCGGCCAAAGCAGGCTCGGGGGTTAGGGGCGGCCGGGACCGGCGGCGGCTACGCGAGCGGTATTACGCCAGCTTGATCTAGGATCGCGGCTCAGAGCGCGCCGAGCGGGATCGCCTTGGCCTCCAGCGCGTATCCCGCGCCGTTGGGGTGGTTGTCGTCGCCCGAGTCGTACTGGGGGAGCATGTAGGCGGTATTGGACGGGTCGGTCACCGGTGCCGAGAGGTCGAGCGCGCCGTCGGCGCCGGGCGGCTGGACCGGCTGGCCGTCGACCACGGACGGGGCCGTGCTCGTCACCCAGGCGTTGAACGCTTGGCGCTCGGCGTCTTGACCCGAGCCCTGGGGAAAGCGCGTTCCGTAGCCGCCGGGATTGGAGGCGCCGCAGAAGGTCGAGGGTGGGATGGTCGCGATCAGGACGCGGACGCCGGCCGCGTGGGCCTGCGCGATGACGCTTCG
>CAWASO010000023.1:0-20883 GCA_963784655.1 Vulcanimicrobiota bacterium
TCACGCTGGCCCCGAGGTCGAGGCCTTCGATGCCCCGGCGGAACTCGCGGATGGTGCGCTTGGGCGTCTGGCCGGCCTTCTTGTAGTGGCCCTGGAGCGCTTTGGTCAGGCGCGACGGCTTGACGTCGCCGAACGACAGCGCGACGGCCTCGTAGCCGTCCGTCGCTTGCGTCTTTTTCTGAACCACGGTACACGGACCAGCTTGGATCACGGTGACCGGAACGCTCCGGCCGTCTTCCGTGAACACACTGGTCATCCCGACCTTGCGGCCGATGATGCTCTTCACGTTGATCGATCCCTTACGGATATCCACGGGTCCTGGCGTATCTCTTACACCTCCGCCGCGAACGCCGAAACGGCGCCCGCGTCGCGGACCACAACCGCCATAGTCTACAGCAGCGCCGCAAGGAAGTCAAGGCCGGGGCCCGCAGTCTATCCACGGACCCCGGCGTTGCTCGGACTCAGGCCGGGATGGCGTCCTTGTCGGAGCGGTTCCAGGCCCGGTGCCCGGCGATCGCCTCGATGAAGAGGTCGGCCACCTGGGCCACGCCGCCGTCCGGCGAAACGATCAGCCCGGGCGATCCGGCGGCGCGGATGCCGGCGGCCTGGAGCAGGTCGGCGCCGTCGCCAGACGCGATCGGCTTGGCATGCTTGAACGCCTCGCGCACGAACAGCACCGCGTCGCCCGACGCCTTCAGCTGGCCGCGACGCTGGCGGCGCCGCCAGGAACGAGGACGGCGTCGAAGACGATCGACGGCATGGTCACGAGCAGGTCGTCGACCGGGACGCTGCCGCCGCCGGCGGCCTGCAGCTCGCCCAGCCGCGACGACGGAGCACGCGCACCTTGATGCCGGCGCTCTGCAGCGCCGACTTCATCGCCAGCAACCCGGCGCCATCGACGCCGTCGGCGGCCAGGATCGCGACTTTGCGCGTTCTGGCCGAGGCGGTCTCCTTTCGGGCGTACCGATCATGCTCAGCGCCGGAGAGCGCGGTAGCGATCCCTTGACTGCTTACCGGTGCCTCCTGCCTCGTCTCCGGCATCGCGGCGCCGAGGGCGTCGGCGCACGGGCCGCTAGCGTCGTCGAGTTGGCCAGAATGCGCAGGGCCGCTCGCGGATCGCACGGGCTCGACCTTGGCCGAGCTCGAACGGAAAGCCGCGACGATGTGTGTTGCTCGCCGCCGTCTGGCTGTTCCAGAACAGCGTCGCCTGCGAGAAATGGTCGGCGAACGACTCGGCCGCACGCGCAGCTTGTCGCCTTCGAGCCTCGGGTAGCTGGCGAAGCCGCCCCGCTCGACCGGCTTCTCCTTGGGCCAGCCGCCGTCGATGGAGTTGGGCTCGTAGCTGGTCGCGTTGGTCTGGATCTCCATCTGGTGCATGCCGTCGCGCTGGCCGTTGTGGAACGGGCAGCGCGGGCGGTTGATCGGGATCTCGTGGAAGTTCGGTCCGCCGAGGCGCGAGAGCTGCGTGTCGAGGTACGAGAACAGGCGGCCCTGCAGCAGCGGGTCGTTGGTGAAGTCGATGCCCGGCACGAGTGCGAGATGCAGAACGCGACCTGCTCGGTCTCGGCGAAGAAGTTGCCGGGTTGCGGTTGAGCGTCAGCTTGCCGATCGCTGCACCGGCACCAGTTCCTCGGGAATCAGCTTGGTCGGGTCGAGCAGGTCGAAGTCGAAGCCGTCCGCGTCGCGTCCTCGACGACCTGCACGCCGAGCTCCCACTCGGGGAAGTCGCCCGCTTCGATCGCCTCCCACAGGTCGCGCCGGTTGAAGTCGGGCTCCTTGCCGGCGAGCTTCTGCGCCTCGTCCCACACCAGCGAGTGCACGCCGATCAGCGGCTTCCAGTGGAACTTGACGAAGCGCGACTTCCCGGCCGCGTTGATGAAGCGGAAGGTGTGGACGCCGAAGCCTTCCATCATCGCGTACGAGCGCGGAAGCGCGCGGTCCGACATCATCCACATCAGCATGTGGGTCGACTCGGGCATCAGCGAGCAGAAGTCCCAGAACGTGTCGTGCGCGGACGCGCCTGCGGGATCTCGTTGTGCGGCTCGGGCTTGACGGCGTGGACGAAGTCGGGAACTTGATCGCGTCCTGGATGAAGAAGACCGGCATGTTGTTGCCGACCAGGTCGTAGTTGCCTTCGTCGGTGTAGAACTTGATCGCGAAGCCGCGCACGTCGCGCACGGTGTCGGCCGAGCCGCGCGAGCCGCCACGGTCGAGAAGCGCACGAAGACCGGCGTCTTCTTTGCCGGGTCTTGCAGGAACGGCCCTCGTGAAGTCGGTCATCGGCTCGTAGACCTGGAAGTAGCCGTGCGCGCCGCAGCCGCGCGCATGGACGACGCGCTCGGGAATGCGCTCGTGGTCGAAGTGCGTGATCTTCTCGCGCAGATGAAGTCTTCGAGCAGCGTCGGGCCGCGCTCGCCCGCGCGCAGCGAGTTCTGGTTGTCGGCGATCGGTACGCCCTGATTGGTGGTCAGGTCGCGCCCGCTGTTGTCGACGCGGAATTGATCGAGATCGGTACGGTCGTTGCCGTCCGGTTTTTTGGCCGCCATAGTACCAAGCGCGTGCCCAACCGGCCACGATGCAAACGCTCGCGCGTGCCGAACGGACCGGCGTGCCGACCGACCTCGCCGTCGCGCTCGACGCGGTGATCGTCGCGGTCTCGCCGAGGAGCCGCGCGTCCTGGTGCGCCTGCCCGACCAGGCGCTGCCGCCGGCCCGTTCGATCCCGCGGGCGACCGCACGCTCGAAGCGGGGCTGCGGCACTGGGTGAGCGAGCAGACCCGGCTCGAGCTGGGCCACGTCGAGCAGCTCTATACCTTCGGCGACCGCGAGCGCGACCCGCGCCGCTCGGGCGGCGCGCGGATGCTCTCGATCGCCTACCTGGCCTTCGTGCGCGAGAGCGCGCCGGGCGGCAGCGCCGACGCGCGCTGGTTCTCGTGGTACCGCTACTTCCCGTGGGAGGACTGGCGCGCGGGCCGGCCGGCGCTGGTCGACGAGCTGATCCTGCCCGCGGTCGCGGCTTGGGTCGCGGCGGGCGCGAGCGGCGAGGAGCGGCGCGCGCGCGAGCGGCGGGCCCGCCGCTGCACCGGCACCCGGCGGGCCGGCTGGAACCCGGAGCTGGTGCTCGAGCGCTACGAGCTGTTCTGGGAGATGGGCCTGGTGGCCGAGTCGCGCGCCCCGCTGGAGCGCACGGCGGGGGAGGCGATGGCGCTCGACCACCGGCGCATCCTGGCCACCGCGATCGGGCGGGTGCGCGGGGCGCTGCGCTACCGGCCGCTGGTGTTCGAGCTGCTCGACCCGGCCTTCACCCTGCTCCGCCTGCAGCGGACGGTCGAGGCGCTGGCCGGGGTGCGCCTGCACAAGGGCAACTTCCGCCGCTTGGTCGCGGCGGGGCGGCTGGTGGAGCCGACCGGCGAGACCGAGTCCGAGGGACCCGGCCGGCCCGCGCTGCGCTACCGCTTCCGGCCGGACGTCGTCGCCGAGAAGGATATACTCGGAATGAGCATAACCCCGAGCGCATGACGTTCCAACGACGGCTGCTCCTCGCCGCGGGCGGCGGCTGGCTCTTCGACGCGATGGACCTGCTGCTGCTGGGCAGCGTCGTCGCCGCGGTTTCCCGCCAGTGGGACCTCAGCCGGCCGGTCGCGGGCTGGATCATCACCGCCAACCTGCTCGGGATGTTCTTCGGCGCGGCCCTCTCGGGCGTGGTCGCGGACCGCTTCGGGCGCAAGGCGGTCTTCACGTGGACGATTCTGGCCTACAGCCTGCTGACCGGGCTGTCGGCGCTGGCCACCGGCGCCGCGCTGCTGATCGGGCTGCGCTTCCTGGCCGGGCTGGGTCTGGGCGGCGAATTGCCCGTGGCCAGCACGCTGGTGGCCGAGTTCGCGCCGGCCGAGCGGCGCGGCCGCACGGTCGTGCTGCTGGAGAGCTTCTGGGCCTACGGCAGCGTGCTGGCGGCGCTGATCGGCGCGGTCGTCGTGCCGCTCCACGAGGGCTGGCGGATCGCGCTCCTGATCGGCATGCTGCCCGCGCTCTACGTGGTCGTGATCCGGCGCGCCATTCCCGAGTCGCCGCGCTGGCTGCTGGCCCAGGGCCGCGCCCGCGAGGCGAGCGAGGCGGCGCGCACGGCCGGGATTGCCGCGGAAGCGCCGGCGGAGCCGCTGCGCGCGTCGCTGGGGCAGCTGTTCGGGCCGGGGCTGCGCCGCCGCACCGTGATGCTGTGGGCGCTCTGGATCGCGCTCGTGTTCTCGTACTACGGCATCTTCACGTGGCTGCCGTCGCTGCTCACCGCCAAGGGCTTCACGCTGCGCGAAGCGCTCTGGCTCAACTTGGCCATCGCGGTGTTCCAGATCCCCGGCTACTACGCCGCCGCGGCGCTGGTCGACCGGATCGGGCGCAAGGCCACGCTGGTCGTCGTTCCTGGCCTGCGCCGCGCTGGGCTCGTTCTTCTTCGCCGGCACGATCCTCTCGGCGCAGCCGGCGCTGGGCGCGGTGCTGGGCTGGGGCGCGGTCATCGCCTTCTTCAATCTCGGCGCGTGGGGCGTGACCTACACCTACACACCCGAGCAGTACCCGACCGCGATCCGGGCCAGCGGGGTCGGCTTCGCGGCCGGCGCGGGCCGGCTGGTGGGCGCGTTCTCGGCCGTGATCGTGGGCGCGCTGCTGGTCCGCTTCGGCTCGCCCTACGCGGTGTTCGTGGTGTTCGCGGCGGTGATGCTGGCCGGAGCGCTGGTCGTGCTGCTGCTCGGCGAGGAGACGCGCGGACAAACCCTCGAGGCGATCAGCGAGCAGCGCCCGCCGCGCGGCGTGCGCGAGCCCGCCGCGGTCGCGGGCTAGCGTGCGCGATGCCGAGCGGATCGCGGTGGTGCGCGGCGACATCACCGCGCTCGACGTCGACGCGATCGTGAACGCGGCCAACTCGGCGCTGGCCGGCGGCGGCGGGGTCGACGGCGCGATCCACCGCGCGGCCGGTCCCGAGCTGCTGGCGGCGGGGCGCGGGCTGGCGCCCTGCCCGCCCGGCCAGGCACGTGTCACACCCGGCTTTCGCCTGGCCGCCAAGCATGTGATCCACACCGTCGGCCCGGTCTGGCACGGCGGGCGGGCAGGCGAAACGGCGCTGCTGGCGAGCGCGTACCGCGAGTCGCTGCTGGCCGCCGAGCGCGTCGGCGCGCGCAGCGTCGCCTTTCCCGCGATCTCGACGGCGTCTACGGCTACCCGCTGGAAGCCGCGACGCGCATCGCGGTCGACGCGGTGCGCGCGTTCCTGGAAGAGCACGAGCTGCCGGAGCGGGTGATCTTCTGCTGCTTCAGCGCGCAGGCGGAAGCGGCGTACCGGGCGGCACTGGCGAGCTAGAGAACCCAGCGCGTTCAGGGGACGACCGCCGATGCCAACCTTGGCGAAGATCGTCTCCCAGTCGAGCACGAGATCGTCGTACGGCGCGAGCGGCATGGTGCCGCGCGCAGCGCGCTCTTCGCTCGTTCCGTCAGCGCGGTGGATCGTCACCCGGCGCGTTTGCGGTTGCAGCACCAGCACGACGTTCGCACCGTATCCAAGAAGGTCGCGACCTTGCGCCGGGTGACCGACGGACGATCTCCGGGCGACAGGACTTCGGCGACGATGTCGGGCGCGATCCGCGGCTGTTCGCCGCCGCTGCCGAAGTGCGGCATGCGCGCGTACGAAAAATAGCAGGCGTCCGGCAGCAGCGACGTCCAGGTTCCGTCGGGACGCTCGAAATAGCAGCGCACTTCGACGACGCCGCGGCCCCGCGGTCGCCGCTCCAGGCGTCCAGTTGCGCGCAGATGCGCCACTCGAGCATCCCGTGCAAATCCTTGGGGCTCACGTCGGGAAGCCGCTCGCCGTCGAGCACTTCGATGTAGGGTTTCTCTTCGTCCAGCGCCGCGAGCCAGCGCGGGATCGGTCGTACGAGCATCTCACGCCCAACCTATCACGCGCTCGCGCGGGACGACAAGGGAGGGCGCAGCGAATGCACGCGCATGGCGAATCCCCACCAGCGCGTCGGCGACGGCGCGCACAAGGTCATCGGGCTGCACGGCTGGTTCGGCGACCGGACCGCGTTCGCGGCGCTGTGGCCGCACCTCGACGGCGCGGCGTTCAGCTACGCGTTCATGGACCAGCGCGGCTACGGCGAGGCGCGCGACGTCGGCGGGCGAGTACACGATCGAGGAGATCGCGAGCGACGCGCTGGCGCTGGCCGACGCGCTGGGCTGGGAGCGCTTCTCGCTGGTCGGGCACTCGATGGGCGGCAAGGCGATCCAGCAGGTTCTGGTCCAAGCGCCCGGGCGGGTGCGCGCGCTGGTCGGGATCGCGCCCGTGCCGGCCGGCGGCGTGCCGTTCGACGAGCAGGGCTGGGCGCTGTTCTCCGGCGCGGCCGAGCGGCCCGAGAACCGGCGCGCGATCATCGACTTCACCACCGGCAACCGGCTCACGCACGTCTGGCTCGACGCGATGGTCGCCAACTCGCTGGCGGTCTCGCGCCGCGAAGCGTTCGCGGCCTATCTCGACTCGTGGGCCAAGGGCGACTTCCACGAGCGCATCGCGAGCAATCCCGTCCCGGTCCAGGTGCTGGTCGGCGAGCACGACCCCGCGCTGGGCGCGGCGACGATGGAGCAGACCTGGCTGAAGTGGTATCCCAACGCGCGTCTGGAGACGCTGCGCAACGCCGGTCACTACCCGACCGACGAGACGCCGCTCGCGCTGGCGACCGCGATCGAATCGTTCCTGGGCGGCGTTCCCTAGCCATGGACCGTACCACCGCTTCAACCGCCGGCCTGCTGCGCGGTACCGCTCCGCTGACGCCGCTTCGCACAGCTGCCCGCGCTGCCGCGCTGCTCGCTGCGACGCTGCTTGCCGCCACGTTGCCCGCCGCGGCGCAAGGGCCGGCGACCATCACCGGCCACGTCTACGCCTGCGACACCGGCCGGCCGCTGGCGAACGCCGCGGTCCGCCTGCGGGGGCTCGACGACGGCCAGACGATCGCGCTGACCAGCGGCCGCAACGGCTACTTCGCGCGGGTCGGCCTTGCGCCGGGCCGCTACCTGATCGAGGCCGCCGCGCCGCTCCCGGCCCAGCCGCCGCGCGGCGGGCACTGGGTCGCTCCGGCCGCCTCGCGGCTGGCCCGGGTCGAAACCGACGACAAGCTCGACCTGCGCATCGGCACCGACGCGCCGCGGCGATTCTTCGGCGTCGGCCCCGTCCGGCGGCCGGAGGCGGACGAGGCGCGCCGCCCGCAGCCCGCCTGCGACGAGCCGCTGGTGCCGGCGGCCGTGCCCATGTCTGACCGGTACATCATCCACTAGGGTCGAACCGGACCCCATGAGCACGACCGTCTCGTCTTCCGCGCACCGCAGCGCGGCGCCGGCTCCGCAGCCGCACGACTTCCTCGGCCTCGACGCGCTGATGACCGACGACGAGCGCCTGATCCGCGACACGGTGCGCGCCTTCGTGCGCGACCGGGTGCTGCCGAACATCGGCGCCTGGTTCGACGAGGGCGTCTTCCCGCGCGAGATGGCGCGCGAGCTCGGCAACCTCGGCCTGCTCGGCATGCACCTGCAGGGCTACGGCTGCGCCGGGACCAGCGCGGTCGCCTACGGTCTGGCCTGCCTGGAGCTCGAGGCCGGCGACTCCGGCTTCCGCTCGTTCGTCTCCGTGCAGGGGTCGCTCGCGATGTACGCGCTCTGGGCGCACGGCTCGGAGGAGCAGAAACAGACCTGGCTGCCGCGCATGGCGGCGGGCGAGGCGATCGGCTGCTTCGGGCTGACCGAGCCCGACTTCGGCAGCGATCCGGGCGGGATGCGCACGACCGCGAAGCGCTCCGGTTCGGACTACGTGCTCAACGGCACCAAGGCGTGGATCACCAACGGCGGCATCGCCGACGTGGCGATCGTCTGGGCTCGCACCGATCCCGACGACGGCCCGCGCAGCGGCACCATCCGCGGCTTCGTCGTCCCGACGAACACGAAGGGCTTCTCGACTCGCAACGTCGAGCGCAAGCTCTCGCTGCGCGCGTCCGTCACTTCGGAACTGATCCTGGAAGACGTGCGCTTACCGGCCGACGCGATGCTGCCCAACGTCGAAGGGCTGCGCGGTCCGCTCTCGTGCCTGAACGAAGCGCGCTACGGCATCGTGTGGGGGGCGCTCGGCGCCGGGCGCGCGTGCTACGAGAGCGCGCTGGAGTACGCCAAGACGCGCGTGCAGTTCGGCCGCCCGATCGCCGGCTTCCAGCTCACCCAAGAAAAGCTGGTCGACATGATGCTGGAGCTCAACAAAGGCCTGCTGACCGCGTTCCACATCGGCCGGCTCAAGGACGAAGGGCGCGCGCACTCCTCGCACGTCTCGTTCGGCAAGCTCAACAACGTGCGCGAAGCGCTCGCGGTCTGCCGTGAAGCGCGCACGATCCTGGGCGCGAGCGGCATCACGCTGGAGTACCCGGTGATCCGCCACATGAACAACCTCGAAAGCGTGCTGACCTACGAAGGCACGAGCGAGATCCACACCCTGATCCTGGGCCAGGCGCTGACCGGCGAGAACGCGTTCTCATAGCGGTCAGGGCTGGCTGAGCAGGCGAAACGTAGGTTCCGCTGGGGGAGGTGCGTTCGGGTCGGGTTCAGGTATCGCAGGAAATGAACTCGGCCCGAAGTGTCTCCCGCAACGATAGTTCGACCATCCGGCGTGATAGCACAGCACTGAATGCCAGCATCAGCGGTGAAGATCGCAGATTGGTTACCGCTGGTGAGGTCCCACACTCGTACTGTCCAATCGTCCGAGCTTGAGACAGCGTAACGTCCTTCCCCCGTCACGGCTACCGACGAAACCAACTAGTGTGCCCTTCGAGCACCTGCGACTGTTCGTCGGCAAGATCCCACACCCGCACCGTCCCATCGTTTGAACCTGAGATCACACGACCTCCGTCATCCGTTACGACCAGCGACCTAATCCAATCCGTGTGTCCTTCGAGCACCTGCGACTCTCTGCTGGCAAGGTTCCACACGCGCACCGTTCCGTCGGCCGAACCCGAGACCGCACAACGTCCATCACCCATCACGGCAACCGACTTAACCCAATCTGTATGGCCTTCGAGCACCTGCGATTGTCCGCTGGCAAGGTCCCACACCCTCACAGCCCCATCGGCCGAACCCGAAACTGCACAATGCCCGTCACCCGTCACGACTACTGACCAAACCCAATTGGTATGACCTTCGAGCATCTGCGACTGTCCGCTCTCAAGGTCCCACACCCGCACCGTCCGATCAGCCGAACCCGAGACCGCACGACGTCCGTCATCCGTCATGACTACTGACCAAATCCAATTGGTATGACCTTCGAGTACCTCCGACTGTCCGTTGGCAAGGTCCCACACCCGCACCGTCCCGTGGGCCGTACCCGAGACCGCACGTCGTCCGTCACTCGTCACGGCTACCGACGTAACTGAATCCATGTGACCTTCGAGAACCTGCGATTGTCCGCGGGCAAGGTCCCACACTCGCACCGTCCCATCTGCCGAACCGGAGACTGCACGACGTCCGTCACCCGTCACTGCCACCGACCAAACCAAATCTGAGTGGCTATCAAAAGTCGGCAATAACGAGCTATCAGCCGGGATGAGACTTTCCGTAAGTGGCAAGAGCCAGCATCGATGCGGCGGTTGAAGAGTCTGGTTTAAGAGAGAGCGCACGAGCGAAGATCGAACATGCAACAGTCGGCCTCGAACCTGCGCGGCGAGTTGTCCACGGTCCTTCGAGAGAGCATGGGCCGAGAGACGAATTGCCGACCGGATCGTGCGCATGTCGGAGTCGCCACTTACGTATTCGTAATCGGCCAGTAAGGCGTTCACACCGGCAACATCGAGCTTGGCCTGGAGGTAATTCAAGTCCGATAACAACCTGCGAAGATCGGCTTCACGGTTCGCCTGCATAAGATGATAGGCAGCCCAACGCCAAGCATAGCGGTCGGGTAGGCGTAGCTCCGAATCCCATGCGTGCAAGAATCGCATATGCACTTGAGTAAGCGTCGCTTCGCGGCGCCTGCGGATCACGTCGCGCAAGAGATCGTGCAAGATTAGCGCCTCGTCCTCATCCTCCGTTCTTACTGCCAAGGAACGATCGACGAAGTGTGCCATGCAGTCCCGAGTGGCGAGTGGACTGAGGCTCCATAATCGGCTCAAAGTTCCTTCCGGTATCGGCTGGTCATCGCGAAACACCGCCAAATCGAGGTACCGTTCGCGGTCGACCTCCTCAAGAGCGTCGATACTGAGATCTAGAGCGTGTAGAACGTTAGGATACGGATATCCAGGATAGGCTCGGCGAATCGTGGCGAGATCGGCGCTGCGCAAGCGCGCTAGCGCGTCCCCCCAGCCCGAAGGCCTCCGGCGAACCATTGCGCCCACGGCTGCTAACGCGAGCGGCAGATTGCCGCACTCCTTCGCGACCTCGGCAGCCTGCAGCGGCAGTGCGTCCGCCTTCTCGCTCGCCCAGTTCGCCAGCATCGTGAGCGCGTCGTTGGGCGAAAGGACGTCAACTCGGTGCTCCGCCGCACCGACGGCGGCGAGCACCTCCGCGTCTCGGGTCGTGATCAGTAACCGCGCGGGCGCGCATGATTCGCATAGCTCGTAAGCGTGGTCGGCTTGCCATACGTCGTCCAGCACGACGAGGACGTGCCGGCCGTCGAGCGCCTCGCGCAAGGCATTCCTGGCGTCTTGTGATGTCGTGAACGATTGCTGCGGTTCGCCAACTTGACGGAGAAGCTCGTTCGGTAGTTCCAACAGGTTCGGCTCGCGCCCGACTGGGAGCCAATAGATGCCGTCGTGGAACGCTTGCCGGACACCCGGATCGTGGGCGACCGCCGCGGTGAGCACGCTCTTGCCGATACCGCCCATGCCTTGTACGCCGGTCGCGCCGACGCCGGTCACCCCGACGGAGCTACCACCTTCTTCAGATAACACCGCAGCCTTGATCGCTTCGAGGTGCTCGCGCCGTCCGAGAAAGTGCGGCGGCAGACTCGGCACATTGACTAGTTTGCCAAGTGAATTCACAGCGTTGCCATCCTGGTCTGGGTGGAACGAATAAACTTCTCCTACTGGAGGTTTGACGATGCGAGGCTGCTTCGTAAGTCTCCGATAGAGCTTCTCGTAACCAGCCTCATTCTCAATGCAATAATAGGTAACGCCTGTGAAAGGACCCGGGATATGGGAACTATCCCGTGGATGGAATAGCACTGGGATAAACTTTGGGCTGACCGTTCCCGCGGCATAGAACTCATTGTAGATGAGGTTGCTTTCCCACAGTACCCCGTGACCTTTACCGGGCTGCTCATTCTCTTCGGCGCGCCTGGCATAGGTTTCAGTGCAGACTAAGAGCACAAAATCCGAGGCTTTGACCTGACGTGCCATCCAGCGCAGCAAACCATTAGTAGGCGCCTCGTCATATTGATCGATCGTGCAGTCGATACCCTCACGACGGAGGCGATCCGCCAGCATTCGAATGCGCTGCTCGTGTTCAGGCGAGTCGTAGCTGTAGCTGATAAAGACTTTTGGGGAGTCCATCTAACCCGTCGATGCTCTGCGGATGGTATTCTTGGTCGACTTTCTTCACAGCGCCGGCCGTCCCCGCGTTGCCTCCTCCTCGGCCGCTCCTGAAACGGGGGTGAGAAAACGGCCGGCGCGGCGATGCTCGCCGGCTCCCAGCCCGTTCCCAGGCACGTATTCATCCTCGTTTCTTCGGAGGTACGAACACGTGAACGCGAACGAACTCCGCCTGCCCTTGGGAGCGGCGCTCGCCGCCGTGCTGGCCGCGACGCTGATCGCGCCGGCGCTGGCCGACACGCTCGGCCCGCACCCCTACGACGTCCACGCGCTGAGCGATCTGCGCCACGCGGCCGCGCTCGAGAACCATCCCGACGAGATCAACGTGGTGGCCGAGCAGCGCACGGCGCTAGCCGACATCCGCAGCGCCATCGGCGCCGCGGCGCAAGCCGCCGGCGACGACGGCAAGAACCTCGGTGAGCGCTTTCCGGTCGACGGCCCGCAGGACCGCCGCAGCCGCCTGCTGCTGGCGCGCAGCGAGCGCGCGACGCGCTACGCGACCTGCAGCGGCCCGAAGCCAACCCGGCCGCGGTCGTGCTGCGCGATCAGGCCGTCGACGCGACGCGCCAGGCGATCGGCGCGACCGACGCGGCGCTGCGCGACGACCGGCTCGACGATCGCCGCGGTGCGCCGCACCCGGCGGAACTGCACGCGCTGACCGACTTGCGCCTCGCCCGCGCCTATCTGAACCACCGCGACGAGGGCAACGTCGCGTACGACGACGCGCAGGCGATCGGCTCGATCGACGCCGCGATCGGCGACGCGCCAGCCGCCGCCTACGACGACGGCAAGGACCTCACCGACCACCCGGCCGAGGACGCCGGCCTGTCGCACCGCGACCGGCTGCACGCGCGCTCGCGCTGCTCGCGCGGGCACGCCGCGATCTGAGCGGGCCCGAGGCCGACCGCTCTGCGCGCGGCGACCTGCGTGCCGCGCGTGCCGACGCCGGCCGAGCCTATGCGTTCGTGCAGCAGGCCATTCGCGACGACCGCTTCGACGACCGCCACGGCGGGTAGCCCGCTTCGCCGCGCGGCTGCGTTCGGCCGCGCGGCGTACCCATGACTGGACGCCTTGCCTAGAAGATCAAGCGTAGCCTTAGTTGAAATGCTGGTGATTGCCTCTTTGCTCACCTTTGCATAGAAACCGAGGGAGTCCAATGAAACGATTCTTCTTGCTTGCGTTCTTCGGCATTGCGGTCGCGCTGGGCGCGATGACCTCCGCCGCGCAGGCCCAAGCCACGCGCACCTGGGTGTCCGGCGTCGGCGACGACGTCAACCCATGCAGCCGCACCGCGCCGTGCAAAACCTTCGCCGGTGCGATCTCCAAGACGGCCGCCGGGGGCGAGATCGACGCGCTCGACCCGGGCGGGTTCGGCACGCTCACGATCACCAAGGCCATCACCATCGACGGCGGGGGCGGCGAGGTCGCGTCGGTCCTGGCCTCGGGCACCGTCGGCTTCACCATCAACGCCGGCACCAACGACGTGGTGACCCTGCGCAACCTGCGCATCAACGGCGCCGGCACGACCCTGGGCACCAAAGGCGTCAACATCGTCAACGCCGGCACGGTGCGGGTCCAGAACTGCGTCATCGAAAACTTCTCGAACGTGGGCATCGACGCCGAACGCCGCCCGCACGTTCCTCGACGTGACCGGCTCGATCGTCCAGAACAACACGGTGGGCGGCATCCTGAGCTCGACCGCGGCGACCACCTCGGGCAAGAACCGCGTTTCGATCGCGTACTCGACGCTGCTGGGCAACGGCGGCTAGGGCGTGCGCGCGTCGCTGAACACCCGCATGCAAGTCAGCAACAGCCTCATCGCCAACAGCCCTACCGGAGCCGGCGCGATCGCCGACGCGTCGAGCGCGCTGCTGGTCCTGACCGACACCACGGTCACCAACAACTCGACGGCCGGCGTTCACGCCTCGAACGCGGCCCTCGTCCACATCACGAACATCACGGTGACCGAGAACCTCAACGGCCTGATGTTCGACTCGGCCGGCCAGATCGTCTCTGGGCAACAACCACGTCGCCGACAACCCGGGCGGCGACGGCGCGCCTAGCTCGGCCATCGCGCCGATCTGATCCGGTGCAAGCGGCGGCGCCGCCCCGTGCCGCCGCCGCTGGCCGAGCGGTTCGTCCCCTGAATGTTCCGCGGCGTGCAAAGCCTTACGCCGGGGCGCGGGCAAACGGGCGCTGCCCGCGAACCCCGCCCCCGATGAGCAGGTCCGCCTCGCGCTTCCGAGAGCGCCCGGCTTCGCCGCGCGGCGCGCGAGCGGCCGGGGCGGCGCTGGCGCTCGCGGTCGCTCTGGTCGGCTCGGCCGGTCTAGCCGCGCAGGCGCCCGCTTACGCCCCGCCGGTCCGGGTCCACCTCGTCGACGCGACGAGCCGGTGCGCGACGTGTTCCTGCGCCTGGGCGAACAGGCGCACCTCAACGTCAGCCTGGCCGACGACGTGCGCGGCAACGTCAGCCTGACCGTCAGCGACGCCACCCCGGACGAGGCGCTGCACGCGGTCTGCGCGCAGCTGCGCCTGCGCTGCGTGCGCGAGGGCCGGACGGTCGTCTGTCGGCGCGCAGCTCGGCGGTCGTGCCGCTGGCGGTCGTCCCGGCCGGGCGCGCGGCGCGCGTGCTGCGCGGGCTCTTTCCGCGCCTATCGGTGAGCGAGGGCGGCACGGGCAACACGCTGGTGCTGGCCGGCGCGGACGCCGACATCCAGGCCGCGCGAGCGGTCGTCCAGGGCCTGGACGTGCGCGACCCGCGCGCCCCGACGACCGAGGCGGTCAGCCTGCGCTCGCAGCCGGCCGCCGCCGTCGCGGCCCGCCTGCAGGCGCTCTACCCGAGCGCGAAGATCACCGTCCTATCCAAGTCCGGCATGCTGATCAGCGCGCCGCCGGCCGACCTGACCCAGATCAAGGCCGCGCTGGCCGGGATCGACGCCGCCGCGCCGGCCGCGACGATCGCGCCGCAGGCCAGCGACGCGGTGACGATCGTCGCTCGCCGCCCGGCCGACGTCGCACGCGGCATCAGCTCGCAGTTCCCGCGCGTGCGGGTCGGCGTCTCCGGCCCGACCGTCACCCTGAGCGGTGCGCCCGAGGACGTGACGCGCGCCCGCGCGCTGGTCGCGCAACTCGACGTGCCGCCCTACGGCAGCCGCTACACCCAGATCTACCGGATCAAGAACGTCGACGCGCAGTCGGTCGCCGACCTCGTGCGGCGCGCGTTTCCGCAAGCCGCCGCCTCGGTCGACGCCGGCCTCAACGCGATCTCGGTGACCGCCACGGCGGTCGACCAGCAGCGCATCGCGGGCGGAATCGCGCAGCTCGACGGGACGGCGGGCGGCGGGAGCGGGACCAACCGCGACGAGGGCGCGGCGCAAGTCGCGCAGGCCGGCACGCACGCGATCGTGCAGCTGCGCTCGATCGTGCCGGGCGTGCAAGGCACGGGAACCTCCGCCCAAGACATCGCGGTCGCGGTCCGACCGCGCTCCAGACGACCCACCCGACCTGCGGGTGACCGTGCCCAACGGCATGCAGTCGCTGATCCTGACCGGCGGCGCGCAGGCCATCCGCGACGCCAAGGACCTGATCGCGTCGCTGGACGTGGTGCCGCAGTCGGTCGTGCTCGACACCGAGATCCTCGAGCTCGACGAGAACAGCTCGCGCAACCTGGGCCTGCAGCTCGGCACGACCTCGATCGGCACGACCTTCAGCGAGGTGCAGCCCACGCCGGGGCCCAACGGCCAGCCCGGCCGGCTGAGCGGTTTCCAGGCGCTCACCCGGACCGGGATCGCGTTCCAGGCCCGAGTCAACCTGCTGCTGCAGAATGGCCGCGCGCGCGTGCTGGCCGACCCGCGCATCACGACCCTCTCGGGGCGGACCGCGACGATCCGCGCCGGCGACACGATCAGCATCCTGACCACGATCGGGGGCGGACCGGGTACCGTCGCGACGACACAGCTCGAGAGCTTCCAGACCGGCGTCACGCTCGACATCACGCCGATCATCACCGACGCCGCGAAATGAGCGTCGCGCTGCACCCGATCGTCAACTCGCTGACCGGCTACCTCAACGGCGTACCGCAGATTTCGACCCGCGACACCCAGACCACGGTCCACCTGCACGACAACGAGACGCTGGTGATCGGCGGGCTGATCCAGGAGAACACCCAGCGCACCGAGAGCAAAGTCCCGCTGGTCGGCGACATCCCGTTGCTGGGCCGCATCTTCCGCAACACCAACACCACCAACACGCGCAACGAGCTGATCATCGTCGTCACGCCGCACGTGCTCGGAATCGCCGGGACGACCGTGCCCAACGCCGCGCTGCCGCCGGGGATGACCGTGCCGACCCCGCGCCCGCTCCCGACCCTCGCCCCAGCGTCAGCTTTCCGCTCGTCAGCCCGACCACGCCGGCGCCGCAGGCGACCGCCGTGCGGCCTTCCCGCCGCCCGGCGCGAGCCCGAGTGCCAAGGCCAGCGGCGCGCCCAGCCCGGCTCCGGGCGGTGCCGGCGGCACGCCCGCGCCGGTGCTGCCCAGCGCGTTCGCGCAGGCGAACACCTTCGTCTTCGGCTCGCCCCCGGCCAACACGTACGCCGGTCCGGGCGACCCACCACAGATCTTCTACGTCACGCTCACGCCGACGGCGTTCACGCCCAGTTCGACCGTGCGCGTCAACGCGATCACGACCACCAACGTGCAGCGCCTGACGCTGGCAGCGGGACGAGCTCGATCTCGCTCTCACCGGTCAGCCCGGGGACCTGGCAGGGCATCTTCTCGGCCAACGTGCTGGGGCTGCCGCCGACCTGAGCTCGTTCCGCCTGACCCTGACCGGCGCGCGCAACGACGGTCAGACCGGAGCATTCCGATCACCGTCGCCGTGCCGCACGGCTCCGGCTCGAACTCGGACGTCCAGCTCTAGGCTCGAGTCACTGCGCGGGCAGCGCGGGAAGCGTGAGCCGGCTGCCGGGCCGCAGGCCGGCCGCGGCCGCGCCGCCGGCGGCCAGCTCGATCACGTAGCGCCCCAGGCCGAAGCGGCGCGCGACCCGGCTGTCGGGCGTGCCCGGCTTGGTCGCCGGCACGCGGGCCGCGACGGTGCTGACCGTGCCGTCGGCGCGCACGAAGACCATGTCCAGCGGCGCGATCGTGTCCTTCATCCAGAAGTCGCGCCGCTGGTCGGCCGGCTCGGGAAACACGAAGATCATCCCCTCGCCGGGCGGAACCGCCGCGACGCCCATCAGCCCGTGCTCGCGGCTGGGGTCGGTGTCGGCCACCGCCAGCCGCAGCGCGGCCTTGGGCGCGGCGACCGCCAGCGCCCGGCAGAAGCTCTTTTCGAGCGGGATCGCGCGGCACCAGGCGTCGGCCTCGCCGGCCGGGGCGGGGCGGGCGCAGGCGAGCGCGGCCAGGACGGCAGTGGCGGCAAGCAAGCGAGCACGAGCGGAGCGCATCGCTGCTCGATGGGCGACGGCGCCCGCCCGTTCTTGCCCTCGTGCAGAGTGTCCGATTCTCGTTCGGCGAGAAGATGGACCGTGGCCTCGGTTGAAATGCCCTACATCTCCAATTTTTCTCATCTCAACGAGGAGTCTATGAGACGATCCTTTTGGCTTGCCTTTTTTGGCATAGCGCTGTCACTGTGCGCGATGACCACCGCCGCGCAGGCGCAGGCGACGCGCACGTGGGTCTCGGGCGTGGGCGACGACGCGAACCCCTCAGCCGAACCGCGCCCTGCAAGACCTTCGCCGGCGCGATCTCCAAGACGGCCGCGGGCGGCGAGATCGACGCGCTCGATCCGGGCGGGTTCGGCACGCTCACGGTCACCAAGGCGGTCACGATCGACGGCGGCGGCGGCCAGGTCGCGTCCGTGCTCGCCTCGGGCACCATCGGCTTCAACATCAACGCCGGCGCCAACGACACGGTGACGCTGCGCAACCTGCGCATCAACGGCGCGGGCACGACCCTGGGCACCAAGGGGATGAACATCCTCAACGCGGGCACGGTCGAGGTCCAGAACTGCGTCATCGAAAACTTCTCGCAGTTCGGGATCGACGCCGAGAACTCGGCCCCACGCTGGTGACCGTGACCGACTCGATCATCCAGAACAATCTCGTGGGCGGCATCTTCAGCTCGACGGCAGCGACGACCGGCAACCGCAACCGGGTCATGCTCGACCACACCCACGTTCTGGGCAATGGCTACGGCGTGCGGGCGTCGCTCAACACGCGCATGGACATTTCGAACAGCATGATCGCGAACAGCGGCGCCGCGGGCGGGGTGATCGCGGAGCCTCGACCGGGACCATCACAATCATCGACACCACGGTGACGAACACCAACGGCACCGGCGTGCACGCCTCGAACTCCGCGGTGATCCACATCTCCAACATCGCGGTGACCAAGAACAACAACGGGCTGGTGTTCGACTCGGCCGGGCAGATCGTCGCGTGGGGCAACAACCACGTCGCCGACAACCCGGTGGGCGACGGCACGCCCAGTTCGACGATCGCGCCGATCTGAGCGCGCAACGGCGGCCGCGCTCGGGGGGCGACCGCCGTTCAGCGTTTCGACCCGAGCCAGCTTGTCGAACAGGCCGCTGAGCGCACGCTCGTGGACGTCCTCGTAGCGCTTCCAGAACAGCCGCCCCTCGGGCTCGGCGACCGTGGCCGCGATGCGGTGCCGGACGGTGACCTTGCGCCCCTGCTGCTCGAGCGTGAAGGCGTGGGTGCCGTCGACGCCCTCGTTGTCGATCCGCCAGACGATGCTGTGCTCGGGCTCGAGCGATTCGAGCGCCGCGTGGACGCCGAGGTGCCATTCCTCGGTCGTGCCGGGGGTGAGCGGGCCGGGGCTGCGCGTGAACGGCTGCGCCGCGAACGGCCAGATCGTGTCCTGCGAGGTGCCCATCTCGCTCAGGAGCTGGTAGATCCGGCGCGGCGTTCCGCTGTACGTGCGTTCGTAGGTGACATCGATCGGCGTGGGCATCGCTGTCCGATTCTCAAACCGAGCGACGAACACCGCCCCGCGCGCGCCTCAGACCGCCAGCGTCACCTCGAGATAGGTTCCGAAGCCGACCAGGTGCTCGGTCCGGATGGCCCGCGCCAGCCGTTCGATCAGGAACAGGCCGCGCCCGCTCTCGCTGTCGTCGGCCGGGCGCACGGCCTGCCAGCGGAACCCCGGCCCGCAGTCGAGCGCGGCCAGCACCAGCCCGCCGCCGGCGCGGCGCAGCGCCAGGTCGAGCGGCCCGGGCGTGTAGCGTGCCGCGTTGCCGACGATCTCGCCGAACACGATCTCGTCGGCAAGCTGCTCGTCGCGCGGGGACGCCGGCCGCGGCCAGCCGGGCCACGAACGCCTCGCGCGCGGCCTGGGCCAGCCCGCCGTCGTTGGCGTCGAAGGCCCAGTCCGCGCCCGGGCCGATCCGGGCGGTGAGGATCGCAACGTCGTCGGCGGGGATGCCGGGCACCACCAGCGTGCGCAGCAGCGCGGCGGGCGCGCTGCAGAACGCGAAGGCGGGGTGCGCGAGCGCGGCGGCGACGCGCCGCTCGCCCTCGTCGATGTCGTGCGTCGCTTCGATCAGCCCGTCGGCGGAGGCCACCAGCAGGTCGCCCGGCACCAGCGTGTCGACATACGCGAGCGGTGCGCCCAGGTTGCCCAGGCCGAGCGGAAGGCCGGCCGCCGCGAGCCGGCGCAGCGTGCCGTTGGCGGCCCGCACGCAGGGCGCGGGATGGCCGGCGTTGGCATAGCGCAGGAGGCCCGTCGCAGGCTCGTACAGCGCGCCGAAGGCGGTGACGAAGACGTCGGGGTGCTCGCGCCGGCAGCACCGCGTCGGCGACGGCCAGCACCCGCGCCGGGTCGCGCTCGACGTCGGCCAGCGCGCGGAACGTCTGGCGCATCTTGCCCATCGTGACCGCCGCGCTCAGCCCGCGCCCCGCGACGTCGCCGACCGAGAAGCCCAGCGCCCGCTCGTCGTAGGCGAAGGCGTCGTACCAGTCGCCGCCGACGGTCAGGTCGCGCGTGCCCGGCGCGTAGACCGCGTCGAACCTTACCCCGTCGACGCGCGGCAGGTCGGCCGGCAGGAATGACGCCTGCAGCGTGCGCGCGACCTCGCGCTGGCGCTCGTAGAGCTGCGCGTTGCTCAGCGCGATCGAGGCCCGCTGCGCGATCGAGGGTGGCCAGCCGCTGGTCGTCGTCGGTGAAGGCGCGATCGCTCTCCGAGAGCGCCAGCGAGAGCGCGCCGAAGCGCGTCTCGCCGACCGCCAGCGGCACGTTCATCACCGCCCGCACGCCCAGCGACAGGGCCAGCGCGCGCTGCTCGAGATCGGGAATCACCTCGAACATCGCGCGCGTGATGCCGTTGACCCGCTGGGGCTCGCCGCTCGCCGCGACGATCGCCACGCCGTCTTCCGGGCGGATCGGGTAGCGGCGCAGGTAGTGGCGCACGAAGCGCACCCGGCTGGGATCGGCGTGGGCGATCGCCAGCGGGCGCAAGCGGCCCTCGGCGTCGTACACGTACACCCCGCACCAGTCGGCCAGGTGGCGGACCGCGAGGTCGGCGAGCTGCTGCAGCGCGGTCTCGGTCTCGAGCGTTCCGGCGAACACCCGGTCGGCCTCGACCACCACCCGCAGCGCGTCCTCGGCCCGCTTGCGCTCGTCGATGTCGGTCGCGGTGCCGACCCAGGACGTGATCGTGCCGCTCCCGTCGCGGATCGGAATCGCCCGGTTGAGGAACCAGCGGTAGACGCCGTCATGGCGGCGCAGGCGGTACTGCGTCTCGTACGGCTCGGCCCGCTCGAGCGCGGCCTGCCAGTCGCGCACCATCGACTCGACGTCGTCGGGGTGGATGGTCTGGGTCCAGGCCAGGTTGCGCGCCCGCTCGATCGTCAAGCCGGTGTACGCGGTGTAGGTTCGGTTGACCGAGACCAGCGAGCCGTCCGGCGCGGTCACCCCGATCAGTTGCGGGATGGCGTCCGCCAGGCCGCGCGCGCGCGCCTCCGAGCCGACCAGCTCGTCGCGCATGCGGCGCTCCGCGTCGATGTCGACGATCGTGGCGATCCAGCCGCTGATGCCGCCGTCGACCACGACGCTCACCGAGCGGGCCAGAAACCAGCGGTACTGCCCGTCGGCACCGCGGACGCGAAACTGCGCCGTATAGTCGGTTTCGCGATCGCGCGCGGCACGCCAGTCGGCCTGCAGCCCGGCGCGGTCGTCGGGGTGCACGAAGGCCAGGAACTCGTCCACCGTCGCGGTGCGCGAGGCGGCCCCGGTCAGGGTCAGCCAGGCCAGGTTGAAATGCGCGACGCCGGCCT
>CAWASO010000024.1:0-392925 GCA_963784655.1 Vulcanimicrobiota bacterium
TCCAGAGCGCGATCGGAATCGAGGCGGCCGAGGTGTTGCCGCAGCTCTCGACGCTCGTCAGCGTCTTGCGCAGCGGGATGCCGGTCAGCTCGCACAGCCGCTCGATGATGCGCACGTTGGCGCTGTGCGGCACGAACCAGTCGATCGCGTCGGCGCTCAGCTGCGCGCGCGCGAGCAGGCTGCGGATCGCGTCGGGCACGTGCTCGAGCACCCACTTGTAGACGTAGCTGCCGTTCTGGCGCAGCAGGCGCGAGCCGTCGGCGATGCCGCCGATGTCGGGCCGCACCGCGGTGCGGTAGAGGTGGCGCGCGCTGCTGCCGTCGCTGCCCGCGACCGAGGCCAGGATGCCCGAGAGGTCGTCGGCCGGCTCGAGGATCGCCGCGCCGGCGCCGTCGCCGAACAGCACGCAGGTCGTGCGGTCGGCGTAGTCGAGCGCCTTGGTCATCGTCTCGCCGCCGACCAGCAGCACCTTGCGCGCCACGCCCGAGGCGACCAGCGCGTTGCCGACGTTGAGCCCGTAGGTGAAGCCGGCGCAGGCCGCGCTCAGGTCGAACGCGCCCGCCGCGGGAATGTCGAACGCGTCCTGGATCAGCGCCGCGACGCTGGGGAAGACGTAGTCCGCGGTCGAGGTGCAGACGATCACGTAGTCGACGTCGTCGAGCCGGACGCCGTGCTCGGCGACGAGGCGCCGCACGGCGCTGATGCAGACGTCGCTGGTGTACTCCGTCTCGGCCGCGACGTGGCGCGTGCGCACCCCGGTGCGCTGGCGGATCCAGCCGTCGTCGGTCGCGACGATCCGGCCGAGCTCGTCGTTGGTCATCACCCGCTCGGGAACGTAGGCCGAGAGGGCGGCGATCCGCGCGGCGCGGGCGAGAGGTAGGTCGTGCTGCGCCGAGATCCCGGCGCCGGGCGCGAGCACGGTCATTCGCGTGTGGCCAGCATGGCGGTGTCGAGATCTCCTTCGAACAGCAGGCGACCCATCAGGGTGCGCTGGTACTTGCCGCTGGTGGTGCGGCGGATCGAACCGCGCTTGAGCACGTAGACCGCGACGGCGTCGATCTGCAGCGCGCGCTCGATCGTGACGCGCAGCGTCTCGGCCAGCGCGTCGGCGTCGGCGGGCGTGTGCGAGGCCGACTCGGCGAACAGCGCGATGTACTCGTGGCCCGGAAAGGCCATCACGACCGCGTTGCAGCGCCCGCGGTTGACGCCCGCCACGTCGCGCACCAGCGCTTCGACGTCCTGCGGGTAGTAGTTCTGGCCGCGCACGACGATCATCTCTTTCGCGCGGCCGGTGACGAACAGCTCGCCGTCATCCACGAAACCCAGGTCGCCGGTCGCCAGCCAGCCCGCGGCGTCGACCGCTTCGCGCGGGTCGCGGTGCAGGTAGCCGCTCATGACGGCCGGCCCGGCGATCTGGATCTCGCCGACCGTGCCGTCCGCAAGCGCCGCGCCGTCGGGGCCGACGACGCGCACGCGGTGGTCGAGCACCGGCCGGCCGACCGACACGACCGCCCGCGCGGCCGGGTCGAGCCGGTCCACCCGCACGAACCTCCGCTCGTTGGCCAGGGCGCCGGCGTGGGCGTGCTCGACGCGCGGCGTCGAGCCGAGCACGGGGAACGTCACCGCCAGGGTCGCCTCGGCCAGACCGTAGACCGGAAACATCGTTTCGGGCCGGAAGCCGGCCGCGCTGAAGTAACCGCTGAAGCGCTGCAGGCAGCCCGGATCGATGTGCTCGCCGCCGTTGAACGCGACCCGCCAGGGCGTCAGGTCGAGCGCGGCCAGCTCCTCCTCGGTCACGTTCGTCAGCAGGTACTCGTACGAGAAGTTCGGCCCGAAATAGATCGTCGTGCCGAAGCGGGCGAAGTCGGCGAGCCACTTCGCCGGCGCGCGCAAGAAGACCGAGGGCGGCCAGAGGTACATCGTCACGCCGTACGCGAGCCCGGTCAGCAGCCCGATCAGCCCCATGTCGTGGAACAGCGGCAGCCACAGGCTGCAGACGTCGTTCTCGCCCAGCTCGATGCCGCTCGCGATCGCGCGGATGCCGGCCAGCACGTTGCGGTGGGTGAGCGCGACGCCCTTGGGCGCCGACGTGCTGCCCGAGGTGTACTGCACGAACGCCAGCGCGTTCTCGTCGATTTCCACCTCGACGGGCGGGGCGACGGCGCCGGCGGCGACCAAGTCGCGCACCGTGTGCACCACGACGCCGGGCAGCGACTCGGCGACCAGCCCGGCGAACTTCTCGTGCGCGATGACGGCGCCGATCCGGCCGTCGGCCATGATGTGCGCCAGGCGGCGGGCGTAGGCCGGCATGTCGGAGACCGAGGGCGGCAGCGGCAGCGCGGTCGGCACGCAGCCGGCCGCGCTGACCCCGAAGAACGCGGTCACGAAGTCCAGCGAGTTGGGCACGAGCAGCCCGACCAGCGTCGCGGGCGCGACGCCGTGGCCGCGCAGCCCGCCGGCCATTCGGCGCGCGTCGGCGGCCATCCGCGCGAACGACATCGAGCTGCCGTCGGGCACGAAATGGCAGCGCTTCTCGGGGTAGGTCTCGGCGATGAAGGCGAGCAGGTCGGTCAGGGTCCGCCCGCGGTCGTGCGTCTGGAGCAGCAAATCCGTCACCCTTCGGAACGCGGGCGGCTCACGGCCGGCCCACCTGCGCGAGAAATGTCGTCAGCTCGCCGCCGCTCGACCACGCCGGGCCGTCGGCGGCGCGCTTGACGACCTGCACCAGCGACGCGAAGGCCTCGGTGTAGTCGTAGCCGCCGGCGGCGTCGGCCACCCGCAGCGACCAGCGCCAGTAGTTGGTCAGCGTGGTGGCCAGCGGCATGCGGAAGTCGGCCAGCACCTCGCGGATGCGCGGCAGCAGCGCCGGGCCGCCCTCGCGCACGTACGCCTCGACCAGCCGCGCGAAGAAGCCGTAGTGGCGTGACTCGTCCCGCGCCAAATCGGTCAGAATCTGCTTGAGAACCGGCTCGTCGACCGCGGCGGCGAGCTGCTGGTAGTAGAGCTGGGTCGCCTTCTCTTGCACCAAGGTATAGGTGAAGACCGCAACCGGCTCGACGTAGCCGATGGAAAATGGCTTGATGCCCTCCTCGGCCAGCCGCAGGCGCAGCTCGTCGGCGCTCGCCAGGCCGGCTCGCACCTGGTAGGTCGCCAGCACGTGCGCGTGGCGGTCTTCCTCGAGCGCCCAGCGCACGATGAAACGGTACAGCTCGCGGTTGTGGACGAACTGCTCGAGCGGCACGCTGCCGTCGACCGGAAAGATGCGGTGGTAGTCGGCGACGTAGCCCGGCAGATGGTCTTCGATGAACGTCACGAAGGCCACGGCCGAGACGTGCTCTTCGCTCAGGCGCGCGGGTTCCAGGCGGCTCCAGTCGGTCGTGCCCGCGCTGGTCCACGGTTTGCGGTCGGCGATCGCGCTGTACTCGTCGAACAGCGCCGCCACCGCGGGCGCGCCCAGGCGATACGCTGCGGCGGTCACCGGCGCTTGGCCGCCGTGAGCGCGTAGTGCTTGGTGGTATAGCCCCAGCCGGCGTTGGAGGCTTCGAAGTAGCGCACCAGGCGGTCGGTCAGGCCCGGCTCGAGCGCTTCGAGCGCGGCGCGGTTGCGCAGCGCGTTGCTGCGCCAGTCCTCGATCGTGCGCGCGTAGTGGTCGCTCAGGTCGGTCAGCCCGGTGAGCGAGAACCCGGCGTCCTCGAACCAGGCGACGTAGCGCGAGACCGGCAGCAGCTCGCCCCAGCCGAAGATCGTGTCGCGCACGAACAGCGTGCCCGGGCGCTCGGCGAACGCGCGCTCGCGCGCGGCGTTGCGAAAGCACGACTCCGAGAGGTACGCCAGGCCCCCCTTGCGCAGCACGCGGTACGCCGCGCGCAAGGTCGCCGCCTTGTCGCGGAAGTGCACGATCGAGCCGACCATCGCGAGCGCATCGAACCCGCCCGCCGGCAGATCGGCGGCGACCTCGTCGATCTGCGCGCAGACCACCTCGACCCGCTCGGTCAGGCCTAGCTCCGCCGCGCGCGCGCGAACGTATTCCGCCTGGCGCGGCGCCGGGGTGATGCCGACGACGCGCGCGCCGCGCTCGGCCGCCGCGTAGAGCGCGAGGCTGCCCCAGCCGCAGCCGATGTCGAGCAGCCGCCCGCCGCGCCCTAGGCGCAGCTGGTCGCAGATGAAGGCGAGCTTGCGCTCCTGCGCTTCGTCCAGGTCGCGCACGCCGTCGTCGTACAAACCCGAGCTGTACTTCATGCGCGCGTCGAGGAAGTGGCCGAACACCTCGGGCGGCAGGTCGTAGTGCTGGTTCGTCTCCGCCGAAACGGGCGGCGGGCCCGCGGCGCTGATCATCGCGCTCAGCCCGCGCGGGCCGCGACCGCGCTCTCGATCGCAGCGGCGATCTGGGCGATCGTCGACGAATCGAAGATGACGTCGTCGTCGAGCTCGACGCCGTAGCGCTTCTCGACCTTCGAGATGACGCGCAAGAGCTTGATCGACTCGACGCCCGGCAGATCGCGCAGATCCGACTCGGGCGTGATGTCGCGCTCGGGCAGGTCGAGCACCTCGCGCACGGTCGCGATCACGAATGCCTCGACCTCGGTTTGCGTGACTTCCATCGCGAGTTCACCCCTTCTCTTCGTTGTTCTCGCCCGTGCCCCGACATGCTGCCGACCGGGCTGTGACGGCGAATGCTATCCGCTGTCCGAACGAGTCGGCACATCGGCGCCGGCCGTAACGTGCGTGCGCGCCGTCACATCCCCAACGGTGAGAGCACCCGGTTCGACCGTACACCGCTACCCGCCGAAGGAGCCTGATTGTACGGGCGGCACCGGCGAGGGTCAAGCCATTGACAGCATACCGGAATGGGCCGTATAGTCCACGCACACCTCCGTCGACCAGTCGAGATCGCATCAGCCGCCGGTGCCGGCAGACCGAGATATCAATGGGTGTTGAACTGGATATCAGTTCGATTCATTTCGAACCGCAGGCGCCCGCCGATACCCGGTCCGCGCCGCTGGGTTACCGCGGCGCGGCCATGTCCGAACGCATCGCGCAGCTCGTCGCCGGCGACGACGCGCTGGCCGAGCGGTTTCGCGCCGTGTACCGCTGGGGCAGCCGGGTGCGCGTGTCGGAGTACCACCTCACCAACGCCTGCAACATCCGCTGCAAGGGCTGCTGGTTCTTCGAGTACGAGCACGATCAGGAGACGCGCGAGGAGAAGAACCTCGCGGTGCTCGAGGAGTTCGTGCTGCGCGAGCGCTCGGATCGCAAGATCAACGGCGCGCTGATCATCGGCGGCGAGCCGGCCCTGTTCCCCGAGCGGCTGCGCGTCTTCCTCAAGCACATGAAGTACTGCACGATCTCGTCCAACGGCTACAAGAAAGTGCCGTACGAGGGGTTCGAGGGGCTCACCGTCGGCCTGTCGCTGTTCGGGGGCGGCGCGCTCGACGACGAGCTGCGCGCGATCAAGCCCGGCGGAACGCCCTTCACCGGCCTGTTCGAGCGCGCGCTGGACAACTATCGCGACGACCCGCGCGCCGGCTTCGTCTACGCCCTCACCGAGGACGGGATCGGCTACATCGAGGAGACGGTGCGCCGGATCCGCCAAGCGGGGCTGATCGTCAACTTCAACTTCTACAGCAAGTACGGCACGGACGACCCGACCGCGCAGTCGCACCAGCGCGAGCTGCTCGACGAGGCGCTGCGCGTGCAGGCGCTCTTCCCCGACACCGTGGTCAGCCACCCGTACTTCATCCGCGCCATCATCACCGGCGCGACCGACTGGGGCCGCTTCGGCTACGACAGCTGCCCCAGCATCAGCATCGACCACCCGGCCCACGCCGAGCGCCTGCGCAACGGCAACCCGTCGCTGCCGCTGTTCAACACCTACGCCGCCGACATGAAGACGGTGAAGTTCTGCTGCACCTCCGGGCACTGCAACGGCTGCCGCGACAGCCAAGCCGTGCTGAGCTGGCTGCTGGTGAGCCTGCACCGCTTTCTCGACAGCGCCGACACGCTGCGCACCTGGGTCGAGGTGTCCGAAGGCTACTGGAGCCAGTTCGTGTGGTCGCCCTACAACCGGCGCAGCGCCGCCGCCCCGCTTCCCACCGCCGCAGCCGCAGCCGCTTCCTGAAACGAGGGATACGAGAGTGATGGTCGACCAAGAGACGATCCCGGTCGTGCGCACGCCCGACGAGTTCTTCCGGATGCCCGAGGAGTACCAGAAGCTCGTCATCCACCTGCTGCGCCAGCACACCGAGGGCGAGCTGATCGGGGCGGACGACTACCTGTACGTGTTCTACCCGCTCGCGCCCAACGCGTTCGAGCGCAAGGTCTGCTGCGAGCGCGCGGCCGAGGAGCTCGACCACTACCTGCGCGGGGCGGAGGTGCTCGAGGCGATCGGCTACGACACGAGCGACTTCTTGAACCGCAGCATCGCCCAGCGCAAGTACTACAAGACCGAGGGGGTCGAGGTCGTCGACTCGTGGCTCAAGCGCGGGCTGTTCTCGTTCCTGGGCGAGACCGGGGTGCTGATGATGATCGAGGAGATGGCGCACAGCAGCTACGTGCCGCTGGCCAAGATGACGCGCCAGGTCATCATCGACGAGCACGTCCACGTCGCCAACGGCCACCGCATCGTCAAGGGCATCGTCGAGGACGAGGGACCCGCCGCCGTCCAGGCCGAGTTCGAGAAGGCTTGGGCGATGGCGCTCGACCTGTTCGGCAAGTCCGACTCCGAGCGCTCGCGAGCGTACCTGCGCTGGGGGCTGCGCCAGTACTCCAACGAGGACGCGCGCCAGCGCTTCATCACCCTCATGACGCCGCGCTGCGAGGCGCTCGGGCTGCGCATCCCGGCCGCCGACGCCATCACCCGCAAGTTCACCTAGCGCCGATGCAAGCCAGGCCCTTCGAGGTGACGGAACGGATGCTGGCCGAGGCTCAGGCCGCGGCCGAGCCGAGCGAGTTCATCGCCGAGCCGTTCAACCCGCGCATTCGCGGGGTCGCCATCGCGCTCTCCGACGCCGAGCGCGCGACGTGGGCGGCGTACTTCAACCGCTTGCCCGTCATGCAGCACTTGGGCGCCTACATCGACCTCGAGAACCCGGCCATGGTGCGGACGGTCGTGCCGAAGTTCGAACCGTACCACTTGGGCGGGATGGGCGGCGCCTCGATGAACGGCGGCGTGATCGCGGCCATGTTCGACTGCGCGCTGGGGGTGGCCGGCGCGCTGCAGTTCCCCGCGCAGCCGGCCGGCACGGTCGACCTCTCGATCGAGATCGTGCGCCCGATCTGCTCGCCGCGCGTCGTGGTCTACTCCCGGACGACCAAGAAAACCCGTCACGTCGCCTTCGTCGAAGCGATCGCCTTCGACGGCGACAACCGTTATTGTGCGAGCGCAAATGGCATCGTTGCTACAGCCTGAAACCCGCGCCGGTCTGCGCCTGACGAGCGTCGTGCAGCACCTGCGCTTCCTGCTCTCGATCGCGCTGATCTGGGGCACCGTGCTGCTCGACCTGCGGGGCGGCTGGTGGCTGGTGTCGGGCCTGGTCCTGACCTACGCCGTCATGCTGATCGGCGACGTCGCCTTCGGCGACGAGGACTACGACGCGTACGACTACCGCACGCTGACGCTGTTCGACGTGCTGCTGTACCTGGCGGTGCCCTCGCTGCTCTGCCTGATCGTGGTCTACGCCGCGCTGCTGACGCCGGGCGATCTGCTGCTGCCGGTCAAGCACTGGCTGGCCATGGGCGGAGTCGACCTGTACGCCGCGGCGGCCCGCACGACGCCGCTCCAGGCGGTGCTCGGCGCGCTCGCGACGGGCCTGGTGGTCTCGGTCTGCGGCTCCGCGGTCGGGCACGAGCTAGTACACCGCACCAACGTCCCGCTGGCGGTGCGGCTGGGCCGGATCCTGTTCGCCTACAGCCTGGACCCCGCGTTCTCGACCGACCACGTCCACGGCCACCACCTCAACGTCGCGACCTACGACGACGCGACCTCGGGCCGGCGCGGCGAGCCCAGCTTCGTCTTCGTGCCGCGCGCGATCGGGCAGAGCCACGTCACCGCCTGGAAGCTGGAGGCCCGGCGCGCGCGCAACAACGGCCGCGCGCCGCTCCACCTCGGCAACCCGTACCTGCAGAACGTCGCCCTGTGCTTGGCGCTGCTGGCGCTGGTAGGGGCGATCGGGGGCTGGTTCGCGGTCGGGATGTTCGGGCTGGCCGGGGCCTGGGCGCAATCAAAGGTCGCGCTGCTGAACTACGTGCAGCACTACGGCCTGGTGCGCGTGCCGGGGACGCGGATCGAAGCCCGCCACTCCTGGAACAGCAACCGCTGGATCAGCACCTCGATCCTGTTCAACCTGTACCTGCACTCGTCGCACCACGGCCGCCCGGACCGCAAGTTCCACGAGCTGCGCCCCAGCGGCGCGGTGCCGATGCTGCCCTACGGCACGCTGGTGATGGTCTTCCTGGCGATGACGCCGCACCTGTGGGAACGCGTGATGGCGCGCCCGCTGGCCGACTGGGACGAGCGCTTCGCGACGCCGGCGGAGCGGTCGCTGCTCGCCGGGCGCTGATGGCGCGCTCGTTCTCGGTCGCGATCCGCGGTCTCGACGACGTCGTCGCGCTGCGCGTCGCCGAAGGCGACACGATCCTCCAGGCCGCGTTCGACGCGAGCCTGCCGCTGCCGTTCGGCTGCGCCGCCGGCAGCTGCGGCACGTGCCGCTGCGTGCTGGTCAGCGGCCGCATCCGGCCGCTGATCGACTTCGCCTACGTGCTCTCGCGCGCCGACATCGACGAGGGTGCGATCCTGGCCTGCCAGAGCGTGCCGTGCAGCGACCTCGAGATCAGCTACTCCTGACGCCGGCGGGACGCCCATGCCCAGCCCGATGACGCCGTTCGATCCCGAAGCCGAAGTGCTGCGGGACGACCCCTACCCGGTTCTGGCCGAGTACCGCCGCAGCGAGCCGGTGCACTGGGGCCTGCCGGGCGTGCCCGGCGTGCCGGGCGCGTGGTACGTGTTCGGCCACGCGGATTGCGAGGCGCTGCTGGCCGACGCGCGCCTGGGCAAGGAGGTCTTCCACCGCATCCCGCCCGAGCGCTTCGCGCAGTTGCCGCCGGTGTACCGCACCTACGTCGAGCAGATCAAGAACGGGATCGTCGTGCGCGACCCGCCCGAGCACACCCGCTTGCGCGCGCTGCTGCAGGGCGCGTTCACGCGCGCCAGCGTGTTCGACCTGCGGCCCAACGTCGAGACGATCGCCGACGGGCTGCTCGACGACATGGAGCGCAAGGGCGGCGAGGCCGACATCATGGACGACTACGCCGAGGCGCTGCCGGTGTACGTGATCGCCGACCTGATCGGCGTGCCGCGCGCCGACCGCCGGCAGCTCAAGGAGTGGTCGGCGACGATCACCCGCTCGGTCTCGGGGAGCGGCAAGAACATGCAGGTCTACGCCGACTCGACCGCCGCGTCGCTGGCGTTCGGCGAGTACATCGGCGCGCTGGCCGAGCGGCGCCGGCTCGAGCCGCGCGCCGACCTGCTCTCGGCGCTGCTCGCGGTGGAGTCGGACGGCGACAAGCTGACCATGCCCGAGCTGATCAGCCAGTGCCGCACGCTCCTGATCGGCGGCCACGAGACGACGACCAACCTGATCGGCAGCGGCTTCGACCTGCTCCAGCGCCACCGCGCCGGGCTCGCGGAGCTGGGCGACGACGAGGCGGCCTGGAACACGGCGACGACCGAGATCCTGCGTTTCGAGAGCCCGGTGCAGTTCACGTTCCGCCTCGCGTACGAGGCGCTCGACGTCGGCGGCCGGCACATCGCGGCCGGCGACCGCGTGATGCTGATGCTCGGCTCGGCCAACCGCGACGAGACGGTCTTCGCCGAACCGGATCGCTTCAAGGTGCGCGGCTCGGGCGGCAAGCCGATCCACTTCGGGCGCGGCCGGCACTACTGCATCGGTGCGAACCTGGCCCAGCTCGAAGCGTACGTCGCGCTCTCGAAGCTGTTCCGGCGTTTTCCGCGCATCGCCCCGCGCGTCGCGCGGTTCGCCTGGCGCGACAACCTGCAGTTCCGCGGTTTCGCCAGCGCCCCGGTCTCGCTGGCGGCCTAGCGTGGCGGCGCGCAACGAGCGCATCCGGCGCATCATCGCCGACCCCGTGTGGCTGGCGCTCGCGACGCTGGCGCTGCCGGCGGTGCTGGTCACCTCCGCGCAGACCTCGACCAGCTTCACCGACACCTGGCTGGCGGCGCGCTTCGGCACGCCGGCGCTGGCCGCCGTCGCGCTGGTCGTGCCGCTGCTGTCGCTGATGCAGCTCGTGTCGGCCGGCGGAATGGGCGGGGCGATCGCGCAGTCGGTCGGGCGCGCGCTGGGCGCCGGCGACACCGCGCGCGCGACCTCGCTGGTGCACCACGCGCTGGCGATCGCGCTCGGCTGCGGCCTGCTCTTCTCCGCGCTGACGATCGGCTTGGGGCCGCGGATCCTCGCGCTGCTCGGCGCGCGGCCCGAGACGGTCGGCCTGGCGATGCCGTACCTGACCGCGCTGTTCGCCGCCGCGCCGCTGATCTGGCTGCTCAACGGTTTGTCGAGCGTGCTGCGCGGCGCGGGCAACGTCACCGTGACGACCGGCGTGCTGGTGCCGACCTACGCGCTGCAGCTCGGCCTGGCGGTCGGGCTGACGCGCGGCGTGCCGAGCCTGGGCGTGCTGTCGCTGGCGGTCGCGCAAGCCGCGAGCGCGCTGTTCGGGATCGTCTGCTACGCCGCGTACCTGTGGTCGGCGCGCAGCCCGTTCGCGCTCCGCTCGACGCCCCCGAGGCTCCACCGCGCCGGCTTCGCCGACATCCTCTCGGTCGGGATTCTTTCGTCGGCGGCCTCGTTCCAGACCGGGCTGACGCTGATCGTCGTGGCGATCTGGGTCGGCCGCTACGGCACCGTCGCGATCGCCGGCTACGGCATCGCGTTTCGGCTCGAGTTCTTCCTGCTGGTCGGGCTGTCGAGCCTGGGCTCGGCGCTGGTGACCGTGCTGTCGGTCAATCTCGGGCGCGAAGAAGTACGAACGGGTGGAGCGCGCGGCCGGCTACGGGCTGCTCGCCGGCGGGCTCGGCTTCGCGCTGGTCGGCACGCTGGCGATGCTGCGACCCGAGCTGTGGACGAACCTGTTCGGGGTGAGCGGGCCGGTCGCCGAGCAGGCCGCGCTCTACCTCACCACCGTCACCAAGGCGTACCCGATCCTGGGCATGGGGCTGGTCTGTTATTTCATCGGCCAAGGCGTCGGCAAGCCGCTGTGGTTCATGGTCGCGGGCAGCGTGCGGGTCGTCATCCTGCTCGTCGCGGGCGCGCAGCTCACGTCCGATGTCGGCGACCTCTACGCGATCGTGACGTACGCCGCGCTGGCCTTCGGCGCGAGCGCGCTGCTCGCGCTGGCGCTGACCCGGCGCCGGCTCACCGCGGTGCGCACCGCCGCCGCGCGAACGTGAACGACGCGCTGCCCGTCGACGACGCCGCGTTTCGGGCGCTGGTGCGCGCGTTCGTCGACGAACACCTGCCGGCCGACCTGCGCGACCGCGAGATCGCCGGCGACCCGCTCGGAAAGGAAGACTACCGGCGCTGGCACCGCATCGTCGACCGGCGCGGCTGGGTCGCGGCATCGTGGCCGGTCGAGCACGGCGGGCCGGGCTGGACGCCGCTGCAGCAGCACGTCTTCGACGAGGAGTGCTGGGACGCGGGCGCGCCGACGCTGCTGCCGTTCGGCCTGCGCATGATCGGCCCGGTGCTGATCGCGCACGGCACGCCGGCCCAGCAGGCGCGCTTCCTGCCGCGCATTCGCGCGGGCGACGACTTCTGGTGCCAAGGCTATTCCGAGCCCGGCGCCGGCTCGGACCTCGCCGCGCTGCGCACCCGCGCCCGGCGCGCGGGCGACGGCTTCGTGGTCGACGGGCAGAAGACGTGGACCACGCTCGGCGCCTACGCCGACTGGATGTTCTGCCTGGTGCGCGTCGCCGACGGCGCGGACGACGCGGGCCGCATCTCGCTGCTGCTGATCGACCTGCACGCGCCGGGCGTGACGGTGCGCCCGATCGCGATGATCGACGGCAGCACGCACGAGATCGCCGAGGTGTTCTTCGACGGCGTGCACGTGCCGGGCGATGATCTCGTCGGCGGCGTCGGCAAGGGGCTGTCGTACGCGCGCCAGATCCTCGCGCGCGAGCGGACCGAGATGGCGATGGTGGGGCGCTCGAAGCGCTTGTTCAAGCTGCTCGTCGCGGCGGCGGCGCAAGCCGGCGCGGACGGGCGCGTGCCGCTGGCGGACGCGCGCTTTCGCGGCCGCGTCGCGGAGGCCGAGATCGAGCTGCGCGGGCTCGACGCGCTGCTGCTGCGCACGCTCGCCGACGGCGCGCCCGAACGCGGGCCGCTGGTCTCGCTGCTCAAGCTCAAGGGCGCGGAGGTGCAGCAGCAGCTCGCGGAGCTCGCGCTCGACGGGGCCGGAGCCGAGCGCGCTGGCGCGCGGCGGCGCGGGCAACGCGCTGGAGCGCTACCTCAACCTGCGCAAGACGACCATCTACGGCGGCGCGACCGAGATCCACAAGAACCTCGTCGCCCAGCTCCACCTGGAGCTCTAGGGTGAGCTTCGCCGTCGCGACCGACCGCGCGCTGCTGCGCGAGCTGTGCGAGGACGTGCTCGGCCCTGGCCGCTCCGGCGATCCCTGGCAGCGCGCGTGCGCCGCCGGGCTGCCGGGGCTGCTGTTCGCCGAGCGGTTCGGCGGCGCGGGCGGCGGCGCGCTCGAAGCGGCGATCGTGATGGAGTCGCTCGGCCGGCACCTGGTGCGCGAGCCGTACCACACGGGCGCGGTGCTGTGCGCGGCGCTGCTGCAGTCCGCCGCGAGCGAGGAACAGCTGCGCGCCTGGGCGCCGGCGGCGGCCGCCGGGACGGTGCGCTACGCGTTCGCCGGCGACGAGCCGGGCTGCGTCGGCGAGCCGGCGCGCGTCGCGCTGCGGGCGCGCCCGGCCGCCCGCGGCTACGCGCTCGCCGGCCGCAAGCTCGCGGTGCTGGACGCGGAGTCCGCGCACCACTGGCTGGTCTCGGCCCGCATCCCCGGCCGGGACGGAATCGCGCTGCTGCGCGTGCCGCGCGAGGCGCCGGGCGTGCGCGTCGACGGCTACCCGACGCAGGACGGCCGCCGGGCGGCGGACCTGTCGTTCGAGGACGCGTTCGTCGCGGGCGAAGATCTGCTGGCGGGCTCGGCCGACGCGCTCCCGGCGCTCGAGCACGCGCTCGAGCTGGCGACGGCGGCCGTTTGCGCCGAGGCGGTCGGCTGCATGGCCGCGCTGCACGAGACGACCGTCGCGTACGCCCGCGCGCGGCGCCAGTTCGGCAGCGCGCTGGGCCGCTTCCAGGCGGTCCAGCACCGGCTGGTCGAGCTGCTGCTCGAGCTCGAAATGGCGCGCTCGCTGACGCTGGCGGCGAACGCCGCGCTGGCGGCCGGTGCGCCGCCCGCGGAACTGCGGCGGGCCGTCTCGGCGGCCAAGCTGCGGGTCGGGCGGGCGGGCCGCTGCGTGTCGCAGGGCGCGATCCAGCTGCACGGCGCGATCGGCATGGCCGAGGAATTGCCGCTCGGGCGCTACGCCCGGCGCCTGGCGGCGATCGACGCGACCTACGGCACCCCGGCGCACCACCTGGCGCGCTTCGAGGCGGCGCTGCTGCCCGGCTAGCGGCGGCGGGGCGGGTGCAGGTAGTAGGCGTCGAGCGCGTCGCCGGCCGCCCGCTGCGCGGCGAGCTGGGCGCTCTTCGCCCCGCCGGCGTCGCGGTCGAACGCGCGGTGCCAGCGCTGGCGCCCGGCGCAGTCGAAGATCGCCAGATCGACGTGCGCGCTGTTGTTGCCGGGCTGCATGTCCAGCGTCGCGTAGGCGATGTCGCGCACCCGGCTCTCGCGGCAGACGGTCTCGTCGCCGGCCCGGATCGCGGCCAGCGGCGCGCTCACCGCGACGGCCCGGGTCCCGGCCTTGGCCGCCACGGCCACCATCCGCTCGCGCGCGGCGTCGCGCAGCAGCGCGTCGGCGCTGCCCACCACCACGATCCCCAGCCCTTCGGCGGCGGCGGCCGCCGGCGCCGGCGCCGCGCTCGGGCGGAAGGAGGCGGCGCTCAAAGGCGCCGGTACGGCGGCGACCGGGGCCGGAGCGCTGCTCACCAGCGGCGCGGGCGCGGGCTTGGCGCTCGGCTTGGGCGTCGGCGTGGCCTTGCGGCGGCGGCCGAAGAGCTTGCCCAGGTTGGCCTGCGCGGCCTGGGTCGGCTGGGCGCTGGGGCTGGGGGCGGGCGGCGGGGTGCCGATCGCGGCCAGCCCGCGGTTGGCGTGCACGGCGACGAACTGGGCCAGGTTGTCGCCCTGGCCGGCCGCGTCGGCGTAGGTGGCGAGCTGAGCGGTATTGCTGTAGAGCACGATCCCGCTGCCGGTTCCGACCACCTGCTCGACCACCGACACCCCGTCGCCCAGCGGCGAGATGAAGCCGGCCACGTAGTAGTCCGCGCCGGCCCGGCGGGCCGCGGTCAGGTAGTCCTTGCGCTCCGTGGCGGGCGGGGCGGCGATGACCGCGACCCGGCCCGTGTTCGCCATCTGGGTCGCGATGATCGTCGCCAGGCGCGAGCTGGCCTCGCGGTCGAGCGTGCTGCCGTTGGCGCTGAAGGGGTAGACCATCACGCTCGGCTTGACCGACAGGACGCTCTGCGCGCTCGCGCCGAGCGGCGGGGCGGCGAGCGACGACGCGAACAGCGCGAACAGGACGACCAGCAAACGGCGCACGCGGTGCGGTTCGGGACGGCCCGGGCCCGTCCCTTACGAGGCGAGCGGCAGTTCCTCGCTCTGCGTCTCGCGCTCCCACGCCGCGCTGACGTGCGCGCCGAACAGGAACACGATCCCGATCAGGTCGAGCCAGAGCAGCAGCGCGAACAGCGCCGAGAGCGCGCCGTAGACGCGGAACGCGTTGGACGCATACGTGGTGTAGATCGCGAACGCGATCTGCGCGATCGAGTAGCCCAGCGACGCGACGGCCGCGCCGACCAGCACCGCGCGCCAGTTCACCGGCCGGCGGTTGGGCAGGTAGGCGTAGAGCAGGCTGATGATCACGAAGACCAGCCCCAGCGACGCTCCGTACGAGGCGATCTGGGGCGCCCAGCGCAGGGATTCCAGGCGTGCGAACTGCACGATCAGCGTGATGACGACGGGCAGCGCGGTCGCCACGACGAGCACGACGCCGACCAGGGGAACGAGGACGAGCCCGACCGCGACGTCCCAGACGAAGTGGCGGTAGCGCACCACCCCCAGCGACCGGTTGAGCGCGTAGGCCATGCCTTGAAAGACGTTCTTGCCCGACCAGGCCAGGGTGAGCAGGCCGATGATCCCGGTCAGCCCCTTGTAGCGCACGACCGCGTCGAGGTTGTTCGCGACCAGATCCTGGAGCTGCGGGGCGTAGAGCCCGATCGCTTGGTTGGCGCGCGCGATCCCTTCGTCGGTGCCGTAGACGAAGGCGATCAGCGCGACCCCGACCAGCAGCAGCGGGATCGCCGCGAACAGCACGTTGAACGCCAGCGCCTGGGCCAAGAACGGCGTGCCCTCGGCCGAGAAGCGCAGCGCGGCGCTGCGGAAGATGCGGATCAGGCGTGATCCCGGGTCAGCTGCCACTGGTGCTCGCCGCGCTGGTGACCGTGCTGGTGGACGGGGCGCTGGTGCCCAGCGCGCCCGAGGTGCGGCTGGTCGCCGGGCGGGTCGTCGCGCCGGTCGGGCTGGTCGCGCGCCTCGCCGACAGCGTGGAAGTCGCCCCAGACGGAAGCCTGACCGCCGCGCGCGGCGAGCGCCGCTGCGCCGCCCCGCCGGCCGAGGCCGGGACGGGCGAACCGTCGGTCGCGCTGGGCCCGCTGGCCCGCTGCCTGGGCGCGGACGTGAGCTGGGACGGCCGGACCAAGACCCTCGCGCTGGCGTTCCCGCCGCCGCCCGACCCGCTGCGCACGCACGTCCCGTTCGACGCCGGCGCGCCGCAGGTCGCGCCGACCGCGATCTTCACGCCCGAGCCGGCCCCGCCGACGCCGCGCGCGCTCGCCACCGGCTCGCCGCTCCCGCGCCGCACCGCCATTCCCGTGACACCGTCGCTCCCGCTTACAAGCCCGCGTCCGTGATGGCTTTGACCCAGCGCTGGGTGTTGGGGTCGTCCCACCAGTTCGCGATCCGCGCCTCGAGCACGGGAATCCCGCGCAGCCGCGAGGCGTGCGCGCTGACCGCCGCGCGATCGGGCTGCTCGGCGTGCAGCTCGGCCTGGAGCGCGTCGACCGCCGCGTGTCCCTCGGGGTGCTCGCCCAGCGCCGAGCGCAGCTCGTCGTACGGCGGGTGCGGGGCTTGGGGATCGAGAGGGAAGCGCTCGTCGTTCATCGCTGGTGTCGTTCCCCGTCGCCGCGCCGGCCTCCGCCGCTCCGTCCGGCAAAACGGTCCGTTAACCGACCCGTCGGCGTGGGCAGACCCACAGGGATGACGCTAGTCGCCGACGTTCCGGTCGTCGTCGGGGGCGCGCGGACCGCGATTCGCGCGCTCGACGTGCGAGGCCGGACGTTCGTCCCCGCGCGCGGGGTGTTCGAGCGGCTCGGCGCGCGGGTCAGCTACACGCCGCCGCGCCTGTTCGTGCGCCGCGGCGACGACGCGGTCGCGATCCTGCACCTCGACACGCCGCTCGCGATCGTGCACGGCGAGCCGCGCGCGCTCGCCGCGCCGCCGTTCGTGCGCGGCCGGCGGGTGTTCGTGCCGCTGCGGCTGGTCAGCGAGATCCTCGGCGCGCGGGTGAGCTACGCCGGCCGCCCGCGCGAAGTCCGCATCACGCCCGCCGCCGCGCCGCACCGCCCGCGCGTGCGCCCGGTTCCCGCCGCCGTGCCGGCGCCGCTCCCCGCGCCGGCCCGGCGGGCGGTTCCGTGGTGGACGTTCGTGCCGCTCGCGGTCGTGCTCGTGCTGGCCGGCGCGCTCGCCGCGGCGCTGCGCCGCCGCGCGCCGCGCGCGCCAGCGGTGCGCGTGCGCGCGGAGCCGGTGCGCGAGGTACTGGTCGTCGAGCGGAACCCGCGCTAGCGTGCCGGGCGCGCGCGTCGGCACCGCCGGCTGGACGCTGCCGCGCGACGTGCGCGACCGGTTTCCGCCCGCCGGCACGCAGCTCGAGCGCTACGCGGCGCGCTTTGCCGGGGTGGAGATCAACTCGTCGTTCTACCGCCCGCACCGGCCCTCGACGTACGCGCGCTGGGCGGCCAGCGTGCCGGCCGATTTTCGCTTCGCGCTCAAGCTGCCCAAGGAGATCACCCACACGCGCCGCTTCGTCGACTGTGCCGAGCCGCTGGACCGCTTCCTCGCCGAAAGCGCGGCGCTGGAGGAGAAGCGCGGCGTGCTGCTGGTGCAGCTGCCGCCCTCGTTCGCGTACGACGCCGGACGGGCGGATGCGTTCTTCACCCTGCTGCGCGGGCGCCACCCGGGGCTGCTCGCGTGCGAGCCGCGCCACGCCTCGTGGTTCGCGCCGGACGCGGACGCCGCGCTGCGCGCGTTCGCCGTGGCGCGGGTCGCGGCCGACCCGGCGCCGGTGCCGCAGGCCGCGGCGCCCGGCGGCTGGGACGGTTTCGCCTACCACCGCCTGCACGGCTCGCCCCGGATGTACTACTCCGCCTACGACGATGCGGCGCTGCGCGCGCTCGCGCAGCGGTTGCGCGAAGCCAGCGCGCCGGCCTGGTGCGTGTTCGACAACACGACGCTCGGCGCGGCGACGGCGAACGCGCTCGACCTGCTGGCGCTGCTCTAGGCGGCGGCGGGTTCGAGCGGTACGACGAAGCGGACCGTCGTGCCGTTGCCGGTCTTGTGGACGCGCACGTCCTCGGCGAAGCCGTCCATGAGCATGAAGCCGCGCCCGCGCTCGCGCTCGAGCGGCGGTTCGGGCGAGTGCGCGATCACCCGCCAGGCGCCGTGGTCCTGGACCGACGCGGCGATCCCGCCGGCGAGCCGCTGCAGGCGCACGCTCAGCTCGCCGCCGCGGTTGCGGTAAGCGTGCTCGATCGCGTTGATCACCGCCTCGCCGACCGCGATCTGCAGCGCGAAGAGCGTTTCTCCCGACAACCCGACGCCCGCGGCGAAGCGCTCCACCTCGCGCCGCACGATGCCGGCCGACGGGCCGACCGCGGGCAGCGTCACGTCGACGGTCTCGACCGGCGTGTCGTCGAGCAGCACGCACAGCAGCGCGATGTCGTCTTTGCGCTCGGCGCTGCCCAGCACGCGCCGTTCGAGCGCGACGGCCAGGTTGGGCGGGCGTTCGGCCAGGACGCTGCGCGCGGCCTCGACGATGCGGCGCTCGGTCCCGATGATGTCGCGGTCGAACTCGAGCAGCCCGTCGGTGTAGAGCACCAGCAGCGAGCCGGCCACGAGCTGCTCGCCGAACACCGTGGGCGGTTCGGCGAAGTCGACGCCCAGCGGCACGCCGTCGGTGGGCAGGATCCGGCCCTGGCCGTCGGGGCCGACCAGCACCGGCCCCGGGTGACCGGCCGAAGCATAGCTGAACGTGTACGAGACCGGGTCGAGGAAGCCGAAGAACGCGGTGACGATCAGCGACGCGCCCGAGAGCGCGAGCAGCTTGTTGGCCCGGTCCAGCACGTCGGCCGGCGAGCAGCGCTCGTCCAGCGCGTTGGCGCGGATCGAGTGGCGCATCTCGCTCATCAGCACCGCGGCGTGCAGGCCTTTGCCGCCGACGTCGCCGATCGAGACCGCGAGCCGGCCGTCGGGCAGCATGAACGCGTCGTACCAGTCGCCGCCGACCTCGGACTCGGCCGCGCCCGGCAGGTAGGTCTTGTCGAACACGATGCCCGGCACGCGCGGCAGCCGCTCGGGCAGGATCGCGTTCTGCAGGGTGGCCGCGACGCGGTGCTCGCGCTCGTACAGGCGCGCGTTGTCGAGCGAGAGCGCGGCCCGGTCGGCGAACTCTTGCACGAACGGCACGTCCGCCTGGGCGTACTTGCGCTCGTCGTCGCCGACGACGAACGCCAGCGTGCCGATCAGCCGGCCGCGCGTCTTCAGCGGCACGACCAGCGCCGAGGTCGTGCCCCAGGCCCGGTACATCTCGCGGTCCTGCGGGTCGGGCACGCCGCGGTCGATCACCTCGTCCGAGACGTGTTCGAGCAGATCGTATTCGCCGGTGCGCCCGACCTTGGGGACGCCGCCGGGGCCATCGAGGTCGAAGTGCGCGCGGCCTTCCATGCGGCTCGCGAAGCGCTGCATGGCCGGGTCCTTGTGCTGCACGGCGTAGGTGCGCAGCACGCCCTGGTCGTCGAACAGATCGATCATCATCCAGTCGGCGAAGCGCGGCAGCGCGATGCGCATGACGTTCTCGAGCGTCTGCTTGACCTCGAGCGAGGAGTTGAGCAGCTTGCCCGCCTCGGACAGAAACGCGATGGCGGCTTCGGCCGAGCGCTGCCGGGGCGTGTCGCGCAGCGCCGCCTCGAGATCGCGCCGCAGCGCGGAGCGCTCGCCGTCGTCGAGGGGCTGTGCGCCGCGGTCGCCCAAACGGGCGATCCACGCGCGTAGAACGTGCGTCGTGTCGACGGCGCTCGGGCCGGCCTCGAAGATCAACCAGTACCCCTTCCCGGCCTACCCGCTACCCCGGCCGGCCCATCGTCAAACACCTCACCGCACCAGGTCGGCAACGAGGACGAAGTCGATCCCGGACCGCTGCAGCTCGGGCAGCAGCGCGCGCACCGCCGCCAGCGTGGTCGGGCGCGGATGCCCGATCGCGATCGCGCTGCCGTGCTGCTTGGCCAGCGCCGCGGCCCGGCGCAGCTCGCCTTCGGTGGCGTCCAGCTCGGCCACGTCGTCGAGGAAGACGTCGCGGCTGGCGGTCGCGAGGCCGGCCGCCGCCGCGTCGCGCGCCGCGACGCTGTCGGCGCCGGTGCGCGAGTCGACGAAGAAGAGGTGGCGCTCGGCGATCGCCGCGCTGACCGCGCGCATCACCCGGTCGTCGGCGGTCGCGCGGCTGCCCTCGTGGTTGTTCACCCCGGCCGCCAGCGGGACGGAGGCCATGTCGTCGCGCACCTGCGCGGCGATCGCGGCATCGTCCATCGCGACCTTCACCTCGCCCGGGCCGGGGTACGCGCCCGAGCGCGGTTCCATCGGCAGGTGCAGCATCACGCCCTTGCCCGCCGCGCGCGCGTCGCGCGCGATCGCGTCGCCGTAGCGCACGTGCGGCAGCACCGAGAGGGTCAGCGCGACCGGCAGCGCGATGAAGCCGCGCTCGGTGGCGGGCCACTGCCCGCAGTCGTCGATGATCAGCGCCAGCCGCGGCGCGCCGCTCGGCGCGGCGGACGGGCTCGCGCTCGGCGCGGCGCTCGCCGCGCCCGGCGGCGGAAGCGTCGGGGGGACGTCGTCGGGTCTCGGAGACGGTGAGCCCGGCGTGACCGGCGCGGGCGACGGACCGGCGGGAGCGAGCGTGGGCGGCACGCCGGGTGCGAGCGTCGCCGGGGCCGCCGCGCCGGCGGCGAGCGGAGACGTGCTCGTCGTTCCGTGGCGGTGGTGGGCGACGGTGTGGCGCGGGCGCGGGGTGCGGTCGCCGCGGACGATCAGCACGGCGGCCGCGACGACGACCGCCAGCGCGATCATACCGGCCGTGGCCCGCAGCGGCGAGCTGCGCGCGCGCGGTTTGCGCCGGCCCTTGCGGCGTTTCATCGGCTGGTTCCCACGTCCGGCTCGTTACGACGGCAGGACGTCGCGCGCCCGCGTGCTAGCCACGCACGATGCGTTCGGACGAAGTGGTGCAGCGGGCGGTGGCGCGCGGGATCGGGCTGCTGCCCGAGCGGGTGGCGCGCCGGATCGCCGGGGCGCCGCCGCCGACCTGGCGCGGCGCCGCGCTCGACGCGCGGATCGCCGCGCTGCTGGCGATGTCGGCCCGGCGCGGGCAGAGCTTCCGGCCCGAGGTCGACCTGCCGACGATGCGCGCCGGCTACGCGCGCATGAACCGCGTCTGCGGCCTGGGCGACGGCGGCGTCGCGCGGCGCGACGTGGCGATCCCCACCGACGACGGCGAGATCGCCGCGCGGCTGTACCTGCCGCGCAAAACCGACTTGCCGCTGCCGCTGCTGATCTGGTTCCACGGCGGCGGTTACGTGATCGGCGACGTGCCCGCGTACGATCACCTGGCGAGCTATTTCGCGCGCACCGGACGGCTCGCGGTGCTCTCGGTCGAGTACCGCCTGGCGCCCGAGCACCGCTACCCGCGCGCGCACGAGGACGCGTTCGCGGCGCTGGCCTGGGCCCAGCGCAACGCCGCGCTGCTGGGCGCCGACCCGGCCCGCATCGCGGTCGGCGGCGACAGCGCGGGCGGCGGGATCGCGGCCGCGGTCGCCGCGTTCGCCGCCGCGCGCGGGATCGCGCCGCCCGCGTACCAGCTCCTGGTCTACCCGTCGGTCGATCCGGACGGCGGCCATGCCTCGCGCACCGCGTTCGAGAGCGGGCTGCCGCTCACGTCGGCGACGATCGCCTGGTTCGCCTCCCACCAGGGACCCGCGCAAGCCGGCGAAGCGCGCCCGCTGCTCGCGCCGATGCGCGCGGACTCGCTCGCCGGCGCGCCGCCGGCGTACGTGCTCGCGGCCGGCTTCGACCCGCTCGTCGACGAGGGCCGGGCCTACGCCGAACGGCTGCGCGAGGCCGGCGTGCCGGTCGAGTACGACCTGCGCCCGACGCTCTCGCACGCGTTCGCCAACCTCGCCGGCGCCGTGCCGGCCGCGCGCCGCGCGCTGCGCGACGCGATCCGCACCACCGCCGCCGCCCTGCGAAAGGCCTGACATGAACCTGCAAGACACCGTCGCCGCGCTGACCGGCGCGGGCTCGGGAATCGGCCGCGCGCTCGCCTTGGCGCTCGCTCGCGCGGGTGGGACCGTCGCGCTGGCCGACCGCGACCCGGCCGGCTTGGCCGAGACGCAGCGGCTGGTTCAAGCGGCCGGCGGCAGGTCGACGCAGCACCTGCTCGACGTGAGCGACGAAGACGCCGTGCAGGCCTTCGCGCGCGACGTGCAGAGCGTCCACGGCCGCGCCGACCTCGTGATCAACAACGCGGGGGTGTCGATCTTCGGCACCGTCGCCGAGCTGACCACGGACGAGATCCGCTGGCTGATGGACGTCAACTTCTGGGGCGTCGTGTACGGCACCAAGGCGTTTCTGCCGCTGCTGCTGGCGCGGCCGCGCGGCTGCATCGTCAACGTCTCGAGCGTGTTCGGCATCTGGGCGCCGGCCGGGCAGTCGGCGTACGCGGCCAGCAAGTTCGCCGTGCGCGGCTTCAGCGAGTCGCTGCGCGCCGAGCTGAGCGGTACCGGCGTGCGGGTGATCACCGTGCACCCGGGCGGCATCAAGACCGCGATCGCGCGCAGCTCGCGCGTCGCCGCCGCCGCGGACGCCGCGCGCGCGGCGGCCATGACGAAGGTCTTCGACGAGCGCTTCTTGACCTCGCCGCCCGAGGTCGTGGCCGACGACGTCGTCGCCGCGATCGGCTCGGGCGCGACCGCGTGCTGACCGGCAACGACGCCGCGCGCATCGACCTGCTGATGCGGCTCCTCCCGGTCAGCGTGCCCACGTGGTTGAACCGCCGCGCGGCACGGGTGCGACCTCGGTAGCAGGCGGCGCGCGCGAAAGGGAGTCGCGCTAGTGGGATCGCACTACTGGCCGGCGGGTCAGCGACCGTCTACGGAAGGACTGGGTGTTGTTCTCACGATTTTTTCACGCCGCCGTCGCGGCGTTGTTTGCGCTCGGGGTGAGCCCGGCGGCGGCGGCGGAGGACTGGGCGAGCTACGGCCACGACCTCACCAACCAGCGCTACAGCTCGCTCAAGCAGGTCGACCCTGCCAACGTCGCGCGCCTCGTCCCGGCGTTCGTGTTCCAGACCGGCGTGGTCGACTCGTTCGAGACCACGCCGCTGGTCGCGGGGAACACCATGTTCCTGACCGCGCCCCACGATCACGTCTTCGCGGTCGACGCGCGCACCGGCAAGCGGCTGTGGCACTACGAGCACAAGCTGGGCCAGACCGCGTTCTGCTGCGGCCCGGTCAACCGCGGCGTCGCGCTGCTCGGTGACCTGGTGTATCTCGGTACGCTCGACGGCAAGCTGGTCGCGCTCGATCGCACGAGCGGCAAGGTGCGCTGGCAGGCGCAGGTCGGCGCCGACCCCGGCTTCGGTCTGACGATGGCGCCCTTGGTCTACAAAGACGAAGTGATCGTCGGCGGCTCGGGCGGTGAGTTCGGCGTGCGCGGTACGGTCAGCGCGTACGACGCCAAGACCGGCGCGCGGCGCTGGTGCTGGTACGCCACCAACGCGACGGACTGGGCCGGGCACTTCTCGGCCACCACGCCCGACGGCATGAACCTGCACCGCGACCTCGCGCGAGAGAAGGCCGATTTCCCCAAGTTCAAGGACGCCTGGAAGAAGGGCGGCGGAACGGTTTGGATGACGCCGGCCGCCGATCCGGCCATGAACGCGATCTTCTTCACGACCGGCAACCCCGCGCCCGACGTGCTCGGCAAGGTGCGCCCCGGCGACAACCTGCACACCAACAGCATCGTCGCGCTGGACGCCTCGACCGGCAAGCTGATGTGGTACAACCAGCTGCTCCCGCACGATCTGTGGGATCTCGACCTGGCCTCCCCGGTGGTGCTGTTCGACACCGTCGACGCGCAGGGCAAGCCGGTCAAGGCCGTCGGCGAGGCGGGCAAGTCGGGCTGGTTCTACGTCGTCGACCGCACGAGCGGCAAGTTCATCCGCAAGTCCAAGCCGTTCGTGCCGCAGGAGAACATGTTCGCGCAGCCCACCGCGCAGGGCGTGCGCATGGCGCCCGGCGTCAACGGCGGCTCCGAGTGGTCGCCGGTCTCGTTCGATCCCGCCCTGCACTACGCGTTCGTGTCGGCGATCAACCAGCCGGTGCGCTTCACGGCCAAGCCGCAGAAGTTCACCCCCGGGGTGATGTGGCTGGGCGGCACGTTTCACGCCGACCGCACCGTGCCGTGGTACGGGCTGTTCTCCGCGGTCGACGTCGACACGGGCGAGATCGCCTGGCAGGTCAAGACCGATCAGCCGCTGATCGGCGGCGCGCTCTCGACCGCCGGCGGCCTGACCTTCTTCGGCGAGGGCAACGGCATGTTCGACGCCTACGACTCCAAGAGCGGCAAGCTGCTGTGGCAGTTCGAGTGCGGCGCGGGCGTCAACGCCGCGCCGATGGCCTACGAAGTGGACGGCGAGGAGTACGTCGCCGTCGCCGCCGGCGGCAGCTTCATGATCGACACCCCCTACGGCGACTCGGTGTACGTCTTCAAGCTGCCGAAAACGTAACGACTACTTCGTCGTCTCTTCCAGCTCCAAGGGGCTTTCCGGTACGATGAGGCGCGGCAGGCGGAAGCGCTTGCCGCGGTCGCTGCGGCCGCTGCGCAGGCGGGCGAGGGCGACGTAGACGACCGGGACGACGAACAGGTTGAGCACGGTCGAGAGGATCATGCCGCCGAACACCGCGGTGCCGAGCGAGACGCGGCTGGCGGCGCCCGCGCCGCTCGCGAGCACCAGCGGCACCGTCGCGAGGATGAACGCCAGCGACGTCATCAGGATCGGGCGCAGGCGGGTCTGGGCCGCTTCGCGCACGGCGGTCGCGGCGTCGAGGCCGTGGGCGCGGCGCTGGTTGGCGAACTCGACGATCAGGATCGCGTTCTTGCTCGCCAGCGCGATCAGCATCAGGTAGCCGACCTGCGCGTAGAGGTCGCTGGGCAGGCCGCGCAGGTCGAGCGCCAAGATCGCGCCCAGGATCGCGAGCGGCACCGACACCAGGATGATGATGGGGTCGCTGTAGTTCTCGTAGTTGGCCGCGAGCACCAGGAACACGCACAGCAGGCCCAGGCCGAAGATCACCAGCGCCTGGCTGCCGAACTCGATCTGCTCGAGCGAAATGCCGGTCCACTCGTAACCCGTGCCGGGCGGCAGGTTCGCTGCGGCGGCGGTCATCGCGGCCAGCGCCTGGCCCGAGCCGTAGCCGGCCGCCGGCACGCCGTTGATCTCGATCGAGCGCTGCAGGTTGTAGTGGGTGACGATCGGCGCGATCCGGTCGACCCGCGTGCGGACCAGCGAGGCGAGCGGAATCGTCGCACCTTGCCCGCTCGCGCCGCCGGTGCGCACGTAGATGCGCTCGAGCGCGGAGAGCCGGTTGCGGAACGGCGTGTCGGCCTGGACGTAGACCCGGTACGAGCGGTTGAGGTAGTCGAAGTCGTTGACGTACTCCGAGCCCAGGTACACCTGCATCGCGCTGAACACGTCTTGCAGCGGCACGCCCAGCGCGGCGACCTTGTCGCGGTCGATCTCGACGACCAGCTGCGGGCTGTCGGCGCGGAAGGTCGTCGAGACGTTGCGCAGCGTGGGGTCGCGCCGCGCGTCGCCGATCAGCCCGCGCGCGGTGCCGGTCAGCGCGGGGATGCCGACCCCGTCCTGGTCCTGCAGCTCGAACTGGAAGCCGGCCAGGTTGCCGATGCCGCGGATCGCGGGCGGGTTGAAGGCCAGCACGGTCGCATTCGCGATCTGCGCCAGGCGCGGGCGCAGGCGGCGCATCACGCCTTCGGCCGACTGCTCGGGCCGGCGCCGTTCGTCCCACGGTTGCAGCGAGACGAACATCTGGCCGCGGTTGGGAGCGTTGGTGCCGAAGCTCGTGCCGTTGGGCTCGAACACGATCGCGATCTCGGGATAGTCTTTCAACATGCCTTCGATGCGGCGGGTGACGCGCTCGGTGTCGGCCAGCGACGAGCCTTCGGGCAACTGCACCGTGACGTAGAAGTAGCCCAGGTCCTCGTCGGGCAGGAAGCCGGTCGGAATCTTCTGGTAGGCGACGTACGTCGCGCCCAGCCCGACGACGAACAGCGCGAGCACGAGCGCGCGGTAGCGCACCAGCACCGGCAGCAGGTCGTGATACCCGTTGCGGGTCGCGTCGATGGCGCGGTTGACCGCGCCGAAGAAGCCGCGGTGCTTGGGCTCGTGCTCGCCCAGCAGCATGGCCGAGAGGGCCGGCGTGAGGGTGAGGGCGTTGAACAGCGAGATCGTGATCGCGCAGGCGATCGTCAGCGCGAACTGCTTGTAGAGCTGCCCCGTCGTGCCGGCGAAGAACGCCACCGGGAGGAACACCGCCAGCAGCACCAGCGAGCTGGCCACGACCGCGCCGGTGATCTCCTTCATGGCCGCGGCCGCGCCCTCGCGCGGGTGCAGGCCCTTCTCGTTGACGAAGCGGGCGATGTTCTCGATCACCACGATCGCGTCGTCGACCACGAGACCCGTCGCCAGCGTCAGCCCGAACAGGGTCAGCGTGTTGATCGAGAAGCCGAGCGCCTTCATCAGCGCGAAGGTCCCGATCAGCGAGACCGGGATCGTAATCGCCGGGATCAGCGTGGTGCGCCAGGACTGCAGGAACAGGAACACGACCGCGATCACCAGCACGATCGAGATCGCCAGCGTCTTGAGCACTTCGCGGATCGACTCGGCCACGAACGGCGTGGCGTCGAAGCCGAAGCGGTAGCTCAGGCCGGGCGGAAAGCGCCGCGCGAGCTTGTCCATCGCGGCCCGCACGTCGTGCGCGACCTGCAGCGCGTTGGCGCTGGGCAGGGTCAGGACCGCGATCCCGATCGCGTCGCTGCCGTCCAGGCGCAGGTCTTGGGCGTAGCTCTCGGCGCCCAGCTCGACCCGCCCGATGTCGCGCAAGCGCACGAAGCCGGCATCGGGATTGGAGCGCAGGATCAGGTTGCCGAACTCGGCCGGGGTGCGCAGCCGCCCGATCGCGCGGACCGACACCTGGTACGGCTGGTCGGTGCGGATCGGGGCCGAGCCGATCGCGCCCGCCGCGATCTGCACGTTCTGGGTCTGCAGCGCGCTCACCACGTCGCTCGCGCTCAAATGGTTGAGGTTGAGCCGGGTCGGGTCGAGCCACAGCCGCATCGCGTAGCGCCGCTCGCCGAAGATGCGCACGTCGTTGACGCCGCGGATGCGCTTGAGCACGTCGACGATCGTGTTGGCGGCGTAGTTGCTCACGAAGACCCGGTCGTAGCGCCCGTTCGCCGCGCTCAGGCCCATCGCGAGCACGAACGTGCCGCTGTTCTTGGTCACCGTGATGCCGGTCGCGCGGACTTCGGCCGGGAGCCGGCCGATCGTGTTGTTGACCTGGTTCTGCACGTCGTTGGCGGCCAAGTCGAGGTTGCGGTCCAGCACGAAGGTGCAGGCGATCGAGGTCGTGCCGTCGCTGGTGGTGGTCGAGCTGATGTAGCGCAAGCCGTCGACGCCGTTGATCGCTTCTTCCAGCGGCGTCGTCACCGACGCCTCGGCCGCTTGCGCGTTGGCCCCGATGTAGGTCGCGTTCACCGTGACGACCGGCGGCGCGACCTGCGGAAACTGCGCCACCGGCAGGGTCGGGATCGACACCAGCCCGGCCAGAATGATGAAAAGCGCACAAACCGACGCAAACACCGGCCGGTTCAGGAAGAAGCCGATCATCGGCCGACGCTTCCACGGCGGCCCAGGGCTTCTTGCTCGCGCCGCCCGAATTCACGCAGGCATGACACGGCGTATCGCGGCGGTCACGATCGCCATCATCACCGCGCCGCCGCACGGCGTGCTGTTCGTCGAGCGCGCCGCGCACCTGCGCGACCACCCGGGCCAGATCGCGCTCCCGGGCGGCTCGGCCGATCCGCAGGACGGCGGCGACCTGGAGCGCACCGCCCTGCGCGAGCTGCGCGAGGAAGTCGGGGTGGCGGCCGACCGGGTCACGATCCTGGCCCGCTTGCCGGTCGTGCACCAGCAGCGAACCAACAACTTCGACGTGACGCCCTTCGTCGCGACGGTCGCGCCGGGCGGGTTCACCATCGACGGGACCGAGACGGCCGGCATGTTCACCATCCCGCTCGAGGTGATCGTCGGCGACGCGCTGCGCGCGGGCACGGTCGAGATCGCCGAGCGCACGATCGAGACCTACCTGCTGGACTACGGCGGCAAGCGGGTCTGGGGCCTCACCGCGCACATCCTGTGCACGTTCGTCGAGCGCTGGGGCGACCCGGCCAGCGATCTGCGCGCCCGGGTGGAAGCGGCGCTGGCGGCCGCGCCGCGCGAGGGGTAGCTCAGCCGCCCTCGGCCCGCAGGCGGTGCAGCACCTCAGCGATCGTGTTCACCGCGTCCACCATCAGGTCGGTCTCGGAGACCAGCGCGCCGAGCTGCGCGTCCGGCTGCAGGTCGAGCGCGCGCTTGAGCGCGATCTGCGCGGCGCGCAGCGGCGGCAGGGGCAGCGGGTCGCCGTGCCGCCGCAGCGCGCCCGCGATCGTCTCCAGCGCGGCGTCGAGATGGTCGGCCAGCACCGCGAGCGCGGGGCGCGCGCAGTCCGGCAGGCGCGCGGTGCGCTCGAGCCGGGCCTGCAGGGTCAGCGCCGCGACCCCCAGCCGCCGGCTGGCGGCCAGGATGGCGAGCGCCGCGCGCGCCGTGACCGCCTTGGGGCGGACCGGCTCGCCCACCATCGCGTCGATCGAGGCCTCGGCGTTGGAGCGCGCCAGCCAGGCCGCGAGCTGCGCGGCGCGGATCGCGCCCACGTCGGCATCGCGCGCATCGAAGAACGCGCGCAGCAAGCCGGTGGCGTAGCGGCGCTGCGCGTCGAGCAGCTCGGCCAGGTCGAGCGGCACCCGCGCGCGCGACCAGGTCGGCCAGAGCGCGTACACCGCCAGCGCGAGCGCGCCGCCCAGCACCGTCGCGCCGACCCGGTCGAGCGCCGCCTCGTGCTCGGGCGAGCCGGCCAGCGCCAGCAAGAAGACGACGTACGCGGTGATCGTCGCGCTGTAGACGCCGTAGTTCACCCCGAACAGCGCGAAGCCCGACCCGGCGAAGGCCACCGCGAGCAGCAGGTACAGCGGGTCGCTGGGGTGCAGCGCGGCGATCGCCGAGGCGATCACCGCGCCCGCGACCGTGCCGCCGACGCGGGTCGCGCCGCGGGTGAAGGTGCCGGTGAAGTCGGGCCGCAGCACGAGCACCGCGGTGAGCGGGATCCAGTAGCCGCGCTGGAGCGGCAGCACGTGCTCGGCCGTCGCGGCCAGGCCGAGCGCCACGGCCATGCGCAACGCGTGCTGGAAGTACAGCGAGCGGGGCGAGAGGTTGGCGCGCAGCGTCTCGAGCGCGTCGCCGAACGCCGTCACCCCGAACGGGGCGACCGCCTGCGGGCGGGCGGGCGACGCCGCGCCGCGGTCCTCCGGCATCTGCCCGGCGCGCCAGGCCGCGCGCAGCTGCCCGAGCAGCGCGTTGGCGTCGCCGACCGCCGCGGCCGACTCGGCCGCGCCCGGCGCCTGCGCTAACGCTTCCCGGGCGTTTTCGAGCCGGGCAAGCGCCGCGTCGAGCGCGGTCCAGACCGCAGGCAGCTCGGCCGGGGCGCGGCCGGCGGCGAGCGCGTCGGCGATCTCGGAAAGAACCTGTTCGGCGGCTTCGCCGATGCGCTGCGCCGCTTCGGCCGCATCCGCGAGGCCGCGGGCGGCCAGGTGGTGGCGGTCGGTCGCGAGCGCGCCCAGGCTGGCCCGAATGCGCTCGGCCTCGTCGAGCAGATCCTCGAACGCGACGAGCTCGCTGCGCCGGGCGAACGGCTGCGGGTCGGCTAGGGCCGTGCCGACCGAGCTCGAGCTCTACCGTGGCGGGCGAGGCCAGCCTCGTTTCGGGCAGGTGGCCGGCGTACGCCGCCAGGGCGCGATAGGCGGCGGCCAGCACCCGCCGCTCGCTCGAGAAGCGCTGCAGTGGCCAGACCAGCACGAGCAGGATCGTCTGCAGCACGCCGCCGGCGACCACGAACCCGGCCTGGGCCAGCGCGACGGCCGGGTCGAAGGGCGGGTGGCTGAACACGATCAGCGCCAGGACGGAGTTGATCCCGACCACCGTCGCGGTCGACCCCAGCGCGCCGAGCAGCCCCAGCAGCACGCCCCACAGCACGGTCAGGATGACGTTGGCGACCGGCTCGCCTCCGGTGTGGCAGCCGATGAAGCCCGAGACCGCCATCCCGAAGGTCGTGACCAGCATGCCGAGCGCGCGGGTCCGGTAGACGCCTTGGCGCGAGGCGAAGCCGGCCGACATCGCGCCGAACGCCGCCGACACGCCCGCCAGCGGCTGCCCGGCGAGCAGCGCCAGCCCGAGCGGGAGGGCGACGCCGATCGTGCAGCGGGCGGCGAAGCCCAGCTCGACGCCCGAGCGGTCGAGCTTCACGCTCTCGCGCACGAGGCGCCCGACGGTGCCGGTAGCGGTGGTCACGCTTGGTTCCTACCCGAGCGCGGCGCGAGAGTATGCGCTGCACCGCTCGGACGGGTACGATGGCCCTCATGCGCGCCTTCGCGATCGACAAGTACGGTGAGACAGGTACGGTGCGGGACCTGCCCGCGCCCGAGCCCAGCCCCGGCCAGGTGCTGATCCGGGTCACGGCCGCGGGCGTGAACCCGGTGGACTGGAAGATCCGCGACGGATACAGCGACCCCAAGCCCCTGCCGCTGATCCTGGGTCAGGACTTCGCCGGCGTCGTGGAGCGCGCGGAAGCGGTGGACGAGCCGCGCGCGGGTCAGCGCGTGTTCGGCGCTTCGCGCTCGCACGGCAGCTACGCCGAGTACACCCTCGTGCCGGCCGGCTCGCACAACGATCCGATCGCGCCCGTCCCCGAAGGCGTCAGCGACGCGCAGGCCGCCGCACTTCCCACCGCCGGGCTGACGGCGCTCGCCGCGCTGGAAATTCTGGGCGTGCGGGACGGCACGACGGTCCTGATCGTGGGCGCGACCGGCGGCGTGGGCGCGTTCGCGACCCAGCTCGCGCACCAGCGCGGCGCGCACGTCATCGGCACGGTTCGCAGCGGTCCCGAGCGGGCGCGCGAGCTCGGCGCCGACGAGACGATCGCGGGCGACGACGTCGCGGCCCAGGTGAAACGCGCGCATCCCGACGGCGTCGACGCGGTGCTCGACCTGGTCCACGACGAGGACGGCACCAAAGCGCTGGCCGAGGTCATCAAGCCCGGCGGGGCGATCGTGTCGACGATCCACGGTGCCGACGAGGCGTGGTTCGCGCAGCGCAACATCAAGGCCACCAACGTGGTGGTCAACCAGACGCCGCAGTGGTCGCCCGCGGGTTTGAGCGAACTCGCGGGGATGGTGGCCGCCGGCAAGCTCGACGTCGGGATCGCGCTCGAAGCGCCGCTGGCCGATGCCGCGCGCGTGCTGGAGCGGAGCAAGACCGGCTCGCTGGGCGGGAAGGCGATCCTGCGGCCGTAAACCGGCCTGGCATGGCGTCACCATCTGCCGTTGTCATGCCGGATTGAGCGGCTATGCGAACGGAATGTCCGCGGTCAAGTTCAGGTAAGCATTGAACCCCTTGCAGGCCCAGTCCCGGCTCCAGCCCAAGCGCGGCTCGCATGAACGTCTCGGGTCGTACGATTCCTCTGGCTTTTGCCGTCGCAGCGTTCGCCATGCCGGTCGCTGTTTCGGCAAATATTACGGCACCCACAAATGCGCAGTTAACTGCGTTCGGCAACGCGAACGGCTCCGGCTCACAGTCGTGTCAAACGATGATGGAGGGCGGCAAGGCCATAACAAAGGCCGGCCAGCACACGAACGAAACGATCTGGAAGGTCACCGCAGCGGCGGCAAATATTTGCCTGGCGACCCTACGGGAAAACGGCGCTTCGCGCTCAGCGCAGGCCCCAGCGCGGTTCGTACTGCTAATCTCTTGTCATTGGATCGATAACAATGCAGAGAGCCAAATCAAAGCCTGCGAAGGAGTACCGACGCAATGAACTGGCATAGCCTAGGTGTTCGGCTCCCCGCCCGCGTTGCGCGTGATGTACTTCTAGCGACGGGCATAGTCCTTACTGGGTGCTCCAGCGACAAGCCGGCTGCGGCGTCTCCGGCGCCAGCAGAGACCGTGTCCCGAGTGCAGCAGGTTACGCGCCACCGGCATTATACTCTTCATGACCGAAATGGGATGCGCCTGTGGTTCCAGAGTGCTTCCACGGTGATTGCCATGGTCGCCGACCGAGCACATGGCGTGTCCGTTGGCATGGCAGAGCATCCTGATGACGAGTCAACGCGGACGTATTACGCCGTCCCGGATAAGCTACAGGAGTCCGACATCGCCAGTGAAGCGGCGCCGGAACCTGACGGTTGGAGTGATGTCAAACTAGCTCTGTACGAAACCATCAGCGCAACGAACGCGAACATCGACCTCTTACAGCAAGCCCATGATGGCAGCGAGGAGGCGGCACGCAACGCTCCAGACGCAGCTGATGCGGTAAAGTTGTCATTCTGCAATGCTCTGGCAAAGGCGAGGACACATTACGTCACGGCTGGTGGCCGCGCGAATGACCTGAGCATATTCTATCTCAGTGACGATGATGAGATACCGTGCGTCTTAGTGGATGAGCCTGCTCATCCAGCGATGGTCTTACGGAAGACGGTTGGTATTGACTGGTTCGAAGGATTTACTGGTATCGGCGGCCAGAGCGCCGACGCCTCAAGCGACGCCATTATTGCGGACCACGGCATCCGTATGCACGTCGGCGATGCAGTCACTGTGACGGAGCATCGCCGATCTTTCGATGACGGTGTTCCACTGCTATGTCGAGCCAGGCCGTCGAGTAAGCCGAAAAATTACTGGTTCGCATGTAAAGACTTGCGCGAGGCGCAATAGTATTGTGTATGCGGAACTGGGTCCTGGGTCGACTGCTTCCTGAGCCGGCTCCCCGGCTGGTATAAGCCTAAGTGAGTAGATATCGCATTTCCCTGGCACTTCTCACGGGCTGCGCTTGGTTCGCGTTCGCGGGCGGCACGGCGCGCGCGCAGTGGAAGCCCCCGGGGCTGCAGCCGGTGACCACGACGCTCGCCGACGTGCTCGCGCTCAACGCAAAGGCGACCGGCAACGTGCCAGCCGGGTTCACTCAGCGGCACGAGCGCTGGACCTACGCTAACGGCACGCTGCGCTTACCGGTCGAAGTGATGGTGAAGGGCGACGACTTTCGCGCCGACGTCGCGCTCGCCGGGGCACGCTACGCGGCCGGGCGCGCGCACGGCGTGCGCTGGCGAGCGAACGCGAACGGCATCGCGCACGCCACGCTGAGCGATTTGCAAGGCGACGCGCTGGACCGACTGCCGCAGAGCCCGTTCGGCTGGTCGGCCGCCGATTGCGCGCTGGCGGGCGAGACGCGCGGCTCCCACCCGGCCTGGGTGGTCGAAGACCGGCCCGCGCGCGACAAGCTGCATTGGTTCTTCGTGGACGAGGCGAGCGGGCTGATCGTGCGCGAGGTGACGCGCGAGGGAGCGCGCACGATCGTCACGGCGTTCGACCGCTTCGAGCCGCTCGGCGGCACGCTGCGCGCGCGGCACTGGCACGTCTCCGGCGGTGGGCGCGGTCATGATCTCGACGCCACGCTCGACGCGCTCGAGCCCGTGCCGGTCGCCGATGCCGCGCTCGCGATCCCGGCGCCACACCCTGTCTTCGCAGCGCTGGAACCGGCGGCCGGGGCGCTGGCGCTGCCGGCCCGCTTCGACGGCCGTCGGATCGTCGTCGAGGTAACGCTCGGCACCGGCCAGCGCGTTCCGTTCCTGCTCGACACCGGCACGGCGAGCATAATGCTCGACAGCGGCTTGGCCGCTAAGCTTGATCTGCGACCGGCGCTGGAGCACGCGACGGTGCCGCGCATGACGGTCGGTGACTTGCGGGCGAGCGACGTCTCCACGCTCACGGTCCCGCTGCAGCGCTTCGGCGCCCAAGGCATCCTGGGCTACGATTTCTTCTTCGGCCACATCGTGCACGTCGACTACGCGAGCCGCAAGGTCGAAGTGTTGCCGCACGCCGACGCTGATCGAATCTTCACCGACCCACGCACGACCGCGATCGAAGCGGATGTCGCCGAAGGTTTGCCGCTCGTCGCAGCGACGGTCGGCTCGACTCGCGGAGACCGTTTCGCGGTGGACACCGGCTCTGACCAGCTCGTAGTGCTCGACGCCTTCGCGCAGCGCACCGGAGCGGGCGCGGTCGCGCCGACCACGACATTCGACTATCTCGAAGGTTCAATTCGCGTCGCCCCCCGGCACATCTCGGAGTTCGATTTCGGTTCGCTGCGCTTCATGGGTCCGACCGTCGCGGTGCAGGGCCCCAACCGCCTGGGCGACGCGCTCGACCTGCCGTTCGACGGCATCGTTGGGAGCGACGAGCTGGCCTCGTTCGACTGCTGGTTCGACTACGACAACGGCCGCATCGGTTTGCGACCTTACGACTAGGATGGGGTAAGGAGAAGCGTTCAGCTAGTTGCTCTCGCATCTGATAGGTGGTGTTAGACTTGTTTACAGTGTCTGCAAACTTTATACGCGCTTTTAAGGTCGGCGACAATATAAATCATAATCTTGCGATTCTAAGGCTGCTATATGAGCTTTGTAACGAAGATTCGACGCGCTGGCGCCTCTTGCGCAAGCCGATAATCATTACCCTCGTGTCGATCACTGAGGCGATGCTATACGATTTCATAGGCCGACTGCAGTCTTCAGAGCATGTTGCAACGCTTTCACCTAAAACGCTCTTAGCAATAAACGAGAAAGACTATTCGAACCTGACAAACCTTCTTGGCGGCGCTAAGAAGCATGATTTGTTTAACGCGGATCAAAACTTCTACGATAAGATTGATGAGTCTGCGAAAGCTTAGGAATCGCGTGCATGTCCAGAATGAAAAAAACCACTTCGAAGGGGACGAGAGTAAGGCTTTCAGCCTAGAGCGCCAGCGAAGCGCAGAAGAAGTACTTGAATATATATGCAAGTTTCTCGCAAGCGAGCACCCGCGCAAAACAAGCACGCATGGCTATGTGAAAGATCTTGAGTTTCCATGGGCAGCACACTTTAAATGACAGCACCATTAAACAGCGCGAACGGAACGTGGCACGTCACCCACGTGAGCTCGTTTACGGGTGCGAGGTTCATCGAGATGACCCAGCGCGTGGGGTGCGAGGCGAGAAAGCTCGCCGTAGTAAAGATAATGGCTTTACTACGGCACGATTGAGACCGTCAGCGTCCCGGTCGTATTATCTCCCCCTGTGATCGTAACTGCGCATGTCCCCGCAGCCTTTGCGGTGACCGTGAACTTGCCATCCTTTGACTTAGGCGTGTCCACCGTAGCAGCGTCCACCGGCGAACACTGGACTCCGGCGGTGTATTCGCCGCCGTTGAAGCCGTTCTGCGTCGCCTGGAGTGAAGCGCTCTTCTTCGCAGAATCCGATAGCGTCAAGGTAATAGGACTCGTGTCGCTGGTCGCGGGGTTGCTTCCCAGGCCTGATTTGACCGCAACCGTCGAAGCGGGTTTCGAGCTGGCGGCAGGAGCCGCGCTACCCTTGAAGGCGCCAATGATCGCGGCGAGACCGGTTCCTCCGCCGACCGCGGCGATGACGAGCGCCGTTCCCGCCGATGCGGCGGTGATGCCCTGAACCACGACCGGAGGACTTGCCGTTGGCGCTGCCGTTGGGGTGGGCGATGGCGTGGGACTCGCCGTGGGAGTCGGCGTCGTGACGGTGACGGTTACCGATCCTACGGAGCCGCCGCCACTCGATACGGAGATCTGCGCGGTTCCTGACCCGACTGACAAAACCGTGAATGTAGCAGGTGCGCTCACCGCGGTAAGCGGGTTGACTGTCGCTACCTTCGTGTTACCGGGGGCTACCGTGTACGGTGGCGTTCCCCCGTTCACGATGAACGAGCCAGACTGGCCGATGTCGGAGAAGGTCAGCGTTGCCGGCGTCACCGTAATCCCCGTGTCCGACTTCTTTCGCGTGGCGGGTGTCGGCGTCGGTGTCACTGGCGGCATCGCGCGTGGTGTTGCCGCAGGAGCCACCGCGCTTGCCGCCCGAGTTGAAAGCGCTGCCGGGGGCGAGGCAGGACCGAGTGGCGCGGGACCGTTGGACGGCTGTACCGCCGCCGGCGAAATGCCGAATACCGCGCACAGCATGACGACCGAGAATCCGGCGGCACCCACTTGCTGCAACATGTTTACTCCAGAGCACAAGCTGACGGGGCTCAAAAGCTCGTAAGGTTACCTTATTGCTTAAGGACTACAAGTCCTCGCCAGGGAAGCTTGCCGCTGGGCACTGCGCTGCGACTTCGATCGCCTCACCGCGGTCACGACGCTCGAACAGTCGGCGAGCGATGGGCGTCCAAGGAACGGTGGCATTAGCTAGACGGAACGTCCCAGTAGTAGTAGCGCTGTTAGACGGTGGCGCTGCTTCATTCGGACCCGGCCGCGCGGGTCCGCGCACGACCGTGCTCGACGCGAACGTCGACGAGGGTCTGCCGCTGGTCGCGGCCGGCATCGGTTCGGCGCGCAGCGACCGCTTCGCCGTCGACACCGGCTCCGACCGGCTCGTCGTGCTCGACCCGTTCGAGCGGCGGTACGCGAGCGAGATCGCCGCGCACTGGACGCCGGCCGATTTCGCGCGCGGGCGGGCGACGGAAACGTTCCTCTTCCTGGAAGGCTCCGTCCAAACCGCGGCACGTCGCGTCGCGGCGTTCTCGTTCGGCCCGGCGCGCTTTACCGAAACGACCGTCGCCGCGCAGATCGCCAACGACCGCTCCGACGCGCTGGACGTGCCCTTCGACGGCATCATCGGAACCGACGAGCTGGCCTTCTTCGACTGCTGGTTCGACTACGACAACGGCCGGATCGGCGTGCGCCGCTAGCGCTCGGTCGGGAATCACAGGAGAAGAGGCGGCTTGCAGCCGTCGAATGCGGGCGCTCATGCGCTGGACGTCCCTGGCTGGTCTGGTCGCCGCCGCCGCGCTGGTGCTCTCCGCGAACGCCGCCGGCGCGGCGCCGGGGCGGACCAGCGTGGTCGGGCCGGGCTGGAGCCGGCCCATCGCCGTCGCCCAGCCGTCTCCCACCGAACGTCTCGCGCCGTTGCTGGCGGCGTTGCCGGACGGAAACGTCTTGGTTCGTAACGGCCGCGGTGCGATCGCGGTCGACGCCCGGCGCGGGGTCACGCGCTGGTCGATCCCGGCGGTGGTGGACGCCGTGGTGGACGGCGCGGCGGTGATCGTCCAGCGCCCCAACGTCGTCTTCGCGCTCCGGCCGCGCAACGGCGCGCTGCTCTGGAAACGTCCGTGCGCGAACCCGCCGTATGCCGTGCCGACGGGCGGCCGCGTGGTCACCGTGTGCGGCGGCGTCAGCACGGTGCTCGACGAGCGGACGGGCCGCGTGCTGGCGCGGCATGCCGTCGGCGCACGGATGACGCCACCGCGTCTGCACGACGCCCGCGCCCTCACCGTGCGCTACGTGCTCGTCGCGAACGCCTTCGACGGCGCCTGGATGGGCGACGAATATGCCGTCGTCGACGCGTGGAGCGGCGCATTCGTGTGGTCGGAAACCGACTTTCGCGTCGTCGGCGTCACGCCGACCGCCGTGTCGATTACGCCGTACCCCAGCATGCTGCCCTGGATTGCGGCCGGGACCGTCGTCCGCCGCCGCTTGTCCGACGGCACACCGCTCGCGACGACGACGTACGCGTTGCCGGGTTCGGCCGACAACGAACGGGGTGACCTCGTGTTCTCGTCGGCCGCCGCGTACGTGACGAATTCGAATCGGGCGGTATACCGCTTCCGGCGCGGCGACACGCGCGAAGCACAGCTGCTGGTCGACGCGCCCGGTGACGTGCCGGTTACGCTGGGAGCCGCCGCGTTCGTCGCGGGCCGCGCCGACAATCGGTGGTCGGTCGTGTCCCTGGATCGCCCGTCCCGCGCCGGGGGCTTCGAAACCCGCGTGCTGGGCCGTTTCCCGCGCGGCTTCACCGGCGGCTTCACCAGCGAGGTGTGGGGCGACCGGTTCGCGGTGCGGCTCGGTGCGCGTGTCGCGCTGGCGGCGTACGGATTCGTCTGGCTCTACGACGAGTTCGGGAAGCAAGAGCTGGCGGCGGAGAGTCCGTGCGACGGACCGCTGCGGGTCATCGCGACCCGAGCGATGCTGTTCACGCTCTGCATGCGGCCCGCCCTGGACGCGACGGCAGCTTCGCCCGCTAGGCTCGCCGCGTACGCCCGCCCGTAGGTCGCAGCACCTAGAGCGCCGCCCCAGCTGTGTTGCGCTGATCTGCCTCTTGCAACTCGCGCCAGGCGACTTTGCCGGTTCCGCCGCGCGGTAGCGTGGCGACGAACTCGATCGCGGCCGGAATCTTGTACGGCGCCATCCGCTCGCGGGCCCAGGCCTGGATCTCCTCGGCGCTCGCGTGTGCGCCCTCGCGCAGCACGACCAGCGCCTTGGCCTGCTCGCCGCGGCGCGGATCGAGCGACGCGATCACGCAGGCTTCCTTGATCGCGGGGTGGGCGAAGAGCTGCGTCTCGACCTCGGCCGGCCAGACCTTGAAGCCCGCGACGTTGATCATGCGCTTGAGCCGGTCGACCATGAAGAAGTAGCCTTCGGGGTCGATGTAGCCCAGGTCGCCGGTGCGGAAGAAGCGCTTGCCGTCGAGCTCGATGAACGCCTCGGCGGTCGCCTCGGGCTGGTTCCAGTACTCGCGCATCACCTGCGAGCCCGCGATGACGATCTCGCCGGTCTCGCCCTGCGGCAGCTCGCGCGCGCTGTCGGGGTCGATCACCCGCGAGTCGACCCCGAAGGTCGGAATCCCCAAGCACTGCAGCTTGGGCCGATCGGACGGGTTGGAATGCGTCATCGAGATCGTCTCGGTCAGCCCGTAGCCTTCGATGTACGACAGGCCCAGGCGCCCGCTGAGCTGTTCGCCGACCGCGGCCGGCAGCGGCGCCCCGCCGCCGCCGAGGTGCGCGAGCGAGGCGATCTTCTCGGGCCGGAACGCGGGGTTCGCCAGCAGGTCGACGACCATCGCGCTGATCGCGGTCAGCGCCGCGCACTCGTAGCGCTCGATCAGGCTGAGCGCCGTCGGCGCGTCCCAGCGCGTCGTCATGATGAGGGTCCAGCCGCCGAAGAACGCCGCGTTGAGGTCCAGCGTCATGCCGGTGACGTGGAAGTAGGGCAGTACCGACAGGATGCGCACGCCGGCCGGGCTCGCGCCCCACCCGATCACCGACACCGCGGTGGTCTGCACCGAACGGTGGGTGTGCACGCAGCCCTTGGGCTTGCCGGTCGTGCCCGAGGTGTACGGCAGCAGGCACACGTCGTCGGCGCCGGTCGTCACCGGGCCCGGCACGGCGTTCGCCGCAAGCGCGTCGGCCCAAGCGGTGAACGGCGCGCTCAGCGGCGCGCGCGGCGCGGCCACCGCGGGCGGCAGGCTGAGCCGCGTCTCGCGCTCGACGTAGTCGCTGTACGCGGCCACGACGACGGTCGCGAGCGGGTCGGGCGCGTAGGGCCGCAGCTTGTCGAGCAGCTCCTGGCCGATGACGGCCACCTTCGCGCCGCTGTCTTCCAGGTATGCCGCGAGCTCGTCGGCGACGAGCATCGGGTTGAGCGGCACGACCACCGCGTTGGCGCGCACGATCGCGTAGTAGGCGATCGCGAACTGGGGCGAGTTCTGCATGAACAGCAGCACGCGGTCGCCCGCCGCGACGCCGGCGTGCGTTTGGAGATAGCCGGCCAGGGCCTCGACCTCGCGCCAGACGCGCGCGTAGCTCAGCGGCGTGTCGTAGTAGACGATCGCCGGCTGCTGCGGGTAGCGCTGCGCGCTCGTGGCCAGGTTCAGCGCGAGGTTGGTGACCGGGATCGGGATCTCTTTGGGCCGCCGCTTGGGCCAGGAGGGATAGTGCAGGGTGTTCATCAGAGCGTGGCCTCCGCGCGCGTGCCGTACGCGGCGCCCGCCGCGCCGCCCATGAGCAGCGCCAGTTCGGCGTCGGCGAACCCCGCTTCCCGCGCCGCGGCCTCGAACCCGTTCTTCCACTCGGCCAGCGGCATCCGCGCGTTCAAGTACGGTCCGTCCGAGCCCCAGAAGACGCGCTGCGCGCCCAGCTCGTCGACGATCCGGCGCAGCAGCCCGAGCAGCTCCTGGGGCCGGCGCGCGAACGAGGGCTGCCAGCCCGAGAAGTCCATGTGGATGTTCGGCTTGGTCGAGGCCAGCGACAGGAGTTGATCGTGCCAGGCGTGCGCGAGGTGCGCGCAGACGATCGTGAGGTCGGGATACTCGGCCGCCACGTCGTCGACGTGCTCGGGCATGGTGTAGCGCGCCTTGCACGGCCCCGGCTGGTGGCCGGTGTGCAGCAGCAGCGGCAGCTTGCGCTCCTGCGCCAGCGCGTAGAACGGCTTGCAGACCTCGTCGTGCGGAAAGAAACCCGCCGCGCAGTGCAGCTTGAGCCCGCGCATCCCGCGCTCGACGCCCTCGCGGAACAACTCGAACGCGCCCTCGCGGCGCGGGTCGATCGTGTAGACCGGGATGATGCGGCCGGGATGGCGGCGCGCGAGCTCGAGCACGAGCGCGTTCTGGTCGACGATCGGGGTCGCCGGTTCGCCCGTCAGCAGACCGTAGTCCAGCGCCAGCAGCACGCTCTGGTCGACCCCCGCGGCGTCCATCTGCGCGATGAGCTTGCTGCCGTCGGCGTCGAACCAGCGCGTCTGGGCCAGCTCCTTGGCGAACGCCAGCGGCGAGCCCGGCAGCCGCTGGCCCCGCGCGGCGAGCCGCCCGCCCATCGTGCGCCCGAGGCCGTCCCACCAGCGGTCGTGCATGAAGCCGTCGGCCAGCAGGTGGACGTGGGCATCGATCACCATCGGGCACCCTTTCATGCGGGCGGAGGGGTAGGCCCTCCCCGCCAGAGAACCACACGGGTCACTGGCGCCCATGCAGAGTGCCGGACCGCGAGGTCTACGCGTGATCCTCAACAACGTCGAAGTCATGTTCGGCGGGCAGGCCGGCGACGGCAGCCTGACGACGGGTGACCTGATTGCCGGCGTGTTCAAGCGGATGGGGCTCGAGGTCTATACGTACAAGGATTTTCCGTCGCGGATTCGCGGCGGGCACACCAACTACGTGATCCGGGCCGGCGAGCGGCCCGACTACGGGATGGCCGACGCGGTCGACGCGCTGGTCGCGTTCGACCTCGAAGCGGTGGAGGCGCACGTCGACGAGATGCGGCCCGGCGGCTTCATCGTCTTCGACAGCACCTCCGAGACGATTCCCGACGCGCTGCGCCGGGCCGACGTCAGCTGGTACGAGATTCCGCTCGCCCGGCTCGCCAAAGAAGTCGGGCTGGAGCTGGTGCGCAACACGATCGCGCTGGGCGTGCTGGGCGCGCTGCTCGGCATGGACCGCGAGATCGTGCGGGCCGACGTGCGCGGCGTCTACGGACGCAAGGGCGACAAGGTCGTCGACCTCAACCTGCGCGCCATCGCGGCCGGCGAAGAGTACGTTGCCGAGCACTTCGCCGAGCAGCCCAGCGGCTACGGTCTGCACGCGAGTCCTGACGGCGAGCGGCTGATCATGATGGGCAACGACGCGATCGCCTACGGCGCGCTGGTCGCCGGCTGCCGCTTCATGGCCGGCTACCCGATCACCCCGGCGACCGACATCCTGGAGTGGATGGCCAAGCAGCTGCCCCGCTTCGGGGGCGTCGCGGTGCAGGCCGAGGACGAGCTGGCCGCGATCACGATGACGCTGGGCGCGTCGTTCACCGGCGTGCGCGCGATGACCGCGACCTCGGGCCCGGGCCAGGCGCTGATGACCGAGGCGATCGGCCTGGCCGGCGTGCTCGAGATCCCGGTGGTGGTGATCGAGTGCGCCCGCACCGGCCCGTCGACCGGGATGCCGACCAAGACCGAGCAGAGCAATCTCGACCACCTGATCTACTCCGGCCACGGCGAGATTCCGCGCGTCGTGCTCGCGCCCGGCACGGTCGGCGAGTCGTTCGAGCTCACCACGGCCGCGTTCAACCTGGCCGACCGCTGGCAACTGCCGGTGTTCGTGCTGACCGAGCAGGCGCTGTGCCAGAGCAAAGCCACCCTGCAGCCGTTCGACCTCGACGCGGTGCGGATCGACCGCGGCGCGCTCATCGACGCCGGCGAAGTGACCTTCGGCGAGTACCAGCGCTTCGCGTTCGGCGAGGGCGGCGTCTCGCCGCGGGTGATTCCGGGCGTGCCCGGCGGCATGCACTTGGCGGCGGGCTCGGAGCACAACGAGGCCGGCGTGATCACCGAGAACGCGCGCAACCGCGCCCGCATGATGGAGAAGCGGATGGGCAAGCTCGAGGCGATGCGCGACGAGCTGCCGCGCGCGCTCGTGCACGGCGTCGCCGACGCCGACGTCGCGATCGTCGGCTACGGCGCCAACCGCGGCCCGATCGCCGAGGCGGTCGACCGGCTGGGCGCGGCCGGCGTGCCGGTGCGCTTCCTGCAGTTGCGCACGCTGTGGCCCTTCCCCGAGGACGACATCCGCCAGTTCGTGCGCGGCGCGCAGCACGTGTTCGTGGTCGAGAACAACTACGGCGGACAGCTCCTACGGCTGATCAAGACCGTCGTCGGCCCGCTCGACGCGCTGCACGGCGTGCGCAAGTACGACGGCCGGCCCTTCCGCCCGGTCGAAGTCATCGAAGCGGTGCGGCGCATCGCCGTGACCGGCGACTACGCCAACGAAGAGGTATTCAAGTGAGCGCGACCCTGACCGCGAAAGATTTCGCGACCGCGACGCCGTCGTGGTGGTGCCCCGGCTGCGGCGACTACGGCGTGCTCTCGGCGCTCAAGTCGGCCCTGGCGGAACTGGGCAAACAGCCGCACGAGGTGGCGTTCGTCTCGGGCATCGGCTGCTCGGGAAAGATCTCGGGCTACCTGCACAGCTACGCCTTCCACGGCGTGCACGGCCGCGCGCTGCCGGTCGCGACCGCGGTGAAGCTCGCCAACCGCGACCTGACCGTGATCGCCGCGGGCGGCGACGGGGACGGCTACGCGATCGGCGCGGGACACTTCGTGCACGCGGTCCGGCGCAACACCGACATGACCTACATCGTGATGGACAACCAGACGTACGGCTTGACCAAGGGCCAGGCCTCGCCGACCAGCGCGACCGGCTACGTCGCCTCGGTCAGCCCCGACGGCAACCCCGACTCGCCGCTCAACGGCTTGGCGCTCGCGCTGGCCGCGGGGGCCACGTTCATCGCGCGCGGCTTCTCGGCCCAGCCCAAACCGCTGGTGCAATTGATCAAGCAGGCCATCGAGCACCGCGGCTTCTCGATCGTCGAGGTGATGTCGCCGTGCGTCACCTACAACAAGATCAACACCTACGCGTGGTTCAAGGAGCACGTCGCGGACGTCGGCGCGCGCGGCGGCTACGTGCCCAGCGACCGGCTCGCCGCGTTCGACGCGCTGACCCGTGAAGGCGACATCCCGCTGGGGGTGATCTACCGCGAGGAGCGCCCGACCTTCGAGGACCGCACCGGCTTGCCGGCCGCGTCGCTGGCGCACCTCGACCTGCACGCGAACCGCGCGCAGCTGGCCGCCATGCAGGCCGGTTATCGCTAACGAGCGCCGCGTCAGCGGCACCTTCATGCGCGAGAAGGGCTCGCCGCGCAAGGCCGTCCGGCAGGACGCGGCCTCGCCCGCGGAACTGCTGCCGCCCAGCGACCGCGCGACGGTCGGCTTCGGGGCGACCGTCACGCTGCGCGACGAAACGGCGGCCGAGCGGCGCTACACGATCGTCGCCGACGCCGAGGCGAACATCCCGGCGGGCAAGGTGGGCCTGGGGTCGCCGCTCGCGCAAGCGCTGCTCGGCGCGCGCGTCGGCGACGTCGTGGTCTGGAAGCGCCCCGCCGGCGAGGCGCTGCTCGAGGTCGAGACGATCGCCTACGACTGACTAGAAGCGGACCGCGCAGACGCGGGTCGCCCAGGCTGCCGCCCGGGCCCGCGTACTGGCCGTAGAGCCACACCACGCCCGGATCGTGCGGGTCGCGCGCGGCGGAGAAGTAGTCTCCCCAGCGGGCCGTCTTGCCGCCGCCCGGGCTGAGGTAGGTCGCGCTGCCGGATTGCAGCGTGGCGCTGTTGCGCAGCCAGCCCGGCGCGTCGGCGCCGCCTCGCCCGGTCGCCCGCAGGTGCGCGTGGTCGGTCATGCTCGAGCGGCCGAACACGACGAACGCGTCGCCGTTGGCCGCCGTCGCGAGGGCCGGAAAGTAGTGGTACGCGCCGGGCTCGCCGTAGCGCCCTTGCTGCACGACGGCCACCTGGGCGGGGTCGATCTGGTACCACTGCACGAGCGAGCGGGCCTCGGGCTCGCCCGGCCAGGTGTACTTCGAGGTGTGCGCGGCCCACAGCCCGGCCGCCGGGCCGTCGGCAGCGTAGGTGACGGCGGAGAGCCGGACGTCGTCGGTGCCGACCAGCGGCGGCGCGCCGGGCTGCTTAGCGGCGGGCGGCTGGGCGTAGTCGTTGCACGCCACCGCGCGGTTGGTGAGCGAGGGCGTGCCGCCCGGCTTGGACCAGGGCGCGAGCGGGTCGGTCAAGGTCCAGACGGTGAGGCTGCTGCCGCCCGGCCAGAGGGCGTTGGCGAGGTATGCCGGGCCGCCGCCGCCGCGGAAGTGGGTCGCCGGCTGGACCCCAAAGGCGGTGCTGCCGTCGGGATTGAGCAGGTTGGCGATGTCGAACCAGCGCAGCGGCGGGGCGGGCCGCCCGGCCGCGGGATACAGCTCGGCCTTGTTGAGGATGCGCAGCTTGGCGTGCTGGAAGCCGCCCCCGAACGCCATCATGTTGACCGCGACGTAGACCGCCTGCTCGTCGTAGCCCAGGCCCGGGAAGTCGGCCCAGTTGTCGGTCGCGGTCTGGCCGTCGTACGATGCGTCGAGGGTCCAGGTGTTGTAGCGGCCGCGCGGGTCGGCCGTCTGCGAGGTCGCGATCACCAGCCACGAGCCGGCCGGAGCCTGGCGGCGCGCGTCGGCGAGCACGATCCAGCGCTGCGCGTAGTGGTCGTAGGCGAGCTTGGGGTCGAACAGGAACGCGTTGGGCGGCACGGCCGAGCCGAACAGCGCCGCCAGCGGCAGCGCGGTGGGCGCGCCCGGCGCGCGCTTGGCGATCACCGCGAAGCGGTCGTTGACGGCGATCATGACGTCGTCGGGGCCGACCGCCAGGGCGGGGTCGGGCGGGTCGATCGGCGTGCTGCCCAGGCCGGCCAGGTTCGTGAGGACGGTCGGCGGCGGCAGGGTGGGAACGTCGCGGGCCGTCAGGCTCAGGTCCGCGGCGTACGTCTCGGCCGGCCGGCTCGCGCCCTCGTCCGGCCGGCTCGCGTCGTCGACCAGCCGTTCGAACTCGTCGCGCGTGACCGGCCAGCGGGTGAGCTGCCACGTCGGGCGGCTGTGCGCGGCGGAAGCCCAGCCGGTATAGCGGGGGTTCGCTTGGTTGAACGGGTCGTGCACCGTTCCCGCGATCTGCCCGCTCAAGCTCATCGCACCCTCCACGCCCGTTCGCTCGCAGCAGCGTGACGAGCGTGCTCTATCTACCCTGCTGGCGAGCGGATCATGCCCCCGCCGCGCGGATTCCGGGGTACAATGGGTTCATGAGCCGCGCCTTCACCAAAGAGCGCGACGACGTGCCCGAGCCCGCCGTCCGCCTCGCCCATCCTCCGACCGGGCAGGTCACGCCGGAGTGGTACGATGCCACCCGCCGCCGCCTGGAAGCCGAGACCGATCCGCTCGAACGGGTGCGGCTCGAGGAGCTGCTCGAGTCGGCCGTGGTGGTCGGCGTGCCGGAGGATCGCAAGCACGTCGCCTTCGGCGCGACCGTCAGCGTCGTGCAAGGGGTCGGCGCGCAGCGCAACACGAGCCGCTACACCATCGTCGGGGACGTCGAAGCCGACGTGCGGGCGGGGAAGATCGGGGCGACCTCGCCGCTGGCTCAGGCGCTGTTCGGCGCGCAGGCCGGCAAGCGGGTCGTCTGGCACCGTCCGGCGGGCGACGTCAGCCTGCGGATCGAGTCCGTCTCGTACGACAGCGCGGCCGAATAGCGCCGGGTGAAGAACGGGCGGCTGGCCGGCAAGGCGGTGCTGATCAGCGGCGGCGCGAGCGGGATCGGCCTGGCGACCGCGCGCCGCGCGATGGAGCAGGGCGCGCACGTCGCGGTCGGCGACATCGACCTCGACGCCGGCGAGCGGGCCGCGCGCGAGTCGCCGGGCCTGCACTTCGTGCGGCTCGACGTGACCAGCGACGAGAGCTGGGCCACGGCGGTGGCCGACGTGCGCGAGCGCTTCAACCGGCTCGACGGGGTGGTCAACAACGCCGGCATCTTTCTGATGGGCGACATCGAGACGATGTCCGACGCGGACTGGCACCGCACCCAGGCGGTCAACGTCGACGGCGTGTTCTACGGCTGCCGCCACGCGGTGCGCGCGCTCAAAGCGCACGGCGGCTCGATCGTGAACCTGTCGTCGGTCAGCGGGATCATCGGCGGCCACAACGTGGTGGCCTACAACGCGTCCAAGGGCGCGGTCCGGATGCTCACCAAGTCGGTCGCGCTCTACTGCGCCCGGCGCGAGTACGGCATCCGCTGCAACTCGGTCCACCCGACCTTCGTCGACACCGCCATGTACCAGGGCATCGTGGGCGCCGCGCGCGATCCCGACAAGACGCGCGCCGCGCTGACCGCGCAAGTTCCGCTCGGCCGCGTCGCCGAGGCGCGCGAGATCGCGGACCTGATCGTGTACCTGCTCTCGGACGAGTCGGCGTTCGTCACCGGCGCGGAGATGGTGATCGACGGCGGCATGACCGCGCAGTGACCGGCCGCTCCTAGCGGACCGCGCTCGGCGGCTCGCTGTGATGGCGAGCGGGCCCGGATTCTGCTAGGATGGGAGCCCCATGATCCGCATGCTCCCCAAGCGCTTTCGTCGCGAGCCACCGCAGCGGCCGGTGCGCGCGCTGATCCTGGGCGGCGGCGGCGCGCGCGGCGCGTACGAGGCGGGCGTGGTCGCGGCGCTGTGCGAGCGCGAGACGTTCGACATCGTGTGCGGCACGTCGATCGGCGCGGTCAACGGTCTGTTCGTCGCGCAGAACACGACCCACCGGCTGAACGAGGTCTGGCGCACCATCTCGACTCGCGGGGTGACCCAGCTCAAGCCCGAGCTGGCGGTGATCGTGCTGCTCTGGCAGGCCGCGCAGGGCTTGCTGCGCTCGCCGATCCAGCGCAAGGCCGCGCACGCGTTCTCGATGATGCGCGCGCTCCCGCAGCTCACCGCGGCCGGCCTGCCCGGGCTGCTGGGACTGTTCGAGAGCGGCAACGTGCGCAGCGTGATCGCCGAGCTGGCCGACTTCGGCGCGCTGCGCAACACCTTCATCGTCGGGGCGACCAACCTGTCCAACGGGCGCGGCGAGGCCTTCGCGCACTTCGCGCCCGGCCGGGCCGAGGCCGCGGCGGGATTCTTCGCCAGCGAGCCGGCCGAAGCGATGACGCCCGAGAACTACGTCGACGCGATCTGCGCCTCGGCCGCGCTGCCGCCGGTGTACGAGCCGGTCCCGATCCGCTGCGCGGACGGCGTGGTGCGGGTGTTCGCCGACGGCGGCTTCACCAACAACGCGCCGATCCGCCAGGCGATCGACGCCGGCGCGACCGACGTCACGGCGATCTTCGTCGCCCCGTCCGGCGCGCGCGGCGAGGAGCGTTCCGTCGGCTCGATCATGGAAGTCGCTTCGATCATGCTCGAAGCCAACTCCGAGCGCATGCTCGAGCTCGACCTCAAGCTCGCGCGCCGGATCAACGCCGACGTCGCCGCCGGCCTGGCGCCCGGCAAGCGCCACGTCAGCTTCCGCATCATCGGCCCGGCCGGGCCGCTCCGTCTACCGACGCTGGGCTTCGACGACCAGGCGGAAGTGGACCGCCTGTTCGAGCAGGGCTACGCCGACGGCCAGGCTCAGGACGCCGTGGCGAGCGCGCGCAGCAGGTCGCTGGCGAGATAGGGCTTGCGCAGCTCGACGATCGGCACGCCGCTGGCGTGCGCGGCGGCGAGCGCGTCCTGCGCGCCGTCGGGCACGATCGCGATGACCGCGCCGTCGTCGGCCAGCGCCCGCGCGAACGCGCCGGCGTCGTGCACCGCGCGCACGCGGTAGCCCGCGTCGCGCAGCACGTGCTCGGCATACGACGCGGCGTCGCCGTCGCGCTCGAGCAGCAGCACCGCGCGCGGGACGGTGAAGCAGGCGTCGCGCGGCAGCCGGACCACGACGCGCGTCTCGCTGTTGGAGCGGCTGTCCAGCGCGATCGAGCCGCCGTGGCGCTTGACGACGAGCCGCACGAACAGGCCCAGCTCCGCGCCCAGGCCGGCCGCTTCGATCGCGACCACGATCCAGGCTTCCTCGCCGTGCACGCGCACCGCGACCGGCGTCTCGAGCGGCGCGAACTTCGCCGCGTTCCCGATCAGGGTCTCGAACAGGCCGTGCACCAGCACCGGGTCGGCCGTACCGTGGACCTCGCCCGCGGCGATGACCTCGACGCAGCGCGCCTGGCGCTGCGCGATCTCGGCCAGCAGCGCGCCGTACTCGACCGGTTCGGGCGTCAGCACCAGCGCGTCGTCCTCGAGCCGGGCCAGCGCCAGCGTCTCCTTGCCCAAGTCGACGAGCCGTTCGGTGGCGCGGATGATGGCGGTGGTCGCGACCGCGGCGTCGGCGCCGTCGAGCTCGGCCTCGGCCAGGAACTCGGCGAAGCCGCGGATCGAGGTGAGCGGGTTGTTGAGGTCGTTGGCGAGCATCGTGATGAGGTCGCCCTTCATCCGGCTCAGCGCCAGCACCGCGCTGCGCTGCTGGTCGATCTCCTCGAACGAGGCGGCGTTGCGGGCCGCCGCGGCATAGGTCTGGGTCAGCAGCGCCAGCACCGCGCGGTCGTTGCCGCTGGGCGGGCGGTCGTGCCGGAACGTCACCGCCACCACGCGCGGGTCGCGGCCCGGGGCGCGCAGCGCGACGCCCAGCCGGCCGCGCTCGTCGCCGACCACGTCGTCGGCGGCCAGCGCGCGCACGCGCAGCGGGTCGTGCGGGTCGGTCACGAGCGCGGCGTCCGCCTCGAGCACGATGCGCACCGCGCTCAGGAAGGCCGGGTCGAGCGCCGTGCCGTCGAGCACGCCGAACAGGCCGCGGGTGGCGTCGAGCAGGGCCGAGAGCGCGCGTTCGCGCTCGACCGCGGCGCTGATGTCGCGCTCGATCGAGATCCAGTGCGTCATCCGGCCCGACGCGTCGCGCACCGGCCGGCCGTCGAGCTCGCCCCAGTACAGCGAGCCGTCCTTGCGGTACAGCGCCAGGCGGGCCCGGATCGGCTCGCCTTCGAGCAGCGCGTCGCGCAGCGCGATCACGGTCGCGCGGTCGGTCAGCGGGCCGGTGCCGGTGCTGCCCGAGACCAGCTCGTCGCGCGAGAAGCCCGAGTTGCGGATGGTCGCCTCGTTGACGTACACGATGCGCGGCTTGCCGCCCTCGACCGGGCGCTTGTAGACCACGATGCTGTCGCTGGCGTGCTCGAACGCGGCCCACAGCACGCCCAGCTCCTCGTTGCGGCGGCGGCTGTCGGTGACGTCGCGCTCGATCATGACGAAGCGGCTGAACCGCCCTTGCGCGTCGGCGATCGGGGTCGCGCTCAGCTCGGACCAGTAGGTCGAGCCGTCCTTGCGGTAGAGCAGCAGCTCGATGCGGGCCTTGCGCCCGGCCCGCAGGTCGGCCAGCGCGCGGTTGCGCAGCGCCCGGTCCGTGAGCGGCCCGCTGAGGATGCGGCTCGACTCGCGCTCGAACTCCTCGCGCGTGTACCCGGTCCGGTGCACCACGGACTCGTTGACGAAGGTCACGCGGTAGGTGCCGTCGTCGGCGTGGTTGTCGACCACGAAGACGTTGTCGTCGGCGTGCTCGAGCGCGGCGACCACGCTGGCGAAGCGGTCGCGCTCGGCGTTGCGCTCCTCGACGTTGCGCCCGATCGCGATCCGGCCGGCGTAGGTGCCGTCCTCGCGGAAGAAGGGCTGGCCCTGGGCCTCGTAAGCGAAGGTCGAGCCGTCCTTGCGGTGCGCCCGGGCCTCGAGCGTATACGCCCGGCCGGCGTCGGTCGCCGCGCGGAAGCTGCGCAGCAGGGCCGGGTCCGCCCCGTCGAGCAGGCGGCCGACGCGCTTGCCGACGATCTCCTCGGCGCTGTAGCCGGTCTCGCGCAGGTAGGCGGCGTTGGCGAATACGATCAGCGGCCCGCCTTCGCCGGTGGGCGTCGCATCGATGACCGTGATCAGCTCGCGCGCCGCGTCGAGCGCGACGGTGAGCCGGAGCAAAGTCTCCGCCGTCGACGCAGCGCCCACATCCGCCATTTCGAGCGGCTTCGGTCAGCCGCTCGCGCGCCCCCCGCGGCGGCGCGCGGCTTGCACGAAGGCTTACAAACCCGGCCCGCCCCGAGCGGCTCGGGTCAGCGCTCGCCCTTGCGTGTCAGATTGGCGAGCAGCGTGCCGTCGACCGCGACCAGAACCGCGATCACCACCGCGAAGAAGACGAAGACCGCCTTGACCAGACCCCACAAAAATCCCATGGCCCCGTTCTTCCCCGAAATCGGCCTTGGGCGCACCGGCGAGGAGATTCCCGCCCGCCGCCGCAGGATCGCTAGATGGCTGCCAAGCGAAAATACGCGCCCCCCAAACCCGATCCCAACCGCCCCTGGAGCGAGCTGACCAAGGCCGAGCAGAACGCCGCCTACTCGCGTGCCCTCCATGCCTACTCCACCGGCGAGGGCCCCAACCCGCAGACCCAGGGCCAGTTCTTCCGCGAGCGGAGCGCCGCCCAGCCCAAGGGCTGAGACCCGGCGGGACGCTCCCCCGGCGCGTCCCGCGCCGTTCCCTCTATCCAAACGCTGCGCCGGTCCGGGTCCGCGGGCGAGGATTGGGCCAAGGCGGCGATCCCGCCGCACCGAACCCGTTTCCCCCATGCGGGACGCGGATGACGACGCCTCGGCGAGCAGTTGGGACGACCGGCTGCTGCCGCTGCTGAGCGACGACTGGAAGAGCGCGGACGCGCTGGCGGACCGCCTGGGCGCCAAGCAGTTCACCGTGCTGGCGCGGCTCAAGGACATGATGCGGCGCAATCTCGTCGAGCGCCGGATCGTTGCGCACGCCACCAAGAAGCACGCCGGGCGGCCGCTGCAGCAAGCCGAGTTCCGGCGCGTCGACCTGGGCCGCGCGCGGTCCCGGCCGTAAGCCGGCCCACGCCCCGCCCGACCGCCACGTTTTTTGAGGAGATCACGGAACATACGATGCCTACCGAACTGCGCGACTTTCTCACGCTCTCGTACGGCGAGCTGGAGGAGCTGAACCTCGCCGCCAAGCGGCAGCGCCGGGACCGCGTGCCGGCCGCGCAGATCCAGGAAGAGCGGCTGCGGTATCTGACCGGCGAGAACCGCATCAAGGCGGTGACGGTGATGTTCACCGACCTCGAGGGCCGGCTGCACATGCTCGACTACGACAAGAAGTTCTTGCTCAAGGCGGCCGACAACCTGACCTTCGACGGCTCGTCGATCCGCGGCTTCACCTCGCAGCGCGAGAGCGACCTGCGCCTGGCGCTGGACTGGAGCGCGTTCTACTGGGCCCCGGCCGACATGTTCGGGCCGGGCAAGGTGTTCGTGTTCGCCGACGTGCTCGACCGCGACGGCACGCCCTTCCACGCCGACATCCGGGGCAGCCTCAAGGCCCTCTCGAACAAGCACTACGACGAGTCGGGCTACACCCTCAACGCGGCCAACGAGATCGAAGGCTTCGTGTTCCAGGGGCTCAACGCCGAGCGGCACTTCCACGAGAGCGGCAACTTCGAGTACGTCAACACCGGCGGCTACTACCACTCGCTGCCGGGCGACCCGCTGCGGACCTTCATCGACTCGGTCGCTGAAGTGCAGCGCGCGATGGGCTTCGAGAACGAGAAGGACCACCCCGAGGTCGCGCCCTCGCAGTTCGAGATCAACTACAGCTACGGCGAGGTCGTCGCGGCGGCCGACACGATCCAGCTCTACAAGCTGATCTGCCGCCAGGTCGCGACGCGGCTGGGCATGACGGCCAGCTTCCTGCCCAAGCCCGTGGTCGGCGTCAACGGCAACGGCATGCACACCAACGTCTCGGTCAGCAAAGACGGCAAGAACTTGTTCTGGGGCCCCGGCGGCGCGGAGCACCTGAGCGACTTCGGCTGGCAGTTCGTCGATCGCATCCTGACCCACGGCAACGACATGTGCCTGATGCTCAACTCGAGCGTCAACGCGTACCGCCGGCTCGACCCGCACTTCGAGGCGCCCAACCAGATCAAGGCCTCGCCGGTCGACCGCGGCGCGATGATTCGTATTCCGCTGGGCAACGAGCGCAGCTCGCGCATCGAGGTCCGCTCCGTCGCGCCCGACTCCAACCCGTACATGGTGATGCTGGCGGTGTTCAAGACCGGGCTCGAAGGCGTCCCCAGCGAGGAAGCCGACCTGCGCGATTCCAAGCACTACCTGCCCGACAACATCTACGACGCGCTGGAGAACTTCCGGACCTCGGAGTGGACGAGCACGCTGCTCGGCGACGACGTCAAGATGCGGTACGCCGATCTCAAGCAGGCCAGCGCGGACCGCTGCCCGCGCCTGCTCGGCACCTTCGTGAAGGCGCAAGAAGTGCAGTACCACCACGAAGTCTACAACCAGTACCTCTGGAACCTGTTCTAGGACTGTCGTCCCTCGCAGAACGGTCCAGCGCGACAGCGAGCGCAAGAGAGCGAAGAAAAGCGGTAGAACTGAAGCGCGGGCCGCCGGCGCGAGCTCGTCGCCGAGCGCGGCGCAGGTCCGGGGCAGCGCCGCGCCGATCTTCGCCATTCGTTTCGCGTGCGCCAACCGCGCGACGACGGCGCGCTTCCTGGCGGCTCAAGATCCGCTGCCGAGCCGAGTTCACGCGTAGACCTGCCGCACGACGGCCCGAACGCCGCGCACGTCGGCCAGCACGTCGGCGATGTCGTCGACGTCGCGGTCGCGAGGCTAGGTTCCTGCACCCCTCCTTAGGATAACCGGGCAGGAACAAGCGAGCCGCTGCCGTTGCGCTGGGTGGACAGACCGGCGCGCGCGAAGGACGCCGTCGATACGCGATCCGCAGACGAGGCCGGCATTGGAATCGTTTCCCGACTGGAATCTCTACGACGAGTTGGGAATCGCGCCTGAGGTCAGCGCGAAAGTCGTCCGCGCGGTCTACCGGGTCCTGACCGTGGAACGGCATCCCGACACGAATCCCGGCGATCCGGCCGCGACCGAACGGATGCGCCGGCTCAACTACGCACACGAGGTGCTCGCCACGGACGAGCGCCGGGCGGCGTACGACCGTTTCCTGCGCGACGGCGCGGCTGCCGCAGCCGTCCCGGCAGCCGCGCCGGAACGAGCGTTCGTCGTTACCGCGGACGGCAGCGGCACGCATCGCACGATCGGCGCCGCGATCGCGGACGCCGCCGACGGCACGACGATCCGCCTGCGCCCCGGCACCTATCGCGAGACGATCGCGGTGAACGCGTCACTGCGCTTCGAGGTCGACGGTGCGGTTGCCGACGCGACGATCGTCTCGGCGCGCGGCGACGTCGTGAGCGTACACGGGGGAACCGTGTGGTTTCACGGCATCGTGTTCCAGCACGACGGGCCGGACGACGACAGCCAAACCCCGTGCGCGCTCACCGTGCTCGGCGGCAGCGTCACGCTCGACACGTGCGCGGTCGACAGCGCGCACAACGGCATCTGGCTGCAGGAGTCCGGCTCGGCCCTCGTGCTGCGCAACACGATCGTCGACGCCGCGCTGTGGGCGGTGTACGCGCGCGACGAATCGGCGCTCGACCTCAGCGGCTGCACCATCTCGAGCCGCGAGCAGAACGGGCTGCACAACGACGGCGCGCGGGTCACGGCCACGAGCTCGCTGATCCAGGACTGCGGCGTCTACGGCTGCGCGGCGAGCGCCGGCAGCACGCGGCTCGAGCTGTGCGAGATTCGCCGCTGCAAGGCGGACGGCGTCATCGTGGCGGTCGACGACGTCGAGCTGATCGGCTGCGTCGTGCACGACAACCAGAGCAGCGGCGTCCTGGTCAACCCGGACGCCGCGCCGCTGCTCGAGCGCTGCACGATCTACCGCAACGGGCAGGCGGGGGTCTGGATCAGCCGGGGCAGCGCGTCGCCGCGAGTCGAGGGCTGTCTGATCAGCGAAGAGACGACGGCGATCTCGACCTACGCGCCGGCGACCGTCACGGACTGCGTCATCGCGGACTGCTCGGGCACCGCGCTGGTGGTGCAGCCCGGCGGTGACCTGACCGTTCGCGGCTCCTCGATCGAGCGCTGCCGGGCCGGCGCGCACCTGAAGGACGGCACCGCCGCGTCGTTCGCGGACTGCACGGTGGCGGGCTGCGCGCTGGTCGGAATCGAAGCGGACGACGGCGCACGGCTGCGCTTCGCGGACGGCACGATCTACGACTGCAACGTCGGCCTGTTGGCGAACCGCGCGGAGGTCGAGCTGCACGGGGCGACCATCGCGGGGAACGGGCAGGGCGGCGTGCAGCACAACGGCGCGGCGATGCGCGTCTCGGCGTGCGCGATCCGCGGCAACCGCGGGCACGGGATCGACCGGTACGCGGGCGGTTCGCTCGACCTGCGCGGGTCCGATCTGTCCGGCAACGCCGCCGCGTTCGAGCCCGCGCGAGCGACCGCCGTCCGCCTCACCCAGGCCGGCAACACCTTCGCCGACACGCCCGCGGACTGGCGCGCGGACCCGTATCTCGGCGGGCGCGACTTCCAGCGCAGCCACACTTTCCGCTTCTACGCTTCGATGGAGGCCGTGGTCGGGGCGGTGAGCGCGTTCGCGCGCGCGCGCCTGGGCGACTGGCAGAACGACGGCTCGAGCGTCGAGCCGGACGGGCGGCACGTGTCGTTCGCGTTCCGGCGCTCGCTCAGCGAGACGCTGCTGGTCAAGCCCCGCAGCGGGCCGGCGCGGGCCGCGGCCGGGCTGCGCGCGTACCAGGGCGAGGATATCTCCGCGGTCGCGCCGGTCCGCTACGAGCTGCGCGCGTCGTGCGCGATCGCGAAGCTGGACGAGTTCCGAACCGAGGTCGCGCTGCTGGTCAGCGAGCACATCGGCGCGAGCGCCGGAGCGTACAACCTCGACGCGTACACCGCGCCGGCGTGGTGCCACACCGCGGGCTACCCGGGGATCGCGCTCGACGCGTTCCTCAGCGACGCGCTGGTCGCGGCGCTGCGGCCGGGAACGGCGAACTGAGATGGCGGCTCGCGTGCGCGACCACTGCCGCGCGGCGCTGGCGCTCGCGGTCGACGAGCGCAACCTCAAGCCGTACCTGGAGAGCGGGCCCTACGCCGCGCCGCGCGGGCGCGACCGCTTCGCGCTCGACGAGCGGGCCGGAATCCTGGTGCACTACGCCGACTGCCGCGGTCCGCTCTACCGCGACGACGCCAACTGGAAGCGCGCCTACGACGTGGTGCGCTCGTTCACGCGCGGCGCGGACGACGCGTTCGACTACCCCTGGACGGTCGACGGCCTGGGCGGGCTGTTCCGCGGCGTCGGGCCGGCGGCGCTGCTCGACGCGGCCGAGACGACCATGCTCGCGCTGGGCTTCGAGCGCACGGCCCGCAGCGACGCCGCGACCGTGGCCTACTTCACGCTCCACGACTCGTGCCGCACCACCGACCTGCCCGAACCCTACGGCAAGTGGCAGCAGCACGTGCGCCGGGTGCCGCGCTGGGACCAGAACGTCTCGCTCGAGCTGAGCGTGTCGTGCACGGTCGCGGTCGTCGGCCGGGACGCGCGCGGCGATCTGGAGCTCGCGCTGAGCGTGGGCCTCTCGTCGCTCGCCCCGTCGGTCCCGCTCGGGCTGGCCGCGGGGCTGGGCCGGCTGCTGCTGCGCGACGATTTGCTCGAGACCCGCGCCGGGCCGCTCCACGACCTGGTGCGGGTCGCGTTCGCGGTGCGGATCGCGGGCCTGTGAACGCCTTCGCGGTCTGTCTGGAGCGGAGCGCCGCGCTGCGCGTGCGCACGAGCGGGACGGGTTACGAGCGGGCCGTGCTCGAGTACGTCGAGAGCTTTCAGACGGCGCGCGCGGCGCAGCCGGTCGAGCGGACGCTCCAGTTCGGCGCCACCGACCGGATGCTGCTGCTCGACGCGATCAAACGGGCGCTCGCGGAAGACGAGTTCACGCTGCGCAACGCCGACTTCGGGCGCGGGCTGTTCGACGCGGCGTGGGAGCTGACGCCGGACTTTCGCGACGGGTTCTTCGCCACGTTCCGGCGGCGCAGCGAGACGATGACGCTGAGCTTCGAGGTCCGCATCGAAGTCGATCCGGACAACACCGCCCGGATCGCCACCAGCCGCGACCTGCCGGCCTGGAACGACCGCTTCGGGCAGCGCATGCGCGAGCTGCTCGCGCACGCCGCGCAAGGCCCGCTCCCGGCGCCCGCCGGTCCTACGCTCGCCGCCGCGGGCCCGGCCGACGACGACACGTACCTCGCGCCGGGGAAGCCGCTGCGCGAGCCGTACGCCGGCGCGCTCCACGACTACTCCGGCTGCGCGCGGGACGGCGAGCTGGAGCCGCTGCGGCACGGGGCGCTGCCGCTGGGGCGGTACGCGTTCACGCCGCCGCCCGGGCCGCGGCTCGCCGGGCCGCCGCTGTTCGTCGGGGCGCCGGCGATCTTCAACGGCGCGCTGCTGTGCGCGCCGCAGAACTCGGGTAAGACCGAGCTGATCCTGCGCTGGGCCCGGGCGGCGAACGCGGCCGGCTTCCACACCTTCGTGCTCGACGTCAAGGGCACGCTGCGCGACAAGCTGGGCCCCGCACTGCGCGGCACCATCCGCACGTTCTCGACCGACCCCTACGCCGCATCCGACAGCATCAACTTCCTGGCCGACTGCGACCCGCGCGACGAGATCGGGCTGCAGCGCATCGGGCAGCTGATCGCGGCCCTGATGCCCAAGGACGGCTGGGAGAGCGGCGAGCAGTCCTATTTCTACCAGAACCACGTCAGCTGGTTCGAAGCGCTGCTCAACATCCTGCTGCTCGACGCGCACTACGACCGGGGGCGCTACCCGGGCGGCGTGCCGGCGTTCGCCGACCTGTACGACATGGCGCGCGACGAGACGGCGCTCTACACGGTGATGGACCGCGTGCACGCCGCGGAGCGCTCCGGCGCGGCCCCGCCCTCGGCCTGGGCCCCGCCGCTGAACTGGTGGTTCGGCGAGCTGGGCCTGCTGATCGAGCGCAAGCACGGCGGGCGGCGCTCGGCGCGCTACGAGTACCAGGAGCTGACCCGGGCGATCGTCAACGCGCTGCGCCCGTTCTCGCGCTACGGCACCCTCTACCGCCGCACCGGCGGCCCGCCGCAGCCCGGCGCCGGCGCGGCGTTCTCGCTGGCGGAGCTGGGCCGCGGCACGGAGCCGACCACGATCGTGATCGCCGCGCGCGAGCAGGACGTGGGCGTCGCGGAGACCGTGCTGCGGATCGTCGTCACGCGCTTGCAGCAGCTCCTGTTCGACCGTTTCCGCCAAGTGCAGGCGCGGGAGAAGATTCCGCCGATCCTGCTGCTGCTGGACGAGACGCGGCGCATTCCGCAGTTCGACCCGGGGCGCTACATCACGTTCGCCCGCGAGGCGCAGGCCGGCTGCGTGATCGCCTACCAGTCGCTCGACCAGATCGGCGAAGCGGAGAAGATCGTCGAGATCCTCGAGAACGTCGGCACGCAAATCTATCTCGGCTCGCTGGTGGGCAACACCGCCCGCCACGTCGTCGAGATGCTCCCGCGGCGCGAGCGCCCGACGTTCTCGCACACCTCGTCGCTGGGTTCCGACGGCGCGTCGCGCGGCGTCCAGAGCGGAACCGAGTCGGTCCCCTACTTCTCGACGATGGACCTGTTCCGGCTGCCCGCCGGCAGATGGCCGGCGCTCGTCCTCCTCAACGGGACGCCGCGGACCAGGCCGTTCCTGGTCGACCTCGACACGAACGTTCAGCCCACAGCCGAGGTACGACGATGAGCGACCGCACGAAGTTCGAGACCATGCCCGACTCGCTGCAAGACCTGCGCGAGCGGCTCGCGGGCGCGATCCGCTACGAGCTGCACGAGACCCAGGTCGACCGCGCGATCAAACCCACCCCGGCGCAAGCGCAGCAGCCCGGCGTCGAGTACGAGACCTCGACCGACCTCAAGCGCGGCGTGCTGGGCGAGGAGGGCATGGCCCAGGAGTTCGCCGCGAAAGGCCGAGTGATCATCCTCTCCAAGCCCGACATCAAGACGACGAACCAGGGCGGGTTCGATCTGGCGGCGATCGGCGAAGCGCCCGACGGCGGGGTGGCGCTGTACGTCGGCGACAACAAGGCGTACGACACCGGGAAGAAGATCCCGGGCGCGAGCGCGATCGAGGAGAACCGCGAGCAGAACTTGGCCGATCTGCGCGAGGAGCTGAGCGACATCGCGAACGACCCGACGCAGCCGCCGGAGGCTCGCTACAGTGCGGCGGTCGGCGGCGAGCTGATCGATCGTGGCCGTGTCGTCTACGTGATCGGGAACTCCGGCGCGACGGTGAAGCCGTCGCCGGGCGTCACCCCGCGGGTCACGCGCGAAGGTATCGGCTTCGAGCCGGCGAGCGTCGACAACACGACGCCGCCCCAACCGGTCAGCGATCCGAAAACGATCGACCCCGCGATTCTGGCGGAGATGCGCGAGCCTGGGTACATTCCGACCGCCGAGGGCAGCCTGGCGCCCGAAGCGGGATACGTTCCGACCAGCGAGATCGCCGGTAACCTCACCGAAGGCACGAGCGGACCCGACCTGACGGGCGGGTTCGACCCGACACTCAAGCCTGGTGCATAGCCAGTCTCGCATGACGTTCGAGGATGATGCTCGGCGGCTGCCAGGGCGGCTCCTGCGGAAGGAACCGCGGCCGGGACGGGCGACCAAGCCAAACATCCGACACGGGTCCGGCGCGCGTTCAGCCGGTGACCCTGCGCGGTGCCGGCGTCCGGCTGGAACCGCTGGCGCCCGAGCATGTGGACGGCCTCGTGCGGGTCGGCCTCGACCCCGAGCTCTGGCGCTGGATACCCACGCCCGTCACGACGGCGGAGGAGATGCGCAGCTACGTCTCCCAGGCGCTGGACGAGCAGCGGCGCGGGGTGGCGTTACCGTTCGCGATCGTCGACCCGGCCGGCGAGCGCGTCATCGGCTGCACCCGCTACGGCAACATCGATCTGGCGAACCGGCGCCTGGAGATCGGTTGGACCTGGTACGCGACGGCGTACCAGCGCACCAAGGCCAACACCGAGACGAAGCTGCTGCTGCTGACCCACGCCTTCGAGGTGCTGCGAACCAACCGCGTGGAGTTCAAGACGGACGCGCTCAACGAGCGCTCGCGCAACGCGATCCTGCGGCTCGGCGCGGTGCAGGAGGGGATCTTCCGTAGACACATCGTGACCAGCACCGGGACGCGTGCGCGACACGGTCTACTTCTCGATCGTCGACTCCGAATGGCCGGCGGTCAAAGCGCGCCTGCAGGCGATGCTTCAGTCACCGATCGGCTAGGACGAAGTCGCGCTGCACGACCCAGCGTGGCGGCTGGCCTTCCGTCGGACCGTGGTTTGCGGCGTCGTACGGTTCGTAGGTCGCGATCAGCGACGGCCGCACGCCGAACACCGCGTCGGAGTCGATGTACGCGTCGCCCGCGTTGTAGAGTGCGGTGACGACCGGCGCGAAGCCCGCGGCGGAGAGCTTGACGTGCAGGTGCCCCGGCCGCATCGGCGTCCGGTTCAGCGCGCGCAGCATCTCGCCGGCCGGGCCGTCGGTCGGGATCGGGTAGCTCACCGGCTTGACCGCGTAGAACCAGAACCTGCCCGCATCGTCGGCGTGCAGCGCCGCGCGGTAGTCCGGCGCGCCGCGCTCGGCGTACTGGGTGTCGTAGAAGCCGTCGCCGTCGGTCTCCCAGGCTTCGATTCGCGCGCCCGGGATGGGCGTTCCGCGCATGTCGAGGACTCGGCCGCGCACCAGCGCTCGTTCGCCCTTGGCCCCGCGCGCGATCGTGTCGCCGTTCGCGATCTCCGGCGCGTCGGTGGTGTAGAACGGCCCGAGCACGGAGCTTTCCGTGGCAGGCGGCGGCTTGGGATTGGCGACCGCGTCGACCAGCATCGACACGCCGAGCGTGTCGGAGAGGATGATGAACTCCTGGCGCAGGTCGGTACACGTCTGGCCGGTCCGGGTGAGGAAGTCGACGGCCTGGAGCCATTCCGCCGGCGTCAGCTCGACCTCGCGCACGAACGCGTGCAGGTGCTCGATCAGCGCCGTCATGATGGCCCGCAAGCGCGGGTCCGGCGCGGCTTCGGCGCTCCGCACCGCCGCGCTGGTGATGTCGTCGGCTGCACCTGAAGCGGTGGGCATGGCAGGCCTCCGGGCGAAAAGGGGCGTGGGCCGAATCCTCGGAGATTGAGCAGCCCTGTCCGCGAAGCCTGTGACGCCTCGGCCTCGTCCGGAGGCGACGGTCCGCACGGAGGGGATGACCGTACCGATGCTGGATGAGTAGGGCGGCCCGCACCAGCATCGAGGTCGCCCCGCATGTGCAGAAGCATCAAGACCCTGTTCAATTTCGAGCCGCCCGTGACGGACGGCGAGGTGCACGCCGCCTCGCTCCAGTTCGTGCGCAAGATCAGCGGCTTCAGCAAGCCTTCGAAGGCGAACGAAGCGGCATTCCTCGCCGCGGTCGACGAGGTTGCCGCGATTTCGATGCGCCTGCTGCAGTCGCTCGAAACGAACGCCTCGCCCAAAACGCGAGAAGAAGAGGCCGTGAAGGCCAAGGCCCGCGCGACGCGGAGATACGAGCCGGCGTCGGCCTCGCCCTCATCGGCCGCGTAGGGGCGGGTCTCATTTCGCTCGCGGCAACGCTGTGGATCTGAGATTCCCGGCCATTGAGCCGTACGACAGCGGCATGCTCGACGTGGGCGATGGGCATCGGGTCTATTGGGAGTGCTGCGGTAATCCCAATGGCAGGCCTGCGCTCTTTCTGCATGGCGGACCTGGTTCGGGGTGCTCCGCAAACCAGCGCCGCTTCTTCGATCCCGAGACATATCGCATCGTGCTGTTCGACCAGCGCGGATGTGGCCGTAGCCGTCCCTTGGCCAGCGCGCCCGACGCCGACCTCAGCTCCAATACTACCGGTCATCTCATCGCCGACATCGAGCTACTGCGTGAGCACCAAGGAATTCGGAGCTGGACCATCTTGGGTCTTTCTTGGGGAAGCACGCTCGGTCTAGCGTACGCGCAGGCATATCCGGATCGCGTCGACGCCCTGGTACTTGCTCTCGTGACGACGACGTCCCGTCGCGAAGTGCGGTGGCTCACCTATGATGTCGGCCGTATCTTTCCGCAGGAGTGGGATCGATTTGCCGCGGCCGTTCCTGCCGAGATGCGCGACTTGCCGTTGGTGGACGCCTACGCGGCACTCCTGTTCGATGCCGATCCTGTCGTGCGGGAGCGTGCAGCGTCGGAATGGTGTCGGTGGGAAGATACGCACGTCTCGCTTACTCCCGGCCACGCGCCGGACACGCGGTTCCTCGATCCGGAGTTTCGCCTGCGGTTTTCGCGGCTGGTCACGCACTACTGGAGGCATGCTGCGTTCGTCGAAGATGAACAGCTGATTCGAAACGCTTCAGTGCTGAACGGCATTCCCGGAGTGCTCATTCACGGTCGCTACGATGTCAGTAGCCCACTTGAAACCGCCTGGCGGCTATCACGGCGATGGGCCACGAGCGAGCTGAACGTTCTCGGTGACGCCGGCCATGGCGGTGGCGATGCATTCGTCGCGGCGATCCTGGAGGCCGTAGCGCGTTTTGCGTTACGGTAGGCGCCGCCTCTGGAGCGGAACCACGGCCGGCAATCCGGCGGTCAGAGGAGCGTCATGAAGGCATATGTCGTAGACTCCGGCGACGCGGCCGGTTACCGCCTGCAAGAGGTCGCCGAGCCGCGGCCCGCGCCCGACGAGCTGATCGTCGCCGTCGACGCGTTCTCGCTCAACCACGGCGAGCTGCCTCACGGCGGGATGTTTCCGCCCGGCACGGTTCCCGGCTGGGATGCCGCCGGACGCGTCGTGACCGCCGCCGCGGACGGCAGCGGACCGCCGGTCGGCACGCGCGTCGTCACCCAAGGACACGGCGGCGCGTGGGCCGAGCGGCGCGCGGTACGAAGCGCCAACGCCGCGCCGATCCCCGATGCGCTCGACGCCGAGCGCGCCAGCACGCTGCCGGTCGCGGGCGGCACGGCTTTGCAGGCGCTGCGCGTGCTCGGCGGCGTGCTCGGGCGGCGCGTGCTGATCACCGGCGCGTCCGGCGGCGTCGGGCGGTTCGCGCTGCAGCTCGCCGCCATGGCCGGCGCCGAAGCGGTCGCGCTGACGTCGTCCGACGCCAAGCGCGCGGAGCTGCAGGCGCTCGGCGCGAGCGAAGTCGTCACGAGCCTGGACGCGCTCTCCGCGCCGGTGTTCGGCGTGCTCGAGAACGTCGGTGGCGAGACGCTCGTGCAAGCATGGCAGCACCTGCGCCCGGGCGGCACGCTGGTCTCGATCGGCGCGGCATCGGGTCAGCCGGCGGCCTTCCCGCCGTACGCCACGGTCGGGCCGCCCAAGACCCTGCGCAGCTTCACCCTGGGCAGCTCGATGCTCCCGGGCGAAACGCTCGCCGAGGACCTCGGCTACCTTGCGCGCTTGCTGGCGGCAGGCCGGCTCGACCCGCAGATCGCGTGGCGCGGCTCGTGGTCGCAGCTCGGCGAGGCGCTCGACGGCCTCGCGAACCGCACCATCTCGGGCAAGGCTGTGCTGCGCGTGTCCTAAAGGCGCGAGCTTTTCGAGGGCCGAGTCATCGCAGGAGCACGGCGGAGCGAGCTAGGGCTTCGGCTTGGGGAGCGTCATCGTGGCCGGCGGGCTGAAGCCGAGCTGGTTGAGCTCGGGCACGCCGAGCAGGATCGGGTAGGACATGTGGTGCTGGTACTCGGCCTCGCCGATCCAAGGATTGCGGGCCGTTCGGCGGCAGATCGCTCTTCTTGACGAACGTTCCGGTCAGCGGCGTCTGCGCCGCCTGGAGCTGGGCGAAGTCGTTGGCCGCGAACGCATTGGCGACGTGCGAGACGATGTCGCCGAAGACGAGGTTGCGGTACGGCGGATCGATGCTGTCGAGCAAGTGCCCTTCGTAGAGCTTGGTGATGGTGTGCATCGTCGTCACGTTCCAGACCAGCGGCGCGACGTCGAGCGTGTTGCGCACGCAGTCCGCGTAGCTGGGTGCGCTCGAGCCGGGCGGCGAGCTCCAGAACGACAGCGGGCTGGTTCCGGCGTAGCTGAACGCCGCGGCGAACGCGGCGGCAAACCCGGCATCGCCAGCCGTCGGCCCGGCGAAGTTGATCGTCGTGACGGTGGCCTTGCCGGTCGGGTCCCACTGCGCTTGCGCGTCGCGCATGGCGAAGGCCAAGGTCGCGCTCAGCGCCGATCCCAGGCTGTGCCCGGTGAAATGCCATGCTCCAACACGAGGTCCCGAAAAGCGAACCCAACTTCTACATGAGTGGTTGAACCTTATTTCAGCGTCGGCAAAGCGCGCTCGCATTGCACAAACGTCAATATCAGGATTTTGATAGCCGTCTTGCGTATAGAAAACCTCGACACGTTGAGACATGGAGATGCCATCTATATTTTGATTTGCATGCAGAACAAGTCTCTGGCCACTAAGCGTAGTCAGCATATCGCGACCCATCACGTGCTTATTGGTAATCGGATATAATAGTCCATCTTGCTGAATTCCAGTTTGTGAAACTATAACTAAAAACCAGTCCCTTTGCCGCCCCCGGAAGGTATCATCGATCTACCGCAGCAGGCCGTCCTCCTGGAGGAGTATATGATGTCGTCTTCACGTAGTTTTTGAAGGCTGCGGCTGTTGCCGATTCCGTTCGACAAATCGCATTAACGCCTTCAGGTATGTATCAATCGACGCAGAAAGCGTGGGTATGTCGTAACTGCGGATGTCAACGTCCCCGTCCTTGGGGAAGATGCGTCCTAGGGTGAGTGATAAGCCACGATCCTGACCCGGACGTATAAGTCCCAAACCACGTATGGTGCGCGGAGATTCTTCGTGTTGAATCTGTTTGTCGCGAAAGTCACTAATCACAATTCGCATTTGCTCAACTGCTTCGACGAAAGAATCATCCACAATGAGGTTCTTTGTCTGACAATACATGCGTAGCCGCTTCGACCAGTTATCATGGGATCTGACTTCGCAACCTCTAATCTTGCCGAAGAATTGCTGAATGAATTGAGCCGTCTTGTCAAGCATGATTTTCGCGAATAGGTAAAAAGACTCTATATCCAGCTGAATCTGTAACGCGATGAGTTGGTACTCATGGAAAAGCTGCCCCTCGGTTGCAATCGGCTCGCGCGAGTTTGATGAACTTGAATCACTTAGCATCACCAATCTCTCCTGGGCAGTGTGGAACCTCTGAGAGGCTTCAGTGTACCGCTGCTCAATAAGCAAGAGAAATTGGTAGTAGCGAATGATCTGAAAACCTGAATAAAAGGCGATATTAGTGCTATGAGGTGCTTGGGTTTCAGTCCTAACAAAGATCTCTAGGGATTCGCAAAGCTTCAATCCTGTCGCCTCATTTATTGCCATTGAATTTGACTTCATCCAAAATGTGCTGCTATTAGGGGGTTTCTGTCAAGCGGCGCACGTAGGATGTCGAGGCTATAGCGCACTAGCCGTTCGTCTCGCTCGCGGTACGGAACCTTCCCACCGTGAAACAGGTTGTTACGCACGCGGCGAACCATTTTTAAAAGTTCAACATTAGAATGTAGGGTACCTGCTACCGTTACGAACTGCACGTGACGCGAGCCGACTTTTTGCACCATAGGAGGCTGTTGATAAAAATACGAGATTGCTTCGGCTAGTTCAGGTCGCGCAGCATTTTCCAATTCCTCCGTCTCGCCGGCGGCTCGGTCCCAATCCGCAAAGACGTCTCCATTTTGGCGGCTCTGGAAATATCCAGCGCTCTTCAAGGCGTATTCGATCCGCGCGAATGCAAACAACAATTTGATCACTTCTTCGGATGGACGTTCCCGAGCGTATACCGCGTCGATCAGCAAGCTATTCCCCTTGAGAGCGAACAGACCTCGAACTGCAAGATCCGCGCGGTCGAAGGCCATGAGCAGGGCGGTGGAGAGTTCCATTGGTGTCTCCTTCGACTTCAAGCAGTCAGCCCAGCCGCATTTGACGCGTGGGGGTCAGGCTCCGCTTGGTCGCTCGCCATTGGGCTCAGTTCTCCGCCAGCTCTCGACGCGCCCGGTGCCGAGCACCATCAGGACTTTGCCGAAGTCATGGCGGGATAGTTGGGAATAGACCATCGATACGGCTTGATATTGGCATTCTGAGATCGGCCAGAACCAGCCGAACCAGCCATCGATTGCCGGCGAATTTCCTTCGGCATCCGCGCTTCGCCTTCGCCGGGATTTCGTCGTGCAGCGCGCGACGCGTTTCCAAGAATGCCGGGGCTGCGGATCGCCGCTGAAGGCGAACCCCATCACCATCAGGCGTTGCTCTATTGCTCTCAATGTCATCGATAACGTCGTTTGTACGATTCACTACATCGTCATCCAAACTTGTAAGCTCGGCGATTTCAGTAAGTCTGTGCTGCTGGCCGCAGTGCGCGCCGCAACCGCCCATCGCAGCGGCTAGCCTTTTTCCAACGCCCGGCACCAATTCTTATCACCATGGAAGTGCTAGCGAGGGTCATCCCATTCTTGACGATGTTGCAAGTCATGCGGTGCGGCCCTTTATAGGCCGTGCTCGTGGTCCAATTTGGCGCGTCGCTCGAGGAGTTCCCGGCCCAGCTCAGTTGGTGCGCCTGGCGAGCCTCGTCGCCGGTGTTCTGCACCTCGTAGCGGATGTCGTACGGCGGCGGGACGCTGGTGTAAACGACCGAGAACTGGAGGCCCATGTTTTTGGGTAGTACTTGGCCGCGGTAGGTTCCAATCTTGCGGCCGTTCCGCGACGTCACTTGGCACGACATCCTGACCGTGTGGCCCGAGACTCCCGTATCAGCCTTTGCCAGGGCGACGGATTCCTCGACGACCTCCTTGTCCGCCCAGAAGGCGTGATTGAATATCCAGTCCCAGGCACTTCGGGCTTGTTCGCGCGTACAGCCGGGCTCGAATATATTGGCAAGCTTCGGCATGTTCTTGTCAAGCTTGTCCTTTAGCATCTCGACTTGAATAAAATGCTGCTCTTTGCCGGTCAGTTCGCGTCCGTCACCCTTGGGGTGGTAGACTTTGCAACTGTCTTGCAGGCGTGCTTGCATGGCAGCGAGTGTGTTGTAGAGAGCGACATCATCCCGATCGCGATCAGGACGATAACATTCGTCGACCAGCGTTGAGGCGATCATTCCGCCAGGCAGGTTCCAAGAGGACCGAGAGCGGCAGAACCATTTCACTAGCCGTACGATGCGGCGGAGCTGGTGCAAGCGCACTTTCGGAGCGTTGCCGAACCGGTCCGCCGTTGGCGATTTTTCCTCGACCACTGCCTCGAACCAAGCCGTAACTTCGTCGGGGTCGCGGGTCACCCACTCCGTGCTCGCGTGTTCGTAGTTGTAGGTGCCCAGCGAGTTCTCGGAACGGCGGTAGATCGCGAAGTCGAGGTGATAGCCATCGGCATACCAGACCGTTACCGCGTTCGTCCGCGCCTCGGGCTCCTCCAGGAAGTTGCTCGCTCGTTTCAATAGGGCGTCGCGAACGCGTTGGCGTGCCGCTAGTGCGCTCGAGGGCACATCGTCCTTGTCGAAAATCAACGCCGCATCGAGATCGTGATTGCTCTCGTCTGCCGGGTCGTTCACCACCGTCTTCATGGCGAAGCCGCCCTGGTTGCGCCAGCTCTTGAAGCGGGCCTTCTCTAGATCATCCAGCCCGAGCCTAATCCGTTCAAGGTTCGTGTCCCGTACTGTCCGAAGCTGCTCTACAGCGGCTTCGTCCAGGCGCACGTACTGATCATGAAAGGCCAGGACCTCAGCTGAAAGGTCGTACTGCGCCACGGCTCAGATTCTCACGACGCGTGCGTTCGGCCGAGCATTCACGACGAGCCCCCAAGCGTAACATGGGGTAACTTGAGCGTCGTAGGCGTAGGCGGTGACCGGGCCGTCCAAAGTCCGGCTGATCTGTCGCCCGAGCGCGAAGCCGACCGACATCGGCGCAGCGCAGAAGACGTGCGTCGCATGACCAGCGCCGTATCGCTTGCGTGCCTCATCCAGCGCTCCTCGGAAACGCTGCGGCGATGGCTGCTACCTGGCCGCTATGCGTGAGAAGGTCGAGCGCGGGCGATACAGGGCCGATCCGAACTATTTCGCCGACGGTCGGTATCGTCTCAAGAATGGCAACCGTCGAGATCGAGTAGCTGACCTCGATCGCGATTGCCAGCGTTCCACCGTCAGGAACTGGTTCGCTGCGTCGGCCTATGAAGCGGTCGGGTCCATCACCCTCCTCTAGGCTCCACCAGCGCTGGCGTTGTCGGTCCCACTCAAAACTCAGAACCTCCGGCCAGCCAGCGAGCTGGTAGCCCGCCAGTATCTGGAACGGCGCCTGAACAATGCCGCAGTAGGCGAGTTGCGTCTCTCCCGGATCAGTTTTGGCGCCGGCAAGGCGGTTCGGTATCTCTAACTGATCTTCGAGTGCGCGGTCTACATCGGGCGGCGACCGTCGCAGGTGCGGGCTCAAGTCGGCGCGGACGGTGCGGATAGCCCGGCCTGCTAACTTGGGCGGCAACTCGTCCGAGTGGAGGTCCCGTTGGTTCGAGTCGAAGCCGGTTTGCTGTAGCACGACTACGGCGCCCTTGTTCCAGCCAGTCATGCCGGTCCGGTGTTCCAGCCAGTTCCAAACGCGATCTACACCGACAAAGGCGACCGCGAGAAGGATGATGCCGCCGCCCAGCAGCAGCCAGCCGACCCACGGGGGCGCGTTGTATAGGTGCAGGTCAAAGGTCCGGTCTAGGAACGCGATCAGCACGTCCTTCAGCCCCGGCACTAGGATGCCGAGGCCCAGCGCCGCCATCGCCGTCCCCAACGTGCCCAGGCTTCGGCGGGCTATGTCGTCGCCGACCATGCTCGACCTTCCGCGACGTGTGCGCGCGTAGATTGTGGCTCTCCACTGAAGCCACGACACCAAGGGCGCGAGAATGTAAGTGCCATTATGCACGCACTGCGTCGCGTAAGTGCCATTTCACACCGGCTTCGATGTAAAATGGCACCATCGCGTTCTACGAACACCCGCTAGTCGTACCGCACGATCGCATTTCAGGCACGTCCCGTTCCGCACCAGCGTGAACTGCCCGCACTGCCCGCAAGCATCCCCGCTGTAGCCCTTCGCGATCGCCTCGCGTGCTTTCGCTGCGACGATCTGTCCCTTCGCCGGTCCCGCGCTCGCCGACGGCTTCACCGCCACCGCGCCGACCGGCTCCGGCACGCGGGTCGCCATCGCCGGCACCGAGGCCGGGCCGCCGGCCTTCGGCGCTGCCGCCTTGGGCACCGGGGTAGTCGGGGGCAGGTAATGGACCTCGCCCTCTTCCTCGGCGACGTACTCCGGTTCCGGGCCCATCGCGTCGACCGCTTGCGACGGCTGCACCTGGGCCAGGTCGTAGCGGCCCAGATAGCTCACCGCCAGCTCGCGGAAGATGTAGTCCAGGATCGAGGTCGCCATCTTGATGTTCTCGTGGCCGATGACCGGACCGTTGGGCTCGAAGCGCGTGAAGGTGAACGCGTCGACGTACTCCTCGAGCGGCACGCCGTGCTGGAGACCCAGCGAGACCGCGATCGCGAAGTTGTTCATCAGCGAGCGGAAGGCGGCGCCTTCCTTATGCATGTCGACGAAGATCTCGCCGATCGTGCCGTCGTCGTACTGGCCGGTGCGCAGGTACACTTTGTGCCCGCCGATGACGGCCTTCTGGGTGTAGCCGCCGCGGCGGTCCGGCATCTTGCGGCGCTTGGCGATGTAGCGGTAGACGATCCGCTCCGCGATCTGGATCGGCGTCTCGTAGGCTGCCTGCGGCGCCTCGCCGTCGTCACCGTCGCCGATGTCGTAGCTGCCGGCCAGCGGCTGCGAGAGCTTCGAGCCGTCGCGGTAGAGCGCCACCGCCTTGACCATCTTGTCCCAGGCGTAGCGATAGGCTTGCTTGACGTCGCCGATCGTCGCGGTCTGGGGCAGGTTGATCGTCTTGGAGATCGCGCCCGAGATGAACGGCTGCGCGGCCGCCATCATGTCGACGTGGGCCAGCGGGCGGATGTAGCGCGCCCCGTGCTTGCCGCACGGGGTCGCGCAGTCGAACACCGGCAGGTGCTCGTTCTTGAGGAACGGCGCGCCTTCGAGCGTCATGCGGCCGCAGATCACGTCCGATGCCTCCTCGATCTGCGCCTGGCTGAAGCCCAGCGTGTCGCGCAGGATCGAGTGGTTCCAGTCCGCGAGCTGCGCGTCGGTCATGCCGAGTACGCTGCGGCAGAAGTCCTCGCCCAGCACGTGCTGGTTGAACACGAAGCCGATCTCGAACGCGCCGACCAGGCCGGCCTCGATCCGGTCGATGATCTCGTCGGTGAAGCCCTTGGCCCGCAGCGTCGCGCGGTTGATGTGCGGCGTGCCTACCAGGGTGTTGGTGCCCTTGGCGAAGGTCTCGATCGCGGCGATCTGCTCGTTGCTGTAGCCGAGGCGGCGCAGCGCGGGCTCGACCGACTGGTTGACGATCTTGAAGTAGCCGCCGCCGGCCAGCTTCTTGAACTTCACCAGCGCGAAGTCGGGCTCGATCCCGGTCGTGTCGCAGTCCATGACCAGGCCGATCGTGCCGGTCGGCGCGATGCAGGTGGTCTGCGCGTTGCGGTAGCCGGCGATCTCGCCGATCGCGACCGCGTGGTCCCAGGTCGTGCGCGCGAGTTGCCAAGTCTCTTGCGTGAAGAGCGTCGGCGCGTGCGTCGTCGGCAGGATCGTGAGGTCTTCGTACTCGCTCGCCGTTGCGGCGTACGCGGCGTGGCGATGATTGCGCAGTACGCGGCCCATGTGCTCGGCGTTGGCGTCGTAGCGCGGGAACGGTCCCTGCTCGCGCGCGATCTCGGCCGACATCTTGTAGGCCGCGCCGGTCATCAGCGACGAGATGGCCGCGCACCAGCCGAAGCCTTCCTCGGAGTCGTACGGCAGGCCCATGCGCATGAGCAGCGTGCCCATGTTCGCATAGCCCAGTCCGAGCGTGCGGAAGTCGTACGACTTCTGGGCGATGGTCGCGCTGGGGAACTGCGCCATCAGCACGCTGATCTCGAGCGTGAACGTCCAGATCCGGCATGCCTCGGCGAACCGCTTCGCATCGAAGTGCCCGGCCTCGTCGAGGAACGTGACGAGGTTCAGCGATGCGAGATTGCACGCCGTGTCGTCGAGGAACATATACTCCGAGCAGGGGTTGCTCGCGTTGATCGGGCCGTCGGCGGGGCAGGTGTGCCACTCGTTGATCGTGGTGTCGTACTGCACGCCGGGATCGGCGCACTGCCAGGCGGCCAGGCCGATCTTCTCCCAGAGGTCGGCGGCCGGGACGGGCTTGATCTTGGCGCTGTTGCTGCCGTCGCCGTACTTGATGCTGCGCGGGATCAGGTCCCACGTCTGGCCGGCGTCGAGGCGGGCGAAGAAGTCGTTCGGGATGCGGACCGAGTTGTTCGAGTTCTGGCCCGAGACCGTGCCGTAGGCCTTGCTGTCCCAGTTGGTGTCGTAGGTCTCGATCGCCAGCTCTTTGTAGCCCTGGCGCGCGAAGTCGAGCGCGTACTGGATGTTGGCCTGCGGGATGCCGGCGTGCAGCGCGGCGCGGATCGCGGTCTTGAGCTTGGTGTTGAGCGCCGGGTCGAGGCGCGCGTCCGCGCGGACTTTCTCGTCGGTCGCGGCGGCCATGACGGCGTTGAGGTGCTTCTCGCAGGTGATCGAGCCGGCGACCAGGTCGGAGACTTTCTGCTCCTCGGTCACCTTCCAGGAGATGAACTCCTCGATGTCCGGGTGGTCGAGGTCGAGCGTGACCATCTTGGCCGCGCGGCGGGTGGTGCCGCCCGACTTGATCGCGCCGGCGGCGCGGTCGCCGACCTTCAGGAAGGACATCAGGCCCGACGACGTGCCGCCGCCGGACAGCTTTTCGCCCTCGCCGCGGATGTGCGAGAAGTTCGAGCCCGTGCCCGAGCCGTACTTGAAGATGCGCGCCTCACGGACCCAGAGGTCCATGATCCCGCCCTCGTTGACCAGATCGTCGCTCACGCCCTGAATGAAGCAAGCATGGGGAGCCGGATGCTCATATGCGGAGGTGGATTGACGCAGCTCGCCGGTCTTGGGGTCGACGAACCAGTGGCCTTGCGACGGGCCGGCGATGCCGTACGCCCAGTGCAGGCCGGTGTTGAACCACTGCGGCGAGTTGGGAGCGCCGATCTGGCGGGCCAGCATCGCGCACATCTCATCGTAGTAGGCGCGGGCGTGGAACTCGTCGTCGAAGTAGCCGTGCTTGAAGCCCCAGTAGGTCCAGCAGCCGGCCATCCGGTGGAAGACCTGGCGGGCGTCGAGCTCCATGCCGAACTTCGCGTCGGGGGCGGGCTCGGAGCGCCACAGCCACTCGGGCACGCCGTCCTCGGGCACCTGGACCGTCTTGTCGGGCACGCCGGCCTTGCGGAAATACTTCTGGGCCAGGATGTCGGTCGCGACCTGGCTCCAGCCGGTCGGGATCTGGCAGTCCTTGGCCTCGAAGACGAGCTTGCCGTCGGGGTTGACGATCTTCGAGGTACGCGGCTCGAAGGCGACGCCGGCGTAGGGGTCGCCGGAAGTGCTGTAGGTGCGCGAGAATTTCATGCCGGCTGCCGACCCCTCGCGAGGAAGGTCGAGAGAAGGCTAGAATGATCGAACGTAGTGTTCGATTCCTATGCGAGCCTGAAGGGAACGTGCCGTTGACCGGGCACGGAGGCCCAGATGTTGTGGCAGGCCGGCTGGCTGTACTACACATAGCATCGCACTTCGGGCTCCTTGTGAGATGCGGTGCAAAACGGTTCTTTTTCCGTGCAGAAGAGCCGGGGTTGTGGACCCGCCCGGACCCGGCTGTGGACCCGCCGGCGAGCCCCTGTGGAGCCGCACCGAGCGGGGTGAGCGAGCTGTGGACGGAAGCGGGGATAGCGTGGACAGGTTCCGCGCCGACGCGCACGCCGACACGCTCCCGGAGGTCTCGCTGGACGCCCTCGCCGCCCAAGGCGTCCGCGGGATCGTGGTCGATCTGGACAACACCGTGTGCGCCTATCACCGGCCCGAGTTGGCCCCGGGGGTCGCCGAGTGGGTTGCGGCCGCCCGGGCGCGCGGCTTCGCGCTGGTGATGGTCTCGAACAACTTCACCGAGCGGGTCAGCGCGGTCGGCGCCCAGCTCGGCATCGCGGTGGTGCCCAACGCGCTCAAGCCGCTGCCCTTCGCCTTCCTGCGCGCGCTGCGGCTGCTCGGCACGCCGCGCCGCGACACGGTCGTGATCGGCGACCAGCTCTTCACCGACGTGCTGGGCGCCAAGCTGGTCGGCTGCCGAACGATCCTCACCAAGCCGCTGGTCGAAACCGACTTTCCGCTCACCCGCGTGCTGCGCTTCCTCGAGCGGACGATCGCCGGAAGAACCTAGCGTGCGGTCGGGCTCCACAGCGTCGTCACAGCGTCTTCCGACCGAAGCTGAACAGTAGCGCGAACTCGATCATCTTCACAATGGAACCGCGCCTGGCATCGGCCGCGTTGCGGTAATCGAGCCCGGCTCCGGCCGTGAATCCCGCGAAACACGACACCGCAACTTCGCCGTTGCCGGAGGTGCGTGCATCGGACGGGCTCTCGTTCAGCGATCGCACCGCGATGCGCGCTCTTTCGTTCGGCCCTTGGCGTGCCGGCGTTTCTTCTCATCGTTCCATTGTTTCCGAGGTTCGCCACGGTGCGTTCAACTACGGTCCGGCGGTGCAAGGTCATCATCGTCGAAGTCCACCAGCTCGTCGGTCGGGCGCTGAGCCAGTTGCTGGCGGAAGACCACCAGTTCGAGGTTCTGCTCGACACGCGCACGGTCGAGGAGCGCGTGATCGCGCTCCACCGGCCCGATCTGCTCATCATCGACATGGACGGTTTCGAGGACGAGCTCGAACAAATGATCGCGCTGTGCCGGGCGGTCTCGCCGGCGACGCGCATCATCGTGCTGACCTCGCATCCGAGCCAGCAGTCGCTGCAGCGCTGCTTGGCCAGTGACGTCGACGGTTACTTGCCCAAGGAGATCTCGCCCGGCGATCTCATCGCCGCGTGCAAGACCGTGATCGCGGGCGAGACGTATTTCGATCCGTCCGTCGCGGGCAGTTTGCTGCGCCGGCTCAACGAGCCGCCCGAGGACGGCGAACTGTCGCTGCGCGAGACGGAGATCCTGCGCTTGATCGGGCGCGGCTTGTCCAACCGGCAGATCGGCGAGCGCCTCGTGCTGTCGGAGAAGACCGTGAAGAACCAGGTCAGCCGCATCTTCGTCAAGCTCGGCGTGACGGCGCGGACGCAAGCCGCCGTCTACGCGATCCGCAACGGGATCACGTAGCGCTGGGTACAGACCCCACCATGGAAACCGGAATGACGAACCTGGGCAGCGGCGGCGAGGCCAAGGCCTCCCCGGCCGACCGCGAAGCGGCCGAGACCGACCTCCAGCAGAGCGACGCGACCGGCGGCGTGCCGGACGCGGCCGGCCGGGGCGGCTCGATGGACGCGGCGATGGGTGCGAACATGGACCCGACCGAGCCGGCCGACGACATCACGCTCCAGCAGGGGCGCATCGCGCCGCTGCCCTCGCAGGTCGGCGACGGCCAGACCGCCGCGTACGGCGAGACGGTCGACGACATGGCCGCGCTCGACAGCGACGAAGGCTGAAACCGGGTATGACCCCGGCCTGCACCATGAGAGGGAACGCATGAACCACGATCGCTCCGAACCCGAGGCCACGGACGCGCTACCGACGGCCGTGAACGGGCAGGTCACCGACAGCGTGGAGAGCGGCGAGGGCGGCTCGACCGAGGGCGCGCTGGGCTCGGAGCCGGGCGTGCCGATGGCGCCGACCCGGCTGGGCGCGGTGCCGTCCTCGTACGGCGAGCCCGGCGGCTTGGAGGACGCGGCGGAGAACGCCGAGGGACTTCCCCCCGCTTAGGCCGTAGGAGGGGCGGTTGTGATGAACGGCCGTCCCGAGCTGCCCAAGAACTACGATCCCGCCGAAGTCGAACCCCGGCTCTACCAGCGCTCGCTCGAAGCGGGCGTCTTCCACGAAGACCCCGATCCGGCCCGGCCGCCGTTCGTCATCTCGATGCCGCCGCCCAACATCACCGGGCGCGCGCACCTCGGCCACGGCTCGACCTACACGACGATGGACGTGCTGACGCGCTATCACCGCATGCTGGGCGAGAACGCCGACTGGCTGCCGGGCCAGGACCACGCCGCGATCGCCACCGAGACCGTGCTGGTGCGCGCGCTCGCCGAGGAAGGGCAGACCCGCGAGAGCCTCGGGCGCGAGGCGTACCTCGCGCGCGCCTGGCAGTGGCGCGAGCAGTACGGCGGCGCGATCAACGACTCGTTCCAGCGGCTGGGCTTCGGCCCCGACTGGGAGCGCGAGCGCTTCACCATGGACGCCGGCCTGTCGGCCGCGGTCGTCAAGGTGTTCGTCGACCTCTACAACGACGGGCTGATCTACCGCGGCACGCGTTTGGTGAATTGGGACCCCAAGGCGCAGTCCACGCTCTCGGACGCGGAAGTGGAAAACGACGAGCGCGACACGTCGCTGTGGCACCTGCGCTACCGCGCCGAGGACGGCGGCGAGGGGCTGGTCGTAGCGACGACGCGGCCCGAGACGTTCTTCGGCGACGTCGCGGTGGTGGTGCACTCCGACGACGAGCGCTACCGCCACCTGATCGGCAAGAACGTGATCCTGCCGCTGGTCGAGCGCGCGATCCCGGTGCTGGCCGACGACGTGGTCGAGGCGGGCTTCGGCACCGGCGCGGTCAAGGTGACGCCCGCGCACGACGCGACCGACTACGAGATCGGCCAGCGGCACGAGCTGCCGATGCCCACCGTGATCGACTTCGAAGGCCGCCTCAGCGCGCCGATCTGGCGGTACGCCGAGGCGGCCGAGAAGCGCGCGCCGATCGACGCGCAGGCCGCGCGCATGGCGCCGTACGCCGGCCTGGACCGGGTCGAGGCGCGCGCGCGCGTCGTGGCCGACCTGCGCGCGGCCGGCGCGCTGGAGCGCGAGGAGCCGTACCGCACCAAGGTGCCGGTGTCGTCGCGCTCGCACGCGGTGATCGAGCCGCTGCTCTCGCTGCAGTGGTTCGTGGCGATGGAGTCGCTCGCCAAGCCCGCGCTTGAAGCGTACCGCGCGGGCGCGCTGCGCTTCGTGCCCGAGCGCTTCGGCCGCACCTACGAGGCGGGCCTCGAAACGCTGCGCGACTGGAACATCTCGCGCCAGGTCTGGTGGGGTCACCAGCTCCCGGTCTGGTACACGCCCGCCGACGACGTGGTCGTCGCGCACGACGAAGAAGAAGCGCGCCGGATCGCGCGCGAGCGGCACGGCACGGACGACCTGCGGCGCGACCCCGACACGCTCGACACCTGGTTCTCGTCGGGCCTGTGGCCGTTCTCGATCCTGGGCTGGCCCGAGCAGACGCCCGAGCTCGCGCACTGGTATCCCAACCAGGTGATGATCACCAGCCGCGACATCATCTTCCTGTGGGTCTCGCGGATGGTGATGCTGGGCCTGCGCTTCGTCGGCAAGGTGCCGTTCGAGACGGTCTTCGTGACGCCGCTGGTGTTCGACATCCAGGGCCGCAAGATGTCGAAGTCGCTCGGCAACGCGATCGACCCGATGACCGAGCTCGTGCCGAAGTACGGCGCGGACGGGACGCGCTTCGGCATCCTGCGCCAGATGCGCCTGGAGTCGCAGGAGCTGCGCTTCGACGAGCGCTACTGCGACGAGGCCAAACGCTTCGCGACCAAACTCTGGAACGCGCTTCGCTACACCGTCGCGCTCGACGAAGGGCTGCCGGGCGCCAACGTGCTGCCCAAGCACGACGAGCTGACCCTGGCCGACCGCTGGATCCTGACCGAGCTGCGCCGCACGGTCGAGACGGTCACCAGCGCCTACGACAACTTCGAGTTCGGCGTCGCGGCCGACGCGCTCTTGCAGTTCGGCTGGTACACGTTCTGCGACTGGTACGTCGAGGCGACGAAGGCGCCCTCGCAGCGCGCCTCGCGCGCGGCGGTGCTGTCGTTCGTGCTCAACGCGTTCGTGCGCGCCATGCACCCGATCGCGCCGTTCGTGACCGAAGAGATCTGGCTCACCCTGCCGCACGACGGCGCGACGATCGTCACCGCGTCGTGGCCCGACGTGGCCGAGATTCCGGCGTTCGCCGAGGACGCCGACGCGTTTCGAGCGGTGATCGAGAAGGTCGAGCAGCTGCGCAACGCGCGCGCGGAGTGGGCGATCGCGCCCAAGGAGTCGATGCGGGTCGAGATTCCGGCCTCGCTGGCCGGCGAGACGGACGTGGTCGAGGCGATCGCGACCCTGGCCCGGGCCGAGATCGCGACCTACGACGACGCTCGCGACGGGAACCGTGACGGCGCGCGCGACGGTGAGCTGCGCGAGCGCATCGGCGGCATCCGCGCGGTCGCGGACACCGCCAAACTGCGCGCGCGCTACACGCGCGAGATCGCGCGGCTGGAGTCGGAGGTCGCGCGCTCGGAGAAGAAGCTGTCCAACGAGAGCTTCGTTTCGCGCGCGTCGGCGGAAGTGGTCGGCGCCGAGCGCGCCAAGCTCGACGGTTACCGGCGCGAGCTGCAGCGCAACGTGGACGCGCTCGCGGGGCTGGCGGCATGACCGCCAATCCCGATCTGCTGCTGCTGAGCAGCTCGCGCGTGCACGGCTATGGCTACCTGGAGTTCGTGCGCGACGAGCTCGGTGACGTTTCTCGCCGGCTGCCCGACGCTGCACTTCGTGCCCTTCGCGCTGCACGACCACGATGCGTACACCCAGATCGTGCGCGCGGCGTTCGCCCCGCTCGGGATCGACGTCGTCGGCGTGCACGAGGCGGGCGACCCGGCCGCCGCGCTGCGCGAGGCGCGGGCCGTGTTCGTCGGCGGCGGCAACACCTTTCGGCTGCTGCGCGCGCTGCAGCGGCACGGCCTGCTGGAGCTGCTGCGCGAGCGGGTCGGCACGGGCGAGCTGCGCTACCTCGGGGTGAGCGCGGGCATCAACGTCACCGCGCCGACGATCCGCACCACCAACGACATGCCGATCGTGCAGCCGGACGGCCTGGACGCGCTGGGCCTGATGCCGTTCCAGCTCAACGCGCACTACGTCGACGCGGAGGCGAACTCGACCCACATGGGCGAGAGCCGCGCCCAGCGAATCAAGGAGTTCCTCGAGGAGAACGAGGTCCCGGTGCTCGGCCTGCGCGAGGGCGCCTGGCTGCGCCGCCGCGGCGGCGAGCTCAAGCTGGGCGGAGTGGCCGGCGCGGTGCTCTTCCTACGCGCTCGCGTACCGACCGCCTACCCGCCCGACACCGATCTCACGTTCCTGCTCGGCGCCCGCGCGCAATTCGATCAGCCGTTCCGCCCGTGACGCCCGACTACCCCGCCCCGCCCGTCTACCCGCTCCGCCCGTGACGTCCTACCACCTGGAGGTATCCCGCATGCAGATCGCGCTTCGCGAGCTTGGCCACTACGTCGACGGCGCCGCCCTGCCCGGCGCGAGCGGCCGCTTCGGCGACGTCTACGAGCCCGCCACCGGCGAGATCCAGGCGCGCGTCGCGCTAGCCACGCCGGCCGAGATCGACGCCGCGGTCGGCGCGGCCCGGCGCGCGTTTCCCGCGTGGTCGGAGACGCCGCCGGCCCGGCGCGCGGCCATCATGTTCGCGTTCCGCGAGCGGATCGTGGCGGAAAGCGACCGGTTGGCGCGGCTGATCACGCGCGAGCACGGCAAGACGCTCGACGACGCGCGCGGCGAGCTGCAGCGCGGGCTCGAGGTGGTCGAGTTCGCCTGCGGGATTCCGCAGCTGCTCAAGGGCGAGTTCAGCGAGAACGTCGGGCGCGGGATCGACGCCTACGCGATCCGCCAGCCGCTGGGCGTGTGCGCCGGCATCTCGCCGTTCAACTTCCCGGCGATGGTGCCGATGTGGATGTACCCGGTCGCGATCGCGTGCGGCAACACGTTCGTGATGAAACCGAGCGAGAAGGACCCCTCGCTGCAATTGGAGCTGGCGCGGCTGCTGAGCGAGTGCGGGCTGCCGGCGGGCGTGTACAACGTCGTCAACGGCGACGCCCAGGCGGTCAACGCGATCCTCGACCACCCCGGCATCGACGCGGTGAGCTTCGTCGGCTCGACCCCGATCGCGCAGCACGTCTACAGCCGCGCGGCGGCGAGCGGCAAGCGCGTCCAGGCGCTGGGCGGCGCGAAGAACCACCTCGTCGTGATGCCCGACGCGGACCTCGATCAGGTCACCGACGCGCTGATGGGCTCGGCGTACGGCTCGGCCGGCGAGCGCTGCATGGCGATCTCGGTCGCGGTCGTCGTCGGCGAGGCGACCGGCGACGCGGTCGTGGCGCGCCTGCGCGAGCGGCTCACGTCGCTGCGCGTCGGCCCGGGCGAGGACGACGGCGTGGAGATGGGCCCGCTCGTGACGGAAGTCCACCGCGACCGCGTGCGCGGCTACGTCGACCTCGGCGAACGAGAAGGCGCGCAAGTCGTGGTCGACGGCCGCCGCGCCGAGCTTGCCGGAGCGCGGGTTCTTCTTCGGCGCGACGCTGCTCGACCGCGTCACCGCGGACATGCGGGTCTACAAGGAAGAGATCTTCGGGCCGGTGCTCTCGGTCGTGCGCGTCGCCAGCTACGACGAGGCGCTCGCGCTGGTGAACGCGCACGAGTTCGGCAACGGCGTGGCGATCTTCACCCGCGACGGCGAGAGCGCGCGCCACTTCAACCACCACGTCCAGGCCGGCATGGTCGGCATCAACGTGCCGATCCCGGTGCCGGTGGCCTACCACAGCTTCGGCGGCTGGAAGCGCTCGCTGTTCGGCGACACCTACGTCCACGGCAACGAGGGCGTGCGGTTCTACACGCACCTCAAGACCACGACCTCGCGCTGGCCGACCGGCATCCGCGCCGGCGCGGAGTTCGTCTTCCCGACCAACCGCTAGCGCCGCCCGGCAGGGCCGGCCGAGCGGACCAGGGTAGTCACTTGCATGGAGCAAGTGACTACCCGCGAACGGCTCGTCCGCTGGGAAGACCCGGCCGCGACGGCCGCCGCAATTCGCGAGCTGAGCGGCCTGGACGGGATGCGGCTGGTGCGCGACGGGAAACTGCCCCCGCCCCCGATCGCGGTGCTGATGAACTTTCGGATCGCGGAGGTCGACCCGGGCCGGGTCGTGTTCGAGGCGACCGCCGGCGAGGAGCACTACAACCCGATCGGGGTCGTCCACGGCGGCTACGCAATGACCCTGTTCGATTCGGCGATGGGCTGCGCGATCCACACCATGCTCCCGCAAGGCGTCGGCTATACCACCACCGACGTGCAGGTCCGCCTGATCCGCGGTCTGACCAAGGACACGGGCCTCGTGCGCTGCGAGGGCATCGCGCTGCACGTCGGCCGCACCACCGCCGTCGCCGAGGGCAAGCTCTACGACCGCGACGGCAAGCTGCTGGGCGCTGCGACGACGGGATGCGCGATCTTCCGCGGTTGAACGGCGCTCAGCAGGTTCCGCGGGCGTAGCACGTCGCGACGACGTGCAGGTGCGCTTGCCAGTCGAGCGGCGTCCACGGGTCGTCTAGGATGTACCGGGTCGCGCCGCGGACCTTCAGGGGCGTCCAGCCGTCGTCGCGGGCGAACGTCTGCAGCGGGGTCGGGCTGACGCCGAACGACGCGAACTGCACGTCGGGTTCGACCATGATGCCGAAGTTGAAGTCCGCGCGCGACGGGCACGCGCTGAAGCACTTCGTGTCGCCGACGAAGGCGCCGTAGCCGTGCAGCGCGTGGAGGATCGTCTTGCCGCCGTTGGAGATCGCGAGCCCGTCGATCGCGCCGTCCGAAAGGTCCAGCCAGAGGTGCGCGCCGAGCGGCACGTCCGGTCCCCCGCCCGTGCACGGGTGGTCGCCGTTCTGAAAGCCCGGGAACGCGTACGTGCCCGCCGCGACGCACGAGATGGTGACGAAGAGCGCGTGCGGTATGACCCCGGCGACTCAGTTCCGATGCGGTGATCGTTCCGCCGGCACCGCACGCGCCGACCGCGGTCGGCGCGACCCCGCTGCTGGTGAAGCCCGAGCCGGTGTAGAAGTTCGTGCACGCGCCGCCGCCGCCGTAGTAGTAGATGTCGGCGGGCGTCGTGCGGTCGCCGGCGGTCCAGTCGTGCAGCACCACGCCGAATGGCGAGCCCGCGCTTTGGCCTGCTTCCCAGGCCCCGGTTTCGGTTCCGTCGGGCTGAACTTCGATCATGTGGTGATCCGAGCCGCCCATCGGGCGCGAGCGCGGCGCGACGCGCAGCCACGCGATGCCGGCCGGGTTGCAGAAGAGCTGGCACGCGCCGCGCACGAGCGGGTCCGCGGCGCTCGTGAAGTAGACCGGGTGGCCGTAGTCGTTGCCGCCGCCGTACTCGCTGGTGTGCACCGCCGGCCCGGCCCCGCCGCCGCCGTTCGACAGGTGCGCGATCATCGCGTCGGAGCCGGGATAGAGCTGCGGGTCGGTGGTGTTCGTCAGGGCGAGATTCCACGGCGACGCCGGTCCGTACGGGCGAAATGAGGCGGGCCACTCGACGCCGTTGGCGCAGCACGCGACCGGCTCCGGCGTCGGCGCGGGTGCCGCCGTGGCCGTCGGGAGCGGCGTCGGCAGCGGACCCGGCGCACCCGCCGGTGCGGAGCTCGCTTTGAGCAAGATGGAGGCGGCCAGCGCGTAGTTGCCGGTTCCGGCATAGCGCCAGGTCAGCGCCGGCTGCTGCGGCGCGAGCGCGGGTCCGAGCGCGACGTAGTCGCGCTCGGAGAACATCGAGCCGGTGCTGCCTCCGCTCGCCGGGGCTTCGCTCAAGCCGTCCGGTGCGGCCGCCACCCGCCCGGTGGTCGCGTCGTTGAGCGCCATGAACACCAGCGCGTCGCCGGCGACCGTCGGCGTGACCGGCGCGGAACTGCTGATGTTGGAGTTGGCGGTCGCCGCGATCGAGTGCCCGTCCAGCGCGCACGACGCGTTCGCGAACGCGATGCCGATGGCCGCGATCCGCCCCGCCGACGTGCTGAACTCGGGGTTGGGCGTCAGCGCCGACGCGGCGCAGTAGGTCGCGATGGTGCGGCTGCCGTCCGGCGATCCGTCGATCAGCGCGAAGTTGGGCGGCACGGTAAAGGCGGCGTGCGCCGCGCTCGAGGCGACCAGCACGAGCTGCACGTCGCCGGGCGCGGCCGGCAGGCTGAGCGTTGCCGACGGGCCGCTCGAGTTGACCTGGCTATCGCTGCCGTCTTGCGTGATCGGCGCGGGCGTGGGGGCGGGCGGCGGCGCGAGCGCGACGAGCGCCGAGAGCGCCCACGGCTGCGGTCCGGTATACGCCGACGCGGCCGCGGGCTGCTCCAGCGCCGGATCGGCCGCCGAGGCGATCTTCCAGAAGTTCCAGGTATCGATGTACGCGGTGTGACTGGCCAGCAGGCCGTAACCGGCCGGCGTGCCGTACGACTGCGACCAGGCATGATCCTCGCCCAGAAAGCCGAGGAAGATCGTGCCGGGCGCGCTCGGCAGCGCGCTCGCGAGCGGCATCGTTGCGTTCAGCGCGTCGTGCGACCCGGTGACGACTTGCCCGAACCCGTATCCGCCGTGCACGATGTCGCACACCCAGCCGGTCTGGTTGCCGGCGCTCGTCGTCGAGACGACGTAGGTCTGCCCCGCGATGTCGGCCGCGGTGGCGTTGCGATAGGCGACGATCTGCTGGGTTCGTTCCGGGCTTTCCACCGCGCCGACGACGGTCCACGGGGCGCCGCCGCTGAAGCTCAGCGTGCCGTGGGTCTGGAGCGCCGTCACGTAGCACACCATGAGGTCGCTGGGGTCCGAGGGCTTGACGGCGAGGTCGACCGCGTACGCGGTGTAGTTCATCCCGCTGTCGCTCACGCCCAGCGTCACCCCGGGAGGCGGCAGCGGCGACGATCCGAGCGGCCTGACGTGCGCGCCCTGCGCGCGGGTTCGCGGCAGCGAGTGCTGGAAGGCGCCCCCGCAGCCGGCGAGCACGAGCGCAAGCGCAAAAAGCACCGTGTTCAGACGCTTGACCATCGAAGTCCCTTCGGCATCCCGAGGACACGCTCGCGAGGTTGCCCCGTGGCGCGTGGTATGCGACGGCAACTCGGGTATCCTCTCCGAACCGAGCGAGCAAGCGTCGAGACGCTGCGGCGTCGGCACGCATCCGCGGCCGAAGGCTTCGACGTCCCGCCCCGCCGAAGGTTCGCTTGATGCAGACCGCGGTCGCCCGGCGGCGCGTGCTGATGTCGTCCGACGAGATCGAGCGGACGGTCGCGCGCATGGCCCACCAGATCGTCGAGCCCGAGGACGTCCAGACCGGCATCCTCCTGATCGGGATTCGCCGCGGCGGCGAGGCCCTGGCCCGGCGGCTGGCCTCCAAGATCGGCGAGATTCGCGGCACGGTGCCCGACCTCGGCTTCCTCAACATCAACCTCTACCGCGACGACGACGTGGCGCGCGAGCTGCCCGAGTCGGAGATCCGCAGCGGGATCACGGGGCAGACGGTGGTGCTGGTCGACGACGTGCTCTACACCGGCCGCACGGTCCGGGCCGCGCTCGACGCGGTGACCGACCTCGGCCGGCCGACCGCGATCCGGCTGGCCGTGCTGATCGACCGCGGGCTGCGCGAGCTGCCGGTCCAGGCGGACTACGTCGGCAAGATGATCCCGACCAGCCGGCGCGAGCACATCAACGTGGCCCTCGCCCCGCAGCGCTCCGACGCCGACGCGGTGACGGTCTCCCTCGAAGAGGACCGTGCCGCCTCGTAGCCTGCTCGACGTCGACGACCTCACCCCGCCGGAGGTCGAGGGCGTTTTGGACCGGGCCGCCGCCTTTCGCGACCGGCTTCCGCCGCGCGACCTGCTCGCGGGCGTGCCGGTGCTCAACCTGTTCTTCGAGGCCTCGACCCGCACCGCGACCTCGTTCACCCTGGCCGAGCAGCGCGTCGGCGCCGACGTCATCTCGTTCGCGCCGGGCGCCTCGAGCCTGGGCAAGGGCGAGACGATCGCCGACACCGCGCTGACGCTGAGCGGGATCGGAGTGCGCGTGATCGTGGTGCGCCACCACGAGTCGGGCTTCGCGCGCCGGCTGGCCGATACGTTCGACGGCCACGTGATCAACGCCGGCGACGGCACCCATGCCCACCCGACCCAGGCGCTGCTCGACCTGATGACGCTGCGCACCGAGTTCGGCCGTTTCGGGGGCTTGCGCGTCGCGATCGTGGGCGACATCCTGCACTCGCGCGTGGCGCGCTCGAACATCGTCGGCATGCGCGCGCTGGGGATCGACGTCACCCTGGTCGGCCCGGCCACGCTGTTGCCGCAAGACTTCGCCGGCCCGGGCGTGCGGATCGAGCGCGACTTCGACGCCGTGCTGCCGCGGGTCGACGCGGTGATGATGCTGCGCATCCAGCGCGAGCGGATCACCGGCGGTCTGCTGCCGTCGCTGGAGGACTACACGCAGCGCTACCAGCTCAACCGGCGGCGGCTGGGAGCGCTGGGCGCGGCGGCGGTGATCCTGCACCCCGGCCCGTACAACCGCGGCGTCGAGCTGACCGACGAGGTGCTCGCCGACCCGCGCTCGCGCTACGTCGTGCAGGTGAGCAACGGCGTGTTCGTGCGCATGGCCGTGCTCGATCTGCTGGTGAACGGAGCGGCCGTCCTCGCGTGAAGATTCTGATCGCGGGCGGGCGCGTGGTGGATCCCGCGCAAGGCCTCGACGCGCTGCGCGACGTGCTGATCGAGAACGGCGTGGTGACGCGGATCGGCGAGCACCTCGCGGACGCCGGGGTGCGCGTGGTCGACGCGCGCGGGGCGGTCGTGGCGCCGGGCTTCATCGACATGCACGTCCACCTGCGCGAGCCGGGGCAGACGCACAAGGAGACGATCGCGACCGGCACCGCCGCCGCGGTCGCGGGCGGCTTCACCGCGGTCGCGTGCATGCCCAACACCGAGCCGGCGCTGGACTCGGCGGCGATCGTCTCCGAGGTGATGCGGCGCGCGGAGGCGGCCGGCCTCGCGCGGGTCTACCCGGTCGGCGCGCTGACCAAGCACCGGGCCGGCAAGGAGCTCGCGCCCTACCACCTGCTGGCCGACGCGGGCTGCGTCGCGTTCAGCGACGACGGCTCGACCCCGCGCGACGCGCGCGTGCTGCGCAACGCCGCCCGCTACGCCTCCGACCTGCCGCACGCGTTCATCTCGCACTGCGAGGACCAAGACCTCAAGGGCGACGCGGTGATGAACGAGAGCGCGGCCTCGGTGCGGCTGGGGCTCGACGGCTCGCCGGGATTAGCGGAGGACGTGATCGTCGCGCGCGACCTGCTGATCGCCGCCGATGCCGCCAAGCTCTGGCACATCGCGCACGTCTCGACCGCGACCTCGCTCGACCTGATCCGCTGGGCGCGCTCGCGCGGCGTGCGGGTGACCTGCGAGGTGACGCCGCACCACCTGGTCTTCCTCGACGACCGGTTCGACGACTACCGCGCCGACGCCAAGGTGAACCCGCCCCTGCGCGGCGCGCACGACCGCGCCGCGCTGCGCGCCGCCGTGCTCGACGGCACGATCGACGCGTTCGCGACCGATCACGCGCCCCACGGGCTCGACGAGAAGGCGCAGCTGATCTCGGTCGCGCCGGTCGGCTTCAGCGGCCTGGAGATCGCGGTCGGCGCGTACGCCCTGGCGCTGCCGCAACTCGCGCTGGCGCGCTACGTCGAGCTGCTGTCGACCAACCCCGCCCGCATCCTGGGCGTGCCGGGCGGCACGCTCGCGCCGGGCAGCCCGGCCGACGTGACGGTGTTCGCCGACCGGCCGTGGACGGTCGACGCGCGCCGGTTCCGCTCCAAGGGCAAGAACACGCCGTTCGACGGCATGACGCTGCCCCGCCGCGCGCTCGCGACGATCGTCGACGGCGCGGTCGTGTTCGAGCACGGCCAGGTGCTGCCGCGCGAAGAGCTTTCGGTATGACCGGTATTTCACCATGAGCAACAAAGCGACGCTGCTGCTGGCCGACGGAACGCGCTTCGACGGCGAAGGCTTGTCCGCGACCGGCGTGGCGCTGGGCGAAGCGGTGTTCTACACCGGGATGACCGGCTACGAAGAGGCGCTCACCGACCCGTCGTACGCGGGACAGATCCTGACCTTCACCTACCCGCTGATCGGCAACTACGGCGTGAGCGGGACCGCCTCGCAGCACCCGCACGCGTGCGTCGCGGGCGCGGCGATCAAGCACCTCTCGCGCAAACCGTCGCACTACGCGGCCAAGTTCGACCTGGGCTCGTGGCTCGACGCGCAGGGCGTGCGCACGATCGTCGGCATCGACACCCGCGCGCTGACGATCGCGCTGCGCGAGCACGGCACGATCGCGGCGGCGCTGGCGGTCGGGGACGAAGCGATCGCGCGCGTCGAGCGCGAGCTGGCCGACTACGCCCGCGCCGCGTCGACGCGCGGGCTCGTCGCCTCGGTGGCCGACGCCTACACGCCGGGCGAGACGGTCGGCGAGGGCGCGACCCACGTCGTGCTGCTCGACTGCGGCGTGAAGCGCGCGATCATCCGCGAGCTGCTGGCGCTGGACGTGCGGGTGACGGTGCTGCCGTACGGCGCGTCGAGCGAGCAGATCCTGGCCCTGCGGCCCGACGCGGTCGTCGTCTCGCCCGGGCCCGGCGATCCGGAAGAGCTGGGCGACACGGTCGAGACGCTGCGCGCGCTGATCGGCAAGAAGCCGGTCTTCGGGGTCTGCCTGGGCCACCAGCTGCTCGCGCTGGCGCTCGGCGCAAAGACGTACAAGCTGCCCTACGGGCACCGCGGCGGCAACCAGCCGGTGAAGGACGTCGTGCGCGACGCGGTGCTGGTCACCGCGCACAACCACGGCTACGCGGTCGACGGCGCGAGCCTGCCGGCCGAGCTGGAAGCGACGATGATCAACCTCAACGACGGGACGAACGAAGGCTTCCGCCACCGCACGCTGCCGATCGAGGCGGTCCAGTTCCACCCCGAGGCGTCGCCCGGCCCGTTCGACGCGCGCGGCCTGTTCGCTCGTTGGCTCGATCGCGTCGAACGCTAGTGGATTCGCCTGCGGCGAATCCTTCGCGTTCGGCCTGCGGCCGAGCCGCCTTCGGTCTTGCGATTCTGTTCGGGTCATTGCCGGCGGTGGTGGGCGCGCAGACGAGCTTGCGCGCGCTGCACGTGCGTGACTTGTCGATGCGCGCCGACAAGACGCACGTCCGCGTCCACGAGCCGTTCCACCTGGCGATCCACGTGCACGTGAACGAGAACGTCGCCGCGCTGGACGAGCTGGTCATCCCCGACGTCGGAACGATGCAGATGCTCGGCGACGAGCGCCACACCACCCACTCGGCCGGCGGCACCGACGTGGTGGAGACGCTGACCCTCGAACCGGCGCTGGCCGGCCGCTTCACCTTCACGCCGGCGTACCTGGACGCGATCGACGCGCGCGACCGCCGGCCCAAGCGGTTCTCCGCCAACCGCCCGGTGACGGTCGTGGTCGACGCGGGCGCCCCGCTCACCGAGAGCGTCGGCAACGCGCTGCGGCAGCTCGCGGCCGGCGCGCTGATCCTGCTCGGAGTGGGTATCGCGATCGTCGCGCTGATCGCCCTGGCCCGCCGCCGCCGGCGGCGGGAGCGGCCCGTCGTGCCCGCGCCGCCTCCGGCCGCCGTCGTCCAACCGCCGGCGGCCGCGCCGCCGCCGAGCACGCCGCGCGACGCGGTCGCCGCCGCGCTGCGCGCGTACCGGGTCGCTCCGGCCGCCGCCGCGCTGAGCGCGCTGCGCGCGGCGCTGTTCGCCGCCGCGGGCGTCGCGAGCGGCGTGACGCTGCGCGACGCGCTCGCCGCGACGAACGACCATGCTCTGCGCGGCGCGCTGCTGGCCGCCGAGCGCACGATGTTCGGTCCCGCGCACGTGCGCGATGCCGCCTCGGCCGAACTGGTCGACGCTACTGAGGCTTGGCTGCGATGAGCCGACCGCGCGATCTGGTTGCCGCGCTGCGCGAGACCATCGTCGGCCAGCCGGAGGTGGTCGAGGGACTCGTGCTGGCGCTGATCGCCGGCGGCCACGTGCTGCTCGAGGGCGCGCCCGGCGTGGCCAAGACGCTGGCCTGCCGCGCGCTGGCGACCGCGGTCGGCGGCATGTTCCGGCGGGTGCAGTTCACTCCCGACCTGCTGCCGTCCGACATCGTCGGGACCCGCATCTTCGATGCGAAGACGGCCGAGTTCGTGACCGTGCTCGGGCCGCTGTTCGCCAACGTGGTGCTGGCCGACGAGATCAACCGCGCCCCGGCCAAGGTGCAGTCCGCGCTGCTCGAAGGCATGCAGGAGCGGCGCGCGACGATCGGCTTGCAGACGCACGATCTGCCCGCGCCGTTCGTCGTGCTGGCGACGATGAACCCGTACGACGCCGACGGCACCTACCCGCTGCCGCTCGCGCAGCTCGACCGCTTCCTGGCCAAGCTGGTCGTGCCGTACCCCTCGCGCGAGGAGGAGCGGGCGATCGTCGACCGCTTCGGTGGCGCCGAGCCGCCCCTGCCCGCGAACGTCGCGACCCTGGCCGACGTGAGCCGCTGGCAGAGCGACGCGCGCGAGGTGTTCGTCGACGGCAAGGTGCGCGACTACGCGGTCGACATCGTGCGCGCGTCGCGCGGCGCCGAGCTGGTCGCCCACGGCGCGAGCCCGCGCGCCGCGCTGGCGCTGGTCGCGCTGGCGCGAGCGCGCGCGTACGCTGAGGAGCGGTCGTTCGCGACGCCGGACGACGTGCGCGATCTCGCTCCGGCCGTGCTGCGCCACCGCATCTCCTACGACGACCGGATCGCGATCGCCGGCGGCGACCCCGAGGAAGTCGTGCGGCGTATCGTCGCCTCGGTGCCCGCGCCGTGAACGCGCTGCGCGCCGCGATCCTGCGCGGAGCGCGTGCGACGCCGCGCCCGGGCGGGGCGGTGCGCGGTTCGCGGCCGGGCGACGGGTTCGCGTTCTCGCAACTGCGCGCGTACGCCGAGGGCGACGACCCGCGCCGGATCGACCACGCCGCCACCGCGCGTGTCGGCACGCTCCAGACGCGCGTCTACCTCGAGGAGACGTCGCTCGTGCTGGCGGCCGTCGTCGACGAGTCGCCGTCGATGCGGGTCGGGCGCAGGCGCCCGCTTGCCGCGGCGGCCGACGAGGCGCTGCGGGCGTGGTTCGGTGCGCTCGAAGGCGAGGACCGGGCCGCGCGCATCGTCGACGAGCGCGTCGTGCGCGATCGCCGGGCCGCGCCGCTGGTGCACGCGATTGTACCGTTCCGGTTCGCTGCGGCGCTGGCGGTCGCGCAGCGTGCGCTGCCGCGCGGCGCCTCGCTGCTGGTCGTGGCGGACGGCTTCGACCTGCCGAGCGACGAGCAGCTCGCGCGCACCGGCCTGCGCTTCGACGCGACCGTGCTGCTGGCGCGTGATCCCTGGCGCGACGACCTCCCGCTGCGCGGCTTCGTGCGCCTGCGCGACGCCGAGACCGGGCGGGTCGGCCGCGTCTTCGTCGGCTCCCGCACCCGCGCGCGCTATCGTGCCGCCGCGCTCGAACGCGAGGCTGAGTTGCACGCGCGCTTCCACGCCGCAGGCTGGCGCGTCGGCACGCTCGACGAGGGCGACGGCCGGACCTCGCTGTTGCGCGCGTTCGGGCTCCACCCGTGAGCGCCCCAAGCCCGTGAGCGCCCCGTGCCCGTGAACTTCGCGCACCCGCTCTGGCTGATCGTCGGGCTCGTCGTTGCGGTCGCGTTCCTGGGGCTGGCGCGGGTCGCGGCGCGCCGTGGCGCGGAAGCGGCCCTCGCCTACAGCAACCTCGATTTCTTCGAGCGCGCAACTCGGCGTCGGTTCGACCCCGCGCTACTGCTCGCGCCGGCATGCGCGGCGGGGATCGCACTGCTGGGAACCGCGCTCGCGGGTCCGCGCTTCACCGCGCTGGTGCCGGTACGGGGCGGCGCGGTGGTGATCTGCGTCGACACGTCGGGCTCGATGCGCGCGACCGACGTCACGCCCTCGCGTTCCGAGGCTGCCGCGGCGGCCGTGCGCGCGTTCGTCGACGGCGTCCCCGACGGCACGCGGCTAGGGATCGTCGCATTCTCCAGCGGGGCGGGCGTGGTGCAGCCGCTCAGCGACGACAAGGACGTGCTGCGCGACGCGATCCCGCGCATTCCCCCGCCTAACGGGGGCACCGCCATCGGCGACGCGCTCGGCGCCGCCGCGCGCCTCTTGCCCGCGAGCGGCCGGCGCGCGATCGTGCTCGTCACCGACGGCGTCAACAACGTCGGCGGCGACCCGCTCGTCGCGGCGCGCGAGATCGGCGCCGCCGGGATCGAAATCGACACCGTCGGCATCGGCACTAGCGACAGCGGCCAGCTCATCCCCGGCACCGCGCAGGAAGCCACGATCGACGAGGACGCCCTGCGCACGATCGCCGGCTCGGCCCGCGGCGCCTACGCCCGCGCGAACGACGCCGGCAGCCTGCGCGGGCACCTGGCAGCGCTGGCCAACAGCACCACCCGCGAGAAGAAGCGCATCGACGCGACCCTGCCTCTCGCCCTAGCCGGCGGCCTGGTCGTCATCCTCGCCCTCGCCGGCGGCATGCTGGCCGGCCGGTTTCCGTAGTCGAAAGGGACACTGTGAACGACGACATTCGGTCCCGGCGCATCACCTACGACCGCGGTACGCTCGACGTCGAGCGGGTCGCGCACGATCCGTTCGTGCAGTTTCGGGCGTGGCTGGACGATGCGCTGCACGGCGAGGGGATCGTCGAGCCCAACGCGATGAGCGTGGCGACGGTCGGGGTGGCCGGGCGGCCGTCGGCGCGGGTCGTGCTGCTGCGGCAGTGGGACGAGCGCGGGTTCGTGTTCTACACCAACTACGAGAGCCGCAAGGGCGAAGACCTCGCGGCGCAGCCGCACGCGGCGCTGCTCTTCTGGTGGGGCGCGCTCGAGCGGCAGATCCGCATCGAGGGCGCGGTCGAGCGGGTGGCCGAGGGCGAGAGCGACGCGTACTTCGCGACCCGGCCGCGCGGGCACCGTCTGAGCGCGTGGGCGTCGCACCAGAGCGCCGTCGTGCCGGACCGCGCGACGCTCGAACGGGCGATGAGCGAGGCGGAGGAGCGCTTTCCGGGCGACGTGCCGCGCCCGCCGTTCTGGGGCGGCTACCGGGTCGTGCCCCAGCGGTTCGAGTTCTGGCAGGGTCGCCCGAACCGCGTTCACGACCGCGTCGCGTACGCGCGCACGGCGGGCGGCTGGTCGCTGGAGCGGCTTTCACCCTAGCCCGAAACGGGCAGGATGGCGCAATGGCGCTCCTGCACGGCCTCGGCGGCAACCTCGACCACCTGCTGCAAGCCTACGGCTTGTGGGCGGTCGCGCTGCTGATCTTCCTGGAGAGCACCGGCGTTCCGAGCCCGGGCGAGACGATGCTGATCGCGGCCGGCACCTACGCGGGCTCGACGCACCGGCTGAACGTCGTCGAGATCGTGCTGGTCGCGATCGTCGCGGCGGTCGTCGGCGACAACCTCGGCTACTGGGTCGGGCGCAAGGGCGGCTGGCCGCTGCTGCGGCGCTACCGGCGGGTCTGGCACATCGACGACGCGACGCTCAAGATCGGCGTGTACCTGTTCCGGTGCCACGGCGGCAAGGTCGTCTTCGTCGGGCGCTTCGTGCCGTTGCTGCGCACGTACGGCGCGCTGCTGGCCGGCGTCAACCGCTTCCCCTGGTCGCGCTTCCTATTTTGGAACGGCACCTCCGCGTGCGCCTGGGCGACGGTCTGGGGCACGCTGGCCTTCGTGTTCGGCAACGCGCTGCGGCGCTACGAGAGCATCGCCACGCTGTCCGCGCTGGGGGTCGCGCTGGCCGTAACGGTAACGTCGGGCATCGTGATCGCGCACCGGCGGCGCGAGCTGGCCGCGGCGGCCGAGCGCGCGTTTCCGGGCGACGTCGAGCGGATCGCGGCGTGAGGACCGTTGCTCGCCCGGCGAGCAAGTTTGTTTTCGGTCCGACCCGGACGGAAACCCGAACGAGACGATGGCAACCGACAACGAACCCAAGCACGGCCCGACGCTGCGCAACGCCGGCCTGACCTCCGGCTCGACGCGCGCGAAGGATCTGCGCGGCGAGAACGAGGACCGCGGCGAGGCGACGCTCGAAGACATCGAGCAAGTCGACCGTGTTCTGCCGCCGCGCCAGGACCGCGAGCTTGGCACGCCCGACGCGGAGGCAGAGACCTAGACCGCGGCGGGTTAACCGGCGGCCCGCGTTTCAGCCGCGCGGTGCGAAGAGCGCGTTGAGTTCCGCGTACGTCATCGCGCCGCGCATGTCGGGGAGGAAGACGTCGGCCTCGCGCATGTCGCGCGCCAGCGTGCGCAAGTAGCCCATGGTCGCGCTCATCGCGCGCGGTCCCAAGCTGACCCGGCGCACGCCCAGCGCGCGCAGCTCCGCGCGGGTCGGAAGGCCGGGCGCGCTGATGACGTTGAGCGGCACGGCCACGCCTGCGGCCAGCGACCCGATCGTCGCGGCGTCGCTCACGCCCGGCACGAAGATGCCGTCCGCCCCCGCCTCGACGTAGGCCCGCGCGCGGCGCAGCGCTTCGTCCAGCCGCGTCTCCCGCGCGCCGATCGCGCGCAGGTACACGTCGGTGCGCGCGTTGAGGAACAGCGCGACGCCCTCGGCCTCGGCCGCCCGGCGCGCCGCGCGCACGCGCTCGACCGCCTCGGGCAGGTCGTACAGGCGCGGCTCGGGGTGCACGGCGTCCTCGAGGTTGATCCCGACCGCGCCGGCGGCGGCGACGCGGCGCACCGTCTCACCGACCTCGGCCGCGCTCGCGCCGAAGCCGGCTTCGATGTCGGCCGTCACCGGCACGTCGACCGCCGCGGCGATGCGCCGCGTCGCGGCCACGACCTCATCGCGCGGGGCGCGCTCGCCGTCGGGGTAGCCCAGCGCGTTGGCGACGCCGGAGCTGGTCGTCGCGACGGCCGGATAGCCGGCCTGCGCGAAGATGCCGGCGCTGACCGCGTCCCAGGCGTTGGGCAGCAGCAGCAGCTCGCCCGGGGCGTGCAAGGCGTGGAAGCGGCGCGCCCGCTCGTCGATCTCCATGCGCGCATGATCGGCGCCGCGAGCGGTCTGGACCTGCTCGCCGCTTAGAGCGCGAGGATCTCCGCGTCGTTGAGCGTGTCGAGCTTGGCTCGCAGCGCGGCGAGCCGTTCGCGCAGCGACGGTGCGAGCGCCGTGCCGGCCAGGCGCGCGTCGAGCGCCCCGGCGTAGGCGGTCGCGAGCGCGCGTTCCGGCGCCAGTGCGCGGTCCGGCTGCACTCCGACGCCTTCCCAGTTCGCGTGCGTGATCGGGTTCTGCGCTCGGCCGGTGGGGACGAAGATTCCGAAGTGGTCGTCGATCCGCTCGACGCCGCCCGGGTTCGCCCCGCCGCCGGTGGGGGCGCCGATCAGCGTCCCGCGCTTGAGCGTCTGCAGATCGTACGCGCACTCCTCGCCGCCCGAGAACGTCTCGCCCGACGTGAGCACGTACAGCGGTGCCGCGACGCGCGGGCCGGGCACGGTTTGCGTGTAGGTCGAGTCCTCGATCTTTGCGGCGCCCTCGTCGCCGCGGCCCAGAAAATCGTTGAGGTGCGTGTTGGGGGCGACGAAGTGGCTGATGAGCCGGGCGACGGTCCGCGGATCGCCGCCGTGGTTGCGCCGCAAGTCGAGGACGATCGCGTCGGCGCTCGCAACCGCGTTCACCGCGGCGTCCAGGACGGCGTCCGTTTCCGGCGCGCTGGCGAAGCCGCGGACCTCGATGTAGCCGACGTTGCCCGGCAGGTGCGCGACCCGCCCGAGGCCGTAGCCTCCCTCGCGCTCGCGCCGCGCGTTGGCGGCGAGCTCCTCGGCACTCGGCGCGCCGGCGCCGGCCCGCGCCGGCGGGTTGACATCGGGCGACCAGCGCACGTGGACGTGCTTGTCGTGCAGCACCGGGGCGATATCCGCGCTGAGCCGTTCCGCCAGGGCGGTCTCGCGCAGACCGTCGTACGTTCCCGCCGCGGCATTGCGGCGCAAGACGTCCGCGGCCGCGCGACCGGGCGTGGGCAGGACGTAGTCGCGCTCGAGGTCGGCCGCTGCGGCGGCGGCGACCGCGCGCGCCGGATCGCCGGCGGCGGCCCCGGCGGGGAGAGCGGCGGCAAGCGCGCTTCCGAGCAGCAACACGGAACATAGAGCGAGCGGGCGCACGATCATTTCGCCAGTATAGCGCGCTTTCGCGATCCGGGCGAGCGCAAGCGCCACAGCCACGCGGTGCCCAGCGCCAGCTCCACGATCACGCAGAGCAGCGCGACGCGCGGGCCCAAGCCCATGCTGCGCGCGTCGAAGGCGGTCACGATCGGCGCGGTGACGATCGGCGCGGCGACCTGCGGCAGCGCGGCGGCCAGGTTCCAGACGCCCATCGCGCGCGCCATCGCCTCGCGCGGCAGGACGCTGTACGCGATCGCCCAGTCGGCGGTGTAGAACGCGCCCCAGGCCGCGCCCGAGGCCAGCGCGCAGCCCAGCGCGACCGGCACGCTGGGCGCGGCCGCGAACGCACCGACCGTGATCGCGATCGCCACGCAGGCGACCGTCACCACGACCCGTTTGTCCATGCGGTCGGCGGGCTTGCCGGCCAGCGCCGCGCCCAGCACGCCGGCGACCGTGAAGACCAGGATCAGGATGCCGTTGGTGGTGCGCGGGTCGGGCGCGCGCAGCGACTCCTTGACGAAGAAGAACAAGAACCCGAACAGCGTGTAAAAGCCTAGGTTGATGAACGCGCGCGAGGCCAGCACGGTGCGCGCGTCGGCGCCGAGCCGCAGCGGCGCGGCCGCGTCGCGCGCGCGCGGCAGACCGCGCACGTGCGTGTCGGTGACCGCCCAGCCCGCCACCAGGCAGGCCGCGAGCGCGATGCCCAGCGCCGCGCCGTGCAGCAGGGTGGTGAGCAGAATGCCGACCACGCTGCCCAGGAACTGGTGCACGCTCATCCACGACGAGGCGCGGCCGACCCGCTCGGGCGCGATGTAGTCGGCCACGATCGCCTGGTACGGGCCGCCCGCGACGTTCATGCCGAGCTGCAGCAGCAGCACCGCCGCCCACAGCCACGCCAGCGACGAGACCGCCGGCAGCGCGACGATCGCCGGCACGGCCAGCACCACGCCGACCAGGTAGAACGCGCGCCGGTGCCCGACCCGCACCCGCAGGCGGTCGGAGAACACGCCTGCGACGATCTGCACCAGCGCGGCGAAGCCCGCCCCGGCGGCGGCCAGCGCGGCGTACGAGAGCACCGCGTGCTGCCCCAGCGCGCTCGCGCGGTCTTGCAGCACCACGCCCAGCACGGCCGTCCACACGACTTGAATCCCGAACCAGAACGCACCCAGCCGCACCGCCCGCGGCCGCGCCCGTGCCGGCCGGCCGGTTCTCACCGGGGCGCGCACGCGTACTCGTACTCCGCGAGCGTGTCGACGTCGTAGCACAGGCCGGGATCGCAGCCGCGCACCGCGCCGACCGGCAGGCCCAATTCGCGGCCCGCATAGGCTTCGACGTGCTCGACTCGCAGCTGCCGCAGCGCGAAGCGCAGCGCCAGCCCCGGCCCGAGCAGCCGCGCGAGCGCGACGAGGCTCTTGCGCGCGGCGAACGCGCGCAGCGCGAAGTCCCGGATCGGGTCGGCCGCCTCGGGCCGGATCACGAACGCGCAGGCGTTTACCACCCGCTCGCGCCCCAGCGCGACGCCGTGCTCGGGCGCGCCGGGGAAGCGCGCCACGTACGCGGCGTCGTTCGCGAGCCCCATCGCGAGCGCGTAGCCGGCGCTGCGCCGCACCAGATCCGCCAGGCTAGCCCCGTTGGCGAACGGCAGATCGGAGGTGAGGTACACGAACCGCTCGCCCGGCCAGGCCGCGAGCGCGCGCAGCACGTTGGCCCCGCCGTCCTCGGCCGCATCGATGACGCGCACGTCGCGCCCGGCGAGGTGCGCGCGCACTTCCGGCCCGCCGACGACCGCCACGCCGTCGATCCCGGCGTCCGCGCACGCGGCGAGCGCGACGTCGAGCAGCGTGCCCGCGCCGAACGGCGCGAGCGCCTTCACCGGCGTGCCGAGCGCGGCCGCGAACGGGCCGTCGACGGTGCCGCCCGCCGTGACGACGGCCCGCAGCCTTGAACGGGGGTGCATGCGCTCGCTTTCAGCGCCGCACGAACCGACCCCCGGTCGCCCGCGCCGAGGACTCCGGTTCCGCTCGGCGTATCCTGGGCGGGATGTCTCGGCGTACCGTCATGGTGATCGGATCGGGCCCGATCGTCATCGGGCAAGCCGCCGAGTTCGACTACGCCGGCGTCCAGGCGTGCCGGGCGCTGCGCGAGGAAGGCCTGCGGGTCGTCCTGGTCAACTCGAACCCGGCCACGATCATGACCGACCCGGAGATCGCCGACGCGGTCTATCTGGAGCCGCTGACCGTGGCGTCCGTCGAGCGGATCATCGCCCGCGAGCGGCCCGACGCCCTGCTCCCGACCCTGGGCGGCCAGACCGGCCTCAACCTGGCGGTCGAGCTGGCCGCGGCCGGGGTGATCGAGAAGTACGGCGTCGAGCTGCTCGGTACGCCGCTGGACACGATCCAGCTGGCCGAAGACCGCGAGCGCTTCAAGGCCAAGATGATCGAGATCGGCGAGCCCGTGCCGTCGTCGCGCATCGTCACCGACCCCGAGGACGGGGTCGACTTCGCGCGCGAGTCGGGCTACCCGCTGGTGGTTCGCCCGGCCTACACGCTGGGCGGCAGCGGCGGCGGCGTGGTGTACGACGAGGCCGAGCTGCGCGCCACGCTGCAGACCGGGCTGGAAGCGTCGATCATCCACCAGTGCCTGGTCGAGACGTCGCTCTTGGGCTGGAAAGAGCTCGAGTACGAAGTCCTGCGCGACGCCAACGACAACTGCATCATCGTCTGCAACATGGAGAACATCGACCCGGTCGGCGTGCACACCGGCGACTCGATCGTCGTCGCGCCCTCGCAAACGTTGTCGGACCTGGACTACCAGATGCTGCGCACGTCGAGCATCAACGTAATCCGCGCGCTCAACGTGCAGGGCGGCTGCAACATCCAGTTCGCGCTGCACCCCGACCGGCCCGAGTACATGATCATCGAGGTCAACCCGCGCGTCTCGCGCAGCTCGGCCCTGGCGTCGAAAGCGACGGGCTACCCGATCGCCAAGATCTCGACCAAGATCGCGCTGGGCCAGACGCTCGACCAGATCATGAACCCGGTCACCGGCGTGACGACCGCCGCGTACGAGCCGACGCTGGACTACTGCGTGGTGAAGTTTCCGCGCTGGCCGTTCGACAAGTTTCCGCTCGCCGACACGCGCCTGGGCACGCAGATGAAGGCCACCGGCGAGGCGATGGGGATCGGGCGCACCTTCGCCGCCGCGCTGATGAAGACGGTCCGCGGCCTGGACCTCAAGTTCGAGACGCTGACCGGCGGCGCGTTCGAGCAGTGGAGCGACGACGAGCTCGAGCGCGTGCTGGTGACGCCGACCCACGAGCGGCTGTTCGCGGTCTGCGAGCTGCTGCGCCGCGGCCGCACGCCCGACGAGCTGCACGCGCTGTCGTCGATCGACTGCTTCTGGCTGTGGGAGTTCGCCGAGCTGGTCGCGCTCGAGGAGCGCCTGCGCGCGCTGCGCGGCACGGACGGCGCGCCGCTGGACGATCATCCCGACGTGCTGGCCGCAGCCGAGGCCGGCTACTCGGCGCGCGGCATCTCGTCGCTGGCCGGGCGCGAGGTGCGCCTGCCGCAGAACGCGTCGTTCCGCATGGTCGACACCGCCGCGGCCGAGTTCCCGGCGCGGTCGCCGTACTATTATCTGTCGCGGGGCGAGAGCGACGAGATGCGCCCGCCCGGCAAGGAAGCGGTGGTCGTGGTCGGGAGCGGCCCGATCCGCATCGGCCAGGGCATCGAGTTCGACTACTCGTGCGTGCACGCGGCCTGGGCGCTGCGCGAGGCGGGCCGGGCGGCGGTCGTCATCAACAACAACCCCGAGACGGTCTCGACCGACTTCGACGTCTCTGACGTGCTGGTGTTCGAGCCGCCGGGCGCCGACGAGGTGGAAGCGGTCGCGCGCGCCACCAACGCGCGCGGCGTGATGCTGGCCTTCGGCGGCCAAACCGCGATCAATCTGGCCGGCCAGCTCGCCGCGCGCGGGATCGCGATCGTCGGCAGCGACCGCCGCTCGCTCGACCTCGCCGAGGACCGCGAGAAGTTCGAGGACGTGCTCGAGAAGCTCGGCGTCGCGCGGCCCAAGGGCTTCGCCGCCAAGACGTTCCGCGCGGCGCGCGCGATCGCGCGCGAGATCGGCTTCCCGGTGCTGGTGCGGCCGTCGTACGTGCTGGGCGGGCGCGGCATGGAGATCGTCTACAACGAGGGCCAGCTCGCGAGCTACGTCGAGTCCGCCCCGCCGATCACGCCCGGCGCGCCGCTCCTGATCGACAAATACATGCGCGGCCGCGAGGTCGAAGTCGACGCCGTCTTCGACGGCGACGACGTGCTGATCCCCGGCATCTTCGAGCACGTCGAGCGGGCCGGCATCCACTCCGGCGACTCGATCAGCGTCTACCCGACCCAGACCGTCTCCAATGCGATGGAGACGCGCATCGTCGGCGTCACCACCGCGATCGCGCGCGAGCTGGGCATCCGGGGTCTGATCAACATCCAGTTCGTCATCCCCGAGGGCACCGACGAGCTGCTGATCATCGAGGCCAACCCGCGCGCCAGCCGCACCGTGCCGATCATCTCCAAGGCGACCGGGATCAACCTGGTCGCCGCGGCGACGCGCATCGCGCTGGGCGAGAAGCTGCGCGAACTGCCGTACGGCATCGGCCTGGCGCCCAAGCCCGATTACGTGGTGGTCAAAGTGCCGGTCTTCTCGTTCGCCAAGATGCGCGGCGTCGAGACGATCCTGGGCCCCGAGATGAAGTCGACCGGCGAGGTCCTCGGGATCGACGCGAGCTACGCGGGCGCGCTGCGCAAGGGCTTCGTCGGCGCGGGCATCCGCCTGCCGCGCGACGGCGCGCGCGTGCTCGTGTCGGTGAGCGACGAGGAGAAGGCCGACGCGGTCGACCTGATGCGCCGTCTGGTCGCGCTCGGCCACAGCCTGGTCGCGACGCCCGGCACGTACGACCTGCTGCACGAGAACGGCATCGCGGCGGAGCGGGTGAACAAGATCGGCGACCCGTCGCCGCACGTGCTCGATCTGATCTCCAAGCGCGCCGTCGACCTGGTGATCAACGACTTCCGCGCCGGCCGCGGCCCGACCGACAACTACCGCATCCGCCGCGCCGCCGTCGAAGCATCGATCGCGTCTTTGACCTCGCTCGATACGGCGCGCGCGCTGGTGACGGCGCTAGAGTCCGAAGCCGGGCCGCCGCGCTCGCTGCAAGAGTACCAGGCGACGCACCGCTCCGCGCTGACTGGCTGAGCGTGTTACGACAAGCGTTTTTCGCATTAACACGAACGAACATATTAGTGGCGCCGGTAAAAGGTTATACCAATTGGGCTTTCATAATAGTACGGAACTTCCAGATTGAAATCATACGGAAGGCTTTTGGTTGCGGAATCAACCCTAAATTTTTGAATAATGCGGGTATATTGCTATGCCTAAGCCCCGAATTACGCTAATTGTAGGCGCTGGAGCTTCTATTAGGGGCGGCGCACCATCGGTGGCTGGCTTAACTGCTGAAGTGATGAAAATGCAATCGCCCCGAGTCTTGGGTGATATGCGTGACTTCTACATCCAGTCGGAAGGTGGAGTTTCAGGCCTCGCACCTAGAATGCAAATCTCCTCAGAACCCGCAGTCTTACAAATCGAGCGCGGGCTGCGTTCTGTTAGAGACACAATAAACTTCGAAGCTATTCTCCATGCCGTCGAGACGCTCGAACCGTACGTGGCGTCCCGTACGCTCCTCCACGAAATTGCTAATGTACGTCCAATCTTAACTGCATTCACCGACCCAACTGCTCGCTATGATTCTCTAATGAACTGGCATCTGCTCTGGACGATGCGTTGGGAAATCATTCGTCTGGTCCGGGATCGTGTAATTTCTGGGTCGTCCAATCCGGATGTATCCTATTTGAATTCTACGAAATATATGCTCGATGCTCTGCGCAATAACTTTGTTGTCGATGCATTCAATCTAAATTACGATGATCTCCTCGAGCAAACGCATATATGGGATGACGGGTTTGCGAAAGAGGAGTCCTGGTCAGTATTTGATCGAGCAGCGTACATTCGCGCAAGGAACGATGCTAGTCATCTCATGACCCACTTGCATGGAAGCACGCGCTTTGGCTATCGCAATGAAGATCTAGAGGCAATTCGGCGTAATGGTCCGCAGCGTCAAGTCGTTCGTTATGCTGACCTTATGGCGGCAACCGAATCACTTCAATATCCGCCTACCCCAACTTACACAGACGATGTTATTGACGATGCCGCACCCCTCATATCTGGAGCAAATAAAGTCATGAAGTTTACGACGGCTCCTTATTCCTATTATTTTTCTGCGCTGCAGCAAGCTGCGCAGACGAACGATCGACTGTTGTTTCTTGGCTATGGGTTCGCGGACCCGCATGTCAATAATTGGATTCTTGAAACGATTCATCATCACGGCGAACATTGCGTGCGTGCGGTGGTTGTTGACTTGAAGCCGAAGGACGCAAAGGAGTCATGGCGTCTTCTCGACAATGCTGTATTTTCAGAGGTGCGGGCACGCCTGGGCGGATCACCGGTCAATCTTAGCAATCCCCAGGTGCGTGAGTTTGTATTTGCTGGGCGGCTTGGTCTTAGCGGCGGCGGATACCCTATTCGCAGCGATATTGTAGACGCAATTGTGCACTTTTTAATGGAGGCATAATGAGTGATCGTAAGCCTGCCTATTTCCGTATGGATTTCCGGCAACATATTGAGGGCAGGAATCCCGACGGAAGCTTCCGTGTCCGCATTGAACCCGATCCTGAGCGGTATGAGCGCATCACGAGAAGGGGGCGTTCTCATCTGCGGGATCGGTTCACTAATCTGATACTTGATGAGCGCAAGTTCTTCGAGGTATTAGTTCAACGCCTAAAAGGCATGCCGATATACTTTGAGCCGGCCGAAATCGACGAACCAGGAAATTATGTTCTCGAACGTATTCCGGCAATCAAGAGTATGCTTCGTGGTGAAGGTGAACCAATCGGCATTTCCAGCTCTGCGCATGACGAATTGCTCACGCGGATCGGTGAAAATCGTAGGTTCGCAATTGTAACCCTCGTTCTTCACAATCATTTAGAAATTGCGAGCCTCCATCGTAAGCGGCGGAGAGCGGTAAATACAGTCATTTCCCACGAAATCGCTATGGTTGCTGCCTTGCACCGTGGGAGCTTGTGGAAAAGTACTACTATCTCGTTATCTCTTTTTTTTCCTGCACCAAGTATAAATTCTAAAACCGATCTCTCACTTGGATTCGCAGCCGCGGCACGAGACTTAATTAGTGTCATAAATTTACAACTCCGAGAGAACGGCTTACCTTCGCTGCTTTACAGTATTGGACTTGAAGCTGGTGACGCCGAAGCCGAAATCTCTGGGCTTGAAGAGATTCATACGCAAGTTGACCTTGCGGGACTTGTTGTTTCAGCTACTGAGGAAATAGCTCGCGCCGCAATGCCTGGTTGCATCTGGGTTGGGCCCCGTGCGGCAGATGGATGTCACGTCTCGTGGAGAAAACAGATGTGCAAGGTGGTGCCTCAGCCTGCAATAGAGCTGATGGACGACTTTGGAAATATAGGAATTGTCCGCGAGCTGTCGCCTAATGCGCATGGCACTGGACCATTGTTGAATGACGCCGCCGGTAATATTTAAATCGGGAAGATAATAAGGCTAAAACTAGACTGACGTGGGGCTGCCGCGTCGCCGAGTTTGGTCTATCTCGCATTACAGTGATAATTTGGGTTCAAAGTGCAAACCCCTATTCCTCTCGCGCCATTGCCTCCAATAATCAGGTAGATATGGCGTCCCAACCGTTCAGCGCCCTTTAGCATCACAGAACTGTGGCTCCGGCCTTTGGTAATGATGACGACCCAGTAATTTGAGTTAACCGTACTAAGTTTGTTTATTCAACATTTATGTTCTGTGAACGGAAATCAGGGACAGATTGCAAGACACGTAGGATACGGGAACATGATTTCTAGACCTCGAACTCAGGCGTGAGGCGAAGGGCGGCGTGAGTCCCGGTTCGAAACCCTGGCCGCTTGACTGATGGTGAACGGAGGTTGGAGATGGGATATCCCCCGGCGGCTTATCAGGACAGCGGCGAAGGCGCGCTCGCGGTCGACCGCGCCTTTTACGCGCGGATCGCGGAGGCCGACGCCGCGCGCACGAGCGTCGAGCGGTTCGTCATCCCGATCCGCAGCGGGCGGGCCTGGGACGTTCCGGCCGGCCACGTCTGCCGCATCACGACCGTCGAAGGGCCGCAAGTCGGCGACCTCAACCTCTGGAACCGGCACAACCCGCGCGAGCGCTTCTGGGCCGCCCGCACGCGCCAGCTCCAGCGCGCGCACGTGACGACCTACGACCGGCTGTGGTCGACCCTGCCCTACCTGCGCCCGCTGGTCACGATCACGAACGACACGCTGGCGTCGTACGGGGTGGACGGCGACGGCGGGCGCGTGCACGACCTGCTCGGCACGCGCTGCGATCCTTACGTCAACCGCATGCTGACCGGCGAAGACTTCGATTTCCACTGCCACTCGAACTTGGTGCGCGCGGTGCAGCCGTACGGGCTGACCGAGCTCGACGTGCACGACGTCATCAACGTCTTCCAGTGCACCGGGCTCAACGACGCCGACCAGTACTTCATGACCGCCTGCCCGGCGAAAAAAGGCGACTTCTTCGAGTTCTTAGCCGAGATCGATCTGCTCTGCGCGCTCTCGACCTGCCCCGGCGGCGACCTTTCGATCCCACTCTGGGGCGAGGACGCGCGCGACACCGCCGAGGTCTGCCGGCCGCTGGGCGTCGAGGTCTACCGGCTCGACCCCGCGCTGCTGGCGGGCTGGAGCGAGCCGCAGCCCGCCGCGTACGGCGGAGCGCACGGCATGACGATGCCGGTTTGGAACGGTTTACGTTAGCGCAAAGCGCCTAGCGCAGTGTCCGATTCATACCGCCCGAGCGCAGCGCGGTCTCGTCTTGACCGGCTCGATTGACGATGCTACGCTAGCGCGCGAGCGCCTGGTCGACGTCGGCAGCGACGAGCGCATGCCGATTTCACACGGCGATCAGGAGGCATTCATGCGTTTATTCAATCGCTTGCGCGGCGCTGTCGCAGTGACCGCCGCGCTGCTCCTCGCCGGGTGGGCGGGGGCGGGCGGGGCCGCCGGCGGCGTCGTCAAGATCGGCGTACCGGTTCCGCTCTCGGGCAACAATGCGAGCGCGGGCGAGGACCTCGTCAACGGCGCGAAGCTCGCCGCCGACGACATCAACCGCAAGGGCGGGGTCAACGGGATGAAGATCGAGATCGTCCCCGCCGACGACGCCTGCGACGCGCAGACCGCGGCCCAGGCGGCCGACAAGCTGATGGCGCAAGGCGTCGTCGCGGTGGCGGGCGGGTACTGCTCGGGCGCGGCGCTGCCCGAGCTGACCGCGTTCCACCGCCAAGGCATCGCGTACGTGCTCGACGCGTCGACCAATCCGCAGCTCACGGAGCTGGGCTACAAAGAAGCCTTCCGCGTCATCGGGCGCGACGACCAGCAGGCGCCCTTCGCGGCGAACTTCATCGCGACGAGCTTGCGCGCGAAGACCGCCGCCGTGCTCAACGACAACACGACCTACGGCAAGGGCCTCGCCGACTCGCTGGTGACGGCGCTCGGCACGCGCGGCGTGAAAGTCGTCTTCAACGACTCGATCACGCCCGGCCAGAGCGACTACACCGCCACCCTGACCAAGGTCCGCGGCGCGCAGCCCGACGCGTTCTACTACGCGGGCTATTACGCCGAGTTCTCGCTGCTCGTCAAAGAGGCCAAACAGCTCGATCTCAAAGCGCGCCTGATCGGGAGCGACGCGAACCAGTCGCCGGTCCTGATCAAGACCGCGGGCTCGGCGTCGGAAGGCACGATCATCACCACCGCCCCGCTGCCGCAGTTCATCAGCGGCGCGCAAAGCTTCGTCAAGGCCTACGAAAAGGCGTACGGCAAGGGCGCCGGGCCGTACTCGGCCTACGAGTACGACGCGGTCCAGACCGTCGCGCAAGGAATCAAAGCGGCCGGGTCGACCGATCCCAAGCGGATCACCGCCGCGCTGGCGAACCTCAAGAGCTTCAAGGGCATCACCGGCGACATCGCCTTCCGTCCCAACGGCGACCGGACCGGGATAAACTACATCTCGGTGATCGTGCGCAACGGCCAGTTCGCGCCGTACAAGAAGCTCGACAAAGCCGGGCGGTGGGTGGACGGGCGGTAGCCGAACCGCTCCGCGCATGTCGGCCTTCCTGCAGTACGTGGTCAGCGGCCTGACCATCGGCTCGTTCCTGTCGCTCGTCGCGCTCGGGTACACGATGGTCTACGGCATCATCCGCCTGATCAACTTCGCCCACGGCGACCTGTTCATGGTCGGCGCCTTCCTGGGCTGGGCGATCCTGGCGCCGGTGCTGGCCGCCCACGTGCCGGTGGCGCTGGCCGTGCTGATCGCGCTCGTGCTCTCGATGCTGCTCACCGGCGGGCTGGGGATCGCGATCCAAGCGGTAGCGTACAAGCCGCTCCTGCGCGCGCCGCGCCTGTCGATCCTCATCAGCGCGGTCGGCGTCTCGCTGGCGCTGGAGAACGGCGTCCTGCTGGCCTTCGGAGCCGGTTACGACACCTACCCGCAGGTGCTCTCGTTCGCCGGGCTCAGCCTCGCGAGCGTCCGGATCAGCTACGCGCAGCTCGGCATGATCGCGCTGAGCATCGCGCTCATGGCCGGCCTGTACGTATTCGTCCACCGCACGGCGGTCGGCACCGCCATGCGCGCGCTCGCGCTCGATCAGGAAGCGGCGCGGCTGATGGGCATCAACGTCGACCGCATCATCCTGCTGACGTTCTTCATCGGCTCGCTGCTCGCCGCGGCGGCGGGCGTGATGGAAGGCCTGTACTACACCCAGATCAACTTCTTCATGGGCTTCCTGATCGGGCTGCAGGCGTTCACCGCGGCGGTACTGGGCGGGATCGGGAACATCCCCGGCGCGATGATCGCCGGTTTCCTGATCGGCTTTCTGGAAGCGTTCTCGGCCGGGTACGTCTCGTCGCGCTGGACCGACGTGTTCGTGTTCGCGGTCCTGATCCTGGTGCTGGTCGTCAAGCCGACCGGACTCTTCGGCGAGCGCGTCGTGGAGCGCATGTAGGTGCGCCCGGCGCGGCGCGCCGCTCCTTGGCTGCTGCTGCCCGCCGCGCTGCTCGTGCCGGTCCTGGGCGGCACCTACGTCACCGACGTCGCGATCACCGTGCTCGTCTACGCCATGCTGGGCCTGGGCCTCAACATCGTGGTCGGCTACGCGGGCCTGCTCGACCTCGGCTACGCCGCGCTGTTCGCGATCGGGGCGTACACCTCGGCCCTGCTCGGGCTGCACGCGCACGTCGGCTTCTGGTTCACGCTGCTGCCCGCGGTCGCCGCGGCGGGCGTCGCGGGCGTGCTGATCGGCTACCCGACGCTGCGCATGCACAGCGACTACCTCGCCATCGTCACGCTCGGCTTCGGCGAGATCGTGCGCGTGGTCGTGACCAACCTGAACGTCACCGGCGGCCCCAACGGGCTCTACGGCATTCCGCCCGCGACCTTCGGCTCGCTCGAGCTGAGCGGCGTGCGCGAGAACTACTGGCTCACGCTGGCGTTCTTCGTGGTGGTGCTGTGGTTCAGCACGCGCCTGGCCCGCTCGCGCATCCGCCGCGCCTGGGAGAGCGTGCGCCAGGACGAAGCCGCGGCCGAGGCCGTCGGCGTGCCGACGCTGCGCGTCAAGCTTGCGGCGTACCTGTGCGGCGCGCTCGTCGCGGGGCTCGTCGGGCCGCTCTTCGCGGCCCGCTTCGGGGCGATCTCGCCGACCAGCTTCACCTACTTCGTGTCGGTGACGGTGCTGATCGTGGTCGTGCTGGGCGGGCGCGGGAGCGCGCCGGGAATGGTGGTCGGCGCGCTCGTCGTGGCCGGGCTGCCGGAGGCGCTGCGCTTCCTCCAGCAGTGGCGCATGGTGATCTTCGCGCTGCTGCTGGTCGGCATGATGCTGGTGCGCCCGCAAGGACTGTGGCCCGCCCCGCGCGTCCGCCGCGACCCTTTCGCGGAATTGGAAGAAGACACCAGCGAATTCGTGGCCAGCAGCCCCGCCGCCAGCGACCCTGTGGCCGGTGCACATTCCGCCGCGCCTCCCGCGGTCGCGTCCGGGGAAGCGGAAGCGCTCTTGACCGTCGACGGGCTGACCTGCCGGTTCGGCGGGGTGACGGCGGTCGACCATCTGAGCCTGGCGATTCGGCGCGGCGAGATCCTGAGCATCATCGGTCCCAACGGGGCCGGCAAGACCACCGCGTTCAACTGCATCACCGGCGTCGCGCGCGGCACGGGCACGATCCACTTCGAGGGCCGCCCGGTGCGCGGGCTCGCGCCGCACCGGATCGTCGCGCTGGGCATCGCGCGCACGTTCCAAGGGATTCGGCTGTTCAAGGAGATGCCGGCCTACGAGAACGTGCTGATCGGGATGTACGCGAACCGGAGCGCCGACGAGCTGCGCGAGGCGCGGCGCTGGATGCGCTTCGCCGGGGTGTGGGAGCACCGGCTGGCGCTCGCGGCGGAGCTGCCGTACGGCGTCCAGCGGCGGCTCGAGATCGCGCGCGCGCTGGCCGGCCGGCCGCGCCTGCTGCTGCTCGACGAGCCCGCCGCCGGCATGAACCCGACCGAGAAGCTGGAGATGATGGAACTGATCCGGCGCATTCGCGCGCTGGGCGTGACGGTGGTGCTGATCGAGCACGACATGGCGCTGGTCACGCGAGCTCTCCGAGCGGGTGATCTGCATGGACCGCGGGCGCGTGCTCGCCGCGGGCACCCCGCAGCAGATCCAGGCCGACCCGGCCGTCATCGAAGCCTATCTCGGCACGGCCGACGACGACGAACTGAGCTTCGACGAGCTCGCCGAGGAGCGGGAAACGGCGTTGGCATGGGACTCCTAGAGCTGCGCGGCGTGCACACGTTCTACGGCGACACCGAGGCGCTGCGGGGCATCTCGCTGGACGTCGAGCCGGGCGAGATCGTCAGCCTGCTGGGCAGCAACGGGGCCGGCAAGACGACCGCGCTGCGCACCATCACGGGCCTTGAGCGCGCGCGGCGCGGAACGATCCGCTTTGACGGGCGCGACATCGCGGCGCTGCGCGCGGACGAGATCGTCGCGCTGGGCCTGGGGCACGTGCCGGAGGGACGCCGCATCTTCGCCAGCCTGACCGTCGAGGAGAACCTCAACCTGGGCGGCTTTCTGGTGCGGCGCCGGCCGGCGCTGCTGCTGGAGCGGCGCGAGGAAGTCTACGGGCTCTTCCCGCGCCTGCGCGAGCGGCGCGAGCAGTTCGGCGGCACGCTGAGCGGCGGCGAGCAGCAGATGCTCGCCATCGGCCGCGCGCTGATGGCCGCGCCGCGCTTGCTCGCGCTCGACGAGCCGTCGATGGGCCTCGCGCCCAACCTCGTCCGCACGATCTTCACGATCCTGGCCCGCATCCGCAAGCGGGGTGCCGCGATTCTGCTCGTCGAGCAGAACGCGCGCCAAGCCCTGCGCCTGGCCGATCGCGCCTACGTGCTCGAGACCGGCACGATCGTCCATTCCGGCCCGGCCCGCGATCTGGCAACCAGCCCGATCGTCACCGCCGCCTATTTGGGACAGCCGGTCGCGAACGACGCCGCGACCCGGGTTCGGGATAGCTGAACGATGCCTGTTCGAGACGGCTGTGAGGCCGGTCAGTCGAGCAGTGTGACGCGTCGTCGCGCCGAGTAGGGCGGAGCTTGGGATCGCGGCACCGTAACCGACAAAATGCGGCTGCCTTCCCGGCGCTGTGCAGCAACCGACAAGGAATGATGAGAAGCCATGGTATCGAGTAGAGCGGCCTTCTTAGCGTTGCGTGCTGCTATCGATTGGTATGCGGATGTATGGAGCATCGCAATCGCTCGAAATTTTTGCATACGAGATGGATCTACTGCCCGACGGTGCCAGTGCGGATCCCGCCTTATCGGCGATCTTCATTCAGATGGCAACGTACGACTTGCCTGATATATCGCGTGCATTCAAGGTTTCATCTGAATTCGTTCGAGCCGAAATCATCGACCTCCGAAAGATAGAGCTTGGTGTCCAGATAGAAGCCGATCTGCTGCTGGCTAGTCAACACGACCAGAATACTGCTGATTTTCCTGTACCGGAGCCGATCGCGCTGTTTCGGTACGCGATCGAACATCCCGAAGACGATGCCAAAGAAGAGCGGCACGCCCGGTATTGGCACCTCGAGGGTGCGCTCTAGAGGCCACTCGTTCGTAGGGCCACAGTGTCCAAAATCAGCTAGGGAGGGGCCGCTCGCGGCCGGTTCTTCGTCGCGGGTACGTTCTGGACATGGCGACCGTAGGCGACTTTCTCATCGAGCGGCTGCACGCTTGGGGCGTGCGGCGCATCTTCGGCTACTCGGGCGACGGGGTGAACGGCATCATGGCCGCGATCGACCGGGCCGGCGACAAGATCGACTTCATTCAAGTGCGGCACGAGGAGCAGGCGGCGTTCATGGCCTGCGCGCACGCCAAGTTCACCGGCGAGCTGGGCGTCTGCGTGGCGACCAGCGGGCCCGGCGCGATCCACCTGCTCAACGGGCTCTACGACGCCAAGGCCGACCACGTTCCGGTGCTGGCGCTGGTCGGCCAGTCCGCCTCGTTCGCGCTGGGCGCCGAGTTCCAGCAGGAAGTCGACCTGCAGACGTTCTTCAAGGACGTCGCCTCCGACTACGACCTGACGATCGGCAACCCGGCCCAGGCCCGCCACGCCGTCGACCGCGCGGTGCGCAGCGCGCTCAGCCAGCGCTCCGTCACCGCGCTGATCGTGCCGCGCGACGTGCAGGAGATGAAAGCGGTCGAGTCCGCCCCGCGCAAGCTGGGCGGCACCTTCTCGGGCATCGGCTACCAGCGACCGCGCGTGATCCCGCACGACGCTGACTTGGCCCGCGCGGCACAGGTGCTCAACGCCGGCGAACGCGTGGCGCTGCTGGTCGGCGCGGGCGCCGCGGGCGCGGCCGACGCGATCGTCGCGCTGGCCGACCGGCTGCAAGCGGGCTGCGCCAAAGCGCTGCTCGGCAAGGCCGTCGTGCCCGACGACTACCCCTGGGTGACCGGCACGCTGGGCCTGCTGGGCACCGAGGCTTCGAGCGACATGATGCAGCACTGCGACACGCTGCTGATGATCGGCACGAACTTTCCCTACGCGATGTTCCTGCCCAAGGAAGGTCAGGCGCGCGGGGTGGAGATCGAGGTCGACGGGCGCCGCATCGGCAACCGCTACCCGACCGAGGTCAACCTGCAGGGCGACGCCGCGGACACCGTCGCCGCGCTGCTGCCGCTGCTCGAGCAGAAGACGGACACCGCGTGGCGCGAGCGGATCGCGCAGCACCGCGCGCGCTCCGAGCGCGTCAACGCGTCGCGCGACGACATCGCCGGCCACGACGGCATCAACCCCGAGCTGATCTTCACGACGCTGGCCGAGCGTTTGCCCGACGACGTCATCGTCACCGCGGATGCCGGCACCTCGACCAACTTCGCCGCGCGCCACCTGCCGCTGCGGCGCGGGATGAAGTTCTCGCTCTCGGGCGGTCTGGCGACGATGGGCTCGGGCGTGCCGTACGCGATCGCGGCGAAGTTCGCCTATCCCGAGCGGGTCGCGATCTGCCTGACCGGCGACGGCGCGATGCAGATGAACGGCCTGGCCGAGCTGATCACCGTGGCGCGCTACTGGAAGCGCTGGAGCGATCCGCGCCTGATCTTCGTGGTCAGCAACAACCGCGATCTGGCCCAGGTGAGCTGGGAGATGCGGATCGAGTCGGGCGTGCCGAAGTTTCCCGGCTCGCAGACGCTGCCCGACGTGCCGTACGCGCGCTTCGCCGAGATGTTGGGCTTCACCGGAATCCGGGTCGAGCAGGCGGCGGATCTGCCCGCCGCGTGGGACGCGGTGCTGCGCGCCGACCGGCCGGCGGTGCTCGAGGTGCTGACCGATCCCAACGTGCCGTTCCTGCCCGCGCACATCACCGTCGAGCAGGCCAAGGCGTTCACCAGCGCCATGCTGCACGGCGATCCCGATGAAGGGCCGGTCTTCATGCAGTCCGTCAAAGGCGTGATCGCCGGGCGGTTCCCCGGCGAGAAAGAGAAGAGCGAAACCGAGCGCTGACAGTCCGCGGGTCGCCCTGCGCGGCGGCGCCAGCACTTCCTCGGCAGGCGAAGGGCGCCGGCTTGCCGGAGGACAGGTGGTGCGCCGCCGTACCGAGCTCGATCCGTTTCGCCGGCCGATCTCCGGTGAGTCCAAGACCGACGTGGCCAACCGGCTCAAGTCGGCCCGCGGTCACCTCGATCACGTCATCGCCGCCCTCGACGACGAGGCGTACGTGCTCGACGTGCTGCGTCAGGTCGCCGCGGTGCGCGGGGCGCTCGACGCCACGGTGCGGGTCGCGCTGCGCTACTATTTCGAGTGCGTGTTCATCGGCGCAGTCCAGGGCGGCGAGGTCGATCCGGCGCTCGACGAGCTGATGAGCGCCCTCACGTTCCTCAAGCAGATCGACTAGCGCCCGGCCGCGCGCGGCGGCCGCGAGTCGGATGAGAATGCGTTAGACCCCTCCCGGGGAGGGGGTATACGATGCCGGGAGGACATCGTGAGCGACAGCATGACCATCGGAGCGACGACGTGGGCGATCGCGGAGGGCTACATTCCGGCTTGGAGCAATGGGCCGGAGCCCGAATTCACCAGCCACGAGACCGCGTGCATGCTCAACACGGGCGACCGTGACGCGCAAGTGCAGATCACCGCGTATTTCAAGGACCGCGAGCCGGTCGGACCCTACCGCGTGGTCGTGCCGGCGCGGCGCACGCTGCACCTGCGTTTCAACGACCTCCACGATCCCGAGCCGATCCCACGCGGGACCGATTACGCCAGCCTGATCGTCTCCGACGTCCCGATCGTGGTGCAGCACACGCGCCTGGACTCCCGGCAGGCCGCGAACGCGCTCATCACCACCGTCGCCTACGCGGGTGGGCGCTGATGGCGACGGTCGGCGACTTTCTGATCGAGCGCCTGCGCGCCTGGGGCGTGCGCCGCATCTTCGGCTACCCGGGCGACGGCATCAACGGCATCATCGCCGCCGTCCACCGCGCCGGCGACGCGATCGACTTCGTGCAAGTGCGGCACGAGGAACAGGCCGCGTTCATGGCTTGCGCGCACGCCAAGTTCACCGGCGAGATCGGGGTTTGCCTGGGCACCTCGGGACCCGGCGCGGTGCATTTGCTCAACGGCCTCTACGACGCCAAGAACGACCACGTTCCGGTGCTCGCTATCACGGGACAGTCCGCGACGACCGTGATCGGCAGCGAGTACCAGCAGGAAGCCGACCTCGAGAGCCTCTACGCGGACGTCGCGAGCGAGTACCGCGTCACCGTCACCAACCCGGCCCAGGCGCGCCATGCGATCGACCGCGCGATGCGCAGCGCGCTCGCCGCACGCACCGTCACCGCGCTGTTCTTCCCCAAGGACGTCCAGGAGGAGAAGGCGGTGCCCGAGCCGCCGCACGCGCCGAACATGAACCACTCGTCGGTCGGCTTCGAGCCCGCGCGCGTCGTCCCGCACGAGCGCGAGCTGCGCCGGGCGGCCGAGATCCTCAACGCCGGCGAGCGCGTCGCGATCCTGGTCGGCGCGGGGTGCTTCGGCGCCGAGGACGCGCTGATCGCGGTCGCCGACCGGCTCCAAGCCGGCTGCGCCAAGGCGCTGCTGGGCAAGGCGGTGCTGCCCGACGACCTGCCCTGGGTCACCGGCACGATCGGGCTGCTCGGGACGCTCGCGTCGAGCGACATGATGAAGCGCTGCGACACGCTGCTGATGGTCGGCACGAACTACCCGTACGCGCAGTTCCTGCCCGAGGCGGGACAGGCGCGCGGCATCCAGATCGACCTGAACGGCGCGCGCACCGGCATCCGCTACGCCACCGAGCTGAACTTGCAGGGTGACGCGCGCGACACGCTCGAGGCGCTGCTGCCGCTGCTCGAGCCCAAGACCGACACCGCCTGGCGCGACGGTCTGGCCCGGGCGACCGCGAAGCAGCACGACATCGACGCCTCGCGGGCGGCGATCCACGGCGAGGACGGTCTGGTCAACCCGGAGGACGTCTTCGTCGCGCTGAACCGTCGCCTGCCCGACGACGTGATCCTCACCGCCGACGCCGGGACGTCCACCAATTGGTCGGCGCGCCACCTGCGGATGCGGCGCGGCATGAAGTGGTCGCTGTCCGGCACGCTGGCGACGATGGGCGGCGCGGTGCCGTACGCGATCGCGGCGAAGTTCGCCTTTCCGCAGCGGCCGGTCATCGCGATCACCGGCGACGGCGCGATGCAGATGAACGGCATCAACGAGCTCATCACGGTGGCGAAATACTGGCGCCGCTGGAGCGACCCGCGGCTGGTGTTCGTGGTCGCCAACAACCGCGACCTCAACCAGGTCACCTGGGAGATGCGGATCGAGACCGGCGTGCCGAAGTTCCCCGGCTCGCAAGACCTGCCCGACTTCCCCTATGCGCGCTATGCCGAGCTGATCGGCCTGCGCGGGGCGCGGGTCGAGCACGCCGGCGAGCTGGGCGACGCGTGGGACGCGGTGCTCCACGCCGATCGGCCGGCCGTGCTCGAGGTGCTGACCGACCCCAACATCTCGATGCTGCCGCCCCACATCGAGCCCGCGCAGATGAAGGCCTTCGCCGGCGCTCTGCTGCACGGCGACCCCGACGAGAAGCCGATGTTCGTGCAGTCCGTCAAGGGCGTGCTGGCGGGCATGTTCACCGGCAAGCACGAGCGCGAATCGTGAGCGGCGCGGCGACGGTTCGTCGCGCTGAAGTTCCGGTCGAGCGGCTGTCGGTGAGCGCCTACCGCATCCCGACCGACCGGCCGGAATCGGACGGCACGGCGCGCTGGGACGCCACGACGCTGGTCCTGGTCGAGATCGCGGCGGGCGGCGTCAGCGGCACGGGCTGGTCGTACGCGAGCGCGGCGGCCGGCACGCTGGTCGAGGAGACGCTGGCGCCGCTGGTTCGCGGTGCGAACGCGCTCGATACGCGTGCGCTGTGGGCGCGGATGACCGGCGCGGTGCGCAACGCCGGCCGAGCGGGGATCGCCTCGTACGCGATCGCCGCGGTCGACGTGGCCCTGTGGGACCTGCGCGCCCGGCTCCACGCCCTCGCGCTGTGCGACCTCATGGGGTTGGTGCGCGAGACGGTGCCGGTCTACGGCAGCGGCGGGTTCACCTCGTACGACGAGCGGACGCTGCAAGCGCAGCTCGGCGGCTGGGCGCAGGCCGGCTTCGGCGCGGTGAAGATGAAGGTCGGCCGCGACCACCGGCGCGACGTGGCGCGCGCGACGGCCGCCCGGGACGCGATCGGGCCCGACTGCGCGCTGTTCGTCGACGGGAACGGCGGCTACGACGTCGCGCAGGCGATCGCCGTCGCGCACGACTTCGCTCCGCTGGGCGTGACCTGGTTCGAGCAGCCGGTCGACCACCGCGATCTGGCCGGGACGCGCCGCGTTCGCGAGCACGCGCCGCCCGGCATGGCGATTGCCTCGGGCGAGTACATCACCGACACGGCCGATGCGCGCGCCGTCGCGGACGCGGTCGACGTGCTGCAGGCCGACGCGACGCGCTGCGGCGGCTATACCGGCCTGCTCGCGATCGACGGCTTTTGCGAAGTGAACCGGCTTGCGCTCTCCACCCACTGCGGGCCCGCGCTGCACCTGCACGCCGCCGCCGCGTGCCTGCGGCTACGGCACATGGAATACTTTCACGACCACGTGCGAATCGAGCGGATGCTCTTCGACGGCGTGGTCGAGCCGGTCGCCGGGACGCTGCGCCCGGACCGCGCGCGCCCCGGCCACGGTCTGGCCTTCAAGCACGCGGACGCGCGGCAGTTCGCCCTCTAGCCCGTTCGCCCAGGAGTTTCTCATGCTCATCGATCTGATCGCCGGCGTCGAACGCGCCCGCCTGGCGGACATCCCCACGGGCCCGCCGCCCGGCGTGCGCGCCGACCAGCGCGGCGCCTGGAGCGGCGACGCCGACGCGCTGGCCGCCGCGCTGCGCGCGCGCATCGCGGGCGAGGTGCGCTTCGACGCCGGCAGCCGCGCGCTCTACGCGACCGATTCCTCGAACTACCGGCAGGTCCCGATCGGGGTGGTCATCCCGCGCAGCGCCGACGACGTCGTGGCGACGGTCGAGGTGGCGCGCGCGTTCGGCGCGCCGATCCTGGCCCGCGGCGGCGGCACGTCGCTGGCCGGCGAGTGCTGCAACGTCGCGATCGTGCTGGACTGCTCGAAGTACCTCAACCGCGTGCTGGAGATCAACGCCGAGGAAGGCTGGGCACGGGTCGAGCCGGGCATCGTGCTCGACGACTTGCGCGCCGCCGCTGCGCCGTACGGCCTGTGGTTCGGACCCGATCCGGCCACGCACAGCCACAACACGATCGGCGGGATGATCGGCAACAACTCGTGCGGGATGCACGCCCAGATGGCCGGCAAGACTGAAGAGAACACCTACGAGCTGGAGATCCTGACCTACGACGGCCTGCGCATGACGGTCGGCGAAACCAGCGACGAGGAGCTCGAGCGCATCTGCGCCGAGGACGGCCGCCGGGGCGAGATCTACCGCGGCCTGCGCGATCTGCGCGACGAGTACGCCGACCGGATCCGCGCGCGCTTTCCGAACATTCCGCGGCTCGTGTCCGGCTATCCCTTGCAGCAGCTGCTGCCCGAGAGCAAGTTCAACGTTGCCCGGGCGCTGGTCGGCACCGAGTGCACCTTGGCGCTGATCCTGAGCGCCAAGGTGAAGCTGATCCCCAACCCGCACCAGCGGGTGATCCTGGTGCTCGGCTTCGAGGACATCTACCAGGCCGGCGACCACGTGCCCGAGGTCAACGAGCACAAGCCGATCGCCCTCGAAGGGCTCGACGACATCCTGATCGGCTACATGAAGAAGAAGCACATGAAGCCCGAGGACATCGCGCTGCTCCCGCCCGGCGGCGGCTGGCTGATGGCCGAGTTCGGCTCCGACGATCTCGAAAAATCCAAGCGTCAGGCCGAGGGCTGCATGAAGGCCATGCAGGGCAAGGCCAAGTCGATGAAGCTCGTGACCGACAAGCGCCAGCAAGAAATGCTCTGGGCGGTGCGCGAGTCGGGTCTCGGCGCGACCGCCAAGCTCGAGGGCGAGCCGGCGAACTGGCCCGGCTGGGAAGACTCCGCCGTCGCCCCCAAGGACGTGGGCAACTACCTGCGCGACCTGCGCAAGCTCTACGACAAGTACGGCTACGAGGCCGCGCTCTACGGCCACTTCGGGCAGGGCTGCATCCACTGCCGGGTCAGCTTCGATCTGTTCACCGCCGACGGCATCGCGGCGTGGCTGCGCTTTCTCGACGAAGCGGCGCACCTGATCGCCAAGTACAAAGGCTCGCTCTCGGGCGAGCACGGCGACGGCCAGGCCCGCGGCGAGCTGCTGCCGATCATGTTCGGCGCCGACATCTACCAGGCGTTCCGCGCGTACAAGCGGATCTGGGACCCGCAGGGCCGGATGAACCCGGGCAAGGTCGTCGATGCGTACCAGCCCGACGAGAACCTGCGCATGGGCACGCACTACCGGCCGTGGGAGCCCGAGACCAAGTTCAGCTTCGAGGTCGACGACCACGGCTCGTTCGCGTACGCGGCGAACCGCTGCGTCGGGGTCGGCAACTGTCGCAGCCACGATCACAAGGGCGTGATGTGCCCCTCGTACCGCGTCACCCAGGAAGAGATGCACTCGACCCGCGGGCGCGCCCGGCTGCTGTTCGAGATGCTCGAAGGCGCACCGCTCGAGGACCGCTGGAAGTCCGAAGCGGTGAAGGAAGCGCTGGACCTGTGCCTGGCCTGCAAGGGCTGCAAGGGCGAGTGCCCGGTCAACGTCGACATGGCGACCTACAAAGCCGAGTTCCTCGCGCACTACTACGAGGGCAAGCGGCGCCCGATTTGGGCCTACGCGTTCGGCCTGATCCCGTGGTGGGCGCGGCTGGCTTCGCCCTTCGCCCGGATCGTCAACGCGGTGACGCAGACGCCGGGGCTGTCGAACGCCGCCAAGGCGCTGGCCAAGATCGCGCCGCAGCGCAGCATCCCGCCGTTCGCCGAGCAGTCGTTTCGCGACTGGTGGAAGCAGCGCGGCGAGCGGCCCAACCCGGGTGGTCTGCCGGTGATCCTGTGGGCCGACACGTTCAACACCTACTTCCACGCCACGACCGCGCGCCACGCGGTCGAGGTGCTCGAAGCGGCGGGGTACGATGTCACGATCCCGGAGCGGCTGCTGTGCTGCGGCCGCCCGCTCTACGACTACGGCATGGTCGACCTGGCCAAGGTGCTGCTGCGCGAGATCCTCGCCTCGCTGCGCCCGCAGATCGAAGCCGGCACCCCGGTCGTCGGGCTCGAGCCGTCGTGCATGAGCGTGTTCAAGGACGAGCTGCTCAACCTGTTTCCGGGCGACCACGACGCCCGCCGGCTGAGCGAGCAGACCATGATGCTCGGTGACTTCTTGAACGCCGACGAGCGCTGGACGCCGCCCCAGCTGCACCGCAAGGTGGTGCTGCACGTGCACTGCCACCACAAGTCCGTGCTCGGGATGGACGGCACGCGCGGCGTGCTGCGCAAGCTGGGCGTCGAGCTGGACGAGCCGGACGACGGCTGCTGCGGGATGGCGGGCGCGTTCGGGTTCGAGGCGGGCGAGCACTACGACGTCTCGATCGCGGTCGGCGAGCTCGCGTTCTTGCCCAAGGTCCGCGCGACCGCGCCGGACGCGATCATCATCGGCGACGGCTTCTCGTGCCGCGAGCAGATGGCGCAGACCACCGACCGCCAGGGCCTGCACCTGGCCGACGTCATCTGGCTGGCGCTGAAGCACGGCCCCGACGGCCCGCCCGGCGCGTTTCCGGAGTTCGCCGCGATGCCGGCCGTGCCCGCGCAGCGCACGCGCGGGCGGCGCGACGCGGCGCTCGCGCTCGGCGGGCTGGCGCTGCTGGGCGGCTTCGCGCTCAGCCGGGCGGTGCGCCGTAGTAATGGCTGAGCGCGTCGCGGGTCCGGCCGATGCCGGCCGCCATGTCCGTATCGTAGAACGAGTCGGGCACGTCTTTGGAGAACAGCTCGAAGACGATCGGGCCGGCGAAGCCGGCGTCTCGCAGCCCGTCGAGAAACGGGCTCAGGTCGAGATCACCGTCGCCGAGCGGCACGCGGTCCAGATACGAGCGCGGCCGCCGGTAATCCGAAACCTGCGCGACGAAGATGCGGTCCGCGCAGCGGGCCAGGCGCGCGCGCAGGTCGTGCTGACCGGCGAGGTTCCACGCGTCGGCGCAGATGCCGAGCGCCTCGTGGCCCACCGCGGCGCAGATGTCGAGCGCGTCCTCGAGGTTCCAGGCGAACGTGTCCTCGTTCATCTGCAAGGGGTGGAGCGGCTCGAGCGCGAGCCGCACGCCCGCGTCGGCGGCGTGCCGGGCCAAATCGCGGTACGCCGCGACCGTGGTCTCGAAGGCGCGCTGGACGTCGCCGTTCGGCGCGGCGCCCGTGTTGAGCACGAACACCGTCCCGGGCAACAGCGGCGCCACCGCGTCGAGCGTGCGCACGAACGCGTCGCGCCGCGCGCTCGGGTCGGCCGGGTCGGGCTTCATGCGGGTCGGCAGCAGCGAGTGAACGTCGGCCTGGAACGACGAGACGGCGTAGCGCTCGCGCGCCGCTTCGAGCTGCGCCCGGCGCTTGCCGGGGTCGTGTTCGAGCTTGAACTCCCAGAGCTCGATCGCGCGTGCGCCCAGACCGTCGTAGCGGGCGAGATCGTCGGCGAACGACCACGGCCAGGTCGTGCACTCGCTGATTCCAAAGGTCCACATGATCGGAGCTCGTACCCGTGAGCGCGCGCGTCGTCATCCTGGGCACCGGCTTCGCCGGGCTAACCGTCGCGCGCAGGCTCTCGGCACCGCCGCGTCCGACCTCGATCTGACCGCGGTCAACCGCGAGAACTACGCGCTCTTCACGCCGATGCTGCCCGAGGTCGCGAGCGGCTCGATCGAACCGCGCCACATCGCCGAGCCGTTCCGCAACGCCGTGCCCGGCGCCACCTTCGTGCTGGGTGAGGTCGAAGGCGTCGACTTCGGCGCGCGATCCGTCGCGACGCGCCATCCGGTCACCGGCGAGACGACCCAGACTCGGCTACGACCAGCTCGTCATCGCGCTGGGCGCGGTCAGCTCGACCCACGGCATTCCCGGCGCGCAAGCGCACACGTTCGGCCTCAAGACGCTCGCCGACGCGATCCGCCTGCGCGATCAGCTGATCCGTTCTCTCGAAGCGGCCGCGGTGAGCCGGGACGACGCCGAGCGCGGGCGGCTGCTGACCGTGGCGGTCGTGGGCGGTGGGTTCACCGGCGTCGAGGCCGCCGGCGAGCTGTTGGCCTACCTGCGCGCCGCCGCGCGCGAGTACCGCGTCCTCGCTGCCGACTCGCTGCGGGTGGTCCTCGTCGCGGGCGGCGCTCGCATCCTCGAGCAGCTTCCCGCGCGCTTCGGCAGCCGCGCGCAGGCGATGCTGGCCGAACGCGGGATCGAGATCGTGCTCGGCGATGAGGTGGCGTCGGTCGACGCCGGCGGCCTGACGCTCAAATCGGGCCGGCGATTCGAATCCAAGACCGTGGTCTGGAGCGCCGGCGTGCGCGTTCCCGAGCTGGTCGAGAACCTGGACCTGCCGCACTCCGAGCACCATGCGATTCAAACGAACGCGGATTTCTCCGTCGCGGGCCGGCCCGGGGTGTGGGCGCTGGGCGACTGCGCCTCCGTCCCCAAACCCGGCGGCGGCTGGTACCCGCAGACGGCCCAGGCCGCGGTCCGTGAAGGGGCGCTGCTGGCGCGCAACATCGACGCGGTGCTGCGCGGCCGGAGCACGCGACCGTTCCGCTACCGGAACAAGGGCATGATGGCATCGCTCGGGGCTCGTGAAGGGCTCGCCGAGCTTCCCGGCGGCCGCATGCTGGCGGGCTTTGCGGCCTGGCTGCTGTGGCGCGGGTACTATCTCTGGCGGCTGCCCGGCGCGGCCCGCAAGACGCGCGTCGCGCTGGACTGGACCCTCTCCCTCCCGTTTCCCGAGGACATCGCGAGCATACGATGAGCAGCAACCTGCAAGGCAAAGTCGCCGTGGTCACCGGCGCCGCCACCGGCATCGGCCGGGCGATCGCCTCCCAGCTCGTCCGCGACGGCGCGAGCGTGGTGATCGACTACGTCGGTGCGAGCGGCGAAGCCGACGAGCTCGCCAAAGCGCTCGAAACGATCGGCGGCAAGGCCGTCGCGGTCGCCGCGGACGTGAGCGACGAGAACCAGGTCGACATGCTGGTGGAGCACACGGTCGCGACCTTCGGCCGGCTCGACGTCTTCGTCAACAACGCCGGCATCGAGCACGAGTACCCGTTCGTCGAGACGCCGCTGGACTACTGGCACAAGGTGATCGCGATCAACCTCACCGGGCCGTTCCTGTGCTGCCGGCGCGCGGCCAAGCAGATGATCGCGCAAGGCGGCGGCGGGCGCATCGTCAACATCTCGTCGGTGCACGAGGACATCCCGATGATCACCAACGGCCCGTACTGCGCGGCGAAGGGCGGGCTGCGGATGCTGATGCGCACGATCGCGGTCGAGCTCGCGCCGCACGGGATCACGGTCAACAACATCGCGCCCGGCGCGATCGAGACGCCGATCAACGCCCAGTCGATGCGGGACCCGGAGAAGATGAAGACGCTGCTGGCGGAGATTCCGCTGGGCCGCATGGGCAAGCCGCAGGAGGTGGCCCAGCTCTGCGCGTTCCTCGCCTCGGACGAAGCGGCGTACATCACCGGGTCGACCTACGCGATCGACGGGGGCATGATGCGCCAGGCCGGCAGCCTCTAGGCGGTGGCGACGGAGTCGGGGACCGGCGAGCGGGTCGGCATCTATGCCGTCCCCGACACGGAGATGGCGGCCGGCAGCACGCTGGGCGGCCCCAAGCTGTGCATGGTGATCAAGGCCACCGGCGCGATCGAGAAGGTCTACTCGATCGACGCCGGCGAGGTGCTGCTGGGGACGCTCGTGCTGCACCACTGGGACGAGCGCACCGGCAGCCAGCTCGACGCGCTGCCCGGGACCTTCACGCTCCACCCCGCGTCGCAAGAGCACCACTTCCGCTTGACCAACGGCGTTGCCGTGCACGAGACGCTGTTCGTGCTCAGCGGCGAGCCCGACGGCGACCGGGTCGACCCGCCGGCGGCGTACTACGTGCTCGAGCTGCGCAACGAGGGTGACGAAGAGGTGCAGGTCGGGACGTACGCGTTCTGCCAGCTGCGCGGCGACCTGCCGCACGACACGGTGGTCGCGTACGATGCGCGCGCGCACGCCTTCACGGCCTGGAACACCCGCACGAACCCCGCTCACGTCCGGGTCTTCGCGATCGACGCCGAACCGGCGAGCTACGAGTCGACGCTCGACCATGCCAAGGCGATCGCGCAGCGCTGCCCGGGCGCGCTGGCGAACGCGACCGGCACGCCGCCGGCGGACCCGCTGGGGGTGTTCCACTCGAGCAGCACGCTGGCGCCCGGCGCAAGCACCCGAATCGCGTACACGCTGACCTTCTCGACCCAAGGCCGCGAGGCGGCCGAGCAGACCCTGCGGGCGTGCCCGTCGGCCGCGGACGCGCTGGCGCGCACGCGAGCGCACTACGCGACGGCGCTGGGCCGCTCGGTCGTCATGACGCCGGACGCGGAAGTCAACCGCGGCGTGCTGTGGGCCAAAGCCAACATGCTGCGCACGATGCTGTTCGCCCCGACCGGCTGGTCGTTCGTCAACGACCCGACCCGCTCGAACAACAGCGTCGGGCGCGACACGGCCTGGTTCGCGTTCGGGGCGGACTACCTGCGGCCGGAGTTCGCGCGCGCGTCGCTGCTCGGCTACGTCGAGCGGCAAGAGCCGTCCGGGATGATCGTCGAGTACTACGACGTCCGCAACGGCAAGACGGCCGACTACGACCTCAACGTCAACGACAACACGCCGCTCTTGGTTCTGGCGCTGTGGCACCACTACAACACGACCGGCGACCGCGGCTTTCTCGAGCGCGTCTACCCCGCCGCGCTCAAAGCCGGCCGCTTTCTGCTCTCGCAGCGCAACGACCAAGGGCTGGTGTGGTGCACGTCGACCAAGACCCAGGACTGGGGCATCGTCGGCTGGCGCAACGTCATCGACGATTACCGGCTGTCCGGCGCGACCACCGAGCTCAACTCGGAGTGCTATGCGGCCCTCGCTACCGTCGGCCACATGGCGCGCGTGCTGGGCGAGCACGCCGAGAGCGCCGCGTTCGCCCAGCATGCCGGCGAGCTCAAGGCCGCGATCAACGAGCACCTCTACAACCCCGCCAACGGGCTGTACTATCTCAACATCGAGGTCGGCGGTCAGCCGCGCAGCGACATCACCTCCGACCTCGTCTTCCCCGTGATGTTCGGCGTCGCCGACGACGACACGGCGGCGCGGATCGTCAGCCGGCTCAGCGGCGAAGACTTCTGGACCGAGGCCGGCATCCGAACCGTCCCGCGCGATGCGCCCGAGTACGGCCCGACGCACGGCTACGGGCTGCTGGGCGGGGTCTGGGTCGGCGTCTCGTTCTGGTACGCGTTCGCGGCCGCCCGTTTCAACGCGGAGTTCATGGCCTACGCGCTGGCGGCGAGCTTTCGGCACTACTCGCGCGACCCGCGCCGCAACAATACCGTGCCGGGCCAGTTCTCGGAGTGGCTGCACGGCGAGACGCTGGCCAACCAAGGCATGATGCTCTCGCCGTGGTTCCCGCCGCGCTATCTCTGGGCCGCGATCGAGGGCGTCGCGGGGCTGGACCTGTCGGCTGGGACGCCGAGCGTCACGCCGCGCCTGGCGCCCGATTGGAAGTGGCTGGGCGTCCAGAACTTGCCGTACCGCGGTGAGAACCTCACCTGGTTCGTCGCGCGCACGCCCGAACTGCGGATGTACTCCAACTTCGCGTTCCACCAGTCGGCGCCGTATATCGTCTACCGCGACGACATCAGCGGGTCGCTGCGCACCTCGGGCCACGCCGCGAGCGCGCTGGGCCTGCGCCAGGCCGACGACCTCGTGCTGTTCGTCGGCAACACCGTCGAGCGCACCGTGTCCACCGCGCTGCGCATCGAAGACGAGATCAGCGGCTCGTACGCGCTGCGCACCTTCAACAGCCTGCGCGGGGCGTGGGTCGACGAAGGCCGCATCGACGCCGGCGCGCTGCGCCGCGGCCTGCCGCTGCAGCTCGAGCGCAAGGGGTTCTGGCTGGCCGAGCTGCGCCAGGAAACCTGAGCGGCTCGCTACGCCGACGCTTCCTGCGCCGGCATCGGCTCGGTGCTGGGGCGCTGCTCGGCCGGCTTGAGCGCGTGGGCGAGGTTGTAGGCGGTGTTGACCAGGCCGACGTGCGAGAAGGCCTGCGGGAAATTGCCGACCAGCCGTCCTTCCCGCACGTCGTACTCCTCGGCCAGCAGCCCGACGTCGTTGGCGGTGCTCAGCAGCCGCTCGAACAGCGCTCGCGCGTCGTCGTAGCGGTTTTGCAGCACGTAGTTGTCGGCCAGCCAGAACGCGCAGGCGTAGAACGCGCCCTCGCCCGGCGGCAGCCCGTCGGTGTCGGCAGTCGGCTGGGTGTAGCGGCGCACGAAGCCGTCCTCGAGCAGCTCGCGCTCGACCGCCGCGACCGTGCCGCGCACGCGCGGATCGTCCGGCGGCAGGAAGCCGACCAGCGGGATCAGCAGCGTCGCGGCGTCGAGCTCGAGCGACCCGTAGGACTGGGTGAACGTCTCTCGCGTAGGATCGTAGCCCTGGGCGCAGACTTCGGCGTGGATGGTGTCGCGCAGCGCGCGCCAGCGCTCGACCGGGCCCGCCAGCCCGAACTCCTCGACCGCCTTCACGCCGCGGTCGAGCGCGACCCACGCCAGCACCTTGGAGTGCACGAAATGGCGGGCCGGGCCGCGCACCTCCCAGAGGCCGCGGTCGGGCTCGCGCCAGCGCTGCTCGACCGCCTCGATCACCGCTTGCGAGAGGTCCCACTCCTGGGCGTCGGGCGCCAGGCCCGCCTTGTGGGCCTGGAACATGACGTCCACGACCTCGCCGTACACGTCGAGCTGGAGCTGCTCGGCGGCGGCGTTGCCGATCCGCACCGGGCGCGAGCCGGCGTAGCCGTCCAGCCAGTCCGCCTCGAACTCCGGCAGGCGCCGCTCGCCCCGCAGGCCGTAGAGGATCTGCAGTTGCTGGGGGTTGCCCGCGACCGCGCGCAGCAGCCAGGCCCGCCAGGCGAAGGCCTCTTCCTCGTAGCCCGCGTTGAGCAGCGCGACCAGGACGAACGTGGCGTCGCGCAGCCAGCAGTAGCGGTAGTCCCAGTTGCGCACGCCGCCGATCTTCTCGGGCAGCGAGGTCGTCGGGGCGGCCAGCACGGCGCCCGTCTTGACCGCGGTCAGCGCCTTGAGGGTCAGCAGCGAGCGCACCACCGCGTCGCGCCAGGGGCCCTCGTAGCGGCACGTGCGGGCCCACTCGCGCCAGAACACGTCGGTCCGGCGCAGCGCGGTCAGGACGTCGGAGGGTCCCGGCTGTTCCTCGTACGAGGGGAAATAGGCCAGCTCGAAGCTGACCCGCTCGCCCGCGCCGACCTCGAACTCGGCCACCGTGGCGAGGTCCTCGCCGCGCAGCGGGACGTCGGCGTAGAAGGCGGCCGCGTCCGGGCCGGCAACCGCGACCACCGCGGCCGAGGCGCTGCGCACCCACGGCACGACCTGGCCGTAGTCGAACCGAATCTTGACGGTCGAGCGCATGGCGACCCGGCCCGCCTCGCCGACCACCAGCCGCACCAGGCGCGGCGTCTCGCTGCCCGGCAGCATCGCGTCGACCACGCGCACCCGGCCGCCGGCCACCTCGTGGACCGTCTCGACCACCATGCTGTCGGTGCGGTAGGCCCGGCGCGTGCTCGTCACCGGATCGCGCGGCGCGAGCCGCCACGAGCCGTTGTCCTCGTCGCCGACCAGCGCCGCGAAGCAGGCTCCGCTGTCGAAGCGCGGCAGGCAGAGCCAGTCGATCGACCCGTCGCGGCTCACCAGGGCCGCGGTATGGGTGTCGCCGATCAGAGCGTAGTCTTCGATGGGACGCGTCACCGTGTCATGGTTCCCACGAATCGTTCGGGAGCGGCGGAGGAAATGTTCCTCGACGGCGAAACGTCGGCGCAACTCTCGCCACCCGCCCAAGAGGTTGGTCCCGATGCGTATTCCTCGTTCCATTCCGGCGGCATTGGCGGGCGCGCTGCTCTGCAGCTCGTTCGCTTCGTCGCCCGTCGGCGCCGCCGACTCAGGCCCGGTCAAGATCGCGGTCATCACCGACATGAGCGGCGTCTACGCCGCGCTGGCGGGCCAAGGCGCGGTCGACGCGACCAAGATGGCGGTGGAGGACTTCGGCGGGAAGGTCCTCGGCCGCCCGATCGTCGTCGACGCGGTCGACCACCGCAACCAGGGCCCCGAGGCCGCCACCAAGGCGCGCGAGGAGTTCGACTCGGGCGCCGAGCTGGCGCTGGACATGACCAACTCGGGCACCGCGATCGCGGTCGCCGGGGTGGCCAAGGAGAAGCACAAGCTGGCCATCGTGACCGGCGGCGGCACCTCCGCGATCACCAACGAGAACTGCAACAAGTACACCTACCACTATGCGTACGACACTTACGCGCTGGCCCACTCGACCGGCACCAACATCGCCGCGAGCGGGGGCAAGAAGTGGTACGGCATCGTGCCCAACTACGCGTTCGGCAAATCGATGCTGGCCGACTTCACCGACGCGGTGAAGGGCAAGGGCGGCGAGTTCATCCACGAGGACACGATGCCGCTGGGCACGACGGACTTCTCGTCGTACATGCTGGCCGCCAAGAACGCCAAGCCCGACGTGCTGGGCCTGCTCAACGCGGGCGCCGACACGGTCAACAGCATGAAGGCGGCCAAGCAGTTCGGCCTGGACAAGCAGATGAAGATCGCGGTCGGCCTGCTGTTCCTGTCCGACGTCGACGCGCTGCCGCAGGTCTTCGAGGGCTCGCGCATCACGACGTCCTGGTACTGGAACCAGGACAAGGCGGCGCGCGCGTGGGCCGACCGCTGGTCCAAGCGCAACGGCGGCAAGCGCCCGACCGACATCCAGGCCGCGGACTACTCGGCCACGACGCAGTGGCTCAACGCGGTCAAGGCGGTCGGCTCGGTCGACCCCGACAAGGTGGTGAAGTATCTCGACGGCCGGCAGTTCAACGACTTCTACGCCCACGGCGGCGAGTGGCGCGCGCGCGACCACCGCGTGACGCACGACATGTACGTCGTCGACGTGCTGGCGCAGTCCCAGATCAAGGAACCGCACGCGTGGTTCAAGCTGGTCCAGACGATCCCGCCGGGCCGCGCGTTCCGGCCCGAGTCGCAGTCCCTGTGCAAGAAGGACTGGTAGCGGTCTGAGCCCGGACTACGTCCTCACCCAGATCTTCAACGGGCTCGCGAGCGGCGCGTTCTACGCGCTGCTCGCGCTGGGCCTGTCGGTGATCTTCGGGATGCTGCGGGTGGTGAACTTCGCGCACGGCGCGATGTTCATGCTGGGGGCGTTCGCGACGTACTACGGCGCGCAGCTCTTCCACCTGCCGTTCTTCGTCGCGCTGATCGCCGCGCCGCTGGTGGTCGGGCTGTTCGGCGTGCTGCTCGAGACGACGCTGCTGCGCCGCCTCTACGGGCTCGACCCGATCTACAACCTGCTGCTGACCTTCGCGCTGGTGCTGGTCATCGAAGACTTGATGCGGCTGATCGCCGGGCCGCTCGGCTCGCCGTACTCGACCCCCGACGCGCTCTCGGGCGCGACGAACCTCGGCTTCACCCTCTACCCGAGCTACAAGCTGTTCGTGATCCTGGTCTCGCTGGCGGTCTGCGCGGTGGCCTGGTTCGTCGTCGAGCGCACGCCGGTCGGGGCGCGCATCCGCGCCGCGACCGAGAACCCGGTTCTCGTCCGCGCGCTAGGCATCGACACGCGGCGGCTGGTGACGGCGACCTTCGGGGTCGGCGTCGCGCTCGCCGCGCTGGCCGGCGTGCTGGCCGCGCCGACCACCAACGTCCAGCCGACGATGGGCGACGCGGTGATCATCTACACCTTCGCGATCGTGGTGATCGGCGGGCTGGGCTCGATCGTCGGCTCGATCGTCGCCGGCTTCGCGCTGGGCCTGCTGCAGACGATCGGCGCGGTCGTGTTCCCGCCGATCTCCACCACGCTGATCTTCATCGTGATGGTGATCGTGATCGTGTGGCGCCCGGCCGGCCTGTTCGGCAAGCCCGAGAGCGCCCGATGAACCGCCGCCAGCTGATCGTCATGGCGGTGCTGGTCGTCGTCGGCCTCGCCCTGCCGTGGTTCGTCTACCCGGTCGTCGCGATCGACCTGATCTGCTTCGGCTTGTTCGCCGTCTCGCTGGACCTGCTGTTCGGCTACGTCGGCCTGCTCTCGTTCGGGCAAGCGCTGTTCTGGGGCGGCGGCGGGTACGTCGCCGCGATCCTGCTGGCGCGCGCGCACGTCGACGTCGCGCTGGCGATCGTCGCCGGCGTGGCCTACGCCGTGGTGCTGGCGGCGATCGTCGGCGCGATCGCGGTGCGCCGCTCGGGGATCTACTTCGCCATGATCACGCTGGGCGTGGCGCAGATCCAGTACTTCAGCGCGTTCCAGCTCGTCGACCTGACCGGGGGCGAGAACGGCCTGCCGCTGGGCGGCCGCGGCACGCTGTTCGGCCTGCCGCTCGAGAGCGACCGCGGCTTCTACTACCTGGTGCTCGGGCTGGTCGCGCTGGGGGTGTGGTTCGCGCTGCGGCTGGTCCGCTCGCCGTTCGGCTCGGTGCTGCAGGCCATGCGCGAGAACGAACCGCGCGCGATCGCGCTGGGCTACCGGGTCGACCGCTACAAGCTCGCGGTGTTCACCATCGCGGGCGGGCTGGCCGGCTTCTCGGGCGCGCTCTACGCGCTGGGCAACCGCCTAGCCGGGCTGGACATGGTCGACTGGCACACCTCGGGCAAGGTCGTCATGATGACGGTGCTGGGCGGGGTCGGCACGATCGTCGGGCCGATCGTCGGCGCGGGCCTGTTCGAGTCGCTCGACTACTTCGTCTCCAAGACCGCCATCGGCCAGGAGACCAACCTCGTGATGGGCGCGATCTTCGCGCTGTGCGTGCTGCTCTTCCGGCGCGGCATCGTGGGCGAGTTGCTCGCCCCGCGCTCGAAGCGTCAGTAGGCCGAGATGCCGGTGACCAGCGCGCCGATCATCGAGCCGTACAGCTCGCCGCGCACGTAGAGGTTGGTCCCGATCAGGGTCGTGACCACGCCGGTGTCGCTGGCGTAGCTGCGGATCGTGGACGGCCGCGGACCGGCCGGGCGGCGCAGGTCGACCCGGGCCGCGACGAACGCGCTCCGCTTGGCGGCGGGCGGGATGTTGTCGGCGCCGGTGAGCGAGCCGCGCACGATGTGGTGCAGCTCGGGCGCGTCGAAGAAGCGCTTCGTGCGGTTGCCCGCGTTGTCGCGCCCGACGTCGCCGGTGATGTCCTTGCGGAACTGCGCGCCGTGCATGAACAGGAAGCCCTGCAGGTCCATGACGCCCAGGTACGCCAGGCGCGGATCGGCGCCGTAGCGGTCGAGGATCCGCACGACCTCGTCGTCGAGCACGTCGCAGGCGCGCGTGCGGTACTTGGGCGGGTCGAAGCCCTTGGGGTTGGCTCGGCTGACGTCGAACAGCCCGCTCAGGCGGCGGATGCCGGCTCCGGTCAGCTCTTCGTAGTGCGGGTCGAGCAGGTCGCGCGGGGTCAGGCGGCCGGCGGCGAGCGCGGCCTCCATCGCGTCCTCGAGCTCTTGCGCGTGGGTGGTGACGTAGGCCCGGATGCGGCTGGACTCGTTGTCGAGGTAGTAGCTCTCGACCACGCGCGCGACGTTGCGCTCCAGGTCGTCGACGTGGACCTCGGCGTGCTCCTCGGCGTCGCGGAACGCTTCTTCGGCGTCGGCGCGCACGGCGCCGACCTCGCCTGCGATCTGCTGCAGCGCGGCGACCTGCTCCTCGGACGCCGCGGCGATCTCGGAGGTCCGTTCGGACGAGGCGGCGATGGCGGTCGAGGTGCCCGCGAGGTCGGTCAGGACGCGGCCCGCGTCCTCGGCGATCAGGCCCGATTCGCGCGCGTTGCGGTCGGCCAGCTCCTGCGCCGTCTCGACCGCTTTGGTCACCGCGCGCAGGCTGGCGGCGATCTCGCCGGCGGATTTCTTGGTCGAGGCGGCGAGCTTGCGGATCTCGCTCGCGACGACGGTGAAGCCGCGCCCGGCGTCGCCGGCGTGGGCGGCCTCGATCGCGGCGTTGATGCCCAGCAGCGTGGTGGCCTGCGAGACGTCGTCGATCACGTCGAGCACGCGCTCGATCGCGTGGGTGTTGGTGACCAGGCCGGCGATCGCGCCGCGGCTCTCCGCGATGCCCTCGGCCAGCGTGCCCAGCCGCGTCATCGAGGCCTGGACCAGATCGAACGCGGTGCGCGAGCGGGTCGCCAGCTCGTCGATCAGCTCCCGGTTGCCGGCCGCGGCGCTGGCGACCGCGTGCGCGCCCTGCACGCCCTCGCGGATGGCGACGTCGATCTCGGCGGTGCGGTCGCGGCGCGAGCGGGCCTGGGCTGAGATGCGCGCGGCGACGCGCTGCTTGCGGTTCTGGATCGCCGAGGCCCCGACGGCCTGGGAGACGGCCCGCACGTCGTCGTGAAAACGCTCGATCAGCGCGTTGATGCAGGCGGCCAGCGCGCGATCCTCGGCGGACGCATCATCGGGCAGCGTGAGCCGCGCGGTGAGGTCCAGCGGCCGGTCGTGAACCAGCCGCTCGACGAAAGCGACGATCTGGGCCGACGTATCAGACGAAGCCGGCTCGAGTACGTTCAGCATGGTCCTCCTGGCTCTCCACCCCGCGAGTCGGATTTCCGTTCGCCACCCGCCGAACCGCCCGAATTCGCCCTCTCAGCCAATCGGTACCATCGTACCAAAGCTTTAGCGGCCGGTACCGTCCTGGGGCCAGAAGCCGAAGATCGCCCGCCCGGGCTCGAGGTCCCAGAAGCGCGTCGCGTTGTCGCCCACGCCGTAGACGATCGCGAACGGCACGTCCTTGGCGACGATGCAGCGCACCAGCCGGGCGAAGTCGCGCTGCGACATGAACGTCGCCGCGTAGCGCGCGAACTTCTGCTCGTCGTTCAGCGGCAGCCAGCCCGAGCTCTGGCGCACGCTCTCGTCGCGCGGGTCGTCGGCCTTGGTCATCGAGCCGATCCGCACGCAGGTCACCTGCAGGCCGAACGCGTCGCTGTAGTAGCGCCCGAGCGCCTCGCCGAACACCTTCCACACCCCGTAGAGCGAGTCGGGCCGGTACTCGGCGTCCGTGCGCACGACCAGGCCGAAGCCCGGCTCGTAGATCGCGGGCAGGTTGTCGACCTCGTAGCGCCCGACCGCGTGGTTGGAGCTGGCGAAGATCAGCCGCTTGACGCCCGCGCGCCGGGCCGCTTCGAAGGCGTTGTAGGTGCCGCCGATGTCGGTCTCGTGCACCTCTTCCCAGGGCGACTCCAGGCTGGGGAAGCCGGCCAGGTGCACGACCGTCTCGCAGCCCGCGAACGCTTGGGTCAGCGCGGCGAGGTCGCGCACGTCGGCGATCACGTCGGCGTCGCGCAAGTCGATGCGCACCACCTCGTGGTCGCGCGCGAGGTCCGCGCACAGGGGCGTGCCGATGGTCCCGGCGGAGCCGGTCACCGCGATCTTTGCCATAGGTCTAGACTCCGAGCAGGTCGAGCAGCTCGCGCTCGCGCGCGATGACGTCGGCGTTGGCGAGCGTCTGCTCGACCTTGCCGTGGACGACGATGTGGTGGCGGTCGGCGACGCCGGTCGCGAAGCGGACGTTCTGCTCGACCAGCAGCACCGTGATGCCGTCGGCCTTCATCGCGCGGATCAGCTCGCCGATGCGCTCGACGATCACCGGCGCGAGCCCTTCGGTCGGCTCGTCGAGCAGCACGGTGCGCGCGCCCGAGCGCAGCACGCGGGCGATCGCGAGCATCTGCTGCTCGCCGCCCGAGAGCGTCGTGCCGCCGGCCTTGGCCCGTTCCTTCAAGTTGGGGAAGGCGTCGAAGATGCGCTCGACGGTCCAGCCGCGGTCGCCCACGATCGGCGCCAGCATCAGGTTCTCCTGGACGCTCAGCGTGGAGAGGATGCCGCGCTCCTCGGGCACGTAGCCCAGCCCGCGCCGGGCGATCTTGTCGGACGGCAGGCCGGTCAGCGGCGCGCCGTCGAGCGCGACCGTGCCCTGGCGCGCCGGCAGGATGCCCATGATCGTGCGCAGCGTGGTGGTCTTGCCGACCCCGTTGCGCCCGACCAGCGTCGCGACCTCGCCGGTCTCGACGCTCAGCGTCATGCCGTGCAGGATGTGCGACTCGCCGTAGTACGCGTGGACGTCGCGCAGCTCCAGCATCGTTTAATGGCCTCCGCCGAGATAGGCGCTCACGACGCGCGCGTCGCTGCGCACCTCGTCGTAGCTGCCGGTGATCAGCTCCTTGCCGCGCTGCATGACCGTCACCCGGTCGGCCAGGGTCGAGACGACCTTGAGGTTGTGCTCGACCAGCACGATCGTGCGGCCCGGCGCGATGCGCTTGACGAGCTCGACGGTGCGGTCGACGTCCTCGACGCCCATCCCGGCGGTCGGCTCGTCGAGCAGCAGCACCTTGGGATCCTGCGAGAGCGCGATCGCCAGCTCCAGCGAGCGCTTCTTGCCGTAGGGCAGGTGGGTCGCGAGCGTGTCGAGCTGGTCGTCCAGGCCGACCGCGTGGAGCGCCGCGCGGGCCGGGTCGTCGAGCACCGCGGTGACCCGGTGCGAGGCCAGCAGCTTGCGCGAGAGCGGGGTGCGCGCCTGGAGCGCGATCTTCACGTTGTCGAGCACGGTCAGGTGCGGGAAGACGCTGTTGATCTGGAAGCTGCGCACCATGCCCATCCGGGCGATCGCGGCCGGGTCGAGCCCGGCGATCTCCTGGCCCGCGAAGCGGACGCTGCCCCGGGTGGCCGGCGCGAAGCCCGACAGCACGTTGAAGAAGGTGGTCTTGCCGGCCCCGTTCGGCCCGATCACGGCGTGGACGCTCTGCTCAGCGATGTCGATCGAGACCCCGCCGAGCGCGGTGAAGCCCGCGTAGACTTTGACGACGTCGCGCGTCGAGAGGATAGGCTCGGCCACGAGCGGGACTTCCGTGTGTCATGCACGCCGTCCCGCCCGATCACGAACACGAGACCATCCTCGAGGTCGAGGCGCCCCGGGTGAAGTTCGGGCGCGGCGCGATCGGCGAGGTCGGCGCCGGAGGCCGCGGCCCTGGGCCTGCGCCGGGTCGCGCTCTTCACCGACCCCCGCCTGGCGCGGTCGGCCTTCGTCGAGCGCGCGCGCGCGTCGCTGCGCGCTGCCGGGGTCGAGGTGGCCGAGTTCGCCGAAGTGCGCATCGAGCCGACGGACGGCTCGTTCCGCTCTGCGGCAGAGTTCGCGCGGGAGGCCCGGGCGGACGGCTACGTCTCGGTCGGCGGCGGCTCGACGATCGACACCGCCAAGGCGGCGAACCTCTACGCCAGCTACCCGGCGCCGTTCGAGCGCTACGTCAACAAGCCGCTGGGCGAGGGCGCGCCGGTGCCCGGCCCGCTCGCCCCGCACATCGCCTGCCCGACCACCTCGGGCACGGGCAGCGAGTGCACCGGGATCACGATCTTCGACTTCGTGGCGCACAACGTCAAGACCGGGATCGCCTCGCGCCGGCTGCGCCCCACGCTGGGCATCGTCGATCCCGGACGCGACCCGCACCCTGCCCGCGATGGTCGTCGCCTCGAGCGGCTTCGACGTGCTGGCCCACGCGCTCGAGTCGTTCACCGCCAAGCCCTACACGCAGCGCGCCCGCCCGGCGAGCCCGCTCGCGCGCCCGCTCTCGCAAGGCGCAAACCCGTACAGCGACCTGGCCTGCGTCGAAGCGCTGCGGCTCCTGGGCATCTATCTGGAGCGCGCGGTCCACGACGCGGCCGACGACGAGGCGCGCGAGGCGGTGATGTACGCCGCGACGCTGGCCGGGATCGGCTTCGGCAACGCCGGCGTGCACGTGCCGCACGGCATGGCCTACGCGGTGGCGGGCCTGGTGCACGAGTTTCGCCCGGCCGGCTACGACGCCGACCATGCGATGGTGCCGCACGGCATGTCGGTGATCGTCAGCGCGCCCGCCGTGGCGAAATTCACCGCGCCGGCCGCGCCCGACAAGCACCGCCGCGCGGCGGAGATGCTGGGCGCCGATGCGACCCGCTACGACGACGAGGTCGGCGCGGCCCTGGCCGCCGCGCTGGCGCGGCTGATGCGCGCGACCGGCATGCCCAATGGTTTGCACGCGCTCGGCTACGGCGAGGAGGACATGAGCGCGCTGGTGGCCGGCGCGTACGCGCAGCAGCGGCTGCTGGCGAACGCGCCGCGCCCGGTCGGTGAAGAAGAGCTCGACGCGCTGTTCCGCGGCGCGATGACGGCCTGGTAGGCGCGCGTGCGGGCGGTCGTGCAGCGCGTGACGCGTGCCTCGGTGACGGTCGCGGGCGAGACCGTGGGCGCGATCGAGCGCGGCTTCCTCGCGCTCGTCGGGGTGAGCGTCGACGACGGCGAGGCCGACGCGGACGCGCTAGTGCAGAAGATCGCGGGCCTGCGCATCTTCGACGACGCGGCGGGCGCGATGAACCTGGCCCTGGCCGACGTCGGCGGCGCGGTGCTGGTCGTCTCGCAGTTCACCCTGCTGGGCGACGTGCGCAAAGGGCGCCGGCCGTCGTTCATTGCGGCGGCGCGCGGCGAGCGAGCGGAAGCGCTCTACGAGCGCGTCGCGGCGCAGTTGCGGTCGGCGGGGCTGCAAGTTGCAACCGGCAGCTTCGGCGCGGACATGGCGGTCGAGCTGGTGAACGACGGACCGGTGACGATCCTGATCGACACCAAGCGCCTGTTCTGAGCGCTGCATTCCACCGGAGGAATGAGGAGACGATGTTCGCTCTCGTTCGCGTGCCCGTCGCGTGCGCGCTGCTTGCCGGATCGCTCGCCGCGCTTGCGACCGTTGCCGCTCCGGCGGGTGCGCAAACGCCGCGCCAGCGGCAGGTCGAGCACCTGGGCCAGTCCGTGATGCCGTTCGACCAGCGCCGCACGCTGCACGTCTTTCGCGATCTGCCGGACGGCGGTCTCCAGCGCGTCGTCGCCAAGAACCCGCGCGACGCGCGCCAGATCGGGCTGGTCCGCGCCCACCTGCGCGAGGAGGCGCGGCGCTTCGCACACGGGGACTACGCCGATCCGGCGGCGATCCACGGTATGGCCATGCCCGGCCTGGCCCAGCTCGAGCGCGGCTACGAGAACGTCCACGTGACCTATGCCGACGTGCCGGGCGGCGGTTCCATCCGCTATGCCAGCGCGGAGCCGGGCCTGGTCGCGGCGCTACACCGCTGGTTCGCCGCCCAGAGCACCGACCACGGCGCGCACGCCATGCACATGCCGATGTAGGCCGCGAACGGACTCGCCGCCTGGACTCGCCATACAAGCGGCCAAGCGGGCGGACGGAACGCATGGGGCCCGGTCTTTTGTGCGATGGGATCAATCCGTAGGCGGCGTTCGTCCGTTCTGCGGTTGAAGCCGGGGCGCTCTTTTCGGGCGCCGCGGCGAATTGCAACCGGAAAAGAGGCCACATGACATCACGCTCCGGAGCGTTCGGCGGCGCGCTCGCCGTTGGCGCGCTCGTGCTCACGGCGGTGTTGTACAACGCCGTTCCCGTGCGCGGGTCGGACCACCAAGACTCGCCGACGGTCGTTTCGCACCACACGGCCGACATCACCGACGTGTTCGTTTACCCGGCCGGCGACAACCCGGCCAACGTCGTGCTGCAGATGGACGTCGATCCGCTGCTCGCTCCGGGTGCGCAAACCACCGGCGAATCACTCGACCCCGCGGTGCTCTACCAGTTCAAGATCGCGCACGGCAGCGCTACCGCCGAGGACATGGTCATCCAGGTGCAGCCCACCAGCGCCGGAACGAGCCAGATCATCAACGTGAGCGGTCCGGCCGCGCCCGCGCAGACCGGCACGCTCTCGAGCGCTCTGCCGACGACCGGCTCGGTGCCGTTCAACGCGACCAGCGCTCCGGCGCTCTCCAACGGTATGAAGGTGTTCGTCGGTCAGCGGGCCGATCCGTTCTTCTTCGACCTCTTCGCGTTCTTCAAGTTCCTGCCCGACCGCAACGCCAAGACGCCCGGCTCGACCGCTCCGGCCGGCACGGCGCTGTCGTTCAATTTCCCCAGCCCGTCCGGTGCGTTCGCGAACTGCCTCCAGGGCACGCCCAGCGACGCCCTCTCCTCGAACAACTTCAACGTCCTGTCCATCGTCGTCGAAGCTCCGCGTGCGCTGATCGCCCCCGCGGGCGGCTCGCAGCAGATCCACGTCTGGGCGACCACCAGCACCACGAGCGGGAGCTAGGAGAACCATGCGCCAGTCACTCATCGCGTTCGCCGCGATCTACGCCGTCGTGCTCGGCACGTCGAGCTGCGGCTCCAGCAACACGACCGTGCCCGGCCTGGGCAACGGCCAGGGCCAGTACCAGCAGATCGAGCGCCTCGCGCGCCCGGCCGTGAAAGAGCTGTTCCAGCAGTTCAACAACCACGACACGACCAACCGCACCTCGCCCTACGCGCAGCCTTACTCCTCGCAGACGCTCTACCAGGAGATCGGCTCGTTCACGACCGGCGTGGCCGGCCGGCCGACGGTCGCCGCGGCGCTGCAGACGATCCTGATCCCCGACGTCGTGACCGCCGACCTCTCGAACACCACCGACAAAGCCAGCTATCTCGGCGTCGAGACCGGCGGCGCGACGGGCGGCAAGTTCGGCGGCCGCGGGCTGACCGACGACGTGATCGACATCTCGCTAGGCGCCGTGTTCGGCAACACCCTCGCGGCGCTCAAGGTCGTGCCCGAGGACAACAAGGAAGTGCCCTGTCTGACGACCGACAACGTGCCGTCGCAGGCCGCCAAGGACAACATCTCCTCGACCACCTTCCCCTACGTCGGTGCGCCGCATTAAACTGCGGCTCTCCGGCACGGCGGTCCTCGTCGCGAGCGCGTTCGTCGCGCTCGCGGCCTGGCCGGCGTACCTGGGCGCGCGCGGCGCCGCGGCGGCTCCCGCCGATCCGGTTGCCGCGCTGACGCCCGCCCCCGTCAAACGAGACTGGCAAGCGCGGGATTCCACGATCGCGTTTCTCGAGACGCGCGCCGGCAAGAACGCGCAGGACATGCTCACCCCGCGCATGCTCTCGACCCAGTACCTGCAGCGCTATCGCGAGCGCGGCGACCTGGGCGACGTGCTGCGCGCCGAGCACGCGGCGCGCGTCTCGCTGGCCGCGCTGCCGCGCGGCAACGTCGCCGGCGACCTCAGCCTGGCCGACGCGCTCGTGACGCTGCACCGCTTCCACGAGGCGAAATCAGCCGTCCGCGACGCCCGCCGCTGGCGCGGCGACGATCCGGGCCTGAGCGCGGCCGAAGCGGGCATCGACCTCGAGCTGGGCGACCTCGGCGCGGTCCGCGCGACGCTCGCCGCGCACCCGAACGACCCGCTCTTCGCTCTCACCCAAGCTCGCTTCGACGAAGAGACCGGGCACCTCGCCGACGCACGCCGGATCGTCGAGCGCGCAACGCGCCTGGCCGACTCGATGTACGACACGCCCGCCGAGCGGCGCGCCTGGTACCACGCCCGCGCCGCCGAGCTGGCCTTCGCCGCCGGCGACCACGACGCCGCGCGGCGCGCCGCGAACGACGCGCTCGCGCTCTTCGCCGACCACCTGCGCGCGCTGACCATCCTGGCGCGGGTAAACCTGGCCGACGGCCGCAATGCCGACGCTATCGCCGCGGCGCAGCACGCCGCGCGCTTGCAGCCCAATCCCGACGTGCTCGGGCATGCTGGCCGACGCGCAGGCCGCGAGCAGCGACGCTGCGGCCGCGGCGGCCACGCGGGACGAGATCTTCGCCGTGCAGCGGATCGCCTCGGCGCAGCGCGTCAACGACCGCCTCACCGCCCTCTACGAAGCCGACCACGGCCTGCGCCTAGCCGACGCCTACGCGATCGCGCAACGCGAGCTGCGCACGCGCGACGACGTCTACACCGAGGACACCCTGGCCTGGACCGCCGCCCGCGCCGGCCGCTGGGACGTCGGCCCGCGCGGCGAGCCGCAAGGCGCTGCGCTACGGCACCGAGAGCGCGCCCATGCAGTACCACGCCGGGGTCATCGCCGCCCACGACGGCGACGGCGCCGAAGCCCGGCGCCGCTTCGAGCGCGCCCTGGCGCTCGATCCCCGCTTCGCGCCGGCCCAGGCTGACGACGCCCGCGCGAGGCTGGCCAGGCTGCGCTAGCGAAGTCCCACCGGCCCCGGCTCCCCAGAGGACGGTCCGCCATGCGACGACGCGTCTTGAACACCATGAAACGCCTGGAGATCGTGCTCGAGCGAGACCAGCTCGAGCGGGTGCGGCGCGTCCTCGAAGCGCACGCCACCGGCTACACCATGATCCCGAGCTGCACCGGCTTCGGGCACCACGGCATCCGTGAGGACGACCTCGTGCTGCTCGTCACGGTCGTGACGTTCGAGCACATCGACCCGATCCTCGATACCCTGCTGCCGATCCTCGACAGGCGCTCGGGGGTCGTCCTGATCTCGGACGTCCAGGTCCTGCGCGGCGACCATTTCGTCCCCGAGGTCCGCGACCGGGCCCTCCAGCGCTAGCATCCGGCTGCAGAAAGGGCCGCGGCACGTGCCGCGGCCCTTTCGCTGGCGCCGGCGCGGCCGTTACGCCGCGGCCATGCCGGGCTTCAGAACGACCTTCTCGCAGTTGTCGGTCTTGGTGACGAACATCTGGTACGCCTCGGTCGCCGAGTCCAGCGGGAGGCGGTGCGTGATGACCTGGCGCGGGTCGATCTCGCCCTTGCGAATCCGCTCCATCAGCGGGTTGACGTAGGTGTGGACGTGGGTCTGGCCGCTGCGGATCGTCAGGCCCTTGTTGACCACGATGCCCATCGGGAACTTGTCGATGAAGCCCGCGTAGACGCCGGGCACCGACACCGTGCCGCCCTTGCCGACGGCGTAGATGGCCTGGCGGATGACGTGCGCGCGGTCGAACGAGAGCTTGAGCGTCTGCTCCATCTTGTCCATCAGCGCGTCGGGCGCCATCGAGTGCGCCTCCATCCCGACGCAGTCGATCGCGACGTCGGGGCCGCGCCCGCCGGTCTCGTTCTTGAGCGTCTCCACCACGTCGACCTCGTCGAAGTTGATGACGTCCGCGCCGGCCTTGCGCGCGCGCTCGAGCCGGTCGGGGATGCGGTCGATCGCGATCACGCGCTCCGCGCCCAGCAGGTACGCGCTCTTGATCGTGAACCAGCCGACCGGACCGCAGCCCCAGATCGCGACCACGTCGCCCGGCTTGATGCCGGCCTGCTCCGCGGCTTGGTAGCCGGTCGGGAAGATGTCGGTCAGGAACAGGACCTGCTCGTCCTCCATGTCCTCGGGGACTTTGAAGCAGTTGACGTCGGGCCACGCGACCCGCACGTACTCGGCCTGCCCGCCGGGGAAGCCGCCGAACGCGTGCGAGTAGCCGTAGAGCGCGCTGCAGGTGTAGCCCAGCAGGCCGTCGGCCATCCACGCGTTGGGGTTGGAGTTGTCGCACAGCGACGTCTTGCCGGCCTTGCAGTTCCAGCAGCTGCCGCACGAGATCGTGAACGGCACCAGCACCCGGTCGCCGACCTTCACCTTGGTCACGGCGCTGCCGACCTCGACGATCTCGCCCATGAACTCGTGGCCGAAGATGTCGCCCTTCTCGACGGTCGGGATGTAGCCGCTGTACATGTGCAGGTCGGAGCCGCAGATCGCGGTCGACGTGACGCGCACGATCGCGTCGTGCGGGGTGAGGATCTTGGGCTCGTCGACGTTGTCGACGCGGACCTTGCCGTTGCCCTGCCAGGTGACTGCTCTCACGATTTCACGTCCGTTCCGTTGACGGCGACGTCGCCGGCTTCCATCTTCGATTTGAAGCGACGCAGGTCGCTCTCGACGATCAAGCCGGGATCGCCGCCTGCGAAGAGGTGGGCGAATGTTTTGCCGAGCGGGCCGCCCGGGGGCGCCCATTCCATCTCGACCCGCAACTCGGTGCCGCGGTCGCCGGGGGCGGGCGCGAACGAGACCGAGCCGGCGTTGGGCACGTTGCCGCCGACCGAGCGCCACGCGATGCGCTCGCCCGGCTCGTCGACGATGATCTCGGCTTCCCAGCTCGCGCTGGTCTTGGCCGGGCCGTGCGCGTGCCAGCGCGAGCGGCGCTCGTCGAGCACCTCGACCTCGCGCAGGTGCGACATGATGTTCGGCAGGTTTTCGAAGTCGCGCCACTCGCGGTACAGCTCGTCCGCCGGGCGCGTGATGGTGAAGACTTTTTCGATGCGCGTGCCGTGCCCGTACGGAACGGCGGCGTTCTTGTTGCGGGGACCGGCGGCGGCCCCGTTGCCGTCGCCGTCGCCGTCGGAGAACCCGCGCGAGATCAGGGCGCTGCCGAGCCCGAGCAGTGCGACGCCGGTGAGAAACGAGAGCGGTCGTGTGGCGTTCATATCAGCGGGATCGTACCCGCCGGGTCCCGTAGCTACCACGCTGTATGACTGACCGTGCAAGCGAGCCGCGCGCGTACGTGCTCGGAGGCAACGCGAGCACGCTCGCCTTCACTTCCAGCCTCGTGCCGGTGAACAACCAGGTGACGGCCTGGCTCGTCCCGATCGCGTGGACGCCGATCGGCGTCGTGCTGGGCGAAGCCTGGCAGAAGGTCGGGATCGCCGCCGACAACCTGGCCGGCTGGACCGACCAGACCTTCGACCCCGCCGACGAGCGCTCGTTCGTCACCTCGCTGCGCGATCTCGAATTGCTGCTGCGGGTCGGCTGGAGCGCGGCGGTGCCCGAGGCGCTGACCGAGGACGTCGTGCTCAACACCGACGACGTGCCCGAGGACATGCTCGACGGGTTCACGCACCCGCCCGAGGCGTTGGGCCAGTGCGCGATCTGCCGCCGCACCTGCGTGCGCGACCACTTCGTGTGGAACGAGCGCCGGCTGTGCGCGTGGGACTACCACGCGACCGTGTTCGGCAAGCGCGGCCCGTGGCGCGACGGCGTATACGAGGAGCACCACTTCGCGACCCTGCCCAAGGCCGAGTACGTCGCCGGACCGCTGCTGGCCGAGATCGGGGTCGACCCGGTCCTGGCCATCGACGAGCTCGACGACGAGCTGGCCCGGCGGGTGATCGACCTGGTGATGGCCGGCGAGCCCGACCACGCGCACCTCGCGGTCCGCACCCGCGGCGGCTACACCCTGCTGCGCGAGCGCGCCGCCGCCCCCGAGCTCGCGCCCGAACCCCCGCCCGAGCCCGAGCCGGGAGAGCCGTCCTGACCGACCGCGCGATCGCGCGGCTGGGCGCGCTCTTCGTCGTCCTGTTCGCGCTGCTCGCCGCGCGCCAGCTCTGGCTCCAGGTCGTGCGCGGCCCGGCGCTGGCGGCCGACCCGCACAACCCGCGCCACGCCGCGCTGGCGGTCGGCCGGGGCACGATCCTGGCCTCGGACGGCAGCCCGCTGGCGGTCTCGCACGGCGCCAAGCGCAGCTACCCGCAGGGCCCGCTGCTGGCGCAGGCGGTCGGCTATGCCAGCTCGCGCTACGGCACCTCGGGCTTGGAAGACGCCTTCGACGCGGAGCTGACCGCGCACACCGACGCGGTCGACCCGCTCTCGCAGCTGCGCCAGATCGTGGCCGGGGCGAAGGGCCCGCCGCGCGGCGCCGACATCGTCACCACGCTCGATCTCGTCGTCCAGCGCGCGCTGGTGGCGGACCTGGCGCGCTACCCGCGCGCGGCCGGGGTGGTGCTCGACGCCCGCACCGGCGCCGTGCTGGCCCTGGCGTCCGTGCCGGCCTACGATCCCAACCGGCTCGACGCGCTCTGGACGACGCTGCTGCACGACCCCGCCTCGCCGCTGCTGGACCGCTCGACCGGCGGCCTCTACCCGCCCGGCTCGACCTTCAAGATCGTCACCGCCGCGGACGCCCTCGACGGCGGCTCCGCCACGCTCGCCTCGACCTATAACGATCCCGGCTACATCACGATCGGCAACGCCACGATCCACGACGACGAGGGCGAGATCGGCGGCTACACCGACCTGACCGGCGCGTTCGCCAAGAGCTCGAACGTCGACTTCGCCCAGATCGCGCTCAAGATCGGGGTCGACACCTGGTTCCAGTACGCCGCCAAGTGGGGCCTGGGCAAGCCGGTCGACTTCGACCTGCCGGTGGCGCGCGACCGCGTCCCGGCCAAGAAAGACGTGTACGACGGGATCCTGGCCCAGCTCGGGTTCGGCCAGGCCGACCTGCTGGTGACCCCGATGCGGATGGCGCTGGTCGGGGCCACGATCGCGCACGACGGCACGACCCCGCGCCCGTACCTGGTCCGCCGCGTCGGCAGCTTGAGCCCGACCAAGCCCGAGACGATCGCCCAGCCGATCTCGCCCGACACCGCGCACGCCGTGCGCGACATGATGGTCGCGGTGGTGAAGCGCGGGACCGGCACCGCCGCCGCGCTGCCGGGCGTCACGGTGGCCGGCAAGACCGGCACCGCGACCAACCCGCACGGCCGCTCGCACGCGTGGTTCGTCGGCTTCGCCCCGGCCGAGGCGCCCAGCGTCGTGGCCGCGGTGGTGATCGAGAACGTCGGGTACGGTGGAACGTATGCCGCCCCCGTCGTCCGCGACGCCTTGCGGGTTGCGCTCGCCCGGTCGCGAAGCTAAGCCGCGAACCATGACGGCGCGCCTTTCGTGAGACAAGAACAGGTTCTGAACAACCGCTACCGCGTCGACGGCACGCTCGGTAACGGCGGCATGGCGCTGGTCTACGTCGGCACCGACACGCTGCTGCGCCGGCGGGTCGCGATCAAGGTGCTGCGCGACCAGTTCTCGTCCGACGACGACTTCGTCAAGCGCTTCTCGTTCGAGGCGCAGTCGGCGGCGAAGCTCTCGCACCCCAACATCGTCAACATCTACGACTTCGGGCGCGAGGACCACGCGTACTACATCGTGATGGAGCTGGTCGACGGCTCGACCCTGGGCGACCTGCTGCGCGACGGCCGCGCGCTGCCCGAGCCGGTCGCGGTCGACTACGCGATCCAGATCGCCAGCGGCCTGGCCTACGCGCACCGCCAGAACCTGATGCACCGCGACGTCAAGCCGGCCAACATCCTGGTGACCCAGGACGACGTGGTCAAGCTGAGCGACTTCGGGATCGCCCGCGCCGTTTCGGAGCACACCCTGGGCGTGACGCAGCCCGGGATGGTGATGGGCAGCGTGTCCTACATCTCGCCCGAGCAGGCCCAGGGCCACGACATCGACGAGCGCAGCGACCTCTACTCGGTCGGGGTGGTGCTCTACCAGATGCTGACCGGCAAGCTGCCGTTCAGCGGCGACAACCCGGTCGCGGTCGCGCTCAAGCACGTCTCCGAGCCGGCCCCGCCGATCGATCCCAAGGCGGCCGGGGTCAGCCCGGCGGTCGCGGCGATCGTGGCCCGCCTGCTGCGCAAGGACCCCAAGGAGCGCTTCGCCTCGGCGACCGAGCTGGCCAGCGCCCTGCGCGAGGCGCGCGAGCGCCCGCACGTCGCGGCCGCGCCCGATGCGAGCTTCGCCGACGCGCCGACGATGCGGTTCTCCGCCGTCAGCGCGCCCAAGCCGCCCCCGCGCCCGTCGGTCGCGCCCGACCGCCCGCGCGACGACGCGCACCGCAACGGGGACGGCACGGGCGCCGACGTGGTCGAGGTCCACCACGAGCGCCGCTTCGACCCGCGCTGGCTGCTGATCCCGGCCTTGCTGGCCGTCGCCATCGTGGTGGGGTTCCTGCTCAACCGCGGGCCGAGCGCGGGCGGCGGCGGCGCGAGCGCGGCGATCGCCGCGCCCGACCTCAAGGGCAAGAGCGCCAGCCAGGCCCAGCAGCAGCTCGCGCGGCTGGGCTTGCGCGCGACGGTCGCGCAGGAGCCCAGCGACAAGGTCGCCCCGGACCGGGTGATCCGCCAGGACCCCGCGGCCGGCACGAAGCTGGCCAAGGACGGCGTCATCGCGCTGGTGGTGTCGAGCGGTCTGCCCAAGGTGCAGGTGCCCGACATCGGGTCGTACTCCGTCGCCGACGCGCAGCGCGCGCTGCAGAACGCCAAGCTCAAGAGCAAGGTGACGCAGACGTACAGCGCCACCGCTCCCGCCGGCCAGGTGATCGACGTCAAGCCGGCCGTCGGGGCTTCGGTGCGCCAGGGCAGCACGGTCGCGCTGATCGTCTCGCAGGGCGTCAAGCCGATCCTCGTGCCGAGCATCGTCAGCCTCTCGCTCGACGCCGCGCGGGCCCGGCTCAAGGCGCTCGGCCTGGTGCTGACCGTCGGGCAGCAGAGCGAGAGCGACACCATCCCGGCCAACACGATCGTCTCGCAGGACCCGCAGCCCGGCGCCACCATCGCGCCCAACGGCACGGTGACCGCCGTGGTCAGCAGCGGCTCGACCGCGGTCGCCGTGCCCAACGTCGTCGGCACCGACTCGGACAGCGCGCAGAAAACCCTGCGCGATGCGGGCTTCACGCCGAGCCTGACCTACGACGTCGAGCCGGCGAACGCGCCGCAGAACGTCACCTCGCAGACTCCCCCGGCCGGCACCAAGGCCAAGAAGGGCAGCAAGGCGACGATCATCGTCGCCGTCCCGGGCACCGTCCCCGACGTCGCGGGCCAGCCGCTCGATGTCGCCAAGGCGGCGCTCATCGCCGCCGGCTACCAGATCGGCAACATCGTGCAGACCCAAGAGGGCGACGAGGGCAAGGTGGTTCGGACCGAACCCGAAGCCGACGCCAGCCTGCGCCCGGGCGAGTCGGTCAACATCACCGTTCACCCCGCCGGCCAGTGACGCCGCGCCGCATCCTGGGCGTCGATCCCGGTCTGCGCACGACTGGCTACGGCGCGATCGAGGTGGGCGCGGCCGGCCTGCGGCTGATCGAGGGCGGCGTGCTGCAGCCCAGCCCCAAGGAGCCGCTGGAGCGGCGCCTGGTCCAGCTCCACGACGGGATGATCGAGGTGCTGCGCGCGACCCGGCCCGACTGCGTGGTGATCGAGGAGCTGTGGACGGCGTACGAGCACCCGCAGACCGCGGTGCTGATGGGCCACGCCCGCGGCGTGATCGCGCTGGCCGCCGGCGAAAGCGGCGTGCCGGTGCGCGACATCGCCCACTCGGCGGTGAAGCGCGCGCTGGCCGGCAGCGGCTCGGCCCGCAAGGAGCAGGTCGCCGGGGTGGTCGTCCAACTGCTCGGCCTGGCCGCCGCGCCCTCGCCCAAGGACGTCTCCGACGCGCTCGCGCTGGCGATCGCCTTCGCGAACGTGGAAGCACAACGGGACCGCTTCGCCGAACTGGGCGTGGTGATGCCCCAGCGCCGCTCGCGCCCCGCGCGCCTCGCCTGAGTGGTTCACGTTCCGTGAACCCGCTCAGGCCAATGGCGTCCTAGGCGATGTTCTCCCGCATCCAGGGCGACGTGATCGATCACTCGGGCGACGTCGTGCGCATCGACGTCGGCGGGCTGGCGTACGACGTGATCATGCCGCCCAGCGTGGCGGCCAAGGTGCCGACCGGCGGGAACGTGACGCTGGAGATCTACCCCAGCTTCGCGCTCGACGGCAACGCCGGCCGCTTCACGTTCTTCGGCTTCTCCAACGCGATCGAGCGGGAGTTCTTCGAAGCGCTGCTGTCGGTGGCGTCGATCGGGCCCAAGTCCGCCGCGCGCGCGTTCTCCGCGCCGATGGCGCGCATCGCCGCCGCGATCGAGAACGACGACCAGGCGTTCTTGAAGAAGCTGCCCGGGATCGGCCAGCAGAAGGCGCGCGACATCGTCGCCAAGCTGCAGGGCAAGGTGACGCGCTTCTTGCTGATCCAGGACGCGCCGCAGCGCGCGGCCGCGGCGCTGCCCGAGGCGCCGCCGATGCCCGAGTTCGCGACCGAGGCGCTCGCGGTGCTCCTCCAGCTCGCCTACAAGCGCGGCGAGGCCGAGGCGATGATCGCCCAGACGCTCGAACGCGCCCCGCAGGTGAACGACGCCGAGACGCTGCTGGCCGAAATCTACCGCCAGCGCAACGGAGCGCGGGCGTGAGCGACGGGGTGCGCAAGAAGGTCGTCGGGCCGGAGTCGGTCGGCGACGCGGCCGACGTCGGGGCGTTCCTGCGCGGGGACGAAGAAGAGGTGCCGCGCATCGTCGGCAGCGACGCGACGCTCGAGGACGAGGTCTACGGCGCGACGCTGCGCCCGCGCACGTTCGAGGACTACGTCGGCCAGACGCAGGTGGTCGAGAACCTGCGCATCGCGATCGACGCCGCGACCCGGCGCGCCGAGCCGCTCGAGCACGTGCTGTTCTCGGGCCCGCCCGGCCTGGGCAAGACCACGCTGGCGAACCTGATCGCGCGCGCGACCGGCGGCACGATGCGCCCGACCTCGGGCCCGACCTGGAGAAGCCCAAGGACCTGGTCGGCATCCTGACCTCGCTGGAAACCGGCGACGTGCTGTTCATCGACGAGATCCACCGCCTCGGCACGGTGGTCGAGGAGTACCTCTACCCCGCGATGGAGGACTTCCAGATCGACTTCGTGGTCGACCGCGGGGCGTACGCCAAGACCCTCAAGCTCCCGCTCAAGCGCTTCACGCTGATCGGCGCGACGACGCGCGCGGGGATGCTCTCGGCGCCGCTGCGCGACCGCTTCGGCATCGTGCACCACCTCGAATACTACGAGCCGGCGGAGTTGCAGCGCATCGTCGAGCGCAGCGCGCGCGTGCTGGACATCGCGGTCGATCCCGACGGCGCGCGCACGATCGCCGAGCGCAGCCGCGGCACGCCGCGCATCGCGAACCGCCTGCTGCGGCGCGTGCGCGACTTCGCCGAGGTGCGCGCCGACGGCGTCGTCACCGAAGCGGTCGCGGACGAAGCGCTGCGCCGCGAAGGCGTCGACGGCCGCGGCCTCGACCGGCTCGACCGCGCGTACCTCGACACGATAGCGCGCCAGTACGACGGCGGCCCGGTCGGCATCAACGCGATCGCCGCGACCCTGACCGAAGACGTGGAGACGCTCGAGGACGTGGTGGAGCCGTACTTGCTGAAGATCGGCTTCGTGCAGCGCACCGCGCAGGGCCGCAAGACGACCCCCGCGGCGCTGGCGCACCTCGGCGTGAACCCGCGCGGCGGAGCGCAGCCGCGGCTCTGGTGAGGCGCGCGTACCAGGCGAACGAGAGGTGCTGCGCCGCCGATCGTCCCCGGGTGTAGGCGAGCGTGGCTCGCAAGGACGACCGGCGGCGGCCGTACCGTGTCTCTTACGAGACACGGCCGCTCGCGCTCGAGCGTTGGAATTGATCCAACGATCAGGCTTCGGGAATACCATGCCGTAGATTCGCAGCGCCGTCGAGCGTGCTGATGTGTATTGCTATCAATTAGACTAATCAGAAAAAACTAACACCTTAACTCAATGTTATAGTACGTACTGTCCAATCACTTCAACTACGTAGGTTGTTGCATGAAAACGCGCTAGGATACCGCCGGGTGTACCAATTGGAACATCCGACTGACAAAGGGGTGTCCTTTCAATGATTGTCGCGCCACTGTTTTTCGCCGTTCTGCTGATGGCACTCGGTCTTGGAGCCCTCGCTCCGAGTAATACGTACGGAGGCGGGCCGGCCGCAACGCAACCCGGGTACTCAGCCGACAACACGTACGGAGGTGGGCCAGGCTAAGTCGCGAGAGCCTTCACCGAGGGAGGAGGACGGGCTCAGCGAGCTTGAACAGCGAGCGGTGAACGCGCACGCAATGCGCGTGCGTTGAGCCATCGTTGCTCGTCTCCAGGATGCACTCGGGTATGCAACCGAAGCCTTCCGTTCTCTCTCCCTCGCCTCTCATCGCGGCGCGTAGAGCGTATTTGGACGATGATCTCTCGGCATGCCTGGAAGCACTGGATGCCGCGGTATCATCGTGCGAGTCCGAGCAGCGCGAGGCTCTCTTATTGCGTTCGAGAGTCCTGCTGCGGCTGTACCGCGCGGCAGAGGTCGTGGAACTGCTGGGCCCCGTTCTCTCCACTTTCGTCGGCGCCGACGAAGTGTGCACGGCACGCATGCTCCACTCGGTTGCCGTCACGCGCTCCCTGTCCGTTGAGCGCGGTCTCTCACTGCTCGGCGAGCTCAACGCGGCTGCGCTGACCGCCGGCGCGCACCGCACGATTCGCGCGGAGATCGCCTACTGGACGGCGTTCGCGCATTGGCTCGGGGGCGATTACCGAGCGGCGCTCGAGTTGGCCGTGGTCGCCGAGGCAGCGCAAGCCGACGTCATTTCGGTCAGGGCCGCGACCTTACGCGGCTACGTCGCGGCGGCCCGCGAATACTTTTACGACGCTCTGCAGCTCTTCCGCTCCGCGCTGGAGAAATATCAGACGTGCCGCGAGCGCGACGCCGATCTTCTGCACCGTATCATCGTTCAAATCGCTTCGCTCGAGGTCACGCTCCGGTCGGCGAAGGTTCCCGGAACTCACACCGAGGCGAGCCGCGGCGGGCTCGTGCCGGGCGAAGGCGTGAAGCCGCCTCCCGCGCTCAACGAGTTCCGCATGGTGACCGAAGCGATGGACGCCTGGCTGTTCGCCTTCGACGGGGAGAAGAAGGGCGCGTATCACCGCGCGCGGCTTTCGCACAACCTCGCGCCCAATCCGCCCTGGCGAGTTTGGTCGCTCGCGAACCGCGCTCAAATATCGGCCGCCTTTGGCGACGTCGATGTCGCCGCGGAGTTCGCCGCCGAAGCAGTCGAAGTCGCCGAGAACGTCGACTGGAACGCGACTCCGGACGAGGCGCGCGTCGGTTTGCTCCTGTTGGCCGAGATACTGGCCGTCACCGAACCGCTCGCCGCCGTGCACACGCTGCATCGCTACGAAGAGCTCACCACCGAAGTCGACCGCTCGCTGCTGTTCCGCGACGACGTGAGGCTGTGGATTCTCGAGACGTTCGTCCGCGGTCTCGTTCATCGCATTCGAGGCGAGAACGGGGATGCTGGCAAGGCGTTCGAAACGGTGCATACGGCGGCCAAACGGGTGGGTATCACCTGGCGCGCCGCGCTCGCGCTGATCGAACTGGATGCGACGCCCGGTGAAGATGGTCGCAATCGCAAGCCGTACCTGCAAGACGCCGCGAAGCTCGTTTGCGACAACTTTCCGGACTCGTTCCTCGCTCGTCGCATCTATCGCTGGCCAAAGGCATGTCGCGACAGCGTCGTCCCCAAGCTGTCGCCGGCGCAGCGCAAGGTCCTGCGGCACGTGCTAGCAGCCAAGAGCCAGAAGGAAATCGCGGTCGCGATGCACTTGTCCGCGGGAACGGTTCACAACTACGTGACCCGGTTGCTCAAAATCTTTCGTGTCCACTCGACCGCGGAACTGATCGTCGGCTGTTACCAGCGCGGCATCGGCTCGCCGACTTGGTGGGACGATTTCGAACGAAGAAAGCCCGGTTGACCGCCGGCGGACAGAATCATTAGTATGCACTCGACACGGTCCAAACACTCAGATAAGGTCTCGGTGAGCTATACGCCGAGCTACCAAATCCGATCACCGCTACTATGGTATGCGAAAGGTGGACAATAGTTCTGGGATAGCGCTCAGATGCGCTTGTGCTTGGCGCACATGTGCAGCAGTATCGCCGAGTTCGGGTCGGCCATATCCATCATCGCAATACATTGATCGGTCGCTGAACAATTCCAACGAGCGAAGCTCGAGCTCGCATCCAGCGGATTATCAGGACTATATCGAACGGCCTTCACGGTCTGGTCTTCGACGAGAATACGTCCGGATTCGATCGACGGCACCCCGAGCGCTTCGATCAGAGTCTCGAGTTGATATGACCGCGACTCCTCTATCAACACATTTGCCTCGATGCTTGGATGACAGCTCGCTCTGAGAGACTTTGCCTTACGCATTTCTTCCACGATCGCCTTTGCACCGTTAGGACGGGTGATTACCAAACTCTCTAGCTGCACACTTCCTCCGTGATCTCGCGTCTCACGTTCTTGCTCGGCAGCGCCGCCGCCGGGACCACCGTCGCAACCTGGCGGGCTCGCCGTCTGGGGACCCGCTCGCCGCAGATCCGTGTGCTCGTCGCGTAGCGTTCGGGTTGCGCGCTACCGTGACAGCGTGTGGATCGCACGGCGCACGTGAAGGAATCGTTGTCTTAGCCGGGCTATGCTTGCGGGAATCTCCGGTTAGAAGAAAGAGCGGTTCATGAACGCAAAGGTTGGGTCGTTTGCGCTCTTACTCGTTGCCGTAGCGGCATGCGGCGGCGCTCATAACTCGACGGCGGTCCCGCCGCTCGGCACTCAGGCTGGGCCGTACGGTTCCGGTCTCACGGGCGGCAAGCGCGCGCCACGCGCCATCCAGGATTATGTTTCGGCGGTGATGGCGGACTCGCCGCGCGTGTACTACCGGCTCAACGAGACCTCGGGAACGACGGCGGTAGACAGCTCGGGCAACGGCTACAACGGGACGTACGGCGCGAACGTATCGCATGGAGGCCCAGCGGTCGTCGTTGGCGACACGACGGCCGTCTTTCCCGGCGGAACGGCGTCCTCCGCGACGGTCGTGACGTCGCCGAGCAGGTCGCCGATGGCGGGAGGCGGCGGGACGGCGTTCAGCATCGAGGTGTGGGTCAACGTCCCGGCGGCGGTCAGCGGACCGCAGGTGATCTTCCAGCAGTCGTTCCAATCGGCAGCTGCCCCGAATCCTGCCTACATCGCCCTCAACGGTGGCTCGAGCCCGTTCTTCACCGTGCAGATCAATGCCAACGGCACGGCGCTTGCCGCGTATGCGACCGCGACGCCCGGGGCGCCCAATCACGTCGTGATGACCTGGGACACGAACACGCTGACCGCCTATGTCAACGGCGTCGCCACGAGCGGCGGGACGGGCACGGGCCCCATAAGCAACGTTTCTAGCCCGTACGCGGGCTTCACCATCGGCGGTCCCGTCGACGCGCATACCGGGCTCCAAAGCAGCGCCGGGGAGTTCGCGATGTACCAAACGGCGCTGCCCGCAGCACGCGTAAGCGCGCACTACAATGCGGGCGCAGCCCCCGTTCCGACGCCTCCACCGTACGTCGCGGCGGTCATGTCCGACGCGCCGATCGCGTACTACCGGCTCAACGAGACCTATGGAACGGTCGCCGCCGACAGCTCGGGCAACGGGTACAACGCCACCTACGGCGCGGGCGTGACGCACGGCGGACCACCCTTGGTCGCGGGCGATACCAGCCCGGTCTTTCCCGGCGGAACAGCGTCCGCAGCGACGGTCGTGACCTCGCCGACGAACGCGCCGCTGGCCAAGGGTTCGGGTGGCCGCCCATTCAGCGTCGAGCTGTGGGTCAACGTCCCCGCTTCCGTTAGCGGGACGCAGACGATCTGGCAGCAGTCGTTCCAGTCCGGAGCGTTGCCGAACCCCGCGTACATCGCGCTCAACGGCGGGTCCAGCCCGTTCTTCACCGTTCAGATCAACGCCAACGGCACCCCCCTTGTCGCGTACGCCCCCGCGACGCTGGGCGGGCCCAATCACGTCGTGCTGACCTGGGACACGCACACCCTGACCGCTTACGTCAACGGCATCGCAACCACAGGCGGAACGGGTTCCGCTCCGCTGGTCAACTTTTCCAGTCCCTACGCCGGGTTCACCATCGGGGGGCCGGTCGACGCGCACACCGGGTTCCAAGGCAGTGTCGGCGAGTTCGCGCTGTACCAAGCGGCCCTGACGGCTGCGCGCGTCAGCGCGCACTACAGCGCCGGGGGCGGTTTGCCGGGAACGATCGTCTGGCAAACCGGAGATGCGAACCTCGGCGTGACGCAGGCATGGTCCAACACCGACGGCAGATGCGCGGCATACCAGCCCGTCATCAACGGCCAGAACGCCTCGTTCACCCTCGTGCGTGATGCGAACGGGCCGATGGGCACGAGCGCCTGCTATCGCAACAGCGTGCAACCTGCCGACCCGTCTACGGGAGCGGACTTCTTCCTGGCGCTTGGCTCCCGCTACACCTTCACGTTCCAGACCGTCGTCACGCTGAACGGAAACTACGTCTACCAAAGCAGCGCCGGCGAACCGACCGGCTGGCAGAACGACTTGCCCGGATTCGTATGGCAGACACACGGCGAAAATGGCGACCCGTGCGCCGCGTTGATTCTGGAGAATACGCAGCGAGCCTATAACGTCGGAGTCACCCAATACGGTACCCCTAAGGCGGGCGGCCTGCCCATCTGGAATTTCTCTACGTGCGACGGGAACAGCGAGTTCGCCGCGCCCGCATACGAGTCGGCCGACACGCTCCACGACGGTCAGGTGGATAACTGGCAGTTCGACATCACCGCGCAGATCAAGGGGCAAAGCGGCGGGTACATCACGGTGCATCGAAACGGCACCATCGTCTACAGCGCGCCCAGCTCGATCTGCAACGCCGGCCAGTCGTCGTGCTGGTGGAACTTCGGGCCGTACCTCTATAACTGGGACACCAGCAACATGCCGCCCACGGAGAACAGCGCTGGGATCGCGGTCCAGATGAACGGCATGACCCTCTACAAGCATTGAACCCGCGCCGACCCGCGCCGGCCCGCGCCCAAAGCGCGCTCGAGACCATGGCGGAACGGCCGCTGCCGGAGAGGGGCGGCACGAGCGCGAAGCGACAGCGACGTGATCTCGCGTCTCTCGTTTCTGCACGGCACGGCCGCCGCCGCGACAACCGTCGCGACCGGCGGCCTCGACGTCTGGGACCCGCTCGCGCCGCAGATCCGCGTCCTCGTAGCGAGCGACATCCGGGGCGACATTCCGGCGGTGCTCGCCGACGGGACGTTCGCGTACGGCGGGAAGCGCTGGCGCGGTGCGCCCTCCACCGTCGGGATGCCGGGCGGCAAGATGGCGCTCGTCACCACCATCGACGTCGACCTCTATCTCCAGGGCGTGGTGCCGCTGGAGTCGCCGGCGTCCTGGCCGGCCGCGGCGCTGGAGGCGCAGGCGATCGTCGCGCGCACCTTCGCGCTCGCACGGCGGACCATCTCGCGCCCGTACGACGTATCCGCCGGCGAAGCGGACCAGCGCTGGGGCGGGGTCGAGGCGGAGGTGCCGTCTTCGAACGCCGCGGTGTTCGCGACCCGCGGTCGGACGCTGCTCTACGGGGGCGGGCCGGCGGCGGTGTTCTACTCCGCTTGCTGCGGCGGCCACACCGCCGACATCGTCGCGTCCTGGAACGGTCAACCGCTGCCGTACCTGCGCGGCGTGGTCGACCCGTACTGCGGGCCGGCGCCCGAGTACCGCTGGTCGCGCGCGGTGCCGCTCGACCGTGCGCTGGCGGCGTTCGGAACGCGCACCGGCGGCACGCTCAGCTCGGTTGCGCTCACCGAGGCCGACCAGACCGGCCGCCCGCACGACGTGGTGCTGACCGGGGCGACCGCCGCCACCGTGCCGGTGGCCGACTTCCGCAAGGCGCTGGGCACGGACACCGTGCGCAGCCTGTGGCTGCGCAGCGTGCGCGTCGATCCCGCGCAGGCCGGGCCGCGCCTGCTCATCGAAGGCTCGGGACGTGGACACGGTATCGGCCTCTGCCAGTGGGGCGCGAAATACTTCGCCCTCGCGGGCGCCTCGGCGGCCGAGATCCTGGCGTTCTACTTCCCCGGGACCGGGCTGAGTGGCTGAGCCCGAGGAGAAGCGCTCGGCGGCGGGCGCCCTGCGCTTGCGCCGCTTCATGGAAGTCGTCGTCGAGGACAAGCGCTCGGCGATGCTCTACCGGGCGGCGATCACCGACCTCTCGTCGACCGGCATGCGTGTCGTGGGCGACCAGTACTTGTCCAAGGCGTCGCGCTACACGTTCACCTTCAAACGCTCGCCGTTCCTGATCGTGGTGGGAGAAGTGCGCTGGATCCGGGCGGGCGAGCGCGACACGTTCGTGGCGGGCGTCCAGTTCGTCGGCCTGAGCGACGAGGAGAAGCAGCGCCTCGACCTGTTCCTCGCGATCGAGCGGCAGCGCGTCCCGACCTCTTGAGCGGACCGCGTGAGGTCGCGGCCTACGATTACGCGCTGCCCGACGCGCTGATCGCGCGCGAGCCGGCGGCACGGCGCGAGGCCGCCCGGCTGCTCGTCGTCGGTCCCGGCGCGTCGCTCGAGCACCGCGGCTTCGCCGACTTCCCCGCGCTGCTGCGCGCGGGCGACGTGCTGGTGCTCAACGAGACGCGCGTCGTGCGCGCGCGCCTGCGCGCCGTGCGCGAGGGCGGCGGCAGCGCCGAGCTGCTGCTGCTGCGCCCGCGCGCGCAGGCCGCGTACGACCCGGCCGCGCGCGAGTGGCTGGCGCTGGTCCGGCCCGGGCGCAAGCTGCACGCCGGCGCACGGCTGCGGATCGGGCCGGCCGGCGCGACGATCGTCGCGGTGCTGCCCGACGGGCCGCGCGTGGTGCGCTTCGACGACGGGGTCGACGTCGGCGCGCTGCTCGAGTCGCACGGCGAGGTTCCGCTGCCGCCGTACGTCGGGCCGGGCGACGCGGCCCGCGCCGAGCGCTACCAGACCGTGTTCGCGCGCGTGCCCGGCAGCGTGGCCGCGCCGACCGCCTCGCTCCACTTCACCCCCGAGGTGCTGGCCGAGCTGCGCGCGCGCGGCGTGGTGCTGGCCCCGCTGGTGCTCGACGTCGGGATCGGGACGTTCCGCCCGATGAGCGGCGAGCGGATCGACGAGCACGTCATGCACGCGGAGCGCTACGCGATCCCGGCCGAGACGGCGGCCGCCGTGGCGGCGGCCAAGCGCGAGGGCCGGCGGGTGATCGCGGCCGGCACGACCGTGCTGCGCGCGCTCGAGGGCGCGGCGCGGGACGACGGCACGGTGCCCGCCGGCGAGGGCGAGACGGCGCTGTTCGTGACCCCGGGCTTCCGCTTCGCGGTGGTGGACGCGCTGCTGACCAACTTCCACCTGCCGCGCTCGACCCTGCTCGTGCTGGTCGCGGCGTTCGCCGGCTACGAGCGGACGCTCGCCGCGTACCAGGCCGCGATCGCAGCGGAATACCGGTTCTTTTCCTTCGGTGACGCGATGTTCGTGACGGGCCGCTAGCCTGGGCGGTGCGTGTCGCAGGCTGTCTTGCCGATAGCTTTACGGTCCAGCATGGAAGCCGTCACCGTAGCCCCCAGCCTCTCGACCTTCGCCGCCAGCCGTCGCCAGACGAGGGTCGCGGGCATCGTCGCCATCCTCCTCACCGCGGCCGCGCTGGCGCTCGTGCCGCTGGCGCGCCTGCCGCTGGCCGTCGTCCCGGCGTTTCTGCCGGCCTTCATCACGTTCGTCGTCGTCACCGACCTGCTGACGGCGTTCCTGCTCTACCGCGACGCGCTGCTGGTGCGCTCGCTGCCGCTGGCGCTGCTGGCCTCGGGCTATTGCTACACGGGCCTGATCGTCATCCCGCACCTGCTGACGTTTCCCGGCGTGTTCAGCCCGACCGGGCTGCTCGGCGCGAGCCCGCAGGCGGCGGTCTGGTTCTGGGTCTGCTGGCACGGCGGGTTCCCGCTGTTCGCGCTGGCGTTCGCGCTCACCGCGCGCCGCGTTCCGCCCTGGCGCAAGGACCGCTCGCGGCTCGTGCTGGCGGCGACGCTGGGCGGCACGCTGGCCCTGGTGGCGCTCGTCACGGCGGTCATCCTGCTGGCCGGCCCGGCCCTCCCGGTGCTGGTGGCCAAGGGTGGTTACAACGCGCTCGTCAGCTCGGGGATCGGGCCGGTGGTGGTCGGGCTGGCCGCCGCCGCGCTGATCGCGCTGCTGGTCCTGCCGCCGCCGCGCACGGTCGCGCGGCTGTGGCAGACCGCCGCCAGCTACGCGCTGCTGCTCGACGTGTCGGTGACGCTGCTGGGCGGCGCGCGCTACGGCGTCGGCTGGTACGGCGCGCGCGCGATCTCGCTGGCCGCCGCCAGCGTCGTGCTGATCGCCCTGCTCTACGAGACCGGCCGCCTGCTCGACAGCATGACCAGCGGCGAGCGCCGCCTGCGCCGGGTCGTCGACGGGGTCGGCGACGCGCTGCTCGCGGTCGACGACGCGGGCCGGATCGTCGACGCCAACCCGGCCGCGGTGGCGCTGTTCGGAATGCCGCGCGAGGGCTTGCGCGGGCTCGATGCGCAGACGGTCGTCACCTCGTGCGAGCTGCCGCTCGAAGTCGGCGTCGGCGAGAACGTGCTGATCGCGCGCGACGTGAGCGAGCGCCGGCGGGCGGAAGAAGCGTCGCGTGAGGCGATCGCCCGCGCGCTGGAGGCGGGCGACGTCAAGGCCCGCTTCCTGGCCACCATGAGCCACGAGATCCGCACCCCGATCAACGCCGTCGTCGGCATGTCGGAGCTGATCCTGCAGACCCCGCTGACCGACGAGGCCAAGGACTACGCGCACGTCGTGCGCGACTCGGCCGAGGCGCTGCTGGCGGTGATCAACGACATCCTGGACTTCTCCAAGATCGAGGCCGGCGCGACCGAGATCGAGCGGGCCGCCTTCTCGCCCCTGGTGGCGGTCGAGAACGCGGCCGACATCCTGGCGATGGCGGCCCGCACCAAGGGGCTGGCGCTGGCGACCTACATCGCGCCCGACGTCCCGCGCCGGGCGTACGGCGACGCGCACCGCCTGCGCCAAGTGCTGCTCAACCTGATCTCCAACGCGGTGAAGTTCACCAGCAACGGCTACGTCACGGTGCGCGCGGTGGTCGAGCGGGTGCAGGGCGAGCGCACCGCGGTGGTACGCTTCTCGGTCAGCGACACCGGGATCGGGATGCAGCCCGAAGCGCAGGCGCGCCTGTTCACCCCGTTCCGCCAGGCCGAGGCCGGCACCGCGCGCCGCTACGGCGGCACCGGCCTGGGCTTGTCGATCGCGAAGCGGCTGGTGGAGCTGATGGGCGGCGAGATCGGCCTGGAGAGCGTGCCCGGAGCCGGGACGACGTTCTGGTTCACCCTGCCGCTCGAGCGCATCGACGCCTCGCCCGAGGACGCGCCCGGCCCGGCCCTGCGCGGCGCGCGCGTGCTGGTGGTCGACCCCGAGCCGACCGGCCGCAACGTGATCGAGAAGTACTTGCTGGCCTGGGGCGCGGTCGCGATCGCGACCGACAACCCGGCCCACGCCATCGCGCTGGCCGCGGCCGCCCAGGCGCGCGGTTCGGGCTACGACGTGGCGATCGTGGCCGACGGCAACGGGCACGACGCGTTCGCGACGCTGGTCCGGCTGCGCGACGAAGCGCACTTGCACGTGCCGGCGGTCTTCGTGTCGGCGACCGACGAGCCGGGCCAGGCGCAGGCGGCGCAGGCGCGCGGCTTCGCGGCCTACCTGCGCAAACCGCTCAAGCAGTCGGGCCTGCACGACGCCCTGGCCGGCGCGCTCGACGGCCGCCCGGCCGGCCCGCCGCCGGCCACCGACGGTGCGCCGCTGCCGGCGCTCAGCGACCTCGCGATCCTGGTCGCCGACGACAACGCGGTGAACCGCAAGCTGACCCTGCAGCAGCTCAAGAAGCTGGGCTACCGCGCCGACGCGGTGCAGGACGGCCGCGAAGCGGTCGAGGCGATCGCGCGCGGGCGCTACGATCTGGTGCTGATGGACTGCGAGATGCCGGTCCTGGACGGCTACGAGGCGACCCGCGCGATCCGCGCCGCGCAGGCCGCGAGCGGCGCGCGGGTGACGATCGTCGCGATGACCGCCAACGCGATGGAAGGCGACCGCGAAGCCTGTCTGGCGGCGGGGATGGACGACTACCTCGCCAAGCCCGTGCAGCTCGCCGAGCTGCGCGGGGCGCTGGAGCGCCACGCGGTAGTGCCGGCCTGACCGCGCCATCAGCGAAGTCTTGACACGGATCGGCGCGCGCCGGACGGGCGCCGCACGGCTCGAGGAGAATCGGCGCACGATGGGGGTGCGGGTTGCCGGATAAGCGGGTCTTGGATCTCGAGCGGCTGGAAGAAGCGTTCGAGGACGATACGACGGGGATCGCCGACTTGCTCGACATGGCGCTCGAGACCGGCGCCAAGCACCGCCGTGCGCTCGAAGCGGGCCTCGCCGCGGGCGACACCGAGATCGTGCGGCGCGCCGCGCACTCGATCAAGGGCAGCGCCGGCAACATCGGCGCCAACGACGTGATGCGGCTGGCCGCCGAGCTCGACGAGCGCGCGCGGGCCGGCGACCTGAGCGACGCGCGCGCCCGCGTCGACGCGATCGGCGCCGCGTACGACCGCGTGGCCGGCGAAGTGCGGGCCTACCGCGCGAGCCTAGCATGATCGCCGCCCCAGCCGCCACGCTGCCGGTGCTCGTCGTCGACGACCACGAGCCCAACCTGGTGCTCTACGCCAAGGTCTTGAGCAAGATCGAGGGCGTCGAGACGCACAACTACACCGACCCGCGCGCCGCGCTGGCCTGGGCCCAGACGCGCGTCCCGGTACTGGCGATCCTCGACCACCAGATGCCCGAGCTGAGCGGCCTGGAACTGCTCAAGAAACTGCAGGCGATCCCGGGCCGCGAGAGCGTGCCGTTCCTGATGGTGACCGCCAACGACGAGCGCCAGCTGCGCCGCGACGCGATGCAGCTCGGCGCGCTGGGCTTTCTGCCCAAGCCCGTCGATCCGGTCGAGTTCCTGGCCCTGGCCAACAACGTGCTCGGCCTGGACCGCCGCCGGCGCGACGCGCTGGCGCGCGCGGACGAGCAGCGCGGGCGCGTGCGCGAGGCCGAGTCGCAGCTCGCCGAGCGCGACGGCGTGCTGCTCGACGCGCTCGCGGCGGCGCTGCGCGCGCGCGATCCGGCCCTGCTCGAGCACGGCGAGCGGGTCGCCGCGCTGAGCGCGCGGCTGGCGCGCCGGCTCAAGCTGAGCACGCACGAGGTCGCGGTGCTGGAGCGCGCGACCCGCGTGCACGACGTCGGCAAGCTCGCGTTTCCCGACCGCGTGCTCAGCGGCGGCCAGCTCGCCCCGGGCGACATCGCGGTGGTGCGCACGCACGTCGAGCACGCTCGCGCGATCTTGAGCGGCCTGACCGGCGAATTGGGGCGCACCGCGCAGATCGTCGCGACCACGCACCACGAGCGCTACGACGGGGCCGGCTATCCGGGCGGCCTGCGCGCCGACGCGATCCCGCTGGTGAGCCGGATCGTCGCGGTGGCCGATGCGTACGGCGCGCTGACCGAGGGCCGCCCCTACCGCGCCGCGCTCAGCCCCGGCCACGCCCTGGCCCAGATCGAATCGCAGCGCGGCACCGCCTACGACCCGCGCGTGGTGAGCGCGCTGCGCGACACGATCAACGAGGGCACGTAACGACGGACAGCTCCGACAGCGAACCCGCTGCTCCCGCGCCGCCTCCACCGCCGCCCGCCGGCGCCGACCGCGTCGGTGCGTTTCTGCACCGCTGGGAAGGCGTGGCCGTCGCACTGGTTGGGCTGCTCGCCGCGCTGACGCAAGTCGCCAGCGTCATCGAGAACCAGTGGCGCCTGGTCGCCGTCTCGACCGTGCTGCTCGGGGTGTTCCTGGCGTTCTACGTGCTCTCGCACCGCACGTCGCTGTTCGACACGCGCCGCCGGCGCGCGATCCGGCTGGTCGCGCTGGGCGCGCTGGTCGGCATTCCGGTGATCAGCCTGCCGGTATTCGTGGCCGTGACGCTGCTGCCGCGCTGGGTCGAGGACGGCTCGACGCTGGCGATCGCGCGCTTCGCCGGGCCGCCGTTCCCCCAGCCGTACGGCAACTGCCGCCCGAGCGACATGCTCGTCGACGACTTGCGGCAGGTCGCCGACCGCTACGGCCACCTCAAGGCGTTCGAGCTGCCGTACGTGATCGAGCCCAACGGCCGCTGGGCGCGGGCGGTCGCGCAGTCCCACGGCCTGCTGCAGAGCGCCGACGTCGTGGTCTACGGCGAGTTCAGCTTGCTCGGCAACGCCAAGGCTCCGGCCGGCCCCGCCGACCGCGTGCTGGTCGAGCCGCACGTGAGCGCGGTGCCGGCGATTCCGCTGCCGTACTTGAGCGTCCCGCTGCCGGCGTGGGAGTTTCCGGCCCGGATGACGAGCATCGACGATCTGTGCAGCGGCAAGGCGCCGGGCTTTCTCGACGACGCGCGCCGGCTCGCGCTGACCGTCGTCGGCGCACGGCTGAGCGACGCCCACGACGGGCTGGCCGCCGAGCGCGCCCTGGCGGAGGCGCGCTTCCCGCGCGGGCCCGCGACGCCGCAAGAGGACTGCAACGGCAGCGCGCGCATCGACGATGCGAAGGCCTGCCCCGGCGTGCTCGCGTTCTACCTGGCGAACCTCGACCACGCCTTGGGCAACGACGATTCCGCGGTCAGCGAGTACCGCTACGCGTCGCAGAAGCTGATCACCGCGGCGCCGTTCATCGACTTGGGGGAGCTGTACGCCGCCCGCGGCCGGGCCGATGACGCGCTGTCCGCGTTCCAGCGGGCGGTCGATGCGGAGCCGAACTCGGTCGCGGCGCTGGCGGCGCTGGCGCTGTACGAGCGGGACCGCGGCCAGCCGCGCGATTTGCGCAACGCCGCGGTCGACCTCGACCGCGCGCTGCGCCTCCCGATAGCGAGCGCGTACGACGAGATCGCGCTGGCGCACGCGCTGCACGAGCGCGGCGGCGGCGGCGACTGCGACCTGCGCCGGCTCGAAGCGGCGATGGCGCGGCGCGACTTCAACCCGGCCGCGATGGTCGATACGCTCGTCGTCCACGGGCGCTGGCTGCGCGACCGCCGGCGCACCGCCGACGCGATCCGCGTGCTGGAGCAAGCGCTGCGCTTCGACCCGCAGCGGATCAAGGCGAACTACACGCTGGGCCTGGCGCTCAGAGACGCGAAGACCGAGCCGCAGGCGACGGCCGCCTTCGCGCGCACGACGCACGCGCACGGCTACACCGACGAGCAGTTCCTCGACCAGGCCAACGCCGCGCACGAGCTGGGCGACGAGGAGCTGGCGGGCCGGTTCTACGGCAGCGCGATCGAGAAGAACCGCAACGCCGTGTACGCGTACTTCGGGCGCGGCCTGGCCGAGCGCAAGCGCGGCGACCTGGGGGGCGCGGAACGCGACCTGCGCGAGGCGCTGCGGGTGCACCCCAAGGAGGCGATGCTGCTCGACACGCTCTCCGACATCCTCGCGGACCGCGGCCGGCTCGCGGCGGCTCGCGCGCTGCGGGCGCGGGTGGACGCGCTCCTGAAGGCCGGCAACCCGTTCGATGCCTACTGGTCGCCCGCGGCCTGCGGCTACGAGGGACTGGACCTCGCCGCCCGGTAGTCAGAACCGGCGATGGTGACGGGACAGACGGGCATCTTCGCGCTCGGCGACGCGGCGCACGGCTTCTTCGAGTTCGCGCTGCGCGACGGTGCGGATGCGGCCGCGTTCGTGAAGGCGGTGGCCGACCTGCGCCCGCCGCGCACGACGGTCGGCGGGGTCAACCTCGTGGTCGGGTTCCGGCCCGAGCTGTGGCGCGCGGTCGCGCCGCAGGATGCGCCGCCCGGCGTCCACGATTTCGAGCGCGAGGTGCGCGGTCCCGACGGCTTCGCGATGCCCGCGACGCAAGCCGACCTGTGGGTCTGGTACGCCGCGGCCGCGTACGACATCGTGTTCGACCTCGGCAAGGCGACGGTCGAGGCGCTCGCCCCGTTCGCGGCGCTGGCGCGCGAGACGACCGGCTGGTCGTACAAGCACACCCGCGACCTGACCGGCTTCGAGGACGGCACCGAGAACCCGAACCTCTACGAGGCGCCGTCGATTGCGCTGATCGAGGACGGCGCGCCGGGCGCGGGCGGCAGCGTGCTGCTGTTCCAGCAGTGGCGCCACGACCAGGCGCGCTGGACGGCGCTGCCCGACGAGCGGCAAGAGAAAGTCATCGGCCGCACCAAGCCCGACAGCGTCGAGCTCGAAGGCGCCGCCATGCCGGCCGACTCGCACGTCTCGCGCACGAAGGTGGTCGAGCACGGCGACGAGCTGGACATCTTTCGCCGCAACGTCCCGTACGGGACGGTCAGCGAACACGGCACGCTGTTCATCGGCTTCTCGGCCGACCAGCGCCGCATGCAGACGATGCTCGAGCAGATGGCGGGTGCGGACGGCGGCCCGCGTGACGCGCTCACGCGCTACAGCACGCCGCTGACGGGCGCGTACTATTTCGTGCCCTCGGTGCAGGCGCTGTTCGGTTTCACGACGCCGGAAGAAGAATAGCGCCCGGGCTACAGCTTCGGGCCGACCGCCAGCGCCACGGGTCGTCCGATCGTGGGATCGATCATCACGAGCTGCGGCTGCGCCGCTCCGTTCGCGTGCGGCCCGAAGCGATAGATCTGCCCTTGCGTCGCGACGTAGAGCCGGTTCAGAGAGTCGACCGTGATCACGGGAAAGCCCAAGCCGTTGTAGTTGGCCGGCAGCGGCCCGATACGCCGGGCTGCGGTCCCCGAGCCGCGCGGGTACACGTTCACGTACATCACCGCGTTGGAAGGGCTGCCCGGAAGGTCCACCACGTAGATGCTGGAGTCCGGTCCGACCGCGAACTCATGCGAATTGATGGTGATAGGTCCGAGCGGCGTGACCATGGCGATGCTTCGTACCAGGGACCAGCCGGTCGAAACCGGGCGGTAGGCGTCGAAGCTACCCGGTCGCACGACGTCGAAAAGCCCGTCGTTGCCGGCCGCGAAGCCGAGCACCGGGCCGGCGATCTGGAGCGTTCGCAGCGCGGGCGCGTTGCTCGCAGCATACGGATATGTCGCGATCGTCGTCGTTCCGTCCGACGATCGGTAGCCGACCACCATCCCGTCGCCGCCGACCGCGAGCGCGAACGGCTTGTTCACATCGTCGCCATACGTGTTCTCGGGCTGGGTGTCGCTCGGCGCGATCGCGTAGAGCCGCCACCCCGGGCCGCCCTGCAAGGCGTCGCGGTTCTCGAGCACCCAGCGGGTGCCGTCCGGAGCAATGGCGACGTCGACGATGCCGGGGAGGCCGGGGATCGGAACGCCGTGGGCGTTGTACCATGGGTACGACCCCAGCGTCTTCTGCGGGGTGACCGCGCCGTTGCCGTCGGTCGAGAACGCGTTGACCTGGGTCCCGTAGTCGACCCAGAGCGTGCGTTTCTCGAACGCGACGGAGCTGCCGTGCGGGTCGCGCGTTCCGAGGTCGCCCACCGCCGGGGCCAAGCCGCCCGCGGAGCCGCTGCCACACGCCGCGAGCGCGACGACGGCAAGCGCGTACAAGAACGTCCGGAAAGTACTCATCGAACGGGCTCCCTTGGCTAGACGGGTCACCCGTTCGGTATGGTGCCTCGCATGCCCGCCGCCGATACGAACCCTTGATGGGCCAATCGTCCTAATGCCGTCCCATCATCGAATCACCCGCCGGGCCGCCCCACCCGAGTCCGGGCGTTGGTGTACCAGACCAGCCCTGGGCCGGCGTCGCGCTGCTTGCGGACGTACTTGCGCTCGGTGTAGTCGATCTCGACCCGGGGCGCGCTCTTCGCTTTGGAGTGCGTCGCGGCGAGATCGGCCGCGGCGGTGAGATCGTCGTCGGCAGGCTCGCCGCCGGGCGGCGTCTGCAGCACGACGTGCGAGCCCGGGATGCCGCGCGCGTGGAACCACAGATCGTCGGGGCGGGCGATGCGGAACGTCACCTCGACGTTCTCGCGCGGCGAGCGGCCGACGTAGATGCGCGCGCCCGACGGGCGCTCGACGCGCAGCGGCGCGCGCGGGCGCAGCGGCGAGGGCGCGCGCTGCGGCGGGCGGCCTTCGAGCTCGTCGAGCGCGGTCTCGAGCTCGAGCAGCGTGGCCGGTTCGGCGCGCTCGGCTTCGAACGCCAGCACTTCGAGCGCCTCGGCGCGCGCGACGAGCGCCTCGCGCCGGCGCTCGAGGTGCGGTAGCGCGTCGGCGGCCTTGCGGTAGCGCGCGTAGTAGCGCTGCGCGTTTTCCTTGGCGTCCAGTTCCGGGTCGAGCGGGATCGTCAGCTCGGGGCTGGTCGGCGGCACGAACTCGGTCGCGCGCGGCGGCACCTCGGGAGCGTGGGTGTAGAGCGCGTCGCCGGACAGCCGCAGCCGCTCGCGTTCGCCGGCGTCGGCTTGTTTGAGCGCGAGCGCGGCCAGCTCGGCGGCGGTGTTCTCCGCGCGTTTCGCGATGCGGCCCAGCAGCGCCGCGCGGCGGCGCACGCTGGCGTCACCGGCGACGGCGCGTTTGGTCGTCGTGCGCGCTTCGGCGAAGAGGTCGAGCAGCGCGGGCGCCTCGGCGTGCGCCAGCGCCGCGTACTGCGCCAGCGGCACGACGTGCGCCGCGACGAGCGTGCCGGCAGCGTCGCGGTAGACCTGGACGCCGCCCAGGCCGTCGGGCTCGCCCTCGGTCATCGAGAGCAGGGCGCGGGCCCGCTCCTCGAGCCAGATCGCGAGCCGGGCCGCCGAAGGCCAGGGGAGCCGCTCGCTCTCGGCGGCCAGCGAGGCGGCGATCAGGCGCGGCAGCTCGGGCAGGTAGCCGCCCAGCGCGCGGGCCCGGGCCTTGGCGTCCGCGCCCTCCAGCGCTTGGGTGAAGGCGGCGAAGTCGAGGCTGGGCTGGGGCAGCGGGGGCGGCTCGTAGGGCAGGCCGACCTGGACCGAGCGCGCCTCGTTCTCGGCCGGCGAGAACTGCTTGGCCGCCGCGACGACGACCCGGTCGCGCAGCAGCACCACGTTGCCGTAGCGCGGCACCAGCTCCAGGACGAGCCGGAACTCGCTCTCGACCCCGAAGCGCGAGGCCGTCCCGAAGGTCAGCACGAGGACCCGGTCGCCGCGCCGGGCGCGCACGCTGCCCAGGCGCATGTTGCGCAGGCTGGTTCCGGCGGTCCGCAGCCAGCCGGGGTCGACCGCCAGGGCGAGCTCGCGCTCCTCGAGCGTGACCAGCGGGGGCGAGCCGAAGGCGTCGATCGCCAGGGTGGAGGGGCCGCGCCGCTTGAGCCCGCCGAAACGGACGGCGACCCGGCCGTCGTCCAGCAGGCCGACGTCGGTGACGCGGCCCCCGCGCAGGGCGCGTTCGAGTTCGGCCGCCGCGCGGCGGATCAGAATCCAATCGGTCGTCATATCAAAAGTGCGAGAGCTTGCTCCAGGAGCGTGCTCTCGGCAGGTCCTTTCCAGCCCTTCCCGTATTTATCCGGTTTGGCGCTCTTGAAGTACGACGGCTCGCGGAGCCGGGAGGACGTGGTTCTGGCCGGGCCCGGTCTGTTGTTCGTGGTATCGGGTCCCTCGGGCGCGGGGAAGGACACGCTGGTGGAAGGCCTCAAGGCCCGCCACGAGCGGTTGCTCTACTCCGTGTCGGCGACGACCCGAGCACCGCGCCCGGGCGAACGCGAGGGCATCGACTACTACTTCGTCGAGCGGGCGGAGTTCGAGCGGCGGCTCGCCGCCAACGGCTTCATCGAGCACCGCGCGTACAACGGGAACTTCTACGGTACCCCGCGCTCGTTCATCGACCGGGCCCTCAGCGACGGTTACGACGTCGTCATGAAGCCCGAGGTCAACGGCGCGCTGGCCATCAAGGAACATTTCCCCGACGCCGTCCTGATCTTCATCGTCCCGGACAAGTTCTCGCACCTGCGCTCCCGGCTCGAAGCCCGGCGCACCGAGACTAACGAACAGATCGCCTCGCGCCTGGAGATCGCGCACGACGAGTTCACCTTCGTCCGGCGGTTCGAGTACCTGGTCATCAACGAAGAGGCGCGGCCGCTCCAGGCGGTCGACGATCTCGAAGCGATCGTGCGGGCAGAGCGGTACCGCATCCATCGCTACCCCGAAACCCGACTCAAAGAACTGGAAGACAGCTAAATCATGAGCGACAGCGTATTCGGCGATCTCGACGGCCTGCTCAAGCACGTCGACTCGAAATTCTCCCTGGTCAACGTGGTGACGAAGCGAGCCAAGCAGCTCAACAACGGCGCCGAGCCGCTCACCGACAAGGTCAACGCGAACAAGCCGGTCTCGACCGCCTTCAACGAAGTGCGCCTGGGCAAGATCCCCTACAAGCGCACCAAAGAAGGCATCAAGTAGGATAGCGGCCGGCCGGCACGGAGGGGTTCATCAATGTGCGGAATCGTCGGGTATGTCGGACAGCGCGACAGCGTTCCGATCATCATGGACTCGCTGCGCCGGCTGGAGTACCGCGGGTACGACTCGGCCGGCATCGCGGTCATCGACGCGGGCGGCCACCTGGCCGGCTCCAAGGCCGAGGGCAAGCTCGCCAACCTGGCCGCACGCTTGGCCAACGGTGAGGCCCTGCACGGCTCGACCGGCGTCGGCCACACCCGCTGGGCGACCCACGGCCGCCCCTCGGACGCCAACGCCCACCCGCACATGGACTGCACCGGCCGCTTCGCGGTCGTGCACAACGGGATCATCGAGAACTACGCCGCCCTGCGCGCGCAGCTGCTCGCCCAGGGCCACGTCTTCAAGAGCGAGACCGACACCGAGGTCCTGGCCCACCTGATCGAGTCGCGCTTCAAGGGCGACCTGGTGGCCGCGGTGCGCGAGACGCTGGCCCTGGTGCGCGGCGCGTTCGCGCTGGGCGTGATCTCGGCCGACACGCCCGAGCGCCTGATCTTCGCCCGCAACGGCGCGACGCCGCTGATCGTGGGCCTGGGCGAAGGCGAGATGTTCGTCGCCTCCGACATCCCGGCGATGCTGCAGTACACCCGCAAGATCATCGTCCTGCAGGAGGGCGAGGTGGTCGAGGTCGGCCGCGACGGCTACGTCCTGACCGGCTTCGACGGCAACCCGATCGAGCGCGACGTCCAGCAGATCAACTGGGACGCGACCTCGGCGGAGAAGTCCGGCTTCAAGCACTTCATGCTCAAGGAAATCTTCGAGCAGCCGCAGGTCATCAAGGAGACGCTGGCCGGCCGGATCGACGAGAGCCACGACGTGCAGCTCCTCTCCGAGCTCAAGATCGACGAGATCGTGCTGCGCGCGATGACCAAGATCTCGATCACCGGCTGCGGCACCGCCTACAACGCGGGCATGGTCGGGATGTACCTGATGCGCGCGCTGTGCAAGATTCCCGTCGAGATGGAATTGGCCAGCGAGTTCCGCTACGGCGACCGCTACATGGACGCCCGCACGCTGACGATCGCGATGTCGCAGTCGGGCGAGACGGCCGACACGATCGAAGCGATCAAGATCGCGAAAGAAGAAGGCGCGCCGATCATCGGCATCTGCAACGTGGTCGGCTCGCACCTGGCCCGGATGGCCGACGCGACGCTGTTCACCCGCGGCGGCCCGGAGATCTCCGTCGCCGCCACCAAGACCTACGTTTCGCAGGCCATCGCCGCGACGCTGCTGGCGCTCTACATCGCGCGCGTCCGCAAGTCCGCGCCGCTCGAGCGCCTGCGCCAGATCGCCGAAGGCACCAAGCTGCTGCCGGCCGCGGTCGACGTGGTGCTCAACACGTCCGAAGACGTGAAGAAGGTCGCCAAGAAAGTGCGCCGGGCGAAGTCGGTGCTGTTCCTGGGCCGCTACGTCAACTTCCCCACCGCCCTCGAAGGCGCGCTCAAGCTCAAGGAGATCAGCTACATCCACGCCGAGGGCTACGCCGCGGGCGAGATGAAGCACGGCCCGATCGCCCTGCTCGACAGCAAGACGCCGGTGATCGGCATCGTGACCGACGGCCGCGTGCGCGAGAAGATGCTCTCCAACCTGTCCGAGGCCAAGGCCCGCGAAGCGCCGGTGATCCTGGTCGCGAACCACGGCGACGAAGAGGCCGCCGCGCTGGCCGACCACGTGCTGTGGGTGCCGCGCGTCGACGAGCTGCTCTCGCCGATCGTCAACGTGATCCCGCTGCAGCTGCTGGCGTACCACATCGCCGACATCGACGGCAAGGACGTCGACCAGCCGCGCAATCTGGCCAAGACGGTCACCGTCGAGTAAAAGCGGATCGGGCGCGCACGGGCCGAATCCAGGTCGGTCGTGCGCGCTGACGGTCGTCTCCCCAATCAACTTCGCCCCCTGTCGTTCGAGCCGGGCTACCTCAATTTCGCCGACGGCTCGGTGCTCGTCTCGATGGGCAACACGCGCGTGATCTGCGCGGCCACGATCGAGGACCGCGTGCCGCCTTGGATGCGCGGGCGCGGGACGGGCTGGATCACGGCCGAGTACGCCATGCTGCCGCAGGCCACGCCCGAGCGCAACCAGCGCGAAGCGGTCAAGGGCAAGCTCGGCGGGCGGACGCACGAGATCCAGCGCCTGATCGGGCGCGCCTTGCGGGCGGTGGTCGACCTCGATAAGCTGGGCGAGAAGACGGTCATCGTCGACTGCGACGTGATCGGGGCCGACGGCGGCACGCGGACCGCCTCGATCACCGGGGCCTGGGTCGCGCTGGCGCTGGCGCTGAGCAAGAGCTTCGACCCGGAGAAGAAGCAGAAGTGGCCGCTGAGCGGCCAGATCGCGGCCGTCTCGGTCGGGATCGTGAAGGGCACGCCGGTGCTCGACCTGCCCTACGCCGAGGACAGCACGGCCGAGGTCGACATGAACGTGGCGATGACCGACGCCGGGGGCTTCGTCGAGGTCCAGGGTACGGCCGAGCGCGAGCCGTTCACCCGGGCCCAGCTCGACGCCATGCTCGGCCTGGCGGAGGGCGGGATTCGCGAGCTGTTCGCGCGCCAGCGGGAAGCGCTCGGCCGTGGCTGAGCGCGAGCGGCTGGCGGCGCTGGTCGCGACGGTCGGCGCGTTCCACATCACCGAGCGCGCCATGCGCGCCGCCCAGGACCGCATGACGGCGGCCCTGGCGGCCGGCGAGCCGGCCGAGGCCGACGTGCGGGCCTACCTCGCGGCGGTGCGGCGCTATTTCGAGCCCTACGCGGGCGAGGCGGCCGAGCAGCTGCGCCACGTCGACCGCGAGCTGGCCCGGCTCTACCAGCTGCAGTTCAACCTGACCGCCGAGCGCGGCGTGGTCGCCAAGCGCGTGGAGGCGGTGCGAGGCGTCCTCGACGCGCTCGCGGAACACGAAACCGGGTGAAGGTCCTCGACGAGGTCGGTCGCGAGACAACCGGGATCTTCGGCTACGCGGGCGGCGTCGCCGAGCTGCTCGTCGACTCGCTGCGCTACATCGTCGTGCTGCGCATCCGCTTCCGCGAGACGTTCGACCAGGCGTTCCTGCTGGGCGTGCAATCGTGGCCGATCGTGCTGCTCACCTCGCTCTTCACCGGGATGGTGTTCTCGCTCGAGAGCGCGGTCCAAGCGGTGCAGTACGGGGTCGGCAATCTGGTCGGCGGCGCGGTCGCGTTTTCGGCCGCGCGCGAGCTGGGCCCGATGCTGTCGGCGGTGGTCGTCGCCGGCCGCACCGGCGCGGCGATCGCGGCCGAGCTGGGCTCGATGGTGGTGACCGAGCAGATCGAGGCCCTGCAGGCGCTGGGCCTCTCGCCGACCCGGATGCTGGTCGTGCCGCGGCTCGTCGCGCTGGTGCTGATGCTGCCGCTGCTGACCATCCTGGCCGACATCGTCTCGATCGTGGGCGGCATGTGGGTCGCCGGCATCTACGCCCACATCTCGCAGGAGTCGTTCATCGCTTCCGCGCGCGCCGCGCTGGGCTTCGGGGACGTGATCAAGGGGCTGGTCAAGACGCTGGTCTTCGCGGTGATCATCGCGATCGTCGGCGCCTACCAGGGCTTGAGCACGCGCGGCGGCGCGGCCGGGGTGGGCAAGTCGACCACCAGCGCGGTGGTCATCTCGATCATCCTGATCTTCATCTTCAACTTCGCGCTCTCGTACGTGCTGTATGGCGGCTGAGCATGCTCTGTACGCCCGGCTCGAAGACGTCTGCGTGCGCTACGGCAACAAGATCGTGATGCAGAACCTCTCGCTCGACATCGTCGAGGGCGCGATCACCTGCATCATCGGGCTGTCGGGGGCCGGCAAATCGACCATCCTGCGGCTGCTCAACGGGCTCAAGAAGCCCGACAGCGGGCGGGTGCTGGTGAAGGGCCGCGACATCACCGAGATGCGCGAGCGCGACCTGATCGAGCTGCGCCGCAAGATCGGCTTCTCGTTCCAGTTCGCGGCCCTGTTCGACTCGCTCTCGATCGGCGACAACATCGCGCTGCCGCTGCGCGAGCACACCGCCATGCCCGAAGCCGAGATCAAGCAAGTCGTCGCGACCAACCTCGATGCGGTCGGCCTGTCGAACGTGGAGGCGCGCTTCCCGTCCGAGCTGTCGGGCGGCATGGTCAAGCGAGCCGGCTTCGCGCGCGCGGTCGTGACCAACCCGGAGGCCGTGCTGTACGACGAGCCGACCACCGGCCTGGACCCGATCATCACCCACGTCTTGACCGACCTGATCGTCAAGCTGCGCGAGCGGCTCGGCGGCACGGCGGTCGTCGTCTCGCACGACCTCGAGAGCATCTACATGATGGCCGACTACATCGCGCTGCTGTTCGAGGGCGCGATCGTGGCCTACGGCACCGTCGAGGAGATCCGCCGGTCGCCCAATCCGATCGTGCAACAATTCTTGCAGGGGAGCGAAGTCGGGCCGATCCCGATTTGATTTCATGAAACGACAAGCTGCCGTCGGGCTCTTCACCATCATCGCGCTCCTGGGATTGTTCGGGGTGTTCTTCGTGCTCGCCAACGTCGGCACGCAAGGGCGCTACAAGATCGGCGTGCACTTCAAGTCGGCCGCCGGGCTGCACAAGGGCGCGCTGGTCTACGAAAGCGGCGTCGTGGTAGGGGTGGTCGACTCGACCGACCTGCTGCCGGACTTCTCGGTTCGGGTGATCCTGGCGATCAACAACAGCGTGAGCGTGCCGCGCAGCTCGCGCTTCCTGATCCAGCTTCCGCTCACCGGCGACGCGACGCTCGAGATCGTGCCGCAGGTCGCCTCGACGCTCGGCCGGCCCGGCGGCGCGCCGCCCGCGGTCGCCGTGCTGCCGCGCGAGGTGCTGCCGGTCGACCAGATGCCGCAGGGCACCAACCCGGCCACGATCCAGGACCTGCTCGACCAGGGCCAGGGCGAGGTGAAGCGGCTCGACGCGATGCTGGCCGTGCTGGAGCAGCGCGAGCCCAAGCTGCTCAGCCAGGTCGAGTCGCTGCTGGCCAACGGCCAGACGCTCTCGGCCAACGCGAACACCGAGTTCAGCCGGCTCTCGCGCCGGATCGACACGCTCAGCAACACGCTCGAGGTGGCGCTTAACCAGGGCAGCGCCAACCTCGTCGACGTCAGCGCCCAGCTCGACTCGGCGGTGCGCCGCAACAGCGGCCACGTGGACGCCATCGTGGCCTCGCTCGACGCCTCGGCGCACGACCTCAACCGCACCGCCGACCAGGTCGCGAGCCTGGCCGGGGACCCGCAGCTGCGCCAGAACATCCTGCAGACGACGCAAGGCATCGCGCAGACCGCGACGACGTTCTCCTCGATCGCGGGCGACCTGCGCACGGTGACCGGCAACCCGCAGACCCAGGCCCAGTTGCGCGACACCGTCGCCAACGTCGACGCCGCGGCGCAGAAGGCCAACTCGGTGCTGACCCAGTTCGGCGGCACCTCGCACGTCTACGGCGTCGATCCCGGCGCCACGCCCGCCCCGGCCGGCTCGCCGGGCCCCAACGGCACGTATCCGCAACCGTCCCGCTCCGGCGCACCCCGCCCCGGCACGTCGCCGGCGCCCGGAACGATCCAGAGCAACGTCAAGAACAAGCTCGGCACGCTGGTCCGCCAGCTCGTCGCGCTGCAGATCCGCGTCTCGGAGCTCGACAGCCAGCACGCCGCGGCGAACAGCTCGCCGCTGCTCACCAAGGACCGCGGCCCGCAGACCGACATCAACGTCATCGCGGTGCCCCGGGGCCCGACCTACCTGTACACCGGCTTCAACGACATCGGCGGGCCGGCGTCGTCGGTCAACTTCGTCGGGATGGCGACGGTCAAGCCGGGCCTGCAGATCGGCGGCGGGGTGCTGTACTCGCGCCTGGGCGCGCGCGCGGTCTACGTGCCGGTGCCCGGCAAGGGCTTCAGCCTCGAGAGCCGGGTCTACGACCTGCGCCGCCCGACCACCGACGCCTACGCGAACTACAGCCTCGGCAACGGGCTCACGCTGTTCGGCGGCGAGCGCGACGTGCTGCGCGCCGGCCGCCGCACGACGTTGGGCCTGCAGTACCAATTCTAGCGTGATCCCGATCGGGGACGACGGACGGCCGCGCGGGTTTCCGTTCGTCACCTACGCCCTGATCGCGGCGAACGTCTACGTGTTCGTCCAGGAGCTGAGCGCGCCCGACCTGGACCGCTTCATCAACGCCTTCGCGCTGATCCCGTACGACCTCGTCAACGGCATCGTGCTCGACCCGCCCTCGCCGCCGGTGCCCGCGCTCACGGTCCTGACCTCGATGTTCCTGCACGGCGGGTTCCTGCACATCGCCTTCAACATGCTGTTCCTGTTCGTCTTCGGCCCGCAGGTCGAAGCGCTGTGCGGGAGCTTGCGCTTCCTGGCGCTCTACCTGCTGTGCGGGATCGCGGGCGACGCGGCGCAGGTCGCGATCGGGCCCGGCAGCCACGTGCCGTCGCTGGGCGCGTCGGGTGCGATCGCGGGCGTGCTGGGCGCGTACCTGGTGAACTTCCCGTTCGCCAGCGTGCGGACGATCGTCCCGATCGGCTGCTTCCCGCTCTTCCTGCGCCTGCCGGCGCTGGTGGTGATCGGCATCTGGGCCCTGACCCAGTTCCTCAACGGCTTCGGCACGCTGGGCGGCCGGGCGGCGGAATCGCAAGGCGGCACCGCGTACTTCGCCCACATCGGCGGTTTCTGCGCGGGGGTGCTCTTGATCGGACTGATGAGCCGGCGGCGTGCGAAAGTGAGAGCAAGGTGACGGACCGGGCGCGGTGGGCATGAGGATCGGAATCGTGGGCGCGGGCGCGCTCGGTACGCTGTTCGGCGAGCGGCTCGCGCGCGACAACGAGGTCGTGCTGCTCGAGCGCAAGCGCGAGGTGGTCGAGGCGGTTCGGCGCGAGGGCTTGCGGGTCGACGGCGAAGCGCGCGCGGCGCGGGTGACCGCCGAGCCGCGCGAGCTGTTCGGCGTGCAGGCGCTGTTCGTGTTCGTGCGCGCGACCGACACCCTGCGCGCGCTGCGCCCGTTCGCCGCCGAGCTCGACCCGTCGGCGGCGATCGTCTCGCTGCAGAACGGCCTGGGCAACGAGGAGGCGATCAAGACCGCGCTGGGCGGCACGATTCCGCTCGTGATCGGGGCGACGACCGAATCGGCGCTGACGCTCGGCCCGGGCGCGGTCTCGCGCTTGGGCGAGGGCACGACCGTGCTCGGCAGCGCCGGCGCGTCGCCGGAGGTCTGCAACCGCATCACCCGGCTGCTGGCCGACGCGGGCTTCCGGGCCAGCACCGCCTACGACATCCGCCCGCACCTGTGGGGCAAGCTGATCGCCAACGCCGCGATCAACCCGGTCGCGGCGCTGCTGAGCAAACCCAACGGCGTGGTGCTGACCGACGAGCACGCCGGCGAAGTGGCCCGCTCGCTCGCGCAAGAAGCGGCCACGGTCGCGAACGCGATGCGCATCCCGCTGCCGTTCACCGACCCGTGGTCGTACGTGCGCACGATCGTCGAGCAGACCGCGGACCTCGACAACTCGATGCTCAACGACCTGCGCGCGGGAGCGCCGACGGAGATCGACTTCATCAACGGCGCGGTGGTCGCGGCGGGGCGCCGGGCCGCGGTGCCGACGCCGTACAACGAGACGGTCACCGCGCTGATGAAAGCGCGCGAAGCGACGTCGCGAGGCTGAATTCGGTTCCGGCGCCGAGTTCGCTGGGAGGATGCTGGGGAGGCGTTTCGGGCCTGTCCCGGGAGGGCAGAACGCCGCAACGATGTGCCCGTCATTGCGCGTTTGGGCGTTGCTTCTCGTGTCCGCGTGCGCGGGCTGCGGCTCCGGTGCGCAAGCCGCCGCGACGAAGGCCACGCCGGCGCCGCGCGTCGCGACCGTAGCCGCGCGAAGCGGCACGATTCAGCCGGCGCTGCGCATCGCGGGGGTGATCGCACCGTACCGCCAGATCGGCATCGCGTCGGCGCTCGCCGAGCCGCTGGCCGAGGTCGACGTGCGCGAGGGCCAGCGCGTGCGCGCCGGCGACGTGCTGGCACGGCTGCAAACCGACGATCTCGAGGCGCAGCTCGCGTCGGCGCAGCGCGTCGTCGCCGAAGACAATGCGCGCGTCACCCAGACTGCCTACCAGGCGCAAGGCAGCGGCGCGCAGGACGTCACCGCGGTGCGCTCGGCGCAAGCGGCGCTGCGCCAGGCGCAGATCAACCTGGCCGGTGCCCGCACCGATCTCGCGCGCTACCAGCGCTTGGCGGTGAACGGCTACCTGCCGCAGCAGACGCTGGACCAGCAGCGCACGACCGTCGCCAACGACGAAGCCGCGTTCGTGTCCGCGCAAGCCGCGCTGGCGGCGGCCCAGGCCAACGTGAGCGCGAACGGCAACGGCTCGGACGCGGGCGCGCAGCAGGCCCAGATCCAGGCCGCGCGGGCGGCCGCCGACGCGGCCGCGGCGAGCGCCGAGCAGCTCCGCCGGCAGATCGCGCGGGCCACCATCGTGGCGCCGGTCGACGGCGTGATCGTCGCGGTGAACGCGAATCCCGGCGAGTACCCGTCGGGCCGCCAGCTCTTCACGCTCGAGCAGAACGACCGCGTCTATGCCGTGCTGAACGCGGCGAGCAGCCAAGTGACGACGATCCGCGAGGGCGCGGTTGCGATCGTCGCTCCCAACGGCGTGCCCGATCACGAGCGCGGCACGGTGGAGGCCGTGCTCGACCAGGTTCAGCCCGGCACGACGAACTTCACCGTCAAGGTGCTCGTCGACAACGCGGCGCGCCGGCTGCACGCCGGCGTGCCGGTCACGGCGACGGTGAGCTTGCCTGCCGTGCGCGGCACGATCGTGCCGGTGACCGCGTTCGTCGACGACGACCGCGGGACGGTCTACGCGGTGCACGAGGGCCGCGTGCAAACCGTCCACGTCACGGAGAAGTCCGACGACGGCAATAGCGCCGTGGTCAGCGGGCTCTCGCCCGGGACGCCGGTGGTGAAGAACGTCCAGCAGTCCAACGTCGGCAACGGCGACAAGATTCGCACCTAGATGTCGCTGACGCGCGTCTTCATCAAGCGCCCGACGCTGGCGTTCGTGCTGGTCGTTCTCACGCTGCTGGCAGGCTTCCAGGCGTTTCGCTCGCTGGTCGTGCAGGAAATGCCGAACACCAGCCTGCCGGCCGTGAACATCAACGTCCAGTACTCGGGCGCGTCGACGTCGGAGCTGCGCGACTCGATCGTGCGGCCGATCGAAGACCAGCTCTCCGGCACGCCCAACCTCGACCACCTCGACGCGACCATCCAGACCGGCAGCGCGTCGATCACCGCGTCGTTCGCGCTGAGCTCGAGCGACACGCAGAACTTGAGCAACGTCCAGAAGGCCTTGCAGACCGCGCAGCGCCAGCTGCCGACCGACCTCACCGCGCCGACGATCCGCACCGCCGACCCGAGCCAGCCGGTCGTGATCTCGCTCGCGCTCACGTCGAAGAAGTACCCGCAGACCGCGCTCGCGGCGATCGCGAACGACCAGATCGTCCCGGCGGTCGAGCAGGTTCCCGGCGTGTCCAACGTCCAGGTGTACGGCCAGACGCAGGCCGCCTACGAGGTGACGGTCGATCCCGCCCTGCTGGCCGCGTCCAACCTGACCATCACCGACGTGATGAACGCGATCGGCCCGAACAACGTGCGCGCGCCGGGCGGCATCGTGTACCAGCCGGGCCGCGAGACGCAGATCGACGTGCGCGGCGACATCGCCTCGCCCGCGGACGTGGCGAACCTGCCGATCCACGTCGCGGCCGCAACGAGCAGCGGCACCACCGGCGGCACCGGTACGACCAGCGGAGCGGGCGGCGCCGGAGCGAGTTCAGGCGGTGGCAGTTCCGGCGGCGGAGCGAGCGAGCGGTAGAGCTCGGCGGCGGCGAGTTCCAGCGGCGGGGGCGGTGGGTCGAGCGCTGGTGCAGGCGGCGGTTCCAGCAGTGGCAGTGCGAGCGGTGGTGCGGGAACGGGCGGCTGGTGCCGCATCCGGCGGCGGGACTTCCGCGAACTCCGCCGGCGGAACGCCGGGCCGGGCGCGGCTGAGCTTCCCGCGCGGCGGTGCGACGACCCCGCCGCTTTCGGTGAACGGCACCGTGCCCCAGCCCGCCGGCCCGATCGGCGTGCCGGCTTCGGGCGCGACGCTGCCGCCCGCGCCGGCGCTCGCATCGTCCGCGCAGTCGCAATCGCAGTCGCAATCGGGTTCCACCGGCGGCGGGCAGTTCGGTACCGCAGCGGGATCGAGCGCAGGCGGCAACGGCGCCGGCGGCACGGGTGCCGCGGGCAGCACGAGTGGCGGCGGCGGCACGAGCGGCGGCAGCGGCACGACGGCCGGCGCGTCCGGTACGTCGACCGGCGCGCGGGCGCGACGAGCGGCACGTCGGCGAGCGGTGGCGGAAGTTCCGGGCGCGAGCGCGGGCGGCAGCTCCGCAGCCGGTGGCAGCTCGTCGTCCGGTACGAGCTCTTCCGGCACGGGCAGCGCGAGCAGCAGCGGTGGCACGAGCGGCAGCAGCGGCGTATCCGGCACGTCGGGCGCGGCCGGCGGCGGCTTCTCCGGCGGATCGTCGGCGAGCGGCAGCAGCACGACGGGCGGCACGAACGTCGGCTCGACGCCGACGAGCAGCGTCGTCACGTCGAGCCAGGCCTCGGCGCGGCCTCCCGTCGACCAGCCGATCACCGTCAGCCCGCCTTCGATCGGCACGTCGAGCGCGGCCGCGACCTCCGCCATGCCGAACGTGTCCAGCGTGCTCGGCGGGGCCGGCACCTCGACGTCGCCGTTCGTGGGCGGGTTCGATCCGTGGTCGGCGCCGAGCGCGAACAAGCGCGTCTCCGACGTGGCCTCGGTGAAGAGCGGCAGCGTGCCGCAGCGCGTGTTCAGCTCGATCGACGGCAAGAACGGCATTGCGCTCAACGTCCAGAAGGCGACGACCGCTAGCGAGGTCACCGTCGCCGACGCGATCGAGAAGAACTTGCCCAAGCTCCAGGCGCAGTTTCCCGACATCGACTTCGCGGTCCAGCACGTGCAGGCAACCTACACCCGCGAACAGCTCACCGGGGTCGAGCGGACGCTGCTCGAGGGCGTGCTGCTGACCGCGGTCGTGATGCTGTTCTTCTTGAAGTCGTGGCGCAACGCGGTGGTCGTCATGATCGCGATCCCGACGTCACTCGGCGTCACGCTGTTCGCGATGCACCTGCTGCACCTCACCCTCGACACGATCTCGCTGCTGGCGATGACGCTGGTGATCGGCATCCTGATCGACGACTCGACCGTCGTGCTGGAAAACGTCGAGCGCCATCACGCGATGGGCGAGGAGCCGCCCGACGCCGCGCTCAACGGCCGCGGCGAGATCGGCTTGGCGGCGATCGTCATCACCCTGGTCGACGTGGTCGTGTTCTTGCCGATCGCGTTCGCCGGCGGTCCGGTCGGGCGCCAGCTCTCGGAGTTCGGCATCGTCGTCTCGGTCGCGACGCTGACCTCGCTGTTCGTGTCGTTCACCATCACGCCGGCGCTGGCCGGTCTGTGGTCGCTGAAGTCGACCTGGAAGCCCTGGCCGCTCATCGAACGGTTCGACCGCGGCTTCAACGGCTTGCGCAAGCGCTACGCGGAGCGCTGGCTGCCCGCGACGATGCACCGGCCGTGGCCTGTGCTGATCGTGTCGGTGATCCTGTGCGTGGTGGCCGTCGCGCTCGTGCCGCTAGGCATCGTCGGCGAAGAATACATCCCGCAGGGCGACCAGGCCGAGATCTTCGCCGACTACGTCTTCGCGCCGGGTACGCCGCTGGCGACGACGCAGGGCGTCATGGAGCGGGCGGAGGCGCAGCTCAAACAGATCGTCGGCGACGATCTGGAATCCGAGGCGACGACCGCAGGCGGCTACGCGGCGCCGTTCGGCGGCTTCGTGCAAGAGGGCAACGCGGGCGAAATCCACGCCTTCCTCAACCAGAACCACAAAACGGCGACGGAGGACTACGTCAACCGGCTCCTGGACGCGCTGCGCAAGCTCGCGCCGGACGCGCAGCTCAACGTCAAGGCCGCCAGCGCGCAGGGCGGCGGCCCGCGCCAGCCGATCGACGTGCTCGTGCAGACCGCGAACGGCGAAGAGCCCGGCAAATATTCCGCCCGCATCGCCGCGGCACTGCGCGACACGCCGGGCGCGGCGAGCGTCACCGACAGCGGCAACACGGTCGCCCCGCAGGTGGAGGTCCAGTTCGACCGCGTCGCGGCGCAGTCGCTCGACGCGAGCATCGGCACCGCGGCCAGCGCGATCCGGGCCGCGTTCGGCGGCGCGCAGGCGACCCAGATCGAGACGGCCGACCGCGGCCTGACCGAGATCGAGGTCATCTTCCCGCGCGCCGCGCAGAAGAGCCTGAGCGACGTGCTGCAGATTCCGATCCGCGCGCAGAGCGGCGCGATGATCCACGTCGGCGACATCGCGCACTTGCAGTACGCGCCCGCGGCGCTGCTGATCACGCGCGAGAACCGGGCCGACGTCGTGCACGTCTCGGCCAACGTCGCGCCGGGCTACCAGCTCTCCAACGTGGCGCGCGACTTCACCAAGCGCTGGCAGAAGCTGAAGCTGCCCAAGTCCGTGACGGTGCACCCGACCGCGCAGGGCCAGCAAGACCTGATGGGCCAGACGCTCAAGACGCTGGGCGTGTCGCTGATCGCCTCGTTCGTGCTGGTGTTCCTGATGATCGTCGCGCTCTACAACAGCTACCGCACGCCGTTCGTAACCCTGTTCGCGATCCCGCTGGCGACGATCGGCGCCTTCGGCGCGCTAGCCTTGACGCACCAGACGCTCAACCTGTACTCCTTGATCGGGATCGTGTTGCTCGTCGGCCTCGTCACCAAGAACGGCATCCTGCTCGTCGACTTCGCCGACACCGTTCGCAAGCGGGACGGCAAATCGAGGGACGACGCGATCCGCGAGAGCGCCTCGACCCGCTTCCGGCCGATCATGATGACGACGATCGCGATGGTCGCCGGCATGCTGCCGCTCGCGCTCGGCCTGGACCCCGGCGGCTCGCAGCGCAAGAGCCTGGGCATCGCGGTGATCGGCGGCCTGCTGAGCTCGCTGGTGCTGACGCTGGTGATCGTGCCGATCATGTACCACTGGCTCGCGCCCGAGAAGATGGCCGAGGAGACGAAACTAGCGAGCGACAAGCGGGACGAGCGCGGCGAAGGCAACGACCGCGGCAGCGAACGATCACCCCAGCCGGCCTAAGCCGCTACGGCGCCGGGTACAGCCCGGTGTCGTTCGCCGCGGCGGAAGAATGGGGCGACGGAAGAAACGGAAGAAGAGAAGAAGCGCTTCTGCTACACGTCCTCGCGCGGGTGGAACTGGTCGAACTCGCTGCGCAGGCGGCTGCGGGCCATCTTGGTGTAGATCTCGGTCGTCGCGGTCGACTCGTGGCCGAGAAATTCTTTCAGAAACAATAGGTCCGCCCCGCGCTCGCGCATCAGCGTCGCGACGGTATGGCGCCAGGTGTGCGGCGAGGCGTGCTCCGTGATGCCCGCGAGCTGCATGTAGGTGCGCACGATCTTGTACACGCCCGCGGCGCTCAGGCGGCGGTCGCCGCGCCCGACGAAGAACGCCGGCACAGAGACGCGCGGCCGCACGCCGAGATAATCGCGCATCGCCGTCGCGGCTTCGGGCGTCATCGGCACGTAGCGGTCCTTGTTGCCCTTGCCTTTGACCACGCGGAGCTGCCGGCCGTCCAAGTCGACATCGGTCAGGTCCAGCCCCACCAGCTCGGCGCGCCGGACGCCGCACGACCACAGGCACTGTAGGATAGCGCGGTCGCGCTTGCGCTGCATGTCGTTCAGGTTCGCCAGCGGCTTGACGGCAAACACGCGGGCGACTTCCTCGCCGTGCATCGCCTTGGGGAGCGGCTTGCCGATCTTGGGCAGGATCGCGTCGGCGGCGGGGTTGTCGTCGCGCCGGCCGCTGGTGCGCAGGTGCTTGTAAAACGTCCGCAGGGTCGCGATCTTGCGGCGCATCGAGCGCGGGGCATAGCGGCGCGAGCGCGCCAGCCACGTCTGGTAGGCCAGGATGTCCGCGTACTTGCGCCGTCGCGAGCTGCTCGTAGGGCGGCGGCGCTTTCTCGTCGAGCTTCGTGCCGAGCGCGGTGGATTTCAGGAACGCGCCGTAGTGCTCGAGGTCGCGCTGGTAGGCCTCGCGGGTGCGCGGCGTCGTGCCGCGGATCAGCAGGTACTGCTCGGCGAAGCGCGCGATCTCCGGATCGGCCGACCGAAATTCCGGAGCCTCGTAGACCGCTGCGCGCTTTCTCACTGCAATGTTTCCGTTACTCGGCAGCAGATGGAGCGACCTCCGAGCGCGGCGGTGGGTCAGGGCGACGAGGTCGGGCTCGGAGCGGACACGACGACCGGGATTCGGACCGACCCGCTCCCGTCGTCGGAGACGGTGATCGAGCAGTATCCCGGGTTCAGCGGGGTCACGGTGAAGGTCGCGGTCGGGCCCGCATGGGCGTCCGGCGAGAAACGCGCGATCGGGCGGTCGCCCCGGCCGCAGTTCGTCGACGAGGCGTTGAACGTGCGCGTGTAGCCGTTCTCGGTCACCATGAACGACTTCGCGGCCGTCTTGCCGAGCGCGCCGAACGTCAACTCGCCGCGCAGCGAGAGGCGGATCGCGCTGGCCGGATTGATGCGCCCATCAACGGAGTCCGCCGCCGCAGGCGCCGTGCCGACCGCGCGACCGCGCCGGTGCAGCCGACGACCAGCACCGTCCCAAGCGCCAGAGATTTCGCCCGCGGCAGCCCAGCCACTCGTTCCAGTGTCGTCCATCGTGTCGTTCTCGCCCCGGCGGCGCCTCTTCTCACGCCGCCTGTCCAGTGTCGATAATCGGTATTTCCGTTACTCGGCGTAAGGGGCAAAACCTGCCCGGCTTCACGACCCGGCCGGTTTCCCGCGCGGGTCCATCACGATGACCGGGCCCTCGACCCGCAGGCCCGGCCAGGCCGAGCGGCCGTCCCGGACCAGCTCGGCCACCACCGCGCCGACGTCGTCGGCCGTGATCCAGGCCGGGTCGGCGAACGATGCGGACTCGCGGGTATGGACCGGGCCGTTGACCGCGAGCTCGGCGATGCGCACGTCGGCACCAGCCAGCTCGGCGGCGAGCGCCCGGGTCATCATGAGCTGGCCGGCGGCCGCGACCGAGACGATGCTCGCGCCGCGCATCGGGTGGAACGCCGCGCCGCCGCCGATGCCCAGGTAGAGACTGCCCGGCACGCGCAGCAGCTCGGGCACGAAGGTGCGCGCGAAGACGAAATGCGTGGTGAGCATCTCGCGCATGACCGCGTCCCAGTCGGCCGGGTCCGTCTCGAGCAGCGGCGGGCCGTCCCACCAGCCCGCGCCCAGCGAGGCGATCGCGACCGCGAGCGGCCCGAACTCGGCGCGCACCCGCTCGGCGATGGCGGCCGCGCCGGCGGCGTCGCCGGCGTCACCTGCGATCGTGACGAGCGGGCCGGCCGGGCCGGGCCGCGCGACGCCGCCGACGCGCTGCTCGAGCTGCGCCAGCCGGCGCGGATCGCGCGACGTCGCCACGACCCGCAGATCGTCAACGGCCAGCAGCGCGCGGACGATTCCCTCGCCGACGCCGCCCGCCGCTCCGGCGACCAGCACCGTGCGCACTAGACGTCGCTGACCGCCGCTCCCTCGTCGGGCAAGGGGCCGGTGTCTTCGAGCGGGACCGTTTCCTGTTCGAGATCGAGATCGGTCGCGTCGTCGGGCGCGCCGTGCTCGCGGCCGTGGTGGCGGCCCCGGCGGCGCTCCAAATTCTCATCGGATTCTCTCTCCATGCTCTCAGCGTACCCGCCCGCGCTGGGTACAGCGACTGCATGGTGCGCACGGTCATGGCCCTGGTCCTGGCGCTGATCGCAACCGTCGCGGTCGCCTCGGCCGCGGTCGTCGTCTCCGCCAAGCACGCCGGCGACCAGACCCTCGGCGTTGCGATGACGGCGCAGGGATCGCGGATCGAGCGCCTCGACGACTACACGGCCGCGCGCCCGATCGTCCTCCGCGTCGATGCCCCGCGCGCCCGCGGGGTGACGCTGGTGGGCACCGCGCCCGACGGCGGCAGCCTGCGCGTGCCGCTGGCTCGCGCCGCGGACGGCAGCTTCGGCGGCGAGGTTACTCTGGCGATGCCCGGGGTCTGGTCGCTGGCGATCTCGTCGCACCTGGGCGACGCGGAATCCGCCTCGGAGTCGTTCGCGATCACCGTGGTCGAGGGCGTCTCGCAGCGGGCCCTCTCCTTGGTGCTCGCGCTGGCCCTGGCGCTGCTGGCCGGCGGGCTGGCCCTGATCGGCCTCGGGCTCGCGCGGGCGTACCGGCGCTCCAGCCCGGTCGCCCTACCGGGGTAGGCGTCACCGGGGCGGCGGCGAAGCGCCGCCCATGACCTGCCCGAGCTGCCAGAACGACGTCCCCGCCGGTTCCCGCTTCTGCCCCGCGTGCGGCGCGCCCGCGCCGCAGCCGGTCTCGGTCGGCGCGTACACCGAGCCGGTCGGCGAGAGCGACAACCCGCGCGAACCGATCCGCGTCGGCGACACCACGATCCGGGTCGAGGGCGAGCTCGTTCCCGTCGTGGACATCGAGCTGGGCCCGCGCACGACCGTCTACTTCGAGCACCACATCCTGCTCTGGAAGCAGCCGCAGGTGCGCTTGGGGTTCATGGGCCTGCAGAACGCCGGAAAACGCTTCTTCGCCGGCTTGCAGATCTTCATCTCGACCGCGCAGGGGCCGGGCAACGTCGCGATGTCGCGCGAGGCGCCGGGCCAGGTCGTCGCGCTGCAGCTCGACCCGGGTCAAGCGGTCGACGTGCGCGAGCACCAGTTCCTGTGCGCGACCAATTCGATCGCCTACGACTTCTACTGGCAGACCGGGCTCGCGAACGTCTTCTTCTCGCGCAGCGGGCTGTTCATCGACCGCTTCACCGCCACCAGCGAGCGCGGCGCGCTGCTGCTGCACGGTTACGGCAACGTGTTCGAAAAGCAACTGCGCCCCGGCGAGCAGATCGACGTCGAGCCCGGCGCGTGGCTGTGGAAAGACGCGTCGGTGCAGATGACCACCGTCACCGTGCTGCAGTCGGGCGGCGGCGGCGGGCTGCTGGGCGCGCTCGGCGCGCTGGTCGGCGGCGCGTCGCTGATGATGAACCGCTTCACCGGCCCGGGACGGCTGGGCTTGCAGTCGATGACCTACCACGAGCCGATGCAGGAAGGCGCGGCCCAACAGGGCGGCACGAGCAACGTCGGCAACGTGCTCGGCTCCCTGTTCGGCAACCGCCAGTAAGGAGCCAACCAGTTCGCAACATGAAAGCGGGCTAAGGCAATGTCAATTTGGGATAGTGCTGTCGAGCGCCATGTAGTCGAGTTATTCAAAAATGATGGCGCTGCAGCACAAGTATACTTCGAGGTTCTAGGTCGACTGAGGCATCGATTCTATGACCAAAGTGTCGTCGACGCACTTTTTCAGCGCTGGGATGGTAAAATAACCATCGAAGATGCATACTGCTTTGGACAGTTATGGGCTGAAATTGGATCAGGTGTCGTGTTTATGCGTCAATTCGATATCGGTGTTTCACCACGAGCGGATAAAGAGCAATCTTATAATCATCGCGCGTTGCAGCAACTGAAAAAGTGTCATCGTTCGGAGATATCAGATAACCTACGATTATCAGTAGATTTTTTTGGAGGATCAGGTGACCAAGATGGCTCTGTCGTGCTGAAATCTGACCTGGTATTTCGACACGAGGCTTGTGAGGATGGTTGCTGTCCAGCACGGCGAGCACAGGCTCCGAAGAAGACTTGGTTGCCCCTTGAGGTCGGGACAACAACCGCAGCTCGATCTTTGGGCCATTTACGATCCGAACATGGCTTAGCCAGGTGGCCATACGATTCAAACGTTGTTACTTTCTTCTACGTGCCCTCCATTTATGATATCTCTTCACGCGAGCATCCATACATGTCAGGGTTCGCAGAAATCTTTTCAGCATTGAGAAAATAGGGCGAAAGCAACGTCTTGCAGTTCCTGTTGACGTGGCAAACTCGTACTCCACGCAAGCGGGCTAGCAGGCGCCATTGTCCTCGTTAGCTTACTGAGAAACGGGTCGTGATCGCATTGTTCTCGCCGCTCGAAATCGCCACTATCCTGGTAGTAACCGTCCTGTCGCTCGCCGCGATGGCCGGCGCGGTCTACCGGCTCGCGCGGCGCGCGGCGCGCGACGGTGCGCGCGACGCGGCCAACGAAGCGAGCTCGCCACCGCGCTAGGCGGTCTCGACCTCGCACAGCAAGAACTTCACGCCGCCGGTGCCGATCTGCACGGCGTCGGCGATCGTGGCTTGTCCTTCGGGCGACGCGGCCGCGGCACACGCGGTGTCGTAGTCGTCGAAGTAGAGCTCGGCGACGCGGTAGGCCGGGGTCGGGCTGCCGTCTTCCTTCGGGAACACCTTCGCTAGCTCGACGCGCTTGACGTTCTTGATCTTGCCCGCCAACGGCATGTGGACGCTCTTGTAGTGCTCCTCGAACGCGGCGGGATCGGTCGGGTTGTCGTAGACGACGGTCAGCTTGACGCTCATGGGCTAGTCCTTTCCCAAGGGTGTGAAATCGTAGGGTGCGGAACGTGGCATGCGCTACATCGGCGGGACGACGCCGTGCTCGCCGACGATGACCAAGGCCGCGAATTGCTTCCCGGCAATGCCCTTGGGGATCACGAACACGTGCGCGCCGGGCCCCAGGAGGCTCTTGGAGCCAGGCACGACGCGCACGACCGGGACGCCGGCGGGAATCACGACCCGCTTGGTTCCGCCTTTGTAGGAGAGCGACACGGTGCGCTGTGCCCCGCCGGCGATCTTGGAGACGGTCGCGTTGGTCATCGACGAACCCATCATCGAGCCGCCGCCGACGGTGCCGTTGGTCATCGCGGAGTTGCCCGAGACGGTGCCGTTCGTCATGGCTGACGAGCCGTGGCCGGGCGCGGGCAGATCCCACGGGTAGTCGCCTTCACCCGTGCCGCGCATCGCATCCGGGAAGACGACGACTTCGAGCGCGCGGGCCGAGCCGCCGGCGGGCACGTTGGCGGTTCCGATGAACGTGCCCGGCTTCACGTCGGCGAGCGTGGCGGGCACGACACCGGCGAAGCCGGTCTTCACGGTGAGCGCGAGCTTGACCGGACCGCCGGCGGTGGTGACGGTCAGGGAGGTCGCGTTCGAGGACGCGACCGTGCCGCGTACGTTGTGAGTCGGAGCGGGAGCGGCCGCCGCGGCGTCGCCGACGAGCGCGACCAACGCCAGGCCGAGGAGAGGTGGTGCGAAACGCATACTCTCCTTGGACGTCGCCGGCCGCGCGCCGGATGCGTTGCCGACCGAAGCTACGGGAAGCGGGCGGTCAGGACCGCGACGTCGTCGCGCAGGCCGCGCTCGCCGGCGTGCGCGGCCGCGCGCGCGATCAGCTCTTCGACGATCGTCTGCGGCGGCGCTTCGGCCAGCTCTTCGGCGATCGACAAGAAGCGCTCGATGCCGAAGAATTCGCCCTCCTCCGAGCGCGACTCGGTGACGCCGTCGGTCGTCGCGACGAGCACCGCGCCGGGCGGCAGCTCCACGTGCACCTGGCGAAAGAGGTGGTGCTGGTCGTCGAAGACGCCGATCAGCGGCGCGGTCGGCGCGAGCAAGCGCGGCGGCTCGCCCGGCACGAGCAGCGCCGCGGCCTCGTGGCCGCCCGAGGCGTACGAGAGCGAGCGGCGCGTCACGTCGACCACGCCGAAGAACACGCTGGCGAAGGACTCGATCCGCTCGAAGGCCGCGTTCTCGAGGTACAGGCGGTCGAGCGCCCGCAGCACGTGCTCCGCGGTCAGGCCCTGCGAGGCGTACGCGCGCAAACCGTACTTCACCAGCGCGGCGTGGATCGCGGCCTGCGAGCCCTTGCCCGAGATGTCGGCGATCGAGAACGAGACCGCGCCGTTGTCGAAGTGGTAGACGTCGGCGATGTCGCCGCCGGTCAAGCCGTGCGCGAGCCGGTAGCCGACCGCGTAGTCGATCCCGGCGATCTCGTTGGACGAGCGCGCGAACAGGTGCTCGACGAGCACCTTCGCGGCGGTCCAGTCGGCGACGTCGGCCAAACCGTCGGCGTGCACCACCGCGCTGCCGTCCAGCTCCGAGGCGCTGGCATTGAGCAGCGGCACGTCAGGAGTGGTCGCTAGCGGCGGTGGTAACGGCGTGGACATTGAGGCACCTCACGGGTTCTCTACGACGAACGCGCCGCAATTCGCCGTTACCTCGGCGGAACGAACAGAGACTTAACGCATGACCGGCGGGCCGCTCGCTCGGTTCTGGAGCGGCGCTCAGCTCACGTACGAGACGTTCACGCTGTAGCCGCGCGCCTCGGCCTGGCGCAGCACGCCCAGGACCGATTCGATCTCGCCGTCGACGGCGATCATGTCGCCCGCGCTGATCCCGACCGGGCCGGCGTTGGCCCAGAGCAGGCGGCGGGCGGTCTGGAAGGCGGCGCGCAGGCGCTGGGGGGTGGCCTCGAGCACCGGCCAGTCCTCGTAGGAGACGGCCGGAACGATGCGCCAGCCGTCGCCGGCACACTCTTCCTCGTCCGCGTAGGCGTGCGGGACGTTGGCCAAGACGTCGAGGTGGACTCGATCGGCCGCGCCCACGTCGAGCGCGGCTTCGCCCAGGCGAATCACATAACGATAGAACGCCGGGTTCGCGACGGAACACATCCCTGCCAGCGAACCGACGTTGACGCTTACCATTGGCCGAGGGGATTCGCCCGCGCGGAGGCCGCCCCTCTCGCTCGCTTGCTCATGCCGAGACGGTCTCGGAAACCCGGACCCCGTCGGGCGCCAGGCCGAGGGTCAGCGCCTGGCTCGCGACCCCGTGCGCGGCGAAGATCGCGGTCAGCGCGCGCCCGATCCGCTCGGACTCGCCGCGTACCAGCGCGAGCACCGACGGGCCCGCTCCCGACAGGGCGACGGCGACCACCGCCGGGTCCTCGAAGGCCAGCAGCTCGGTCAGCCCCGGGATCGCCGCGGCGCGGTACGGCTGGTGCAGGCGGTCGCGCACGGCGGCCCGCAGCAGGTCGACCCGGCCGCTGGCCAGCGCGGCGCCGAGCAGCGCGGCGCGCTGGACGTTGTGGACGGCGTCCGCTTGGCTGTAGGTCCGCGGCATCAGCGCGCGCGCCTGCGCGGTCGGGAGCGCGATCGCGGGCACGGCCAGCACCGCCCACACCGGCGGGGGCGGGAAGCGGGCGACGGTCAGCCCGTCGTCGCCCTCCGCCGCGACGACCGCGCCGCCGTACCAGGCCGCGAGGGCGTTGTCGGGGTGGCCCTCGAGCTCGGCCACGATGCGCGCCTGCAGGTCGTCGTCGGGCGGGCGGTCGACCAGCCGCGCGCCGATCGCGACCCCGATCGCGTGCGCGGCGGCACTGCTGCCCAGTCCCGCGCCCAGCGGAATCGCGTTGTCGAGTGCGACCGCCAGCGGCGGCGCGGCCGGCGCGATGCGCACGATCCCGCGCTCGACGCAGCCGCGCAAGCCGTCGTGCGTCGGCGCGTGCGCGCCGCCGTACGTCCACTCCGACGACGCGCCCCCGGTCAGCTCGCGCACGTGCGCGGTGAGGCGCAGCTCGAGCGCCAGCGCGACCGCGTCGAAGCCCGCGCCGAGGTTCGCGCTCGACGCCGGCGCGCTGACCACGAAGTCGATCACGCGCGGGCTGCGATCAGGGCGTCGATCAGCTCGGCCGGATCCGCGCCGCGCACGATGTGGTTGGCGAAGCGCGCGTCCGAGCCGTGGTAGCGCGCGGCGTAACCGGTGTCCTTGAGCACGTGGCCGGTCAGCACCAGCACGACGTCCTCGTCGGGGCCGATCGTGCCGTCCGCGATCAGCGCGCGCAAGCCGGCCAAGGTCGCGGCCGAGGCGGGCTCGCAGCCGATCCCGTCGCGCCCGATCTGCGCGCGCGCGTCGGCGATCGCGTCGTCGTCGACCGCGAGCACCGTGCCGTGCGAGGCGCGCACTTCGGCCAGGCTCTTCTTCCACGAGGCCGGCGCGCCGATCTTGATCGCGGTCGCGCTGGTCTGGGCCTGCACCGGCACCAGCGGCGCACCGTCGCGGAACGCGCGCGCGAACGGCGCCGCGCCGGCGGCCTGCACGACCGCGAGGCGCGGCAGGCGGTCGATCCAGCCCAGCGCGTGCGCTTCGCGAAAACCCTTGCCCAGCGCGCTCGAGTTGCCGAGGTTGCCGCCGGGGACGATCACCCAGTCGGGCGCGCGCCAGCCGCGCTGCTCGAGCATGACGAACGCGGCGGTCTTCTGCCCTTCGATGCGGTACGGGTTGACGCTGTTGACGACCGCGACGCGGGCCGGGTCGAAGCCGCGCACCGCGGCCAGACCGGCGTCGAAGTCGCCTTCGATCGCCACCACCGTCGCGCCGTAGTCGAGCGTCTGGGCGACCTTCGCTTCGCTGATCCCGGTCGACGGCACGAGTACCAGCGCGGCGATGCCGGCCCGCGCGGCGTAGGCCGCCATCGAGGCGGCGGTGTTGCCGGTCGAGGCGCAGACCGCGACCCGCGCGTCACGCGCGCGCGCGTCGCTGATCGCGACCGTCATCCCGCCGTCCTTGAACGACGCGGTCGGGTTCGCGCCCAGGTGCAGCGCCGCGACGCGCGTCGCGCCGGCGTACGCGGCGCTGCGCGGCGCGGCGTGCAGCGGCACGTCGCCCTCGCGCAGCGTCGTCACCGCCGCGCGCGGGACGGGCGGGAGCAGCTCGCGCCAGCGCCACACGCCGCTGCGGTCGAGCGGGTCGTCCGAGGCGCGCCGCGCGCGCACCGTTTCGCGCAGCTTCGCGCCGTCGAGGGCGGCGCTGTCGAGCGCGAACGCGAGCAGCTCGCCGCAGTCCGCGCAGACCAGCGCGCCGTCCGGCGCGGGAACGGCGCACTCGCTGCAGAGCAGGGTCACGAGGCGCGCGTCACGGCGCCTTCGGCCGCCGACGACACCAGCGCGGCGTACTTGGCGAACACGCCGTCGGCGTAGCGCGGCGCGGGCGCCTGCCAGTCGCGCAGCCGCTCCGCGATCTGCTCGTCGCTCAGCGCGACGTCGACCCGGCGCGCCGCGACGTCGATCGTGATCTCGTCGCCGTCGCGCACCGCCGCGAGCGGGCCGCCGACGTACGCCTCGGGCGAGACGTGGCCGAGCATCAGGCCGCGCGTCGCGCCGCTGAAGCGCCCGTCGGTGAGCAGCGCGACGCTCTGGCCCAGGCCCTGGCCGACGATCGCCGCGGTGACGCCGAGCATCTCGCGCATGCCGGGGCCGCCCTTGGGGCCTTCGTAGCGGATCACCACGATGTCGCCCGGGACGATCGTGCGCGCGTCGAGCTCGTGCATCGCATCTTCCTCGCGGTCGAAGACGCGCGCGCGGCCGACCAGGCGGGTCGGCTCGTGGCCGGCGATCTTCACCACCGCGCCGTCGGGGGCGAGGTTGCCGCGCAGGATCTTGATTCCGCCGCTGGCCTTGAACGGGCGCTCCGCGGTCGCCACGACCTGCTGGCCCGGCGCTTCGGGCGCGTTGGCGACCTCCTCGCCCAGCGAGCGGCCGGTGACGGTCATGGGCGAGCCGTCGATCAGGCCGCCCTCCACCATCCGGCGCGCGATGAGCTGCACGCCGCCGGCTTTGTCGACGTCGAGCGCGACGTACTTGCCGCCCGGGCGCAGGTCGGCCACGATCGGCGTGGCGTCCGAGATGCGCTCGAAGTCCTCGAGCGTGAGCGGCACGCCGGCTTCGCGCGCGAGCGCCATCAGGTGCAGCACGCTGTTGGTCGAGCCGCCCGTGCCGGCCGCGACCGCGATCGCGTTCTCGAACGCGGTGCGGGTCGCGATGTCGCGCGGCTTCAAGTTTGCGCGGAGCATCTCCATCGCCAGCACGCCGGCCCGGTAGCCTTCTTTTTCTTTGCGCGGGTCGACCGCGCCGGGGCTGGCGCTGCCCGACGCCGAGAGGCCCAGGAACTCCATCGCGTAGGCCATCGTGTTGGCGGTGAACTGCCCGCCGCACGCGCCCGCGCCGGGGCACGCGGCCCATTCGATCGCCTTGAGCTCGGCGTCGTCGATCTTGCCCGCGGCGTGCTCGCCGATCGCCTCGAAGACGTCGCCGATGGTCAGGTCGCGCCCCTTGTAGCGGCCCGGCGCGATCGACCCGCCGTAGAGCACGATGCCCGGGATGTTGAGCCGCAGCAGCGCCATGCCGGCGGCCGGGATCGTCTTGTCGCAGGCGACCAGCGCGACCACCGCGTCGAAGCCGTAGCCGCGCGCGACCAGCTCGATCGAGTCGGCGATCACCTCGCGCGAGACGAGCGAAGCTTTCATGCCCTCGGTGCCCATCGTGATGCCGTCGGAGATCGCGATGGTGTTGAACTCCATCGGCGTGCCTCCGGCCGCTCGCACGCCCGCTTTGACGTGATCGGCGAGACCGCGCAAGGCGAAGTTGCAGGGCATCGCGTCGGTCCAGGTGTTGGCGATCAGGACCAGGGGCTTGGACAGATCCTCGTCGGTGAAACCGACGGCGTGGTAGAACGAGCGGGCGGCGGCGCGATCGCGGCCGTCGACGACGACGGAGCTGCGGGCACGAGTGTGGTCGGGCATGGGCATCGTTTCGCCCTCGCGAACCTCGTGTCATCGTGATCGAACCGGCCCGCCAGGGCTTCGCCGCCCCCGACGTTCCGCCGTCCGCCGTGTTCGATCAGTGCGTGCGCTGCGGCTTGTGTCTGCCGACCTGCCCGACCTACGTCGAGACGCTGGTCGAGACGTCGGGCCCGCGCGGCCGCATCGCGCTGATCAAAGCGGTCGCCGAGCAGCGGCTCGACCTGACCGACCCGGGCTTCGTGCACCAGATGTCGGAATGCTTGGACTGCCGCGCGTGCGAGGCTGTGTGCCCTTCCGGCGTGATGTACGGGCAGATCCTCGAGCCGGCGCGCACGCAGGTCGTGCGCGCGCTCGGCCCGGCGCGCTCGTGGTACGCGCGCTTGGGCCGCGCGACGCTGGTCGGCCTGCTGTTCCAGCGGCTGGGGCTGATGCGCGCCGCCGCGCGCGCGTTTGAAATTCTACCAGCGCAGCGGCTTGCGCGCGCTGGTGCTGCGCAGCGGCATCGTGCGCGCGCTCGGCCTGCAAGACGTCGAAGCGCTCGCCCCGCGCATCTCCGACCGCTTCTTCGTCCCGCGCGACCAGCGCTTCGCGCCGCCCGGCACGAAGCGCGCGACGGCGTTCCTGCACGCGGGCTGCATCATGCACGTCGCGTTCGCGGACTGGCACGAAGCGACGGTGCGCGTGCTCAACGCGGCCGGGGTCGAGGTGCTCGTGCCGCGCGACCAAGGCTGCTGCGGCGCGATCACGATCCACGCCGGCGAGATGCCGCGCGGGCGCGCGCTGGCCAAGCGCAACATCGCCGCCTTCGAGCGCAGCGGCGCGGACGTCTACGTGATCAACGCGGCCGGCTGCGGTTCGGCGCTCAAGGAGTACGGCGAGCTGCTGCACGACGAGCCCGAGTGGCACGCCCGCGCGCAAGTGTTCTCGGCCAAGGTGCGCGACGTGCTGGAGTACGTCGACGAGCTCGGGCTGCCGGCGGGTGCGCTCGGCCCGCTGCGCGCGGTCGTGACGTACCAGGACGCCTGCCACCTCGTGCACGCGCAGCGCATCAGCGCGCCGCCGCGGCGTTTGCTCGCAGCGATCCCGGGACTGGAGCTGCGCGAGATGGAGGAGTCGTCGCTGTGCTGCGGCAGCGCCGGCATCTACAACGTGCAGCAGCCCGAGATGGCGCAGCGCCTGCAGCGCCGCAAAGTCGAGCGCATCGTGGCCGCCGAGCCCGAGATCGTGGCGACCGCCAACCCCGGCTGCGCGCTCCAAATGCGCAACGGCCTCGACCGCGCGGGCCACGAGGCCGTCGCGGTGAGGCACGTGATCCAGTTACTGGATCAGTCGCTCGCTACAGGTCGCCGACCCGGGCCCCGTCTTTGAGCGCGTCTTCCAGGGTCGGGTAGACCGCGAACACCTTGAGCAGGCCGGTGATGCGCAGCAGGCGCAGGATCTGGCCCTCTTTGGCGACGAGGCGGATCTCGCCGTCGAACTCCTTGGCCCGGCGCTGGCCGCCGATCAGCGCGCCGAGGCCGGTCGAGTCGAGGAAGTCGACTTTGATGAGGTCGACGATCAGGCGGTGATCGCCCTGCTCCGAGGCGTTGGTCAGCGCGGCGCGCACCGCCGGCGACGTCGCGATGTCGAGCGACCCGGTCAGCTCGAAGACGTGCAAGCCTTCCACCACGTGAATGTGAATCGACAGGTCTTCGTGCGCGTGGTGGTGCTGCGTGCTTCCGTTGACGTTCATCAGGTCTCGTACTCCCGCCACTCGGCGATCAGCCCGCGGTCGTCCAAGCGGACGATCGCGCACCCGGCGCGTTCGCGCACCGGCTCGCCCGGGCCTTCGGACATCGCGAACCGGTAGACGACGCAAGCCCGGCGGTCCTGTGCGATCACGTCGTCGAGCACGAAGCGCCAGTCCTTGCCCGCCGCGGCGAAGCGCGTGAAGTGCGACCCGATCGCGTCTCGGCCGCGCAGCGGCGCCTTGCGCGCCTCCTGGTACACCGCGTCCGCGGCGAACGCGCCGAGCGCCTCGGCCGGCGCCCCGCGCGCGAACGCGTCCAGCACGCGGGCGAGCGCGGGCGCGAGCGGGTGCAGCGGCGGCATCAGCGGCACTTGCCGCCGGCCGCGCCGCTTCCTGCGAGATTTCTGGGGCGGATGGATTCGAACCAACGCATGGGGGAGTCAAAGTCCCCTGCCTTACCGCTTGGCTACGCCCCAACGTGCGGCGACCGCCTTTCGGCGCGCCGGCTCGCATCCCCTTAGACGCGAGTCCTCAGCGGTCCAGCCGGAACAGCCGGTCGGCGACCGGCGTGACGAGCGGGATCGCGAACAGCTGGCCGCGCGCCGCGCGCTCGCGGTAGCGCAGGGAGAGCACCAGCCAGACCACGGCGCCCGCCAGGTCGGCCAGGATGCCCAGCGCGTAGAGCGCGAGCACCGCGCCGGTCGAGACGTTGGGGATCGCGATCACGACGATCAGCGGCAGCGCGAGCAGCACGAAGTACGCCAGCGTCGTGACGAACCCGTAGACGAAGGCTTGGCGGGTGTGCAGCCGCGACCAGGCGGTCGCGTCGGACGGTTCGCGGAACAGGTCCAGCGCCGCGAGCGGCCACACCACGTAGGCATTCGCGGCGCGCTGCTGGAGCTCGTCGCTCGGACTAGTTGACGACGCGCTTGGCTCCGAGGTAGCGCGGGCCCCAGTAGGAGTCGCTCAGGCTGGAGACCGTCACGCCGTGGCTCGACGAGGCGTGGACGAAGCGGCCGCCGCCCAGCGCGATGCCGACGTGCGAAACGCCCGGCGCATAGGTGTGGAAGAACACCAGGTCGCCGGCCTGCGGCGCACCTTGGAAGCGGTGCGCGACGTCGTACTGGGCGTCGGCGGTGCGCGGCAGGCGGGTGCCCATCATCGCGAAGACGTGCTGGACGTAGCCCGAGCAGTCGAACCCGTAGGCCGACGTCCCGCCGAAGGCATAGGGGACGCCCAGGAACTTGAGCGCGTTGTGGGTCAGGTTCGAGGCCATCGCGGCGCCGCGGGCGGCGATGCCGGTGGCGAAGCGCTGGACGTGGAGCATCCTGCCCAGGCGGGCCGGCGTGATCGCCGCCGGAGCGGAGGTCGTGGAGCCTTCAGCCTTGGCGGGCGAGGCGTTCCACATCGCGAGGTCGGCGCCGTCGGTCGGTGCCGCGACGTCGGTTCCGCTCTGCACGGTCGCCGTGGCGGCGGCCGGAGCGGACAGCTCGACGGTCTCGGACGCACTCGCCATGAGCGGCAGACCAGCCGTCAAAACGCAAAGCGCGAGCCCAGTGGTAAAAGAACGGTGCAAAACTGCTCCTTCTTCAACACGTACGGGGTTAGTTGACGGGTTCGGGCGGAAGAATCGCCCGCGCGCCGACCGGCGCGTTCACCCCATTCCTGGGTAGTCCCCCGCTCCGCCGCTTCCGCGACGGACTCCGTGATTGGTTAGCAGAGAAAGGTAACGTGCGAACCGAGTGAAGCGATAACCGCTTCACCAGCTCGGAGCCCCGAGAACTCGGGGCCACAATCCAGGGGATAGACGATTCAACCGGCCATCTCCTCCCCTCATCATCGGCCTTTCGTAAAGATCGCCTTAGAGCGTTTCGTAAGGATCCCGGCAAGCGTCCGGCGCTAGGCCGAGACCGCCCGGATGGCCTCGGCGACCTGCTCCGCGATGGCCCGGGTCCGGGCCGCGTCGCCCGCTTCGACCATCACCCGCACGAGCGGCTCGGTGCCCGAGGGGCGGACGTTGATCCGGCCCTCCCCGTGCAGCGCCCGCTCCGCGGCTTCGACCGCGGCCCGCACGGCGGGGTGCTCGGCGACCCGCTTGTCGCTCACCCGCACGTTGAGCAGCACCTGGGGGTAGACGTCCAGCCCGGCCGCCAGCTCGTGCAGCGGTGTGCGGGTCGCGCCGGCCAGCGAGAACAGCGCCACCGCGCTCATCGGGCCGTCGCCGGTCGTGCCGCGGGCCAGGTCGATCACATGGCCGGACTGCTCGCCCCCGAAGCGGTAGCCGCCGGCGCGCATGGCCTCGAGCACGTAGCGGTCGCCCACCGCCGCCCGCAGCAGCCGGATGCCGTCGCGCTCGAGCGCCTTCTCGAAGCCCATGTTGGACATCACCGTGCCGACCACGGTGTCGCCCGGCAGCTCGCCGCGGCGGTGCAGGTCGCGCGCGAGGGCGAGCATGACGTGGTCGCCCGAGAGCGTTGCGCCGGTCTCGTCGACGAACAGCGCGCGGTCGGCGTCGCCGTCGAACGCGACCCCCACCACCGGGCCGGTGCTGCGCGCGTTCTCGGCGCGCACGCGCTCGATCAGCGCGTGCATGTGGGTCGCACCGCACTCGACGTTGATCCGGCTGCCGTCGTCCTGGGCGTGCAGCGCGACGACGCGCGCGCCGAGCCGCTCGAAGATCTTGGGCCCGACTTGGTACGCCGCGCCGAACGCCGCGTCGACCACGATCGTCATGCCCGACAGGTCGCCGCCGGCGCTGACGAGCTTGGCGAAGTAGTTGTCGACGAGGCCGCCGATCCGGCTCACCAGACCGATGCCCAAGCCTGTCGGGCGGGGCAGCGAGTCCGCGCCCATCAGCGACTCGATCTCGTCCTCGACCGCGTCCGAGAGCTTGAAGCCGTCGGCGCCGAACCACTTGATGCCGTTGTCCTCGATCGGGTTGTGCGAGGCCGAGATCATCACCCCCGCGGCCGCACTCAGGCCCGTCGTTATCGAAGCCACCGCCGGCGTCGGCACGATGCCCAGCAGCACGGCGTTGCGCCCGGTCGACGCGATCCCGGCGACGATCGCACCCTCGAGCATCGGCCCCGACAGGCGCGTGTCGCGCCCGACGACGATCGGCTTCTCGAGCGGCTGGTCGTGCGCGATCACCGCCGCGCCGGCCCGCCCGATCTGGTACGCCAGTTCCGGGGTGAGATCGAGGTTCGCGACGCCGCGCACGCCGTCGGTGCCGAAGAGTCTCGCCATGTGGTGCTGCCGCTACTTCGCTTTCGAGGTGGTGGGGATGAACTTCGCTCGCACCCGGACGAGGTTCGGAGACACTTGGACGTTGGTGACTTCGTTGCCGTGCGCATCGGTCGGCGTGGGGCGGATCATCGCGTCGAACTGCTGCGGTTTGGCGGGGATCGGGATGCCGACCCGCACGCCGGTGACCCGGGCCAGATCGGTTCCGACGCCGCGGATCGTCGTCGTGGGCGGGTCGACCGCCGACGACTCGACCACGATCCCGCGCCGGTCGCCGGCGTAGTCGAAGCTGACCGGCACGCTGCGCTCCTCGAGCCGGTCGAGCGAGAGCGTGACCGAGGCCGGCGAGAGCGACTTGATCGCGATGTCGGGCGAGACGATCTTGACCGGGACGTTGTGGAAGCCCGGGTCCGACAGGTCGGTCACGTCGAGCACCGCCTGCACCTGGTCGGGCTTGAGGACCGTGCCGTTGCGCGGCACCTCGACCACCACCGTCGCGACCTTGTCCTCGTAGCGCGCCTGGTAACCGGTCTTCAGGCCGGTCACCACGACCGGCACCGCCAGCGTCTGGTCGAAGCGGGCGGTGGTGCCGGGCGCGGCGGCGACGTGGAAATAGCCCCAGGCGACGACCGCCAGCGCGACCGCGAGGAGCTTAAGTCCGAAGTTGTTCCGCAGGAGGTTGAGCACGAGAGGCCCGCAGCAGGTTGGCGAGCGGGTTGCCGTCGGCCTGGGGACGCCGGCGGGTCGGGCGGATGCAGGCCGCCAGCACGCGGCGCAGCCGCTCCTCGTCGTCGATCGGGACCGAGAGCCGGCCCGCGCGCGCGACCGACACGAGCCCGCTCTCCTCGCTCACGACCACCACCACCGCGTCGGTCTGCTCGGTCAGCCCGACCGCGGCGCGGTGGCGGGTGCCGACGTGGCGCTCGACCGCGATCGCGTTGTCGCTCAGCGGCAAGAAGCACGCCGCGCCCTCGACCAGCAGGTCGCGCACGATCACCGCGCCGTCGTGCAGGGGCGAGCTCTTGGTAAAGATCGCGAGCAGCAGGTCGAGCGAGAGGCGGGCGTCCAGCGCGGTGCCGCTCTCGACGTACTCGCGCAGCCCGGTCTGCTGCTCGACCACGATCAGCGCGCCGACGCGCTGGCGAGCCAGCACGAACGCCGCGTGGGTGACGATCCGGATCTGCTCGGCCGCGACGTCGTCCTCGGCCCGCCGGTCGCGCACGAACAGCCGGCCCCGCCCAAGCTGCTCCAGGCCGCGCCGCAGCTCGGGCTGGAACACGATCGGCAGCGTGACCGCCGTTCCGAGCAGGAGATACTGCATGACGGTGGCGAGGACGAGCAAGTGAAGCAAGTTGGAGACCGCCAGGATCACCACCAGCACGAACAGCCCAAGCATGATCTGCACCGCCCGGGTGCCGCGAATCAGCAGCAGCAGGTAGTAGATCAGCACGGACGTGGCCAGGATGTCGATCGCGTCGGTGGGGCCGAAGTGCAGGACGAGCTGCGGCCAGGTCATGGGCGCACGCGGTCGCTGGGAAGGTACGTCTCGATGATGCGGCTGCCGTCGAGCTCGGGGTCGGCCAGGCCGACCGCCGCCATCGCGGCGGCCTCGTCGGCGGAGAGCTCGTCGGTGCTGCGGGCGGGGACGAAGAGCGACTCGATCGCGATCAGGTCGTCGATCAGGTCGGCCGTGCTGATCGCGTCGTCGAAGCGCACCGCCAGCACCGGGCCTCGTTCCACCACGTCGAGCACGCCGAGCGGGCCGCCCGGCCCGCGCAGCGCCTCGGCCACGTTCGCGCGAGCGAGCGGGTCGGCGAGGGTCACGGTGCGCGAGACGATCACCAGCGCGACGTTCGCGTGAGCGAGGACGGACTCCGCCGGGCCCGCGTCATCGCGGTCGGCCGCAACGCGGCCTGGATCGTGGCGGAGGACGAGCACGAGCCGACCCTGGCCTCGATGCGCAAGGGCGACCGCCACGCCGCCATGGTCGTGCCGGGCGACTTGGTCGACGCCAAGCGCATCGCCGCCGACCGGGTCGTGGTCGACAGCGTCTACCCGCGCGGGTTCGCCCTGGTGCGGCGCACCGGCGGCGGGCGGACCAAGACGATGGCGGCCAACATCGACACGATCGCGATCGTGGCCGCGCTGGTCGACCCGCCGCTGCACCTGTCGATGATCGACCAGCTGGTGGCCTTCGCGGTCCAGCACGACGTCTCGGCCATGCTGCTGCTCACCAAGGCCGACCTGGCCGGGGAGGCGGCGGCCGAGCGGACCGCCGCGCTCTACCGCGCGGTCGGGGTCGAGACGCTGCTCCTGCAGCCCAAGGAAGGGCGCGGGATCGACGCGCTGCGCGCGACCCTGGCCTCGCGCAGCGCCCTGCTGGTCGGCAACTCGGGGGTCGGCAAGTCGAGCATCTTCCGGGCCTTGGGCGGGATCGGGGTGGTGGGCGACCTCTCGCGCTTCGGGCGCGGCCGCCAGACCACGACCTCGGCCCGGCTCTTCCGCATGGGCGCGGGTTTCCTGGTCGACAGCCCGGGGATCGGGGAGTTCGTGCTCGACCCGATGCCGGCCACGGAGCTGGGCTACCTGTTCGTCGAGATGCGCGAGCCGGCCACGCGGTGCCGGTTCAAGGATTGCCGCCACCTAAGCGAGCCCGACTGCGGGGTCCGGCGGGCGGTCGAGGAGGGGCGGATCGCCCCCAGCCGTTACGCCTCCTACCGGGAAATCGTGCTCAACCCGCCCCAGACCTAGACCCGGGACCCTGGTTTGTGGTAGTCTACTCCTCGTGCCCAATATCAAAGCCGCCGTCAAGTGGGTGCGCCAGAGCGAGAAGCGCACGCTGCGGAACCTAGCCATGAAGACCCGCCTGAAGACCATCTTCAAGAAGGCGAAGTCGGCCGGTTCGTCCGCCGCGCTCGTGTCGTCGGTGGAGTCGCAGTTCGACAAGGCCGCCCAGAAGGGGATCATCCACCCCAACAAGGCCGCCCGCAAGAAGGCCCGCCTGGCCAAAGCCGTCGCCAAGCAGGCCGCCAAAGCCTGACCCGGCGCCCTCGGCTCATTCACGGTGAATGAACCGAGCGTGAATTGCGAGGCTGCTCTCATGGAGCGGCCTCTTTCTGTTCTCCGCGGAGGGTGTGAGGCTAGATGAGATCCCGGCAGGGGTCGTCGCGGCCTTCGAGCGCGTCCAGCGTCTCCCAGCGAGCCGGGTAGAAGCTTCGTTCCATTGGCACGGCGGGCCAGCGGTAGTGTGCGCGTAGGGCATGGTATGTCGGCGAATCGGGGAGGGGAAAGCCGTCGAAGACGGCGCGCCAGCCGCGCAAGAGCTCGACCGTCTCGCGGTCGGGCGCCACGCCGAAGTCACCTGCTGCGCAGATGCGCTGCACGTAGTCTGCCCGGTCGTAGTCGTCCTCGAATCCTTCGCCGTGTTCGACGTCGGGATAGACCGTGCGGTCGATCATCGTTCTCACTCTTCGCCGCCGCCGCGGTCGTCTCCGCGACCGACGTCACGCCTGTCCGTGGCAAACTCGTCGCGATACCATGCGCGCAGTTGCGTGGCCACGGCCCGGCGCTCGGCGGGGATCCGCTCGATCGGCCTGCGGGCCTCGATGCTCGCGAGGTGGATCTTCACCCTGACGCGCGCATCGTCGATGTCGATCCCGGTGTCCTTCGCTGCCCAGAGACTCCCAACAGCGTTCGGCCGTGACGAGCCCCGCGTCTACGATCGCTTTGACGTCCACGAAGTCGCGCGGGGCGCCGCGCGCGACGAGGGCCACCATCTTCGAGGCGACGTTGTCGTCGAGCGTTTCGATCGGAAAGCGTCCCCAGGGACTCGGTACGGGCGGTTCGATCTCGACGGAACGGACGGAGACCTGGAACGAGAAGGTCTTGTTCGCGCCATCGACGGCCTCCAGTGAAATCGTCTCACCCCACGAGCGCTCGCGGACGGAGTACCCGAACTCGGCCGCCGTCTGGACGAAGGCCTCGCGTGCCGCGGCGAGCGCACGCGGGTCCTCGCGCGAGAGCCACCAGGCGTCCACGTCCCCGGTCTGGCGGTAGTCCAGGTAGTGCTTGAGCGCGAAGTAGCCGCCGAGGACGAACTGCTCGGCTTCAGGCCGATTCTGCAGTCGTTCGAGGAACGCGGCTGCGAACGGGTCGGGGTGCTCGGGCTTCCTAGGCTCCATGCCGACGCTCCACCCGCGCTGTCTTGGTCATCGCCTTACGATACCGGAGAGCGGTGCGCTGTGCCAGAAATGCAACGTTCGATCAGGCGTCGATCGTGATCGCAAGGCGGACGCCTTCCGTCTCCGCGGCGAGCGGTAAGATGCGCTCGCGCAAGGTAGCGCGCAGGGCGGGCATGTCGCGGGTGCGGACGGCGATTCGGTAGCGCCACTCGTCGTTGACGCGGGCGACCGGGTACGGGGCGGGGCCGAGGACGTCGAAGCGCTCGTCGTCGCGCAGGGCGTCGGCCCAGCGGGCGATGGCGGCTTCGACGGCGCGGCGGGAGCGGCCGATTGCGCCGAGCGTGGCCATGCGCCGGTAGGGCGGCCAGCGCAGCGCGCGGCGCTCGGCGAGCTCGACTTCGGCGAAGCCGTCGTAGTCGTGGTGGGAGGCGAAGCCGATCGCGGGGTGCTCGGGCGAGTACGTTTGCACGATCGCCTCGCCCGCCTGAGCGCGGCCGCTGCGGCCGCAGACTTGCGTGAGCAGCCCGAAGGTGCGCTCCGCGGCGCGGTAGTCGGGGACGTGCAGGTCGAGGTCGGCGGCGACCGCGCCGACCAGGGTGACCTGCGGAAAGTCCAGGCCCTTGGCGACCATCTGGGTGCCGACCAGGATGTCGCCTTCCTCGGCGAAGCGCTCCAGCAGGCGGGCGTGGTCGCCGACGCGCGTCGTGGTGTCGGAGTCCATGCGAATGACGACCGCCTCGGGGAAGAGTTTCTGCGTCTCTTCGGCGACGCGCTCGGTGCCGGTCCCGAACTCCTTGACCGGTCCGGCGCCGCACGACGCGCACAGTTCGGGGACCGCGGTCTGGAAGTCGCACCAGTGGCAGCGCAGCAGGCCTTCACCGCGGTGAACCGTGAGCGAGGTGGAGCAGCGCGGGCATTCGGGCACGTGGCCGCAGCCTGCGGCAGAGCACGAAGCGCGCGCTGCCGCGGCGGTTGATGAAGAGCACGGTCTTCTCGTTGCGGGCCAGGCGCCGGCCGATCGCTTCGGTGAGCGCGCTGGAGAACACGCGCCGGTTACCTGCGGCGAACTCGGCGCCCATGTCGATGATGCGCACCGCGGGCAGCGGCTGCGCGGTCGCGCGGTGCACCAGCCGCACGAGCGGGAAGCGGCCGGCGCGCGCGCGGGCGTAGTCGTCCAGCGCCGGCGTCGCACTGCCGAGCGCGACGACGCCGGCGGCGCGGCGCATGCGCTCGCGCGCGACCGCGAGCGCGTCGTAGCGCGGCACGGTGTCCTGCCGGTACGAGGTCTCGTGCGCTTCGTCGACCACGATCAGCCGCACGTCGGCCAGCGGGGCGAAGACCGCGCTGCGCGCGCCGACCACGACGTCGATCTCGCCGCGCGCCGCGGCCTGCCAGGCGTCGAAGCGCTCGCGCTCGGAGAGGGCGGAGTGCAGCACCGCGACGCGGTCGCCGAAGGCGGCTTCGAAGCGCGCCGCGGTCTGCGGGGTGAGCGCGATCTCGGGCACGAGCACGATCGCGCGCCCGCCGTCCGCGAGGACGCGGGCGATCGCGTGCAAGTACACGAACGTCTTGCCGCTGCCGGTGATGCCGTGGATCAGCAGCTGGCCGTATTCGCGCGCGTCGAGCAGCGCGGCGAGGCGGTCGATCGCGGCCTGCTGCTCGGCGGTCGCCTCGAACGGCGGCAGCGCGACGCGCGCGGTGCGCTCGCGGCGCAGCTCGCGGGTTTCCGCGACCAGCGCGCCGGCCTGGACGGCGCGCCGGATCACCGCGTCGGAGAACCCGGCCAGCACCGCGTCGCTGCGGCGCAGCTCGCCGAGCTCCGCAACGTGCGCGACCAGCGCCTGGGCCTTCTTCCCCTTGATCGGCACGCCGCCGGGGCGCAGCACGCGCACCGTGGCGGCGCCGATACGGGCCTCGGCCAGGACCCGCCGGCGCTCGAGCGCGCCCGCCCGGACCAGCGCATCGACCGCGCGGATCAGCGTCTTGCGGTCGCCCGCGCGGCGCGCCTCGGGGTGGCGCAGCAGCACTTCGGGCGTGACGCCGTCGCGGAAGTCGTGCCAGAGCAGGCGGATCAGCCGCTCCGGGACGGCCTTGAAGCGAGCCGGGTCGGGCGGCGCATCGCGTGGGACCAGCCGCTCGACCGCGCGCGGGATCGCAGCCGCCAGCACCAGCGCGCCCAGCGCCTCGCGCAGCGAGCAGACGTACTCCTCGGCCATCCAGCGCGCCAGCGCCAGGCCGGTCGCATCGAAGGCGCGCGGGCCGTCGATCCGCGCGACGACGTCGCGCAGCGCGGTCTCGTCGTCCCGCTCGTACGTGCCCTCGAGGACGTAGGCGAACACGTCGCGGGAGCCCAGCGGCACGCGCACGACGTCCCCGACCGACAGCTCGACTCGGTCGGGAACGCGATACGTCAGCGGCCGATCGAAGCGAGCCGTCCGCAAGTGGACGAGCACGTCGACGCGGCGGGACATCGAAGGGGGATTCGCGCCGGAGGCCGCGACTCCGGGAAGGAATGGGCCGACCGCACGTCCCGGGCGGGCGGGACGTGCGGGACGATGGTCCCAAGCCGGCCGGAAGTTACCATGGCGGGGTGACGAGCACGATGCCGCGCGACCCCTCGTCGCGCCTCCACCGGATCGATTACATCGACGGGCTGCGCGCGGTCGCGGTGCTGGCGGTGATCCTGCACCACGTCGGGCGCCAGACCGGGATCTCGGGGATCACGGCGCGCGTGGTGCACGAGGGCGCGCACGGGGTGGACCTGTTCTTCGTGCTCTCGGGCTTCTGCCTGGCCTTCCCGACCCTGGTCAAGATCGCGCGCAACGGGACCTCGTCGTTCGACGTGGCGGACTTCGGGGCGAAGCGCATCGTCCGCATCCTGCCGCCGTTCTACCTCGCGACCGCGGCGCTGATCGTGCTCTTCACCGTGCCGCACTTCTTGCGCCACCAGGCGCCGAGCGTACCGATCCCGTCGTTCGCAAACGTCGCCGCGTCGCTGCTCTTCCTCGACGAGCGGGTGCTGCTGATCAACGGCGCGTTCTGGACCCTGATGGTCGAGTTCCGCTGGTACTTCGCCTTTCCGCTCTTGCTGGCGCTGTGGGTGCGCGCGCCGCGCGCGTTCTTCGCGGTCGGGCTGGCGTCGTTCGTGCTGTACCACTTCACCCGCGCGCGGGGCGTCGATCTGGGCACGCTGCCGGGCTTCATGCTGGGCATCGTCGCGGCCGATCTGCAGCTCGGCGGCGCGGCGACGCGCGGCTGGGGCGAGCACGTCAAGCGCTGGGCAATCCCGGCGGCGGTGGTGTCGGCGGCGCTCGGCGTCGCGGTCGAGGGACAGGCCCGCATTCCGGGCTTCGACGGCAACGACGTGCTGTTCGCCTACCAGCCGACGATCCTGGGCTGGCAGCTCGCGACCTTCTTCCTCGTCGTCGCGGCCGGCACCATGCGGCCGCTGCGGGGTCTGCTGGCGCTCAAGCCGCTGGTGGCGACCGGGATCGCGTCGTACGGGCTCTACCTCGTGCACGAGCCAGCGATTGAGTTCGTGACGCACAAGCTCAGCCACGGGCCGGTGGCGTTCGCGGCGGGCGTCGGCGCGGCGCTGGCGGCGGGGTTCGCGTTCTGGTTCCTGGCGGAGCGGCCGTTCACCACCGGTCCGCTGCGCCGGCCGCTGGTGGACTGGTTCTCGCCGCTGCTCGCGCGCGTGCTGGCGTGGCTGGGACTGGGCCGGCGAATCGAGATCGCGAGCCCGGTCGTGGACGATGGCGCGCGTGTGCCGGCTGCGGTTGCAAGCACCGAGGTGCTGGTCCCGAGCGCGGTTGTGGCTGGCGCGGTGCCCGTTGGCAGCGCATCGGTTGCGAGCGCGGCGAGTGTCCCGACGATATCGAGTGCGCGGCCCGCATTCGACGGCTGAGTTTAGCCGCACGTACCGAGACGGAGGCAGCTAGACGCGTGCAGGCGCGAGCCGTGCGAGCGTGCCGTTGACGTCGACGTACGACACACCGTCCCGGCCGGTTTGCTTGGCATGGTACATCGCGGCGTCAGCGCGTTCGAGCAGGTCGCTTGCGGTCGTGGCGTCGAGAGGGTATGCGGCGACGCCAATGGAGGCGGTGATGCGGACTTCAGGCTGATCGCTCGCTCCGGGCGGTGCGCAGCGACCGCTCAGCGTTCCGAAGTCCGCGGCGGCGATGCGGCGGCGCAGCGTCTCGGCGCGTTCGATCGCGTTGGCTTTTGCGGTGTCGCTGAAGACCAGGCAGAACTCGTCGCCGCCGTTGCGGGCGATCAGGTCGTTCTCGTCGAGCGCGGCGGTGCGCAGGAGGGCGGCCAGCTCGCGCAGCAGCGCGTCGCCGGAGGCGTGGCCGTAGCTGTCGTTCCACTGCTTGAAGCGGTCGGTGTCGACGAACAGCAGCGCCAGCCGGGTGGCGGGGAACAAGCGCGCGCGGTCGATCAGCGCGCCGAGGCGGTGGCGAAAGGCCCGCGGGGTCAGCAGGCCGGTGAGGCCATCGTACTCGGCGCGGCGGCGGTCGTCTTCGCGGTCGAGCGCGGTCAGGTACGCGGGCGAAGCCTGATCGGCCAGCGTGACGAGGCGGTCGTACGCCGGTGCGTCGAGCGCGGTTCGAGCCGATACCGCCAGCACGCAGATCCGGCCCGCGTCGAGCGCGAGCGGGACGGCCAGTGCGGCGCCGTCGGCAGGGTGGATCGGGCGCGTGCCGGCGTCGGCGAGGGTGATGCGGTGGCCGGCGGAGCGGGCCCGGGCGGGCAGCGCGCTCGCGTCGTCCAGCGAAACCCGGCTGCCGGGGTAGTGCTCGACGCGGCTGCCTGCGGCGAAGACGCACACCAGCGCTCCGTCCTGCTCCTCGTAGAGCAGGATCGCGTCCACTTCGGACGCGACCGTCCGCGCCGCGCGGGCCATCTCATCGCGCACCGCGCCGACCGAGGCCCGTGCCGCGTCGGCGAGCCGGCGCGCGATCTCGACGAACGCATCTTGGTGCGAGCGGGCGAGCCGCAGTGCCAGCCGGTCCATCCGTGCCGCGGCTCGCGCGCGCACTGCCACAACGGCACCCGCCGCGCCGAGCACGAGTGCGACAATGGCCGCGATGACGAGCACGAGCGCGACGGCGGGCTGGAGCACCATACCGCTTGCGGTGCCCGTCTTGCGCCCCGCTCAGTGCTAAGCGGTTATTACCACCGCGCTGCTCGTGGCGCGGCCGGAATGCCGGCTACGGGATCATCGCGCGCAGTTTGTCGGGCTCGGTCACCACGACGTGGGCGGTGCGCATGTCGACCAGGCGGTCGTCCCAGAAGCGGTTCAGGGTGCGGTTCACCGTCTCGCGGGTGGTGCCGATCATGTTCGCCATCTCTTGGTTGGTCAGGCGGAGCGTGATGCGGGTGCCGTTGTCGACCGCTTCGCCGAACTGGTCGGCGAGGTTGAGCAAGAGCGCGGCGAGGCGAGCGCGGATGTCTTGCGAGGTCGTCGCGGCGACGAGCGCGTTGGCTTGGCGCAGCCGGTCGGAGAGCTCGATCACCAGCAGCTTGCCGATCTGCGGGTTGGTGTCGATCAGGCCCATGAAGTCGTCCCGCCGGACCGCGCCGACGCCGACGTCGGTCAGCGTCTTGATCGATGCCGATCGAAGTGACGAGTCGAACATCGACATCTCGCCGAAGAAGTCGCCTTCCTTGAGGATCGAGAGAATCGTCTCGCGCCCGTCCGAGCCGATCCGGGTGACGGCCACCGAGCCGGTCGCGATGATGAAGAACGTGTCGCCCGGCTCGCCCTCGCGCACGATGAACTGGTGCTTCGCGAAGCGGCGTTCGCTCACGGTCGCCAGGACTTGCGTGAGCTGCTCCTCGTTGAACTCCCGGAACAGCGGAATCCGCCGAAGCGTGGAAACATCGATCATCGTCCACCCGTCTTCAAGAGGTCCCTCTGTACCGACCTTTTCGGTAGCTTAACCTAGTTCACGCGCGCGGCCCGGTGGGCGAGCCGCGGGTGATCGGCAGTCTCGGCGCCGGACCGGAGCCGGGACGCGCTTCGGGCGCTCGTTCGCAGCGCGGGAGGCCGGCAGACGTGGAGCCGGTCACACTTGGAACGCATGGCGGCGTGGCTCAGGGGCAGATGCCCGAGGGGGTGACCCGGACCCGGAAGGTCAGGGTGCCCTGCGAGCCGACGCTGGTGACCCCGGTCAGGCCGGTGGTGGAGACGATGCCGCTCGGCACCAGGCCGAAGCCGCTCCCGCCCGGAGTGTCGGTGAACGAGGTCGAGTGCAGGGTCGCGGTGGTGAAGGCCGAGCCGGCCAGGCTGTCGCCGAACGTCGTGGTCCCGTTCGCACTCGCCACCAGCGCCTCGTTGAGCCCGCACGAGAACCCGCTCGAGCCCCAGTTGTTGCTGCCGGCCGCGCCGTTCTCGGTGATCACGAACGTCCCCGCGCCCGTCCACGGCCAGGCGTTGATGAAGCTCGACTCGGACGCCGCGCCGACCACGATGTTGCGGTAGTCGATCGAGTAGGTGACCAGCGCGCCCGGGCAGGCGCCGTTGGCGGGCGGCGTCTGGCCGACGGGGCAGCCGCCGTTGGCGGGCAGGCTGTAGTTCTTGGTCATCACGACGAAGCCGGGATAGAGCTCGTGGTGGGTCTCGTTGCGGTTGCCGGCCGGATCGCTCGCGACCACCGGCGCGTCGTAGCGCGTGTAGGACGTGAGCGACGTTCCGCTCGCGATGACGTACTGGACCCAGAACTTCGTCGGGCCCGAGACGGTGTTGGCGCCGACGGCGATCGTGCTGGTCGACTGCTGGCCGGCGGCGCCGACGGTGAAGCCGCCGCCCGTGACGCAGCTCGGGCCGTCGGCCGCGCCGGCCAAGCCGTTGTCGCGGCAGACGCGCGCGGTCCAGCCGGCGGCGGGCGCGGTGGCGCTCAGCGAGACGGTCTTTGCCGCGCCGGGATTGTTGTTGTCGTAGAACTCGCTGGGCACGTTGATCGTCGTCGCCGCGCCGGCGGTGAAGACGTTTCCGGCCCACGCGCCGACGGTGGTGCTGCTGTTGGCCATCGTCGCGCCGGTCGGGAAGAACGCCTTGGCGGTGAAGTCGTTGTTGTTGGTCGCGGGCGAGCTGCCGTCGAACTGGCCGGTCGTGCTGTAGCCGAGCGCGGCGCCCTGGGTGACCGGGCCGATGTAGAGCGCGCTGCCCGCGCCGCTGCACTCGCCGCCCGACGCGACGCCGGGGATCGAGGCCGCGGTGACGGCCGCGGTGGCGCCCGTCGCGCCGGCGGTGGCGCCGTAGTTCGTCGCGAACGTCGTCGTGGTGCCGGCCGCGCCGCCGGTCGCCGAAGTGGTGACCGCGCTGCTGGTCATCACCACGCCGCCGCCGCCGCCGCCGCCCGGGCCGTGCTGCACGCCGTAGGTCGTGCTCGTGCGCGCGGCCGTCGTTCCGGCCGCGCCGTTGACGTTGACGGTCACGCCGCCGAAGGTCGTGGCCGGCGGGGCGGTGAGGACTACCGTGCCGCCCGCGCCGCCGCCGCCGCCGCCGTCGTTGTCGGGCGCGAGGCCGGTCGTGCCGTTGGCGAAGAACGTCGCGCTGCCGCTGGTCGACGACAGGCGCAGCATGACGATGCCGCCGCCGACGCCGCCCGAGCTGCCGTACTTGCCGTAGGGGTTGGTGCTGTCGTTGGAGTTGTTGTTGTTGTTGCCGGCGCCGCCGCCGCCGCCCATGAAGGCGCGCGCGACGGTCGGCGCGCCGGCGATCGCGCCGGCCCCGCGCCCGCCGATGTCGTGCCCATTGCCGGCGGCGTAGGCGGTCGCGGCGTGCACGCCGGCTTGCGAGTAAGTGCCGCCGTTGGCGCTCTGGGTGGAGTAGTTGGGCGTCCAGGGATAGCCGCCGTTGCCGCCCGCGCCGCCGTTGCTGCCGCCGCCGCCGCCGGTATTCTGGTCGTTGGCGGCGGGGTCGTCGTCGGTGCCGCCGCCGCCCGCGTTGCCGGGCGCGCCCATCGCCATGTCGCCGCCGGGATAGCCGTCGGTGGTGCCCGCGATAACCGCCGCGCCGGCCGGGGTGCTGGGGCTGGTGAACGTGCCGTAGTAGAACAGGTTGGCGGGGGTGCCGAAGATGCCCTCAGCCTTCGAGCCCATGCCGGGCGGGTTGGTGCCGTTCATGCCCGCCGAGTCCGCGTAGTCGGTGTTGAGCACGGCGGCGGGCGTGGTGCCCGAGACGGTGTAGCCGCCGCCGCGGAAGCCGTTGCCGGTGGCGTACACCGAAGCGCTGCCCAGGGTGAGCAGGGAGTCGAGATCCAGCACCGCGACGCCGCCGGTCTGGCCGTCCCAGTACGCGGCGTGGAAGTTGTTCGAAAGCGTGCCGGTGGTGTATTGCGGCACGCGGATGATCTGATAGGTCTGCTGCCCGTGCCCGGCGGTCGCGGCCGCCTCGTGGTAGGTGTTGAGCAGCCCGTTGCCCGCCCCCGCGCCGACGATCGTCGCGACGCTGCCGGCCAGCGCGCTCACGTACACGTACTCGTAGAGGCCGGCGCTGGACAGGGCCGCGCCGGTGCCGTACGCGGCCGAGTTGGTGGTGGTGAAGGTGCCGTCTTGCATCTGGATGATCAGCAGCTCGTCGCCGACCCCGATGGCGGGCGCGGCCTGGCCGCCGCCGGTGGTGTCTATCGTCCCCAGCGTCACGCTGGTGCTGCCGGCCGCGAGCGTGCCCGCCGGGGGCACGTAGTAGACGTCGCTGACCCCCGAGAGCGTGCCGGCCGGACCGTCTTTGCCGGGATAGGGCACGCAGGGCGCGCCGCTGCTGGCGAGCACCGGCCGCGGCGCGGCGAAGGCGACCAGCGCAAGCACCTGGACCAGCGCGAGCAGTGCCGTGAGCGCGCGGTGCGGCCGGCACCGGAAGAATTGCGGAAGTCGCGGCAGTGGGAACGGCATCGCGAGGGTCAACCTGTGGCTCGGTAGCTTGGAATACCTCCGGCCGGCACGCCAGCTTATCCGAGAGCTAACGCGCGCCATACGCTCCGTGAACACGGCCGCAAATCGCAATCAGGTCGGGCCTCCTCCATCTCCGGTGTTCGGCAAGACGCGTGGCGCTCAGCAGTACGGTGTCGCGGTCCAGCAACGTCCGGCGGGCGGCGAGGGCGCGCGCGGCGGCATAGATGGAGCGGGCACGGGGCACCGCTCCCGGCATGAGCGGCTACGAACCCGTTTTGCACGCGCTGTCGGTCGAACCGCGGGTGGCGCGCCCCGGGGGCACGGTGCGCGTCGTCTTTCGCACCCGTAATCTAGGCGGACTGCCGTCGCCCGCCGCGACGGTGCGCTTCATGCTGCCCGTGGGGCTGGAGGCGATCGAACCGCTCGGCGCGGCGACCGTCGGGGTCCGGGTCGAGCCGGTCGCACCTGGGGCGGACGTCGTTGCGAGCGCGACCGTGCGGGTCGCCGCAGGGCTCGACGACCGGACCGAGCTGGTGGTGCGGGCTGCGCTCGAATTGCCGGACGGCGTGCTCGGCACCAACGCCTGCACCGTCGTCGTGCGCAGCGGGCCGCGGCTCGACGGGCCCGGCAGCGGCGTGGCGGTGGTCGCGCTCGACCGGGAGATCGTGCGCGTGCGCGCGACCGTGCTCAACGAAGGCGACGGCCCGGCCCGTGGCTTGCGCGTCGCCGTGCCGGTTCCGGCCGGCTGCATCGCGCTCGAGGGTGAGGCCGCGACCCGGTTCGAGGTGGCGCGGCTGGAGGTCGGCGAGCGTGCCGCCGTGAGCTACGATGCGCGCATCGTGGCGCCGGTCGAGGTCGTGCGGGCCGAAGCCTACGCCGCCGCGGAGGGGATGCGCTGCGCGCTGCCGGTGCGCGAGGTGGTCGTCCCCGTGCCGGTGCTGCTCGCGCCGCGCGTCACGCTCGTGCCTGGGCGGCGCCGTGCCGATGCGACGATCGAACTGCGTAACGACGGCTGGGCCGACGCGCGCGACGTCGCGCTGCGGATCGCGTTGCGGTCGCCATTGCGCGTGCTCGGCGGCAGCTTGGCCGTCGACGGCGTGCCCGCCGACGAAGACGGCTCCAACGGTTTCGTGCGGGTGGAGCGTGGCGGTGCGGGACTCGCGCTCGTCGTGGCCCGCGTGCCGGCGCGCGAACGTGCGCGCATCGTGCTCGCGGTCCACGTTCCGCCATCGTGCGATACGGGCGCGCTCGAAGTCGTACTCGGCGAGCACGTCGTCAGCGTGCCGGTCAGCGCGGCGCCGGTGCGCGACGTGCGGCTGCGGGTGATGCACGCGCCGGCCGCCGCCGAGCCGGGCGCGCAGGTGGAGCTCGTCGCGGAGTTGGCCAACGCCGGCGACCTGAGCGAGACGTTGATCGTGAGCGCGTACGGCGATGCTTTGGCGGAAGCCGGCCGCACGGCGTGCGCCGATGTGAGCATGGATACGACGCTCGCCGAGCCGACCAAAACCGTGCCGACCACTATCGCGCCCGGTGGGGTCGTCACGGTGCCGCTCGTCGTGCGCCTGAGCGACGACGTTGCCGACGACGCCCGGCTTGCGCTGACGGTCGTCGCGTGCGATGCGGGCGGCGAGCGAGCACGAACGGAACTCACGCTGACCGCGCGCGACCGGCCCTGGCTCGCGCTGAGCGCGTTGCCGGCCCGCGAAGGCGAACGGGTTGCGTACGCGCTGCACAATGCCGGCTCGACGACCGCGCGCGCGGTCGTGGCGCGGGTCGGTGACGAGGTCCATCAGCTCGGCGCGATCGCGCCCGGTGGCAGTGCATCGTTCGCGGTCAGCGAGCGCGCCGCGCGCCGCGGCGGCTTCGTGAGCGTCAACGGGCGTGAGGAGCTCCTGTTGCCGACGCTCGACGAACGGCCGCCGGCCGAGGTGCGGGCCGCGCTCGACGCGCCGGCCAGCGTCGTCGCGGGTGCGCCGTTCGCGGTCCGGGCCGAGATCGCGGTCGCCACGGCGGTCGAGGCGCTGGTGGTTCGCGTCCCCGCCGCCGCCCATGCGGCCTACGTGGCCGGGTCGACCACGCTCGACGGCCGCGCGCTGCTCGACCGCGGGCCCGGCTCGCCGCTGGTCGGCGACGGTCTTCTCCTGCGCGGCGTCCCGGCTGGGGCGCGGATTGCGCTCGCGTGGTCGGTGCTGGCCGACGCCGGGAGCTGCGAGGGTAGGCTGGAGATCGCCGGCGAGCTGGTCGTCGACGGCGACGCCCGTGCGATCGATCCGGTCCAGGTGGCAGTCCGCCCGCGCGAAGCGTTCGCCGCGCGCCCCGCCGGCCTGGCCTACCACGTCGACGCCTGCACGCTGGCGCCCGACGGCACGCTCGTCCCCGACCGGCCGGCGGTTTCGGAGGAAACGCCGGCGTTCCACCGGACGGCGCTCCCAGACGGAACACCGGTGGCGGACATGGCGCTGGCTAACGACGTGACGCTGGTTAACGACGTGACGCTGCTTGACGGGCTGCTGCTTGACGGCGGTCGGCACTTCACGGTAGACGCGCCAGAATGCGAACCGCCACATGCAGTGGCAGAGGAGTTGTTCGCAGCTTCAGCAGTCGCAGCGGCGGACGGGCAGGATGCGTTCACGTTCGCGCTGCGGCTCGACGGTGCGCGGCTCGAGGAGATCGCGCGCCTGCTGCACGGGGCGCGCGGCAACGGCCTGGCGGCGCACCTGCTCGCGGTGCGCGCGCTGTTTCCCGAGCACGAGACGTCGGAGGACGTGCTGGTCGCGAGCGCGCTCGGCGCCGCGCACGACGCGCTGCGCGACGTGTTCGACCGCTTGTTCGTGAAGCTGCGCATCCCCGGCTTCGACGTCGCGGCTTCCGATCTGGAAGATCCCGCCTTGCGGCGCGCGCTGGTGCGCTTGTTCGAGCGGCTGCTCACGGCCCGGCCGGGCGGTGACGCGCTTGAAGGCGCGTCGGGCCGGCTGGCCGGCGAGCGCGTGCGCGACGTCCTCTCGTCGTTCGCCGACGCGCCGTTCGGCGCGCCCGCGGTGCTGCGCGCGCTGGTGGCACTGCTGCCGACGTCCTGTGCAGGCGAACCGGCCCTCGGTGCCGCGCTGGCGCGCTATGCGGCGGCGCTCGACGATGCGCTCGCGCGCTATGCGAACGCGCCGGCTCGCGGCTTCGACGACGCGCTCGCGACGAGCGGTGACGCCGCGCTCGACGACGCGCGGGCCGACCTGCTCGCGGCGCTCGGAGCGCGCGTTACAGGGTCGCGGGCGCTCGGATGATCGCGCAGGCTCCCGCCGGTCTCGCGCAGCTTCCCACGGTTCTCGCACTGCTGGGGACGGTGCTCATGGCGCTCGCGATCTTCGCTCCACCGTCCGCCGCGGCCGCCGGCCCCACCGTTTCGTTCGCGCCGCCGCTCGTCCCCAGGCCGCTCGAGCGAGATACGCCGACCCAGTTTTGGGCGCGGACCGATTCGTTCGAATCGCAGTCCGACCCGTTCGCGGAACCGCTGCCGAGCGAGCCGGGTAACGACGAGCGCATCGACGTCGCCCCGGCTTGGCCGGAGCTGGTCGACCCGCGTGCAGTGGGCTGCGACGCCGCCGCTCGGCTCGCGCTCGTCGATGCGCTGATCGCGGTGCGCGCGCCGTGGGCCGATGCGCTCCTGCGCCGGGCGGCGGCGGAGGAGCGCGATCCGGATGTCAGCGCGGCGCTGGCTGAGGCGAGCTACTTCGCGGGGATACCGTAGAGGCCGACGAGCTCGCCGGTGGCCAGGACGTGCTCGCGCGACATGAACTTGAACTTCGCGTAGGAGGTCGAGCCGTCGAGGCCTTCGAGCTTCTCGACGTCGAGCGCGTAGACGGTGAAGTGGTAGTGGTGCGGCGGGTCGCCCGGCGGCGGGCAGGGGCCGCTGTAGGCCTGCAGGCCGAAATCGTTCGTGCCGCTCGAGGCCTTGACGCCGCCGTGCTTGTGCGAGCCGGCGTCCTCGGGCAACGCCGTCACGTCGGCGGGGATGTTGAACAGCACCCAGTGCACGAAGCCGACCCCGGTCGGCGCGTCGGGGTCCCAGGTGGTGATCGCGTAGGACTTCGTGCCGGACGGCGCGCCCGACCAGCTTAGGTCGGGGCTGCGGTTGTCGCCCGTGCAGCCCATGCTGTTGAAGACCGCGCTCTGCGGGATGGTCTGCCCGTCCCGGACGGTGGAACTGGTGAGGGTGAGTCCCTCTGTGCTTTCCATGAAGACGGGTGTACCCCACGGGCTGCCTCAATACGATGGCCGGCGCTCCTTCGCAACGGAATGGTTAAGTCTGCCCAACGTGTGACCGGCATCCCTAAGCTTGGGTGAGCAAGCACCCGATATCTCAAGGACAGGCTATGATGCTGTTCGATTCGCTGTTCGGCCGCCGCGACCGTCTCTGGTTCGAGAACGGTTCTGCCGGCGTGCGCCAGGGCAAGTTCGCCGGCCAAGTGGCCGTCGACGGTAAGCGGCTGCCGATCATCGGCACGGCGATGTCCAAGGAAGGCTTGGCCTTCGTCTCGGCGATCCAGATCCTGGCCTCCGAGCTGCCGTTCACGTTCAAGCTGCGCGAGCGCACGATCGAGAGCCGGGTCCGGGTCGAGCGCGGCGAGCCGATGCAGGCCCCCGAGCGGATCGTCCACCGCTACTTCTGCGTGTTCACCGCGATCGCGGCCGACGACTGGGACGCGGTCGTGCGCTACGTCGAGAACAAGCCCGAGCCCAAGCCGGCCGAGATTCCCAAGCCCGTGGTCGACGACGAGTTCCGCGCGCTGCCGGGCCGCGTGCAGGACGGCATCGTCGCCTGTTTGGTGCGCAACAAGCGCCTCGCGCCGCCCTCGCCCGGCGTCGCGCCGCTGATTCGGCTGCGCGCGGGCAGCGTGCGCGACCTCGGCGGCGGGCGCAGCGCGCGCGACGTGCTCATCCACAGCCGCATCGTCAGCCGCGACGACGGCGTGCGCTCGCACGACACGAAGTTCCGCGTCTACTCCGACGAGCGGATCGAACTGCTCGGCTGAGCTACGAAAAACGGCCCTCCGAAGTGGAGGGCCGTTCTGCGTTCGTACGCCGGTGGAGCGCGGTTAGGCGCTCTGGTCCTTCGGGCGGTCGGCGAAGATGAGCGTCGGGGCTTCCTTCTTCTCGACGACTTCCTTGTTGACGACGCACTTCTTGACGCCTTGGAGCGACGGCAGGTCGTACATCACGTCGAGCATGATCTCTTCGAGGATCGAGCGCAGGCCGCGCGCGCCGGTCTTGCGCGACTGGGCTTTGATGGCGATCGAGATCAGGGCTTCCTTGGTGAAGGTCAGCTCGACGCCGTCCATGCCCAGGATCTTCTGGAACTGGCGGACGAGCGCGTTGCGCGGCTCGACCAGGATGCGGCGCAGGGCCAGCTCGTCGAGCGCGTCGAGGGTGACGACGATCGGGAGGCGGCCGATGAACTCCGGGATCAGGCCGAACTTGAGCAAGTCCTCGGGCATGAGGTGCTGGAGCAGCTTGGAGTTCTGGAGGTTCTTCTTGGACTCGGGGTTGGCCCGGAAGCCGAGCGAGTTGGACGCGACCCGGCCTTCGATGATGCGCTCGAGCCCGTCGAAGGCGCCGCCGCAGATGAACAGCACGTTGGTGGTGTCGATCTGGATGAACTCTTGGTGCGGGTGCTTGCGGCCGCCCTGGGGCGGGACGTTGGCGGTGGTGCCCTCGAGGATCTTGAGCAGGGCCTGCTGGACGCCCTCGCCGCTCACGTCGCGCGTGATCGACGGGTTCTCGCTCTTGCGGGCGATCTTGTCGATCTCGTCGATGTAGACGATGCCCTTCTCGGCTCGCTTGACGTCGTAGTCGGCGGCCTGGATGAGCTTGAGCAGGATGTTCTCGACGTCCTCACCGACGTAGCCGGCCTCGGTCAGCGAGGTCGCGTCGGCCATCGCCAGCGGGACGTCGAGGATCTTGGCCAGGGTCTGGGCGAGGTAGGTCTTGCCGCTGCCGGTCGGGCCGACGAGCAGGATGTTGGATTTCTGCAGCTCGACTTCGTCGGAGCCGCTGCCGGAGCCGCCGGCGTTCACCCGCTTGTAGTGGTTGTAGACCGCGACGGCCAGAGACTTCTTCGCCCGTTCCTGACCGATCACGTACTGGTTCAGGATGTGGTTGATCTCTTTGGGCTTCGGGATGTTCCGCAGCCGCAGGTTCTCGTCGACGTTCTTGTAGAGCTCTTCTTCGATGATCTCGTTGCAGAGCTCGATGCACTCATCGCAGATGTAGACGCCGGGGCCTGCGATCAGCTTGCGCACCTGCTCTTGCGACTTGCCGCAGAAGCTGCACTTGAGCTGACCTTTTTCGTCCCCGAATCGAAACATGCAATCGACCTACGTGGTTTGGGCGTTGGGAGCGACGGTCCGGTTGTCTTTGCTGAACACCTGATCGATGATGCCGTACTCTTGGGCCTCTTGCGAGGTCATGTAGTAGTCGCGCTCGATGTCCTTGAGGATCACGTCGATCGGCTTCTTGGTCGTGATCTCGTAGATCCCGGCCAGGCTGCGCCGCGTCGCGATCAGATCGCGAGCGTGGATTTCGATGTCCGTGGCCTGCCCACCCACCTGCTGGACCCAGGGCTGGTGGATGAGGATCTTGGCGTACGGCAGCGCGTACCGCTTGCCCGCCGCTCCCCCGGTGAGGAGGATCGAGCCCATCGAGGCCGCCATGCCGGCGCAGATCGTCGCCACGTCGGGCTTGATCAGCTGCATGGTGTCGTAGATCGCCAGGCCCGCGGTGACCGAACCGCCGGGGCTGTTGATGTACATGTCGATGTCTTTGTCGGCATCTTCGCGCTCCAGGAAAAGGAGCTGCGCGATGATGAGGGAGGCCATCCCGTCATCGATCGGTCCGTGGACGAAGACGATGCGTTCTTTGAGCAGCCGCGAGTAGATGTCGTACGCCCGCTCACCGCGCGCGCTCTGCTCGACGACCATCGGTACCAAATGTCCCATGTGCGCCTCCGTGGACCTAGCCGGCGGTGGATTCGGTTGCGGGGACGCGCTTGGCCTGCTCGATCAGCCGGTCGATGGTCTTGGTCCGGACGATTCCGTCGATCAGCGCTCCGACGTTGCGGCTCAGGGCCTGGGCGATCGCCTCGCGCGGCTGGCCGTACTGGGCGGCCAGCGCGTCGAGCTCGCTCTCGATGTCGGCTTGGGTCGCTTCGACGCCTTCCTTTTTCGCGATGGCCTCGACCAGCAGGGTCGTCTTGACCCGCCGGCGCGCCTCGTCGCGGAACTGCTCGCGCAGCTCCGCCTCGCTCTTGCCGCTGCCGGCGATGTAGTCGTCCCAGCCGATCCCGGCCTGCGCGACGTACTGGCGCGACTCGTTGAGCAGCGCGTCGAGCTCGCGCTCGACCAGCACCTCGGGGAGCGGGAAGTCGTGCGCGGCGACGACCTTCTCGAGCAGCTCGGTCGAGACGCGGCGGCGCGCGTTCTGCTTGACCTGGTCGTCGAGCCGGCGCTTGAGCTCGGCGCGCAGGTCGTCCAGCGACTCCGAGCGCGACACGCGCTTGGCCAGCTCGTCGTCGAGCGCGGGCAGCTCGGGCTCCTTGATCTCGTGGACGGTGATCGTGAAGACCGCGTCCTTGCCGGCCAGCTCGGCGTTGGTGTAGTTCTCGGGGAAGTGCGCCGTGACGTCCTTCGTCTGGCCGGCCGTCATGCCGACGATGCCGTCGACGAAGCCGGGGATGAAGCTCTCCTGGCGGATCTCGGTCTCCTGGCCCTGGGCGGTGCCGCCCTCGAACGGGACGCCGTCGATCTTGCCCTCGTAGTCGAGGGTCGCCATGTCGCCGAGCTGGACCGGGCGGTCGACCGGGACGAGCGTGGCGGCGTCGCGCCGCAGGCGCTCGAGGGCCGACTCGACGTCGCTCTCGCTGGCCGCTTCGGGCAGGTCGGGGATCTCGATCCCGCTGTAGTCGGCCGGCTCGATCGGCGGGCGGACCGAGACGACCGCCTTGACCCGCAGCGGCTGGCCTTCTTCCTCGGGCACCAGCTCGACGCTGGGGGTGGCGAGCGGCTGCAGGCCGTGCTCTTCCACCGCGGCGTCGATCTTGCCGGGGATCAGGTCGTTGAGCGCGCGGTCGAGGATCGCCCCCGTGCCGTACTGGCTCTCGAAGATCTTCCGCGGCACCTTGCCGGGCCGGAAGCCGGGGACTTTCGCATTGCGGGCAAGCTTCCGGAACGCCGCGTCCTGCGCGGCGCCGAACTCTTCCGGCGTGATGCTGATCTCGAGCTCGACTTGCGTCGGGTCGAGGGTCTTCAGCGTCGAGGACACGTGTGCGACAAGACCTCCGGAAGCGGGGACGGCGGGCAAGCGCCCGCCGTCGTCGATGTTCTGAAATGGAGCGGAAGACGAGATTTGAACTCGCGACCCTCGCCTTGGCAAGGCGATGCTCTACCGCTGAGCTACTTCCGCGAACGCCGGCTCTTTCGAGACCCCCGGCGCCAACCCTGGGAGTCTATCGCGCCCGGTCCACCCAAGTCAAGACTAAGAGTATCGGTCGCCCGAAGCCCCCAACCCCCTGCGGCTTGGGCGAAGCCCAAACGCGATGGATTCGCCGCAGGCGAATCCTCTGGGCACGCCGAGACTCGAACTCGGATGGGTCTCCCCACTGGAACCTAAATCCAGCGCGTCTGCCGATTCCGCCACGTGCCCTCAGCGCTCGGAGCTACGTCAGGCTGAAGCGCAGCTCCCCCAGCTTGGAGATCTGGGTCCGCACGCGGTCGCCCGGCTTGAGCCAGACCTGCTTGTCCTTGGGGTAGCCCAGGATCACGCCGCTGGGCGTGCCGGTGAAGATCACGTCGCCCGGCTGCAGGGTGATGAAGCTCGAAGTGTAGCTGACGATCCGCGCGCACGAGAAGATCATCAGGTTGGTGTTCATGTCCTGGCGCGGCGTGGTCTCGTCGTTGACGAAGGTGCGGATCTGCAGCGTCTGCGGGTCGGGGATCTGGTCGGCGGTGACGAGCCACGGGCCCAGCGGAGCGAACTCGTCGGGCGTCTTGCCGGTCATCCACTGCGAGACGCGCATCTGCGCGTCGCGCGCGGTGAAGTCGTGCCCCGCCGCGTAGCCGAACACGTACGACAGCGCGTCGGCTTCGGAGACGTTGCGCGCGGTCTTGCCGATCACCATCACCAGCTCGGACTCGTAGTCGAACTGCTTGGCGGGCAGGTGCGAGACCGCGATCGTGCCGTTGTGGCGGTTGAGCGCGGTGTTGTACTTGTTGAACAGGTCGGGGAAGGGCGGCAGCTTCTCGCCCGTCTCGGCGAGGTGCGCGCGGTAGTTCAGCCCGACGCAGACGATCTTGGGCGGCGCACCGACCAGCGGGCCGAACTGGACCGCGGACTCCGCGCGAATCGCGCTCGCCGGCGCATTGGCCGCGATGCGCGCGAGCGCGGCGACGTCGCCGCGCCCGGCCACCACGTCGTCGACCGTCGCGGGCGGGCTCGCCACGCCCAGCGCCGCGGCCGCGCGGGCGACGTCGACGATGCCCTTGGGGGTGCGCAGGCCGAGGTGGTCGACCGCGCCGTCGCGCAGCGTGGTCAGGGTCATGCCGCGGGTCGCCGCGGCGACCTCGGCGGGAGCGGCCGCGGCGGCCAGGGTCGGGGCGGCCACGGTTGCGGCGGCGGTCCCGGCCGCGCCGGCGAGAAAGACACCACGCGAAGACGTCATGGCTGCTACTCCGCCCTCGCGAGGCGGACTCCTCGTGGGCCTAGAGCGGCTCGAAGAGCAGCGCCCGCAGGCGCTCGGGCGACTGGGCCAGGACCGGCGCGAAGAAGTGCCCGGCGGCGAGCGTCTCGTGGCGAAAACCGGCCGGCGACCAGGCCCGCCAGCCGCGCATCACGTCGGCCCCGGCCCAGGGGTCGTCGCTGCCGCTGACCGCGACCACTTCCACCTCGAGCGGCTTGCCCGGCAGGGTGCGGATGTCGCCGTCGATGTCGAGGTCGGCCCGCAGGGGCGGCAGGAACAGCTTGCGGACCTCGGGGTCGGCCAGGAACGCGGTGCGCGCCGTCTCGCCGTGCTCGAGCTCGTCGCGCAGGGTCGCCAGCAGCGTGTCGTCGTCGTAGTTCTCGACCTCGTACACGACCGGCGGGTCGCCCGGCGGGCGGCAGGCGCCGACCACCAGCCGCTGCGGCGGGCAGCCCAGCGCGAGCAGGCGCGGGATGATGTGAAACGCCACGATGCCGCCGAAGCTGTGGCCGTAGATCACGTAGGGCCGCCGGCCGGCGTGCTCGGCGATGCACGCCGTCACGGCGTCCATCAGCGCCGCGCGGTCGGTCAGGCACGACTGGACCTGCGCCGTCTCGTGGCCGGGCAGCTCGATCGCGTACACCGTCGCGCTCGCGCCCAGCGCGCGCCGCCAGGTGCGGTAGCTCGACGCGCCGCCGCCCGCGAAGGGCAGGCAGAACACCGCCGGCGCGTCGTCGAGGCGCGCCTCGCGCGGCCGCGTGGCCAAGCTGAGGATCACAGCGGCGCCAGCAAGGCCGCGTGGAGCAGCGGCGAGCCGGCCAGGTCGGGCGTGAAGAAGTGACCGGCGTCGAGCGTGTCGTGGCGGTAGCCGGCCCGCGCGAAGTCCCGCCAGCGCTCCATCGCGCCTGCGCCCGACCAAGGGTCGCGGCTGCTGCTGAGCACGACCAGCTCGACGTCCACCGGCGGGCCGGGCAGCGGGCGCAGCCGCTCGTCGATCGCTAGATCCGCCCGCAGCGGCGGCATGAACAGCCCGCGCATCTGCGGGTCGTCGAGCAGCGACTCCTCGTGCTCCTCGCCCGGCGCGCGCAGGATGCGCAAGCGCGCGACCAGCCCGTCGTCGTCGTAGCGCGCGACCCCGTCCACCGCGGCCGGGTCGCCCGGCGGGCGGCAGGCGCCCAGGACCAGCCGGCGCGGCCCCCGGCCGAGCGCGCGCAGGCGCGGCAGCATGCGGTATGCCGTGATGGCGCCGAAACTGTGCCCGTACACGACGTAGGGCCGCTCGCCGGCATTGCGCACGACGCAGGCCGCCAGCGCGTCCAGCAGCGTGTCGGGGTCGTCGATCGGGGGCTGTCTGAGCGCGGCCCCGCGCCCGGGCAGCTCGAGCGCGTAGACCGTCGCGGCGGTGCCCAGCGCGCGCGGCCAGGTGGCGAAGATCGACGCCGCGCCGCCCGCGAAGGGCAGGCAGAACACGGCCGGCGCGTTCGCGTCGCCGTTACCGTCGTCGCGCTTGGTCGCGGTCAGGGTGAGGATCATCGCAGCAGCGAATTGTGCGCTCGCTCCGCGAGCCCTTGCGAGAGGCCGCCCGGCGTTCGAGCGGTTTTGACGGCAATGGTACGATACGGGCGTCACGGGACGTAGCTCAGCTTGGTAGAGCGCTTGCTTTGGGAGCAAGAAGTCGCAGGTTCAAATCCTGTCGTCCCGACGTGTTCACCGAACACCGTGGGCGCCCGTGGTCTAACGGATAAGGCATCCGCCTTCTAAGCGGAACGATGGGGGTTCGATTCCCTCCGGGCGCGCCAGCCCCGCCGCAGGAAAATACCGGCCCACCGGAGGACTAGCGGAGTCGTCCCCGTGGTGATTGTAGCTCAGTTGGTTAGAGCGCCGGGTTGTGATTCCGGAGGTCGCCGGTTCAATTCCGGTCAGTCACCCCAGATCAGCGAACGGCCCCGACACGCTCGGGGCCGTTCAGCATTCCGGCACCGGAGAGGCGGGTCCGAACGTCGAACGGGGTTCGCGCGCGTCTGTAGCTCAGCGGTAGAGCATCCGGCTTTTAACCGGTTGGTCGAGGGTTCGATCCCCTCCGGACGCACAGTCTCCTCAGGCCGGCTTGACGGGCCGGCAGCGAACCGTTATTCTAGCTACGCTGCACCGCTAGCTCAATGGTAGAGCAGTTGACTCTTAATCAATTGGTTGAAGGTTCGAGTCCTTCGCGGTGCACCACCTGAACGAATCGGCCCGGTCCCCACAGACCGGGCCGATTTCGTTGCGCTCGAGCTCCCCGCGCCGGCCCGCGTCACCGCGGTGACCAGCGCGGCGGCCGCGATCGCGCGGTGGCTGACCGCGTTCTTCTCGTCGTTCGTCAGCTCGGCGAACGTCTTGTCGTAGGGCGGGTAGCGGAAGATCGGGTCGAACGAGAACCCCTGCGCGCCGCGCTCCTCGGGCGCGATCTCGCCGTCGACGGTCCCCAGCGCGGCGAACTCGCGCCCGTCCTCGTCGATGAAGTGCAGCGCGCAGACGAAGCGCGCGCGGCGGTCCGGGCTGGGCGTCGCGGCCAGCTCGGCGAGCAGGGCCCGGCGCCGCTCCGCCCACGGCAGGTTGGGGCCGCCGTAGAACGCGGTCAGCACGCCGGGCCGGCGGTCGAGCGCGTACACCTCGAGGCCCGAATCGTCGGCCAGCACGTTCCCCGGCCGGCCCGCCCGGCGAAGCTGCGCGTGCAGCGCGCGCGCCTTGAGCGCGGCGTTGTCGGCGTACGAGCTGTCGCCCTCGATCGGGTCCTCGTACCCGGCGAAGGTGTCGACCTCGAACGGCGAGCCGGCGAACAGCTCGCGCATCTCGCGCAGCTTGCCGGCGTTCGTGGTCGCGACGTACACTCTCACCCGAGCTAGGTCTCGTCGAGCCGCAGCACCGCCATGAACGCTTCCTGCGGCAAGTCGACCCGGCCGACGCGCTTCATGCGCTCCTTGCCGACCTTCTGCTTCTCGAGCAGCTTGCGCTTGCGGGTGATGTCGCCGCCGTAGCACTTCGCCAGCACGTTCTTGCGCATCGCGCCGACCGTCTCGCGGGCCACGACCTTGCCGCCGATCACGGCCTGGATCGGGACATCGAACATCTGGCGCGGAATCAGGTCCTTGAGCTTCTCGGTCAGCGCGCGGCCGCGGCTGGCCGCCTTGTCGCGCGACACGATGAACGAGAGCGCGTCGATCGGCTCGGCGTTGAGCATGATCTCGAGCTTGACCAGGTCGCCCTCGCGGTAACCGATCACCTCGTAGTCGAGCGAGGCGTAGCCCTTGGTGCTGCTCTTGAGCCGGTCGAAGTAGTCGATGATCACTTCGATCAGCGGCATCTCGTAGGTCAGGATGACGCGCCCGTCGAGCAGGTACTCCATGTTGGCCAGCGTGCCGCGCCGGTTCTGGGTCAGCTCCATGATCGCCCCGACGTACTCGGGCGGCGTGATCACCGTCGCCTTGACGTAGGGTTCTTCCATCAGCGCGATCTTGTCGCGGGACGGCAGTTTCGCCGGGTTGTCGATGTTCTCGACGCTGCCGTCGGTCAGCGTCACCCGGAACACCACCGACGGTGACGTCGCGATCAGGTCGAGGCTGTAGTTGCGCTCCAGCCGCTCCTGCACGATCTCCATGTGCAAGAGGCCCAAGAAACCGCAGCGGAAGCCGAAGCCCAGCGCGATCGACGACTCGGGCTCGAAGTGCAGCGCCGAGTCGTTGAGGGCGAGCTTCTCGAGCGCGTCGCGCAGCTCGGAGACCTCGACCCCTTCGTTGGGGTAGAGGCCGCAGTAGACCATCGGCACGATCGGCTTGTAGCCGGGCAGCGCTTCGGTGGCCGGATCGTCGGCCAGGGTGATCGTGTCGCCGACGTCCATGTCGCCCAGCGACTTGATGTTCGCGATCACGTAGCCCACGTTGCCGGCCGCGAGCGACGCGGTCTTGCGCATCTCGGGCTTGAACACGCCGACCTCGGTCGCCTCGTACACGCGCCGGTGCGCCATCGACATGAAGCGCGAGCCCGCCTTGAGCTCGCCGTCCTTCACCCGCACGTACGCGACCACGCCGCGGTACGGGTCGAACTGCGCGTCGAACACCAGCCCGCGCAGCTTTTCGGTGACCGGCTGGGGCGGCGGGACGCGGGTCACGATCGCCTCGAGGATCTCCTCGATCCCGATCCCTTCCTTCGCCGAAGCGGGGATCGCGTCGGAGCCCTCGATCACCAGCAGCTCCTCGATCTCGTGCCGGACCCGCTCGACGTCGGCCGCGGGCAGATCGATCTTGTTGATGACCGGGATGATGGTCAGGTTCTGGGCCAGCGCGAGGTGGTAGTTGGCCAGCGTCTGCGCTTCGATGCCCTGCGCGGCGTCGATCACCAGCAGCGCGCCCTCGCAGGCCTGCAGCGAGCGCGACACCTCGGAGCTGAAGTCGACGTGGCCCGGCGTGTCGATGAAGTTGAGCTCGTACGTCTGGCCGTCGCGCGCGGTGTAGGTCAGCGTGACGGGGTGCATCTTGATCGTGATGCCGCGCTCGCGCTCGAGGTCCATCGCGTCGAGCAGCTGCTCTTCCATCATGCGGTGCTGGACGGTCTGGGTGAACTCGAGCAGCCGGTCCGACAGCGTGGTCTTGCCGTGGTCGATGTGCGCGATGATGCAGAAGTTGCGCACGTGCGCGGGGCCGCGCGTGGCGACCGCGGATTCGCGTTGGATCACGGGGTCAGTAGCCCACGTAACACGAGCCGTAGAGCTGCGGCTGGATGATGTTGGACACCACCAGCTGCAAGACCAGGATCACCACGATGAACGACAGGTCCAGGCCGCCCAGCGGCGGGATGACGCGGCGCACCGGCGCGAGCACCGGCTCCACCAGCATCGCGACGTACTCCGTCCAGCGCCCGCGGATGCTCGGAATCCACGACACGACCGCGTAGACCAGCATCAGCAGCAGATAGATCCGGAAGATCCAGAAGACGACTTCCCACAGCGCGCACATCACAGGCTCCCTATACGCCGCCGTCGGCGGGAAGTGTCGCGAGCACCTTGGCGGGAACGCCGGACAGGAACGGCTGCGGATCGATCGGGTTACCCTCGTACATGAGCTGGTAGTGGAGGTGCGGTCCGGTCGACTCGCCGGTCGAGCCGACGAACGCGATCGGCTGGCCCTTGGTCACGCGCTGGCCGGCCGCGACCGCGATGCGCGACAGGTGCGCGTACCAGGTGTGGTACCCGTTCCCGTGGTCGATGTCGACCTTGTTGCCGAAGCCGCCCGCGTCCCAGCCGGCGCTGGCGACGGTGCCGGCCGCCGAAGCGCGCACCTGGGCGCCGTAGTCGGCCGCCAGGTCGACCCCCTTGTGGAACTCGGGCCAGGGGTCGGTGCGGTAGCCGAACCCGGCCGCGATCGGGCCGCCGACCGGGTTGAGCGACGGGATCGCCGCCAGCGCGCGCTCGCGCGCCGCGAACGCCATCCGGCGCAGGTGGAGCACCCGCAGGACGACCCGCTGGAGGTGGTTGGCGTCGTCGCGCGTGGCCGCCGAGGCCCGGGCCAGCCGGTGCAGGCGGGCCTGCAGCGCGGCGAAGTCGCGCTCGCGCGGCAGCGGTCCGGGGCGGTGCCGCCAGCGCGTGCTGCTTGCGGCCGCGGTCGGCGCCGATCAGGCGCCGGATCTCGGCGTTCTCTTTCTGGACCGCCCTGAGCTGGCCGGCCAGCGCGTCGGCCTGCCCGTCGATCTGGTGCAGGCGCGCCTGCTGCGCGGCGGTGACCGCCTGGAGCGCCCGCACGTCGGCCTCGGCCAGCCGGAGCTGGTAGGTGTGCAGCCCGGCCGCGCCGAGCAGCAATACCACCGCGCAGGCCGCCAGCAGCGCGAGGTGCCGGCGGGAAAAGGCGAGCCGGACCACGCTCGTGCCGCCGGGCGGGATGATCTTGACCAGAAAGGTCTTCTTCGCCGCCCCGTTCACGACGCGGCCGCCCGGGCGGCCGCGATCGCGGCGAGCTCTTCTTCGGAGGGGTCGCGGGCCGGCTTGAAGCCGGTCACTGCCTGGCCGTACGTACGGGTCTCCTCGCGCGAGTAGATGCTGCTCAGGACCACCCCGTCGCCGTCGCGGTTGAGCAGGGCCAGCGCGTAGGACTGGTCCGAGCCGACGTCGCTGAAGGCGTTGTAGCGCACGAACCCGACCCGCGGGACTTCCGTGCGGGCGACCCTCTCGAGCGCCGCGAGCCGGCCGTCGATCGCCGCCCGTGCGGTCGCGGCCTCGGCGGCGGCGCGGTCGAGCGTGGCCAGCCGCTGGGTGGCGGGCGTGGCTCCGCCGCCGCCCAGGAGGGCGTCGTGGGCGTCGAGCACGGCTTGCAGCCGGCGCAGGCGGGGGGCCGCGACGAGCAGGTGGTACCCGCCCGTCACGACGAGCGCGCTCACCAGCCCGGCAAGCACGGCCGTGATCAGATACTGCATCGCATAACGAAAGGCCAGGACGAGGGCCAGGTGGCTCGCGGCACACGGGAGGGTCCGCTTACCGTTGCTCCCTTCCGGGCCTGGCGGGGTTCACGGGTTTCCGTTGCGCGAGGCCCAACCCTCGTCGAGGCTCCGCCTATGATAGCGGGCCGGGCCGAATTGGGGAACCCCCGAAGTCGCCTCAGGGCGCTTTGGTGAAGCCCGGCGGCACGCCGAACAGCCCCGCGTCGGCGGCTCCGAGGGTCTTGAGGTTGCCGCGCTCGGTCATGAAGGCGAAGCCGCCCGGGCCGCCGCTGGGCGCCGGGGCCGGGCTCGCGCCGGCGCCGCCCGAGAGCCGGAACAGGCTGTAGAGCGCGAGCCGCCCGCTGGGCGGGGTCGGCCCGCTGCGCGTGGCGGCGAACGTCGGGCGGCAGCCGCCGCTGGGCGGGGCCACGAAGCCGGTCGCCGTCTCGGGCACGGCCCGGCGCCGTGGGACCGGGCAGGACGTGACGGCCGGCGGGCGCAGGCCGCTGAGGTACTGCACGGTCTCGACCGAGGCGCTTCCGTTGCGGCAGCTCCCGGTCGCGTTGCTCATCGCGAAGGTCGTCGTCGAGTCGAACCCGGCGGTGGCCTGGTTCTCGATCCGCTGGCTGCCCAGCGCCCGGGTGGCCTCGCTCAGGGTGACCGTCGCGGTACCCGGTTCGGCCGGGTCGGCCGGGGCCTGGCGCCCGCGCCGGGCGGGCGCGGCCGCGGCGGCCGGCGCGTCCGTCGGCTCGTCGGCCGGCTTGTAGATGGTGTAGGTCTTGCGCGCCAGGTCGAGGTGGAGCACCTGGCCGACGTCGCACTTGCGGATGGTCGCGGTCTGGGCCGTCACGTCCTCCACCCGCTCCCAGCCGTTGTAGTAGGCATAGCGGGTCAGGTGCGGCTGGAGGAACGCCGTCATCGCGCCGGCGAGCGCGCCGAACTGCGCCCCCAGCGACTGCTGGACGGCGTTGGCCATCGCGTCCGACACCGCCGCGCCGGCCACCGCCCCGGCGACGCCGCCCGCCCCGCCGCCGGAGAGCACCGCGCCCGCGATCCCGGCCAGCCCGCCCAAGCCGCGCTTGCGCGGGGCCGGGGTGGCCGCCGCGACGGGCGCGGGCGAGGCCGCCAGCGCGGCCACGTCGGCCTGGAAGTTGCCCGGCGGGGGCGGGGTGGCGTTGATGACGACCCGCACGATCTCGTCGTAGGCCAAGCCGGGAGCCGGCGCGGCGGACGGGGTGGCGGGGGCGAGCAGGGCGGCGAACGCAAGGGCAGCGCTCGCTCGGAGGAGCGGACGGAGCATGGCCGGGAGTGCGGCAACGGAACGCGGCGCCCCTTCACGAAAGGAGAGGCGGTGATGTCCGTATTCTTCCGGAGTGCGGCGGCGGCGGCCACCGCCGGCCTCCTCCTCGCCACCGTGTCGCTCACCGCCCCGGCCGCCGCGGCGGCTCCCACCGCGGCGATTCTGCCGATCCGCTGGACGGTCACGCCGGCCCAGATCGCCGCGAGCTGCAAGGCCGGCAGCGCGGCGATCGTGCGCCGGGTCGACGCGATCGCCCGCCTGCCGCGCGCCAAGCGCGGCTTCGCCACCGTCGTGCTGCCGCTCGAGACCGCCGCCGCCGACTACAACGACGACCTCGTCGCGCAGGCGTTCCTGTACGAGGTCTCGACCGACGCCAAGGTCCGCGCCGCCTCGCTGAAGTGCTCGACGATGGAGAGCAGCGTGCTGAGCGAGCTGAGCGCGCGGCCCGACCTCTACCGCGCGCTGGCCGACGCCCAGGCCGGCGGCAGCGCCAAGGGGCCGGCGCAAATCAAGCTGACCCAGCTCTGGCTGACCGCCGCCAAGCGCGCGGGCGCGAGCCTGCCGACCGCGCGGCGGCGCACGTTCGTCGCGCTCGAGCAGAAGCTGAGCGACCTGCAGAACCGCTTCGCCGCCAACCTCGGCGACGACCCGACGACGGTCACGATCGACGCCGCGCAAGCCGCCTCGCTGCCGCCCGACTTCCTCGCCGGCGCGGCCAAGAAAACCGCCGACGGCGGCTACGCGATCCACGTCGACGAGTCCACCATCTCGCCGTTCATGAACAACGAGAGCGATGCGGCGGCGCGCAAGACGTTCTACGTCGCGTACCAGAACCGCGGCGGCGACGCCAACGTGCAATTGCTGCAGAACGCGATCGCGATTCGCGACCAGCTCGCGCACCTGCTCGGCTATCGCACCTGGGCGGCGTACGTGCTGGCCGACAAGATGGCCGCCACGCCGCAGCGGGTCGAATCGTTCCTGGCCCGGATCGACACCGCGATCCTGCCCAAAGCGCGCCAGGAGCGCGACGAGCTGGCGCAGCTCAAGGGCGCGCCGCTCGACCAGTGGGACCAGGGCTACTACGAGAACCAGCTGCGCAAGACGACCTACGCGGTCGACCAGAACGAGATCAAGCAGTACTTTCCGGTGCAGCACGTCGTCGACAGCGTGCTGGGCATCTACCAGGAGCTGCTCGGGGTGCGCTTCACGCGCGTGGACGTGCCGGTCTGGCAAGCGCAGGTGCAAGCCTACGACGTCTTCGACGCGGCCTCGAAGCGGCCGCTGGGGCGGTTCTACCTGGATCTCTACCCGCGCCCGGGCAAGTACGACCACTTCGCCAACTTCTCGCTCGTGCCGCGCCGCGTGCTCCCCGACGGCAGCGTGCGTCTCGCCGAGAGCGCGATCGTCGGCAACTGGCCGCAGCCCGCGCCCGGCAAGGCCGCGCTGCTCACCCACGGCGACGTCGAGACGTTCTTCCACGAGTTCGGCCACAACATGGCGGCCATGCTCGCCGACCAGCCGTACGAGACGCTGAGCAGCGGCTTCCGCCAAGACTTCATCGAGGCGCCCTCGCAGATGCTCGAGAACTGGGCCTGGGATCCGGCCATCCTGGAGCGCGTCTCGGCCAACGTCACGACCGGCCGGCCGCTGCCCCCCGAACTGATCGGAAAGATGATCGCCGCGCGCTACGTCCACTACGCGCTCGCGACCACGACCCAGATCGAGTACGCGACGGTCGACATGAAGTACCACACCACGCCGCCGCCGCTCGACGCGACCGCGGTCTGGAAGGCGACCGTCGCGCAGACGACGCCCAACGCGTTCGTCGAAGGCACGCACCCCGAGTCCGCCTTCGGCCACCTGATGGGCGGTTACGACGCCGGCTACTACGGCTATCTGTGGTCGAAAGTCTACGCGCAGGACATGTTCTCGCGCTTCAAAGCTGAGGGCCTGACGAATCCGGCGGCCGGCATGGCGTACCGCCGCGACATCCTCGCCCCGGCCCGCCTGCAAGAACCCGACGCCGAAGTGAGCGCGTTCCTGGGCCGCCCGATGAACCCCGACGCTTTCTACCGCGAGCTCGGCATCACGCCGCCGGTCGCGGCTACCCACTAGACCCTCGTGTCCGCGCGGCGTAGGATAGCGTTTACAGCGCCCAATCGACTTGGAGGCCATATGACTCGCCGTGCTCTCGCCTTCGTTGCCGGTGCCATGCTCGCCGTCACGGCGCCCGCGTCGGCCGTGCCGCCGGCACAGCCCAACGGCACGGTTCCCTCCGTCAAGAAGAAATCGCTCCCCGCCGGCTCGGCGAAGGACGCCAAGGGCATGGCCGCCGGAACCAGCCTCACCGTTCCGCTGCGCGCCCAGAACGGTTCGGGCGAGAACGGCACCGCGACGCTGAGGCAGAGCGGTCCCAACGTCGTCGTCGTGGTGCGTCTGCAAGGTGCGCCGGCAACGCCGCCGCAGCCGGCGCACATCCACGCCGGAACCTGCGCTCAGCTCGACCCCAAGCCGAAGTACCCGCTCACGAGCCTGACCGGCGGCTCCTCCACGAGCACCGTGAAAGGCGTGACGCTGGCCCAGCTGACCGGCACGCCGAGCGCCATCAACGTCCACCAGTCCGCTGCCAAACTCACGAAATACGTCTCCTGCGGCAACATCACCGCCAAGAGCACGTAGCGGCGCACCCGCGATAGTGAAGAAGCTCACGGCGGACCGTGAGCTTCTTCTTCGTCAGCCGAATCGCGCAGCGTAAGCGCGCTAGGGCGATGCGGTGCCCGGCGCACCGGGCGTGAGCTTGTCGTCGTCGAGCAGCACGCCGTAGTCGCTCGACGTCTTGCCGGTGTCGGCCGGCGTCTGCGATCCGGTTCCGCCCGACATCAGCGTCTCGTCACGCAGCCCGCCGCCCTGCGACGCGTTGCTCGGCATTCCCGCCGACGACAGCGCGCTGTCGCCGCTCTGGTTCTGGCCGCTCTGGTCGACCGTTCTGGCCTTGCACGCTCTGCGCTACCTGCTGCCCGTGGGTCTGGGCGGATTGCTGTGCGGTGGAGAGCGCGGCCTGCGCGGTCTCCTGGAGGACGGCCTTGCCGTGTTCGAGCACGTCGCTGCCCATCTGCTGCGCCTTGTCGACCAAGTCGTCGCGGATCGGCCCGATCGTGTCGCGCTCGTAGTCCGTCACCGGCATCATCAGCCCCGCGAGGAAGCCGACCGCCGCCGCGCCGATGGCCAGGCCGAGCGGGTTCTCCAGCGCGATACCGACCCCGCGCTTCGCGGCGCCGGTCACGTCGCCGGTGCTGGGCAGCTTGTCGGTCACGCCGCCGAGCTTGTCGGTGATTCCGCCGGTCACGTCGCCCAGCTTGCCGGTCACGTCACCGAGCTTGCCCGTCACGCCGCCGAGCTTGTCGCTCACGCCGCCCACGGTGCCGCCCAGCTTGTCGGTCGTGTCGCTCCAGGTCGAGCCGGCTTTCTGCTTGGCCCCGCCCAGCGCGGTGCCGACCTTGTCGCTCGCGCCGCCCAGTGCATCCTTCACGTTGCTCACCACGTCTCCGATGGTTCCTTTCACCGTTTCGACTTTGTCGTTGACGGCATCTTTCACGCGATTGGGGACGTCGGCTTTGTAGCTCAGCGCCTCGACCGTATCGCCCATGCGAGCCCGGGTCTCTTCTATCTCGCGCCGGATTTCGCTCGAGTCTTTGCCCATTCGATGTCCTCCTTTACGGTCTGCGCGGTTTGCTCGGGAACGAGCGGGGTCGCTTCTTTCATCTTCTTCTTGCCGGTCTGCGCGAGCACGAACGCGACGAGACCGTAGACGATCGTCACGATCAGCGCCGACAGCCAGACCTGCACGCCCAGCGCCGCGATACCCGCGATCAGGAACGTGGTCAGCGCGCCGAATGCGCCCAGCGCGAGCACCAGCGTGCCGCTGAACATCCCCGCTGCGGCCTCGGCCGGCTTGAGCTTCTCGGTCAGCTCGACCTTGGCCAGCGCGATCTCTTGGCGAACCAGCGTGCCGATCTCGTCGCCGAGCTCGCGCAGGAGCGCGGGAAATGCCTTGTCCGCCTCGCGCGGCGCGTCAGGTTGCATACCGTTCGCCCCCGCTGCGGATCCCGGTCGTGTCCGTCGCATCGGAGCGGATGCCCGTCGCGGCAAGTCCTGTATCAGCCGTCCCGCCGCCCGTGCTGCCGTAGCTCGTGCCGCCATAGCCCGTTCCGCTGGACCCATAACCCGTGCCGGTGCTGCCGTAGGCGGTGCCGGAGCTGATCCCGTAGCCGGCGCCCGTGCCGCCGTACGTGCCGCTCGCCGCGTCGTAGCTGCCGGTGCGGTAGCGCCGCGTGCTGGACGACTTGAGGAAACGCGAGGCGGCGAAGCCCAGGATCAGCGCGCCGGCCGCGACGGCCCAGGGCTGCTGGCGGGCGAACGTCTCGAGGTCGCCGACCAGCCTGTCGCTGTCGGCATCTTGCAGGTACTGGCCGAGCCGCTCGACGTACCCGACGCCCTGATCCACGTAGCCCGCCACGGGCCCCGCGATCGGGCTCTGCTTGAGCTGGTCGCCGACGGAGCGCAGCTCCTGCGCCACCGAGCCGATCTGCTGCCCGATCTCGGTCGTCTTGCCGTCGACCTGTTTACCCAGGAACGATTTGGACTGGTCTACCGCCTGTTGCGCGGTCTGTCGGACGTCCGTTGTCTGCATCCCATCCCTCACCGAAGAAAAAGCTGGGCCTTTCATACCCAGCCGCGGCATCGGCGATGCAGCAACGGCTCGCTTGCGAGAGGGGACGGCGCTCCCCCGGGCTAACCGCACCAGGTGAGTACGATGACGCCGCGCCGCTCGCCGGCGCTCGAAACGCTCGAGTTCGACCATCTCGAGCTGTGGGTGGGCAACGCCAAGCAGGCCGCGCACTATTACTGCACCGCGTTCGGCTTCGAGCCGCTGGCCTACGCCGGGCCCGAGACCGGGCTGACGGACCGCGCCTCGTACGTGATCCGCCAGCACGACCTGACCCTGGTCCTGACGACGGGCCTGAGCGCCGACGACCCGATCGGCGAGCACGTCCGCCGGCACGGCGACGGCGTCCGCGACGTCGCGCTGCGCACCGCCGGGGCGCGCGAAGTGTACGAGCACGTCGTCGCGGGCGGCGCGCGCGGGCTGCACCCGCCGGCCGAGAGCGCGGACGAGCACGGGCACGTCGTGCGGGCTCAGATCGCCGTCTACGGCGACACCGTGCACTCGCTGATCGAGCGCGGCGCCTACCACGGCCCGTGGCTGCCCGGCTACGTGGCCTGGACCCACGCGCAGCGGGCCCGCGCGCCGGTCGGCCTGGTGCGCATCGACCACTGCGTGGCCAACGTCGGCTGGGGCGAGATGCAGTCGTGGTGCGACTACTACGCCCGGGCCTTCGGGTTCGAGCAGCTGGTCAGCTTCGACGACAAGGATATCTCGACGGAGTTCACCGCGCTGCGCTCCAAAGTGATGCAGAACGCGACCGGCAAGGTCAAGCTGCCGATCAACGAGCCGGCCCAGGGCCTCAAGAAGTCGCAGATCGAGGAGTACCTCCAGTTCTACGGCGGCCCCGGCGTGCAGCACGTCGCGATCGCGACCGACGACATCGTGGCCACCGTGCGCGCCCTGCGCGCCAACGGGGTCGAGCTGCTCGACGCGCCCGACTCCTACTACGCCACCTTGGGCGAGCGAGTGGGAGCGATCGCCGAGGACGTCGCGATCCTCAAGGACCTGAGCATCCTGGTCGATCGAGACGACAAGGGCTACATGCTGCAGATCTTCACCAAGCCGCTCCAGGACCGCCCGACGCTGTTCCTCGAGATCATCCAGCGCCGCGGCTCGCTCTCGTTCGGCAAGGGCAACTTCAAGGCGCTGTTCGTGTCGATCGAGCAGGAACAGGCGAAGCGCGGCAATCTCTAGCGACGCGGCGTTCTTCCTCGGGTTCTTCCTGGCGATCGGCGCGTTCAACGCGCTGCTGTATCTCGTGCTGCGCGACGCCCCGTTCGGCTGGTACGCGACCTCGATGTTCGCCCTGGTCGGCCTGACGATGGCGAGCACCCGCGCCGACGACGGGCCGTTTCCGCAAGCGACCCAGCTCGCCGAATCCGTCTCGCTGAGCATCTACTATTTCGCGCTGACCGGCTTCTGCCGCTCGTTCTTGAGCGTCACCCGCTGGCGCCGGCTGCTGGACTGGATCACCATCCCGCTGCTGGTCGCCAACGTGGCGGCGCTCTTCGCCACGCGCCTCTCCCACTGGCCGTTCCGCGGGATGTACGCGCTCGAGGAAGGGCTGCAGGCCGCCCTGCTGGTGATTCTGTTCGCGCGCGGCGTGGTGGCCCGCCGGCAAGGCTTCGGGCCCGCGCGCTACTACCTGATCGCGTTCGTCTGCGCGGCGGTCGGGCTGGTCGTCAACGACCTCAACCTGCACGGCATCCTGCTCCCGCACCTCGGGCTGCGGCGCGCGTTCGACGGCGGGATCGCGGTGCAGGCGCTGCTCTTCGCGCTGGCCCTGGCCGACCGCAACCGCGCCCTCTCGGCGCTGGTCGCGCTCGACGGCCTGACCGGGATCGCCAACCGCCGCTCGTTCGACGGTGCCCTGCACCGGGCGTGGGACCGCGCGAAGCGCGCCGACGCGGCGCTGGGCGTGCTGATGATCGACGTCGACCACTTCAAGCGCTTCAACGACACCCACGGCCACCAGGCCGGCGACGAGGTGCTGCGCCAGGTCGCGCAGGCCGTCTCGGCGGCGGTGCTGCGGCCCGACGACGTCGCCGCGCGCTACGGCGGCGAGGAGTTCGCGATCGTGCTGCCGCTGGCCGAGGGCGAGGCGGCTCGGGTGGTCGGCGAGCGGGTCCGCCACAACGTGCGCGCGCTGGCGATCGACTACCCCGCGGCGCCGGCCGGGATCGTGACGGTCAGCGTCGGGGTGGCCTCGGCCCGCCCCGACAAGCGCGGCCCGGACCCCCAGATGATCCTGGCCTCGGCGGACCAGGCCCTCTACCGGGCCAAGCGCGAGGGCCGCGACCGCGTCGTCCTGGCCCCGCTGGAACGCTCAAGTCCCGATCCCGCATTCCGATAATACTCGCAATGAAGGATCGCGCTTTCACCGACTTCGTGGTCGGCGCTCTGGCCTGTGTCTCCGTCCTCGGCTTCTGCGCCATGCTCAAGGAGACGGAGCTGTACCGCGAGACCGAGCGCCGGCGCGACGCCGAGCGCTGGGCCCTGCCGCGCAAGAAGCGCCGCCGCCGCTCGCCCGAGGACGACTGCCGCCACTGCACCGGCAGCGGCGTCTGCGAGGAGTGCGCCCCGACCCCGTGCCGCGTCTGCAAGGGCAGCGGCCTCCAGCCCCACGACGAGGCCACCGTCGCCCGCCTGGCTTCTCTCTGGGACGGCGCCGCCTGAACCTGCGCGAGCTCAACCTGCGCAGCGCGGGACCGCGATGCACGACCTCGTGCGCAGCGGCGCAGCAATGCCGGGCCCGAATGGTGCGGGAATCGTGATGCGGCGAGGTCCGTTGCTCTTGCGCTGAAGCCCGCACAGATTACCCAGGAAGCGCGTGAGCGGCTCGCAACTAATTCTTGATGTGGTTCCTCGCATCGCGACTCTACGTCAACGGCGGGATTACACGATGTTAACGACTCCGTGAGCGGTCCGCGTAGATCGCGGCGTCGTCGGCGTCGAACATGTCGACGAGCAGCGCCTCGGGCGCCATGTCCGCAGCGCAAGGATGGGCGGCGAGCATGCGCTCGCGCGTGATGCCCGTAATGTGCCCGATCCGGCGCGTCAGCACGCCATCGTTCCAGGTCGCGATCGACTGGTCGCTGACGCGAGCGCGCACCCATCTGCTCACCGCGTCGTCGTCCTCGGCGTCGACGACCGTGTTCACGAACTGTTCATGGGTGAAGCCGAGGACGTGGTACATCCCCGCGCTGAGCGTGCGGACGCCCTCGGCGAGAACGACGAACGGCCCGAGGTTGCCGCCCGGCAGTCCGGCGCGCACCTTGTCGATGGCGCGCGGTAGGTACGCGATTCCGGCGAGCTGCTCGCGCACCGGGCGCGGTCGGCGAATGGAGAGGTCCAGCGGCGTCATCCGGCCTGCCTACGGGCTCTGGATGCGGCACGCCTGTCGGACCGCGCTACCGCTTCACCGTCGTGCCGGGCAGCGGGGGGTCGTGCCTCGTTGCTGGTCGAAATGCACCCGATGAGCATTCGAAGGGTCGTGCCCGATATCACGTCCGAGCGGTTCGGCGAGAGCCGCGATTTCTACGTCGGGCTGCTAGGGTTCGAGGTCGCCATGGAGACCGACTGGATCATGACCTTCGTGTCGCCCGCGAACCCGACCGCGCAAGTGAGCGTCATGAAGCGGGACGCGACGGCCGGCGTCCAACCGCATGTCTCCATCGAGGTGGCCGACGTCGACGCGGTGCACGCCGAAGCGCTGCGCCGCGGGGAAGACATCGCGTACCCGCTGACCGACGAGCCGTGGGGCGTCCGGCGCTTCTTCGTCAGAGACCCGAACGGCACGGTCGTCAACGTGCTGGCTCACATCGAGGACTGAGCCGCGGCGATCACACGCGAACCGAGCGCGCCGCCTTGTCCACGAACGAGCCGTCGAACAGCTTCGCGGGGTCGACTTTCGCGGGCTGGCCCAGGAAGTAGCCGTTGGTCTCGATCACCGCGCGCACGCCGTCCAGCGCGATCTCGCCGTGCTGGGTGAACGACGGGCGCGAGTGGCTGTACGACGCGGCCCAGTCGCCCGCCGCGGTGCCGCCCCGGAACTCGTCGGGCAGCGCGGCCGCGATCTGGGCCGAGGTGTGGGTGGCCATGTACTTGTGCGCGCGCACCAGCGCGTTGACGATCTTCTGGGTCCGCTCGGGATTCTTCTGGATCACCTCGGCCCGGGTCAGCGCGCCGGTGAAGCAGTAGCTGCCGAAGCCCAGCGCGCGGCGCGTGTCGGCGGCGGTGTAGAGCCCGGCCCACTGCGCGCCGCGGCCGGTCTTGATCAGGGTGGTGACGTAGGGATCGGTCCCGACCGCGCCGTCGACCTGTCCGCCGGCCAGGGCCGAGATCATCGTCGAGGCGGCGCCCACGCCGACCATCTTGATGTCGTCCCGGCCCAGCCCCGCGCGGTGGGCCATCCACTGCGCCAGCACGTGCGTGCCCGAGCCGATCGAGGTCACCCCGAGCGTCTTGCCCTTGAAGTCGGCGAAGGTCTTGTACCGCTCGCGGTCGCCCGGGCGCACCACCACCGCCACGCCCGGCTGGTCCATGAAGTCGGCGATCATCACCAGCGACTTGCCGCGCTCGGCCGCCGCGATGGCGTGATCCATCGCGTTGCCGCTGTACTCGACGCTGCCCGAAGCCAGCGCCGTCGCGGCCTCGCTGCCGCCCTTGGTGTAGGTGAGCGCGACGTCGAGCCCTTCCTGGTCGAAGTAGCCCAGCGCTTTGGCGACGTCCCACGGCAGGTACACCAGCGAGTGCTCCGCGCCGACCGCGACCGCGACCTTTTCCTTGGGCGCGGCGGCCCGAACGATGGTCGGGACGCCGAGCGCTGCCGGCGGTGGCGGTCGCCGCGGCGAGGCCGGCGACGAGCGAGCGGCGCGAGATGTCGGGCATGGGCGATCTCCTCACGAGGGGGCGGGTTTCCAGACGATGAGCCGGCGCTGCACCCAGCGGATGAGCGTGTCGATCAGGGTCACGAGCACCATCAAGATGGCGAGGCCGCCGAACACCCCGCTGGTGTTGAGCTGCGCCTCGGAGTACTGGATGCGGTAACCGACGCCGGAGCTGGCGCCGAAGTACTCCGCCACCACCGCGCCGATCAGCGCGAAGCCGACCGCGCTGCGCAGCGAGGCGAAGATCCAGGTCAGCGCCGAGGGCACCAGCACGTGGCGCACGATGTCGAGCGGTTTGGCGCCCAGCACGCGCGCGTTGGCGACGAGCAGCGGGTCGACGTCCTTGATTCCGGCATAGGTCGCGAAGAACACGACGAAGAGCACCAGCACGATCGCGCTGACCACCTTCGAGAGCAGCGAGAAGCCGAACCACAGGATGAACAGCGGCACCAGCGTGACGCGCGGGATCGAGTTGAGCAGCACCAGCAGCGGCTCGAAGACCGCGCCCAGGAAGCGGTTGGACGCCAGCAGGACGCCGAGCACGACCCCGATCGCACCGCCGACCACGAAGCCCAGCAGCGTCTCCTCCATCGTGGTCAGCACGTCGCTCACCACGTAGCCCTGGTGCCACCAGCCCGCGACGGTCGCCGCGATCTGCGAGGGCGACGAAAAGAAGAACGGGTCGATGCCGCGGCTCGAATCGGCCGCGTGCCAGCGCACGCCCAGCTCCCAGCCGGCCAGGAACAGCACCGTGAGCGCGACCTGCGCCGCCGCGACGGCGTAGCGCTCAGCCGGCCGTTCGGGCGCGTTCATAGCTCTCCAGCACCTCGTCGCGCAGGTCGTTCCACATCGCGGCGTACAGGCGCGCGAACTCCGCCGTCGCCCGCACCGCGTGGATGTCGCGCGGGCGCGGCAGGCCGATTTCGTAGCGGGCCTTCACGCGCGCCGGCCCGGCGGTCATCACGACCACCTCGTCGGCCAGCGCGATCGCCTCCTCCAGGTCGTGGGTGACGAACACGACCGTCTTGCCCGAGCCCTGCCACAGCGCGAGCAGCTCGCCTTCCATCAGGTCGCGCGTCTGCACGTCCAGGGCCGAGAACGGCTCGTCCATCAGCACGATCTCGGGATCGTGGACGAGCGTCTGCGCCAGCGAGACGCGCTTGCGCATCCCGCCCGAGAGCTGGTGCGGGTACGAGCGCTCGAAGCCGCGCAAGCCGACCCGCCCGATCCACTCGGCGACCAGCGCGTGCGCCGGGGCGCCGCGCATGCCGCGCAGGTGCAGCGGCAGCAGCACGTTGTCGTGCACCGTCTTCCACGGCAGCAGCGCGTCGCGCTGGAACACGAAGCCGGCCCGCGCCGTGATCCCGCCGACCGGCTCGCCGCGCACCGTGACGCTGCCCGCGCTCGGCCGGTCGAGCCCCGCGACGAGCGTGAGCGCGGTCGATTTGCCGCAGCCCGACGGCCCGACCAGCGCGACGAACCGCCGCGGCGCGATCTCCAGGTCGAAGTCGCGCAGGGCCGTGTAGCCCGAAGCGAACGTCTTGGTGACGGCGTGCAGGGCGATGATCGCCGCGATGACTTCCTCCGATCCGAGCGCGGACGAGGCGGCTCGTCCCCGGCGATTATCCGCGCTCGGCCGGAGGGGTCCTGCGCGGCCCGGCTCTCGGCCGTCCGGCGAGGACGGGCTGCTTCAGGGTCTCTCCGCGTCCAAGCCGAGCTCGGCCAGCACCGCCGCGGTATCCGCACCGACCGCGCGCGCGGCGCGGTCGCAGACCAGCGGGTGCGCGCGCAGGCGCGGAACCGGCGCGATCGTCGCGACCAGCTCGCCGGCCTCGTCGGGCACGCGGCGCACGATCTCGCGCGCGCGAACGTGCTCGTCGGCCACGACGTCGGCGACCGATTGCACCAGCCCCGCGGGCACGCCCGCCGCGGCCAGGATGCGGTCCGCTTCGTGTCCGTCGAGCCCGCGCGTCCACGCCGCGACCAGCTCGTCGAGCTCGGCGGCGTGCTCGGTGCGCGCGCGGTTGCTGTCGTAGCGCGGGTCGCCGGCGAGCTCGGGCCGGCCGATCGCGGCGACGAAACGGCGGAAGATCGAGTTGGCGTTGGCCCCGATCGCGATCCATTTTCCGTCGCGCGTGGGATAGATGTTCGACGGCGCGGCGCTGCTGTAGGTGTTGCCGGTGCGCTCGCGCACGGCCCCCAGCGCCGCGTATTCCGGCACCTGCCCCTCGGTGATCGCCAGGCACGACTCGAGCAGCGACACGTCGACCAGATCGCCCACCCCGTCGCGCTCGCGCGCCAGCAGCGCGGCCTGGATACCGATCACGCAGTGCAGCGCGGCCAGCTCGTCGGCCAGCGCCACCCCCACCCGCACCGGCGGCCGGTCGGGATAGCCGGTGACGTAGCGCAGCCCGCTCAGCGATTCGGCGATGTTGCCGAACCCGACCCGGTCGCGGTACGGCCCGTCCTGCCCGTAGCCGCTGATCGAGGCGTACACCAGGCGCGGGTGCTCCGCGCGCAATTCGTCGTACCCCAGCCCCCACGCCGCGAGCCGCCCGGGCCGGAAGTTCTCGATCAGCACGTCGCAGGTCAGCGCGATGCGCCGCACGACGGCACGGTCGGCTTCGTCGTGCAGATCGAAGCGCAGAAACCGCTTGTTGCGGTTGTGCGACTTGAACCACCACGAGGTCCCGTCGGCGGACGGCGCACCCCAGGTCCGCAGCCCGTCGCCCTCGTCGGGCTCGACCTTGAGCACCTCGGCCCCCAGATCGGCCAGCAGCCGCCCCGCCGCCGGCCCCGCCACCGACGAGCCCAGCTCCAAAACCCGAATCCCGGCTAACGGCGGATTGTACACGCGTTCACTTTTACAGCGCGACCACGTCGGTGGAATACATCGTGAGGCGACGGTCGGCGGTCAGCAGCCGAAACCCTTCGACGATCGTCTGCGCGATCAAGATGCGGTCGAACGGGTCGTCGTGGTGGCGCGGCAGATCCGCGACCGCGAGCGTGTGCTCCAGCCGCACGTCCACGACACGGAAGTCGCTCCCTTCCAAGCGCGCCGGCACGTAGGTAGCGGGCGCGGATGGGAGCGGCAGCTTTCCCAGCGCGTACTTGATCGCGATCTCCCAGCCCGACGCGGCCGAAAAATAGAGCGTCGCGCTCGGGTCGAGCACGAGCGCGCGCGCCGCGTCGGGCAGGCGCGGCGAGTCGAGCATCCACCACAGCCAGACGTGCGTGTCGAGCAGCAGCCTCACCGGAAGTGGCGCATCACTTCGGGCGGAAGGTCGTCGTCGAAGTCGTCGGGCACCTCGAACCGCCCGCGATCCACGCCCAAACCGCGCTGCGGATACCGTTCCGTCTCGCGCTCGCTCAGGCGCACGATCCGCACCACCGGCCGGCCATGCCGAGCGAGGATCACCTCTTCTCCTCGCTCGGCCTGCTCGACCAGCTGCGAGAGCTTCGCCTTCGCCTCGGCGATGTTGATCGTGCTCATGCCGGTACCATAGCGAAGGTGACCAACGTTGGTCAAGTCGAATTTCCGACCATGCCCCTTCTCTCCGCGCCGGTCTCGCCGCCGGTCGACGCCGTGATGCTCGAAGCCCGGGCGTCGGGCTTCTCGAAGCGTTCGATCAAGAACGAGGCCAAGCTGGCCGCGATCGACCTCGCGATCCGCTGCATCGACCTGACCACGCTGGAGGGCCGTGACACGCCCGGCCGGGTGGCCTCGCTGTGCGCGAAGGCGGCCTACCCCGCCCCGGGCGCGCCGCGCGTCGCGGCGGTCTGCGTCTACCCCAACCTCGTCGCCACGGCGAAAAAGGCGCTGCACGGCACCGGCGTCAAGGTCGCGTCGGTGGCGACCGCCTTTCCCAGCGGGCTCTCGTCGCTGGACGTGAAGCTGCGCGACGTCGAGGCGGCGCTGGCGGCGGGCGCCGACGAGATCGACATGGTGATCGACCGCGGCGCGTTCCTGGCCGGCGACGAAGCCGCCGTGGTCGCCGAGATCGTCGCGGTGAAGCGCGTCTGCGGCGACGTTCACCTCAAGGTAATTCTCGAAACAGGCGAACTGGGCTCGTACGACGCCGTGCGGCGCGCGAGCGACCTCGCGCTCGAAGCCGGCGCCGACGTGATCAAGACCTCGACCGGCAAGATCGGCGTCTCCGCGACGCTCGCGACGGCGCTGGTGATGTGCGAGGCGATTCGCGACTTCCAGCGCCGCACCGGCGAGCGCCGCGGCCTCAAAGTCGCCGGCGGCGTGCGCGACACCAAGGCCGCGATCGCGTACCTGGTGCTGATCGACGAGACGCTGGGCGACGCCTGGCTCTCGCCCGACATGTTCCGCATCGGCGCCTCGGCGCTGCTCGACGACCTGCTGCTGCAGCGCGGAAAGCTCGCCAGCGGCCGCTACGGCTCGCTCGACTACATCGCCAAAGACTGACGCGCCGGCCGGACAGGGACGTTTTCGGCTTTCGCTCCGTTACCCGGCGGGCCGGGCTACAGCGCACGGCAGCGGAGGAGGAGCACTGTGAGCCTATTCGGACCGGGCGAGAGCTGCGAACGCGATGGCTGCGGGCACGCGCTGTCCGATCACGTCAGCGACAAGCTGCTGCACGAGGGCGAGTGGATCGCGGTCCACCGCTGCATCGCTTGCGAACGTTTAGGTGGGCCGTGCCTCGATACGGCGCCGCTCTTCTCGCGCGAGGGCCACGTCGGCTAACGCCCGCGCGGCCACGGCACCCCGATGGTCAGCGCTCCCTCTAACGTCGTCGGGCCGCCCGGGATGGGACGGCGCTGCTGCAGCAGCACGCGGGCGTGCGGGGTGACGTGCCCCTCGGCGAACCACAGCAGCGAGCGCGTCGCGGCCGGGGTCGCGGCCGCGTCTTCGCGGATTCCGACGAAGGCGTGCCGCCCGAGCGCCCAGCGCAGGCGCGCGTACCCGCCGCGCGAGTCGATCGTGCCGCCCGCGCCGTCGCCGTTCAGATCGCGGCCGAACCACTGCTCGGCAAGCAGTTCCAGCCGCCCGCGCCGCGCCTCGAGCGACACGCCGCCGCGCGTGTACGCGTCGGCGAAATCGGGCCGGCCCGCGGCCGCGACGCCGCGCGTTCCGCTCAGCAAGTCGACGCCCATGCGCACGTCGTCACCGAACGGCACGCGCGCGAACAGCCCGAGCTCGGGGTTGCGGAAATACCCCGTCGTCCCGGTCGGCTCGGGTAACCCGCCGTACGCCGAGCCGCCGCCGTTGGCGAACGCGACGCTGCCCGCCAGCCGCACCGCGCCGACCGTCTTCTCTGCTTCGACCGCCCAGCGCGTCGTCGCCAGGGTGAGGTCGTTCAGGCCGATCCGCGTGCCCTCGTAGCCGTAGGTCGTGAGCGTGTCGTTGCGCTGAGCCGGCGAGTGCACCAGCGGCAGCTCGATCAAGCCGGCCCGGTAGAGCACGCCCGAGCGCGCGTCGCCGTACGCGAGATAACCCAGGAACAGCGACGACGGCCCGCCCTGGCTGCCCAAGCTCTCGTGCATGAACGCCTCGACCCGGCCGACTTCGAGCGCGCCCAGCACCGCGCCGGCCGGCGTGAAGCGCCGCGCGCCGAGGTCGGGATCGCGCGCGTAGCCGACCTGCTCGCGCAGCGCGAGCACGGTCGTGCCGTGCCGCGGCGCCCCGTCGAGCCGGTAGCCGCGCGCGCGGAACGCGTTGCCGAACGGGTTGAGCTCGGGCAGCACCGAGTGGCACGTCTCGCAGCTCAAATCGTAGCGCTGGGCGAAGACCGGCATCGCCGACGCCGCGCGCGGCGCGAACGCCAGCCCCGATCCCAGCGCGGCGAACGCCACCAGCGCGGCGAGCGCGGCCCGTTCAGCGAACGACGATCGCCGCGCGCATCGGCGCGCCGTAGTGGAAGAAACAGCCATACAGATAGGTCCCCGTGGCGTCGGCGAGCAGCGGCGGCGAGGCGGCCCCGGGCGCGAGCGTGCCGCTGCTCCAGCCCGTCGAGAGACGATCGCCCGACGCGCCCAGCGCGCTCGCGGCGAAGTGCGGATCGGCCGGGAAGGCGCTCGTGCCCAGCGACGTCGCGGTGTGCGCCGTGTTGTCGACGTTCACGAAGCGGACCGACGCGCCCAGCGCGACGGTGGTGAGCGCGGGCGTGAACCCGCCGCTGGGGCCGTACGGGGTCGCGACCACCGTCAGGCCGCTGAGTGACACGTCGATCGCCGTCGCACCGCTCGGTGCGCCGGCGGTGCCGCCCGCGGGCGGTGCGCCGCCCGTGCAGGCGGCCAGAACGGTGAGCGCGGCGAGCGCGGCGATTCGCATGCGCCGATGGTGGCACCGCGACGTGAAGCGTTCCTGAAGCGCGCGTTCAGACTCGCTTCACGTAGCGGGGTTACGGTGGGAGCAAGATTCGCTCGGAGGAGGTTCCATGAGATCTCGCATTCCGCTCACGCTCGGCGTGCTGCTCGTCGGTGCGTCGCTTGCCGCCTGTGGCGGCGGCAGTGGTTCGACCGGCGGTGGTGGCGGCGGCGGCGTCGTCAACCCGCCCGTCGCGACGCCGACGCCGACGTCGGCGCCGGTGACCGTGCCGACCCCGACGGGCACGCCCGTCGCGACCCAGCAAGTCGTCACGATGGCGCTGCCGTCGACCGCGATGGGCTCGCTCGTCGACGCGACGTTCGGCCCCATCGGCGGCTACACGCAGGCGCAGTTCTCGCAGACGCTCGCCTTCGCGCCCGCCAGCCAGATCATGGTCCGCAACGGCCAGGCGTCGACGGTTCCGCACACCATGGGCGTGGTCTCGACCAGCGGCTTCGTCGCGAGCCCGCCGCTCAGCCTGACCGCCTCGGGCGGCTCGACCATCGGCGCGGGCTTCAACACCGGCACGATCGCCCCGGGCGCGCTGGCCGGACCGTTCACGCTCGCCGCCGGCACGTACTGGCTGGGCTGCGCCTACCATTACGCCTCGGACACGATGCGCACTGTGCTGGTCGTCGCGGCCGGTGCGACGCCCGGCCCGCAGGCCACGCCGGCGCCGACCAAGACCGCCCCGCCGCCGGGACAGGGCTACTGATGCGCCGTGGGCTGCCGGCGTTCGCGCTTGCGCTCGCCCTCGCGTGCGGCACCCCGGCCGCGGCAGCTCCCGCCGCGGCCGGCGCGCCGCGCGATGCGCGCGACGTGCCGCTGGTCGACCAGACCGGCACCACGTTCACCCTGCGCGAAGTCCGCAAGCCGACCGCGCTGATCTTCATCGCGACCCGCTGCGGCGACGCCTGCCCGATCGCGGAAGGGCTGTTCGCCAAGCTTTCCGCGGAGCTCGTGCGCGCGCACGTCGACGCGCGGCTGCTGACCGTGACGCTCGAGCCCGACGCCGACCCGCCGATCGCGATGGCGAACCTGGCCCGCGCTTTCGCGGCCGACCCGCACCGCTGGCGCTGGGCCAGCGGCAAGCCGGCCGACGTGCGCGCGTTCTTGGACGCCTTCAACGTCTACCGGCTCGACGGCACGTTCCACGGCGCGTTCTGCTACGTGCTCGGCCGCGACGGGCGGCCGCGGCGGCTGGTGCTGCTCTCGACGAGCGCCGACCGCGAGCTGCTGGGCCTGCTCGCCCGCGGCTGAGCCTAGGGCGACGGCGCGAAGACCGCGGCCGGGGTGCGTCGGCGGCGCGGCGAAGTCGCCGGGATGGCCCTCGCCTACGCGCCCTCGCTCGAAACCACGCCGGTCCGCATCGCCGAGCGCTACGACCACTTCATCGGCGGCCGCTGGACCCCGTCGCTGGGCGGCGAGACGTTCGCGACGGTGAACCCGGCGACCGAGCAGACCTTGGCTCAGGTCGCGGTCGGTACGGCGGAGGACGTCGACCGCGCGGTGGCCGCCGCGCGCGAGGCCTACGAGCGCTACTGGCGCCCGATGCGCCCGGCCGACCGGGCCAAGTACGTCTACCGGATCGCGCGCGCGATCACCGAGCGCTCGCGCGAGCTGGCCGTGCTCGAGACGATGGACGGCGGCAAGCCGATCAAGGAGTCGCGCGACTTCGACGTGGTCCAGGCCGCGGCGAACTTCTTCTACTTCGCGGGCTGGGCCGACAAGCTGCGCTATGCCGTGCACGGCGCCGCCGACCCGGCCCCGGTCGGCGTGGTCGGCTCGATCGTGCCCTGGAACTTCCCGCTTCTGATGGCGGCCTGGAAGATCGCCCCGGCGCTGGCCTGCGGCAACACCGTCGTGCTCAAGCCGGCCGAGACGACCCCGCTCTCGGCCCTGCTGCTGGCCGAGATCGCCCAGGAGGCCGATCTCCCGCCGGGCGTGCTCAACGTGGTCACCGGCGACGGCCGGACCGGGGCCGCACTGGTCGCCCACCCCGGGATCGACAAGGTGGCCTTCACCGGCTCGACCGAGGTCGGCAAGAGCATCGCGCGCAGCCTGGCCGGGAGGCGCACCCGGCTGACCCTGGAGCTGGGCGGCAAAGCCGCCAACATCGTCTTCGCGGACGCCCCGCTCGACCAGGCGGTGGAAGGCGTGGTCAACGGGATCTACTTCAACCAGGGCCACGTGTGCTGCGCCGGCTCGCGCCTGCTGGTCCAGGAAAGCGTCCACGACGAGGTGGTCGCGCGCCTCGCGGCGCGGATCGAGACGCTGCGTCTAGGCGATCCCCTCGACAAGAACACCGACATCGGAGCGATCAACTCGCCCGCCCAGCACGCCAAGATCGCGGAGCTGGTGCAGAGCGGCGTCGACGAGGGCGCGCTGCTGCACCAGCAGTCGTGCGCGCTGCCGGAGCGAGGCCTGTTCCACCGCGCGGCCTTCTTCACCGGCGTCTCGCAGTCGCACCGCATCGCGCGCGAGGAGATCTTCGGGCCGGTGCTGGCGGTCATGACCTTCCGCACCGCCGACGAGGCGATCGAGAAAGCCAACAACACGCCCTACGGTCTGTCGGCCGGCGTCTGGACCGACAAGGGCGCCAAGTCGATGTACGTCGCCCAGCGCCTGCGGGCCGGCGTGGTGTGGTGCTCGACCTTCAACCAGTTCGATCCCAGCTCGCCGTTCGGGGGATATCGTGAGTCCGGCTTCGGCCGCGAAGGCGGCGTTGCCGGTCTGCGACCCTACCTGACGGTCTGAGGAGCGGCGGAGGCGAACGAGTGCGGTAGTGGACTTCTGGCAACGCTTCGCGGACGGGTGGCACGATGCGCTGTTGGCCTTCGACCGAGACCTGCGGGTGGTCGCGGTCAACGCGCCGGCCGCGGCTCTGTTCGGTGCTCCCGCCCAAGCCCTGATCGGTACGACCCTGCGGGCCGCCTGGCCGCGCGTGGCCGACGTGCTCGACGGGATCGTCATGCGCGCCTTCGTCGAGCACGCGGTGTTCGCCGGCAAGCTCGCGCCGTTTCCGAACGGTGAGACCTACAGCGTCATGACGCACCAGATCGCCGGCGACGGTGCGGTCGGCCTGACCCTCCACCGCGAGAGCGAGAGCAGCTGGCCGACCGATACCGGCTGGGCGGGGCGCGAACTCGCCTTCGTCAACCGCCAGCTCGCCGCGTACACCGACAACACGTCGCTGGGGTTCGTGCGCTGGGACCAGCGCTTTCGGATCGTCGAGTGGTCGGCCCGCGCGGCGGCGATCTTCGGCTGGAGCTTCGCCGAGATCGGCGGCCGGAGCTTCGAGGAGCTGGGCCTGGTCTACCCGGACGACGCGCCGCGGGTGAGCCGGGTGCTGGCCGACATCTCCGTCGGCATCACCCGCTCGAACGTCTCGGAGAACCGCAACGTCTCCAAGGACGGCCGCGTCCTGCACTGCCGCTGGTTCAACTCGTACATCCCGCTCGAAGGCGGCGCGTTCCAGATCGTCTCGCTGGTCGACGACGTCACCAACTTGGTCGCGATGCGGGCCGACGCGCAGGCCAGCGAGGAGCGCTTCCGCTCGCTGTTCGACTACAGCCCCGACCCGATGTACGCGGTCGGGCTCGACGGGGTCGTCACGCGCGCCAACGCCGCGGCCGCGCTGACCCTGGGCTACGACGTCGCGGACGTGGTCGGGCGCCACGGGAGCGAGTTCACCGTCGCTGAGAGCGAGGAGCACTCGCGCTCGGCGTTCGCGCGCGCGGCGGCCGGCGAGGCGGTCACGGTCGAGCTGACCGGCCGGCGCGCCGACGGCACGACGTTTCCCGCGCTGACGAGCATGGTCCCGATCGTCTTCCGCGGCGCCATCACCGGCGTGCACCTCGTCGTGCGCGACCTGACCGCGATGCGGCGCGCCGAGCGCGAGGCGGCGGTGCAGAGCGAACGGCTGCGTGAGCTGTACCTGGTCGCCGCCGCCGCGAACGCGACCGCGGAGAGTCAGATCGCGGCCACCATCGACGCCGGCTGCCGGCTGCTGGGCCTGAGCGCGGGCTCGCTCTACGACGCCGAAGCCGACCGCAGCATCGCGACCGTCGGCGAGCCGGTCCCGCGCCGGCTGGCGCGCCTGGCGCTGGGCACCGACGGCGCGCTCGCGCTCGACAACCTGCGCGGCGTGCCGTACCTGGGCCAGGCGGAGCTGGGCGAGGACTGCCCGGGGGCGTACATCGGCACCGCGATCGACGTCGGCGGGGCGCGCTACGGCTCGCTCAGCTTCGCCGGCGAGAACCCGCGCGACGAGCCGTTCAGCGCCAGCGACCGCGACCTCGTGCAGCTGATGGGCGCGCTGGTCGGCTCGGCCATCGAGCGCGGCCGCTCGCGCACTCGGCTCAAGCACCTGGCCTACAACGACCAGCTCACCGCCTTGCCCAACCGGGCCTGGTTCACCGAGCGCCTGCGCGACGAGCTGGTGCTCGCGCTCGAAACGGGGGCGCGGGTCGGGGTGATGTTCCTGGACCTCGACCGCTTCAAGGACATCAACGACACGCTCGGCCACCCGCTGGGGGACCGGCTGCTGCGCATGATCGGCGACCGGCTCAGCGCGGTCATCGGGACCGACGGGCTGGTGGCCCGGATGGGCGGCGACGAGTTCATCGTGCTGATCGCCGGCGACCCGTCCACCGAGCGGCTCGACGCGCTGGCCCAGCGCGTGATCGCGGTGATCGACCAGCCGCTGCTGATCGACGGTTACGAGCAGTACGTCACGACCTCGGTCGGGATCGCGGTCCACCCGGCCGACGGCGACGACGCCGACACCCTGATCAAGCACGCCGACGTCGCGATGTACCGGGCCAAGGAACGCGGCCGCAACACGCACCAGTTCTTCACTCCGGCGCTGGGGGCGAGCTTGGCCACCCGCATCTCGCAGGAGAAGTCGCTGCGCAAGGCGCTCGAGCGCGAGGAGTTCGTGGTCCACTACCAGCCCCAGTTCGATCTGGCCGGCGGGCGGCTGGTCGCGCTCGAGGCGCTGGTGCGCTGGCAGCACCCGCGCCTGGGCCTGGTGCCGCCGGACCACTTCATTCCCAGCGCCGAGGTCAGCGGGCTGATCGTCAACCTGGGCGACTGGGTGCTCGAGACCGCTTGCCGCCAGGTCTGCGCCTGGCAGAAGCTCGTCCCGGGGCTGCGGCTGGCGGTCAACCTCTCCGCGCGCCAGTTCCACCAGACCGCGCTGACCGGGAAGATCCGGGACACCCTGGCCCGCAGCGGCTTGGCCGCCGAGCAGCTCGAGGTCGAGATCACCGAGTCGGTCGCGATGAGCGATGCCGCGATCTCGGTCCAGATCCTCCAGGAGCTCGGGCGGGCCGGGATCCGCCTGTCGGTCGACGACTTCGGCACCGGCTACTCGTCGCTGGGCTACCTGCGCCGCTTCCCGCTCGATTGCCTCAAGATCGACCAGTCGTTCGTGCGCGACATCATGGAGGAGCCCGACGACGCCATCATCGTGCGCACGGTGATCGCGATGGCCCACAGCCTGGGGCTGGAGGTCTGCGCCGAGGGCGTCGAGACCCCCGAGCAGCTGGCGTTCCTGTCGGGCCTGCGCTGCGACCTGGGCCAGGGCTATTACTTCGCCCGCCCGATGGAGAGCACGGTGATGGAGGCGTTTCTGATCGCCCGCAGCGCCGGGATCGCCTAGCGAGCGAGTCCTCGGCTGGCGAAGACACGGCCGCGGCTGGGTACATTCCGACCGTGGACACGCTCGCTCCGACCCACGTAGACCGGCAAGCGCTGGCCGCGCGCTATCGCGCCGGACGCCGCCGCACCGCCGACATCTTCGGGCTGATCGCACCCGAGGCGTACGAGGAGCGGCCGATCCCGCTCCGCCACCCGTTCGTCTTCTACGCCGGGCACATGCCGGCGTTCGCCTTCATCACGCTCGTGCGCGACGCGCTGCACCGGCCCTCGGTCGATCCGGCGCTCGAAAAGCTCTTCAACCGCGGCATCGACCCGCGCGACGCCGAGGCGGCGAAGCAGCACGAACGCGCGGCGTGGCCCGCGCGCGCGGAGATCGAGCGCTTCGGCGCGCGCTGCGACGCCGCGATCCTCGACGCGTACGCCGGCGCCGTGCTCGACGATCCGAACAACCCCAACCTGGTGCGCGCCGAGGCGGCGCACACGATCCTCGAGCACGAGGAGATGCACCACGAGACGCTGATGTACATCATCCACCGGCTCGCGCGCGACAAGCAGCGCGGCCCGCGCGCGGCGCACCGCGACGTCGCGCCGCCGCGCCGCGAGCCGATCGCGATTCCGGCCGGCCGTGCAACGCTGGGCGCCGACCGCGACGCGCTCGCGTTCGGCTGGGACAACGAGTTCGAGCGCACCGAAGTCGACGTGCCGGCGTTCGCGCTCGACGCCTACGACGTCACCAACGGCGAGTACCTCGAGTTCGTGCGCGCCGGCGGGCCGGTGCCGCCGTTCTGGTTCGAGCGCGACGGCGCGTGGATGCTGCTGGGCGCGTTCGAAGATCTGCCGCTGCCGCTCTCGTGGCCGGTGTACTGCACGCAGGAGCAGGCCGCCGCGTTCTGCGCCTGGAGCGGCGGCCGGCTCCCGACCGAAGCCGAGTACCACCGCGCCGCGTACGGCACGCCCGATGGAGCGGAACGCGCGCAGCCGTGGGGCGACGCCGCGCCGGACCCCGCGCTCCACGGCAACTTCGGCTGGCGCCGCTACGATCCCGAACCGGTCGGCTCGTCGCCGCAGGGCGCGAGCGCGTGGGGCGTGCACGACCTGATCGGCAACGGCTGGGAGTGGACCGCGACGCCGTTCGCGCCGCTGCCCGGTTTCCGCGTGATGGCCTCGTATCCGGTTTACAGCGCGGACTTCTTCGACGGCCAGCACTACGTGATGAAAGGCGCCTCACCGGTCACCGCGACCGGCCTGGTGCGGCGCAGCCTGCGCAACTGGTTCTACTACGATTACCAGTACGCGTACGCGACGTTCCGCCGGGCGTACTCGCGCTGAGCGCAAACGCCTGGTTCAATCGTGCTACGAACCGCGCCCGGTCGCATCGGAACAGGGGTTCGTACTACATCGTACCGACGTGGCGCCTTTCACGCGGTAATCTAGCGGACATGAAATACCTCGTGTTGTGCATGTGCGGCCACGCCCTCGATCGCCACGACCAGCGCGGGTGTGGGGGCGAGGTGCGCTCGGCGTGCGCCTGCCGGCGAGACGGCAGTCAAGCCTTGGAAGCCGCCGTCGAGCAGGCTCGCGTTTCGCCCTGGAGCTATCAGCTCGCCAGAGAGCGCGAGCTCGAAGCACGCTGACGCGGCCGAGGCGGAGCGCTCCCGCCCCGGCCGCGTGCGGCTTCAGCCGGCGGACGCCGCGGCCGTGCCGTCCGGCACGAGGACCGCGCGCTCGCGCTCGAGCAGCCGCTCCCGGATCGGCTTGAGCACGAACAGCGCGAGGAGCGCGACGAGGACGTTGAAGGCGACCAGCACGCTGATCACGGTCGCCCACGACCCGGAGGCCTCGCGGATCTGGCTCGCGATCGGAACCACGAGCGCGGCCGTTCCCTTCGCGGTGTACAGCAGGCCGCAGTTGGTCGTGGCGAACTTGCGCCCGAAGATGTCGGTGCAGCTCGCCGGGAAGAGGCTGTAGATCTCGCCCGATGCGACGAACGTCGCGCCCGCGCAGAGCACGAACAGCCACGGGTGGTGCGCGACGTAGAGCAGCCCGAACAGCCCCAGCGCCTCGAGCGCGAACGCGATGGTCATCGTCCGCTCGCGCCCGATCCGGTCCGAGATCCAGCCGAAGAACACGCGGCTGCCCCCGTTGAGCACGTTGTCGACGATGACGGCGAACACCAGCGTCGAGGTCACGATGCCCAGGAAGTTGATCGGGATCTTCGCCACGCCGTAGTCTTTGGCGAGCGGCGCGAGCTGCGCCGTCATGAACAGCAGCCCGGTCGCGATCATGACGAACATGGCGTAGAGCAGATAGAAATGGGGCGTGCGCAGCATCTGCCAGGGCGTCGAGTCACGCGCCGTCTGGCGCAGGAGCGCCGCGCTCTGCCCGACCGGCAGCGCTTCGTCGGCGCCGGGGAAGCGCAGGAACAGCGCGATCACCACGACGATCGCGCCCTGGACGAGGCCGAACCACTGGAAGGCCGCCGCGTACCCCTGGTGCGCGATCGTCCACGAGATCGGGACGACCGTCAGGGCCGCGCCGGCGCCGAAGCCCGCCGCGGTCAGGCCGACCGCCAGCCCGCGCTTGTCCGGAAACCACTTGACCGCCGAGCCGACCATCGTCCCGTAGACGATCCCGGTCCCGATGCCGCCCATGATCTCGCCGCCGTACAGCGCGGCGAGCGTCGACGCGTGCGCCGCGACCACCCACCCGAGGGCCACCAGGACGCCGCCGACGGCGACGAACAGCTTGGGCCCGAACCGGTCGACCAGCCAGCCGTTGACGGGAACCAGCCACACTTCGAACAGGACGAACAGGGTGAAGGCGTACTGGATGTCCGTCTTCGACCAGCCGTGGGCGTCCTGGAGCGGCTGCACGAACAGCGTCCACCCGTACTGCAAGTTCGCGACCATGATCATCGCGATCACGCCGAAGACCAATTGCGTCCACCGACCGCGGGACGCGCTCACCGTTGCTACCAATTCCAAACCCTCCGGACCGCGGCCGAAGAAGATTCTTCCGCCGCGAGCATTACAGGATCACTGGAGTTTCGATCACCATCAGCGGGGCATGAGCCCGGCCCGGCGAGCCCAGCGGTATTTCGCGCCGAGCACCGCCACCGGGGTTTCCGTGTTGTACGGGATAGGCGGGAATCTTGTGGTCGAACAGGTACTCGCTGGCCTCTTCGACCTCGACGTCGCCGGCGAGCGACGCGACGACCGGCTTGTCGATGCCGCGCGCGCGAAACTCTTCGACCACTTCGACCACCAGGCGGGCGAAGACCATCGGCGGGGTCACGATGGTGTGCCAGTAGCCCAGGATCAGGGCGTCGATGCGCGGGTCTTCCAGGCCCAGGCGAATCGTGTTCTGGTACGTTTTGGGCGGCTCGCCGCCGGTGATGTCGACCGGGTTTCCCGACGCGCCGAAGGGCGGGATGAACTGCTTGAACGCCTCGTCCAGGTCGGGCGGGAACTTCATCAGCTCCAGGCCCGCGTCGACGCAGGAGTCCGACAGCAGCACGCCCGAGCCGCCCGCGCCGGTGATGATGACGACGTTCTCGCCCTTGGGGGTGGGCAGGATCGGGACCGCGCGCGCGAACGCGAGCATCTCGTTGAGCCCGCGCGCGCGGATGACGCCGCTCTCGCGCAGGATGTCGTCGTAGACCTTGTCGTTGCCGGCCAGCGCGCCGGTGTGCGAGCTGGCGGCCCGCGCGCCGAGCGCGGTGCGCCCGGCCTTGAGCACGATGACCGGCTTCTGCTTGGAGACGCGCTTGGCCACTTCCGCGAACGAGCGGCCGTCCTTGAGGTCCTCCATGTGCATGGCGATCGCCTTGGTGGCGTCGTCCTGCTCGAAGAACGTCAGCAGGTCGTCCTCGTCCAGATCGGACTTGTTGCCCAGGCCGACGATCGCCGACACGCCCATCTTGGCCGAGCGGCTGAAGCCGATGATCGCCATCCCGACGCCGCCGCTCTGCGACGAGAGCGCGACGCTGCCCTTGACGTCGTACGCCGTGCAGAACGTCGCGCACAGGTTCTTGGGCGTGTAGTAGAAGCCGTAGATGTTGGGCCCCATCAGGCGCACGCCGTACTTGCGGCCGATCTCGATGATCTCGCGCTGGCCCGCTTCGTTGCCCGTCTCGGCGAAGCCGGACGGGATCAGCACCGCGCCGGGAATCTTCTTCTCGCCGCACTCCACCAGGGCGGCGGCGACGAACTTGGCCGGGATGGCGAACACCGCGACGTCGACCTCGCCCGGGATGTCCGCCACCGAGGCGTACGCCTTGCGGCCCATGATCTCGTCGGCCTTGGGGTTGATCGGGTAGATCGCGCCCTCGTAGCCGCCGTTGATGAGGTTCTTCATCACGGAGTTGCCGATCTTGCCGGCTTCGCTCGAGGCGCCGATCACGGCCACCGCGTCGGGCCGCATGATGCGGTTCATCTTGGCCAGGATCTCCTCGGTCCCGGGCCGGTCGCGCTGGGGCGGCGGGTTGAACTCGACGATGATCCGCACGTCGACCGCGGTCGCGCCCTGCGGCGTCGCGAACACCGGGTTGAGGTCGACCTCCGCGATCTCGGGGAAGTCGGTCACCAGCTCCGACACGCCGACGACGATCGCGGCGAGCGCCTCGCGGTCGACCGCCGCCGCGCCGCGGATGCCGCGCAGCATCGGCGCCGCTTGGATGCCGTCGAGCATCGAGAGCGCTTCGTCGCGGGTCGCCGGCGCGAGCCGGAACGTGACGTCCTTGAGCAGCTCGACCAGCACGCCGCCCAGCCCGAAGGCGACCAGCTTGCCGAAGCTCGGGTCGGTGACCGCCCCGACGATCACCTCTTGGGCGCCGCTGGGCAGCATCTGCTGGACCTGCACGCCGTCGATCCGCGCGCCGGCCTCGTACGCCGTCGCGTTGCGCACGATCGTGTCGTAGCCGTTCGCGCACGGCGCTCGCGCTCGCGACCCCGACCAGCACGCCGCCGGCCTCGGTCTTGTGCAGGATGTCCGGCGAGACGATCTTGAGCACCACCGGGTACCCCATCCGCTCCGCCGCCGCGACCGCCTCGTCGGCGCTCGCCGCGAGCGCTTCCTGCGGGACCGGGATGCCGTACGCGTCGGCGACTTGCTTGGCTTCGGGCGCCGCCAGGGCGCTGCGGCCCTCGCTCTTCACCCGGTCGAGGATCGCGCGCACGGCGGCGCGGTCGCGGGTCGTCCGTTCGAGAAGCATCGATCTCTCCTACACGACGCCTGCGGCTTGCAATTCCCCGACCTGGGAACCTTGCCAGCCGATCTCGGCGAGGATTTCAGCGTTGTGCTCGCCCAGCAGCGGCGAGCTGCGTGATCTCGACCGGGGTGTCCGAGAGGTTGAGCGGACAGCCCACCGTCTGGAACGTCCCGCGCTCGCGGGTGCTCGACCTCGGCGATCATGCCGCGGGCGCGCAGCGAGGGATCCTCGATGAGGTCCTTGGTGCTCAGGATCGGCCCGCACGGGACGTCGATCGCGTTGAGCTTGTCGAGCACCTCGAACTTGGTGAACTGCTGCGTCCACTGCTCGACGATGCCGAAGACCTCGTCGAGGTGCGGCAGGCGCGCCGCGGGCGTCGCGAAGGCGGGATCGTCGGCCAGCTCCGGCCGGCCGATCAGCTTGGCCAGCGGCGCCCAGACGGGCGGCTGGATGATGACGTAGACGTAGTCGTTCTCGCCGCCCGGGCTGCAGCGCAGCGCGGCTCCCGGCTGGCCGCCGCCCGAGGCGTTGCCCGAGCGGGGCACGTAGTCGCCGAACGTCTCGTTGGGGTACTCGCCCAGCGGCCCGTGGGCCAGGCGCTGCTGATCGCGCATCTTCACCCGGCACAGGTTGAGCACCGCGTCCTGCATCGCGACCTCGATGCGCTGGCCGCGCCCGCTGTGGGTGCGCTGGTAGAGCGCGGCGAGGATCGCCGCGACCATGTGGATGCCGCTGCCGGAGTCGCCGATCTGCGCGCCGGTGCTCGTCGGCGGGCCGTCCGGAAAGCCGGTCGTGCTCATCGCGCCGCCCATCGCTTGCGCGACGGTTTCGTAGGCTTTGAAATCGGCGTACGCGCCCGCGCCGAAGCCCTTGATCGAGGCGTAGCTGATGCGCGGGTTGATCTGGCGGATGCGCTCCCAGGTGAAGCCCTGGCGGTCGAGCGCGCCGGGCCCGAAGTTCTCGACCAGCACGTCGCAGTGCTCGAGCAGCTTGACGAAGATCGCCTTGCCCTCGTCGCTCTTGGTGTTGAGCGTGATGCTGCGCTTGTTGCAGTTGAGCATCGTGAAGTAGAGGCTGTCGACGCCCGGGACGTCGCGCAGCTGCTCGCGCGTGATGTCGCCCCGGCCGGGCAGCTCGACCTTGATGACGTCCGCGCCCGAGCCAGGCCAGGATCTGCGTGCAGGAAGGCCCGGCTTGGACGTGCGTCATGTCGAGGACTTTGATGCCGTCGAGCGCCTTGCGCGGCGGCGCCCCGTCCGCCGAGATCGTATGATCGTGGTTCATGTCGCCTCTACTTGTACATCGTCTGGTTCATCGTGCCGGGCGCGAACGCGTCGGGGTCGATCCAGACGTTGATGAGCGACGGCTTGCCGGACTCGCGCGCGCGTTCGAGCGCCGGCCGGATGTCGCGCGGGTCGCGCACCTCCTCGCCGTAGCCGCCCAGCATCTTGGCGAACAGATCGTAGTTGACGTCGCCCAGATAGTTGCCGAGGTCGCCGCGTTCCTTGCCGTACTTCTGGATCTGGCCGTAGCGGATCTGGTTCATGTACGAGTTGTTGCCGACCACGCCGATGAACGGCAGATCGAACCGCATCATCGTCTGGAAGTCCCAGCCGGTCAGGCTGAACGTGCCGTCGCCGAACAGGCAGACGACTTCTTTTTCGGGCTGGGCGAGCTTGGACGCCATCGCGAACGGAACGCCGACGCCCAGCGTGCCCAGCGGCCCCGGGTCCATCCAGTGCCCGGGCGCCTTGGGCTGCACCACGCCGCCGGCCGAGGTGACGACGTCGCCGCCGTCGCCGATGAAGACGGTGTTCTCGGTCAGGAACTCGTTGATCTCGTACGCCAGGCGCAGCGGGTGGATCGGCGTCGTGTCGTTCATGATCTTGGGCAGGCGCGCTTCGTAGAGCGAACGCTCCTCCGCGCGCAGCTCGTCCAGCCACGGCTTGCGCGAGGCCGCGCCGTTGTCGCGCCGGCCGGATGCCGCTTGCGTCACCGCGGCCAGGATCGCGCCGACGTCGCCGACGAGGCCCAGCGACACGTCGCGGTTCTTGCCGACCGTCGCGTAGCTCATGTCGATCTGCACGACCGTCTTGGCCTTGAGCCGCTTGCCGTAGCCCATCCGGAAGTCGAACGGCGTGCCGACGATGACGATCACGTCGGCCTTGGAGAACGCGTACGAGCGGGTGAGCTGGAAGTTGTGCGGGTCGCCGGGCGGCAGCGTGCCGCGCCCCGCGCCGTTGACGAAGGCCGGGATGTTGAGCGTCTTGCAGAACTCGATCGCGGACCGCGGTGCCGCGGGTCGTCCACACTTGCGAGCCGAGCAGCACGCACGGGCGCTCGGCCCGGACCAGGATGTCGGCCAGCTTCTCGATGTCGTTGGGGTCGCCGATGCTCTTGGTCGAGGCGCGGTAGCGCCCGAACTCCGGGATCACGGCCTTGGAGACGTCTACCTTGGCGTCGAGGATGTCGCGCCCGATCTCCAGGAACGACGGCCCGTACGCGCCGTTGAACGACTCGCGGAACGCCATGCTGATCATGTCCGCCACCCGTTCGGTGGTCAGCGACGCTGGCCGCGAACTTGGTGATCGGGCGCATGATGTCGACGTGCGGCAGATCCTGCAGCGAGCCCATCTTGTGCTGGTTGAGCGCGCCCTGGCCGCCGATGAGCAGCATCGGGCTCTCGGCCCGGAAGGCGTTCGCGACGCCCGGTCACCGCGTCGGTGGTTCCGGGGCCGGCGGTGACGACCGCGCAGCCCGGCTTGCCGGTGACGCGCGCGTAGCCGTCGGCGGCGTGCGCGGCGACTTGCTCGTGGCGGACGTCGACGATCTTGATGCCTTCGTCGGCGCAGCCGTCGTAGATGTCGATGATGTGCCCGCCGCACAGGGTGAAGATGACATCGATGCCCTCGGCCTTCAGCGCCTTGGCGACGAGGTGTCCGCCGGATATCGTCGCGCCGGGCGCGGCGGCGTCCAGGCCGGGGAGATCGCGTGCGGCCGGAGTCGTTTGGGCCATGGAAGTCCTCGCAGGTTCTAGTGACTAGAGATCGTTGTCGTTGGCGTCCACGTGGGCGGCGAGCTCGAGCGCGTGATCGCGCACGAGCAGGCTGGCGGTCTCCGCGTCCCGCCGCTCGATCGCTTCGATGATGTGCATGTGGTCCACGATGGAGCGCTCGAAGCGGCGGTTCTCGCCGATCGTGCGATGGCGGATCGAGCGGATGTGGATCAGGAGGCCGTCGGCCGTGCGGCGCAGCGTCTCGCAGCCGGACAGATCGATGATCCGCTGGTGGAACTGCAAGTTGGCGTCCGAGTACTCGTCGAGCTCGGCCGCGATGCGCTTGCCGTCGAAGCGGGCGAAGATCGCGCGCAGCGACGCGCGCTCCTCGTCGGAGGCGTGCAGGGCGACCAGGCGAGCGGCCATGCCCTCGAGCGCCGCCCACACGACGATCATCTCGAGCAGCTCGCGCTTGGTCTTGCGCGCGATCGAGAAGCCGCGCCGGGGAGCGCTCGTGACGAGCCCCTCGTGCTCCAGGCGAGCGAGCGCCTCGCGGACCGGCGTCCGGCTGCAGCCCAAGCGCGCCGCGAGCTGGCGCTCGTCCAGCCGCAAGTCGCTCTCGTCGATCTCGTAGAGGTTCGTGCTCGTGATGGCTGCGCGGATCGCGGCATAGACACGGTCGCCGATCGTCAGGTCGGCATCGATCGTCGTCAGGCCAAGCGCGGCTGCCATCCGGTTGCTGTCCCCCTTAGCTGGTTGCCGGTATACGGTCTTCTGTATACCAGCCTTTCGGCGACCGTGGAAATTTCCTGCGCGCAGCGTGATGCGCTGCGGAACGAGGCCGCCGTCCTGAACCGAAGTCCGTTCGGTCCCTAGCCGGAAAGCCGGGCACGCCGTACGCTCGGGGAGTGAAGACCGACGACGACGGCACGGGTGCGTCCGCATCACCCGTCCGGTGGACGCTCGTCGCGCTTTCCGCCGCGGCGATGGTCGCGGCGGCCGCGGCGCTCGTCGCCGGTACGGCCGGGATGCGCGCGTCCTTCCCGCCGCCCGGCTGGCCGTTCTCGCCGCTGGTTCCGTTCGCCGAGGGGCACCTTCCGAACGCCGCGGCCTGGTGGCACTACGTCGCGGGCTGGGAGATCGTCTGGAGCGTCGCGCTGGTCGGCATGGTGCTGGCCCTCGGGCGCGTTGCGCGCGCGCGGCGCGGCCGCGTCGCGGCCGGGATCATCGCGCTCCAGGCGATCTTGCTGGGGCTGACGGTCGGCGTGCGGATGCCGTTCAACGGCGGGCAGTATCTCTACGTCGCGTACGCGGAGCTCGTGCAGCAGGGCGCCAACCCCTACGATCCGCCGCCGCGCAGCCAACCCGCCTCCCCGCAGCTCCGCGCGATCGGAACGCTGTGGGGAATCCAGGCCGAAGGCAACACGGACCCGCCGACGCGCATCGTCATGCGCGACCGCTACGGCCCGGCCTACACCCTCGCCATCGCCGCGGCGCTGCTGCCGTTCCGAGCCGCCGACGTGGAAACCCAGGCCCGCGTCATTCGGCTGTGGTCGGCGCTGGCGGCGATCGGCTGCAGCATCCTGATCTGGCGCGCGCTGCCCGCGGCCGGGTGGTCGTGCGCGGCGCTCGCGGCGTTCGCGCTCAACCCGCTGGTCGTCATGCAGACCGCCATGGGCGGGCACAACGACGTCATCGCGCTGTTCTTCGCGCTCGGCGCGTACGGCGCGGCGAGCCGGGGCAGGTTCGCGCTGGCGGGCGTCGCCGCCGCGCTCTCGGTCGCGACGAAGCTGACCTTCGCGCCGTTTCTGCTGCCCTTCCTGATGGTCGCCTGGGCCGGGCGCGGCGGGCGCGGTCTGCTCGCCGCCGCGGGCGCGCTGGGCGCGACGCTGGTCCTCGTCGGGCTGCCGTTCGGCCTCGCGCGCACCTACGTGCAAGCGCCGGCGGACGCGATGGCCTACAACTTCTCCTACGTCGTCAGCTTGGCGTACGCCGCCTCGCGGCACCTACCCGGAGTGCACCTGCCGGCTTCGCTGTTCAGCACGGGATACGTGCTGCTGATCGCCGCGGCCGCCGGCGCGCTCGCGCTGGCGGCCGCCCGGCGCACCCGCGTTCCGCCGCTCGAGGCCGCGCTGCTGCTGCTCGTCTTCTGCGGCAGCAAGTTCTTGCCGTGGTACGGGATCGCGCTCGCGCCGCTGGTGCTCGTGCGCGCACCGTGGTCGATCGCGCTGTTCCTGGGCGTCTCGCTCGCGGAGCAAGTGTTCGGGAGCAAAGACTTCGTCGGCAGCATCGACGACATGCCGTTCCTCGCGTTCGTCACCCTGGCGGCCGCCGCAACCGCCGCGATCGTGCTCGCGCAGCGGCTGTGCGGCGGCATCCCGCTCGCCAAGGTCACACCGGGCGAGCCGATCCCAGGCTGACGCCGTCCGCCGTATCCGAAGCGAGGAGCTCGCGCGTCACCGCGGCGATGCCGTCGGCCAGCGCCGCGTTGCGATCGGCGACCGCTCCGGCGCCGGCGACGACCGCGTCGGCCGTCTCGCTCAGCCGCCCGCTGCCGGCGGCGACGCGCTGGATCGCAGCCCGAATCTCGGTCGTCCCGCGGGCGACCTCGGCCACGCTGTGCGCGATCGTCTGGGTCGCGGCCGACTGCTGCTCGACCGCCGCGGCGACGTCCGTCGCGGCCGAGGTCAGGTCGACGACCGAGGTCTCGATCGCACCCAGCGCGCCGCTGACCTCGCCCGAGGCGCGCCGCATCGTACCGACCATGTCGACGATCTCGGCGGTCGCGCCGGCGGTGGCGTCGGCCAGCTTGCGAACCTCGTCGGCGACGACCGCGAAGCCGCGCCCCGACTCACCGGCCCGGGCGGCCTCGATGGCCGCGTTGAGCGCGAGCAGCCGGGTCTGGTCCGCGACCGTCTCGATGATCGTCATCACGTCGCCGATGCGGGTCGCGGCGTCCTCGAGCGAGCGCGCCAGCAGCGAGCCGCGCTCGGACTCGCGCCCCGCGCGCTGCGCCACGGCGAGCGCGCGCTGCATGCGGTCGCGGATGTCGGCGCTCGAGCGCGACAGCTCGCCGGTCGCCTGGGCAACCTCGGCGATGGTCGCGTCGGACGCCGCGGTCACGCCGGCGACGCGGTCTACCTCGACCCGCGTCTCGCCCGCGATCCGCTCCGCGCGGTGCGCGTTGTCGAGCATCTCGAGCGAGGTGACGCCGACCGCGTCGACGACCGCGCCGACGCTGCGCTCGAGCCGCTCGGCGATCTCGTGCAGCAGCGCGCGGCGCTGGTCCGCCGCCGCCTGCTCCGCGTGCAGGCGCAGCTCTTCCTCGCGCGCGACGGCGCGCACGGCCTGGCGCGCTTCGTCGAGCGCCCGGCCGGCGTCGCTCAGCGCGAGCGACTTGGCGGCGCTCTCGCCCTCGAACGCGCCGCGCAGCCGCTCCGCGACGGCCAGCGCCTCGGCGGCCCGGCGGTTCTCGCGGTCGGCCGCCACGAACAGCGCGTACACGCGCGCGGTCAGCCAGAACAGCACCCCGCACTCGGCCACGACGATCGTCGCGTGCAGGATGACTCGCGGCAGCGCTGCGAGGCCGGCCTGGTCGGGGAACACCGACATCGGCATCAGCCAGCTCATCGCGAGGTGGTGCAGCGCGGTGAGCGCCGCGCTCAGCGCGATCGGGCGCCAGTCGACGAACGCCACCAGCATCGCGAACACCGCGAAGAAGTACATGTGGTAGTCGATCTGCCAGACGCCCATCGCGGCGTGCACGAACAGCATCGGCATCCCGGTCAGCGCGGCGGCGATGACAGCCCGTCCGGCCGGCCCGGCCGGGTCGCGCCGGGCCGCCAGCGTGCCGAGCACCGCTAGGACGGCCGCGATGGCGAGCGGCGCGAGCGGCGCGGTGTGGTTGGCGAGCGCGATCGCGGCGACGACCGGAACGTGCGCCCACAAGAGCACCGCGAAGACGTGCGAGGCGCGCCGGCGCAGTTCGCTCAGCGCGGGCGGTACCTGGGAAGCAACCCGATCGGCGGTTGGGCCGGCGGCGGTCGGATCGGCGAGTACGGCGGACAAGAGACCTCCCTGTGTGTGTGTTGCGCACCCGCCCACAGCCCCTCGCCGCGGGTGCGATTCCCCTCCATCCTATGACGGCGCGAAGCGCTCGGCGCGTGAGCCTCAAACGGTTAAGATACGCCCGGCGCCGCGCGTCGGTACGACCGGAGCAAAACCGGTATCGCGCGCGCCCCCCGCGAAGCGCGCCGGTCATGTGCGTCGCCGACGGCCGAGCCGCGTTCTTCACGCGGCCGGCGTTCCTTGGTCTGCTGGCCGCAGCGGCCGCTCCGCTCGCGGCCGGGGCGAGCGGCGTGGAAGCCGCCGCGGCGGCCGAGCGCGTCGCCGCCGTCGCGCTGCCCGAGCCCGCCGGCCGGCTCGCGCGCGGCAACGCCGCCGCCGCCGCGCTCGCGCGCCGCTCGCCGCTCGCGCAAGCGACGTACGCCCGGGTCGAAGGGCTGGCGAAGTCGATCCGCGACCGCGAGCTGCGCGACTCGGTGCTCGACCTCGTCCGCGGCAGCCGGCCGGTCTACCCGCAGCGCCACCTCGCACCCGCCGCGCGCACGGCGGTGCGCGACGCGCTGGCGCGGGCGGGCTTCGTCGCCGCCGATGCGCCGGTGCGCGGGATCTTCCCGCCCGACACCGAGCCCGAGGCGACGACCGCACCGCAGCCGTTCTGGGCCGCGCCCGGCTCGGGCGAGGGCTCGCACCACGCCTATCCCGGCGGTCTGGCGATGCACGAGTCGTTCAACGCCTCGCTCGCGACGTCGTTCGCGGCGAGCTACGACGCGCACTACTTCGGCGGCCGCCCGACCGTCTCACGCGACGTCGCGATCGGAGCGGCGCTCTACCACGACGTGATGAAGACCGTCGTCTTCGCCTGGAACGAAGACGGCACGCTGCTCGACGAGCTGACCATCGCCGGCACCGGCGGCCACCACGTGCTGTCCGGCGCCGAGGCCATCGCGCGCGGGCGCGACCCGCGCTTCATCACCACCTTGCTCTCCGCGCACGCCGCGCCGTCGCTGGGCGACGAAGCGAAGGTCGCGACGTGGTGCCGCGCCGCGGCGATCGTGGCCGGGGTCGACCCGGTCGCCTACGGCTTGCTGCGCCGCGACGGTGCGAGCTACGTGCTGGCCGCCGAGCCGGCCCCGCTCGAAGCGTTCGTCAACCACCTGAGCGATCACGACTACGTGCTCTCGGTGCACGCCGCGCACGTCGTCGCGCCGCGCCTGCAGGAGCGCTGGACGCGCGTCCCGTCGCTGAGCGCGCTCGCCCCGACCCTCGCCTGGTACCGCGCCGCGGTCCTGAGCCGCACGACCGCGATCGCGCTCTACGACACCCTCGCCCGCAACGGCCCCGACGCGTTCGACACCGCGCTGGTCCGCATCGAAGCGCTACTCCAGCCGCTCACGGTGTGAGGCTTTCGCGCCTCTTCGGAACGCCGCTCACGCTCGCAGCGTCTCGACCTCGATCTCGCAGTTCGGCGAGACCGCGCGCAGGCCGTCCACCAGCGCCGCCGTTGCGGCATCGAGCTGCGCGTCGGTGTACGGGGCGAGCGCGTCGAGCACGAAGTACGCGTTGACGACGCTCTCGGTGAGCGCGGTGCGGGTGCACTGGCGCCAGTTCCAGCGCCGGCAGGTGACGCCCGCCTCGTCGGCCCAGACCGCTTCGCCCGGCTCGACCGCGACGGTGAGCGGCTCGCCGCCCTCGCGCGTCTCGAACGGCTCCCCGCCCGCCGCGAAGCGCACGACCGGGTCGCCCACGACGCGGTCCGCGTCCTCGCCGCCGACCGGCACGACGTGCGCGATGCTGACCGCGTTGTAGACGTCGACGAGCCGGTTGATCGCCGGCGCGCCGCCCTTGAGCGTGCGCCGCAGCAGCGCCTCCGCCGAGGACAAGAACTTGCTCGGCTTGGCGCCGAACGCGGCATACGCGGCGCGCCACGCGGCGAGGTGCGGGTCCTCCGCCGGAGCCCGGTCGGTGAAGCGGGCCCGGGCTGCTTCTTCGGCCGCGCGCAGCGCCGCGAGGCTGCGCTCGTCGCTGGGCCCGTTGACGACGTTGCGCGCGTAGACGATCCCCGCCCGGTAGTCGGGATGGCGCGCGAAGATCTCCGCCGCGACGCGCGCCCGCGGGCTCGTGGTCTGGTTCATCGAGTCGCTGCTTCGCCGCCGCGGCTGGCTTGGCTCCTCCAAGCCCCGTCTGATGCGCGGTTCCACCGCAGTAATTGACAGTCCATAGTCCTCTGGCACCTTTTGCTGAGTGCCGATAGCGTTCTCTTATCGACACCCAGGCGCAAGGCGGCCCAAGAGTCGCCGAACATACGAACATAATGTCACAGGCGCATCCCGAATTTACCCCTGCTGATTGGGTCAGAAGTATTCCGCTAGGTCGCATCGGCGCCCCCGGGGACGTCGCTGAGGTCGTCGCGCTGCTCGTGTCGGTTCGCGCGAGGTTCATAACCGGCGCGAACTATCGTGTCGATGGTGGAATGACGGGGGCCGGACGAATGTGCAAGAAGCTCGCATCATCCGCGGCGTACAGGCCGCGACTTGGTGCGTGACGAAGAGGCATGGACGTGAAAGTACAACTTGGCGCGGTCTGGCATTTCAGCCTTGCCGTCACAGACCCCGAGAAGAGCGCGCAGTTTTGGACCACGAACTTCGATCTGCACGAAATGTTCCGGTCCGATGAGGCCATCGCGCTGACGAACGACGTAATTATCATCGGGTTCTTCAAAGGCACACCACATCCGGACACGATTGACCACATGTCGTTTCACCTCGGCAGTATGCGCGCGCTACACGAAGCGCTCGAGATGCTGAAGAAAAACGGCGTAGTTCTCGAAGATCCCGATAACGAGATCGGCCCTACATCGCCGGGCTCGCCGCATATGGGCCTGTGGTTTCACGATCCGGACGGGTATCGCTGGGAGCTCTCAGTTCAGAACGGTGCCCGCGAGCGCTAACCGCGCAGCGCTGACGGAGGCCTCGTCGCTCCTTCATCGAGTCGTGCTTCGCTACCGCTGCTAGCCCAACTCCCGTGAGCCGAGGCCCATCCGCCGTTTCACGCTCGTCGCGAGCGCGCGTGCGGATTGCAGCAGCGCACGGCCGCGCGACGGCTCAGATACGCCGTTCGCTTCTGCGTCCTCGGCATCGGCGGCGCCGAGCAGCGCCTTGATCGACGACGACGCCTCGACGCGGCGGTCGGCCGCGTAGGCAATCTGGTTCGCGGCGACGCGGTCCAGCGCGTAGCGGTAGTTCACCATCATGCCGAACGACTGCGCGATGCCGCTCGACGTCGGGTCGGCGAGCCAGTCGAGCCGTTCGGCGATCGCGCCGTTCGCGAGGTGAAAGCGCTCGACCGCGTCGAGCGGCGCGCCGTCGGCGCGTTTGGCGGCGAGCAGATACCGCGCGGCGAGACGCAGGAGCGGCTCGCGCAGCGCCGCGGACGCCGCGGGGTCGCGGTGCCAGCCGGGAACGGCGAGCGCGTCGCGCACGGCCGCGGGAACGTGCGCCGCCGGGCTCTTCACCCACGCCGCGAACCCGGGCATCGGCGACAGCGTCGCGAACGTCTTGAGCCGCGGGCAACTCGCTCCGCAGCGCGTCGACGACGTGCTTGATGAGCACGTTACCGAACGGAATCGCCCGCAAGCCGCGCTCGCCGTTGGAGATCGAGTAGAAGATCGCGTAGCGGGCCCCAGCCGCATCGACGGGCGGCACGTCGCGGTTGAGGATCGCGCGCATCGAGCCGGCCAGTTCGCCGGTCAGCGCGACCTCGGTGAAAACCAACGGCGCGCCGGGCAGCGCCGGGTGGAAGAACGCGTAGATCCGCCGGTCGTCGTCGAGCCGGTCTTTCAGATCGAACCAGCCGCGCACGGCGTGCACCGCCTCCAGGCGGGCGAGCCGTTCGAGCAGCGCCGCGGAGTCGGACCAGGTCAGCCGCCGCAGCTCGAGCAGGCCCAGATCGATCCGCGCGGCGAGGAACGCGCGCAGGTCTTCATCGAGCGGCGCGAGGTCCGTGACGTCGTCGCACTTCTCCATGAGCTCCAGGACCGAGGCGCGCAGATCGACGACGAAGCGCAGGTTGCCCGTTACCGCGGCCACGTTGGCCAGCACGTGGTCGCGAGCGGGCTCCAGCGCGGCGCGCAGCTTCGCCAGCGCGGCCCGGCGCTCGACCGGGTCGGCGGCCGCCGCCGCATCGTCGAGCCGGCGCGCGACGCGCGGCGCATCGACGTCCAGCGCGTCGAGCAGCCGCAGGATGTGGATCAGCTCGGGCTCCGTCGCCCCCGCAACGGCCGCGACGAGCGTCTGAACGTGCTCCCGCGCGCTCAGGTCGCCGATCCGCAGGACTTGCAGCGCGTCGATCGCACGCTCGGCCTGGGTCGTTCGAGCTGCCATGATGCCGTCTACAACGAGTGCCGCGGTGGCTGAGGTTACGCCGGCCGCGCGGGCCGGTCCACCGGCTGGAGGCGGTCGCTTGCCGTCCGGTGACGCGCGCGCGGGCGGGTATGGTACTCGGCGGGGTAACGCGGTGGAAGCAGATACGCAGGCGCTGCGCGCGGCGGCGCGCCCGGTCGACGAGGTCCTGGAGCTGATCGGCGACGCGGCGGTCGTGCTGATCGGCGAGGCCTCGCACGGTACGCACGAGTTCTACGCCCAGCGCGCGGAGCTGACGAAGCGCTTGATCGCCGAGCGCGGCTTCGCCGGGGTTGCGCTCGAGGGCGATCTGCCCGACACCGCCCAGCTGCACCGCTACGTGACCGGCGCGGCCGCCGACGATGCCGAGCGCGCGCTGGCCGGCTTCGCCCGTTCCCGAGCTGGATGTGGCGCAACACGGTGGTGCGCCACTTCGTCCGCTGGCTGCGCGCGCACAACCTGCGCCAGCCGCCCGAGCGCCGGACGGGCATGTTCGGGCTCGATCTGTACAGCTTGCACGCGTCGATGCAGGCGGTGGTCGCGTACCTCGAACGAGTCGACCCGGGCAACGCGGCCGCGGTGCGCGAGCGGTACGCCTGTTTCGACCGCTTCGGCGATGATCCGCAGCGCTACGGCTACGCCACCGAGCTGCAGCTCGGCGAGGACTGCCGCGCGGCGGTGCACGACGCGCTGCACCGCATCGCCGCCCAGGTCGAGTCGTACGCGCGCGGCGACGGCGTGACGGCGGCGGACGAAGCGTTCCTCACCGAGGCCAACGCCCGCGTCGCCGCCGACGCGGAGAACTACTACCGCACCATGTTCGCCTGGGACGCCAGCTCCTGGAACGTGCGCGACCGGCACATGGACGAGACGCTGTGCCGGGTGCGCGAGCACCTGCGCGCGACGCGCGGCAGCGACCGGGTGGTGGTCTGGGCGCACAACTCGCACCTGGGCGACGCGCGCGCGACCTCGATGGGCCGCGGGGGCGAGGTCAACCTGGGCCAGCTCGCGCGCGAGCGCTACGGCGCCGAGGCGTGCAGCGTCGGGCAGTTCACCTTCGACGGCTCGGTGATGGCGGCCGACGACTGGGGCGGGCCGCACCGCGTGATGGCGGTCCAGCCGGCCCTGCCGGGCTCGTACGAGCAGCTGTTCCACGAGGTCGGGCCGGCCTTCGCGCTCGACCTGCGCGCGCCCGCGGTGCGGCAGGCCTTGGGCGGCGAGCGGCTCGAACGCGCCATCGGCGTGATCTATCGTCCCGACACCGAGCGGCGCAGCCACTACTTCAGCGCCGATCTGGCGGCCCAGTTCGACGTCGCCGTGCACGTCGACCGCACCCGCGCGCTCGAACCGCTCGACGCGCTGGAGCGTCTCGCCGCCGACGGCGAGCTGCCCGAGACGTTCCCGACCGGCGTATGACCGAGCCCGAAAGCGCCCGGCTGCAGGCGCGGCCCACGGCGCCCTCGGCCCCGCCCCTGCCGCCCGGCGACCACCGCCTGGGACTGGGCCGCACGCGCGACGTGACCCTGTTCGTGCCGCGCGGGTACGACGCCGCGCAGCCCGCGCCGCTGGTGGTGTGCCTGCACGGCGCCGGCGGCCAGGCCGCGCACCGCATCGACCGCCTGCGCCCGCACGCCGAGCGGACCGGTGCGTTGCTGCTCGCGCCGGACTCGCTGGGCGCGACCTGGGACGTGATCCGCGGCGGCCTCGGCCCCGACGTGCAGCGCATCGACGCCGGCCTGGCGTTCGCGTTCGAGCGCTTCGCGGTCGACCCGGCGCGCGTCGCGATCGAAGGCTTCAGCGACGGCGCGAGCTACGCGCTCACCCTGGGCCTGCCCAACGGCGACCTCTTCCGCCGCATCTTCGCCTTCTCGCCCGGCTTCATGGTCCCGCCGGGGCTGGTCGGCGCGCCGGCCGTGTTCGTCTCGCACGGCACGCACGATCCGGTGCTCCCGATCGCCTGCAGCCGGCGCATCGTACCGCAGCTGCGCCGCCTCGGCCTAGAGGTGGACTACCGCGAGTTCGAGGGCGAGCACGTCGTCCCCGACGAGATGGTGCGCGCCGCGTTCGATTCGCTGTAACGCGATTCGGCCGCCGGTGTGCCGGCTCAGACCCCGCGTGCCGCTCAGGCGCCGCCGGCCACTAGCCGCTGAAAGCGGGCCGCGAACTCTTCCGACGTGAGCGACGTCTGCGCGGCCAGCCGCGAGAGGCGCGGCTCGACGAAGTCGGTGTCCTCCAGGCGGATCATGTACTTGCGCGCGACCTCGTACGACTCGGTCGTGACGTCGACCATGCGGATGCGGATGCGGCCGGTGGCGGGGTCGAGCATCTCGTCGAGCGTCACCGGGACGATGCGGCCGCCGGAGAGCGCGATCAGCGCGCCGCTGCCGCCGGCGAGCAGGTAGCGCACCGCGCCGTAGCCGAGCGTGCGGGTGTACTCCGCGTCGAACGGCACGGGCTTGGCGCTGCGCAGCTCGTAGCCGATGTCCTTGGGCACCACGGTCGCGTCGAGGCCGATGTCTTGCAAGCGCCCGCGCACCGCGTCGCGCAGCACGCTGCCCAGCGGCACGTCGGCCAAGCGCACGTGGCCGTATGCGTCGCGCGCGGCGGTCGCGACGGCGGACAGCTCGGCCGGGTCGAGCCGTTCCGCGATGCCCTCGGCGACGACCGCGACGCCGTGGTCGTGCCCGTTCGCGCGCCGCTTCACGATCGCGCCGACGATCGTGTCGACCACGTCGTCGAGCGCGATCCGCTCGCCGCTGAACTCCTCGGGGATGAGCGCCAGCGTCGCGCCGGCGGCCTTGCAGATGCCCAGCGCCAGCGCGCCCGACTTGCGGCCCATCGTCACCGCGAGGTACCAGCGCGAGGCGGTGCGGGCGTCCTCCATCAGGTTCTCGACGATCGCCGAGCCGACCGCGCGCGCGGTCTCGAAGCCGAACGTCGGCGCGTTGTCGGGCAGCGGCAGGTCGTTGTCGATCGTCTTGGGGACGGTCGCGACGCCGATCCGGCCCTTGGTCTCGGCCGCGATCCGGCTCGCCCCGAAGGTCGTGTCGTCGCCGCCGATCGTGACCAGATAGCGCACGCCCAGCATCGTGAGCGAGCGGATGCAGCGGCGCAGGGACTCCGGGTCCTTGGCCGGGTTGGTGCGCGAGGTGCGCAGCATCGAGCCGCCGGTGAAGTGGACCCGCGAGACGTCCTCGATGCCCAGCTCGACGACGTGCGAGAGGTCGCCCAGCACCAGGTGCCGGTAGCCTTCGTAGACGCCCAGCACGCGCAAACCGTGGTTGCGCGCCTCGATCGTGGCCGAGGCGATCACGCCGTTGATGCCCGGCGCGGGCCCCCCGCCGACGAGGATCGCGAGCGTGTCTTGGTCGTTGCCGTTCATCGTGCCACCCCGTTCACCGTTGCACCGCGCTCACCGTTCGGCCGCACGCACCGCTGCTACCCCGATCAAGGCGTCGCGCGAGACCAGCGCGGCCAGCCGTTCCTCGCTCCAGCCGTCCGTGCCGGGCGGGCGCTGCGGGAGCACCATGTAGCGCAGCTCGGCGGTCGAGTCCCAGACCGCGATCTCGACCTCGTCGGGGAGCGCCAGGCCGAACTCGCGCAGCAGCGCGCGCGGTTCGCGCACCACCCGCGAGCGGTAGGCTTCGCTCTTGTACCAGGTCGGCGACGGGCCGAGCAGCGCGATCGGATAGCACGAGCAGAGCGTGCAGACGATCGCGTTGTGGACCTGCGGCGTGTTCTCGACGACGACGAGCCGGACCGGCGCCCAGTGCGTCATGTCCAGGCCGAGCTCGGCAATCGCGGCGTTCGCATCCGCCAGCAGGCGCGCTTTGAACCCGGCATCGGTCCACGCGCGCGCGACGAGCCGCGCCCCGTTGCCGGGCCCGGCCGCGGCGAGGAACCGTTCGAGCACGCCGGTGATCTCGGCGTCGCTGGTGACGCCCGCGCGCTCGAGCCGGTCGACCAGCGCGGTCACACGGTGCGTCGTCTGCGCCGCCGCTACGTCGTCGTGACCGTGCGAGTGCCCGTGGTCGCCGTGCGCGTGCCCGTGGTCGTGGTCAGACGGCGGCAAGGTACGACTCCCACAGGTCGGCGTGCAGCGTCTCGCGCGGCTCCGCGTCGGGTCCCCAGACTTCCGCCGCGCTGAAGGCGACGGTGTAGAGCGGCTCGTCGGGCGCGGGCCGGCCCTCGGCGCGCAGGTCGGCCAGCGGAAAGCTGCCGCGCAGCGCGACGATCCGGCCGCGCTTGCCGCGCAGGTAGCGCGGCAGGCGGTTGTGGCCGGCCGGGTTGGCCGGGCTGGTGCGAACGGGGTCGCCCGGCGCGAAGCTCACGCCGGCACGTCCTTCTCCGCCAGCAACGTCTCGATCCCCAGCAGCCAGCGCTCGTAGTACGAGAGCCCGTAGTAGCGCACCGGGTCGACGCGCTCGACGGCGTAGCGGAACTCGTCGAGGTTGTAGACGCCGCGGGCGAGCAGCACGCGGTTGAGCGCGAAGACCCGCGCCTCCCACTCGTGGTGGAAGGGCGGCTCGTCCGGCTCGCGCTCGACCGGCCCGAACCCGTGCATCCCGCCCACGTCGTTGAGCCTGCTCACCCGCGCCTCCTCGCCGGCTACACGCGCGCGGGCTGGGCCGCGGTCATGCGCCGCTTCAGCTCCTCGTCGAGCGCGTCGAGGAACCCGTTGGTGGTCAGCCAGGGCTGGTCCGGCCCGATCAGGATCGCGAGATCCTTGGTCATCTTGCCGGCCTCGACCGTGTCGACGCAGACCTGCTCGAGCGTCTCGGCGAAGCGCGTCACGTCGGGCGTGCCGTCGACCTTGCCGCGGTGCGCGAGGCCGCGCGTCCAGGCGAAGATCGAGGCGATCGGGTTGGTCGAGGTCTCGCGGCCCTTCTGGTGCTCGCGGTAGTGGCGCGTCACCGTGCCGTGCGCGGCCTCGGCCTCGATCGTGTTGCCGTCGGGCGTCATCAGCACCGACGTCATCAGGCCCAGCGACCCGAAGCCCTGGGCGACCGTGTCGGACTGCACGTCGCCGTCGTAGTTCTTGCAGGCCCACACGAACGCGCCGTTCCACTTGAGCGCGGCGGCGACCATGTCGTCGATCAGGCGGTGCTCGTAGGTCAGCCCGCGCGCGTCGAACTCGGCCTTGAACTCTTCCTCGAAGACCTGCTGGAAGATGTCCTTGAAGCGCCCGTCGTAGTACTTGAGGATCGTGTTCTTGGTCGAGAGATAGACCGGCCAGCCGCGCAGCAGACCGTAGTTCATCGACGCGCGGGCGAAGCCGCGGATCGACTCGTCGACGTTGTACATCGAGAGCGACACGCCGGGGCCCTTGAACTGGTAGACCTCGCGCGTGATCGACTCGCCGCCGCCGTCGGGCACGAAGCTGATCGTCAGCTTGCCCGGGCCCGGCACGACGAAGTCGGTCGCGCGGTACTGGTCGCCGAAGGCGTGGCGGCCGATCACGATCGGCTGGGTCCAGCCCGGCACCAGGCGCGGCACGTTGCGGCAGATGATCGGCTCGCGGAAGACCGTGCCGTCGAGCTCGTTGCGGATCGTGCCGTTGGGCGACTTCCACATCGACTTGAGGTGGAATTCCTCGACCCGCGCCTCGTCGGGCGTGATCGTGGCGCACTTGACGCCGACGCCGTACTGCTTGATCGCGCGGGCCGCGTCGAGCGTGACCCGGTCGTCGGTCGCGTCGCGGTGCTCGATCCCGAGATCGTAGTACTTCAGGTCGATGTCGAGATACGGCAGGATCAATTTGTCTTTGATGAAGTGCCAGATGATGCGCGTCATCTCGTCGCCGTCGAGCTCGACGACGGGGTTGAGGACTTTGATCTTGTTCAGGGCCGGAACTCCTGGGGACGCGAAAAGGGACGACCCGACCGGGTTCGCGCCCGCCGCCTTGCTCCCCCGCGAACATATGGTTCTCGTAAAGAGGGCGGTCATGCGGCACTCGGGAGCCGAACGGGCATTAGCGAGACACCGAGTCGTGCGGGTATTCCCTCGGTCGCTTTTTTACGTTCTCTTCCGCTTTTCTCGTAAGGAACCACGATGAGGTATCCCTTCGGGCCGGCCTCGGTCGCGGCGCTGGTCGCTTCGTGCGCGTTCGTCGCAGGCTGCAGTTCCGGCTCGACGACCGTGCCGGTGCTCGCGCCGGTCGCCACCCCGACCGCCGTCCCCACGCCGTCGCCCGCCCCGACCCTGCCCGCACCGGCGGTCCCGGCCGCGTCCCCGTTCAGCGCGTCCCAAGCGGTCGCCGTGTCGGTGCCGACAGCGGCGCCCGGCGCGACCGCCCCGCCGGTCGCGATTCCGGTTCCCGCGGGCGCGGGCATCACGGCGACGATCGGCTTCCCGGCCGCGCAAGCGTCGATTCCGCCCAACACCGTCGTCTCGGTGACCGCCACCAACGTGCTGCCCCAGGGCCTGCCCGTGCTGCTGGCCCGCTTGCGCGCCCCGCGTGCCGTGCAAGGCGCGAGCGCGGTGATCGAGTACCAGACGCTCACCTTCTCCAACCAGGCGAGCTTCGCGGCGCAGCCGTCGTTCACGTTCGGCGTCCCGGCCAACTACGCGGGCCTGAGCGGCGTCTCGTACTACGTCGCGCAGTACGACGCGTATCGCCCGCAGCTGGGCTGGATGCGCGGTTTCGAGGGCCCGGGCACGGTGAGCGGCTCGACGATCTCGTTCACCGGCCAAGCCGGCCCGTACGTCTTCTTCGCCAACCAGCCGCAGTATTTCGCGCTCTACGCCGTCTCGGCCGCGGCCGCCGCACCGACCCCGGCCCCCAGCGTCGCCCCGCTGCCCACGCCCGCGCCGCTGAGCGCCTCGCCCAACGCCGTCGAGCTGAACGCTGTCGGCGCGACCGCGACGGTCACCCTGACCGACGCCGCGAGCGGCTACAGCGGCGGCTACACCGCGACTAGCGCCGACCCGGCGGTCGCGACCGCCAGCGCGAGCGGCACGTCGGTGACCATCACCGCCGTCGCCCCCGGAACGACCGCCGTCACCGTCCGCACCACGGACGGCCGGCAAGCCCTCATCTCGGTCGGCGTCACGACGACCACGGTGCCCGTCCAGTGAGGAACGCCATGCCACGATTCCGTTCGAGCCTGCTCGGCTCGGCCGCGCTGACGCTCCTGCTCGCCGGCTGCGGCGGCGGCGGCGGTTCGACCGCGCCCGTTCCCGCGCCCGGCGGCCCGGCGCCAAGGCGCCCGCCAGCACGGCCGACGCGCGCTTCGTCTTCGCCATCCCGGCCCCGGCCGTGCAGCCGAGCGGCGGCGAAGCGCGGGCCGCGCTACATCTCGTCCGCCACGCGCTCGATCGCGGTCTCGGCGACGCCGGTCGGCGGCGGCTCCGGCGCCAGCGCGACGATCGACGTCGGCTCGTCGGCCTGCGCCGCGGGCAGCGGCGGCGCGCAGACCTGCACGCTGACCATCGGCGCGCCGGTCGGCAGCGACACCTTCGTCGTCACCCTGTACGACGCGCCCGCCGGCGGCGGCCACGTCCTCTCGACCGGCACGATGACGCAGACGGTGCAGGCGCACGTCGCCAACGTCTTCCCGCTCACCCTGGGCGGGACGATCGCGACGCTCTCGTTCTCGATCGCGAACCCCTACCTGCCCGTGGTCGACGGCGGCACGACCGCGGTCGACGTCGTCGCCAAGGACGCGGCGGGCAACCAGATCGTCGGCGACTACGCCACCCCGATCGCCGTCACCGCGGCGAGCGGGCTGACCGATCACCGGCACGACCACGATCGCCAGCTCGGCCGACGCGCACCTCTCGGTGCGCTACGACGGCGCCTCCAAGTCGGCCCTCGCGCTGAGCGCGACCTCCGGCTCGGTCAGCGGCAGCGGCGCGATCGTTCCCACCAGCCACGTGAAGTACTACGCGGACGCGAACGCGCCGGCCAACGGCAACCTGTTCATGCTGGTCGCCGGACCGGACGGCGCGCTCTACTTCGGCAACACCGGTCCGCGCTCGGCCGACGGCAGCGTCGCCGCGGGCACGCAGCCCGGCGCCATCGGCCGGCTCGACCCCGCCACCGGCGCCGTGAGCGAGGTCGCGATCGCCGGGCTCAACCCGATCGGTCTGCTCTTCGTCGGCAACGATCTGTACTTCGCCGAGCAGAACAGCAGCTCGGTCGGGCGCATCGCCAACGCCGGCGCGGGCGGCTTCAACGCCGGCAACTACGCGCACGCCGTGCTGCACAACGCCGCGCCGGGCGTGCTCCCCAACAACAACAACCGCTACGATGCGCCGCGCGAGCTGGCGTTCGCCGCGGGCCGGGTCTACGTCACGACGCTCGGCGCCAACGAGATCGCCAGCTTCGACCCGGCGGCCTGGACGGCGGCGGCCGGGCCGGCGTTCAGCTACGTGCCGATGTCGACCACCACCGCCAACGGCCCGTACGGCCTGCGCCCGCAAGGGATCACGGTCGGCGCCGACGGCAACCTGTACATCACCAACGCCACCTACTTGAAATACGGCTACGTCACCAAGCTCGTTCCGGGCGCGACCTCGACCGCGGCCGACGTGATCGATCCCGTGCCCGGCACCAACAGCGGCTACAACGGCACCTATCCCGAGCCGGCCGGGCTGCGCTTCATCACGACCGGCGCGGACGGCAAGCTGTACCTCACCTGGTCCGGCAACGGCGTGCCGAGCCCGCCCGCTCTCACCCAGTACGACGGCGGCTCGACCTTCACCGCGCTGCCGCTGCCGGGTTCGCTCTACACGCAGCCCGACGCGATCAAACCGGGCAGCGGATCGACGGTCGTGTTCAACGATCTGGGCACCGGCGCGGTCGGCGTCTACGACACCAGCGCCAAGCTGTTCCGCGAGTACCCGATGAACGGCTTCGCGGCGGGCCCGGTCGCGCAGTACCCCAACGACGTGGTCGATGCGGGCGACGGCACGTACTGGTTCACCAACCAGGTGCCGAACCTGGTCGGTTCCCCCGCGCCCCAGATCGGTCACCTCGTGCTCGCGCAGGGCTGGAACGTCTTCCCTGAAGGCAGCGCGCTGCACGTCGACGGCCTCGGGCCGACCGGCGCGATCATGCTGGGCATCGGCGAGGCGGCCGCCTCGCACGACACGTTCACGGTGAGCAGCACCACGCCGGCGCTGTGCAGCGTCGCGTCGCTGCCGAGCTACCCGAACGACTACGCCGTGACCGGCCTCGCGCCCGGCGCGTGCACGGTCACCGTCACCGATCAAACCAACCGCACCGTCACCGTTCCGATCCAGGTCACCCAGAACACGGTGACGATCTCGGGACACCGGAGACTCGCCCGATGACCACCCGTCTCTCACTCGCGGCCGCGGCGCTGCTCGCCGTCTCGCTCGCCGCCTGCGGCGGCGGGGGCGGCGCGCTCCCGGCCGCGCAAACCTCGGGCTCGGCGCCGGCCGCGCACACCACCGGCAGGGCGTCGGCGACGATCGTCATCCCCGCCCCGGCGCTCGCCGCTTCCGCCGCGGCGCGCGCGCCGCGCTGGGTCTCGCCCTCGACGCAGTCGATCCAGATCAACGCCAAGCGCAGCGACGGCTTCACCGAAGGGCAGACCACCGCGCTCAACGCGGGCAGCAGCAACTGCACGCCGCTGCCCGGCGGCGCGCGCCAGTGCGCGGTCGACTTCGTCGCCCCGGCGACGAGCGGCTCGCTGACCGACGAGATCACGATCTACCTGATCGACAACGTCGACCCGTACTTCGGCTACAACCTCGCCATCGCCGACGTGTTCAACCAAACCGTGACGGCCGGGGCGACGAACAGCTTCGCGTTCGTGCTGGGCGGCATCGTCGGCCGGAAGATCGCCGCGCCGCAGCCGTCGCCCGCGACGGTGACGCACGGGACGCCGGCGACGATCACCGTCCCGATCGCGGTGACCGACTTCCGCGGCAACCCGATCGTCGGCGCGCTGGACTCGCCGCTCAAGCTGACGCTCTCGAGCACGGCGGCGTTCGCGTTCGCCTCGCCCGCGGCGCAGCCCGACGGCAGCGTGACGATCACCGACACGTCCGTCGACGCCGCAGATCACGCTGTCCTACAACGGCGGCACGGCGCCGACCACGCTAACGGTCGCGACGACGAGCTTCGAGTCCGCCCGCCTCGCCAGCGGCGCCACGACGGGCTTCTCGACCAGCCTCGTCATCACGCCGCAGTAACCCGGCGGAGAGCCGGGCGCGCACGCCGCCCGGCTCTGCTTCAGCCGTTATCGAAGAGAGCCCTATAGCGGCGGCGCGCGGCCGGGGCGGCTGGTCGAAGCGCACGTTCTCGAACCAGGCCTCGGTGCTCGCCGTCATCTGCACGAGCAGCACGCGCTCGGTCTTGCGGATGTCGAAGTGGGTGACGACCGGGTGCCCGCCGGCTCGCCCGTAGTCGAGCGTCACCATGCTATGGCCGACCGGCGTCTGCATCGTGACCTGCACCGGCAGCCAGGTCGCCGGGTCGACCACGACCGAGCGGAATACCGTCTGCGAGCCCTCGGCCGCGGGTGAGGCGGTGAGCTGCAGGCGCAGCAGCGGGGACTGGGGGTCGACCGTCTCGGCGTACGCGATCTTGTAGTCCTTGACCGCGAACGAGACGGCGTCGACGCCGGCGCGCTTCGTCAGGTCGTACTGCAGCAAGCGCGGGTCGTTGGCGAAGCGCAGCTCGTCCAGGCCCTTGGACTGCCAAAAGCCGCTGGTCGAGAAGCGCGCGAACGCGTCGAAGGTCGGGTCGAGCGGCCACGGCGTGGGCTCGGTCGGCGGCGGCCCGTCGTCGACCCGCACGGTCGCCCGGACCGCGCGCCGGTCGACCTCGTAGTGGTAGCGATAGTCCTGATCGCCCAGGTAGTGGACGTGCGCGCGCACGTCGTACGCGACCGTCGCCGGCATCACGACCGCGGCGGCGGCCATGGCGTTGGCGGTGCGCTGGAAGGCGACGGCGGCGGGCGGGAGATCGGCGGCCACGGAATACCTCCGGAATGCGAGTCGTGAGCCTCTTGCCGAGTGCGACGGAAATCCTCTTCGCCATCGGCGCCGGCGATCAGGTCGTCGGCGTCACGCACGAGTGCGACTTTCCCGAACGGGCGGCAGCGCTGCCGCACCTCACCTCCTCGCTGCTGCCGGCCGAGCTCGACGCGGCCGGGATCGACCGCCACGTGCGGGCCAGCGTCCACGCGGGCTCGTCGCTCTACGGCCTCGACGACGCCAAGCTGGCCGCGCTCGAACCCGACCTGATCGTCACCCAGGAGCTGTGCGCGGTCTGCGCCGTGTCGTACGAGATCGTCGACCGCGCCGCCAAGCGGCTGCGCGGCGACCCGCGGGTGGTCTCGCTCGAACCGTCCTCGCTCGAGGACGTCTTCTCCACCATCGCGTTCCTCGGCGACTTGGTCGGCGCGCGCGACGGTGCGGACGCGTTGCTCGCGTCGCTGCGCGCGCGCGTCGAGACGCTGCGCGCGCGCGCCGGCGCTCCGCGCTCGTACGATGCCGAGCACCCGCGGCCGCGCACGCTGGTGCTGGAGTGGAGCGACCCGCCGATGAGCGGCGGGCACTGGACGCCCGGGCTGGTCGAGCTCGCCGGCGGCGAACCCGTGCTCGCGAATCCCGGCGCCAACAGCCGCGTGCTGACCTGGGACGAGATCGCCGCCGCCGATCCCGACGTCGTGCTGATCGCGCCGTGCGGCTGGGATCTCGCCCGCGCGCAGGAAGCGCTGGCGGCGCTCCCGCCCGAGGCCGCGCGCGCGTTCGCGGCGCTGCGCGCGGTGCGCGAAGGCCGTGCCTATGCCATCGACGGTAACGCCTACGTCAACCGCCCCGGTCCGCGCCTGGTCGACACGGCCGAAATCTTCGCCGCCGCAATCGCCGGCAACCCGTCGCCGTATCCCGGCACGCTGGCGCCGGTCGCGTCGGAAACCGTTACTTCGGCTGCTCGTCGAAGCGCTGCGCCGATTCCATGATGATGCGGCGGGCGGCGGCGGCGTTGTCCCAGCCGTCGACCCGGGTCTGCTTGCCCTCGAGCAGTTTGTAGGTCTCGAAGAAGTGCTGGATCTTGCGCAGCTGGTGCGGGAAGATCTGGGTGTGGTTGTAGACGTCGGCGTAGTCGGGCTCGCCGACCGGGACCGCGAGAACCTTGTCGTCCTCTTTGTCGCCGTCGACCATCTTGAGCAGCCCGATCGGGCGCACCGACACCAGGCAGCCGCTGAAGGTCGGTTCCGAAACGAGGATCAGCACGTCGAGCGGATCGTCGTCGAGCGCCAGCGTGCGCGGTAAGAACCCGTAGTCGCCGGGATAGAAGATCGGGGAGTGCAGCGCGCGGTCGAGCCGAAAGATGTCGAGCGCTTTGTCGTACTCGTACTTGTTGCGCGAGCCGCTGGGAATCTCGACGATCACGTTGATTTCGTCGGGCGCGCGCTCGCCCAGCGGCAGATTGAGGCGGTTTTGGCGGGTCGCGAGGCTCATGCGGCCCGGTTTCAGCGCGCGGTGACGTGCCGCCTGGAAATCCCGCGGCGGCTGAAGCGAACCGTCACGACGCCGTCGCGGTCTGGTTGAGCCGCGCCAGGCTCCACACGCCGTTCGTGCGCCGAAAACGGGTGACCGAGGCGGTCACGAAACGGATCGAGAGCGCCGGTACCTCCGCGTCGCGCAGCAGCACGCGCAGCAGCGCGTGGAGCGGGCCGGCGTGCGTGGCGACCAGGCCGACGCCGTCCTCCGGCAGCTCGGCGGCGACGCGCTCGGCGGCCCGGCCGACGCGCGCGCACAGCTCGTCGAACGACTCGCCGCCGCCCGGCGTGTACGCTCGCGGCGTCGTCTCGCCGGCGGCGTCGAGCTCGGGGTGGGCGGCGACGATCTGCGCCCACGTCAGCCCCTCCCAGTCGCCGAAGCGCATCTCGCGCCAGTCGGGGTCGAGCCGCAGCGGCAGCGCGCGCGGGCCAAGCACGATGCGCGCGGTCTCCGTCGCGCGGCTCAAATCGCTGGCGACCGCGGCGTCGATCCGCTCGGCGCGCAACAGCGCGGCGAGGGCCGTCGCTTGCGCGCGGCCCTCGTCGTCGAGCGGGATGTCGGTATGGCCTTGAAAGCGCTTGTCCGCGTTCCAAGCCGTGCGGCCGTGCCGCACGCAGATCAGCTCCACGCGCGCGGGTTCAGGCTCGGCTGTGCCTACTCTTTGGGAAGCATGGGCTTGCCTTCGTGCGCGACCAGCAGGTCGTGCATGTCGTTGGCATGCTCTTCCTCGACCGCGAGGATGCCTTCCATCATGATGCGCGAGGTCGGGTCCTTGTCGCCGAAGTACCGCACCAGCTCGCGGTAGTGCTCGATCGCGATCCGCTCGGCGATCAGGTTCTCCTTGATCATGCCGACCAGGTTGAGGTCGTCGGGGCCGTACTGCGAGGCCGCGCGCGAGGTCAGCCCGTCGGGGTTGAAGTTAGGGGTGCCGCCGAGCTGGTTGATGCGCTCGGCGATCTGCTCCATGTGCTGGCGCTCTTCGTTGGCGTGCTCCATGAACTCGGCCTTGGCGCCTTCGCTGGCGATCCCGGTGGCGGCCACGGAGTGCATGGTGTAGCGCAGGACGCACACGATCTCGCTGGCCAGCGCGTTCTGCAGCACGTCGACCGCTTGCTTGGGGTCCATGCCGTAGTCTTGGGTGACCGCGCCCTTGTCGATCTGCTCGCGGGCGCGGCGGCGCAGTTCCGTGACATCGGTCAGGAACGGCTGAGATTTGTTTTCGGTCGCGGTAGTCACGAAGCAACCGTACCCGTCAAACCGTCCGGCTTATCCGGCGCAACGAGGGCCGCGAGCGTCACACCGGAAGCGAGGAAGCGTCGCGCGGCGCCGGAACTGTGAGGGCATGAACGGCAACGGCGAGCGCGTCGCGATCCGCAAGATGTACAAGCTCTACATCAACGGCGCGTTCGCGCGCAGCGAGTCGGCGCGCAGCGACCAGGTCGGCGGGGACAACGTCGCCCGAGCCTCGCGCAAGGACGTCCGCGACGCCGTCGTGGCGGCCCGCGCGGCGCACGCCAAGTGGGCCGGCCAGACGCCGGCCCTGCGCGGCCAGATCCTCTACCGGCTGGCCGAGATGATGGAAGGCCGGGCGCGCCGAGCTGGCCGCCCAGCTCGCCGCCGGCGGCACCGACCGACGAGGCGGGGGCCCGGCGCGAGGTCGCCGCGGCGATCGACCGGACCGTCTGGTACGCGGGCTGGTGCGACAAGTACCTCGCCCTGGCCTCGACCCGCAACCCGGTCGGCGGCCCGCACTTCAACTTCTCCACCCCCGAGCCGACCGGGGTCGTCGCGCTGCTGGCGCCCGACGAGCCGGCGCTGCTGGGCCTGGTCACGGCGGTGCTGCCGGTGCTGGTCAGCGGCAACGCGGTCGTCGCGGTCGGCCTCGGAGCGCGACCCGCGCACGGCGATCGTGTTCGCCGAGTGCCTGGCGACCAGCGACCTGCCGGGCGGGGTCTGCAACGTGCTGACCGGGGTGCGCGCCGAGCTGGCCCCGGTGCTGGCCGGCCACATGGACGTCAACGCGCTGGGCGGCTTCGGCCTCGACCCGGCGGCCGAGCGCAAGCTGGGCGAGCTGGCGGCCGAGAACGTGAAGCGCACCCGCTTCGAGCCCGCGCCCGGCGCGCGACGACTGGTTCGCCCCGCGCTACGACGACCTGGAGCGCGTGCTGGCGTTCACCGAGCTCAAGACGATCTGGCACCCGGCTCGGATCTGAGCGCGCCCGGCCGGAGCGCAGCACGCCCTCGCCGTAGCGCACCGGCGCGCCCGGGTCGGCCTCGACCCGCAGCTCCTCGTGGCGAACCGTTCCGCCGACCCGCTCGACCTCGACGAAGCGCTCCTTGCGCACGTCGACTTCCTCGGTCACCACGGTCCGCTTGGTGAGGGTCACCTCTTCGTGGCGGAGCGGAATGCGGGTCGTCTCGAGCTCGCCCGGCCGGCCGTCGGCCCCGAAGCGGCGGCGCTCGATCACGAACTCCTCGCGCTCGACCGTGACCTCGAACGTGCGCACCTCGGAGATCACGTCGGTCCGCACGACGACCTCGCTCTCGACCACGGCGTGCTTGGTGACCGCCAGCCGCTCGGCCCGCAGCGGGATCACGTACTGCAGCACGCCGGTGCCGAGGTCGGCGCGGTGCCGCACCAGCGCCCCCAGCGCCGCCGCCGGGGCGTCCTCGGGCACGATCAGCAGCACGTCGCCCTCGCCCAGCGCGCGCTCGAGCGCACCGGCCCGCTCGCGCCCGAAGCCCGCCCCACCAGCGCATCGGCCAGGGTCGTGCGCGGGGCCTCGCTCTCGGGGCCGGTGATCCGCTCGAGCGCGGCCGCGATGCCGCTGCGCCCGCCGCCGGGGTGCGGCAGCTCGGCGATCCCGTAGCGGGTCGCGAAGGCGCGCTGCGCCCGGGCATCGCGCATCGCGACCCGCAGCCGCTGCGGCGGGGTCTTCAGGCGGACCAGCTCGACCACCGCCTCGCCGGCGGCGGCCGGGTCGGCGAAGCGGGCGGCGGTCGTCGTTGCGAGCGTATCCACGCTCGCCTCGTTCCCGTCCGAGCGGCCTTCGACGCGCGAGGCCTTCGCCCGCCGGATCGTGAATAGCGGTCGCTGGCCGCGGAGAGGTGGCAGAGTGGTCGAATGCACTCGCTTGGAAAGCGAGCAGACTGTAAAAGGTCTCGGGAGTTCGAATCTCCCCCTCTCCGAAGCGCCGTAACGATTTCGGTATCCGCAACGGGCCCGCGCGATGTGCGACGGGCCCGTTGCGTTGAAACGGTACCGATGTTCCGCTCTCTCACCCGTCTGGCCGGAGCCGCGCTCACCAGTGCGGGCCTGTTGTCCGTGCTCGCCGCGTTCCTCACGGCACAGGCTCCGGCACGCGCGCCCGTCCCCGTTCTCGCCGGTGCCGCGATTCTCGTGGTCGGCGGTACGCCGGCCGGCGTCGCCGCCGCGGTCGCGGCCGCGCGCCAGGGCCAGGACGTCACGCTGGTCGCCCGCCGGCCGGTGCTCGGCGGCATCCTGACCGACGCGATGATGGACCAGTGGGACTTCAACCTCGCCCCGGCGGCGCGTCCGTGCAGGGCGGGCTGTTCCGCGAGATCCACGCCGCGCTGGGCGACGCGTTCACCCCCGCCGCCGCCGCGCAGGTGTTCGGCGCGCTGGTCGCGCGCGAGCCGCGCATCCGGGTCGTGACGACGCGCGCGCGGTCGAGCGTCGCGACGCTGCCGACGCCGGGCGGGCGCAGCGGTGACCGAGCGTGCGCTTCCGCGCGGCCGACGGCGCGGCGTTCGAGCTCGCCGCGCAGACCGTCGTCGACGCGACCGACGACGGCGACGTCGCCGCGATGGCCGGCGCGCGCTACGACGTCGGCCGGCAAGATACCGGCGTCGACGAGCGGATGCAGCCGGTCACGCTGATGTTCACCGTGCGCGGCGTCGACTGGCACCGCCTCGCGAACGGCTACGACAAAGCCCGCTACGGCCGGGGCGGTACGTCGGAGCGCCGCGCGTGGGGCTACGCCGCGCTGATGCGCGAATACCGGCCGCTCTCGCCCGACGTCTACGTGCGCGACCTCAACCTGGGCCGCGAGCCCGGCGGCGAGGTGACCGTCAACGCGGTCGACGTGCTGGGCATCGACGGCCGCTCCGACGCCGACGTGGCGCGAGCGCGCGCGATCAGCGAGCGCGAGACGCCGCACCTCGTCGCGTGGCTGCGCGAGCGGCTGCCGGGCTTCGCCGCCGCGAGCGTCGGCCGCTACGCGCAGGCCGTGTACGTGCGCGAGACGCGCCACTTCGCCGGCGTCGAGCGGCTCACGGCCGACGCGGTGTGGAACGGCACGATCCCCGACGACACGATCGGTCTCTCGTCGTACCCGCTCGACCTGCACCCGGTCACCGCGACCGACCGCGTCGCCTACGCGCCGGTTCGCCACGTCTACGGCATCCCGTTCGGAACCCTCGTTCCGCGCGATCTCGCCAACGTGGTGCTGGCTTCGCCCGCGATCAGCGCGACCCACATCGCGGCCGGCAGCGCGCGCGTCATCCCGACCACCATCGAGGAAGGCGAAGCGGCCGGCGTGGCCGCCGCGCTGGCCCAGCGCGAGCACATCACCGTCGCCGCGATCGCGCGCGACGCCGACGGCATCGCCGACGTGCGCGAGGAGCTGCGCCGCGGCGGCGCGATCCTGAGCTACGGCGGCGAGCGCGGCCGGCACATCGATCCGGCCGCCGCGAACGCAAGGACGAGCGGCTCCAGCCGGAGCACGTTCGCGCTATGAAGCAGCTCGCGCCCGTTCTTCTCCTCGCCCTCGCGCTGACGGGCTGCAGCTCCGGCAGTGGTGGTTCGCTCGCCCCGTGCGAAGCCTTCCCGCAGGTCGTGACGGCGCCGCCGGCGCTCCTCTCACCGCAGTCCGGGGCGACCGGAGTGCAGACCAGCGGACTCAGCGTCGCGATCAGCTACAACCCAGCCGGCAACGCGACGCTGCGGCTCGTCGACGGCACCGGCAACACGCTCACCGGCAGCGCGTTCGGCCCGGTGGTGAGCCCCACGCCGCCCGGTAACACAGCCGCCGCGACCGCGCCGCCGCTCGCCGCGCACACCACGTACACCGTCTTCGTCGACGCGGTCTACCCGCCCGCGGCCCGCTGCACCGCCGACGCACGCAGCGGCCCGACATCGTTCCAGGTCGGCTCGTTCACCACTGTCTGAGCGTTCGTTACGGGCGGGAGCGCTCGGGTAACGGCTACGGTGCCGTGCGCAGCAGCGGCCGCACCCGTTCGTACGGCAGGTTGTAGTAGGTCACGCCGTAGCGGCCGGTGACGGTGTGGGCGCTGAACAGCGCGTCGTCGATCGCCGCTTCGGTCGCGTCGGCGGTGGCTTCGAACAGCGCGTCGACGCGATGATCGTCGCTGACCAGCGGCGGGCCGCTGATGCCGCCGCCGCGCGGATAGCGGTGGGTGGTCGAGAAGGCCAGGAACAGGTCGCCGCTGGAGACGTGCGAGGTCGCCCCGGTGCGCGCTAGGCCCAGCGCGATGCGCTTGGTGAGGTCGCGCAGGCGGGTGTGGTCGAGCGGCGCGTCGGTCGCGACGACCGCGATGATGCTGCCGTCGGCCGCCCGCCCGCGCACGGGAGCCGTATAGCTCGCCGACTTCGGGTACACCGGCAGCAGCTCGTGCGCGAACGCCCGCCCGACCGGCACGCCGTCGATGCGCAGCTGCTCGCGATCCGCGGTATTGGCGTTGACCAGCACGCCGACCGTGTAGCCGCCGAGCTCGGTGGGCAGCACGCGCGACGCCGAGCCGATTCCGGCCGCGAAGCCGAACGCGCGCATGCCGGTGCCCGCGCCGACGTTGCCGCGCGGGAAATCGCCCGGCTTGGCCGCGTCGAGCATGGCGACGACGTCCTCGGCGTGGACGTGCCGGCCGGCGATGTCGTTGATACCCTGGTCGTCGCACTCGCCCACCACCGGCAGCGGCACGTCGTCGCGCACCCCGATCTGCGGGTGCTTGGCGACCAGCCAGGACACGACGCCGTCGTCGGCCCGCCCGACGTCCAGCGTGTCGGTCAGCACGACCGGCACCTCCAGGAAGCCCGATTGGTTCACCCAATGCGTGCCGGTCAGCTCGCCGTTACCGTTGAGGTCCCAGGCTGCGGCGGCGACGCGCTGGTTCCAGATGTCGTCATCGGGAACGATCCCGGTCGCGCCGGTGCGCACGTCGCTGCCCTCCACCTTGGTCACGTGCGCGACCCGCACGCCGGCGACGTCGGTGATGCCGTCGGCCGGACCGCTGGCGAAGCGGCCGACGTGTACCGGCGAGCGCGCCTGCGCGGCGCCCGCGCTCGCGAGCGCGGCGAGAACGGCGGCAAAGAGCAGGGTACGGCGTGGCATCCGCGCAGCTTAGGCGACCGCCGAAGGGTCACCCGTGCGCGCCGATCCGGCAAAGCGGAAGAACGGCCGTCCCCGGGTGTAGGCGAGCGTGGCTCGCAAGGACGACCGTTCTCCCACTTCTAGTATCCCTCGGTCGAACACCGGCGGCTAGGGGAGGTTTCTCTCCCTTCGCTAGCCGGTCCCCGCGTGCGGGGCGGTGCATGCGGATCGCCAGGCCGGTGACCCAAGGCCGCGCGCATGGCAGACCGCGACGAGCCGCAGCGTCGTATCGACGCCGAAGGCCTCGTGAAGGGCGGTCAGGTGCTTGCGAACCGTCTTTTCGGCTCGCCCGCACAGGCTTGCGATCTCCACCGCGCCACGGCCGTCGAGTGCATATCTGAGCACTTCACGCTGGGCCGGCGTCAGCTTGCGCGCGATGGGGTCTCGGTAGACGTTTCCCCAGCGGCCGAGCCGGTTGGCCAGAAACGAGTTGGGAAAATGCTCCCTTACGAGCAGCGCCGCCGTCTCGAGGTGAAAGTCGCCCCGTGCCGTCACGGGCGCCGACGTCGCGTCGAGCTCGATCAGTGCTAGGGCCGCTCGCCATAAATAACCCGCTGAGCTGAAGCGCGCGTACGCGCTCATCAGCAGCTCACGCGCTTCAATCGCATCACCAAGCGACCGACGGACGAGTCCGCGCACGTAGTCTACTCGCGCTTCGAACGTCGCGTTGATATTTTCCGCACTGAGCACCTCCATTGGAACCGCAGCAGCAGCTCGATCGTAAGCAGTCATGAATTCCGTTGCTGGTAAGCCAACGGCACACATGGCTTCGATCAGCGCAAAAAGCGACACTAGCTCTTCACGCGATGATACTTTAACCCACTTAACTGAACGAGCCAGGACTGCAGCGATTAAAACATGCTCTTTGGCGCTCAAGCCCTCTTGGAACCAAGCCGCCAAGAGACCGCGGTTTGCAATCGCGCCAATCTTCCATGAGACGGATGGCGCCAATTCCTCTGCCTCCCTCAAACATTGATATGCTTTAGCGCCGTTCCCGTCCAATGCAAAGAGCCAGCTATCCATTTGGAGCGCCCGCATTCGCTCGAATGATTGAACATTATGCTTTACATTATAATTTGTAAACCTACGCAAGTAAGCGTCTTCGTGAGAACCAGGCACGCTCGCCGAGCGAAGCATCTGCTCGAAATTCGCAATCTGAAGCACGATCTTCGAGGCAAGATACACATCTTCACCGACGCACTTCTTATAATACCTAAGCGCAAATTTGAACAAGGTTAGCGCTTCAGCATTACGCCGCGTACCAATTGCACAGTAGGCACGCAATTCGGTAGCGCGGACTGAAAGTATGTCCACGCGAGCATCTTGTATCTGCTTCGCATAGGCATCGGCTTCATCATACCGAGCAGCTGTCCACAAAGCCAACGCTTTATAGTACAGAATCTCAAACCGGATCAAGCGGCGTGCAGCCCGAGCGTCAAGATACACGGCTTCAAGGAGTTCGATGCCTCGTTCAACATCAATGGCCCGAGCCACGGCCGTTGCATGAAGCATTCTGGCGACACATGATTGGTTCAAGTCGGTAAACGAATCAAGAATCGGAGCCAGTTCTTCGACCGTTTCCTTAGCGCGATTAGTTCGCAATTGAACTCGTGATCGTAGAAGCACCGCGTCTGCGACGATCACACTCGTGGGCACCGCTCCTTCGGGAAGCACTTTTATAACCGACAAAGACTCGTCGTAGCTTCCTCGACACCACGCATTATGGGCAAGCGCATAATGGCGATCTAAACTTTTCGAGTTGGCGCTCTAACCTCGTTAGCATCTTTTGATTGAAGGGCATGGTGATTGCTCAATCATTGGTTGCAATAGCACTTCGACTTGAATTTCTTGTTGGAGCATCGGAGTTTGAGAAAGCTTCATGGAGTCAATGCGATGTGCGACCGCTTCAAGACCGCACGCCAAGCAGCCTCTAGCTTCATATTCTGCCGTGGCCCAAACGAAGCCCCTGCAAGGCCGGCCCTCTTCCATCGGGGCCGAGCTCGGCTGGGATGCTATGGGAGGTTCTCTCGCCAGCGTCCGCGAGGTCCCGTCCGCGGTAGCCCGAACCGTCGGTTTACCAGCGTGTCCTCCACGTCCGCGTACCGTTTCCCGTTCCTGCTCGCCGCCGCGCTCGTCGCCGGGGCGGTGGGCGACGTCGTGGTCGAGGGCGTGTCGAACACCGGCGCGTTCGGGAGCGGGTACTTCGACCACGATCACCTCAGCGTGATCCCGGTCCTGGTCGCCGGCTTGGCGCTGGTGCTCGAGGTCGCGGTCCTGCGCCTGATGGCGCTGCTGCGCGGCACCGCGCCCCAGGCGCGGCACGACCGGCTGATCGACGTGGCGGCTCGCTTCTCCACCGGCTCGCCGCTGCGCGACCTGCCGCTGGTGTTCGGCTTGCAGCTGGCGGCAGTGTTCGCGATGCAGAACGCCGAGCAGCTCGCCGCCGGCGGTATGCCGGTCGGCGGCCTGGGCTGGCTGGGCGGACCGCTCGCGTTCGCGCTGCTCGTCTACGCGGCGACCGCCGCCGCGTGCACGGTGGTGCTCGGCCTCCTCGCGCGCGCGATCCTGGTCGCCGGAACGGCGCTGATCCGGATCGTGCTCGAGCTCGTGCTGGCGCTGGTCGAGCGCGACGTTCGCGCCTGGCTGGGGCGCCTCACCGATGTCCCGTGCGTGCGCGCCCAGGCGCCGCACGTGCGCCAGATCGGCGGCCGCGCGCCGCCGCGCTTCCCGACGCCGGCCTAGAGTTTCACGCGTCGGGCGCGTCGCGCGCCTCGGGAGATCCTTCGATGAAGTCTGTGCTCGCGGCATTGGCGCTTCTCGCGCTTGGCGGCTCGTTCGCCGCCGTTCCACCCCTACCGGCCGCGGCGGCCGAGGCGACCACCGGCGGTATTTCCGGTACGGTCGCCACGAGCGCCGGCGGACCGGTCGCGAACGCCCGTATCGTCGCGGCGTCCGCGTCCGGCCGTGCGGCGGCGACCAGCGACGCGCGCGGGCGCTTTCGCCTGCTGGGCCTCACCCCCGACACGTACACCGTCTCGGTGGAAGCGGCGGGCTACGACACCGTGACCCAGCCCGGCGTGGTCGTGCTGCCCGGCCAGCTCGACCAAGTCGCGGTGCGCGTCGTGCCGGCGCTCAAGACGATCGGCACGGTGCGCGCGGCGACCGGCAGCTTCAGCGTCGGCGCGAGCAGCGACACGTTCACCGTCTCGGCGGACGCCGCGCGCGCGCTCGCCCCGCCCGCCAACGCCTCGGGCCTGGGCAACTACCTGTCCGGCACGGTCCAGGGCGCGATCGCCAACGTGCCGGGCGTGCAGACCGACGCTTTCGGCAACTCGATCCTGCGCGGCGGCAAGGTCGACGACACGGTGTTCGACTACGACTCGGTGCCGATTCCGCAGGGCCTCATCGCCGAGCCGGGCGGCAACATCGTCGGCGCGCAGCTCGCCACGACCGGCATCGCATCGACCACCGTCACGCTGGCCGGCTACGGCTCGCAGGGCGACAACGCGCTGGGCGGGGTGGTGAACCAGATTCCCGCGCTCGGCACGTATCCCGGCCGCACGAGCCTCGAGCTCACCCAGGGCCTGGGCTCGCGCAACTCGCGGATCGCGTTCGCGACCCAGCAGGCCACGCCGGACCTGCGCTGGCGCTGGGCGCTGGCGAGCACGGCCGGCAGCCAGGAACTGTCGTACGGCGACGGCCACACGTTCTACCCGGCCGAGGCCGCGACGTACGGGCTCGCGCTGGCGTCGCGCGGCGAGTCGTCGGTCGCGGCGAACCTGCACTTCCGGCTGCGGCCCAGCGACGATCTGGCCTTCGTCGCGCTGTCGGGCGCGGCGAGCTATCACCAGTACGGCTCGCCGTACCCGGGCCAGACCGTCGGCGCGTTCGACGGGCAGAACACCGTGTTTCCCGGCGAGACGAACCCGAACGCGCCGGTGACGTATCCGGCCGGCGTGCACGGCACCTACGACATCCTCAAGCTGCAGTGGCTGCACACCGGGCCGAGCGCCGTGTCGCGCGTGCAGCTCTACCGCTCGCAGTTCGGCTCGCGCTCGGGCGGACCGTTCTGGGACGACCTCTCCTTCCCCAACGGCGGCATCTCGTTCGACTCGCAGCAGGGCGGGCGCGAGATCGGCCTGACCTACGACGTCGACGACGTGGCCTCCGAGCGCCACCATTTGACGTACGGGGCCGAGCTGCGCACGAACACGTCGTTCCTGCACCAGGTGGTGCCGACCGCCGACGAGTTCATCGACTCGAACCCGACCCTGCACTCGTACTTGGCCTACCTGGGCGACAGCTGGAGCGCAAGCCGCCTGACGCTGGCCGGCACGGCGCGCTTCACCCGCACCGACATCTCGCCCAGCGACGGCACGCGCTACTCGGTCGCCGCGCTCGACCCGCACGTCTCGGCCGCGTACCGCCTGGGCCGCGCGTACGCGCTGCGCGCGACGTTCGACCACACCACCGTCGCGCCCAAGCCGCTGCAAGCCGACCGCACCGACTCCACCAACCCCGCGCCGTTCGTGCCGCTGGCCGCCGAGACGACCAACAACTTCGGCTTCTCGCTCGAAGGCAGCGGCCGGACCCAATTCCGCCTCACCTACTACGCCGAGCTCGAGCGCAACCGGATCGACGTGCTGCCGGTGAACTTCCGCTCGATCGGCAGCAGCGGCGCCGGCCCGAGCGGCATCGGGGTGCCGACCAACGCCGGCGAGCTGCGCGCGCACGGCCTGGAACTCTACGCCAAGAACGGCCGCTTCGCGCTCGACACGAACTACATCCACGGCCTCTCCTCGAGCGCTTCGCAGTTCGCCTACAACGACCTCAACGCGCCCGCGATCGCCGCCGGGCACCTGTTCCCGCTGGGCTACGTACCCGACTTCACCGCGACGCTGTCGTACGAGTTCCGCCCCAGCCCGCGCCTGCGCATCACGCCCTCGCTGTCGTACGAGACCGGCTACCCGTACGGCAACGGCAAAAAGGTCTACGTCTTCGACCCGCTGACGAACCAGCCGGTCCAGGTCGACAACGACGACAACGTGAACCCGGGCGCGAACTACTACTTCCTGCGCGACCCGTCGCAGCCGTTCGACGCAGCGACGAATCCCTACGTCGGCTCCCAGGGCACGCCCGAAGGCGACGATCCGAATACCTTGCGCAGTCATCCGCAGATGCTGGTGAACCTGCACGTCGAGGGCGACCTCAGCCCGCGCCTCACCGCGGTGGCCGACGTGTCGAATCTGTTCGGCGTGACCGCGCCGAATGCGCTGCAGAGCAATCCTTACTTATACGGGCCACCCGGCGATGCGCGCAACGGCATCCCGACGAACGACGGCGTGCACCAGTCGCTGCCCTGGACGTACGGGACGGGTGGGTACGTGCCGCAAGGGTACCCGCTTGCGCGGACGGCATGGTTCGGGTTACGGTACCGGTTCTAGACGCGAAACGGCGGTCGACTGCTCGGCCTACGGCGCCCTGGACGGGGTACACCGCCCGGTGATGCGCCCCTTCGGAACGCCCTCTCTTGCCTGCGCGGCCGGTCTCGCGCTCGTGCTCGGCACCGTCGGGGCGTCGGCGAGCACGTTCCAGCGTCGCCCATCGCCCGGCGCCGCGACCACCGGTCTCATCCGGGTGCAGATGCGCAACGTCGTGCTCTACCCGTTTCGCGACGCGCCCTCGCACGTGATGGCGCTGACCGGGACGGTCGCGCCGACCCGCTCCGGCGGCATGGTCGTCCTGGACGACATCGGCTCGTACGGCATCATGGTGCAGCATGCCGAGGTGGCGCTGAGCCCCGCGACGATGACGGTGCTGATGAACCGCTACATCCTGCCGGCGTCGAACGGCCCGATCAAACACGTCGACGTCAGCTTCGGCGCGGGGACGATCGGGATGAACGGCATCATGCAAAAGGGCAAGGTGCGGGCCCGCTTCAAGGCCAGCGCCGTCGCTTCGCCGACCGCCGACGGCGACATGCGGATTCGGATCGTCAAGATGACGGCGGGCGGTTTTGTCCCGAAGGGACTGATGGACGCCCTCGGCCTGAAGATGGACAAGGTCGCGCAGCCGCGCAACAAGCAGATCTTCCACGTCGTCGGCGACGACATGATCGTGCCGGTCGTCTCGATGTTCCCGCCGCCGAAGGTCAGCGGCCAGCTGCGTTCGGTCAGCGTGAGGCCGGGTGCGATGACCGCCGTCATCGGCTCGGCCGGCGCACCCGCCTTGCCCGCGCTGGGCCCCAGCTACATCCATTACCGCGGGGGCGTGCTGAAGTTCGCCAAGCTCACCATGCGGGACGTCGACTTGACCGTCGTGCCGAAGACGAGCGCGCCGCTAGGGTTCTCCCCGGCCAACTACTACCGCCAGATGGAGGCCGGCTTCAGCGTGCCGCAACCCGACCGCGGCCTCGTCGCGCACGTCCCGAACTACACCGCGCTCGTCCCCGCACCGAAGTGAGCCCGGAAAAAGCTGAGCAAACGGAGACCCGGCTTACGGCGTGAACGTGAAGACGCGGTAGGGCTCGTTTCGCGTGCTCAGCCCCTGGTTGAACGGGGGCGAGTTGTTGATGTGGGAGGCGCTCACGTAGAGCGTGCCGTCGGGGCCTTCGGACATGGTGTCGGGCCACTGCAGCTTGCGGTCCTCGACGACGCGCTCCAAGCCGCCGTCCGGCGCGAGCCGGGTCACCGCGTCGTGGGTGACGTCGGTGAGGTAGAGGTTGCCGCGCGCGTCCATCCACAGGCCGTCGGTCGGAAACGTCTGCGCCACGGTCTCGACCGCGGCCGCGACGACCTCGGGAGACGCGCTCGCATCGCGCAGGACCTCGGTCTTCACCCGGTAGAGCGTGTTCGCGGTGACCGGCTTGTAGTAGAGGTACTCGCGGTCGGGCGAGAGCGCGATGCTGTCGGAGTTGAACTGCGGCGGCTTGCCGAACTGGAGCAGCTCCTTGCCGTCGACCACGACCCGCACGCCTTCTTCCACCATCACCGACGGGTGGCCGTCGAGGGCGCGGTGCGCCTGGCCGCTCGCCAGGTCGACGACGATGATCCCGCCGTGCCCGCTGTCGGTGACGTACGCGATTCGGCGCTCGTCGTCGAAGCGCACGTCGTTGAGGTAGCTGTCGGCCATCACGACCGTGGGGTCGAACGTGATGGTGCGGCTGACCGTGTTGCTCGCGAGGTCGATCTGCACGAGCTTCGCGCCGCCCGGCACGACGCTGGTCAGCAGCGGTGCCGCCGCGTCGACCACCCACAGCGAGTCGTTGCCGTCGACTACCACGCTCTGCACGCAGACGAAGTGCTCGCCGGCGGTCGCCGGCTTGAGGTTCCACTGGTTCCACTCGGCGTTGGGGAACGGCTTCGCCTCGCCGTTCACGACTTCGACGACCGCGTGGAGATAGCGGTCCGACCAGCGCGGAAAGTTGAGGAACAAGCGACCGGTCTTCGAGACGCTGATCCCGGTGATCTGAAAGTCGTCGTTCTCGTAGACGGTGGTCAGGGTACGCGACGTCCCGTTTGCCATGGTGACGGACGTTTTCCGCGCCGCGCGAGCGCCCAAACGAAGCAATGGGTCGGCGCAGGGCGAATTGTAAAGGAAGTGTATCCCGCGAAGCCGTAGCAGCAACGAATATCTATTTCCACCAGATCAATTTCGACTCGATCGATTTCGACGGGAGCGGACAGTCGTATAACTGCCAGCTTGCTAGGCTTTGGCAATCGACTGTTGTTGCGGCGGTCATCGTCGCGGGCGGATATGCGACACGGTATGCTCCGAACACCGGAATGCGGACCGCAGGCGGCGTTGGCGTGACCGTGGCGGCCCTTGAACAAATCCGTATGTCCAGGGAGTATCTCAACTCCATCGGCTGCGGCTAAGAGCAGTAGGCTACTTGATGGACGTTGCTTATCCCCGCGCAGCTCTTGACATCATTGCGAGCACCTTGGTGACTTCCATGCTGATGCTCGTCTTTGGGCTGATAGCGTTTCGCGGCGAAAAGATGGGGTTTCCGCGTGGAATCCTGGTGATCGGTTCGCTCGTTCTTCAAGCGAGCTGTATCGGAACGATATGGCTTCACGAAGGCAAAGGCATCATGTCCACCGTCCTCCTCGTGATCGCTATCGTTACGGTGGTCGGGCTTGCGATCGTTGCGATCTATCGCGATCCGATCTGGAAACGCTTCAGGAGATAGCATCACAGCGGCGGTCGCCGCACCGAAAATCGGCTTGACGAACGAGCGCCCGGCGTCGTGTCCGTTTGGACGCCGGGCGCAACGCCGTTCGGTTACTAGCGGGAAGCTGCCTGGGCGACCGCGCGGGCGGTGAACACGTCAGCCATCGCGGCGCGATACGCGCCCGAGGCATGAACATCCGAGCGAGCGTCATGCCCGCTCGCTGCGCTCGCGCACGCCGCCCGCAGCGCGGCCGTGTCGCCCGCGCTCACGCCCGCGAGCGCCGCTTCGACGCCGCTCGCGCGGTAGGCCGCGTCGCCGAGGCCGGTGATCGCCACGCGGGCCGTGCCGATCGATCCGCCGTTCATCGTCAGCGCCGCCGCCGCCCCGACCACCGCGTAGTGCGACGCCGGGTGGTGGAACTTGACGTACGCCGACTGGGGCGCGGCGTCGAACGCGATCGACGTCAGCACCTCGTTCGCCCCGAGCGCGGTGGTGAACATGCCCTGGAAGAACTCCGCCGCCGACAAGGTTCGCTCGCCGCCTTTGCCGACGATGGTGAAGCTCGCGTCGAGGGCCTGCAGCACCGCCGGGTAGTCCGCCGACGGGTCGCCGTGCGCGGACGCGCCGCCGATCGTGCCGCGGTTGCGGACCTGCGGGTCGCCGAGCTGGTTGGCCGCATCCCACAGCGCGGGTGCGTGCTTCTCCAGCTCTTTGCTCGCCGCGAGCGCGGCGTGCTTGGTGAGCGCGCCGATCATCACCCGGTTCCCCGAGACCTTGATCGAGTCGAGCGCCGGGATGCCGGTGATGTCGATGAGCGTCGCCGGGGTGGCCAGGCGCAGCTTCATCATCGGGATGAGGCTGTGGCCGCCGGCGAGCAGCTTCGCCTCGTCGCCGTGCCGCTCGAGCAGCGCGATCGCCTCGTCTACGCTGGTGGCGCGCAAGTAGTCGAACGATGCCGGAATCATGACGCGCTCCCGTTGCCGTAGCCGTTCGCGTGGGTCGTGCCGTTGCCGCCGGCCTGCATGGCGGCCCACAGCTTCTCGGGCTTGAGCGGCATGTCGATGTGCACCACCCCGAACGGCCGCAGCGCGTCGATCACGGCGTTGGCGACGGCGGGCGTGGAGCCGATCGTGCCGGCCTCGCCGATGCCCTTGATCCCCAGCGGGTTGACGGTCGTCGGCGTGACGGTGTGGTCGAGCTCGTAGTGCGGCACTTGCTCGGCGTGCGGGATCGCGTAGTCCATCAGCGTGCCGGTCAGGAGCTGGCCGTTGTCGTCGTAGACGACTTCCTCGAACAGCGCCTGCGACAGGCCCTGCGCGATGCCGCCGTGGACCTGGCCCTCGGCGACCATCGGGTTGATGAGCCGCCCGCAGTCGTCCACCGCGAGGTACTTCACGACCTTGACCTCACCGGTGAGCGCATCGACCTCCACCACGCAGACGTGCGTGCCGAACGGGAACACGAAGTTGGGCGGCTCGAAGCGGCGCGTCGCGTCCATGCCGGGCTCCATGCCCGGCGGCAGCTTGTCGCCCATGAAGGCCAGGAAGCCGGCCTCCGCGGTCGTCATCACCTTGGACGGGTCGCCCTTGACCCCGATCTTGCCGTCCTTGTACTCGACGTCGTCGGGGTTGGCTTCCCACTGGTGCGCCGCGATCTTGACGCACTTGGCCTGGATCGTGTCGATGGCGAGCTTGAGCGCCGCGCCGCCGACGGCGGTGCCGCGCGAGCCGAACGTGCCCACCCCGTACTGCACCTTGTCGGTGTCGCCGTGGACGACGCTCACCTGGTCGATCGGCACGCCCAGCTCGTCGGCGACGATCTGCGCGAAGGTCGTCTCCTGGCCTTGGCCGTGCGGCGAGACGCCGGTCATCACGGTGATGCTGCCGGTCGGCTCGACCCGCACCGTGGCGGAGTCCCAGCCGGCGGCAGGCATCGCGGCCGAGGGGCCCATGCCGCAGACTTCCACGTAGGTCGAGAGCCCGATGCCCAGGTACCGGCCTTGCGCGCGCAGCTCTTCCTGCTGCTTGCGCAGGCCCGTGTAGTCCGCCAGGCGCAGAGCCTTGTCCATCGTCGTCTCGTAGTCGCCCGAGTCGTAGGTCAGACCCATCGCGGTGGTGTGCGGGAACGACGCGTTGGGGATGAAGTTCTTGCGCCGCACCTCGGCCGGGTCGAGGCCGAAGCGGCCCGCGACCAGATCCATCGCGCGCTCGATGAAGAACGTCGCCTCGGGCCGGCCCGCGCCGCGGTACGCGTCGGTCGACATCGTGTTGGTCAGCACGCCGACCACTTCGCAGCTGATGTTCTGGATCGTGTAGCAGCCGGGGATCATCAGCATCGTCAGGGTCGGGACGACGGGGGTGAGCAGCTGCAGGTACGCGCCCATGTTGGCCGTGATCTGGACCCGGATGCCGGCGATCGTGCCGTCCTTCATGGCCGCGATCTCGAGGTCGTCGATCTGGTCGCGCCCGTGGATCATCGCCTGGAAGCACTCCGAGCGCGTCTCGATGTACTTCACCGGGCGCTCGAGCTGCATCGCGACCCAGCTCACCACCGCCTCCTCGGCGTAGACGTTGAGCTTGGCGCCGAAGCCGCCGCCGACTTCGGGCGCGATCGCGCGGATGTGGTTCTCGGGCAGGCCCAGCACGATCGCGAGCTGGGTGCGCAGCAAGTGCGGGATCTGGGTCGCGGAGTACAGCGTGAGCTGCTGCATGCCGGCGTCCCAGTTGGCGACCATCGAGCGCGGCTCGATCGGCACCGGCGCGACGCGCTGGTTGACGATGCGCTGCTTGATGATCTCGTCGGCGGCGGCGAAGGCCGCGTCGGGATCGCCCGCGCTGAACGGCATCCGGAAGCAGACGTTGGTGCCGAGGTCGTTGTGGACCAGCGGCGCGCCCTCGGCCATCGCCTTGAACGGGTCGACGACGGCGGGCAGCTCTTCGTAGTCGACCACGACCAGCTCGGCCGCGTCGCGCGCCTCGTAGGGCGAGTTCGCGATCACGACCGCGACCGGGTCGCCGACGAAGCGCACTTCGTCGAGGGCCAGGATCCAGTGGGGCGGCGTCTTGAGCTCGGCCATCTTGTGCGCGACCGGCAGCGAGGCTTTCAAGTTGTGCGCGTGGTGCAGGTCCTCGCCGTGGTACGCGGCGAGCACGGCCGGGTGCGCCTTGGCGGCGGTCAGGTCGACGCTGCGGATCTTGGCGTGGCCGTACGGGCTGCGCACGAACGCGGCGTAGACGGTGCCGACCTGCTTGACGTCGTCGGTGTAGGTCGCGCGGCCGGTGATGAGGCGGGGATCTTCGCGGCGCCGGATGCGCGCGCCGACCATTGCGGTGAAGGCCATTAGGTGTGCGCTCCCGTGACGGCTTGCGGAATGATGCCTTCACCGGAGGGCGGCGGCTCCTCGGTGGGCGGGTGCAGCGGCATCAGCTCGTTGACGCTGTGGCGCGGCTCGCCGTCGCGCATCGCCTGGCCGGCCGCGCGCACCGCTTTGACGATGTTCTCGTAGCCGGTGCAGCGGCAGAGGTTGCCCTCGAGGCCGGCCCGGATCTCGTCGTCGCTGGGATCGGGGTTGCGCTGCAGCAGGTCGACCGCGCTGACGATCATGCCGGTCGTGCAGTAGCCGCACTGCAAGCCGTGGGCCGACCAGAACGCCTCCTGCATCGGGTGCAGCTCGCGCGCGGTGCCGATGCCCTCGATGGTGGTCACCGCGCGGCCTTGGGCCTGCACGGCGAACATGGTGCAGCTCTTGACGGACACGCCGTCCAGCAGCACGGTGCACGCGCCGCAGCTCGACGTGTCGCAGCCGACGTGCGTGCCGGTGAGCCCGACGTAGTCGCGCAGCGCGTGCACCAGGAGCAGTCGCGGCTCGACGTCGAGCGACGCCGGCGTGCCGTTGACGGTCAGATCGACTTGCATCCGATACGCATCTCCGTAGTTCGAAGTCTAAGCGAGGGCGGCATGGCTACCGTACGGGACACGAATCTCCTTGCCGCCCGAATGTCCCCACCGAGGAAACCGCTTCCAGGCATCGCCGCGACAACCTGCGAAACGCATCGCCCATGCCGCAACCCGTCGACGTCGGCGACCTCGGCCGCCGGCTGCTGCACGCCGGTTACGTCGCCGACACCGGGCTGGCGACCGCGCTGGCGTGCGCCGTTTCGCTCGAACGCGCCGTACTGCTCGAAGGCGATGCCGGCGTCGGCAAAACCGATGCCGCGCGCGCCCTGGCCAGCGTCTTCGACGCACGCCTGATCCGATTGCAATGCTACGAAGGTCTCGATCTCGCGGCCGCCGCCTACGACTGGAACTACGGTAAGCAGCTGCTGGCGATCCGCGCCGCCGAGGCCGGCCGGCGAGCGCACGCCGGACCTCTACGCCGACGAGTTCCTGATCCGCCGCCCGCTGCTCGCCGCGCTGGGAAGCGAGCGGCCGCGCGGCGTGGTGCTGCTGATCGACGAGATCGACCGGGCGGACGACGAGTTCGAAGCCTTTCTGCTCGAGTTCTTGGCCGACTTCGCGCTGACGATTCCCGAGCGCGGCACGATCGCCGCCGCCCACCCGCCGATCGTGGTCCTGACCTCCAACCGCACCCGCGACCTGCACGACGCGCTCAAGCGGCGCTGCTTCTACCACTGGATCGGCCACCCGACGGTGCAGCGCGAAACCGAGATCCTGCGCCTGCACCTGCCCGACGTGCCGCCGGCCCTGGCGGGCGACGTCGCGCGCGCCGCGGCCGCCCTGCGCGGGCGCGAGCTGCGCAAGCCGCCCGGCATCGCCGAGTCGCTCGACTGGGCCCAGACGCTGCGCCTGCTCGGCGCCGAGCGGCTCGAACCGGATGCGTTCGAGCCCTCGCTCGGCAGTATCCTCAAATATCCCGAGGACATCGAGCTGGCGCGCCGCGCCGCCGGTGCGATCGTCGCCGCCGCGCGGGACGAAGGCGCGGCGTGAACGCCGACGCCGCGGCCCTGGCGGCGGGCTTCGACCGCGCGCTGGCGGCGCGCGGCGTGCGGGCCGGCACGCGCCGCGCGCGCACCTTCGCCGAGACGCTGCGCGCGCTGCCGCCGCACGGCACGCAGGACGTCTACTGGCGCGCGCGGGTCGCGATGCTGCCCTCGATCGACGATCTCGCCGCCTTCCACGCCGCGTTCCTGGAGTTTTTCAGCGTGGTCGACGACGCCGACGCGCTGCGCCGGCTGATGCGCACCGTGCCCGCGCCGCCGCCCAAACCGCAACACCGCCAAGCGCGAATCGCTGCCGCCCCCGCCCTCCGAGCGCCCGGCCGATCCGGAGAGCGCCGAGCGCGCGCCGGCCCAGTTCGTCGCCGCGTCGCTCGAGCAGCGCGTGGCCGAGCAAGGCTTCGACGAGGTCAGCGAGGACGAGCGCGGCACGATGCTGCGCCTGATCGAGCGCGCCCGGGTGGCGGCCGAGTGGCGGCCGTCGCGGCGCCGGCGCGCATCCGCGCACGGCGACCGGTTCGACTTTCGCGCCACGCTGCGCGGGGCCGCGCGAACCCAGGGCGAGCTGCTGCGCCGGCGCGCGACCCGGCGGCGCGAGCGCTTGCGGCCGCTCGTCTTCTTGCTCGACGTCTCGGGCTCGATGGCGCCGTTCGCCCGCGCGCTGCTGCAGTACGCGCGGGTCAACGCGGTCGCCCGGCCCAAGGTGCGCGCGTTCGCCTTCGCGACCGGGCTCACCGACCTGACCCCGCTGCTCGTGCGGGCGCGCGACGAGCGCCTGATGGCGGCGCTGGGCGAAGCGATCCGCGACTACGGCGGCGGCACCCGGATCGGCGCCGCGCTGCGGGCCTTCAACGAGCGCTACGCCCAGCGCGGCGCGGCCCGCGGCGGCACGGTCGTCATCTTGTCGGACGGCTGGGAGCGCGACGACCCGAGCTTGCTGCGCGGCGAGATGGAACGGCTGCGCAAGCTGGCCCGTCGGATCGTCTGGGTCAACCCGCACAAGCGCCACCCGGCCTACGAGCCGCTGGCGGGCGGAATGGCCGCCGCGCTGCCGTATCTCGACGCGTTCGTCTCGGGTCACAGCGTGCGAACGCTCGAGGCCGTGGCCGACGCCATCGAAGGGAGAAGCGCGTGATCGATGTCCTGGACGCGATAGAGCGCTGGCGCGGGGAGCGCCAGCGGGTCGCGGTGGCGACCGTGGTGGCGGTCGAGAACTCGGCCCCGCGCGATCCCGGCGCGACCATGGCGGTCAACGAGCGGGGCGACGTGGCCGGCTCGGTCAGCGGCGGCTGCGTCGAGTCGGCGGTCTACGACGAGGCCCAGGACGCGATCGCGAGCGGGCGCCCGCGCCTGGTGACCTACGGCATCAGCGACGACGAGGCGATCGCGGTCGGGCTGACCTGCGGCGGCACGATCCACGTCTTCGTGGAGCGGCTGGACTGGTGATCTTCGAGCGGCTCGCGCACGCCTTGCGCACCGACACGCCGGTCGCGCTGGTGACCCGCCTGGACGGCGCCCAAGCGGGCGCGAAGCTGCTCGTGCTGGGCGACGAGGTGCTGGGCGACCTCGGCACGCCGGGCCTCAACGCGGGCGCGGCGGGCGAGGCGCGCGCGCTGCTCGCGGTCGGCGAGAACGCGATCCGCACCCTGGGCGAGGACGGCGAGCCGGTCGGCATGGACGTGCGGCTGTTCGTCGCCGCCTACGCGCCCAAGCCGCAGATGTACGTCTTCGGCGCGATCGACTTCTCGCGCGCGATGGCGCGGATCGGCAAGTACCTCGGCTACACGGTGACCGTGATCGACGCGCGCCCGGTGTTCGCCACCAAGCAGCGCATCCCCGACGCCGACCGGATCGTCGTCCAGTGGCCCGACGAGTTCTTGGCCGACGCGCCGGTCGACGAGCGCACCGCGCTGATCGTGCTGACCCACGACGTGAAGTTCGACATCCCGATCCTGCAGATCGCCCTGCGCAGCAACGCCGGCTACATCGGCGCGATGGGCAGCCGCCGCACGCACGCCAATCGCATCGCGGCCCTGCGCGAAGCGGGCGTGGCCGAGGCCGACATCGCGCGCATCAGCGCCCCGGTCGGGCTGGACATCGGCGCGCGCACCCCCGAGGAGACGGCGATCTCGATCGTCGCCGAGATCATCGCCCTGCGCGAGCGGCGCGGCGGCGGACGCTTGAGCGAAGGAACCTTGCCCGTGCACAACTCTCGCGATACGGTTGCGCTGTGATCATCGACGACGGCTTCGACGTCGACGCGCCGGTCGACCAGGTGTGGGCGGTGCTGTGCGACGTGCCGCGCGTCGCGACGTGCATCCCCAACGCGGCGATCACCGAGATCGTCGACGCGAAGACGTACAAAGCGAAAGTGTCGATCAAGGTCGGCCCGGTGGCGGTCAGCTACGGCGCGACGATCGTGGTCGAGTCGCTCGACGACGCCACCCACACCGCGACGCTGAACGTGAGCGGCAACGAGCTGCGCGGGCGCGGCGGCGTGAAAGCCAAGATCGTCTCGACCGCGACCGACACCGGCGGCAAGACCCACGTCGCGCTGCACACCGACGCCCAGATCAGCGGCATCATCGCGACGGTCGGCGGCCGCCTGATCGAGGGCGTGGCGAAGAAAACCGTCGCCGAGTTCGCGGCGAACCTGACCAAACTGCTGTAGCGCGAGCGCTAGAGGTAGATGCGCACGAAGTAATAGGCCGACAGGGTCAGCCCGACGACGCTGACCGTGCGCTGCAGCCAGACGGCCGAGACGTGGCGGGCGGCGGCCGCGCCGAGCAGGCCGCCGGCCACCGCGCCGGCCATGACGGCCAGCGTCTGCGGCCACGCCACCGCGCTCGCGCTCAGGAAGACCACCAGCGAGACGCCGGTGACCAGCGTGGCCAGCACGTTCTTGAGCCCGTTCACCTGCTGCACGTCGGTCATGCCGGTCAGCAGCAGTGCCGCCATCATCAGCACCCCCAGGCCCGCCCCGAAGTAGCCGCCGTAGAGCGCGACGGCGAACTCGAACGCGAGCACCGCCCCGGGCAGCGCCGCCCCGCGGGCCGCGCCCAGCCGCGCCCGCAGCGGCCCGCTGAAGGCGAAGAGCAAGGTTGCGACCAGCAGCAGCCAGGGAATCAGCGGGCGCAGCACCGCATCGCCGAGCCGGATCAGCAACCCGGCGCCGAGCGCCCCGCCCAGCAGCGCGACAGCGCAGCTCGCCGGCACGCGCCGGCCCAGCCCGCCGATCTCGCGCCGGTAGCCGAGCGCGCCGAAGGCGTGCCCCGGCCAGATCGCGACCGCGTTGGAGGCGGTCGCGACGACCGGCGGCAGACCGGCCGCCAACAGGACCGGAAAGGTGAAGAACGTCCCCCCGCCGGCGATGGCGTTCGCGGCCCCGCCCAGCAAGCCGGCGCCGAACAGCGCGGCCGCAACGGCCGGGCTCATTACAGTCTCACCATGTTTCCCGGTTACTTCTCGATTCGAGCGAGTGCACGCCTTCGCGCACATCGTGCGGATGTGTTCCCTGTGAGATCGCTGTCACAGTGAAGTGAAACGATTTCACGCGCACGGAGCAAGGGTATTTGACGGCGCGGACGACGCATCACGGCGCCGCGTTCCCGTCTTTCAAATACTGAAATCAAAGCTAAATTTCAGGATAGTGAAATCCGTATTGACATAGTTCCGAACCGCGGTTAGTGTAATCCTGGCAGAGTGACGGGTGTAGGTTTGGTGATCGTGCGGTGTAGCTAGGGTGTCAATCTAACGTGAGGCGAATGCGATGACGTCGATCGACAGTAGCGTGGAAGACCGCTTGGAGCCGCTCGTTGCGCGGCTTTCCGCTCGGTCCGTAGCGGATCGTTTCAACCCGTACGAATACTTCAAGTGGCCCGAGAGCTTGCCCCAAGACGCGTTCTGGATGAACCGCGAGCTGCTCACCGTGCACGGAACGCAGGCCGAAACGGAGCTTTCGGAAGCCGACCTGATGCGCTTGAGCCGCTGGGAGAGCTTGCACTTCTACAGCTTGAACATCCACGGGATCCGCGAGCTGATCGGCGAGGTCGTCAACCGCATCCACACCCCGGGGCACGAGACCGTGTCGCCGTTCTTCCACCATTTCTTGGGCGAGGAGAACGAGCACATGTGGTACTTCGCCGAGTTCTGCCGGCGCTACGGCAAGATCTATCCCGACCGCTCGCTCAAGACCTCGGCCATCACCGACCCGCTGGTCGCCAACGTGCTGGCCTTCGCGCGCATCCAGATCTTCGAGGAGATCGTCGACTACTTCAACGTCGCGATCGGCAAGGACGAGGCGCTGCACCCGTTCATCCGCGAGATCAACAACATGCACCACCGCGACGAGTCGCGCCACATCGCGTTCGGCCGCAACATCGTCACGGTGCTCCACGAAGAGCTGCGCGCCAAGGGCACGGCCGAGCAGGTGCGCGAGGTCGAGGACTACGTCGCCCGCTACCTCGCGGTGAGCGTTCAGTCGCTCTACGACCCACAAGTCTATCGCGACGCCGAGCTGCCGCTCAACGCCTACGCGCTGCGGCGCTCGCTCCTGGCCGACCCGGCCCGCAAGGCCTTCCACGCCAAGCTCATGCAGCGGCCGGTGTCGTTTCTCCTCAAGCAAGGCATCCTTTCCAAACAGGTGGACGTGTGAGTGTGACCATGACCGTCGAGTCCGCGGAAAGCGTTCTGGTGGACTTCCTGCGCCAGAACGCGCCCGAGGGCACGGAGCTAGGGCCGGACGTCGATTTGATCGATCAGCGCGTCGTCGACTCGCTGGGCTTCCTCAACTTCATCTTCATGATCGAAGAGCTGGTCGGCGAACCGATCCCGATCGACACGATCAACGTCGACGACTTCCGCACGCTCAGGCGCATCCGCGAGAAGTTCCTCGTCAAGCTCGGCTGAGCGCGCCGCTTCACTTTCAACGGAGGTCGGATGTATCACGTCGACAACGGTCTAGCCACGCTCGATCCGGGCAGCGTCGCGATCCTGCGCACCCTGGAGCGCGGAATCGTCAGCTGGGCGCAGGGCTGCAACGCACCCGAGTACGCCTACCCGGTGCTGATGAAGGTCAACGACCTCAGCCGGATCGACTACTTCCAGAACTTTCCGCACCTGGCCGTGGTCGCGACCGGCATCAAAGAGGACGTGCTGGCGCCGGAGTACGCCACCAGCGGCGCGCTCGAGACAGTGCCCACCGCGCACATGAAGGACGCCGGCTACGTCATCCCCTCGGCGGCCTGCTACAACATCTACTTCAGCCTGCAGAACACGGTCCAGCCCGAGCCGGTCTACGTGACGACGGTCGCGCGCTGCTGCCGCAACGAGGCCGAGTACGTCGGCCTGGAGCGCCTGTGGGCGTTCCAGATGCGCGAGATCGTGTGCGTGGGCGACAAGGACGCGACCCAGGCCCACCTCAAGGCGTTCCGCGCCCGGCTGGAGGCGTTCGCCGCGAAGCTCGGCCTGCCGCTCGCGATCCAGACCGCGACCGACCCTTTCTTCGACCGCAACTCCTCGCGCGCCAAGATGCAGACGCTCTTTCCGGTCAAGGAAGAGTTCGTGTACGGCGGCAAGGTCGCGATCGCATCGGTGAACTACCACCGCAACTTCTTCGGCGAGCGCTGCGGCATCCGCGACGGCGCGGGCGAGTTCACCCACAGCAGCTGCGTGGCGTTCGGCCTGGAGCGCTGGCTGCACGCCCTCACCGACCACTTCGGTTCCGACTCCGAGCTCATCTGCGCCCAGCTCGAACGTGCATTCAGTGCCCAGCCCGTCGCTGTGTGAGCGGCTGGGGCTCGACTTCCCGCTGATGCTGGCCGGCATGGGCGGCGTCGCGGGCCCCAGGCTCGTCGCGGCCGTCGCCGACGCCGGCTGCGCCGGAACGCTGGGCCTGTACAAGGCGCCGCCGCCGCGCATCGCCGAGCTGATCGCGCAGACGGAGCGCCTGACCGCGCGCGCCTACGGCATCAACTTCGTGCCCGAGGTGATCGGCGAGCCCGAGCTGCAGGCGAACCTGCGCGCGGCGCTCGGCGCGGCCACGCGGCTGTCGTTCGTCAGCTTCTTCGGCTTGCCGTCACCGGCGGTGGCCGAGCTGGTGCGCGCCGCCGGCGTTCCGATGATCGTGCAGATCGGGACGCTGCTCGATGCGCTGCAGGCGGTCGAGCTCGGTGCGGCCGCGCTCGTCGTGCAGGGCACGGAGGCCGGTGGGCACCTGCTGGGCACGCAAGGCATAGCCGAGATCGGCGCTCTCGTCCGGGCCCGCGTCGGCGTACCGCTGTTCGCGGCCGGCGGGATCGGCAGCGGGGCCGATCTGGCCCGGCTCGAGCCGCTGGGCTTCGAGGGCTGCTGCCTGGGCACGCGCTTCGTCGCCGCGGCGGACTCCAACGCGCACCCGGCCTACAAGGCCGCCGTCGTCCGCTCGCACGCGCGCGACACCGAGATCGCCGAGGTGTTCGAGATCGGCTGGCCGCGCCGCCGCCACCGCGTCACCGGCCTGCCGGCCGAGCTGCGCGAGCGGCGCTTGCCGTCGAGCCCGATCGCGACCACCAGCATCTACGGCGGCCGGCAGCCGATCTTCCGCTACAGCGCGGCGGTTCCGACCAGCGAGACCAGCGGCGCGGTCGAGCAGATGGCGCTCTACTGCGGCACCTCGTGCGAGGCGGTGAGCGGCGTGCGGCCGGCGGCCGAGATCGTGCGCGAGTTCGTGGCCGAGTACCGCGCGGCCGGCGCCCCGGTGGTCGCGCGATGATGGACCTGGCCTTCGGCCGGCTGACGCAGCTCGCGTTCGGCTACTGGAACGCTCAGCCGCTCTACGTGCTGGCCGAGTTTCGCGTGTTCGACGCGCTGGCCGGCGGGCCGCGCCCGGCGGACGAGCTCGCGGCCGAGCTGGGCGCCGACCCGCGCGCGCTCGAAGGGCTGCTCAACGCCGGGGTGGCGCTGGGCCTGCTGCGCAAGACCGACGACGCGTACGCCAACTCCGACCAGGCCAAACGCTTCCTCACCACGGCCTCGCCCGAGTCGCTGATCCACTGGGTGCGGGTGATGGGCCGCTGGACGGAGCCGTGGGCCCGCCTGGGCGATGCGATTCGAACCGGCAAGCCGGTCGAGTCGCAGGCGCTGCGGCTGGGCGAAGACCCGGCCTACGTCGAGGACTTCATCCTGGGCATGCACGAGTATGCCCGCCGCACCAGCGCCGACTTGGCGCGCGCGATCGATCTATCCGGCGGCGCGCGCCTGATCGACGTCGGCGGCGGCGCCGGCACGTACGCGATCGCGCTCGCGCAGGCCAACCCCGCGCTGCGCGTCACCCTGCTCGACCTCGAGCCGGTGCTGCCCTTCGCGCGCCGGATCATCGCCGAGCACGGCCTGAACGGGCGCATCGACGTCGGCCCGGTCGACTACCAGCGCGACGGCTTCGGCTCGGGCGCCGACGCCATCCTGTTCTCCAACGTGCTGCACCAGGAATCGCCCGAGGTCTGCCGCTCGATGCTCAAGCGCGGGATCGCCGCGCTCGTGCCCGGCGGGCGGGTGCTGGTGCACGGCCACTTCCTCGACGAGAACAAGACCGGCCCGCTGTTCAGCACGCTGCACAACCTCTCGGCCTACGCGCTGTGGGACGGTGGGCGCAGCTACTCGGTCGGCGACATGACGCAACTGATGCACGAGGCGGGTCTGCGCAACGTCGCGCCCGTCGCCCTCTCCGCCGGCGCGACCACGGTCCTCGCCGGCACCCGTTCTTAAGAAGTTCACCCGGCGCAGCGCGCGCCACAAGGAGTCATCGCTCGTGTCAGCACCGCAGAACGCCCCTCGCAACACCAACGATTTGCCTGCGCTTGCGATGTCCTGCCCGCGCAAGACGATCGTCATCACCGGCGCGACGGGATTCCTGGGCAGCCACTACCTGCTCTGGCGCATGCACGGCGACGCCCGCTTCCTGGCGATCGTGCGCGGCTCGTCGCCCGCCCACTCGCACGAGCGGCTGTTCGACGCGCTCAAGCTCGCGGCGGCCTCGTACAACATTCCGCTCGAGTCCGAGCTGGTCGCGCAGAAGGTCGAGACGCTCGCCGGCGACATCACCCAGCCGAGCCTGGGCCTGAGCGACGCGGACGTCGCCGGCCTGCGGGACGCGCACGTCGACGAGGTCTGGCACTTCGCCTCGAGCCTGCGCTTCTCGGAGCGCTACCGCAGCGACATCGAGGCCACCAACATCGGCGGCTGCCGCGAGGCGATCAAGCTGGCGGCGCGCATCGGCGCGAAGCGCTTCGTCTACGTCTCGACCGCCTACACGTGCGGCCGGGTCGGGGGCGACGTGCACGAGGTGCTGCACCCGCTCGCCGGCCCGTTCAACAACGTCTACGAAGAGACCAAGTGCATCGCCGAGCACAACGCCGTCCGGCTGACCGCCGAGTACGGGCTCGACCTGCGCGTCGTCCGCCCGGCCGCGGTGGTCGGACCGGTCGCGACCCACCGCACCGGCGGCAGCAACACCGGGCTCTACGGCCTGGCGCGCGAGATCTACCGCCTGCGCGACGTCATGAACGAGTCCAAGGCCTCGATCACGCTGCGCGGCGACCCGGACTGCACGATCAGCTTCATCCCGGTCGACCAGACCGTGCGCGACATGCTGATGCTCGAGCGCGACGAGTTCCCGGCCGGACCGTACTACAACGTCACCGCCACCCAGGAGCAGCCGCTCTCGGCGATCGTCAAGGCGATCTGCGACCAGGCCGGCGTGCCGCTGATGCACATCGAGAAAGAGCCCGCGGAGCGCTCGCCGCTGGAGCTGCTGCTCGACAAGCACATGGACTTCTACGGCGGCTATTTCTACAACCAGAAGTACTTCAAGCGCACGCTGGCGCACGTCAACGGCGTCACCCGGTCCGACATCGAAGCCTACGTGATGGCGCAGTTCCGCTCGCTCGCGCGCCGCTCCGAACAGCGCCTGTTCAAGCTCGAGCCGGTGCGCGGCGCGGACGGCGTGCCGCTGAGCGCCTACTACGCCGGCCCGGCCGACGCGCCGGTGGTGGTGCTGGCCAACGCCTACGGCATGCCGGTCGATTTCTGGCAGCCGATGGGCAAGCGCCTCGCGCAGCGCTTCCGGGTCATCACCTGGGAGTCGCGCTTCATCCCCAACACCACCGTCGCGTTCGACTCGAACGCGTGCAGCGCGTCGCTGCACCACCAGGACATGGCGCGGGTGATGGACCACTTCGGGGTCGAGCAGGCCCAGATCGTGTCGTGGTGCTCGGGCGCCCAGGTCGCACTCGACTTCGCCCGCTCGTTCCCCGAGCGCGCGGCGAGCCTGGTGCTGATCAACGGCACCTACTGCATGACGCCCAGCGTGCCGCGCACCGACTTCCTGGCCTCGCTGCTCTCGATCTCGGAGAAGATCGCGGTCGACCGGCGCCGGGCCGAGATGTACGTCCGCCTGATCTACGGCAACGGCGACAGCGGCGCGAGCAGCGGCGACCAGAAGCAGCTCTACAGCATCATGGACGGCGTCGACCCGTTCCTGCTGCACCTCACCAGCGCCCCGTTCCGCAACCCCGAAGCGCTCTACCGCTACGCCAGCCTGTTCGTGCAGCACTTCCGCGGCGACGAGCTGCAAGCCGGCGCGGTCGACGTCCCGAGCCTGGTGGTGACCGCCCAGGGCGACGTCGTCGCGCACCACCTCGCCTCGCGCGAGGTCGCCGACCGGATCGAGGATTCGCGCTTCATGGACATCCCCGGCGGCGACCACTTCAGCATGTACTTCGACGAAGGCTTGGCCGACACGGTCGCGGCGTTCGTCGCGGAACACCAGCCTGCGCCCGAGCCCGTGCGCGAACCCGTTCCGGCCGGCGCGATGAGTTGAGCGCGCCGACCCGTAACCCCAAAGGACCGCCGGTAACGGCGGTCCTTTTCGTTCGGCTGGGCGCGCGAGCGTCACGCGATGAAGTGCACGTCGCCGAACTCGTGCCAGAGGTAGCCCGCTTCGAGCGCGTGGTCGTATGCCGCCGCGAGGACGGGTTCGGCCACGAAGGCGCGCAGCAGGTCGAGGTGGCTCGCGCGCGGCTCGTGCAAGCCCGTCAGCAGGCCGGTGACCACGCGGGGCGGGTCGGCGGGCGTCACGATGCGTTCCGTCCAGCCGGCGGAGGCGACGACGCGGCCCGCGCCGTCGACGGCGGTTTCTAGCGCGCGCACGACCGTCGTGCCGATCGCGATCGCGCGCTTGCCGGCGGCGAGCGCGTCATTGACGGCGGCGGCCGTTTCGGCCGGCACCTCGTAGCGCTCGGGCAGCGGGCGCTCTTGCCGCTCGAGGCTCGACACGCCGCAGTGCAGGGTCAGCGCGGCGATCCGCACGCCGGCGGCCGAGAGGCGCTCGAGCACGCGCGGCGTGAACGGGCGGCCGGCGGACGGCATCTCGGCCGAACCGGGGCGCCGCGCGAACACGGTCTGGTAATACGCGATGTCGAGGTCGGCTCGCGCGTAGCGGTAGCGGATCGGCCGGCCGTACCGGGCCAGCAACTGCTCCACCGGCGTCTCGGACTCGAACAGCGCGTACCACAGGCGCGGTGCGGCGCGGTCGTACGGGGCGAGCAGCACCAGGCGCGAGCCGTCCGCCAGCGTGAACGCATCTCCGGGCGACGTAACGGCCGGTGCGGTCGCGCGCGGTTCGACGAGCCAGAGCCCGGCGTGGATCGGGGTCGAGACGTGGAGCGCGAGTTCCGCACCGGCCGCGTCGCGGGCGGTCAGCGCCGCCGCGAGCGTGGCCGAGTCGTTCACCACGAGCACGTCGCCGGGCGAGAGCAAGTCGGGCAGATCGGTGAAGGCGGCGTCGCGGTTCGCACCGCTGCGGCGCTCGGTCACGAGCATGCGAACGCCGTCGCGCGCGAGGCCGCGCAGCTCGGGCGGGGTGGAGGCTTCGAGCCGCTCGGGCAGGCTGAACGCCACGCTCATGCGCGCGCTTCCACGACGGCCTGCGGTTCGCGCTCGTCAGACGACTCGGTCGCGACGTGCAGCGATTGCAGTTCCACCCGCACGAACGATGGCCGCTCCGATGCGATGACTTCCAGCAGCGCGGGTGCGACGGACTCCGGCTTCGCCAGCCCGGCGCGGTCGGCATCCGGTACGGCTTGCGCGTGCAGCTCGGTGTCCATGTCGCCCGGATCGGCCGCGATGACGCTGACGCCGCTGCCGTGGAGCTCCAGCGCCAGCACGCGCGAGAGGTGGTCGAGCGCGGCTTTGGAGGCGCCGTAGCCGCCCCAGCCCTCGTAGGCGTTGACCGCCGCGTCCGAGCTGAGGTTGACCACCGTGCCGCCGCCGTCGCGGCGCAGCAGCGGGAGCGCGTGCTGGATCAGGTGCAGCGGCGCGTAGACGTTGGTCGTGAAGATGCGGTCGAACACCACCGGCGACAGCTCGTCCAGCCGCGGCAGCGGCGCGCGGCCGATGGTCGAGGCGTTGTTGACGATCAGGTCGAGCCGGCCGAAGCGCCGCTCGGCCTCGCGCACCAGCGCGTGGACGTGTTCGCCGTCGCCGACGTCGCCGCGCAGCGCGACGACCTCGGTGTCGCGGGCGAGCTCGTCGCGCGCCTGCAGCAGCGCCGCCTCGTCGCGGCCGTCGATGATCAGCTTGAGTCCCAGCCGCGCGAGCTCGCCGGCGACCGCGCGCCCGAAGCCGCGCGATGCGCCGGTCACGATCGCCACGTGTCCCCGTTCGAACCATTGTGCGTATGCCATGCCCCGATGGTAGCGTTCGTGCGCCGCCCTGCCGCGCCGCGCGCCGGTCCAGCGGTGGACCTGGACGAAGGTCCAGGTCGTGCTGTGAGTCTATTCCGGTCCGCTCGGCGTCAGAGCAGCCCGCGGCTGCGGGCGACCGCCAGCGCTTGGCTGCGGTTCTTCGCGCCCAGCCGAGCCAGGATCGCGGTCAGGTGGAACTTCACCGTTCGCTCGGCGATGTTCAGGCGCGCGGCGATGTCGCGGTTGGCCAGGCCGGCGGCGACCAGGGCCAGGATCTCGCGCTCGCGCCGGGTCAGGTGCTCGCCGCGCGCTTGGCGCACCGCCGAGAGCGCGAGCTGCGACTCGACCTCGCGCGAGAGCCGCGTGCGGCCGTCGGCGACCGCGACGATCGTCTCGATCAGCTCCGCGCTGGGCGTGCCCTTGAGCACGTACGAATCCGCCCCGCGCGCGAACGCCAGCGCGATCCGCTCTTCGCCCGCGTGGGCGGTGAACACGACCACGCGCGCGCCGGCGTGGCCCGCTTTGAGCGCCGGGATCGCCGCGATGCCGTCCTCGCCGGCCAGTTCCGCGTCGAGCACGACCACGTCCGGCGCGACCGGGAGCGCGAGCGCCTCGGCGATGCTGCCGACCGCGCCGCTCACCTCGATCCGGCCCGACGCGTTCAAGTTCGCCGCGATCGCCGTCGCGCACGACCGGGTGATCGTCGACGATCGCCACCCGGATCATCGCCGCCGCTCCGGCACGCTGACCGTCACGGTCGTCCCCGCGCCGGGCGCCGACGTCACCGTCAGCTCGCCGCCCGACCGCGTGCGCGCGCTCGCGCATGCTCTCTAGGCCGAAACCGCCGCCCGGCGGGCGCTCCGCGTCGAAGCCGGCGCCGTCGTCGCGCACGGTGAGCGTCAACCCGCCCGGCGCCGCCGTGGGGCGTCGGCTCGCCGGGCGCGAGCGCCAGCTCGAGCCGGACGTCGTGCGCGCGGGCGTGCTTGCGCACGTTGCTCAGCGCCTCGGCCGCGATGCGGAACAGCTCTTCTTCCGCTTCGGCGCCGAGCGCGGCATGCGGATCGATGCGCACCTGCGCCGTCACGCCCGTCTCGGAAGTGAAATCGTGCGCCAGCGAAGCCAGCGCCGCGGCCAGACCGCCGCGGCCCAGAATCCCCGAGCGCAGCGCGAGCAGCGCGCCGCGCGCGCTCTCGATCGAGCGGCGCGCGACGCCCAGCGCGCTCTCCAGCGCCGCCCGCGCGCGCGGCGAGGGCGACTCGTTCAGCGCCGCCTCGAGCTGGAGCGCGATCGCGACGAGGTCCTGGGTGACCGTGTCGTGCAGGTCGCGCGCCAGCCGCGCGCGCTCGTCGATGCGCGCCGCTTCGATCGCCTGCCCGGCCAGCCGCGCGCGTTCGACGGCGAGGCCGATCTGCGCCCCCGCGGCGGCCAGCGTGGTGAGCGCCGCGGGCGGCAGTTCCGTGCCCGGCAACGGGCAGACGTTGAGCAGGCCCAGGCTCGTCCGGCCGAAGCGCAGCGCGATCGAGGCGTGCGCCTGCAGCCCCAGCGTGTCGGCGCCGCGCCCGGCGCGCAGCGCGCGCCGCAGCCGCGAGCACGAGATCACGTCGAGGTTGCGCGAGACGAAGTCGCCGTCGCGAAACGACTCCATGCACCAGCACGGCTCGCCGGTCATCTCGACCGGTTGCGCCAGCGCCGGCGGCAGCCGGTGCGCCGCCGCCAGGTAGAAGCGGTCGCTGCTGGGTTCGAGCAGCCAGATCCAGCCCGACGCCAGCCCGAGCCCGGCGACGACCACGCGCCAGCACGTCGCGCAGCGCCGCGTCGAGGTCGGGCTGGTTGAGCGCGGCCGCGATCCCGTCGAAGAGCTGCGCTCCGCCGGCATCGAACTGCGCGGAGCTCGTCGCCATCGCGGCTTTCATTCGCGCGCGCGCCCCGCGCGCCTAGCGCTCAGCGAGCAGGGGAGCGCCGGACACGGGGTAAGTCCAGGTGACGATGACAACGCCGAGGCGGGCCTGGCGCGCCGTGACGCTCGGGATCGCGCTGCTCGCCCTCGCCGCGCCGGCCGGCGCGAGCGGTGTCGCTGACAGCCGGCAAACGAGCGCCCGCCTTTCGGCTGGCCGACCTGCGCGGCGCGCCGGTCACGCTCGAGCGCTTCCGCGGCCGGCCGCTCTACATCAACGTCTTCGCGAGCTGGTGCCCGCCGTGCCGGACCGAGCTGCCGGCGATCGTCGCGGCGCACGCGCGCTACGGCGACCGGGTCGGCTTCCTGGGCGTGGACGCGCAAGAACCGACCGCCGCCGCGCGCCGTTTCATCGCCGAGATGAAGATCGCGTTCCCGGTCGCGCTCGACCGCGGCCAGATGGCCGTCAGCTACGGCGCCGGCTCGCTGCCCGACTCGTACTTCGTCGACCGCACCGGCGTGGTGCGCGCCGTCGTGCACGGCCCGATCGCCCCCGCCGACCTCGAGCGCGACCTCGCGCTCATCGCGTCGTGAAGCGCGCCGCGTTCAGCGCCGGCCTAGCGGGCCTATCCGCTGCCACCGCGGTGCCCGCGCTCGGCGCGGACCTCCGCTTCACCACGGCCGCAAGCATGCTCACCGTTCCGGCGGTCGGTTCGCGCACGACGCTCGACGCGCTGCTCGCGACGGTGCCGCCGGTCGCGCCGCGGGCCTGGGTGCAGTACGTGATGGGCTCGGGCGTGCGCTACCTCAAGAAGATCGGTTACGGCGCGGACCGCACGTCGCTGGGCAAACTGGCCTTCATCGAAACGCAGATCGGCAGCGACGAGGCGGCCTGCAATCCGAACACGGTCAAGAAGGGCTACCTCACGAGCGCGCGCTACGGCGGCCTGCTCCAGCCGCACGACATCTCGCGCTACGTGATGAAAGCCGGCACGACGTTCCTGCTGGTGAACGCCACGCCCGCCGACAGGCTCTGGCTGCTCGACGAGGACAACCTGTACTCGCCCCACCCGGCGCGCGTGACCGACGTCGGGAGCGAGACCGTCGTGATGCGCAAGCGGCAGCTTCACCACCCGGCGGGTGGCGCTGGCCTTCGACGGCGGCGGGAAACAGGCGCTCCGCACGATGACGCTCTGGCTCACGCCCGCGATTCCCAACGGCGTCGCCAAACTGCACGCGACCACCGCCGGCGGCGACCCGTTCGACCTGCGCATCGACGCCTTCGGCGCCGACTACGCCTCGCTGGTCGACGCGTCGTTCGACGCGCTGCGTCAGACCGCGACGTAGGCGTAGCGCGCTTCTTGCGCGTCGGCCAGCGCGGCGACGCCGGCCGGGACCAGCACCGTGCCGGGCAGCAGCGCCGCGCGCAGCGCGCCGAGCACGCGGTCGACCGGCTCGCGCACGCCCGCGTCGGTGACCAGCGCGCGCGCGAACCCGGTCAGCGCGTTGTTGCAGACGAAGAACGACGCGCCGCGCCGCATGAGCCCGGCCAGCGACGCGTCTTGCGCCGCGCTGCGCGGGTCCTCGGCATCCGCGACCGACGCATCGGGCGTCCCGCGCGCGAACGGGTTGCGCGCGGCGGCGCCGGTTCGGCTGACTGCGTCACCGCGCAACTGCAGCGCGCGCCCGATGCGGTACGTGCGCCAGGCCGCGTCGCCGAGCGCGAGCGCGACCGCCGAGCCGTAGAACACGCCCAGGACGTGCGCCGTCCCGGGCCCCTCGCGGCGGCTGAACTCGTAGGCGTTGAGCGCGTTCTTCATCTGCCCCAAGCCCGCGCCGTCGGCGACGCGGGTGAACCCGAACGCGATGCGGTGCCGGTGCGGCGCGGCCAGCAGCGGCCCCGTGTCGGGGAACGCCGGCGGCGCCGCGCCCAGCGCGGCCGCCGCGAGGAAGTCGCGCCGGGACGGCATCAGGGGCCGTTCGCGAGCGGGTAGACGAGGTTCTCGAAGGTCAGCAGCGGGCGGTTCGCCGTGCCCGTGCCGAGCGACGAGTAGACGGTGAACTCGAACCCGTACCAGCCCGCGTTGCCGGTGATCCCGGCCAGGGCCGCCTGCTGCTCGACGAACGACGCGAACTGCTGCACGAAGCTCGTCCCGCTCGCGACCGGGTAGTCGTACTGCGGCACCAGCGCGAGCGGGAACTTGACCACCAGCGGGTCGGAGCCGGTGGGCACGATCCGTCAGCGCGTAGGCGTAGACCGCGGTCAGCGAGATCTGCCGGGTGCCGGTCGAGCCGGCCGCGATCTGCGAGGCGAAGACCGTGTCGAAGAAGCCGCTCAGCGCGTTCGCCAGCCCCTGCTTTCCGTCCAGGTAGCCGGTCAGATCGACCTGGTCGCTCACGATCTTGTACGGGTTGGTGGGGTTCGGGAACGACGTCATCGGCGTCTGGTACACGAACGCGTCCGCCGTCCGGCGGCTCGCAACGAGGTCGGCGTTGCGCGTGACGGCCAGACCCGCGAGCGCGTTCTGCTTGCCGATCACCTGCACGCGCTCGAACGCGAAGTGCAGCTGCGCCGGCTGGTCGATCGGCTGCGCGAAGGTGTACAGCATGCTCGCGCCGAGCTGCCGCGCGGGCAGCGCCGGAGTTTGCGGCGTGCCGAGCGCCGGCCACAGGAAGGTGCGCGCGACGACGATCGCCGCCGTGCTCGCGGTGAGCGTGAACGTGTTCTCCGTGTCGACGATCGTCCAGGGCGAGGTGTAGGGCTGCTGCAGCAGCGCGCCGTTCGAGAGCGGGTAGCCCGCGTCGGCGAACGGCTGGCGCACGGCGTCCAGCTTGCCCGCGTTCAGGTCGGCCGCGCACGACGACGGCACCGTGAAGGCGAAGTCGGCCGGCCCTTCGAGCGCGTCGAGCAGCAGGTAGCCGTACTCGTTCTGAGTCGTCTCGTTCACCAGCGTCTGGATGCCGTAGCGGTACAGATCGCCGCCGCCCATCGCCGCGAACCGAGCCACGGTCTTGGCGTTCCAGGCCGTGACGATGCCGTTCATCAGGGTGGTGAAAGCGGAGAGCGCGCCGCTCAGCACCGGCGCGTTCGGGACCGGCTGGCGCAGCTCGTCGAGATCTCGGGCGACGTCGGGGTAGACGTACGCGAACGCGGCCAGCGCCTCGAACAGCGCGGTGCGGGTGGCGAGCATCATCGGGGCCGGGCTGTTCGCGCCGTCGGGGACGTTGAACGCGACGTGCAGCTCGGCCGAGTCCTGCGCGGCCATGGTGCGGGTCGCGTCGAACGCGTACGCCCACTCGAACAGCGTGTCGTCGGTGGCGCCGAGCGCGGTCTGCGGCTTGGTGTAGATCGCGGCCGGGTTCGCGAGCACGAACGGTTCGGGATAGGCGCGCAGCGGGAGCGGGATCTCGACCGGGCCGAGGTAGGCGTCGTCGGGGAAGACTGCCGGGTCGGGCTGCTCGATCGCCAGCACGAAGGTCAGCCAGGACGAGGCTTGGTAGGCGCCCAGCGCGTTCTGGTCCTCGACGATGTCGTACTCCATCTCGGTGATGGCGTAGTCGAGGTCGAGGAACACGGCGCGGTTGAGCGCCGCGTCCTTGGCGTCGAACAGGAAGGTCGCGTACTGGCTGCCCTGGGCCAGCGGCAGCTTGGCGGTGGTGAACGTGTACGGCGGCGGAACGCGCAGCACGGTCAGCACCGTGTTGGCGCCGGTGTCGAGCGTGTAGCCGCCGCTGCCGGTGACGTCGGCGGTCCACAGCGCGGTGGCGAGGTCGACCAGGCTCGCGCCCAGCGCCTGCGCGACGCCCGCGAACGAGCCGTCGCTCGGCACCGTGCCGGCCTTCAGCCCGGGCAGCGCGAGCGCGCTGCCGGGCACGAACACGTTGGGCACGCCGCTGTTGGCTTGCGCCAGCTCGATCACCGTGCCGCCGCACGAGTCCGCGATGCTCGCCAGCGTCGCGCCGGCGCGCAGCGGGCGGACCGTGCGGGTCACGTTGATCGCCGTGCCGTTGCGCAGCAGGCCCTGCCCGCCGGTGTCGATCCCGTTCACCAGCTCGAGCACGGTGACGCCGTGCCCGAGCAATTGCGCGTACGTGGTCGCGAGCGAGTCGAGCGTGTCGGCGTTGGTCGTGGTGTAGCTCTGGCCGCCGAACGAGGTCGGGATGCCGATGCCGACCAGGAACGGCGTCGCCGAGATCACCCCGCCGGCCGGCGGCGCGCCGCTGCCGACCAGGTAGGCCAGGCTGACGCCCAGCGCCGCCGCCACGTCGGCCGGCGCGACCGCGCCGCTCGCGGCGGTGCGGTACACGGCGGCGACCGGTTTGCCCGACAGCCGCGCCGCGACGTCGGGGTCGGTGCAGCCCGACGCGACCGTGAACGGGTACTGCACCAGCACGTTGGTCGCGTACGCCGAGCCCAGCTCGACGAGCAGCTGCTGGTAGAGCGCCTCCTGCGCGCTGCTCAGCGAGGTATCGGCGACCGCCGCACCCTGCGGCAGCGCGAAGATCGGCAGCAATTCCGTCTTGATCGCCGAGGCGAGAGTGTTCTTCGCGCCGACGATGCTCGCGAACGCGGCCGGGTCGAAGCGGTACAGCGCGACCGTGACCTCGGGCGCGAGCAGGCCGTCGAGCGCGGCGAGGAACGTGCTCGCCCACTGGTCCGGCTCGGCGGAGCGGAAGCGCCGCACGCTGCCGCCGGTCAAGCCGGTGCCGCTGACGTAGCTTTGCACGGTCAGGTCGCCCGAGTCCCAGAGCGACGTCGCGAGCGGCGGGATGGCGAAGAACTGCACGTCCTCGCGCGCGACCGTGTAGTTGAAGCGCGCGCTCGCGGCCCCGTTCTTGCCCAGGTTGACCGCCCAGAGCTGGCGGTTGGAGAGCGGGTCGGGATCGCCCGCCGCGGCCGGCGCGGCGGTCGCGGTGAGACGCTGGCTCCGGGTCGATACGACGGAGCCGCAAGCCGCGCGCTCGGCGCCGGCGGCGTAGTCCGCGTCGGCCCCGGTGGCGAGCTTGAAGCCGGGGAACGCCGCTTCGAACTGCGTCGCGAACGCGCGCAGCGAGAACAGCGGGTCGTCGCTCACGGCGTCCGGCGCGAACGGCTTGGCCGTCAGCGGCGTGGCGGCGGTCCAGACCGGGCTGGAGGCGGCGAACTCGGGATCGACCAGGCCGGTGTCGCGCGAGAGCGTGGCGGTGACGTGCACCGGCGCGATCGGCGCGTCGTAGCGCGGCGTGACCGCGGCCGTGGCGCTCGCCCCGCGCACCGGCGGCAGCAGGGTCGCCGCGCCGACGTTCAGCGCGGGGCTCCAGGTGCCGGCGGCGACGTCGGCCGGGGTGACGGTCGGCGGGAGCGGCGGCGCCGCGGCGGTGCGGGCGGCGTTGATCCGCGCCGCCAGCGAGGTGAACGTGTCGGCCTGGCCGACCGTGGCCTGGAAGCCGCCCGCGCTCACCGTCGCGCCGGGCGCGATCAGCTGGTACACCGACGCGTTCGCGTCGGCCAGCTCGGTGACGGTCGCATTGTAGCGCGCCGCCGCCGCGGCGAACGTCTCGCCGGCGATGGTCGTCATCGCGACCGCGTACACGGTCGCGTCCTTGCGCACGTGGCCGGCCTCGCCCGCGATCTTCGTCGCGAACGCCTGCACGTCCAGCCCGAACTCGGTGGCGAGCAGGTCGAAGGTCGAGGCCGTCGTCGGCGTCACCTTGGTCGTGCCGATCACGATCGGCGTGGTGGTGTCGAACAGCGCCGGCACGTAGCGGTTCAGCGTGACGAACGCGGCCAGACCGGCGCTCGGGTCGGACTGCCAGGCCGCGAACTTGGCCACGATGCCGGCGAACGTCTCGCTCCCGTCGGCGCGGTAGGTCGAGGTCGCGACGTCGCGCGTGTCGACCAGGTACGGGATCGCGAGCGTCTGCCCGCTCGCCAGCCCCGCCAGCGCGTTGCGCGCGCCGAGATCCTCGACCGTGATCGCGAAGCTGTCGGCCACGCTCTGCAGCGTGTCGTCCGGCTGCGCGCCGTACGTGGTCAGGCCGTAGAACAGCGTCGTTCCGGCCGGGAACACGTCCGCGACGTCGACGTTGTCGAGCAGCAGCCGGACTGCGGCGAGACTGGTTGCCGGGCGAGCGCGGGCCGATGCTCGCCGCCACGCCGGTCAGCGTGTCGTCGGGCTGGAGCACGTAGTTCGGCAGCGACAGCACCGTGCCGTCGGCGAAGAACGACTGCACGTACTGGTTGGTGAGCGCGACGCCGGTCGCGTTCGCACCGGGCACGCTCGCGGCGAACGCCGTGACGGCGTCGCCCAGCGTCTGCGCGTCGCCGACGGTCAGCGGCGGCGCGCCGTCGTACGCCAGCAGGTTGCCTTTGGTGAGGGTCGCGGCGGTGTTCGCGCCGGCGAAGCCGGCGACGGGACCGAGGTCGCCGATCGCGGCGTGCTGCGAGGCGGCGAGCGCCGCGACGCTGGCCAGGTCGAGGTTCGCGTCGACCACCGTCACGCTGCGCAGCGCCGTCACCAGCGCCGTGTCGGCGTGCAGCGGCAGGTCGGCGTTCGCGGCGGCCATCGCCGCGATCAAGGCCAGCCGTTCGGCCGGCGTGCCCTTGGGCAGCAGCGCCGCCGCGATGGCCGTCAGCGTGTCGCCCGTGTTGACCCGGTAGTACTGCGGGATCGAGAGCGACGGGCTGGCGAACAGCGCGGCCGGCTTGGCGGCGGCGTTCGCTTGCGCGAGCGTGCCGGGCGCCGTCTCGAAGGTGCCCGCGATCGTGTTGAGCGTCTGGCCGTCGGTCGCGGCGCTGACTTGGCGCAAGCTTTGCGCGGCGGTCAGGTAGACGTACGCCGCGCCGAGGTAGTCCTGCAGCGACAGCCTGATCGTGGCGGACAGCGCCTCCGCGTCGCCGGCGAGCGAAGCGATCGAGGTCGACAGCGCGACGCCGGTGCCCGGCATGCGCAGCTGGTAGTACGCCGCCGCCGCGCGGGCCGCGTCGGTGCGCGCCTTTTGCTGGGTGGCGGGGAAGTCCGCGCCCGCCGTGGGCTGGTAGGACTGCGCGCTGAACGTCCAGTCGACGTTCAGCTGCGCGCCGCCCCCGACGGGGTCGAACTCGTACGCGCACGCGGTGCTCGGCCAGCGCGCGATGCCCAGCAGCTGATCGGTGTAGCCGATCCGCAGCGACGGGGTGAGCGCGGGGAACGCGCTGCGGTTGCCGTCCAGCTCGCGGAACGAGAGCGACAGGTCGACCGTGGCGCCGGCCGCGATGCCGGCGTACGGGTTCTCCGCCGCCGGCGGCAGCGCCGCGCAGTCCGGCACGATCTGCCGCAGCGCGGCCGGCAGCGCGAAGCTCGCCGCGTTGAGCGCCTGGCGGTACGTCCACTGCGCGAGCGCCGCCGTATCGTCGGTCGGGCCGGCCGGCAGGCCTTCGCCGCTGCCCGCGAACCAGGTGTTGCCGACGACGTGGAAGCCCAGTAAGTTGAAGAGCGCGTTCACCTCGCTCTGCGCGTCGGCCGTGCCCTGGGCGCGCCCGGCGTTCGCCGGCTGCTGCGGGTCGTCGCGCGTGACCAGGAAGCCGGTGTTGCCCGGCCGCTGCGTCGCCTCGACGCGCAGCTCGCCCGCCAGCGGCTGGATCAGCGCGCCGGTCTGGAAGATGTCGGCCGTCGCGTTGGCCGTGCCCAGCGCGGCCGGGGTGACCGGCGGCTTGGCCGCCGCGCCGATCGAGGCGAAGGTGTCGAGCGGCGCGATCGGCTGGCTCGCGCCGTTGACCGCGATCGTCGCGCCCGGCCGCAGCAGGTTGCGCACGTCGGCGTTGGCCGTCGCGACCGCCGCCGCGTTCAGGGCCAGCAGCGGAAATGCCGCCGCGACGGAGTTCAGCGTGTCGCCCGCGACGATCTCGCGCACGGCCGTGCGCGCGTAGAGCGTCGAGCGCGAGGTGTCGACGTTGTCGCCCAGCACCACCGCGTTGTTGAGCGGCAGCAGCAGGCTGCCGGCCGCGCTCGCCTGCGAGCCGAACAGCACGACGAGCTTGAGCGTCGCCTCGCCGTTGGCGCCGAAGATGCGGTCGGGGAACGTCGCGCCGCCCGCCGCGCGATAGCTCAGGTAGAACCCGCCCGAGCGGACCACGCTGCACTCCCACAGCAGCTCGACGAAGGTCGTGCTCTCGCTCGGGTCGAGGTTCGCGCTGTAGTCGTCTTGGGATGCGCGCAGGGCGACCCGCGCCGCGCGCTGCGCGCCGAACTTAGGCGTGCCGTTGCTGAGCGTCGAGAGGTTCGTCTTGAGCAGCACCACCTCGGCGCGCGGGTCGCTCGCGTCGAACGCGTCCGACACGTAACCGCTGCCGTTGACGTCGGTCGGGTTGGGCGGGTAGAGCAGGTACAGCGTCGCCGTGTCGCTCGCGAGCTGCTTCATCACCGCCAGCAGCCGTTCGGTGCCGAGCTGGTCGGCCCCGAGCACGAGGAACGTGCCGGCCAGGTTGGCCGCGTCGGTGCCGTTGGCGGGAATCTTGGCGATCGTGACGTCGACCGTGGTGGCCCAGCGCGCGGCGCTCACCGCGGCGGTGGTCGAGCCGCCGGTCGGGTCGGGCGTGACGACGACCAGCTCGTAGGGCACGCCGCTCTGCGCGACGTGCGCGACCGAGGTCTGCAGCGCGTCGGGCAGCGGCCACAGCGTCGGCTCGCCCACGATCGAGGCCGACGTGCCGAGAGCCGGCAGCTCGCCGGCCTGCCAGTGGAGCGCGGTCTGCAGCGCCTGCTGGTCGCGCACCGCGGCCGACAGCGCGAGGCGCTCGCAGCGGTGCACGCCCGGCGCGAACGCGGTCTTGCCGAAGTCGGCGATCTGCTGCAGCTCGTCGGCCGACAGCGGCACGGGCAGGCCGTCGGATGGAACGGTCAGCCAGCCCGCGCCGCCGGAGTTCGTCAGCGTGAGCGCGTAGGCCGCGCCGTCCGTCGGCGCGGCGAACTCTTGCCCGGTCAGCGCCAGCAGCGGGTAGGTCGCGAGGCCGGGGTCCTGCGGGTTCTTTTGGAATGCCGGGTCCCGCGGGTCGGGAATGCGCAAGCCGTTGAGCAGGAAGCGCGAGGCCATCGCGGCCGACTGGTTGGCCTTGTCCGAGACGCCGATCTGCGCGACGAGGTCGTCGATGCCGATGGCCGGCACGTACGGGATCGTCAGCTGCGGCGCGCCGTCGGTCTTGTTCGCGTCGCGGAACAAGCCCGTGACCGGGCCGAGCTGATCGGCCAGGTCGTCCAGGGTGAGGTTGTAGCGCTGCGCCAGGCCGGCCAGCGTGTCGGTCGCGGTGATCGCCGGCTCGACCGGCGGGATCGCCAGCACGGCGCGCGGCGCGAGCAGCTTGGGATCGGCGACGTTCGCCGCGGACAGCAGCGTCGCGAGGGGCACGTCGTAGTAGCGCAGCAGGTTGCCCGGCGTCTCGGCGAACGGGAACCCGATCACCGTCCCGGCCGGGGCGGGGAACGTGACGGTCGGGTTCGCGGTCTGGATGAGCGCGGTGTGCGCGGCGTCGTCCGTGCCGAAGAAATCGGTCGCGATCGAGTCGAGCGTGTCGCCGTCGGTCGTCGCGTAGGACACCGTGAACGTGCCCTTGGCGACGTGCGCGACATTGGGCAGCGTGACGCTCACCGCCGGCTGCACCAGGATCGCGAGGTTGGGGATCGAGGAGCTGCTCGGTCGTCGTGCTCTGGGCCTTGGCGATCGCCTCGAGCGTGTCGTTCGGCTGCACGGTGTAGGCCGTGGTCTGGCCGGGGATGACCAGCGTCTGGCCTTTCTGCAGCACGATCTCCGGCGCCGAGTTGGCGGCGAGCAGCGCCTGCGGGGTGAAGCCGAAGTAAGTCGCGATCGTCTGCAGCGTGTCGCCGTTGCGCGCGGCGTACGCGATGGTGCCAAAGCCGATCGCCGCGCCGGTGCGGAACAGGCCGGCCACGTCGAGGTTGTCGTTCAGCAGCGCGGTCGCGTCGGTGCCGAAGCGCTGCGCGATCCCGGTCGTCGCGTCGCCGGCGAGCGTGTCGCCCTCGCTGACCTGGTAGGTGACGCCGCGCAGCGACGGCTGCTGCGGCTGCCCAGCTTGCGCGACCAGCCCGTTGCCCGCCGCCCACGGGCGCAGCAAGTTCGGCACGGTCGCGTTCGCCGCGACGATCGTGTGCGGGGTGACCTCGACCGCCAGGCGCAGGCGCGTCCCGGGCGGCAGCGCGGGGTCCACGCCGGGATTGGCCGCTTCGACCGCGGCGGCGGTGGTGCCGAACTGGTCGGCGACCGAGGCGAACGTGTCGCCCCGCCGGGTGACGTACTCGACGAACACCTGGACCGGGATCGTGAGCGGCGTGCCTGCGACCAAGGGCGCGAAGTCGACCCCGGGGTTGGCGGCCTGGATGGCCTCGGGCAGCGCGTCGAACTCGGTCGCGAGGCTCGCCAGCGTGTCGCCGTCCCGGCTGGTGTAGGGAAAGGTGACGTTGCTGAACTGGGCCGCGATACCGGCGAGCGTCGCGCTCGCCGGGTCGGGAATGGCGTACGGGTAGCGTTCGAGCAGGTCGCTCGCGGCCTTGACCGCGCTCTGAGCGAGCATCAGGAAATAGCGCCGGAACAAGAACGTCGCGATCGTCTCGTCCGCGCCGCCCGGCGCCGCGCGCAGGGCCTGCGGCGTGCCGTCGGGATTGCGCTCGACGGCGTTCGCGTAGTCCAGCGCGAGCCTGGGCGAAATACCGCGCGACGTCTTCTTCCGCCGTGGGGCTGATCTTGCGCTGGGTGCCGAAGTCGAACGCGTAGGTGGGCGTGGCGAGCGTCAGCGCCGGCGCCATCGGGAAGAACGCGACGCTCGTCACCGTGCCGCTGGTCGGGCGCGCCTGCAGGCTGAAGCTGACGTTGGCGGTCAGGAACGCGTCGATCGCCTCGGACGTGAAGTGCGCGTCGAACGCGCCCGGGTCGGCCAGGGCCTGGCCGATCTGGTCCAGCTCGTCGGCGGTGACGGTCGGGAAGCCGGTCCCCAGCGACGCGATCGCCCAGCCCAGCACGCGCTGCAGCAGCAGCCCGAAGCCGCTCGGCGCGGCGCCCGCCGTGACCATGAGCACGTCCTCGGGCGTGCGCGCGGCCGGGTCGATCGCGGTCTGGATCATCAGCATCGTGCTGATCGCGACGACTTCGGTGCCGCCGCCGCTGGTCGGCGGGACGTCGTTGGGGTTGGTCAGATCGCTCGCCAGCGCTTTGGTGACCACCGGCGTCACGTACAGCACGATCGAGTCGGGCGCGGCGGCGAATCCGGTGCGCGCGGCGACCGCGCCGTATGCGGCGACCGCGGCGTAGGCCGAGAACGTGCCGCGCGCGCGCAGTTCCCGCAGGCGCGGGTGGCTGCGCTCGCGGGCGAGCAGCAGGCCGCGGCGCGGCCGCGCGGCGGTGCGCTGCGCGCGCAGCCGGCGCGTGCCGGCCACCGCGTTCGTGCCCGACAGGGCGGTCGTGCCGCCGCCGCTGACGACGTGCCAGGGCGGCGTGGTGCGCGAGCCGATCGTGAACGACTCGCGGATCGTCGCGTTGAAGCTGAAGTGGATCGTGAAAAAGATGATCTTGATGCTCACGCTGACGCGCACGCCGGCTTCGATCTGGATCTGGATCGCCTCGTAGGTCTCGAACGCCAGCGTGATCGCGGCGTACACGGTCAGCGAGACGCTGGCCTGGATGATGCCGAAGTCGATCGTCGCCCAGACCTTGCCGACCACCGCGATGGTGCCGGTGAGCTGGAAGAACGTCGCGCTGGGCAGATTCTCTGTCGCTCGGCTCGAACGAGGCGTAGACGCCCTCGATGATGCCGTTGCACGGTGATGCTGATGCCGCCCGAGAGGATGCCCAGCGAGAGCGTCTTGCCGAAGCCGACGAACAGCGCCAGGCCGAACACGATCACCGGGGCGAAGCGCCCGTTGTCGATCTTGGGCACGGCGTTGGACGTCTCGCCGCTGAGCTTGCCGAAGTAGAACCCGCCCACCCCGATGAACGGGAACACTTCGACCGCGATGCAGCGCGAGAAGTCGGTCAGGCTGGTCGGGAAGCCGACGTCGATCCGGAAGTCGCCGTTGGTGTAGATGTCCAGCGTCACGATCGGCAGCGTCACCGACACCTGGCCGAACTCCAGGTGGCGCATGACGTCGGGCAGCTTGAGGTCGATGTGGTAGACGCCGATCGAGTCGGTGATCTTGCGGTACAAGATCTCGAAGCGCAGGCCGGCGAAGATGCCGGCCTTCGTGCCGGCGAGCTGGATCAGCAGCCCGTACACGTTGGGATCGTTGAACACCAGGCTCATCGAGAACGTGCCGGCGATCGTGAACTGCGCGCCGATCAGCCAGTTGCTGCCGCTGTCGAAGGCCAGCGCGGGAAGCTGCGCGAGCGGGTTGCCCTTGGGATCGGGGATCGGGTAGAGGGCGCTCTTGAGCGCGGCGATCACCTTGTCGACGGTGTCGAGCTGCGTCGCGTTGCGCAGCGAGACGTGCTGGCCCAGGCCCAGGTACTGCAAGTCGAACAGCGCCGCGCCCGCGCCCGGCACGGCGGGCGGCGACTCGTTGACCGGGTCCCACTTGAGGGCGTTGGCGCCGCTGTAGTCCTGGCCGAAGAAGTTGGCGTCGATCGCGAGCGTGATCTTGCCCTGGCCGTACTGGCGCTTGTAGCCGAACTGGATCTTGTTGATCTTGATGAACCCGAGGTCCAATGAGATCGGGTAGCTGATCTCGATCGACTTGGTGTTCAGGTAGATCGTGATCTGCAAGCCGTCCAGGCTGATCGAGTCCAGCACGTTCCAGGGCGACGGCAGCTTCGCCGCGCCGCCGGTGGCGAGGCCGACCAGGAACTCCAGGATGCCGCCGACCGAGGTGTTGCCGAACGCGATCCGCACGTACGGCCCGTCGGCCGGGTTGGCGCTGTTGGTATCGTAGATGCCGGTGATCTCCTTGAAGATCACGGTGAAGCGCTTGTTGTTGGGCTGGAAGGCGTAGGTGACGGTGAGCGTGATGTCGTCGAGCGAGAGCCGGCCCTGGACTTGGCCCGCGTACTGCGCGGGGGCGCTCGGGCTGGGCCGCGTCGAGGCGATCGCGAACTGGCCGTCGATGTCGAAGCTCAGCGAGTCGGTCAACTTGAGCGTCCACGCGATCCCGCCGTTGAAGCTGAACGTCTTGGGCGCGAGGTTGTAGGTGAACCCCAGCGCCGTGATCGTCGGCAGGCTGAACTCGGACGGAATCGCCAGCGCCCAGCTCTTGGGCAGCAGCGCGTCCATCAGGTCGGTCAGCGGCCACGGCTGCGTGAGCCGCGCGCCGAACACCCAGCCGCCGGTGCCCGAGTAGTCGGCGCTGACCGTCCAGTTCGCGCCCAGGAACGTCAGCGCGGCGCCCAGCGACGCGTAGAACACGGTCGTCTGGCGGCGCAGCGCGAGGTCGATCTGCTCGAGCGTCAGCGCCGGCAAGGCCAGATCGCTGCCCAGCGGCAGCTGCAGGGTCAGGTCGGTATCGACCGTCGCGTTGAGCGCGTAGAGACTGTTCGAGGCGTCGATCGTGAAGTCGAGCGCGGTGATCGCGAGCGGGTCGCCTAGCGAGGGCGCGGGCGTGCCGAAGAAATACGAGACCGCCGAGACGACGTCGATCTGGCCCGCGGTCAGCGCGCCGCTGAAGCTCAGCGAGGGCAGCAGCAGCCCCAGCGTGATCTGCGGGTCGCCCGGGATCGCGATGTCGAACACCGCCGCGATCGCCGCCGACAGCGACGGGCTGGCGAGCGGGAACGCGAGCGAGAACGTCACCACGATGTCGCTGAGCTGGACCTTGGGGATGAGCTGCCAGGTCATCCCGGTCAGCCCGACGCCCATCGTCAGCCCGACCAGCGTCCCGGTCGTGGGCGAGAGCAGCAGCGACAGGCCGAGCTGAACCAGCCCGAGCTCGTTGCCCAGCGGGAACTGGCTCGGGATGAGGTTGCCCAGCGCCGTGCCGCCGGCCAGCGCGGCCAGATCGTTGACGTTCGCGAGCGGGTGCGCGATCGTGCCCGCGCTCAAGTCGAGAATCGACGCCTCGGGGTCGAGCGTGCCGCTGACGGTCAGCGCCGGCACGCCGGGTGCGTTGAGCGTCGCAGCGATACCGACGGTCGAGGGCGGGGTCGCCGCCGGCACGACGCTCGCGGTGAGCCCGGCGCCGATGCCGACCGTGCCGTAGCCGATCGTCGTCGCGGCCGGCGCGCCGGCCAGCGCGAAGGTGGGCAGCCCGGTCGCGACGTCGCTCGGGAGCGTGACCGGCCCGTTCAGCGCGAGCTTCGTACCGCTCGGCCAGAGCCACTTCAGGTTCGCCAGCGCCGCCGACGTCAGCGCGGCGGTGCCGGCGAAGTTCAGGCCCGCGCTCGGCCCGCCCGCGGCGCTGCCGTCCGCGCTGGCGAGCACGAACGCCGCCGGCGCGAACGCCAAGCCGTTCACCGCGGCGTCCGCGTCCAGCGCGGGGAAGCTGCTCTTGAAGGTCCAGTTCGCCGGCAGCGTCACCGTCTGGGTGAGCTGCGGCGTGCCGCTCTGGTCGACGGTGAACACGACGGTCGAGGGCGCGCTGGTCGTGCCCAGGAACGCTTGCCCGAACGTGCCGCTCAGCGGGATCGTGCCGTCGACGACGGCCACCGGCTTGCCGTCGAGCGTCAGGCGCAGCGTCGTGTCGGGATAGTACGCGGTCGTGCCGAGCAGCGCGGCGATCGCGCTCGAGCCGAGCGTGTTCGTCGCCGGCAGCGCGAGCGCGGTGCTGGTGAGGTAGCCGCCGTCCTGGAGCGCCTTGAGCAGTGCGTCGATGGTCATGTGGCTCTTCCGATCAGGACGGCAGGATGTCGGCCAGCGCGACCACGTCGCGCCGCGCGCGCTGCGCCCACTGCACGACCTCGGGCGCGAGGCCGGCCAATTGCGGGCTGGTCGTCTTCTGCTGGTTGCCCGCGCTCTTGGCGTAGCCCGCGTACCAGCCCAGCGTCTCGCGGTCGCTGCCCTTGGGATCGCCGAACAGCAGGATGCTGGTCTGGCCGGTCGGCGGGAACGTCAGGCTCAAGAGCGAGAGCGTGATCGTGCGCAACTCGAGGATGTAGCTCGTGCCGCTGACGATGAACCCGATGTCGCCGAACGCCAGCGTGAGCACGCCCTGCAGGCTGATCGAGCGCTTTCCGCCCTTCACGCCCGGGATCGACAGCCCGACGTACGCGTCGAGCGCGCCCTTACCGCTGGGCGACCACGCCGCCACGAAGCCGGCGTCGAAGCCGATCTGCGCCGCGAGCGCCCCCGGCGTGCCCAAGTTGAGCGAGAACGTCAGCGCGTACCAGCTGTCGCCGATGCCGCCGCCCCCGGTGAGCGGCGTGTCGACCGGCATGTAGTTGGCCTTGTCGGGCCGCGTGTCGGCGCCGCCGCCGACCAGGCCGGTCAGCTTGAGCGGGAAGTGCGCGTACAGGCTGTCGGGCCGCGCGCGGCTGGTCGCGACGTCGAACGCCAGCGCCCCGATGTCGAAGCGGAACGTCTTGTAGCTCGGGATGTCGACGTCGAAGTCCATGTCGACCGACAAGTTGCTGTACGCCAAGCCCGCCGGCGGCGTGGCGCCCGGCGCGGTGCCGAACGAGAGCACGTCGAACCCGGGCAGCGGCTGGAAGCCGATCGTCCCGGCGAACAGGAACTTGGTCGAGACGTTCTTCACGTTCGCGCCCGATGCCGGGCTCAAGGTGACGAACTGCGCGCGCGAGACGACGATCCGGTCAAAGACCGCGCTGCTCGGCAGCGCGAACACGTTCACGTCGCTGTTGCTGAACAGGTAGGAGCCCGTGCCGTCGGGGTTCTTCAAGTATGCGCCGGTGAAGTCGAGCACGTTGCCGTACGGGCCGGACAGCGCGACCGCCTCGCCGAAGAGCTGGTTGGCGAGCAGCTCGGCCTTGCTGGCGAACGCGACGATCGCGCTGTTGGCGAACAGCACCGTCAGCTTGAGCACCTTGAAGCCGTAGGCCGAGCTGGGATCGCTCAAGATGATCGGGCGACTCGTAGTCGATCAGGCCGAAGACCGAGCTGGGCAGCGCCTTGAGCTTCTTGTTCGCGGGGTCGGGCACGACCGGCGTGATCGTCACCCCGACGTGGTGCGCGCCGAACTGCGCCGCGTCGATCCCGGCCGCCAGGCCTTCGATCTCCTGCGGCAGCCCGTCGAGCGGCACGCGCGCGTTGAGCGCCAGCACGCCGTTCCAGTTCGGGTCGGCCACGACGGTCTGGAGGAAATACTGCAAGTCCGGGTCGCTGTCGCTGCCCGCGCTCACGATCGCCGCCAGCTGCTGCTGGACCGCGGTCACCGAGCCGTTGAAGTCCGCCGCGTGCGACCACGAGGTGGCGTCGGCGACCAGCTCGCCCAGCGGCGCCTTGATGAACTTGAAGACCAGCACCGTGCGGTAGGCGTCCCAGCGGTACGGCGAGAGGTCGAACGTGTAGCCCTGCACGACCAGCTCGAATTTCGCCGCGTACGACAGCATGGCGGCGCCGTAGGCGACCGGAGCGCCCGCGTACATCGCGAAGCCGTGCGCCGCGTACTCGCCGACCGTCCGGCCCCAGGTCGTCAGGTCGCTCGGCGCGAGCGCGCCGGCGAGCGCGGCTTGGAACGCGGCATAGGTTGCGAACGTCGTGCCCGCGAGCGGCTGGAGCGCGGCGAGCACCGCCGGCGGAACGTTCTCGACGGTCGCGAGCTGCGCCAGCGCGGCGGCGTCGAGCACGTACGGCGCGAGCAGCGCCAGCGCGGCGTCGACGTAGCTCTCGCGCGAAACGTACGCGCTGCCGATCAGCGGCTCAGCTGATTCACCACGTCGCTGGGGAGGTTGGCCGTCTCGGCGAGCTGGTCCGACACCGCTTGGGTGTAGACGTACGTCGGCGAGCAGCAGCTCAGGAACTTCCCGGCGTCGGAGATCACCAGGAACAGCTGATTGCTCTGCAGCGCGTCCTTGAGCGCGCCGCGCACGCCGTTGAGCTGCAGGTCGAGCGTTCCGCCGCCGGGGAGCTGCGACTGCGCCAGCGTCAGCGTCTGCCAGCCCTCGTTGTCGTCGAGCTCCAGCAGCAGGCCTTGCGGCGTGGTCGTGTAGGTCGGCGCACCGGCGGCCGGATCGCCGGCGGCGAGCGGGGCCTGCGGCGGCGCGATCGACGGCGGCATGGCGGCACGCCGGGTCGGGCTGAGGACCTTCACCTCGAGGTCGCGGAACGGCGAGCTCGCGGTGAGCCCGCTGCCGGCGTACGGCGCGAGCGGGAACGTCGGCAGCACGCTCGCCACCGCTGCGCTCGCGACGCTCGTCAGCGGCGGCAGCGAGCCCGCGCGCAGCTCGCGGTAGGCCAGCAGCTGCGTGTCGCCGCCGTGCATCACCGCGCTGTCGGGCTGCGCGTAGTAGGTCAGGCTCGCCGGCGTGACCGAGAACGGCGCGCTCGCGCCGTCGGCGTACATCGTCGCCCAGGCGGTCGCCGCCGAAGCCGTCAGCCCGCCGAACGCGGGCGGCGGTGGGTTCATGCCGACCGGCGGTGCCGAACGTCGCCGGCGCGTACGCGCTGCCGTTGGGCGAGAACGAGAGCACCGTCGGCACGACCGGCGCCAGCGAGACGTACTCCGCGCCGGCCAAGCCCGCCATCAGCCGGTTGCGGTACAGCCCGTCGCTGCCCAGCGTGTTCGCGTCGACGAGCTGCACGGTGAAGTCGCCGCACGGCGTGAGGTAGTACGGCTGGCCCGGCGCGGGCGGCGCGCCCGGCGTGGGCGGCTGTTCGGTGACCAGCGTGCGAAAGACGAGCTTCGCGCTCGGCCGCGGCGCGACGCGCACCGCTTCGCCCAGCGGGTTGCGGAAGTACGTCCGGACCGCCGCGCCGCTCGTGGCGGGCGTGATGGTGAGGAAGCTGCGGCTCTCGTTCTGCTGGTCCACCGGGTCGAGCACGCCGCTCAGCGCGAGCGCGGTCGCATCGCCGGCCGCGCCGCCGGAGGCCAGGTCGAACACCGGGTAGCGCTGCGAGTCCACGTAGCCCGGCGCGGCGTACGACGTGATGAAATAGCGGATGCCGACGTCGAGATCGGTCAGCCCGGCGTGGTCGCTGGCGGTGGAGAAACTCAAGCAGCCCGCCGCACCCGCCAGCAGCGGCAGCGCCACCGCGCCGTCGAGCGGGAACAGGCGCTCCTTGCCGCCGCCCGCCGGCGAGACGACGAGCGCGTCGGTCGCCGGGCTCGGCGGGGTGAAGGTCAGCCCGGTCTGCGCCTGGTCGAGCGCGACCGCGTTGCCGCGCAGCAGGCGCAGCGCGTAGTTCGCGAACGGCAGGTCGAGCCGGTCGGTGGTCGTCCACGCCCCCGCGCTGCCGCTGAGCTTGAGCAGCAGCGCGGTGAGCGGCGCGACCTGCGGATCGGTTTGCGCGAACCAGGCGAAGCGCGCGCCGGCCCGCCCGGGCGCGCTCAGGTAGGCGATCGCGCCCGCGATGAAGCGGTCGCGCGCGGCGTCGTCGGCCCAAGGTCGGAAGAACACGTACCAGCCGGCGTAGACGTCGAGCGAGTCGGCCAGCGAGATCGCCGGGGCCGGCTTGGACGGCAGCAGGTAGCCCAGCCGCGCCGTCGCGGGGTCGGTGCCGTCGGGCAGGTAGAGCGCGCTGCCGGCGAGCTGGACGAACGCCACGTCAGCCGCAGCCGTTCGGCGCGAGCTGGACCGAGTAGGTCTGGCCGGTCTCGCGTATCTGCACCACGCCGCAGAACGAACCTTGCTTGGCGCCATCGACCGTGCGGTCGGGAACCTCGACGTAGAACGGGTTGCCGATCGGGGGTAGTTCTCGCCGAACTGGCCGTTCTGGACCCGTGCGACGCAGGCGATGCCGGTGTACTGGGCGCCGGCGGAGTTGTAGGTGAGGACCTGCCCGTCTTGGCCGGTCACCGCGGCGTAGGGATCGATGTCGGGCGACCAGCCGGCGATCAGCACCTCGGTCCCCACCGCGGCCGCATCGCCGTTGGCCTTGAGCACCCGCAGGCGCACGCGCTGGATCAGCGGGAAGGTCGGGGAGTAGTCGAGGATCTTGATCCCCGGTCCGGTGATCGTCTTCACGTCGAAGATGAACGGCGTGAACTGCATGACGGTGAAGTAATCGTGCCGCCCGGTGAAACTGATCGTCGCCCGGGTGACGCCCAAGGACGGCAGCGTGGCCCAGTATTCGGGCGCGGTCGTGTAGTCGACGCCGAACTGGGCCGGGGTCAGGATCGTGGTCTTGTGATCCTGCGAGAGGGACATGATGTAGACCGCCAGCACCGGCGTGCTGACGTACTCCAGGTCGTCGGCGGTGTAGTCGCGCGCGCAGAAATCGTAGTTGAGCGGCACCCAGTCGGCCCGCGCGGCTTGCGGCGCCGCGAGCGTCCCGGCGCTCAGGACCAGCGCCGCGACGAGCGCGGCCAGCACGCGAGAGAAGCGCACCTAGGTCACCACGATCTGCACGCCGAGGTGGTCGGAGAAGCACTTGCGGTATTGCGGCAAGGTGTTCCAGGGCGCGGGCGGCGGGTTGACCGACGCGGCGGTGTTGCAGGCCGCGGTGATGCACAGGAAGTGGTCGTAGTTCGAGCTGAGCGCGCCGGCCGGGTTGAGGCTGGTCTGCACGTCCGGCGCGACGGCGTTCCCGAGCAGCCCCAAGAGCTTGGGGCCGTCGAAGTTCCAGTCGCCGCCGACCACCACGCGCGCGACCGTCGCGCCGCCGACGTTGACGTTCTGGAACGCGGTGACGACGTTGACGATCCGCCGCACCTCGGCGGCGCGCGCGGTCACGTTGCCGAAGATCGCGTGGTACGATAGGACCCAGGTCTTGGTGCCGTTGTCGTTCACCACCACCCCGCACGGCGGGCGCGAGAACCCGCCCCCGGTGTAGCAGGTCGGCAGCGAACCGTTGACGCTGGCCGGGTCGACGGTCAGGTTGACGCGGTTACGGACCAGGATCCCGTACGTCTCGCGGTACGAGCTCGCGCCCTGCGCCGCGCTCTCGTAGGCGAAGTAGTTACCCGGCGGCTGGGCCCACAGCGTGTTCACCCCGCCTAGCTTGGGCATCACTTCCTGCAGCACCACCACGTCGGGCGTGGTGCCGACGAACGGGGCCACCAAGTAGCCGTTCTTGGTCGCTTGGACGGCGCACTTGTTCGTGCCCCAGCCTAGGTGCAGCGTGTTGAGCGAGCTCAGGCTGAACGCTTGCGCGCGCTCGCCGGCGCACAGGGCGCCCAGCGCGCAGGCCAGCGCGAACAGGAAGCGGTGCACGGTCGTCATCTTCTCCTCCACCCGGCCTTGCGGCTCAGCTCTGCGGGACCGACCACTGCACGACGTCTCCGGCGCCCAGCGGCAGATCCCACTGCGACGCGTTCGAGCCGGGCACGATGCGCGTCGTCGTCTCGAACGTCACCTGGCTGTTGGAATAGGCGTTGATCGGCGCGTTCCCGGACAGCAGCGAGGGCTGCGCCCAGCGCCATATTTTGAGTCCTAGGTTCGAGGTCGTGTTGGACGGCGCGATCTCGAGGATCGAGACCGCGAACGCGCCGTCGACCAGGTCGCGCAGCGTGGTGCCCAGCGGAACCGCGGTCGGCACCCGGTTGACGAGGACGCCGATCTCCAGCGAGAGCGCGGCGCGCCCCGAGAACAGCAGCGCCGTGCCCACCCCGCCGTTGGAGCCGCCCTGGACGAAGTTCTGGGTCGCGGTCTCGAGGTCGGCCGCCGAGCTCGCGAAGAGCAGCGCCGCGTTGTTGGCCGGGTTCGGCGCCGAGGCCACGAACGTGGGCCCATCGACCTGGGGCGGGTAGATCAGCCGTCCGTAGGCCAGCGTGTTGCCGGCCGCCTCGATATCGAGCAGGCTCGCGACCTGGCCGTACTGGTCGGGCGTCGCGATCTGATAGCTCGCGAAGGCGTCGAGCAGCGCGTCGAAGCCGAGCGTGCCGTCGGCCCGGCGGCGGATGCGCAGGCGCGCGCTGCCGCCGCCGCCGTAGGCGTTGCGCGCGCCGCCCGCGCCGGGCACGGTGGCCGGCCCGACGTAGGCGTAGTCGCCGTAGTCGATCCGCAGCGTCAGGCCGGGCCGCAGGTCGGCGCAGCGCAGCGCGGGCTGCAGCCCGTACGTGAAGGCCAGCGTCTCGGCGTACGTCAGGGGCAGGGCCTGCGCGACGCGCGCGGCGAGCAGCGCCGCGCCGCCGGGGATCAGGCAGCCCGAGGCTTCGAGCGGCGCGAGCTGCAGCCGAAAGGCGGTGAACGAGGCCCACAGCTTGGCTCGGGTGGTGAGGGAGAACAGGTTCGTCGGCTGGACCGTCACGATCGCGTTGACCACGCCCTGGAAGCCCGCGAGCCAGCCGGTCAGCGCGAAATCGGTGTTGTCGCCGCTCGCTGCGACGGTGCAGCCCGAGCCGCCGGGCTTCGCGTTGGGCCCCGCGACGAACGGCACGTTGAGCGTCTGCACGGCGGGCGCGGTCGAGAAGTTGACCGGGAACAGGAACGGCCCGGTCGCGGCGCCGCCGCTCGCCAGGAAGCTCGTGCTGACCGCGAAGGTGGACGTCGCCCCGGCGTTGTCGTTCATCGCACTCCTGCGTCGGTTAGCTGTTGGAGAACCGGACTTGCAGCGTCGGCTGGCTGGTGTTGGGGTTGATCACGTCGTAGCTCACCGCGATGCCGCTGGTCTGCTGCGCGTACGCATAGCCGCTCGCGGCCTGACCAGAGGGCCACGACCAGCCGATCGTGACGATGCCGCCCGTCAGCGGAACGAGCTGTACGTAGCCGCCCAGCCCGCTGAAGATGTCCGAGCCGTTGCGGTACGCGACGGTCGCGCCGGCATCGAGCGGGCTGCCGATCACCGGCGCGGGCGGCAGCCACGAGCCCGCGCTCAGCTGGGCCGCCTGGAGCGACATCCCCGTCCCCGAGCCGTTCGTGATGGTCACCGTCATCGCGCTCGAACCGAGCGCGCCGGCGGCGGGCACGAGCGCGGAGAGGACGCGCGGCGCCCCCTCTCCGCCGTACGTCGCCACCCTAGGAGGTCGTGCTGCCCGAGGTCGTGGTGGCGGCGTTGCTGATGCTGACCTGCAGCGTCGGGCTGCTGGTGTTGGGGTTGATGATGTTGGCCGAGACCGCGACGCCGGTCACGCTCGCGGCGGTCGCGCTGCCGGTGACCATTCCGCCCCAGGGCCAGTTCCAGACCAGCGTGAGCGTGCCGCCGGTGGTCGGCAGCAGCACGATCGTGCCGCCCAGGGCGGTGAACGCGGCATCGGTGAAGTTGACGTAGTTCTGCGTGGCGCCGGGGAGGATCGGCTGGCCCGCCTGCGGCGGGGTCTGCCAGCTGCCGCCGGTCAGCGAGAACGTCAGGACGTCGCACTCCGTGCCGCTCGAGTTCGTGATCGAGACGTTGACGGTGCGGTACGCCTGGGCATCGAGCGCGTCTTGGACATCCTGTGCCATTGGTGAGCTCCTCCGCATGCTGCGGGACGACGAACGAAAACGCATCGTCCGTTTGCAGGCGGCGGGCGGGCGATTTCGCGCTAGTGCAAAACGATGCTCGCACTCTCAGCGATTTCACAGCCACGACACCCTGCGCAAACGATTTGCCGAGTGCGTTCGCCCCCTGTTACCTGTGCGACCCGCAGGTCCTTCTGGCGATTTAGCCTACGCGAACGTCGCGCGGTCCGCCGATCGGCGGACGCCGTCGTATGCCGCGCGCAGGGCCGCCAGGCGCTCCGGTTCGACGCGTTTGCCGGCGTGCGGGCCGTCCGCGATGCCTTCGACGAACAGCCGCTCCGGCAAGGTATCGTCCTGCGGCGTCCAGCCCAGCCGCGCGTTGATCGCGCGTTTGCGCTCCCAGGCGCGCTGCGCCGCCGCGCGCAGGCCGGCGCCGTCGAGCGGCATGCCGCTGACCGCGCTGTACAGCGCCGCCGCCTCGGCTTCGAAATCGGCGAAGCAGTCGCGCACGAACTTGCACAGCACCAGGCTGTCCCAGGCCAGCGCGCGGTCCTCGGCCTCCACCGCGTCCCGCGCGCGCTCGACGTCGCCGCGCTCGTCGGACGGGTCGCGCAAGTCGCGGTCGTAGGTCGCCGCGCGGTTGTGGCAGGCGCCGCGGGTGCAGGTCGCCAGGCCCAGCGCGTAGGTCGGCAGCGCGCGCGGCTCGTAGCCCGGCAACTCGAGCCCCTTGCAGTGCATGGCGAAGCGCTCGCTGCCGCCGCCGATGCGGGCCGCCGCGGCCCGCACCCCGTCGGCCAGCAAATCGCCCAGGCCGCGCCGCGCGGCGATCGCGTCGATCGCGGGCAGCAGCGCCGCGCCGTTGCCAAAGCGCAGCTCCGGCCCGAACGCGTCGCGCGGCACGAGCCCGTGCTGCGCGCACTCCATCGCGAAGGCGATCGCCGAACCGGTCGAGATCGTGTCCAGGCCGAGCACGTCGCAGCGCGCGATCGCGTCGAGCACCGCGTCGAGGTCGGCGACCCCGCAGTTGGGCCCGAAGGCCCAGACCGACTCGTACTCGCTGGCCGCCGCGCCGCGCCGGTCGCGGTCCCGGCGCACGTAGAGGTGCTCGCACTGCACCGGGCAGCCCGCGCAGCCGGCCCGCAATTCGAGGTACGAGCCGGCCGACTCGCGGGCCCGCTCGGGCGTGACGCTCTCCGCGCCCTCGAAGCTGGCGGCGGTGAAGTTGCGGGTCGGCAGCTGGCCCATGCGCTGCAGCACGCGCAGGTTCGCGCTCGTACCCAGCACGCGGTACTTCGCGGTCTTGGGCCCCAGCGCGCGCTCGCGCAAGGTCGCGCTCAGCGCGGCGGTCGCGACCGGATCGGCGATGCCGACCTCGCCCCGCCCGCGCAGCGCGACCGCCTTGAGCCGCTTGGCGCCGAACACCGCGCCGGTGCCGCCGCGCCCGGCCTGGCGGCCGTCGTTCTCGACCGCCGCGTAGCGCACGCCGTTCTCGCCCGCCACGCCGATCGCGCAGACGCGCAGCGAGCGGTCGTTGTACGCCTCGCGCAGCGCCTTGGTCGTCTCGCGCGCCGACAGGCCGGCCAATGTCGAAGCGTCCGCGAAGCGCACCCCGCGCTCGCCGTCGATCGCGACCGTGGTCCACGTTTCGGCGGCGCCGGTGATCACCAGCGCGGCCAGGCCGCAGCGGCGCAGCACGGCCGAGAAGTGGCTCGACGAGAGGCCTTCGTTGAGCAGGCCGGTGAGCGGCGAGACCGTCGCCAGCGCGTGCTTGTTGGCGGCCGGGACCGGGGTCGAGGCGAACGGCCCGGCGGCGAACACGATGGGATTGTCGGGCCCGAGCGGGTCGAGCGGCCCGCGCACGCGCTCTTCGATCAGCCGCACGGCCAGCGCGACGCCGCCCAGCGCGTCGGCGAAGACCTCGTCGGCCAGCGCGGTGCGGCGCCAGGTGCGCGCGCTCAGGTCGATCTCGAGCAGGTCGCGTGGTCCGGCGTACACGTCAGCCGCCGCTCGCCAGGAACAGCACGCACGGGCGATCGGCCGCGCCGAAGCGTTCCGCGCCGCGCGGGGCGCGCCGGCCGTCGAGCAGCAGCAGGTTCGGCTCGATCAGCTCGTCGCACGCCGGCGCGATCACTTCGGGCACCAGCGCCGGTACGGCCTCGGCCAGCGCGCGCAGAAACTCGGCGTACGTCACCGGCCCGTCGACCGCCAGCACCACGTGCGACACGCCCGCCAGCGCGCGCGCCATCCCGAACAGCTCGACGGTCATCGACGACCTCGACCGGCGCGGCCGTCACGGCGCGACCGCCAGCGGTGCGACGACGCGCATGTCGCCTGCGTGCGCGCAGTCGTAGCCGCCCAGCGCCTCGACCTCAGCGCGAAACGCGGGCTCGCGCAGCACGGCGATCAGCGCGGCGATGCGCGGCTCGGCCAGCGCGCTCGCCGGCAGCGCGAGCTCGTACGGCTCCCACGCGATGCTGACGAAGTCGAGTCCGAACACGCGCGCCGCGGCGCGGATCGCCAGGCCCGCGTCCGCGCTGCCGTTGGCGACGAGCTGCGCGACCGCGAGGTGCGAGAACTCCAGCCGCTCGTAACCGTCGATCGCTGCGGGCTCGAGGCCGTGCGCGCGCGAGCAGCGCGTCGAGCAGGATGCGCGTGCCGGCGTCCGGCTGCCGGTTGACGTAGCGCGCGCGGGTGCGCGCGAGATCGGCCAGCGCCGCGATGCGCAGCGGGTTGCCGGGCGCGAGCACGAGACCTTGCTCGCGCTCGGCCAGGCGCACCAGCGCGACCGGTTCGGACGGACCGTAGCGCCGCACCGCGGCGTCGTTGTACGCGCCGGTATCGGGATCGAGCACGTGCGTCCCGGCGAGGTGGCAGGCGCGCTCGCGCAGCGCGACCAGCCCGGCGATGCTGCCCACGTGCGCGGAGACCAGGTCGATCCCGTCGCGCGCGAGCCGGCCGGCGAGCAGGTCGAGCGCGACGTCGTGGCTGCCGACCGCCAGCAGCGTGCGCTCGATGGCGGCCAGCGGGCGCAGCGCGCGCGCGGCGAGGCGCGTGCCGGCCCGCGCGCCCTCGCTGAAGCGCGGCAGCGTCAGCAGCACGTTCGCCCGCGACAGCGACGTGATCACGCCCGCGCCGCGCCGCAGCGGCGTCGCGACGAGCCGGCCGTCGACCCGCGCCGCGACCGCGCGCACGTACTCGTCCTCGCCCAGCGGCGAGTACAGCTTGCGGGTCAGCTCGACTTCGATTTCGGGCGGCTCGGGCGCGTCGCGCCGGCCCAGCCGCTCGAGCAGCGGGCGCAAGAACAAGTCCGCGCAGATCGCCGCGCTCACCGGATAGCCGGGAATCCCGAGCAGCGGCACGCGCGCCGCGCGCGCCACCGCCAGCACCAGCGGATGGCCGGGCCGGATCGCGACGCCGTGCACCACGACCTCGCCGAAGCGCGCGAAGACGCGCGCGGTGTGGTCGTCGCGCCCGGCCGACGAGCCCGCGTTCACCACCACCACGTCGCACGTTGCGACGGCGCGGGCAACGGCGGCCTCGATCGCGGCGCGCTCGTCGCGCACCCGCTCGCGCACCGCCACCACGCCGCCGTACGTGCGCACGCACGCGGCGAGCAGCACGGCGTTGGAGTCGAGGATGTCGCCCGGCGCGGGCGCGGCGACCGCGACGTCGACCAGCTCGTCGCCGGTGGTGATCACCGCGACGCGCGGCCGCCGCACCACCTCGACCCGCTCGACGCCCGCCGCCGCGCAGGCGGCCAGATCGGCCGGACCGAGCCGGCGCGCCGCCGGCACGACGACCTCGCCCGCGACGACGTCCTCCCCGATCGCGCGCACGTGCTCGAACGGCGCGACCGCGGCGCGGATCGCGACCCGCCCGTCCGCGCGCGGCTCGACCCGCTCGATCGGGATCACCGCGTCGCAACCCTCCGGCAGCGGGTCGCCGGTGTCGACCACCACCGCCTCGGCGGGGGCGAGCTCGAGCGGCGCGGTCTCGCGCGCGCCGGCCGTGCGCGCGGCGCGCACCGCGATGCCGTCCATCGCGCAGGCATGGTAGTGCGGCGACGACAGGCGCGCGATCAAGGCCCGCGCGGTCACCCGGTCGAGCGCCTCGTCCAGCGCCAGCATCTCGGTCGCCTCGTTGCGCACGCCGGCCGCCGCCAGCGCCGCGTCGAAGCGTGCCCGCGCGGTCTCCAGCGGCACGTCGTGCAGAAAGATCGCGCGCTCTTCGCTCGCAGGGCGAGCGCTCGAACCGCCGTGCTCGTTCACGGCACGATCACCCGGACCGTCTCGCCCGCGCTCAGGCCGCTGCGGTCGAGCGGGACGGCGATCAGCGCGTCGGCCCGCGACAGGGTGAAGATCAGGTTCGACGCGCCGAACACCGGCGTGGCCTGCAGCGCGCCGTCCGCGGCGCGGGCCAGCGTGCAGGGCACGAAGTCCTCGCGCCCCGGCCGCGACGGCAGCGGCAGCGTCAGCAGCGCGCTCCGCTCGCGCTCGTCGCCCAAGCCGTCGGCCGCGACGGGCTCGCCGCCCAGCAGCCGCACCAGCGGGCGCACGATGCGCCAGGCCACCACCAGGGCGCTAGCCGGGTTTCCGGGCAGCCCCACCACCGGAACGCCGGCGCAGCGCGCCAGCACGGTCGGCTTGCCGGGCCGGATCGCGATCCCGTGGACGAGGATGCCGGGCGGCCCGAGCTTGGCCACCACCCCGGCCGTCAGATCGCGCACCGAGACCGACGAGCCGGCCGAAAGCACCACCGCGTCGGCGTCGGCCAGCGCGGCACGCAGGGCCAGCTCCAGGTCGGCCGCGTCGTCGGGCACGATGCCCATGCAGCAGCGGTTCGCCGCCGGCGGCGCTCACGGTCGCCGCGACGGTGGTCGCGTTCACGTCGCGCACCTGGGCCGGGCCCGGCGTGCGCTCCACCGGCACCACCTCGTCGCCGGTCGAGAGGATCGCGATCCGCGGCCGGGCCCGCACCCGCAGCGCGCTCACCCCCAGCGCGGCGAGGCCGCCCAGATCGGCCGCCCGCAGCCGCCGCCCGGCCGGCACCGCGACCGCGCCGGCCTCGATGTCCTCGCCGACCACCAGGACGTCCTCGCCCGGGGCGACCGCCGCCAGCACCTCGACCTCGGCGCCGTGCAGGTTCGTGTCCTCGACCATCACCACCGCGTCCGCGCCGCGCGGCAGCATCGCGCCGGTATGGATCCGGACCGCCTCGCGCGGCCCGACCTCGACCTGGGGGACGACCCCGGTCGGCACGTCGCCGACCAGGCGCAGGTAGGCCGGCGACTGCTCGGACGCACCGTGCGTGTCGGCCGCCCGCACCGCGTAGCCGTCCATGGTCGAGCGGGCGAAGCCGGGCAGCGTCTCGGCGGCCCGCACGTCGGCCAGGACCACCCGGCCCAGGGCCAGGGCCAAGGGCACGATTTCCGAGCGCTCGATCGGGGAACAATCGCGCGCAAGCGTCGCGAACGCTTCGCCGGGCGGCAGAACGGTGAAGAGCTCGTGCACGGGCTACGTTTTCCCGAATCCTTCGGCCAGGCCGAGTCGTCGAACGAGGCGGGCCTTCCCCAGCAAGCGAATCTCCAACCCTTCCCCCGGCTCGTCCCCGAGGAGCACGCCCATTCTCACGTTACCGAACCCTTCGCAGTCCTTCGACCAACATCTGGCCTCCCTTGGCCTGAACGGGGTCGAGACGGTGTACCGCAACCAGAGCGTCGCGCAGTTGTACGAACACGCTCTGCGCCGGGGGGAGGCGTCGCTCGGGGCCGACGGCCAGCTCGTGGTCGAGACCGGGAAATTCACCGGCCGCTCGCCCAAGGACAAGTTCTTCGTCCGCGAGCCGGGCAGCGAGACCCACATCGACTGGGAGATGAACCAGCCGATCGACGGCGCGACCTTCGACCGCCTGCTGGCCCGGGTCGGCGAGTACGTCGCCGGCAAGGAGCTCTTCTCGCTCGACTGCTACGTCGGAGCCGACCCGCGCTACCGGCTGCCGGTGCGCGTCATCACCCAGTACGCCTGGCAGAACCTGTTCGCGCGCGACCTGTTCATCGACGACGCCGACGGCGACGAGGCGTTCTCGCCCGAGTTCACCGTCGTCGACGCCGCGCTGTTCGAGGCCGATCCGGCCCGCGACGGCACCCGCTCGTCGACCTTCGCCCTGGTCAACTTCGCCCGGAAGATCATCCTGATCGGCGGCACGCGCTACGCGGGCGAGATCAAGAAGTCGGTCTTCACCGTGATGAACTACCTGATGCCGCTGCGCAAGGTGCTCTCGATGCACTGCTCGGCCAACGTCGGGCAGGCCGGCGACGTCGCGATCTTCTTCGGCCTCTCGGGCACCGGCAAGACGACCCTCTCGTCCGACCCCAACCGGCCGCTGATCGGCGACGACGAGCACGGCTGGTCGGCCGACGGCGTGTTCAACTTCGAGGGCGGCTGCTACGCGAAGATGATCAAGCTGCGCCAGGAGGCCGAGCCCGAGATCTGGGCCGCCTCGCACCGCTTCGGCACGGTGCTCGAGAACGTCGCGATGGACCCGCAGACGCGCCGGCTCGACGTCGACTCCGACCGGCTCACCGAGAACACGCGCAGCGCCTACCCGGTCAGCTTCCTGCCCAACTTCGTCAAGAGCGGGATGGCCGGTCATCCCAAGACGATCGTGATGCTCACCGCGGACGCGTTCGGAGTGCTGCCGCCGATCGCCCGGCTCTCGCCCGAGCAGGCCATGTACCACTTCCTGTCCGGCTACACCGCGAAGGTGGCCGGCACCGAGCGCGGCGTGACCGAGCCGACCGCGACCTTCTCGACCTGCTTCGGCGCGCCGTTCATGGTCCACCACCCGACCGTGTACGCCAAGCTCCTGGGCGAGCGGATCGCCGAGCACGGCGTGCAGTGCTGGCTGGTCAACACCGGCTGGACCGGCGGCGCGTACGGCACCGGCAAGCGGATGAAGATCGCCTACACCCGCGCCATGGTCAACGCCGCGATCGACGGCCGGCTGGCCGGCGCCACGTTCGAGCGCGAGCCGTTCTTCGGGCTGGAGATTCCGACCGCCGTGCCCGGCGTGCCGGCCGAAGTGCTCAACCCGCGCAACGCCTGGGCCGACCGCGCGGCCTACGACGCACAGGCCAAGCAGCTCGCCGCGCTGTTCGCGGACAATTTCCAGCGCTTCGAGGCCCACGCGTCGCCCGAGCTGCTCGCGGTCGCGATCAAGCGTTAGCGCGGCTTCGCCGAGACACAAGAAGCACCACGGCGCGAACCGTGGTGCTTCTTCTTTGCCGGAGGTTCGCTTCAGCGCGCCGCGGTCTCCAGTACCGGGTAGTCGGTGTAGCCCTGCGCGTCGCCGCCGTAGAGGTGCTGCTTGTCGACTTCGTTGAGCGGCGCGTCGGCGCGCAGGCGCTCGACCAGGTCGGGGTTGGCGACGTACGGCCGGCCGAACGCGACCAGATCGGCGTAGCCGTTGCTTACCGCGTCGATCGCGAGGTCGCGGGTGTAGCCGTTGTTGACCATCCACGGCCCGTGGAACGACGCGCGCAGCGCGTTGAAGTCGAAGCTCGGGTCGATGTCGCGCGGGCCCTGTGTCGCGCCCTCGATGACGTGGACGTACATCAGCCCCAGCCGGTCGAGCTCGCGCACGAACGGGAAGAACACCGCCGCGGGATCGCTGTTCGCGATGCCCAGCGCCGGGCTGACCGGCGAGATGCGGATGCCGACGCGCCGCGCGCCCGCGACGCCGACCACCGCTTCGACCACTTCGAGCGGGAAGCGCAGGCGGTTCTCGACCGAGCCGCCGTACGCGTCCGTGCGCTGGTTGGCCTCGTCGCTGAGGAACTGGTGCAGCAGGTAGCCGTTCGCGGCGTGGATCTCGACCCCGTCGAAGCCCGCGTCGAGCGCGTTGCGCGTCGCGCTGCGGTAATCTTCGAGGATGCCGGGCAGCTCGGCGGCGTCCAGCGCGCGCGGGGTGCCGATGTCGGCGAAGGTGCCGTCCTCGATGAACGTCTTCTGCTTGTTCGGCGCGACCGCGGAAGGCGCGACCGGCAGCGCGCCGCCGGGCTGCAGCGAGGGGTGCGAGATGCGCCCGACATGCCAGAGCTGGAGCACGATCTTGCCGCCGCGCGCGTGCACGGCGTCGGTCACCTGGCGCCAGCCGGCGACTTGCTCGGCCGAGTAGATGCCCGGCGTCCAGGCATAGCCCTTGCCGCTGGGCGAGATCTGCGTGGCCTCGGCGATGATGAGCCCGGCGCTCGCCCGCTGGGTGTAGTACTCGGCGTTGAGCGGGCGCGGCACGTCGCTGCCGGCGGTCGCCCGGTTGCGCGTGAGCGGCGCCATGACGATGCGATTGGCGAGCGGAAGCCCGCGCAGATCGAAGGGCGTGAAGAGAACGGATGCGTCGCGTGACATGACGTTCGCCAAACCATCCCCCGCGCGCGATGGATGCACGGACGCTTGCCCGCGAGGAAGAACCCGTGAGAGCAAGGTAGACGGGCCGTCGTCAAACCGACAACCTGGAACTTCCGCTCGGAGGTCGCGATGTCTCGACTCCTTCGGCTCGCGGCGGTCGCGTGTATCGCGCCGCTGATCACCGCATGCGGCGGCGGGGCGCCGCGCACGGTGCCGCCGCCCTCGTCCGTCGCTCCCGCCGGGCAGGCGCCGCAGAGCGTCGCCGCCGTTCCGAGCCAGGCGCTGCGCGGCGGCCTGGCGGTCTCGGTCCATTTGCCGCTGCGCAACGAGGCCGAGCTCGACGGCCTGATCCAGCGCCAGGCCGACCAGAACTCGCCCGACTACCACCACTTCCTCACCCCGCAGCAGTTCCGCGACCGCTACGCGCCGCCGGCAGCCGATCTGGCCACCGTCGCCACGACGCTGCGCGGCATGGGCTTCGACGCCCGCATCACCTCGCAGAGCGTGCTCGCGGCGGCGCCCCAGGCCACCGTCGAGCAGACGTTCGGGATCCACGTCCGGCAGACCACGCAGCGCGGCCGCGCCGGTTTGAGCCTCGACCGCGCGCCGGTCCTGCCGCAGGCGCTGGCCAAGCTCGGCGCGACGATCAGCGTCTCGCCGTTCGCCAAGCACGTCGACTCCAAGCGCGTCAGCAAGACGCCGTATGCGGACGCGCCGGCCAACCGCTACTCGAACGTCGGCCCGTACTGGTTCACCGACCTCAAACAGGCCTACGGCTACCCGGCCTACCAGTCCGCCAACGGCGCCGGGCGCAGCATCGGCGTGGTGATCAGCTCCGACGTGCTCGACAGCGATCTCGCGCTCTACTTCGGCCACGAGCACGCGCCCGTGCCGACCATCGAGCGGCGGCCGGTCAACGGCGGCGCGGGCTTCGATCCCAACAGCGGCGACTCGGCCGAGGCCAGCCTCGACGTGCAGCAGTCGCTGGGCAGCGCGCCCGGCGCGCACCTGGTGCTCTACACCATCCCGAGCTTGAACGACAGCGACATCCTCGACGCGTACACCGCCGTCGTCGACGACAACAAGGTCGACGTCGTGAACTCGTCGTTCGGCCTGTGCGAGCTGTACTACACCGCCGCGTACAACGGCGGCACCGACTATACGTCGATCCTCAAGGACTTCCACAACGTCTTCCGCCAGGGCAACGCGCAGGGCATCACCTTCGTGGCCAGCTCCGGCGACGCGGGCGCGTACGAGTGCGAGAACGTGGCCGGAACGCGCTTCATCAAGGGCGTCTCCAACCCGGCCGACGACACCGCGGTGACCGCGGTCGGCGGCACGAACCTCGTCACCGCGAGCGTCGCCGGCTCGCTGAACTCGTCGTACGTGGCCGAAAACGCCTACTACGACCGCTTCGACCCCGCGCAGGGAGCGCTGCCCAACGAGATCTGGGGCTCGGGCGGCGGCATCAGCGTCCTGTTCGACAAGCCCTGGTACCAGCTGCTGGTGAACACGCGCGCCAACAAGCGCACCATTCCCGACATCAGCATGCACATGGGCGGCTGCCCGGTCGGCTCGGTCGACCCGTGCGACCCCGCCCGCTCCAGCGTCGTCACCGCGATCGGCGGCCAGTTCTACCTGCTGATCGGCACCAGCGCGTCGTCGCCGGAGTTCGCCGGCCTGCTGGCGGTCACGGAGCAGACGCTCCACACGCGCCTGGGCAACGCGAACGGGTACATCTACGCGCTCGCCGCGGCGTTCGGCAGCAGCGTGTACCGCCAGAACATCCCCGGCAACAACGGCTACCCCACGACCCCCGGCTACGACTACGTGCTGGGCAACGGCACGCCGCACGCTGCTGTCTTCGCGGCGCAGCCGTTCGCGCCGCTGGCCGGGAACCCGCAGACCCCGAGCAACCCCTAACCCGCGCCCGAACCGGAGCGCCACCAACGCAGGGCCGCGAGCGATCGCGGCCCTGTTCGCGTTGTAGCCGTCGGCGTTGTAGCCGGGTTCACGCTCTAGCCCGGCTTGGCGATGCCGAACGCTTTCAACAGCACGCGTTTGGGGCGCAGGCCGTCGAACTCGCCGTAGTGGACGCGCTCCCAGGGGCCGAGGTCGAGCCGGCCCTCCGTCACCGGCACGAGCACCTGGTGGCCGAGGATCGCGCGCTTGAGGTGCGCGTCGGCGTTGTCCTCGCCGGTGCGGTGGTGCTGGTAGTCCAAGCCGGCGGGCGCGAGACCTTCGAGCCAGGTCATGATGTCGTGCCACAGCCCGGACTCGTGATCGTTGACGAAGATGCTCGAGGTGATGTGCATGGTGCTGACCAGCACGACGCCGTCCCACAACTTCGCCGCCGCGCGCACCCGCTCGACGTGCTCGGTGATGTCGCGAATCTCGTAACGGCGCGCGGTCTCGATCGTCAGGTACTCGGTGTGCGTGGTGGCCATCGCGATACGGCGTTCGCGTTCACGTGCGAGCTCTCCGGTGACGCGGCGAATTCCGTCGCGCTTCACGCGTAAGTGCACTACGTACGCAGATTGTGAACGTATACAAACGAGCGCATACCAGGTTAAGAAAGTTTAATCTGAGCGTGCCAATGTTGCCTTAGCTTAACAAACATTGTTTCCGATTCGTGTCCTTGCCGGGCTTGAGGAGCTTCGAATACGCGTTCCTCGATGACCCGGTTCTCGTTGTCTTTTCCCGAGGTCACGAAACCGGAATGGCGCTCGTCACACCCGCACCTTTGAGTGCGGCTGAATTCAGCTTTGCCCCCAGCCCCGAAGCGGTCGCGCGCATGCCGCGAGCGCTCGCGTTCCGGCACGACGCGCTGCCGCTGGCCGTCGTCGACGGCGTGCTGGCCGTCGCGCTGCCCGATCCCGCCGACGAAGCGGTAGTGGACGCGCTGCGTGCCGCGACGCGGCTCAAGCTGCGCCCGCTGCCGATGGCGCGCGAGCTGATTCGCGAGAAATTGCGCGTCGCGTACGGCGAGCTGGCGCCGGCCGGCGGCGAGCGCGGCGGCGACACGCCCGCGGTGCGCGCCGTCGATCTGGTGCTCGCGCGCGCCGTGGCGGCGCACGCCAGCGACGTCCACGTCGAGCCGACCGCGAGCGGCACGGGCCGTGTGCGGCTGCGCGTGGACGGCATCCTGCGCGAGCTCGAACCGATCCCCGCCGACGTCTTCGCGTCCTTCGTGTCGCGCCTGAAGCTGCTGGCGGGAATGGACATCGCGGACCGGCGCCAGCCGCAGGACGGCCGCTACGGCGTGCCGTTCGAAGGCCGCGCGATCGACGCGCGGGTCGCCTCGCTGCCCACCGTCGACGGCGAGAAGATCGTCGTCCGCCTGCTCGACCACTACGCCGCCGCGCCGGATCTGGCCGGACTGGGCATGGCGCCGGAGATGCTCGAGCGCTATCGCACCGCGGTGAGCGCGCCCTGGGGTTTCGTCGTGGTCAGCGGGCCGACCGGGAGCGGCAAGACGACGACCCTGTACGCCTCCCTGGCGCAGCTCGATGCGGCGACGCGCAACGTTTGCGCGGTCGAGGACCCGGTCGAGATGCGGCTGCGCGGCGTCGCGCAGGTGCAGGTCAACCCGCGCGCGGGGCTGACCTTTCCGACCGTTCTGCGCGCCTTCATGCGCCAGGATCCCAACGCCATCATGGTCGGCGAGATGCGCGACGCCGAGACCGCCGCGGTCGCCGTCTCGGCGGCGCTGGCCGGTCAGATCGTCTTCACCACCCTGCACGCCAACGACGCGCCGCGCACCATCGACCGGCTGGTCGAGCTGGGCGTCGCGCGCCACTCGCTGGCCGCCGCGCTGACCGCGGTCGTGGCGCAGCGCCTGGTGCGCCGGCTGTGCGAGCACTGCCGCGCGCGCGAGCCGATTCCGCCCGCGGTGCGCCGCGCGCTCGCGACGGAGCGGACCGACTGGTACGTCGCGCGCGGCTGCCGCGCGTGCGCCGGGAGCGGCTTCAGCGGGCGCACCGGCGTGTACGAGCTGCTGCTCGTCGACGACGCGATCCGCGACGCGATCGCGACCGGCGCGTCGAGCGTGCAGGTGGCCCAGCTCGCGGCGCGCGCCGGGTACCAGCCGATGCTCGCGGACGCGACCGCCAAGCTGCTCGCCGGCACGACCAGCTTCGCCGAGCTGTGCCGGGTCGTCGCCTGGAGCGGAGCGCGCGCGTGAGCTTGGGCGTGATTCGCATCCAGGACCTGATCCGCAGCGCGCGCGGGCGCGGCGCGACGGATCTCCACTTCGGTGGCGACGACCGGCCCGCGCTGCGCGTCGGCGGCCGGCTGGTCGGCGCGGACTCGCCGGCGGTCGGCGAGGACGCCGTGCGCGCCTTTCTCGCCGGCGCGGTTTCGCGCGAGCAGTCGGCTCGACTGGACGAGCGCGGCACGGCGGACGGCGCGGCCGCGAGCGGCGCCGAGGGCGCGCCGTACCGCGTGCACGCGTACCGCCATGCCGGCGGCGTGCGGGTCGCGATCCGCCTGCTCGCCGATCGCATTCCCTCGCTCGACGAGCTCGGGCTGCCGGCGGCGGTCGCGCAGCTCGCGCGGCGCCACGCCGGCCTGGTGCTGTTCACCGGGCCGACCGGGAGCGGCAAGACCACGGCGCTCGCGGCGCTGGTCGACCGCATCAACCGCTCCAGCGAGCGGGTGGTGTGCACGGTCGAGGACCCGGTCGAGTACGTCCACGTGCCGCAGCGCTCGCTGATCACGCACTGCGAGATCGGGCGCGACGTGAGCGACTACGCCGAGGCGCTGCGCGGTTTCATGCGCGCCGATCCCGACGTCATCCTGGTCGGCGAGATGCGCGACCGCCCGACGATGGAAGCGGCGCTGACCGCGGCCGAGACCGGGCACCTCGTCTTCGCGACGCTGCACACCAACGACGCCGCGCAGACCGTCGACCGGATCGTCGACGCGTTCCCGCCCGAGGCGCACGCCCAAGTGCGCGCGCAGCTCGCCGCGACCCTGGCCGGGATCGTCGGCCTGCGGCTCGTGCCGCGCCGCGGCGGCGGCGGCCGGCGGGCGGCGGCCGAGGTGCTGATCGGCACCGACGCGGTGCGCGCGCTGATCCGCGAAGGCAAGACGCACCAGCTTCGCAACACGATCGTGACCGGCCGCGCGGCCGGGATGCAGACGCTCGAGACGCACCTCACGGGAGCTCGTCGTGCGGGGCGAGATCGCGCTGGAGGACGCGCAGGCGGCGACCGGCCGGCCCGGCGAGGTGCGCGCGCTCGGCGGTGCGCCGGCGTGAGCGCGGGCATCTACCGCTATTCCGCCCGCACGGTGGCGGGCGAGCTGGTGCGCGGCTCCATGGAAGCGCCCGACGCCGACGCCGTGCTGGCCAGCCTGCGCACGCGCGCCCTGTTCGTCACCGCGGTCGAGCGCGAGCGCGGGCTGGTGCGCGCGCTGAGCCGGCGGATTCCCGTCGGCGCGCCCAAGCGCCGTGCGCTGCTGGCCTTCTTCCGCTCGTTCGCGACCTTGATCCGGGCCGGCGTGCCGATGCGGCGCGCGCTCGAAGTGGCGATCGAACGGGCGGGCGACGGCGTGCTGCGCGAGTCGCTGCGCTCGGTGCTGGCCGACATCGAGCAGGGCGGCGCGCTGGGCGACGCGCTGGCGAAGCGGCCGCGCACGTTCGCGCCGCTGTACGTGGCGATGATTCGGGCCGGCGAGGCGGGCGGCATCCTCGACGACGTGCTCGAGCGGCTGGCGGCGTTCCTCGAGCGCGAGGCCGAGCTGCGCAAGAAGGTCCGCGCGGCGCTGGCCTACCCGGCGGTCGTGCTGAGCGCCGCGCTGGGCTTGGTGCTGTTCCTGGTCGCGCGCATCGTCCCGATGTTCGCCCAGATGTTCGACGCGTTCCACGTCGACTTGCCGCTCCCGACGCGGGTGCTGCTGGGCCTGGGCGCGGCACTGCAGCAGCCGCTCAGCTGGGCACTCGGGCTCGCGGGCATCGCTGCGGCTACCGGCGTCGTCTTGATGGTGGCGCGCTCGCCGCGCGGCGCGCTGGCGCTGGACCGCTTGCGGCTGCGTGCGCCGGTGGTCGGCCCGCTGTTGAGCAAAGCGATCACCGCCCGCATCGCGCGCATGCTGGCGACCTTGCTGCGAGCCGGCATCGAGCTCGTCACCGCGCTCGAGGTCGTGCGGCCCGTGGCCGGCAGCCCGGCGTACGCCCAGGCGCTGGTCCGCGTCGACGCCGCGCTGCGCGCCGGCGACCCGCTCACCACCCCGCTCGAAGCGACGTCGCTGTTCGATCCGCTCGCCGTCGCGATGATCCGCATCGGCGAGGAGAGCGGCCAAGTCGACGAGATGCTGCTCAAGGTCGCGGCCTATTTCGAAAGCGACGTCGAGTCCGCCATCGCGACCCTCGGCGCGGTCGTGGAGCCGCTGCTGATCGGCGTGCTCGGCGTGGTGGTCGGTTTCATCGTGTTCTCCGTCTTCATTCCTCTCTATGCTTTGATCGGAAGTGTGTCCCAGTGAGCCTGCGGGAAGAGCTCGTCACCGGCTATTGCGCCGAGCGCACCGTCGAACGGCGCAACGCCGTCGTCGACGCCCACCGTTACCTGTGCGCGCGCGGCGCACGCAAGTTCAAGCGCGCCCAGAACGACTGGGCCGACCTCGAACAGGTTGCGGCGGTCGGCCTGATCAAGGCCGCCGACTACTACCGGGACGAGATGCAAACGCCGTTCGACGCCTACGCCTGGATCATGATCGTCGGCGAGCTCATGCACTACGTGCGCGATCACGAGCGGATCGTGCGCGTTCCGCGCCCGCTGCGCGCGCTCGAGCGGCGCTACGTCGAGGCCTGGGATACCTTCTGCGCCGTGCACCACCGCGAGCCCAGCACCGGCGAGCTGGCCGCGGCGCTCGGCGTCATGGTCGAGACGGTCGAAGAGCTGCGCAACCTGCGCCGCGCCGACCGGGTCGGGCTGCCCGACGCGGACGCCGGCGACGGTCCCGAACGGCTCGCGCTGCTGATCGAACCGCACGCTGGCCTGCAGATCGAGGAGCGCATCGTGCTGGCCCTGGCACTGGAGGAACTGGGCGAGCGCGAGCGCGCGATCGTGCTCGGCACCTACGGCGCCGGCCTGACGCAGACGGAGCTCGGCAAACGCCTGGGCCTCTCGCAGAGCCATGTCTCCAAGCTGCTCGCCCGCGCGCTGCATCAGCTCGGCCGCCGGGTGGCGTGATACCAGCGTTCGAGATGCGGATGGTTCGCGCACTTGCCGGCGAAGTCAGCACGGATGCAGATGAGCAAGCCGTCCTTCCTGCGTCAATGGCTCCGAGCGATCGGGGCGTTCGTCGTTATCGGGGGCGCTTCGCTTGTCGCAGCATGCGGGGGCGGCGGCGGTGGAAGCGCGCCCGTCGTCCTTACGAGCGCGAGCCCGGTCCCCAGTGCGAGTAACCCCTCGCAGGGTCCGGTCGCAAGTCCGCTTCCGAGCGGAAACCCCTCGCGGAGTCCCATCGCGAGTCCGACCGCCAGCCCGACACCGTTGCCATCGCCCACGCCGATCCCGGTCCTCACCGCGCCGCAGTTCCGCTTCTACCCCCTGCGGGGCGCCTATCCGTACGCGATCGTCACTCCGCCCGACGGCAACCTGTGGCTCACGGAAGCATACTCGTCGCAGATCGCGAAGCTGAGCACGAGCGGGCAGATCGCTTCATACGACCTCGTGCCGGGGGCTAGTACGAACAGCGTCGAGCCGCAGGGGCTCGTTGTCGCACCTGACGGTTCGCTATGGCTGACCGAGCGCAACGCGTTCGCGATCGCGCACGTCACGACCGACGGTGTCGTCCGTGCGCAATTGCCAATCGGTGCGCCCAACGGGCCGGACTGGATCGCGTACGGCTCCGACGGTAACCTGTGGTTCACCCAAGATCCGGTGCAGTCTGTGGTCGGTCGCATGACACCCGGCGGGCAGTACACCGGGTTCGTCGTCCAGCAAGCCGTGTACGAGATCGCCGCCGCGGGCGACGGCAACCTGTGGCTCGGAGCCGGCAGCGGCGTGATCCGTTTGACGACGGCCGGCGTCCCGACCGTCTATCCGGCGCCCAGCACCGGGGGCAATCAATTGGCGCAGATTCAGTCCGTTTGTGCTGGGTCGGACGGTAACATCTGGGCGGGCGGCTGGGCGGGCGGCGCCACGGGCCTGCAGGCGTACGCGCTCAAGATCGCACCCGACGGGACGTACAGCGCATATCTGGCCCCCGGGCCGCCCGCGACGAATACCAGCGCGATGGGTATCGCGAAGATCGGGTGCGCTGGATCGCACATCTTCCTCGCCGCGTCGGTGAATCTGCAAACGGGGCCAACGATCTTGACTGAATTCACGCTGGGCGGAAGCGTCGTCCAAGCGCGGCAGGTTCCTCCGACAGGCGGCGGCACGCCGGCCGTCAACTCCATGACGCTCGGCCCCGATGGCGGCTTGTGGTTCACCGACACGACCAACCAAACGGTGGACGTCTGGGAATTCCAGTAACCCGTTCCTTGAAGTGCGGCCGGGGCGCGACTCATACCTCGACTGTCTTGGCGGCATTTTCGGTGAAATAGATTTCCCCTGAACGCGCGGCGGACGGCATAGTGGGACGCGGCGCGGGGCACCGACTCCGGTGCAGCACCACCGGAGGAACGTCGTGCACCATTCCACCTCGCCGCGCGAGAGCGAACGCGGCTTCACGCTCATCGAGCTGATGATCGTCGTCGCGATCATCGCAATTCTCGCCGGCATCCTGATTCCCAACTTCGTCAACGCGCGGGCGCAGGCGCAAACCGCGGCCTGCGAGTCGAACCTGCGCTCGATCGCGACCGCGCTCGAGCTGTACTACGCCGACAACCAGGTCTACCCGACCGCGGCCGGCGTTTCGGTCAGCCAGGCGCTGCTCACCGCGGGCAACGGCGTCGCGTACCTGAACAACACGCCCAAGGACCCGGCCGCGACGACGTCGACCGCGACCTACACACTGACGACGAACGCACAGAGCGGCGCGACCCCGGCGGGCTACACGATCACCTGTCCCGGCACGCACGTCGGCTCGACCCTGGCCAAGCTCCAGTCGGCCGGCGGCGCGTCGGGCAGCGTCTGCGGCGCGGCCTGCACCGCCTCGAAGCTGGAGTGGGTGTCGACCCAGGGCCTGCAGGTCGCGCCGTGATCGACGTGCTGGGCGAAGGACTGCGCGCCGTCGCGCTGCGCTCCCCGCTGGCGTACCCGCTGGTATTCGCGGCCGGCGTAGCGACGAGCGCGGGACCGTGCGTCGCGCCGCGCTACGTCGCGGTCGCCGCGCTGGCCAACGCCGCGCGCCGCCCATGGCGCACCGTCGCGGCGTTCGTCGCGGGGCTGGTCGGCGCGTACGTCGCGCTCGGCCTGGCCGCCGGCGCGCTGGGCGCGCTGTGGTCGACGTCGAGTGCGGTCTACGCGGTGCTTGCCGCGAGCCTCGCGCTCGGTGGGATCGTGACCTTGCTGCGCGACACGCAAACCCATCGAACGCCGGCAGACGAACGTGCACGCGCATGCTACCCCGGCGATGCGCACGGGGCCGCGGCGAAAGCGCAGCACTCCGCGAACTTCGGCGGGACGTTTCTGCTCGGTGCGTCGAGCGCGTTCGTCGTCTCGCCGTGCTGCACGCCGGTCGTGGCCGGCATCGCCGGGCTCACCACGCTGGGCGGCCGCACGAGCGAAGGCGTCGCGCTGCTGGTCGCGTTCGCGCTCGGCCACGCCTTGCCGCTGCTCGCCGCGGGCGTGCTGAGCGCTCGCATCGCCGGGCTGCTCGCGCGGCTGAGCGCGACGGCGGCCCCGGCCGTCGTGTCGGCGACGCTCATGCTCGCGCTGGCCGCGTACTACGGTGTCCTCGCGTGAGCGCGCTCTCGCGCCCGCGTTCCTACGCGCTCCCACGGCCACGCCGCTGCGCGGTCGCGGCGGTCAGCCTGGTCGCGGCCGGGCTGCTGTTCCACGGCAGCCTGGCCTCCGCGCTGATCACGCGCGGCGACGACTTGCTGCGCGCCGGCGACATCGGCGGCGCGGTGCGCGCCTACGCGCCGCTCGCAATGGCTCGACCCGCGCTCGCCCGTGCCCGCCGACCGGCTCGCGTTCTTCCTGCTCGTCCGCCGCGCGCCGGGCGACGCGGCGCGCGCGTACGCCGTCGCCGACAGCGGCCTGCGGCTGGTTCCCGGCGACGCCGCGCTGCTGGCCGACCGCGCTTTCGCCGCGCAGCGACTGTCGCGCTGGCACGACAGCCGAGCGCGACTTCGCCGCCGCCGCGCGAGCCGGCCGCGACGCCCGCTACGCGCACCTCGCCGCGCGGATGGCGGAGCGGCGCGCGGACCGTTCGGCGGAGCGCGCGCACCTGCGGGCCGCGCTCGCGCTGGACGCGTCGTACGCGCCGGCCCGCACGCTCCTGGCCCGGATCGCTCGATGACGCCGTTCGACGTCATCGGCGCCGGCGGGCAGTTCGCGCTCCTCCCGGCGCTCGCGGCGGTTAGCGGCTCCCTCGTGGCGGCCGTCGTCGACGCGCGCACCGGCTACATCCCCGACCGGATCAGCGGCACGACCGCGCTCGTCGCGCTGCTGCTCGCCGGCCGCGCACGGCACGGCCGGCGCGGCCGCGTGCGGCGCACTAGCCGCCGGCGGCACGCTGCTGGTGCTGTACCTGCTCACGAACCGGCGCGGGCTGGGGCTCGGCGACGTCAAGCTGGCCGGCGCGATCGGCCTGGGCTTCGGGCCCCGGACCGAGCGTCGTCGCGCTCGGCGCGGCGTTCGTCGCCGGCGGCGCGTACGCGTCCTGGCTGCTCGTGACGCGCCGCGCGCGGCGCGGGGATGCGGTGCGCTTCGGCCCGTTTCTCGCCGCCGGCGCGCTCGTCACGCTCCTTCCGCTGGCGGTGGCAAGTGAAGCGCCGTTCGACGCTGCCGCTGGGAATCGACGTCGGCACGGCCCGCACGCGGGTCGCGCTGCTGGAACGCGACCCGTCCGGCGCTCCGCACTTGGTCGCCGTCGCCGCCCGTCCGACCGGCGACGACCCCGCCGCCGCGATCGCCGCCGCCTGGGCGGAGTTGGGCACGCGCGAACGGCGTTGCGTCCTCGCGGCGGCCCACCCCGACGCGCTGCTGCGGGTCGCCAGCTTTCCGCCGCTGAGCCGCGCGGAACGCGAGCGGGCGGCGCGCTTCGAGGCGGCCCGCTTCGTGCCGTACCCGCTGGCCGAGGCGGCGCTGCGCGTGCTGCCGCTCGCCGACGGCCGCTGCGTGATCGGCGCCGTCCGCAAGAGCGTACTCGCGGCACGCTTGGCTGCCGCTGCACGCGCCAAGCTCGACCCGGTCGCGGTCGACGACGGCGCGTTCGCGCTCTGCCGCGCGTTTCCGGCGGCCGACGCGCTGATCGACCTGGGCGAAAACGGCACGACGCTGATCGTTCCCGGCGAGCCGATTCCCGCGCTGCGCACGTTCGCGGTCAGCGGGCAAACGCTGACGGCTGCGGTCGCCACCGCGCTCGGCATCGACGAACCAACGGCGGAGCAGCGCAAGCGCAGCGTCGGCTTGGCCGGCGCGGGCGAACACGCGCGCGACGAGCTGGTCGAACAGCTCGCCACCGCGCTGATCGAGATCCGGGCCGCGGCGCGCGGCGAAGTTGCGCACCATCGCGCTGGTCGGCAACGGCGCGCGGTTGTCGGGACTGGCCGACGCGCTCGAGCGGGCGGTGCAAATTCCCGTGCGCCTCGGCATGCTGGCCGGCGGCGCGGCTTGCGCGCTTCCGCCGGACGTCGTGCGCGCCGCCGCGCCGGACTGGGGCCTCGCCTACGGTCTGGCCCTCTGGGAGGACGCCGCGTGAAGCGCATCAACTACGTCGTCACGCGGAGCGAGCGCCTCTTCGGCGTCGCGCTGCCGACGACGGTCGCGCTGCGGCTGCGGCGCCCGCTCGCCGCGCTGGCGGGTGCGCTGCTGTTGGTCGGCGGCGCTGCACGGCGTGCAGCAGGCGCGGCTCGCGGACGCGGCGCGCACCGCCGCCTTCGACGCCGAGCGACTCGCCGCGACCGACGGCGCCGTCCGGCGCGTGCGCGCGGTGGAGCACGACGTCGGCCGCTTGCGCGCGCTCGTCGCGCGAGTGAACGACATCCAGGGCTCGGGACCGCGGCACGCCGCCGCGCTCGCCGCGATCGGCGATCGCCTGCCCAGCGATGCCTGGCTCTCGGCCATTCGCGCCGAGCACGGCGGCTTCGCGCTCGAAGGCCGCGGCGCGCGCCTGAGCGCGGTCGGCGCGACGCTGGGCGCTCTGGCCACGCTGCCGGCCGCCGGCGGCGCGCGGCTGATCGCCGTACACGGCGACCGCGACCAGGCCGGCGTCAGCTACGCCATCGGCCTGGAGACGCATCCGTGAACGCGCTGCGTGCGCCCGGCGGCGATGCGAAGGCGGTCACCTTCGCCGCCGTGCTCGTCCTGTTGAGCGGCTGCATCTTCGTCTTCCGCGCGGACGAAGCGCGCATCCGCGAACGTATCGCCGACGACCGCTCGACCCTCGCCCAGCTAGCGAGCGCGGAGCGAACGCTGCGGGCGCGCCCCGCGCTCGAGCGCGAGCGCGGCGCGCTGCACGCGCGGCTGCGAAAGGTCGATCTCGACGGCGACCGCACCGCGATCGCCGCCCGCTTCGTGCGCGACGGGGCGAGCATAGCCGCGCGGCATCATACCACGATCGCGGCCATCGCCGCGGTGGGGCCGGCTTCCGGTGCGACCGCCGCATCGGCGCCAGCGGCGGGCTCAGCGCCGCAGCGCGCGGGCGGGCAGGCCCCACCGGCCGCCGACGCGTTCGAACCGATCCCGCTCGACGTCACCGTCGAAGGCCGCTATGCCGACGTGCTCGCCACGATCGCCGCGCTCTCGGCAGCCCGCGTGCCGACCGTGGTCGACGTCGCGTCGCTCGCCCGCAAGCAGGCCGGCTCGCCCGACGCGACCGTCAGCGCGCAACTGCACGTGGTGATCCAGCACCTCATTCCGCCGCCGCCGGCCGATGCTGCGACTCGGCCCGCGTAGCCGCGCCGCGCTGGCGGTCGCCGGGCTGACCGCGTTCGCGCTGGCCTACGCCGCCACGCCGCTGGTCGCCGGCGAGGACGTCGCGCCGCTCGCCATCGACCAGCCCGTACCTCTAACGCTCAAGCCGGCGCCCGCACCATCCATCGCCGTCGTTACCGGCGCCGCCGTCGCGCCGCGCCGCGATCCGTTCGCCGGAATTCCGGAACCGCACGATGCGAGCCCGGTGCCGAGCGCCGCTCCAGGCACGGGTCAACCGGCGGCCATTCCCACGTTGCCGCCGTTACCGTCGCTGCCCGCGCTTCCCGGCACCATCGGCACGATCGGCGTGCTGCCGGCGAATGCCGGGGCGGGCCTCGGGCCGCCGAGCGAGCCCGTGCGCGTCACCGCGGTGATCACCGGCGCTCACCCGTCCGCCATCGTCGAGGATCGCAACGGCACGCGCATCGTCACCATCGGCGACCTGGTCGGCGACGACCGCGTGGACGCGATCGATGCCGCCGGCGTGCACGTCGCACGCGGCACCGTCTATCCCGTCTCGCCCGCCGGCCAGCCGACGCCGCTTGCGCCGGTATGGACTCTCCCCATGCCGCGCCCGCCCCGTGCCCGCCGCGTCCCGTGCCCGCGAATCCGCCTCATCACCGCAGCCGATTCCGACCGGAGGTCTCCCGTGAAACGCTTTGCCGCAGCGCTGCTGGCCTGTCTCGCGCTCGCGGCGCCGGCCGGCGCGCAGCCGGACCGCTTCAGCCTCGAAGCCCGCGACACCGAGCTGGCGGACGTGATCCGCCTGCTGGGCGCGCAGTCCGGCCAGAACGTCGTCGCCGACGGCTCGATCCGCCCGCAGCGGCTGACGATCCGGCTCAAGGACGTCAGCTTCGATCAAGCGCTGGCGACGCTCGTCTCGGCCTACGGCTTGCAGACGCACCGCGACGGCCGGATCGTGATCGTCGGCGACGCCGCCTCGATGAACCGGCGCTTTCCCGACGACGCGACCCCGGGCGGCACGCAGACGCAGGTGTTCACCCTGCGCCACGCGCAGCCGGGCGAGCTGGTCGCCTCGCTGCAGAACGCGCTCGCGCAAGGGACGGTGGTGGTCGGCGACAAGCGCACCGGCGCGCTGGTCGTCACCGGCAGCCCGCAGACGATCGCGCGCGCCCGCCGGCTCGTCGCCGCGCTCGACGCCCCGGCCTTCGGCGTCGGCGGAGCGAACGCGACGGCGACGATCCAGCTCCACAACCTCAAAGCGAGCGAGGCCGTGAAAGCGCTCAAGGGCGCCGTTCCGGACGGCGCGCTGTTCTCCGACGAGCGCCAGAACGTGGTGCTGGTGAGCGGCAACAGCGAGCTGCAGTCGACCGTGCGAACCCTGCTCGGCGGCCTGGACGCGCCCGGCCGCCAAGTGATGTTCGAGGTCCGCGTCGCCGACGTCGAGCCGATCAACGACAGCAGCAACGTCGGGGTCGAGCTCGGCGGCCAGGGCTTCGGCACCGGCGCGCTCGCGCAGTTTCCGTACACGCTGACCAAGAGCTCGCTGGTCGTCAACGCGCAGATCAACGCCCTCGTCCAGCGCGGCCGCGCCTCGATCCTCGCCCAGCCGCGCGTCGCGACGCTGAACAACCGCGAAGCCTCGCTGCTCGTCGGCGAGCAGTACCCGGTCGTCACGGTCAATCAGCAAACAGGCTTTCCCAGCGTGCAGACGATCGACGTCGGCGTCCGCCTGCGCCTCACCCCGACCATCGGCGGCGACGGCTCGATCACGGCCGAATTGCACCCGGAATACTCGCAGATCATCGGCTTCAACAACAGCTTCCCGATCGTCGCCAACCGCAAGCTCGACGCGACGCTGCGCGTCCGCGACGGCGAGACCATCGTGCTCGGCGGCCTGTTCCAAGACGTCGACTCCGACACGGTCACAAAGCTGCCGCTGCTGGGCGACCTCCCCGTCCTGGGCGGCTTCTTCCGCAACCGCCAGCGCACCCACAACCGCGACGAAGTCGTCTTCTTCATCACCCCCCACATCCTAACCGCCGACGGCCGCGAATCGGTCGCTTCCTCCAAAGGCCGAATAGTCGTATACTTGACGTACTAACGTATCACGTATTAAGAATCTCATGATGCATGGTCGGCACGGTGATCCGAAGCTTCGCGGACAAGCCCACCGAACGGCTCTTCGCGCAGGAACGCGTGGCCAAGTTCCAGGCCTTCGAGCGGATTGCGCTACGCAAAGCTAGATCCTGCTCCACCGCTCGAAGTACCCTTCGCGACCTCAAGGGCCCGGGTCTTGGGCTCGAGGCGCTCGAGCGCGACCGCCAGGGCCAGCACGCCATTCGTATCAATGACCAATGGCGTCTTTGCTTCGTGCGTGGACGATCCATCGGCGAGTGCGTATGACGTAGAAATCGCCGACTACCACTAGGCGACATCACATGCTCAAAGAAACTTGCACCTGATCCATCCGGGCGAAGTCCTGGCCGAAGACTTCATGGCCCCGCGTAACTTGACCGCGAACCGGCTCGGGATCGAATTGCGCGTACCGCCGAACCGGTTGAGCGAGATCATTCGCGGTCGCCGTTCGATCACGGCTGAAACGGCGCTGCGCTTGGCGCGCTACTTCGATACCTCGCCCGACCTCTGCGCTCGGCTCTGCAGGGGTCTCAGGTAGTTCTTCGACAATTTCGTGCACGGCAGCGACATCACGATTCCTGATGACGCGGAAACGTATGTCGAGCCACGATTTCGAATCGCTCGATCGCGCTGTAGCGCACGCCGAAGGACGTTGCTCCGGAAGCGTCCTCAACCTCGGCGTCGAGCCCTTCAAAGGTACCGAGTCGGTAACTTCGGTCTGAGCTATGGCTGGTACGTGCCGAAGTTCCAGGGGTGGCCTTCGAGGTCGAGGGCGCTGAAGTCGTGCGAACCGTAGTCGGTGTCGTGCGGCGCTTCGAGGATGTCCGCGCCGGCCGCTTTTGCGCGCGCGTGGAGCGCGTCGACGGCCGCGGCGTCCGGTAGCGCGACGTAGACGCCGGCGGTCACGCCACCGACTTCGCGCGGCGAGCGCACCGGGTAGGTGCCGTCGCGCGAGGTGCCCAGCATGACGACGTTGCCCGCGACGAGGATCTGCGCGTGCGCGACGGTCCCGTCGGGCCCGTCGTACACGACCTGCGGCTCGAAGCCGAAGGCTCGCTGCAGCCAGGTCAGCGCCGCGCGAGCATCGACGTAACGGAGCCCCGGGTAGACCGCTTGTTTGAGCGCAACGTTCGCTTGATCCATGGCACGACCGTACACCGCGGCCCGCGACCGGTCAAGCTGACGGGGAGACTCTAGCTCGGTGCACGCGGGACGGTGAGCGCGAAACGAGCGCCTCCCAGCGGCGAATCCTCGATGGTGACCCGGCCGCCGACGCGCTCGAGCATGAGCCGGACTAGCGCCAAGCCGATCCCGGTCCCGCTGGCGCTCGTGGCGCCGCGCTCGCCCAGCGCGAAGACGCGCTCGCGGTCGGCAGCGGAAACCCCGGGGCCGTCGTCGTCGACGATCAACCTAGCATGGCGCGGCTCGTCGAGATCGACACGCACTTGCACCATCCCGCCGGGACGGCCGTGCTGGACGGCGTTACCGATCACGTTGATCAGCACCAGCGTGAGCCGGTCGGCATCCATCGCGACGCTCGCCGACGGGCTCGGTGCGACGTCGAGCGTCACGCCGCGCGCCGCGGCGAGCGCGAAGCAGGCGTCGGCCGCGGCTTCGAGCGCCCGGCTCAGCGAGCCGCTGCCCTCGCCGGGCAGCGCCGCGTGCAAGTCGAGCAGCGAGATCTCGAACATCCCGTCCACCAGCCGGCTCAGCCGGAGCGACTCGTTGTACGCGATGCGCACGAAGCGCCGCCGCGTCGATGCATCGACGTCGTCCTCGAGCAGCGTCTCGAGATAGCCGCGGATCGACGAGAGCGGCGTGCGCAGCTCGTGCCCGAGCGCGGAGAAGAACGCGTAGCGCTCGCGCTCCTGCGCGCCGCGCAGCAGCGCGCGCTCCAGCATACCGGTCAACCCAGCGTGGTCGGTGAGCGGGTCGTACGTCGTCCAGCCGGTCAGGCAGTCCAGCCGCGTCGTGGCTTCCATCGTCGCGGCGATCCGGGCCAGCGCCGAGCGCGCGTCGACCGGCGCCGCCGGCGTGCCGTCACGAGTCGGCGCGACCAGCGCGGCGACGAAGACGTCGCTGCCGGGATCGTGGCCGACCACGTCGCCGGCCCGCAGCACGCGCGCCACGGCGCTCGCGAAGGCCGCGACCGCCCGCCGTTCGAGCGCCCGCGCGGCGCGCAGGCCGCGCCGCCAGGCCAGCCGTTCGAGCTCCGGCAGCCGCACGACCAAAACCGGCGGCGCGTCCGGCGCGCTCGCGAGCCGCGCCGCCAGCCGCGCCAGCGGAACGAGCGGCGTGCGGACCTCAGCGACGCGCAAACTTGTAGCCGAAGCCGTGCACGGTGTGCAGCAGCGGGGTGAGCCGGGCGCGCTCCTCGAGCTTGCTGCGCAGGCGCCGGACGTGCACGTCGACGGTGCGCTCGTCGCCCTCGAAGTCGAAGCCCCACACGCGCTCCAGCAGCGCGGTGCGCGACAGCGCGACGCCCGCGTTCGCGGCCAGCTCGAGCAGCAGCGCGAACTCGCGCGGCTTGAGCCCGACATCCGCACCGTCGATCCGCGCCTCGCGCGCCGCTTCGTCGATCTCGAGCCGGTCGAAGCGCAGCACCAGCGGGCTCGTCCGGCGTGCAGCCCCCGCCCGCCGCCCGAGCGCCTTGACCCGGGCGACGATCTCGCGCGGCGAGAACGGCTTGGTGACGTAGTCGTCGGCGCCCATCTCCAGCCCGACCACCCGATCGACCTCGTCAGCGCGCGCGCTCAGCACCAGGATCGGCAGCTCGTGCCCTTCCCGGCGCAGCGTGCGCACGACCTCGAACCCGTCGACCACCGGCAAACCCAGGTCGAGCACCAGCAGATCGGCCCCCGCGCGCGCCCAGCGCAGCGCGGCCGGCCCGTCCGGCGCCTCCTCGCAGCGGAACCCCTCCCGCCGCAGATGGTGCACCACCAGCTCGCGGATGGACGCGTCGTCCTCCGCCACCACGATTCGCGTGACCGCCATGCTGGATCGGTGCCCCGCGCGGCGCGCGCTAGTTCAGCGCCCGTCCTTCTGCAGGATCGCCTCGCCGTCGATCACCGTCTCGCCGCGCTGGTTGGTCACCGTCGCGCTGCAGCGCATGCGCCGCCGCTCCGGCAGCAGCTCCAGCACTTCACAGCGCGCGGTGAGCGTGTCGCCGACGAACACCGGCTTGCGGTAGCGGATGCGCTGCTCGACGTTGATCCCGCCCGGCTTTTGCAGCAGCAGGCCGATCGCGGTCGAGAGCAGGCTGGCCGAAAGCATGCCGTGCGCGGCGCGCTGGCCGAAGCGCGTGCCGCGCGCGTACTCCGCATCGACGTGCAACGGGTACTGGTCGCCGCTGACCGCGGCGAACAGCAGGATGTCCGCCTCGGAGATCGTCTTGGCGAACGTCGCCGCGTCGCCGACCCGGAACTCCTCGTAGCGCTTGTCGCCGTAACCGCTCATCGTTTGCCCTCGAAGGACCAGGCGGCGACGTTCCACCAGAGCTCGACGAAGTTGCCGGCCGGGAAGCGCAGGTCGGGGTTGGCGAGCGTCCGGCGCTGGGGGTAGTAGACGAAGACGGCGGGGACGTCGCGCACGAGCAAGTCCTCGATCCGCGCGTACACGCGGCGGCGCGCGGTGTCGTCGTAGGTCGACAGGGCCGCGCGCTGCGCCGCCTCCATCGCGGGCGAGCAGTAGCGCGCGCCGTTGTTGCCGGCGGGCGCGCGCTGCGCGCACGTGAACAGCGCCGAATCGTCGAGGTCGATTCCGCTCAGCCAGCTGAACGCCGCGAGGTCGAACTTGCCGCCCTTGAGCACACCGCCCGCGTCGGCCGGCGCGAAATAGGTCGGCAGCGCGTAGGTCTTGATCGTCGCGTCGATCCCCGCGGTGCGCAGCTCGGCTTGGATCTGGATGTCCTCGGTGCGCAAGGTCGTCCCGCCCGCGAACTCGGCCAGCTCGACTTGCAGCCGCCGGCCGGCCTTGGCACGCATGCCGTCGGCGCCGCGCAGCCACCCGGCCGCGTCCAGCAGCCGACCGGCCGCGGCGGGATCGAACCGGTTGGGGTCGCGGGGCGGACCGCTCGCCCAAAACCGCGGCGGGATGTCGGCGTAGGCGAGGACGCCGGTGCCGAACGTGTTCTTGCGCACCAGCGCGGCGCGGTCGATCGCGGCCGCGACCGCCTGCCGCACGCGCACGTCGTCGAACGGCGGACGGGTCGTGTTCAGCTCGTAGGAGACGAACGCGTTCTGGGGCAGCAGTTCCGCGCGCAGGTCGCGGTCCGCCCGGTGCGCCGCGAAGGTGGCCGAGTCGACGAACGCCAGATCGATGTCGTGCCGCTGCAAGAGGATGCCGACCGTGTTCTGATCGGGCACTTCACGCACCACGATCCGCGCAATGCGCGGCTTTCCGCCGAAGTACGCGGCGTTCGCCGCATACTCGATTCGGTCGCCGCGCTGCCAGCGGACGAACCGGTACGGGCCGGTCCCGATCGGGTGCGCGTTGAAGTCGGCCCGGTTGATGTCGGCGGCGTGCGCCAGCAGGTGCGCCGGCAGGATTCGGTAGACGCTCGCGGCTTCGGAGAACACGGTGCGCACGAACGGGGCCCACTTCTCGCGCAGCCGGAAGACGACGGTGTACGGGTCCGGCGTCTCGACCCGCGCGATCCGCTCGTAGCCGACCCGGCCCTCCATGTTCGTGCGCGGGTCCATGATCGCGCGGTACGTGAACGCGACGTCGGCACTGGTGAACGGTGCGCCGTCGTGCCAGCGCACGGCGTGCCGCAGTTTGTACGCGATCGTCAGCCCGTCGCGCGAGATGCCGCCGTTGTGCTGCGTCGGCACCTCGGCCGCCAGTTGCGGCACGAGGTTGCCGCGCGCATCGGCGGTCACCAGCAAGTCGAACGCGAGCGAGCCCAGCCACGCGTCCTCCTGGTTGGTGTTGAGGATCGGGTTGAGCGTGTGCGGGCTGGCGCTGATCTGCAGCCGCAGCGTATCGGGCTGCGTCCAGCCGTGCAGCGCGGGCGCCGCCGCAGCGCTCGGCACGCCGCCGGCCGCACCAAGCGCGACCGCGGCGAGCAGGGCCGTCAGCGCGGCAACGGCGATCAGAACAGGCGGAACGGCCCGCGGATCACCCCAGCGCGGCGAGGCCGGCGCGGGCGACCTCGAGATCCTGGTCGGTCGTGCCGCTGCTCACCCCGATGCCGCCGACCACCGTGCCGTCGACGACGATCGGCAGGCCGCCGCCGATGCCGGTCACCCGGTCGGCCGCCAGCGCGAGCCGGATCGTGGTCAGCGCGTCGCCCCCGCCCTCTTCGGCGGTCGGGCGCAGCCGGGTCGCGGCCGAGACCGCCTTGGTCTGGGCGACCGAGACCGAGCCGATGCGGGCGCCGTCGGCGCGCGCGAAGGCCAGCAGGTGCCCGCCGGCATCGACCACGGCGACGCACTGCGGCACGCCCATCCGCGCGGCTTGGGCGAGCGCGGCGTCCAGCACGGCGCGGGCGCCGGCGGCGGTCAGGAACGGAGCGGAGGCGGTGAACGTTGTTCGCGAAGAGTCCGACACGATGAGGCCGCCTTTGATCGTTTCCGCTCCCCTCCCCTTCGCGCGCGCGTGATCGCCGCCGACGTCGCCTTCCGCACCGCGGCCAACGCCGCGGCCGCCGCGTTCGCGCAGGCGCCGCCTTACATCGCCTACCGGACGGACGCGACGGTCGACGTGCCGTCGCTGCGCCGCCACCAGGTCATCTCGCGCACGGTCGAGACGCGCACCAAGGACGACTACGCCGTCCTCCAGGACCTGCCCCGGGGCCGGCGCCAGTACGCGCACAGCTTCCCGCTCATCCCGACCTTCGACGCGATCTCGTACTTCCGGCTGGAGTACAACGGCGCCCAGCGCAACGCGCTCAGCTACGTCCACATGCAGCAGCCGATCACGTTCACCGACCCGCGCGCGAGCTCCAAGGCCGACGTCGTGGTCACCTCGCTCAAGTACTACCACGCCTCGTACGCGCCCGACTCCAGCGACAGCCTGCTCCACATCGTGATGGACCCGCTGCCCTCGCTCACCCGCGGCAACGACTCGGACTTCTACCTCAAGGACGTCTACGTGAACCCAGCGACGGGCCTGCCGACGCGCGTGCACTACAGCGGCCCGGCGACCGAGTTCACCTGCGACTACGCCACGGTCGAGAACCACTGGCTGGTCAACCACGTGGTGTACTCGCACACGTTCTTCGGCCCGCTTCACGTCGGCCGGGTGACCTTCACGGTCGATTCGACCAACTCGGACTTCCGCTTCCCGGCGACGCCCGGCGATCCCAAGCTCGCCCCGGCCTGACGGCGCACGGCGCGGAAACGGCGAAGGAGCGGACCCGCTGGGCTCGCTCCTTCGTTTCGTGGCGGAGAGGGAGAGATTCGAACTCTCGGAACGCTATCAACGTTCGTCCGCTTTCGAGGCGGGTGCCATCAACCACTCGACCACCTCTCCGTGGTCACTGCCGCTTCCTCTGGAAAAACCCCCGCAGCTGCGCGGCGGTTTCGTCCCCCAGGACCCCGTCGATCACCTCGACGCGATGGTTCACGGCAGCCGATCCGAGTATATCGATGACCGACCCCGCCGCTCCTCCCTTGGGGTCGCGGCAGCCGTACACGAGCCGCTCGATGCGGGCCGCGGCGAGCGCGCCGGCGCACATCGGGCAGGGTTCCTTGGTGACGTAGAGCGAGCCGCCGATCCGCCAGCGGCCCAGCGCTTCGGCGGCCGCCCGAATGACCAGCATTTCGGCGTGCGCGGTCGGGTCGGGCCGGCGCTCCTTCTCATTGCGGGCCTCGAAGACGCGCCCGTCCACGACGAGCACGGCGCCGATCGGCACGTCGCCCGCGGCGGCGGCCTGGTCGGCCAGCTCCATCGCGCGGCGCAGGTGCGCCTCGTCGTCGGGCGAGGGAAAGTGGTGCTCCCGGCCCGGCTCGAACGGGCAACCTTCGCCTTCGGAGGGCGACGCTCTATCCAATTGCGCTACGGGAGCGGGCCTCGGCTCGCTTCGCTCGTCGAGGCCATCGGCATGACCCGCGTATGACGCGGGTCAGCCTTCCGGGCCCAAGTAGCGATAGGCGAGACGATTGCTTGCGGTTTACCGGCCGCCGCGGTCTTCGGTGGGGGTGGGGCCGGCGGGGTTGGGGCCGGAGGTGGGGATGTGCTTGAAGAGGTCGAGCTTGTGTTCGACGAGGCCGCGGTAGAACTTGCGCACGCAGTCGGGGTGGCCGAAGTAGTACGTCCGCGCGTACGCCAGATCGTCCCCCGAACTGTCCGGCACGTAGTGGCTGATTTCGATCTCTTCCATCTGCGCCCGGTCGACCGGGTGCGGGCAGAAATCGCAGGGGATCGTCGACATGTCTTTACCTCGAGAAAAACCTGACTCGGGTAGGATTTGAACCTACGACCTAGGGCTTATGAGTCCCCCGCTCTACCGCTGAGCTACCGAGCCACGCATGGTCCGACGTGTCGAACCGCACGTCAATTTTCTCAAACCCGTGAAGTCCCTCCATGGCTGCACCGCCGGCAGGTTCGCCCCGGGCGGCACGGTTAATCCGGCATGATGATCGAGCGGGTGTTCCTCACCACCGCCGCGCTGGCGTGCTCGCTGCTCGCCGTGCCGGCTCCGGCCGCGCCTGCCGCCGAAGGCACGGCTGCGGCCGCGCTGCTGGCCAAGCACCGGGCCTATGCCGGCTGGTCGGCCGGGGACGGCGGCATCCGCAGCCTCCACGCGGTCGGCGCGGTCACGCGGGGCGGCCGGCGGACCGGCGAGCTGGAGGCGTTCCATGCCGGCCCGCTCGAGCGGTTCGTGGAACGGGGCCCGACGGGCGTGCGCCAGAACGGCTTCGACGGCCGCCGCTTCTGGAGCTCGAACGAGAACGGCTTCGTGGTCCCGACGCTGGGCGAGCCCGTCAAGCGGCTGATCGCAGAGGACGCCCTCTTCGGCGAGGGCCTCGACGACGCGCCGGCCACGGTCGTGGCCGATGCGACGATCGGGACGCGCACGCTGCCGGTGGTGCGCGTCCAGCCCCGGGTCGGCTTCGCGGTCGACCTCGCCATCGATCCGAGCTCGGGCGCGCTCGAACGCGCGGTGATCGACCCCGGCGGCTTGTACGAGGAGCGCATCAACGTCACCGGCTACAGCGAGGTCGCGCCCGGCAAGCGGGTGATCTCGGCCTGGAACTACGGCGGCAAGGCGCTGCTGGCGTACACCACGGTCGAGGCCAACGGCAGCCTCGCGCCCGAGGCGCTGCAAGCCCCCAAACCGAGCGCCAGCTGGACCTTCGGCGGCGACGGCGCGACCGCGGTGCGGATCGTCGGCGACGCGATCCGCTTCCAGGCCGCGGTGAACGGCCACCGCGGAACGTTCGTGCTCGACACCGGCGCGAGCGGCATGGCGCTGACCGACAGCTTCGCGCGCGGCGCCGGGGCCGTGCGCGTCGGGCGGACCGGCATCGCGGGGATCGGGGGCGGCGCGGCGGCCAACGTCTACCGCGTCGACAGCTTCGCGGTCGGGCCGCACGTGCTGCACGACGTGCGCATCCTCACCGGCCTGGACGAAGCGCTGGCGCGGGACACGGACGGCTACATCGGCTTCGACCTGCTGGCCGGCGCGATCGTGGACCTCAACCTCGACGAGCTGACCATGCGCCTCGCCGATCCGGCCAAGGTCGAGCCCAATCCCGAGCAAGGCTTCACCGTCAGCGCCGACCTCACCGACGGCGTGCCGCGCGTGCCGATGCTGCTCAGCGGGCACGCCCGGGTGATCGCGACGCTCGACAGCGGCAACTCGGCGCCGGTCCTGTTCAGCCGCGACGTGCTGGCCGACAAGCGCATCTCGTTCATTGGGCGCCAGCAAGGCCAGCTCTACGGCGTGAACGGCAGCGAGGTCGACCTGTGCGGAAAGCTGCAGAGCTTGCTGCTCGGACCGATCACCTTCGCCTACGTCACCGGCTGCGCGTCGGAGTCGATGGGCGCGCACGACGTGCTGGTCGGCTTCGATTTCATGAAGCACTTCAACTACGTGTTCGACTACGCCGACGGCAAGCTGCTCTTGACCCCGCGCAAACGCGGCTGAACCGCGCACGCGGCTGAAAGCGAAACGGCCTCGCGTTGCGCGAAGCCGTTTCAGATATGCGGTCGGAGGGACTCGAACCCCCAACCTACAAGTTCGTAGCCTGTTGCTCTATCCAATTGAGCTACGACCGCATGCGCCCGCCGTGGCGGGCGACCTCCTGGAATACGGCGCGGTCGACGTGATTCCTTTCCATCCGGGGCGACTCGGAGAGGGAGGGATTCGAACCCTCGATACGCTGTTATGCGTATAACGATTTAGCAAACCGCCGCCTTCAGCCGCTCGGCCACCTCTCCACGCCGCGCTCAACGGTTCGGACGCCCGCGCACGACTCCTGCCGCGGGCACGTCGCGCGCCAGCCCGGCGATGCGCCCCGCGATGCGCTCGGCGGCGTCGGGATGCGCCAGCGCCGCCGCCGCGCCGCGCAGGCGGCGGGCGGCGTCACCGCCGGCCAGCACGGCGTCCACCATGCGCACCAGCTCGCCCGCGCGCGTCGCGCGCAGCGCCGCGCCGTGCGAGACGAGGTACTTCGCGTTGCGCTCCTCCTGGCCGGGGAGCGGGCGCAGCAGCACCAGCGGCGTGCCGGCGGCCAGCGCCTCGGAGGTCGTCAGCCCGCCCGGCTTGGTCACCAGGACGTCGGCCGCGTGCATCCAGTCGTACACGTCGTGGACGAAGCCGAGCACCCGCACGTCGCTGCCGTCGCGCCGCGCCGCCTCGCTCACCCGGCGCTGCAGCGCGCGGTTCTTGCCCACGATCACGACCGGCGTCAGCCCGGCCGGCGAGCGGGTCAGCGCGCGCACCGTGCTCGCCACCGGCCCCAGCCCCAGGCCCCCGCCCATCACCAGCACGACCGCGCCCTCGCGCGGCAGCCCGAGGCGCTCGCGCAGGGCGCCGCGGTCCGCCGGCGGCTGCCCGAAGCGCGGGTCGACCGGAATCCCGTCGACCCCGATCGCACCCGGCTCGATCCCGCGCGCGATCAGCGCGGCCCGGATCTCGGGCGTCGCGACGGCGTAGGCGTCGATGTTCTTGTAGACCCAGAACGGGTGCACGACGAAGTCGGTGACGATGCCCATCACCGGCAGCGCGGCGTCGAACTCGCGCTTGTACGCGGCCATCACGCCGCACGGGAAGGCGTGCGTGCAGACCACGGCGCTGGGCCGCAGGCGCTCGATCAAGCCGTGGATGTTGCGGGCGGTGAACTCGCCCGCCCAAACGCGGAAGCCGCCCGCGACCGTCGCGCGCTCGGCCCGGTCGTAGATGAAGCCGTAGACCTGCGGGATGGTGCGCACCATCCCGATGTAGCCGTCGCTGACGACCTTCGAGAACAGCGAGGCCGCGTAGCGGTAGCTGTCGACCACCTCGCCGCGCATGCCGCGCGCCGCCAGGCGGGCGCGCACCGCGTCGGCGGCGGCCTTGTGGCCCTCGCCGACGCGCGCCGACAGGAAGAGGACCGGGCCTACGCTTGGGCCTCCGGCGGCGTCGATTCCTCGGCCAGCACGAAGAAGTCGTCCAGGATCTCTTGCGCCAGCTCGTCGTCGTCGAGCAGGTCGCCGAACTGGTCGGTCACCACGAACTCGTCGCCGCCGTCGTTGTAGCAGACCGCGTAGGCATTGTTCTCGTCGTCCTCGACCAGGCCGACGACCTCGAAGCGCAGCGACGAGCCGTCCTCCATGTGCAGCTCGAGGACGTCCTTGAGGTCGAGCGGCTGCTTCGCTTCGCCGCCGCCGTCGGGCGCGGCGCCGTTTCCGTTGGTGCCGTTCGGGCCGTTGGTGTCGATGACCGGACTCCTTATTTGAGGTAGCGGTTGACGTTGGCGTTGTGCTCGGCCAGCGTCTTGGCGAACACGCTGTGGCCGTCGCTCTTGGCGATGTAGTAGAGATAGTCGCTGCGGGCCGGGTGGAACGCCGCGTCGAGTGACGCCTTGCCGGGGTTGGCGATCGGGGTGGGCGGCAGGCCGGTGTGCCGGTACGTGTTGTAGGGCGAGTCGATCTGCAGGTCCCGCTTCGTGATCACGTCGTGATGTTCCGTGAAGACGTACTCGATCGAGGCGTCGACCTCCAGCGGCATACCCAGCCGGAGCCGGTTGTAGATCACCGAGCCGATGAGCGGGCGGTCGGCGTCGAGCTTCCCCTCGCGCTCGATGATCGAGGCGACGGTCACCACCTCGGGCACGGTGCGGCCGAGCTCGCGCGCGCGCGCCGGGGCATCCGCCGGCAGCTCGCGCCGGAACTGGTCGACCAGGATGCGGGCTGCGCCGGCGGGCGTGTCGTCGGTCGGGATCAGGTAGGTGCTGGGAAACAGGTAGCCTTCCATCGTCGCCGTCCGCCGGCCGCCGATCTCGACCCCGTCGTGCAGGAAGATGCGGTCGAACGCGCCCGCGTCGCCCAGCCCCCGCTCGCCCAGCACGCGGGCGACTTCCTTGGCCGTGTAGCCCTCGGGAATCGTCACCCAGACGGCGGTCTGCTCGCCGCGCACCAGCCGCTGCAGCACCTGGTCGCTGGTCTGGTGGGCCGGGAAGCGGTACTCGCCGGCCTTGACCGCGCCGTCGACGTGGCGCAGCCGGGCCAGGATGCGAAACGCCAGCGGGTGCGCCAGCACGTCATCCGCGCGCAGCGTCGCCACGACGTCGGCGAACGTCGCGCCGCGCGGAATCACCACGTCGGTCTGCTTGGCGGGCAGGTCGGCGCCGCCGTACACCGCGTCGCGAAACCAGGTCGCGGCCGCGAACACGGTCACCGCCACCCCGACCAGCGTGGCCAGCGCGACGCCCAGCAGCGCGCCGCGGGCGCGGCTCAGCGCGGTCTGCGGGCCAGCCACGTCTCGAGGATTCCCACCGCCGCGAGCTGGTCGACGACTTGCTTGCGCTTGGCGCGCGAGACGTCGGCCGCGATCAAGGATTTCTGCGCCGCCGCGGTGGTCAGCCGCTCGTCGACCCGTTCGACCTCGCCGTCGTACGCGCGCGCGAGGTGCGTCACGAAGGCGTCGATCGCGGTCGAGGCGAGGCCGCGCTCGCCGCTCATGGTGAGCGGGTCGCCGACGACGATCGTGCGCACGCCGCGCTCGGCCGCCAGCGCGACGATGCGCGCCACGTCGTCGCGCACGTTGGTCCGCTCGAGGGTGCTGTGCGGAAACGCGAACGTCCCCTCGCCGACCGCGACGCCGATGCGCCGCGTGCCGACGTCCAGTGCGATGACCGTGCTCACTGCGACAGCTCGTGCACGAGCGCGCGCGCCTTGGGGCGGCGGCCGAGGTGCCAGGTGACGATCTCGTCCACCGCGCGCGCGACCTTGCTCGTCGCGGTGCGCGCGGCGCCGCCGCCGCGCTCGGCGCCCAGGGCGCGGAAGTTCGCCACGTCGGCCGCGCTCAGCGCGTGGGCGTCGCCGCGCGCGCCGTAGCAGCGCTCGCAGCCCAGGCCGCCGGCTTCGAGGTCGAGCCAGGCGCCGTGGTCGTTGAAGTCCTCGCCGCAGCGCACGCAGGCGGTCGCGGCGGGCGCCAGGCCGAGCGCGTCGAGCAGGCGCAGCTGGAAGCGCGGCACGAGCGTGGCCGGCGCGTCGCTTGCCGCGACGGCCGCCACGGCGCCCGCCAGCAAGGCGTAGATCTCGGGCAGCGGGAGGTCGGGTTCGCAGAACAGGTCGACGGTCTCCGCAAAGAGCGAGGAGGTGGCGAACGCATCGGGCCGGACCAGGCCGTTCCAGTGCGAGGTGATGGTGCGGGCCTCGGTGATGACGTCGAGCGAGCGGCCGCGGTGCAGCGCGACGCGCACTTCGGCCAGCAATTCGAGCCGGCCGCCGAGCGCGCTCTTGGGCCGCCGCACGCCCTTGGCGACCGCGTCGAGCTTACCCCGCTCGCGGGTCAGCAGGGTGTAGATCCGGCCGGCCTCGCCCAGCGGGCGGCCCCGCAGGACGATCGCGTCCGTGCTCGTGCTGCGCTCAGTCACGGACTCCCGCCGGCTCGGCCTCGGGCGTGCCGCTCGGCTCGGCGTCGGTGAGCACTCGCACGGTGAGGATGCGCCGCCCGCGGGTGCGGTCGACGCGCAGGCGCACGCCGTCGCCGGCGTCGATCTCCTCGCCCTCGCGCGGCAGGCGGCCGAACAGCCCGACCGTGAAGCCGCCGATCGTCTCGAACTCCTCGTGCGGGAGCGCGATGCCCAGCGCCGCGTTGACGTCCTCGATGTTCGTCCCCGCCTCGACCACCGACTCGTGCTCGCCGATGCGCACGATCGGCTCTTCCTCGCCCTCGTCGTGCTCGTCGCGGATCTCGCCCACGATCTCCTCGAGCAGGTCTTCCATCGTCACCAGGCCCGCCGTACCGCCGTACTCGTCGAGCACGATCGCCAGCGAGTACTTGCCGCGCTGCATCTCGCGCAGCAATTCGGAGATGCGCTTGTTCTCGGGGACGTGGGTGACCGGGCGCATCAGCGAGCGCAAGCTGGTCGTCGCCAGGGTGCCGTTGGAGAGCGCGATCAGCAGCTCGCGGTCGTGCACCACGCCGATCACGTTGTCGACCGTCTCGTCGTAGACCGGCAGCTTGGAGTAGCCCTCGGCGATGACCAGGTCGAGCGCGCGGCGGGGCGAGGAGGTGACGCCGACGGTCACCATGTCGGTGCGCGGGGTCATCACCTCGCGCACGATCGTGTCGCCGAACTCGATGATCGAGTGGATCAGCTCGCGCTCTTGCTCCTCGAGCACCTTCTGCTCGACGCCGACGTTGACCAGGGTCTTGATGTCGTCCTCGGTGACGTACGGGCCGACGTGCGGCTGGCCGCCGAACACGCGGATCAGCCCGTCGGTGACCCACAGGAAACCCGAGGTCAGCGGGCCCAGCACGCGCGTCACCAGATCGAGCACCGGCGCCAGGCGCAGCGCGGTGCGGTCGCCGTTGCTGACCGCGATCGTCTTGGGCAGAATCTCGCCGAACACCAGCAGGACGATCGTCATCACCACCGTCGACCAGATCTCGGCGTGCGGGATCTCGAGGCGGATGAACAGCGCGGTGGCCAGCGAGTCGGCCGCCAGCAGCACGAACGTGCTGCCGATCAGCACCGTGGTCAGGGTGCGGTTGCGGTTCTCGACCAGGCGGGTCAGCCGCTGGGCGCCGTGCACGTTGCGCTCGAGCAGGCCGCGCGCCCGGATGCGGTTGACGGAAACGACCGCCGCTTCCGATGCCGCGAAGAAGGCGGCCGTGCCGACGAGCACGACGAGGGCAACGATCTCGGGCCAGTGCGACGACGTCATCGGGGCGTCGGGCGGCGGCTACTGCCCGCGGGTAGTGGGTCGGTACTCAAGCGGGGCCCATTATATCACATGCCCGAAACGGGCACCGGCGCGGGTCACCGGGCACTCAGCAGCCAGGCCGCGAGCGCGATTCCGACCCCCACCGCGCCGAGCGCGGCGACCAGCACGCCGGCCGCGGCGACGTCCTTGGCCCGCTTGGCGAGCAGGTGCTCGGCCGGCGAGACCAGGTCGACGACGGCTTCGACCGCCGCGTTGAGCAGCTCCGCCGCGATCACGCCCGCGACCGCCAGCGCCAGCAGCGCCCAAGCCCACGGCGGAAGGCGCAGTACGGCCGCGACGGCGGCGACCGCCAGCGCCAGCCCGGTGTGGATGCGCAGGTTGGGCTCGTCGCGCCAGGCCGCGCGCAGCCCGGCGAAGGCGTAGCCGAACGCCGCCGCCAGGCCGCGGCGGTGCTGGTGCCTACCCGAGCTGGGCGAGGGTGAGATCGGCTTTGCCCTTCCAGTGCGCCTTGGCGGCCGCCCGCGGAGCCGCGTCGTCCTTGCCTTGGGCGCGCAGCGCCTCGGCCAGGCCGAACTCGAGGTGCGGGTCGTTCGGGTAGCGCTTGAGCTCGGCCGCGAAGACGGTCTCGGCCTCGGCCGGCCGCTTGTCGGCCAGCAGCGCCGCGCCGTAGCCCTCGCCGACCGCGACGTACCAATAGTTCTTGGGGTCGCCGGTGAAGCCCGACTTGACCTCGTCGTAGGCCCGCCCGTACGCGGCGGCGGCCTGGGCCGAGTTGCCGGCCTTGCGCGCCAGCGCCGCGTCGGCCAGCGCCAGGACGACCCGGTCCGAGCGCCCCGTCCCCGCCTTGGCGCGCTCGGCGCGGGCGGCGGCCAGGTCGCCCGCGCGCGCGGCGACCAGCGCGCGTTCGGCGTGCGCGCTCGGCGCGGCCGTGGCGAGCACTGCCGCGTCGTCGTGCAGGCGCAGGGCCAGCTCGACCCGCATCGCGGCGTCCTCGTTCTTGGCCGCGGCACGGGCCTCGTCGTCACGGCCGATCGTGGTCAGGCCGTAGAGCACGAAGTCGACGCAGTGGTCGTGGTAGCGGCGCATGTACTGCTGGCCCGGCCCGTCGCCTTGGGCGAACCAGCCTTCGTCGTTGCGCACCGCCCGGATGTTGTCGGCGGCCAGCCGGGCGTAGTCGCCGATCCGGGCCCAGATGTGGCCCGCCATGTGCGGCAAGTGCGATTCGCCCAGCGGGTAGCTGTACGAGGACAGCGCCTCGGCGTCGGGCACGGCGTCCTTGGAGCGGTAGGCGTACTCGAGCAGGTGGATGCGCAGGTGGTGGGCGCCGAGGTTGGTCGGGTCGAGCTCGAGCGCGCGGTCCAGATCGGCCAGGACCTCGCGCGCCTTGGGGGTGAGCGCGTCCTTGCCGTCGACCAGCGCGTCCTCCGCGTTGTAGATCGCGTACGCCGCAACGGTCAGCAGGTTGGGGTCGTCGCGGTGGCTCTTGGTGTACGCGCTCAGCGCGTCGGCGTAGCGGCCGAACTTCTGCGCCTGCGAGCCGGGCCCGTAGCGCTTGGCGACCGCCTCGACCAGCGCGCGCTCGTCGGGCGAGGCATTGGCCAGGTGCGCGCGGCCTTTGGCCGCCGCCTCGGCGCCGCGCTTCTCGCCCTCGGGCGTGCTGGGCAGGTTGATGTCGATCGTGTCGGCCTCGGCCAGGCCCCAGTACGCCAGCGCCAGGTCGGGCGCGCGCTGCACCGCTTGGCCGAAGGCCACCCGCGCCTCGCCCACGTCGAAGGCGTAGAGCATCGCCAGGCCGCGGTCGACCAGGGCCTGCGCTTGTGGGTCGGCACTGGGGACCGCCCAGTGCGCGTGCGCCTCGGGGCCGGTGCGCGGGGTCGGTTCGGCGGGCGGCGCGGCGGACGGGAGCGGGCTCGCGCCGAGCAGCGCCAGCGCGCCGGCGGCGGCGGCCAAGGTGCGGATCATCGCGCCGTCGCTTCGAGGTAGGGCCAGGGCATTCCAATCGCGTCGGCGAGCCGTCGCTCCTCCGCCTCCATCAGCGCGCGCTCGCCCGGTTCGAGGTGGTCGTGGCCGGCCAGGTGCAGCACCGAGTGGATCAGCAAGCGCTGCACCTCGCGCGCGAGCGGCGCATCGTAATCGGCGGCTTGGCGCGCCGCCGTGTCGACGCTGACGACGATGTCGCCCAGCATCCGCTCCGCGCCGTCGTCGCCGCGCGCGAGCGGGTGCGTGCGGCCCGTGCGCGCGAAGTCCTCGGGCGCGAAGAGCGGAAAGCTGAGCACGTCGGTCGGCGCGTCCTTGCCGCGGTGCGCGCGGTTGAGCGCGCGCATCGCGGGGTCGCGCACGAAGGTCAGCGAGACGCTGCTGCCGTCCTCGCCGATCTCGCGCAGCAGCCGCTCCAGAACGCGCACCAGCGCGCGTGTGTCGAGGCCCGTGCCGCGAGTCTGGTTGTCGACGTACACCACGCGGCTACGCGCACTCCGCGCTCGGCGCCATCAGGCGTCACGTTCCCGTGACAGACGGTCGTAGGCTTGCACGATGCGGCCGACCAGCGGATGGCGCACGACGTCGCTCTCGTCGAGCCGCACGATGCCGACATCGTCCATCCCGGTGAACAGCCGCTCGACGTCGTGGATGCCGCTGCGCATGCCGCGCGGCAGGTCGATCTGCGTCTCGTCGCCGGTGACGACCATCTTGGAGCCCTGGCCCAGGCGGGTGAGGAACATCTTGAGCTGCTCGTGGCTCGTGTTCTGAGCCTCGTCGAGAATAACGAACGCGTCCGAGAGCGTGCGGCCGCGCATGTACGCCAGCGGCGCGACCTCCACCGTGCCCCGCTCCAAATACTTCTCGGTCGTGCCGTCGTCGAGCATCTCGCGCAGCGCGTCGTAGAGCGGGCGCAGGTACGGGTCGACTTTTTCTTTCAAGTCGCCGGGCAGGAAACCGAGCTTCTCGCCGGCCTCGACGGCCGGGCGCGAGAGCACGATGCGCGAGACCTCGCGCGCCTTGAGCGCGCGCACCGCCATCACGATCGCCAGGAACGTCTTGCCCGTGCCGGCCGGGCCGATCGCAAACGAGAGCGTGTTGTGCGCGATCGCGTCGACCAGCGCGCGCTGGCCGGCCGTCTTGGGCCGGATGTCCTTGCCGCGCGCGGTGACGGCCAGCGTCGAGGGGATTCCGTTGCGCTCGCCGTTGCCGCTGGCGCCGCCGCGCGCGGCGAGCGCGACGTCGTCCGGGGTGACCTGCGCCCCGCGCCGAGCGGCCGCCAGCATGGCGGCGAGCACGTCCTCGGCCCGGCGGACCGCGGCGCGGTCGCCGCTGACGTGCACGCGGTCGCCGTCCAGGCGCAGGACGACGGGAATGAGCGCTTCGAGGGCGTTGAGGTTCTGGTCGCGGTGTCCGCAGAAGCGGATGGGCTCGGCAAGCCCGCCGAGATCGAAGGTGGCCTCGCTGGTGATCGACGGCATCTATCCCGTACAACGCGCTTTGGGGCGCGGAGTTGTCACCGCAGCGCGACCGGCGGGGCCAGCACCTCGGCCAGCACGACCGCGGTGCGCAAGCCCGTCCCGGTCCGCAGCACGTCGGCCAGCGCTCGCCCGCCCGCGCTCGAGGTCGGCTCGAACGGGTCGGCCAGCGGCCCGCCCGGGCGACTGCCGCCCAGCGGAACACGGCGCGTCGGCGACGTGGTGCGGGCGCTCGCGGGAACGGACGTGACCGGTCGCGGCCCGGGCAGCGGGGCCGCCGGCACGCCGGCGCCCGGCCGCGCCGTGGGGTCGGCCGTGGCGGCTTGCAGGTCGGCGGCGAAGCGGCGGAAGCCGCGCAGGACCCGCGCGCCCCAGCCGATGGCGACCACCGCGACCACGATCCAGGGCCCGAGATGGTCCATCAGATCGGCGTGACCTGCGTCGCGGCCGGGGCGATCGGCGCGCCGCCGTCGGCGCCCATGCCTTGGCCGATCGCGCCGCGCATCTCGGTGTCCGCCTTGACGTTGTTGAGCTTGTAGTAGTCCATCACGCCCAGGTGACCGGCCCGGAAGGCGGCGGCGATCGCCTCGGGGATCTGGGCTTCGGCCGCGACGACCTTGGCCCGCATGGCCTGGGTCTCGGCCTTCTGCTCCTGCTCGGCGGCCTGCGCCGCGTACTGCCGCTCGGCGGCCTTCGCCTGGGCGATGCGGCGGTCGGCCTCGGCCTGCGAGGTCTGCAGGTCGGCGCCGATGTTCTTGCCGACGTCGACGTCGGCGATGTCGATCGAGACGATCTCGAACGCCGTCCCGGCGTCGAGTCCCTTGGAGAGCACGGCCTTGGAGATGCGGTCGGGATACTCCAGCACTTCCTTGTGGTCGATTGCGGCGCCGACCGCGCTGACCACGCCCTCGCCGACCCGCGCCACGATGGTCGGCTCGCCCGCCCCGCCGACGTAGCGGTCGAGGTTGGAGCGGACGGTGATCCGGGCCTTGACGTTGAGCTGGATGCCGTTCTGGGCCACGCCCTGGAAGATCGGCGTCTCGATCACCTTGGGGTTGACCGAGGTCTGGAGCGCCTCAAGCACGTCGCGCCCGGCCAGGTCGATCGCCGCCGCGCGCTGCCACTCGAGCGGAATCTGGGCCCGCTGCGCGGCGATCATCGCTAGGGTGACCTTGTCGATGTTGCCGCCCGCCAGCACGTGCGACTGGAGCTGGTCGACGGTGAGCGGAATCCCGGCCTTGCGCCCGCGCACCAGGTTCGACACGATCACGCCCGCCGGCACGCCGATGATGCGCATCCGGATCAGCGAGCCGATCGAGAGCGGCACGCCGGCCGCGATCGTGCGGATCCACAGCCCCAGCGGGAAGTAGTACAGGAACAAGATGATGACGACGATGATCGCAATCGTGATCACCGCGGCGAACAAGCCGACCGACACCATACGCGTTTCTCCTTACGCTTCGGGTCGCACGAAGATGCGCGAGCCTTCCACGCGGGTCACGCGGACTGGTGTGCCGGACGGGACGAAATCGCCTTCCGACAGCACGTCGACCCGGGTCTCGCCGAAAATCGCCAGGCCCGCCGGGCGCAAGAACGAGAGCGCCGTACCGCTGCGGCCCAGCAGCGCGCGGTAGTCCGGTGCGGCCACGTAGTCGGGCCCTTGCGCGCCGGCGAAGGTCAGCCGCTTGACGAACGCGTTCTCGGGCAGCACCCGCTGGAGCAGCGCGAACGAAACCGCGCTGAGCACGATCGCGACCGCCAGCGCCTGCAGCGCGCCGACGAAGAACGGCAGGCCGAAGGCGAGCAGCACCGCGCCGACCAGGGTCAGCACCCCGATCGTGCCGGCGATGCCGTGGCCCGGGAGCACGTGCAGCTCGACGAGGATCAGCACGATGCCGGCCAGCGCCAGCCCGACCACCAGACCGTTGGAGAACCCGGCGTAGACGTGCGTGCCGAAGAACAGCGCCAGCGCGCTCGCGCCGGCCAGACCGGCGACGAGGTGCAGCGTCTGCAGCTCGATCAGCAGGCCCAAGAACCCGATCGCGAGCAGGATGCCGCTGATCTCGGGATTGGTCGCGAAGCGCGCGACCTGCTCGGCCCAGGTGTACTCGGCGCCCGCGCGCGGCAGGCCGGCCAGGTCGAAGTGCGCCAGCGCCGCGTCGAACGAGGGCGCGCTGCCCTCCGCGATTCCGGCCCAGCGAGCTTGGTCGGCGGTCAGGCTGAGGATCGCGCCGGGCGCCTTGTAGGACGGCACGTCGACGCTCGCGTCGACCATCGCGGACGCGAGCTTGGCGTCACGGTGATGACGGGTGGCGGTCGCGGCGAACTCCGCGCGCAAGGCCGAAACGGTCTTGACCGTCTTGGGAATCGGCTCGGCGGCGCCGATCGAGGCGCCCGGCGCCATCTCGATCCGGCCCGCGCTCAGCGCGACGAGCGCCCCGGCCGACCAGGCCCGGCTGACGTAGGCGTCGACCGGAACCGGCGAATCGAGCAGCGCGTCGCGGATCTCGGTCCCGGCCGAGACCAGCCCGCCGAAGGTGTTGACGTCCAGGACGATCGCGCGCGCGTGCTCGGCCTTCGCTTCGGCGACCGCGCGCGCCACCAGGTGGGCCATGCCCTCGTCGATCGTACCGTGGATCGGAACGACGACGACCGCGTCGCGGGTGGCGGCCCGGGCCGAGCCCCACGCCGCCACCGCCCCGAACACGAGGCAGAGGATGACGGCGATGCGGCGGACGGTCACGACCGTGCGTACCGCGCGCGCCGGCCGGAGTTACGCCCGGACCGGGCTAAGCGGAGGCCAGTTCCTCGGCGGCGATTCGGCGTACCAGGTTGCCGTCCGCCAGCCCCTTGAGCTGCGGCATCACCGCCTTCATGAGCGCGCCCTGGTTGCGGCCCTCGGCCGGCAGACCGGCCAGCGCGGCGCGCACGGCGTCCCGCACCTCGTCGGCGGACTTCTGGGCCGGCAGGTACTGCTGGAGGATGCCCCGCTCGCGGGTCTCCTTGTCGGCCAGTTCCGTGCGGCCGGCTTTGGTGAACTGCGCGATGGAGTCGTCCCGCTGCTTCACCAGCCGCTGGACGACCGCCAGCTGGTCCTCTTCGGACAGGTCGGCCCCGGCCTCGATGCGGCGGTAGTTGAACGCGGAGAGGACGCTGCGCAGCGTGTCCAGGCGCACCTGGTCGCGCGCCCGCATCGCGTCCTTCATGTCGGCGGTGATCTGCTCTTTGATGCTCATGGGCGCACTGCACGGGGGGACATGCCGGCCTGTTTCGGGCCGCGGCGCGAGCCGTCCCGCGCCGCGGCAGCGCGGCTATTCGCCCGGCGCGAGGAAACCGCGCGCCGGGAACTCCGGGCCGCGCTGCAGCCAGTTGGTCGGCGCGTAGCGCGCCCTGCCGTCGACCGCGTGCAGGGTGTAGGCGTGGCGCGACGCGGCGGAGCGGTTAGGCGCGCTGTAGTGCGGCAGCAGCCCGTGCAGCACGACCAGCGTCCCGGCCGCGACCTCGACCGGCTCGGCTTCGTCGGGCGCGGGCCAGGGCGCCGGGTCGAGCCGTTCGAGCCGGCTGCCGGCGGCGTCGACCGTGAAGCGCTCGCGCAGCGGCGTGCGGTGGCCGCCGCGCTGCACCCACAGGCAGCCGTTGCTCGCGTCCGCGCGCTCGAGCGCGAACCACAGCGTCGTCACCGTGACCGGCACGGTGTCGAAGTAGGTCGCGTCCTGGTGCCAGCGCACCTCGCCGCCGATCCGCGGCTGCTTGAAGATGTACATCGACTGGTAGACCAGCGGCTCTTCCAACCCCAGCCCGGCGGTCACGTCGTGCAGGCGCGGGTCGTGCGAGAAGCGCGCGAAGACCGGGTCGAGGTCGTGCAGCGCGTGGCCGATCTTGTTGATCGCCAGTCCCTTGGGCACGCGCAGCGCGCCGCCGGCGTCGAACGCTTCCTCTTCGAAAAAGCAGCGGATCGCGTCGCCCGAGCTCAGGAAGTACTCGTCCGACGTGGTCGCCGACGCGCCGTCACGGGCGCTGAACGTCCCGTGCGCGCCGGCCGGGTCGAACGCGGCGACGATCTCCTCGGCGCGGGCGCGCACGGCCTCGATCGCATCCGCGGACACAAAATCCGGGAGCACCAGGAAACCGTCGCGCGCGAAGCGAGCGCGCAGCTCGGGACCGCTCTGCATGGACGCCGAGCGTTCGCGCCGGAAAAGAAAACGCCCGCGGCTAGGCGGGCGATCCGGGTTCGGCGGCGGCTGCCGGAGCTAGCTGCGGCGCTTGCGGGCGGCGGCGCTCTTCTTCTTGCGGCGGACGCTGGGCTTCTCGTAGTGCTCGTGCTTGCGCGCTTCCGCGAGGACGCCGGCCTTCTGGGTCGCCTTCTTGAAACGGCGCAGGGCGCTTTCGATCGTCTCGCCGGGTGCGACTCGAATCTCCATTACGTGAACACCTCCCTCCGCACGGCAAATGCCGGGTCGTAGCCTATCGGATAGGCCCGAAGGGAGACGATACCACAACTCCGGCTCGCCGTCAAAGCCCGCTCAGCCCGGCGGCCAGGCCATCCGCCGCCCGGCCAGGACGTGGGCGTGGAGGTGGTGGACGGTCTGGCCGCCGTCGTCGCCCTCGTTGATCACCACCCGGTAGCCGCCCGGGCCGAAGCGCTGCCCGAGCTCGGCCGCGGCGCTCAGCAGGCGGGCCGCCTGCGCGCCGCCGGCCGCCGCGGCGAACGCGCTCAGGTGCGGGGCGTGCGCGGTCGGGATGACCAGGACGTGGGTCGGCGCCTGCGGGTTGAGGTCGTGAAACGCCACCACGTGCTCGTCGCGCAGCACTTCCTTGGCCGGAATCTCGCCGCGCACGATCTTGCAGAAGATGCAGTCGTCGTCGAAGGCCATCGCTACGAGCTCGCCGGCGCCTGGATCAGCTCGAAGTGGTACGACGTGTTGGGGCTGGGGACGAAACCTTTGAGCGACGACTTCATCACCAGCGGGACGGTGGTGTGGACCAGCGGCACGGCCGGAGCCTGGTCGCGCACCATCGCGTTCGCCTGCTGGTAGATCGTCTTGCGCTTGGCCTCGTCGACCGTGTTCTGGCCGGCCAGCATCAGCTTGTGGAAGTTGGGGTCGCGCCAGAACGAGTAGTTCTGCGCCGTGCCGTCCTTGTGGGCCGAGTCCTGGTCGAGCAGCGGGTAGAAGAAATTGTCGGGATCGCCGTTGTCGCCGGTCCAGCCGATCAGCGCCATGTCGTGCTCGCCGTGGCGAATCTTGTCCAGGAAAACGCCGAACTCGTAGGGCTGCAGGGTGAGGGTGATCCCGACGTCGCGCAGGTTCGCCTGCAGCGCCTCTGCGACGCGCTGCGGCTCGGGCAGGTACGGGCGCGGCGCGGTCGGGTAGAACAGCGTCGTCGCGAAGCCCTTGGGGAAGCCGGCCGCGGCCAGCAGCGCCTTGGCTTTGGCGACGTCGTGCGGATAGCTCTTCACCGCCGGGTTCTCGCCCAGCATCCCGGGCGGGGTCCAGTTGTCGGCCACCACCGCGCCGCTGGAGTACAGGTTCTTCGCCATCGCGGGCTTGTCGAGCGCGTACGCGACCGCTTGGCGCACGCGCAGGTCGCCGAAGGGCTTCTTCTCGACGTTCATCGCCATGTAGCTGACGTTGTTCGAGGGCTGCTGGGCGATCGTGATCCCGGTCTGGCTCGCGAGCGACTTGGCGTCGTCGGGGCGCGGATCGGTCAGCATGTCGATGTCGCCGTGCTGGATCGAGAGCACGCTGGTGGCCTGGTCGGGGATGTCGCGGATGATCACCGTGCCGTAGCCGGGCTTGGGCCCGGCGTACTTCGGGTTGGCGGCCAGCGTGATGTGGTCGTCGCGCACCCACTCGGCCAGCGTGTAGGGTCCGCTGCCGACCGGCTTGCGCTCGAACGCCTTGGGATCGGCTTGGATCGCGGTCGGGCTGCCGATCGCGAACGACTGCTCGGCGATGTTGCGCAGGAACGGCCCGAGCGGTGCGGCGAGCTTGATCACGACCCGGGTCTTGCTCGGGGCCCGCACGTCGACGATCGCGCCCGGGAAGCCGCCGAACACCGAGGCGTAGTACGAGTACGCGAACGGACCGTGCTTGGCGGGCAGGCGCCAGCGGTCGAAATTGAACTTCACCGCCGCGGCGTCGAGCGGCGTGCCGTCGGAGAACACCAGGCCCGGCTGGAGGTCGAAGGTCCAGGTCTTGCCGTCGGCGCTGGCCGACCACTTCTGGGCCGCATCGCCGACGACGTCGAACGAACCCGGCTTGAAGGTCACCAGGTTCTGCATGACTTCGTTGGCGGTGTTGAGCGAGAGCCCGTCAGTGGCGTGCGAGGGGTCGAGGATGACCGCGTCCTTCACGCGCGCCATCACGAGCTGCCCGCCGTTGCCGCCCGAACCGGCGGAAGCCGAACTGCCGCCGCCGCAGGCGCTGGCCGTCAGCGCGAGCGCGAGCGCCGCGAGCGCGGACCTCAGAGCGATGTGTGCGATGGCGGTCTCCTCTAGTTGTGCGAGCGGACGGTGAACGAGAAGCGGCGGGTCGTGCCGTTGCCGGCGTTGTCGGCGACGGTGACGATCACGGTCACGCTGCCGTCCGCGAGCGGAACGCTGGGGCTGTAGGTGATGAACGAGTCGGTCCGGGTCGAGGCGGCGGTGACGTCGAGGCCGTTGACCTCGATCCGCACCCGCGACGGGTCGATGCCGACGTCGGTCGGCGAGCGGTACGTGGCGTAGATCGAGGGCTTGTTGTTGTTGACGGTCAGCCCGTTGCCGGGCGCGATGTCGACGATCTGAGGCGGCGTCGTGGTCACCGCGACGAGCTGCGAGGCCTCCGCGCGCGGCGCTTCGGAACCGGCCACGTTGAGGTGGCCGTAGACGGTGGTGCGGCCGAAGTTGACCCCGGCCGGAACGGTGTAGCTGGCGCTGTAGACGCCGGGCTGCGTCTCGCGCATCGGCCGGCCCGCCACGTAGGTGCCGATGTCGAAGCTGGCCCGGCCGCCCGGCGTGCCGTGCAGCGTCACGGTCAGCACGTCGCCGGCGTGCAGCGGACCGCGCGCGGCGACCGACACGTCGGCGATCTGCGCGGTGCCGGCCGGGCCGGGCGTGGCCGGCATCTGGCGCGCGACCAGGATCTGGCGCTTCTCGCCGGTGTCGGGGTTGAGCCGCACGGTCACGCTGTCGCCGACCTTGAGATCGGCCAGCGTCGCGGGCTGGGCGTTGAGCGTGATCGCGGTCGACTTGTCGGGCGTGACGACGTACCCGCTCTGGAGCACGAAGGCGCTGGGCGAGACGGCCGCGATCGTCCCCGCCCGCGAGGCGAAGCGGGCCACCACGCGCTCGACCCGGCCGTCGGGGCGCAGCAGGATGCCGACCGCGTCGCCGACGTGCAGGTCGCTCAGCGCGGCGGCGGTCTCGGTCCGGGTGACGACGTCCTGAACGACGATCTTGGCGTCGGACGTGATCGCGATCGTGCGCTCCGACGGCCCGCGGGTGACGGTGATCGACTCGGGCGCGGAGTTGAGGTCGATCGCGCTGATCCCGCCCACGATCTGGGTCGTGCCGCCGCTGCGCTGCTCGAGCCCGGGCGTGCGCCCGACCACGGTCGAGCTGACCTCGACCCGCGAGCCTTTGGAATCGTAGGACACCTGCGCGCCCAGCGAGTCGGCCACGAAGCGCAGCGGCACGTAGGTCGCGCCGTCGATCGTCTGGGCCGGCGCTTCGAGCTGCACGCGGCGGGTGTCGACCGTGGCGAAGCGCGAGCCGGTCCGGATCACGATCCGCTTGGCGGGCGCCGAGGCCACCAGCGAGTCGCCCTCGCGCGCGACGCTGATTCCCAGCGCGCTGTAGATGCGCACCACCGGCACGAGCAGCCGGCCCGCGACCATCCGCGGGGCGGGATCGCGGGCCAGCTCCTCACCGTTGACCACGATCGCGATCTCGCGCACCGGCGCCTCGTCGCGCTTGGGCGGCGGCGCGGCCAGCCCGGCGGCGGGCACGGACCACGCCAGCGCGAGCGCCGCGAACAGCGCCGCGAACGGACGGGCGGACCGGAACAGGGGCATGAGGCCTAGGTATACGCCCGCGGTCCGACGCCGCCCTCGGGCCGGCTCGTCACGAGCCCGCCGGCGGCCCGATCAGCTCGAAGTGGTACGACGTGTTGGGGCTGGGGACGAAGCCCCGGATCGTCGACTTGAGCAGCAGCGGCACGGTGGTGTGGACCAGCGGCACCGCCGGCACCTGGTCGCGCACCATGGCGTTGGCGCGCTGGTAGATCGCGCGCCGCTTGGCCTCGTCGACCGTGTTCTGGCCGGCCAGGATCAGCGCGTGGAAGCGCGGGTCGCGCCAGTAGGTGTAGTTCTGCGCGGTGCCGTCGGTGTGCGCGGAGTCCATGTCCAGCTCGGGATAGAAGAAATTGTCGGGGTCGCCGTTGTCGCCGATCCAGCCCAGCAGGCACATCTCGTGGTCGCCGTGCTTGACCCGGTCCAGGAACTGGCGCAGGTTGTCGAACGGCACCAGCCGCACGCGCACCCCGGCCGCGCGCAGGTCGTCGCGCATCGCCTCGGCCACCCGCTGCGGCTCGGTCAGGTACGGCTGCGGCAGGGTCGGGTAGTACAGGTTGGTCGCGAAGCCGTGCGGGTAGCCCGCCGCGGCCAGCAGCGCCCGGGCCCGGGCGGCGTCGTGCGGGTAGGCTTTGACGGCCCGGTTCTCGCCCAGCATGCCGGGCGGGGTCCAGTTGTCGGCCACCACCGCGCCCGCGGCGTAGAGGTTCTTCACCATCGCGGTCTTGTCGAGCGCGTACGCCACGGCGCGGCGCACCCGCACGTCGCCGAACGGCTTGCGCTGCACGTTCATGTCGAGGTAGCTGACGTTGTTGGAAGGCTGCTCGGCGACCGCGATGCCGGGCTGCGCGGCCAGCGCCGTGACGGCCGCCGGCGGGGCGTCGGTGAGCATGTCGATGCGGCCGTCGCGGATGAGCTGGACGCTCGTCGCGGGGTCGGGGATGGCGCGCACGACCACCGTGCCGTAGCCGGGCTTGGGGCCGGCGTACGTCGGGTTCGCGCGCAGCGTGATGTGGTCGTTCTTGACCCACTCCGCGACCGTGTACGGGCCGCTGCCGATCGGCTCGCGCTCGAAGCGCTGCGGGTCGGCCGCGATCGCCTTGGGGCTGCCGATCGCGAACGACTGCTCGGCGATGTCGCGCAGGAACGGTCCCAGCGGCTGGGTCAGCGAGATCACGACGCGGGTCGGGCTGGGCGCCTGCACGTCGGCGATCAGGCCCGGGAAGCCGCCGAAGTCCGACGAGTAGTAGGTGTAGAGGAAGCTCCCGTGCGCGGGGTGCGCGGGCAGGCGCCAGCGGTCGAAGTTGAACTTCACCGCCGCCGCGTCGAGCGGCGTGCCGTCCGAGAACACCAGCTTGGGCGCCAGCTCGAAGGTCCAGGTCTTGCCGTCGGGGCTGACCGACCACGAGCGCGCCGCGTCGGGCGCGATGTCGAACGAGCCCGGCTTGAAGGTCACCAGGTTCTGCATCACTTCGTTTGTGATGTTGAACGAGCGCGACTCGACCGCGTGCGCGGGGTCGAGGTTGAGCGCGTCCTTCACCCGCGCCATCACCAGCTGCGGGCCGCCGGAATCGGCGCCCGCGGCGCCCGCCCCGCTGACGGCGAGCGCCAGCGCGGCGAGCGTGGCCTTGAGAACGGATGAGCCGATGGCGATCTCCTCGGGCTGCGACGAGCGGGCGCGGAGCAGAAGGGATCGCGACGGAAACGGCTACCCCGACCGCTTCAATCCGAGAAGCAGGCTAGCAAATCCGGCCCAGCGCGTCAACGAACGCTTCACCGCACCGATCTGACACTGGCCAGCGCGGGCGGGCGGAGGAGCTCGAAGTGATACGAGGTGTTGGGGCTGGGCACGAAGCCGGCCAGGGTCCGCTTGAGCACCAGCGGCACGCTGGTGTGGACCAGCGGCACCGCCGGAGCCTCGTCGTGCACGAGCCGGTTGGCGCGCTGGTAGATCGCTTCGCGCGCGCGCTCGTCGACGGTGTTCTGGCCGGCCAGCATCAGGGCGTGGAAGCGCGGGTCGCGCCAGAACGAGTAGTTCATCGCGGTGCCGTCGTGCGCGGCGTCCTGGTCGAGCACCGGGTAGAAGAAATTGTCCGGATCGCCGTTGTCGCCGGTCCAGTCGATGAGGCACATGTCGTGCCCGCCGTGCTTGATCGCGGCGAGGAAGTCGCGCAGCTCGTAGGGCCGCAGCACGACCGTGATGCCGGCCGCGCGCAAGTCGGCCCGGAACGCCTCGGCCAACCGCTGGGGCTCGGGCAGATCGGGCTGGGGCGCGGTCGCGTACGACAGCGTGGTCGTGAAGCCGTGCGGAAAACCGGCCGCCGCCAGCAGCGCCCGGGCGCGCGCGACGTCGTGCGGGTAGGCTTTGACCGCCGGGTTCTCGCCCGCCATCCCGGGCGGCGTCCAGTTGTCGGCCACCACCGCGCCGCCGGCGTAGAACCGCGCGACCAGCCGGACCTTGTCGATCGCGTAGGCGACCGCGCGGCGCACGCGCACGTCGCCGAACGGCTTGCGGTCGAGGTTGAGCGCCAGGTAAGCGACGTTGTTGGAGGGCTGGCGCGCGATCGCCATGCCGTCCCGCGCGGCCAGCGTCTCGGCGTCGGCGGGGTGCGGGTCGGTCAGCACGTCGACCTCGCCGCCGCGCAGCGCGCGCACCGCGCTCGGCGAGTCCGCAACGGCGCGCAGCACCACCGTGCCGTAGGCCGGCTTGGGACCGGCATAGCGCGGGTTGGCGTGCAGCGTGATGTGGTCGCCGCGCACCCACTCGGCGACCGTGTACGGGCCGCTCCCGATCGGCGCGCGCTCGTACGCGCCGGGGTCGGCGCCGATCGCCTTGGGGCTGCCGATCCCGAACGCGGGCTCGGCGATGTCGCGCAGGAACGGGCCCAGCGGTTTGGTGAGCGCGATCACGACCCGGGTCGGCGCGGGCGCGCGCACGTCCGCGATCGCGCCGGGAAAGCCGCCGAAGTTCGCCGCGTAATACGAGTACGAGTACGCGCCGTGCGCGGGGTGCGCGGGCAGGCGCCAGCGGTCGAAGTTGAACTTCACCGCCGCCGCGTCGAGCGGCGTCCCGTCGGAGAACACCAAGCCCGGCGCCAGCTCGAAGGTCCAGGTCTTGCCGTCGGGGCTGACCGACCACGAGCGCGCCGCGTCGCCGACGATCTCGAACGAGCCCGGCTTGAACGTGACGAGGTTTTGCAGCACCTCGGCCGCGGTGTCGAGCGAGCGCAGGTCGACCGCGTGCGAGGGGTCGAGCACGACTGCGTCCTTGAGGCGCGCCACTACCAGCGTGGCGTCGCCGCGATTACCGCCGAACGTCCCGGCGGTCAGACCGAGCGCCAGCAGTACCGCCGACGCAAACGTGAAAACCCGAAAGCGCATGCGAGCCTCTTTCGTGCGATACGGGCGAGCGAACGAACGAAGCGGCCGCACATCGTCGAGACGCGGCGCCGAACGCGCGCCGGCGCGTCCGATACGATCACCCGACATCGTTTAAGAATTGGGGAAAAAGACCCTAACAAATCGCCTAGCGCAACGTCAATGGGTCAAACTACCGACGCGCCGATCCGTGCGCTTCGACGACGTCACGGAACACCGCGGCGGTGTGCGCGGCGAAGCGATCCCACGTGTAGGGCCGCAAAGCCGCAGCGCCTTCGGCCGCGCGCGCGCGCGCCGCACCGGGATCGCGCGCGGTTTCCAGCAGCAGCGCGCCCAGCGCGCGCGCGTCGCCCGGCGCGAACGTGCGCGCGTAGGGCGCGACGAGCGCCGGCACCGAGGTCGTGGTCGCGAGCACCGGCGTGCCGGCCACGGCCGCCTCGAGCGCCGGGATGCCGAAGCCTTCGACTAGCGCGGGCTGCGCGTAAGCCAGCGCGCCGCGGTAGCGCCGCGCCAGCGTCGCTTCGTCGAGCGCGCCGAGGAAGACGAGCTCGCCGCGCGCGCGCCGATAGTGCGCCGCGACACTGGGCTCGGGCGGGCCGGTGAGGACCAGGTCGAGCGCGAGCTCGGCCGGCAAGTCGCGCCAGGCGGCGTAGAGCGTCGCCAGCCCCTTGTGCGGTTTGTGATTGCCCGCATAGAACACGTACGGCCGCTCGGCGAGCCACGGCGCGGCGCACGGTGCGGCGTCGCCGTAGCCCAGCGGCACGACGCTGATGCGCGCGCGCGGCACGCCCAGCAGCGCGACGCAGTCGTCGGCGACGCGCGGGTCGCTCACCAGCAGGCGCGCCGCGCCGCGGTAGAGCGGCCCGGCGACGGCGCGCCAGTAGGCCGCCGTCAGGGGCGAGAACAGCGCGGGGTAGCGCAGGTGGATCAGGTCGTGCACCATCGCGCTGTACGGCCGCGGCGGCAGCGGCGCGTTCTCGAGGTAGGGCAGGTGGACGAGCTGCGCGGCGGCGGCGCGCAGCGCGAACGGCTGCGCGAGCAGCGGCGCATCGACCGCGATCAGCTCGACGTCGGGCGCGACGCGCGGGACGCGCTCGAGCAGCGCGCGCGCGTACGCGCGCATGCCGGCCGACGCGCGCGGCGTCGCCCGGTTCGCCAGGGCGACGCGAATCACGCCAGCAGCTCGCGGTAGACGTCCGCGGTCGCGCGCGCGGTGCGTTCCCAGGTCAGGTACGCGGTCGCCTCGCGACGCCTGCGCGGCCTGCACGCGCAGCGCGCCGCCGTCGGGCTCGCCGCGCTCGCCGAGCGCGCGCAGCAGCAGCGCGCGCAGCGCGTCCGCGTCGCCGGCGGGGAACGTCCGCACGTGCGCGCGCAGCACCGCCGGGACGGCGGGCTCGGCGGCGAACGCGGGCGTGCCCGCGCGCAGCGCCTCGAGCATCGGCAGCCCGAAGCCCTCGCGCAGCGCGGGGTGCACGTAGGCCAGCGCGCCGCGGTGCAGGCGCCACATCTCGTCGGCCGAGCGGTCGCCCAGGAACACGATCTCGCCGCGCGCGCGGCGCGTGCCCGCGAACGCCGGCTCCGCGGGCCCGGTCAGCAGCAGGTCGACGTCGTGCTGCTCGGGCAGCGCCGCCCACGCGCGCGCCAAGGTCGGCAGATCCTTGTGCGGCCGGTGGTTGCCGGCATAGAAAAAGTACGGCCGCGGGCGCACGACCGGCGGCGGGAGCGGCTCGGGCGCGTCGATCCCCAGCGGCACGACCCGCACCCGGGCGGGGTCGACGCCGAGATGGCGGGCGAGCAATCCGACCGTCACCTCGTCGTCGGTCAGCACCGCGCGCGCCGCGCGCAGCACCGGGCCGACCACGTGGCGCCAGTACGGCCCGACCTTGCGCTTGGCGTACTGCGGGAACTCCAGGTCGATCAGGTCGTGCACGGTGACGACCAGCGGCGCGGGCATCAGGCGCGGCACGAACGGCGTCGGCAGGTGCACCAGGCGCGGGCGCAGCCGGGCCACCGTCAGCGGCAGCCCGACCTGCTCGGCCAGATCGAAGTTGTCGCCGCTCCCGAACTCGGCCAGGCGCAGGTCCGGCGCGACGCGCGGCAGCCAGTGGCGCAAGGCGCGCACGTACTCGCGCATGCCGGCCGAGGTGTGCGAGGTCTCGCGCACGTCCAGCGCGACATCGATCCGCGCCGGCGGGCTACGGAACATCGCGCAGCGCTTTGAGCCGCACGACGACCCGGTAGCGCGCGCTCTGCCAAGCGACGAACAGTCCCCGCCAGCCGTCGCGCCAGCCGCCGTACTTCAGGAGCGACCACACGACGCGGACCGGAAACGAGGCCAGCTCGCGTGCCAGCGCCGCGCGCGAGGGCGGCAGCCCGGCCGCCTCGATGCTGGTGTAGCGCTCGAATTTCGCGTCGTAGGCGGCCAGGGTCGGGTACGAGTCGTGCACGATCGTGCCGGGCAGCTCGCCGACCGGGCCGTCGACGATCCAGCGCTCGTGCAGGTCGGCGTCGCCGCCCACGCTGTGCGGCTCGACCCGCGCCCGCGCGGTGCGGAACAGCCGCAGCAGCGACTCGTTGGACCAGCCCGCGGTGCGCACCGGCACCCCGCACAGCGTCGTGACCCGCCGCACGCGGTAACCGGCCAGGTCGCCCGGCACCGCCGCCAGGCCGTCGCGCAGCGCGTCGTCGATCAGCTCGTCCGCGTCGAGCATCAGCGCCCAGGGCGTGCTGACGCGCGCCAGCGCGTAGCGGCGCGCGGCGACGAAGCCCGACCAGGGCCGGGTCTCCACGTGCGCGCCGTGGGCACGGGCGACGGCGACCGTGTCGTCGGCCGACTCGGCGTCGAGCACGAAGGTGCGCACGCCGGGCGGGAGGCGCGCGAACAGCGCCGGCAGCCGGTCCGCCTCGTCGCGCGCCAGCGCGACGACGGTGATGTCGCCGGCGTTCAGCTGCGCACGAGCGCGCCGTCGTCCGCCCCGGCGCGCGACCGGGCCCGCTCCAGCGCGGCGCCGATCCAGTCGCGGTAGAGCGGCGAGGGGCGGTTGGGGCGGCTCTTGTACTCCGGGTGGGCCTGCGTCCCGACGAACCACGGGTGCACGTCGCCGGGCAGCTCGATCAGCTCGACGAGCGACGTGCGCCCGAGCGGATGATGACCCGAGAAGCTCATCCCGTGCCGTTCGAACAGAGCCTTGTACTTGTTGTTGAACTCGTAGCGGTGGCGGTGCCGCTCGCTGATCTCCGTCTCGCCGTACGCGCGCGCCGCCAGCGAGCCGGGCTCGAGCGTGCAGGCGTACGCGCCCAGCCGCATGGTGCCGCCCTTGAGGTCGAGATGGCGCTGCTCGGGGATGAAGTCGATCACCGGGTCGGAGGTGGTCTCCTCGACCTCGGTGGTCATCGCGTCGGACAGCCCGCAGACGTTGCGGGCGAACTCCACGCAGGCCAGCTGCATGCCGTAGCAGATGCCCAGGAACGGAATCCGCTGCTCGCGGATGTGCTGGATCGCGAGCAGCTTGCCCTTGACCCCGCGCGCGCCGAAGCCCGGCGCGACCAGCACGCCGTCGGCGTCCTCGAGCGCGCCGATGCCCTCGCTCTCGATGCGCTCGGAGTCGATCCGCACCACGTCGACCGCGACGTCGTGGTAGATGCCGGCGTGCCCGATCGCCTCGGTGATCGAGATGTAGGCGTCCTTGAGCTCCACGTACTTGCCGACCAGCGCCACCTTGAGCCGGCCGCCGCCGGGGTGCTGGATGCGGTGCGCGATCGCGCTCCAGTTCTCCAGCTCGGGCGGGGTGGTGTGCAGGCGCAGCTTGCGCACCGCGATGTCGGCCAGCCCCTCGGCCTCGAGGTTGAGCGGCACCTGATAGATCGTCGCCGCGTCGCCGTTCTGCACCACGCTGGTCGCGGCCACGTCGCAGAACAGCGCGATCTTCTCCTTGAGCTCGTGGGGGATCGGAACCGACGAGCCGGTGCGCAGCACGATCGCGTCGGGCGTGATCCCGATCGCGCGCAGCTCGCGCACCGAGTGCTGGGTGGGCTTGGTCTTGAGCTCGTCCGCCGCGCCCAGGTGCGGCAGCAGCGTGAGGTGGACGAACATCACGTTCTCTTCGCCGACCAGGTGGCGCACCTGGCGGATCGCTTCGAGGAACGGGAGCGACTCGATGTCGCCGACCGTGCCGCCGACCTCGACGATGCAGACGTCGGCCCCGCTGCGCTCGGCGACGCGGGTGACGTGGCCCTTGATCTCGTTGGTGATGTGCGGGATCACCTGGACCGTCGCGCCGAGGTAGTCGCCGCGCCGTTCCTTCTCGATCACCGACTTGTAGATCTGGCCCGTCGTGACGTTGTTGTCGCGGGTCAGGGTCTCGTCGGTGAAGCGCTCGTAGTGGCCGAGGTCCAGGTCCGTCTCGGCCCCGTCGTCGGTGACGAAGACCTCGCCGTGCTGGTACGGGTTCATCGTGCCGGCGTCGACGTTGATGTACGGGTCGAGCTTCTGGATCGACACCGAGACACCGCGACTCTTCAGCAGCCTCCCCAAAGAGGCGGCCGTGATCCCCTTCCCGAGCGAACTGACGACCCCGCCGGTGAAGAAGATGAACTTGGCCATGGGGGATGCTTCGCTTCGGTACGCGGCCCGCGCGGACCCGCTGGCGGCGGCTAGGTCGGTCGACTAGGGCGGGATCACCGCGACCACCAGCCGGTCCAGGCCGGCGTAGTCCCCGATCGTCTCGACCCCCGCCGCGGGCAGGGCCCCGCGCACCAGCTCCTCGAGCGCGCGGGCGTTGGCCGGACCGGCTTCCAGGATCGCGATCCCGCGCGGAGCGACCAGGGCGGCCAGGTCGGGCAGCAGGCGGCGGTAGAGGTCGAGCCCGTCCGGACCGCCGTCCAGCGCCAGGCGCGGCTCGAACGAGACCGGGTCGGGCGCGGGCGCGATCTCGGCCGTCGGGACGTAGGGCAGGTTGGCGACCAGCGCGTCGTAGGGCGCGTAGGGCAGCAGCGGCGCGCCCAGGTCGCCGTGCAGGAACGTGACGTGCTGGAAGACGTCGTTGCGGGCCGCGTTGCGGCGCGCGACCGCGAGCGCGTCCTGCGAGACGTCACCGGCGTACACGTTCAGCCCGCGCAGCTCGCAGGCCAGGCTGATCGCGATCGCCCCGCTGCCGGTCCCGACGTCGGCCGCGCTGCCCGCCTCGCGGCCGATCGCGCGCAGGTGGCGCACCGCCCACTCCACCGCCAGCTCGGTCTCGGGGCGCGGCACCAGCACCCGCCGGTCGACCCCGAACATCCGGCCGTAGAAACCGGCCTCGCCGGTGATGTAGGGGATCGGCGCGCCGCGCTCGCGGGCGTCCACGTCCGCGGCGAAGCGGGCCGCCGCCTCGGGCGGCAGCTCGCGCTCGCGGTGGGCGATCATCTCGGCCCGGGTCACCCCGCCGGCGTGGGCGAGCAGGAAGGCCGCGTCGAGCCGGCCGGTTCCGCCGACCGGCTCCAGCCGCACCGCCGCGTCGCGCAAGGCTTCGCCGATCGTCACGCGCGCGGCTCGCGCACCGCGACGACGGCCTTGCCGACCAGCCGCCGCTCGGCCATGTCCTCGACCGCGCGCGGGGCGTCCGCGAACGCGTAGCGGGCGTGCACGGTCGGGTGCAGCGCGCCGGCCGCGATCAGCGCGAACATCGCCGCGAAGTTGGCCCGGTTCGCGGCCGGCCGGCGCTCGGCCCAGGTGCCCCAGTAGACGCCGATCAGCTCGAGCTCCTTGAGCAGCACCCGGTTCGCCGCCACCTCGGGAATCGTGCCCGAGGCGAAGCCGACCACCAGCGCGCGGCCCTGCCAGTCCAGCGCGCGCAAGGCCGCGGTGAAGACCTCGCCGCCCACGTTGTCGAGCAGCAGGTCGCTCTTGGGCAGCGCTTCGCCGGCCAGCACCACCTCGTGCGCCCCGGCCGCCAGCGCGGTCGCGCGCTTGGCCTCCGAGCCGACGATCGCGCTGACGTGCGCGCCCAGCGCGCGCCCGATGTCGACCGCCGCGGTCCCGACCCCGCCGCCCGCGCCGGTCACCGCGAGCCGCTCGCCCGCGCGCAGCCGGCCGCGGTCGACCAGGCCGTGGTAGGCGGTGCCGTAGGTCATCAGCATCCCGGCCGCGGTCACGAAGTCCAGCCCGTCGGGGAGCGCGATCGCGCCGGCCGCGCTCGCCAGCGCGACCTCGGCGAAGCCGCCGCCCTTGGGCAGCGCGGCGACCCGGTCGCCGACCCGCACGTTCTCGACGCCGGGGCCCAGCGCGCGCACCACCCCCGCCACCTCGACCCCCAGCGTGAACGGCAGCGGCGGCTTGACCTGGTACTTCCCGGCCACCATCAGGGCGTCGGGGAAGTTCACCCCGGCCGCGTGCACGTCGAGCGCGATCTCGCCCGGGCCGGGCTGCGGCACGGCGACCTCGGCCAGGACCAGATCGCGCGGGTGGCCGAGCGCGTGAACCTGGATCGCGCGCATGGTGGACTGTTCCGTCATCGCCGCTCGCGTTCGACGAAAAGGTGCCGAGGCTTTCGTGCGAATGAGCCCGCCATGTCCCTCCCGCCCGTTCTGCGCGACCGCCTGGCGCTGCCGGTCATCGCCGCGCCGCTGTTCATCGTCTCCAACCCCGATCTCGTCATCGCGCAGTGCCGCGCGGGCGTGGTCGGCTCGTTTCCCTCGCTCAACGCGCGGCCCGAGAGCGCGCTGGACGAGTGGCTGAACCGCATCGAGCGCGCGCTGAGCGGACTGGAGCGCCGCGCACCCCGCGCGGCCGGCGGCGCCGTACGCGGTCAACATGATCGTGCACAAGTCCAACCCGCGCCTCGAGCACGACCTGGCGGTGACCGTCGCGCACCGCGTGCCGATCGTGATCACGTCGCTGGGCGCGCGCGAGGACGTCAACGCCGCGGTCCACTCCTACGGCGGGATCGTGCTGCACGACGTGGCCAACCTCGAGCACGCGCGCAAGGCGGTCGCCAAGGGCGCGGACGGGCTGATCGCGGTCGCGGCCGGGGCGGGCGGGCACGCCGGCACGCTTTCGCCGTTCGCCTTCGTGCACGAGATCCGAACCTGGTGGGACGGGCCGCTGATCCTGTCGGGCTCGATCGCCACCGGCGGCGCGGTGCTGGCCGCCCAAGCGATGGGCGCCGACCTGGCCTACGTCGGCTCGGCCTTCATCGCGACCCGCGAAGCGAACGCCTCGGACGCCTACAAGCAAGGCTTGGTCGAGGGCAGCGCGGCCGACGTCGTCTACACCGATTTCGTGACCGGCGTGCGCGGCAACTACCTGCGCGCGTCGATCGTGAACGCCGGGCTCGACCCCGACAACCTGCCCAAATCCGATCCGTCGAAGATGGACTTCGCCGCCGCGACCAGCGGCAAGAAGGCCTGGAAGGACGTCTGGGGCTGCGGCCAGGGCATCGGCGCGATCACCGGTATCCCGGGCGCCGAGGAATTGGTCGAGCGCCTGCGGCGCGAGTACGAGACCGCGCGCGAGCGGCTCGGTTTAGGCGTGCCCGCGCCGGTCTAGATCGCGGCGAGGTCGCGCGCGAGCAGGTCGAAGAACGGCGCCGGCTCGCTCTGCATGAAGAAGTGGTCGCCGGCTAGCCAGCGCAGCTCGCACGCCGCCGTGGTGTAGTCGCGCCATTCTTCCAACGCCGCTTCCTTCACCAGCGGATCCGCCCGCCCGTTGACGATCGTCAGCGGAAAGCCGAAGGCCGGCACGCGCGCGTAGCGGAGCGACTCGTTCAACGCGAAGTCGGCCCGGATGCGCGGCAGGTAGAGCTCCAAGAACGACGCGTTGCGCAATAGCGCGGGCGGGATGCCGCCGAGCACGGTCAGGTGGCCCAGCAGCTCGTCGTCGGAGCGCTCGGACCAGCGCTCGCACGGGTGGTGCGGCGGCAGCCGGCCCGAGGCGATGAAGCGCGCCGGCTGCGGGCGGTCGCGCGCGCGCAGCTCGTGCGCGGTCTGCAGCGCGAGGCCGGCGCCCAGGCTGTGGCCGTAGAACGCCAGCGGCGCATCGTGCAGCGGTTCGAGCGCGGCGCACAGCGCGGCGACCGCCGCTGCGGCATCGGTCGCGGACGGCTCGTCGCTGCGGTGCTCGCGGCCCGGCAGCGCGACCGCCCACAGCTCGACGCCGGGCGGCAGCGCCGCTTGCCACTGGTAGAACGCGGTCGCGCCGCCACCGCCGAACGGAAAGCAGATCAGGCGCAGGCGCGGACGGTCGCAGCGCTTGAGCGCGGCGAGCCAGCCGGCGCTCACGGCTTCACCGGGCCGGTCACCTCGAACACGCCCAGAAACGGGTGGAACATGTGGGTGTACTGGTACGAGCGGTGCTCGGGCGTCAGCGCGACCTGCACCGGGCCGGGCTTGGAGATGGTCAGCGCGCCGGCCCGCTTGAGCCGCGCGCACGTCGCCTCGAAGTCGGCGGTGCGAAAGCAGGTGTGGTAGACCATCGTCTTCTGGTTCTGGTCGCGCAGCAGCTTGCTGACGGCGCTGTCGGCGCCGCGCGGCTCGACGATCTCGATCACGTCGCCCGCGGGCGCGACCATCTTGGAGATGAGGACGCCGAAGTCGTCCTGCGCTTCTTTGTAGTTGCGCAGCTCGAAGCCCAGCGCGCGGAAGATCTCGACCGTCGCGTCGGTGTCCAGCGTGGCGTACGAGACGTGGTCGAAGCCGCCGAACACTTCGTCAGCCGCCATCCGCGCCCTCACCGAAGAAGCCCGCGATCCGCTCCATGAGGCGCGCCTCGCCGCGGCAGAACGCGTAGTGGTCGCCGCCGTCCAGGTACAGCTCGGCGTCGCGCAGCTCGGAGCGCAGCAGGACCGAGCTCGCGCAGTGCGTCTGCGCGTCGTTTCGGCCGGCGGTGACCAGCGCGGGCACCGCGATCTCGCGCGCGACCGGGCGGACCCCGGTGCGGATCAGGTCCTCGACCAGCAAGCCCAGCCGGTGCAGCGAGCGCCCCTCGTAGAACGGCCGGTACGTCTCCAGCGCGAACGCATCGCCGAGCAGCTTGCCGGAGTCGCGCAGGTACACGAAGGTCTTCGAGACCGATGCGGCGTTGGTCTCACCGGCCGCGATGTGCGGCATGATCTTGAGGATGTCGCGCTCGTGCTGGGTCAGCTCGCACTCGTCGGGCTGCATGAAGTACGATCCGTTGACCAGCGCCAGTTTGGGAAACCAGCCGGGGTGGCGGGCGGCGGCGTGGAGCGCGACCGGCGCGCCGGTGCAGTAGCCGATCAGGTATGCCCGCGAGAGTTCGAAGTAGCGGAACACGCACTCCAGATCGCCGACGTTGGCCTGCAGCGACATGGCGGCCGCCTCGTCGGATACCGGCGCGGGATCGAGCACGAGCCTGGTCTCCCAGGTGATGACGCTGAAGCTGCGCGCCAGGCGCTCCACCGCGGCGCCGATCAGCGCCGCCGTCGTCGTCGCGGGCAGCACGATCAGCAGCGCCGGCTTGTCGGCCGCCGGCGCGGAGCGGTAGACGTGCAGCGTGACGCCGTCGTGGCTCTCGAGCCACAGCTCGTCCATCGCCGCCGCGGTCAGCTCGTTCATCCGCCCTCGCCGATCGTGCGCGCCAGCGTCGCGATCGTGGGTGTTTCGAAGAACGCTTTGACGTCGATCTCGGTCCCGAACGCCGCTTGCACCTCGACGATCATGGTCAGCGCGGTCAGCGAACTACCGCCCAGGTCGAAAAAACTATCGTCGGGCCGTGCCGCGACGCCCAGCAGGTTCTTCCAGATATCGGTCAGCCGTTGCTCGACGGTTGATGTCTCGATCGGTTCAGCGCTCACGATACGCTCCCCAAACACCCGGCACTGCTCGCGCGAATTCGACCAAGCGTTCGAGCCTGCCTGCCCTCAGGCGGTGTGGTGGATCACGGCCGGCGCGCGGTTATGTATGCAATCGCGCGCCGTTGCGCGCGTCGCGCGTTCAGGCGGCCGTCGTCTCGCCCGCCAGCAGCCGCGCCTTCTCGTCGGTCTGCAGC
>CAWASO010000025.1:0-473554 GCA_963784655.1 Vulcanimicrobiota bacterium
ACGTCGACGCGATCAGCTTCACCGGCTCGGTCGCGGTCGGGTCGCGCGCTCGCGCGCCAGGCGGCGGCGCGCATGGCCAAGCTGCAGCTCGAGATGGGCGGCAAGAACCCGCTGGCCGATCCTCGACGACGCCGAGCTCGAGGTGGCGGTGGAACTGCGCGGTCCAAGGGCGCGTACTACTCCACCGGCCAGCGCTGCACGGCCAGCAGCCGTGCTGATCGTGACCTACGCCATCCACGACCGCTTCGTCGCCGCGCTCGTCGAGCGGCTCGCTCGTTACCCGCGTCGACGACGCGCTCGCCGACGGCACCCACATCGGCCCGGTCGTGGACGAGCGCCAGCTGGGGCCCAGGACCTGTCGTACCTCGACGTCGCCCAAGCGCGAGGGCGCGACGCTGGCGTTCGGCGGCGAGCGGTTGCAGGTGCGCGACCGACGGCTTCTACCTCGCGCCTGATCCTGTGGACGGAGACGACCAACGCGATGCGGATCAACCGCGAGGAGATCTTCGGGCCGGCGGCTCTCGGTGGTGCGCGTCGCGGACTGCCGACGAGGCGCTGGCCGTCGCCAACGACACCGCGTTCGGGCTCGTCGGCCGGCGTCTGCACCACCTCGCTGCTGGGGCGGCGGCGCGCTTCAAGCGCGAAGCTGCAAGCCGGCATGGTGATGGTGAACCTGCCGACCGCGGGAGTCGATTACCACGTGCCGTTCGGCGGGCGCAAGGGCTCGAGCTACGGGCCGCGCGAGCAAGGCCGCTACGCGCGCGAGTTCTACACCACGGTCAAGACGGCGTACGTCGCGCCGCTGACCGCACGCGGGGCCGTCCTCCACCACGCCGAGGCCGCGGCGCCCTACGCGGCGAGCAGACCGCTCGCCGTCGAAGCGCTGGAACTGCTGCCGCCGCAACGCGGCGAGGTCGTGGTGCGCATCGTCACCGCGGGCTTGTGCCACTCCGACCTCTCGCACATCGACGGCACGCTGCGCAAGCCGTTTCCGCTCGTGCTCGGCCACGAAGCGGCCGGGATCGTGGAAGAGAAGGGGGTCGACGTGACGCAGGTGCGGACCGGCGACCGGGTCGTGTTCGCGTTCGTGCCGGCGTGGGCACTGCACGCCGTGCTTAACCGGGCGCTCGTCGCGCTGCGCGCGCGGGATGGCGGCCAACGGCAAGGGCGAGCTGCTCGGCGGCGGGACGCGCTTCGGGTCGGCGGCGAGCCGGCGTATCACCACCTCGGCGTGAGCGCGTTCTGCGAGCGCGTGGTGTGCGCGCAGGAGTCGCTGGTGCCCGTTCCCGCCGACACGCCGCTAGAGATCGCGTCGTTCTTCGGCAGCGCCGCGCTGACCGGACTGGGCGCGGTGTTCAACGTCGCGCGGGTGATGCCGGGCACGAGCGTGGCGGTATTCGGCGCGGGCGGGGTCGGCATGATGGCGCTGCTGGGCGCGCTCGCGCGGGCGCCACGCACACGATCGTGGTCGACCCGGTCGCGGCGAAGCGCGCGCTGGCGCGCGAGCTGGGCGCGACGGCGACGGTCGATCCCGCCGCGGGCGACGTCGCGGCGCAGATCGCCGAGGAGCTCGGCGCGCCGGGCGCGGACTACGCGATCGAAGCGGCCGGAAACCCGGCCGCTCTCGAAGGCGCGATCGCGGCGACGAGCGCCGGCGGCACGACGGTGGCGGTCGGATTGTCGCGCGGCGGCGCGAGCGTGGCGGTACCCTACGGCCCGCTGGTCGTCGGCGAGAAGACGATCCGCGGCGGCTTCATGGGCTCGTCGGTCGCGCGGCGCGACATCCCGCGCTACATCGGGCTGTGGCGCGCGGGCCGGCTGCCGGTCGAGAAGCTCGTCAGCGGCGCGGTGACGCTCGACGGCCTCAACGCGGCGTTCGACCGCCTCGCCGCGGGCGACGCGGTGCGAACGCTCTGCCGGTTCGACTGACTACGGGCCGATCTTCGCGCCGATCTGCTTGAGGATGCCGAGCTCGTCGCTGCTGCCCCAGCGCTCGACGGCCTTGCCGTTTTCGAAGCGGGCGATCTGCAGACCACGCGCTTTGATCCGCGTGCCGGTGGGCGGAACTCCCAGGAAGGGCCCGTTGTGCGTGCCCTCGAGCGTGTACGCGATGGCGACCTCGTCGCCGGTCTCGATCGCGTGCGCCGGCGTGATTTTCAGATCCGGGAACGCCGCGCGCAAGGCGGTGAAGAACTTCTTGAAACCGGCCGGACCGGTCCCTGATCCGGGGCCGGGTCGTGGTCGACGATGGAGGGGTCCAGGATGTCGTCGAACGCATCCAGGTTGCCGCTCATCGCGATTTCGGCCCAGCGCTTCTGGATCTCGAGAGGGTGTTGATCGCTCATGGGGTGCCGCGTACCCAGTCAGCGGGCTGCCTGTGGCAGGCGAGCTCCCGCTTCTGGCGTGCTTCGCGGTCGTCGCCGGCCTATCGTGCCGCCATGCTGGTCAGCGTCGCGCGGGTCGCGATGATGTCGGGGTCGACGCGCAGCTCCAGCAGCGCCGGAAGCCGCTCGCTTGCGCTTTCGCGAAGGCGGGCGCGAAGTCCGCGGTGCGCTCGACCAGCGCGGCGAACGCGCCGTAGGCGCGGGCGAGCGCGACGAAGTCGGGGTTGCGCAGGTCGGTCGCGATCGTGCGGCCGGGGTATTCCCGTTCCTGGTGCATGCGGATCGTGCCGAGCATGCCGTTGTTGATCACGATGACGACGATCGCCGCGCCGAACTGCACCGCGGTCGCCAGCTCGTGCCCGCTCATCATGAAGTCGCCGTCGCCCGCGACCGCCACCACCGTGCGCTCCGGGAAGCGCAGCTTCGCCGCGATCGCGGCCGGCACGCCGTAGCCCATCGCGCCCGCGGTCGGCGCGAGCTGCGTGCCCAGCCGTTTGTACTGGAAGAAGCGGTGCAGCCAGGCCGCGAAGTTGCCCGCGCCGTTGCACACGATCGCGTCCTCGGGCAGCGTGCCGGAGAGCCCGCGCACGATCGCGGCCAGGTCGAGCGCGCCGCCCGGCACGCGGGCTGCAAGCTCGCCCGGTAGTCGGCGTGCGCGGCGCGCGCCAGGCGCTCCAGCGCGTGCCGTCGACCGGTTCGAGCGCGTCCAGCGCCGCAGCGAGATGGCGCGGCGCGGCGTTGATCGCGAGATCCGGCTCGAACACGCGCCCCAGCTCGTCGGGGTCGGCGTGGACGTGGATCAGGCGCTGCTCGGGGCGCGGCGCTTCGACCAGCGTGTAGCCGCTGGTCGTCGCTTCGCTCAGCCGCGTGCCGAGCGCGAGCAGCAGGTCGGCGTCGCGCACGCGCTGCGCGAGCGCCGGGTTGACGCCGATGCCGACGTCGCCCACGTACAGCGCGTGGCGGTTGTCGAACAGGGTCTGGCGGCGGAACCCGCACGCGACCGGCAGGCCGCTGCGCTCGGCGAAGCGCGCGAACGCGGCCCGCGCGCGGTTCGTCCCAGCCGCTCCCGCCCAGGATCGCCAGCGGCCGCTCCGCCTGCGCGAGCAGCGCGCGCAGGCGCGCCATGTCGTCCGCGCCCGGGTGCGCGCCGGATGCCGTCACCGGCGCGAGCTCGGCGGCGTCGACGCGCTCGCGCAGCACGTCCTCGGGCAGCGCGAGCACGACCGGACCGGGCCGGCCCGACAGCGCGACGTGGAACGCGCGCGCGACGTACTCCGGGATGCGGCGCGCGTCGGCGATCTCGGCCGCCCACTTCGCCAGCCCGCCGAACATCTGGCCGTAGTCGACTTCCTGGAACGCCTCGCGCCCGCGCATGCCGCGCGCGACCTGGCCGACGAACAGGATCAGCGGGGTGCTGTCCTGCATCGCGGTGTGGACGCCGGTGCTGGCGTGCGTCGCACCCGGCCCGCGGGTGACGAAGCAGATTCCGGGCCGGCCGGTCAGCTTGCCGTCGGCTTCGGCCATGTTGGCCGCGCCCGCCTCGTGGCGGCAGGTGACGACCTGGATCGAGGGCGCGTCGTAGAACGCGTCGAGCACGGCCAGAAAGCTCTCGCCGGGCACGCAGAACACGCGCTCCACCGCGTTCGCGCGCAGCGCGCGGACCAGCGCCTCCCCGCCCGTCGGCACGCGCGCTGCTCCGCTCAGCCCGCCGCGCCGACCGGAAAGCCGCGGTCGCGCATCAGCGCCGTCGTGTCGACGTCGCGCCCGCGGAAGGCGCGAAACGCCTCGTCGGGCGCGACGGTGTTGCCGACGCTCAAGATCGACGCCAGCAGCCGCTCGGCGACGCCCGCATCGAACGGATCGCCGGCTTCGGCGAACGCCTCGGCCGCGTCGGCGGTGAGCGTGTCGGCCCAGAGGTAGTCGTAGTAGCCGGCCGCGTAGCCGTCGCCGGAGAAGATGTGGCCGAAGTGCGGCAGGCGGTGGCGCATGACGATCTGCTCGGCATGCCGATCTCGGCCATCAGCTCGCGCTCGAACTGGGCCGGATCGATCGCCGGACGTGCGCGGCCAGGTGGATGCGCATGTCGTAGATCGCCGAGCCGAGGTACTCGACCGTCTTGAAGCCTTGGTGGAAGGTGCGCGCGCGCTCGATCTTGGCGACCAGCTCGGGCGGGATCGGCTCGCCGGTCTCGTGGTGGAGCGCGAAGCGCGCCAGCACCTCGCGCGTCGGCAGCCAGTGCTCGTTGAGCTGGCTGGGAAACTCGACGAAGTCGCGCGCGACCGCGGTGCCGGCCAGGCTGCGATAGGTGACGTTCGAGAAGAGCCCGTGCAGCCCGTGGCCGAACTCGTGGAACAGCGTCGTCGCGTCGTCCCACGAGATCAGCACCGGCTCGCCGGCCTCGCCCGGCATGAAGTTGAGCGTTGTTCGAGACGATCGGCGTGCTGCCGCGCAGCCCTTCCTGCGTGCGGTAGTCGTTCATCCAGGCGCCCGAGCGCTTGCCTTCGCGCGCGTACGGGTCGAAGTACCAGCAGCCCGACGTGCGCGCCGCCGCGCCGCACCTCGTACACGCGCATGTCGGCGTGATACACCGGCACGCCGTCGAGCGGTGCGAACTCCAGCCCGTAGAGCCGGCCGGCGGCCCAGAACATGCCCTCGCGGATGCGCTCGAGCTGCAGGTACGGCTTCACCTCGTCCTGATCGAGGTCGTACTTCGCCTTGCGCACCTTCTCGGCGTAGTAGCGGTAGTCCCACGGCGCGAGCACGAACCCGCCGCCCTCGGCGTCGGCGATGGCCTGCATCTCGGCGACCTCCTCGCGCGCCCGCGCGACGGCGGCCGGCCAGACCCGCATCAGGAGCGCCATCGCGGCGTCGGGCGTCTTGGCCATGTTGTCGTCGGTGATCCAGTGGGCGTAGGTCGCATGGCCGAGCAGCGCCGCCTTCTCCGCGCGCAGCTGCAGGATGCGCGTGATGAGCGGCTTGTTGTCGTGCGGGCCGGCGTTGTCGCCGCGCCGCGTCCACAAGCGCCAGCCGCTCTCGCGCAGGTCGCGCCGGGTGGAGAAGGTGAGGAACGGCTCCATCGACGAGCGGGTGTTGGCGATCGCCCACGCGCCGGCGTGGCCCTTGTCGGCCGCCGCGCGCGCCGCCGAGGCGCGCTGCGACTCCGGCAGCCCGGCGAGGTCGCTCGGCGCGCTCGAGCAGGAGCATCTGCTCCTCCTCGTCGGCCAGCACGTTCTGGCTGAACGTGGTGTAGCTGCGCGCCAGCTGCTGGTTGATCTCGGCCAGGCGCGTCTTTGCGCGCGGCGTCGAGCGCCGCGCCCTGGCGCACGAAGCGGTCGTACACGACCTAGGTCAGCCGCTGCTGCTCGGCGCTCAAGCCGGCGTTCTCGCGCGCCTCGTAGACCGCCTCGACGCGCCGGAACAGCGCCTCGTTCTGGACGATCTCGTCGCCGAAGGCCGCCAGCACCGGCGAGAGCTCGGATTGCAGCGCGCGCATGGGGCCCGAGTTCATCGAGCTGCCGTACACGTTGAACAGCGCGCGCAGGCGATTGAGCGGTTCGCCCGAGCGTTCGAGCGCGAGCACGGTGTTCTCGAACGTCGCGGGCGCCGGATCGCCCGCGATCGCGGCGAGCTCGGCCCGCTGCAAGTCCATTCCCGCGCGCAGCCCCGGCCCGAAATCCTCGACCCGCAAGCGGTCGAAGGGCGGCAGCCCGCCATGTGGCCCGGTCCAAGGTGCGAGCGGTGAAGGGGCGCCGTCGGCGGCGAGAACGTCGGTGCGTGACAAAGAAAACTCCTCGAAAAGCCGTGACCACGGTTCGCTCGGCCACCGGCGGCTCCCGCTTGCACGGCACGGCGCGATGGGCGGCGCCGGCCCGGCGGCGGGGTACGATTCATGCCGTGCGGTTCTCCCTGGGCGTGAACTACTGGCCGCGGCGCAGCGCGCTGGCGATGTGGCGGCGCTTCGACGCGGGCGAGATCCGCGAGGACTTCGGCCGCATCGCCGCCCTCGGGCTGGACACCGTGCGCTTCTTCCTGCGCTGGGACGAGTTCCAGCCCCAGCCCGACGCGGTCGATCCGCTCATGCTCGAGCGGCTCGAAACCGTCCTGGCGCTGGCCGCCGAGGCCGGGCTGGTCACGGTCCCGACCCTGTTCTGCGGGCACGTGGGCGGGGTGAACTGGCTGCCCGCTTGGTCGCTCGACCGGCGCGCGCCGCGCGGCCCGTACCGGACGATCTGCGGCGAGACGGAGTCGCCGCACGGCGCCGGCAACCTCTACGCCGGCCGGTTGCTCGAGGCCCAGGTGCTCTTCGCCCGCGCCGTCGGCGAGCGGCTGCGCGCGCACCCGGCGCTGGGAACGTGGGACATCGGACACCGCTTCAGCGACGTGCGCGAGCCGCCGCGCGGCAAGATCGCGACCGGCGACCACGGCTCGGAGTCGGCGGCCGATCCGGTCGTCGCCGAATGGAGCCGCCGGCTCACCGCCGCGCTGCGCGACACCTCGGGGACCGGCGTCACGGCCGGCACGCACGGCGCCGACATCTTGGAAGACCGCGACATTCGGCTGGCCCCGCTGTGCGCGCCGTTCGCCTTCGCCTCGATGCAAGGCTCGAGCGTGTCCGCCTACGTCGCGCGCGACCGGCTCGATCCCGAAGTCGTGCCGTTCTTAGCCGCGCTCGCGGCGGCGTTCTCGCACAAACCGGTGCTGTTCAGCGGCTTCGGCAACCCGGACTGCCCGCCCGACAAGTTCTCGGCCCTCGAACGCTTCCCGGGACGCGGCGAAGCGCCCGAGCTCGTCATCGCGCCCGACGACACGGTGTTCGCGACCTACCCGTGCTTGACCGAGCGGGAGAACGCGCTCTACTGCACGGCGGTACTGGAACGGCTGCACGCCGACGGCCGGCTGGGCGCGTACTGGTGGTGCTGGGCCGACTATCCCGACGAGCTCGCCGCGCAGCCGCCGTTCGACGAAGCGCCGCACGAGCTCACGCGCGGGCTCGTGCGTGCCGACGGCAGCGAGAAGCCCGTCGCCGCGGCGCTCGCCGCCTTCGCCGCGCAACGGCGTGAAGTGGTGCCGGCGAACGACATGCCGATGATCTCGAGCAAGTACTACTACCGCACGCTGCCGACGAGCGCGCGACGCTGTACGAAGCGTTCCTGGGCTTCGTCGCCGAACGGCGCTAGCGCGGCTGCAGAAAGCGCGCCAGGTACGGCGCGGTTCGGCTCGCGCGCACGCGGGCGAGCTCGGCGGGCGGGCCGGCCGCGACGATTCGGCCGCCTTCGTCGCCCGCGCCCGGGCCGACGTCGATCACCCAGTCGCTGCCCGCGACGACGCGCATGTCGTGCTCGACGACGATCACCGTGTTGCCCGCTTCCACCAAGCCGTCGAGCTGCGCGACGAGCCGCTCGACGTCGGCCGGGTGCAGCCCGGTGGTCGGCTCGTCGAGCACGTAGAGCGTGTCGCCGCGCTGCGCGCGCTGCAGCTCGGTCGCGAGCTTGATCCGCTGCGCTTCGCCGCCCGAGAGCTCGGTCGCCGGCTGGCCCAGGCGCAGATAGCCCAGCCCGACCTCGCGCAGCACGCCCAGCGGCCGGCGCACGGACGGTTCGGCGGCGAAGAAGTCCCACGCCGCGTCGACGGTCAGCCCGAGCACCTCGGCGACGTTCTTGCCGCGATAGGCGATCTGCAGCGTCTGCTCGTTGTAGCGCGCGCCGTGGCAGGCCGGGCACGGCGCGTAGACGCTGGCCAGAAACAGCAGCTCGACCATCACGAAGCCTTCGCCCTCGCACGTCGGGCAGCGGCCCTTGGCGACGTTGAACGAGAACCGCCCGGCGTCGTAGCGCCGCGCCCGGGCCTGCTTCGTCGCGGCGAACAGCTTGCGCACCGCGTCGAACAGCCCGGTGTAGGTCGCGAGGTTCGAGCGCGGGGTGCGGCCGATCGGTCTCTGATCGACCTGCACCAGCCGCTTGACGTGCTCCATGCCGCCGCCGATCGCGCCGCCGGCCGCGCTTGCCGGCGCGCGCTCGAGCTCTTCGCCTTCGTCTTCGAGCGGGAGCGCGTGGCCGAGCCGTTGCGCGACCAGCTCGACCAGCGCTTGGCTCACCAGGCTCGACTTGCCCGAGCCCGACACGCCGGTCACGGTGGTGAACGTGCCCAGCGGAAACGCGACGTCGAGCTCGTGCAAGTTGTTGCGCGTGACGCCGTTCAGATCGAGCCAGCCCTTGGGCGCGCGCGGCTCGTGGCGCGGCGGCGCGTCGTTCGCGAACAGATAGCGCCGGGTGACCGACGGTTCGACCTGCGCCAGCCCGGCGGGCGCGCCGCTGTAGAGCACGTGACCGCCCTGCTCGCCGGCGGCGGGTCCGACGTCGACGATCCAGTCGGCGTGCCGCACCACGTCGAGGTCGTGCTCGACCACGAAGAGCGAGTTGCCCGCGGCCTTGAGCTGGTCGAGCGCGCTCAGGAGCGACTCGGTGTCGGCCGGGTGGAGCCCCGCCGACGGCTCGTCGAGCACGTACACGACGCCGAACAAGTTCGAGCGCACCTGCGTGGCGAGCCGCAAGCGCTGCAGCTCGCCCGGCGAGAGCGTCGGCGTGCTGCGGTCCAGCGCCAGATAACCGAGCCCGAGATCGAGCAGCACCGCGAGCCGCGCGACGAGGTCCTGCGCGATGCGCTCGACGACCAGTGCCTTCTCGGGATGCCGCGCGGCCAGCTCCGCGAGCGGCGGCGCGCTCGCATCGGCGTACGGCCGGTACGTCGCGGCCAGCCGGGCCAGCGGCAGGCGCGCCATGTCGGCGAAATCCAGCCCGGCGAACGTGACCGAGAGCGACTCGCGGCGCAGTCGCTTGCCGTGGCAGAGCGGGCACTCGCCGCTGACCATGAACTGCGCGACGCGCTTCTTCATCAGCGCGCTCTGCGTGTTGGCGAACGTGCCCAGCACGTGGCGCTTGGCGCTGCTGAACGTGCCTTGGTAGCTGGGCTCTTCCTTGCGCTTGAGCGCGCGCCGCGTTTCGGCCGGCGTGTACCCGGCGTAGACCGGCACGGTCGGCTGCTCGTCGGTGAACAGCAGCCAGTCGCGGTCTTTCTTGGGCAGCTCGCGCCAGGGGCGGTCGACGTCGTAGCCCAGCGTGACCGCGATGTCGCGCAGGTTCTGCCCGTGCCAGGCGGTCGGCCAGGCCGCGATCGCGCGCTCGCGGATCGTCAGCGAGGGGTCGGGCACCATCGAGCGCTCCGTCACCTCGTAGACCCGGCCCAGCCCGTGGCAGCGCGGGCACGCGCCCGGCCGGCGTGTTGGGCGAGAACGCCTCGGCGTCGAGGTGCGGCTGTTTGGGCGGGTAGTCGCCCGCGCGCGAGTACAGCATCCGCAGCAAGTTCGAAAGCGTCGTGACGCTGCCGACCGACGAGCGCGTGGTCGGCGAGCCGCGCTGCTGCTGGAGCGCGACCGCGGGCGGCAAGCCGTCGATCTCGTCGACCTCGGGCACCGCCATCTGGTGGAACAGCCGCCGCGCGTAGGGCGAGACGGACTCGAGATAGCGCCGCTGCGCCTCGGCGTAGAGGGTGCTGAACGCGAGCGACGACTTGCCCGAGCCCGACACGCCGGTGAACACGACCAGCGCCTCGCGCGGCAAGTCGACGTCGACGTTCTTGAGGTTGTGCTCGCGCGCCCCGCGCACGCGCACGAACCCGTCCCGGGTTGTCATCACCCGGCTTTTGGCTCGGAAACGCAGCCTCGAATCAGTCGCGCCGGGCAGTCCCTTGACACGGCTCGCCGGGCATGATACTTAAGTAATCACTAAACTAACATGCCCCACTCACTCGACCCGGTCTTCCAGGCGCTGGCGGACCCGACCCGGCGCAGCATCGTCGAGCGCTTGAGCCGCGGACCGGCCTCGGTCAGCGAGCTCGCAAAACCGCTTGCGATGTCGCTCTCCGCGGTCGTTCAGCACCTGGCCGTGCTCGAGGCGAGCGGGTTGATCCGCTCCGAGAAGACCGGCCGCGTGCGGACGTGCCGCATCGAGCCCGCCGTGCTCGCGTCGGCCGAGGACTGGATCGGCGCGCGCCGAGCTCAGTGGGAGCACCGCCTCGACCGGCTGGCCGAGTACCTCGCCGAAGAAGACCGCAAGGAGAAGCCATGAACGACACCACCACCGAGGGCGCGACGAGCGCGCGTTCCACCGAGCACGCGACGTTCGTCATCGAGCGCACGTACGACGCCGCGCCGGCGCGCGTGTTCGCGGCCTGGGCGGACCCGGCGGCGAAGCGGCGCTGGTTCGGCGATCCCGAGGCCCCGGCCAACGCCGCGCACGAGCTCGACTTCCGCGTCGGCGGGCTGCGAAACCAACCGCGGCGGCCCGCCCGGCGGACCGGTGTACACCTACGAAGCGCGCTACCACGACATCGTGCCGAACGAGCGCATCGCCTACGCCTACACCATGGACATGGACGGGCAGCGCATCTCCGTCTCGGTGACGACGGTCGAGTTCGCGCCGGCGGGAGCCGGCACGCGGCTGGTCTTCACCGAGCAGGGCGCGTTCCTGGACGGCAAGGACGAGCCGGCGTTCCGCGAGCAGGGGACGAACGAATTGCTCGACGCGCTGGGCGCCGTTTTGCACGAGCCCGCGTGAGCGAGCGCGCGCCGCGGGCGCGCTGGTTCGCGCTGGTCGTGCTGTGCGTGGGGATGCTGGTGATCGTCGTCGACCAGACGATCGTCAACGTCGCGCTGCCGGCGATCCAGCGCGACCTCGGCTTCTCGCAATCGAGCCTGGCCTGGGTGGTCAATGCGTACCTGATCGCGTACGGCGGGCTGCTGCTGCTATCAGGCCGGATCGGCGACTTGATCGGCCGCAAGCGGATCTTCATCACCGGCTTGTCGCTGTTCACCGCGGCTTCGCTGCTATGCGGCGTGTCCGGCAGCCAGGAGATGCTGATCGCGGCGCGCTTCGCGCAAGGCGTCGCGGGCGCGATCACCTCGGCGGTGATCCTGGGGATGGTCGTCACGCTGTTTCCCGAGCCGCGCGAGCGGGCGCGGGCGATCGGCGTGTTCAGCTTCGTCGCCGCGACGGGCGGCTCGATCGGCCTGCTGGCGGGCGGCGTGCTCACCCAGACGATCAACTGGCACTGGATCTTCCTGATCAACCTGCCGATCGGGATCGTCGCCGCCGTGCTCGGCGCGCGGCTGCTCGAGCCGGAGCCCGGGATCGGTCTCGAACGCGGGGCCGACCTCGCGGGCGCGTTCCTGATCACCTCCGCGCTGATGCTGGGGATCTACACGATCGTCGGGACCGAGCGCTACGGCTGGACGTCGGCGCCCACGCTCGGCCAAGGAGCGCTCGCACTGGCGCTGCTCGCAGCGTTCGTCGCGCGCCAGGCTACGGCGCGCGACCCGCTCGTGCCGCTCCGGATGTTCCGCTCGCGCAGCGTCGCGGGCGCGAACCTGATCGGCGCTCTGATGGTGCCCGGCATGTTCGGCTTCTTCTTCCTGGGCACGCTGTATCTGCAGCGCGTGCTGGGCTACGACGCGATCGAGATCGGCCTGGCGATCCTGCCGGTTCCCGTCGCGATCGGAGCGCTGTCGCTCCGCGCTTCCGCGCAGTTGAACGTGCGCTTCGGGCTGCGCGTGGTGATGTTGCCGGCGCTCGTGCTGATCGCGCTGGGACTCGTCTGGCTCGTGCGCGCGCCCGTGCACGCAACGTACGCCGTCGACGTGCTGCCGGCGATGCTGCTGCTGGGCATCGGCGCCGGGCTGGCGTTCCCCGCGCTCATGACGCTCGCCATGGCGGACGCGACGCCCAGCGACTCCGGCCTGGCCTCGGGCCTGATCAGCACGACGCAGATGGTCAGCGGCGCGCTCGGTCTCGCCGTTCTGGTGACGCTGGCGGCATCGCACACGAGTCGTCTGCTCGCCGCCGGCATGGCGCTCCCCGAGGCGCTGACCGGCGGATACCACCTGGCATTCGTCATCAGCACGGCGCTCGTCGCGGGCGCGATTCTCGTCGCCGCCATCGTCATCAGCGGCCGCGAACCGGCGGCGTCGGCAATGCGACTTGACAGACGCGGCTAGAACGTCTATTTTACCATCAGGTTAACTAACCGATAGGTAAACGACAGAGATGCCGCCTGACCCGCTCAGCGCCACGTTCGCGGCGCTCGCCGACCCGACTCGACGTGCCATCCTGGCCCGGCTGGTCGCGGGCGAGACCTCGGTGACCGAGCTGGCCAAACCGTTCGCGATGACCCTGCCGGCCGTCACCAAGCACCTCAAGGTGCTCGAAGGCGCGGGGCTCATCACGCGCAGCCGCAACGCCCAGTGGCGGCCGTGCCGCCTGGACGCCGCGCCGCTGCGCGACGTCGCCGACTGGGTCGAACCCTACCGCCGGCTGTGGGACGAGCGCATCGACCGCCTGGCGAGCTACCTGCACGATCTGCAAGCGAAGGAACAGTCTCATGACGCCTGAACCCGCGGCCGCCCGCGAGCACGTTTTCACGCGCACCCTCGACGCGCCGCGCGCGCTGGTGTTCACGGCCTGGACCGATCCCAAGCACCTCGCGCAGTGGTGGGGCCCGCACCACTTCACCAACCCGGTCTGCGAGGCCGATCCGCGCCCCGGCGGCGCGATCTACATCGAGATGCGCGGGCCCGAAGGCACGACGTACCCGATGCACGCCCGGTTCGTCGAGGTCGTACCGCCCGAGCGGCTCGTGTTCACGACGTTCCTCGAGAACGACGCCGGCACGGTGTTTCTCGAGGTGCTCAACACGGTCACGTTCGCCGAGCGCGACGGCAAGACGCTTCTCACCGTGAACGCGCGCGTCGTGAGCGCGGGTCCCGGTTCGGAAGAACCGCTCTCCGGCATGGAGGAAGGCTGGAGCCAGAGCCTGGAGCGGCTGGCGGCCTACACCGCGCGCCTGGCCTAGAACGAGCGCTCCCTCGCGGCGCCGCGCGGCGCGCGGGGAACGACGCCACCATGGACCCGAACGACCAGAACACGACTTCCCGCCGGAGCTTCGTCGGCGGGGTGGGAACCGGGCTCGCCGCCGCGCTGGCCGTGTCGGCGCAGCCGGCCGGAGCGCAGGCGGCGCCCCAACGGACTGCCGACCAGACGACCAAACGCAATCCGACGGACGAGTACCGGCAGCCGCCCTTTCCGGCGCAATCGCAGCCGTGGCCGGGCTTGGCGAGCAAGATGGACCCGCGCCCGGATCACGGCGAGACGAGCTATCGCGGCTCGAACCGGCTGACCGGGCGCAAGGCGCTCATCACCGGCGGTGACTCGGGCATGGGCCGCGCCGCCGCGATCGCCTTCGCGCGCGAGGGCGCGGACGTCGCGATCGGCTACCTGCCCGCCGAGGAGCCCGACGCGCGCGAAGTGGTGCAGCTCATCCGCGCGGCGGGACGCAAGGCCGTGGCGCTGCCGGGCGACATCCGCACGGAGGCGTTCTGCCAGCGGCTCGTCGCCGACGCCGTGCGCGAGCTCGGCGGTCTGGACATCCTGGTCAGCAACGCGGCGCGGCAGCACTCGCACGCGTCGATCGCGGAGCTCACGAGCGAAGACTTCGACATGACGTTCAAGACCAACATCTACGCGATGTTCTGGATCACGAAGGCCGCCATGCCGCACCTCGGCCCGGGCTCGAGCATCATCAACACCGCCTCGGTCCAAGCCTACGATCCCTCGCCGAACCTGCTCGATTACGCGCCGACGAAGGCGGCGATCGTGGCGTTCACCAAAGCGCTGGCCAAGCAGGTCGCAAAGCAGGGCATCCGCGTGAACGCGGTCGCGCCGGGGCCGGTGTGGACGCCGCTGCAAGTCAGCGGCGGGCAGCCCACCGAGAGCCTGCCGAGCTTCGGCAGCACGACGCCGCTGGGGCGCCCGGCGCAGCCCGCCGAGCTCGCACCCGTCTACGTCGTGCTCGCATCGGCGGAATCGAGCTACGCGACCGGCCAGGTCTACGGCTCGGCCGGCGGGAGCGGCAACCCGTAGCCCGGCTCGCGCGCTGCCCTAGGTCAGCGCGCGGGGACGAGCGACAGGCGGTCGTGGACGTTCGCCGTGATCTCGTAGGAGCGCAGGCGCGCGTCGTGCTCGAAGATCTGCGACGCGATCATCAGCTCGTCCGCGCCGGTTCGGTCGATGAAGGCCTGCATCGCCTGCGCGACCGTCTCGGGCGAGCCGATCGCCGAACAGGAGAGCACGCTGTCGAGCAGCGCGCGCTGATCGGGCCGGATGCGCTCCAGGTAACCTTCGACCGGCGGCTGCAGGCGGGTGGGGCGGCCGCTGCGCAGGTTCACGAACGCCTGCTGCATGGACGTCGCGCGGAAGCTCGCTTCTTCGTCGGTGTCGGCGGCGAACACGTTGAAGCCGAGCATGACGTACGGCGTCTGCAACCGCGCGGACGGCCGGAAGTTGGCGCGGTACATCGCGATCGCTTGCAGCATCAGCTCCGGCGCGAAATGCGACGCGAACGCATACGGCAGGCCGAACGCCGCCGCCACTTGCGCGCCGAACAGGCTGGAACCCAGGATCCAGATCGGCACCTCGAGCCCGGTGCCGGGCACCGCGCGAACCTGCTGCCGCGGCTCGGCCGAGAAGTAGTCCATCAGCTCGACGACGTCTTGCGGGAACTCGTCGGCGTCGGAGGACAGGTTGCGCCGCAGCGCGCGCGCCGTGAGCTGATCGGAGCCGGGCGCACGGCCCAGGCCCAGATCGATGCGGCCGGGGAAGAGCGATTCCAGCGTGCCGAATTGCTCGGCGATGACGAGCGGGGAATGGTTGGGCAGCATGATGCCGCCGGCGCCGACGCGGATCGTCGAGGTGCCCGCCGCGACGTGCCCGATCAAGACGGCGGTCGCCGCGCTCGCGATGCCGGGCATGCCGTGGTGCTCGGCCAGCCAGAAGCGGTTGTAGCCCCAGCGTTCGCCGTGCCGGGCCAGATCGAGCGAGTTGCGGAATGACCCGGCGGCGTTGCCGCCCTCGGTGATGGGCGCAAGGTCGAGAATGGAGAATGGGATCATCGCTCGCACCACGACTCGGGCGGTGCAACGATTGGTTGCGCGCGGGCGTCAGACGCCGTATGGAACACCGTGCTCTGGGCCGCTCCGAACTGCGGGTCGCGCCGCTCGCGTTCGGCGGCAACGTCTTCGGCTGGACGATCGACGAGCCGACCTCGTTCGCGCTGCTCGACGCCTTCGTCGCCGCGGGCTTCGACCTGGTCGACACGGCCGACGTCTACTCGCGCTGGGTGCCGGGAAACCAGGGCGGTGAATCCGAGACGATCATCGGAAACTGGATGCGCAGCCGCGGCAACCGCGACCAGGTGATCGTCGCGACGAAAGTCGGCGGGGGCGACGGCCCCAAGCAGCTGTCGAAGCAGCACATCACCGCCGCGGTCGAGGACTCGCTGCGCCGGCTGCAAACCGACCGCATCGACCTCTATCAGGCTCACTACGACGATGCCGAGACGCCGCTGGAGGAAACGCTCGAGACGTTCGCCGGGCTGATTCGAGCCGGCAAAGTGCGCGCGATCGGGGCCAGCAACCACACGCCCGAGCGGTTCGCGCAAGCGCTGGCGGTGAGCGAGCGCGACGGCCTGCCGCGCTACGAGAGCATGCAGCCGCCCTACAACCTGTACGACCGCGAGGAGTACGAAGGCGCGCTGCAAGCGCTGTGCGTCGAGCGGCAGGTCGGCGTGATCCCGTACTTCTCGCTGGCCGCCGGCTTCCTCACCGGCAAGTACCGTTCGAAGGCGGACTTCGCCAAGAGCGCGCGCGGCAGCCACGTCGCGAAGTACCTCAACCCGCGCGGGCTCCGCATCCTGGCCGCGCTCGACGACGTCGCGCGGCGCTATCGGGCGACGCCGGCCCAGGTCGCGCTGGCCTGGCTGATCGCGCAGCCGGGGATCACCGCGCCCATCGCCAGCGCCACGTCGCTCGAGCAGCTGCGCGACCTGATCGCCGGCGTGCAGCTCCAGCTCGACGCCGGCGCGCTGCGCCTGCTGACCGACGCCGGCGCGGAAACGGCCGCGGCCGCCCGCCCGTAGCTCGCGGTCAGGCCTGCGAAGCGTCCGGCAGCGTCTCGTACCGCGCGCCGCCGCGGATCGAGAGCGCGCTGAACGCGGCGACGAGCGCACCGCAGGCGAGGGCCGCGACGGCATATTCGAGCGCGACGGCGTAGCCGCGGCGGTCGGCGATGGCGCCGATCGCGAACGGCCCGGCGGCCGATGCGACGGCGATCACGACCCCTTGCGCGGCGATGATCGTGCCGTACGCGCGCCGCCCGAACAAGGCCGCTACGAGCGCGCCGCGCAGCGGCGCGAGCGCGCCGTACGCGAGCCCGAAGACGATCACGTACGCCAGCACCCAGCCCGGGCCGCGCTCCCCCGCCAGCGTCGCGACGGCCGCGCCGGCCAGGGCGAGCGCGCCGGTCAGCAAGCGCGTGGACGAGACGCGCGGCGCGAGCTGCCCGAACAGCCAGCGGCCCGGCAGATACGCCAGGCCCAGCACGCCCACGATGAACGACGCCTGGGTGGCCGGATACCCGCGCGAGATCAGAAACGCGACGTGCACGAGCAGCAGGGCGGTGCTGGCGAAGCCGCCGCAGGCGAGCGCCCCGGTCACCAGCCAGAACGCCGGTGAGCGCACCGCCTCGCGCGCGCTCGCGCCGCTCGACGGATGCCAAGCGGACGCCTCCGCGGCGCCGTCCGGGTGCAGGCCGAGATCTTCGGGCCGGCGCCGCACGAACGCGAGGTGGAGCGGAAACGCGATCAGCAGCTGGATCGCGGCCAGGACCAGCACGGCATGGCGCCAGCCGAGCTGCGCGATGAGCGTTCCGGCCAGCGGATAGAAGATCGTGGACGACAGCGCGCCGGCGAAGGTCAGGCGCGCGAGCGCCCGCGGCCGGTCGCGGTCGAACCAGTTCGCGATCACGGTGAAGCTGACCGGGTACCACGTCAGCGCGGCCGCGATGCCCGTCCCGGCCGCCCACGTCGCGACGAACGCGGCGGCGTCGCCGGCCCGCGCGATGCCGACCAGGGTCGCGGCGCACATCAGCGAGCCGCACGCCAGTACGGCACGCGCTCCCCAGCGGTCCAAGACCGGGCCGAGCAGCACGCCGACGACGCCGGCGATGAGGGTTCCGGCGGCGTAGGCGAAGCCCAGGGTCGCGCGCGAAGCGCCGAACTCCGCGCGAACCGGCTCCAGCAGCAGCGAGAAGAGATACTGCGTGGTGCCGTAGGAGATGATCGTCGTCGCGCCGAGCGCGCCGACCATCCGCCAGCCGAAGTAGTCGCGGGTCACCCGTCGTCCTTCGCGCTCGGAAATCGCGGACTTGGGCTGCCCGACCGAGCGCTCGATGAGCTGGCAGCGCCGCTCCGGGCGCTGGAGAACTGAGCCCACCGCCTAGCCGACCGCAAGGTCCTCCGATCAAGAAACGACGGCCGACATCCTCGACGCGAGCGCTACGAACGCATGGACCGACGCGATGGCGAAGCGATGAAGCGCTCCACCGCGCTCGCCGGTATCGCGCTGTCCCCCATCGCCGCGCTGGCGGCTTGCGCGCCCGACTCGAGCGGCGATCGTCGCGACGAGTGGTTTGCCGCTGCGGCCGACGGCGTTCGGCAGCCAAGTCTATCCCTCCGACGACGTGGCTCAGACCGTTCCGCTCCTGGCCGCGTGCGGGAGCAAGCTGCTTCGGATCGGGGCGGACAACGAGAACTTCGCCTATTTCGACGCGCTGTTCGCCGCGGCGACCGCGCACGGCATGCGGGTGATCGTGATCTCGGACTATGCCGACCAACCCGTCGACGTCGCCGCGTACGCGGCCAACGCCGCGAGCTTTCACCGGCGCTATGCGGCCCACGACCCGATCTGGGAGCTGTGGAACGAGCCGAACCTCGCGTATTACTGGCGCGCACCGGCCGACGTCGGCGCCTACGCGAAGCTGGCGATCGCCACCGCGACCGCGCTGCGGGCCGCGGGCGCGCGCGAGATCCTATCGGGCGGGACGAGCGGCGTCGACGTGAACTGGCTCTACGGCTTGCGCACGCACGGCGTATTCGGCGCCGTCACGGGCTGCGCGGTCCACAGCTACAAGAAGCCGGCCCATGCCTTGAACGAATACCTGCAAGCCCTCAGCTTGATGCCGCCCGGCATCCAGATCTACACCACCGAAGCGTGCGTCGTCACCTCCAGCGACCAGCCGTCGTTCTTCCGCGATATGTGGTACCTGCACCGTTACCTGAGTTTGCCGGCCATGGTCTGGTGCGAGTTCCGCGACGGCACCGCGGGCCCGGCTCCGCCGTACACCGACCCGATGGGCATCGTCACGCCGGACTACCAGCCTAAGCCCGTCTACTACACCGCCCAGTCGCTGGTCGCCGCCACCTGACGGTGAGGCGCTGCTTGAGGCTCCACAGCTCGAGCCGCAGCGCGAAGAGCGCGGCCTCGCCGTAGAGCCGCAGCGTCTGGGACGGCGTGAAGCCGGCGGTGCGGATCGCGTCGGCGCAGGCGAGCTGAACCGCCAACCGGCGGCGCGCACCCGTTCGCCAGCTCGCGGACAGGCTGGTCGCGCGGAACGCCTTGGCGATCAGCGGAGCCGGAACGCGCACGAACGCACCGAGCAACGCCAGCCGCAAGAGCCACGGGAGATCGGCGGCCGCTTCGCCCGCGAGGTGGCGCCGCATCCCGCCGAGCGCCTTCACCGCGCCGGCGCGCATCAGCCCGCGATTGGGGACCCACCATTCGCCCCGCTGCAAGAGCAAGCGGCGCGCGCGTTCGAAGCGGTCGTCGATTCCGTCGAGCACGTCGTAGCGGAACGGGCCGAGGTTCGAGTCGACGTCGCAGAACGCGAGCACCGCGCGGGGAGCGCGCTCCAGCGCGTCGACGAGCCGCTCGACGTAGTCCGGGTGGAGCGGGTCGTCGTGAAAGGCGAAAAAGACGTAGTCGCCGTCGGCCGCTCGCAGCAGCGCGTTCGCGTTGCCGATCCAGCCCAGCCGCACGGGCTGCCGGATCACCCTGACCCACGGGCGCGCCGCCGCGAACGCCTCGCAGAGCTCGGCCGTCCCGTCGCCGCCCGCGTCGACCGAGATCAGCAGACGGAGCTCCGGGTAGGTCTGCGCCGCCAGCGAGGCGAGCACCGGGCCGATGAACGCGGCGGCGTTCCAGGCGGGCATGCACGCGGTGACGCGCGGCCGCCGGGCCGGCTCGTGCATCACGACCGCGACCATGGCCTCGAGCACGGCCTGGGCCGCGCGCACGCCGAACAGCGGCGCGGTCGTGAGCTTGCCCGGGTCCACGCTGTGGTAGCCGTCCACCGACGTCACGCCGACGCGGGTGCGGTCGTGCAGGCCGCTGGCCGGATCGTCGACGTCCGAGGCGCCGTAGGCGACGATCGCGCCGGCGTCCACGATCCGCTCCGTCGCCTGCGCCGCGCCGGGATACCAGCGCTCGATCCCGCTCAGCAGCGCCGCGGCGATCGCGCGGCGGTCGTGCGCGGGCACCTCGCCGCGGCACGGCCCGTTCCACGCCGGCGGCGGGGCGAGCGCGTTCGTCCAGCCCTGCAGGCCGGCCGGATACCACGAGAAGTAGGCCGTGCCGTCGGGCCGGATGACGACGTCGCCGTAGCGCCCGACGACCATCGTCACCGACGGCCCGTCGCGCAGCGCGGCGGGGACGCGCGCGACCACCCGGTACTTGAGCCGGTGCAGCCAGCCCGCCGGATGCTCCAGCCCGGCGCTGCGATCGAGCTTGAACCGATTCTCCCACGAAGCGTTGACGACGTGCCGCGCTTGGACTTGCCACGCGCCCGCGCCGGACGTTCCGCTGACGTGGAAGCCGCCGCCGCGGCGCTCGACGGTCTCCACCGTGCGGCTCACGAGCAGGCGGACGCGGGGTTCGGCCGCGAGCGCCGCGCGCAGGACGTCCGCCAGCTCCTGCGTGTCGAGCGCCAGCTCCGCGGTGCGAAAAGCGGCTTGCAGCCGGTCGCAGCGCAGGTGCGGCGCCAGCGCGGACAGCGGCGCGCGCGCGAACAGCGTCTCGGGGCGCGCACCGAGGTAGTCCGCGTCGGGGTCCTCGCGTATCCGGCGGCGGTAGACCGCTTCGATCGCTCCGAAGCGCCGCTCGAGCTCGTCCGGCGCGAGCAGCGAATCGTCGGCGACGACGTAGACGAACGGATGCGAAACCCGCAGCCTATCGATCCGCGGTCCGGCCAGGCGGGCGAGGATGCGGCGAAAGCTCAGCGCGCCCGCGAGCATGAGCCGCGCCGTCGCCAGCGAGCCGTCGGGCGCGAAGACGAAGCCGAGGTGGATCTTGCCCTCGTTCCGCAGGCTGGCCCGGTTCAGCGCGCACCCGTCCTGCTCGATCAAGCTCACGCGGACGCCGTGATGAGCGAGTTCGAGCGCCGCCGTCACGCCGGTCAGCCCCGCCCCGATGACGACGGCCTCGGTCGGCTCCATGAGCCACCTTAGCCCGCCCGGTCCGAGCGTCCATACGGTCGCCCGGCCTGCCGCGCTAAGCCTTTCGGCCTCGGCGGACGCCTCGGGCGCGCGGTGCGCTAGTCGCTCGTTCCGACCTGCTGCTGCGCGGCCTGCGCCATGCGCAGGTGCCGCGTGTCGATCGCGATCGTCGCTTGCAGATAGCTGCGCAGCGCGGGCGTCGTGGCGAACTCGAGGGTGTCCTTGGCGGCGCTGATGTCGGCCTTGTGCGCCTCGATCAGCGTGCTGACGTATTCCCGATCGAATTTGGCGCCGCTGTAGCGGGCCAAGTGCGAAAGCGCGATCTGGTTGTCGTCGCCGGCCTTGAACCGTGCTTCGTCGTCCCCGATCGCCTTCGCGACCTGGAGACCCATGTCGGCCGTGCGCGTGTGATCGCGCACCATCGCGCTGGCGAGCGCGCGGACCGCGGCGTTGCGCGCCCGCTGCTGGCCCAGCCGGCCCAGCTGCACGTCACCGACCGAGTCCTCGGTGAAGTAGGTCGCGGCCGCTTTCTCGCCCTCGCTCGCCGAGGTCTGCATCGCCGGCACGGTCTGGGCGGCCGCGGGAAGGGCGACGAGCGCGACCAACGCCGCCGCACCGAGCGCATTTCTGATGGTCACGGCACCATTCTGCCCGCCCGAGATCACACCCGAAACGCGGCATGTTATCGACCGGTCGTTTCCGGGTACGAGTGCGCAACGATGAAAAAGATGCTGATGGCGGCGGGCTTGGCCGCGACGATGACGTTCGGGGCGATCGCGCCGGCGCTCGCGAACGGGGCGGCCAGTACGCGCAACATCCTGCTCGGCGGGGCGGCCGCCGCGGTCTTGGTGACGAACTACAACCACAAGGTGCGCCAGAAGCGCGCCGAGCAGCGCGCCGCCGAAGCCCGGCGCCAGGCGTACTACCGCCGGCACCATCGCGGCTGACCGAAGCCGCCGCGCTCGACGCACGAGACGCCCCTCGAGGGCGTCTTTTTCTTTGTCGAGCCGGACCGCGCTCGCCGTCAGGGCGGGGGCGCTTGCAGCGGAACGAGGTTGTGCCAGCCGGCGATCCGCCATTCGCCGCCCGCCCCGTCGAGCACGGCCATCGCGTGCGACTCCACGATGGCGGTGTCGCCGCGGAAGATGCGATTGGTCGTGTGGAGCAGCGCGAGGTCGTCCCGCAGCAGCGACGAGCGCTCGACGACGAACGCGACCCGCGTTCCGGCGAAGTACGTGTCGTACGCCTGCTGCTCCGAGCGCGCGATGGCGGCTCGGCCGATGGAGCGCTCGAACGTCGGCGTCGTGAAGACGGCATCCTCGCGAAACAGCCGGCTCACCGCTTCGCCGTCGGCGGCGGCCCAGCCGGCTTCGAACGCGCGCAGCACGCGCGCGATCTGGTCGTCGTGGTTCATGCCGCGACCGTAGCACCGGACCGTCAAAAATGCGTCAAAAGGAAGTGCAATCCGGGCGGGGAACGGCCGCCTCGCATGGCCCGGCTCACCGTGCGGCTCTTCGGGACCTTCTCGCTCGCCGTGGACGGTCGCGCCGTCGCCGCGCCCAGCACCGCCAAAGCGCGCGCCATGCTGGCCTATCTGCTCGCGCACGGCGAGCGCGGGATCGCGCGCGAGCGGCTGGCGGAGGCGTTCTGGCCCGACAGCGACGGCGACCGCGCCCGCAGCAGCGTCGGCACCGCGCTGTGGGCGATCCGGCGCGCGCTGCGCTCCGCGGCGCTCGATCCGGACGACTACGTCGCGGCGGACACGGTGACGGTCACTTGGCGCGGCGCCGCCGAATGCGACGTGACGCGCTTCGAGCGCGCGCTGCGCGACGATCCCGCCCGGGCGATCGAGCTCTACGGCGGCCCGTTCCTCGAGGGGATCTACGACGAGTGGACCGTGCGCGAGCGCGAGCGCCTGGAGGCCCTGTACGAGTCGGCGCTCGAGCGATCGCTGGGCGGCGCTGAGGCGCCGGGCGACGCGGGAGCGGCCGTCGAGCGCAACGCCCGGGCGATCGTCGCGCGCAACCCGTACAGCGAGGACGCGTGGACGGCGCTGATCGAGCACGACCTGCGGCAAGGCGCGCTCGCGAGCGCCCGCGCGAGCTTGGCCCGTGCGCTCGCCGGCTTCTCCGAAGCGGGGCTCACCCCGAGCGCCGCGTTCGGCGCGCGCTTTCGCGCGCTCGCCGAGGGCGAGGCGCCGCCCGACCGGCTGCCGTTCGTCGGGCGCGAACGCGAGCTGGAGCGCGTGCTCGGCGCGCTGCGCGACCCTAGCGCGCCGGGCGGCGTCGTCGTCATCGGCCAGGCCGGGATCGGGAAGACCGAGCTGCTGCGCCACGTCGCGGCGCTGCTCGACGCCGCGGGCGCGCGCCCGGTCTGGATCGTGCCGCACCACCAGCGCTTCGCTCTGGACGGGCTCGAGGAGCTGGCGGCGCGCACCGCCGGCCGCACGGTCGCGGAGCTGCGCGCCGACGCGTCGGATACGCGCGCCCGGGTGGTCGCCGCGGCGCTGGTCGCCGACCCGGCGGTGACGTACCTGGTCGACGACCTGCACTGGGCCGACGGCGACGCGCGCGAGATCCTCGTCGCGCTGGCGAGCGTTCCCGGCCGCGCGGTGGTCGCGACGCGGCCGGAGGGCCGGGCGCTGCTGCACGCGCCGGGCGCGCTGGCCGACATCGTCGAGCTCGCCGCGCTGGACCGCGCCAGCGTCGTCGAGGCGCTGCGCCGCATGCGGCTCGGCGCCGCCGAGCGCGAGCAGGCGTACGCGGTGTCGGGCGGCTATCCGCTCGCGCTCGACGCGCTGCTGCGCGCGCCGGCGGGGCGCGAAGCGGTCGCCCACGTCCCCGACGTCGCCCGGCTGCTGCTCGAGCGCCGGCTCGACGAGCGCGGCCCGATGCCCGCCCGCGCGGCGTCGGTGCTCGCGCTCGAACCGTCGCTCGACGCCGGCGGCGCGGCGCTGATCCTCGACGCGCCGGTCGAGCGCGTGCTCGACGCGTTCGACGACTTGTACGCGCTGGGAATCCTGGTCGACCAGCCCGACGGGCCCGCCTTCTGCCACGACTTGTTCGCGGAGGTCGCGCAGCGCCGCATCGCGCCGGTGCGCCGCCGCGCGCTGCACGCCCGCATCGCCGAGACGATCGGTTCGCACGCCGATCCCGCCCGCTACGCGCACCACCTGGCGCAGGCGCGCCGCCCGCTCGAGGCCGCGCAAGCGTACCTGCGCGCGGCCGAAACGCGCTTCACCCGCGGCGCCTTCCACGACGCGCGCGAGCTGCTCCGCGCGGGCTTGGACGCGCTGGGCGGATTCGGCGGCGACGCGGCGACCGAGGTGCGGATCGCGCTGCGCACCGAGCTCGCCCGCGCGCTCGCCGACGCCGGCCGCGAGGACGATGCGGTCGCCACGATTCGGCACGCGGCGGCCGAAGCGCGCGCGGCGCGCCGCGACGACCTGCTGCTGCGGGCCCTGCTGGTGCGCAACCGGCTGGGCATCGAGATGGCGTCGGTGCGCGGCTCGGAGTGCGACGAGGGCGAGCTGGACGAAGCGGTCGCCCTGGCGGAGCGGATGCCGGCGGCGCTCGCCTCGGTGCAGGCGCTGGGCCTGGCCGCGCGCGGCCTCATGAACCGCCGGCTCGACGCCGCCGACCGCTACGCCGCCTCGGCCCTGGCGATCGCGCGGCGCTTGGACGACCCGCAGCGCGCTCGCCGAAGCGCTGCAGGCGTCGGCCACGATCGCGATCCTGCGCTGGAACGTCGAGCGCGCGATTCGCGAAACGGGCGAGCTGGTCGCGGTCGCGCAGCGGATCGGCACGGTGCGCGCGTCGCGCGCGACCGGCCTGCACGGCGTGACGCATCTGCTCGCGCAGCGGTACGACGACGCGGAAGCGTTCGGCCGCAAGGCGCTGCAGCTCGCCGCCGAACCGCTCCCCGACGACGACCTGCTGCGCGTTTCGCGCGCGCGGCTCGAGATGCTCGCGCTCGAGCTCCTCACCTACGTCGAGCTGCAGCGCGGCACGGTCGCCGGCGCCGCCGGCTGGGCCGAGCGGCGCCACGCCCTCGGCCGGCGAGTCGTTCGGCGACCGCTGCGAAGCGGCGGCGATCCTGAGCGTGGTGCTGCTGTCCGAGCCCGGCGCGCCGGCCGCCGCCGACGCGGTCGCCGCGCTGCTCGCGCCGTTCGCGGACGGCGCCGCTACGATCCAGCGCGTCTACATGCTGCGCGTCGCGCAAGCGATGCTCGCGGTCGTGCGCGGCGATCGCGATGCCGCCGACCGCGTCGCGGCCGCTTGGGAGACGTGCCGCGAGGTGCCGGCCGAAGAGACGATCACGCTGGACTACTGGCTCGCGCCGCTCGCCCGCGTCGCGCGCCGAGCCGGCTGCCGCCGCATCGCGCAGGAAGCGCTCGCGCGCGTCCGCGAGATCGTCCAGCGCCGCCGGACCGGCAGCGGCACGCTCTGGCTGCCCGCCGCGCGCAGCGAAACGCGCCTGGGAGCACGAGCTTCGTAGGGCGTTTCGCCACGATCGTACATGCCAGACCAGCGCAGCAGACTTGACGAGCCCAAATTGTATGGGCTATGTAAAGAGGGACGCGCTGGAATCGCCGCTTCGTTAGCACGATCCGCTCCGTTTTTTCGGGTCCGCGGGGTGCCGGCCAGTCTTCGATTCTCCACTGTCCGAACGAAACGGAGTTTTTCACATGCTCCACGCCAGGTTCACGGCGGCCCTCGTCGTGCTCCTCGCTGCCGGTTGCGCCGGCGGCGGATCCTTCTCTCCCGCCGGTAACGGCACGTCCGGCAGCGGCGGCTCGTCGGTGCAGCGTGCTCCGCTGGACGCTTCCGGAGCGCTCGCCGACGCCGGCTTCGAAAGCGGCGGCACGTCGGTCTGGACGCAGTGCGGCACGGTCAACGCCAGCGTGCAGTCGGCGACGGTCCACAGCGGTTCGTACGCGATGCAGGCCGGCAGCGCGTCGAGCGAGCCCAACGGCAACGCCGCGCTCTGCCAGAAGGTCTCCGTCCCCAGCGGCACGCCCAAGCTGACGCTCTGGACCAACGAGAAGACCAACGAGACCTCGACCACCTACGCGTACCAGGAGATCAGCCTGCGCAGCGCCTCCAACACCGCGACGGTGCTCACGACCCTGTACAAGGGCCTCTCCACCAGCGGCTGGACGCAGCGCACCTACGACGTCAGCGCCTACGCCGGCCAGACCGTCGCGATCTACCTGGGCGTGCACGGCAACGGCGGCAGCGGCTACTACGCCGGCCTGTGGGTCGACGACGTCGCCTGGTCCGGCGGGACCGCGACGCCCACCCCCGTGCCGACCGCGACCCCGACCGGCGGCCCGACCGCGACTCCCACCCCGACCGGCGGCCCGACGCCGACCCCGGGCCCGTCGGCGTACCCCTGCAACAACCAGCAGTTCCTCACCGACCAGAGCAATTTCGCCAGCGGCAGCATCTCCGGGGACCAGTTCGTCGACATCTGCGGGGCCGTGACCCAGGTACTCCCCGCGAAGAAGACCACCAGCGGCAACCACGGTTACTTCTACATCCAGATGCCGTCGGGATACCAGATCGAGATCGTCTCGAACCTCGACGCGATGGCGCAGGCCCCGACCAACAAACCGCCCACGACCTGGCCCTGGGTCGCGGTCGGCCAGTACACCTACGTCCAAGGCCGCTACTACTACGACAGCGCCAGCAGCCAGGGCGTGGACTGGACCGAAGACGACTCGAGCGCGTCGTGGCCGCACGTCGGCTACGTGGCGGTCTGCAACTCCTCGGGCGCGAGCTGCAACAAATACTGGTAACCCGTACCTGACCCGCACCGCAAACGGCCGCCGGGCTCTTCGGAGCATCCGGCGGCCGTTTCGCTTCTGCGGCAGAGTCCCAAGAGGATCGTCCTGCAATACGGGAACCAATCGGGCGGTCCGATGATTCAAGCGCGGCTAGGGTACATACGGACGAAACGCGGGCCCATGCCTCGAAGGCATGGGCCTGCTGGTGGAGGGATTGTGACCGTAGTACCGGGGGCCGCGCTGGATGCGACCCAGAGGCGGCTGGCGCTGCTCGTTCGTGCGGGGGAGCTCTTCCACCGTTCGCTCGACCTCGAGGAGACGCTGTCCAACGTCGCGCGCACGGCGGTGGAGTCGTTCTCCGAGCTGTGCCTGTTCGACCTGATCGACGAGAACACGGACCGGCTCTACGTGAGCGTCGGCGCCCACCGCAATCCCGAGATCGAGCCGTCGCTCAAGGCGATGGTCACGCCGATCCTGCAGGCGGAGACGCGCGGAATCCATCCCGCCCGGCACGTCGCGCAGAGCGGGGAGTCGTTCTTCGTGCCGGTTTTCGACGAGGCGACGCTGCTCCAGCACGCGTCCTCGGACGAGCACGAGTCGTTCATGCGGCTGATGATGTACCGCTCGAAGATCGTCGTCCCGGTCGTCGCGCACGGCGGCATCTTCGGCGCCCTGACGTTCGTGCGCACGAAGGACTCCGAGCCGTTCGACGTCGCCGACATGCAGGCCGCCGAAGAGCTCGGCCGCCGCGCCGGGCTCGCCGTCGCGAACGCCAAGCAGTACAGCCGCGAGCAGCACGTCGCCGAAACGCTGCAGCGCGCGTTCCTCAACGACGAGCTGCCGAGCACCGACACCTTGCAGTTCAACGCGGTGTACCAGGGAGCTCAGGTCGACAGCGCGCTGGGCGGAGACTGGTACGACGCCTTCATCCTGGGCGATCGCATCGTGATGACGATCGGGGACGTCACCGGGAAAGGCGTCGACGCGGCGCGGCTGATGGTGCAACTGCGCCAGTGGGTCCGCATGACGGCCGTCGTCTCGCCCGAGCCGGCGCAGATGATGACGCTGCTGAACCGCGCGCTCGTTCTCGAAGGACGCGACGAGCTGGCGACGGCGTTCATCGGCGTCATCGACCGCGCCGGCCTCTCCATGACGTACTGCTCCGCCGGGCACCCGCCGCCGTTCCTCAAGCCCGTCGTCGGCGCGCCCTCTCCCGTGCCGGGCGCGCCGTGCATGCCGCTGGGCATCGCGCCCGACACGCAGTACGTGCAGTACACCGCGCCGCTGGAAAACGCCGCGCTGCTGATGCTGTACACCGACGGCTTGACCGAGGTCGATCGCGATCCGGTCCTGGGCGAGGCGGCGATCGAGAACCTGCTCTCCGGCGAAGAGCTGCTATACGCCGCGAACCCCGCGCGCTTCGCCAGCCGCCTGGTCTCGGGGAAGCGCGCGAGCGACGACATGGCGATCCTGACCGTGCGCTTCGGGCGCACGAAAGGCCGCTGGGCGTTCGACGTCGCGGACTCGGCGGCGGCGTACGCGATCAAGCGCGATTTCGTGGTGGCGGTGACCAAGGAGTACGGCGCCACGGCGGACATCAACGCCTGCGAGATGATCTTCAGCGAGCTGGTCGGCAACGTGCTCCGGTACGCGCCCGGGCGCTTGAGCCTCGGCCTTTCCGTGGACGAGCGCGGCATCTGGCTCCACGTGATGGACGACGGCCCCGGTTTCGAGGGACCGCCCTCGCTGCCCAAGGATCTTTGGTCGGAGTCGGGCCGAGGGCTCTTTCTCGTCGCGGCCCTCGCCAGCGAGCTGCGCATCCGCCGGCTCCCGGTGTACGGCACGCACGTCAAGGTCCTGCTACCGCGCAACCGCCGCAGCGCTCCGGCCGTCGCGCGAACGGCCGCCGGCTAGGACACCGCTCAGACCGGCTCGTCCGGCGCCACTCCGAGACGGCGTTCGATGGCGAGGACGCGCGCTTCGAGATCGGAGCCGCCGCCGAACGCGAGGTAGCGCGCCGTCACGCCCAGCGCCTCGGCCAGACGAACGCCGACCGGGAACGACGGCGACTTGGAGTCGCCGGTCTCGATCGCCCGGATGGCGGCCTCGGTGACGCTGACCGTGCGCGCGAGGGCGGCGGCCGACAGTCCGTGCGCGACGCGCAAGCGCCGCAGGCGCATACCGATCGATTCATTTACCACGGTTGCCTCCGTCTCGATAGTCCACTTGAACCATAGCATGATTCGTCGTCCAACGGCTAGCCGCAAGGCACGAAAAGCGATAACGGCCACAAAAACGAGTTGCAGCATGCAGGAGCGGCAACCATGAAACCGAATTATGCTGCGGGTTGGTTCCGATCCGTCCTTGCGAGCCACGCTCGCCTACACCCGGGGACGCGGTCGGAGCCAACCTCGTGCGCTAGGGACGACAACCCGCTTTGCCGACCTATCGGGCATGAAAGCGGAGACCTTTGGTGTACGTCTCCGGCGGCTGCGCACGGAACGCGGGTACAGCATCGCCGGCTTGGCCCGTCAGGTGCTCGTCACCGAGGCCGCGATCCGAAATCTGGAAACGGGCGATTCGAAAGGCTCGTCGTTCGTCGTCGGCGTTCGCCTGGCGGACGCGCTGAGCGTCGACGTCCACTATCTCGCCTTCGGCGAGGGCACGAGCCTGGCCGGCCGCGTGAGCGAGCTCGAGCGCCGGATGAACGCGTTCGAGCAGCTCCACGTCGAGGAGCGGCTCCGGCGCGAGAACCCGTAGCGCGTTTCGGCCCGCGGGCGCCGCGCCTGGGGGAGTGCCGGTGCCTTCCGCTCTACTCTGCCATCATGCTCACATTGCTCGCCCTGGCCATCCTCGCTGTCTCCGTCGCCCCGGCCATCGCACCGTGCTTCACCGGCCAGTGCGGCGGCTAGAAGGCTGAAGGCTCTGGAGTAGCGGCTCGGACGCGAGAGCCGAAGCCAGCTTCGGCCCGCGACGCACCGCCTGGGAGTGCCGGTCCGTTTCGCCCCCTACCCTCTCCGCGCGACGCGTTGACGTCGCGCAGCACGCGCCTCGCGCGCACCGCGAGGCTTCGAGAAGGAACACCATGCTCACGTTGCTTACACTGGCCATCCTCGCCGTCTCCGCCGCCTCGGTCATCGCGCCGTGCTTCGTCGGCCAGTGCGGCGGCTAGAAGACTGACGGCACTGGAGTAGCGGCTCGAACGTGAGACCGAAGCCAGCTTCGGGCCGCGGCGCACCGCCTGGGAGTGCCAGTCCCTTTCGCCCTACCCTCTCCGCGCGACGCGTTGACGTCGCGCAGCACGCGCCGCCTCGCGCGCACCGCGAGGCTTCGAGAGGGAACCGATCATGCTCACGTTGCTCACCCTGGCCATCCTCGCCGCCACCGCCGCGCCGGTGGTCGTACCGGCATTCGTCGGTCAAAGCGGCGGCTGATCCGCAGAGGTCCACGGCCCTTAGCCGCCCGTACTTGCCCCTGCGGCCCACGGGCGTGCCGCAGGGGGAAACGGGGTGTCTCAGCCACAGATCCGGCCAGTGCGCCGGCCATCGTACGAGCGTGCGCTCGCGGCTTACCGAGTCGCCGACAACGACGCATGCCTCGCGTAACTGCTGGGTCTGGAGCACGAGCGCCCGACGATCTTACGGGTTCGGGCGCTGACGCGCTTGGGACGCCTGCAGGAAGCGCGGGAAGTGGTGCTCGAGGCTGCGATGGCGGACGCGGGCGAATTGGAGCGAACTGAAGTCAACGTAGCGTACGCCAGCGTGGCGATGAAACTACGGCGCCACGATGTCGGCGAAGCCTTCAGCGACGCGGAGCGGTCGCTCGCGGAAACAGATGCCCGAACGTTGCGCGCCGAGTTCGACTTCATCCGCGCGCGCCATGCCTGGGCCAGCGGCAATCTTGACGAGGCTGACCACTATGCCGAGATAAGCGCGGCTCCCGGCGAAGACGATCGGACGGCGGTACCTCACCTTGCAGCATGTCCGCGCGTTCGCCATCGATCTTCAGGGACTGCTGGCTCAAGAGCGCGAGCGGTTCAACCTGGCCGCAGTTCGGTTCCGCGAAGCGCTCGACGTCTACGAGACGGCCGCCGGTACCCGACCATTGGGTCCCGGCCTACTCGACGGCTAACCTAGCGATCCTGGCTCGCGACTTTGCTTCAGCGACGTCGAGCGCGGACTTGGAGCGGCGTATCGAACGGGTGCGGTGGGCGCCAGGAACGGCCGCTCAGCGCTTCATTTCGCTGCACGGGCTGGGCTGGGCCCGTGCGCACGAAGGCGACCATCTGGGTGCCTTGCGGACTTTCCACGCCGCAGCGGACATCGCGCCGTCACCGGCCTTCAAGGTGATGGCCTGGGTCGACCATGCCAACCTGGGCCGCACGATCGGTGCGGGCCTGGGGGCTACCGAATCCGCTCTGTATGCGGCGGACGAGGCGGAAGCGGTGCGTTGGGAAGACGTCAGCGACAACGAGCGCATCGTGTTGCTTTTCGTCGCCGGCTCCACCGCGGCTCTGGACCCAGCCCGCGCGAGGCAGTTACTCCGGCGCTATGAAGCCACGCACCGCTCGGACGAGCTAGCGCCCGGCATCGTTTGCTCGGACAACGTCTTGTGGCGCTGCTTCGAGCTGCGTGCGGAAGCGACCGTGCTGCGTGCCGAGGGCTTCACGGCACGCGCCGCAACGCTGCTCCGCGAAGAATGCGAAGCCTGGCAGCGAATCGGCTCGGAGCTTCGCGCAACGATCGCGCAACGCGACCTGCAGCAGATCGGCTAAGGAGCACGCACGAGCCCACGGGCTCATGATCACGCGCCCTCCGCACCGACGTGCGCGGCGAGTTGCGTGCGTGACGAGAAGCCCAGCTTCTGGTAGACCGACCCGAGGTGCTTCTCGACGGTCTTGTGGCTGATCGCGAGGGCGCGCGCGATCTCGACGTTCGAGTTGCCGCGCGCGACCAGCACGGCGATCTCGCGTTCGCGCTGCGAGAGCGTGGGAGCCGCCGTCACGTGCCCGTTCGTCTCCGGTGACGCACCGGTGGTGGTTACGCTCGTCCCGCCGCGGAGCCGCCGTTCGTCGTAGACGGCGCCGCAGCGACGGTAGATCGCGAGCGCGGCGCTCGAGCTCGCCCGCCAGTTCGCGGGCGGCGGCTTCGAGCAAGGGGAAGCGCAGCCGGCGCAGGCCGTCCGCCGCCGCGCGCGCATGCTGCGCGGCGGCGTCGGGCCGGCCTGCGCGGCGCGCGGCATACGCGTCGAACAGCGGCAGCGCGTACCGTTCGAGCAGCTCCGCCGGCGCGTCCGCGGCTACGACGAGCTGCCGGCGCGCCCGCGCGGCGTCCTCGGGCGTGCCGTAGCGCGCGGTGGCGAGCAGCGTCAGCACGTGGCCGCGCGGGCGTTCGCCAGCGGGGATCGCACGGTGCAGCAGCGCGCTCGCTTCCGCCGGCCGGCCGCGCCGTATCAACACCTCCGCCAAGCCGGCGCCGCAGGTGCTCTCGGGTGATTCGAGCAGCCCGCCGTTCGCCGCGTCGAACCAGGTCGCCATCAGCACGCGGTCGTCGAGGTGCGCTCCGGCGAGCGTTCCGGCGGCTACGGCGTCCGCGATCGTCACGTGGTTGTCCGTGGCGGGCGATACGGCTTCGAGCGCGGCACGCGCGCGCGCGAGGTCGCCGCTCATGAGGAAGCACATGGCCGAGATCGCGTGCGTCCCCTCGACGCCGTGGCGGTTGCGCTCGCCGCACGCGATCTCCAGCGCGCGCTCGACGTGCGCGAGCGCCTCCTCGTGGAGACCGAAGAGCGAATAGCACGCCGCGCCGTTGTAGTGCGCGGCGGCGAGCAGACCGACGCGCGCGGCCTTGCGGGCGGCGGCGATCCAGGCGGCGTGCTCGCGCCGGAACGCGGCCAGGTCGCCCATCGTCATCGCGACCCACGCCGCCACGTTGTGGTACCGCAGCGCGACGTCCTCGCCGCCCGCCAGCGCGCGCGCATCGATCCGCGCGAGATGGTGCGCCGCCTGGGTGGGGTACCAGAACGTCGCCGCGAGCCAGGCGATCCCGAGGTGCACGCGCGCCCGCGCGAGATAGGACGCCGGGGCGAGCCGTTCGAGCATCGCTTCCAGCGGTGCGGTCGGGGCGGGAAGCCCGAGCGCATACGCCGTGTGCGCGACGCGCACGCGGCAGCGCGCCTCCTGCTCGTCGTTCCCGGTGCCTGCGAACAGGTCCGCCGCCGCGCCGTACGCTGCGTGGGCCCGGTCGGTGAGGCCGAGCGTGAGACAGCGGTCCGCGATCTTCTCGGCGATGCCGGCGCGCGCGCTCGCCGCGAGCGCCGGCGCTTCGAGGGCCCGCTCGTAGAACGCGATCGCGTCCTCGTGCGCGTGCACGCGGCCGGCGGCGTCGCCGGCCAGCTCGTTGTGGCGGGCGGCGCGCTCGCCGTCGCCGGCCGCCCACCAGTGGTACGCCAAGCCCTCGAGCGAACGGCGGTCTTCGGGCTCGCTCTCGAGCGCCAGCGCGATGGTGCGGTGCAGCGGCCGGACCTGCGCGCCGAGAAAGCCGGCGTAGATCGCCTCCCGCGTCAGCGCGTGCCGGAAGCGGAAGGTCGTCGCGGTCACCTCTTCGACCAGCTGCACCTCGCGCGCGTGCTGCAGCGCGGGCAGCACGTCGTCCACCGCCGTTGCGAGCGTTCGCGCGAGCAGCGGCAGCTCGAAGGTCCGCCCGATGACGGCGGCCTGCGCGATGATGCGGCGCTCGGCCTCGGCGAGCGGGCGCCAGCGTTCGAGCAGCGTCGCGCGGATCGACGACGGCAGCGCACCGCTGCCGCTGCGCTCGACGGCGACCTTGAGCAGCTCCTCGGCGAAGAACGGGTTCCCCTCGCACGTTCGCGCGATCGTACGGCGCGTCTCGCCCGGCAGCGAGAAGCCGGTCAGCGCCTCGTCGATGAAGCGGCGCAGATCCGGCTCGTCGAGCGGCGCGAGATCGATGCGGCCTGTGCGCGCGGCGCGCTCCAGCTTGGCCAGGCCGGCGTGCGCGGGATGGTCGGGCGCGAGCTCCGCCGGCCGCAGCGACGCGAGCAGCAGAACGCGCAGCCGTTCGAGCTTGGGGGCCAGAAACGCGAGCAGCTCCAGCGTCGCCGTATCGGCCCAGTGGATGTCCTCCACCACGGCGACCAGACCCGTTTTCGCGGCGGCCCGCGCGAAGCGGTCGACGATCGCGTCGAGCTGCTCGCGCTTGGTCGCGGCCGGCGTCAGCGCGCGCGCGGTCCGGTCGCCGTCGTATGCCGCGAGCACGTCGAGCAGCGGGCCGTACGGCCGCTGCGCGTGCTCCAGACACGCGCCGTGGCCGACCCGCCAGCGCGACTTGGCGAGCGGGGCGCAGAACTCCGCGAGCAGGCGCGACTTGCCGATGCCGGCGTCGCCCGCGACGAGCACCAGGCCGCCGTGGGACTTTGCCGCCGCGGCGCGCCGTTCGATCAGGTAGGCCAGCTCCTGGCGGCGGCCGATGAACGGGCCGCAAACGACCGGCCGGACGACCATGCGCCCTATTCGGGCGCCGGCCGGCGGCGGACCTGCGCGGTAGGGTGTCGCCCCATGCGCGCCCCGGCCTCGCGCGGCTATCGTTGGTGCTTGCCTACAGACTGGAGATTCGGATGATCGAGCCGTCCCGCGCCGGCATGGCGCTGGCAATCGTCGCAGCGGTCTGCCTGCAGGGTCAAACCGCCGGCTGGCGGACGTTCGCGATCGCCGATCCCGTGCTCGGGATGCCGGCCTGGACGGTCGCCGTGCCGGCGAACTGGACCGCCGAAGGGACGATGCTGCCGGGCAGCTCGTGCAATTCGGCCACCAGCCCCATCTTCAAAGCCGCCAGTCCGGACGGGCGAAGCGGCACGTATTTCTTGCCGCGGACCGACTGGGCATGGGGCGCGGGCGTCCGCTCGTCGGGCGATTGCCTGCCGTGGCACGAAGCGGTCAGCGCGAAGCGCTTCCTGGCGTATCAGGTCGGAGTCGAGAAAGTCGGCTTCGTGCGCGAGGAGCCCGTGCCCGAGCTGGCCGACGCCCACCCGCTGCCGGGCCGAACCATCGACATGGCGCGGTATCTGGTCCGCTACTCGGTGAACGGTCAGGTCGTCGACGAGAAGCTGTCCGCGACGGTGTCGTGCGGCACCGCGACGATCATGGCCGTGGGCGAGCAGCATTCGTGCTCGGCGTTCGTCACCCGCTGGTTCGCGCCGACGGGTAAGCTCGACGCGATGGTGCCGACCTTCCGCGCGATGAAGTTCACGCTCGACCAGCAATGGTGGGGAGCGTGGCAGGCGGCGCTGGCGGACCGGTTCCAGCGGCTGACCCAACAGCAGACGGCGCGGCTGCTCGAGCAAGGGAATCTCGCCCAAGCGCAGCGGATGCAGGCGCATCAGGCCTACATGGCCAGCACGCAGCGCGGCTACGACGTCCACAACGCGCAGTTCCGGCAGGGCCAATACCAGAAGCAGCGGCGCAGCGACGACTTCGTCGATTACGTGCTCGACTGCCAGCGCGGGTACAGCGGCGGCAACCGGGTCTCGGTCGGCGGCAACTGCCCCAACCGCCAGACGTTCTGAGCGCTAGAGCCTGCGCGCGACCGTGCTGAAGACGACCTTGGCCTTCGCGATCGGCGCGGCGACGCCGGAGATCACGATGGTGACGAGGTCCTCGCCCTTGCGCACCATGATCGCCGGCCCGACCCTCACTGCCTGATCGCCGACCCCGGCGAGCGGGTCGCCGCGCGCGACCTCTGCCGCAGGTACACCGGAGGTGTCTTCACGGGCGAAACTCCTACATCGATTTACACTTGATGAACTTGCCCTTGGCGTCGCGGCACGGCTTCTTGGCCATCGGGTGCATCGTCTTGCACTTGACGAACTTGCCGCTCGCGTCGCGGCATTGCTTCGCGTCGACCGGGCCCGAGAGACCGATCAGGAAAGCCAGCGCGAAGGCGGCACCGAGGAGACGATTCACGAGCGTACCTCCAGACGGGGGCGGGCGAGGCGAAGATCGCCTCTGCGGGCCCCTTCCCGATGGCCCCGAGCTAGCACCTCCTCGTAAGACGCGTCTTCGAGCCTGGCCAGGAAAGGGCATCAATCGAAAACTCGAGTGCCGTTTTTCTTAGCGAGGGACGTGACGACGCGCGCGATCGCCCTATTCCAACCTTTACAAGCATCCGCATATGCTGTACTGTGGCAAAACCGTTGACGGCATATGCCGCTGCTCGAGTCTACCCCGCTCGGGCAGACGAAACCGATGGTAGGCGACGCTCTCTCGAGAGTGTGACATCTCCCTGCGCATCCGACGCCGGCTGCCCGCGAGCCGCGGGTAGCGTAGTGCCTTTGATGCGCCGTCTCAGTTTATTCCGAAAGGCACGATCGATGTCTCCCACCCTCGTCACCCGCTCCCGCGCTCGGCGTTTTTCGGTCGCCGGCGCGCTCGCGTTATTCGCGGCACTGGCGCTCGCCCCGATCGCCGCACCAGCGCAGTCGGCCAAACCGACGATCGTTCTCGTGCACGGCGCCTGGGCCGATGGGACGAGCTGGAATCCCGTCATCACGCAGCTGCAGAGCGCGGGCTTCACCGTATTCGCGCCGCCCAACATGCTGCGCGGCCTCGCATCCGACGCCGCCTCGGTCGCGAACTTCGTGAAGTCCGTTCCGGGCCCGGTCGTCCTCGTCGGGCACTCGTACGGCGGCGCGGTCGCGAGCGTCGCGTCGGCGAGCGATCCCAACGTCAAAGCACTCGTCTACGTCGACGCCTTCGTGCCGGACGCCGGCGACTCGTGCCTGTCGCTGCTCGCCGGCGGCCCGCCGCCGCCGGCGGACCTGTTCTTGCCCGTGCCGTTCGCCACGGCGACCGGCGGCGATGCGGACCTCTTCTTCAATCCCAAGTACTACGGAGCCGTCTTCGCTTCCGATCTGCCGAAGGCGATGTCCACCCTCATGGCCGTGACCCAGCGCCCGCTGACCAACAGCGCGCTCACCGATAAAGCACCGGCCGCGGAAGGCTGGAAGACCATTCCGTCGTGGTACGTCGTCGGCGATGCCGACTTGGTGATTCCGCCCAAGGCGCAGCTCTTCATGGCGACGCGGGCGAAGGCGCACGTCTCGCATGCAGCCGGCGGCGGGCACCCGAGCATGCTCTCGCATCCCGAGGCAACCGTGGCTGCGATCATGGCGGCGGTGACGGCAACCTCGAAGTAACCGGCTGCGGCCGGTCGGCCCTCGCCAGCGTCCAAGTGAACCGTGCGCCGTGGCCGAGCCGGCTCTCGGCGCTGACGCTGCCGCCCTGGGCCTCGACGAGGCTCTTCACGATCGCGAGCCCCAAACCGCTGCCGCCGGTACCGTGATGGCGGGACGGATCGGCGCGATAGAAACGTTCGAAGACGAGCGGCAGCTGCGCGGGTGCGATGCCCGGTCCGTCGTCCTCCACGAAACATTCGACGTGCTCCCGATCCGCGGTCGCGCCCACGACGACGCGACCGCCGGGCGGCGTATATCGCAGCGCGTTCGCGATGAGATTGTCCAGGATCTGCGCCACCCGCGCCTCGTCACCCAACGCCGCGGGGAGGACCGGCGCGACGTCGGGCTCGAGCGCCACGCGCGACTGCACCGCATGAGGTGTCATGCGGGCGAGGGCGTCGTCGATGCACCGGCCCAGCGCGATCTCGTGCCTTGCGATCGCCAGCTCGTGCGCGTCCGCGAGGCTCAAGTCTCGCAGGTCGTCGACGATCCGTTCCAGCCGCCGGGCGTCGTCGCGCACGCCGGCCAGTGCTTCGTCGCGGGAGAGGTGTCCGTCTTCGGCCGCCTCGAGCTGAACGATCATCCGCGTCAGGGGGCTGCGCAGCTCGTGCGCGACGTCGGTGATCATCTGCCGGCGCAACCGCTCCGTGCGTTCGATGGCGCCCGCCATCACGTTGAAGGACGCCGCGAGCCGGCCGATCTCGTCGTTCGCGCCGACGGCGACGCGGCGAGTCGTATCGCCTTGGCTCATCGCCTTCGTCGCTACCGTGAGCTCACGGATCGGCTTGACGATGTAGGACCCGAGCAACACCGCGACCGCCACCGCGGCGGCGATCCCGAGGACGGCGCTTTGCCAGATCGAACGCAGGATCGAGACGCGCGCCGGCGCCAGCGCGTCCATCGGCGGATCGGCCGGAAGAACGAACAGGCGCCAGAGCTGCCGGCCCTCGGCGTCCGCGATCGCGGAACCGCCGCGCAGCAAGAGCACGTCGGGGCGCGCCGACCCCGGTGCGCGCTGCGTCAGTTCGACCGTCCCGTCGGGTCGCATCGCGACGTCGCCCGCGCCGATCGATCCCCACGGGGAAAGGCCGGTACCCGCCCGCGGGCTGATGAGGATGATGCGCACGCCGTGCTCGATTCCGAGCCGTGCGAGTTCGGATTGCAGCTGGGCGGCCGTCGGCCGCGTCGTCCGCTCGAAGGACGTGATGGCGGACGTGACGGCCGCGGCGGCGCTGCCCGCCGGCTCGCTGACGCGAACCAGGAGCGTCGCGTGGCCGACGTACGAAGCGACGCCCGCGAGCGTGGCGGCGCACACCAGCGCGACGGCCACGACGATGCGCAGCCGCAGGCTACGCATCGGCGTCGAGCGCATACCCGCAACCGAATGCGGTGCGAATCAGCTGCGGCCGCCCGCCGGCGGCCTCGATCTTCTTACGCAGGTTGCGGACGTGGACGTCGATCGTGCGCTCCATGCCGTCGTATTCGAAGCCGAGCGCGCGCTCGACCAGCTCCGCGCGGGTCAATACCGTTCCCGGCGATCGGGCAAGCGCATCGATGACGCGGTATTCGGTCGGCGTGAGCGGCAGCGTCGTGCCGCGAACTCTCACTTGCCGCGCCTTTCTGTCGACCGTCATGCTTCCGAGGCCGATCTCCGCGGTGCGCGGCGAGGACCGGCGCAGAACCGATTTCACGCGCGCGACGAGCTCCCGCGGGCTGAACGGCTTTGCGACATAGTCGTCGGCTCCCGCGCCGAGACCCGCGATCTTATCCGTTTCGGTGGTGCGGGCGGTCACCATGATGATCGCAACATCCCCTACCCGCCGAAGCTCGCGGCACACGCTCATACCGTCGAGTTCGGGCAGCATCACGTCCAGCAGCACGACATCGGGCTGTTCGCGGCTAACGGCGCGTAAAGCCGATAGGCCGTCGGTGACGATCTCCACGGCATAGCCCTCGTGAACGAGATAGGACCGCACGATCCGCGCGGTCTTCTCGTCGTCCTCCACGATCAGCACTCGCTCCATGTCGGCGGTTCGCTTCGGCACGAGCTGGACGGATACTGCCCGCGACCGTCTCAGCCTCGAGCCAGGACGAGCAACATCGCCGAGAAGTCGAACGTCACCGCCATATGGCGGAAGAACTCGTGCGAGACCCGGCCGGCGACCGCGAACGGAAAGACGCCCTCCAGCCCGCCGCTCGGAACGAAGACGCCGGGCAGATCGTGCAGCGTCAGGTTTCCGATCGTCACGCTGGCGGCCGTGAAGGGCAGAAACTGCGCGCTCCCGCCGCCGCCCCCCATGGACTGCGGGTGCGCTGCGTCCGGGGTGATGCCGGCCGCCGCGAGCGACGACTTCGTAAGGTCGACCCCGACGCCCGCGCCGCCGGTGTCGATGGAGTAAAGAGCATCGGGGGCGGCGTTCACGTGGGCGCGCGCAAACACGAAGTGGTCCCCGACGAGCCACATCGGCACAGCCGTCGCGCCCGCGGCTTCGGCGGAATGGAGAAATGCCGCCGAGGCGCTTGCGGGACGCAAGACGAGCGCGCCGTGAACGTAGTCGACCGTGGCGAGGAAGTGCGAGAGAAAGCCGGTGCCGACGATCCCGTCTATCCCGGGCGGAGCCTTCCCCGGCATCACGCCGCCGGGGATACCGCGCACGGTGACGCCCGGCAGGTCCAAGCGATCGACGCGTGCGCTTCGCAGCTCGGCCTTCCGTCCCCCGGCGAAGAGGCCTTCGCCCACGACCGCCGTGGAGAGCCGCAGCCGGTCCGCGAGGGCTGCGCTCACGTCCAGGTTCGCGCCGCCGGTATCGATGACGAGCGTCACGGGGACCCCGTCGATCTTCCCTTTGAGGGTGGTAAGCGGGTCGACGGCTGCGAGCGGGACTCGCGCCTCCGATCCCGCGAACGCGATCTGAAAGTCCCCGGGCGCGCCCGTGCGCTTCGCGATGGAGCCGAGCCGCGTTCTGGCTAGCGTGGAATCGGGTACCAGCTCCAGCGCATGCCGCAGGTGCGCACGCGCCGGGTCGAGATGGTTTCGGTAGAGTTCCACCGTTCCGATTCCCAGCTCGGCATTCGGATCGTTCGGGTTCGTGCCAAGCGCGGCCGTATAGGCGAAAGCGGCCGCGTCGAAATTGCCGGCAGCCAGCGCGGAATCACCCGCTGACGGGGGCTGGCTCCGCGCCAAGACGACAGCCGGAACGAGCACGAAAGCGAATAGTGCGGCGCACCTGCCGGCCGCTGTCAGGGTTTTCATTGCAGCAGCATAGCGAGAAGTTGTTTAGGCCATGTGAAGGACACCGGCCCTGTCACGGAGCGCGAAAGGCTTGCTCCGCGAGCGCTCGGGAAGCGGTGACGAGCGCGGCCGCGACGTCGGCGGCCGTCGTGGCCGCGACGTCGTGGAGCCACGCCTCGAGCAGTCCGATCTGCATACCGGCGATCTGCGCGGCCAGCAGCGTAACCGGCAACACGGGGACGAGGCCCCGCCGACGCCGGTGCTCGTCGAGCCGTTCGGCGATCAGCTCGGAAAGATGTGCCGTCGTCGTGGCACGTGGCCGTCCGGTCAGCAGCCCTGATGCCCGGACCGGCGCGTCCGCGAGGTGCTCGACGATACGAAGCAGGCGTCCCGGGTCATGGCGCGTGGTGAGGGCGTCGGCCAAGGGCTCGAAGACCGCGCTCAGCGCCTGCCGCAGCACGTCTTCCTTGTTCTCGAAGTTCTCGTAGAACGTCGAGCGCCCGACGTTCGCGCGGTCCGCGATATCACTGACCGAGATCCGCTCGTAACGGTCGGTGAAGACGAGGTCCCCGAACGCGTCCAGAACCTGTTTGCGCGTGCGGCGAACGCGGCGATCCGAATCGTGGGCGTCCCTCATGCGATCTCCGTCGGGCGGACACGCGCGGCGATTCGTCCGGAAACGGACGGAGCGCCGCGCACGGTGCGGTGATTTCGGCGTGGTTCTGGTACGCTCCGCCCAGCATTGCACCCCCGGAGAATCGCTTGACCGCACGCATCGCCGGCGCCGTTCTCGGCGTTTCCGCCCTCGCCGAGCTCGTCGCCGTCGCGCGCCACCCGTCCGCCGGGCATGGCGACCTTCTCGCCGGGATCGTCGCGGCCGCCGGTCCAGACGCCGCGGTCCATGCCATCGTCATCGCGGCGACCGCCGGCCTGATGCTCGGCCTCACCGTCTGGTCGCAGCGGCGCGGCACCGGCGACATCACGACCATGGCCGCGCTGATCGCCTACGCGCTCGGTGCCGTCGTGCTCGTTGCGGCGGCGACGATCGACGGCTTCATCGTTCCGGGGATCGCGCGGCACGGGCTCGCCGCCAGCGCGCAGGGTCGTGCGATGTCGATCGAGCTTCTGAGCGCGTCGCTCATCGCGATTCTGGCGTGCACGAAGATAGGCTTGGGCGCCATCGTGGCGGCCATCGTACTGTGGTCGGCACCGCTCGTGCGGGGGCGCGGCGGCGAGCGCGGCGTCACGGCGTTCGGTGCGATCGCCGCCCTAGCGACCCTGGCGATCCTCGTCTCGCCCAAGCCGCTCGGTCCGCACGTGCTCGCGCTCGCCGCCGCCGCGCAGACCCTCTGGTATCTCAGCGTAGCAGCACTGCTCTTCGCCGAGCCCGCAACCAGCTAGCAGAGCCGCCGCCGACTTCGCGCTACCAAGCCGTGCCGCGCCCGGACGAGATTGCTGCGCGTTGACGAGTTAACGGCGCACAACCATAGCTTAATTTCTCGCATTCTTTATATTAATCGACTAGGCAATGATGCCGGGCAGCAGGACTCGGCAGTCGTATCATACTAGCAGAAAGAGTAGGAATACGATCCGCCGGCTTCTGAGAAGTCTGACGTTCGCGTGGTGTGAGCGTACCGATCACTATGGAGAGTGTCGATGACCTGGTTCATCAGAACTGCTTGTTTCGTCGTGTCCGTGACGACGGCACTCACTGCATGCGGTGGACGGGACGGCATGGCGGTTACACCGCCGGCGCGCGCCCTTTCAACCTTAGCGCCCTCGACGGTAACAGAAAAAGGAGCCGGCGATGCGGCGCCGGGTTCTTTTTCGGTCGCGACGAGCGGTGGGGCGACGTGTACTGGCGCTGGCGCCCTCTTCATCGCTTGCGAGGGACCCGCTGGATCGACCGCGACGCTAACATTCACCGTGCCGAAGGGTCCACTGGGCTATCCCCCAGTCTCGTGTGGGGCGGTCACCTGGAACACGCGCAAGCTCTTCGACAAGACGCGTTCGCCTCGGGCTCACCGGCGCGCAGTTAGTGCACTCGGCGACGCGTATTATTGTGGGTCGGCGACCGGCTCCGTAACCGCTGTAGCGCCGGCCACGGCAGGTTACCCTAGCGCGGTCGAAACCAGCGGACAGTTCGAAGTATGCTTTTCGCTGCCGATTAACCCGTGCGCGCAAACCGGTACGGCAGGCGGGACGGTCCTCATCACGAGCACGGGGCCAGTATCCGGACCGCCCACTCCCCCGCCCACGCCGGCCCCTCCAGGCGGCGGTGGCGGTGATTGCTCGAGCGCGGCGCCGCGACCACCGTCTGCGTCAACGCGGCGACCCGCCACGGGAGTCATCGGCGGCGGTGGATCCCCGCCGCCCGTGTCGGATAGTCCGTCCCCCTCTCCAATGCCGTCGATCGCGCCACCCTGTGCGACGCCTACACCGCTACCGGACCAGAATCGGATCGAGCTACTCACGGCCGAGTACCCGTCCGGCGCGCCGCAGTATGCGTTCGAGACATCGTACGACGGATCTGAGACCGGGGTCGTGGGGATGGCGTCAACTCGGCGCCGGCCGGACGGTCAGCGCGCGCTTCAGCAGCTCGCTGGAGGCTGCGTCGGCGAAAACAGGGCCGACGGGAGGGAAAACGGTCATATCTTCCTGTCAAGTGTCGTTCGCTGCGTGGGGAATGTAACTCTCTCGAACGTGACGTACTTCGTCTTCGACAAGGACCCCAACGTGCCCAACTCCTACCGGACGTTTACGAAATTCGTTCTGCCGTGCGGCGGCGGTCCCACCTGTCGGACCAATCGTGCAGACTACCTGGTGAGCCATACGCAGGTCGCCAAGGTCGTGACATATTTCGAAGACAATCTCGGGCGCTCGACGAACGGCGAGCTGACGATGCCCTACAACGAGAAAGGCGTCCTCTACCCGATCGTATACCCGTTCGGCTACGGCGGAGTGACGTCCCAGCAGGTGCCGTGGCCGCCGCCGCAGTTCTTCCCATGCTCGAAGAAATTGCCCGCGAATCCTGAATGCACGCCGTTGTCGGCGGGCTTCCGGGACGACGTTATCGGTATGTACGGTGATGAATTCTGGCCGCTGACGCTAAACGTCGACGGCAAGGTACTGAAGGACTGGGAAGCGCATCATATCAAGCCGCGCAGTTGGGGCGGGGACAATGGCACCAGTAACGGCGTGCTGCTGCCCAAGAGAGAGCATGTCCTCTTCACCAACTGGTGGAACGATTTTGTCCAAGACGGAGTTCGCGTACCCGTACGCACCGGTAACAACGACTGATGGACGCGGACGCGTATCGAGTGCTCGTTACTTCGGCCGCATTGGCAGTCACCGCAGCCGGCCGAGGCTGGCACACCGAGAACCAGACGGCGACGACTGATGCTGCTCTTGATGATTGCGAGAAACGTATCGGGATCTCGCTTCCGCCGCCCTACAGAGAATTTTTAAAACTGAGAAATGGGGTTGAGCACGGGATCGACCGAAGGCGTTTCGTCCGATACTATCTGACGCTGTTGGGAGCCGATGAGATCGTCGAACGTACGCTGGAAAATCGGGCTCTCGCCAAAACGGCTTTCCCGGGGGAGTCATTCGCCGGCCTCGTCGTCTTCGCAGACACGATGGACGGCGATGTCTGCCTTTTCGATACGACGCAGGAGCGAAACGGGCGCGTACCCGTGCTCGGAGGTGGTCATGAAGCCGACCCCGACGAGTGGCGCGATACGGTTATCGCGGCCGATTTCGATCAATGGTATCGAAACGTACTGACATACGTCGCTGAACACGGCGACCATGACGATTTTAGATATTGGTGGGAGCCGGCCTGGACGCTAAGGACCTAGCTCGCGCCGCTTCACTCCTCGCCGTCGAAGTATCCCAGCGGCTCCGAGCGCATGAGCCGTCGCGCGGGGGAATTGACGGCCCATTTCCCGCTGTCGGGATAGTACTGGGACTCCCGGTCGGGTTGTCCGCGACGACGTAGACCAGCATCTCTTCCGTGCCGACGTTTCGGATCTGGTGCGGTTCCCCGGCTTTGAAGAGGAATGCGTCACCGGCCTTCAGCGGCGCCGTACCGCCCTCGTGTCGTATTTCGCCCTCGCCGCAGATCACGTGGTAGAATTCCCACTGCGCGCTGTGCGAGTGATACGGATACGGCGTGGCGCCGGGCTCGATGCGCAGGATCTCGACGTCGAACGGGTGCCGCTCGTTGAAGTCGGTGGACGCCGGTACTCGACCGAGTGCCTGCGAGACTTGCGTGCCGGCGCCGCGGAACGTCCCCTTGGGGGAGGCCCAGCTCGACTTCCTCGATATCCTTCGTGTTGACGATGCGCATCGAGTGCATGATCCTTCGCTTGCGTGCGGCTTCGGCTGTCGTTCCGCCAGGCAATTCGTCGCCCCGCGCGGCATGATGGTTCGATGATCGCCTCGGTACACATTCCGAAGACGGCCGGGAAGTCGTTCCAGTTCGATCTAGAGCAAGCTTTCGGTGCACGTCTGCTCGCGGACTACGGCGACTGGCCGGAGAGCACCACGCCGGAGGCGATGGCTCATAACGAGCACCGCCGTGCCGCGATGCTGGCCGAGTCGGAATCGCTCGGCCAGCGGTTTGACGCGGTCCACGGCCACTTCGTCGCCAGCAAGTACGCCGGCGTCTTCCCGGTCACGGCGCTCGTGACGATCGTGCGGGATCCGTATCAGCACGCCGTCTCGACGTACGAGCACGCGCGGCGGAGTCCCGATATCCCGCATCCGGGCTTTCGCCTCTTCAAGGAGGCGGGGATGACCCTAGTCGACTTCATCGAGGCGTTTCCGAACCATCAGGCGCTCTATCTCGGCGGTATGTCGCTCGCCGATCTCACCATGATCGGCTTGACCGAACGATACGGCCAAAGCGTCGCGCTCTTCGAGGCGATGTTCGGCGTCACGATCCCGTGCACCAAGGTACGGCGCAATGTGAACCCCTCCAACCAGGGCCCCGAGTACGAGATCGCGCCCGAGGTGCGTCGCGCCGTCGACCGCAGCCGCGCCGAAGACGTTGCGCTGTATCGCCGCGCTCGCGAGCGCTTCGGGGAGTTGTGCGCGGCGTACGGCGTGTAGCGCCGGCACTTCGGTGTCCGGCCTAACCGGCAAGCATACTGGGCAGCCTGCCGCTAAACCGCCTGATCACGCACCGCATCCCGCTCGAGTACGTGTCGGACGCGTATCGCATCTTCTCATCCAAGCTGGACGAGTGCATCGATGGAGATTCAACCGCCGCCGTCTGGTCGGCGGCACGCTGGTCCGGGTGGCGATCGGGGCGGCGCTGATCGCCTACGCGCGCGGCCGGGTGAAAAAGCAGCAATAACCTGACCTCGAGTCGAGATGCGCAACTAGCTCTGCCGGGCGGCGAGATCAGTCACAGTTCGCGCAGCGGCCGGTGAACGTCACCGCCTCGCGTTCGATCGCGACCCCGTAGCGTTCGGCGAGCCGGCGGACGGTTTGCGCCGGAACGGCGAACTCGAGATCGGTGATCGCGCCGCAACCGGTACAGCGGAAGTGGGCGTGCGAACTCGCCGCCGGCTCGTACACCGCCGAGGCTTCGCCGGGGATGTCGATCTTCATCAGCGCGCCCAATGCGTGCAGCCTGATCAGCCCGCGGTGCACCGTGGCGAAGCCGATCCGAGGCTGCAGCGCGCGGGCGCGCACCCAGATCTCGTGGGCGGTCAAGTGGCAGGCGGGGCCCGCGTCCTCGACGACGTCGAGAACGGTCAGGTAGTTCGGCGGGAGTCCTTGAACGGCACTTGACACGGGCTTGGCGAAGGAGTAGCTTCCGGTAACAGCCGTGAGATCGGTTCTCACTCAGTTATACGCGAGAACCGCCCTCAAAGCAAGTGTCGGCCTCTCGCGTGGCGCGTTTCAGATCAGCTTTGCGACGACCGGAGGGAATATGCTGGAATCAGAACTCGAAAAAAACGGGGGTTGCCCGGTACCGCACGGCATTCCTAGCGGCACCCACATGGACGCCGGGTTGATGACGAATCGAGACTGGTGGCCGAACCAGTTGAACCTCAAGGTGCTCCACCAGAACTCGTCGCTGATCGACCCGATGGGCCCGGCCTTCCGCTACGCGGATGAATTTCAGAAGCTCGATCTGGTGGCGCTGAAAAACGACATCTTCGCGCTGATGACGCGCTCGCAGGAGTGGTGGCCCGCCGACTACGGTCATTACGGGCCGCTCTTCATTCGCATGGCGTGGCACAGCGCCGGCACCTATCGCATCTACGACGGTCGCGGCGGCGCATCCAGCGGCACGCAGCGCTTCGCACCGCTCAACAGCTGGCCCGACAACGCGAACCTCGACAAGGCGCGCCGGCTGCTCTGGCCGATCAAGCAGAAGTACGGCAGCGCGCTCTCGTGGGCCGACCTGATGGTCTTCGCCGGCAACTGCGCCATCGAGTCGATGGGCTTGCGGCCGTTCGGCTTCGGCGGCGGGCGCGTCGACGTGTGGGAGCCCGAAGAAGACATCAACTGGGGCGGCGAAAAGACGTGGCTGGGCGACGAGCGCTATTCCGGCGATCGCGAGCTCGCGCCGCCGTTCGCGGCCGTCCAGATGGGCTTGATCTACGTGAACCCGGAAGGGCCGAACGGGAACCCCGATCCGCTCGCCTCGGCACGGGACATTCGCGACACGTTCGCACGCATGGCGATGGACGACGAGGAGACCGTCGCGCTCATCGCGGGCGGGCATACCTTCGGCAAAGTCCATGGCGCCGCCGATCCCAAGCAGTACGTCGGCCCCGAACCCGAGGGCGCACCGATCGAAGAGCAGGGACTGGGCTGGAAAACGACCTTCGGGAGCGGCAACGGCGACGCGACCATCACCAGCGGGCTCGAAGGCGCCTGGACGACCGCCCCGGCGACGTGGGACAACAACTACTTCGACAACCTCTTCAACTTCGAGTGGGAGCTGACGAAGAGCCCGGCCGGTGCGTCGCAGTGGAAACCGAAGGGCTCCGCCGGCGACGGGACGGTTCCCGACGCGCACGATCCGTCCAAGCGCCACGCGCCGATGATGCTCACGACCGATCTGGCCCTCCGGCTGGACCCGCAGTACGGGCCGATCTCGAAGCGGTTCCACGAAAACCCGGACCAGTTCGCGGACGCGTTCGCCCGGGCGTGGTACAAGCTGACGCATCGCGACATGGGGCCGCGTTCGCGCTACCTCGGCTCGCTGGTGCCGGCCGAAGAACTGCTGTGGCAAGACCCGGTTCCCGACGCGACGCACCCGCTGATCGACGAAGCCGACATCGCGGCGCTCAAAGGCAAGATCCTCGCGGCGGGGCTGCCGATCTCGCAACTGGTCGAGACGGCCTGGGCGTCCGCGGCGACCTTCCGCAACTCCGACAAGCGCGGCGGTGCGAACGGGGCGCGCCTGCGGCTCGCACCGCAGAAGGACTGGGACGTGAACCAGCCCGCGCAATTGGCGACGGTGCTCCAGGCGCTCGAGCGGGTTCAGAAAGAATTCAACGACGCGGCCACCGGCGGCAAGCAGGTGTCCATCGCCGACCTCATCGTTCTCGGCGGCTGCGCCGCGGTCGAGCAAGCGGCGAAGAACGCGGGCCATGACGTGCAGGTTCCCTTCACGCCGGGCCGCACGGATTCGTCGCAGGAGCAGACCGACGTCGCCACGTTCTCGGTCCTCGAACCGCTGGCCGACGGCTTCCGCAACTACCTCAAGGCCGCGCCGCTGGGCACTTCCGCCGAGGAGATGCTCGTCGATCGCGCACAGCTCTTGTCGCTGACCGCGCCCGAAATGACGGTTCTGGTCGGCGGTATGCGCGCCCTGGGCGCGAACGCCGGTCAGTCGAAGCACGGCGTCTTCACGGACCGTCCCGGAACGCTCAGCAACGACTTCTTCGTCAACCTGCTCGACATGGGGACGACGTGGCACCGCACCTCGGAGGCCGCGGAAACCTTCGAAGGGCGCGATCGCGCGACCAGCGCGGTGAAATGGAGCGCCACGCGCGTCGACCTCATCTTCGGATCGAACTCTCAGCTCCGGGCGCTCGCTGAAGTCTACGCCTCCGACGACGCGCAGAGCAAGTTCGTCCGCGACTTCGTCGCCGCGTGGAACAAGGTGATGAACCTCGACCGCTTCGACGTGGCCTGACCTACCAAAAGACGTCCGTACTCCGCACGTCAACCGAGAAGAGGCTCCGCGCAAGCGGGGCCTCTTCTTCATGCCGGCACGAACCGCACCGTTTCCAAAAATCTCGTCCCGACCGCACGAGGGGTTGCATTCCCGGCCTCGATGTGCAACTATAGGGTTGCACATCGAGGGGAGGCACCATGGTTCAAGACCGGATCGAGCGAGAAGTCGTGGTCGCTGCTCCGCCGGAGCGCGTGTGGGAGATCATCACGCAGGCGGAACATGTCGGCGCATGGTTCGGCGACTCGGCGGAGGTCGATCTGCGGCCGGGCGGCACGATCGTGTTCCGCTGGGAGAAACACGGCACCCAGTACGCGACCATCGAGCAGATCGACGAGCCGCGCTACTTCTCGTATCGCTGGAAGCCGGGAGTTACCGACGAAAAGCCGGGCGACGACGACTCGACGCTGGTCGAGTTCACGCTGACGCCGCACGAAGGTCAGACCCGGCTGCGCGTGGTCGAAACGGGCTTCGCCCGCCTGCCGCTGAACGAGCGCAAGCGCGCCGACCAGCTCGAGAAGAACACCGAAGGCTGGGCGATGCAGCTGCGCGATCTGCAGGAATACGTCGAAGGACTCGCGCCGTAAGGCCGCGAGCCGCGATGAACGCGCGCAGGGGCGACGTAGACGAGGTGCTCGTCGCTCTGGCCGACCCCACGCGGCGGCGCCTGCTCGACGTGCTCTCGGCCCACCCGCAAACCACCGCGACCGCGCTGGCGGAGCAGCTTCCCGTGACGCGGCAGGCGATCGTCAAGCACCTCGCCGTCCTCGGCCAAGCCGGGTTGGTCGAAGCGCGCAAGCAGGGCCGCGAAGTGCGGTTCTCCGTTCGTCCCGAGCGGCTCGAATCAACGGCGCGGTGGATGCACGGGGTCGCAGCGGCGTGGGATGAACGGCTGAACGCGATCAAGCGTCTCGCAGAAAACCAGTAGGGGTAACGCAACGATGGAGATGAGCGCATATGTCGCGATGATGGCGGTGATGATGTTGCCGGCCGCGATCCCGGCTGCGTTCAGAGCGGCGCACGGCGGCGCCGGCGTGCGGACCGTGCCGGTCTTCGTCGGATCGTACCTGGCCGTTTGGGCGCTCGTGAGCGTGGTCGTCTACACGTTGTACCGGCCGCACGACGCGGTCGCCGCAGCCGTCGTGGTGATCGCTGCGGGCGTCTACGAGCTCACGCCGCTCAAGCGCTCCTTCCGCCGGCGCTGCCGCGCCGTGGTGCGCTCCGGACTCGAGCTCGGGCTCTGCTGCGTCGGCTCGTGCATCGGGCTCATGCTGGTGCTGGTCGCGATCGACGTCATGAGCGTCGCCTGGATGGCGGTGATAGCGGCCATCATCGCGATCCAAAAGCTGGTGCCCGCGAAAGCGGCGGTCGATGTCCCGCTGGCGCTCGCAATCGTCGGGCTCGGAGTTCTGATCGTCGCAGCCCCTTCGGCTGTCCCCGGCTTCATGCCGAATATGTAACAACGACCATTTGTACTGAAGAAACGAGATGACGATGATCGATCACGAGGTCGGAACGCGCGAAGAGTGGCTTGCGGCAAGGTTGCAGCTGCTCGAGGTCGAGAAGGCGCTGACGCGGCGCGGCGACGAGCTGGCCCGGATGCGGCAAGATCTGCCATGGGTGCGCGTCGACAAAGACTACCGCTTCGAAACCGACGAGGGTACGGCGGCGTTTGCCGATCTCTTCCGCGGACGCTCGCAGCTGCTCGTCTATCACTTCATGTTCGGTCCCGACTACGAGGCGGGATGTCCGTCGTGCTCCGCGATCGCGGACAGCTTCAACGGCTCGGTCCCCCATCTGGTGAACCACGACGTCTCGTTCTACGCCGTCTCGCGCGCGCCGCTCGCCAAGCTGCAAGCGTACAAGCGGCGGATGGGCTGGAGCTTTCCGTGGGCGTCGTCGCTCGGGAGCGATTTCAACTACGACTATCAGGTCACGCGCACCGAAGAGCAGCAGCGGTCCGGGAACGCCGAGTACAACTTCCGCCCGATCGACTTGCGGCAGGCGCTGAACGCGCCGCCGGACAGCTGGGTCGCCCAGATCGCGCGAAGCTCCGGAACCGACGTGGCGTCGTACATGCGCGAAGGTCCCGGGATGAGCGCGTTCGTGCTCAAAGACGGCGTCGTCTACCACACGTACTCGGCGTACGGCCGCGGCGTGGACGCGGTCTGGGGGATGTACCAGTGGCTCGATCGCGCGCCGCTCGGGCGCAACGAGGATGGCGACTGGTGGTTCCGCCGCCACGACGAGTACGAGCGCACGTAACGTCGTTCAGGTCAGATCAGCCCGACACGGCGCGACGGATCACCCGCGATCGACAGCGGCGAGATGACGACGAATCGGCGTCCGCTCGGGCACGTTGGAGTCGAGAACGGACGGGCCGTCAATCGTTCTTCGACGCGGCTTGCTCGATATATGTCTCTGCAACGAAGCCGGCAAACGTGACGGCGGCGCCGACCGCAAGCCGAGCATGACGGGGTAAAAGACCTTTCCCTCCGCAGTCGCGCCCATGACGCGAACCGCTTATGTTTCGTAGTTCACCCAGATCGGCTACGACGGCGCCTAGCTGCTGTAGGGATCTGCGGACGGGGGTGACGCCCTCTTTCGCATTGTCGACTCCCGCCGGCACGAGCTCGAGGGCCGCAAGCGCCGATTCGATGATATCGAGGAAGTCAGCCGCTTCTGCGGGAGCCGGCCCGCCGGTGAGACGCAAGACGGTCCGGCAAACGGATTCGATCAGCTCTTCCGCTCCATCGATCGCGCCTTGGGGGCGATCGTTCGCAAGGACGTGCAGCAGCCTGCCACGGTCATCGATGGATGCCAAGCCTTCGACACTCGTCACCGCGAAAGACCGCGGGCCAGCCATCCGCCGGCCGAAAGACGCCGTCCGCGAAGAAAAAGCCGTCACGCTCCGCGGCCTTCACGAGGAAGTCCTGTTTCGAAGCGGCCACCTCGTCGATCAAGGCCCCGAGCGCGTCGCCAAGCCGATCCACCTGCTGCGGATCGTGCGGATCCACACCGGCGACGTAACGGCGGAATTGCGTTCGGCGGGCCCCGCCGGTTTCATCGCGGTCCTCGCCCAGCTGAATGCCCGCGCCTGTGAAGGCTCGATCGATCTGCCGAAGCGGAATCGACGCTGACGCGTCCTCGAATACCCCAAGCGTCCGTCGGCTGAAAACGTTCGGCATGATGTCGATTTTCGACGCCAAACGCCTAGCCTACCCGCTGCTGATCGGACCGGGCTCACCGCGGCGCACCTGCGATAGCGCGTCAACCGTTACGCGCGATCTAGACGCCGGCAGGGGCCTTCGGCAGGAGCTCGCCGAGACCGAAGTTCTCCAGCACCTGGCGCTGGATCGGCGCGACCGCCTCGTTGATCGCGATGGCCGCGGCATCGGCGGGGACCGGCGTGCGCAGGGGCCGCGTGCCGGCCGGCTGTTCGGCGATGGCGAAGATCGCGTCAGCGACCTCGCGCGAGTCACGCCCTTGGGTCGAGCTGGAAAGCGCGCCGAAGACGTTCGCCGCGAGCGGCGTGACCGTGCCGTAGCCGCTCAACCGCTGCTCGTCGTCGGGACCGACGCGCGAGTTGCTGATGTTCGTCTCGTACGCGGCCGGCTGAACGATCGCGACGTCGACGCCGAGCGGGGCGAGCTCGTACGACGACGACTCGGCGAGCGCTTCGAGCGCCCACTTCGAGGACGCGTAGACGCCGCCGAACGGGAACGTATACCGGCCGACGACCGAACTCACGTAGACGACGAGGCCGCTGCGGCGCTCGCGCATCCCCGGGAGGAAGGCGCGGCTGACGCGCATCTGGCCGAACACGTTGACGTCGAACTGGCGCTGGATCGTCTCGGGCGTGAACGCTTCGACGATCCCGAAGTACGCCGCGCCGGCATTGTTGACGAGGACGTCGACGGGGCCAGCGGCGAGGATCTCGGCGGCGGCGCGGTCGACGGAGGCTTGGTCGGTGATCTCCAGCTCGACGACCCGGATCCCGAGCTGCTCGAGCTCGGCGGTGGCTTGGGCATGCTTGCCGCGGCCGCCGCGGACGCCCGCGAAGACGCGCCAGCCGGCACCGGCGAACCGCTCGGCGGTGTTGCGGCCGAAGCCGGAGCTGGCGCCCGTGACGACCACGGTTTTCTGAGGATTTGACATGCAGCGAGTCTAGGCCCTAAACTTACGAAAAGGAAGTACTTACAAAAAGGTAAGCTTCCGGGAGACCAGCTCGATGGACGCATCCGCCCTGCCCACCACCGGAAACTGCTTCGTCGCCGCCTGCAAGGCGCGCGAAGTCCTCAACCACGTCAGCAACCGCTGGGGCGGCCTCGTCCTGGGGGCTCTGCTCGAACGCGACCTCCGCTACTCGGAGATCCGTGCCCGCGTCGGCGGCATCTCCGAAAAGATGCTCGCGCAGACGCTCGACGTGCTCGAACGCGACGGCCTGATCGAGCGCACGAGCCATCCCGTCGTCCCGCCGCGGGTGGAGTACGCCCTGACCGAGAGCGGCCGCGCGCTGGCCGAGCGCTTCATCGACCTGTTCCGCTGGATCGGAACCAACGTCGAGACGTTCGCCGGCGCCCAGCAGCGCTACGACGCGCGGCGCATCCGCGTTCGGGAGCCGGGCTACATGGAGCCGGGCTAACCGGGATTTCCGGTGTGCGCATAGCGCCGCACTCGTCGCCAAAATGTGGCAGACATTAGTCCGATGGCGAGACTCGCAGCGAACGCGATCGTGACGACGAGCAGGGCGATCGGCCCGTTTCCGTGCGCGCCTGCACCAGCATCGGTAATCCGGCACACGACCGAGAGTGCGCCAAGGAGCGTCCCGCCGCCGAGCGTCTGGAGGAACAGCGGTCTCGACCGGCCGCGCAACAGCTGCATGAGGACGGGCTCGCGCACGACGAGCTCTTCTTGCCGCCGGATGTAGAGCATCCCACCCGACCACGCGAAAAACATGATCGCGAGCGTCGCAAGCCATGCCGTTGGGCTCGAGACGATGGCGTGATTTGCAACGAGCTCGAAAACACCCGTCCCAAACAGCAGCGCCGCGTCTTCCAGATCCGGGATCCAGTGCGTCATCAACGCATCGCTCATGAAGTGATTCCAGATATAGATCAGGCTCCACAACATCGTCGCGACTTCGACCCAATTCACGACGGTGAAGTGCGCGTGCTCCGAGAACGTGATCTGCGAGAGATCGGTCAGCGCGACGCCCTGAATGATGCTGAGCATCGTCAGGTACACGCTGGTGAAATTCTCGGCCATGCTGCGGAAAAGCGATTGCCGGTCGGACGGGTTCGCCGAATCGGCGGGACCGTCTTCGTTCGTGTCGGGCATGGTGGGTTGGTACCCGCGCACGGCACTCGGCCGCAGTAGGCAACCTGCCGGCTAACCGCTCGGCGCGAAGCGAAAAGCCGAGCACATGCGAACTGCTATCGGCTGAGAACGATGTGGGTCGCGTTTTCCGTAGGCTGATGTTCGGTGACTCGGTAGCCGAGCGCCGGCAAGTCGATCCCGGCGAACATCGCTTCGCCTTGACCGAGCACGACCGGGGACAAGGCGAAATGCAGTTCGTCGATCAGGCCGGCGCGAAGATATTGACGCACCGTCTCGACGCCACCGCCGATCTTCACGTCGCGATCCTTGGCGGCAGCCTTCGCCTGTTCCAGTGCCGCCTCGATGCCGTCGGTCACGAAGATGAAGGTGGTCCCGCCTTCCATCTCGATCGGATCGCGCTGATGGTGCGTCAGTACGAAGGTCGGCGCGTGATAGGGCGGATTGTCGCCCCACCAGCCCTTCCAGCCCTCGTCCGGCCAAACGCCGCGGATCGGCCCGAACATATTGCGGCCGAGAATGAACGCGCCGAAGCCGTCCATCGAACGATGGGCGTAGTCCTCGTCAACGCCGTCCGAGCCGCCGCCCTGCCCTCCGTTCATTGCCCGGAACGTGCGCGTGCCGAAGAACCATTGGAACAACTCCGGCCCACGCTTGCCAAGCGGATTTTCAAGACTTTGGTCAGGCCCTGCTCCGAAGCCGTCGAGCGAGATCGAAAAGCCTGCAACGCGAACTTTCGCCATGATGCACTCCCTTTCGTGTTCCGCCACGATGGTTCCACCGTACGATAGGTCTGCGGCGGCTGGGTACCATAGCGGTGTGGACGTCGTCGCTTGGCTGCTCGACTCGGACCCTGCCATCCGCTGGCAGGCGATGCGCGATCTTACGGACGCCTCCCCAACGGCGATAGCCGCCGAGCGCGCCCGCGTCGCGCGCGAAGGACTCGGCGCCGAAATTCTCGCTCGCCAAGCAGCGGACGGCACGTGGCGCCGGGCCGATACGCCGGTGTGGCTGAGCACGCTCTTCACGCTGCTCCTCCTGCGCGCAACCGGCGTCGACCCCACCGAACCCGCCGTCGAGTTGGCGGTGCGGCGCTTGGAAGCGGGCTTCCGATGGCACGAGGCGTTCGGCGCGAAACCGTTCTTCGAGGGCGAAGTGGAGCCGTGCATCAACGGCGGCGTGCTCGCGCTGAGCGCCTATTTCGGGCGCTCGGCGGAGAGTCTCGCGCGCCGGCTCGCCGGCGAGTGGCTGGCCGACGGCGGTTGGAACTGCGAGGCGCCGAAGAGCTCGCGCTCGTCGTTCCACAGCACCATCTGCGTGCTGGAGGGACTGCTCGAATACGAGCGTGCGGTCGGGCCCGCGCCCGAGATCGCGGCGGCTCGACGTCGCGGCGAGGAGTACCTGCTCGAACGCGGTCTCTTCCGGCGGCGCTCCACCGGCGAGGTCGCCAGTCCGGCGTTCCTGGAGCTGGCATTCCCGCCCCGCTATCATTACGACGTCGTGCGCGCGCTCGATTACTTCAGGGCCGCCGACGCTCGGCCCGACGGGCGCATCGACGATGCCGTGCGCCTCATCGAGAGCAGGCGTCAGACCGACGGCCGATGGCTCCTCGATCGCGCGTACGATGAAGCGCTTGCGTTTCCCATCGGCGAGTCCGTGGGCGAGCCCAGCCGGTGGAACACGCTGCGAGCGCTGCGGGTGCTTCGGTGGTACGAGCGACGGAGCGCGTACGTACTGCGACCGTCATCTTTGTCTCCTCCGTCAAGCGCTTAGGCAGGGTCTGTTATCGTGCGCCCGCGGTCTCGCGTTGTCTTCCGCGCGCGTCCCCCGCCGTCTTCAGGATGACCTTCGTCCATCCGTTGTCGCGCGAATCGAAGTGCTTGTACGCCTCGGGCGCCTCGTTCAACGGAAGCTCGTGCGAAACGATGAACGACGGCTTGGCCTTGCCCTCGTGGATCAAATCGCGCAAATGGCGATTGTAGCGCTTCACGGGGCACTGGCCCGTCCCCATGTGCTGGCCCTTGAACCAGAAGAGTCCGAAATCGAACGCGACTTCGCCTCGTTTGGCAAGCTCATCCGAGCCGCCGGGATCCTGCGGAACGTAAACGCCGACGGTCCCGATTCGCACCCGTGAACTTCACCGACTTGACGAGATTGTTGAGCGTCATGTTCGGGTGCTCGTGGCCTTCAGCATCGTGCGCCTGGTATCCGACGCATTCGCAGCCGCGATCGGCGCCGCGTCCTTTCGTCAGCTCCATGACCCGATCGACCGGTGAAGTCTTCGAGTCGTCGATCGGGATCGCGCCGATCGACTCGGCGAGCTTCAGACGATCCGGATGCCGGTCGACGACCATCACCATGCTCGCGCTCTTGAGGATCGCCGAGTAGGCGGCCATCAATCCGACGGGCCCGGAGCCGTAGACGACGACGCTGTCACCGGGTTGGACGCCCGCCATCTCGGTCGCGTGGTAGCCGGTCGGGAAGATATCGGCGACCATCACGTAATCGTTTTCTTTCTCCTGCGCGTCCTCGGGAAGCTTCAAACAGTTGAAGTCGCCGTACGGCACGCGCAGGTAGTCCGCTTGCCCGCCGCTGTACGGCCCCATGTCGGCGAAACCGTAGGCCGCACCAGCGGACCCGGGCGGCGCCATGGTCAAGCAGTACGACGTCATCCCCGCCTCGCAGTTCCGGCAATACCCGCAGGCGACGTTGAACGGGATGCACACGTAGTCGCCGGGCTTGATTCGGTCCACGGCGCTGCCGACGTCCTGCACCACGCCGAGGTTCTCGTGCCCGAGGACGCGGCCCGTCTCCATGTCGGTGCGTCCTTCATACATGTGCAAATCCGACCCGCAGATGTTCGTCGACGTGATCCTCACGAGCACGTCCGTCGGCTTCTCGATCTTGGCCTCCGGGACGTCCTTCACGCCGATCGTCCGCGGGCCGTCATACACTACTGCTCTCATCCTGCACCTCCGTCGTTCGCCGGACCGGTTACGCGCCGACGCGGGCGCGCGAGAAAAGCTCGATAAGGGCCTGGTTGAAGGCGGGGATGTCGTCCGGCTTGCGGCTCGAGACGAGGTTGCGGTCGCGAACCACCTGCTCGTCGACCCACTCCGCGCCGGCGTTGCGCAGATCGGTCTTCAGCGACGGCCACGACGCGATACGCCGTCCGCGCGCGTGGTTCGCCTCGACGATCGTCCACGGCCCGTGGCAAATGGCCCCGACCGGTTTATCAGCGTCGAAAAACGACTTCGCGAACGCGACGGCCTCCGGGATCGTCCGCAGCGTATCGGGATTGATGACCCCGCCCGGAAGGAGAAGCGCGTCGAAATCGTCGGGGCGCGCATCGGCGAGCGCAACGTCGACCGGCATCTCGGTGCCCCATTCGGTGAACCGCCACGATCGCACGCGATCGGATTTCGGCGAGACGATGCTCGTCCGCGCTCCCGCTTGATCGAGCGCCTTGCGCGGCTCGACGAGTTCGACCTCCTCGAAACCGTCGGTAACTAAGATAGCGACTTTGCAGCCGTTCAACGCGTCGCTTGCCATGGCCAGACCTCCCAAACGAGTGCCGAGAATGCGAAACTCGCGCCAATGTAGCACTCCGAAAGACGCCGACACAACCGTCTTCCGGTCGGCGTCTCGTCGAGAGCGCAAGACGGATGTCGCATACGCCGCGGCCGGCGGCCTTCGCAATGACGCGCAGCGCGCCGCCGTGCGCGGCGCTCAAAGCGCTCGCCCTCTTCGTCGTCCTCGTGAACGACGGGCCGTTAGCTGCGTCTGGCCCGACTCGCGCTACGCGCCTATGCTGGAAAGCAATTCGTCGAGCTGATCCAGCTGCTCGGGCAATGCGACCGCCGAGCCCTGTAGCGCTTCCTCGAGCGCCTCCTTGGACGGATAGACTTCGTGAAATTTCACCAGCGTCTTTCCGTCTAGGTCTTCGAAGGTCACGGTCGTGACCGCGCCGTCTTCGCCCTCGTCGTTGGTCCAGACGATGCGCTCGTTCGGCACCACCTCGAGATACTTGCCGTGGAAGGCCATGGTGTCGGAACCGCCGGCGCCGAATTCCAGCCGATATTTGCCGCCGGTACGGACGTCCATATCGCACGATACGAGCGAAACGCCGGATACCGATTTTGGCGCCCACCAGCGCTGGAACAGCTCGGGCTGGCTCCACGCCTTGTAAACCGTGCTCGGCGGCGCGTTGAATGTCCGCGTTACGACGAGTTCACGATCCCCTTTGCGCTCGACCGACGTGCGGTTCTGCCCACCATCTGCACTGTTGACTTGCTGATTCATCGCTTTCCTACTGCTTCATTTCGCTGATGAGTTCGTCCAATGCTTCGAAGCGGGCCTCGAAGAGCTTACGATGCGCCTCGATCCACTCGGCCTCCGCGTTGAGGCCGCGTTTTCCGAGCTTGCAGGTCCTCACCCGTCCGGCCTTATGCGTGACGACGAGTCCCGCCCGCTCGAGAACCTGGACGTGCTTCTTCATGCCGGTCAGCGTCATCTGGAACGTATCCGCGAGACTGGTGATCGACGCGTCCCCTCGCCCAAGCTGATCGATGATCCCGCGGCGGGTCGCAGCGGACAGCGCCATAAACGAGAGATCGAGGGAAGGGTCCGTACACTGAACCATCTGGTTTAGTGTATAGCATACCCGCGCAGGAAGCGCAAGCATGCACCGCGGCGGCGGCAGCACTAATCGCCTGCTGCGGGTCCTGGCACGGTCCCGGCGCTCGTCTCAGCGGCAAGGACGGCACGTCGCGCTCGGCCATCCTCACCTTGCGATTACGTCTAGGACCGGCGCAGCCGGCGGCATCCCGACGGTACCCGGCCGCCGCCGTCATCTGCGCGTCCGCGGCGACGCTGCACCTCGACGCGCTGCGCGGCATCCGCATGCTGCACTTCAGGCACGAAAGGATCGTGGACTGACGAGATCGATCTATCGATGCAATCACCGTGAGGTCCGTGCAGTGAACGCCACCACGCTCGTACGCGCCACCACCGGCTTGCTGTTCGTACTGCTGGCCGTGCTGGTCGTACTCGTCCTTCCGACGTTTTCGCGACCGCCGATATTCTGGTCGATGGGCCTCCTCATCGACCTCATCATCGTGGTACCGTTCGGCGCGGCGGTCGTGCTGGCTTCCGGGCGCACCCGCGCCCGCGCGCCGCGCAGCGCGCTGGTCCTCGCCGTAGCGATGGCGGTCCAGGGGATGTATGCCTTTTTCCTCGGCGGCCAGGGGCCATCGTGCGCTGACCCCGCGCAGGACCTCGGGCTGGCGCTGGTCTTTGGTCTGATGATCCCGCTGCAGAAGCCTATCTCGCTGCTGGTGCTGCTCCCCGCCCCGGTGCTCGCCTACGGCCTCCTCTGGCGGCTGGGGCCATTACTGCGCGCGCTCACGGTCGGCACGGTTCTGATCGCCTTGGGCGCCGCTGTTGCCGTCCCACTCGATCACTTCGCGCCAAGCGAACACCGCTGTGTCGACTTGTGACGGTCAATTGAAACGGCGTTTTCGGCGCAATTCGTGAGCATAATTTCCGCGCGATGGAGGCGCGGCCGGTGCCGCACTCCGGCGAGGAGAGTCCCTGGACCGTGAGATCGCTTCGGGCGTTGGAAGGACGGGGTTACGTACCGGCGAGAATCGCCCGGCGTGAGCGCGTGCGCGCTCGAGGATGAAGTCGTGGCTCGACCGCGCGCACTGCGTCGCAACGAGGCTGCCTACGAGCACTGCCGGCTCGACGAATACGAGAGCCAGTGACGCGCGCTGGGCGAGGGAGCAATGCCCGAGAAGGCTATCGGATGGAACCGGCTACGCCGACCGCTCCAGCGGCAGGTACTTGCACCATTGGCATCGCGGACATTGACGGGCTCTGCGCCGGCAAGCACATCGGCTACGTCGCCCAGGAACCTCCGGAACGTCTCTTCCTCGCGTTTGAACCGGACCCAGTGGGTCGCCCCGTCGAGCCCCATCCGGGCCTGCTACGTCGCGAAGCCGGAGGGCGAGTACACCCACAGTCCCATCTCGTCGACGACGGTCGGCGTGCGGCAACGTTACCTCGTGTCGGCGCGAACGTTCACGCTCCGCATGCGGACGTAGCTTCCCTTGCGCCATGCGTACGTCGTCTCGACGTACACGGCCGCGCTGTCGTGCGCGGTCGTGACGATCTTCGGCAGCGCCGCCGTGCGATCGCGAAGCGGCTTCATCTCGAGGCCGACGTCCTCGAGCAGAAGGCGCGGGTGCGACCCCGTGCGGACGACGTACTCGGGGCAGTTCTGAGCCCCGCACATGCACGGGTCCTGAACCTCCGCGATCACGACCTCGTCGCCGCCGATCCGGCCGATCGTGGACATGGTGGCATTGCGGACCACCTTGCGCACCGTTGCCGGATCGCAGGCGGTCGAGGCGGCAGTGCGCGCAACGATGGCCAGCAGCGCGCGCCGTGCCGCCTCGGACGCAGGGGCGGGCGCGACGGCAGCGGCCAAGACGAGCGGCAAGATCAAGCGATGCTCCTTGTTGGCAGTCCCGCAACGCGCACGGTTAGCCGGCCGCCGTCCGGCTTCCTCGACCGGGGTTATGCTTGCACGCGCGTGTCACGCAGCCTAGACGCGTTTGATCGTCGCGAACCAAGCCGGTGCGCCGTCGTCATGGAATCGCGTCTCGAGCCGGTCCGGCTCGATGGCGACTACATTCCATTCGTTGCCGGAATCGAACGCCGCTCGCAGCTCTTCCCGGCTAACGGGGTGCGGACCGGTATCGGAGCCCTCGTCGCTGAAACACAACACGTACAGGGTTCCGCCACGCTCGGTCACCGAGGCGAGACTCGCCACGTATCGTGGCCGCTCGTCGCGGTCGAAGGTGTGGAACAGTCCGCAGTCCAGCACCGTGTCGAACCTGCGCCCCAACCGCTCCAACTGAATTGCGTCAGCCGGAGCGAACTCGGCCTCGATCCCGCGGTCGGCGGCCTTCGCTCGGGCGATCGCCAGTGCCGTCTCGGCGACATCGACGCCCAGAACCGGCAATCCCAGCGAGGCGACGTGAAGAGTGTTCTCGCCGGTGCCGCAGCCCGCGTCCAACACCGCCCCGGCGAATCCAGCCCTCGGATGCCAAACGCACGATCGCCGGCTGCGGCCGGCCGATATCCCAAGGCGCAGGGCCGTCGTGGTACGACGCATCCCATGGCAGCCCCGTCATCCGTTCGTGACTGGTTGGACGCCGACCACCGAACGGATCTTCGGTCAGCGCTTCGTCGGCTGCCACAGCTCGATCTTCGTGCCGTCGGGATCGAGAATCCAGGCGAACTTGCCGTTCGGATCGGAGTCGTCGCGGCTTGAGGATCGTGACGCCCTTTGCCTTCAGACGAGCGAGAAACGCGTCGAGGTCATCCACGGCGAAGTCGAGCATGAAGTCGCGCCGCGAGGGCGCGAGATAGTTCCCCTCTTCCGGGAAGGCGCTCCAAACCGCGACGGGCGGATGCCCTGTCGCGTCATAGCGGAATCTCGCGCCGCCCCACGTCTCCAGCGAAATGCCCAACACGTCCCGATACCAAGCCGCCAGGGCCTTCGGGTCCTTGCTGACGACGAAAATGCCGCCGATCCCGGTGATCCGGCCCGGCGTGTCGGAGGCTACCACGGCCGTGGCCGGCCACAGGACAATCGCTGCCGCGACGGCACCGAAAAAGAGCCGCGTTCGCATATTCTTCTCTCTGCTCGGTCGTGCAGGAATGGCAGGCGCTGCGACATTGTCACCATTAGGGCTTGGGAAAGAAGCGCGGCTTTCCCTTGGCGTTCGATAGACGTTCCGCGCGTGGCTACGCCGCGCCGCTGAGACACGGACAAGCCGTGCTTCAGCCGAACGGCAAAGCTCTGGGCCACGGCTCGTTGCGGGTGCCGTGGCGCGCTCCGCGTGTTGGGCGCCGGCTTTAGGGAGGAGTGTGAGGTGCGCCACAGCTAATAGCCGCTTGGCAGGCTGGCGCGGAGCATTCGGTCCTGCGCGAAAGGAGCCCGGTGCTCGGAGAGCCCGGCGTCACCGAAGGATCCATATGAAACGGGTGTTCAACGCCGCGTCTCTTGTCGTTGTTCTCGCGGTCGCGTTCGGCGGCTGCGCCGGCCGCTCGCAATCGAACCAGCCGATTCCCGCCATCCCGGCGTCGGCCACCAGCGTACCGCATGCCGCGGACCGCGCACCGTCCGATGCGAGCGCTCCGGTCACGACGTCCGGCGGGGCGACCTGCGGCGGGGGCGGGGGGTCGGTCGCGGTCCCCGTCCTGTGCTCCGGGCCGCCAGGCTCCACGGCGACGATCACCTTCAGCACCGACCAGCTCGGGCCGTTCGGTATTCCGCCTACGAAGTGCTCGGGCGTGACGTGGCAGACGACCACCCAGAACGTTCCTCCGATCGCCGGTCTGGCGCGCGCGCGAGCGCCGCGCGCGCTGGGGGACCCGTACTACTGCAACACATCGACGGCGTACTCGTTCTCGGTCAGCGCGAGCCGTGCGGTCGGTTCGGTCACCATCGCGCACGCCTACGGGGAGTACAACGTCTGCTTCGACCTGCCGATCAACCCGTGCGCAACCTCGTACATCGTCGGTCCGACCATCTCGATCGGCACGACGGCACCGAATTCGGGCGGTGGCGGTGGATCGAGCGGCGGCGCAGGCGGCGGTAGCGGCGGAGGAGGCAGCAGTTGCGGGGCCTCGGTGCAGCGTACGCCGACGGCACTACGCCGACCGTTCACGGGTGTGATCGGCGGCGGAGGCGGATCGCCGTCGCCTAGCCCGGCGCCTACTGTTTCGGCTACGAACGCGCCCGTCCCGTCTCCCACGCCGACGAACGCTCCGGCTCCGTCGCCGACGCCCACCACGTCTTCGAGCTGCTCACCCGGCACAGGCAGCTTGCCGCCGCCCGATTCACCGAAGGACCGCTACACCGCGAGCCGCCTCGCCGAGGTCGCGCTGCCGTTGACCGATGCTGCGGGCAGCGGCCAGGGCGCGCTTCACTGGCAAGTCTCCGGCGACAGCAGCACGTTCGAGCAAGTTCGCTTCGACGCCGACGTGACGGCAGGCCCACCGCACACGAACACCCTGCGTCTGCGCGTTCCATTCGAGATCAAGTCGGGCGACTACAATCTGCGCGTTCGCGTCACCTCGGCCGCTGGCAAGACCAGCCAGGACACGAACGTGGTCCTTACCGTTGTGAAGCCGGCCGCGTACGAGACCGAATTGAACGCCGAGGACATCTTCGAGCAAGACGACGACGGAAAGGTCATGCAGGCCGACGCGACCCGCTACACCGCAGGTGACGATACGGTCACGCCGGATTTCGGCATCAAGATTGACGTGCCGGGAGCGATACCCAGCTCGCGTCAGCGACGGCCGCGCCAGTTCAGCCGGCCGTTTGACGCCTTGAACCCGCCGGACGTCGTCGCTTCGCAGCTGCGCCAGTACGCGAGCGAGAAGAAGTTCGGGTGCTGGTCCTATCTGATCGACGACAACGAGGCCCACGACCGAACCAGCGCGACCTCGCGAGGCACACTCCAGGTCTACGCCTACTGCACCAACTTCTGGGCCGCTCCGGGCGTCCAGGTCCAGCAGGACGGGACGAACTTCAACACCGGCGAGCGGCGGCACCGCCTCCCGCGGACCCTGCTCCCATGCAGCCGGCAGATCGGGCTCTACGGCAGCTATCGCGTCTGCGCCACCGGCTTGTATGGCATTGAGCCGGTCACCGGCCATGCGGAGCGCGTCGACATCCACTACCGCTTGGACTTCGGCGCGCTGTTCGGGCTTGAACTCGCCACCTACCACACCGGCCACTACGAGGTGAACAACCTCGGGGCGTTCTATCCCAAGATCCCGATCAACGCGAGTTGGGCCGTACCAAGCGTCATCGAGCGCGGAGGCGGGTATGTCCCGTTCCCAGATGGTCCGTTCTACTACTGCTCTTCAAGCGCCAAGGCGCCGTGTTTGGACCGCAAGGAGCGGGCGAAGTTTAAGAATATACTCCTGGCGGCACACGTCGTCCCGCCCGCCGGGTTCCAGGCGCACCACATCCATCCGGTCGGTTGGTGCGGCAAGAACGACGTTAGTAACGGCGTGTTCCTGCCGGCGTACGCCGCTGACGCGAACGAGTACGACCCGAAGACGCACAGCCGGTTCAATGTCTGGTGGTTTCCGGACAACTTCAAGCCCGACGATACGGTGATACGGTGCGATGAAGCAAGCTGAGTTGACGGAATTGTTGGACGCCTTGCGCGAAAGCTGCGCCGCACGAGGCGCTTGCATTGAAGTAGAACTCGGCGAGGGCGCCTCGGTTGCGGCAATCGCAGAATGCGAGCGTGCTCTCGGCGTAAGGTTCGCCCCGTCTCTTGCGTCGTTTCTCAAGCAGTGGAACGGGATGACGATCCGCTACTACGACGGCAAAAGCCAAACCCCTCATGAACGTGAGCGCTGGGATGCGAGGTTCGCGATATTCGATGCAGCGCTCATCGTGAAATTAACGATCGGGGTGCGAGACCTCTTCGAGATGGCGGCCGAGCCCCCCACAGCGCAGCCGGGAACTCGCGAGCGAGGCCGACAAATCTTGGCTCTCTCAGAAGAAGCCAACATCGTGATTCATCTTGCGCTGGAGCGGCGAGACGAATCCGGAGAATGCCCTGTCATGGTGTTGGACCAACTCTATTATGGTGAATGGCTGAACGACCCGGGTAGCCCGATCGCCGCAAACGTCGATGACCACGTGCGCCGCTCGCTCGAAGCGATGATTCGCACCGGGCAGACGTTCTGGTACTGGAGCTAGCCGCAGCGGGTCAAAATGGGAAAGGGCTCTTGGTGAACCGGCTGGCCCCGCAGTGAAAGCGCCGGCTACGAAGCCACTACGTGAAGCCGTTGCAGTGGGGCGGCATAAACCTGAGGTCGAACGGAATGCTCATGGTGCGGCGAGATCATATGCGGTTGTCGGAATGGTGGAGGAGGTCCGACCTGTGAGCGTGCTTCGCCGGCTTCACGACGCGGTGGAGCAGGCGAAGGCGAACGGCTATTCACTCGCGTTGATGCCGGCCGCGCCGCCGGAGGCGATAGCCGCATGCGAGAGTGCTCTCGGCTCCGTGCTTTCGCGAAGTCTCCGCGAACTACTATCGGAAACCGACGGCTTCGATCTCGTGGACGCGCACGGCTCGGTCCTGCGTCTGTACTCGTCGTCCGAAATCGCCTCTTCGACGATGGCCAGCCGCGAAGCATGGCGCGACGAACCAGGCGACGTGACTTGGGGGGATCTCATCTCAATCGCCCGCTCCAATCAAACTGAATCGCAATACGGTATCCGCCCGCCAAAGGCGGACAGCGACGAATCTCCCCTCTACGAAATCCATCCTGAAGCATGGGACACCTGGCAAACGGACCCTCCCCTTGCACCGACGCTCGGAGCTTGGTTGGCGATGATTGCCGAGGCGATCGCAAGCGGCGATCACGAGCGCGTGTACGACACGATGTGGCTGGGGCCGACCAATCCGGGCAAGTCCCCACCACTGACCTAGGGAAGGAAGGCTAGCGAACCGTCTTGTGGATAGCTACTTCAGCTTCACCTTACTAGCGGAGACGCTATCGGCCGAGGATCGCCCCGGTCAGGCGCGACGCGCTGTCTGCCTGCACGACGCACAGCGCCGTGCCGCCGGGATTCCCGCACGAGCCCTGCGAGGCTCGACTCGGTGCGGGCGACTCTCTCCGACGGCATGCGAGACCGCGTCAACCGTTACGCGCGATCTAGACGCCGGCAGGGGCCTTCGGCAGGAGCTCGCCGAGACCGAAGTTCTCCAGCACCTGGCGCTGGATCGGCGCGACCGCCTCGTTGATCGCGATGGCCGCGGCATCGGCGGGGACCGGCGTGCGCAGGGGCCGCGTGCCGGCCGGCTGTTCGGCGATGGCGAAGATCGCGTCTGCGACCTCGCGCGAGTCACGCCCTTGGGTCGAGCTGGAAAGCGCGCCGAAGACGTTCGCCGCGAGCGGCGTGACCGTGCCGTAGCCGCTCAACCGCTGCTCGTCGTCGGGACCGACGCGCGAGTTGCTGATGTTCGTCTCGTACGCGGCCGGCTGAACGATCGCGACGTCGACGCCGAGCGGGGCGAGCTCGTACGACGAGGACTCGGCGAGCGCTTCGAGCGCCCACTTCGAGGACGCGTAGACGCCGCCGAACGGGAACGTATACCGGCCGACGACCGAACTCACGTAGACGACGAGGCCGCTGCGGCGCTCGCGCATCCCCGGGAGGAAGGCGCGGCTGACGCGCATCTGGCCGAACACGTTGACGTCGAACTGGCGCTGGATCGTCTCGGGCGTGAACGCTTCGACGATCCCGAAGTACGCCGCGCCGGCGTTGTTGACGAGGACGTCGACGGGGCCAACGGCGAGGATCTCGGCGGCGGCACGGTCGACGGAGGCCTGGTCGGTGATCTCGAGCTCGACGACCCGGATCCCGAGCTGCTCGAGCTCGGCGGTGGCTTGGGCATGCTTGCCGCGGCCGCCGCGGACGCCCGCGAAGACGCGCCAGCCGGCGACGGCGAACCGCTCGGCGGTGTTGCGGCCGAAGCCCGAGCTGGCGCCCGTGACGACGACGGTTTTCTGAGGATTTGACATGCAGCGAGTCTAGGCCCTAAACTTACGAAAAGGAAGTACTTACGAAAAGGTAAGCTTCCGGGAGACCAGCTCGATGGACGCATCCGCCCTGCCCACCACCGGAAACTGCTTCGTCGCCGCCTGCAAGGCACGCGAAGTCCTCAACCACGTCAGCAACCGCTGGGGCGGCCTCGTGCTGGGGGCACTGCTCGAACGCGACCTCCGCTACTCGGAGATCCGCGCCCGCGTCGGTGGGATCTCGGAAAAGATGCTGGCGCAGACGCTCGACGTGCTCGAACGCGACGGCCTGATCGCGCGCACGAGCTATCCCGTCGTCCCGCCGCGGGTGGAGTACGCCCTGACCGAGAGCGGCCGCGCGCTGGCCGAGCGCTTCATCGACCTGTTCCGCTGGATCGGAACCAACGTCGAGACGTTCACGAGCGCGCAGCAACGATACGATTCTCAACGCGATTCCGCATGAGCGAAAGGGTCCGTGACCTTCCGAACGAGCCATCCTTCTGCGGCCGCTTTTGTCCTTTCGCCAAGTTGTAGAGCAAGCGTTAAACTATCCAATAAAGCTAGGGTTCGCTCTCGTAATCGGTCAACGTGCCCGTCGGCCTGGGCTGCGAGCCGTCCGGTCACATCGTACAACGAATCTTCACAATAGCGTAGCCCCGGAATCATGGCTCCTGAGGAGTACCCGACCCAACTCATTTACGGGTCAGGAACTCGTTGGTACATTGGCCTCGTAATGCTCGGCCCATGGAAATTCAAAGTCTTTTACAAAACCGTGCGTGCTTGCCTTGCGTGGATGCTTGCTTGCAAGAAATTTGCAGACATATTCTAGAACCTGCTCTGCACTAAGCTGACGCTCTGCGCTGAACGCTTTGTTCTCATCGCGTTCGAAGTGCTTCTTTTCGTCCTGAATATGAATCCGATTCCTAAGTTTTCTTAGATCATCAATCTTATCGTAAAAATCAGTATTCGCACCGAACAAATCGTGCGCTTTGGCTCCACTCACGAGATTTGCAAGCTGCGAATAATTCTTTTCGCGCATTGCCAACCGAGTCTGGGTGGGAAGCGTCGAGACGTGTTCTGGAGATTGGACTCGGTCGATGAAATCGTAAAGCATTGCCTCAGTAATCGAAACAAGAGTAACAATGATTGGTTTGCGCAACAAGGCTGAGCGTCTCTTGTCGCCGTCGCCGAATTCGTATAGTAACTTCAAAATAGATAGATTGTGGTTTATATTGTCGCCAATTTTAAACGTAGCGACAAATCCTGAGGAAACCGAAAACATTCGACTAACGTCCGCCCTTCAATGTAAACCGTGACCAGGTCTTGCAACCATCCCCAACTTAGATCGTCATCCTACCAGTGCTTCCACCGAAAGACCTTTCCCTTCTCTGTGGACGGGAGAAGGACTGAGCATGATCGTTCACGCCCGCTTCACCGGCCAACGTCCCCGCAACAGCCTGGCTTCTTTTCGACAGATTGCAAACCGCATGACGGAATGGATTGCGTGAAAAAGGCGATTCACGCTTGCCGGTCACGGCGATTGGCGTCACGCCATGGGATAGAATATGAAATTCTAACCCTCGCTGTCTGTTAATATTGCCGATGTAGCCCGCGATGCCGCAGGACAAGGGCCGCAGTCATTGGAACTGTTGCATCACGCAGTGTCCTAATGTCTTATCTCACAAGGTAGCCAAACCTTACCACTACTACGCAATTTTGCATCGCCGTAGTAAGCCAGCTTAGAATACTAGGGCGTTACTAGCCCAAGCCTCCCCGCGCGTTTTATAACCAAATTGAGTCCCCGGATTGACTCCTTCATGCGGCCTTAAGAGCACGACGAGAGGCGAACATATAGCAGGGCGTATCCATTGATGCGGCTTGTGCTAACGGAGCAGCTCCTATGCTAGGCCGATGCCTTTCGGCATTGTTAGAATCGACTCGAACTTAAGGCACTCTTTGGTAAAATAGGACTTCGGTACAAGGCATGCTTTACCATCAACAAAAATGATACGACATCGCCGCTGCAGGGCCGGCCCGTCGCCGCTCTCGGTCTCAGTCGACAAGCGCTCATCCGGGTCGTACAAAGCAATACCGACGCCAAGGTCGGGACCTGGGGACAGCCGCACGTCTTCGCCAATGGCGAGCGAATCTTCAAGGCCATGCAAGTTCTCTGTCTTCATGCAGGCACGCACCTTCTCTAGGAATACCTCTCGTACAGTTTCAATGTGGTTTGAAGAATCATCTATTCGGCGAACGTCGCCTGCATAGCGATGGCCAGCGTGCACAATGGCGACATGCCGGTAGAGGTTCATGTCAAATGGCTTGATAATGACGCCGAGCATCAATTGAATTAACGACGTATAGAACTCGCCGAAGGTCCGCAGGCCAAGTGGTACTGCGACAGGTTTGGCATCGCCACGGAGTTCAAGGGAATGAACAGTTCTTCCCCAGCTTGACGTATCGTGGACGATCAATCCTTCGTTTAGGACACAAATTAGATTCGTCCGTTCGAGCGGAGTAATTCCCTTTTCGAACTCCTCGAGGTTGTCGCGGAGGCTATCCAGCGAGTTGCCTTCTAGCGCGTATGCAAACACGACGCCAAACGGATATCCGTCGTAGTCGGAATAAATTGATGACTGAGGCCGTCTCAGCACTACCGCTGGGTCGGCATTGCGGATCGCCTTAAATCGCGCAATATTCTTAACTGCGTTTAGTAGCTCCGTCTTCGAAAGTCCCGATTTCATTTCGATAACACCTTTAACGCCAAGACTTGGATAGATGCGATCGTCCAAAAATGCTGGCGAATTAATAGCGTCGAAAAGAACGATGTCGGTCTGGGAGCTTTGAAGGCCGTTCGTCCCGAGTATCATCCCGGATCCTATGCCAATAGACTTCGGTACTAGTCCGTCTCGGAGCCGTCTAGCCAAGATGGATTCGCGATGAGATCCACGCTCGACAAGATGTCGGATTTCTCCAGACGATTGGGCCTCGCTTGAAAGGGCGATCGCCTGACGAATAAATGTTACATCGAAATCCATAAACCACCGGATTCTCGACTCAGCAGGGTCGTGCAGACACTGCGCCCCGATCCGCCCGCGATGTGGCGGGGCGCTTCGTTCAGGCTTAGAACGATTTGCACTAATCGCTCCTCCCCCTAGTGGGATGCCCGTTCCGTGGTGCGGCCGCGTAGGGCGTGCAGCATGCCGCGCTCACGTTCGACAAGGAGCGCATCGACGCATCGTCCCCAATGCCCGAAAGTCATGGTCCATCGTATGTTCACGCGGCGTACTTCCCCGAAGTGTGCGGACTGATACTGCCCTCACGCCGGCAGTGCTAAAGCCAGTTGGCTCCCATGTGCTTCTGGCACGGGAAGACGTTCCACTGGGGATTGTCATTTACGGTGGACGCCGCGCAGCCGCACTTGTATCCGCGCGATCGCATGCGCGGATCGCCCGAGTCGGCCTCCTTACCCGGTCCGATCTTCTTCTCGATGGCCGCGAGGGTGTTGCTCATGCGGTTTCCTTCGCCACGGACCCCGCGCTCGGCCTACCTCAGACAACGTCGCCCGTGGCAAGCACGACCCGCAGCTAAGGTTCGGGCCGGCGGACGCTCACCGCGGGAGCGCGCATGGCGCGAGGTAAAGTGCGCTACCGCCAGGACTTAGGCCGCTGGCGTGCCTTGCTGCGCATCGCCGCTTCACCGACGCCGTCATTCCATCGCTACAGGAAATGCGATGGAGCCCTCATGTCGGCTCGGTTTGCTGTGGATCGTTGCCGTCATTAACTTCTACCGCAGGCACCGTCGCATCAGAAGTGCAGGAAACCGCGGATCTGCGTTGAGCCGGATCGGGAGGCAACAACCCCATGACCTCGATGCCGAGGTGCGATACAGCAGCACGAATCTTCTCGACCTGAGTAGCGACGCGCTGTGCCGCCGTGTAATCCGGACACGCGACCACTACGACGTCCGGCCGTATCGACGTTGCGACATCGATGAGCTTTCGTCCAAGCGTGTCGTTGATGTCGTAGTCAGAATCCTTCGATTCGCCGATACAGAACTTTCCATCGACGACGCAAGCAATGTCGACATCGCCGAGGTTCACTTCGCCAGCGTTCCCTTCGTGGCGGTAGAGGTCGAGCGGCGGAGAGAACAGAAACGAATATCGGCTGCGCCACATCAGCATCCCGAGGCCCCAAATCAATCCGCGCAGCCCATGGTCCAGCATCCCGCGAACGATATATCCGTCGAGCACGAAGTGCCATTGGAAGTCCGTTGGCACGCCATAGTTCTCCTCGCACACTTCACAAGTCAGGACGGTCGCGAGCGCATCCAGAGTCGACCAGTTCGGGTGGTGGCATCGTCGACACGTCCAGGCATGACCCTGGATGAGGACTCCGTCGGCGCGACAATATCGGACGTGTTTCTCCGCTTCGACGCGCACGCGGCGATCCGGACTGTCGTCAGGCGGCGTGCCTTCTCTAACACGTTTGGCTTCGTCCGTTAGGTCGTATTTCTTGACGAAATAATCGAAACTTCTCATCGCGGACGGTGTTTTTAGTCCGGGTGCGATGCGCGCGACGACGTCGGCAAGCCGCTCGAAGTCGTTCTCGTTCACCGTTGGCGCGCCATTGCGGCCAAAAGGTTTCTTCAGCCTGCGAACGAGTTCCGCACGGCTTTCTTCTTTCAACGCATGCTGTGGAATGGCCATCTCGTTCAAGATGCCGCTCCACATCGTATCCGTGAAGAGATCGTAGGCACGACGCAACGAACCGATACGCTTGATGACGTTGTGCAGATGCCGACCAGCCGACGAAATCCGGGGATGCATGACAGTCGGAGGCAGCAACGTTTGCGCACGCACGTCCGTCGTCGTGAGGTAATACGCTAAAGACGGCACAAAAAGACGGGCGACGAATTCCGCGTCGTCGTCGATGAGCGTAAAACCTGTGGTTTCCGTTCGTCACGTACAACGAGCCGCAGAGCCCGAACGCGTGACCTTTGCAGTTGAGCCCTCGGTGATGGAACGAACGGCCTGTAAACGACGTGGGATGGGCATCGGCGGCACAGTGGCCCCGAAAAAGGCACCCGTCTGGCGTTTCAGCGCGACTTGGATCGTCCACGCTCCGTGCGAAAGCCAGGGGTCCATCGGCCCGTAGTCACGCAAATGCCGGGGGACGTTCGGGACGAGCGCGGCCTTTGATTCCGTGAATCGTTCATCGACTGAACCAGTCACCACGCCATTGCGTTCGCGAGGATCGGCGGAGCATGCGGTTGCATCGCTGAACATCTCAACCGTTGCGATGACATTGAGCGGAGCCAACGCCTCCGCGAACGGACGAAGTCTTTCCGGCACGACCGATGAAGAGCGCACGCTCGCGAACGCCTGACCGTCTTGGAACGAATTCCACCGTGAAACGAACGTGGCGAGTACGGACATGAATTGTGGGTTGTCAAGGTGTGCTTCCGGTACGCGAATCGCGGTCACGTGTTTACGCTGATGGCCTTCCGCACCAACGCGGCCGTTCCAAAAAGCGATACGGTCGAGGGTCGTGTCGCCGACGATAATGTTGAACCACTTCCATACTGACGCACGAAGGAAGTGGACATTTTCGTATCCCATGCCTGACAACTGAGCCATCGTGTAGACGCCATATGGTTGCTGTGACATGTTTTCCAGCAGACTGATGGTATTTGCCACGCTAATATCGGCCACATGTCCCGGTGGCGCAATTTCTTGCGAGCCGAGGGCCAGGGTCTCGACGTACTTTCGTACAAGCCCGGCGGTCGCAAATTCGGGTCCATACGGATTCAGACCGAAGCTGTCCGTGATGAACGGGTCGCGCGGCCATTCGCGAAACGCGCTGACGAGTTTCATGGGACCCAGTTGACCCAAGCGATATGTGGCAGCCAGCATCGGCAGCAGCGAGAGGGCGGAGACGCCCTCGGCTTCAAGTTCGTGTCGTACTCGGGGATCGTCCGGAAGACGGTGGATGGTCACCACGGATGGCATCAGATCGCGTTGGATACGCTCCAGTGTCGGTACGTTAAGCTCGACGTAGCTGTAGACTACGTCCGGGTCGATGTCCCGCGCCCAATCCCAGTAGCATTCGTCGATGCTGCCGTCCGCATTCATCGGGATGATGAGCGAATCACGACCGCCCCAGCGACCGTGGCATTCCTCTAAAATCGCCGTCACGATATTGGACGGCGCGTCGATTGATACGACGTAGCAAACTAAAATCGGAACTGCAACTTGCGACAGCGTCACCGGATGCTTCAGCATTGTCGGGTTCACGGCGTCTTCACCGCACTTCTATCTGGAGCGAGGCAAACATTGCGGTCTTCGTTAATGGCATCTGCACGTCCTCAGCCGCATATGACATTTCACCAGCTTCTGTAGCGCGAGCAAGGCATCGGGCAACCTGGGAAAGCGCACGGCGGTACGGTGTACTCGCTCATGCACCAGACGGGGTTCTTAGTTATCTAATCAAAGTGAAATTGCGGACGGAATCGAGGGGTACGCTACCGAACAAACCGCTGCGAAGCGCGAAGGAGTCCGTCAGCACGGTGCTCCTTCGTCACGATGCGTGAACGTGCCGGCATTTCACAATGAATCAACGTTCCTGCCGATTCATTGTGAGACAGCCTCGAAGGCTAAACGCTAAAACGCTAAAACGGAATCTCGTCCTCGAAATCATCCTCGCCGCCGAATCCACCGCCGCTGCCGGAGCCACCGCCGGCCCCGCCACCAGCCGCCGCCGGAGCAGCCGCACGCGGACGCTGCTGATAGCTCCGCTCGCCGCCGCCCGACTCATCGCCCATGTCGCCACCACCGCCGCCGCGACCCGCGCGATCCAGCATCTGCATGGTGTTCACCACCACCTCGGTGGCCTTGCGCTTCTCGCCTTCCTTCGTCTCGTAGGAGCGGATCGAAAGCCGCCCGTCGACCAGGCAGCTCATGCCCTTCTTGAGGTACGTGTTGCAGGTCTCGGCGAGCTTGTCCCAGGCGACGCAGTCGATGTAGTCGGTCTCTTCGGCCTGCTTGGAGCGGCGGTTGACCGCGAGGGTGAACTTGGTGACGGCCGCGCCCGACCCGACGTACCGGATCTCCGGGTCGCGGGTGAGGTTACCGACCAGCGTGATGCGATTGAATGATCCAGCCACGGCTGACTCCTGACTCTGCTGCTGACGTTACGGGAGTGATGATAACCGCGGACGGTGCCATACGGGTGTCACCCGCGGCTTCCGTCCTCGGGTCGGCCGGGGTCAGTCCTCTTGGCGGATGACCAGCGCGCGCAGGACCGACTCGTTGAGGCGCATCAGGCGCTCGAGCTCCTTGGCGCCCTCGGGCTCGCTCTTGAACTTCATCACGACGTAGTAGCCCTCGCGGACGTCGTCGATCTCGTACGCCAGGCGGCGCTTGCCGAGCTTCTCCAGCTCGCCGACGATCTCGCCGCCGCGGGTCTTGACGCCCTCGGCGATCGCGTTGGAGCGCTCGTCGACTTCCGTCTCCTCGAGCGCGGGACGGAGAATGTAGGTGACTTCGTATTCGGTGACTGCCATGGTGCCCTCTCTGGACGCCGGCTCGCGCCGGACGGCCCGGCGCGAAACGGCCGGGCAGTGGGGTGGCTCCCGGCACAGACCGGGAGAACCCCGGGAGTGTATCACGCCCAGCGGAAGAACGGCAAGGCGCGAATCCCAGCTTTGCCCGCTACGTTGCTCGTGCCATGAGGACCGACACGAAGCACTCCCTCGCGTGCGCGGCGCTCGCCGCGGCGCTCCTCGCGGGCGCGGCCGCTCCGGCCGCCGCCCAAACCGCGCCTGCGCCGGCGCCCGCAGGGCCGATGCGCGACGGCGGGCCGATGCGGCAGCGCTTCGGCCCGGGCTTCGCCATGCCGAACCCCGCCGGCGCGCTGGCGGAGGCGTACCAGGCGATCGGCGTGGCGCAGGCGGTGAACGGCCGCAGCGTCTACCTCGCCCAGGCGCGCAGCCACTACGCCGGCGCCTACGCGCGCTACCGCCGGCGCGACGCGCGCGGCGCGGGCGCCGAGGCGATGGCGACCGTGGCGCTCGCCCAGGCCGCGATCGACGCGCGCACCCCGGCCGCGCCGATCGGCCTCGAGCCCCCGCCCGGCATGCTCGCCGAACCCGCTGGGCCGGCCGGCCCCGCTCGGCCCGGTCCCGGCCGCCGCGTGCCGCTGGGCGTCCAGCCTCCGGCGGGCGCGCCCGGCCCGAACCGCTTCGGGCCCGGGATGCCCGGCCCGGGAACGGCCGGCCCCGGGATGGCCGGACCGGGGATGACCCGCTCGGGGATGACCGGGCGCGGCGGTTCGCTCTCGTCGCTGGTCGCGATGGACCCCACCCTCGAGATCCAAACCCTCGCCGAGCGCGCCCGGGCCGCCGCGGCGGGCGCCGCGCGGATGCGCGCGTCCGGCGACCAGGACGGCGCGTTCCGCTTCGGCCGGCTCTCGCGCGACCTCGTCCGCGCCATTCACGGCCTGGTCCTGGCGGATCAGCCGCCCCGGCGGCGCGGCGGCTATCCCATGCGGCGCCCGCTCGGCGACGCGGGCAGCCCAACCGCTCCGGCGGCTCCCGACGAACAGGACGCGCTCGCGCCCTAGATCGCCGGCCGCCGCCGAGGCAGGGCTGCCGCCGCCGCAAGGGGCCGCCGGGGCATCGGGCACGTAGTGTGCTGGAGGACCCGTGATGCTCGCCCTCCTCGCCTTGCTGGCGGCGGTCTCGCCCGAGCCGCTGCCGGCCCCGCCCGCCCCCTCGCCGCCCCCGCGGGCCGTGCGGGTGGTCGAGGTGCGCCTGAGCAGCCTGGAGACCCGCCTGCGCACCGACACCCCGCCCAGCCGCTTCCGCGACCTGGCCCGGACCCTGGTCGAGCGGGCCCGGGCCCGCCTCGCCGCCGGCGACCCCGCCGCGGCCGACCAGCTCGGCGCGGCCGCTTCCGACACGCTGCGGGCCGAGCAGCCGTTCGTGCTGATCCTGCGGATTCCGTACGGCGCCCAGCCGCCGCAGATGCCGCAGCTTCCGGCCGGGGCCGCCTGCCGCGCCTGCCGGCCGGGGCCGCCTTGCCGCGCCCGCCGAGCGGGGTTCCCGAGGACTTCGAGTTCTACGCTCCGCCGGCGCCGCGCGACCCGCGCGAGGCGCGCGCGAAAGCGGCGTCGGCCGCCGACCGCGCCGCGCGGCGCCTCGACCACGTCGCCACGATGCTCGTGATGACGGCCGGCTTCGCCGAGCGCGGTGACGCGGCGAAGCTGCTCGGCCTGGCCCGCACGGCCTTCGACGACGCGCGCAAAGCCCTGGCCGCGAACGACGCGCGCTCCGCCGACGGCGGCGCCCGCCGCGCCGAGACGCTGGCCCGGGCCGCGCTGCATGCCGCGATCGCCGACGACCCGGCGCTCAAGATGCTGCCCCCCTTGCCGCCGCTGCCGCACCGCCTGCCGGCGCCCGTGCCGGTGCCGCCGGGCGAGCTGCCGTGAGCGCCGGGCGAGCCGTCGCCGGCGGCGGACGGCCGGCGGTGAGCGTCGGGCTCGCGCTGCGGACGGAGCTGCGCGTCGCGCCGGCGCTGGTCACCTTCGCGGCGCTGCTGCCGCTCGACGTCGAGGCGCTCGAAGCGTACGTCGAGCGCGAGCGCGCGACGAATCCCTGGCTCGAGCGCAGCGAGAGCGGCTTCGACGCCGAGGCCGTGACGCGCATCGCGGACCGGCCGCGCTTGAGCGAGCACCTCGCCGCGCAGCTCGCGGCGCGCGAGCTGGCGCCGCCGGTGCGCCGGGCGGCGGCGGCGATCGTCGGCAGCCTCGACGGCGACGGCTACCTGCGCGAGCCGCTCGACGCGATCGGCGCGCTGGCCCGCGCGTTTCCGGCCGACGTCGAGCGCGCGCTGCGCGCGGTGCAGGCCTGCGAGCCGGCCGGGGTCGGCGCGCGCGATCTCGGCGAACGGCTGCTGCTGCAAGCCTGCGCCGAAGGCGTGCTCGACGACGACGTGCAGGCGCTGTGCGCGCACGTCGAAGCGCTCGCCGAGGGCGGCGTCGCGCGCGTCGCGGCGGATACCGGGCGCGATGCGGAAGCGCTGCGGCGCGCGTTCGCGCGGCTGGCCGCGCTCGACCGCGACCCGCTGCGGGAGTTCGCGCCGCCGGTCGCGTTCGCGCGGCCGGAGCTGATCTTCGGCCGTGACGATGCCGGGCGGGACCACGCTCGCTGGACCGTCGCGCTCGACCCCGGCGCGTGGCCCGCGCTGCAGGTCGCGTCGCTGGGCTCGACCGAGGGCGGCGCGTTCGCCGCCGCGCGGCGCAGCGCGCTCGCGCTGATCGACGCGCTCGAACGGCGGCGGCTGGCGCTGCTGCGCATCGGCCAGGTGCTCGCGCAGCGCCAAGCGGCATACCTTGCCAGCGGCGCGCGCGCCGACTTGGTGCCGCTGCGGGCGCGCGACATCGCGCGCGACGCGGGCCTGGCGGATTCGACCATCTCGCGCGCGCTCGCGTCGCGCTGGGCGCGCACCCCGCACGGCGTCGTGCCGCTGCGCGCGTTCCTGCGCGACGTGCCGCGCGGCCTGACCGTCGCGACCGACGACTTGCGGGCCCGCATCCGGACCCTCGCGCAGCGCGACGAAGCTCTCTCCGACGCCCAGATCGCGCGCATGCTCGGCTTCGCCGGCATCCGCGTTGCGCGCCGCACGGTGACCAAACACCGCCGCGCCCTCGCCCTTCCGGCCGCGCGTCAGCGCCGCGCGCGACGTGACGCCGGAGCGCGCGCGGTGACCCTTCAGCGCGCGTTCGGCGCGCTCGTCGTGCTGGCGATCGCCGCGTTCCTGCTCTGCGCGGGCGCGCTGGCGCTGGCGGTGCACGGGGGCAGCGTCTCGCTCGAAGCGCGCACGGCGCAGTCGCTGGACGGCATCGCGACGCATCTCGCCGAGGCGTACGCGCGCGACGTCGGGCCGCTGGCGGCCGAGACGCCGGGCGGGCTGCCCGATCGCGCGCTCGCCGCGCTGGCGGGCGGGATCGCGGCCAACGTGCTCGGCCCCTACGACGACGTCGAGGGCGCGTTCTGGAGCGCGGACGTCGGCTTCGCGGGCGCGCTGCCGCGCGGCGATGCTACGGCCGTAGCGGCGCTCGCCGCACGCGCGGCGCTCACGCATGCCGAAGCGTCCACCGTGCTGCGCGAAGGGCGCATGGATGTCGTGGTGGTCGCGCTGCCGGTGCGGGGCAGCGACGCGGTCGCCTGGGCGATGCAGCGCGCGCGCCCGGCCGAGCCCGGCGTTGCGGTCGAGCGCGGGCTCGCCATCGCGGCGGCCTTCGCGGCGCTCGCGCTCGTCGCGCTGGGCGCGCTGATCCTGGCCGCGGTGCGGCGCGATCTGGCCCGGCTGCTGACCGGCATCGCGCGCCTGCGCGACGGCGGCGACGCGCCGATCGCCGGGCTGCGCGGCGAGTTCGGCGCCGTGGCGGGCGCGGTCTCCGCGATGGCCGCGGCGCGCGCCCGGGCCGAGGACGAGCGCCGCCGGACCGAACGGCTCGCCGCGCTCGGGCAGCTCGTCGGCGGCGTCGCGCACGAGGTTCGCAACCCGCTCAACGCGCTGCGCCTGCACGCGGCACGGATCGAGCGCCGCACGCCCGAGAGCGCGCCGCTCGTCGCCCGGCTGGTCGAGGAGATCGCCCGGCTCGACGCGGTGGTGACCCGGATGCTCGCCTTCGGCCGCACCGCCGAGCGCCGCGAACCGGTCGACCTCGCCGTCCTCGCGGAGGGCACCACGCGCCTGTTCGGCGTCGAAGCCGCCGCGCACGGCGTCACGCTGCGCGTCGCCGGCGACGAGGGCGACACGATCGTCCTCGGCGATCCCGTGGCGCTCGAGCAACTGCTGATCAACCTCGTCACCAACGCGCTCGACGCCGCGCCGCCCGGCACGGCGGTGGACCTGCGCGTCGAGCGCGGGCCGGTGCTGCGCGTGCTCGACCGCGGGGCCGGGATCGCGCCGCCCGACCGCGCGCACGTCTTCGACCCGTTCTACACCACCAAGCCGGACGGCAACGGCCTCGGGCTGTCGATCGCGCACGAGATCGCGCGCGCCCACGGCGCGACCCTCTCCTTCACCAGCGAACCCGGCCGGACCGAATTCGTGCTTGCGTTCGCGCCGCTTCCGCTGGAAGTTGCGCCGTGAAGCGCCAGAGCGTCGCGGTGCGGCGCGACAGCGTGCTGCTGGTCGAGGACGACGCCTCCGCGCGCGAAGCGCTGAGCGAGCTGTTGCGCGACGACGGCTTCGCGGTGCGCGAGGCGGCGACGCTGGCCGACGCGCGCGCCGCGCTGGCCGGCGAGGCGGTCGACGCGGTGCTGCTCGACCTGCGCCTGCCCGACGGCGACGGCGGGCTGCTGCTCGAGGAGCTGGCGCTGCGCCGCGGCGCGCCGCCGACGATCGTCGTCACCGCCTACGGCAGCGGCTCGCGCGCGATCGCCGCGATGCGCGCCGGCGCGTTCGACTACGTGCAGAAGCCGCTCGACCCCGGCGCGCTGGTCGAGACCTTGCGGGCCGCGATCGCGCGCGGCCGGCGCACCGGTGCGCGCACGTTCGCCAGCGGCGCGCGCGCGGACGGCGAGCGGATCGTCGGCAGCGGCCCGGCGATGCAGCGCGTGTTCAAGCTGGTCGGGCGGGTTGCGGCGAGCGACGCGACGGTGCTGCTGCTGGGCGAGTCCGGCACCGGCAAAGAGCTCGTCGCGCGCGCGATCCACGACTACAGCCCGCGCGCCAGCGGCCCGTTCGTCGCGGTCAACTGCGCCGCGGTGCCCGAGCCGCTGCTCGAAGCCGAGCTGTTCGGGGCCGAGAAGGGCGCCTACACCGGCGCGGTCGCCTCGCGGCCGGGGCGCTTCGAGGCCGCGCGCGGCGGGACGCTGTTCCTCGACGAGATCGCCGAGCTCGCGCCCGCGACCCAGGCCAAGCTGCTGCGCGCGCTGCAGGAGCGCTCGGTCGAGCGGCTGGGCAGCAACAAGCCCGTCGCGATCGACGCGCGCATCGTCGCCGCCACCAACCGGCGCTTGAGCGAGGACGTCGCGACCGGCCGCTTCCGCGAGGACTTGTTCTACCGGCTCAGCGTGGTCGCGGTCGAGCTGCCGCCGCTGCGCGAGCGGGTCGAGGACATCCCGGCCCTGATCGACCACGTGCTGGCCCGCGCCGCGCGGCGCGACGTTCGCGCGACCTCGATCTCGCCCGCCGCGGTCGAGGCGCTGACGCGCCGCACGTGGCCCGGCAACGTGCGCGAGCTCGAGAACGCGCTCGAGCGCGCGCTGGTGCTCAGCGGCGGCGCGATCGACCTCGAGCACGTCGCCGCGGCCGACGACGAGGACGCGCGCTGGCGCGCCCACCTGGCCCGGCACGAGCGCGCGCTGCTGGCCGACGACGCGGCGCTCGCGCGCGCCGCCGCCGAAGCCGGCGTCTCGCCCGCCTTTCTCGCTCGCCGCCGGGCCCGGCTCGACGGCACGCCGTTTGCATGAAGGCGGACATGAAGCACACGATCTCACGCGCCGCGCTCGCCGCGGTGCTGGTCCTGGGCGTGGCGGCGACGGCCGGCGCCCAAACCTCGCCTCCGCCGGCCCCGCCCGCGCCGGCGGCCCCCGCCGCGCCGCCCGCTCCCGGGGCCGTCGCGCCGCCCCGGCCCGCGATGCCCGGCCTGCCCGACCCCGCTCAGATCAGGCGCGAGATCGAGCTGCGCTTCGCCGCGCCCGACGGCGGCGCGCGCGCGCTGGCCCGGGCCTACCGCGCGATCGGCGAGGCTGAAGCCCTGAACGGCCGCAGTCCCTACATCGCCGAGGCCCGCAGCCACTACACGGGGGCCTACGCCCGCTACCGCCGCGGCGACGCGATCGGTACGACCGCCGAAGCGATGGCCGCCGCGGCGCTGGCCCAGGCCGCGCTCGACGACCGCCCGCCCTACGCTCCGCGCGGCCTGGAAGCGCCGCCCACCCCGGCGCCACGAGCCCGGTCCGCCCGCCCGGCGCCCGGCATGCCCGATCTGCCGCGCCTGCAAGAGATCACCCGCCTGCGCGGGATGCCGGGCATCGCGATGATGGGACGCTTCGACGCGAGCTCGCTCCAGGCGCTGGTGACGCTCGAGAACACCCCCGAGGTGCGCACCCTGGCCGAGCGGGCCAACGCCGCGGCGGCGAACGCGCAGCGGGCCACGGCGTCCAACGACCGGGAGGGCGCCCGCCGCCAGGAGCGCCTGGCCCACGATCTCGCCCAGGCGGTCCGCGGCATCACCGCGGCCGACCACCCCAACCAGCCGCCGGGCCGCATGCCGCGCCGCCCGCTCTCGGAGCTCGACTCGGCGGGCTTCGACCTGCCCGCCGTCACCCGCTTCGAGCTGCCGGACGACTTCATGGACGATCTGCTCGACCGCTAGCGGGGTAGGATGCACGGGACCCTCCGCCACCGCTCGGCCCGCGTCTTGAGCGCCATCTCAGGAAGAACGCGGACACTGGGCCGAGCCTCGTCCCGCCGGAGCACACCGCTTGTCGATCGCCGATTTCGCAGTCACCCGTCGCGTCACCGTCGCCATGCTGGCCTGCGCCATCGTGGTGCTGGGGCTGTTCGCGATCCCGCGCCTGCCCGTCGCGCTGCTGCCCTCGTTCCAGCCGCCGGTCGTGTCGGTCACCGTCAACTACGGCAACGTCTCGCCCGAGACGATGGAGTCGACCGTCACCCGCCCGATCGAGAACGCGGTCAGCCGGGTCTCGGGGATCGACTACCTGCAGTCCGACTCGTACCAGGGCCAGAGCAGCGTCCGCGCCGTGTTCAAGTTCGGCACCGACATCAACGTCGCCGCGACCGACATCCAGCAGCAGGTCGCCCGGGCCTCCAACCAGCTCCCCAACGATCCCAACCTGCAGCAGCCGCAGATCGTCAAGGCCGACCCCAACTCGCTGCCGGTCGTCCGCCTGTCGGTGACCGACCCCTCGCGCCCGCAGCGCGACCTCTACGACCTGTTCAACAACCAGCTCGCCGACGAGTTCGCCGGCGTCGCGGGGGTCGGCTCGGTCAGCGTCTTCGGCGGCGCGCAGCGCGCGATCATGGTCCAGCCCAACGAGGCCGTGCTGGCAGGCTACGGGTTGGACTCCAACGCGATCGTCACCAAGATCAAGAACGAGAACGTCGACGCCCCGGCCGGCCTGCTCGCGATCGGACCCAAAGAGTTCACCATCCGCGCCAACGCGCTCTACCAGAGCGCGGACCAGGTCGCCAACACCGTCCTGACCGTGAAGAACGGGGCGCCGATCTACATCCGCGACGTCGCGCAGGTCTCCGACAGCATCGAGGAAGTCCGGACGTTCGCCCGGCTCGACGGCGTGCCGTCGATCGCCCTGTCCGTCACCGCCCAGCCCGACGCCAACGTGATCGCCGTCTCGCAGGGCGTGTACGCCAAGATCGCCGACTTCCAGAAGCGCTACCCGTCGATGCACTTCGGCGTCGTGTTCGACCAGCAGGGCTTCATCAGCTCGGCGGTCACGGCGCTCGAGCACACCGGGCTCTACGGCGCGGTCCTGGCGATCCTGATCATCCTGCTGTTCTTGCACTCGCTGCGCTCGACCCTGATCGTCGCCGTCTCGCTCCCGATCTCGGTGCTGGGGACGTTCTTCGCCTCCTACATGCTGCACGAGTCGCTCAACATCATGACCCTGGGCGGCTTGGCGCTGGCGGTCGGCCTGATCGTCGACGACGCGGTGGTCGTGATCGAGAACATCTACCGCCACCTGGCCGACGGCGAGTCGCCGCGCGAGGCGGCCCGCAACGCGACCGCGCAGATCTTCAGCGCGGTGCTCGCCTCCACGATCACGGTCGTGACGGTGTTCGTGCCGCTGCTGCTCATCCCGGGCCTGCAGGGCCTCATCTTCGGCCCCTTCGCGCTGGTCATCATCGTCGGCGTCGCCATCTCGCTGCTCGTCGCGACCACCACCGTCCCGATGCTCTCGAGCTTCATGCTCGACGCCGACAGCACGCACGCCGCGGGCGCCGCGACGGGCAAGCGGCCAGGCCCGTACGGCCGCTTCAGCGCCGGGTTCGACCGCCTCTACGGCCGCTTCGAAGGCCGCTACAAACGGCTCCTCGCGGGCGCCGTCGACCGCCCCGCGCTCGTGTTCGGGATCGGGCTCACCCTGCTCGTGCTGGCGGGCATCGCGGTCAAGGCGGGGGTGGTGAAGACCGAGACCTTCCCGGCCTCGTCGTCGCGCTTCGTGCGGCTCAACCTGCGCACGCCCAACGGCACCTCGGTGGCGGTCACCAACCAGGTCGCGCTGCTCGTCGAGCAGGCGCTGCGCCAAGACGAGCGCGTCGTCGACGTCTCGGACTCGGTCGGCTCGGGCTTCGGGGGCGGCAGCAGCCGCGCGATCACGAACCAAGCCTCGATGGCGGTCGCGCTCAAGCCCGGCATCGCCGGCGCCAAGGCGGACGCGTTCGTCAACGAGTGGTCGCAGCGGCTGGGCGGGCGGCCCGGGCGGCGCGGCAACGCGCCCACCGCCGCGCAGCAGCAGGCCGCGGCCGCCAAGTACACGCCCCAGCAGCGCGCGACGTTCCGCAAGCTGCGCGCGGCGCTGGTCGGCTCGCAGGCCTCGGCGAGCAGCATCGACATCGTGCAGCAGGTCGTCAGCCAAGGCTCCGACGCGCTCGCGATCCAGATCTACGGTCCCGACGTCAACGAGCTCTACAAGCTGGCGCAGGGCGTGATCCCGCAGCTGGCTCAGATCCCCGGCGTGATCCGGCCCGACACCAACATCACCCCGTCCCAGCCCGAGGTCGACGTGAACGTCGACCGGCGCGTCGCGGCGCAGCTCGGCCTTTCGACCGGCGACATCGCGACGATCCTCTCGACCGCGACCACCGGCACGATCGCCTCGTACTGGCAGACCAACGGCACGCAGTACCCGATCCTGGTGCAGTACCCGCCCTCGCAGCGGCGCACGCTGGCCTCGCTCAACCAGCTCCAGATCATGCCCAACCAGACCGCCGCCGCGAGCAGCGCGACGTCGGTCGGCGCGGCCGCGGTGAACGCGCCGTCGTCGCAGTCGGCCGCGACGGTCCCGCTCTCGGGCGTCGCGACGATCACGATCGGGCAAGGGCCCTCGCAGATCTCGCGCCAGAACAAGCAGCGCCGGATCGACGTCACCGCCCCGATCGTCGGCGCGGCGCTGGGCGACGTCGTCACGGAGGCCCAGCAGATCATGGCCGCCTACCCGCTGCCGTCGGGCTACCGCTGGCAGTTCGGCCCCGCGATCACCCAGAACAACGACACCTTCGGCGCGCTGACGCTGGTCGTGATCCTGGCGGTCGCGCTGATCTACATGCTGCTGGCCTCGCAGTTCGAGTCGTTCCTCGATCCGCTGGTCATCATGATGTCGGTCCCGTTCGCGCTGATCGGCATCATCGCGTCGCTCTGGCTGACCCACCGCGCGTTCGGCCTGACCGCGTTCATCGGCTCGCTGATGCTGGTCGGCATCGCGGTCAAGAACGCGATCCTGGTGGTCGAGTTCACCAAGCAGCTGCGGCGCGACGAGGGCCTGAGCGCGCGCGACGCGCTGCTGCAAGCCGGCCCGATGCGCCTGCGCCCGATCCTGATGACGACCCTGGCCACGCTGGGCGGCATGACCCCGATCGCGCTGGGCATCGAGGCCGGCTCGGAGACCCAGGCCCCGCTCGGCACGGTCGTCATCGGCGGCCTGATCACCTCGACCATGCTCTCGCTGATCGTCGTCCCGACCCTGTACCTGCTGGTCGCCAAGCACGTCGAGCCGCGCTTCGCGCCCAAGCCGCCTTCGTTCCGGCCCGGCCGCCGCGGCCAGGCCGCCGAGCCCGTCGCGGAGCCGGCCGCGGTCTAGCCCCGTTCCCGCCCTCCGATAGGCCATCTGGCCAACGGAGGGCGGGCTTCGGAGCGGAAGCCGGTTCGCCGCATGCGCTCGCTGATCGACCGCTACGCGCCGGCGGCGGCGTTCGACGAATTCGCCCTCCCCGACGGCACGCCGCGCCCCCACTACGAAGGCCTGGCCCGCACGCTGGCCGCGATCCCCTGGGCCGACGTGCGGCACCGGATCACCACGGTCAACGACGTGCTGCTGCACCGGGGCGTGACGTTCACCGTCTACGCCGACGCGCGCGGCACCGAGCGCATCCTGCCCTTCGACCTGATCCCGCGCATCATCCCGGGCGCCGAGTGGGACCGGGTCGCGCGCGGCGTGGCCCAGCGCGTGCGCGCGCTCAACGCCTTCCTGGGCGACGTCTACGGCGAGGGCAAGGCGCTGCGCGACGGGATCGTCCCGCGCGAGCTGGTCTGGTCGTCCGCGCACTACGAGCGCGAGGCGATCGGGGTGCGGCCGCCGCGCGACGTGTACGTCCACGTCGCCGGGATCGACCTCGTGCGCGACCACGAGGGCCGCTACCTCGTCCTCGAGGACAACATCCGCACCCCCTCGGGCATCTCGTACGTGCTCGAGAACCGCGACGCGCTGCGGCGCCAGTTCCCGCGCCTGTTCGAGCACTACGACCCGCGCCCGGTCGACGACTACCCGCGCCGCTTGCTGGCGACGCTGGTCGCCGCCGCGCCGCCCAGCGCCGGCGAGCCGACCGTCGTGATCCTCACCCCGGGCATCTACAACAGCGCCTACTTCGAGCACACGCTGCTGGCGCGCCGGATGGGCGTCGAGCTGGTCGAGGGCTCCGACCTGCTCGTGCGCGACAACGTCGTGTACCTGCGCACCACCCGCGGTCTGACCCGGGTCGACGTGATCTACCGCCGGGTCGACGACGCCTTCATCGACCCGCTCTACTTCCGCCCCAACTCGTCGCTGGGCGTGGTCGGCCTGTTCGACGCCTACCGGGCCGGCAACGTGACCATCGCCAACGCCGTCGGCACCGGGGTGGCCGACGACAAAGCGATCTATCCTTATGTCCCGGCGTTCGTCGAGTACTATCTGGGCGAGGAGCCGATCCTGCCCAACGTCCCGACCTTCGACTGCAGCGACGACGTGCAGCGCTCGCACGTCATCGGCAACCTCGAGCAACTGGTGGTGAAGATGACCGGCGCCTCGGGCGGGTACGGGATGCTGATCGGGCCGGCCAGCACGGCGGCCGAGCGCGCGCAGTTCGCCGACGCGATCCGGGCCAACCCGCGCGAGTTCATCGCCCAGCCGGTGGTCGCGCTCTCGGCCCATCCCACCGTCGTCGGCGACGCGATGGAGCCGCGTCACGTCGATTTGCGCCCGTTCGCGCTCTACGGCGGGGACGAGGTCTCGGTCCCGCCGGCGGCGCTCACGCGCGTCGCGCTGATCCGCGGCTCGCTGGTGGTCAACAGCTCGCAGGGCGGCGGCTCCAAGGACACCTGGGTGATCGACTGATGCTCAGCCGGGTCGCGGAATCGCTGTTCTGGATCGCGCGCAACATCGAGCGCGCGGAGACCTTGGCGCGCCTGCTCGACGTCACCGCCGCCGGCAGCGTCGACCGCGGCACGCACCAGCGCGATACGGTCGAGCGGCAGTGGAACGCGGTCTACGCGATCGCCGACGTCGACCCGCCCGAGCCGTCGCTGAGCGCGAACGCGGCCGAGGCGATCGAGCGGATCGCGTTCAGCGAAAGCGCCGGCCACTCGCTCTCGGCCTGCGTGCGGATCGCGCGCCGCAACGCGGCCGGCGTGCGGGCCGAGCTGACGACCGAAGTGTGGGAGTGCGTCAACGGGCTGTACCTGTTCGTCGAGGCGCAGTCGCCGCGCGCGCTCGGCCCCGACGGCGCCTCGTCGTTCCTGCGCAGCGTGCGCAACACGGCCCAGGCGTTCGCCGGAATCTGCGACGCGACGATGGCCCACGACGACGCCTGGGATTTCCTGGTCGGCGGGCGCTATCTCGAGCGCGCCTCGATGACCGCCCGCATCCTGGGCGCGCACGACGACAGCGACGACGGCGCGCACGCCTGGCAGCGCGTGCTCGAGGCGTGCTGCGCCAGCGACCCGTTCGCCCGCGCGCGCCGCCAGTCGTCCGACCCGGCCGACGCGCTGGCGTTCCTCGCCCTGAGCGACGTCTTTCCGCGCTCGATCCGGTTCTGCGTGCGCGAGGTCGACCGCGCGCTGCACCGCATCTCCGGCACGGCGCCGGGCACGTTCGCCAACGAGGCCGAGCGCGCGTCGGGCCGGATCGCGTCGGCCCTGGGCTACTACAGCCCCAACGAGATCGCCGAGGACGGCTCGCGCACGTTCGCGCTGCGCGCGCAGCGCTGGCTCGACGAGATCGGCCGCTCGATCACCGCGGCCTACTTTCCGCGCGTGCCGGTGGCCTGATGCGCTACACGATCTTCCACCGCACCGCCTACCGCTACGAGGGGCCGGTGCACGAGAGCCACACCGTGCTGCACCTCCAGCCGCGCAGCGACCTGACCCAGTACTGCACCCAGTTCACCCTCGACATCACGCCGCGCGCGCGCCTGTTCTCCTACGCCGACCGGTACGGCAACGACGTGCAGCACTTCACCGTCCTGCCCGAGCACGACGCGCTCGAGATCGTCGCCCGCTCGTACGTCGTCACCGCGCGCGGCGAAACCGGCCCGCCCGTGCCGCTGCCCCGCGCGCTGATCGACGCCGACCCGCAGCGCGCCGAGCTGTACGACTTCCTGCACGAGAGCGCGTACGTCTCGTTCTGCGCCGCGCTCGACACGCTCGCGGGCGAGGTCGGCGAGCTGCGCGCGGACGACGACGCGGTGGCCTGGTACGCGCGCGCGTCCGCCGCGATCAACCGCGGCTTCGTCTACGACACCGGCGCGACGGCGGTCCACACCACGATCGACGAGTCGATCCGCCTGCGGCGCGGGGTGTGCCAGGACTACGCCCACGTGCTGGTCGCGCTCTGCCGCCGGGCCGGCATCCCGGCCCGCTACGTGAGCGGCTACATCCACACCGGCGGGAGCGGCGACGTGCTGGGCGCCGAGGCCTCGCACGCGTGGTGCGAAGCCTACCTCGGCCCGCACGGCTGGGTCGGGATCGACCCCACCAACGACACCTGGATCGGCGACGGCTTCGTGCGGATCGCGGTCGGCCGCGACTACCGCGACGTCAGCCCGGTGCGCGGCGTGTACAAAGGCGCCGGCGAGAGCACGATGTCGGTCGACGTCGCGATGTCGGCCCTGCGCCCGGTCGAACAGCAACAGTCGCAGCAGCAGCAGCAGTAGCCGGTTCAGTCGGCTAGGTTGAGCCCGGCGAACATCGCGTCCACCGCGAACGCGAAGCCGGGAAGCGACGGGTGCGCGACGATGTCGCCAGGGCCGAAGCGCGCGGTGCTCCTGGGATCGTGCGCGATCACGGTACGCCGCGGCGGGTCGACGACGACCACGACCCGCGTCCCGGCGGCGAGGTACGCGCTGACCTTCCACGTCAACGCGCGCTCGGAATCGCCGCGCGACAGTATCTCGACCACGAACTCCGGCGCCTGCGGCGGCGCTTCGGCCGCCTGCGGTCCGAGCCGCTGAAGCGTCGCGTACGATACGTAGACGACGTCCGGGACCAGCGACGCGAACGACTTGCCCGGTGCCGTGAACTTGTGGCGCCACTCGGTAAAGGCTTCGCCGCGACCGGCGGCCCAAGCGTCGAATGCAGCCACCCAACGCTTCTCCAGCACCTGGTGCCGCAGCCGGGAACTCATCTTTCGTTCCAAGCGGCCGTCGACGATCTCGAACGGCGGCTTCCAGTCCAACACTTCGTCCGGGATAGGCATGCATTTCTCCTCACGCCAGGCTATCACGACGAGGGGCACGAGCGTCAAGGGTGAGGTAGTGGCTCCGCCCGGAGTGATGCGAGCGAGCCGGGGAGGTCCGCCCGCTGGGGCGAACCGCTCAGGCGATGAAGCGCTTCGTTTGCACCCTCGCCGCGCTCGTCGCGGCGCTCCCGCTCTGGGCCGCTCCGGCGCCCGCCCGTGCCAACGCCTTCTGCCCGGTGACGATCGCCGCGCTCTCCGACCTGGGTCAGGTCGGGCGGGCCGGGACCTACGGCGTGCTGCTCAACGTCGACCGCGGCGACACCCGCAGCGCGCGCGTCCGGATCGACACCGAGCGCACCCGCTACGCGATCGACGTCAACGAGATTCCGCTCATGGGCGTCAACGGCTTGCAGCTCGCCCGCTACTTCACGCTCCCGCTGGGCGAGCACGTGCTCGGCGCCTGGGTCGACTCGACCGGCCTGTCGTCGCTGCAGCGGCTGGACTGCCCGGTGACCGCGCCGTGGGGCGCGAACCGCCCCGCACCCGCGCCGCTCGAAGCCCAGACCGAGGACCGGCTGCGCCGCACGCTGCTCGACGACTTCGGCACGCGCACGCTGCCGGTCATCACGCCGACCGCGTTCGGCGCCATTCAGAGCATCACGTGCGCGCAGCCCAACGTGCCGGCGCGCGCGCTGAGCCCGATCCGGCCGGCCTTCCCGCCCGAAGCGCGCGCGGTCAACGCGACCGGCGTGGTGGAGATCCGCGCCGACGTGGACGACACCGGCGTGCTGGCCGGCGCGTACGTCACCCGTTCGAGCGGCTTCGCGCCGCTCGACCGGGCCGCGCTGGAGACCGCCCGGCGCGCGCGCTACGCGCCGGCGATCTTCGCCTGCCGCCCGGTCGCGACATCGCTGATCTTCACGACCGGCTTCGGCACCTAGCCACTCGTGCCGCTCGGCCCGCGAGCGTGAGGATCTTGCTGGTCGAGGACGACCTGCGGCTGGCCGAGGTGATCCGGCGCGGGCTGGCCGAGAGCGGGCACGTCGTCGACGTCGAGCACGACGGCGAGAGCGGCGAGCACGCCGCGCTGGGCGGCGCGTACGACGCGCTGATCCTGGACGTGATGCTGCCGCGCAAGGACGGCTTCGCGGTGGCGCGCGCGCTGCGCGCCCTGGCGATCGCGACGCCGATCTTGATGCTGACCTCGCGCGACACGGTCGACGACACGATCCGCGGCCTCGACGCGGGCGCCGACGACTACTTGCGCAAGCCGTTCGTGTTCGGCGAGCTCGACGCGCGTTTGCGCTCCATCGCGCGCCGCGCGCCGGCGCCGGTTCACGACGAGCTGCGCGCCGCTGACGTCGTGATGGACCTGGCCACCCGGCGGGTCCGCCGCGGGACGGCCGCGATCGAGCTGACCGCGCGCGAGACGGCCTTTCTGGAATACCTCATGCGCAACGCCGGGCTGCTCTTGACGCGCCCGATGATCGAAGCCGCGCTGTGGGAGCGCGACCGCGAGACGGCTTCGAACCTCATCGAAGTCTACGTGCGCCGGCTGCGCGCGAAGCTCTCGCCGCACGGCGAGCCGGCGCTGATCCACACCGTGCGCGGGGCGGGATACCGCTTCGGTGCTTAACCCGCAGACGCTGCGCGGCCGGCTGACGCTGGCCTACGCCTCGGCGCTGGTGATCGCGCTGATCGCCTTCGCGGCGCTCGTGCTGGCGGTGCTCGACCGGACCCAGCGGCGCGCGCTCGACGCGCAGCTCGCGACGACCGCGCGCGCCGTCGCGGCGCTGGTCGAACCGTCGGACCGGGCGGTCGCGCTCGACGTCACCGACCGCGGCCAGTTCAACGCGGTCGTCGGTGCGAAGGTCAGCAGCACGATCTTCCGGCGCGACGGCTCGCTCGCCATCAGCTCGCTCTACGACGTGCCCGGCGCCATCCGGTCCGCCGCGCTGAGCGCGCGCGGCGAGACGTTCGCCACCCTGCGGATCGGGCACGACGAGCTGCGCGCGTTCAGCGCCCCGCTCGTCATCGCGGGCAAACGCGTCGGCGCCGTCGCGGTGTGGCGCGAAGCGGACTCGATCGGCGCGCTCGACCGGAGCATCGTGCTGGCTTTCGCGCTGGCAATCCCGCTGGTCGCCGCGCTGGCGATCCTGGCCGGGAGCGCGATCGCCCGCCGCGGGCTGGCGCCGCTCGACCGGATCGCGAACTTGGCCTCGGCGATCGAGGCGCACGATCTGGCCGAGCGGCTGGACTTACCGCCGCGCAGCGACGAGCTGGGCCGGCTGGCCGCCACCTTCGACCGCATGCTCGACCGGCTGCAGCACGCCTTCGACCGCGAGCGGCGCTTCACCGGCGACGCCTCGCACGAACTGCGCGCGCCGCTCTCGGTGATCCGCGCCGAGGCCGACTTGGCGCTGCGCCGCGAACGCGCGCCGGCCGAGTACCGCGCCGCGCTCGAAACCATCGCCGCCGAGGCCGACCGGCTCGAAGCGCTGACCCGCGACCTGCTCGCCGCCGCGCGCGCCGACGCGAGCGCGGATAGCCAGCCCGCACCCGTCGACCTCGGTGCGCTGGCCAGCGCCGTCGCGGCGCGCTTGGAAGTGCTTGCCGACGCGCGCGGGGTGCGCATCGACGTCGCGGCGCCGGCGGGCGCGCTCGTGCTCGGCGCGGCGGCCGAACTGGAGCGCGCGCTGGTGACGGTGCTGCACAACGCGGTCAAGTACGCGCCCGCGGGCGGTACGGTCGCGCTGCGGGTCGCACGCCCGGGCGACGCGGTCGAAGTGACGGTCGCCGACGACGGCCCGGGGTTCTCGCCGGCCGGGTTGGAGCGCGCGTTCGAGCGCTTCTGGCGGGCGGAGGAGACACGCTCGCAGCCCGGTACCGGCCTGGGGCTGGCGATCGCCAAGACGATCGTCGAGCGCTGGGGCGGCACGATCGTCGTCGCCAACGGCGAGCGCGGCGGAGGGCTGGTGCGGCTGCGCTTTCCGGCTCAGCCGCCGGGCGGCGCGAGCAGCTCGTAGGAGCCCTGGGTCGCGACCCGCTCCCCCGCGCGCAGGCCGGTGGAGACGACCGCCGTGGCGGCGTCGCTGCCGCGCACGGTGACCTCGCGCGAGTCGAAGCTGCCGTCGGCCTTGCGCACGAACACGACGGTCTTGCCGGTCTGCGGGTCTTGCACGATCGCGCTGCTCGGGACGAGCGCGCCGGCGACGTGGTTCACCGTGATCGTCGCGCTCACGGCGTCGCCCGGCACGGCGCTCGCGAGCCCGCCGCCGACCGTCACCGTCGCGGCCTGCGTCGTCGGATCGACCGCCGGCACGACCGCGCTCACGCGCCCGCCCGCGCGCTGGTGCGACTGCGAGAGCTCGAGCTGCACCGGGTCGCCGACGCGGATGCGGCGCGCGGTATCGGCCGGCACGCTCAGCGTGATCGCGGTGGCCGCGCCGGGTCCGATCTCGACCACCGGGGCGGTCGGGTCGACCGCTTCGCCGGGGTGCTTGAGGATGGCCAGCACGACGCCCGCGCCGGGCGCGCGCAGCACGCCGTTCTGGTATGCGATGCGCGCGGTTTCGAGCCGGGCGGCGGCGGAGCCGGTCTGCGCGCCGAGCACGCTGCCTTGGGCCTGAGCGGCCTTGAGATCGTTCTGCGCCGAGACGTAGTCCGCGCGCGCCTGGCGCAGCGACGCGCCGAAGCTGTTGTTCGAGGCGGCCAGCTTGGCTTCGGCGGCGCGCTCGTCGGCTTGGTCGGTCGCGAGCTGGTTCTGCGCCGCCAGCAGGTCCTTGGCCGCGATCACGCCGCCGGCGAGCAGCGTGCGGCTGCGCGCGAGGGCGGCCTGGTCGCCGGCCACCTTGAGCTGGGCCTGGCGCAGGGCTTGCTGGGCGGCAATTTGGTCGCTCTGAGCCGCCGGGCCGCCGCCTTGCAGCGTCTGCAAGCGGGAGGCCGCGAGCGCGAGCTTGGCCTGCGCGCTGCGCACCGCCGCGGCCGGAACGCTGCCGCCGCCGTACGAACCGGCCGCCGCGGCGGCGTCGCTTTGGGCCTGCGCGACGGCCGCCGCGAGCGTGCTGCGGTCGAGCTCGGCCAAGGGCGTTCCGGCGCTGACCGTTTGGCCGACACGCACGTCGACCGCGCTCAGAATCCCGGCTTGCGCGAAGGCCACCTTGGCGCTGCTGCCGGCCGGCGGGCCGACCCGCCCCTGCGCGGTGACGCGGTCGGCGAAGTCACCCTGCCGCACGGTCGCGAGGCCGACGCTGGGCGCGGCGCTCGCTTCCGCCGCGGGCTTGGCCGACGCCCGGTGGGTGACGAACCAGCCCAGCCCGGCCAGCACGGCCACCATGATGACGACGGCGGTGACGGTGCGACGGTTCACGAGCCGGTCTCCAAGTCGAGTGTGGCGCGCGCCTTGAGCTCGTCGTAGACCGACGACAGCTCGTCGACCAGCGCTTGCGTATAGGTGTCGCGCGCGGCGGCCACTTCCAGGCTCGACGACGCGCCGTTGCGGTAGCCCAGCGTCGTGGCCTGCAGCTCGCGCTGCGATTCCTCGCGCGCCTGGCTCGTCGCGACGGTCGCGCGCTGCGCGGCGGCGAGATTGCGCGCGGACGCCGCGACGTCGAGCGCGATCTGGCGCTGCTGGGACTGCGCCTTGGCGGCGGCTTCGGCGACGAGCGCGCTCTTCTGCGCGACCCCGGCGCGCGCCGCGCCGTTGAGCGGCAGCCCGAAGGTCAGGTTGAGCGACGGGCCGTGGACCGGCACGCCGGCGTCGACGCCGCGCGAGTAGCCGACCGCGACCGTCAGCGCCGGTAATTGCTGGCGGCGCGCCGCGGCGACCGCCGCCTGCGCCGCCAGCGTCGTCTGCTGCGCGGCGCGCAGATCGGCCCGGTTCGCTCGGGCCAGCGCGACCGCCGCTTCGGGCGCAATGCCGGTCGCCGGCGCGCTGCCGGTCCCGGGCGGTGCTCCCTGTTCCACCGTGCGGTCGAGCGCGAACTTCGTCGCGGTCTCCACCGCGAGCGCCTCGGTGGCGTTCTGGTCCGCCGCGCGAGCCGTCTCGGCGGTCGCGGTGGCGCGCGCGACGGCCACGTTCGCGCGCACGAGATCGAGCCGCGGCGCGTCGCCCGCCTGGACCCGGATCGCGGCCGCGTCGCGCTGCCGCCGCGCGGTGCCCAGCGCCTCGTCGCGGGCCTGCGCGATCGCGCGCGCCTTGAGCGCGTCGTAGTAGAGCCCGATGGTCTTCACCCGCTCGGTGCGCTGCGCGGCCGCCAGCGAAGCCTGCGCGCCGCGCAGCGTCGCCGCCGCCGAAGCGACCAGCGGCGAGTACGCGGCGAGATCGCCGAGCGTCGTCTGCACCCCGAGGTTGGTGATGTGCTGCGAGATGGTGTCGCCGTTGGCGCCGGCCTGGGGGCCTTCGGTGTAGCTGCCGGTCAGGCTGGGGCCGAGCGCGCCGCGCGCCGCGGCCAGCGCCGCGGCGTTCTCGCGCACCACGGCGTCCGCGCCCGCGACGTCGGGCGACTGCGCGACCGCGCTCTCTTCAGCCACGTTCAGCGGCAGCCCGGCGAAGGCCACGGGCCGCGGCGCGGACGGCAGCGGCTGCGCGAGCGCGGCGAGGGGTGACACGCTCACGGCGAGCGCGAGGACGAAGGCGGCGGGTTTCACGCGGCGAGGCTTTCCGGGGCGATGGACGTGGGCGGTTTCTTACCGACGAAGGCGGCGTAGAGCGTGGGGATGACGAGCAGCGTGAAGACCGTCGCGGTGGAGAGCCCGCCGATGACCGCGATCGCCAGCGGGCGCTCCATCTCGGCGCCTTGGCCCAGGCCCAGCGCGAGCGGGATCAGGCCGCCGATTGCCGCCAGCGTCGTCATCACGATCGGCCGCAGGCGCGTTTTGCCGGCGGCGACCAGCGCGTCCTCGACCGGCTCGCCGGATTGCAAGTGCTTGTTGGCGACGTCGATGAGCAGGATGCCGTTCTTCACCACGACGCCGACCAGCAGCAGCAGCCCCATGAACGACGAGACGTTGAACGGCGTGCCGGTGACGAACAGCCCCAGCGCGACGCCGATGAGCGCGAGCGGAATCGCGGTCAGGATCACCAGCGGCAAACGGAACGAGCGGAACGTCGCCAGCATCACCGCGAACACCAGCGCGACGGCGATCGCGATCACGCTCAGGAACTCGCCGAACGACTGCGACTGCGTCGCGGCCTGGCCGCCGATCTCCCCGCCGTAACCGGGCGGGAACGGCGTCGCCTTGAGCGCGCGGTCGATTCCGGCGGTCACCGCGGACAGGTTCGCGCCCGAGATGTTGGCGGTCACGCGCACGACCGACTGCCCGTTGATCGCGTTGATATCGGACTGCAAGCGCACCCGGTTGATGTTCGCGAGATCGCCCAGCGAGGTCTCGCCGCCCTTCGCCAGCAGCGGGGTCGAGCCGAAGTCGTTGCTCGCGCCGCTCGCCGCCACGCTGACCCGCACCGGCACGAGGTTGCGCGCGCCCGCCACGCTGGTGGCGACCGTTCCTTGCGTTTGCGCCGAGACCGCGTCGCCGATGTCGGCCGAGCTCACGCCCAGCGCGGCCAGCCGCGTCCCCTGCGGCGCGATGCGCAGCGACGGGCTGTCGTAGACCACGCCGGGGCTCGCATCGACGACGCCGGGCACCTTCGAGATCGCGCTCTTCACCGTGTTCGCCAGCGCGATCAGCTTCGGCTGGTCGGTGCCGTGGATCGTCACCTCGACCGGCGCCGGCGTGCCGGAGAGACCGTTGATGATGTCCTCGAGGATCTGGTGAAAATCGAACGCCGACGCGGGAACCGCGCCGCTCAAGTTGCCGCGCAGCCGCTCGCTGACGACCTCGTAGTTCTCGCGCTGGCCGCCCGGCTTGAGGCGCACCCGCAACAGGCCCTGGCTCGGCTGGGTGGGCGAATAGCCGTTGGAGTCGACCCCGGTCAGCCGCCCGACCGCCGCGACGGCCGGATCGGCGGCGATGACGCGTTCCATCGCGCTCGCGGCCGCGTCGCTGGCGGCGAGCGTCGTGCCGACCGGCAGCGCGTACGCGATCTCGAACTGGCCCTCGTCCATCTTGGGCAGAAAGTCGCTCGGCAGGCGCGCCAGCAGTACTACGGTGACGACCAGCACCGAGGCCGCGCCGGCGTAGACGGCCGCGCGGTGGCCCAGCGTCCAGCGCAGCACCGGCTCGTAGCGGTCGAGCACGCTGCTCACCAGGTCGCGCTTGCGCGGCTTGGCGTCGTGCCCGCCGCGCAGCAGCGTGCGCGCCATGATGGGTGCGAGCAGAAGCGCCAATCCCAGCGAGACGATCAGCGAAGCGGCCAGCGTGAACGCCAGCGCGCGGAAAAAGAACCCCGTCACGCCGGTGAGCAGCGCCAGCGGGAGGAACACGACGACGGTCGTCGCGGTCGAGGCGATCATCGCCGACCCGAGCTGCGCCATCGCGCGGGTGATGTTCTCGTCGATGGTGGCCCCCGGGTGCGCGCGCGCGTTGCGCTCGATGTTCTCGATCACCACGATCGCGTCGTCGATGATCAGCCCGACCGCGACGGCCAGCCCGCCCACGCTCATCAAGTTCAAGGTCAGCCCGGCCATCTGCAGGGCGAAGAGCGCGATCGCCATCGCGAGCGGAATCATCGCGGCGGCGACCAGCGTCAGGCGCAAGCTGCGCAAGAACGCGTAGATCACGATGATGGCCAGCAGCGCACCGAGCATGATCGCATCGCGCAGCGCCTTCTGCGACTCGACGATCAAGGTCGTCTGGTCCCAGAACAGGCGCACCTTGACGTCGGCGGGCAGCCGGGTCGCCGCGCCGGCGAGCTTCGCCTTGAGCTGCGCCGCCATCTTGACGGTGTCCGCGCCGGGCAGCCCGTAGGCGTTGACGATGACCGCGTGCCGCCCGTCGAGCGACGTCTGCGCGGTGACGGGCGAGACGCCGAGGTGCACGCGGCCCAGGCTCGCGAGCGGAACCGCGCCGCCCGTCTTGACCGGGATCGTCACCTTTTCGAGCGAGGCGACGTCGTGCAGCGACGCGTCGACGATCACGGCGTACTGCTGGTAGTTGCGCTGCGTCATGCCGACCGCTTGCACGTCGTTGGCGTCGGCCAGCGCCTTGGTGACGTCGGCCGCGCCGAGCCCCTGCGCGGCGAGCGCGGTCGGATCGAGATCGACGTGGAACTCGGTGGCCGGCCCACCGGTGACCAGCAGCCGGCCCATCCCCTGCACGCCGTACAGCTTGGGGACGAGCGACGTGACGGCCAGCTCGCGCAGCACCGCCTGCGAGAGCGTCGGCGACGTGAGCGCGTACGAGAGCACCGGCTCGCTGTTGGGGTTGACGATGACCGCGGTGATGTTCTTCGCCGCGCTGATGCCGCCGCGCGCCTCGCTCGTCGCCTGGTCGACGTACTGCAAGTCGATGCGGGGATCGGTCTTGGCGTCGAACGCGACGACGAGTTCCGCCGAGCCTTGGCTCGAGGTGGACGTAACGCTCGTCACGGACGGCAGCGACTGGAACGCCTCCTCCAGCGGCCGGGTGACGGCGATGCGCACTTGATCGGGCGGCAGGTCGCCCGCTTCGGCGACGACGTCGATGCGCGAGAACGACATCGTCGGAAAGATGCTCTGCGGCGTGACGAGATACGCCCGCACGCCCAGCAGGGCGAGCACGAGGATCGCGAACACGATGACTTTGTCGTTCCGCAGCGCGAAGCGAGCGAGGGACAGGGTAACGACCTCCTACGGTTTATCCGCAGCATACCCGGGCGCGATGAACCGTACATGAACCGCCTGGGACCACCGTTGGACGCCGCCGGGGAACGGCTCAGCTGCTGGCGCGGGCCTCGCGCTTGGTGACGCGCCAGACGCTGCGGACGTCCTTGATCGTGCCCAGCTTGCGCAGCAGGTTGTGGAGGTGGTCGAGGTCGCGGATTTGAGCGGTGATCGAGACCCGCGCGACCTTGTCGCGCTTGACGCGCGCTTCGACCGCGTTGATCTCGGTCTTCTGCTCGGCGGCCACGCCCAGGATGTCCTGGAGCAGGCCGCCGCGGTCGCCCGCTTCGATCTCGATGTCGACCGCGTGGGTCAGCGCGCTCTGGTCGAGCCACTGCGCTTCGAGCACGCGCTCGGGCTCGCCGTTGAGCGAGGCGGTGTTCGGGCAGTCGGCCCGGTGCACCGAGACGCCCTTGCCGATCGTGACGAAGCCCATGATGGGATCGCCCGGCACCGGGCTGCAGCACTTGGAGAGCCGCACCAGCACGTCGTCGACGCCGGCGATGCGGATGCCGCTCGAGCTGCGCGCCAGCCGGCGCGTCGCCGGGCGCGGCGCGATCGCCGCGATGTCGACGACGTTGTCGCTCTTGATCTCGTCGCGCAGCCGCTGCACGACGCTATTGGGCGTGGTGTCGCCGAAGCCGACCGCCGCGAACAGGTCGGTCGCGGTGAGGTAGTTGAGCTTGAGCGCGACCTTGTCGATCACGTCGCCGCGAGCCAGGTCCACGCGCAGGCCGGCCCGGGCCAGCTCGGCCTCGACGGCCTCCTGGCCGCGCAGCGTGTTCTCTTCCTTCTGCTCCTTGCGGAACCACTGCTTGATCTTGTGCTTGGCGCCGCTGGTCTTGACGACCGAGAGCCAGTCCAGCGACGGGCGCGAGCTCTTGTTCGTCAGGATCTCGGCGATGTCGCCGTTCTTGAGCGTCGAGTCCAGCGGAACGATCTTGCCGTTGACCTTGGCCCCGACGCAGTGGTGCCCGACGTCGCTGTGGACCTGGTAGGCGAAATCGAGCGGCGTGGCGTTGACCGACATCGAGAACACGTCGCCCTTGGGCGAGAACACGAAGACCTGCGAGTCGAACAGGTCGAGCTTGAGGTTCTCCATGAACATGCGCGAGTCGCGCATGTCGTTCTGCCACTCCAGCAGCGAGCGCAGCCAGGTCAGCTTCGTCTCGTAGTCGTCCTTCTTGCCGCCCTCTTTGTAGCGCCAGTGCGCGGCGATGCCGTACTCGCTGGTGCGGTGCATCTCCCAGGTGCGGATCTGCACCTCGAGCGGCTCGCCGCCCGGCCCGATCACCGTCGTGTGGAGCGACTGGTACATGTTGGGCTTGGGCATCGCGATGTAGTCTTTGAAGCGCCCGGGGAGCGGCTTCCACATGGCGTGCACGACGCCCAGCGCCTCGTAGCAGTCCTTGACCGAGTCGACGATCACGCGCACCGCGGTGAGGTCGTAGATGGTCGAGAAGTCGCGCCCCTTGCGCATCTTCTTGTGGATCGAGTAGAAGTGCTTGGGCCGGCCGGTGGTGTCCGCCTCGATCCCGCTCTGGGCGAACTCGCGCTTGAGGTCGGCGATCACCAGCGCGACCGAGGCCTCGCGCTCGGTGCGCTTCTTGGCGACCCGCTCGGCGATGTCGCGGTACGACTCGGGGTCGAGGTAGCGCAGGGCCAGGTCCTCGAGATCCCACTTGACCCGCCAGATCCCCAGGCGGTGGGCGATCGGGGCGTAGATCTCGATCGTCTCGCGGGCGATGGCCTGCTGCTTGGCCTCGGGCAGGCTCGCCAGGGTGCGCATGTTGTGCAGGCGGTCGGCCAGCTTGATGATGATGACCCGGATGTCCTTGGCCATCGCCAGGAACATCTTGCGCAGGTTCTCGACCTGCGGCGTCCTCCTTGGACTGGTAGGGGATGCGGGTCAGCTTGGTGACGCCGTCGACCAGGGCCGCGATCTCGGCCCCGAACTGCTCGGCGACCTCGTCGTTGGTGATGACCGTGTCTTCGACCACGTCGTGCATCAGGGCGGCGGCGATCGTGGCCCGGTCCATCTCGAGGTCGGCCAGGATGTCGGCCACGGACAGCGGGTGGGCGATGTAGGACTCGCCCGAGGCGCGCTGCTGGCCCTCGTGGGCATGGTCCGCGACCTCGTACACATGGGTCAGCCACGCCCCGTCCAGGGTCGGGTCGTACTGCTGAACCTTAGCTACGAGATCGCTGATCGTCATGCGGAAGCCTTATCCTAGCCGGAACACGGCCAGAATTGCAAAGGCTTCAAGGGCTCGGGACGGTCAGTACTTGATGAAGCTGGTGACGTCGACGCCGGGGAGGGCGGCGCGGCCGTTGAGGGCTTCGAGCTCGATCAGGACGGCCGTACCCACCACTTGGACGCCTAACTTGCCCAGCAGACGAATCGTCGCGGCGATCGTGCCGCCGGTCGCCAGCAGGTCGTCGACGACCAGGACCCGCTTGCCCCGGCCGACCGCGTCCTCGTGGATCTCGAGCTTGTTGGTCCCGTACTCGAGCGCGTACTCCTCGGCGTGGGTCTTGCCGGGGAGCTTGCCGGGCTTGCGAACCGGCACGAAGCCGGCCCCCAGCCGGTCCGCCACCGGTGCGCCCAGCATGTAGCCGCGCGCCTCGATGCCGACCACGGCGTCGATCCCGGCGTCGCGGAAGCGGTCGACGAAAAGATCGATCGTCGCCCGGAAACCAGCTGCGTCACCCAGCAGCGGCGTGATGTCACGGAAGAGGATGCCGGGGATCGGAAAATCAGGGATCGCCCGGATCAAAGACTCGATCTGCACGGCACGCCCGGTTCGCCCCCCGCGATGAGGGGCCTGCGCTAGGCCGTTGGTCCTCGCGGATGTGATCAGGGAACGTCGTCACACCCGGCTGCGTTTCCTGGGAGCAATCGTCAACCACGGGGTACACCAGACACGCTATGAACTCGAAATTGCTGACGGCGAGCGCGCTCGCCGCGACGATGACCTTCGGGGCGGTGGCGCCGGCACTGGCCGACGGAGCCGCGAGCACGCGCAACATCCTGCTGGGCGGCGCCGCGGCGGCGGTGCTCATCACCAACTACAACCACAAGAAGCACGCCAAGCAGGAAGAGAACCGGCAGCAGTCGCGCCGCCAGGCCTCGTACCGCTCGTACTTCTACCACCGCTACGGCTACTACCCGAGCGAACAGCAGTACCGCGACTGGTATTACCGCACCTACGGCGCCTACCCGTCGAACTGATCCAGACCGACGAGAACCGGAAAACCGGACGGAACGAGCCACCCTTCCCGGGGTGGCTTTTTCGTCCCGCCGAAGAGTGAGACGTTGTTCCAGAACTGGCGCTACCGCGACCGCATGATCCTCGCGCTTGCGATCGCGGTCGCAGTGCACGAGGTGTTCCTGAGCTTGGTCCACGGGCCCGCGCACGCGAGCGACCGCGAGGATACCGCGCGCACCACGCGGGTCGTGTTCGAGACCCCGCGCCCGAGCCCCACGCCTCGCCCGACCCCGCGCCCCACGCCGACGCCGCGCGCCACCCCGCGCCCGACCCCGCCGCCGACGCCGCCCCCGCGCGTCACCCCGCCGCCGCACAGCACGCCGGCGCCGCTGCAGCAGGTCGCGGGCAAGGCCAAGGGCGCGCCGGCGCGCCATCGCGGCGGCGGCGCGCGGCACGCCATCGTCGCCAAAGCCACCAAGGGCAACTACGCCAACCCGAACGCCCACGGCGCGGGAACCGGCGGCGGCACGGGCCGCGGCAGCGGCGCGGGACCCGGCGTCGGCGGCGGCGCGGGCGGCAACGGCGCGGGCAGCGGCGGGAACGGGAACGGCGCGGTGAACGCGAACACGCCGTGCGGCGTGGTGGAGTTCAAGCCGACCGGCGCGCCGCGGTACGACAACGGGACCGCGCACGAGCCGATCCAAGCCACCGTGACCTTTCCCGACGGCCACGCGGAATCGGCGAACTTTCCGTACCGCTGGACGTACCCGAACGGCGAGCAGACCGACCCGTGGTCGGACACCAACTTGAAGAAGGGCGATTTCCCGATCACGATGCAGACGCCGCCGCCCGGCACCGACGTCACCGCGCTGCCGCCGCTGATCCAGTACATCGTGCAGCACACCGGGCCGACCGGCTACACCGACCTGCCGGACTGCCCCAAGCGCGGGTGAGCGCCGTGCACGTCGCGGTCGACGCGCACAACCTGGTGCGCGACGACCGCGGGATCGGGCGCTACGCGCGCGCCGTGCTGACGCGCGCGACGCGCGACCCGGAGTTCCGCTGGACGCTGGTGGTGCGCGATCTCTTCCCGCGCCGCGGCGCGCTGCTGGCGGCGATCGGGGCCGATCCCGACGACGGGCTGGTCGCGGTGCGGCGGCGCGTGCCGGCCGACACCGACGTGGTCTGGTTCCCTTGGAACGGGACCTTCCTGCGCAGCGCGGCGCCGAGCGTCGCGACCGTGCACGACGCCGCGCCGTTCGCCTTCCCGCACCCCGACCCCAAGGTCCGCGCCACCGAGCAGGGGCCGTTCCTGACCACCGCCGCGACCGCGCGCCGCATCCTGGTCCAGTCGCGCTTCACCGCGCGCGAGGTGACGCGCTGGCTGGGGGTCGAGCCGGAGCGCATCGTCGTCACCCCGCTGGCGGCCGACGACGTGTTCGCACCCGAGCCCGCGCTGCCGGCTCGGGCCGGTGCGGCGCCGCGCGGCGTCACCCTGGCCGGAGCGGCGCCGCCCGCGTGGGCCCCGCCCGACGCGATACGTGGAAAGCGCTACGTGCTCAACGTCGGCGCGCACGACCCGCGCAAGAACACCGCGACGCTGATCGCGGCCTACGAGCGGGCGTTTCCGAACGGCGAGGTCGTGCTGGCGTTCACCCGCAAACCACCCCGGCTGCCGCGCGGCGGCGTGGTGGTCGAGGTGCCGAACGATGCCGCGCTGGCCACGCTCTACCGCGATGCGGCGCTGGTCGCGCTGCCGTCGCCGTACGAGGGCTTCGGCTTGCCGCTGCTCGAGGCCATGGCGTGCGGCGCGCCGACCGTCGCGGCCCGGGCCGGCGCGCTGCCGGAGGCCGGCGGCGACGCCGCGGCCTGGGTCGACGACGCCTCGACGCGGGCGCCTGGGCCGCCGCGCTGCGCACGCTGCTAGGCGACGACGAGGCGCGCTCGCGGCTGGCGGCGCGCGGCCCGACCCAGGCGGCGGCGTTCTCGTGGGAGCGCTGCACCGCGCAGACGCTGGCGGTGCTGCGCGAGGTCGCGAGCTCGTAGTGCGCGCGCTGCTGGTGGTCCGCCCCGACGCCTTCAGCAAACCGGGCGGCGACGTGGTCCACGCGCAGCGCAGCGCGAGCGCCCTGCGCGCGCTGGGCGCCGAGGTCGAGCTGGTCGCCAGCGACGCGCCCGACCCGCGCGGCTACGACGTCGCGCACGTGTTCGGCATCTTCGAGCCCGACACGGCGCGGCGCCAGCTCGCCGCGCTGCGCGCGCACGGCGCGCCACTGGTGCTCTCGCCGATCTGGCTCGACCTGCGCGCGCTGTTCGCGACCGCGCCGCACCTCGAGCGCGCGCTCGCCGCGCGCGGTCCGCGCGAGGTCGAGCGCCGGCTGGCGAAGCTGCACGCGGTCGAGCCCGGCCTGCCCTGGCGCGGCGGCGTCGCGCGCAACGCCGACCGCCGTCTGGCCGCGCAGCGCGAGCTCGTGCTCGCGGCGGACGTGCTGCTGCCGGCCAGCGAGGTGGAGGCGTATCTCTACGGCGAGCGGCTGCGCGCCTCGCGGGTGCCGTTCGTCGTCGCGCCGCTGGGCGTCGACGACGAGGCCTTCGCGGTCGAGCGCACGGGCGCGCGGGCGGGCGTGCTGTGCGCGGCGCGGATCGAGCCCAAGAAGAACCAGGCCGCGCTGCTCTACGCCCTGCGCGACGTGGACGCCGACGTGACGCTGGTCGGCGGCGCGTACGACGAGAAGTATCTGGCGCTGTGCAAGCGCTGGGCCGGCCCGCGCACGCGCTTCGTCGCCCACGCCGACCATGCCGAGGTGCTGGCGCTGATGGCGCGCTGCGCGGTGCACGCGCACCCGTCGTGGCTGGAGAGCCCGGGGCTGTCGTCGCTCGAAGCGGCGGCGACCGGCGCTCGCATCGTGGTGGGCGATCGCGGCACCGAGCGCGAGTACTTCGGGCCCGACGTCGACTACGCCGACCCCGCCGACCCCGCGAGCATCCGCGCCGCGGTGCTGCGCGCGCTCGAGCGCGGCCCGCGCGACCGCGGCGACGCGCTGGAGCGGCGCTTGGGCGCGCGAACCTGGCAGCGCTGCGCCGAGGCGACGCTCGAAGCGTACGCGCGCGCGGTGGCGCTGCACCGCTGATGCGCATCCTGGTCGCCGCCGAGCGCGTCGGCCCGGCCGGCGGAATGGAACGGTATATCGACGTGGTGCTGCCGGGGCTGGTGGCGCGCGGTGCGACGGTGCACGTCCTCGCGCGCGAGCTGGCTTGGGCGCCGGGGAGCGCGCCGGCGGTTCCGGCGGGCGTCACGGCGGAGCGGGTGGCGTGGTCGGCCGAGCACGACCCGCCCGAGATGCCGCAGCGCACGCCGCGACCGCGGCGGCGCTGGCGCGCTTCGGGCCCGATCTCGTGCTGGCGCAGAACGTGATGGACGCCGGCGTGGTGGAAGCGCTGCGCGCGGCGCCGCGGCTGGCCTACCAGGTGCACGACCACCGCCCGTTCTGCCCCAACGGCGACCGCGTCTACCCGCGCAGCGGCCGCAACTGCACGGCGCCGCTCGGCGCGGCCTGCGCGCTGCACGCGCTGCTCGACGGCTGCGCGTACGGTCCGCGCCCGCGCACGCTGGCGCTGATCCGCCGCCGCGAGCGGCTGCGCGACGCGATCGCCGCCGCCGACCGGGTCGTCGTGGCGTCGGATTACGTCGGCGCGCGCGCGGCGGCGAGCGGGATTCCGGCCGCCCGGATCGCACGCGTGCCGCCGCCGCTGCCGGACGACGCGTACGCGGACCCGCAGCCGGCGAGCGAACCGACGCGGCACCGTGCTGTTCGCCGGGCGGATGGTGCCCCAGAAGGGGCTGCGTCGCTGGTCCGCGCGCTGGGACGGATCGCACCGGCGCGGCGGCCGGCGCTGCGCGCGCTCGGCGACGGCCCCGAGCGCGCCCGGCGCTGCGCGAGGCGGCGGGGCGCGGCGTCGTGGTCGAAGCGCCCGGCCCGGCGTCGGCCGCGCCGGTCCGCGCGGCAATCGACGCCGCGGCGCTGCTGGCGTTTCCGTCGCTGTGGGCGGAGCCGTTCGGCCTGATCGGCATCGAGACGTTCGCCCGCGGCCGCCCGGTCGTCGCCTACGACGCGGGTGGCGTGCGTTCGTGGCTCGACCACGGCGTGAACGGCCTCGCGGTCAGCCTCGGCGACGAAGCCGCGCTTCGCCCGCGCGATCGAGATGCTGCTCGACGACGACGCGCTGCGCGCGCGGCTCGGCACCCGCGCGCGCAGCGATGCGGAACGCTATCGTCTGACTCCGGTGCTCGACGCGCTGCTGAGCGTCGCCCTGGGCGCTAAGGGTGGGTTTTCGGCTAGATTTCGCGTCTGCGCAACGCGTCCAGGACCCAGCCTTCGCCGTCCCAGGCCAGGGTCCAGGTCTCCACGAATCGCCGCACGCGGCTGCGGTCGGCACGGTCGTGCGTCGTGAGCGTCGCGACGAGGCTGCGAGCGCCGCTCTGGCGCAAGGATGCGTCGATGTCGGCGAAGCGCGCATACTGCGCGACGAACTCGGCGCGGCCGAGCGCGCGGCGGTAGCGGGGCGAGAGCATCGCGTACGCGATCGCCCAGTGACCGCCCTCGACATCGCCGTAGAAGCGCTCCATCACCGTCCCCAAGTCGGGATCGGCCGGGGCCGGTGCGCTCGCCTGCGCGCGAGCGGCGTCCGCCGTGTGCGTCGCGGCGCTGCAACCGGTCAGCATCGTCACGCACGCGGCGAACAGCGCGACACGGAGCCGGCTAATCGAACGGCACCGTCATCAGCGCGTCGTGGTCGACCTTGCCGTTGATCGTGGTCGGGATGACGTCGACGAGGACGAACTTCTCGGGCACCATCGCCGGCGGCACGAAGCGGGTGACGTGACGGCGCAAGTCCTTTGCCGCGAGCGAGCCGGCTTTCGTCTGCACGTAGGCGACGAGGATCTCGCGCCCGCGGTGGGTGCGCACGCCGACGACGGCTTCGCGCACGGCGTCCATGCGGCGCAGGGCCGACTCGATGTCGCCCGGTTCCATGCGCACGCCGCGCAGCTTGAACTGGCGGTCCTTGCGGCCGCGGAACTGTGCCGGGCCGTCCGCCGGCAGGGTCGCGAGGTCGCCGGTGCGGTAGTAGCGCAGCTCCGGTGCGGCGGCATCGTGGAAGCGGGCCGCGCTCAGCTCGGGGTTGTTGCAGTAGCCGAGCGCCACGCCGAGGCCGCCGATGCACAGCTCGCCCAGCGTGCCGGGCGGCAGCGGTTCGCCGTCGTCGTCGAGCACCGCCAGCCAGCTGCCGTCGATCGCGTGGCCGAGCGGCGCGACGCCGGGCAGCGGCGGTTCGGCGTGATAGCCGTGGAACGACGAGATGATCGTGCACTCCGTCGTGCCGTAGCCGTTGTGCACTTCCAGCGCCGGCGCGGCGGCCATCGCGCGCCGCACCTGGCCTTCGTCGACCGGCTCCGAGCCGACGAGCATGCGGCGCAGCGCGAACGCCTCCGGCCGAGCGGCGATCGCGTCGGCCAGCAGCCCGATGGTCGAGGCCGGCACGAACGCGCCCGCGATCGCGTTGTCGCACAGCCAGCCCACGTAGGCCGGCGCGTCGAAGCGAACCTCGTCCGGAACGAGCTCCGCGCGCGCGCCGACGACCAGCGCCGCGAGCACCTCGTACAGCCACACGTCGAAGCTGACGCTGGTCCAGACGGCGTGCGCCTCGTCCCGCCGCAGCGGCCCGCGGTAGCGCCGGTAGTCGTGCACCATGATCGCGGCCAGCCCGCGGTGCGTGCACAGCGCACCCTTGGGCCGGCCGGTGGAGCCCGACGTGTACAGCAAGTACGCGGGCACGAGCGAACTGCGATCGCGCCGCTCGGGCGCCGGTTCGTTCACCGCACTCGCCGCGTGCGCGTGGGCGCTGCCGTCGCCGTAACCGCCGCTATCACCGGCGCCGAGTTCGTCGACCGCGAGCAGCGGCAGCGCCGCATCCGACGCCAGCGCGCCGGCGGTCGCACGGGTGCCGATCAGCAGCCGCGCGCCCGAATCGCGCAGCATGAAGCGCAGCCGGTCGGGCGGGTACATCGGGTCGAGCGGCAGGTACACCAGGCCGGCGCGCCAGATGGCGAGCATCGCGGCGACGGCGTGCACCGTGCGCTCCAGCAGCACGCCGACGACGCTCTCGGGCGGGCAAGCGCGCAATGCGTGCGCGATCCGCGCCGACGACGCCGCCAGCTCGCCGTACGACAGCATCGCCCCCGCGCAGCCGACCGCGGCCGCCTCGGGCTGCGCGGCGCAGTGCTCCAAGATCACCTCGTGCACGAACGGCACCGGGCCCAGCGGGCGGAAGCCGGCCGGCGGCGCGGCGAGCCGCCCGCGCTCAGCCTGCATCGGCGAGGTCGACCCGCTTCGTGCGCAAGAGCGCGGTCGTGCCGCCGACGACCACCCGGTCGGGCTCGACCCGGACGAGCAGTTCGCTGGGCGAGGGCGCGGGCCCGATCGCGCCCTGCTCGACGCGGTACTCGCCCCGCGGCGCGGCGCCGGCGAGCAGCGCGCCGAACGAGCCGGCCCCCAGGCCCGTCGCGGGCTCCTCCGGGATGCCGTAGCCGGCGCCGAACATCCGCGCCGTCGCCGCGTACCCGTCGGCGCCGGGCGCGGTGACGTAGATCCCGATCGCGTCGGGCGGGTCGGTGAACGCGGCGACCGCGGCGTGGTCTGGCGCGATGCGCGCCAGCGCCGCGCGCGAGGTCGAGACGTGGACGAAGCGGACCGAGTTCTCGGTCATCACCGGCGGCGCCAGCACGTCGGCCGGCGCGAGGCCCAGCAGCGGCGCCACTTCTTCGGCCGAGGCGTAGGGCCGCACGGTCGCGCGGGCCTGCTCCATGAAGACGCGCTCGCCCTCGATCCGCATCGCCTGGTCGCCGCCCGGCAGCCGCTTCACCGCGCGGCCGCCCGGAATCGCGCCGCGCCGGGCCAGCAGCCCGAAGGTCGCCACGGTGGCGTGGCCGCAGTCGGCGATCTGACGGTTGCGGGTGTAGAAGGCGACCTCGAACACCCCCGCGCCCTTGGCCTCCACGAAGGCCGTCTCGGACAGATCGACCGCGGTCGCGACGCGCTGGCGCTCCTCGTGTCCGAGCGACTCGGCATCGAGGACCACCCCGGCGAGGTTGCCGCCGGCCCCGTCACGGGTGAACGCGGCGACGATCTCGACCTCGACGATACGGGAGCCTGCGGAGACTTTCACCGCCCCATGTAACCACGCCGGCGGCGCCCCGGGAAGGGGCGGACCGGATCATCGGCTCGCACGTGCGAACAGGGACGGCATGGCGATGGTGGGCATCCTGGGCGTTCCGACGGACTCGAATTCGTCGTTCCTGCGCGGGCCGGCGAAGGCGCCCGCCGCGATTCGCGCCGCGCTCGCCAGCCCGTCGGGCAACAGCTTCACCGAGGCCGAGCTCGACCTGAGCGCCGCGGGCGTGATGTTCGACGCCGGCGACGTGCCGGTCGAAGAAAGCCCCGCCGATCTCGCGCTGATCGAGCGCGCGATCGCGACGCTGCTCGAGCGCGGCGACCGCGTCGTCTCGCTCGGCGGCGACCACTCGATCACCTACCCGATCGTGCGCGCGTACGCGGCCGCGTTTCCCGGCCTGAGCCTGGTACACTTCGACGCGCACCCCGATCTTTATCCCGACTTCGAGGGGAACCCGCTCTCGCACGCCAGCCCGTTCGCGCGCATCCTGGAATCGACACCGATCCGGCGCCTGGTGCAAATCGGCATCCGCACCATGTCGGCCAAGCAGCGCGCGGTGGTCGAGCGCTACGGTGTCGCGGCGTTCGCTCCCGACCGGCTGGCCGAGGCGGTCGCGGCGCTGCCCGACGGCCCGGTCTACGTGACGATCGACATGGACACGCTCGATCCGGCGTTCGCGCCGGGCGTGTCGCACCGCGAGCCGGGCGGCCTGACCGTGCGCGAAGTGCTCGGCGTCATCGCCCGGATCCCCGGCCGCGTCGTCGGCGCGGACGTCGTCGAGCTCAACCCCGACGAAGACTTCCGCGGCAACACCGCGACCGTCGCGGCGAAGTTCGCCAAAGAGCTGATCGGCCGCATCTGGACCGACGCCGAAGCGGAAACGCGCGTCTAGCCCGAGCTCGCCGCTTCCGCCCCATCCTTGTCGCGGGCCGAGCTCGTCGCAGAGTACGAGCACCATGAACGTAACCACCACGCTCCAACTCGGGCTCTACCGCGACGGCGAGAACAACCTCGACGTCCTCCAGGCGCCGCTGATCGACCAGGCCTTCGCGGCCAGCGCGCGCGATCCGCACCTCGCCGTCACGGTCGAGGACTTCACCGCCCGGCGCGACTTCGCGCTGCCCGCGCACGTCCTGCGCACCGAATCGTATTCCATTCGCGACGGCGACGTGGCCGGCAACGTCCGCGCCGTGCCGGCCCGCAATCCGTCCTCGCGCGCGGAACTGGCGCACTTCGTCGCCCGCACGCTCGACGACGCCCAGACCAACCACGCCGCCGCGACCTGGATCGACCTGGTCGACCACGGCGGCGGCGACGGCGGCGGGCTCGAGAGCCCGTACGGCGCCATGCGCTCCGACGACATGGCGGGTGCGATCGCCGACGGCGTCGCGCTGCACGCACGCGCGCACCCCGAGGACGCCGGCCGGCACGTCGACGGCGTGCTCGCCGACCAGTGCTTGATGGCGACGCTCGGCTTCGCCAGCGCGCTCTCGCACGCCGGGGTCCGCTATCTCGCCGCCTCGCCCGAGACGATGCTCGCGCCCGGCGTGCCGACGACCGCCGCCGAGGCGATCGCGCGGCACCCCGGCGATCCGGCGGCGATGGCGCGCGGGCTGGTCGAAAGCGCCATGCACGCGCGCTACCGGGTGGAAGGCGAGACGTACGCGCCGGCCGCGGCGTTCGACGTGATCGACTGCGACCCGGCCAAGATCGGCTCGCTGGAGCGCGCGGTGAAACGCCTCGACGGCGCGCTCGCGCGCGAGGCGAGCGCGCAGCCCGCGGTCGCCCGTGCGATCCGCGCCGACGCCAAGAGCGTGCACGGCATGGTCCGCTTCACCGACCGATCGCTGCCCTGGCGCGCCGATCGCCCCGCGATCGCGCTCTACGACACGTTCGCGCGCGACGCGCGGCTGCCCGACGGCGTTCGCTCCGCCGCCGCGGACGCGCGCGACGCCGTCGCCGATACCGTGCTCGCGCACGGCGAAAGCCGCGCCTACGCGCCCACCGGCGACATCGACTACGGCGACGCGGCCGGACCGACGGTCCACTTCCCTACCACCGCCAAACAGCGCGACCCGTGGGCGCCCGACCTCAGCGAGACCGACAACGCGTTCTACGCCCGCGTCGGCGCCGATCGAGTCGACAGCGCGCTCGGAACCGCATAGCGCTCCGATCGGAGGCTCGCGCCGGCCGGCTACCAGGTCAGGAGCGGGCTGCCGTCCCCCTTCAGTTCTCCATGCGCCAGGATGAGGTCGAGGTGGTGATGGCTCTTCTTCACCTCGCCCGGCGTTTCGATCAGCGCCGCGCCCAGGCCGAGGTGGAGCCCGAAGTGGCGCTCGTGCCACAGGCAGCCGACTTCGTGCGCCGCCGCCGCGCGCGCGACGGCGCGCGACTGGCCGATGCCGAGCTCGACGACGTGGCGCAGTCCCGGCAAGCTCTCCAGCGTGGCCTCGAGGTCGCGGAAGAGCTCGATGTCCTCGGCGCGGCCGTCGCCGCTGATCCCGGCGATCACGCCGGCGCGGATGGCGAGCCGCACGGCGCCGCGCCGGACGCGGCCGTATTTCATGCCGAACGGGATCGTACCGACGATCCAGCCGTCGACGACCAGCTCGCCGTCGACCGCGCTGGGCACGCACTCGATCTCGCCGCTGGGCAGAATGTAGTCGTCGGGTTCCAGGCCGCTGTGCGCGCGCCAGCTCCCGGGCGCGCAGCGCAGCGAGAGCACCTCGTCACCCGCGCCGGAGCGGTACTCCAGCGCCGTCGCGCCCGCCACGGAGCCGAGCAGCGCGCGGCAGCGCTCGCGCACCGCGTACGGGTCTTCCGAGAACAGCTCGGCGAAGTTGCGGTCGGTGACGTCGAAGCAGAGCTTCACCCGCGCGGTGTCCCAGCGGCCGAAGCCCATCAGGGCATCGCGGTAGTCGATGCCCGCATGGGTGAGCTCGCCGTCGACGACCGCGAACTCCAGGAAGCCGCAAGCCGGATCGGCGCGCAGCTCCTGGGCGATTGCGCGCACGCGCTCGGGTGAATCGACCCCGAGCTCGATGGCGGCGACCACCTCGACCTGCTGCATCAGCGCGCGCGCCAGACCGCCGTGGTGCGCCGGCTCGAAGGCGATCACCCAGCGGCCGACGGCGGCCGGCAGCAGCTGCAGGAAGTTGCTGAGCGCGCTGCGCTCGGCCAGCACTTACTGGGTTCCGGTGACCACCCAGTACTGGCCCTTGGGCGGCGGTGCGAAGCCGGTCGACACCTCGCTCATGTCGATGTCGGTGGCTTCGGAGAGGAACGTCGAGAGGTCGAGGTTCGGGCGCAGCTTGAGCGAGGTCGCGTCGATGCGGCCGCCGGTCTGCTGCGCCAGCAGCGCTTGCTGCTCGGGCGTCAGCTGGATCTCGACCACCGGGCCGGACATCCAGGCCTCGAGCATCTCGCGGGCGGCACCTTTGGAATCGGTCGCGGGCGACTGCTGCGCTTTGGGATCGTCGAGCATGGGACACTCCTTACGGTCCGAGACCGTCGTGATTACATCGTTCCGGTGACCACCCAGGCCGTGCCCTTGGGCGGCGGCGCGATCGAGGTCGCGAGATCGCTCATATCGACCTCCGCCACCTCGGAGAGAAAGGCGCGCAGGTTCAAGCTCGGGCGCAGCTTGAGCGCGGTGGCGTCGATACGTCCGCCGGTCTGCTCCGCCAAGTGTGCTTGCTGTTCGGGCGTGAGCTCGATCGTGACGACCGGCGCGTCGCGCCAGGCCTCCAGCATCTCACGCGCGGTGTCGTCTTTCTTGCGAGTCTGCATGTTCGGGACTCCTCACCCACGACGGAAAGCCCGGAAGTGTCGATCGCGCGATGGCGCTGCGGCGCACCCGGATCGCCTTGCGGGCAGACATCGTAGCGCAGTTCGGGGCAACCGCAAATCGGCCGAATTGCCTACCAGTCGAAAACCGGTCGCCCGTTCGCGGTCAACTGCCCGCTCGCCTGGATGAGGTCGAGGTGGTGGTGGCTCTTCTTGCGCTCGCCGGGCGTTTCGACCAGCGCCGAACCCAGGCCGAGGTGGAGGCCGTAGTGGCGCTCGTGCCACACGCAGCCGACGTCGTGCACGGCCGCGGCGCGCGCGACCGCTCTCGATTGGCCCAAGCCCAGCTCGACGACGTGGCGCAAGCCGGGCAGGTTCGTCAGCGCTTCCTCGACGTCGGCGCGCAGCGCAGCGCGGTCGCCCGCGACGCCGACGATCACGCCGTCGCGCATGGTGAGCGTCAGGTCGCCGGCGCGGATGCGGCCGTACTTCACCCCGAACGGGATCGTGCCGATCAGCCAGCCGTCGACGACCAGCTCGCCGTCGGCGGCGGTCGGCAGGTTCTCGATCTCGCCGCTGGGCAGCATGTAGTCGTCGGGCTCGAGGCCGCTGTGGACGCGCCAGTGCGCCGGATCGCAGCGCCAGCGCGAGCGCGCTGCCCGCGGCGGAGCGGTACTCCAAGCGCGGCGCATCGGCCAAGCGCTCGCGCAGCCGTTCGCACGCGGCCCGCACGGCGAACGGATCGTCACCGAACAGCAGGTCGAAGTTGGCGCCGGTCACGTCGAAGCAGAGCTTCACCCGCTCCACGTCCCAGCGGCCGAACTCCATCAGGGCTTCGCGGTAGTCGATTCCGCGGTGCGTCGTCTCGCCGTCGACCACGACGAACTCGATGAACCCGCACGCCGGGTCGGCGAGATTTTCCAGCGCCAGCGCGCGAACGCGATCGGGCGGGGTGTAGCCCAGCTCGATCGCGCTCTCGACGTTCAGGTGTTCGCCCAGCGCGCGCGCCAGCTCGGCGTGGTGCTCCGGCTCGAAGGCGACGACCCAGCGGTCGACGCCCTCGGGCAGATAGCGCAGGAAGTTCGCCAGCGCGGGGCGCGGAGCGGCCGCCCTCAGTTCGGCAGCACCCAGGCCGACGATTTCGGCGGGTTCCAGTACGCGGTCTTCAAGCCGGTCATGTCGACTTGCGTGGCTTCGGTGAAGTACGCGTGCAGGTCCATGTCCGGGCGCAGCTTGACGGACGTGGCGTCGATGCGCCCGCCCGACTGCTCGCGCAGCGCGGCCTGCTGTTCGGGCGTCAGCTCGATCGTGACGACCGGGCCGTCGAGATAGCCCTTGAGCGCATCGCGCACCGTATCGGTTCCGGACGGGATCAGTTCTCGGTCGGTTTCGTGGGTCAGCATGTATCGGTCACTCCTCACACGACGACGAAGCGCGGGCGCACGGCGCCCGAGGTCGCCCATGATAGCGTGCGCAGCCGGTGAAGGCAAGCTGCCTGCGCGGATTGTGCTGCACGCACACTTGGGCGCCGCAGCGTCACACCGAATCGGACAGTTCGGCCGGCGTGCGCGACGGCACGGCGCCGCGCCCCAGGCGCGCGTACCAGGCCAGCAGCGGCGCCATCGCCGCGACGAACGCGAGCAGCAGCACGCACACGCCGCTCCAGCCGGCGCGCTGCCACGCGAGCGTCGTGCCGAGCGCGCCCAGCGCCCCGCCGCTGAAGATCGTGAACATGTAGGCCGTGTTGAGGCGGCTGCGGGCGGTGTCGTCCAGCGCGAAGATGCGCGTCTGGTTCGAGATCTGGGTCAGCGACACGCCCAGCGGCAGGAACGCCGACGCCACCACCAAGCCCCACAGCGCGTGGCCCAGCAGCGCGTACGCGCCGCAGGCGAGCAGCAGCAGCAGCCAGCCCAAGGTGCCGGTATAGAGCGTGCCGCGCCGGTCGCACAGCATGCCGAAGCGGTGCGCGCCCAGCGCGCTGCCCAGCGAGAGCGCGCCGAGGTAGCCGACGACGTCGGCACCGTAGCCCAGGTCGTGAACCTGGAACGCCAGCACCGTCCAGACGCCGCCGAAGATCGCGAACGCCATCGCGCCCAGCCCCATCGAGGCGCGCAGGGTCGGATGGCGCCCGACCAGCGCCACGATGCTCGCCAGCAGGTCGCGGTAGCCCAGCACGGCGCGCGCCGGGCGCAGCGGCATCACGCGCGCCAGCACCAGCGCGGCGAGCGCGCTCAGGGCCGCGGCGCACCAGAACACGCTGCGCCAGCCGAGGTGCGCGCCGAGCAGGCCGCCCCCGACGCGCGCGAACAGCATCCCGACCAGCAGGCCGGTCTGGATCGTGCCGATCACCCGGCCGCGCTGCGGCGCGGGCGCGAAGTCGGCCGCGAACGGCATCAGGATCTGCGCGCAGGTCGTGCAGATGCCGATCGCCAGCGTCGCCGCGGCGAGCGCCGCGACGCCGGGCGCGAGCGCGCCGCAGGCCAGCATCACCGTCACCGCCGTGAACATGATCGTCAGCAGCCGGCGCGGCTGAACGATGTCGCCCAGCGGGACGAAGGCCAGGATGCCGACCGCGTACCCGAGCTGCATCATGACCGCGACCAGCCCGACGCTGCGCGCCGAAGCGTGGAAGTCGTCCGCGATGAGCTGCAGCAGCGGCTGCACGTAGTAGATGTTGGCCACGGCGACGCCGGCCGCCGCCGCCAGCAGCAGCACCCCTCGCCCCGAGACCGCACCCGCCCGGTCCGCCATCGCTACCGCACCAGCGGAACGCCGCTGGGGTAGATCGGGCGGTCGATGAGCGACTCGAGCACCTCGGCCGGCGCGGTCAGCACCACGTCGCAGAAGCGCGCGAACGCTTCGCGCTCGGCCTGGCCTTCGGCGAAGCGCTCGGTCTTGGTCAGGTCCACCTTGCCGCTCACGCTCAGGAAACGCACGAAGCGGCCCTCGTCGTCCTCGCCGAGCTCGACCAGGCCCGCGTCGGCGAAGATGCGCACCGCGGCCGAGATCGTCGAGCCGTCGACGCGGTCGAAATCGAGCGTGGCGGCGACGTCGGCGTAGGTCACGTGCAGCAGGTCGTTCGACGCCATGCGCTTCATCGCCGCGTAGACCCGGCGCAGCGTCTCGACCGTCGGCGCGGCCCGCTCGATGATGAAGTCGTTGATGCGCCGGTCGCGCTCGCCGAACAGCAGGTGGATCGACGCTTCCGCGCCGTCGCGCCCGGCCCGCCCGGCCTGCTGGTTGAACTCGGTGAAGTCGAAGTTGAGGTGGTAGAGGAACACGTGCCGCACGTCGGGCAGGTCGATTCCCTCGCCGAACGCGGAGGTCGCGACGACGACCCGGATCGCGCCCTCGCGGAACCAGCGCTCGACCTGCGCGCGCTCCGCGCTGCCGACGCCCGCGTGGTAGAACGCGATCCCCTCGCCCGCTTTCGCGCGCAGCTTCTCGGCCGTCGTGGTGGCCTCGTTGCGCGAGTTGCAGTACACGATCGCTTTGGTGCCGTCGCCGATCGCGCGCTCGATATAGGTCAGCTTGTTGGTCGTGCCGCGCGCGTCGACGACGTGCAGGTTGTCGCGCACGGTCGGGTCGATCACCCAGGCCTCGATCTTCAGCGCAGCGCGGATGGCGGGGAAGACATCGTCGCCGGCGGTCGCGGTGAGCGCGAGCACCTGCGGCGAGCCGAGCGCCTCGATCGCCGCGCCGACCCGCTGGTACGCCGGGCGATGGGTCGACTCGACCAGGTGGTGGGCCTCGTCGACGACGATCAGCGCCGGGCGCGAGACCGGGTTGCGAAAGCGGTCGAGATGGAACTGCACGAACTCGGGCGTCGCGCAGATCACGTCCCACTCGCCCGAGTCGAGCGCGTCGTTGAGCGCGCCGCGCTCGGCCGCGTCGATGGCGCCGTTGGCGCGGTGGATGCGGATGCCCAGCGGCCCCAGGCGCCGCAGCAGCGCTTCGTACTGGTCGTTGGCCAGCGCGCGCAGCGGGTAGAGCACGACCGTCTTCTCGCCCCGCTCGAGCGCGCGCACCGCCGCGGGGTACTGGAAGCAGAGCGATTTGCCGCGCCCGGTGCCCAGCACCGCGAGCGTGTTGCGGCCGATGTCGAGCCGTTCGAGCACCGCCAGCTGCGCGTCGCGCAGCGGCCGCTCGCCGATCAGCGCGTGCAGCACCGCCGCGCGGTCGGTGACGCCGCGGCGCGACGGCGCGCCCAGCGCCGCGGGCGGTTCGCGCGTGACGTAGATGTTGATCCCGAACGAGCGCCCGCCGCCGCCGGTGACGGCCGTCACGTGCGCGCTGTAGCGCGCGCCGTCGTCGATGTTGGGCGCGATCCGGGCCGCGATGGGCTTGCGCAGAAAGCCGATCTGCAGCGTCCCGAAGAACACGCCGATCGCGTTGGGGTCGTAGGCGTTGGCGGGATCGCGGCGCAGCTGCAGCGCCGCGCCCTCGCGCAAGCCCGCCGCGACGTCCTGGCGGCCCTCGAAGCTGACCCCGACCACCTTGGTGTTGAAGGCGACCGCCTCGCCGATGCTGGCGTACGGGTCGCGGTCGAGGAACTCGGCCTTGCGGGCGTAGAGGTCGGCCAGAAACGCGCGCGCGTCCGGCGGCAGCTCGCTGCCGGACGCGGGGGGCGCTCCGAAGCCCGCCAGGAGCCGCTCGAAGGCGGCTTCCGACGGGGTGGGCGGCGGGAGGTCCCGCGCCATCCGCTAGAGGTTGGGCTTGCGCTCGGGGACGACCGGCGCCGGCTCGTCGGCGTGCACGCCGTTGCCGAGCTCGTGCTCGTCGCCGAAGTTGAGGCGGATCTCCTCGTGGCCCATTTCGGCGGCTTCCTCGTGGAGGCCGAGGGTTTGGGCGTCGAGCGGGTCGATCTCCGCGTCCTCGGCGCGCAGCGGGCGTTCCGGGGCGCCGAAGTTGCGCTTCTCGAACTTCTCGAAGTCGATCTCTTCCTGGCGGGTGCGCTTGTAGCGCGCCGGCTGGGTGGTCCGCTTCGAGGCCCCGTCGCGCTCGCGCTCGCGGCGCGCCTTGCGGGCCGCGGCGACCTCTTCGCGGTCGCGCAGCGCCGCCGCGCCGCTCGCCTGCGAGCGGGCCTGGGCGACGGTGCGCGGCGCCTGCAGCTCGCGCGACGAGCGGCGGAACACGGCCCGCTGGCTCGAGCGCTTCTGCAGCACCGCGACCAGCGGAGCGGAGTAGAAGATCGAGTGGTAGCCGCCCGAGCAGATGCCGACCAGCAGCGCGAAGGCGAAGTTCTGCAGCGAGGCGCCGCCGAAGGCCAGCAGCGCGACGAGCGTGATGACGACCGTCGCCAGGGTGTTGACCGAGCGCGTCATCGTCTGCAGGATCGAGGTGTTGACGATCTGGTCGAACGGCTTGCCGTCCATGACGCGCACGTTCTCGCGAATTCGGTCCAGGATGACGATCGTGTCCATGACCGAGTAGCCGACCACGGTCAGCACGGCGGCCAGAAAGGCGTCGTCCACCCGCTTTCCGGCGATCGCGTAGATGCCGATCATCATCAGCGAGTCGCGCACCAGCGCGACCACGCAGACCCAGCCGAAGATCAGGTTCCAGCCGAAGCGGAACGCGATGTAGAGGAACTGGATCGCGATCGCGATCACCAGCGCCTTGAGGGCGTTGAACAGGTACTCGTGCGAGAGCGACGGGCCGACCGGTCGAGACCGAGTGCACCGTCGGGTCGACCGGGCCGACCGTCGCGAGCGCGTTCTTGAGCGGCGAGGAGTCGTTGCCGAAGTCTTTTTGCGTCTCGATCGTCCAGCGCTCGCCGACCGGCTCACCGGCTTTGGAGAGCGTGTTGATCTTGGCGTCGGTGACGCCGACGGTCGCCAGCGCGGCGACGATCTTGTTCTTGTCGACCGGCTGCGGTGTAGCGGATCGTGGCGTCGGTGCCGCCGGTGAAGGACAGCCCCAGGCGCAGCGGCGAGCCGGTGTGGATCCAGTTCCAGGCCATGAAGGCCAGGCCCAGGCCGATCAGGACGTACGAGATCGCCGAGACGGTGCGGAACCAGCCGACGACGTTCCAGTTGAGGCGGCGGAAGAACATCTTAGGTACGAACCTCCGCGGGGCTCACGTTGCCGCCCGCGCCGTAGGCGGACTTGGACGTGGCCAGGTTGTTTTCGACCACCACGTCGACCAGGAACCGGGTCACGAAGACCGCGGTGAACAGCGAGAGCGCGGTGCCCCAGAAGAGCGTGTAGGCGAAGCCCTTGACCGTGCCGGTGCCCAGCAAGATACAGCACGCCCGCGCCGACGATGATCGTGAAGTGCGAGTCGAACACCGAGGTGTAGGCGCGCTTGAAGCCGATCTTCACCGCGGTGCGGAGCGACTTGCCGGCCCACAGCTCTTCCTTGAGGCGCTCGAAGATCAGGACGTTGGCGTCGACCGCCATACCGATCGAGAGCACGAAGCCCGCGATGCCGGGCAGCGTGAGCACCGCGTGCGCGAACGAGAGCAGCGCGAGCAGCATCAGCACGTAGACGATCAGCGCGAGGTCGGCCAGGATGCCGGGCAGGCGGTAGAACGACGCCATGAAGAGCAGCACCAGCGCCAGGCCGGCGATCGAGGCGACCAGCGACTTCTGCAAGTCTTCCTTGCCCAGCGTGGCGCCGATGTCGTCCTTCTCGATCACGTTGGTCGGCACGGGCAGCGCGCCCGCGTTGAGCTCGTTGGCGAGCGTCGCGACCTGATCTTCCGTGAACTGGCCGTGGATCATCCCCTGGTCGGAGATGATGCCCTCGATCGTCGCGTCGGAGACGAACTTCTTGTCGAGGAAGATGCCCAGCAGCTTGCCCATGTTGTCGCGGGTCAGCTCGGCGAACTTCTTGGCGTTCTTGTTGACGAAGTCGACCTGCGGCTCGCTGCCGGTCTGGCTGAAGCCGGCCGACGCGCTCTTGAGCTCGGCGCCGCTGTAGACGACCTTGCCCGAATCCTTGTACGCGCCGTTGGGGTCGTTGGCGTACTTCTTGTCGGCCCGCGCGCGGGCGCTGACCTGCGGCGGCACGATCTTGAACTCGAGGACGGCCACCTCTTTGAGCTGGTTCACCGCGGCGTCGGCATTCTTGACCGCCGGTAACTCGACCAGCAGCTTATCGGTGCCCACCTTGGTGATGACCGGCTCGGCGACGCCCAGGCCGTTGACGCGGTTCTGGATGACTTGCTCGACCTGGTTCTGGACCTCCGAAGTTATCTTCGGGACCTCTTTGGTCGGCGTGAGCTGAAGCAGCACACGTGCGCCGCCTTGGAGATCGAGGCCGAGGTGGATCTTCTGCTGCACCGGGACGATGGCCCAGATGCACAGGCCGACCAGAACCAAGAGAAGGACCGCTTGAAGCGGCCTCTTGAGCTTATTCCACATACCGGATTCCGAGGGAAGGGGAGAACTTCCGGATCGTAGCATGGGGCCCGAACAGCGTCAAACGCGCAAAGCTCGTCCGACCCGCAGCGGGAGCGAGGACGGACCTCCTTCGGGGGCGTCACGGTGGCCGACTCCAAGGGTGTCGATGCAGGACTCCTCCAGACGCGCTACCGCCTCACGAAGCAGCGCGCCGCGATCCTGCGCGCCCTCGAGGACGGCGCCCACATGACCGCGGAGGCCATCCACGAGCGGGTCCGGGCCGAGCTCCCGGCGGTCAGCCTGGGCACGATCTACCGGACCTTGGACATCCTGCGCGGGATCGGGCTGGTGCAAATCTTCACCTTCGGCGGCGCCGCCCGCTACGAAGCGGCGCTCGACAAGCACCACCACCTGGTCTGCCTGGGCTGCGCGGAAGTGGTCAACGTGCCCGCCCCCGAGGCCGGCGCGCTCGCCCTGGCGCTCGCCCGCGACAACCGCTACAGCGGGGTCGACGCGTTCCTGGTGGTCAGCGGCCGCTGCGCGCGCTGCGCCGGCCTGGCCCGCAACGGCTCGAGCTAGCCCACCGGCTCGGGCAGCCGGCGCTCGGCCGACCGCTCGGCGTGGCGGGCGAAGGCGCAGAAGGCGGCCACCGCGCGGACCTGGCCGACCCCCGTGCAGCGGGTCTCGAGGATGCGCGGCGAGCAGACCAGCACGGCCAGCGCCCGGCCGCGCGAGACCGCGACGTTGAAGCGGTTCTCCTCGAGCAGGAAGTCCGCTCCGCGCGGGGCGTCCTCGGCGCTGGACGCGGCCAGGCTGTAGATCACCGCCGGGGCCTCCTGGCCCTGGAACTTGTCGACCGTGCCGACCCGCGCGTCCGTCCCGAAGCGGGCTCGCAGAGCGCGCTTGAGCAGCGCGACCTGGGCGTTGTAGGGCGAGACGACCAGGATGTCCGCCAAGCCGAGCGGGCGCGTCGCGCCGTCGCGGGCGGTGAACGTGCCGCCGACCAGCCCGGCCACGATCTCGACCACCGCCTCGACCTCCTCGGGCGAGGACTGGGCATTGCCGGCGTGCTCGACCGGGACGTAGCGCAAGCCGGCCCCGGCGAACCAGGCGGCGTCGACCCGCTGCCGCTCGCACGACGACGCGGCGTGCAGCCGCCCGCCGTAGACCATCTCCGAGATGAACTCGCACAGCTCGGGGTGCATGCGGAAGCTGCGGTCGAGGAAGACGCCGCGGTCCTCGGGCACGGTCCCGTCGGCCGCCGCCGCGGCGGGCTGGCGCGCGTCGTGCTCGCGCTCGGCCGCGGCGAGCAGGTGGTCGAGCACGGAGGCGCCGGCGCCCTCGGGGTGCTCGGCCAGCGAGACCTGGGCGAGCTGCAGCGGGTCGCCCAGCAGCACCACCGAGGCGGCGCTGGTCGCCATCGCGAGCGCGTCGGCGAGCGCGACCTGGCCGGCCTCGTCGATCACCAGCACGTCGAGCGGGGCGAGGTCGTCGCGGGTGAACAGCCACGCCGTTCCGGCGACCAGGTCGAACTCCCCGAACGCTTCGTTCTCGGTCCGGCACTCGACGAACGGCGCGGCCAGCCGCGAGGCGTACTGCGAGTCCGGACCCGTGCACTTCTTCACCCCGCGGAACGCGCGGCCGCGCTCGGTGACCACCGCTTCGACCGCGTGGAGCAGGTTGTGGATCGCGTGGTGGCCGGTCGAGGTGACGCCGACGCGCTTGCCCTGCGCGAGCAAGTCCGCGATGACGTGCGCGCCGGTGAACGTCTTGCCGGTGCCGGGCGGGCCCTGGACGACCAGCGTCGAGCGGTCGAGCTCGCGCGCCAGCGCCGCGACGTCCGCCGGCGCGATCGCTTCGGCGCCGGGGCGCAGGGCGGGCTGCACGCGCGCGCCGGGCAGCAGGCCGCGGATGCGCGGCGCTTGGGCGCGCAGCAAGTCCCAGGCGGCGGGATAGCGCTCGTGCGCGCTCCCGTCGAGCACCGCGCGGGCGAAGCGGCGCAGCGCGTTCTTCTGCTCGTCGGTGTTGATCGGCGGACCGGGGATCAGCGTGCGCGGGTGCGGTGCGGCCGGGTTGCGCTTGAGCCGGATCAGGCGCGCCTCGTCGTCGATCGAGACGACCTCGCCGCCGGACTTGCGCGTCACCGGATCGACCGGCTTCTTGCCCAGCTTGTGCTGCTGGCGCGGGTAGCGGTAGGTGTAGATCAGGTTGCCGCCGCGCCGCTTCGCCGCCGGGTCGGGCTCGGCTGCGATCTCGGCGCAGAGCTCCATCCCGCCCAGCGCCTCGGTGTCCTCGTCGACCGCGTCGTACGCGCCCTCGCGGTCGAGGCGGTCGAAGTAGGCCCACCAGACCGGCTTGTCCTCGCGCCGGTGGTAGGCCAGCAGGTGCGCGAGCCGGCGGTGCGCGGCCGCGTCGGTCGTCCGCTCCAGCAGCGCGCGCTGCAGCGCGTCGAGCTCTTCCGCTTCGGCCAAGGCCGCGGGCGACTGCGGCCGGGGCGGCTCCTCGGCGCGCGCGGCGACCGGCACGCCGAACGCCGTCTCGGCCTCGCGCCGGACGTGCAGCAGCCACTCGTGCAGCAGCCGGGTCGAGAAGCAATCCTCCTCGTTGTACGCGACGAGCGCGGCGCGGCGGGCCGGGTCGCGGTCGACCAGGTACTGCTCGAACGCGAGGATGCGACAGGTCGCCGCGCCGGATCTCGGCCGTGCGGCGGAAGTGGTAGAACCGCTCGAGCTTCTTGATCGAGTAGCTCTCGTGCGACTGCACCAGCCCGCCGCGCACGACGTGGTACAAGTCGACCAGCACCTCGCCGCGCAGCAGGTCGTCGACGGCGTCCTCGCGCGTGCCGTGCTGCATCGCCAGCCGCCGCAGCGCGATCTTGTCGTACGGCCCGTAGTGGTAGACGTGCGCGCCCGGGTGCGCGCGGCGGTGCTCGCCCAGCCAGTCGACGAACGCCTCGAAGGCGGCCCGTTCGCCGCGCCCGCGTCTCGCCCCAGAACGGCCGGTAGCGCGGCCCTTGCGCGTCGTGGACGTACGCGCCGAGCAGGTACTCCAGCGTGCGGCCCGGCTCGTACAGCGGGTCGCCCTCGATGTCGAAGTAGACGTCGCCGTGCGCGGGCTCGGGCAGCGCGGCGAAGCCGGTCCGCTCGCGCGGCTCGAGCAGCTCGTAGCGCGGCGACGCCGGTCAGCCGCTGCGTCGAGCTGGAGCGCGGCCTGCTTGCGCAGCGCGGCGAAGGTCGGCCCGCTCATGCGCGCCGGCTTGCCGGCGTCGGGCGCTTGCGCCAGCGCGGCCAGCGTGGTCAGGCCGGCGCCGTCCAGGCGCGCGATCTGCGCGCGCCGGATGCCGGCCACGAACGACAGGTGGTCGACGTTGCGGCGCTGCTCGTCGCAGCGCTCGAACCACACGCAGCCGTCGCAGGCGCTCACCCGCTCCGGGACGATCGCCCGGGTCGAGCGAGGCGATCCGGCGCTCGAAGCGCTCGCGCGCCAGCCGCACGTAGGCGACGTAGCGGGCCGGATCGTAGCGCACCTCGCGCCCGTCCCCGAGCAGCGCGCGGATCGAGCGCGGCAGCACGCCCTGCACCGCCGCGATCAGGTCGGCGTAGACGCAGAGCTGGACTAAAAAGCTGGCCTTCTCCGAGACGGCCAGCTTCGCGTCGGCGATGTCGTAAGACCATGCACCGAGCGCGCTCGGATGGTCCACGCGGATCAAGAAATCGGCGCGACCCGCCCACGCCCCGTCGTGAAATGCGCCCTGGTAGATCGCCTCGGCGCCCGCTTCCATCGCGGCCCGCGTCGCCGCGACCGCGGCGCGGAACGAGCGCAGCGACGCGTCGCCCTCGTCGATGCGCACCACGCGCACGCCGGCCGCTTCGAGCCGGGCCAGCTCCGCCCGCTCGTGCTGCTGCCCCTTGTGCGCGATCAGCTCCAGCGTCGGGTCGTCGCTCGCCACCGGCTCGTTGCGGGCCAGCGCGCGCAGGCCCAGCGCGATGCGCTGCGCGCAGGCGAGGTAGTCGTTCAGATCCGAGCTGGAGTAGACGACCTCGCCGTCGATCAGCCGCACGCGTCACCCATCGCCGTCATGATACGACGATGATGCACGCAACACCGTGCCAGCTGGGTGGCAGCCCGTCCGACGAGCTCAGCCGCGGGCGCACCGCCGCGCTGGCACGGGCGTACTACGATCCCAGCGCGGGCGGGGTGACGCCGGCGGCCGGCAGGGCGGTGACCTCGCGCCGCTTGTCGAGGTAGCGTCTTGGCCTTGCCGACCTCGTCGCCCAGCGCGTTCACCGTCGTCTCCATCGACGAGAGGGCCTTGATGCGGTAGTCGGCCATCGAGTCGATCGTCGCGCGCACGTTGGCGAAGGCCAGCTTGAGCTTCTCGACGTCGATCGTCGAGTTGGTCGCGACCTGGCCGATCCGCGTCGCGTTGTCGCGCAGCAGCTTGGAGTTGCCGACGATCAGGTCCGAGGTGGTGGAGTTCATCGCCGTGATCTGGTCGAGCACGAGCTTCTGCTGGCCCAGCGCCTGGGCGATCACGATCGCGGTCTTGAGCGCTGCGACCGTCGTGGTGGTGGCGCGGTCGACGCCCTTGGCCAGCTCGCTGTTGTTGCGCTTGATCAGGTCGAGCGCCATGTAGCCCTGCACGTTGACGGCGAGCTGGGTCGCGATGTCCTGCTGCTTCTGGCGCGCGGCGAACAGCGGCTCTTCCTGCAGCACGCGGGCGCGCTCGGGGTCGGTGGTCTGCAGCGTCTGGACCTCGCGCTCGATCGCGTCGCCCAGCGCGCGGGCGAGGTAGCCGTGCTTTTCGAGCTCGCCCATCAGCGCCCACATGTTCGTCTTCTCGACTTCGATCGCGGCGTTGTCGCGCAGCAGCTCGTCCTTGGAGCGGCGCAGGCTCTCGATGATCGCGTTGAGGTGCGACTGCGACGATTCGTAGCCGCGGAAATAGTCGCGCAGCTTGTTGCCGAACGGCAGGATGCCCATCAGCTTCTTGGCCGGCGCGAACAGGTCGCCCTGACGCGAGGGGTCGAGCTTCTCGACCGTGCTGCGCAGCTCGAGCAGCGTCTTGGCGACGGGCGCCTCGCCGGTCAGGCTGCCCATCGCGCGCGTCGGCCGCTCCAGCAGCCGGCCCGAGACGCTCGACGAGCGCGCGATCTCGTCGTTGCCCAGCGTCTCGAGCGCGCGCACGCGCTCCTTGAAGCCGTCGCTCTCGGGCGCCAGCGTGGCCAGCTCCTTGGCCAGCGTGGTCACCTGGTCGTCGAGCTTGGTGCGCGCCTCGGGCGGGATCGGCACCTTGCCGATGGCATCGGAAACCGCCACCGCCGCGACCGGTTCGGGCGGGGTGAGCATCGGCGGCTGGAGCTGGTCGTCGGCGGACATCGCTATCCTTTTCTCACGGGCGGATCGGCCGCAGGCCGAACGCGACGGGTTCGCGGCAACGCGAACCCACTAGATGTCGTTGATGTTGAGTTCGCGCGGTCCGCCGACGAGGTAGCGCGTCGAATCGACGAAAGCCGCCTCGCCGCCCTCGGCCGCCGACGGCGAGGTCGCTTCGCGCATCTTCTCGCGCGCCTCGCCGAACAGGCCCAGACCCTCGGCCAGACCGCCGAGCAGCTCCCCGAAGCCTTCCATCGCGCTAGTCGTTGAGCCCGACTTGGAACGTGAGCGGCACGGACTTGGGCTCGCCGCGCTTCTCGACCGAGGTGCCGATCGCCATGAACTCGATCACGTGCGGGCTCCAGATGTGCGTCTTCTCGACGATCTGCATCCCGACGATGCCGTCCGCGCCGTGCGACTCGGCCTCGGCCTGCATCCGGCCCATCGCCAGCTCGCGCGCGTCGTAGATCGCCTCGGTGTAGTTGTTGAGCTCGATGTTGTTGCCCAGGGTCGCCATCGACTGCAAGAAGCCCTGGTGCGCGATGTGGTACACGCAGTTGCCCAGCACCAGCTCGCGCGGAATGTAGCCCGTCGACGACACCAATTTATAGAAATCCTGAACGCTGAAGTCGGAGGTGAACGGCTTGTTGTCCTTGGTGCGCCACGAGTCGTTGCCCGGCGCTTTCACCGCCGTGCCGACCGCGGTGAACTCCAGCGCGTTCTCGGCCCAAGCGTAGCCGCCGACCTCGAGCCGCACGCCGACCACGCCGTCCGCGCCCAGCACGTCGGCTTCTTCTTCCATGCGCGACATCGCCAGCTCGCGCGCCTCGTACATCGCCGCGGTGAGGTAGTTCAGCTCTTGGTTCTGGTAGAAGTTGCCGTACTGGATGCCGACGTGGTAGATCGAGCTGCCCAGCACCAGGCCCAGCGGGCGCCATCCCATCTGCTCGAGCAGCACGAACTCCGAGACCGAGAGGTCGCTGGTGAACAGCGGCGCGCCGCCCTCGCCGCGCATCCGGCGCAAGCGCGAGACGGCGTCGACCGGGACCCCGCCCGCGGTGGTGCGGACGTTGGTCTGCTGCTGCTGTTGCTGGCGGCCGATGCCGAAGAAGCTCATGGATTCTCCTAGAAGAGCCGGGTGAGAGCGTCGCGCGTCGCGCGGTCGCGTTCGCTGTAGGCGCCCAGGTCGTCGATCAGCCCGCGCGTCCACTCGCCGATGTCGACCGCGAGCGTCTTGTTCTTGATCCCGCGCAGGTAGCGCGTCACGGTCGCCTCGACCCCGCCGTGCGGGGTGCGGGCGAGGCTGTAGCGCAGCACGTCGCTGGGGCGCGGAACGTCGAGCGAGACCGCCTCGACCGGGCCGCGCCCGAGGAAGCCGCCGCGCTTGACCTGGGCCAGGGCCGGGAAGGCCTGCGCGAAGCGCACCCCGGCCCGTTCGAGCAGCGCGCGCGGGGGCGGGGCCGGCCTCGGCTTCGAGCTTCTCGAGCATGCGGCGGACGAGCGAGCGCGGGCGGCGACTCGGCCGGCGCGATCTCCAGCCCCGAGGCGTCGGGCAGCGTGTCGAGCGCGCCGAAACGCTCGGTCAGGAACGCGCCGTTGGCGGCCAGCGCCGTCTGCGCGCTCTCGCTCAGCGCGGCGAGGCGCTGGGCGGTGGCGCGCTCGAGCAGGCGGAGCTGCTCGACCAGCATCTCGGCCGCCGCCGCGTCGCGCCGGGCGGGCGGGATGTCGGCGTAGGCCCGGACCGTGTCGGGCAGGTAGCGCCGCTCGGTCTCGCGGAGCGCGTAGCCCGCTTCCTCGCCGCCCGCGCCGGTCGCGAGCAGCGGCTCGGCTTGCGCCAGCAGGCTCTCGATCCGCGCTACGAGCGTCTCCGCCTCGGCCGGCAACGCGTTCACCCCGCGTCGTACCGAGCCGTCGTTGGGATGTTGCACCCAGGCTCAGTCGTTGCCGGGCTTGCGCTTGTGCAGGACCACCGCGTTGCCGTCGGGGTCGTCGCACATCGCCATGAAGCAGATCTCGCTCTCGTGCTCCATCGTGATCGGCACCCCGTGCGCTTTGAGGGCGGCCTTGGCCGCGTCGAGGTCCTCGACGGCGAAGAGCAGCCCGCTCGCCGGGCGGAACGGCATCGTGTCGCCGGGGTTCCACAGGCCGAATGTCGTGCCGTCCGCGAGCTCGAACTCGGCGCCCGCGCCGCCGGGATACACCTTCGTCGGTTCCAGCCCGAGGACGCCGCCGTAGAACGCCATCGCGCGGTCGTAGTCTTTGGTCATGTAGCCGCTCAGATCGATCCCGGTGATGCGGACCGAGCCGGTCTCCGTCGTCGTGCTCATGCCGGGGTCTTCGCGAACCGGACGCACGACCCCGGCCCCGCGACGCGTGGGCTCCCCCGGGACCTGCTCAACCCGAGTGAATGCGGTCCGAGACGACGGCGCGCACCACCTCGGCTGGGTAGCCCTTGCGCAGCAGGTACGCCTCGGCTTGCGCCAGCCCGACGCCCCCGGCGTGCAGCAGCTTGAGCGATTGGGCGACCAGCGCCCGCGCCTTGCGCGCCTCGCTTGCCCGGCGCGCCTTTTCGTTGACCCGGCGGGCCTGCTCGCGTGCCTGCGAGAGCGCGGCCCCGGCCGGCTTCGTGACCCGCGCGAGCAGGTCGTTGAGCCGCGCGTGCGCCGGGTCGGCGACCGGCTCGCTGGGCTTGGGCTCGCCGCTCGGCACGAGATCCGCCTCCGTCCGCTGTACGGACGAAGGGTCGGGATTGAGTTCGGACGTTACCGATGTCAACTGGGTTGGTACGGGCTGCGCCGCGAGTAGTTCGAGATAGCGCGCCATCAGCTCTCGCACGGCTTCCATCTCGCTCTCCAAAGCCGCGGCCACGGTGGCGCGGTCTGCGGAGTCTTCGCCGGGGCGCGGGCCGCGCAGCACGTAGTCCGCGATCCGCCCCGGCGCCTCGATCCAGCCGATCGCACCGCCCTCGTCCGCGCTGACGAAGAACGCGATGAACTCGAACAGCCGCTCGCGCGTCCACGTGCGCTCGGGGGTGGCGTTGTAGTGGTTCACCGCGGCGACGATCTCGGCCGACGTCGCGGGCGCGAGCGACGGGTCCCGCCGCAGCCGAACCTGGAGCGCTTGCACGCCGTGCCGCGCGAGCTGCTCCGCGACCGCGGGAGCGACCGATTTGGCCAGGAGCGAGCCGAGTGCCGGAAACATCGGTCTCATGTTCCCGAGCGGCGGGGCTAAGCCCTCAGGCGAAGATGCCGTGGCGAATGCGGCCGAGCAGGTCTTCGACTTCGCGGGCCGCGATCTCGGTCTGGTCGTCGACGGGGCGCGCTCCGTCCAGCGCGCGGTTCGGCGTGCGCATCCAGGTCTCGGCCGCGGCGCGCGAGCCCAGAACGTCCTCGGCGAAGGCGTACAGCCGGGCGACGCACGAGCCGGTCGGACTCGTCGCGCTCGAAGCGTCGTGCGGCTGACGTCGCGGCCGCTGCACGGTGCGCACGGACGAGGCCGAGAATCGAGGATACGATCGCTTCGGCTGCATGCCTTCAGTAGACCATATGGCGCGTTCATTTCGACAGATGGCGCTAGAACGCCGCGGCAGCTACGGTGAGTTCGTGAGACACGGGCGTCACGCTTTCGTGAGGGCGGCTGGTTCGGCGACGACGGCGACCGGCTCGATGAGCACTTCGGGCGGCAGCTCCGCGTAGGCGTATACCGAAACGCCCGGTGCGGTTCGCTCGAGGAACTCCGCCAGCAGCGGGCGCAGCGGTGCGGTGACGACGAGCGCGTGCGGGCCGGGCGCCTCCGCGAGATAGCGCGCGACGGCTTCGCGGACGTGGACCGCGGTGCGCGCATCCGGCGCCAGGCCGCCGTCCGGCGACCACATCCGGCCCAGTTCCGCCTCGAACGCCGGGGCGAGAATCAGCGGCCGCAGTGCCCGCGTTCCGTCGCGGCGGAGCTGCTGCGGCACGACGATGCGGCGCGCGGCTTCGGCCAGCTCGCGCGGGTCGCGGGTCGTCGCGGCGGCGTCGGTCAGCGCTTCGAACACCGCGACCGGGTCGCGCGGCCAGACGCGCTCGCGCAGCAGGTGGCCGAACGCGCGGTGCGCGACGGCGATCGGCAGCGCGTCGCCGCCGACGTCCTTCATCACCGACGGCACGGACACGCGTAGGTGCTCGACCAGCGTCTGGAACTCTTGCCGGCCGAACAGCTCCGCCGCGTGACGGCGCACCGTGTCGGAGAGGTGCGAGCCGACGATCGAGATGGCGTCGAACACCAGCGCACCGGCTCGCTGCGCGCGCTCGCGCTCGTCGTACGCGAGCCAGCGCGCGGCCAAGCCGTACACCGGCTCGGTCGTCGCCTCACCGCCGACGCGGTCGAGCACGTCCGGCGCGCCGACCGCGACGAGCCGGTCCAGCCGCACCGCCCCCTCGGCCACGAGGCGGTCGCGCACCCGCAGCCCGTACGTGGCCGGATCGCGCAGCGGGTCGTCGCGCAGGCGCACGCCGGGGATCACGATGCCGATCTCGGCCGCCAGCGCGCGCCGCACGTCGCCGACCCGGTCGAGCAGCGCCTCGCAGTTCGGCTCGGCCAGCAGCGGGTAGAGATCGGCGCCGACGTCGATCGAGAGCGCGTCCACGCCGACCAGCCCGAAGGCGTTCTCCGGGCGGCGCACCGCCTCGCGCCGGCGCTGCTCGTGCGCGGCGCGCGCGCCCGCGGCGAGCTGCTTCTGCTTGCGCTCGGCCAGCAGCGCGGCGCCGAACGCGGCGATGCCGATGGTCGCGAACAGCGGCGCCGGAAACGCCGGCACGAACGCCAGCGCGAAGACGAGCACCGCCGCGACGCGCAGCACGTCCGGCCGGGCCAGCAGCTGCGCGGCCAGGTCGACGCCGAGCGCGCCCTCGCCCGCGACGCGGGTCACCATCATCCCCATCGCGGTCGAGATCAGGAACGCCGGCAGGGTGGTCAGCAGCGCGTTGCCGATCGACAAGATGGCGAACGTCTCGACCGCTTCGAGCGGCGGCATGCCGTGGTAGAGCGTGCCGACGACGATGCCGCCGAGCAGGTTGAGCACCACGATCACCAGCGCCGCGACGGCGTCGCCCTTGACGAACTTGCCGGCGCCGTCCATCGCGGCGTAGAAGTCGGCCTCGCGCTGGACCCGGGCGCGCTTGGCCCGCGCGGTGCGCGCGTCGAGCATGCCGGCGTGCAGGTCGGCGTCGACCGCCATCTGCTTGCCGGGCATCGCGTCGAGCGTGAAGCGCGCGCAGACCTCGGCCACGCGCTGCGCGCCGTTGGCGATCACCACGAACTGGATCGTGATCAGGATCGCGAACACGATCAGCCCGACCACCACGTTGCCGCGCACGACGAACTGCCCGAAGGCCGGGATCAGCGCGCCGACCCCGTCGGCCTCGTGGCCCTGGGTCAGGATCAGCCGGGTGGCGCTGACGTCGAGCGAGAGCCGGAACAGCGTCGCCAGCAGCAGCGAGGGCGCGAAGGCCGAGAACTCCAGCGGCTCCTCGACCCGCAGCGAGATCAGCAGCACCAGCGCCGAGCCGAAGATGTTGAGCGCGAGGAGCGCGTCGAGCACCGGCGGCGGCAGCGGCACGATCAGGATCGCGACCACCCCGAGCACCGCGACCGCGAAGCCGGTGGTGAGCTTGGAGTTCACGCGGACGGGTCCCGGGCGATGCGGTGCATGCTCGGGATCGTCCCACGCCGTGATTGCCGCGGTGTTACCGCGGCGTCACGTCACTTGTCGGGTTCGACGATCACCCGCAGGAAGTGGTCGGCGTCGATACGGTGCAGGGCGTGCTGTACTTGCGCGGGCGTCGTGCGCAGGAGCGCGTCCCAGAAGTACTGCTCGCTGCCGGTGAAGGCGAGCCCGACCTTGGAGCCGGACAGCATGTCGTCCGCGACCCCGGTGTAGCTGTCGAGCGGGAGCACCCGCTGCGCCAGCAGGAGCGCTTTGGCGCGCTGCAGCTCGACCGCCGGCAGAGCGTGGGTCTGCAAGCGCTTGACGATCGCGATCAGCGCGGCGTTGGCCGGCGCGACGTTCTTCGCGTCGCTGGCATAGCTGATGCTGAACTCGGCGCCGGTCGAGTCGACGCGCAGGTCCGAGTCGGTGCTGTAGACATAGCCGCGCCGGGTGCGCAGCTCCTCGAACAGGAGCGAGCCGGTTCCCTCGCCCGAGAGGATCGTATTCGCAAGCAGCAGCGGCACGTAATCCGCGTCCTCCCGGCTCATGCGGAAGACTTGCTTGAGGGTGACCTCCGACTGCGCGTTGGTGGCCGACTTCACCGTGACGGTCCGCGCTTGCCCGGCGCTGTGGGGCAGCGCCGGATAGCGGAACGTCGGCCGCGGGCCGGCCGCCGTCCAGGGGCCGAAGTATTTCTCGAGCACCGCCCCAGCCCGTTCGGGCGCGACGTCGCCGACGACCGCGATGGTCGTCTGATCGGGCCGGTACGCGCTGTGGTAGTAACTCTTCACGTCGGCCAGCGTGATCGCGCCCACGGTCCGCGCGGTCACGTCGCGCCGGCGCGGGTCGCCGGGCGGGTAGAGCGCGCGCCGCTGCGCGAGATCGGCTTTGGTCTTGGGCAGCTGGTTCATCACGGTGACCGCCTGCGTCTCGGCGGTTTTGATCACCGCGAACCCGCTGGCCGGGAAAGCCGGGTGGAGCAGACCCTCGGCCAGCAGCTCGACGCCGCGCTCGAAATCCTTCGCTTGCACTTGCAGCGTGAAGGCGGTGCCGAGCTTGGCCGTGCCCGCGATTGCATCGAACTGCGCTTGGTAGTCCTTGCGCTCGTGGGCGGTCGTGCCCCAGCCGAGCAGATACTCCACGATCGAGCTGAGCCCGTCTTTGCCGGCCGGAACGTAGAGCTGCGCATCGGTGCGAATGAAGCCGCTCAGGACGATCGTGGGCGCGACGGTCTCGCGGCGGGTGGCGTACCGCAAGCCGTTGGGGAGCCGGTGGACGGTCGCGGTGAGGTCTTCCGCCGGCGCGCGCAGCGGTACTTTGAGCGCCACCTGGGCCCAAGGCGGGAGCCTCTCGTGCGCGGCCGGGGTGAAGCCGACGTGCTCGACGCCCGCCGCGGGATCGGTTTTGGTCATGGCGTGGGTCGGCTTGGCCGAGATCAGCATCGAAAGCTGATGCTCGGGCGTGAAATAGGTGCGCAGGATGCGGGTGACGTCCTCCGCCGTCACGGCGGCGACGGCTTGATGGATCGCGTCGGGCGTCGGCTGGCCGTGCTCCAGCGCGTCCGCCCACGCCAAGCCTAGGCCCGAGATCGACGACTGGCGATACGACTGTTCGCTCAGCAGCTTGAGCTTCGCGGCGTCGACCAGTTCCGGCGGGAGCCCATTCTGACGGTACCCGTCCAGCACGCCGGAGAGCAGCGGCTGCACGCTCTCAGGCGGCTTGCCGTTGGCCGGGATGCCGAGCAGAAAAGCGGCCCCGGTCTCGGGAAACATGTTCGTCACCGGCAAGACGGCGAGCAGTTTCCCCTCGGCCGCCAGATCGGCGAACGCGGTGCGGCCGCCGTTGAGCACTTCGCCGAGCACTTGGGCCGGCGCGTAGTCCGGCGCTTCCGAGCCCGGCAGCCGGTAGGCCAGCACCCCGAACCCGACCGGAAAGTCGATCGTCTCGCGCAGCGACGCGCTCGTCAGCGCTGGAACGGCGATCGGTTTGCGGACTGGCGGCGCACCGCCGGGGGCCGCGTCGAAGTGCGCGTGGACCTGGGCCAGCACCGCAACCGGGTCGATGTCGCCCGCGACGATGAGGGTCGCGTTCGCGGGCTTGTACCAGGTGTGGTAGAACGCGCGGATGTCGTCGGCGGTCATCTTCTCGAAGCTCGGTACCGTTCCGCCCGATGCGGTTGCGAACGGCGTGCCGGCGAAGAACGACGCGCGCAGCGTCTTGCCGATGGTGTAGGCGGGCGCGCTCTCCTGCGCGCGAATCTCCTGTTCGATCGCGCCCCGCTCCGTCGCCCAGTCGGCCGCGCGGATCGAGGCGTTGGTCATCCGGTCGGCTTCGATGCGCAGCGCCAGGTCGACGTACGCCGCCGGCAGCTTGTAGTAGTAGAGCGTGCTCTCGTCGGCGGTGAACGCGTTGTAGCTTGCGCCCATGCGCGCGGCGATCTCGGCGAGCTGGCCGCCCGAGAGGTTCGCGGTGCCGCGAAAGAGCATGTGCTCGGTCGCGTGCGCGATGCCGGGCAGCGTGTCGTCCGCGTCGCCGACGCCGTACGACATGAGAGTCGTCGCGACGGGCGCGAGCTTGTTGGGCAGCAGGACGACCCGCATGCCGTTCGCGAGAGTCACGCGCACGGGCGCGTTCGCATCGCCGGCCGGCTCCGGCGTTGGAGAGGGAATGGCCGGGATGGGCGACACCTGCGCCCAGGCGGGCGGCGGCAAGCAGAACAAGCCGGCGATCATACCGGCCAGGATGGCAGAACCTAGGCGCTTCAACGTCGCTCCTTCAGTGCGATCTCGGCTTGCTCGGATGTACCGTAAGCAGCCCACCGTACCCTGTCGATCGCTTTCGCGCGCGAGCGCGAAGCCGCTCAGCGGCAGCGCATCGGCCCGCACCACGCGGTAGTTCCGCCCGGCGGCCGACGGCGAAGTGCGACGCGGCTTTCGTCTCGCCGCGGATCAGCCTAGCCCTTCGCGCGCCAGCGACGCGACGACCTGCGCCACCGCGACGTACGCTTCGGGCGGGATCGCGCGCCCGGGCTCGCCTTGCGCGTAGAGCAGGCGCGCGAGCGCGACGTCTTCGACGATCGGGATGCCGTGCTCGCGCGCCAGCGCCTTGACCGCCAGCGCGCTCTCGTCGAGCGCGCGCACCAGCACTTCGGGCACCGGCACCTCCGGCGGCGCGTAGCGCAGCGCGACCGCGACGTGGGTCGGGTTGACGACCACGAACGAAGCCTCGCGCGTGCGCCCGATCGCGCCGCGCACGATCGCCCGGTGCGCGCTCTTGCGGCGCGCCTTGGCCTGCGGGTCGCCCTCGTTCTCCTTGGCCTCGCGCTTGAGCTCGTCGAACGACATCTTCAAGCCCTTGGCCCAGCGCTTGCGCGCGAGCGCGTAGTCGGCCAGCGCGAACGCCGCCCCGACGACCAGCGCGCAGCCGATCGCGCGCAGCGCCGCCTGCCCCACGAGCACCGCCGCGGCGGCGGGCGACGCGAGCGAGGTCGCGGCTCCGAGCACGTCGTGCCCGAGCGGCAGCAGCGCGGCCAGCGCCGCCGCGAACGCCAGCGACGCGCGCGCCGCCCCGATCGCGGCATCGGCGCCCAGCATGCGCTTGAGCCCGGCGAACGGGTCGAGCCGCTTGAGATCGAGCTTGGGCGCGGTGACGCGCAGACCGCCGGCCTGCGCGAGCCCGACCGCGACGCCGGCAACGGCCGCCGCCGCGGCGGGCGCGAACGCGGCCAGCGCGACGGTGACGAGCGCAGGTGACATCACGGTCAGCGCCGGCGCGCCGGCGAGCGGGTGCGCGCTGATGTCGCGCAGCGCCGCCATCGCCGCGCCGCAGGCGAGCGGCGTGGCGGCGGTGCGCGGCCAGCGCCGCGGCGCCGAACGACGCCACGCCGCTCAGCTCGGCCGAGCGCGCGACGTTGCCCTCGCGCACGGCGTGCTCCTTGCGCGTCGGGGTCGGGTCGAAGCGCTTGTCGCCCGCCGCGCTCATCGCGTCCCCCACGGCAGCACGAGCCACGGCCGCGCGCCCAGCGGCGCCAGCAGCGGCACCATCACGACCGTGACCAGCAGCGCCGCGCCGAACACGACCGGAAACGCCAGCGTGAAGCTGGCGAAGCGCGGCACGACGCGCGCCACCGCGGCCAGCGCGAGCTGCAGCGCCGCCGCGACCGCGATGGCGGGTGCGGCGACGACCAGCGCGGCGCGCACGATCGTCGCCGGCAGCGCGAGCGCGAAGCGCAGCAGGTCGTGGCTGCCGACGAACCCGCCGGGTGCGACGTGGGCGAACGACGCGCCGAACGCGCCGACCACCGGCACCCAGCCGTCGAGCAGCACGAACGCGGCCAGGAACGCGTAGGACCACAGCCGCCCGAACGCCTGCGCGCTGGTGACGTTGGCGTTGGGGACGCTGCCGCGCACGCCGAGATAGTCGTCGATCGTGCGCCCGGCGGCGTACGCGCCGTCGTAGAGCAGCGCCGCGCCGACGCCGATCGCCGCGCCGAGCGCGAAGTCGCCCGCGATCGCCACCGTCAGCGCGACGAGCGAAAGCTGCGCGCCCGCGCGCGACGCTCGGCGCGACCGCCAGCGCGAGCGCCAGGGCCAGCCCGGCGCGCACCAGCGGCGGCACCGACGGGTGCGAGAAGCCCGGCGCCCGCGCGATCAGCCCCGCCGCGCGCGCGAAGACGAGCAGCGCCGTCTGGCTCACCCGCGCACCAGCAGCGGCAGCCGGGCCACGATCTCGGCGAAGAGCTGCGCCAGCAGCGTCATCCCGAAGCGGCCGAACAGCGCGACCGCCGCCCCGACCGCGAGCACCTTGGGCAAGAGCGAGAGCGTCTGTTCCTGCACCTGGGTCGCCGCCTGCAGCACCGCGATCGCGCCGCCGACCAGCGTCGCGAGGACGAGCACCGGCAGGGTCAGCAGCGCGGTGACGAGCAGCGCGTCCCGCAGTAGTCCGTCGAAGGCATCCACGCGCCGATCATGGCGCGCGGATGTTACCGCGGCGTGTCCGCGCTACGGCGCGTTCTCGTCGGGTTTGCCGGGCTGGGCCGGCAGCGGCGGGTAACGGTCGGCATACCGGTCCGCTTCGCCCGCCGGCAGCGTCTCGAAGGTGGCGCCGCCCGGCCCGCGGCTGGGCGGCGCGGCGGCGAACGCGGTCGCGCCGGCCGGGGCCGCTGCCGCGACCGTCCGACCCCGCCAGCGCGCGACGACGTCGAGCACGCCGAGGTGCATCGTCGCCGGATCGGTCCGCCAGAACCACGGGTCGCTCAGGTACTCGCCGTGCGGAAGGATCGCCGGGAAGACCAAGCCCTTGTGCCCGCGTTCGTTCCGGCATACCAGGCGCCCGACGACGGCGTGGCCGGGCGGCACGTTCGCCGCCGTGAGGCTCTCGCGCAGCAGCCGGCGCAGGTGATGCCCCTGCGCGATGCTGGCCTTGGGCGGGAGGAACGAGCGGTACGAGCACAGCTCGTTGGCGATGGCGTCCTTGAAGTACCAGTAATTGCCCCAGAAGATGCCCTTCGCCGCGGCGTTGTCGTTCGGCTCGAGCTGCGCCGCGTCGGCGGTGAAGAGGACGCCGTAGGCGTCGTTGCGCCACTGCTCCAAGCCCGCCGACGGCGACGGGTTCATCACGTCGAAAAAGTACTTCGTCTTCTCGAGCGGGCTGCCGAAGGTCACGAAGCCGCGCAGCCGCTGGAACGTGGGGTCGAGCGTCGCGGCTTGTTCGCGCAGGTTGGAGAACCGGATCAGCGCGTCGAGCGCGATGGTCGAGCCCAAGCTGTGCGCGAGCACGAACACGCGGTCGTAACCCCGGCCGCCGTTGGCCGCGTCCGAGCAGGCGTGCGCGATCGTCGTCGTCGCCACGTCCAGAATCTTCTCGCGCATGCCGAAGAAGTCGAGGTTCTCGTCGCGGGTCGTGTAGATCTGGACGTCGGCGAAGAAGTTCACGATGAACGACTTGGCCAGCGTCCGCCCCGCTTCGAGCAGCAAGGCGGCGGCGATGAACCACAATGCGGTCGGGCCGAGCGCGAGCCCGTCGTTGATCGGGATGAGCGCCGACGACGCGAACAGCGCGCCGCCGATCAGCAGCACGAACGCGATCAGGCGCCAGCGCTCGGCGCGCTGAACGGAGTGCCGCCCGAGCTCCGCGTGCTGACCGAGCATCGACAGCAGCGCCTTCAGCGCTTGGGTGACGAGATACGCGCCGACCGCACCGAGCGCCAGGATGACGATCGTGCGCGGCGACAAGACCCCGGCGAGCTTGGCCGGGTCGAACACCACCTGCCATGCCGAGGGGCAGGGCGGCGTGCTGGCCGGCGTGCAGTTCCCGGCGATGCGAACCAGCCGGTCGAGCGCTTCGATCGTCGCCAGCAGCGCGCCCAGGAGCGCCAGCACGACGCCCACGATTCCCGCCGAGACGAACAGGACGTCGTACGTCGTCTTCGCTCGGCTCGCCATGTAGCGCGCCGTCGTGTTCAGCGGCACGAACACCGTTTGCAGCAGCCACGCGATGATGCCGGCGAAGGTGGCCTTGCCCTTGTCCAAGGGACTCCAGTAGGCTTCGATCACGTCGAAGTGGGGCCGCACCGGCGCGACCGGATCGTCGCCGGAAAGCCGGACGCGGGTGATCGTCGGGTGCGGCTCGAGCGTCTGGGCGACCGCGGCATCCCGCGGGTTGAACACGGACACGACCCACGTCCCGAGCCCCGACCAGTTCGGATCGGCTTCGAGCTGAGCGCGCAAGTTGGCCGCGCAGTCGTCCTGGATCTGATAGCGCGGGTGGGGCAGCACGCCGTGCACGATCACGATCCCGACGCTCTGGCGTTCGGCCGCCCCGGTCTCGCCGGTGATGAGTCGCTCCTCAGCCCCGTCTCTCATGCGCCCCTCCCTCTCCGGTGTGGTTCGAGGGTCAGGCCATGCTTACCTTGCTACTCCAAGCAAGTGCGGACGCGGCTCACGGCTACGTCGCGTTCTTCACCGCTTGGTAGATCGTCTGGAAGGCCCGCGCGGTGTCCTGGTCATTCCAGTCGCCGTTGTGGTTGTCGAGCATCGACGCGGTGAGCTGCGCGGCGATCTGCTTGAGCTGGATGTCTTGTTCGGGCGTCGTCATGGCGCGTGTTTCCTCGGAGGAAACTCGTTTTCAGCCCGCAACGTAGGGCGCGGTACGAACTTGCGCGCCTCGAGGGTCCGATGCCGCGACTCGATCACGCCCGCGCGACCATGCATCTGGCCGCCGACGAACTGGCCGAGCTCGAGCGGCAGCTCGCGCGGATCGTCGTGCTGCTCGACCGCGACGTGGTGCTGCACGAGACGGTGCGGCTGCTGACCGACGAGTTCGGCCTGCACGGCGCGTGGATCGCCGAGCGCGACGGGCTCGTCGACGGCGTGCTGATCCGCCACACCAGCGGTAACCGCACCGAGCACTTTCGCGGCGTGCTGCTGCGCAGCGGCTGCGGGCTGGGCGGCAAGGTCTTCGCGCTGGGCGGGGTCGAGTGGGTCGACGACTACCTCGGCTCGGCCGCGATCACGCACGACTACGACGGACAGGTCGCCCAAGCCAGCATCCGGCGGATGATCGCGGCGCCGATCTCGTCCGAGGGCACCACCGTCGGCGTCTTGCTGGGCGGCCTGCGCGACGGCGGGACGTTCGGCAACCGAGCCGCGACCGTCGTGGAGACCGTCGCCGAACGCACCGCGCAGGCGCTGCTGGCCGCCGAGCGCGCGCGCCGGGTGGCCGAGCTGGCCGTTCAGGACGAGCGCCAGCGGATGGCGCTCGAGCTGCACGACACCGTCGGCGCGATGCTGTTCGCGATCACCGCCGGCGTGCGCAGCGCGAGCGAGGCGCCGATGGATGCCGCGCTGCGCGAGCGGCTCCAAGCCATCGAGCGCCAGGCCGGCGCCGCCGCCACGACCCTGCGCGAGTCGCTGCGCGCGCTGCGCACGCCGCCCGAACAGCTCGCGCTGGGGGCCGCGCTGCGCGCGGTGTGCCGCGGCTTCGAGGAACGGACCGGCCGGTGCGCCGAGCTGGTGATGCTCGACCTGATCGTGGTCCTGAGCGACGGCCGGGTGAAGGCGCTGATCGCCGCCGTGCGCGAGGGCTTGCTCAACGTCGAGAAGCACGCGCCGGCGGCGCGCGTCGTCGTGACGGTCGCGGGCATGCACGAGGGCGTGGCGGTGACGGTGAGCGACGACGGCGCCGGGTTTCCCGGCGGCGCGGAACGGCCCGCGCAACGCGGCTTCGGGCTGGACGCGATCGCCGACGTGCTGGCCCGGGTCGGCGGGCGGCTGCACCTGAGCGGCGACGAAGGCGGGGTCACCTTGCGCGCCTGGGTGCCGGCGTGAGCGCCCCGGTGCGGCTGCTCGTCGTCGACGACCACCCGGTCGTGCGCGACGGGATCGAGATGCTGGCCCGCACCCACCCCGCGATCGCGATCGCCGGCTACGCGCCGACCGGGCGCGAGGGCTTGCGCCTGGCGGCGGCGCTCGCGCCCGACGCGATCCTGCTCGATCTGCGCCTGCCCGACATGCTGGCCCCCGAGATCATCAGCGAGCTGGCCGCGTGCGCGCCGCGGGCGAAGGTCGTCGTCTTCACCGCCTACCCCGACCACCCCGCGGTTCGGGCCGCGCTCGAGGCCGGCGCCTACGGCGTCTTGCCCAAGGACGCCAGCCGAACCGACCTCGTCGCGGCGATCGTGCGCGCCGTGCGGCCCGACGGTCACGAGCCGCCGCGCGAGCCCGGCGACCGCCACGCGCACGCGCTGATCGCGCGCCGCGAGTACGACGTGCTGCGCCGGCTCACGACCGGCGAGACGAACGCCGAGATCGCGAGCGCCATGCAGATCTCGCCCAACACGGTCAAGGCCTACCTGCGCAACCTGATGCAGAAGCTCGACGCGCGCAACCGGGTGGAAACCATCTCGCGCGCGCGAGAGATGGGCCTGCTCTAGCCGGAAGTTCCGACCGCATCGGACGCTTTTACACGGAAATTACCTTCCTTCGGGTGTACCGGCCGCGGGGCAGGTGATGCGATACTGTGTCGACGGCGTCACTCGACGCCGGTCTTCGTCATCGGGAAGGGAGCCTTCGTGCATCTCGCTCGTTCATTTTCCGTGCTCGCCGTCGCCGCGCTCGCCGCGCTGGCCGGCGGCTGCGGCACCGGCGCACCGGCCACGGCGCCGGCCCAGATTCCGGCCGGCGCGCAGCGCGCGGTGCAGAGCCTCGCGTCGCTGGGTGCGTACAACGTCGACAAGACCAAGACGACGGTGGCCGGCATCTCGTCGGGCGGCTTCATGGCCGTGCAGCTGCACGTCGCGTTCTCGAGCACGTTCCACTACGCCGCGATCTACGCCGGCGGCCCGTACTACTGCGCGCAGAACAGCCTCTCGACCGCGCAGACCACCTGCCAGTACGCGACTTCGAGCTCGCTCTCGGCCTCGGAGAGCTATCTGGACAGCCAGTCGTCGGCCGGAACGATCGACAACAAGTCCAACCTGAGCGGTCAGAAGGCCTATCTCTGGTCGGGCACGTCGGACTCCACCGTCTCGCCCAAGACGATGAACGACCTCAACTCCGAGTACGCGCACTACGGCGTGGCGACCAAGTACGAGAACACGTACGCGGCCGGCCACGGCTGGGAGTCGCCCGACGGCGAGGTCGCCTGCGGCACCACCGCCAGCCCCTACATGATCAACTGCAGCAGCTACGACTCCGAGAAGACCTGGCTGACGTACTTCTACGGCTCGGTCAACGCCAAGAACACCGGCACGCCGAGCGGCACGCTGATCAACTTCGACCAGACCGCCTACGGCGGCGGCGCGAACGATCTCGACACCAACGGCTATCTGTACGTGCCGGGCTCGTGCGCGGGCGGCGCGCAGTGCCGGCTGATCGTGGCACTCGACGGCTGCGTGCAGACGCAGGCGAACATCGGCACGAAGTTCGTCACCGAGGCGGGCATCAACAAGTACGCGGACACGAACAACCTGCTCGTGCTCTATCCCTACCAAGTCTCGAGCAGCACGCCGACCAACCCGAACGGGTGCTGGGACTGGTGGGGCTTCGAGGGCTCGAACTACGCCCTCAAAGCCGGCGTGCAGATGAACGCCATCAAGCGGATGGTCGACCACATCCAGTCCGGCGGCGGACCGACGCCGACGCCGTCCCCGGGCGGCACGCCGACCCCGACCCCCGCCCCCACGCCGACCCCGACGCCGTACTCGCAGTCGGTCACCGACACGATCACCAACCACTACGTCGCCGGCCGGATCAACGTGACGCAGTACAACCAGCTCGGCGCGGAGTACGGCTACAACACCGTGATCACGCTGTACAAGTGCGGCACGACCTGGACGAACTCGGCCACCTGCGGCCCGATGCACTAGCGCTTCCCCGCCGCGGCGCGCCGACGAGCAGCGCGTCGCGGCGTCCTACCCCATTTAGCCCGGAGGCGGTGGCGCGGGACTAACGGGTACGCCTCGTTGCGACCCACCGGTTGCACTGGGCGGGTTCGGTGACGGCGGTGATTTGCCGCCGCCCTTCGTCAAGATGTCGATCACGATCCCGCCGGCGATAGGGATCAGCGGGTTCAATCGATGCCGCTTCGGCTCGTCCGCGACGACCTCGTTTAAACGGCGGCCGTCGAGCGTCGGCGCGAAGCCGCGCGTCGTCCTCGCGTGGAGGATTTGGTTCAGGATCAAATAGCGGCCTTCGGGTGCGAACACGGCGAAGGTCGAGGCGCCCTGAATCGGCGGCCCTTGCGCCAGGTAGAACAGATACCGTTCGCCGGGCGCGTACGGCGGGTCGTCCTCGAGCAGCGTCGTGCGTTGCGAACCTTGCTCCGGCGGCCGCGCCGGTGCTCCGCGCGGTGCCGCCTCACGAGCCGGGTCGGGCTCCGCGTCCGGTGAGACGAGCGCGGTGTGAAAGAGCCGGACCGTCGCCCCCGGCCGGATCGTAACGCCCGGTCGAACGCGCACGACGCGCTCGATGCTCAAGTTCACGATCTCGACCGGAATGCGGTCCGCGAACCCGGCTCCCGGAACGACGTGCGTGAGCGAGAGCCCGCTTTCGATCGTGCTCACGTGAGCGAGCACGATCGCATCGGAGAAACGCTCGGCATCCGCCCGCGACTGGGCGAGGTGCGCCCAGCTCGGGCTCGCCTCGACCATGCGCCACGGCGTGCCTGCCGCGATGGTCTGGCAGACGAGCAGGACGCACAACGTGCTGACGGCCCCCTTCAGGTACGATTGCGCTCGCATGTCAGTACCGTCCGTTCACGTCGGCCCACGAGTGCGGTCCGCTCGCGTTCCGGTGGCTGCTGCCGGGGAAGTAACCCTTGCCCATGCAGTCGTTGCTGTCGCTGTGCGCCAGCCCGAACGTGTGACCGAGTTCCTGGCAGAAGATGCCCTTCACGTACGCCGGCTCGGACTCGTCGGTCGCATTGTAGAAGGCATTGTAACGAGCTCGCGCGCGGAGGATGCGGCACCACGCCGCCCCGCCGCACTGCCACGGCCAGGCGGCTCCGAACGCCTCGACCGTCGCCAGGCCGCTCCACTGCGTCGGGCCCCAGTCGTCGCCGAAGACGACGATCTCGCTCTGCGCCGGGCCGCGCGTGAGCGAGAGGTGGGTGTGAGCGGCCCAGTCGGCGCGCGCCGCTTCGGCTTGCGCCGCGTAGCTGCCGGTGCCGATGTAGACCCGCATGCCGCTGCCCGCCCAATGCCAGTACCACCAGTCGTGCGCGCGGGCGATTCCGGCGTTGGCGGCGAGCAGCACGAGGACGAGCGCGGCCAGCACGGCGTTACGCATTGGCCACGCTCGCGGTCTCGTGCTCGCGCCGCCGACGGTACCACGCCCAACCGGCGTCGGCGCCCGGCACGACGATCGCCGCCCAGAGCCAGGTCCAGTTTTGCGCGATCGCGTCGCGAATCGTGGACAGCAGGGTCGTGGTCGCCTGAACCGGCACGTCGAGAGTCGCGACGCGGACACGCGATTTCTCCGGTCCGACCAGAGCGGGGTCGAGCTGTGCCGTGACGACCGCGCTCAGCCCGGCGTCGCCGCGAACGAGCGGCTTGACGATCCAGCTCCACTCGATCGTGTGGTCGGGGCCGAAGACGACGTACGCTTTCGCGCTCTGGAGCGGCGTGATTTTCACCCGATCCGGATCGCCGTAGAGTTGCACGTTCATCTGCTGGGAAACGGCGATCCGGGCGCCGGTCGCCCCGGGCGCGAGGAGCTTCTGGCTCTCCAAGACGCCGGCGACCGCGACGGGGACCGAGTCCTGCACGATGACGCGCACGGTCTCTTCACCGCCGACGTCCAGTACGGGCAGCGGAACGTGGATCGCGATCGCGCCTTCGGGCATCGCGTTCACCGCCTTGGCGATGCTGGCGCCGAGCGATCCAACCGGCGCAGGCATGTGGGCACTCGTCCCGGCCTGTTGCAAGTGGGCAAGATAGCGCCATGTCGACAGCCCGGTTCCGAGCACCACGACGATGGCGACGAGACATACCATTCTGCGGACGTTCATACACACGCAACCTCTGCGGAGTAACCGCAGGCGAGAGGGCAGACCGCCACTGTACTCTCGCAAGCGTCCGAAAAACGTCCGAAAATTCGGGCCGGAGCTTAGGCTCCGGCGTAGTTTTGCAGCGGCGTCGTCCGACTGCCGAAGATCTCCGCGGGCACGATTCCGTACGCGCTCGCGAGCCGGTCCAGCTCGTTGGCGTCCAGCTCCAGCACGCCGTCTTCCGCGGCGGCCAAGCGTTCCTCGTCGACCGCCGTCGCGAGCGCCGCCGCGTGCAGATCGAGCCCGCGCGCGATTCGCACCTGGGTCAGGCGCTCGCCGATGCGCTCGAGCATCGCCGCACGGTCCACGTTTTACCAGGCCCGGCGCGCGGCGAACAGCGCCGAGACCACCGCGCGCGTCGCGGGCGAGCGGTTGAGGGTGTAGAAATGCACGCCCGGCGCGCCGCGCGCGAGCAGGTCGGCGACCTGGAGCGTCATGTAGGCGACGCCCAGGTCGACCACGGCCTGCGGGTCGTCGCGGCGCAGCTCGAGCTCGGCGCGCAGGCTGGGCGGGATCGTCGCCCCGCACATCCGCGTGAAGCGGTCGATCTGATCGTAGTTGGTGATCGGCATGATACCGGGCAGGATCGGCACGGTGATCCCCCACTGCCGTGCCCGCTCGACGAACTCGACATAGCGCGCGTTGTCGAAGAACAGCTGCGTGACCAGGAACTCCGCCCCGGCCCGGACTTTGGTCGAGAGCGCGGCCAGGTCGGCGTCGAAGCTGACCGCCTCGGGGTGCTTCTCGGGGTACGCCGCGCCGCCGACGCAGAATCCGAACTCCGTCTTGGCCAGCGCGATCAGGTCGGAGGCGTGGGCCAGCCCGTCGGCCGCCGGCTGGTAGCCGTCGGCGCCCTTGGGCGTGTCGCCGCGCAGCGCCATCACGTTCTCGATCCCGCCCCCGCGCAGATCGCGCAGCAGGTCGCGCACGTCGGCCACGCTCGCCCCGACGCAGGTGACGTGCGCCATCACGTCCAGCCCGATCTCGTTGCGCATCCGTTTCGCCAGGTCGACCGTGCGGGTCCGGGTCGAGCCGCCCGCGCCGTAGGTGATTGACACGAAGCCCGGGTCGAGCGGCTGCAGCGTCGCGATGGTGGCGAACAGGGTCCGCTCGGCCGCGTCGTCGCGCGGCGGAAAGAACTCGAACGAGAAGAACGGCCGCCGGGTTTTCAGCTTCTCCGCGATACGCACGCAAGCAGGCTTCCCTACGCCGCTCGACCGCCCCGTGGCCCTCTGTCCACCACTCGTGGTTTCTCCGTGAATGGACACCGCCGATCACCGGAAGCTCTGGACGACGCCGGTGCAGACCAGCGCCCAGCCGTCGACCAGCACGAACAGCAGCAGCTTGCAGGGCAGCGAGATCACCGGCGGGCTGAGCATCACCATCCCCAGGCCCATCAGGATCGCGGCCACGGCCAAGTCGATCGCGACGAACGGCAGATACAGCGCCACCCCGATCGCGAAGGCCGAGCGCAGCTCGCCCACCACGAAGGCCGGGACCAGCACGGTCAGCGGCGCGTCCGCGGGCGGCTCGCCGGCCGGCCGGTGCGCGAGCCGGGCGAAGACCGCGACGTCGCGCAGCTTGGCCTGGCGCAGCATGAAGGCCCGCAGCGGGCCGCTCGCGCGCTCGAGGAAGGCCGACTGCGAGAGTCGCCCTGCGGCGTAGGGCGCCAGCGCGTCGCGCTGGACCGCCTCGCAGGTCGGCGCCATGACGACCAGGGTCAGCACCAGCGCCAGGCCGGTCAGCACCGTGCTGGGCGGCAGGTTCGAGGCCCCGATCGCCGAGCGGACCAGCGAGAGCACGACCACGATCCGCACGAACGAGGTCGACAGCACGACGACGAACGGCGCCACCGACAAGAGGGTGAGCGCCGCGAGCACGTCGAGCGGGAGCGAGGCCCGGCCGTGGCCGGCGATCTGCAGGAGGGAGTCCATGCCCCCAGCCTGCGCCCCGCGTGCTGCCCCGGCGTGGCCGGGTTGTTACGGTTTTTCGATCAGCTCGGTGATGCGGACGCCGAAGTTCTCGTCGATCGCCACGACCTCGCCGCGCGCGACGAGCCGGTCGTTGACGAGCAGGTCCACCGGGCCGCCGGCCAGCCGGTCGAGCTCGACGATCGAGCCGGTGCCCAGCTTGAGGATGTCGCGCACCAGCATCTTGCACGTGCCCAGCTCGGCGGTGACCTTGAGCGGGACGTTCATCAAGAGGTCGAGGTTTTTGCCGGGTTCGGACATGGTCACCGAGGGGCTCCCGTAGCGACGTCGTGGACGAGAAAGGCGGTACGCGACGCGACGACGCCGGCGATGCCCGTTGCCAGGCGCTGCCCGCCGATGTTCAAGCATGCTGGCGAACCAACCTGGCTGTCCAGCCGCACGACGTCACCCGGCCGAAGTTTGACGAACGCGGCCGCGTCGATCGTTCCCTGGGCGAACACCGCGCGCGCTTCGAGCGCCAGCTCGTCGAGCGCGGATGCCGGCAGCCCGCCGGCCGGGGCGGGCGCGGGCAGCGCGCGGACGATGCCGATGCCCAGCGCCAGCGGGACCGGGGCGTGGACCCGCAGGTCGAAGTAGGCCACGCAGGCCGGGGCCTCGTGGGCCCGGACCGGGCGCGACTCGCCGGCCCGCGCACCCAGCGGCTCGAAGGCCTCGGCGCAGCGGGCGGCGATCCGCTCGAGCGCGTGCAGCTCGAGCGCCGAGCACGCGCCCTCCGGCAGCCCCGGCGCGCCCGGGGCGTCGCCCGCGCCGAAGGCGTGCAGCACCAGCCGGCGCGCGTCGGCTTGCGGCAGCACCAGCACGATGTCGGTCTGCCGCCCGCGGGTGAGGAACAGGAAGGCCTCGCGCGCGAGCAGTCCCCAGGCCGCGCCGTCGAGCGCGGCCGGCTCGCCCAGGACCAGCTCGCAGCGCGCGCCGAGCAGCTCGCGCAGCGTCTCGGCCACGCGGTTGGCGACCACGCACGCCGCCTCCAGCGGAATGGCCGCGCGCGGGACGAACCGCAGCGCGCGCACCCGGCCGGCCGGCGGCCCGAAGCGGGCGTCGGCGATCACTTGACCAGGTCCAGCGCGGTCTTGGCCGCGCCCAGGTCCGCTTTTTGCGCGGCGGCGATCGCCTCGAACGCGAGGTAGGCTTCGTTCAGGCGGGCCAAGCCGGCGTCGAGATCCAGCGCGCCCGTGTCGCGGGCGTGGGTTGCCAAGCCGGGAAACGTCCCGTCGCCCGGCGTGCCGAGGTGCGGCACGACCCCGGCCGGCGCGGTGAAGCGGGTCGCGTCCAGCCGCTGGGGCGCGCTGCCGGCCGGAAAGCGCGCCAGCGCGATCCGTCCCAGCACGACCCGCTCGGCGCCGCGCGCGCCGGTGCGGGGGTCGATCGCGGCGCGGGTGTAGGCCACGGTGCCGTCGCTCTCGACCCGGGCGTCGCCGGCCCGGCCCAGCGCGCGATCCGTGGGCGGCAGGCGCAGCGGCACGGGCACCGCGCCGCGCGCGTCGCCGCCCGGGTAGCCCAGCACCTCCGCCCCTTCCCGGGTGCGCAGCACGCCGTCGGCCAGCGTCAGGCCGCCGTCACGGCTAAAGGCGCGCACGGCGTCGGCGCCGCGGGTGACGAACCACGCCCCCGGCGGCGCCGCGACGCTCAGCGGGTCGGTCGAGCGCGCGAGCGCGCCGGCATTGCGCACGTCGGCGTGCTGCGGTACGGCGCCGGGCCGGTACGCGTCGCGCAAGTCGCGGGCGCGCGAAGCGATCCGCTCGAGCGCGTCGAGCGCACCGGCGGGGTTGGGCGCGGAGAGCATCACGCCACCTCCGCGCGCACGCCGCGCGCGGCGAGCGCGAAGCGAGCTTGGGCCAGCGCTCGCTCCACCCGCTCGCGCAGCGGCGGCGCGCAGACCGCGACCACGCGCGTGCGCGCGCCGTCGCTGCGCACGAGAATTCGCACCCGCCCGCCCGCCGCAGCGACGGCGAACGAGGCGGACGCGCCGCGCGGGCGCTGCGCCAGCTCGCGCTCGAGCCGGCGCGCCAGCTCGCTCTTGGGCGCGCGCCGCTCGGCTGCGAGCGCCGGTGAACCACGGTGGGCGGGATCGTCGCGCTGAACGCCGGCGTGACGGTGCGCGTTTGCATCGCCGCGCACGCTCGCGGCGCGCCGCGGCGCTGCCTGCATGCCGGTCGCGCCGTTCGTTCGTGCGGACGCGGCCGCGGTGAGGGGCGCCGAACGCGCGCGCGGCGCGCGCTCGGCGAGGTGGAGCGCGCTGTACCAGGCTTGCGAGAGCGCGCGGCGGTCGGTGGCGGGCAGCTCGGTTGCGAGAACTGCGACGCCGGTGGTCTGTTGCATGTGTCGGTCGGTGCCTCCCGACCTCAGCCTGCGCGCCCGCGATGACGCGCGCGCTACCGCCGTGTTGCCGAAGTGCGCCGGCGCGCCGGAACCTGCGCGACGCGCCGCCGGCCGTCGTCGAACGCCGAGCCCGGCTGCAGGTACAGCGCGCCGCCGCCCAGGTCGAACGTCGCGATGAAGTTGCGCAGCACGCCCAAGCCGACGTTGCCGGCGTCGATGCGGTCGGCGAACGCGCCCTGGTCGGCCAGCACGACGTCGACCGAGCGGTGGTAGAGCTGCACCCCGCCCAGGCCCAGCGTGTCCAGCGTCGTGCGGTAGGCCGCGTTCGCCCCGCCCAGGCCGTAGTTCAAGGTCGCCGCGGTCGAGAGCGGGACGATCCCGGGGTGCGCGGTGACGAACGGCCGGTAGAGGAACATCTCGCCGCCGTTGCCGGTGTCGACGATGAACGGCGCGTCGAGCCGGTCGTCGAGCCGGAAGGTCGCCTCGGCCAGCTCGCGGTCGACGTCGAGCTCGACCCGGTTTCCGCTCGGCGCGAACGAGCCGGGCGGGCCGAAGCGCAGCAGCTTGCGCGCGAAGTCCATCTCCACCAGCGCCGCGGCGAAGAACGGATAGCCCAAGATGCCGTCGAAACGCAAGCCGCCGCTCATGCTCTTGCCGAGGTCGATCGACGACACCACGACGTCGTCCAGGCGCGCGCCGTCGAGCTCGATGCTCGCCAGCGTCGCGACCCGCAAGCCGCCGCTGCGCGTCGCGCCGCGCACTTCGAGCGCGCCCGCGCCGTCGACGCCGGCCGCCTTGAGCACCGCGCCGTCGACTAGGATCGACTGCGCGCCGGTATCGAGCAGGAAGAACCAGTCGCGGTTCGCGATCCGCACGTTGACCCCGAAGTGGCCCTCGCGCTCGATCATCGGCAGGGTGTGGACGCGGTCGGTGCCCAGCTTGCGCGCGGCCAGCGGGGCGAACGTCGCCGGATCGACCGGCACGTCGATCGCGACCGACGTGGTCTGCTCGACGGTGTCGAACTGGTGGCTGCCGTCGGTGACGGTGCTGCGAAACGCGATCTTGCGCCCCTGCACGTCGCGCCAGTCGGCGTAGTCGACGTACGACGGGCCGTCGCCGTCGAGGAACTCGAGCCGCAGCGGCAAGCCGCTTGCGGGATCGATCCAGAGCGTCTCGGGCACGCCGCCCAGCGCATTCACTTCGAGGCGCCAGGCGCGCACGCCGTTCGCGTCGCCCCAGCCGACGAAGCGCGTCAGCTCGGGATGCTTCACGAAATCGCCCGAATCGATCAGGTCCTCGGTCAAGCCGCGGCGGCGCAGGTAGCCACGCAGCTCGCGCACGTTGCCGTTGGCGTTGCGCACGAAGATGCGGTCGTTCAGGTGCAAGGTCGTCTCGTGGCGCGGGCCGAGGATCTCGTCGTCGCGCTCGTTCTCGCCCGCCCGCCAGGTGTGGAACGTGCCGGTCAACCCTTCGCCGACCAGCGTGCCCTCGGCGACGTAGCTCTTCATGTCCGCCGCGTGCGTGGCGCGGTCGTACGCGCTCAGAACGGTCGCGACGGGAACGTCCGGTTCCGCGCGCTTGGCGGCCGCTGGCGCGGTCAGGGCGAGCGCCAGCGCGACCGCCGCAACGCTAGCGAGGCAGCGCGCCGCCCTTGTATTTCTCGAACGAGGCGAGGACGTTTTGAACGTAATTTTTGGTCTCCGCGTATGGCGGAACGCCGCCGTACTTCTCGACGGCTCCGGGACCAGCATTATACGCCGCCACGGCAAGCCGCGCATCTCCGCCGAAGCGGTCGAGCAAGCCTTTGAGGTAACGCGCGCCGCCGGCGACGTTCTGCGCGGGGTCGTACGCGTCGCGCACGCCCAAGCCGGCGGCCGTGGCGGGCATGAGCTGCATCAGCCCCTGCGCCCCGACGCCCGAGGTGGCGTTCGCGTTGAAGCCCGACTCGTTGGCGATCACGGCCTTGATCAGCGCGGGGTCGACCTGCCAGGTCGTCGCGTTCTGCTCGACCAGGGAGTCGATCTGAGCCGGCGCGACCGGGGCGGGGCCGCGCGCGGGCTCGCCGCTCAGCAGGCCCGGGTCGCTGCCCGGCATGACCGGCGGCATCTGCATCGCCGAGGCCAGGGCGTTGGCGAACCGCGGCCCGCCCGCCGGGCCGGCGGGAGCGGCCACGGCGGCCGTGACCGGCGGCGGGCCGGCGATCTCGGCGATCCGGGACTGTACGGCCGCGATGTCGGCGAAGACGTCCATCACCCAATCCTATCGGCGAGCGCGAGCAAGTCCGTGAGCGTCCGCTCCGGCGGGCACGGCGCCCCGTCCTGGCGCAGGAAGCGCTCGAGCTCCGGTTCGAGCGCGACGCAGCGGGCGAGGAACGGGTCGCCCGCACCGGGATCGAGCCCGACCGCCCGGGCGTCGCGCGAGTCCTCGAGCGCCGCGACGGCGGCCCGCACGGCGCGGGCGGCGTTCAGGTGGTCCGGCGTGACGACGTCGGCCAGGGTCCGGCTGGCGCTCTTGGCAAGGTCGAGCGCCGGGAAACGGCCGGCCCGGGCCAGCCGCTCGGAAAGGACCAGGTGGCCATCGAGCGCGGCCCGGGCCGCCTCGGAGACCGGGTCGTGCTCGTCGGGCCCGTCGCGAGAGCACGGTCGCGACCAGCGTGACGCTGCCCGTGCCGGCCGCGCCGGCTCGTTCGAGCAGCCGCGCCAGGAGCGCGAAGACGCTCGGCGGGTAGCCGCCCCGCCCGGCCGGCTCGCCGGCGGCGAGCGCGACCTCGCGCGCCGCGGCGCAGACCCGGGCCAGCGAGTCGAGCACCAGCAGCACGGAAAGACCGCGCGCCCGCAGGGCGGCGGCCTGGGCGAAGGCGACCTCGGCCGCCCGCACGCGCTCGGCCGGCGCGCGGTCGCCGGTCGCGCAGACCAGCGCCGTGCGCGGATCGAGCCGGGCCAGCCAGCGCTCCGCCTCGCGCCCGCGCTCGCCGATCAGCCCGACCACGACCGCGTCAGCGTCGGCGCCGCGGACGACCGCTTCCAGCAGGGTCGACTTGCCCGCGCCCGGCGCGCCGAACAGCCCGATCCGCGCCCCGCGCCCGAACGCCAGCGGCCCGTCGATCGCGCGCACGCCCGTCCAGCACACCTCGCCGCACGGCCGGCGCTCCGCGACGGCCGGCGCGGCGCGATCGGCGCTGACGCGGCGGCCGCGCGGAGCAGGGCCGCCGTCGAGCGGAACGCCCGCGGCGTCGATCGCCCGGCCCAGCAGCGCGGTGCCGAGCACGAGCGCGAGCGCGTTCGGGTCGGCCTCGACCCGGTCGCCGGCCGCGATCCCGTCGGCACCGCCGAACGGCGCGAGCAGCACGCGCGCCGCCCTGCAGCGCCGCGACGCGCGCCGTCAGCCGGACCAGTTCGCGGCCGCGCCGCGCGGCGACGATGCGAACGCCGTCACCGACCCGCACGCCGGGGAGCTCCGCCTCGACCAGCGGCCCGCGCGTGCCGGTGACGGCGCCGACCGGGCGGCCGATCATCGCACCGCCTCGGTGTCGAGCACGGTGGCGAGACGCACGCCGAGGCGGGCATCGAGTGCGCCGCCGGTCAGCTCGAACACGGCGTCGCCCGGGTGCAGCGTCGGCATCGGCTGACTACGGGCACGCCGTAATCGCCGCCGGCATCCGCGGGTGAGACGCGCACGCGCACGACCGGTGCGCGCTGGAGCACGCGCCGCGCGATCGCTGCGACGTCACACGGCGCCAGCCGCAATTCGCGCGCGAGCACATCCGCGGCCAGCTCGCGCAGCAGCCGCGCGAGCGCGTCCTCGAACGCATCCGCCAATCGCGCGCGAAACAGCCGCGCCTCGCGCGCCGCCGCTGATCACGTCGAGGTGGCCGGCGTCGGCTGCCACGACCTCGCAGGTGCGCGGTTTCCGTCCCCGCCGCGGGCGGCTCGACGACCGGCGCGAGCGAATCTTCTTCCGCTATCGGCACGGCTGGCGCGAGCGGCGCTCGCGCCGCCGCCGCGCCGGCGCGCAGCACGTCCGCCAGCGAGACGAACTCAGGCGCGGGCACGGATCAAGTCCTCCGCCGCGGGAACGAGCGCGCTGTTCGTCGCCGCGCGCGAGCCGGCGCACGATGGCGCTCCGCTCGTCGGGCGGGTACAGCTCCAGCACCGCGGCCGCGGTCGCGGCCGGCAGCGCGGCGATGACCGCGGCGGCGACGTGCGCGCGGCTCGCCGGCGAGCGCGCCGCGCACGCGCGCCGGCGGCAGACCGGCGACCTCGCGCGCGGCCGTGCGCGCCGTGCCGGCTTCGAGCGCGCGCGCCGCGACGCCGGCCAGCGGCTTCGCGGCGAACCCGACGACCAGCACCAGCGCGATCGCGGTGAGCGCCTGCGGCAGCACGCCGGCCAGCGCGAGGACCCAGCCCGGGGCCGGCCCGCCGCGCGGCGCGCGCGCCCGCGCCGCGCCGTCGAACGCGACCGCCTCGACGCTCACCGCGTCGCCGCGCTCGGGCCGGATGCCGGCCGTCGCCGCGGCGAGCGCCCGAATCGTCGCGAGATTCAAGCCGCGCGCCGCGTCGACGAAGACCGCGACGGTCAGCCGCGCCGTCGCGTCCGCCGCGGCGACGCGGTGCTCGTCGTGGGTGTCGTTCGCCCGGTCCTCGGTGGCGCCGCTCTTGGAATACTTCTTCGCGCTCGACGCGTAGCGCTCGTCGCTGGTCGTGCGCGCCAGCGTTCCGGCGAGCGCGGCCCGCCGCACGTCGTGCACCTCGCGCCGCTCGCCCAGCGGCTCGCGGTGCACGCGCACGATCGTCGTGCCCGCCCCGAACGCGCCGTCCAGCGCGCTCTGCAGCGCGGCTTGCACGTCGGCGCCGTCGCCCACTCCGTCGGCGCCGAGCGCCAAGCCGCGGTCGTCGAGCACGGTCACGCGCTCGGCGTCCAGCCCCGGCACGCCGCCCGCGACGAAGGCCTGGATGCCGGCGATCGTGCGCGCCGGCAGGTGCGCGCCGGGCGCGAGCGCGATCCGAACGCTGGCCGTGGCATCGCGGTGCGCCTCGTCGGCGTACACCCCGCCGCTCGACGGCGCGATCACCACCCGCGCGTCCGCGACGCCGTCGAGCCCGCGCAGGCCGAGCGCGAGATCGGCCGCGAGCGCGTCGCGCGTCTGCGCCTCCAGCACCGTCTGCGGCGTCAGCGCGCCGAGCTTCGCCAGCGCCTCGTCGCTGCCGACGAGGTGCGCGTGCGGCACGCCGGCCAGCGACAGCCGCAGCAGCACGTCGCTGCGCCGGCCGCGCTCGAGCCGCACGTTGTCCGCCCCAGGCGCGTAGGGAACGCTCCACGCCGCGAGCCGCGCCTCGACCTCGGCAAGCTGATCGGCCCGCAGCGGCGTCGCGAACAACGGCACGCGCGCGTCGCGGGTCGCGCTGAACCCAAACGCACCGACGGCGGCAAGTCCCACCAGCACCGCGCCCACGAGCGCTTTCGCGCGCGGCGAAAGCGCCCCGAGCCGCGCCACGGTTTGCGCGATCGCCGCGTTCACAACTGCATCCCCAGCAGCGTCTGCAGCGCCTGCGCGCTGCGCTGTGCGGCGGTCGCGGCGACTTGCAGCGCGATGTCGGCCCGCGCGCGCTCGACCACCATTTCTTGCAAACCACCTTTGTGCGCGGTGAACTGCGCTTCCGCGACATCGGCCCGGTCGAGCGACGCGCCCGCCGCGTCCACCAGCGCGCCGAAAGCGTTCCCGTGCGCACCGCCGTCGGCCGTCCCCGCGCCCATCACGCTCGCGCCCGATGTCGCGCCGCCGCCGGGCGTCACGCTCGGACCGCGCGGCGGCGCGACGTCGGGAACGAGGTTGTCGACCCGCATCAGCCCTGCCCCACGGTCAGCGTCCGCTCCGCCAGACGCTTGCCGATGTCGAAGATGCTCGCGTTCGCTTCGTACGCGCGCTGCGCGTCGAGCACCGCGATCATCTCGGTCAGCGCGTCCGCGCTCTCGCCGCTGCGCGCCGTTCCGACGAATCGCGTGCCCCCGGCCCCGTCGGCTCCGGCCGCGACCGCGCCGTCACCGCCTTCGCCCGTCCCGACGCCGTCCCAGCCGCCGAAGTCCTCGCCGGGCTCCGGGATGCCGTCGGGCAGCGCCGTCGCCTGCGGACCGGCGAACCGCGCCACCAGCCGCGGGTAGGAATGCTGCGGCGTGGACGCCTGGGCGGCGGCGACGTTGCGGGCCGCGACGTCGAGCATCGTGCGCTGCACGCTCATCCCGTCGGCGGCGAGGGAGAGCAAGTCGAACTCGCTCATTTCGCCACCGTCCGCAGCTCGGCGAAACGGGCCTTGAGCGCGCCCAGCAGCGCCTCCTCGAAGAGGGCCGAGCGGGCCAGCCCGGCGGCGCCGCGCTCGTCGCGGGCGGCGGCATGGGCGGCGAGCTCGACCCGGTCGCGGGCGGCGAGGGAGGCGGCGGCGGTCGGGACGGTCTGGATCGATCGGCATGCCGAGATCGTGCGCGAGCGAGATGAACGGGCCGTTGCCGGGCCGTGACCGTTCGCGGTCGGCCGGCGCCGTGTCCGAACAGGAGCGGACTGCGAGCGGAATGTGAGGAACCACACAGGGTGCTGTTCCGTCGAAGGATGCGAAGGCAGCGGACCCCCTCCACCGCCGCTGCCTTCAACCTTGTAGGCAGGATGCCGTGAGCACGTCCGAAGCCGGGCTTGGGCCGATGGCCGCGCTGCGGGCGCGCGCCGCCGCGTCGGGCGATCCGGCGCTCGTCGCCGCGGTCACGGCGGCCGAGCGCGCGTACGAGACCCTCGCGCTGGACCGGGCCGCCCTCCAGAGCCGCCTCGCCGCCGCGGCCTCGAAGGCCGAGCGCGAGACGGCCCGCGCCAAAACGCTCGGCCGGGTCGCCGAGACGGTCAACTCCTCGCTCGAGCTGGCGATCGTGCTGCGCAGCGTGCTCGACACCGCGGTCGAGGTGATGAAGGCCGAGCGCGGCTTCCTGATGATCGCCGCCGAGACCGGCGAGCTGCGCCTGACCACCACCTACGGCATCGACCGGGCGACGGTCGAGGGCGACGACATGCGCCCCTCGCAGACCACCGTCCGGCGCGTCTTCGAGACGGGCGACCCGATCGTCACCACCGACGCCCAGCAGGACCCGCGCTTCAACGTCAACCTGTCGGTGCGGGCCCTGCGCCTGCGCTCGATCGTCTGCGTCCCGCTCAAGGTCAAAGCCCGCACGATCGGCGTCGTCTACCTCGACTCGCGGGTCGCCGCCGGCCTCTTCTCGCGCCAGGACCCCGACCTGCTGACCGCCTTCGCCAACCAGGCCGCGCTGGCGATCGAGAACGCGCGCCTGTTCGACCAGCTCCGCGCCCGCCTCGACGAGATCGTCCGGCTCGAACAGCTCCAGGCGCGGGTGCTCGGCTCGATCACCAGCGGCGTCATCACGGTCGACGGCCGCGGCCTGATCTCGACCTTCAACGACGCGGCCGCCGAGACGTTCGGGGTGAGCAGCGCGCTCATGCTCGGCAAGCCCGCCCGCGCGCTCGAAGCGCTGATCCCCGGCATCACCACGCTGCTCGACCAAGAGCTGCTGCCGGCGAACTCGACCGAGGTCTACGCCAACCACCCGACCCGCGGCGCGCTCGCGCTCGAGGTCCGGGTCGCCTCGGTCGACCTGCCCGACGGCACCGCGGTGCTCGGCCACGCCATCGCGCTGACCGACCTGACCGAACGCCGCAAGCTCGAGCGCCTCCACGCCGCCGACCTCGAGCAGCGCGTCGCGATCCGCGACGCGTTCTCGCGCTACCTCGCCCCGCACGTGGTCGAGCAGCTGATGCGCACGCCCGACGGCGTCGCGCTGGGCGGCGAGCGCGCGACCGCGACGATCCTGTTCGCCGACATCAGCGGCTTCACCGAGCTCGCCGACCGGCTGGACGCCGAGCGCGTGGTCGAGATCCTGAACCGCTTCTTCAGCGCCGCCGTCCAGATCGTGTTCGAGCACGACGGCCTGCTCGACAAGTTCTACGGCGACGGCCTGATGGTGGTCTTCGGCCCGCCCCGCGTCCGCGACGACGACGCGAGCCGCGCCCTCGCCGTCGCCGCCGCGCTCCACGAAGCCGCCGCCACGATCGAAGCCGACGGCAAGCCGCTGGGCCTGGCGATCGGCATCGCCACCGGCGAAGTCGTCGCCGGCCACATCGGCAGCCCCCGCCGCATGGACTACACCGTCATCGGCGACGCAGCGCAAACTCGGCCAGCCGCCTCCAAAGCGCCGCCCCCTCGCGCCACACCTACATCGACGACCGCACCTACGAACGCCTAGCCGAAAAACCCGCCGCCGAACGCCTCGTCGCAAAAATCCGCGGCAAAGCCGACCCCGTCACGATCCACGCCCTCGCCTGAACCTGGCCTCGGGGCAGCCTATGCTTCGGGCCGTTCGGTGACGGCCGCGCCACTGACATCGCGAGGAAATACGAGGCCGTGCTGTGCCGCCACGGTACGAGCCACGGCGAGCGCAGGCTCATCGAACGCGAGGATCTCGATTCCCAAGACGTCGTTCGCAGCATCGTAGTCGACGTTGACGTCCTCGCCGAAGCGCTGCGTGCGAGCAACGCGCTCCCCAGGCGCCAGCCCGCGATAGCGCACGTACCCGGCCTGGACCTCACGATCGATCTTCACCCCGATCGGCTCATGCACGCGGCGCTCCTACTGCTCCACGACCGTGATGACAACGGTGCGAGCCCGATTCGTCACGACGTTCAGCAACCGCCCATCGGCGGCATATCCAAAGTGCTCCGCACGATCCCCCGCGGCCGGCGCGTACGTTCCCCGCAAGGGCGAGGCGACACCGCCTCGATATCCGCCTCGCTGAACGCACGCTCGCTCATGGCGTTCCTGGCATGGGCCGAGTATGTCACTCGGCCCTCCGCCATGTCAACGCGCCCCAACCCGTCACGAAGAGAGCAGTGCCACGCCCCCGCTCATTCTATCACGCTTCGAGAAGCCGTTCGGTGCGGCTCACGACAGCATGCCTCCCACCACCCCGTCTTAGCCGCTCCACACAACACCCATCGTGCCTGGTCGCGGGGTGCGACGTCGCCGTGGCGGAGGCTTCGTGGCGAGCGGAGCGCAGGATGCGCGAGAGCGACGCCACGACGCAGCGAGGCCCGGGCAGGATGCCCGGGCCTCGCGTCTCCGCCACGGCGATGTCGCACCCCGCGACCCCGCCACCAAGCGTCTTAGCGCTTGGAGAACTGGAACCGCTTACGCGCCTTCTTGCGCCCGTACTTCTTGGACTCTTTCTCACGCGGATCGCGCGTCAGGAGCCCATTGCGCCGCAGCGGCTCGCGCAGCGACTCGTCCATCTCGAGCAGCGCGCGCGCGATGCCGTGCCGAACCGCGCCGGCCTGGCCCGCGACCCCGCCGCCCGTGCACTTGACGTCGACGTCGAAGCGCGTGAGCGACTGGGTGACGTCGAGCGGCTGGCGGACGATCATCTGCAGCGTCGGCCGGGGAAAATATTCCTCGACCGGCTTCTTGTTGACCGTGATCACGCCCTGACCGAGCGTGAGGCGGACCCGCGCGATGCCGCGCTTGCGGCGGCCGGTGCCCTGGAAATTGTCGGAGGTCTGCATCAAACGAGAGCCTTCGGCTGCTGCGCCGCGTGCGGGTGATCGGCCCCGGCGTACACGGCCAGGCGGTTGAGCTGCACGTCGCGCATGCGGTTGGTCGCGAGCATCCCGCGGACCGCGCGCTCGATCAGGCGCTCGGGGTACTTGTCGCGGACCTGCTGGGCCGTCTCGGTGCGGAGGCCGCCCGGGAAGCCCGAGTGGCGGTGGTAGACCTTCTGGGTCCACTTCCGCGGGGCGAGCTCGACCTTGTCGGCGTTGATGACCACGACGTGGTCGCCGTCGTCGATGTGGGGCGTCCAGGTCGGCTTCGTGCGGCCCGAGAGCGCGCGAGCGATCTTCACCGCGAGCGTTCCGAGGCGGTGCCCGGTCGCGTCGACGATGAACCACTCGTGGTTCGTCTCGGCCGTTTTCTGTTGGTACGTGCGCATGCTGGTCCGTCGGAACGTAAAGGACGCCGGGGCGGGGCCCACGGCAACCTGAGAAGTATACGGCTCAGGGCCCTCGGAAGTCAACCGCGGCCAGCTCGGCTAGGCCAGCCGGGTCGAGCAGGACCAGCCCCCGCAGGCGCGCGCCGCGCACCAGCCCGGCCCGGGCGAAGGCCGCCACCGCGCTCGAGCACGACTCGCGGGTCGTGCCGGCCAGCCCGGCCAGGTCCTCCTGCGAGAGCGGCAGGTCCAGCCGGACCGCCCCGCCGGGCAGGGCACCGCCGCCCTCCTCGGCCAGCTCGAGCAGCGCCGCCGCTACCCGGGCCTCGACGCTGGCCCGGCTGAAGGCTTCGAGCTTGCGCTGGACCCGCAGCGCCCGGCGGGCCAGGCTGCGCGCGATGCGAGCGTAGAGGGCCGGGTCGGCCTCGCCCTGGCGGGCGACCGTCTCGGGCGAGACCACCAGGATGCCGCCGTCCGTGATCGCCTCGGCCCCGCTCTCGGCCGAGCGGTCGCCGAACAGCGAGCCCGGCGCCAGCACCTCGCCCGGGCCGGCCAGCACCAGCGTCACGTCGCGCACGAACGCGGCGTTGCGGAAGACCCGGAACCAGCCGTCGAGCACGACGGTCACGGTCGGGACGTCCAGCGGCACGATCGCCCGGCGCGCGACGCGGGCCACCCGGCCGGCGCCGGTCAGCCGCTCCAGCTCGGCCGCGCTCAAGCCTCCCACGGGAACTCTCTGCGCCGCCGGAGCGTCGCGCCCCCGTCGCGAACCAGCCGGGATGGACGTGCAGGGCCCCGCCGAGATCTTCGATCTTCCCGAGGGCGAGATCGACGCGCTCCCGTTCGGCCTGATCGCGGTCGACCGGACGGGCGCGATCGAGCAGTACAACGCCTACGAGTCCAAGCTCTCGCGGCTCTCCAAGGAACGCGTCATCGGGCGCAACTTCTTCACCGACGTCGCACCCTGCACGGCGGTCAAGGAGTTCCAGGGCCGCTTCGACCGCTTCGCCTCGGAGCCCGGCGACGGCGCGGAGTCGTTCGACTTCGTGTTCGCGTTCGCGTTCGGGCGCCAAGTCGTCAACATCACCTTCCTGCGCAGCGCGAAGAACCGGCAGATCAAGATCCTCGTCAACCGCTACGACGAGTAGGCCCGCTAGCCGATAGATCAGTACCGTGACTTCGCTCGACATCGTCCTCATCGCCGCCGCGGCCGGTCTGCTCGCGGCCGCCGCCGGGCTGGCTCTGGCGTACCGGCGCGCCAACGGTGCGCTGCAGGCTCAGCGCGCGACCCTGCGGGGCGCGCTCGACGTCGCCGGCGCGGCCTCGCTCGAGGACGCGATCGAGACCTTCGTGACGGTTCGCCGCCGGAGCGACGCGGCCGGGACGCTGCTGCCGGCGGTCGACGAGATCATCGAGCGCCACCAGCGGCTCAAGCGCGCCGTCGCGGCGCGCGACGGGGCCGGCTCGGCCGCCCAGCGCGCGCTCGACACCGCGATGGCGCAGCAGGACGAGGCGCGCCGGTCGATCGTGGAGCTGACCGGGGGCGTCGGCAACGCGGGCGCCGCGATCGAGGAGACGGTCGCCACGATCCGGACCGTGGCCAGCAACATCGGCGGGCTGGCCGACAACGTCGGCAGCGTCAGCTCGGCCATCGGCGAGCTGGCGGTGTCGGTCAACCAGGTCGCCGGGAGCGCCCGCGACGCCTCGAACCTCTCGCTCGAGGCCGACCGCAAGGCCAAGGACGGCGGCGTCGCGGTGGAGCGCCTGCTGCGCTCGACCCGCGAGATCGCCGCCGACGTCGCGGCGGTCGCGGCGAAGATGCAGGAACTGGACTCGGCCTCCGAGCGGATCGGCGCCATCGTCGAGGTCATCGACGCCATCGCCGACCAGACGAACCTGCTCGCGCTCAACGCCGCGATCGAAGCGGCCCGGGCCGGCGAGCACGGGCGCGGCTTCGCCGTCGTGGCCGACGAGGTGCGCAAGCTGGCCGAGAGCTCGGCCCAGTCGACCCGCGAGATCGGCTCGCTGGTCAAGGACATCCAGGCCAAGACCGGCGAGGTCGTGCGCTCGACCACCGCTTCGGGCGCCAAAGCCGAGTCGGGCCTCGAGATGGCCGACCTGGCCGGGCGCGCGATCGGCGACATCTCGGCCGCGGTCGGCGAGGCCAACCGGCTGATCGAGCAGATCTCGATGGCCGCGCGCGAGCAGGCCACCGGCGCCTCGGCGATCGTGAACTCGGTCGAAGCGATGAACCTGCTGATGCGCGAGGCGGCCAAGTCGCTCGAGGAGCAGGACCTCTCCAACGGCCAGATCGTCGACGTGATCGCCGGCATCCACCGCTACGCGCAAGGCGTCGAGGCGGCGATCGAGCAGCAGCGCGCGGCCTGCGACGAGCTGCTCAGCTCGTCCAAGGCGCTGGCCGGCGCGAGCCGGTCGACGCGCGACGTCACCGCGAGCCTGGACGGCATCGCCGAGGCGCTGCGCGAGCGCGTCGAAGCGATGGCCGGCGGCAGCGCGCTAGTCGTGAGCCAGGCCGCATCTCGGCTCGTGAGGGCGCGCCGCTAAGGTCCCAGCCGCACCGGGCGGTACGTGTCCAAGTCGTCGTAGCGCACGCCGGCCAGGTACAGACCGTGCGCCGGCGCGGTCGGGCCGGCCGCGCGGCGGTCGCGCGCGGCCAGCGCGCGCGCCGCGAACTCGACCTCGCGATACCCGGTCGCGCAGGCGACCAGCGTCCCGACCAGCACCCGCACCATGCGGTGCAGAAACGCGTTGCCGCGCACGGTGACGCGCAGCAGGTCGTCCTCGCGTTCGAGCTCGATCGCGCGCAGGTCGCGCACGGTGCCGCCGCGATCGGGCAGCTCGCCGCAGAACGAGACGAAGTCGTGCTCGCCCAGCAGCGGCGCGGCGGCCGCGGCGAAGCGGGCGTCGTCGAGCGGGCGCGGCACGTGCCAGGCTCGCGCGCGCCACAGCGCGCTCGGATGGCGGCGCGCGAGGATGAGATAGTCGTAGACCCGCTCGCGCGCGTCGAAGCGGGCCGAGAAGCCGTCCGGCACGATGTGCGCGGCGCGCACGATCACGTCGGCGGGAAGGGTGGCGTTGAGCGCGAGCACGAGCCGATCGAACGGGAAGGGCCGCTCGGCGTGAAACGACACGACTTGACCGGTGGCGTGGACGCCGGCATCGGTGCGGCCGGCCGCGGTGACCTTCACCGTCGTGCCGAACAGCTGCGCCAGCGCCGTTTCGAGCGCGCCCGCGACCGTGCGCAGCGCCGGCTGGAACTGGAACCCGTGGAGCGCGGTCCCGTCGTACTCGACGACGAGGCGATACGTCGACACGCCCTCGGCTTCACGATAACGAGGTCGCGGCCTCCGTCCCGTCCAGCGTTTCGACCAGCGCCTGGACCGCGTCGACGTCGTAGAGGTGGCGCGCGGAGCTGAGCCGTTCGAGCGCGGTATCGTGGTCGATGGGGTACGCGTAGGGCCGGCCCGAGCGCATCACGTCGTAGGCATCGACCACCGAGAGCAGCCGGGTCGCATCGGAGATCTGCAGCCCGCGCAGGCCGTCGGGATACCCGGTGCCGTCCAGGCGCTCGTGGTGACCGCGCACGATGTCGGCCAGGTCGTGCGCGTCGTAGTCGCGCAGCATGGCCTCGCCGCGCTCGGAGTGCAGGCGGATCACATCCCATTCAGCCGCCGTCAGCGGCTGGCGCTCGTTGAGCAGCGTGCGCGAGATGTGGATCTTGCCGACGTCGTGGAACAGGCCCGCTTGGCCGATCACGATCGCTTGGGCATACGGAAAGCCGGCCGCCATCGCGACGCGCGCGGTCAGCGCGCCGACGCTCAGCATGTGCCGATGCGTGTCGTAATCGTGCTCCAGCACGGCGCCGAGGAATGCGGAAGTGAAGGGCTGCTTGAGCAAATGGCTCAGCACGGCCCCGGAAACATCGAACAAGGCACACCGCTCCGGGTCTCAAATGTCGCCGCGCATCGTCGCCTTTGCCGGCGAGGACAGCGTCGCGGATAAGGAACGCGGGCGTTCTGGGGCCCGTCTCGTTCCAGCCGCTCGCCTGCTCTCAGACCACTGCCAGACAACGAAAAAAGGCCACCTCGCGGCGACCTTTTCCCTCGTGGAAACCGGTTGGATCAGGCGTTGACGACGCGCGGAACTTCGCGCTTTTCGTCGAGATCGAGCAGATCCGGCCAGGCGGTGATGTCGGTCCGGTCGGGGGCGAGCTGGCCGCGCAGCTCCAGGAAATACTTGTGGCCGTCGCTGCCCTCGGCCGGGCCCTGCTTGAGCCACTGCGCGTTCCACGCCTCGATCTCGGCGGGCGACTTCTTGTCGACGAACGGCTTGACGTAGGCCTCGATGTCGGCCTCGCTCTGCGCCTTCTTGATGACGTCGAGCAGCGGCTCCGCTTCCAGCCCGAGGAAGGCGAAGACGGCCTTGTCCATCGGGCAGTCGTAGTGGTATTCGCCGACCGTGCCCTGCGCGGCCGCGATGCCCTTGTCGATCGTGCGTTTGAGCTGCACGACGCCGAACAGCTTCTGCTTGACGCTGGCCGGGTACGACGTGCTGAGATCTAGGTTCTGAAGTGCGCATCGTTTGCTCCGACCACCCGAGGCGGCCGGGAAGTTCGCGCGCAGGGCCGGCGGCTCAGACCGGCGCGTCCGAATCCTCGTCGTCGTCCCGCGTGCCGGCGGCGAGCGGGCGCTGGAGCGGAAACAGCAGCACGTCGCGGATCGAGGCGTTGTTCGTCAGCATCATCACGAGCCGGTCCATGCCGATCCCGATCCCGGCGGTGGGCGGCATGCCGTACTCGAGCGCGGTGACGAAGTCCCAGTCGGGCGGCGGGATCTCTTCGTCGCCGGCCGCCTTCTCGGCGATCTGCAGCTCGAAGCGGCGGCGCTGGTCGTCGGGATCGTTGAGCTCGGTGAAGGCGTTGGCCAGCTCCATGTGCGCCGCGAACAGCTCGTAGCGCTCGGTCAGCTCGGGATCGTGCGGCATCCGCTTGGCCAGCGGCGAGAGCACCACCGGGTAGCCGTACACGAAGGTCGGCTGGAGCAGCGCCGGCTCGACGATCCGCTCGAACAGCTTGTCCAGCGCGTGCGCGTGGGTGGGCGAGTCGGGAATGCCGTGCTCGCGCAGCAGCGCGAAGCACGCGTCGGGGTCGAGCAGTTGCGCGCGCTCGATGCCGGCCAAGTCCCGGAACGCTTCGAGATAGTTCAGGCGCCGGAACGGGGTCGCGAACGAGATCGTGTCCTCGCCGTAGACGATCGTCTCGTCGCCGCGCGGCGAGACGGTGCGCGCGAGGTGCGCCATCAGCTCCTCGTTGAAGCGCATCATGTCGTTCACGTCCCAGAACGCCGCGTAGAGCTCGAGCATGGTGAACTCGGGGTTGTGGGTGGTGTCGATGCCCTCGTTGCGCCAGATGCGGCCGATCTCGTAGACCCGCTCCATTCCGCCCACGATCAGCCGCTTGAGGTTCAGCTCGGTCGCGATCCGCAGGCTCAGCGGGATGTCGAGCGCGTTGGAGTGGGTCAGGAACGGCCGCGCCGAGGCGCCGCCCGCGACGTTGAGCAGCGTCGGCGTCTCGACCTCGTAGAAGCCTTGCGCGTCGACGAAGCGGCGCGTCTCGGCCACGATGCGCGAGCGCGCGATCATCACGTCGCGCACCTGCGGGCTGACGATCAGGTCGACGTAGCGGCGGCGGTAGCGCTTCTCGACGTCCTGCAGGCCGTGCCACTTGTCGGGCAGCGGCTGCAAGCTCTTGCCGAGCACCTCGAACGTTTGCACGTAGAGCGACAGCTCGCCCAGCTTGGTGCGGAACACGAAGCCGGTCGCGCCGACGATGTCGCCCCGCTCGACCTCCTTGAACTGCGCGAAGCGCTCGGCCCCGACGTCGTTGAAGCGCACGAACAGCTGGAACGTTCCGGTCCGGTCGGCCAGGTCGACGAAGAGCACCTTGCCCTGGCCGCGCACCGACATGACGCGCCCGGCGAGCGACCAGATCTCGCCCTCGGCCCGCCCTTCGGCGGGCAGTTCGGCATACGTCGCGCGCGAGGTCGTCGGCGTGCGCGCTGACGTCGAAGCGGGTTGCGGCGAACGGATCGACGCCCAGCTCGCGCAGCGCGGCGAGCCTCGCGCGCCGCGCTGCTACGAGATCGCTCACGGCTCAGGAGGCCTTCTTCTTCTTGTTCGGGTCTTTGTTGATCGACTCGATCTTGTATTTCATCTGGCCGCGCGGGGTGGTGACGTCGACCGTCTCGCCCTTCTTGCGGCCCATCAGCGCGCGCCCGACCGGCGACTCGTTGGAGAGCCGCGCGTTCTTGGGATCGGCCTCGGCCGAGCCGACGATGGTGAACTCGTGCGAGGTCCCCGAGCCGACCTCTTTGACCTTGATCGTCGCGCCGAGGTGCACTTCGTCCGCGACGTAATCCGACGCGTCGATCACCCGCGCGTTGCGGACCATGCTCTCGAGCTTGAGGATGCGGCCCTCGACGAACGCCTGCTCTTGCTTGGCGTCTTCGTATTCCGCGTTTTCGGAGATGTCGCCGAACTCTTTCGCCTGGCGGATGCGTTCGTTGACCTCGCGGCGATGGACGGACTTGAGCTCGTCGAGTTCTTCCTCGAGCTTGGTCAGACCGTCACGCGTCAAAACGATTTCTTTGTCGTTCAAAAGAACCGACTCCCGGATAGAGGCCGACCCTGGATCCGGCGGCACGGCGGACGAACCTACCGCGCCAGAGCGCCAGGGGAAGCCCGATGATTGCGGAGAGGGCGATGAAACCCCTGGTCCCAGTATCGTCACCGAGCAGGGAAACCAGCAGAATCGCTCCCAACAGCAACGCCGCGGTGCCCGGCAGCACGACGCCCGACCAGCGCGCCCCCCGCTCGGCGCGGAACACGCGCACCGCCGCCGCCGCGCTGAGAACGAACAGCAACCCGAGAAACCACGACGTGCCCTGCAGCGCGAACGCGAACGCGCCCGATGCGCTGGGCGAGACGCCCGCCGCCAGGCAGAACGCCAGCGAGAACCCGGCGACCAGCGCGATCGCGGCGGCCGGCTCGGCGCGCCGGTCGAGCTCGCCCAGCGCGCGCGGCAGCAGCCCGTCGCGGCCCATCGCGAACAGGCTCCGGCTCAGGTACACCAGGGTGGTTTGGAGCGACGCCGCCAGTGAGACCAGAACGGTCACCTCGAGCACCGGCGGCCAGGCGCCGCCGAGCAGGCCGCCGACGTAAGCCAGCGCGTCGGCGCCGTGCGCGGCGTAGCCCGCCGGGCTGCCGATCCGGGTGAAGGCCAGGATCGCCGCCAGCAGCACGACGCTGGTCAGCGCCAGCCCGGCCAGCCCGCCCGCGCCCGGCACGCTGGCCCCGCCGTGCGCTTCCTCGGCGGTCGAGGCGGAGACTTCCCAGCCGTCGATCATCCAGATCCCGACCACGATCGCCGCGACGATGCCGCTCCACGAGGGCGGCCCGTGGGTGAAGGCGACCGCATCGGGACGCGGGTGGGCGGCAGCCAGCCCGGCCGCGCCGGCCAGCACGACGACCTCCGCGGCGAGCAAGGCGAAAGCCAGCAGCGCGGTCGGCTTGAGCCCGTACCAGAGCAGGATCGCGCTGCCCAGCGTCCAGGCGCAGGCAACCAGCGCGACGGCCAGCGCGCTGCTCGCCAGCGCCGGCGCGAGCAGGTCGAGCGTGTAGGTGCCGGCCGGCAGCGCGGTGGCCAGCACCGCGAACACGTTCGCAACCAGCAGCACCCAAGCGCCGTAGGCGCCGGTCGTGGGTCCGAAGGCGGCTCGAATCCAGGCGTACGACGAACCGGCGTCGCGCATCCGCTCGCCGAGGCGCCGGTAGCCGACCGCGATCATCGCCATCAGCACCGCGACGATGAGCAGCGCGAGCCAGGTCCAGCGCCCAGCCGCGGCGATCATCGCCGCCATCGTGGTCGCCAGCGAGAACGCCGGCCCCATCGCCGCCGCCGCGACGACGATCAAGTCGCGCAGCGCGAGGACGGGGATCAGGCGGCGGACGCTCGAGCCGTCCGGTTTCGCCGGATCAGTCTGCAACGAGCGAGCCGGGCGGTGTGGGCTGGATCGCCATCGTGGGCTCTGGTATTGGCCGAGCAAGGGGGCGAACCCGCCGCCCGCCCCGCCGAGGTTCGGTTGATGAGCGTAAACCTACGTCATAGCTGCTGGCCGGTGGGCCGGAAAATGATCTCGTTGACGTCAACCTCATCAGGCTGGCTGATGGCGAACGCGGCCAAGCGATCACATCACCGGCTTGCGAACTGCCGCTGCTAGGCGCTCCCGGCTCGCGCTGTCAGGCACGTACACGACGATCGTCAGGAGCGTATCGACAACAGGCAACGAAAGCGTTTCGTAGCAAAAATACCCGATCGGCGAGTTCAACCTGCCTGTTGTGGGAATGTGTGGCTTTCGGACCTCGAACGCATCCCACACTTGTCGCAGCTCATCATCTTCAAGCACTCGTTGGCGAAGCCGCTCGAGAACGATCAGATCCGGATGCCGCGCGAGGTCCAAGCGCATCTTGGCAAGGAATGGTGCGACGTTCGCCGTGAAATGCTCGCCGTGCATCGCGCGCGCCGTATGATGCAGAAACAGCCGTTCCAGAGTGTTCGCAGGTAATTCGGTGTAGTCGAGACCCCAAATCAGTCGGAACGCGGCGTTGCAGGCGAGAATGTCCCATTCGGCACTGTTTACGCAACATGGATAGACATTCGCATTCATAGCATCGAGGACGAGGCGGCTCGGCGGCTCGATCCGCTCGGTGTGGTCCGGCGCGGCCACTAAAGAGAGGAGATACTTCCGTTCCGAATCGGTGAGCCGTAATGCGTCCGCCACAGCCAGGATGGTTGACTCGGAGAACGTCCGCTGCTCGCCGCTTTCGAGGGCGGTGTACCATGAGACGCCGATCCCCGCAAGAATTGCGACCTCTTCCCGCCGGAGACCACTCACGCGCCGCCGGCCAATCGATGCAAGGCCGACGTCGGCGGGGGTGAGCCGTGCACGCCGGTCCTGGAGAAATCGCCTCAACTCGTCTCGACGCTCTCGATCGTCCATCCGTACACTCGTAGTGGTACCACCACGGGAACTCTACCTCCAAGACCGCGGCGAAGCTAGAATGCCGAGGTGCGAAGCCACAGCCCTCAGCTTGACCTTTCTCCCACCCGTGCCTGGAGCGCGGTCGGCTCGATGGCGCTCTGCGTCGCGCTGCTGATCGCGTCCGAGTTCATGCCGGTCAGCCTGCTGACCCCGATTGCTCGCGACTTAGGTACGACCGAGGGGATGGCCGGTCAGGGTATTGCGATTTCCGGCCTGTTTGCCATCATAACAAGCTTGTTCATTGCCACCATCGCCGGACGGATCGATCGGCGATATCTCCTGATGCTGCTGACGGGCGTCATGCTGACCTCGTTGGTCGTCATCGCCGATGCGCCCAACTTCATCGTTTTCATGGTTGCTCGCGCCCTTCTCGGGATCGTCATCGGCGGGTTTTGGTCAATGGCCACGGCCACGGTCATGCGCCTCGTTCCGAGGGATGCCGTTGCGAAAGCTCTGGCGGCTCTCTATACGGGGAATGCCGTGGCAACGGCTTTCGCCGCACCCATCGGTAGTTATTTTGGCGGACTTATCGGTTGGCGCGGCGTGTTCTTAGCCTTGGTCCCGATCGTCGTCGTCGACATCGGGTGGCAATGGCTGAGCTTGCCGCACTTGCCGCCGCAAAAGGCGAACTCGGTAAAGAAGCTTCTCGGCCTTCTGAAGCGGCGCAACATCGCGTTCGCGATGGTCGGCGTGATGTTCAGTTTCGCAGGTGCGTTTGCGAGCTTCACCTATCTCCGCCCATTCCTCGAGACGTATACGCACGTCAGCGTCGCTCAGTTGTCTCTGTTGCTGTTTGGCCTCGGTGTCGCGGGGTTCGCAGGAACGTACGGTGCAGGAGCGCTGATGAATCGCCGGCTCTACTTGCTGCTCGGCGCGCTGCCAAGTGCACTAGCGGCAATAACGCTAGGCCTCTTGCTCGCGCGCGATCATCTATGGGGTGTTGCGATCGCGATGATCGCTTGGGGAGCGGTCAACTCCGCCATTCCCGTAGCGTGGTCTACGTGGCTTTCGCGAGGCATCAGCGATGAACCGGAAAGCGGCGGCGGCTTGATGGTGGGCGCGATCCAGCTCTCGATCATGCTCGGTGCGACGGTTGGGGGCGCCATCCTCGACCACTTCTCGGTCGCCGCACCATTCATCTTCGGAACGGTCGTGCTCGTTCTCGCCGCGGTCGTCATCGGCGACGGAAAACGACTCATGCCGGCCGCCGCGCAGCGAGGCGGACTCGAGCTGCGTGAAGGCGACCCGATACCGCCACCCCTTACTCTTGCGTCATGAGGAGAATTATCAACGATCCACCGGAAGACAAACACTGGAACAATACGGCATTCAAGAATGAAGGCCGCGATGTCCAACCACCGCGCGCTCCTTATCGGCCAGTTCCAGGTTGGGGTGCGCCCGGGTTGCGCAAGCGCGAGTTCCGGTACCCGTACACCGCATACACCACCAGCCCGACCAGCAGCCACAGCACGAACCGTAGCCACGTCCCGCCCGACAGGCCGCCGATCATCTGGTACAGGCACAGCCCGCCGCCCAGGATGCCGACCGGCCACACGAACGGCGCGCGGTACGGCCGCTCCAGCTCCGGCCGGCGCATGCGCAGCACCAGCACGCCCACGCAGACGATGGTGAACGCCGAGAGCGTGCCGATGTTGACCAGCGCCAGCAGGATGTCGAGCGGCACCATCCCGGCCAGCAGCGCCACCAGCCCGCCGGTGACCAGCGTCGTCACCACCGGCGTGCGGCGGCGCGGGTCGACCGAGGCGACCCAAGGCGGCAGCATCCGGTCGCGCGCCATCACGTAGAAGATGCGGATCTGGCCCAGCAGCGAGGTCAGCATGACGGTCGTCGTCCCCGCCACCGCGCCCAGCGCGACGATGGTCGCCAGCCACGTGGCGTTGCCGGCATGGCGCACCGCGTCCGACATCGCGGCGTCCTTGTCGACCGTCTGCCACGGCACGATCCCGACCGTCACGTAGGCGATCGCCAGGTACAGCACCAGGCCGATCAGCAGCGAGCCGATCACCGCGCGCGGGATGTCCCGCGCCGGGCTGCGCGCTTCCTCCGACGCGACGGTGACCGTGTCGAAGCCGATGTAGGCGAAGAACACCAGCGCCGCGCCGTTGACGATGCCGTGCCAGCCGTGCGGCGCGAACGGGGTGAAGTGCGACGGCTTGACCGCGCCCACCAGCGCCAGCACGAAGATGACGATCGCGACGATCTGCACCACCACCAGCGCGCTGTTGGTCGAGGCCGACTCCTTGATCCCCAGCGCCAGCAGCACCGCGATCGCCGCGACGACGAGCAGCGCCAGCAGGTCGATCGCGCCGTGCGCCAAGTCCGCGTGCTGCAGCGAAGCAGGCAGCGTCAGGCCGACGTTCTGCAGCAGCGCCTGCACCGCGCCCGACCACGAGGCCGCGACCGGCGCGACCGAGATGCCGTACTCGAGGATCAGATCCCAGCCGATGATCCAGGCCACGATCTCGCCCAGCGTCGCGTACGCGTAGGTGTACGCGCTGCCCGCGACCGGCACCATCGAGGCCAGCTCGGCATAGCACAGCGAGACGAAGATGCAGGCCAGCCCGCTGAGCACGAACGACCCGATCACGCCCGGGCCGGCGGCCAGCATGCCGACGCCCATGGTGGTGAAGATGCCGCCGATCATCGTGCCCAGCCCGACCGAGATCAGCCCGGGCACGCCCAGCACGCGCCGCAGCGGCGAGCGGTGCTCGTCGGCGACGTAGCGCTGGACGGCGAACAGCCGCCGGATCACGCGGTCTGGAACTCGATCACGCGCGGCTTGAGGTCGAGCTCGCGCAGGAGCCGGGCGTAGTCGTCGTCGGTCACGTCCGCCCACGGCTTGCCCAGGATCGCGATCAGCGCGGCCTCGACCACGTTCGTGCCGAACGAGCGGCCGCCGAAATCCGGCGTGGTCGTGATCAGGCGCGCGATGCCGCGCGCGCGCAAGAAGTCCACGTCGCTCGCGGTGACGGTGTTGGTGATGATCGTCTTGCCGTCGAGCCGGTCGGGCATGAACTGGCGCATGAAGTGGAAGTCGCCCGCGACGATCTCGGCGTCGTCGTAGTACTCGGGGTACTTGGCCTGCGGCGGGCGGTCTTGCTTCTTGCCGGTCGGGTAGAAGAACTGGAACGGCAGCTTGCAGGCGTCGGGCAGATACTTGCGCGCCATCTCCTCGAACTCGTCCAGCCCGCGCACCGGCCGGTCCAGGTCGAGCGCGAAGATGAAGTCGCCGAACACCACGTCGGCGCCGGCCCCCACCAGTGCTTGCGCCATCCCGAAGCGGTCCAGCGCGCTGACCATCAAGATCCGCTTGCCGCGAAAGTCGACCCCCAGCACGTCTTGCACGTAGGTGATCGCGTTGCGCTCGAGCGTGTTCTTGAGCCCGCTGCCGTCGACGACGGGCGTGGTCTTCACCGCGGCCAGCAGCCGCAGCCCGTCGCGCAGCGCGTAGCGGTCCTTCCCGGCGTACAGGTACACGTCGATCCCGCCGAGGCCGATCGCGTCGACCGTGCCGTCGAGCTCCTTGAGCTTCGCGATCGCCTTGTCGAGGCTGCCGTCCGTGCCGACGCGCGAGATGTCGAACCGCTCGCCCAGCAGTTCCACCTCCGTGCGGTGATCGCGCGACGACGACCCCAGCGAAACGCTGACGACTTTCTTCACGCGAGGGCCTTTCCAGTTAGGTATGGTGTTGCCGGACCCGGTGTGCTAAGGTCTGGCTCCCGGCGGGTCTCGAATCCGACACACACCATTGCGGGCATCGTGTCGCAAGACGCGGTGCCCATCGCATTTCCCCGTCCCTTGTCATCGGAACGGTCCCGCGTGAATGACACGACGCTGGGGCGGTTCGATGGTGTCGACACGGTAGATTCGAGACCTCCCGTGCCGCGGGTTCGATCCCCGCCCGTTCCAGCCTGGTGGTCTTGCACCACCGGTTCCGGTGTGCTAGGGTCTCCTTCGCGGGAGGTCTCGAATCCGACGCACACCATCGCGGGCATCGTGTCGCAAGACACGGTGCCCGTCGTCTTTTCCCACCTCTTGTCATCGGACCGATCCCGAATGAACGACATAACGCTAGGGCGGTTCGATGATGTCGACGCGGAGGACTGAGACCCTCCCGCGCCCCGGGTTCGATCCCCGCCCGCTCCAGCCCGGTGGCGTTGTGTTGCCGGTTCCGGTATGATAGAGTCGCCGTGTCGGGGCTCCTGTGTCACACCATCGCGGGCGCCGTGTCGACTAGGCACGGTGCCCGTCGCATATTCCTTCATGGCCGTCATGCGGGTTGGGTGGTCGTCACGCGGGGCTCGTTGCGGACGGGGAAGTTGACGGAGTTGGCGATGAAGCACTCGCCGTGCGCACGCGCGTGAAGCGCGAGCGCTTCTTCCGTTCGGGCGGGATCGGCGATGGCGACGCGCGGGTGGAGGACGACCTCGCTGAAGCGGATCTTGCCGTTGACCAGGGTCATCTCGCCGCGCGCGTCGTCCTCGTACGCCGTCACCTCGATGCCGACCCGAGCGCACTCCGCCAAGTACGACAACAGGTGGCAGGCGGACAGCGCCGCGACCAGCATGTCCTCGGGGTTGTGGAGCGACGAATCGCCGCGGAAGTGCGCGTCAGACGAACCGCGCAGCGGTGGCTTGATGCCGCTCTCGATCACGTACTCGCGCGAGTAGGCCGCGTACGACGTCGTCGGGCCCTGCGCCGGGCCGGCCCAGCGCAGGCTAGCGGCGTAGCGGTGCGGGCGGACGATCATATTTTAAACTCTCTCGGCACGAGCAACGACCGATCGAAATGGCATGATGAGTAAAATTTTTCAGAAATTATGAGAGCTTCAATCACTTTCGACGCGGCGAAGGTTGAGGCGACGGATGCGGCGACGTTTATTCCGCACTGCCCGATGGAAGACAGCGCGAAGATAGATTTTCTCACGTCATTGTCTTCTCTTCGAAGGCGATAACCACCATCGATGGCTTCGAACACGTTGGCGAATGCGGCCGGAGCACCGTGCGCAACGGCGCTAGGAATGGAATAGTTGAGGCCGTACAATTGAACGCCACGGACATCGCCGTAGACACGCTTGCACATATCCTCAAGGTTTGGCTTGGAACTCGTTTGAGCGTTGGTGCCTTCGGAAAACCCCTTATCGTCTGCCAAAATCCGCCGCTTGAAGTCCTCGAATTCAGAAGACTTATCTCCGTGAAGCTTACGGCCGACTCTTAAAAACTGTTGGTTCGTTGATCGCCAATGACGATCCGCTATCTTCGCCTCCTCAACATAGAAACACGATTTCACAGAAAATTCAAAAAGCTGACGCTGCAAAACGACTATTTGTCGAAACGCGTTATTCTTGGCGCACAACCAAGCAGTGCGAACTGCATCGAGGGCGAGTGCAGTTATAGTGATTAGCAGTGCTCGAACCCCCTCGACCTCTCTCGACTGGCCGATTTGTGTGTATACGGAGGTATCCAGCGAGAACTCAAGCGGCTTCGTCACGCCCCAGAGCATGTATAGTACATTTGTGAGTTCTTGATTTTGTTCACCGTCGCTTTTCGACGGAGTTTCAGCGCTCATGCGCTGGCCGCGCGGCGCTGCTCGGCGGCGGCGCGGGTGCGGGCGATCTGCTCGCGCGAGATCGGCAGGTCCAACGCGCGCATGTCGGCCAGCTCGAAGCCGGCTCGGGTCGCCAGCGCGTCGATCTCGCGCACCCGGTCCAGGTCGATCCCGCGGCCCAGCGTGAAGGGCTCGCAGCGGTTCTCCAGCGCCAGCACCATCGTCTCGGACATGCAGGCCAGCGCGGTGCCCTGCGGCAGGCCCATGTCGAACGGCTCGCCCTGCTCGCGCATGCGCCACCAGCGCATGTCGCCCGGCACGCGCATGTTGCCGCCTTCGACCACCAGCACGTCGGGCCGTTCGGCCGCGACGCGCCGGCTGACGTCGTGCGGGAGCGAGAGCTCGCACACCACCGCGCCGGTGCGCAGGTCCTCGGGCTCGATCACGTCCTGCGTCGACGAGGTCGCGGTCAGCACGAGATCGGCTTGCCGCACCGCGGCCGCGATGTCGGTGGTGTACGAGGACGGGCAGGGCAGGCGCGCGCGCACGTCCTCGTGGAACTTGCGCAAGCGCGTCTCGTTGCGCGCGACGAGGATCACCCGCCCGACCTTGTCGGCGATCAGCTCGACGCAGGCGCCGCCGATCGAGCCGGTCGCGCCGACCACGACCGCGGTCGCGGCCTTGGCGTCGATCCCCATCTCGGCCGCGCCGCGAAACAGGCTGCGCACGCCGGCCGCGATGGTCAGCGAGTTGCCGGTGGTGACCGGGATCGGGGCGCGCTCGTTGATCGTCACGCCGCCGTCGCCGACGACGCCGGTGAACGCGCCCAGCCCGGCGACTTCCGCGCCCAGCGCGACGCCCAGGTCGATCGCCGCGAGGATGCGGTCGTAGACCTTCTCGCGCGGGAAGTCGAGCATCTGCTGCGGGAGCAGCGGCGCGGCGACGAACCAGCCCTCGGTCTCCCGCCCGTCGGGCGTGCGGATGCCCGTCACGTGCGCGGCCGTCCAGGCCGGCATCCACTCGAGGATCTTGGCGATGATGGGCTTGCCCTTGCCCTTCGCGCCGGGCTCGTAGCGCACGACGTCCTCGAACGAGAGCGGATGGATCACGAAGCAGAACTTGGCCACTGCGCCGCCGCTTCGCCGGTCGGTCGCCGGGAGCCCGCGAGCCTGGGTGGGAATGGGACCGGGGCATGAATCAGACGCTCGCGACCATCGAAGAGCTGGTCCGCATCCCGTCCCCGTGCCCGGAGCCCATGGGGCTCGCCTGCGACGGCCCGGACTTGTGGATCGGCTCGCTCGAGACCAACCGCATCTACGGCATGACGGCCCAGCAGGGCAGGGTATTCGAGGAATCCGTCGTGCCCGGCGAGCCGTTCGGCTTGACCGTCACCGGGGACGCCCTGCGCGTCGTGGTGGGCGACGAGGCCGGCAACCGCACGATCCGGCGCTACATCATGGGCAAGGACTTCAAGTCCGAGCGCATCCGCTGTCCCGACGACACCGGCTCGTTCCTGGCCTACGACGGCGACCGGCTCTACCTGAGCCAGCGCGACAACCAGGTCATCCTCGAGCTCGACGAGGCCGGCACGGTGCTGCGCTCGATCCCGGTGCCGCGCCAGATCACCGGCATGGTCGTCGTGGCCGGCTGCTTCTACCTGGTGACGACCGAGGGCGCGACAGCATGGACTACCGCCTGCTGTGCCTGGACGCGCGCAAGGAGCAGCCCCAGGTCAAGGAGCTGGCCTCGATCCCGTTCCTGGCCCGCGGCCTGGGCTACGACGGGACGAAGTTCTGGACCAATTCGCGCGATGAGAACAGCATCGTCGCGTTCGCCAGACCCGACTAGCGAGGGCGGGCGCGGCGACGGGTGCCGGCCGCGCCCCTTACGAACCAAGCGGGCGTGACGGCGCCGCGGTACCGCCGCTCGAGCGTCCGAGCGGTGCTCGAAACGCTGACCCGGGACCAGGCCGCCGCGGCCGCGGCGCACGACGCGCTGTGGGCGACGCTCTGGAACCGCGGCTACGAGGACATCGACGAGCCGGTCTGGCTGCCCGACGCGGCCTACCGCGGCCTGCGTCGCGTTCGCCTGGCGGTTTCCCGAAGGCGGCACGCTGGCCGGGATCGACATCGGGCAGGCCTTCGTGGTCTTTCGCGGCCTGGCCGGGCGTGCCGCCGGTGGGCAGCCGGGTGCGGGTGCTGCCGGGCGAGCGCGACCGCTGGCGCGTCGCCGAGGACGCGCAAGTCCTGGGCCTGGGCATCGAGCTGCACTTCGACGGCAACGCCGCGACCGACGCGACGTGGGTCGAGCCGCTGCGGGTCGGGCCTGCAGCGGCTGCGAGCGGCCTTGGACGCGCGCCGGGTGCAGCTCGAGGCGCGCCGGGCCGAGCTGGGCGCGCTCAGCGAGCCGACCCCGCCCGAGGAGATCTGGCGCCGCGAGACGGCCGCCATCACGCAGCAGGCGACGCTCGAGACGGAGTTCAGCCCCGAGGAGCACGCGCTGCTGGCCCGGGCCCGCGCCAAAGGCCCGCGCTCGCGCGACGAGGCGGAGCACCGGCTGGGCGCGCTGCGCCGGCAGCGCTTCAACGAGCGCAACGCCGCCGCGCTGGCGGCCTTCCGGGCCGGGCGCTGGCCCGAGCTGCGCGACGCGGCCGCTGCCGCGGTCGCCCGCTACGCCGAGTACCGCGGCGAAGTGCTGCGGCTCGAGGAAGCGCTGGCGCAGGTGCGCGGCCTGCACGAGCGGGCGCGCGCGGCGCTGCCGATGCTCGATGCGATCGAGACGGCCGGCTTTCGAGTTCGCGCGACCGAGCTTCGACCCGGCCCGCCTGGCCGAGCCAGGCTACGCGCAGGAGCTGGTGCGAACCGTCGAGCTGCTGCACGGTGCGATCCCGCCCCGCGCGCGCACCAGCGGCTTCAGCGCCTACCGGGCGCCGACGGCGGGGCCGTCCGTGATTCCGCCTCGCGTTTGAGCGCGGCCAGCATCATCGCCGAGTTCTCGCGCACCTTCTTCTCCAGGGTCGGCCCGATCAGCTCGGCCAAGGTCGGCACGCCGAAATCGTACTCGACGCCCAGCACGACGCGCGTCACGCCGTCGCGCTCCTCGAAGGTCCAGGCGCCCTCGAAGGTGTCGAGGTCGCCTTCGATCAGCGCGTAGTCGATCCGCAAGGCCGCGTCGTCGAAGCGGTCTTCCTCCGTCCACTCGATCGGGGCGTCCTCGACCAGCGTCTTCCAGCGCGTGATCACCCGGTCGGGATGGCGCTCGAGCACGACGACGGTGTCGACGTCGGGCATGAACTCGGGAAAGCGCTCCTGCTCCTTGGCGAGCTCGTACACGATCGCGGCGGGCGCCTCGACCTCGATCTCGCACTCCACGTACGGCACTATCCGAGCGTTCCCAATTTCGCGAAGGCGACCCCGACCGCTTCGTCGAGCGCGCGCAGCGCGGCGTCGATCTGCGCGGCGCTCACGATCAGCGGCGGCTCGAGGCGAATCACGCGCTGCTGGTTGAGCGTCCAGGCCGCGGTGACGCCGCGCTTGAGCAGCTCGGGGATGATCGTGCCGCCGTAGCCTTCGCTGCGCAGCTCGACCCCGACCAGCAGTCCCGCGCCGCGGACCTCGGCGATCACGTCCGGAGTGGCGCGCCATCGTCGCGCGCGCGCCGGCCAGCAGTTGCGCCCCGCGCTCGCGCGCGTTCGTCACGAGGTCCTCGTCGCGCAGCACGTCGAGCGCGGCGAGCGCGGCCGCGCAGGCCAGCTCGTTGCCGCCGAAGGTCGACGTGTGCAGCAGCGGCGCTTTCGCGTACGCGGCGTTCCAGACGGCCGGCCGCGCGACGTACGCGCCGATCGGAATCACCCCGCCCGAGAGGCCCTTGGCCAGCGCCATCACGTCGGGCACGACGCCGTCGGCGTCGCAGCCGAACAGCAGGCCGCAGCGGCCCAAGCCCGTCTGCACCTCGTCGGCGATCATGACCGCGCCGGTCTCATCGCAGATCGCGCGCACGTCGCGCAGGTAGCCCGGCGGCGGGACGTTGACGCCGCCTTCGCCCTGCACCGGCTCGACGATCACCGCCGCGACCGTCTCGTCGACGACCGCGCGCAGCGCTGCGGCGTCGCCGAACGGCACCCGCCGCACGTCGGCCAGCAGCGGCGCGAACGGCTCGCGGAACGCGTCGCGCCCGCTGACGGACAACGCGCCCAGCGTCTTGCCGTGGTAAGCAGCATCGGTGCTCACGATGGTGCCGCGCTTGGTGGCCGCGCGGGCGAGCTTGAGCGCGCCCTCGACCGCCTCGGTGCCGCTGTTGGCGAAGAAGCTCAGCGACAGATCGCCCGGGGTGAGCTCCGCCAGGCGGCGCGCGAGCCGGCCCATCAGCGGGTTGAACATGGTGCGGCCCGACATCGCCATGCGCTCGAGCTGCTCGCGCACCGCGGCGATCACGCGCGGGTGGCGGTGGCCGAGCGTGAACACGCCGTAGCCGCCGGCGAAATCGAGATAGGTCTTGCCGGTGTGGTCGACGATCGTGCAGCCTTCGCCGTACACCTCGACCGGCGAGCCCGACAGCTTCATCACCCGCGCCAGCGGCGGGTTGAGATAGCGCCGGTAGTCGTCGACCACTTCGTCGAAGAGCGCGGCCGGCGAAGGCGCGCCGTAGAGGTCGTGGACGCGCGTCGGCGTGCCGGTTCGGTGCGGGAACCAGCGTCACGCGACGGCCAGTTCGGCGCCGCGCGCTTCGAGCAGCGCGATCGTGTCGCCGAGCACCGCCAGCGTCTCGGCCGCCGTCTCGGTCCGCATCAAGCGCTCGCGCAGCGCGCTCGCGCCGGGGAAGCCTTTGAGATAGTAGCCCAGGTGCTTGCGCATCTGCGGCACCGCGCGCGGCTCGCCCCACTCCGCGACCATCGTGCGGTAGTGCTCCATCGCGAAGCGCAGACGGTCGGGCGCGGCCGGAACCGGTTCGGGCTCGCGCCCTTCCATCAGCGCGCGCAACCGCCCGACCAGCCACGGGTTGCCGAGCACCGCGCGACCGAGCATCACCGCGTCGACGCCGCTCTCGCGCATCTTGCGCATGGCCTCGTGCGCGTCGCCCAAGTCGCCGTTGCCGATCACCGGGATGTCCACCGCGCGCTTGAGCTCGGCGATCTTCGACCAGTCCGCGCAGCCCTTGTAGAACTGCTTCGCGGTGCGCGCGTGCAGCGTCAGCGCCTGCACGCCGACGGCCTGGGCGCGCTTGGCGACCTCGACGAAGACCAGCTCCTGCTCGGTCCAGCCCAGCCGCATCTTCATCGTCACCGGGCAGTCGACGGCGTCGACGACGGCCTTCATGATGGCCTCGCAGCGGTCGACGTCGCGCAGGCAGGCGCTGCCGCCCTCGGTCTTGGTCACCTTGGGCGCGGGGCAGCCGAAGTTGATGTCGACGATGTCGGCCCCGCACTCGCGCACCAGCTTGGCGGCTCGGGCCATGATCGCCGGGTCGTTGCCCCAGAGCTGGGTCGAGACCGGCTGCTCGACCCCGTGCTGGTCGATCATCTCCATCGTGCGCCGGGCCCCGTACTGCAGCGCGTTGGAAGACACGAACTCGGTCACGGTGAGCCCGAACCCGAACGGCTTGTAGAGCGCGCGCAGGGTACGGTTCGTCACCCCCGACATCGGCGCGAAGACGATGGGAGGCCAGACCTCGACGGGGCCGATCCGAAGCGGCGGGACGATGCGGGACACGACCCCCCAGTATACCACGCCGAGGCCAGCCGCTCCGGGCCGCTAGCCGCCTTCCCGCTTCGGGTCGTCCGCGTCCGCGCGGGCCCGGTCCAACCGCTCGCGTTCCCGGCCCGCGACCCGCTCGGCCAGCAGGCGCTCCGCCTCCGCGGCCGCCGGCGGCCAGGTCGGCGGGCACCCGGCGGCGGTCCATCGCCAGGCAGAGCAGCTCGATCCAGCCCAGCGAACCCTCCGCCAGGCAGCGGTTGAGGTAGGCTGCGCGAACGGCCGCCTCGCGCGCGCCGCGCGGCTCCCGGGACCAGTCCACCTCCGCCGCCGGCCGCCGGCGGCGCCCTCTACCCAATTTACTTGCATGTTTGCAAGATTTCGAGACGGCTAACCTGCCCGCCGCTCGGAAAGCGTCTCTCGTGGTGAAGGCGAGTGGACCCGAGAAGCGCGCGGTGACGTTCCGGATCGCGACCGACGTCCTGGCGCAGCTCGAAGACGAATCGATCGAGGACGGCCGCAACCGCGAGAGCGGGCGGGTCTATTCCCCGAGCGCGACCGTGGAGCGCATCCTGCGCACGTACTTCGAAGCCAAGCCCAAGCGGCCGCGGCGCTCGAAGTAGCCGGCTCGCGCGCGGGGCTAGGCCTGGCGGCGCAGCCAGTCGGCGCGCAGCCCGTACAGCACGAGGTGCGGTTCGACCCGTTCGATCGCGTCGGTCTCGCGCGCCACGATGGGCGCCAGCCCGCCCGAGGCGATGACCCGCGCGCCGTCGCCCAGCTCGCGCCGCATGCGGGTCACGATGCCCTCGGTCTGGCCGACCGCGCCGAACACGATCCCGGCCTGCAGCGCCGAGACCGTCTCGCGCCCGATCGGCGAGGCGCGGCGCCTCGAGCGCGACCTGCGGGAGCTTGGCCGTGCGCCCGACCAGCGCATCGAAGGCGACCTGGATCCCGGGCGCGATCGCGACCCCGACGTAGGCGCCCTCGCGGTCGACCGCCCCGAAGGTCGTCGCGGTGCCGAAGTTGACCACGATCGCGGGCGCGCCGACGAACCCCACCGCGCCGATCGCCGCCGCGACCAGGTCGGCGCCGACGTCGCTGGGGCGGTCGGTGCGGACCGCGATCGAGCGCTGGGTGGCGGCGGTGAAGAACTCCGGCCGCACCCCGAAATACTTCTCGCAGCCCTCGGCCAGCGGCCGGTCGACGATCGGCACGACGCTCGACACGACGATCGCGCCGACCTCGGCGATGGCGAACTTGGCGGCCGAGAAGAAGGCCGCGAACAGCACCCCGTACTCGTCCGCGGTGCGCCGGCGGGCGGTGGTGACGCGCCAGGTGCCGGCCAGCGCGCCGTCGTCCTGGAACGCGACCAGCTTGGTCTCGGTGTTGCCGACGTCGACGGTGAGCAGCATCAGCCCGGGCCGCTCTCGCGCGGCGCGCGCTTGAGCTCGAGCAGGGCGTCCCAGAGCCGGGCCGCGAGCTCGCGCTTGGAGCCCGCGCCCAGGTCGCGCCGGCCTTCGGCGCCCCAGAGCAGGGTCAGCGCGTTGTCGACCGGGCCGAAGCCGCGCTCCGCGCCGACGTCGTTGACCACGATCGCGGCGAGCCGCTTGCGGGCCAGCTTCTCGCGCGCGTTGGCCTCCCAATCGCGGGTCTCGGCCGCGAAGCCGACCAGGAACAGGCCGGCGTGCCGCGCGGCGCCCAGCCCGGCCAGGATGTCGGGGTTGCGCTCCAGCGCGAGCGCCTGCGGATCGTCGGTCTTCTTCACCTTGTGCTCGTGGGTGGCGGCGGGGCGCCAGTCGGCGACCGCGGCGGTGGCGATCGCGATCGTCGCGCGCGGCGCGCGCTCGCGCACGGCGGCCTCCATCTCGCGCGCCGTCGTCACCCGCGCGGTGCGCGCCCCGGCCGGCGGCTCGAGGTGGGTCGGGCCGAGCACGAGGTCGACCTCGGCGCCGCGGGCCAGCGCCTCGCGGGCCAGCTCGATGCCCTGGGTGCCGGTCGCGGCATTGGACAGGAAGCGGACCGGGTCGATCGGCTCGCGGGTCGGGCCGGCGGTGATCAGCACCCGTTCGCCGGCCAGGTCGGGGGTAAGGCGCAGCGCGCCCGCGATGGCGGCCAGGAGGGCCTCCTCGCCGGCCAGCCGGCCCGGGCCGTGCTCGCGCTCGGCCAGGAAGCCGCTCTCCGGCTCGACGATCGTCACCCCGCGCGCCCGCAGGGTCGCCAGGTGGGCCTGGGTGGCCGGGTGGGCCAGCATCGAGCTGTTCATCGCCGGCGCGACCACCAGCGGGGCGGCCGTCGCCAGCGCGACGTTGGTGAGCAGGTCGTCGGCCAGGCCCAGGGCCAGCTTGGCGATGGTGTTCGCGGTCGCCGGCACGATCGCGAGCACCTCGGCCTCGCGGGCCAGCGCGATGTGCGGGATCGCGTCCACCCGCTCCCAGAGCGAGTGGTACACCGGGCGGCGGGCCAGCGCGGCGAAGGTCGCCTCCCCGACGAAGCGGCGCGCGTCCGCGGTCATCACCACGTCCAGCACGGCTCCGGCCTGGACCAGCCGGCTGGCCAGCGCGGCCGCCTTGTAGGCCGCGATCCCGCCGCTCACCCCGAGCAGAATCCGCCGCCCGTTCACCGGCCCGCTCCCGGCCGCAGGGCCGCTTCCGGCTCGAGCGGGACCCCGGCCGGCAGGTTGTCGATCAGACGGGTGGCGCCGACCCAGACGCTGCCGATCGCGAGCGCTCCCGGCCCGACCCGCTCGGGCGGGGCGAACGTCGCCGGATCGACCAGGTCGAGGTAGGCCTCGCGGGTCGCGGCCACCAGCTCGGCCCGGCCGCGGGCCACGGCCCGCTCGCGGTCCGTCTCGCCGGCCGCGACGGCGGCCGCGATCGCGGCGAGGGCGCGGTGCAGGGCCGGGGCGGCGGCCCGCTCCTCGGGCGAGAGGTACACGTTGCGGGACGACAGCGCCAGGCCGTCGGGCTCGCGCACGGTCGGGCAGACGACCAGCTCCGGGGCCAGGTCGAGGTCGCCGATCACCCGGCGCAGGACCGCGACCTGCTGGCCGTCCTTGGCCCCGAAGTAGACCCGCTCGGCGCCGACCGTGGCGAACAGCTTGACGCAGACCGTCGCCACGCCGCGGAAGTGGCCCGGCCGCAGCGCGCCCTCGTAGCGCTCGCCCAGCGGCCCGGGATCGACCGCGGCGGCGAAGCCGGGCGGGTACATCGTCGCGACGTCGGGCGCGTACACCAGGTCGACCCCGGCCTCGCGCAAGGCGGCCAGGTCGCCCTCGAAGGCGCGCGGGTAGCGCTCGAAGTCCTCGCCCGGCCCGAACTGGAGCGGGTTGACGAAGATGCGAGACGGCCACCGTCGCCGACTCGGCCCGGGCTCGCCCGACCAGGGCCAGATGGCCCCGGTGGAGCGCGCCCATCGTCGGCACGAGGCCGAGCGGGCGCGGCGCGGCGCGCAAGGCGGCCCGGACCTCGGCCGGGGTGCGAGCGACGATCACGACCCGGCGGGAACGACGCGCAGGGTGGTGCGACCGACCACGAACGATTCGCCCGGTTCGATCGGCTCGGGGTCGGCGAGTGTTCTCCCGCCGACCCGGGTACCGTTACGACTGGCGAGGTCGGCCAAGCGGAGCGTGCCGTCCTCTTCTCGGTAGAGGCGAGCGTGTTTGCGGGAAATGTAGCGGTCGATCGTGATACAGGCGGTGGCGACCGCGTCGTCGCGGCCGACGGTGATCTCCCGCTCGAACGCCCACGTCTTTCCGTCGAGCGGCCCGCTCATCACCTCGAGGACGTACATATCCCGCACGCCTTCGCGCGCGCCGGAGTGCCGGTCCTCTCCCCGCAAGCAAGGTTGACATGGCGAACGACGAATCCCGAATCGATCCAGATCGAGCCCGACGCGCTGCGCGCGGCCGAGTTCATGCAGGCGGAACGGGTCCTGAGCGGGATGGTCGGGCGCTCGGTCGTCGCGGCGCGGGTCGAGGAGACCCGGATCGCGATCGAGACCGACGACGGCAAGGCGTACTACTTCTACGGCTTCATGGGCGAGGACGCGGGCGGCTCGTAAGGCAAGCGCGGTCACACCGCGGGCGGGTCCGGCATGGATCGCCGACCGGGCACGGAAGGGGACGCGATGCGACACGACGTCGCGGAAAGGGTGCCCTCATGAGCGAGAACCGCTTCGAGGATCTCGACTTGCGCGAAGAGCCCGCCCGGGCCGCCAAGCTCGAGGACGAAGGCGCCGACGCGCCGACCCCGCCGATCTATTACACCGAGTACTGTCCCAAGCGGACGCAGACGTGCTGATGCCGGCCGGCTACCGCTTCGAGACCTGTACCTGCTGAGCGCTCCGCGCGCGAACTCAAAGGAGATACCACATGCCGACCGAGTACCGCTTCGACGAGCTCGACCTGCGCGAGGAGCCGCCGGTGGCCAAGCTGGACGAGGGCGCGGACGCCCCCACCACCACCGTGCAGCACACCCACGTCACCTGCTACGCCGTCAGTTGCCCCTGCTGACCTGGTATAAGTGATTGCCTGCGGCGGCGGGACTGCTCCCGCCGCTCGCTTGCGCGACACAAGGTCGCGCGGAAAGAGCGTACCCCATGCCGATCGAGTACCGCTTCGACGAGTTGGACCTGCGCGAAGAGCCGCCGGCCGGGAAGCTGGACCCCCAGACGGACGGCCGGACCCAGAACACGTGCAACCTGAGCTGCTTCAACGCGAGCTGCGACCCCACGTGCCTCTGCTGAGCGCATAGCCCAGCGCGGCGCGGGTCGTCCCCGCGCCGCACGTCTTCCTCCCCACATCCGGAGTGGTGCGTATGTCCGCCGTCCTGTTTCCGGCCGCTCCGGCGACCGCCCGCAATCCGCTCCACGTGGTCGACGAGATCACGCTGGCGCGCGTCCCGGCCTGGCCGGTCGAGCGCGCGCTGCGGCTGCAAGCCGCCGCCGACTGGCGCGCCGAAGTGCGGCAGCTGTTCGCCGCCGATCCGGAGTTCCGCACCGCGGTGCTGCTCGCCACCAGCGGGCTGCGCTTCGCCGAGCGCGACGGCGCGCTCGACGAGCGGGCCGCGGTCAAGCTGCTCGCCTACGCGTCGCGGATGGCGACGCGCACGACGCCGTTCGGGCTGTTCGCCTCGGTCGGGCCGGTCGCGTTCGCGTCCGACGGGCGCACCGTGGCGCCGATGCGCGAGCGCCGCGCGCGCGCCAACGCCGGCTTCGACGCGCTCGTCGCGGCCTACGACGCGCTGTTGGCCGCTGCGCGCGAGGCCGGCGACGAAGGCGTCGTGCTGGTGCGGGCCAGCGCGATCCGGCGCGACGGCGGGCGCTTCGTGCTCGCCGACGAGACCAAGACGGTCGACGGCGCGGGCGGGCCGCAGTACCGCAACGTCTCGATCCGGATCAGCGAGCCGATCGACTTCGCGCTCGCGCGCGCCGCGCAGCCGTGTTCCAGCGGCGAGCTGGTCGCCGCGCTGGCCGAGCGCTTCGCGGTCGAGCCGGAGCGGGCGCGCTCGCTCGTCGCGCGGCTGGCCGACGCGCGCTTCCTGCTCCCGGCCTCGCACCCGCTTCCGACCGACGACGCGCTGGCCCGCCTGCGCGCCGCCGCCGCGCGCGAACCGCGCCTCGCGCCGCTGGCCGCCGCGGCGGAGCTGGCGACGCGCGACGACGCCGGCGCGCTGCCCGACCTCGCGGTCGTCGCGGCGCGCGGCGGCGCGCTCGACGCGCTGGCCGCGGACAAGGTCGAATACCCGGTCTTCTTCGACGCGACCCACGAGCGGCTGCACGTGCCCGAGCGGGTGCGGGCCGACGCGCTGCGGCTGGCCGACGCGGTGCTGCGCTGCGGGCGCGACGAGCAGCTCGACGACTACCGCAAGCGTTTCATGGAGCGCTACGAGTCGGGCGAGCGCTGGATTCCGCTGCTCGATCTCGTCGCGCCGACCGGGATCGGCATCCCGGGCGAAACCGCCTTCGCCGAGCCGGCCAAGGACCAGACCCGCCGTACCCGCTGGGCCGCGCTGATCGGCGACGCGCTGGCGCGCGGCGCGCGCGAGGTCGCGCTGACGCAGCGCGACTGGGACGCGCTGCTGCCGCCGCTGGCCGCGGACGCGCTGCCGCCCAGCCTCGAGGTCGCCTTCGACCTGGCCGCGTCCTCGTACGAGGCGATCGTGCGCGGCGAGTACCGCCTCGTGCCCTCGGCGCTGCTCGCCACCAACGGCGGCGGCCGCACCGCGGGCCGCTTCGCGAAGTACCAGGACGACGCGTTCCGCGCGGTCTGGCGCGAGGCGGTGAGCGACGGCGCGCACGGCGACGTCATCACCGCCGAGCCGCTCTTCACCCCGCCCAGGGCGCGGGTCGGCAACGTCATGGCGCACCCGCTGGCGACCGACGCGGTCATCCCGATCAACGTCCACGTCGAAGGCGCCGACGCGCTCGCGCTCGACGACATCGTGGTCGGGATCGAAGGCGAGCGCATCGCGCTGCGCTCGCGCAGCCGCGGCGCGCGCATCCACGTCGTCTGGCCGACGGCGTACAACCCGCGCCTGGCGCCGCCGCTGGCGCGCTTCTTCTACCTGGTCGCGCGCGACGGGCTGCGCATGCCGGGGCCGCTGCCGTTGGGCGAGCTGGGGGAGCTGCCGTTCGTACCGCGCATCGCGCTGGAGCGGGTGGTGCTGCGGGCGGCCACGTGGACCGTGCCGGTCGCGGCGCTGCGCGAGGGCGAGCTGGCCCAGGCCGCGGCCGCGCGCGGCATCGACCGCTACGTCACCTACGCCGAAGCCGACAACGTCGTGGTCGTCGACACGCACTCCGAGGCCGGCGCGGTGCTGCTGCGCGACCGCATCCGCCGCCTGCCCGCCGACGGCTACGTCAAGCTGCAGGAGACGTTCCTGGACGAGAGCGCGCTCTGGCTGCGCGACGCGGACGGCGCCCGCTACCGGGCCGAGTTCGTCACCAGCGTCGCGAACGCGCCGCGCCGCTTCGCCGCGCCGCGCCCGCCAGCCGTCCCGGCGCAGGCCGAGCGGCGGGTGCTGCCCGGCGGCGATTGGGCCTATCTCAAGCTCTACGCCAACCCGCGCGAGTTCCGCTCCGACCTGGCCCCCCGCTTGCGGGCGTTCGCGCAGGCGCGCGGCGCGGCGTGGTTCTACGTGCTCTACCGCGATCCCGAGTGGCACGTCCGCTTTCGCCTGCACGGCGCGGACGGCACGGCGCTGCTGGCCGACGCGACGGCGTTCGCGCGCGGCCTGGTCGGCGAGGGCGTCGTCGACCGCTTCGCGCTGGACACCTACGTGCGCGAGCTCGAGCGCTACGGCGGCCCGGCCGGGATGGAACTGTGCGAGCGGCTGTTCCACCTCGACAGCGTGGCCGCGCTCGACGCCGCGCCGCTCGACACGCTCGGACCGCGCGAGAAGCTCGAAGCGCTGGCCCGCCCGGCGCTGCGCCTGATCGGCGCGCTGACCACGCCCGCGGAGCGCGCGGCGTGGGTCTCCTCGCGCCGCCCCGCTAAGCGCGCGTCCGAGGGCGAGGAAGGCGAGGCCGTGCGCGCGGTCGGGCGCGAAACCGTCGCGCTGCTGGCAGCGGGCGCGGGCGACCCGGCCGTACCGCTGGCGCGCGAGCTGGCTGCCGCGTGCGCCGCGTCGACGCCGTACCTCGACGTGGTCGACAGCCTGCTGCACATGCACTGCAACCGGCGCGGCGCGGACCGCGACGAGGAGACGGCGCTGCGCCGGCTGCTCTGGAAGACGCTCTACGGCGCGGAGCGGCGGGCCTGATGCAGACCACCGCCACCCGCACGCCGCTGCTGAGCGGCGCCGACGCCGAGCGCGCGCTCGACATCGCCGAGCGGATCTTCGCCAACGCCCGCCCGCTGCTGAGCAAGCTCAGCGCGCCCGAGTCGATCGGCTCGTTCGGCGGCGCGGTGATCGTGGCCGACGCGCTGGCCCGGGCCGGGCGGCTGCGGCGAAGACCAGGTGCGCGCGCTGCTGCGCGAAGCGCTGGTGTTCGCGCCGGACCGGCTGGGGCTCTACGACGGCGCCGCCGGGCTGCTGGTCGCGCTGGACGTCGTCGACCCGGCGCGCGCTTCGCTCGCCGCGGTCCGCGCGCGCTTGCGCGACGCGCTCGCCGGATCGCTGGCCGACCCGCCGCCGATCGACTTCTCGGAGGTCACGAGCTACGATCTGGTCAGCGGCGTCGCCGGCCGGGCGATCGGGCTGCGCGCCGACGTTCCCGCGGCGCTGCCCGCGCTGCGCGCGTACGCGGAGCGCTTCGCCGACGCGGTCGATGCGAAACTGGCCGCGTACGACGCTGCGCGCGCCGCTCAACCTGGGGCTCTCGCACGGCATCCCCGGCATCCTCGCCGCGCTCAACTTCGCGCCTGCCCGAGGAACGCGCGCCGGCGCGGCGCTACGTGGACTTGCTGCTCGGCCTGGGATACCGGGTCGAGGGCGCGTACCGCTGGGACGCCGTCTGGCGCCCCGCCGAGCCGCCCTCGGCGCGCCGGGCCTGGTGCTACCAGACCGCCGGCGTCGCCGCGGTGCTCTACGACCGCGCCCGGCTCGACGGTGACGGCGAATTGCGCGCGCTCGCCGCCGACGCGCTCGCCGCGCGTGCTCGACGAGCGCCACGACGCCGAGCAGTCGTGGGACGCCGCGCTCTGCCACGGGCGCAGCGGGGTCGCGGCGATCGCCTGGCACTTCGCCGACGACGAGCGGCTGGTGCGGCACGCCGCCGCGCTCGCGCAGCGCGTGCTCGCCGAGTACGACCCCGAGCGCGCGCTGGGCTATCGCACGCTCAACCTGCGCGAACGGCGCGAGGAAGACCGCGCGGACTTCCTCGATGCGGCGCTGGGCATCGCGCAGTTCCTCGTCGACGCCGCGACCGCGCAAGAGCGGCGCTGGCTCCCGCTGTTCGGGCTCCTGCCCGACTGACCCGGCACCCACCACACCCAGACCAAGGAGTACGTCATGCCGACCGAATTCCGCTTCGAAGACCTGGACCTGCGCGAAGAGCCGGCGACGCCCGGGCGCGAGAAGGAAACCGACTACACCGGCGCCCAGCCGGTGCACGGCGCGCCGATCCCGACCACCACCAGAGCCTGTTGCGTGTAAGGAGAGCCAGCGCCATGCCGACCGAATCCCGTTTCGACGACCTCGACCTGCGCGAGGAACCGCCCTCGCCGACCAAGGCCGAGAACTACAACAACAGCATCCCGGCGGCCGCGCGCCAACGATGCCACGTAGCAGCTGCACGCATATCTGCTGCGTCTGAGGAGAAGCCATGCTCAAAGAATTCAGTTTCGACGATCTGGACCTGCGTGAGGAGCCCACGCGCGCGGAACGGGGCGATGCCGACATGGTCACCATCCCGACGACCTACACCAACCTGACCCGCTGCTGCACCACCGACTAGCCGAGCGCGGCGACGGCTTCGGCGGCCAGCACGGCGCCCAGCGCGGCGTGCTCGGCCGTCACCCCGCCCTGCAGATACACCTCGTACGGCGCGCGCAGCGGCGCGTCGCACGAGAGCTCGATCGTCGCGCCGCTGACGAACGAGCCGCTCGACATGATGACCGGGTCGACGTAACCCGGCACCGGGCCCGGCTCGGGCGCGAAGCGCGCGTTGAGCGGCATCGCCCGCTGCAGCCCGCGCGCGAAGGCGATCAGCCGCTCGCGCGAGCCCAGCCGAATCGCCTGGACGATGTCGGCCCGCGGCTCGCCGGGGAGCGGATCGACCGCGTAGCCCAGCTCGGCGAACAGCGCGGCCGCGAAATCCAGCCCGCGCAGCGTCTCGGCCACGACGAGCGGAGCGTAGAACAGCCCCTGCACGAGCGCGCGGCCGTAGCCAAGCGTCGGACCCAGGCCCGCGCCGATCCCCGGCGCGAACACGCGCGCCGCGATCCGCTCGATCAGCTCGGCGCGCCCCGCGACGTAACCGCCGGTCGGCGCCAGGCCGCCGCCCAGGTTCTTGATCAGCGAGCCGGCGATCACGTCGGCGCCCACCGCGAGCGGCTCGCGCTCCTCGACCAGCTCGCCGTAGCAGTTGTCGACGAAGACGATCGCCTGCGGGTGCGCCTCGCGCACGACGGCGACCAGCGCGGCGATGTCGGCGAGCGCGAGCGAGCGGCGCACCGCGTAGCCGCGCGAGCGCTGCACGAACACCACCGCCGGCCGCTCCGCCGCCAGCGCCGCGCGCAGCGCGGCGAGATCCGTCGTGCCTTCGGGCGTGCGCGGAACCTCGGCGTAGCGCACCCCGCGCGCGACCAGCGCGTAGGGCGCGGTCGCGATCGCGTGGCGCAGCGTGTCGTAGGGCGCGCCGTTGGCGGCCAGCAGGGTCGCGCCGGGCGGCAGCAGCGCGTCCAGCCCGGCCACGATGGCGTGCGTGCCGCTCACGATCGAGAGCCGGGCCAGCACGCGCTCGGCCCCGAACACGCGCCCCAGCAGCGACTCGTAGCGCTCGCGCGCCGGGTCGTCGTAGCCGTAGCCGGTCGTGCCGGCCAGGTCGCTCTCGGCCACCCCCTCCTCGAGGAACGCGCGCAGCACCCGGCCGCGGATCGCGGTCGTGCGCGGATCGCGCCGCTCGAGCTGCGGCGCGGCGCGCTCGGCCGCCGCGCGCACCCGGGCCGACACGGCCACGCCGGCCGCGTCGAGCAGGACGCCGATCACCGGGCCGCCCCGTTCGCGCCCTCGGTGCGCTCCAGCAGCCGCACGAAGGGCAGCCAGACGGCGCCCGCGAGCACGACGTTGAAGGCCATCAGCACCGACGCGCGCCAGTCCAGCGTGGCCAGGAACGCGCCGACCAGCGAGGGGACCCCGCCGGGCACGTAGTACACCGGCCGCCCCACCAGGCCCAGCGCCATCGCGCCGTAGGTGCTGCAGGCCAGCGCCGCCGGGGCGAGCACGAACGGCACCGCCAGCAGCGGGTTGTAGGCGATCGGCAAGCCGAAGATCACCGGCTCGTTGATGTTGAACAGCGACGGCGCGAGCACCGCGAAGGCGAACTTCTTGAGCCGCGCGACGCGCGAGCGGAGCAGCAGCAGCACCAGCGGCAGCGTCGCCCCCGCGCCGCCCGGAAAGACGAACAGGAAGGTCGAGACGACCACGATGTGGGCCAGCGGCAGGTGCGCGTGCGCGGCGGCGCTGTTCTCGAACTGCAGCTTGACGTAGACCGGCAGCACCAGCGCGGCCAGCAGGGCCGGCCCGTGGATGCCGACCAGGAACAGCGACCGACTCGATCGCGGTGATCGCCAGCAGCGCCGCGAACGAGTCGCCCAGCGTCGCCAGCGGCGCGAGCGCGACCGCCAGCCCGCCCGCCAGCGACAAGCCGGCCCGGTCGAGCGCCCAGGCCAGCGCGACGACCAGCAGCCCGGCCGCCCACGGCCCGGCCCGCGGGCCCAGCCGGCGCCGTCCCAGCTCCGAGCGCGCCGGCCGCCGCGAGCGCGACGACGATCGCGGTGAACAGCCCGCTCACCCCGAGCGTGCGCGCGAACGCGCCCAGGCCGCTCGCGCCGCCGCTGCGCACCAGGTCGGCGACGGCGCCGCGCGCGTCGCGCGGCAGCGCGAAGGCGAACGCGACGACCGTCGCGGCCAGCGCCGGCGCCGGCGCGTAGCCCAGCCGCAGCGCGAGCCGGGTCGCGAGCACGAAGGCCATCACGATCGAGGCCAGCGCGAACGCGCCCGGGATCGCGTCGCGCAAGCGCGGGACGATCTCCGGCCGCGCCGGGAGGTGCGGCAGCACGATCTGCGCGATCAGGAAGACCACCGCCGCCACGAGCGCGACCGGGAGCGACTCGCGCAGCGCCACGACCGCCGGCGCTTCGCTGAAGCGCTGCGCGAAGGGCGCGAGCGCGCGCTCGAAGCGCGCGACGAGCCCGTCGCCGGCCGGGACGGGGAGAGGTTCGAGGCTAGAGCCTGCGGATGACGGCCTCGACCCGCCCGACGATGGTGACATCGTCCGCGTAGATTGGCGCCATGGTCGCGTTCTCCGGCTGAAGCCGCACCCGCCCGCCCTCGCGGTAGAAGCGCTTGACGGTCGCCTCGCCGTCGATCATCGCGACCACGATCTCGCCGTTCGTGGCGTCGGGCTGCGGCTCGACCACGATCAGGTCGCCGTCGAGGATCGCGGCGTCGATCATCGAGTCGCCCTTGACCCGCAGGACGAACCCGCCCGCGCGCGGCGACCAGGACATCGGCAGGACGAAGTGGTCCTCGAGGTTCTCGGCCGCGGTGATCGGAACGCCCGCCGCGACCCGGCCGACGATCGGGAGCGTCACCGAGGGAACCGTGACCGGCCCGTCCTCGTCCGGCGTGGCGACGAGCGCGCGCGGCTTGGTCGGATCGCGCCGCAGCAGGCCGCGCCGCTCGAGGGTCTTGAGGTGCGACTGCACGGTCGACGACGACGACAGCCCGACGCGCTCGCCGATCTCGCGGACCGACGGCGGGTAGCCGTGCTCGCTGCTGAAGGAACGGATCACGTCCAGGATCCGCTGCTGTTTGTCGGTGGTGGCCCGTTCGGCCATCGGTCCTCCTAAGAATGCCACCCTGTAGGCATAGCGCCATGCGACGCTACGGATCGGCCGCCTGGGGAGACGACCCTCATTGCGGAGGATCGTAGCACAGTTCGGCCGCGAGAGCAAACATACGTTCGAAGCGACCTTGACTGCCTGTGGATAAAGCGGGTACAATCTAGGGGCCGAACAGGCGTTTGGCACAACATCTGGGGGATCGAAAGCGATGTACGGGACGACGAAACGGAAACTCACCCTCATGCCGGCGGTGGCCCTCGCGGGACTCAGCTTGGCGGTGACGCTTCCCGCCATCTCGAGCACCGTCCACGCCGCGCCGCCCCTGAGCTACGCGACCGTCTCCGTCCGCCCCGGCGATTCGCTCTGGTCGCTCGCGGAGCGCACCACGCCGGCCGGCGGCGACGTTCAGGCGACGGTCGACCAGATCGTCGGCGTCAACCACCTCGGCAGCGCCTCGCTCGCGGTCGGCCAGAAGATCCGCGTCCCGAAGTAGCGCTCCGCCCGTACGCACACGAGAAGACGCCCGGCTTGCGCCGGGCGTCTTTGCGTTCACCTCGTTCGGCTCGTGCGACGAGAGCCGGTGAGGCGAGCGGCTAGAGTTTGAGCTCGAGCTGGAAATACGCCTGGAACGGGTTGGTCGCCGCGATCGGGTAGTAGGTGTGGTTGTTCCAGCCGCTCGGCAGCGTGCCGTTGGCGGCCACGTCGTTGGGACCCGAGCCGTTCCAGAAGTTGGAGATTCCCGACGAGCCGGTGTACGCGTCTTGCCCGTAGGCGCAGACGCTGCCGCCGCGGCTCCAGGCGGTCGAGCTGCCGCCGAAGCAGCGGTTGAGCAGGTTCGCGAACAGGAAGCGGGCGCGCGTGCGCGGGTTCACTTCGTACTGGACCTGCAGGTTGCCCAGGATCTGGTTGGGCTGGCGGAACTCGCCCATGCCGTCGAAGCGCCCGGTGTCGGGGTTGGGAATGATGATCGTCCCGCCGCACGAGGTCCAGTCGGCCTTGAGCGGGTCGCCGTGGCCGGCGCCCAGCACGCCGGTGATGCCGGCGCTCTGGTTGGTGGCGCAGGTCGACGGGTCGTAGCCGATGCTGTTGAGCGGTGCGCCGTACTTGGCGCCCTGGACGTACTGCAGCGACGGCGTGAGCGTCAGCCGGTGACGCTTGTAGTTCAGGATCCCGGTCATCGTCAGGGGCGAGAAGTACGACGACGCCACCGCGCCCGGCACGGCCGGGGTGATGTTGAACGGGGTGTACCAGTCGTTGCGGGCGAGCAGCGGCTGCACCGGCCGGCCGGCGTAGGGGTTGCGGATGTCGGTCGCGCTCCCGCAGCTCGAGGCCGCTCCGTCGGGTGTGAAGCAGGCCGGGCCTTGCGCCAGCGCGTTGTAGCCGCTGATCCCGGCGTTGATCTGGTCGATCGCGTTGACCGACGTCTTGCCCAGGTCCGTGTAGCGCTCCCAGCCGTTGGTGAACGTCAGGCCGAACGCCGCCGCCAAGCCGTCCCGGTTGAAGTCGCCCTTGTTCACGGCGAACTCCAGCCCCAGGGTCTTGACCGTGCCGGCGTTGATCGTGCTGACGTACTGCGTCGCCTGGTCGATGAACACGTTCTCGAGGTTGTCGGTGGTGTTGCGCAGGAACGGGGTGAGCTTGAAGCTGACGTCGCTGCCGCGCAGGTGCTTCTCGAGCGAGAAGTCGTAGTTGTTGGCGATCGCCGGGCGCACTTCGTGCAGCGGCTCGAAGTAGCCGACCGCCGAGAACTTCGGGAAGAAGTAGCCCGGCGTGTTGGGCTCGCGCTCGTTGTACTGCACGGAGGCCGCGTTGGGCGGCAGAGCGTAGCGGCCATAGGACGCGCGCAGCACGGTGTCCGCATCGATGCGGTACGTGCCCGAGGCGCGCGGTTCGGTCACCCCGACCGAGTAGTTCAGCGGGTAGGTCGCGGTGTAGAGGGGGCGGCCGTCCTGGCCGTCGGGATGGACCGACGAGCCGGTGCAGGCCAGCCGGAACCCGGTGAAGGCCAGCGAGGACGGGTTGTAGCACGCTTCGCGCGCCGCCGCTCGAGCCCAGAACTGGGCGCCCGCGTCGTTCTGCGCCGCCAGCTTGTAGCCGAACAGCTCGCGCCGCAAGCCCAGGTTGAGCGAGAGCCGGTCGGTCGGGTTGAACTGGTCGGTGAGCGCGACGCTGTAGAAGTTCGGCTTGACCGTGTTGTCCGGGCCTTGCTCGCCCGGCAGCGTCACGAGCCACTGCGCGCCCGCGGCGGCGGCCGCGCCGGTCGCCGCGAAAGGCGCCGGGTTGGTGAACGTGCCGCGCGAGTCGAGGTTGTTGCGGTTGCACGCCGTCAGCGTACCGCTCGCACCGTAGCAGTTGCCCGCCGGATCGACCAAGTCGGTCGAGAAGGCGCCGCCGGTGTTCTGGCGGGTGCGGTTGTTCCAGCGCTCGGCCGTCGCGGTGGTGAAGTTGCCGGTGAGCTGGAGCAGGTGCTTGGCGTTGATCTGGTCGGCGAACTGCAGCTCCGCCCCGCGGGTGTGGGTGATCAGCTCGTAGTCCGGCGAGACGTTGACCGGCACGGCCGTGCCGTAGCCGCTGCTGACCGCCGCGTTGTTGAGCCAGTCGGAGTAGAACTCGTACACGAACGCGCGCGCGTAGGCCGAGCCGCTGAAGTTCTTCGTGTACTGGAGCTTGCCGATCGAGGCGTCGTTGAGGAACCCGTCGCGGTGCCCAGGGTCGATGAACGCGTTCACCGCCCGCCCGCGCGGCGAGTCGGGGAACAGGTAGTTGACCGGAGCGATGGCGCTGCCGCCGCCGCAGCCGGGCTGAACCAAGCCGCCCGCCGCGCCGTTGCAGACGGGCGCGCCGAACGGCGTTCCGCGCGCGTACGTGAACGTGTCGCGGTACTGCGGCAAGGCGCCGTAGGCGTTGGCGTAGGTCGCCGCGCCGATGTCGTTGACCGAGTCGCCGTAGTACGTGTTCAAGCCGCTGTTCGTGTAGAGCACCTGCAGGTCGTCGCGCAGCGAGGCGTCGCCGCGGTGCGGCAGCCCGAAGTGCAGGTTGGCGACGAACTCGCGGTCGGTCACCTGGGCGGGGACTTCCACCGCGCCGCTGGTGAACGCATAGCAGCCCGGGTCGGCGGCGATCACGGCGCCCGAGGGCAGCGTGGCGGTGCCGTCGGCGTTGGCCGTGAAGCCCGAGCCGCCGCCCGTGCACGCCGGCGCCACGCCGTTGTTGGTGGCGGTCACCAGCGGGGCGCGGATGCCCTGCGCGTACGAGGCCCCGTTGAACTGGTCGAAGTTGCGATAGTCCTGGTTGTAACCGTCGAAGCCCAGGTAGTAGCTGAAGCTGCGGTTCGGACTGGCGCCGCCCAGCTCGCCCCGCAGCTGGTGGTAGAACGTGGGCGACCCGAAACCGAAGGTGGCGGTCTTGATGCCGGGATAGGTCCCGGCCCGCACCGTCTGGTTGATGAAGCCGCCCAGGCCCGAAGCCGAGGCGCTGGCCGGGCCGCCGCCGGTGTAGACCTGCAGCTCCTGCTGCCCGATGCTGGCCGCGGTGTGGGCGGCGTAGTTGTCGAACGCGCGGTTGACCGGCACGCCGTCGTACTCGTAACCGGTCTGGTCGTAGTTGGAGCCGCGCACGTAGACTTGCTGGTTCCAGCCGGACTGGCCGACCGGGACGTACGCGCCCGGCACGGCGGCGACGGCCGAGTACGCCTGGTTGAGGGATCCGCCCCCGCCCAGGCCCTGCGCCGCGGTCGCCTGCGCGGCGCTCACGGAGTAGACGTCGGAGGTGACGCCCGCGCGCACGAGCTCGGTGTTGGAGCGGCTGGTGACCGCACCGATGTTTTTGAGCTGGTGCTGGGCGTGGAGGTCGATGTTGACGGTGTTGTCGGCTTGCACCGTGACGCCGCCGATGGAGTCGGGGGCGTAACCCGGTTGCGTGACCGTGACCGTGTACGTGTCGGGGAGAAGCGCGAGGAACGCGTAGTGGCCGGCCGCGTCGGTGTTCGTCGCGGCCGACTGGGTGGGGCTGGCGATCGTCACCTTCGCGCCGCCCAGCGGGCGGTGGTTCTCGTCGGTGACGCTACCGTTGACGCCGCCGGTCGTGCCAGCCAGAACGCTTGACGTTGCCTGGAGGACGAACGCGAAAGCCAACAGTGTCGCTAGGGCTCCTCGCCGCAAGGGCGTCGGAATGGTCAAGGCAAGTATCCTTTCGGAAACCGCGACCGTACCCGCTAGAGTCGCGACAAATGTCGCACTCCTAATTCTTTCGTATCAGCCCGGCCGGCCCTGCTTGCCTCGACGCACTAGGCAGTTCGTTTTTCTACCACGACGATGCTGTGGCCGTCGTGCCGGGCGAGGAACGCCAGCCCTTCGTCCATCCAGCCGTCCAGGCCGCCGCTGAGATGCTTCTGCACCTCGCGCACGACGTGCCGGCGGTTCTTGAGCCATTGCAGTTCGGGCCGCGTCGTCGCCAGCCAGACCGCCTCTTCGCATTCCTCGCACTGGTAGCCGAATTGCATCCCGCCAGTATACCACCCGGAGAATAGGGCCGCCGCAGCCCGTTCAAGCCCGCAGCCGCTCCTCCAGCAGCTCGGCGTAGCGCCGGAGCAGCTCCTCGACCCGCGCGGCGCCGAAGTACGCCGCGTCGTAGTTGGCGTGCACGAACAGCTCGTCGCGCTCGCGGTCGACCGCGACGTGCAGGTTGAAGGGGTAGGGGAACTTGTCCAGCCCGCCGGTCTCCTCGATGCGCAGCCCGGCCTGCGGGTTCTCGCGGTACGCGTTGTGGAAGTTGACGAAGTTGAAGGTCGCGAAGAACAGCTCGGCGATGCCGTCCGGCGCGGCGATGCCGGTCAGCGGGTAGACCGCGTGCGGTTCGAGCGCGACCAGCTCGCGCTGCACCGCGCCAAGGTGCTGCTCGCGCGTCGTACCGCGGGTAGGCACGCAGACCGGGACGAGGTTCCAGAACAGCCCTAGCGCCGAGAGCGGGTCCGACAGGCGGTCGGAGCGCCCGTTGGCGACGGTCGCGACGGTCACCGCGCGCTCCACGCCCTCGCGCTCCAGCACCTCGCTCTCGAGCAGCGCGAAGTAGGTCGCCAGCGCGATCGCTTTGAGCGAGACGCCCAGCCGGCGCGTCGTGGCGTACATGCGGCTCACCACGCCGTCGCCGATGGAATGCGTCGTACCCTCGCGGTTCGGCGGCGCGCCCGGCGAGCGGGCGGGGAGCGCCATCCCGGTGCGCGGCAAGTGTCGCCCGCGCCAGAACGCGGCGGCGGCGGCCGAGCCGCGCAGCTCGCGCTCGAGCGCGACGTACTCCTTGAAGACGTTGGGCACCGGCTCCACCTGCGGCGCCTCGCCGGTCTTGATGCGCCCGTAGAGATCGAACAGCCAAGCCAGGAAGTATTGGTTACCCCAGCCGTCGTCGACCGCGTGGTGGATCGCCATCAGCAGCACGAACGCGTCGTCGCTCAACGCGCACCAGTGGAAGCGCAGCGGGCCGACGTCCGCGTCGGGCACCGCGAGCGGGTCGGCGCGGTCGGCCACCAGCAGCTCCTCGACGAAGCGGCGCTGCGCCGGGTCGTCCAGCGCGCGCAGGTCGTGCCGCACGAAAGGCACGCGGTCGTCGCGCCGGACGGCCTGCCGGAGCCGGCCGTTTACGGTCACGAAGCGCGTGCGCAGCACCGGGTGGCGCTCGACGAGGATTTGCACGGCACGTTCCATCGCGGCGGCCGAGCAGCCCGGGTCGCGCACGCGGAACCACTGCTGGGCGTGGAAGACGCCCAGGCCGTGGTGGTCGGCCGCGTACGCCTGCTGCATCAGCTCCTGCATGGTCGTGAGCGGGTAGACGTCGGCGAACTCCGTGCCCAGGCCCGGCAGGTCGAGTTCGGGCAGCAACCCCAGCGCCGCCGGGGCCGGCGAGGTACCGCTCGCGCCGGTTGCCGCACGGGCGATCTCGGCCACGGTCTGGTGCGCGAAGATGTCCGCGACGGAAACCGCCAAGCCGTGGCGCGCGACGTCGTGCGCGACCCGCACCGCGAGCATCGAGTCGCCGCCCAGCGCGAAGAAGTTGTCGTCCCGGCCGACCGGCACGCCGAGCGCAGCCTCGAAGGTCGCTCCGAGCACTTCCTCGGCCGCGTTGAGCGGCGCCGCCGGCGCGCCGGCGAGCGCGCGTTCGCGCCCGGCGGGCGCGCGCAGCTGGGCGCGGTCCACTTTACCGTTCGCGGTCAGCGGCAGCGCGTCCAGCACGACCAGGTCGGCCGGGACCATGAACTGCGGCAGGCGCGCGGCGAGGTGCGCGCGCACGGCTTGCAGGTCGAGCCCGCTCGCGGCATGTGGGACGAGCCAGGCGCACAGCCGCTCTTGCGTCTCGCGCGAGCCGGTCACCAGCACGACCGCCTCGCGCACCGCGTCGAGCTCGCGCAGGCACGCTTCGATCTCGCCCAGCTCGATGCGGTAGCCGCGCAGCTTGACCTGATTGTCGATCCGCCCCAGGTAGTCGACGTCGCGGTCCGCACGGTATCTCGCGCGGTCGCCGGTGCGGTACAGCCGCGCTCCCGGCGCCGGCGAGAACGGGTGCGGGATGAAACGCTCGGCGGTGAGATCGGGGCGGTTGAGATACCCGCGCGCCAAGCCGGCGCCGCCGACGTACAGCTCGCCCGGCGTGCCGATCGGGACGGGGTTCAGGTGCGCGTCGAGGACGTAGAGCTGCAGGTCGGCGATGGCGCGCCCGATCGGGCTGTTCGCGGTATCGAGCGTATCCGCCGCGCGCACGACGCGCTGCGTGACGTGCACGGTCGTCTCGGTGATGCCGTACATGTTGGTCAGCACCGGGCGCTCGTCGCCGTACAGCGCGATCCACGGTGCAAGCGACGACGGGTCGAGCGCTTCACCGCCGAAGATGACCTGGCGCAGCGAGCTCAGCGAACGCGGCGAGCTCGTTGAATCCGGCGAACCTGACGAGCCGGGGCCGTGCTTCGCCTGCACGGCGGCGATGAGCTGCCGGAAGGCCGAGGGCGTCTGGTTGAGCACCGTGACGCCGTGCTCGTCGATCAGCTCGATGAACGCGTCGGGCGACTTGGCGGTGAGCAGCGGCACGACGACCAGCGTGCCGCCGTGCAGCAGCGCACCGAAGATCTCCCAGACCGAGAAGTCGAACGCGTACGAGTGGAACAGGCTCCACACGTCGCCCGGACCGAACGCGAACTGCTCGCCGGTCGCGGCGAACAGGCGCAGCGCGTTGTGGTGGGTGATCAGAACGCCTTTGGGCTTGCCGGTCGAGCCCGAGGTGTAGATGCAGTAGGCCACGTCGTGCGGCTGGGTGTGGTTGGCCGGCTCGGTGTCGGGCCGGCGCGCGATCTCCGGCCAGTCGCGGTCCAGGCAGACGGCCGTCGCGTCGTGCGGCGGCAGACCTTGGAGCAGCGCGGCCTGCGTCAGCAGCACCGGCGACGCGACGTCGGCCAGCATGTGGGCCAAACGCTCCGGCGGATAGGCCGGGTCGAGCGGCACGTACGCGCCGCCGGCTTTGAGCACCGCCAGCAAGGCGACGATCATGTCCAGCGAGCGCTCGAAGCACACCGGCACCAGGGTCCCGGGGCCGACGCCCAGCGCGCGCACGTGGTGCGCCAACTGGTTCGCGCGCGCGTTCAGCTCGGCGTAGCTGAGCGCGCGCCCGTCGTGCACCACCGCGCGCGCGTGCGGCCGGCGCGCGGCCTGCGCCGCGACCCGCTCGTGCAGCGTGCCCGCGGCGGCGAATGCGGCCGTGCCGGGATTCCATTCCGTCAGGACTCGGCGCCGCTCGGCCGGGCCCAGGAGCGGCAATTCCGAGAGCCGCCGCTCCGGGTCGGCAACGGCCCCCTCGAGCAGCGTGCGCAGGTGCCCCGCCAGCCGCTCGATCGTCGCGCGCTCGAACAGATCGGTCGCGTACTCGATCCCGCCGGTCAGCTCGCCGCCGTTCTCGGTGACGTACAGCGAGAGGTCGAACTTGGCCGTGGTGTGAACGGTCGGCACCGCGCTCAGCGGCAAACCGCCCAGGCTGAGCTCGCCCGGCCTGCCGCTACCCTGGTAGACGTAGCCGACTTGGAACAGCGGCTGGCGCGACAGGTCGCGCGTGGGGCGCAGCTCGGCGACCAGCTTGTCGAAGGGCAAGTCGGCGTGCTCGTACGCGTCGAGCACCGCCTCTTTCGTGCGCGCGAGCAGCGCGCTGAAGCGCGGGTCGGAGCTCAGGTCCGCGCGCAGCACGAGCGGGTTGACGAGGTACCCGATCAGCTCTTGGGTCTCGCGCTGGCCCCGCCCGGCGACCGGCGTGCCGACGACCACGTCGCTCTGCCCGCTCCAGCGCGCCAGCAGCGTCTGCCAGACCGCCATCACCAGCATGAACGGCGTCATGTCATGCCGCCGTGCTAACGCCACCAGCCGCGCCGCGAGCTCCGGCGCGAGCGTGAAGCTGACCATTGCACCGCGGAAGCTGGGCTGCGGCGGGCGCACGCGGTCGGTCGGCAGGTCGAGGCTTTCCGGTGCGCCGGCCAGCCGCTCGCGCCAGTACGCGAGCCGCGTCTCCAGCGCTTCGCCCTGCAGCACGCGGCGCTGCCAGAGCGCGAAGTCCGCGTACTGCACGCCCAGCTCGGGCAGCGGCGACGGCCGCCCGGCAGCAAAGGCCGCGTAGAGCGCGTCGAGCTCGCGCAGCAGGATGCCGACCGACCAGCCGTCGGAGACGATGTGGTGCACCGCCATCAGCAGCACGTGCTCGGCGGGTGCGAGCCGCAGCAGGCCGGCCCGCAGCCCCGTCTCGCGCTGCAAGTCGAAGCGGCGCGCGATCCGCTCCGCGATCCAGTCGCGCGCGCGCTCGTCGCGCGCGGGTTCGTCGAGCGCGCTCAGGTCGAGCCGCTCGAGCACGACGGGGGCGGGCGGGTCGACGACCTGCGCGCCCGCGCCCGCGACGTTTTCGAAGCGCGTGCGCAGTGCTTCGTGCCGGCGCACCACCTCGCTCAGCGCCCGGCCGAGCGTGTCGGCGTCGAGCGCACCGCTCACCCGCACGACGACCGGGATGGTGTAGGCTTCACCGACGAGCTCGAGCCGGTCGAGGAACCACAGCCCTTCCTGCGCGTACGAGAGCGGTAACACGGCCGGCCGCGCTTCACGGCCGAGCGGTGCGTTCGCCGGGTCCCCGCCCTTGCGCGCGCCGTTCACCTGCTCGTGCAGCCGGCGGCGCTGGACGTGCTCGGCCAGCGCCGCGACGGTCGGGTGCTCGTAGAAGCCGCGCACCCGCAGCTCGATGTCGAACAGCGCGCTGATGCGCGAGACGATCTTGACCACCGCCAGCGAGTGCCCGCCCAAATCGAAGAAGTCGTCGCCGGTCGAGACCGCCTCGACGCCCAGCACGTCCTGCCAGATCTCGGCGATGGCGCATTCGACCGGCGTCCGCGGGGCCTGGATGAGCTCGTCGGTGTCGGCGTCGTCTGCCGCCGGCGCGAGCGCGCGCACGCCGCTCGCGTGGAACTCGCGCCAGCGGGCCAGCAGCGCGGCCCGGTCGAGCTTGCCGTTCACGTTGGTGGGGACGTGCTCGATCGGCACGATGGCGGCCGGGAGCATGTAGCGGGGCAGCAGGTTGGCGGCGTGCTCGGCCAGCGCGTGCGCCTCGAACGGCCGGTCGCCGGCCGGCACGACGAAGGCCAGCAGCCGTTTTCCGGTCGCGTCGTCGACGGCGAGCACCACGCACGCTTCGACCTGGGCGTGCTCGCACAGCACGCTCTCGATTTCGGCCGGCTCGACGCGCATGCCGCGCAGCTTCACCTGCGTGCCGGCCCGGCCGAGGTGCTCGAGCACGCCGTCCGCGCGGTAGCGGCAGATGTCGCCCGTGCGGTACATTCGGCTGCCGGGTTCGCCGTAAGGATCGGGGATGAAGCGCTCGGCGGTCAGTCCCGGTCGCGCGTGATAGCACTGCCCAAGGCCGATCTCGCCCGCCAGATAAGCCTCCCCCGGCACGCCGATCGGCATGACGGCGAGCTCGTCGTCGAGCACGTAGAGCCGGAAGTTCGCCGCCGGCCGGCCGAGCGGCACCGTCGGCGAACCGGGGTCGGGCGGCACGACCATGTCGGTGACGGTGCCCGCCTCGGTCGGGCCGTAGCCGTTCACCAGCCGCGCGCCGAGCTTGGCGTAAAAGGCGTCGCGCAAGCGCGGGGTGAGTGCTTCGCCGCCGCTGAGCACCCAGCGCAGCGACGTGCAGCCGCCAGGCGGCAGCTCGTCGAGGAACACTTGGAGCAGCGAGGGGTTGAGAAAGATCCAGCTCGCGCGGTGCGCCTCGATCATCTCGGCGAGATAACGCGGATCGCGCTGACCGCCGGGTTGGCAGACGACCAGCTTCGCGCCGAAGTACAGGGGCCAGAAAATCTCCCAGATCGAGACGTCGAACCCGTACGACGTCTTGAACACGTTCGCGTCGCCCGGCTCCGAACGGATAAGCGCGCTGCAGCCACATGATCTCGGCGATCGCCGCATCGACCGGATAGATCACCGCCTTGGGCCGCCCGGTGGAACCCGAGGTGTAGAGCAGGTGGACCGGATGGTGCGTGAGGCGGTCGCCGGGCGTGTCGACGGCGAACCCGTCGCCGGCTGCGCCCTGGGCGAGCCCGCCGCACGACACTTCGTGCGTGGGCAGCGCTGCCCATTGCGCGGCGTCTTCGTCCACCGCGACGACGCTCCACGGGCCGGGTGGGATGAGCCCCTTCGTGTCGACGCCGACCAGCACCACCGGCGGCGCGGTGTCTTCGAGCATGAACGCGATCCGCCCGGCGGGCAGCTCGGGGTCGAGCGGCACGTACGCAGCACCGGTCTTCGCAACGGCGTACAACGCGACGACGAGCGCGAAGCTGCGCTCCATGCACACCGCGACGAAGCTCGAACGCCCGATCCCGGCTGCGCGCAAGTAGTGCGCGAGCCGGTTGGCCCGCTCGTTCAACGCGGCGTAGCTGAGCGTGCCTTCCTCACCGACCAGCGCGATGGCGTCGGGCGTGCGGCGAACTTGCTCCTCGAACGGCTCGGCCATCGTGCGGTACGGATGGTTCGGCCGCTCGTAGCGGTTGAGCCCGTGCAGGATGTGCTCGCGCTCGTCGTCGGTAACGAGCGGGTGCCGAGTGATCGGGCACTCTGGTTCGGCCACCATGCGTTCGAGTAGGCGCAGGTAGAGCGCGACATAGCGCGCGACGGTGGCCTCGTCGAACAGGTCCGAGGCGTACTCCATGAACCCGCTCAGGCCGTCCGCCGTCTCGCCCAGCGAGAAGTTCAAGTCGAACTTGGCGCTGCTCGAGTCCAGCGCCAGCTCGCTGATCGCCGCGCCCGCGCCGTCGAAGAACTCCGTCGGCGTGTTCTGCAAGCGTGAACAACGTCTGGAAGACCGGGCTGTAGTTCAATTCCCGTGCGAGCTTGAGCTCGCCCACCACCCGCTCGAACGGAACGGCCTGGTTGTCCTGCGCTTCGACGGTGGTGGCGTGCACGCGGCGCAGCACCTCGGCGAAGCTCGGCTCGCCCGACAGATCGGTGCGCAGCGCGACGGTGTTCACGAAGCAGCCCAGCACGCTGTCGAGCGCGGCGTGGTCGCGCCCGGCGAACGGGGTGCCGACGATCACATCGGTCTGTCCGCTCAGCCGCCGCAACAGCACTTGATAGGCCGCCAGCAGCGCAACGAACAGCGTCGTGCCGTGCTCCGCGGCCAGCGTCCTGATCCGGCGCGCGAGCGGAGCCGGAATCGTGCACGGCACGGTATGGCCGACCCGGCTGGGCACCGCTGGACGCGGGCGGTCCTTGGGCACGTCGAGCACCGGCAGCTCGCCGCTCAGCTTGGCCCGCCAGTAGCCAGCTGGTGCGCCAGGCGCGGCTCGTCGGCGTGCGCGCGCTCCAGCAGCCGCTGGGCCGAACCCAGCCCAGCGGGCGCGCCGGGTTCGATCATGCCTCGATCTCAGGCCCGGCGCAACGGGGTCTCGTGGAGGCGTACGGTCAGCCGGTCTTGGGTGATGGACATGTGGCGCTTTCCCTACTGGTCATCTAGCCGGAGTGCGGCCGGGTCGTAGAGGGCCGATTATAGCGTGCGTCATTTCGAATTGCTAGATGGGCGTCTCGTTTATCTGCGCACTGCACGCAGGGAACTGTGTCCGTTGTCATACGCATCGCGCGCTTGCACGAACGCGCTGCGCCGCTGCGGTCGCACGCGAATTGTGTCGGCACAACTCGCATGCACTATTTCCAGGGCCGACCGAACAGTGTCATATCGAATACATCGTTGGTACGGTGCGGCACGAGCGCGTTTCCAAACCCGTTCGCGTCGCCGCTGTCAGTCGAGTTGCACGATATGTCAGTCGAGTCGCGAGCGAACAGACGTGCTCTGGACCCGCCCGGAAATGAGAAGGGCTCCGGCGCTAGCCGGAGCCCTTTCGATCGGTCCGCGGCCCGGGGGCCGCGTCGCCTTTACAGCTTGAGCTGCAGTGAGGCGAAGGCGCTGAACGGGTTGCCGTAGCCGCCGGGAGCGTAGCCGAACGGATCGCTCTGGATCCGCGCGTAGCGTCGTGCCCGGGGTGCGTGCCGTTGCCCAGGTAGGCGCTGCCCGCGTACGTAAGCGAGCGTTCACGCCGTACGTGCAGGACTGGCTGCCGCCCTGCTCCCACGCGTAGCCGCGGGTGAAGCAGTGGCGGTAGAGGTTCGTGAGGATCGAGCGTGCCGGTGAGCCGCTTGCTGAAGTCCTTGGCGATCTGCGCCGAGAGCGTCAGCGTGCCGGGCGATCTTGAACTCGCCCAGCGAGTCGTACCGGCCGGTGTACGGGTTCGGGCGGAAGATGACGTCTGACCGGCGCGCGATCGCAGCGTCGCCGGATTGATCGTGTCGGCGCCGTGGTGGCGCAGGCCGACGGGTCGTAGCCCTGCCACGCGAACGGCGAGCCGTAGCGGAAGCCGGAGTCGTACTGCACCGTCGGGACGATGCGCAGACCGTTCTTGCGGTACTGCATGATCGCCGTCATGGTGTAGGGTACTTCGTACGAGTTGCTCGAGCCGACCGCGAACAGGCCGCTGGCGGCCGCCGGGAGCACGTCGTAGGGCGAGAAGTACTGGTTGCGGTCGAGACCCGGCTGTAGCGGCTGGTTGTAGTAGGGGTTGGGGGTCGTAGTCGGCGGCGCAGGCGCCGCCGACAGCGCCGTCCGGTGCCGCCCGTCGTAGCAGGGCGAGCCGCCGCCGGCCTTGGTCAGCCCGTTGTAGCCGCCGATCAGCGTCGTGTTGATCAGGTCGATGACGTTGGTGTTGGTGCCGGCGAAGTTCGAGTACTTGATCTTGGAATTGGTGTACGCGAACGAGACCTGGCCGCTGATGCCGTCGCGGTTGAAGTCGCCGTAGCGGCCGAGCATCTCGTAGCCGAAGGCGCGCAGCGTGCCGACCGGCAGGCCCGACACGAAGTTGGTCTTCGGGTCGAGGTAGAACGACTGCTCCTGGTCCTGCGTGCGCCGGAAGAACGGCGTGAGCCGAGAACGACAGCGGCGAGTTCTTGAGCCGCTTCTCGTAGGTGAGGTCGTAGTTGAACGACAGCTGCGGCGGCGCGTCGTGGCGCGGCGTGCGTGAAGCCGTACTGGTAGAAGTTCGAGTCGCGTCGTACGAGGCGAGGTCGCCGGCACGGTTGTACTGCGTCTGGGCCGAGATGACCGGCTGCGAGTACTTGCCGCCCGAGAAGCGGATCACGTCGTAGGGCGAGAGCGTGTAGGTGCCGCCGATGCGCGGCTCGAGCACGGTCGAGGCGACCTGGCTCGGGTAGTCGTTGCTCATCGCCGTGTGCGCGTAGCCCGCGGGGCAGGCGAACGCTCGGCGCCGGAGCGACGACGAACGCGTTCGGCCGCCGCGGCTGTAGCAGTGCTCCTGGTTGTAGTTCTTGAAGTCCAGGGCGTTGCGAGCCGCCGGTGATGCGCCTGCTGCGCGGTGTCGGCCAGCGCGTAGATGTAGCTGTTGAAGCGCAGGCCCGAGGTCGAGCTTGAGCTTGTCGCCCACGCTCATCTGATCGCTCAGCGAGACCGAGCCGAACTTCGGCGTGACGGTGTTGAACGTCACCGCCTGACCGCTCGCGACCACCTGGTAGGCGGCGCCGTTCGCGAGCGCGGCGCCGGTGACCGGCGCAAGCGTGCCGGTGTAGTTGGCCGGGGTGTAAGCCGCCGCGCCGGTCAGGTTCTGGCCGCGTGTAGCAGTTGATCAGCGCGCCGGAAGGCAGTCCACCAGTTGCGTCGTCTTCGGTGTCGGCGTACTGCCGGGGCTGGTAGCACTGGCCGTTGCCGTCGCGCAACTGCACGCAGGTAGCCGGCGCTGGACATGGTGTTGTTGTTGGCGCGGGTGACGCCGGAGTAGGTGTACGACGCCGAGCCCTGGATCAGGTTGCGCGAGTTGATCTGGTCCGCGAACTCGAGCGACCCGCCCCGGGTGTGGGTGTTGAGCTCGTAGTCGCGCTGGCCGACCACCGAGAACGGCAGGTAGGCGCCGGCGTTGTACGGCGGGTCGTAGATGAACCAGCTCGAGTAGTTGGTGTAGCCGTAGATGCGGACGTACGCCGAGGAACCGATGTTCTTCTGGTACTGGGCCTTGAAGATCCCGTTGTTGTTCTCTTGGCAGTCCGCGCACGTTGGGGTCGATGAGCTGGCCGAACTGGCCCGTCAGCGCGGTCGACGGCGCCCTGGCCGCCGGCAGGCGCGAACGGGTACGTGTACGTGCCGATCTTGGTCGGGTCGAACCCGTTGAAGATGGGGCCGTTGTAGATCGTCGACTGCGGGTACGTCGGCACGAGCCGGCCGAGTTGGCCAACTGGTAGGCGTTCTGCCAGCGAGCCGGGCTGCCGAAGCCGCCGTAGTCGTTGTAGCTGTCGTTGGTGTGGAAGCCCTGGAAGCCGATCGAGGCCAGCAGCTGGATGTCGTCGCGACCGCCGTCGCCGTTGTGGTGCGGGATGCCGATGTGGAGGTTCGCCGACCGACTCACGGGTGTTGATGTCGCTCTCGCCGCCGATGGCGAAGGGCGCGATCGTGATCGAGTTGGCGGCGTCGTAGTTGGCGAAGGTCGACACGCCCAGGCCGTTGCTCAGGCCGGTGCCGCCGTTGAACTGGTCGCCGTAGCGGAACTGCTGGTTCCAGCCGGTCAGGCCGGCGTAGTACGAGAAGTTGCGGTTGGGCGAGGCGCCGCCGTACTCGCCGCGCAGGTAGTGGTAGAAGCGTCGGCGTGCCGAGCACGCCCTCGAGGGCTGCCCGTCGCGGGGTTCGTACCGCTCTTGATCACCTGGTTGATGTAGCCCGAGAGGCCCTCGCCGGCCGACGAGGCCGGGATGCCGCCGTTGTACACCTGCAGCTCCTGCTGCCCGGTGATGCCCTGCGTGTTGGTGACGTAGTTGTCGAAGGCGCGGTTGACGGGGATGCCGTCGAACTCGAAGCCGACCTGGCTGTAGTCGCCGCCGCGGATGTACGGCGCCGAGGTGTTCTGGCCGTAGGCCGTGCCCTGCGGCACGTACACGCCCGGAACGGACGAGAGCGCCGAGAAGGTCTGGAACAGGTTGCCGCCGCCCAGCGCCTGCGTGTTCTGCGAGAGCTGGCCGCTGATCGAGTAGACGTCGGCCGTCTGACCCGGCTTGACCAGGTCGGTCGCGCTGCGCGAGCGGGTGCGGCCGATCTCGGCGATCTGGCGGGTGGGCGTGAAGTTGTAGGTCTGGGTCTGGTCGGCGATGACCGTGATGCCCGGCTGGCTGAACGCCTGGTAGCCGGGGGCGGTGATCGTCAGGGTGTACGTGTCGGGACCGAGCGACAGGAAGCCGTACCGGCCCTGTGCGTCGGACGTCGCCGTCGCGTTCTGCGACGGGCTCGAGACGGAGACCCGTGCTCCGGCGATCGAACGCCCGGTTTGCGCATCGGCCACCGTGCCCGCGATACCGCCCGTCGTACCGGCCAGAACCCATGTTCCCTGGACCAGCATGACGAGCAAGGCGAGGACGGCGGTCAGCGTGCGCACGAAGGAACTGCGCATGGCTAGCCTTTCCAGAAGACTTGCGTAAATGACACGCCACGGGAAACCCGGGCGCTGGCCGGTCAATTCTTGGGAACGGCCGAGCAACCTTTAAGTCGCCTTTAAGGTGGCGCAAAGGGACCATCCGACGAAAAGCCCGCCAGAAGGAGCGTCCTTCTGGCGGGCTTCGGGTCCGGGCGCGCTCGTTCTACGGCGAGCGCCGCCGGGGGCTAGAGGTGGTTGAGCTTGAGCTCCATGAAGAGCTGGAACGGGCTTGCCGCCTGCTGCGAGAGCGCTTGGAGCGACGAGCCGAAGACCGGCGCGTAGGGATACTGGAAGCCGGGCTGGATGTTGTCGCCGGGGTTGTAGAAGTTACCCGTCGACAGGGCCGCGGTGTAGCCGCAGCCGAAGCGCCCCGCGCTCGCCCACGGAACGTTCGACCCGCCGAAGCACTGCGAGTAGATGTTGGCCGCGGTGACCTGCAACGTCACGTTACGGCTGAAGTCGTACGAGACCTGAAGGTTGGCGTTGACGAGGTTGGGCTGCACGAACTGGCCGATCGCGTCGAACTTGCCGGTGTAAGGATCCGGCACGTTGATGATGCCCGTGCAGCTAGCGGCGTTGTAGCCGGAACCCGCGGTGACGCCGGTCCCCGCGTAGCGCGGATCGGTGGCCGCCGAGCCCAGCGCCGCGGTGCAGCTGCTCGGATCGATGCCGCCGACCGAGACCGGTGAGCCATAGCGCGAGCCCGCTTCGAACTGGATCGAGGGGGTGACGCGCAGGCGGTCCCGCTTGTACTGCACGACCAGCGAGGCGACGTGCGGGATCAGGTAGCTGGTCGAGGTGCCCGAGCCGTAGCCCGGCGCCTGGTTGTAGGGGAAGTACTTGCCGTTGGGATCGAGCAGACCCTGGGGCTGCGCGTTGTAGTACGGGTTGGCGATCGAGCCGGCCGCGCAGGCCGGGTCGGCCGTGCCGCCGGTGGTGTAGCAAGGCGCGCCGCCGCCGGCATGGGTGAAGCCGTTGAACTGCTGGATGGCCTGGTTGATGCCGGTCACGAACGAGCCGCCGGTCGGGAAGACCTTGTACTTGTTGTACGCGTAGGTGTACGTGTACGAGAGCTGGCCCGCGAAGCCGTTCCGGCTGAAGTCGCCCTTGTTGACGGCCAGCTCGAAGCCGCTGGCGGTACGGTTCTGGCCGTTCACCGTGGCGACGAAGTTGGTCTTGGGGTCGACCAGGATGGTGGCGAACTCGTTCTGCGTCTTACGGTAGAACGGGGTCAGCCGCGAGCTCAGGTCCGAACCGCGGAACTGGTGCTCCCACGAGAAGTCGGTGTTGAACGAGACTTCCGGTTCGACCGCGCGGGCGTAGCCCGTGAAGCCGAAGTTGGCGTAGAACGGCGCGCTCGGCGCGGCCGCCTGGATGTTGGTCGCCTGCACCGCCGAGGTCTGGGACGGCTGCACGAAGCGGCCGTACGAAGCCCGGAACACGTTGTACGGGTCGGTGGCGTACGTCGCCCCCAGGCGCGGCTGGAGGATGTCGGCGTAGGTGAGGTCGGCACTCTGCGCGGAGAGCGCCGCCGGGGTGGAGCCGGCCGCACAGGCCGCGCCGCGGGCGCGGGTGGTGATGGTCGTGCCGCCCAGGCAATGGGTCGCGTTGTAGTCGTTGACGAATAGCTGGTTGCCCAGCGTGTTCGTGTCCTGCATGACGTACGAGAAGGTGTCCATCCGCAGCGAGGCGTCGACCGACAGCTTCGAATTGGGCTTCCAGGTGTCCGCGATCGCCATGTTGAGGAACTTGGGCTTGACCGTGTTGTTGGAAGCGATGCGGCCGTCGTTGATCGCGTAGTACTGGCAGGGCGCGCCGCCGCACGTGTAGCCGGTTTCGGTGCCGACGGTCGGGGAGATGCTGCCGCGCGGGGCGAGCGGTCCGGCCGAGCCGACGCCGGGGAGCCGGTACTGGGCCGCGTTGGCGCACGTGACCTGGGTCGCCGCCGTGCCGGCCGCGGGAGCGCCGCCGGCGGCGAACGAGCCGGTCGGGAACGCGTAGCAGCCGGCGGTGGGGTTGGCCGAGCTCAGCAGGTATGCCACGGGCTGCTCGGAGAGCGTGCCGGCGGTGAGGTTGTTGTAGCGGTCGGCGTTGGAGGTCGTGTAGCCGACGTTGAAGTTGAGCAGGTGCTCGGGCGAGAGCTGGTAGCCCGTGTTGAGCACGACGCCGCGCGTGTGCGCGCTGATCGTGTAGTCTTGCGGGAAGGCGCCGGCGTAGTTCTGGAACAGGCCGACGATGCCGTTGTCGATGCGGTCGGAGTACAGCGAGTAGCCGTACAGCCGCACGTAGCCCTTGTCGGCGATGTTGTGCTGGTACTGCGCCTTGACGATCGCGAACGGGTTGGTCTCGCCGTCCTGGCGGTTGAAGTCGACCGGGGCGCCCAGGACCCGGCCGCTGGGCGAGTTGGTGAACGCGTAGTTGCGGGTCGCGTTCACGCTACCCGGGGTGAACGTCCCCCCGAGCGGACCCGTGTAGACGTTCTGGTCGGCGTAGAACGGCGCGACCGGCGGCGCGCAGGCCACCGCCGCGCTGCCGGTCGCGGCCGGGCAGCTGCCGTTGGGGATCGTGCCGTTGTTCGCCGTGCCGTTGACGACGTCGTTGAGTTGCGGCCCCCACGCGTCCATGCTGTCGTTGGGGTAGTTACGGACGTTGCCGTAGTCGTAGAGCAGCTGGATGTCGTCGTGGTTCCCGTCCTTCTTGTGCGGGATCCCGATGTGGAAGTTGGCGACCGTCTCGCGGTCGTTGAGGTAGGCTCGCTGCCGAACGCGACGTCGGCCACGCTGTAGCCGTTGGGACCGAGCGGCAAACCGCCCAGGAACGGCGAGGCGTTCGTGTAGCAGCCGACGGTCGGGTGCAGCCGTGCCGCAGTTCGCCGCGGTGTAGTTGTAGAGCGAGCCGAAGCCGCTGCGCGCCAGGTAGCCGGCGCCGTTGAACTGGTCGACGACGCGGAAGTTCTGGCTGTAGCCGCCGGTTCCGACGTAGTAGGAGAACAGCCGGTTGGGCGAGGCCCCGCCGACTTCGAAGTTGGCGTGGTTGTAGATCGCCGGCGTGCCGACGCCGAGCGTCCCGCTGATGTTGCCGGGATACGTTCCGGTCCGGATGACCTGGTTGACGAAACCCGCCAGACCGACCGCTTGCGCGTCGGCCGGCGCGTTGCCGGTGTAGACCTGGACTTCCTGATTGCCCAGCGACGACAGCGCGCCCGAGGCGTACTGGTCGAAGGAGCGGTTGATCGGGATACCGTCGACTTCGTTGCCGGTCTGGGTGTAGTCGCCGCCGCGGATGAAGACCGACTGGCCCCAGCCCGCGTTGCCGATCGGGACGACGACGCCGGGGACCGACGAGATCGCGCTGTAGGCCGAATTGAGGTTCGTGCCGCCGCCCAGCGAGGCGACTGCCTGCTGCTGCGCGGGGGTGACGGAGTACTCGCTGGCGGTCTGACCCGGGCGAACCAGCGCGCTGTTGGCGCGCGAAGCGGTGCGTCCGATGGTCTGCAGGGTCCGCGTGGCGCTGAGGTTGACCGTGATGTTCTGGTCCGCTTGGACCGTGATGCCCGGCTGCGACCCGGTCTGGTAACCCTGCTTCTCGAAGCTCAGGGTGTACGTGTCCGGGGCGAGCGAGACGAACTGAAAGCGTCCCGACGTGTCGGTGGTCACCGTCGCCTGTTGGCTGGGGCTCGTGGCGCTGATGCGCGCGCCTGAGACGGACGTTCCGGCGGAGTCCGTGAGGACGCCAGTAATGCTCCCCGTGGTGCCGGCCAGAGCCCAAGAGCCCTGGAACAGCATCGCGAAGAGCACCAGAACGGCAGTCAGGGTGCGCGCTAAGGATCTGCGCATACCGTTGCCTTTCACAGGATGGTGCGAAGCGATTCGGGCACGGTTGCCCGTGGTCCGAATCCGCGCCACCTTTTCGGCCGGAACCGCGGTCCCCTGTCCGTCCGGGGAGCGTGGAACCAATTTTCCAGGCAGCCGCGCGCTCCGAACGAGGCACGCGGCTCCCTGGTAAGGTAAACGTACTAGGCGGGGACTGCTTTCAGGCGCTCGGCCAGCAGGCGCGGGATGTCGCTCGGGCGGTCGGCGACCGGAACGCCCGCCGCGCCGAACGCGGCGACCTTGGACTCCGGGGTGCCGGTGTTGCCCGAGATGATCGCGCCGGCGTGGCCCAGCCGCTTGCCCTTGGGCGCCGAGCGGCCGCCGATGAACGCCACCACCGGCTTGTCCGGGATGTGCTCCTTGATGAACGCGGCGGCGTCTTCTTCGTCCGAGCCGCCGATCTCGCCGGCCACGACCAGCGCGTGGGTCTCGGGGTCGCGCGCGAACTCGCGCAGGCAGTCGACGAAGGTCGTGCCGATGATCGGGTCGCCGCCGATGCCCACGCAGGTCGACTGGCCCAGGCCCGCCCGGGTCAGCCCGTCGACGATCTCGTAGGTCAGGGTGCCCGAGCGCGAGATCATGCCGACGCTGCCGGGCGCGAAGATGTGGCCGGGCATGATGCCGACCAGCGACTTGCCGGGCGAGATCAGCCCCGGGCAGTTGCCGCCGATGATGCGCATGCCGGGCGTGGTCGCCACGACGCGCAGCATCTCGTGGGCCGGGATGCCCTCCGTGATGCAGACCGCCAGGCCGATGCCCGCGTCGTGCGCTTCCCACAGCGCGTCGGCGCCGGCGAAGGGCGGGACGAAGATGATCGAGTGGGTCGCGCCGGTCGCCTCGACCGCGTCCTTGACCGTGTTGAAGACCGGCTGGCCCGAGGCGATCGTCGTGCCGCCCTTGCCCGGGGTCACGCCGCCGACGATGTTGGTGCCGTACGCCAGCATGCGGGCGGTGTGGAACGCGCCCTCGCGCCCGGTGATGCCCTGCACGATGACCTTGGAGTTCTTGTCCAGGAAGATCGCCACGTTACTTGCTCCCGTTCGCCAGGGCCACGGCGCGCGCCGCGCCTTCGTCCATCGTCTCGACCGGCACGAAGCCGGCTTCGGTCGAGAATCCTGCGGCCTTCCTCGGCGTTGGTGCCGGTCAGCCGCACGACCAGCGGCACCTCGCGCACGTCGCCGCCCTTGAGCGCCTCGACGATGCCCTGGGCGACCTGGTCGCCGCGGGTGATGCCGCCGAAGATGTTGATGAACATCGCTTTGACCTTGGGGTCGCTGGTCACCAGGTTGTAGCTCTTCTTCACCAGGTCGGCCTGGGCGCCGCCGCCGATGTCCAGGAAGTTGGCCGCCGCGCCGCCGGCGTTGCGGATCGCGTCCATCGTGCCCATGCCCAAGCCGGCGCCGTTGGCGATCACGCCGATCGTGCCGTCGAGCTTGGCGTAGTTCGACATGCCCAGGCCGATCGCGACCGCGGCCGCCTGGTCCTCGTCGGCCGGGGACTGCTTGTTCCAGGCCGCGATGTCGGGGTGGCGGTAGAGCCCGTTGTCGTCGAGCTCGACCTTGGCGTCGCTGGCGATCACCCGCCCGTCCTTGGTGAGCACGAGCGGGTTGATCTCGACCAGGTTGGCGCCGTACTCCATGAACAGCGCGTAGAGCGCGCCCAGGACCGCCGGGAAGGCCTTGCGGTAGCCCTCGGGCAGCTTGGCGTCGAACGCGAGCTGGCGCCCGATGTAGGCCGAGTAGCCGGCGGCGGGATCGATCCAGTACTTCGAGATCGCGGCCGGGTCGCGCTCGGCGACCTCCTCGACGTCCATCCCGCCCTGCGCGGTGACCAGCACGACCGGCTTCTTGGCCGCGCGGTCGATCGCGATCGAGACGTAGGCCTCGCTGGCGATGTCGACCTTCTCCTCGACCAGGAGCGACTTCACTTCCTCGCCGTCGGGGTTCTGGACCGACTTGAGGACCTTGCCGATCAGCTCGCGCGCGAGCGCCCCGCCGGTCGCGGCGTCGTCAGCGAACTTGATCCCGCCGGCCTTGCCGCGCCCGCCCATCATGACCTGGCTCTTGAGCACCCACGAACCGGGGTGCTCGGCGATGTAGCGCTCGACTTCGGCGGCGGTCGTGGCGTAGACGCCGGCGGGCGTCGGGATGCCGACGCGCCGGAACAGGTCCTTGCCCTGGTATTCCATCAACTTCATGGCGTGCCGAGCGTTCCGCGCCGCGCGCGGGCGGCCCTCGGCGACAATGGTCGCACCAAAGGAACCAACCGGTGAGCGAGTCGGTCGTCCTCTTCGACGGGGTCTGCAACCTCTGCAACGGCGTCGTGCGCTTCGTGTACGCCAACGACCCGGCCGGGCGGTTCCGGTTCGTCTCGCTCCAGTCGCCGCGCGCGGCGGAGCTGCTGGCGCGCAGCGGCGGCCCGCCGCGCGAGGCCAGCGTGGTGCTGCTCGCCTACGGCAAACGCTACGAGCAGAGCGACGCGGTGCTGCACCTCGCGCTGGGGCTGCGCGCGCCCTGGCCGCTGGCCTTCGCCGCGATCCTGGTCCCGCGCGCGGCGCGCGATGCGGCGTACCGCTGGATCGCGCGCAACCGCTACCGCTGGTTCGGGCGCAAGGACGCCTGCCCGCTCCCGCCGCCCGGCCTGCGCGAGCGCTTCCTGGACGAGCCCGCGCCGTGAGCGCGCCGTGGGTGCTCGCGATGGGCTGGCGCGCCGCGCTGTTCCTGCACTGGCCGGTCGCGCCGGACGCCCTGCGCGCGCGCCTGCCGCGCGACGTCGAGCTCGACCTGCACGACGGCAGCGCCTGGGTCGGGGTGGTCGCGTTTCGCATCGAGCGGCCTCGTCCGCGCTTCGTGCCCGCGCCGCTCGGCTTCGCGAGCTTCGGCGAGATCAACGTGCGCACGTACGCCAGCGTACGCGGCGGCAAGCCTGGGGTCTGGTTCTTCTCGCTCGACGCCGCCGACCCGGGCGCGGTCGAGATCGCCCGCCGCGCCGTGCACCTGCCCTACTACCGCGCGCGCATCACGACCGAGCTGCGACGCCGGCGGCGCGGCGTATGCCGGCGAGCGGACCGACCGGCGCGCGCCGGCCGCGCGCTTCGCGGCGCAGGCCGGCTTCGCCGGCGCGGGAGCGCTACGCCGCGCGCGGTACGCTCGAGCACTTCCTGGTCGAGCGCTACTGCTTCTACACGGTCGACCCGCGCGGCCGCACCGTGCGCGGCGACGTGGCGCACGAGCCGTGGCCGCTGCGCGACGCGCGGGCGAGCATCGAGACGAACACGCTGCTCGCCGCGGCCGGCATCGAGCCGCTCGCCGCGCAGCCGCTGGTCCACGCGTCGGCCGGCGTCCATGCCCGCGCGTGGATGCTGCGGCCCGCGCGTTAGCGACAAACGCGGCGGCGTCGCGAGCGGCCGAGCCGCGCGACGCCGTCGAACGTCTTCGGCGAGAACACCCACTCGCCGCCGCCGACTACACCCTGCCGGCGGAACCGCCCGTACACCCACGGGCGACGACGTCCATCATACCTCACTCGCTCCCGATTGCGAGCGATGAGGATCACTCGTGCGTCAAATTTTCATCTGGATCGCGGCGCCGCAATTGCGTTCGCATTGTATGCACGCGCACGACATTGCATACATCGTGCCGCGTTGATGCGCTAACGCGCGCTCGATTCAGATAACGCTCAGGTTCGGTTCGTGCCTGTATCCAATTTTCCGAGCAGACTGCGCGCGATGATGAGCTGCTGAATCTCCGAGGTGCCTTCGTAGATCTGGGTGATCTTCGCGTCGCGGTAATAGCGCTCGACCGGAAACTCGGTCGTGTAACCGTAGCCGCCGTGAATCTGCACCGCCTCGGACGCGTGCTCGCACGCCTTGCCCGAGGCGAAGAGCTTGGCCTTGGACGCCTCGGTGGCGAACGGCCGCCCGGCGTCGGCCAGCGCGGCCGCACGGTACACCAGCAGGCGCGCCGCGTCCAGATCGGTCGCCATGCGCGCGAGCTTGAACGAGATGCCTTCGAACGCGCCGATCGGTTTGCCGAACGCGACCCGGTCCTTGGCGAACGCGACCGACGCGTCCAGGCTCGCCGCGATGATGCCGGTCGCCTGCGAGGCGATGCCGATCCGGCCCGAGGTCAGCGTGGTGAGCGCCGACGAGAGACCTTCGCCTTCGCGGCCGAGCAGCGCGCCGGCCGGCACGCGCACGTCGTCGAAGGCGAGATCGACCGTGTTCGATGTGTGGATGCCGAGCTTCTCGGTGACCTTCTCGACCGCGACGCCGGGCAGCGCGGTGTCGACCAGAAACGCGCTGATGCCCTTCGCGCCCGGTCCGCCGGTGCGGAACATCGCCATCATCACGCCGGCGTGGCCGCCGTTGGTGCACCACTGCTTGCGCCCGTTGAGAACCCAGCCCGTCGCCGTCGCGCCGCGCGCTGCTGCGGATCGCGGCCGCATCCGAGCCCGCGTCGGGTTCGGTCAGACCGAACCCGGCGATGACGTCCTGCGCCGCGAGCCGCTCGAGCCAGTGCTGCTTCTGCGCTTCGCTGCCCAGCGTCGCGATCGCACCGCAGATCATCGAGTGCACCGAGACCGTCACCGCCGCGCCGGAGTCGACCTTCGCGAGCTGCTCGATCGCCAGCGCGTAGGACACGTAGTCCGCCCCGACGCCGCCGTACTGCTCGGGCACGAACATGCCCATCAGCCCGGCGTCGGTGAGCTTGCGGTAGAGCGCGCGCGGGAAGACGTGCTCGCGGTCCCACTGCGCGACGTGCGGCGCGATCTCGCGCTCGGCGACCTCGCGCGCGACCTCGCCGATCGCGCGCTGCTCGTCGGTCGGCTCGAACGTCGCTACCGCGCGCGTCTCGATCATCGCCCGGCGCTCGCCGCGGCCGGCAGCGCGCCGTTCGCCGCGCCCGCGTAGTCGTAGAAACCGCGGCCCGACTTCTTGCCCAGCCAGCCCGCCGCGACGTACTGCTTGAGCAGCGGTGAGGGGCGGTACTTGGAGTCGCCGAACCCGTCGTGCAGCACGTTCATGATCGCCAGGCACGTGTCCAGGCCGATGAAGTCCGCCAGCGTGAGCGGCCCCATCGGGTGGTTCATGCCCAGCTTCATCACCGTGTCGATCGCCTCGACCGACGCGACGCCCTCGTACAGCGCCTGGATCGCCTCGTTGATCATCGGCATCAGGATGCGGTTGCTGATGAAGCCCGGGAAGTCGCGCACCTCGACCGGCGTCTTGTCGAGCGCCAGCGCCAGGTCGCGCACGTGGGCGTAGGTCGCGTCGGCCGTCGCGATGCCGCGGATGATCTCGACCAGCTTCATCACCGGCACGGGGTTCATGAAGTGCATCCCGATCACGCGCTCGGGCTTGGACGTCACCGCGCCCAGCATCGTGATCGAGATCGACGACGTGTTGGAGGCGAGCAGCGCCTCGGGGGGCGTGTTGCGGTCGAGGTCGCGGAACAGGTCGAGCTTGGTGGCCAGGTGCTCGGACGCGGCCTCGATCGCGAGCTCGACGTCGAGATCGCGGAAGTGCGGGCGCGGGTCGATGTGGGTCAGCACCTCGCCCCGCTGCTCGGCCGTCAGCCGGCCCTTCTCGACCTCGCGGTCGAGCCGCTTGGCGATGCCGTCGATGCCCTTGCGGATGCGGCCCTCGTCGACGTCGTTGAGCAGCACCTCGTGGCCCTTGGCGGCCAGCACCTGCGCGATGCCCCCGCCCATCTGGCCCGCCCCGACAACCAGAACGCGCACTAGCCGACCTTGATCAGGAGCGCGTCGCCCTGCCCGCCGCCCGAGCAGATCGCCGCGATACCGTAGCCGCCGCCGCGCCGGCGGAGCTGCTGCACCACCGCCCCGACGATGCGCGCGCCCGACGCGCCGATCGGGTGCCCGAGCGCGACCGCGCCGCCCTGCACGTTGACCGCGCTGGGGTCGAGTCCCAGCCGCGCGGCCGAGGTCAGCGCGACCGCCGCGAAGGCCTCGTTGAACTCCCAGACCGCGATGTCGCGCGCGCTCATGCCGTGCCGGTCGAGCAGCTTCTGCGCCGCCATCGCGGGCACGAGCGCGAGGTAGGGCGGGTCCCAGGCCACGCCGGCGTGGTCGACGATCTCGGCCAGCGGCTGGACCCCGACCGAGCGCGCGTAGTCGGCCGAGGACAGCACCACGGCGGCCGCGCCGTCGTTGACGCCCGGCGCGTTGCCGGCCGTGATCGTGCCGCCGGCGTCGATCGGCTTGAGCTTGGCCATCGCCTCGAGCGAGGCGTCCTTGCGCACCGGCTCGTCGCGGTCGACCCGGGTGAACGGCACGTCACCGCTGACGTAGGGCGAGAACTGGGCCGGGTCGGCGACCATGTTCTGGGGCGGAACGTGATCCCAGATCGAGCCGCCGGCGTCGCCGCCCGCCAGGGCCGGCACGCGCGCGCGCGCCTGCTGCGGCACCGCGCCGACGACGATCTTGCCCTTGGCCTTGGTGGCGACGTCGAGCGGGGCGAGCTCGGCGTCGAAATGCCCCGCCTCGTGAGCCTCGTGGGCCCGCTTGTGGCTCTGGTAGGCGTACTCGTCCTGCACGGCCCGCGTCACGCCCAGCTCGGCGGCCACCTTGGCGCCCTGGGACGCCATCGCTTCGTCGAAGTAGTAGTCCCACAAGCCGTCGTGGATCATCGCGTCGACCAGCGTGCCGTTGCCGTAGCGGTAGCCGGCGCGCGCGCCGGGCAGCAGGTAGGGCGCGTTGGACATCGACTCCATGCCGCCCGCGACGACGACCCGCGCGTCGCCGTCGCCGATGACGCGCGCGCCGTACGCGACCGCCAGCATGCCCGAGGCGCAGACCTTGTTGACCGTCTCGGCGGTCGTCGTCTTGGCCAGCCCGGCCTTGAACGCGGCCTGGCGCGCCGGCGCCTGGCCGGCCCCGGCCTGGAGGACCATGCCCATGATGACGTGGTCGACGTCGGCCGGGTCGACCCCGGCGCGCAGCAGCGCGTTGCGGATGGCGTCGGCGCCCAGCGACGTGGCGGCCAGCGAGGAGAGCGCTCCACCCAAGCGCCCGAAGGGCGTGCGCGCGGTGGCCAGGACGACGGTTCCGGGTTTCATAGCGCGGATACGTTCTAGGGGGCGGAGAGCCGCTCCCTGGGAGGGCTGGTCTGGCTGCAGACGATCGTGACGTCGGGCTCGCAGCTCTCGCACTCGAACTGCACCGTGACGTGGCCGATCCCGAACTCGGCCCGCAGCGCGCCGTCGATCGAGCGCAGGATCGCGCTGGCCTCGGACAGCTTGCGGTCGTCGAGCACGACGTGGGCCGAGAGGGCGTGCGAGCCCGAGCCGATCGTCCAGACGTGCAGGTCGTGGACGTCGACCACCCCGTCGACCAGCCCGATCCGCTCGCGCACCGCCGGCACCTCGGCGTGGCCGGGCGCGCTCTCGAGCAGCACGTCGGTGGCCTGGCGCACGATGCCCACCACGCCGGCGACGATGATCGCCGAGACCAGCAGCGAGAGCAGCGGGTCGAGCCACGCCGCCCCGGTCCACGCGATGAGCAGACCGCCCGCGATGACCGCCAGCGCCGCCCAGCGCGTCGCCCGCGACGTGCAGCATGCGCCGCGCGCACGTTGAGGTTGGGCTCGTGGCGGTGGCCGGCGGTGCCTTCATGGGCGTGATCGGCATGATCGGCGTGATCGTGGTCGCCGTGGGCGTGGCCGGCGTGCTCGCCGCGCAGCAGCAGCGCGCCGACGGCGAGGTTGACGGCCAGGCCGATGCCCGCGACCGCGGCCATCAGCCCGCCGGCCGGCGTCTCGGGGTGGGCGAAGCGCCGCACCGCCTCGATCACGACCAGGATCGTGACCGCGCTCAGCAGCGCGCCGTTGGCCAGCGCGGCGAGGATCTCGTAGCGCGCGAAGCCGTAGGTCTGGCGGTGCGTCGCGGGGCGCTTGGCGGCAACCGCGGCGGCCAGCGCGATGCCCAGCGCGACGACGTCCATCGTCACGTGCGCGGCGTCGGAGAGCAGGGCCAGGGAGCCGGAGCGGATGCCGCCGGCGACCTCGAGCGCGGCCACGCCCGCGGTGGCGATCAGCGCCAGCCGCAGCCGCCCGGTCGAGCCGCCCGCGGCGGCGCTCACGGCGCCCGCAGCGCTTTGAGCGCGAGCACCGCCAGCATGGCGCCGAAGGTCGCGAACGTGCGCGACTCCGCTTTTCCGATCACCTCGGGATCGTACGACCCCTGCTGCGGCTGCGCCGGTTCCAGCAGCGGTATGACCGGCGGCACACCCCGGGCGTAGGCTCGAACTCGGCGCCGAAGGTCTCGCGCAGGTAGGCTTCCTCGTGCGGGACGATGACCGCGTACACGGCCAGCATCGCGGCCAGCGAGCCGCCGACGAGCGCGGCCCGTCGCGGCGGCGCAGTTGCGGCCGGTGAAGGCGACGCGCGAAGCCCGCCGCGGTCAGGAAGTTGCCCAGGTAGAGCGGGTTGCGCACGCGCGCGTAGGGGCCGGCAGTGACCAGCGCGGGCGCGGTCACGGTGTCGCCCCGGGTGGTGACGCCGCTGTAACCGACCGCCCACATCCGCACCGCCTCGCCCGCGAACGCCAGCGGCAGGCCCAGCGCGACCGAGAACGCGCTCGGCTTGCCCAGTGCCGCCAGCAGCGCGGCCGGCAGGGCCAGCAGCGTGCCGCGCCGGCCGAACACGAAGGCTTGGAGATCGTCGTTCACGGGGTCGCTCCTGCGCGCTCGCGCGCGTCGTCGTAGACCGCGCGCAGCGCGGCCGGAAGGGGGATGCGCGGCGCCCAGCCGGTCGCCGCGCGCAGCTTGGCCGCGTCGCCGGCGCTGAGCGGGACGTCGGCCGGCCGCATGCGGGCCGGGTCTTCCCGGATCTCGACCGGGACGCGGGCGATCTGCACCAGTTGGCGCAGCACGTCCTTCAGCGGCGTCGCCGTGCCGCTCGCGACGTTGTAGAGCTCGCCCGGCTCGCCCGCGCCTTCGAGCAAGAGCGCGTAGGCCGCGCAGACGTCGCGCACGTCGAGGAAGTCGCGCGCGGCGTCGAGATTGCCTACCCGCACCAGCGGGCCGCCCCCGGCCGCGGCGCGCGCGATCTGGGCCGCGAAGCCGGCCACCGCGAAACGCTCGTCCTGCCCCGGCCCGATGTGGTTGAAGGCCCGGGTCACCACCGCGTCCAGCCCGTACGAGCGGGCGTAGGACTGGGCCAGCGCCTCGGCCGCGAGCTTGCTCGCCGCGTAGGGGTTGGCCGGGCGCGGGGCGGTCGTCTCGCGCAGCGGGTACGCGTCGCGCGGCTGCGCGCCGTAGACCTCCGCGCTGCTCACCACCAGCACGCGCGGCGCGGCGCCGCCGTCGGCCGCTTGCGCGCGCGCCGCGTCGAGCACGTGCAGCGTGCCGCCGGCGTTGATCGCGAAGGTCCCCGCCGGGTCGGCCAGCGCGGCCGGCACGAACGCCTGCGCCGCGAGGTGCGCGACGGCGCCCGGGCGCGCCAGCTCGAACGCGGCGCGCAGCGCGAGCGGGTCGGTGACGTCGACCGGCAGCCCGTCCTCGTGCGGCTCGCGGTCGGCCGGCACGACCTCGTGCCCGCGCTCGCGCAGCAGCGCCACCAGATGGCGCCCGACGAACCCGCGCGCGCCGAGGACGAGAACGCGCACCGCTCAGCGCCGCACGAACGGCGCCAAGCGCTCGAGGTCGGCCCGCACCATCCGCTCGACCAGCTCCTCGAACGTCACCTCGGGCGCCCAGCCCAGCACCCGGCGCGCCTTGGCCGGGTCGCCGACCAGCAAGTCCACTTCCGCCGGGCGGTAGTAGCGCGGGTCGATCACGACGTGGCGCTCCCAGTCCAGCCCGACGGTCGCGAACGCGCGCTGCACGAACTCGCGCACGCTGTGCGTGCGCCCGGTCGACACGACGTAATCGTCGGGCGCGGCCTGCTGCAGCATCAGCCACATGGCGCGCACGTAGTCGCCCGCGAAACCCCAGTCGCGCTGCGCGTCGAGATTGCCCAAGCGCAATTCCGCTTGCAGCCCCAGCTTGATCCGCGCCACGCCGTCGGAGATCTTGCGCGTCACGAACTCCTTCCCTCGACGGCTCGACTCGTGGTTAAAAAGTATGCCGCTGACCGCGTAGAGGTCGTAGGACTCGCGGTAGTTGATCGTGATCCAGTGGCCGTAGAGCTTCGCGACGCCGTAGGGCGAGCGCGGGTAGAACGGGGTGTCCTCGTTCTGCGGCACGGCTTGCACCTTGCCGAACATCTCGGAGCTCGAGGCCTGGTAGAAGCGGATCGTGGGGTCGACCGTGCGCACCGCTTCGAGCACGCGGGTGACGCCCAGCGCGGTGAACTCGCCGGTCAGCACCGGCTGGCTCCACGAGGTCGGCACGAACGACTGCGCGGCCAGGTTGTAGATCTCGTGCGGCTGCACCGCCGCGACGATCGAGGTGATCGAGCTCTGGTCGAGCAGGTCGCCCGAGACGAACTCGATGTCGTCGACGATGTGCCCGATGCGCTCGTGCACGTCGGTCGAGGTGCGGCGCGTCATGCCGACCACGCGGTAGCCCTGGGCCAGCAGCAGCTCGGCCAGGTACGAGCCGTCCTGGCCGGTGATGCCGGTGATCAGCGCGGTTTTCTGCGACACGCGCCCTCAGTTCAAGATCTGGACGTTCTGTCCGCTCTCGTCGAAGACGAAGCGCGTCTCGAACAGCTCGTCGCGCTCGGGCCCGACGATCTTGGACTGGATCACGATGCGGTGCACCAGCTTGTCGTTGTGGCGCACGATGCCCGAGTAGAAGTACTGCACCAGCGGCGTGACGCGCTCGTCGAGCGGGGCCAGCCGGCGGCGCTCGACCAGCATCCGCAGCAGCCGCCACTGGAGCTCCTTGGGCAGCAGCCGGGCCGTGTCGTCGGGCGTCATCTTGATCGCGGTGAGCTCTTCTTGCGCCTTGTTGGCGTCGGCCACCGGCTTGTCGGTGGTGTAGCGGATGATCGCGTCCCAGTCGTCGGCCGGGATGCCGGTGAAGCGCATCCCGTAGCGCCAGACCTTGCGGCCCTGGTGCTGGACGGTGTCGTGCCAGACGGTCTTGGCCCGCATCCGGACCTGGCGCTCGTCGAGCTGGGCCCGGACCTCGAACTCGTCGCGCCCGATCGGCTCCTGGGTCAGGATGCAGATCCCGCCGCCGCTGATGTCCAGGCCGATCGCGGCGCGCTGCGCCTTGCCGTCGAAGCTGTACGCCGCGCGGTAGGGCTTGCGCTTGCGCGGGAACTTGCGCCGGTTCTGTTCCTTCCCGGTGAACCACGCCAGGAGCTCGGGGAGCATACGTCCTGGTCAGCTTGGACCAATGTCCTCCGAACTCCCGGGCAGGTCCGGCGAGAGGTCGCTCGGCCGGGCCTCACCAGGGCGTGGCCGCGATCGCCTCCCACTGCTCGGGCGCCGTGCCGCTCCAGTCGTAGAACGCCACCCCGATCGCACCCGCCCGCCGGCCCGCGTCCAGGCTGGCCGCGACCTCGTCGGCCGGCGGCGCGCCGCGAGCCGAGAGCGAGGCCGTCTGCGCGCCCAGGCTGAGCGGCACCGGCCGCTCCGCCAGCGCGCCGCAGCGCGGCGGCCGAACCGGCCACCGCCGTCCGCAGCTTGGGGACCGAGTCCCACGGCCCGAGCATGCGCCAGTAGGTCATCGGCTGGAGCACGTCGGCCGCGCGGGCGATCGCGGCGTAGGGGAACGTGGTCCCGTCGAGGTGCTCGAGGAACGGGTCCTCGACCGTCGCGACCAGCAGCGTGCGCGGCCCGACCGCGGCGCGCAAGACGCCCAGGTAGTCGCGCAGCGCGGCGTAGCCGGCCGGACCGCTGCCCATGAACTCGCCGCCCCGCTCGAGGTCGACCGCCAGGCCGCGGACCGGGGTCCCGGCCGGGGTGCGGTAGCGCGCGATGGCGGCGGCCCGGGCCAGGTCGTCGAACGCCGCCGCGCGCGGCACCGTCCAGCCGACCACCGCCACCCCGGCCGCGCCCAGCGCGTCGATCAGGCGGTCGACGGTGGCCTTCGCGGCCGGGGTGACCTCGTCGAACGCGCCGTAGGCCAGCCGCAGCTCGACGTAGCGCAGCCCGGCCTGCTTGGCGGTCGCGGCGATCCGCTCGGGGTCCAGCTTGGTGTAGGCCACGTCGTCGAGCGGGTCGCCCGAGAAGGCCAGCCAGGCGCCCTTGCCGCGCACCAGGCCGGCGTCGCTGGGCGGCGGCTCGGCCGGCACGTCCGCCGTCACCACCGTCCGGCCGCGCTCCGGCCGCACCACCGCGTAGCGCGCGACGCCGCCCGGGCTGCACGCCGGGATCGTCCCACGACGAGACCGGCCCGGGCAGCAGCACGCTCGCGACGCGCCGCCCGCGCGGGTCGAGCCGCTCGACTCGCACCGCGCCGTGCACGACGCGCGGAAACCAGCCGACCCGCACCAGGTGCGGCCCGACCGCCGCCGCGACGACGCGCGGCCCGGGCCAGCCGCGGGTGTCGAACGGCGCGCGGCGCGGCGCCAAACCGGCCGGGCGGTTCGCCACGACGCGCACCGCGGCCGGGCCGTCGTCGCGCAGCGCGACCAGCGCGGCCGGGCCGCCGAAGCGCAGCCGCGTCTGCCACTGCGCGGCCCCGCGGGTGGGGAAGTAGTCGAAGTCCGCCCCGCGCCGCAAGCGGGTCGGCGCGCCGGCCCCGGCGCGAAAGCGCAGCCGCACCAGCGCCCGCGCCTCGCCGTCGGGGCTGACGTCGTAGGGCCGCACGTCGAGCTCGAACGAGGTCGCGGCGGCACCGTCCCAGAGCACCGTCGGGACGGGCTGCGGGGCCGTCGTCGGCACCGGCGTCGGCCAGCCGAACGCCGCCGCGACGATGAACGGCACGACGGCCGCCGCTACACTGCGCATCGGGCGCGCATTAGAAGTGCGTGGTCGCGAAGACCTCCAAGCGGCGCGGGCTCTGCGAAGCGTCCTGGTAGATGAACGAGCCCGGGGTGGTGCTCACCCCCGAGCCCGGCCCGTCGGTGCCCGCGCAGCCGCTGCTGGTGTAGGCGTAGCACGGCACCGCCCCGCTCAAGCGGTTGAACAGGTTGGTGACGCGCAGCCCGACGGTCTGCTTGCCCAGCTCGCGCAGCAGGGTGGCGTTCGCGGCCCAGTACGCTTTGGCGGTGAACGTCGGCGCCAGCACGCGCGGGCGCGCCGCCGAGAAGCAGCTCGTGTACGCGGGCGTGCCGTTGGCGTTGGTCCCGTTGAGGCACTGGCCGGTGTTGAAGTAGGTGTCGCCGGCGTACTCGACCAGCGGCAGGAAGTGCCACGGTCCGCTGTGCACGTCGGCGCTCGCGCTGACCCCGATCAGCGGCACGTACGGGTTGCGCACCCGGATCGCCGATGTCGGTGAACTCGGGCGGCAGCGGCGTGTTCGAGAACGAGACCTGCGAGACCGAGGTCGTCCACAGGTTGTCGTAGGTCGCCGCGAAGTAGAGCGACGCGCCGGCCGGGCGCCGGTCCTCGTGCGTGAAGCCCAGCTCGAAGCCGAAGGCGCGGTTCTCGCCGCCGTTGCTCGGAATGGCCTGGCTCGACGAGGCGTACTTGGGCGTGCCGTCGGCGTTGGTGCCGATGACCGGGCGGTAGAGCTGCAGGTAGCCCGTCGAGTGGCGGTACCAGGGGCCGAAACGCAGCGACGTGCCCGGCCCGAAGGTGTGCTCGAGCATCAGGTCGGCGTTGTGGTTGAGCTGCGGCTGGTACGAGAACCCGCCCCGGCTCGGATCGTACGTGTTCGCGCCGCCGTCGTCGCGCGCGCGGAAGACGAACTCGCTGCCGATGAAGCTCTGCGTCGCGCCGTACGAGAAGCGCACGACGTTGGCCGGGTTGGCCCGGTACGTGCCGGCGAAGGTCGGGTTGAACGCGCCGGTCGAGATGCTGCCGCCGGGCGAGACGGACTTGGAGAGCCCGTACCAGATGCGCGACCAGCGCAGGCCCGGCTCGAGCGTGAAGCGCCCGGTGTTGATCGAGGCCTGCACGTACGCGAACGGGATGTGGGTCGGGAAGTCGCTCAGCGCGTTGTACTGCGGGTACGAGCCGTCCGCGCCGAAGCCGACCAGGTTGTACACGTTGCGGTAGTTGACGTCGTACTCCTGACCCGCGCCGAAGTTCAGGGTCAGGTTTTGGTTGGGCGTCGCGGTGTAGTCGAGCGAGGCGAAGTACATGTGCGAGGTGCGGTTCTGGTAGTAGTCGCCCAGGTCCGCGGTGCACAGCCCCGACGCGCCGTCGACCACCGGCGAGCCGGGCGCGTACGGGTAGGCCGGGCAATCGGTGCCCGAGACCGGCGGGTTGGCGTTCTCGACCGAGGCTAGGTTGAGATCGCTGACCGGCTGGTCGAACACGTACGAGTTGTAGTTCTCCGCGATGCGCAGCGAGAAGCTCTGCTTGTCGCTCACGACGTGGTTCCATTGCAGCTTGCCCAAGCCGCCGTCGTGGCTGAAGGCCGCGCCCTGGCCGCGCGGCAGGCCCTGGAAGTACAGGCCGGCCGGGCAGGGCTGGCCGTTGGGCGCGATACCGCCCGCCGGCGCCGCTGCTCGTGCTCGCGTCGGCCGTCGCGCCGGGACAGGGCTGCACGCGCAGCGCGGGCGCGCCGGGCTGCTGGATGTTGAGCAGGTAGGTGTTGTTCTCGACGAACAGGCTGTTCTGGGCCAGGATCTGGAAGTCGTTGCGGTCGTTGGGCCGGTAGTGGAAGTTGCCGACCAGATCGCGGGTGTAGACCTGGCCCGGATTCGTGCTGTTGATGCCCAGGTTGTAGTACGTCGCGCCGCTCGGGAAGAAGGCGTTCTGCGAGTTGACCCCGTCGAAGCCGACGTAGTAGCTCAAGCGGTTGTCGGGCGTCGCGTTGCCGTACTCGACCGTCAGGTAATGATTGAAGTCGGGGTTGGTCGCACCGACCGAGATCGTCCCGAAGCCCGGCCGGCGGCCGGTCTTGATGACCGAGTTGATCACGCCCGTGCCGTTGCCGGCGTTGCGCGCGTTCAAGCCGCCGGTGTAGACCTCGACGTTGCCCACCCCGAGGTTGGAGAGGTTGCTGGTGAAGTAGCCGGTGATCCGCTCCTGGATCGGGATGCCGTCGTACTCGTAGCCGTTGTCGGTGTCCTGGCCGCCGCGGATCGACGGCTCGGCCGGGTAGCCGCCGCCGATCGGCACGAGGCCCGGCACCGTCGTGAGGTACTCGTAGACCGTCTTGTGCAGGTTGTCGCCGCCGGTCGCCGCGTTGAGCTGCGTGCCCGAGACGTTGTAGACGTCCTGGCCCTCGTACGGCTTGACCAGGTTCGACGCGGCCGCGGCGCGCACGCGGCCGATCTGCTGCAGCGCGCGCGACAGGCGCTGGTCGGCCCGGACCACCAGGTCCTGCTGCACGGTCAGGCCGGACTGCGTCACCGCCTGGAAGCCGCTCGCGGCGTACGAGAGGACGTAGGTGTCCGGGAGCAGCGCCTGCAGCGCGAAGAAGCCTTGCGGGTCGGTCGTCGCCGAGCGCGAGCCGCTCGGCGACGGCGGCGCGTCACGCGCACGCCCGCCAGCGGCTTGCCGGCGTCGTCGGTCACCGTCCCGGTGATCGTTCCGGTCGTGCCGGCCCGGGCCGGCGGCGCCCGGCCAGCAGGCAGCACCAGCAGCGCGCCAGCGCGAGCACCGCCGCGGCGAGCGACGAGAACCGCGCACGAAGGGAGATCGTCATCGGAAACCTCCCCCGGAAGAGCTCTAACCTCAGAACTGGCGCAGCATCACGAAGAACTCGAACAGGCGCGGGTTCTGGCTGTAGTTCTGGTAGATGAACTGGTTCTTGGCGGTGGTAACGCCCGAGTACGGCCCGTTGAACGGGTTGCAGCCGGTGCCGTCGCTCAGGCAGGGCGTCGTGTCGTTGAGGTTGTTGAACAGGTTGGTCACGCGCACGCCGGCCGTCGTGCGGCCCTTGGGGTCGAGCCGGCGCAGCAGCGTGGCGTTGGCGACCCAGTGCGCGCCCGCGATCTGCTCGGGCTGGCTGATCTGGCCGTTCGCGGTGATGCCGACGTTGTAGAACGTCTTGGTCTGGTAGGTGAACAGCGGCAGGAGCGACCACTGCCCGAAGTGCGCGTCGAGCGCGAGCGTCGCGTTGAGCAGCGGGTTGTCGGTCGAGCGGATGCGGATGCCCTGCGCGACCAGGTTGGAGGGCAGCTGCGAGGCGCCGTACGAGCCGGTCAGCGACGAGACCGCGGTGGTCCAGTAGTTCTGGTACTCCGCCGACAGGAAGGCCGAGACGCCGCTGGGGCGGTTGTCGACGTGGTTGAGGCCCAGCTCGACGCCGAAGGCCTGGTTCGCGCCGGCGTCGGTCGGCTGGGTCGGGCCGAACTGCGGCGCGCCGGTGGCGTTGAGCCCGAGGAACGGCCGGTACAGCGCGAAGTAGTTCGAGGTCTTGCGCACCCACGGCCCGACCCGCAGCGAGGTGGCGGGGTCGAAGGCGTGCTCGAGCATGATCTCGGCCGAGTGGTTGATCTGCGGCCCGTACGCGCCGTTGGACACCGTCGGGTCGTAGGTCGAGCTGAACTGCCGGTAGACGTACGCCGAGCCGATGAAGTTCGAGGTGTCGGAGTACGAGAAGCGGACCACGTTGGACGGGTTGGCGCGGTACGTCCCCGCGAAGGTCGGGGTCAGCATCGTGACCGGGTGCGAGCCCGGAAAGAAGTAGTGGCCTTCGGAGTAGCGCAGCCCCGGCTCGAGCGTGAAGCGGCCGGTGTTGAAGGTCGCGTCGACGTACGCCGAGGGGAAGTGGGTCGGCACGATCGAGGTCGTGGTGCGCTGCGGCCACGTGCCGTCGCCGTTGAAGCCGTAGGTGCTGTAGTACGCCTCGAGGTTGTTGTCGTATTCCTGGTTGATGCCGACCCGGTAGGTCGCGTGCTCGTTGGGCGTGGTCGTGTAGTCGAGCGAACCGAAGTACATGTTCGAGCGCCGGTCGTCGTAGTCGACCTCGATGCCCTGCGAGCAGAGACTTGCGCCGGCACCGGCTTGCCCGGCTGCGCGGTGGGAACTGCGACGGGAACCGGCGCTCCGGCCGCATACGGGTAGTCCGGGCAGCAGCGGGTTGGTCTTGTGCTGGTTGTCCGAGGCGTAGTTGGGGTCGGAGATCGGCTGGTCGAAGATGTACTGGTTGAAGTTCTCGGCCAGCCGGAAGGTCAGCCCCGAGTGGTCGTTGATGATGTGGTTCCACTGCAGCTTGCCGATGCCGCTGTAGTGGTGCCAGGCGTTGCCCGTGCCGGGCGGCAGCGACTGGAAATACAGGCCGCCGGGACAGGCGGCGCCGTTGGGCGCCGTGCCGCCGGTGAAGCCGGTCGGGCTCGTTTTGAGCGGCGTGTTGCCGCCGCAGGGCGCGAGCGCCAAATGCGAGCCGTAGCCCAGCAGGTAGGTGTAGTTGAACTCGCCCACGCCGTTCTGCACCAGGAACTGCACGTCGTCGTTTTGGTTGGGGCGGTAGTGGAAGTTGCCGATCAGGTCGCGCGTGATGACCGAGCCCGGCCCGTTGCTGCCGTGGTAGAGCACGTTGGGGTACGACTCCTTGCCGAAGTCGTAGTCGTTCTGCGAGTTCACCAAGTCGGCCGAGAGGTAGTACGAGAAGCGGTTGTCGCGCGTCGCGCCGCCCTTCTCGAGGGTCAGGTAGTGGTTCATCTCGCCCGCGGTCAGGCCCGCGGCGACGGTTTGGAAGCCGGGGTACGTGCCGGACTTCACGACCGTGTTGATGATCCCGGTGCCGTAGCCGGCGTTGGCCGCGCTCAGGCCGCCGGTGTAGACCTCGACGTTGGCGAAGCCGATGCTGCTCAGGTTCGAGGTGAACAGGCCGGTGATGCGCTCGCGGATCGGGATGCCGTCGAACTCGTAGCCGGTGTCGGTCGCCGAGCCGCCGCGGATGCGCGGCAGGCCGGGAAAGCCGTTGAACGTGACGCCCGGCGCGGTCGCGATGTACTCGTAGAGCGTGCGGTGCAGGTCGTCGCCGCCCGAGGCGACGGCCAGCTGCTGGCCCGACACGTTGTAGACGTCGGTGCCCTGCGTGCCTTTGACGAGGTTCTGGGGCGCGTTGGCCCGCACGCTGCCGATGGACTGCAGCTGCTTGGAGAGCGTCTGGTCGACGGTCGCGGTGATGTCTTGCTGGACGGTCACGCCCTGCACGGTGAACGTCTGGAACCCGCTCCCGCCGAAGCTCAGCGTGTACGTGTCGGGGCTGAGGTTCTGCAGGGTGTAGAAGCCCTCGCCGTTGGTCGTCGTCTTCTGGGTCTGGGACGGCGCCGCGGCCGACACGGTGACCCCGGCGAGCCGCTTGCCGGCCGGGTCGGTGACGGTGCCGCTGATCGTGCCGGTGGTGCCGGCCCAGGCCGCGCTCACCGCCGTCAGCACGACCGCGATCACCGCGGCGAGCGCCGCGAGGTGCCGCCGGATGGTGCGATGGGACATGGAAGTTCTCCCTCGGAGAAGGCCGCGCCGCGTTGCTCGGTCGCATCCCGCGCCGCCGGCCGTTCCCGCGAACAAAAGAAAAGCGATCGGCGTCATCGGACGCCGTCGCACGGGTCAGATTAGCGTGCGCCGGGGCCGGGCACCTGCCACGACCTTACGATGCGTGCGGCGCGGGGACTAGATCACGTATTTGCTCAAGCCGCGCGGGGCGTCGGACTCGACGAAGTTGGCGCGGCCCAGGCTGAGCGCCAAGTATTGCCCGGCGACCAGCCAGGCCAGCGTGTTGAACGGCTCGCCGGTGGCCGGGCCTAGCAGCGGGACGTCACCGCTGCGCGCCCCGATCACGTAGCGCGCCGCCTCGGCCTCGACCGCCTCGGCCAGCGGGCGGTGGACGATGTCGCGCGAGGCTCTCGTCGATGATGCCGATGATGGCGCTGGAGGCGTCGAGAATGGCGGAGCTGCCGTGGCGGAACTCGCCCGCCGCGAAGCCCTCGGCGTGGACGTAGCTGGCTTCTTTGATCTTGAGGGCCAGCTCGTAGGCGATCGGCACGCCGTAGCCGGCCCCGACGATCGCGACGCTGCGCCGGCGGGCGATCCGGCGCGCCGCCGCGACCACGTCGGCGACCCCGTCGCCGTCGAGCCAGGCTCGCACGTCCTCGGCCGTCGCCTCGAGCGACGCGGCGGTGCGGTTGCGCTTGCCGCCGGTCAGCGCGGCGGCCCAGAGCAGGATCGCGGCCATCGAGGTCACGCTCTTGCTGGCCGGGACGGCGCGCTCGACCCCGGCCAGACAGTCGATCACGATCTCGGCCCGCTCGGCCAGCGGCGAGGCCGGGTCGTTGGTGAGCGCGATCAGGCGCGAGGGCGCCAGCAGGTCGAGCGCGTCGAGCAGGTCGCGCGAGCGCCCGCTCTGCGAGAGCGCGACCACGCAGGCGTCGCGGTAGGCGTTGCGGTCGAAGCGGGCCTCGGTCGCGGCCAGCGCGGCGGCCCGGATGCCGCGCCGCCGGAACGCCAGCGCCCCCAGCATCCCGACGAACAGCGAGCTCCCGCTGCCCAGGAACAGCACGTCCCGCCCGGCCACCGCCAGCGCGAAGCGCTGCGCGTCGTCCGACGCGGCGATGCGGCGCCAGACGTCGGGCTGCTCGCGGATCTCGGCCTCGAAGTGCGCCCCGAGCACTAGTCCTCCACCAGCCGCGAGAGCACGCGCCCGCGCAGCTCGCGCAGCGCCGCCGGCGCGCCGACCCAGTCGTCGACCTGGAACGCGAGGATCACCGTGCCGTGCGCGCGCGTCGCGACGTAGCCCGCCAGCGTGCTGACGTGCGAGAGCGAGCCGGTCTTGGCGAAGACCCGCTGCTCGGCCGCCGTCCCGAGATAGGCGGAGGCCAGCGTGCCGCGCACGCCGGCGATCGGCAGGTCGTCGAGCACGAGCTCGCGGTAGGGGCCGTTCCAGTCGTGGGCCAGGATCGTGACCAGCGCGCGCGGGGTGATGCGGTCGTAGGCCGAGAGGCCGCTGCCGTCCTCGAGCGCGAGCGCGTCGGTGTCGGCGCCCAGTCCCTTGAGCCAAGCCTGCTCGAAGGCGGTGCCCTTGTCGTCGCTCCCGGGCGCACCGGCGCGGCTGACCGCGAGCTGCTTGAGCAGCGACTCGGCGAGCAGGTTGTCCGAGGGCAGCCACAGGTCGGCCAGCAGGTCGCGCAGCGGCTCGGAGTCGTGCGACCAGAGGACCCGCTCGCCCGCGCGCGGGTACGGCGCGAACACCACCGGCGCGCCGTACAGCGGCCGGTCGACCGAGATCGGCAGGCCGATGCCGTGCGCCGCGAGGGCGGCGGCGAAGACGCGCTGGACGTAGCGCTCGGGGCTGGGCACCGCGGCGTCCACCTCGTCGGGCTTGGCGCCCAGCGGGATCGTGCCGCTGACCCGGATGACGCCGCACGGCCCGCGCTCGACGTCCACCGTGTCCTTCGCATCGGGCGGGCCGGTGACCACGGCGTTTGCGAGGTGTGCGTCGTCCGACGCGGCCGGGCAGTCCGGCGGCCTTTCGACGTCCGCCCCGGCCCGCGGCGCCCAGCTCAGCGTCCCCGGCGCGCCGGCCGCGGGGCCGGGGCCGATCGTGAGGTGCACGACGCCGTCCTCGAGCGTGGTCGCCGCGACCACCGGAGCGTAGTAGAACGGCAGGTCGTCGACCGCCCAGCCGTTGCCGTAGCGCTGCTGGTCGAAGCGGCTGCCGTCGATCACGAACGGGCCGGCGACCCGCTTGATGCCGGCCGCCGCCACCGCGTCGGCCGCCGCGACCAGGTCGCTCGCCCGCAGCAGCGGGTCGCCGCCGCCGCGCAGCACCAGCGCGCCGCTCAGCCGGCCCTGCGCGTCGACCGGGCCGTTGGCCGTCAGCGTCGTGCGGGCGCGCCAGTCGGGTCCGAGCTCGTCCAGCGCCGCGCTGCCGACCAGCAGCTTCAAGGTCGAGGCCGGCTGGAACGCGTCGTCGGCGTTGCGCGAGTAGAGCACCCGGCCCTCGCGCGCGTCGACGGCGTGCAGGCCGACGTGCGCGCCGCGCACGGCCTTGGCGCCGGCCAGCATCGCGTCGAGATTGGCCGCCAGCGCGCTGATCTCGGCGTCGGTCCAGGGTGCGCCCGAAGCCTGCGGCTTGGGCACGTCCGCGCCCAGCGCGCGGTCGACCGCGAGCGCCGGCGCCGCGCACGCGAGCAGCGCGCACACCAGGAACAACACCAGCTTCACGCGGCGGCGCGCTCGGCGAAGCGGCGGGCGATGAAGGTCGCGACGTCGCTGGGCAGCGTGCCGCGCCCGAAGCCCGCGTCGTAGCCCAGCTCCGCGGCGAGCAGGTTCGTCACCCGCGGGCCGCCCGCGATCAGCAGCATCCCCTCGCGCAGGTTCTCCGCTTCGAGCAGTTCGGCCAGCGCCGTGAAGTTGGCGATGTCGCTGCCCTTCTGCGTCACCACCTGCGAGGCCAGGATCGCGTCGACCGCGCGCTCTTTGGCGAAGCGCACCAAGTCCTCGACCGCGATTTGGCTGCCCAGGTTGAAGACCTCGAAGCCGTGGTAGCGCTCGAGGCCGTAGTCGCCCTTGTAGCCCTTCATGTTGAGGATCGCGTCGATCCCGACGGTGTGCGCGTCGGTGCCGATGCAGGCCCCGACGACCTTGAGCGGGCGGCCGACGCGCTTGGCGATCAGCTCGTCGACGGCGTCCATCGAGAGCGCGTCGCGGGTCGCCGACGGCGCTTGGATCGTCGAGACGTCGATCGCCACCGGTGTGCGCGCATACACGACGAAGAACGAGAAGCCGGCCGCGATCGGGCGGCCCTCGACCACCGCGACCTCGCCGAATCCCATCTTGCCGACGAGCTGGCGGGCCGCTTCGTCGGCCGCCTCGCTCCAGGCGATCGGCAGCGTGAACGAGAGCTGCACCGCCCCGTCGTCGAGCGTGTCGCCGTACGGTTTGACCAGGCTCATGCGGAGGGGCTGTTCCGCGGCGGAGCGGGCTTTCCGCCCGCGCTCCGTTCGGGCGCGCGCCCGGCGGCAGGGGGCGCCGCGCTTCACGCTGACTTAGAACGCCGATGCACGCACCGGCTCGCCCCGCGCAAGCGCCGATCCCGCGCACGATCTGGATGCTCTGGCTGCAAGACTGGGACGCCGCGCCCGAGATCGTCCGGGCCTGCCGGCGGACCTGGGAAGCGCTCAACCCGACGTGGGCGGTCCGCCCGCTCACCCGGGCGACGCTGCCCACGGTCCTGGACGAGCGCGCGCTGGCGTCGATCAGCGCCACGCCGCCGCCGGCGCTCCAGACGCTGTCCGACGTCGTGCGCATGGAGTTGCTCGCGCGGTACGGCGGCGTCTGGGCCGACGCCACGACATACTGCCTGCGCCCGCTCGACGCGTGGCTGCCGGAGGTGACGCCGAACGGCTTCTTCGCCTTCGCCAAACCCGGGCCGGACCGCATGATCTCGACCTGGTTCCTGGCGGCGGCGCCGGGCAGCGCGCTGTTCGAGCGCTGGGCGGCGCACGTCCGCGCGTTCTGGAAGGCGCGCACGGAACCCGAGCACTACTTTTGGCTTCACTACACGTTCGCCGCGTGTTACGAGAACGACCCCGAGCTCCGCGCCCTCTGGGATGCGACGCCCGAGATCCTTGCCGATCGCCCGCACTTCTACGCGCCCTACCACGACGAGTTCTGGGCCCCCGTGTCCGAGCGCGACCGGCAGATGATCGACGAGCCGTTCACGCCGCTCTTGAAGCTGACCCACAAGCTGCCGCCGGGCGAGTACCCTGCCGGCTCCGTGATCCGCTACCTGTGCGATCGCGCGTTCGCGCGCCCGGGCCCGGACCCGGGCGAGCGGTAACCCCGCTGAGGCTGTCGCCCGGCGCGCGGGCCGGCCGCACCGTCCTGGTCGCCTGGTTCGGCTCGTTCGAGGGCGGCGGAACGATCGGCGATCTGCTGGCGATGCGCAGCGCGGTGACGCGCCTGGTGCAGGCGGGTCACGCCGTGTCGCACGCGAGCGCGCACGACGTGCAGGTCGCCGGCAGCCGGCGGATCGGCCTGCACGGCGCTCGGCCGGCCGACTTCGACGTCCTGGTCTTCGTGTGCGGGCCGATCATCCGCGGCCACCCGCACACCACGGCCCTGTTCCAGACCTTCGCCGCGATCCCGCGGCTCGGGGTCGCGGTCAGCCTGTTCCCGCCCGGCCACCCCAACTACGACGACCCGTTCGAGCGCGTGCTGCCCCGTGAAGGGCGCCCGGTCACGTTCGAGGACGTCGCCTTGGTCGCGCCCCCCGATCCCACGCTGGCCGCGCGCGGCGACCGCACCTTCACGGTCGGCATCGTGCTGCGCGGCCCGCAAGGCGAGTACGAGCCCAAACGCTGCTACGCCGAGCGGACCTCGGCGATCGTCCGCGCGGCGGCGCGGCTCGTCGCGGACCGGCGCGGCGGCCGCGTTCGCGAGATCGAGAACCACTTGCAGCGGTCGGGGCGTCCGCCCGGCGCGATCGAAGCGCAGTACGCCGGCTGCGACGTCGTCCTGACGTCACGGTTCCACGGCGCCATGCTGGCCGTCCGCCACGGCGTTCCGTTCGTCGCGCTCGACCAGATCGAGGGCGGGGCGAAAGTCGAACGCCTCTTGCAGCCCACGGGCTGGCCGCACGTCTACCGCGCCGAGACGGCCGACGCGGAGCTGGTCGCCGCGGCGGCCGAGGACGCGCTCTCCGCCCCGCTCGGCCGGTGCCTGGCGCGGGTCCGCGCGGACGCGGCCCGGCGGGCCGAGGAGACGCTCGACCGGATGCAGGCGCTCGTGCCGGAACTGTAACCGGCGTCGCGGCGGTACGCTTACGCGCAGACCTGTCCTAGGCCGTGACGGCCGGCTCCAGCCTGTCGCCGCCCGCCAGCGCCTCGCTGAACGGGTTCCAGTAGCTGCGGTCCTTGGCGAAGACGCCGTCGTAGCCGCGCCCGCCGTCGCGCGGGCGCTTCACGTCGGCGAACGTGCCGCTCTCGATCGCGCTCATCAGGCCGCGCTCGGCCACGCCGTCGAGGATGCGCAGCGCGCCGCCCAGCACGTCGCGCGCGCGGGTCTCGATCTTGCCGCCGGGCTTGAACGCGATCTCGTCGCCGAAGTGGCGCGCGGTGCCCATCACGTACTGCGCGTTCTCGAGCGCCAGCGCGCGGTCGCCCAGGAACGGGGTGTGGATGGCCTCGGTCAGCATCCCGCACAGGTGGATCGTCTGCCCCGTCATCACCGAGGTGAGGTTGAACATCGCGTCGATCAGGTGGCCCTTGAAGATGTTGCCGGTCATGTGCTTGGTGGGCGGCATGTACTTGAGTGGCGCATCGGGGAAGATCTGGCGCGCGAGCTGGGCTTGCGCGACCTGGAGCAGGAAACCGTCCTCGAGGTCGGGGTCGATCTCGTAGGCGTCGCCCAGGCCGATCTGCGCGTCGGGCAGGCCGGCCCGCCGGGCGAAGGCCTCGTTGATGAACTGCGAGGCCAGCACCGCCGGCGCTTGCTCGACGGCGTCGGCGGTGGTGAGGTAGTTGTCCTCGCCGGTGTTGATGATGATGCCGCTGCGCGCATTCAACTGGCGCGAGAAGTGCTGGTCGACGAACGTGCGCTGCATGTTGATGTCGCGGAACAGGATGCCGTACATCGAGTCGTTGAGCAGCATGTCGAGCCGCTCGAGCGCGGCCGTCGCGGCGATCTCGGGCATGCACAGGCCGCTGGCGTAGTTGGTCAGCATCACGTACCGTCCCAGCCGCTCGGACGTCTCGTCGAGCGCGGCGCGCATGATGCGGAAGTTCTCCTGGGTCGCGTAGGTGCCGCCGAAGCCTTCGGTGGTCGCGCCGTAGGGCACGTAGTCGATCAGCGACTGCGCGGTCGAGCGGATCACCGCGATGATCTGCGCCCCGGCCTCGGCCGCGGCGACGGCGGCGGTGCGGTCTTCGTAGATGTTGCCGCTGGCGACGATCACGTAGAGTAGCGGCGGCCGGGCCTGCGGCAGGCGCGCCAGCAGCTCGGCCCGGGTGGTGCGGGTGCGGTCGACCTGGGCCAGGCCGGCGTCGGCGTACGGGCGCAGCGCGGCGCGCAGCGCGGTCTCGGGCGTGCGGGCCGGATCGGGCAGCGGCTCGCCGGCGGCGACCGCCTCGGCGACCTGCTGCGGCGTGCGGCCGGTCTCGGCCAGCGCCGCGCCCAGCGCGCGCGCGAGGCCCAGCTCGCGCGCGGGCAGCGCGTCGACCAGCCGGTTGGGCAGCGGCACGCCGTCCGCGTCGACCCCGTCCACCCCGCAGAGGCGCGCGACCGCGCGCTCGACGCTCACCGTCGAGTGGCGTGCGATGAAGTCGCCGACCGGGTCGACGATCTTGCCGGCGAGCCGGCGCGCGCGCGCGACGGTCTCGTGGTCGATCCGCAGTTCCATAGGCCGCTGCGTACGGTTCGGGCCGGCCGCCGCGGTTCCGCCAAGGAACCGTTCGGCGGACGCCGATCCCGGCGCCGGTCCGTTCGAACGAACCGGGCGCCGGTCACGGCCCGCCCGGCGTCAGTGCCGGGCGGCCCAGCTCGGCATGCTCGCCGTCGGCACGGCCGAGGCGGCGTACTCCTCCAGCAGCCGGTCGAACTCGGCCGGGTCGGCCGGCCCGTGCCGGGCTCGTTCGAGGGCCGCGTAGACGCGCGCGACCAGGCTGGCGGGGTCGCCGCCGGCCGGACCCCGCGACGCGTGGTGGCGCAAGCCGGGGCTGAGAAACGCCGCGACGGCGGTGCGCGTCTCGTCCGTGATCGCGAGCGGCAGGCGGAGCCGCTCGATGCAGCGCCTGACGACGGGCTCCCAGTCCGCCAGCAGCTCGTCGTAGGAGAGGAAGAGGCGCGGCAGCTCGCGCGTGTCGCGCTCGGCCACCAGGCTGTTTTTGAGCCACATGCCGTGCGACTGCTCGGTGCCCAGGCCGTCGCGCTGCTCCAGCGACGCCGCGACGTCGTCGGGATTGCGCACCATGTGCACGGCGACCGGCCGCAGGCCGCAGGCGGCCGCGGCGGCGAGCCAGTACGGCAGCAGCGCGCTGATGCGCGGCTCCTTCACCACCAGCGGCCCGCCGGGCGGAAACGACGAGCGCAGCAAGTCCGCCGCTTCCCGCACGAACGGGTCGTGCGCGACGGCCGGCGGCGACGTCCGCCGGCTGGGCCGGGGGTCGAACCACGACGAGGCGCGCGCGTCCAGGAAGTGCTCGTTGGCGTACAGGATCGCTTCGGGCTCCCAGTACCCGGTCGGGTTGCCGGCGTTGGGCGGCAGCACGTCGAGCGGCAGCGCCGCCCCGCACAGACCCAGGACGCGCGCCAGCGCGGAGCTGCCGCTGCGTCCCATGCCGACCACGAACACCACGTCTCGCATCGCTGAGCATTTCCTTACCCGGACGGGCGGCTCCCGGAGGCCGAGCGGCGGCATGGTGCGGGCTAGTAGATGCTCGCGAACCCGCGCTGCGCCGCGTGCGCCTCTTCGAGGATGCTCATCCAGGCGATGTTGTACCAGCGCGGGTTCGCCAGCCATCCCACGTCGTCGAGCGGGAGCTTGGCGAGCATGTCGTCGATCGACTCCAGCACCGTCACCGCCGGCGTGAAGCCCAGCCGCTGCGTCATCTTCAAGTTCGACATGCGGTAGTCGCGCACGAGCTTGGGCAGCGGCGCCTCCTCGAGCGTGACCTGGCGGCCGCGCAGCGAGAGCGAGCCGGCGACCAGCATGGCGAGCTGGCGCACCTGGTAGTTCTCCTGCATCACGTTGAACAGCTCGCCGCGCACCGCGTCCAGCGGCGCGTTCAGGCACGCGACGTGGGCGCGCGCGACGTCGCTCACGTCGACCAGCGGGCGCCACTGCCAGCCGCCGCCGTGCAGGTACAGCTTGCCGACCGTGACCGCGTCCTTGAGGAAGGTGTTCACCACCAGGTCGAAGCGCATCCGGGGCGACCAGCCGTAGACCGTGCCCTGGCGCAGGATCGTGGGCGCGAAGTCGGCGTCGGTCAGCCGCCGCAGCGCGTCCTCGCCGTACTGCTTGGAGATCGAGTACGCGCCGCGCGGCTGCACCGGCGTCTGCTCGTCGAACATCCCCGGGCCGATCCCGTCGTAGAGCGAGGCCGACGAACCGAACACGAAGCGCTTCACGCCGCGCCGCTTGCAGGCTTCGCCCAGCCGCTCGGTCGCGACGGCGTTCATCTGCCAGTTGGCGTCGGGGTTGTATTCGGCGGTCGGGTCGTTGGAGAGCCCGGCCAGGTGCGAGACGCCGTCGACGCCGTCCAGCCAGGCCTCGTCGAAGGCCCGGATGTCGCCCGCGGCATAGCTCAGCCGCCCGCCGCTGGCCTCGGCGAGCGCGCGCAGCCCCGTCTCGCCGAAGAAGAAGCGGTCGACCACCCGCACCTGGTCGCCGCGCTCGAGCAGCTGGCGGCACAGCTCCAGACCGATGTAGCCGGCGCCGCCGGTGACGAGGACGTGCACGCGCTACGCGGGCGCGCGTTCGCGCCGGGCGGCCAGGTACTCGTCGAGCGCGGCGTCCCAGCCGGGCAGCGGCGCGATTCCGAGCCCGGCGAACGTCGTGTTCGCCAGCGGCGAGTACATCGGCCGCCGGGTGGGGTTGCCGAGCGCGGCGTAGGTGGTCGGGGCGAGCGGCGCGCCGCCCAGGCCGGCCTTGGCGAAGGCGACCTTCACGAAGTCGTACCAGCTCGTCGCGCCGGCGTTGGTGACGTGGTGCGTGCCGTACGCGCGCCGGTCGACGATGTCGCGCAGCGCGCGCGCCACGTGCGGCGCGTACGACGGCGAGAACACCATGTCGGCCACCATCGTGGTCGGCTCGCCGCGCTCGGCCTGCGCCAGCACCTTGTCGATCAGGGTGTAGCCCTTGCTCGAGGTGCCGAGGTTCCCGAACACGCCCGAGGTGCGGATGATGTGGTGGCGCTCGCCGTGGCGGCGCACGAGCAGCTCGCCGGCCAGCTTGGAGGCGCCGTAGGCGGTGAGCGGGTTGGGCGCGTCGTCCTCGCGGTACGCCCGCCCGAGCGTGCCGTCGAACACGTAGTCGGTGCTGACCGTCGCGAACGCGATGCCGCGTCGCGCGCAAGCCGCCGCCGCCGCATCGACCGCCAGCGCGTTGATCGCGAACGCCGGGCCGGGATCGCGCTCGCAGGCGTCGACGTTGTGGAAGGCCGAGCAGTTGATCAGCACGCCGGGCTCGGTTCGGTCGAGGAAAGCCTCGAGCGCGGTGCGGTCCTCGAACGCGAGCTCGGCGTGCGCCGGCGTCTCGACCGCGCGGCCCGCGAAGACCGCGCGCAGCGCCGAGCCGAGCTGCCCCGACCCGCCGACGATCGCGACGCGCTCGATCACGAGCTCTGCAGCCCCTTCATCCGGTCCTCGGCGACGAGCTGCGCCGCGCGGTAGAGCGACTCGAACTGCCCGGCGTCGGTCCACCAGCCCTTGAGCTCGTCGTAATGGCAGTCGCCCGCCGCGATGTACGCGTTGTTGACGTCGGTGATCTCCAGCTCGCCGCGCGCGGAGGGCTTGAGCTCGCGCGCGTAATCGAACACGCGGTTGTCGTACATGTAGACGCCGGTCACCGCGAAATTGCTCTTGGGCGCCTTGGGCTTCTCGGCGATGCCGACGATCTTGTCGCCGTCGAAGTGCGCGACCCCGAAGCGCTCGGGATCGTCGACCTGCTTGAGCAGCAGCCGGCAGCCCGACGGCTGGGCCTCGAACTTGCGGACGTAGGGCGTGATGTCTTCCTGGATGATGTTGTCGCCCAGCACGACGACAACCCGGTCGCCCCCGACGAAGTGCTCGCACAGCTTGAGCGCGTCGGCGATCCCGCCTTCGCCCTCCTGGTAGGTGTAGGCGATGTGGGGCAGGCCGAAGTCGCGCCCGTTGCCCAGCAGGCGCAGGAAGTCGCCCGCGCTGTTGCCGCCGGTCACGATCATGATCTCGTCGATCCCCGCGTTGCACAGCGTCTGGAGCGGATAGTAGATCATCGGCCGGTCGTAGATCGGCAGGAGGTGCTTGTTGGTGACCTTCGTCAGCGGCCGCAGCCGCGAGCCGAGGCCGCCGGCCAGGATGATGCCCTTCACGTTGCGTTTCGTTCCGTTCTGTCGTTCATCGTTTTAGCGGTGGGCGTATTGGCGCTTGTAGTACGCCGCGAACTCGCCCGACTTGATCGGCCGCCACCAGGTTTCGCGCTCGCGGTACCAGGCCACCGTCGCGGCGAGGCCTTCGTCGAACGGCATGCGCGGCGCCCAGCCCAGCGCGCCCGCTTTGGCCGAGTCGAGCGCGTAGCGGCGGTCGTGGCCCTCGCGGTCCGCGACGTGCCGCACGCTGGTCTCGAATTCGCGCCCGGTGAGCTCCAGCAGGCGGCGGGTGATCTCGAGGTTGGTCCGGCTGTTGCCCCCGCCCAGATTGTAGACTTCGCCGGTCGCGCCGTGCTCGAGCGCGTGCAGGATGCCGCGCGCGTGGTCGTCGACGTAGAGCCAGTCGCGCACTTGCAGACCGTCGCCGTAGACCGGCACCTGCTCGCCGTCGAGCAGGTTGGTGACGAACAGCGGGATCAGCTTCTCGGGATACTGGTAGGGGCCGTAGGTGTTCGAGCCGCGCGTGATCAGGACCGGGCTGCCGTAGGTGGTGTGGTAGGCCAGCACCTGGAGGTCGCCCCCGGCCTTGGACGCGGCGTACGGGCTGCGCGGGCGGATCGGGTCGGCCTCGGTCGAGGCGCCGCTGTGGACGTGCCCGTAGACCTCGTCGGTCGACACTTGCAGGTAGCGCCCGATCCCGTGCCGGCGGACCGCCTCGAGCAGCACGTGGGTGCCCAGCACGTCGGTCCGGATGAACGCCTCGGGGTCGAGGATCGAGCGGTCGACGTGGCTCTCGGCCGCGAAGTTGGCGATCGCGTCGACCCCGGCGCCGACCGCTTCGTCGACCGCGGCGGCGTCGGCGATGTCGCCGATCACGCAGCGGTAGCGCGGGTCGTCCGCGACCTCGGCCACGTTGGCGTGGTTGCCCGCGTAGGTGAGCGCGTCGAGCACGGTCACCGCCACGTCGGGCCGCTCGCGCAGGACGATCCGGACGAACGCCGAGCCGATGAACCCTAGCCCGCCCGTGACGAGCCACCGCCGCTGTGCCATGACGGCCCGCGATGTTCGGCTAGGTTCGGACAGGTTCCCGTTCCGCGCTGGCGGCTCGGCGAGCGCCGGCCGGCGCGCCTTGCTCCACCCACAGCCCCAGCCAGCGCATGGTCCGGTCGGCGGCCTCGGCGGAGAGGTGGATGCCGTCGGTCAGGACGCCCGGCCGGACCACGCCGCCGCGGGTCTGCTCGGCCCAGCGGTCGATGAAGTCGACGCCCTCCTCGTCGCACAGCCGGACCAGGGCGTAGTTCATGGTCAGGACCAGCTTGTAGCGGAAGCGCCGGCCGTAGCGGCGCGCGTTCTGGGGCAGCCCGATGGTGGTCCGGACGGCCTGGAACAGCGCGTCGTCCCCGCCCGGCGGCGGCACCGAGACCACCGCGACCCGCCCGAAGCCCAGCTCCCGCAGCCGGCGCAGCCCGCGCCGGAACCCGGCCAGCTGGACCTCGACGACGGCCAGCAGGTCGGCGGCCGGGACGGCGTCGTCGTCCGTGCTCGCGCACTCCGGCGCGACCTCGAAGCGGGCGCCGACGTCGGCCGGCAGGGCCACGTCGTCGTAGGGCAGGTAGCGGGCCACCCGCTGCAGGTCGAGCTGACCGGCGGTGAAGACCAGCGGCGGGTCGGCCACCGGGCGCCCGTCGGCCTGGGCGAGCGAGAAGACGTGCGGGTCGGGCGTGCGGTGCGACGCCTCGAGCTCGCCGTCGACCAGGGTCAGCAGCCGGACCCCCCGCATCGCGGTGGCGAAGGCCTCGTCGAACCGGCCCGCCTCGTCGGCCAGCGCGCCCGCGTAGAGCGAGCAGTAGACCGAGCGCGCGACGTGGCAGTCGTGGCGGGCCTCGAACCAGACCCGGTCGCCGTAGATGAGCGCCTGGCTGTCCCCGACGACGTAGATGGGCTGCGGGCGCATCACCGACATGGCCGCTCCTTCTCAAGCCGGCCGGCCGCGCGCCTCCCCGCGAGCGTCAAGAGACGGGCGGAAACTTCCGCCGCCGCGGGCGGTATCAGCCAGTACAACGATGGCTGTTTCAACAGTCCCCGAGCTCACGGACGAACGGCTCGTCCAAGCGGTCCTCGACGGCGACCGCGACGCATTCGGTCAGCTGGTCGAGCGGTACAAGCGCGGCATCGGCTCCTTCATCGGGGCCAGCGTGCGCCAGCCCTCGGACGTGGCCGACCTGACCCAGGAGACGTTCCTGCGGGCCTACGCCCACTTGGGAACGTTCAATCCCGACCTGGGGCGCTTCTCGACCTGGGTCTACCACATCGCGCGCAACGTGGTGCGGACGTTCCTGGGCCGCTCGCAGAAGCGCCCGGTCCAGGCCGAGCTGGCCGAGGACCAGACGCTCGAGAACATCCTGCCCGACCACTCCCGGGACGCCGATCCCGCCGGAGGGGTTTTGCGCGCCGAGGCCGAGGCCGAGGTCCGGGCCGCGCTGGCCGAGCTGCCGGAGCGGACCCGCACCGTGCTCGCGCTGCGCTTCTACGACAACATGGACTACCAGACGATCGCCACCACGATGGGGCTGTCGCTGGGCAACGTCAAGACGCTGATCCACCGCGGCAAGCTGGCCCTGGCGCACAAGCTGCGCGAGCGGGAAGCGAAGGCCGAGGGAAAGTGCGCGACGCGGACGTTCCGCGCGCTCGGGGGCCTGGGTGAACTGCAGCTCGTCTGAGGCCCGTTTCGAGGAGTACCTCGACGGGACGCTGGCGCCGGCGCTCCGGGTCCGGCTGCGCGCCCACCTCGACGCCTGCGGCAGCTGCCAGGGCGTGCTCGAGGAGCTGCGCGTCGTCGACGCCTTGATCGCCGCCCCGCGCACCGTGGCGCTGCCCGAGAACTTCACCTTCGCGACGATGGCCGAGGTGCGGGCCCTGCCGCGCCCGCACGTCTCGCCCGCCCCGGTGGTGGCGTACTTCGTCTCCTACCTGGTCGCGGCGTGGCTGCTGATCGGGGCCGGCTTCCTGCTCTCGGGCCGCACCATGCGGGCCTTCGGCGAGACCGCGCTCGACCTGACCGGCTCGCTGACCCGCAGCCTGGGCGCGCTGGCCCACGCCGGCGGCCGGGTGCTGGGCGACTTCGGCGGGGTCGGAACGTGGCTGGGCACCGCCCTGGTGCTCGATCTGGCGGTCGTGGCCGTGCTCGTGCTGGGCTTCGCCGTGGTCCGCCCGCGCATCGCGGAGCGCTTGCGCGGGTGACCGGCCGGCACGTCGTCGCGGCGCTCGTCGCGCTGCTGGCGATCCTGTGCCTGGCCTCCGCGCCCGGCCGAGGCGCGCAGCGCCCGGGGCGACACCGAGCTGTTCCACAACGTCTACGTCGGGCCGGGCGAGGTCGTCGACGGCGACCTCAACGTGGTCTTCGGCGACGCCCAGGTGGCGGGGCTCGTGCGGGGCGACTGCAACGCGATCTTCGGCACCTGCACGACCGTCGACGGCGGCGAGATCCTGGGCCAGGACACCGGCGTCACCAACGAACCCCTGCGGGCCCTGGTGCCGTGGATGGTCGGCAAGGAGCTGGGGGTCGGCGCGCTGGCGGACCAAGACCGCCGGCTGGTCTTCAAGCTCGCCGCCAGCGCCGTGGTGGTGCTGGTGTTCCTGCTCTTCCCCTTGCGGATGCGGGTCGCGCTGGACCGGGTCGAGCGGCACCCCGGCCTGTCCGCGGCGACCGGCGCGCTGGCCTTCGTGGCGGTCGTGCCGGTGGCGTTCCTGCTCGCGATCTCGATCGTCGGCATCCCGCTGATCGTGCTCGAGATCGCGGCCCTGTTCGCCGGGGTCTGGATCGGCACCGGGGCGCTCGCGCTGCTGGTCGGGCGGCGCCTGTGCGAGCTGGTGATGCCGCGCCACACCCCCTCGCCGCTGGTCGCGCTGATGCTCGGCCTGGTGGTGGTCTGCGCGGCCGAGATCGTCCCGATCGTGGGCTGGATCGTCACCGCGCTGGTCTGGCTCGTCGGCCTGGGCGCGGCGATCCTGTCGTTCGTCCGCGCGACCTCGGTCGACGCGGTGGTACAGCGGGCCCCCATCGGCGGCCCGCCCGTCCACCGCTACTAGCCCGGCAGAAAGTCGAGCGGGACGGCGGCGTCCTTGCCCGAGAGGCGGGGCTCGCCGACCAGCGGCCAGACGACCCCGATGGCCGGGTTGCGCCAGGACACCGCACCCTCGTGCTGCGGATCGTAGGCGACGCTGTTCTTGTAGTGCACCACCACCTCGTCGTCGAGGGCCAGGAAGCCGTGGCCGAAGCCGGGCGGGACCAGGAGCTGGCGGTGGTTGCGGTCGGACAGCACGAAGCCTTGCCACTTCAGGTAGGTCGGCGAGTCGCGCCGCAGGTCGGCGATCACGTCCCAGATCCGCCCGCGCAGGCACTGGACGAGCTTGGCCATCCGAAAGTCGTAGTGCAGCCCGCGGATCACGTTGCGGCTCGACCACGAGCACGAGTCCTGCTCCCAGCGCGCCGGCACCCCGAACTCGGCGTACTTGGGCTCGGACCACGTCTCCTTGAAGAAGCCGCGGTCGTCCTCGAAGACGTCGGGCACGAACAGCTTGGCCTCGGCGAAGAGGGTGGGCAGACTCTGAATCACCGGCACCGGGTTGGCGATCCCGCTGGGCCGATCCCTCGCCGGAGGCGCGGAGGGTGCTCGGGCGGGGCCGCGAAGCTGGCCTGCTCCCCGTACCGTCAAAGAGGTATCCCGTGGGCCTGGTCGTGACCGGCATTTCCCAGAACGGCGACATCAAGGCGCTGGAAACGGCGCTCAAGGAAGCGGGACTCCCGCTCGACCCGATCCAGCTCATCGGCCCCGACGACTCGACCCAGGGGTCGGCCTCGCGCGGCGGCGTGCTCGGCCAGGGCGGCCTGATGATGGGCGGCCAGGGCACCGGCGTCCCCGGCATCACCAGCGGGGTGCCGACCGCGGGCGGCTCGGGCGTCTCGTTCTTCCGCAACGAGACCATGGGCGACCGCCTGGGCGACCTCGAGATCCCCGACGACGAGGTCGACAACTACATCGGCGCGCTCCAGGCGGGCCGCTCGGTGGTCGCGTATTTCGCCAAGCCCGAGACCCTGGACCAAGTCCAGGCGGTGTTCCGGGCCGGCGGGCTGGCCCGGGTGAAAGTCTTCTAGCCGCCCGCCAGCGCCGCGACGGCGCGGGCCAGCCGCTCCGAACCGACGTCGTTGGGGTGGATGCCGGTGTTGTCGTACTCGAAGCGGATGTACCACTGCGGGTCGGACTCGAGGTCGAGCAGCGCCGCGCCGGCTCGCGCCGCGGCTGCGCGCAGGTGCTCGTTGAGGGCCCGCGCCGCGGCGGTCAGCGCTTCGGGGGACGCGTTCTCGTACGCGGCGCGGGCCCGGCCGAGGTCGCGGACCGTGACGACGATGATGCGCCCGCGCGGGAACTGCGCCCGGGCCGCCGCCAGCAGCGCGTCCACCGCGCTCGCCGGGCCGGCGCGAATCGTCTCGGCCGCGCGCTCGGGGTCCGCGCCGATCGCCGCTACCCCGGCGTCGTTGGTCCCGGCGTTCAGCACGACGGTCGCGCCGTCCAGCACGACGCGCGGCACGTCCAGCGCGATGCGGTCGGCGAACGCGGCTGGGAGCCCGAAGTTGACCGAGCCGGCGCCCAGCAGCGCCGCGGCCCGCCCGATGTACGAGGTCGCGGGCGGGTTCGCCGTGCCGCTGCCCCAGGTGATGGAGTCGCCGAAGCCGACGATCGGCGGCGGCGGCGCGCCGCGCCCGCGCACCGCGCCGATCAGGGAAGCGAGATTCGGCGGCGGCATCTACGACGTTGGGGCGCCCATCGCAGCGCTGTTTCCGCATTCGAGCGAGCGGTAAACGGCCAGGCCGACCGCGCGGCGTGCCAGAACTTCGGGCCAATGCAGCACCCGCCGGCGGCCGCCAAGCCGCGCCTCATGCTGATCGAGCTCAACGAGATCGACCCGTCGTTCCTGCGCGGCGCTTCGGCGCGCCTCGGCTTGCGCAACCTGCCGCGCCTGCTCGCGCTGCCGCACGCGCGCACCGTCACCGACGACGCGAAGGAGCATCACGGGCTGGACCCTTGGGTGCAGTGGGTCGGCGTGCACTCCGGCGTTCCGAGCACCGTGCACGGCGTCATCCGGCTCGGCGTGACGCGCTCCCAAGCGCGCCCGCAGGCTGTGGCACGCGCTGGCCCGCGCCGGTTACACCTGGGGCGTGTGGGGCGCGATGAACGCGCCGCTCGGCGACACGCGCGGCTGCGCCTTCTTCATGCCCGACCCCTGGTCGTACGACGAGGTCGCGTACCCGCAGGCGCTCGCCGACGTGCTGGCGCTGCCGCGCTACGTCTCCAAGAACTACCTCGACATCGAGCGCGGGGTCGCCCTGCGGCGCGCCTTGCAGCTCGTGCGCTACATGCTGCGGCCGGCCAACCTGGGCACCTCGGCCCGCTTCGCGCTCGCGGCGGTGCGCGCGGTGCTCAAGACCGGCCCCAACGTGCACACCTTCACCACCCTGCTCGACTACCTCTCGACGCTGATCTTCGTGCAGCTCCGGCGCCGCGACCGGCCCGACTTCTCGCTCATCTTCCTCAACCACATCGCGCACCTGCAGCACCAGTTCTGGCTGGCGGGGGAGCGCATCCATCCCGAGATGGAGCTCGGCCTGCGGCTGTGCGACGCGATGGTCGGGATGCTGATGAACGACCGCGCGCCGGGCGAGGCGCTGCTGGTGATGAACGCCTTCAAGCAGGGCAACGTCGCCGAGGCCGGCATGTACGGCTACCGCCAGCACAACCCCGTCGACGCGATGGCCGCGCTGGGCATCACCGGCGCGCGGGTCGAGCAGTGCATGACCAACGACGCGCACCTGCTCTTCGACCGGGTGGAGGACGCCGACCGGGCGGAGCGCATCCTCACCGGTTGCCGGCTCTCGGACGGCACCAAACCGTTCGACGTCGAACGGCTCGGCCCGACCAGCGTGTTCTTCCAGATCGACTTCCACCACGGTGTCGCGCCGGGCGCGCGCATCACGACCGAGGAGCGCGACATCGCGTTCACCGACATGTTCGTGGTTGCCCAGCGGACCGGCGCGCACGTCGCCGAGGGCGACGTCTTCAGCGACGGCATCGCCGTTCCGCCGGACCTCCACAACCACGAGATCTTCGACGTCGTGCTGCGCCATTTCGGCCTGCCGGCCGGCGCCGTCGAAGCGGACGCCGGCGCGCGGGTGGCGGTCGCGCAGTAGGCGGCCGCTACAGGTCCTTGCGCAGGGTGTACATGCGCACGCCGTCCTTGACGTACTCGCGCACGATGCGGTGGCCGTTGCCGAAGTGCACCTTGAGCACCGCCTCGTTGTCGGCGTGCGCGTTGAGCTCGTAGTACGACAGGCCTTCCTGCGCGAACCAGGCGTCGGCGCGCTCCATCAGCTGCGCGCCCAGGCGCCGGCCGCGAAATTTCGGATCGACGACGAGGTACACCGCTTCGGGAACTTGGCGGATCACCGCCGTGCCCGAGCCGACCTTCGTCCGCACCGCGGACAGCAGACCGCGCGGGTTCGCCCGTGCCAGGAACGCCGCGACGTCAGCCGGCCCGGCCAGCAGCGAGCGGTTGAACAGATCGCGCACGTTCGCCGTCACCAGCACGTAGCCCGCGGGTACGCCGTCCTCGACCGCGTAGAACGACGTCCCGACCTGCCTCGCGATCGCGTTGCGGTAGAACCGCTCGACGATCGGCACGCCGAGCTGGGTGAAATCGCTCACGCTGGGCGGCAGGTGTACCATGTGCAGGCCGGTGATGGCACGTGCGTCGCCCGGCACGGCGGTTCGTATTTCCATGATGCAATCGAGCGGCTTCGACGCTCCGGACGACGATCATCTCGCACCGCGCTCAGGGCGCGCCGCGCCGTTTGAGCAGCGGCGCGACCGCTCGCGCGAGGCGCTCCGCGCCCGCGTCGTTGGGATGAACGTCGCCCGGCGCGCCGCCGTACTCGCTCGCGACGTACCACTGGCGGTCGTACTCCAGATCGAGCACCGCCGCGCCGTTCTGCTGCGCCACCGAGCGCAGGTGGGCATCCCACTCGTGCGTCGCCGCGCTGCGCGAGTCGGCGATGAAGCGGTCCTCCGGTAAGCCGGCCTCCTTCTGGACCCGGCCGAAATCGCGCACGGTCACGACGACGAGCCGCGCCGCGGGAACGCGCTGGCGAACCGCGGCGACGAGCGCGTCGAAGGTCGGCTCGAAATACTTCGCCTGGCGGATCGCGGTCGCGCCGTCGGCGCGAAAGTCGGCGGCCGCCGACACGTCGTTCGTGCCGGCATAGATCACGACGACGTTCGCCTGGAGCGGGATCGAGGGCACCTCGCTTGCGATGTAGCCGGTGAGCGCGGCCGGAACGCCCAGATCGACGTACGACGCGTACGCGAGCGCGGCGGCGCGCGCCAGGAACGAGGTGGCCGGCGGGTTGGACGTTCCCGTGCCGTAGGTGATCGAGTCGCCGACGCCCACGACCAGCAGGCCGGCCGGCGCGGGCGCCGGGCTGGCGGCGACCGGCGCGGCCGTCGGAGCGGCGGGCGCCGGCGTCGGCGTTGCATCCGGCGGAACGGCTTGAAACGAAAGAAGACCGGCGAATACGGCCCATGCGGCGAGCATCGAGGCGCCGGTTCCGTGTCCGGCCGGGATTTCATCCCGTCCCGGTTGATCGCTCGCTTGCGCGGTGCGTTCCGCCGTGCGCTCGGCCGGAGATGAGCGCAACGGCGTCGTAACCGTGAGCCCCGTGGTTTCTCCTTCCGTCGCAACGTTCGATCGCCGCGCCGAGCGGACCGCCGTCGTCGCCGTCGTCATCCCCGCGTACCGAGCTCGCCGCACCATCGCCCGCGTGGTCGACCGGGCGCTCGCCGTCGCGGATCTGGTCGTCGTCGTCGACGACGCCTGCCCGCAGTCCAGCGGCGACGTGGTGCGCGGCATCGACCCGCGCGTGCGGGTGCTGGTGCACGAGGTCAACCGCGGCGTCGGGGGCGCGACCAAGACCGGCATCTCGGCCGCGATGGCGCTGGGCGCGGACTACATCGTCAAGATCGACGCCGACGACCAGATGGACACGTCGTTCGTACCGCACATGATCGACATCCTCGAGCGCGCGCCCGAGATCGAGCTCGTCAAGGGCAACCGCTTCGCCGACCCGGCGACGCTGCAGACGATGCCGGCGATTCGGCTGATCGGAAACTCCCTCCTGACCCTGTTGATCAAGTTCAGCAGCGGCTACTGGACGATCGTCGATCCCACCAACGGCTTCATCGCGCTGCGGGCCGACTCGCTGCAGCGGATGAAGATCGACCGGCTGTCCGAGCGCTATTTCTTCGAGACCGACCTGCTCTGCTTGTTCGGCCTGCGCCGGCGCATGATCGCCGAACTGGAGATGCCCGCGATCTACGGCGAGGAACCCAGCTCCCTCTCGATCCCGGTGGTCCTGGCGTCGTTTCCGCCGCTGCTGATCAAGCGCTTCTTGCGGCGGCTGCTGGTCAACTACCTGATCGTCGAGATCAACGTCGGCACGCTGTGCGCCGCGATCGGCTTTCCGCTGCTGCTCGCGGCCATCGTCTTCGGCGGGCACGAGTGGTACATCTCGGTCACGTCGGGCACGGGCCGGCCGACCGGCACGATCGTGCTCGCGCTGCTGTTGTTCATCATCGGGTTTCAGCTCTCGCTGCAGGCGCTGCTCTACGACGTCCAGTTCTCGACCCGCACGATCAAGCTGCACCGCGATGCGCGCCACGACGACCGCGACGCCGGCTCACAACACTTCGGGGAACATGCGCTTGGCGGGCTCGCCCAAGACCCCGGCGACGGGTAGCGGCAGCGCCCGCCACATCCGCACCGCCAGGCCGAGGCTGGATTTCTGGTCGGCCAGCGTCGGGATGCGCGCGTTGCGGCCGAGCACGTACTGATACGCCAGCGGAACCGGCCGGGCGCCCCACTTCAGCTTGAAGTTGTAGGTTCCCGAGTCCGGCTGGCTGCGCCCGAAGTCGAACTTGCGCGCGCCCTGCGCGATCGCGCGGCGAATCGCCTCCCAGTAGATCGCGTCGTTGGGGCTGGCGTGGAACCAGCGCCGCGACGAGGACGCCCAAGGGTCGGTGATCGTCGCGCCGTGCCGAACCGTGATCATGCCGCCGATGGTCTGGTCGTGCGAGCGCAGCACGGCGACGTCGGCATCGTCGCCGTACGCGGCGAGGAAGGCGCGGAAATAAGCGATCCCGCGCAGCGGCGTGCCGAGATCGCGCATGTTCTCGAGCAGCACGCCGTGAAAGCGCTCGATCTGGCCGGGCCCCCAATCGACCGTATAGCCGTCGAGCAGCTTCTCCGCCTTGCGCACGCCGGTGCGGGCGCGCCCCGAGAAGGCGGCCCACTGCTCTTCCGCGGAGCCGGCCAGATCGAGCACCATCGTCACGTGCTCGTCGGACGACGGGAGGCCGGCCAGCGGCGTGCGCTGGTCGCGCAGCTCCGCGTAGCGCAGGCGCCGCGCGCGCACGGCCTCCGTCAGCGACGCGACCAGGGTGCGCTCCACCTCGTCGTCATCGCGCAGCATCCCGCCCGGCGCGGAGAACAGCGCCGGCTCGCGGAGCCGGCGCTGGAACATCGGCAGCACGCCGACGACGCGGTTCGCGCGCGTCGCGAGCCACCACAACGGCTCGACGCCGTAGCAGCGGGACGTCACGGTGCGGAACGCCGTGCGCTGACCGAAGCCACCGTCCGGGTGCCGCGCGACGTAGTCGTCCCAGCGGTCGCGGTCGGACTCCGCATACGGCGCGACGACGACCGGCGCGGTGCGGAACTCACCCGTCATCGGTTCAGCGCACGGCGCGAGCGTGAATCATGCCGCTGCGTTGCTCTCGCAGCGACGAGCCTCCTGGTCGGAATCCGCGCGCGGAGCGCGCGGCCGCGGTAAGGATGCGATGCGTCGCCGTAGAAGCGAGAACACAGTGAACGAGCCGTCGTCTCTGGCCGAGCACCGGTTCTGCGCCCAGTGCGGCGCCGAACGGCTCGGAACGTTTTGCTGGCGCTGCGGTGCACCCGCGCTGGGCGACCGGCCGGCGCCCGCTCAGTCTACGCAAGCTGAGCAGGCAGAGGGTGCGCCGCTCGGGGCGGCGCTGGCGCCGCTGCGGGCCCGAGTCGAGGTCTTCGCCGTTCCCGCGGGCGCGGCCGTGGCCGCGCTCGCGGCGCTGGCATTTCCGTGGCTGGGGCTGCTGATCGGCGTCGGCGGCTTCATCGCGCTCGCGCGCGTGCTCCGCGCTCGAACTCCCGCCGACGCCGGCGACCGAGCGCCGAGCGCATGACGGCGCTGTCCACCTATCTCGTCGCCCTGCTCGTCGTCCACTTGGCGTGGATCTATTTCTACCTGTGCGGAACGCTGCTGCGGCGGCCGCGGCTGGAGCCCGCGGCCGGCGGCGGCGCTGCGGGCAGCGGCGCGGCCCTGATCGAGCTCGTTCTCACCACCGCGTGCGGCATGGCGATAACCGGCTTTGCCACCTTCGTGCTCGGTCTCGCGCACCTGCTCTACCCGGTCGCGATCCCGCTCTGGCTGATCGTCCTCGCGCTCGTCTTCGCCCGGCGCGCCGACCCGCCGTGGCGCGCCGCGTTCTGGCGCGCGCGGGCCGAGCTGTGGCGGGCCGCCGTGTCGCCCGGCGCGATCCTGCTCTACGCGCTCGCGCTCGTCTACGGTTTCGGCAGCGTGCGGCCGGATCTGGGCGGCGACTCGACCTCGTACCACCTGGTCTACCCGCTGGAGTGGGCTCAGGCGCACCGGATCTTCGTCGACCCGTCCTTGCGCATACCGTACTACACGACCAACTGGGCGATGCTCGACGTGTGGCTGATGCTGTTCCGTTTCGTCGACGAGGCGCAGACGCTGACCTGGCTGACCAGCTTGCTTTCGCTGCTGGGAATCTACGGGTACGTCACGGCGTCGGTCCAGCGCGAAGGGCGCCGGCTCGAACCGGTCCACGTCGCCGTCGCGCTGCTGGCGGCGGTCGCCGTCGCCGGTTCGGCCATCTTCTTCGAAGCGGCGGTCGTCGGGCTCATCGACGTCCCGATCGGGCTCTTCTTCCTCGTCTGCGCGCTCGCGCTGGCCGACGCGGTTCGCTTCAGGCGCTGGGAGTCGCTCCTCGCGTTCGGGCTGTGCGGCGGCTTCCTGATGGGGATGAAGCTTTCGCTGATCGGGCTGTTTCCGGTGTTCGTCGCGGCCACGGCGTTCGGGGCGCTGCTGCTGGGCGGCTCGCGCCGCAGGGTCGCGCTCGCCGTCGCTCTGCTGAGCGTCTGCACGGCGCCCTGGTACGTCAAGAACTTCATTCAGGCCGGCGACCCGATCTCCCCGACCCTCAACATCGCGTTCCGCGGCGTCGACCCGCATTGGAGCGCCGACGACTATCACGGCATCACGGTCGACATCAAGGCTGGGGAGGCGACCACCCCGCTCGGGCACCTTCTGGTTCCGCTGACGAGCCTTACCCAGCCGTCGTCGGCCGCCTTTCGGTCGGACGGCGGAACGTTCATCATCCTGCTGGTCTGGCTGCCGGCGCTGCTGGGTGCGCTCGCGCTCTTCCGGCGCGGGCGCGTCGCCGACGTGGAAACGTATGCCTTGGCGTGCCTGGTCTGCTACGGGGTGGGCTATTGGCTGACGACGTCGTACCAGGCCCGCTACGCGCTGGTCTTCCTGCCCGCGCTGGCGGCGCTGCTGGGCGCGCTCGGCGTGCGTCTCTCGCTGCGCGCGCCGGCGTTCCGCTGGGCTGCCGCCGCCGTGCTCGCGTTCTGCGCGATCCCGACCGCGCAGAACGTCGCGGCGGCGCGTCTGACCGCCGCGGCCTACCAAGATTTCGCGACGCACTACCGCGACCGCGAGGCCTGGATGCTCGCCCGGGCACCGACCTACCCCGAGGTCGAGACGATCACCGCGGCGCTGCGCCGTTCCGGGCGGACCGACCTGCGCGTGTTCCGCGCGTACCTCGAGTTCGACCGCCTGTACTTCACCGAGCGCGGGATCCAGGTGGCCGGCGACTTGTTCGGCCCGGAGCGGTACCTGGATTTCCAGCAGGCGATCTACGAGGACGACATCGGCGCGTACGTGCAGCGCTTCCACATCGGCGCGTTCTTGCTGCCGACGCAGTGGGACAACGTTCCGCAGGCGCAGCAGAACCGGCTGCGCGAGGAGCTCGCGGCGCTCGGATTTCACCACGCGCCGGTGAGCGATCGCTTCGTCGTCTATCTCGCGCCGGAGGTCCGTTGAGCGCCGCCCGGCTCGTTCTCTGGTCGCTGGCGGCGGCGGCGCTGGCCGCGTGCTACGGCGGCCCCGGGACGGACTCGCCGGTCCTCTCGCGCCCGTTCCCCGCCGGCGTCGCGGCGGCCGCGCCGGCTCCCACCCCCACCGGCATCTACCCGGCCCAAATCTTCGGCGCGTACAACTGCTGCTGGCTGACCAAGAGCGCGGCGTTCGCGACGACGATCCCGAGCGGCCGCACGACGCTGCGCGTGATGGTCTCGCTGCCGCCGGAGGGCCCGTACGACGCGCGGCCCGAGACGCTGACGGTCAGCGTCGCGGGCGAGCCGCCCAAGACGTTCGCGAACCTGCGCGCCGGCATCCACGCGCTCGACGTCCCGCTAACCGCCCGCGGCGCGGCGCGCACGGCGCTCGTGCGGATCACGGCGAGCTATGTCTGGGCGCCCGCGGGCGATCCCAACTCGCGCTCCGTCCAGCTGCGCGCCGTGCGCGCGTCCGCGCCGGCGGGAGGGCGAAGTGCAGCCGGGCGCTGAGGACGTGCTGGTCGTGCTGGCCCATCAGGACGACGAGATCGGCATCCTGGCGCGCATCGCGTACGAGACGGCGCGCGGCGCGCGGGTGTGGTGCGCGTTCCTCACCGACGGGGCGTCGAGGGTCGCCGCCGCCGTCCGCGACGCCGAGTCGCTCGCGGTCCTCGCGCGGGTCGGCGTACCGCCCGAGCGGGTCGGCTTCGTCGGCGCGCCGCGCGTGCCCGACGGCAGCCTGTTCGCGCACCTCGAACGCGCGCTCGCGGCGCTGCGGGACTGGGCCGCCGCCATCCCGCAGGTCGCGCGCGTCTATACCTTGGACTGGGAGGGCGGCCATCACGACCACGACGCGGCCCATCTGGTCGCGCTGAGCTTCGCCCGCGAGCGCGCGATCGCCGACGTCTACACCTACTCGCTCTACAACGCCTGGCGCCGGCCGCGGCGGCTCTTTCGCGTGACGTCGTTCGTTCCGCGGGCCGGCGAGATTCTGCGGCGCCGTCTCACGCTGAGCGAGGCGCTGCTGCCGGTGCGCGCGATCGCGGCCTACCCCTCGCAGCGCTCGACGTGGCTGGGCTTGGGCCCGGGCCTGGCCGTGCGCGCCGTGCTGGGCCGCGAAGAGCGGCTGCGCCGGGCGCAGCCCGAACGGCTGCGCGAACGCCCGCACCCGGGCGCCCTGCTCTACGAAACGCTCTTCGGCGTCGCCTCGGCCGACGTCATGCGCGCCACGGCGAGCGTGCGCGACCGGCTCAGCGGTCCAGACCGCCGTTGAGGCGGAAGGTGTGCCCGGTCGCGTAGGCCGACTCGTCGCTGATCAGGTAGCGCACGAGCGCCGCGATCTCTTCGACCCGGCCGAAGCGCTTGGCCGGAATCGCCTCGAGCAGGCGCTGCTGGATGTCGGCGGGGATGGTGTCGATCAGGCCGACGTCGATGTAGCCCAGCGCGAGCGCGTTCACCGTGACGCCGCGCGGCGCGAGCTCCACCGCGGCCGACTTGGTGAAGCCGATGACCGCCGCTTTCGCGGCGCCGTAGTGCGACACGCCGGCGACCCCCGTCTCGGCGACGACGCTCGAGATGTTGACGATGCGCCCGGCGCCGCGCTCGCGCATCTCGGGCGCGTACTGGCGCGTGCACAAGAACGTCGAGACGAGGCTCGCGTCGACGATCCGGTGGAACTCCGCCAGCGTCAGCCGCCACGTCATCGCGTTGGACGAAGCGCCCGCGACGTTGATCACCGCCCAGAACGTCCCGAAGCGGGCCTTGAACGCGGCGTGCATCGCCGCGACCTCGTCCTCGCGGGTCAGATCGGCCGGGAACGCGTACCCCTCGAGCGGCACGCCGTACTCCGCGAGCGTGCGCTCGAGCCGCTCCTTGCCGTGATGGTAATGGCAGGCGACGTTGCGGTGGCCGTGCGCGAGCAGCGAGCGAACGATGCCGCTACCGATCCCGCCGTTCGCACCGGTGACGAGAACCGGCCGGTCGGCATGCGCGGACGCGTTGGGGATCATGCCGGCACCTCGCTCGAAACGTACAGCACCACCGGGCGGTCCGGGAGCACGACGCGCCGGAAGCGCAGCGCGCGCGCTTCCTCGTCCAAGCGCCGCTGCAAGCCGGGCGACATGTTCGGGTTGGCGGTCGGGATGACGAACGCGCCGATGTTGAAGCGCTTGACGTAGTCGCCCAGCATGTCGTCGTAGATCGCGCGCGTGAATCCCGCGTACCGGTCGGGGCCGATCAGGTCGCCGACCGCGGTGATCCCGCGCTCGGTCCAGTACAGCCGATCCGTCTCGATGTTGGGCCGGTAGACCGTCAGGTCCTCGCGGTGCGCGCGGTGCAGCAGCCCGCTGAGGTAGACGACCTCCGGGTAGACCGGTCCGCGCGGCAGCATCCAGGACTCGTGGTCCACGTAGTTGTGGTAGAAATCGTCGTTGGTGCTCTTGACGTTGTCGTAGAACGCCGCGGCGCCCGGCGACGGAAGCGCGAGCACCACGGCGCAGGCGAGCAGGCCCCAGCGCTGGTAGAAGCCGCGCTGGGCGCCGAGCACGAGCACGCCGGCCGCGAAGGCGGTGAACGCCGCCCCGAACTCCAGCGAGTAGCGCGCCATGTACGAGGTCGAGATCCAGTAGCCGATCGCGAACACCAGCAGCGCCGCGAACGCGAAGGTGCCCGGGTCGCCCGGCCGGCGGCGCAGCAGAAAGAACGCCACCACGGCACCCGGCAGCACGAGCAGCAGCATCATGAACGACGTCCCCGCCTCGCGGAACTGGTACTCGGTCGGGTGGACGACGATGTCCAGAGGGATCATGGCGCGCTCGACGGGCCCGCCCTCCTGCGACTTGAGGTCGCGCTGCACGTAGCCCAGGTCTTGCCTGGTCCACTTCGGGTCGGCGTCGCGCAGCGCGAGGTTGAGGACGGGCGAGATCGGGTCGCCGGCTTCGATGAAGTTCTTGACGTACCACGGCGCCGCGAGCGCCAGGAAGACCGCGACCGCGGCCGCGACCGTGCGCGGGCGCCAGCGCGCGCGCAGCGCGACGAACGCGACGGCGAGCGCGAACAGCGGCGTGAACACCACCAGCGAGAGCTTCGTGCCGACGAAGAACGCCGCGCACGCGATCAGCTCGGGCACGCCGGCCCGGCCGTTCGAGCGGACCGCCCGCACCAGGCTCAGCGCGCTGGCGAAGAACATGAACCCGATCGGGATGTCGACCAGCGCCGAGCCGGCGTAGCGCACGAACACCGGCGAAAGGGCCAGCGACGCCGCGGCGAGCAGGCCGAACGCGACGGTGCTCCAGCGCGCGGGCGCCCCGCGCCGCTCGTCGACCGACAGGACGTACCCGTAGATCCCCAGCAGCGAAAGGCAGCCGACGAGCCAGGTGAGCATCGCGCCCGCGTCCGGGCGGCGAAAGACGACGAGCCAGGTGTCGATGAGGATCCAGTTGTCCGCGTAGAACGTGGGCCGCACGTGGAAGTCGAGGGTCAGCGCGTGCGCGCGGGCCCAGTCGGTCGCGTAGACCATGTAGTCCACGGTCGCGTCGCTGCCGCTGTCCGGCCGCGCCGCCAAAAAGCCGAGCGGCAGCGCGGCCAGGTAGACGAGCCCCGCGCCCGGTGAAGCGGCGCTGCGCCACACGCTCAGCCGAGCGCTCCAGAAGGCGCGCTTCCACGGCGGGTCGCCGCGATAGGCGAACCCGGCGACCAGGACGGCGAGCCACAGCGCGGCGCCCAGCGGGCTGATCAGGTGGCACAGACCAAAGAGGAACGTGGCGAAACCGGTGAGCGCGATCCCGCACGCCGTGCGCACGACGATCTCGACCAGCGCCTCGCCGGCCGGCAGCGGCGGCTGCGCCTCGGGCGCGCGCCGGGCCGACACGATGGTCCCGCAGAGATAGAAATACAGCCATGCGACGTGCACCGTCGCGAGGAGGATGACGTACTGCTCGACTGCCTTCATCGCGCCGTCACTCCGCCCGCACGCTGCGCAGCTGCACCGAGAGGCTGCGCGTGTCGGCGTTGAGGTGCTGCTGCGCGGCGGTCCACGCGTAGCTCGCGATCGCGCGCACGTCGGCCGCGCGGTCGCGCGCGGGCGCCGGGATGTCGACGTCCAAGGCCCAGACCCCGCTGCGCAAGCCGCGGAACGTCTTGCGCGCGCGGCCGTCGACGATGACGGTCTCGTCGAGCGGCCGCTTGTCGTACGGCCCCGCTTCGGGCAGCGAGACGGTGAGGCGGATGCGCCTGGTGCGGGGCGAGACCGGCGTGCGGAACGTCGCGTCCTGGGCCAGCCAGCAGCAATTCGCGTCGTCGTCGGGCGAGGTCACGTAGAGCCCCGCGCGGCGCGCGCCTTCTTTGCTGGCGATGACGACGCCGAACGGAATCCCCCCGTTGCCGGTGTCGCCGAAGTCGGCCGGCTTGCCGCCGTAACATCCCGCCAGGCAGGCGGCCGCAAGCAGCGCCGCCCCCGACGCGCGCACGGCGCTGCGCCGCGCGCTCATCGGGCCTCGTCCGGGCGCTCGCCGGAGCGGCCGGCGCGCCGTACGAGCACGACGAACGCGATCAAGCCGGCGAGCAGGCCGAGCGTGGGAAAGGCCAGCAAGAGGAAGCCCACGACCACGGCCGCGCCCGCGAACATCGCCGTCTCGGCGCTCGCCGCGCCGAACGCCGGCAGCGGCGGCAGCACCGGCAGCGCCAGGCGCGGACGGACGGCCGGTTCGAGCACCGCGGTCCGGCGCGGTTCGGCCACAACGACCGAACCCGCGGGGCCTTGCGCCGGCGCGCCGCAGGCGTAGCAGAACGGGCCGTTCAATCCGGTTCCGCACCGGACGCAGAAACGCGGGCCGTCGGCGGCCCCGATCGTCTCGCTCACCAGTGCGCGCAAAGACAGAGTACGACGCCTTCAAGCGCCTCGAGTCGCATGCCGCTTGCGTTCGTCGCGTGCGCGCCAAAGCCCGCCCTGACCGCGTTCGGCGCGCGCGAGAGCGACGCGGCAGGCCCCTTGCTTGGCATCGCTCCGGCGGGAATGATCTTCACGCCGCTTGCGGAATCGTAGCCGCGTGATGGGTGCCAAGGGGTTCCACGATGCCGCGAACGAGATCGCACCGGCAAGCTCGAGCGTCTATTACAGCGGCCATTACTGGAACGACTACCACACGGTGGTGCGCGAGCTCAACCGCCGCGTGTCGGGCCGCCCGGAGGTCGGGTACCGCGACTACTTCCACGAGCTCGTCGACGGCCGCCGCTTCGAGCGCGCGCTGTTCCTGAACTGCGGCGACGGCCACGTCGAGCGCGGTTTTCTCGAGGCCGGCTTGATCCGCAGCGGCGTCGGGCTCGACATCTCCGAGGACTTGCTCGCGACCGCCCGCGAAGCGGCGCGGGGACTTCCGCTGAGCTACGTGCGGCTCGACGTCAACCAGGGCGTCTTGCTCAACCAGCAATACGATCTGATCGTCAACAACGCCGCCGGCCATCACATCGCGTACGTCGACCGGGTGTTCCGCGCGCTCTGCTCGGCCCTCACGCCCGACGGGTTCTTCCTCAACTCCGACTACGTCGGCCCGCACCGCAACCAGTATCCGTACGAGCAGTGGGCGGCCTGCGCCGAGGTCAACCGCAGCCTGCCCCGCGCCGCCCGGCAGGTGCTCCGCTATCCGCACCTGCCGACGATGCTGCACCTCGACCCCAGCGAAGCGGTGCACTCCGAGCTCCTGCTCGAGACGTCCGCCCGGTACTTCACGACGGAGTGCTACCGCCCGATGGGCGGGGCGATCGCGTACCTGCTGCTGAGCCACAACGAGGCGCTGCGGCGGCTGCCGCCCGAGCAGGCGGAGCCGGTCATCAGCGAGGCGCTGCTGGCGGACTTGGCCTATCTGTACGAGCATCCCGAGTCGACCTTGTTCGCGTTCTGGTACGGTCGTCCCAAGCACGCCGTGCTGCGCGACCACGAGCAGTTGCGCAAATGGGAGAGCGAGGAGAACGCGCGCGAGGAGCGGGCGCACCAGAACGGCGGGCGGTACTATCCCCCGTCGCGGCTCGAAACGCCGCTCGCGGAGACCGGCTCCTAGCCGGCGGCGGTTCTCGCTCAGGCGCGCTGCAGCGCCTCGGCCAGGAGCGCCATGTCGTCGAGCGGGTTCGCGAACCACAGGGGAAGCCACTTCGAGCCGGCGGCCAGTTCGACCAGGGTGTGACCGTCGCGCTCCGCGGCGACCCGCGCGGCGGGAACGACGCGGTCCGCGGACTCCGTGACGACGACGTACACCAGGCGCGATGCCGGCGCGTACGCTCGCAGGGCCGCGGAGAGGCGCTCGAAACCGCGCTCCCAGTACAGCGAATCGTGCGTCGCGAGCAGAAACGTCGCGCGGCCGTGACGCGCCAGCTCGCGGAAGCGCTCGACGCAGCGGCGCAGGTACTCGTAGTCGCCCGCTTCGAGTGGGTTGCGGTGGTTGAACACGAACGACACGCCGAATTCATCCCGGTACAGCGTGTGGTCGCACAGGTTCACCGTCGGGCCGTCGCGGCGCCGCTCGGGCGAAACGTACTCGTAGTACTTCGGATCCAGGAACGCCGCGAAGTCGTCCTCCAAGCAGTGCGCCACCATCGCGGGCGAACCGAAGACCCAGTCGAACGGGTACGACGCGCTCTTGAGCGCGGCGGACTTGAGCAGCGTCGCCGTGTAGCAGTGCGTTCCCAGGCTCACGATCGGCAGCACGTCGGCTTCGCGCCCCGCGCGGGCGACGCGCGCCGCCTCGGCGAGCACCGCCCCGACCCGGACCCGCCCGGCTTCTTGGGAGGAGACGATCTCGTGGACGATCGCCGGGACCGTCGTGCCGGGCATGCCGGCGCGCAGCCGCCGCACGTATTCGCGCAGTCCCGGCTCGTCGGCGTCGCGGCCGACCAGTTCGCGGTAGAACGCCGCGACGATCTCCGTGGCATCGTGAACGGGCAAGGGGGGCGAGACCGCGGCGAACGAGGTCGTGAGATCAGGCTTCATGATCCGTGCACTCAGGGAATTCGAGCCGCTACAGGCGCTCGAGCAGGAACGAGAGGAGGGAAATGTCGTCGAGCGGGTTCTCGAACCCGTCCGTGCCCCAGCTCGAGCTCGAGCGAAACTCGAGCAGCACGTGGCCCTCGTCTTCCGACACGACTTCCAGGCGCGGCAAGAACTCCACGCCCGGCTCGCGGACGACGGCGTAGACCAGCCGGGTGAACGGCGCGTACGCGCGCAGCGCGCGCGACACTTGCGCGAAGCCGTTCTGCCAATAGAGCGAGTCGGGGCCGATCAACAGGTACGTCGCAGGCGTGCTGCGCGCCGTGTCGCGGAACGCCTCGACGCTGTCCCGCAGGGCCGCGTAGTCGGCAGGGTTCGTCGGGTCGAAATGGTTGAACAGGAACTCGATGCCGAAGTTGTCGCGGTACCACGCGTGATCGCAGAGGTTCACGTGCGGCCCGTGAACGCGGCGCTCGACCGGGATCGGCTCGTAGAAGCTCGGCGTGAGCAGCATCGCGAAGTCGTCGTTGAGGCAATGCGCGACCATTCGCGGCGAGGCGAAGATCGTGTCGAACGGGTACGGCCGGCGCTCGAGCCCGGCGGCCTTGAGGAGCGACGCGGTGTAGCAGTGCAGGCCCAAACTGACCGCCGGCCGCACCTTCGCGCCGCGGCGCTCCAAGAACGGGCGCGTGACCTGGCCCAGCAGCACCTGCCCGCGCCTGTGCTCGGCCGTGCTGGACCGGCTCAAGTGCCGGAGCATCGAGGGAAACCCGCTCACGGCGTCGTGGCGCAGCGCCTCCGTGTACCCGTGCAGTACCGTGTCGTCGGGCGGGTGCCCGAGCAACTGCGTGTAGCAAGCGGAAACGATCGCGGCGGCCGCCTCTTCGCCCACCTCGGTCGTGGTCACCGGAGGCGCCAAAGCAAGCTCATGATCCACCAGGCACCATTGGACGCCCCGACACGGGCATCCCCGTCGTCCACATCACATCCCAACGATGCTGCCGGCCGGGAGCCCGGCTGCGCGCCGGCCGTTCCGTGACGGCTCGCCGCCGCGCTCCAGCTCGGCGACGAGGTCCATGATCTCGGCTCCGAAGCGCGCCGGCTCGAACAGCCGCGCTTCAGCCCGAACCCGAGCCGCCATCTGCGCCCGAGTCTGGGAATCGTGCGCCATGAAGCCCTCGGTCAGATCGGCGAGCTCGGCCGGGGTCTCCCACAGGTAGCCCGTGCTTCCCGGCTCGAGGAACTCCGCCGGACCGCCGCCCCGGTACACCATCGGCACGCAGCCGGCCGACATCGCCTCGACCACCGAGATGCCGAAATGCTCCTGGACCTCGGGGTTGAGCACGCCGCGGTTGTCGTAGCCGGTCGCATGCCAGTACACCGCCGCCGACGCATAGAGCCGGTGCAGCTCGTCCGAGGCGGTGTTCAGGTGGAACACCACCGGCAGATCGCGCGCGCGCTTGCGGATCGCCAGCACGTACTCGCGCGCGCTCGGATCGGCCGGGACCGTCCCGGCGAGGTGGAGCTCGAACGGGACCGCGGGATGGCGCTCGGTCAGGATGCGGAACGCTTCGACCAGCACGTCCTGGCGCTTGGAGTGCCCCGCCGGCGAGAAACGGCCGACGTGCAGAATGCGGGTCGGCTCCCGCTCGATCCCGGACGGCGCGAGCTGCGGCACCGGCGGCGCGATCACCCGAACGGGCGGCGGAAGCTCGCCGTAGCGCGCGGCTTGCGTGCGATAGTTCCGCGCGGTGAACGCCGAGTTGACGACGACCGCTTCGTAACCGCTCAGGAAGCGCCCGTTGTCGGTCACGTGCTGCGGGTGCATGGGAAACGGGAACTGGCAGTGGTAGATCGCGTGGTGGCCCTGCGCCACGACCGGCGGGTACAGCTCGTTGCCCATCGCGATGAAAAGGTCGCAGTCGGCGTAGCGCGGCAGATCGCGCGCCGCGATCGGCGTGACGTGCGACAAGTCGAGCTCGAGGTCGCGCGCGATCGTCCTGATCCGCCAGATGCTATAGCGCTCGGGGGTGGCGAGCAGCACGTCGTGGCTGGGGCGGAGCGTCTGGGCGATCGTCAGCAGGTACCGCTCTCCGCCGCCCGGGTAGAGCGCGTAGGGCGTGTACAGCACCGCCAGCCGGCGGGTCGGTTCGGGCGGGCGCTGCTCGCGCGAAGGCAAGGCGATCCCGGCGGCCGCCGGATCGCGCCCGCTGGTCAGGAACTCCGACCAGCGCGCGACGAACTTGTCCCGGTTCACTTCGACGATGCCGTCGAGCCGCAGGGCCAGCGACGAGTCGCCGCTCGTCGCGTTCTCGATGTGGATGACGGCGGCGTCGGGACAGTAGTAGACGCGCTTGCCCAGCAGCGCGATCTTCAAGCCCAGATCCGTGTCCTCGTAGTACGCCGGATCCCAGATGAGATCGAACCCGCCGACCTCGTCGAACGTCTCGCGCCGCAGCATGACGCAGGCGGCGGAGACGTAATCCACCGGCTCGGTGCGGGTGTAGATCCGGTTGGACTGCGCGAGGAACTTGCCGCGCTGGGTCGCGATCCCGCACGGGCTGACCATCGCGCCCGACTCCTGGACCCGGCCGTCGGGATAGAGGAACCGCGGACCGACCGCGCCGCAGTCGGGAAAGCGGTCGAAGACGGCGCGCATCGTATCGAGCGCGCCCCGCTCGAGGAACGCGTCGTTGTTCAAGAAGACGACGTAGCGGCCGCGCGCCGCTTCCGCCCCGACGTTGTTGCCCTCGCCGAAGAAGCGGTTCACGTCGAGCCGCACCAGCCGAACCCGGCTCGGCAACTGGGCCTTGAGCAGCGCGTACTGCTCGGCCGAGCTGCCGTTGTCGACCACGATCACTTCGGCCCGCTCGGCGACGGACGGGTCCTCGAGCGCAGCGACCACGCCCTGCAGCGTCATGAGCGCTTTGTTGTAGTTGAGGATCACGACGGAGTACTCGGGCTCGACCGGGACGGGCAGGTGCGCCTGTGCGGCGGCCAGGCGCTCGAGAAAATCCTGGAGCGGGTTGACGGCCTTGGGCAGCCGGTGGCGGCTGCGGTGCAGCACGGAGTCGAAGTACTTGTTCGGGCGCCGCCCCTCGCGCCCGCCGAACACCCAGAAGTGGACTAGCGGGTCCATCTCCCCGCGCACGTCTTCGTAGACGTGGTTGTAGTAGCCGGGATCGAACCACGGGTTGGGGCTGTTGAACTTCTCCGCGCCCTCGTGCAGGTAGTGCGAGAGCGGGTCCTCGTCTTCGCCCAGCTCGCCGCCGTACGAGCGCACGTAGTGCGGGACGTCGAAGAGCGGGTGGGGCGACAAACCGCGCCGCCAGCCGCCGCTCACGAAGTGCAAGAGCGGCGACTCGCCGGTCTCGAGCAGCTCGGGCGCTTGGGCCAGATAGTGCTCGACCGAGAAGAGCGGGTGCGGGTCGCCGGGCGGGTGGGCCCCCGCGGCCAGGTAGTTCGCGAACGCTTCGTCATCCGAAACGTCGTCCGCGCGAATCCAGCTGGGATCGTAGATGGCGCGGGCAAGGTCCATGGCGCTAAAACGCATAGGGGTCAGCGGCTCCCGGCGCTACCAGCGCGTGACGGCGGCATTGGGCGCAAACGGTCAGCGGCGAACGAGCGCGATCGCGCGCCGCAGGGGTTCGGTCATCTTCCAGGAGTGGGAAGCCAGGATCTCGCGCAGCGCCTTGCTGTCCTGCTCGGCTCGCACCAGCGCCTCGCCGGTCGCGTGCAGCGCCGCCTCGCTGCTCGCGGCGCGCGCGCCGAGCGCGGCGATCTCGTCGTGCGCCGCCGCGCGCTCGGCCTCGGCGGTCCGGACGGCGTCGCGCAGCGCGGCGTTCTGGTTTCTCGCCGCCTCCAGCGCGGCGGTCAACTCGGCCGCCGCGCCGCTGCGGCGCGCTTGTTCCGCCGCGGCCGCTTCGCGCAGCGCGCTCAGCTCCCGCCCGACCTGCGCGGCGCGCGCCCGCTCGACCGCCACCTCGGCGGCGGTCGCTTGGGCCTCGGCGCGGGCGCGCGCGACCTCGCCGTTGAGCTCGTCCGCGGTGATCCGCAGCCTGCGCGCGCGCAGCGACTCCTCGGCCAGGCGCGCTTCGGTGTCCGCGCAGGCGGCTGCCTGGCGGCGCGCCTGCTCCAGCTCGGCCGCCAGGGCGCGGCCCCGGTCCTCGGCTTGGGCGAGCTGCGCGCGCAGCTCGTCCAGCTCGTGCGACATGTCGACCGGAGCGGGCGAGGGCGGCGGGGCGGGCGGCTCGGCGGGCGCGTCCGGCCGGGCGGCCTCGAGCACGTTGACCGCCGGCCCGGCCAGCGGCTGGGCGGCGGCGGCGCGCAAGCCGTCCAGGCCGTCCCAGATCTGCTGGAGCAGGTCGTCGTGCGGGTCGAGGAACGCCGAGCTCAAGTCGCCGTCGAGCTCGGCCTCGGATGCGACCGCGATGAAGTAGAGCGGCGCCTCGACGGTCGGCAGGCCTTGCTCGAGGCGGTCCGGCGCGCCGCTGTACCAGGCCGGCGCGGCGCTGGTCTCGCCCGCCAGCGGGTGCACGAGCGAGAGCGCTGCGAGCCGCTGGCCGAAGATGTGCACGTGCGCGAAGCGCCGGACCAGCAGATCGCGCAGCTCCGAGAAGTACAGCTCCTTGACGTGGAACGGGTTGGCGTAGCCGGGCAGGTCGGAATAGGTCAGCTTGTTGGGCGACGAGAGGATCACGACGCCGCCCGGCGCCAGCACGCGGCGCACCTCGTCGAGCATCCGGTCGTGCTCGGCGACGTGCTCGATGGTCTCGAACGAGACGACGACGTCGACCGAGCCGTCGGCGACGGGCAGCTCGGTGCACGAGCCTTGCACGAACCGCAGGTTGGAGGCGTAGTAGGTCCGCCGCCCGTGCTCGACCGCGGCGGCATCGGCATCGACGCCCACCACGCCGGCGGCGACCCGCGCCAGCAGGGCGGCGCCGTAGCCCTCGCCCGAAGCGACGTCCAGCACCCGCTTTCCGGCCGCGAAGCGGACCGCGAGCGCGTAGCGGTGGAGGTGTTCGTAGGCGATCTGTCCGCGGACCGACGGCACGTAGCGCTCCCCGGTGAAGGGCAGCGTCACCGGGGCCGACCGAAATCGGCCGGCGCCGAGGCCAGGTCGTGGTAGCACACCGCGCCTTCGGCGAAGTAGTGACAGACCAGCGCGCGGCGCGACCAGCGCAGGTCGCGCCGCTGCGAGCCGCCGTGGATCAGGTTCGCGTGCCACACCAGCACGTCGCCTTTCTTGGCGACGAAGTGCTGGGGCTGCAGGCCGTGCTGCTCGAGCAGCGCGGCGATCGCCGGCTCGTAGCGCTCGTGGTACGTCCGGTAGCCGCTGACGCGGAAATCGTCCTCGCTGATGCCGACGTCGCGCGCGAACACGAACGGCAGCCGGTGGCTGCCGGGGTAGTACACCAGCGGGCCCGAGTCCTCGTGGATGTCCTCGAACGCCGTCCACGTCGCGGCCAGGTAGCCCAGCGGGTACGTCGTCATGTGGATCGAGTCCGAGTGCTCGCGCTGCTGGCTGCCCTTGTGGCCGATGATCGTCTGGAACGGGCGCACGGGAACGCCCAGCAGCATGGCGACGATCTCGCGCACGTGCTCGTCGTTCAGCAGGCTGTCGATCTCCGCCAGGCTGTGGTGCGCGTTGAGCGCCCGGCCCGGATAGCGGTCGGTCTCGTCGACGGGTTCGGCCGGCACGGTGATCGTGCCGTCGGCCAGCGCCTGTTCGTACGCGGCCCACGAGCGGTCCAGCCGCGCGGCGGTGAACGCCCCTTTGATCACGACCACGCCGTCGCGCGCGAAGTCCCGCGCCAGGACGGCGTCGGACTCGGTCAGCAGCCCCTCGTCGAGCGCACGCTCGATCGCGCCGTCGGCGCCCGGGCGGTCGAGCCACGGCACGGGACCGTGCGGCGGAAAGGCTTCGCTGCGGTAGGCGGACAGCGTGCCCGGATCGACCGGGCTGTCGAGCACGAGCGGGGCGCGGCCATGCGCACCGCTGCGAACGTTAGCGAATGACATCACCCTCGGGAACCTCCAAGATCACCGCATCATCGACGTGGAGGATATCTTCCCAAGAATAGCCCGTCCGGCCGTACCATTCTTCGGATGTCACCCAGTGGCGGCGCCCGTCGCGAATCAGGAACACCTTCATGCCCTGCTCGGTCGGCGACGTTCCGCGGACCACGATCTCGCCGTTCGCCCGGTCCTCCGCCAGCGCGATCAGCTCGTCGCCGTGCCGAAACGCGTTCGTCCCCGGTACGCTGGCCAGGTACTTCTCCGCGCCGACCGCGGCCGGGCCGTCGAAGCGCACCTGGCCGTTCTCGAACCAGATCACGCGGTCGCAGGTGCGGGCGATGTAGCCCAGGTCGTGCGAGACCAGCACGATCGTCGAGTTCGCGTCCCAGAAGCGGTCGATCCGGGCGGCGCACTTGCGCCGAAAGCGCTCGTCGCCGACCGACAGGACCTCGTCCAAGAGGAGCACGTCGGGCCGGAACTCGGTCGCGATCGCGAAGCCCAGCCGCGCGCCCATCCCCGACGAGAGCGTCTTGGTCGGCTGGTCGCGGATCGGGCCCAGCTCGGCGAAATCCAGGATCGGGTCGACGTGCGCGCGCACGACGTCTTCGTCCTGGCCCAGCAGCACGCCGTAGTAGATGATGTTGTCGACCAGCGTCAAGTCGGGGTCGAACCCGACCCCGATCTCGATCAGCGGGGTGAGCGTGCCGTCGATCGCGACCGTCCCCTCGGTCGGCTTGAGGACGCCCGCGATCAGCTTGAGCAGGGTCGACTTGCCGCTTCCGTTGGGCCCGATGATCCCGATCTTCTCGCCGTGCGGGATGCGCAGGCTGACCTGCTTGAGCACGGTGTGGCGGCGGATCTGGCGCGGCCGCCCGCGCAGCAAGTTGAGCGCGGTGCGCTTGAGGTCGTAGTGCAGCTCTTCCTGGGTGCGCCGCACGAGCGTGACGTCGCGCATCTCGACCGCGGCGGCCATCAGACCAGATCCATGAAGTCGCGCCGGGTGGACTGGAACAGGGCCGCGCCGAGCAGGCACGCGACCACCCCGTAGACCAGCCCCGCGGCGACCGTGCCGAAGTGGACGGGCCCGCTGCCCAGGACGACCTCGCGCAGCGCGGACACTTCGATCCCGACCGGGTTGAACGCCAGCCAGGGCCGGACTTGGGGCGGGGCGACCTCCGCCGGGTAGAACACCGGGCTGGTCAGCCACAAGACGAAACCGATGATGCCCCACAGATGGGCCAGGTCGCGGAAGAACACGAACAGCGCGGCGAGCGCGAGGCCGAAGCCCGTGGTGAGCAGCGTGATGCCGAGCAGCACGAGCGGAAAGAGCACGATCCGCAGCGGGTCGTGCGTGACCAGCACCGAGATGACCAGCAGCACCGGGACGGTGGTCATGAGCTGCTGGAACAGGTTGGCCGCGACGGACGAGAGCGGGAAGACCGCCGGCGACAGCGCGATCTTGTTCAGCAGCGAGCCGTTGCCGACCACGCTGCCCAGCGCTTCAGAGGTCGCGGTGACGAAGAACGTCACGACCGCCAGCCCGACGAACGCCGAGAGCACGTAGCGCGGCACCGAGCCGCCGTAGTACCGGCTGAACGCGGTACCGAAGATCGCCGTGTACACGGCCGTCATCAGCACCGGGCTCGCGAACGACCACAGCACGCCGAGCGCGGTGCCGCGGTAGCGGACCTTCAGCGCGCGGAGCGCCGAGATGCGAATGACGTCGAGCGAGCGGCGAAGACTGGTGTTCCGGCGTGGGGCGAGTGAAGCGAGAGATACGCTGGTGGACATCGTCGAAATGGGGCCCATTCGGAGAGCGCGCAGGTGCAATCCGTGCCGGTCGTATTGCCCCGGCTGCGGCGGTCTTTCCTGCCTGGTACGTACGCGGGTCGCGAGCAGCCCCCAGCTCGGCTCAGGTCCCGATCGCGTAATTCTCGGCTGCGAGGGTGAGGTTGCGGTTGTAGAACGGATCGGAACGCTCGTCGGTTTGCCAGCGCTCGTGCATCAGCAGCTGCTCGCGCAGGAAGCGCTCGGTTTTTTCGGGCGTGTCCTCCGCGCCGCGGCTCTTGGACTCGTGATGGTAGAGCTGGACGTGCGGCAGATAGACGTTGTAGTAGCCGGCCGCTCGAATCCTCAGACAGAAGTCGACGTCGTTGAAGGCGATGCGCAGGCGCTCGTCCAGGCCGCCCACCTCGTCGTAGACCTCGCGCCGCACCATCAAGCAGGCGGCCGTCACGGCGGAGTAATTGTTCACCGTCTGGGGGGTGAAGAAGTAGCCCGGATCGTCGCCGGCGAGGTGCTTGTGGCTGTGCCCGGCCACCCCGCCCAAGCCGACGATCACGCCGGCGTGCTGAAGCGTCCCGTCGTCGTAGAGCAGCTTGGCGCCGACCGCCCCGACCGACGGCCGCTGCGCCTGCTCCATCAGCGCCTCGATCCAGTCCGGCGTGATCACCTCGGTGTCGTTGTTGAGCAGCACCACGTACGCGCCGGTCGAGCGCGCGACCGCGAAGTTGTTGATCTCGGAGAAATTGAACGGAACGTCGTGCGCGACCAGCTTGAGCCGCTCGGGCTCGCGTTCCAGCCAAGCCCCGAACACGCGCAGCGATTCGGGGTCGCGCGAGCCGTTGTCGACCAGCACGACCTCGATGTCGCGGTACGTCGAGCGCTCGAACACCGAGCGCAGGCAGAGGTCGACGTCGGCGCCGTGGTCGCGGGTCGGCACGATCAAGCTCACCCGCCCGGGCCGCACGAGCGCGTACCGGACGGTGTACAGGCCGGGCGCGGCCGCGCTGTCCTCGACCCGGCCCGGCTCGCCGCGCCGCGCGAGCGCCTCTTCGAGCGCCCGGATCGCCGCGTCGTGCGCGTAGGTCTTCTGCCCGCGGTCGGTCGCGGTCGAGCCCTCGTGGACGCGCCAGTGGTACAGCGGGCGCGGGATGTGCTCGATCCGGCCGGCCCGCTCGCTCGCGCGCAGCAGCAGATCGTAGTCCTGGCTGCCTTCGAAGCCTTCCCGAAAGCCGCCGACCGCCTCGACCAGGCTGCGCCGGTAGACGCCCAGGTGCGAGACGTAGTTGCGCGCCAGGACGGAGTCGGGCGCCCAGTCGGGTTTGAAGTACGGGTCGTGGCGGCGGCCGTTCTCGTCGATCTTGTCCTCGTCGGAATAGATGATGTCGACGTCGGGGTGCCGGTTGACGACCAGAGCGTTCTCGAACAGCGCCTCGGGAGCGAGCACGTCGTCGTGGTCGAGCAGCGCGACGAACTCGCCGCTCGCCAGCGCCAGCGCGCTGTTGCTGGCCGCCGCGATGTGGCCGTTGCTCGCGCGCCAGGCGAGCTTGATGCGCTCGTCGTGCGCAGCGTACTCTTCGAGTACCCGCCGCACGTGCGGCGCGGGCGAGGCGTCGTCGGCGATGCACAGCTCCCAGTGCGGGTAGACCTGGACCAGCACCGAGTCGAGCGCCTCGCGCAGGAACCGCTCCGGCGCGTCGTAGACGGGCACGATCACGCTGAACAGCGGCGTGCGCGCCAGCAGCGGCAGCATGTCGCGCATGCGCTGCAAGTCGGACGGCCGCGTGCGGTGCGCGGCCAGCCAGCGGTCGTAGGGAGCGTCGTGCTCCCAGTTCGGGTCGACGACGTCGAGCTCGGGAACCCAGTACGGCTGCGGGCCCGACGGGTTGAGCTTGGCCCGCTTCTTCAGCTCGAACCAGCGGTTGCGGGCCTGCCAGAACTTGCTGCTCTGCATCGAGGCCAGCAGCGTGCGCATCTCGCGCATCACCGGCTGCGTGCGCGCGATGTAGTCTCGGGCGCGCGCGAGCGCCGCTTCGGCGTGCTGCCGCTCGCGCTCGGCGATCCAGGCGGCGCTCTGCTGCCCGAGCTGCTTGACGAAGAGCCGGCGCAGGTTCGCTTGCGCGGCGTCGCGCTCGCGCCGCGCCTGCACCGCGGCGGCGTTCGCGCGGTCGGCGGCCAGACCGAGCTCTTCGCTCAGGCGGCGCCAGCGATCGGCGGCGGCAAGCGGGCGGGCGGGCGGCGGGGCGCCGCGATCTTCGGTATCCATGGCTCCGGCACTACTACAGAGGGCGCCGACGATACGGCGTGCAAGTCGAGGTCGGCTGTTCTTGGAGGCGCCCGAAATATCCGTTTACGCAGGTCCGTTCGATCCGAGCGCCGTCGTCGGCACGGCTGACGGCGAGATCGAAACGTTCGACTACGTCGACGGCCTGGCGGGACTCGTTCCGCACGTACGGCCGCGCCACGTCCCGCTCGGCGCGCCGATCGTGCTGGGCGGCTGGGCGCTCGCCTCGAGCCCCGCGCCGTGGCGCGTCGTGGCGGTCGTCGACGCCGCGCGAGCGTTCGAGTACCGCGGCGCCGCCCGGCCCGACATCACCAGGGAGCGCCGGGACGCGCTGCGCGCGGTCGGCTACCGCGCCGTCGTCCCGACCGATTTCCTGCAGCCCGGCACGCACCACGTCCGCCTGCACCTGGTCGGGGACGACGGGCTCTACGATACGGGCGCGGTGTCCTTCGTCGTCTACGCGGGCGCGCGGCCCGAGCTCGCGCCGGTCGGCACGGCGGTGCGCGTCACGCTGGACCAGATCTTCGACGTCGGTGCCGACGGAATCGTCAACGACGTCGATACCGCGGTGGCGCGCGGGCGGTACGCGCTCGTCTCGGGCTGGGCGATGGATCTGCACGCGCGCCGCTCGCCCGCGGGCGTCACCGCGACCGACGGCGAGGGCCGGCGCTGGAACGCGCCCTGCGCCGTGCCGCGCCCCGACATCCAAGCGGTGCAGGGCTCGCTGGACGACCGGCTCGGCTTCGAGCTCGTCATTCCGACCCGCGCCTTGCGGCGCGGCCGGCACGCCGTTCACATCACCGCGTATCGCGACGACGGCGCCGTCTACGCCCGCGGGCTCGACGCCTCGATCGACATCGCGGCCGCGGAACGGGACTTCCCCTTCTTCGTCCGCGACATCCCGGACACGGTGCGCGCGAGCGCCCAGCTGACGGTCGCGGTCGACGGCCGTGACGGCGAGCCGGTCGTGCTCGGCCCCGCGGCCCGGGCGAGCGTGCCGGCGGAGGCCGATTTGACGCTCGAAGGCTGGGCGCTCGCGACCGGAGCGGGCGCGCCGGCCGCCGCCGAAGAGGTGTACGTGACGCTGTCGCTCGACGACCGCGACGTCCCGCCGCACCGGTATCCCGCGGTGGCGGCGTTTCGCCGCGACCGCCCGCCCCGGGCGCTGGGCACACCGCCCGTCGGCGACGCCTGGTTCAAGGCGTCGTTCAGCACCGCCGGCTTGGGATATCGCAGCTACCGGGCCGAACTGCTGGTCGTCGACCGCGCGCGCCGCACCGCCGCGAGCGCGCCGCTCGGCACGGTGACGATCGTTCGCCCGCCGCGCTCCTGAGCGGCCTGGCGCGAAAGGGGAATCAGCGCACCTCGATCGTGCGCGGGCTGCCGACGATGCTGGCGCTCTTTCCGTCCGTGGAAAGCGCGGCGATGCCCAGCACATGCTTTCCCTTGGGCAGCGCGCCACCGAGCAGCCCAACCTCGTAGCCGGTCGCGCGGAGCTTCGGGTTGTTCTTGGCCGCCGCGACGTCCGGCCGGGCTCGGCCGTACACGACGTCGGCATTCGTTACGACGCGGTCGTCGACCACCGCGCAGAGGCCTTTTGCGGGCGCGCTCTGCTCGACGTTGGTGGCCCAGCCGTTCATGACCACACGGTCGGTCGCCTCGACGAACGGGATGGCGCCGCGATCGACCGGGATGTCGCCGGTGAGGACGTCCATCCCGTCCACCGATCCCCCCGCGCGGAACGACGACACGCGCACCGAGGCGGAACACATGCCGAGCCGCTGCACTTCGGGGTCGGGCTCCGAATTGGACGGCGCGCGCACTGCGGCGACCGCTTGCGGCTCGTGCGCGTTCGCGGCAGGTCCGGTGTCGCCGCCATCGTGCAGCGCGAACGGCGAGACACCGCCGAGCACGAACGATGCGGCGACGGCGGCCCCGACGGCAAGGGCACGGCTGCTCGACGCGATGTAACGTCGTGAGACAAACCACGCCAGGACGAAAACGCATCCGCCCCAAAGCACCAGGAACGAGCTATGCACAACGAGTCTCACAAAAGAGAACGCCTTTTCTTTAAGGAAGGAGCGCATCCTTCGCTGCGCGACACGCCGCGCTTGGCGTTTCTGCTCGCTTTGGCGCTGGTCGTCGCGTTCGCGCCGTTCGTGTTCGGCGCCAGTTCCCTGATGCTCAGTGCGCACGCCGTGTCGAGCTTGTACCCGCACGGCGCCGCCGCGCACGCTTCCGCCCCGTATACGGCAAACGTGCTCGACATGGTCGGCGGGTGGCTGACCGAACCGTGGCTAGGAACCGAGCACCGCTTCATCTGGTCGCTGCAAACCCCGTTATGGGACCGCTTCGACGGGTACGGAAACCCGCTCGCCGCGACGATGCAGCCCGGCTCGCTGTCGCCGTTCACGATCCTATTCGGAATCCCGCGCCCCTCGCCGCTGGTCTTCGATCTGTTCTGTTTGGCGCGCTTGTTCGCGGCCGGGCTCGGCGCCGCGCTGTTCGTGCGGCTGTTCGCCGGCTTTCTGCCCGCGCTGGCGGCCGGGATCGCGGCCGAGTTCGGCGGCTACTACATGGGTTTTCTGACCCAGCCCCACCTTTCGGTCGAAGTGATGGTGCCCGGCGTCTTGTTCGCCACCGAGCTGGCGGTGCGGCGGCCCGGCGTGCTCTCGACCGCGTTCCTGGCCGCGATGACGGGGTCGATGTACCTGGGCGGCATGCCCGAGAGCGCGTTCCTGATCGCGTGCTGCGGGGCGGCGTACGCGGTCTTCCGCGTCGCGACGAGCGGGCGCAGCGGCGCGGGTGCGCGGCTGGCGAGCCTGGCCGGCGGCAACCTGCTCGGCGCGGCCCTGGCGGCGGCCGTTATCGTGCCCTTCGTTCAGCTCATGCCGCACTCGTCCGACATCCACCAAACCGGGATGGACAACGCGCGCCGGCTAGGCCTGCTCCACGACACCGAGCTGTGGCACGCTCTGATGACCGAGTTCGTGCCGCTGGGTTACGGCACGCCCTGGCACGATCTCGCCCCGAGCGCATTCTCGTCGTTTCCCGCCTTGCGAGGCTACATCGGCATCGTGACCGCTTTCCTCGCCGCCATCGCGGTCGCGGCGAGCGGGGCACGCGCCTGGCAGCGCCGCTGGGACGCTCGCGACCACGCTACCTTGTTCCTCGCGCTCGTGGTGCTCGTCTGCTTCGGCAAGCGCATGGGCGCCGTGCCGCTGCAATGGATCGGAAACCTGCCGCTGCTGCAGCTGGTGATCTTGGAGAAGTATCTCGAGCCGATCATGAACTCGGGTGCCGCGCTGCTGGCCGGCTTCGGGCTGGCCGCGGTGATCGAGCGCCGGGCCGGCGCGCGCGCGACGGCGGCCGCGTTCGCCGCGGTGCTGCTCGCGCTATCGTATGCGTACCTGCACCACGAACCGGCTCCCAACCCGGTCGACGTGCGCTCGTTCTACGACGCGATGGCGCTCGCCCTAGCCGCGCTCGGCGTCGCCGGCGCAGTGCTGTATTTAGCGGCCAAAGGCGTGCTCGCGCCCGGCCGGGCGAGCTGGTTCGTCGTCGGAACGCTCTTCGTGGAACTGGTCCTGGCCTATCCGCTGCCCACCTTCCTGCTGTTGAACGGAACCCAGTCCCCGTCCCTGAACGCCTACGCCGGCGTACCGTACGTCGACTTCCTGCAGAAGAGCACGCGGGACGACGCGATGCGCGTCTTCGGCACGGCGGGAACGCTGTTCCCGAACTGGGCCGGCTCGTTCGGCCTGTACGATCCCGCCCAGCACAACGCGATGTACTTGCGCGAGTACGTGCGCTTCATGAACGCGTTCGGCGTCGCGGACCCGCCGACGCGGCTGTTCGACGCCGACCGGTATACCGGCAGCCGCGTGCTCGACCTGGGCACGCGGCTGCGGCGGCGCTGGCTGGCCCTCTCGTCGGTCCGCTACGTCGTCACCCCGCGCGGCCACGACGAGATCATCGGCGGCAACGAGATCCTCGACGCGCTATGGAGCCAAAACTACTCCCACGTCCACGACGATTCGCACGGCGTCCGGCTGACGACGGCTACGCTGGGCGGGCGAACCATCGAAGCGATGGTGGAACAGCCGACCCGCGGCGATCTGCTCGCGACGATTCACGTGCCCGCCGCCCAGCCGGTCCTGACCGTGGAACTGGGCGCGATGCGGGACGCGGTCGTCGACGACGTCCCCGTGGAGGCATGCTCCGCGCCGGTCGTGTTCCATCTCAACGTCGAAACACCGGAGGGCCGCCGTCTGCCCGGCCTGAGCGCGCGAATCGATCCGCGCGCCGCGAACGGCTGGACACGGCGCGTGGTTGACCTGCGCGCCGCCCGTGGCCGCGACGTGCGCATGACCTTCGGCACCCAGAGCCCGGCGGGGGCGGCATGCCGCCCGCAAGCGGTTTGGGGCGGTCCTCGTTTCGGCGCAGCGACCGCGGCGGGCGCGTTTCGCAGCGCGTTCGCCGATCCGGACGTTCAGGTGTACCGCTACGACGACGCGCTGGCGCGCGTGACGGCGTTTCACGACGTGCGGGCCGTTCCCACTAGCGACGCGGCGCTGCGCGAGCTTACCGGCCCGTCGTTCGACGAGCGCCGCACGGCGGTCGTCGTCGGCCCGCCGGAGACGGCCGCTGCCGCGCCGGCGACCGGGCCGGACAGACTTCGCCTGGTCCGCGCGAGCAACGGTTCGGTCACGATCGAAGCCGACCTGACGAGCGCCGCGGTCGTGATGCTCAACGACGCGATGTACACCGGCTGGGAAGTTCGCGTCGACGGTGCGCCGCGCGCGGTGCTGCAGACCGATTACCTCTTCCGAGGCGTGGCGGTACCCGCCGGCCGCCATACGATCGCGTTCTCGTACCGCTCGCCGATCGTTCGGCTGTCGGTCGCCGTTTCGGTTGCCGCGCTCGCGGCGTGCGCGGTGCTGGTGGCGCTGGGGCTAGGGTTTCCGCGCGCTCTGCTCCGGCTGCGCGCTCCCGCCGCCGCGGTGGCCAAGCGAGATCCGGTCTAGCGGTCGGGCACCACGAAGAAGCGCCGGCTGCCGTCGATTCGCTCCACGGCCCCGCGCCGCAGCCCGAGCACGGTCAGCGTGTGAGCCCCCGGCGCGAGGTCGCGCGCGGCGAACTGGTCGGCATAGCCGCTCGCGCCGAGCGCCGCGCTGCCCATCGCGCTCGCGACGTCCGGGCGCGAGAGCCCATAGCGCGCGCGCTGCGCGATGACGCGGCCGTCGACCGCGGCGCAGACCGCGTCGAACGGCTCGAGCGGACCGCCGTCGGCGGCCCAGCCGCGCACCTCGAGCACGTCCCCGCGGCGCACGGTGGCGCCCTCCACGATAGTCGAGTCCGCGACGTCGTCGTTGTGCACCGAATCCAGCGCGCCGCGCGCGGCGGCCGTTGCGCGCAGCGGCGCCGGGCGGCACGTCACGTCGTGCGGCGCCGCTGGGACGCCGTCGCCCGCGACCGGCGCGAGCGCGGCCGCCATCGGCGCCGCGCGGTGGTGTACCAGCAGCAGCGCTGCGACGAGCACGCCGGCCGCCGCGCCCGCCGCCCGAGCGCGGGCTTCGCCGGCCGGACCGGCGTACGCGCGAACGGCGGCGTATGCGAGTGCCGCCCACGCCAAGGCAAACAGCCCCTCGAGTCCCGTTCGCATCGCACCGTAGGTACGAGTCGCGCGGCCGGGGTTCCCGCAAGGAGGGCTTCGAGCAACCGCCGCAAGACGATGCCATGAGCTCTCCCTGGCCGATCGGTTACGGCCGCCGAGCCCTGCACGTTCTGGCGCTGCTGGGCGCCTCCGTGCTGATCGCCTTCGCGCCGTTCCTCTTCGGCGGGCAGACGCTGCTCGCATCGGCGCGCGACGCGGCGTCACTGTACCCGCAGGGTGCGCGCGCAACGGAAGTCCCCGGTCCGCCGCGCGTGCGCGATCCGGGCGCGCCGGCCTGGCAAAACGAACCGTGGCTGGGGATCGAGCACCGCGCGCTCGCCGAGCACGTCGGCCCGTGGTGGGATCCGTACGACGGTTTCGGTCACCCGTTCGCCGCCTCGCAGCAGACGCAGCCCTTCTTCCCGCTGACGTTCGCCGCCGCGCTGCACCCGGGCGCGCGCAGCTACGACTGGTTCGTGGCTGCCCGGCTGTTCGTCGCCGGCGCCTTCGCGGCGCTGTTCATGCTTTGGTTCGCGGGGCGTGCGGCGGCGTTCGCCGCCGGCGCCGGCACGATGCTGTCGGGATACTACCTGCTGCACGTCTCGATGCCGCATCTCTCGGTCGAGGTCCTCATACCGGCCCTGCTCTGGAGCAGCGAGTGGATGGTGCGGCGGCCGCACGTCGGCGCGATAGCGGCGAGCGGCGCGCTGTTCGGGCTGGCCGTCGCGGGCGGAATGCCCGAGAGCCTGGTCGTCGCGGTGGCGACGGCCGCGCTGTACTATCTGATCCGGATCGTGGGCGACGGCGGTTTCTCGCTGCTGCGCCTCGCGCCTTTCGCCGGCGCCCTCGTCTTCGGTGCCGTGTTGAGCGGGGTCATGCTCGCGCCTCTCGCGGAACTGCTCGCGCTCTCGTTCGACACGCACCGGACGGCCGCGCTGCCGCCCGGGATGGGCACCGACGGTCTGCACCCCCTGCGCGCGCTGCTCGTCCAGCTCGCCCCGCTCGCCTTCGGCCCGCCGACGCTGAGCCTGCCGATCGGCGCCGCCTCGAACGTGCCGACCCTCTACGGGTTCGCCGGCTCGGTAACCGTGTTCGGGGCCCTGCTCGCGGTGATCGCCTCGTTCGCCAACCGCGGCACCGCGCGCTCTGCGGGCCGCGCGGAAGGCAGCGCCATCGCCGCGCTGGGCGCCATCGCCGGGCTCTACTTTCTCAAGAACCAGGGCTTCGCACCGCTGCAGGCGCTGGGCGGCCTGCCGGTGTTCCGGCTGGTGATCTGGGAGAAGTACGACCAAGCCGCGCTGGACGTCGCGCTGGCGCTGCTGGCCGGGTTCGGCATCGCGTTGGCGCAGCAGCGGCGCGCGCAGCGCCCGGCCGTGCTCGGCGCGCTCGGCACGGTGCTCGCGGTCATCTCGCTGGCGTACGTGTGGGCAGTGAACAAAGTGCCGCTAGGCGCTTTCGAGTTTTCGTTTTTCGGCAGCGTCGGTCTGGCCCTGATCGCCGCGTGCGCCGCGGCCGCGGTCGCGGGCTGGCTTCCGCGCGGCCGGGCGGGCGCGCTGGCCGCGCTGCTCGTCGCCGATCTGGTCGCAGCGTACTACGTACCGTTCTTCCTAGCCGGTGCCGGGCGGGCCGACACGGCGCGCGACACGTATGCCGGAGCGCCATACGTGTCCATGCTGCAGGGCCGTGTCGGCGGCGGCGGCGACCGCGTGCTGGGACTGGCGGGGATGCTGGTGCCCAACTGGGCCGGCGCCTTCGGGCTGGACGATCCCGGCGCGGTGGACGCGCTCTACCCGCGTGGCTTCCTGCCGTTCGTCGACGCCTTCTTGCCCCCGGCCGGCCCGTTCGGCGACCGGGCGGACCGCTTCGACGGTTTGACGCCGCCCTCGCTCGACAGCGAGAACGCGCGCCGTTTCTTGGCGCTCGCATCGGTGCGGTACGTCGTCGTGCCGCCGACGGCCCGGCTGCGGGCCGCGCACCTCGCCCTCGTCTACGACCGCGACGCGCGCGTCTACCGCTTCGACGGAGCGCTTGCGCGAGCGAGCATCTTCCACGACGTGCTCGCGGTCCGCGATCAGCAAGCCGCGCTGCGCGCGCTGACCGATCCCACGGTCGACGTCCGGCGCACGCTCGTGATCGCCGGCGGGCCGAGCGCGCGCGACGCAACCCGCCCGGCGGGCGAAACGGCCTCGTTCGCGCGGCCGGACGCGATGCACGTTCAGATCGACGCCCACCTGGCAAGGCCCGGATACGTGATGCTCAACGACACCTATTATCCCGGCTGGGCCGCGAGCGTCGACGGCCGCGACACCGCGATCGCGCAGGCGGATTTCCTCTTCCGCGCCGTTCCCGTGCCGGCCGGCGATCACCGCATCGTGTACTCTTACCGTTCGGCCGCCGTGGGGCGCGGCATCGCGCTGAGTCTCACCGGTATCGTGCTGCTCGCCGCGTGCGCGGTCTTCGGCGTCCTGCGCAACCTTCGCCGCCGAGCGGTGTCTGCGGGCGAGCGCCCCGCCGGCGAGCCGGTCGGTGCAGCGTCGGGGGACTGACCCGGCGCGCGCTAGAAGTTGCGACACACCGTGCTCCATCGACTTTTCACGTGATCATCACCCGCAGCCCGCTCCGGATTTCGCTCGGCGGCGGCGGAACCGACCTCGCCTCCTACTATCGCGACCACGGCGGCTTCCTGATCGCCGCGGCGCTGGACAAGTACGTCTACATCACGCTGCACAAGACGTTCGACCCCGGCTTCTTCGTGAAGTACTCGAAGTACGAGCGGGTCGAGCGGGTGGAGGACCTGCAGCACCCGATCATTCGCGAGGCGCTCAAGCTCACCGGCGCCACCGACGGCTATCTGGACATCGCGAGCATGTCGGATATTCCGGCCGGCACGGGTCTGGGTTCATCCGGGAGCTTCACCACCGCGCTGCTGCACGCGCTCCACACGCAGCAAAAACGCATCGCCACCAAGGAAGACCTGGCCGAGGAGGCGTGCCGGATCGAGATCGACATGCTCGGCGAGCCGATCGGCAAGCAGGACCAGTACATCGCGGCGTTCGGCGGCGTCACGTGCTTCACGTTCAACCCGGACGGGAAAGTCGACGTGCGGCCGCTGGCCGCGAGCGACGAGACGCTGACCAACCTCGAAGACAACCTGGTCCTGTTCTTCACCGGCTACACCCGCTCCGCATCGGCCATTCTCAAGGACCAGAACGACCGCACCAAGTCCAGCGATGCGGCCATGATCGAGAACCTGCACCGGGTGAAGCAGATCGGCCTGGATTCGTGCCGGGCGCTCGAGGGCGGCGACCTGCGCGGCTTCGCCGCGCTGATGCACGAGCACTGGGAGCTCAAGCGCAAGCGCTCGGGCGGGATGTCGAACTCGCACATCGACGACTGCTACGACCTCGCGCGCAAGCACGGCGCGCTGGGCGGCAAGGTGATCGGGGCCGGCGGCGGCGGCTTCCTGATGTTCTACGCCGAGGACAAGGTCGCACTGCGCCACGCCATGCGCGAAGCCGGCTTGGTCGAGGTGCGGCTGCGCTTCGACTCCTTCGGCACGCAGGTCATCGCGCAGTCCTAGCGGCTACTCCTGCATGGGGTGAGCGAGGTGCCGCTCGATCACCTCTTGGATCACGAAGCGCGGGTGCTCGGTGGCGATCGCGTGCTCGTTGAACTGCAGGCCGTCGTCGAAGCGCGTCGGATAGCGCAGCGTCGTCAGCGTCCCGACATCCTCGGCGAAGAACTTGTGGAGCCGCCACGAGAACGAGTCGCCGAAGAGGATCGCGCGCGGACCCCGCAGCGCTCGCGTTCACGCTCCGCTCCACCGAGAACTGCGCGAGATCGGGGTCGCCGGCGTAGGGATCGGGCTGCGGCCGGACGTTGTGCGCGCGCGCCGCGAAGACGGCGTCGAGCTGCCGGTCCTGCTCGAACCAGTCGACGCCCTCTTGCGCGTAGAAGTCGCCGCGCCGGTACGCGACTTGCATGCGCATCGCGCCGGCGGGGACGCGGTCGGTGAAGCCGCTCCCGCGCAATGCCTCGGCGACGGCTCGGTACGCGGCGTACGCGCCGATGTCGGTCCAGTGCGTGTCGCCCTTGGAGTAGACGAGGCCCTGCGGTTTCGCCGCGCTGATGGCGGGGCGGACGTCCACCGCCGTGACGCCGGCGGCGCGCAGCGCGGCCAGCACGCGGGTCATCGCCGAGCGAGCCGGCTGCGGAAAGTCCGCGGGGAGCTCCTCGGGATAGATCGTGCTCTTGTCGGGCGCGAAGAAGACCACATAGGTCGCGCCGTGCGCTCGGCACCAGCGCGCGCGCTGCGCGAAGATCTGCGCCACGTAGCCGATATCGCCGTCGTCGGCGAGCTGCCGCCCAGCGCGCGGTAGTCGCGGTCCTCCGACGCGAACATCCAGCCGTCCCGGCCGCGGACGATGACCGGCGTGGTCGTATCGCCGAAGCCGTAATAGCGGATTGCGTCGTAGCCTTCGACCAGGTGCGAGCGGCCCGGCAGCGCGTCGCCGAACGCGCTCTCGAAATCTCGGCCGTACGCGCCGCTCGTCATCGCGCCGCGCTCCCAGGGCGGAAACGGCGCCGGCAGCCGCTGCTCGGTGAAGTGCAGGAACGGCACGTCGGCGCGCCCGCCCGCCGCCAGCATCGCCAGCCCCGGCAGCGCGACCGCGACGGCGAACAGCACGATCAGCAGCAGGTTCGCGCGGCGCTCGATCGCGTTTCGAACGGTTACTCCTGCCATTCGTGCCGGATGTACCGCTCGACGAGCTCTTGGATGACGATCGTCGGGTGCTCGGCCGCGATGACGTGCTCGTTGAATTGCAAGCCGTCGTCGGTGCCGGGATAGTGCAGGTACGTCGTATGGCGGAAGTCCTCGGCGATGAACTTCTGCAGCCGCCACGAGAACGAGTCACCGAAGACGACGGCGGTCGGCAGCGACGCGTCTTCGACCGACGTGCGCACCCGCTGGAACTGCCCCAGATCCGGATCCGACGCGTACGGATCGACCGCGAGCGTTTCATCGTGCGAGCGGGCGGGGACCATGGCGTCGACTTGGCGGTCGGCAAGCAGCGTGCCGACGCCGGATTTCCCGAAGAGGTCGCTCGCGCGGCTGACGTCGACGAACCGCAGGCGGTCGAACGGAACCCGGTCCGCGATCCCCATCGGGCGCAGCACCTGCATCGTCGCGCGGTACGCGGCGTACGCGCCGCGCTCGGTCCAGTGCGTGTCGCCGCGCGAGTACGCGAGGCCACCTGCCCGCGCCACCGCCATCGCCGGGCGGGCATCGACCGCCGGGACGCCGCGGTCGTGCAGCGCCCGCAGCACACGCTCCATGCCGCTGGGCCGGGGCTGCGGAAACCCGGCCGGCAGCAGATCCGAGTAGATCGTGCTCTTGTCCGGCGCGATCAGAACGACGTACCGGCTCCCGTGCGCGCGGCACCACAGCGCGCGGGCCTGAAAGACGTTGGCGACGTAGGCGATGTCGCGGTCGTCCGCGCGGGCGGCCCATTCTCGGGCGTCGCGGTCTTCGGCGAGGAAGAGCCACCCGTCGCGGCCGCGCACCACGCCGGGTGACGTGTTGTCGCCGAAGCCGAGAGAAACGGATGGCGTCGTAGTCTTCGACCAGGTGCGACCGGCCCGGCAGCGCGTCGCCGAACGCGCTCTCGAAGGCGCGGCGGTACCCTCCGCTCGCCAGCCCGGGGAGGCTCCAGCTCGGAAACGGCGTCGGCAGCCGCTGCTCGGTGAAGTGCAGGAACGGCACGTCGGCGCGCCCGCCCGCCGCCAGCATCGCCAGCCCCGGCAGCGCAACCGCCAGGGCGAACAGCAGGCTCAGCAGCAGGTTCGCGCGGCGGGCCGTCACCGCGCCGTTCCGCCCGGAACGACGTCGATCGCGATCGCCGGCCCGCAGGGGAGCCAGCGTCCGGCCTGCGCTCCACACTGGAACGTGATCGTGTGCCGTCCCGCGCTGAACTCATCGCTCGCGAAGCGCGCGCTGTAGCCGACGTGGGCGTCGGTGACGGCGCCCAGGTTGTGCGCCACGTCGTCGCGCCGGGCGCCGTAGGCGACGTCGGTCACGGTTCGCCCGTCGACGAGGACGTGCACGCCGGCGAGCGGCCGGAACGGCGGAGCGCTCCCGCCGACCGCCCAGCCGGTCATGCGCACGTCCCCGCCGCGGTGCTGCACGAACGGCGCCGCGCCCGGCGGCGGGCCGCCGTCGAACGAGTCGATCGACAGCGTGGCGCCCGGCGCGGGACCGGCGGCGAGTGCCGCGATGAGTGCGGCGCAGGCCGCTCCGCGAGCGAGCATCAGAAGCGGAAGTAGATGAACGGGTTGTAGGTTCCTGCGGCCAGCGCGGCGACCGACAGCACCAGCAGCGCGCAGACGCCGGCGACGACCGCGCCCTGCACCAGCGCCGCGCGCGCCGGGGCCAGCAGCGCGGTGCGGGCGCGCTCCACCGCCCGCGCGGTGACGGGCGTGGCGAACCAGCAGCCGACCAGCAGCGTGAACAGCGCCTGATGGCTGACGACATCGGCGGTCAGCACCGGCTGCGCCGCGGGGCGGACCAGCGCGCCGAGATAGCCGAGCGCGTACGCGAGCGAGTCGGCCCGGAAGAACACCCACGCGAAAGCGACGACGGCCAGCACGTAGACGTGGCGAAGCACCGGCGTCGCCGTCACGCGGCGCAGCCAGCCGACGCGCTCGAGCACCAGAAACAGCCCGTGCAGCATGCCCCAGATCACGAACGTCCACTTCGCCCCGTGCCAGAGCCCGCACAAAAAGAAGACCAGGACGAGGTTCGCGTAGACGCGCCAGGGCGAGACCCGGTTGCCGCCCAGCGGGATGTACAGGTAGTCGCGGAACCAGCGGGAGAGCGAGATGTGCCAGCGCCGCCAGAACTCCTGGATCGAGCCGGAGATGTACGGGAAGTCGAAGTTCTCGAGCAGCCGGAACCCGAACATCCGGGCCAGACCGATCGCCATGTCGGAGTAGCCGGAGAAGTCGAAGTAGATCTGGAGGGTGTAGGCGGCGATCCCGAACCACGCCATCCACTGCGGAATCCCGGCCGGCGGGGTCGCGAAGATGCGGTCGACCGCGCTCCCCAGGACGTTCGCGATCAGCACCTTCTTCGCCAGCCCCACCACGAACCGCCGCACGCCCTCGGCGAAGTCGTCGACCGTAACCTGGTGGCGCGAGAGCTGCCCCGCGATGTCCTTGTAGCGGATGATCGGGCCCGCGATCAGCTGCGGGAAGAACACGAAGTAGAGCACGACCTCGAGCGGGTTCTTGCGCGCGGCCGACGTGCGGCGGTAGACGTCGACGACGTACGAGATCGCGTGAAACGTGAAGAACGAGATCCCGAGCGGCAGGTAGACCTGCGATAGCGCGACCTCGCGGCCGATCCGGCTGCCCAGCGCGAAGTTCCAGTTGTCGGCCAGGAAGTTGGAGTACTTGAAGAAGACGAGCACCGCGAGGTCGACCGCGACCGCGATCCCGAGCAGCGCGCGGCGCTGTTTCGCCAGCGCGTCGGGCAGGCGCGAGAGGCCCAGGCCGAAACCGTAGTTCACCAGCGCCGAGCCCAGGATCAGCGCGACGTAGCGCGTCTCGCCCCAGGAATAGAACAGCAGGCTGGCGACGACGAGGACCGCGTTCTTCGCCCAGCTCGGCCGGACGGCCATGTACGCCGCCAGGACAGCGGGAAGAAAGACGAAGAGGAAGACTTCGCTGCTGAAAACCAAGGTCGGACCCGCGCGTTACGCGAGCGTCTTGGGCCCGGTCGTCGCGTCTGCGGGGAGCGGCTCGGACGGGAAGCGATAGAGCGGCACGGTCTTCAGGCGCAGCATCGCCCGGACCCACTGCGGCGGGTCGGCGAAGAAGCGCGTCTTCTTCCCGGCCGCGTACGAGCGCGAGCGGTAGTTCACCGGGATCTCGATGACGTGGTGGCCGCGGCGGATCAGCTTGCACGCGATCTCGTAGTCGAAATCGAAGCGGTTGCACTCGAAGAACAAGCCGAACAGGCAGTCCGAGCGGAACACCTTGAACATCGTGAACGGATCGAACAGCTTGGTGCCGTAGAGCCCGTTGAACAGCTGGAGCAGGCTCAGGTGCGCGACGTTCATGATGGAGCCGAGCAGCGGCATCGAGTCGAACTTGCGGATCTTCCAGCCGTCGCCGCTCGCGCCGTGCCGCGAGCCCAGGATGAAGCAGCGCCGCAGCGCGAAGAGCGGCTCGACGAGCTGGTCGTAGTCGTTGACGTCGTACTCGAGGTCGGCGTCCTGGATGAGGATCACCTCGCCGGTCGCGAGCTCGAAGCCGCGCCGCACCGCGCTCCCCTTGCCGCGCGGCCGGTCCTCGAGCAGGAGCCGCACCCGCGGGTGGCTCTGGTACCGCTCGACGATCGCGCGCGAGCCGTCGGTCGAGTTCGACTCGATGACGACGGCCTCGATCTCCACCCCGGGGATTTGTTTAGCCAGCACGCGGTCGATCAGCTCGCCGCAGGTCGCGGCCTCGTTGTAGACCGGGATCACGACCGAGAGCCGGTGGCCCGGCTTTCGCTCGACCGGCCGCGCGACGAGCGCGACCCGGGCGTCGAAGAACGCGCGCACGGCCGGATCGCCGGCACGCCCGATGTCCTGCGCGTCGACGACGGTGGCGAAGTCGCCGAACCCGGCCCGAGTGAGCAGCAGCTGCAGCGTGTCCGCGCTCAGCCACCAGGCCGCCTTGGAGCGCAGCGCGGGCCACGCCGCGCGCGCGCGGCGCGCGGCCCGCGAGTCGAGCGAGGGCGTGGCGACGAGCAGCGCACCGTCCTCGCCGACCAAACCGCGCAGGCGCTCGGCCAGGGCCAGCGGGTCGGGGTCGCGCTCGAGCACGTCGAACGCGACGACGAGGTCGTAGCGGGACTGGCCGCCGAGCGCGTCCGCGCGCACGACCGCCGCGCCGGGGTCGGCCGGCACGCAGCCGCCGTCGACGATCAGGACGCTGCGCGGCGCGCGGCCGAGATAGCGCTGCGCGAACGCGAGCATCGCGGCGTACGCCGCTTGGGTGCGCGCGTCCGCCGGGGCGGCGGGCACGCGCGCGGGGACCGGGTTGGCGAAGTGCAGGGCGCAGGCGCTGCAGCGCGAGATCGCGACCCCGTCGACCGCGAACTCGTACTGGACTTCGTCCGCCCGGCACATCGGGCAGGTCCGGTACGCTTGCGCGAAGCGCGGAACGGCAAACGTCTCCTCGGCGATCGTGCCGATCGTATCCCTGGTCATGTCCGGCCGCCTTCGACGCGCGGCGCTTCTTCTCCGGCGGGTAGCGGGCGAGCGGTGCGTGAAGAGCCGCGCGATGATTCCCGTTGCGATCCTGTGCGGCGGCAAAGGGACCCGCGTCGCCGCGCTCGCCGGCGACCTGCCGAAGGCTCTTCTGCCCGTCGCGGGCGTGCCGTTCCTCGAGCACCAGCTGCGCTGGCTGCAGCGCTCGGGCGCCGGCGACGTCGTCCTGCTGACCGGCTACCGCGGCGATCGCATCCGCGAGTTCGCCGGCGACGGCGCGCGCGTTCGGGCTGCGCATCGCGTACAGCGACGACGACGGCCGCGCCGCGCGGCACCGGCGGCGCCGTCATCCGCGCGCTGCCGCTGCTGGGCGACGCGTTCCTGACGGTATACGGGGACGCGCTGCTGGCTCGCTTCGCCCGCCGCCGTCGCGGACGCGCTTGCGCGCGCCGTACGAAGGCGTGATGACGGTGTTTCCGCAACGACGACCGCTGGGAGCCGAAGCAACGTTCGCGTTGATCGGCGAGCGTGTCGCCGTGTACGACAAGCAGGCTCCCGCCGGGTACGCATGACGCATATCGACTACGGGATCAATGCCTTCCGGGCGGGCGCGTTCGCCGGCGTTTCCCGCCGATGCGCCCGTCGATCTCGGCGAAGTTCACCGCGCGCATGGCGGCTCGGGGAACGCTGCGCGCCTTACCGGTTTCGGAGCGCTGGTACGAGATCGGTTCGCCGGAAGGACTGGCCGAAACCGAGCGCTTCCTTCGCCACAACCTGAGGACACCCCGAGCAGCATGAGCTTCGTCGCCACCTTTCTCGCCGAGGCGAGCGAGATCGTCTCCGCCATCGACGCCGACGCGGTCGAGCGCGTCGTCGCCGCGCTCGCCGCCGTCCGCGCGCGCGGCGGCCGGCTCTTCATCCTCGGCGTCGGCGGCAGCGCGGGCAACGCCTCGCACGCGGTCAACGACTTTCGCAAGCTGGTCGGAATCGAGGCCTACGCGCCGACCGACAACGTCTCCGAGCTGACCGCGCGCACCAACGACGAAGGCTGGGAGACGACGTTCGCCGCCTGGCTCGAGGTCAGCAAGCTGCGCCGCGGCGACGCGATCCTCGTCTTCTCGGTCGGCGGCGGCAGCCTCGAGCGCAACGTCAGCCCGAACCTCGTGCGCGCCGTCCAGTACGCGAAGGAGGTCGGCGCGACGGTGCTCGGCATCGTCGGCCGCGACGGCGGGTACACCGCGCGCGAAGCCGACGCCGCGGTGATCATTCCGACCGTCAACCACGCGCACGTCACGCCGCACTCCGAAGCGTTCCAAGGCGTCGTGTGGCACTGCATCGTCTCGCACCCCGCGCTCAAGGCGCGCGCGACGAAGTGGGAGAGCGTAGCGGCGCCGCAGCCCGTCTGATGCGGCCGGCGGTGTTCCTCGACCGCGACGGGGTCTGAACGAGCCGGTCGTGCGCGACGGCAAGCCGTACCCGCCGGCCGGAATCCCGACGGACCTGGTGGTCTCGCCGGGCGCCGGCGACGCGCTGCGCGAGCTGCGCGCCGCGGGGTTCGCGCTCGTCGTCGTCACGAACCAGCCCGACGTCGCGCGCGGAACGACGCCGCGCGCGACCGTCGACGCGATCAACGCGGCGCTTGCGCGACGAGCTGCCGCTCGACGACGTGCTCGTCTGCGCGCACGACGACGCCGACGGCTGCGCCTGCCGCAAGCCCAAGCCCGGGCTGCTCACGACCGGCGCCGCGCGGCACGAGATCGACCTCGCCCGCAGCTACCTGGTCGGAGACCGCTGGCGCGACATCGAAGCCGGCTCGGCGGCGGGCTGCCGAACGGTTCTCGTCGACCGCGGGTACGCGGAACGCGCCGCGTCCGTCGCCCCCGACGCGCGCGTCGCTTCGGTCCTCGAAGCGGCGCGCTGGATCATCCACGACTCCAGGAGCAGCATGCACCAACTCGACGCTTCGCCCGACACCGTCTCAGCCGACGCCCTGCGGGTCAAACTCTTCGCCGACGGCGCCGATCTCGACGGCATCGCGAAGCTCGCCGCGGACCCGCGCATCGCCGGCTTCACCACCAACCCGACGCTCATGCACAAAGCGGGCATCACCGACTACGAGACGTTCGGGCGGCGCGCGCTCGAGATCGTGGGCGGGCGCCCGATCTCGTTCGAAGTGTTCGCCGACGACGCGGCCGAGATGCTGCGCCAGGCGCGCAAGCTCGCGAGCTGGGGCGAGAACGTGTACGTGAAGATCCCGGTCACCGACACGCAGCGCAACTCCACCGACGAGCTCGTCCGCGAGCTCACCCGCGACGGGCGTGAAGGTGAACGTCACCGCCCTGATGACCGAGCGGCAGGTGGAGAGCACGGTCGCGGCGCTGCGGGGCACCGCGGGCGCCTACGTGTCGGTGTTCGCGGGGCGCATCGCCGACACGGGCCGCGATCCCGTGCCGATGATGACGCGCGCCGCCAAGATCTGCGAGAGCGTGCCGAACGTCGAGCTGATCTGGGCCAGCCCGCGCGAGCTGCTCAACGTGTTCCAGGCCGACGCCGCCGGCGTCCACGTCATCACCGCGACGCACGACATCCTGGCCAAGCTCAGCCTGGTCGGCAAGGACCTCGACGAGTACTCGCTCGACACGGTCAAGATGTTCCACCGCGACGCCGCCTCCGCCGGGTTCACCCTATAGCCCGTGCTCGCGTACCTCACCGGCGCCGCGGGGTTCGTCGGCTCGCACGTCGCGGACCGGCTCCTGCGCGACGGCTGGACCGTCGTCGGGATCGACAACCTCGCGACCGGTGACGAGCGGAACCTCGCGGCCGCGCGCGCGAGCGAGCGCTTCACGCTCGTGCGCGCGGACGTCGCGCAGCCGTGGGACGGCTGGACCGCCGGCTTGGACGGCGCGCTGCGGCGGCCCGACGTCGTGCTGCACCTGGCCTCGCCGGCCTCGCCGGTCCATTACGAGCGGCTCGCGCTCGAGACGCTGGCGGTGAACGCGGTCGGCACCATGCACGCCGTGGCCTGCGCGCGCGCCGCCGGCGGCAGGCTGCTGTACGCGTCCACCAGCGAGAGCTACGGCGACCCGCTCGAGCACCCGCAGCGCGAAACGTACTGGGGCAACGTCAACCCGGTCGGCATCCGGTCGTGCTACGACGAGTCCAAGCGGTTCGGCGAGGCGTACGTGACGACGGCGGTTCGCAAGCTGGGCATCGACGCGCGCGTCATGCGAATCTTCAACACGTACGGCCCGCGCATCGGCGCGGGCGACGGGCGGGTGGTGCCCAACTTCTGCGTCGCCGCGCTGCGCGGCGAGCCGCTCACCGTGTACGGCGACGGCTCGCAGACGCGCAGCTTCTGCTACGTCGACGACCTCGTCGAGGGCATCACGCGCTTGGCGACGCGGCCGGGGCTGGCCGGCGAGGTCGTGAACCTCGGCAATCCCGCCGAGTACACGATCCTCGAGCTCGCCGCGGTGACGGCCCGGCTGGCCGGCGTGGAGCTGCGCGTCGTCGAGCGCGCGCTTCCGCCGGACGACCCGACCCGCCGGCGGCCCGACATCAGCCGCGCGCGCGCGCTGCTCGGCTGGGAGCCGGCGATCTCGCTCGAGCAGGGCGTGGGCCGCACGCTCGACTACTTCCGCTCCGCGGCCGCCGCCCGGTAGCCGTCGGCCGCCGCGGCGGCCTGCGCCGGCGGCCGCCCGGCGCGCCCGACGCCGACGTACCGCAAACCCGCCGCCCGCACGTTGCGCGGATCGAAGATGTTGCGGCCGTCCAGCACGAGGTCGCCCCGCATCGCCCGGGCGCAGCGCGGGAAGTCCAGCGAGCGGAACTGGTTCCACTCCGTCGCCAGCAGCAGCGCATCGGCGCCCGCGAGCGACGCGTACATGTCGTCGTACAGCCGGACGGCGCCGCGCAGCGCGGCCCCGGCGGCGGCGTTCGCGACCGGATCGTGGGCCTGGACCAGCGCGCCGCGCTCGAGCAGGCGCTCGATGATGGCCAGCGCCGGCGCGGACCGGATGTCGTCGGTATCCGGCTTGAACGCCAGGCCCAAGACCGCCACGACGCGCCCGCTCAGCCCGCCGAGCTCGCGCTCGAGCTTGGCGACGGTGCGCTCGACCTGGCGCCGGTTGACCGTCTCGACGGCGTGCAGCAGCGGCGCGGGATACTCGCGTTCGGCCGCCATCTGCTCGAGCGCGCGCACGTCTTTGGGAAAGCACGAGCCGCCGTAGCCGATCCCCGGGTTGAGGAAGCGCGTCCCGATCCGCTCGTCGTAGCCGATGCCGCGGCACACCGCGCGCACGTCGACGTCGACCAGCTCGCAGATGTTCGCGATCTCGTTGATGAACGAGATCTTCGTCGCCAAGAAGGCGTTCGCGGCGTACTTGATCATCTCCGAGGTGCGCACGTCGGTGACGACGATGGGCGCCTCGAGCGGCGCGTACAGGTCGCGCAGCGCGCGCTCGGCGGCCGGGTCGCCGGTTCCGATCACGACCCGGTCCGGCTCGAGGAAGTCGCGCACCGCCGAGCCTTCGCGCAGGAACTCGGGATTGCTCACGACGCTGACCGGGTGGTCCGCCGCCGCGTGCTCGCGGATGAGCGACGAGATCAGCTCGCCGGTCTCGACCGGCACGGTCGACTTCGAGACGACGATCTTGGGCCCGTTCAAAGCGAGCCCGATCGCGCGCGCGACCGCCCGCACGGCGCTCAGGTCGGCGTGGCCGTCCGCCCGCATCGGCGTACCGACCGCGATGAAGATGAGGTCGTTCCCGCGCACCGCGGCCGCGGCGTCGGTCGTGAACGAGAGCCGCCTGGCCGCGACGTTGCGCGCGACCATCTCGCCCAGCGACGGCTCGAAGAACGGAATCTCGCCGGCCGCCAGGCGCGCGACCTTGGCCGCGTCGTTGTCGACGCACACGACCTCGTTGCCGAGCTCGGCGAAACAGGCGGCGCTCACCAAGCCGACGTAGCCGGCCCCGATCATGGCGATGCGCCTCATGCGAGCGCCGGCTCGGGCTTGGCCGCGGGGCCCTTGCCGAGCGAGACGGTGCAGGCGAGGAAAGCGATGGTGTGACCGATCGCGATCGTTTGCAGCAGATCGGCCGCGCTGCGGTGCCTGAGCACGACCGTGACGACCTCGCCGACCAGCACGCAGGCGAGCGGGAACACGAAGCGCATCCGCCCGCGCGCGATGTTGTACGTCGCGGTGATGTTCGCCAGCGCCAGCATCGCGATCGCGTAGACGAACGGCAGCAGGAACGCCGCGGCGCGCGCGAACTTGCGCGAGGCCATCACGGTGATCACGAAGTTGGGGAACAGCGCGTAGAACCCGATCGCCGCGCACGCGATGAGCGCCGCCAGCCCGAGCGCCTGCAGGAACAGGTAGCGCGTCCGCTCGCCGCGCGCGGCGCGCTCGGCGGCCTGCGGCAGCAGCACCGTGGGCACGAACGCGATCGCGGCGTAGAGGGCGCGCGACGCGAGCGCCGCGGCGCCGTAGAGCCCCGCCGTGTAGGCGTCCAGATAGCGTTTCGCCAGGATGACGTCGTAGAGCAGCAGGACGTTGAGGCAGACGACCGCCAGCGCGACCGCCGCCGACGTCCGCGCCACGGTCCGCAGCGAGAACGGGATGCTGACCCCGCGGCGGTGCGCCCGGCCGGCGAAATAGGTGTAGGCGGCGGCCGCCGTGTAGCCGAGCGCCATGCCGGCCAGCGCCCCGCGAACGCCGGCGACCAGGCCGAACACCGGCGCGAACAGCGCCCGGCCGAAGTTCTCGGCGACGTTCGAGAGCGCGAACGCGCCGAAGCGCGAGGTTCCTTGCAGCACCCCGCGCAGGAACGGCAGCGCCACCGCGCCGATCAGCGACAGGCCGGCGAACGTCACCAGCAGCGGGTCGGCGACGTGGAGAAATCCCGCCAGCGGCACCGAGAGGGCGATCAGCACGAACCCCGCCCCCAGCGAGATCGTCAGCGCGATGCGGTCCACCGCGTGCACCAGCCCCGCGAGCCGGTTCGCGTCGCGCGAGAAATCCGTCGCGAGCTTCGCCACGACCATCTGCGGGATGAGCGCCGGCGCGGACAGGATCAGCACGACCGCGACGATCGACGAGAACGTTCCGTACGCTTCCACCCCGATCGTGCGCGTGACCAGAACGTAGAACAGGTAGTTGCAGACGTTGGCCACCATGGTGCCGGCGAAGGTGATCCCGGCATGCCGGGCGACGCGGGCGTGGGAGACGGCGCCGGCGGTCGCGGCCGTCTCCAGGGCCATTTCGCTTTCGATCACAGCCGCAGCCCGAAGTCTTCCGCGTCGGCGGTGAGGTTGGGGTTGTAGTAGGGGTCGCGCACGGCCCAGGCGGGCCAGCGGCTGCGGATCGTGCCGACCTCCTGCATGGCGCGCGCGACCTTGGCCGGCGTGTCGTCGCCGCCCCGGCTCTTGGACTCGTAGTGGTACAGCTTCGCGCGCGGCACGAAGACGTTGCGATAGCCCGCCCGCCGCAGTTTCAAACAGAAGTCCACGTCGTTGTAGGAGACCGCGAGCTCTTCGTCCAGGCCGCCGACCTCTTCGTAGGCCCGCTTTGAAACGAGCAGCGCGGCGCCGGTGACCGCCAGGTAGTTGGTGTCGAAGCGCAGCCCGCCGTGGTAGCCCGCCGAGTTCCCCGGCAGGAAGCGGTGCGCGTGACCGGCCAGGCCCAGGATGCCCAGCACGACGCCGCCGTGCTGGACCGAGCCGTCGCCGTACAGCAGGAGCGCGCCGACCGCGCCGATGCCCGGCCGGCGGGCCTGGCCCAGCATCGCTTCCAGCCAGTCCGGCGCCACGACCTCGGTGTCGTTGTTGAGCATCATCACGTAGGGCGCGTCGGTCGCCCGCACGGCCTCGTTGTTGAGCCGCGAGTAGTTGAACGGCGAGGGGTCGCGCAGGACCCGCAAGCGGCCCGGCTCGCGCCGCTCCCACTCCGCGAGCAGGTCGTGGGTGCGCTGCTCGCGGCTGCCGTTGTCGACCACGAGGACCTCGAACGCGCGGTACGCCGTGCGCCCGAAGAGCGACTCGAGGCAGGGGCCGAGCAGCTCGGCCCGGTCGCGGGTGGGGATGATGACGCACACCTGCTCGTCGCCCGGCACCGCGAACCGCACGTCCAGGCCGCCGTCGCCCGGCACGACCGTCGCGCTCTCGCCGCGCCGGCGCAGGGCGACCTCGACCGCGAGCGCCATGTCGGGCAGCGCGATGCCGTTGGCGGCGTGGCGGTGGTAGAGCACCTGGGCGATGTGCGCGACCCGCTCGCTGCGCTCGGTGACCCGCAGCAGCGCGTCGTACCAGCCGGCCGTCGCGAGCACCTCGCGCACCCCGCCGACCTCCTCGATCAGCGCGCGCCGGATCAGGCCGGTGTGGCCGATGTAGTCGCGCGTGAGCAGGGTCTCGGGCGACCAGTCGGGCTTGAACCAGGGCTGGCCCACGACGCCCCGCTTGTCGATGCGGTCCTCGTCGCAGTACACGACGTCGACGTCGTCCTGGAACGCCAGCGCGAACTCGAACAGCGCCTGCGGCTCGAGCCGGTCGTGCGGCTCGAGCATGCCGACCACGTCGGCGCCCGGAAACCGGTCGTCGAACGCGGCGACGACGCTGACCCGCGGGTCTTCGGCGGCCAGCGCGGCGAAGTCGGGCCCGGGCACGCCGTCCTCGCCCGTGCTGACGACGATCGACGCGCTCCAGTGCTCGTAGACCTGGTCGACGAGCGAGCGGATCGTCGCGCGCAGCCCGTCCGCGCCGTGACCGCGCGCGTCGATCGCCAGCCCGAACGCGGTCTTGCGCGGCAGAAAGCGCGCCGTGGCGCGCATCCGCTCGACGTCCTCGCGCCGCAGGCGGTGGTGCTCGCGGAAGAGCTGGTACGGGTCGCCCAGCGCGGCAAGCTCGGCCGCGCGGTCGTCCGCTTCGGGCAGCCGGACGGGGTCCTCGGCCGGCCCGATGCCGAGCCGCCGCCGCACCGCGAACCAGCCCTCGCGCAGCGACCAGAAGCGGCTCAAGCGCATCGCGTCGATCAGGCGCCGCTGCCGCTGCACCTGCGGGTAGAGGTAGGCGACCTGGGCCAGCAGCGCGTCGCGCGAGCGGCCGTCGTCGAGCGCGAGGAGCGCGTCGACCGCCTCGGAGGTCCGGCTCGCGACCCGCCGCCAGCCGCCCGAGCGGTCGACCCAGGCCGCCCCGGCGCGGGCCAGCTCGGCCAGCTCGCCGTCGCCGGGCAGCACGCCGGCCGCCGGCCAGCCGGCCGGCACCACCAGCCCGCCGCCGGACTCGCGCACCAGCGCCGCCGCGCCGGGCGAGCGCTCCGAGGTGAGCACGGCCTTGCCGTAGGCCCACGCCTCGACGACCTCGGGCGCGAACCCCAGCCCGTCCCCGGTCACGACGACCGCGCGCGCGCAGGCGAAGGTGGCCGCGCGCTCGCGCTCGCTCACCTCGGCCAGGTCGACCGCGTCGAGTCCGGCCGCGCGCAGGCGGGCCAGGGCGTTCGGATCGCGGCCCAGCACGAGCGCGTAGGGGCGACCCCGCCGGGCCCGCCGGACGCGCTCCATCTCCGCCTCGGCGGCCGGAATGCGGTCGACGGCCAGGCCGATCAGGCGCGTGCGGGCGCTCACCGCCGGCCCGAACATCCCGGCCACCAGCGCCGCCTCGCCCTGCGTCGTGCACAGGACCGTGCGCGCGCTGGCCAGCGCCTGGGCGACCGCCGGCACCCGGGCCAGCGGCTCGTCGTCGAGCAGCGGCAGCACCATCGCGCGCTCGGCCACTTGCGCGATGCCGCGCACGGTCGTCGGCGCCAGCGCGTCGAGGAACACGAACGCGTCGTAGCGGTCGGCGGTCGCCGACACGTGCGCCAGCAGGTCGGCGCTGCGCAGCCGCTCGTCGACCAGCGCGCGCTCGCGCCCCGCGCCCTCGCGCGCGTCGCGTTCCACCGCCAGCACCGCCCGCGCGTGGGCGACCCGGTCCGGCGCTTCGACCCGGAAGCGGTGGACGGGAAAGTTCTCGCTCAGGTCCGTGCCGCTGTGGAAGAAATTGGCGTCGGCGGCGCCCGGCGTCGCGGTGGTCGTGATGACCTCCACCGCGACCTGCTCGAGCGCGAGGTGGGTCGCGTAGGCGAACGCGTAGCGCTCCTTGCGGCCGCTCAGGTCGCGCCCGAAGAACGGCGTGACGAGCGCGACCCGCTGCGGGACGGCGTTCACCAGCCGGCCGCTCGCACCGGCGCGTTGGCTTCGGCGCGGCGCTGCTCGAACAGCCGGCGCGCCGCGATCTCGGCGATCGCGACCCCGACCACCAGCCAGTACGCGCTGGCGACCTTGGGGAAAAAGAACAGGTCGTCGCCGATCTGGTGCGCCGCCAGGGCCACCGTCGCGCCGAGCGCGCCGACGACGAGCGGCCGGCGCACGCCGCTGCGCGCGAGCAGCACGATCGTCACCGCGAACGACCCGACCGTCGCCAGCAGCCCGACGATGCCGCCTTCGGCCAAGCTCTGCAGGTAGAGGCTGTTGGCGTGCGTGCGCACCCCGTTCAGCCCGACCTCGGCCAGGTCGAGCTCGTAGTTGCCGGCCCCGTTGCCGACGATCGGCGAGCGGTGCCAGAGCGCGAGCGCGGCGTGCCAGAGCTGGGCCCGGTTGGCCAGGTGGTCGGCGACCTGCGGCGACTGGTCGAGCGAGAAATAGCCGACCGGGACGCCGACCCGCGGCGCCAGGACGACCACTGCCAGCCCAACCGCGACCACCCCGGCGGCGAAGCGCAGCGCGAGCTTGCCGGGCGGGCGCAGGATCACGAAGACCGCCGCGACGCCGAGCACCGCGGCGATCACGCCCGCCCGGGAGAGGGTCAGCAGGTCGACCAGGGCGGCCAGCGCGATCACCGCCCCCAGCAGCGCGGTCGCGGTGGACCAGCGCGCGCGCGACCAGCACCGGAATGGCGACGTCGAGATAGCCGGCGAGCTGGTTGGGCCCTTCGAGCGCGCCCGCGATGCGCGGAAAGGAATGGTGCGCGCCCAGAAAGATCCCGTTGTGCGCGCCGACCACGTACTCGGCCAGCGCCGAGAGGGCGACCAGGACGACCGCGATCTCGACCGCGCGCCAGAAGGGCCGGTCGTCGGGATCGGTCGCGTACGCGAGCGCCGCGACCAGGAACAAGACCAGGTACTCGCCGTTTTTGAACGCTTCGCGCACCACCTCGCCGCCGTGCTCGGCGCGCAGCGCGCTCAGGCCGATCGCCGCCAGGGTGGCGCCGAACGCGACCAGCATCGCGCGCACCGGAAACGTCCGCAGGGCGCTGACGTCGGTGCGCCCGGCGAGCAGCGCGACGATCATGCCGACCAGCGCCGCCTTGAGCGTCGTGACCGTGGTCGGACCGACGTAGCGGGTCAGATCGAACGGCGCGAGCACCAGCAGCGCCGCGACGCCGAAGGCCGGCCGGCGCCGGGTCAGCAGGCCGGTCGCCGACCGCGCAGGCCAGGTAGACGAGCGCGCTGACCAGGTCGATCGGCACGGCCGTCTCGTGGCGCAGCGTGACCGTCATCGGGTGAAAGATCACGGCAAGGGTACGACGTGGCTCGAGCGGCGCCGCACCAGCGTGTCGACCACCAGCTGCAGCTCCTCCGAGTCGACCAGGCGCGCCAAGCCGATGAAGACCGCGGCGCCGAAGAGCAGGTGCTCGCCCAGGTTCGCGGCGCGCGCGAAGGGCGTCATCTCGGGCGTCAGCCCGCTCGATCTGCACGGCGGCCAGCAGCAGCCCCATGACCGCCGAGCAGCCCATCACCTTGATCAGCGAGACGCCGATCGCGCGCCACTCGAAGCCGCCCAGGATGTCCGCGACGACGGCCAGCAGGGCGAGCGTTTGCGCGCTCTGCGAGACGGCGTTGGCCAGCAGCAAGCCGCGCGCGCCGAGCGGGCCGACCCAGATCAGCGACAGCAGCACGTTGAGAACCACCGCGCCGACCGCGATCGCGATCGGCGTGCGCACCACGCCGCAGGCGTACAGGCAGCGGGTCAGCACGACGTTCGCCGCGAGCCCCAGCAGGCTGGCCGCGGCGAAGGGCAGCAGCTGCGCGCAGCGCGCCGTCGCTTCGGGCGTGAACGCCCCGCGCTCGAACAGCGATCTGCACGATCGGCCCCGCGAGCATGCACAGGCCCCAGGCCGACGGCACGCTCAGGAAGATCACCAGCCGCAGCCCGGTCGAGACGCTGCTGCGCATCGCGGGGCGGTTCTTGTTCGCGAACTGGCTGGCGAAGAGCGGAAAGATCACCGTCGCGATCGCGGTCACGAAGAGCTGCTGCGGAAAGCCCACGAGCTTGACCGCGTAGTTCATCCCGGCGATCGTGCCCTCGCTCAGGCTCGAAGCGAAATAGCGGTCGAAGAAGAGCGCGATCTGGCCCGCCGCCGAGCCGATCGCGATCGGAGCCAAGAGGTGCCCCAGCCGCAGCAGCCCGGGGTGGCGCAGCTCCAGCACGACCCGGAAGCGCCGCAAGCGCAAAAAGGAGGGCAGCATCACGAGCAGCTGCGCGAACGTCCCGGCGACCGCGCCGAAGACCAGCGCGTACGGGCCGTACGTGGGCTGCGCGAACCACACGAAGGCGATGATCAGCAGGTTGGCGGCGAACCCTTGCAGCGCCGCGCCGGCGAAACGGTGGTAGGCGTTGAGCAGCGCCGCGACGACGCCCGAGAGGCTCGTCGCCACGATGGTCGGCATCAGCCAGCGCGTCATCGCGATGGCCAGCGGCGTGCTCGGGCGGAAAGCGCGCGATCAGCGGCACGTACCACGGCGCCAGCCAGGCGCCGGCGACGGCCGCGACGCCCAGGATCGCGGTGAGCATCACGATCACGGTCGAGGCCAGCCGACCAGGCGTCCTCCTCGCGCTCGGTGCTGACGTAGTCGGAGAACAGCGGCACCAGCGCCGTCACCAGCGCCCCGTTGAAGACCCCGAACAGGATCGTCGGCACGACCGAGGCGGCGAGGAAGGCGTCGAGCTCCCACGACGTTCCGTAGAACTTGGCGTAGACGACCTCGCGCACGAACCCGAGCATCGTCGAGGCGAGGGTCGCGCCCATCACGATGATCGTCGAGTGGGCCAGCCGGCGCGGGGTGCGCCGGTCGGCGACGAGCCGCGAGGCGTGGGTTAATGCGCGCCCACTCCTCGCACGACGGCCGGGATCGTCTTGGCCACGATCACCAAGTCGTACCAGGGCGACCACTCGTCGATGTAGACGTTGTCGAGCGCCATCCACTCGTCGAACGAGATCGACGAGCGGCCCGAGATCTGCCACAGGCAGGTCACGCCGGGCTTGACCGCCAGCCGCCGCAGCGCGTAGGCGTCGTAGTGCGCGACCTCCTCGGGCAGGGGCGGGCGCGGCCCGACGATCGACATGTCGCCCAGCAGCACGTTGACGAAGTTGGGCAGCTCGTCGATCGAGCTGCGCCGCAGCAGCGCGCCCAGGGGATGCAGCCGCGGGTCGTCGCGCATCTTGAAGACCGGTCCGTCGACCTCGCTGTAGCGGCGCAGATCCGGCAGCATGGCGTGCGCGCCGCGCACCATCGTGCGCAGCTTGAACATCCGGAAGCGCCGGCCGCCCAGGCCGACCCGCTCGTGGCGGTAGAGCGGGTTGCCGCCGCTGACCACCAGGATGCCGAGCATCGCGACAGCCCGATCAGCGGGCTGGTCAGGAGCAGGATCGTGAGCGACAGCACGACGTCGATGCGCGCGCTTGGTGGGATAATACCAGCCTGGGCGGGGCGAAACCGGCGACTTCCGCGCTCCAGCGCTCGGGCGCGCGCTCGCGGCCTCGCCGATCAGCTCGACGACCGTCATGGGGCGCTCGAACCGAGCAGGGCCTCGATCCGGTCGCCGACGTAGCCCAGCCCCTCGATCACGCCCAGCTCGCGCCCGGCCGCCGCCGGGCCGTACTCGAGGTAGGGCACGAACTCGCGGGTGTGGTCGCTGCCCGGGATGGGTCGGATCGCAGCCGTGGTCGGCGGTGAAGATCAGGCCGTCGCCGGGACGGATACCGGCCATCAGCTCGGGGATCCGGCGGTCGAGACGCACGAGAGCTTCACCGTACCCACGAACGTCGCGGCGGTGGCCGAATTTGGTGTCGAAGTCGTTCAAGTTGACGAACACGAGCCCGTGGTCCGTAGCAGCTGCGAGAGCAAGTGTGCGGTCGATCGCCTCGCCGTTGTCCGCCACGCGAACCGACGATGCGATGCCGTGACCGCTGAAGATGTCACAAATCTTCCCCACAGCGTGCACGGGTACACCACCGCTTTCGAGCCGGTCGAGGACCGTCGGGGGCGGCGGGATCGCGTAGTCTCTACGATTCGGGCGTGCGGCTGTAGTTCCCGGGCGACCCGACGAAGGGCCGCGCGATGACCCGGTTGACCTCGTGGGGCGGAACGAGCATGGCTCGGGCCCGCTCGCACCAGTCGTAGAGCGTCGCGAGGGGAACGGTCTCTTCGTGGGCCGCGACCTGGAACACCGAGTCGGCCGACGTGTAGAGGATGGGCCGGCCGGTGCGCTGGTGCTCTTCGCCCATTTCGGCGATGATCTCGGTGCCCGAGGCCGGCGACGTTGCCCAGCGGCGGCTTGCCCACGATCGCGGTGAACGCCTCGATCACCTCGGCCGGGAACCCGGCCGGGTAGGTCGGAAACGGCACCTCGGTCACGACCCCGGTCATCTCCCAGTGGCCGGTGATCGTGTCCTTGCCCTTGGAGCGCTCGCGCAGCCGGCCGACCGCGGCCAGCGGCGGCGCCGGCGGCGGAGAGCCCGCGGACCCCGGTCAGGTGGCCCAGTCCCAAGCCGCTCGAAGTTCGGCAGGGCCAAGCCGCCCAGGCGCTCGGCGACGTTGCCGATCGTGTTGGCGCGGGGGGCGTCGTGGTATGCCGCCGCATCGGGCAGCGCGCCGACGCCGGCGGAGTCCATCACCAGGACGAGTACTCGCGGCATTTCGGCCTGCTCCGTTCCATTCGGCGCAGGACCGTGCCTCCCGGGAGGGGGAACAGACCCGTCCCGTATGCGTGTCGCCGCCCTCATCGCGCTCGTGTGCGCCTTCGTCGCGAGCGCGATGACGCGCGCCGCAGCCGCTCCGCCCACCAGCCTGGACATCACGGCCAAGCAGGTCGCGTACTTCTCGAACCGCTTCATCGTGACGGCCGACGGCGACGTCCGCGTCCGGCTCTCGGACGGCACGATCGTGCGCGGCCAGACCTTCGCGATGGACCTCAAGCTCAACCGCTACCTGATCGCCGGGGACGTCCGCCTGGACGGGCCGGCCGTGCACGAGGTCGGCGCCGCCTTCGCCGGATACCCGGACCTGGACCGCTCGTACTTCCTGCCCGCGGCCGGGACGCCCGACCGCTGGACCTACTTCGGGCTGGACTTCGCCCACCCGCAGCTCGGCCGCGAGCAGCCCGGCGACGCCTTCTTCATCCCCAACCTGTCCGGCGACCGGGTCTACATCTACGCCAACGGCGTGCGGATCGTGCCCAAGACGGACGCCCTGTTCGACGTGGCGCGAGTCCGGACGGCCGGCGTCTTCCTGCCCGTCCCGCGCTACGTGGTCAACTTCTCCTCCAACTCGCACTTCTACGAGAACGCCTTCGCCGGCGCGCGGCTGGACGTGGGGGTCCCGTTCAACGGCTCCGAGCACAGCCTGAGCGCGCTCCACGTCCGCAACGACGCCTTCAACGGCACCTACCTGGCCTTCGACCAGCACTTCGTCTGGCAGCGCGACTACCTGGTGGCCTCGGTCAACCCGCTGACCCAGGAGCAGCGCCAGTACAACCTGGTCGCGTTCAAGCACATCTCGCCCAACCTCGAGACGCACTTCTTCGGCCAGCTCTCCGAGGCGCAGGCCGGGATCATCAACCGGCCCGACAACGAGGCCGGCTTCTTCGAAGTGCAGCTCAACGCCGCGCTGCGGCACTCGGGCCTGAGCTACACCGAGGACAACTACTACCAGTACCTGCTCAAGATCCCCGAGAACGACCCCGACCAGCGCCACCTCGAGCACCCCATGAACGCGCTGCTGTCGTGGACCGGGATCGAGAACTACCTGGGCCACAAGCAGTTCTCGTCGCGCTTCCGCTACCGGCTGCGCAGCGGGATCGGCTTCGCCCACGACTACCGCGGCGAGGGCGGCTACCCCAACCTCCAGCCCGGCCCGCCCGACAACGTCTACCACTACGCCGGGGCGAACCTCTACGCCCCGGTCATCCCGCTGCCCGGGCAGTTCAGCCTGAGCCTGTCCACCGACAAGCAGCGGACCTGGTACTCCGAGCCGCACCACGTCGACCAGACCAACAGCCGGGCCTCGCTCTCGCGCACCGACGTCAAGCGGCACCTCAACTACTACGTCGCCTACGAGGTCGACAACACCAGCGACTTCTGGGGCAGCCAGCAGCTCGCGGCCTACCCGCTCAACGGCGAGACGGTCGGCACCGGCTTCGGCACGTTCGGCGGGCAGAACATCTTCCGCGGCTTCGCCACCAGCCGCCAGATCGCGACCTCGCTGGTCTACACCCCGACCCCGTACTTCGCGCTCAACCTGAGCCTGCAGCGCTTCTACGACTGGCCGCCGCCGGTGCCGGGCGCCTACGGCCAGCCGCCGGTCCAGTTCACCGGCGACATCCGTTTCCGGCTGGCCCGCCAGGTCCAGGTCGACCTGACCCGGCACCTCTACTTCAACTTCGCGAACGAGCGGTGGACGCCGCAGTTCGACATCCAGTTCTCACCGTGACGATGCGCTCTCTGTTCGCGATCCTCGCCGCGCTGGCCGTGGCCGCGCTGGCCCTTCCCACCCTGGCCCAGCAGCAGAGCCTGCTGCGCTTCTCGGGCCAGCTGCTCGACGTGCGCGGCGGCTACGTCTACTTCACCACCGGCGACGCGTTCAAGGTGGTCGACAACGTCCGGCTGGCCGACTACGACACCGGCAAGCCGACCACGCTCCAGCCGCGCGCCAAGCTGTTCGCCCGGGCCATCTTCGACCCGGCCACCAAGCAGGTGGTCGAGCTGGACCTGACCGCGCACCAGGTGCCGCCCGACACGGCGTACCAGGCGGTCAAGGCCTACGCGGTCGCCAAGTCGACCGTCCAGCCGGCGCCCGAGATCGTCGGCATCCCGCTGACCGGCAAGGAAGTGCCGGTCTCGTTCGTGGTCACCGTCCCGCCCAACACGCCGCTCCAGGCCGACATCTACATCAGCACCGACGCCAGCGGCTGGAACCCCCAGGCGATCAAGCTGGACCGGATCGACGGCGCGCGCTACCGGGCGGTGCGCCGCTTCGCCTCGGGCACGAGGTTCGTCTTCCGGGTCACTCGCGGCTCGTGGAACTCCGTCGAGCGCGGCGAGAACGGCCTCGAGCCGCCGACCCACCCGTTCTTCGTCCGCGAGACCGACGCCCAGTCGGCCTCGGTGACGGTCTACGGCTGGTCGGACGACCGCGCCAACGCCCCGCAGGCCGGGCCGGCCGCGATCCCGACCCCGTTCAACCCCAACCCGTTCCCGCCGGGCGGCATCGCGCCGGCGCCGCGGGTCACCCCGCCGGGCGGCTTCCCGACCCCGCGTCCCAACCCGTTCCCGAACCGCCCGCCGGGGCAATGATGCGCCGCGCCGCCGGGCCGCGGGGGCGAGCCGCCGCCGTCCTCGTGGCGGCGGCCTGCGCGGCGGCCCCGCTCGCGGCGAGCGCGCGGGCGACCGCGGCGCTCGACGGCGGCACGCTGGTCTTCTTTTCGGACACGCTGGGGATCGTGGCCCGCGACGGCGCGACCCTGCGGCTGGACGACGGCACCGTCGCCCGGGCCGACGCCGCCTACGTCGACCTCAAGCGCGACCGGGCCGTGCTGGCCGGGCACGCCACGCTCGCCCGCGGCGGCGCCTCGGCCGGCGCGGACGCGATCGCGCTGGACCTCGACGGCGAGCGGGTCGACCTGCTCGACGCCGCGACCGGCGCGGTCACCACGACCCGAGCGGCGCTCACCCGGCCCGGCCCGGGCAGCCCCGCGGCGGGCGAGATCGACGGGGCGCGCTTCGCCTTCCCCGAGGTGGACGACCGGTTCGCCTACATCCGGGCCAAGCACGCCGCGATCACCCCGCACGCCGACGTGCGCTTTTCGCCCGCCGCCTTCCCGACCTCGGTCGGCGGGCTGCCGGTGCCCTCGTACCTCTACACCTACGCCACCGCGGCCGGGTTCGGCGCGACCAGCCTGCCCGGCGCGACCTTCGACCAGCCCTACGGCCTGGTCGGCTCGCCCAACGCGCTGACCGCGCTGCACGCCCGCTGGCTGGACGGCAGCGGCCCGGCGGTCGGCCTGCAGGAGCAGCTCGTCTCGGGCGACGACGCCTACCTGGCGGCCTCGCTCGACGCGCCGCTGCGCGGGAGCGGCACGCGCGGGCTGAGCGGCTACCGCCGGATGGGCTCGCGCTACACCGCCACGCTGGACGCGTCGAGCGGCTTCGGAGCCTGGGGCGCCAACGCGTCGCTGGGCGCGGCCTTCGGGGCGGCCGGCGGGCGGCTCAGCTACGGCTACGGCTCGGGCGGGTTCTCGACGTTCGACGCCAGCCTGCGCACCCCGGACCGGCCGCTCTTCGGCGGCGCGACCTGGCGCCTGCGCGGCGACCTCGGGTTCGACGCCCTGCGGCACGGCTCGCTGCTGACCGCGTCCGTGCCCGACGGGGCCCGCTACTCGACCGTCTGGCGGCACGGGCTGGACCTGTTCGTCGCCGCGCCGGTGGTGCGCGGCCCGCTCGGGACCCGGATCGGCACGACCTTCGACGCGGCCCGCACCTGGTACGCCTACCCGCACCACGACGACACCCTCACGGCCGGCGTCTTCGTCTCGCGCGAGCTGTCGCGCCGGGTCGCGCTGTTCGGCGGCCTACCAGGCGAGCTGGAACGCGCGCGTCTACCCCGGCGCGCAAGGGCTCTTCTTCCCCCCGGCCTACCTGCCCGAGGTCGCGCCCGACGGCACGCCCTGGCTCGGGCGCGACGCGTACAGCGGGGCCTCGACCTTGCGCGACGAGAGCCTGGCCGTGCAGCTCACCCCCAACCTGAACACCGCGCTGCGGGTGGCGGTCCACCACTACGCCGACTTCCCGCAGTTCCACGGCTACGGGCGCCCGGAGTGGTCGCTCGAGACCGACGCCCGCCTGCGCCCGTTCCCGAACATCGGCCTGCAGGTCGGGCGAGCCTACGACTTCGGCTGGGGCGGCTACCGCTGGGTCCCGCGCTGGACCTTCGCGATCACCCCGTGATCCACGCGCTGCTCGCCGCCGTTCTCGCCGCCTCGCCCATCGGCGTCCCGGCGAGCGCCGGTCCCCACCCCGAGCGCCGTGCCGGCGAGCGCGCTGTTCCGGGTCGTGGCGCTGGCCTGCACGGGCGACCGGCTGGCGATCGCGGGTGGGGCGGTGCTGCGGCTGGCGGAGGGGGCGTCGTGCGCGGGGGTCGTGCCGGGGCGCGCGCTCGCGCTCGGGCTGGACGCCGACGGGCGGGCGACGCCGCGCGCGCTGACCCGTGAGGCGCGCCCGTCGAGCGAGATCCCGCGCACGGCGTTCGTGCTCGCGCCCGCGGCGGAGCGCGACGCCGACGAGGCGCAGTCCGTCACGGTGACGATCGAGGTGACGGTTCCGGCCCGCACGCCGCCCGGCGACGACGTGTACCTGAGCACCGAGCGCAGCTCGTACGCGCCCGCGGAGGTCCGGATGGACCGCGTCGACGCGCGCCACTTCCGGCTCGCGCTGCGCCTGCACCGCGACGCGCGGGTCGCGTTTCGCGTCACCCGCGGCAGCTACGGCACGATCGAGCGCGACGCCGCGCGGGCGCTGCCGCCCGCTCACGTCGCCGAGGGCCGCCCCGACGCGCACCTCAGCGTGACGGTCGCCGCCTGGGCCGACATCGATTAGAGATCAATGAATGCGGATCGGGATGTCGCGCGTGGTCTCGACGCCGTCGACGGTGCGGGCGACGATCTGCAGGGTGTAGCCGTGGCGCAGCCAGGGCGGTAGATACCACGGCACCTTGTAGCTCAAGACGAAATGGCCGGGCGAGGTCTGCTTCATCGGCGCGTTGCGGTAGTCGATGCGGGCCTCGACGTAATCGACGTTGGCGGAGGTCTCGACGCTGCCCGAGATCGTCTGGCCGGCCCGGATGTCGGTCGTTTCGATCGCGTAGGACGTGATCGCCGGCAGCCCGTGCGGCGGCGGGGTCGGACCGAGGTGCTGGTAGGGCGAGGCCGCGAGCGCGAGCAGCAGGGCCAGAGGGGTCACCATCGACCGGGGAACGTTCGCCGGGCGCGGGACGACTCCGGCGGGCGGGAAGCCCGGCGGTGAGACGAAAGCAAGAGACCGCCATGCCGGGTTTCCTGAGCGTCGTCGCTCCGCTGTACAACGAGGAAGGCAACGTCGCGGAGCTCGTCCGGCGGCTGAGCGGGGTCGTGCGCGACATCCCCGGCCTGGACGACTACGAGCTGGTGCTCGTCAACGACGGCAGCAGCGATCGAACGCTGGCGCTGCTGCGCGAGAGCGCGCGCACCGACCCGCACCTCGTCGTGGTCGACCTGTCGCGCAACTTCGGCCACCAGCTGGCCGCGACGGCGGGCCTGGACGTCGCGCTGGGCGACGCGGTGGTGCTGATCGACGCCGACCTGCAGGACCCGCCCGAGCTGATTCCGCAGATGGTGCAGCGCTGGCGCGACGGCTACGACGTGGTCTACGCGGTGCGCCGCATCCGCAAGGGCGAGAGCGCGTTCAAGCTCTTCACCGCGCGCATGTTCTACCGCATCACGCGCCGCCTCACCAAAGTCGACATCCCGGTCGACACGGGCGACTTCCGCCTGATGTCGCGCCGCGTCGTCGACGCGCTCAAGGCGATCCGCGAGCGGCACCGCTTCATCCGCGGCCTGGTGTCGTGGATCGGGTACCCGCAGACCGCGGTGCAGTACGACCGCGACGTGCGCCACTCGGGCAACACCAAGTACCCGGTCTCCAAGATGCTGCGCTTCGCGATCGACGGCATCACCTCGTTCAGCGACGTGCCGCTGCGCTTCGCCTCGTACTTGGGCTTCGTCGTCTCGGCGGTGGCCTTCGTCGTCGCGCTGGCGGAAATCCTGATCCGGATCTTCACCGGCTACAACCTGCCCGGCTACACCTCGCTGATCTTCGCGATCCTGTTCCTGGGCGGGGTGCAGCTGATCGGGATCGGCATCCTGGGCGAGTACCTGGGCCGCATCTACGACGAGATCAAGGGCCGGCCGCTCTACCTGCTGAGCAGCGTGGAGCGCACGCCGCGCTCGCTGGTGCCGGTTTCCGCCCCCAAGGACGCGCCGCTCACCAAGTAGCTGCGCACGTAGTCGTCGACCGCGCGCTCGAGCGCGGTCGCGGGGCGGTCCCAGCCCGCCGCGCGCAGCTTCGCGACGTCGGCGACGGTGCGGTACTGGTACTTGCCGCGCAGCTCGGCGGGCATGTCGACGTACTCGATGCGCGGCGGCAGGTCGAGCGCCGCGAACACCGCCGCGGCCAGATCGTTCCAGGTCCGGTCGATGCCGGCGCCGACGTTGAACAGACCGCCCGCGCCCGGCGTACGGGCCAGGAAGGTAGTGATCGCGGCGGCGTCCTTGACGTAGAGGAAATCGCGCGACTGCTCGCCGTCGGCGATCCCCTCGCGGTAGCTGCGAAACAGCTCGATCGTGCCGCGCGCGCGAATCTGCTCGTAGGCTTTGGCCACGACGCTGCGCATCGCGCCCTTGTGGTCCTCGTTGGGGCCGTAGACGTTGAAGTACTTCAAGCCGACCGCGCGCTCGAGCAGTCCCTCGCGGCGCAGCCAGTTGTCGAACAGGTGCTTGGAATAGCCGTACATGTTGAGCGGGCGCAGCGCGTGCGGGTCGAGGTCCTCGCGCAGACCCGACTCGCGCGCGCCGTAGGTCGCCGCCGACGAGGCGTACGCGAAGCGCGCCCCGCGCGCGAAGGCCCAGCGCGCGAGCTCCTGCGAGCGGCGCACGTTGTTCTGGATCAGGTACGAGGCGTCGCGCTCGGTGGTCGACGAGCAGGCGCCCAGGTGGAACACCGTTGCGACCTCGCCGAACGCCTCGGGCGCGCCGGCGAGCGCCGCGTAGAACTCGTCCGCGTCGAGGTAGTCGGCGAAGCGCAGCGGCACGAGATGGCGCCACTTCTCGCTCGTGCCGAGCCGGTCGACCGCGACGATGTCCTCGACGCCCTCGAGGTTGAGCTGGCGCACGACCGCGCTGCCGATCAATCCGGCCGCGCCGGTGACGATGACCCGGCCCGGCGCGCGCCCGTTCACGCGCCGGCCTTCGCCGCGCCGGCAAGCTCCGCATCCCGCACGATCGTATCGACCAGCGGGCGCGCGGGCGGCGCGCTCGGGTCGATCCGGAACGCGCGTCCCACCGCCTCGGGCGCGAGCACCGTGCCCGCGATCTCGGCCAGGACCTCGCCGGCCCGCACCGGCGTGCCGACCCGCGCGACGATCCGGATCCCGGCGAACGGGCCTTCGGCCGCGGTCAGCTCGCGCGCCGCCTCCCCGATCGCGAGCGCGTCGATCGCGCCGACGTAGCCCGCGCGCGGCGCGACGGCGCTGGCCCGGCTGGGGTGCGCGGCGATGGCATCGAGCGCGGCGCGCGTCCCGCCTTGAGCGACGATCATGTCCACGAAACGCTCGTAGGCCGCGCCGGATTCCAGCCCGCCCAGCGTGCGCGGCACGATCTCGTGCTCGGGCACGCCGCCGACCCGCAGCATCTCCTGGGCCACCGCCAGGACCGCCTCGCGCAGGCGCGCGTCCTCGGCGTCGCCGCGCAAGAAGTCGCGCGCCTCCACCGCCTCGATGCCGCTCCCGACCGCCGCGCCGAGCGGCTCCTCCATGTCGCTCACCAGCGCGCTGGCGCGCCGCCCGAAGCTGGCCGCGAGCCGGACCAGCAGCCGCGCCAGCTCGGTCGCCTCGCCGACGGTGCGCATGAACGCGCCCCGCCCGGCCTTGACGTCGAACACGATCGCGCCCGCCCCGCCGGCGATCTTCTTGGAGACGATCGAAGCCGCGATCAGCCCGATCGAAGGCACGCTGCCGGTCCGGTCGCGCAGCTTGTAGAGCTTCTTGTCGGCCGGCACGAGGCGCTCGGACTGGGCTGCGATCGCGCAGCCGATCCGCTCGAGCTGGGCCCGGAACTCCGCCGGCGAGAGGTCGGTGCGCACGCCGGGAATCGCCTCGAGCTTGTCGAGCGTGCCGCCGGTGTGGCCCAGCGCCCGGCCCGAGAGCTTGGCCACCGGCACCCCGCAGGCCGCCACCAGCGGCACGACGATCAGCGACACGGTATCGCCGACGCCGCCGGACGAGTGTTTGTCCACCACGACCCGGTCGCCGAAGTCGAGCACGTCGCCCGAGCGGATCATGGCCTCGGTCAGCGCCTCGATCTCGCCGTCGGCCATGCCGTTGATCGTGCAGGCCATCGCCAGCGCGGCCACCGAGGCTTCGTCCACCGTCGGCTCCGGGCGGCTGTAGCCCTCGATGATGCGGTGCCAGGTCGCGGCGTCGAGGCTGCCCTCGTCGCGCTTGGTCTCCAGTGCCCGCCGCAGCCAGCCGTCATCCATCGGCCGTCGGATTCGTGCGGGGCGGTCGCGAAGCCCTGGAGGTGCTCGCTCGCCCGCCGCTCGCGGCGCTCTTGCTGGTCGCGGCCCTGGCGCTGGCCTGCGCGCTGGCCGTGCCGCTGCGGCTCTCGGCCGACGTCTGGGCGTACGCCGGCTACGGCGCGCTGCTGGCCCACGGCGCCGACCCCTGGTCGCACGCCTGGCGCGCGGCCGACGTCGCGCCCTTCCACGACCCGCTGCTCGCCGCCGCGCTGCGGGCCTGGGACGGCTCGCTCCCGCGCGACGTGTACGGCCCGCTCTTCACCGTGCCGTGCGCGGGCGCTGGTCGTGGCGCTGCGCGGCTGGGGGCCGGGGGCGGTGGTGTTCGCCCTGCGCGGGCTGGCGGCGCTGGCGCTGCTGGCCTGCATCGCGCTGGCCGGCCGGACTCGCGCCCCGGCTGGCGAGCTCTGCTGGCGCTGCACCCGGTCGTGCTCTGGAGCGCGGCCGAGGGCCACAACGACCCGATCTGGCTGGCCATGGTGCTGGCGGCGGACCGGCTGCACGCGGGGCGAAGAGCGGCCGGCGCCGGTGTAACCGGGACCGCCCGGGTGGACCAGACTCATCATGCTGACCGCCGCGGCGGCGGTGAAGGCCGTCGCGCTGGTGCCGCTCGCCGCGGCGCTGGGGCGGCTGCGCGGCCGCCGACGGCTCAGCGCGGCTGTCCTCGCCGGGGCGGCCCTCGTCGTAGCCTACGCGCCGCTGGGCTGGTCGGTCCTCACGCACGGGCTCGACCACGGGAACGGGCCGCCGCGCGTCTCCCTGCTGCACGCGCCCGCCCTGGCTGCCTGGTCGGGCTCGCCGGTGCCGCTGGTCGTCGCGGCCGGGCTCGGACTGCTGGCGCTCGCGGCGCTGGCGCGTGCCCTGCGCGGCGGCGACCGGGCGGCCGGATTGGCGCTGCTGGGCTGGCTCGTGCTGCCCGGACCCGAGCCGTGGTACGCTCTGTGGCTGGTCCCGGTCGTCGCGCTGGCCGGTCCGACCCCGGCCTCGCGCGCGCTGCTGGCAGCATCGCTCACCGGCGCGGCAGGGTACGTCCAGGACCTGGCCGGAGGAACCGCGCTGCACGACCCGGCGTTGCTCGGAGGCACGATGCTCGCCCTGTACGCTCTCCCCTTGCTCCTCGCGCTGGCCTCGCCGGCCCCCGCGCCCGCCGCCCAGGCGCCGCCGCCGGCGCCCGCCGCGGTCACGCCCGCGCCGATGCCGGCCTCGACGACCACGCCCACCCCGCCGAGCCCGCCGCCCGCACCGAACCCGTTCGGCTACGTCGTCGTGCCCTCGCCGGGTCCGGCCGGCCAGCCGCGCTTCTTGGAGATCGCGGCCAACGACCGGGTGCTCCACCCCGGCCAGCTCGCGATCTTGCGCGTCACCGTGAGCACCGACGTGACCTCGGTCGTGGCCAACGCGCTCGGCTCCGACCTCACCTTGCCCCAGGCCGGGCCGGGCGTGTTCGGCGGCCAGGAGCAGCTCCCGGGCTGGATTCCGTTCTGGTACCTCGGGCGCGACTACACCGTCACCTTCACCGCCCGCACCGCCGACGGCCGAGTCGCGACGACCAGCCTACCGGTCCGCCTCCAGCGCTAAAAGCCCCGCTGCTCTCAGAGCTGCGGGGCTTCCGTCATTCACGCGGAGACCGGGGTCTCGACGACGTTACTGGACGACCTTGACCTCGATCTTGCGGGGCTGGGCCTTGGGGTGCAGCTTGAGGCTGAGGGTCAGCATGCCGTGCTCGACCTTCGCCTCGATGCCTTCGGCATCGACCTCGTCGGGCACGAGGATCGCGCGCTGGAAGTTCCGGCGCTCGGTCTTGCCGACGACGGTCAGGACGCGGTCCTCGACCGTGACGTCGATCTGGTCGGGCCGGTAGCCCGGAACCGGGATCTCGACCGTCCAGCCGCTCTCGGTGCGCTGGATCTCGGGGCCGTACGCCCCGACGTTGCCCTGGAACCCGCGGAACGGGTCGAACCCGAACAGATCGCCCACCAGCCCACGGGCCGCGCCGTTGGGGCGCACCATCAAATCAGCCATGTCTCTTGCCTCCGCAACTCTGCCGGCCCGCTCCGGGACGGCCATATTTATTGACACACCGATTCTAACGCGCTTTAGCACTCCTGTCAACACTCTGCTAATAGCGCCAGCGTGGCCGGCCCCGACTGCGAACCGGAGCGGAAAACCAGGCATGGGGCACCGGATGGGCGCGAGAACTTGGTCGCCTTGCGCTCCTCATCCCGACCGCCGCGTTCCGGCTCCCAAGCAGCCGCCGGCGTGCCGGTGCCCGACGTCCCGGCGCTCGGCGTACCGGACGTCCTGCTGATTCGCGGCTGCCCGCGGACGGGGACGACGCTGGTCGCCGAGCTGGTCAACGCCAGCGACCGGGCGGCGATCATCTTCGAGTACGCGCTGGGCCAGCTCGTGCACGACCTGCAGCCGATCCTGGACTACGGCCGCAGCCACCGCAGCTTGACCGACAAGGCTGCCCTCGCCGCCGCCGCGGGCGAGGCCGGCGGCGACACCTACCACAACCCGCCGCGGCGCGAGGCGGTGAGCCGCTTTCCGACCCCCGAGCGCTTGGGCGCGATCGTCGCGGGGGTGGTCGCGGCGACGCTGGGCAAGCGCGACGTGGCGCTGATCGGCTCGAAGACGCCCGGCGCGGTCGCGCTGCGCGACCACGACATCCTCGCGCCGCTCTTTTCGACCATCAAGTTCCTGTTCGTGGTGCGCAGCCCGCTGCCGACGATCAACTCGATGATGAACCGGCGCAACCGCGCGCGGCTGGGGCTCGACGACTGGCCGTTTCCCGACGTCGCCTCGGCGATCGGCGAGTACCGGCAGAACGTGCGGCTGCTGCTCTCGCACGTCGCGCGCCATCCCGGCCGCTGCCTGGTGGTCAAGTACGAGGATCTGATCGACCGCTTCGCCGCCACGGCCGGCGTGATCGACGCGTTCCTGGGGCCAGGGTTCGACCTCGCCCGCGACTCGGCCAAGCTGTTCCAGGTCGGCGTCCGGCTCCCGGCGGCGACCAAGGACGTGCTCACCCCCGCCGAGCAGGCCGCGGTGCGGACCGCGTTCGGCACCGCCATCGACGGCTGGGAGCGCAAAGTGCTGACCGGGCTGCACCCCGGCTCGGTCGACGCGCTGGCGGACTGCGCCGACGCGCTCGTCCCGGGCACGCGCTATCGCTACGACGACACCCTGGGCGAGCGCCGCTGCCTGGGCGTCGGCTGGAGCGTGCTGCAGCCCGACGGGGTGTGGACCGACAGCGAGCGCGCGGACCTCTTCTTCACCGTGCCGGACGACGGCGCATACGTCGTCTCCCTGGGCGCGAGCGTCTTTCTGCCCGGCCCGCAGGCCGCGCTGTCGCTCCGCATCGCGGTCAACGGCGCGGACGCCGTGCGCGCGCGCTGGGGCACGGGCGACGCGCCGGCCGGGCCGGGCCCGCACCTGCTCGCGTGCGGACCGATCCAGTTCACCGCGGGCACCGTGCAGCAGCTCACCGTCCACGTCGACCCGGTCCGCTCGCCGCTGGAGTGCGGGCTGTCGAACGACGACCGGAGGCTCGGGCTCCTGCTTCACGAGCTGGCGCTGACCCGGGCGTAGCGCGGCGAGCGGCTCGTCCCGCCGGCCGCGGCCTTTTGGTTCCGTGGTACACTGGAAGGCCGTGCCCGATACCTCTCGCGCCCTCGCTCGTCCGTGCCCTGCCCGCCTCGTCCCGGCCGCTCGCCGAGCTGCTCGAGCGCCTGCGCACCCCGCTCCCGGCCGAGCGCGGCTTCGCCTTCGGGCTGCACGAGACGACCGCGAGCGCCCGGCCCTACCTGCTCGCGGCGCTCCACGGCGCACTGCGCGGGCAGGTCTTCGTCGTCGTCTCGACGAGCGACATCGCCGAGCGCACCTTCGCCGACCTGACCTACTTCTTCGGCGAACGCGAGGCGCGCACGGTGGCGCTGCTGCGCCCGCGCGACGAGACGGTCGGCGCGATCGAGTCGCCCTCCGAGCGCAGCGCGCGGATGACCCTGCTGGCCGACCTGTGCGCGCGCAAGCCGCAGGTGATCGTCGCGCCGGTCGCCGCGCTGCGCCAGCACGTCATGCCGCGCCGCGTCTTCGAAGACGCCTCGTTCACCCTGCGCATCAACGAGGAAGCCGGCTGGGATGCCGTCCAGCAGCGGCTCTACCGCTTGGGCTACGCGCGCGTCGACGTGGTCAGCGCGGCCGGCGAGTACGCGGTGCGCGGCGGCATCCTCGACGTCTTCCCGGCCACCGCCGACGCGCCGGTGCGGGTGGAGTTCTTCGGCGACGAGGTCGAGTCGATCCGGCCCTTCGAGCTGGCCTCGCAGCGCTCGAGCGGCACGCTCGAGGAGATCACCGTCACGCCGTGGCTGGAGATCTTGCGCGACGAGGCGCTGCGCGCCACCGTGCTCGAGCGCGCGGCCGGCGAGCCGGGCGTGATCTCGGCGCTGCGCTCGTACCTCTCCACCGGTGCGGACGTGCCCGAGCCGTGGCTGTCGCTGGCCTACGACGAGCGCGCGACCGTGCTCGACTACCTCGACCGCGATGCGCTCGTCGTGCTCGAAGAGCCCGGCATGCTCGCGACGGTCGACCGCAGCCTCGACGACGAGCGCGCGCGCGGCGCGCAAGTGCTGATGGCCGGGGTCGACTCGGGCGAATTGGACGTGCGCGACGACGAGGTCGGCGAAGCGCTGCTGGCCGACGTGGTCGCGCCGTACCCGCACCTGCACGACTACGCCGAACGGCTCGCGCGCCGGCGGGTGCTGGTCGTCACCGGCGGCATCGAGGGCGGCGGCGAGCTGGTCTGGCTCCCGCGCGTGGTGGACGCGTTCGTGCTCGAGACGCGGCCGGCGGAGCACTTCAACCGCCGGATCGAGATGTTCACCCAGCAGGTGCGCGAGTGGGTCGAAGCCGGCGACACGGTGTGGCTGGTCGCAACGGGCGCCTCGCGCGTGGCCGAGATCGTGCGCGCGGCGGGCATGAGCGCCGAGCGCAGCGCGCCGTTCGTCCACTTGCGCGCGGCCGGCACGGACGGCGTCGCGCTGATGCGCAAGAACGGCACGGTCTACGTCGACGGGGGCTCGCTCGAGAGCGGCTTCACCATCCCCGCGCTGCACCTGCACGTGCTGGGCGACCGCGAGATCTTCGGCCAGCCGGCCAAGCGCGTCAAACTCCGCGCGGTCAAGGAAGGCGTGCCGGTCACGCTGTCCGATCTCAAGGTCGGCGACTACGTGGTGCACGCCGTGCACGGCATCGGCCAGTACCTGGGCCTGCGGACCGAGACGATCCTGGGCGCGCGCGGCGACTACCTCGACCTCAAGTACGCCGGCACGGACCGCATGCTCGTGCCGGTGCACCAGATGCACCAGGTGACGAAGTTCACCGCGACCGAGGGCGCCGCGCCGCGCCTGTCGCGCATGGGCGGCGCGGACTGGGCGCGCACCAAGACGCGCGTCTCGGAGAACCTGCAGAAGATCGCCGACGGCCTCGTCGAGCTGTACGCCGAGCGCGAGGTCGCGCGCGGCCACGCCTTCGCACCCGACACGCCCTGGCAGGCCGAGCTCGAAGAGTCGTTCCCCTACGACCCGACGCCCGATCAGGGCAAGGCGATCGACGACACCAAGCGCGACATGGAAGCGCCAAAGCCGATGGACCGCCTGGTCTGCGGCGACGTCGGCTACGGCAAGACCGAGGTCGCGGTGCGCGCGATCTTCAAGGCCATCGCCGACAAGAAGCAGGTCGCGCTGCTCTGCCCGACCACCCTGCTGGCCGCGCAGCACACCCGCACGCTGCTGGCCCGCTTCGCCTCGTTCCCGGTCCGGATCGAAGAGCTCTCGCGCTTCAAGAGCAAGAAAGAGCAGAAGGCCGCGATCGACGCGCTGGCCGAGGGCAAGGTCGACGTCGTCGTCGGCACCCACCGGATCTTGCAGAAGGACGTCGTGTTCCGCGACCTCGGCCTGATCGTGGTCGACGAGGAGCAGCGCTTCGGGGTGATGCACAAGGAGCGCCTCAAGCAGCTCAAGGCCACGGTGGACGTGCTGACGCTGTCGGCGACGCCGATCCCGCGCACGCTGCAGATGTCGCTGATGGGCGTGCGCGACCTGTCGCTGATCCAGACCGCGCCGAAGAACCGCATGTCGATCAAAACGGTCGTCGTGCCGGCCGCGGACGCCGTCGTGCAGCGGGCGATCGTCAACGAGCTCGACCGCGGCGGCCAGGTCTACTACGTCCACAACCGGATCGAGTCGATCTACGGCATCGCCAAGGCGCTCGAGCAGCTCGTCCCCAAGGCCCGGGTCGGGGTCGGCCACGGCCAGATGCACGAGCACGAGCTCGAGCCGGTGATGTCGAAGTTCATCGAGGGCGAGCTCGACGTGTTCGTCTCGACCACGATCATCGAGAACGGGATCGACATCCCCAACGTCAACACGATCATCGTCAACGACGCCGACAAGTTCGGCCTGGCGCAGCTCTACCAGCTGCGCGGGCGGGTCGGGCGCTCCAACCACCAGGCCTACGCGTACCTGCTCTACCAGGCCCACAAGGCGCTCAGCGAGGACGCCAAGGCGCGCCTGGAGGCGATCCGCGAGTTCACCCACCTCGGCAGCGGCTTGCAGATCGCGATGCGCGACCTGGAGATTCGCGGCAGCGGCAACCTGCTGGGCGCCGCGCAGTCGGGCTACATCGGCGCGGTCGGCTTCGAGACCTACGTGCAGCTGCTGGCCGACGCGATCGCCGACCGCAAGGGCCAGGAGCACACGCGCGAGGACGCGCGCGAGGCGGTGATCGACGTCAAGCTGAACGCCTACGTGCCCGAAGACTACATTCCGCAGATCTCGCAGAAGATCGCGGTCTACCAGCAGCTCGCCGCCGCGCGCACGCTGCCCCAGGTGGACGAGGTGCTGGACTCCGTGCGCGACCGCTTCGGCCCGCCCCCGCCCGAGTTCGAGGCCCTGGTCGACATCACGCGCCTGCGCGTCATGGCGCTCAAGGTCGGCGTGACGCGGGTGGTGATCAACGAGCAGCGCCTTACCCTGGGCGTCGGCAGCGGCTTCAACCTCGACCCGGGCACGATCCCCAAGCTCCAGTCGATCACCAAGAACAAGTTCCGCTTCGGCGAGGGCAAGATCACGATCGACCTCCCGGCCCGCTCCGCCGCAGACCAGTTGCCGACGCTGCGCGCACTGCTCGAAGCGCTGTGACGGGCTCAGGTATGGCCGCCGTCGACCCGATGTGGTATTTTGGTGGCCGCATTCTGAGCCATACCGAAACGGAAAACATGGGCAACACCGGAAAGGAGCACTCATGAGCGGATCACGATTCGACTTGAACGACCCTTCCATCGTGAAGGAGTTCGAGAAGGCGGCTGCCGACCATAAACGTGAGGCGTCGAGTTCTCCGGCTACCGCTCGTGAGACGCTCATGAAAGAGGGTGTTCTGACAAAGTCGGGACGTCTCGCTCTCAAGTACCGCTCGAAATAGGAGTGCATCGCCTCTCATCCGCGTTCGTTCTCGCGTACCACGGGTGCGATCGGGCGGTGGGTGAACGCCTACTGAGGGGCGAGAAGTTCAAGCCGAGCGAGAACGACTACGATTGGCTCGGCTCCGGCATCTACTTCTGGGAAAACAATCCTCAGCGCGCGCTCGATTTTGCCCATGAAGCGATGAAGCGAGCGGGTTCGAAGATACGCGAACCGTTCGTCGTAGGCGCGGTCGTCGATCTCGGCGCCTGTCTCGACTTAACGACGGCAACGAGCATCGCTCTCGTCCGTATCGCCTACGAATCTCTGCGCAGCGACTTCGAAATGGCGGGAGAGCCGCTTCCGGCTAACTCCAAGGACGGGCTTCGGCGGAAACTCGACTGTCTCGTCTTGAACCGGGTGCGGTTGCTCCAAGCGAGGCGACAGCCCGACGCACTCATTCAGACGGTCAAGGGAGTCTTCATGGAAGGTGATCCGGCATACAGCGGCGGCGGATTCGCTGAGAAGACCCACATCCAGATAGCAGTTTGCGACGCAAGCTGCATCAAAGGTGTTTTTCGCGTTCAAGGCCTATTGGTGCCGAGCGGCGGTACGAGAAAAAGAGCCAGAACCAGCAGGCCCGACAGCCATGCACCGCAGATCGTTCACGAAACCTTCGAGAATATCGTCGGACGAACGGTGAGCCGCGTCCATCTTCGCGACAACCGCTCGAGGTCGAAGCACGTCCATCATGACGAGACGTTGACCGTCGAATTCGACGACGGCAGCCGGCTCGTCGTCCAAGGCGGATCGAACGGCGGCAACCTGATGGACGAGATTCCGGGCTTCAATGCCTCGGATTTGTCCTTGAGCTATGTGCCCACGTTCTACGAGCCGGGAAAGAGGGACCCAACCGGAAAGGCCAGCCCGAACGAGGCCTGAGCCGGTGGCCCCGTACCGTAGCTCCGCCGCGAGTCCACGCTTATACGAACCTCCTCAAGGACCGTACGTATGCCGAATTCGGCTCTGATTCCACCGTCATGACCTCTCACATCGGTATCGTGGGCTGCTCGGCGGAAGGCGCGGCGCTGTGCTATCGGACCATTTGCACCGAAGGTGCACAGTTGCTCGGCCCGCACGCGCACCCCGAGGTGACGCTGCACACGCCCTCGCTCGCGGAGTACATGACGCGCATCTACCGCGGCGACTGGGAGAGCGTGGGCGAGCTGATGCTGGCCTCCGCGCGCAAGCTCGCGGCGGTCGGCGCGGACTTCCTGATCTGCCCCGACAACACCATCCACCAGGCGTTCGCGTACGTCGAGCCGCGCTCGCCGCTGCCCTGGCTGCACATCGCCGAGGTGGTCGCCGCGGAAGCCGCCGAGCACGGGTTCCACCGTATCGGCCTGACCGGCACGCGCTGGCTGGTCGAGAGCGAAGTCTACCCGGAGAAGCTCGGCGCGCGCGGGCTGGAGTACGTTCGCCCCAGCGCCTCCGAGCGCGCGGAGATCAACCGCATCATCATGGACGAGTTGGTGTACGGCGTGTTCAAGCCCGAGTCCGTGGCGTACTTCCAGCGCGTGATCGAACGGCTGAAAGACGAGGGCTGCGACGCGGTCGTGCTGGCCTGTACCGAGATCCCGCTGATCCTGAGCGACGGGAACTCCCCGCTGCCGACGCTCGACTCTACCCGCCTGCTAGCCCGCGCAGCATTGCGCCGAGCGGTAGAGGGGGTAACCACACCGGCGTAACGGCCACGATGCCCTAGCGGCCAAGGGCACGGCGATCAGGAAAGGAAAAAGGAGCAGGTGCCTCAATGAGGGACGAGCTCCTTGCCTAGACCTTGGACCGGAGTCCTATGGAGAGGATATCAAATCGGGTGAACTCCGTCAACGTCCGCGACGAGATAGCCGGGGCTCGGCTGCTTGATTTCCTTGATGCTCGCACGAGTTGGCATCGAAGCCTGTGGAGCCCCGGTTTGATACTCTCCTTGAAGGAGCTTCCGGAAGCAAGCAGGGCGATGAGAGACGGCATCCTCTCTGAGGCGTCGCTCGGTTTTGCGATTGGCTCGGTACTTGGTGTCGCCGCGACCGATTTCAGTGTCGGCGAAAAGGCCGAGCGAAAGGCCTTAGGCGACGTCTTGAAGCTACCTCTTCGCGCTGAGGGGCTCAATTACTACGCCATCGCTCAGATTACACAAACCATCGAAGGGCGTTACCTCGACCGATGGGCGACTGCTGTTGCGGCGAATCCAGATATAAAGGCTGAACGGATAGCGCGTGCCGTAGCGAGCCATCTTCTCGATCTTGGCTTTAACTCCGACTACCTCCATCGCTGGTGGAAGTACCGCCTTGCTTATCAGGTCCCCCGGCGCCCACTCCATGACCTTATCGCGGAAGCGCACAACCTTGCGTCCACGGACCCACGAGAATTCGAAGCAATGGTCGCGTTCGACAAGGTTCCTCCCGCGAAATTTGGTCGCCCTGCGGGCTGGCTTGATTCTGCAGCAGTCGTCACATGGCTGAAAGCGCACAATTTTTCAACTGCCAACGTTAAGCAGATCGGCGGCATCATTTTTCGCATCAGCGGGCGCGACCCGCAGGCTGCCGCCGATACCGTCATTGAAACCGTCGATAATCTACTAGCGCGTGCACGCGTCGCAACAACGAGCGACATGCGGTGTTTGCCGTTTCTCTGGATCGCCGGAGAAGCCACAACGATACCGTTTGCCAGGCGCACCCCCGGACTTGACCTCGGAGCGTTAATCAGAGAAAACGTGGTCTATACTAGGTCAGGACCAGAAGACGTTATTGACGCCGCTTTTGAAATGCTTGCACTGCTGCAGACTGGATCTCCCATCGCCGCGATTGCCGCCGGATGGGCAGCAATTGAAGCGATCCTCGGAGAACCCGACGATCGAGGCGGCGCCGCTGACCGACTGGCAACGATTATAGCGTGTTCATTTCCTCGAGCCGAGTCCGACAGCTCTTTCCTATGTACTAGCTAGAGAAGATCCCACGATGAGAACCCAACTTACTGGAGTCACGGAGAATCTGAGTAGAGCAAGGTGTGTCGCGCAAGCAATCTTGTCGAACCAGCCTTTATCACTTGCGACTTGGTCAGATAGAGCTACGCTAGAACGGATGAGAGCGGTATTAGTCAACCCAGCAGAAGCTTTGCTCGATATCAGGAAGTATGTGCAAGCTTCACTTCGCCGTGTCTACCGCCAACGAAATCTCGTCTTACATGGGGGAAAAACAAATGCCGTCGCGTTGAGAGCTTGCCTTCGTACGGCAAGTCCTCTAATTGGAGCCGGAATGGACCGCGTTGCGCATGCCCATTATGTCGAAAGACTTCCTCCCGTGGCCTTGGCGGCGCGGGCTCAAGTCGCGCTAGCGACTACAGCTAGCCGTCTGCCGATAGACTGCCTGAACCTCCTTGGCTAAAGCCGTTCTAGGTTTAAATGGCCAGCGCTTTAACAATAGTTGTTACTCGTGGCAAACTGACCGCATGGGGACTATGAGCGTGAGCCTGCCCGATGACCTCGTCACGTTCGTTCAGGACGAGGCGGCTAACGGTGGCTACGGCAACCAGAGCGACGTGGTTCGGGAAGGTTTGCGCCTGCTGCGCGAGCGCAATCAGAAGACTGCCGCGCTCCTCGCCGCGCTGGAGAAGGGTCATGCGGACACCCTGGCCGGGCGCACGAAGCCGCTGACCGACGAACGGCTGCGCGCGATTGCCGACCGCGCCAAAGCTCGACGCACGAAGCGTCGAAGAAGAGCCTGAGCCGGTCCTACACCGTCGAGCCGACCGACGAGGCCAACCTCGACCTCGACGACATCGCGGACTGGTACGACGAGCAGCATCCCGCCGGTGCCGACCGGTTCTTCAGCGACTTCCAGACCGCGGTTCGAATTCTCGCGACCTTCCCAAACAGCCGCCGAGCGCGCCCGACCTGCCGTTACGCGAAGCTTAACCCGTTCGTCCCGCTGCGGCCAGCTCGCGGAACAGCTCGCGTTCGCGCTCGCTCAGCGGTTTGGGGAGCCGGGCGAGGAGGCGGACGTACTGGTCGCCGTGGCGGCGGCTGTTGGGGTGCGGCATGCCTTTGCCGGCCAGGCGCATGAGCTGCTCGTTCTGGGTCTCGGGCGGGATGCGCATCTCGACCTCGCCGGTCATGGTCGGCACGCGCACCTGGCCGCCCAGCGCCAGGGTGGACACGCTCACCGGCTGGTCGACGTAGAGGTCGTCCCCGTCGCGCTCGAAGAGCGGGTCTTCCTCGACGTGCACGGTGAGGTAGAGATCGCCCGCCGGGCCGCCGTGGATGCCGCGCCCGCCTTGGCCGTGGAGCCGAATGCGCTGGCCCTCGCGCACGCCGCGCGGAATCCGCACCTCCAAGGTTTTCGTGGTGGTGACGCGCCCGGTGCCGTGGCAGGTCGGGCAGACGCGGCGCGCCTTGAGCCCCGTGCCGCCGCAGTCCGGGCAGACGTCGTCGAGCTGCAGCGAGATCGACTTGGTCGCGCCCTCGTAGGCGTCGCGCAGGCTGACCGCGATCTCGCCTTCCAGGTCGCGGCCGCGGCGCGGGACGTCGGCCGTCGCCGTCTCGCGCCGCCCCACGTCGGAGAAGAACGCGTCGAAGAAGTCCGAGAACCCGGCCGAGCTGAAGCCGTCGTCGCCGGCCTCCTCGAAGCGGAAGCCGCGCGTGCCTCCGCTCGCCCCGCGCTCGGTGCGCTGGCGGCGCTGCTGCTCGGCCTGCTCCGAAGCCTGCTTCCAATCGCTCCCCAGCACGTCGTATTTCTTGCGCTTCGCGGGATCGCCCAGGACCTCGTAGGCCTCTTGGAGCTCCTTGAACTTCTCCTCGGCTTCGCTCTTGTTGTCGGGGTTGGCGTCGGGATGCCACTTGCGCGCGAGCTTGCGGTACGCCGCCTTGATCTCTTTCTCGCTCGCGCTCTTGGGGACGCCGAGGAGCTCGTAGTAGTCCTTGTAGCTGACGGCCATGGTGCGGCGATTTTATCCGCTCTTGGACACGATCACGCGCGCGGGGCGCAGGAGCTCGCCGTCGAGCCGGTAGCCGCGCTGCTCCTCGGAGAGCACGGTCTCGTCGGGCACGCCCTCGCCGCCGCGCTCGGTGCCCACCGCCTCGGCCACGGCGGGATCGAAGCGCCGGCCGGCCGTCGGCTCGAGCGGCGTCACCCCCTCGCGCGCGAGCGCGTCCTCGAAGCCGCGCAGCGTCGCGGCGAGACCCTCGCGCAGGTCCTTGGAATCGCCGTACGCGAGGGCGCGCTCGAGGTTGTCGAGCACGGGCAGGAACCCCAGCAGCAGGCGCCGCTTGAGCGCGCGCAGCGCCTCCTCCGCGCGCCGCTCCAGGCGCTTGCGGGCGTTCTCCGCCTCCGCCAGCGCGTAGAGATACTTGGAGCGCTCGTCCGCGGCATCGGTCGGAGCTTGGTCCACCGCTAGGTCTCTTTGAACTCGGCGTCCAGCACGTCGTCACCGCCGCCGCCGCGCCGGGCGCCGCTGGCCGCGCCCGCGGTGGCCTGGTCGCCCGCACCGGCACCCGCGCCCGCCGCACCCGCGCCGTTGGGCTGCCCGGATGGGCCCGCGGCCTGCTTGGCGATGAGCGCTTCGCGCATCGCGGCCGCCGCCACGTGGAGCCGGCTGACGGCGCGCTCGATCTCGTCGGCGGTGCCGTTCTCGGCCACGCGCCGCAGATCGGCGAGCGCTTCCACCACCGCGACCGTCTCGCTGGGGTCGAGCGTATTGCCGGCCTCCGCCAGCGCCTTCTCGGTGGTGTAGATCTGGCTCGCGGCCTCGTTGCGAATCTCCGCTTCCCGGCGCTTGCGGCGATCCTCCTCGCCGTGCGACTCGGCGTCGCGCACCATTCGGTCGATGTCGGACTTGGACAGGTTGGTGGTCGCGGTGATCGTGATCTTCTGTTCCTTGCCCGTGCCGAGGTCCTTGGCGTTGACGCTCACGATCCCGTTGGCGTCGATGTCGAAGGTCACTTCGATCTGCGGCACGCCGCGCGGTGCGGGCGCAATGCCTTCGAGCCGGAAGCGCGCCAGGGTCTTGTTGTCGGCCGCCATCTCGCGCTCGCCCTGCACGACGTGGATGTCGACCGCGGTCTGCCCGTCGTCGGCGGTGGTGAAGATCTCCGACTTGCGGGTCGGGATGGTGGTGTTGCGCTCGATCAGCTTGTGCGTCACGCCGCCCATCGTCTCGATCCCGATCGAGAGCGGGGTGACGTCGAGCAGCACGACGTCGCGCACTTCGCCCGAGAGCACGCCGGCCTGGATCGCCGCGCCCACCGCGACCACTTCGTCGGGGTTGACCGACTGGTTGGGGTCCTTTTTGGTCAGGCTGCGGACCAGGCCCTGAATCGCCGGCATGCGCGTCGCGCCGCCGACCAGGATCACCTCGTCGAGCTTGGCGACGTCGAAGTCGGCGTCCGCGATCGCGGTCTTGAACGGCGGCACGGTGCGGTCGGTCAAGTCGACGGTGAGCTCCTCGAACGTAGCGCGCGTGAGCGCCATCTCGAGGTGCTTGGGCCCGTTCTGGTCGGCCGTGATGAACGGCAGGTTGATCGAGGTCTGGACCACGCTGGACAGCTCGACCTTGGCCTTCTCGGCCGCTTCGGTCAGCCGCTGCAGCGCTTGGCGGTCCCGGCTCAGGTCGATGCCCTGCTCTTTGCGGTACTGGTCGATCAGCCAGGCGACGATGCGCTGGTCGTAGTCGTCGCCGCCCAGGTGCGTGTCGCCGTTGGTCGAGCGGACCTCGAACACGCCGTCCCCGACCTCCAGCGTGGAGACGTCGTAGGTGCCGCCGCCCAGGTCCCAGACCAGGATCGACTCGTGCTCCTTCTTGTCGAAGCCGTACGCCAGCGCGGCCGCGGTCGGCTCGTTGATGATGCGCAGCACCTCGAGGCCGGCGATCTTGCCGGCGTCCTTGGTGGCCTGGCGCTGCGCGTCGTTGAAGTACGCCGGAACCGTGATGACGGCTTGCGTCACGCGCGTGCCGAGGTAGTTCGACGCGTCGTTGACCAGCTTCTGGAGGATCATCGCCGAGATCTCTTGGGGCGTGTAGTCCTTGCCGTCGATCTTGACCGTGTGGTCGGTGCCCATGTGGCGCTTGATCGAGGCGATCGTGCGGTCCGGGTTGACGATCGCCTGGCGCTTCGCGAGCTGGCCGACGAGCCGTTCCCCGGTCTTGGTGAAGGCCACCACCGACGGCGTCGTCCGGCTGCCCTCGGCGTTGGGAATGACGGTGGGCTGCGAGCCCTCCATCACGGCGATCACGGAGTTGGTCGTGCCGAGATCGATCCCGACGATTGGTGCTGCCATGGTGTCCCCCGTGCGCGAGACGGTGTGGTGCGGTGAGAGATGTCAGGCGGTCGCGGCCGCCGCGGGAGCGTGGACCGGCCGGACCCGCAGCGTCAGCTCGGCGGCCGCGCCGTCGGGGTCGTAGTCGGCCAGGACGTGCTCGCCGTCGTGCAGTTCGCCGGCGAGGATCATGCGCGCGAGCGGGGTCTCGAGCTCGCGCTGGATGGCCCGCTTGAGCGGGCGCGCGCCGTAGACGGGATCGTAGCCGGCCGCGACCAGGTGGCGGCGCGCGGCGGGCGTCAGCTCGACCGTGATGTGGCGCTCGGCCATCCGGGCCCGCAGGCGGCCGAGCTGGATCTCGACGATCTGCCCGAGCTGCTCTTCGCTGAGCGCCTTGAAGACCACGATCTCATCGACGCGGTTGAGAAACTCGGGCCGGAAGTGGCGGCGCAGCTCGTCGAGCACGGTCGCCCGCATCAGCGCGTACTCGGTCTCGGACGCGCCGTGGAAGCCCAGGATGCGGTCGCTGCCGATGTTCGAGGTCATGATCAGGATCGTGTTGCGGAAGTCGACCGTGCGGCCTTGGCCGTCGGTCAGGCGGCCGTCGTCGAGGATCTGCAGGAAGGCGTTGAAGACGTCGGGCGCGGCCTTCTCGATCTCGTCGAACAGCACGACCGAGAAGGGCCGGCGGCGCACCGCCTCGGTGAGCTGGCCGCCCTCCTCGTAACCGACGTATCCCGGCGGGGCCCCGATCAAGCGCGCGACGGAGTGCCGCTCGCCGTACTCCGACATGTCGATGCGGATCAGCGCCCGCTCGTCGTCGAACAGGAACGCCGCCAAAGCGCGCGCGAGCTCGGTCTTGCCCACGCCGGTCGGGCCGAGGAAGATGAACGAGCCCAGCGGGCGGTTGGGATCGGCCAGCCCGGCGCGCGCGCGCAGCACGGCTTCGCTGACCGCTTCGACCGCCTCGTCCTGGCCGATCACCCGCCGGTGCAGCTCGGCGGCGAGGTGCAGCAGCTTCTGCCGCTCGCCCTCGAGCAGCTTGGAGACCGGCACGCCGGTCCAGCGGCTGACGACCTCGGCGATGTCCTCCTCGTCGACCTCTTCCTTGACGAGCCGGTCGCCGCGCGCGTTCTGCTCCGCGCCGCGCTCCAGCTCGGCCAGCCGGCGCTCGAGCTGGGCCAGCTTGCCGTAGCGCAGCTCGGCGACCCGGTTGAGATCGTACTGCCGCTCGGCCTGCTCGATCTCGACCTTCACCTGCTCGATCTGCGCGCGCAGCGCGCGCACCGCGTCGAGCTGCTGTTTCTCGCTCTGCCAGCGCGCTTGCAGCGCGCCGGCCTCCTCGCGCAGGTCGGCCAGCTCGCGCTCGATCTTCTCCAGTCGCTCCTTGCTCGGGGCGTCGGTCTCCACGCGCAGCGCCTCGCGCTCGATCTCGAGCTGCATGATGCGCCGGCGCAGGTCGTCCAGCTCGGTCGGCATCGAGTCGATCTCGGTGCGCAGCTTGGCCGCCGCCTCGTCGACCAGGTCGATCGCCTTGTCGGGCAGGAAGCGGTCGGTGATGTAGCGGTTCGAGAGCACGGCCGCGGCGACCAGCGCGCTGTCCTTGATCCGCACGCCGTGGTGCAGCTCGTAGCGCTCGCGCAGCCCGCGCAGGATGGAGATCGTGTCCTCGACCGAGGGCTGGTCGACCAGCACCGGCTGGAAGCGGCGCTCCAGCGCGGCGTCCTTCTCGATGTGCTTGCGGTACTCGTCCAGCGTGGTGGCGCCGATCAGGTGCAGCTCCCCGCGCGCGAGCATCGGCTTGAGCAGGTTGCCGGCGTCCATCGAGCCTTCCGCCTTGCCCGCCCCGACGACGTTGTGGACCTCGTCGATGAACAAGAGCACCCGGCCCTCGGAACCGGTCACGTCCTTGAGCACGGCCTTGAGGCGCTCCTCGAACTCGCCGCGGTACTTGGCGCCGGCGATCAGCGCCCCCATGTCGAGCGAGATCAGGCGCTTGTCCTTGAGCCCTTCGGGCACGTCGCCGCGCACGATGCGCTGCGCCAGGCCCTCGACGATCGCCGTCTTGCCGACGCCGGGCTCGCCGATCAGGACCGGGTTGTTCTTGGTCCGGCGCGAGAGCACTTGGACCACGCGGCGAATTTCGTCGTCGCGCCCGATCACCGGGTCGAGCTTGCCGTTCTGCGCCTCTTTGGTGAGGTCGATCCCGTAGCGCTCCAGTGACTGGTAGGTGCCCTCGGGGTTTTGGCTGGTGACGCGCTGGTTGCCGCGCACGCTCTGCAGCGCGCTCAGCAGCTTGTCGCGCGTCAGGCCCCCGTCGCGCAGGATGCGCGCCGCCGGGGTCCCGGAGTCGAGCATGGCGAGCAGCAGGTGCTCGACCGAGACGTAGTCGTCCTTGAGCGCGCGCGCTTCGTCGTCGGCTTTGGCGAGCAGCCGGGTGAGCTGCGGCGCGACCGTGACGCGGGCCTCGTCGGCGCTCGCGCCCGAGAGCCGCGGCTGCCGGCCGAGCTCCTCGTCGACCCGGCGCGCGATCTCGTTCGGCGCGGCGCCGGCTTGCCGGAGGACGACCGGGACGATCCCGCCGTCCTGCGCCAGCAGCGCGGCGAGCAGGTGCTCGACCGTGGTCTGCGCGTGGTGCTCGCGCAGCGCGCGCTGGTAGGCTTGATCGAGCGCCTCCCCGACGCGCTGCGTCATGCGCTCGACGTTCACCTCAGACCGCCGCCGAGAGCCCCGAGGGCGACGACGTGATCGAGCGGCCTTCCTTGCGCAGCCGGATCGCCAGGCCGATCAGCAGCGCGCCGAAGACGATCGCGTAGGCGCCGATGATCCACACCCAGGCGACCAGGCCGGCCAGCGGCACGAGCACCAGCACGATGCCCAGCGCGATCGACAGGATGCCGGTCAGCGCCACGAAGATCTCGTTCTTGATCTCGCGCCGCAGGCGGATCGCCAGCACGATCTCGAGGATGCCGGTGACGACCGCCCAGGCCGCGATCGTGTACAGCCAGGCCAGCGCCGTGATGGTCGGGACCAGGAAGGTCACGATGCCGACCGCGATGCCCAGCACGGCTTCGAGCAGCAGCATCGGCCAGCGCTCGCGGTCGCGCCGGAAGCGGATCGCCTGGGCCAGCGCGACGATGCCGTCGACGAACATGTAGGCCCCGAAGAAGATCACCAGCGCCAGCAGCGTCATGCCCGGCCAAGCGAACGCCACGATGCCGAAGACGATGCTGAGCGCACCGCGCAGCGCGACCAGCCACCACTCGCGGGCAAGATGTTGGGTCATGGGGGCAGGTCCTTTCGTTCGGCCAGGTAGAGCACGAGAGCGGAAATCTCGTCGATCATGCCACCGCAACGGCGGCGGCGTAAGGTAGACGCCGAGCCTGGTGCGGACGAGTACCCTCGTTTCTAGTTGCGCACCCGCACGGCGTGCGCGAGCGCGGCCGGCAGCGACAGCTCGAGCGGAACGTGGAAGACGAGCATCTGGCCGGGCGCGTCGGGGACGGGCATGGTCACCGTTTCGTAGTTCAGCACGCGGCCGGAGTCGAGATCGCGCATCCGACCCGCGCTCCAGCGCGTCGGCGAGAGCACGTCGACGTCGGACCACAGCGCGGCGAACTCCGGGCTGCTCGCCGAAAGCGCCTCGAACAGCTCGCCGAAACCGCTGTCGTCGACGTAGCCCGCGTACTCCACCCGGAACGTGGCGACCATCCGGCGCGCGGTCGCTTCCCAATCCGGGTACACCCAACGCGCCCGCTGGCGGGTGAACATCAGCCACAAGCCGTTGCGTTCAAACCCTTGCGCGCCGTCGGCCAGCTCGAGCAGCGCCGCGTAGCGCTCGTTGCAGACCAGGACGTCCCAGCGCGGGCCGATCACGAACGCGTGGCCCGCGGTGTAGCTGCGCACCAGCGCGGAGACGGCGGGCGAGGGCAGGCCGTTCCAGTCGCCGCGCTCCCGCCCGTGGTCGTACACCAGCTTGCGCAGGTACTCGCTCTCCGAGGAATCCAGGCGCAAGACTTCGCCGATGCGGTCGAGCGTGCCGGCGGCCATCTTGATCGGCCGGCCTTGCTCGAGCCAGGTGTACCAGGTGGTTCCGACGTCGGCCAGCCAGGCGACGTCCTCGCGCCGCAAGGTCGCGATCCGGCGCCGTCCGCCGCGCGGCAAGCCGACTTCCTCGGGCGTGAGGCGGGCCCGGCGCGAGCGCAGGAACGAGGCCAGCTCGCGGTTGCGCTCGCTCATCGCGCCGTGCTCGCGGCGGGAGCGGACGGGTCGCCGCGGCTGAACGCGATCGGCTTCACCTCCGAGCCGGTGCGCACCGCCGGCACGACCAGCTCGGTCAGCTCGAGCCCGACATCGCCCGCGGCCTGAGTCGCCTGGTAGACGGTGTGGCCTTCCTGGCTGTAGAGATCCTTGTAGCCGATCCGCACGATCAGGTCGTACGGCGCGAGCAGGGCCGTGCTCTGCGCCGCGCTCGGCGCGCCGTCGCGCTCGACGTCCAGGCCCTTCCACGGCTTGGCGAGCATGATGCCGCGCGCGTCGATCAGCAGCTTGCCCGAATGGCTGGCCTTGTTCATCACCCCGATCCGCAGGCGCGCGCTCGAGGTGAAGGGCACCGAGGCGGCCGGCGGGGCGTCGCTCTTGAGGCGGTAGTCCAAGTTGACGTCGACGTCGAGCGCGGGCCCGCTGCCTTCGTTCATGATCTCGATCTGATAGCTCGGATACGGGTCGAGCGAGAGCGGTTTGACGTCGGCGACGACGAGCGGCAGCTGCGAGATGCGGTGGATCCGCTCGTTCTGCTCGTTGACCCGGCTGGCGGCCGCGAACAAGTTGTAGGTCAGGATCACCAGGAACAGCGTCAGGGTGACGCTGGCGGCTTGGAACACGTTGCCGATCCAGCTCAGCCAGAGCGCGGTGTCGCGCGTGGCGATGGCGCCCGCGACCGCCAGCGCGCTCAGCCCGACCAGCACCAGCGCGAGCGCATACCACCACGGTTTGGAGCGGTCGATCTGCTGCACTTCGGCAGGCAGGTAATCGACCGCGTCGAGTCCTGCCAATGCGGGCGCCTCGCTCGGAGCGCGAGCGGACGAGCCGCCGGCCTCACACGGTGCGAGGCTGGTAGCCGAAATCCGCCGCGATGTGATCGATTTTCGCTGGCGCTCTTATTCCACCGATGGCCGCATAGTATGCGGCCGAACCGGCTGCGCGCCGCTACGCCGGGCGCAAAGCGGCCCAGTTCGCCGCCGCTTGCTCCACGGTCAAGCGAGGGTCGGGATCGCAGGCGTAGCCGAACGCCTCGAACGCCGCCGGGTGCCGCTCGCGGATCGCGCTCGCCAGCTCGGGCACGATCAGGCGTTTCCACAAGCCGGGCGCGCCCTGCCAGTAGTGGTTTGGAACGGCCGCGCGCATCGCGTCGGGCGTGTAGAGCCCCACGACCGTGTCGACATCGACCCGCTGCTCCATCCCCAGCGCCGTGCAGATGCGCCCGAACTCCTCGTGCGGGGTCTGCACCAGCCGCTCGTAGTGGACGTGGACCGCGGCGCGCGGCGCCCAGGCCACGCTGACGTTGAACAGCGTCGCCGCGCGCCAGCCCAGCGCGTAGTGCACGAAGGCGTCGCTGGTCGGGGTCGCGCCGACCAGCGGTGCGCTCGTCACCGCACTCGCTGTAGAGCCACTTGCGGGTCCCCTCCTCGTCGCGCTGCGCGTACGAGAGGATCGAGAGCAGCACGTCCAGCGGGTGACGGGCCATCACCATGATGCGGAAACCGTACTGGCGCAGAAAGCCCTCGAACGGCAGCGTGCGGTGCCAGTGCATCGAGAGCGAGACGTCCTGCGGCAGCTGCTCCCAGGGCACGTCGCCCGGAAAGTACGCGCTCCAGTTCGCGATCCCGGTCAGGTGCGCGAACGAGGAGCGGAACCAGGTGTTCCCGGTCCGGGGCGTGCAGGCGAGAAACAGGCGTGTCACGTGTCGTTCGTTCTCCGTCGCTAGAAGAGCCGCGTCTCGGCCAGGTCGAGGTCGTATTGCACCTTGCGGAAGATCTCGTCGGGGATGCGGCCGCGGTCGCGCAGGGCGCTGATCGCGCGCCGTTCGGCGCTCACCGCGGCGTGCTGAGCCTCGTGGTCGAAGGCGCTGGCGGCGGTCTCCGACGCGGCCCCGGGCGTTTCGTGGTGGCGCAGGTGCGCGATCCGGTTCTCGTACTCGTCGCGCAGCCGGGCCAAGATCTCCCGCTCGTCGGCAGCGCGGTCGTCGCGCTCGAGCCGGGCGATCGCGCCCAAGCCGGCTTCGAGCGCGGCGACGCGCACCTCGAGCTCGCGCCGCTCGCCGTCGCCGTCGCCGTCCGCGGCGATGCGCAGCCAGCGCAGCAGCGGGATGAGCGACAGCCCTTGGCCGACGAGGGTCGCGAAGATCACGACGAAGGTGACGAACACGATCGCGTCGCGCTGCGGGAAATTCAGCGGCAGGGCCAGCGCCGCCGCCAGCGAGACGATCCCGCGCATGCCGCTCCAGCCGATCACCAGCACCCACGACCACGGCGGCATCGGATCGCGCTCGCGCAAGCGGGGCGAGAGCACGCGCGGCAGCACGGCGGTCGGGAAGATCCACAGCAGCCGCACCACGATCAGCACCGCGCTGATCGCCAGCGCCGCGGGCAGCAGCGCGAGCACGTGCGAGCCGGCCACGATCGAGCGCAGCTGCAGCCCGATCGCCATGAAGACGAACGCGTTGATGACGTAGATCCACAGCGACCAGACGTTGATGCCGATCAGCCGCGACTCGGGCCCGAAGGCGACCGACGAGCGGCGCGAGACCGCGATCCCGGCCACCACCGTGGCCAGCACGCCCGAGACGTGCAGCGCCTGGCCGCCCAGGTACGCCGCGTACGGCGCGCCGATGATGATCAGGTTCTCGATCAGCGAGTCGCTCAGGTCGTGCCGCCGCAGCCAGCCCGCGAGCAGCTCGACGCCCCAGGCGACCGCGATCCCCAGCGCGATCCCGCCCAGCGCGACCACGACGAACGAGCCCGCCGCACGCGGCAGCGAAAACGCGCCGGTCGTCACCGCGGCCACCGCGTAGGCGTAGATGACCAGCGCCGTCGCGTCGTTGACCAAGCCCTCGCCCTCGAGCACCGCGACGATCCGGCGCGGGAGCGAGAAGCGCTCGAAGGTCGCGCTGGCGGCGACCGCGTCGGGCGGCGAGACGATCGCGCCCAGCACGAAGGCGGCCGGCCAGCCCAGCCCCGGCAGCAGCCATTGCGCGAGACCCGCCGCCGCGACCGTGCTCGCGACGACCAGCCCGACGGCGAGCAGCAGAATCGGGCGCAGATTGAAGCGGAACAGGGCCCAGTCGGTGGCCCAGCCGCCGCTGAACAGCAGCGGCGGCAGGATCGAGAGGAAGATGAAATTCGGCGCGATGCGCACCGGCGGCAAGCCGGGCACGAAGGCCAGCGCCGTGCCGGCCAGCACGAACACGATCGGGTACGGGAGCGCCAGCCGCTTGGCGACGATCGCGAACGCGATCGCGGCGGCCAAGCCGAGGACGAGCAAGACCGGCTCGGTCACGCGGGAGTCTGCGCCGGTGCTCGGACGGGTACCTGGGGAGCGTGCACCGTGACGACGGCCTGAGCGGCCAGATCGACGAGACGATCGAGTCGGTGGCCGAGCTGGAGCGCCGCGCCCTGGCGGAAGCCTCGCTCCAGCAGCGCGCCATCGAGCGCTTCACCCTGGCCGTCGGGCGCCCGCGCACGGTCGTGATCGTGCTCGCCGTGGTGGCCTTCTGGGTGGCGCTCAACGGGCTGCTGGTGCTCCTGGGCCGGCACCAGCTCGACCCGCCCCCGTACTACTGGCTGCAAGGAGTCGTCTCGCTGACAGCGCTGCTGATGACGGTGGTGATCCTGACCACCGAGAACCGCCAGAGCGAGTTCGGCGAGCAGCGCTCGCGGCTCAACCTGCAGAGCACGCTGCTGGCCGAGCGCAAGACGGCCAAGATCATCCAGCTCCTCGAAGAGCTGCGCTACGACTTGCCCAACGTGGTCAACCGCGAGGACCGCGAGGCCGAGGAGCTCGACCCTCCCGACCGACCCTCACGTGCTGGCCCTGGAGCTGGAGAAGCGGGCCCCGGCCCGGGGCGAGATCCCCGAAGAGGGCTAGACCCGAGCGGAGCGCGGGCCGGAGGAGCGCTTCGGCAGGGCCCGGAACCGGAGAAGGTCGCGCGGAGGCGTACGATCCTCCGCCGTTTCACGTCGTCCCCCTCCGAAAGAGAACCGATGTCTCGTATGCTTCGCGCCGCCGCCGCCCTCGGCACGGCTGCGCTCTGCGCCTCGCTCGCCGCTTGCGCCAGCGGGTCCGCCGCCGGTGGTGATGTCGCCGCCGTGAACGGCCAGAAGATCTCGCGCGCCGACTTCGACCACAAGCTCGAGTCGAGCCCCGCCGCCCGTCAGACGCTCACCCAGCTGGTCCAGCAAGACCTGATCGACCAGTATGCCAAGGACAAGAACGTCACGGTCACCCAGGCCGAGATCGACAAAGACGAGTCGGACATCAAGGCCAAGTACCCGCCCGGCCAGTTCGAGAACATCCTCAAGCAGCAGGGCCTGACCGAGCAGGACGTCCAGACGATCCTGCGCCAGCAGCTGGTGCTCAAGAAGGCCGTCGGCGGCCAGGTCAAGATCAGCGACGCCGACGTCAAGGCGTTCTACGACAAGAACCACGCCCAGTTCGACAAGCCGGCCCAGGTCCGGGCCCGCCACATCCTCGTCGCCGACCAGAGCAAGGCCAATGAGGTTCTGGCCAAGCTCAAGGCCGGCGGCAGCTGGGACGCGCTGGCCAAGCAGTACAGCACCGACCCCTCCACCAAGGACAAGGGCGGCGAGCTGGGCTTCTTCGGCCGCGGCCAGATGGTGCCGCAGTTCCAGGACGCAGCGTTCGGCGCCAAGCCGGGCCAGATCGTCGGCCCGATCAAGTCGCCCTTCGGCTACCACGTGATCCAGGTCGAGGAAAAGAAGCCCGCCACCAAGGCGACCTACGCCTCGGTCCAAAAGCAGATTCGCGACCAGCTCACCTCGCAGCAGCAGTCGCAGCAGATCCCGGCCTTCCTGCAGAGCCTCCGCAGCACGGCCAAGATCGACGTCTACGACGACCGCTACAAGGACGCGTTCCCGCCGCCGCTCCCCGCTCCGGCCGCCAGCGGCGCCGCCGCGGCCCCCGGCGGACCGAACGCTCCGGCTCCGGCCGGCAGCGCCGCGGCGTCGCCCGCTCCCGCCGCGAGCGGCAAGTAAGGACCACGCGAGGCGGGAGTCGACCAGACCCCGCCTCGCGAAGTTCTCGGGCATCGTGATCCGCATCGTCGGCCTGGGCCCGGGCGACCCCGGCCTCCTCACCCTGGGCAGCCGCGAGTCGCTGCGCGCCGTCGGGCGCGCCGCGACCGTGCTGGCCCCGCCCGAGCTGGTGCGCTTCCTCGAGAGCGACGGGGTCACGATCGAGCGGGCGCTGATCGACGACCAGGGCCTCTTCCTGCGCGGCTCCAGCGAAGTGATCGACACCTTCGTCTCGCGCATCGACCACCAGGACCTCGCCCTGGGCGTGCTGGGCAACCCGCTCTCGGACTTCCTGGGCCTGCCGATCCTGCTGCGCGCGCTCGAGCGGCGCGGGGTGGCAGCCGAGATCGTCCCCGGCATGCCGCGCGCGACGCTCTCGGCCGCGATCACGATGCCGCTCGTGCCGCTTCCGCCCGGCTCGACCCACCACACCTGGGACGACTTGGTCGAGATCATGGCCCGCCTGCGCCGCTCGTGCCCGTGGGACCGCGAGCAGACCCACGCCTCGCTCGTGCGCTACCTGATCGAGGAGGCGTACGAGGTGGTCGACGCGATCGAGCACGGCAGCGACGGCGAGCTGTGCGAAGAGCTGGGCGACCTGCTGTTCCAGATCGTCTTCCACGCCCAGCTCGCCACCGAGCGCGGCAAGTTCTCCGTCGCCGACGTGATCGACGGGCTCTCGAACAAGATGATCCGCCGCCACCCGCACGTCTTCGGCGACGTCGCGGTGCACGACGTGGAGCAGGTCTGGGCGAACTGGGAGCAGCTCAAGGCGCAAGAGGCCACCGGCCAAGCCCGCACGTCCAAGCTGGACGGCATCCCGGCCCACATGGCGGCGCTCCAGCGCGGCCAGAAGATGCAAGAGAAAGCGGCCCGGGTCGGCTTCGACTGGGTCGACGCGCGCGACATCACCGAGAAGCTCTCCGAGGAGCTGCGCGAGCTGGCCGAGGCCCGCATCAAGGCCGGCGACCTCAAGCCCGAGGACCCGCACGTGCGCGAGGAGCTGGGCGACGTGCTGTTCACGGTGGTCAACCTGGCCCGCCGGCTGGGCGTGGACGCCGAGGGCGCGATGCGCGACGCCAACGCGAAGTTCGACAAGCGCTTCCGCTACATGGAAGCCTTCGCGCTCGCCAAGGGCCGCAAACTCAACGACATGACGCTCGACGAATTGGAAGACCTGTGGCAACAAGCGAAGACCGCGGCGTAGGGCCAAGCGACGCGGTGGACCGCGGCGTGGGCGAGGTGCTGATCCGCCTGCGGATGAGCGCGCACGACGCGCACTACGGCGGCAATCTCGTCGACGGCGCGCGCGTGCTGGGGCTGTTCGGCGACGTCGCGACGGAGCTGCTGATCCGCCTCGACGGCGACGAAGGCTTGTTCGTCGCCTACGACCTCGTGGAATTCAAAGCGCCGGTCTATGCCGGCGACTACATCGAAGCGCGCGGCCGCATCACCAAGGTCGGCGCCACCTCGCGCACGATGGAATTCGAAGCGCACAAGGTCATCACCGCGCGCGCCGAGGTCAGCGCATCGGCGGCCGACGTGCTGGACGAGCCGCTGCTGGTGGTGCGCGCACGCGGGACGTGCGTCACCCCGAAGGCCTCGCAGCGCAAAACCTGACTCGCGCTCTGCGCGCCATTACATCACACGATCGATTCGATGCGGGGTACGCGGTAGCGTAAGCGCTTTGTATAGATTCGTTCTCGCTCGGCTTCGTCGTGGTAGGCTGCTCAGCAAGCACTACACCGTCGGAGGTTCATGTGATCCAGCAGGACTCTACGCAGTCGGCCTTTGGGCTGACGCCCAACGTCGCGGCCGGACTGGCCTCGTTCTTCGGCATCGTCGGCGGCATCGTGATCCTTCTCGGCAAGCCGGTCCAGCAGTGGGTCCGCTTCGTGGCCGTTCAGTCGATCGTGCTGTGGGCGGCCTGGATCGCGTTCCTGATCGCGATCAACATCGTGCTGGGCATCGTCGGCATGATCCCGGGGCTGCGGCTGGTGCTGATCCCGGTCGTTCTGCTCGTCCAGCTCGCGCTGGGCATCGTGATCTTCGTGGCCTGGCTGATGACGACGATCAAAGCCTTCTCGGGCCAGGCCCTGCGCCTGCCCGTCGTCGCCGCCCTCGCGGACCGCTGGGCAGTCTGATCTGACCGCCACGAGGCCGGCGCGCTAACGAGCCGGCCTCGCGATCGAGCTCTTCTTCCGCCGGCGCCGATGCCGTAACCCATAACCAACAGGGTATGCTGTAGCCAGGATGCCTATCCAGCATGTCGTGGCCCTGTCACGCCAGCCTGCCGGACGACGGAGCGCCATACTCGGCCGGCGCCTGCCGTGACGCGGACCATCATGCCGCAGGTTCCGCGGCTCACACCCGTCTCGGTGGCTCATGCCAATCCATAGCCACCAGGTTATCGATCCCTGAATGCCGAACGCGCCCGATGTGCTCTTCAAAACGCTTGCCGATCCGACTCGGCGGGCTATCTTCGAGCGATTGTGCCGCGAAGGGGAGCAGACGGTGGGGGCCCTGACAGCTCGGTCTGGGGTCTCACAACCGGCCGTGTCAAAGCATCTCCGCGTTCTCAAGCAGGCTGGGCTGGTGCGCGACCGCCATGAAGGACGCCAGAGCCATTATAGCGCGCAGCTCGGCGCACTTGCCCCGCTGATCGACTGGGCAAGCCAGATGGCCGGGTTTTGGCAGAGCCGGTTCGACCAACTCGAAGACCTGCTGAAAAGGATGGACCAATGAACGACGAGTCGACCGAAACGCTCTCCGTCGTCGTCGAACGTGAGATGCCTCATCCGCCGGAAAAGATCTGGCGCGCTCTCACGCAACCACACCTGATCGAAGAGTGGCTGATGAAGAACGACTTCGAGCCCGTCGTGGACCACCGTTTCAATCTGCGCGCGGACTGGGGCGCCGTCGACTGTCGGGTCGTGGCAGCCGAGCCGAACAAAACGCTGTCGTATACGTGGGCGGCCTATGGTCTCGAGAGCGTCGTCACGTGGACTCTCACCCCGACGAGCACGGGGACCTACGTGCGCATGGAGCAGTCGGGCTTCCGGCCCGATCAGCAGCAGGCTTACCAGGGCGCCAAGGGCGGGTGGCGGCAGTTCTTCGCCTCCCTGGAGCAGGTATTGGCGCGGATCGATTGATGCCCGATCCAATGAATCCATCAGAACGTATCGACCAGCTGATTGCGGAACTCACGGACTGGCGCGGCACGACGTTCGCCGGCATCCGCAAGGCCATCCTCGAGGCCGACCGGCAGATCGTCGAGGAGTGGAAGTGGATGGGAAGCCCGGTGTGGTCTCGCGACGGGATGATCGCGGTCGCCGACGCCCACAAAGGGAAGGTGAAGCTCACCTTCGCCCACGGGGCGGGCCTCGCGGATCCGGACAAGCTCTTCAACGCGAGCCTCGAAGGCAACGCGAGACGCGCGATCGATTTTTTCGAGGGTGACGAGGTCGATGCGCGTGCTCTACGAGAGCTCGTCCGGGCCGCTATCGATTACAATCGGAGCAAATTGAAGAAGAATTCGCCTGCGGGTACTCGAGCGAAGGCGCACAAAAAGTAGACCGTGATCCTGATTCAATCGCCCTATCAGAGACCCACGCTGGCGAGCAGCGCGCCTTCGGCTAGGGCGCGCAGCTTGGCGTAGGCGATCTCGCGCGGCATCGGCGCCATGCCGCAGTTGGTCGAGCACACGATCCGCTCTTCGGGCACGTACTGCCGCGCAAGGCGGATCGTCGCGTCCACTTCGTCGGGCGTCTCGACGCGTTCGCTGGCGACGTCGATCACGCCGACGGCCAGCGTCTTGTCGCCGGCCAGCGCGAGCACTTCGGGCGGGACCCGCGAGCCGGCCAGCTCGACCGAGATCTGGTCGACGCAGCTGCGCGCGAGCAGCGGCAGCACGTGCGCGTACTGGTCCCAGCGTTCGCCGAGGTTCGCCTTCCAGGCCATGTTCGCCGGAATACCGTAGCCGTAGCAGACGTGCACCGCTTTGGTGCAGGTCGCGCCGCTCAGCGCGCTGTCGAGCGCGTCGACGCCCCAGCGCGCGACCTCGTCGAAGTACACGTTGAACGCGGGCTCGTCGATCTGCACCACGTCGACGCCCGCGGCGATCAAGTCCGCGACCTCCTCGCGGATCGCGCGCGCGAACGCGAACGCCAGCTCTTGGCGGCTGCCGTAGTGCTCGTCGACGACGGTGTCGGTCAGCGTGAGCGGGCCGGGAATCGTGATCTTGAGCGGGCCGTCGGTCAGCGTGCGCGCGAAGCGCATCTCCTCGACGTGGATCGGCGCGCTGCGCCGCACCTCCCCGGTGACGGTCGGGCAGACCGCCTCGTAGCGGTCGTCGCGGATGCCGCGCTTCTGCCGCTTCGCCGCGTCGACGCCGGCAAGCCGCTCGGCGAAGCCGTGCACGAAGTGCTTGCGCGACTGCTCGCCGTCGGTGACCGTGTCGATCCCCGCCCGGCGCTGCTCCGCGACGGCGATCCGCGTCGCATCGCGCATCGCCTCGCGCAGCTCCGGCCCGTCGAGCCGCCAGGTCGGGAAGATCCGCTCCGGCTCCGCCAGCCAGGCGGGCTTGGGCAGACTGCCCGCGATCGTCGTCCGAAACGCCATTCGGTCACGTTCGCGTCACGCCGCGGCAACGCCTCACCTACCGTGCGAGCATGCGGGCGCGGGAAGCGATCCAGTAGCGCTGCCCGCGCGGTAGAGCGGAGGCTCGTCGCGAAGACGGGCACCCGTGCGGCTGGACAAGTTCATGAAGGTCTCGCGCTTGGCGAAGCGGCGGGCCGAGGCCAAGGATGGGATCGAGGCCGGGCGGATCACCAAGGAGGGCCGCCCGCTCAAGCCCGGCTACGAGGTCAAGGCGGGCGACGTGCTGGTGATCCACTACCGCACCCGCTTCGTCACCGTGCGCGTACTGCTGGTTCCCGAACGGGTGCTGCCCTCGCTCAAGCCGGCCGACCTCTACGAGGTGGTCGAGGAGCGCAAGGACGACCCCATCGACTGGCTCGGCTGAGCGCGATGGCCGATCGCCCCGCGGTGCCCGGTGCCTGAGCGCTCGCGGCTCTCGTCGGATGCCAAGGACGCGCTGGCGCGCGACATCCCGGCCGATCCGGCCGCGCGGGCCGCGCTGCGAGCCGGGCTGGCATATTACGGCGGGGTCGAGGTCGGCGGCGAGCTGGTCTTCCGCACCCGCCGGCCGCCGGTCGCGCGGTTAGCCCGGACGCTGTTCGAGGACCAGCGCTCGGCCGCGCCGGTCCGGCGCGGGCACGACGCCCGGCTCTACCGGGCGACGACCTTCGAGATCGACCTCGGCCCGCCACCCGCCGAAGCGCCGGCCAGGCCGCGCCGGCGGGCCGAGCGCCGGGCCGAGCTGCGGGCGGCCTTCCTGTGCTGCGGGTCGCTGGCGGCGCCCCAGCACGGCTACCACCTCGAGTTCGTCGTGAGCGACCCGCTCCGCGCCGAGCGGATCGCCGCCCTGACGGCGGCCGAGGGCTTTCCGCCGCGGACCATCGTGCGCAAGGGCCGCCAGGTGGTCTACTTCAAGGGCCTCGACGCGATCGTGACCGTGCTGGGAGCGATCGGCGCCTCGGGCGCGATCCTGCGCCTGGAGGACGTGCGGGCGGTCAAGGAGACCAAGAACCGCATCCACCGCCTGGTCAACACCGAGGCCGCCAACCTGGACCGGGCGACCGCCGCCGCGGCGGCCCAGTCCGAGGCCCTGCAGTACCTGGCCGACGCCTACGGCCTGCGCAACCTCTCGCCCGTCCTGCGCGAGGCGGCCCAGCTCCGGCTGGCCCACCCCGACGAGACCCTGGCGGAACTAGGGCGTAGGTGCAGCCCCCCGGTGGGTAAAGCAACGATCAACGGCCGCCTTGCTTCGCTGATGCGACTCGTCAGACGTTTGCGCGGGGAGCGAGAGGAGCCGGAACTTTCCTCCGCCTAAAGCGAAATGCTATGCGCATCGGTATCAACGGGTTCGGCCGCATCGGCCGGAATTTCACCAAGGCTCTGCTCGAGCGGCATCCCGGCGTCGAGATCGTCGCGGTCAACGACCTGACGAGTGCCGCCGAGTGCGCGCACCTCTTCAAGTACGACTCGAACTACGGGACGTACCCGGGCGACGTGTCGGCCGGTGCCGACGCGATCACGATCGACGGCAAGACGATCAAGGTCCTGGCCGAGCGCGATCCCGCCAAGCTGCCCTGGCGCGACCTGGGCGTCGACGTGGTGATCGAGTCGACCGGCCTCTTCACCGACGCCGCCAAGGCGCGGCTGCACATCGACGGCGGCGGGGCCAAGAAAGTCATCATCTCGGCCCCCGCCAAGGGCGAGGACGTGACCCTCGTGCTGGGCGTCAACGACGCCATGTACGACCCCGCCAAGCACAACGTGATCTCGAACGCGTCGTGCACGACCAACTGCCTGGCGACCGCGGTCAAGCCGATCGTCGACGGGCTGGGCTGGGTCAAGGGCTTCATGTCCACCATTCACTCCTACACCAACGACCAGAACATCCTCGACGCGCCGCACAAGGACATCCGGCGCGCGCGCAACGCCGCGACCAACATCGTGCCGACCTCGACCGGCGCGGCCAAGGCGCTCTTCCTCACCATCCCCGAGGTCAAGGGCAGCTTCGACGGCATCGCGCTGCGCGTGCCGACCCAGACCGTCTCGCTGATCTACCTGGTCGTCCAGGTCAAGCGCGACACGACGCGGGACGAGGTCAACGCGCTGCTGCGCGGCGCGGCCACCAGCGGCCCGCTCGCGGAGTACGTCGAGTACACCGAGGAAGAGCTGGTCTCGAGCGACTTCAAGAAGAACCCGAACAGCTCGATCATCGACTCCAAGCTGACCCAGGCCAACGGCGACCTGATCCAGATCGCGGCCTGGTACGACAACGAGTGGGGCTACTCGTGCCGCCTGGCCGACGTCACCAAGATGGTGCTCGACAAGATGCCGACCGCCGTCGCGTGAGCGCCGGCTTCCGCAGCCTCGTACTCCCCGTAGCCGCCGCGATCTTCGCGGCGGCTACGTGCGTCAGCAGCCCCGCGAGCGCGCGGCCGCTGCAGATGAACGACCTGCGCGCGCTCGTCGGCGTGTCGTCGCCGGCGATCGCGCCCGACGGCAAGCGCGCCGTGGTGGTCGTGACGCGCATCTCGTGGAACGACGACAAGTACGTCCGCGAACTCGATCTGATCGACCTCGCCACCCACGCGCGCCGCACGCTGACCTACGACCGCCGCGGCCTGGCCGACCCGGCCTGGTCGCCCGACGGCACGAAGCTCGCCTTCCTGGCTGATTCCGGAACCGGCGAAGCGGCGAAAACGCAAGTCTTCGTGATGCCGATGGACGGCGGCGACGCGCGCCCGGTCACCAAGGCGCCCGAGGGCGTGGACCAGTTCGCCTGGCGGCCCGACGGCGGCGCGCTGGCCTACGCCGCAACCGACGCCGAGCCCAAGCGCACGGGCGCCGACCGCTTCCGCGACGCCTTCGTGGTCGGCAACACGCCCATCACGACCCGCAAGCCGCCCCGCCCCGAGCACCTGTTCGTCGTCGCGAGCAGCGGCGAGGGCAAGCCCAAGCAGCTCACTTTCGGCGCGCGGAGCGTCGCGGCCGGCGAGGCGCAGTCGACCCTCTCGTGGTCGGCCGACGGCACGGCGATCGCGTTCACGCTGGCGCCCGACGCCGTGCTCGACGACGCGGTCCGCGCGCACGTCGATCTGGTCGACGTCGCGAGCGGCAAGCTCTCGCAGCTCACCGCGCACGCCGGCTACGAAGCCGACCCGCACTTCTCGCCCGACGGTAAGCACGTCGCCTACACCCACTCCGCGGGCGACAACCAGATCACGCTGACCGAAGCGTACGTCACCGCGCCCGGCGGCGGCGAGGGCAGCGCGCTCTCGCACCCCTACGACCGCGCGGTGCACGCCATCGCCTGGCAGCCCGACTCGCGCGCGCTGCTCTTCACCTGCGCGGACCGCACCTCGCTGGCGCTGGTGCGCGCGCCGCTCGACGGCGGCGCGCCGGCGCGGATCGATCTGGGCGAGCTCGAATCCCACCTCGCCGCTCGACAACGCGATCGCGCGCGACGGCTCGCTGGTGTTCGTCGGCACCTCCACCAAGTCGCCGGCCGAGCTGTACTACCGCCCCGCGGCGGGCGGCCCGCCGGTGAAGCTGACCGACTACAACGCGCGCGTCGCCGCGCTCGACCTGGCCGGCTCGGAAACGGTGACGTACCAGACGTCGCTGGGCCCGCCGGCCGACGCAGTGCTGCTCACGCCGCCGGGCTTCACGGCGAGCCGCAAGTACCCGCTGGTGCTGCTGATCCACGGCGGCCCGACCGGCTCGTCGTCGCGCTCGTTCGACCGGCTCGCGCAGCTCATGGCGGCGCGCGGCTGGCTGGTGCTCCAGCCGAACTACCGCGGCAGCGACAACCTCGGGCTACGCCTACCAGCACGCGCGTGCAGTACGATCCCGACGAGGGCCCGGGCAAGGACGTGATGGCCGCGCTCGACGCGGTGCGCGCGCGCGGCATCGTCGACGAGCGGCGGATCGGCGTCTCGGGCTGGAGCTACGGCGGAATCATGACCGCCTGGATGATCTCCAAGTACCACGTCTGGCGGGCGGCCGTCTCGGGCGCCTCGGTCAACGACTGGGCGACCGACTACGGCACGGCCGACGATCCCGAGTCCGACAAGGCGCTCTTCCACGGCTCGCCGTTCGTCGGCGACAACGCCGCGGAGTACCGCCGCATCTCGGCGATCACCTACGCCAAGGACGTCACCACCCCGGTCCTGATCCTGTCCGACGTGGGCGACAACCGCGACCCGTTCGCGACCTCGTCGATGTACTACCGCGCGCTGCGCGACAACGGCAAGGACGCGACCTTCGTGGCCTGGCCGATCGACGGCCACTTCCCGCGCGACCCGGTGCGCACCGCCGACGTGTACGGCCACTGGATCGACTACATCGCCGCCCGCTTCCGCTGACGCGATGTGCACCGTGCTGATCCTGTCGCGCCCGGGCGCGCCGTGGCCGCTGCTGATCGGGACCAACCGCGACGAGCGGCTCGACCGGGCCTTCGACCCGCCCGGACGCTACTGGCCCGCGGCGCCCGGCGTGCTGGCCTGGCGCGACCGCGCCGGCGGCGGAAGCTGGCTGGGGCTCAACGACGACGGCGTGGTCGCGACGCTGGTGAACGCGTACGACCAGCTCGGGCCGCTGGCGGGCAAAGCCAGCCGCGGCGAACTGGTCGTGCGCGCGCTCGCGCAGCTGCGACGCGGCGGCGGCGGCGCGGGCCATCGCCGCGCTGCCGCCGGAGCGCTATCGCGGCTTCACCCTGCTCGTGGCCGACCGCACGCGCGCGTTCACCGTCAGCAGCGACGGCACGACCGGGCAGGTCGCCGCGCTGGCGCCCGGCCACCACATGCTGACCCCCGAAGGCTGCGACGTGGCGGATGCGCCGCGCGTGCGCGCCTACCTGGACGACCTGCGCGCCGCGCCGCCGCCCGAGCCCGGCGAGGGCGACTGGGAAGGCTGGACCGCGCTGCTGCGGCGCGAGGACGCGGCCGACCCGCACCACGCGATGACGGTCACCACCGACAGCGGCTTCGGGACCGTGGCCAGCACGCTGATCGGCATCCCGGCCGCGCGCGGCGCGGCGCCCGCGCTGCTCGTCGCGGCCGGCCCGCCGACCCGGGTGGGGTACGTTCCGCTCGACACGTCGAAGACGAGGCCGACATGAAGTTCAAGACCCTCCGTGACGCCGACGTGCGCGGCAAGCGCGTGCTGCTGCGCGAAGACCTCAACGTCCCGCTGAAGAACGGCGCGATCGCCGACGAGACGCGCATCACCGCCGCGCTGCCGACGCTGCGCTGGCTGCGCGAGCAGGGCGCCAAGACGGTGATCGTCTCGCACCTGGGCCGGCCCGACGGCAAGCCCGATCCGAAGTACTCGCTGCGCCCGCTCGCGGCGCGCCTGGCGGAGCTGCTCGGCACGGACGTGCGCTTCATCGACACGCCGGTCACCAGCCTCGCGGCCGACGTCACGCCGGCGATTCCGAACGGCGGGTTCGCGCTGCTCGAGAACATCCGCTTCTACCCCGGCGAGGAAGCCAACGACCACGCGTTCGCGCAGCAGCTCGCGACGCTGGCGCGACGTCTACGTCAACGACGCGTTCGGGACCGCGCACCGCGCGCACGCCTCGACCGCCGGCGTCGCGGCCGACCTGCCCGCGTACGCGGGCTTTCTGATGGAAGCCGAGCTGGCCGCGCTGACCCGGCTGACCGAGCATCCCGTCAAGCCGTTCGTGTGCGCGATCGGCGGGGCGAAGGTGGTCGACAAGGTCGGCGTGTTCGAGAACCTGCTCGCCCGGGTCGACGCGTTCGTGATCGGCGGCGGGATGGCGAACACGTTCCTCGCCGCGCAGGGCATCGAGGTCGGCAAGTCGCTGCGCGATCCCGACTTGATGCCGGCCCAGCGCATCATCGCGGGCGCGCTCGCGAAGGGCGTCGCGCTGCACCTGCCGACCGATGTCGTGGTCGCCGACGCGTTCGACGCCGACGACACGGCCCGCACGGTGCCGCTGGCCGAGGTGGGCCAGGGCATGATCCTGGACATCGGCCCGGCCAGCGCGCAAGCGTACGCGCAAGTGCTGCGCGGCGCGAAGACGATCGTCTTCAACGGCCCGATGGGCGTCTACGAGAAGCCGCCCTACCAGAACGGCACGCGCGTGGTCGGCGAGGCGATCGCCGACGCCACCCGGGCCGGCGCGACCAGCGTGGTCGGCGGCGGCGACGCCGCGGCGGCGGCCCACGCGCTGGGCTTCGCCGACGCGATGACGCACGTCTCGACCGGCGGCGGCGCGACGCTGGAGTTCCTCGAGGGCAAGACGCTCCCCGGCGTCGCGGCGCTGGAGAAGTAGCGTGGTGAACGGGCGCAAGCCGCTCATCGCGGGCAACTGGAAGATGCACAAGACGGTCGCCGAGACGGTCGCGTTCGTGCGCGCGCTGCGCGCGCGAACGCTGCCGCTCGACGCGGTCGACGCGGTGCTCTGCCCGCCGTTCACCGCGCTGGCCGCCGCGCGCGACGCGCTGGCGGGCTCGCGGCATCGGCCTAGGCGCGCAGAACATCTGCTGGGCGACCAAGGGCGCGTTCACCGGCGAGATCTCGCCCGAGATGCTGGTCGAGCTGGGCGTGGCGTGGGTCGTGATCGGCCACTCCGAGCGGCGCGCGTTCTTCGGCGAGCTCGACGAGCGGGTGAACGAGAAAGCCCGCGCCGCGCTGGCGCACGGCATCACCCCGATCGTCGCGGTCGGCGAGACCGCCGAGGAGCACGCCGCGGGCAAAGCGCTCGCCAAGGTGCGCGGTCAAATTCAGGCCGCGTTCGCCGGGATGCAGGCGGCCGACGTCGCGCGCTGCGTGGTCGCCTACGAGCCGATCTGGGCGATCGGCACCGGCAACGCCGACTCGCCCGAGGAGGCCGACGCGATCATGGGCGAGATTCGCGCCGCCGTCGCCGGCCTCGAAATTGTGCGCATGCTCTACGGCGGCAGCGTGAAGCCCGACAACGTCGCGGGCTTCGTCGCTCGACCCAACATCGACGGCGGCCTGGTCGGCGGGGCTAGTCTCGATCCCGATTCGTTCGCCGCGCTGCTCGAGGGAGCGCGCAAAGGAGTCACCGCATGAAGCGCCGGCCGTTCGTCCTGGCCATCCTCGACGGGTGGGGATTCACCACCAGCGCCCACGGCAACGCGATCGCGGCCGCCGACCTGCCCAACTGGCAGCGCATCATGGCGACCTATCCGAACACCCTGCTCGACGCGAGCGGCGAGGCGGTCGGCCTGCCCAAGGGCGTGATGGGCAACAGCGAGGTCGGCCACATCAACATCGGCAGCGGCCGGGTCGTGCCGCAGGGCATCGTCGTGATCGACGACGAGATCGCGAGCGGCACGTTCGGGCAGAACAAGACGCTGCGCGCGGCCGTCGAGCACGTGCGGCGGACGGGCGGCACGCTGCGCCTCATGGGCCTGGTGAGCGACGGCAAGGTGCACAGCTCGCTCGACCACGTCGAGGCCCTGATCGACGTCGCCAGCGAAGCGCGCGTGCCGCTGCTGGTCGACGCATTCCTCGACGGGCGCGACGTGCCGCCGTCTTCGGCGGGGACCTACCTGGCCCGGCTGGAGAGCCACCTCGCCGCGCGCGGCTACACCGATGCGATCGCGACGGTGTCCGGCCGCTTCTACGCGATGGACCGCGACAAGCGCTGGGAGCGCGTCCGCAAAGCCTACGACGCGCTGGCGAACGGCCAGGCCGAGCACCACGCCGCGACGCGCGCAGGACGCGCTGCGCGAAGCGTACGCGCGCGGCGAGACGCGACGAGTTCGTCGTGCCGACGCTCGTCGGCGCGCCGCGCCCGGTGCGCGACGGCGACGCCTGCATCTTCTTCAACTTCCGCCCCGACCGCGCGCGCGAGCTCACCCTGGCCTTCAGCGATCCCGCGTTCAAGGAGTTTCCGGTCCGGCACTACGCCGAGCTGCTGTTCGCCACCATGACGCGCTACGAGGAGAACTTCCCCAACCCCGTGCTGTTCGGGCCGCGCCCGCAGCCCGACGTGTTCGGCGAGATCGTCGCCGCGGCCGGGATGACGCAGCTCCGCTTGGCCGAGACCGAGAAGTACGCCCACGTGACGTACTTCTTCAACGGCGGGCGCGAGGACGTGTTCCCCGGCGAAGAGCGCATCCTGATCCCCTCCAACCGCGGCGTCGCGACCTACGATCTGGCGCCCGAGATGTCGGCCGCCGACATCACCAGCGCGGCGGTCGACGACGTCGCGCACCGCCGCCACGACGTGATCGTGATGAACTACGCCAACGCCGACATGGTGGGCCACACCGGCAAGTGGGAGGCGACCATCTCGGCGCTGGAGACGCTCGACGTCGCACTGGGCCGGCTCGAAGGCGCCGTGCTCGACGCGGACGGTATCCTGGCGATCACCGCCGACCACGGCAACGCCGAGGAGAAGATCGATCCCGACGGTAACCCGCTCACCGCGCACACCACCAACCCGGTGCCGTTCGTGCTGATCGCGCGCCGGGCCGTGGGCACGTTCACCGGCGAGGGCAAGCTGGGCGACGTCGCGACCACGCTGCTGCCGCTGCTGGGGCTGCCGTGCTCGAGCGCGATGACCGGCGAGAACCTGCTCGCGCCGGTCGCCGCCGTGACGCGGTGAAGCGCAAGCGGCTCGCGGCCGCCGCCGACTTCCTGCGCGAAAAGGCCGGGGGCGAACTCGACTGCGCGATCGTGCTGGGCTCGGGCTTCGGCGCCGTGCTGCGCGAGCGCATCGCCGGCGTGACGATCCCGTACAAGAAGATCGACGGCATGCCCGAGCCGGGCGTCGCCGGACACGCCGGCGAGGCGCACGTCGGCACCCTGCACGGCCGCCGCGTGGTGGCCTTCTCGGGCCGCTTCCACCTCTACGAGGGCCGCCCGACCGACGACGTGATCTATCCCGTCGCGGTCGCCGCGCACGCCGGCGCGCGGACGATGGTGCTGACCAACGCCGCGGGCGGGGTGAACCCGGAGTACCATCCCGGCGACTTGATGCTGATCGTCGACCAGCTCAACCTGACCGGCACCAGCCCGCTGCTCGGCGCGGACCTCTTGCCCGGCCAGAGCGCGCGCTTCGTCGACATGGTCGACGCGTACGACCCGCACCTGCGCGAGCTGGCCCGCCACATGGCGACCGAGTACGCGATCACCATGCACGACGGCGTCTACGCGGGGCTGCTGGGCCCGACGTACGAGACGCCCGCCGAGGCGCGCTACCTGCGCACGATCGGGGCCGACGCGGTCGGCATGTCGACGGTGCTCGAGACGATCGCGGCCCGCGCGCTGGGCCGGGGCGTGGTCGGCTTCTCGCTGATCACCAACGTCCACGGCGCCGGTGCGCCGACCTCGCACGAGGACGTCCTGGCCGCCTCGCAGCGCGGCGCCGAGGACGTCGCGCGCATGATCGAAGGGATCGTCGCGAACCTCGGCTGAGGCCCGCGACGCCGTGCGATCCGCCCGCTAGGACACGGCGGCGCGAACCGCCACCCGCGGCGGCGTGGGCGCCTGGGCCGCCGCCAGGCGGCGGCGCAGGTAGACGTTGTTCAAGATCAGCGCCAGCGCGGTCAGGGAGGCGCCGAAGATCTGCATCCCGGTCGGGATCAAGCCCTGCAGCGCGGAGATCGCGAACGCGGTGACCGGCACGACGTCCATGAACAGCACGCCGTTGAGCGGCGTCAGGATCTTGTTGCCGAAGTTCCAGCACAGCACGCCGATCAGGCCCGCGCCGAACGCCATGTAGGCCAGGTGCGGGGCGACCGCGACCACCGCGTCCGGCGCGGGCATCGCGATGGCGTGCGCCACCAGCAGCGCGGCGGTGATCGCGAAGACGCTGGTCAGGCCCAGCAGCGTGGTGAGGGTCGTGTACTTGTACGGCGACCACTTCGGGAAGAACGCCGCCCCGACGGTGTAGAGCACCCAGCACAGCGCGCCCAGCACGATCAGCCCGTCCGCGCCGTAGTGCTGCGGCGAGCTGATCAGGCTGAACACGTTGCCCTTGGTGATGACCAGCGTCACGCCGCAGAACGAGAGCAGGATGAACAGGAACGAGAACACCGGCGGCACGATTTTGCGCAGCGCCCAGTTGACGAGCAGTCCCAGCATCGGCTGCGTCGCCATCATGATCGAGGCGGTCAGCGCGCCCTCTTTGCCGGCCAGCTGCTGGCCCAGAAAGACCAGGAAGCCGAACCCGGCGAAACCGGCCGTGCCGAAGAACCAGACCAGCCACACCCGCTCGCCCTTGAGGCTCAGGCCGGGGCGGCCTTCCTTGAACAAGAGCAGGGCGACAAACGCCAGGCCGGCGATCGTGTAGCGCATGCAGGTGAACGTGAACGGGTCGATCTTCACCAGCGCGCCGGTCATGACGGGGAACATCGCGCCCCACGACATCGTCGCGATGACGCAGAAGAGCACTCCGCGAGAATAGCTTTGCATGATCGTCCTCTGAGGGAGCGAGTGGGGGCGCGCGAGCGCGCGGTCAGTGCGGTGGAGCGGGGGCCAGCAGCTCGGCGGGAAGCCGCTGCAGGAGGCGCGTGAAGAGCGAGCTGTCGTGCAGCGCGCGCGACACCACCAGCGCGCCCTGGATGCGCACGACCGCATCTTCCGCCCGCGTCTGCGCGACGTGCGGCGCGAACCCGGCTTCGCGCAGCACGCCGCCGATCGCGGCGATCAGATCGCGCACGGCGACCTGGAGCCGGGCTTGAAAGTGCGCCAGCGCCTCGCCGATCGAAAACAGGCCGATCAGACAGGCTTCGTGACCGCCGGCGTAGAGCTCGTCCAGCGCCGCCGCCATCGCGACGAGCTTCGCCCGCGGCTCGCCGGGCCGGCCCAGCGGCTCCAGGATGCGGTTCACCGTCCACGCGCGCAGATCGTCGAGGACGGCCGAAGCCATGCCTTCCTTGCCGGCCGGAAAGTAGTGGTACAGCGCGGCCTTGGCCAGCCCCGTCTCGGCGGCCAGGCTCGCCAGCGAGGCGCCCTCGTAGCCGCTGGCGCGGAACACCCGTTTCATCCGGCTGATGACCTCTTCACGCGGTGTACTGGCCGGTCGCGGCATCGGATTGCCACCCTTTCGGTGAATTACTGAACGATCGGTAATGTACCAAACCGAACCCCGCCCGTCAAGCCGCGCGGGCCGGAATCGTCGCCCCGGGGCGGTTTGTGAGCGCTGCCACGCTCTGGCCGCGCCAAGCGTCGGAGGCGCCCAAATCGCTTGACATGAAAAGCAATTTCTGTACTAGATGGACACCCATGGGCGTTCGGGTTTCGCTCGGTGACCGTGGCGCGTATCGAAACGGGTGTGGCGTGGGACGAAACGTTCCGCAGGCTCGGTCAGAGCGCACGTTAGCCTCGGGGCGCGCGCGCCGCCGCGGTTCGGCTCGGCCGAGACGAACGCCCCGACCGTACGCGAGTGCGCCCTTGCTGCGTCATCGCGGGGAGATCGAGTGCTGCATACCGTCCGCACCCAACGTTTCGACGACGAAGGCCCGGTGCTGTCCGAAATAGCAGCCAGCTACGCCGGCATGCTGGGCCGGTTCATCGAGCGGATGGCCGGCGTAGGCGGGCTGCCGTGCGAGCAGCGCGTGGTCGAGATCAAGAGCATCTTCGCCGATGCCGCGGCGAGCTTGGGCTTCGCGTCCTTCACCTACCACGTCGTGCGCTCGAGCAGCTTCAGTTCCGCCGCCGGCCGGCTCCCGTACATGATCTCGACGTATCCCGAGGAGTGGATCCGCCACTATCTCGCCGAGGGCTACCTCGACGACGACCCGGTGGTCACCGAGCTGCTGCACAACCCGCTGCCGTTTCTGTGGTCCGACATCGTGCGGCCCGGCGACCTCAGCCGCCGCCAGCGGCAACTGGTCGAAGAAGCGCGCGCCGCGGGCATCAGCAACGGCATCACGCTGCCGGTCCACAGCCGGGACGGCGAGATCGCGGCGGTCAGCCTGGTTCCCGCCGTGCCCGAACCCGAAGCGTCGGCGCTGATGCGCCGCCACCGGTACGTTCTCTACCTGATGGCGCCGCACTACCACGTCGAGGCCCGCCGCGTGCTGCTCAAGACCTCGCTCGCGGGCGGCTCGTCCCGCCGGCAAGCGATCCTCTCGCCGCGCGAGCGCGAAGTCCTCGAATGGACCGCCAAGGGCAAGTCGAGCTCCGAGATCTCGAGCATCCTGGCCATCTCGAACAAGGGCGTGGACTTTCACATCGAGGGCGCGAAGCGCAAACTGCAGGTGTTCAACCGCACGCACGCCGTGGCCAAAGCGATAACGCTCGGCCTGCTCTCGCTCCACTAAGGCGCGATGCCCACACCGCGGCCCGCTCTGTCCACCTGGCACGAAGGCGAGCGCGCCGTGCAGCGCATGGCGGGCTCGGCCGACCGGCTCGAGCGGCGCGTCTTTCCGCCCTTCATGCCGGACGACCATCGCTGGTTCGTCGAGCAGCTGCCGCTGCTCGTGGTCGGCTCGGTCGACGCGCACGGCCGGCCCTGGGCCTCGCTCGTGTCCGGACCGCCCGGGTTCGCGCGCAGCCCCGATCCGCGGACGCTCAGCGTCACGGCGGTGCCGGTCGACGGCGACCCGCTGGCGGAGGCGCTCGCGCCGGGTGCGCCGCTGGGCGTGCTGGGAATCGATTTCCCGACCGGCGGGCGCATCCGGCTCAACGGCCGGGTCGCCGCGCGCAGCCCCGGCGGTTTCACGCTCGCGCTCGACCAGAGCTTCGGGAACTGCCCCAAGTACATCCACCCGCGCGTGCCGGTGGAACGCGTGCCCCGGCCGGCGCAACCCGGCGCATCTTCGCCGGGCGAGGGGCTCGACGCGCAAGCGCGCGCGCTGGTGGCCCGCGCCGACACGTTCTTCGTCGCCAGCCAAGCCCTCCCGCAAGGCGGCGATCCCGCGGTCCACGGCGTCGACGCTTCGCACCGCGGCGGCCCGCCGGGCTTCGTGCAGGTCGCGCCGGACGGCACGCTGACGGTTCCCGACTACCGCGGCAACCGCTATTTCAACACCTTGGGTAATTTCGTGCTGAACCCGCGCGCGGGGCTGCTCTTCCCCGATTTCGAGAGCGGCGATCTGCTGCTGCTCAGCGGGCCGGTGGAGCTGGCGTTCGACGAGCCGGCGGCGCGCGCGCTGCCCGGCGCCGAACGCTCGTGGCGGGTGAAACCGGAGCGCAGCCGCTGGCTGCGCGCCGGGCTGGGAATCCGCTTCGCTCCCTTCGGCTAAGCGCCCAGGGTGAGCGGAATGAAACGCGGCGACGAGGCGCGCAGCGGCGCGCCCGTGCCGAACCCGCGCTCGGCGAACACGGCCTGCAGCTGCGGCCCGTTGTGCGCGCTGGTCAGCAGCAGCGAGCGCAGCGGCTGCACGCCGGGGCGCACGAACGGATCGCGGCCGAGCCGCGCGCGCACGCGCTGTACCACGTCCAGGGCTGGATCGATCCAGTGCCGGGCCGCGGGGAAGGCCGCGCGCAGCTCGTCCTTGAGCAGCGGAAAGTGGGTGCAGCCGAGGATGACGACGTCGATGCCGGCGCGCTCGGCGGCCGGCATCGAGGCGTCGAACACCTCGCAGATCTGCTGCTTGCGAATGTGCTCGCCGGCCAGCTTGCGCTCGGCCAGCAGAACCAGCGGCAGGACGCCCAGGCTCGTGACCTGACCGCGCGCCGCGTGCTTCTCGATCAGCCGCTTCACCGCGCTGCGCGACACCGTACCCGGCGTGGCGAGGAGCGCGATCTTGCCGGTCGCCGAGGCCGCCAGCGCCGCTTCGATCGGCGGCAGCACGCCGAAGATCGGAATCGGAATGGCGGTGTCGAGCAGGTCGACGATCGCGGTCGACGCGGTGTTGCAGGCGACCACGATGGCGCTGGGGTTCGTCTCGTTGATCAGGCTCTCGAGCAGGTAGTGGACCCGCGCGGAGAGCGCGCCCTCGGGTTTGTCGCCGTACGGAAACCAGGCGTTGTCGGCGAGGTACACGATGTCGCGCGCCGGGCACAGCGCGAGCAGGTGGCGCGCGACGGTGAGCCCGCCGACGCCCGAATCGTACACGATCACGGGTCGCCGGCCGCTGAGCCGCTCACCGTCCACGGACAACGAGAAGCGCTGTGCCGTCATGGCTTCAGGCGGCGATCGCCCGGGTCAGCGAGTTCTCGCGCAGCGCGCGCGACTTGCGCAGATCGCTGGTGAACACCACCCGTGAGAGCCAGCGCGCGCCGGGCCCGAACCGGGCCTGGTACGCATCGCGCGCGTGCACGCAGCGGAAGTTGTCGATGTAGATGCAGTCGCGGCTGCGCAGCACGACCGCGGTCTTGTTGCGCTCGAAGTGGTCGAGCACGTTCTCGAGCGCCGCCCGCTCGAGCGCGTCGTACTCCGCGAGCTCGAGCGCCGCGGCGTTGATGCGGACGTAGGGCCGGTCCGGGTGGCCGAAGAGCACTTCCTGGCGCTCCTCGGTGACCAGGCCCGAGGTCGCGTGGATCGGGTTGTGGCGGATACGGAAGCGCTTCTCGAACAGCACCTCGCGCTGCTGCGGCGTCAGCTCGATGCCGTCGATGCAGGAGACCGTCGTGGCCGCCGCTTCGTCGTTGCGCATGCAAACCAGGCCGATGAAGTCGGCCCGCGCCGGGTGGAACGCGTCCTCGACGTGGAAGCCGAAGTCGTAGCGCGAGCCGGAGCTGGAGTTGGCGGTCGCCTCGAGCTCGGGCTTGGGGATGATGGTGTTGTAGACCGAGCCGTTGCGCTGCGAGGTGAAGCCGATCCCCTCGCCCAGCAGGCTCCCGTACAGACCGTGCAAGATCTGAGCGTCGTTGAGCTGGTAGCCCGGCTCGGTCTCGACGTAGCCCGCCGGCGTGGGGCCGGGTCCGCCGGCCAGGGTGGGGTTGTTGGTGACGTGCAGGATGGGCGCCGCTTCCTCGCGCTTGAAGCGGTAGAACGTCTGGCGGATGCGGCGCGGCAGCTCCTGTGCGAACAGGTGCGCGTGCTCGAGGAAGGCGTGCTGGTCGAGCAGCGCGCGATCCGCCGTGATCTCATCGAGGAGGGCCCGAATTCGGGCCGCCTCCGGGTCGGTGACTTCGAGGTGAAGGACGGTTGTCGTCGTCATGTGACTGCGGACCCCGTGTGCGAGCGTGGGAAAGGCGTCGGCGCGGCGGCCGCGTCAGTTCGCGGAGACGGATGTCTGCCACAGCGAGGGAATCAGCTTGAACGTCTCGAGCCGAGCCTCGTAGAACGGCAGCACCTGGTCGTCCACCGGGAAGTCGCTGACCAAGTCGTAGTGGCCGCCCTCGCCGCTGTCGAACACGATGTGCCGGCTCAGGTAGTGGCGGAACGCGTACAGACCCGGCGCCGACCAGTCGCTGGCCTGGAGGATGCGGGCGAAGATGCCCGAGAGCTCCTCTTCACGGCTGAAGACGGTCATCGCGCGCACGTCGTCGCTCAGCGAGCGGCACGCGGCCAGGTACGCCGCGGCGTGCTCCCCGAGCCGGCGCTCCATCTGCTCGGTCACGTCGTGCTTGGCCAGGAAGTGCGCGAGGAACTCGTGATGGTCGCCGGCGGCGCGGAAGTCGTCGAGCGACAAGTTGCGCGTCTTGAGCTCGCCGTAGGCCATCGCCTTGAGGCCCGGGTTGTCGGGATAGAGCCGCAGCGCGAGGCGCAGCGCTTCCGCGAACTCGACCGCGGCGACGTAGGACAGATACCAGACGACGACGAGCTCGTCGGAGCTGAGGTTCTCCCAGTTCAGCGCTTTGATCTGGCGAACGACTTCCTTGCTCTTGGGCGCGTGGACCGTTTCCGTATTGGCACTCATGAACGTCTCCCGTCAAAGAGAAGCAACAACGTACGACAGCCTCGGACACGCACTCGGCGATGCGGTGCTCGGGCCCGCAGTCAGTAGACCACGTCGGCGGCGTTCGCGTAATCTAGGCGATTCAGCCCGGGCAATGCCCCCTGGGAAAGTGCCCAGGCCGAAACGGCCTCCGCGAGCGGGAGGTAAGCGAGGGCCTGCGAAAAGACGGGTCCACCACGGTGGGAAACGACGACGACGCGGCCAGCCTCAAGCTGTCCGTCTACATGACGGAGTACAATCGCGCGTGGGCCGAGATCTTCGCCCGCTTCGAGAGCCAGCGCTTGGCATTCACCGTGCTGATCGCCGGGTTCGGCGCGCTCGCCTCGCTCGATAAATTCGCCGGATACCTCACCGAGCTCGCCGCGTGGATGCCGCTCTTCGCGAGCGCGCTGGGCTACATCTTCTTCGACAACGAGCTGCAGATCTGGCGCATCGCGCGCTACATGCGCGACGTGCTGGGCCCCGACGTTCGCCGGGTGACCAACGACGCGCAAGCGCTCCGCCTGGACGAGTCCACGTTGCCGCGGAAGACCGGCCGCGTCGCCTTCGCGCTGTCGATCGGGCGCTGGCTGCTGTTCGTTCTGCCCTGTATCGTTTCGCTCGTCGTCGGCTGGCCGGTCTTCTCTCGCCCCGGCTGGCGGGGGCCGGCGCTGTTCGCGCTCGACCTCGCGGCAACGGTGCTGCTGGCGGCCGGAATCGTCGCGGCAATCGGGGAGCAGAAGCGCTGGGCACTCCCCGACCCGCCGCCTCAGCCGGCCTAGTGCATCTCGCGGGCGACCGCCGCGCCGCTGCCGCCGACGAGGAAGTCGAAGTCGGCGCCGCGGTCGGCGCCCAGCACGTGCTCGGTGTAGAGCTTCGCGTAGCCGCGCTCGAACGCGGGCGGCTGCGGCCGCCAGGCCGCACGCCGGCGTTCCAGCTCGGCGTCGCTCACCGCGAGGTGCAGGCGGCGAGCGGGCACGTCGAGCTCGATCTCGTCCCCGTTCTGGACTAACGCGAGCGTGCCGCCCACGGCGGCTTCGGGCGAGGTGTGCAGCACGACGGTGCCGTACGCGGTGCCGCTCATGCGCGCGTCCGAGATGCGCACCATGTCGGTCACGCCTTTCGCCAGCAGTTTGGGCGGCAGCGGGAGGTTGCCGGTCTCGGGCATGCCGGGATAGCCGCGCGGGCCCGCGCCCTTGAGCACCATCACGCAGGTCTCGTCGATGTCCAGGTCCGGGTCGTCGATGCGCGCTTTGAAATCCTCGATGCTCTCGAACACGACCGCGCGGCCGCGGTGGACCAGCAGCGCGGGCGTCGCGGCGGAGGGCTTGATCACCGCGCCGTCGGGCGCGAGGTTGCCGCGCAGCACGGCGATGCCCGCGTGCGTTTTGAGCGGCGCGTCCAGCGGTCGGATCACGTCGCGGTTCCAGCACGGCGCGTCGGCGGTCAGCTCGCCCATCGTCTTGCCCGCGACGGTCAGCGCGTCGCGGTGGAGCAGGTCGCCCAGCTCGCGCACGACCGCCGGCACGCCGCCCGCGTAGTAGAAGTCTTCCATGAGGAACTGGCCCGAGGGCTGCAGGTTCACCAGCAGCGGCAGGTCGTGCCCGAGCCGGTCGAAGTCGTCCAGCGCGAGCGGCACGCCGACCCGCCCGGCGATCGCGAGCAGGTGCACCACCGCGTTGGTCGAGCCGCCGATCGCGGCGTTGACCCGGATCGCGTTCTCGAACGCTTCCCGGGTCAGGATCTTGGACATGCGCAAGTCCTCGCGCACCATCTCGACGATGCGCCGCCCGGCGAGCTGCGCGAGCGCGTAGCGGCGCGAGTCGACCGCCGGGATCGCGGCGTTGCCGGTCGGCGCGATGCCCAGCGCCTCGGCCATGCTGGCCATCGTCGAGGCGGTGCCCATCGTCATGCAGTGGCCATTGCTGCGCGACTGTCCGGCTTCGGCGTCGAAGAAGTCGTCCCACGTCTTCTGCCCGCCCCGGACTTCCTCCGAGAACTGCCAGACCATCGTGCCCGAGCCGATGTCGCCGCCGCGGTACTTGCCGTTGAGCATCGGGCCGCCGGTCACCATGATCGCCGGCAGGTCGACGCTGGCCGCGCCCATGAGCTGCGCGGGGGTGGTCTTGTCGCAGCCGCTGAGCAGCACCACGCCGTCGATCGGGTTGGCCCGGATCGACTCCTCGACGTCCATGCTCATCAGGTTGCGGAACAGCATCGTGGTCGGGCGCATGTAGGTTTCGCCCAGCGAGATCGTCGGGAACTCGAGCGGAAACCCGCCCGCTTCCCACACCCCGCGCTTGACCGACTCCGCGACCCGGCGCAGGTGGACGTTGCACGAGGTCAGCTCCGACCACGAGTTGCAGATGCCGATCACCGGGCGGCCGTCGAACACGTCGGGCGCGAAGCCCTCGGCGCGCATCCAGCTGCGGTGGATGAACCCGTCCCGGTCGCGCTTGCCGAACCACTCGGCACTGCGCAGCTTCGCCGCCGCCGGCGCGCCGTTGCGCGGGCTCACGCGACGGCTCGTTCGGGCGCGGCCGTGGGCCGGCGCAGCGGGATGAGCAGCATGACGATACCGGCGAGTACCAGCGCGATCGCATAGGCGATCGCGGTCGAGGCGAAGCTGCCGCTGCGCTGCTGCAGGTAGCCGCCCAGATACGGGCCGAGGAACCCGCCCAGGTTGCCCAGCGCGTTGACCAGACCCATCGAACCGCCGACCACCGCGGCCGGGATCGCGCGCGAGGTCGCGGCCCAGAACGGGCCGTCGTAGGCCAGCGCCCCGCCCATCGCCAGGCACACCGCCCCGATCGAGGCGACGATCGCGCCCGGCCCGACCCAGACCGAGATCATCAAGCCGACCGCGGCGACGATCGTCGCGCCGAAGACGTGGTACGCGTAGAGCTTGGTGCGGTCGGCCCAGATGCCGTTGGCGACCAGCGTGACGATCGCCACGAGGTACGGCAGCGCGGCGATGAGCCCGACCGCGGCGAAGCCCTGCCCGGTCAGCGTCTTGATCAGCGTCGGAATCCAGGTGTTGAGGCCGTAGAAGCCGACTTGGATCAGGAAATAGACGAGCACCAAGCCCCAGACCCGGCCGTTGGTGAGCGACTGCGCGGTCGACATCCGGGCCGGTTCGCCGCGCTTGTCCGCGGCGATGCTGCGCTCGATGTAGTCGCGCTCGGCCGGGTCGATCCACTTCGCCTCGGACGGCCGGTCGGCGACGAACAGCCACCACAGCGGCGCGGCGATCACGAACGGCAGCAGGCCCTCGATCACGAACAGCCCGCGCCAGCCGTTGGCTTGCACGATCGCGCCCGAGAGCGGCTGCGTGATGATGCTCGAGATCGCGAGGTTGACCATCCAGAACCCGTAGGCGCGGGCGCGCTCGCTGACCGGGAACCACTGGCTGAGCAGCACGAGCATCGCGGGCCACACGCCGCCCTCGGCGACGCCCAGCAGGAAGCGCACGACGATGAGCTGGGTGACGTTCTGCACCAGCCCTTCGAGGACCGCGAACACGCCCCAGACCAGGATCATGATGCCGATGAAGCGCTTGGCGCTCCAGCGCGTGGCCAGGATGCCGCCCGGAATCTGCAAGAAGACGTAGCCGACGAAGAAGATTCCGGTGATGAAGCCCTGCGTCGTCTTGTCCAGGCCGAGGTCGGTGCCCAGGCCCGCCAGGGCGTAGCCGAAGTTCGTGCGGTCCATGAACGAGATGATGTAGATGATCATCGCGATCGGGATCAGCCGCAGCCAGCGGCCGTTGGGGACCTTCGCAGTCGTCGAATCCGCAGTCATCGATTCCCTCCACGGTGAAGCAAGGCGGTATGAACCAACTCGATGTTCGGGGGCGCGCCGCGGCGGTGACCGGCGGCGCGTCGGGGATCGGCCTGGCGATCGCGCGCCGCCTGCACGCCTCGGGCGCGCGGCTGAGCCTGTGGGACGCGCGCGCCGACGCGCTCGCCGCGGCCGCCGCCGAGCTGGGCGGCGCGCACACCGCGCAGGTCGACGTGCGCGACTACGCCGCGGTCGAGCGCGCGCGCGACGCGACCCTCGCGGCGCTGGGCCGGCTCGACATCCTGGTCACCAGCGCCGGCATCACCGGGCCCAACGTGCCGGTCGCCGAGTACCCGCTCGACGACTGGCGCGCCGTCATCGACGTCAACCTCACCGGCACGTTCACGTGCATGCGCGCCGTGGTGGAGCCCATGCGCGCGGCGGGCTACGGCCGCATCGTCGCCATCGCCTCGGTCGCGGGCAAGGAAGGCAATCCCAACGCCGCCGCCTACAGCGCGTCCAAAGCGGGCGTGATCGCGCTGACCAAGTCGCTGGGCAAGGAGCTCGCCACCAGCGGCGTGCTGGTCAACTGCGTCACCCCCGCCGCGGTCGAGACGCCGCTCTTCGCGCAGATGACCCAAACCCACATCGACTACATGAAGTCGCGCATTCCGATGAACCGCTTCGGGCGGGTCGAGGAGATCGCGGCGCTCGTGGGCTGGCTGTGCAGCGAGGAGTGCTCGTTCTCGACCGGCGCCGTGTTCGATCTCTCCGGCGGCCGCTCGACCTACTGAGCTCACCGCGCCGCCGCCCCGCGGTAGAACGCGATCGTGGCGCGCGTGCCCTCGGCCAGCGAGGTGCGTTGCACGCCCGGGAACACCGCGTGCAGCGGCGCCTCGTCGACTTGCGCGGCGAACATCAGGGCCGCGCCCTCGGCGCGCACGTCCGCCGCGGGCACCTCGGCCCGGATCGCGGCGAGCACGTCGTCCACGTCGGCGAGCTGGCCCTGCAGGCTGAAGGCGTGCGCGCCGTCCGGCGCCTCGGTCGCGGCGCGGGCGAAGATCGCCGCCACGTCGGCGGCGTAGTCCATCCCGGTCCGGCCGGTGAAGCGGATCGTGTACGGGCGGCCTTCGGCGGCGGCGCGCATCGCCAAAGTCGGGTCGGCGGTCACGCCGAGCTCGCGCCCCGGGCCGTAGGCGGTCGAGGGGCGCAGGCCGACGCTGCGCACGCCGGCGTCGTGCCAGTACGCCCGGGCGGTGCCCTCGTTGCACAGCTTGTACGCGCCGTAGTGGGTGCTCGGCTCGGGGTGGACGCCGTCCTCCGGCCCGAACACGGCCGCGCTCGACGCGTAGGCGATGCCGCGCACGCCGGCGCGCTTCGCGGCTTCGAAGACGTGCAGCGTGCCGAGCACGTTGACGCGCGCGCCCAGCAGCGGGTCCTTGCGCGCGGTCGGGATCAGCACCGCGGCCAGGTGCACGATGGCCTCGCAGCCCTCGACCGCGGCGTTCACCGCGGCCGGGTCGGCGATGTCGCCCTGGCGCAGCTTCACCCGCCCGGCGGGCTGCGGGCCGACGATCGCGTCGAACAGCGCGCGCTTGCAGTGCAGGTCGAAGACGCGCACGTCGTGACCGCCCGCGAGCAGCGCGCGCGCCGTCCAGGCGCCGATGAAGCCTAGCCCGCCGGTGATCAAAACGCGCATCAGGCCGGTTCCTCCGCTGATCGAGAGCGGCAGGAGTTGTCTGGCGGGCTGACGATTCCTAGCGGACTCGCATGCCGCTCTCCCACGACGGTGCCGCCCTGCGGCTCAAGGACGACGACGACGTCGCCGTGGCCTTGCGCGTGCTCGAGCCCGGCGTCGCGGTCCGCTTCCCCGACGCCGAGGTCGTTCCGGCGGCGGCGATCCCCAGCGGGCACAAGATCGCCCTGCGCGCGGTGGCGGCGGGGGCGGAGATCCGCAAGTACGGCCAGGCCATCGGGCGCGCGTCGGCCCCGATCGCGCCGGGCGAGCACGTCCACGTGCACAACGTCGAGGGCATCCGCGGCCGGGGCGACCTGGCGGAGGCAGGCGCATGACCACGTTCCAGGGCTACCGGCGGCGCAACGGCACGGTCGGCGTGCGCAACCACGTGCTGGTGCTGCCCTCGGTGATGTGCGCCAACCACATCGTGGACCGGATCGGGCGCGCGCTGCCCGACGCGGTCACCGTCGGCCACCCCACCGGCTGCTCGCAGGTCGGCGCCGACGCGGAGCAGACGAAGCGCACGATGGCCGGCTTCGCCGCCAACCCCAACGTCGCGGCGGTGCTGGTCGTCGGCCTGGGCTGCGAGACCAACGAGTCCAAGGCGCTGGCGGCCGAGATCGCGGCGCGCGGGCAGCGGGTCGAGGTGCTCGGCATCCAGGAGTCGGGCGGCTCGTCGGAGACGATCGCGCGCGGCACCGAGATCGTGCGCGCGCTGCTGCGCGAGGCGTCCGCCTGGACGCGCGAGACGTGCCCGCTCGACGCGCTGATCCTGGGCACGGAGTGCGGCGGCAGCGACGGCTTCTCGGGCATCACCGCCAACCCCGCGCTCGGCCACGCCAGCGACCGCGTCGTCGCGGAGGGCGGCACGGTGATCCTGGCCGAGCTGCCCGAGCTGGTCGGCGCGGAGCACCTGCTCGCCGCGCGCGCCAGCGCTCCGGTCGCGGCCAAGCTGTACGAGCTGATCGAGCGGGTCGAGGCGCGGGCGCGCGCCATGCACGTCGACATGCGCTACGGCAACCCGACCCAGGGCAACATCGCCGGCGGCCTGACGACGATCGAGGAGAAGTCGCTCGGCGCGGCCTACAAGGGCGGCTCGAGCGAATTGCGCGAGGTGCTCGAGTACGCCGAGCGGCCATCGGCGCGCGGGCTGGTCGTGATGGACACGCCGGGCCAGGACATCGAGCAGCTCACCGGCATGGTCGCCGGCGGCGCGCAGGTCGTCGTCTTCACCACCGGGCGCGGCACGCCGACCGGCTCGCCGATCGCGCCGGTGATCAAGGTCGCGACCAACACGGCGATGTTCGAGCACATGCGCGAGAACATGGACGTCGACGCGGGCGCGATCCTGAGCGGCACCCGCACGCTCGAACAAGTCGGAGACGAGATCTTCGGCTGGGTGCTCGACGCCGCCAACGGGCGCGCGCCCGCGGCCGAGGTGCTGGGCTTCCACGACTTCGCGATCAACCGCATCGGGCCGTCGTTCTAGCGGCGCGTCCACGTCACGCTGGAGGGACGAACGTGGGTCTGAACCGGAAGAATTTTCTTGCAACGACCGGCGCCGCGGCGGCCGGCACCGCGATCGGCTTCCCGGCCATCGTCGGCGCCGCGCCGGCCCCGATCCGGCTGGGCTCGATCCCGTGCCTGACCGGCGCGAACGCGCTGCTGGGCCAGCAGGAGCACGAGGGCGTGCAGCTCGCGATCGACGAGATCAACCGCCGCCCGGACAAGGTCTACGGCGGCCGGCCGTTCGAGCTGGTCGAGGAAGACGCGACCAACGACAACCAGGCCGCGGTCTCGGCGCTCAACAAGCTGCTCGGCGAGAACGTCGACGCGGTCGTGAACCCCGTGCTCTCGACCCAAGTCCAGGCGATGGCGCCGGTGATGAAGAGCCGCGAGATCCCTTGGATGACGGGCGGCACGGCGGTCCGGAACACGACCCTGGGCGTGCCGGGCATGTTCCGGCTGCGCGCGTCGGACGGCATCACCGCGGCCGCCATGACGAACTTCGCGGTCAAGGAGAAACACGCCAAGAAGATCGCGATCCTGCACGCCAGCGACGCGTTCGGCACCGGCGGCGCCGACCAGATCGTGGCCAACCTCAAGAAGCTGGGGATGGACCCGGTCGCCAACGAGCAGTACCCCAAGGAAGCCAAAGACTTCACCGCCGAGATCCTCAAGATCAAGCAGTCCGGCGCGGACAGCCTGCTGATGTACATCCAGAACCCCAGCGACACGGCGATCATCCTGCAGCAGATCCGCTCGCTCGGCCTGACGATCCCGATCGTCGGCTCGCCGTCGCTGGCCAACCAGACGGCGCTGGAGACCGCCGGCAAGAACGCCAACGGCGCGTACGCGGCGGTCGACTTCATCGTCGGCTTCAACTCCAACGTCGCGACGCACTACATCACGAGCTATTTCAACCGCTACCACCACCAGCCCGACGTGGGCAGCGGCTCGGGCTGGGTGTACGACGCGGTCAACATGCTGGCGTTCGTGTACAGGAAGCAGAAATCGTCCGACCCCAAGCAGACCGTCGCCTCGCTCAAAGCCCTGCGCGGCTGGGACGGCGTGCTCGGCCGGTTCGACTGCGACGGCGAAGGCAACATGGTGCACGCGGTCTCGATCGGCCAGGTAGCCGACCAGAAGCTGCACCTGGTGAAAAAGGTCTCGGCCTGACGTGCACCTCGACCCGGTCGCCAACGCTCAGCTTCTGATCAGCGGTCTGGCGATCGGGTCGATCTACGCGCTCGTCGCGCTCGGCTTCGTGCTGATCTACAACGCGGTCGGGGTGGTGAACTTCGCCCAGGGCGACTTCGTGATGTTCCCCTCGTTCGTCGCGGTGACGTTCTTGCTCCCTGCGATCACCGTGTTCGGCACGGTCGTGCACTGGCAGCTGCCCGTGCTGGCGGTGTACGCGCTGGTCCTGCTGCTGATGGTCGGCTTCGGGCTGCTGTTCAACCGCATCGCCTACCACCCGCTGCGCGAGCGCGGCTGGATGCCGGTCGTGATCTCGACCATCGGCGTGTCGATCTTCCTGCGCAACGCCGCCCAGCTCACCTGGGGCAGCCAGCCGGTGGTGATGCCCAGCCTGTTCCCGATCGACACCGTCACGCTGGGACCGCTCCACATCCGGCCCCAGGACCTGCTCATCATCGCGGTCACCGCGCTCCTGATCGCGTTCCAGTTCGTGCTGTTCGAGCGCACCACGCTGGGCAAGCAGATGCGCGCGACCGCGCAGGACCGCACCACCGCCCGGCTGATCGGGATTCGGGTCGGGCGCATCGTCGCGATCACGTTCGTCTACAGCGCGCTGCTGGGCACGATCTCGGGCCTGCTGGTCGCGCCGATCTTCACCGTCACCAAGGAGATGGGCGGCCTGATCGCGCTCAAGGCCTTCGCGGCGAGCATCGTCGGCGGCTTCGGGAGCATCCCGGGCGCGATCATCGGCGGCCTGGCGATCGGGGTGATCGAGACCTTCGGCGGCTACTACCTCTCGGCGTCGTACGTGGACGCGATCGCGTTCGTGATCCTGATCGCGGTGCTGCTGGTGCGCCCGCAGGGCCTGTTCGGCGAGCGCGTCGCGGAAAAAGCTTGATGGACAAGGGCGCTATGGGCAACCGCGCCTTGATGGGGCGCCGCGCGCTCGGGATCGCCGTCTTGGTCGTGGCGCTGGCGCTCGTGCCGGCGTTCGTGCACTCGGATTACCTGCTCAACCTGTGCGATCTGGCCGGCATCTACGCCATCGCGGTGATGGGCCTGGGGATTCTGCTCGGCTTCGCGGGCCAGATGTCGCTCGCGCAGGCGGCGTTCTTCGGCATCGGCGCGTACACGTCGGCCTGGTTCACCACCCACCTGGGCTGGCCGGTGTGGCCCTCGATGGCCCTGGCGGTACTGCTGAGCGCGCTGGTGGGCCTCGGCGTGGGCTATCCCTGCCTGCGGCTCTCGGGGCACTATCTGGCGCTGGCGACCATCGGCTTCGGGATCATCACCCAGCTCGTGCTGATCAACTGGAAGGACGTCACCAACGGCAGCGACGGCATCAGCGGCATCCCCGCGCCGGTGCTCGGGCCGTGGACGCTCGACACCTACGGGACGTACTACTACGTCGTGCTGGCCGCCGTGCTGGTCGCCGCGTACGTGGCGTGGCGAATCAAGACGACGCGGGTCGGGCGCGCGCTCGAAGCGATCCGCGAGAACGAGCTGGCCGCGCGCGCGACCGGCATCGACGCGACCCGCTACAAGATCGTCGCGTTCGTGCTCTCCGGCGCGTATGCCGGGCTGGCCGGCAGCCTGCTCGCGCACAGCATCAAGTTCGTCAGCCCCGACTCGTACTCGTTCGACCAGTCGGTGGTGTTCCTGGTGATGCTGATCCTGGGCGGCTCGTCGTCGATCGGCGGCGCGATCCTGGGCGCGGTGCTGCTGACCTTCCTGCCCGAGGTGCTGCGGCCGCTCAAGAGCTCGTACATCATGGTCTACGGCGCCGCGGTGGTCGTGATGGTGATCTTCATGCCCAAGGGCCTGATGGGCCTGATCGAGACGCTCCGCGGACGCTGGACGGGCCCGCGCACGGGGCCGCCGCTGGCCGCGTCGGTGGCGACCGGCGCGCCGGTGGCGACGAGCGCCGACACCGCATGAGCGCGCCCGACGCCGTCGCACCCGATGCCATCGCGGCCGCCGAGCACGGGCTGCTCGAGGTGCGCGGGCTCGTGAAGCGCTTCGGCGGCGTGACCGCCGTCAACGCGCTCGACATGACGGTGCGGGCGGGGGACATCCATGCCCTGATCGGTCCCAACGGCTCGGGCAAGACCACCACGCTCAACGTGATCTCCGGGCTGTACCGCGCCGACGGCGGCTCGGTCGACTTCGACGGCACGGAACTGGTCCGGTTGCCGGCGCACGGCATCGCGCGGCGCGGGATCGCGCGCACGTTTCAGAACATCCGGCTGTTCGGCGAGCTGAGCGTGCTCGAGAACGTGATGATCGGGCGCCACGTGCGCACTTCGGTCGGCTTCCTGAGCGCGCTGCTGCCGGGCGGCGCGACCGCGCGCGAGGAGCGCGCGACGCGCGACTTCGCGCTCGACATGCTGCGCTTCGTGGGCTTGGAACACGCGGCGGCGCACACCGCGCGCAGCCTGCCGTACGGCGACCAGCGCCGGGTCGAGATCGCGCGCGCCTTGGCGAGCGAACCGCGCCTGCTGCTGCTCGACGAGCCCGCCGCCGGCATGAACCCGACCGAGACCGACGCGCTGGTCGAACTGCTGCGAGCGATCCGCGCGCGCGGCACGACGCTGCTGCTGATCGAGCACGACATGAACCTCGTCATGGCGATCAGCGACCGCCTCACCGTGCTCAACTTCGGCCAGCACATCGCCGAAGGACCGCCCGGCGAGATCGCGCACCACCCCGCCGTGATCGAAGCCTATCTGGGCGGGACGCTCGATGCTGCTTGAGCCGGGCGGAGCGATCGATGCTGCTTGAACTCGACGGCGTGGTGGCGCGCTATGGTGCCGTCGAAGCGCTGCACGGCATCTCGCTCGACGTGGCGCAGGGCGAGATCGTGTCGCTGCTGGGCGCCAACGGCGCGGGCAAGAGTACCACGCTCAAGGCGATCTCGGGATTGCTGCGGCCGGCGGCGGGCGATATCCGGTTCGACGGGCAGTCGATCGTCGGCCTCGATCCGGAGGACGTGGTGGAACTGGGGATCGCCCACGTGCCCGAAGGCCGGCGCATCTTTCCCGGCCTCACCGTGGCCGACAACCTGCGCCTGGGGGCCACGCCGCGCCGCGCACGGCGCGCGGAGATCGAGCGCGACGCGGAGGACGTGCTGGCGATCTTTCCGGTGCTGCGGGCGCTGGGATCCAAGCTCGGCTGGACGCTCTCGGGCGGCGAGCAGCAGATGCTCGCCATCGCGCGCGGGCTGATGGCCAAGCCGCGCCTGCTGCTGCTGGACGAACCGTCGCTGGGGCTGGCGCCGCTCGTCGTGAAGAACGTCATGGAGACGATCGCGCGCATCGCCCGCGACGGCACGACGGTGCTGCTGGTCGAGCAGAACGCCCACCTGGCGCTGCAGATCGCGCGCCGCGCGTACGTGCTCGAAACCGGCCGGGTCGCGCTCAGCGGCGAAGCGGCGGCGCTGCTCGCGAACGAGGACATGCGGCGCGCGTATCTCGGGAGCGCGGTGCGCGTCTAGTCACGTTGCGCTCACCGGACCGTGTGTCCAGCGTTGCGCAGCACGGCCTTGGCTTCCTCGAGGTGTTCCTCGCGAACCAAGACGTGGTCGGTGTCGTACGTCGACACGCCGAAGATCGAGATTCCCGCTTCCGCGAGCGGCCGCGCCAGGTCCGCGATGATCCCGGTCAGCGCAAAGTCTAGCGTCCCTGTCACCACGAGGCACCGGAAGCCGCGCTGGACTTCGGTGTGCTGCGCCGGAACCATATCGGCGCGGCACACGATCGAAAGCTCGTTCCGCGTCCGGACCACTGCCACGAGCTCGTGCCCGCCAACCCAAGGTGGGACGGCGGCGTCAGCGGGGAGCCGGGCGATCGCGAAGGTCTCGGACAGGGTGCGGAGTTCCATCCATCCCGCTTCAGCCCTGGCCGGCTTCGGCCCTAGACTCAAAGGCCTGGGGAGGCCGGCGATCCAAATGTCGACGCACGACCGCTCGGACGCACCAGATCGGAGCAACCGCATGGACGAGGACACGTTCAACATCTCGGTCCGCAAGTTCTTGAAAGAAGTGGGCGTCACGTCGCAGCGCGAGATCGAGAAAGCGGTCCGCGACGCCGTGCAGAGCGGCCGGCTGCCCGAAGGTGGGGAAATCGAGGCGACGATGACGTTGGAACTTCGGGCGCTCGGCGTAACGCACGTCGTGGAGCGCGTGATCGAACTCGGCTGAACGACGGGGCTATCGCAGCCGATAGCAGCCGCTCGGATCGACTTCGAGCGTGCGGTTCCCGCTCACGCCAACGCCACGCACGACGTGATCCCAGAACGTCACGATCCGCACGACGACTGGCCGCAGCGTCGCGAGCACCGCCCGCGCACGGGCAGAGATCGCCACCACGTCGCGCTGCCACGCCGGGTGATCGGCGGGCAGCGCCGTCTGAGCGTCGATGGCGCCGTCGTCGGCAAGCTGCGCCGGGCCGATCCCGCTGGTCGCAAGCGCGAGCGGTCCGGCGGCGAACGCAAGCGGGTCGGCTGCCGTACGCGGGTCGTTCATGCCGCTCGGGTCGTTCATGCGCTCGCCACCAGGTCTTTGCGCAGGCGCTTGATGGCCAGCAAGTGCAGTTGGGAGACGCGCTGCGGGGAGACGCCCAGCGCCGGGCCGAGCGAGCGCAGCGAGTGCTCGCGGTAGTAGTGCGCGACGACGATCCGGCGCTGGCGCGGTGGCAATGCCGTGATCGCGCCGTGGATGCGCCGGCGGTCGGCGCGCAGCGCGAGCACGATCTGCGGGTCGGCGTCGATGTCCATCCCGACCTTCTCCCGACCGGGGAACTTGGTGTCCAGCGAGAGCGGCGTGTGGCGGAAGACGTGCGCTCGCGCGCGCGCCAGCTCCGGAAACACGGACTCCATCTCGCCGGGCGTGGGCATCCGGCCCTCGCGGTGCGCCTGCGCGTAGCGCGCGCGCTCCGCGATGCGGATGGTGCGCCGCACGCGCTCGCTCACCGGGTCCAACCGGCGCATGCCGTTGAGCATCGCACCCAGCACGACTTTCTTCGCGTACTGCTCGAGCGGAATGCCGCGCCCGGGATCGAACGCGTCGACCGCGCGGATCAGCCCGACGCTGCCGTCGCCGACCAGATCGTCGAGCTCGGAGCCCGAGACCATGCGGTGCACCCGGCGCGCCAAGTGGCGCACCATCGGCAGCAGCGCGCGGATCGCCGCCTCGCGATCGTCGCCCGGCACGACCTTTGCACGAACGGCGCTCATCGCGGCCTCCGCACGAACAGCCGGTCGACCACCGTGCCGAGCGCGGTCTCGCCGACCGGCCCGAGTCCTTGCGCGAGCGGCTTGAGGATCTCGCGGAACAGCACCGCGTTCACCACCTCGCGCGCCGCTCGCCGCTCGTCCGTTCGCACGTCGTCCACCCGCGCGTCAGCCGCGGTGGAGGTTGTTGGCGATACGCAGCATCTCATCTGCGGCCTGCACTCCTTTGGCGTTGGCCTCGTACGCGCGCTGCGCGCCGAGGATCTGCATCATCGACTCGACGATCGAGACGTTCGAGCGTTCCAGCATCCCGAACGCGAGCGCCGGACCGTCGCGCCCGCCGGGCACGAACAGCCGCGCACCGCCCGACGCCTCGGTCGGGGCGAACAGCGTCGCGCCCAGCGGCCGCAGCGCTTCGGGCGCGGCGAACGACGCCAGCCGCAGTCGCCCCAGCGGGTGGTCCTTGCCGGCCGGCGTGTCGACCACGATGCGGCCGTCGCGCTCGACCCGCACCGCCAGCGCGTCGGCCGGAATGCGCACGCCGCGCAGCGCGTAGCCGTCGGCGTTGCGCAGCGCGCCGTCCGCGCCGCGCGCGAACTCGCCGTTACGCGTGTACGCGCGTTTGCCGTCGCGCTCGACCACGAAGAACCCCGGCCCGTCGATCGCGACGTCGAACGGGCCGCCGCTCTTGACGAGCTTGCCCTGCGCGAACAGGGCGTGCTTGCCGACCGTGGTCGTGCCCAAGCCGAGCGCTCCGGCACGCACGTCGGCGAAGGTCGCGGCGGCGCCCTTGAAGCCCGCCACGTCGGCATTCGCGAGGTTGTCGGCGACGATCTCGAGCTGGGTCTGCTGGGCCGCCATCCCGCTGGCGGCGGCGAACATCGCGCGGTTCACTTCAGCCGCACCACGTCGTTGACGGCCTTCTCGCGCGCGCCGTCGATCGCGACGAGCGTTTTCTGCGCGGTCTCGAAGGCGCGCTGCGCGGTCAGGATCGCGAGCGTCTCGCCGACCGCGTCGACCGTGCTGGTCTCCAGCGCCCCGCTGAGAACCCGCGTCCCGGCCGGCAGCGGAATGCGGTCGACGATCCGGCCGCGGTCGCGCACCTTGCCGTCCGCGTCGATCGTCGCGTCCGGCGACACGCGCAGCACGCCGCGCGCACCGTGCAGCGCGCGCCCGCGATCGTCGACCAGCAAGCCGTCGCGGTCGCGCGTGAACGCGCCGCCGCGCGTCAGCCCGGCACCGACGCGAAATGCGCCCTGGCCCAGCAGCGCGAGGTCGAAGCGCCGCCCGGTCGTGCGCACCGCGCCCTGCTCGCTGCTAGGTCGGCGCTCGACCGCGAGCCCGCGTTCGGTCAGCCCGACGTCGGCGAGAGTTTTACGGTAGCCGTCGGTCGCGGCGTTGGCAAGATTGTGGGCCGCGATCTCGAGTCGCTCGCGCGCCGCTCGCAGCGCGCTGCCCATCCACTGTGGTCCGTCCATGCCGCGATGGTGCGCGGCGCATGTTGCCGGGACGTGACCCGGCTGTGACGGATCAGCTCAGGAGTACCGGCCTACGGCGTCACCGGCGCGGTCCACAGCGCGTTCCACGTCGCGGGTCCGACGACGCCGTCGACCTCGAGGCCCTTCTCGGACTGGAAGCTCCGGACCACGGTCAGCGTTTCTTGCCCGAAGCCGCCGTCCACGCCGATGTGCCAGCCGCGGTCTTTCAAGCGCTGCTGCACCTGACGCGTGGCGTTGTCGCGCGAGCCCAAGGAGCAGTAGCCGGGAAACGGCGGCGCGCCGGGCGGCGGCGGACCGGCCGTCGGCGGCACGACCTGCACGCCGTCGTACGGCACCCGGCAGAATCCCGCGACGAGCGAGCGCGCGCGGTGCATCCGCTGCACCATGTCGTTGCGGGTGTTGCCTTCGAGCGCGAAGATCGAACCGTCGCTCGCGACGGATTCGACCAACCCGGTGTGATCGGGGACGTTGTCGCCGTCCCAGTCGTAGGTCACGATGTCGCCGGGCTGCGGAGTGGACACCTCCAGACCCGCGCTGCGAAAGTTGTTGAGCAGGTACGGGACGTAGGCCCAGCCTTTCGTCGTCGTCTGCACCACGCCGGGCACCGCGAGCGTGTCGCCGGCGTCCGCGCTGAAGCCGGCGTGGGCCAGTACCCACGACACGAACATCGCGCACCACGACCCGTCGCCGCGGCCGTACCACACCGTGAACTCGTTGTGGTTCGAGCCGGGCGGGGTTTCGCCGACGCCGAGCTTCGTGGCGGCCAGTTTCAAGACGTCGTCAGCCGTTGGCATCGAGCACCGATCCTTTGCTCAGATCGGCCGCGCTCGCCTGAGAAGCCAGGGTCGGATCCTGGCCGAGCATGGACGCCGCGGCGGTATGGTTCGGGTTGGGCTTGGGCAGCGTCGGCGGCTCCGCGAAGTCCGCCGGCGCGCTCGCCGACCGCTCGACGCTCGCCGCCAGGTCGAGCCTTGCCGCCGGCACGACGCTTGCCACCGACAGGGTACTCGCCGCCGGCACGGCATCGAACGGGAACCGGGCCGCAGGCGGAGGGGCCGTGCCGCCCGCTTGCTGTGCGGCCTTCGGGCCGAGCGAGCCACGCAGCCACCAGCCGAGCAGCACGAGCGAGCCATAACAGACCACCCGGCACACCAGGCCGTCATTCTCTTTCATGCCACAACGCGGCCGAACGGCCGCCCCCAAAACGACGTGTGCTCATGATCTCCTCGTTGCCCATCGCAGATGGGCGAATGCTAACACTGCCTACCAATTAAATCAAGCCTCTGGGGCTGCGGAAGCGGGCTTCCCGCGCAGGACCTGCGTCCACGTTCTCTAAGGCAAAACGAGCGAGCTCGATCGCCTTGCCTTGCCCCGTTCGCCGATGCCGTGAATCGCGGTCCTGGGACCGCCGGCTCGCGGAATCTGCCCTCCTCGTGGCGTAACGAATGCACGGTGACGGCGGGGACGCTCCCGCGTTGCGGAAGGATGGCATGCAGATCGGAATCCTGGGGTCCGGGAACATCGGAGGAAACGCCGCGCGGCTGTTCGCCCGGGCGGGTCATCACGTGCGGATCGCCAACTCGCGCGGTCCCGAGTCGCTGCAGGGCCTGGTCGCCGAGATCGGGCCCAACGCGCAAGCGAGCACGCCCCAGGACGCGGTCGACGCGAGCGACATCGTGCTGATCGCCGTCCGCTGGACCAAGCGCGAGGAGGCGCTGGGCGAGATCGAGGGCTGGGACGGCAAGATCGTCATCGACGCGATGAACCCCTACACCGAGGACTTCGAGATCGAGGACCTGGGCAGCAAGACCTCGAGCGAGTTCACCCGCGCGCTCGTCCCGGGCGCGCGCGTGGTCAAGGCCTTCAACACGGTCTTCTACAAGCGGCTGGCGAGCGAGGGCAAGCCCAAGGGCGCTAAGGACCGTCTGGCAATGCCGGTCGCATCCGACGACGAAGGCGCCAAGCGGATCGTCATGGAGCTCATCGACGAGGTCGGCTTCGACCCGGTCGACAACGGCGGGCTGGTCGCGGGCGGCGGCAAGCAGCAGCCCGGCTCGGCGGTCTACAACCAGCCCCTGGGTGCGACCGAAGTGAAAGAGCTGCTCGCCCGGAGCTGATCGCTACTCGACCAGCCGGCGGTGCTCGGTGGCACCGTTGCTGGGCAGCCGCTCGAACTCGTCCGTCTCCGACGTGATGACCGGCCGCGTTGACACCGGCTCCGACGGCGTATCCGCCGTCGCGGGCGGCGTGGCCGGGGAAACCGGCGCGGCCGTCGCGTGCGGCACGCCGAGCGGGACGCGGTCGATCAGCGACAGGTGCGACATCAGCAGCGAGCGCAGCTCGCTCTTCGCCTGCTCGGCGGTGTCTTGCGCGCGCTGCGCTTCGCGCCGGGCGTCGTCGATGCGGTCGCCGAGCGCCGCGATCTCGCGCTCGGCGGATAGGCGGGCCTCCTGCTTGATCAGGTCGGCCTCTTTGTGGGCCGAGGCCTTGACCTCGTCGGCGGTGCGCTGGGCGAGCAGCAGGGTCGACTGGAGCGACTCCTCCATCGCCTTGAAGTGCGAGATGCGCTCCTTGAGGTCGGCCACCTCGCCGGCCAGCGCGGCGCGCGCGTGCGCCTCGTCCTCGAGCGTCTCGATGATCTCGTCGAGGTACTGGTCGACGTCGACGGGATCGTAGCCCTGCAGCTTCTTCTTGAACGACTTGTGCTGGATGTCGACGACGGTGAGTCTCGCCATCAGCGAAAGTCCTTGATCCCCAGCAAGCCGTCGTTGTCGAGCTGTTCCTTCACGCCGGCCGAGTTGACCGTCACGCCCGACGGCACGATCAGATAGATCGCCTCGGCGAGCTTCTGGATCCGGCCGTCGATCGTGTAGGCCACGCCCGAGGTGAAGTCGACCACGCGCTGGAGCAGGTTGCGGTCCGCCCCCTGCACGTTGACGATCACCACCTGGCGCGAGCGCAGCGCGTCGGCGATCTCGGTGACGTCGGCGAACGAGCGCGGCGCAAACACCGCGACCGAGCCGCCCACGTTGCTGCGGCGCGAGGCGTCGCTCAGCGGGACGACGTTGCGCTTCGCGCCGACCTCGTCGGCGGCGTAGAACTCTTCCTCACCCTCGTCCTGGATCGAAAACCAGTCCTTGACCTTCGCGAACATGCTCATCGTACGTGCTCCTCCCTCGGCGCGCGAGGGCCGAAGATCGCCGTGCCGGCCCGGATCATGGTCGATCCGTGCCGCACCGCAGTTTCCCAATCACCCGACATACCCAACGACAGCGTCGCCCCGCCGACGCGTTCGAACGTCTCGTGCGCGTGCGCGAACGCGCCGTCGATGTCACCGCCGACCGGCCCGATCGCCATCACGCCATCCACGTCCAGTCCCTCCGCGCGCAGGCGTTCCGCCAGCGCCGGAGCTTCCGCCGGCGGCGCGCCGAAGCGCTCGGCCGGCGAGATGTTGATCTGCACCAGGACACGCAGGCCCCGCCCCAGCGATCGTGCCGCCTTGGCCAGCGCCAGCCCCGCGTCGAGCCGGTCGACGCTCTGCACCACGTCGAACAGCGCCGCGATCGCCTTGGCCTTGTTCGTCTGCACGTGGCCGATGAAATGGCGCGTGCACGGCGGCAAGCCGTCGTACTTGGAGCGCGCCTCCTGCAGGTAGTTCTCGCCGACGTCGGCCAAGCCGGCCTCGAGGGCAGCGATCACCGCCTCGCGCGGCTGCATCTTGGTGACGGCGAGGATCGCGATCGCGCCGGCATCACGCCCGGCGGCGAGCGCGACGGCGCCGACGCGCTCTTGCAGCGTTGCTACGCGTTCCGCGATCGATTCGGTGTTCGGTGCGCCGCACCGGACTGCGGACATGGAAGGAGTCCTTCACCGTACGTCGGTGCGGGTCCCGCGTCGCACGCTGTAAACGAGCATCACGATTCCGATCAGGATCTGCGGCAGCGCGACGAGCTGGCCGCCCGAGAGGCCGGCCACCGTGAAGCCCGGCTCGCGCCAGATCTCGGCGATCGAGCGGGTGATGCCGTAGAGCGTGAACCAGGTCCAGGCCACCACGCCGTCGGGCGGGCGGCGGCGGTAGACGAGCAGCACGATCGGCAGGACCACGATGTCGAGGATGGCCTCGAAGATCTGCGAGGGGTAGCGGTAGCCGTCGGGATACTTCGGAAACAGGATGCAGTACGGGTGGTCGGGCAGGCAGAGCTTGCCCGGCAGCTCGTCGTTGATGAAGTTGACGAGGCGGGTCGCGAAGATGCCCAGCGGCAGCAGCACGACCACCTCGTCGCCCAGGATGCCGAAGGTCAGGCCCGGGTGCTTGCGCAGGAACAGCGCGAGCGCGACGATGACGCCCACCAGCGCGCCGTGGAAGGCCATCCCGCCCTGCCAGATCGCGATGAAGTTCAGCGGGTGCGCCAGGTAGTCGGCCAGGTTGTGGTTGGTGATGATGTCGGCGACGACGAACAGGGCCCGGCCGCCGATCAGCACCCCGATCAGGGCGTAGACCAGGAAGTCCTGGATCTGGTCGGTCGTCAGGCCGAGGCGGCGCCGCCCGGCCGGCCGGTTCATCCACAGGAAGACGCAGATGAACCCGAAGAGGTAGGACAGGCCGTACCAGTGCACGGCGATCGGGCCGAGCCGGAACGCGATGGGGTCCAAGTTCGGATAGGCGAACCAGTGGGTCACCCGGCGGGGTTACGGCATGCGGGCGCAGCCTCCCGCGCCGTCCAACTGAGGTAGCCGTGACCGCGAACGTCAATATCCTGACCGCCTTCCTGGCGGGGCTCGTCTCCTTCGTCTCCCCGTGCGTCCTGCCGCTGATCCCGGCCTACCTCTCCTTCATCACGGGCTCGAGCCTGGAGGAGCTCCAGGAGCAGACCGGGGCCGACCGGGCCCGGGTCATGTTCCACGCTCTGGCCTTCATCGCGGGCTTCACGGTGGTGTTCATGTCGCTCGGCTTCACGGCCAGCGCCATCGGGACGGCCCTGGTCGACTACCGCGACTGGATCGCCAAGATCGGCGGGATCATCGTGGTGATCCTGGGCCTGAACATGATCGGCGTCTTCAAGATCCCGTTCCTGATGATGGACAAGCGCCCGCAGTGGCGCAGCGCCAACCGCTCGTACTGGGCCTCGTTCGTGGTCGGGCTGGCCTTCGCGGCCGGCTGGTCGCCCTGCGTCGGCCCGATTCTGGCCGGCATCCTGGCCCTGGCCACCCAGGAGCGCTACGGCCCGGCGACCTTCCTGCTGTTCGTCTACTCGATGGGCCTGGCGCTGCCGTTCTTCCTGACCGCGGCCGGCATCTCGCGCGCGCTGGGCACCCTCAACCGCATCAAGCGCTACCTGGGCGCGATCGAGATCGGGGCCGGCGTCTTCCTGGTCGCGACCGGCATCGTCCTGATCACCGGCACCTTCGGCCGCGTCGCCGGCTGGTTCTACCAGTACGTCCAGCCCCCCAGCCTCTGAGGCTGGGCGGGCTATCGTCGGCCGCGTCGAATTCCGCTTCTTCGTGCCCATCCTTTGGATCGTCGCGATCGTCGTATTCTTGCTGGACCGCTGGTCCAAGAGCGTCGTCCTTGCGCAATTCGCGCCCGGCGAGAGCCGGCTGGTCGTCCCCCGCCTGCTGTGGTTCACCTTCGTGCAGAACACGCACGGCGCGTTCGGGCTGTTCGGCAACTCGCCGCTCCTGCTCATCGGCTTGGCCGTCCTGGTGTTGGCGATGTTCGCCTGGGCCTTTCGCGACGCGGTGCAGCGCTCGAACCTGGTGCGGGTCGCGTTCGGGATGATCGCCGGCGGCGCGGTCGGGAACGTGATCGACCGGCTGCAGCACCACTGGGTGGTCGACTTCATCGACTTCAAGACGATCTGGCCCAACGTGTTCAACGTCGCCGACGCCTGCATCACGGTCGGCGTCGGGCTGCTGATCATCGCGTCGATCGCGCGCAGCGACCGCGGCGAGGCCAAAGCCTGACACACCTCGTCGACCAGACCGACGGCGATACCCGGCTGGACGTGCTGCTCGCGCGCTTGACGGGCTACTCGCGCTCGCACGTCGCCGCCGCGCTGCGGGCCGGCGCGGCGCGCGTCAACGACGCCCCCGGCAAGCCGAGCACGCTGCTCGAGCCGGGCGACCGGGTCGAGTACGCGATCGAGCCGCCGCGCGAACTGGACGCGCAGGCGGAGCAGATCGCGCTCGAGATCGCCTACGAGGACGACGACCTGCTGGTGGTCGACAAGCCGGCCGGGATGGTGACCCACCCCGCTCACGGCGCGATCGACGGCACGCTGGTCAACGCCCTGCTCGCGCACGTCGCGACGCTCCCCGGGGAGCGCATCCGGGCCGGCTTGATCCACCGCCTCGACCGCGACACTTCCGGCCTGCTGCTCGTCGCCAAGACCGAGGAGGCGCTGGGCACGCTGGGGCGCGCGATGCAGCAGCGCTACATCGAGCGCGAGTACCGCGGCATCGTGGTCGGCTATCCCGACGACGCCGAGGGCACGATCCGCGGCGCGCTCGGGCGCGACCCGCGCAACCGCATGAAGTACGCCATCCGCGCCGACGGCAAACCGTCGGTGACGCACTACGCGCTGCGCCAGAAACTCGCCGGCCACAGCGAGCTGGTCTTCAAGCTCGAGACCGGCCGCACGCACCAGATCCGCGTCCACATGGCGGCGCTCGGGCACGCGATCCTCAACGACCCGATCTACGGCCGCAGCGACGCCCGCCTGCCGCTCCCCGGCCAGGCGCTGCACGCCTGGAAACTGCGCTTCAAGCACCCCCGGACGCAGCAGATGATGGACTTCGAGAGCGAGCCCCCACGGGAGTACCTCGCCACGCTGGCCATGCTCCAACCCCAGCCGTGAGCGGTGCCTTGCGGCAGGCGGTATACTAGAGAGCATGGAGCACGTGGCGTCCGAGCGGCTCGATCCGCGCGACGTACCGTCCTACGACATGGTCGAGGCGGCACGCTATCTGCGCATGCCCAAGAGCACGCTACGCTCGTGGTTCACGGGCCAGGACCGCTTTCAACCGGTCCTGCGGGCCGCTTCAACCGGCCCGACGACGCTGTCGTTCTTCAACCTCGTCGAAGCGCACGTGCTCAACGCGATTCGGCGCGAGCACGACGTGCCGCTGCAGCGCGTCCGGCTGGCACTGGATACCGCCCAGGCATTGCTTCCGCAGAGCCGGCACCCGCTCATCGATCAGCGCTTCGAAACAGACGGCGTCGACCTCTTCATCCGCAAGTACGGCGAGCTGGTCAACCTCTCGCGGCCGGGTCAGGAAGTCATGCGCGAGGTGCTGAGCGAGCACTTGCACCGTATTGCTTGGAGCGCCGACCGGCTTCCCGAGCGGCTGTATCCGTTCAGCGGCACGAGCTTGCACGATCGCCGGCGCAGCGTGGTCATCGACCCGCGCATCGGCTTCGGTCGGCGTGTGATCGCGGGTACGGGTATCGCGACGACCGTCGTGGCGGAACGGTATGCCGCCGGCGAGAGCATCGACGAGCTCGCCGAAGACTATCGCCGTCCGCGAGTCGAGATAGAGGACGCGATCCGGAGCGAGTTCAACCTCGCCGCCGCTTGAGCTGACCTTCTTCCTGGAACAGTCACTGGGGGCCAAGGTCATTGAAGACCGGCTGCGTGCGGCAGGACACCGAGTCGAAATCCACATCGCGCACTTCGCCCAAGACGCGCCCGACGAGGAATGGCTGGACGGCATCGCCGGACGCGGCTGGATTTTGCTCACCAAGGACGGGCGCATTCGCCGTCGGGTTTTAGAGCGCGCGGCGTTGCACCGCTCCGGCGTTCACGCATTCTTTCTGGGCAATCGCCAGCTCACCGGCGCAGAGATGGCGCGAGCGTTCGAACGAGCGATCCCGCGGATCGAGGTGCTCGTCGCAAGCGCATTGGGACCGGTCCTTGCGAGCGTCCACCTCGACGGCAGGGTCACGCTGATCGACGGAGGCCGGCCGTGAGCGGTGCGTTCGTCGTGCGGGCCACGGCCGGGGCGGCGCGGCGCGGGACGCTGACGACCGCGCACGGGGCGGTCGAGACGCCGTGCTTCATGCCGGTCGGGACGCTGGCGGACGTCAAGCTGCTCGAGCCGCAGGACCTGCGCGAGGTCGGAGCGCGGATCGTGCTCGCCAACACGTACCACTTGTGGCTGCGGCCGGGGGGCGAGACGCTGGCCGCGGCGGGCGGCATCCACCGCTTCATGGCCTGGGACGGGCCGATCCTGACCGACTCGGGCGGCTATCAGGTGTTCAGCCTGGAGTCGCGGCGCGAGATCGACGACGACGGGGTGACGTTCCGCTCGCACCTCGACGGCAGCGCGCACCGCTTCACCCCCGAGAACGTGGTCGCGTTCCAGGAAGATCTCGGGGTCGACATCGCGATGGCGTTCGACCAGTGCGTCAAGCTGCCGTCGGAACGCATCGAGATCGAGCGCGCGGTCGAGCGCACCACGCGCTGGGCCGAGCGCTGCGCCGCCGCGCGCCGGCACGCCGACCGAACGATGCTGTTCGGCATCGTGCAGGGCGGGCTGGAGGACGACCTGCGCGCGCGCAGCGCGGCCGAGCTGGTCGCGCTCGACCTTCCCGGCTATGCCATCGGCGGGCTCTCGGTGGGCGAGTCGCGCGAGGAGATGGACCGGGTGGCGCGCTTCACGGCCGCGCTGCTGCCGGCCGACAAGCCGCGCTATCTGATGGGCGTCGGAACCGTGCGCGATCTGCTGGCGGGAATCGACCGCGGCATCGACCTGTTCGACTGCGTCTACCCGACGCGCAGCGGCCGGCACGGGCGCGTGCTGACCCGCGCCGGGATCGAGTACAACGTGCGCCGCGCGGTCCACGTGCGCGACTTCACGCCGCTCGATCCCGATTGCGACTGCCGCGTCTGCGCGACCTATACCAAGGCCTACCTGTGCCATCTGTTCCGGGCCGGCGAGACGCTGGGCCAGCGGCTGCTGTCGTACCACAACGTGGCGGCGCTGACCGGCCTCGTGCGGGAAGCGCGCGCGGCGATCGAAAACGGAGGCTGGGAGGCGTTCCGCGACGCCGTTCTGGTGAAGGAGCAGGTATGACCCGAGGGTTCGTCGCCGCCGTGACGGCGGCGCTCTTCGCCTGCGTTACGGCGGCCGCATGCGCCCCGGCGACCGCGTCGGCGGAGCCGGTCGAGACGACGTTCGCCGCGACGATCAACGCGATCAGCGGCGATCACGAGGTCAGCGGCGGCGAGAAAGCGCGGACGTCGTTCGCCCCGCTGCCGCTTGGCGAGCTGACGTTCCGCCACGGTCATGACAGCCTGCGCATCGAAGCGCTGCCGGCGGTGACCCTGCCGGTGTTCCAGGGCTCGCGCGTCGGTTTGCCGGACGGCAGCCTCCAGAGCGTGAAGCTCGCGATCGTGAACGCGACCTATCGCCGTGCGTTCGCCGGCGGCTGGTTCGTCGGGGCCGGCGAGACGGTCTACAACCAGGCCTCGGACTTCGGCGAGGTGCGCTTCTTCGAGTACCTCTCGCCCGGGCAGTTCATCTCGGCCGACGACGCCTCGCTCGAACAGCGCTCGCGCGTCGTCGGCGCGCGCTTCGAGGCCGGCCGCAGCGTGGCCGTCGGGCGAGACCGGTTCGAAGCCTGGGTGGCGGTGAACCCGTCGATGCACGGGCTGCAGTACACCCGCGTGAACGGTTATTCCGGCGCGCTCACCTGCTTCAGTAACGGCTGCACGCCCGACGCGATCTCGGTCACTGCCGCCGACGGCGAGACCGCGGCGCAAGTGGACGCCAGCGCCCGCATCGCGCACCGCGTCGGCAAGCACGGCGAGCTGCTCTACGGCGTGCGCTACATCAACTACACCGCGCGCTACGGCAACTCGGGCGAGCTCGCCGACCGCAACGTCGGCATCGCGCCGGTCCTGGGGTACCGCGTCCGGCTCTGAGCTTCAGCCTTCTTGCGCGGATTGCGGCTTTATGGAGGCCGTCGCGGGCTCCGCGCCGTTGAAGCCGTACGTAGCCAGCGCCCGGCGCAGGACGGCCTCGATCCGCCGCGTGTCGAGGCCGTTCTTGCGCGCCAGCGTATCGACCGAGTCGCCGACGAGGAAGTCGAGCAGCACGTAGAGCGGGTCCGGCTCCCGCCCGGGAAAGTCGATCAAATGCAGACCGGCGGAACGGTAATGGCTACGATGAGCGCGCCGAGGACGAGGAGTGCGAGCATGGTGTGCCTTTCGCAAGCTGGGGCGTCGAGCACATCCTAGCACGTTCTGGCGAACCGTCGTACCGCGCAATGTGATTAGGCCGGCCCCACAAGCCGATATGTCAGCATGAAAGCGAACAATCCTTTCTTCTGAATATGAAAACACCGGGGTCCAGGCGCTTGCCTGAACCCCGGCCGAGTTTGACGAAGGCGATAGCTGATCAGCTGCCGAGCGCGGTCAGATGCAGATCGGAGGGACGATCGCGATGGTGGCAGCGGCCAGGACGAACAACGCGAGCACGATGCCTTCTGGCGGGTCGGTCAGCCGCAGAGAGGCGGAACGACGGCGATGATGGCGGCTAGAGCAAGCAATGCGAGCACGGTGGATGACCCTCACGAAGCGGTGGTGATGACCACCGCACCGTACGTGCAGCCGGCTTTCCAGCGTTACGTATAAAGTGAGTAGACGCCCCGTTGAGACATGCTTATCATAGGCAATTTATCCTTCCAAAAGGCCGAGACGGCGCGCTCGCGTCAGCGCGTCGAGTCGTCCGCGGGCGCCGAGCTTGGCATGCGCGTTGCGCAGATGGGTTCGCACGGTGTGCGGGCTTCGGTCCAGCAGCACCGCAATTTGAGGCGCGTTGCGGCCCGCATCGACCAAGCGCAGAATGGCGGTCTCCGTTGCCGTGAGGGGTCCCGCCGTGGGACGGAGAGCGTATCGTTCGCGTACCATGCACGCCAGGCGAGCGTAGCCTCGAACGCTGGTTGGTGCGTTGGTCCAGGTCAAGCCGCTGCTCACACCCACGAGCGACGCGATGTCCGAGTCGCCGCGAAGGAAGCGGGCCTGAGCGGCTCGCCGGCCTCGCACGACATCTCCGACGGTTTCGCTCGCGACCGCGGCGAGGGCGCGCGCGAGGCGCCGGTGACGCAATTCATGACCGATGAGCCGTTTCTCCGGCCGCGCGGAATCCGAGACGGCCTGCCGCGCGAAACGGCGTGCGGCGTCGTCATCTTCCAACGCGATCGATACCAGCGCCAGCATGGCGCGGCAGAGTGCCCGTTCGCCTTCGCTGCGCCGCCGCATGTCCTTGAGAACCACGAGAACATTGCGGCAGGCCACGAACTCGCCCGACCACGCCAGCCGCAGAGCGTCCGCGATCCCGCCGGCGAAGCGCTCGCGATACTGCTCCGGTAACGGCCGGGCCTCGATCTCGGTGCGAACGGCGGCCATGATCCGTTCGTCGCCGCGCTCGGCGGCAAGCTCGTAGAGCGCAACGTGCCCAACGGCCTGGACGGATATGTCGCCGCCTTCATTCGCTTCTTCGGCGAGCAGGACCGCCTGTCGCCACGCCTCTTCCGCGTTACCGGTGAAGCTGCAGTGCGTCGCGTACGCCACCGAACGAAGCAGCGCTGCGAACCGATGCGCCTGGAGCAGCCGCGCGAGGCGGATGCCCTCGGCCACGTCCTCCAGCGCTCCGCCGGCGTCCCCGCGATAGTATGCTGCGAGGGCCAGTCGCTGGTGGACGCGCAGGCGGACGATGTCGTCGTCGGTCTCCTCGAGCAGCTCGCGGACGCGGCGCACCCGCGCGGCCGAGGCGACGCCGCGCTCCCGTTGGGCATCGAGCACCACCCGCAGGGCGAGCAGCGACGGATCGTCGCCGGCCGGCACTCTGACGAGAGCCGCGGCGGCCTCGTCGAACTGCTCGCGCGAGATGAGCAACGGCACGAGGAGGTCGAGGACGAGGGCGAAATCCCGGCCCTCGGCACGCTGAGCCGCCCGCTCCAGGGCGGCCTCGGCTCGGGGAACGTCCCCCTCGCACTGGCGGACCGTGGCGGCCAGCATCAGCCCCGCGACGCTGGTCGGATCAATCTGGCTGGCCGCCTGTCGGACCGCTTCGTACGGCGCGAGCGCACAGAGCCGGAATGCGTTCTCGACGGAGAACGCTTCGGCGGACGTCCTACTCAATTCGGGCGAGGCCGGGGCCGCGGGTTCCGCGGCAGAATCTCCATGGTGGGGTGGAGCCAACTCGACGGCGCCACCTTCAGCGCGTGTTCGTAGCATGCTATGCAGTATACAGCAATACCATGGTACGGGCGAGCGTTCGTATACTGCGTCCGTGGCAGGAACCTTCGGCGAGCGGCTCCGCGCGCTTAGAACGCAGCGGGCTATGACGCTCAGTGAGCTGGCGCGTCGCGTCGAGGTGACCGAGGGCGCGATCCGCCAGATGGAGAGCGGGCAGACCAAGAACGCCAGCCTGGTGGTCGGCCTGCGGCTGGCGCGCCTGTTCGAGGTCAGTCCCTGGTATCTCGCCACCGGGCGCGACGCCCCTGTGGAAAGCGGATCACGTTCGGAGGCAGATCTTCTGGCGGCGCTGGAGCGTCTTTCACTGCGAATAAGCGCTCTAGATCAGCGCGTGAGTAGCTTGGAAGGCCGAGCCGGCGGCGGGCCGCGGCGCAAAGCTCCAAAATCTTGAGGTAAGGCTCGTCGTCGGGATGCACCACGACGACAGAATACGGCCGCAGGGTGACAGCGGGGTGTCACGGTGGAATCAGGCGAGGTCGGCGCGGACGGCTCCCAGGCCTTCGAGGTAGCGGACGAAGCGGCGGATCGTCGGGTAGTCGTAGAGGTCCATCGGGTCGACCTGCACGCCCAGCAGGTTCTCGACGTCGACGCTCAGGCTCGCGGCCGAAGCCGAGTCCAGGCCGAAGGTGCTGAACGGCGCTTCGACGTTCACCCGCTCCGGCGGTATCTCCAGCAGCTCGGCGACGTGCGCGACCAGCCAGCGCTCGAGCTCCGTGCCGCTCATCGCGCCGCCGCCACCGTGTCCGGGGCCGGATCGTCCGTCAGGCCGGGCAGCGAGCCGGCTAGGTAGAGCGCCTTGCACGCGCCGCGCCGCAGCTTGCCGCTGGACGTGCGCGGGATCGCGCGCTGGCGCACGAAGGCGACCTCGCTCACCGCGATCCCGAACTGCTCCCCGATCGCCTGCGCGACCGCTTCGCGCGCGCTCGGCGCGTCGAGGGCGCGGGCCGCGGTGCGCTGCACTTCCTGCACGATGATCAGGCGCGGCTCGCCGTCGCCCTCGGCCAGGAACGCGGCCGCGCCTTCGAGCACGAACGCCGGGTCGGCGGACGACGCCGCGAGCTCCAGATCGTGGGCCTGGAAATTCTTGCCCCGCACGATGATCAGGGTCGAAGTACGGCCGCACACGAACAGCTCGCCGGCCTCGAAGAAGCCCAGGTCGCCGGTGCGCAGGAACGGCCCCTCGCCTTCGAGCGTGTTGCCGAAGGTCGCGGCGCTGTCGTGCGGGCGGTCCCAGTAGCCGGCGGCGACGCTCGCGCCGCGAATCCAGATCTCGCCCACTTCGCGCTCGGCCCGCGCGCGCGTGCCGTCCCGCCGCACGAGCGCGACCTCGATCCCGTCCGCGGGCGAGCCGCACGACACGGCATATCGGAGCTCGTCCCGCGGCTCGTCGTCCGGGGTCGTGCGCAGGGCCGGAAAGGCGGACTGCGGCGGGCCGGTGACCATCAGGGTCGACTCCGCCAGGCCGTAGCACACGAACCAGGCCGAGCGGCGGAACCCGCAGCGGGCGAATTTCGCGCTGAACTGGTCGAGCACGTGGTGGTCCACCGGCTCCGCGCCGTTGAACGCGACGCTCCAGCTCGACAGGTCGAGCTCGGCGAGATCGGCTTCGCTCGCGCGCTGGGTGACTAGGCGGTAGGCGAAGTTCGGCCCGCCGCTGGTCGTCGCGCGGAACTGCGAGACCGCGCGCAGCCACGTCAGCGGCCGCTTGAGAAACGCGGTGGGCGTCATCAGCACGACCTGGAAGCCGGCGTAGAGCGGCTGCAGGATGCCGCCGATCAGGCCCATGTCGTGGAACGGCGGCAGCCAGATCACGCCCCGGCTGTCGTGCGTGTGGCCGAAGCGCCGCGCGATCTGGGCGGAGTTGTGGAGCAGGTTGCGGTGCGAGACGACGACGCCCTTGGGCATGCCGGTCGTGCCCGACGTATATTGCAGCAGCGCCGGCACCTCCGCGGATGCGCGCGCGGGCGAAAGGGGTGCGTGCGCAGGCGCGAGGGGCGCGCCGTCGTCGAGCTCGACGCGCAGCCAGGTCCGGGCGCGCAGGGCGGGTTCGGTTTCGATGGGCTCGCGCAGTTTTTGCGCCGTGATGGCATCGCTCAGCAGCACCGCCGCGTCGCAGTTCTCGACGATCCGCACGAAGGTCGCGAGCGCGTCGGCGTTGCGCGCGGCCGGCGGGTAGACGGGCACCGCCGTCACGCCCGCCCACGCGCAGGCCAGGAACGCCACGATGAACCCCGGCCCGGGCTGGTGCACGATGACGACCCGGTCGCCCGGTCGCGTGCGTTCCATCAGCCGGCCCGCCAGCGCCGTGGCGGCGCCGTGCAGCCGCGCGTACGACCAGCGGTCGACCGGGTTGCCCAGTTCGTCGAGGAAGACGTAGCCCTCGAAGTCGGGCTGCGACGCCGCGCGGTGCGCCAGCACGTCGGCGAAGTGGGCGAAGCTCACGGCGTCGTCGCGTAGGCCAGGCGGTAGAGCGCGATGCTGCGATGGCGGCGGGTGCCCTCGCGGTCGGTCAGGTAGATCGCTTCGAGCTCGGGGGCGCCGAGGTCGGCCTGCCCTTCCAGGCCGCACTCGCGCAGGAACGCGCGCAAGCGCTCGGGATCGCTGCCCCAGCGGAACGGCTCGCCGATTCGCTCGAGCCACTTCGCGACCGCCTCCGCGCCGTAGCTCGAATGGTCGCCGCCGACGAAATCTTGGGTCGCGTAGTCCAGCACCAGCGACGCGCCGCCGCGCACGTGCCCCACCAAGCCGCGCAGCATGGCCTGCACCTTCTCCTGCGGCAGATAGTACGAGAGGCCTTCCATGAAGACGAAGGTGCGCGCGCTCGGGTCGAGCCCGGCGGCGTCCAGCGCGCCGGGCAGCGTCCCCGTGGTGAGGTCGAGCGGCACGAAGCGCAGGTTGAGCTCGGCTAACGGCGCGATCGCCTGCAGCCGCTCGCGCTTGGCGGTCTGGTTGCCCGGCACGTCGACCTCGTAGAACGTCGCGCCGGGAAAGGCGCGCCCGAAGCGCACGGCGCGCGAGTCCAGCCCGGCGCCGAGCACGACGACCTGGCGCGTGCCGGCCAGCAGCGCCGCCTTGAGGAAGTCGTCGCCGAAGCGCGTGCGCGCGATCTGGAAGCCGTATGCGCCGGGCACCGCCCGCTCCATCCGGCCATGGATGAAGAAATGCGGGCGCAGGCGGCGGCGCAGCTTGGCGCTGATCAGCCGCTCGGCGAGGTAGTCCGGGTTGCGCACCGCCTCGCGCGGGTCGCGCGCGGCGAGCGCGCGCACGTACGCGACGTGCTCGGCGGACTGGAACACGCGTGACATCAGCGCCCGCCCTCAGCCGCGCAGCATGCTGACGAGAACGCGTCGGTTGCCGCTGTACGGCGCGCGGCCGTGCGCGACGAGCCGGTTGTCGAGCACAAGCAGGTCTCCTTGTTGCCAGTCGATGCCGGTCGTGTGCCGGTCGATCGCGTCCTGCACGCTCCCGATCTGGGCCCGCGATACCGGCGAGCCGTCGCCGAAGTAGATTTGGTACGGGTGATCGCGCCCGCCGCGGTAGAACAGCTTGCGCGACAGGTACACCAGCCAGCCCAGGCTGCGCCGGTTGTAGTGCAGGTTCGTCGCCTGGTTGAACCAGATGCGCTCGCCCGTGCGCGGGTGCACGATCGTCGCCGGCAGCTCGTTCCAGACTTCCAGGTCGCCGTTGGGCCGCCAGCGGAACTGCATCTCCAGCTCGCGGCAGGCGCGCTCGACCTCGTCACGCGCGCCGGTCCCGAACGCGCTCTCCCAGGTCTGGTGGTAGTAGAGCGGAAAGCGCTTCTTGAAGGCCTCGCGCCGCGGCCGGGTGGCTTGGAACGTCCGCACGTAGCGAATGCCGCGCCGCTCGAACGCCGCGACGACCGCGGGATCGATGTCGCGCAGCACCAGCCGGCAGTCGACGATGGTGGTCTGGCCGCCCGTGCGCGCCGGGCGCTCGCAGAAGAACGCGATCCGGTCGGGGTAGCTGCGCTGGTAGGCCAGCTCGTTGTGGAGCTGGATGCGGAAGCGGCGGTCGAGCTCGGTCGAGGTGAAGACGTCCGAGCCGACCCGGGTGCGCGGGACGTTACCGCCGACGTACTCCATCGGCTTGCCGCCCAAGCCGCGCGCGACCGCGGCGAAACCGGTTCCGTCGGCGATCGGAAACCCGCGCAGCAGCAGCGCGCCGGCGCGTTCCAGCAAACCGTCGACCTGCGCGCGCGCCGCGGCGACCGCGGCGGCGGGATCGCCCGCCGCGCCGTCCGGGCCGAGCACGACCGGGAAGGCCGACTCGCTCTCAACCCGCAACGCCATGCAATGCTCCCGCTCCGGCGCCGTGCCGCAGCAACTCCAGCGCGTCGGCAACCCGGGCCACCGCCGGCGCCTGCACGACCGAGAAGTGATCGGCGTCGAGCACGGTCGTGGCGAGCGCCGGCGCGTGCGCGCTCCAGTCGGTCGGCGCGCCCGGATCGACGAGGCCGTTGAAACCGTGGCGCGCGCGCACGAGCGCGACCTGGCCGTCGTAGCGACCGGGCTCGTGACGGGCCAGCGCGTCGAGGTTGGCGCTGAAGATCGCGAACCGCTCGGCGATCGTCGCCGCGCTCACCGGCGTCTTGGAGCGCCGCTGCAAACTGAGTTGCTCGGCCACGTGGCGCAGCGCGGTCGCGCGGTCGACCGCGGGCGGAACGCGGCCTTCGAAGGCCGCCGGCGCCAGGCCGAGGTCGAGCACGAACAGCCCGAAGGCGAGCCGGTCGCGCTGGTCGCTGCCCGGCAGCACGCGCCACACGCTGTCGATCAAGAACACCGGCCGGCGCAGCCCGCTCGCCGCGGCGTTCAGGCGCGCCATTTCGAAGGCGACGTAGCCGCCCATCGACCAGCCGCCGAAGATCGCCCGCTCGGGCGCGACGCCGGCCTCGCGCACGAGGTCGAGATAGTCCGCGGCGAGCGCTTCGACCGACGCGCCGGGACGCGGCGCCGTCGCTTCGACGGCGAGCACGGCGATGTCGCCGCGCACGTTCTGCGCGAGCGGCAGATACGGCCAGGCCGAGCCGCCGATGGGATGCACCAGCACCAGCGTCGCGAGGGCGGTGCGCGCCGGCGCGGCCTTGAGCGACACGAGCTGAGCGCGGCGTTCCGCCGGCGCCGTCGCGCTCGCTGCTTCGGCGGCGAACGGCGCTTCGGCTCGCCGGCTGATGCGCTCGGCGAGGGCCGTGACCGAAAGCGTGCTCAGCCCGGCCAGCTCGCCGAGCGGGATGCCGAAGCGGTTCGCCAGCGTCTCGGCGAGATCCATCGCGGCGAGCGAGTCCAACCCCAGGTCGGCGAGCGGTGCGTTCGGGTCCAGTTCGCCGTCGGCGTCCGCTGCTTGCGCGACGAGCGCGGAGATCGCCGCGATTCGCTCCGCGGGCGTCTCGGGCACGGGACGTTCCGTGGGCGCCGGAGCGGTTGCCGCGAGCCGGTCCGCGGGCGGGCGCAGCCGGCCGGGACGGCGCGCCACGAACGGCTCCTTCGGCAGATCGCTCGGGCGCCAAACCGCGTCGCGGCGGTACAGCGCGTCCCAATCCACGGCCTCGCCGCGCACGTATCGGCGCGCGACTTCGCCGGCTTCCGAGGCGATTACGCCGCCGGTCGCCGCAGCGACGGCCGAGTTCGCCGGTCCGTCACCGGAGCAGGCGGCGATGGCGGCGTCGAGCCGCTCCAGCAGCTCGGCGCCGTTGCGCGCGACGAGCGCGACGCGGTGCGCGCGATGGTCGCGAGCGAGCGCGGCCGTGCGGCAGAACCGGGCGATTGCGACGGACGTGTCTAGCCGCGCCACGCGCGTGCGGTACGCGAGCAATAAGGCGGGCAGCAGCGAACGATCGTGGGCGGAAACGGGCAGCACCAACGCGTCGAGACCATCGCGCACGGCATCGGCATCGGCATCGGCGTCGGCATCGGCATCGGCCGGCGCGTAGCCCGCGACGACGACGTGCGCGTTGGTGCCGCACAGGCCGAACGCGCTGACGCCGGCGACTCGCTCCGCCGGCGCTTGCGGCAGCGCGTGTGCACCGCTGGGGACGGCGACGCCGTTGCGCCGCCACGGGATGCGGCTGCTCGCCACGAACGGCTGCGGCTGGGGCGGCACGACCCCGCGCCGCACGATCTCGATCGCCTTGATCAGGCTGGCCATGCCGGCCGCCGCTTCCAGATGACCGACGTTCGCCTTGCACGCGCCGACGAGCAGCGCTTCGCCCGGCGCGCGGGCGAAGACGTTGGCCAGCGCCTCGACCTCGATCGGATCGCCCAGCGGCGTCCCGGTGCCGTGCGCCTCGACGTATGCCACCGCGCTGGGCTCGACCCGGGCCGCGCGCAGCGCGCGCCGGATCACCTTCTCCTGCGCGGGGCCCTTGGGCACCGGCAGCGCGCTGCTGCGCCCGTCGTGGTTCACCGCCGAACCGCGCACCAGCGCCAGCACTTGGTCGCCGGCGCGCTGCGCGTCGGCCAGCCGGCGCAGCACGACCGCGCCGCAGCCCTCGCCGCGACCGTAGCCGTCGGCGTGCTCGTCGAAGCTCTTGCAGCGCCCGTCCGCCGCCAGCGCGCCGGCCTTGCCCATCACCGAGAACATGATCGGGCTGAGCATGACGTTCACGCCGGCCACGATCGCGGTGTCGCACTCGCCCGCGCGCAGGCTCTGGCAGGCGTAGTGCAGCGCGACGAGCGAGGACGAGCAGTTCGTGTCCAGGCACAGCACCGGCCCCTCCAGGCCGAAGGTGTGCGCGATGCGCCCCGCCGCGATCCCGCCCCCGCTGCCCGCGACGCTGAACCCGGTGATGACCTCGGGGGCGAGAAAACCGACCTCCGCGTAGTCGTGCGTCATCATGCCCAGGAACACGCCGGTGCGCGTGCCGTCGAGCGAGGAGGGGCGGATACCGGCGTCTTCGAGCGCTTCGTGCACGACCTCGAGCAGCAGCCGGTGTTGCGGGTCCATCGCGACCGCCTCGCGCTCGCCGATGCGAAAGTAGTCGTGGTCGAACGCCTCGACGTCGGCCAGGAACGCGCCGCGCTGGGTCTCCGCCGCCGACACGTTCCAGCGGCCGGCCGGCACGCCGGAGACGACGCTGCGGCCAGCGAGCAGTAGCTCCCAGTATTCCGCGACGCCGGCGCAGCCCGGAAACCGGCAGGCCGCGCCGAGCACCGCGAGCGGCGCGGACGCCGCCGTCTCGAGCTCTTCGATTCGCAGCCGGCTGGCGCGCGCCAGCGCGAGCGCGCGGTCCAGCAGCGCCTGCTGGTCGCCCGGCGCGCCGCTCGCCGCGCTACTCACGGCCCAGCACCTCGGCGAGCAGCCGTAGCTCGCCCTCCAGCTCGTCGTTGGGCCGCGCCACCGCGGACGGCGTGCTCCCGCCGGCCGAAGCACCGGGCACGGCTAGCGCGGGCGGGGCGATGCGGTCGAGCAAGAACGCCGCGAACAGGTCGAGCGTCGGGTAGTTGAACAGCGCCGTCGGCGGCACTTCGATCTGCAGCGCGCGTTCGAGCGCTTCGCGCAGATCGAGCGCCGCGAGCGAATCCAAGCCCAGCTCGAACAGTCCTTGGTCGGCCGGGATGTGGGCGTCCGCGTCCAGCGCGAGCGCGGTCGCGAGCTCGGCGCGCAGCACCGCCAACAGCGCGGCAGGGCGGTCTTCCGGCGCGAGCGCGCGCAGCTGGGCTGCCGCTTCGACATGAGCGGCCGCGGCCGTGGCCACCGCGCTTTCGGGCGGTTCGGGCACGGCCGGGTGCGGCATGCGCGAGTCGCGCTCGCCGAGCGCGGGCGCGAGCCGGTTCCAGTCGATTCGCGCGATCATGCAGGCCGGAGCGTCAGCGGCGAGCTGCGCTTCGAGCGCGGCGAACGACTCGTCGGGCGCGAGCAGCCCGATGCCCAGCGCGCGCAGCGCATCGCGCTTGCCGGCCGGAATCGCGTCCACCATGGCCGAGCCGGTCCACGGCCCCCATTGCGCGCTGTACGCCCGCACGCCGTTGCCGCGTGCGCGGGCCACCAGCGCGTCCATGTACGCGTTGGCCGCGGCATAGGCCGCTTGACCGGCGTTGCCGATCAGGGCGCTCAGCGACGAGAACGCGACGAAGAACTCCAGCCGGCTGGCGCGGGTCGCCGCGAGCAGCGCCGGCGTGCCGCGCACCTTGGCGCGCGAGACCTGCGCGACGTCGCTCGCGCCGAGCTCGTGAGCGGGCCGGTCGGCGAGCACGCCGGCGGCATGGATCACCCCGGCCAGCGGCGCGGCCGAGCGATCGATGCGTTCGACCAGCGCGGAAACCGCGTCGGCATCGGCGACGTCGAGCGCTTCGCAGTCGACGGTCGCGCCCAGGGCGCGCAACCGTTCCACCGCCGCGAGCGCCGCGCCGCTGGGCGCCGTTCGGCCGAGCAGCACGATGCGGCCGGCGCCGGCGCGGGCGAGCCACTCCGCCGCGGCGCGCCCGAGGCTGCCGTGGCCTCCGCTGATCAGGTACGTACGATCCACGCGCACGGCGAACGCGGCGGCGGGGTTCGGCTCGCTCGGCAGCCGCCGCAGCCGCGGGACCATGACGCCGCCGCCGGTCAGCACCACGTGCGACGGCGCTTCGGCGAGCAGTGCGTCCACGGCCGCCGGAGCGGTCAGCGTTTCGGCGCGCACGTCGACGAAGCGGAACGACCAGCCCGGCAGATCCCATGCCGCCGAGGCGAAGAACGCCGCGGCAGCCGCTTGCAGCGGGTCGGTTTCGAGCCCCGCGGCGGCCGGCGCGAGGCCGCCGCGCAGCACGACGGTGCAGCGCCGCGTGCCGGCGCCGGACGTTCGCAGCGCGCGCACGACGTCCGCCAGCCCGGCGATGCGGTCCGCGTACGCGTCGTACTCCGAGCCGCCGGCGATCGCGTCCGGCGCCGCGCGGTCCAGCACGACCACGACGTGCGCAGCGCCCGGCAGCGCCGAAAGGTCGGCCTCGGCCCGAACCGACCGCACGCCGTGCCGGGCGAGGGCCGCCGCTAATTCCGCGCCGGAATCGGCGCCGGCGACGATCGCCGTCGGCGCATCGAGCGCCCGCGGAGCGTGCGCGTTCGCGCCGGCGCTGCTCGCGAGCGGTTCGAGCACGAGGTCGTAGAGCGCGAGCGGTCCGGGCGGCGCAAGCTCGTGCCGCGTCGCCGGAGCGCTCGGCGCGGCCCCGCGCAGGCCCGCTGCGAAGTCGAGGCTGACTTCCTTGAAGCTGACGCCGCGGGCGATCGCGACGGTTTCTCCGGTCTCCGTCTCCAGCTCGATGTCGCCGATGGCCACGCCGGCCGCGGCGGCTTCTTCACCGCCGCGCAGCCGCGCGATGCAGCGAAAGCGCCGCTGCGCGGGGAGCGGCGCGAGCGCGAGCGCGTCGATCGCGAACGGGATCGCGGCGACCGCGGTCGCGGTGCGGCGCTCGCGCTGCCGAATCGCCGCCAGACCGAGCACTTGCAGGCAGGCGTCGAGCAGCACCGTCGCACCGGCCAGCGGCTGCGCGGCCAGATCCGCCCCGGCGGGCACCGTCAGCTCCGCGAAGGACGTCGACGACTGCTCGACCAGGCGCGTGATGAGCCGGAAGTTCGGGCCGTGCGCGATCCCGGCCGAGCGGCGGATCAGGGCATACAGCGCCGCCGGGTCGTCACCGTGCGCATCGGCGGTCAGCGCCCAGTGCAGGCTGCGCTGGGGCGAGCCCAGCGGCACCCGCGCGCCGAGATCGCGCACGGCCGAGAAGTGCAGGCTGCTCGAAGCGATCTCGAGCCGCTCGCGCTCGAGCCCCGTCGGGGACGCCTCGGCGGCGATGGTCAGTTGCGGAAACGGCGTGCCGGGGCCCAGCGGCAGCGCTTCGTGGAAGCAGACGCTCGACAGTGCCAGCGCACCGCGCGCGCGCTGGGCGATCAGCGCGAGCCAGAACGCGCCCGGAACGACCGGCGTGTCCAGCACTTCGTGCTCGGCGACGATCGCGGCGGTCGCCGCGTCGACCTGCACGGTTCCGGTCAGCCCGTCCGGTGCCGGCACGCGGCGCTCGTGGCCGACCTGGTAGTGCTGGTGCGCGAACGGGTGCTCGGCGAGCCCGACCCGGGCGAAACGCACGCCGTCGCGCACCTGCCGCCAATCGAGCTGCGCGAACGCCGTCCAGCCCGCCGCGAACAGCCGCAGGCAGCGCTCGGCGAGCGTCCCCGGTTCGTCAGCGGCACGCGCGATGATCGCGTGATCTTCGCTTGCGCGCTCCTCGCTCGAACCGAGTGCTTCGAGCCGCGGAGCGATGCCGAGGTGCACCGCGTAGCGCAGGTCGAGCCCGGCGAGCGACGCGACCAGCGGGCAGCGCGGCCGCCCGTCGCCGACGGCGAACGAACGGCCGCCGCGAGCCAGCGCATCGAGCGCGCCGGTGAGATCGATCAGCCCCGCGACGAACGCCGCGGCCACCGCACCGTCGCCTTCGCCCGCGACGTACGCCGGTTCGACGCCGGCGGCGATCAGCGTCTGCGCGAGCGCGAGCGAGAACAAGAACGCCGCAGGCACCGCGCGCTCGCCCGCGGCATGGCGAAGCTCCGCCATCCGGCGCGCGAGCGGCGGAAACGCCGTTTCGAGTGCGGCGAGCTCGGCCGCGCCGACCTCCGCGCCGCGCGTGTCGGCGAACGCGAAACCGGTCGCCGGCGCAAGCCGCGGCGCGCGCGCGGGCTCGTCGGCCGAGCTCGCCGCGTGCAGGTGCGCGCGCAGTTCCGCGACGTCGCGCACGAGCCACGCCGTGCGCAGGGCGAACGCCGAGCGGCCGAGCTGCGAGGTCAAGCAGAGATCGCGCAGGTCGGGCGCCTCGCGCTCCAGCCGCTGCGCCAGCGCGGCCGCTTGCGCGGCGAAGGCGCGCCCGTTCTTCGCGCTCAGGCAGAACACGTCACCGTTCGTGGCTGGCTCGGGCGCGGGCGCGGGGGCGGGCTGCGCGGCGCGCAGGACGACGTGCGCGTTGGTGCCGGTGAAGCCGAACGAGCTGACCGCCGCGGTGCGCGGCGTGCCGGGCTCGGTGTCCCAGCGCGTGGGCGCGGTGACGAGCTCGAAGTGCGCCGTGTCGACCTGCGTCTGCGGGTTCCAGCGCGCGAAGTGGATCGACGGCAGCAGCTCGCCGCCCGCGATGCAGAGCGCGGTCTTGATCAGGCCGGCGATACCCGACGCGGCCTCGGTGTGGCCGAGGTTGGTCTTGGCGGTGCCGATCCGCAGCGGCGGCCGCTCCACGCCGGCGACGTACACCGCGGCGAGCGCCTGCAGCTCGATCGGATCGCCCAGCGGCGTGCCGGTGCCGTGCGCCTCGACGTACTGCACCTCGCGCGGCGCGACCGCGGCGTCATCGAGCGCCGCGCGGATCACCTGCTGCTGCGCTTGGCCGCTGGGCGCGGTCAGACTGCTCGCGGTGCCGTCGTGGTTGAGCGCGCTGCCGGCGATGTCCGCGTAGACGCGGTGGCCGCCGCGGCGCGCGGCCTCGGCCGGCATCAGCACCACCACGCCGCAGCCTTCGGCGCGCACGTACCCGTCGGCGCCCGCGTCGAACGCCCGGCAGGCGCCGCTGGGCGAGAGCATGTTGGCCCGCACGAGCGGCGCCGAGGCGAGCGGGTCGAGCATCAGGTTGACCCCGCCCGCCAGCGCGAGCTCGCACTCGCCGCTGCGCAGCGCCGCGACCGCGAGGTGCACCGCGACCAGGGCCGACGAGCACGCCGTATCGACCACCAAGGTCGGACCGTGCGTGCCCAGCACGTGCGCGAGCCGGCCCGCGATCGCGTTCTGCGCGTTGCCGGTCGCGACGTAGCCGAGATCCTTGTCCTGGGCGTACGCGAAGCACTGGCGGTGGTACTCGTTGGCCGCTGCGCCGAGGAAGATCCCGACCCGCCGGCCGCGCACCGCGTCGGGCGCGATCCCGGCGTCTTCGAGCGCGCGGTAGCCGATCTCGAGCACGTGGCGCTGCTGGGGGTCCATCAGCTCCGCCTCGCGCGGCGAGATGCCGAAGAACGCCGCGTCGAAGTCGTACACCGCGGTCAGAAAACCGGCCGGCTGCGCGAACGTCTCGGCGGATGCGGGGCCGGCTTCCGCCAGCCGTGCGCGCCAGGTCGCGTGCGGGGCGCGCTCGATGGTGTCGGTGCCGGCCAGCAGCGCGGCGCGGAACGCGCGCGGGCCCTCGATGCCGCCCGGAAACCGGCAGCCGATGCCGACGATCGACACCGCCGCGCGGCGGTTCGACTCGAGCTCCTTGACCCGCCCGAGCGCACGTTCCAGCGCGCGGTACGTCTGCTGCAGCGTCGCGAGCTCCGCGCTCATCCGCCCAGCTCCGCCATGATCCGCTCGACCCGGCCCCGGATGTCGGCCTCCGACAGCACTTCGACGTCGACCGCGCCGACCTCGGCGAGCGCCGTAGCCGGCGCGCTCGCCGCTTCGCCCGGCGCGGTCGCTTCGGCGGTCGAACGGCGGACCAGATCGGCGATCGCGGCGGCGTTGGGGTGATCGAACGCCAGCGTCGAGGGCAGCGTCAGCCCGAAGCGTGCTTCGAGCAAGTCCTTGAGCTCGAGCGCGAGGATGGAGTCCATCCCGAGGTCCATCAGGCCGGCGGCCGGGTCGAGATCGGCGTCCGCGTCCAGCCCGAGCACGCTGCGCACGTCGTCCAGGATAGCGGCGAGAATCTCCGCTCGGCCGCGCGGTGCGCTCACCGGTGCGGTGGGGCGAGCTGCGGTAGCGCGCGGCGCGGCGGGCGCGCTCGGTGCGAGGCGCTCCAGCAGCCGGCCGCGCCCGATGCCGCGCAAGAGCTCCGCGAAGCGGGGCCAGTTCGCGTCGACTAGCGTCAGCTCGCTCGACGGCGCGCCGAGCAGCGCGCCCAGCAGCGCGCCGCCGGTGCGCTCGTCGAAGCCGGCGATGCCGATGCGCGCCAACTGCTCGGCGTCGCCGCGGCGCGCCATGCCGCTTTCCGCCCACGGTCCCCAGTGCAGCACCAGCGCCCGCGTGCCGCCGTGCGCGAGCCGGCCGGCGGCGGCGTCGAGCAGCGCGTTGGCGGCGGCGTACGCGCCGATCCCGCGCGAACCCCAGGTCGACGCGATCGAGGAGAACGCGACGAACAGGTCGAGCTCGCCGTCCGCGCACAGCGCCGGAATCGCCTTGACCGCGGCCGCCGCGCGCACGTCCGCCGCGCTCAGCTCGGCCACCGGCTTCAGCACCCCGAGCGCGCCGGCGCAGTGCACGATCCCGCGCAGCGGCCGCCCTCCCGCCCGCAGCTGCTCGAGCAGCGCCGCGAAGCCGCTCGCGTCCGCGACATCCGCTCGCAGCTCGCGCACCGCGACGCCGCGCGCGCGCAGCGCGGCCAGCGCGGGCGCGGCCGCTTCGCCGGCGCCGGTACGGCCGACGAGCGCGATCTCGCGCGCGCCGTGCTCGGCCAGCGCGCGCGCCGCGACGAGCCCGAGCGAGCCGAACCCGCCGAGCACCGTGTACACGCCCTCGCGCAGCGGCGTGACGGGCAGCGCCGAAACGGCGCGCCGTTCCAGCACCGGCACCAGCACGGCGCCGGCGCGGATCGCGACCTGCGGCGAGGACGCGACCGCCGCCCGCGGCAGCGCGGCGAGCGCCGCCGCGTCGCGCGCGCCGAAGTCGGCCGGCAGGTCGATCAGGTTGCCGGCGAGCTGCGGCAGTTCCAGCGCGGCGCTTTGAAACGCGCCGGCCAGCGCGGCGCCGCCGACCCGTGGCACGTCGCCCGCCACCGCGCGCAGCGCGCCGCGCGTGACGACGTCGATCCGCACCGGACCGGGCAAGGCCGCCGCCTCGCGCAGCAGCGCGGCGAACGCGGCAACCCGCTCGCAGGCTTCGTCGACCGCGGCCTCGGGCTCCATCGTTGCCGAGCGCGCACCGGCGAGCCGAACCGCGCGCAGGTCCGTGATCTCGACGGCGCCCGTTGCGCCCGCAGCTCGGTCTGCGAGCGCAGGGGCGAGCGGCGTGCCGGGCGCGAGGACGACGACGTCACGGCCCTGTTCGCGCCACAGCGCGCGCGCCGCGGCTTCGTCGCCGGCCGCCGCGACGAGCACGACGCGCACGAGTCCGGGTGGCGCCTGCACGTCGGCGCCGGCCGAGCACATCGAGCGGCGCCGGTTCCCACGTGCGTTCGTAGCAGTACGCATCGAGATCCGGCGCGACGCCGGCCGGGGCCAAGGGCGAGGGCCCGAACCACGCGCTGACGTCGGGCAGGTCGAGCATCAGCCGCCGGCGGCGGAACGGCAGCGGGGGCGGGTGCAGCGCGAAGCGCACGGCGGGCTGACCGGTGGGCACGAACTCCTCGACGACGACGTGCGCGTTGGTGCCGCCGAAGCCGAACGCGCTGACCGTGGCGCGCGCGGGCGCGTCGCTCGGCCACGCTTCGAGCCGAGCCGGAAAGCGCAGGCGCGACGAAGCCAGATCGATGCGCGCGTTGACCGTGGCGAGGTTGAGCGTCGGCGGAACCGCGCGGTGGTACACGGCCAGCACCGCCTTGAGCAGACCGAGCATCCCCGCCGCCGCCTCGAGGTGGCCGAAGTTCGTTTTCGCCGAGCCGACGAAGCAGGCCGGTGCGCCCTCCGCGCGCGCGCCGATCGTGCGCGCCAGCGCCCGGAACTCGATCGGGTCGCCGAGCGCGGTGCCGGTGCCGTGCGCCTCGACGAAGCCGATGCTGGCTGGATCGACACCGGCCTGCGCCAGCGCGCGCTCGATCACCGCGGCCTGCGACACGCCGCTGGGCGCGGTCAGACCGTTGGTGGTGCCGTCCTGGTTGACCGCGCCGCCGCGCAGCACGGCCAGCACGCGGTCGCCGTCGCGCAGCGCGTCTTCAGCGCGCTTGAGCACCACCAGCGCCGCGCCCTCACCGCGCGCGAAGCCGTCGGCCGCCGCGTCGAAGGTCTTGCACAGCCCGTCGCCGCTGAGCATGTGGCTGCGCGCGAAGCTGACGTAGAGGGTCGGGTCGAGGATGACGTTGGCCGAGCCGACCAGCGCCAGCGGCACCGTGCCGGCCCGCAGCGCGTCGCAGGCCAGTTGCAGCGCGACCAGCGCCGACGAGCAGGCCGTGTCGACCGCGAGGCTCGGGCCGCGCAGGTCGAACGCGTACGAGATGCGGTTGGCGGCGATCGAAGGCGAGGTGCCAGTCCCGCTGTGCGGGCCGATGCCGTCGAGCTGGCGGAACTGCAGCCGGTGGTAGTCGACGTTGGACAGCCCGACGAACACGCCGGTGTCGCCGCCGGCCAAGCTCGCGAGCGGAACGCCGGCGCCCTGACAGGCTTCCCAGACCAGCTCGAGCAGCACCCGCTGCTGCGGATCGACCGCGGCCGCCTCGCGCGGCGACATGCCGAAGAACTCGGCGTCGAAGTCCATCAGGTCGCCGTCGGCCAGAAAGTAGCCGAAGCGCGGCGGCACGATCTCGCCCCGCGCCGCGAGTGCCGCCGCCAGCCGCGCGTGGTCGAACCGGCTGGGCGGGATCGGGACGCGGAAGTTGCGCCCCTGGGCGAAGGCGTCCCAGAGCCCGTCCAGGCCGGTGATGCCGCCCGGAAAGCGGCACGCCGCGCCGACGATCGCGATCGCGTCGCCGGGCGCGCTGCGAGCACTCATCAGCGGGCCTGGGCCAGCGAGACCAGCACCTTGCGCGGCGCGGTGAACGGGTTGCGGCCGTGGGCGACAATCCGGTTGTCGATCGCCAGCACGTCGCCGCGCTCCCAGGCGAACTTCACCGTGTTGCGGTCCAGCGCGTCGTAGATCGGGTGCAGCTCGGCCATGCCGATCCGCGAGCCGTCGCCGTAGAAGACCTGGGTCGGCAGCTTGCGCTCGTCGCGGTAGAGGAACTTGCGCGTGCGGTACACCGGCCGGCCGAGCGTGCGGCGGTTGAAGTGCAGGGAGGGGACGTGGTTGAACCACAGCGGCTCGCCGGTGACCGGGTGCGGGATGACCGCCGGCAGCACGTTGGTCAGCACCAGGTCGCCGTTGCGGCGCCAGGCGAAGTCGATGTGCAAGTCGCGGCAGGCCGCTTCGATCTTGGCCTTGTCGCGGGTGAAGAACAGCTGCTCCCAGGTCAGGTGGAAATACGTCGGAACGAGCTTCTTGAGCAGCTCGGTGACGGCGCGCTTGCGCTGGAAGACGCGCACGTACTTGACCTGCTTCTCTTCGAACTTCCGCACGATCTCGGGCGGGATCGCGCGGTACACGTCGCGCACGTCGGCCAGGATCGTCTCGCCCCCGGCGGCCGCCGGCGTCTCGCAGAAGAAGAACACGTTGCGCGGGTAGTTCTCCTGGAACGAGAGCTCGTTGTGGAGCTTGATCTTGTAGCGGTTGTTGATCTCGGTCGAGGTGTAGATGCCGCCTTGGACCTTGTGCCGCGGCGTGTTGCCGCCCAGGTACGTCATCTGCTCGACGGGGAAGCTGTCGACCACGTCCGAGAACTCGCCCGCGTTCGCGACCCCGAAGCCGCGGAAGAGCAGCGCGCCCTTCTCCAGCAGCTCGCCTTCGAGCGCGTCGACGTTCGCGCGGATGTACGCCCGCAGCGCGGCCGGGGTGGCGGCGTTCGGCCCGTCCGGCTCGATCACCAGCGGGAACTTCAGGCCGTCGAAGAGGCGGGTGCGCACCGGCACCTCGCTGCCGGTCACGTCGCCACCGCCCGCTCGGCACCGAGCGCCCAGCCGGCGTCGCGGTACGCGCGCAGCGCGTCGAGCAGGAGGCCCAGCTCCTCGCGCCCGCCGACCGTGATGCGGATGTGGTTTGGCATCGCGTAGGCGTCGAGATCGCGCACGAAGATCGCGCGCCGCTCCAGCTCCCGCGCGAGCTCGGCGCCCGCTACCGGCAGCTCGACGGTGACGAAGTTGGTGTGCGACTCCAGCGGCGCCAAGCCCAGCGCGGTCAGCGCGGCGACCAGCTCGCGCCGGCGGGCGGCGTTCTCGCGCACGACGGTCGCGCGGTGCTCGCGGTCGGCGTAGGCCGCCTCGGCGGCCAGCACCGCTAGCGTGCTGACGGTATACGGCTGCGCCGCGCGCCGCACGATCGCGCTGACCTGCGGCGACGAGACGGCGTAGCCGATCCGCAGCCCGGCCAGCGCGTACACTTTGGAGAACGTCCGCGTGACGACCAGGTTGGGATGGCGCGCGATCAGGTCGATCGCGCTCTCGTCGCCCGCGTAGTCCGCGTAGGCCTCGTCGACGACCACCACCACGCGTTCGGGCACCGCTGCCAGCAGCGCCTCGATCTGGTCGAGAGCGACGCGCGTGCCGGTCGGGTTGTTGGGGTTGGCCACGAACACCATCGCTGCCCGCTCGGCCTGCGCCGCTTCGATCAGCGCCGGGACGTCGGTGGTCCAGGCGCGCTCGGGGACGAACGCCGGCACGGCCGAGTTTTGCACCGCGATCTTGGCGTACACCGCGAAGGCGTGGCGCGGGATCACGCAGCGCGAGCCCGGCTCGAGGAAGACCGCGCCGAGCGTTTCGAGCACGGCGTTGGAGCCGGTGCCGAGCACGATCTGGTCGCGCTCGACGCCCAGCCCGGCGGCAAGCCGGCCGCGCAGCCGCGCGTCGTAGCCGTCGGGATAGCGGTTCACCCCGCTCAGCGCGGCCGCCAGCGCGGGGGACACGGCCGACGACGGGCCCAGGTACTCCTCGTTGTTGTCGAGCAGCGTCAGCTTCTCGACCGCGAGGTCGCGCAGCAGCGCGTCGGCGTCGGGCTTGGTCTCGTAGACCGGAAACTGCAGCAGCCGCTGCAGCCCGGGCATCAGCCGCGGCTGCCACACCGCCGCGGGCGCGTCTACAGGTCCGGGCATTGCGACTCCGTCCAGCGGTAGAGCGGTTGGAACATCGCCCAGCAGGCGTACTCCGAGCCGACGGTGGCGCGGGTGCGCGCGGCGACCTCGGCGGCGATCGGTTCGCCGGCGCCGAGCCGCTCGATGCTGGCTTGCGCCTCGCAGCACTTCTCGAGCAGCACGTAGCGCCAGGCCGCCGCGCTGACGGTCGCACCGACGGTCAGCAGGCCGTGGTTGACCAGGATCGCGGCGTTGGTCGCGCCCATCGCCTGGGCGATGTGCCGTCCCTCTTCGGCATCGGCGATCACGCCCTGGTACATGTCGACGACGACGTGGTCGCCGTAGAACGTGCACGCCTCTTGCGTCATCGGCGGGAGCGGCCGGCGCGCGGTCGACCAGACCTTGCCCCAGAAGCTGTGCGCGTGCGCGATCGACTTCACGTCGGGCCGCTGCGCGTAGAGCGCGGCGTGGGTGATCACCGCGGCGGGATTGACCAGGCCTTTGCCCTCGCGCACGGCACCGGCGGCGTCGACCAGGATCAGGTCGGCCGCGCGCACGAGCGCGAAGTGGCGCCCGAACGGGTTGAGCCAGAACAGCGCGGGGTCGCGCGGGTCGCGCGCCGAGATGTGACCCAGCACACCCTCGTCGAGACCCCGCTGCGCGAACAGCCGCAGCGTCGCGGCCAGATGCCGCTTGATGTCGGCGACCTCGTCCTCGACGTTGTCGAAGGTGGGCAAAAGCGGCCGCCCCGCGACGCGTACGTCGCGCACGTGACTCGCGCTACCAGTGGACACAGACACCCCTCGTGGCCGGCACCCCGCCGGACCAGCACTACCCGTAGCGGTCGGATCGTGGCAGGTATATAGTCTGTTCCATCCTAAAATCCTCCGGCCTCACGACACACGGTTCGGAAAGGGTGACGAACACTTGTCGACTCCCGCCTCAGCCGGCGCGCCGAGCGCGCGCGAAACCTTCGCGCGCGTCCGCGAAGAGCGGAACCTCGACGCGTTCCCCGGCAGCTACGGCCCGCCGCTGATCGGCAACACGTTCGCGGTGCTGTTCCGCAACCAGCGCTTCACGCAGCGCATGTACGACACGTACGGGCCGGTCTATCGCAACAGCGTGCTGGCGCAGCGGTTCGTCACGCTGCTCAGCGCCGACGCCGCGCAGCGGCTGATGACCGATCGCGAGTCGACCTTCTCGAGCAAACTGGGCTGGAACGCGAGCCTGGGCGCGTTCTTCGCCGGCGGGCTGATGCTGCGCGACTTCGAGGACCACAAGTTTCATCGCAAGCTGATCCAGCCCGCGTTCCGGCGCGCCGCGCTCGAAGGCTACGTACCGCTGGCCGGCGCGATCATGGCCCGCCGCCAAGCGGAGCTCGTCGCCGGTAAGCCCATGCGCTTCTATCCCTACGTCAAGGCGGTGACGCTGGAGATCGCGGCACGGCTGTTCCTGGGCGTCGAGCTGGGCGCGGACTCCGCGCGGCTGCAGCGCGCGTTTCTGCAAGTCGTGAAGGCGGCGGCGGCGCTGATCCGCCGGCCGGTGCCCGGCATGGCGCACTGGCGCGGCGTGCGCGCGCGCAAGGTGCTCGAGGAGTACCTGCGCGCGCGGATTCCGGCCCGGCGCGAGAGTCCCGGCGCGGACCTGTTCTCGCAGCTCTGCACCGCCACGAACGAGGACGGCGTCGCGTTCAGCGACGACGAGATCGTCAACCACCTCATCTTCTTCATGGTCGCGGCGCACGACACGACCGCGAGCTCGCTCACCAGCCTGACCTACGAGCTGTGCAAGAACCCGGCCTGGCAGGAGCGCTTGCGGGCCGACGTGGCGCGCTTCGCGCCCGACGAGATCGGGATCGGCGCGCTGGAGTCGATGGACGTCGTCGACGCGGCCTTCCGCGAGACGCTGCGGCTCTACCCGGCGGTGCCGCTCATCCCGCGCCGCACGGTCAAGCCGGTCGAGATCGGCGGCTACACCGTGCCGCCCAACACCACGCTGTACCTCAACGTCACCTTCATCCAGCGGCTGGCCGAGCACTGGCCCGAGCCCAACCGTTTCGACCCCGCGCGTTTCGCGGACGGCGCCGGCAAGGACGGCCGCCATCCCTATGCCTGGTTCCCGTTCGGCGGCGGCGCGCACATGTGCGCCGGTTTCCACCTCGCGAACCTGATGGTCAAGCTGTTCCTGTGGCACTTTCTGCGCCGGTACCGGATCGCGTTTCCGGCCGGCTACACGCCGCCCGACTTCGCGCTGTTCCCGTTTCCCAAACCCAAGGACGGGCTGCTGGCGCGAATCGAGCCGGTCTAGGACTCCGGCTCGACGATCAGCGACTCGCTGACCCGCCCGATCACGAGGTACGCGTCGAGCGGGCCGAGCCGGCCGCCGAACAGCGCGTCCAGATCGGGCTCGCCGGTCACCGGCATCTCGCCGTAGAGCGAGGCCACCGCGGCGAACGCGCCGCGCATCAGCAGCGTGCCGGGCTCGAGCTGCTCGGGGTGGCCGAGCCAGGCGGCCAGGTCGTACCCGCACGCGAGCACGTCGGGCGGCGTCGGGCCCGCGGGGTTGGGATAGAGCAGCTCGGCGCCGATCAGCCGGCGCATCAGCTTGTAGACGATCGGGTTCTCGGTCCGGGCCGAGACGTAGACCCGCTCGCGGCCCTTGTGCTTGACGAACGAGGTGCGCGAGCGGTTGTCGAACAGCGTGCGCGTCACCCCGCGCGACTGCTCGGTCGCGACCATCCCCGACGCCTCGAGGTACACGTTGGCGTAGCCGTCGCCGACGATCACCGAGTGGCCGGTCCAGCCGATCATGCGGTCGTCCGCGTCGGCGATCAGGATGAACTCGGCCAGCCGCTCGAAATAGCGCTCGGACCGGCGCTGCGCCCAATAGCCGGTCAGGTCCGCGGCGAACGCGGCGACGCTCACCGGGAGCAGTGCGGCGTAGATTTTTTCCCGCGTCGCGGGCGAGAACGCGGTGCCGGGATCCGCGGCGATGTGCGCGGTCAGGCCGTGCGGGAGCCGGTAGGGCCAGGTGCGGGCGGCGTCCGAGCCCAGGACATCGTGGACGCGAGGCAGCGATTCGACGTCGACCGTCACGATCAGTACACCCTCCGCGGCTGGACAGCTGTCGCGACGGTATACGCGCCGATGGCGGCGGGCTCATCCCGGCGCTTGACAAGGCCGCATCGGACATGGTACACCACGTTGCACCAATGTTTACCCGGCTCGTCCTTCTTGGCGTCAGCATTATTCTCGAGGTTCTTCCGAACCGGCGAGACGCTTTCGTTTAGACCGACACACGAGTCGACCTTACGAAAAGCCCTCGCCGATTGATCGGCGGGGGCTTTTTGCATCCCCGGAGGATTCGATGCAAGCCTATTACGACCGCGACGTTGAGCGCGGCGAGCTCGACGGGAAAACGATCGCCGTCATCGGCTACGGCAGCCAGGGGCGCGCGCACGCGCTCAACCTGCACGACGACCGCCGCAACGTGATCGTCGGGCTGCGGCCCACCTCGGCCTCGCGCGACGCGGCGCGGCGCGACCACCTGCCGGTGTCCTCGATTCCCGAGGCGGTCGCGGTGGCGGACGTCGTGATGATGCTCGTCCCCGACGAGGAGCAGCCCGCGCTCTACCTGCGCGAGGTCGTCGAGCACCTCAAGCCCGGCACGGCGCTGGCGTTCGCGCACGGGTTCGGCATCCACTTCGGCACGATCGTGCCGCCCAGCGACGTCGACGTGATCATGATCGCGCCCAAGGGCCCGGGGCGTTTGGTGCGCAGCGAGTACGAAGCGGGGCGTGGCGTGCCGTGCCTGGTCGCGGTCCATCAGGACGCGACCGGGCGGGCGCGCAAGACGGCGTTCGCGTACGCGGCAGCGATCGGCGGCGGGCGCGCGGGGATCCTCGAGACGAACTTTCGCGAGGAGACCGAGACCGATCTGTTCGGCGAGCAGGCCGTGCTCTGCGGCGGCATGACGGCGCTCGTCACGGCCGGGTTCGAGACCCTCGTCGAGGCCGGCTACGCGCCCGAGATGGCGTACTTCGAGTGCGTGCACGAGGTCAAGCTGATCGTCGACCTGATGTACGAGCGCGGCATCGAGGGCATGCGCGACGCGATCAGCAACACCGCGAAATTCGGCGACTACACCCGCGGGCCGCGCATCGTGACCGACGAGACGCGGGCCGCGATGCGCGCGATCCTCGCGCAGATCCGCGGCGGCGCGTTCGCGCAGGAGTGGGTCGCCGAGCACGCCGCCGGCAAGCCGTCGTTCAGGCGCTTCCGCGAGCGCGCGGCCTCGCACCCGATCGAGCAGGTCGGGAGCGAGCTGCGCACGCTCATGCCCTGGATGCACGACGGGTCGGCCGAACCCGCCGACGACGTGCTGCGCTTCCGAATGCTCTGAGAGCAGTGCCCGGGCTCACCTTGCGCTCCGGACTGTAATGGCTTATGCTCATTACGCCGTTTCGTGAGGGAGTCGTCATTGGCCCGGTTCGATCTGCCGCTGCGCGACCGCAGCCACCGCTGGAAAGTGCTCGGGGTCGGGGTTGCCGCGAACGCCTGCGTGTCCGCCGCGTTCCAGGGAATCCCGACCACCGCCGTGTTCATGCGCTCGGACTACCACCTGGGGCTGGCGCAGCTCGGGTTCATCCTGGGCCTGCTGGGCCTGGGCCTCGCGCTGAGCGACCTGCCGTGGGGCCTGCTGACGGACCGCTGGGGCGACCGCAAGGTGCTGCTCACCGGCCTGACCACGACCGCCGTCGCGCTCGCGCTGATGGCGCTCCTGCTCGCGCCCACGCCGCTGCGCACGCCCAGCATCGGGCAGCTCGCGATCGGCTTGCTGGCCGTCGGCGTGCTCGCCGGGAGTGTCAACGGCTCGAGCGGGCGCGCCGTGATGACTTGGTTCAGCGCCGGTGAGCGTGGCTTGGCGATGAGCATCCGCCAGACCGCGGTGCCGCTGGGCGGCGGCTTGGGCGCGCTGATCCTGCCCTCGCTCGCCGCGCGCTTCGGCTTCGTGGCGGTGTACGGGATCCTGGCCGCGCTCTGCACGGTGACCGCGTACTTCACCTGGCGCTGGCTGCACGAGCCGCCCGCCGAAGCCGCGCCGGCCGTTCCGCCGAACGCGCAAGCGAAACCGAGCGCGCGCGCCGGCCGGGGGCCGCTGCGCGACGCGCAGGTCTGGAAGATCGTGTTCGCGATCGCGATCCTGTGCGTGCCGCAGTTCGCGGTGCTGACCTTCGCGACCGTGTTCTTGCACGACGCGCGCCATCTTGGCGTGGCGGGCATCACCGCGACGCTGTTCACGGTGCAGATCGGCGCGATGGCGGCGCGCGTGTGGAGCGGCCGCTGGACCGACCGCAAGGGCAACCGGCGCGAGTACCTCCAGACGTGCTGCATGCTCAGCGTGGGCGCGTTCGCCGCGCTGGCGCTGCTGGTCGCGTTCGCACCGCAAGGCGGGGCCGAGGTGACGGCGGCGATCGTCGCGCTGCTGATCGTGGCCGGGGTGTTCGTCTCGGCCTGGCACGGCGTCGCCTTCGCCGAGCTCGCGACCCTGGCCGGCGCGGCGCGGGTCGGCACCGCGTTCGGAATGGCCAACTCGACCACGTTCCTGTCGCTGTTCCTGACCCCGCTGACGATTCCGGCGATCCTGCTGCTCGGCTCGTGGCCCGCGGTGTGGATGGTCGCGAGCGCCGCCGCCTTGATCGCGCTGCCGCTCTTCCCGCGCCCGGTTCGGCTCGCGGCCGCCGCGGCGTCGCAAGCGTAATGGGAAGCACCGATTTCCGTTTCAACCTGGGCCGGCTGAGCCTCAACTTCGTCGGCACGGTGGGCTCGCGCGACAGCGAGCACCCGGTGGAGCGCTGGCCGACGGTCGCGCGCCTGGCGGAATGGCTGGCGCAGAGCGGCATCGTGCGCCCCGGTGACGCGCTGCCGGCTCTCGCTGCGGCCGACTTGCAGCGCTTCATCGCGCTGCGCGAAGCGCTGCACCGGCTCGTGCACGACGTCGTCCACCACCGCAAACCGTCGCCCGGCGACCTCGCCTTCGTGAACGCGGCCGCGCGCGAAGCGCACCCGCCGGTGCTCCAGCTCGCCGGCGTGCGCCGCGGCACGGTCTGGGAAGTCAGCACCGCGGAACCCCTGACGGTAGCGCAGGTTCTCGCCATCGTCGCGCGCGACGCGATCGACCTGATCGGCGGCCCCGACCGCGCGCTGCTGCGCGAGTGCGCCGGCGGAACCTGCGACGGCATCTACGTCGACCGCTCGCGCGGTTTCAACCGGGTGTGGTGCGCGAGCACCGCCTGCGGCAACGACACCCGGGTCAAGCGCTTCCGCCTCAAAGCCGCCGCCTCGCACTGATCTCACTCCCACCACTCACCACGGAGAAGCAATGAGCACCACGATCGACGTCCCGGGTGTCGCCGACAACGTTCCACCCCGCACCGTCCAGCTGCACACGCTCGCGAACGATCTCGAGCGCTACGAATGGGTCGGGCACGACAGCCACGGGCGCAAAGGCGCGCAGACCACCGTGCTGTTCGACGACCCCGCCAGCGGCCAGCGCGTCGCGCTGGTCCGCTGCGAGCCCGGCGCGTTCTCCGCGCCGCACCGTCACGAGGGCCACGAGTCGTTCCTGATCCTCGAGGGCACGTTCCACGACGACAGCGGCGTCTACGGCAAGGGCGAGCTGCTGGTCTACCAGCCCGGCAGCTACCACGGCTGGACCTGCCCCGACGGCGGCTTGTTCTACGCCGTGTGGGGCGGCCCGGTGACGCCGCTCGCGCCCAACGCCGGCTAGCTCGGCTCGGCGCGCACGAGCGCGGCCGCCAGGTCGCGCGCGTGCTCGCGGATCTCGCGCACCGCGGTCGTCTCGAAGCGCACCCCGCGCATCGGCCAGCCGACCGTCCACAGGTCGGCGTGCGGCCGGCCGTGCGCGTCGATCAGGCGCGCGTCCGCGGCGGCGCGCAGGCCGAAGCTGTCGGGGTCGTAGCACAGCTCGCCGCGCCGCACCAGCGCGTCGACCAGCGGCTGGTCGTGCGCTGCGTAGCGCGCGCCGGGGCCGGTGCAGTTGACGACGCGGGCGACGCGCAGCGTGCGCCGCCCGCCGTTGGCCGCGACGACCGCTTCGAGCGCGTCGCCGGCGTCGCGCAGCTCGACCAGCCGGCCGGTGACGAGCTCGACCTGGCCCGCCGCGACCAGCGCGTCCTTGGCGGCGAGCACGCGCTGCGGCGCGCGGTGGCGGTGGCGGTTCCAGAGCGGGCGGATGTGGCGCATGAAGCGCCGCCGCTCCGCGGGTTCCAGCCCCGTCCAGAGCTCCACCGCGTCCAAGCGCACGCCGTCGATCACGGCGCGCCAGTCGCCGCCGTTCGCCGCGACCGCGCCGCGCACGGTTCGGAGCGCGGCGGCCATCGTCGCCGGCAGCGCGCGGCCGGCGAACGGCCTGACCGGCGTTGCGGGCTGCGCCGCGTGCGCGAGCGGAAAACCGCCCCGCCGCGAGAGCGCGTAGATGTGCGAGGTGCTGCCGCCCGCGACGAGCTCGTAGATGACGTCGAGCGCGGTCAGCCCGGTGCCGAGCACGAGGATGCTCTCCCCCGGTTCGACCTTCAGGTCGACGAGCGGCGTCCAGGGGTTGGCGCGGTAGCGCGGATCGGCGTGGAGGCCGTCCATCCGCGGGAGCGGGTCGGGCGGCGGGGGCGTGCCCAGCGCGAGCACGACCTGCCGCCCCGCGGCGACGGCGGCGCCGGCGGCGTCGATGCACGCCAGGCCGTCCGCTGCGCGGCGCAGGTCGACGACGTCGGCGACGATGGTGTCGATGGTGTGGCCGGCCGCGCGCGCGGCGGCGAGCAGCGAGCCGACGTAGGCGCCGTAGAGCCGGCGCGGCGCGTACGGTGCCGAGGGCAGCGCGTCGGCGTCGACGCCGGCCTCGTCGTGCAGCCAGCTCGCGAACGCGCCCGGATCGTCGGGGAACGCGCCCATCGCGCCGGCCGGCACGTTGAGCAGCGCTTCGCCGTGACTGGCGGCGTAGGCCAGGCCGGCGCCGAACGCGCCGCGCCGGTCGAGCAGCGCGATCCGCAGCGGGCGCGGCGACAAACGGGTGGCGTTGAGCGCGACCAGCGTGCCGGAGAACCCACCTCCGACGACCGCCACGTCGTATACGGTCAGCCTAGCACTCCACGACGCCGACGGCCAGGCCGCCGAGCGATGTCTCCTTGTACTTGGCCTGCATGTCCAGGCCGGTGCGGTACATCACGTCGATCACCTGGTCGAGCGAGACGTTGTGCTCGTCCTCCTCGCTCATCGCCATCCGCGCGGCGTGGATCGCGCGCACCGCGCCGACCGCGTTGCGCTCGATGCACGGGATCTGCACCAGGCCGCCGATCGGGTCGCAGGTCATGCCCAGGCTGTGCTCCATGCCGATCTCGGCCGCGTACTCCACCTGTTCGTTGGTGCCGCCCAGCGCCGCGACGAGGCCGCCCGCGGCCATCGAGCAGGCCACCCCGACCTCGCCCTGGCAGCCCACCTCGGCCCCCGAGATCGAGGCGTTCTCCTTGTACAGCGCGCCGATCGCGGCGGCGGTCAGGAAATAGCGGAACAGACCGTCGCCGGTCGGCGCGGCGGTGTGGCGCTTGTAATAGTGGCCGACGGCCGGCATGATGCCCGCCGCGCCGTTGGTCGGCGCGGTGACCACGCGCCCGCCGGCGGCGTTCTCCTCGTTCACCGCGATGGCGATGACGTTGATGTAGTCCATCGCGCCGAAGCCGTCGTCGCCGCTCGTCGCCGCGACCAGCTTGCGGTACAGCCGCGGCGCGCGGCGGCGCACGTTCAAGCCGCCGGGCAAGATGCCTTCGGTTTCCAGCCCGCGCTGCGCGCAGCGCTGCATCACGTCCCAGATCGTGTCGACGTAGGCGCGCAGCTCGGCTTCGGGGCGGGCGGCGCGCTCGTTGGCCAGCACCACTTCCCAGATCGCGAGCCCCTCGCGGTTCGCGATCGCGAGCAGCTCCGCGGCCGAGGCGAACGGGTACGGCTGCGGCGCGGCGGCGCAGTCGCCGGTCGCCGGTTCGCCGCTCGCGGTCTCGACGAAGCCGCCGCCGACCGAATAGTAGACCTCCGCGTCGAGCGGCGCGCCGGCGTCGTCGAACGCGCTGATCCGCATCGCGTTGGAATGGTGCGGCAGCGTCTCGCGGCTGCGGAAGATCAGGTCGGTCGCTTCGTCGAACGCAATGTGGTGCGTGCCGTTCAGGCGCAGCGCGCGTTCGGCGCGGACCACGGCGACGACGCGCTCGGCCTCGGCCGGGTCGGTCGTGTCGGGGCGCAGGCCCCCGAGGCCCAGCAGCACCGCGCGGTCGGTGCCGTGCCCGCGCCCGGTCAGCGCGAGCGAGCCGTACAGCTCGACCAGCACGCGCGCCGTGCGCTCGAGCAGGCCGCGCTCGGCCAAGCGCGCGGCGAACGTCCCGGCCGCGCGCATCGGGCCGACGGTGTGCGAGCTCGACGGTCCCAGCCCGACTTTGAAGAGGTCGAAGAAGCTCGTCCTCACCGCGCGACGCCCTGCGCCTCCAGCTCGCGCACGATCCCCGCGCACGACTCGCACAGCGTGGGGTGCGCGGGATCGCTGCCCAGCGGCAAGTATTTCCAGCAGCGCTGACACTTCTCGCCCGCGGCCGGCACGAGCGCGACGGTCGACGCCCCGTTCGCCGACGGCGTCACGCCGCGCAGCGCGGAGACGACCAGCGCTTCGCGCAGGTTGTCGCCGAGTTCCACGAAGCGGTCGTAGAACGGCTGCTGCACGGCGACCGACGCGTCGAGCTGGAAGTCGCGCACGCCCTCGCTCGACGCGACCTGGCCGCGCAGCTCCTTGAGCAGCGCCCAGCTCGCGAGCGCATCCTTGTCGACCGCTTCGACGCGCGGGAAGGCGACGTCGAAGATCGAGCCGCTCTCGCCGCGCAGGCTCGGGCTGGAGGTGCTGCCAGGCTTCTTCCGCCGTGAACGACAGGATCGGGGCGAGCAGCACGCTCATGGTGCGGAACATCTCGAACAGCGCCGACTGCGCGCTGCGCCGCCGGTGCGCGTCCGGGGCGGAGGAATAGAGCCGGTCCTTGAGCACGTCGGCGTAGAACCCGGACAGGTCTTCCTTGTCGAAGCGCTGGATCGCGATGTACGCGTCGTGCAGGCGGAACGCGCGGTAGTGCTCGACGACCTCACGGGCGAACGCGTCGAGCGCCGTCAGCGCGAGCCGGTCGAGCGGCTCCATCTCCGCCCGCGGCACGATCGCCGCGGGCGTCAGGCCGGCGACCAGCCCGAGCAGAAAGCGCAGCCGGAAGCGCAGGTTCTTGTAGACGTTGGCGACGTTCTCCAGCGTGCTCGCGCCCAGGCGGATGTCGCCGGTGAACTCGGTCGAGGCGACCCACAGCCGGAGCACGTCGGCGCCGTACTTCTGCATCGCGTCGTCGGCGCCGATGTAGTTGCCGGCCGACTTGTGCATCGCGCGGCCGTCCTGATCGACCACCCAGCCGGTCGAGATGACCTGGCGGTACGGCGGCGCGCCCTTGGTCGCGACCGCGGTGATCAGGTTGGAGCGGAACCAGCCCCGGTACTGGTCGCTGCCCTCGAGGAAGGCGTCGGCCGGAAAGGTGCCCATGCGGTCTTGCACGACCGCGCGCCAGCTCACGCCCGACTCGAACCAGATGTCGACGATGTTCGACTCCTTGCGCAGCTTGGAGCCGCCGCACTTCGGGCAGGTCCAGCCGGCCGGCAGGAACGCTTCGACCGGCTCGGTCCACCACACGCCCGCGCCGTCCTTGCGAAAGCGCGCCGCGGCGTTGCGCGCGACGGCGGGATCGAGCGTCGACTCCTCGCAGTCCTCGCACACGACGGCCGGAATCGGCGTACCCCACACGCGCTGGCGCGAGAGGCACCACTCGGGGTGGTTGTCGACGATCTGCGTCATGCGCGTCTCGCCCCAGGCCGGCAGCCAGTTCACGTCGGGCAGCTGCTGCTCGATCGTGCGGCGCAAACCGTTGGCGTCCATGGCCAAGAACCACTGCGCGGTGGCGCGGTAGATGACCGGGTTCTTGCAGCGCCAGCAGTGCGGGTAGCTGTGCTCGTACGAGGCCGCGTACCACAGCACGCCGCCCGCGCGCAGCCCTTCGACGATGTGCGGGTTGGCGTCGAAGACTTGCATGCCCGCGTACGGGCCGGCGCCCTCGTCGAACACGCCGCGCGCGTCGATCGGCACCAGCGTCGGCAGCCCGAAGCGCACCCCGGTCTCGAAGTCGTCGGGACCGCTGCCGGGTGCGGTGGTGACCGCGCCGGTGCCGGTGTCGAGCTCGACGTAGGGCGCGTCGACGAGCGCCACGTCGCGATCCATGAACGAGTGGCGCAGCGTCGCGCCGACCAGCGCCGAGCCGGGCAGCTCCTTCAGCAGCGTGGCGCGCGTGCCGGGCACGAGCGCGAAGACGTCGGCCGCGCGGTCGATCGCGAGCACCAGCAGCTCGTTGTCGTGCCCGTCGCGCTCGACCCGGTAGATGCCGTAGGCCGCCTCGGCGTTGAACGCGACGCCGACCACGCCGGGCATCGACCACGGCGTCGTGGTCCAGCACAGCACGGAGAGCCGCTCGTCGCCCGGGCACGTCCGCGCCGGCCCGTTCGAGGATCTCCGCGCGCTGCGCGGGCGTGCCGGGGAAGCGGACGTAGATCTGGTGCGAGGTCTGTTCCTTGTACTCGATCTCGGCGTCGGCCAGCGCGGTCTCGTCGTACACGCACCACTGCGTCGGGCGCAGGCCCTTGTAGGTCTGGCCGGCCTCGGCCAGATCGGCCAGCGTCTCGACGATCGCTCCCTCGTAGGCCGGCTTGATCGTCATGTACGGGTCGTCGAAGTGTCCGAAGCAGCCCATGCGCAGCATCGAGGCGCGCTGGCGGTCGAGCCACGACAGGGCGCGCTGCTTGCACTGCTCGCGCAGCTCCAGCGGGTCGATCTCGTGGTGCGAGCGCAGGCCCAGGTGCTTGAGCGTCTCGCGCTCGATCGGCAGCCCGTGCATGTCCCAGCCCGGGATGAAGTCGGCGTAGCGGCCGTCGAGCAGGTTGATCTTGACCAGCGCGTCCTTGAGGATGCGGTTGAGGAAGTGCCCCATGTGCAGCTCGCCGTTGGCGTACGGCGGGCCGTCGTGCAGGATGAAGGGCGACCCGGCCGTATTGGCCGCCAGACGCTTGCGGTAGGTGCCCTGCTCGGCCCACCAGCTGGACGCGGTCCGGCTCGCGCTTGGGTAGCTCGGCCCGCATCGGAAAGTCGGTCTTGGGCAGGTTGAGGGTCGAGCGGTAGTCGCGCGCGGTCTCAGGCATCAGTCGCGGTCTTCGACGTCAGCCCCACATCCTCCAGGCGGCCCTTGCCACGGTCACGGCGGCGCGTGAAGGACGGGCGTGGCCGCTTGGTCTGGCCAAAATTCGGATTCGCGCTGACGGCAAGGGCTCGTGACGAGTTCGTTGCGCTCGTGGACGTCGAGCACCGGCGTCTGTTTGGGAAACCATGCCTTGAAGCGATTCCGCTCTCGGGACGCCGCCTGGTCGATTTCGAAGTCCAGGGCTACCGGCTCGCCGACATGGTCTTGCGCACCCGGCCGGCCTGGGAAATGGAACTCGACTTGACCGACCCTGGGTCACGTCGCATACTGGCCGAGGAGTTACGAGCACGATGACTGAGGCAGAGCAAGAGCGGTTTTTCGCCCGAGTACGAGCCTTGACGCCCGAAGAATTGCGTCGCAGGATGGACCGGGACGACGAAGAGATGATGGCGCGGCTGCGAGAGCAGATCGTTCGAGCCGCAAGCGCGGCGCGCGAGCAACCCGTGCCGGACGAAGCGTCTACCTAAGTTCAGCGCGTGCTACGCCGCGGCGCCGACCTCGAGCTCGCGGCCGGTGGAGGCGAGCGTATCCGCCCGGGCGCTGCGTTCCTGGTTCCAGCCTTGGCGCAGTAGGAAGGCGCCGACGAGGACGTACCAGCCGTAGGTCCAGTTGTGGGTCGCGGTGGTGACGAACACGCCGGCCGCGACGAACAGCAGCGCGAAGGCGGTCGCGGCGCGCGCGGCGATCAGGGTCGCGCGGGGACGGTCGCGGCGCACGTGCCAGAGCAGCGCGCGCAGGACGCGCCCGCCGTCCATCGGGTAGGCCGGCACGAGGTTGAAGACGGCGAGCACGCCGTTGGCCAGCGCCAGATAGGCGGCGGTGATGCTCAGCGGCCCGTCGCCCGAGCCGGGCAGCAGCCGCTCCAGCGCCATCACGGCGCCGAACGCCCCCAGCGCGAGCAGCGCGCTCGTCGCCGGGCCGGCCAGCGCGATCAGCGTCTCGGCCGCCGGTGTGGGCGGCTCGCACTCCAGCGTCGCGACGCCGCCGAACAGGAACAGCGTGATGGCGTTGGTCCGCACGCCGAAGCGGCGCGCGACCAGCGCGTGGCCGAGCTCGTGCGCGACCACGCAGGCAAACAGGGCCAGCGCGCAGAGCGCGCCGAGCGGCAGACCGACCACGCGCGAGAGCGCGAAGGTCACGAACGCGTATACCGCCAGCCACGAAACGTGCGCGCCGACGCGAATGCCGAATAACCGGCCCAGTGTAAACGTCGTGCCCGCCACGAGGTCCGCGCTTCGTGTGCTAGCGCTCCGTGCCTGCCGCCTCGTGTGTGGCGCGTGTCACGAGTTCGTTCAAGACGTCGAAGTTGCGCTCGGCTAACCGCTCTACTTCGGGACCGATCGCACGCAGGTGCGCGGCCAGTTCGGCGCGCCGCGCCCAGGCGTCGTCGATGCGGCGCGCGATCTCGTCGGGCTTGGGCGGCGCTTCGCCCGGCACGAACAGCGGCCCGATCGGGTAGCGCAGGTCCTCGCACAGCGAGACGATCTTGGGATCGTACGGCAGCGCCAGGAACGGCACGCCCAGGCGCGCGGCGATGATGAGCGCGTGCAGCCGCATCCCGATCACGAGCGACGCGCGCCCGATCACCTGCGCCGCTTGGCCGAGCGGGTAGTCCGGCAGCAGGACCGGGGTCGAGGCGCACTTGCGGATGATGTTGGTCGACACTTCGGCGTCGGGCGGACCGCCCAGCGGCAGGAACGCGACGCGCGCGCCGTGCTTGCCGGCCAGCCGGTCGAGCGCCTGAGCGAGCGCTTGCGCGGTCGCGTCGGCGCCCTGCCATTTGCGAGCCGATACCACGACCAGCGGCGCGTCGTCGCCGGCCAGCCCTTCGGCGGCCAGGTCGAGCGGTTCGCCGCCGGGCTCGAACAGGAACACCGGGTCGGCCGTGCGCTCGACCGGCACGCCCGGCACCAGCGCGCTGAGCAGCGCGCGCGAGCGCTCGTCGCGGACGGTCGCGGCGCTGAGCCCCTTGCAGAAGTTGCGAACCATCGCGCGGCCCCAGAAGTCCAGCGGCCCGATCGACTGGGCGAACACCATGGTCGGTTTCCCCGCGCTCACCGCTTTGCGAATCACCCCGCTGTAGTACAGCAGGCTGCGCAGGCTGGTGACGTTCTGCAGCAGCCCGCCGCCGCCCGAGAGCACCACGTCGGCCCGCTCGATCGCCTCGCGCACCCGGCCGACGTCCATCCGCGGGGTGGCCTCGACGCCGTAGGCGCGCGCGGTCTGGGCCGGGTCGCCCGAGAGCACGTCGACCGCGCAGTTCGGCCAGCGCGCGCGCAGCCGCTCGACGATCACCTCGAGCAGCGCCTCGTCGCCGAGGTTGCCGAAGCCGTAGTAGCCGCTGAGCAGGAAGCGCGTGCCCGCGGCCGCGGGCGCCCCGCCGGTTGCCGTCACGCCGCCGCGGCCGGGCGCCAGCGGCGGTACACCGCGATCGCCACGGCGCCGATCAGGATCCCGATCACCGCGCCGTTGACCAGCCGCAGCAGCGAGATTCCCAGCGCCGTGTGCAGGTGCGAGAACGTGTCGACCACGTCGGCCAGGCCCATCGCGATCGCCAGCGCGAACAGCCAGCCCCAGCGCGCGCGGTCCGCCGGCACCAGCACCGGGAGCAGCATCAGCGCCGGGAAGCCGATCAGGAACTCCTTGAGCCGCGGCCGCACCTGCAGCAGCGTGGTGAGGTGCGCGCGCAGCGCGAGCTCGAACGCCGAGGGCGCGATGTCGCTCTGGTTGCCGCTGCGCGCCAGCAGCAGGTAGCCCGCGCCCAGCAGCACGACGCCCGCGACGAGCTGCAGCACCGTCACCGGCCGCACCGCGAGCGCGCTCGCCTCGACGCGCGAGCCCCAGCGGCGGGTGAACACGTAGAGCAGCAGCGCGATCAGCGGCGGCAGCGCGAGCACGAGCTTCACGCCGGAAAAGCGATCGATCTCGGTCATCGTGAGCGGCGTCGAGAGCAGCCCGATCACCACCAGCGCGCCGCCCAGCGTGACCAGCGTGGCGATCGCGACGACGCGCACGCCGTCGAGCAGCGCGGCGCCCAGCGACGGCGCGCGCGGCGCGCGGAAGGCCGGCGCGATCGCCGCGAAACCGGCGACCGGGAACGCGATCCCGCCGGCCAGCGCGAGCAGCTTGCGCACCGCCATGTCGTGGTGCAGCGCGAAGCCGACCAGCACCAGCCCGACGTCGGCCGCGACGAACGCGATCAGCCAGCGCCGGTCGCCTAGGCCGAACTCGGCCAGCAGCAGCAGCAGAATCGCGGGCACGGCGAGGGAGGCCAGCGCGATCTCCCACGGCCGGGTAGCGAAGCGGTCGAACGGCGACGCCGTGCCGGTCGCCAGGCCCGCGCCGTGCAGCCCCAGCGCGATGCGCCGCACCAGCTCGACGTTGGTGGACTGGATCGAACGGTCGCCCCACTGGTGCGCGAAGGGCCGGAAGTACACCACCCGCACGTTGCGCTCGCGCGCGCCGAGCAGGTAGCGCTGCACGATCTCCTCGGGCTTGAGCTTGTCCTGTTCCGCCTTCGCGATAGCTTGCACGCGCACGGTGCGGTCGGGCAGCGCCTGCGCGAGCGTCTCGCTGCCGGCCTGGTTCTGCTTGGCGTCGTAGGTCTCGATCGTGCCGAACGCGAGCTTGTGCGCGCGCAGAGTGTTCGCCGTGTCGGCGATGGCGTCGGGATACCCCAGCACCTGGTTGCGCAGCCCGAAGAAGACGAGCGTGTGCGCGTCGTGCCGGACCACCGCGTCGGCGACGAGGGCCTCGATCTGCGCCGCCTTCAGGCGCTCGTCGTTCTCCAGCCGCGGCAGCAGCTTGAGCCCGAGCGCGTGCGCCAGCGCGACCCGGTCGTTGGGCAAGCCCAGCCCGACCGAGCCGAAGTAGTCGGCTTGGGTGCGGATCGCGAACACCGCCGGGTTGGCCGCGCGCAGCAGGTGCACGGAGTTCGGGCTGAACTTGAGCCGCAGCTGGCGCGCGTAACGAGCCGCCGTCACGGGGTCGTACGCGATCAGGTACACCTCGTCGGTGCGCAACTGGTTGCCCGCCGCGAGCTTGGCGAAGACCGGGTCGCGAAAGCCGGTCAGGCGCGCCTGGTTGAGCAGCGTCGTGCCCGAGTACGCCGCCGCACCCGGCGAAGCGGCGACCTGACCGCCGAGCTCCTCCTGGACCGCGAGGGACGTCAGCCCGGCGCGGCGCAGCGCGATCAAGAACGTGCGCTGGTCGTAACCGTACGAGCGCGCGAGCGACTGGAAGTCCTGATCGTCCATCGCGATCTCGACGCGGTCGGCCCGCTGCTCGTGGCGCTCGCGCCGCAGCGCGACGAACAGGCACGCGACCAGACCGAGGGCGAGGACGGTCAGCAGGAGGCGGCGGTAGGTCACGTCCGCGCCTGTTCGCGCCGAAAAACAGGAAGGCCCGCCGTGAGGCGGACCTTCTGCCGTCGCGTAGCAGGTTACCCTACTACCGGGTGTGGGCGACGATTATCAGCGTGCTTGGCACGCTACCCACACGAGCGATGAGACCAAAATTGGAATCTAGCGTTCGGAATCCTCCGGCGATTCAAACGCGCTGCGTTAAAAAACGGTGAACCTCGCCTCCCTCGCGCTCAGGAGCGCCAGACCGGCGCGCGCTTGCCGACGAATGCGGACATGCCTTCCTGCGCGTCCTCGGCCAGCGCGTTCATCGACATCACTTCCTTCGCGTAGGCGTACGCCTTGGCGCTGGTCGAGGTCGATCTGGGCGTAGAACGCCGCTTTGCCCAGCCCGACGACGAAGCCCGCCGACGATGCGATCCCGCGCGCCAGCGCGAGCGTCGTCGCGGCCAAGTCCTCCGGCGCGACGACGCGGTTGACCAGCCCCCACTCGGCGGCGGTGCGGGCGTCGACCGGCGCGCCGGTGAGCAGCATCTCCATCGCCCGCTTGCGCCCGATCGCGCGCGTCAGCGCGACCATCGGCGTCGTGCAGAACAGCCCGATCTTCACTCCCGGCGTGGCGAACGTCGCCCGCGCGGACGCGACGACCAGATCGCAGGTCGCGACGAGCTGGCAGCCCGCCGCGGTCGCGATGCCCGCGACCTCGGCGATCACCGGCTGCGGGATCGCCTGCAGCGTCTCCATCAGGCGCACGCAGGTGTCGAAGGTGCGCCGGTAGTCCTCGACGCTGCGCTCGAGCATCTCGCGCAAGTCGTGACCCGCGCTGAAGGCCGGTCCGACGCCGCGCAGGATCACCGCCTTGATCGCGCGGTCGGCGCCGATCGTCTCGAGCGCCGCGATCAGCTCGCGCATCACCTCGAGCGAGAGCGCGTTGCGCTTCTCGGGCCGGTTGAGCGTGACGGTCGCGACGCCCTCGGCGACGTCGACCAGGAGGTAGTTCTGCGCGGGCGTGACGGACATGGTTCGCTCCTGCTACGTGGGGCTGGGTGCGGGCACCGGGCTCATCATCGAACCACCCTTGTGGCGGTGATGTTTGCCGCCCCCGGAGCTCGGGCCCATCGTGCCGCCGCCGAGGGAACCGCTGCTGCCGCTTTCGCGCTTGGCGGCGTGGGCGCCCATCTTCGTCGCGTCGGAGGCACAGGCGTACTTGCCGTGCTTGGTCTTGCCGTAGTACGTGGTGCCGGCCATGTGGTAGACCTTCGTCTCGGTGTTGACCCACACGACCGGGTCGCCGGCGGCGCAGGTCACCCCGGCCGGCGACATGGCCCCCGCCGCCCCGGCGGCGGCGACGTGCTTGGCGGCCGGAGCGCCCAGCGGGAACGCGACGGCGAGCGCGAGCGCGAGGAGCGGAACGAATCGTTTCACGGGCGAGCCTTTCACGAGCGGGGACGTTTGCCGTCACGTACCGGGTGGAGAGCCGGGGAGCCTTCGTGCGAGGGCCCCGAGCGAGCGGTCCGAAGACCGCCGCCATGAAGCGTCGCTCGGCCGGCCGGCGGGCGGCCCCGTTTCCGCCCGGCTTCCTGTTCGGGGTCGCGACCGCCGACCACCAGTGCGAGGCCTACGATCCCGCCCACGAGGACGTGCGCGACCGCTTCGAGGCCGTGCGCGCCCTGACGCCGCGCGGCCGGGCGACCGATTTCGGCAACCGCTATCCCGAGGACGCCCGGCTGGCGGCGGGTTTGGGCTGCACCGCGTTCCGGCTCTCGCTCGCCTGGTCGCGGCTGGAGCCCGAACCGGGCGTCTGGGACGAGGCCGCGTTCGCCCACTACCGCCGGGTGCTCGCCACGCTGCGCGCCGCGGGGCTCGAGCCGTTCGTCACGCTGCACCACAACACGTGGCCGGTCCACGTCGAGGAGCGCGGCGGGATGGTCGCCGACGGGTTCCCGGACTGGTTCGAAGCGTACGCGCGCGAGGTCGCGACGCGCCTGGGCGATCTCATCACGTACTACGTGACGCTCAACGAGCCCAACCAGCTGGTGTTCGGCTACATCAAGCCGTGGTGGTCGCGGGCGTACCCGGTGCCGCCGGGTCTGCCGCGCGGGGCCGACAACGCGGCGCAGATCGGCAAGGTCGGGCTGCTGATCCCCAACCTCTTTCGCGCCAACGCGCGCGCCCGGCGCGCGATCAAGGCCGCGCACCGCGACGTCTGGCACGACGAGCGCGCGCAGGTCGGCGCCAACCCGCTGCTGCTCGGCCTGCCGGCCTGGCTGCAGCGGATCATCGACACCAACGCCACCCGGCTGCGCAAGCCCGCGGACCTGGGCCGCCAGGCCCGCCGGCTGACCGAGCGCCGGCTGCTGGAATCCGGCCGGGCCGACGTGGTGCTGGCCCAGCTCACGCTGACGTACGACCGCACCGACCACGCCCTGTTCTCCGAAACGTACTACGTCACGAGCCTGGCGCTGCTCGCGCGCGGGACGGCGCCGTCCGAGGCGCAGTTCGCGACCTGGCGCGGCCGCATCGCGGTGACGCGCGGAACGACCGCCGAGGACGCCGTGCGGGCTCGCTTCGGCGCCGCGGCCGCCGTCCCGGTGGCCGGCCCGCGCGCCGCGGTCGACCTGCTGCGCGGCGGCGGGGCCGAGCTCGTGCTCGGCGACGACGCGGAACTGCGGCCGTTCGCGGGTGACGGCCTGGAACTCGTCGAGCTGCGCGGGCCCGGCGAACCGTACGCGGCCGCGGTCGCGCCCGGCAACCGCGACCTGCTCGACGCCGTCGACCGGGCGATTCGCGCCTTCAAGCAGCCTGACGCGAGCGGCGTCTCGCCCTGGCAGCGCGCGATGCAGGTGCACTTCGGCGACACGCCCGGGGCGGCCGCGCCGCGGCGCGGCCGGCGGGCGAACGTGGCCGACCTGAGCGCGAACGCACCCGCGCACGCGCCGGCCGCCGCGCCCGGTTACGGCGCGAGCGCGCTGCGCCGAACGCTGCGGCGCAACGCGCTGACCTTCGCGGTCCGGCCCGGTATCGCGGGCTTGTGCACGCGCACCGCGAGCGGCTATACCGGGCTGGAGCCGGATCTGGCGCGCTTCGTCGCCGCGCGCGTGTGCGGCGACGAGTCGGCGGTCCGCTTCGTCGAGGTCGCCGCCGGCGAGCGCGTCGCCGCGGTGCGCTCGCCGCTGCTGCGGCTGCTCGACCCCGTGCTGCGCGTCGTGGCGATCTTCTCGACCCTCATCACGACCAACTGGTGGTACCTGGGCTTGGCCGGAAAGCTGGCCCCGTTCCTGTGCCCCGCCGACTGCGTGGGCGAGCTGGACTACGTCGGCCTGGACTACTACTGGGGCATCGACTCGCTGCGCATCAACCGCATCCTGCACCTGTTCGCCGCGTCGGAGCAGCGCTACGCGAACGCCCCGGTCTGGCCGACGGTGCTGCGCCAGATGCTGCACGAGCACGCGGCCCTCTTTCCGGGCAAACCGCTGTTCGTGATCGAGAACGGCTGCGTGGGCAGCGCCGACCGCGTCACGCGCGAGGCCTACCTGCGGCTCCACATCGCCGAGGTGCAGCGCGCTCGCCACGAGGGCGTTCCGGTCGCCGGCTACCTCTGCTGGAGCATCACCTCCAACCGCGAGTGGGGCCTGCCGTTCGACGAGAACAGCGACTTCGGGCTCTACCACATCGAGCTCGACACCGACCCGGCGCTGACCCGCGTCGCGACGCCGGCGGCCGAGGCGTACCGCGCGATCATCGCCGAGCGCAGCGCGCACGACTGAGCGCGGCGCACACTGTCCACGCGGCGGCGGAGAGCGGCGCGCGTGTCCCGAAGCCTCGGACCTATGCCTTCCCCTGACGATGCGAAACGAGCCGTCGACGACGCGAAGCGAGCCGTCTCGCAAGCGGCCGTCGACCGGTACGTGCACGACGGCACGTGCATCGGCCTGGGGACCGGCACGACCGCGAAGTGGGCCGTCGCGCGCGTCGGCGAGCGCATCGCGGCCGGCGAGCGCATCGTCGCGGTCGCGACCTCGCTGGAGACGGAGCGGCTGTGCGCTCAAGCCGGGGTGCCGCTGGTCAAACTGGGCGCGCGCCCGATCGACGTCGCGATCGACGGCGCCGACGAGGTCGCCCCGGACTGGTCGCTGACGAAAGGCGGCGGCGGCGCGCTGTTCCGCGAGAAGGCGGTCGCGCTCGCCGCGGGTCTCTTCGTCACGGTCGTCACGCCCGAGAAGCTCGTGCCGCGCCTGGGCGCGTTCCCGACCCCGGTCGAGGTCGTGCCGTTCACCGCCGAGCTGTTGACGGAGCTCTTGGTCGAGACGTTCGCCGAGACGTTTTCCGCGCTGACGGTCCAGCGCCGCGGCGGCGATACGCCGTTCGTGACCGACAACGGCAACTACATCTTGGACTGTGCCTTCGGCGCGATCGACGACCCGCTCGCGCTCGACGACGAGCTCCGCCTTCTCCACGGCGTGGTCTGCACCGGTCTCTTCGTCAACCTCGCGGAGGCGGTGCTGGTCGGCGAACTCGACGGAACGGTGCGCGAGCTGCCTCGTCCCTGGTAGCGTCGCGCGCGACTCCGCGGAGCGACGGTTCAGATCGCCGCGGCGATCGCCTTCCCGACTTCCTCGGTGTTCGCGCTGCCGCCGATGTCGCGCGTGCGCGGGCCGCTGGTGAGCACCGTTTCGATCGCGCGCACGACCTCGGCCGCCGCGTCGGGGTGGCCGAGGTGGTCGAGCATCATCGCGCCCGACCAGATCTGGCCGATCGGGTTGGCGATGCCCTGGCCCGCGATGTCGGGCGCCGAGCCGTGCACGGGCTCGAACAGCGAGGGGAACGCGCGCTCGGGGTTGAGGTTGGCCGAGGGTGCGATCCCGATCGTGCCCGTCACCGCCGGGCCCAGGTCGGACAGGATGTCGCCGAACAGATTCGAGCCGACCACGACGTCGAACCAGTCGGGGTGCTGCACGAAGTGCGCGGTCAGGATGTCGATGTGGTACTGGTCGGTCTTGACGCCGGGGTAATCCGCGCTGACCGCCTTCACCCGCTCGTCCCAGTACGGCATGGTGATCGCGATGCCGTTGGACTTCGTGGCCGAGGTGAGGTGCCGCTTGGGCCGTTTGCTCGCGAGCTCGTACGCGTAGCGCAGAATGCGGTCGACACCGCGCCGGGTGAAGACCGACTCCTGCATCACCATCTCGGCGGCGGTGCCCTCGAACATCCGCCCGCCGATCGAGGAGTACTCGCCCTCGGTGTTCTCGCGCACGATCCACATGTCGATGTCGCCCGCTTCGCGCCCGGCCAGCGGCGAGGTGATCCCCGGCATCAGCCGGACGGGCCGCAGGTTGACGTACTGGTCGAAGCCGCGCCGCATCGGGATCAGCAGGCCCCACAGCGAGACGTGGTCGGGCACGTTCGGGAAACCGACCGCGCCGAAGAAGATCGCGTCGTGGCCCTTGATCTGGTTCAGCCCGTCGGCGGGCATCATCGCGCCGGTCGCGGCGTAGCGCTCGCAGCTCCAATCGAAGTACTGCCAATCGAAGCGCAGGCCGTGCTTGGCGGCGACCGCGTCGAGCACGCGGATGCCCTCCGGCAAGACTTCCTTGCCGATGCCGTCGCCGGGGATCGTCGCGATCGTGTACGTCTTCATCGAGATTCCTATTGGAGCTGCGCTTTGGGAAGAAAGCCGAGCGAGATCCAGGGCACGTAGGCGATGAGCAGGAGCGCCAGCACCAGCGCGCCCAGATAGGGCAGCATCGGCTTGACCGCGCGCTCGGGCTCGGCCTTGCCGATCGCGCAGGCGCCGAAGAAGCCGACCCCCAGCGGCGGCGAGAACAGGCCCACGCCCATCGCCAGCACCGCGACGATCGCGTAGTGGACCTCGTTGATGCCCGCCGCCTTGGCGACCGGGAACAGCAGCGGCCCGAACAGCACCATCGCCGGGATGCCCTCGAGCACCGAGCCCAGCACGATGAACAGCACGATCGAGAGCAGCATGATGCCGGCCTTGCCGCCCGGCGCGTGGCCGAGGATGTCGGCCAGCTGCTGGGCGAAGCCGGACTGGGTCAGCGCCCAGCCCATCGAGGTCGCGGTCGCGATGATGAGCAGGATCGCGCCCGAGAGCGCGACCGTGTCGACCAGGGTCGGGTAGAGCTGGCGCCACTTGAACTCGCGGTAGATCAGCACCCCGACCAGCAGGGTGTAGATGATGCCGACCACGCTGACCTCGGTCGCCGTCGCGATGCCCGCGACCACGAAGTAGCGGATCAGCAGCGGCAGCACCAGGCCCGGAATCGCGACCAGGAACGCCTTGCCGATGATCGCCGGCGTCGCGCGCTTGGCCAGCGTGACGTTGTCGCGCTTGGCGTTCCACAGCGCGACGAGGATGAGGAAGATCGAGCACACGACCGCGGGCAGCAGGCCGGCGGTGAACAGGGCCGCGATCGAGACGCCGGTGACCGAGCCGATGATGATCAGCACCAGGCTGGGCGGGATCGTCTCGGCCATCGCGCCCGAGGTGGCCAGCAGCGCGATCATCTCGGTCCGCTTCTGCCCGCGCCGCTCCATGTCGGGGAAGAGCACCGGCGCGACCGCGGCCATGTCGGCGATCTTGGAGCCCGAGATGCCCGACACGAGGTACATCGCGGCGACGAGCACGATCGACAAGCCGCCGCGCAGGTGGCCGACCAGGCTGGAGAGCGCCTCGACCAGCCGGCGCGCGATCCCGGCCGTCTCCATCAAGAGGCCCAGGAAGATGAACAGCGGCACGGCCAGCAGGACGAGGTTGGAGATACCCTCGTCCATCCGCCCGACCACCGTGTTGAGCGGCACGCTGGTCACGATCGCGAGATAACTGAGCGTGCCGACCCCGAAGGCGAACGCGATCGGTATCCCGATCGCGACGCACACCCCGACCAGCCCCACGAAGAACAGCAGCAAGTTGAGGTTGCCCAAGCCGGCGAACGCGCCGCGCCCGAACCAGGCCGCCGCGCTGATCACCGCCGCGCCCGCCACCACGCCCACGACGACGCGCGGATCGGCCTCGCACAGCCGCAGCAGCGCGAGCACCAGGATCAGCGTCAGGCCGACGATGATCGCGAGCACCACGTACGAGCGCGGGATCGAGAGCGCCGGGGTGATGTCGATCTGCTCCTGGGCGAAGAACTTCAAGCTGGCCGGCAGCAGCTCGATCACGAAGATCGCGACCACCACCGACGAGATCGCCTCGAGGACCGCGGCGACGCGGGGCGAGGCGCGCCGGACCAGCACGGAGAGCCGGATGTGCTCGCCGCGCCGGTACGCCACCACGCTGCCCAGCATCGCCAGCCACAGGAACAGGATCGTCGCCAGCTCGTCGCTCCACACCAGCGGCGACTTGAGCACGTAGCGGGTGAACACGCCGGCGGCGAGGATCGCGACCTCGATCGCGACCAGCAGCGCCGCGACCGGCTCGACGACGGCGCCGATGGCGCGGTCGATCCGCGCGCGTCCAGGCGCGGCGGTACACGTAGCGGCCGCCGTGCACCGCCGGGGCCGCTGTTTGGGCTAGCTGGTCGGCCGTGGCGGCCGTCGTCGCGGGAGCAGTCGTCACGGGGGCTCCTATCCGAGCTTGTTGGCGTACTTCTCGAGGGCGTCCCACGCCTTGGGCCCGAACTCGGCCTTCCAGCGCTCGTAGTACTTTGCCGCGACCAGCTTCTGCTTGAAACTGTTCTTGTCGACGTCGTTGAACTGCATGCCGCGCCGGGCCAGCTTGTCGCGCACCGAGCGGTTGAGCAGGACGTTGTCGTTGCGGGCGGCCAGCGTCGCGGCGCCCATCTCGCGCGCGATGATGGTCTGGAGATCGCGCCCCAGCTTGTTCCAGACGTCCTGGTTGAAGAGCGTCCAGTAGCCCGACCAGATGTGCTCGGACATCGAGACGTACTTCTGGACCTCGTAGAACTTCTGCTGCTCGATCAGCAGCAGCGGGTTCTCCTGGGCGTCGATGACGTGCGTCTGCAGCGCGGTGTAGAGCTCGCTCAGCGCGATCGGGCTGGGCGCGGCGCCCAGCGACTGGAACGTGTCGACCCGAATCTTGCCCGGCGACACGCGGATCTTGAGCCCGGCCAGGTCGTTGACGGTGCGGATCGCCTTGGTCGAGGTGGTGATGTTGCGGAAGCCGTTCTCCCAGATCCGGTCGAGCACCACGATGCCCTTGGTTGCGATGTCGTCGCGGATGATCTTGCCCAGATCGCCGTCCATCGCGCGGAACACCGTCTCGCGGTTGGGGAAGGCGTAGGCCAGGTTCTCGATCCCGGCCACGACCGAGATCGCGTTGAGGAAGGCGCCCGGCATGGCGAGCATCTCGGTCGCGCCGCTGCGCAGCTGCGAGATCATCGCCGGGTCGCTGCCGAGCTGGCTGGTCGGGAAGGACTTGATGTTGACCCGGCCCTTGGTCGCGGCCCGGATGCGCGCGAAGGCCTGGACGGAGCGAACGTTGACCGGGTGGTCGGCCGGCAGATCGTGCCCGTACTTGAGCTCGAAGTCGGCGGCGCGAGCCGGAGCCCGGACGATGCCGATGCCGGCGAACGATGCCGCCGCTCCGACGACGAAGCCTTTCCGGGTCACGGTCATAGGATTCTCCTCACGTCTTGGGATGCGCAAACGATGTCCGCCTTCCTACGGCCTGGAGGTACCCCGCTCCCGTGCATCCGGATCGCCGAAGGTCCCGCGCTCGGCGAGCAGGGCGAAATCGGCCTCGCTCAAACCGAGGTCGCGCGCGAGGACGGGCGCGGTGTCGCCGCCGACGGCCGAGGGACCCGGTCGCAGCGCCGGCGCGCCCGCGCGCGCGAAGCGCGGGAACGCGTTCGCGATCGTGACGCTGCCCAGCTCCGGATCGGGCAGCGTCGCGAGCGAGCCGCGCGCGGCGATCTGCGGGTTGGCGAAGAGCGAGTCGATCGTCTCGAGCGGACCGACCGCGCAGCCGGCGCGGGTGAACGCCTCGATGATCTCGTCGCGCGGGCGCGCCTCGCAGAAGGCCTCGATCAGCGCGTCGAGCGCGGCGCCGTTGCGCACCCGCTCGGCGTTGGTCGCGAAGCGCGGGTCGGCCACCAGCGCGTCGCCGCCCAGCGTGCGCAGCACGCGCTCCGCGACGGCCGGCGTGCTGCCCGAGAGCGCGACGTACAGGCCGTCGCCGCAGCGGTAAGCGCCGCGCGGGGCGGTGTCTTCCATCCGGTTGCCCTGCCGGCGGTGCAGGGTACCGTTCGCGGCGTACTCGGTGAGCTGCGACTCGACCAGCTTGAGCACCGCCTCGTAGATCGCGAAGTCGATGATCTCGCCCGCGCCGGTCTTCAGCCGCCGCGCGTACGCCGCGCACACCGCGGCGCTCGCCGCTTGGCCCGCCATCACGTCGGCCAGCGGGACCGCGGGCAGGAGCGGCGGGCGGTCGTCCCAGCCCGAGACCGCGGCGATCCCGGTCATCGCCTCGCACAGCGTGCCGAAGCCGGCCCGGTCGCGGTACGGGCCGGCCTGCCCGAAGGCGGTCATCCGCAGCACGATCAGGTGCGGGGCCAGCTCGAGCATCCGTTCGGGGGCGAGGTTCCAGCGCTCGAGCGTGCCGGGCCGGAAGTTCTCGATGAAGACGTCGAACTGCGGCAGCCAGCGCAGCAGCAAGGCTTGCGCCTCGGGCACGTGCAGGTCGAGCGCGACGCTGCGCTTGTTGCGGCCGAGCGCCTTCCAGTACAGCCCGATCCCGTCGCGCTGCGGGCCGTAGCGGCGCACCGGGTCGCCGACGCCGGGCCGCTCCAGCTTGATCACCTCGGCCCCGAAGTCGGCCAGGGTCGCGGCGGTGGTCGGCGCGGCGATCATCGTCGACGCGTCCAGGACGCGCAGCCCGGCCAGCGGCCCGCCTGTATCAGCGCTTGGAGTCATCGCGCTCAAGGTCGCCGCCGGGCGGCGGGAAATCCTTCGCTCGACCACTCCCAGGCGTTCCAGAAATCGCGCCCCAGCGGGTTGGGGCGGAAGCCGTGCAGGCGCGGCGCGACGGCGTATACGCTGCGCTCCAGGCCGAGCGGGAGCACCGGTATCTCGCGCGCGAGCAGGTCGCCCGCGGCGCGGTAATGCGGCGCGCGCCGGGCGCGCTCGTAGACCGCCGCGCCGGCGGCTTCCTCGCGGTCGTACGCGCGGCTGCACCAGCCCATCGAGTTGCCGCCGCCGGGCGGTACGGCGGCGCAGCCGAACAGGTACGAGCGATCCGGGTCGAGGGTCGGCGACCACGAGGTGAGCGCGATGTCGTAACGGCCGCCTTCGAGCACGCCGCCGGCGTCCTTCGCGCCCCAGAACGTCGCCTCGCCGTAGGAGCGGATGTTCGCGGTCACGCCGGCGCGGCGCAGGTCGTCGGCGATCTGCACCGCGGCGCTCGCGCTCTGGCGCCAGTCGCCCGCGATGGCGAGATCGAGCGCGAGGTGCAGCGGTGCCAGCACGCGCGCCGCGCGCGGCCGGATCGTACGCGCGGCAAGCGGCGCGCGCCGCGTACGCCGGATCGAACTGCACGCCGTCGCTCGGCACGAGCGCGCTGCGGTAGACGGTGCGCGCCAGCCGAGCGCGGTCGATCGCGGCGGCCAGCGCGCGCCGCACGCGCGCATCGGCCAGCGCCGGGCGGCGGACGTTGAACTGCAGGTAGTCGACCAGATTGGTCGTCGTCGCGACGGTGCGCAGGCGGCCGTGCGCGGCGTCGATCTGCAGGCCGGTCAGCGGCACCGCGTCGAGCTGTCCGGCCAGCGCGAGCACCAGCCGCGTCTGCGCGGCGGGCTGGATCTGCACCACCACGCTCGCGCTGCGCGCCCGCCGCCACGCGTAGGGATTGCGCGCGAACTCCAGCCGCTCGCCGCGCCGCCACGTCACGAGCCGAAACGGCCCCAGTCCGACGGGATGGTCGTCGAGCGAGCTGCGGTCGAGCGAGGCGTACGCCGCCGCGACGTGGCGCGGCAGGATCGCGAACGGGTCGTTCGCGCCCAGGCTCAGGAACGACGACACGAACGGCGCGAACGGCTTCTTCAGATGCACGATCAGCCGGTCGGGGCGCGGCACCGCGACCGAGGCGATCGGCGCGACCGCCGACGTATCGGGCACCGAGGTGCGCGGGTTGCGCAGCGCTTCGACCGTGAAGGCGACGTCGCGCGCGTCGAACGGCGCGCCGTCGCTCCAGCGCCCGGTGCGAATCTCGTACGCGATCGTGCGGCCGTCGGCGGAGATCAAGCCGTTCGCGCGGGTCGGCACGCGCAGCGCGCGATCCGGCACGAGCCGCCCGCGCTCGTCGACCAGGAACAGGTAGCCTTGCGTCAGCGGTCCCAGCAGCCAGCCGAACGGGGTGTTGCGGATCGTGTCGAGCGAGTTCGGGTCGCCGTCGATGACCAGCGTCGGCGGGCGCGGATCTGCCGACGCGCCCGCCGCCGAGAGCGGCGTGGCGGTACAAAGCACCGCCGCGAGCACCGCGGGCACGCGCAACTTGACCGAACGGCATGCAGCCATGTTCCGTCACTTAGACGCGCGCCCAATCTCCTCCGCGTCCGAGCTCATCCGGTCCGAGCACCACGTTCGCGCGGCCGCGTTCAGCGGCCGCCGAAGTTGCGCGTGATCGACAGCCGCACGACCCGCGGGCCGAACACGTTGGCATTGCTGGCATAGAACCCGCCTCCGACGAAGGGCTGCCGGGTACCGACGTACTCGTTGGTGACGGCATCGCTGTACGCGTCGAACAGGTTGTCGATGCTGAGCTGGACGTAGCCGTGCTTGCCGGCCGGCACGCGCGCCGTCGCGTTGGCGACGAAGAAGGCCGGATCGTTGAGCGAGTTGTTGGGACCGTAGTACGTCTCGCCGAACGACAGCAGCGCGCCGCCGGGGAAGCGGTAGCGCACTTCGCCGAAGGCCTGCGAGTACGGAATTGCCTGGTTCGACACGGTCTGGTGCGAGCCGAAGTTCGCGTTCGGAACGACGCCCAGGTTGGTCTGGAACGGTCCGCCACCATTGGCGTAGAACGACGGCGCCAGGTTGTACGGGTAGGCGCGCAGGAGCGCCCCCTGCAGCAGGTAGCCGAAGCCGCGCGCGGGATCGCGCCGCACGCCCAGCTCCAGGCCTTCGTAGCGCGCGTTGGAGACGTTGGCGTACGCGGTGGTATAGAGCGAAAGCGTCTTGGTGACGCCGCCGTCGTCCACGGCGGCGGTGCCGTTGAGGAAGGTGCTGCGCACGAGCTGGTTGCGCAAGTTCGTCAGGTACACGTCGGCGGTGAAGACGGTCCCGTCGCGCAAGCGCAGGTCACCGCCGAAATCGTAGCCGAAACTCGTTTCCGCCGCCAGGTTGGGGTTCGCCGTCTGGCTGTAGGCGACCAGACCCCCGCCCGGCAGACAGGGCGTGAAGAACCCGCCGCACAGCGTCGGCGCGTAGGTGTTGGCGACCAGCGCGCCCAGGTACGGCGGCGCGACGGCGGAGCCGAGCGCGAAGCGCAGGCTGGTGTCGACGTTGGGGCGGTAGACCAGCCCCAGCCGGCCGTCGTAGTGCCACAAGCTCTGGTCGCCGAACGACAGCACGGGCGCCGGCAGGCTGGCCGAGGTGTCGTAGAGGCCGAAGTGCGAGCGGAAGTTCGTCAGGTAGTTGCTGGCGGTCAGGTTGAGCTTGCCGCGAGTGAAGATCCCGCGCAGCAGCATCGTCGTCGTGTCCTGGCTCGAGCCCGCCGGGACGGAATCGGTCGGGAACAAGAACGAGTAGGAGTGCGTGCGCGCGTGGTTGCGGTCGTACGAGAACGAGACGACGTCGCCCGACCCGCCGCCCAGGAAGTGGTCGTACTCGAACGACGAGCCGGCGATCCGGTCCTCTTCCGCGCTGTCGTAGTAGGCGTTGAAGCCGCCCAGGTTGCCGCCGTTGGCCGGATTGGCGCCGGACAGGTTCGGGTTGCCGGGGCCGGGGATGACGAGCGTGTACGGCTTGCCGTAGGGATCGGTGCCGTTGAAGGCCGGCGTCCCGTCGCCGCCCCCGCCGCCGTAGACCAGCGCGCTCAGCGTCCCGTCGCCCTGCGGGTTGGGGTTCGCGCCGTACGCCAGGCGGCTGATCGAGGCCGCGTAGTAGCGCGCCAGGATCGTGTCCTGGTGGAACGACGAGCGCAGCTCGGCTTGAAAGATCGGCTCGTTGTTGATCTCGTGCGCGGGCTGGCCGAAGTTGTCCGGGTCCAGGATGGTCTGCGTCCCGGCGCTCACGTTCCCGCGGTAGGCCGCGCCGGGCGTGAACTGGGTCGTCGTCTGGTTGGCGTTGTTGCCGTTCTGGTCGGAATACGTCTGACTGCCGAAGAACCCGGCCGTCACGGTGGTCGCGTCCGAGACCTTGTAGCGCAGCTTGAAGAGCTCGTTCTTGTTGGTGAACGTCGTGCTGAGCTTGGTGCAGCAGAACAGTAACGTGGTCGCGGCCTCGTTGCGGGTGTTGTACTGGCCGCCGGGCGTGCCGAACGCGTTGGTCACCGTTTGGCTGGGCAGATCGACGCGGTTGCCCTGCGAGTCGTAGACGAGGTACGTGCCCTGGTCGAGCGCCATCTTGTAGGGCTGGTCGTGGACCGGCCCGGGCGTGCCGTTCACCGCGTAATCGAAGAGAAAGCCCAGCCGGCCGACCGTGTTGGAGTAGCCGAAGTTGGAGAACACGCCGCCGAAGCCGTCCACGCCCAGCGTCACCGTGCCGCGCGGCCGCGTGCTCGGGTCGAGGGTGCGAAAGTTGACCGTCCCGCCGATCGCGCGGCTGATCGTGGGCGAAGCCGCCCCGGGCCCCTTGATGAGCTCGACGTCCTGCAGCACGAACGCGTTGAGGAAGGTCGTGACGTAGTCGCCGTACTGGCCGACCGAAAGCGGGTGGCCGTCGATCAGCGCGGCCGTCTCGAACGACAGCGCCCCGCGGATGTTGGGGAACGTGATCGCGCCCGGCGAGGCGTTGTTGACGCCGCCCGGCAGGCTGCTCACGATCCCGGGCGTTTGGTCGAGGATGCGCGCGACCTGCGGCTGGCCTTGTTCGAGGAAGGCCTGGGCGGAGATCACGTTCACCGCCGCGGGCGAAGCGTTGAAGCTGCTGCGCGCGGTGTTGACGCTGACCCGCCCGATCTCGCGCAGCGAGCTCAGCGTCGCTTGCGCGAGCGTCACGTTGAGCGTTTGCGGCGCGCCGGCCACGACCGCGACATCAGCTTGGGTCGTCGCGCTGTAGCCGGTCTTCGCGGCGGAGACCGCGTAGAGGCCCGGCGGCAAGCCGGCGAACGCGTACGAGCCGTCCGCGCCGGTCGTGGTGCTCGCGCTGGTCGGCCCGCTCAGGGTGACCCGCACGCCCGGCCAGCGGCGCGCCGCCGGCGTCGACCGCCGTGCCGGCGATCGTACCGGTCGCGGCCGCGGGCGAGGCTGCCGGCAGGCGGCCCGGCCTGCCCGATCTGGGCGGCCGGCGCGCCGATCGGCGCCAGGGTGAGCGCAATACTGAACGCGGCAATCGCAACGAACGAACGCAACACGGGACGCAGCCTCCAACTCCGACCGAAACGGGAAACCGGCAACCCCAACCGTTCCGGCCCGCCCTTCGCGAGGCGCGCCGCGCGTGCCTCGTCCACGCAGGGACGGCTGCGCGCCCGCCGCCAAGGACGGCGAGGACCTCGCGTTCGGTCGGATCGAAATGAGCGGGCAGACGTTCCCCGGCGGGCGACAAATGAGGAGAGCAGCTCGAGGGGAAGCGCACGGGCGACGTCACCGGACCGATGACGTTCGGCGAGATCGCGTACGTGCTGCTCGACCAGACGACGGTGTACTTGGCCGTCTCGTAGCGACGACGCCCGAATCGGCGAGCGTCGTCGTGTCGCCCAGCATCCGGCCTTCCGAAAGATCCGAGAGCTGCGCCGGCTGCGCGAAGACAACAGTCGCTCACGGCAGGTTCAGAACGGCTCGATGAAACGGTAAGGTCGCATATGCGGCGCGGGTCCGTTCGTCGGGCAGTTTGTCGAGCCGATCACGTAAAAGCGTCCGTGCGCGCTCGCGCAACGCGCGCGCCGCCGAAGCATCTCCGAGCGCCTCGAATGCGTCGGCTGCCTTCGCGAGCGCGTCGACGGGCATGACGACAGCGTTCTCGTCCGCTGCGATGGCTCGATCCAGCTCGGTTGCGAATCGCGCGGCGTTGTCGAGCCTGCCGCATGACAAGAGGGCAGGGATCATCTCTGTAATGATCTCCAGCCGTTCATCGACGAGGCCGAACGTCTCGCACATCTTCAGTGCCTCGCTGAACGACGCCAAACTCTGCCCATCGTTTTGACCGAGTAGGCGCATGGCGCTCGCGCATTGTCCGAGATTGACCGCGATCCTCCGCACGTTGTTTACCTTTCGGCCGAGCTCCAGTGCCCGTTCTGCGTGCGCGAGCGCTGGTTTGCCGTCGCCTTTCAAGAGAGCCACGTAGGCAAAGTTGCCATAGCAGAATGCCCGCAGCCGATCGCTATCAATGCGATTCGCATAGGTGAGCGCTTGTGCGTACAAGCGCTCCGCGTCGTCCAGAAGTCCGACATGGTTCTCCAACGCCCCGAAGTTGATCGTGATGCCGGCTAGCGACTGCGGCTTACCGATCCGCTCGAAGATTGCCGTCGCCGCGCATAAGTGCTCGCGCGCGGACGCGATATCGAAGGCCCACCAATCGATGCGAGCGGCGATCTGGTGCGCGTTGCCCAAGCCGTCGACGTCGCCGACCTTTTCACAAAGTTCGAGCAGAACGGGGGCCAAGCGAGCGGCCACCTCGCGTTCGCCCATCCCGACCGCGTTGTTCGCCTGCGTTCGGACGATCAGCAGCTGGTCGGCAAGCGTCGGCGTCGGCCCCGCATGCCGTACCGCCTCGTCGATCGCCAAGCGCGCCGCCTCGAAATTCGCGGCGGTCATATGCGCGTGCGACGTTAGACGAAGATCGTCGATGCGCTCCGAGATCGACCGACTGAGGCCTTCGATCGCGTCGATCTCGCGCATGGCCGCCACCGCCGATGCCGGACGATCCAGAGCGGTCTCCCCTGCCGCACGACAACGCAGCGCCTGCCGGAGCAGCGAGGTGTCGCCTCGCATTCTCGCAATCGACTCCAATCGATCGGTCGCGTGGCGGTGTCGTTCGAAGTCGCCCGTCTGCAACCCGAGTTCGCTCGAACGCTGAAGGGCGGTCGCGCGTAGCAGGTCGTCGTCGAGATCGTCCGCGAGCCGGAGCATCGTTGCCACGGCGCCCTGCTGGCGACCGCGGTCGCCCGACTTCGACGCCGCAGATTCAATTATCGCGTGCAAGGAGAAACACTCCTGAGGCCGGCGCTCGAGTCGTAACGCGTGCTCGGCGAGTGCCATTGCATCTTGCCAGGCAAACTGGGCCTGCGCGACGCTCGCCGCACGCGCGTAAAAGCGCGCGGCTTCTTCTGATTGCTCTCCTTTCTCGAAATGTTGAGCAAGCGTGCGTGCGAGCTCGTCTTGACGCGTAGGGAACAACGCCAGCTGTGCCTTCGCGAATCTCCGATGTCGGCGTGTCTGCACGTGACCCGGCATCGATCGCACGACGGCATCGCGGATCAATTCGTGCGCGAACTGATAGTCGCCGCGTAGTCCGGTCGCGGTTTCCCGAAGAACGAAGCGATCGACGAGCTCGTCCGTCGCATCGAGAACTTCGGCAAGCGGCCAACCGCAAACGTGCTGTACCACGTCGATCGAAACGATCGTGCCACCGATGGCGGCGACGTCCAGTACCGAGCGCGCCGACTCCGAAAGGTTCGAGAGGCGAGCGAGAATGGCCGTTTCGATGGAGGTCGGTAACGTCGCCTGCTCGCCGAGGTTCCTCGTCTTGCGTGCACTATAGTCGCGGACCAGCTCACTCAGAAATAGGGGATTGCCTTGCGCCAGTTCGATCGCCCAATCGGCGGCCTCGACCGGTACGTCTTCATGCCCGCGTTGCAGAATGCTGCGACAAGCGGCCGACTCGAGTCGCCGGAGGCCCACGCGCAGCGCCCGCTTCATGGATGGATCGACACGAAACAAGCGCAGCGGACCTGTCATGTGCTCTTCGCGGAACGACACGACTGCTAACAGCGGCGATCGGAGACACGTTCGCGCTATCCGGGCGATAAGCTCCAATGTGTCGGCGAGCACCCAATGGAGGTCTTCTAATACGAGGACGGTTGGTCTTGCGGCGCTGAGCCCGCCAATCGCGAGCGCGACGGCTTCAAAGAAGCGCTCGCGTTCCCGCTCATCGATTAAGCCGACGCTTTCCGGCATATCGGGGTGGGACGCACGCAGTTCCGGAAAACGCACCGCGAGCGCAGCGAGAAGGGCCGGTGAAAGCGTGAGCCGCGCGATGTCGCTTATCGCGCCGGCGAGTGCTTCGGTAACCGGCTCGTATGGCGACGCTTCCGGTGCCGACGACCGGCCCCACAACACGCGCGCACCTTCGCGCTCCGCGATCGTTGCGAATTCGCGTAGCAACCGGGTCTTCCCGATACCGGCCTCTCCGGAAACCATCGCCACGCGACCCTTGCCGCGCGCAGCTTGGCGCCAAGCGGTGCGCAACGCGTCGATCTCGTCCGTGCGTCCGGCGAAGGGCATCGAGCGTTCGACCGAGGGGCGGTCATCCGTCTGCGGCGCGTCGACGGCCGCGTATCGTCGGATTGCTTCGTGCAACGATTGCGTTTCGCGCATCGGATCGGCCCCGAACTCCATGTGCAGGCGCTCACGAAACGCTGCAAAATCGGCCAGCGCGCTCGACCGATCGCCCGACTCGTAGTGGAGCGACATGAGCGTTCGCACTGCATCTTCTCGAAACGGATCGAGGTGCAACACGCGTTGCGAAAGCGCGATCGCTTCCGAGAAGCGCCGCTCTCCGCGATAGCGATCGATGAGTCCGAAGAGCATTCGGAGATGTGCCGTCCGCAAACGCTCGCGATGCGGGATCAACCATTCGTCTTCGCAGCCTTCGAACAGATCGCCCGTATAGATCTCGACCGCGCCTTCTGCGAGCGTCGGGTCGGAACACGCCGCTTCGAGCCGAACGACGTCAAGCTCCAGCGGCAGCTGCGGATCGAGCCCGACGACTTTATCGTTTGCCGCGAGCCACCGTTGCGCGGATACCTTGTAAAGAGCCTCGTTGATGCGATGCAAATGGCGTCGCAAGTTGGCGCGGGCTTCGCTTTCCGAGACGTCCGGCCAGAACTGATACGCGAGCTGATCGCGGGCGATCGAGCGGTCGCGGTTCAGGACCAGGTACGCGAATAATGGCAGCGACCGCGGCGCTACGAACCGGACGGGGCGTGCATCGTACGAAATATTCGGCGTACCGAAAAGCCGAACGCAGAGGGGCGCGACCATGCGCCCCTTTTCTTGCGGCTGCGGGGTATCTCTTGCATTGCTGCACTTCGCGACAGTAGCGTCGCAAGCTCGAATCTGGAGAGCGGCTCCCCGCCCTCCGGCTTTCCGCCGCCAGGCAAGGCAAGCGCCGGGCGGCGTCCACCCGTTGGACGCACCCTGGACGCCGCCCCCCTATGCTGACCGGGTGGAGAACGGGCGATTCCGATCGGGCCTCGCGCCGATCAAGACGGGTTCGTTCTCACGCGCCCGGTCACGGAGAATGCGAAAAAGTGAGGTCACCTATGCTGCGTAATGTGTTTCTTGTCGGCGCTTTCGCCTTGGCGGTACTCCTTCCGACGAGCCGCGTATCGGCGGACACGATGTTTCCGGCGGTAGGCGACCGAGGTGACGCGTCATTTAACGATCGCTGCCCGGCCCATCAGTATCTCATCGGCGTCGCGGGTCGCGCGGGGACGTTCATCGACCAAGTCCAGATCATCTGCGCACCCATTTCGGCGAACGGCACGCACGGGCCGCAATATGTCGGTCCGTCGCGTGGCGGTGGCGGCGGCACTCCACTTGAATTCTCGTGTGCCGCCGATTCCGTCGTGAACGGCGTAACGCTGGCGATGACGAAGAATGACGGACATGTTGCGTGGATGGTGCTGAGCTGCACCTCGATGCGATCCGCCGGCCGAGCGAAGGTTCTCTTCGGAACCGCAAACTACACTCCAAACTATCAAGCGTATACTGACCAAATGTGCCAGGCCGGCGAATTGGCGAACGGGTTTAACGGTCATTTTGGTAGAGACGTCAACGCGTTGGGCTTGGATTGCGCCGATCGCGCGGAAACAGCCGTTGAAAACAGCCAGGCGCAGCCGGCGCGGGCAAAACCAATCAAAACCACGGGAAAGCCGAGCCTCGTATGCCCGGGAGGATACGTTTGGCGCGAGGCGTCACCGAGCGATCACGTCTGCGTGACGCCGTTGCAGCGGAAGAAGGCGGCCGCGCAAAATGCCGCGGCGGCTGCGCACGTCAGCCAAACTGACCATACGTCCGGGCCGACCACCTGCGCGTCGGGGTATGTGTGGCGCGAAGCCTACGTCGGCGACGTCGTCTGCGTCACGCCGTCCGATCGAGACGCCGCGAACGACGAGAACGCACAGGCACCGCCGCAGATTCCAAAATAAGGCCACGTGAGATGCTGTACCTGCCGCGATGACTTGATTCGCGCGCTCGCATACGCTAGGAGACTTATCAATGCAGCAGCCGCCGGGCGGGAATCTCGTCCCCAAATCATTGCTGATTGGCTGCGGAGCGTTGCTCGCGGTGCTGATCGTGGCCGGCGGCGTTGCGACGTGGTTCGCGGTGCACGCCGTCCACACGGTGCTGGCTCGCGGCGAGCGCGTCGTATCCGTGGCTCGAAACGTCGTCGCTAGCGCACAGCAAGCCGATCCCGGACCGGCCGGCGCGTCGCCCGATCCTGTTCGCGGGGCCGCGAACGGGATTGCGGTGCTTAAAGCGTTCGTCACAGGCGGGAAGTCGCACGTCGACAGTGTCCCGCGCGCGGTTCTGGCGACCGTGTTGCCGTCGGCCGTCGATGCGCTCGCGCGCTCGAACGTCCACAATTCCAAGACGTCGATCTCGGGGATTTCGGGCACGTCGGCTTCGGCGACGTATGCTCGGCCAGGCCGGGGAGCGGTTAACATCGAGGTGACGGACGGGGCGAACATGACGGGCCTGACCACCGTCATGGATCTCGCGATGGGCGCGGTAACGAGCGAAAATGACGAGGGTTATCAACGCAACGTCGAGCTCGGCGGCGTGCGGGTCCACGAAGGTTGGGCCAATGCCGGAAACCATGCTGCATTGCTCGGCCTCGTTGCGGATCGATTCGTCGTCTCGGTCGAGAGCGACGGCCTCGGCATGCCTTCGACGGAACAGGCCTTTCGGTCGGTAGACATCGCGAAGCTGCGGAGCCTTGCCGCATCGGCGTCGAAACGGTAAAAGCGGGCGCACGGCTCGTGCGCTACGTTTGTTTCCCGCGATGTTCCGCTAGTTGGTAGGTGAGAATGAACGCGCACAGATCCGAGAGATCTCTGAAGTAGCGTCGTTGCTTCGTGGAGAGGTGTTCGACGGACCCGCGCCACTCCGCGCGCCCGCCGGCGGCTCCGGCTTCGCACCAAGTCCGAACGAGAAACCCGTGTTCGGGACGATCGCTCTCCATGCTCCCACGGTAACGCCGAGCCGTCCCCCGCGCGTCCAAAGCAGCGTGTCCGAACGGCATGCGCCCTTGCGACGGGATGAACCACGCGGTGCTCGGCCGATTGGACGATCGTTGGACGCTCAAGCGCTAATCTCAGCGGGACACGCTTTTGGAGGCTTCGATGAAACGCACGAGTCCACTCTTCGCCCTCATCTTGCTGCTCGGCGCCGGCGCCGGCGCAGCCGCATCGACCGCGCACGCGACGCCCGTGCCCGGAGGTGCAAATCAAGCAGCCGGCGTGGCCGGCACGTTCGGTCAAAAACTGTTCAACGGTGAAGTACGTTTACTCCCGAGAGAAATCCGTGATGCGAGAGACTCGGACGGGCTCACGGCGGCATCCGGCCAGAAATGGATCGTTTTCACGGCATCGGCCAGTAACGGGACGGCACATGCCTTCGATATGACACAGTTCATCGCGTCGATCGTCAGCGCCGACGGCGATACGTTGCAGGCTCAGCCGGACAAACTCAAGCCGGTCGGTGGTGTCTACGGCGTTCCGCCGGGCGGTCAGTGGAAGGAACAGATCATGTTCATCGTTCCGGCAGATTTCGTTCCGGCGAAGATCGTCTTGCTGCCATACAATCGCAAGCATGAGGCGTTCCGGATCACCGTGCGGCCTACTGACTACGCGCACTCGTAGTCGCCGCGCCGTCTGCCGTCATCCACGCTGGCCCGGATGCGTACGCCGGGCCAGTTCGCTCCGTCGACTACGCCCCCGGTAATGTGCGCGGCCTCGAATGTCGCGAACGTAACGGCGAGGTCGTGGCGCAACTGCGCAATGTCCACCCTCCCCCTTTCCACGTTCTCGCGCCGTCGATTCGCGCCGCATCGTCCACGCCTGCTCGCGAGCCCCCTCCGTTTCTGCCCGCGAGGCGCGGTTGTCGATTCTCCTCAAACGTGGCGGTTCGGGCCGAAGGCGACCGGCGAACGGTAGAGAAAGTCCACGAAACCGCGCACGTCGGAGATCAGCTGCGGATCGCCCGGCCAGAACGTCTGTACGAGGTACAACGATGACGAAGAACACGATCTGCCTGTGGTACGACCATGACGCGGAAGAGGCCGCGCGCTTTTACGCCCAGACCTTTCCCGACAGCGCGGTCGGCACGGTGCACCGGGCGCCGTCCGACTATCCGAGCGGCAAGGCGGGCGACGTCCTGCTGGTCGAGTTCACGGTGTGCGGCGTGCCGTGCGTCGGCCTCAACGGCGGGAGTATGTTCAAGCACAGCGAGGCGTTCTCGTTTCAGATCGCCACCGACGACCAGGCGGAGACCGATCGGTATTGGAACGCGATCGTCGGCAACGGCGGCGAAGAGAGCGAGTGCGGCTGGTGCAGGGACAAGTGGGGTCTGTCGTGGCAGATCACGCCGCGCGTCCTGACCGACGCGATGGCCAGGGGCGGCGATGAAGCGAAACGCGCGTTCGAGGCGATGATGCAGATGGGGAAGATCGACGTCGCCACGATAGAGGCGGCGGTGCGCGGCGACGCCGTGTCGACCTGAGCCTCCGGCTCTTCGAGCATCCGTAGCTTGCCGCGCAGGGACGGCGCGCGCCGCCGGACAACGTCACCGCCACAGAAAGGAGGGCCGAGTCCTATGACTGCTTCAACCACCGCCGCCTCGCGCGGACGCAGCGCTCGCGTGCCCTCCCCGGTGCTCCGCTAAGGAGCTCCCCCGCACGCCTCGCCGCGCGTCTGCGCTTTTTCGCATGCAGACACCGACGAGGACGTCAACGTGGATTTGTCATCCCTGGGATGGACTTCCGCTCGCGCGGAGCATCTCGCCGCCCGGTATCCCGGGCTTTTTCCCGGCCGCGTCAGCGCGCAGAACCGCGGCGCGTACCGGCTCCTGGCCGCGGACGGCGAGCGCGTCGCCGTCCTGGGCGGTAAACTCCGCCATGCCGCCGTCAGCGCGGGCGAGCTGCCGGCGGTCGGCGACTGGGTCGCCTACGCGCCGGCCGACGAGCGCGCCGTGCTGCACGCGGTGCTGCCGCGCGCGACCGCCGTCGTCCGCAAAGCCGCCGGCAGCGGCGTCGACGAGCAGCTCATCGCCGCCAACGTCGACGTGCTGTTCCTGGTCAGCGGGCTCGACGGCGACTTCAACCTGCGCCGCATCGAGCGCTACGTCACGCTCGCCTGGGACAGCGGAACCCAGCCCGTCATCCTGCTCAACAAGGCCGATCTCCGCCCCGACGTCGGCGACGTGATGGAGGAGCTGCGGCTGACCGGCTGGGGCATCCCGGTGCACCCGATCTCGAGCCTGGCCGGCGACGGCTTGGAGCCGCTGCGGCCGTATCTCGCGCCGGGCCGCACGGTGGCGATCGTCGGCTCGTCGGGCGTCGGCAAGTCGACGCTGGTGAACCGCCTCGTCGGCGGCGAGCGGCAGCGGACCGGCGAGGTGCGCGCGGGCGACGAGCGCGGCAAGCACACCACCACCGCGCGCGAGCTGATCCTCCTGCCCGGCGGCGGCGTGCTGGTCGACACGCCCGGCATGCGCGAACTGCAGCTCTGGCCGGGCGGCGACGGGCTGGACGCGACCTTCGCCGATATCGCCGAGCTGGCCCGGGACTGCCGCTTCGGCGACTGCGCGCACGCCGGCGAACCCGGCTGCGCGGTGCTGGCCGCGGTCGGCGCCTCGCTCGACGCGGCACGGCTGGAGAACTACCGCAAGCTCTTGCGCGAACAGGCCTTCCTGGAGCGCAAGGTCGATGCCGGCGCGCACGCCGCCGCACGCGAGCGCTGGAAACGGCTCAGCGCCGGGGCGCGCGAGCAAGTGAAGCTCAAGCGGGGACCTTGGTAGGCGGCACCGCGCGCAGCAGCTGCTCGTCGAGCAGGAACTCCGAGGCCGCGCCGGAGAGCAGGCGGTCGAAGAACAGCGCGATCCCGGCCAGGCCGTAGCCCCAGTCGCTCGAGATCTTCGTGTGCGACGCTGCCCGGGAGCGCCAGCCCTTCGGGACGCTCGACGCGCAAGACCGCGATGCCCTCGAAGGCCTTGAGCGCGGCGCTGCGATAGCGCGCGATCACCGGTGAGGCGGAACGCGTCGAGGTGCGCGCCGCCGATTCCGGCGATGCCGTTGTACTTGCCCGGGATGTACGTGTACTTGCGATCGGTCTCGATGAAGATCTCCTCGTAGAGCTCGCGGTAGCACTCCGACGCCGGTGACGGCGCCGTAGCGCAGCACCGCCGCGCCGACGCCGGCCGCGCCGTACTCCCAGTAGGCGACACGATCGGCTCGAAGTCGGTCCGGTACCGCCACGACGCGCCGCCGTCCGCGGTCGGCTGCTTCTGGGCGATCTCGAAGTCGAGCGCACGCCGGCCCAGCTCGAGGAAGCGCGGTTGGTCGGTCGCGAGCGCCAGGTAGAGCAGGAAGAGCGCGATCCCGCTGCCGCCATGACAGCAGGCCATAGTGGAGCGGTCCATCGGCGCTGCCGTCCTCGGTCCAGTACGGCCGCCCGAGCATCGTCCCGTGCGCGCACGGTCCGTCAGCCGGTCGGCGGACGGCGATCGCGGCGGCAAGAAACTCTTCGTCCTGCGACGCGAGGAAGAAGCGCAGGTTCGCCAGACCCCAGCCGGCCTGCCCGTTGAACAGGCTCGGCGACGTATCGAGCAGCGGATGCCGCGCGCCCGCGCGCAGCAGACGTCTGCCGCCTCGCGCTCGAGTCCCAGCTCGCGCCAGCGCCCAGGCGATCCGGCTTGGCCGACGCCGAAACCCGGCGCGAAGCGGTCGGCGCCGGGAAGCCGCTCGGCAGCCAGTCCGTGAGCCGTTGGGGCGTCGCGCGGCCGATGCGGCGCAGCGCGGCAAGCGTACCGGAGGCGCCGTACGCCAAGCTCAAGCGGTTCGTGCGGAACAGCCGGAAGTCGCTCGGGAAGAGCCGGTCGTCGCGGTCGGGCGTCGCGGTCGCGAGCATGTAATCGAGTCAGGCGGTCGCGCGTGCGCGCGATGCGCTCGCTCGCCGCTTCGGTCCGTCCGCGCCGGCTGGCGGCGCGTGCGGCGCGATGCGCGGGCTGCGGTCGAGCACGGCGACGAGCTGCTCGAGCGTCGTGCGGTGACGCGGGATCGACGGCGAACGCAGCCACGATCGCCTCGGTGACGGGTGACCGGCAGCCGCGCGTACGGCAGCACACCTCGCGCAGCGATGTCGGCGATCGGCTGCGGTCCAGCTCGAAGACGATGCTGACGTGGAAGACCTGCGAGAGCATCACCGCGGCGAACGAGAAGTAGTCCGACGGCGATCGTGCCGCCGGGCTGCCAGCATCTTCTCGGGCGCGCGGAACCCGGGCGTGCCAGCGTCGGTCGGCGCGTCCACGCCGATCTCGCTCGCCGTCTCGAAATCGATCAGCTTGAGCCTCGCCGTCGCGGTCACCAGGATGTTGCCCGGCGCGAGGTCGAGCATCAGCACGCCCCGCTCGTGGACGCGCTGCACGCGCCCGCGCGGCCCGCGTGAAGAGCCCGCGAAAGGCGGCGTACCACGCCGCCCACTCGGCCTCAGGTCGGCCGCGTCCGCAGCAGGATCGGATCGACCGCCGTCAGGCTGCTCAGCGAGGTCCCCGCGATGAACTCCTCGACCAGAAACTCGTGCTCCCAGTCGACGAAGTAATCGACCGGCTCGGGCGTCACGCCGCTGCCGCTCAGCACCTGCAGCAGGCGGTATTCGCGGCGCAGCGATCGCTGCGGGCGTCGCTGCCTCGCGACGTCCACGACACCAGCGGCCGCGCTTCCTTGATCAGCACTTTGGCGCCGGTCTGCCGGTCGTGCGCGACGAAGACGCCGCCCGAGTTGCTGAACGTGAGCGCCTCGGTCGATCTTGTAGCGGCCGTCCTTGAGCGTGCCCGGCTCGCCCTCGTCCGCACGGCATCGGCGGGAAACGGGTCGCTCGCCCAGGCCGGCGGCGAGAAGTACGCGTTGCGCTCGTCGACGGTCTCGCTGACCGTCGGGGCCGTCGAGCACGCCGACTCGGGTCCCGTCGGGCCGCAGCCGCTCCACCGGCAAGATCGACCCGTAGCGGTAGTAGAGGACGCTGGTTGTCCTTGTAGCGGCGGTCCGAGAGGATGTAGGGGCCCTCGAAACCGGCCGTCGCGGGGTGCAGCGCCTCCATCAGCGCCACGAACTGGCGTCGTCGTGCGGGTAGGCGGTGATGAACTTGCCGGCCCCGCCGCGCTGCCACGTCTTGCTCAGCGAGAAGCATCAGGAAGTCGCGGTCGACGGTGAACTTGAACGACGTCCCGTGCGCGAGCAACACCGGCAGCGCGGCTTCGAGCACGGTGCCGGCGTTGGCGGGCGTCGCCGAGAGGTGGATCTTCCAGCCGTGCCGGCGGTTCGGATCGCTCGGCGAGCCGCAGATGGTACCACATGCCCGCTGCGCAGCGCGCCACCACGACGGCGGCAGCTCGCGCGCGGCGTAGGCGATGAAATCCTCTTCCTTGGCCGGCTTGCGGTCCGGGGGCTCGTAGAACGCGCCGCCGGCGATCTGTTCGAGCAGGCTGGGTCTAGTACGCATCGGTGGCGCTCCCGTGGAGAATGACGGGTTCGGCGCTGGCGCCGATCTCGGGGAAGAGGCGCGTGAGGGCGGACGGAATCCGCAGCAGGTCGTCGACCGGACCGACCTCGACGATCCGGCCGCGGTCCAAGACGGCCACGAGGTCGGCCGAGAGCACGGTGGAGAGGCGGTGCGCGACGATGATCCCGGTGCGCTCGCGCATCACCTCGCGGAAGGCGTCCTTCACGCGCTGCTCGGTGTGGGCGTCCAGCGCGCTCGTCGCTTCGTCGAGAATGAGCACGCGCGGGTTCTTGAGGACGATCCGCGCTAGCGCCAGGCGCTGGCGCTGGCCGCCGGAGAGCTTCGAGCCGCGCTCGCCGACGACGGTCTCGTAGCCGTCCGGCAAGCCGGCGATGAACTCGTGGATGTCGGCCCGCCGGGCGGCGGCCTCGAGCTCGGCCTGGGTCGCCGCCGGTTTGGCGAACCGCAGGTTGTTCGCGATCGTGTCGTGCAGCAGATACGTCTCCTGGGTCACGAGGCCGATCGCGTCGCGGGCCGAGGCGATCGTCGTGCGGGCGAGATCGGCGCCGTCGACCACGATGCATCCCGCCGACGGCTCGAAGAGCTTGAGCAGCAGCGAGCAGATCGTGCTCTTGCCCGACCCGGATGCGCCTACGATCGCGACGGTGCGCCCGGCGGGGATGCTGCAGCGAGACGTCGTGCGAGGACCGGCACGCCCGGCTCGTACGCGAACGAGACGCTGCGCAGCTCGATCGCGCCGCCGCCCGGCGGCAGCGCCACCGCACCGGCGGCCCGGTCGTTCTCGGTCGGCGAGCGAGAGGTACGCCGCGATGCGGTCGAGCACCGCGCGCGCCATCGTGAGCTGCGCGTGCGCGGTGGCCAGCGACGCCGACCGGAACGAAGAGCCGCGCCTGGAGCGCGATGAACGAGATGAGCGCGCCCACCGACATCGCTCCCGCGCGCGACGAGCAGGCCGCCGAGCAGCCAGACCAGGGCCGACGACACCGCCATCATCACCGAGAGCAGGCCGCGAGGTACCAGCGGTTGGTCGTGAGCCAGGCCGATCTCGGCCGCCATGACCGCGCCGCCGGTGCGCTCGATGCGGGCGCCGGCGTCGCCGGGCGCGCCGAACAGCTTGAAGAGCAACGCGCCGGAGAGCGACACCAGGTCGTACATCGCGGCGCTCACCCCGTCGCGCGAGGCCCGGATGGCGGCCCTGGCTGCGTACAGCGCGCGTGAGAGCGGGCGCAGCGGCACGAGGAACGGGGCCATGACCAGCAGGGTCGATCAAGCGCGAGCCGCGCGTCGATGACGAACGAGCATGGCGGCCGGCGCGGCGACGGTCGCGAGGTTGGCGAGAAGATTGATGCTCAAGCTCATGCGCTCAGCGACTCCGAGCGAATCGACGTCGCTGGTCACGCGGTTCAGCACTTCGCCCGCGCGCTGCTCGGTAAAGAAGGCATAGGGCAGGACGCGCGACGTGAACGGCCGAGCCGCTTGCGCAAGCCCGATGACGATGCGCTGCACGAGCGCGACGCTCGTGCGGCCCTGGAGCGACGGAGAGCAGCGCGGCGCCCAGGGCCGCGGCGACCATCCCGGCCGTATCGAGCACCAGCGCGCGGACATCGTGGCTGGCTCAGAGCGCCGTCGACGAGCCGGCCGGTGAGGAACGCCGGGACGGCGCCGAGCGCGGCCAGCGGCGACAACGGCGAACAGCCGAGCGAGGGCGGGGGCTTCTCGCGGAGCCGCTCGCTGCAGCAACGCCGTCGCGGTCACCGGCAGGACGAGTAGCGGACTGCTCCATCGAGCATTTCTCCGATCGGGTGAGCGCGCCGGAGAGCCGGCGGTGTCGGTCGGGCTTCGGAAAGCCCGGCCGAGACACCAGTCGGAACTAGACCTGGCTACCGCAGTTGATGGCTCGGCGAGTGCCGCAGCCGGTGCTGACGGTGCCGATGCCGTCGCTGGATCGTCGTGGTGTCGAGATGGGCGAGGTTCGAGGATACGGATCATAGTGATCTCCTTGCGAAGTGTGGATGCGGTGATGGGGAGTAAGACTAGTCCTGCTGGCTGCCGCAGTTGCATGCTCGCGAGGCTGCTGCCGGCGAGGTCGGAAACGTCGTGGATCGTCGTGTCCAGATGGGCCAGGTCGAGAATACGGACCATGGCTGATCTCGTTCGGAAGTGTGATGCGAGTGGTCGTGTTGGTGGAGGTGAGTCGGCTCGCGATCAGCGGGGCAGGCGATTGCCTTACGGCAGGATCGGCGGGCTGTCGTTGGGACGGACGGCGGCGGCGTGCGCGGCCGCGGCCGAGGCGGCGCACGGCGCGTGCGAGCTCGCCGCGTGGAGCTCGTAGCTGGGTGCCTGCTGGGCGAAGAGCAAGCTAGCGAGGAACCAAGTCAGGAACTGCTGCACGTCGTCTACCTCTTCGTCGCTGGCGGTGGGTCGGCGAACCGACGACGCTCTCAGGATACGGGCCGGAGACCGAAGCGGTCTTTGACCAGTAATTGGTTATGCGATGGTTACGCGAGCAGACCGTGTTCGCGCGCGTAGGCGATCGCCTCGTGGCGCGACGCGCAACCCAATTTTTTGAGGATCGACTTGACTTGCACGTTGATGGTATTCGTGCTGCGGCCGAGCGCCTCGGCGGCGCTCGCGCTGGTGCCGTGCACGGCGATGGCGCGCAAGACGTTGATCTCGGCCGGCGTCAGCCGGGCGACGGCGGAATGCCGAGGGCTGATCGGGAACGGGCAGCAAATGCAGCATACCGGCCGAGGCCACCGCACTCGTCGTGCTCGAGAGCGTCGACTGCGCGTTCGAACAGACTCGTCGTCACCCGTGTCGGCGCGCAGCATGAAGCCGCGCACCGCATCGAGCAGCGAGCCGATAGCGCGCCGGCACGCCGCGCCGATGCAGCTCGGCGGCACGCAGCGCGGCATTGGCACGCGAGTACTGGCCGAGGATCGCATAGCCGGCGACGGCATAGGCCAGCCCTTGCACGTGCCGGCGGCGGTCGTGGGGCGTCACCGGGGTGGCATCGCTGACCAGCCGCGATCGCATCGCCGAGCGCCGGCTAGAGCCTCGTCGCGCAGACCGGCAGCGGCGGCGTAGAGGCCGTGCTCGGCCCAGCGCAGCGCGCGGCGCGGCACGGTCAAGCCGCTCGGTCTCGGTGCCGCGCAGGAGTTCGGCGGCGTTGGCGAAGTCGCCGCTCCAGGCCGAGCGCAGCGCGCGCGCCGAAGCGAGCTCGTCGTCGAACTCGCGCCGCGCGGACGCGTCGTAGACGGCGATCTCGCCGTCGAGGGCTGCCATCGACGCAGTTCGTCGCCGCGCTCGGCCGCGAGCGTCGTACGAAGCCGGCCAGCGCCCACAGGGTCAGATAGACGTCGCCGACCTGCCGCGCGACGTCGGGCATCTGCGCGAGCAGCACGGCACCTTGCACGCGATCGTCGAGAAAGCCCGGTCGCGGCGCCGTACTGGACCCGGTAGATGCGAGCCTCGAGCGCATGCAGCGCCTCCTTGGAGGCGAGGTGCGCCGCCGAGTCGGCATACGCCATGCACGCCTTCGCGTCGGCGCGCTGGTAGGCGACATAGCTGGCCTGGTGCAGCACGGTCGCGCGCGCTGCCGCGTCGAACCGCCGCTGTCCGCGACGGCGAGCGCCACCTCGATGTGCGTGCGGGCCGACGCGGCGTCGTTGTGGAGCGCGAACGCCGTCGCCAGCGTCCCGTGAATCGACGGCCTGCAGAGCCGGGCGCGGTCGCTTTCGACGGCGGCCGTCCGCAGCACGTCGAGCGCCTCGCTCTTCCCGCGCTTGAGCAGGTCGGTCGCGAAGCGGTAGGCGATCTCCGCCCAGGTCGTCGCCCGACAGCGAGCCGCAGCGCCGCCCGGTAGTGCGCTCTCGGAGGCGCCGAAGTCGGCCGACAGCGCATCGACGGAGGCACGCAGCGCGAGCAGAGCCGCATCGCCGGCGAAGATCGCCGATCTCGCGCAGACAGCGGTCGACGATGTCGGCCTGGCCGTGCTCGACGAAGGTCGCGGCCCAGTGCGCGTAGCAGCCGGCGACCTGACGGTGTCGGTCTCCGGGAGCACAGGTACGAGCAGTATCGCCTCGGCCAACCATGGCCGGCGTTTTCCAGCGCGGCCGCAGCCGAACGGTACGCCGCCTCGAGCAACGCCTGCCCCGGCCGCGCTGCAGCTCGTCCGAGCAGAAACTCGCGGAAGAGATCGTGATAACGAAACCGTTCCGGCCCCTCGTCGATGATGAACGGGCGCTTGCTTGCGCAATTCGGCCAGCATGGCGCGCCGCTCTTCGCCAGCCATGTCCGAGGATGCTCGAGGTCGACGACCGGGTACACGGCGGTCTCGCGCAGGAATGCTGCGCTGCTCTTCGGAGAGCGCACCGTACACTTGCTCCGCGAGGTACGCGTAGACCAGGACCAGCGTACGTCGTCGTTCGACTTCGGCGAATTCGCGCTCGCGCATCGCTGCCTTGACGCCGAGCGCGACCGCGGTCGACCAGCCTTCGGTGATCCCCAGCAGCGAGTCGACGTCATGCACCCGAGAGCGCCGAGGCGCACGAGGCCGCGAGCGCGTGCCCTTCGCCCGGGTGAAGTTGAGGTCGGCGGCGGCCAGCGGGAAGCTCGGCGGCCCCGTAGGCGACCCACGACGCAACCGGGAGCGGCCGAGAGATCCCGGCCGGCGAAGACCCAGCTGACCGAGCGTGCGCTGCATCGCGACGAGCGAGGCTAGGAAGGCCGCGCTTTCGCTCCGCTCCGGCGATGCGGTGCACGTCGTCGACGAAGCAGCGTGCGTACCGGCGAAGCCGCCAGGTGATGCGGCCAGCCACGACGCGAGGCGCTGCGGCCGGTCGCGGTCGGCGCTGGCATAGGCGTCCCGAGCAGCGTACGGCGCAAGCGTCGAGAGCGAGGCCGGCAGCGCGTCGATCAGCCCGCGGACGAAGCCAAGCAGCGTGTCGTGCTCCGGCCGAACGCAATACTCGGCGAACGGGTCGCGCCGCGCGTGCGAGCAACTGGCCGCACTGCGATCGTCTTACCGTATCCCGGCTGGTGCGGCAAGCAGGACGATCCGAGAGGCGGCGGCTGCCTCGCAGCCGTTCGAGCAGCCGCTCCCGCTCGATCGGCCGGAATGGCCCGCCGGAGTGCTTTCGGAGGTCGTCGGTCGTGGACAAGCTACCTTACCCGGACTCGCTTGAAGACATCGACACTATGCCCAGTCCGGTAAAGTTCTCACGACTCACTCGCCCGGTAAGCAGACAGAACTAGCGGTTTTCGCTTACCTGGCGTCTCGAGAGCAAAGCGCCGCCGCGCTCCGGCATTCCGTGCTCGAAGCGCTCCGGGCGCAGCGCGCTGACGTCGAACGCGCGTACGGCGCCGTCGAGGATCAGCTCGGCGACGAGCTGGCCCAGCGCGGGCGCGTGCATCACGCCGTGGCCGGACGAGCCGTTCGCGAAGTAGAGGTTCGGCACGCCGGGCGCCGCGCCGACGATGGCGTGGCCGTCGGGCGACATCTCGTACAGCCCGCCCCAGCACGCCGCGCGGTCGAGCGGAACGTCCGCAAGCACGGAACACGCGCATGCGCGATGCGCGTCACCGCGTCGAGCCACGCCGGATCGAGCGCGGCGTCGAACGGGTCGGCGCCGCCGGGGCTCGGCAGCAGCAGCAGCACCCGCCCGTCGCGCACGCGGAAGTGGAAAGCCGTCGCCGGCGTAGATCGTCATCGGCATCAGCGCGGGCAGCGCGGCGGTCGGCACGGTGACGGCGACTTGGCGGCGCAGCGGCGTGACCGGCAGCTCCACGCCCGCCAGCCGCGCGAGCGCGCCGGCCCAGGCGCCCGCCGCGTCACGACGTGCTCGGCCGCGATCTCGTCGCGGGCGGTGCGCACCGCGTCGATGCGCCCGCCGCGCCCGCGCCGCAGGCCGGCCACCGCCGCCTCCCAGACGAAGCGCGCGCCCAGGCGCTCGGCGGCCGCGCGATAGCCGGCCAGAATCTGCAGCGGGCGGATGAAGCCGTCGCTCGCGCAGTACGTGCCGCCCACGATCCCCGTCGCGCCGCAGGGCCGGGTTGAGCGCCGCGATCTCGCCCACCCCGACCTCGCGCGCGTCGCTGACGCCGTTGGCGCGCTGCACCGCCAGCGCCGCGCGCAGTTCGGCCAATTCCGCCGCGCTCGTCGCGACCCACAGATAGCCGGCCGCGACGTAGCCGCAATCGCCCCCAGTCTCATCCGCGAAACGGCGCAGCTTCTCGCGCGCGAGCAGCGACAGCCGCACGTTGATCGCGCTCGCGAACTGGACCCGAAAGCCGCCCGTCGCGCGCCCGGTGCTGCCCGCGCCCGGGCCCGGCGCGCGGTCGAGCACGACGACGTCGCGCGCGCCGCGCGCGGCGAGGTGGTACGCGACGCTCGCGCCGACGACGCCGGCGCCGACGACGACCGTGCTCAGGCGCGGACCGGGTCGGGCAGGATCTGGCGCATGTAGCTTTCCATGCCACGCTCCTCGGACCACTGGCGCGGGTAGCCCAGCGACACTTCCTCGAACCGGCAGCCGTCCGCGTACGACGTGTCGCGCACGTGCAGGTGCCCGGTGACGACGACGTGGGCCCGAAAGCGGCGGTGCCAGTCGGCGGTCGCGCGCGTGCCGCACCAGATCGAGAAGCGCGGGATACGGGTCAGGTGCACGTCCTGCGCGCGCATCGGAAAGTGGTTGATCAGCACCAGCCGCGCGTCGTCCGCTCGGACCGCTTCGGCCAGGCGCGCTTCGGTGTAGCGCACGCGCGCCTCGCACCACTCGGGAATCGAGGCGTAGGGCTCGGGCTCGAGCAGCACCTCGTCCATGCACTGCAAGCCCGCTTCCGCCGCCCACGCCACCGCGCCGGCGAGCGGGACGGTGTCGGGCCGAAAGCTGTAGTCGTAGAGCACGAACAGCGGCGCGATGCGGAACGCGCCCGCGCCGGGCCAGCGCGGGTAGGGATCCTCGGGCGTCAGCACGCCGTACTCGCGGCAGATCGCGACCAGCCGCTCGTACTTGCGCACGCCGCGCACGCCCTCGCGGCGCGGGCGCGTCCACAGCTCGTGATTCCCCGGCACCCAGAGCAGCTGCGCGAACTTCGGCCCCAGCGCGTCGAGCGTGGCGCGCAAGTGATCCTCCGTCTCGCCGACGTCGCCGCCGAGCGCGAGCCAGTCCTGCGGGTGCGCGGGCACCCGCGCCAGCGCGGCGCGGTTCGGCGGGAAGTGGACGTGGAGATCGCTGAGCGCCCAGAGTTTCATGTCGGCCGCCCGGGCTTCGGCCCCGGCCGCGCCGAACCCGGCCGCATGACCACCGATCGTGACGAGCTCGGCCTGGCCATCCGGCGCGAGCTCCCGCCGGCGGTCGCCGTTTCCGGCGGCGCGATCGAGACGGCCCTGGGCGAGCTCTTCCCGGTCGAAGCCGAGGCCGTGCGCAAGGTGGTGCCCAAGCGGCGCGACGAGTTCGTCGCCGGCCGAACCAACGCGCGCCGGGCGCTGGCCGAGCTCGGTGTCGCGCCGGTGCCGATTCCGATCGGTCCGCGCCGCGCGCCCATCTGGCCGGCCGGCATCGCGGGCAGCATCTCGCACTGCCGCGGCTACTGCATCGCCGTCGCCGCGCGCGCGCACGATGTCGCGGGAATCGGAATCGACGTGGAGCTCGACGAGCCGATCTCCGACGGCGTCGCGGCGCGCATCTGTTCCGAGGCGGAACTGGGCGACCGCGCGGCGCTCGAGCAGCGCATCGCGATGGATCTGCCCAAGCTGCTGTTCTCGATCAAGGAAAGCGTGTACAAGGCGTACTTTCCGCTGGCCGAGACCTTCCTGGATTTCAGCGACGTCGCGGTCGATCTGCATCCCCACGACAACGCGTTCGTCGCCCGGCTGACCGGCAGCGAACCGCCCAGCGCCGCGGGCGCGCGCGTCTTTCACGGGCGCTTCGTGCGCGCGGCCGGCATCGTCGCGGCCTGGACGACGATCCCGCCGCGCTCGTGAGACCTCGGACGATACGCGCGGGAGGAGCGGCGAACCCCGCCGCCGATCCTTGCAACACGCACATCGCGGGCGCGGCCGACCGGTCCGCCGGCCCGGTGCGCACGGGGTCGTATAGTGGGGAGCGACTACAGACTTAGCCCAGAAGCGTTGCTCTTGCGCGCCCGAGCGCACTGGCTGTGCGGCGATTACGACCAGGCCCTGCGCTTCGCGCTGGCGGCCGAGGCCGCCGACGCCGACGTGATCGGCGTTCGCGCCGCGCAGCTGCGCGGCTTCGTCGCCGTTTCGCAGCAGCGGTTTCCCGAGGCGCTAGACCTGTTTCGCTCGGTCTTCGACCGCTACAAGCGCTGCCGCAAGCGGGACGAGTCGCTGGTCGAGCAAACCGTTCTGCAAGTCGCTTCGCTCGAGCTGACGCTGCGGTCGGCCCACGAGCCCGGCAGCCACGGCGCGCTCGCAGCGCGGCGGATCCATCCCTGGGAGCCGGTCCAGCTCGGCTGGTCTTCCGCCGCCTGCGCGCAGCGCATGGCGCTGGACGGCTGGCTCTACGGGCTCGACGGCGACGCCAGCGAAGCGCTCGGCCTGATGCGCCAGGCGGACGATCTGGCCCCGACGCCCGCCTGGCGCGTCTGGGCGCTCGCCCAGCGCGCGAGCCTGGCGCTCGCGTTCGGCGAGACCAGCAGCGCGCGCGACTTCGCGACGCAGGCCCAGGCGATCGTGCGCGACGTCGACTGGGAGGCGATCGCGGGCGAGGAGCGCGTCGGGCTGCTGCTGCTGTCCGAAGTGCTCGCGGCGCTCGCGCCCGCGGCGGCCCCCGCGCTCGTGGGGCGCTACGACGCGCTGCCCCCGCGCAGCCCGAACGGCGGCTTGGAAGACGGCCCGCGCTTGCGCGCGCTCGAGTTGCACGTGCACGGCCTCGTCGCGCGCGCGAACGGGGAGGGGCTCGAGGCGCGGGCGCTGCTGGCGGACGCGGCGTCCGCGTGGCGGGCGATCGGGAACCGCTGGCGCACGGCGCTCGCCCTGGTGGAGCTCGACGCGACGGAAACCGCCGCCGGACCGGCGCTCGTCGAGCAGCGGACGCCGCCGAGCGGGTTCCATCTGGAAGCCGCGGCGCTGATCGTGCGCGAGCACTTTCCGCGCTCGTTTCTGGCCCGCCGGGTCGGCGGCTGGCTGGCGGTGTACGACGATCCGGTCGCCGCCGCGCTGGCGCCCCACAAGCGGCAGGTGCTCCGGCTCGTGCTCGCCGGCCTGGACAACAAGCAGATCGCGACGCGGCTGGGCTTGCGCTACAACAGCGTTCGGTCGTACGTCGCCGAGCTCCACGCCGCGTTCGGGACGCACTCCGACCGCGAGCTGTTCGCCGCGTGCGTGCGGCGCGGCATCACCGGCCCGCCGGCGCCCGGCCTGCGCGCGGGGTAGCCCGCGCACCTACGAACGTAGGTCTTCGCGACCGCCGGCGGACGTGGTACTGTTGCCGCACGGCCCGCCGCCGTCGTCCTTGCGAGCCACGCTCGCCTACACCCGGGGATGACGGCGGCGGCCTATTTTCGTTGGAGCCGGCGGTCAAGACCCGCAGTACTGGTTCGCCCACTGCTGGAGGAAGTCGATCGCGGCCTGGTAGGCTTTGATTTCCTCCGCGCTGACTTCCTCGGGCGTCGCCGGAACGTAGCGGTCGTGGACGGGGCGCGCGTTGCACAGGTCGGCGTGGACCTTCTCGTGGACCTGCACCGACTCGTAGACGATCTTGGGATAGCCGCCCTTGGCCCACTCGTCCAGCGAGACGCCCGCGCCGGTGCCGATCGTGCTGGTGCAGGTGATGCTGGCCGTCGTGCCGCCCGGCGACACGCCGTCGATCGCGCCCAGCGGCTGCCCGCTGGGCGAGGCCGCGCGGGTGAGGACCTCGAACTTGATCTGGCCGTCGTACTGGCTGCCGCTCCAGTGCTGCGCGGCCGCTTTCGCCAGCAGCCCGGGGTCGGCGTACAGGCTTTGGATGTAGCGGTCGGTCTGCATCGCCGAGGCCACCGCGGCGCAGTCGCGCGCTTTGTCGGCCGGCGGGTAATCGGACGGTTTGGGCGGGCCGTTCGGCCCGGGGCCGGTGCCGCCGGGCGCGCTGCCGGCCGGGGGCGGAACGCCGCTCGGCGTGCCCGACGCGCTGGGCCGCCCCGACGCGCCCAGCGGCTGCGTGGGCGAGTCCGAGACGAACACCAGCCCGAACAGCAGCACGACCGCGCCGCCGATCAGAATCTGCGGAACCTGCGCGACGTCGCTGCGCACGGTGTTCGCCGAGGCCAGCACGGCTTGCCGGCCGCACGGGCCGCGCTGCGCGCAGGCGGCGTACGCCGCGCCGCTAGCGGCGAGATCGACGACCGTGCCGCGCAGCTCCTCGGTCCACACCCGGTCCGTGACCGGCAGCGCGCCCAGCGCGTCGGCCAGCGAGAGCAGGTCGAGCGCGTCACCCGACGCGCCGCCGCGGGCCCGCCGCGCGGCGGTCTGGGCGCGGGCCGCGAAGCCCGGGAACGCCGCCGGAGCCGCCGTGCTCGCGCCGGGCGCGCCGACGAGCGTCCAGCCGCGCGCCGCGACGTTGCGGTCGCGCTGGATCGCCAGCGGCGGCAAGAGCACGCGGTGGCGGATGCGCACGGCGCCGATCGCGTAGGCTTTCGCGCCGCCGGCCGCGAGCGCGGCGGTGCGATCGTCGTAGGCGATGGTCACGCTCTCGCGCTCGCCGGTGCCGAACGACACGATGCGGCCGCGGCCGTCGCGGCTCACGTTCACCCGGCCGGGAGCCAGCACTTGGATGCGCGCGGTCGAGTAGCTCGACGGCACCGCGCGCACGTAGTAGCCGGCCGGCATGAGCGACCAGCGGCCGGGCACCGAGCCGGCGGCCTTGGGCCCGGGCGGCGGGGCCGCGATGCGCGCGATCTCCTCGTACGACGCGTTGCCGTGGGTGAGCACGTCGCGGACCTGCTCTTGCGCCGCGAACAGCTCGCGCGCGGAGGCCGGCAGGCTCGCCACGAACTTCTGCTTCACGACGTCGGGGATGCGGCCCAGCGCGCCGCCGTTGAGCGTGTCGATGTCGTGCTGCGAGAGCAGCACCGTGGCGGCGCGCCGCACGTCGTCGCTCGCATCGGCGATCTTGGCCCGCGAGGTGATGCCCCACAGCAAGAGCTGGATCGCGTGCTGGCCGATCTCGGGATGGTCGGCCGCGCGCGCGAGCACGGTGTGGATGATGTCGGCCCGCGAGCCGGTCAGCGGCGCGCCGAGGTACGTCTCGCTCCCGCCCGGCCCGTGCGCGCCGGCGTTGAGGCAGAAGCTCTGCGAGACCAGCTCGTACGCGCCCGGCTGCACGACGAAGTCGCCGCCCGCGTTGCGCGGCGCCCACAGCAGCGAAGCGTAGGTGTGCGGCGAGACGCCGTCCAGAAACGGCGCGGCGTTCTTCGCGTCGGCGAACGAGCTGGCCAGCGGCGGCGTGTCGCGCAGCAGGGGCGGAATCGGAATCTCGCTGGGCAGCTGCGGCAGCTTGCCCGGAATCGGCAGCGGCGGCACCGGCAGCGACGGAATCGGAATCGAGAACTGCCCGAGCAGCAGAGCCAGCGAGAGAAATAACCCGAGCGCACCGTTCATCACCGCATCTTCCGGCAGTGCCGGGCGGTCGCCTGGGCTGCAAACCTCGGCAGCGGCGAGCGGTCAGGCATCCGTGGACGAAGCGATCGTCGTCGAGCGGCTGGTCAGGCGCTACGGTACCGTCGAGGCGGTGGCGGGCTTGAGCTTCGCGGTCCCGCGCGGCACCATCTTCGGGCTGCTGGGCCGCAACGGGGCCGGCAAGACGACGACCCTGGAGTGCTGCATCGGGATCGGCAAGCCCAGCGCGGGCACGATTCGCGTGCTCGGGCTCGACCCGACGACCCGGCCCGGGCTGGCCCGGCTGCGGCCGCGCATCGGGGTCCAGCTCCAAGCCACCTCGCTGCCCGAGAAGGCCAGCGTGCGCGAAGTGCTCGAGCTGTACGCCGCCTACTACGGCATCGCGCCGCGCACGGCGGAGATGGCGGAGCGGGTCGGGCTCGAGGGCAAGCTCGAGCGGCAGATCGCCCAGATGTCGGGCGGCGAGCAGCAGCGCTTGGCGCTGGCGCTCGCGCTGCAGCACGATCCCGAGGTGCTGTTCCTGGACGAGCCCACCGCCGGGATGGACGCCTTCGGCCGGCGCATCCTGTGGGGCGAGGTCGAGCGGCTGCGCGCGGCCGGCAAGACGATCGTGCTGACCACCCACTACATCGAGGAAGCGGAGCGCTTGAGCGACCGCATCTGCGTGGTGCAGCGCGGGCGCATCGTGGCCGAGGACGCGCCGGCCGAGCTGGTCGCGCGCTACGGCGGCGACGCGACGGTCACCATCGCGGCCGACGGCTTCACACCGGGTGCGGCTCTCGAACGGCTCGGCACCTGGGCCAAGGCCGGCGCGCAGTGGAAGCTCGCGACGAGCGGCGAACCCGGCTTGGCGCTGGCCGAGGTCGTCACCCGCGCCAACGCCCTGCACGCGACGATCGCGTCGCTCGACATGCACCGCCCCACGCTCGAGGACGCGTTCATCGCGATCACCGGCGAGACGATCGGAGACGCCCAATGACGCTGCTGCGCATGTTCCTGGTGCAGACCAAGATGCACTTCCTGTGGTACTTCCGGCGCGACGGCGAGATGATGTTCTGGACGCTGGCGATGCCGGTCTTCTTCCTGGTGCTGTTCTCGTTCGCGTTCTCGGACGGCAAGACGTCGCGCTCGGCGCAGTTCCTCGTGCCGGGGATCATCGGCGCGCAGGTCTTGAGTTCGGGCTTCTGGGGCGTCGGCGTCATGCTCGCCACGTTCCGCGAGAAGCAGCTGCTGCGGCGGGTGTACCTGACCCCCGTCCCGGCCTGGGTCTTCTTCGCCTCGCTGGTCGCCTACCGGGTGGCGCTGCTGGCGGCGCAGGCGGTGATCCTGATCGCGGCCGGCGCGCTGCTGTTCCACGTTCGCATCATCGGCAACCCGCTCGAGATCCTGGCCATCCTGCTGCTCGGCACGGCGACGTTCGTGTCGCTGGGCACGATCATCGGCGCGCTCGCCCGCACGACCGAGAGCGCCAACAACATCGCCTCGATCCTGACCGTGCCGCTGGCGTTCCTGTCCGATGCCTACGTGCCGATCGACCGCTTTCCGCACGCGATCAGCTCCGCGCTGCGGCTGCTGCCCTCGACCCAGTTCGTCGACACGTTCCGCGACGTCTCGACCGCCGGCGCGCCGCTGGCGCAGTACGGGGTTTGGATCGCGGCGCTCGTGCTGTGGGCGATCGCCGGCACCCTGATCAGCGCGCGCACCTTCCGCTGGGTCTGATGAGCGCCGCCGCCCGCGTCCCCGTCTTGATCGCCGGCGGCGGCATCGGCGGGCTCGCCGCCGCGCTGGCGCTGGCCAAGCGCGGCCGGCGCGCGCACGTGCTCGAGAAGGCGCCGGAGTTCGGCGAGATCGGGGCCGGCCTGCAGCTCGCACCCAACGCCGCGCGCGCGCTCGACGAGCTGGGCGTGCTGCGCGCGATCGAGCCGTTCGCCGTCTTTCCCGAGCGGATCGTGTGGATGGACGCGGTCGCCGGCAACCAGGTCACGGCGCTCGATCTGGGCGCGCCGTTTCGCGCCCGCTACGGCCACCGCTACATGGTGATGCACCGCAGCGATCTGCTGGCGGTCCTGCTCGACGCGTGCCGGGCGAACGAGCGCATCACGCTCGAGACGAGCAAGCACGTCGTCGCGGTCGAGGACCGGGGCGACCGCGCGCACGTCGGCTGCGCCGACGGCTCGCGCTACGAGGCCGAGGTGCTGGTGGGCGCCGACGGGCTCTGGTCGGTCGTGCGGCAACTGCTGATCGGCGACGGCGAACCGCTGTGCTCGCAGTACGTCGCCTACCGCGGCGCCATCCCGATCGCGGAAATGTCCAGCCGCGCCGGCTCGGACAGCGTGATGCTCTGGACCGGGCCCGACATGCACCTCGTGCAGTACCCGGTGCGCCGGGGCGAGCTCTACAACCAGGTGGCGGTCTTCAAGAGCGACCGGTATCGTCCGGACTCCGACGACTGGGGAACCAGCGACGAGCTCGACGCGCACTTCGGCGTTTGCACCGACGCGGTCCGCGGCGCCCTGGCGAAGTTTCGCCGCGACCGCCGCTGGCCGATGTTCGACCGTCTTCCGGTCGGCCGCTGGTCGCGCAACCGCATCACGCTGCTGGGCGACGCCGCGCACCCGATGCTGCAGTATCTCGCGCAAGGGGCGGCGCAAGCGCTCGAGGACGCCGTCGCGCTGGGCGGCGCGCTGGCCGGCCATGCCGACGTCGCGGCGGCATTCGCCGCGTACGAGGCCGCCCGTGTCGCCCGCACCGCGCGCGTGCAGACGACGGCTCGCGCCTGGGGCGACTACTGGCACGTTCCGCTGGAGCGGGCCGCCCGGCGCAATGCCGCCCTCGCCGCCCGTGATCCGCGCGATTACGGCGAGACGGACTGGCTCTACGCGCGCGGCTCGCCGCTCGACGTGTCGCGCTAGGAGCGCCGCCGGCCAACCAGGCATTCCACGCTACACTTCCTTTCATCGTTCGCTCATGCGGCTGGGCTAGGGTTGTCGAACACACCCTTCACCCACGGAGCGATCGATGCACCACTACCCTTCGAACGCGCGACGGAGTACGCGCACGTCGACACGCCGGCTCGCAACCGCTTCCGCCGCCCTGCTCGCCGCCGCGTTGCTCGCAGCTTGCGGCGGGGGCGGAGGCGGGACGTCGGCCGTTCCACAGAACCCGGTGCCCCCGCCGGTCGGCAACCCGCAGAGCACGCAGTCGCTCGGGATCACGTTCGCCGGCACGCAAACGCTGGCCATGATTCGCCGCCCGCAAGACCTCGCGTCCACGCCGGTCACGGTCACCGTGAACGGCGTCGTGGTCGGCAGCGGGACGCTGGACGGAAACGGCCACGCGAAGATCGCCTTCACCGTGTCGGTCGCGCCGGGCGCGACGATCGTCGTCAAGGCCGGCCAGCTCACCGTCACGACGACGATCGCCACCACCTCGCAGAACACCGCGGCGCTCGTCACGGTCAAAGCCGACGGCACCGTGACCGTCACGACCGCCGCCGACCCGGGCGGCAACGGCGTCGTCGATCCGGACGATCCCGAGCACGAAGTTCAAGATGAGGACGGCAAAGGCCACGTGACCGCGGTGACGGCGAACGACGGCAACGTCTTGCCGGCCAACGCCCCGTTCTCGCTGCTCAACGCGTGCGGCACGCTCACCCTGACCCCGACCGATTCCTCGGTGGCATCCATCAAGTTCGAGGAGAAGGCGAGCGACGGCGATTCCGACGACGCCGGCCGGGTGCGCTTCGAAGGCGCGTTCACGGGGCCGCTGCACTTCCCGGTCGCGGCGTCGTCGGCCCGGCTGCACATCGAAATCTTCAACGCGCAGCACCAGCGGCTCATCGAAGTCAAGGCACCGATCGGGGCGTTCACCAGCGGAACGAGCGCGAGCCCGTGCCCCGCTCCCTCCGCCACGGCGACTGCTACGGCCACTGCGACTGCTACGGCGACCCCGTCCGTGTCGCCGCACCCGACAGCGTCGCCTACACCGTCGGCAACGCCGCACGACTGACGGGCGGTCGGAAGCGCAGGCGGGCCCGGCGCACGCAGAGTCCCCAATCGGCGCTATCGGTTGACGTCTTTAGTGCCCTGTCAACCGATAGCGCCGGGATCGGAAGCTGCATCCCTAGGCTGGCGTTAACCCATTGCCGCGGCGGATGATGATGCCTTCGCGGCCCGGCACGACGGCTGCCTCGTCGGCGTGAATCAGCTCGGACATGGCTTGCTGGATTTCGGCCCGGCTTACGCCCACGGTGGCGCCGTCGCGCTGCAGGGCGGTCTCGACCAGGATGGTCGCCGCATCGAGCGTCAGCACCGGCATGTCGGCACGCTGCGCGCGACCGACTAGCTTTCGCTGCTGGGTATAACCTTCGCGGCGCAGAATGTCGCGCAGTACGGCCACGCGCTTCTCCTTTCCGTGCGCGCGTGACCACACGAGATCGCCCAGGCCGTCGCGCACGAACCCCGGCACGAGAAGGTCTCGGCATTCGTAGGCGTCGACATCGTTTGCGATCGCAACGATCAGGTCGTCGACCGTCCACACGCTGACCCGGTGCAGCATGATCTCGCTGACCAGCCCGGCGCCGTCCGCGAACGCCGGGCCGACGAGCACCGCGTAATCCGCGTGCAGGGCGTCGCGGTATTTGGCCGGCTCTTCCGGCCGCGGGGCGTTCACGATGCCGCCGGTCGGGGCGCTTTTGCACTCGAGCACGATCGTGTACGCGACGGGTCCCAGCGGCGCGTCCAGCGTTCCGTCCGGCGCGTCGCTTCCGCCCATGTGCGTGGCCACGAACCCCAGCATCGTGAATGCGTCGCACACCGCGCGCTCGAACGCGACGGCATCGGGCCCCACCGCGGCTGCCCGGAGACGCTCGGAGAGCGCATCGAGCGCGACCTTGCTGGTGTAGCGAGGCCGAGGCGGAAGCTCGAAGGTGGGCCAATCGTCCGCCGGGTGGTTGATCCGAAACAGGTGCCCGATGGGATTCTGAACCAGGAACGGTTTGTTGCCACGCGCTACGGTACGGCTGATGTAATCCTTGAGGCTGCTCTCCATCGAGTTTGCGCGTGTCGTCGGTTGAAGCAAACCAAGCTTCACGGCGTCCGCTACGATTTCCGCAGCCTTGCGCGGCTTGCCGTCGGACAGTACCGTGAGCGCCGCCGCCAGAGACGAGTCCGGGCATCCGTTGTTGCGGAGCGATTCGTTTAGCATTCCGGCGCTCGGTGTAAAGCGCACAGCGTGGTTTTTCCTGGTCGCTTGGGGCTAAAGTATACCCGCATCTGAACCGATAGAGCAGGCTTCTTCAACGCTGGAATAGAGGCTCTGTTCCCTGGGCTACGCTGCCGTAGCCTTGCCTTTCATTCCACGTACCGCCGAGCGTCGCCGGCGATACGAACGGTCAGGTTCGACATGCGTTTTCTGAACGGACATCGGCTGCGCCCAAAGCGCGCGGCAACGTCCTCCGTCGAGAGCCCCTCGCAGATGGCGTCCATCACCCGGCGCTGCGCGGGACTGAGCTGCGCGATCCCACTGCTGGGCGGGGTCCCGCTCCGCAGGCCTTTCTCACCCTCGCCCCGGCCCCTCAGGCCGACGCGCCGCCGTATCGTCGGCGCAGCTCGTCCACCGAGTGCAGGTCCGTCCGCTGCAGAATCTGCTTGACCTGGTTGCGCACGGTCCCCAGCGCGGTCTGCCGCTCCTCCGCGATCTGGCGCTTGGACTTGCCGGCGCACAGCGCGCGGATGATCGCGACGTGGGTGGGCGTGAGCGACTGCGGGGCGGAACCGGGCCTCTGGAACCCATGGTCGTGCAGCTCTCGCGCCAGGTACGAGCGCGGAAAACGTTCGAGCACGAACTTCCGTGCGTGCGGTACGCGCGCCGTGCAGTTGCAGTGTTCTCGCGCGCGAGCGCGAGCTGCGAGGCCGCCGCCCGCCAGCTGAAGCCAACGGCGGTGAACAACCGATGCGCTTCGAGCAGGTGCGTCTGGGCGGCAGGCACGTCCGAGGCGGCAAGCGCCACGACGCCGCGGGCATGGTGCTCGGTGGCCCGATGGAAGGCGTGGGCGCCGCGCGCGTATCGCGGGTCGACCTCGGTCGCGATCCGCGCGTATGCCCCGAGCAGCGCACGCGCGCGGTCCACGTCATGCCCGGCGAGTCGCTCCGCGCCATACAGCAGAGCCATGCGGCTCTCGCCCGGCGAGTCCGACCAGTTCGATCCCGTGGCGATCGTGAACCCCACATCGGCGGTGGGCGCGCGCGAACTGCTCGTGGCCGAACGACCGCGCGATGCCGGCCCGGGTCGCCGATCCGAACACCCTCCAGTGCGGGGACACCTCGTTCGCTTCCGTCTGGGCCGCGAAGGCCACCGCGCGGTGCTCGTCACCGGCCAACGCGGCGCGCCACGCATCGGCGACACCGACCAGCAGACGGTACGTGTCGAGCGACGAACCGTGGACGCGCGGCAACTCGTCGGCGTAGTAGTACGGCTCGCCATCGTGCTCCAGCAACTGCCATTCGTAGGTCGCCAGCGCGTGCACGACCGATGCCTCGAACGCCGCGTCCCGGCTCACCGACGTGAACGCCCTGCGCGCCTCACGGAAGAACGGCAGCGCCTGCGCGTACTGCGAGCGCCCCACGCGAATCCACGCCGCGCAACGCAGTCGCCCGCGACACGATACCGTCCACGCCGAGTTCCAGCGCCCGCGAAGCCTCCGCCTCGGCCCGGACGTAGTCGCCCATCACCCACCACGCAAACGCGATGTGGTAGACGGCTTCGAGCCGGACGGACGCATCGACAGGATGCGCGTCCGCGTACGCCAGCGCCTCGTGCAGCGAACGCATTCCTTCGTCGGAGTGGCCGGCCGAGACCAACGCGAATCCTCGCAGAGCCTGGACCGAACAGCGCACGTCGTCGTCCGCCAAAAGGGAAGGCTCCACGTCGAGCGCCTCCACCGCGTCCGCCGCCCGATCCAAACGGAGGAGCGTGCGGGCACGAAGGAGAGCCGCCTCGGCCACATCGACGCCTAGGAGAGTCGCGTGCAGCCGCTCGATCTCCGCCAGGCATGCGGCGAAATCCGCGTGCGACCACAGGTTGTATGCCGCCAGCAACGGGCTGCGCGGCGAGGACGGAATCAAGGCGAAAGGGACGAGTCGCATACAACACCCGCGGCGGGGACGAATCGACGCCCACAGCGGCCCGATCATTCCGCGCCCGCACGTCCATGCCTTTCGCCGCGGCGCCGATCACGACGCCGCGGCGCGGCGATTAGCGGAGCGACGTGCTCTCGAGCTGCAATGCGTAGGTGGAACGACCATCGGACCACCGCCGACCGCGTCGTACGGATGGACCATCGGCCCGCCGCCCACCGCATCGAGCGGAGCGACACGGTGCGATCCGGCTTGCGAGCCAAGGGGCAGCAAAAACGAGACGAGGACCGACAAAAAGAAGCGTCACGAGGGCCATCGGAGGTCTCCTTCGGGAGTTGAGTACCGGGCGTGTCAGCTCGCGCCACGACGCTGTTGCGTCGACCACCCGTATCCCGTACATAGCCCACCTGGGACACGCCGCCCTCGCCGGGTGGGATACGCCGCTCTCGTACGGTGGGACATGGGCGGGACATCCCAGGCTGGCCCAGGGCCACGATAATGGGATATTGCGCGCGGCCGCCCGCCCGATCGATCATCCGCTCAATGCGCTGCGGATGCTTGACCTGACCCCATGGCAGACGACTCGGGTGTTCTCGTCTACGACCCAGTCAGCGCCGACCTCGCCGCGCTCCGCATCCGGGAGGGCATGGAAGGCGTCCTGACCCGGGAGCTGGCGCCGCTGGGCCTGGAGCCCGTCTTCGAGGATTCCTTCGCCACCCTCGTGCTGCGCGTGTCTAGCACGCGGCAGACTGGCACCGCCTACGTCGAGCTGCGCCAGGACGACGTGCGCATGCGCATCGTCCTCGAACGCTACACCCCGCCGCCGCTGACGGACCGCTGAACGCCGTGATGCACGAGAACGACTCCGGCGGTGAAACACCGCCCGACGCGCCGTTCGCTTCGTACGGACCGTTCCCGCCGCTGACGGTGCGCGGGCGCTACGCCCGGCACCTACGCCGCTACCGCGTACGCAATGACCCATGGCAGGTCGCCATGCGCCCTGTTTTCGCGGCGCTGCGGGCGCAGCGACAAACCGGCCAACCGTTCATACCACCATGGCCACCGCTGATCTAGAAACTATGAGCCTCCGCCGTCTCAGCGAACAGCGCCCGTACGTAGCGATCTTCCGCGGCGGCGAGGTGGTCCACCGGACCGGCGTACGTGACCTTGCCCTGCGCCAGTACCAAGGCCTGGCGGCACAGTGCGAACACGTCGGCGAGCGACGACGTCGCCATCACCAGTTCACAGCCGGTGCGGGCGGCGTACGCGGCAACCAATTCGCGCAGCTCGGGGCGGCCGTCGGCGTCGACGTTCGCGAACGGCTCGTCCAGGAAGAGCGCCTGCGGCTCGGCGACGAGCGCGCGGGCCAGCGCGAGCCGCTGGCGCTGGCCGGTCGAGAGCGAGCGCGCGTCGGCATCCGCCAGCGCCGCGATGCCCGCGCCGGCGAGCGCGCCCGCGGCTCGTGCCGCCGCTTCGCCGGCACTCGCGCGCAGCACGGTTCGCGCGACGACCGCGACGTTCCACAGCACGCTGCCGCGCAACACCGCCGGGCGCGCGAACACCGCCGCGCAGCGAACCGGCCGCTCCACCCGCCCCGTTGCCGGCACGAGGCCTTGCAGCGCGAGGAGCAGCGTCGTCTTGCCGGCGCCGTTGGGTCCCAGCAGGCGGTGCCGCCGCCGCTGGACGCGAACGCCGGCACGTCGAGCACGAACGACCCGCGCCGCACGAGCAGATCGCGAGCCGTCATGCCCACCGGCGCTGCAGCGCCAGCGCCACGCCGGCGACGACGGCGACGATGCCGAGCAGCACCGCGACGTACCCGAACGCCTCGCCGAAGGCGCCCTTGCCGACCGCCAGCATCGTCGCGGTGGTGAGCACGCGCGTCTGGCCCTCGATGTTGCCGCCCGTCATCTGGGCCGCGCCGACCTCCGCGATGGCGCGCCCGAAACCGGCCAGCAGCGCCGCGGCCAGTCCCGGCGCGACCTCGCGCGCGAGCAGCGCGAACGCGCGTCGCCCGGCGATGCCGAGCCCGGCCAACTGCACGCCCAGCGTCCCGTCGCCGCCCCGCAGCGCGATCACGGCCAGCGTACCGATCAGCGGCAGCACGACCACGGTCTGCGCGAGCGCCATCGCCGCCGGCGTGTACAGCAGGTCCAGCGAACCGAACGGTCCGCTGCGCCAGAACGCAAATGCCACCGCTAGCCCGACGGCGACCGGCGGCAGCCCCAGCCCGGCCGTGAAGAGCGCGAGCAGCGCGATGCGCAGCGGCGAGCGGCCGTAGACGATCCACAGCGCGCCGGGCACCGCGCACGCCGCCGCGGCGAGCGTCGCGGCAGCCGAGATCGCGACCGACAGCGCCGCGATCTCGAGCACCGCTACTCGCCGTGTCCCGCGTCGGGCACGAACAGGGGCCGCCCGAAGCGCTCGCGGCCGTACTGCGCGACGATCGCCTGGCCCGCGGGCGAGGTGACGAACGCCGCGAACGCCTCGGCGCCGGCCGGGTTGGCGACCCGGCCAGGGAGCGGCTTGACGACGATCACGTGGTAGACGTTGCGCAAGTCCTTCGCGTCCTCGACCAGCGGCACGAGCGCGAGCGTGGACTTCTGCGAAAGGAACGTTCCGTCGTCGCTGAGCGTGTACGCCGCTTTTTGCGAGGCGACGTGCAGCGTGTCGGCCATGCCGCTTCCCGTTCGCACGTACCACGCGCCGCTCGGCGCCTCCCCGGCGGCCTTCCAGAGGGCGAGTTCCTTGCCGTTCGTCCCCGAGTCGTCGCCGCGCGACACGAACGCGGCTTGCGCGCGGGCGATGGCGCGGAACGCCGCTTCCGCCGTCGCGGCACCACGGACGTGCGCCGGATCGCCGGCCGGACCGACCACGATGAACGCGTTGTGCATCACGAGCGCGCGCGACGCCGCGCGTCCCTTGGCCACGTACGCCGCCTCGGCCGCAGGCGAGTGCACCAGCAGCACGTCGGCGTCGCCGCGCTCGCCCATCGCCAGCGCCGCCCCGCTCCCGACCGCGATCGTCTTGACCGCATACCCGCTGGCCTTGCTGAACGCGGGCACCAGCACGTCGAGCAGAGCCCGGTGTCCTGAGTGCTCGTCGTCGTCGCCAGCACGACCGCCGGCGCGCCCGAGGCGGGCAGCGAGGCGGCCCCAAGCGGAACCCCGAGAGCAACGAGCGCGGCGAGAAAGCAACGGCGAATCATCGGTCGACGGTTGGCACCCGACCGGCCGTTGTCCCCGCCGCGCTCGCGGCGGGCTTACTGCAGGACGGTGATCGTGTCCGCTTCGATCGTGCCGTCGGCGTTGGCGCGGCCGTTGACGTCGACCTGGGCGCCCTGGCCGGGGGTCGCGCCGCGCGGGTTGATGACCGTGCCCTGGTGCAGGTGGACGCTGCGGTAGCAGTTGGTCCCGCAGTTGACCTGCATGTCGAAGCGCTTGAAGTAGCTGACCGTGCCGCGCGCGTTGTTGCGGTTGACGATGTTCTGGCGCTGGATGATCTGCGAGCCGATCCCGATCACCGTGTTGAGGATCTGGTTGGTCTGCGCGTTGCCCGGCGGCAGCGTCGGGACGACGATCGGGGTCGGCGCCGGGGCGGGCGCCGACTGGGCGCCGGCGAGGGTCGGGGCGGCCAGACCGAGGACGAGGACGCCGGTGGCGAGCAAAGACGGACGCATGGTACGCAAGCAACGCGGCGGAGCGCCGAGGCGGTTCCGGTGACGCCCGTCGAGCCCGAGATTCGCGACGCCGCCACGGTGATCGTGGCCCGCGACGCAGCCGACGGCCCGCTCGTCTTCATGGTGCGGCGCAGCGCCAAGGCCGCGTTCCTGCCCGACCTCTACGTCTTTCCCGGCGGCCGGGTCGACGAGGCCGACCGCGCCGACGCGGGCGAGCTCTTGACCGGTAGCGCCGGCGAGGTGGACCCGGTCTACGCTTTGGCCGCCGCGCGCGAGACGTTCGAGGAGGTCGGCCTGCTGTTCGCCGACCGCGCGATCCACGGCCGGGACCTGGTCGAAGCGCGGCGCGCGCTGCTGGCCGGCGAGACGACCTTCGGTGCGCTGCTGCGCGCGCTCGGCGTGGCGGTCGACGCTTCGCGCCTGCGCTACTTCTCCAACTGGATCACGCCCAAGGGTGAGTACGCGCGCCGCTTCGACACCCGTTTCTTCGTCGCGCGCGCGCCGCAGGACCAGGTCGCCGAGGCCGACGCCTTCGAGGTCACCGACGGCCGCTGGCTGCGTCCGCGCGACGCGCTCGCCGCGCACGAACGGGGCGAGATCGGCCTGATCTTCCCCACCATCAAGCACCTCGAGCGGATCGCGCCGTTCGCCACCGTCGACGCGCTGCTCGAGTTCGCCCGCACGAAGCCGATCGTGACCGTCGCGCCGGTGATCGAGGACGGTCAGCGCATCACCGCCCGCGAACTGAGCGAAGAATGGTGACCCTGAGCCCGCGCGTGACGCGCCTGCGCGCGAACAACGCCTCGCCGATGACCCTCGACGGCACCAACGGCTATGCCGTGCGCGTCGGCCCGCGTGCGCTGGTCGCGATCGACCCCGGCCCGCACGACGACGCGCAGCGCGATGCGTTCCTGCGCTTCGCGCGCGACAACGACGCGGAGTACGCCGCGATCCTGGTCACCCACGGCCACCCCGACCACTACCCGGGCGCCGCCCCGCTGGCCGCCGCGACCGGTGCGCCCGTGCTCGCCCATCCCGCCGCGGCGTTTCCGCACGACCGCGCGCTGGCCGAAGGCGAGCGCCTGACGTACGGCGATGCGGCGTTCACCGCGCTGCACGCGCTGGGCCACGCGCGCGACCACCTCGTCTTCGTGCTGGAGGACGAGCGCGCGCTGTTCACCGGCGACGTCGTGATCGGCACGGGCACGGTGGTGATCGCGCCGCCCGGCGGCGACATGCGCACCTACCAGCGCACGCTGCACCGCCTGCGCGACGAGTACGGTGACGCGCACGCCCTCTACGGCGGGCACGGGCCCGAGATGCGCGACGTGCGCGGCAAGCTGGACGAGTACATCGCGCACCGCGAAGCCCGCGAGCAGCAGATCGTCGCGGCGTTGAGCGAAGGGCCGGCGACGCTGCCGGAGCTGGTGCCCCGCATCTACGCCGACGTCGACCGCCTGCTGTGGCCCGCGGCGGGGCGTCAGGTGCTGGCGTACTTGATCGCGCTGGAAGCCGAGGGTCGCGTGCGCTCGCGAGCGGGTCGAGCGACGTCCGACGGCGGCGGAAGCGGCTTTGCTCAATCCGGATTTGTCGAAGCTAGACGAGAACCTCGGCGCCGACGTGATTCGAGCCGAGCTGGGATTCGGTGACGATCGAGAGCCGTTCGTGCGGTACGCACTTCTAGGCCGAGACTGACCTTCTGGTCGTAGCTGCGCGAGCGTCGGATCAGCGGACACGGAGCAGCGAGATCGCGGCCGGCGGACGGCTCGCGCGGCGAGCCGCGTAGAGGGCGTTCGCGAGCAGCGCCATCCAGCCGGCGAATCCCGCGCCCCCGGCGCTCGCGACGAGCGCGGGAACGCTCGCCAGCAGTCCGGCGGCGCCCAGGACGACGGCGGCTTGAAACGCGGCGAACGTGGTCCAGCTCAGCGCTGCGCAGAGCAGCTCGCCGGGGCCGGTCTCGTCGTCGTCTCCGCGGAACGCGGTCGCGAGCAAGCGGATCCCGATGTGGTGCAGGTTGGCGTTCACCATCTGCCCGAGCCAGCCGATCGCCACCACGTAGACGAACGCCGCCGACCACGGCGAACCGCGAAGAACGCCGATGCCCAGGACGAACGCGACGGCGAGCCACAGCGCGGATGCGGCCAAGAACGCCTGCGGGGGGCGATGCGGTACCGTCGCCCGCCGCAAGACCGCGGCGAGATCGACGACATAGACGGCGACGGCGGCGCCGAGCACCAGCGTTCCGAGCCAGACGACGGCCGGCGAGCGCAGCGCGGACCCCGCTCCAAGCACGATCGTGCCGGCGACGAGCCCGGCGCCGGCGGCCACGTGCCGGGCCGGGCGGCGCGACCGCCCGCCGGTGATCGGGCCGACGGTTCGCGCGGAGACGCCCATCGCCAGCAGCGTCAGCCAACCGATCAGCCCGAGCTCGGCGTGAACCGGCGGCCCGACCGCCAACACCCACGAGGCTCCGTGCCCGGTCAAGGCCCAGGTGAGCGCGACGCCGAGCCCCGCGGTACCGAGCAGGAACGCCAGCGTCACGGTCAGCGCACGAGCGATCGCGGCTTCGACGCGGTCGCGCCGAAACGCGCCGGCCAGCGTCACCAGCGCCGGAACCGCGTAGCCGAGCAGTCCCAGCGCGACGATCGAACCGCCCCACGGCAGCACCCGCGGCGCGCTCGCGCAGAACCCGGCGACCAAGGTCAGCACGCCCAGGGCGTACACGGCCAGGCTGCCGCGGGCCAGCCGCTCTCCCCGCCAGGTCGCATCGGTGAACGCCGGGATCACGTGAACCAAGATCGAGAGCGCGGTCATCGTGAGCCAGCCGAGCACGACCAAGTGGAGCCAGCCCAACCGGGGCAGACCGGCGCCGGTCAGCCCGCGCAGCGCCAGCACGCACAGCACGGCCCACGATGCACCGTGCGCCAGTTGACCCAAGACGAGCCCGCGGGGCGGAATCCACCGCCCCGGCGGGCGCGCCGCCGTCACCGCGCGATCTGCGTGGGCGTCGCTTCGGCCGCTCCTTCCGCGGCCTCGAGGCCGATGTACGGCAGCGGGTTGCCGAAGTCGTACGGAGCGGCCAGGACGGCCGGAATCGTGCGGTAGTTGTAGTACGGGGCGGGCGAGTCGATCATCCATTCCAGCGTGCGCGCTCCCCACGGGTTGGGGCCTGCTTTCCGCCCGAGCTTGAGGCTGAGCAGCACGTTGACGGAACATCAGCCCCATGCCGACCGCCAGCACGTAGGACGAGACCGACGACACCTGGTTCCAGAACTGGAACTGCGGGTCGTACATCGCGACGCGCCGCGGCATGCCCAGCAGCCCGAGCCAGTGCTGCGGCAAGAACGTGCCGTTGAAGCCGATGAAGGTCAGCCAGAAGTGCCACTTGCCGAGCCGCTCGCTCAACATGCGCCCGCTCATCTTGGGGAACCAGTAGTAGAGCGCGCCGAACAGCGCCATCATCGAGCCGCCGAAGAGCACGTAGTGGAGGTGAGCGACGACGAAGTAGGTGCCGTGCTCGTGGTAGTCGGTGGGCACGGCGGCCAAGAAGAACCCGGTCAGGCCGCCGAACGTGAACGTGACGACGAAGCCGGTTGCGAAGAGCATCGCGGTCGTCCAGCGGATGCTCCCGCCCCACAGGGTCGCCATCCACGAGAAGATCTTGATCCCGGTCGGGACCGCGATGACCATCGTGACGATCATGAAGGGCAGCTGCAGCCACGGCACCATCCCGGAAGTGAACATGTGGTGGGCCCACACCGAGAAGCTCAGCAGCGCGATCAAGACCGAGCTGAACGCGATCATCTTGTAGCCGAAGACCGGCTTGCGCGCGAACGTCGGCAGGATCTCGGAGATGAAGCCGAACGCGGGCAGGATCATGATGTAGACGGCCGGGTGCGAGTAGAACCAGAACATGTGCTGCCACATCAGCGGCGACCCGCCGTGGCGCGGGTCGTAGAACGGCACGCCGAAGGTGCGCTCGAGGAACAGCGCGACCAGCGCGCCGTTGAGCGCCGTCGTGGCGATGAGCAGCATCGGCGACGTCGCGAGCTGCGCCCACACGAAGAGCGGCATCCGGGTGAAGGTCATCCCGGGCGCGCGCATCTTCAGGATCGTCACCGTGAAGTTGATCCCGGTCAGGGTCGAGCTGATCCCGACCAGGAACACCGCGAAGCACCACATCGAGGTGCCGGGCGGGCCTTGCAGCGAGATCGGCGGGTACTCCGTCCAGCCGGCGTCCGGGGCGCCGATCAGGAACGAGCTGAACAGCAAGATGCCGGCGACCGGGAAGATCCAGTACGAGACGAGGTTCAGCCACGGGAAGGCGACGTCGCGCGCTCCGATCTGCAGCGGCATGACGAAGTTTCCGAACGCGCCCGTCAAGAGCGGGATGACCACGAACCAGACCATGGTCGTCCCGTGCATCGAGTAGACCGCGTTGTAGGTGGCCGGCGAAACGATCGCGCCGTGCGGGGTGAGGAGCTGAGTCCGCACGATTTCGGCGAGCAGGCCGCCGATGATGAAGAACAGCCCGCCCGTGATCAGGTACTGGATCCCGATGACCTTGTGGTCCAGCGAGAAGACGTACTTCCGCAGAAACGTCGTGGGCTCCGGGTGGACGTGGTCCAACACGGCATGGTGCGGGCCTGCCGCCGCCCCGGGTGCGATCGTCGCCATCTGCCTGGTGCGCCCTCCTACGACTCGCCATGCTAGGCCGTCCCCGGGGCGGCGGCATTGACTTAAATCATTGTCGCGCCCGGCTCAGCCCCGCTCCAAGATGCCCTGCAGCCGCTCGCGATCGACCAAGGCGATGTGACCCTTGCGGCGTTCGAGCGCGCCGGCCGCCTCCAGCTCGGCGATGGCGCGGGCGGCAACTTCCTTGGCGGTGCCCGCGATCACGGCGAGCTCCGCCTGCGTCATGTGGGGCAGCGGCTCCAAGGCGGGGGTGAGGCCGGCGTTGGGCGGGGCGTACGGCAGGATCGCCGCGGCGACGCGCACGACGGCCGGCTGCGCGACGTGCGCGCTGAACCCTCCCGCGAGCGCGCGCACGCGCTGTGCGCATATCGCCCCCAGCGCCCGCGCGAACGCGGCGTCGTTCGCCATCGCCGACAGCACGGCGCCCCGCGGCAGGAAGATCGCGCGCGTCGGAGCGGCCGTCGCGACGAAACGCGCCACGGTGCGCCCGCCGTCGAGGACCTCGACGGCGCCGAACGTCTCGCCCGCGAGAACGTCGAAGAGGCGCAAATCGCGGCCGGCCGCGGAGCCCATGATCGCGGCCAGCGCTCCGCTCCGGACCAACCCGAGATACGGCCAGCGCGCGTCCTGTTCGACCACCGGCGCGCCCTCGCCGTAGGTGCGTTCGGTCGCGTGCCGGGCGAGCTCGCGGCACGTGTCGTCGTGCCCGTCCGCGAAGACCGCGCAGCGCCGCAGGACATCGGCGGCCGACTCGCATTCTCGCGCGGGCGCGATCCGCCGCAGCGTCGCTTCCCACCGCCCGATGCCGAACTGGCGCTGGGACCAGATGAACCGGCCCGCATACGCGCTCTGGAACTGCAGGTGCAGCGGCCGCGGTTCGTGGTCCGTCACGATGGTGAGCGACGCGCCCTCGTCCAGCGCTTCGAACAGCGCTCGAATGCGCGCGTGGCGCTCCCAGGTCGGCAGGAGACGCACGTCCAGCCGCCGGCTGCCACCTGGTCGTTTGGCAGGCATACCGCCTGGTTTCTGAGGCGCCGAGGCCCGCCTCACCTCTTGCGCGGGCCGGCCCCGGTAAACGGGAACAACCCACTCATGCACGGCATGCACGCGTTCCCATGGCGTTGAGCGAGCGAGCAGTCACCATCGTGGTCGTCACGCGCGACCGCGCCCAGACGCTGCGCGAGACGCTCCCGCGCCATGCGCCCTACCCGGTGGTGGTCGTCGACAACGGCTCGGCCGACGAGACGGTCGCGGTCGCGCGAGCGGCCGGCGTCCAGGTCGTGGCGCTGGGGCGCAACGCCGGCGCCGCGGGCCGCACCGCCGGCGTCCGCCTCGCGACGACCCCGTACGTCGCGTTCGCCGACGACGACTCGTGGTGGGCGCCGGACGCGCTCAAGCGCGCGGCCGCGGTGCTCGACGCCCACCCGCGGCTGGCGGTGCTGGCGGCCACGGTGCTGGTCGGCCCCGACGAGCGCCTCGACCCGGTCTGCCGCGAGATGGCCGCCTCGCCGCTGGCGCCGGCCGCCGCCGGACCGGCCGTGCTCGGCTTCGTCGCCTGCGGCGCGGTCGTCCGCAAGGACGCCTATCTCGAGATCGGCGGGTTTCCCGAACCCTACGGCATCGGGGGCGAGGAAGAACCGCTGGCGCTCGATCTCGCGGCGGCCGGCTGGGAGCTGGCCTACGTTCCGGACGTCATCGCGCACCACTACCCTTCGCCGTCCCGCAACCCGCGCCGGCGGGTGATCGTGCAGCGCCGCAACGCGCTCTGGACCGCCTGGCGCCGCCGGCCGCTGCACGTCGCGCTCGGCCGCACGCTGCGCGCGCTGCGCGACGAAACCGGGCGCACGGCGCTGCGCGAGGCGTTCGGCCACGCCGGCTGGGCACTCGCCACGCGGCGCCCCGCTCCGCTCGCCGTCGAACGCGCGGTTCGATTGCTCGAACGCTGAATAGACGACATACCGAACCCAGCCGCGGCGCGAACGCCGCGGCTGGCTGGTGGTGCGCGGGTTAGGGCGTTCCCGCGCGTTTCGAGGCGGTAGCCGAGCGGGTGTCGAGGACGGCGTTTGCCGGGCCGCGCGGCTGTGCCAGGCAGGCGATGTCAGAGCAGATGTGGTGCGGAGGACAGTAGCAGGGGTTCGGCGTGGGAGTGGGCGTGGCGAGGGCCGCGCGCGCGTCGGCCGGCAAAGCGGCGTTCGCCGGCGCCTGCGGCTGCGCGAGGCAGGCGATGTCGGAGCAGATTCGCTGGCGAGGCGGGCAGTAGCAGGGGTTCGGGGTCGGGGTGGGGGTGGCGGCGAGCGCCGAGGCCGACACCGTCCGCGCGACGGACTGGGCCGCGCCGGTGCCGGGGATGGGCGAACTTCCGCTGGAGACGTTACCGCCGCACGCCGCGAGCAGCGCGGTCGTGACGGTCAGAGCGAACAGCCGGGCCAAAGAAGACAAGCGCAAAGAAGATACCCTTCGGTCGTGTGCTGGCGGATGGACCGCGATCGCGCGGGGGCACCCACATGCGTACCATGTCCGATATTCGTCGTGACGCCGCCTGTCAGATGCCACTCGGCGGTCGGACCGGGATGACGATTGTGACCGGGCGCAAGCCCCGGGTCCAAGCAGCGCCGGCCGCTCTCGTAGCCGATCATCGGAGCTCGAAAAGGGCTACGGCCCTCGCAAGAGGTCGCTCGCGGCTTGACATCCATCTTGCTTCACCTCTAAACTATTTATGTAGCAAGCGTCCGGAGGTTTCCACGTGCGCATCGTCTGCATCGGCGGCGGGCCGGCTGGCCTGTTCTTCTCGATCCTGATGAAAGCCGCGCGGCCGGATGCCGAGATCGCGGTCCACGAGCGCAACCGCGCCGAAGACACCTTCGGCTGGGGCGTCGTCTTCTCCGACCAGACGCTGGGCAACATCGCCACGGCCGATCCGCCCACCTACGAGCGGATCGTCGAGAGTTTCGTCCACTGGGACGCGATCGACGTCCACTACCGCGGGCGCGTCATCCGCGCCGGTGGCCAGGGCTTCGCCGGGATCGCCCGCAAGCGGCTGCTGCGCATCCTGCAAGAGCGCGCGGCGGAGCTGGGCGTGGCGCTGCACTTCGAGAGCGAGGCCGACGACGCCGCCCACGCCGATGCCGACTTGCTGGTGATCGCCGACGGCGCCAACAGCCCGACCCGCAAGAAATACGCCGAGCGCTTCGGCACCACGCTCGAGCCGCGCCGCAACCGCTACATCTGGCTGGGCACCCACCAGCGCTTCGACGCCTTCACCTTCGCGTTCGAGGAGACGCCGCAAGGCTGGTTCCAGGTCCACGCCTACCAGTTCGACGCCGGCACCGGCACGGTGATCGTCGAGTGCCGCGAGGAGACCTGGCGCGCCGCCGGGCTCGACACGGCAACGGCGGAGGAGTCGATCGCGTTCTGCGAGCGGCTGTTCGCGCGCTATCTCGGCGGGCACGGGCTGATGAGCAACGCGGCGCACCTCAAGAACCCCTGGGTGAGCTTCGTGCAGGTCGGCAACGCGCGCTGGTTCGACGGCAACCGGGTGCTGCTGGGCGACGCCGCCCACACCGCGCACTTCTCGATCGGCTCGGGCACCAAGCTCGCGCTCGAGGACGCGATCGGCCTGGTGCGCGCGCTCGAGCGCAACCCCGACCGCGAGCGCGCCTTCACGGAGTACGAGAGCGAGCGCCGGGTCGAGGTCTTGCGGCTGCAGAACGCCGCTCGCAACAGCACCGAGTGGTTCGAGAACGTGGCCCGCTACGCCAACCTCGAGCCCGAGCAGTTCGCGTACAGCCTGCTGACCCGCAGCCAGCGCCTGGGGCACGACAACCTGCGCCTGCGCGACCGGGCCTACGTCGAGCGGATCGAGGAGTGGCTGGCCGAGCGGGCGGGCGCGGCGCGGCCCGTGCCGCCGATGTTCACCCCGTTCCGGCTGCGCGCGCTCGAGCTGCCCAACCGCGTGGTCGTCTCGCCGATGGCGATGTACTCGTGCAGCGACGGCACGCCGGACGACTTCTACCTCGTCCACCTCGGCGCGCGCGCGCAGGGCGGGGCGGGGCTGGTGTTCACCGAGATGACCTGCGTCGCGCCCGACGGCCGGATCTCGCCCGGCTGCGCCGGCATGTACAAGGACGAGCACGGGCCGGCCTGGGCGCGGATCGTCGACTTCGTTCACACCCACACGCCCGCGAAGATCGCGCTGCAGCTCGGCCACGCGGGCCCCAAAGGCTCCACCCAGCGCGGCTGGGAGGAAGCCGACGAGCCGCTGCGCGCCGACAACTGGCCGCTGCTGGGTCCCTCGCCGGTGCCGTTCGGCGAGCGCAACCAGGTCCCGCGCGCGATGACACGCGCCGACCTCGAACGCGTCAAGGCGCAGTTCGTGCGCGCCGCGGAGATGGGCGCGCGCTGCGGCTTCGACCTGCTCGAGCTGCACTGCGCGCACGGCTACCTGCTCTCCAGCTTCATCACCCCGCTGACCAACCAGCGCACGGACGCCTACGGCGGCAGCCTGGCGAACCGCCTGCGCTACCCGCTCGAGGTCTTCGCGGCGGTGCGCGCGGTGTGGCCGGCGCACTTGCCGACGTCGGTGCGCATCTCGGCGACCGACTGGGTCGAAGGCGGCATCACGCCCGCCGACGCGGTCGAGATCGCGCGCGCCTTCGACGCGGCCGGCGCGGACCTGATCGACGTCTCGGCCGGGCAGACCTCGCGCGCCGCGCAGCCGGTCTACGGGCGCATGTTCCAGACGCCGTTCTCCGACAAGATCCGCAACGAGCTGCGGATCGCGACGATGGCGGTCGGCAACATCACCGACGCCGACCAGGTCAACGGGATCGTCGCCGCCGGGCGGGCCGACCTCGTCGCGCTGGCCCGCCCGCACCTGGCCGATCCCTACTTCACCCTGCACGCCGCGGCGCAGCTCGGCTACGACGAGCAGCCCTGGCCCCAGCAATACCTGCCCGGGCGCGACCAGTACCTGCGCACGCTGCGCCGCGCGATGGCGGCCGCCGAGGGCGAGGTGACGCGATGAGCCTGCGCGGCGCGCACGCGCTGGTGACCGGCGGCGGGCGCGGGATCGGCGCCGCGATCGCCACCGCGCTAGCCGCGGGCGGCGCGCGCCTGACCCTGCTCGGCCGCGACCGAACCGCGCTCGACGCGCACGCCGCAACGCTGCCGCGCTCCGCCGAGGCGTTCGTCGTGACGGCCGACGTGAGCGACGCCGACGAGGTCGGCGCCGCGATCAGCTTGGCATGCGGGCGGCACGGCGACATCGGCGTGCTGGTGAACAACGCGGGGATGGCGAGCAGCGGGCCGTTCACCAAGCTCGACCCCGCCGAATGGGAGCGCATCCTGCGCGTCAACCTGACCGGCACGTATCACTGCACGCGCGAGGTCGTGCCGGCGATGATCGCCGCGCGCGCCGGGCGGATCGTCAACGTCGCCAGCACCGCCGGCCTGGTCGGGCGCGCGTACGTCAGCGCCTACACCGCGGCCAAGCACGGCGTGATCGGGCTGACCCGGGCGCTGGCGACCGAGCTGGCGCCGCGGGGAATCACCGTGAACGCGGTCTGTCCCGGCTTCACCGAGTCGCCGCTGCTCGAGCGCACGCTGGCGAACATCGTCTCGGCCACCGGCCGCACGCGCGACGACGCCGGCGCCGCGCTGCTGCGGCAGAACCCGCTAGGCCGCTTCGTGCGACCGGAGGAAGTCGCCGGCGCCGTCGTCTGGCTGTGCGGCGACGCGGCGGCGGCGATCACCGGCCAGGCGATCGTGATCGACGGGGGCGAGGTGACGCCGTGACCGAGCCCATCGACACCGAGTCGCGCGCCAGCGAGGACGACCACCTCTCGGTCCGGCTGTGGCTGCGGCTGCTGGCCTGCACCAACCTGATCGAGCGGCGGGTCAGCAGCGACCTGCGCGCGCAGTTCGACACGACGCTGCCGCGCTTCGACTTCCTCTCCCAGCTCGAACGCAGCCCGGCCGGCCTGCGCATGAGCGAGATCTCGCGCCGGATGATGGTGACCGCCGGCAACATCACCCGCATCGCCGACGGCCTGGTGGCCGACGGCCTGATCACGCGCAAGGTCGCGCCCGGCGACCGGCGCGCCTCGGTGGTGCGCCTGACCGCCGCCGGGCGGCGCGCGTTCACCGAGATGGCGCGCCGCCACGAGGACTGGATCGTGGAGACGTTCGCCGGGCTCACCGAGCGCGAGCGCAAGCAGCTCCACGGCCTGCTCGCGAAACTCAAGCGCCACCTCGCCGCCCGCGAAAGCGACCCCACCGCATGAACCGCAGCACTCCCTTCGCACCCTACGAAGCGCGCCATTTCCGCTGGGAAGTCGAGGACCGCGTCGCGACCCTGACGCTGAACCGGCCCGAGCGCAAGAACCCGCTCACGTTCGAGTCCTACGCCGAGCTGCGCGACCTGTTTCGCGGCTTGGCCTACGCCGCGGACGTCGATGCGGTCGTGCTGGCGGGCGCGGGGGGCAACTTCTGCTCGGGCGGCGACGTGCACGAGATCATCGGCCCGCTGACCGCGCTGGCGATGCCCGAGCTGCTGGCCTTCACCCGCATGACCGGCGACGTGGTGAAGGCCATGCGGGCCTGCCCGCAGCCGATCGTCGCGGCGGTCGACGGCGTCTGCGCCGGCGCGGGGGCGATGCTCGCGCTCGCCGCCGATCTGCGCTACGGCACGCCCGGCGCGCGGGTCGCGTTCCTGTTCACCCGGGTCGGGCTGGCCGGCGCCGACATGGGCGCCTGCAGCCTGCTGCCGCGGGTGATCGGCCAGGGGCGCGCGTCCGAGCTGCTCTTCAGCGGCCGCGCGCTGCCCGCCGACGAGGCGCTGGCCTGGGGCTTCTTCAACCGGCTGTGCGCGCCGGGCGAGCTGCTCGCGCAAGCGCAAGAGTTCGCGCGCACGCTCGCGCACGGCCCGAGCTTCGGCCACGCGATGACCAAGACCATGCTGCACCAGGAGTGGTCGATGGGCCTGGACGAGGCGATCGAAGCCGAAGCGCAGGCGCAGGCGATCTGCATGCAGACCCAGGACTTCCGCCGCGCCTACGAAGCGTTCGCGGCGAAGCGCACCCCGCGGTTCGAGGGCGACTGATGGCCGACGCGTCGTTCCTGGCCTGGCCGTTCTTCGCCGCCGAGCACCGCGCGCTCGGCCCGGCGCTCGACGCCTGGGCCGCGCAGCACGTCAGCGACGAGGAGTACCCCGACGTCAACGCGGGCTGCCGCACGCTGGTGGCCGACCTCGGGCGCGACGGCTGGCTGCGCTACGCCGTGCCGGGCGCGCACGGCGGCGCCTTCGAGGCGGTCGACTCGCGCGCGGTCTGCCTGGTGCGCGAGACGCTCGCCCGCCGCAACGCGCTGGCCGACTTCGCCTTCGCCATGCAGGGCCTGGGCAGCGCGCCGATCGTGCTGGGCGGCAGCGCCGAGGTGCAGCGGCGCTACCTGCCGCGCGTCGCCGACGGCAGCGCGATCGCGGCCTTCGCGCTCTCCAGCGCGACGCCGGCTCGGACGTCGCGGCGCTGGCGATGCGGGCCGACCGCGACCGCGACGACTACGTGCTCGCCGGCGAGAAGACCTGGATCTCGAACGGCGGCATAGCGGACTTCTACGTCGTGTTCGCGCGCACGGGCGAGGCGCCCGGCAGCCGCGGCATCAGCGCGTTCGTGGTCGACGCCGACACGCCGGGCCTGGAGATCGCCGAGCGCATCGACCTGATCGCGCCGCACCCGCTCGCGACGCTGCGCTTTCGCGACTGCCGCATCCCGGCCACCCGCCGGCTGGGCGCGGGCGGCGAGGGCTTCAAGCTCGCGATGCGCTCGCTCGACATCTTCCGCGCCAGCGTCGCGGCGGCCGCGCTGGGCCTGGCCCGGCGCGCGTTCGACGAAGCGCTCGCGCGCGCAAAGGCCGCGTGATTTTCGGCGCCGCGCTGGCCGACCTGCAACTCACCCAGGCGGCGCTGGCCGAGATGGCGACCGGCATCGACGCCAGCGCCCTGCTGACCTACCGCGCCGCCTGGGTGCGTGACGTGCAGGGCGCGCCGACCACCCGCGAGGCCGCGATGGCCAAACTCACCGCGACCGAGACCGCCCAGCGCGTGATCGATCGCAACGTGCAAATCCACGGCGCGCTGGGCGTCCAGCGCGGCACGGTCGCCGAGCGGCTGTATCGCGAGATCCGCGCCCTGCGCATCTACGAAGGAGCGAGCGAAGTGCAGCAGCT